>NZ_JAOCAH010000001.1 GCF_029839275.1 Pseudomonas sp. GD03944
CGTTTGCGATGGCAACGATCACCCGTAGGGTGGGTTAGGCGCCTGGTCGCGAGCCATGTAACACCACCGGAATCGGCTGCGCCGTAACCCACCATGTGCCTCGAGGGCGGCAACCGCTGGTGGGCTACGTGGCGCGCTCACAATGCATCAAACATTCAGAACCGCACGCGCCACTCACCCACCCTACGGGAATGATGCGTGCATTCAGTGCTTGGCGCATGCGGCACATGCACATAAAATGGAACCACGTTCCACTTTATGTATTTACCGTTCGATTCACTCGAACTGGCCGCCGCCAGGAGCCCCCCGCATGCCCGCCGATACCCCTCCGCTTTCTTCCCTCGACTGCGATGTGCTGATCATCGGCTCTGGCGCCGCCGGGCTTTCCGCTGCGGTCACGGCGGCCTGGCATGGCCAGAAGGTGGTGGTGGTCGAGAAGGATGCTGTCTTCGGCGGCGCCACCGCCTGGTCCGGGGGCTGGATGTGGGTGCCGCGCAACCCGCTGGCCCGGCGTGCCGGCATCGAGGAGGACATCGACCAGCCGCGCACCTACCTGCGCCACGAGCTGGGCGAGCACTTCAACGCATCCCTGGTCGAGGCCTTTCTGCAGAACGGCCCGCACATGGTCAGTTTCTTCGAGCGTCACAGCAGCCTGCAATTCGCCGACGGCAACGCCATCCCTGACATGCACGACAGCACCCCAGGCGCAGCCACCGGCGGGCACCAGGTGATCGCCGCGCCCTATGACGCTCGCGAGGTCGGCGCCCTGTTGCCGCGCCTGCGCAGGACCATGCCGGAAACCTCGTTCATGGGCATGCCGATCATGGCCGGCGCCGACCTGTCGGCCTTCCTCAGCATGACCCGCTCGCCCCGGGCCGCACTCTACGTGGCCAGGCGCTTCACCACCCACCTCTACCAACTGGCGCGCTACGGCCGCGCCATGCACCTGGTCAACGGCGTCGCCCTGGTGGCGCGCCTGGCGAAATCGGCCGTCGACCTGGGTGTGCACCTGATCGAATCGGCCCCCGCCACCCGCTTGCTCACGGACGCCGATCGCGTGTGCGGCGCCGAGGTGCGCCACAACGGCACGCCGCTGACCATCCGCGCTCGCAAGGCGGTGGTGCTGGCCGCCGGCGGCTTCGCCCACGACATCGAACGGCGCCGCGCGCTGTTCCCCCGCACACCCACCGGCCACGAGCACCTGGCCTTGCCACCGACCGCTTGCAACGGTGACGGCCTGCGCCTCGGCGAGGCGGTCGGTGCGGTGCTCAAGACCGACCTGGCCTCCCCCGTGGCGTGGGCGCCGGTGTCCCGGGTGCCCTACTCCGACGGCCGTGTCGGGCATTTCCCGCACATCATCGACCGGGGCAAGCCCGGGGTGATCGGCGTGCTGAAAAACGGCCAGCGCTTCGTCAACGAAGCCGACGGTTACTACCAGTACACCTCGGCCATGGTCGAGGCCGCCGCCGAGGGCGACGAGGTCTGTTCCTGGCTGATCTGCGACCACCGTTTCCAGCGCCGCTATGGCCTGGGCTTCGCCCGTCCCGCCCCGGTTCCGCTATTCAGCGTGCTGCGCAGCGGCTACCTGAAACGCAGCGACAGCCTCGAAGGATTGGCACGCGCCTGCGGCATCGACCCGGCCGGGCTGACGGCCACCGTCGCCACATTCAACCAACACGCCCGCCAGGGTGAAGACCCCGCCTTTGGCCGTGGCAGCACCGACTTCAACCGGCGCAGTGGCGATCCCACACACACGGGCCCGAACCCCTGCGTGGCGCCCATCAAGCACGGGCCGTTCTACGCGGTGAAAGTCGAACCGGGTTGCTTCGGCACCTTCGCCGGCCTCACCACCAATGACCAGGCCCAGGTGCTGGACGCGCAGCAGCAGCCGATCCCGGGCCTGTACGCCGCCGGCTGCGACATGGCCAGCGTGATGGGCGGCCACTACCCCTCCGGCGGCATCAACCTGGGCCCGGCGCTGACCTTCGGCTACATCGCCGGGCGCCATATCGCCGGGGCCAGCGCCTACGAATAAGCGCCCCTAAAAAAACCGCCGACCGGGTTCGACACCCGGCGGCGGTCAGAGGGAAATCACACGGCGGAGAGCATCTGTAGGAGCCCCGCTCCGGGGCGAAGCAGGTAAGGCATTCAGCGCATCAGCCACCCTTCGCCGCGGGGCGCGGCTCCCACAGTTCACACATCCGTCCCGGGTATCGCTGCGCTCAACCCAGGCTACGGTCTGATAGACGACCTGCAGGAGCGGCTGGGCGGCACCCCGATTGCCCGCGAGTTTTTCGTTCCAACCGTCAGCACACCGTTGGGCACAAACCGCCGGGCTCGCGGACAAGTCCGCTCCTACGGAGGTGGCTACTGCACTGCCGGCGCCGATCGCGGGGATAGGTGGGACCGCGCAGGTCGAGCGAAGCGACACCCATCGTAACCCAGCCCCGGGTATCGCTGCGCTCAACCCAGGCTACGGTGCGGCTGCAGCAAGGAATCAGCCTTCCAGCGACTCCACACCCAGCTCGTCCCACACCGATTCGGCCAGGTGGAAGGTGGCGTTGGCGGCCGGAATGCCGCAGTAGATCGCGCTCTGCATGATCACTTCCTTGATCTCGTCGCGGGTCACGCCGTTGTTCTTTGCAGCCCGCAGGTGCAGCTTCAGCTCGCCCTCGCGGTTCATGCCGATCAGCATGGCGATGGTGATCAGGCTGCGGGTGTGGCGCGGCAGGCCGGGGCGGGTCCAGATATCGCCCCAGGCATGGCGGGTGATCATTTCCTGGAATTCTTCGTTGAATGGCGTCAGTTGCTGCAGGCTGCGGTCCACGTGGGCGTCGCCCAGCACCGCGCGGCGTACCTGCATGCCGGCTTCGTAGCGTTGTTTCTCGTCCATCGACAAATCCTCGGATGAGCCCGTGGGAGCGCACTCCCACAAGAAAAGGGGTAGCGCTCAGGCGCGCAGGAATTCCACTACGCGCTGGCTGAAGGCATCGCCGGCCTGCACGTTGGACAGGTGCGCCGCGTGGAACTCCACCAGCTCTGCACCGGCAATACGGGCCTGCATGAAGCGGCCATGCTCCGGGGTCGTCACCGGGTCGCCGCTGCCGCAGACGATCAGGGTCGGCGCGCGGATGGCACCCAGCTGCTCGCGATAATCCGCATCACGCACCGCCGCGCAATTGGCCGCATAGCCCTCGGGCGAGGTCTGCGCCAGCATGCCGACGATATGCTCCACCTGACCTGGGTTCGCCTCGGCGAAGTCCGCCGTGAACCAGCGCGAAATCGAGGCATCACGCAGATCCCGCATGGCCTGGGCACCGCCGGCCAGCACGCCGTCAATGCGCGGGTTCCACACCTCCGGGGTGCCGATCTTGGCAGCGGTGTTGCACAGCACCAGGCGCACGATGCGCTCGGGGGCATTGATCGCCAGCCACTGGCCAATCAGCCCGCCCATGGACAGACCGCAGAAATGCGCCTGGGCAATGTCCAGGTGATCCAGCAGCGCCAGCACGTCCCGGCCGTTCTGCTCGATGCTGTAGGGCCCGTCGGTGACCAGGGACTGGCCGTGGCCCCGGGTGTCGTAGCGCAGCACCTGGAAGTCCCGGGTGAACGCAGTCATCTGCGCGTCCCACATGTGCAGGTCGGTACCCAGGGAATTGGACAGCACCAGCACCGGCGCACCGGCCGGCCCTTCGAGTTGGTAATGCAGGTCGCCATCGGCGAGTTGGACAACGGACACGGTCGACTCCTCAGTCAGACAGGGCGCGGTGATCGGCCACGGCGCGCGCTACCCAGCGCTGCGCCTGGCCCAGGTAACCGGCAGGATCGAGCAGGCGATCCAGCTCGGCGGCGTTCAGTTGAGCGCTGACTTCGGCGTTATCGCCGAGCACCGCCCGCAGGTGGCGGCGCTCGGCGATGGCCTGGCGGCAGCAGTGTTCGATCAGGTGATGGGCCGCATCACGGCCGATGTGTTGGGCCAGGGCGATGCTCACCGCTTCGGCCAGCACCAGGCCCTGGGTCAGTTCTAGGTTGGCGCCCATGCGCGCGGTGTCCACCTCCAGCCCCGGCACTGCAATCAGCGCCTGTTGCAGCGCGCCGGACACCAGGCAGCACAGCTCCGGCAGCGTCTCCCATTCGGCGTGCCACAGGCCGAGGCTGCGCTCGTGCTCCTGGGGCATGGCGGCCAGCAGGGTCGACACCAGGCCCGGCGCCCGGGTGGCGGCGGCGATCAATACCGCCGCGCCCACCGGGTTGCGTTTGTGCGGCATGGTCGAGGAACCGCCCTTGCCCGGCGCCGACGGTTCGAAGACTTCACCGACATCGGTCTGCATCAGCAGGCTGAGGTCACGGCCGAGCTTGCCCAGAGTGCCGGCGACCAATCCGAGCAGCGCGGCGAACTCCACCAGGCGGTCACGCTGGGTGTGCCAGGGCTGCTCCGGCAGCGTCAGGCCCAGTTCCTCAGCCAGCGCCTCGGACACCGGCCAGGCCTGCTCGCCCAGCGCCGCCAGGGTGCCGGCGGCACCACCGAACTGCAGCACCAGCAGGCGCGGTTTGAGTTCGGCCAGGCGCTGGCGATGGCGGGTAATGGCGCCCAGGGTGCCGGCCAGCTTCATGCCCAGGGTCACTGGTGTGGCGTGCTGCAACCAAGTGCGCCCCGGCAACACGCTGTCGGCGTGGCGCTCGGCCTGCCCGGCCAGGGCCTCGGCCAACTGAGCCAGGTCCTGTTCCAGCAAGTCGATGGCCTGGCGCAGTTGCAGAACCAGGCCGCTGTCCATGGCGTCCTGGCTGGTGGCGCCCAGGTGCACGTAGCGCTCGGCCTCGGCATCGCTGGCAGCGACGCGCTTACCCAGCGCCTTGACCAGGGGAATTGCTGAGTTGCCGGCCGTGGCGATGGCCTCGGCCAGTGCCGAATAGTCATACAGCTCAGCCCGGCAGGCCCCCTCGATGGGCGCCACGGCGGCCTGGGGAATCAGCCCGACCCGGGCCTCGGCACGGGCCAGGGCCGCCTCGAAATCCAGCATGCCCTGCACCCGGCCGCTGTCGGAAAACACAGTCCGCATGGCCGGGGTGGTGAAGTAACGGTCGAAGAGTTGATTGCTCACAAGACTCATCCAGAAGGCATCGGTGTCGCGTAGATTCGCAGCACTGGCGGGTGGAATCCAGCTCCGGTGGGGCCGGATCATCAGCACCGTAGGGTGGGCCGGGCGGCGTTCCGCTTCAGCCCACCGGGGTAAATATGGTTGGTGGGCTGAAGCCCACCCTACAGCCCACCCATCAGGATATGGAGCACTACACCCGCTCGATCACCAATGCCAATCCCTGTCCAACCCCCACGCACATGGTGGCCAGGCCGAGTTTGCCGCCGGTCTTTTCCAGGTGATGGACCGCGGTCAGCACTAGGCGATTGCCGCTCATGCCCAAGGGGTGGCCGAGGGCGATGGCGCCGCCGTTCGGGTTGACCTTGGGGCTGTCGTCCGCCAGGCCCAGGTCACGGGTGACCGCCAGGCCCTGGGCGGCGAAGGCTTCGTTCAGCTCAATGACGTCGAAGGCATTGATGTCGAGGTCGAGCCGCGCCAGCAGCTTGCGCACCGCTGGCACCGGGCCGACACCCATGATGCGTGGCGCCACGCCGCCGCTGGCCATGCCGAGCACCTTGGCGCGGGCCTTGAGGCCGTATTTCTGTACCGCCTCGGCGGACGCCAGGATCATCGCCGAGGCGCCGTCGTTCAAGCCCGAGGCGTTGCCCGCAGTGACCGTCTTGTCCGGCCCGTTGACCGGCTTGAGCTTGGCCAGGCCCTCGGCCGAGGTGTCGGCGCGAGGGTGCTCGTCGGTGTCGACCACGGTCTCGCCCTTCTTGGTGGTGATCACCACCGGGACGATTTCCTCGGCGTAGTAGCCAGCGGCCTGGGCTGCCGCCGCACGCTGCTGGCTGCGCAGGGCGAAGGCGTCCTGGTCGGCGCGGCTAACACCGTAGTCCTCGGCGACGTTGTCACCGGTGACCGGCATCGGGTCGACGCCATACTGCGCCTTCATCGCCGGGTTGACGAAGCGCCAGCCCAGGGTGGTGTCTTCCAGTTTCTGGCCACGGCCGAACGCGCTGTCAGCCTTGCCCATCACGTAAGGCGCGCGGGTCATGGACTCCACGCCCGCCGCGATGGCCAGCTCCATTTCCCCCGAGGCGATGGCGCGAAAGGCCGCACCCACCGCTTCCATGCCCGAGGCACAGAGGCGGTTGAGGGTCACACCCGGCACGGTTTCCGGCAGGCCAGCCAGCAGCAGCGCCATGCGCGCCACGTTGCGGTTGTCTTCGCCGGACTGGTTGGCACAGCCCATGAACACTTCGTCCACAGCGGTCCAATCGACCTGCGGGTTGCGCTCGACCAAGGCCTTGAGCGGGATCGCCGCCAGGTCATCGGCACGCACGGCGGACAGCCCGCCATTCAGCCGGCCGATGGGGGTGCGCACGGCGTCGCAGATGAAAACGTCGCGGCTCATTCGTCGCTCCCCTTCTGGCCATGGGCCGCCGCAGTGCGGGCTTCCAGGTCACGCAGCGCGGCCAGCTCGTGGGCCTGGGGCGCCTCGGTGGTGGCCACAGTGTCGGCGAAGCGGATCTGCCAACCGGTGTTCTCGATCACCTGCTCGCGGGTCACGCCCGGGTGCAGCGAGGTGACGATGAATTCGTTGCTGCCGGCTTCCGGCTCCATGATGCACAGGTCGGTGATGATCGCCACCGGCCCCTCCCCCGGCAGGCCGAGGCGCTTGCGGTGATCGCCGCCCTCGCCATGGCCGACCGAGGTGACGAACGCCAGCTTGTCGACGAAGGTGCGGTGGCCCTGCTTGAGGATGATCAGCACCTTCTTCGCGCTGCCGGCGATCTCCGGCGCGCCACCGGCGCCCGGCAGGCGCACCTTGGGCTGATGGTAGTCGCCGATTACCGTGGTGTTGATGTTGCCGTACTTGTCGACCTGGGCCGCGCCAAGGAAGCCGACGTCAATGCGCCCGCCCTGCAGCCAGTAGCGGAAGATCTCGCCGGTCGGTACCACGGTGTCGGCGGTCTCGGCCAGTTCGCCGTCACCGATGGACAGCGGCAGCACGCTCGGCTTGGCGCCGATCGGGCCGGATTCGTAGATCAGCACCACCTCCGGCGCGTGGGTCAGGCGCGCCAGGTTGGCCGCCTTGGACGGCAGGCCGATGCCGACGAAGCAGACGCTGCCATTGCCCAGGCGGCGGGCGGCGGCGACGGTCATCATTTCGTTGGTGTTGAAGTCGCTCATCACTTGCCCTCCCCGTTCAGTTTCGCCTGGTACTGCGCAAAGTCCTCGGTGCCACGGATGTACGCGTCGATCCAAGCGGTGAAGGTGTCGCGGTCACGGGCGATCGGGTCCCAGGCCTGGTAGAAGCGGTTGTCGCGCTCGTAGTAGCCATGGGCGTAGGACGGGTGGGCGCCGCCGGGCACCACGCACACGGCGGTGACGGCCCAGGTCGGCAACACGCAGGCGTTCATCGGCGCCTGCAGGTCGTCGACGATTTCTTCCACGGTGACGATGCAGCGCTTGGCAGCCAGGGCGGCTTCCTTCTGCACCCCGAGGATGCCCTGGATCAGCACGTTGCCCTTGCGGTCGGCCTTCTGCGCATGGATCACGGTGACGTCCGGGCGCACGCTCGGCACAGTGGCCAGCTTCTCGCCGGTGTAGGGGCACTCGATGAACTTGATCTCGGGGTTGACCTTGACCAGGTCCGAGCCCTGGTAACCACGCAGCACGGCGAACGGCAGGTTGGAAGCGCCGGCCACGTAGGCGTTGGCCATGGCCGCGTGGCTGTGCTCGCTGATGTCCAGCTTGTGCGGCCAGCCCTTCTCCACCGCATCACGCAGGCGATGCAGCGAGCCGACGCCGGGGTTGCCACCCCAGGAGAAGATCAGCCGCTTGGCGCAGCCGGCACCGATCAGCAGGTCATAGACCAGGTCCGGCGTCATGCGCACCAGGGTCAGGTCCTTGCGGTTCTGCCGGATCAGCTCGTGGGCGGCAGCGGTCGGAATCAGGTGGGTGAAGCCTTCGAGGGCGACGGTGTCGCCGTCGTTGACGAAGCGCTGGACCGCCTCGCCAAGGGAAATGATTTCAGCCATCGGTGGTGCTCTCACTCGTTTGACGATGCCCGCGCAGGGCGCGTGGCGTGTGAGGCAACAGTAGGCGGTGGGGTGCGGCCAAACAATCCGATAATCGCCATAGCGTTCGATTATCGAACCCTTCTGCACGCACGCGTGATGCAGCAGAAATCCCGTGAGCGACGCCCTTACAACGGCGGGAAAAGCTGGCTGCTGAGGTCGCGGCTGGCGTTGAGCATGATCGGCAGGAAGCGCTTTTCCAGTTCGCTGGCCGGCACGCGCCCGGCGTGGGTGCTGACGTTCATCGCCGCCAAAACGTGGCCGGCCGAGTCGTAGACCGGCACCGCGATCGAACGCAGGCCCTGCTCCAGCTCCTGGTCGACCACGCACCAGCCCTGCTGGCGCACGCGCTGCAGGCATTCCCACAGGGCTTCCGGGGTGTGCAGGGTGCGGCTGGTCTTGGGTTGCAGGTCGGCGTGGTCGAGGTATTCATGCAGGCTGTCGTCGTCCATGGCCGCCAGCAGGATGCGCCCCATGGACGTGCAGTACGCTGGCAGGCGGCTGCCAACGCTGAGGTCCACGGAAATCAGCCGCTGCGGGATCGCCGAGCGGGCCAGGTACAGCACCTGCTCGCCTTCCAGGGTGGCCAGGTTGCAGGCCTCGTGCAGCTGCTCGCTGATGCGGTCCAGGTACGGCTGGGCCGAGACCGCCAGGGGCGTGGACGACAGGTAGGCGTGGCCCAGGGTCAGCACCTTGGGCAACAATGAATAGGTGCGCCCGTCGGTGGTGACGTAGCCCAGCTTCATCAGGGTGTAGAGGCAACGCCGCACGGCAGCCCGGGGGATTTCCGTGCGGTGGCTGATCTGGGCGATGGTCAGGTGGCGCTTGCGCTCCTGGAAGGCGTTGATCACCGCCAGGCCCCGCGCCAGGGAGGTCATGAAGTTCGGATCGCCACTGAATTCTTCGATGCGTTTGGCCGGCGAGACATACACCGGCGGCATCATGGGGGTCAGGGGCGGACGCGTCTCGGACATGGGAGCCTCTCACGGGCAAGGGACAACGACATTTCGATTATCGAACGGGAGTTCGATAATCGCAATTGACCCGACTGGCCTGGCTGAATACCCTTGCCGCCGCCCAGCCCCGGTCGTTACGGTCAGGTACCCCACGGGGCTTGGTACGGTTCGGCTCACAAGGTAGGACCGTTAACACGGCCGGCCACGCACCGGCCTGCGTTGCGGCGCTCCCTGCCCGTGATCTCGATCGCGGGCGGGGTCCGCCACGGCGTCAGCCGAGCAGCCCGCGGTATTCGATGAAACCGATCAGCGAGCTGACGGTGATGAATGCCAGCACCGTGGCCCCCACCAGCGCCGCCGCGCAGCGCTCCTCCAGGCCGAAACGCTGGCCCATGATCGGGTAGATGCTCATCATCGGCGCACTGGCGAACAGTACCCCGGCCACCAGCATGTGCGGCTCGATGCCCGGCATCAGTGCAAGCGCCACGAACACCGCCAGCGGGTGCAGCAGCAGCTTGGCCAGGCTGATCTGTGCCACCTCGCGCCACACGCCATTGGCCTTCATGCCGTACAGGGTGCCGCCAATCACGAACAGCGCCACTGGCGCCGAAGCGCTGGCCAGCATGTCGATCGGCCGGCTCAGCAGCGTCGGCAGACTGATCCCCAGCAGCGACACCACCAAGCCGAAACTGATGCCGATGATGATCGGGTGCTTCAGCAGGCGCTTGAGGGTTTCGCCCAGCACGGCCCACTTCGACTGTGCCTGCTGCTGACCGCCTTCGGCCAGCATCAGCGCCAGGGGAATCATCAGCAGGTTCTCCACCAGCATGCCCAGGGCCAGTGCCACGGCGGCCTGCTCGCCCAGCACCATCACCGCGATCGGGTAACCGATGAAGCCGCTGTTGGACACCGACACGCCCATGCCCATGATCGCGCTGTGCGACAGGCTCTGGCGGCGCAACCAGAAGGCCGCGGCAAAGCCGATGCCGAAGATCGCCAGCGACCCCAGGGCGTAGGCGCCCATGTACGGCAGGTTGAGCACCTCGCTCAGCGGGCGCTGCGCCAGGGCATTGAACACCAGGGCAGGCAAGGCGAAGGTGATGACGAAGGTGCCCATGCCGCGCAATTGTTCGCGGTTGACCAGGCCCGCCCGTGTGGACACGAACCCCACACCAATCAGGATGAAAATCGGGGCGGTGATACTGAGTACGGCTAACACGCGACAAGGTTCTCCACGGACCTGGACAATTGCTGCAGACGGCTGCGGGTGCGGCTGAAATCGCTGGCGCCGATATCGGCGCACACCTGCTCCAGGCTCGCCTCGCTGGCCAGCAGCAGGACCACACCGCTGTCGTAGGCAACATCGATGAAGTTGATCACCCGCAGCTGCACATCCAGCGACAGCCGATGCAGCGGCGGCACGTTGCTGACGGCGATGCACGCCACCTGCTCGCACAACCCCAGGTAATCCGCCGTCGACGACGGCACCTCGAACAGTGCCGGGAAATCCAGCCAGACGCCCTGCCCGCTGCGCCCCCGCAGTGCGAAGCGCCGGCGGTTCAGCTCCAGCTCGCCGCCGGTTTGCGTACCAACTTGCAAGGCATGGCTCAACAGGGAGTCGGCCCGGGCCATCGGGGCCTGGATGAAGCGTCCCCACTCATGCCGGGTGCGCTGGCGATAATCCTCGCCGGCGTCGAGTTCGAGTACCTGGAAATGGCGCTGCAGCAACGCGATGAACGGCTTGAAGCGTACATGATAGAGCGGGTTCGGGCACAGCCCGGCGGGTGGGAAGTTGGAGGTGAACACCAGCGCCACGTTCTCGCGCAGCAGGCATTCGAGCAGGCGCCCGAGCAGAATGGCGTCGCCGATATCGTGCACATGGAACTCATCGAAACACAGCAGGCGTGCTTCGGTGGCCAGGTCCGCGGCCACCCGCGCCAACGGCTCGGGTTGCCCGGCGTAGGCATTCAGGCGCTGCTGCAGCTCCTGGAGAAAACCGTGCACATGCACCCGACGCTTGTTCGCCAGGGGCGCGGCGGCGAACAGGCAGTCCATGACAAAACTCTTGCCGCGCCCGACACCGCCCCACAGGTACACGCCGGCAGCCGGACGCCGCCAGCGCCGCTTGGGCGTCAGCTGCCTGTCCAGCCAGTCGGCGAGCTGGGCGATGGCCCGTTGCTGGGCGGCATCGGCACGAAAGCCTCGGGCCGCCAGCTCGCGGTCGAAGTGACGGCGCACCGCCTCGACGGGCGCCACCGGTTCAGAAGTCAAAGAACACGGTTTCACCGTCCCCCTGGATGCGGATATCGAAGCGGTAGGCGGTCTTGCCGTCGACCTCGCAGCGCCTGGCGACCAGCGTCTCGCGGCGCTGCGGCTGCTCGATCAGATTGAGCACCGGGTCCTTGGCGTTGGCCTCGGCTTCGTCATCGAAGTACAGGCGCGTCTGCAGGTGGATGTTGATACCCCGGGCAAACAGCGTGACGTTGATGTGCGGCGCCATGGGCACGCCTGCCGCGTTGTTCACCACGCCCGGCTTGACGGTCTGCACCGTCCACTCGCTGCCGGCATCGAAGGTGGTGGCGGTACGGCCGAAGCCGTTGAAGGATTTCTCCAGGTCGTAGGCTTCGTCGTAACGACCCTGGTGATCGGCTTGCCACAGTTCCAGGAACGCGTCGCGCACCAGGTGGCCGTTGCCGTCGTAGACGTGGCCGACCAGTAGAATATGCTCGCCCGGCGCACCAGGCTTGGCCATCTGGCTCCAGACTTCCTGGTCGCGGACCGGGTTGCCGGCAGCCGCCAGGGCCAGGCCGATGTGCACGTAGGGGCCGGCGGTTTGCGAAGGGGTTTCCGGCAGCAGTTCGATAGGCATGCGTGGCTCCTCAGCAATTCTCGAAGTGAGTCTTTCGCTGCCCGCGCAGCACGATGTCGAAGCGATACGCCAGGCAATCCATGGGGTTGGCGGCGTTCATGTCGAGCTTGGCGATCAGGGTCTGCACCGCGTCGGGGTTGGCAATGGACTTGACGATCGGGCACAGCGGGATCAGCGGGTCGCCTTCGAAATACAACTGGGTCACCAGACGCGTGGAGATCGACGGGCCGTTCAGCGAGAAATGGATATGCGCCGGGCGCCAGTCGTTGGGGTTGTTGCGCCAGGGATACGGGCCCGGCTTGATGGTGCGGAAGCAGTAGTTGCCTTC
Organism: Pseudomonas sp. GD03944; assembly: GCF_029839275.1. Classification (GTDB taxonomy): domain Bacteria; phylum Pseudomonadota; class Gammaproteobacteria; order Pseudomonadales; family Pseudomonadaceae; genus Aquipseudomonas. The sequence goes on from NZ_JAOCAH010000001.1 coordinate 12,318, forward strand.
GCTGTCGGTCAGGGCACGGCCCACGCCGCCGAAGTTCGGGTCGAGCGGCGCCAGGTAGCGGTCGTTCTTGTGGCGGTAACGGCCGCCGGCGTTGGCCTGCCACATCTCCACCAGGGTATGCGGGATCGGCTTGCCGTACTGGTCCATGACCCGGCCGCAGACCAGGATGCGCTCGCCCACCGGCAGCCCGCCGTTGTTGAAGTTGAGCAGCAGGTCGTTGTCGTGCTGGCCCAGCTTCAGGTGCGAGAAATCCGGGCCGGTGGTTTCGGAAATCGACTGCGGAATGCTCACCAGCGCCTGGCGCGGGGAACGGGCGATGGAGGTCTTGTAGTCGGGGGTGAAGGCTTTCGGGTGCCAGTTTCGATCACGGATCACGAAACGGCGAGTGTCCTCGGCGGGCATGGGCACGCTCCTGTTATTCGGGTATGGGAGTCGAGCCTGTCGGGCAGGCAGCTAGTGCCGAAGTGTCCGGCAAACGCCGGCCGAGGAACATTGAAAAGACAGCGCCAATCCATAACCAAATGGTTATGAGAAAAGTCCCTCGCGGTACTCCCCCGCCACCTCGCGCAGCACCTCGCAGAACCATTGCGAGGTCATGGCCTGGGGCATGGCGGTGTTGCTGCAGATGCCCACGGAGCCGCCCGGCTCCTGGATGCCCAGGGCCAGCTCGACCAGTTCGCCACGCTGCACGTCCAGGCGCACGGCGTCCTGGGGCGCGACCCAGATCGCTTCGCTGCACTGCACGTAGCGGCGACTCAGGGCCGGCGACAGGGTTTCCAGGCGCTGCTGCGGCTGGGCCACGCCGCACTGCACGAACAGGCTGTCAGCGTGGCGGCGGATGGTGGTGCCGGCTAGGGGCAGCACCAGCGGGTAATCGCCCAGGCGGCTGAGGTCGCTGGTACCCGCCAACAACGGGTGGCCGGGGCGCACCACCAGGGTCATGGATTCGCTGTACAGGTGCTCGAAGGTCAGGCCCTGGATCTCCGGGCTGTCGGTCATGCGCCCCACCACCAGGTCCAGCTCGCCGACCCGCAACTGGCTGAGCAGGTAGGCACTCGGCCCGGTGGCGATGCTCACCACCAGTGCTGCGTGACGGGTGTGCAGGCGCCGCACCACTTCGGGTATCAGCAGGCTCTCGACCGTGGACAACACCCCGACGCGGATCGGCTCGGCCTGGTGCTCGCCGCCGCGCAGGCTGGCCACACCATCACGCAGCGCTTGCACGCTGGGCCCGGCGTAGCGCATGAAAGCCACCCCGGCGGGCGTCAGGCTGACGCCGCTCTTGCCACGTTCGAACAGCGTGGCGGCGAGCATCTCTTCCAGCTCTTTGAGGGTCTTGGAGATCGCCGGCTGGCTCACCGCCAGGGCATCCGCCGCCTTGGCGAAACTGCGCTGCCGGGCGATCTCCAGGAAGCAGACCAGGTGGCGAAACTTGATGCGGGTATTGATGTTCATCGGCGAGCCTTGGGTGCGGACGACGCCGATTACACCACACGTCAGCCCTTGGTGGCGCCTGCCTCGCGCTCGGCCCGGGCGTCCTCCAGCAGTTGCTGGATCACCTGCTCCTGGGTCTCGTAGCGCCCTTCGCCGAAGTGGCTGAAACGTACGCGGCCCTTGGCGTCGATGAAGTAATGGGCCGGCCAGTACTGGTTATCGAAGGCGCGCCAGATCGCGTAGTTGTTATCGATGGCCACCGGGTAGGCGATGTCGAGCTTCTTCACCTCGCGCTGCACATTGCTGATGAGCTTCTCGAAGGCAAACTCCGGGGTGTGCACACCGATCACCACCAGGCCGTCCTTCTCGTATTTCTTCGCCCACTGGTTCACGTACGGCAGGCTGCGCTGGCAATTGATGCAGTCGAAGGTCCAGAAGTCCACCAGCACCACCTTGCCGCGCAGGGATTCGGCGCTCAGCGGCGGCGAATTCAGCCACTGCACCGCGCCCTCCAGCGAAGGCATGGCGCCGTGGTCGCGCAGCCCCAGCGGCGCGGCATCGGCCTTGCTGATCACGTAGTCGATGGCCTTGGGCACGTTCTCCAGCAGGCTGCGCTCCACCGCGTTGCCGCCCTCGGACGAGGCCTGCTCGTACAACTGGCGATCCACGCCGGTGGCGATCGACACCGCCGCCAGCAGCGCCGCGATACCGGTGCCCCGACGCAACCAGGAGGTGACCGGCAGCAGCGGTTTCAAACGCGCCACCAGGCCACGGCCGGCGACGATCAGCAGCCCCAGGGAACAGGCGCTGCCCAGGCCGTAGGCCAGCAGCAACAGGCTGGTCTGGCTGCTGGCGCCCTGCAGCATGGCGCTGGACAGAATCGCCCCCAGGATCGGCCCGGCACAGGGCGCCCAAAGCAACCCGGTGGCCACCCCCACGGTGAGCGAGGCCAGCGGGCCACTGGCACCACGCATGGACGGGTCGATGCGGTTGGCCAGGGCCACGAAGGGCTTCGACAGCCAGGTGCCGACTCGCGCAGAGATCAGCGACAACGCGAACAGCACCAGGATCACCAAGGCTACCTGGCGGCCAGCGATGTTGGCGTGCACCACCCACTCGCTGCTCACCACCGCCAGGCTCGAGACCAGGGCGAAAGTCAGCGCCATGCCGCTCAGCACCAGCAGGATGGACGAGCGCGAACGGCTGACGCCGGCGAACAGGAACGGCACCACGGGGAGGATGCACGGGCTGAGGACCGTCAGGACCCCACCCAGAAAGGCGATGAGCAGCATGGCGTTACCTATGGAGGCTGTGGCGCCCGGCCGGCGCCGTGTCGGCGGGCCGGGTCAGCCAGGTTGGAAGGAGCAGCGGGATGGGGCCAGGGGCCGCGCCCCACTCACGCCTGGGTGGTCGTGGCGCGTTCGTCGACCCAGCGGCCCAGTGGTGTACGGCTGAACCCGTTGGAAGCCACGGCTTCGCTCTGCATGCCCTGCGGCGTGCGGCTGAAGCCATCTTCGGCAACGCGCTCCAGCTGCTGGCCCAGCGGCGTACGGCTGCTGCCGTTCTCGGTCAGCGAGGGCACGGAACCCTTGCCGGCCAGCGGCGTGACCTGGAAGCAGAGGCCGCTCTCGCCGCGCTGGTTCTCGCTGGCGGCGTTGGCGTGCACCGCGACACCGGCCAGGGAAAAGGCGACGGCGGTGAGGAAGCTGTTGAGACTGTTCATGGGGTAACTCCCGCTTGCAACGTGGCGTGAAAGAAACGCAGCGTGGGCAGATCAGTTGCCATCGCTGCAGTTCTCGGCGAGCTTGCTGTAGCCCAGGACGTGCTGCTGGCCGTGGGAATCCAGGTAGGTCATGCGGGCGTTCACCACGCCGCAGGTGTCGGAGCTGTCTTCGCTCAGCGACACCACTTTCTGGATATCCAGGTGGCTGCCGTAGGTGTAGGTTTCGGCTTTGCTATCGGCCTGTGCCATGGCGGGCAGCGCGCCCAGGTTCAGGGCAGCAAACAGGCAAGCGGCGGTAAGGGTCTTCCAGTTCATGATCGTGTCCTCGCAGTCATCGTGTGGGTTGAGTCGAGGCGAGTGATGTCGTCTCGATGGGTCCCATTGAATGCCCGCGAGGTATCTCGGATGTGTCGGGAAAAACCGCCGTCGGATTCGTTACGTGTCAGAGCGGGCGCGGGATACAGAGCGATACATTCGCCCCGGTTTTGCATGCCTCTGTAACCCTCGCATCGCCAGATACACTGCAATACAAAGCCCGGCAGGCAGGCGCGCCGGGCATGGTTACACTGCGCGCATCACACACATTCCTGGAGGCCCGAACGATGGAACATGTCGATCACATATTGATCGTGGATGACGACCGCGAGATCAGGGAACTGGTCGGCAACTACCTGAAGAAGAACGGCCTGCGCACCACGGTGGTCGCCGACGGCCGCCAGATGCGCGCCTTCCTGGAGAGCAACCAGGTCGACCTGATCGTGCTCGACATCATGATGCCCGGCGATGACGGCCTGCTGCTGTGCCGCGAACTGCGCGCGGGCAAACACAAGGCCACGCCGGTGCTGATGCTCACCGCGCGCACCGATGAAACCGACCGCATCATCGGCCTAGAAATGGGCGCCGACGACTACCTGGCCAAACCCTTCGCCGCCCGCGAGCTGCTGGCACGCATCAATGCCGTGCTGCGCCGTACGCGCATGCTGCCGCCCAACCTGGTGGTCACCGAAAGCGGCCGCCTGCTGCGCTTCGGCCGCTGGCGCCTGGACACCACCGCCCGCCACCTGCTGGACGAAGACGACACCCTGGTGGCCCTGAGCGGCGCCGAGTACCGCCTGCTGCGCGTGCTCCTCGATCACCCGCAGCGCGTGCTCAGCCGCGACCAGTTGCTCAACCTGACCCAGGGCCGCGAGGCCGACCTGTTCGACCGCTCCATCGACCTGCTGGTCAGCCGCCTGCGCCAGCGCCTGCTGGATGACGCCCGCGACCCGGCCTACATCAAGACCGTGCGCAGCGAAGGCTACGTCTTCACCTTCGCGGTGGAGATCCTCGGGGAGCAGCCATGAGTTTCGCCCTGCACTGGCCGCGCACCCTCGCCTCGCGGCTGTCGCTGATCTTCCTGGTCGGGCTGATCCTGGCCCAGGCCCTGTCGTTCGGCGCGCAGTATTACGAGCGCTACCAGAGCACCAAGAACACCATGCTCGGCACCCTGGAGACCGACGTGTCCACCTCGGTGGCCATCCTTGATCGCCTGCCCGCCGCCGAGCGCCCCGACTGGCTGATGCGCCTGCAACGGCGCAACTACGGCTACCTGCTGCGCGAAGCCGACCCGGGCGTGCCGCTGAACCCGAACGACATCCCCATCGCCGTGCATTCGATCCAGGCCGCCCTGGGTGGCGACTACGTCCTGACCTTCAGCGAGATCCCCGGCCCGATCAAACACTTCCAGGCCCAGTTGCGCCTGGCCGACGGCAGCCCGGTCACCCTCGACGTGCGCCCCAAGGTCGCGCCGATGTCGCCCTGGCTGCCGTTCATGCTGCTCGGTCAACTGGCGCTGATGATCGCCTGCACCTGGCTCGCCGTGCGCATCGCCATCCGCCCGCTGACCCGCCTGGCCGATGCGGTGGCGAACCTCGACCCCAACGCCCACCCGGTGCCCCTGGATGAAAACGGCCCACGGGAAGTGGCCCACGCCGCCATGGCCTTCAACGCCATGCAGACGCGCATCGCCGACTACCTCAAGGAACGCATGCAACTGCTGGCCGCCATCTCCCACGACCTGCAGACGCCGATCACCCGCATGAAACTGCGCGCCGAGTTCATGGACGACTCCGCCGAGAAGGACAAGCTGACCCAGGACCTCAGCGAAATCGAACACCTGGTGCGCGAGGGCGTGGCTTATGCGCGCAGCGTGCATGGCGCCACCGAGGCCAGCTGCCGCCTCAACCTGGATTCTTTCCTCGACAGCCTGGTGTTCGACTACCAGGACACCGGCCAGGACGTGACCCTGGCTGGCAAGAACGGCGCCGTCATCGAAACGCGGCCCCACGCACTGCGACGCATTCTGGTGAACCTGGTGGACAACGCGGTGAAGTTCTCCGGCGCCGCCGAGGTGGTGATCGACGGCACTGCCGACGCGGGCCTGTCGATCAGCGTGCTGGACCGTGGCCCGGGCATCGCCGAGGCCGAGCTGGCCGACGTGCTCAAGCCCTTCTACCGCGTGGAAAGCTCGCGCAACCGCAGCACCGGCGGCACCGGTCTGGGGCTGGCCATCGCCCAGCAATTGGCCCAGGCCATCGGCGGTTCCCTGAGCCTGCACAACCGCGACGGTGGCGGCCTCTGCGTGACCCTGCACCTGCCGGCCAAGGCCTGACGCCTGGCCGGGCCGTTTGTATGCCTGTGTATCCGCCGCTGCCCGTTACACACGAGCATGCACAAACGCCGGTTCCTGACATAGCCGGCATACACGCCCTTGCAAGACTCCTGACTGTCGCCTGACCCACCGCATGCCCCGGATGGCGAAGGCCTTTCTCACAGGAGTTCTGCCATGACCACCTCAACCAACACCCTGCGCGGCTGGCCGCTGTTCAGCCTGATCGCCGTACTGATCCTGGCGATGAGCGCCGCCGCCATCGCCCTGCAACCCGACCTCATCGAAGGCCTGCGCAGTGCCATCCGCGCCACCGCCCGCTCCTCCTTCGCCCTGTTCCTCGCGGCCTTCACCGCCTCAGCCTTCGCCGTGCTGGTGCCGTCGGAGCTCTCCCGTGCCCTGGTGCGCGAGCGGCGCTTCCTGGGCCTGGCGTTCGCCTTCTCGCACTTCGTGCACGCGGTACTGATCTACGCCTACGGGCAGCTCAACACCGAGTTCTGGCCGGCGCGCAGCGTGGTGGACAACACCCCCGGCACCGTGGCTTACGTGTTCATCCTGCTGATGGCCCTGACCTCCTTCAAAGGCCCGGCCCGCCTGATCGGCGCCAGCGCCTGGAAGCGCCTGCACGTGACCGGCATGTGGATCATCATGGCGGTCTTCGCCTACGCCAACTTCAAGCGCATCCCCATGAGTGCCTGGTACGTGCTGCCCTTCGGCATCGCCTGCGCCGCCGTGGCCATCCGCCTGGTCGGCAAGCTGGCCCTGGCCACCAAACGCCGCCAGGCCAGACAGCCCGCCGCCCGCCCCGCCACCGCTGCCTGATACCGCACGCGGGCGGCCCCTGCGCGGCCGCCCGAGCCCCCCGTCGCCGCCACCACAAGGAATTTCACCATGCACACTGCTCCTGCCCTCTATCGCCCACTCGACCGCCTCGGCGGCTGGATCGCCCTGCTCAGCCTGCGCGTGTTGCTGGCCTGGGAATTCTTCGAAGCCGGCCTGGAAAAATGGAACGGCGAAAACTGGTTCGCCAGCATCCAGGGCGCCTTCCCGTTCCCCTTCAACCACCTGCCCAGCGGCCTGAACTGGGAACTGGCCATGTGGGCCGAACTGCTCTGTGCCATCGCGCTGCTGGTCGGCCTGGGCACGCGGGTTTCAGCCCTGGTGCTGATCGTCGTCACCGTGGTCGCCACCGCCGCCGTGCACTGGCCCGCCGACTGGTCCAGCCTCGCCGAACTGGCCCAGGGCTACGCCATCACCAACAAGGGCTACGGCAACTTCAAACTGCCGGTGATCTACCTGGCCATGCTCCTTCCCCTCGTTCTCAGCGGCCCCGGCAAACTGAGCCTGGACGCGCTGGTGCAGCGCCTCTACCGGCGCGGGCGCTAACCCCCAGGCGGACGCAGTGTGTAGGGTGGACAACGCGAAGCTTGTCCACCACTGACCAGCATCGCTGCGGACGCAGAGCGTCCGGATGCTTTCCCCCTGTAGGAGAGGCCTTGGCCTCGAGCTCGACGGCCTGCGGCACTCGATAATCTGTCGGCAAAGTGAAAAGCTCGCGGGCAAGCCCGCTCCTACAGGGACGCAAAGCGTCCCGGATGCATTCCCACGCGGAGCGTGGGAACGATCAAACCTATACCTGATGGCTCCCACGCTCTGCGTGGTAGCCGATCCCGTGACGCTCCGCGTCACCAGCGGTACAACTGCCTACAGATATCCCCTGATTGACGCAGTTCGTAGGGTGGACAACGCGAAGCTTGTCCACCACCGGCCAGCATCGCTGCGAACGCAGAGCGTCACGGCTGCATTCCCACGCAGAGCGTGGGAACGATCAAACCCGCAAGCCGTAGCCTGGGTTGAGCGAAGCGATACCCGGGAACCGATGCCCCCAAGCTGACGACTCCACCACAGCATTGCACCCTGTGTGGTGAAAAGATGGCGCCCAGGCAATCCCCCACAAACACACGCAAGGAGCACCCATGCGGCTATTCATCGGCGGGTTGATCGAAGGGATTCTGGATTTCCTGACAGACCTCTGGCTGCTGCGCAAACAACGCAACCGCAATGACCGACCCGAAAACAGCTGGCAGAAGGACGCCACCGACGTGGTCATCCTGGATTGGTGGCTGGTGTTGATTGCCACCGGGGCCGCACTGCTGGGGTTCGTCGTGCTGTTCTACATCGTCGGGTTTTCGTTTGGCATCAGCTTCTTCATCCCGACCACCCTGGCCGCGCTGTACCTGGCGTACCGATGGATCAGACTGACCAAGGATTGAGTCGCCGCTTTCCGCTGGTTCCCACGTTCCGCGTGGTAGCCGACCCCGTGGCGCTCCGCGTCACCAGCGGTACACCTGCCTGACAGATATCCCTTGGTTGACGCAATTCGTAGGGTGGACAACGCGAAGCTTGTCCACCACCGGCAAGGATCGCTGCGGACGCAGAGCGTCCGGGGATGCGTTCCCACGCAGAGCATGGGAACGATCAGATAGGGCGCGCCCCGTAGGAGCGGACTTGTCCGCGAGCTCGATGGCTTACGCCTCACCACCGCCATGGCGGCCGAACGAAAAGTTCGTAGGGTGGACAACGCGAAGCTTGTCCACCACTGGCAAGCACCGCTGCGGACGCAGAGCGTCCGGGGCTGCATTCCCACGCAGAGCGTGGGAACGATCAGATAGCGCGCGCCCCGTAGGAGCGGACTTGTCCGCGAGCTCGGCGGCTTACGCCCCACCACCGCTGTGGCGGCCAAACGAAAGGCCCGTAGCCTGGGTTGAGCAAAGCGATACCCGGGATCGATGGTGCCCACGCAGAGCGCGGGAACGATCAAAACGAAAAGCTCGCGGACAAGTCCGCTCCTACAGATGGGTGCCCGTCAGGCAACCGCATTTAAGCCACCCGATACAACGGATGCTCGACCCGCACGCCCACGCCAATCACCCCTTGGCCATGCAGCTGCTGCAACAGGCCCAGGCCGTTGGCCATGAAGGCCTCCAGATCCGCAGCCTCGGCCTCCGCCGCCAAACCATGCAAGTGGCTGCGCCCTTCCAGCTCGGGAAACTGGGTAATGCGCTCCAGCAACCGCCAGGCCAGCGGGCTGAGTTCGGCAAAGCGAATGCGCCAGTCCGGCAGGCGCCGCACCAGCAACAGGGTCGGCGCGGCAGGCGGTTCCGTGGGCTGGTAATCCGGCCCCAGGCGCTGCACCGGCCAGCGATAGGCCAACGGCCAGGCCAAGGGCGACACCCGCAGCGGCTGACTCAACAGCAGCTGCGCATCCCCCACCGGCAACGGCTCGGCCTCGGACTGTTGCAACGCCATCTCCACCCACTCGTAATGCGCCAGCTCGGCCATGAACGGCGGCCAATCGCCGTCGGCCAGCCCCGGTGGCTCCGTCGCCAGAAAGGCCACGAACTCCTCGGCGATCTCCCCAAACTTGGGCGTGACCGCGCGGTAGTCGCGCAGGAACACCCGCACCAGCGCATGCCAGCGCTCACGGCCCAGCACCCCGATCAACACCGGAAAGGTGCTGCTCAGCAACGTGTGCAGGTTGTTGAAAATCAGCTCCCGGTAGACCGCCACCCGCGCCCGATTCATCCCCGCCGGCGGCGGGCAATGCTCCGGGTCGCGCAGGTAGCGGGTCAGCGCCTGTTGCTGCTCGTGCAGCGTTGCGGTCGACCTAGCCATGGGCAGCCTCCGCCTCGCGTTGATGCCGGCGAATGGTCTGCAACTCGGCAACCAGCACCTCGAATGCCGGGAAGTTGAAGTCCCGCTCCAGCAGCGTCGGCACCACGCCGAAACGCCCGTAGGCCGTGGCCAGCAGCGACCACACGGCAGGCTTCACCGGCGCGCCGTGGGTGTCGATCTTCAGGTCATCGGCCTCGTCGTAATGCCCGGCGATGTGCATGCCCACCACCCGATCGGGCGCCAGCCCGGCGAGAAAGGCATGGGGGTCGAAGCGGTGGTTGATCGAGTTCACGTAGACGTTGTTAACGTCCAGCAGCAGGTCGCAATCGGCCTCCTGCAGCACGGCATTGGTGAAGGCCAGCTCGTCCATGTCCTGCCGGGGCGCGGCGTAGTAGGACACGTTCTCCACCGCCAGGCGACGGCCGAGAATGTCCTGGACCTGGCGAATGCGCGTGGCCACATGGTGCACCGCCTCCTCGGTGAACGGCAGCGGCAGCAGGTCGTAGAGGTGGCCGTCGTCGCTGCAATAACTCAGGTGCTCGCTGTACAGCGGCACGCCGAAATGATCGAGAAACCCGCGCACCTCACGCAGAAACGCCACATCCAGCGGCGCTGGGCCGCCCAGGGACAGACTCAGGCCATGGCAACTCAACGGGTAGCGCTCGGCCAGCTCGCGCAAGGCCGCGCCATGGGCGCCGCCGATGCCGATCCAGTTCTCCGGCGCCACCTCGAGAAAGTCGAAATCGCCGGCCGGCGCCGCCTTCAGATCGGCGAGCAAGGCACGCCGCAAACCCAGCCCGACACTGCTCGGCGCAAGCCCCCGGCTGGGCGCAACAAATGCCTCTTCCCGCTGCACGACACGGTTGTGCTGCATGGCGATCACCTCCTCTGAACGATGGGCAACAGGCGGCGCCCGATGTGGGCACCGCCTTCTCGTCGTTGCAGTTAATCGCGCAGGTGTATCGCCTCTGTGTGCCCGAACACCGCGCCACGTAGGCCCGTGTATCCGGCGGCGGGTTTTATACAGAGCGATACAAAGCCAAAGGTGCACCCATCTGTAGGAGCGGGCTTGCCCGCGAGCTTTTATTCGGCCGACACACCGTTGTTGGGGCAGAAACCGCCGAGCTCGCGGACAAGTCCGCTCCTACCCCTACAACCGCAACGCCGTCTGCCGTGCCTGATGGTTGCCACCCAACGGCGAACACAACCGCTGATGCACACGGCTCAGGAAGCCCACCTCGAACGCCCGCCGCTCCACGCCGGTAGGCAGCGCATCACGCTCGACGATCAGGTTGGCCCACAGCCAGCCGGAACCGTCGCTGTCCAGCCAGGCATTGGCGCACGCCACACCGTCACTGAACGCCTGCTGGCAATCCTGCGGCCAGCCGATCACCGCGCCCTGGTGCCCGTCGTGGCTGACCAGGTGACTGTTGAAGGGCCTATGCATGGCTCGCCCTCCTCCTGGCTTCAGCCAACGCCGTGCGATACAGCTCCGACACCTCGCGCAGCAGCTCGCGGGCGTAGCGGCACTGCTCCTCGACATCGCCCACCAACTCCGGCTGCGCCTGCGCACGCGCCAGGCCTTTGACCAGCTTGTGCAGCATCGCCAGGCGCAACTCGGCCTGGGCCTGCAATGGGCAGCTTTGCAGCGGTTTAACGTTTGAAGGTTTGGGGTTGAGCGGGAATGGAATGATCGTGTCGTCAGACATGGCGCACCTCCAGACTGGAGGTTGAAGACACAACAGATAGCCCAAGGTGGAGCCCTTGGGTAAAAGGGGGATAGCACATAATCCTTATGCTCCTTTCTGCGATTAAGGAGCCGTCACCCACCGTTGTCACGCGGTATTGGGTGGCGGACCGTACGGGGGTGACAAACCGGTCAGAAAGGACACCGGCCAGGCCGAAGCCTGCCCCGCACGGACCGCCATAGATGCACGAAACGGTAGGCATAAAAAAACGCCGACCGTTTAGGGCTATGGCGCTACGCGCCTTTCTGAATTCAGGTTGTCACACCCGGCCGCGGGATTGACCACGACGGGCGGACTTTAGCCCGAGGGCGACAGGAGGTGCAAGGTGAAGATGTAACGGCGTGGCGGGTCAGCCGAAGTGCTCGCGGAAGCTGGCTCGAAAGTCCAGAGGCTTCAAATAGAGGTGATTCGACAGATCGCCACGCAGAATGAAAAGCTTCGGGTCGGCCCGCAGTTGGAACACGCGGTAGAGGTAAAACTGCTCCTGCGCCTCCTTCGAAAACTCCAGTTCGTTGTGGCTAACCACGAACGATGAGGCAATCCCGCTGTTGGTGGTTTTGACCTCAATAAAACGGTGCTCTGCTTCGTTCTCGAACGACAGAATGTCGTAGCCAGCCCCATCCCCTCGCGTGTCGGAAATCCACTCCAAACGCTGGAATAACTCAGGCCGCCCCTGCTCCTGCAAACGCTGCTGTTCGTAGCCGATCACCCACTCTTCGCCCAGACGACCCAGCTTGCGATTGGCTTCGTCGCGTGCAGCGTAATCGAGCTTGCGCGGTAAACGCTGGCGGCCTGCGGCGGGAACAGCAAGCGCTTGTCGCGCCTCACGGGCCGGGGAATCGACCAGAACAGCCGAATAGGTTTTCTGCTCCGGTGCTTTCGCTTCTTCCAACGAATCGACGATTTTCTTGAGCGCGCCACCGTGTGTATCGAGGTACGACTGCACCGATTTGCGCAGCAGCAGCTGGCTGTTGCCACGCGGTTTGTAGCCCTGAATGAAAGGCAAATCCAGCCCGGCTAACACGGCGCTGATGTTCTGATGCTTCAGCTCAACAGAGCCTTTGCTGCGGCCGTTGAGCAGCTTGCGCAGCGCCTCGTTGTGCTCGCTTTTATTGAACCGATGCCCCTCTGCCTCAAGCCCCAACATCTCAAAGTAGTCACGAACGATGGCGTCGACTTCCTGCTGCGACCAGTCCTCGCCAGTGCGCGTCACCTCAAACCCCAGCGACTGCAACAGCGGCCCCACCGTGTTCTCGCCACCCGAGAAATCCGCCGGCCCAAGCGCCTCCGTCTGAAACTGCATGCCATAGGCAACCCCAGCGATCGCCTTGGAATCGCACAGCTCACCATTACGCGGGTTGCGAACCAGAAAGTCCCGCGACTTCCCAAACCCATGACGCGCCAAAAAGGCTGTCCGCCCAACGCGAGCAAACTCATCCATCGCAGCCTGAACGGCCGCCGGGCTCTTCAACAGTGACAACTTGGACATGACAGAACGCACAGAAGTGAGGAAAATTCCTACACAACTCTCGGCGTAGTCCTAAGTGAAATCAAGCCCGAAGGCATGCATTAAGAATCGCACACGCTAGCCGCACAAGGCTTGACCCAGCAATTGCTTGCCACTGATATGCCATTACGCTTTACCAGATGCCCCTACCCCGCTAGTGTTGCGTGACCGCAGTCACGTTTTAACGCATGACTCCAGGGATGGTTTTCAGTAGGCGCACTCCTAGCCCCCCTTCCCTCCTGTCCTGATCGACATGCCTGCATCTGCCTTTAACGTTTCTGATGGATGAACGATATGACGGAGCAATCTCCAACCAGTCAATCTCTGACGGCGAATGAGCGGAAGCTCGTACAGGATTGGGTATTGGAGCTGGTACCAGGAGACGGTACGGCGGTAGGAAACAAGACTCTCAAACAGCGCCTTGAACAGAAGGCAGAGTTGCACGATTTCGCCGTTAGCGACGAAGACTATTGGTCGATTAGAGAGGAGTTGATTACACAAGGCCGACTTCAGAAAGGCAGCGGCCGTGGCGGTTCAGTATTCCGCTTCGATAACACATGGGGCTCCAGTTCACAGCTGGCGAGCGTTGATGAGCAATCCCGCTGGGAAGACCTTGATGACCTTGCGACTGACAGCCCAGAAAGCCTGGAAAAACTGCGCAGCCGCCTTCTCGACCTCAGTGCAAGAAACAGGCTTCTGAATTTCTCGCATGCTCGCTCCAAGCGTTTTGCTCGAATTATCGATGAACTTCCTGATCATTTATTTGAAACGTTGACAGCCGACCAGCCGATGCGTTTCGCGCCGGTCCCTGAGCCGACAGAACGCCAACTCATCGACCACGGCTACCTTAAATACGATGAAAAAACCGGCAGTGTCAGTGAGGTCAAGAAACCTCCTACCGCTGAAATCTGGGCGCAGGTCCTTGGTATGCAGACGAGCTACGAGCTGCCTACCGGGTCGGAGACTCCCGGCGATAAGCATGCCGATGACGCAATTCAAACTCTGTATTACCCCGCCGAGCTAGAGTCACGTTTGCAAACGCTGTACGCGCAATCACGACTTTCACTCGACGAAACCGGCGCGAATATTCTCTACCTGGCATTCGGATTCCTTGAATGGGACGAGTCGGTAGTTGGAAAGAACAGCTCGCGCCTCGCCCCTCTCATGTTGCTACCCGTCCGCCTGGAGAAAGGGAAGCTCAATCCCAGAACAGCAACCTTCGACTACGAGGTTCTATATACCGGCGAAGACATCCTTACCAATCTGTCACTCCGGGAAAAATTACGCCGCGATTTTGGCATTGCACTACCTCGCATTACCGAAGATCTCCTGCCAGAAGAATACTTCGCTCGCGTACGGGAGACCGTTCTCGAAGTAAAACCGGACTGGGAGCTTCACCGCTTCGCCTCGTTGGGATTGTTCGAATTTGGCAAGCTGATGATGTACCTGGATCTTGAGCCAGGCAAAAACCAAGTTCTACTCCAAAGCAGCCTCGTACAGAGGCTGATTGGCCTAGCCGATAGCGAACGCCCCGATTCTGCTATCAACGGCTTCAGCGACGAGCACGCCATCGACGACCTTCAGGACGTACACCTGAACTACCCGCTGATTGATGACGCAGACAGCTCACAACACAGTGCATTGGTCGATGTAATCCGTGGCGAAGACCTGGTGATCGAGGGGCCACCCGGCACAGGTAAGTCACAGACCATTACCAATATGATCTCCGCAGCCATGGCACAGGGCAAAAAAGTGCTATTTGTTGCGGAAAAACGTGCTGCGTTGGAGGTTGTTAAAAACCGACTCACACGCGCCGGTCTGGGAGAGTTCTGCCTGGAGCTACACAGCCATAAAAGCCAAAAGAGCGCGGTGGCCGCCAGCATTGGACTACGTATAAGCAGTCGTGGAAGCTACCGTCAGCCTAGTCAGCTGAACGACTTGATCAGCAATTATGAGAGGCTGAAGCAGCAGCTGAATGAACACGTCCGGCAACTGCATACCCTCCATACTGATACCGGACTGACTGCTCACCAAACCCTAATGCAAGCCACACGTTTGCGCGAGAGTCTGGCCATCCGCCCTGCTGACTTCCATCCCGCTAGCGCCACAAAGCTGGATAAGAATCAGGTTCAGGAACAGGCTGGTTACTTTGCCCACATCTACAAAAAAACGGCTGAGGAATCAGGCCAGATCGGCCAACTTGAAACTCACCCATGGTTTGGCTGCACCAGAACACAGGTAAACGGGCTAGAACGGTCAGAAATCCTGCTCCAGCTTAAACACGCCATAACCGTACTTGATG
This sequence comes from Pseudomonas sp. GD03944, assembly GCF_029839275.1. Taxonomy (GTDB): domain Bacteria; phylum Pseudomonadota; class Gammaproteobacteria; order Pseudomonadales; family Pseudomonadaceae; genus Aquipseudomonas. The sequence goes on from NZ_JAOCAH010000001.1 coordinate 27,354, forward strand.
AGCTGAGCAGCGTGCGTGTTAAGGCTTCAGCCAACCTCAAAGCAACTGAAGCCGCTACGTTCTCTCCCAAAGCCATGCAGCAATTGGCGAACGCCCTGACCGCAATGCCCATGCCAAAAGGTGATGAGGACTGGGATCTGATCAGCCGGCTTGACGCATCCAGTAGTGAGGCACTTCAAACCTGGCTAGAGGGTATGGACCAGCTGCTACAGCAGCAAGTCACTCTTAACCAAGCTTTGAACTCTAGCGTCCTCGGCTCTCCTGGTGCCCTTGAAACGATCAAGAAATCTTGCGCGCAAATACGGCAACACAATGACAGTAACGGCCTGAAACTGGATGACCTTCTGGAGCTGATCCAGGAGGCCCAAGAACTCATTGATGAAGCCCCTAGAGCTCAGCTACTGATTCAAACCATCACAAAAACATCAGCGGCCCAGTCGCTCAGAACCGATAAACAGGGCATCGAGCAACTGCACCTGCTACTTGAGCTGGTGATGCAAATGCCTATCGCCCTTGCTGAGTGGCGCCACAAACGATTCGAAGACGCTTCTCTGGATAGAGTACTTCCCGAGCTAAGTGAACTTCTAACTGACATCAAACGGCTCGAAACACAATCCGCCAGCGTCTTCACCATCGACCGCCTGCCAAGCCACACACGCCTTGAAGACCTGCAACGTGTGCTCGCTGACAGCTCGTTATTCCGCTGGTTCAAGAGTGGCTGGCGAGCTGCCAAGACCGAAGTCCTTGCCATGGTACGGCCTGGCATCAAATTGAAGATGGCTCTTCAAGCACTGCCAGAAGGCATAGCCTACAGACGTCAGCATAACCACCTGGCAACCGAATCTACCTTTCGCGAGGTGCTCGGCGAGCACTTTAAAGATGAAGGGACTAAAACAGCTGAGCTAATTGCTCTGCGTAACTGGTATAGAACGCTGCGTGACAAGTGCGGGCGCGGCTTTGGGGGCAATGTCTGGATTGCCGAGTATCTACTTAAAGAAAGCCCGCAGGTGCTGGAACACTTGTTAGCCGAAGCCGGCGAACTGAAAGAGTACCTTTACGATGTACTCTCCCATCGCCGTGAATTGGAAGAGGCTATTCCCTTGGACGGTCACCCGCTCAAGTCAGAAGACTTGCTGGCCCCCAAAGGTCTCTATATCCGGCTCATCAGGGAGCTCGGTGGCGCTCTCAACGCACTTCTGCCTTTGATTAACGAGCCAGCGCCAACCACCGGCCGCATACTGGCCCTCGCACAAGCAGTTGAAAACTGGCAGGAGCGCGCTGCGGCCCTGCAGAACAATGCTGAACTGATTGCATGCTTGAACGGTGAAGAGCTGCCCCGCTTCGACAACCTAGCAGAAGCACGTGGCCGTCTGATCGCCTGGCGTCATACCGTATCTTTTGTTCGCCCGATTATGGCCCTGTCGATACGCCACCTGCTGGTGCCTCAGCTAGCGGCCTGCAGCACTAAACAGGCCGAACTGTTGGTTGGCGACTGGAATACGTTAGGTCATCAGCTAGCAGGAGCCCTGCAGACTTGGGAGCAAGCCTTAGCAGGTTTTATCGGCAAAGCCGAAGTAGAACCGGCACGCTGGTGGAAGCGCGTCAATCAGGACGATCTCACAGCTCTCAAACAGCGCCTGCAATGGGCAGCGCAAAATGAAGAGCTGCTTGAGCACTGGCTGGAATATCGCCGCCTGCGTAAGCGACTTGCTGACCTGGGTTTTGAGGCCGTGATCTTCGCAGTCGAAAACCAAACCCTTCCGGCAGAAAAGGCTCAAGATGCCTGCCTACTGGGCTTGATGGATATCTGGGCCAAACAGATACTCGAAAGTAATCCGGCGCTGGGCCAGTTCTCCGGAAAGGATCAGGAGGCCATCCGCGCCCGCTTTGCCGATATAGATAGCCACCTTACCCGACTTCAACGCGAACAGTTGGCTGCGAAAATTGATCAACACAAGGTCCCCGAGGGCAACAACTCCGGCAGAGTGAAAGACCGTACTCAGCTCGCCCTCCTCAAGCACGAGGCTGGTAAGAAGACGCGTCACGAATCCATTCGCTCACTCATGTTACGTGCTCCGGAAGCCTTACAAGGGTTGAAACCCTGCTTCATGATGTCGCCCATGGCGGTCGCTCAATATTTGCCCGCTGGCAAGGTGCACTTCGATATCGTCGTCATGGACGAAGCCTCACAGATGCGCCCGGAGGAAGCCCTAGGTGCGATCTCTCGCGGTAGCCAATTGGTTGTCGTCGGCGATCCCAAGCAGCTGCCACCCACCAGTTTCTTTTCCCGCCAAGGCGGTGATGACAACGAGGAGAGTGACGAAACCTCGCTGGCCCAAGATTCGGAAAGCATCCTGGAAGCGGCCATGCCACTGTTCAAGCTACGGCGGCTGCGCTGGCACTATCGCTCACGTCACGAGAGCCTGATTGCCTTTTCCAACAAAGCCTTCTACGACAGTAACCTAGTGGTCTACCCATCACCTCACCGTGAATCGAACGAATTCGGCGTAAAATTCGTGAAAGTGGCGCGCGGGCGCTTCGTCGATCAACGCAATATTGAAGAAGCAGAGATCGTAGCCAAAGCCATCGAACACCATTTGCTGCACCGCCCGGAAGAATCGCTCGGCGTCGTTGCCATGAACGTTAAGCAAGCCGAACAAATCGACCGCGCGCTAGAGCAACTCGCCAAACAGAATCTCGCTCTTCAGGAAGCCTTCAGCCGCAACGAAGAAAGCGACGAGCCGCTGTTCATCAAGAACCTGGAAAACGTTCAGGGGGACGAGCGAGACGTTATCTATATCTCCACCACCTACGGCCCGATGGAGGCCGGAGGCAGCGTGCCTCAGCGCTTTGGCCCCATCAACGGAGTGGATGGCTGGCGCCGTCTCAATGTGCTTTATACCCGCTCCAAAAAGCGCATGCAGGTATTCGCTTCCTTCACCGCCAGCGACGTGGTTGTGACCGGCCCCCCCAGTCGTGGCGTACTGGCCCTCCGCGACTTTTTACAGTTCGCCGAATCCGGACATATGCCGCAGATCCGCGAGACTGGCAGAGCATCCGATAGCGACTTCGAGGTTGCCGTCATCGAAGCCCTGGAGCGCCACGGTTATCGGTGCGAGCCGCAAGTAGGCGTTGCCGGCTTCTTTATTGACCTCGCAGTACGCGACCCGGGTCAACCTGGCCGTTACTTGATGGGTATCGAATGTGATGGTGCTGCATACCACTCGGCCAAGTCAGCCCGCGACCGCGATCGCTTGCGACAGAGCGTACTGGAGCAGCTCGGCTGGCGCATTCGCCGCATCTGGTCAGTGGATTGGTTCCGCAATGCCAAACTTCAGCTCGAGCCAATTCTTCAAGAACTTGCCGCACTGCGTACCGAACCGGTTATCGATCCAGAGCCTGAACAGGCCGAAGAGCAAGTAATCCAGCAAGTCGCCGAAGAGCAGTGCCAGCAGGCGGAACGTATTTCACAAGAAGGCGGGGCCAGCGTGCGCGAGAAGCTGGTCTATTTGGACCAGCAAATCATCCGCCCCGCGCTTCCCGATACCCCAGACAACCGCCGCTTGCTGCGCCCTGCAATGCTTGAGGCCTTACTTGAATACATGCCTGTAGACCGCAACGAATTTCAACAGCTAATTCCCGGCTACCTTCGCTCTAGCACTGACCCACAAGAGGGCAGATACATCGATGACGCACTACTGATCATTGGCGAAGCGAGATGACGTTGATGAGATTCTTTACTAATAAAAAGTACCATCTATAACGACGCTCGCTAGATTGGCTTTCGCCGCCGCGACCTTTCACGTCGGCGAAAATCTACGAGATACTTTTGAATGAAAACTACTCTTCAGCAAAATAATCGCTGTCGATCTGCTTCACCTCATACACCTGTTTAACGCTGACACCCAAATTGTACTCGACCATCAAACGAGCTAACTCAGCGCCATCAATGAGTACCACTTTGATATCCAGGCTCAGCGCTGCATCACGGGCACCTGGAGAAAAATCCGAAGTGGTAATGAACACGCCTTTGCGTGCACGCTGACGAGTCAGCGCACCGATAAATTTATCGATTTCGGGGCGATGTACTGTCGTGCTCCAGCGCTTGGCCTGTAGATAGATCACATCGAGGCCAAGCTTGTCCTCCTTGATGATGCCGTCGATACCACCATCATTTGTTGCCTGAGTAGCTTTACCCGCCTCCTTGCGTGAACCGCCATAGCCCATGGCCAACATCAGGTCGACCACCAATTGTTCAAAGAAGCTTGGTGTTCCCGCTTTGACTTGCGCCAAAAGATCGTCAGCAAGGGTTCGTACTAAAGCCTGATGAGCCTCGGCAAGCAGTTCGTCTGGCGTTGCGTCGGTGGTGTCGCGCGTACGCAGAGCTGGAGCCTCAACAACCTGTGATTTAGCCGTATGGAACTCTACGAATTCGGGGAATTGCTTCAACCAGGTCACTGTTATACGTTCCGGACCATTTGCCAGCGCATCCCTACCTCGCGGCGTAATCTGCGTCATGCCTTTGGCCGGAATAGATAACAGCCCAGCCTTGTGCAAATAGGTTCTAGCCCAACCCACTCGGTTGTTGATGAACGTCTGGCCAGACGGTACGCGCTCTTTAAGCTCCGCCTCCGTAAGAGAAAACTCTCTGGCAATACGCGCTCGCAGCTCGCTTAACGGTAACGCCGCTCCGTCTTGCACGATAGTCAGTAACGGACGCATAACACTTTGAAAATCAGGGATCGACATCCTGCGCTCCTAATACAATTCCGATTGCTAAACGGCATTTCCATTAGCTGGTCATAGGCCTACATCAAAACCATCTGCAGATTTCAATATTTTCAAGATCATCAACGCGAACGCTCGGCTCTTGGTTTCGTTGTCCAGCACTTCCAGCGAGAGCTTCTCGTGGTCAGTCATGGCATCCAACACGGTGTCCAGCACGCGTTTGGGAAACAGGCCGTGCATCACCTGCTCCACCGAGTGGTTGTTGACCTGCGCCATCACGTCGTCTTGCCGACTGATGCGCTGGGCGATGCCGGTGAGGAACTGCAGCTGGTCGTCATCGTTCACCTCGGCACCGAAGATATCGTTGAGCGCCTTGATGATTTCCGACAGGCGCTTCTTCTCCGGGTCATGCGGCTTACCGCTGCCCACGTCGCTGCCAGGTTTTAGCTGGTATTCGCCTTCTTCCTCGCTCAGGCGTAACTGGTACTCGGCGCGCTTGCTCAGGCGGTAGTGGCTCAGTTGCAGCTCGCCCACGTCCACGTCGTCTTGTTGCAGGCGGTCCACGCGCAGCAGTGGATGCAGGTGCTTGGCGTATACGCACAGCTGCTCCAGTTCGCGGTCCTCATAGGGCACGATCTGCGAGAGGAACTCGTACAGGCGCACAAAGCTCTGCAGGTTCTTACGGAACAGGTCGAGCTGGTCCACCTGCTCGCCGGCCTCTTTCAGCGCGTGCTCGGCCTTTTTCAGGCCTGCACTGTCGCCATTGGCTTCGGCTGTGCGCTTGTAATCCAGCGCATGCTGGCGCGACTCCAAGGAGAAGGCATAGCGCTTGGCAAAGCGCTCCTTGGCCGGCGTGCAGTAGTAGCTGAGCTTGCTGGCGGCCGCCTTGGGGTCGAAGAAGGCCACAGCAAAGGCCTCGACCTCCTGCCAGTGATAGATGCCCTCGGCATCCAGCTTCTTCTGCAGGTCATAGATGATCTGCGGGTCGGTCACATCGGTCAGCTCGGCCTTGGTGTAGTACGGCAAGAAGGCGTCGAGAATGTCCTGCGGCTCGTTGAAAAAGTCGAGAATGAAGGTTTGCTTACTGTCACCGAAGGTACGGTTCAGCCGCGACAGAGTCTGCACGCAGTCCACGCCTTGCAGTTTCTTGTCCACGTACATAGCGCACAGCTTGGGCTGATCGAAGCCGGTCTGGTACTTGTTGGCCGCGATCATCACGTTGAAGTCTTGGGTGTCGAACGCCTTAGCCAGGTCGCGGCCATTTAGGCCGGCGTTGAGCAGGCTGCTGTTTTCCGTCACCTCTTCCGGGATCACCTCATCCGCCAACACGCTGCCGGAGAAGGCCACCAGCGGGTGCACATCGCGGTAACCCATCTGCTGCACATAAGCCTTCACTGCCAGTTGGTAACGCACTGCCTCCTGACGGCTGCTGGCGACGACCATGGCTTTGGCCTGGCCACCCAACAGACCACGGATATTGGCGCGGAAATGCTCGACGATGATTTCGACTTTTTTGTCGATGTTGTAAGGGTGCAGCCGCACCCAGCGGGCCAGCTTGATGCGCGCCTTTTTGCTGTCCACCTCGTCGTCTTCGCCATCCGGGTGGGCGATCTTCCAGGCGGTGCTGTAGGTGGTGTAGTTGCGCAGCACGTCGAGGATGAAACCCTCCTCGATGGCCTGCCGCATGGAATACAGGTGGAACGCCTCGGGCTTGTTGCTGGAACTGGGCGGCAACGTGGAGTCGGCCGGACGGCCGAACAGCTCCAGGGTCTTGGCCTTAGGCGTGGCGGTAAAGGCGTAGTAGCTGATGCGTTCATTCGGCTGGCGCGCCTGCACGGCAGCGTCCAGCAACTCTTCGGCGCTGACTTCTTCCCCTTCCAGCACATCACTGCCGAGTATCTGTTTCAGCTTGCTGGCGGATGACCCGGTTTGCGAGGAATGCGCCTCGTCGGCGATCACCGCATAGCGCCCCGATGCCAGCTTGGGGTACTTGTCCAGAGCATCGAACAGCGCCGGGAAGGTCTGGATGGTGACGATGATGATGCGCGTCTGCTCAGCCAGCGCCTCGGCCAACTGCTCGGATTTGCTCTGGTTGCCGACATCCCGGCTGATCGGTTTGACCACGCCCTGGGCGTGCTCGAACTGGTAGATGGTGTTCTGCAGCTGGCTATCCAGCACCGTGCGGTCGGTGACCACAATCACCGAGTTGAACAGGCGCTGGCCAGCATCGTCATACAGCGAGGCCAGTTGATGGGCGGTCCAGGCGATGGAGTTGGACTTGCCCGAGCCGGCGCTGTGCTGGATCAAGTAGCGCTTGCCCGGCCCTTCGGCACGGGTGGTGTTGATCAGCTGGTTGACCACTTCCCACTGGTGGTAACGCGGGAAGATCATCGTCTCCTTGGTCACCGGCGTGCCGTCGAAACCCTCCTTGGTTTCCTTGTCCAAATGCAGAAAGCGCCCAAGCACCTTGAGCCAGGCGTCAGGCTGTAACAGCTGTTGCCAGAGGTAGCTGGTGGCGTATTGGCTGTCATCTTCAGGCATTGGGTTGCCGGCACCGCCTTCCGCACTGCCGAGGTTGAACGGCAGGAAGAAAGTGTCTTTACCGGCCAGCTTGGTGGTCATCGCCACTTCGTTCTGGCCCACGGCAAAGTGCACCAGCGCGCCGCGCTTGAAGGTCAGCAGCGGCTCGGGTTTGCGTGTGAGCGGGTCTTTTACCGGGCGGTCTTGGCGGTATTGACGCTTGGCGTTTTCCACCGACTGCTTGAACTCGCTTTTCAGCTCCAGCGTGGCGGTGGGGATGCCGTTGACGAACAGCACCAAATCCAGCCGTGGGTTATAGCTCTGCCCGCCGCTGCCCGCCTCACGCGCATGCGGCGAATAGGACACCTCCGGCACCACGCGCAGGCGGTTGCACTGGTAGCGCTTGAGCGTGTCCGGGTTCATGCCGTGGTCGGGCTGGAAGCTGCACAGCTCCACCTTGACTGCCGGCAGCTTGAAGCCGTGGCGCAGCACATCCAGGGTGCCACTCTGCTCCAGCTCGCGTACCAGCTTCTGTACCAGCACATCATCCGGATTATTCGGATTGGCCTTGGCGAACTTGTCCCAACGCTCCGGCCAGGCCTCCTTGAAGTAACCCAGCACATCCTCGGTATACAGCGCCGTGCGCCGGTCATAGCCGCTGGACGGGCCGGTGAGCCAGCCTTGGGCAACCATGGCGGAGATGATGTCCTGCTGGAACTGGGCTTCCTTGCTGTCCGCCATTTAGCTGGCCTCTGCTACGACTGATTCGGGGGCTTGGGTACTGGCTGGTGGCTGCCAGCCACGCACATCGATTTTTCCGGTTACAGCGGCGGAGATCAGGGCGGAGCGGCGCTCTTTTAATAGCTGCATTGACCCTTCCGACTCTTCCATGAGGGCATTGAATACAGATGATTGTCTGTCAATGAATTCAGAAATCGTTGTTTGCTCTTCTCTCGGAGGTTCAAACATCCAAAACTCGATAGCGTCAGCTATGTTGAACTGCTTCTGGGCCGCACCATACTGAACTACTTCGACTTGCTGCCTCACAAGACGACTGTTCATCACAGCACAAAGCCAGTGCGAGTCGTAATTTCCTCGTTTCACTAGCATGACCGAAGCACAATTACCTCCTGCGCACTCAGGCGGAACAACCGCTGTCAAACCGGGGTAGCCCACACGCATCGTTACAATGTCGCCAGTTTCCAGCATCGTCTTTCGATTTTTCTTACTATCTTCTGGCGAAATCTTTCTCGCTTTATCGACCTCAATAAAGCCTTCTTTCACCTCTCCTCCATACAAGAACGGGAGACCTTCATCCGACACGTAATCACTTGGATTAACAACAATTCCCACAGTAATAAATGGCGATATGTTTTTTAGCCGTTTTTTCCCCCAGTGCGCAGGCACCTCGCCCAGCCACTCCACACCGGAGTCCTTCATCGGTACCGTCGGGTCGAGACCTTTGGTGACAGCATGGGAGATCACAGCCTGGCGCTTTTCCTTGAGCAGTTCGATCAGGCGCTTCTGCTCTTCGATAAGCGCGTCGATGCGGGCAGTTTCGTGGTCGAGGAAACGGGCGATTTGGGTTTGCTCTGAAAGTGGGGGCATCGGTACATCGAAGCGACCTAACTCGTCGCCAGAAATCTCAAGGAAGGTTGTACCTTTTCCGCGAATATTCAGTTCGGTTTTTGCAGTCAGCAGAACGTAAGCAAAGTAAGTTGAAAATGCGCTCTCGTTCGGGATAAGCCCCTTACACCCCTGATTTGTACACATCCTGATCAATGCAATCGCTAGCGAACCGATGGGCGCTCTCGTCGAAAGAATTAGGCTGCCTGCTGGCAGCAGACTTGTCCCACAGGAAGCAAGACCCGTATCGGTGATAGTTCTTTTCGATGTATCAAGGAAGAATGAAGTTAGCCCACTCAAATCCGCCGGTGTTACCCAAGCAATATCGCCGTCCCAGTTGATTTCATCGGGCGGAGGTGTGGAACCACCCTCGATCATGAACCCTCTCTTTAGGGGGCTTACCGACCAATGAGCAGGTATAGCGCCGATCCACTCACCACTAGAATCCTTGTATTCCTGATAACTAGGAAACGTCATGCCGAAAGCCCCTCAATCATCTGCTTGATGCGGTCGGTGCAGGCTTTCAGGTCGCGGTCGATCTCCGCAAGCGGGCGCGGCGGCTGGAATACATAGAAGTGGCGGTTAAAGGGAATCTCGAAGCCTACAACGCCCACTTCACCGTCCTGGTCATCACGCTTGCTCTCGTCGATCCAGGCATCCGGCACATGGGGTTTCACTTCGCGCTCGAAGTAGTCGTACACCGACTCGCTCAGCGGCACGTTCTCGTTGTCGCGCAGGCCAGCATCCGCTTCCGGCCGGCCCTTGGTCATGCAGATATCCGCCTCGGGGTCCCGCTCGCTTAAAGCGCTCATCAGGGCTTTTAGCTCCGGCGTGCTAAGGCTGACGCTGTGCGCGGCGAGGGCTTTTTTCAGCAGCTTACTGAACTGCTCACGGTTGCGGTGCAAAACGCTGGCGTCCATCGCTTGAAGGGCAGCCAGCAGCTGTTGCTGGGCGGCGCTGTCGAGTTTCTGCAGGGCTTTTTCTTCCAGCACTTTGCCGATGCGTTCGGCGCTGGTTTGGAAGTTCAGGCGCAGCGGGCGCTCGACGGTGAGACGGCGGTAGCCGAATGCGTCGATGGGAAAAATCTTGCTCTGTGCAGTTTGCTCGAAGCTGCCATACAGGCGCACCAGCTCGCTGATTTGCTCTTCGGTGATGTACTGGCGCTTGCTGCCCAGCGACTTACGCATTTTGGCGAAGTGCTGGCTACCGTCGATCAACTGCACCTTGCCCTGGCGCACGGCGGCCTTGTGGTTGCTCAGCACCCACACATAGGTGGCGATGCCGGTGTTGTAGAACATGTCGGTGGGCAGGGCGATGATGGCCTCGACCAGATCGTTCTGCAGCAGGTAGCGGCGAATCTCCGACTCGCCCGAACCGGCGCCGCCGGTAAACAGCGGCGAGCCGTTGAGGATGATACCGATACGCGAGCCCCCCTCACGCGGGTCACGCATTTTGCTGACCAGGTGCAGCAGGAACAGTAGGGAACCGTCGGACACACGCGGCAAGCCCGGGCCGAAGCGGCCGTTGAAGCCTTTTTCCGTGTGCTCGTCGGTGATCTGCTTCTGTACCTTCTTCCACTCCACGCCGAACGGCGGGTTGCTGAGCATAAAGTCGAAGCGGTGCTCAGGGCCAGCCAGTTGGTCGTTGGACAGGGTATTGCCCAGCTTGATGCTGGTGACGTCCTGGCCCTTGATCAGCATGTCCGCCTTGCAGATGGCGTAGGACTCGGGGTTGAGCTCCTGACCATGCAGGGACACAGTAACCTTGTCACTGATGGACTGGATGTATTCGTCACCTTCCGAGAGGAAGCCACCAGTGCCCGCAGTCGGATCATAAATCGTGACGATGCTGTTGGGCGCGAGCTTGCCATCCTGCCCGGTGATCACCAGCGAGGTGGTGAGGTGCACGATATCGCGCGGGGTAAAGTGCTCCCCGGCGGTTTCGTTGGAGCTTTCCGCGAACTTGCGGATCAGCTCTTCGAAGATGATGCCCATGCCAAAGTTGCTGATGCGCTCAGGGCTCAGGTCCGTCGCGGCAAAGCGCTGCACTACCTGGTACAGCAGGTTGGCGCTTTCCAATTGCTGAACGAAGTCTTCAAAATGGAAGTGCTCGAAGATTTCGCGTGCGTCCTTGCTGAAGGCCTGCACATAACTCATCAGGTCGGCAGCGGTCTGGGTATCGGAAAGGCTTTCCAGGGTGAGCTTGGAGTTATTGAAAAATTGCTGGCCAGCGGCGCGTAGCATATACATTTCGCGCACGTTATCCGGGCGGCCCTCCTGGGCACAGGATTCGCTAATCACCGCATTCTTGGTAGGTGCAAGCACACATTCCATACGCCGTAGCAAAGTGAACGGCAGGATGATGCGACCGTACTGAGACTGCTTGAAGTCGCCGCGCAGCAGATCGGCAATAGACCAGAGAAAAGTGGCCGTCTGGGAATGGTTTTCTGTGTTCACGCAACTGCTCCTAGAAAGGCGTGCAAAAAATCGAGAGCTTACCCGGTTAAGTGAAATACGATCTAGGCCGGTAAAAAGAGGCTAGTGTAAATTTCTGGAGATAAATTAAAGATAACTGTGCCACTAAGAAGCGGTCAGCATGACAGAGATTAGAGGCAGCACCTACAATATTAAGGAGGACAATGCGAAACATCAGTTAGGCCTTAAAATGATTTCTGACATACTCAACAAGCTTGGGCCCCTCAAGCTTATCTGTTGCAGGATTCGTTCTAACATAAAAATCCCGCCCATCAAGGTAGCACGGGATTGCCGAGGGCTTGCAATAAACCCATAAAATTTTCTTCCCGCTAAGATCAACTAACTTTGCCGAAATAAATGGGTAGTACTGCTCACCAATTCGATTTTTCAGATTATTTTTCCAATGCAAGAGGAATCTATCATCACTCCCTCTGTGAAATCGCTGTATCTCATCATTCAAACCTAGGGGCTCTCCGTCATCTGAAACACCGATCAAGAGGTCCCCGCCGCACGTATTCAAGAAGGCGACCACCGTCTTAAAAGAGGCATCTTCGATGTAGCGCGCATTTTCTTGCCTCTTTATATCAAGACCAAATGACGACTTAAATTCTGCCACATCCGCCTCACCCGCCCGAATTATGTTTCTTACTTTATCTTCAGCGGTTAAACCTCCCAGAACATCAAGCATCCCGTCAAGTCTATTATTAAGTAAACTTGAGCTTGTGGGATTCAAGGCTAGTTCACTATCAAATTTTTCAACAGCGCTCTTTAGAAGCTTTAATTTGCCTGAGACCTTAACTATATCCTCCTGCTCACCTAAGCCTGGAAGTGCCACAACAACACGGTCTAGCTCGCCAGAGCTTAAGTACTTTAGCGTAACGCCCTGCATGGATGCATTCAAACATAATGCACCAAACTCTGACTGAAAGAAAGCAACAACATAATCCGCTAAAGCCTCTCCCCCAAGAACAACCTGTATATAATCTTTATGCGACTTCAAATTTGCATCCAAAATGGATGTTACTTTTGGCGAACCACTTTTCTTTAAATATATGGAGTTTTCGCGATGGAATAGTCGCTCCCCGTTTCCACCGTCAATGACCGCTATTGCAAGATCCCCCAGGCTCAAGGAAAAATAATTCTTGTACTGCGACTCGAGACGCTCAATCTGATCTTGCACTCTGAATCGATGAAAATTAATCTCGTACCCGACAATCCCAATTTCCCCGACACCTTTATCAGTGGACGACGGGCTTAGCCAAGAGTCCTCAGCGTAGGGTTTGATCTCGCGTTCAAAATAATCTTCGACCAACTGATTCAGGGGTACATTTACCGACTTGCGCATATGGGCATCAGCAACCAACTCACCGTTTCTGCTCAGCAGTGGTTTGGCACGGGGATCACGCTCACCAAAGCAAGCTAGCACTGCCTTTTCTCCACCTTTGGAAAGCCTTTTAATGCCCGCAGCCATGAGGAAGGCTGGCAGGTTATCAAAGCTTCCTTCTACATTTGCAAGGAGTTCCACCTGCTCAGCCCCCTTAAAGGCCTTATAGGCAGCTAGCTTTATCGGAGTGGCCGAGAAGCTCAAGCGCAGCGGACGCTCGACGGTGATACGGCGGTAGCCTAACTCTGTAGTGACAAGAATCTTACTATTGGCTCCCTGCTCAAAAGCCTCATACAACTTTAAGATCTCGGCAATTTGCTCTTGGGCAAAATATTTGCGCTTGCTGCCAATGCACTTTTGCATGGGTGCATGAATGGTACTGGCGTCAATAAGCTGCACCTTGCCTATGCGGTTAGGGCTCTTGCGGTTGGACATCACCAAGATATAGGTGGCGATGCCGGTGTTATAGAACATGTCCGTCGGCAGCGCGACGACGGCCTCGACCAGATCGTTCTGCAGCAGGTAGCGGCGAATCTCCGACTCGCCCGAACCTGCGCCGCCGGTAAACAGCGGCGAGCCATTGAGGATGATACCGATACGCGAGCCGCCTTCATGCGGGTCACGCATCTTACTAACCAGATGCAGCAGGAACAGCAGCGAGCCGTCAGACACACGCGGCAGGCCAGGACCGAAGCGGCCGTCGAAACCCTTAACCGTGTGCTCGTCGGTGATCTGCTTCTGTACCTTCTTCCACTCCACACCGAACGGCGGATTACCGAGCATGAAGTCGAAGTGCTTGTCGGCCAATTGGTCGTTGGACAGGGTGTTGCCGAGCTTGATGCTGGCCACGTCCTGCCCCTTGATCAACATGCCCGCTTTGCAGATGGCATAGGTATCAGGATTGAGCTCCTGACCATGCAGGGACACAGCAACCTTGTCACTGATGGACTGGATGTATTCATCCCCCTCAGACAAAAAGCCACCGGTGCCAGCGGTTGGGTCATAGATGGTGACGATGCTGTTGGGCGCTAGCTTGTGGTCCTGATTGGCGATCACAAGCGAGGTGGTGAGGCGCACGATGTCACGCGGGGTAAAGTGCTCTCCGGCGGTTTCGTTGGAGCTTTCTGCGAACCTGCGGATCAGCTCTTCGAAGATGATGCCCATGCCAAAGTTGCCGATGCGCTCAGGGCTCAGGTCCGTCGCGGCAAAGCGCTGCACCACCTGATACAGCAGGTTGACGCTCTCCAATTGTTGAACGAAGTATCCGAAGTGGAAATGCTCAAAGATTTCGCGTGCATCTTTGCTGAACGACTGCACATAGCTCATCAAATCAGCGCCGGTCTGGGTGGCGGACAGGCCTTCTAAGGTGAGTTTGGAGCTATTGAAATACTGCTGGCCAGCGGCGCGCAGCATGTACATGTCACGCACATTATCAGTACGCCCCTCCTGGGCACAGGACTCGCTAATAACAGCATCCTTGGTCGACGCGAGTACACACTCCATACGCCGCAACAGCGTAAACGGCAGGATAATGCGGCCATACTGTGATTGTCTGAAGTCGCCGCGCAGCAGATCGGCGATAGACCAGAGAAACGCGGCCGTCTGGGAATGGTTTTCCGTGTTCACGCAACTGCTCCTGAGGCGACATGCAAAGGCGCAAGTTTACCTCGCGCGTCGCAGGATAGTGCCACCAGATGCAGTCAAAGAATCTGTCATCTCAGACTCGGAAATACAGGCACAAAAAAGCCCAGTCGTTGCCGAACTGGGCTTTGATGTTGGGATTTTTGGTCGGGACGGAGTGATTCGAACACTCGACCCCTTGCACCCCATGCAAGTGCGCTACCGGGCTGCGCTACGCCCCGACGATGCTTACGTGTTACCGAAAGCGAGGTGGACTTTACAATAAGCTGCTGAATTGTGGAAGTTTTTTTTGCTGCGAGTGGGTTATTTGCGAAGCACGTGGAGGACATCTTCCAGCTCAGCGATCATCTGTTTGATGAGCTGCTTGTACTGGGTGGTGTCGTCCTTGGCTTCGTCGCCGGAGAGGCGCTGGCGCGCCCCGCCGATGGTGAAACCCTGGTCATACAGCAGCGCGCGGATCTGGCGGATCATCAGCACGTCCTGGCGCTGGTAATACCGACGGTTGCCGCGACGCTTCACCGGGTTGAGCTGGGGGAACTCCTGCTCCCAATACCGCAGCACGTGCGGTTTGACTGCGCAGAGTTCGCTCACCTCGCCGATCGTGAAGTACCGTTTGCCGGGTATGGCCGGTAGTTCGTCGTTATGACTTGGTTCCAGCATAAGCCTCGACCCTGGCTTTAAGTTTTTGGCCTGGACGGAACGTCACTACACGGCGAGCCGTGATAGGGATTTCCTCTCCCGTTTTTGGATTACGACCGGGGCGCTGACGCTTGTCGCGCAGATCAAAGTTGCCGAACCCCGAGAGCTTGACCTGCTCGTTGAGTTCCAAGGCTTGGCGGATCTCTTCGAAGAACAGCTCCACCAACTCCTTGGCTTCCCGTTTATTCAGGCCCAGCTCTTCATACAGACGTTCCGCCATCTCAGCTTTCGTCAGAGCCCCCATACGCTACTTCCTTAACGTGGCGTTGAACCTTTGTTCCAGGGAGGTGAGGATATTCTGCGTTGTCGTACTCACCTCATCGTCATTAAGAGTGCGCGATGGATGCTGCCAGGTCAAGCCGACGGCCAGGCTTTTTCTATGCGGATCAATGCCTTTACCGTGATAGACGTCAAATAGCCTGAGGTCAGTCAACCATTCGCCGGCGGTCTCGCGGATGTTGGCCAGCAGCGACTCGGCCGGGACCTCGCGGTCCACCAGCAATGCCAGGTCACGGCGCACTTCCGGGAAGCGCGACAGCTCCTGGAATTTCGGCATGCGGCCCTGGGTGATCTCGCCCAGTACCAGCTCGAACATGAATACCGGCTGATCCAGGCCCAGGGTTTTCGCCAGCTCGGGGTGGATGGCACCGAGGAAGCCGACCAGGCGCCCTTCCCGCTCGATGCGAGCAGTCTGGCCCGGGTGCAACGCCGGGTGCTCGCCCGGTACGAAGCTGAAGCTGCCTGCCGCACCGGCGCTGGCCAGCAGGGCTTCGACGTCGGCTTTCACGTCGTAGAAGTCCACGCCGTCACGGCCGTGGGCCCAGCTTTCCGGCAGGCGGCTGCCGCAGATGACGCCCGCGAGCATCGGCTCCTGCTTGAGGCCTTCGAGCTGACCAACGAAACGCAGGCCGCTTTCGAACAGGCGCACGCGCGACTGCTGACGGTTGAGGTTGTGTTCCAGCGCCTTGACCAGGCCCGGCCACAGCGAGGAACGCATGGCGGCCATGTCGGCGGAGATCGGGTTGGCCAGCATCAGCGGCTCGACGCCAGGGCTGAACAGCTCGAACAGCTTGGGATCGATGAAGCTGTAGGTGATCGCTTCCTGGTAACCGCGGGCCACCAGCAGACGACGCAGAGCCGGCAGCTCGACGGCTGCCTCAGCCTTGGCTTGCGGCGCCAGGCGCGCTTGCGGGTAACGAACCGGCAGGCGGTTGTAGCCGTACAGGCGGCCCAGTTCTTCGATCAGGTCGACTTCCAGGCTGATGTCGAAGCGGTGGCTGGGCACGCTGACCTGCCACTGCCCTTCCCCATCGGCACGAATGCCCAGGCCCAGGGCCGCGAGCAGGCGCTCGACTTCGGCACCGTCCATGCGCATGCCGAGCATCTGCTCGATGCGCTCGGCACGCAGGGTGATCGGCGCCACGCTGGGCAGCTGATCCTGGCTGACAGCTTCGATGATCGGGCCGGCTTCGCCGCCGACGATCTCCAGCAGCAGCGCGGTGGCGCGCTCCATGGCTTCACGGGCCAGCTGCCAGTCCACGCCGCGCTCGAAACGGTGCGATGCGTCGGTGTGCAGGCCATAGGAACGGGCCTTGCCAGCGATGGCGATGGTGTCGAAGAAGGCGCTTTCGAGGAACAGATCGCGGGTCTTGTCGTTGACGCCGCTGTGCTCGCCCCCCATGACGCCGGCGATGGCCAGGGCGCGCTGGTGGTCGGCGATGACCAGGGTGTCGGCACGCAGGCTGACTTCCTGGCCGTCGAGCAGGACAAGCTTCTCGCCCTCTTCGGCCATGCGCACGCGAACGCCGCCGTTGATTTCGGCGAGGTCGAAGGCGTGCATTGGCTGGCCCAGCTCGAGCATCACGTAGTTGGTGATGTCGACGGCGGCGTCGATGCTGCGCACGTCGGCGCGGCGCAGGCGCTCGACCATCCACAGCGGAGTCGGACGGGACAGGTCGACGTTGCGCACCACACGGCCGAGGTAACGCGGGCAGGCCTGGGTGGCGATCACTTCGACCGGGCGCACTTCGTCGTGGCTGGCGGCGACGGCGGCCACTTCTGGGCGAGTGACCTTGGCGTCGTACAGGGCGCCGACTTCGCGGGCCAGACCGGCAAGGGACAGGCAGTCACCGCGGTTGGGCGTCAGGTCGACTTCGATGCTGGCGTCGTCCAGGTCCAGGTAGGCGCGGATGTCCTGGCCTACCGGCGCATCGCTCGGCAGCTCCATCAGGCCATCGTTGTTCTCGCCGATCTGCAGCTCGGTTTCCGAGCACAGCATGCCGTTGGATTCGACGCCACGCAGCTTGGCTTTCTTGATCTTGAAGTCGCCCGGCAGCTCGGCACCGATCATGGCAAACGGGATCTTCAGGCCGGGGCGCACGTTCGGCGCGCCGCACACCACCTGGAAGGTTTCCGCGCCATTGCTGACCTGGCACACACGCAGTTTGTCGGCATCAGGGTGCTGTTCGGTGCTCAGCACCTCACCCACGACCACGCCGCTGAATACGCCGGCGGCCAGCGACACGCTGTCGACTTCGAGGCCGGCCATGGACAGGCGAGCCACCAGGTCGTCGCGCGATACCTGAGGGTTTACCCAGCTGCGCAGCCATTTTTCACTGAATTTCATACTGTCTGTTCTCCTGAACCAATTCGATTACGGAATGCGAGGGGCGCTAGCGAAATTGCGCCAGGAACCGCAGGTCGTTATCGAAGAACAGCCGTAGATCGTTCACGCCGTAGCGCAGCATGGCCAGGCGTTCGACGCCCATGCCGAAGGCGAAGCCCTGGTATTTCTCAGAGTCGATGCCAGACATGCGCAGCACGTTCGGGTGGACCATGCCGCAGCCCATGACTTCCAGCCAGCCGGTTTGCTTGCACACGCGGCAGCCTTTGCCGCTGCACATCACGCACTGCATGTCGACTTCGGCCGAGGGCTCGGTGAAGGGGAAGAACGAAGGACGGAAACGCACGCCCAGGGGCTTCTCGAAGAACACGCGGAGGAATTCCTCGATGGTGCCCTTGAGGTCGGCAAAGCTCACGCCCTCGTCGACCAGCAGGCCTTCGACCTGGTGGAACATCGGCGAGTGGGTGATATCGGAATCGCAGCGGTAGACGCGGCCGGGGCAGACGATGCGGATCGGCGGCTGCTGGGATTCCATGGTGCGCACCTGGACCGGCGAGGTGTGGGTGCGCAGCAACATGTTCGCGTTGAAATAGAAGGTGTCATGCATCGCCCGCGCCGGGTGGTGGCCAGGGATGTTGAGGGCTTCGAAGTTGTGGTAGTCGTTCTCGACCTCAGGGCCTTCGGCGATGCCGTAGCCTATCCGAGTGAAGAATTGCTCGACGCGCTCCAGGGTGCGGGTCACCGGGTGCAGACCACCGGATGCCTGACCACGGCCTGGCAGGGTCACGTCGATACGCTCGGCCGCCAGCTTGGCGTCCAGAGCAGCTTGTTCGAGCAGTGCCTTGCGGGTGTTCAGGGCGTCCTGAACCTGATCCTTGGCAGCATTGATCAGCGCGCCGGCCTTGGGGCGCTCTTCTGCAGACAGGTTGCCCAGGGTCTTCATCGCCTGAGTCAGCTCGCCTTTCTTGCCCAGATAGTGAACCCGCAGCTGTTCCAGTGCATTCACATCGTCGGTGTGGCTAACGGCCTCGAGTGCTTGCGAGACCAGCACATCCAGATTTTCCATTTACAGACTCCAGATACGAAATAGGGGAAGAGCCTTAGGCTCTTCCCCTATCGATGACGTTTGAACGAGCCCAGTGCCTATTGCACTTGGTCATGCTGCGTTGAAAGCCGGTTCGGATGCTCATTTACAGCTTGTAAACTCCGCTTCCTTACCGCCTCTCGCCTTGCCTGACCTTCGTTCATTACGGCCCAGGGCTCATTCATGCACCGGGCGAGCCCGGTGATTGTCGGGGACTTAAGCCAGTACGGCTTTCGCTTTCTCGACAATCGCAGCAAACGCCGCTTTTTCGTTCACTGCCAGATCAGCCAGAACCTTACGGTCGATCTCGATGGACGCCTTTTTCAGGCCAGCGATGAAACGGCTGTAGGACAGACCGTTGACGCGGGCACCAGCGTTGATACGAGCGATCCACAGGGCGCGGAACTGACGCTTGCGCTGACGGCGGTCGCGGTAGGCGTATTGGCCTGCCTTGATCACAGCCTGCTTGGCAACACGGAACACGCGCGAACGAGCGCCGTAGTAGCCTTTAGCGAGTTTCAGAATTTTTTTGTGACGAGCACGAGCGATAACGCCACGCTTAACACGAGCCATGAGTAATTTCCTCTATCTAGACCGAGATTAACGAACGCGCAGCATGCGCTCGACTTTTGCAACGTCAGACGGGTGCAGCAGGCTGCTACCACGCAGTTGACGCTTACGCTTGGTCGACATCTTGGTCAGGATGTGGCTTTTGAAAGCGTGTTTGTGCTTGAAGCCGGAAGCGGTTTTCAAAAAACGCTTGGCCGCACCGCTCTTGGTTTTCATTTTTGGCATGTTCGGATACTCCGCATTCAGTGGATAAACATAACCGCAAGGCCTGCCGTGCCCTGGTGGTTACTTCTTCTTTTTGGGGGCGATGACCATAATCAGCTGGCGTCCTTCCATCTTCGGATGCTGCTCAACGGTGCCGTATTCGGCGAGGTCGGTTTCGACCCGCTTCAACAGCTCCATGCCCAGCTCCTGATGCGCCATCTCACGGCCGCGGAATCGAAGCGATACCTTGGCCCTGTCCCCATCACTAAGGAAACGTACCAGGTTGCGTAGTTTTACCTGGTAATCCCCTTCTTCCGTCCCTGGACGAAACTTGATTTCTTTTACCTGAACCTGCTTCTGGTTTTTCTTCGCAGCAGCAAGTTGCTTCTTCTTTTCGAAGATCGATTTGCCGTAGTCCATGACTCGGCAAACCGGAGGAACTGCATCAGCGGAAATTTCCACCAGATCCAGCTTGGATTCATCAGCGATTCGAAGCGCTTCATCAATGGAGACGATGCCAATCTGCTCGCCGTCAGCGCCAATTAATCGAACCTCGCGTGCCGAGATATTCTCGTTGATCGGGGCCTTCGGTGCAGCTCGTTTGTCTTGTCTCATATCGCGCTTAATAATGATTACTCCGAATCTTGGCGACCACGCCGGGAAACCGCCTGTGCGAGGAGCTCCGTGAACTGGCCGACGGGCATGGAGCCCAGGTCGGCACCGTCACGGGTACGCACGGCGACAGTCTGTGTCTCAACTTCCCGATCTCCGATAACCAAAAGATAGGGAACCTTGAGCAAGGTATGCTCGCGGATTTTAAAGCCAATTTTTTCGTTTCTCAAGTCGGACTTGGCACGGAATCCGCTTTGATTGAGCGTTTTTTCCACCTCGAGGGCGAAATCGGCCTGCTTGTCGGTGATATTCATCACCACCGCCTGAGTCGGCGCCAGCCAGGCCGGGAACGCACCTTCGTAGTGCTCGATCAGGATGCCGATGAAACGCTCGAACGAACCGAGGATCGCGCGGTGCAGCATGACCGGGTGTTTGCGGTTGTTGTCTTCGCTGACGAATTCCGCACCCAGGCGCACCGGCAGGTTGAAATCGAGCTGCAGGGTACCACACTGCCACACGCGACCCAGGCAATCTTTCAGCGAGAATTCGATCTTCGGACCGTAGAAAGCCCCCTCACCCGGCTGCAGATCGTACGGCAGGCCCGCGCTGTCGAGCGCAGAGGCCAGCGCCGCTTCGGCGCGATCCCACAACTCGTCGGAACCCACACGCTTTTCCGGACGAGTGGACAGCTTGAGCTGGATGTCGGTGAAGCCGAAGTCGGCATACACCGCCAGGGTCAGCTTGATGAAGTCGGCCGACTCGGACTGCATCTGCTCTTCGGTGCAGAAGATGTGCGCATCGTCCTGGGTGAAGCCACGTACACGCATGATGCCGTGCAGCGCACCGGACGGCTCGTTACGGTGGCAGGCACCGAACTCGGCCAGGCGCATCGGCAGCTCGCGGTAGCTCTTAAGCCCCTGATTGAACACCTGCACGTGGCACGGGCAGTTCATCGGCTTGATCGCGTAGTCGCGGCTTTCCGATTCAGTGGTGAACATGTTTTCGGCGTAGTTGGCCCAGTGCCCGGACTTTTCCCACAGCGAGCGATCGACCACTTGCGGGGTCTTGATCTCGAGGTAGCCGTGGTCACGCTGCACCTTGCGCATGTACTGCTCGAGCACCTGGTACAGGGTCCAGCCATTGGGGTGCCAGAACACCATGCCTGGCGCTTCTTCCTGGGTGTGGAAGAGGTTCAGGCGCTTGCCGATCTTGCGGTGATCGCGCTTCTCGGCTTCTTCGATGCGCTGGATATAGGCCGCCAGCTGCTTCTTGTCCGCCCAGGCGGTGCCGTAGACGCGCTGCAGCTGCTCGTTCTTGGCATCGCCACGCCAGTAGGCGCCGGACAGCTTGGTCAACTTGAAGGCCTTCAGGAAGCGCGTGTTCGGCACGTGCGGGCCACGGCACATGTCGACGTATTCTTCGTGGTAGTACAGGCCCATGGCCTGCTCGTCCGGCATGTCTTCGACCAGACGCAGCTTGTAGTCCTCGCCACGGGACGAGAACACATCGATCACTTCGGCACGCGGCGTCACTTTCTTGATGACGTCATATTCCGTGTCGATCAGCTCTTGCATGCGCTTTTCGATGGCCGCCACGTCGTCCAGGGTAAAAGGACGCTCGGAGGCGATGTCGTAATAGAAACCTTCTTCAATGACCGGACCGATCACCATCTTCGCGGTGGGGTACAGTTGCTTGACGGCGTGACCGATCAGGTGCGCGCAGGAATGGCGGATGATTTCCAGGCCTTCCTGATCCTTCGGCGTAATGATCTGCAGGGTTGCGTCGTTTTCGATCAGGTCGCAAGCATCGACCAGCTTGCCGTTGACCTTGCCGGCGACGGTCGCCTTGGCAAGACCCGCACCAATGGATTGCGCCACCTCGAGTACGGATACCGGGTGATCGAACGTACGCTGACTGCCGTCGGGAAGAGTAATGATGGGCATGGCGCCTCCTCTCCTAGTGGTGACCTCTACCAAAGGCCACGTGGGTTGGGATGAGCCAGTAAGCGATTCAGCGGGATACCTGCCGTACAGTGGCAGAGCGTATAAGCCAACCCGAACCGAACCGTGGTCACTGGAGGTTTAACGTTACGAATGAACCGCCGGGATGCTTCCAGAAAGCCTGAGTCCTGGCAAGCAGCCCAATAAAAAAGGGCCGCTTAAAGCGACCCTTTTTTATCGAATTTGGTAGGCACAATTGGATTCGAACCAACGACCCCCACCATGTCAAGGTGGTGCTCTAACCAACTGAGCTATGTGCCTTCGATGGGTGCGCATTCTACGGAGGCGCTCGCAGGAGTCAACACTTTTTTCGCTAACTGCCTGAAAAAAAGCATTTTTTACTGTTCAGCAACGCGTTTGCGATATTGCACAGGGCACTAGCCGGCCATTTTCAACTCGGGTAGCATCGGCCAATCGTAAAAAATAAAGAACAGAGGTTCCAGAATGGCGCACACGGCATACCCGCAGTCCTATTACGCCGCTTCAGCCAACCCCACTCCGCCCCGTCCGCCGCTCAACGGTGAGGTCGAGACGGACGTCTGCATCATCGGGGCTGGCTACACGGGGCTGTCGACCGCCATCGCCCTCCTGGAGGACGGCTTCAAGGTCTGCATCGTCGAGGCCGCCAAGGTCGGCTTCGGCGCCTCGGGCCGCAACGGTGGCCAGATCGTCAACAGTTACAGCCGCGACATCGACGTGATCGAGCGCAGCGTTGGCGCACAACAGGCCCGGCTGCTCGGCGACATGGCGTTCGAGGGCGGCCGCATCATCCGCGAGCGTATCGCCAAGTACGGCATCCAGTGCGACCTGAAGGACGGCGGCGTGTTCGCCGCCAACACGCCCAAGCACATGAAGCACCTGGAAGCGCAGAAGAAGCTCTGGGAGCGCTACGGCCACACCCAGCTGGAATTGATGGATGCCCAGCGCATCCGCGAGGTTGTGGACACCGATGCCTATGTCGGCGGCATGCTGGACATGAGCGGCGGCCACATCCACCCGCTCAACCTGGCGCTGGGCGAAGCGGCGGCAGTCGAGTCCCTGGGCGGGGTGATCTACGAGCAGAGCCCGGCCACCCGCATCGAGCGCGGCGCCAACCCGCTGGTGCATACGCCCGAAGGCCGAGTACGAGCCAAATTCGTGGTGGTCGCCGGCAACGCCTACCTGGGCAACCTGGTGCCGGAACTGTCGGCCAAGTCGATGCCGTGCGGCACCCAGGTGATCACCACCGAGCCGCTGTCCGAGGAACTGGCGCGCAGCCTGCTGCCGCAGGATTACTGTGTCGAGGACTGCAACTACCTGCTCGACTACTACCGACTTTCCGGCGACAAGCGCCTGATCTTCGGCGGCGGCGTGGTGTATGGCGCCCGCGACCCGGCCAACATCGAGGCGATCATTCGCCCGAAGATGCTCAAGGCCTTCCCGCAACTTAAAGACGTGAAGATCGATTACGCCTGGACCGGCAACTTCCTGCTGACTCTGTCGCGCCTGCCGCAGGTTGGCCGCCTGGGCGACAACATCTATTACTCCCAGGGCTGCAGCGGCCACGGCGTGACCTACACGCACCTTGCCGGCAAGATCCTGGGCGAAGCCCTGCGCGGCCAGGCCGAACGCTTCGACGCCTTCGCCACCCTGCCCCATTACCCCTTCCCGGGCGGCCGCCTGTTCCAGGTGCCATTCAGCGCCATGGGCGCGTGGTATTACAGCTTGCGGGACAAGCTGGGGATCTGAAGCATTCCTGCAGCAAAAACGGCGCCCTAAGGCGCCGTTTTTTATCCCCCAGACCACATCGACCTACCGCGAATTGATCGTTCCCACGCTCTGCGTGGGAACGCATCCCCGGACGCTCCGCGTCCGCTCTGGAATGTGGTGTACCCCTCAGCGACCTGAATCAAGAGCTCGCGGACAAGTCCGCTCCTACAAGAGCAGCGCCTCGATCGTTCCCACGCTCTGCGTGGGAATGCGTCCCCGGACGCTCCGCGTCCGCTACGGTATGTCGCCTGCTTCTCAGCAACGGGAATCAAGAGCTCGCGGACAAGTCCGCTCCTACAAGAGCAGCGCCTCGATCGTTCCCACGCTCTGCGTGGGAACGCATCCCCGGACGCTCCGCGTCCGCTACGGAATGTCGTGTGCCCCTCAGCGACGTGAATCAAGAGCTCGCGGGCAAGCCCGCTCCTACAAGAGCAGCGCCTCGATCGTTCCCACGCTCTGCGTGGGAATGCGTCCCCGGACGCTCCGCGTCCGCTACGGAATGTGGTGTACCCCTTAGCGACGTGAATCAAGAGCTCGCGGGCAAGCCCGCTCCTACAAGAGCAGCGCCTCGATCGTTCCCATGCTCTGCGTGGGAATGCATCCCCGGACGCTCCGCGTCCGCTACGGTATGTCGCCTGCTTCTCAGCAACGGGAATCAAGAGCTCGCGGGCAAGCCCGCTCCTACAGGGATACGTATGTGTAGCAGCGGACTTGTCCGCGAGCTTTTTAGGGTTTACGCCTGAATCAGCTCAAGGCGCCGGGCACACCGGCGGCAACGCGCATTGCCCCTTAGCCGCTACCGCACCGGTCGCTCCCGCAGCGAAGCGCTTGTCGGCCGGTGCCAGGCGCTGGGCACAGGCCCGGGCCTGCTCTGCCTCAACCGGGCAGCCACGCTCGCCGAGAACCTGGGAAAGGTTGAACCAGCCCGCCGCGAAATCGCCCTGCTGCTCGACGCTTTTGCGCAAGGCCATTTCCGCCCCCGCCGCATCCCCATCGGCATGCCGGCTGTTGGCCAGGGCGAACCAGGCTACCGACTCCGTGGGCCATTGCCGGGTCGCCGTGCGGTATGCCCGCTGAGCAGCCTCTTTGCGCCCGGTTTCTTCCAGGTCGCTGGCAGCCTTCAGCCAGGGGCGCACTTCGGCCTGTGCCGGCAGGCGATCGGTCGGCATCGTCAGCACTGCCCAACGCCCGCCCCGCGCCCAGGTCTTGTCGAAGCTGGTGAAATCGGTCACCCAGCGGCGCGTGGTGCCGGACCGCAGGATCAGCGTACGCTCGCGACGGTCATAGCCCACCAGCACCGCGAAGTGCCAGCGCGGGTACCAGTCGAACGCCAGGTTCTGCAGCACCAGCACCGGGTTGCCCGCCGCCACTTCCGCCAACAGGGCTTCCAGCTTGGGTTCCAGCGGGTACACCAGCATGTCGTGGGCACGGGCCGCCGCGACCATCTCCACCTGCAGGCTGCCTTCGCGCCCGGGGATGAACACCTTGTCCTTGAGCAGGCCCGGACTGGTCAGCACCCCACGCTGGTTGAGCATGGTCGACAACGCTGCCGGCCCACACTGGTAGGCCGTTTGCGGGAAGAAGGGAACGCTGCTCAGTTCCACACGCTCAGGCAGACGCGAAGTCTCCGGTGGCAACACCGGAGACTTCGCGCAAGCAGTCAGGAACAGAACAGCGATTAGAGGAAGGAAACGCCAGCCACTCAACGATTTATGCATTTTACGAAACTGAAGATGTCGGTAGCGCAGAGCATATCGGTGATGATGAAGATCACCAAGAACAGCACGATGATCCCGATGATGCCGCCCGCAGGCGCCTCATCCAGTTGCTGGTTGAATTGCGCCAGCTCGGCGGTGGTCAGGCTGTTGATCCGCTCTTCGACCTGCGAGCGCTCGACGCCCATGCTGTGCAGTTTTTCCTGCACCCCCTGGTCATCGAGCATGCTGATCAACTGCTGCCGATCAAGCTGTTGCTGCTGCTCGACCAGCACTTCCTGCGTACCGATCATGGCCGCATTGGCCATGGGGACCTGCACAACCATCAACACGTGGAACACCGCCAGAACGGCAGCCAAGCGACGGAAAAACGGGTGCTTGAACATTGCGGTCATCTCCTTAATCAACCTAGGGCCTAGACCAGAGGATCGATCCGGGGTTCCCATTCAGCATAGACAAGCGCTTGATCCCTGCTGTTCGCCTCCGTACTCGCCCCGCGCATAATTAATGGAAACAATTTCATCGGCGCTCGAGTCAAAAACAGGGCGACATCCCGCCACCCTCGCAAAGCCCTGGCCGCAAGAATGGCGACATTTCGCCACAGGGGTTTTCAGATCGGGCGGCACAAAACACCGAAACGCCGTACACACGCTGTAATGAAAGGTTAATAAACCATTCCGGCATTGGTCTTGCTATGTACAGGTGCCACCCCATGCAGCACATCGAGTCCATCGCCGTGTCCAGATCCTTCGCCATTACCGTGAGCGAAGCCGCTTCAGAGCCGGGCACAAGACCCAAAGGCCATAGGCACCGCGATCACTCGATCAGCCAGCGACCGTGTCGCTGCACACATTGCCCCACCAGGGTACGCATGGGAAACGCGCGCGCGACGTGGACAACCCTCCGCGTCAACACACAACTTCACACGGTCTGTCTGTTATGAAAAAAATCCTGCTGACGCTCCTCTGTCTGAGCGTGATCGGGTGCGCCAAGCACCCTGAACCGGAAAAAACCGTCGATGTGCTGCTGATTGGCGGCGGCATCATGAGCGCAAGTCTGGGCACCTACCTCAACGAGCTCGAGCCCGGCTGGAGCATCGACATCTATGAGCGCCTCGACCAGGTCGCCCTGGAAAGCTCCAACGCCTGGAACAACGCCGGCACCGGCCACTCGGCCTTCTGCGAACTGAACTACACCAGCGAAGCGGCCGACGGCAGCATCGACATCAGCAAGGCCGTGGCGATCAACGAATCCTTCGAGATCTCCAAGCAGTTCTGGGCCTACCAGGTCGATCAGAAAGTGCTGAACAACCCGCCCTCCTTCATCAACAACGTGCCGCACATGAGCTTCGTCTGGGGTGACGACAACGTCAATTTCCTCAAGAAGCGCCACGAGGCCCTGCAGCACAGCTCGCTGTTCCGCGGCATGGAGTACTCCGAGGATCCGGAGCAGATCAAGCAATGGGTCCCCCTGGTGATGGAAGGCCGTGAAGCCGGCCAGAAGCTGGCCGCCACGCGCATGTCGATCGGTACCGACGTCAACTTCGGCGAGATCACCCGCCAACTGGTCGATTCGCTGACCAGCAAGGAGCACGTCAACCTGCACCTGGAGCACGAAGTCCGCGACATCGTGCGCAATGACGACGGCACCTGGACCGTGGTCGTGGCCGACCTCGGCAACGATGCCAAGGAAACCAGCGTCAAGGCCAAGTTCGTGTTCATCGGCGCCGGTGGCGGCGCGCTGAAGCTGCTGCAGAAATCCGGCATCGAAGAAGCCGAAGGCTATGCGGGCTTCCCGGTGGGCGGCCAGTTCCTGGTCACCAAGAACCAGGAGATCGTCGCCCAGCACCAGGCCAAGCTGTACGGCAAAGCCTCGGTCGGCTCGCCGCCCATGTCCGTTCCGCACCTGGATACCCGTGTGATCGATGGTCAGAAGGTCCTGCTGTTCGGACCGTTCGCCACCTTCTCCACCAAGTTCCTGAAAAACGGCTCGCTGCTCGACATGTTCAGCGCGATGACCACCGACAACCTCCTGCCGATGACCCATGCCGGTCTCGACAACATTCCGCTGAGCACCTACCTGATCGGCCAACTGATGCAGAGCCAGGATGACCGCATGGCCACCCTGCGCGAATACTTCCCCAATGCCCGTGACGAAGACTGGGAACTGCTGACCGCCGGTCAGCGCGTGCAGATCATCAAGAAGGATGAAGAGCACGGCGGCATCCTGCAGTTCGGCACCGAAGTGGTCAGCTCGGCAGACGGCTCCATCGCCGCCCTGCTCGGCGCATCGCCTGGCGCCTCGACCGCCGCGCCGATCATGCTGCACCTGCTGGAGAAGACCTTCAAAGACAAGGTCCAGACCCCGGAATGGCAAGCCAAGCTCAAGGAAATCATTCCGTCCTATGGCCAGAAGCTGAACAACAACCTGGAGCTGACCAACAGCACCCGCGCCTGGAGCAGCGAGCGCCTGCAACTGACGTTCGTCCCGGTTGAGCCAGAAGCCACGGAAACCACCGAAGCACCGGCCGAGACCGCCTCCGCGCTCTAAGCCACCCGCGTTACCCAGGACGGGATCAGGCGAACCACGCATTCGCCTGATCCTGCTCCGCCCTCCTCCCGCTGCCAGTCAGCCGGCCGCACCTGCGGCTTTCTTGTTAAACTACCGCGCTTTCGCGCAACCCGATCCCGCCCCACGGGCCTTGCCCAGGTGCCGCCCCTTGACGGGCCACGCCAGGCTGACCCGTGGCGCGCACTGCAGAACGAACCGATGCCCTCAGAATCCACCGCCACCCCGTCTACGCCAGCCCTTCTGTCCCGCCGCTTCAGCGTCGCGCCCATGATGGATTGGACTGATCGGCACTGCCGCTACTTCCTGCGCCAACTGTCGCGGCACGCCCTGCTGTACACCGAGATGGTCACCACCGGCGCCGTGCTGCACGGCGATACCGCGCGCTTCCTGCGCCACAGCGCAGCGGAATACCCCCTGGCCCTGCAACTGGGCGGCAGCGTGCCGGCGGACCTGGCGGCCTGCGCCAAACTGGCCGAAGCCGCTGGCTACAACGAGGTCAACCTGAACGTCGGCTGTCCGAGCGACCGGGTGCAGAACAACATGATCGGCGCCTGCCTGATGGGCCATCCGGCGCTGGTGGCCGATTGCGTGAAGGCCATGCAGGACGCGGTCAGCATTCCGGTGACAGTGAAGCACCGCATCGGCATCGACGGTCGCGACAGCTATGCCGAGCTGTGCGACTTCATCGGCCAGGTGCGTGACGCCGGCTGCCGCAGCTTCACCGTGCATGCGCGCATCGCCATCCTGTCGGGCCTGTCGCCCAAGGAAAACCGCGAAATCCCGCCGCTGCGCTACGACATCGCCACGCAGGTCAAAGAGGACTTCCCGGACCTGGAGATCATCCTCAACGGCGGCATCAAGACCCTGGAGGCCTGCGAGGAACACCTGCAGACCTTTGACGGTGTGATGCTCGGCCGCGAGGCGTACCACAACCCCTATTTGCTGGCCCAGGTCGACAACCGCCTGTTCGGCACCGACACGCCGGTGCTCAGCCGCTTCGAGGCGATGCAGAGCATGCGCGACTACATCGCACAGCACCTGGACGAAGGCGGCAGCCTGCACCACGTCACCCGCCATATGCTGGGCCTGGCCCAGGGCTTCAAGGGGGCCCGGCGCTTCCGCCAGCTGCTGTCCGTCGACATCCACAAGACCGACAACCCGCTCGCCCTGTTCGACCAGGCGGCCGACCTGCTGCAGGGCCACTGATACCGGCCCGCCGCCAGCAGTTGAGCCGCTCCGGCAGCTCGGGTAAGGTCATGACACCTGCATCGACAAGGCTGTGTCATGACCTCCAAGCTGGAACAACTCAAGCAGTTCACCACCGTGGTTGCCGACACCGGCGACTTCGACGCCATTGCCCGACTGAAACCGGTCGACGCCACCACCAACCCGTCCCTGCTCCTCAAGGCCGCCGCCCTGCCGCGCTACAGCGACCTGCTGCAGAGCGCCGTGCACAGCAGCAAGGGCGACCTGGACCTGGCCTGCGATCGCTTCGGCGTGGCCGTGGGGCAAGAGATCCTCAAGGTGATTCCGGGCCGTATTTCCACCGAGGTGGATGCGCGTCTTTCGTTCGACACCCAAGCTACCCTGCGCCGCGCCGAGCGGCTGGTGGACCTGTACGACCAGGCCGGCATCGGCCGCGACCGCGTGCTGATCAAGATCGCCTCGACCTGGGAAGGCATCCGCGCCGCCGAGCAACTGGAAAAGGCCGGCGTGCAGACCAACCTCACCCTGCTCTTCTCCTTCGCCCAGGCTCAGGCCTGCGCCGATGCCGGGGCGTTTCTCATCTCGCCGTTCGTGGGGCGTATCTACGACTGGTACAAGAAAGCCGAAAGCCGCGACTACGTGGGCGCCGAGGACCCGGGCGTGCAGTCGGTCACGCGCATTTACGATTACTACAAGGCCAACGACTACCAGACGGTCGTCATGGGGGCGAGCTTCCGCAACCTGGGCCAGATCGAACAACTGGCCGGTTGCGACCGCCTGACCATCAGCCCCGAGCTGCTGCAGCAACTGGCCGACGACCAGGGCAACCTGGCGCGCAAGCTGTCGCCTGGTGCGGCAAGCGAAGCCCGCCAGACCCTCGACGAGAGCCAGTTCCGCTGGGCGCTCAACGAGGACGCCATGGCCACCGAAAAGCTGGCAGAAGGCATCCGCCAGTTCGCACGCGATCAGGAAAAGCTGGAAAAGCTGCTCGCGGGCAACGCCTGAATGCAAACCGGGGCGCCGATCTTATCGGCGCCCCGGTTCAGGTAACAGGCATATGACGGTCAGTGGTGTTCGAGGGCGCTGACCAGGTCGTGGAACGCCTCGCGATTGGAGTCGTTCAAGCCCATCAGAATACGGTGCGCTTCCAGCACCTTGGCCCGCACCACCTCTTCGGACTGATCCTGCGACGGCAGGTCGGTCAGCGCACCGGAGCACGGCACCGGGCAATCGACGATATTGAACACCTGGTCGAAGCCCATCGACTGCAGCAGGCGGGTAATGTCCGCGTGGGTGGTCACCACGGTGGGCAGCAGGCCGACTTTCTGCCGCGAGAGGATCGACAGTTTCGCCAGCAACCCCAGGGTGGTGCTGTCGATACTGCGTGTCTCGGTCAGGTCGATGACAATGGCGGAGAAGTTCAGCGAGGTGAAAATCTTTTCAATCGTGGCATCCAGCGCCGAGCACAATGTCAGGCGCACTTCACCGACAAACTTCAGGACAAAGGTACCGTCCTGTTCGGCGAATTGGATTCTACCGGGGCTCATCCCAGGATTCATGCAAGGTTCCTGCTTAACACCAGCAAGGCAATATCATCCGGCATATCCGCCAGATTCGCCAGCCCAAACACATTTCGCAAACCATCCAGGGTTCCGCCCGCCGAGCTGACCAATTGGGGCAGCGCGGTCTCTTTTTCCTGCAGTGTTTCACCTGGCAGCAGATCCAGGATGCCGTCGGACAGCAACGTCAGGCTGAACGACGACGGCAGTTCCAGCACGTGATCGGAGTAAGCGACCTCGTCGAACAGGCCCACCGGCAGACCGCGCCCTTCCAGGTAGCGTGCCTCTCCATCCGTGAACAGCACCGGCAGCGGCAAATGCCCACCGATGCTGTAGGTCAACCTGTTGGTTTCTTCATCGATCACGCCGCCCAGCATGGTCACGTGCTTGCCGAGCCTGCAGTTGATCAAGCCGCGGTTGATGTGCCCGAGCACGTCCGACGGCTTGAACTCCGGCAGCGTGCCGCCGCGGCGCCACTCGTACAGCAGGCGCGTGGTCATGAACTTCAGCAGCACGGTGACGAAGGCGGACGACGCACCGTGGCCCGACACGTCGGCCAGGTAGAACGCCACGCGGCGCTCATCGACCCGGAAGTAATCGACGAAATCCCCCGACAGGTACAGCGAAGGGATGATCTGGTGAGCGAACTTCAGGGAGCCCTCTTCCCAGGGGGTCACCGGCAACATGTTCATCTGCACCTGGCGACCGGCATTCTGGTCTTCCTGCAGCAGGTGCAGGCTGGCCTGCAACTCGCGGTTGGCGGTTTCCAGCTTGTCGCGGTAGCGCTGGTTTTCCTGGCGCAGGAAGGCACGATCCAGCGCGCGACGCACCGAGTGCTCGAGCACGGCCAGGTCTTCCAGGGGTTTGATCAGGTAGTCGGCGGCGCCCAGGCGCAGGGCCTCGACCGCATCGGTCATCACGCCGGCACCGGACACCACGATCACCGGGGTATCGACCCCCAGTTCGTTGATGCGGCGGATCAGTTCGAGGCCGTCAACCTGCGGCATGCGCAGGTCGCAGATCACCAGATCCGGCTCCTCGCGCTTGAACACGTCCAGGCCTTGCAGGCCATTGTTGGCTTGCAGGACGTTGAAGCCACTGTCTTCCAAGTAGGCCGCGAGACTCGCGCGCACCACTTCGTCGTCATCGATTATCAGCAGCGTGGCACTGGTTTTGTGCATGGGATATCCAGGCAAACTGCGCCGGGGATGGTTGACGTAAACGCCAGGCCAAGCCTGAGCGCGCCTACTCGATTCGCGTTAAGGCGCAGACGGTACTCCCATCCGTACCTCGATTCAAGCGTACGCCGATCGTCGTAACACGACTTTACACCCGAAATCAGCGAAGGTTATAAGAGCCGCTGGAGAGCCCCTATAACAAAGAGGATAGCGCCAATGAGCCAAAGCGATCGCGATTACAGTGAAAAGCGCGATTACATCCGCATGCGGCTGGAAACGCCGGTCACGCTGCACCACGCCGGCCGGGAGATTCCCGCCCTGTGCCTCGACCTGTCGAGCACCGGCATGCAGCTCGAAGCCGAAAGCGCCCTGAACACGGGCGACAAGGTTCGCGTGCACATCCCCTCCGAACATGACGCCCTCAAGGGGCTGGAAGCCGAAGCCGAGGTGGTGCGTGTCGCGGCCCTGGACGGTGGCCGCCAGACCATCGGCCTGACCATCATTTCGATGACCTGAGCGCTGACATTCAGACACAAAAAAGGCGGCCCGCAGGCCGCCTTTTTTATTTGCTCGACGACTTAGAAGTCGTCTTCGACATCGCCGTCCTTGACCCGGAACTCACGATTCTGCAGGTAGGCATTGCGGATGAAGATGTACTTGTCGCCGCTGATCAGCTTCTCGGCCGACAGCAGGCTGGCACGGGTGTCCACCACGTCCACGCCACGGGTCACGTTGCGGGTCGGCACGTGGTCCATGTACGGGTAAGGCTCGAGCAGCGAATCCGGCAGGCGGCCGGCGGCGTCACGCACCGAGCTTGGGCCGAGGAATGGCAGCACCAGGTACGGGCCGCTGTCCAGACCCCAGACGCCCAGGGTCTGGCCGAAGTCTTCGTCGGTCTTGTTCAGGCCCATCTGCTTGGCGACATCGAAGAAGCCGAGCACGCCGATGGTGGTGTTCAGTAGCAGGCGGCTGGTGTCCACGCCGGCGTCATGGATCTTGCCCTGCAGCAGGTTGTTGGCCAGGTTGCCGACATCGCCCAGGTTACCGAAGACGTTGTGCACGCCGTCTTCCAGGAATTTCGGGGTGACGGTCTGGTAACCCTGGGCCAGCGGCTTGAGCGCGTAGGTGTCGAGGGTATCGTTGAAGCGGAACATCGCCCGGTTGAAGCCTTCCCACGGATCTTCCTCGGCGGCTTGCGCCACGGCAGGCAGCAGCACCAGGCTGGCACAGGCAACCAGTCGGCTCAGGCGGTCGAGCCAGCTCACACCCATTACACGCATTACAGTCTCCTTGAGCGAATCGAATCATGGCGCCATGACACCATCACGGCGCGCAGTATAAGGCCTGAGCCACCTGAATAGGCAGCATAGCGGACAAAACGCCTCGCGATCATGAGCCAATAGTGAGCCCGCCATCACAGGTCGCAGCTGTCACCCGGCGGTCATCGGCCTGTCATCCTCGGCCTTTAAGCTGGACTAGACCATTTTCCAGGATGCCGACCATGACCGAGCCCTACGCACCGCCCGCCTTTACCGCTCTGCTGTTCGGCCTGTCGGGTTGCCTGGTGGACTTCGGCGCACGCAGCGTGCCCGTGGCGTTGCAGCGCCGCTACCCGGATCATCGCGGCGCGGCCGCCAGCCTGGAACAGGTGCTCGGCCGCGCGCCCAGCGCCAAGGAGCGCCAGGCCTTCGAACAGACCCTGATCGAGGTGGCGGCGGAGCATGCCGAGGCCACACCAGGCGCGCTCGATGTCCTGCACCAGCAACACGCGCAACAGGTGCCCTGTGCCTGGCTCGACGAGTTGCCCCGCGATGCCAGCGTAAGCCTGGCCAGTGCCCTGCCCGCCTGGCTGCCGGCGGCCAGCAACCAGCAGTGCCGCCCATGGCCGGCGCCCGATGCCTGCTGGCAGGCGCTCAAGGAATTGCAGGTCGACCGGCTCGACGGCTGCGTGCTGATCAGTGGCGAACCCCGCTTGCTGGAGGCAGGGCTCAAGGCCGGTCTGTGGACCGTCGGCCTGGCCGCCTGCGGTCCGCTGTGCGGCCAGGCACCGGCGGACTGGGAGGCCCTGCCCACCGAGGAACGCGACCAGTTGCGCACCCAGGCCACCCTGGCCCTCTACCGCCTGGGCGTGCATTCGGTCATCGACCACCTGCTGGACCTGGGCCCATGCCTGGATGACCTGGCCGCCCGACGACACAAGGGCGAAAAACCATGACCCATCCCTTTATCGCCCAGCTCGCCGGACGCTTCGCCAGCCACGGCAACGAGCCCTATGGCGAAGCCATCAGCCAGACCCAGCACGCGTTGCAGTGCGCGACCCTGGCCGAGCGCTCGGGCTGCAGTGATTCCATGATCATCGCAGCACTCTTGCACGACATCGGCCACCTCTACGAAACGCCGGATGACATTGACCAGCACGACCTGCGCCACCAGGAACACGCGGCCAATCTGTTACGCGATGTGTTGCCCGAAGCGGTCTGGCAACCCATTCGCCTGCACGTGGCCGCCAAGCGCTACCTGTGCGCGGTCGATGTGCAGTACCAGGCTGGCCTGTCCCAGGCATCCCGGCACAGCCTGGCCTTGCAGGGCGGTCCGTTCGACGACCGCGAAGCAGAGGCCTTCCTGCGTGCACCCTTCGCTCAGGACGCCCTAACCCTGCGCCGCCTGGACGACCTGGGCAAGGACCCGGCCATGCGCACCCCGCCCCTTGAGCACTTCTACCTACGGCTCGAGCGGCTGCTGATCGCTTGATCCACGACAGGCAAAGCAGCACCGCTTGGATTAACCTGAAGGCACGGCATGGACTTTTCGCCGCCGCGCAAGGTCAATGCTTTTGCCTATCAGTAAAGGGAGAGCCTTATGCCTGCAAACCGTCTGCAGCAGCAGTTGGATGACCTGCGCAACCAACTGGCCCAGGACCCACCGCTCAGTGAGGAAGAACGGGCATCGCTGTTCGTCCTCACCCAGGAGATCGAACTGCAACTGGCGCAACAGGCTGCCGCCTCGCCAAACGCCACGCTGATCGATGGCGTCAACCTGGCAGTGGAGCGCTTCGAAGCCAGCCACCCCACCCTGGCCGGCACGCTGCGCAACATCATGCAGAGCCTGGCCAACATGGGGATCTGATACCCCGGCGTGGCATGCGCTCATAAAAAACCCCGGCAATGGCCGGGGTTTTTCATTACTGGCGCACCAGTCGCCGGTTGTCGGTCTCGACGGCCGCGGTGCTGCGGTAGGGATTGATGTCCAGCCCGCCACGGCGCACGTAGCGCGCGTATACCGTCAGCGCTTGTGGCTGCAGCAGGCGCTGCAGGTCGAGGAAGATCCGCTCCACGCACTGCTCGTGAAAGTCCGCGTGCTGGCGGAAGCTCACCAGGTAGGCCAGCAGGCTGGCGGGATCGAGTGCCGGCCCACGGTATTGCACCACCACCGTGCCCCAGTCCGGCTGGCCGGTGACTGGGCAGTTGGACTTCAGCAGGTGGCTGTAGAGGCTTTCCTCCACCACGCGCCCGGCGTCGCAGCGCAGCAGCTCGGGCTGCGGCTGGGCGTAGTTGCTGATGCTCACGTCGAGGTCATCGATGCAGACGCCTGGCAGCGTGGCCACGCCGTCCCGCGCCACCTCATCCAGGCTGCGCACCCGCACCCCGACCGGCTTGCCGGCCGCGGCGGACAGGTCCTTGCGCAGCACGGCTTCCAGCTCGGCCACGTCGGCGAACACCGTCTGGTTCAGCGAGTTGAGGTACAGCTTGAACGACTTCGACTCGATGATGTTCGGCGAATCCGCCGGAATCGCGAACTCGCCGATGGCCACCACCGGCTTGCCCGACGGCAGCAGCCAGGACAGCTCGAAGCAGTTCCAGTAATCCACGCCTTGGTACGGCAAGGTGCTAGCCGTCAGGCCCAGCTCGGCCCACTTCGCGGCACGCGGAATGGGGAACAGCAGCGACGGCGTGTAGGTGGAGACGTATTCGCTGGATTTGCCCAGCGGAGAATCTTCTGCAGCGGGATGCATGGTGGAAACCTGAATCAGCAAGAACGAAGGCGGTGCGGCGTGCTTACGCCAGCTCCGCCACGACAGCGGCCAGGGCCTGGGACGGGCTGGCGGCCTGGCTGATCGGGCGGCCGATCACCAGGTAGTCGGAACCGGCATCCAGGGCCTGGCGCGGGGTGAGAATGCGGCGCTGGTCATCCTGGGCGCTGCCGGCCGGGCGAATCCCCGGGGTGACCAGTTGCAGGCGCGGCTGGGCGATCTTCAGCGCCGTGGCTTCCTGCGCCGAGCAAACCAGACCGTCCATGCCGGCGCGGGACGCCAGCTCGGCCAGGCGCAGCACCTGCTCCTGGGGCTCGACGTCCAGGCCGATGCCGACCAGGTCTTCGCGCTCCATGCTGGTCAGCACGGTCACGCCGATCAGCAGCGGCTTGGGGCCGTTGAACTTGTCCAGGGTCTCGCGGCAGGCCGCCATCATGCGCAGGCCGCCGGAGCAGTGCACGTTGACCATCCACACGCCCATCTCGGCAGCGGCCTTGACCGCCATCGCCGTGGTGTTGGGGATGTCGTGGAATTTAAGGTCAAGGAACACCTCGAAGCCCTTGTCACGCAGGGTGGTGACGATTTCCGAGGCACAGCTGGTGAACAGCTCCTTACCCACCTTGACCCGGCACAGCTTGGGATCGAGCTGATCGGCCAGCGCCAGGGCGGCATCACGGGTCGGGAAATCCAAGGCAACGATGATCGGGGTCTGGCAAGCGGACATGGGTAACTCTCGGGGCAAGTCGAATTCGGCGCGCATTGTAGCGGAAGCCGCGCCAGCGTGCCGCTCCAAAGCGCCGAGCAGTACACCGCCGGGCGCAAGTCGAACACCCATCAGCTCGCACATGCTTTCCCGTAGGGTGGATGACGCTCTTTTCATCCATCAAGCCGTTAGGCTCAGAAGACCTTGGTGGAAAACGCGTTGCGGTTTTCCACCCTACGGCACGCTCGAGCGCGGTGCTTCCCGTAGGAGCGGCTGGGCGGCATTCCGATTGCCCGCGAGCCCCTTATCGAGCTGATACGGCGCTATAAGGCACGAACCGCCGAGCTCGCGGCCAAGGCCGCTCCTACAGGTTGGTCGCCTTCATCAGCGCGTAGCTTCCCTCCTAGCGGCCCTACGGTGCTGAAAACAAAAGCCATCCCCATGAAAGAACGCCATTTCGGGCCATGACGCCATCGTGGGAAGGGCTTCAGCCGCGACAGCGTCTCAAGGCATTGAAAAGCTCGCGGCTAAAGCCCCTCCTACAACGCTTTGATCGCCCGCAACAGCGCCTGCAGGCGCTGCGCATCCTGGCTCGGGCAGTTGATCTGTACGTCAGCCAAGCCCAGCCAGCCGGCCATGGCCTGCAGGTTGTCCGCCATGGCAGCGAGGCAGGCGTCGTCCAGGTTCTGGTGTTCGCCGTGCAGCGCATGCACCACCAGCCGCTTCCGGGCGCGCTCGGCCCGCAGGTCGAGGCGCGCCACCAGCCGACCGTCATGCAGAAAGGGCAGCACGTAGTAGCCGTACACCCGCTTGTGCTGGGGCGTGTAGATCTCCAGCCGGTAATGGAAGTCGAACAGCCGCTCGGTCCGCGCCCGCTCCCAGATCAGCGAGTCGAACGGCGACAGCAAGACGCTCGCATTCACCTTGCGCGGGATGCGCGGCGTGCCCCGGCAATAGGCCGGCTGCACCCACCCCTGCACCTGGACCTTCTGCAGCTCACCGGCCTCCAGCAATTCCAGCAGGCGCGCCTGGCTGTCGCGGGCATCGAGGCGGTAGTAGTCGCGCAGGTCCTTCTCCGTGGCGACGCCCAGGGCATCGGCGGCCAGCAGCATCAGGCGGCGCTGGGCCTCGGCGGCTTCCAGCGGCGGCTGCTCCAGCACCGCCCTCGGCACCACCCGCTCCGGCAGGTCGTACAGCCGCTCGAAGCCCCGGCGCCCGGCCACCGTGACCTCGCCCGCCGCGAACAGCCATTCCAACGCATGCTTCTCCGCGCTCCAGCCCCACCAGGAGCCCGTGCGCCCTTCCTGCCCCAGGCTGCCCGCCCCCAGGGCGCCCTGCTCGCGCACGGCCTGCACGATCCGGCGAATCAGCGGCTGCTGCTCCCGGCCAAACTGCGCCAGTTGCCTGTAGATGCCCTGCCCCTCACGGGCCCGCTGCATGCGCCAGCCCAGCAGCGCATAGGCGCTCCATGGCAGCAGCGAGGCTTCGTGCCCCCAGTACTCGAACAGCGTGCGTTTGCGTCCCTGACTCCAGGCAGCGCTTTCGAGCAGCGTCCGGTCGTAGGCGCCCAGGCGGGAAAACAGCGGCAGGTAGTGGGACCGCACCAGGGCGTTCACCGAATCGATCTGCAGCAGCCCCAGGCGTTCGATCATCCGGTTGACCTGCAAGGCACCCGGCGCGCCACGGGGCGGCCGGCCGAAGCCCTGGGCCGCCAATGCAAGGGCGCGGGCCTGCTTGAGGGAGAGTGAATTGTCGGTGGGCATCCGTACATTCCTTGAACCGTTGCCCCACCCTAAGGGATGTCAGCGGAGATGGGTAGGCACCTCGCCGATCACCCCTGCCCGTAGCCTGGGTTGAGCGAAGCGATACCCGGGGCATCGCTTCGCGCTCGCCACCCTTCACGGACGACGCAGCGGGTCATCCCAGAACGGCCGCTCGCTTTCCTGCAACACATCGGCACGGCTCAAACCCATGTCCTTCAGCGCACCGTCACTCAACGCTGCCAGTTGCCGACGCTCCTTCATCAATTGCTGCCAGCGCATGAGCTGGCGCCCGATCATCCGCAGCAGCCCGCCCAGGCTTGCCACCTGACGGGGCATCGCACCGGCTATCGCATACCCTTTCTGACCTTTCATCATGTCGCCCTCCTGTGGGGATTGGCGACAGTCTCGCGCTGGGCATAAGATCAAACCAACGAATGTTTCTTATGCAGTCCATCTCAGAGATTGATGAATGGCCCACTACCCCAGCATCGACAGCGAACTACTCCGCACCTTCGTCGCCATTGCCGACCACGGCGGCTTCACCCGCGCCGCAGAGGTGGTGAACCGCACCCAGTCGGCGGTGAGCATGCAGATGAAGCGCTTGGAAGAGGACGTGATGCAGCGCCCGCTGTTCCAGCGCGAGGGGCGCCAGGTCAGCCTTACGGCGGAGGGTCAGGTGCTGCTGGGTTATGCGCGGCGCATCCTCAAGCTGCATGGCGAGGTGATCACCACCCTGCGCGAGCCGCACATGGTTGGTGCCGTGCGCATCGGCACGCCGGATGACTACGTGATGCGCTTCATGCCGGGCATTCTCTCGCGCTTCGCCCAGGCCTACCCGCTGGTGCAGGTGGAACTGCACTGCGAGCCGTCGTTCATGCTGCTGCAACGTCAGGACCTCGACCTGACCATCGTCACCCGCGAGCCGGGCACCGAGATCGGCCAGCTGCTGCGCCAGGAACGCATCGTCTGGGCCGAGGCCCAGGGCTTCAGCCCCCACGAGCAGGAACCGCTGCCGCTGGCGATGTTCAACTCCCACTGTTTCTGCCGCTCCTGGGCCTGCAACGCGCTAGACGCCATGGAGCGCGAATACCGCATCGCCTACACCAGCCCGAGCCTGTCGGCGATCATGGCGGTGGTCAGCGCCGGCCTGGCCGTGACGGCCCAATTGCAAAGCCTGATCACCCCGGACATGCGCCTCCTTGGCGAGGCCGATGGGTTGCCGACGATGCCCTCGGCCAGCATCGTGCTGCTGCGCAACGAACAGCGCCGCTCGCCCGTGACCGAAACCCTGGCCGAGCACATCGTCGAAGGCTTCAGACTTTAAGGCCGAGCAGCACCGCGCAGAGCAGCAGGAAACCGGCGAACAGCGCGCGCAACAGGCGCTCCGGCAAGGCATGGGCGAACTTCACGCCCCAGCTGATACTCAGCAGGCCGCCGACCGCCAGGGGCACGGCCAGCGCCCAATCAACGTGGTCGTGCAGCGCATAGGTGGCCAGGGTCACGCCGGTACTCGGCGCCGCCAGGGCCAGCGACAAGCCTTGGGCAACCACCTGGGTGGTGCCGAACACACTGGTCAGCACCGGCGTGGCCAGTACCGCCCCGCCCACCCCGAACAAGCCACCGAGCAAACCGGCGAAGCTGCCGAGCGCCCCCAGCCACGGCCAGGGGTAGCGCAGCTCGGTGCCGCCTGCGGACGGGCGGAAATACACCCGGGAAAAGTTGTACGCCGCCAGGGCCACCAGGAAGGCGACGAACGCCATGCGCATGCGTTCGGCGTCCACGTTCACCGCCCAGCCAGCGCCCAATAGGGCGAACGCGAAACTGGTGATGCCCAGGGTCAGGGCATGGCGCACATCGATGCGGTTGCGCTGGTGGTAGCGCCACAGGGCCAGCAGCACGTTCGGTACCACCATCACCAGGGCGGTGCCCTGGGCCAATTGCTGGTCGAGGCCGAACAGCACCCCCAGCGCAGGGATCGCGATCAGCCCGCCGCCGATGCCAAACAGCCCGCCCAGGGTGCCGAGAAAGGCCCCAAGGACCAGGTTCAATGCAATGTCGATCAGATTCATAGCGGGCTCCAGCTTCGATGCCGCGCATGCTAAGCCGGTGGCGCTAGCATGGAAACGCACAGCAGCGCACAATGGCTATGCGCTCAACGCACAAGCGAAACCTGCATGAACCCCGACGCCCTGACCGATCAGCTGGAACTCTTTCTCGATGTGCTGGAGGCCGGCAGCTTCTCCGCCGCCGCGCGTCGCCACCCGCTCACCCCGTCGGCGGTGGCACGCCGGATCGACGCGCTGGAGCGCGCCATCGGCAGCAGCCTGTTCAGCCGCACCACCCACGCCGTGCGCGTGACGCCGGCGGGCCTGGCCTTCGCCGAACGGGCCCGGCGCATCCTGGCCGAGCTGCACTTGGCCAGAGCCGAAGCGGTGTCCCTGAGCAGTGCGCCGGAAGGCCTGATTCGCATCGACGCCCCGAATCCGTTCGGTCGACGTCACCTGGGCCCGGCCATCGCCGACTTCCTCAGCGCCAACCCGGGGCTGGATGTGCAGTTACGGTTGATCGACAGCTTCATCGACCTCAAGGGGGAAAACCTGGGCGAAGTCGACCTAGTGGTGCGCATCGGCCCGCTGCCCGACAGCCGCTTGGTGGCCACGCCGCTGGCGTCGATGACCCGCATCGTCTGCGCCAGCCCGGACTACCTGCGCCGCCGCGGCATCCCGCGCAGCCCGCTGGAACTGGAGCAACACGACGGCCTCGACTGGGCCAGCCTCGCCCCGCCCTACGCCTGGCGCTTCGAGGTCGACGGCAAGCTGCAGCTGTGCAAACCCAAGCGCCTGCGCATGACTACCAACAACGCCGAAACCCTGCTGTTCAGCGCGGTCGCAGGCCTGGGCATCGCCCACCTGCCCACCTGGATGAGCAGCGAACACCTGCTGCGCGGCGAGCTGGTGCCGCTGTTCTGCGAAAACGGCATGCCACCGGCCGAACCCAGCAGCATCTACGCCCTGCGCCTGGAACGCGAAGGCAGCCCCCGCGCCCGCCTGCTGCTGAGCTTCCTGAAACAACGCTTCGGCTTCCCACCGCCCTGGGACCAGGCCTTGCAGGCCAGCCTGGGCTGAAGCCACTGCCGCCCCCGGGTATCGCTACGCTCCACCCAGGCTACGAACACGGCAACGCGTAGGGTGGATGACGCTCTTTTCATCCACCAATCGGTTAGCCATGCACGGTGGATGGATGAAGCGTCATCCACCCTACGGGCACACGCCACATTTGATCGTTCCCACGCTCCGCGTGGGCATGCATCTCGTGACGCTCCGCGTCACCCACGAAGCCACAGACGGGTATCACACGCTCAACCACCCCACGAACACGGGCAGCCCGTAGGGTGGATGACGCTCTTTTCATCCACCACCGGTTAGCCATGCACGGTGGATGGATGAAGCGTCATCCACCCTACGGGACGCGCTGTGGACCGGTCAGGGCAGCCTGATTACTCGGCCGGCACCACCCGGGTGCCGGCGAGGTGGTCGTGCACGCAGCGGCGGTCGCGGCGGAAGATGAACAGGTAGTTGATGACGCACAGCAGGCCGCCCAGTGTCGGGATGAGGGTCAGCAGCCACACGCTGACGTAGCGTTTGAGCACCAGACCGGGCAGGTCCGGTATCTGGCCCTGCATCGTGACGATACGCACCTTGCAGATACGCTTGCCGACTGTCTGGCCGTAGCGCTTGAGCCACGCGCCGTTGATCAGCATGAATATCGCCATCCCCAGTACCAGGTTCAGCACCTGTTCCCACAGGCTCGGCACCACGCCCTGGGCAATCCGCTCGAAATCGCCGTTGAAATAGGAAATCGGCCCCGTGATGGCCATCAGCAGCACCGTGTCGATGATCACGGCACCCAGCCGCGCACCGCGCGACGCATGCGGCAATTCACCGGGGACGTGTTCGTTCAGCGCGGCCTGAGGGGCCTGGTAGGGGTTGTTCGGGTCAATCATGCAAACATCCTTGTGCTAGGGCTGGGGGTATAAAAAAGCCCGACCGAGGTCGGGCTTTCTGCTCGCTGCAAAAGCCGGGTGATTAAACCGGGGCTTTGGCGCGGGACTTGTACTCGCCGGTGCGGGTATCGATTTCGATCCAGTCGTCGATGTTGCAGAAGTCAGCGACTTTGATCTCGGTACCGTTGGCCAGCTTGGCAGTCTTCATGACCTTGCCGGAGGTGTCGCCACGGGCGGAGTTCTCGGTGTAGGTGATCTGGCGGATGATGGTGGTCGGCAGGTCGACCGAAACCACTTTGCCTTCGAAGAAAACGGCTTCGCAGACGTCAGTCATGCCATCGACGATGTACGGCAGAACGCTTTCCAGGTCTTCGGCGCGCAGCTCATAGGAGTTGTACTCCGGGTCCATGAACACGTAGTCCTCACCGCTGACGTAGGACAGGGTTACTTCCTTACGCTCGAGGATCACCGGCTCCATCTTGTCGTCGGCTTTGTAAACGGTCTCGGTCTTGGAGCCGTTCAGCAGGTTCTTCAGCTTCATCT
This sequence comes from Pseudomonas sp. GD03944, assembly GCF_029839275.1. GTDB lineage: Bacteria > Pseudomonadota > Gammaproteobacteria > Pseudomonadales > Pseudomonadaceae > Aquipseudomonas. Next base: position 70,539 of record NZ_JAOCAH010000001.1, read on the forward strand.
TGACGATGGCGCTGTTACGGCCGGACTTGGTGAATTCAGCCTTCTGGATCAGCCATGGGTGGCCGTCGATCAGGGCCACGCTGTTGGGCTTCATTTCTTGTGCGGTTTTCATACGAATATCCGAATTAGACGGGAGGTACAGAATCTAGGCCGCGTATGATAGCCAATTTCGGTAAAACTGCACCAGCGCCGTGGCAAGATCGGCCTGTGAAGCCCGTTCCAGAGCCCACCGCTGGCTGTGTTCGGCCAGTTCCGGCCACACCTGCTGCACCGCCGCCCAGCCCGGCGCCATGTCCTCGCCAGCATTCCAGGCGTGCCACAAGGCACGTAACACCGCTCCTGCTTCAGCCGACAATCCCTCTATATACAGGTCGAGAAACGCATCCAGCTTGTCCCAGTGCGCCCCTTCCGCCTGCTGATAGATGTGCCAGAGCAGCGGCTGCCCTGCCCACTGCGCCCGCAGGAACGAATCCTCCCCGCGCACCGCATTGAAATCGCAGCTCCACAGCAACAGGTCGTACTGCTCCTGGCGCATGAAGGGCAGCACTTGCACCTGCAACTGGCCGCGTTGCACGCAATCCCCCGCCTTGATCGCGGTCACACCGAGCCAGCGCTGCAGCTCGGCCACGATCCGCCCTTCAGGCACCAACAACTGGGTGGGCTGAGCGTCCGCCGCCAGCGCGCCCAGCCAACTGGCCAGCGCCGCGTTTTCGTAGGCGAACAGCGAGATCCGTCGCGCGCCGGCAACTGGCGTGACGCCCAGCGTCTGCAGGAACTGCCAAACCGCTGCATCGTCCGCCTGGAATGCCTCGCGCCTGGCCAGCAGGTCGCCCTCACGCAGCAGCCCGCCGCTGCCCGCGGTAAACCCGGGAAAGAAGAAAAACTTCTGCAAACCGTTCGATTGTAACGACGGCAGGCCATGGCAGCCTTCGACCCAGTCCTCGGCACTCAGGTACTCCAGGTTCAGCCACAGCACCTTCTGCGCCCGCGCCGCCATGGCCGCTACATAGGCCGGTGGCAACTCACAGGCGAAGGCCTCGATCACCACGTCCGCCGGCTCGGCCGCCTGCCAATCGCGGGGCCAGTGCCGCACCTCGACACCCAGCACCACCTGCTGCTCGGCTGCCGGGTCCGCCTGCGGGCAGATCGCCGCGAACGCTGCCAGGTCGTCGACCCACAGGCGCACCGCCGCCCCCTGCTCGCTCGCCAGTTGCCGGGCCAGCCGCCAGGTCACGCCGATATCACCGTAGTTATCGACCACGCTGCAGAAAATGTCCCACTTCACTCGGGCACACCCATCGCCAAAAACGCGCAGTGTAGCGCTTGCGCCTGCTTTCCCGGGCACAAAAGAAAAGCCCGCCATAAGGCGGGCAAAGGTTGTGCCGGAGCAGCACGATGAATAAACGGGCAGTCTCGGACTGCCAAAGTGCGCCAGGGGGGGGCGCAGGGAGAGTCGGTTACGCGGCGAGCGCGTGGAAATCCTTGTGGCGCATGGCGAGTTCGAACTGCCAGATCGACTGGCTGGCCAGCGCCGCGTCCTGCGAGGTAAAGGGGCCGGACTTCTGCACACCGTCGATGACCACATACCAGCAGGCCAATACACCCTCGCGTTGCAGCGCAGGCGGTACGGCAGAACCGATAACAGACATGATGTTGATGTGCGGCATGGGCCACCTCCAGGACTTGATGGAAGTAACGTTAAACGCCCGGCCGCGCCTGCAGAAATCACCCGTCTTGATAGTAGCCATGCAAATTTCGAATTTACTGGCTGCAGCGCCCGCCAACCGTGGCCTGCAGCACCGAAGCGCGCCTTCGCCAAGGAGCTCGAAGCCCGCTCTGGCGCCCCGCAGTGGCTCACCGGCTTGTGACGACAGCCCATTTTCGAAGACCGAATACCGCAGTTTTCGACCCCCTTCACACCCGCGCCCTACTCCTGCCGAACGGGCCTGTGGCACATTGGCGCCCTCTTCTTGTGCCCTGATACGAAAAGGATTTCGGTGAAAAAGACACTCATCATCATCGGCTGCACCGTGATTACCCTGGTGGTACTGATCGGCGCCATCGCCCTCTACGCCATGCGCTCGACAACGGACTACTCCGCCACGGCCGCGCCCTATATCAAAGACGCCATCACCCAGATATCCACCTGGGACACGCACACCACCAAACGACTGCTGGCAGCCGACACCCTCGCCAAGACCCGGGACGAAAACCTGGCACAACTGCTGAAGTGGTTCGAAAAGCTCGGCAGCCTGCGCAGCATCGAAGAGCCGGTGCTCACCAACCTTTCCAGCAACTACAGCCTCACCGGCAGCAAACAGGTGACCTCCACCTACAACGTCATCACCCACTACGAGCACGGCGAAGCTCAGATCACCCTGCAACTGATCGAGGTGGACGGTGGGTTTGCGGTGCAGCAATTTCACCTGAGTTCGCCGGCATTGATTGATTAGCCAAACCTCGGTAGCCGCCGGGTGTGGCTACTAGAGCCACGCCTTCAGCGCTCCCAAAGCGGCAGGCTGATCGAAGCGGCTACTGGATGGGATGTCCCAGGCAGCGTCCCGGCCAGCCTGCGACGGGTGAAAGGTGAATGCAGGGCTTGCGCACCGCTAGCAACGCAACGTCAGTACACACTCACACTGCGCAGGCGATCCAGCGAATCACCCATCTTGTAGGTGAACGGACGCCCCAGGGCTGCCGCCATCTCACGGCATTTGGACTCTAGGTGCGTGTGCGAGAAGTATTCGACCCTGGCCTGTTCGTGACTCACCTGGCCCAGCGGGCCGATCAGTATTTCCAGCTGGGTGATTCCGCGCTTGTTCCCCACCCGCCCTCCAGCCGTGTCGCCGGTCAGCTGAGTCGACATCTTCATGTCTCCGCTTGCCAGCGCGGCCTGCAACTCGGGCATATCAACGGCGATATCAACCGGAATGTGATCCCTGCTGTAAGGGGTGTACAGATTCTTGGTGAGCATCGCCTCGGCAGGCTTACCCTCTCGTTCGAACAGGCGTAAGTCATAGAAGGGCAATTGCGGTTCAACCGTCATGCTCACACTGCAGAACGCCTCGCTGTCCGTCTGCCTGGAGCCGGCCAGCGCCGAATTCAACACATCGGTAAGGCCATAGCTCACACCGATCAGCACATCCTTCACGCCAAGGCCGGCCGTGTATTCGCGCGGCAACGCAGCGGCCTGCTCCCGCACCTCGACTGACCCGGTCTCCATATCCTCCGGACGCAACGTAAAGGTCACGCCGATAGCCTGTTCCCTGCCACCGACAATGACCTTCAGTGCATCGTGCAGCGCCGCTTTTTGCGCCTCCTCAAGCTCCTTGAACACCGAGGTGCTGAGCACGATCGTCGAGCCTCCGCTCTCCCCCAGGAGCATATCCACCTGCTCGGGGTCGATACCTTGTTTGCGCAGCACGTCGGAAAGCTGAAGCCGGTACACCGACATGATGTTTGCTGCCGAGACGTCAACGCGATAAGCATTGTTCTGCACCCTGGTATCGAATTCGAGGGTGGCAAAATCCTTGTCACAACCGCTCAACAACAGCGCCAGCGGTACAAACAGATAGTGGGGCTTGATACGCATCCTTACGTCCTTCGATCAGGGTTATCCGGCGCGGCAGCCTAAAGACCGCATACCCCTGGCGCAACCTAACAGCGCTCGAATCAGTCGCGTACGGCCGACAGCGTCGGATTTTGTGATGTGGGTCATCTGCCAATCGCGAACTGCCTACAACGGTGCTGAGGTATTGGCGATTGAGGTGCACAGTCAGCAGGCTGGGGCCGGAGCCCAAAAAGCAAAAACCCCTGAGCTGAGGCATCAGGGGCTCGCGGACGTGGCTGTGAAGAGGAGATTCGAAGCTGTTTCGGTAGCGTCTCAATTCGTGCTAAACCCAATCGTTACGGGCTTTCCGCCCCACTCGCCAGCTCGATTCGTCCTATTCGGCTCTATGATTTCGACACCTTTTTGCCACTCAGCCTGCACGCAGCTCGTTGATCAACTCCGGGTGCCTGCCCAGGATCTTGAACAACTGCACCAGCGGTTGCGGTGCTTCCGTACTGCCGCGCTCGTAGCGAGAAAACGCATTCGGGCCACCGCCGAACAGCTCCGCCGCTTCTCGCTGGCTCAACCGCAACTGTTTACGCACACTGCGAATCAGCTCTTGATTGCCGTCCTGGGCGTTCACCTGCTGGCGAAACTCGTTCATGGCACGCATAACGCGCTCACTCTCAGCCGGGCCAGTCAGGGACTCACCACAAGCATCGCACCAGTCAGCCACAACTGCAGTAATTTGGGTGGTCTGCCCCTTGTAGGTGAAGGGCATATCGCGGGTGTCGTGAACCAGTTCCGCCCCGTCGCATACTGGACATTTCATGGTCACTTCTCCTTAAAGGAAACGATCAGCAGATCGGCCACCAGCGTGAACTTCAGGTAGACCTGTCCGAATTCGGTATCGGGTCGGTAAACGTCCTGCCAGGTAGTATGATCCGCATAGGTTGTCATGCTCTTGAAAAAGTCGCGGCTACTCAGGGCACTGATGACGGCCAGCATGTCGGCCATCTCCATACCCAGCTCAGCACCCCCTTCCAGGGCCACGCGGGTAAAGCGATAACGCTGGTCGGCTACGGCCTGCTTCACCAGCTCAAGCTTGAAATGGGGTTTGCGCTTTTCCATGCCGCACAAAATAACCTTTTAGGTTAATTTATTCAAGGTAGCAGCCATGAAAGACGACCGCCGTAAGCGATTGCGCAAAGAACTGCTTGACGGTGCCGCCTCCAAGCCCGCAAAGCCGGCTGATCACCAATACTTTGCTCACCTCCGCAGCCACATTGGAACGTATAGGCTGCAGCCTAAGGCTGTTTCGGAACGGTAAAGTACGGCTCGCGCTTCCTCCAAGCGTCATCAAAGCCTAGATTTTTTAGCATCATCTTGACATCATTCCGTACATCTCTAACGAGACATAGCCTAACTTGCACCAATAGGAAAATTGGAGATTTAATTGAAAATCAAAGGAATTGTTTCCGCACTGTCTCTATTTACAGTAATCACAGGCTGTTCTAGCGAGCCGTCCCAGCATTATGTTTACCATCAAAATATTCTGGGGCCGTGGGACTGTAACTACAGCTTCAAAGAAAATGACTTTGTAGCAAGCATCAGCTCGACTGACACCTATGTTCGCAACGGCGCTTCCCACTCATTCGGCATCATGAAAATTCGCTACGCAAGCGAAGCGCCTGAAGTCGAATACTCCATAGCAGGCACTGCCACTTGGAAAATTCAAGGCAAGTACTTAATTCAGACCATGACAGATGTAAAAATCGTCAATGTCTCTCATCCGGAAGTTGACGAAATTTTCAACTTGCAGGAAATGTTCCCAACAAATGTTAGTGAATCGTCTGAGATTCTTAAACTGACCGCCACTGAACTCGTATTGGATAGCGAATCTGGCGCAGGCCTCTACACTTGCTCTAAAGCAAGCAAGCCGAAAGCCTAACCATCCACTACAGGCAAAGCCCCGTCCCTATATAGGGGCTTTACTCATCACCCTATCGGGTTAAAGCTACTCGCCGCAGAGCAATAGTGCGTTTTCGTACGATCACTGTGTGTTTTGCGGTCACTGTCATAGCGGGCCTAGGTCCTGCACTGTTCGTGAAAGTGCTGCTTGGCGGCCTTTCGGCATTCTCGGTAGTCGATTGATCCGCGCCGGTGATAGGCTCAAACGCTGGTGCCATCGATGTAGTTGTTTACCGATAGCCATTCCGCCAGGTAATTCGTGCCGCCATTCCAGCTTTTAATCCACTTGGATGTACGCTCGTGGCTTACCTGCCTGGTCTGGCGCTGCTGCGTCTGCTGGGGTGCTTGGGCTATGCGATGCGCTGCGGGCGGTGTGTAGGTGCTGGCCGGCTGCTTGGGCGTGTAGTTCTAGTCACTGAACACGTTCTGCGAGCTGGCAATCGCCCTCGCCTTTCCTTCCTCTGTCCACGCCATCGAGGCGTATGGCTGAAGCGGGCTTACCGGCTCGTATGCAGCCCGTTGTGCGGGTGGATCGATGGAAATGGATGACAACCTTGTAGGCTCTTCCGGTTCACTGTAGGGCTGTGGCGCCAGTTGCTGGCTGAACAGGAGTTTGACGTCTACGTGAATCGCCTGCTTTAGCTGACCAACATTGATCACGATTGGTTTGGCAAACAGCGCGATAACGCTCCAGGTAATCGCGGAACCTACACCCAGGATGGCCACCATTCTCCATGGGCTGGGCTTTTTCTTGCTGCGTAGATAGTCTGGTGCATCGTCCCAGTCGGATTTCATAAAGCCTTCCTTGGCCGGTCCAGACCTTAAAAACGAATTGCCAGTTGAGCTATTTGCTTGGCTGAGCTAGCCAGCTCTGTATTGTCACCATTTCGCCAGTATAAATACTCACCGACATACGACAACTCTTTCTGGGGCTGAATGGTTATCACAATAACACCCAGCCCATAGTAGGAATTATAGTCAATATTGGAAAGTACAGAGGTCTTTAACGCCTCTGACAGGTTAGAATTCTTAATCGCATTCCTCCAAATAGAAACATATTCCTCTGTAGAAATACCAAGGACTTTTGCCTCTCTTGCAACCCCGACAACAAAACGCTCCCCAACTTTCTTTGCATCAATGCCGTCTAACGCTTTAACTCTTGCAGCATCTGAGTCTTTATCAGTTACGCCAATTATTATTTTTCCTGCCTTATGGGCTCCATTGTTGGCTATTCCGCATATTGTATTAATAACTTTTTGTATGACGGAATCATCCTTGCCTCGCTTAGCATCCAGACTCAAAAAACCTTGTTTCAACTCATAGTCAGCCAGCTCAATTTCGGATCGCCTAATGGTCGCTTCAATATCTGTCGTGGCATAATTACCATAAATCTTGCTTCTAATATCCTCCGAGACAAAATATGGTGAAATCAAGCCTTTAATTTGGTTTATATTTTTTCGCCTCTCTTCAACAAGAGTGGCTTTTCGAGAGGTTTCAAGGCGACTATTTAAATCCGTCAAAGACTTTCTAACGCCGGCATAATTTGCAACTTTTTTACCTTCCAGCACGATTAATTCATGAAGCGCTATTAACAGCACAGCAAATATGGAGGGAAATGCGTTTGTATTTCTATTCTTGAAGAGAATATTTCTAAGCTTATCAGAGACCCCTTCATTACAAATCGTAATGACCTCATCAACGCAAAACTTAAACTCCTCACGGAATTTATTAGCCCCATATACGCTGAGAGCATTAAGCAGTTGATTACTTTTATCTGACCCAGCTTGATAAATTTCATCAAGCGCATCTTTAGAGCGCTCAATGAGCTCACCTCCAACTATGCACGCTGCAATATCAGCTATACACTGCTCATCCATGCTATCGCGTAAATCAGTAGACTTTAGAACTCCCTGATTCACCCAAAAAACCTCTTCCGCCCTTACCTCATATCCATGCTTAGTCATCGGCAAATCAATACTTATCGCCGGCATTGACTTTAGCGGCAACACTTGATCTGACGTATCTCCTCTCATATCGCATGCGATATCCCGCACCATCTCGGAAAATGCATTTTGAACTCCAGCCTGCCTGCGCTCTTGATCACTCAACCTATGGCCATAGGTATTAATTCGATCAAAGACATCATTTATTTCTTCCTCCGTCGCATTTCGCATAACGGATATAGACAACACATAGTCAAGGATTGTGCTTACTTCTTTTTGGCCTAGCAAAAACGTAGTATTAGGAGCTTCAAATCGCCCCTCGTCCGCCAATCCCTTTGCAGTAGGAAAATGCTGAAGGTTAAAATATCTTCCATCTGCCAGCGGAAATGACGCCTCGATAAAAGACAAAATCGTATGTAGGCGCTGGAGACCATCAATAATTTCGTATGCCCCAGGCTGTCCCTCTCGCTCCGCCACTAAAATTGCTGGGATAGGATATTTCTTCAGGATCGATTCAATCAGCTTCTGTTTTTCTTCTAGCGTCCACACTAGCTTTCTTTGATAGCGCCTATTAACGTGCAGCTTATCCTCAGTAAATAGCGCATACATAGATTGAATAGGATTTTGTTGTGTACTTAATTCAGCCATAGCATGTTTTTCCTTAAACCTACACTTGTTAAATCTAGCGAACTCAAAATACTTAAGTCCTCAGCCGGGAATACCAACGCCTAGCCACTTCCGCTGTAATCGCTATCCCGCGTTTTTATTGGGCAAATTTGAATTGACCTGATCGTATTCGGGGCTTGTCTGCCCTGCTTCTGGTGCTACGTTGCCACTGACCACCCACAAGGCATATTGAGGAAAGAGCTTAACGATAGCTTCGATCTCCTCTGCTTTAATTTCGCGCTTTCTCGCTGTGTTCTTGAGGTTGTTCCAGGTGTAGCGACTGATGCCAGTGCGCTCCTCCAGCTCAGGAAGCCGAATTCCGGAGCCTTTCAAAATAGTTATAACTCGCTCTTTAATCATAGCCACTTGTTCTATAGTTGACATATCCAATATGGATCAACAATGGCATTATCCGCCTTAAGGCTATCCATTTTGAATAGCTCAATGCTGAATAGCTGGCATTGACAGGAATAGTGACGGAACGAGCATGGAACTGGAAGAGCTGGAACCTTCGAATCTGATAGGCCCGCAACAGGACGTTGAAACCGTCGAATCGTGGACTGAGCGCAACGGCCTCACCTATGGCACCGCCCGTGCCTGGGCCATGAAAGGCGTGGCACCCACTCTGTAAACCTCGGCAAGCGCCGCATGGCTAATACGCCCTGCTGACAGCAGTATTAAGCGCGCTAGGCGCGTTCTAGATAAACCATAGGCTACCAAGGAGACAGGTATGGCCGATTTCGATGCACCCAGCGCCGTAGCGCTTCTGGGTAAGCGGGTGCTCTTGGAGCTGACGCTTGAGGATGAGCCCAGGTCGATTTGGCAGTGCGCGGTGATTGTCGGCGTGGTGTTGCCGCTGGAGGGGGTGTATCGGCACCCGCATTTTATGGTGCTGGATATGGCCGGTGAGCAGGCCTTTCCCGAGGAGGTGTTCTGGGGTGATATCCGTTCGCTGGTGGTGCTCAAGCGGCACGGCAGCTATGGACACAAGCGTCGCTAGCGCGACGTGCTGTCGGAGGGGTAACCGGAGATGCGGGCAGGCGAAGCTTTATAAGGTGGGCGCATGCTTTTCTGGCTTTTGCTGCACCAGAAAAGCAAAAAACCCCTGAGGCTGAGCCATCAGGGGTTTTGCGAAAGTGGCGGTGAAGAAGAGATTCGAACTCTTGATACGATTTCTCGTATACACACTTTCCAGGCGTGCTCCTTCAACCGCTCGGACACTTCACCGGATCTCGTCATTCAGCGTACTGTCTGTCGAGGCGCGCTAATCTAGCCGAACACTTTTCCAAAGGCAAACGTTTTTTTCAAAAGATTCATGCGCTTAAGCGTTTCGCTGGCCATCGGGTGGGTTGGCGGGCGCCGTGCGTGAGGGGCTGGCGTCGAAGCGGCGCTGGCCGAACAGCAGGAAGCCCAGCGAGGCGAACAAGCTGAAGCCGAATACGCCGAGCACGCCTTCCGGGCTCTGGCTGTGGGCGTGGCTGGCCAGACCGACCAGGGCGGCGATCAACAGAGCCGCCAGCCCTGCCCGCAAGCTGATGGCCCACGTTTCATTACGGTGCATGGTCTTCCCCTTTCGTTAGGGGGCTACGCTACTGCGCCGACAGGCGGAACGACCAATAGACGATGCCGATCAGGGCGATAGTCGGCGCGGGTTTGCCTGACCCACCGGTCAGTCACGGCGCTTTACCTGGGGGTTGCGGGTGGGTAACGTCTGCTCCACTTCAGAACAAGGAGTCCGCCATGAGCGACCTGATCAGCTACCAATTCGAAGATGGCATCGCCACCCTGACCCTCAGCAACGGCAAGGTGAACGCGATTTCCCCCGATGTGATCGCCGCCTTCAATGCGGCGCTGGACCAGGCCGAGAAGGACCGCGCGGTCGTGATCATCACCGGCCAGCCGGGCATCCTGTCCGGTGGTTATGACCTGAAGGTGATGACCTCCAGCGCGCAGAACGCGATCAACCTGGTGGCGGCCGGCTCGACCCTGGCGCGCCGCATGCTGTCTCACCCACAACCGATCATCGTCGCCTGCCCCGGCCACGCCGTGGCCAAGGGCGCCTTCATTCTGTTGTCGAGCGACTACCGCATCGGCGTGGACGGCCCGTTCAGCATCGGCCTGAACGAGGTGCAGATCGGCATGACCATGCACCACGTGGGCATCGAGCTGGCCCGCGACCGCCTGCGCAAGTCGGCCTTCCACCGTTCGGTGATCAACGGCGAGATGTTCGATCCGCAAAGCGCGGTGGATGCCGGCTTCCTGGACAAGGTGGTGCCGGCCGAACAACTGATGCCGACCGCCCTGGCCGTGGCGCAGCAGATGAAGAAGATCAACCCGAGCGCGCACAAGAACACCAAGTTGAAGGTGCGCAAGGCGCTACTCGAGACCCTGGACGCAGCCATCGAGCTGGATAAGCAGCACGCCGTCTGACCGCCCTGCTGCCTCGCTTGGGGCAAGCTGCTACATCCGAAACGCCCTGTGCATTGCATCGGGCGTTTTCGTTTATGCACCCTTTATGTAGGAGCGGGCTTGCCCGCGAGCTTTTCCGGGAAGCGGCATAGAAGCAGACAGCCAGAGCTCGCGGCTAAAGCCCCTCCTACAGGTGTGGCGCCTCACGGGGTGGTTGTGATGACGCTCCCGGGTGTCGCTTCGCTCGACCCAGGCTACAGGCTGTACGCTCTTCACATCCCACGTAGGAGCGGGCTTGCCCGCGAGCTTTTCCGGGATGCGGCATAGAAGCAGACAGCCAGAGCTCGCGGCCAAGGCCGCTCCTACACGGTGTGGCGCCTCACGGGGTGGTTGTGGTGACGCTCTCGGGTGTCGCTTTGCTCGATCCAAGCTACGGGTCCGTGGGGTGGGAATCTGTGGAATGGCAGGGCTTTGGATCATGGTGCGACCTAGCGCCGTCAAACGCCTGAAATGTCCGGACATTTTTTGATAAACGACGCTGATCGGCGGCGATTGCCGCCGAGAGTGCACACCCGTACACTGCGCGCCTTTTTGTCTATGACGGGCGTACCAGATGCTTTTCCTCTTGCGCATGTTGGCCATGGCGGTGCACTTCGTCATTGCTGGCACTCTCGGCTTGCTGCTGGGCTTGTGCCGTCCCTTCAACCCGGACAACAGCCGGCTGTGCGCCCGCCTCTACTCGCTCCCCGGGTTGTGGCTGCTGCGCCTGAACCTGAAGACCGACGTCAAGCCGCTGCTGGAGCACGAGCGCAGCTGCGTGATCGTGGCCAACCACCAGTCCAACTACGACCTGTATGTGCTGGGTCGTGTGGTACCGCACCGCACGGTGAGCATCGGCAAGAAGAGCCTGAAGTGGGTGCCGTTCTTCGGCCAGCTCTACTGGCTGGCGGGTAACGTGCTGATCGACCGCGGCAATGCCAAGCGCGCCAAGCAGTCGATGCTGACCACCACCGACACCCTGCGCAACAAGGACACCTCGATCTGGGTCTTCCCTGAAGGCACGCGCAACCCCAGCGACGAGCTGCTGCCGTTCAAGAAAGGGGCATTCCAGATGGCGATCGCCGCCGGCGTACCGATCATTCCGGTGTGCGTCAGCAACTATACCCGGCGCATCCGCCTGAATCGTTGGAACAGCGGCAATGTGATGATTCGCTCGCTGCCAGCCATTCCCACCGCCGGGCTGACCCTGGACGACATGCCGCGCCTGATCGAAGAGTGCCAGGCGCAGATGCAGCAGTGCATCAGCACCATGGACCAGGAGCTGGCCGAGGCCTACGGCGTCCCGTCCGTGGCCTGACCCCGCCAGGCTGTAATCACCTCCACCGCGTGCGGCGCCTTGATCCAGGCGCTGCGCGATCTCCGCAAGACAACTGCCTCTGTTGGAGCGGACTTGCCCGCGAGCGCTTGCCGTACCGCCGCAGGGTGGATGTCGCTCTTCGCCTCCACCCTGCCATCACCACGCGCCAGTGGTGGATCGGTGAAGCGTGATCCACACTACGACCTGGCCATTACTCGCCGCGTAGACGGCCAAAACAGCCGCACCTCTGGAAGAACTCGCCGCCTGCAACGACACTCTGAGCTACAGGGTGCCGCTGCGCTCCCGAGTCGATCAGAAGAAGGAACCCACCATGGGTCATGTCGTCGCTGCCGCTGTTTACGCCCAAGGCAAGAAAGTCACCGATATCCAGCTGGACGAAGGCAAGGAGTGGTCGAAGAAACCCGGGCATTTCGTGTGGATCGGCCTGCACGACCCGGGCACGGAAGAGCTGACCAACCTGCAGCGCCAGTACGACCTGCACGAGCTGGCGCTGGAGGATGCGCTGGTGCGCCATACCCGGCCCAAACTGGAGACCTTTGGCGATGCGCTGTTCCTGGTGCTCTATTCGCCGATCAAGCTCGACGGCGAGCTGGCCTTCGTCGAGACCCAGCTGTTCGCCGGCAATGGCTACATCATCAGCGCCCGCTACGGCGAATCGGCGCCCTACTCCCAGGTGCGCCAGCGCTGCGAGGCCCGCCCACTGCTGCTGGAGCACGGCGAAGACTTCGTGCTGTACGCGTTGCTGGCCTTCGTGATCGAGAACTACCGGCCGCTGATGGATGAGTACTACGCCGAGCTGGAAAGCGTCGAGCAGGACGTCCTTACCCGCCCGCTGACCCAGGCGGATGCCGAGCGCATCCAGGGCCTGCGCCGTGACCTGCTGCGGCTGCGTCGCTACATCGGGCCGCTGGCGGAGATCTGCCAGGAGCTGCAGCGCCTGGACTTCCCCTTTATCGACAAGAACATGCGGCCGTACTTCCGCGACGTGGCGATTCACGTCAACCGGCTGCTGGAGGACCTCACCGCCCTGCGCGAAATGGCCGACCACGCCATCGAGATCGGCCTGCTGCTGGAGTCGTCACGCCAGAGCAATACGCAGCGCAAGTTCGCCGCCTGGGCGGCCATCCTCGCCTTCCCCACGGCCGTGGCCGGGATCTACGGGATGAACTTCCAGAACATGCCGGAACTGACCTGGCAGTACGGCTACTTCGCCGTGCTCGGCATCATCACCACCGGCTGCGTGGGCCTGTACGCCAGCTTCAAACACTACGGCTGGTTGTAAGCGACACGCCGGAGCGCCGCTCCCTGTGGGAGGGGCTTCAGCCGCGACAACTGCCGACGGCCCTGCATCCCTGAACCCACCCTGAAACAGTGCCCACAAAAAAGCCCCGCATAAGCGGGGCTTTTCATGTCGGCTGTACGCCTCAGGCGGTTTCGCCGGAACGGCCGTGGGCCACGAAGCGCATCATCCACTCGGCCACGGTGTGGCCCTGGTGGTCGTGCTGCAGGCTGTCGACGCCCTGGCGATATATCGACTCGCCGATGTGCTGCTGGCGGATGTCCAGCAGGGCACGGGAATAGTCGTGGATGAATTCCGGGTGGCCCTGGAAGCACAGAACCTGGTCGTCGATGCAGTAGGCGGCGATCGGGCAGAATTCGCTGGAGGCCAGCAGCGTGGCGTTCTCCGGCAATTTGGTGACCTGGTCCTGGTGGCTGATCAGCAGCGTCAGGTCGTCCAGTGCCGGGCTCATCCAGGCCGGCTTGTGCGCCATCTGGTAGCGGTGGATGCCCACACCCCAGCCCTGGGTGGCACGCTCGGTGTTGCCGCCCAGCAGCAGCGCCAGCAACTGGTGGCCGAAGCACACACCCAGCAGTTTGTCGCCGCGGGCATAACGGTCCAGCAGGTAGGTCTTGAGCGTGGCGATCCACGGGTCGGTCCCGAAGGAATCGGCCTTGCTGCCGGTGACCAGGTAGGCGTCATAGCGCTCGCTGTCTGGCGGGTAGTTGCCCTCCATGACGTTGTAGACGACGAATTCGGCAGCGAGCGGCTGGTTGGCGAACAGGCGCTCGAACATGCGGCCGTAGCCTTGGTATTGGTCGACCAGTTCGGGGCGGAGAATGTCTGTTTCCAGAATGCAGATCTGCAGCGGCATGGGGCGGTTACCTGAAACGCAGCGGTAGTGGGTACGGTGAGCAGCCTGCCTTGCCCGCCGCGGCATGGCAAGAGGCTGGAAGCGAGGCGCCGCACGAAGGCGACCAGCTGCCACGACAAGTATCAGCGCGCTCGATAGTCACCATAAGTTCCATTCACTTCTGTCAATACCCAAGCGCAGCGATTATCTGTCCATCGGGATTTCCATCCCCCACCTGACAGAAGGAATTCGCCATGAACCGTTTCGCCGCCGTCGCCAGCCTGATCGCCGCCTCCGCCTTTGCCAGCCCTGCACCGGCCGACAGCCAGAAGGTCGCGGAAAAACGCCAGAAAGCAGCCGCCAGCCAATCCCGCAAATAAGCCACGCGCTGCCCGGCAGCCCTGCAAGGAGAACCGACATGAATGCCATCAAATCCATCGCCGACCAGAACGTCTATGGCGTCACCTATGCGTCGATCGACGACAGCGGCATCCACTTCGAATCCGAACTGGCCATTCATTTGACCGACGGCACGCTGACCACCCTGAAGATGCCCACGCAGTTGAGTGAGCGCCAGGCGATTCAACAGCTGGTGTGCGGCCGCCAGGCGTGCTGAACGCCTAGCCCGGTCCACCGGCGCCCTTGAGGCCGTTTTCCCGTGGACGGCTGACGGCAAACCTATCGATTTAATAGATTTATTTATGTCGATTTATGCGTTTTTAAATCGATTCAATTAACTACAGACTGCGCTCCACACACCACTACCGGAGAACGGATATGCACCGCCTGACCATCAAGTACGCACGCAATGGCGCTCTGGCCGGCATCGGGCTGTACCTGATGATCGCCATCCCGCTGCTGACCCTGAGCATGAGCATGAGCTACACCGCCGCTCCGCGCACGCAGACGGCGAGCATGCCCACTCCGGCCGTCCAACACATCACCCAAGTAGCCATGGCCCTGCTGCAAAGCTGAGGACTCAAGGATCCACCCCAATTTTTCATCCGGTTAGACCCATCATGAAACTGCACAATCCCAACTTGCTGGTCGTTGCCGCACTGGCCGTGATGACCAATGGCTTCACCCTGCTCGGCCTGAACCACGGCTCCGCCGGCGCCTTGGCCCGCAACCTCGAGTGCAACTCGAACATGGCGCGCAGCATCGAGGTGGGCGAATCGCTGAAGAAGCTGATCGGCTTCCCGCCCTGCCATGACGACCCGGGCCTGTCCGGCCCCTTCCTGCTCGGCTGAAACGCTCGGCTGACAGGCTCGCAACCCGTCAGCGAGCAGGCGCCGGGCACGCCAGATCGCCTTCCGCGCAACTGGCGAGACGCTGCAATTCTTCGACTCGGGTAGCGGTCTTCGCTGCCAGGCAGCCCTTGAGCGCCATTGGGTAGGCCGAGCCGCCCTGGGCAGCCGACACCTCGAACGCGCAGGAACGATCCCGAAACTCCATCCAGGCCCGTTGCGCGGCCTTGAGCTGTTGCTTCTGCGAAGCCGACAGGCGTGCACGGTATTCGCCGTACACTTGGTTCAGGCGCTTGTCCTGGGCGGCATGGTTTTCGGCGATGCATTGGTTGAGGCTGGCCTGGTTGGCCGCCTCGCTGCAGTCCGCCGCCCAGACCACCGGCGTAGCGAGCAGGAGTGCAGCAGATACCAGCATGAGCGGTGCAGGTTGCATGGGGGTCTCCTTTTTCAGTTGGGGCACGGTGGTGCGACTACACTGGATAAGCGCCTGTGCGCGAAGAAACAGACCCTAAACAGGTGAAGGAGTTTACCGATGACCAAGACTGCTCTATTTGCTGCCTGCCTGCTGACAACCGGAATTGCCCTGGCCGACCGGCCCGGCGCTGACTGGATCAGCATCGAAGACGCACTGGGCAAGGCCAAGGCCAGCGGCTACACCCAAGTCCACAAGATCGAAGCGGACGACAACGGCTACTGGGAAGGCGAAGGCCTGAAACAGGATGGAAAGCTCTATGAGTTCCGTATCGATGGCAAATCCGGGCAGGTCACCCGCGACCAGCTCGACGACTGACGCAACCTGACGCGGTGCGGGCCCCGTGTGCCCGCATCAGCTCGAATAATCCAGCACCGTCCAGACCCGGCTCAGCCCTTCCCCGATGATGCACCCGGCTTCATCCAGCTGCTTGTTGTAGTGCAGCGACATCAGGGTGGTCGCACCGTCCGCCGCATCATGGCGCTCGGTCAGCCACTGCACCCGCCCGCAATTGGGCGTCTCGATCACGTAACTCGCCGCCACGGCCGAATGCCGGCTGGGCAGCTTGATCACATCCACCACCCGCCCCGATTCCTCGACGCGCTTGCCGTTGGAGACCATGACCGCCCAGGCCTGGCCATTGTCGATGACCAGGTAGGTGCCATTGGCACGCGGCTGTTCGACCTGGGGTTGGGCGCAGCCGCCGAGCAGGGCCAACAGCACAATTGTCATGATGATCTGTTGCATTGCTACTGGCTCCTCTGCGGTCCGCCCGGTGACGGTGGCGTGGTCTGCCGACCGGTGTGATTGAGTGAGTTGTCGTACGCGATGGGCTTACTATTATCGAATACTGTTTATTTGTACAGTATTTTTGGATTACCCTTGTTCCTGTCATCCGCCAGCCCGGACATCGCATGGAACCGGGCCTATCCGCCGCCACTATCGGGAGCAAAGCGATGCTGGACGTACTGCAACTGAAACACCGGATCAACCGCATGCCGCTGGAGAAGGTCCAGGCCATGGTCGAGGAACTGCATCTGGAAGGCATCGTCACCGAGGGCAAGACGCCCTTTTCGCGCATTCACTTCAACACCTGCTTCGCCGAGATCGAAGCCCTGCTGCAGCGCGCCGGCTACCACAAGCAGCTGGACGTGGTCGGCTACCAGGGCCTGGCCTATGCCCTGTTCGACCCTGCCCGCTGGAACGCCGTGGAGGTACTGCGCTGGCTCAAGGAGTTCGTCGAGGAAGCGCACATCCAGCCGGCCCAGCGCGTGAAATAGGCGCACGCCTCGCAACAAACCGAACCAAAACCGTTCAGCCCGCCCCGGGCGTGCACGCCATTGGCTCAGGAAAGTCCCGAACCTGTGCCAGGCGTGTCCGCCACGACGCTCCCGCCCCACACGCCCGCCTACGCTCTAAGCAGTTGATTTGACTGGCCTCGTACCCCAGCCCTGGCTGCTGGTGGTGCGCGGTGAGCGCGGCCTGCACCCAGGCACGAACAAACCTGGCAAGGCCTTTGCAATTCCCTTCTCAAGATTCCTGCGCAGCCCACCAACGGCGGTGAGCCGCGGATCACGGACAACGGCGTCCGTCAGACTTCCTTACTCCCATCGGGGTGGTCTGACGTGCGCCGTTTTTTATTTCAGCCGTTGATTCGGCCAATAAAGGACAGCCCCATGACTGATCGTGATTCGAAGCTCCCTGCTCATCCCAGCCGCCGTGATTTCCTGAAGAACTCCATCGCCGTGGCCGGCGGTGTCGCCGCCCTGAGCCTGGCCGCCCCCTCCAGCCTGCGCAGCGTGGCCTGGGCCGCCGGTTCGGATGCCCCGGAGAAAGCCGTCCTGAAAGTCGGCTTCATTCCCCTCACCGACTGCGCCTCGGTGGTGGTCGCCGCCACCCAGGGCTTCGGCGAGAAATACGGGCTGACCATCACCCCGAGCAAGGAAGCCTCCTGGGCCGGGGTGCGCGACAAGCTCAATACCGGCGAGCTGGATGCCGCCCACGTGCTGTACGGCATGATGTACGGCGCACAGCTGGGCATCGCCGGGCCGCAGACCGACATGGCGGTGCTGATGGGCCTGAATCAGAACGGTCAGGCCATCACCCTCTCCAAGCAGTTGCGCGAAGCCGGCGTCACCACCGGCGAGCAACTGGCCGCGCACGTGAAGAAAGGCGGCACGCCGCTGACCTTTGCCCAGACCTTCCCCACCGGCACCCACGCCATGTGGCTGTACTACTGGCTGGCCAGCCTCGGCATCAACCCGCAGACCGATGTGAAGACCATCGTGGTACCGCCACCGCAGATGGTCGCCAACATGCGCGTCGGCAACATGGACGGCTTCTGCGTGGGCGAGCCCTGGGGCGCCCGGGCGATTGCCGACAAGATCGGCTTCACCGCCGTCACCACCCAGCAGATCTGGCCGGACCACCCGGAAAAGGTGCTGGGCGCCACCCGCGCCTTCATCGAACAGAACCCCAACGCCGCCCGTGCGTTGATCATGTCGATCCTCGAAGCCAGTGCCTTCATCGAAGCCAGCGACGAGAACCGCAAGAGCACCGCCAAGCTGATTTCCGGCAAGGCCTACGTCAACGCGCCGGTGAAGGTCATCGAGCCGCGCTTCCTCAGCCAGTACGAGGACGGCCTGGGCAACAGCTGGAAGGACGACCACGCCATGGCCTTCCACAAGCAGGGCGACGTCAACTTCCCCTACCACTCCGACGGCATGTGGTTCATGACCCAGTTCCGCCGCTGGGGCCTGATCAAGGAAGACCCGAACTACGCCGCCGTCGCCGCCGGGGTCAACCAGGTCGACCTCTACAAGGAAGCCGCCGGCGCCCTGAACATCCCGCTGCCGGCCAGCTCGCTGCGTAGCAGCACGCTGATCGACGGCAGCGTGTGGAACGGCAGCGACCCGGCCGCCTACGCCCAGTCCTTTGCGATTAAAGCCTGATCCGGAGGTCGCCATGAATGCGCCATTGAAAACACCCCTGGTGGTTCCGACCGCCCGCCCCCGCCTGGCCCTGCCCAGCGCCGACACCCTGCGTGCCGTGACCCGGGCGGTGGTCCCGCCGTTGCTCGGCATCGTGCTGTTCATCGGTGTCTGGTCGCTGATCGCCACCCGCAGCGAGGGCCTGCCCGGCCCGCTGAGCACCTGGCTGGCGGCCCTGGAGCTGTTCGCCGACCCGTTCTATGACAACGGCCCCAACGACATGGGCATCGGCTGGAACATCCTGCACTCACTGGGCCGCGTCGGCATCGGCTTCGGCCTGGCAGCGTTGATCGGTATCCCCCTGGGGTTCTCCATCGGCCGTTTCGCCTTCCTGTCCGGCATGCTCTCGCCGATCATCAGCCTGCTGCGTCCGGTGTCACCCCTGGCCTGGTTGCCGATCGGCCTGCTGGTGTTCGAGGCCGCCGGCCCGGCGTCGATCTGGGTGATCTTCATCAGCTCGATCTGGCCGATCATCCTCAACACCGCCGCCGGCGTGGCCAGCGTGCCCCAGGATTACCTGAACGTCGCCCGCGTGCTCAAGCTGAGCGAGTGGAAGGTGCTCACGCGCATCCTGTTCCCGGCCGTACTGCCGCACCTGATGACCGGCATCCGCCTGGCCATCGGCGTGGCCTGGCTGGTGATCGTCGCCGCCGAGATGCTCACCGGCGGCACCGGCCTGGGCTTCTGGGTGTGGGACGAATGGAACAACCTCAACGTCGAGCACATCCTGATCGCCATCATCATCGTCGGCCTGGTCGGCCTGGCCCTGGAGCAACTGCTGTTGTTGCTGGCCAAGCGCTTCGACTACGCCAGCTAAGGAGCCGGACCATGGACAAATTCGTAGAACTGACCCAGGTGTCCAAGCACTTCGACACCAGGAAAGGCCGCTTCCAGGCCCTGGCCGACGTCAACCTGAGCATCGCCCGTGGCGAGTTCGTCAGCCTGATCGGCCACTCCGGCTGCGGCAAATCCACGGTGCTGAATCTGATCGCCGGCCTGCTCGACGCCAGCGAGGGCGGCCTGATCTGCAATGGCCGCGAGATCGACGGCCCGGGCCCGGAGCGCGCCGTGGTATTCCAGAACCACAGCCTGCTGCCGTGGATGACCTGCTTCGGCAACGTGCACCTGGCGGTGGAGAAGGTGTTCGGCGACAAGGAAAACAAGGCCCAGCTCAAGGCCCGCACCGAAGCCGCGCTGCACATGGTTGGCCTGGACCACGCCATCCACAAGCACCCCAACGAGATCTCCGGCGGCATGAAACAGCGCGTGGGCATCGCCCGGGCCCTGGCCATGGAGCCCAAGGTACTGCTGATGGACGAGCCGTTCGGCGCCCTCGACGCCCTCACCCGTGCGCACCTGCAGGACGAGCTGCTGCGCATCGTCGGCGCCACCCAGAGCACGGTGGTGATGGTCACCCACGATGTCGACGAGGCAGTGCTGCTGTCGGACCGCATCGTGATGATGACCAACGGCCCGGCCGCCACGGTGGGCGATATCGTTCAGGTCGACCTGGCCCGCCCCCGTGATCGCCTGGCCCTGGCCAACGACGCGCAGTACCACGCCTACCGCACCGCGGTGCTGGAATTCCTCTACCAGCGCCAGCAGCGCCCGGCGGCATAACGCCAGCACTGGAGCGGCTGCGGCTGTGGCCGCAACCGCTCTAGTCCGCTGGTCAGCCCGATTGAACTTACGCCGCCGATGCCAAACGAACGAGGGCTTTTTTCGCCTCCCGCCTTCCGTCTCCAAGGACTCGCTCGTGCTCGACCTCAGCAACTGGAACCTCTCGGTTCCCACCGATCCCGAACCCACCACCATCACCACCGCCCGCCTGAACAACGGCTACAGCAGCCAGTACTTCCGCCGTCACAAGGACGGCAGCGTGACCTTCTGGGTGCCGGTCAACGGCTCGCGCACCGACGATGCCCGCTACCCGCGCAGCGAGCTGCGCGAAACCCAGGCCGACGGCAGCCTGAGCAACTGGTACCACGCCAGCTCCGACAGCTACCTGAGCGCCGTGCTGCGCATCGACCAGGTGCCGAGCAAGAACAAGATCGTCATCGCCCAGATCCACAGCAAGGACGAGCCCGGCAGCAACAACGATCCCCTGGCCAAGCTGCAGTACCACTACCTGCGCGGCGTCGGCCGGCTGGAGCTGCTGCTGCGCAAGCGCCCGGGCGATGCCAAGGTGCAGAACATCCTGCTGGCCAAGGACATCCAGCTCGGCGAGCGCTTCGGCTACGACCTGCGCATCACCCCCAGCGGCCGGCTGGGGGTCAGCGTCGCCAGCAGCCAGGACGAAGGCTCGCACTACCAGCAGCTCAGCGGCTATTGGGGCAAGCAACAGCTGTACTTCAAGGCCGGCGCCTACATCCAGGACAACCATGGTCCCAAGACCGAGGGCGGCCGGGTGACCTTCTACTGGCTGAACAGTGTGCACCGCTGAGGTCGTGCCGCTTCGCTTAAGCTTGGTTTAAGGCCGGTGCTCTAGGGTGCGTGGATCATTCCCGCGCCCCAGGAAGCGAAGCATGTCGCCAACCACCCCCTCCCGCCGCAATCACGCCCTGTTCTGGCTGTTCACCTGGGTGGCCACGGCCCTGCACCTCGGCCAGTCGTTCGACGGGCCGGCCAGCGCCGGCCTGGCGCTCTACCAGGGCGTGCTGATCGGCAGCTACGCCCTGCTGTTCATCGCCCCGCTGTGGCTGCTGACGCGCCTGTGCATCCCGCTGCTGCCCGGCATCGTCACCGGCACCCTGCAGGTCCTGCTGGCCAGTGCCCTGCAGCTGCTGATCTACGCCGACGGCCTGCTGTGGACGCTGTACGGCTTCCACCTCAACGGCTTCGTCTGGAACATCCTCACCACCCCGGGCGGCGTCGAAGCCTTGGGGTCGTCCGAATCGAGCCAGCTCGGTTTCACCCTGATCGCCGTGGGCATCGTCGCCGGCCAGGCGGCCCTGCGGGTCGCGGCCTCACTCGTCGGTCACTACCTGCCGCGCCTGCCCTCGCCGCGCCTGCTGTGGGTGCTGCCGCTGTTCCTTCTGGCCACTGTCGGCGAGCGCGTGAGCTACGGCGTGAGCCACTTCTACGGCTACAGCCCGCTGCTGGAAACCGCCCAGCGCATGCCGTTCTACCAGCCGCTGACCATGCGCCGCTTCCTCGAATACCAGCTCGGCCTGGAGCGCCCGCAGCGCATGGAAGTACAAAGCACTGCCCTGGAGGGCCAACTGGCCTACCCCCAGGCGCCGCTGCGTATCGACGCCCCCGCGAAGCCGCTGAACGTGGTCTGGCTGGTGGCCGAGTCCTGGCGGGCCGACGCCCTCAACCCACGGGTGATGCCGCAGACCAGTGCCTTCGCCGAGCGCGCCACACGCTTCGACAACCACTTTTCCGGCGGCAACGGCACGCGCATCGGCATGTTCAGCCAGTTCTACGGGCTGCCGGCAAACCTGTGGTTCCCGGTGCTGGACGCCCGGGTCGGCAGCCCGCTGATCGACGTGCTGCAACAGCAGCAGTACCAGATGAAGCTGTTCACCAGCGCCAAGTTCACCTACCCCGAGTTCGACAAGACCCTGTTCGTCAAGGTCCCGCCGGAGCAGATGCAGTCCTACGACCAGGCCGAACCCTGGCAGCGCGACCGCAAGAACATCGACGACCTGCTGCAGTTCATCGACCAGCGCGCAGCGGACAAGCCGTTCATGACCTTCATGTTCTTCGAGTCACCCCACGCCAACTACACCTTCCCGCCGGAGTCGGTGATCGAGCCGGACTACCTGCCGGACTTCAGCTACGCCAGCATGGACCTAGAGCGCGACATCGACGGCATCTACAAGCGCTACCAGAACGCCGTGCACCACCTCGACGGTCAGATCGCCCGCGTCACCCGCCACCTGGAAGCCCAGGGCCTGCTGGACGAGACGCTGATCGTGATCACCGGCGACCACGGCGAAGAGTTCATGGAGAAAGGCCGTTGGGGCCACAACTCGGCGTTCGTCGACGAGCAGCTCAAGGTGCCGCTGGTGCTGTGGATTCCTGGCCGCGACGCCCACCGCGAAATCCTCGCCACCAGCCATGTCGACTTGCTGCCCACGTTGCTGCCGCTGCTCGGGGTTCAGAACCCAAGCCACGACTACAGCATCGGCCAGAGCCTGTTCGCCCCGACCGCCAACCGCCTGCTGATCGCCGGGGACTGGGACCGCCTGGCCTTCATCAGCGAACAGAGCAAGATCGTGCTGCCGTTCTCCAGCGGCAAATTCTCCGGCATGCAGGCCAGCCAGGCCAATGATCGGCCCCTGCTCGACCCGGCGGCCGTGCTGCAACGCAGCATGCCGCTGATCCAGAGCGAACTGCAGAGCCTGCGCCGCTTCCTTGCCCACTGAGGCAAATCGGTAAGTGGGCAGCCGTTCGCGTCGAAGCGGCCGTCCAGTGCGTAGAATCCGCCCCTGGCTGACAGGAGCGACAGGGCGTCGAGATGAACAACGGAGCGGTCACCTTTCTCCACTGCAGCATCGTCCGTCGCGACCTGGTGTTCATCAGCGCCCAGGTCACGGCGCTGAATGCGCAGGGTGTCGATCACACCAAGGTGTTGCGCTGGAAGAACGGCGCGTTCGCCCATTTCATGATCGATTGGGCCACCACAGCCCTCAGTGCGACGGGCACACCGCTCTCGGTCCTGTCCATGGGGCTGGAGGGCGACATTCATGTGTTCCAAGGCGCCGAGCGGCGCACCGAGACGATCGTCGGGCCGGGCCGCCTGGGGCCGTTGCGGGATATGCGGCTGATCTCAGGCAGCCATTACGCGGTCGGCATGCAGCGCCAGGCCTATCGCCGTCACGCTGATGGCAGCTGGCAGTCCATTGCCGAGGCCATCGGCAACCGCGACGGTATCAACAGCTTCGACTCCATCGACGGCTTCTCCGCCAACGAGTTGTACGCCACCGGTATGGACGGCGCACTCTGGGCGTTCGACGGCCAGCACTGGCAGGCACTGCAGAGCCCGTCCTCAGTAGCCCTGCAGCGCATGCACTGCAGTGAAGACGGTCGCGTCTACATAGTCGGCCAGGGCGGCACCCTGCTGTGTGGTCGCGGCGCACACTGGGAGGTCATCGCACTCGAGGAGGTCCACGATGACCTGTGGGGTGTACAGACCTTCAAGGGCATGCTGTTCGTGGCATCTTCCACAGGCGTTTACCGCTGGGCCGCCGGTACCCTGAAAAGAGCGGACATCGGTACCACCGGGCTGGGCTCCGCGTCGTTTCTGACCGCAGGCGACGGTGTGCTGTGGTCCGTGGGCCACCGGCACCTGGCCTACACCGAAGACGGCGAACACTGGACACCCGTTGACTACGACGACGCCAGCTATTGAGGCGGGTTCGCCCTCTGGCCATTGCTGCGCTTAGAATCACGCCCGCCCCAATCCCAGAGGAACCGTCATGGCCCGCCTGAAACTCGAATTCCCGGATTCCGCGTTCTGCTACAGCACCCACCTCACGGTGCGGGTGACCGATATCAACGCCTCCAACCACCTGGGCAACGATTCGATGATCTCGATGATTTCCGAGGCCCGCGCGCGCTTCATGCACGAATTCGGCATCGGCGAACACCAGGCGCAGGGCGCCAGCACCGGCATCATCGTCACCGACCTGGCCACCACCTACCGCGCCGAAGCCCACGCCCGCGACCAGTTGCTGTTCGAGGTCGGAGTCATGGACTTCAACCGCTACGGCGGCGACATCATCTTTCGTATCACCCGCCCGGCGGACAACACCCTGGTGGCCATGGCCAAGTCCGGTTTCGTGTTCTTCGACTACCGGCAACGCCAGGTCACCGAGATGCCCGCGGCCTTCAGCGGCAAGTTTCCCCAGGTCAACTGGCTCCCGGCCTAGCGAAGCGGCACGCTCGATGCATCGAAAATCCTGCTCAAAGGCCCGGCTGGCGTGACAGAGCGGCCATCGTCTGCTACGCCTTAGGGCACAACAATAAAAGCAGGGATCGATCATGTCCGTATTGCGCAACCACACCCGCCAGGCTGGGCTGTTGACCAATGTCCTCGCCCTCGCCTTGCTCACCCTCCCGGTACCGACCCAGGCCGTCGAACGCAGCGAATGCGCGCCGAGCGTGACCAGTTCGCACACCGCCACCTGCCCGGTTCGACAGAGCCGCTAGACCTGCGTCACCCGCCTCCCACGCCAGGCGGGACAGCATCACCACCCCGCTCTGCGCCCCATTTAGGCGCAGCGACTGGCGCGACTGCTCCGTTGTGCGCCACCCCGCCTTCTCTGCCAGCCCCTCGAACGCCCGCCAAGCGGCCCTGCTGCGCCTTGGCTCAGCTCTTGCTTTGTCATCGCTACAGGTAGCCAACGGCGGCTACTGCACCCACGACAAAGACGTCGCGCCACCCTTGCCTGCGGGCAAGCGGTGCCGCGGCGTTTTTTCGTTTTGCCCCACCGCCCGGGGCCGGTCCGTCGTCTGCGATCCAGCGATGCACCTGCAATGCTCTCGACCCCCGCTGTGGCCCAGGCCGCAGGGCCCGGCGCCACAAGCGCCAGGCCTCCCCGGCGGGAGACGGCCGTCCTGCCCACGATCAGGGCGAGCCGCCTCCCACCGGGACCCTTTTTTGCTGATGAGGTGCTCGATGAATACAAGCTTCTGGAAGTCCGGCCACACCCCGACGCTGTTCGCCGCCTTTCTCTATTTCGACCTGAGCTTCATGGTCTGGTACGTGCTCGGCCCGCTGGCCGTGCAGATCGCCACCGACCTGGGACTGACCGCGCAACAACGCGGCCTGATGGTGGCCACGCCGATCCTCGCCGGCGCCGTATTGCGCCTGTTGATGGGTTTCCTGGCCGATCGCCTGTCACCCAAGAGCGCCGGCCTGATCGGCCAGGTCATCGTCATCTGCTCGCTGTTCGCCGCCTGGCAGATCGGCATCCGCACCTACGAGCACGCGCTGTTGCTTGGAGTGTTCCTGGGTTTTGCCGGTGCCGCCTTTGCCGTCGCCCTGCCCCTGGCGTCGCAGTGGTACCCGCCGGAGCACCAGGGCAAGGCCATGGGCATCGCCGGGGCCGGCAACTCCGGCACCGTGCTGGCGGCGATCTTCGCCCCCGGTTTGGCGGCGCTGTTCGGCTGGCAGAACGTGTTCGGCTGGGCGCTGATCCCTCTGCTGTTCACCCTGCTGGCGTTCGCCGTGCTGGCCAAGAACGCCCCGTCGCGCCCCAAACCCAAGGCCCTGGCCGATTACCTCAAGGCCCTGGGCGACCGCGACAGCTGGTGGTTCATGTTCTTCTACAGCGTGACCTTCGGCGGTTTCGTCGGCCTGGCCAGTGCGCTGCCCGGCTATTTCAGCGACCAGTACGGCCTCAACCCGGTGACCGCCGGCTATTACACCGCCGCCTGCGTCTGCGCCGGCAGCCTGATGCGCCCCTTGGGCGGCGCCCTGGCGGACCGCATCGGCGGCATCCGCTCGCTGCTGATGATGTACACCGTGGCCTCGCTGTGCATCGCCGTCGTCGGCTTCAACCTGCCCAACGCCTACGCGGCACTGGGCTTCTTCGTCGCGGCGATGCTCGGTCTGGGCGCCGGCAACGGCGCGGTGTTCCAGCTAGTGCCGCAGCGCTTTCGCAAGGAAATCGGCGTGATGACCGGGCTGATCGGCATGGCCGGCGGGATCGGCGGCTTCTTCCTGGCGGCGGGCCTTGGCGCGATCAAGCAGCACACCGGTGATTACCAGCTCGGCCTGTGGCTGTTCGCCAGCCTCGGCGTGCTGGCCTGGGTCGGCCTGTACGGCGTGAAGCTGCGCTGGCGCACCACCTGGGGCAGCGCGGCAGTCACGGCGGCGCGGGTCTGATCGATGACCCTGCGCCTGAGCGTGGCCGAAGCCAGCGCCACCGGCCCCCGGGAAGAAAACCAGGACGCCATCCGCGTGGTCACGCCCACCCCGGCCCTGGCGGCGAGCAAGGGCTACCTGTTCGCTCTCGCCGACGGCGTGAGCCAGTGCGCCGACGGCGGGCTGGCGGCGCGGGCCACCCTGCAGGCGCTGGCCCTGGATTACTACGCCACGCCGGAAACCTGGGCCGTGGCGCAATCCCTGGACCGCCTGCTGGTGGCGCATAACCGCTGGTTGCAGGCCAATGGTGGCGGCCAGCCGCTGTTGACCACCCTCAGCGCCCTGGTCCTGCGCGGCCGGCGCTTCACCCTGGCGCATGTCGGCGATTGCCGGGCGTACCGCTGGCACCAGGGCGAACTGGAGCGCATCAGCGAGGACCACGTCTGGGAACAGCCGGGCATGCAGCACGTGCTCAAGCGTGCCCTGGGCCTGGACCAGCACCTGGTGGTGGATTACCTGGACGGCGAGCTGCGCGAGCAGGAGCGCTTCCTGCTGGTCAGCGATGGGGTCTGGGCGGCACTCGGTGACAACGCCATCCGCCATATCCTGCACGACGAACAGGACCTGAACGGCGCCTGCCAGGCCTTGGTGCGGGCCGCGCACCTGGCCGGCAGCCAGGACAACGCCAGCGCCCTGCTGCTGCAGGTCGATCAGCTCCCCGAAGGCGACTTGGCCGACACCCTGGCGCAGCTGGACCAGCGGCCTATCCCGCCCAGATTGCGGGACGGCCAGGCGTTCGAAGGCTGGCAGGTGGAGCAGTTGCTGGCCTCGTCACGCCAGTCACTGGTGTACCGGGTGCGCGACGCCCAGGCCAATCGCTGGCTGCTGAAAACCCTGCCGCAGAGCCGTCTGGATGACCCGCAGGCCGGCCCGGCGCTGCTGCAGGAGGAATGGTTCCTGCGCCGGGTGGCCGGCCGCCACTTCGCCCAGGTGCATGCCGTGCCCCAGCGCCAGCACCTGTATTACGTGCAACGCGAGTACCCGGGCCAGACCTTGGACGAGCACCTGCGCCTGAACGGCCCGATGAACCTGGCGGAGTGGCAGGACATCGCCCCGCGCCTGCTCAAGGCCCTGGGCCTGCTGCACCGGCGCAATATCCTGCACCGCGACATCAAGCCGGAGAACCTGCTGTGGGGCGACGACGGCGAGCTGCGCGTGCTGGATTTCGGCCTGGCCTACTGCCCCGGCCTGTCCCGCGATGGCGACCACGACCTGCCCGGCACCCCCAGCTACATCGCCCCGGAAGCCTTCAGCGGCGCGGCGCCGAGCACCGGCCTGGACCTGTACGCCGCCGGAGTGACGCTGTACCACCTGCTCACCGGGCACTACCCCTACGGCGAGATCGAGGCCTTTCAGAAGCCCCGTTTCGCCAACCCGACCCCGGCCAGCCGCTACCGCCCCGACCTGCCGGCCTGGCTGGACGAAACCCTGTCCCGCGCCGTTGCCGCCGACCCGGCCCAGCGCTTCGAGACCGCCGAGGAATGGCTGCTGGCCCTGGAACAGGGTGAGCGCCAGTCGCTCAACAGCCGCCCGCGCCCGCTGCTGGAACGCGAGCCGCTGAAGGTCTGGCGCGGGGTGGCGCTGGTGTCCCTGGCGATCAACCTGGTGCTGCTGGTGGTGCTGGTCAGTTGAACGGCTCGACCGCAGCGCCCTGGGTATCGCTTCGCTCAACCCAGGCTACGGCGACAGCGGCGCACCAAAGCGGCGCTTCAGGCATCGCAACGGTGCAGCGCCGTCTGCCATCAGGCGTCGGCGCAAGGCGTAAGGGCTGATAAACCGGGGCTGGAGCGACTTGGCACAGCCTCTGCATTGCCTTGAGCACAACTTCATAAAGCGCAGCCTTCAACGAAGACGGCTGCACTTCCCGACAGAACGGGACTTGGACAAAGGCGTCCTCGCTAGGCAACTGGCGGGACGCCTTTTTTGTTTTTTTCCGTGATTCACAGGCAGGAGATAACCGGCATGAAAAAACTCAAGCTGGTAATGATCGGTAACGGCATGGCCGGGGTACGCACCCTGGAAGAGCTGCTCAAGCTGGCCCCGGACCTCTACGACATCACCGTGTTCGGTGCCGAACCGCACCCGAACTACAACCGCATCCTGCTCTCGCCGGTGCTGGCCGGCGAGCAGACCTTCGACGAGATCGTGCTCAACGACCTCAACTGGTACGCGGAAAACGACATCAAGCTGCTGCTCGGGCGCAAGGTGGTCGAGATCGACCGCAAAAACCGCCGGGTGATCGCCGACGACGGCAGCGAAGCCGAGTACGACCGCCTGCTGATCGCCACCGGCTCCCTGCCGTTCATCCTGCCGATCCCGGGCAAGGACCTGGCCGGCGTGATCGGCTACCGCGACATCGCCGACACCCAGATGATGATGGACACCGCCAAGACCCATAAACACGCGGTGGTCATCGGCGGCGGCCTGCTCGGCCTGGAGGCCGCCAACGGCCTGAAGCTGCGCGGCATGGACGTGACCGTGGTGCACATCGGCGACTGGCTGCTGGAGCGCCAGCTCGACCGCACCGCTGGCGAGCTGCTGCAGAAATCCCTGGAAGACCGTGGCCTGAAGTTCCTGCTGCCCAAGCACACCGCCGAACTGCTGGACAACGGCGACGGCCGGGTCTGCGCGGTGAAGTTCAAGGACGGCGACGTGATCCCCGCCGACCTGGTAGTGATGGCCGCTGGTATCCGCCCCAACAGCGAGCTGGCGGAAAAGGCCGGCATCGCCTGCAACCGCGGCATCCTGGTCAACGACACCCTGCAGACCTACGACCCACGCGTCTACGCCATCGGCGAATGCGCCAGCCACCGCGGCATCGCCTACGGCCTGGTGGCACCGCTGTTCGAGCAGGCCAAGGTCTGCGCCAACCACCTGGCCCAGCTCGGCTACTCGCGCTACCAGGGCTCGGTGACCTCCACCAAGCTCAAGGTCACCGGCATCGACCTGTTCTCCGCCGGCGAATTCATGGGCGCCGAAGGCACCGAGACCATCACCCTCTCCGACCCCATCGGCGGCGTGTACAAGAAGCTGGTGATCAGGGACGACGTGCTGGTCGGCGCCTGCCTGTACGGCGACACCGCCGATGGCGGCTGGTACTTCCGGCAGATCCGCGAGAACTACAACGTCAGCGAGATCCGCGACCACCTGATGTTCGGCGAGAACGCCATCGGCGACGTCGGCCACCAGGGCGCCGACAAGACCGCCAACATGCCCGACAGCATGGAAGTCTGCGGCTGCAACGGCGTGTGCAAGGGCACCATCGTCAAGGCCATCCAGGAAAACGGCCTGTTCTCCATCGACGACGTGAAGAAGCACACCAAGGCCGCCAGTTCCTGCGGCTCCTGCACCGGCCTGGTGGAGCAGATCCTGATCAGCACCGTGGGCGGCGCGGCGGACGTGAAGCCCAAGAGCGAGAAAGCCATCTGCGGCTGCAGCGACCTCAACCACGGGCAGATCCGCAAGGCGATCCGCGAGGAGCACCTGACCAGCCTGGCGCAGACCATGGCCTTCCTCAACTGGACCACGCCCAACGGCTGCGCCACCTGCCGTCCGGCGCTGAACTACTACCTGATTTCCACCTGGCCGGGCGAAGCCAAGGACGACCCGCAGTCGCGCCTGATCAACGAACGCGCCCACGCCAACATCCAGAAGGACGGCACCTACTCGGTGGTGCCACGCATGTGGGGCGGCGTGACCAACCCGTCCGAGCTGCGCCGCATCGCCGACGTCGCCGACAAGTACAACGTGCCGATGGTCAAGGTCACCGGCGGCCAGCGCATCGACCTGCTGGGCATCCGCAAGGAAGACCTGCCGGCGGTGTGGAAGGAGCTGGACATGCCGTCCGGCCACGCCTACGGCAAATCCATCCGCACCGTGAAGACCTGCGTGGGCAGCGAGTTCTGCCGCTTCGGCACGCAGAACTCGACCCAACTGGGCATCGACCTGGAGCACGACCTGTTCAACATGTGGTCGCCGCACAAGGTCAAGCTGGCGGTCTCCGGCTGTCCGCGCAACTGCTCCGAGGCCGGCATCAAGGACGTCGGTATCATCGGCGTGGACTCCGGTTTCGAGATGTACATCGGCGGCAACGGCGGGATCAAGACCGAGGTCGCGGAGTTCTTCGTCAAGGTCAAGACCGCCGAGGAAGTGCGCGAATACAACGGCGCCTTCCTGCAGCTGTACCGCGAGGAAGCCTTCTACCTGGAACGCACGGTGCACTACCTGCAGCGCGTCGGCATGGCCCACATCAAGAAAGCCGTGCTCGAAGACGCGGAGAATCGCAAGGCGCTCAACGCCCGGCTGCAGTTCTCCCTGTCGTTCGAGCAGGACCCGTGGAAAGAGCGCATCGAAACCCCGCAACTGAAGAAAGAGTTCGACCGCATCAACCTGGTGCAACTCGAGGAGGCAACCGTATGAGCTGGCTGGATATCTGCGCCCTGGACGAGATCAACCCGCTGGGTTCGCGCATCGTCGCCGGGCCCAAGGGCGACATCGCCATCTTCCGCACCAGTGACGACGACGTATTCGCCCTCGACGACCGCTGCCCGCACAAGGGCGGCCCACTGTCCCAGGGGCTGATCTACGGCAAGCGGGTGTCCTGCCCGCTGCACAACTGGCAGATCGACCTGGACAGCGGCGAAGCCGTGGCGCCGGACGTGGGCTGCGCCCACCGCCACCCGGCCAAGGTCGAGAACGGCCGCGTGCTGCTGACCCTCGCACCACGCAACTAGTCCGTCCGGTGGGAGGGGCTTCAGCGGCGACTGTCGCGGCTAAAGCCCCTCCCACTCCTTCCCCGCCTCCGCCAGGAATTGCGAACATGGCCAGCCCTACTCAAGTCACCGCCTCCACCTGCTGTTACTGTGGCGTCGGCTGCGGCGTGCTGATCGAGCACGACGGCGAGCGGATTCTCGGCGTGACCGGCGACCCCGACCATCCAGCCAACTTCGGCAAGCTGTGCAGCAAGGGTTCGACCCTGCACCTGACCGGCGACCTCGACGCCCGCGGCCTGTACCCCGAGCTGCGCCTGGGCAAGGGCCTGGCCCGCGCCCGCAGCGACTGGGACAGCGCCCTGGACCACGCCGCCAGCATGTTTGCCGAGACCATCCGCGAGCACGGCCCGGACAGCGTGGCCTTCTACATCTCGGGGCAACTGCTGACCGAGGACTACTACGCCTTCAACAAGCTGGCCCGTGCCCTGGTCGGCACCAATAACATCGACAGCAATTCGCGCCTGTGCATGTCCTCCGCCGTGGTCGGCTACAAGCGCAGCCTCGGCGCCGACGCGCCGCCGTGCAACTACGAAGACATCGAACAGAGCGACTGCCTACTGATCGCCGGCAGCAACATGGCCTATGCCCACCCGGTGCTGTTCCGCCGCCTGGAAGAAGCCAAGGCGCGCCGCCCGCAGATGCAGGTGATCGTCATCGACCCACGGCGCACCGACACCTGCGACCTGGCCGACCTGCACCTGGCGATCCTACCGGGTACCGACGTGGCGCTGTTTCACGGCATCCTGCACATTCTGCTGTGGGAAGGCTGGATCGACCGCACCTACATCGAACAGCACACCGAAGGCTTCGACGCGCTGAAGAGCCTGGTGCGCGACTACACGCCCGGCAACGTGGCGGATATCTGCGGCATCTCCCTGGAGCAGCTGCAGGCCTGCGCCGAGATGATCGGCAAGGCGCCGAGTTTTCTCTCGCTGTGGTGCATGGGCCTCAACCAGTCCAGCGCCGGCTCCGCCAAGAACAGCGCGCTGATCAACCTGCACCTGGCCACCGGACAGATCGGCAAACCCGGTGCCGGCCCCTTCTCCCTCACCGGCCAGCCGAACGCCATGGGCGGCCGCGAAACCGGCAGCCTGAGCAACCTGCTGCCCGGCCACCGCGAGGCCGGCAATGCCGAGCACCGCGCCGAAGTGGCGCGTTACTGGGGCGTGGAGTCCCTGCCGGACACCCACGGCCTGAGCGCCATCGAGCTGTTCGACGCCGTCCATGCCGGAAAAATCAAGGCCCTGTGGATCGCCTGCACCAACCCGGCCCAGTCGCTGCCTGACCAGGGCAAGGTCCACGAAGCCCTGGCCAACTGCCCGTTCGTGGTGGTCCAGGAAGCCTTTTTCACCACCGAGACCTGCCAGTTCGCCGACCTGCTGCTGCCCGCCGCCAGCTGGGGCGAGAAGGAAGGCAGCGTGACCAACTCAGAGCGCCGCATCAGCCATGTGCGCCGCGCCGTGCCAGCGCCCGCAGAGGCGCGGCCGGACTGGGCGATCACCACCGATTTCGCCCGTCGCCTGGAAACCCTGCTCCGCCCCGGCCTGCCCAGCCTGTTCGCCTTCGACAACAGCGAAGCGCTGTTCGAGGAGTACAAACACCTGACCCGCGATCGCGACCTGGACCTCTCGGGTATCAGCTACGCGCTCCTCGACCGCCAAGGTCCCCAGCAATGGCCGTTCCCGGCCGGCGCCACCCAGGGCACACCGCGCCTGTACGGCGACGGGATATTCCCCACCGAGAGCGGCCGGGCGCGCTTCCATGCGGATCCGTACCGTGCGCCCAAGGAGAAACGCGAGGCGCGCTTCCCCCTGACCCTCAACACCGGCCGCCTGCGCGACCAGTGGCACGGCATGAGCCGCACCGGCACCGCCGCGCGCCTGTTCGGTCACGCCCCGGAAGCGGTGCTCAGCCTGCACCCGGACGAAATGCGCCGGCGGCGCCTGCAGGCCGGTGACCTGGTCAAGGTGCGCAGCCGCCGCGGCAGCCTGATCCTGCCGGTGCAGGCCGACGACGCCATCCGTTCCGGCCAGGCCTACCTGCCGATGCACTGGGGCAACCGCTTCCTCAAGGGCCTGGGCACCAACGTGTTGACCCTGCCGGCCTTCGACTCACTGTCCAAGCAGCCGGAGCTGAAGCACGCCGG
The DNA here is from genome assembly GCF_029839275.1 of Pseudomonas sp. GD03944. Classification (GTDB taxonomy): domain Bacteria; phylum Pseudomonadota; class Gammaproteobacteria; order Pseudomonadales; family Pseudomonadaceae; genus Aquipseudomonas. The sequence continues at coordinate 104,094 of NZ_JAOCAH010000001.1, forward strand.
TATCGAGGTCAGTGCCGTGGAACTGCCCTGGCACCTGTTCGCCCTGGTCGAAGGCGATGTGCAGCGCCGGCTCAGTGCCCTTCGCCCGCTGTTCGAGGATTTTGCCTACGCCAGCTTCACCCTCACCGGTCGGGAGCGCCCGGCCCTGTTGATTCGCGCCGCCAGTGCCGTGGCCCCGGAAGCCGAGCTGCTGGCACGCATCGACGCCCTGCTGGCGGTGGATGCCGGCCCGGTGCTGGCCTACGACGACCCGCGGCGCAGGGTCGGCAAGCGGGTGCGCATCGAAGACGGTCGCATCGTCAGTATCCGCCTGGCCGGGGAAACCGCCGCCCGGGAATGGCTGAAAGGCCTGTGGCAGGACGGCAAGGCCGATGCCGACCTGCGCCGCTGGTTGCTCGCGCCACTGGCGACGCCACCGGGCAATGCCGGCGCCTCGCCACGCGGCAAGACCCTGTGCAACTGCCTGAACGTCAGCGAAGGCGCGGTCTGCGCCGGCATCGACCGCGGGCTCGACCTGAACGGGCTGAAAGACGAACTCAAATGCGGCACGAGCTGCGGCTCCTGCGTGCCGGAAATCAAACGCCTGCTGGCCACCCGGCCGCTGGCTGTGAGCGCCTGAGATTCCCCCAAGGGAACAGACTGGAGGTAACACCATGAATGGCAAAGTCTGGCTGGTAGGCGCAGGCCCTGGCGATCCCGAATTGCTGACTCTCAAGGCGGTCAAGGCGCTGAACCAGGCCGATATCGTGATGATCGATGACCTGGTCAACCCAGCGGTGCTGGAACACTGTACCGGCGCCCGCGTGGTGCCGGTGGGCAAGCGCGGCGGCTGCCGCTCGACGCCCCAGGCCTTCATCCACCGCCTGATGCTGCGCTACGCGCGCCAGGGCAAGTGCGTGGTGCGCCTGAAAGGCGGCGACCCATGCATTTTCGGCCGTGGCAGCGAAGAAGCCGACTGGCTGGGCGAACACGGCATCGCCGTGGAAATCGTCAACGGCATCACCGCCGGACTGGCGGGCGCGACCCAATGCGGTATCCCCCTGACCCTGCGCGGTGTGGCCCGTGGCGTGACTCTGGTGACGGCCCATACCCAGGATGACAGCAGCCTGAACTGGCAAGCCCTGGCCCAGGGCGGCACCACGCTGGTGGTGTACATGGGCGTGGCCAAGCTGCCGGAAATCCGCGAAAGCCTGCTGGCCGGCGGCATGCGCGCCGACATGCCGGTGGCGATGATCGAAAACGCCTCCCTGCCCCACCAGCGAGAATGCCGCAGCACCCTGGCCGACATGCAACAGGCCGCCCAGGCCTTCGAACTGAAAAGCCCGGCGATCCTGGTGATCGGCGACGTGGCGGCAGCCGCGCAGACCCAGGCAATGGCCATCAGCGCCTGAACACGCGGCAAAAGCTTCGCCCCGGGGCGGGGCTCCTACAAACCGAGGCCACCTGTGCGCCTGTGGGAGCCGCGCCCCGCGGCGAATGACAGGGTCGACGCGGCCTCGCTGAAGGTCTGAGAAGCACGTAGGGTGAATGATGCTCGTTTCATCCACCATCGGTTGGCCATGCACGGTGGATGGATAAAGCGTCATCCACCCTACGGGAACGGCGGAGCTCTTTGCCTTCTGATCGTTCCCACGCTCCGCGTGGGCATGCATCCCGTGACGCTCCGCGTCACCCAAGGCGCTGAGGGGTATCGCGTTGCTCAACCCATCCTACGAATACAGGCGACACGTAGGGTGGATGACGCTCTTTTCATCCACCACCGGTTGACCACGCACGGTGGATGGATAAAGCGTCATCCACCCTACGGGAACTGTGAAATCGGGGGTGCCTGCAGGAAAAAGCTCGCGGGCGAGCCCGCTCCTACAAAGGGATCGCATCCAGCCAGCACCACGCCGCTTTTTCACAGGCAAAGAAAAACCCGGCCGAGGCCGGGTTTTTCGTGAAGCCAAGGCCAATTACTGGGCTTGGGCTTCTACTTCGGCTTCTACGCGACGGTTAACGGCGCGGCCGGAGTCGGTGGCGTTGTCGGCAACCGGACGGCTCTCGCCGTAGCCAGCTGCGTTGACGCGGTCACCTTCAACACCGTACTGGTTGACCAGAACGTCACGAACAGCGTTTGCACGACGCTCGGACAGCTTCTGGTTGTAGGCGTCAGTACCGACGGAGTCGGTGTGGCCTTCAACAGTGGTGGTGGTTTGCGGGTACTGCTTCATGAAGTCAGCCAGGCTCTTGATGTCGCCGTAGCTTTCTTCTTTGACCTGGGCCTTGTCGAAGTCGAACTTAACGTCCAGCTCGACGCGAACGACCTGGGCAGGCTCTTCAGCCGGAACCGGCTCAGGCATCGGCTCAGGAGCAGCTGCTACGACCGGAGCCGGAGCAGGCTTGGAACCGCCGCCGAAGTTCAGACCGACACCCACGCCGGCTTGCCATTCGGTGTCACCCTGGTCGATGTTGTACAGCGCGTCCACACCTACGCGGGTGTAGAAGTTTTCGGTGAAGTAGTACTTCGCACCGGCACCGGCGGTAGCCAGTGTCGAGTGGTTACGACCACCGGAAGTGGTGTTGCTGATGCTCTGGTGAGCGAAGCCACCGGAGACGTACGGACGCAGGCCAGCGCCAGGGGTACCGAAGTGGTACAGGGCCTTCAGGTCAGTCTGGCTGCCTTTGATGTCCTTGTTACCCAGCGACTCCTCGCCGCGGATGTCGTGGTACTCGCCGTAGCCGAGAACCAGCTCGACATCGTCGGTCAGGAAGTAACCAATCGAAGCGCCGAACAGGTTGCCCTGGTCGTCGTCGTAGCCACGCTGGGAGTCAGTGAAGTAGCGATTGGCGAAGCCTTCCACCTCGACTGCGCCTTGGCCTTGAGCCAGCACGCTCATGGAGGAAGCAGCGACAAGAGAGCCAATGACTACGCCTAAGGTGTTTTTCAATTTCATCCGTTAAATCCCCATCTTGGTGATTGATTGTGCTGCGTGCAGGTAGACACGCAATACAGTGACAAGTTTTAACAACCTGTCCTTACGTAAGAGACGGTCTGCCCCGAACTAACTTTCGGTAACGCCGGCAAACTTCTCTCGTAATCGGTCCAATGCGCGCTTGTAGCGCATTTTCGTGGCGCTGAGCCCCATGTGCATGATGTCGGCGATCTCCTGGAACTCCAGCTCCGCGACAAAGCGCAGTACCAGAATCTCCCTGTCGATCGGATTGACGTGCACGAGCCAGCGATCCAATCCTCCTCGTTCCTCCGCTTTCGGCGCCTTTTCTTCCGAGGCCTCCTCGAGCGGGTCCAAGCTGAGTGCATCCATCAGGCGACGTTTGCGTCGCTCCTTGCGGTACTGGGTAATGCACTCGTTGTAGGTGATGCTATAGAGCCATGTCTTGAACTTCGACTTGCCTTCGAAGTTCTTCAGACCGTAAAGAACTTTCAACATGACTTCCTGACAGACATCGTCGGCGTCACGATCGTTCCCTAAATATCGCGCACATACGTTAAATAATGTGCGTTGGTAGCGGCGCATCAACTCTTCATACGCACGCGTAATGTGAAACAACTCGTCATGCGCGCGCGCCACCAGCTCCTCGTCCGAGAGCGCGCGGGGGTCGTAACGCATAGACAACGATTGGGTTGTATTCAAAACGGGTCGGGCCGACAGTCAGGACGAAAGCCGCCACCGCCTGACGGATCAGGCTGTTGGGCGGCGGCATACATTAGCAGGGATTGGCGTGTTAGCGGCTGCTTACCCGTTGTTCGAGCAGCGTCCGGTTGGCCACCGAGACCAACTCACCCGCTTCGGTTAACAGGATAGTCTTGACCGTGCCAATTTCCTCGATCTGCCCTTCGACCTCACCGACCTGTACTTGTTGCCCGACTTGGTACAACTCCCGCACGTAAATCCCCGCCAGGATCTGCCCGGCGATTTCCCGGCTGCCCAGCCCCAGGGCCAGCGCCACGGCCAGCCCGACGGAAATCAGGACGATGGCGATGACGTTGTTGAGCAGGTCGGTCTTGACCTCCAGCTGGCCGATGGCCACGGAGATGCTGATGATGATAACCAGGCCCTGGGCAATGCGCCCCAGGCCGTTCGCATAGTCCAGCCCGACGCCTTCGGCGGCGCCGCGCACCAGGCCGCTGACCAGGTGGGCCAGCAGCACGCCGGCCACCAGCACCAGGGCGGCGCCGAAGACCTTGGGCAGGTACAGGGCCAGCACGTCCAGGGTGGCGGATACCCGCTCCAGCCCCAGGGACTCGGCGGCCGAGACCAGGAAGATCAGCAGCACGAACCAGTAGATGATCTTGCCGATCAGGGTCGACACCGGCACCTGGATGCCGGCGCGGCTCAGCAGCTTGGTCAGGCCGGTACCGGCCATCAGGCGGTCCAGGCCGAGCTTGCCGAGCAGCTTGGAGAGCAGCGTGTCGAGCAGCTTGGCCACGACGAAGCCGAGCAGCACCAGGATCAGCGCCACGAACAGGTTAGGGATGAAGCCGGCAACCTTGGTCCACAGCGCGGTCATTGCGCTGATCAGGCTTTGGGTCCAGGGGTCGAGTTCCATTTCAGTCAGCCTTGTCAGTAGAGCGAGCAGAAGTCGTGCGGCGCGAGACTGGCGCCACGTGGGACGAACCGTTGTTCAGGGCGATCATCAGGGCGCCTACCCAGTGCCCCATCAGGGCGAACAGGTCACCCGCGCCGACCTGGCGGTTGGCGGTCTTGAGTACGCGATGCAGGCAGGCATCGTCGTCATGGCTGGACGACGGCGACTTGAGCAGATCACGCAGGGATTCTTCGAATGGATCGTGCATGACGCACCTCACAGGATGTGTCGTTTAGATAAAAAGTGCATTCGACGAGTCACATCAGACCCAGCGCAAGCGACGAAACAGCCACAGCTGCCCCAGGGCCACGACCCCGATGAGCAGGCAGGCGATGAGAAAGCCGTAGTCGCTGTCCGACCCGGGAATCCCACCGACGTTGATGCCCAGCAGGCCGGTGAGAAAGCTCATCGGCAGGAAAATCCCGGTAATCACACCGAAACGGTACATGGTGCGGTTCATCCGCTCGTCCATGCGCCGGTTTTCGGCCTCCAGCACCAGGTTGACCCGCTCGCGACTCAGGTCCAGCTCTTCGAGGTAACGGGTCAGGCGGTTGTGCAGTTCGTTCCAGTAATCGGTGTCGTCGTCGACGAACCAGGGCTGGTGGTTGCGGGCCAGTTGCGCGTAGATATCGCGCTGGGGCGCCAGGAACCGCCGCAGGCTGGCCGCACGCCGACGCATGTGCATCAGGCTGCCGTGGTCGATCGACGAGCGTGCGTCGCGGTCGAACAGCTCCTCCATCTCGTCGACCTGCTCCGACAGTTGGGTCACCAGGGCGTCGACCTTGTCCGTCAGGTAGTTGGCCAGGCTGAGGATCAGCTCGGACGAGGTTTTCGGGCCGTTGCCCATCATCAGGTCGGCAATCAGCTCTTCGGTGGCCCGCAGGGGCCGCAGACGCAGGGAGATCACCCGGCGGGCATCGGCGTAGATGCGCAGCGACACCATGTCCTCGGGTTCGGCGCCGGGGTTGAGGTTGACCCCGCGCAGGAACAGCAACAGCGCCTGCTCGGCCAGCGGCAGCATGCGCGGACGGGTGTTTTCCTCCAGCAGCAGGCCACCGGCGAAATGGCTCAGGCCGCTGTCCTCGCGCAGCCAGCGCTGGGTATTGGCGTGGCCCCGGTCCCAGTGCAGCCAGAGGCTTTCCTCTTCGCCCAGGTGCAGGTCGGCCAGTTGCTCGGCCGAGATGACGCGCGCCCCGCCCTGGCCATCCAGGACGAACGCGTGCACCAGCCCATACTGCGCGGTGTCGTGTTGCTGCATCCTCACTCCCGAATCGCCTGGTTCATTCCGGCATGGTCAATGGGCTGGGCGAAACGATGATGCCGTTGTTGTCGGCATACAGGTACTCGCCCGGGCGGAAGGTCACGCCGCCGAAGGTCACGGGCACGTTGAGGTCGCCAATGCCGCGCTTCTCGGTCTTCTTCGGGTGGCTGGCCAGGGCCTGGATGCCCAGCTCGGTCTGCGCCAGCACGTCCACGTCACGCACGCAGCCATACACCACGATGCCTTCCCAGCCGTTCTTCGCAGCCTTTTCGGCCAGCATGTCGCCCAGCAGCGCGCAACGCATCGACGCCCCGCCATCCACCACCATCACCTTGCCCTTGCCGGGCAGGTCGACCTGCTCCTTGACCACCGAGTTGTCCTCAAAGCACTTGACGGTGACGATCTCGCCGCCGAAGGAGTCGTGGCCACCGAAGTTGCTGAACATCGGCTCGACGACCTGAACCAGGTCCGGGTAGGTGTCACACAAGTCAGGCGTGATGTAGTGCATGGCAAAACTCCTCATGGGTAACAGGGTTCGTTGCGCATTCCGGTACGGCCTCTGGCCCGGTCGATCCAGGGCATGGGCCCCGCATTCGAAAACACGGCACCAGCCTGCCCGCAGAAAATGACCAGAAAACCATCTGGCGTCACATATTAGCCGGATGCAGGCTCCGGCGAAATGCCTGTATCCCGCTCAAGCGCGGCCATTTCCGCCTCTGCCGCCACCTGGGGGCTCTTGCGCAACCACTGTTCCACCAGCGGCCAGACTTCCTGTTGCGCCTCTTTGCTCACCAGCATCGCGACATGCCCGAAATCGCTGGTGAACCCCTCGCCCTTGCCCAGGCAGAGGTATTCCCTGACCGCGGAGCCGAACTGGTCGAGCAGCGCGCGGCAGGCCCAGGCCGGGTCCTGAGCGTCGCCGGTGGCGGTCACCGCCATCACCGGCACCCGCACCTCGGCCAGGCCAGCCCACCAGTCGCGCTCGCTGTCGCCGAAACGACCGAACAGGCCATGCCAGCGCAGGCTTTCCAGGGCCACGCCAATCGGCTCGTCTTCCGGGCCGCGCTTGAGGCGATGGCCCGACAGCACCGGAAAACACCTGAGCAGCAGGCGCGCGGCCCACTCCACCGGCGGAATCTTCAACGGCCAATAGGTGCGGCTGACCTGGCTGCCGAACAGCACGGCCGAGGCGATACGGCCCTCGTCCAGGTAACGCCCGCCCAGCGCCCCCGCCAGGGTCACGCCGCCCAGGGAATGCCCCAGCCAGTGGGCCTTCTGCGGGTTCTGCTCATGGATGAAGGCGGCGATCGCCGGCAGGTCGTAGCGCGCGTAGTCGCTGACCCGGTTCGCGCGATAGGCCTGGTTGCGCGGCGACAGGCCGTGGCCACGCATTTCCGCGATCCATACGTCATAACCGGCACGCGCCAGGTACGGCCCCAGGCCGATGCCCCTGGGCGAATACCAGAAACGGCGGTTGGAAAAACTGCCGGGGACCAGCACCACCGGTACCCCGCGCGCACCCTCCTCGCCGGCGCGGCCCAGTCGGGTCAGCGCCAGTTCGACGGTGAAATCGTTGCTGTTGCCTGGTTTCAGGCGATACACATCCTCGCTCAGATCACCGCGAAACTCCGCACTGATCAGGGCGACGGGAAAAAGCTCACTGCTGCTTTGCATCGTTCTCGCTCTGGTACAAAAAATTGCCGAGGGCAACTTTTCACGTCGCTGGCGACGGCCCGCACAGTGGCCGCCAGCAATGGCAGGCCACAAAAAAGGGCAGGATCAACCTGCCCTTGTACAGCTAGGTCGACTGGCGAATCAGGCTTGTGGGCCTTCCGCGAGGAAGAACCAGGTGTCGAGCACCGAGTCGGGGTTCAGCGAGACGCTCTCGATGCCCTGCTCCATCAGCCAGCGCGCCAGGTCCGGGTGGTCCGAAGGGCCCTGGCCGCAGATGCCGATGTACTTGCCGGCCTTGTTGCACGCCTGGATGGCGTTGGAGAGCAGCTTCTTGACCGCCGGGTTACGCTCGTCGAACAGGTGCGCCACGATGCCGGAGTCGCGATCCAGACCCAGCGTCAGCTGGGTCAGGTCGTTGGAACCGATGGAGAAGCCGTCGAAGAACTCCAGGAATTCCTCGGCCAGGATGGCGTTGGACGGCAGCTCGCACATCATGATGACCTTCAGGCCATCCTGACCGCGAACCAGGCCGTTCTCGGCCAGCAGGTCAACCACCTGGCTGGCTTCGCCCAGGGTGCGCACGAACGGCACCATGATCTCGACGTTGGTCAGGCCCATCTCGTTGCGCACTTTCTTCAGCGCACGGCATTCCAGCTCGAAGCAGTCGCGGAACGATTCGCTGATGTAGCGCGAGGCGCCACGGAAGCCGAGCATCGGGTTCTCTTCTTCCGGCTCGTACAGCTTGCCGCCGATCAGGTTGGCGTATTCGTTGGACTTGAAGTCCGACAGGCGCACGATGACCTTCTTCGGCCAGAACGCCGCGGCCAGGGTGCTGATGCCCTCGACCAGCTTCTCGACGTAGAAACCGACCGGGTCATCGTAGCCGGCGATGCGCTTGTCGACGCTGTCCTTGATCTCCGGCGGCAGGCCGGCGACGTTCAGCAGCGCTTTCGGGTGCACGCCGATCATGCGGTTGATGATGAATTCCAGACGGGCCAGGCCCACCCCTTCGTTCGGCAGCTGGGCGAAGTCGAACGCGCGGTCCGGGTTGCCGACGTTCATCATGATCTTGAACGGCAGCTCCGGCATGGCATCGACGGAGTTCTTGCGGATGTCGAAGCCCAGTTCGCCTTCGAAGATGAAGCCGGTGTCGCCCTCGGCGCAGGACACGGTCACGCCCTGACCGTCTTTCAGCACCTGGGTGGCGTTGCCGCAACCGACCACGGCCGGAATGCCCAGCTCACGGGCGATGATCGCCGCGTGGCAGGTACGGCCGCCGCGGTTGGTGACGATGGCGCTGGCGCGCTTCATCACCGGCTCCCAGTCCGGGTCGGTCATGTCGGAGACCAGCACGTCGCCCGGCTGGACCTTGTCCATTTCCGAGACGTCATTGATCACGCGGACCTTGCCGGCGCCGATCTTCTGGCCAATCGCGCGGCCTTCGACCAGCACGGTGCCGGTTTCCTTGAGCAGGTAGCGCTCCATCACGGTGGCGCTGGCGCGGCTCTTCACGGTTTCCGGACGGGCCTGGACGATATACAGCTTGCCGTCGTCGCCGTCTTTGGCCCACTCGATGTCCATCGGGCGGCCGTAGTGTTTCTCGATGATCAGCGCCTGCTTGGCCAGCTCGCTGACTTCGGCGTCGCTGAGGCAGAAACGGGCACGGTCGGCGCGGTCGACGTCGACCACCTTGACCGACTTGCCGGCCTTGGCTTCTTCGCCGTAGATCATCTTGATGGCTTTGCTGCCCAGGTTGCGGCGCAGGATGGCCGGGCGGCCCGCTTCCAGGGTTTTCTTGTGCACGTAGAACTCGTCGGGGTTCACCGCGCCCTGCACCACGGTCTCGCCGAGGCCGTAGGCGCCGGTGATGAACACCACGTCACGGAAGCCCGATTCGGTGTCCAGGGTGAACATCACGCCGGCGGTGCCGGTTTCCGAACGCACCATGCGCTGCACACCGGCGGACAGGGCGACCAGCTTGTGGTCGAAGCCCTGGTGCACACGGTAGGCGATGGCACGGTCGTTGAAGAGCGAGGCGAACACTTCCTTGGCCGCGCGGATCACGTTGTCCACGCCGCGGATGTTGAGGAAAGTCTCCTGCTGGCCGGCGAACGAGGCGTCCGGCAGGTCTTCGGCAGTAGCGGAGGAGCGCACGGCGACGGCCATGTTGTCGTTGCCGGCGGACATGGCGGCGAAGGCGGTACGGATCTGCACGTCCAGCTCGGCCGGGAACGGCGCGTCCATGACCCACTGACGGATCTGCGCACCGGTCTTGGCCAGGGCGTTCACGTCATCGACATCCAGGGCATCCAGGGCAGCGTGGATCTGGTCGTTCAGGCCGCTCTGCTCGAGGAAATCCCGATACGCCTGGGCGGTGGTGGCGAAGCCACCGGGAACCGATACACCGGCGCCGGCCAGGTTGCTGATCATCTCGCCCAGGGAGGCGTTCTTGCCCCCTACGTGCTCGACATCGTGGTTGCCGAGCTTATCGAGGGAAACTACGTACTCTGCCAAGGTGATCTCTCCACTAAAATGTTGGAAAAGCTCAGAACCGGGTCGAGGTCCGCCGTGCAGGCTCGAAACGGTTCTCTGGGGCTGGGAAAGCTCGGCGGACATGTCCGCACGATTGTGGCCTGGCCCTGGAAAATAAGTAACAATGCCAACCCGTTCAGGCCAGCAAAAGCGGGCCTATGATAGCCAAGATTCGTCCTCAGCTTAAGGCCCATGGCGCAAATGAAACGAACCGCTTTCTTCATCTCCGATGGCACCGGCATCACCGCCGAAACCCTGGGTCAGAGCCTCTTGGCGCAGTTCGAAACCATCGCGTTCACCAAGCTCACGCGGCCGTACATCGACAGCGTGGAAAAAGCGCGCGCAATGGTACAACAAATCAATACCGCTGCCGAGAAAGACGGCTCCCGGCCGATCATCTTCGACACCATCGTCAACCAGGAGATTCGTGAGGTCCTGGCGCAGTCCAATGGCTTCATGATTGACATCTTTTCGTCCTTTCTTTCTCCCCTGGAGCAGGAACTGACCTCCCATTCGTCCTATTCGGTCGGCAAATCCCACTCCATCGGGCACAACTCCAACTACATGGAGCGTATCGAAGCGGTGAACTTCGCCCTCGACAACGACGATGGCGCCCGCACCCACTACTACGACAAGGCCGACCTGATCCTGGTTGGCGTCTCGCGCTGCGGCAAAACGCCCACCTGCCTGTATATGGCAATGCAATACGGAATTCGTGCGGCCAATTATCCGCTGACCGAAGAGGACATGGAGCGCCTGCAGTTGCCCAATGCCCTGAAGAAGTACAAGGACAAGCTGTTCGGCCTGACCATCGACCCGGACCGCCTCACCGCGATCCGCAACGAGCGCAAGCCCAACAGCCGCTATGCCAGCTATGCGCAGTGCGAGTTCGAGGTGCGCGAGGTGGAGAACCTGTTCCGCCGCGAGAACATCAACTTCATCAATTCCACGCATTTTTCCGTGGAAGAGATTTCCGCCAAGGTCCTGGTAGAAAAAGGCGTCGAGCGGCGCCTCAAGTAACCCCCGCAACGCCGGACGCCACTCAGGCCTGACCTGGCGTCCGGTCGCCCACCCCCAGGCTGCGCTGCATGAGCACCGTGTCCAGCCAGCGCCCGTGCTTGAACCCCACCGACTCGAACACGCCCACCCGGCGGAAGCCCAGGCGCTCATGCAGGGCGATCGAGGCGCGGTTTTCGCTGTCGCCGATCACCGCCACCATCTGCCGCCAGTCGCCACGCTCCACCAGGGCGATCAGCTCACCGAGCAAGGCCCGGCCGATGCCCTGGCCCGCCAGGTCGGCACGTACGTAGACCGAGTTTTCGATGGTGTGCCGGTAGGCCGGACGCGGCCTGTACGGCGTCGCGTAGGCATAACCGAGCACCTCCCCCGCCCGCTCCGCGACCAGGTAGGGCAGACCGGCGGCCAGGACGGCCGCGTGGCGCCGGTGCATGTCCTCGACGCTCGGTGGTTCGATCTCGAAAGAAGCCGTCCCGTGCAGCACGTGATCGGTGTAAATGGCGGCCACCGCCGGGATATCCAAGGCGACGGCGGCGCGTAGCGTCAAAGCGGGCATAAGGTTCTCGGGTTGTTCAGGTCCGGTACAGCATCAAAAGGCATCCCCGGGCACGCGCACCCAGCCTTCCATCAGGATGCGGGCGCTGCGGCTCATGATCGCCTTGGTCACCGTCCATTCGCCGTCGACCTGTTTCGCCTCGGCGCCAACGCGCAGGGTGCCGGACGGGTGGCCGAAGCGCACCGCGCTGCGCTCACCGCCACCGGCGGCCAGGTTGACCAGGGTGCCGGGCACCGCCGCCGCCGTGCCAATGGCCACTGCGCAGGTGCCCATCATCGCGTGGTGCAGCTTGCCCATGGACAGCGCACGGACCAGCAGGTCGACGTCGCTGGCCTGCACTGCCTTGCCACTGGACGCCTGGTAGGTCTGCGGCGGGCTGACGAAGGCGATCTTCGGCGTGTGCTGGCGGGTTGCGGCCTCTTCGGCCGTCTTGATCAAGCCCATGCGCAGTGCGCCGGCCACGCGAATCTTTTCGAAACGCGCCAGTTGCGCCGGGTCGCCATTGATGGCCTCGCGCAATTCGGTGCCCTGGTAGCCAATGTCCGCGGCGTTGACGAACACCGTGGGAATGCCGGCGCTGATCATGGTGGCCTTGAAGGTACCGACACCGGGCACCTCCAGATCATCGACCAGGTTGCCGGTGGGGAACATCGAACCGCCGTCCTCGCCATCATCCGACGGGTCGAGGAATTCCAGCACGATCTCCGCCGCCGGGAAGGTCACGCCATCGAGCTCGAAGTCGCCGGTTTCCTGGACCTGGCCGTTACGGACCGGCACGTGGGCGATGATGGTTTTCTGGATATTGGCTTGCCAGATGCGCACCACACAGGTGCCGTCCTGCGGAATGCGCGCCGGATCGACCAATCCAGCGTGGATGGCGAACGCCCCGGCGGCGGTGGAGAGGTTGCCGCAATTGCCGCTCCAGTCGACGAACGCCTTGTCGATGGACACCTGGCCGTAGAGGTAGTCCACGTCGTGCCCCGGCTGGCTGCTCTTGGACAGGATCACGCATTTGGAGGTCGACGACGTGGCGCCGCCCATGCCGTCGATGTGGGCGGAATACGGGTCGGGGCTGCCGATCACCCGCATGAACAGGCGGTCGCGGGCCTCGCCCGGCACCTGGCAGCGCTCGGGCAGGTCCTGCAGGCGGAAGAACACGCCCTTGCTGGTGCCGCCACGGAAATAGGTGGCGGGGATCTTGATCTGCGCGTGAAAGGCCATGATTGCTTCCTGGCTGACAGGTGACATGAAAAAAGGTGGGTGAATCGCAATGGCGATCCACCGCGGTATTTGCCTGGTGGATGAAAAAAGCGTTAATCCACCCTACGGTACTGCGATGTCTCGTAGGGTGGACCACGCTTCACCGATCCTCCATCGGTGTTTGCCCGGTGGATGAAAAAAGCGTCATCCACCCTTGCTGCGTCAGGCCACCGCCCCTTGCAGGAAGTCCTTGGCAAAACGCTGCAGCACACCACCGGCGTTGTAGACGCTCACGTCCGCGGCGGTGTCCAGGCGACAGGTCACCGGCACCCGGACCACCTCCCCGTTGCGGCGGTTGACCACCAGGGTCAGGTCGCAGCGCGGCGACACCACGCCTTCAATATCGTAGGTCTCGGTGCCGTCCAGGCCCAGGGTCAGGCGCGTGGTGCCCGGCTTGAACTCCACCGGCAATACGCCCATGCCCACCAGGTTGGTACGGTGGATGCGCTCGAAGCCCTCGGCCACGATCACCTCGACCCCCGCCAGGCGCACGCCCTTGGCCGCCCAGTCGCGGGACGAGCCCTGGCCGTAGTCGGCACCGGCGACGATGATCAGGTTCTGCTTGCGGTTCATGTAGGTCTCGATGGCTTCCCACATGCGCATCACCTGGCCTTCCGGCTCGACCCGGGCCAATGAGCCCTTCTTCACCTGGCCATCGACCACCACCATTTCATTGACCAACTGCGGGTTGGCGAAGGTGGCGCGCTGCGCGGTCAGGTGGTCGCCGCGGTGGGTGGCGTAGGAGTTGAAGTCTTCTTCCGGCAGGCCCATTTTCGCCAGGTATTCGCCGGCCGCGCTGTCCAGCAGGATGGCGTTGGACGGCGACAGGTGGTCGGTGGTGATGTTGTCCGGCAGGATCGCCAGCGGCAGCATGCCCTTGAGCGTGCGCTCGCCGGCCAGCGCGCCTTCCCAGTACGGCGGGCGGCGGATGTAGGTGGACATCGGGCGCCAGTCGTACAGCGGGCTTTCCGCTTCCTGCACGCTGCCCAGGTCGAACATCGGGATGTAGACCTGCTTGAACTGCTCGGGCTTCACCGACGCGGCGACGATGGCGTCGATCTCCTCGTCGGAGGGCCACAGGTCCTTCAGGGTGACGGGGTTGCCGTCACGGTCGGTGCCCAGCGGGTCCTGCTCGATGTCGAAGCGCACGGTGCCGGCGATGGCGTAGGCCACCACCAGCGGCGGCGAGGCGAGGAACGCCTGCTTGGCATAGGGGTGGATGCGTCCGTCGAAGTTGCGGTTGCCCGAGAGCACCGCGGTGGCGTACAGGTCGCGGTCGATGATTTCCTTCTGGATCACCGGGTCCAGCGCGCCGGACATGCCGTTACAGGTGGTGCAGGCGTAGGCGACGATGCCGAAACCGAGTTTCTCCAGCTCGGGCAGCAGCCCGGCCTCCTCCAGGTACAGGCGGGCGACCTTGGAACCCGGCGCGAACGAGGTTTTCACCCAGGGCTTGCGCACCAGCCCCAGGGCGTTGGCCTTCTTCGCCACCAGACCGGCGGCGACCACGTTGCGCGGGTTGGAGGTGTTGGTGCAGCTGGTGATGGCCGCGATGATCACCGCGCCATCGGGCATCAGGCCCTGGGCTTCTTCGGCCCGGCCGCTGAGCAGCTTGGCGCCGTCGGCAATGCCGCGCTCGGCCAGGGCCGAGGTCGGCAGGCGGCGGTGCGGGTTGGACGGGCCGGCCATGTTGCGGCCCACGGTGCCCAGGTCGAAGCTCAGCACCCGTTCGTATTCGGCGGTCTTCAGCGCGCTGCCCCACAGGCCGAGGGTCCGGGCGTAGTGCTCCACCAGCGCCACCTGTTCCGGCTCGCGGCCGGTGAGCTTCAGGTAATCGATGGTCTGCTCGTCGATGTAGAACATCGAGGCGGTAGCGCCGTACTCCGGGCACATGTTGGAAATGGTCGCGCGGTCGCCGATGGACAGGCTGTCCGCCCCCTCACCGAAGAATTCGACCCAGGCGCCCACCACCCGCTCCTTGCGCAGGAATTCGGTAATGGCCAGGACGATGTCGGTGGCGGTGATGCCGGGCTGGCGCTTGCCGGTCAGCTCGACACCGACGATGTCGGGCAGGCGCATCATCGACGGATGGCCGAGCATCACGGTCTCGGCTTCCAGGCCGCCGACGCCGATGGCGATCACGCCCAGGGCGTCCACGTGCGGGGTATGGCTGTCGGTGCCGACGCAGGTGTCAGGGAAAGCCACGCCGTCGCGCGCCTGGACCACCGGGCTCATTTTCTCCAGGTTGATCTGGTGCATGATCCCATTGCCGGCGGGGATCACGTCGACGTTCTTGAACGCGGTCCTGGTCCAGTCGATGAAGTGGAAGCGGTCCTCGTTGCGGCGATCCTCGATGGCGCGGTTCTTCTCGAAGGCGTCCGGGTCGAAGCCCGGCGCCTCCACGGCCAGGGAGTGGTCGACGATCAGCTGGGTCGGCACCACCGGGTTGACCTTGGACGGGTCACCGCCCTGCTCGGCGATGGCGTCGCGCAGGCCAGCCAGGTCGACCAGGGCGGTCTGGCCGAGGATGTCGTGGCAGACCACCCGCGCCGGGTACCAGGGGAAATCCAGGTCGCGCTTGCGGTAGACCAGTTGCTCCAGCGAGGCGGTCAGGTCCTGCGGCTCGCAGCGGCGCACCAGCTGTTCGGCCAGCACGCGGGAGGTGTAAGGCAGCTTTTCCCAGGCGCCGGCCTGGATCGACTCGACCGCCTCGCGGGCGTCGAAGTAGTCCAGTGCCGTACCCGGCAGGTTCTTGCGGTAGAGGCTGTTCATTTACTGGCGGTCCTTGAGGGGCACGAAGGCCAGGTCTTCGGGGCCGACATAGTTGGCGCTCGGGCGAATGATCTTGCCGTCGATGCGTTGCTCGATGACGTGGCTTGACCAGCCCGAGGTGCGGGCGATGACGAACAACGGGGTGAACATGGCAGTGGGCACACCCATCATGTGGTAGCTGACGGCGCTGAACCAGTCGAGGTTGGGGAACATCTTCTTGACCTCCCACATCACGCTCTCCAGGCGCTCGGCGATGTCGTACATCTTGGTACTGCCCTGCTCCTGGGACAGCTCGCGCGCGACGTCCTTGATCACCTTGTTGCGCGGGTCGGCCACGGTATAGACCGGGTGGCCGAAACCGATCACCACCTCCTTCTTCTCCACCCGGGCACGGATGTCGGCTTCGGCTTCGTCCGGGTTGTCGTAGCGTTTCTGGATCTCGAAGGCCACCTCGTTGGCGCCACCGTGCTTGGGCCCGCGCAGCGCACCGATACCGCCGGCGATGGCGGAGAACATGTCGGAGCCGGTGCCGGCGATCACCCGGGAGGCGAAGGTCGAGGCGTTGAATTCATGCTCGGCGTACAGGATCAGGCTGGTGTGCATGGCCCGCACCCAGCTGTCGCGCGGGGCTTCGCCGTGCAGCAGGTGGAGGAAGTGCCCGCCGATGGAGTCATCGTCGGTTTCCACCTCGATGCGCTTGCCGTTGTGGCTGAAGTGGTACCAGTACAGCAGCATGGAGCCGAGCGAGGCCATCAGCTTGTCGGCGATGTCCCGGGCGCCCGGGTGGTTGTGGTCGTCCTTCTCGGGAGACAGGCAGCCCAGCACCGACACCCCGGTGCGCATCACGTCCATCGGGTGCGCGGAAGGTGGCAGCTGCTCCAGGGCACTCTTCAGCGCGGCCGGAATCCCGCGCAGGGCCTTGAGCTTGGCCTTGTAGCCCTTGAGTTCGGCGGCGGTGGGCAGCTTGCCGTGCACCAGCAGGTGGGCGATTTCCTCGAACTCGCAGGTGGTGGCGACATCGAGGATGTCGTAGCCACGGTAATGCAGGTCATTGCCGCTGCGGCCGACGGTGCACAGTGCGGTGTTGCCGGCGGCGGTGCCGCTCAGGGCGACGGATTTCTTCGGCTTGAAGCCCGGGGCGGTGGTGTCAGTGGCGCTCATGGTTATCTCCTCCGATCTTTATTGTTCTGGTGCGCTCGGCGTACGGTGGGCTGGGCGGCGATCCGCTCCAGCCCCCCGTAACGCTGATGCGGTGGGCTGAAGCCCACCCTACGTTGATTTACTTTTTACTGGCGAAGAGCGCGTCGAGCTTCTGCTCGAAGGCGTGGTAGCCGATACGGTCATAGAGTTCGGCGCGGGTCTGCATCTGCTCGATCACGTCCTTCTGGTGGCCGTTCTGGCGAATCGAGGTGTAGACACTTTCCGCCGCCTTGTTCGCCGCGCGGAAGGCCGACAGCGGGTAGAGCTGGATCGCCACGCCGACCGAGGCCAGCTCGTCGCGGGTGAACAGCGGCGTGGCGCCGAATTCGGTGATGTTGGCCAGCACCGGCACGTTCAGCGCCTCGACAAAACGCTGGTAGGTCGGCAGGTCATAGGCGGCCTCGGCAAAGATGCCATCGGCCCCCGCCTCCACGTAGCGCTGGCAGCGTTCGATGGCCGCCTCCACGCCCTCGGCCTGGATGGCGTCGGTGCGGGCGATCAGGAAGAAGGCCGGGTCGGTCTTGGCATCGGCCGCCGCCTTCACCCGATCGACCATTTCCTCGCAGGAAACGATTTCCTTGCCCGGACGGTGGCCGCAGCGCTTGGCCCCGACCTGGTCCTCAATGTGCGCGGCAGCGGCGCCTGCCTTGATCAGGCTCTTGACCGTGCGCTCGATGTTGAAGGCGCTGGGGCCGAAGCCGGTGTCGATGTCCACCAGCAGCGGCAGGTCGCAGACATCGGTGATGCGGCGCACGTCGATCAGCACGTCATCCAGGGTGTTGATGCCCAGGTCCGGCAGGCCGAGGGAGCCGGCAGCCACCCCGCCGCCCGACAGGTAGATCGCCTTGAAGCCGGCGCGCTTGGCCAGCAGCGCGTGGTTGGCATTGATCGCACCGATCACCTGCAACGGGTGTTCGGCGGCCACCGCGTCACGGAAACGCTGGCCAGGGGTAGCGGGCTTGTTCATGCATCACCTCGTGGTTCGCGGGCGTCCTGGTAATGACGCTCGATATTGCGCTTGGACGCGCCGATGTGGCGGCGCATCAGGAGTTCAGCCAGCTCGCCATCGCGATCGGCAATGGCGTCCAGGATCCGGTGGTGTTCGGCAAAGGCCTGGCGCGGGCGGTTGGGCGTGGCGGAAAACTGCAGGCGGTACATGCGCACCAGCTGATACAGCTCGCCGCAGAGCATCTGCACCAGCGTGCGGTTGCCGCTGCCCTGGATGATCCGGTAGTGGAAGTCGAAGTCGCCTTCCTGCTGGTAATAGCCGACGCCGGCCTGGAACGCGGCATCGCGCTCGTGCAGCTCCAGCACCTGGCGCAGCTCGTCGATTTCGCCCTGACTCATGCGTTCGGCCGCCAGGCGACAGGCCATGCCTTCGAGGGATTCGCGGATTTCGTAGAGCTCGATCAGCTCGGCATGGCTGAGCGACACCACCCGGGCACCGACATGGGGCACGCGCACCAGCAGCCGCTGGCCTTCCAGGCGGTGGATGGCCTCGCGCAGCGGCCCGCGGCTGATACCGTAGGTACGAGCCAGTTCCGGTTCGGAAATCTTGCTGCCCGGGGCGATTTCGCCCTTGACGATCGCCGACTGGATACGCCGGAAGACGTTTTCGGACAGGGTTTCCGAATCATCCTGAAGCACTTGGGGTGTTTCGATGGTATCCAGCATATTGTCGACACTGCCGTTTCATTTACGGCAAAAACTACGCCTCAAGTCATCAGGAGTCAAACCATGCCAACACATTGTCGACAATCCAGCGAAAGACGATGATTTCGCTCCGTTCGCTGACCTTACTTGCAGAAACCCTTATAAGCGTCTGTCGCAGCAGAAAAACCCCATGGTAGAATGCCGCCCAATTCGGCCTGGCGAGCACGCCCGACAGGCCTGCTAGACTCCAAGCCAGAGGCACGGGGCCACTAGTGTCCTCCCCGCCGGCGTTCCCCCTGATCCACCGATAGCGAGCACCCACCAGGACTCATGAGACTCAAGCCCTTCGCCCTGTTCTTTTGCCTGCTGCTGTCACCCGGCCTGGCGCTCGCCGCCGAAAAGACCATTTATGGCCTCAACGAATACGTCCGCCTGAACACCCTGGACCTGGAAGTCGCCGCCAAACTCGACACCGGCGCCAAGACCGCCTCGCTCAGTGCCCGCGACATCCAGCGCTTCAAGCGTGACGGCGAAACCTGGGTGCGTTTCTACCTCGCCATCGACGACGCCCACGCCCACCCCATCGAGCGCCCGCTGGCGCGCATCAGCAAGATCAAGCGCCGTGCCGGTGACTACGATCCTGATGAAGAAAAGACCTATACCGCACGCCCGGTAATCGAAATGGATATCTGCATGGGCCGAGCCCTGCGCAGGATCGAAGTGAACTTGACCGACCGAAGTGCATTCCAATACCCGCTGTTGATTGGCTCCGAAGCCCTCAAACGCTTCAGCGCACTGGTCGATCCAAGCCTTAAATACGCAGCAGGGAAACCTGGCTGTGCCACTGACGCAAACCCTGGCGAGTAATTTCCATGCGCTCTCTGACCCTGCATCTGAAAGTCCTGATCACGCTCCTGGTGAGCCTGGGCATTCTGATTACGGCTTACCAAATCTTCGTTCTCGGCATTCCGGTCACCGAGGATGAAACCGACGACCTGTGGAACATCGATGCCAGAGTCGAATTCCAGGCCAACCCGCGCGAGCCGGTAAAGCTGCAGATGTACGTGCCGCCGCTCAACCAGGACTACGTCAGCCTCAACGAGAGCTTCATCTCGAACAACTACGGCGTGAGCATCAACCGCGCCGACGGCAACCGCCGCGTGACCTGGTCCGCGCGCCGTGCCAGTGGCAAGCAGACCCTCTACTACCGCCTGGTCCTGACCAAGCGCTACAGCGGTGAGCAGACCACCACCAAGGGCCCGATCTTCCGCGACAGCATCCCGGTCGAAGGCCCGGAGAAAATCGCCGCCGAAGCACTGCTGGCCCCGATTCGCCAGCACTCGGCCGACGTCGAGACCTTCATCAGCGAAACCATCAAGCGTTTCAACAACACCAACGACGACAACGTGAAGCTGTTGCTGGCCGGCGATGCCTCGACCATCAACAAGGCCAAGGCCATCGAGCTGCTGCTGTCCATCGCCCACGTGCCGATGGAGCGCGTGCACACCATCCGCCTGGCCGCCGAGATCCAGCAGAGCCCGGAACTGTGGCTGCGCAGCTTCAACGGCGACAAGTGGCTGTACTTCAACCCCGAGACCGGTGAGCAAGGCATGCCGGCCGACCGCCTGGTGTGGTGGATCGGCGACGACAACCTGGTCACCCTCGAAGGCGGCAAGCAGGCCCAAGTCAGCTTCAGCCTGAACAACAGCGAGATGAACGCCATCCGCCTGGCCAAGCTGACCGACGAGAACACCGACGCCGACTTCCTCGAGTATTCGCTGTACGGCCTGCCGCTGCAGACCCAGCAGACCTTCATGATCATGGTCATGATCCCGATCGGCGTGCTGGTCATCCTGATCCTGCGCAACCTCGGCGGCCTGCAGACCCTGGGTACCTTCACCCCGGTGCTGATCGCCCTGGCGTTCCGCGAAACCCAGCTGGGCTTCGGCATCATGCTGTTCACGGTGATCACGGCCCTTGGCCTGTCACTGCGCTCGTACCTGGAACACCTCAAGTTGCAGATGCTGCCGCGCCTGTCGGTGGTGCTGACCTTCGTGGTGGTGCTGATCGCCGCGATCAGCCTGTTCAGTCACAAGCTCGGCCTCGAACGTGGCCTGTCGGTCGCCCTG
Organism: Pseudomonas sp. GD03944; assembly: GCF_029839275.1. GTDB lineage: Bacteria > Pseudomonadota > Gammaproteobacteria > Pseudomonadales > Pseudomonadaceae > Aquipseudomonas. The sequence goes on from NZ_JAOCAH010000001.1 coordinate 124,738, forward strand.
TTCCCGATGGTGATCCTGACCATGACCATCGAGCGCCTGTCCATCACCTGGGAAGAACGTGGCGGCAGCCATGCCTTCAAGGTCGCCATCGGCACCCTGTTCGCCGCGACCCTGGCGCACCTGCTGATGAGCATTCCGGAGCTGGTCTACTTCGTGTTCACCTTCCCGGCCGTGCTGATGGTCCTGGTTGGCTTCATGCTGGCGATGGGTCGCTACCGCGGCTACCGCCTGACCGAACTGTTCCGTTTCAAAGCCTTCCTGAAGGATTGAGCCATGATCGGTCTGTGGAAGACATGGAAGGCCCTCGAAGCCAAAGGCATCATGGGCATCAACCGACGCAATGCGGACTACGTGCTGAAGTACAACCAACGGCACCTCTACCCCATCGTCGATGACAAGATCATCACCAAGGAGCGCGCCATCCAGGCCGGGATCCATGTCCCGGAAATGTATGGCGTGATCTCCACCGAGAAGGAAATCGACAACCTCGACACGATCATCGGCGGGCGCACCGATTTCGTCGTCAAGCCGGCACAGGGTGCCGGCGGTGACGGCATCCTGGTGATCGCCGACCGCTTCGAGGACCGCTACAAGACCGTCTCGGGCAAGATCATCAGCCACGAGGAAATCGAGCAGCAGATCTCCAGCATCCTCTCGGGCCTGTACTCCCTGGGCGGTCACCGCGACCGCGCGCTGATCGAATACCGCGTCACACCGGACCAGATCTTCAAGAGCATCAGCTACGAAGGCGTGCCGGACATCCGCATCATCGTGCTGATGGGCTACCCGGTCATGGCCATGCTGCGCCTGCCGACACGCCAGTCCGGCGGCAAGGCCAACCTGCACCAGGGCGCGATCGGCGTGGGTGTGGACCTGGCCACCGGCGTGACCCTGCGCGGCACCTGGCTGAACAACAAGATCACCAAGCACCCGGACACCACCAACGCGGTGGACGGCGTGCAACTGCCCAACTGGGACGGCTTCATGCGCCTGGCGGCGGGTTGCTACGAGCTGTGCGGCCTGGGCTACATCGGGGTCGACATGGTGCTGGACCAGGAAAAGGGCCCGCTGATCCTGGAGCTCAACGCCCGCCCGGGCCTGAACATCCAGATCGCCAACGACTGCGGCCTCACCCACCGCGCCCACGCCGTGGAAGCGCGCCTGGTCGAGTTGGCCGCCAAGGGCATCAAGGAAACCGCGGAAGAGCGCATGCGCTTCTCCCAGGAGCTGTTCGGCCACATCCCGGCCGCCCCGCTCTGAGCCTTGCCTGCCCACAAAAAAGCCCGGCCATGTGCCGGGCTTTTTCATGGGGCAATGACGCGCCTGCCACTCGCAGCGCCCCTCCCCCCATCAGGCCTCGCTCAACAGCCCCAGGCTTTTGCCTTTGAGCACTGCCTGGGTGCGGCTGCGCACCCCGAGCTTGGCGAACAGGTTGTGCAGGTGCCACTTGATCGTCGCCTCGGACAGGTGCACCGCCTGGGCGATATCGCGGTTCGACAGGCCGGCCGCGACAAAGCGCAGGATTTCCCGCTCGCGGTGGCTGACGTCCTGGTTGTCCTCGAAGGTCTCCAGGTCAACGGACAATCGCCGGCACTGCTCGCGCAACTGTTCGGCCAGGCCCTGCCAGGCCCGCGCCTGGTCCGGCTGGGCGGCATGCCAGGCCTCCCACAGCGGCAACAGCCACAGGGCATCGTCCAGGAACATGCGCCGGTAGCCCTCGCGCCAGGCCTCTTCCAGGGTCGGCTGCAGCAAGGCGAAGGCCTTGTCGCTATTGCCCTTGCGCCAGTAGGCCACGGCCAGCAGCAGCGACAGGCGCAGGCTGCGGTCGCGCTGGTGTTCCGCCGACTGTTTCGACAGACAGGCCTCCAGCACGGCCTGGGCCCTGTCGGCACGCCGCTCGACCAACGCCAGGCGCGCCTCGCTGAGCACCAGGGCGGTGCCGGCATCGGTGTAGCGATCGGCCGGCAGCACCTCCAGGTGCCTCTGCAGTTGCAGGCAGATGCGTTCGGCCTCGTTGGGGCGCTTCAGCCACAGCAGGAACTGCACCTTGCAGCTCATGCCCAGGGCGTACACCCGCTCATAGCCTGGCCCGTGCAGGCTGGCCAGCCACTCGTCGAGCTCGGCCAGAGCCTGCTCCCCTTCCCCGGCGAAGAACCGCGCCCGGGCCATCACCAGCTTGCCGCGGCTGATCAGTTCGATAGGCGTGGCCACGTCACGCCAGGTGGTGGCCAGCGGCAGTTCGGCGAGGATCGCGGCGTGCCGGTCCTGCTCGTACAGCAGGTCGGCATAGGCCAGCGACAACGGCCCGCCGACCCGGCTGCGCCGACCGAACACCTGCTCGACCCGCGCCCGGGCGGTTTCCGCCAGCACCCGGCCGCGCTCGGGTTCGCCCAGTTCCTTGCAGATCAGCGATTCGATCAGGCTGACCACCACGTGCAGGTACTCGCTTTCGGTCTGCCGCAGGTTGTCGCGGGCCACGCTGATCGACTTGGCGGCGTCGCCGAACTCGCCCATCAGCCCATAGGCCGCCGCCTGGATGCAGCACAGGCTGGCGCGAAACACCGGCTGGTTGTCCGGCACCAGGCTCAGCCAGTGCCGGGCCACCTTGAGGCAGTTCTCCAGTTTGTCCTGGTAGAGCAGCACCAGGGCCTTGAGCACCTGGGCCGCAGCCAGCAGCTCGGCCAGGCCGAAATGCAGAAGCTTGCCGCGCCCCTTCAGCAAGCGCGTGCTGACCTCTTCGATCAGCGCTTCGGCTTCGGCGTATTTCTGCTCGAACGCCAATTGCCAGGCATAGAAGATCTGAAACACCGGGTGCTCGCGGATCACCTCGGCCGGCATGTCCTTGAGGATCGCCAGGATGCCGTACACCCGGTTGCCGGCGATCAGGCGCGCGCCTTGGCGCTCCAGCAGGTCGGCGGCAAAACCGTAGTCCCGGGCCCGCAGCGCGTACTTGATCGACTTGTCGGCCTGGCCGTGGTTCTCGCACCAGCGCGCGGCGGCATGCAGCAGGTGCGTCGGGTCGCCGTGGCGCGCCAGCCGCCCCTGGAGGAACTCGGCGAACAGGTGGTGGTAGCGGAACCACTGGCCCTGGTCATCCAGGGGGATGATGAACAACTGCTTGCGCTGCAGGCGCTGCAGCATCTCGTTGGCGTCGCTGCGCCCGGTCAGGGCGTTGCACATCTCGGCATTGAATTCATCCAGCACCGAGGTCTGTTCGAGAAAGCGCTGCAAGGTCGGCGGCAGGCCGTCCAGCACGTCTTCCGCCAGGTAATCGGCGATGTTGCGCTCGCTGCCGGACAACACGCGCAGGAACTGGGCCCGGTCCATATGGCGCGACAGCGCCAGCGACACCAGATGCAAGGCGGTGATCCAGCCCTCGGTACGAGCCTGGATCACCGTGAGCTCCGACTCGCTCAAGACCATCTGCTTGACGTCGCGGAAATAGGCTTCGGTCTCGGCCGTGGTCAGGCGCAGGTCTTCGGCCCGAATCCACAGCCCCCAGGACATCAAGGCCGGGTGTTCGTCGGCGAAGATCGAGTTGAAGCGCGTGCTGGCGATCAGGCGGACATTGGCCGGCACATGCTCGATCAGGTGATTGACCAGCGGTCCCAGCGCCGGGTGGCGCACCCGATGAAAGTCATCGAGCACCAGGTACAGCTCGCCCTCGACCCGGCGCAGGTCGGCCACGAAGGCATCGAGCAGCCCCTGGTTGGACAGGTTCTCCTGCAACAGGCGCGCGGTGGTGCGGCCGAACCCCGGCAGCTGCGCGTCGATCGCCGCGAGCAGGTACTGCAGCAGGCGCTGCGGCTCGCTGTCCAGCTCGTCGCAAGACAGCCAGGCGACCCGTGCCCCGGAAGCCTGCAGGCGCCGACGGAACTGGCTGAGCACCGTGCTCTTGCCGAAGCCGGCGGGGGCGCTGAGGACAATGGCGCGGCAAGTCCGGGCAGCGAACAGGCGCTCGATCAGTGCCGCCCGCTCCAGCAGCGGCCCGGCGCCCGAATCGGCGGGAAACAGCTTGGTGCGCAGCAGAGGAACGGCCCGCGGCCGTGGATGGGTCTGACTGTTCATGATTCAAGCAGGCTCAGCTCGCGGGCACGACGGATCGCCTGGGTGCGATTGCGTACCTTGAGCTTCTCGTAGATGTTGTGCAGGTGCCATTTGACGGTGCCCAGGGCCAGCGACAACTGCTGGCCGATCTCGTCGTTGGACATGCCCTGCGCCGCCAGGCACACCACCTCGCGCTCGCGCTCGGTCAGCCCCTCCTCCGTCAGGTCAAGGGCGACACGCGCCGCGTGCCCCGGCCAGCCAGCCAACAGCGAGCGGATGAAGCCCTGCAACGCCGGCTGGCGCTCGGCCGCCTCCAGTTGCTGCAGGAGCAGGCGGATCGCCTCGCCTTCCTCGATGAACAGGCTGCGCACCCCTTCGCGCTCGGCACCGACCAGGCACTGGACCAGCAGGCTCTGGGCACGCTCCTGATAGCCCAGGCGCTGGTAGCTCAGGGCCGCCAGCAGGTCCAGGCGCAGGCGCTGCAGGCCATGCCAGTCATCGATGAGCAGGCTGCGCAGTTGGGTGATTTCGTGCAGGGCCTCGCTGTAATGCCCCCGGGCCTGCTGCAGGCGAATGCGGGTCAGGCCCTGGACCCAGCTCACCGGGTTGAAGCGCAGCCCCTGGTAATGCTCGGCCAGCTTTGGCCAGTCGACGCTCTTGAGGCGCTGCTCGGCGCGTTTCAGGCGGTCGGTGGCCGGTTCCTGGAGAATCTGCGCCACTTCGTCGCCCACGGCCTGGGCATAGAACCGCCAGGACTGGTTGCGCGCGGCCAGGTTCTGCATCAGCACCAGGCTGGCGTAAGCCTCTTTCGGCGCATCCTGGCGCCGCTGCACATGGGCCATGCACAGCATGCCCTGGGCGTAGAGGTCGATGGGGTTGATCACGTCCACCGTGGCCAGGGCCCAGCGCAGGCGCTCTTCGATGCCCTCCAGGCGCCCCTGGTGGTAGGCGATCAGAGCGTCGGTGATGGTCGGCAGCGCCAGGGCCCGGGAGCGCTCGGCGAACCAGGGGATGGTCTTGGCCCGCAACTGGCCGAACAGCAGCTCCGCCTGCTTCACCTGGCCCTGCTCCAGGCACAGCAGAATCTCCACGTTGCCCAGCTGCATGTCCAGGTAGCGCCCTTCCAGGAAGTGGTTGCGCTGCTGGGCCAGGGCCAGCAGACGGCGTGCCTGCTCGGGCTGGGCCAGCACCACATTAGCCAGCGCGCCGACAATCAGTATCGCCACTTCGAGAAAGGCGGTGTGCTGCCCCAGCTGCCCTTCCACCCGCCGCGCCAGGGCGATGCAGGTGCCCAGATCATCCTTCTGCAGGGCGATCACCGATTTGACCGCCAGGGTGGCCAGCAGCTTGTCGCTCAGGGGCTCGCTGGTGGTGCGGTCGCCCCAGCGCTCCAGCAGCTCATCGAGCATGCGGTTGGCTTCCGGCAGGCCCAGCTCGGCGGCGCGGGTCCAGACGTCGGCCAGCACCAGCACCGGGAAGCGCTCGGCGATGGCATCCGGCACGTGCTGGCGCCACTTGTAGATCAGGTTCAGCTGCCCGCGGTTGATCAGTTCCAGCCCGCAGCCATCGACCAAGGCCGCGAGCATTTCCGGGTCTTCGGCCAGGCAGGCGTGCTCGATGGCCAGGTTCTGCATGTGGTGGTTGGTGAACCACAGGCAGGCGTTGAAGTGCAGTTGCTTGAGGCGTTCGGGATCACGGTCCTTCAGGCGCCCGCGCAGGAATTCGGCGAACAGGTTGTGGAAGCGGTACCACTGGCGCTCATGGTCCAGCGGCAGCAGGAACAGCTGCATGGCCTCCAGCTCTTCCAGCAGTTGCTGGCCATCCTGGCGCCCGGTCAGGGCGTTGGCCAGGTCGCCGCTCAACTGCTGGGCGACGCCCAGGGCCAGCAGCAGCTCCTGCTTGTCGACCGGCAACTGCTCGAACACGGTGCGCAGCAGGTAGTCGCCGACCGCGGCCGGGTCGGTGCTCACCTCGACCCGCTCGGCATAGGCCTGGGGCTGATGGCGCAGCCACAGGCTGGCCAGGTGCACGCCAACCATCCAGCCCTCGGTCTGGTTGTAGATCGCCCCGAGGGCCACGGCGTCCACCTCCAGGCCACCGCGGGACAGGTAGTCCAGGGTTTCCGCCTTGCTCAGGCGCAGGTCCTGCTCGCCCAGCTCGACCAGCAGCCCCTTGGCCCGCAGTGTCGCCAGGTTCAGGGCCGGCTGCGAGCGGCTGCCGATGGCCAGGACGAAGCCGCTCGGGGCGAATTTGACCAGGCGATTGAGGGCGCTCAGCAGCTCGCTGTCCTGGATCAGGTGCGCATCGTCGAGCACCAGCAGCAGCGGCTGCTCCAGGGTGGACAGCTCCACCAGCAGGCTTTCCATCACCGCCGCCACCGGCACGCGCATGGTGTTCTGCAGGTAGGCCAGGGCCTCGCTGCCCAGGCCGGGAACGACGCGCGAAAGCGATTCGATCAACTGGCGGAAGAAGCGCGACGGCTCATCGTCCTCAGGACCCAGGGACACCCAGGCAACAGCGGTGCCCGCCTCGATCCGGGACTGGGCCAGCGCCGCCAGGGCGCTGGTCTTGCCGAACCCGGCCGGCGCGCAGACCAGCAGCAGACGGGCATGGGAATGGGCATTGAGTGCGGCCTCGACCTGAGGTCGAGCCAGGTAGTCAGCCGACGCCTGGGGCGGCATGAGCCTGGAGCGCAGCAGGCTCCCGGCGGCTGGATTGAGCACGTCATCCATGGCCTGATCCCTTCATAATTATTGTTTTTGCACGCACGTTCAGCATCGTGGGACCTTTTCATACTAATCAGCCCGGGCCGGCCGAGCAAACCACGCACAGGCCCTAGGATGAATGGTGGCCGCGTTCTACAATCGACGTCCGCGCACCGCCGAAAACCCTGCATGCCAACCTGCGATCTCCACCCTCTGCCCTACCGCGCTGATCCGTCAGCCTACTTTGGCGTCCTTCGCCAGGCGCCTGGCGCCGTGCTGCTCGATGCAGGACGCCCCGTGGCGCAACGTGGACGCTATGACCTTATGAGCGCCTGGCCATTGGCTGTGCTGGCACCCGGCGTCGACGAATCGGCCAACGACTTCCTCGCGCGCCTGCGCGCGGCCCTGGGCCAGCTCGGGCCGGCCCAGGCGCCTACGGGCTACGACATACCCTTCACCGGCGGCCTGATCGGCTACCTCGGCTACGACTTCGGCCGACGCCTGGAACAGTTGCCAGACCACGCCACCGACGACCTGCACCTGCCGGACGCTCAGCTGGGACTCTACGCCTGGGCCCTGATCAGCGATCACCAGCTGGCCACCAGCCACCTGCTGTTTCATCCGACACTGCCCGACGCCGAACGTTACCGCCTGATCGAATTGTTCGAGCAAACCGCCCCCCTGCCAGCCGAGCCGTTCCAGTTGCTGGAGGGGTTTCGGGCCGACCTCGCCGCGGACGACTACCGCCAGGCCATCGAACGCATCCAGGCCTATATCCAGGCCGGTGACTGCTACCAGGTCAACTTCGCCCAGCGCTTCCGCGCGCCCTACGCAGGCGATCCGTGGCAGGCCTACCTGGCGCTGCGCAGCGCCTGCCCGACGCCCTTCGCCGGGTTCCAGGCCCTGGACGACGATGCGGCGATCATCAGCCTGTCGCCGGAGCGTTTCCTGCGCGTCAGCCAGGGCCAGGTGGAAACCCGGCCGATCAAGGGCACCCGCCCCCGCGGTCAAACCCCTGACGAAGACGCCGCCCAGGCCCAGGCGCTGCTGGACAGCCTCAAGGACCGGGCCGAGAACCTGATGATCGTCGACCTGCTGCGCAACGACCTCGGGCGCAGCTGCACCACCGGCTCGGTGCGCGTGCCGGAGCTGTTCACCCTGGAGAGCTACCCGAACGTGCACCACCTGGTCAGTGCCGTGACCGGCGAACTGGCGGCGGACAAGGACGTGCTGGACCTGATCGCCGGCAGTTTCCCCGGCGGTTCGATCACCGGGGCGCCGAAGATCCGCGCCATGCAGATCATCGACGAACTGGAGCCCACCCGCCGCGGCCTGTATTGCGGCTCGCTGCTGTACCTGGACGTGCGTGGGGAGATGGACAGCTCGATCGCCATCCGCAGCCTGCTGGCCAAGGACGGGCAAATCAGTTGCTGGGGCGGCGGTGGCATCGTCGCCGACTCGGACTGGCAGGCGGAGTACCAGGAGTCGATCACCAAGGTGAAGGTGCTGCTGGACACCCTGGAGCGCTTCCAGGCATGAAAAAGGCCCGCAGATGCGGGCCTTTTTCGTACGGGGCGCTGGCGCTGCTTACAGGCTCAGCGGACGGTTCGACGCCTTGAGGAACTCGCGCTTGAGGTCTTCGTAGGTGTGCACTGCCGGGAACTGCGGGAACTCGCGGATCACGTTCTCCGGCGCATGGAACAGGATGCCGGCATGGGCTTCGCTGAGCATGGTGGTGTCGTTGTACGAGTCGCCAGCGGCGATCACGCGGTAATACAGGCTCTTGAAGGCGATGACCGACTGACGCTTGGGGTCTTTCTGGCGCAGTTGGTAGTCCACCACACGATCGGTTTCATCGGTGATCAGCTTGTGGCACAGCAGGGTCGGGAAGCCCAGTTGGCGCATCAGCGGCTGGGAGAATTCGTAGAAGGTGTCGGACAGGATCACCACCTGGAAACGCTCGCGCAGCCAGTCGACGAACTCCACCGCGCCGTCCAGCGGCTTGAGGGTGGCGATCACTTCCTGGATGTCCGACAGCTTCAGCCCGTGCTCGTCGAGAATGCGCAGGCGCTGCTTCATCAGCACGTCGTAGTCAGGGATGTCCCGGGTGGTCGCTTTCAGCGATTCGATGCCGGTTTTTTCCGCGAAGGCAATCCAGATTTCCGGGACCAACACGCCTTCCAGGTCAAGACACGCGATTTCCACAGGACACTCCTAGGTTGGGCTGAAAAGAAGGCCGCACTCTAGGGGCTGTTGCAGGGGCAGCGCAAGCGGCGTGCCCGCGAAAGCGCAGCGGCATCGGGCAGCGACTTATTCCTGAAAAGCAGGTGCACTGCTGTACTTGGTTATTTAGCCGTATAACGCGCTTTTGCTACCATCGCCGCACAAGACGCCCGACGTCACCATAACTAGGAAATTCAGCCTGATGAGCCTTCCCTTCGATGCAGCCGAATTGGCGGCCACCTACGCCAGCAAGTCGCCGCAGGACATCCTCAAACTCGCTTTCGAGCACTTCGGCGATGACCTGTGGATCTCCTTCAGCGGCGCCGAAGACGTGCTGCTGGTGGACATGGCCTGGAAACTCAACAAGAACGTCAAGGTGTTCAGCCTGGACACCGGCCGCCTGCACCCGGAAACCTACCGTTTCATCGAGCAGGTGCGCGACCACTACGGCATCGCCATCGAAGTGCTCTCCCCCGACGCCGCCGCGCTGCAGGCGATGGTCAAGGAAAAGGGCCTGTTCAGCTTCTACCGGGACGGCCATGGCGAGTGCTGCGGCATCCGCAAGACCGCACCGCTGCGCCGCAAGCTGTCCACCGTGAGCGCCTGGGCGACCGGCCAGCGCCGCGACCAGAGCCCGGGCACCCGCAGCCAGGTCGCCGTGGTCGAGATCGACGGCGCCTTCTCCACCCCGGACAAGCCGCTGTACAAGTTCAACCCGCTGGCGCAGATGAGCAGCGAAGACGTGTGGAACCACATCCGCATGCTGGAGATTCCCTACAACAGCCTGCACGAACGCGGCTTCATCAGCATCGGTTGCGAACCCTGCACCCGTCCGGTGCTGCCGAACCAGCACGAGCGCGAAGGTCGCTGGTGGTGGGAGGAAGCCACCCAGAAAGAATGTGGCCTGCACGCCGGCAACCTGATCAGCAAGATCTGAGGCCCCGCCGTCTTTCAGACCCTAACGGCCAGGCCTATGGACCTGGCCGTTCATTTCCCCTTCAGCAGTCGGTAGCCGCCAGGAAGATCGCCGCCAGCGCTTCGATGCCCTGCTGATCAGCTTCGCCAAAACGCGCCAGGCGCGGGCTGTCCAGGTCCAGCACGCCGATCAGTCGACCCTCCTTCACCAGGGGCACCACCAGCTCGCTGTTGGACGCGCTGTCGCAGGCGATGTGCCCGGCGAAGGCATGCACGTCCTCGACCCGCTGGGTCTGCCGGCTGGCAGCCGCCGTACCGCACACGCCACGGCCGAAGGGAATGCGCACGCAGGCTACCTTGCCCTGGAACGGGCCCAGCACCAGCTCCTCGCCGCGGGCCAGGTAGAAGCCGGCCCAGTTGAGGTCCTCCAGTTCCTGGAACAGAAACGCGGAAAACTGCGCGGCGTTGGCAATGAAGTCGCGCTCATCGGCCAGCAGCGATTGCAGCTGTGCGGCCAGCAGCGGGTAGCCGTCGAGGCCTTGGCCCGCCTGGTTCAGATCGATCATGCGTTCTCCAGCATTTTGAGCCCGACCCATTGCCGGGCGAATTGGTAGGCACATCGGCCATTGCGGTTGCCGCGGCCCAGGGCCCAGCGGATGGCGGCCTTCTCCAGGTCCTCGTCCCACTGCCACTGCAGGCCGGCCTGCCTGGCCTGGACGTCGACCCAGTGGCGCACCACGTCGAGGAAGTGTTCCTGGCTGAAGGGGTAGAACGACAGCCACAGGCCGAAACGGTCGGACAGCGCGATCTTGTCTTCCACCGCCTCGTTCGGGTGCAGCTCGCCGTCCACCATCTGCCAGTTTTCGTTGTCGCTCTGCTTCTCCGGCACCAGGTGGCGGCGGTTGGAGGTGGCGTACAGCAGGACGTTTTCCGGCGCCCGCTCCAGCGAGCCGTCAAGTACGCTTTTCAGCACTCGGTAGTCGCCCTCGCCCGCTTCGAACGACAGGTCGTCACAGAACAGCACGAAGCGCTGCGGCAGCTTGGTCAGCAGTTCGACCACCCGCGGCAGGTCGGCCAGGTGGTCGCGCTCGATTTCGATCAGGCGCAGGCCGTTGGCCGCGTGGGCCGCCAGCAAGGCGCGCACCAGGGACGATTTGCCCGTGCCACGTGCGCCCCAGAGCAGCGCGTGGTTGGCCGGCAGGCCCTGGACGAACTGGCGGGTGTTGCGCGCCAGCTGCTCGCGCTGGGTGTCCACGCCGATCAGGTCGTCCAGGTTCAGGTCCAGGCTGACCCGCAGCGGCTGCAGGTAGCCGCTGCGGCCCTCGCGGTGCCAGCGGGCCGCCAGGCTCTGCTGCCAGTCGATGTCATCGCGCTGGGCCGGCAGCAGCGGCTCGAGGCGGGTCAGCACGCGCTCGGCACGCTGCAGAAAAGCGTTCAATTGGGAATCCATGACGTGTTCCTCAAGGGGGATCTAAGCACCGTGCTCCCCCCTGCCGAGAGAGGGGGGAGATGGGCTATGCTAGGCAGGCGGACGGACACGGGGCAACACACTCACTCATGGATATATCGCTAACCCAGCGCCTGTCGTTCAAACAGGCCGGCCTGACCGTTCTGGTGGCGTTTATCCTTGGCACGGCCCTCAGCCTGATCCAGGTGGGCATCGATTATGCCAGTGAAGACGCCTCCATCAACCGCGAAATCAATGCGCTGATGGAGATCAGCCACAACCCCGCCGCCCGCATCGCCTACAACATCGACGCCGAACTGGCCCAGGAACTGGTGCTGGGGCTGTTGCGTTCGCCCGCGGTGATCCGCGCGGAAATCATCGACAACAGCGGCATGACCCTGGCCAGCGTCAGCCGCCCCCCGGCCGACAGCAGCTACCGGGTGTTCAGCGACTCGCTGTTCGGCGAACGGCGTCAGTTCCAGAGCCCGCTGTTCGTCAGCCACGCTCCCGAGGAAGACCTCGGCGTCCTGCGCCTGGAAGTCGACACCTACGCCTTCGGCAGCCATTTCCTCAAGCGCGCCCTGCTCACCGTGGTCACCGGTTTCACCCGCAGCCTGCTGCTGTCGCTGATCCTGCTGGTGCTGTTCTATTTCATGCTGACCAAGCCCCTGGTCGAGGTGATCCGCGGCCTCAGCACCCGCGACCTGCGCTCGCCCAACCCCAGCAAGCTGCCCTGCCCACCCCACCACGAGCACGATGAAATTGGTGTGCTGGTCAACGTCACCAACCAGCAGCTGAGCAGTATCGCCACGGAAATCGAGCAGCGCCGCAACGCCGAGGACCGCCTGACCCAGTACCTCGGCGAGCTGGAAAACATCGTCTCGGCGCGCACCGCCGAGCTCAAGGCGACCAACGCCCGGCTGGTCGATTCCAACCAGGAGCTGGACCAGGCGCGGCGCATCGCCATGGAAATGGCCCAGGCCCGCTCGACCTTCCTGGCCAACATGAGCCACGAGATCCGCACCCCGCTCAACGGCCTGCTGGGCATGCTCGCGCTGTCGCTCGACGGCCCGCTGAACAACGAGCAGCGCCAGCAGCTGTCGATCGCCCATGACTCCGGCAAGGTGCTGGTGGAACTGCTCAACGACATCCTCGACCTGTCGAAATTCGAAGCGGGCCAGCTGGAGCTGGAGCGGATTCCGTTCGACCTCGGCGCCCTGGTCGAGGACACCGCCAGCCTGCTGTCGCAGAACGCCACCCCCGGCGTGGAGCTGACCTGCCTGATCGACCCGCAGTTGCCCGCCCAGGTGATCGGCGACCCGACCCGGGTCCGCCAGATCGTCAGCAACCTGCTGTCCAATGCCCTGAAATTCACCCGCCTCGGCCGTGTCGATGTGCGGGTAGAGCAGGCTCCCGGCGGGATTCGCATCGTGGTGCGCGACACCGGTATCGGCATTGCCGAGGCCGACCACGGCCGGATCTTCCAGCCCTTCGCCCAGGCCGACGTGGGTATCACCCGGCAGTTTGGCGGCACCGGCCTCGGCCTGGCCCTGACCCGCAAGCTGTGCGAGGCCATGCACGGCAAGCTCGACCTGCAATCGAAAGAAGGCTTCGGCAGCCAGTTCACCGCCACGCTGCCCCTGGCGAGCCAGGCGGCCACTACGCCGGAGCCTCGGCTACACGGGCGGGTGATCGCCATGAGCGCCGCCAGCTCGGGGCTCAGCGAGCTACTGGGCACCCTGCTGCCGCGCTGGGGCCTGGATTACCAGCGCCTGGACATCGATGAAAGCCTGGGCAACCGCGAGGCCGACCTGCTGATCAGCGACTGCCCCGAATGCCTGTTCGGCCTGCGCCCGGCCAAGGACATCCCGATCCTGCTGGTGACCGCCTACGGCAGCTTCCTGCCCGCCGAGCAGGCCCAGGAGCTGGCCCCCCTCGAACAACTGGCGCGGCCACTGTCGCGCCAGGCCCTGTTCCAGGCGGTACAGCGTAACCTGGGCCAGCAGACCGAGCAGGGGGCGCCCGCAGCGCCGAGCCTGCCCAACCCCAAGCACCCGGCGCGGGTGCTGCTGGTGGAGGACAACCCGGTCAACCAGTTGGTGGCCAAGGGCATGCTGAGCAAGCTGGGCTACGAGGTCCTGCTGGCCAACCACGGCGGCGAAGCCCTGAACCTGCTGGAGGCGCAGACCGTCGACCTGGTGCTGATGGACTGCAATATGCCGGTGATGGATGGCTACGAGGCCAGTCGGCGTATCCGCCAGGGCGGTCGCCACCCGGACCTGCCGATCATCGCCCTGACCGCCAACGCCCTGTTCGACGAACGCGAGCGTTGCCGGGCAGCGGGCATGAACGACTACCTGGCCAAGCCGTTCCGCCGCGAGGAACTGGCCGCCCTGCTCGACCAGTGGCTACCGGTCAACGCCGAGTGATGAAGCGGTCGAGCAAGGCGCCGACCTGATCGCGCAACGCCGCCAGTTCGTCGGCGCTCACGCCCTGCTCGCAGAGCAATTGGTTCTTCAATGGCAGTACCTGCTCACGCAGCGCCTGCCCGGCCTCGGTCAGCCCCAGGTGCACCTCGCGCTCATCGCTGCGCGAACGCGTGCGCAGCAGGAACCCGAGCTGCTCCAGACGTTTCAACAGCGGCGTCAGCGTCCCGGAATCGAGCAGCAGGCGCTCGCCGAGGGCCTTGACCGTCGGCTGGGCCGGCAGCGCCCCCTGCCACTCCCACAGCACCAGCATCACCAGGTACTGCGGGTAGGTCAGGTTGAGCCGGTCGAGCATCGGCTTGTAGCCACGGATGACCGTGCGCGAGGCGGCGTAGAGCTTGAAGCACAGCTGGTTGTCCAGCAGCAGCGCCGCCTCGGTATCGAACAGCGGCTCGGTCATTTGAGCAGCGCTTCGATCTCGGCCGTCAGGTCTTCCGGCTTGGTGGTCGGCGCGAAACGCTTGACCTGCTTGCCGTCGGCGCTGACCAGGAACTTGGTGAAATTCCACTTGATACCCTGGCTGCCAAGCAGACCGGGGGCGCGCTTCTTCAGCTGCACGTACAGCGGGTGGGCCTGGGCGCCGTTGACGTCGATCTTCTTGAACAGCGGGAAGCTCACGCCGAAGTTCAGCTCGCAGAACTCGGAAATCGTCCCTTCGTTGCCCGGCTCCTGCTTGCCGAACTGGTTGCACGGGAAGCCGACGACCACCAGCCCCTGGTCCTTGTACTGCTGCCACAGGTTTTCCAGGCCCTTGTACTGCGGGGTGAAACCGCATTTGCTGGCGGTATTGACCACCAGCACAGCCTTGCCGCCGAAATCGCCGAGGGTTTTCTGTTCGCCCTGGATGGTGGTGACCGGGATATCGAAGAGTTCGTTGCTCATGCGGGGTCGTCTCGGGAGAGAAAAGGTGCACTCAAAGTAGCGTGCAATTGAATTGCATGCAATTCAATTGCACGAAAATAAGGCCCGCTGATAGCGGGCCTGTGCCTCGACGCTATGCCGTCACTCGGCGTCGCGCGGTATCAGTTTCAGTGACACCGAGTTGATGCAGTAACGCAGGCCGGTGGGCGCCGGACCATCCGGGAACACGTGCCCCAGGTGGGCATCGCACTTGGCGCATTTGACTTCGATGCGGTGCATGCCGTGGCTGAAATCGTCCAGGCTGGCGATGGCGTCGTCACTGACCGGCTGGAAGTAGCTCGGCCAGCCGCTGCCGGAGTCGTACTTGGCATCGGAATCGAACAGTGCCGTGCCGCAGCAGGCGCAGTGATAGAGGCCCGGGGTCTTGCTGTCATGGTATTCACCGGTAAAAGCACGTTCGGTGCCCCCCAGGCGACAGACATGGAACTGCGTGTCCGACAGTTCTTCGCGCCAGGCTTCCAGCGGTTTTTCGAGCTTGTCCACAGGCTGGTCTCCTCAACAGAAAAAAGCCCGACCTGTACCTTTGCCAAGGTCGGGCTGCCACGTATCATTCGCCCCCAGTCTGTCACTGGTATCACACCCTGCCAAGGCTTCGCGGATCGCAGGAAGGCCAGGGCACCCGGTTCGGCCGCTCCTGCGCAACGGACACACCGTTTCGCCACGCCACCGCCATGCCCTCGCCCCTTCGACGATTCGCCAGCCGCACCCCGGGTGTCGCGCGGTATTTCCTCATTTCGGGATCACTCACATGCAACTCAGCAAATCGAACAAGCTCGCCAATGTCTGCTACGACATTCGTGGGCCCGTGCTCAAGCACGCCAAGCGCCTGGAAGAGGAAGGCCACCGCATCCTCAAGCTGAACATCGGCAACCCGGCGCCGTTCGGTTTCGAAGCCCCGGAAGAAATTCTCCAGGACGTGATCCGCAACCTGCCCACCGCCCAGGGCTACAGCGACTCCAAGGGTCTGTTCAGCGCGCGCAAGGCGGTGATGCAGTACTACCAGCAGAAGCAGGTCGAAGGCGTCGGCATCGAGGACATCTACCTGGGTAACGGTGTGTCCGAGCTGATCGTCATGGCCATGCAGGCCCTGCTCAACAACGGCGACGAAGTGCTGATCCCCGCCCCGGACTACCCGCTGTGGACCGCCGCCGTGGCGCTGTCCGGCGGCAAGCCGGTGCATTACCTGTGCGACGAGCAGGCCGGCTGGTTCCCGGACGTCGCCGACATGCGCGCCAAGATCACCCCCAACACCAAGGCTCTGGTGCTGATCAACCCGAACAATCCCACGGGCGCGGTGTACTCGCGCGAAGTCCTGATGGACATCGTGGAGCTGGCGCGCCAGCACAACCTGGTGCTGTTCTCCGACGAGATCTACGACAAGATCCTCTACGACGAGGCCCAGCACATCTCCACCGCCTCCCTGGCGCCGGACGTGCTCTGCCTGACCTTCAACGGCCTGTCGAAGTCCTACCGTGTCGCCGGCTTCCGCTCCGGCTGGGTGGCGATCTCCGGTCCCAAGCACCGGGCCCAGAGCTACATCGAAGGCCTGGATATCCTGGCCAACATGCGCCTGTGCGCCAACGTGCCGAGCCAGCACGCGATCCAGACCGCCCTCGGCGGCTACCAGAGCATCAACGACCTGGTACTGCCCAACGGCCGTCTGCTGGAGCAGCGCAACCGCACCTGGGAACTGCTCAACGACATTCCCGGGGTCAGCTGCGTCAAGCCCATGGGCGCGCTGTACGCCTTTCCGAAGATCGACCCGAAGGTCTGTCCGATCCACAACGACGAGAAGTTCGTCCTCGACCTGCTGCTTTCCGAAAAGCTGCTGATCGTCCAGGGCACTGCCTTCAACTGGCCGTGGCCGGACCACTTCCGGGTGGTCACCCTGCCCCGGGTCGACGACCTGGAGCAGGCCATCGGCCGCATCGGCAACTTCCTCAAGTCCTACCGCCAGTAAGACGGCGCCGCCATGACCCAGGCCAGACGCTACCTGTTGACCGGCGCCAGCTCCGGCATCGGTGCGGCCCTGGCCCGTGAACTGGCGTCCCGCGGCTATGACCTGGCGCTGGCCGCCCGCCGCGAAGAGAGCCTGCAGCAGTTGGCTGCCCAGTTGACCGCGGACTTCGGCCACAAGGCTGTCGTGCTGCCGCTGGACGTGACCGATTACGCTGCCTGCCAGGACACCATCGGGCTGGCCCACAACGCCCTGGGCGGCCTGGACGGGATCGTCGCCAACGCTGGCATCGGCCTCTCCGGCAAGGCTGGCAGCGGGCGCTTCGAGCGCTACCGGCAGACCGTGGAAACCAACCTGCTGGGCGCGATCGCCTGCCTGGACGCCGCCACCGAGCTGTTCCGTGAGCAGGGTCATGGCCACCTCGTGGCCATCGCCTCGGTGGCCGGCAAGCGCGGCCTGCCGGGCACGGCAGGCTATTCGGCGAGCAAGGCCGGGCTGATCAGTTACATGGAAGCCCTGGCGCTGGAGCTGCACCGCAGCCCCCTCGACACCACCCTGCTCCTGCCGGGCTACATCGACACCCCGATCAACCAGAATGGCGGCCCCCGGCCGTTCCTCATCGGTGTCGAACGCGGCGCCCGGCTGATCGCCGACCACATCGACGCACGCACGCGCAGCGCCTACGTCCCGGGCTGGCCCTGGGCACTGATCGGCCGCCTGCTGCCGCTTCTCCCCACCTCACTGATGGCCAGGCTCTGATGGACCTCCAGATCGACGATTTCTACAAGGATGCGGCCAGCGGCCTGCTGATGCTGTACCAGGCCTTCCCGCGCAAGATGGCGCTGTACATCGAAGACCTGATCGGCCGGGAAGAGCCCGACGAGTTCGGCCTGCCGAGCAAACGCCACGAAAGTTGCCTGGGCGCCCTGCTGTGGCTGGCCGAGGAAGGCTACATCCGCTTCGATTCGACCATCGGTTACGACGCCCTCGACCAGGCTGTGCTTACCGAAAAGGGCTTCCTGCGCCTGAGCCGCGGGGTGCCTCACGCCCTGCGCGACGGCGAGCCGTTGCCCGCCAGCGTACGCCGCGTACAGGCCACGCTGGCCTTCCAGTTGCGCGAATCCCTGGCCCAGCAACATGGCGAACGAATTGCCCGGCTGACCCGCCTGCTTTTCGAAAGCACCCTCTCTGGCGCGGGCGACACAGTTTGAAATAGTCCCTGAGTTGAAGATGCCTGGGGCGCACCCTTATATAGCCCGCATTAGCCGTACGTCTTTTTTCCCGTGAGGAGTAGTTTCACACCATGATGCGCATTTTGCTGTTCCTGGCCACTAACGTGGCGGTGCTGATCATCGCCAGCATCACCCTCAAACTGCTGGGGGTCGATCGCTTCACCGGTCAGAACCATGGCAGCCTGCTGATCTTCTGCGCCGTGTTCGGCTTCGCCGGCTCGCTGGTCTCTCTGTTCATCTCCAAGTGGATGGCGAAGATGAGCACCGGCACCGAGATCATCACCCAACCGCGCACCCGCCACGAACAATGGCTGCTGCAGACCGTCGAAGAACTGTCCCGCGACGCCGGCATCAAGATGCCGGAAGTGGGTATCTTCCCGGCCTACGAGTCCAACGCCTTCGCCACCGGCTGGAACAAGAACGACGCCCTCGTCGCGGTCAGCCAGGGCCTGCTGGAGCGTTTCTCCCCCGATGAAGTGCGCGCCGTACTGGCCCACGAGATCGGCCACGTCGCCAACGGCGACATGGTCACCCTGGCGCTGATCCAGGGTGTGGTGAACACCTTCGTGATGTTCTTCGCCCGCATCTTCGGCAACTTCGTCGACAAGGCAATCCTGAAGAACGAAGACGGCCATGGCATCGGCTACTTCGTGGCGACCATCTTCGCCGAACTGGTCCTGGGCATCCTGGCCAGCATCATCGTCATGTGGTTCTCGCGCAAACGCGAGTTCAAGGCCGACGAAGCCGGCGCCCGACTGGCCGGTACCGGCGCCATGATCGCCGCCCTGCAGCGCCTGCGTGCCGAACAGGGCGTGCCGGTGCAGATGCCCAGCAGCCTGACGGCGTTCGGTATCAACGGTGGCCTGAAGAATGGCCTGGCTGGCCTGCTGATGACCCACCCGCCGCTGGAAGAGCGTATCGAAGCCCTGCGTCAGCGCGGCTAAGACCGGCAGCAACGAAAAAGGCGACCCTCGGGTCGCCTTTTTTCATGGTGCAGCAGTCACACCACGCCCAGGCGGTAGACCCGCTCCTCCAGCCGCGTGAGGCCACGTTGCAGGAATCGCCAGTTGTCCCCCAGCACATCCCCCTCTTCCAGTATCTCGACCCGCCAATGTCCGGCGAGCAGCGCCTGCACCTCTGCATCCGGCACCGAGAACGGTGGCCCGCTCATCTGCGCCTGGTCATAGTCCAGGCTCACCAGCAGGCCAGGCGTGCCGGGCTTCAGCAGGCGCTTCAGGTGCGCCGCGTAGGCGACCCGCATCTCGGGCGGCAGGGCGATCAACGCAGCGCGGTCGAACAGGGCGTCACACACACCCAGGTGCTCGGGCGTGAGGGCGAAGACGTCGCCGCAGAAAATCTCCAGGCCGGCGGCGCGATAGACTTGGAACCCATCCCGCTGCTCGACCTGCGGCTGCAGGTGCTGTTCCTGAAAGAAGTCCTCCACGGCCTTGGGCGACAGTTCCACTCCCACCACCCCGTGCCCCTGGGCGGCCAGCCAGCCCAGGTCGAGGCTTTTGCCGCACAGCGGCACCAGCACCCGCGCCTGCGGCGCAAGCCCGAGGGCCGGCCAATGACGCTGTAGATAGGGGTTGACCTCATCGAGGTGAAAACCGATTTCGTTGCGCGACCAGCGCGTCTGCCAGAACTCTGCGTGCATGCTGTCCTCCCTAGGTGACTTGCCAATCCTCGCCTAAACACCAGGGAAAGGCCAACGGCTCGACGCGCCCTGTTCAGGCGTAGATCAGCGCCAGCTGTACGACTGTGGTCACGGATTTCCGCGTCGATATCGAAGCGGCTTCGGCGCCAGCCTGCCCTGATCCATCGAGCCAGTCGATCAAACCGTCGCGCATTCCCGTTTGCTTCCGCTGAATCCCTGATCGAATATCGCTTCACGTCCTCAGGAGTTCACCATGCTACCCAGCCTGTTCATTTCCCACGGCTCCCCAATGCTGGCCCTGGAGCCCGGCGCCAGCGGGCCTGCCCTGGCGCGACTGGCAGCAGAACTGCCGCGCCCCAGGGCGATTCTGGTCGTATCTGCTCACTGGGAAAGCCAGGGACTGTTTCTCAGCAGCGCTGCTCAGCCGGAAACCTGGCACGACTTCGGTGGCTTCCCCCGGCCGCTCTACCAGGTGCAGTACCCGGCACCCGGTTCACCGGCACTCGCTGCCGAGATCGCCGAGCACCTGAGCCAGGCCGGCCTGCCCGCCCAACTGGACGCGCAGCGCCCGTTCGATCATGGCACCTGGGTGCCGCTGTCACTGATGTACCCCGAGGCGGATATCCCGGTGGTCCAGCTGTCGCTGCCCAGCCGCCAGGGCCCGGCCCTGCAGACCCGGATTGGCCGTGCGCTGGCCGGCCTGCGGGAACAGGGGGTGCTGGTGGTCGGCTCCGGCAGCATCACCCACAACCTCGGCGAACTCGACTGGCGCGCCGGTCCCGAGACCATCACACCCTGGGCGAAAGCGTTTCGCGACTGGATCGTGGACAAGCTCAGCGAAGATGACGAAGCTGCCCTGCACGACTACCGCCAGCAGGCGCCCCACGCGGCACGCAACCACCCGAGCGACGAGCACCTGTTGCCGTTGTTCTTCGCCCGCGGCGCCGGTGGATCATTCCAGGTCGAGCACAGCGGATTCACCTACGGCGCGCTGGGCATGGACATCTACCGCTTCGGCTAGCTCCGATTGGCGCGAGCCGCCAGCACCTGGGTCGCCCCCTGGGCTTTCTGGGTGTACCAGAACACTCGGCTGACGCCCCGGGTCACCGCCACATAGGCCAGGCGCAGCGCCTCGTCGCGCATCGCCTGGTCGTAGCTGTTCCTGAAGAAACCAGACCGGGCATACCAGGCATTGCGCAACGGGTGAGCGTCCGGCGGCTGGCAGTCATCGACGATGATCGCCACCTCTGCCTGCAACCCCTTGGCCCGGTGAATGGTGTACGCCTTGACCGGCAGGCGTTTGTCGAGCTGCGCCTGGATGCTCTGGAGCGCGTCATTGCGCCGGCTGAGCACCAGCACCGCGGTGCGTTCCGCCGACTGGCGCGTGGCGACATGGGCGCATTGCGCCTCGATGTCCTTGAGCAAGGTCGGCAGCTGGTGCTTCAGGGAAAACCGCTGGATGACTCGGACCCCATGATCGCCGGGCGCCGTGGCCTTGAAGGCCCGGCAGGTCTTGTCCTGCTTGAACGCCACCCCGTTCAGCACCGCCTCGGCATCACGGATCACCGGGTCGATGGAGCGGTAATTGGTTTCCAGCTTGAGCACCGCACTGCTGCCGGCCTTGCCCTTGCCGGGGAAGTGCCGGTCGAAGTCCATGAACAGCTCCGGCGAACTGCCGCGCCAGCCATAGATGGATTGCCAGTCGTCACCGATCGCCATCAGCGTCACCGCGTGCCCCTGGCGCGCCAGGCGGCGTTGCACCGCCTGCAGCCATTGGACGATCTGGGGCGAAATGTCCTGGAATTCGTCGATCAGCAGGTGCGTGCAGGCGTTGAGCGCTGCTTCGTCGCCCGCCCCCTCTTCCGCCGCCAGACGCTGGGTAAGCTGGTCGAACGCCTGGTTGAAGGTCATCACGCCCTGCTCCTGCAGGTGCTTGTGCAGCGCCCGGGAGAACAGCACCAGAGCCTCGGTGAAACAGCGCTCCCTGGCGGAACAGTTCAACGTGCTGGCGTCCAGGCGATCCGGGACCAGGCCGATACTCTCCATGAAGCCCGCCTGTTGGTGGAACGCCTCGAACAACGGCAGCGCGGCAAATTCGCCGGCAATGCGGTAGGTGTCGAGGGGCGCCCGGGCGCTCTTGCGCAGTTGACCGTTGGCCATCAGCGGCGGAGCAGGCAAATCGAGCAGCTCATGCACCCGCTGCCGGAACTCGGGCTCATCGCTGTAACACTGCTGATACACCTGCTTCAGCACACGCTGCTGCGCCGCCCCCAACCGTGAAGAGGCGAGCGGGTTGTCCAGCTCTGCCTTGGCGGCGCCCTTGTCGTCCAGCAGTTCGAACCAGGTCGGGTTGCCCAGCAGCGCCTTGGCCTGCAGGCCCATGGCCGAATGGAAGGTACGCACGCACTGCCGCGCCTGGGAGGCGTCGAAGGGGTAGGACCAGAACGCGAGGACCTTCATCAGGTGCTCACGCAACTGCGCGCAGGAGGCGTTGGTGAAGGAAATGACCGTCACCCGGGCCGGGTCGATGCCCAGGTGGCAGAGCATGAACACCACCCGCAACACCAGGGTGGTGGATTTGCCGGAACCGGCGCCGGCAAACACCCGGGTCAGGGGGTGGTCACCGAGAATCATGGCCCACTGCTCGTCCGAGGGCGCACTGATCACGCCGGCACTCACCGCCAATGCCACCCGCTCACGCATGGCACTGACCTGGCTGCTCTCGACCGGCAGCAGCGCCGGGCCATAGATCGCGCCGCCCTTGGCCTTGGCAGTTTTTCCGGTCTTGCCTGCGGCCGCCTTGCGAGGCGCTGCCGCACGTTTGCGCTGGCGCGGCGCCGGCTTCTTCTGCTGTTCGGCGGCTTCGCGCTCGGCACGCAGGTACGCCGCCGTCCTTGGGAAATAGCGGGCCAGGACCGTGGAAACGAACGACTTGTAACGTGCGACGGCAGAGCGCATTCGACGATTTTCATCCAGGGCGTGATGTATACCGTTGAATGATAAGTGGTTTTAGCCGCCGTCGGGATACTGGCAGAAGGCTTTGGTAGGGCGCCCCAAGCGCCCCCTCCCCTCACAGCCGTGCCGGTACTCGCTATGGCGCCATTGGCATGGCGCTACTCGCTGCCCGCCTCGAGGTCGCCGGTCTGCGCCAGGATTTCGAGGGTGTGCACCAGGGTCCGGATGGACTCGAGGGCCGGCAGACCGGCCAGGGTCACCACCATCGGCTCACCCTCGCCCCGGGGAATGTGGGTACCGGGCAGCCCGGTGCGGTTGTAGACCAGGAGGTGTTGCGCCAGGGCGCTGCCCTTCAGGAAACGGGTCACGTCCACACCGGCACTGCGGGCCAGGCCATCATTGATGATCAACAGGTCGAATGGCTCGTCGGTGTACTGGGCTCGCAGGCGCACCTCATCGAAGTGGCTCACCAGCACGATCCGGTACTGGCCGATACGGTTGAGCATGGCTTCGATGCTCAAGCGGTTACTGGGAAGGGCGTCGGCGACAAGCATGCGCATCGATGTATTCACCTTGAGCTCCCTGCGTGTCCAGTGAATGGACGGTCAGGCTAAGGCTCGAAAACCGCGCATCCATAGAGTCCGATTCTCGCTCCGGCGTAGGAAATATCCGCCATTCCGGCGGCTGCCAGCCTGGGAAAAAGCTGAAACTTTTGCCAGGCGCCGCGGGTCACCAGAAAACCCATCCCCTGGAGGAAACACGGCAATGGCACGGGCAATCTGGAAAGGCGCGATCAGTTTCGGCTTGGTGCACATCCCGGTGGCCCTGGTGTCGGCCACTTCCTCCCAGGGCGTCGATTTCGACTGGCTGGACAAGCGCAGCATGGACCCGGTCGGCTACAAGCGCATCAATAAGGTCACCGGCAAGGAAGTCACCAAGGAGCACATCGTCAAAGGAGTGGAGTACGAAAAGGGTCGCTATGTGGTGCTGAGCGAGGACGAAATCCGTTCCGCCCACCCCGTTTCCACCCAGACCATCGATATCTTCGCCTTCGTCGACAGCCCACAGATTCCCCTGCAACACATCGACACCCCCTACTTCCTGGCCCCGGACAAGCGCGGCGGCAAGGTGTATGCCCTGCTGCGCGAAACCCTGCGCAAGACCGACAAGGTGGCCCTGGCCCATGTGGTGCTGCACACCCGCCAGCACCTGGCCGCCCTGATGCCGCTGGAGTCGGCGCTGGTCCTGGTGATGCTGCGCTGGCCCGCCGAGGTGCGCGGCCTGGACGAACTGGGCCTGGGGGCCGACGTGATCAAGCCGCAACTGGCCAAGAGCGAGCTGGACATGGCCAAGCGCCTGGTCGAGGACATGAGCACCGACTGGCAACCGGATGATTACCGCGACAGCTTCGAAGACAAGATCATGGCCCTGGTGGAGAAGAAAGCCCGGGCCGGCAAGCTCGAAGACGTGGAGCGCGCCCCGGGCGAGCAGGAACGCAAGTCCGCGGATGTCATCGACCTGACCGAAATGCTCAAGCGCAGCCTGGGTGGACGCCCCTCCGGCAAGGCCCCGCGCAAGACCGCGAGCAAGACCGGCAAGAGCAGCGATGGCTCCGCTCCCACCAGGAAAACCGCCAAGAAATCCCAAGCCTGATACAGGCCGGTCAACAGGTCGCCCTCCATGGCCAAGTCAGTGAGCGAGTACACCCGCAAGCGCAACTTCGACATCACCTCCGAACCGCCAGAGGTCGCGCCGCCGCGCCGAGGCAAGAAGGCCGCCTCTTCCCTGCGCTTCGTGATCCAGAAGCACGACGCCCGCAACCTGCACTATGACTTTCGCCTGGAGCTCGGCGGCACCCTGAAAAGCTGGGCCGTCCCCAAGGGGCCCAGCCTGGACCCGACGCAGAAACGCCTGGCGGTGCATGTCGAGGACCATCCGCTGGGGTATGGCACCTTCGAGGGCACCATTCCGGAAGGCCAGTACGGCGCTGGCGACGTAATCGTCTGGGACCACGGCGTCTGGCAGCCCCAGGGCGATCCGCAGGCGGCGTACGAGGCCGGCAAACTGAAATTCACCCTGATCGGCGAAAAGCTCTCCGGCGACTGGACCCTGGTACGCACCCGCCTGCGCGGCAGCAGTGACAAGCAGCAGTGGCTGCTGATCAAGGAACAGGATTCGCAGGCTCGCCCCGTCGCGGACTACGACGTGCTGCAGGCGCTGCCCAAAAGCGTGCTGAGCGACGCCGCCGTCGGCGAAAAAAGGGCGAAGCCCAAGGCCAGGAGCAAAGCCGCACCGCGCCGCACCCGGCAGACGGCACCTGCCCTGCCCGAACAGCTTTCGCCCCAACTGGCGACCCTGGTGGATCGCCCGCCCAGCGGTGACTGGCATTACGAGGTCAAGCTCGACGGTTACCGGATCATGGCGCGTATCCAGGATGGCAACGTCCAGCTCCTGACGCGCAACGGCCACGACTGGACTGAGCGCCTGCCCCGGCAGGTCAAGGCCCTTGCCGCACTCAAGCTGCGCGACAGCTGGCTGGATGGCGAGGTGGTGGTGCTCAACGAAAACGACCTTCCGGACTTCCAAGCCCTGCAGAATGCCTTCGACACGGGGCGCAGCCTGGACGTCATCTACTACCTGTTCGATGCGCCGTTCCTGAATGGCGAGGACCTGCGCGAACGACCGCTGGAGGAGCGCCGCGCCGCCCTGAAAGCAGCGCTTGGCAGCAAACGCAGCAAGCTGCTGCGCTACTCCGAGGCCTTCGCCGCGCACCACCGGGACATTTTCGAAAGCGCTTGCGCCCTGTCGCTGGAGGGCGTGATCGGCAAGCGGGCCGGCAGCCCGTATGTGTCACGGCGCAGCCCGGACTGGATCAAGCTCAAATGCCGCCTGCGCCAGGAGTTCGTGATCCTGGGCTACACCCGCCCCCAGGGATCGCGCAGCGGCTTCGGTGCGTTGCTGCTGGGCGTCAACGGGGCGGATGGCCTGACCTACGCCGGCCGCGTGGGCACGGGCTTCGACCAGGCCATGCTGAAGCACCTGCATGAGCAGATGCGCGAGCGCGAGCGCCGTACCTCCCCCCTTGACAAACCGCTGACGGCTGCCCAGGCACGCGGGGTGCAGTGGATAGAGCCAGACCTGGTGGGTGAAGTCGAGTTCGCCGAATGGACCCGTGAGGGCGTGGTACGCCAGGCGGCATTCATCGCCTTGCGCACGGACAAGCCAGCCAGCGAAATCGTCCGCGAGCAGGCGCAATCGCCGAAACAGCTGGCGTCCAAAAAAAACGCGACCTCAAGCTCACGCGCCAGCAAAAACGCCACCGTGGCTGGTGTGCGGATCACCCACCCCGAGCGGGTGATCGACCCGCAAAGCGGCACCACCAAGCTGAAACTGGCCGAGTTCTACGCCGCCATCAGCCCCTGGCTGCTGCCCCAGTTGAGCGAACGCCCGGTGTCCCTGCTGCGGGCGCCAGAAGGGGCCGAGGGCGAGCAGTTCTTCCAGAAACACGCCGAGCGCCTGGCCATCCCCCATATCAAGCACCTGGACCCGGCGCTGGACCCCGGCCATGCCCGGCTGATGGAGATCGACAGCGTCGAGGCACTGGTGGGCGCGGTGCAGATGGGCACCATCGAGCTGCACACCTGGGGCGCTACCACCGACCGGATCGAAACCCCTGACCTGTTCGTTCTCGACCTCGACCCGGACCCGGCCCTGCCCTGGAAAAGCATGCTGGAAGCGACCCAGCTGACCCTCACCGTGCTGGATGAGCTCAAGCTGCAGGCGTTTCTGAAGACCAGTGGTGGCAAGGGTATGCACATCATCGTACCGCTGGCCCGCAAGGACGACTGGGACAGCGTCAAGGCTTTCGCCAAGGCCATCTCCCAGTTCCTTGCCCGGCAGTTGCCGGAACGCTTCACCGCCACCATGGGACCGAAGAACCGGGTGGGCAAGATTTTCGTCGATTACCTGCGCAACGCCCGGGGTGCCAGCACCGTGGCCGCCTATTCGGTACGTGCCAGACCGGGCTTCGCCGTGTCGGTGCCAATCAGTCGGGAAGAACTGCCGACGCTGCAGAGCGCCCAGCAATGGAACATCGACAGCCTGCCAGGACGCCTGGAGGGGCTGAAAGCCGACCCCTGGAAGGGCTACGCCCACCGGCAACGGCTGACGGCGGGCATGTGGGATCGGCTGGAAGCCGAGAAGCCTTGAAACGCAGCCGCTTGAGGTACGCACTCAGGCCAGGTCATTGCGCTTGGCGAATTCGGCAAGCGTGATCAGCGACTTCATGTGCAACTTGTCGATCAGCCGCATCTTGTAGGTGCTGACCGTCTTGTTGCTCAGCAGCAGGCGCTCGCCGATCTCCTTGTTGCTGTAACCCCGGGCAAGATGCTGGAGAATCGACAGCTCGCGATTGGACAACTTCTCGATCAGCGCCCGCTCGCTGTTGCTCGCCTCTCCCTGGGCCGGCCGTGCCGCCAGTACGGGGAAGTGAATGAACCCGGACGTGACCGCACGCAATGCCCGCTGCAGCTCTACCAGGCTATCGGTCTTCGAGAAGAAGCCGTTGGCACCAGCGGTCATGCAGCGCACCGAATAGCTTTCGGCCGTTTGGGCGGTCAGCACCAGGATCTTGCAGGGCAGCCCCAGTTGCCGAACGCGGCTGATCACCCCCAGCCCGTCCAACCGAGGCATGCCGATATCCAGCAGGATCAGGTTCGGCCTGTGCTGACGCGCCAGCTGAACAGCCTCGACGCCATCACCACACTCGGCCACCACCTCGTAACGCTCTCGCTGGAGCAGCAACCGCAGGGACAGACGGATAAGTGGATGGTCATCCACGATCATCGCCGTGCTCATCATTGTCCCTGCCTGTCGTTGCACACCAATGCCACAAGGTCAGCACCTTCCGTGTACAGGGCACGACTCATTGCACGTTCTCCTTCTCACATTCACGCCGCTCCAACCACTCGAGCAGGCTCGGAGTGGTCATCGGCTGGGCAAAGTAAAAGCCCTGGCCCAGGCTGCAGCCCATGGCCAGCAGGTTGTCGCAGGCCATTGCACTGCTGACGCCCTTGGCGACCATCTGAATATCCAGCGCCTCGGCGAGCGACAGCGCACCGAGCACCACCGCCCTGTTGCGCGGGTCGGACAGATCCTCCGTGAACTCCGGGCCCAACAGAATCCGGGCAATGGGAAACTGGCAAAGTTGCTTGAGGGACAAGGCCCCCGTGCCGAAGTCGTCGATGCCGATCTTGCACCCCAGCCGGTGCAGCCGCAGGAGTTGCAGGCGCATGGCCCGGGAGGTGTTCAACAGATCGTATTCCCCGATTTCGAACACCAGGGCAGAGGCCGGCACCTGGTACTGCTCGAGCACCCGTTCGACCAGGCTGATCGTTTCGGGGCCTTGCAGTTGCGACCCATGCAGATTGAACGCCAGTTCAAGCGTGCGACCCTCGCGCAACAAGCGCTGGGCCAGTGCCACCCCGGGTTCGAACAGGTGCTCGAACAACTCACCGAGCAGGTTGCAGGCGAGCATCGCGGGCAGAAAATCCTGGGGCAACAACAGGCCGCTGCGCGGATGATTCCAGCGAGCCAGGGCCTCCAGTCCCACCAGGGACTGGCTGTTGATGTTCACCCTGGGCTGCAACCAGAGACTGAACTCCCCCAGGTCCAGCGCCCGGCGCAGCTCGGGCTCCGCGATGCGTGAGACAGGCAGGGAACGCTGGCGGGTCTCAGGGTACTTGAAGCGTTGCAGGGCCTTTTTCAGCGTAACGGCCTGCAGCGGCGAGGCCAGCGCCCCCAGAAACTGCAGGCCGCTCAGGGACACGATCTGCAGCACCCGTCGGCATTCCTCGCCGTCGATATCTCCGCAGATGATCAGCGCACTTGCCTGCTGCAACTGGTGCTCGCCCTGCAGGTACTCCAAGGCGGCCATGCCGCCGAAATCCAGGTCGCACACGATGACGTCCGTTCCGCCCTGCTCGTGCAGAATGGCCATTGCCTGCTTGCCGTTACACGCTTCGAGAAGGCCCTCGGCACCCGCTTGCAGCAGCAATTCGGCGGCGTGGCCTGCCCGATGTATATCCGCACTTAGTACCAAAACCCGTGGATACATGAACGTCCTTTGCTGTCTGAAAAACGATTGATGACACCGCGTTGTTCCGGAGCGCGGCCTACTTTTCACCTCACGCCACCCACGGCACCCCACTGGCGGTGAGCGTTTGCACGGCCCGCTGTGCGCCCCAGCCGACCACCGCTCCGGCGAGGAAGAACAGGAGGCCGCCGCAGGACCACCGACGGGGCCTGATGGGCGCCCGGACGACGCTCTGGATCAGGTAGCCGGGCACGGCATCGTCCTGCCCGCCACCGGCATAAGCCCTGATCACCTCCCGTTGCGCCTGGTAAGCCCGCACCCGTGCAGCCTCGGCCCTGCACAGCAGCAGGCGGGCCTCCACCTGCGCCCGCTGCCGCGGGGACAACCAACCGTCGACATACGCCTGCAAGATCGCCTCATCGACCACGTCGCGGGTCATTTCACGATGGCCAGGGAACGCGGCCCTTTAAGGATCGCGTGCAACCGGGCGCGCCCCTGTGAAAGCAGGGAGGCGACCCGCTCGGCCGGCAGGTCGAGTACGGCCGCCACCTGCTCGTACGGCAGGTCCTCCAGCACCGCGAGCAGAATGACCTGGCGCTGCTCCAATGGCAGCAGCTGCAGGGCCTCGTCGACATGCGGGGTAAAGCCGGCGCGTGGAGGTGCTGGACGTTCGCTCACGGCAGGTTCGCGGTGCTCCCGGTGCATGAGCCTCAGCAACGCAGTGCGCAGGTCACCGGCGTCCACCGGCGCCGAACGGAAGGTCTCCAGGGTGTCGTGCACCAGCTCGTCGGCAACGCCCGGATCACCCACCAATGCCAGGGCATGGCGGCGCAAGCGCGGTAACAGCATCAGCAACGCATAGCGGGTGGGCAGTTCCTCACCGTCCATTGATCACTCCCGGCATCCTCACTGAAAACAGGTGCCCCAGCCGAAACGCCGGGTACCCGCTTGGGCTTCCTGCCCAGTCAACGGCCTGCCCGATCGGTTGCGCGAGGAAATCATCGGTGTACACGGCATACTCACGCGGAAACTCAAAGGCAAAACCAGGCCTCGTATTTTCTCGCTCACACCCCTGAAAACAATCCGGACAACTCCTAAAATGCCGCCCGACAACGCCTGCCAGCCGTAGGAAACGTCTTAAGGCATGCGTAGGGAGTCACCATCGCCCCTTGCCAGGGCTGGCGTTTCCTGAGAAAACGCAGCCCGGCCACACGGGCAAACGAACGAGAGCAACACATGAGCAATGAACTGCAGATCGAGGATGTTCAGCTGGGTGATGGCAAGGAGGTGGTCAAGGGCGCACTGATCACCACCCAATACAGCGGGACCCTCGAGGACGGCACCCCCTTCGACTCGTCTTACGCGCGCGGCAAGCCGTTCCAGTGCGTGATTGGCACCGGTCGCGTGATCAAGGGCTGGGACCTGGGGTTGATGGGCATGAAGGTGGGCGGCAAGCGCAAGCTGTTCGTGCCGGCGCACCTGGGCTATGGCGAACGCAAGGTCGGTGACATCCCGCCGAACGCCAACCTGCTGTTCGACATCGAGCTGCTGGAGGTCCTCACCCGGGACGACTGAGCCGGAGCGTCAGCCAGGCATAAAAAACCCCGCATCAGCGGGGTTTTTCGTCACTCGGCGCGCGATCAGTCTTCGCGATAACGGCGCAGCTTGAGCGGCTTGCCACCCACACGGGTGTCTTTCAGCTTGGTCAGCAGGCGATCGAGACCGTCTTCCGGCAGCTCGACCAGGCTGAAGCTCTCGCGCACCTGGATGCGACCGATGGCGTCACGGGCCAGACCACCTTCGTTGAGGATGGCACCCAGCAGGTTCTTCGCGGCGATACCGTCACGGGCACCCAGGGCGGTGCGGCAACGGGCACGGCCTTCGGCCAGCGGCAGCGGTGCACGGCGCTCGCGGCTGTCGCTGCGCTCGCCACGGTCAGGACGCTCGCTGCGCTCACGCGGGCCACTGCCCGGCACCAGCGGCTGCTCACGCTCGACCTCGGCCAGGGTCAGGGCCTGACCATTGGTGGCCTTGCGCAGCAGAGCCGCGGCCAGGGCGCGTGGGCTGCAGCCGATTTCAGTGGTCAGGCGATCGAGCAGATCACCGTGGCTGGCTTCGGCATCAGCCACCAGCGGCGCCAGGCTGCTGGTGAGTTTCTTGATACGCGCGTCCAGCACCTGCTGGGCGTTCGGCAGCTTCACTTCGCCAACCTTCTGCCCGGTCACGCGCTCGATCACCTGCAGCATGCGGCGCTCGCGCGGGGTGACCAGCAGCAGCGCACGACCGGTACGGCCGGCGCGGCCGGTACGACCGATACGGTGCACGTAGGACTCCGGGTCGTACGGCATGTCGACGTTCATCACGTGGGTGATACGCGGTACGTCCAGACCACGGGCGGCGACGTCGGTGGCGACGACGATGTCCAGGCGGCCGTCCTTCAGCGAGTCGATGACGCGCTCACGCTGGTTCTGGGCGATGTCGCCGTTCAGCGCAGCAGCCTTGTAGCCCTTGGCTTCCAGCGCGGCGGCCAGGTCCAGGGTGGCTTGCTTGGTGCGGACGAAGGCGATCAGCGCGTCGAATTCCTCGACTTCCAGCAGACGCAGGACAGCAGCGTGCTTCTGGTCGGCGTGGACCATCAGGTGCGCCTGCTCGATAGCGGTCACGGTCTGGGTCTTGGAAGCGATCTTGATGTGCTGCGGGTTGCGCAGGTGCTTCTCGGCGATCGCGCGGATCGAGTGCGGCAGGGTCGCGGAGAACAGCACGCTCTGGCGGGTGGCCGGCATGGCTTCGAAGATCACTTCGAGGTCGTCCATGAAGCCCAGCTTGAGCATTTCGTCCGCTTCGTCCAGCACCAGGTACTGGATGGTCGACAGGACTTTCTCGTCGCGACGCAGGTGGTCGACCAGACGGCCCGGGGTGGCCACGATGACCTGGGCGCCCTGGCGGATGGCCTTGAGCTGTGGGCCCATCGGCGCGCCGCCGTAGACAGCGACCACGTTCAGACCGGGCATCTGCTTGGAATAGGTTTCGAAGGCGGTGGCCACCTGCAGGGCCAGCTCGCGGGTCGGGGCCAGGATCAGTGCCTGGGGCTCACGCTTGGACGGGTCGATCTTCGACAGCAGCGGCAGTGCGAAGGCCGCGGTCTTGCCGGTACCGGTCTGGGCCTGGCCGATCATGTCCTGGCCGGACAGGATGACGGGAATGGCCTGCGCCTGGATCGGGGACGGCTCTTCGTAGCCGACGGCCGCCAGTGCGGTGAGAATATTGGGATGAAGTCCGAGCGCGGCGAAGCCGCCGATTTCCTGGGTCATGGGTCTGCCTCTGAGTGCATCCGCAAAGACCCATGCTCCAAAGCTGCGCATGCCGTGTAAGACTCTAAGAGTCACCCTGGCAGCCCTGTCGGCGGGGATTTGCGAAAACGGTGATGAATGAATCGTCAAGGATAGCCCGCTGGGCGGACTGGCTGCCGAAGATAGCCTTCGAGCGAGTTGCACTACCTGAACGTGGCCAGAAATTGGCCGGCGCGCACTATACCGGAAAACGTGACGCGTGTGCTGGTTTTCCCCGAATTAAACGCCTGCGCCGCCGGATGGTCGACCGAGCCCACGCGTCGCGGCCGAAAACCGTCGGTGCCGCACTGCCCTCCGGTACCCTTGGACAAGCCACGGGGACAGCGCTATACAGCTCCCACTCGTTTACCTTTCCTTGCCAGGGACCTTCTGCAATGACCTCAACCTCCAGCGGCCGCGTCAGCCGTGAAAAACGTGGCCAGATCCTGCTGATCGGCATCGACCGCGTCGCCAAACGCAATGCCTTCGACCTCGACCTGCTGAACGACCTGTGCCTGGCCTACGGGGAATACGAGCGTGACGACGAGGCCCGGGTGGCGCTGGTGTTCGCCCACGGCGAGCACTTCACCGCCGGGCTCGACCTGGCCAATGTGGCCGCCAGCTTCGCCGCGGGCTGGAGCATTCCCGAAGGCGGTTGCGACCCCTGGGGCGTATTCGGCGGGCCGCGGGTGAGCAAGCCGGTGATCGTGGCCGCGCACGGCTACTGCTACACCATCGGCATCGAGCTGATGCTGGCCTCGGACATCAACCTCTGCGCGAGCAACACCCGCTTCGCCCAGATGGAAGTCCAGCGTGGCATCTTTCCGTTCGGCGGCGCCACCCTGCGCCTGCACCAGCAGGCCGGCTGGGGCAACGCCATGCGCTGGCTGCTCACCGGTGACGAATTCGATGCCCACGAAGCCTATCGCCTGGGCCTGGTACAGGAAGTGCTGGCCAGTGAAGAACTGATGCCCCGCGCCCTGAAACTGGCCGAACGCATCGCGGCCCAGGCGCCGCTGGGGGTGCGGGCAACCCTGGCCTCGGCCCGGGAGACGGTGCGCGACGGCGAAGCGGCAGCGATCGCCAACCTGCACCCTACAGTTACCCGGCTGATGGCCAGCGAGGATGCCCAAGAAGGCGTACGGGCGATGGTCGAGCGCCGCCCCGGCGACTTCAAGGGGCGCTGATCGCGCAGGCGTGCCGCCCTGGCACGCCTGCGGTCGGAATACGTCAGCTGGCCGGCCGCAACGCGTCGATCAGCGAAGCCATCGAATAGCCCAGGCGAGGCGCCAGCGCCTCGTTGCGGCGGCGCAGCTCGTCCAGGTCCAGGGTCTGGTCCAGGTCGGCCGGGACCAGCAGCACCACGTTGCCCTCTTTCACCGGGCACTCCCAGTAATGCCGGTGATACAGCCCACGCAGCAACGCCGCGCCCAGCGGCCGGCCGTCGTTGCCGGCCCACTGGTTGATGATCAGCCAGCCACCGGGGTTGAGCTTCTTGTGGCAATCGTCGAGAAAGCGCCAGGCCAGGTGGCCGACGCCCGGGCCGTGGTCGGTGTAGAGGTCGACGAAGATCAGGTCCGCGGTTTCCGCACTCGGCAGCAGCTCCAGCGCATCACCGATGCGGATGGTCAGGCGCGGATCGTCCTCCAGGCCGAGGAATTCCATGGCCAGGCGCGGCACGTCGGCACGCAGCTCGATGGTCTCGACGTCGTCCAGGGGCAGGAACTCCAGGCAGGCCTGGGTCAGGTTGCCGGCGCCCAGGCCAAGGAACAGCGCGCTTTCCGGCTGCTCGTGGCACAACGCCCCCAGCAGCATGGCGCGGGTGTAATCGTACTCCAGCCAACTCGGGTCGGCGGTGAACACGCAGCTCTGCTCGATGGCATCACCGAACTCGAGGAAGCGGTAATCGCCGATCTGCACCACGCGAATCACCCCAAAGGCATCGCGGACCTCGGCCAGCACCACTTCGTCCTGCATCTCGTCCACCGGGGGTAAACCTGGCATCCCTCTTTATCTCCACCGTGACATCCCCGACCAGCCTACACCAGGGAAAGGCGCCGATTGTCATTGATGGGGCATGGGCCGGTCACGCGATAATTTGCCCAACGGTATTCGCGCCATAACAACAAAAATGCACTCGAGGTCATCCGTATGTACGCCATCATCGGCGCGGGCCCCATGGGCCTGTGCACAGCCCGGCAACTGCTCAAGCAGGGTATCGACATCGTCGGGTTCGAACTGCATGCCGACGTCGGCGGCCTGTGGGACATCGACAACCCCCACAGCACCATGTACGAATCCGCCCACCTGATCTCGTCCAAGGGCACCACACAGTTCGCCGAATTCCCCATGCGTGACGACGTGGCGCCCTACCCGCACCACAGTGAAATGCGCCGCTACTTCCGCGACTACGCCACGCGCTTCTCGCTGTATCAGCATTACCAGTTCAACACCCGGGTGGTGAGTGTCGAGCGCCTGGAGAAAGGCTGGAAACTGGTCAGCGAGCAGGACGGCGTCCAGCGCGAATGGCTGTTCGACGGGGTGCTGATCGCCAACGGTACGCTGCACACCCCCAACCAGCCCGCCCTGCCCGGCCGCTTCGATGGCGAGCTGCTGCACTCCAGCGCCTACCGCTCGGCCGATGTGTTCGCCGGCAAGCGTGTGCTGGTGGTGGGCTGCGGCAACTCGGCCTGCGACATCGCCGTGGACGCCGTGCACCGTGCGGCATCGGTCGACCTGTCGACGCGGCGCGGCTACTACTTCCTGCCCAAGTTCATCCTCGGCCGCCCGACCGACACCTTCGGCGGCGCGATCCGCCTGCCGCGCCCCCTCAAGCAGCGCCTGGACGGCTTGCTGGTGCGAGCCCTGGTCGGCAAGCCCTCGCAATACGGCCTGCCGGACCCGGACTACAAACTCTACGAATCGCACCCGGTGATGAACTCCCTGGTCCTGCACCACCTGGGCCATGGCGACATCAAGGCGCGTCGCGACATCGCCCGGATCGACGGCAAGCGCGTGACCTTCAGCGACGGCGAGCACGCCGAGTACGACCTGATCCTGCAGGGCACCGGCTACACCCTCGACTACCCGTTCATCGACCGGGCCCACCTCAACTGGCCGGCCCACGCCGGGGCGCCCAAGCTGTACCTCAATGTATTCCACCCCGAGTACGACGACCTGTTCATGATGGGCATGGTCGAAGCCTCGGGCCTGGGCTGGCAGGGCCGTGACGAGCAGGCCGAGCTGGTGGCCCTGTATATCCGCGGCCTGCGCGACGGCAGCAACGCGGCCAGGGAATTCCAGGCCCTCAAGCGCGAACGGGCCAGTGTGCGCCTGGACGGCGGCTACCAGTACCTGGAACTGGAGCGCATGGCCTACTACGTTCACAAGGACACCTACCGCCAGGCCCTGCGCCAACACAGCACCGCCTTGGCCCAGCCGGCCGCTGGCGCCGCCCGCACCGTCAAGGAAGGCCTCGATGCCAGCCGTCAATCTTGAGTTTTCGCCCGGGGCGATGATCGCCCTGAACGGGATCATCGCGCTGATGATGTTCGGCGTATCCCTTGAGCTGCGGGCCGACGACTTCAAGCGCATCCTGCGCACGCCCAAGGCCCCGTTGATCGGCATGCTGGTGCAATTCGTGCTGCTGCCGGCCAGTACCTGCCTGCTCACCGTGCTGCTGCCGATCAATCCGGGTCTGGCCCTGGGCATGATCCTGGTGGCGACCTGCCCGAGCGGCACCTTCTCCAACATCATGACCTGGCTCGGCCGCGGCAACGTGGCGGTGTCGGCCAGCGTCACCGCCGTGTCCAGCGTCAGCGCCGGCGTGCTGACCCCGCTGAACTTCGCGCTCTATGCCGGGCTGAACCCGGAGACCCGGGCGCTGCTGACGGAAATCAGCATCGACCCGGTGGAGCTGGTACTGATGGTGCTGCTGGTCCTGGTGCTGCCCATGGTCGCCGGGATGTTCACCGGCCGCCGCTGGCCACGGGTCGCCCAACGCCTGGAAAAACCGCTGCGCCAGGTCTCGCTGCTGGTGATGCTGGTGTTCGTCGGGGTGGCGCTGAGCAAGAACTTCGACCAATTCACCGAGTACTTCCACCTGTTCTTCTGGCTGGTGGTGCTGCTCAACAGCCTGGCGTTGCTGCTTGGCTACGTCTGCGCCCGGCTCTGGCGCCTGGCCGAGGCCGATGTGCGGGCCGTCACCCTGGAAACCGGGATTCACAACTCGGGCCTGGGCATGGCGCTGATCTTCACCTTCTTCCCCCAGGCCGGCGGCATGTTGCTGATCGCCGCGTTCTGGGGCTGCTGGCAGTTGATCTCCGGGCTGGCCCTGGCGCTGTTCTGGTCGCGCCGTGCGCCGAAGGACGCCCACCCGGCTGCCCTGGACCGAGCCGCGCAACCATGACCGTCACCCTGATCACCGGGGCCGCCAGCGGCCTTGGCTGGCAACTCGCCCAGGCCTGTCACCAGCGTGGCGACAGCCTGCTGCTGACCGACATCAACGGCGAAGGCCTGGCCCGACGCGTGGCCGAGCTGGGCAGCGGCCGTGTGCTGGGCATCGCCGGCGACATCACCGACCCGGCCCTGCACGCCGAGCTGCTGGAAGCCTGCACGACGCAGCTCGGCGGCCTCGACCTGCTGATCAACAACGCCGGGATCACCCACCGTTCGCCGACCTGCCGCACCTCGCCTGCCGTGTTCCGCCAGGTCATGGCCGTGGACTACCAGGCGCCCCTGGAGCTGACGCTGAGCGCCCTGCCGCTGCTGCGCCAGCGCCAGGGGCAGATCGTCACCATCGGTTCCATGGCCGGCTGGATGCCGGTGCTCGGTCGCGCCGGCTACTGCGCGGCCAAGGCGGCGCTGAGCCAGGGTTTCGAAGTGCTGCGCGCCGAAGTGGCGCGGGACGGCGTCGGCCTGCTGATGGTCTACCCCAGCTTTCTCGACACACCCATCGAGCAGCACGCCCTCGGCGCGGACGGCCAGCCGGCGCGCCATGCCCGCTCGACCATCGGCCGCGTGCGCGGTGCCGACTGGATGGCCGCGCGCATTCTCGAGGCCCAGGCAGGACGCCGCGAGCGGCTGTTTCCCGACCCCGGCAGCCTGCTGGCCAGCCTGCTCTGGCGCCTGGCACCTGGGTTCTATTACCGGCAGATGGCCCGGCGCTTCGCCGGGGAAATGGAGTGATGGAGGGCGCCTGGGCGCTCCTGGGCATCGCGATCCTGCTGGCCTACACCCTGGAAGCCATCACCGGGTTCGGCAGCGTGGTGATCGCCCTGGCCCTGGGCGCCCTGTTGCTGCCGATCGAGCACTTGCTGCCGATCCTGGTGCCGCTCAACCTCTGCATGAGCGGCTACCTCAGTTGGCGTTATCGCCGGCTGATCGACCGCCGCCTGCTGCTGGGCACGATTTTGCCGGGCATGCTGCTCGGCACCGTCGCCGGCTACGCCCTGCTGCCCTGGGTGGACGGCGCGTCGCTCAAGCACGGCTTCGGCGTACTGATCCTGTGGTTCGCTGGCCGCGAGCTGTGGCGCCTGTACCGTCACGCCCCCGTCCGCAGCCGCACGCCAAGCTGGGTGATGCGCCTGGCCACCGGCGCGGCGGGTATCTGCCATGGCCTGTTCGCCTCCGGCGGCCCGTTGCTGGTCTATGCCCTGGCCAGCTCGGACCTGAACAAAGCCCGGCTGCGCGCCACCCTGATCAGCGTCTGGTTCACCCTCAACAGCCTGCTGACCCTGGCCTTTCTCTTCGATGGCCGCCTGCTGCCGGCGCTGCCGCAGATTGCCGCCTACCTGCCGTTGCTGCTGGTCGGCATCGTCCTGGGCGAACACCTGTACCGAGGCCTCGGCGAGCGGCAGTTTCGCGTCGCCACCTACCTGATCCTCCTGGTGGCTGGCACGGTCCTGCTTTTACCGGGTTTCTGATGCACCGGTGCCCGGGGCGAGCACCTTGAAGCGCCGGCCTGATCGGGTACCATGCCCGTCTGCCTACCCCGTCCTGAGCCGAGAGCCGCGATGTCGCAACCCTGGAGTCCCGATAGCTGGAGAGCCCTGCCCATCCAGCAGCAACCGCAGTACCCCGACGCCGCTCACCTGGCAAAGGTCGAGCAGACCCTGGCTGGCTATCCGCCGCTGGTGTTTGCCGGTGAAGCCCGCGAGTTGCGCCGCCAGTTCGCGGAGGTGACCCAGGGCCGCGCGTTCCTCCTGCAGGGCGGCGATTGCGCCGAGAGTTTTGCCGAGTTCAGCGCCGCCAAGATCCGCGACACCTTCAAGGTGCTGCTGCAGATGGCCATCGTCATGACCTTCGCCGCCGGCTGCCCGGTGGTGAAGGTCGGGCGCATGGCCGGCCAGTTCGCCAAGCCGCGCTCGGCCAACGACGAAACCATCGAAGGCGTGACCCTGCCGGCCTACCGCGGCGATATCGTCAACGGCATCGGCTTCGACGCCAGCAGCCGCGTACCGGACCCGGAGCGCCTGCTGCAGGCCTACCACCAGTCCACCGCCTCACTGAACCTGCTGCGCGCCTTCGCCCAGGGCGGTTTCGCCGACCTGCACCAGGTGCACCAGTGGAACCTCGACTTCATCGCCAACTCGGCGCTGGCGGAAAAATACAGCGCCCTGGCCGACCGCATCGACGAAACCCTGGCGTTCATGCGCGCCTGTGGCATGGACAGCTCGGCGCAGGTGCGGGAAACCAGCTTCTTCACCGCCCACGAGGCGCTGCTGCTGAACTACGAAGAAGCCTTCGTGCGCCGCGACAGCCTCACCGGCGGCTTCTACGACTGCTCCGCGCACATGCTGTGGATCGGCGACCGCACCCGTCAGGTGGATGGCGCCCATGTCGAGTTCCTGCGCGGCGTCGGCAACCCGATCGGGGTCAAGGTCGGCCCGAGCATGACCGACGAGGACCTGATCCGCCTGATCGACATCCTCAACCCGGACAACGACCCCGGTCGCCTCAACCTGATCGTGCGCATGGGCGCGGACAAGGTCGAAGCCGGCCTCCCGCGTCTGATCCGTACCGTGCAACGCGAGGGCCGCCACGTGCTGTGGAGCTCCGACCCCATGCACGGCAACACCATCAAGGCCAGCAGCGGCTACAAGACCCGCGACTTCGCGCAGATCCTCGCCGAAGTGAAACAGTTCTTCGCCGTGCACCAGGCCGAGGGCAGCTACGCCGGGGGCATCCACATCGAGATGACCGGGCAGAACGTCACCGAATGCATCGGCGGCGCCCGCCCGATCACCGAAGACGGCCTCTCCGACCGCTACCACACCCACTGCGACCCACGGATGAACGCCGACCAGTCCCTGGAACTGGCCTTCCTCATCGCCGAGACCCTCAAACAGGTCCGCCGCTAAGGCGCCTGTGGGAGCGGCGCGGGCCTTGTGCCCGCGTCGCCGCGGTCCTGTAGGAGCGGCTTCAGCCGCGAGCTCGGCGGCATCATGGTCACCGCCGCTACGACGGGAAACCAAAAAGCTCGCGGACAAGTCCGCTCCTACGGTAAGACCACCCCACCGTAGACACCCCGTAGGAGAGGCCTTGGCCTCGAGCTCGGCGGCATCGTGGTCACTGCAACTGCGACGGACAGCCAAAAGCTCGCGGACAAGTCCGCTCCTACAGGGGGGTGTCCGCGAGGTCTTCGGGCCTCAGGCGATCAGGCGTTCGCGCAACCGCCCGAGCATGCCCATCAGGCTGCCGACCTTTTCCCGGTCCCGGTCTTCCTGGGGTTGATCGGCCAGACGCGTCACCACCTGCGCCGGCTGGGCGCGCCACAGCAGGACCTGCTCGGCGGCCGCCTTCAGGCCTTTCTCGAACAGACCGCGGCGGATCGGCTTGGGCAAGTAGCGGAAGATCTGCGCTTCGTTGATCAGCTTGAGCAGCGCCTGGGTGTCGCAGAACGGCGTCACCACCACGCTGAGCAACCGCGGGTGGGCCTGGGCCAGGGTCTTGAGCAATGGCGCGACGTCTTCGCCGGACAGTTTGAGGTCACTGACCAGCAGGTCCACCGGCTCGCGATTGAGCATCTCCAGGGCCTCCGGCAGGTTGCGCACGCGCAGCAGCGTATGGCCACCTTCCACGCAGAAGTCGCCGACGGCGGTGAGCGTGTCCGGGTCTTCGTCCAGCAACAGCACGCTCAACGGCGCGGCCAGGCGGCTGGTGGTCGGCAGGACCGGCGCCTGGGCCTGGCGCGCGGCGATTTCGGCGGCCTGGCGCAGGGTGAAGGCCATTTCCTGCTGGTCCCAGGGCTTGGTCAGGTAACGGAAGATGCCGCCGCTGTTCAGCGCCTCCACCGCCGCGTCCAGGTCCGAATAGCCGGTCAGCAGGATGCGCAGGGTTTCCGGGGCGATCTCCCGGGCCTGGGTCAGCAGCTCGGCGCCGGTCATCTGCGGCATGCGCTGGTCGCTGACGATGATGTGCACCGGCTCGCTGCGCAGGCGCTCCAGGGCCCGCAGCGGGTCGCTTTCGGTGAGGACTTCGTACTGGCGGCGGAACTGCATCGCCAGGCTGCGCAGGATGCGCTCTTCGTCGTCGACGAACAGGATGCGGATGGGTGCGGTCATGTCAGGCGCTCCGTTGCAGTTCGGTGATCGCCACGGCCGTTTCCGGCCGCGGCAGGCGGATCAGGAAGCGCGTACCGCGCCCCGGCTCGGAGGCCACGCGGATCTGCCCGCCGTGGTCCTGGATGATCTTGAAGCTGATCGACAGGCCCAGCCCCGTACCCTGGCCGACCGGCTTGGTGGTGAAAAACGGGTCGAAGATCTTCGACAGTACCTGGGGCGGCATGCCGCGGCCGTTGTCCTGGACGGAGATGAACACCGCGCCGTCATCGGCCCAGCTCTTCACCAGCACCTGACCGAAGCCGTCAATGGCCTGGGCGGCGTTGGTGAACAGGTTGAGCAGCACCTGGTTGATCTGCGACGGCGCACAAGGGATGCGCGGCAGGTCGCCGAGCAGGAGCACCACCTCGGCCTTGTCCTTGATGCTGTTGCGGGCGATCACCAGGGCGCTGCGGATGCACTCGTTGATGTCCACCTCTTCGCTCATGGCCCGGTCCAGGCGCGCGAAGTTCTTCAGCCCCACCACCAGCTCGGCGATCTGCTCCAGGCCATACAGGGTGTCGCCGAACAGCTGGTTGAGGTCATCGGCCAGCAGCTCCGGCGCCGCGGCCTGCCGGGCGCTGGCGGCCGTTTCCAGGGCGCTGGCCAGCCGCGCTTCGTCGCATTGCGGATCGGCCAGGCAGTCGGCCAGGGCCGCCTGGGCAGCCGCCAGTTCGAACAGCGGCGTGGTGAGCTCACGCAGCAGTTGCACGTTGTTCTTCACGTAGCCCAGGGGGGTGTTCAGCTCATGGGCGACCCCGGCCACCATCTGCCCGAGCGAGGCCATCTTCTCCG
Source organism: Pseudomonas sp. GD03944 (assembly GCF_029839275.1). GTDB lineage: Bacteria > Pseudomonadota > Gammaproteobacteria > Pseudomonadales > Pseudomonadaceae > Aquipseudomonas. The sequence goes on from NZ_JAOCAH010000001.1 coordinate 166,101, forward strand.
ACTGCACCAGTTGGGTCTGGGACTCCTTGAGTTCCACTAGGGCCTTGCGCAACACGCCGTTGCGCTGGGCGATGCGCGCTTCCATGGCCTTGAGCAGGTCGAGCACCGTGCCCAGCCCCTGATAGAGCCCCTGCTGGTCGACCAGGATGAAGTCTTCGGTGATCGGGTATTTCAGTTGCCCGGTGATCTGCTTCGCCGCATCTTCCAGGCTGGTGTCGAGGCTGACGGTGAGCGGCCTCGGGTTCATCACCTCGCGCACCGGGTGGCGCCCGCGCAGGTCGCGGCCGAAGCGTTGCATGAAGATATCCTGCAAGGTGGTGCGGCTGACCAGCCCGAGCGGGCGGCCTGCGCCATCGACGATGGGCAGGGACAGGAACGCCTTGTGTTCCGGGGTCAGCAAGCGGTCCGCGACATCCGCGACGCTCATGTCCGGTGGCAAACCCGCAACCGGTCTGAGCAAGCGCGCCAGAGCGCTGGCAGTGGTCATTGAGGGGGCTCTCCCTGACGTTGGAAAGCCGACATTCAAACAGCACCAAGTTGCCATCATGTGACACTTTTCACGTCTGCGGCGCGTGGCGGGCTGTCGGTCATCATTCGGTCACAGTGGTCTAGGCCAACGCACCGAAAGCATTTGCCCTCGACGGAATCTGCACCAGAATGAATCAGGCCTGTCCTACGCTGTGGGGACGGCGCCCGCCGCCTCGCCACATACGCCGGGATTGCCCGGCCCTGGCACGGGCGCTGCACGGCAAGCCCGGGCCGGTACGAAGCCATCGCCCGGCTGGCCGCCCCGCCGACAGGCCCCCTGCACGGCCACGACACGCGTCATCTGCAGCGACCGGGAGCACGCCCCATGCCTTACCAGACCCACATCGGCGCCCTGCACTACCGTTTCGCCGATCTCAAGACCCTGCTGGCCAAGGCCAGTCCCGCGCGCTCGGGCGACTACCTCGCCGGCCTGGCCGCCGCGACCTACGAGGAACGCATGGCGGCCAAGCTGGCCCTGGCCGACGTGCCGCTCAAGCGCTTTCTCGACGAAGCGCTGATCCCCTACGAACGCGACGAAGTCACCCGCCTGATCATCGACCGCCATGACGTGCAGGCCTTCGCCCCCATCAGCCACCTGACCGTGGGCGACCTGCGCGACTGGTTGCTGCTGGACAGCACCGACAGCGCCACCCTGAGCCGCGTGGCCCCGGGCATCACCCCGGAAATGGCGGCCGCGGTGAGCAAACTGATGCGCAACCAGGACCTGATCCTGGTGGCCCGCAAATGCCGGGTGGTCAGCGCCTTTCGCAACACCCTGGGCCTGCCCGGCCACCTCGCCGTGCGCCTGCAGCCCAACCATCCCACCGACGACGTGCGCGGCATCGCCGCCAGCCTGCTCGACGGGCTGCTCTACGGCTCGGGCGACGCCACCGTGGGCATCAACCCGGCCAGCGACTCGCTGCCGACCCTGATGCGCCTGTGGCAGATGATGGACGAGGTGCGCCAGCACTTCGAGATTCCCATGCAAAGCTGCGTGCTGACCCATGTCACCACGCAGATCCAGGCCATCGAGGCCGGCGCGCCGGTGGACCTGGTGTTCCAGTCCATTGCCGGCAGCGAGAAGACCAACAGCAGCTTCGGTGTGACCCTGGACATCCTGCGTGAGGCCCACGAGGCGGCCCTGTCGCTGCAGCGCGGCACGGTGGGCGACAACTGCATGTACTTCGAGACCGGCCAGGGCAGCGCGCTGTCCGCCGGCGGCCACCATGGTGTCGACCAGCAGACCTGCGAGGCCCGCGCCTATGCGGTGGCCCGGGAATTCCGCCCCCTGCTGGTGAACACCGTGGTCGGTTTCATCGGCCCGGAATACCTGTACGACGGCAAGCAGATCATCCGCGCCGGCCTGGAAGACCACTTCTGCGCCAAGCTGCTCGGCCTGCCCATGGGCTGCGACGTCTGCTACACCAACCACGCCGAAGCCGACCAGGACGACATGGACACCCTGCTGACCCTGCTGGGCGCGGCCGGGATCAACTTCATCATGGGCATCCCGGGGGCCGACGACATTATGCTCAATTACCAGAGCACCTCGTTCCACGACGCCCTGTACCTGCGTAGCGTGCTGGGCCTGAAACGCGCCCCGGAATTCGACGCCTGGCTGGCGCGCATGGCGATCACCGAGCCGTCCGGCGCTCTGCGCGAGATCGGCCGCGGCCACCACCTGCTGCAACAGCTGCCGCACCTGTCCGGCGCCGCCTGAGGAGTCCAGCATGCCCCCACGCAAGAGCGACCTGACCCAGCACAACCCCTGGGACGACCTGCGCGCCCACACCTCGGCGCGCATCGCCCTGGGCCGGGTGGGCAGCAGCCTGCCCACCGCCGAGGTGCTGAAATTCGGCCTGGCCCATGCCCAGGCGCGGGATGCCGTGCACCGCCCGCTGGACTTCGACGAACTGCAGCAGCAACTCAGCGAGGACGGCTTTCGCACACTGCGCGTGCACAGCCAGGCCAGCGACCGTCAGGCCTACCTGCTGCGCCCCGATCACGGCCGCCTGCTGCACCCGGACTGCCAGGCGCGACTGGAGAGCGAGCCACCGGCACCGGAACTGGCCCTGGTGATTGCCGACGGGTTGTCTTCGATCGCCGTGCAACGCCACGCCCTGCCCCTGCTCCAGGCCTTCCGCGAACGCTTCGATACCGACTGGGCCGCAACCCCGGTGGTGCTCGCCGAACAGGGCCGGGTGGCGATCGGCGACGGCATCGGCGTGGCCCTGCGCGCGCGCCTGGTGATCGTACTGATCGGTGAGCGCCCGGGCCTGACCTCGCCGGACAGCCTGGGCCTGTACATCACCTACGCGCCACAGCCCGAGACCATGGACAGCCAGCGCAACTGCATCTCCAACGTGCGCCCGCAAGGCCTGCCCTACGCCCTGGCGGCGCACAAGCTGGAGTACCTGGCGCGCCAGGCCCTGCGCCTGCAACTGTCCGGCGTCGCCCTGAAGGACGACAGCAACCTGCAGGAGGTGGCGCCCCTCGACGGACGCCCGCACTGACAAATCGGCGCAACAGGGATATGGTGAAGGCTCACCTTCTGAAGGATGCCGACCATGCCCTGGTATATCTGGCTACTGATCATCCTCGTTATGGGTTCCATCGTGGGCGGACTGATGGTCCTGCTGCGCACGGCCAAACCCTTGCCCCTGACCGACGAGCAATTGGAAAAGGTCCGCAAGCGCAAGCTCGAAATGGAAGCCCAGGACGCCAAGGACGCCAGCCAGCGCTGACGCGCCGCCGGCCGGCCTGAGCAGGCCGGCCGCTCCCTCCCGATCTCCCTGAGCGGCGCTGTGTGCCGACTCGGTCACGCCGTTTTCACGCCACGCGCCAGCGCCTTGAGCGCCCTCCAGACGCCCCGCTACACTGCGGCCTCGACAAGGAGGCGCCATGCCGCTGCACCTGAGATTGCTGTTCCCCGGCCTGGGACTGGGAATGGGCCTTGCCCTGGGTTTCATCCAACCGCTCGGCGTGGTCGCGGGGGTGCTGCTGATCGCCCTGCTGCTGTTCGCCGACAAACACCTGCCGGCGCCACTGTGGTGGGTGCTGAGCCTGGTAGTCGGTGTGGCCCTGGCCGCCCACCTGGTGCCCGGCTTCCAGCCCTGGGCGCTGTCGCCGCCCCTGCGCCTGAGTGATGACGCACCGCCCTATGGACTACGCCTGTCCTGGGACAAGCTGCTGCTGGGCCTGAGCTTGCTGGCGTGGTGGCTGAGCCAGTCACACTCGACCCGATCGGAAACCGGCAAGGCCCTAGGCGTGGCGCTGCTGACCCTGCTGACGGTGCCGCTGCTGGCCCTGGGACTGGGCCTGGTCGGCTGGAAACCCAAGTGGCCGGACGCCGAGTGGCTGATGCTGTGGCTGGCGATCAACCTGGGCGTCACCGTGCTGGCGGAAGAACTGCTGTTCCGCGGCCTGTTGCAGACCCGCCTGGTGCAGTGGCTCGGGCCTTGGCCGGGCGTGCTACTGACGGCGCTGCTGTTCGGTGCGGTGCACGCCCCGTTCAGCCCGCTGTTCGCGGTGATCGCCGGGATTGCTGGCCTGGGTTACGGGCTGGTGTTCCATTACAGCGGGCGCCTGAGCCTGGCCATTGCCCTGCACCTGGCGGTCAATCTGCTGCATCTGTTGCTGCTGAGCTATCCACTGCGGCTGCCGGTCTGACCAGAATCTGCTTGGGCGCGAAGATGCGCTCCAGGGTGCCATCGGCCCGCAGGCGCTCCTGCAGGGCCTCGAACTGCCCGGCGCTGATCGGTGCGCCCTGACGCAACAGCGCGTGGTGCCGGTAGACCTGGTCGACGCGCTCGGACACCAGCAACTGCCCGCTGTACTGCCCGTAGCGTTCCACGAAACCGCTGATGTAGGAGCGCGTCACCAGGGCCACGTCGGCCCGGCGGCGCAGCACCATCAGCAGGTTGCTGTCATGGGAATAGGTCATGGCCGCGTTATGGGTCTTGTTGAGATAGTCGGGGTCGGCTTTGAACCCGGCGAAGGCGTAATGGTAGCCACTGAACAGCGCCAGCCGCTTGCCCTCCAGCCGGTCGAAGTAGCCTTGACCGCGATTGGCCTCGACACGGGCGACGAAGACCTCGGCGTCTTCCAGCCCCATATCGATCGCCTGGTGAGGAATCGCCGCCCAGAGATCCCACGACGGGTTCTCGAACAACGCCAGGTCGATACGACCGTCTTCGAAGTCGCGAAAACGCCGTGGAATGGAAGTCGGGACGATGACGAAACGGAAGTCGCTCTGGGCCTCGTTGAGGGCGGCGACCAGCTGTGGCAGCAGCCCGCGCGTGATGGCCTGCTCGCCCTTGTAGACGTAGGGTGGAAAATACACCCCGCCCACGCGCACTTCCTGCTGGGCCAGCACCGGCGCACAGGCCATGGCGCCCAACCAGGCGACCCACGCAGCAACGAACCTACGCATCGACGGTGGCATGCAGCACGACATCCCTATCACTGTGTGCCGGATAGCCTACTCCAGCAAAACCTGACCGAACAGAGCAATTTCGTTCATTTAAGCGACCTGTTGTGCGAAGAAGCGGGTCATTCGCACCTGGTCATATCCACCCGCCGCGTGCTGCCCCAGGCTTAGGGCCACGAGCACGTCGGCTTCAAACGTCCTTGAGCACCAGCGACAGCGCTTCTTCCGCCAGTTCATCGAGGGTCATCGGGCCCTCAGGGCGGAACCAGGTGGTGGTCCAGCTCAGGGCCCCCGTCAGGAAACGCCGCAGGATGAACGGGTCGGCCTTCACGTAGCCGGCGGCCCGGGCCTCTTCCAGTACGTCGAGCCAGAGCTGCTCATACTGGTCACGCATGTCGAGGATGAACTGCTGGCCACCTTCCGACAGTGAACGCCATTCATAGACCAGCACCGCCATGGCCTCGCCGGTGCCGCCGACGATCGACTGCAGCTCGCAACGAATCAGCGCCAGCACCCGCTCGCGCAGGGTCGTGGCTTCGTCCAGCGAGGCCTGCATCACTGCGGTGTTATAGCGGATGGTCTCTTCCATCACGGCCCGGAGGATTTCGTCCTTGCTCTTGAAGTGATGAAAGATGCTGCCGGACTGGATGCCCACCGCACTGGCTAGGTCGCGCACCGTGGTGCGCTCGTAGCCCTTGCTGCGAAACAGGTGCGCAGCGGTCTGCAGCAGCTTGCCCCGGGCGCTTTCCGGGTCGGTGATCTGCCCACTGGCGACGAGATCGCGCATGACTGCCTGAGCTTGTTGATCGTTCACGCTGGTACTCCCCAAGGCCCTGTGCGCTCGACGAATCGCCAATTGGCAGCAGATTCCGGCAAGTGCTTGTCGTTATTGATGAAATTTATGCCTCGCGGGCTTACCAAGCAAGCGCTTGGCCATCTTTGCGCAAGAAATATTGCAGGCGGGGCTTTCAAACCAAGCGCTTGCTTGGTAGTGTTCTTTTCACCTTCTCAGTGTGTTGCGGACCCTTCCAATGACAAAAACCGTACGCATCGGCTGCGCCTCCGCTTTCTGGGGCGACACCTCCACCGCCGCCGCCCAGCTCGTCCGGGGCGGCGAACTGGATTACCTGGTATTCGACTACCTGGCCGAGATCACCATGTCGATCATGGCCGGCGCCCGCATGAAGAAACCGGACCAGGGCTACGCCACGGACTTCGTCGAGGTGCTTGCGCCCCTGCTGGGCGACATTGCCAAGCAGAACATCCGCGTCATCAGCAACGCCGGCGGGGTCAATCCCCAGGCCTGCGCCAAGGCACTGGCCGAGGCCTGCGAAAAAGCCGGCGTCGCCCTGAAGATCGCCGTGCTGCATGGCGACAACCTGCTGCCCAGCCTGGGCCAGTTGAGCAAGGCCGGCACCACGGAAATGTTCACCGGCGCCCCGCTGCCGCCCTTCTGCGTCTCGGTCAACGCCTACCTGGGTGCGCCCGGTATCGTCGAGGCGCTGAACCAGGGTGCCGACATCGTCATCACTGGTCGCGTGGTCGACAGCGCCGTGGTCAGCGCCGCCCTGGTGCATGAATTCGGCTGGGCCTGGAACGACTACGACAAGCTGGCCCAGGCCGCGCTGGCCGGGCACATCATCGAATGCGGCGCCCAGTGCACCGGCGGCAACTTCACCGACTGGGAAAGCGTGCCGGACTACGAGCACATCGGTTTTCCCATCGTCGAGGTCGAGGCCGACGGCCGTTTTTGCGTGAGCAAGCCAGAAGGTTCCGGTGGCCTGGTCACGCCTTTCTCCGTGGGCGAGCAGGTGCTCTACGAAATCGGCGACCCCCGCGCCTACCTGCTGCCTGACGTGGTCTGCGACTTCACACAGGTCAGCCTGCAGCAGGCCGGGCCCGACCGCGTCGCGGTAAGCGGCGCCCGGGGCCTGCCGCCGACCCGCAGCTACAAGGTCAGCGCCACGTATCCGGACGGTTTCCGCTGCACCGCCAGTTGCCTGATCGCCGGCATCGATGCGGTGAAGAAGGCCGAGCGCGTCAGCCAGGCGATCATCGCCAAGACCACGGAAATGTTCGCCGAGCGTGGCTGGGGCCCCTACAGCGAAGTCAGCATCGAACTGCTGGGCAGCGAGACCACCTACGGCCCCCACGGCCAGCGTCGGGACACCCGTGAAGTGGTGATCAAGATCGCCGTGCGCCATGCCAAGAAGGAAGCGCTGATCCTGTTCTCCCGGGAAATCGCCCAGGCCGCAACCGGCATGGCGCCGGGCCTGACCGGCATCGTCGGCGGGCGCCCCACGGTGTACCCGGTGATTCGCCTGTTTTCCTTTCTCGCGGACAAATCGGCCTGCCCGCTGGAGGTCGAACTGGGCGACCAGCGCCTGCCGGTCGCCCTGCCCGCCCTCGACGCATTCGATGGCCCGGGGCCGATCAACGACATCCCGGCCCCGAACGGCACGGCCGACAGCCAGGTGCCGCTGATCAAGCTGGCCGTGGCGCGCTCCGGCGACAAGGGCAACCACAGCAACATCGGCGTGATGGCCAGAAAACCCGAGTACCTGGCGTGGATCGCGGCTGCGCTGACCGAGGACGCCGTGGCCCAATGGCTGGGCCATGTGCTCGACGCCAAGAGCGGCATCGTCAGCCGCTGGTACCTGCCGGGCACCCACAGCCTGAACTTCCTGCTGGAAAACGCCCTGGGCGGCGGCGGTGTCGCCAGCCTGCGCATCGACCCCCAGGGCAAGGCATTCGCCCAGCAGTTGCTGGAATTCCCGGTGCCGGTGCCCAGGGCGCTGGCCGAGATAATGTAGTCGTAGGGTGGATGACGCTTCATCCATCCACCGGCTCTGGTGGAAAACGCTGCGCGGTTTTCCACCCTACAAACTGATCAATAGCGCACCACCTTGACATGGTGGTGCCCACGGTAAGGTCGAAGGACAACAACAATGAGCTACGACTCCGTATTCAAACCCGGCCTGTTCGCCGGCCAGACCATCCTGGTCACTGGCGGTGGCAGTGGCATAGGCCGCTGCACGGCCCATGAGCTGGCAGCCCTCGGCGCCCATGTGGTGCTGGTCGGGCGCAAGGCGGAAAAACTGGAAAGAACCTGTGGCGAGATCACCGAGGATGGTGGCAGCGCCAGCTGGCAGGCCTGCGATATCCGCGACGAAGATGCGGTCAAGGCCATGGTTGCGGCGGTGGTGGTCGAGCGCGGGCCGATCCATCACCTGGTCAACAATGCCGGCGGCCAGTTCCCCGCGCCGCTGATCGGCATCAACCAGAAAGGCTTCGAGACCGTGGTGCGCACCAACCTGGTGGGCGGCTTCCTGATCGCCAAGGAAGTCTTCCTGCAGAGCATGAGCAAGCACGGCGGCAGCATCGTCAACATGCTCGCCGACATGTGGGGCGGCATGCCCGGCATGGGCCACTCCGGCGCCGCCCGGGCCGGCATGGAAAACTTCACCAAGACTGCTGCCTACGAGTGGGGCCACGCTGGCGTTCGGGTCAACGCCGTGGCGCCTGGCTGGATCGCCTCCAGCGGCATGGACACCTACCCCGAGTCGATGAAGACCATGATCCGCAACCTCAAGGACCACGTACCGCTGCAGCGCATCGGCACCGAATCCGAAGTGGCCGCGGCCATCGTCTTCCTGCTCAGCCCCGGCGCCAACTTCATCAGCGGCAACACCATCCGCATCGACGGCGCCGCCAGCCAGGGCACCCGTGCCTGGACCCTGGGCAAGGCAAAAAACAGCGAGTCCTACAACGGTTTCCACCGGGCCTACGTGCCTGACGTGCTCAAGGGAGAGTAAGGCGATGCCCGTGATCCAATCGGAAATCGATGTCCATGGCGACACCTTCGCCCAGAACCGCGACGCCATGCTGAGCGCCATCGCCAGCTTCCGCGACGTCGAGCAGAAGGTGCTCGACAAGGCGCAGGAAGCCAAGGCCAAGTTCGAGAAGCGCGGCCAGTTGCTGCCGCGCGAACGCATCAACCTGCTGCTCGACGCCGGCGCGCCGTTCCTCGAATTGTCGTCGCTGGCCGGCTACAAGCTGCACGACGACAAGGACGGCAGCCAGGCCGGCGGCGGGATCATCGCCGGCATCGGCTACATCGCCGGTGTGCGCTGCCTGGTGATCGCCAACAACAGCGCGATCAAGGGCGGCACCATCTCCCCCACCGGGCTGAAGAAGTCCCTGCGCCTGCAGCAGATCGCCTTCGAAAACAAACTGCCGGTGGTGACCCTGGCCGAAAGCGGCGGCGCCAACCTCAACTACGCCGCCGACATCTTCGTCGAAGGCGCCCGGGGCTTCGCCAACCAGGCGCGCATGTCGGCCATGGGCCTGCCGCAGGTCACCGTGGTGCATGGCTCCAGCACCGCGGGCGGCGCCTACCAGCCGGGCCTGTCGGACTACGTGGTGGTGGTGCGCGGCAAGGCCAAGATGTTCCTGGCAGGCCCTCCATTGCTCAAGGCCGCCACCGGTGAAATCGCCACCGACGAAGAACTCGGCGGCGCCGAGATGCACGCCCAGGTCGCCGGTACCGCCGAGTACCTGGCCGAGAACGACGCCGACGGCGTGCGCATCGCCCGGGAAATCATCGGCATGCTGCCGTGGAACGCCCAGTTGCCGGCCCAGCCGGAAAAGCACTGGCGCGAGCCGCTGTACCCGGCCCACGAGCTGCTCGGCATCGTCCCGGCAGACGCGAAGAAGCCCTACGACGTGCGCGAGATCATCGCGCGCATCGCTGACGGCTCGGAATTCCTCGACTTCAAGAACGAGTTCGACAGCCAGACCGTCTGCGGCCATTTGCAGATCGAAGGCCAGGCCTGCGGCTTCATCGGCAACAACGGCCCGATCACCCCGCGCGGTGCGGCCAAGGCGGCGCAGTTCATCCAGCTCTGCGAGCAGAGCAACACGCCGATCCTGTTCTTCCACAACACCACCGGCTTCATGGTCGGCACCGAGTCGGAACAGCTCGGCGTGATCAAGCACGGCTCGAAGATGATCCAGGCGGTGGCCAATGCCACGGTGCCCAAGCTGACCATCGTGGTCGGCGGCTCCTACGGCGCCGGCAACTACGCCATGTGCGGTCGCGGCCTCGACCCGCGCTTCATCTTCGCCTGGCCCAACAGCCGCACCGCGGTGATGGGCGGCGCCCAGGCCGGCAAGGTGCTGCGCATCGTCACCGAGGACAAGCACGCCAAGGAGGGCAAGGAAGCCGATCCGAAGATGCTCGACATGCTCGAGCAGGTCACCGCACAGAAGCTCGACAGCCAGTCCACCGCGCTCTACGGCACGGCCAGCCTGTGGGACGACGGCCTGATCGACCCGCGCGACACGCGCAAGCTGTTGGGCTACCTGCTGGATATCTGTGCCGAAGCCCAGCGCCGGCCGCTCAAATCCAACCGGTTCGGCGTGGCCCGTTTCTGACCCCACCCTGATTCCACGAGATCTCACGGAGAACAAGAAAAATGATCTTTACCCAGGAACACGAAGAACTCCGCCGCACGGTGCGCAATTTCGTCGAGAAGGAAATCAACCCGAACGTAGAGCAGTGGGAAAAGGACGGGCGCTTCCCGATCCACGACATCTTCAGGAAGGCCGGCGACCTCGGCCTGCTGGGCATCTCCAAGCCGGAGAAATTCGGCGGCATGGGCCTGGACTACAGCTACTCGATCGTCGCTGCCGAAGAGTTCGGCACCATCATCTGCGGCGGCATCCCGATGTCGATTGGCGTGCAGACCGACATGTGCACCCCGGCCCTGGCCCGCTTCGGTTCCGATGAGCTGCGCGAAGAGTTCCTGCGCCCGGCGATCACCGGCGAAATGGTCGGCTGCATCGGCGTCTCGGAAGTCGGCGCCGGCTCCGACGTCGCCGGCCTGAAGACCACCGCCCGCAAGGACGGCAGCGACTACGTGATCAACGGCAGCAAGATGTGGATCACCAACTCGCCGTCGGCCGACTTCATCTGCCTGCTGGCCAACACCAGCGACGACAAGCCCCACGTCAACAAGTCGCTGATCATGGTGCCGATGAACACCCCGGGCATCAGCGTCAGCCCGCACCTGGACAAGCTCGGCATGCGCAGCTCGGAGACCGCCCAGGTGTTCTTCGACAACGTGCGCGTGCCCCAGCGCTACCGCATCGGCCACGAAGGCGCCGGGTTCATGATGCAGATGTTGCAGTTCCAGGAGGAACGCCTGTTTGGCGCCGCCAACATGATCAAGGGCCTGGAGCACTGCATCAACAGCACCATCGACTACTGCAAGGAGCGCAAGACCTTCGGCGCGCCGCTGATCGACAACCAGGTCATCCACTTCCGCATGGCCGAGCTGCAGACCGAGGTCGAGGCCCTGCGCGCCCTGGTGTACCAGGCCACCGAGCAGTACGTGCGCGGCCGCGACGTCACCACCCTGGCCTCCATGGCCAAGCTCAAGGCCGGTCGCCTCGGCCGCGAGGTCACCGACAGCTGCCTGCAGTACTGGGGCGGCATGGGCTTCATGTGGGACAACCCGGTATCGCGCGCCTACCGCGACGTACGCCTGGTGTCGATCGGCGGCGGCGCCGACGAAATCATGCTCGGCATCATCTGCAAGCTGATGGGCATCCTGCCGGGCAAGAAGAAAGGCTGATCGCCACACGGCCAGGGTGCCCACGCCGAACCGTCCGCGTGGGCACCATCGATGTGAAAAGCGGCTTCGGCCGCCCATGAACGACTGACACGGTGGAACCGATGAGCGACCTGCCCCACTGCGACACCCTGCTGCTGAGCCTGGAAGGCGGCGTGCTGCACGTCACCCTCAACCGCCCGGACAGCCGCAATGCCATGAGCCTGGCCATGGTCGGCGAGCTGCGCGCCACCCTGGAGGCCGTGCGCCATGACCAGGGCGTGCGCGCCATTGTCCTGCGCGGTGCCAACGGGCACTTCTGCGCCGGCGGCGATATCAAGGACATGGCGGGTGCGCGAGCCAAAGGCGGCGACGCCTACCGCGAGCTGAACCGCGCCTTCGGGGCGCTGCTGGAGCACGCCCAGGCCTCGCCCCAGGTGCTGATCGCCGTGCTGGAGGGTGCGGTGCTCGGCGGCGGCTTCGGCCTGGCCTGCGTCTCCGACGTGGCCATCGCCGCCCAGGGCGCCAGGTTCGGCCTGCCAGAGACCACCCTCGGCATCCTGCCGGCGCAGATCGCCCCGTTCGTGGTGCGTCGCGTCGGCCTGACCCAGGCCCGCCGCCTGGCGCTTACCGCCGCGCGCTTCGACGGCAGCGAGGCGCTGCGCCTGGGCCTGGTGCATTACTGCGAAGCCGACGGCGAAGCCCTGGAGCAGCGCCTGGCCGAGGTGATCGGCCAGGTTCGCCAATGCGCCCCCCAGGCCAACGCCCAGACCAAGGCCCTGCTGCTGGCCAGCGAAAGCGAAGCCCTCGGCCCGCTGCTGGACAGCGCCGCCGAACAATTCGCCGCAGCGGTCACGGGCGCCGAAGGGGTCGAGGGGACCATGGCCTTCGTGCAGAAACGCAAGCCCGCGTGGGCTGCCAACTAAACCTTGTGGGAGGGGCTTTAGCCGCGAAACGGCGCTATCCATCGCGGCTAAAGCCCCTCCCACACACTCGACCAAGTAGCACAGCAGGAGCACGAAGATGCCCGCATTCAACAAGATCCTGATTGCCAACCGCGGCGAGATCGCCTGCCGGGTGATGCGCACCGCCCAGGACCTCGGTTACCGCACCGTCGCGGTCTACTCCGAGGCCGACGCCGACGCACGCCACGTACAGCTGGCCGACGAAGCCGTGTGCATCGGCCCGGCCCAGGTCAACCAGTCCTACCTGGTGATCGAGAACATCATCGCCGCCGCCCGCAAGACCGGCGCCGACGCCATCCACCCGGGCTACGGCTTCCTCTCGGAAAACGCCGAGTTCGCCCGGGCCTGCGAGGCCGCCGGTATCGTGTTCATCGGCCCCACCGTGGAAGCCATCCACCTGATGGGCAGCAAGCGCCTGTCGAAGATCGCCATGCTCGAAGCCGGCGTGCCGTGCATCCCCGGCTACGAAGGCGCCGACCAGGACGAAGCGACCCTGACCCGCGAAGCCGAACGCATCGGCTACCCGCTGATGATCAAGGCCAGCGCCGGCGGCGGCGGCCGGGGCATGCGCCTGGTCAACGACGGCAGCGAGCTGGCCGCACAGATCCGCACCGCCCGCTCCGAAGCGCAGAATGCCTTCGGCTCCGGCGAGCTGATCCTCGAGCGGGCGGTGATTCAGCCCCGTCACGTGGAAATCCAGGTGTTCGGCGACCAGCACGGCAACATCGTTTATCTCGGAGAGCGCGATTGCTCGGTGCAGCGCCGCCACCAGAAGGTGGTCGAGGAAGCGCCCTGCCCGGTCATGACCCCGACCCTGCGCCAGGCCATGGGCGAGGCGGCGGTCAAGGCCGCGGCCTCGGTGAACTACGTGGGCGCCGGCACCGTGGAATTCCTGCTGGACGCCAGCGGCGCGTTCTACTTCCTGGAAATGAACACCCGCCTGCAGGTGGAGCACCCGGTCACCGAGCTGATCACCGGCCAGGACCTGGTGGCCTGGCAGATCCGCACGGCCTCCGGCCAGCCCCTGCCCCTGGCGCAGGAGAACATCCGTCTCACCGGCCATGCCATGGAGGTGCGCCTGTACGCCGAGGACGCCGCGCATAACTTCCTGCCCCAGACCGGCACCGCCCTGCGCTGGGAACCGGCGCTGCGCGACGGCATCCGCATCGACCACGGCCTGGTCGAGGGCCAGGCCATCACCCCGTTCTACGACCCGATGCTGGCCAAGGTCATCGCCTACGGCGCCACCCGCGACGAGGCCCGGCGCAAACTGCTGCGCGCCGTCGAGGACTGCGTGCTGCTGGGCGTGAACGGCAACCAGCGCTTCCTGGCCAACCTGCTCGGGCACCCGGAATTCGCCGCTGGCAACGCCACCACCGCCTTCATCGGCGAGCATTTCGCCCAGGACGCCAGCCTCAGCCCGCAGCCGCCATCGGCCCGGGAGCTGGCGGTGGTCGCCGCCCTGCTCTACCAGCGCTCGGCCAGCAGCCGCGCGCACCAGCAGCAGCTCGCCGGCTGGCGCAGCGCCGGCAGTGCGCCCTGGCGCTTCGTGCTGAAACAGGCAGAACAACGCATCGAGGTGGAGCTGCAGGTACTCGGCGACGGCACCCAGCCGCGCCTGCTGGCCACGGTCGGCGAACAGGCGGTGGAACTGACCCTGCTCGCCGCCGACGGTCGCTGGGCCCACGTCGAACTGGACGGTGTGCGCCAGCGCCTGGCCTATCATCTGCAAGGCGACGGCATCTGGCTCTACGGCCACAACGGCAACCTGGAGCTGCAGGACATCACCCACGCCCCGGCCACCGGCAGCAGCGCCGCGGCATCCGGCAGCGTCAAGGCACCGATGGACGGCGCCATCGTCGAAGTGCTGGTCGAGGAAGGCACGACGGTCGCCAAAGGCCAACTGCTGGTAGTGCTGGAAGCGATGAAAATGGAACACCCGCTCAAGGCCGGCGTCGACGGCGTGATCCGCCGGATCGGCGTGAGCCAGGGCGACCAGGTCAAGAACCGCCAGTTGCTGGTGGAGATCGAAGCCGCCGAGGTGTGATCGCCCGGTGGATGAGGCTTGTCTATCACCGCCGATGGCGGATAGGTAAAGCGTCATCCACCCTACGCTGAAGGTACATACCGTGGGAGGGGCTTCAGCCGCGAGCGTCGTTCGGCGCAGCTGAAGCGGATCACCACCCGGTTCCTCCCACGGCGCCCCTAACAACAAGACGGAGCACGCCCATGTCACTGTCCGGCAAGACCCTGTTCATCACCGGCGCCAGCCGCGGCATCGGCCGCGAGATCGCCCTCAAGGCGGCTGCCGACGGCGCCAATATCGTCATCGCGGCCAAGAGCGCCGAACCGCATCCGAAGCTGGAAGGCACCATCCACAGCGTCGCCAGAGAAGTCGAGCAGGCCGGCGGCAAGGCCCTGGCCCTGCAACTGGACGTGCGCGACGAGCAGGCCGTGGCAGCCGCGATGGCCCAGGCGGCCGAGCACTTCGGCGGCATCGACGGCCTGGTCAACAACGCCGGGGCGATCAAGCTGGTGGGCGTGGAGAAGCTCGAACCCAAGCGCTTCGATCTGATGTACCAGATCAACACCCGCGCGGTGATGGTGTGCAGCCAGGCGGCGCTGCCGTACCTGAAGAAAAGCGCCAGCGGCCATATCCTCAACCTCTCGCCGCCGCTCAACCTCGACAGCAAGTGGTTCGCCCAGCACGGCCCCTACACCGTCACCAAGTACGGCATGAGCATGCTCACCCTGGGCATGAGCGAGGAATTCAAGAAGTACGGCATCAGCGTCAACTCGCTGTGGCCGAAGACCATGATCGCCACCGCTGCCATCGAGTTCGAACTGGGCAGCCGCGACGCCTTCAAGCGCGCCCGGGTGCCGCAGATCATGGCCGACGCTGCCCACGCCATTCTCTCCAGCGAGGGTCGCCGCATCACCGGGCGCCTGCTGATCGACGAAGACATCCTGCGTGAACAGGGCGCCACCGAGTTCGAACACTACCGCTTCGATCCCGCGGGCGGCACGCTGATTCCCGACCTGTTCGTCGACTGACCCCAAGCGGCGGCCCGCCTCGAGCGGGTCGCCCTGGCCGGTCGCCCCAGCCATTTGCCCATCTGCCCGGTGCCCGTCGCGCCAGGGCCATACCCCACCCTGTTCGGGCGGTCTAGAGTCCTGGATACCTTCCAGCGACACGTGCGAACATCATGACCCCGGACGACCTGATTTCCCCGCTTCGCTTCCTGGCCCGCCTGCCGGTGCACCTGCCCCGCGTGCCACGCATGCTCCAGGGCCTGTACTACGCCGGCATCCGCAACCGGGACAAGAACCTGTCGCTGGCCTGGGCGCTGGAACGCGCCGTGCAACAGAATCCTGACCGGCCGGCGCTGATGGACGAAGGCCGGCTGCTGACCTACACCCAGTTCAACCGCTGGGCCAACCGCCTGGCCTGGGCCTTCAAGGCCGAGGGCATCCGCCATGGCAGCGTGGTGGCGGTCATGCTGGAAAACCGCCTGGAAGTGCTGGCGATCCTCGCCGCGCTCAGCAAACTCGGGGCGGTGGCCGCCCTGCTCAACACCACCCAGCGCGGCAAGGTGCTGGCCCACAGCGTGAACCTGGTGAAGCCCGACATCGCCGTGGTCGGCGACGAACTGCTCGCCCCGTTCAGCGAGATCGCCGACCAACTGGATAATCGCGCCCTGGGCCGTTACTGGGTGGCCGACCAGGACTGCCTGGCCGACGCGGGGCAGTCGCAGGATGGCTGGAACAACCTGATGGTCCTGGCCCGCCGCCAGGCCGAGAGCAACCCGCCGGACAGCGCCAAGGTGCGGATGAAGGACCCGTGTTTCCTGATCTACACCTCGGGCACCACCGGGTTGCCCAAGGCCTCCATCCTCAGCCACGGCAAGTGGATCAAGGCCTACGGCGGCTTCGGCCACTCCGGCCTGACCCTGAACAATCAGGACGTGCTGTACCTGACCCTGCCCTGCTACCACAACAACGCCGTGACCGTGTGCTGGGGCGCGGCCCTGGCCGGTGGCGCGGCCATCGCCCTGCGCCGCAAGTTCTCCGCCAGCGCCTTCTGGCCGGACGTGCAGCGCTACCGCGCCACCTGCTTCGGCTACATCGGCGAACTGTGCCGCTACCTGCTCAACCAGCCGCCCTGCCCGGCAGAGCAGGACAACAGCCTGCGCTGCATGATCGGCAATGGCCTGCGCCCGTCGATCTGGGCCGAGTTCAAGCAGCGCTTCGGCATCGAGCAGATCACCGAGTTCTACGCCTCCAGCGAAGGCAATATCGGCTTCACCAACGTCTTCAACTTCGACAATACCGTGGGCTTCTCCCCCGCCACCTACGCCATCGTCCGCTATGACCTGGAAAACGACCGGGCCATCCGCACCGCCAAGGGCTTTCTGGAAAAGACCCGCAAGGGCGAGCCCGGCCTGCTGATCAGCGAGATCAGCGCCAAGTGGCCGTTCGACGGCTACACCGACCCGAGCAAGAGCGAAGCGGCGATCCTGCGTGACGTGTTCAAGAAGGGCGACGCCTGGTTCAACACCGGCGACCTCATGCGCGACATCGGCTGCAAGCACACCCAGTTCGTCGACCGCCTGGGCGACACCTTCCGCTGGAAAGGCGAGAACGTCTCCACCACCGAGGTGGAAAACGTGCTGGGTAGCTACCCGGGGGTCGAGGACGCGGTGGTGTATGGGGTGGAGATTCCCGGCACCAACGGCCGCTGCGGCATGGCCGCCCTGCGCCTGCAACCGGGCCAGATCCTGGATGGCGAAGCGCTGGCGCGGTTCCTTGACCGGGAACTCCCCGCCTACGCCGCCCCGCTGTTCATCCGCCTGCTGCGAGAGGTAGAGACCACCGGCACCTTCAAGTACAAGAAGACCGACCTCAAGCAGGCCGGCTACGACCCGCAACAGGTAAGTGATCCGCTGCTGGCGCGGCTACCGGGTGCGGCAGCATTCGAGCCGCTGGATGTGGACGCTTTCGAGGCGATCCAGGCGCAGCGCTACCGCTTCTAGCGCTTGAACTCGAACTGCAATTCGGCGCCTTCGACCGAATCCCAGTAATCCTTGTCCACGTCGTTGGTCAGCAGCTTGCCGCTGACCTGGAAGGGGTTCTGCTCGGGTTTCTTCTCCTCGAACAGCGGTGGCAGCAACGGCACCAGCGCCGCGTCACCCCGATCCTCGGCATTCAGCTGTTCGGCCAGGTCCTTGGGCAGGGACAGGTCCAGCTTGGTCTTGGGCGCCTCTGCCGCAGATTCGGGCGGGGCCTTGGCCGCCACTTTCGGCGGCTTGGGCGCGGCTGCCGGAGCCTTGGGTGCCACCGTCGCAGCCGGCTTGGCCGGTGCTTCGGCCTTGGCGACCTCCGGGGCAGGCTGCTCGACCTCGGTCACCGGCTTCTGCTCGACCGCCGCGGGCGGTGTTTTTTCCGGGACGACCTTGGCCGGCTCGGTTTCCGGCTCACAGGCAGTGAGCAGGGGAACGAGCAACAACAGGGCCAGGTAACGGGGTGCACTCATGACGAACTCGTGGCTATTTGGGAAAGGCTATCTGGAACGACCGCGCCATGCTCGCGCGCAGAACGCCACCTGGCAAGGGTCGGATCACGGTTCCTGTGCCTCCAGGCGGCGCAGCTGTTCGTCCATATCCTGTTGCGGATAACGGCGCTGAAGGTCCTTGAACAGCGCACTGGCTCGGCCTTCCTCGCCTCGCTTGCGCAGCGCCAGCACCTCCTGCAACGCCGGCACCCAGGGCTCGATTTCCGACGAACTGCGCGCCAGCGGAGCGGCGCTGGCGAGGGGGGCCGGAGGTTCCTCGGCCAACATCAGGTCGGCCATAGGACTGCCCTCGGTGGTTTTTTCGGCCTCTTCGCGCAGCACCTTTCGCTCCATCGACGCGGCCGGAGCCGCGTAGCGCTGCATGGCCGGGGCGGCGGGGGCCGGGCTGTCGTAGACCGGTGGCACCTGCTCCAGGGTCTTCAGGCTGAGGCCGAGCCCCAGGCCCAGCAGCGCCAGGCTGCCGAACGCCACCGACCAGCGGGTGCGGCCAGCGCCGCCGAACAGCCAGGCGTGCACCCGGGCCAACGGGCCGGGCGTCGGCTCGACCCGCCGTGCGGCCTGGGTCGCCGCGGCCAGGATGCGCGCATCCAGCTCGGCCGACGGTTCGGCGTCGCTGTGTGCCCGGTAGTGCTGGAGCAGTTGCTGCTCGTCGTGGGGCAGATCGTGTGGACCTTTCATGCGGACACCTCTTCGGCGGCTGGGTCAGCCAGCAGCCGACGTAACTTCTGTAACGCGTAACGCAGACGGCTTTTCACCGTTTCCGCTGGCGTGCGGGTCAACTCGGCGATCTCGTGCAGCTCCAGGTCGCCATGGGCGCGCAGCAGGAACACTTCGCGCTGCTCCGCCGGCAGGTCGTCCAGGGCCGCCTGCAAGCGCGCCTGGTCGCGGCTCAAGTCGAGCTGCTGCTCGGGGCCGGCCTCGGCGCTGGGCTGGTCGTGCACCTGCTCGTCGTAGGCCTCGCTCAAGCCCTGCTGCTTGCCGTGCTTGCGCCAGTGATCGATCAGGCGATTACGGGCGATCTGGTACAGCCAGGTCTTGAACAGCACCGCCTCGCGCTGCACCGACTCGCTGCGGATCAGGCTCAGCCAGGTCTCCTGGAAGACCTCCTCGGCCACACTCGGGTCGCCGCACAGGCCACAGAGGAAACGAAACAGGCCGAGGCGATGGCGCTGGTACAGCTGCGCAAACGCCTCGGCATCGCCTTGCCGGTAACGACGCAGCAGGTGCGCGTCGTCATCGCCGGGAATACTCGCTACAGGGGTGGTCACACTCAGTCGGCCTTGGCAGTGTCGGGGACAGGGTGCTGAGTTTGCAGGCTCTGGGCCAATTCGACCAGTTGCACGAACTCGCCGCGCAGGCCGAAGCGGTCTTCACCCTTGCCGCTGCGCGCCAGTTGGGCGCTGGCGGCCAGGTCGAACGCGCCGGTGTATTGCCCGCCCCGCACTTGCTGGGCGAACGCCGCCACGGCGCTGGCGAAGCGCAGGTCTTCGCTGGCCTCGCCGATCGCCGCCACCTGGGCCGGCGCGGTCACCGGAATTTCCAGCAGGCGGCTGGTAGCCTGCTCCGGGGCCTTGTAGCGAACGCGCAGCAGGGCCAGTTCGCCGGAACGCCCCCTGGTTTCGGCCTTGGCCTGGTAGCGCAGCGGTTCCAGCCAGCCCTTGCCGCCGGCCGGGACGATCTCGTAGAGCGCGGTGACGCTCTGCCCTGCCCCGACTTCACCGGCGTCCACCTTGTCGTTGCTGAAGTCCTCCCGACGCAGCATCCGGTTCTCGTAGCCCAGCAGGCGGTACTCGGCAATCTGGGCCGGGTTGAATTCGACCTGCACCTTCACGTCCTTGGCGACCACGGCCAGGGTCGAACTGAGCTGGTCCACCAGCACTTTGCGCGCCTCGCGCAGGTTGTCGATGTAGGCGTAGTTGCCGTCACCGGCGTCAGCCAGTTGTTCCATCAACTGCTCGTTGTAATTGTCGGTGCCAAAGCCCAGGGTAGTCAGGGAAATGCCCGTCTTGCGCTTGTCGGCAGCCAGGGCCTTGAGCGTCTCGAAATCGCTGATGCCGACGTTGAAGTCACCATCGGTGGCCAGCAGGATGCGGTTGATGCCGCCCTTGATGAAGCCCTTCTGTGCCTGCTGGTACGCCAGTTGGATGCCCGACTCGCCGGCAGTCGAGCCGCCCGCACGCAGTTGTTCGATGGCGCCGCGGATGGTCGCCTTGTCCGAACCGGCGGTGGGTTCCAGCACCACGCTCGACTCACTGGCGTAGACCACCAGCGACACCTTGTCCTGGGCTCGCAGCTGGTCGACCAGCAGCTTCAGGGTGCCCTGCACCATGGGCAAGCCCTCACGGCGGTCCATCGAGCCGGAGACGTCCACCAGGAACACCAGGTTGGCTGGCGGCAGCTGCGCCACGCTGCGGTCTTCCGTGCGAATCGCGATGCGCAGCAGCCGGCTCTCGGGGTTCCACGGCGTCTGCGCCAGCTCGGTGGCCACGCCAAACGGCGCATCACCGGTGGCCTGCGGGTAGGCATAGGGGAAGTAATTGACCAGCTCCTCCAGGCGCACGGCATCGGCCGGCGGCAACTGCCCCTGGTTGAGGAAACGCCGCACATTGGCGTAGCTGCCGGTGTCGACATCCAGGCTGAAGGTGGAGACCGGCGCCTCGCTCACGGCGTGCACCGGGTTGGCCGTCAGGGTCTGGTACTGCTCGCGGTTGGCATCGTGATAACCCGGCAGGGCCTGGTCGACCAGCGGGGCAGCCGGCATCGCGGCGATGGCCGCGGGCGCATAGCGCGCCAGCTCGGCGTGTCGAGCCGGCGGCTGGGCCGACGACTCGTGCAGCACCGCCGTCCCGGCATCGGCCTTGGCGGCCGGTTCGGTACGGGTGTCTGGCGAGGTGGCGTTGCAGGCTGTCAGGGCCAGCAACAGGGTACCGGTAAAACCACACAGCACAGCGGGGTGAGCGAGCGGGCGCATGGTGCATCTCCTGGGATGAAAGAACGCTTCGTCCCAGTAGACGCAACCCTCGCCCGATTCGGGTTAAGCCCCGCGCGGTTTTAGAACGCCGCTTCCTGGCACAGCTGGCTGGCCAGCATGCCCAGGGTCATCAGCGCCCGCTCGGCTTCACGGTTCCACGGAATGCCGCAGTTGAGCCGCACGCAATGGTTGAACTGCTCGGTGTTACTGAAGATCAACCCCGGCGCGATGCTGATGCCCTGCTGCAGCGCCCGCACGTGCAGGTCCTTGGTGTTGACCCGCGCCGGCAGGCTGACCCACAGGATGAAGCCGCCGTTGGGCCGGGTCATCTGCGTGCCTTCCGGGAAGTACTGCTGCACCGCCAGCTGAAAGGCGCTGAGGTTCTTGCGGTACTCCTGGCGGATGTAGCGCAGGTGCCGGTCGTAGCCGCCGTTCTCCAGGTAGGCCGCCACCGCCATCTGCGTAACGCTGCACGCCGAATGGGTGCTGAAGGTCTGCAGGCGCTGGATTTCGTCCTGATACTTGCCGGCGACGATCCAGCCGATACGAACCCCGGGCGACAGGGTCTTGGAGAAGCTCGAGCAGTACACCACCCGCCCCTCGCGGTCATGGGACTTGAGGGCCTTGGTCGGGCTCTGGTCGAACATCAGCTCGCCGTAGATATCGTCCTCGATGATCTGGATGTCGAAGTCGTCGGCCAGGCGCAGCAGTTGCTTCTGCCGCTCCTCGGGAATGGTGCCGCCCAACGGGTTGCTCAGGCGCGCGGTCAGCACCAGGGCCTTGATCGGCCATTGGCTGGCCGCCAGTTGCAAGGCCTCCAGGCTGATCCCCGTGCTCGGGTCACTGGGGATCTCGATGACCTTGAGCCCCAGCAAATCCGCCAGTTGCAGCAAGCCGTAGTAGGTCGGCGATTCGGTGGCGATCAGGTCGCCCGGCTTGGTCAGCACCCGCAATGACATCTGCAGGGCATCGACACAGCCATGGGTGATCACCACCTCCGACGGGTCGACCAGCACACCCGCGTCGCGCATGCGGATCGCCACCTGGCGCCGCAGCGGCTCGAAACCGGGGCTGAACATGTAGCTGAACGCTCGCGGGCTGTGAAAGCGAGTGACCTTGGCCAGTTGCTGGTGCAGCGCGCGCACCGGCAGATAGTCGACGTGGGGAACCGCCGCGCCCAGGGGGAACACCCCTTCGCGCCGCGATTCGGTGAGCACCTGGTTGATGATGCTGCTGCGGGTGACCAGGCCAGGCCGCTCGACCCGGGCGATGTCCGGAGTTTCGGCGGTCAACGCCGGGGTCTGGTGCACATAAAAGCCAGACTGCGGCCGGGCACGGATCAGCCCCAGGTCTTCGAGGTTGGCGTAGGCCTGCAGCACCGTGGCATGGCTGACGTTCAACTGCGAACTCATCTTGCGCACCGAGGGCACCCGCTCCCCTGGCTGGTAGACGCCGCGGCGGATGTCTTCTGCCAGTTGCTGGGCGATGCGCTGATAGAGCAACAGATTGGTCATGGCCGTGATCTCACTTTACTGGACCGTAACAGTAACCGGATGACACACAATTGCACCGGTACAGATAAAGGGATTGTGGACGATACAGTGCCGATGCGCCAATGACTGTATCGGTCTAGTCGATTTTCAGGCGTAACTGTCTCTTACCGACGTCGGATTTCTGTTGCCCGGAAACGAAAAAGCCGCTCACGAGAGCGGCTTTTGGGGAACCCAGAGAGCTGTCAGCGGCTGGCGCCCAGGCGTCCCTGCTCGTCAGAGAAGACGATTTCGACGCGACGGTTCTGCGCACGGCCCTTCTCCGAGGCGTTCTCCGCCACCGGGAAGCGTTCGCCATACCCCTGCACCTCGATGCGCTTGGCATCGATGCCCAGGTCCACCAGCACGTCGGCCACGGTTTGCGCCCGCGCCCGGGACAGCGCCTGGTTTTCCTGCTTGTCGCCGCTGCTGTCGCTGTACCCCTCGATGCGCACGATCCGGCGCGGGTTGAGCTGGAGGAACTGCACCAGCTTGAGCACCGTGCGGTTGGCCGAAGCCTTGAGGTCGGCGTGACCGGTGTCGAACAGCACATCGCCCAGGGTCATTACCAGGCCACGCTCGGTTTCGGTGGTGGCAAGGCTGACCATCTGCTCTTCCAGCCAGTTGCTCTGCTCCTGCACGCTGAGCAGCTTGGCCTCGCGCAGGGCCAGTTGCAGGCGCTGGCGTTCGAGCTCCAGCTTGGCCGCCCGCTCCTGGTTGACCTGCAGGCTGCTCTTCTCGGCGGCGATTTCGCTGTAGCGCTGGCTCAGGTAGGCGTAGTGGCCCACATCACTGGCACTGCCCCAGTAGCTCGACAGGCGATCGGCGCGGGCCAGGGATTCCCCGGCGCGAATCACGTCCTTGGGTGCGCTGCGCAGCACGCTGGGGTCTTCCTTCACGGTCTGGAACTGATTGCGGGCGCTTTCCAGGGCCTCGCTGCTGTTCTGCTGCTGGCCGGCGCACCCGCCCAGTGCCAGCAGAGCGCAGCCGATGAATACCGGGCGAATGCTCATTTCACTTCCCCCAGTTGCCGACGCAGGCGGTTGATGCGCTCGTTCAGCTCACGCAACTGATCCTGGCTTTTCTGGGTGAGCACCCGGGCTTCGGCCAGGCGCGCGTCCAGTTCGGCCTGCTCGGCCAGCAGACGGGCATCCTTGAACGCTTCGCGGGTCATGGCCGCCTGGGCCTGCTGCAATTTGTCCTCGGCCTGCCGCAGCTCCTCGACCTGCTCGGTCGCGCCCACGGCACGGGCTTGCGCCACCGCCTGTTCGGTCAGGCGCAGCTGTTCGGTCGGGGCGGGATCGTTGGCACAACCAGCCAACGCCAGGAGAGCCAGAGCGGCACATGAAAATCGGATAGTCAAAACGGTTTCCTACGGATTCGGGTCGCCGACCGGCTGCAGCTGCTGTTCTTTCCAACGCTGGAGATTGCGTTGCAACAGGGTCTCCGGCAGGCCATCAGCCGCCAATTCTGTCATTTTTTTCGCCAATTGTCCGCGCAGCCAGGGTTCGTTACAGGCGGAGTTGTGCGACAGGGTCAGGTACAGACCTTCACTGGAAATCGGAGGTTCCAGAATTTCCAGATCATCTTCCATGCCCAGCGTCTCGGCGAGGGCCAACCCCGGGTAGCGCTCGTAGAGCACGTAGTCGGTGCGCCCCAGCAGCAGCTTCTGAAAGGCCTGGGTCAGGCTGGAGACCCCTTCCAGGGTCAGGCTGGTCTTGGCGTAGGCATCGAATTGCTGGCCGAAGCTGTTACCCACCAGGGTATCCCCGGTATGGCCCTGGAGGTCTTCCCAGCCCGCGTAGGGAAAGGCTTCGCCCTTCTTCACCCAGACCACGTTGGGGGTCCAGTAGAACGCCGGATGGACGTAGTCCATGCTGTCCAGCCGCTGCAGGGTCAGGAAGGCGCCGGCGAGCAGGTCGACGCGACCGGTGCGCACTTCGTCCTGGGCGCGGGACCAGGGACCGGTGTAGATCACGTCGATCACCACGCCCAGTTCGTCGCCAAGGTGCTTCAGCAGGTCGGCGTTGGCACCGATCAATTGCTGGGGATTCTGCGGGTCGCGCCAGAGATAGGGGGGGTATTCAGGGTTGCCGGTGGCCACCAGGCGTTCGCATTTTCCGGCCGCCGTCACCGTGCCCGACAGAACCGTCGCGCCGATCCCTAGCAGCAGAAGTTTCAGTAGACCACGTACACGCATTAGCGAACTTCCCGGCTCAACCTGTGATACCCCCGCGGATGCAAGGCGGGAGCGGCTCTGTTCATGCTAGCGTAAGAATCGCTAAATAATAATTAGCGATAAGGACACGCCATGAAAAAACTGATACTCGGCCTGATACTGCTGCTCGTCGGCATCGCCGGTGTGTTTTACCTGAGTCCGGCGGCCCTGGTAGGCAGTATGCGCCTGGTCGAGCAGCAGCTCGCAGGACTCGACAGCAAACGACTCACTGTCGGCGATCTTAGCATCCATTACTACGAAGGCGGCCCGGCCAGTGCCGAGACCTTGCTGCTGGTACACGGATTCGGTGCCGACAAGGACAACTGGCTGCGTTTCGCCCGCCACTTCACATCCCGTTATCGGGTCATCGCCCTCGACCTGCCCGGCTTCGGCGACAGCGACAAACCGCACGCCAGCTACGACGTCGGCACCCAGGCCGAGCGCATCGCCACCTTTACCCAGGCACTGGGCATCCAGCGCCTGCACCTGGTCGGCAACTGCATGGGCGGGCACATCAGCGCCCTGTACGCCGCGCGCTACCCCGAGCAGGTCCTGTCCGCCGGGCTGTTCGCGCCCAGCGGTGTCCAGGCGCCGCGCAAGAGCGAATTCTTTCAGCGCCTGGAACAGGGCGAAGCCAACCCGCTGGTGGCGCGCTCGACGGAAGACTTCCAGGCCTTGCTGAAGCTCGTGTTCGTCGAGCCGCCCGCCCTGCCCCAGGGCGTCACGGACTACCTGGCAGAACGCTCCATCGCCAATGCCGATCACTACCAGGCGGTGTTCGAGCAACTGGTCACACGCTACATCCCGTTGGAACCGGAGCTGCCCCGCATCAAGGCGCCCACCCTGTTGCTGTGGGGCGAGCAGGACCGCGTACTGGACGTGTCCAGCATCGAGGTCATGGAGCCCCTGCTCAAGCACCCGAGCGTGGTGGTCATGGCGCACTGCGGCCACGCCCCGATGATCGAACGTCCCGAGGAAACCGCCATGCACTATCAGGCTTTTCTCGATGCGCTGGCACCCGAACAGACCGGGACGCCACCCGAGGCCTGAAAAAAAAACCCGCTCGATGAGCGGGTTTTTCGTGTCGGGAGAAACCGGTTTACACCAGTTTTTCCAGCTCCGGTACGGCTTCGAACAGGTCCGCGACCAGGCCGTAATCGGCAACCTGGAAGATCGGCGCCTCTTCGTCCTTGTTGATCGCGACGATCACCTTGGAGTCCTTCATGCCGGCCAGGTGCTGGATGGCACCCGAGATACCGACGGCGATGTACAGCTGCGGCGCAACGATCTTGCCGGTCTGGCCGACCTGCATGTCGTTCGGTACGAAACCGGCGTCGACCGCGGCGCGCGAAGCACCTACGGCAGCGCCCAGCTTGTCGGCCAGGGCGTACAGGTGCTTGAAGTTGTCACCGTTCTGCATGCCGCGGCCGCCGGAAACGACGATCTTGGCAGCGGTCAGCTCAGGACGGTCCGACTTGGCCAGCTCTTCGCCCACGAAGGACGACTTGCCGGCGTCGGCACCCGACGATACCGCTTCGACAGCGGCACTGCCGCCTTCGGCAGCTACCGCGTCGAAACCGGTGGTACGCACGGTGATGACCTTGACCGACGCGCTGGACTGCACGGTGGCAATGGCGTTACCGGCGTAGATCGGGCGCTTGAAGGTGTCAGCGCTTTCAACGGCGACGATCTCGGAGATCTGGTCAACGTCCAGCTGCGCGGCGACGCGCGGCAGGATGTTCTTGCCGTTGCTGGTAGCGGCAGCCAGGATGTGGCTGTAACCCTTGCCCAGTTCGGCAACCAGCGGCGCGACGTTTTCCGGCAGCTGGTGAGCGAAGGCAGCGTTGTCGGCAACCAGCACCTTGGAGACGCCAGCGACCTTGGCCGCGGCTTCGGCAGCAGCGCCACAGGCGGCACCGGCAACCAGAACGTGGATGTCGCCACCGATCTTTTGAGCAGCTGCAACGGTGTTCAGCGTGGCAGGTGCCAGGGCGGCATTGGTGTGTTCAGCGATAACCAGGATAGTCATTTAGATTACCTTCGCCTCGTTCTTCAGTTTCTCGACCAGTTCAGCCACGGACTTGACCTTGATGCCGGCGCTGCGGGCAGCAGGCGCTTCGACTTTCAGGGTCTTCACGGTGGACGTGGTGGCGACGCCCAGGGCGTCCGGGGTCACGACGTCCAGCGGCTTTTTCTTGGCCTTCATGATGTTCGGCAGCGACGCGTAGCGCGGCTCGTTCAGGCGCAGGTCGGTGGTGACGATCGCCGGCAGGTTCAGCGCGACGGTCTGCAGGCCGCCGTCGATCTCGCGGGTGACGTTGACCTTGTCGCCGGCCACTTCGACCTTGGAGGCGAAGGTGCCCTGGGCGAAACCGGTCAGCGCGCCCAGCATCTGGCCGGTCTGGTTGTTATCGCTGTCGATGGCCTGTTTGCCCATGATGATCAGCTGCGGCTGCTCCTTGTCGGAAACGGCCTTGAGCAGCTTGGCCACGGCCAGAGAGTTCAGCTCGTCAGCGGATTCGACCAGGATGGCGCGGTCGGCACCCAGTGCCAGTGCCGTGCGCAGCTGCTCTTGGGCAGTGGTCGGGCCAATGGTAACGACGACGATTTCGCTCGCCACACCCTTCTCTTTCAGGCGTACGGCTTCTTCCACGGCGATTTCGCAGAAAGGGTTCATCGACATCTTGACGTTCGCAAGATCAACGCCGCTGTTGTCCGCTTTGACGCGAACCTTGACGTTGTAGTCGACCACTCGTTTGACAGCTACAAGAACCTTCATGGATTCCTCGTTACTCTCCGGTGAATAGGAATGTCGCCAAGGCGAACATGCGGGTGATGCTCATCGGCCGGGACCGACTCATGCTCAGACGGCGAACGCAAAACCGCCCGTATCTTGACCGCACGACCTAGCCCGGTCAATACAGCGAACCGGCCAGTCATCCGCGATGTAGTAGGATTCTAGCAGGCCTACAGAAAATTCAAACAAACGTTTGTATTGGACCGGCGAGAGGGTGTAGATATAATGCGCCGGCATCGCAGATGGAACGCGCCTGATCGCCATATAACTAGATAGAGCCTTGAGTAGGAGATAACCCTGTGGAACGCGAATTTATGGAATTCGACGTCGTCATCGTCGGCGCCGGCCCTGCCGGTTTGTCCGCCGCTTGCCGACTGAAGCAGAAAGCCGCCGAAGCGGGTAAAGAAATCAGCGTCTGCGTGGTCGAAAAAGGCTCTGAAGTCGGCGCTCATATCCTGTCTGGTGCGGTGTTCGAACCCCGCGCCCTGAACGAATTGTTCCCGGACTGGAAAGAGCTCGGCGCCCCGCTGAACACCCCGGTCACGCGCGACGACATCTATATGTTGAAAAACGCGGACTCCGCCGTCAAGGTTCCCGGCCTGTTTGTGCCCAAAACCATGCACAACGAAGGCAACTACATCATCTCCCTGGGCAACCTGTGCCGCTGGCTGGCCCAGCAGGCCGAAGGCCTGGGCGTGGAAATCTACCCGGGCTTCGCCGCCCAGGAAGCGCTCATCGACGAAAACGGCGTGGTGCGCGGCATCGTCACCGGCGACCTGGGCGTGGACCGTGAAGGCCACCCGAAAGACGGCTACTACACCCCCGGCATGGAACTGCGTGGCAAGTACACCCTGTTCGCCGAAGGCTGCCGCGGCCACATCGGCAAGCAACTGATCGCCAAGTACGACCTGGCCTCCGAAGCCGATGCCCAGCACTACGGCATCGGCATCAAGGAAATCTGGGACATCGACCCGTCCAAGCACGAGCAGGGCCTGGTGGTGCACACCGCCGGCTGGCCGCTGGACGACGAGAACCTGGGCGGCTCGTTCCTCTATCACCTGGAAAACAATCAGGTGGTCGTCGGCCTGATCGTCGACCTGTCCTACTCCAACCCGTTCCTGTCGCCGTTCGACGAGTTCCAGCGCTACAAGCACCACCCGGTGATCGCTCAATACCTGGAAGGCGGCAAGCGTGTGTCCTACGGTGCCCGCGCGATCTGCAAAGGCGGCCTGAATTCCCTGCCGAAGATGGTCTTCCCGGGCGGCGCGCTGATCGGCTGCGACCTCGGCACCCTGAACTTCGCCAAGATCAAGGGCAGCCACACCGCCATGAAGTCCGGCATGCTCGCGGCCGACGCCGTGGCAGACGTGCTCCTGGCCGATGGCCAGGGCGGCGACCTGCTCAATGGCTATGTCGACGGCTTCAAGGCAAGCTGGCTGTACGACGAGCTGTTCCGCAGCCGTAACTTCGGCGCGGCGATCCACAAGTACGGCGCCCTGCTTGGCGGTGCGTTCAACTTCATCGACCAGAACATCTTCGGCGGCAAGATCCCCTTCACCCTGCACGACAACAAGCCGGACCATGCCTGCCTGAAACCGGCAGCGGAATCGAAGCGCATCGACTACCCGAAACCGGACGGCAAGCTGAGCTTCGACAAACTCTCCTCGGTGTTCCTCTCCAACACCAACCACGAGGAAGAGCAGCCTTGCCACCTGAAGCTCACCGACCCGAGCATTCCGCTGGCCAAGAACCTGCCGCTGTACGACGAACCGGCGCAGCGCTACTGCCCGGCCGGCGTGTACGAAGTCGTGAGACAGGAAGACGGCGAGAAGAAGTTCCAGATCAACGCGCAGAACTGCGTGCACTGCAAGACCTGCGACATCAAGGACCCGGCCCAGAACATCACCTGGGTGGCGCCTGAGGGCGCCGGCGGGCCTAACTACCCCAACATGTAAGCAACAGAAAAAGGCTCCCTCGGGAGCCTTTTTCTTTTATGCGTTTCTCAGTGAACTCCTGTCGGCGTACTCAATCGGGTTGCGGGCCGATGGGGAAGAACTGCCCCTCGCTCCACACGCCCAGCCAGGTCTGGCCGTCGATCTCCCGGGGCACCGCCAGCTCGACCAGTTGGTAGAACACGTTGCGGTGGATCAGCGCCTCCAGGTTGCTGCGCACATGCACATAGGGCGACGGCTCCTGGGTCTGCTCGTCCAGTTCGACGCGCAGCAGGTGTTCGGGGCCGGCCACCACCTCATCCTCGACGTTGGTGATGAAGCGCAGGCGCTGGGCCTCGCCCTCTCCTTCCACCTGCACGCTGACCGCAACGAATGGCGCGTCATCGACCGTGATGCCGACCATCTCCACCGGGGTGACCAGCACGTAGCCGTCGTCATCACGGCGCAGAATGGTGGAGAACAGGCGCACCATGGGTTTGCGACCGATCGGCGTGCCCATGTAGTACCAAGTGCCGTCACGGGCGATGCGCATGTCGATATGCCCGCAGAATTCCGGATGCCACAGGTGCACGGGCGGCAGGCCCTTTTCGCTCTTGGGAATCTGCGCCAGCAGGTCGTTGGCCTTGCCTGTGTCGGTCATCGGGTACTCCTTACGGTTGCAGCCCCAGCAGGCTGCGGGCGTATTCCTGCAGGGGCGGGCCCAGCAGGTCTTCCGGTTGGGCATCGTAGAACGTCAGGAAACCGCCGCGGCTGCGGATCCGTGCGGTGTCGACGAGGTAGCGCGTATTGGTTTCGATCAGCATCAGCTGCAGCACGCTGCGGTCGGTGCCCAGGCGGCTCAGCTCTTCCTCTTCTTCCCACTCTTCCTGGGTGCCGATACGGTCATCGGAGTAGGCGAAACGGGTGTACAGCAGGTAATGAGCGCCCGCACCACGGGCCTCGCTCATCGCCTCCTCCAGGCCAACCGGCATCCGCGCCCGGCGCACCATGGGGAAGTACTCGACGAAGCCGTTGAAGGCCTCCTCCGCCACCACGTTGGGCCGCGGGTAGCCGCCGCCGCCCGGCGGCACGAAATGGCCCTGGGCGATGTAGATGAAGGAATCCTGCTGCAGCCGGCGCGATGCCATGCGCTCGGTATGGCCGTGGTCCAGGAACCCGGCGTCACGCAGGTGGTACTCGGTGCCCGAGACCATATCACTGACGTTCATGCAGCCTCCGAGGGTCAGCAACGCCAGCACGGCAATCAAACTACGCATGTCATTCCTCCGCTGCCGGCGACGGAAAACCGGCGAATGGAGCGGTGATGCAGATTCCACGCCAGTCAGAGGCCACGCTGCCATTCCTGGCGCAGCCCGGCCTGCTGCGGACGCTCGATGGCCTCGCGCACCTGCGCCAGCAGCCGGGCCTTGTCCGCCCCGAGCGTGCCCTTGAGCACCAGGTAGTTGGAAGCATGGTCACTGCGAAAGACCGTGTCGCTCAGCTCCAGGCCAGCCAGCAGACGCTCGACCTCGGCGAACAGCCCCTGCTGATCGAGCGCCTGAAAGCCGGCGAAATCCTGGCGAAAACGCGCTTCCCCTTGAGGAAAACTGACCACCAGGGTCGAGAGGAATTCAGGTTGCGCCGCATTCATCAGGCGCGCCGAGTTATCGGCATGCTGGGCACTCAAGGCGGTGCCGCCTAGGCCGTTGAGGATCATTACCGAACGGCTGATGCCCGCCTGCCCCAGCTTGTCCAGGGCGCTGAGGCTGGAGTCGTAAGTCTCGCCCTTGCTGACCCGTGCCAGGACCTCGTCATCGCCCGACTCGCAGCCGACATAGGCCATCTTCAAGCCGGCGTCGGCCAACGCCTTCAGCTCCCCGACGGACTTCTTGCGCAGGTTGCGCGGCAGGCAGTAGCTGGAGACCCGCTCGACCTCCGGCAGGTAACGCCGGATCGCCTCGAGAATGGCCAGCAGACGCCGCGTCGGCAGCACCAGGGCGTCGCCGTCCGCCAGGAAGACCCGCTGCACGATCAATTGCTCGCCGGCCCGGCGGATTTCTTCCAACACCTCGGCTTCATCCCGGGCACGGAATTTCTTCTGCGGCTGAGTGTACATCTCGCAGAAAGTGCAGCGATTCCACGAACAACCGTTGGTCACGGGCAGGATCAGCGAGTGCGCTTCGCTGGGCGGGCGAAACACCGGCTCGATGTACTGGATGGGGAAACTACTCATCGGCGCATCAGCCGCCAATGATCTTCATCACCGTCGCGCCCCCGGCGAAGGCGATGTCCTGCTTGTCGCCCAGGGCCCGGACCAGCAGCCGCTGCAGGGCCGGCAAGGCCTGGTGACGCGGCTTGTCGAGCAGGTCGCCGACGTAGTGACGGTTGCTCGACGACAGGCAGCCATGCAGCCAGCCGGTGGACGACAGGCGCAGCCGCGAGCAGGTGCGGCAGAACGGTACGCTCTCATTGGCGATCACGCCGAAGAAGCCTCGCCCGGGGATCTCGTAGCGCAGTGCGGTGGCATCCAGCGGCGCCGCCGCCTGGGTGTATGCGTGCCGCTCACCGATCATGCTGAGCAACTCCGGCATGCCGACGAACTGCTGGACGAAGTCATTACCCGCGCGCGCCAGGTGTCCCATGCGCATCAGCTCGATGAAACGCAGCTCATCACCCTGCTCCAGGCAGTAGTCGAGCAACGGCAGCACCTGGTCGAGGTTCTGCCCACGCAGCGGCACCATGTTGACCTTGATTTTCATACCGGCGGCCCGGGCGTCGGCCATCCCCGCCAGCACCGTCTCCAGGTCGCCGCCCCGGGCGATACGCCGGAAGGCGTCCGGGTCCAGGGTGTCGAGGGACACATTGAGACGGCGAATACCGGCGTCCACCAGGATCGGCAGCTTGCGCGACAGCAACTGGGCGTTGGTGGTCAGGCTGATGTCCGCCAGCCCCAGGCGCCCGACTTCACGCAGGAAGGGTTCGAGCTTGGGGCTGACCAGCGGCTCACCGCCGGTAATGCGCAGGCGCTCGATGCCGGCGGCCTCGATCAGGTAGGCCACGCCCCGCACCATGGCTTCGGCGGACAGCTCGTCCTGGGCCGCGACCAGCCGCTTGCCGTCCGGCACACAGTAGGTGCAGGCATAGTTGCAGGCAGCGGTGAGGCTGATGCGCAGGTTACGGAAGCGTCTGCCCTGGCGGTCGACGATCATGGAAAGCTCCGGCGAGTGGTAGCTCGGAGTATATCGCTGCAACCGGTCCGAGCACATGCACAGCATGCACCCGGCACCGATTGATGGCGATCAGTTGGCGGGGGTTTCGCTGTCGCGCTTGCGCTTGTTGCCCATGCGCACGCCGATGTCCATCAGGAACTGGAAGAACCCTTCCTGATCCTCAAGCACATTGCTCCAGAACGGCGAGTGATAGAGCGCCACGGCACCGTGCACCAGCGCCCAGGCGGCGCAGTAGTGGAAGTACGGCGGCACGTCCTCCAGCTTGCCCTCGGCGATGCGCCCCTTGATCAGTTGGGTCAGGCGCTCGAAGTTGGACGCGCGGATCTTGTGCAGCTGCTCGACCATCTCCGGCACCTGGTTGCCCTTGACTACCTTTTCTTCCAGGCGGTCGAACAGCCGGTAGCGCTGGGGGTCACGCATGCGGAACTCGAAGTAGGCGCGGGACAGGGCTTCCTTGTCGCGGTCGACATCGGCCGAATGCAGCAGCTCGTTCAAATCGCGCTCGTAGTCGAGCATCAGGCGCAGGTAGATCTCTGCCTTGGATTTGAAGTGTTTGTAGATGGTGCCTTTGCCGATACCCACGGCATCGGCGATCATCTCGACCGTGACACTGTCTTCGCCCTGTTCCAGGAACAGTTTCAGGGCGGTGTCGAGGATTTCCTGTTCGCGGCGACGAAACTCACGAACTTTACGAGGTTCTTTCTGCATAAAGAGACTAAAGGGTCGAAAATCGAAGCCGCGTATTATGCCTAAATGCCGCTAAATTGCACGGATCATCCGACCATGTATGCCATTCAAGACGAATTTCCGCAACATCCCGACCTGCGCTACCTGAACCACGCCGCCGTCGCACCCTGGCCAAAGCGCGCCGTTCAGGCGGTCACAGCGTTCGCGGCCGAGAATGCCCTGACCGGCGCCCGGGACTATTCCGAGTGGCTGGCAGTCGAGCAACGCCTGCGTGAACGCCTGGCACGCCTGCTGAACGCACCGTCCACCGCCGACATCGCGCTGGTCAAGAACACCTCCGAAGCGCTGTCGTTCGTGGCCTTCGGCCTGGACTGGCAGCCCGGCGACCAGATCGTCATCAGTGACGAGGAGTTCCCGTCCAACCGCATCGTCTGGGAAGCGTTGAAGCCCATGGGCGTCGAGGTGATTCAGGTCAGCCTGAAGAACGGCGACCCGGAAGGTGCCCTGCTCGCCGCCTGCACGCCGCGCACGCGCCTGCTGTCGATCAGCTCGGTGCAGTTCGCCAGCGGCCTGCGCCTGGACCTGCCGCGCCTCGGCCAGGGCTGCCGGCAGAACGGCGTGCTGTTCTGCGTGGACGCCATCCAGCAACTGGGCGCCCTGCCCTTCGACGCCCAGGCCTGCGACTGCGCATTCGCCATGGCTGACGGTCACAAGTGGCTGCTGGGCCCGGAAGGCCTTGGGGTGTTCTATTGCCGCAGCGACCTGCGCGAACAGCTGAAGCTGCATGAGTATGGCTGGCACATGCTCGAACACGCCGGCGACTACCAGCGCACCGACTGGCAGCCCGCCCGCACGGCGCGGCGTTTCGAGTGCGGCAGCCCGAACATGCTCGGCGCCATGGCCCTCGAGGCGAGCCTGTCGCTGCTGCAGGAGGTGGGCATGGACGAGGTCGGCAAGGCGCTGGAGAGCCGCGTGCAATGGCTGATCGACGGCCTGCAGGCGATTCCCGGTACACAGTTGCTGAGCACCCTGGAGCCAGAGCGCCGCGCGGGCATCGTCACCTTCAGCCTGGACGGCTGGGACAATGCCGCCCTGTTCGAGCGCCTGAAAGCCGAGCAGGTCATTTGCGTGCCCCGCGGTGGCGGCATCCGCCTGTCGCCGCATTTCTACACCGAAAGCCGGGTCATCGAGGACACACTGGGGCTGCTGAGGCAGCTGGCAGCAGGATGAGGACTCAGCAGCCACGCGGGTATTCCAAAACTGTTTAAAAAACGCTCAATTCAGCCTGGACGCGCAGCAAACTTCACCAATACTCAAGGGTACTGGTGTGCGGCATCTCCCCCCAAGTGCCCCACCAGCCAAGGTACCGTGGACCGCGTACCTTGATTTACTCCTAATGGTCTTAACCCGGATTCATCCCCCAGAACCCGGGTTTTTTTTGCCCTCAGGATCGTGCCGCGGCGTTACGCCTGACCGACACGCGCCAGGGGGAACAGCCGCTTGAAGTTGTCGCCCGTCTGCTCGGCCAGCGTTTCGAAGCTCACACCGCGCAAGGTCGCCAGGTACTCGGCGACCTCGCGCACGTACTGCGGCAGGTTCGGCTTGCCGCGATGCGGAATGGGCGCCAGGTAGGGGGAATCGGTTTCGACCAGCAGACGGTCCGCCGGCACCTGTCGAGCCACTTCGCGCAGGGCATCGGCGTTGCGGAAGGTGACGATGCCGGACAGGGAAATGTAGAAGCCGATATCCAGGGCGGCCTTGGCCATCTCCCAATCCTCGGTGAAACAATGCAGCACGCCGGCCTGGGGCAAGGCCGCCTCGCGCAGCAGCACAAGGGTATCGGCCCGGGCTTCGCGGGTGTGCACGATCACGGGCTTGCCGGTGATCCGCGCCGCGTCGAGGTGCAGACGAAACGCCGCCTGCTGCAGCTCCGCCGCCTCCGGCTCGTAATGGTAATCCAGGCCAGTTTCACCGATTGCCACCACCCGGGGGTGATTCAGTTCGCCCAGCAGCCAGTCCAGGGCAGGCTCGGCGCCTGGCTCCAGGTCCAGCGGGTGCACGCCGACCGAGCAATCGACATCCGCATAGCGCTCGGCCAGGCCTTTGACGGCAGCCGCGTTGTCGGCGCTGACGCCGATGCACAGGAAATGGCCGACACCGCGCGCACGCGCGGCGTCCAGGGCCGCGTCGAGGGAACCGCCATGGGCGGACAGGTCGAGACGGTCGAGGTGGCAGTGGGAATCGATCAGCACGGCGGGCAACTCAGGCAGAGACAAGGCCCGAATTGTAATCGAAACAGCGGGATAAGGACGCGAGAGGGTTTTCGCCGCGACGACCAAGGCGTCGCGGCAGGGAATCACATGGTGTGGGTCGGACGATCGGACTTCAGCGCACCGGCCAGGTAGGTTTCGATCTTGTTGCGCGCGGTGCTGTCACCGTCGTTGAACTGCACACCGACACCCGCCGCACGGTTGCCCTGGGCGCCCTTCGGGGTGATCCACACCACCTTGCCGGCCACCGGGATCTTCTCCGGCTCGTCCATCAGGTTGAGCAGCATGAACACTTCATCGCCCAGCTTGTAGCTCTTGTTGGTCGGAATGAACAAGCCGCCGTTCTTGATGAACGGCATGTAGGCGGCGTAGAGCACGGACTTGTCCTTGATAGTCAGAGACAAGATTCCATTACGCGGACCCAGATTAGGTGGCAAGCTCATGCGGCATTCCTGGCTTTAATAACTTGATGGCCGATTCTAGCCCGGTCCGGGCAAGCTTGCCCACTGCACCAGCAGGGCTTCGAGAAGCAAGACACGGTTGAGGTTGGCTTTACCGATGACTTTCTGCCGCTGTGCCAGCAACCAGTCCTGAATGTGCAGCACTTTGGCCTGCGGGGTTTTATCCGCCAGGTACTGCACCACTTTGCGCATGTCGGCCTGACCCAGGCCGTCTTCGTCACGGGTCAGCTGGTAGCGCAGGATCAGTTGCGACCAGTCGCAGAACCAGTCGAACAGCAGCGGCAGCGACACCATATTCCAGCCTTCTGCTAGCTGGCTCGGCGACGCCTGCTGCTTGAGCAGCTTTTTCACGCCCTCGACCACCAGGGCACGCTGGTCACGCACGCCCTGCTCGTTCAAGCGCACCGCCGCCAGCGGCGAGCCGGCGGCCAGGCACAACAGCTCGGACCGTTCGTCATCGCTGCAATCCGGCAAGGCCTTCGCCAGCCAGTCCAGGCTCACGGCCTCCCCTGGCACGGGGCAGGCCTGCTGCACGCAGCGACTCTTGACCGTGGGCAACAGGCGGCTGGGCTGGTGACTGATCAACAGCAGCACGGTGTTGCCGGACGGCTCCTCCAGGCTCTTGAGCAGGGCGTTGGCGGCGTTCAGGTTCATGGCTTCGGCCGGCTCGACCAATACCACCTTGCGCCCGCCCAGCTGGGCAGTCTGCACCACGAAATTGACCAGCTCACGGACCTGGTCGACCTTGATCGGCTTGTCCGCTTCCTCCGGCTCGAGGATGAAGTTGTCAGGGTGTGTGCCGGCGGCCAGCAGGTGGCAGGACTTGCATGTGCCACAGGCCTCCAGGCCCTGGGGTTGCTGGCATAACAGACGGGTCATCAGGCGCTCGGCCAGGGCGCGCTTGCCGATGCCCGCTGGGCCGTGCAACAGGTAGGCATGGGCATGCTGGGCGCGGCCGGCCAGTTGCTGCCAGAGCGCCGCCTGCCAGGGGTACACGTCAGCCACGGCACATCCCCACGATACGCGGCAGCAAGGCGTCCAGCGCCTGCTGCACAGCGCTCAGCGGCTGCGCGGCATCGAGAATGCTGTAGCGCTGCGGTTCAGCCGCGGCGCGGCGCAGGTAAGTCTGGCGCACTGCCTCGAAAAACTCGCGCCCTTCCTGCTCGAAGCGATCGAGACGACCACGGGCGGCGGCACGGGCCAGGCCGATTTCCACCGGCAGGTCGAAAACCAGGGTCAGGTCAGGTCGCAGTGCACCTTGGACGAAATCCTCCAGCACAGCGATCCGTGCCTCGGACAGGCCGCGGCCACCGCCCTGGTAGGCGTAGGTGGCATCGGTAAAGCGGTCGCACAGGACCACGCAACCCCGTGCCAGGGCCGGCTGGATCACCTGGGCCAGGTGCTGGGCCCGGGCCGCGAAGACCAGCAGCAGTTCGGTATCGGCGGCCATCGGTTCATCGCTGGGCGCCAGCAGCAGTTCACGCACGCGCTCGGCCAGCGGCGTGCCACCCGGCTCGCGGGTCAGCAGCACTTCGATGCCCTGCGCGCGCAGCCGCTCGGCCAGGTACTCTCGGTTGGTGCTTTTGCCCGCGCCTTCCGGGCCTTCCAGGGTTACAAACAAACCACTCACGGGCTGTCCTTAGTCGAATTGTCCGAGCGCACGGGAGCCGGGCTGGAACGGTAATCAGCCCGACGATTGAGCTGGTACTCGCGCACGGCCCGGTTATGGGCCTCGAGGGAATTGGAGAATACATGGCTGCCGTCGCCCCGGGCCACGAAGTACAGGCTCTTGCCATCCACCGGGTGCAGCGCGGCGTTGATCGCTTCACGCCCGACCAGGGCAATCGGCGTCGGCGGCATGCCATCAATGACGTAAGTGTTGTAGGGCGTCGCTTCGCGCAGGTGCGCACGGGTCAGCCGCCCGTTGTAGCGCTCGCCCAGCCCGTAGATCACCGTGGGATCGGTCTGCAGGCGCATGCCGAGAGCCAGGCGTCGCACGAACACGCCGGCGATTTCACCCCGCTCATGGGGGACGCCGGTTTCCTTTTCGATCATCGAGGCCATGATAAGCGCGTCGTAGGGGGTCTTGTAGGGCAGGCCTTCGGAGCGCTGGGCCCACTCCTCCTCCAGCACCAGCTCCAGGCGGGTGTAAGCCTGCTTGAGCAGGTCGAGGTCGCTCATGCCGCGCACGAAACGGTAGGTATCCGGGAAGAAACGCCCCTCCGGGTTCACGCCTGGCTGCCCCAGGCGCTCCATCAACTGGGCGTCCGTCAGATCGGTCAGGGTCAGGTTCAGCCGGGGTTCGCGCGCCAGGGCGGCTCGCACCTGGCGGAAGCTCCAGCCTTCGACCAGGGTCAGGCTGTACTGCACCACTTCACCACGCTGCCAGAGGCCCAGCATGTCCCGGACGGTCAGGCCCGGCGTCAGGCGGTACTCACCGCTGTGCAGCGGCTGCCCCTGCAGGTTGAAGCGCCAGTAGGCACGCAACCAGAAGGCGTTATCCAGCACGCCTTCGCTTTCGAGGCGATTGAGCACCCCGCCCGGCGTCGCGCCGGCCGGCACGTCGAGCATGCGCTCTTCGCTCAGGGTGAGGGGTTGCTCCAGGGCTTGGTGCTGTTGCCAGACGACGAATGCCACCAGCAATCCTGCCAGCAGCACACAGCCCTCCAGCAGGAGTAAGAGTTTGCGTATCACGAATCAGCAGTCCAGTAGATCGCGGGCAATAGCC
This sequence comes from Pseudomonas sp. GD03944, assembly GCF_029839275.1. Classification (GTDB taxonomy): domain Bacteria; phylum Pseudomonadota; class Gammaproteobacteria; order Pseudomonadales; family Pseudomonadaceae; genus Aquipseudomonas. The sequence continues at coordinate 205,031 of NZ_JAOCAH010000001.1, forward strand.
TGCAGTTTACGGGTGAGCGGGCCGACCGGCCAGTCGTGTGCCTGCAACGCGCGGACAGGCCAGACGCCATAGACACTGTTGCAGAGAAAGACTTCATCGGCCGCCAGGAGTTCGTCGAGGGTGATGCCACGGACCTCGGTGTCGATACCCAGCGCCGCAGCCTGTGCCAGCAACTCGGCGCGCATGACACCGGCCACGCCATAGCCCGAGAGGTCCGGGGTCGACAGACGCCCGTCCCTGACCAGGAACAGGTTGCTGAAAACCCCCTCGACCACCAGGCCGGACAGGCTGCACATCAGCCCTTCGGCATGCTCGCTGTCGCTCCATTCGGCACGCGCCAGCACTTGTTCCAGGCGATTGAGGTGCTTGAGCCCCGCCAGCAGCGGTTGCTCCGACAAACGGGTGACACAGGGGAAAAGCCGGATGCCGCGTTCGGCATGGCTGGCGGGGTACGCGGGTTTGCCGCTGCCCTGCAGAATCCGCCGCGCCACGGTGGGCTGTGGCGGTGCATAGCCACGCTGGCCATCGCCACGGGTGACGATCAGCTTGGCCACGCCCTCCCCCAGTACGGTGGAGAATCGCAGCAGTTCGTCACGCACCAGATCGGCATCGAGGGGCAGGCCCAGACGTACGCAGCCCGCCAGCAGGCGGGCCATGTGACGATCCAGCAGCGTCGGTTTGCCACGGCTGACGGCGATGGTCTCGAACAGGCCATCGCCGTAGGCCAGGCCGCGGTCCGTGACGGACAGCAGCTCGGCCGGACGGCCGTCGACCCAGCTCTGCATCAACCGGCGAACCGGCGGAACACCAGGGAGCCGTTGGTGCCACCAAAACCGAAGGAGTTGGACAGCACGGTGTCGATGGGCATGGCCTTGGCCTGGTGCGCCACGAAATCGAGGTCACAGCCCTCGTCCGGCGTATCCAGGTTGATGGTCGGCGGTGCCACCTGGTCGCGCAGCGCCAGGACACTGAAGATCGCCTCCACCGCACCCGCCGCACCCAGCAGATGGCCGGTCATCGACTTGGTGGAGCTGACCGCCAGCTTGTAGGCGTGCTCGCCGAACACCGATTTGACGGCCGCCACTTCAGCGGTATCGCCCGCCGGCGTCGAGGTGCCGTGGGCGTTGATGTACTGCACCTGATCCGCCGAGATGCCGGCATCGCGCAGCGCATTGGCCATGCAACGGGCAGCACCGGCACCGTTATCCGGTGGCGAGGTCATGTGGAACGCGTCGCCACTCATGCCGAAACCGATCAGTTCGGCATAGATGTTGGCGCCACGGGCCTTGGCATGCTCCAGCTCTTCCAGCACCAGGGTGCCAGCGCCGTCGGAGAGCACGAAGCCATCGCGGTCCTTGTCCCACGGGCGGCTGGCCCGGGTAGGATCGTCGTTGCGCGTGGACAGTGCACGGGCCGCGGCGAAACCGCCGATCCCCAGGCCGCAAGCGGCCATCTCGGCACCACCTGCCACCATCACGTCCGCATCGCCGTAAGCGATGTTGCGCGCCGCCATGCCGATGCAATGCGTACCGGTGGTACAGGCGGTGGTAATGGCGTAGTTGGGCCCCTGCAGACCGAGGTGGATCGACAGGAAGCCGGAAATCATGTTGATGATCGAGCCGGGCACGAAGAACGGCGAAATGCGCCGCGGCCCCTGCTCGTGCAATGACTTGCAGTTGTTTTCGATGTTGGTCAGGCCGCCGATGCCGGAGCCGATGGCCACGCCAATGCGCTCGCGGTTGGCATCCGTCACTTCCAGCCCGGAATCACGCACGGCCTGGAAGCTCGCCGCCAATCCGTACTGAATGAACAGGTCGAGTTTGCGCGCCTCTTTGGCGGACAGGTATTCCTCGACGTTGAAGCCCTTGACCGACCCGCCGAAGCGCGTGGTGAAGGCGGAAAGGTCCGTGTGTTCAATCAGACCGATACCGCTGCGCCCGGCCAAAATGCCCTGCCAGCTGCTCGGCACATCGTTACCCAGTGGCGACAGCATGCCCATACCGGTAACCACGACGCGTCTACGCGACACAGCAATCTCCTCTTGCTCGATTTACAACGCTTGCGCTTAAAGAAAAGCCGCACCCCCTTACAGGCGTGCGGCTTTTCCAAGTCGGTAACCGACGATCGAGTTATTGCGCGTGCGCAGTAACGTAATCGATGGCTTCCTGAACAGTGGTGATCTTCTCGGCTTGCTCGTCCGGGATCTCGGTCTCGAATTCTTCTTCGAGAGCCATCACCAGCTCAACGGTGTCAAGAGAGTCGGCACCCAGGTCTTCGACGAAGGAAGCGCTGTTGGTTACTTCCTCTTCTTTAACGCCAAGTTGCTCGGCAACGATTTTCTTGACGCGTTCTTCGATGGTGCTCATACCTTGTTTTCACTCCTATTGGACAAATCCAGGCAGCTGGTCTGCGGCCAAGTGTATAGAAAGGGTTTTTAGCATTTCAAGCTGAATGCCGGGATGCCCCCAGGAACACTTCAACGATCTGTCTATAAACCTGTTGCAGCTTTATAACGGATTTTAGACAGCACCTATGACAGTTTTCTGAAGGCATACGTCACATTCAGCTCATATACATTCCGCCATTCACAGGGATAGTAGCGCCTGTGACGTAGGCTGCGCCATCGGAAGCGAGGAAAGCGACCACGTTTGCGATCTCTTCGGCCTGCCCCAGACGGCCCAGCGGAATCTGGGTCAGCAGCGCTTCACGCTGCGCTTCTGGCAATTCACGGGTCATGTCGGTGTCGATGAAGCCCGGTGCAACGGCGTTCACGGTGATTGCCCGGGAGCCGACTTCACGCGCCAGCGCACGGCCGAAACCTTCCAGACCGGCCTTCGCCGCCGCGTAGTTCACCTGCCCGGCGTTGCCCATGGCACCCACCACCGAACCGATGTTGATGATGCGCCCGTAACGCGCTTTGGTCATCCCGCGCAGCACAGCCTTGGACAAACGGTACAGGCTGTTGAGGTTGGTGTTGATCACGTCGAACCACTCGTCGTCCTTCATGCGCAGCATGAGGTTGTCACGGGTGATGCCGGCGTTGTTGACCAGAATCAGCGGCTGACCAACGTGTTGCTGGATGTGTTCGAGGACGCTGGTGACCGACTCATCGCTGCTGACATCCAGCATCAGGCCACGGCCTTCGACGCCATTGGCCTTGAGGGTTTCGGTGATGCGCTCGGCGCCCGACTCCGACGTGGCGGTACCGATGACGGTCGCACCCTGGCGGCCCAGTTCCAGGGCGATGGCCTGGCCAATGCCGCGGCTCGCACCGGTTACCAGTGCAACTTTACCTTTCAAGCTCATGTTCGCGCTCCTAAATCAGGCCAGGGCCGCGCGGGCGGCGGCAAAGGCGTCAGGGGTATCCAGATTGTGGGTGTTGATGCCTTTGACGCAGCGTTTGTTGAGGCCGGACAGCACTTTACCCGGACCACATTCGACCAGGTCGGTCACGCCCTGCTCTGCCAGGCAGACCATCGACTCCACCCAGCGCACGGGGCTGTACAGCTGAGCCAGCAGGTCACGCTTGAGCGCATCGAGGTCAGCTACGACAGCCGCGGACACGTTCTGCACCAGCGGAATCTGCGGCGCCTGCCAGGCAATGGCTTCGACGGACTCAGCGAAACGCTCGGCCGCCGGACGCATCAGGTCGCAATGGGATGGCACGCTGACCGGCAACGGCATGGCGCGCTTGGCACCGCGCGCCTTGCAGGCCTCGACGGCGCGGGCGACAGCCGCCGCACCGCCAGCGATGACCACCTGGCCCGGTGCGTTGAAATTCACGGCGCTGACGACTTCACCCTGGGCCGCTTCGGCGCAGGCCGCCAGCACATCGGCGTCTTCCAGACCGAGGATCGCCGCCATACCGCCCTGACCCGCAGGAACAGCCTGCTGCATCAGCTGACCGCGACGCTCCACGAGCTTTACCGCATCGGCAAAAGGCAGGCTGCCAGCGGCGACCAGCGCCGAGTATTCACCCAGGCTGTGGCCGGCGACGAATGCCGGGCGGGCGCCGCCCTCGGCCAGCCACAGACGCCACAAGGCGATAGAAGCGGTGAGGATGGCGGGCTGGGTCTTGTCAGTCTGATTGAGCTGCTCTTCCGGCCCCTGCTGGGTCAGCGCCCAGAGGTCATAGCCAAGCGCAGCGGAGGCTTCGGCGAAGGTGTCGCGTACCACAGGCTGCTGCGCACCATGCTCGGCCAGCATCGACAGCGACTGCGAGCCTTGGCCTGGGAAGACGAATGCGAGGGATGCAGACATATTGGAGAGGTCCCTTAATGGTCTTATCGTCGGGAAAATTGACGCCTGGCATAGCCAAGCGCAACAAACTGACAGTTGGATGACAGCCTGTCAGTCGCGGTCACATCCTAAAGCAACAGATCTTCGAGCCGTCCGTGCAAACGCTGCGGCAGATTCTCTTCGATCTCCGTCAATGCTCGGCGAATCGCGCTCTGAAAATCCTCCGGCCCCGCCGCACCATGGCTTTTTACCACAATGCCCTGCAAGCCCAGAAAACTGGCCCCATTGTGCTGCGCCGGCGCCAGCTCGGCCTGCAGGCGCTTCAGCAGCGGCATGGCCAGCAGCCCCACCAGACGCGACATGGCGCCCTCGCGGAACAATGCCTGGATACGCGCGGCGATCATCGTCGCCAGGCCCTCACTGGACTTGAGCACGATGTTGCCTACGAAACCATCGCAGACCACCACATCCGCTTCGCCCCGGTACAGGCCATCCCCCTCGACGAAGCCAATGTAGTTCAAGCCAGGCGCCTGCTGCAGCAGGCTGGCAGCCAGCTTGACCTGCTGATTGCCCTTGATGTCCTCGGTGCCGACATTGAGCAGCGCGATACGCGGACGACGAACACCCAGGGCTTCGGCAGCCACCGCGCCCATCAGCGCGAACTGGTAGAGATGCTCGGCACTGCAATCGACGTTCGCCCCGAGATCGAGCAAGTGGCAGCGCCCGGCCTGGGTAGGAATCGCCGTGACCATGGCCGGGCGATCGATCCCCGGGAGGGTTTTCAGCACGTACCGCGACAGCGCCATCAGCGCCCCGGTATTGCCGGCACTGACGCAGGCCTGCACCTCGCCGCCGCGCAGCAACTCCAGCGCGACACGCATGGAGGAGTCGGGCTTGCCACGCAAGGCCTGGGCCGGACGCTCGTCCATGGCAACCACTTCGTCAGCATGAACGACGCGCAGGCGCGCACGATCGACGCCAGGAAACTGGGCGATGGCTTCTTCGATAAGGGAGGATTGGCCGACGAGGACCAAGTGCAGCGAGGGGTATTCGGCCAGACAGGCGACGCTGGCTGGAACAATGCAGCGGGGACCGAAGTCCCCACCCATTGCGTCAATCGCGATGATCGGAGCGGACAAGGATTACTCGTCAGCGCCCTTGTCGATCACTTTGCGACCACGGTAAACGCCTTCCGGAGATACGTGGTGGCGCAGGTGAACTTCACCGGTGCTCTTCTCAACGGACAGTGCGTTACCCTCGAGGGCGTCGTGCGAACGACGCATGTCGCGGGCGGAACGGGATTTTTTGTTCTGCTGAACAGCCATACTCATTAACTCCTAAACGTTTGGGTCACGCTTTAACTGTGCCAATACACTGAACGGGTTGGACCGCGTTACCTCGTCCTCATCCGGCGCTGGCTCTTCTAGGCCGGCCGGTTGCTGGCAATCTTCAGGGTCATGTGCCGGCACGATCGGCAAGGCGAGCAACAGCTCGTCCTCGACAAGTGCCAACAGATCCAATGGATCTTCACCCAACTCCAGCACGTCATAGCCTTTCGGCACAGACTGGGTATTCGCACCTTCTTTCACCACAGCGTAATCACATGCGCTTTGGATCGGCAGAGCGACCAGTTCCAGACAACGCTGGCAAACCATCTTGACCTCAACCTCAAGCTCGCTGTGGATAACCACAGCGTTGCGCTCGTCACGCTCGAAGGTAAACTTCGCGCGCACATTGCCGTGGTTATCGGCAAGCGGGTCGCATAGTCGCGGCAGATCAGCCAGCAGCAACGCCCCTTCTAGGGTAACGCCGCGATCAGCTAACTTGCGCGGATCAACGTGAGGTGGAATCGGGCCATTCGACATAGGCGCCGCATTCTAGGGATGCGCCCCTCTGCTGTCAAAGGAAATTCAGCCTGTCCAGCATGTTGTCCGACGGCTAGAATCGCGCCCTTCCCCTGCAAGGAGATCGACATGCCGCCCCTTCTGCTCGCTTCCAGCTCCCCTTACCGACGCGAACTACTGGGCCGCCTGCGCCTCCCCTTCACCTGGAACAGCCCGGATATAGATGAAAGCCGAGCCCCCGGCGAACACCCAGGCGACCTGGTACAGCGCCTGGCCAGGGAAAAAGCCCAGGCCCTGGCCGCCGCCCACCCCGGCCACCTGATCATCGGCTCGGACCAGGTTGCCGTACTGGGAGATGAGGTGCTCGGCAAGCCGCACACCTTCGAACGCGCCCACGCCCAGCTGCTCGCCGCCAGCGGCAACAGCGTCACATTCCTGACCGGACTTGCGCTGCTGGACACCCGCACCGGGCACTGCCAGGTGGACTGCATTCCGTTCACCGTGCATTTTCGCACCCTGGACAGCGCCCAGATCACCCGCTACCTGGAGGCGGAGCAACCTTACGACTGCGCCGGCAGCTTCAAGGCCGAAGGCCTGGGCATCAGTCTTTTCCGCAGCACGGAAGGCAGCGACGCCAACAGCCTGATCGGGCTGCCCCTGATCCGCCTGGTCGACATGCTGCACGCCAGCGGCGTGCAGATCCCCTGAGCCGGACATGAAAAAGCCCGGCATTGCCGGGCTTTTTCAGCACAGAGCGGGTTAACGCAGGGACGGCCCCTGGAAGCCCATCCACAGCGCCAGGTTCTCGGCCACGCCAGCACCGAAGCGCTTGGCGAAACGATCGAGCGGCGACTCCTGCACGGTGAAGTCGACCATTTCCTTCACGCCAATCACTTCACGCGCCACATAGCTGGTACTGCCCAGCGCATCGACCAGGCCCAGCTCGAGCGCCTGCTCACCGGACCACACCAGACCGGAAAACAGCTCCGGATGCTCGGCATCCTTCAAGCGATCGCCGCGCCCTTTCTTGACGCTGTCGATGAACTGCCGGTGCGTGGTTTCCAGGACGCTTTTCCAGAACAGCGCTTCGTCTTCCTTCTGCGGCTGGAACGGGTCGAGGAAAGCCTTGTGCTCACCCGAGGTATAGACACGACGGTCCACACCCAGCTTCTCCATGACCCCCACGAAACCGAAGCCGGCGGCGGTCACGCCAATCGAACCCACCAGGCTGGCCTTGTCGGCGTAGATCTCATCCGCAGCGCTGGCGATGTAGTAGGCGCCGGACGCCCCAAGATCGCTGATCACCGCATACACCTTGGTGTCCGGGTATTCGGCACGCAAACGACGGATCTCGTCATATATATAGCCGGACTGCACCGGGCTTCCACCCGGGCTGTTGATGCGCAGGATGACAGCCTTGGTACCGGTATCCTCGAACGCAGCCCGCAGGCTGCCGACAATATTGTCGGCGCTGGCGGCTTCCTTGTCCGCGATCATGCCGCGCACCTCGACCAACGCCGTGTGCGACGTACCGCTCATGCCACTTTTCTTCGCATCGAACAGTGGCGAGAACATGGCGAGGGCGCCAAACAGGTAGACGAAGGTCAGCAGCTTGAAAAAAATGCCCCAGCGACGCGACCGCCGCTGCTCATGAACACTGGCCAGCAGGGTTTTCTCGAGCAGTTTCCAGCTCTTCTGATCGCTCTCAGCCACCACTGGCGCTTTCTTCTCACCCCACATGCTCTACCACCTCGATTCGTGGCTCGGCCGGCGCTCTGGCCAACCAGGCACTCAATTGCATGAAATCGCTCACCGACAACTTGGGATCATGCACGCTCAACGCCGCCAGCGTCTGCGCGCCATATCCCACTGCCACCGCATCCATACCGGCACGCTGCGCCATCACCAGATCGAACGACGCATCGCCCACCATCAGCGCCCGCTCAGCCGTGACGCCGCAATGCTGCAGAATTTCGTGCAGCATGCGCGGATCGGGCTTGCTGGCCGTTTCATCCGCACAACGCGTGACATCGAAAAAATCCTGCCAACCCAATGCGTCCAGGATGCGCTGCAGACCGCGACGGGTCTTGCCGGTCGCCACCGCCAGGCGATAGCCCTGCTCACGCAACGCAAGCAGCCCGTGCTCCACGCCCGGAAACAGCGGCGACGGCTGCTGATCCAGGGCCACGTAGCACTCGCTGTAACGGAGGCGCAGGCGCTCCGCCTGCTCGAGTACCAACGCTGGGTACAGCACCGCGATCGCCTCGGGCAGGGCAAGACCGATGATGCCCTTGACCGCCTCGTCGCTGCAGCGCTCAAGACCGCACTGATCCGTCGCTGCGTGCATCGCTGCCACGATACGACCGATGGAATCGACCAACGTGCCATCCCAATCGAAGATCAGCAGCTCGTAGTCACGCACTCAGACGCTCCAGGGTCCGCGCCCACATTTCATCGACCGGTGCCTCGAGCTTCAGCACGCCGCCTTCCGGCAGCGGCACATGCAGCTCATACGCATGCAGGAACAGACGCTTGCCACCCAGTTCGCGAATCTCGCGGGTGAAGTCGTCGTCACCGTACTTGCTGTCGCCCGCAATGCAGTGCCCGGCGTACTGGGTGTGCACGCGAATCTGGTGGGTGCGCCCGGTAACCGGCTTGGCCTCGACCAGGGTGGCAAACTCACCGAAGCGGCGCAGCACCCTGAACACGGTCAAGGCCTCTTTGCCGTCGCTGTTCACTTCGACCATGCGCTCACCGGAACGCAGGTTGCTCTTGAGCAGCGGCGCGCTGACCTGCTTTTTGGCCGTCGCCCAATGGCCACGCACCAGCGCCATGTAGCGCTTGTCGACGCCATCACCGCGCAGGGCTTCGTGCAGATGACGCAGCATGCTGCGCTTCTTGGCGATCATCAGCAGCCCGGACGTATCGCGATCGAGGCGATGCACCAGCTCCAGGTCCTTGGCATCGGGCCGCAACTGGCGAAACGCCTCGATCACGCCGTAATTCAGGCCACTACCGCCGTGCACGGCAATACCGGCCGGCTTGTTCAGCACGATCAGCGCCTTATCTTCATAGACGATCGCCGCTTCCAGGCGCTGCAACAGCCCCTGGGCCAGCGGCTCGGGCTCGTCGCGCTCGGCCAGGCGCAGCGGCGGTACGCGCACGACATCGCCCGCCTGAAGCTTGTACTCAGGCTTGATCCGCCCCTTGTTCACGCGCACTTCGCCCTTGCGCAAAATGCGATAAATCAAGGTCTTGGGCACACCCTTGAGCTGGGCGCGCAGAAAATTATCGATACGTTGGCCGGCAAGTTCCGGAGCAACCTCGAGCAGCTGGACGCCGGAGGTTGGAGGGGCAGGATTCGTCATCCGGCAATCATAACAATTTTTTATGGAATTGAAGCACTTAATCATTGCTGCTATAGTCGCGAACGCCGCCAAAAGCGGCCTGGTTTGCGGATGATCGCCAAAACTGCCATCCCCTACCAACGCAACCCTTTCAGGACGTCAGGCCGTCCGACGGGTCCGACGCCGCACAAGGCCGCGAACGACTCGGAAATAAAGCCTTGAGCAATGATGCGCGACCATCCCCTTTGGACGGTTGCGGTAATGCCAACCCGCTGCAGATTCTGCGAGCGGCACCCGATTTTCAGCGATACGTGTAGGGTGGAGACGTACAACTGCCGGTCTGCGTAGCACATGGCTTTATCCAAGACGCTTTATCCCGTCCGCTACCGGTAGCTGATTCCTCCTCCTGACTAGTGCTTTCTGTCACAACAGCAAGCAGGAGACGTCCGTCGCGACCCAGCCCAACTGGCTGACCGTCGCTCGACAATGAAACGATTTACGACCGTTTCTGACGCGCCTGACACCGACCCTGAGAGTCGTGTGTGCCGAACGCCGTTTCCGTCAGCACCGGAAACCGACGGTACTACATGAAAAGAATGCTGATTAACGCAACTCAACCCGAAGAGTTGCGTGTTGCTCTGGTCGACGGCCAACGCCTGTACGACCTGGACATCGAATCGGGTGCCCGCGAGCAGAAAAAAGCCAACATCTACAAAGGCCGCATCACGCGCGTCGAACCCAGCCTCGAAGCCGCCTTCGTCGACTTCGGCTCCGAACGCCACGGCTTCCTCCCCCTCAAAGAAATTTCCCGCGAATACTTCAGCAAGGCTCCCGAGGGCCGCGTCAACATCAAGGACGTGCTCAAGGAAGGCCAGGAAGTCATCGTCCAGGTCGAGAAAGAAGAGCGTGGCAACAAGGGCGCAGCCCTGACCACCTTCATCAGCCTGGCCGGCCGTTACCTGGTCCTGATGCCGAACAACCCGCGTGCCGGTGGCATCTCCCGCCGCATCGAAGGCGAAGAGCGCAACGAACTGCGTGAAGCGCTGAACGGCCTGAACGCGCCGGTCGACATGGGCCTGATCGTTCGCACCGCCGGCCTGGGTCGCTCCAGCGAAGAAATGCAGTGGGACCTCGACTACCTGCTGCAACTGTGGAGCGCCATCAAGGACGCTTCCCAGGAGCGCCCCGCTCCCTTCCTGATCTACCAGGAAAGCAACGTCATCATCCGCGCCATCCGTGACTACCTGCGTCAGGACATCGGCGAAGTACTGGTCGACAGCGTCGAAGCCCAGGAAGAAGCCCTGAGCTTCATCCGCCAGGTCATGCCGCAGTACGCCAGCAAGATCAAGCTGTACGAAGACAGCGTTCCGCTCTTCAACCGCTTCCAGATCGAAAGCCAGATCGAAACCGCCTTCCAGCGCGAAGTGAAACTGCCGTCCGGTGGTTCCATCTTCATCGACCCGACCGAAGCGCTGGTGTCCATCGACATCAACTCGGCCCGTGCGACCAAAGGCAGCGACATCGAGGAAACTGCCCTGCAGACCAACCTCGAAGCAGCCGAAGAGATCGCCCGCCAGCTGCGCCTGCGCGACATCGGCGGCCTGATCGTCATCGACTTCATCGACATGACGCCTGCCAAGAACCAGCGCGCCGTGGAAGAAAAAGTCCGCGAATGCCTGGAAGCCGACCGTGCCCGCGTACAGGTCGGCCGCATTTCACGCTTCGGCCTGCTGGAAATGTCCCGTCAGCGCCTGCGTCCTTCCCTGGGCGAGAGCAGCGGCATCGTCTGCCCGCGCTGCAACGGTCAAGGCATCATCCGTGACGTCGAATCCCTGTCGCTGGCCATCCTGCGCCTGATCGAAGAAGAAGCCCTGAAGGACCGCACCGCCGAAGTGCGTGCCCAGGTGCCAATCCCGGTCGCCGCCTTCCTGCTCAACGAGAAGCGCAACTCGATCACCAAGATCGAACTGCGCACCCGTGCGCGCATCGTGATCCTGCCGAACGATCACCTGGAAACGCCGCACTTCGAAGTGCAGCGCCTGCGTGACGATAGCCCGGAAGCCCAGACGTCGCAGTCCAGCTACGAAATGGCCACCGCCGAGGTGGAAGAAGAGAAGCAGGCCAGCGCCACCCGCACCCTGGTTCGCCAGGAAGCAGCCATCAAGGCGGCCCCGCCTCGTCCTGCCCCGACCCCCGAAGCCCCTGCCGCACCGGTCGCCAGCACCGAGCCAAGCCTGTTCAAGGGCCTGGTCAAATCGCTGGTCAGCCTGTTCGCCAGCAAGGAAGAAGAAAAGCCGGTCGTCATCGAGAAGAAGAGCGAGCGCCAACCGCGCAGCGGTGATGAGCGCCGTAACGGTCGCCAGCAGAACCGCAACCGTGGCGGTCGTCGCGATGAAGAACGCAAACCTCGCGAAGAGCGTGCACCGCGTGAAGAACGCGCCCCACGCGAAGAGCGCCAGCCTCGTGCCCCGCGTGAAGAGCGCCAGCCTCGCGAAGGCGTCGAAGTGCGCGAGCCGCAGGAAGTCCGTCAGTCCCGTCCGCCGCGCGAGCCGCGTGAAGGCCAGGAAAACCGCCGCGAGCGTCGTCCGCGTGACGAGCAGCGCCCACCACGCGAACTGCGCGCCCCGCTGGATGCTCCAGAGGCCGTAGAAGGCGAAGAAGCCGTTGCCGAGCGCCCGCAGCGCGAGCCGCGTCAGCCTCGCCAGCCGCGTGAAGAGCGTCAACCACGTGCAGAACGCGCCGCAGCCGCCGCGGATGAAGAAGTACTGAACAGCGAAGAGCAGGTGCAGGATGACGAGCAGGACGGCGCCGAAGGCGGCGATCGCCCACGCCGTCGCTCCCGTGGCCAGCGCCGTCGCAGCAACCGCCGCGAACGTCAGCGTGATGCCAACGGCAACCTGATCGAAGGTGCTGAAGAAACCGCTGAGGAAGCTTCGGTTGAGCCGACCGCAGCCGTTGCCGCCGCGACTGCAGCGGTGGTCGCCGTTGAAGCCAGCAGCGAAGCAGCGCCTGAGCAGGCACCGGTGCAAACCGAGGCCGTAGCAGTAGCCGAAACCGCCCTGCCCCTGGCTGCCGACGACACCACACCGGTTGTCGAAGCGGTCAGCGAGCCGGTCGTCGACGTCGTTGCCCCTGCGCCGCAGGCCGCACCGATCGCCGAGCAGGCTGCACCGGAAGTCGAAGTGGCAGTGGTCCCGGAAGTGGTTGCAGAGCCTGTCGCCGAACCGCAGGTCGAAGCCGTTGTTGAAACCCCGGTCGTCGAGCCAGCACCTGAGGCAGCCCCGGCTGTCGAAGCGCCGGCGGTCCTGACCGAAAACGGCCGTGCTCCGAACGACCCACGCGAAGTACGTCGTCGCAAGCGCGAAGAAGAGCGCCTGGCTCGCGAAGCGGCAGAAGCACAAGCAGCCGCTCCGGTGGCCGCTGTCGAGGCTGAGCCGGTGACAGAGGCAGCGCCTGTGGCCGAAGTCGTCAGCGAACCCGAAGTGCCAGCAGTGACCGAAGCGCCAACCAGCGCCCCGGACGAAGTGGTGACTCAGGACGAGGTCGTCACCTCGGAAGCGGAGCAGAAGAAAGACGAAGACGCGGCCAAGCCGCTCGTCTGACGCTGACCCGTCATGAAAAAAGGGGATGCCATCTGGCATCCCCTTTTTCTTTGCCTGCCATTTTGTCTGACGCGGCCTCCACCTCCCCGTCCCGCGCTTGGAAGGCGGGTCCCACAGGTCTCCCCATGCAAAAACGCCCGATGCACAGGCATCGGGCGTTCAGGTTCAGCCAGACCGGCAGCGCGTCGCGTTACAAGACGTTGGGCTCGATCTCCAGCGCCACGCCAAAACGCTGCGCGATATCGGCCTGGATGCGCTGTGCGAGCGCCAACAGCTGCTGCCCACTGGCCTGGCCGTAATTCACCAGCACCAGGGCCTGCAAGCGATGCACGCCGGCATCCCCTTCGCGAAAGCCTTTCCACCCCGCCCGCTCGATCAGCCAGCCGGCAGCCAGTTTCACCTGGCCATCGGCCTGCGGATACGCCACCAGATCGGCGTGCTCCACACGCAAGGCCGCCGCCTGCTCGGCCGGCACCAGGGGATTCTTGAAAAAGCTTCCGGCGTTACCCAGCACCGCCGGATCCGGCAGTTTTTCGCTGCGGATGGCGCAGATGGCCCGGCTGACATCCAGCGCCGTCGGCGGCTCGCTGCCCTGCTCCTGCAGGCGCTGACGCACAGGGCCGTAGTCCAGGTGCAAGGGGGCGCTGCGCCGCAAGGCAAAACGCACCCGCAGAATCACCCAACGATCCAGCTCCTGCTTGAACAGGCTGTCACGGTAAGCGAAAGCGCAGTCGTCACGGGCGAATTCACGCAGGGCACCGCTGCGGCGATCCAGCGCGGTCAGGCCGTCAAAGCAGTCCTTGAGCTCCACGCCATAGGCACCGATATTCTGCACAGGGGCCGCGCCGACGGTACCGGGAATCAGGCTGAGGTTTTCCAGGCCAACGAGCCCCTGCTGCAGGGTCCATTGCACGAAGGGATGCCAGGGCTCACCGGCCTCGGCCTCGATCACGGCACAGTCGCCATCATCGCTCAGCACGCGAATACCGCGAGCGGCCAGGCGCAGCACCAGTGACTCGACATCCGCCGTCAGCAGCAGGTTGCTGCCTCCGCCCAGCAAGGTGACCGGCAGATCCCGCTCGGCCGCGTAAGCCAGGGATTGGCGCACCTGCTCGTCGTCGTGCGCCTCGACGAACCAGCGAGCGGCGACATCGACACCGAAGCTGTTGTAGGCCTTGAGCGAAACGCCCTCCCGCACCTGGATCGTCATAGCCGCCCCTTGAGTTCGGCCAGCAGGCCGTCACAGGCCTGCTCGATCAGGTCCAGCACGTGCTCGAAACCTTCCTCACCGCCGTAATAGGGATCAGGCACATCGTCGAGCGCCAACTGGTAGCGCCGCAGGAACAGATCCAGTTCCCCCAGACTGTCCACCGGACGCAACGCCCCCAGGTGCAGCAGGTTGCTGTTGTCCATGGCCAGGACGAGGTCGTAGCGGGCGAAGTCTTCGGCCGTCACCTGGCGTGCGCGCAAGGCGGACAGGTCGTAGCCCCGGCGCTGGGCAGCCAGGCGCGTGCGGGTATCCGGCGCCTTGCCGACATGCCAGTCGCCGGTACCCGCCGAGTCCACCTCGATCAGGTCGGCGAGGCCCGCCTGCTGCAGCTTGTGGCGAAACACGCCCTCGGCAGTGGGCGAGCGGCAGATGTTGCCCAGGCAAACGAACAGAACCTTCATCAGGCCCCCAGCAGGCGACGCACCCGCTCCAGGTCTTCCGGCGTATCGACACCGGCAGGCGGCGCTTCGAGCGCGTCCGCCACATGGATACGCACGCCATTCCACAGCGCGCGCAATTGCTCCAGGCATTCGGTGTTTTCCAGCCAGCACGGGCCCCAGGCAACGAAGTCATGGAGAAAGCCCGCCCGGTAGGCGTAGATGCCGATATGGCGGCGATAGGGCACGCCGTCTGGCAGCGTGTCGCGGCTGACGGCGAACGCATCGCGGGCCCAGGCCAGCGGGGCGCGGCTGAAGGTCAGGGCCAGGCCGGACTTGTCCGCCACTACCTTGACCACGTTGGGATTGAACAGCGCCGTCACGTCTTCGATCGGCTCGGCGAGCGTGGCGATATCGGCCTGGGGATTGGCGGCCAGGTTGGCAGCCACCTGGTCAATGATCGATGCCGGGATCAGCGGCTCATCGCCCTGCACGTTGACCACGATCGCATCCGCCGGCAGGCCGAGGGCAGCCGCGACCTCCGCCAGGCGGTCAGTGCCGGAGTTATGGTCGACGCGGGTCAGCAGCACATCGGCGCCGAAGGCCTGGCAGGCCTCGACGATCCGCGCATCGTCCGTGGCCACCACCACCCGCTGGGCGCTGCTCTTGCGGGCCTGCTCCCAGACGTGCTGGATCATCGGTTTGCCGGCGATGTCCTGCAGCGGCTTGCCGGGCAAGCGGCTGGAGGCGAAGCGCGCCGGGATCACAACGGTAAAAGCGTGGGTCATTTACTTGTCCAGGCGCTCGTCGACATTGAGGGTGCGGGCTTCGCTTTCCAGCATCACCGGAATCCCATCGCGCACGGGAAAGGCCAGGGCGTCGGCCTTGCAGACCAGTTCGGATTTGTCGGCGGCGAGCTTGAGCGGGCCCTTGCACAGCGGGCAGGCCAGAATGTCGAGTAGTTTCGGGTCCATGGGAGATCCTTGGTAGAAAGCAGGAGCACGGGCGCTGGGCGCCGCAGCACTAGCGGGCGGTTGGCAGCAAACCGGCCAGGCGCTCGTCGAACCAGGCGACGAACGCCGGGGAAGGCTCGGCATCCACGGCCAGGTACCACCAGTCGTCACCGGCGAATGCCCGGCATTTCACCGCGTCCTTTTCCGTCATCAGCAACGGCAGCGACGGGCTGAAAGACAGCAGCTCGGCGCTGTAGTGCGCGTGGTCGGCGAAGGCGTGCGGAACAGGCTGCCAGTGTAGCGCCTCGAGCGTGGCGAAGAAACGCTGGGGGTTGCCGATGCCGGCCACCGCATGCATGCGCTGACCGGGCGGAAAGTGGTCCAGCGGCCGACGTTCGCCGCTGCGCAGGTTGACCAGCTCGCGGGGGCGCAAACCGAAACCGTAGCCCTGCGCCGGATCACCGAGCGCGCCGTTGTACAGCAGCGCGTCAGCCTGCTGCAGGCGCTCCACCGGCTCACGCAGCGGCCCGGCGGGCAGGCAACGTTCGTTGCCCAGGCCCCGAGCCGCGTCGATCAGCACCAGCTCCAGGTCACGAGCCAGGCGGTAATGCTGCAGGCCGTCATCGCTGAGGATCAGGTCGAGCGCTTCCTCGGCCAGCAAGGCCCGCACGGCGCGGCCGCGGTCGGGGTCGATCACCAGTGGCACGCCGCTGCGCTGCACGATCAGCAGGGGCTCGTCCCCCGCCTCGCTCGCTGCCTGATCGGCACGTACGCGCCAGGGCAATTGCGGCGGCTTGGCGCCGTAGCCGCGGCTGACCACGCCAACCCGAAGGCCACGCTGACGGCAGTATTCGATCAACCAGAGAATGAGGGGGGTCTTGCCGGTCCCGCCGACGGTGATGTTACCCACCACCACCACAGGCACCGGTGCACGGTAGATCTCGCCTTCACCCGCCAGGAACCGCGCACGGCGGCGTTGCGCCACCGTGCGGTACAGCCATTCCAGCGGTCGCAACAGCCCCAGGGCCGGGTGCCCGGTGTACCAGGCCGCGACCAGGCGCTCGCCCAGGCTCATCGGTGCAAGCCCCTCAAGGCGCGGCCTGCGCCTCGACGGTGGTGATGCGCAGGTGTGCGAAGCCCAGCTTGCCGGCCGCGTCCATGGCGGTCACCACCGCCTGGTGCGGCGTCTTGGCGTCGGCGCTGATGGTCAGCGGCAGGCTGTTGTCGCCACCGGACTCTTTCTGCAGGGCTGCGATCAGGCTGTCCAGGTTGCTGTTCAGCAGTTTCTGGCCATTGAGCGCATAGCTGCCATCGGCGGCGATCAGCACTTCCAGCTGCGTCAGTTCGGTCTGCTCCGGCGGCGTGCCAGTGGCCGCCTCCGGCAGGTCGACCTGCATGCGGGTTTCCCGCGTGAAGGTAGTGGTTACCACGAAGAACAGCAGCAGGATGAACACCACGTCGATCAGCGAAGCGAGGTTGATCTCGACATTTTCGCGACGTCCACGTTTGAACTTCACGCCTTCTTGCTCCCCTTGGCCGGCTGGGCATCATCGACCAGGTCGACCTCGCGCTCGCCCTGCACCATCTCGACCAGCTTGATTGCTTCCTGCTCCATACCCACCACCAGCTCGTCGATACGGCGCAGCAGGAAACGGTGGAAGAACAACGCGGGAATCGCCACGATCAGGCCCGAAGCGGTGGTGATCAGGGCCTTGGCGATACCGCCGGCGAGCAGCCCCGGGTTGGCCATGCTGCCGCCCATGAACGAGCTGAAGATGTCGATCATCGCAATCACCGTACCCAGCAGGCCGAGCAGCGGCGCGATACCGGCGATGGTACCCAGGGCGTTGAGGTAGCGTTCCATCTCGTGCACGACACGGGCGGCGGCTTCCTGGATACACTCCTTCATCACCTCGCGGCCATGCTTGGAGTTCACCAGACCGGCGGCCAGGATCTCGCCCAGTGGTGAATGGGCACGCAGTTCCTTGAGCTTCTGATTATTGAGTTGCTTGTCCTTGATCCAGCGCCAGACCTGGGCCAGCAGGTTGGCCGGGGTCACACGGCTCGGACGCAGGGTCCAGAGGCGCTCGACGATGATGCCGAGGGCGGCGATTGAACACAGAATGATCGGCAGCATTACCCAGCCGCCAGCTTTGACCAGTTCCCACACGGTGGCAAATCCCCTTCGCAAAAGTGGCGCCACTCTAGCATAGGGTGGGTGCAACGCCGACCGTCACCGTTCTCATTTTTCCCGCCAAAAGCGGCGCTGTTCACGGAACCACCGTCCGCTTTCCCAGGCACCCAGGTTTACCCGCACAGCCCCCAGTATCGCGGTGTCGTACAGGCGCGCGGAAACGGCCTCGTAACGTGCCACCACCTGCGGCGCCGGATGGCCAAAGGCATTGTGCCGGCTGCGGGAGATCAGGGCCGCCCGGGGCGCCACCGCCTGCAGGAACGGCGCCGAGGACGACGTGCGACTGCCATGGTGCGGCGCCAGCAGCCACTCGGCGCGCACCGGCAAACCGCTTTCGACCAGGGCCCGTTCGGCATGGCGGTCGATATCGCCGGTCAGCAGCAGGCGCTCGCCGTTGGCATCGACCAGCAACACACAGGAGGCTTGGTTGCCGTCCCGGGCAGCATTCCACTGCCAGGTGCTGAAGCGTACGTCGTCCCATTGCCACTGGTGACCGGACCGGCAGCCCCGGGCGTCCAGCGTACCGGGCAAGGCATGGGCCTCCCCGCTCCAGACCTCGGCCACCGGCATCCCGCGCACGATTGCCTCGGCACCGCCCGCGTGGTCATTGTCGGCATGGCTGATCAGCATCAGGTCCAGTGCACCGACGCCCAGGGCGCGCACGGACGGCAGCACCACGCGCTCGCCCATGTCGAAATCGCCGAACCGCGCACCGGCGTCATAGAGCAACGCATGACGGTGCGTGCGCAGCACCACGGCCAGCCCCTGCCCCACATCCAGTACCGTGACCTCGGCCTGCCCGACGGGTGGCCGCTGCGGCGGCAGGTACAGCAGTGGCAACAGGAAGACCCAGCCCAGGCTGCGCAGCGGCACTCCCGACGGCAACAGCAACAGCAGTGCCCCGGCGCCGATCGACAGCCAGGCCCACAAGGGCAGCGCGGCCGGCAGCCAGGCGGCCAGCCAGGTGGCGATGACCGCGAGCAACAGAAACAGCCACTCCAGCAACAGCCCCGCCAGCCATAACAGGCCTGCACCGACCCAGGGCACCGGCAGCAGCATCACCCCGAGCAAGGCGATGGGCACCACCAGGATGCCCACCCACGGCACGGCGATCAGGTTGGCCAACGGGCCACTCATGCTCACCGGAAGCCCAAGGGCCAGCATGAACGGCAACAGGCCGACCGCCATCGCCCATTGCGCTCGCCCCAGCGACCGCCACCAGGGCCACACGCCCAGGCGACCACCGAAGATCAGCACCAGCAGGGCCACCGAACCGAAGGACAGCCAGAACCCGGGCTGCAGGCTTGCCAGGGGTTCCAGGACCAGCACGAAGGCCATGGCCAGCATGAACGGCAGCCACACCCCCAGATGCAGGAAGCGCCAGCGCCACAGCAGGACCATGCCGACCATCACGCAAGCCCGCCGTACCGGCACCTCGAAGCCGGCCAGGAAGCCATAGCCCAGCGCCCCGCTGAAGGCCACCGCGCAGGCCCAGGGCAGCCAGGGCAAGGCCCGCGGCCACCACCCGAGGCGCGCCAGCCCGGCGATCAGGCCATAGATCAGACCGGCCACCAGGCTGATGTGCTGCCCGGAAATGACCAGCAGGTGCACCGTCCCGGTGTCCTGCAGCACCCGCCAGTCGGCCACCGACAACCCCGAGCCATCGCCCAGCACCAGCGCCGCGATCGCCCCTTCACGGCCGTGGGCGGGCGTCGCCAGCACCTGCTGCCGCAGGGCATCGCGCCAGGCGCCGCCGCCCCGCGCCTCGTGAAGGCGCTCGCCACTTTTCACCGTACCGGTTGCACCGAGCCGACGCGCCAGTAGCCAGGCCTCGTAATCGAACGACTGGGGATTGACCAGGCCATGGGGGCGCTTCAAGCGCACGACCAGCCGCCAGGTCTCGCCACCCCGTAGCGACGGCCCGCCGTACCAAGTCAGGCGCAGGGTATTGGGCAGGCTGGCGCGCCGCGATGTCGCGCCCTCCAGTTGAAAACGAACCAGCCCGTCGCGGGTATCCGGCAACCCCACCACCGTGCCCTGCACCCAGAGCGTGCGCCCGTCCAGCGCCGGAGCCAGGCGGTCATCCAGGGCCGACTGGGCGGAGAAAGAGGCCCAGGTCAGGCCAAACAGAAACAGGGCCAGCGGGTAGACACGAAACGGCAGCAGCATCAGCCCGAGCACCGGCATCAGCCACAGCACCCAGGCCGGCGGCAACGCCGGCAGGAAACGCAGCAGGAGCAGGCCTGCCACGAACGCGAACATCCCTGTACGCATGTCATGCTCCCGGCTCCCGTCCCTGGGAGCCCGTCGAGATAGCGAAACGCCGATGGTATCGGCAGCGCCCGTTCACCCTAAGCGCAACCGATGGCGCAGCGCAAACGGGAACGCGACGGGGTGCGCGTCCCGCTGAAACGAAAAAGCCGCTACGGGGTAGCGGCTTTTGTGGTCGTCATGCGCCCATCACTCGTAGCGCAGGGCCTCGGCCGGCTGGATGCGCGACGCCCGCCAGGACGGGTACAGCGTGGCCAGGAAGCTCAGGCTCAGGGCCGCGCTGCAGATCAACAGCACGTCCATGCCCTGCAGGTCGGAAGGCAGGTTGCTGATGAAGTAGACATCCGAACTCAGCACCTGCTGGCCGCTGAGGCGCTCGATCCAGCCCACCAGTTGACTGACGTTCAGCGCTGCCAGCACGCCGAGGACGCCGCCGACGGCGGTGCCGATCAGGCCGATGACCGTACCCTGCACCATGAAGACCCCCATGATCTGGCCGGGCGTGGCCCCCAGAGTCCGCAGGATGGCGATGTCCGCGCCCTTATCGGACACCACCATGATCAGGGTGGCGATGATGTTGAAGGCCGCCACGGCGACGATCAGCAGCAGGAGCAGGCCGATCATGGTCTTCTCCATCTTCATCGCGCTGAACAGGCTGCCCTGGGTCAGGGTCCAGTCACTGGCGCGGTAGCCCTCGCCCAGGTCGGCTGCCACCGCCGCCGACACCTGCGGTGCCTGGTAGAGGTCCTTCAGTTTCAACCGTACGCTGGCCACCTGGCCGGGCTGCATGCGCTGGATGTGCGCGGCGTCGGCGACGTTGAGCAGGGCCAGGGAGCTGTCGAGTTCGGCGCCCACCTTGAAGATGCCCACCACGTTGATGCGCTGCATGCGCGGCGTGATGCCACCCGGCACGGAGCTCAGCTCCGGCACGATCAGCGCCAGCTTGTCACCCAGCTTCAGTTGGAAACGCCGGGCCGTAATCTCGCCGATCACCACCCCGAACTCGCCTTCGCGCAAGTCGCTGAGGCTGCCCTGCACCATGTGCTGGTCGATGATCGAGACCTGCGATTCCAGCGCCGGGTCGACGCCCTGCAACTGGATCGGCTGCATGCCGCCGCGGTAGGACAGCATGCCCTCCAGCTCGGCGAAGGGCGCGGCCGCCACGACTTGCGGGTGCTTGAGTGCGGCCTCGGCGACGACCTTCCAGTCATCCAGGGGCTTCATCCCGCTGATGCTGGCATGGGGCACCATACCGAGGATGCGCGAACTCATTTCCTTCTGGAAACCGTTCATCACCGACAGCACCACGATCATCGCCAGCACGCCCAGGGACAGACCGATCATCGAGGTCAGGGAGATGAAGGAAATGTAATGGTTGCGTCGCTTGGCCCGCGTATACCGCGTGCCGATGAAGATGCTGAGGGGACGGAACATCAGGCGGCCACCAGCTTGCCGTCTTCCAGGCGCAGCACGCGGTCCATCTTCTGCGCCAGCTCCAGGTCGTGGGTCACCACCAGGAACGCGGTCTGCGAGGCGCTGCTCAGCTCCTTCATCAGGTCCTGAATGCCCTGGGCGGTGTGGTGGTCGAGGTTACCGGTCGGTTCATCCAGTAGCACCAGGCCCGGCTGGTTGACCAGCGCCCGGGCGATGGCCACGCGCTGACGCTCGCCACCGGACAGCTCCGCCGGCTTGTGCGCCAGGCGATGGCCCAGTCCGACACGCTCCAGCAGCGCGGTGGCGCGCTGGCGGGCCTCGCTGATCGGGGTCTTGCCGATCAGCAGCGGCATGCACACGTTCTCCAGTGCGGTGAACTCCGGCAGCAGGTGGTGAAACTGGTAGACGAAGCCCAGCGCGCGGTTGCGCAGCAGACCGCGCTGTTTCTCGTTGAGCGCCGACAGCTCCTCGCCCGCCAGCCACACACTGCCGGTGCTCGGGGTGTCGAGGCCGCCCAGCATGTTCAGCAGGGTACTCTTGCCCGAGCCGGAACTGCCGACGATGGCGACCCGCTCACCGGGGTGCAGCTCCAGCTCCAGGCTGTCCAGCACGACCACCGACTGCGGGCCTTCGTCGTAACTCTTGCCCAGGTTGCGGCAGCTCAGGACGGCGCCATCGTGCAGGGTTTGCTTACTCATAACGCAGTGCCTCCGCGGGCTGGGTGCGCGCCGCGCGCCAGGCCGGATAAAGAGTGGCGAGGAAACTCAGGACCAGGGCCGCGCCGCAGACTTGCAGGACGTCGGCCCACATCAGTTGCGACGGCAGGTAATCGATGAAATAGACGTCGGCATTGAGGAATTTGATGCCCAGCACGCTCTCCAGCGCCGCGATCATGGCGCTGATATTGAGGGCCGCCAGGATGCCCAGGCACGCGCCGATGGCCGTGCCGAACACGCCGATCACGGTGCCCTGGACCATGAAGATCGCCATGATCTGGCGCGGCGTGGCCCCCAGGGTGCGCAGGATCGCGATGTCGCCCTTCTTGTCGGTGACCACCATCACCAGCGTGGAAATGATGTTGAACGCGGCCACCGCGACGATCAGCAGCAGGAGCAGGCCGATCATGGCTTTTTCCATGCGGATCGCCTGGTACAGGTTGCCGTGGGTACGGGTCCAATCGCGGGCGTGGTACTCGCGGTCGCCCAGGGTCTGCGCCAGTTCCCAGGCAGTACGCGGTGCCTGGAACAGGTCATCGAACTTGAGGCGGATACCCTGCACCTGATCACCCTGCCAGCGCTGCAGGCGAGCCAGGTCCTGGACGTGGGCCATGGCCAGGAAACCGTCGATCTCGCCAGCGCCCACGTGGAAGATGCCGACCACGGTGAACCGCTTGAGGCGCGGGAACATGCCCGCCGGGGTCACGGTGACCTCGGGTGCGACGAAGGTCACCTTGTCACCAATGCCAACGCCGAGCTTGGCCGCGGCCTTGTCGCCCATGACGATGCCGAACTCGCGGGGTTGCAGGGCCTGCAAGCTGCCCTGCTGGAAGAAGTCGCCGATGATCGACACCTTGGCTTCTTCCGCGGGGTCGACGGCGTTGATCAAAACCTTCTGCACCTTGCCGTCGTTGGTCAACAGCCCCTGCATCTGGCTGAACGGGGCCACGGCCACGACTTGCGGGTGTTTCAGCGCTTCATCACCCAGGGCCCGCCAATCCTTGATCGGCGTCGGGCTCTCGATCGTGGCATGGGGCACCATGCCCAGCACGCGGGTGCGCATCTCATGGTCGAAGCCATTCATCACCGACAGCACCAGGATCATCACCAGCACCCCCAGGGCCAGGCCGATCATCGAGGTCAGGGAAATGAATGACACGAAGTGGTTGCGGCGTTTGGCACGCGTGTAGCGCATGCCGATGTAAACAAACAGAGGTCTGAACATATCGAGGCTGGTTCGAGGGGGAAAGGAACGTCCGTGTGGTGGCGCCAGGCAAGCGACCGTCAAGGCCGCCAAAAACGACAGAGCCAGACTCTCGCTACGCGTTTCGACGGCCTGATACACTCAGACCATCACCGCAGCCCTGGGTTCGCCATGTCGACTCACGATGAAGATGACCGCCGCGAATACTATCGTATCGACGATACGATCGCACTGGATTTCACCCCCTTGTCCAGCGCCGAAGCGCTTGCCAGTGATGAACTCCAGGACAGCTCCCCGCTGTTCAACCTGCTCAGCGACCTGCACCTGATGGACTTCGAGTCGCAGCACCTGCTGCGGCATATCAGCGAACGCGACCGCACGCTGGCCAACTACCTGAAAGTCATGAACAAGCGCATCGACCTGCTCGGCCAGGCGGTCGCCCAGAGCCTGCTGCGCGATATCGGCCCGCCCAAACGCGTGAGCCTGTCCGAAGGCGGGGTCAGCTTCAACAGCCCGCAACAGGTCGCGGTCGGCACCCACCTGGCGATCAAGATGGTGCTCATGCCCCAGGCCCTCGGCCTGCTGCTGCGCGCCAAGGTCATCCACTGCCGCACTCGCCCCGATCAGCAGTTCGACATCGGCGCGGCGTTCGAAGCGTTGACCGACGCACAGCGGCAACTGCTGGCGCGGCATATCCTTCAGCGCCAGGCCCTGGAACGTCGCCAGGCCCGAGAAAACTGATGGGAACCGCCATGCCACGCCTCTTGCCGCTACTCGCCCTGCTCCTGCCGCTGTACGCCACCGCCGACACCCTGCAGATTCCCGTCGGCCAGCAAGGTGCCGACCTCCAGGACTTGCCGCGTCTGGGCGAATCGCGCCGCGCGGTGCTCGAGCGCCACGGGCTGGCCGACCAGGAGCACCCCGCCGTCGGGCAGCCGCCCATTACCCGCTGGGACTACCGCGACTTCAGCGTGTATTTCGAATACGACCATGTGATCAACAGCGTGCGCCATCACCAGCCACGCGCAGTGACGCCCAGCAAGGAGCAACCGTGACCCAGATCTATGGCCATCGAGGCGCCAAAGGCGAAGCACCGGAAAACACCCTGACCAGCTTTCAGCGCTGCCTGGAACATGGCGTGCGCCGCTGCGAGCTGGACCTGCACCTGTCGCGCGACGGCGACCTGATGGTCATCCACGACCCGACGCTCAAACGCACCACGGGCCACCGCGGCAAGGTGGTCGAACACGATGCCGCCGACCTGGTGGGCTATGACGCCCGCAAGGGTGGCCCCGGCTGGAAGGCGCCCTGCCCCATCCCGCGCCTGGACGAACTGTTCGAACGTTGCGATTTCGAGCACTGGCAGCTCGAGGTCAAGAGCGCCTCGAAGGTTCGCGCCGCGCGCACGGTCGAAGCCATCGCCGCGCTGACCGAACGCCACGGCATCACCGACAAGATCACCGTGACCTCCAGCTCCCGCGAAGTGCTCAGCGCCCTGCAGCGCCACACGCCGCACCTGTCCCGTGGGCTGGTGGCCGAATACGCCTGGCTCGACCCGATCAAGGTGGCGCGGCACTACGGCTGCGACCTGCTCGCACTGAACTGGACGCTGTGCACCCCCGAACGCCTGCTCAAGGCGCAGAAGGAAGGGCTGCATGTGTCGGTCTGGACCGTCAACGAGCCCGCGCTGATGCGCCGCCTGGCCGACTTCGGCGCCGACAGTATCATCACTGACTTCCCCGGCCTGGCGGTGGCAACTCTGCAGCCCTGACCCGCGAAAACCGCGCAATAAAAAAACCGGCCCCATGGGCCGGTTTTTCGTTACTGCGTCGCGCCTGGTCAGAAACTCTCCCGGTTAGGCCAGCGCCAGTCGCGGGAGTTGCTGAACGGGTCCTCCCCGACCGGCTCAGGCCACCGGTCGGAGCCGCTCAAAAAAGCCGGTTGAGACCGTCGAACGCGGCCACCCGATAGGCCTCGGCCATGGTCGGGTAGTTGAAGGTGGTGTTGACGAAATACTTGAGGGTATTCGCCTCGCCCTTCTGGTTCATGATCGCCTGACCGATGTGCACGATCTCCGAAGCCTGGTAGCCGAAGCAGTGCACGCCGAGCACTTCCAGGGTTTCACGGTGGAAGAGAATCTTCAGCATGCCCACCGGTTCGTGGGAGATCTGCGCACGGGCCATGCTCTTGAAGAAGGCCTTGCCCACTTCGTAAGGCACCTTGGCCATGGTCAGCTCGTGCTCGTTCTTGCCGATCGAGCTGATCTCCGGAATGGTGTAGATACCGGTCGGGATGTCATCGACGACGCGCCAGCTGCCGTTGTCGACAATGCTGCCGGCGGCCGAACGGCCCTGGTCGGCCGCGGCACTGGCCAGGCTCGGCCAGCCGATCACGTCACCGGCGGCATAGATATTGGCGACCTCGGTGCGGTAGTGCTCGTCGACCTGCACCTGGCCCCGGCTGTTGACCTTGATGCCGATGTTTTCCAGGCCCAGCTTGTCGGTGTTGCCGGTACGCCCGTTGCACCACAGCAGCGCGTCCGCCTTGATCTTCTTGCCGGACTTCAGGTGCAGGATCACCCCGTTGTCCAGGCCTTCGATGCGCTCGTACTCCTCGTTGTGACGAATCAGCACGTTGTTGGTGCGCAGGTGGTAGCTCAGGGCGTCGGAGATTTCCGAATCGAGGAAGCTGAGCAACTGGTCGCGGTTGTCGATCAGGTCGACCAGCACGCCCAGGCCGCTGAAGATCGAGGCGTATTCGCTGCCGATCACCCCGGCGCCGTAGATGATCAGGCGACGCGGCGTGTGGCTGAGGGTCAGGATGGTGTCGCTGTCGTAGACACGCGGGTGGTTGAAGTCGATATCGGCCGGGCGATACGGGCGCGAGCCGGTGGCGATGATGACCTGCTTGGCCACCAGGGTTTCCACCACGCCATTGGGGCACACCACCTCGATGGTCTGCTCGTCGGCGAAGCTGCCGGTGCCACAGAACACGTCGATGCGGTTGCGGGCGTAATAGCCGGTGCGCGAGGTCACCTGCTTGGCGATCACCCGCTCGGCGCTCTTGAGCACATCGGGGAAGGAGAACCAGCGCGGCTCGCCGATCTGGCGGAACATCGGGTTGGTGTTGAACTGCATGATCTGCCGCACCGAGTGACGCAGTGCCTTGGAGGGGATGGTCCCCAGGTGGGTGCAGTTGCCCCCGACCTCACGGCGGCTGTCGACCACTGCCACCTTGCGCCCGGCCTTGGCCGCGTTCATCGCAGCCCCCTCTCCCGCCGGGCCTGAGCCCAATACCACTACATCGTAGTTGTAGACCGCCATGTTTACTCCTCAGATCAGGCCGGAGCGCTTGTGGCGCACCCTCGGCAGGGCCGGCCGCGAATGGTGCGTACCGGCTGTCAATCTATACCGACTCGATCAGCGTTTGCTCGCGTCGTAAGCCAAGTCGGTGCTCGGTGCATCGGTCTTGTCGCGATTGACCTCTTCGCACTTCTCCCGGCTGCCCCCGCAAATCGAGCATTCCTTCTCGATCCCGAGATTGGCGATACCGCCGCAGGAGCCGGCAATCGGCTTGCGGCCCATGATCACACCGATCGCCATCATGCCGACAACCAGCACCATGACGAGAAAAACCACCAAGAAAGTCATTGCTCATCTCCCGCGGCGAATAGCCGCTCGAATTCAGCAGTCGTGCGTGTGACGAAACCGTCGCCCTCACGCGTCACGAAAAAGGCCGCGATAGCGTTACGCTCGGCGAACGCCATGCCCGCATCCGGCCCCAGTACCATCAATAGGGTAGACAACCCATCGGCGCGTAAGGTCGATGGATCGGCCACCGTGACGGCCGCGAGCCTGTGGTCCACCGGCAATCCGGTCAGCGGATTGAGGGTATGGGAGTACCGATGACCATTTTCTTCGAAATAGTTGCGGTAGTCGCCGGATGTGGAAATACCGTAGCCATCAAGTTTCACGATACGCTGCGCGACACGCTGGTCGGCCCGTGGCGCTTCGAGCCCGATGCGCCAGTGACTGCCGTCCGGCTTGAGACCGGCAGCCTTCAACTCGCCAGTGGCTTCCACCAGGTAGCTCCGCACCCCGAGCTCGCCGAGCCGATCGATGATGCGGTCGACCGCATAACCGGCCGCGATACTGTTGAAATCCACTTCGACGTCCGCATCCTTGCACAGGCGCTGTCCATCGATGCGCAGATGATGCTGACCGATACGCTGAAGCGTCTCGGCCAACTGATCGGCGCTCGGTACCGCTTCCCCCTTCGCCTTGGGGCCGAATCCCCACAGGTTGAGCAACGGTTCGAGGGTCAGGTCGAATGCCCCTTCGCTCTCGCGGTGCAGCCGATCACCGGCGCTGACCAGATCCAGTACCCCTTGCGGCATGGGCTGACAGGTGCCCGCAGGCGCCTCGTTGAAGCGTTCGATCAGCGAGTCGGGGCGATAGGTCGATACCTGGGCATCGAGCTCGGCCAGTATGGCCTCGGTCTCGGCCTTGAGCACTGCCGCAGGCGCCACCGCGTCGGTCCGAACGTACTTCACGGAATAGGTGCTGCCCATGGTCGGGCCGCCGAACGTTTCGATGCGCTCAGAAAACCAGCAGCCCGTTAAGGCTGTCGACAAGGCGACAGCGATAACGGGCCGGAGTGCAGCGTAGTGTGTCAGCAACGGATCAGCCGCCGAAGTCGTCAAGCAGGATGTTCTCCTGCTCGACGCCGAGGTCGACCAGCATCTTGATGACGGCGGCGTTCATCATGGGCGGGCCGCACATGTAGAACTCGCAATCCTCGGGAGCTGGGTGATCCTTGAGGTAGTTCTCGAACAGCACGTTGTGGATGAACCCCTTGAGACCGCTCCAGTTGTCCTCCGGCTGCGGATCGGACAACGCCAGGTGCCACTGGAAATTCGGGTTCTCCGCCTGCAGCTGGTCGTACTCTTCGGTGTAGAAGGCTTCGCGCATGGAGCGCGCGCCGTACCAGAAGCTGATCTTGCGCGTCGACTTCAGGCGCTTGAGCTGGTCGAAGATGTGCGAACGCATCGGGGCCATGCCCGCACCACCACCGATGAAGACCATCTCGGCATCGGTGTCCTTGGCGAAGAATTCACCGAAGGGGCCGTACACGGTGATCTTGTCGCCCGGCTTCAGGCTGAACACATAGGAAGACATCTTGCCTGGTGGCAGATCGTCCTTGCCTGGAGGTGGCGAAGCGATACGAATGTTGAATTTGACGATGCCGCGCTCTTCCGGGTAGTTGGCCATGGAGTAGGCACGAATCACGGTCTCGTCGACCTTGGACACGTACTTCCACTGGTTGAACTTGTCCCAGTCGCCGCGGTACTCCTCCTGAATGTCGAAGTCCTTGTAGTTCACCGTGTGCGGCGGGCACTCCAGCTGCACATAGCCACCCGCGCGAAAATCGACGTTCTCGCCCTCCGGCAGCTTCAGGGTCAGCTCCTTGATGAAAGTGGCCACGTTGGGGTTGG
Source organism: Pseudomonas sp. GD03944 (assembly GCF_029839275.1). Lineage (GTDB taxonomy): Bacteria > Pseudomonadota > Gammaproteobacteria > Pseudomonadales > Pseudomonadaceae > Aquipseudomonas. The sequence goes on from NZ_JAOCAH010000001.1 coordinate 233,976, forward strand.
ACTCAACGGTGCACTCCCATTTCTTCACGCCGAATACTTCTTCGGGTACCTCGATCTTCATGTCCTGCTTGACCGCGGTCTGGCAGGACAGGCGCCAGCCCTCCCGGGCCTCGCGCTTGGTGAAGTGCGATTCCTCGGTGGACAGCATCTCGCCACCACCGCTCTCGACGATGCACTTGCACTGTGCACAAGTGCCGCCGCCGCCACAGGCCGAAGACAGGAACACGTTGTTCGCCGCCAGGGTCTGCAGCAGCTTGCCGCCGGCTGGTACCACGATGGTGCGTTCGCCGTTGATCTCGATGTTCACGTCACCGCTGGAAACCAGCTTGGCACGCGCTACCAGAATGATCAGCACCAGCGCCAGGACGATGGCCGTGAACATGCCGATCGCCAGAAAGATTTCATAGTTCATCTGTTCATTCCTTCCTTACAACTGCACGCCGGAGAAGGACATGAAGCCAAGCGACATCAGACCGATGGTGATGAAGGTGATACCCAGGCCCTGCAGGCCGTCGGGTACGTCACTGTACTTGAGCTTCTCGCGGATGCCTGCCAGCGCAGCGATCGCCAGCGCCCAGGAAAGACCGGAGCCGAAGCCATACACGGTACTTTCCGCCAGGTTGTAATCACGCTCGACCATGAACAGGGTGCCGCCCATGATGGCGCAGTTCACCGTGATCAGCGGCAGGAACACACCGAGCGCGTTGTAGAGCGCCGGTACGTACTTGTCGAGGAGCATCTCGAGAATCTGCACGATGGCCGCAATCACACCGATGTAGCTGAGCAGACCGAGGAAGCTCAGGTCCACGTCCGGCAGGCCGGCCCAGGCCAGTGCGCCATCCTTGAGCAGGTAGGCGTAGATCAGATTGTTGGCCGGCACGGTGATGACCTGCACCACCACCACGGCGATGCCGAGGCCAATGGCCGTTTCCACCTTCTTGGAAATGGCGATGAAGGTACACATGCCAAGGAAGAAGGCCAGCGCCATGTTCTCGACGAACACGGCCTTGGCCATCAGGCTGAGATAGTGTTCCATCAGTAGGCCTCCTTGTTGGAAACCTGAGGTGCCATCTTGAAGCTCGGCTTCTCGACCTGATCTTTCTTCCAGCTACGCAGCGCCCAGATGAACAGGCCGATCAGGAAGAACGCCGAAGGCGGCAGCAGCAGCATGCCGTTGGGCTGGTACCAGCCACCGTCATTGACCACCGGGATGATGGTGTAGCCCATCAGTTTGCCGGCACCGAACAACTCCCGGACGATACCCAGCACGATCAGCATGGCGCTGTAACCCAGGCCATTGCCGATACCGTCGAAGAACGACAGCATCGGCGGGTTCTGCATGGCGAAGGCTTCGGCACGGCCCATGACGATACAGTTGGTGATGATCAGGCCGACGAATACCGACAGCTGCTTGGACAGGCTGTAGGCATAGGCCTTGAGAATCTGATCGACCACGATCACCAGGGACGCGATGATCACCATCTGCACGATCATGCGGATCGAGCTCGGGATCTGGCTGCGAATCATCGAAATGAACAGGTTGGAGAAACCGGTCACCAGCGTCAGCGCGATGGACATCACCAGCGCGGTCTTCAGGTTCGAGGTCACCGCCAGGGCCGAGCAGATACCGAGGATCTGCAGGCCGATGGGGTTGTTATTGAAGAGCGGATTAAGCAGGACTTCTTTGATGGTTGGCTGCGACATGATCAGGCCTCCCCTTTCTGCAGATTGGTCAGGAAACGGGCGAAGCCGTTCTCACCAAGCCAGAAGTGCAAAAGATTGTTCACGCCGTTCTGGGTCAGAGTCGCACCCGCCAGGCCATCGACCTGATGAGTCGCCTGCGAGCTCTGCGCATCGACGTTACCTTTGATGATCCGAATGACCAGATCGCCCTGCTCGTTGTACAGGGTCTTGCCTGGCCACAGGCTCCGCCACTTCGGATTATCCACTTCGCCACCCAGACCAGGCGTCTCGGCGTGCTGGTAGAAACCGAAACCGGCAATGGTGTTCAGGTCACCCTTGAGCGCCATGAAACCATGCAGGGTCGACCACAGGCCGTAACCACGCACGGGCAGGATCAGGGTTTCCAGCTCGCCATCACGCTCGACCAGGTAAACGGTGGTGAGGTTCTCGCGACGTTTGATGGAGGCGATGTCCTCGCTACCACTGAGGGCTTCGGACTGCTGCGGGTCTTTGGCTGCGACCAGCGGATCGAAGGTCAGCGGATCCTGCGCATCGCTGAACGTACCGTTGTCCAGATCGACCACGCGGGCGCTGATGCGCTCATCGAACAATGCCTTTACCTCAGCGCCGCTCATGTTCGCCTCGCCCAGCCCGGCAATCGCCAGGATGCTGCGCTGCTTGTCGAGCAGGCGGTTTTCCACTTGGGTCGGTCTGAGCGCGATCGCTGCACCGGCCACGAACACCGAGCACACCAGGCAGACCAGCAGAGCGACGGTCAGCGTGCGAGCGGTGGATTCTTTTTGACTAGACATTGCGTGCCAGCCTCCGCTTGATATTGGCTTGAACGACGAAGTGGTCGATCAGCGGTGCGAACAGGTTGGCGAACAGAATCGCCAGCATCATGCCCTCGGGGAATGCCGGGTTGACGACACGAATCAACACCACCATCACGCCAATCAGGGCGCCGAAGATCCACTTGCCGGTATTGGTCATGGAAGCGGACACCGGGTCAGTGGCCATGAAGATCATGCCGAACGCGAAACCACCGACCACCAGGTGCCAGTACCAGGGCATGGCGAACAACGGGTTGGTCGCCGAGCCCAGCAGGTTGAACAGCGTGCTCAGGCCGATCATGCCGAGCATGACGCCTGCGACGATGCGCCACGAGGCGATCTTCGTCATCAGCAGTACCGCTCCGCCGATCAGGATGGCCAGCGTGCTGGTCTCGCCCAGGGAGCCATGCATGGTGCCGATGAAGGCATCCATCCAGGTGATGCCATTGTTCACGATGTTTTCGATGCCGCCCGAGGCCGCCAGACTCAGCGACGTGGCACCAGCGAAACCATCCACGGAGGTCCATACCGCGTCACCGGACATTTGCGCCGGGTAGGCGAAGAACAGGAACGCACGACCGGTCAGCGCCGGGTTGAGGAAGTTCTTGCCGGTACCGCCAAACACTTCCTTACCGATCACCACGCCGAAGCTGATACCCAGGGCCACCTGCCACAGCGGAATGCTTGGCGGCAGGATCAGCGCGAACAGCACCGAGGTGACGAAGAAACCTTCGTTGACTTCATGCTTGCGGATCGAGGCGAACAGCACTTCCCAGAAACCGCCCACGATGAACGTCACCGCATAGACAGGCAGGAAATAGGCCGCACCCTGAATGAAGTTGTCCCACAGGCTGTTCGGATCGAAACCGGCCAGCGAGCCGATCAGGGCGAAGCGCCATCCCTCTTGCGCAGCCAGCAGCTCAGGGCTCTGGGCGAAGATCAGGTTGGCCTGGTAACCGGTGTTCCACATGCCGAAGAACATCGCCGGGAAGGTGCACAGCCAGACGGTGATCATCATGCGCTTGAGGTCGATGCCGTCGCGCACGTGAGCGGTGGTCTTGGTCACGCTGCCAGGGCGATAGAAGAAGGTGTCGACAGCCTCGTACAAGGCATACCACTTCTCGTACTTGCCGCCCTTCTCGAAGTTGTGCTCGATCTTGTCGAGCAATGCGCGAATACCCACGGTTTAACCCTCCTTCTCGATACGGCTGAGGTTGTCCCGCAGGATCGGACCATATTCATACTTGCCGGCGCACACATAGGTGCACAGCGCCAGATCCTCTTCGTCGAGCTCGAGGCAACCGAGTTTCTGCGCCATCTCGGTGTCGCCGACGATCAGATAACGCAGCAGTTGGGTCGCCAGGATGTCCAGCGGCATGACCGCTTCGTAGTTGCCCACCGGCACCATCGCACGCGGGCTGCCATTGGTGGTGGTGGAGAAGGCGAATGTCTTGGCGGCCATCAGCTTGGACACGAAGATGTTCAGCACCGAGTGCTTGTTAACGCCAGCACGCAGGTAGTGCAGCATCTCGCGGTCGGTGCCCTCGGCCAGGCACGACACCTGCTGGTGGTAGCGCCCCAGGTAGGCGAACGCACCACGGGCGGTCCGCCCACCGAGGACCGAGCCGGAAACCACACGATTGTATCCAGTTTCCAACTGACCGGCGGTCAGTTCGTCCAGGTTGGCCCCCAGGCGCGTGCGCAGCAGGCGCGGCTCTGTCACCACCGGGCCAGCCAAGGACACCACGCGATCCACCCACAGGTGCCCCGTGGTGAACAGCTTGCCAATAGCGATCACGTCCTGGTATCCGATCGACCACACACTCTTGGTGGCATTGACCGGATCGAGAAAATGAATGTGGGTCCCGGCCAGGCCTGCGGGATGCGGACCGGCGAAAGCCTCTACCTGCACCTTTTCCAACTGTTCGCCCGGCAGGCTGGCCTGTGGCGCCTTGCACAGGAACACCTTGGCGAGACCACTCAGAACGGTCAGGCCGTTTTCGAAATCAGCGGCATGGTCGGCAATTACCACGGCGGGATCGGCTGCCAGCGGATGGGTATCGATCGCCGTCACGAAAATCGAGCTGGGTACCGCGTCGATCGCTGGAACCTGGCTGAACGGGCGGCTGCGCAGTGCTGTCCACAATCCGGACTGCTGCAGGTTTTCGCGAATGCTCGAATCGCTCAGGGTGGCCAGTTCGCTCACGGGGTATTGGGCGAAGGTCAGCTGGTCATCACCCTCGAGGTCGATGACCACCGATTGCAGCACCCGCTTTTCGCCGCGATGGATCGCGCTGATGACACCGGCTCCGGGAGCCGTGTAGTTGACCCCAGGCAGCTTCTTGTCGGAAAAGAGGACCTGCCCCAGCTTGACCCGATCACCGACCTGAACCTCCATGGTCGGCTTCATGCCGTGATAATCGAAGCCTATGACGGCGACGCTGCGCACGGGCCTTGCGGCTTCTATACGCTGCACCGGCGCGCCGGTTATGGGCAAATCGAGCCCATGTTTTATTTTGATCATAGGTTTGCCTAACCACTGATTTATAAAGCTTTTTAGAATACGCGGGACGCTTCACGAACCGAATGACGGCCCCTTGCCAGAAGCGTTCCTGGCAAGAGTTATGATGTCCGACACGGGTAACAAATCCGCCCGATTATAAAGACGCCCAGGCCTCACTGGCCACCCAAGCACTTGCTTTTTTTGAACTTTCCGTAACAGAGAGCAACAGAGACCCGCTTGACCACAAGCATTGGGCAGGCGAAATAGCGGCATTTACACCCATCGGAATTTCATGATGCTTCGCGCATACGCATTACTTATCCTGCTTGCTCAAAGCCCGGCTCTGCTGGCCGACACGGCACGTCTGCGCGAGGCCGCCTTTCCCTCGGAGCACTGCGCGGAACAACGCTGCCTGGAGCGAAAGAATCAGTCCGTGCTGGTCTACCTGTGGGTAGACGTCTATGTCGCCGCGCTGTACGCAGAACCCGGGATCAGCGCCTCACAGGCACTGGCCGAGCGAGGCGACAAGCGCCTGGAGCTCTATTACCTGCGCAACATTGATCGAAAAGACGTGATAGAGGCAGCCTGGGTCACGCTGCGCCGACAGCAGGGCGCCGCCGAACTGGAGGCACTGCGCAGCGAACTGGATGCCTTGCACAGCCGCTTCGAGAATATCCGCCCGAAGGATCGTTATGCGCTCAACTACCGCGGCGAGCGCGGCATGAACCTGGAGCGCAATGGCGAGGTGGTGTTCAGCAGCGCCAATCCGGCGCTGGCGGATGCCTACCTGGGTCTCTGGCTGAAACCGCAAGGGCTGTCGGATGCCTTGCGCACCGACCTGCTGAAAGATTGAGGATGAAAAACGGGAGCCGAAGCTCCCGTTTTTTGGACCCCTACCGCTTAGCGGGGGAACGCTGGCGGGTTGACCCCGGCCATGTCTTCCATCACGCGAACGACCTGGCAGCTGTAGCCGAACTCGTTGTCGTACCAGACGTACAGCACGACACGGTTGTCGTTGGCGATCGTCGCCTCGGCATCCACCACACCGGCATGGCGCGAGCCGACGAAGTCGGTCGATACCACTTCCTGGGAGCTGACGAAATCGATCTGCTTCTGCAGGTCGGAGTGCATGGCCATCTGGCGCAGGTACTCGTTGATTTCCTCGCGGGTGGTGGCCTTCTCCAGGTTCAGGTTGAGAATGGCCATGGACACGTTCGGCGTCGGAACGCGGATCGCATTACCGGTCAGCTTGCCTTTCAGCACCGGCAGCGCCTTGGCGGCAGCGGTGGCGGCGCCGGTCTCGGTGATCACCATGTTCAGCGCGGCACTGCGACCACGACGACTGCCCTTGTGGAAGTTGTCGATCAGGTTCTGGTCGTTGGTGTAGCTGTGCACGGTTTCCACGTGACCGTTGACGATGCCGTACTGATCATTGACTGCCTTGAGCACCGGCACGATGGCGTTGGTGGTGCAGGAAGCGGCGGAGATGATCTTGTCTTCGTCGGTGATTTCGCCATGGTTGATGCCATGCACGATGTTCTTCAGCGCGCCCTTGCCCGGTGCGGTCAGCACCACGCGGTCGACACCCGGGCAGGCCAGGTGTTGGCCCAGGCCCTCGGCATCACGCCAGACGCCGGTGTTGTCGACCAGCAGGGCGTTCTTGATGCCGTACTGGGTGTAGTCGACTTCCTTCGGGTCCTTGGCGTAGATCACCTGGATCAGGTTGCCGTTGGCGGTCAGGGTGTTGTTTTCTTCGTCGATGGTGATGGTGCCGTCGAACTTGCCATGCACCGAATCGCGACGCAGCAGGCTGGCGCGCTTGACCAAATCGTTGCTCGCCCCCTTGCGCACGACGATGGCACGCAGGCGCAGGCCGTCGCCACCACCGGTCTTCTCGATCAGGATGCGTGCCAGCAGGCGGCCGATGCGACCGAAACCGTACAGGACGACGTCAGTGCCTTCGCGGCCGGCGCCGTTCTGCTTGCCAACGACATCAGCCAGCTCATCCTTGACGAACTGCTCGACGCTGCGGCCATTGCCTTCGGCCTTGAACTTGCCGGCCATCTTGCCCAGATCGACCGACGCGGCGCCCAGCTTGAGCTCGCTCATGGCCTTGAGGATCGGAAAGGTATCGTGCACCGACAGCTCGGCGTCGTTGGCCAGGCGATGACGGGCGAAACGATGGGCCTTGAGAATGTCGATCACCGAACGGTTGATCAGACCACGTCCGTAGATAGAGGTGACCACGCTGTTGTTACGGTAGAGCTGGCCAATCATCGGAATCATCGCTTCCGCGAGGGCTTCACGATCGATCCACTCACCGAGACACTGGTCGGGCTTCTGAGTCACGGGCAGTACCTTCCACATGTAGGGGCTGAAAAAAGGGGCTACATTATGACGGCGCACGCAGGCGGGAGCAATGCACACCTGTCGCGACTGACAGCTGGCGCCCTCGCCCGCTACAATCCCCGACCCGTGCCATGACCGTGAGCCGCCTGTGTCTGCAACGACCGCTTCCGTACTGAGCCTCCCGTCCCTGCCGGCCAGCGCCGGAAAACAACACTGGGGCAACCTGCCCGGCGCCGCACTGAGCCTGGCGATTGCCGAAGCCGCCAGCAGCGCCAAGCGCTTCACCCTGCTGCTGACCGCCGACAGCCAGAGCGCCGAGCGCCTGGAGCAGGAGCTGAGCTTCTTCGCCCCCGGCCTGCCCGTGCTGCACTTCCCGGACTGGGAAACCCTGCCCTACGACCTGTTTTCGCCACACCAGGACATCATCTCCCAGCGCATCTCGGCCCTGTACCGCCTGCCGGAACTCAAGCACGGCGTGCTGGTGGTGCCGATCACCACCGCCCTGCACCGCCTGGCGCCGACGCGCTTCCTGCTGGGGTCGAGCCTGGTGCTGGATGTCGGCCAGAAGCTGGATGTCGACGACATGCGCACCCGCCTCGAAGCCGCCGGCTACCGCTGCGTCGACACGGTCTACGAGCACGGCGAATTCGCGGTCCGCGGCGCTCTGATCGACCTGTTCCCCATGGGCAGCTCGCAGCCCTTCCGCATCGACCTGTTCGACGACGAAATCGAAACCCTGCGCACCTTCGACCCGGAAACCCAGCGCTCCATCGACAAGGTCGAGTCGATCAAGCTCCTGCCAGCCCGCGAATTCCCGCTGGAGAAGAAGGCCGTCACCGACTTCCGCGGCCGCTTCCGCGAGCGCTTCGACGTGGATTTCCGCCGTTGTCCTATCTATCAGGACCTCTCGTCGGGCATCACCCCGGCCGGCATCGAGTACTACCTGCCGCTGTTCTTCGAAGAAAGCGCCACGCTGTTCGATTACCTGCCCCAGGACACTCAGGTGTTCTCCCTGCCCGGTATCGAAAAGGCCGCCGAGCAGTTCTGGAACGACGCCCGCAACCGCTACGAAGAGCGCCGCGTCGACCCCGAGCGCCCGCTGCTGCCACCGGCTGACATCTTCCTGCCCGTGGAAGACTGCTTCGCCCGCCTGAAAGACTGGCCGCGCGTGGTCATCAGCCAGGACGACATCGAACCCGGGGTCGGCCGTACCCGTTTCGACGCCCGGCCACTGCCGGACCTGGCGATCCAGGCCAAGGCCAGCGAGCCCCTGGCTGCCCTGCGCCGTTTCATCGAGGAATATCCGGGCCGGGTGCTGTTCTGCGCCGAATCCGCCGGGCGCCGCGAAGTGCTGCTGGAGCTGCTGGCGCGGCTCAAGCTGAAACCGAAGGAAGTCGACGGCTGGCCGGCCTTCACCGCCAGCAAGGAGCGCCTGGGCATCACCATCGCCCCGCTCGACGAAGGCCTGCAACTCGACGACCTGGCGCTGGTGGCCGAAAGCCCACTGTTCGGCCAGCGCGTCATGCAGCGCCGACGCCGGGAGAAGACCCGCGACGCTGGCGATAACGTCATCAAGAACCTCACCGAGCTGCGTGAAGGCGCGCCTGTGGTGCACATCGACCACGGTGTCGGCCGCTACCTGGGCCTGGTGACCATGGAGTTCGACGGCCAGGCCGCCGAGTTCCTCGCCCTGATGTACGCCGAAGAGGCCAAGCTCTATGTGCCGGTGGCCAGCCTGCACCTGATCGCCCGCTACACCGGCAGCGACGACGCCCTGGCACCGTTGCACCGCCTCGGTTCGGAAACCTGGCAGAAAGCCAAGCGCAAGGCGGCCGAACAGGTTCGCGACGTCGCCGCCGAGCTGCTCGACATCTATGCCCGCCGCGCCGCCCGCGAAGGCTATGCGTTCGCCGACCCGCTGGCCGACTACGCCACCTTCAGTGCCGGCTTCCCGTTCGAGGAAACCCCGGACCAGCAGGCTGCCATCGATGCGGTGCGCGACGACATGCTGGCCGCCAAGCCGATGGACCGCCTGGTCTGTGGCGACGTCGGCTTCGGCAAGACCGAGGTGGCCATGCGCGCCGCCTTCATCGCCGTGCACAGCGGCCGCCAGGTGGCGGTGCTGGTGCCCACCACCCTGCTCGCCCAGCAGCACTACAACAGCTTCCGCGACCGCTTCGCCGACTGGCCGGTGCGGGTCGAGGTGATGAGCCGCTTCAAGAGCGCCAAGGAAGTCGAGAACGCCATGCAACAGCTGGCCGAGGGCAAGGTCGACATCGTCATCGGCACCCACAAGCTGCTGCAGGGCGACGTCAAGTTCAACAACCTCGGCCTGGTGATCATCGACGAAGAGCACCGCTTCGGCGTGCGCCAGAAGGAACAGCTCAAGGCGCTGCGCAGTGAGGTCGACATCCTGACCCTGACCGCCACGCCGATCCCGCGCACCCTGAACATGGCCGTCTCCGGCATGCGCGACCTGTCGATCATCGCCACCCCGCCGGCTCGCCGTCTGTCGGTACGCACCTTCGTCATGGAGCAGAACAACCCGACCATCAAGGAAGCGCTGCTGCGTGAGCTGCTGCGCGGTGGTCAGGTCTACTACCTGCACAACGACGTGAAGACCATCGAGAAGTGCGCGGCCGACATCGCCGAGCTGGTTCCCGAAGCCCGCATCGGCATCGGCCACGGCCAGATGCGCGAACGCGAGCTGGAACAGGTGATGGGCGACTTCTACCACAAGCGCTTCAACGTGCTGATCGCCTCGACCATCATCGAGACCGGCATCGACGTGCCGAGCGCCAACACCATCATCATCGAGCGCGCCGACAAGTTCGGCCTGGCGCAGCTGCACCAGCTGCGCGGCCGCGTCGGCCGCAGCCACCACCAGGCCTATGCCTACCTGCTGACCCCGCCGCGCAAGCAAATGACCGATGACGCCCAGAAACGCCTGGAAGCCATCGCCAACGCACAGGACCTGGGCGCCGGCTTCGTCCTGGCCACCCACGACCTGGAAATCCGCGGTGCCGGCGAACTGCTGGGCGACGGGCAAAGCGGGCAGATCCAGGCCGTCGGCTTCACCCTGTACATGGAAATGCTCGAGCGCGCGGTGAAAGCCATTCGCAAGGGCGAGCAGCCGAACCTCGACCAGCCCCTGGGCGGCGGTCCGGAGATCAACCTGCGCGTGCCGGCGCTGATCCCCGAGGACTACCTGCCGGACGTGCATGCCCGATTGATTCTCTACAAACGCATCGCGTCGGCCACCGACGAGGACGGCCTGAAAGAGCTGCAGGTGGAAATGATCGACCGCTTCGGCCTGCTGCCCGAGCCCACCAAGAACCTGGTGCGCCTGACGCTGCTGAAGCTGCAGGCCGAAGCCCTGGGCATCACCAAGGTCGATGCCGGCCCGCAAGGTGGCCGCGTGGAGTTCGCCGCCGACACCTGCGTCGACCCGCTGACCCTGATCAAGCTTATCCAGAGCCAGCCGAACCGTTACAAGTTCGAAGGGGCCACCCTGTTCAAATTCCAGGTGCCGATGGAGCGCCCGGAAGAGCGATTCAACACACTCGAAGCGCTGTTCGAGCGCTTGACCCCATCCAAGTAAAGGACTGACCCCCATGCGCGCATTACGCACCCTGGCCCTGCTGCCCCTGCTCCTGCTGTCCCTGCTCGGCCCCGGCCTGGCCTGGGCCGATCGCCTCCACCAGGTGGAGATCATCGTCTTCCGCCAAGCTGGCGAGCCGATCCCGGCCGCCCAACCGGTACCGGACGACTGGGCCCAGGGCGCACTGCCAGTCGACGCAACCCAGGAACGTGCCACCGCACTCAACGGCGAAGCGGCCAAGCTCAACCCGGGCAACGGCTACCAGGTCCTGCTGCACAAGGCCTGGACCCAGAGCCTTGGCAGCGCGCCGAGCACCGCCGCCATCAGCACGGGCAACGAGCAATTCGGGCACTTCCCGGTGGAAGGCACCCTGCGCCTGACCCAGGCACGCTTCGTCGATGTCGAGGCCGACCTGTGGGTCAACCAGTTCGATGGCAGCGGCCTGGTCACCGGCAGCGAGCGCATCAAGCAGAGCAGCCGCCTGAAAACTGGCGAACTGACCTACCTGGACCACGGCAGCCTGGGCCTGCTGATCCGCGTCAGCCCGCTGTAAGCAACAGCGGAATGCAAAAAGGGCCGCATGAGCGGCCCTTTTTCATATCACCTGGCTGCGCCAGGAAACGGTTCAATCGATCAGCTGCGCCGCCCGCAGGGCATTCACCGCCACCCGCCAGCGTGGGTCCTGTCGGTACTCCGTGCCTGGAAAGGCGCTACGGCGCATGCGGGCCAGGCCCTGGGGCACTGTCACCTTCAAACGCTGCAAGGCGCTCAGTGCCAGCTCGGCGGCCGCACGGTCATTGCACACCAGGCCCATGTCGCAGCCGGCATTCAAGGCCGCCTCGATGCGGCAGGCGGCATCGCCCACCACATGGGCACCAGCCATGGACAGGTCGTCACTGAAAATAACGCCCTGGAAGCCCAGCTCACCACGCAGGATTTCCTGCAGCCAGCGCCGCGAGAAGCCGGCGGGCTGGACATCGACCTGCGGGTAGATCACGTGGGCCGGCATCACCGCCGCCAGCTGCCCGGCGAGGCGGGCGAACGGCTGCAGGTCGACGGCACGAATGTCCTCGAGGCTGCGCTCATCCACCGGAATCGCCACATGGGAGTCCGCTTCGGCCCAGCCATGCCCTGGGAAGTGCTTGCCCGTGGCCGCCATGCCCGCGGCGTTCATGCCACGAATGAAGGCGCCCGCCAGCTGGGCGGCCCAGGCGGCGTCGCCCTCGAAAGCGCGACTGCCGACCACCGCACTGCGCTGGTGATCGAGGTCCAGTACCGGCGCAAAGCTCAGGTCCAGGCCAACGGCCAGCACCTCGGTCGCCATCAGCCAGCCGCAGTGCTCGGCCAGGACCTCGGCATTCGGGTTGTCGGCAATCGCGCGCATGGCCGGCAACCGGACAAAGCCTTGGCGCAGGCGCTGCACCCGACCGCCCTCCTGGTCGACCGCCAGCAGCAGATCGGGGCGCACAGCGCGAATCGACGCCGCCAGTTCACGCACCTGGCGCGGATGCTCGATGTTGCGCGCGAACAGAATCAGCCCACCCACCTCGGGCTGCCGGAGAATCTGACGGTCGTCGGCAGTCAGCCAGGTGCCGGCGATATCCAGCATCAGAGAGCCTTGCATGTTCAATCCTTACTTGAGTGGGGCCGCCGCCCAGACCGGGCACGGCGCTTCTTCGATCTGTACCGCGCAATGGACGGGAACCCGGGCAAAGAGTTCCAGCAGGTCGGCGTTGCGCAAGCGCACGCACCCGTGGGAGCGGGCCACGCCCATCGGCTCGGTTTCGGGGGTGCCGTGCAGGTAGATATAGCGGCGAAAGGTGTCAACGCTGCCCAGGCGATTGCGCCCCGGCTCGCAGCCGCTCAGCCAGATGATCCGCGACAGGATCCAGTCCCGGCCGGGGAACTGTTCGGCCAGCGCCGGCGACCAGACCTCGCCGGTCCAGCGCCGGCCGCGCAATACGGCGCCAATCGGCAGGCCATCACCGATCTTCGCGCGCACCTGGTGCCGGCCACGGGGCGTACAGCCGGAGCCGTTGAGCTCTCCGGGGCCGTTCAGGGCAGTGGAAACAGGAATACGCAGCAGCAGGTCGCCGTCAGCGAAGCCGTACAGGCGCTGATCGGCAATGGAGATATGCAGGAGATCGAGAGAACGCATGGGCAGCTAGCTTAGCGGATCGCCTCCGCCAAGCCCACTCCCCTTGCATCACACCTTGGCCGGTGTGGTGCTGCTCTTGCTGCGCGGTTTGAGTTGCGCGGCGGCCAGCGCCTCGTCGGTGACGCCGCTGTCGGAACGCATGCCGGCGGCCAGGAACGGCACCATCAGCCGCATGACCTGCTCGATCGAGGTGTTCACGCCGAAATCGGTTTCCGCCATGGCGCGCAGCGCCTTGATCCCGGACATGCTGAACGCCGCAGCCCCGAGCATGAAGTGCACGCGCCAGAACAGCTCCAGCGGCGGAATGCGCGGAGCGGCTTCGTGGACCAGCAGCATGTAGCGCCGGAACACCTTGCCGTAGACCTCTTCCAGGTATTTGCGCAGGTGTCCCTGGCTCTGGCTGAACGCCAGGCCCAAGAGGCGCATGAAGATGGACAGGTCGTTGCCGCTGCGCGGCTTGACCGCGAGAGCCTGCTCGACCAGTAACTCCAGCAGCTCTTCGAGGGTCGCCTTGGCTTCGGGTTTGGACTGGCGACGGTCCAGTTCGCGCTCGAGACTGGCGCAGAACGGGCCGAGGAAACGGGAGAAGACTGCCTGGATCAGGGCTTTCTTGGAGCCGAAGTGATAGTTCACCGCCGCCAGGTTGACCCCGGCCTTGCTGGTGATCAGCCGCAGCGACGTCTCGGCGAACCCTTTCTCCGCGAACAACTGCTCTGCCGCATCAAGAATGCGCTCAACGGTTTCCGACTGTGCCATGAACCTTCACCTGACAAACACTCGTTTGAAACATACGTTTCAGCCTGTCGCCTTGTCAAGCCGCATCATCCGCCTTTTGGCTGGCCGGTCACGCGCGCACTACAAGGAAGCCGCTGACGTCCTTAATAGATGCATTGACGCGCACACAACCCGCCAAGTAACGCGCAGCCGATATGAAATCGCAAGCCCAATTGCTCGCCTCGCTCAAAAGGAGGATTGCCAAGCTCGATTCACTGTATATAATCCCAGTCACTGTATAAAAAGACAGAGCCCAGCCATGCTGAAACTGACGCCACGCCAAGCCGAGATTCTTGCCTTCATCAAGCAATGCCTTGAAGACAATGGCTACCCGCCCACTCGTGCCGAGATCGCCCAGGCGCTCGGGTTCAAGTCACCCAATGCCGCGGAAGAGCACCTCAAGGCGCTGGCCCGCAAAGGCGCGATCGAAATGACGCCCGGCGCCTCGCGCGGCATCCGCATCCCGGGCTTCGAACCCAGCAACGAGGAAGAAGGCCTGCCGGTCATTGGACGCGTCGCTGCCGGTGCGCCGATCCTCGCGCAACAGCACATCGAAGAATCCTGCCGCATCAACCCCGAGTTCTTCCACCCCAAGGCCGACTACCTGTTGCGCGTGCGCGGCATGAGCATGAAGGACATCGGCATCTTCGACGGTGACCTGCTGGCGGTACACACCACCCGTGAAGCGCGCAACGGCCAGGTGGTCGTGGCCCGTATCGACGACGAGGTCACGGTCAAGCGCTTCAAGCGCGAAGGCAACACGGTGTGGCTGATCGCTGAAAACCCGGAGTTCTCCCCTATCGAGGTCAATCTCGAAGAGCAGGACCTGGTCATCGAAGGCTTGAGTGTCGGCGTTATCCGCCGCTGAAGGAGGCCCCATGCAGTTCCCGCAATCGCTGAACCGTACCCAACTGCCACTGTTCGATGCCTTCCTGGCGTCATCCGTACCGCCGCTGCTCGAGGAAACGGATGCCGACTGGCAGGAACAGCCCGAGGCGTTCAGTGAGTTGTCGTTACGGGGAGCTGCCGGGCACTGCCTGACGCTGCTGGCGCCGATCCTGCGCGAGCTGAGCCAGAACGATGATGAGCGCTGGCTGACCCTGATCGCGCCGCCGCGCAGCCTGACCCAGGCCTGGCTGCGCAAGGCCGCGGGCCTGAACCGCGAGCGCATCCTGCTGCTGCACCCACGGGGCGAGCAGACAGCGCTGGAGCTGGCCCAGGAAGCCCTGAAACTGGGGAGAAGTCACACGGTGGTCAGCTGGCTGCATCCGCTCGAACGCGCTGCCCGCCTGCAGCTCGAACAGGCTGCCCTCCTCGGCAAGGCGCAAAGCCTGAACATCAGCCTCGGCTAGGCTGCTGCGTACCCGGGCACAGGGACCGTGCCACGCGGGATACGCCTACTTCCTACTGCGCCACACGCACTCAATGCAGAACGCGCGGGCCTTCTTCGTCATGCTGAAAATCGTTTTCCGCCAGCTTGCCTGCCATCTGCACGCCTACATTGAGCATGGCCTTGGCCACCTCTACGTGCTGGCCTTGCAGAAACGCCTTGGCATCGGCAGAAAAATCGAGCACGACCAGCGCCTCTTCATCCTCCGCGCGGCGCAAGGCAATGCGCCCATCGGGTAATTCAACGATTTCCAGGAAGGATGTCGGCATAACTCAGGTTCTCCACGTCAGGCCGGCATTGTAACAGCCACCTTCCTGACCCGCCCACCGAAAGTGGACTACCACTCGGTGAGCGTTTCGCGAAATCGCCTGGCCAGCCCTTTCAACTGCTCACGCCACGCTTCCAGCGTCTCACGCGCCAGAGGCGGCTCTTCCTCGTCCAGGCTGACCGCCTGGATCAGCGGTGTGGACGGGTCGACCTTGGCCTTCTTGTCGGCCTGGGGCGGCTGGAACAATGCCGCGTAAGCGGCTAGGAGCTGCGCCAGCCAGGTTTCCGATTGCTGGGCGAGTTCGACCAGCTCGGCCAGCTCCGGGCAAGGCGCCGACTCGACGACGGCCGGCACCAGGAACTGCTCGGCGCGGGGCGCGGTGCTGCCAGGCAGGCGGTAATAGCCGGCAATCTCGTGGCACAGCCCCAGCACGGCACCGTACAGGTGAAACAGCGCCGCTTCGCGCTCGGCCTGAACCAGCGCCTGGGCATTCATCGCCCGCCCCTCTTCCGCCACGCGCCAGGCGTCCAGCGCCAGGCCGGCGTAGAAGATCTTCTGGTTCGTTCGGGTATACAACTCATTGGCCATGATCGGGGCCCTCCGCTGCAGATCGATCCACTATACGCCCGCGCTCACCGCCAGGGTGTGCGCGGGCGTATCGGTCAGCGTTTGTCTTCGACCTTCCACTTGCCGCCGTCGAAGAACGCACGCCAGCCCGTCGGTTTGCCTTCGACTTCGGTCTGCACGTACTGCTCCTTGGTCTTGCGGCTGTAGCGAATCACGGCCGGGCGACCTTCCGGATCCTTCTTCGGCGCATCCAGCAGGAAGTGGTACTTGGCATCGATCTCGTCCTTGTGCGGAATCAGCTCCTGAACCAGCGGCGCACGGGTCTCGCGGTTCTTCGGGAACTGGCTCGCCGCCAGGAACAGGCCGGAAGCACCATCGCGCAGCACGTAGGTGTCGTTCACCTTCTCGCACTTCAGCTCCGGCATCTTCACGGCGTCCATCTTGGGTGGCGCAGGCTCGCCGCTGCGCAGCAATTTGCGGGTGTTCTTGCACTCGCTGTTGGTGCAACCGAAGAACTTGCCGAAACGGCCGGTCTTCAGCTGCATCTGGCTGCCGCACTTGTCGCACTCCAGGCTCGGCCCTTCGTAGCCCTTGATGCGGTACTGACCCTGTTCGATCTCGTAGCCCGAGCAATCCGGGTTGTTGCCGCATATATGCAGCTTGCGGGTTTCGTCGAGCAGGTAGGCGTCCATCGCCGTGCCGCACTTCTGGCAACGGTGTTTGCCCAACAGCACCAGGGACTCGGACTCACCCTCGTCATCCGCCGCAATTTCATCGCCCGGCACCAGGTTGAGGGTCGCCTTGCAGCGTTCCTTCGGCGGCAGGCTGTAGCCCGAGCAGCCGAGGAACACGCCGGTCGAGGCCGTGCGAATCATCATCGGTCGGCCGCAGTCGCGGCAGGCGATGTCGGTCAGCGTCGGCAGGTTGGCGCGCATGCCGCTGTCGCTGGCTTCGGCCACTTCGAGTTTCTTCTTGAAGTCGCCGTAGAACTCGTCGAGCAGGTGTTTCCACTCACGCTCGCCCTGGGCCACGTCGTCCAGGTTCTCTTCCATCCCGGCGGTAAAGCCGTAGTCCATCAGGTTGGCGAAGCTCTCCGACAGGCGCTCGGTCACGATGTCGCCCATCTTTTCGGAGTAGAAGCGCCGGTTGTGCAGCGTGACGTAGCCACGCTCCTGAATGGTCGAGATGATCGCCGCATAGGTCGACGGACGGCCGATGCCACGCTTTTCCATTTCCTTCACCAGGCTGGCTTCGGAGTAGCGCGCCGGCGGCTTGGTGAAGTGCTGGCTCGGGTCCAGCTTGATCAGCTTGAGGGCTTCACCCTCTTTCATTTCCGGCAGTACATCGTCATCGCCCGGTTTGCTCAGCTGCGGCAAGACGCGGGTGTAACCGTCGAACTTGAGGATGCGGCCCTTGGCGCGCAGCTCGAACTGGGCGGCATTGACCGTGACGGTGGTCGACAGGTATTCGGCCGGCGGCATCTGGCAGGCCACGAACTGGCGCCAGATCAGCTCGTACAGGCGCTCGGCATCACGCTCCATGCCGGACAGCTGGGTCGGCTTGAGGTTGACGTCGGACGGGCGAATCGCTTCGTGCGCTTCCTGTGCCCCTTCCTTGCTGCTGTAGAGGTTGGCCTTGGCCGGCAGGTATTTCTTGCCGAACTCGCCCTCGATGAAATCGCGCACCATGCTCACGGCATCAGCCGACAGGTTGGTCGAGTCGGTACGCATATAGGTGATGTAGCCCGCCTCGTAGAGACGCTGCGCCATCATCATGGTCTTCTTCACGCCGAAGCCCAGACGGTTGCTGGCCGCCTGCTGCAGGGTCGAGGTAATGAACGGTGCCGACGGCTTGCTGCTGGTCGGCTTGTCTTCGCGCTTGGCGACGCTGTAGCTGGACGCCTTGAGCACATTCAGGGCCGCAGTGGCCTGAGCTTCGTTGAGCGGCTTGAAGGCAGCGCCGTTCTCGCGGGCGACCTCGAAGCGCACGTTGTCACCCTTGGCGGTACCCAGGTCGGCGTGCACTTCCCAGTATTCTTCCGGCACGAAAGCGCGGATTTCCTTTTCGCGCTCGACCACCAGCTTCACCGCCACGGACTGCACACGACCGGCGGAGAGGCCACGGGCGATCTTCGACCACAGCAGCGGCGACACCATGTAGCCCACGACGCGGTCGAGGAAGCGACGCGCCTGCTGCGCGTTGACGCGGTTGATATCCAGCTCGCCCGGCTTGGAGAACGCTTCCTGGATGGCTTTCTTGGTGATTTCGTTGAACACCACGCGCTTGTAGCGGCTGTCATCGCCGCCGATGGATTCGCGCAGGTGCCAGGCAATGGCTTCCCCCTCGCGATCCAAGTCGGTTGCGAGGTAGATGGTGTCGGCTTCCTTGGCCAGGCGGCGCAGTTCGTCGACGACCTTCTCCTTGCCCGGGAGGATCTCGTACTTGGCTTTCCAGCCATGCTCCGGGTCCACCCCCATGCGGGCGAAGAGTTGACGCTTGGCCTTTTCCTTGGGCGACAACGCAGGCGCTTCGGCAGCCGCCTTGCCACGTTTCGCAGGCTCCTTGGCGGCACTCGCCGAGCCACTGGTAGGCAGGTCACGGATATGGCCGATGCTCGACTTCACCACGTACTGGCTGCCCAGGTACTTGTTGATGGTCTTGGCCTTGGCCGGGGATTCCACGATGACCAGCGATTTGCCCATGGATTGGAAAATTCCTGAAATTCGATAAATGAAAGGCGTGACGCCTTGAATCTGTTGCCGTGCTGCCGGTGAGCCACCCTCGCGGCACCGCTATATATAGTGGCGGTCGAGGTGAGGTCAAGCGCAGCAATGGCGCGACATCGGCTCAGGGCCGATCAAAGAGGGCCGTTTCAGCCTGAACCAAAGCAAAGCGCGGAACGGTCTCGCCGTCCACTTCGACGCGCTCGCAAAACATCTCCAGCGGCCGGACCCACAGGCCGAAATCGCCGTAGAGCGCCTGGTAGACCACAACCTGCTGTTCGGTCTCGGAATGCCGGGCAACGCCAAAGACACGGTACTCGGGGCCTTTATAGTGCCGGTAGAGGCCGGGTTGTAATTGCATGCCAGATGTCCTTGAAAAATTTTCGCCTGAAAAACGAAAACCGGGGCACCTGGCCCCGGTTTCGTGTCGACCAACGCTTAGATGCGTTCGAAGACGGTGGTGATGCCTTGGCCCAGGCCCACACACATGGTGGACACGCCAAACGTACCACCGTTCTGCTTCATTACGTTCAGCAGGGTACCGGAGATACGGGCACCGGAACAACCGAAGGGGTGACCCAGGGCGATTGCGCCGCCGTGCAGGTTGACCTTCTGTTCCATCTTGTCGAGCAGCTTGAGGTCCTTCAGCACAGGCAGGGCCTGGGCGGCGAAGGCTTCGTTGAGTTCGACGAAATCGATGTCATCCATGCTCAGGCCGGCACGCTTCAGGGCCTTCTGCGTGGACGGCACCGGGCCGTAACCCATGATCGCCGGATCGACGCCGGCCACCGCCATGGCGCGAACCACGGCCATCGGCTGGATGCCCAGGTCCTGAGCGCGCTGGGCGCTCATCACGATCATGCAGGACGCACCGTCAGTGATCTGCGAGGAAGTGCCCGCGGTCACGGTACCGCCCTTCGGGTTGAACGCCGGCTTCAGCTGAGCCAGGCTCTCGACGGTGGTTTCCGGACGAATGGTTTCGTCGAAGTCGAAGACTTTCAGGAAGCCGTTCTCGTCGTAGCCTTGCATCGGGATGATTTCATCCTTGAACTTGCCTTCGACGGTGGCCTTGTGTGCCAGACGGTGCGAACGCTCACCGAAGGCATCCTGCTGCTCGCGGCTGATGCCGTGCATCTTGCCCAGCATTTCAGCGGTCAGGCCCATCATGCCGGACGCTTTGGCGGCGTACAGCGACAGGTGCGGGTTCGGGTCGACGCCGTGCATCATGCCGACGTGGCCCATGTGCTCCACACCACCGACGACGAACACGTCGCCGTTGCCGGTCTGGATCGCCTGCACGGCAGTGTGCAGGGCGCTCATGGACGAACCGCACAGGCGGCTGACGGTCTGGCCGGCGCTGGTGTGCGGGATCTGGGTCATCAGCGACGCCATGCGCGCGATGTTCCAGCCCTGCTCCAGGGTCTGGTTGACGCAGCCCCAGATCACGTCCTCGACCTCGGCCGGATCGACCTTGGTGTTGCGCTCCAGCAGCTTGCTGATCAGGTGTGCCGACATGGTTTCGGCACGGGTGTTGCGGTGCATGCCACCTTTGGAGCGCCCCATCGGGGTGCGGCCGAAGTCGACAATGACTGCATCTCTCGGATTCAGGCTCATAAATTCACTCTCGCTCTAGTCTGTCCGCATTAACCGAAGAACTTCTGGCCTTTGGCGGCCATTTCGCGAAGTTTGGCGGTCGGGTGGTACAGCGCGCCCAGATCGGCGTATTTGTCGGCCAGGGCCACGAATTCAGCTACACCGATGCTGTCGATGTAACGCAGCGCACCACCGCGGAAGGGCGGGAAGCCGATGCCGTAGATCAAGCCCATGTCGGCTTCGGCAGCGGTGTCCACGATGCCGTCTTCCAGGCAACGGACGGTTTCCAGGCACAGCGGGATCATCATGAAGTTGATGATGTCTTCGTCGGTCACTTCGCGTTGCTCGGTGACGATCGACTTCAGCAGCTCGTAGGCCGCCGAGTCGGAGACCTTCTTCGGCTTGCCGCGCTTGTCGGTCTCGTAGGCGTAGAAGCCCTTGCCATTCTTCTGGCCCAGGCGGTTGGCCTCGTACATCACGTCGACGGCGGTCTTGCCTTCCACGGCCATGCGGTCCGGGAAGCCTTCAGCCATCACGTCACGGCCATGGTGACCGGTGTCGATACCGACCACGTCGGAGAGATACGCCGGGCCCATCGGCCAGCCGAACTTCTCCATGACCTTGTCGATGCGCACGAAGTCGACGCCGAAGCCCAGCAGCTTGGAGAAACCACCGAAGTACGGGAACAGCACGCGGTTGACCAGGAAGCCCGGGCAGTCGTTGACCACGACCGGGGTCTTGCCCATTTTCTTGGCGTAGGCAACGGTGGTGGCCACGGCCACTTCGCTGGACTTCTCGCCACGGATGACTTCAACCAGCGGCATCATGTGCACCGGGTTGAAGAAGTGCATGCCGACGAAGTTTTCCGGACGCTTGAGAGCCTTGGCCAGCAGGCTGATGGAGATGGTCGAGGTGTTGGAGGCCAGGATCGCGTCTTCGCGCACCGCACCTTCCACTTCGGCCAGCACGATCTGCTTGACCTTGGGGTTCTCGACCACGGCTTCGACGACGATGTCGACGTTGCCGAAATCACCGTAGGACATGGTCGGGCGAATGGCGTTGAGGGCTTCGGCCATCTTCGCCGGGGTCATGCGGCCCTTCTCGACGCGCTTGCCGAGCAGCTTGCTCGCCTCGTTCAAGCCCATCTGGATACCCTCTTCGCGGATATCCTTCATCAGGATCGGGGTGCCCTTGGAGGCCGACTGGTAGGCGATGCCGCCACCCATGATGCCGGCGCCCAGTACGGCAGCCAGTTTCACGTCACGGGCGATCTCGTCGTGGTGTTTGGCTTTCTTCTTGAGTTCCTGGTCGTTCAGGAACAGACCGATCAGGCTCTCGGCAACCGAGGTCTTGGCCAGCTTGACGAAGCCGGCGGCCTCGACTTCCAGCGCCTTGTCACGGCCGAAGTTGGCCGCTTTCTGAATGGTCTTGATCGCTTCGACCGGAGCCGGGTAATTCGGGCCGGCCTGGCCTGCCACGAAACCCTTGGCGGTTTCGAAGCACATCATCTGCTCGATGGCGTTGAGCTTGAGCTTTTCCAGCTTCGGCTGGCGCTTGGCCTTGTGATCCAGCTCGCCGGAAATGGCGCGCTTGACCAGGTCCAGAGCCGCAGCCTGCAGCTTGTCAGCCGCTACCACCGCATCGACCGCGCCCACTTTGAGGGCGTCGTCGGCTTTGCTTTCCTTGCCCGAGGCAATCCACTCGACCGCGTTGTCAGTACCGATAA
This sequence comes from Pseudomonas sp. GD03944, assembly GCF_029839275.1. Lineage (GTDB taxonomy): Bacteria > Pseudomonadota > Gammaproteobacteria > Pseudomonadales > Pseudomonadaceae > Aquipseudomonas. Next base: position 256,144 of record NZ_JAOCAH010000001.1, read on the forward strand.
CGCGCGGCAGGCGCACGGTGCCGCCGAAGCCCGGGTAGATGCCCAGCTTCACTTCCGGCAGGCCGATCTTGGCGCTTTCGCTCATGACGCGGTAATCCGCCGCCAGGCACATTTCAAAACCACCGCCCAGGGCGATGCCATTGATGGCTGCCACGGTCGGTACAGCGAGGTCTTCGAAGTCACTGAAGATCTTGTTGGCTTCGAGGTTGCCGGCCACCAGCTCTTCGTCCGGCAACTTGAAGTTGTCGACGAACTCGGTGATATCGGCACCGACGATGAATACGTCTTTGCCACTGGTGACAATCACGCCCTTGATCGAACCATCGGCCTTGATCGCATCTACGGACTGACGCAGCTCGTTCAGGGTAAGACGGTTGAATTTGTTGACGGATTCACCCTTGAGGTCGAACTTCAGTTCGACGATGCCGCTCTCAAGAGCCTTAACCGTGATGGCTTTACCTTCGTAAATCATCAACTGATCTCCACGGTATGGAAGCTAAACAGTACACATCGGAGCCAACCAGCGAGCACTCTCGCGGCGCAGCCGTCGAGAATAGCCCCAATCAGCCTGGCACACCCGCCGACGCGATAATCGGGCTGTAAAGGCGCTGCTTTTTCAGGCAAACGCTCAATTCATACGCCCGTTTGATTTGGGTGTGCACACCATCACGGAAAAGCATTCGCTTGTCAATTGGGCCCACGTCGCTCTCGGCGACGAAAACGCACCACACTCCCCTCTACCCTGCCGCCCAACGGGTGCGACCCCGCCATAATCACCGGCATCGATGGCGGCTTATCAACCGCTTTTCAGGCCCACAAATGCGACACAGTGCGCACCTAGCAAAATGATTCTGCTGCGGGTACAGTCGTCTCAATACGGCCGGCCTAGACCGCCCGTAATAAAAAATAAAAACAATGAAACCCTAGGGCACACGGAGTTCTCCCCTCATGTCGAGCCGACTGTTTGCCGCTTCCCTGAGCGCCCTGCTCGCCGTCACGTTCTCCATCACCAGCCATGCCGCCGACTCGGCCAGCAACCTGCTGAACCTTCACCAGCTGCGCCTGGCCGCCCAGAAAAGCCTCGGCGACTTCTACATGTACAACGGCATGGAAGGCGACCAGCGCTACGCACGCATGATCAACGAGGCCGTGGCGTCGGCCGACGGCCACCTGGCCGCCATCTCCGACCTTCCCGGCGACGGCTCCAGGGCCCTGCGCTCGCAGCTCGACCAGCACTGGAAGGGCTACCAGATCGACCTGACCAACCTGATCAATGCCCTGAAGAACCAAGGCTACACCGACCTGCAGCCGGTGGCCGACCTGGCCGCGCGCAACCAGCAACTGATCGCCCTGAGCCAGGAGCTGTACAGCAAGATTCAACAGGAAGGCAGCTACAACGTGCCGGCCATGACCCAGCAGAGCCGCGACCAGAGCGTGCTGATGCAGACCATCGCGGTGGACTACGCATCGCGCAGCGCCTCGGTGGGCGCCACGTTCATGGGAGGGGGCGAGAACCGCCCGATCGAGGAGCTGGTGGGCGAGTTCGCCACCCGCCTGGACACCCTGGAAAAAGCGCCGCAGAACACCGACCAGATCAAGCAGACCCTGAGCAGCGTCAGCACCAAATGGCGCTACATCGAGAAATCACTGCTTAACTACAATGAAAATACCGTGCCCTTCCTCATCAACAAGTACTCCGACAGCATCATCGAAGGCCTTGAAGAAGCGTCGGCACAGTATTCGGCTACCCAGCTGTGAAGATGCCGGCACGTGCGGCATGATGAACAGGATTTTTCCGGCCTGCCTGGCCACACCCCCAGCCCAGTGTCTGCACTGGGCTTTTCTTTGCCCGGCGCAAGACGCCTCAGGCGCGCGCCGCCAGGAAATCGGCAATCTTTTGCAACGCTTCCGCCGACGCCCGCTCTCCCCAGTACAGCGAAACCATCTGCACACTGGCCTCCGCCTTGTAGACGTCCACGGGCAGATGGGAGAGCTGTTCCAGCAATGTCGCATCCGGGCAGGGTTCGCGCCACTGGTTCACCCAGTTTCCCGGCTCGATCTGCCAGTAGCACCAGTTGTCCACCTGCCCTCGCCGGCGGCTGCGGTAGTACTGCGGGCAGGGGCTCGGCGGCGCCGGTTGCAGCCAGTGCGGCCACTCCTGACGCGACAACTGCATCGCCAGCCCCAGGCGCCGAGCCTGCAGGCGCATGTCCATGCGGCCGCGCTGGTGCCGGGACGGCATCAGCAGCGCGACGGGACTGAGCACCACGGCCAGGAGTAACAACACGATCCACGGAGTCATACAGTACATCTCGTAGGGAAAAGCCTGCCTTTAACGCTCAAGACAGCCATACTTAACACCATTGGTCACCTTTAAAAGGAGTTACCCATGCCGTATCAACACATTCTGGTCGCCGTCGACCTGACCGAGGAATGCGACCCGGTCATGCACCGCGCTCAAGCCCTGTCGGCCAGCTGCGGCGCCAAGCTCTCGGTGGTTCACATCGTCGAACCCATGGCCATGGCCTTCGGTGGCGACGTCCCGATGGACCTGTCGATGCTGCAACAGCAACAGTTCGAACAGGCCCGTGAGCGCCTGGACAAGTTCTCCAGCAAATACCCGGACCTGGCCAACGACCGCCGCCACCTGGCCTACGGTCAGCCGCGCCAGGAAATCCACCGCCTGGCCGGTGAGCAGCAATGCGACCTGATCATCGTCGGCAGCCACGGCCGCCATGGTCTGGCCCTGCTGCTCGGCTCCACCGCCAACGACGTGCTGCACGGTGCACCGTGTGACGTGCTGGCCGTGCGCCTGAAGAAGCCGGAGTAAGCCGTCACGGGCGAGCGGCACGCAACGCGCCGCTCGCCGGGACCGTCAATCGAAGTCGCCGCCCGCGCTCATCACCAGGGGGCGGATCTTCTGCAGCTGGGTCTCCAGCGAATAGGTCATGCTCGACGACATCGAGAAGAACGTCAGGAACGCCTTCAGGTTGGAGTCGCCCTGGCAGGTGTCATGAATACGCTGCCAGAAGGCCTGGTTGACCAGCTGCAACTGCTGGAACATCCGCACCAGCCCCTTCAACTCCCAGTCCGCGTGGCGCCCTTCGCGGAAGTTGAAATACTGCCGCGACAGGTACAGTGAAAACGCCCGCAGGATGAATTCCTGATTGTTGGCAAACGGCAGGTGGTTGTGCGCCATGGGCCGCAGCTTGCCCAGCACCGGACAGGCACTGGTGGCCATGATCACCCCCAACAGCGCGCGCAACCCTTCCTCCAGCCCGACCTGCTTGGTGTACTCGCGCTCCGGCGTGCGCACCCAGACCGACGCCCGCTTGAACGCCGGCAAACCCTGGAAGTCCTCGATCACCCGGTGCAGATCGACTGCCGCCGGGCAATGGCTGAAGGCATTCTTGCTCAATGGGCAGTTGCTGCACTGCTGGTAATCCAGCCGGGTCCAGCTCGGCGCCGTCTTGGCCTGCTCGGCGTCGTACACACGGTCCAGCTCTATGCGATAACTGAACTCGTGGTTGTCGTCGAGGGTAATCCTGTACTCGATAGCCATGCATGCTCCATCAGGCATTTTCTATAAGCGTAGCGTTCAACCTTCCAACTCGGCCCAGCGCTCGACCAGAAGGTCCAGCTCACCCTGCCGCGCCTGCAGACGGGCCAGCACCTCGGCAGTCTTCTCCGCCGGCTGCTGGTAGAAGGCAGGATCACCAATCTGCGCCTGCAACGTTTCGATCTCCCGTTCGAGGGCATCGATCTGTTCAGGCATCGCGTCCAGCTCGCGCTGCAGCTTGTAGCTCAGTTTCTTCTTGGCCTCGGGAGCCGCTGCGGCCGGCGCAGGGGCTGCGACCTCAGCCACCGGTTCAACCACCGCCGAAGCCAGCTCGGCCTTGCCCGACTTGCTTTCGCCCACGCCGAGCAGGCGCGGCGAGCCGCCCTGGCGAAGCCAGTCCTGATAACCGCCCACGTACTCGCGCACGCGCCCTTCCCCTTCGAAGACCAGGGTGCTGGTCACCACGTTGTCCAGGAATTCCCGGTCGTGGCTGACCATCAACACCGTGCCCTTGAAGTTCGAAAGCACTTCTTCGAGCAGCTCCAGGGTTTCCACGTCGAGGTCGTTGGTCGGTTCGTCGAGCACCAGCAGGTTGGCCGGCTTACTGAACAGCTTGGCCAGCAGCAGCCGGGCGCGCTCCCCGCCGGACAGCGCCTTGACCGGCGTACGGGCACGCTGCGGACTGAACAGGAAGTCGCCCAGGTAGCTCAGCACATGGCGGTTCTGGCCATCGATCTCGATGAAGTCGCGGCCTTCGGAAATGTTGTCGATCACGGTCTTTTCCAGATCGAGCTGGTGGCGCAGCTGATCGAAATACGCCACTTCGATCTTGGTGCCCTGCTCCACCTTGCCCGCGGTCGGCTGCAGGCCGTCGAGCATCAGCTTGAGCAGCGTGGTCTTGCCGGTGCCGTTGGCGCCGAGCAGACCGATGCGGTCGCCGCGCTGCAGCACCATGGAAAAATCCTTGATCAGCAGCGGGCCGTCCGGATGGGCGAAGCTGACATTCTCCAGCACCATCACCTGCTTGCCGGACTTGTCCGCCACCTCCAGCTGAATGTTGGCCTTGCCGGTGCGCTCGCGTCGCTCGCTGCGCTCCACGCGCAGGGCCTTGAGGGCACGCACGCGGCCTTCGTTGCGGGTACGGCGGGCCTTGATGCCCTGACGGATCCACACTTCTTCCTGGGCCAGCTTCTTGTCGAACAGCGCATTGGCGGTTTCTTCGGCGGCCAGCGCAGCCTCCTTGTGCACCAGGAAGCTGGCGTAATCACCATTCCAGTCGATCAGCCCACCACGATCCAGTTCGAGGATGCGCGTAGCCAGGCTCTGCAGGAAGGCACGGTCGTGGGTGATGAACAGCACCGCGCCCTGGAATTCCTTGATCGCCTCTTCCAGCCAGGCGATGGCACCGATGTCCAGGTGGTTGGTCGGCTCGTCCAGCAACAACAGATCGGGCTCGCTGACCAGCGCCTGGGCCAGCAGCACACGGCGGCGCCAGCCACCGGAAAGCTCGGCGAGGGTCTTGTCGGCCGGCAACTGCAGGCGGCTCAGGGTGCTGTCCACCAGTTGCTGCAGGCGCCAGCCGTCACGGGCTTCAAGCTCCTGCTGCACGTGCATGAGCTTGTTCAGGTCGTCTTCGGTCACGCAGTTCTGCGCCAGGTGATGGTACTGGGCGAGCAGATCGCCAACGCCATCGAGCCCCTGAGCGACCACGTCGAACACGGTGCGGCCATCGGCCACCGGCAGTTCCTGGGGCAACTCGCCGATCTTCAGGCCCGGCGCGCGCCAGATGGCGCCGTCGTCGGGTTTCTGCTGGTCCTTGACCAGCTTGAGCATGCTCGACTTGCCGGTGCCGTTGCGCCCGATGATGCACACCCGCTCGCCCCGGGCGATCTGCCAAGACACCTTGTCCAGCAGCGGCATGGCGCCAAAGGCCAGGGAAACATCGGTGAACTTGAGCAGGGTCATGGTGTGCCTCGTGTGTGCAGCGACAGGGGAAACAGGTGCCAGGATGGGGCGATTGGCATGACGCCTCGCACGCCTGGAGCGGCACCGGGTTCCCCGTCGCAAAACTGGGTTGCCGCAACGATCGGTCACGACAAAAACTGGGCGCGCATTCTAACCGAGATGGCCCTTGCGATTGCGGGCATTTTTTCATTCAGGCGCCGGCCGGCGGTGCGGCTTTCGCCGCGCCCCGGCAAAAGGCTAAGCTAGGGCCATCCAGCGTCGGCACTGCCGACGCCCACTCACATGCCTACTTCGGAAGTGTCATGCGCGGTCGTCTTCTTGGTCTGTTGTCCTGCCTGTTCCTCTCTGCTGCCACGGTCTCCACTGTCCATGCCGCCAATCTGGCCCAGCAGCGCCTTTACTACGATGAAGCCAAGCGTGCGCTGGCCAAGGGCGACAGCGCACCCTACAAGCGTTACGCCAGTGCGCTGCGCGATTATCCGCTGGAACCCTACCTGGCCTACGACGAGCTGACGGCCCGTTTGAAGTGGGCGAGCAACGACGAGATCGAGAAATTCCTCGCCGAACATGGTGACCTGCCCCAGGCCAACTGGATGAAATTGCGCTGGTTGCGCTGGCTGGCCGAGCGCGGCGAGTGGAAAACCTTTGCAAATTACTACGACCCGGCGATGAATTTCACCGAGCTGGACTGCCTCTACGGGCAATACCAGCTGAGCCACGGCCAGCAGGCCGAAGGCTTCAAGACCGCGGAAAAACTCTGGCTGGTGGGCAAGTCGCAACCCGAGGCCTGCGATCGCCTGTTCGACCGCTGGGCCGCCGAAGGCCAGCTGACCGAAGAGAAACGCTGGCAGCGCGCCAAACTGGCCGCCGAAGCCCGCAACTATGGCCTGGCGACCTACCTGAGCAAGAATCTGCCCACCCTCGGCAACCACGCCAAGCTGCTGATCGAGGTGGCGCAGAAGCCACAGATTCTCACCCAGACCGCCCGCTTCACCCCGGTCGACGATGCCATGGGCGACGTGGTCGGCCTCGGCCTGCGCCGCCTGGCCCGCCAGGACCCGGAAAAAGCCCTGTCGCTGCTGGACGGCTACGCCCAGCGCATGCACTTCTCCAACACTGAGAAAGTCGCCATCGCCCGGGAGATCGGGCTGACCCTGGCCAAGCGCTTCGACGCCCGTGCCCTGCAGGTCATGGCCAAGTACGACCCGGAACTGCGCGACAACACCGTCAGCGAATGGCGCGCCCGCCTGCTGCTGCGCCTGGGCCGCTGGGACGAAGCCTACCAGCTGACCCGCGCCATGCCCGCCGACCTCGGCCAGACCAACCGCTGGCGCTACTGGCAGGCGCGCAGCCTGCAACTGGCCCAGCCCAACAGCGCAGAACCGCAGGCGCTGTACCAGAGCCTGGCCAAGGAGCGTGACTTCTATGGGTTCATGGCCGCCGACCAGGTCAAGGCGCCCTACAAGCTGAACAACACCCCCCTGGCCCTCGACCCCAAGGTCATCCAGAAGGTGCGCAACACCGCCGGCATCCGCCGCGCCATGGAATTCCACGACAAGGGGCAGATCGTCGACGGGCGCCGCGAGTGGTACCACGTGAGCCGCCTGTTCAGCCGCGACGAGCTGGTGGCCCAGGCCCGCCTGGCCTATGACATGCAATGGTACTTCCCCGCGATCCGCACCATCAGCCAGGCTCAGTACTGGGATGACCTGGACGTGCGCTTCCCCATCGCCCATCGCGAGCCGCTGACCGTCGAAGCCAAGAAGCGTGGCCTGCACGCCAGCTGGGTGTTCGCCATCACCCGCCAGGAAAGTGCCTTCATGGCCGACGCCAAGTCCCACGCCGGGGCCATGGGCCTGATGCAGGTGATGCCGGCCACCGCCAAGGAAACCGCACGCAAGTTCGGCATTCCCCTGAGCAACCCCAACAACGCCCTGCTGCCCAGCGTGAACATCCAGCTGGGCGCCGCCTACCTGAGCCAGGTCTACGGCCAGTTCAACGGCAACCGGGTGCTGGCCTCGGCCGCCTACAACGCCGGCCCCGGCCGGGTGCGCCAGTGGCTGCGTGGTGCCGACCACCTGGCGTATGACGTGTGGATCGAGAACATCCCGTTCGACGAAACCCGCCAGTACGTGCAGAACGTGCTGTCGTACTCGGTCATCTACGGGCAGAAGCTCAACGCGCCGCAGCCGCTGATCGGCTGGCACGAGCGCTATTTCGACGATCAGTGATCCGACGGTGGGGCGAGGCAGCGCAAGGCTGGCTCGCCCCGGTCACTGCACTTACTCCAGCACCTCGACCGGCATGCCGACCTGCAACTGGCCATGGCCCAGGTTGATCAGGTTCTGCCCGAAGTACACCTCGCCTTCACGCTCCCGATAGGTCTTCAGCGTTGTCAGCGGCTCGCGGTCGCGGCTGCGCTCGCCGGTCTGCGGGTCGATGGTGGTGAGGATGCAGCGCGTGCAGCCCTTGGCCACGCTGAATTCCACCTCGCCGATACGGATACGCCGCCAGGTGTCCTCGGCATAAGCCTCGGCGCCCTCGATCACCAGGTTCGGTCGGAAACGCAGCATTTCCAGCGGGCGCCCGACCCGCGCAGACAGGTCGTCCAGCGAGGCCTGGCCGATCAGCAGCAGCGGGAAGCCATCGGCGAAACCGACCTTTTCCTCGGCACTGAGATTGCCCTGGATGAAACGCGCACGCTCGGCCGGCACGTGCACCAGGCGGCAGGCCTTGCCGATGAAGTCGCTGAGCCACTCGGCGGCCTCGTCGCCGGCGTCCGGCACCTGTAGGCTGTCGCTCCAGATGAACACCCCGCGCAGGGCGTCGTCGGCGCCAGGCAGCGCCACGTCCAGGTCAGGGCGACCGGCCGCGCTCAGGGTCAGGCCGCCGGCCAGGTTCCAGCGGGCGCGCAACTGGCTCATGTGGGGCAGCGCGCGCTGCGTGAGGAAGCGGCCGTTCTGGGCATCGACCAGCATCCAGCGGCGGTCGCCCACCACGCCCAGGGCATCCAGACCGATGCTGTCGAGCGGCTCGGCAATGGCGGATTTGAGGGGGTAGCGGTACAAACCGGCGAGACGCAACATGGGTCGATCATCCGTTGGGAAAACGCCGTTATACGAGCAAGCCGTCGCCCCTACAACCCCCAACGTACAGCCGTTCAGGCAGGGGCCGGTGCGCCCCCGCCCGCCGATGACTCAGGCGCCGGGCTCGTCCAGCAGCAGGCGCTGGCGGATCACGTCGACCAGCTTGTCCGGCTGGAACTTGGAGAGGAAGTTGTCGCAGCCGACCTTCTTCACCATGGCATCGTTGAAGCTGCCCGACAGCGAGGTGTGCAGCACCACGTAGAGCCCTTTCAGGCGCGGGTCCTGGCGGATTTCCGTGGTCAGGCGGTAGCCGTCCATTTCCGGCATCTCGGCATCGGTGAACACCATCAGCAGCTTGTCGGTCAGCACCTCGCCGGCGTCCGCCCACTTCTTGAGCATCTGCAGGCCCTTGAGGCCGTCGGTGGCCACGTGCAGCTTGAGCCCCAACTGGGTGAGGGTGTCGCGCAATTGCGCCAGGGCCACGCTGGAATCATCCACCAGCAGCACTTCGCGCCCGGCCGCGCGAGCCAGTACAGGGTCGCTGAGGCGCTCGCCGGAAATCTTCGCGTTGTACGGCACGATCTCCGCCAGCACCTTCTCGACGTCGATGATTTCCACCAGTTGCTCGTCGACCTTGGTGATCGCCGTCAGGTAGTGCTGGCGACCTGCGCCACCCGGTGGCGGCAGGATGGATTCCCAGTTCAGGTTGAGGATGCGGTCGACCCCGCCCACCAGGAACGCCTGCACCGAGCGGTTGTACTCGGTGACGATGATGGTGCTGCGCTCATCCGGCACGATCGGGCGCATGCCGATGGCCTGGGACAGGTCGATCACCGGCAGGGTCTGCCCGCGCAGGTTGACCACGCCGCAGACGAAACGGTGCCGGTGCGGCATCAGGGTCAGCTTCGGCATCTGCAGGACTTCCTGCACCTTGAACACGTTGATCGCGAACAACTGCCGTCCGGCCAGACGGAACATCAGGATTTCCAGGCGGTTCTCACCCACCAGTTGGGTACGTTGGTCTACCGAGTCGAGAATGCCAGCCATTAGGGGCTCCTGTGATTGATCGAATGCAGCTCAGCTACACCTGTATCGGCCAGCGATGGCAGAGCTGTAGGAGCATGGCAGAGCGCCATCATGCCCGACCCATCAGGCCCGCACCACTGCTATTGATCGCCTTCCGCCAGCAACGGTGAACCGGTTGGCAAGTGCACGCGCAAAGCACCGGGCCGGGCATCGAAACGCAGCCGGTGGTTTTCCATCGGTTCGCCGTCGAGGTTGAGGTCCAGCCCCTCGGCGGCCTCGATTTCCAGCCAGGGCAACCGTGCACTCAGGGAAATGCTGTCCAGGCCATTGATACCACCGGACAACAGCGTGCCTAGGGTCCCTACCACGTCGGTGGCGGCCGGCACGATGCAGATATCCAGCAGGCCGTCGTCGACCAGCGCCTTGGGGCACAGCGGATGGCCGCCGCCGGCTTGGCGCCCGTTGCCGATGCCCAGGGCCAGGAACTCGCCCTCCCAGGCGAAATCCGGTCCGTGGAAGCGGCCGAATGCCGAGCGCACCTCGGCAAACCGGGTCAGGCCGGTCAGCAGGTAGGCCGCTCCGCCCAGCACGCGCTTGAGGTCTTCCGAGGTATTGGCAGTGACGTTGGAACCGAAGCCGCCGGTCGCCATGTTGAGAAACCACTGCCCATCCACTTCGCCCATGTCGATGGGCCGGGCCGGGGTGTCCAGCAGCGCCAGTGCCTCCAGCGGGTTGTCGGAAATGCCCGCGGCGTGGGCGAAGTCGTTGGCCGTGCCCAGTGGCAGCAGCGCCAGGCTCGCCGTGCTTTGCGCCTTGGCCATGGTTTCCGCCACCTCGCGCAGGGTGCCGTCACCACCGCCAGCGATCAGCGTGGGGTAGCCCGCCGCCAGCGCTTCCTCGACCAGGCGCTGGGTGTCGCCCGCCTCCCAGGTCACCCGTACCGCCAGCTCCCAGCCGTCTTCTCGGCGAGCGGCCACGGCGGCCCGCACCTCCTCGTTCATGGCCTGCTTGCCATGCAGGATCAACAACGCCTTGCGCTCGTGCATACCTGTGTCCTCACCCTCGTAGGGAGCCCGCGTGCCCGGCACGCGAAGAACGAATTCGGGGGTTGTGGGCCGCGTCGAAACGGCCTCAAAACCCATCTAATAACCTGATAAATACACCCAACAAATCAGCATTTTATTCCAACAATAGCTGATAGATCATGCTCGCCACGACAACCGCTGCCGAACCCGCGGCAGCGACCTGAGAGGATAGGACCATGATCGACGTACGCCCCTTCGAACAACTCGGTGGTGCCCACCACGGCTGGCTGAATGCCCGCCATCACTTCTCCTTCGCCGAGTACTACGACCCGACCCGTATGAACTGGGGCCAGCTGCGCGTGTGGAACGACGACGAGATCGCGCCGCAATCCGGCTTCCCGGCGCACCCGCACCGCGACATGGAGATCATCACCTATGTACGCCAAGGCGCGATCACCCACAAGGACAACCTGGGCAACCAGGGCCGTACCGAAGCGGGCGACGTGCAGGTCATGAGCGCTGGCACCGGTATCGCCCACAGCGAATACAACCTGGAAGACGAGACCACCACCATCTTTCAGATCTGGATCACCCCGGATCAGTTCGATTCGCCACCCTCCTGGGGCGCGCGGCCGTTCCCGAAAGATGATCGCGCCGGCCAGTTCGTGACCCTGGCCAGCGGTGTCGAAGGCGACCAGGACGCGCTGTCCATCCGCGTCAACGCGCGGCTGGTGGCGGCCAACCTGAAAGCCGGCCAGAGCGCCGAGTACCACCTGTGCGGCGGCCGCAAGGCCTACCTGGTCGGTGCCACCGGCCAGTTCGAGGTCAACGGCGTGCCCGCCAAGGCGCGGGACGGTGTCGCGGTGCGTGATGTCGAGACGGTGCGGGTCACCGCCCTGGAAGACAGCGAGATCGTGCTGGTCGATGTGGCCTGACCGGAAGCAGGCGCCATGGCCTGCCTCCACACACCTCAGGCCGGGTAACGGGTGATTCGCCGAATTGCCCGGTACAGCGGCCTGAGTTGCTTGTACATGCGCTGGTAGACCTCGACATACAGCTGCTCGTAGGTCCGCTGCGCCTGGGGATTGGGCTGGAACACCCGGCCGACCCGGGTCATCGCCTGGATGGCCGTGGGGAAATCCGCATGCAGCCCCAGCCCCACCGCACAATCGATGGCCGCTCCCAGGCCAGACGTTTCATAGACATGCGCCCGCTCCGCCGGCAAGCCGAAGATATCGGCGGTCAGCTGCATGGCTGCGTCACTCTGCGAACCGCCCCCGGACACCCGCAGGCGGGTGATCTGCGTTCCCGAGCGTTTCTCGATCTTTTCCTTGCCCTGGCGCAACGCGTAGGCCAGCCCTTCCAGGATGGCGCGGTACAGGTGTGCCCGGGTGTGCACGTCGCCAAAGCCGATGATCGAGCCCTTGGCCTCCAGCCCCGGTTCGCGAATGCCCGGCGACCAGTAGGGTTGCAGCATCAGCCCCATGGAGCCTGGCGGCACGGCGTTGACCAGCTCATCGAACAGCACCTCCGGCTCGACCCCCAACCCCGGCGCCCGCTGCATCTCGAGCAGGCCGAACTGCTGCTTGAACCAGCTGACCATCCAGAAGCCACGGAAAATCATCACCTCGGTGTTGTAGTGATCGGGAATCGCCGCCGGGTACGGCGGGATCAGCGGCACGGTTTCCAAGTAGGACCGCCGCGTGGTGTTGATGGTCGCCGTGGTGCCGTAGGACAGGCAGGCGATGTGCGGCTCCACCCCGCCCGCGCCCAGCACCTCGCAGGCCTTGTCGGCGCCGGCGGCGATCAGCGGCAGGCCTTCGGGAATCCCGGTGTGGGCGCTGGCCGCCGCGGTGATGGTGCCCAGTTGCTCGCCCGGCTTGTACAGCGCCGGCAGTTGCTCGCGACGTACCGGCATCGACAACCACTTCCAGTCCCGGGCGCCCGCCCAGCGCAGCTGCTTGTAGTCGAATGGCAGGTAGGCCACGCAGCAAGCCACGGAGTCGACGAAGCGCCCGCACAGGCGGTGGCTGAGAAAACCGGACAACAGCAACACCTTGTCGGTCCGGGCCCAGATCTCCGGCTGCTGCTGGGCGATCCAGTTGACCTCGGCCTGGGCGCGGAAGTAATCCACGGTGGCCTCCAGACGCAGCAGCCTGAACAGCCAGCCCCAGGGGCCTTTCATCCGGCCCCGGACCTCGGCCTGGCGCTGGTCCAGCCAGAGGATCGCCGGGCGCAGCGGCACGCCCTGGGCATCCACGTTGATCAGCGTGCCGCGCTGGGTGGTCAGCGACACGCCCTTGATCAGCCGGCGGTCGATGTCCACCTGCTGCCACAACAGCTGACAGGCTTCGCCCAGGCTGCGCCAGTAGTACTCCGGGTCCTGCTCGGCCCAGCCGGGCTGGTCGGCGTAGTAGGCGTCCAGGTCGACCTTGCCCTTGCCGAGCAGGTTGCCCTGCAGGTCGAACAGCAGCGCCCGCACGCTCTGGGTGCCGTTATCGATGGCCAGCAGGTAGCTTTTCTCGCTCACGGTGCACTCCTCGCGCATCAGGCCGTTGGCAGGCTGTAGCAGCGGTGCCAGAGCTGCAGGTAATCACGTTGTTCCTGGTCCCAGCGCGCGTCGCTCCAGCCCAGGCGCAGCTGGCACAGCGAGCGAACGCGCGGCAGCTCGGCCACCGCGCCACCGGCCAGCAGCAGGCCGATCCGGGTACGGCGCAGCAGCAAGTCATCCAGGTGCAGCACCAGCTCGTTCTGCGCCGCCCAGGCCAGTTCGGCCCACAGGGTGTCGGTGCCGGCAACCGGCTCGCTGCCGACCTCGGCCATCAGCGCCAGCAGGCCGGGCAGCTCGCGCCCGTGCCGTCCGGCCAGACGCCGCTGCCGGGCCGGGCTGAGCCCCGGCATCGCGGGCGCTGTCGCGACCTTGAACACCGCGCTGCCCTGGTCGCTGACCGGACGCCCGACGAAGGCCGCGCAAGCCCGCAGCACTTCCAGCGCCAGCAGGCGGAAGGTGGTCAGCTTGCCGCCGGCCAGGGTCACGCAGCCGGGTTCGACCCAGAGGGCGTGCTCGCGCTTTTCGTCCGATGGCGTGCGCCCACCCGCGCCATCGCTGACCACCGGACGCACCCCGGCCCATGTGGACAGCACGTCCGCCGCCGTGATCGCCGCGCCAGGGAACTGCTGGCGGCAAGCCTCCAGCAGGTAGTCCAGCTCGTCCTGATTGATGCGGGCATCCAGGTCCAGCGGGTCGCGGTGGTCGAGGTCGGTGGTGCCGACCACCGTCGCCCCCTCCCACGGGAAGACGAACACCGGGCGCTTGTCGGCCCCGTGCATGAAACTGAAGGCATGGGCCACCGGCAGCCGCCAGGCCGGCAGCAGCAGGTGGCTGCCACGCAACGGGCGGATGTGCTCCAGCCCACCGTGGCGACGCAGGCTGTCGGCCCAGGCGCCAGTGGCCTGGGCCACGGCGCGGCAACGGAAGGTATGGCGCTGGCCGCTCTCCCGGTCTTCGCCGACCAGGCCGACCACCTGCTCACCCTCGCGCAGCAGCTCCACCACGCGCACCCCGTTCAGCGCCTCGCCACCGTCCGCCCGGGCCTCGCCCAGCACGCGCTGCACCAGGCGTGCGTCATCGGTCACTGCGTCGAAAAAGCGGGTACCGCCCAGCAGGCCGTCTTCTTTCAGGCCGGGCGCGAGGAAGCGCAATTGCATCAGCGGGTAGTAGAGGTGGTTGCGCTTGCCAGCCAGGGCGTCGTACACCGCCAGCAGGCCGCCGAACACCTTGGGGCCGGGAAAGCCGCCCTGGTAATGGGCCATGACGAAACTCAGGGGATCCACCAGACCGGGCGCTTCCTGCAACAGGCGCTGGCGCTCGCGCACCGAATCACGGGTCAGCTTGAGCTGGCCCTTGGCGATGTAGCGCAGCCCGCCGTGCACCATCTTTGACGAGCGGCTGGACGTGCCCCAGGCGAAATCGCGCTGCTCCAGCAGCAGGCAGCGCCAGCCGCGCCGCGCAGCTTCCCGCAGGATGCCGGCCCCGCTGATGCCGCCGCCGACGACGATCAGGTCCCAGTCCCGCGCCGCCAGCTCGGGCAGCGCCTGGTCGCGCCAGGCGGCGTTCCAGCTCGATGTGGTCATTTTGGCAACAGGACGCCCGGTGCCAGGCGCTGGTCTGGATCGAAATGGTCGGACAGCGCCTGCAGCGCCGCCATGCCCAATGCACCTTTTTCCGCCGCCAGGTACGGCGCATGGTCACGCCCGACCCCGTGCTGGTGGCTGATGGTGCCGCGCCCCTCGGCGATGACCTGGCTGGCCGCGTGCTTGAGGGTCTGCCAGCGCGCCATCGCCTGCTCATAGCTGCTACCGGGGCGGAACACGTACGTGGTGTAGATGCTCGAGCCTTCGCCATACACATGGGACAAGTGGGTGAACACATGCACCTGCTCGCCCTCGCCCGCCAAGCCGTCGCGCAGGCTGCTCTCGACCTGGTTCAGCAGGCTGTCGACATTGCTCCAGTCGGTGGCGGTTTCCAGGGTGTCCACCGCATAACCGGCGCTCCACAGGGCATGGCGCAGGTAAGGGAAACGGAAACGGTTCTGTGCCCACTTCTTGCCCAGCAGGGTGCCGGTGAACACCCCGCCGAAGCCTTTCAGCAGGTGTTTGGCCTGTTTCAGCGAGGCCGCGTTCTGCACCCGGCTGCCGGTCACACCGAAGGTCAGCATGCATTTGCCATCCCCTGCGCCGCGCAGGGCCAGGTACTTTTCCAGCCAGGCGATCTGCTGCGGGTGACCGGCCAGGGCCAGCTGCGTGCGGGTTTCGATGGCATTCGACAGGCGCAGCATGGACAGCGGCACCCGCGCCTGGGCCAGGGTGCGGATGGCCTGCAACGCCTGGGCCCAGTTCGGCAGGAACACGGCGTAGAAGCGCTCGTCATCGGCCGGGCGGGAAATGCGCACCTTGACCTCGGAAATGATGCCGAAGCGCCCTTCCGAGCCCATGATCACCTCGCGCAGGTCAGGCCCGGCGGCGGACGCCGGAAAGGTCGGAATCGACAGGGTGCCGGCAAAGGTCTCGACCTGGCCGCCGGCGAACAGTTGCTCGATCCGACCGTAGCGCAGGGACTGCTGGCCGCTGGAACGGCTCGCCACCCAGCCGCCCAGGGTCGACAGCTCCCAGGACTGCGGGAAATGGCCGAGGGTGTAGCCCCGCGCGCGCAGCTGGCTTTCCACCTGCGGGCCGTTGGCACCCGGGCCGAAGGTGGCGATCAGGCTGTCCTCGTCGATCTCGATCAGGCGGTTCATGCGCGCAAGGGACAGGGTCAGCACCGGGCGTTCGCCGGCCTCCGGGTTGATGTGCCCGGCCACCGAGGTGCCACCGCCGTAAGGGATCAGCGTGACGTTCTGCTCGACCGCCCAGGCCAGCAGCTCGCGAATCTGCGCGGCGGTTTCCGGCAGCGCCACGCCATCGGGGAACACGCCAAAATCGCCGGAGCGCATCGCCAGCCAGTCCGGCAGGCTCTGCCCCCGCGCATGCCGCACGCGCAGTTCGGCATCCTGGGACACCAGCGGGTGGGCCGGCAGTCGGGACGGCGGCACCTGGCCGATGACCTGCTCCAGGGTGGCGTCGGCCAGCGCCTGGCCGGGGCCGACCAGCTCATTCAGGAAGGCCTCGCCCTGTGGCGGTAGTTCCACCACGGTCGCCTCGTCACCCCAGCCGTTCCAACGTCGCATTTGCCTCTCCCCGGATATTCCGATCACGCCTGTTGGCTGCCTATACTAGCCGGCCACGGTCGGGCGTCACTGTCGTATCAGGACAGGCCATATCGCCAATCAAGCCAACCAGAACAAGAAAAAAACCATGGATAACCTCGGCTATACCTCCGTCCCCGCCCTGCTCAAATACCTGCGCCATGCCGAGCACCTCGGCCTCGACATGGACCAGGCCCTGAGCGCCGCCGGGCTGACCGCCGAGGCCCTGGCCGACAACAGCAAACGCATCCCCAGCGAAGCCCACGAACGCCTGCTGCAGCACCTCATGCAGGTCTCCGACGACCCGCTGTTCGGCCTGCATTCGGCGCGCTTCGTGCAGCCGGGCTCGTGGAGCGTGCTGGGCTACATCACCATGAACTGCTCCACCCTCGGCGAAGCCATGAGCCGCATCGTTCCGTACGAGAAACTGGTGGGTGACATGGGCGTGAGCCGGGTCGAGCCCGGCGACGGGCACGTGAAGCTGATCTGGAACTGCCGGCACCAGACCGCGGAGATCCGCCGGCACATGGTGGAGAACGTGCTGGCGTCCTGGCTGCTCTATGCACGCTGGATCGCCGACTCGCAGCAATCACCCAGCGAAGTCTGGTTCGAACACCCCAAGCCCGAAGCGGCCGACCTCAACGAATACGAAACCCTGTTTGGCTGCCCGATCCGCTTCGAGCAGCCCTGCAATGCGTTGCTGGTGCCCCTGGCCTACCTCGGCGTGCCGCTGCGCCAGGCCGACGCCACGCTGCTACGGACCCTGGAAGAACACGCCCTGACCCTGATGGCCGGACTGGACGACAACGAGCCGCTGCCCCTGCGGGTCAAGAACGCCCTGCGCCTGCTGCTCAAGGACGGTTTGCCGCGCAAGGAACGGGTGGCGGAAAAATTCGACATGACGGTGCGCACCCTGCAGCGCCACCTGCAGCACGCCGGCACCAGCTACCAACAGATTCTCGATGAGTTGCGCCAGGAACTGGCCGAGCACTACCTGCTGCGCAGCGACCTGGCGATCCAGGACATTGCCAACTACCTGGGCTTCACCGAGTCGCGTTCGTTCCACCGCAGTTTCAAGGGCTGGACCGGGCTGACACCCGGCGAATTCCGCGAAAGCCGGCGGCGTGCCGCCGATACCCCGCCGCTGTAACCGACCGGGGCGCCGATGTCGGCGCCCCGGCCAGACACCTAACCGAGAATCTCGCTGAGCGGAATGAAGCGCAGGCTGTCGCCCTCTGCCAGCGTGCTGTTCTCCAGCACCTCGGCGATCCCCTCGGCCCAGGCAGCACTGCGCAGCACCCCGGAGCTCTGGTTCGGGTACGGCACCACCCGGCCATCCTGCAGACGGGCACGCAAGTACTCGCGGCGCTTGCCCGGCTTGCTCCAGGTGAAGCCGGCCGGCATCGGGAAGCCCAGCGGCTCGACCCGCGTCACGCCCATGCGGCGCAGCAGATAGGGTCGCGCCAGCAGGCCGAAGGTCACCAGGGTCGATGCCGGGTTGCCCGGCAAACCGATCACCGGCACACCCCGGAACTGCCCGCAGGTCAGCGGCTTGCCCGGCTTGATCGCCAGCTTCCACAACGCCAACTCGCCGGCCTCACGCAAGGCCACGCCGAGGAAATCCGCCTCGCCCACCGACACACCGCCGGTGGACAGAATCAGGTCGACATCGCCCAGGGACGCCAGTGCCTCGCGGGTCTTGTCCAGGTCATCGACCAGGATGCCGGCATCCACCACCTCGCAGCCCAGGCGTTGCAGCCAGGTCATCAGCAGGCGCCGGTTGCTGTTGTAGATCTGCCCAGGCCCCAGCAGCTGGCCGGGTTCGACCAGCTCGTCACCGGTGGACAGCACCGCCACCCGCGCGCGGCGGCGCACCAGCAACTGGGCGGCACCGAGGGACGCAGCCAGGCCCAGCTCGATCGGCCCCAGGCGCGTGCCGGCAGGCAGTACGGCGTCGCCGGTGCGGGTTTCCTGGCCTTGGGGGCGCACGTTCTGGCCGACCCGCAACGGCTCGAGGAAGGTCACCCGGCCGTCATCCGCGACCTGCACGTTCTCCTGCATCTCTACCGTGTCGGCCCCGTCCGGCAGCGGCGCGCCGGTGAAGATGCGTGCGCAGGTTCCCGGCTGCAGCGGCTGCGGCGCGTTGCCCGCCTGAATCCGCTGACTGACCACCAGTGGCTCACCGGTCCAGTCCGCCAGGCACAACGCGTAACCGTCCATGGCACTGTTCGGCCATGGCGGCAGGTCCAGGGTCGCTACCAGCGGCTCGGCCAGCACCCGGCCGTCGGCCTGGCTCAACGGCAGCGACTCGCTCCCGGCAATGGGCGCGGCATCCGCCAACGCCATCAAACGCTCGAGGGCGGTCTCGACCGGCATCAGGCCCGGCTGGTCACAGCAGCTCATCCACGGCTCTCGCAAGGCGCGGCCTGCTTCAGGTGCGGCACGAAGTTGCAGGGGCGGTGACGGGCGTCCAGTTGCTCGGCCAGGATGCCTTCCCAGGCGGTGCGGCAGGCATTGGTCGAGCCCGGCAGGCAGCACACCAGCGTGCCGTTGGACAGCCCGGCCAAAGCGCGGGACTGCACGGTGGAGGTGCCGATGTCGGCCACGGAAATCTGCCGGAACAGCTCGCCAAAACCGTCCACCTGCTTATCCAGCAGGCAGGTCACGGCCTCCGGGGTGCTGTCGCGGCCGGTGAAGCCGGTGCCACCGGTGATCAGCACCACCTGTACTTCGTCTTCAGCGATCCAGGTGGCGACCTGGGCGCGGATCTTGTACAGGTCGTCCTTGAGCAGAACCCGGGCAGCCAGGTTGTGCCCGGCGGCCTTGAGGCGGTCGACGAACAGTTGACCGGAGGTATCGGTTTCCAGCGTACGGGTGTCGCTGACGGTCAGAACGGCGATATTCAGCGGCACGAATACCGCCTCGGCCTTGTGGTTCATGGCAGGCTTCCAGTTGTCGGAGAGAATGCCCGATGTTATATCACAGCCCCGCCTTTGGAGGCCCTGCCATGCCCGCTGCGACATTACGTCCCCCCTGCTCCGTGCTGCTGCTCGCCGGTGGCCGCGGCCAACGCATGGGCGGGCGCGACAAAGGCCTCGTGGAGTGGAACGGGCGCCCCCTGATCGCCTGGCTGCACGACCAGGTGCGCGGGCTGACCGACGACCTGATCATCTCCTGCAACCGCAACCGCGAGCAGTACGCCGCCTACGCCGATCACTGCGTGGACGACGGTGAGGCGGATTTCCCAGGGCCCCTGGCCGGCATCCGCGCCGGCCTGCGGATCGCCCGCCACGCCCAGGTTCTGGTCTTGCCCTGCGACGCCCCGCTGATCGACGCCGCCCTGATCGACAGCCTGCTGGAAAAAGCCAGCGAACGACCGGTCATGCTGCGCCAGGGCGAGTATTGGGAACCGCTGTTCTGCGTGATCCCCACGGCCCTCGCCGCTTCGCTGGAAAGCGCATGGCAGAGCGGCGAACGCAGCCCGCAGCGCTGGTTGCGGCCCTTCTCGCCGGTCGCGGTGGACTGCCCCCAGGGCGACCCGCGCCTGGCCAACCTGAACACGCCCGAGCTGCTGACCCAGGTCAACAAAAGCCAACAATGAAGGGCGATCACGGAACTTGGCTGCCAATTCCCCATCTGAGCCAAGGTAAACACTTACGTACCGTGCAAGGAGATCTCACCATGATTCAACGGACTATTCCCGCCCTGTTGCTCGCCCTTGGCCTGGTTACCCTGGCCGGCTGCGCATCGCCATCAGTGATCACCCTGAATGACGGCCGCGAGATTCAAACCGTGGATCACCCCGATTACGACGACGAGTCCGGCTTCTACGAGTTCGAGCAACTCGACGGCAAGCGCGCCAAGGTCAACAAAGACCAGGTTCGCACCGTAAAAGAGCTGTAACCCGCCTCGAACAGGCCCTGGCACGCCAGGGCCTGCGCAATGCCCCGACATTCCGCGTTTCCCCTCCCTGCACCGCTCGTCAGCTCCCCGCCGTCGGTAAAAAATTTCCCGCTAACCCCTTGTGCGGTAAAACTTTTTCAGTACAATCTCGACCTATTCGGAGTGTAGCGCAGCTTGGTAGCGCGTCTCGTTCGGGACGAGAAGGTCGCAGGTTCGAATCCTGTCTCTCCGACCAAATCCCCAAAAAGCCCGCCTTAAAAAGCGGGCTTTTTCGTTTCTGCTGTTTTTCCTTCTCAGCTTAGATATCTGCGCACCCTCCACCCTCGGTGACGCAGAGCGTCACGGGATGCGTGCCCACGCGGAGCGTGGGTACGATCAAGCCCTATTGTTTCAGCCTATCCTGCCCAGAATGGTATGCCGATTGGTATGCCGCAATCATGGTGCCCACCACTACTTCGAACATGGGCATACCAAAACGCGATAAACGCACGGATAAGCGTCAACCGATGGCCAACTTGCGCACTCCGGTTGCCCACGCCTATAGTTCGCCCGTCGTTGCCAATTCAACGACCGGGTTTGACGGCCCGCTCAAACAGTAGGCGCACAGGCGCTCACCATCCGAAAGCAGGCGCTTTTTTTGTGCCTGTCATTTCGTGTTATGGCGGCTGTGTGCGGGGCACTTTCGAGTGCGCCGGGTTCCTATTGTCCCGGTCCGTCAACCTGCACACAGCTGCCACCATTCGTTTGACGGCGACTCGTGGCAGCTCTCGACAATAGGAGCTTTACCCATGACGGATCATCACGCCCACCCTGCCCCGCCGCTGACCACCACCAGCGCCACCTTTCACCCCTGCAACGCCGCCAGACAGCCACTGTTTGCCGTACTCCCGGGCGTGCCCGTAGCAGACGCACTCGACAGCGTGTACTGCCTGCTGGATGTAGCGGAAGAACTGACCATCAGAATGAGCGATGCAGCTGACCCGAACCGCGAACAGCTTGGCCATGCCTGCACCTACCTGATGGAAATGGCCAAGGCCACCGTGCGCACCTGCATCGAGGGGTTGGATCACAAGGCGTAGCGCAAGCGACTGACTCAGATTATTGAGTGCTAGCCTCCTGCCCTCCCCTAACCCACGAGTAATGGCAAACGAGCGTGCGAAGAGCTGCGCACAATGGGACCGGGCTCTCAGACTCTTGAGGGCAACGTTTACCGCCAACGTGACCTGGTTTGATCACTCCCTCGGAGCTGGGTGGAGTTACTGACTGCAACCTCACCAACCAGCTTTGACTCCGAACACAGGAAAGCGGAGCCCATGTAGTCGGCACCTGACAAGGCAAGAGTCCGTGGCACCTATAGAGTGGAGGAGGAAGTAGCGTTGTGCCATCCTATCGACGCTGACAAGAAACAGAGACCGGAATGGGGGCTCTGCCCATCACGCTGGTGCTGTTCCTGAAGGGGAAAAGCTTTAGAGCTCGCACTTCATCCAACACGGACGATATGCGCTAATTCAGTAGTGCCAAAAAAAGGAGCTATGCTGATGACCGACAATAACCGCCAGCCACCCAAGCCGCAGCCGTCCCGACCAACGCCCACACCGAACAATGACAGGCCGACTCCCGCACGTGATGGGTGGATCGACAAGAGCGGACCAAATACCATTTCTGAGAGCAGGCCAGTTCCACCGAGACCAAAGAAATGACCGAAGCCGACAAAGAGGATGAGCTTCATAGGCTCACATTCTATGTGCAGCGCAACATCCGCTACCACATGCGGCGTGCGGCATTCTTCACTAGATGGAGTCGTCTCTCTTCTTTTGTCGGCGTATTCTTTGGTTCTGCAGCAGCTATAACCTTTTTATCCTCGGTAAGCGGCAGCCACCCACTACTGCCGGTGTTGCTGGCGGGAGTGGTTGCCCTTGCATCTGCGGTTGAACTTGTTGTGGGCGTCAGTCAACGCGCGTGGCTTCACAATGATCTGCGCCGCCGTTTTCTGGATATCGACGAGAAAATGCAGGTAAACCGGAAGATGCCTATGAAGGGTATTAACGAGTTGTGGGCATGTGTCAGACGTATAGAGACTGATGAACCTCCGACTATGGAAGCTTTAGAGCTGATGGTCAGGAACGAAGTGATCATCTCTATGTACAACTATGAAGAACGCAGTGAGCACTACATTCCACTGCCTTGGTGGCAGAAATTGACTGCGCACTGGGTTCATTGGGATGTTTCCCAAGCCTCCCCGGCACCAGCGCAAAAGCACCAGTGTGCTTGATAAGCCTTACGCTCCAGGAGATAAGCTTTTTCCCAAGCTCAGCTAAGCCAAGGTGCGTGCTGCCGACCGGCAGCATGCAGGATAGTTACCCACAAAAAAGCCCGCTTACGCGGGCTTTTTTTCATTCCAGCAGGTCGCCTTATCCCAGCGTCTGAAACGCCCGCAGCAGTGCCTTGCTTAGGTCCACGGTGGAGAATTTGGTGAGCACGTCGTTGGCGCCAACCTGGCGGGCCTTTTCGGTGTTCATGGTGCTGTCGAGCGAGGTGTGCAGCAAGACGTAGGTGTGGCCAATCTGGGCGTCCTTGCGGATTTCCTTGACCAGGTTGTAGCCGTCCATCTCGGGCATTTCGATGTCGGAGACCAGCACTTCGATCGGCTGCCCCGCCTCGTGCTGGGCGCGCAGCTGTTCCAGGGCTGCGGCGGCGCTGCGCACGGCCTGGCAGTCCAGGTCGAGGCGGCGCAGGGTGTTCAGGCTCTGCTGCAGGGCCACCTGGGAATCGTCCACCACCAGCACGCGGCGCCCGCGCAGCAACGCGAGTTCGCTGTCGGAGAGCAGTTGCTCGTCCGTTTCCTCTTCCGGGGCCGGGGCGATTTCGTGCAGGACCTTCTCGATGTCGAGGATCTGCACGATGGCGCCGTCGATCTGGGTCACGCCGGTGATGAATGCCCGGCCACCGGCACCGGCAGGTGGCGGACGCACGTCACGGGTGGAGCACTGGACGATGCGCTCGACCTGGTGCACGTGCAGCCCCTGGCGCGAGCGGCTGAGTTCGGTGACGATCAGGCAGCCGTCCTGGCTGTCGCTGCCGCCGCGCTCGCCGATCGCCCGGGCCAGGTCGATGACGGTCAGGGCCGCGCCGCGCAGGGTCGCGACCCCGCGCACATGGGGATGCCGGTTGGGCATCTTGGTCAAGGCGGGACACGGGATGATCTCGTTGACCTTGAGCAGGTTGATCCCCAGCAAACGCCCGCTGTGCAAGCGAAACAGCAACAGCGACAACGCATCCCCTAACACCAGACTCATCAAGGCCTCCCTTTCATTATCAGTTCGCACACACCGGGCCGGGCGGCTCGGCGCGCCTCGGTCTTCTCTGGGGTATGCGTATTCAGCGCAGGAACGCCACCACCTGCTCGGCCTCGAACGGCCAGTTCAATTCAGCACCGGTGTCGCAGCGACGCAACACCGGGATACGCAGGCCATAGGTTTCGACCAGCGCTTCGTCATCGGCGATGTCGACCAGTTCGACCAGCAGGCCGCGTTCGACGAACGGCATCAACAGTGCCTCGGCTACCTCGCACAGATGGCAGCCCAGGGTGCCAAACAACTGGCATTCAGGGAGCATGGACGCGCCTCCTCAGCAAAGAGGCGTGCAGTCTACCACTAGCCTCAAGCGTTCGCGGCAGGCGTCGGTTTCGCCGCGTTGGCCTGTGGCAGGAGCCCCTGCAACCCGTCGAGCAGACGGCTGTTGAGTTGCTCGGCCTTGTCCAGGCGCCCGGTATCGAAGCGGTTGTCGAGAGAGAACCCGCCCTTGAGCAGTTCGAGCAGCGTGCCCTTGCTGTCCTGGGCCACGGCGTCGGCGCTGCGCAGTGCATCGAGCAGGCCCTGGGCGTAGTCGGCCAGGGAGCTGTTCACCGCGCTGGCAGCCGCCTGGCCACCCTGCTCGGCCACCGCGCTGTAGGCATCGGTGGCCTGGCGCACGGTGGTCTGGGTCAGGCGCAGGGACATCGAGGCCAGTTGCTCGCCGTCCATGTCCAGGGCCATGGCCCGGTCGAAGGCGCCATTCAGGTCGCCTGCGTAGAATTTGTCGGAGAGGTCCTGGACCTGGGTGAAGAGTTTCTCCAGGGCCGCCACTTCTTCCTCGTCCAGCTCGCCCTCGACTTCGACCTGCCAGCCGCCGATCTGCAGGCTGCCGGACTGGCTGGCGCCCACCACGGCGCTGCCATTGGCGGTTTTTGCCGCGCCGACAGCGGTCTGCGACCAGTTGGCCGAGGCCTGGGCCACGGAAATACGCAGGCGGTCGCCGTCACGGGTGGTGATGGCCATGTCGAAGGTTTCGGCCCGCGCCGAGAAGCGCTCGCTGTAGGCCGCCGCCGACACGCTGCCACCAGTGGTGGGCGCCGGGGTGCTGCCGAAGCGCTTGTCCAGACCGGCGAAACCGTCCTGGATGCGTTTGTAGGTGTCGTCGATGTCCGCTGCCACCTTGCCGTGCAGCGCACCCATGCCGTCGATGATCTTGCGCGCTTCGGCGAAGCCTTTCTCCACGCCTTCGCGGGCCTGGTTCAGCAGGCCCTGCAGCTTGGCCGGATCGGCGCCGGCAGCGGCCTCGCTCTGCAGGCGCTGCTCGACGAAGCCGATGATGCGTTCAGCCACTTTTTCCGGCGTGTAGTCGTCGCGCTTGCCGTTGAGCGCGCCCGGTTCCATGCCCATGCGCTCGGCCAGGCGGTTGGCCAGGGTGTTCTGTGCATCGGCGGAGGCACGCGCGGCGGGCTGGTTGTGCAGCTGGGACGCGCGCGAAGCGGAGGAATACAGAGAGGCCAGAGGATTCATGACGAGGTACCCGTGGGACAGAGTGTCTGGTCGTTTGACGGCCGTTACCGGAAAAACTTTAACCAGGGTGCGCTTTTTCTCGACCAGCGGTACCTGCCAGACATGAAAAGCCCGCCAGGTGGCGGGCTGTGGTGGATCAGTCCTGGCTGACCGAGCCGATCTTGTGAATCGACAGGTCCGCGCCGTAGTACTCCTGTTCCTGGCTCAGGCGAATGCCGATGAAGGCCTTCAGCAGCCCGTAGACCAGGAAGCCCCCGGCCAGGGCCACCAGCACCCCCAGCGCGGTACCGGCCAACTGGCTGGCCAGGCTCACGCCACCGAGGCCGCCCAGCATCTCCTGACCGAAGATGCCGCAGGCGATCCCGCCCCACACGCCGCACAGGCCATGCAGCGGCCAGACGCCGAGCACGTCGTCGACCTTCCATTTCACCTGGGTCGCAGTGAAGGCCCAGACGAACAGCGCACCGGCCACCGCGCCGGTGGCCAGGGCGCCCACCGGGTGCATCAGGTCCGAACCGGCGCACACCGCCACCAGGCCGGCCAGCGGGCCGTTGTGCAGGAAGCCCGGGTCGTTGCGACCGACCAGCAGCGCCGCCACGGTGCCGCCGACCATCGCCATCAGGGTGTTGACCGCCACCAGGCCGCTGACGCTGCCCAGGGTCTGGGCGCTCATCACGTTGAAGCCGAACCAGCCGATGATCAGGATCCACGAGCCCAGGGCCAGGAACGGGATGTTCGACGGCGCGAACGCCACCAGGCGCCCGTCGCGGTAACGGCCATCGCGGGCGCCCAGCAGCACCACGGCGCCGAAGGCCAGCCAGCCGCCGACCGCATGCACCACCACCGAGCCGGCGAAGTCATGGAACGGCGCGCCAAACTGCGCCTCCAGCCAGGCCTGCACGCCGTAGTTGCCGTTCCAGATCATGCCCTCGAAGAAGGGATACACGAAGGCCACGATCAGCACCGTGGCGCAGAGTTGCGGGCCGAAACGGGCACGCTCGGCGATGCCACCGGAGATGATCGCCGGGATCGCCGCGGCGAACGTCAGCAGGAAGAAGAATTTCACCAGCGCGTAGCCGTTGCCCTCGGTCAGCACACTGGCCGGTTCCAGGAAGGTCACGCCGTAGGAAATCCAGTAGCCCATGAAGAAGTACGCCAGGGCCGACACCGCGAAGTCGGAGAGAATCTTCGACAAGGCGTTGACCTGGTTTTTTTGCCGGACCGTGCCAACCTCAAGAAAGGCGAAGCCGGCATGCATGGCCAGCACCATCACGGCGCCCAGCAGGATGAACAGGGTATTGGAACCGTGGATCAGCGTTTCCACGGCACTGTTGATGTCTTCCATCAGAGAAACAGGCTCCGTCGGCAGGAAAAAAGCACCAAAGCGGATCAACCGCAACGGTGCGCGCACCACAAAGCGGCACGCACCGTCATCGACCACGCTCCACCCAGCCTTGCAGCGCGCCATCACGGCTCGCACCACACACTTGAATGAGGCACTTATTTTTTAGTTATCAAGGGGTTATAAACGCACCGCGGCATCCTGGCCTACCGCCTGCGAGCCCCACGAAGGCGCACGACGACACAGTGATGCACCTGCACAATGCAAGCGCTGTACCAGCGCAGCGGCATTGGAAACCACGCCTGACCGGCGTACAAAAAAGTGAACCGGTGCTTTCAAGCGGACTCGAACCTTTACACTGACCACCCAACGGAAGGAGACACCCATGGCTCGCAAGACGCCCAGCGCAACCACCTCGGCTGAAGAGAAAGAGCTGCTCGACGAATTCCAGGCCCTGGTAAAAGACACCGAAAAGCTGCTGCAGCATTCGGCCAGCCTGGCCGGTGAACAGGCAGAAGAACTGCGCGAGCAGATGCGTGCCAGCCTGGCCCGGGCGCGCACCACCCTGCACGATGCCGAAGACACGCTGCGCGTGAAAGGCAAGGAGGCGGTACAGGCCACGGAAGAGTACGTACAGACTCATCCCTGGCAGACACTGGGTATCGCCGCGGCCATCGGCATGCTGCTCGGCATGTTGATCACCCGGCGCTGATGAGAGGCGACATGGACGCTACGTCACCCGAAGAAAAAAGCCGCGGCCCTTCGCCGCGGCGCTTCGCCGCCGCACTGGCCGGGCTGCTGCACGGCCATGTCGCGCTGTTCGGCGAAGAGCTCAAGGAACAGCAGGGCAACACCGTACAGTTGCTGATACTCGCCGGCCTCGGTGTGGTGTTCTCCCTGCTGCTGATCATTGGCCTGTCGGCCGCGCTGCTGATCATTTTCTGGGACACCCACCGACTCACCGTCACGTTTTCGCTGTGCGCCGTCTATGCGGCCGGCCTGCTCACCTGCGTCGGCATGCTGTTGCATCGCCTGCGCCACGCCCCGACGCCCTTCAGCGCCAGCCTCGAAGAACTGGCCCGTGACCGCGAGCAATTACTGCCATGACCCCACCGAACCTGCCCAACAAGTCGTCCCACCGCGACCTGCGCAAGGCCATGCTGCGCATGCGCCTGGAGATGCACCGCCAGGAGCTGCGCCACGAGACCCTGGTCATGATGCAGCCCGTGCGCAAGGTGCAGCACTTCGGCAGCCACTGGCGCGAAGAGCTGCGCGAGAACAGCACCTCGCTGTGGATGACCGGCGGCGCCCTGCTGCTCGCCACCTTCGGCGTACGCCACACCAACTGGCGGCGCCTGCTGCGCCTTGCCCTGGTGGTGGTGCCGCTGCTGCGCAAGCAGTCCAAGTAACCCCGAACCTGGCCACGATCTTGCTTGGCTGAACGATCCCACCGCATTCCGCGGTGGCCGTTTTGCTGGACCAGCTAAGGACGTACCCGGTGCTCGACGGTCAACCCCTCGCCGTCTTCCAACCCTTCATCGATACCGCCACGGGCCAGATCGCCGGAGTCGAAGCCTTGGCCCGACTGCGGGGCGCCGATGGCCAGCTGCACTCGGCCGGCCCGCTGTTCAGCGACCCGAAGACCCCACCCGCCGCCCTGCGCCGCCTGGACCGGCAAGTGCGGGCGCAAGCCCTGGAACGCTTCCACGAGGCCCCGGCGCCGTGGTTTCTCAGCCTGAACATCTCGCCCCGCTGGATCAGCCGCCTGCGCCCGGAACAACCCCTGCCGAGCCTGAAGCAACTGGAAGCCAGCGGCATCGACCCGCGGCGCATCGTCTTCGAGATCACCGAACTGGGCGGCGCCAGCCAGCGCCTGCCAGGGGTGGTGGCGCGCTACCGCGAGGCCGGCGCGCGGATCGCCATCGACGACTTCGGCGCCGGCTACTCGCAGCTCGACCGGGTGCTGGCCCTGCAGCCGGACATCCTCAAGCTCGACATGCGCCTGTTCCAGGCCGCGGCCCGTGGCGGCCCCAGTGGCGAGGTGGTCAAGGCCCTGGCGCTGATGGCGGAGAAAACCGGCTGCTGGATCATCGCCGAAGGGGTGGAAACCGAAGCCGAGCTGGACTTCGCCCTGGAATGCGGGGCGCGCTACGTGCAGGGCTACCTGTTCGCCCGGCCCGAGCTGGCGTTCTTCCCCAATGATGCTTTTGTCCGGCATTTTGCCGAGCTGCGAGACCGCTACGTGCGGCGCAAGCTGGTCGAGCGGGCGCGCCTGATGACCCTGCGCCAGCAGCTCACCCAACTGATGGGCGACCTCAAGCAGTGGGCCGAGGCCAACGCCGCCACTGCCGCCCTGCCCGCCCCGGACGCCTACCCCTGGCTGCTGCGCCTGTACCAGTGCGACCGCCACGGCACGCAGATCAGCCCCAACCTGGAATGGCGCGACGGCACCTGGCAGGCCGACACCCGTTACCTGGGGCACAACTGGTCCTGGCGTCCCTACTTCTACCAGTTGCTGGCCGAAGGCTGGGAAGAACGCCGGCTGATCATTTCCAACACCTACCGCGACGCCACCAGCAACCAGTACTGCGTGACCGCCGGGCAATTCATTGACAACGGCCAGCGCCTGCTGCTGGTGGACATCGACGCCGCCGGCTTGTGACGCTGCCGCCGAGCACGGGGCCCGGTGGCAGCGGTTCCCGGCTCAGCCGAACACCGATGCCTGCTCGGTTGCACGGTAGGCGGTGTGCACCACCCGCGAGTCGACGTGGTTGATGGTCGAGAGGATCTGCAACGGCTCGGTCAGGGTCGGTGCCATGGTCCAGCGGTCCAACGCGTCATTGCCCACCCGCAACATGCCGGTGTGCGACAGGTCGTTGAAATCCACCACCGGGTCCACGTCATAGAACCCCAGGCTGCGCCGCAGCAGGTCGATGTCGGCCCGCGCCCCGGTGAGGAACAGCCAGCCGGGACCGATCCGGTAGCGCGTCACGTACTCCTGCAGGCGCTCCGGGGTATCCAGTTCCGGTTGCAGCGACAACGAGTACATGAACACATCGCGCCCCGCCCGCTCGCCCAGCAGCTTCTGCACGTGGCGCAGGTTGGCGGTGCTGGTGGGGCAGGAACGCTCGCACTGGGTGTACATCATGTTCAGCGCCACCACCTTGCCGCGGACCAGGTCGTCGTAGAACTTCACGGCCTTGCCTTCGTGGGTGTACAGGGTCACGTTGGGGAAGCGGGACGAGCCTGCCGCTCTTGGCTGTGGCGCAGCGGGCTGCGCCAGGCTGCCGGCGCGCCAGGCGGCCAGGCCCAGGGCAGCGACACCCGCACCGGCCAGCAGTTTTCTTCGCGTATTCATCTTCTACCTCCTGGATGAGGTGCGCGGCTCAGACGATGTCCCAGCGCAGCATCATGGCGTGATCTTCGTGGATCAGGTTGTGGCAGTGCATGACGTACTTGCCCTTGTAGTCGCGGAACCGCAGCAGCACCCGAGTGGTGCTTCTTCCCTCGAGCACATAGACGTCCTTGCGCCCTTTTTCATGGGGCGGCACCGCGACCGCGCGACCGTCGATGACCTTGCTGAGAATCCGCCCTTCCTCGAAGTGGATGTGCACGGGATGGTCCCAGCCGTCATCGATGTTCACCAGCTCCCAGATTTCCGTGCTGCCCTGGCTGATCACCGCACGGGGCACGTTGACGTCGACGAACTGCCCGTTGATCGCCCACATGTTCTGCCGTCGCTCGAACACGAAACGCCGCACCGGCAACGCCGCCAGCTGCGCCGCCGTGGGCAGCGGACGCAGGGGCCGCAGGGTGGCCGGCACCTGGCTGAGGTCCTGCTCCGGCGGCTCGCGGTTGATCACGATCTTCAGCACCCGCACGCCCGGCGCCACCACCTGGTGGGGCTGGCGCGTGTCTTCGGGCTGGTGGGTCAGGCGGTTGACCACGTACAGCTCGGTGCCGATCGGGTAGCGGGAGAAATCCACCACGATGTCGGCCCGCTCCGCCACCCCCAGGCGCACGCTGGTCTGGTTGAGCAGCGGCTGCTCCAGCAGGTTGCCGTCGTTGGCGATGTAGGTGAAGGGCTGGACCACGTTGTTCGCCCGCACCAGGTAGAACTGGTAGAAGCGGCTCGGCCCTTCGTTGAGCAGGCGCAGGCGGTACTTGCGCCGTGCAACCCGCAGCACCGGCTCGATCTTGCCGTTGACCAGGATCTTGTCGCCCAGCACCCCTTCGGGGCTGATCTGGTCGTAGTAGAGGATGCCGTTCGGGTCGAAGCGCCGGTCGGCAAAACCCAGCGGGTAATCGTACGGGTGGCTTGGCAGGCGCAGGGCACCGGGGCTCGGGTCACGCTCATCGCCCGAATCCAGGTGGTCGAACAGCAGGTAGAAACCGACCAGGCCACGGACGATGTTCGGCGCCGTGAAGTCGGTGGTGTGGTCGTGGTAGAACAGCGTGCCCAGGGCCTCGCGGAAGTCGCCGATACCGTTGGCCATCTCGTCGTAGCCGGCATAGATGTTGGCGTACAGGTGGTCCTTGTAGCCGCCCGGCGCGGTGAGGGTCGGGCCGGCCTTGGTCGCGCTGTAGTAATCGCCTGGGAAGCCGTCGCTTTCCGAGCCGGTGTGCAGGTTGTGCAGGTGCGTGGAGATTTCCGGCGTGCCGAAGCCGGTGTGGTTCGCCGGCAGGTCGTTGTACATGCGGCACAGGATCGGGTAGCCGTAACGGGCGAACACCACCGGGCTCAGGGTATTCAAATCCGGCACGGCGGCCTGGTAGGTCCAGACCTTCTGCGGCGGGTAGGACGGGCTGAACACCCAGTTGTCACGCTGTGCAGCGTGCAGCTCGTAGGGCTCGGCCTGGGGACCGAATTCGGCCCAGCGCTGGTGCGCCGGACGCCCGGCTTCCCCGCCAGCCGTGTTGCAGTCACCGGTCGGGGTGGAACTCAGCGCCCCCCCATACAGGCGGGTGATCTCATCGGGCAGGAACTCCTGCCAGGGCACGGTTGGCGGGCTGGCCGGCACGGCGGCCATGCTCTCCTGCGACTTCAGCAACAGCGGCGCGGCAGCCAGAGCGGCACTGCCCTTGAGGAAGGTACGGCGCGAGGCCTGGACAGGCGCATCGCAGGAGTCGAACGTGGATGAATGCTGCCCTTGCACCAATGGCGGCGTGCTCCAGCCACCCGGGTGCAGCAGGCCCGTGCAGCGTGTCAACAATGAAGACTTCATGAATTTCCAGCTCCCCGATGACATCCCACTGCACCACGAACACAGGAATGACGGGCACAACAGTTCGTCACCGATCAACAGGTGAACGCAACGATTTGCACGATGAAAAGGAAGGCCGCCCGTGCGCCTGGAAGACGACCAGGGCGTACCCGGTCAGGCTCCAGGCGGGCCGTGAATGGGAAATGTGAAACCTGGAGGCAGAGAACGACTCACGGGGTGAATCTGCGAGCCACTGTTCATGATGTTCTCCCTAGCGACAACCCATGAAGATGGTTTCGCCGCGCCCTCTCCTTCGCGACAAAACCATGGAACCGCCATGCGCTTCTCACCTCTAACTAAAGCGCTGCCTAGGGGGCATGTCAATTAGCCGTCATTTATTCAGACAGACGGACTCAATGCGCATAACCTGCTGTATATAAATAAAAAATAGAAAAACAAAAGCGAACCGCTCATCGTGAAAACCGCCCATTATCAGCCTTGCCACCTGCGAGGAATCACCCTGCAGGCTGCGTACCGTCAAACGTGCGTCACCGCGCATTCGCCCCAGGCGCGTGCGACGCGGGGTTGCAGATGACGGCGCGAACCTCGAAGCTAGGATCAACAGCCACTGACTGGCGAGGAGCGGCCTTGGACTGGCACACCCTGCTTACCCGTGAACGACTCGGCAAACCGACCCACAGCGTCGATGAACTGGGGCGTAGCCCGTTCCACAAGGACCATGACCGCATCATCTTCTCCGGGGCCTTCCGTCGCCTTGGGCGCAAGACCCAGGTGCATCCGGTCTCGAGCAACGACCACATCCACACCCGCCTGACCCATTCGCTGGAAGTCAGCTGCGTCGGCCGCTCGCTCGGCATGCGTGTCGGCGAGATGATCCGCGAGGCATTGCCCGACTGGTGCGAACCCAGCGACCTGGGCATGGTGGTGCAGTCCGCCTGCCTGGCCCATGACATCGGCAATCCGCCCTTCGGCCACTCCGGCGAAGACGCCATCCGCCACTGGTTCCAGCAGGCCGCCGGCCGCGGCTGGCTGGATGCGATGAGCGACGCCGAGCGCGCCGACTTCCTCAATTTCGAAGGCAACGCCCAGGGCTTTCGCGTACTGACGCAACTGGAGTACCACCAATTCGACGGCGGTACGCGCCTGACCTATGCCACCCTCGGCACCTACCTCAAATACCCCTGGACCGCCCGCCACGCCGAGGCCCTGGGGTACAAGAAACACAAGTTCGGCTGCTACCAGAACGAACTGCCGCTGCTCGAACAGATCGCCCACAAGCTGGAACTGCCGCAACTCGAAGAACAACGCTGGGCGCGCCACCCGCTGGTGTACCTGATGGAGGCGGCGGACGACATCTGCTACGGCCTGATCGACCTCGAAGACGGGCTGGAAATGGAGCTGCTCGACTACCAGGAAGTCGAAGCCGTGCTGCTCGACCTGGTGGGCGACGACCTGCCGGAAACCTACCGCCAGCTCGGCCCCCAGGACTCGCGGCGGCGCAAGCTGGCGATCCTGCGCGGCAAGGCCATCGAACACCTGACCAACTCCGCGGCCCGGGCGTTCGTCGAGCAACAACCGGCGCTGCTGGCCGGCACCCTGCAGGGCGACCTGGTCGAACACATGCACGGCCCGGCCAAGCGTTGCGTGCAGCACGCCAAGGCCATGGCCCGGGAAAAGATCTTTCAGGACAAGCGCAAGACGCTGCATGAAATCGGCGCCTACACCACCCTGGAAATCCTCCTCAACGCCTTCTGCGGCGCCGCCCTGGAACAGCACGGCGGGCGCACGCCGTCCTTCAAGCACCGGCGCATTCTCGACCTGCTCGGGCACAACGCACCGGACCCGCACGGCCCGTTGTACAAATCGTTTCTGCGCATGATCGACTTCATCGCCGGGATGACGGACAGCTACGCTACTGAAATGGCCCGAGAGATGACGGGACGTTCGAGCCCGGTATAAACGATGAAAACGGTGTTGAAACAAACCTTCAGCTGGCATGCCGGGCCTCCCGCCTGGGGCCCTGCCATGGTGGCGGGCCTGGGCTGCGCGCTGCCGCTGCTGCTGGGCCTGTTCAGCGCCCACCCGGGGTTTCTCTGGGCGTCGGCCGGCGCCTTCCAGGCGGCCCAGGCCAACCCGCTGCACCGTTTCGGCATGCTGCGCATGCTGCTGCTCACCGGCCTCGGCGCCTGCAGCGCCGGCCTGGGCTTCTGGGCTGCCACCCACCCGATGATCAGCTTCTGGCTGTTCGGCGCCTTCGGCTTCCTGCTGGCCTGGCTGCAACGCTTCGGCACCGAGGCCGGCAAGCTCGGCATCGGCCTGGCCGTCTGCCTGTGCCTCGGCCAGGGTCAGTACGGCATCGGCAGCCTCAACAACCCCCAGGCCATCGCCATGCTGTTCATCCTCGGCGGGCTCTGGGTGATGCTCCTGGCGTTCGGCCTGCGAGGTTTGCACGGGCTGCGCATGTGGCCGTACATGCCACGCTTCATCAGCGTCCTCAAGGTGCTCAAGCGTCACGCCAAGCGCCTGCCGCAACAGCAATGGCGCCTGCATGCCCTGGGGTGCACCCTGGCCCTGTCGCTGGCCGGCCTGCTGGTCAACCTCGCCAACCTGCCGCGCGGCTACTGGCTGACGCTGACCGTGGTCACCACCCTGCAGCTGGAATTCCAGGGCAGCCTGGTGCGCGCGCTGCAATCGAGCCTGGCCGGTCTCGCCGCGGCCGGCCTGCTGATTCTCTTCGGCCACAGCCTGCAGAGCCCGGGGCTGATGGTGGCGACCATGCTGCCGCTGATCGCGCTCAGCCGCGCCCTGCAGGCCAATCACTACGGGCTGTTCGTGCTGCAGACCACCGTCTGCTTCGTGCTGCTGTCGGAGAGCCTGGCCCAGGACTGGCACCTGGCCGAGGTGCGCCTGATGAACGCCCTGCTCGGCGTCGCCCTGGCCCTGTCCATCGCCCTGCTGATGCACGGTGTGCGCCAGTGGCTGGCCAAGCGCGAGCTGAAGAAGACCGTCACGCCCCAGCAGCAGTCCACCTCCTGACGCCCCCGCCACAGCACCGGCTCGCATAAGCGGGCCGCGCCCTTATTCTCAATCGTTTTTAGTCGGCACGTTTTCAGTCCTTTCACTATGCTTGCTGGGTCCGCAGCGCAATCCATGGAGTGACGCGCTATGCCCGCCGCCGCCTCGTCCCGTGAACGACGTTTTCCCCTGCATGTGCACATCAGTGTACTGTTCACCCTGCTGCTGTTGCTGACCGGCGTGGTGCTGGGCTTTTTCAACTACAAGCAGACCACCCAGATCATCTTTTCCAGCAGCGCCAAGCTGTTCGAGCGCATCCAGCAGGACGTGCAGGGCGACCTCAACCACACCTACCAGCCCATCCGCCATCTGCTCAGCCTGCTGGCCCTGGACGACGCCACCCAGGCCACCGACCTGGACGGTCGCCTGGAGCTGTTGCGGCCCATGGTCCAGGCGCTGCGCGACAACCCCAAGCTCGCCTCGCTCTACCTGGGCTACGACGACGGCGACTTCTTCATGGTCCGCCCGCTGCGCAGCGACCTGCTCAAGCAGCACTTCGACGCCCCGGACAAGGCGGTCTACCAGGTCTGGTCGATCGAGCGCAACGGCGCGGGCACCGAGGCCAACTACCTGTTCTACGACGGCTCGCTGAACCTGGTCAGCCGCCGCCAGCGCCTGCAGGAAGGCTACGACCCCCGGGGCCGCGACTGGTACAAGCGCGCCCGTGCCGATGGCGGGCAGATCACCACCGCGCCCTACGTGTTCTTCTCCACCGAAGAGGTCGGCACCACCCTGGCCCGACGCGCCGGCCTGACCAGCGTGCTGGGCGCCGACCTGACCCTGCTCGACCTGTCGGCCACCCTGGCCAAGCACCAGGTGACCGCCCACAGCGAGGTGGTGCTGTTCGACCCCGAAGGCAGTGTGGTCGCCTACCCGGACACCAGCCGGCTGATCACCCACGAAAACGGCCCCAAGCTGGCCCGTGCCGCCGACCTCAGCTCGGAGCTGGGCAGCCTGCTCACCCGCGACCCGGACGGCCGGCAGCAAGGGGCGATGGAGCTGGACAAGCGCCGCTGGGTGGTGTCGCGCAGCCACATGCAGGAAGGCGGCCCCCAGGGCCTGCACCTGGCCCTGCTGGTCCCGGAAGACGAGCTGCTGGCCGATGCCTACCGCATCCGCTGGCAGGGCGCGCTGGTGACCCTGACCACCCTGCTGCTGTGCCTGCCCCTGGGCTGGCTGACCTCGCGGATCATCGTCAAGCCCCTGCGCTCCCT
This sequence comes from Pseudomonas sp. GD03944, assembly GCF_029839275.1. Taxonomy (GTDB): domain Bacteria; phylum Pseudomonadota; class Gammaproteobacteria; order Pseudomonadales; family Pseudomonadaceae; genus Aquipseudomonas. The sequence goes on from NZ_JAOCAH010000001.1 coordinate 292,128, forward strand.
GGTGCTGGAGGCCGAGGCGATCCGCCGCTTCGACTTCAAGCACCCGGCCAGCGGCCGCTCGCCGGTGCTGGAAGTGGACCAGCTCGCGGTGTCGATGGCGCGCATGAAGGAAACCATTTCCAGCTTTCTGGAAATCACCGCCAGCCTCTCCGCGGAAACCCGCTTCGACGCCCTGCTCAAACGGGTCCTGGAAGAAACCGTGCAGATCGGCGGCGCCCACGGCGGCCTGATCTACCTGCTCGATGCCGACAGCGGCCGCCTGGAGCCCCACGGCCTGTTCCTCAACGGCACCCAGCACAGCCCGGGGCGCCACGGCATCCTCAGTTACGAACGGCAGAGCGACCAGATGCCGGCCTGGCTGCAGCAACCGGCCACGGGCGGCAGCAGCCGTGTGGCGTCGATCGGCTTCGACCTGGCGGGCGATTACCGCAGCCTGCTGCAGGTGCTCGACAGCCCGCGCGTGCACCTGGTCGCCACCGGCCTGCACAACCGCAGTGGCGACACCGTGGGCGTGCTGGTGCTGCTGCACTGCGACCGTGGCGACGAGAACGACCTGACCATGCAGCGCCCGGAGCGCGTGGCGTTCATCGAGGCGGTGTCCGGCGTGGCGGCGCTGTGCATCGAAAGCCAGCGCCTGCTGGAGCGGCAAAAGCAACTGCTCGACGCCTTCATCCAGTTGATCGCCGGCGCCATCGACGCCAAGAGCCCGTACACCGGCGGGCATTGCCAGCGGGTGCCGGAAATCACCCTGATGCTCGCCCGCGCCGCCGCCGCCAGCCAGGAGCCGGCCTTCCGCGACTACCAGCCCACCGACGAGGAATGGGAGGCGCTGCACATCGCCGCCTGGCTGCATGATTGCGGCAAGGTCACCACGCCCGAATACGTGGTCGACAAGGCCACCAAGCTGGAAACCCTGTACGACCGCATCCACGAAGTGCGCATGCGCTTCGAGGTGCTCAAGCGCGACGCCTGGATCGCCTACTGGCAAGGCCGGGCCCAGGGTCAGGACGAACCCGCCCTGGCGCACCTCCGCGACCAGTTGCTCAGCGCCCTGGACGACGAATTCGCCTTTGTGGCGCGCACCAACCTGGGCGGCGAAGCCATGGCGGAAGCCGACCTGCAACGCCTGCAGGGCATCGCCGCGCGCACCTGGACCCGTACCCTGGATGACCGCCTGGGCGTGTCCTGGGAAGAAGCCCAGCGCCAGGAACGACGCCCGGCCGCCCCGCTGCCGGTGGAGGAACCGCTGCTGGCCGACCGCCCCGAGCACCTGATCGACCGTCCCTTCGGCGAAGCCATCCCGGCGGACAATCCCTGGGGCTTCAAGCTCGACGTACCCGTGCACAAGTTCAACCGCGGCGAGCTGCACAACCTGAGCATCACCCGCGGCACCCTGACGGCCGAAGAGCGCTACATCATCAACCACCACATCGTGCAGACCATCCTCATGCTCAGCCGCCTGCCCTTCCCGGCGCACCTGCAGAACGTCGCGGAAATCGCCGGGGGGCACCATGAAAAAATGGACGGCACCGGTTACCCGAAACGCCTGCGTCGCGAGCAGATGAGCCTGCCGGCACGGATGATGGCGATCGCCGATATCTTCGAAGCGCTGACCGCGGTGGACCGGCCCTACAAGAAAGGCAAGCGGTTGTCCGAGTCACTGGAGATCATGGCGGGCATGTGCCGGGGGGCGCACATCGATCCGGAGCTGTTCGGCCTGTTCATCCGCGCGCAGATCTACCGGCAGTACGCCGAGCGCTTCATGAAGGTGGAACAGATCGATTCGGTGGACGAAGCCAGCATCCTGGCCAAGGCGGGGTTGAGCGGGTGAAACAACAGGGGCCGGGAGGCGTTGCGCCTGCCCGGCCCCATGACATCAGGCCGGATTGATCTCGTTTTCCGGGTACCAGACGTCGATCAGCGGGCTGACACTGAAGTCGACCAGCTCGCTGCGGCCTTTCAGCCAGGCTTCGACCTGAGCCCGCTGCTCTTCGCTGACCGAGCCACGCTTGGCCAGGCACACCAGACCGTAGTCGTCGCCGCCCACATAGCCCAGGCCATTGGCGGTCATCGCGTCACTCAGGAACTGATCCAGAAACGCATCGACAGCCTCGTCGCTCAGGTCTTCCTTGAAGTTCAGGTTCAGTTCGAAACCCAGCTCCTGGAATTCATCCACGCAGAGTTTCTTACGCAGACGACGGGAACGGTTAGTAGCCATGGAGCAATCCTCAAGAGTGATATAACGCGCGGCACTCTAGCAGTTTAGCGGCCGACGTGCCCGACTCTCTGCCCGATACCGGGTGGATGAAGCTGAATCCACGCTGAATTTCGGCTGTTTCACGGTGTGACGCAGCGCACGCGCGCCACCCGAACGGCGAGGCTTGGGGCATAATGCGCCTCACTTTCCAGAACCGCCGAGGAATCGTCTTCTTATGCCTCGCTTCATCGTTACCCCTCGCCACGAGGGTGTTCGCCCATGATCAAGACCCTCCGCCGCCTGGCCATCGCCAGCCTGTTGCTGCCCCTGGCCCTCCCCCTGCACGCCGCCGTCAACGCCACCCTGCCCAGCAAGGTGCAGCAGGCCCTGAAAGCCAACAAGATCGGCACCCAGTCGCTGTCGCTGGTCACCATCCCGCTGACCGGCCCCGGCGCCAGCACCTATTTCAACGCCGATGTCTCGGTCAACCCGGCCTCGACCATGAAGCTGGTCACCACCTACGCCGCCCTGGAGCTCTTGGGCCCGACCTACCAGTGGAAAACCGAGTTCTACACCGACGGCCAACTGAAGGACGGCGTGCTCAACGGCAGCCTGTACCTCAAGGGCGGCGGCGACCCCAAGCTGAACATGGAAAAGCTCTGGCTGCTGATGCGCGACCTGCGCGCCAACGGCGTGCGCCAGGTCACCGGCGACCTGGTGCTGGACCGCGGCCACTTCATCCAGCCCGACCTGCCGGTGTTCAACGATGACGGCGGCGACGCCAACAAACCCTTCCTGGTGACCCCGGATTCGCTGCTGGTCAACCTCAAGGCCCTGCGCTTCATCGCCCGCAACGAAGACGGCAAGGTGCACATCGCCGTGGAGCCGCCGATCGCCGAGATCCGCATCGACAACCGGGTCAAGGCACTTCCCGCCGCCAAATGCCCGGGCTGGCCAGATGTGCGCTACAACCCGGTGACCCAGTTCGACGGCACCACCGTGATCGTCACCGGCCAGCTCGCGGCCGGCTGCAGCGCGCAGACCTACCTGTCGCTGCTCGATCACCCGAGCTACGCCGCCGGCGCCGTGCGCGCGATCTGGCAGGAACTGGGCGGCAGCATCATCGGCAAGACCCGCCTGGCCGATGTGCCGAAAGACGCCCGCCTGCTGGCCCGTGCCTTCTCGCCGGACCTGGTGGAAGTCATCCGCGACATCAACAAGTACAGCAACAACACCATGGCCCGGCAGCTGTTCCTGAGCATCGGTGCCAATGCGCGCAACGAGGCCGACGGCGACGACGCCAAGGCCGCGCAGCGGGTCATCCGCGCCTGGCTGGCGCGCAAGGGCATCACCGCGCCGCAGTTGGTGATGGAGAACGGTTCGGGGTTGTCACGCGACGAGCGCATCAGCGCCCGGGAGATGGCCAAGCTGCTGCAGGCGGCCTGGAAGAGCCCCTACGCCGCCGAGTTCATCAGCTCCATGCCGCTGGTGGCGATGGACGGCACCATGCGCAAGCGCCTGCGCAACACCGCCCTGGTGGGCGAGGCCCACATCAAGACCGGCACCCTGAACAACGTGCGCGCCATCGCCGGCTACAGCCGCGACAGCAACGGCAACAGCTGGGCCGTGGTGGCGATCCTCAATGACCCGCGCCCCTGGGGGGCCTCGTCGATTCTCGACCAGGTGCTGATCGACCTGTACCGCCAGCCCAAACGCTGAGCATCCCGGCCCGCGCCGTGCGCGGGCCGGTCAGGCCGGTTCGCCGCGCACCTGATCGCGCCCGGCCTGTTTGGCCCGATAGACCCCCGCATCGGCGCGGCGCAACAGGTCGTCGCTGCTTTCACCGGCACGCCAGGCGGCCACGCCGAAACTTGCCGTGACCCGCCCCACGCCCTCGACCGGCTCTTCGCGCAACGCCTGGCGCAGCACCTCGGCCAATGCCTCGGCCTGCTCGGTGCTGGTGTCCGGGCAGAGCACGATGAACTCCTCGCCTCCCAGCCGGCAGAACAGGTCGGCACGGCGCAGGCGCTGGCCGATACGCTGGCAGACATTCTTCAGCACCCGGTCGCCCGCCTCGTGGCCGAAGCGGTCGTTGATCGACTTGAAGTGATCGATGTCGAGCATGATCACCGCCAGGCTTCCGTCCGTACGCCGCACCCGGGCCAGTTCGACCTCCAGGCGATCCTGGAAGAAACGCCGGTTGTAGATGCCCGTCAGCACGTCGGTGACCGACAGTTCGCGCAGCTCCTGCTCGACCAGCTTGGGGCCGGTGACGTCCGTCAGGTAGCCGTGCCACAGCACCGCGCCATCGGCCTGCCGCTCCGGCACCGCCTCCCCGCGCACCCAGCGCAACCCGCGTTGCGGCAGCAGCACCCGATACTCATCGCGCCAGACGCTGACACGCTCGGCGGACTGGCGGATCGACAGGACGACCCGCTCCACGTCCTCTGGGTGGATACGTTCGAGCACCGGGGCACCGTCGACCCGCAGCAGCGTCGGGTCCAGCTCGTAGATGTCGCGGATGCCGGCACTGACATAGGGGAACGACGCATGGCCGTCCGCACTCACCTGGTACTGGTAGATCGCGCCGGGCACCTGGGCGGAGAGTTTCTCCAGCAGCCGATCCCGGGCCGCCAGCACCTCCAGGATGCGGGTGCGCTCGGTGATATCACTGGCGATGCCGAGGAAGCCGATCAACTGGCCCTGCTCGTCGCGCACCCCGGTGCAGATCAGGTTGACGGTCAGCTCGCTGCCGTCGCGGCGCACGTAGGTCCACTCGCGCTCCTCGTGGCGATGTTCCTCCGCCGCGGCGGCCACCAGGGCCTCGAAGCCGATCACCGGCCGGCCGTAGCGCCGGGTCAGCTCGATCTGCCGCGCCTCGACCTCATCGCGCCGGTGCAGGCATTCGGGGGTGCGCCGGCCGATCATTTCCTGCGCCGTGTAACCGAGCATGCGTTCGGCCCCGACGTTGAAGGTGAGAATCAGCCCGTCCACGTCCGTGGCGATGATCGACACCTGGGTCGCGGCATCCAGCAGGCCGTGCAGCTGGCCATGGGCGCGGGCCAGCTCCAGCTCCGCGGCCTTGCGCCAGGTGATGTCGGAATAGGTGCCGATGACCCGCGACGGCTGCCCGTCCGCCAGGCGCTCCACCACCTTGCCCCGGGCCAGCACCCAGCACCATGAACCGTCCTGGCGACGCATGCGGTGCTCGCAGCGGTAGAACTCGGTCACGCCGAGCACGTGCTGCTGCAAGGCCTCCAGGCTGCCGCTCCGGTCCATGGGGTGGATGCGCTCCTCCCATTCGCCGATGCCATCGCCGACCTCCGCGTCGGCATAGCCGAGCATGCGTTTCCAGGTCGAGGAGAAATACACCGTGTCGGTCTGCATGTCCCAGTCCCAGACGCCATCGCCGGAGCTGTCCAGGGCGAAGCTCCAGCGCTGCTCGGCGGCGGCCAGTTGCTGCTCCCGCGCCCGCAGTTCGGCGGTGCGCGTATCGACCAGGGCCTGGGCCCGCTGGCGCTGGCCGGCCAGGCTGAACAGCAGCGCCGAGAGCATCAGGCTGAGCAGGACGCCGGCGGTGACGATCACCGCCACGCCCGACATCCGATTGGCCGCGACGAAGGCGTCGCTGGGGTGGACGGTCAGGCGGTAGCTGCGATCGGCCAGGTGCAGGGTGCGGGTCACCGCGAGCGGCGCGTGGGGCTGCATCTCGACCGTCCGGTAGAACACCGGCGAATCGTCCGTGGCGGACTCGTCGAGCACCTCCAGCTCCAGGCCATCGCTGTGCTGCCCGCCTTCGAGCATCTGGCGCACGCTGACCACTGTCATCACGAAGCCGCGCAAGGTGCTGCTGCGCAGCGCCGGCTCTTCCGGCACCTGCGCACTCGCATACACCGGCGCCACCAGCAGCACGCCCCGGCGGTTGCCATCGTCCGGGCCGATCAGTTGCAGGATGTCGGTGGCCGCCATGAAGCCGTTCGCCCGGGCCCGCTGCAGCGCCTGGACACGCCCGGCGTGGGACGCCAGGTCGAAGCCCAGGGCAAACGCGCGGCCACTCCGGCTCACGTTGTAGAGCACGGGGAAATACTCGGCACGCTGCACCGCCTCGACCAGCGCGCCGTTTTCACCGCGCTCGCGAATGGCGAAATCGCCCAGGTTCTCGCCCTGGACCCGCTGTTCGAAGGCATCACGCTGCGCCGCCGGCACCCGGGGTACCCAGGAAACCGCCAGGGCCTGTTGCAGCAGCGCCTCGCCATAGCGCTGGAAATCGAGGCGCGTGACCTCATCGGAACTGACGAAGAAGCGCCGCACGCCGTCCAAGTCGCGCGCATGGCCGTCGAAACTGGTCTGGATGGACGAGGCGCGGATCTCGGCGGCGGCCTCGAAACGCTCCTGCAGGGCCTGCTCGTTCAGGCGCTGGGTGACCGACGCCACCAGGGCCGTGAGCAGCAAGCCCACCACGGCGCTACCCAGGGCCAGCAGCCAGGGCGTGGGCAACTCACTGAGGAATCCCGGCGCCGGGAAGCGCCGGTTAGAGACGGAAGGCATAGTGACAGCTCGACAATATGCCAACCCTGGCACTTGCACATGACACCAGAGTTATAGCCTGCCTGAAGCACCCTGCCTAGCGCAGCGCCCGGTCAGCGTGCGCAAAAGCGCCAGGCGCGGTGGATCTTCGGGTTGCGGGCGAAGTCCGGGTCGAGGGTCGTGGCGCTGATGTCTTCCACCGCGTAGCGCGTGCTCAGGCCCTCGTCGAGCAGGAACTTGCGGAAGTTGTTGGAGAAATACAGCACGCCCCCCGGCGCCAGGCGCGCCATGGCCAGGTCGAGCAATTGCACGTGGTCGCGCTGCACGTCGAACACGCCCTCCATGCGCTTGGAGTTGGAGAAGGTCGGCGGGTCGATGAAGATCAGGTCGTACTCGCCCCGGTCCTCGGCCAGCCAGGCCATCACGTCGCCCTGCTCCAGGCGGTTCTTGTCGGAGAAGCCGTTGAGCGACAGGTTGCGCCGCGCCCAGTCCAGGTAGGTCTTCGACAGGTCGACGCTGGTGGTGCTGCGCGCCCCGCCCTTGGCCGCGTGCACGGTGGCCGTGGCGGTGTAGCAGAACAGGTTGAGGAAACGCTTACCGGCGGCTTCCTTCTGGATGCGCAGGCGCAGCGGGCGGTGATCGAGGAACAGCCCGGTATCCAGGTAATCGGTGAGGTTGACCAGCAGCTTGGCGCCGCCCTCGCTCACTTCCATGAACTGGCCCTGGGTGTTCTGGCGCTGGTACTGCTTGGTGCCGGCCTGGCGCTCACGGCGCTTGATGATCACCTTGCTCTTGTCCACGTTCAGCGCCTGGGGAATCGCCGCCAGGGCGTCGAACAGGCGCGCCTGGGCCTTCTCCGGATCGATGGATTTCGGCGCGGCGTATTCCTGCACGTGCACCCAGTCCTGGTACAGGTCGACAGCCAGGGCGTACTCGGGCATGTCGGCATCGTACAGGCGATAGCACTCGACGCCGTCGCGGCGCGCCCACTTGCCCAGTTGCTTGAGGTTCTTCTGCAGGCGGTTGGCGAACATCTGCCCGCCTTCGCTCAGGCGCACCTGCTCGACGGGTGCGGGTGCCGGCTTGATCGGGTTGCCATTCCTGTTCAGTGCCGGCGCTTCGGCCTGCAAGGCATTCTGCTCGCGCTCACGTTCACGCTGCTCGGGGGTGCGGCGCTCGCCGGTGACGAACTGCTCGGGCTGCACCTTGATCAGCAGCAGCTTGCACGGCAGCGCGCCGTTCCAGAACGCGTACTGCTTGTGGCTGCGGATGCCCATGCGCTTGCCCAGGTCCGGGGCGCCGGTGAACACCCCGGCCTCCCAGCCCATGCAGGCCTGGCGCAGACGCTCGCCGAGGTTCTGGTAGAGGTACAGCAGGCTCGCCTCGTCGCCCAGGCGCTCGCCATAGGGTGGGTTGCAGATGACCAGGCCTTTCTGGTTCTGGTCCGGGCGCGGCTCGAAGGTCGCCACTTCGCCCTGGTAGACCTTGATCCAGTCGCTCAGCCCGGCCCGTTCGATGTTGTTGCGTGCCGGCTGGATCAGACGCGGGTCGGCTTCGTAGCCGCGAATCCACAGCGGCGGCTTGGCGAGCCCTGCAGCCGCGCGCGCTTCGGCCTCGGCATGCAACTTCTTCCATAGCGCCGGGACGTGCCCCATCCACTGGCTGAAGCCCCACTGCTCGCGGCTCAGGTTAGGCGCGATATCGGCGGCGATCATCGCCGCTTCGACGAGGAAGGTCCCCACACCGCACATCGGGTCGGCCAGGGCGCCGCCTTCGGCGGCAATCCGCGGCCAGCCGGCACGGATCAGCACGGCAGCGGCCAGGTTTTCCTTGAGCGGCGCGGCGCCCTGCTGCAGGCGATAGCCACGCTGGTGCAGGCTGTGGCCGGACAGGTCGAGGGACAGGATCGCCTCGCCGCGGTCCAGGCGCAGGTGCACCCGGATGTCCGGGTTGACCTTGTCGATCGACGGCCGCGTGCCGTCGGCCTGGCGCAGCTTGTCGACGATGGCGTCCTTGACCTTCAGGGCGCCGAAATGGGTGTTGTCGATGCCCGACCCGTTGCCACTGAACTCCACCGCCAGGCTGCCACTGGGCTCCAGGTGATCGAACCAGTCGACGTCCAGCACGCCCTGGTAGAGGCTCTCGGCGTCCTTCACCGGGAAGCGCTTGAGCACCAGCAGCACGCGGTTGGCCAGGCGCGACCACAGGCACAGCCGGTAGGCGGTTTCCAGTTCAGCGGTGCCGCGGATGGCGGACGTGTGCTCGCGCGCCTCCTCGAGGCCCAACTGGCCGGCTTCTTCGAGCAGAAGACCTTCAAGGCCTTTGGGGCAGGTGAGGAAGAGTTCGTAACGATCCGACATGTGGGGGTATCCAATACCTGAAACAGTGATGAGCGGCCGCATTAGACCCGGCACGGCTCAAAATAAGTGACAAAAAGTCACAGCGCGACCCTTCGTCGGAATAAATACGGCTCGCAATCGCAATCGATTCGCGACGGCACGGAGCCACTACATTCACCGCAAACGCCCGTGCGCCGTAGCCCGGGGATAACGCGGTGGCCCCGGAGGCGGTTTGGCTTATGGCCTCACCCGCAAAAGCGTTACGTCCTTATGACAAAACGATCATTCACAGCCTTACGGGCATTCGATAGAAATCTACCCATGCCCCCATCGCAACGACGGGGGCCAAGGAGGCCCGCGACGCCGGCAGCGGACTCCGTAGGCAGAGCGAACTCTGCCTGACCTCGCCTTGAGGTCCACGGGACATAACAGTCAACAAGTGAGGGCAACACCCTATGAGAAGACTTAAGCGTGATCCGTTAGAAAGAGCTTTTTTGCGCGGCTATCAGTACGGCATCAATGGTAAATCCCGCGAGCTTTGTCCCTTCACCCTTCCGTCTGTTCGCCAAGCCTGGTTGAACGGCTGGCGCGAGGGCCGTGGTGACAACTGGGACGGCCTGACCGGCACCGCCGGAATTCATCGCCTCAACGAACTTCACGCTGTCGGCTGACACAAGGAACCTACCGACTTCACAAGCACGCCCCAATTCGGGCGGCGGGCGCAAGCCCAGGGGCTCCCTCAGGGAGCCCTATTTATTTCCGGCCTGCGCAAGGCCACTCAGGCCTTGCGAGGCAACCCGGCAATCGCATCCACCGCTTCGCGAATCAGCGCCGGCCCCTTGTAGATGAAACCCGAATAGACCTGCACCAGGCTCGCACCCGCCTCGATCTTCTGCGCGGCATGCTGGCCTTCGGTAATCCCGCCCGCCGCGATGATCGGCAGACGCCCCGCCAGCTCCCCGGCCAATACCCGAACCGTGTGAGTGCTCTTGTCGCGCACCGGTGCACCGGACAGACCGCCGGCCTCGTCGGCGTGGGACAGCCCCTCGACGCCTTCGCGGCTCAGGGTGGTGTTGGTGGCGATCACCGCGTCCATGCCGGTTTCCACCAGCGCGCGGGCCACCTCGATGATCTCTTCGTCAGTCATGTCCGGGGCGATCTTGATCGCCAGCGGCACCCGCTTGCCGTGCTGCTGGGCCAGGTCTTCCTGGCGCTGGCGCAGCGCTTCGAGCAGTTGCTTGAGCGAGTCGCCGAACTGCAGGCTGCGCAGGCCCGGGGTGTTCGGCGAGCTGACGTTGACCGTCACGTAGCTGGCGTGGGTGTAGACCTTGTCCAGGCACAGCAGGTAGTCGTCCACGGCGCGCTCGACCGGGGTGTCGAAGTTCTTGCCGATGTTGATCCCCAGCACGCCCTTGTAACGGGCGGCCTGCACACGCGCCACCAGGTGATCGACGCCATGGTTGTTGAAGCCCATGCGGTTGATGATCGCCTCGGCCTCCGGCAGGCGGAACAGGCGCGGCTTGGGGTTGCCCGGCTGCGGGCGCGCGGTGACGGTGCCGATCTCGACGAAACCGAAGCCCAGCTGGGCGAACCCGTCGATGGCGTCACCGTTCTTGTCCAGCCCCGCCGCCAGCCCCACCGGGTTGGCGAAGGTCAGGCCCATCACGTTCACCGGCAGCGCGGCCGGGGCCTTGGTCACCAGGCCGTTCAGGCCCAGCCGGCCACCCGCGCCGATCAGGTCGATGGACAGCTCGTGGGAGGTTTCCGGGGACAGCTTGAACAACAGCTCGCGGGCCAGTGTATACATGGGCAGGCTTAGCTCGATCAGGACGGTGGGGACGAAAGCGGCGATTATACAGACCTGGCCGCCCAGCGGGCGATGCCTGCGCCCTTCAGGGCAAACGCTGCAGGCTGAGCAGTTCGCCGCTGGTGCTGAACTCCAAGACAAAGGCGCCGTAGACGCCTTCGTGGGCCAGGAACGGGCGCAAATGGTGGGCCGGCAGGTTCACCCGACGCCCATCGCGACTGCGCAACAGGATACGGTTGGCCTGCCCTTGGTAGACTGCGAGCAGCCGATCGGCTGAAATCGCGATATCCAGTACCAGACTGGGCATGGAGGCACCTTAAGCAATGAATGGGGCAAGTTTGCCACAGCCGGCGCCACAAGCCGGCAACAAACACCGTTACCTGGCCTGCAAAGCCTGTGCAGCACCAGCCCACCTCTGCCACACTGGTACGGGTGACCCTGGAGTTAGTACCCGGCCATGAGCCTGTCCGAGCAGCCATCGACCCTCAGCACACGTCTTGCCGCGCTGGCTCAGCGGCTGGGGCTGATCGGTCGTGCGCAACGCCAGATCCTGGAACGGGCCAGTCGCCTGCAGCTGCCGTTCAGCCCCCTGCCCGCCACCCGTGACAGTATCTTCTGGCAGGAAGGCCCGCCCCTGCATCAATTGGTCGACCTGCCCCGCGGCGCCCTCTCCGGCCCCGTGCAGGAAGACAAGGCTGAAGCGCACGCCGTGCTGGTCCGTGTGGTGAGCCTGATGGAACAGGAACTCAACGCCTTCGACCTGCGGATGATCGACGGCATCAGCGGCACCACCCCGGCACCGGTGCTCTTCAGCGATTTCGAAAGCTACGCCGCCAGCGACGCCTGCCGGCAGATCCGCATCATCAGCTACAAGGACTTCGTCAAGACCATCAGCCTGGCACTGCCACGCTTCCTGGCCGGCGAGCGCATCAACCTGTGCCAGGCCAGTTGGCACAACAAGCGGGTGTTCTGGGCCGACGACCACAACAGCCCGGCCTTCGCCTGCGCCATCGCCTATGCCCGGCGCCGCGGCCTGGAAATCAGCCTGCCGGCCAACCTCGCCACCTACAGCCTCAGCCAGCGCGGCATGAATGCCTTGCAGAACCAGTACCACGTGCTGGCCATGCCGGCCGCCGCCTGGAGCGACCCGGCGTTCATGGGGCTGCTGCTCGACAACCACCTGCCCTACGCGCGCCTGTCACTGCTGCGCAGTCCCGGTGCCCCCGAATTCCTCCTGCTGCCCAAGCACTCCGCTGACGCCACCGCCCTCGGCGAAGGCCTGCGCCTGGCAGGCGCTCCGGACGTGGTCGCGCACATCCACGCACTGTCCGGGCAGCCCCACAACTGACCCCTCAGAAACGCAAAGGCCCCGCACGGGGCAGTAATGTCGTTCACCTGAAAGGTAAAGCCGGTAAATGGATCGGGTCGCGTAAGTGGCGAGCCAACCAGGGGCCTGTGCGATGGATGAGCAAAAAGACCAGGCGCCTGTAGGAGCCGCGCCCCGCGGCGAATAGTGGGCACAACATGAATTGCGTTGAGTGGCTGAAATCGTTTCGCGCCGAGGACGACGCTCCTACACCCCAGCCTCCTGGCTCTGCGGACGAAATCCCCGGATGCAGGCCCAGAAAAATGCCGCTTCCTGGAGAAAAGGAAGCGGCATTTTTTATGTGAACAGCATTACGTCCATGCGGGGCTTTTCTTAGACAACCTCAGTCGGCTTCCTTGTCGCTCAACTCATCCAGGGTCGCCTGGTGGCGGCGCTGCCATTCGTCGATCGACAGACCGCTGTGCTCCAGCAATTCGGGGTTGTGCTTGACCAGGTACACCGCGGCCATCTGCGCCGAGTCGGCCACCTTGAACTCCAGGGCCTGGCGATCCACCGGGCCTTCGTAGGCGATCCAGCGGCTGAACTCTTCATACACGCTGCAGACTTTCTCGAAGTCCTCGTCGTGCATTTTCTGCAGGCCGTTCTCGATGTTCTCCAGACGCTTGGGCTTGATCCCGACGATCTCCGAGAACGCCGGCCGGCTGAGTCCCATGAGTTCGCGCAGGCCGCGCAGCCGCTCGCCGGCGGAGAAGAGAAAACGCTTCTTTGTCATGGTTGGTTACATCCGTGTCGTCGGAATATCAGCACAGCATTGACATACTAATTATTAGTAACTACAAATACGCCATGGACGAGATGACTCGCCCAGGACGCAGTCATGGTGCAGGAAGCCGAATGAAAGTGGAAGAACTGCTCGCCGAGCGTTTCGCTGGCTGCCCCCGCTACCTGACTGTGGAACGCTTCAGTGAACTTGCTGGGCTAAAAGGACACCAATGCTTAGTGGAACACTGGATAACAGAGGGCGCCCTGCCGACCTGCTGGTTCGGCCGTTACCGTTTGATCGATATGCAGGCGCTCCTGATCGCTATGAGCACCAATAAGGGGACTCAAGGATGAACCACAACGTTTACCCATCTCAAATCTGCGTTCACGCCGCTGACCTGTCACGGGCCAAGCGGGTGTACCTCACCGACGAAGAACGGACGGTCTTCGAGCACTTCGCCCAGATCGGCTACGTGACCTTCCACACCGACCGCCACATCGCCTCGTCGCGCACGCTCTGCACCTGCCGCCACCCGGCGCTGTTCGAGTTCTATTTCTACTACCGCTGGCTGCCGGAGAACCTGCACAACTTCAAGGTGCCACGCCGGCAGCAGGACATGGCGACTGGAACTTGACCGGAAAATCGTCGAAACCGGCATTCCAGACAGCTTTTGTAAAATATTTCACCTGTTGTTAGCGACAGGCCAATGGCAGTGTACGGCGCATTGTTCACCCACCGTGGAGCCTCATGATGCGCCGTTTGCTCACCCCCCTGCTGCTGGCCTGCAGCCTGCCTGCCCTGGCCAACGAAGCGCCGGTCTATGGACCGGAGCTCGAGGGTTTCGACTACCCCCATCCGGTCAAGCGTTTCGCCTTCGAATCGCAGGGCGTGAAGGTCCAGATGGCCTACATGGACGTTGAGGCCGAAAAACCCAACGGCCGTACCGTGGTGCTGATGCACGGCAAGAACTTCTGCGGCGCCACCTGGGAAGGCAGCATCGAGGCCCTGAGCAAGGCCGGTTACCGGGTCGTGGTACCGGACCAGGTCGGCTTCTGCAAATCGAGCAAACCGGCTCACTACCAGTTCAGCTTCCACCAGTTGGCCGCCAACACCCAGGCGCTGCTGGAAAGCCTCGACATCGACAAAGTCACGGTCATGGGCCACTCCATGGGCGGCATGCTGGCCACCCGCTTCGCCCTCTCCTACCCGAACACCACCGAACAGCTGGCCATGGTCAACCCGATCGGCCTGGAAGACTGGAAAGCCCTCGGCGTGCCGTTCATCAGCGTCGACCAGTGGTACCAGAGCGAGCTGAAGAGCACCGCCGAAGGCGCTCGCAACTACCAGAAGACCACCTACTACGCCGGCCAGTGGCGCGCCGAGTTCGACCGCTGGGTCGAGATGCAGGCCGGCATGATGCGCGGCGAAGGCCGTGAGGCCGTGGCGTGGAACTCCGCCCTGACCTACGACATGATCTACACCCAGCCGGTGGTCTACGAGTTCGACAAACTGAAGATGCCGGTGCTGCTGCTGATCGGCGAGCAGGACAACACCGCCCCGGGCAAGAACGCCGCCCCTGAAGAGCTGCGCGGCAAACTGGGCAACTACAAGGCCCTGGGCCCGGCCACCGCCGAGCGCATCCCGAACGCCACCCTGGTGACCTTCCCTGACCTGGGCCACTCGCCGCAGATCCAGGAACCGGATCGCTTTCACAAGGCGCTGCTGGACGGCCTTGCCAAGAAGTCCTGAGGCTTCTGAACGACAAAAGCCGCTCACCGTGATCCGGTTGAGCGGCTTTTTTGTGCCCGGGCTATCTGCCTGACAGACAGCCACCTGTAGGAGCGGCTTCAGCCGCGAGCTTTTCTCTGTCGTCATCCAGATGACCGGTTGTGGCGCAGATCAGAAGCTCGCGGGCAAGCCCGCTCCTACAGGGGATGCGCATGAGTCGCACCGGCGCTCAGCGTCCGCCATGGCCGTCGGTGCAATGCAGCGCTGCGGACAGACCCATTTCCGTGGGTGACGCGGAGCGTCACGGGATGCATGCCCACGCAGAGCGTGGGAACGATCAGCACACAGCCAAACGCGATCCCCGTAGGAGGGGCTTTAGCCGCGAGCTCTTGTCCGGGCCCCAAACACACAAACAAAAACGCCCGATGCAAGGCATCGGGCGTTTTTGTTTACAACAGGCACCTCTGAGCGGTTACCCCCTCAGAAGCCCTACGGGGCTGCAACCACTCAGTGCTGGGTGGTCTGGCCGCTCTGGGCCAGGTCCATCAGCTCGCGGTTGGCCACGGCGTACATGGCGTAGTCGGTGCCGGTGGCGGCCCGCAGGTCGGCCAGCATGCTCTTCCAGCGCTCGAACAGGCGACGGTGCTGTTCCAGCCAGACCGCTACCCGTGCGTCGATTTCCTCCGGTCCGTCGACCATCTGCAGCACCGACACGGTCATGGCGCGCTGCTGCCAGTCCAGGTCGTCGCGGAAGGCTTCGCGGGCCAGGGCCTGCCAGTTGCCGTCCACCGGCAGGTTGGTGATCTGCTGCAGGTACCAGGACAGCTCCAGCGCCCCGCCCACCGCGAAGTAGGCCGCCGCGACCCGCTCCGGCGCCTGGCCGGTGACGTCCGAGGCTTCGATGATCGGCAGCAAGGTGTAGAGGTGACCGGTGCCGGCCACCACCCGCGCCAGCACATCCGGCACGCCCGCCTCGACATACCCCTGGAAGCGCGCCAGCCACTGCTCGCGGGCCGGGCCTTCGAGCAGTTCGTCCAGGCGCAGGGCCAGGGCTTCGACACGGGGCGCGAAGTGTCCCACATCACGGGCCGCGTCCAGCTCGTTGCGGCGGCTGCGCAGGAACCAGCGGGTGGCCCGGCGACCCAGGCGCATCAGCTCGTCCATCAGTTGCAGCTGCAGGTCGGCCGGCACCTTATGGTCCAGCGCCTCGATCTGTTGCCACCAGTACGGCAGGCGGAACACGTCGCGCACGATGACATAGGCACCGGCCACGTTGGCCGCGCTCATGCCGGTGGACTCCTTCAGGCGCTGCACGAAGGTGATGCCCATGTGGTTGACCAGGTCGTTGGCGATCTGGGTGCTGACGATCTCGCGCTTCAGGCGGTGGCGACGCATCGCCTCGCCGAACTTCTTCGCCAGCAGCGGCGGGAAGGCGGTTTCCATCTCGCGGGCCAGGTACTCGTCGTCCGGCACCAGGGACTTGAGCAGCGACTCCTTGAGGTCGATCTTGCTGTAGGAAATCAGCACCGACAGCTCCGGCCGGGTGAGGCCGAAGCCCTTGGCGGCGCGCTCGTTGAGTTCCTCGTCGGACGGCAGGAATTCCAGGGCGCGGTCCAGCTTGCCCGCAGCTTCCAGCGCGGCCATCAGGCGCTTGTACTCGCCCATGCGTTCACGGGCACGACGCTCGGCCAGGGACAGCGCCTGGGTTTGCTTGTAGTTGTTGCCCAGCACCAGGCCGCCGACCGCGTCGGTCATGTCCGCCAGCAGCTTGTTGCGCTGCTTGCCGGTCATGTCGCCAGCGGCAACGATCTCGTTGAGCAGGATCTTGATGTTCACCTCGTGGTCGGAGCAGTCCACCCCACCGGCGTTGTCGATGAAGTCGGTGTTGCTCTTGCCGCCGTTGAGGCCGTACTCGACGCGGCCCAGCTGGGTCATGCCGAGGTTGCCGCCCTCGCCCACCACGCTGGCACGCAGCTCGTGGCCGTCGACCCGCAGGGCGTCGTTGGCCTTGTCGCCGACGTCGGCATGGCTTTCCCGGCTCGACTTCACGTAGGTGCCGATACCGCCGTTCCACAGCAGGTCCACCGGCGCCTTGAGCAGCGCGTTGAGCAGCTCGGTCGGGGCCAGCTTGTCGGCACTGATGTCGAAGCGCTCTTTCATTTCCGGGCTGATGGCGATGCTCTTGGCGCTGCGCAGGAAGATGCCGCCGCCCGCGGAAATCAGCGAGGTGTCGTAGTCGGCCCAGCTCGAACGCGGCAGGTCGAACATACGCTTGCGCTCGACGAAGCTCTTGGCCGCATCCGGGTTCGGGTCGATGAAGATGTGCATGTGGTTGAACGCGGCCACCAGTTGCAGGGTGTCCGACAGCAGCAGGCCGTTGCCGAACACGTCGCCGGCCATGTCGCCGATGCCGATTACCGTGACGTTGTCCTTCTGCACGTCGATACCGCGCTCGCGGAAGTGCCGCTGCACCGAGACCCAGCCGCCCTTGGCGGTGATGCCCATGCCCTTGTGGTCGTAGCCGGCGGAGCCGCCGGAGGCGAAGGCGTCACCCAGCCAGAAGCCGTATTCGCCGGCAATGCCGTTGGCGATGTCGGAGAAGGTCGCGGTGCCCTTGTCGGCCGCCACCACCAGGTAGGGATCATCCGGGTCGTGGCGCACCACGTTGGCCGGCGGCACCACGTCGCCGTCCTTGAGGTTGTCGGTGATGTCCAGCAGACCGCTGATGAAGATGCGGTAGCAGGCGATGCCCTCGGCCAGCACCTCGTCGCGCGAACCGCCCACCGGCATGCGCCGTGGCACGAAACCGCCCTTGGCGCCCATCGGTACGATCACCGCGTTCTTCACCTGCTGCGCCTTGACCAGGCCCAGCACCTCGGTGCGGAAGTCTTCCTCGCGGTCGGACCAGCGCAGACCGCCCCGCGCCACGTCGCCGAAACGCAGGTGCACGCCTTCGACGCGGGGGCTGTAGACGAAGATTTCGAACTTCGGCACCGGCCGCGGGATTTCCGGGATCAACCGCGGGCTGAGCTTGAAGCTGAAGTAGGACTTGGCCTGGCCGCCCTCGCCGGTCTGGTAGAAGTTGGTGCGCAGGGTCGCCTTGATCAGGTCCAGGTAGCGCCGCAGGATGCGGTCTTCGTTGAGCACCGCGACGTTGTCCAGCTCGGCGAGGATGGCCTGTTCGAGCTTCTGCTGCTTGTCTTCCAGGTCCTCGGCGGTGAGCTTGCGGGCCAGGTAGAAGCGCGTCTTGAACAGGCGCACCAGCTCCTTGGCGATGTCCGCGTGGTTGACCAGGGTGGCCGCGATGTAGCTCAAGTCGAAGCCCAGGCGGATCTGCTTGAGGTAGCGCGCGTAGGCACGCAGCAGCGCCACGTCGCGCCACGGCATGGCTGCGGTCAGCACCAGGCGGTTGAAGGCATCGTTCTCGGCGTCGCCGCCGACGATGTGCACGAAGGCATCCTGCAGGGTGTCGTTGAGCTGCTGGATGTCGACATCCAGGCCTTCGGCGTAGGTGAAGGCGAAATCATGGATCCAGAACTCGCGGCCATTAAGCTGGTGCAGGCGGTACGGGAACTCGCCCAGCACGCGCAGGCCGAGGTTTTCCAGGATCGGCAGCACGTCCGACAGCGGCAGCGGCGTGTCGGCGTGGTACAGCTTGCAGTGCAATTGCTGGCCGTCCTGGGACAGCGGCTGGTAGAAGCTCATCACCAGCGGCCGCTCGTTGCTCAGGCTCAGCAGGTGCTGCATGTCCACCACTGCCGAGTGCGGCGCGAAACGCTCGCGGTAACCGGCCGGGAAGCCACCCGGGAAATCGGCCAGGACACTGGTGCCCTTGGCCTCGCCGAAGCTTTCCACCATCAGGTTGACGTAGTCGTCCTTCCACGAACGGCAGGCCTGGATGACTTCCTTCTCCAGGCGCGCGGTGTCGATCTGTACCTTGTTCTTCGGGTCGACCCGCAGGATGAACTGCACCCGCGCCAGCACCGACTCGGAGAAGAAGGTCCAGAACTCGCAATCGGTGGCCTGCAGGCGCTCCATCAGCACCTGCTGGATCTTCAGGCGGGTTTCGGTGGAGTACACGTCGCGCGGCACGTAGGCCAGGCAGTAGCAGAAGCGGCCATAGGGATCGCGGCGCAGGAACACGCGGATCTTGTTGCGCTCCTGGATCTGCACGATCGACATGGCGGTGCTGAACAGCTCGTCCACCGGGGTCTGGAACAGGTCATCGCGCGGCAGCACTTCCATGACCTGGGCCAGTTCCTTGCCCAGGTGAGCGCGGGCGTCGAAGCCCGAACGCTGCTCCACCGCCGCCACCTTGCGGCGGATGTAGGGAATGTCCCACACGCTCTGGGCATAGACCGCCGAGGTGTAGAGGCCCATGAACCGGCACTCCTTGACCACCCGCCCCTTGCTGTCCAGTTCGCGCACGGACACGAAGTCCGGGTAGGCCGGACGGTGCACGCGGCTCGGGATGGCCGCCTTGGCGAACGACAGCAGCAGCGGCTCGCGCAGGTAGCTGACCGCCTCCGGCTCGATATGCAGCTCGTCGCGGGTCAGGCCGGTGCGCAGGCGCTTGGACAGGCCCAGCAGCGAGGATTCGTCATAAACGATGGTGCCACCGTCCGGTGCATCGGCGACGGTGAATTCTTCATAACCGAGGAAGGTGAAGTGGTTGTTGGACAACCAGCCCATGAACACCTTGATTTCTTCCAGCTCGGCGCCTTCGACCTTGAGCTTGGCCTTGCCCAGCCAGGCCAGCAGTTCCTGGGCCTTGGCCTTCATCGGTTCGAAGTCGGCGACGCTCAGGCGCACGTCCTCGAACACGTCGTGCAGGGATTTCTCCAGGCTCTTGAGCTCGGCCGCGCTGGCGCAGCGGTCGATCTCCAGGAACATCAGCGCTTCCTGCTGCACGTCCTTGCCCTGGGTGCCCTTGGGCAGCACTTCCTGCAACTCGCCCTTCTTGTTGCGGCGCACGCTGAACACGCTGTTCTGCAGGGTGTGGATGCTGTAGCCGCGGCGGTTCAGTTCCATGCGCACCGAGTCGACCAGGAACGGGATGTCGCGGTGCAGGATTTCCACCGCGGTGTGGGTGGACTGCCAGCCGTGCTTCTCGTAATCGGGGTTGAACGCGCGGACCACCGGCTGGCTGGGGTCGAAGCGCTCCAGCAGGCGCCAGGACGACAGCGTGCAGCCGACCAGGTCGGACAGCCGGCGTTGGGTGAGTTCTTCCAGGGCGATGATGCCGAAGAATTGGTCGGCGAACAGCGCGACTTGTGGCAACGCCTGTTCACTGACGTGCTGCGCCAGGGCCGCTTGCAGTTGGTGCTGGAAGTCGGCTTTGCTAGCCGCGGTGAAGAACGCCATGGTTGTCTCCGTTTTTGGGCTTGTTAGTGCGGATCGTGTTGCATGTCCTAGATCAACCTTAGACCGGGGTTCACAGGTCGTTGGAAAACGAAGGCGAGACAGGCAAGACAAGGCAAAAATGGCCGGGTGAAACGGGCATTGCGCGCAGCGGATGGGCACTCGGGGGGCATTTTTGACGCTGTAATGCCAGCGCAGGCGGTTTTCGACAACCTGTTGCTGGGCAGCGGTCCTCCAACATGAAAGGCTGAGCATGACTCGATGGTCACAGGTGCCGAACGAGCTTAACGGCAGTGCATGAACCTACGCTTGCCGTCGCGCGACATTTTCGTTCACCCCTGCTCGCCCCCTGTAGGAAAAGGCCCCTCGCAGCGTGCTGGGAGGGGCCTTGGTGACCGGTGAAGGGGTCAACTGGCGGTCATGGCGTCAGGCAGGGCCAGCACGATCTCGGGGAATACCGTGATCAGGCCGGCCATGAACACCAGCAGCAGGAAGAACGGGAAGCTGGCCTTGGCCACCGTCCACATGTCCTTGCCGGTGAGGTTCTGGATGACGAACAGGTTGAAGCCCACCGGCGGCGTGATCTGCGCCATCTCCACGGTGAGGATGATGAAGATGCCGAACCACAGCAGGTCGATCCCCGCCGCCTGCACCGCCGGCAGGATCACCGCGGTAGCCAGCAGGATGATCGAGATGCCGTCCAGGCAGCTGCCGAGGATGATGAAGAAGATCATCAGCGCCGCGAGCAGCACGTAGGGCGACATCTGCTTGGCGATGATCCAGTCGGCCAGTGCCGCCGGCAGCCCGGTGAAGCTCATGGCCGCGGTCAGGTAGGCCGCTCCCAGCAGGATGAAGAAGATCATGCACGAGGTGCAAACGGCCCCCAGCAGGCTCGACATGAAGGTGTCCACCGTCAGCGAACGCGAGTACAGGGCGATCAGCAGTGCCCCGACCACACCCAGCGCGGCCGCCTCGGTGGCCGTGGCGATGCCGCTGTAGATAGACCCGATCACGGCGATGATCAACAGCACCACCGGGATCAGCAGATGGGCACGGCGCAGCTTTTCCCGCAGTGGCAGCGCGGGTTCTTCCTCGGGCAACTGGGCGGCATTGAGCCTGGACCAGATCATCAGGTACCCAGAGAAGATCGCCAGCAGCAACAGGCCAGGCAGGATGCCGCCGATGAACAGACGCGATACCGAGACCTGGGCCCCCACGGCGTAGACGATCATCATGATGGAGGGCGGGATCAACAGGCCCAGGGTGCCGGCACCCGCCAGCGAGCCCATGGAAATGCCTTCCGGGTAGCCACGGGATTTCAGCTCCGGCAGCGAAATACGGCCGATGGTGGCCGCCGTGGCGGCGGACGACCCGCTGACCGCGGCGAAGATGCCGCAGCCCAGCACGTTGACGTGCAGCAGGCGGCCCGGCAGGCCGCGCACCCAGGGCGACAGCCCCTTGAACATGTCTTCCGACAGTTTGGTGCGATAGAGGATTTCCCCCATCCAGATGAACAGCGGCAACGCCGTCAGGGTCCAGCTGGCACTGGCGGTCCAACTGCCGGACGCGAGAATGGAGCCGGCAGGCGCCCCCCCGAACAGCTCCATGCCGATGATGCCGACACCGAGCAGCGACAGGGCTACCCAGACACCGCCGCCCAGCAGCGCGAACAGCGCCACCAGCAGGGTGATTCCGATGATTGTGTATTCCACGGTCAACTCACTGTGATCGGGTGGCCTCGGCCACCGTGGCTATTGGGATGGCTCATTCGCTCATCACGCCCGGGGTGTCGTCTTCGAACCGGCGGCCCTTGCACACCAGCACCAGGCGCTCGGTCATGGCGATCACCAGGATCGCGGTGCCCAGCACCATCGGCAGCTGGGGAATCCACATCGGGATGGGCAGCAGGCCGGAGGACACTTCCTTGAATTCGTAGGACTCGAGCACGAACAGCGCGCAGTACCACGCCAGGTAGGCGGCGATCACCAGCCCGACGACATTGCTCAGCACCTCGACGGCGAACAGGCTGCGGCGTGGCAACACGCGAAACAGCAGTTCGACGCGAATGTGCGCGCCGCGCATCAGGGCGTAGGGCAAGGCCAGGAAACCGGAGGCCGCCATGCAATAGGCCGCGAATTCATCGGTCGACGGGATCATCGTGCCGAACTGCCGGGCCAGGATCTGCGCGACGATCAGCACGCAGATCAGGATCAGGAACACGCCGGCCAGCAGGCCGGACAGGGTGTACAACTTACGGAGCCAACTCATGGCGCAAACGCCTCGCACGCAGAGGGAGCGAGGGACAAGGTGCTGCACCTTGCCACTCGGGGAGTGAAACGCTCATCGACGGTGATGCGGGGTACGCCGGGCGCGCCCCATGCCCGCCCTTACTGACGGTAGGCCTCGATGATCGCCTTGCCTTCGGCGCCGGTGCGCTCCAGCCATTCGGCGGCCATGGTCTCGCCAATCTTCGCGAAACCGACCTCGACCTCCGCCGGCGCGTCTTCACTGACCTGCATGCCCTTCTCGGCCAGGGTGGCGACCAGTTGGCTGGTCTCGGCCTGGGCGGCAGCCCAGCCCTGCTTCTCGGCACGCTCGGCGGCAGCCAGCACGGCCTGCTGGGAGGCTTCCGGCAGGCGGGCGAAGGCACGGGCGTTGACGATCACGAAGTTCTTCGGAATGAACGCCTTCACGTCGTAGTAGTACGTGGAGAAGTCCCAGGCCTGGGTGTCCACGCCGGTGGTCGGCGAGGTCAGCATGCCGGTGATCATGCCGGTGCTGAATGCCTGGGGCACTTCACCGGTGTTGATCACCGTGGGGATGGCGCCCATCAGTTCGGTCATCCGCGAGGTGGCCGGGTTGTAGGCGCGGAACTTCATGCCCTTGAAGTCGGCCATGGTGGTGATCGGGGTCTTGGTGAAGATGCTCTGCGGCGACCAGGGCATGGCGTACAGCAGCTTGACGCCCTGCTTGGCCAGGCGCGCTTCCACCGCCGGCTTGCTGACTTCCCAGAGCTTCTGGGCATCGGTGTAGTTGCGGGCCAGGAACGGCACGCTGTCGATCTCGAAGATGGCGTCTTCGTTGCCCAGCACGGACATCAGCACTTCACCGACCTGCACCTGGCCGGTCTGCACCGCCCGCTTGACCTCGGGGCGCTTGAACAGCGAGGAGTTGCTGTGCACGCGAATCACCAGCTCGCCCCCGGTGGCGGTGGACACGTCTTCGGCGAACGACTTGGCGACCTTGGTCAGCGAGTTGCCATCGGGCTGCTCGACGCTCATGTTCCAGCGCTCGGCGGCCTGGGCGGACATCGCGCCAAAGGCAAGCACGCATGCCATGGCCGAGAGGGCAAAACGGAACGGGGCTTTCTTCATGGTGTTCTCCTGATCATTATTCTGTGTACTGGCCACGGGGGTGAGCGCCAGTGTTGGGGAAGACGATTCGAGTCTCAGTGGATCGCCACAGGCTGTCCAACTAGAAAAACCGGGGGCACATGATCGGAATTCGTTATGAGACGAAACGAGACGACCCGGTCCATCGCGCACCACATTGGTGCGCTTTCGACCCATCCAAGATGCGAACGACGCAACGGCTCAAGCCCGGCCTTCCCCGGACTCGAGCGGCATGAAATAAGGGGGATACGGGACGCGGAGGCCGGGCACATCAGCACCCGGCCAGGCCCATAGCGGCCGCTCAGGCGGTGGCCGTCTTCTGTTCGCTGACCGGGGTGGCCAGCGACATCATGCGTTCGCCCATCCGCTCGCCGTACTCGACCAGCACCTCGCAGGCCAGGGCGATGATGTCCTCGCTGAGCTCCAGGCCGACCCCGGTGCGCCAGGTGGCCACCACGTTGAGCGGCGACGGTTGCGGCACGCCCTGGAGGATGGTCAGCACGTCGCGCTTGATCTCTTCGCTGACCAGCGCCGCCGGCAGCGCGCCGATGCCGAAGCCATCGCGGATCAGGCGCGTCATGGCCGCCACCGAGTTCACGCAACTGATACGCGGGGCGCTGACGTTGCCCGCGTGCAGCAGGTTGAGGATGTCCTGGTGCGGCCGGGAATTCCTGGAGAAGGTAATGATGCGTTCCTTCGCCAGCTCATCCATCGAACCGTAGTCCCGGTCGTACAACGACCCGGTCGGCACGATCCACTGCACCGGGAAACTGGCCAGTTCCAGGTTGCGCACGCTGTCGCCGTGCACCATGTCGGTCTGGAAGATGATGTCCAGGTAACCCTTCTGCAATTGTTCGCTGAGGTTGCGCGCGGTGTCGGCGGTCAGCTCGATCTCCACCGCCGGATAGCGCTCCATCAGCTTTGTTACGAAGGGACTCAACCAGGTGTGAATGACGGTATCCATCGCCCCCACACGGATACGCCCCTGGATGTTCCCGGTGTCGCTGATCGACTGCTTCAACGCCTGCATGGTATCGATCATGCGCTCGGCATATTCGAGCACCTTCTGCCCCTCGGGGGTCAGCGATACGCCCTTCGAATCACGCAGGAACAGGCGCGTGCCCAATTCGTCTTCCAGCGCGGCAATCCGGCTGGAAATGGAAGCCTGGGTGCTGAACAGTTTTTCCGCCGTGAGGCGAAAACTCTTCAGCCGTGCCACCCAGACAAAGGTCTCGAGAAATCTCAGGTTCATGGCCGACTCGACCCTCTGTGCATTGACGTTCCACGGCTCACATGAGCACGCACCAACCGCTCGATAAAGCACGTTGCATGCCAGCGAACCGCTCGCGCATGGCACACCGGCGCATCGGTTTTTCTTATCGGCCACCCCCGTTTTTTCTCGTTGGACGCTCGCGCAACGCGCTTCCAAGAATGCGCCGGCGGTATCGACGCCCCCGTGAGGTCCTCGGTCTTGCGGGGCCCGGCGATACGCCTGCCCTGATAACAACAACTACAGATCGCGCTCTGCCAAGCAGCTGGCCCAGGCCGCTGTGCGCTCATCACCAGGAGACAATCGCATGACCCCAACCCATCGCATGGCGGCGCTACTGCTCGCCAGTGGCCTCCCCGGTCTGGCTCACGCCGACTTCATCGACGACAGCAAGGCCAGCGTCGAACTGCGCAATTTCTACTTCAACCGCGACTTCCGCCAGGAAGGTGCACGGGACAAGGCCGAGGAATGGGCCCAGGGTTTCCTGCTGCGCCTGGAGTCCGGCTACACCGAAGGCACCGTCGGCTTCGGTGTCGACGCCCTCGGCATGCTCGGGGTCAAGCTCGACTCCGGCGACGGCACCGCCGGCAGCGGCCTGTTGCCGGCGGACGGCTCCGGCGGCTCGCAGGATGAGTATTCCAAGCTCGGCCTGACCGGCAAGGTCAAGGTCTCCAACAGCACGCTCAAGGTCGGCGCCCTGCACTTCCGCAGCCCGATCGTCTCGGCCAACGACTCGCGCCTGCTGCCGCAGACCTTCCAGGGGGCACTGCTCAACGTCCAGGAGATCGACAACCTGATCGTCCAGGGTGGCCAGATCAACCGCATCAAGGCCAACAGCTCCACCGACTACACCAAGATGAGCGCCAACCGCATCGGCGGCACCAGCGACGACTTCGTGTTCGGCGGCGCCGACTACAAGATCACCCCGGCCCTCACCGCCGGCCTGCACTACGGCAAGCTCGAAGACATCTACCAGCAGTACTACGGCACCCTGAGCCACCTGTTGCAGCTGGGCGAGGGCCAGTCGTTCAAGACCGACCTGCGCTACGCCAGCAGCCGCGAGGACGGCAACTTCCGCGACATCGACAACCGGGCCTTCGGCGCGATGTTCACCTACAGCCTGGGCGGCCACGCCGTGGGCGCGGGCTACCAGCGCATGAGCGGCGACGACCCGTTCCCGTACATCGCCAGCAGCGACCCGTTCCTGGTCAACTTCGTGCAGATCAACGACTTCGCCAACATCGACGAACGCTCCTGGCAGGTGCGCTACGACTACAACTTCGCCGCCATGGGCATTCCCGGCCTGACGTTCATGACCCGCTACATCTCGGGCGACAACGTGCAGGTCGGCGCCAGCAACGGTGGCAAGGAGTGGGAGCGCAACACCGACATCGGCTACGTGTTCCAGGAAGGCGCACTGAAGAACCTCGGCGTGAAATGGCGCAACGCCACGGTTCGCTCCAACTTCGGCAACGACCTCGACGAAAACCGTCTGATCCTCAGCTACAGCCTGGCGCTCTGGTAACAGGCCCGCCCACGGTCGGCCCGAGCGGCTGGCCGTGGGCGCTTACCCCCTCACCGTTGACCCTGCGTCAAAATGGTGCTCAAGTTGTACGACAACCTGCCGACTCTTGGGCATATAACAATGACAATGGCGCGAAGGAGTTACCGTGCAGTTCTTCCTATCCTGGCAACAGAAGTTTCGTCTGCTGATCGCGATCACCCTGCTCAGCCTGGGGCTGATGGCCGCGGCCTCGTTGTGGGCCAGCATGCAATTGAGTGCCTCCCTGCAAGCCCGTGAAGATGCCCGCGGCTACGCCAGCGCCACCACCTCGCTGATGAACGAGTGGCTGAAGATCGCCGCCCTGCGCCAGCAGCTCAATCCGCAGAACCAGGCGCGCTATCAGGAACGCCTCGGCCTGCTCGAACAGCAAGCCCAGGCCCTGGTGACCACCGCCGACACCCTCGGCGACAGCGCCGTCAGCCAGAGCGCCCAGGGCCTCGAAGCCTCGCTGCGCGAGGAAGTCGCCCAGCAGCGCGCCTGGCTGGCCCTCAACCAGCAGCTCGGCCTCAGCCCCTTCGAGGGCAAGCGTCAGGCACTGGCCACCACCGCCAAGGACCTGGAAGCGATCACCATCAGCCTGATCCAGCCGGACATCGCCGCCGCCCTCAGCAACCAGCGCGACTACCTGGCCAGCTATGACCTGGCCTACGCCGAACAGGCCCAGGCTGCCATCGATGGCCTGCTGGCCAAGATCGTCGACCTGGAGTGGCAAGAAACCCAGATCGGCACCAACGCTACCCTCTTCAGCCAGGCCTTCACCGAGGCCCACGGGCTGATCCGGCAGATCCGCAGCGGCAACCAGCGCCTTGGCGAACTGGCCCAGCAGATCGAACAACAGATCGACACCCAGACCAGCATGCTCGACAGCGGCATCCTGGCGCGCACCGAACGCGAAGCCCAACAGGCCCGCAGCTCCAGCCACTGGATCATGGGCCTGAGCTTCGCCGCCGTGGCACTGTTCCTGACCCTGACCCTGAGCCAGGCGTCGCGGACCCTGGTGACGCGCCTGCAAGCCGTCACCGCGCTGATGTCCCAGGCGGCCTCGGGCAACCTCACCGGCACCCTCGCCGTGGGCAGCAACCCCAAGGACGAGTTCAACCAGTTGGGCGATGCCTGCAACCGCATGATCCAGGGCATCAGCCGCATCGTCCGCCAGGTGGTGGAAGCCAACCGCGAGCTGAGCCAGCTGCACAACTACCTCAACGACTCGATGCGTCACCTGGGCGACAACAGCAGTCAGGTGGAAATCCAGACCGAACAGGCCGCCTCGGCCTCCCAGCAGATTTCCGCGACCATCAACGAGATGGCCCAGCGCACCTCCGATGTCGGCAGCGCCACCCACACCGCCTACGACTCGGCACGCCAGGGCAGCACGGTGATCGACGCCAGCGTCGGCAGCATGCGTCGCCTGTCGCAGCTGATCCAGCAGACCCATGCCCAGGTCGAACTGCTCGGCCAGTCCAGCAGCAAGGTCAGCGGCATCATCGACGTGATCAACAGCCTGGCCGACCAGACCAACCTGCTGGCGCTCAACGCCGCGATCGAAGCGGCCCGCGCCGGTGACGCCGGGCGCGGCTTCTCGGTGGTGGCCGACGAGGTGCGTTCCCTGGCGCAGAAGACCGTTTCGGCGACCACCAACATCGCCACCATCGTCGGCGAGTTCCGGGAACAGACCCAGAGCATGCATGCCCTGATGAACGACGGCATGTCCCTGGCGGCCGAGAGCGAGGACCATGCCAGTCAGGTGGCGGCGTCCATCGCCCAGATCACCTGTTCCATGGAACAGCTCACCGGCGAGATGAACCAGGTGGTGGTCGCCATCGAAGAGGTCTCCACCACCACCGAAGACATCGCGGTGAAGATCGAGGAAATCAACGTACACACCGGGGAAACCAAGACCCTGCGCATGACCCTCGACCAGCACACCCGCAGCCTGTCGGCCCAGGTCGAAGCCCTGAGCCTCAGCGCCCGTCAGTTCCAGCTCTGAGCCGACCGCCCGCAGCCCGTGCTGTCGATACATCCCAACGCCCTGCCCTGCAGGGCGTTGTTCGTCATGCCCCCGTCAGAAAACACCCCCGGCCGGGATGGGGCCGACCGGGGGTGAGCGCAAGCGTTTCTGCGCGAAGGAGCAAAAACCACAGCGTCACTTTCCGGACTGCGCCTGCGCCCGTCCAACGAGAAAAACCGCGGGTCGCCCATCGAAAAAACCGAGCGCCCGGCGCGCCGTGAAGGGCAATGCGCGGCCTTCGGGCGGCTGCGCGACGCCATCGGGTTTTCCTATCTCCTGCGGTCATTTTTTATAGTTGGACGCTCGCCCCCTCCCCCCTCAAGAATGCGGCACATAATCGATAAACACGGCCGCCTGGGCTCCATCAGGCTCGCCATACGAGGCGGCAGCGCGCCGCCAAGAGGAATCGCCTTGAACAGCCTGCTCCTGAATTGCGATATCGGCGAAAGCTTCGGTGCCTGGACCATGGGCCTGGATGCCGAGGTCATGCCTTTTATCGACTGTGCCAACATCGCCTGCGGCTTCCACGCCTCCGACCCCAGCACCATGCGCAAGACCGTGGCCTTGGCGGTGGAGCACGGTGTGCGCATCGGCGCACACCCGGCCTACCCTGACCTGGTGGGCTTCGGCCGCCGCTCCATGGACTGCACGCCCCAGGAAGTCGAAGACCTGCTGCTCTACCAGGTCGGTGCCCTCGAAGCGATGTGCCGCCGTCATAGCACTGAAGTGACCTACGTGAAGCCGCACGGCGCCCTGTACCAGGACATGATGCGCAAGCCGCAGATCCTGCGTGCCGTGATGCGTGCCATCGCCAGCTACGACAAAAGCCTGCCGCTGATGCTGATGACCACCCGCGACAACAGCGCCGCCCAGGCCATCGGCGACGAATTCGGCCTCACCCTGTGGTTCGAGGCCTTCGCCGACCGCGCCTACGACGCCGCCGGCTACCTGGTCGCCCGCAGCCAGCCGGGCGCCGTGCACCATGACAGCGAGATCATCGTCAACCAGGCCATCACCCTGGCCCGGGGCGAGCCCCTGGTCGCCAGCGACGGCAGCAGCCTGCCGCTGCAGGCCCAGACCCTGTGCGTGCATGGCGACAACGCCAGCTCGGTGGCGGCGGTCCGGCGCATTCGCGAAGCCTTCGACGCACTGGGCCAGGCATGACTCAGCGCCCGGTTCCCCGCCTCGAAGTCGCCGGTATCGACAGCCTGATCCTGCGTCTTTTCGAGCAGATCGACGAAGCCAACATGCCCTGGATCCTGGCCGCCAGCCAGGGCCTGCGCAGCCGCTTCGGCGCGGCGCTGATCGACCTGGTGCCGTCCTACACCACGCTGCTGCTGCACTACGACCTGCAGCAGCTCGACACGCTGCAGGCCCAGGCCCTGATCGCCGAGGTGTTCAGTGACCTGCAGCCGGTGGCCGGCGGCGTCGGTCGTTGCCACAGCCTGCCGACCTGGTACGACCGCCGCGTCGGCCCGGAACTGGGCCTGCTGGCGCAGCGCAGTGGCCTCAGCGAAAGCGAGGTCATCACCCGGCACAGCAGCCACGAATACCAGGTGTTCGCCCTGGGCTTCGCGCCCGGCTTCGCCTTCATGGGCCTGGTCGACGAGATCCTCGCCACCCCGCGCCTGAGCACCCCGCGCAAGCGCATCGCCCCTGGCAGCGTGGGCATCGCCGAACGCCAGACGGCCGTGTACCCGGTGGTCTCGCCGGGCGGCTGGAACCTGCTGGGGCGCTGCCCGAGCAAACTGTTCGACCGCAGCATCGAGGGCTACAGCCTGCTGCAACCCGGCGACCGGGTGCGCTTCGAACCCATCGACCACGCCGAATTCATCCGCCTCGGCGGCGACGACAGCCCGCTGGAGGCGACCCCATGAGCCTGGAGGTCATTCGCAGTACCCCCTTCATCCAGCTGCAGGACGGCGGTCGTTTCGGTGTCCGTCACCTGGGTGTGACCCAGAGTGGTGCCCTGGACTGGGTGTCCCTGTACTGGGCCAACTGGCTGCTGGGCAACCCGCTCGCCGCCGCCGTGCTGGAAATCCCCCTGGGCGGCCTGGAGCTGCACTGCCAGCAGGACGCGACCCTGGCCCTGGCCGGCGCCGACCTGGGCGCAACCCTCGACGGCCAGCCCCTGGCCCCCTGGCGCAGCTTTCGGGTGCGCCAGGGCCAGCAGCTGAAGTTCGCCCAGCCACGCCAGGGCGCCCGCGCCTATCTGGCGGCCCCCGGCGGCTTCGAGGCGCCCCAGGTGCTCGGCAGTTGCGCCAGCGTGGCCCGTGAAGAACTCGGCGGCCTGCAGGGCAATGGCGCGCCCATCGCGGCTGGCGATCAGCTGCGCTGGTCCGGCCAGGCCGAGGCACTGCGCGAGGTGCCGACCAGCCTGGTGCCTGTATTCGGCGCCTCCCCGCGCCTGGAACTGGTGATGGGCGCCCAGCACAGCGACTTCAGTGGCCAGAGCCTGTTCGACGTGTTCAACAGCGCCTGGAAGATCGACCTGCGCGCCGACCGCATGGGCGTGCGCCTGCTGGGCCCGGTGCTGCAGTGCCAGCGCACCACCATGGTCTCCGAGGGCATTCCCCTGGGCGCCGTGCAGGTGCCGCCGGATGGCCAGCCGATCATCCTGCTCAACGACCGCCAGACCATCGGCGGCTACCCGCGCCTGGGCGCCCTCACCCCGCTCGCCGTGGCGCGTCTGGCGCAGTGCCTGCCCGGTGAAACCCTGCAGTTGCGGCCGATGCTGCAGGCCTCGGCCCAGGACGCCCACCGTGCCCTGCTCGGGCAATGGCAGGCCCGCTGACAGGTTTTGTCTCAGGCTTCTGACAAGGATGCCGAGTCGTGCATAGCCGGCACCTCGGCAAATGCTTTAAAGTCGGTGTTCTGCGCGTGCGGTCGGCCCATCGGGGCGACACGTACGCCGAACCCGGCCGTCGCACGACGAGCACCTTCCTTCAGTAAAGAGCCCAACGATGGAACACCGTGAAGCGCTTGTCGCCCTGCGACAGTTTCTTTCAAGCCAGATCCTCGGTCAGGAAAAACTCGTAGAAAGGTTGCTGATCGCCCTGCTCGCCGATGGCCACATGCTGGTCGAAGGCGCCCCCGGCCTGGCCAAGACCAAGGCGATCAAGGAGCTGGCCGAAGGCATCGAAGCCGAGTTCCACCGCATCCAGTTCACCCCCGACCTGCTGCCGGCCGACATCACCGGCACTGAGATCTACCGCCCGGAAACCGGCAGTTTCGTGTTCCAGCAGGGGCCGATCTTCCACAACCTGGTGCTGGCCGACGAAATCAACCGCGCGCCGGCCAAGGTGCAGTCCGCCCTGCTCGAAGCCATGGCCGAGCGCCAGGTGTCGGTGGGCCGCAGCACCTACGACCTGTCACCGCTGTTCCTGGTGATGGCCACCCAGAACCCCATCGAGCAGGAAGGCACCTACCCGCTGCCCGAAGCCCAGCTCGACCGCTTCCTGATGCACGTGAAGATCGGCTTCCCCGACGCCGCCGTGGAACGCAAGATCCTGCTGCAGGCCCGGGGCGAAGCCCTCAACGGCGAAACCAAGCCGGAGCACCGGGTCAGCCAGCAGGCGATCTTCTCCGCCCGCAAGGAAATCCTCGGCCTGTACATGGCCGATGCGGTGGAGGAATACCTGGTGCAGCTGGTCATGGCCTCGCGCACCCCGGGCAAGTTCGACCCGGAACTGGCCGAGTGGATTTCCTACGGCGCCAGCCCCCGTGGCTCCATCGCCCTCGATCGCTGCGCCCGGGCCCACGCCTGGCTGGCAGGGCGTGATTTCGTCAGCCCGGAAGACATCCAGGCCGTGCTGTTCGACGTGCTGCGTCACCGCATCATCCTGTCGTTCGAGGCGGAAGCCGCCGGTATCGACCAGGACCGGGTGATCCAGCGCATCCTCGACGTGGTCGCCGTCGCCTGACGCCCATGCACGTCCTGCCCACGCAACCCGGGGTCCGGGTCAATCTCGCCGAACTGATCGAGATGCGTCACCGCGTGCGCGAAGTGCAGCTGTTCTCCACCCCCGCGCGGCGCAGCCCGCTGATCGGCCTGCACCATTCCAAACTGCGCGGGCGCGGCGTCGACTTCGACCAGGTGCGGGTCTACCAGGCCGGCGACGACGTGCGCACCATCGACTGGCGCGTCACCGCACGGACCCAGGAACCCCACACCAAGCTGTTCCATGAAGAACGCGAACGGCCGATCTACATCATCGTCGAGCAGAGCCAGCGCCTGTTCTTCGGCTCCGGGCTGTGCTTCAAATCGGTACTGGCGGCCAAGGCGGCCAGCCTGATCGGCTGGGCGGCCCTGGGGCACAATGACCGTATCGGCGGCCTGGTGTTCGGCGACAACGAACACCATGAAATCAAGCCACGGCGCAGCAAGCAGAGCCTGCTGCAACTACTCAACCGCCTGGCGCGGGCCAACCAGGCCCTGCCGACCAGCCCCCAGGCCAGCCGCGACAGCTTCGGCCTGGCCCTGCGCCGTGCCCGCGAAGTGCTGCGCCCCGGCAGCCTGGTGATCGTGCTCTGCGACGAGCGCACACTGACCGACAGCAGCGAGCAGCAGCTGATCCTGCTCGCCCGCCACACCGACCTGTTGCTGCTGCCGCTGTCCGACCCGCTGGACCACGCCCTGCCCGCCGCCGGCCTGCTGCGCTTCAACGAGCGCGGCGCCCAGCTGGAGCTCGACACCCACAACGCCGACCTGCGCCAGGCTTACCGCAGCCAGGCCGATGCCCGTCAGGCCCGCTGGCAGCGCCTGGCGCAAAAACTCGGCGTGCCCCTGCTGTCGTTGAACACCCAGACCGAGATGGTCGAACAACTGCGCGAACACCTCAGCGCCCAGCGCCCGAGGAAGCAGCCATGAACCCGCTGGATAAACTCGAACCGCTGATCGCACCCGCCCCCATCAGCTGGTGGCCGCCGGCGCCGGGCTGGTGGGCGCTGGCCCTGTTGCTGCCGCTGCTCGTCTGGGGCCTGGTGCACCTGATCAAGCGCCTGCCGCGACGCAAACAAACAGTGGAAGAACAGCGCCTCGATCCGCTGCGCCAGGCCGCGCTGGCGGAACTGGCCCAGTTGCGCAAACCCTACGACGGCGTGGAGGCCGGCCCCTGGCTGCAACAGCTCAACGCGCTGCTCAAGCGCCTGTGCCGGCACCGCTACCCGGAGAGCAACAGCCACACGCTGAACAGCCGCGCCTGGCTGGCGTTTCTCGACAACCGCTGCCCGGCGGCGGGCCTGACCCGCTGGATGATCCTGGTCGAGGGTGCCTACCGGCCGCACTGCAGCCTGGATGACAAGGCCATCGACGGGCTGTACCAGGCCGTCGACACCTGGATTCGCAAGCATGTTTGAATTCACCTGGCCCTGGCTGTTCCTGCTCGCGCCCCTGCCCTGGGTGTTGCGCCTGGTGCTGCCGGCAGCGGACAGCGGCGAGGCGGCGCTCAAGGTCACCTTCCTCAACGAACTCGAAGGCCTTACCGGCCGCCGCGCCCGGGCCAACCTGCCGGCCTGGCGCCAGCAGATGCGCTTCATCCTGCTCTGGTTGCTACTGGTGTGCGCCAGCGCCCGTCCGGAATGGGTGGGCGAGCCGCTGCCGCTGCCGGCCAGCGGTCGCGACCTGCTGATCGCCGTGGACGTCTCGGGCTCCATGGATTACGCCGACATGCGCTGGGAGAAGCAGGACGTCAGCCGCCTGACCCTGGTCAAGCACCTGCTCGGCGAATTCATCGAGGGACGCCAGGGCGACCGTGTCGGCCTGATCCTGTTCGGCAGCCAGGCCTACCTGCAGGCACCGCTGACCTTCGACCGCCAGACCGTGCACACCTGGCTGGACGAAGCCGCCATCGGCATCGCCGGCAAGAACACCGCCATTGGCGATGCCATCGGCCTGGCGGTCAAACGCCTGCGCCAGCGCCCGGCCGACAGCCGCGTGCTGGTACTGGTCACCGACGGTGCCAACAACGGCGGCGAGATCGAACCGATGGTCGCCGCTCGCCTGGCGGCCGAAGAAGGGGTAAAAATCTATCCGATCGGCATCGGTGCCGACCCGGAGCAAGGCGGCGTGCTCGGCATGTTCGGCCTCAACCCGGGGCTGGACCTGGACGAGCCGACCCTGCGGGCCATTGCCGACGCCACGGGCGGCGAATACTTCCGCGCCCGGGACAGTGCCGAGCTGCAGAGCATCGAGGCGACTCTCGACCGCCTGGAGCCGGTGGCCCAGCAGCCGACCCTGGCTCGCCCGGCCCTGGCCTTGTATCCCTGGCCGCTGGGCGCCGCCCTGCTGCTGAGCGTGCTGCTGGTGCTGCGCGAGCTCTGGCCGCAGCTGCAACAACAACTGCGTCAACTGCCCACTCCCCCCTGGCGGAGGCAGCCATGATCGACGAGTCACTGCTCGGTTTCTGGCCGTACTGGCTGCGCCCCTACTGGTTGCTGCTGGTGCCCCTGCTCGGCTGGCTGCTGTGGCTGCTCTGGCACCGTGAAAAACGCACCGGCCGCTGGCAATTGCTGCTACC
Source organism: Pseudomonas sp. GD03944 (assembly GCF_029839275.1). Lineage (GTDB taxonomy): Bacteria > Pseudomonadota > Gammaproteobacteria > Pseudomonadales > Pseudomonadaceae > Aquipseudomonas. The sequence goes on from NZ_JAOCAH010000001.1 coordinate 326,929, forward strand.
CGCCGCCTTCCACAGCACGCTGCTCAGCGGCGGACGCGGCCACAACAGCCGCCTGCCGTGGATCGCCCTGGGCCTGGCCTGGCTGCTGGGGCTGCTGGCACTGCTCGGCCCGAGCTGGCAGCGGGTCGAACAGAGCAACCTGAAACCGGCCGACCCGCTGGTGGTGATCCTCGAACTCACGCCGTCGATGCTCGCCAGCGACGCCTCGCCCAACCGCCTGGCCCAGGCCAAGCGCAAACTGCTCGACCTGCTGGAGGCGCGCCGTGATGCGCAGACCGCCATCGTCGTGTTCGCCGGCAGCGCCCACACCCTGGTGCCGCTCTCGGACGACCTGGCGACCAGCCGCAACCTGCTGGAATCGGTCAATCCGTCGATCATGCCGGAGCCCGGCCACCGCGCCGACCTGGCCGTCGAGCGCGCGCTGGACCTGCTGAAACAGGGCGCCCAGGGCCAGGGCCGCATCCTGCTGATCGGCAGCACCCTGGACGAGCCGGAGAAAGCCGCCATCAGCAAAGCCCTGGGCAACCGCGGCAGCCGCCTGAACATCCTCGGCATCGGCACCACCCAGGGCTCGCCGATCCTCCAGGAGGACGGCGGCTTCCTCAAGGACGCCCAGGGCGCGATCCTCATCCCGCGCCTGGACAGCGCCGGCCTGTCGCGCTTCGCCCAGGCCCTCGGCGGGCGCTACCGCCCGGCCAGCCTCGACGACCGTGACCTGCGCAGCCTGGGCCTGCTCGACGGGCCGCAGCACCTGCGCAGCGAAGGCGAACCGACGCGCCTGCAGGCCTGGGCCGATCAGGGCCACTGGCTGCTGATCCCGCTGCTGCTCCTGGCGGCGTGCGCCGGCCGCCGCGGCTGGCTGTTCTGCCTGCCGTTGCTGATGCTCAGCCTGCCGCAGACTAGCTACGCCTTCGAGCGCAATGACTTGTGGCTGCGTCCCGACCAGCAGGGCCAGCGCCTGCTGGAGGCACAACGTCCCGCCGACGCCGCCCAGCGCTTCGACGACCCGCAGTGGCAAGGCATTGCCCTGTACCAGGCCGGCGACTACGCCGCGGCCGCCGAGCGCTTCGCCCTCGACGACAGCGCCACCGGGCACTACAACCGGGGCAACGCCCTGGCCCGCAGCAACGAGCTGGAAGCGGCCGTGGATGCCTACACTCAGGCCCTGGAAAAGCAGCCGGACCTGGCCGCCGCCCAGACCAACAAGGCCCTGGTCGAAGACCTGCTGCGCCAGCGCCAGCAACAGCAGGACGGCCAGCAGTCGCAGAGCGATCAGGAGCAGCAGCCGGCCGACGATCCGCAGCAAGGCAGCCCCGGCCAGCAGGACGAACAGAACGATTCGCCCGCGGACGCGCCGTCCAGCCCCGGCAACGGCGACAACCCGCCCCCTCAGCCGGGCGACGATGCCCCGCCCCAGGAGCCGGGCGAACCTGGCGAGCCGCCCAGCGGCGAAGAACAGATCGCCCAGGGCGACGACGGCCTCGATGGCGAACGACGCCAGGCGCTGGAACAATGGCTGCGGCAGATCCCCGATGACCCGGGTGAATTGCTGCGCCGCAAATTCTGGTATGAACAGCAACAGCGTCAGGAACCGACCCGATGATCCGCCTGCTCTGCACCTTTCTGCTCGCGCTGCTGGCCGTCAATGCCAGTGCCGAGGGCTTTTCCGCGAGCGTTGACCGGGCGCGCCTGACGGCCGGGGAAACCGTCGAGCTGACCCTCGAATCCGATGACGTCACCGCCTTCGGCAAGCCGGACCTCACGCCCCTGAAAGAGCTGTTCGACGTCCTCGGCACCCGCCAGGTCAACCGCCTGACCAGCCTCGGTGGTGCCGCCCGCGCCACCACCCGCTGGATCGTCACCCTGCAGCCGAAACACAGTGGCTACGTGGTGGTACCACCCCTGAGCCTTGGTGATGTCCAGAGCCGCCCCATCACCCTGCACGTGATGGAGCCCAGCAAGGACAGCGCCAGCGACCAGCTCGCCCCCGTGTTCATCGACGCCAGCCTGGACCAGGAAAGCGTCTACGTGCAGGCCCAGGCCGTGCTGACCCTGCGCATCTACCACTCGGTTTCGCTGTACGACGACAGCAGCCTGACCCCGCTGGAAATGCCCGAGGCGCGCGTCGAATCCCTGGGCGAACCGCGCACCTACGAGAAAGACATCAACGGCATCCGCCACGGGGTCATCGAGCTGCGCTACGCGGTGTTCCCGCAGCAGAGTGGCGACCTGACCATTCCGTCGCAGATGTTCAGCGCCACCACCGTCGACCGGGCGCGCAGCAACGACTACATGCCGTTCGGCCCGCGCCCGGGCAAGGTCACGCGCGTGCGCTCGCCGGAAATCCCCCTGCACGTCAAAGCCAAGCCGGAGAGCTACCCCAAGGACGCGCCCTGGCTGCCGGCCCGCGCCCTGAGCCTGGCCGAAGCCTGGAGCCCGGAGCCGGACCAGGCCAAGGTCGGCGACTCCCTGACCCGCAGCCTGATGCTCAAGGTCGATGGCCTCTCCAGCGCCCAGCTGTCGCCACTGCCCGCCACCAGCGTCGACGGCCTGCGCCGCTACCCCGACCAGCCGCAGCTGTCCAACAACACCAGCGAACGGGGCCTGATCGGCAGCCGCGAAGAACGCGAAGCCCTGGTGCCGACCCGCGACGGCGCCATCGAACTGCCCGCCGTCGACGTGGTGTGGTGGAACACCCATGAAGACCGCCTGGAGCGCACCAGCCTGCCTGCGCGCACCCTCCAGGTGGTGGCCAACCCGGGCCTGGAGAGCGAACCGCTACCTGCCGACATCGCGCCCCAGGCCGTCATCCAGGGGCCGGAACTCTGGCCATGGCAACTGAGCAGCGCCGTCCTGGCCCTGACCACCCTGCTCGGCTTCGGCCTGTGGTGGCATGCCAGGCGCCAGCCGGCGATCATGCGCGCCGCCCAGACCGGCCCCAGCCCACGCACCCTGCTCGACGACCTGAAACGCGCCTGCCTGGCCAACGACTCCCAGGCCACCCGCCACGCGCTCGACGCCTGGGCCCGCCAGCAACCGGAAACCCTCGCCGACATGGCCGCGCGCTTCATTCCCCTGTCCGACGCCCTCGACGGCCTCAACGGCGCCCTCTACAGCGAAACCGGCCAGCAATGGCAAGGCGAAGACCTCTGGCGCGCCATCCGCACCCTGCCCACCGCCGAAGCCACCCAGGAAAGCGCCCAGGAAACCAGCCCGCTGCCGCCGTTGTATCCGCGTTGAGAAAGAAAAAAGCCAGCGTTATGCTGGCTTTTTATTCTGTTTAACACTGTCACCTTTATGGGCTCTCAACGGCTACAGGCTCTAGAAAATAAACCCTGTACTAGGCTACGCGCTTTAAAATCCACCCTAAAGCAACTGCCCTTCAGCTGACAACTAATAAGACGAATCCCGACACGACCTTAAGACTTGGAAGAACCATGAACTTCATTAATGAATATATTCCTAAGTCCGACATGGAAAAATATCAGATAAAGGAAATTGATCAGAGAGTGCGCCGTTATCTGAGTACCAATTCAGACTCATGGACGATCGACCGAGAATCTGAAACTTATCTACGCTGCGTCGCATGGGGAGGCGAAGAAAATATAGGTGAAAGCGCATGGACCTTCTATTGGCAGGGCGAAATGCTTTGGATAGAACTGAAGATATTGGATACCAGCAGTAATGGGCGAAATGCCCCTGGCTGGTCGCGACAAATAGTGAAGAAACTCTGTTTGATGGGGGGCGGCAGCGATCATCTTCCTGAGCGCCTCGCCGTTCATAAATATAAAATATTGAAATATCTGGAAGAGGCACTTCTTGCATACAAAGATGGCGGCGTTTATTCATCGACCACTACTTACACACTGACGCTTGAAGTCGAAAAGGGTGTACTGGGACCTTGACTGAAGAAGCCTTACAGATGGTCCTCTATGCCGAATTAAATACAAATATTACATGTAAAAGCATGGGTAAGAACTGACCTTTAATCTGTACTTCTGACAGCCAGCAACAGTTCGTTTTTCCGGACAGAAAATGGTGGCTTGCTCAGCAGAAGCAACGCCGAGAAAACCCAAAAATCAAACTGGCGGTAGACTACGTACCAAAACCAGAATGAACATCATTAACCCAACCGCTATACAATACTGTAACTTCACCCTCAGTAAAAGTACTGACCTGTGCAGCTAAATTCCTCAGCGCTTCACGCGTCGCATAGCGTTCTGGATTATTAAGAAGGAGTTCTTTTGCAGCCCTGCAGTCAAAGTGACTCATACTTACACTCCTTCTGCAACTTCAAGCTTAAAGGTATAGGTGGTTGCCGACGCATAGACCCCACCATCCTTGTAGGCAAGGAGCGCCGCCTCCAAATCTTCGAGTATTCGATTTTTCTGAATTGAAAGCCGCTCAGAAAGATGGTCGCTATTCTCGCCCATAACACAGAGCTTCATCACCTTTTTATGCGACCAAGCAGGAGCGTTTCTGCCATTACTACTAATATCCAATATCTTTAGCTCAATCCAAAGTAACTCGCCCTGCCAATAGAATGTCCATGCACTTTCACCTAATTGATCTTCACCTCCTCTAGCCACACAGCGCAGGTAAGTTCCGCTCTCACGATCAACTGTCCATGTATCTGCATTGGTACGCTGATACCTGCGCACCCTTCGATCAATATCCTTTATCTGAAATTTATCCATGTCGTCTTTAGAAATATATTCATTAACGAAATTCATAGCCTCCCTCCTGAAATCATAGAATTTTTTTTCGATCACCACTAAAACACCAACTGCACTTGCTCTAAAGCCATGCATAATCATTCGATCTTAACAGGCAACAACTCATAGCAAAACGCTCAAAAAGCGCGCACTACCAGCACTTTCAGGTATCGATTTAAGTACATAAACACGGGCACATTATTGGCTCACAAAAAGCCAATGTCCTTGTTCTCCAACATGGCTTCGACTTCCACAGGCTGATCCGTGGGCACGATGACCATCAGCGGTTGGGCCTCGGTGACCACGCCACCATTGGTATGAATCGCCAGCTGTTGGACGGTGCCATCCAACGGGGCAGTCAGGTGCATCAGGCGGTTGCGCTGCTCGGCCTTTCTCAGTTCCTGGGTCAACGCAGCGACGCGCTGTTCCGACTCGTGCTGAAGATCAAGCATGGCGCGCCGGGTCTGTTCAAGCACGCTGTCCTGCTGGCTCTCGGCCGCCTTCCTGGCTGCATTGAGCGCGCTGATGCGCGCAGCTCACGCTCTTGATCGAGTCGAGCCTGCTCTCTTTCCAGGTAGGCGTCTTTGGCAATGAACTGCTTGTCGAGCAGACGCTTGTAGTCAGCCGCCAGTTCACGGGTGATCGGCAGGGTCTGGTTCAAGGCAGATATAACGGTGCGTACAGACTGAATCTCAGCGGTGCGCCACACACCGCATGGATACTATCTGCAATTTTTGGCTCCGCAAGCTGGGCACAAAGAAAAAATTACACCACGATAAGCATTGAGCAAAAGGCATCATGCCTACCTTGAACGGATACCGATATGTCCCGCCTTAGCAGCCCTCGCAAGCCCTCCCCCGCCGCCCGCTTCTGGCGTGACGACGCCCTGCCCTTCATCGAGGCGCGGCAGGTCGAGGATGGGCGGGAGCTGTGTTACGCGCGGCATTCGCACGAGACCTTTTCCATCGGGGTGATCACCCGGGGCGAGAGCACCTACATCAACCGCGAGGTTCACCTGCGCGTATGCGAAGGCACGGTGGTGTTGATGAACCCGGGGGATGTGCATGCCTGCAACCCGATCGACGGGCTGCCCTGGTCCTACGTGATGTTGTACGTCGACGCGGCCTGGCTGGGCGGCTTGCAGCACGCACTGGGTCTGAGTGAGGGGCCTGGGTTCCAGCCGCTGAGCGCCATCATGAGCCCCGACCGGGCGCTGTATGACGGCGTGGTGCAGCTGTATGGCGTACTCACCGATGACACACTCTGCGTCGAGGACAAGCAGGACGCCGCCACCGCGTTTTTCACCCGGGTGTTGCGAACGCTGGAGACCGCCCCGCTTTCGCAGTCGGAGGCCCACGACAAGCTGCAGCGGGCGGCGGCCTTCATGCAGGCGCACTGCGCCCAGGCCCTGAAGATCGACGACATCTGCGCCGCGGCCGAGCTGTCGCCCTCCTACCTGACCCGCGCCTTCAAGAAGCTCTACGGCATGACGCCGCATGCCTTCCTGCTCAACCAGCGGGTGCAACTGGCCCGCCTGCTGCTCAAGCGCGGCGAGTCGCTGGCCGAGGTCGCCCTGGCTTCAGGCTTCGCCGACCAGGCGCACTTCCAGCGCGCCTTCAAACAACTGCTGGCAGCCACGCCGGGTCAGTACAAGGGCTAGGCGGTCCACAGCAGGTAGAACGCACTCGCCGCCAGCAACGCGGCCATGCTGCGATTGAACAGGCGCATCTTTCTCGGTTCGCTCAGGTGCCGGCGCAGAAAACCGCCGGCAACCGCCCAACTGCCCACCGACAGGTAGCAGATCACGAAGTAGATCAGGGCGAACTGCAGGAGCAGCCACACATCACCATTGGCGACGAACGCCCCCATGCCCGCCACCGTGGCCAGCCAGGCCTTGGGGTTGAGCCATTGCATGGCGGCGCCGTGGAAGAACGACGGCCCCTTGCTGCTTTCCGCGGTAGGCATGCCACCGTCGTCCCGCGCCAGGTTGTAAGCCATGTACAACAGAAAGGCGACGCCGCCCAACTGGATGCCCAGGGTCAACCACTGCCAGCGCACCAGCACCTCGTGCAGCCCAAGGCCGACCACGATCAGCAACACCGTGAAGCCGATGGTCGCCCCGCTGACGTGACGCATACTGGCGCGCACGCCGTAGCGCGCACCGGCGCTCAGGGCCACGATATTGACCGGCCCCGGGGAAATGGACATGGCCAGGGCAAAGGCCGCCATGGATAGGAAAAGAGTCATCGATTACCGCTCCGTCAGGTATGAACGGCTGCCACGGTAAAAGACGGTGAATCCGGCGTATTGAAGAAAACACCCCTGTCACGGAAACATGGAGACAGACCTCGAGCATCAGCCCCGAATCTTTGCCCCAGATATTGGCAATGCTGGGAGCGGCACACCCGTAGGGTGGGTTAGGCGCCAGTCCGAGGTTATGCAACACCGCACAGATCAGCGGCGCCGTAACCCACCAGATGTCGCGGGCACAACAACGCTGGTGGGTTACGTGGCGCTCCGATGCGCGGTGGCCATTCAAGATCGGTGTGCGCCACTAACCCACCCTACGACCTGTCCCGTCCGGTGCCCCGTGAATGTGAGATGCCTGGAGCAGCTCACCCGACAGGCATAAAAAAACCGCAGCCGAAGCTGCGGTTTTCAGGGGCCAGATGCCAGATCAGTGAGCCAGCAGCGAACCGCCCGCTTTGCCCGCCAGTTTCTCGGGCTTGATCAGGAAGCGTGCCAGTGCCGGGAGCAGCAGCAGCGCGCCGATCATGTTGACCAGGAACATGAAGGTCAGCATCAGGCCCATGTCGGCCTGGAACTTGATCGCCGAGAAGATCCAGGTCGCCACGCCGATGGCCAGGCACAGGCCGGTGAAGAGCACGGCCTTACCGGTGGACTTCAGCGTCTGGTAGTAGGCCTCTTGCAGCGGCAGGCCCGCACGCAGGAAGCTTTCCAGGCGGCTGTAGATGTAGATGCCGTAGTCCACGCCGATACCGACGCCCAGGGCGATCACCGGCAGGGTCGCGACCTTCATGCCGATGCCCAGGAACGCCATCAGGGCGTTGCCCAGCACCGAGGTGAGGATCAGCGGCAGCACGATGCAGATGGTGGCCGGCAGCGAGCGGAAGGTGATCATGCACATCACCGCCACCCAGATATACACCAGCACCAGAATGGTCAGCTCGGCAGTCGAGATCACGTCGTTGGTGGCCGCTTCGATACCGGCGTTACCGGCCGCGAGCATGAACTCCACATCATCGGTGTTGTGCTCGGCCGCGAAGCTCTGCACCGCTGCCACTGCACGCTTGAGGGTCTGCGCCTTGTGGTCTTCGAGGAACAGCAGCACCGGCGCCAGGGAGCAGTCGGCGTTGTACAGACCGTCCGCGCGGGCGATGGAGTTGTTCAGCACGTCCTGGTTGCGCGACAGGGTTTCCCATTTCAGGTTGCCCTCGTTCATGCCTTTGATCACCTGCTTGGAGACGGTGACCATGGACACGGCCGATTGCACGCCCGGGGTGTTTTCCATCTTCCACATCAACTCGTCCATGGCCGACAGCGCCGGGTAGGTCGAGCACCCTTCCGGGGCGGTCTTGACCAGCACCACCAGCACATCGGAACTGGTCGAGTAGTTCTTGATGATGAAGTCGTTGTCCAGGTTGTAGCGCGAGTCCGGACGCAGCTCCGGCGCCCCCTGGTCGAGGTCGCCGACCTGCAGGTTGGCCTTCTGGTAGAAGAAGCAGCCCACGCCCCCCACCAGCGCCAGCACCACCATGAACGGTGCGACATTCGGATGGGCCACGTTGGACAGCAGACGCCAGAGTGGCTTCTCGGCCACGGCATCCTGCTTGCTGCGCGCGACGGCCTTCTTGCTGATGCCCAGGTAGGAGATCGCCACCGGCAGCAGGATCAGGTTGGTGAACACGATCACCGCCACACCGATGGAGGCACCGATGGCCAGCTCGTGGATCACGCCGATGTCGATGATCAACAGAGTGATGAAGCCCACGGCGTCCGCCAGGATGGCGATCATGCCGGGCAGGAAGAGTTGGCGGAAGGCGCGCCGGGCGGCGGTCAGGGCGTTGTCCGAATCACCGGATTGCAGGGCGATCCCGTTGATCTTCTGCACGCCGTGGGAAATACCGATGGCGAAGATCAGGAACGGCACCAGCATCGAATACGGGTCGAGACCGAAGCCCACCAGATTCATCAGGCCCAGCTGCCAGCCCACCGCCACCAGGGTGGTGACCAGCACGCCGATGGTGCTGCGGATACACCAGCTGAACCAGTAGAGCAGCGCGAAGGTGATCAACAGCGCGATGGCGAAGAAGCCGACCACCATCACCAGGCCGTCGATCAGGTCGCCGACCTTCTTGGCGAAGCCGACGATGTGCACTTGCACGTTGGGGTTCTGGTCCTGGTACTTCTCGCGGATCTTCTCTTCGAGCTGATGCGAGAACACCTGGTAGTCGAGCTTGATCAACTGGCCCTGGTTGTTCGGGTCCGGGTAGGACTCCAGCAGCGGCACGTCGACGATGCTCGACTTGAAGTTGTTGGCCACCAGGCGACCGACCTGGCCGGACTTGAGCACGTTGCTGCGCAGCTCTTCCAGGCTCTGGGCGCTGCCGTCGTAGGTCTGCGGAATCACCTCGCCACCAGCGAAGCCCTCTTCGGTCACTTCGGTCCAGCGGACGCTCGGGCTCCACAGCGACTTCAGGCCGGAACGGTCGACACCATTGATATAGAACACCTCGTCATGCACCTGACGCAGGGTTTCCATGTATTCCTTGGTGAAGATGTCGCCTTCTTTGGCTTCCACCGAGATGCGCACGGTGTTGCCCAGGTTGGCGAGGTCGTTACGGTGTTCCATCATCTTCTGGATGAAGGGATGGCTCAGCGGGATCATCTTTTCGAAACTGGTCGAAGGACGAACCTGGGTGGCTTGGTAGAACAGGAAGATACTGACCAGCAGGCAGACCAGAATGACTGCCGGGCGGTTGTTGAAAATCAGGCGCTCGAGGAAGCTCGCCTTGTCCTGGTGATGGCTACTCATCAAACACTACCCCACAACTTATTATTGTTCGCTCGGCTTGGCGCCCGTAGGCGAAGAGACGTGGACACCGCCGACGCCGACCAGAATCAGGCGCCCGCTGTCATCCGCTGCCACGCTTGCCAGCGACAGGCGATCCGGCCGGTTGAAGACGCTGAAGCTGCGGCCATCATCGCTGCTGCGCAGCACGCTGCCGCCATGCCCGACGACCACGATGCCATCGTTCAGCAAGGCGCTGTTGGCCAGGCCGAATTCCAGCGGTCCGTTGTTCTGGGTGTTGAGCTCGATCTGCTCCCAGGTGGAGCCGAAATCGTTCGAGCGGAACAGGTGGCCACGCAGCCCGTAGACCAGCAGCCCGCCGGCTTCGTTGGTGCCCATGGCACCGAACAGCGAGCCTTCGTACGGGCCTTCGAGGGTTTCCCAGGTCTGGCCCCAGTCCGGGGAACGGAACATGCCGCCCAGCTCGCCCACGGCGAACAGGCCGGAATCCTTGACCGCGGTGATGGCGTTCAGGTGGTAGCCGTCTTCGTTGTCCATGCGGTCGCTGACGTCTTCCCAGTTCTCGCCACCGTCGGTGGTTTCCAGCAGCGCGCCATAGGCGCCCACGGCGTAACCGGTCTGCAGGTCCTTGAACCAGATGTCGAGCAACGGTGCTTCGCGCTCGAGGTCTTCGAACTGTTTGTCCCAGGTCAGGCCGCCATCCTTGCTGGCGAGGATCTGGGCGTCATGGCCGACGGCCCAGCCATGCTGGTCATCGACGAAGAAGACGGAGGTCAGCATCTGCCGGGTAGGCACCTTGGCCTGGGTCCAGGTGCTGCCGTTGTCGTCGGAATAAAGGATGTGGCCACGGTCGCCCACTGCCACCAGACGCTTGCCGGCATTGGCGACATCCAGCAGCAGGCTGGTCTTGGCTTTGGCTGATTCGACGGAGTAACCGGCGGAGGCTGGTTCGGTGGTTTGCGCCTGCAGCGGCAAGGCTGCGAGTGTCAGCATGGATAGCACACTGCACAGCGAGAGCGCTTTAGCCAGCGGCGAGTGGACGCGGAACGCCGGTGCGCGGGTGGAACGCGCGATACAACCGGCCTGGGTGCGCCGCATGACGGGCTCACTCATATACCTTCCCCCTTATTGTTATAGGTGGTACTGCTTTTAGCAGGCCATTGAAAAACTACCTGCGTTGGCAATACTGCGTTTAAAACGGCCTCAAAATGCTCATTTACACCGCGTAAACTGCGCTTTTTCGGCCGTTTTTGCCTTGTCTTGCCTGCCTCGTCTACGTTTTTCAACGGCCTACTGGCTGCCCCCTATGCTACTGAGCTTTCGAAACGCCTGACAATCGCGGGGACGTTATGTTTTGTTAAGCCAAACCCGCGTGATTGACGCTCTATTCGACGGACTGATACGAAAAGGCCGCTACACACTGTAGCGGCCTTTTGGTTGGAACTGTGGATGTTTCGCGGCAACCGCCGCCAGCTCCTAGAACGGCATCACGATCAACGGGTACCGCGACGACGCAGGGCAGCCGGCTTGAAGTAGCCGTCGTCCGGAATCGCCTGGCTGAAGTCGATGGTGGTCGGCTCTTCGTTGTCCAGGTTCTGCACGTGGTAACGGCGAGCCTGCAGGTCGTGGAAGGTGTCCAGCGCGGACCAGGTGGTCGGCAGGTCGTAGTAGTTTTTCAGGTAGGCGATCGAGACGCGCCACAGCTCGCCACGACCGTCGTACTGATCCACCACCGCGGCTTGCCAGCTGTCCTCGTCGAGGAACAGGGTGCGCTTGGAGTAGATGTGACGGGCGCCGGACTTCAGCGTGCCCTCGACGACCCACACGCGGTGCAGTTCGTTGCGGGTGACCGCCGGGTTCAGGTGGCCGACCTGCAGCAGGTCCTTGTACTTCACGTCAGGGCTGGTGACCTTATAGTTGTTGTAAGGAATGTAGATTTCCTTCTTGCCAACCAGTTTCCAGTCATAACGATCCGGTGCACCGTTGAACATGTCGGTGTCGTCTGCGGTACGCAGGCCGTCAGCCGCGGCGATCGGGGTGTCGTAGGCCAGGTTCGGCGCGCGACGCACGCGACGCTGGCCGGCATTGTAGCCCCACGCCTGGCGCGGCTCCTTCACCTGGTCCAGGGTCTCGTGTACCAGTACCGCACCACCTGCCAGGCGGGCCGGGCTCTTGGTGAAGGACAGGTAGTAGAACATGATGTTGTTCAGGTCCGCGTACGACCCGGCCGGGTTGTAGAACTTGAACATGGCTTCCTGCTGCGAGGTCACCAGGGAGTAGCTGCCATTACGCTGCACGGCCACTTCGGACGCACGGCGCACGATGTAGGTACCGCGGTAACGCGCAACGTGGTTCCACAGCGCCTCGACACCGTTCTGCGGGATCGGGAACGGGATGCCGCCGTAGGCGTCGGAGAAGCCGTTGCCGCCATCGAGGAGCTTGGCGCTGGTGGCGTTCTTGATGGTGTTGTCATAGACCCACTGCGGCGCGGAGCCGGAACGACGGGTCTGGTAAACCGGCATCTGGTAGGTGTCCGGGTAAGCCTTGAACATGGCGATCTGACCCGGGGTCAGGTTGGCCTCGTACTGGCTCAGGTTGGCCGCGGTAATGGTGAACAGCGGCTTGTCTTCCGGGAACGGATCGACGTGGTGCTGGCCCGGGGAGGTGTAGCCGGCCGGCGCCTTGGTGATGCCGCCGGTCCACTCGGGGATGGTGCCAGCGGCGTTGCCCGCCTTCTCGGCACCGAACGGCGTCAGGCTGGTGCCCAGCTTGGCCGCTTCTTGCGACGAAACCGCGGCCATTACGCTACCGGCAGACAGCGCCAGTGCAATCGCGGCGCCCATCAGCGTGTGCTTTTTCAGCATCTTGATTCTCCGTGATAAGTCATCGACCGAGCGCCCGTGGGCGCTCGGCATCTTTATAGGGGTCTTAGAACGAGTACTTGACGTTGACACCGATGTTGTCGCGGTCACGACTGGAGTTGTTCTGGCCGGCACCGTAGAACTCGGTGTACTGCAGCTCGGCTTCCAGGCTGTTCAGGTAGCTGGCACGCAGACCGACGGTGTAGGCCTTGCGACCTTCGATGAAGTTGCCGGTCTGGTGCGAGTTGCCTTCGAAGTCATGCTTGAACACGGCGAACGGCGACAGGTTCACACCGGCGTAGACGTCGTTCCAGGTACCGGACATGACCAGGGTGTAACCGTACGAGTTCTTGTTGATCTGGTCGTCGCGACCATAGTCGCTCGCATAAGCACCGTTGCCTCGGCCAGCGTAGTAGCGATTGTTGCCTTGGTAATCGATGTACTGCAGATCGCTGCCACGCAGGTGCTCGGAAGCCAGTTCAGCAACCCCGAACAGCGAATCGAAGCCAAGCGCCGGGCCGAAGTTCTGGATAGCACCCAACGAGGTATTGAACGCCTCGACGCGCTCGTAGTTGTGCAGCTCACCGCCCAGCCTTACGTCCTGACCCGCGATATTGATGCCCTGCCCCAGGGAAAACTGAGTGGCCTGACCGAGCAACTGCTGCAACGCATCGTTGGTTGCCGCCATGCCGATCGGCATATTCGGACGATAGGCAATTTCCCCGAACACCGATGTCTCATTGATCGTGGTGTTGAAGCTGAAGCCGTACACCCGGATGTCTTCAACGTATTCGCGACGGGCTTGAACCTGATTCCCCAGGTCTACCGCCAGCAATCCACCTACGACCTGCTGGGCACTGATACCACTTGCAGCTGCAGCTGCTGCCACAGCAGCGTTACCCAGCAACCCGCCGTACTGAGCAAGCGAAATGCCATTGTAAGCGCTGTTCACATCGGCATAGATGTAGGGTTCTTTGGAGTGATAGTTGATGAAGTACGCCCCGAACTCAGTGGAGTTCAGCTCTTCAGCAATGTATTTGAAGTTGACGCCGAACTGGCCGTCGTTTTTTGCGTTGATATCCGGTCCGATGGACGCAACCTTGAATGCATTACTGTTAGCAAACTCGCTGCCACGCAAACCAGTCGCCGGGTTGCTGGACAGCAGCCCATACAGCGAGTTGTTACCAAAACCTGGATTGGGCGTGAGCAGACCGGCCAGTGCCCCGCTTTCGTTATAGGCGGTGCTGCCACCATCGGCAAAGAGGTCGGTTTCAGAGAAATAGGTGCCAACCGGGTCGATGGCGCTTTCTTTCCAGTTGAACTGGTAGAAGGTTTCCATCGACAGGTTATCGGTGAGGCCGATGTTGAAGCTCAGGGCCTCGACCGGCACCAGCACTTCCTTCAGCTCCGAACCAGGCAGGCGGAACTTGGCGGCGTCCACCGGGTTGGTGGTGTTGATACCACCTCGGTAGAACAGGCCCTCACCCCAGTTGAATACCTGCTTACCGATACGGCCAGTAACCGGCATGTTGGCGATGTCCCAGTTGCCATACAGATAGGCGTCGAGGATCTGTGCATCACGACCGGCCTTGTGGCGGGTTTCACGGGTGAAGCTGTTGTCCCGCGGATAATTCTGGCTCGGCTGGACCGGGCTGTTGGCGTCGTAGTAATCGTTGCGCTTGTCCATGATCTGAGTGTCATAGAACGCAGTACCACGAATGAAGGCGCCGTAGTTCTGGTAGCTCACTTCCAGGTCGGAGGTGATCTTGAACACTTCGGAAACCAGGCCGGTGTCGAAGTTGCGGTTGCCATCGTTGGTGTTGATGTCGTTGTTGGTCTTGTCCTGGCCCTGGACACGCCACAGCTGGCCGTAGGAGACCGTGGTGTCGATGGAGCCGCTGATTTCATTGTCGGCGAAGCTGAACTCCACCGCCTGGGCGTGAACCGCGACCAGCAGTGGCAGAACGCCGGCGAAGGCAAAACCCGCCTTGGCAGGCGCAAAACGTAGTACGGGCTTACGGGACTTAATTTCCATCGAGATTTCACTCCGTGGACAGATCATTCTTCTTGTTTGCACTCCCGTAGGAGGGAGCACGATATGGCCATACTGACGACGGCCTTGTTATTTCCTGGATGGAACACGCCGACAAGGCCGTGCACACCGTTCCCCCAGGTTTGCTCCAATACGGGACCGAATCCGCGCATCCACCTGCAACCATGGTGCCAATTCAAACGACCGTATCAGCCAACACCCCTTTTCTAGAGCTTTCCCTTTCCAGCCATTCGTGACTGGTCATTCACTGATCAATCGGCCAGCTTTTAACCCTTGACGTGCGCGTTTTGTCCTACGATCTGGCGCCTTAAGTCACTCTTACAGGCGAGGCGAGCGCGGGAAAACCCATGAATAAACGGTGCAGTCAAGCCAGCGAACGCAATCTTAAGTAAGCGAACGCATAAGCGACGCCCTTCACATTCCTTTGGGTAACAAAAAAGTGTTACCAGCCAGAGACTGGTAACACTTTTTGTCCAACAAGATGCGCTGTCAGGCGAGGCTTTTGCTGACCACTTCGAAGACGTCGCTGGACAGCTCGCCCGAGGCCAGGATGCGCTCCAGCTCGGCCTTCATCAGGGCCTGCCGTGCGGCATCGTATTTGCGCCAGCGGGTCAGCGGCGCCAGCAGGCGCGAGGCGATCTGCGGGTTGAGTGCATTGAGGGTGATGACCTGATCCGCCAGGAAGCGGTAGCCACTGCCGTCGATCTGGTGGAAGTTCACCAGGTTCTGTCCGGCAAATGCGCCGATCAGCGCACGCACCTTGTTCGGGTTCTTCAGGGTGAACGCCGGGTGCTGCATCAGCGCCTGCACCTTGCCCAGGGTGCCCGGCAGGCTGCTGGCCGCCTGAACGCTGAACCACTGATCCATGACCAGCGGATTGTCCTTGAAGAAGTCGGCGAAGCTGGCCAGCGCCGTCGCCTTTTCCGCTTCGAAGGACGAATTGACCAGGACCGCCAGCGCGGTCAAACGCTCGGTCATGTTGTCACACGCTTCGAACTGCTCCAGGCAGGCGGCCAGGACATCCGGACGACCGCTGAGCATCAGGTAGGACAAGGCGATGTTCTGCAGGCTGCGACGCGCAAAGTGCTGGGCTTCGGCGACGTAGGCGCTGCTGCGCGAGGTCTCGCGGTTGGCCTGATAACGCTGCCAGAGCGGCTCGTACAGCGCTTCGGCCAGTTGCCCGCGGGCGAATTCACGGGCCGCGTGGATGGCGTCGACATCCGCCACGTCGCTGATTTCCACCAGGTAGGCTTCGCCCGGCAGGGAGAGCATTTCCGCCACCATGGCCGGGTCCAGCTCGGTGTTTTCCAGCACGCTGCGCAGCGCAGTGACCAGGCGCTGGTCGAGCACCAGGGCTTCGCCGCGCTGGTGCTGGCCGATCAGCTCTTGCAGCACCTGCACCGACAGTTGCTGCCCCGCCTCCCAGCGGTTGAAGCCATCAGCGTCGTGCTGCATGAGGAACATCAACTGGTCACGGCTGTAGGGGAAGCTCAGCTTGACCGGTGCCGAGAAGCCACGCAGCAGCGACGGCAGCGGCTTTTCCGCGACGTCGACGAAGGTCACTACCTGCTCGGCCTCGGTGATCGAGATCACCCGACTGGTGGCGCTGCCCGCCGCCTCGCCGCTCAGGCGCAGCGGCAGTTCACGACCCTGGGCGTCCAGCAGCCCCAATTCGACCGGAATCACGAACGGCAGTTTTTCCGCCTGCCCCGGGGTCGCCGGGCAGCTCTGACTGAAGGTCAGGCTGTAGGTCCTGGCCTGGGCGTCATAGGCCTCGCTGACCGCCAGACGCGGAGTGCCCGCCTGGCTGTACCAGCGCTTGAACTGGGTCAGGTCGATGCCACTGGCGTCTTCCATGGCCTTGATGAAGTCGTCACAGGTCACGGCCTGGCCGTCATGGCGCTCGAAGTACAGGTCGGTGCCCTTGCGGAAGCCCTCGGCGCCCAGCAGGGTGTGGATCATGCGCACCACTTCCGAGCCCTTCTCGTACACGGTCAGGGTGTAGAAGTTGGAGATCTCGATGAAAGCGTCCGGGCGCACCGGGTGAGCCATGGGGCCGGCATCTTCGGCGAACTGGTGGGTACGCAGGTAGGCCACGTCCTCGATGCGCTTGACCGTGCGCGAGTTCATGTCGGCGCTGAATTCCGCGTCGCGGAACACGGTGAAACCTTCCTTGAGCGACAGCTGGAACCAGTCGCGGCAGGTCACGCGGTTGCCCGACCAGTTGTGGAAGTACTCGTGGGCCACCACCGCCTCGACCCGCTGGTGCGCGGCGTCGGTGGCGGTCTCGGCCTTGGCCAGCACGCAGCTGGAGTTGAAGATGTTGAGGCCCTTGTTCTCCATCGCGCCCATGTTGAAGTCGTTGACCGCGACGATCATGAAGATATCCAGGTCGTACTCGCGGCCGTAGACCTCTTCGTCCCAGCGCATGGATTTCTTAAGGCTGTCCATGGCGTGCTGGCACTTGTCGATGTTCTCCGGCTCGACGTAGATGCGCAGGGCTACCTCGCGCTGGCTCATGGTGGTGAAGCTGTCTTCCACGCACCAGAGGTCGCCGGCCACCAGGGCGAACAGGTACGCCGGCTTCATGAACGGGTCTTCCCAGGTCGCCCAGTGCCGGCCACCCTCTTCCGGGCCGCTGGCGATCGGGTTGCCGTTGGACAGCAGCACCGGGTAGCGATGCTGCTCGGCGCTGAGCGTGGTGGTGAATTTGCTCATCACGTCCGGGCGGTCGAGGTAATAGGTGATCTTGCGGAAGCCTTCGGCCTCGCACTGGGTGCAGAACATCGTGCCCGACTTGTACAGGCCCTCCAGCGCCGTGTTGCTTTCCGGGTGAATGCGCACGCTGGTATCGACCACGAAGCTGGCCGCCGCCGGCTGCAGGCTGAGATGGTCGTCGTCGAGCTGATAATCCGCGGCGCCCAGCTCGGTGCCATCCAGCGACACCGCCAGCAGCTCCAGCTGCTGACCATCCAGTTGCAGGCGCGGCAGCCCGCCACCGGCAGCCGGGTTGCGGCGCATGACCAGTTGCGCATGCACCAGGGTGTGATCCTCGAACAACTCGAAGGTCAGGTGCGTCTCGTCGATCAGGTAATCGGGCGCCTGGTAGTCCTTCAGGTAGATCATTTTCGGCTGTTCGGTGCGCATGGCTTGTGGCCCTTTGTGTTCGGACCCTGGTCGGGCCCGGTTTGCGGAAGTCGGTTACTCGTGCACGGCGAGCTGATAGGCCGTGTACTTGCGGATATTGATCACGCCGGTGTCGAACATCAGGTACTGGCCCTTGATACCCAGCAGGGTACCCTCGGCGACCGGTTCCTTGTCCAGGTTGAAGCTGCTGATCTTGGCCGGGTAGGCCTCGATCGGGTAGCGGATGTCCACCACCGCCTGGTCGACGAGGGGCTGGATGGCCTGCAGGCCGAAGCGCTGTTGCAACGTCAGCAGGCCGTCCGCGCAGGCACTGAACAGCTGCTCACGGATCGCGATCAGGTCCACGGGTGCGGCATCGCCCTTGAGCAGGGCCCGCCAGTTGGTCTTGTCCGCCACCTGGGTGCGCAGCAGGTCTTCGACGAAACCGGACTGCTGACGGGTCGCCATGCGCAGGATCGGCAGCGCCTGGGTCGCGCCCTGGTCCATCCAGCGGGTGGGGATCTGCGTGGCGCGGGTGATGCCGACCTTCACCCCCGAGGAGTTGGCCAGGTACACCACGTGATCGGTCATGCAGAACTGCTCGCCCCAGCTCGGCTCGCGGCAGGTGCCGGCCTCGTAGTGGCAGCGTTCCGGGCTCATGATGCAGATATCGCACTGGGCCAGCTTCTGCATGCAGGGGTAGCAATAGCCCTGGCTGAAACTGGTCTTGGTCTTGCGCCCGCAGTGGGAACAATGGATCGCCCCTAGGTATTCGAGCCGCAGGCGCTTGCCGATCAACGGGTTGACCGGCACTTCCTCATCGCCCAGGCGAAACGCGTACTGCACCGGCGCGCCCAGGCGCGCCGCCATCTTGCTCAGCGAGCCACGAGCCAGCTCAGCCATCAGTGCACGGTGTCCGAGGATTTGAACAGCAGGTTGGGGATCGGCTCGGACTTGGACTCGCACTCCTGCGGGCCCATGTAGCCGATGCGCTCTTCTTCCGGCAGGTTCTGGATTTCCCAGGCGATGAGCGCCTGCAGGCTCAGTTCTTTCTGCTCCTGGGTCAGCTTGCGGCCGTCGGGCCATTTGCCGATTTCCACAGCCAGCTTGAGGCTCTGATAGATGTCCGGGGTGATGTTTTCAATCGCTTCGAGAAAGGACGACATGGCGCGCCTCCAAATACAAAGGGTCAGTTTACCGGTGCCGGCGCGCCAGCGCACCGCCCAGCAGCCCGGTGACACACCCGGCGAGCAGCCCGCCGACGTGCGCGGCATTGGCGATGGCGCCGAATTGCAGCAGCTCGAAGATGCCGGTCATGCAGATCAGCAGCCAGACCAGCATCATCACCAGCACGCCCGGCGGCAGCCGGTAGCTGTCGTTCGGCGCCAGGCGCTGGTACAGCCAGCAGTGCCCCAGCAGCCCGTAGAGCACCCCGGACAGCCCGCCGAACAGCGACGGCCCGCCCCACCAATACTGGGCGAAATTCGACGCCAGGCTGAACAGCAGGGTCAGGGCCAGCAGGCTGATGGCGCCCTGCCGGTGTTCGATGCGCCGCCCCAGCTCCCAGTACCACAGGCTGTTCATCGCCAGGTGCAGCCAGCCGAAATGGATCAGCATCGGCGTGGCCAGCCGCCACCACTCGCCCTCGGCCAACGTGGCCGCCAGGTAGTTGAGGTAGATGCTGTCACCCTGGATGCGGAAATCGGTGAAGCTCAGCCAGCGAATGGTAGCGAAGTTCTCCCCCGCCGCCGTGATGCCGAACACCACCAGGGTCAGCACCAGCATCACGGCCGTTACCGGGCTGCGCCAGAGGCGCGCCAGCAGGCCGTCGCCTGAGGCGGAGGCCACGGCGGGTGGCATCTCGGCCGCGGCGTCACCCTGGGGATAGCGCGCATACAGCTCACGCACCTGTTCGGCCAACTGCTCGCCCGGCACCCACAGCACCTGCTCGCCCGCCTCCTCCGAGACCCGGTGCGGCACCTGCAGGCGCCGCAACAGGGTCACGAAACCGCTGAGGTCCACCTGCACCGGCAGGCGCATGGCCACCACCGCACTCACGAGGGCAGCTCCGGCTTGAGCACATCGACCCAGACGAACTTGTTCGGGTCCAGGCGGGTTTCCTGGTCCAGGCGGTAGGCCACCAGCTTGCCGTACATCACCGCGCTGTAGTCCAGGCAGGCCAGGTTGGGGCGGATCGGTGCCGGCTTGCCCCTGCGCCAGTAATGGCCGACGAACAGCATCGGTTCGTGTGCGCCATATTTCAGCAGTTCGTCCTTCTGCAGTTCCGACAGCGGCGTCTGGGCCGCCTGCACCGGCAAGGCGTCGGGCTGGAACACGATGTCGCCGTAGGTCTGCGGGTTCTCTTCCCAGAACTTGGTGCGGAAGAACGAGCGGGTGAAGCCGTCATTGCTGGTCAGCGTCAGGCCATGGGGCAGGCGCATGTCGGTGCCACGCAGCAGGCGATCCAGCGCGGTGCAGGCGAAGCTGCCGGGCAGCGCCGAGGCCTGGAGGAAGTGCTCGTCGATGCAGGCATCCGGGAACTGCGCACGCAGCGGCTCGATCAGCCCGGCGTCCCAGCAGGCATGCACCACCCGAAAGCGGCCGGCGTCGATGAACAGCGGCATCTCGTAGAACCAGGCGAGAAATTCCCGCCATTCGCTCGGGTAGGCCGCGAACTGCTCCAGGGTTTCCTTGATCAGGCGCTCGTGACGCGGCGTGTGCTCGCGCACGAACTGCCGGCCGCTACCCGGCGGCGCCGGCGTGCTCCAGCCCAGGGCGTTGAACTCATGGTTGCCCATGATGCACAGCGCCTGGCCGGCAGCGACCATGTCATACACCAGGTGCAGCGATTCACGGATGCGCGGGCCCCGGTCTACCAGGTCGCCGACGAAGATCGCCATGCGCTCGGGATGACGCCAGGCGCCACCCTGCAGGCGATAGCCGAGCTGTTCCAGCAGGCGCTCGAGGGTATGGGCGCACCCGTGAATATCGCCAATCAGGTCATAGCTGCGCGACGGGTCCAGAGGCATTCAATCACCCCCGCCACCGAGCCGGCTGCCCCAGCCCAGCTTGGTACGACAAACCTCGTAGTAGTTGTGATCCAGCGGATGGATCAGGCACAGCTTCTGCGGCTTCTTGCGCACCGTGATGGTGTCGCCCGGCGCGCAGGTGAAATGGTTCTGCCCGTCGCACGACACCTGCGGGTAGATCTGCAGGTCCTTGGAGACGACGATCTTCAGCTCGCTGTTGCCGTCCACCACGATCGGCCGGCTGGACAGAGTGTGCGGGTACATCGGCACCACCACGATCGCATCCAGCTTGGGGTGCATGATCGGCCCGCCGGCGGACAGCGCATAGGCGGTGGAACCGGTCGGGGTGGCGACGATCAGGCCGTCGGCCTTCTGGCTGCAGACGAACTGGCCGTTGATGTACAGCTCGAACTCGATCATCCGCGTGGACTTGCCCGGGTGCAACACCACGTCGTTGAGGGCGTCGCCCTGGCCGATGGCCTCGCCATGCCGGCGCACTTCAGCCTCGAGCAGAAAGCGGTTCTCGGTCAGGTAATTGCCTTCCAGCACCTCGGCAATCTTCACCTCCAGCTCGTCGGGACGAATGTCGGTGAGAAACCCCAGGCTGCCGCGGTTGACGCCCAGCACCGGAATCTTGTGCCGGGCCAGGGCGCGGGCCGCGCCCAGCAGGCTGCCGTCGCCACCGACCACCACCACCATGTCGCACACCTCGCCCAGGTTCTTGCGCGAGGAGGTCTGCAAGCCATGGCCCGGAAGCACTTCGGCGATGGTGTCCTCGAGAATCACGTGCAGGTGGCGGTCGAGGAGAAACTTCTTCAGCCGGCGGATGGTGTCGAGCACCTGGGGACTGCCCAGGCGACCGATGATGCCGATATTGCGAAACTGCTCCATGGTGCTCCCGCGAACTCTGGGTGTAGAGGGCCGATTATGGGCGAAAGGCCGCGGCAGCGGCAAACGCGGGACTTTGCCGGGCATTGCCGAACGCAGCGATGAGCCGTTTTGCCACGGCCAGATGAAGATTAGGCGCTATGCTCGCAGGATGACGCCCTTTTCCTCACTCGCCGACCTGCCCCAGCGCCTGCGCCAGCCCGCGGTAAGGGACCTGGCCTGGGTCCTGCTGTCGCCGCCATTGCTCAGCCATACGCCCTGGCCGCAACGCCACCCGCTGATCGCCAGCGCCTGGAGCCGTGCCCCCGACGCTCTGGCCGACTGGCTGCTGCATCAGGACCAGGACAGCAGCGCCCTGCTCGCCTGGCTCGCGCAAAGCTCGGTGCGCCGCCTCGGGCTGTATTACGAACGCCTCTGGCAATTCGCCCTGCGTGCGGCGCCCGGTATCGAACTGCTGGCGGCCAACCTGCCGATCCGCCAGGGCGGGCACACCCTGGGCGAGCTGGACCTGCTGCTGCGCGACGAGGAAGGCACCCACCACCTGGAGCTGGCAGTGAAACTCTACCTGGGGCCGGAGCACGACGACGGTGACCAGGCGCGGCAGTGGCTGGGCCCGGGCAGTCATGATCGCCTGGATATCAAACTCGACCACCTCAGCCAGCACCAGTTGCCGCTGTCCGCCCGTGCCGAAGCCCGCCCGGCATTGGCCGAGCTCGACGTGCCGGGCATCAACGCCGCGCTGTGGCTGGGTGGCTACCTGTTTTACCCCTGGCCCCACACCTGCCACCCGCCGCAAGGCGCCAACCCACAGCACCTGACGGGCCACTGGCTGCACCGCCGTGACTGGCCGGCCTTCCGGCGCGACAGCCCACCCGGCACCTGGCAACCCCTGCCTCGCCAGGCCTGGCTGGCACCGGCGCGCATCGCCACGGAAGACCTGTGGGGCAGCGAACGGCTCAGCCAGTGGTTCGACGACCTGCTACCGCTGAGCAACGCTCAGCTCCTGGCACGCGTGCAGCCCGACGCCCACGGCGACTGGGTGGAAGCCGAGCGAATCTTTCTGGTGGATGACCGGTGGCCGGAAACGGACGAGACGCCCTCGCCCTGAGCGATCAGCGGCTGCGTTCGATGCGTCCGCCGGAGCGGGCCAGGTAACCGGAACCGCTTTCGCACAGCAGCGCATCGCGCTGCGCCACGGGCAGGGCATCCAGGCCATCGCGCAATGCATAGGCGCGGTAGCCGAGCTGCGACAGCAGGAACACCGCACTGGCGCTGCGCTTGCCGCTGTCGCAGTAGCACAGGTAGGTACGGCCCTTGTCCAGCAGCCGGGCCTTCAGGCGCAGCAGCTGCAGCGGCATATGCAGGGACTGGGGCGCGTGGGCGCGTTCGTATTCTTCCTGCAGGCGCACGTCCAGCCACTGCGCATCGGCACTGAGCAGGCGCGCGGCCTCGCCGAGGGAGACTTCGTCGACCACCGGCGCCTTGAGCAGGGAAAAGAAATCCTGGCGGCTCAGGCGCAGCACGACGCCGTCGTCCAGCAGGGTCACCGTGGCGTTGCGTGGCCGGTCGGCGAGCAGCGCTTCTTCACCGAAGCAGGCGCCAACCTCGAGTTCAGCCAGCACTTGGCTGTCACTGCCGGCCCCGCGGATGACCTCGGCCCGGCCGTTTTTCAGGAAGTAGCAGCAATCGCCGGTCTCGCCCTCACGCAGCACCGTGCTGCCAGCCGCCAGCTCGACCCGCTGCAGGCGCTCGAGCATGGCCCGCACGTTGGAAGGTGGCACCTTGGAGAACAGCGGGTTTTCCAGCAGGCGCTCCAGCCACTCCACCTCGTCGCCCTGCTGCCCCAGTTCCAGTAACAGGTCCTGGTAGGCCAGGCGCCAGGTCAGCAGGCGGTTGAGCAAGGCGCTGTCCAGCGCCAGGACACTGACGTCGCTCAGGGCGCGGGCTTCGTGCAGACGCGGCAGGCTGGGCGAAAGCGGGTGGCAGCTGGCTTCGCTGCCGGCCACCAGGCGCTGAGGCTGGCCATCGGCGCCCTGCAGCAGCAACTCCCCGGCCAGCAGGTAATAGGTCAGGCGGGCCTGATCCCCCTGGCGGAACAGCAGCTGTCCTGCCAACAGCGGCTGCGGCACCAACTGGCTGCGCAACTCGCGCCATTGCTGCTCGGACAGCACGTTGAGTGGCGTCAGACTGCGCAGCTGCTCGGGGTTCAGGGGTTCACTCATGGAAAATCCAGGCTCCGCTGGTCAAGAGTCAGTGTAGCCGGCTGCCGCAGAACCACCTGCCGGTCGCCGTAACGCCAGGGCAGCCTCTCGCCCCTGCAGACCGCCCGTGTGCACGAACAACACACGACTGCCGCGCGCAAAGTAACCGGCCTGCACCTGGTGGCGCAACGCAATTAATGCCTTGGCGGTGTACACCGGCTCCAGCGGCAATCCACTCGCCACTTCAGTGGCCTGAAGAAAGGCCAGCAGCTCGTCATCGACCCGGGCGAATCCGCCGCGGCTGACGTCCAGCAATTCGTAGCCACCCATCGTCACCCGGGCATCCTGCAGGATCGATGCGACCTGTTCCGCCACGCCATGCCCGTGCGGCACGGCCATGGCGCCGTAGACCGGGCGAGCGCCCTGCTCCCCCAGCACCAGCCCGGCCAGCGTGGTGCCGGTGCCACAGGCCAGCCACCAGCCGTGGTAGTCGGCCCAACCAAGCGCAGGCAATTGCGCACGGGCCTGGCTCACCAGGTCGACGCAGCCCAATGCCCCGGGCAGGCCACCGCCGCCTTCGGGGACGCAATGAAAGTCTGGATAACGCTCGCGCCAGGGCATCCAGAAACCCGCCTCATGCCGGGCACGGTAACCGCCGTAGCCCAGCCAGTGCAGGTCCATGCCGAAATGCTGGAGGTCGCGCACAGTCGGTGTGTCCTGCGGCGTGCCGCGCAGCAGCCCTACCGTGGCAAAGCCGAAGCGCCGGCCGGCAGCGGCCAAGGCGTGCAGATGATTGGAGTGGGCGCCGCCCAGGCTGATCACGCCCTGGGCGCCCGCGGCACTGGCCGCGCGCAGATGATGCTGGAGCTTGAACCATTTGTTGCCGCTGATCAGCGGGTCGATCAGGTCGAGGCGCAGCACCGCCACCTCGACACCCGCCGCTTCCAGCCAGTCGAGGTGCAGCGGCTGCAGCGGCGCGGATGCCGCCCAGTCAGGAATGACGAGCGACAAGGCTCAGCTGACGGTACGCAGGCGGCTGCTGGCCTTGTGGCGCGCGCAGCAGTTGGAATCGCCCACGGCGAAACGGCTGGGGGTGTCGACGCGGTCGATCGGGATGGCGCAGCGCTCGCCGCTGGGCAAGGCCGCTTCGCAGGTCGGCTGCTGGTAATGGGCCAGCCAGTGGCGGTACTGCTCCTCGGACACGAAGCACTTGGCCGCGGCATAGGCCATGGGGTTGTCCTGGTAGCGCGCGATGTCCTGCAGCGGAATCGTCAGGTGACCGGCGCCCGGGTGGTAGACCACGAACACCACGCCCAGCTTGGCCAGCCGCTCGAGAATCTGGTCGCCGCCCTGGTTGGTCAGCGCGTCGCGCTCACGCTTGAGGCGTTCCAGCTCCTGCTGGGTCTGGGCATCCTGTTCGTTGCGGTACGCCAGCTCGACATCGCGGATGGCAATCTGCTCTTTGTACTCGACCACGGCCGAGGCGATCTTGGCCTGCATTTCCCCCTCGAACTGGGCGCGCAGGATGTCGCTCTCGGTGCGCCCGTTGCGCTCGATGGCGCGCAACTGCTCGCTCATTTCCTCGCGGGACGACTGGAAACTGCTGGCCTGGGCCGCCAGTTGCGCCTTCAGCGTGGCGTTCAATTCTTCCTGCTGACGCAGGGCCTGGTGCATACCATGGATCTGCGACTGCAGGTTCTTGCTCTGCTCTTCGCCGGCCAGGCGGAACTTGGCCAGTTCCTCTTCGTGCTGCTGGCTGAGGCTGGCAATACGCAGGCGCTGCTGCTTGATCAGTTGTGCGGTCTTGAGGCGGTGCTCCTGCTCCATTTTCGCGGCGAGCTTTTCCGCGACTTCCTTGGCCGGGTCCGGGGCGTACCACTGCTCTTCCGAGGCCATCTGCAGGCGCTCGGGGGCGACCGCCTGGGCGCTGTCGTCCTCGACCAGCACACCCAGGCTGTTGCGTTTGATGGTTTCGCGCAGCAGCACCAGGTCGTTCTGGCCAGGCGCCAGGCTCGGGTCCCACAGGTGCATCTGGTGCCAGGACACCGGGCACTGGCTGCGGCAGGCCAGGCGGATCGGCCCGGCGCCCATGTCGGGGCCGCGCCCGGCGCGCTCGGCCAGGTGCTGCAGGGGAATGTTCCAGCCCTTGTCAGGCGCCCCGCGCTCGTCGAAATCCAGGTAGAAGAACACCACGGCCTTGATCAGCAGGCGCGGGTTGATCACCACGTAGGCGACACGCATCTGCTCGTCGGCGAACTCGGGCATGTTGACCACGCCATCGAGCAGCGCTTCGAATTCGGGAAAGAACATTTGCTTGCAGATGCCGCCACGTTCACTGAAGAACATCACGGCCTCAACCATCTGCGGCTTGTTCTGCATGCTCATCGGTTTCCCTCTAGGCCAACACGGTGAAGTCCGCTCAAGCGGGTATACGCCATCACGAAACGAGCTCCCCAGACACTCGGTACAACAGACACGCCGCGGGCCTGTGCGGGCAACGGCCGCACAGGCCCGGTACAGCGAATCAACGGTTGATTGTGTGGTAAGGCATCGCCTGTATTTCAGGCGCTATCCCTTTGTTTACGCAAGTCTAGGGGAAAAGCCGAAGCCAGCAATGTGACTGGGTTGGCAGTCGCTCCGCGCACTGGAGCGCGCAGACCGGCGGCAGCGCAAAACTGTGATGGGCTTGGTGCAAGCCGCAAAAGGCAAACGGCCTCGTCACTGCTTCCGCGGGCGCTGCCACACGGCGCTCTACCTTTCACCGGCGCTCGGCAGCGCCACGGCTCGCCCTCGCGAAATGCCGTCGAACATCGGCGGATTTCCGCTTCTTTGCCTCAGCGCATGAGCGTCTTACCGCTCACGCGGCTTCCTGCTCGGGCAACCGAACCGCTCTAGGGCGGGAATGCTGTCAAACTGGCACGCCATCTGCTGCGCCCAGCACGTCCGCGCGAACCAGACGTACGGAACGACTGATAAAAAAGATAAGAGGTCAGCGATGCATCGCCTTCCATTTCTCGTCACACCCCCTGTGCGTCCCGCACACGGACGCCCCCGGTTACCCACGAAAAACCCCTTCTGATAATCGCCACAGGTCATTGACCCTGCCGGCCGGATAACGCGTGCCTGCGCGTATTTTTTCTGCCTGAACACAACAATAAGAACGGAGAATTCCCATGCGTTTGAGCAAACGCCTCAGCCTGCTGGCTGCCGTTGCGGTACTGGCCCACAGTCCCGTCACCCTGGCCGAGCCCACCAAGATCAACATCCTGACCGGCGGCACCAGCGGGGTTTACTACCCCATCGGCGTGGCCCTGTCGGACCTCTACAGCGAAAACATCCGGGGGTCGGAAACGACCGTACGGGCAACCAAGGCATCGGTGGAAAACCTCAACCTGCTGCAGATCGGCCGCGGCCAACTGGCGTTCGCCCTGGGCGACTCGGTCGCCGACGCCTGGAAAGGCGACCAGGAAACCGGGTTCAAGGCGCCGCGGGACAGACTTCGCGCCGTGGCCGGCATCTATCCGAACTACATTCAGGTGGTCGCGCGCCGGGATTCGGGGATACAGACCCTGGCCGACCTCAAAGGCAAGCGCATTTCCCTCGGCGCGCCGCGCTCGGGAACGGAGCTCAACGCACGGGCCATTTTCAAGGCCGCCGGCCTGACCTACGACGATATGGGGCAGATCGATTTCAAACCCTACGCCGAGTCGGTGGAGCTGATCAGACGCAATGAACTCGATGCCACCTTGCAGTCCGCAGGCCTGGGCATGGCGGCCATTCGCGATCTGGCCTCGGCGATGCCCATCACCTTCGTGTCCATCCCGGCGGACGTCGTGGGCCGCATCGGCAATGGCGCCTACCAGGCAGGAATCATCCCGGCAGGCACTTACCAAGGCCAGAGCAGCGATGTACCCACGGTCACCATCACCAACGTCCTGGTCAGCCAGACGAAGGTTTCCGATGCAGTGGCCTACCAGATGACCAAGCTGCTGTTCGAAAACCTCGACCACCTGGCCGCCTCGCACCCTGCCGCCAAAGACATCAGGCTGGAGCGCGCGGTGCAGGGCTTGCCGATTCCCCTGCACCCCGGCGCCGAACGCTATTACAAGGAGGCTGGGGTGCTGAAGTAGCCCAGCGGACCGGGCAAGCGGTCAGCCCTTGCCCGCCGCCAGGAAGGGCGCCAGGCGTGCGCCCATTTCCGCGCCGAGGGCCTGCAGGCCGCTCATGGGGCGGATCATCACTTCGAACTCGACGATCTTGCCCGTCTCGTCGAAGCGGACCATGTCGATACCCTTGAGCTCGCGCTCGCCGACCCGGGCGCTGAACTCCAGCACCACGTTGAGGCCATCGGCAGTCGCCAGTTCACGGTGGTAGGTGAAATCCTCGAAGACCTTGAGCACGGTATTGAGGATCAGGTTGACCGCCGGCGCGCCTTCATACGGCTTGAAGGCCATGGGCGAGCGAAACAGTGCCTGCGGGTGCAGCAGCTCGCTCAACCGGCTCAGGTCGCCGGCGGCGACCATCCGGTGCCAGTGTGCGAGGCTCGCGGCCACGGCAGGCAGCAGTTGCGGGGATGTAATCATGGCAGTTCTCCTTGTTGTTATCCGCCTTGAAGGCCCAGGGGGCCATAAACAAAACGCCCCGCACGAGGCGGGGCGCTGGTGACTCAGAGCTCAGCGGCGAGGCGCGAGCCCTGGTTGATCGCCCGCTTGGCGTCCAGCTCGGCCGCCACGTCGGCACCGCCGATCAGGTGCACGTTCTGCCCGGCGCCCACCAGCTCGTCGTGCAGCTCACGCAACGGGTCCTGGCCGGCGCAGACGATCACCGTGTCCACCGGCAGTACCTGGGGCTCGCCTTCGGCGATGCGGATATGCAGGCCGGTGTCGTCGACCTTGAGGTACTCGACGGAGTTGAGCATCTGCACGTTCTTGTTCTTCAGGCCGGTGCGGTGGATCCAGCCAGTGGTCTTGCCCAGGCCATCGCCCACCTTGGATTTCTTGCGCTGCAGCAGGAACACCTCGCGCGCCGGCGCATGGGGCTCGGCGCGCACGCCTGCCACACCGCCACGGGCCTCGAGGTCGCCGTCGATGCCCCACTCTTTCCAGAACGCCCCACGGTTGAGGCTGGTGGCCTCGCCCTTGTGGGTGATGAACTCGGACACGTCGAAGCCGATACCACCCGCACCGATCACCGCCACGCGCTGCCCAACCGGCTTGCGTTCCAGAATCGCATCCAGGTAGCTGATCACCTTGCCGTGCTCGATGCCATCGATGGCCGGCGTGCGCGGGGCGATACCGGTGGCCAGGATGATCTCGTCAAAACCGCCGGCCGCCAGATCGGCTGCCGACACCCGGGTGTTCAGGCGCAGGTCGACGCCGGTGGTTTCCAGCTTGCGCTTGAAGTAGCGCAGGGTCTCGTAGAACTCCTCCTTGCCCGGCACGCGCTTGGCCACGTTGAACTGCCCGCCGATCTCGCTCGCGGCATCGAACAGGGTCACCGCGTGCCCGCGCTCGGCGGCCACGGTGGCTGCCGACAGGCCGGCTGGCCCCGCGCCCACTACCGCGATCTTCTTCACCGCCGCCGTGGGAATGTAGTTCAGCTCGGTCTCATGGCAGGCGCGCGGGTTGACCAGGCAGGTGGTCAGCTTGCCGCCGAAAGTGTGGTCCAGGCAGGCCTGGTTGCAGCCGATGCAGGTGTTGATCTCGTCGGCGCGGCCTTCGGCGGCCTTGTTGACGAAATCCGGGTCGGCCAGGAACGGACGGGCCATGGACACCATGTCCGCATCACCCTCGGCCAACACCTGCTCGGCCACTTCCGGTGTGTTGATGCGGTTGGTGGTGATCAGCGGGATCGACACCTCGCCCTTGAGCTTGGCGGTCACCTTGGTGAAGGCTGCACGCGGCACCTTGGTGGCGATAGTCGGGATACGTGCTTCGTGCCAGCCGATGCCGGTATTGATGATGGTCGCGCCGGCCTTCTCGATGGCCTTGGCCAGCAGCACGATTTCGTCCCAGGTGCTGCCGCCTTCCACCAGGTCGAGCATCGACAGGCGGTAGATGATGATGAAATTCGGGCCCACGGCCTCGCGCACCCGGCGCACGATTTCCACCGGCAGGCGCATGCGGTTCTCGTAGCTGCCACCCCAGCGGTCGGTGCGCTGGTTGGTGTGGGCCGCCAGGAACTGGTTGATGAAGTAACCTTCGGACCCCATGATTTCGACGCCGTCGTACTCCGCCTGCTGGGCCAGCACGGAGCAGGTGACGAAATCGGCGATCTGCTTCTCGATGCCCTCCTCGTCCAGCTCCTTGGGCTTGAACGGGTTGATCGGCGCCTGGATGGCGCTCGGCGCGACCTGCTTGGGGCTGTAGGCATAACGGCCAGCGTGGAGAATCTGCATGCAGATCTTGCCGCCCGCCTCGTGCACCGCCTGGGTGACGATCCTGTGCTTCTCGGCCTCTTCCGCCGTGGTCAGCTTGGCTGCGCCGGCGTACACGCCACCCTCTTCGTTCGGACCGATGCCGCCGGTGACCATCAGGCCGACGCCGCCGCGAGCCCGCTCGGCGAAATACGCCGCCATGCGCTCGAAGCCGCCCGGCTTCTCTTCCAGGCCGGTGTGCATGGAACCCATCAGCGTGCGGTTCTTCAGCGTGGTGAAGCCGAGATCCAGCGGGGCGAGCAGGTGCGGGTAACGAGCGGTCATGGAAGTCTCCACCATCAAGCGAGTGCATTTCACGGAATGCCGTGGTCTCAGATGGATCACGGTCGGTATGGGGCTAGACGATAATGAGCCGGACCAGGCGCCTCAATGACCCAAACTGACAACTTATTGATCCAAATGCACTCAACTGCTTGGCAAGCCCTCGCCATCGGCCTACCCTTCGCCCCATGAAAATCATCCTCTCGCTTTGCCTCCTCGTCCTGCTTGCCGGCAGCGGCCTGGCCGTGTTCCTGAACTGGGCGGAAAAACGCCCGGACGCCTATTACCTGTCCGACCTGCGCAGCGCCATCGACAGCGAACCTGCGCCCGCGACGGCCAGCGGCAACCTGCTGCTGATCCGCCCGCAAGTGGCCCCGGCGGATTACCAGAGCCCGGACCACCTGCAGCTGAAGATCGCCAGCAGCCTGGACAACGCCCGCCAGGCCGGCCTGCTGGGGCCAGAAACCCTGGTCGTCCTGCCGGAACACGTCGGCACCTGGCTGCTGGCCCGGGACGAGAAACCCGAGCTGTACCAGACCCGCAGCCGCCAGGAAGCCCGTGACTGGCTGCTGCTCGGCAACCCATTGCTGGCAGTCAAGGCGCTGCTGGTCAACCTGGACGCCGACCGCCTGGACGAAGCGCTGCTGCGCATGAAGGCCGAGCAGATGGCCCGGGATTACCAGCAGCTGTTCTCGACCCTCGCCCGGGAGTACCAGGTGACGCTGCTCGCCGGCTCGATCCTGCTACCCGAACCCCAGGTCCGCGATGGCCAGCTGGTCAGCGGCGACGGTCCCTTGCGCAACCTCAGCCTGGTGTTCGCGCCGGACGGCAGCATTCAGGACAAGGCCTATGACGAACCCTGGCCCTGGCGCCCGGGTGCACGTGCGCCCCAGCAGGTCACCGTGGGCACGCAGCGCTACCGTATCGAGCGCGACTGGCGCCCGGGTTATCCGCAAAGCACGGTGCAGGTCATAGGAACAGGCGTCACCAGCCCGCCCCTGTTCCTGCGCGGCAACCTCGACTGGCCGGTGGGCGGCGCCTCGCGCAACATCCACCTGACGCCCAAGGCCGCGCCCCAACTCAGCGACGCACCGGGCAGCCACGTGCTGAATCTCTGGCTCACGCCGCCATGAAACCGCAGCGGGTCCGTCTGGGCGATCTGTCGGTCGGTTTCGTTCACGGCCTGGCGGACGCCATGCAGCAGCTCGGCCAGGACCCGCAACCGCTGCTCGACCAATATGGCCTGGACCACGCCCGCCTGGCCGAGCCCCGCGCACGCCTGTCGATCCCGCGCTACATGCGCCTCGGCCATGCCGCGATCCAGGTGTGCGGCGAACCGGGGCTGGGCCTGCGCATGGGGCAACTGAGCCGCCTGAGCCAGATTGGCCTGGCCGGGGTCACCGCCGCCCAGGCCCCCACGGTGCGCGAAGCCGCCCGCGCCCTGACCCGCTTCGAACCGCTGTATGCCTCCAACTACCGGGGCAGCTCCAGCCTGCACGAAGACGCCCAGGGCGCCTGGCTGCGCTTCTATTCCATCAGCCCCTATAACGCCTACAACCGCTTCGTGGTCGACTCGGTGCTGGCCAGCTGGCTGCAGCAACTGGGCCACCTGGTTCGACAGCCGCTGACGGTGGACAAGGTGCAGATCGAATTCCCGCCGCCCAGCTACAGCGCGCAGTACAACGCGCTGTTCGACTGCCCGGTGGAGTTTTCCGCAGAGCAGAACCAGCTGCGCCTGAACCAGGCCACGCTGAATCTGCGCAACCCGGAACACTGCCCGAGCACCTGGCGGCACCTGCTGGAAATCTGCGAGCGGGAACTGGAGCAACTGACCCGCACCCGCAGCCTGCGCGAACGCATCAGCCAATTGCTGGGGCCGTTGCTGCATGGGCGCGAGCCCGATCTGAACGAAGTCGCCGCGCGCCTGCAGTTGCCCACCTGGACGCTGCGCCGCAAACTGGCGGAAGAAGGAACACAATTCCGCGCCATCCTCAACGACACGCGGCGCGACCTGGCGGTCGCCTACATAAGGGACACCGAACTGGCGTTCGGCGAGATTGCCTACCTGCTCGGCTTCGCCTCGGCGGAAGCCTTTCAGCGGGCGTTCAAGCGCTGGATTCAGCAGACGCCCGGGGAATTCCGCCGCGCCCAGCGCAAAGCGGGCTGATTAGCGCGGGTCTCTCACAACTCAGTGGCGTCTTCCACCGGCTCCAGGCCGCCCTCTTCCAGGGCACGGGATTCGAGCAGTTCTTCCTGGTAGTCATCCATCGAACGGTCCTCCTCATCGATCTGCACGGCCGAAAAAGGACCGTGCCCGATGACTCTAGGCCCGCCAGATGACCATCCGATGACGCCCGCCAGCAAATCGCGGGCAAGAAAAAACCCTCAGGTATCGCTACCTGAGGGTTTTCGTGTATGGCGCAGCGGACGGGACTCGAACCCGCGACCCCCGGCGTGACAGGCCGGTATTCTAACCGACTGAACTACCGCTGCGCGTCGGTTGGACTTTCGTCCGTGGAACTCTTGCTTCGTCTGGCAAACGACCCTTGCGGGTTTTCTGCCTCATCTCAGGGGGAGAGCCTGGGATGGAAAATATGGCGCAGCGGACGGGACTCGAACCCGCGACCCCCGGCGTGACAGGCCGGTATTCTAACCGACTGAACTACCGCTGCGCGTCGGCCGGACTTTCGTCCGATTCACAAAGATGGTGGGTGATGACGGGATCGAACCGCCGACCCTCTGCTTGTAAGGCAGATGCTCTCCCGGCTGAGCTAATCACCCATCGCTTTGCGAGGCGCGCAATTTACGGTTGGAACGATCCTAAGTCAACACCCTGCTTAAAGTTTTTCTCAAATCAGGCAAATTTTCTTTTTGCCCAAGGGCATCCGCTGCACCAGCAAAAGCACGATGAACGGTACGGGGCGAGGCTCAGGGACCGGCGCGCAGGGTCAGCCGCGTGCTCACCCGGTTTTCCTCGCCGCGGTCCAGGCCGGCTTCGCTGATCGTCACCCCCTGCTCCTGCAGCGCGGTGAACCAGCGCAGCAATTGGCTGAACGGTGCCGGCTGCAGGCTGACTTGCAGGGCGCCGTCGCCATCGCTGTCCACCCGTTCGATGGCCAGTCCCTGTTCGGCGGCGCTGGCCGTCACCAGCCCTTGCAGGCGGGCCGGGTCCAGGTTGACCTGCGGTTTGAGCGACACACGGCGAGCCAGGGGGGCCTTTTCCTGGAGGTAGGCATACAGCGCCCGCTCGTGCTCGAACGCGGCACGGGCGCTGTTCAGGCGCTGCTGCGCCGGTTGCCACAACAGCAGGTAAAGCAGCACCGCGCCGAGAAACAGCGCCAGCAGGCCCAGGGCCAGGCGGTCACGCGGCGGCAAGCTGCGCCAGCGCTGGGCCAGGGCAGAATCCTGCCACTGGGCGGCCAAGGGGGTCTTCAGGGGACTCAGGCTGCCCATGTTCATCCTCCGATCACCAGCCGCGCGCTCACGCCGGCCGACTCGCGGCTGGCGGACCCCATCTGCACCGCCAGACCGGCGTCCTGCAGACGGGTACGCAACTGTTCCAGTTCATCGAACCCAGAGGCCTGGACCTGCAGCGCCAGGTCGCCACGGGTACTGCTGTAGTCCAGCTGCTGCACCTGCACCTGGCTACCGTCGACCTGCATCGCCTGGCTCACCTGGCCCAGCAACCCGAGCAAGCGACCTTGCCCTTCGCCGACTCCGGCGCTCAGGTGCTGGTCCAGTTGCGCCCGCAGGTTGACCAGCTTGGTGTCTTCGGGAAACAGCTCCCGGTACAGCGCCGCGCTGCTGGCGGCGTATTCATCGGCCTGGCGCTGCAGGTACCAGCCCTGCCCCAGGTTGAAGCCCCATTGCAGCACCAGCCACAGCGCCAGCAGGCCCGCCACGGGGCGCCAGCGCTGCCAGTGCCCCGTGCCCTGCTGGGCAGCGAACTCGGCCTGGGCCAGGTTGACGGTGACCGGCTGCTGCGCCAGCCAGCGGTGGCCGTCGGCGATCTCAGGGTTGGCGTCCGCCGGCTCCAGTGCCGGTTCGTCCCCCGAGCGATAGGCCACCTGGGGCGGCGGGCAGACCGTCTGCAGCGTTTCCCAGGCGTCGCGGCTCAGCGCCATGCGTGCCACATCGCCGCCCCCCAGCAGCCAGCGTCCATCCAGCAGGAGCAGTTGCGTGCCCTCCCGCGGCAGCAGGTCGGCATCCACCGCGATGCACTGGGGCGCTAGCGGGCACAGGCCGATCCAACCGGCCAGCCAAGCACGGCGTACGGCGAACACCCGGTGGCGCCCATCGGCCATGACCTCGCCCAGGGCCAGGTGCATCTGTTCGACGTCTTCGGCCAGCAGTTCTTCCACCGCGAAGGGCAAGGCCTGGCGCAGCCAGCGGGTCTTCTGGGTGGGCAGGCGCACCGCACAGGCGGTCACCGCCTCGACCGGCAACACCAGCGTCCAGGCGCCGGCCAGCTCGGCCAGCGCCTCGGAAAAAGACATCCGTTGGCTGTGCTCGCCGTTGATGCGCTGCACCGGCAGGTCCGCCTGGATGCCGGTGGACGCCTCTGGCGGCAGGAACAGGTAGGTCTGACTCATGGTTCGACTTCCTTGACGGGTTCGGGTGGCGCGCCGCTCTGCCCCAGATCACGGGCCAGGACATACACCTTGCCGTCGCTGGCGCGCTGCAGGGTGCTGCGTAAAACCTGACGGCGGTCGCCCACCGTCACTTCACTGGTCGCCTGGAAATACTGGCTGCCCACCGCCAGGGCCTGGCTCTGCACCTGCAGGCCGGGCAACTGGGCGAGAAAAGTCGGCACATCCGGATAGCCCTGGCCACCCCGGGCCGCCACCAGCCCCTGAGCAGTGCTGAGGGGGATGCCATCGGCCAGGCTGGCCAGCACCCAGGCACTGGCGGTGTTGACGTTCAAGGTAGCATCCGCCGGCAGCGCCGTGACGAAGGGCAGCAGGCGTTGGTAATCGGCCTCGGTCATTTCCAGCAGCAGGCGCAGCTCGGAGACGTCGGCCAAGCGCCGGTTGGCGGCCCGGTAAGGCGGCGCCAGCAGCAAGTACTGGTTGTCTTCGGCACCGAAGCCGCCACTCGGCTCCTGGTCGGCGTCCAGCCAGTCCACCAGCCGTTCGGCATAGGGGGTCTCGATCTGCAGGATCAGCAGCAGGCGACGGAACTGGGCCACCGCCGCCTCGTTGACCTGGCCCTGGCGCACCAGGCTGTTGAGATTAAAACGCCCGCTCGGGTCGCTGATACGCAGCAGCAATTCGCCGCCTTCATCCAGGGCGAAGGAATCCTGAGGCCTGGCCCAGGGCTCGCCCAGGTGATCCACCGGGGCCCGCGGATCGCCCTGCTGCAGGTCACGGCGCAGGATGGCCTTGGCCAGGGTCTCGCCGCCCAGGGCGTAGTGCCAGGCCTGGCGCACGTGCAGCTGGTTGGCGCTGCTGCGGATCGACACCTGCTGACGCGCGATGATGCCGGCGCTGACCACCGTCACCACGGCGACCACCAGCAACACGGTGATCAGGGCCATGCCCCGTTGCCGGTTCATGGCAGCGGCTCCTGGCCATTCGGGAGTTCGGGTGCCTGGCCGAGGTTGTCAGGCAGCACATCCGGCAGGCGCAGCACGCGGCGCAACTCGCCGTAGCGGCGGTGTTCGAGCACCAGCTCGACCGCTCTCGGCAGGTCTTCCAGGGCTTCATCCTCGGTTCGACCCTGGGGCGGCCAGGCGGGCAACCAGCTGCCCTCTTCATCCAGGTAACGCAGTTGCACGCGGGTCACGCCATCGAGGGCCTGCTGAACCTGCGGCTGCGTGTCCTGAGCCTGATCGAGCACGCTCCAGTAGCGCCGCTGCCACTGCTCGCCGCTCAGTTGCCAGCGCACCCGCTGCAGGTTGGCTCGCGGGCTGCCCTGGGGATTGCGCCAACCGCTGCGCGTCCATTCGATGGCGCTGCCGCCCTCTTCGTCGCCCAGCAGCGCGGCCCGCGCGTCACCAAACGGGTCGCGCACCGGCCGCACCACCACCTGGGCCAGGTCGCGCTCGAAGGCGCCCATGGCCCGTACCAGTTCACGCAGTTGCTGCTCGTGGGCACGGGTGGTGCTGTCGGTGCGCAGCACGCTGTCGAGCATGCGGTAGGTGCCGAGCGCCAGCAGCGCGAAGATGGCGATGGCGATCAGCAGCTCCAGCAGAGTAAAGCCCCGTGAGGTGCTCATAGCGGCTCACCGAGAAACCCGCTCAGGCTGACCGTCGCCCGCTCGCGCAGGTCGCCCGCCAGGCCACTGGCCGACCGCGGCGCCACCCACAGGGTGACACGGCGCATGCTGGGTTCGCTGGTGGCTTCGATCTCGCTCTGCCACAGCCAGCGGCGCCCGGCGAAGGTCACCTCGCCCTGATCGCGGCCATTGGCCACGGCGCTGCGCTCCAGCTGCAACTCCACCAGGCGGTTGTCGGCGACCCACATCGCCAGGGTCTTATCCTCCAGCCGCGAGGCGGTCTGCAGGCTGCGTGCAGTGGCCGTCAGCACGCTGGCCGCCACCAGGGCGAAGATAGCCAGGGCCACCAGCACTTCGAGCAAGGTGAAGCCGCGCGTGCGTTTCATCCGCGGCCTCCCGCCGGTGTAGCCTGCTCGACCGTGGGCAAGCGGAATCCGTCGCTGGACAGGCGCAGGCGCATGCCGCCCTGGCGACGTTCGCCAATGCGCAGCAGGAAGGGGCTCATTTCACCGCTGGAGAGAATTACCAGGTGCGGCGCGAGACCGCTCGCTGCCTTTTCGCCGGTCGGCGCCGGCAGGGTCAGGGGTTCGCCCTCCAGCTCGACGCTCAGCTCGGCCCATTCCGGCAGGCGGTGGGGTTTACCAGCAAGCGCCTGCCATTGCCGACGCTGCGGGTCATAGGCCAGTACCTGGTAGCTGTCGGCCGCCAGCGACAGGCCGTATTCGCGGTTATCCAGCACGGCTTCCTCGGCTAGCACGCCAATCAGCCCGGCCAGCCGCTCGGCCTCGTTGCGCAGCTCCCGTTGCGGGCCGGCAATGCCGGTGCTGAGCACCGCCAGGCCGATCAGCACACCGAGGATGACCAGCACCACCAGCAGCTCGATCAGGGTAAAGCCGCGCCCCGCGAGCGAACGCCCGCGACGCGCCATCGCCAGCCGACCGAGCACCATGGCTCAGCGCCTATCCATCACAGGTCCCAGTTGCCGATATCGGCATCCAGGCCGCTGCCACCCTGCTTGCCGTCGGCACCCAGCGAGTAGAGGTCGAAGGCACCCTTGGTGCCGGGCGCCAGGTACTGATAAACATTGCCCCAGGGGTCGATGGGCAGGCGCTTCAGATAGCCGTCCACGTTCCAGTTCTTCGCCGGCGGGTTGCCGGACGGTTTGCGCACCAGCGCCTCGAGGCCCTGCTGGGTGCTCGGGTAGACCTGGTTGTCGAGCTTGTACATGTCCAGGGCCGCGCCGATGGCCTTGATGTCGCCCTGGGCCACCGTGACCATGGCCTGGTCCGGGCGGTTCATCACCTGCGGCACCACCAGCGCCGCGAGAATACCGAGGATCACCACCACCACCATGATCTCGATCAGCGTAAAACCCGCTTGCCCCGTACGTCGCAACGATCCGTTATTCACCTGATTACCCCACCAGTTGATTGAGAGAAAGAATCGGCAGCAGGATGGCCAGGACGATGACCAGCACCACTGCGCCCATGAACACCAGCATGAAGGGCTCGAACAGGCCGACCAGCAAGGCGATCTGCGCCCCCAGGTCGTTCTCCTGGTTGCGCGCGGTGCGTGCCAGCATCTGATCCAGCTCGCCGGAGCGTTCACCGCTGGCGATCATGTGCAGCATCATCGGCGGGAACTGCCCGCTGGCCTCCAGCGCGCGGGTCAGGCTGCCGCCTTCGCGGACCTTCTGCGCCGCCACCACCACTTCGGCGCGGATCACCCGGTTGGCGATCACTTCGGCGCCGATGGCCAGGGCCTCGACCAGGGGCACGCCGCTCTGGGTCAGGATCGCCAGGGTCGAGGCGAAACGCGCGCAATCCGTGGCGCGAATCAGCCGACCGACCAGCGGAATGCGCAACAGCAACCCGTGCCAGCGCAGCCGGACCTTGTCGTCACGCAACGCCCAGCGCAGGCTGAAGAACCCCGCCACCGCCAGCAGTGCGGCCAGCCAGCCCCAGTTCTTCACCCACTCGCTGAGGGCGATCAGGCCGCGGGTCAGGACAGGCAGGGTCTGCCCGGAATCGACGAACACCCGCACCACATCGGGCACCACGTAGCCGAGCAGAAAGCCGACGATCAGCAGCGACGCGCACATCAGGATCACTGGATACAGCAGCGCCAGTTGGATCTTCTGCCGTGACTGCTGGCGTTGCTCGGTGTAATCGGCCAGTTGTTCCAGCACCGGGCCCAGGTGCCCGGCGTGCTCGCCGGCCGCCACGGTGGCGCGGTACAGGTCGGGAAAGGCGGCGGGAAACTCCTTCAGGCTGCTGGCCAGGTCGTGCCCTTCCAGCACCCGCGCACGCACCGCGAGCAACATGCCCTGGATACGCGGCGAACGGGCCTGGGCCGCTGCCGCCCGCAACGCTTCTTCGATGGGCAGTGCAGCCTGCACCAGGGTCGCCAGCTGCCGGGTCAGCAAGGCCAGGTCCCGCGCCGACAGGCCCCGGGACAGGCTGAAATAACCGGCCTGGCCGGCCTGCTCGCGGGTGCGGGTGGCCTTGACCTCCAGCGGTGCCAGTTGCCGGTCGCGCAGCAACTGCCGCACCTGGCGGGCACTGTCGGCCTCCAGCACGCCTTTCTGCTGGCGACCGTTACCGTCGAGGGCGAGGTATTCGAAGGCGGCCATTTATTCTTCCTGGGTCACGCGCAGGACTTCTTCCAGGCTGGTCACCCCTTCCAGCACCTTGCGCCGACCGTCCTCGCGGATGCTCGGGCCCAGGGTGCGGGCATGGCGGGTCATGTCCTGTTCGGAGGCCGCGCTGTGGATCAGCGTACGCAGGCGGTCATCGAACACCACCAGCTCGTAGATCCCGGTGCGCCCGCGGTAGCCCTGCTGGTGGCACTGCCCACAGCCCCGGGGCCGGTGCAGCGTCGGCGCCTCTTCCACCGAGAGCCCCAGGCGCGCGCATTCGGCGGCGTCGGCCGTGTAGGCCTCCTTGCAGTGTGGGCAGAGCACGCGCACCAGGCGCTGGGCCAGCACGCCCAGCAGCGAGGACGACAGCAGGAACGGCTCGACGCCCATGTCCACCAGCCGGGTAATCGCGCCGATGGCGCTGTTGGTGTGCAGGGTCGAGAGCACCAGGTGTCCGGTCAGCGAGGCCTGCACGGCGATTTCGGCGGTTTCCTTGTCACGGATCTCCCCCACCATCACCACGTCCGGGTCCTGGCGCAGGATCGCCCGCAGGCCCCGGGCAAAGGTCATGTCGACCTTGGTGTTGACCTGGGTCTGGCCGATGCCTTCGAGGTGGTATTCGATGGGGTCTTCGACGGTGAGGATATTGCGCGTGCGGTCATTGAGGCTGACCAGGCTGGCGTACAGGGTGGTGGTCTTGCCCGAGCCGGTGGGGCCGGTGACCAGCAGGATGCCGTGGGGCCGGCGCACGGTTTCTTCCATCACCTGGCGATCCCGGGCACTCATGCCCAGGTGCTGCAGGTTCAGGCGCCCGGCCTGCTTGTCCAGCAGGCGCAGCACCACCCGCTCGCCATTGGCCGATGGCAGGGTCGATACGCGGATGTCCACCTCGCGCCCGCCGACCCGCAGGGAAATGCGGCCGTCCTGGGGAATGCGTTTCTCGGCGATATCCAGCCGCGCCATGACCTTGACCCGCGACACCAGCAACGCCGCCAGCTCGCGTTTGGGCTCCAGCACTTCGCGCAGGATGCCGTCGACGCGAAAGCGCACCACCAGGCGTTTCTCGAAGGTTTCCAGGTGGATGTCGGAGGCGTTTTCCTTGATCGCTTCGCCGAGGATGGCGTTGATCAGGCGGATGATCGGCGCGTCGTCTTCCTGCTCCAGCAGGTCCTCGGTTTCCGGCACCTGCTCGGCCAGGGCCGCCAGGTCCAGGCGCCCGCCGAGGTCCTCGGCCAGTTGCATGGAGCCGCTTTCATGCTGATAGGCACGGGCCAGCGCCTGTTCGAAGGCTTCGCGGGTCAGGGCTCGCAGCGGCAACTGCCGGCCGATGAAGCGCTGGGCTTCGGCCAGGGCCACCAGTTCCACCCCCGGGCGGTGCGCCAGGCAGGCCGTGTCGGCCTCGGTCACCACCACCACGCCATGGCGCCTGGCAAAGCTGAACGGCAGACGGCGAGGCGAACTTTCTGCGAATGGAGCGTTCATTTGAGCGTGCCTTGAAACGGTAAGTGTGTGCGGGTGCACGGTCAGTTCTGACCGCTCGTACGACCACAGTTCCGTCGGTTAATTGTTATTGTTTTCCCGCTGTAGCGCGCAAGCACTGAGCTATCTTTAGCATATTGCACGCTGTGGTACATCACCCGGGGAGGGGCTGCCAAATGCATGCCAACGGTCTATGATCCAGGCGCGCCGCACACCGCATAACAATAATTTTCCGGAGTGACGCATTTGCCTCTTTCGGCTTCCCGAAGCTGGGTACACGCCCGTGCCACGCCCCTGATCGGCTCCGCACTGGTGGTTGCCATGAGCGTCAGCCTGGCCTGGCAGACCATGGACTGGCTGCGCCTGGTACGTGCCCCGCTCCACACCGATTCCGCCACGGCCGTCGACCAACCCTCCCCCGTGGTCGACCAGCGCCTGCAACACCTGTTCGGCGCCAGCCAGCTCAGTGGCGACGCTCCGGCCCCCGCGACCTCCATGCGCCTGACCCTGCTCGGCAGCTTCGTGCACGCCGACCCGGCCCGTTCCAGCGCCATTCTCAGCCTTGATGGCGGCACCGCGCGGCGCTTCGGCATCGACAGCGAAATCAGCAACGGTGTGCGGCTGCACGCCGTGCACGCCGATCACATCGAACTGATGCGCAACGGCCGCCGCGAGAGCCTGGCCTTCCCGCGCAGCCAATCCCCCACCCACGTGCCCGAAACGCCCGCCCCGGACGCGGTCGACCAGCTCAGCGAGCTGGAAGCCGGCAACATCGAACAACTGCGTGAACGCATGGACGCCCTGCGTCAGCAAATGGAGGCCTCCGGCACGCTGGAGCCGGAAACCGACACCCCAGAACAGCCTACGGAAAGCGAATGACCCGATGACGCCACTTTTCTCGCACCTCACCCTGGCCCTGCTGGCCGCCGGCCTGGCCATTGCGCCGCTGCCGCTGAGCGCCGCCAGCACCCCGACCTCCGCGCCGCTCAGCCAGCAGGAGGACGGCTGGACCATCAACCTCAAGGGCGCGGATATCCGTGAGTTCATCGATCAGGTGGCGCAAATCACCGGGGAAACCTTCATCGTCGATCCGCGGGTCAAAGGCCAGGTCAGCGTGGTCTCCAGCACGGCCCTGGGCCTGAGCGAGGTGTATCAGCTGTTCCTCTCGGTCATGGCCACCCATGGCTTCAGCGTGATCACCCAGGACGGACAATCGCGGATCGTGCCCAACGCCGAAGCCAAGGCCGACGCTGGCCGCGGGCGCGATGCCGCCGACCAGCTGGAAACCCGCCTGATCCAGGTACAGCACGGCTCGGCGACCGAACTGATCCCGCTGATTCGCCCGCTGGTTCCGCAGTTCGGGCACCTGGCCGCCGTGACCTCGGCCAACGCCATCATCATCAGCGACCGCCGCGCCAACATCGCCCGCATCGAAGACCTGCTGCGCCAGCTCGACCAGAAGGGCAACGCCGACTTCAGTGTCTATGACATGCGCCACGGCTGGGTGATGGACGCCGCCGAGGTGCTGAAGGCCTCCCTGGACCGGGGCCAGGCCAAGGGCGCCACCAGCACCCAAGTGATCGCCGACGGCCGCACCAACCGCCTGATCATCCTCGGCCCGCCGGCCGCCCGTGCCAAGCTGGTGTCACTGGCCCAGTCCCTGGACACACCGACCAGCCGCTCGGCCAATACCCGGGTCATCCGCCTGCGCCACAACGATGCCAAGACCCTGGCGGAAACCCTCAGCGAAGTCTCCGAGCAGTTGCAACCGCAGGCCGAAGGCGAAGCCACGGGGCGACCGCAAACCGTGCTGATTCGCGCGGACGAGAGCCTCAATGCCCTGGTGCTGCTGGCCGAGCCGGACGTGGTGGCGACCCTGGAAGACATCGTGCGCCAGCTGGACGTGCCCCGTGCCCAGGTGATGGTCGAAGCGGCCATCGTCGAAGTCTCCGGCGACGTGACCGACGCCCTCGGCGTGCAATGGGCGGTGGATGCCCGGGGCGGCACCGGCGGCCTGGGCGGGGTCAATTTCGGCAACACCGGCCTGTCGGTGGGCACCGTGCTGCAGGCCATCCAGGACCAGCGCAACGACGTCGACAACCCGGCCCTGAACAACCTGCCGGATGGCGCCATCATCGGCCTCGGCACCGACAGCTTCGGCGTGCTGATCACCGCGCTGTCGTCCAACACCAAGAGTAACCTGCTGTCGACCCCCAGCCTGTTGACCCTGGACCACCAGAAAGCGGAGATTCTGGTGGGGCAGAACGTGCCCTTCCAGACCGGCTCGTTCACCACCAGCGCCTCGGGAGCGGACAACCCGTTCACCACCATCGAGCGCCAGGACATCGGCGTGACCCTGAAAGTCACCCCGCACATCAACGAAGGCGCCACCCTGCGCCTGGAGATCGAGCAGGAAATCTCCTCGATCGCGCCCACCGCCCAGGGCGTCAACGCGGTGGACCTGATCACCAACAAGCGCTCGATCAAGAGCACCATCCTCGCGGAGGACGGCCAGGTCATCGTACTCGGCGGGCTGATTCAGGACGACGTCACCCAGACCGACTCGAAAGTGCCGCTGCTCGGCGACATTCCCGTGCTCGGCCGGCTGTTCCGCTCGACCCGGGACACCCGGGTCAAACGCAACCTGATGGTGTTCCTGCGCCCCAGCGTGATCCGCGACGCGGCGGGCCTGGCGGCGATCTCCGGCACCAAGTACAGCGACATCCGCGTGCTCGGCGACATCCGCGAAGGTTACCGCCCTGGCTTCCTGCCGAAAGACCCGCAGCGCCTGTTCGAAC
This sequence comes from Pseudomonas sp. GD03944, assembly GCF_029839275.1. GTDB lineage: Bacteria > Pseudomonadota > Gammaproteobacteria > Pseudomonadales > Pseudomonadaceae > Aquipseudomonas. The sequence goes on from NZ_JAOCAH010000001.1 coordinate 370,683, forward strand.
AGAACCCGCAACCACCGGCGGTGGACCTGCGCGAGTAACCGCCCCGAAGCCAAAAGCCCCGGCATCGACCGGGGCTTTTCGTTGGCGTATTCGAAGTGGATGCGCTATTCCGGCCACTGCCACGGCGGCGCATCCAACAGGCCCTGACCGACGATCTGCGTTTCGCCCAGCACCTTTTCCAGCACGATCGAATTGCACTGCTCATCCTGCTCCAGCGCGGCGATCAGGCGACTGGCGTGGGACACCACCCACACCTGGCAATGCCGGGAGGCCTGGATGATCAGGCGCGCCAGGGCCGGCAGCAGGTCCGGGTGCAGGCTGGTCTCCGGTTCGTTGAGCACCATCATGGTCGGTGGCCGCGGTGTCAGCAGCGCAGCGATGAGCAGGAGGTAGCGCAAGGTTCCGTCCGACAACTCGGCCGCCGACAGCGGCCGCAGCAGCCCTTCTTGAAAGAACTCGACGGCGAAGCGCCCACCCTGCAGCGGCTGGATGTTCAGGCGCGCGCCGGGGAACGCATCGCTTACCGCGCGCTGCAAGGCCTCGGGATCGCCGATTTCGCGGATGGTCTGCAGCGCCGCCGCCAGATCGCGCCCATCGTGGTGCAGAAACGGCGTACGCGTACCCAGCTGCGGCTGGCGAACCGGTGCGTCCGCGTCGCTGCGAAAGTGGTCGTAGAAGCGCCAGCCACGGATGCTTTCGCGCAACAGCATGACCTCCGGCGAGCCGCGCAGGCTGCCCACCTGGTCGAACAGGCTGTGGTAATTGGGCGTGTGCTGAGCCAGGACATCCCAGCCGCGCCCTTCCCGGGCGCGCACCATGGGCCCGGAACGCTGCACCAGCAGGCTGGCCGGACGATAGGCCTCGCCTGCCCAGATGCACTCTTTCTTCACTTCCGGGTCGAGGCTGAAGAAGGACCGGCTAGGTTCCGGCAGCCCGAGGGAAATCGCGTAGCTGTAATCCTCCCCGGCAAACCCCAGACGCAGGCGCTTGACGCCCTGGCGCACGGTGGCCTCGACCGGCACCTCCCCACTGCGCATACGCCGCGTGATGGACTCCGGCCCGGCCCAGAAGGTGGAGTCCAGCCCGCCTTCACGTGCCAGCGCATTGATCACCCCACCCTGGGCGGTTTCCGCCAGCAAGCGCAGGGCGCGGTACAGGTTGGACTTGCCGCTGCCATTGGGGCCGGTGATCAGGTTCAACCGGCCCAGGGGCACCACCAATTTGTTGATCGAGCGGTAATTGGCCACCGCGAGGGTCTTGAGCATGGGCGTAGGGCCGGGCTGGAAACCGTCGGAGTATGGGATGCGCGGCGCGGTTAAGAAACCCTGTGCGAGGTGCACAGGCGGCCAGCAGCGGGTTGTCGAATGGCCGTTTCGCAGCCTGGGTCGAGCGAAGCGGCACCCGGGAAATCGCCCAGCACCATCACACGCCGTGAGTTATTCGGCGTAAATCATCTTGCGGCTCATGCCGCCATCGACCACGAACTCCTGGCCGGTGACGAACCCCGAGCGGCCCGACAGCAGCCAGGCGACCATGGCAGCCACGTCTTCGACCTTGCCCACCCGACCAGCCGGGTGCTGCACGTGATCGTGCTGGGCCAGCGGGTCGGCCCGTTGCTCGACCGGGTCGCGGGAATCGATCCAGCCGGGGCTGACCGCATTGACCCGCACCTCCGGCCCGAGGCTGATGGCCAGCGAATGGGTCAGCGCCAGCAGACCGCCCTTGCTCGCCGCATAGGCCTCGCTGTTGGCTTCGGACTGGTGGGCACGGGTCGAGGTCAGGTTGACGATGGCGCCACGGTGCGCCCGCAGGTACGGCACGCAATGCTTGGCCAGCAACATGGGCCCACTGAGGTTGATCGCCAGGGTACGGTTCCAGCGCGCCAGGCTGAGGCTTTCCAGTTGCGGGTTGTAGGGGTCGGCCACCGCGGCGTTGCAGACCAGGCCGTCGAGGCGACCGAACTGCCCAAGCACTTCGGCGACGCCAGTGGCGACCTGCTCTTCCTGGGACACGTCCATGGCGACGAACCAGGCGTTGTCGCCCAGCGCCTTGGCCACCCGGGAGCCGCGCTCGCGCTCGACGTCCGCGAGCACCACCTGCCAGCCCTCGGCGATCAGCCAGGCGGAAATGCCCAGGCCGATGCCCCGCGCGCCACCGGTGACCAGCGCCACCTTGCCGCCGGAGCGACCGCCGCCCCAGTCGAGCGCGACCTGCTCGCTCAAAGCGCTGCCAGGCCGCGCGCGAGGTCCGCCTGCAGGTCGGCCAGGTCTTCCAGGCCCACCGCCACGCGGATCAGGTTGTCACGGATGCCGGCATTGGCCCGCTCCTGCGGCGACAGGCGCCCGTGGGAGGTGGTGGCCGGGTGGGCGATGGTGGTCTTGGTGTCGCCCAGGTTGGTGGTGATGGAGATCACCCGCGTGGCGTCGATGAACCGCCAGGCCGCCTCCTTGCCGCCCTTGACCTCGAAGCTCACCACCGCACCGAAGGCGCGCTGCTGACGCTTGGCCAGTTCGTGCTGCGGATGGCTCGGCAGGCCGGCGTAGTAGACGTGCTCGATACCCGGCTGCTGCTCCAGCCACTGGGCCAGGGCCAGGGCGCTGGCGCAATGGGCCTGCATGCGCACGCGCAGGGTTTCCAGGCCCTTGAGGAAGATCCAGGCGTTGAACGGACTCAGGGTCGGCCCGGCCGTGCGCAGGAAGCCGACGACTTCTTTCATCAGGTCCGCGCGACCGGCGACCACGCCGCCCATGCTGCGACCCTGACCATCGATGTACTTGGTGGCCGAGTGCATGACCACGTCCGCGCCCAGCTTCAGCGGTTGCTGCAGCGCCGGGGTGCAGAAGCAGTTGTCCACGGCCAGCAACGCGCCCTTGCCATGGGCGATTTCCGCCAGGGCGGCGATATCGACCAGTTCGGCCAGGGGGTTGGACGGCGACTCGACGAACAGCAGCTTGGTGTTGGGCTTGAACGCCGCCTGCCAGGCATCCAGGTCGGACAACGGCACATAGTCGACCTCGACGCCGAAGCGCTTGAGGTACTTCTCGAACAGACTGATGGTCGAGCCGAACACGCTGCGCGACACCAGCACGTGGTCGCCGCCGCTGCACAGGCTCATGACGATGGCGAGGATCGCCGACATGCCCGAGGACGTGGCCACGGCCTGCTCGGCGCCTTCCAGGGCGGCGATGCGCTCCTCGAAAGCCCGCACAGTGGGGTTGGTGTAGCGCGAATAGACGTTGCCCGGCACTTCGCCGGCAAAGCGCGCCGCGGCGTCGGCAGCGGTGCGGAACACGTAGCTGGAGGTCGGATAGAGGGCTTCGCTGTGCTCACCCTCCGGGCTGCGCTGCTGCCCGGCCCGCACGGCCAGGGTGTCGAAGCCGACATCGGTGAGGTCGCTGTCGAGGCGACCGGCCTGCCATTCTTGCGTCATGTTCCTTCCCTCTAACGCGGCGCCCTGGTGGCGCCTCGCGGCGCCAGCGGGACTCAGTTGTTGTACAGATCGATGATCGCGCTGACCGCCTGGGACTTGACCTTGCTGGCGTCGTTGCGCGCCTGCTCGATGCGGTTCAGGTAGGCCTCGTCGACATCGCCGGTGACGTACTTGCCGTCGAACACCGCGCAGTCGAAGTTATCGATCTTGATCTTCTTGCTGCCGCTGACCGCTTCGATCAGGTCCGGCAGGTCCTGGTACACCAGCCAGTCAGCACCGATCAGCTCGCAGACCTCTTCGGTGGTGCGGCCATGGGCGATCAGCTCGTGGGCACTCGGCATGTCGATGCCGTAGACGTTCGGGTAGCGCACCGCCGGGGCCGCGGAGCAGAAGTAGACGTTCTTCGCACCGGCTTCGCGGGCCATCTGGATGATCTGCTTGCAGGTGGTGCCGCGCACGATGGAGTCGTCCACCAGCATCACGTTCTTGCCGCGGAACTCCAGTTCGATGGCATTGAGCTTCTGGCGCACGGACTTCTTGCGGGCCGCCTGGCCCGGCATGATGAAGGTGCGGCCGATGTAACGGTTCTTGACGAAGCCTTCGCGGAACTTCACGCCCAGGTGGTTGGCCAGCTCCAGCGCGGCGGTGCGGCTGGTGTCCGGGATCGGGATGACCACGTCGATGTCATGCTCGGGACGCTCGCGCATGATCTTCTCGGCCAGCTTCTCGCCCATGCGCAGACGCGCCTTGTACACCGAGATGCCGTCCATGATCGAATCCGGGCGTGCCAGGTAGACATGCTCGAAGATGCACGGTGCGTATTTCGGGTTGGCCGCGCACTGACGGGTGAACAGCTTGCCGTCTTCGGTGATGTACACCGCTTCGCCCGGTGCCAGGTCGCGGATCAGGGTGAACCCGAGCACGTCCAGGGACACGCTCTCGGAGGCGATCATGTACTCGACGCCTTCATCGGTATGGCGCTGGCCGAAGACGATCGGGCGAATACCGTTGGGGTCGCGGAAACCGACGATGCCGTAGCCGGTGATCATCGCCACCACGGCGTAACCACCCAGGCAGCGCTCGTGCACGTGGGTGACGGCGGCGAACACGTCCTCCTCGGTCGGCTGCAGCTTGCCGCGCTGCGCCAGCTCGTGGGCGAACACGTTGAGCAGCACTTCCGAATCGGAGTTGGTGTTCACGTGGCGCAGGTCGGACTCGTAGATTTCCTTGGCCAACTGTTCGACGTTGGTCAGGTTGCCGTTGTGCGCCAGGGTGATGCCGTACGGCGAGTTGACGTAGAACGGCTGGGCTTCGGCGGAGCTGGAGCTGCCCGCGGTCGGGTAACGGACGTGGCCGATCCCCATGTGGCCGACCAGGCGCTGCATGTGGCGCTGCTGGAAGACATCGCGCACCAGACCGTTGTCCTTGCGCAGGAACAGCCTTCCATCATGGCTGGTCACAATACCGGCAGCATCCTGGCCGCGGTGCTGGAGAACGGTGAGACCGTCATACAGCGCCTGATTGACGTTCGATTTACCGACGATACCGACAATGCCACACATGTGACGCAACCCCTACTCAATGAAACAGGCTAGTTAGAAGGCACTTGCGGCAATTTAGGCTGCAAGAACTCTTCTTTGAACGGCAGCTCAGCTGGTGCGCTGATACCGCTGGCAAGCCACTCGCTGGACATCCCCAGAATGAGGTTCTTCGACCAGTCCGCAACCATCAAAAAGTGAGGCAGCAAGGTTGATTGCTGCCACCACGAATCCTGCTGCACGGGCGCCAGGCTGAGCAGCCCGACCACGACGACGACCAACAAGCCGCCCCGCGCGGCACCAAATACCATACCCAGGAAACGATCGGTGCCGGACAGGCCGGTGACACGAATCAGTTCACCAATCAGGTAGTTGACCAGGGCTCCGACCAGGAGCGTACAGACAAATAACAGTGCGCAGGCCGCGATGACACGGGCTGACGGTGTTTCGATGAATTCGGTGAGGTGCTGGGACAGGGCGCCGCCAAACATCCAGGCGACCACACCGGCGACGATCCAGGTGACCAGGGACAAGGCCTCCTTGACGAAGCCACGGCTCAAACTGATCAGACTCGATACGGCGATGATGGCGATAATCGCCCAATCGACCCAGGTGAATGCCACGATTCAGGCTACCGACGGAAAAGGCGCTGCATTTTAGCAGAGCCCCCGCCCTCGGTTAAACAAAGGATTACAACCAACAGAAAAACAGCGACTAGCTGCTCTCCGGCTGGAAGCGCACGACGAAGCCGTTGAGCTTCTGCTGGCGATTGAGCAGGTCACGCAGGCGGTCGGCCTCGGCACGCTCGACCAGCGGCCCGACGAACACCCGGTTCATCCCGTCCGCCGTGCGGATATAAGCGTTGTAGCCCTGGCTGCGCAGGGTCTTCTGCAGGGTTTCCGCCCCGGAGCGGCTGGAAAGGCTGGCCAGCTGCACCGACCAGCTCACCGGCAGGGTATTGGCGTCCAGGCGGCTGGACGGCGCCGGGACTTCGGCTTTTGGCGGAGCGACCGGGGCCACGGCGGGAGTCGCAGGCGGTGCTGGCGGGGTGGCGGCGACAGGCGGCTGCTCGACGATTTCAGGCTGGATGGCAGCAGTCCCCTCCTCCGGCACCGGCTCCTGCGGCAGGGCTTCGGGCTCGGGAACGGCGACGGGCTCCATCTCGATGGTCGGCATCACCGGCGTTTGCGGCATGGCCGGGGCATCCACCACCACGTGGCGCAATTCGTCTTCGCGCGAGAGCAGCATCGGGATGAAGATCACGGCCAGTGCCATCAGCACCAGCGCACCGACCATGCGCTGCTTGAGCCCTTTATCCAGCAAAGCCATCCTGCATTTCCCCCTTGGCATGGCGGGCCAGCCATTCCAGGGCCTCGGCCACGCAGTAAAACGATCCGAACAGCAGAATCTCGTCATCCGCCGTTGCGCGGGCACATTGTGCCAGCAACGCAGCCTCGACGTCGTCATGCACCTGCACATTCGCGCGCCGCACCTGCAGGTGCGCCTGCAACTCGGCGGCCGGGCGCGAACGCGAGGTGGGCAGCGTCACCACCGCCCAATCGGCGATCTCGTCCAGCAGCGGCCCCACGACCCCTGGCAGATCCTTGTCGGCCAGCAGACCGAACACGGCCAGGCGCTTGCCGGCGATGGGCCGGGCAGCCAGGCGCTGAGCCAGGTAGTCGGCGGCATGGGGATTATGCCCAACATCCAGCAGCAGCGTGAGTGACTTGCCTTGCCAATTCAGCACGCGGCGATCGAGGCGACCGGTCACCCGGGTGGCGGCCAGGGCCCGGGCAATGCGCTCGGGCTGCCAGGGCAGACCGAGCAAGGCATAGGCCTGCAGGGCCAGGGCGGCGTTTTCCATGGGCAGGTCGAGCAAGGGCAGCGCGTCGAGGCGCAGGACAGCGCCGTGCTCGTTCAGGCCAAACCAGCTCCAGCTGTCCGCGCCAACGATCAGGTCATAGTCCAGGCCGCGGCGGAAAAACGGGCAATCCAGCGCGGCCACCTGCTGCACCAGTGGCAGCGGCGGGTCGATATCGCCACACAGCGCGGGCTTGCCGGCCCGCAGGATGCCGGCCTTCTCGAAGGCCACCGATTCGCGGGTATCCCCCAGCCAATCGGCGTGGTCCAGGCCGATGCTGGTCACCAGGGCCACATCGGCGTCGATCAGATTGACCGCATCCAGGCGCCCGCCCAGGCCGACTTCCAGCACCACGGCATCCAGCATCGACTGCTGGAACAGCCAGAACGCCGCCAGGGTGCCCATTTCGAAGTAGGTCAGCGACGTCTCGCCACGGGCGGCCTCGACAGCCTCGAACGCCTGACACAGCTGCTCATCGCTGGCCTCGACGCCATCGATCTGCACGCGCTCGTTGTAGAGCAGCAGGTGCGGAGAGCTGTAGACGCCGACCTTGAGGCCCTGCTCACGCAGCAGCGAGGCAATGAAGGCACAGGTGGAACCCTTGCCATTGGTACCGGTGACGGTAATGACCCGTGGCGCCGGCTTGCCCAGTTGCAAGCGGTGCGCCACGGCTCGGGAGCGCTCCAGGCCCATGTCGATGGCAGATGGATGCAGTTGCTCCAGGTATGCCAGCCAATCGGCCAGGGAGCGCGGGGTCATGCCGTGACCGGCAACGCGGTGGGCGAAGGACGGTGCATGAACTGCGCGAGCAGACGAGCCAGACGCGGACGCAGCTCGGCACGGTGGATGATCATGTCGATGGCGCCGTGCTCGATGAGGAATTCGCTGCGCTGGAAGCCTTCCGGCAGCTTTTCGCGAACGGTCTGCTCGATCACGCGCGGGCCGGCGAAGCCGATCAGCGCCTTCGGCTCGGCGACGATGACATCACCCAGCATGGCCAGGCTGGCCGACACGCCACCGTAGACCGGGTCGGTCAGCACGGAAATGAACGGGATGCCCTCTTCGCGCAGACGCGCCAGCACGGCCGAGGTCTTGGCCATCTGCATCAGGGAGATCAGCGCTTCCTGCATCCGCGCACCGCCGGAGGCAGCGAAGCAGACCAGCGGGCAACGCTGCTCCAGGGCGACGTTGGCGGCGCGCACGAAGCGCTCACCGACGATGGCGCCCATCGAGCCGCCCATGAACGAGAATTCGAAGGCGCAGGCCACGATCGGCATGCCTTCGAGCGTACCGCTCATGGCAATCAGGGCATCTTTCTCGCCGGTCTGCTTCTGCGCAGCCACCAGACGATCCTTGTACTTCTTGCTGTCACGGAATTTCAGGCGATCGACCGGCTCCAGGTCAGCCGCGATCTCGGCACGGCCATCAGCATCGAGGAAGATGTCCAGGCGGGCACGGGCGTCGATGCGCATGTGATGGTTGCACTTGGGGCACACATCCAGGGTCTTTTCCAGCTCGGGCTTGTACAGCACCGCGTCGCAGGACGGGCACTTGTGCCACAGCCCTTCTGGCACCGAGCTTTTCTTAACCTCGGAACGCATGATCGAAGGGATCAGTTTGTCTACCAACCAGTTGCTCATGCTCTTGACTCTCCACAGCTGTAGGCCTGGACATGCTCAAGGTCACGACCTTGCAACCTGTCCCGGCAAATTCACGAGGGCGATCCCAGCAGGGGCCGGTCGGCATGGCATCCACCACACATCCGACCCGCCACCTCACCTGCGATCACCAAAGGCGTCCGTTGCAGCGCATGCAACAGGTCTATGGACGGCGAAGCGCAGGCCGCCGTCACATTGCCCGCTCAATCCTCCAGGGTACGCCTGGACTCCCCCACGAACGCACGCACCTTGGCCGCGTCCTTGATGCCCTTGCTGGCTTCGACCCCACCGCTGACGTCCACGCCATACGGCCGGACCTGTTCGATGGCGCCGCGTACGTTCTCCGGCGTCAGCCCGCCCGCCAGGATGATCGGCACCTGCACATCGCGCGGCACCAGCGCCCAGTCGAACGCTTCGCCCGTCCCGCCCGGCACGCCGGCGACGAAGGTGTCCAGCAGAATGCCGGCCGCCGACGGATAGGCTGCGATCTGCGCGGCGACATCATCGCCCGGCTTGACCCGCAGCGCCTTGATATACGGACGGCCATGACCTTCGCACTCAGCCAGCGTCTCGTCACCATGGAACTGCAGCAAATCCAGCGGCACCTCGGCCAGGATCGCGTTCAGCGCCTCGCGCTCGATGTTCACGAACAACCCCACCGTGGTCACGAACGGCGGCAGCGCCGCGAGGATCGCCCTGGCCCGCGCCACATCGACCGCGCGCGGGCTCTTGGCGTAGAACACCAGGCCAATGGCGTCCGCCCCGGCATCAACGGCGACCAACGCATCTTCTATGCGGGTAATTCCACAGATCTTGCTGCGAACGACTGACAACGGGCAGGCACCTCAGTAAATCGGCAAGCTTCGGATAGTAGCAAAAGCGGATTTAGGCGTCAGCCCGCACATCCGGCAGCCCCGACAGGAAATGCGGCCCCAGGTAGCGCTCGGGCAATTCGAACTCTTCCGGGTAGTCGACCTGAACCAGGTACAGCCCATAAGGATGGGCCGTGACACCGCCCGTGCGCCGTACGCCGGTTTCCAGCACTTCCCGCGCCCACTCCACCGGCCGCTCGCCCGTGCCGATGGTCATCAGCACACCGGCGATGTTGCGCACCATATGGTGCAGGAAGGCATTGGCGCGAATGTCCAGCACGATGAAACGGCCATGTTGTAGCAGTTGCAGGTGATGCACCGTCTTGATCGGCGACTTGGCCTGGCACTGGCGCGCACGGAACGCACTGAAATCGTGGGTACCGAGAAACACCTGGGCCGCTTCGCGCATGCGCTCGATATCCAGCGGCCGGTGATTCCAGGTCACCTCCTCCGCCATGTGCGCCGGACGGATCTGATCGTTGTAGATCACGTAGCGATAACGCCGGGCCATGGCGCAGAACCGCGCATCGAAATGCGCCGGCATCAGCTTGGCCCAGGTCACGCTGATGTCCGAGGGCAGGTTCATGTTGGCGCCCATGATCCAGGCGTGCATGGAGCGTTCGACCGTGGTGTCGAAGTGCACGACCTGGCCGCTGGCATGCACCAGCGCATCGGTACGCCCCGCACAGCTCAGGGTGATCGGCGCACCGCCGGCCACTTTCGACAGGGCCTTTTCCAGGGATTCCTGAATGGAAGGCACACCGGCGCGCTGCCGCTGGAAACCGCGATAACGCGAGCCTTTGTATTCGACGCCGAGGGCGACCTTGAAAATGCCAACGGCAGCCGAATCGGCTGCCGTTGTGGGTAGAGCATCAGACATGTATCAGACCAGTTTACCGATCAGCTCTCGTGCTTCCTGCTGCTGACCGTCGTTACCTTCGGCGATCACTTCATCGAGGATGTCACGGGCACCCTCGGTATCGCCCATATCGATGTAGGCACGCGCCAGATCCAGCTTGGTGGCCGTCTCGTCGGTGCCGGAGAGGAAATCGAAATCGTCGTCGCCATCCAGACCCAGCGGAGCGGCCGGCGCGGAAGGCACCGGCAGGTCGAAGGTGTCTTCGGCGGCAGGCTGATCCAGGCTGCTCGACAGTTGATCCAGTTCGGCAGTCACTTCGTCCAGTTGAGCGGCGAAGCTGTCGGCGGCCGGTTCGGCCACTGGAGCGTCGTCGTTCAGGGACAGGTCGAAGTCAGCCGGCAGGTCGAAATCGTTGGCGGACTCGCTGGCCGGCAGATCCAGGCTCAGATCGGCCAGGTCGTCGGAGGCAGCAGTCGGAGCGGCCGGGGTGGAGGTCAGGTCGTCATCCAGGCTCAGCAGGAAGTCGTCGTTTTCGGCAGTGGCCGCCGGTGAGTCGCTGCCCAGGTCCAGGCTGAAATCGGCCAGGTCGTCGCCCAGGCTCAGGCTGTCGTCGGCCTTGTCATCCAGGCTCAGGTCGAAACCCTGGTCATCCGGGGTGGTGGCGGCTGGCTGGTCGAAAGTGTCGAGACCCAGGTCGCTGTCCAGCGACAGGCTATCCAGGTCATCCAGGGACGCATTGCTGCTGGAGGCCTGCAGGTCGTTGTCCAGCTCGGACTCCAGGTCATCCAGGCTCAGGTCGAAGGCATCGTCCATGTCGGCAGGCGCTTCGGCAGCCGGCTTGGTCGGCTCGTCCAGGGTCAGGTCGTCGAGGCTGAAGCTGTCCAGGTCATCATCGGCCAGCGGTGCGGTTGCCAGCGCTGCGCCAGCAAAGACGGCCATGGCCGGGTACTTGGCCTTGAGCTGATCGGTCTCGACTTGCGCCCCACCGATTTCACGCAGTTCGTTTTCCTGGCGGGCAAAGCCTTCGCGGTCGCCCAGCTCGGCATAGACTTCCATCAGCTTCAGGCGCAGGTCGCTGCGGTGCGGCTCTTCATTGATCGCGTTCTGCAGCAGTTCGGCGGCCTGGTTGAAACGGCCGTAGGCGATATAGATGTCAGCCTCGCCCAGCGCATCACCGGTCTGAGCGGTCACGCGCTCTTCAGCGGCCTGCTGCGCCGGGGTGTCGATGTCTTCCGGGAAGCTGTCGAAGCTGTCCGCCGGCAGTTGCAGGTCGTTGTCGTAGGCGTGGTCAGCGTTGTCGGCTGCCAGGCTTTCCTGCAATTCGGCTTCCTTGAGTGCATTGCGGCGCGACAGCATCATCAGGCCGATCAGCAGCAGAAGCAGAACACCACCACCGGCAATACCCAGCAGCATCGGGTTGGCCAGCAGGCTGTCCAGCGCGCTCGGCTGCGGTTCCGGCGTCACGGCCGGGGTCGGCGCAGGCGTCGGTTTGGCAGGCTCGGCCGGGGCCGGGGTCGACGGTTCAACGGCTACAGCCGGCGCAGAGGCCGGCTGTTGGGTATTGGTTTGCGAAGCCGCATCTGGCTCCGCTCCCGGTTCTTCGCTGTAGTTGTAGTCGGGCGCCTCGGCGCCCGGCGGGGTGACCGGCGGCACCGCCGCCGAACCCTCGGTCGGCGCGGCTGCCTTTTCCGGCTCGACCGGCGCAGGTTCCTCGACCGGAGCGACCGGTGCTTCCGCTGCCGGGGCCTGGGCTGGAGCCTGACCCTGGGCAGCGAGGTCAGCCTGCAGCTTGGCCAGTTGGTCGTCTTTCAGTTGAATCAGTCGCTGCAACTTGTCGAGCTGACCCTGCAGGTCACCCATGCGGCTCTTCAACTCTTCGTTTTCACGACGGGTCGAATCCAGGCCTTCCTGGGTCACCGCCAGCTTGTCGCTGAGGGCCTTGCTGTCGGCTGCGCCATTCTCGCTGCCGGCAGTGGACTTGCCGGTTTCACCGGAAACCAGCTTCAGGCTGTCGCGGGTATTCACTTCAGCCGGTGCGGCACCGGCGGTGCTGCGCTTGGTGGCGTCCAGCTGGCGGGCGCTGCTGGCGGCTACGCTGCGGCCTTCGCGCCAGGCGGCATTCTGCTCGGCAACCTGAGCCAGGGCTTCGGCCTGGGCGCGGCTGCGCACTTGCTGTTCTTCCGGCAGGCGCAGGACCTGGCCGCTCTTCATGCGGTTGATGTTGCCACCGATGAAGGCATCCGGATTGAGGTCCTGGATGGCCAGCATGGTCTGGTGCACGCTGCCGCCACCCACACGCTGGGCGATTTCCCACAGGGTGTCGTTGGAGGTGGTCTTGTATTCGCTACCGCCCTGCAGGCTGCTCGATGCCGCGACGGCCGGACGCGGCTCTGGCGCGCTCGGCGAAGTCGACGGAGCCGGCTGAGTGGTCGGACGCGGCGCCTGGGCAACCGGGGCACGCGGCGCCTGGGCCGGGGCGACTGCCGGGGCCTGCGGTGCGGCTACCGCGGTTTGCGGGGAATAAAGCGGCGGGTCCAGCAGCAGGGTGTACTCACGCAGCAGGCGACCGTTCGGCCACAGCACTTCCACCAGGAAGTTCAGGTACGGCTCGCGCACCGGCTTGTTGGACGTCACACGAATGACACTTTTGCCATTCGGCTTGAGTACAGGCGTGAACTTGAGATCGGTCAGAAAATACTGACGATCAACACCCGCCTTGGTGAATTCTTCGGGGGACGCCAGGGTTGGCAACACTTCATTGGAGGCCAGATCGCGGACCTCCAGCAATTCGATCTCAGCCACCAGGGGCTGATTCAGCGCAGACTGCAGGGTAACTTCACCCAGACCCAGCGCATGCGCCATACCGGATGACAGCGCCGAAGCAGCTGCAATTGCCAGCACCAGTTTGCGAACCCGAACCATAGCGTTATCCCTTGTTTTATCTTTTTCTCAGCATGCGAGACGATCCAGTTGATTGTTGCCTGTTCCGCCAGAAGACGGCTCCCCATTCAACAATCAACTCAGCCAGTATTGCCAAGCTCGAAAGATTCTTCAAATTTCTAGGTAAGTATCTTTTACAGATAGTGTTTTATCAACAACTCGGCTAACTGCACGGCGTTCAGCGCAGCGCCTTTTCTCACATTATCAGACGCAATCCACAAATTGAGTTCCGACGGATCATCCAGCCCACCGCGAACACGCCCAACATAGACTTCATCTTGCCCTAACGCGTCACCCACTGCTGTTGGGTAGTCGTCGTTCTCGACATATTCAATGCCACTTTTTTCGTCCAGGCCCTTGCGGGCCGCGGCCACATCGACCGGCGCGTCGGCCAGGATCGAGACACTGATGCTGTCGCCGAAGAACACCGGCACCTGGGCGCAGGTCACCGACACAGCCAACTGCGGCTCACCCAGCAGACTTTTCAGCTCGTCCGCCACCCGCCGCTCCAGGCCGACATGCCCTTGCTCGTCCACGGCCCCCGTCTGCGCGAGCACATTGAACGCCATCTGCCGGTCGAACAGACGTGGTTCCAGCGCCCGGCCATTGAGCAGCTCCGCGGTCTGACGGGCCAGCTCCACCACCCCTTCCCGCCCGCGACTGGACACGGCCAGGCAGGCGGTGATCGCCACGCGCTTGAAGCGAATCGTTTCGGGCAGCGCGGCCAGCACCGTGGCGACCGCCACACTGACCGCCGCCGGGCTGGTCAACTGGTACGGCGCGGACAATTGCTCCACCACCTGCGGGTTCACGTCCGGCACCACCCGAGGTGCAACGTCCGCCGGGAGCGCTGCGGCCAAATCGATGACCGCGCACCCTGCCCGCTTCGCCTGATCGATACAGGCCCGGGTCGCGGCTTCGCCGGCGGCGAGAAATACCAGGCGCACGCTGGCGAAATCGAAGGACTCCAGCGCCTTGACCCGCACATTCTTGCCCTTGAAGGGTTGCGAATGGCCGTCCGACTCGCCGCTGGCGAGCAGATAAAGGTTGGCAACGGGAAACTCGCGCTCTTCGAGCACGTGCACGAGGGCTTCGCCAACGCTGCCGGTGGCGCCGATTACAGCAATATCAAAGGTACGGGTCATGACACGGGTTCTGGGCAAATTAGCCACGCACTGTATAGCGCCGCCCCCGGAATGCAAAGGAGCGAGTCAGCTGACGTTCAGCCTTACAGGCCGATCGCAAGCAGAACTCGCTCCTTCTTTATTACTGCATGGACAGACCGGACAGCGCCGGCCGTTCCATCAACGCTCCAGCAGGATCCGCAGCATGCGGCGCAGCGGCTCGGCGGCGCCCCACAGCAGCTGGTCGCCCACGGTGAAGGCGCCCAGGTACTGCGAGCCCATGTTGAGCTTGCGCAGACGACCGACCGGCACGCTCAGGGTACCCGTCACAGCGGTCGGGCCCAGTTCGCGGATGCTGGCTTCGCGCTGGTTCGGCACCAGCTTGACCCAGGGATTGTGCTGGCTGATCAGGCCTTCGATGTCCGAGAGCGGGACATCCTTGTTCAGCTTGATGGTCAGCGCCTGGCTGTGGCAACGCATGGCACCGATGCGCACGCAGATACCGTCCACCGGGATCGGGCTCTTGAAGCGACCCAGGATCTTGTTGGTTTCAGCCTGGGCCTTCCACTCTTCACGGCTCTGCCCGTTCGGCAGTTCCTTGTCGATGTAGGGGATCAGGCTACCGGCCAGCGGCACGCCGAAGTTGTCGACCGGGAACGACTCGCCACGCATGGCTTCGGCCACCTTGCGGTCGATGTCGAGAATGGCGCTGGCCGGGTCGGCCAGCTCGTCGGCCACGGAGGTGTTGATCGCGCCCATCTGCTTGATCAGCTCGCGCATGTTCTGCGCACCGGCGCCCGAGGCCGCCTGGTAGGTCATGGCGCTCATCCACTCGACAAGGCCGGCTTCGTACAGGCCGCCCAGCGCCATCAGCATCAGGCTGACGGTGCAGTTGCCGCCGATGTAGTTCTTGGTGCCGGCGTCCAGCGACTGGTCGATCACCTTGCGGTTGACCGGGTCCAGCACGATGACCGCGTCATCGTTCATGCGCAGCGAGGACGCCGCGTCGATCCAGTAGCCCTGCCAGCCCGCTTCGCGCAGCTTGGGGAAGACTTCATTGGTGTAGTCGCCGCCCTGGCAGGTCAGGATCACGTCCAGGCCTTTCAGGTCTTCGATGCTGTAGGCGTCCTTCAGCGGGGCGATGTCCTTGCCAACGGCCGGGCCTTGGCCACCGACGTTGGAGGTGGTGAAAAACACCGGCTCGATCAGGTCGAAGTCCCGCTCTTCCAGCATGCGCTGCATGAGCACGGAACCGACCATGCCACGCCAACCGATCAGACCTACACGTTTCATAACGACTACACCTATATAAACAGCTCGCCGGACTCCCCCGGCGGGACTGGAAGATTACAGACTACGCAGCGCTTCGACTACCGCATCACCCATGGCGGCGGTACCGACCTTGGTCGTGCCCTGGGACCAGATGTCCCCGGTGCGCACGCCCTGATCGAGCACCTTGCTGACCGCCAGCTCGATGGCATCGGCGGCAGCGCCCTGGTTGAAGCTGTAACGCAGCATCATGGAGACCGAGAGGATGGTCGCCAGAGGGTTGGCAATGCCTTTGCCGGCGATGTCCGGCGCCGAACCGTGGCACGGCTCGTACATGCCCTTGTTGTTGGCGTCCAGCGAAGCGGACGGCAGCATGCCGATAGAGCCGGTGAGCATGGAAGCTTCATCCGACAGAATGTCGCCAAACATGTTGTCGGTGACGATCACATCGAACTGCTTCGGTGCACGCACCAGCTGCATCGCGGCATTATCGACGTACATGTGGCTGAGTTCCACATCCGGGTAATCCTTGGCCACTTCCTCGACCACGGCGCGCCACAGTTGGCTGGAGGCCAGCACGTTGGCCTTGTCCACCGAGCACAGCTTCTTGCCGCGCACGCGGGCCATGTCGAAACCGACACGGGCGATACGGCGGATTTCGCTTTCGCTGTACGGCAGGGTGTCGTACGCCTGGCGCTCGCCATTTTCCAGTACGCGGGTCTCGCGCGGCTGGCCGAAATAGATGCCGCCGGTCAGCTCACGCACGATCAGGATGTCCAGGCCAGCGACGATTTCGCGCTTGAGGCTGGAGGCATCGGCCAGTTGCGGGTAGAGGATCGCCGGACGCAGGTTGCCGAACAGGCCCAGCTGCGAGCGGATTTTCAGCAGACCGCGCTCAGGGCGCAGCGCCGGGTCGATGGTGTCCCACTTCGGGCCACCGACGGCGCCGAGCAGAATGGCATCGGCGGCACGGGCACGGGCCAGGGTTTCGTCGGCCAGCGGTACGCCATACTTGTCGTAGGCCGCGCCGCCCAGCTCGTCGAAGCTCAGCTCGAAGCCCAGGTCGTACTTGTCGTTGGCCAGGCGCAGCACCTTGACCGCCTCGGCCATGATTTCCGGGCCGATACCGTCGCCAGGAAGAATCAGAATCTGTTTGCTCATCGCGTCCTCAAATCATTTCAATGAGGTCAGCGCCCCAGGGCGCTCACCTGAAATCAGCGTCGTACCGGCACGCCATACAACTGCAGGATGCGCACATCCTGCTCGGCGGCACTGAACAGTTCCCACGCCAGGCCGTTGACGTCGACCTCGCTGGCAAACCCCTCCACCCCATCCACCTCGAAACCGACGTGACGCAACTGGCCACCCCGGCCCGGCTGCTGGTTGATGGAAAAATTCAATTGCGCGGTACGCCACATCGCGTACTGCCCGGGCACCACCACGCTGGCCGGTTGCCCGAGGCGCTGGTTGTAATCGGCGATGGAGGCTTGCAGATCATCCACCGCGAGGGCGATATGAAAGCGCTTCATCGCCGACCTCTTACTTGATCGCGCCGAACAGCCAGGGGCTGTTGGGACGGTACTGGGCCTCGAACGCCTTGATCGCGTCGGCATCCTGCAAGGTCAGGCCGATGTCGTCCAGACCATTGAGCAGACAATGTTTACGGAATGCGTCAACGTCGAAGCTGTACTGCACGCCATCCGGACGGGTCACGGTCTGGGCGGCCAGGTCGACCGTCAACTGATAGCCCTCGGTCGCCTCGGCCTGCTGGAACAGCGCGTCGACTTCTTCGTCCTTCAGGATGATCGGCAGCAGGCCGTTCTTGAAGCTGTTGTTGAAGAAGATGTCGGCATAGCTCGGCGCGATGATCGCGCGGAAACCGTACTCTTCGAGCGCCCACGGGGCGTGCTCGCGGCTGGAACCGCAGCCGAAGTTCTCCCGGGCCAGCAGGACGCTGGCGCCCTGGTAGCGGGGGAAGTTGAGCACGAAGTCCTTGTTGATCGGACGCGTGGAGTTGTCCTGGTTGGGCTGGCCGACATCCAGGTAGCGCCACTCGTCGAACAGGTTGGGGCCGAAGCCGGTGCGCTTGATCGACTTGAGGAACTGCTTGGGAATGATCTGATCGGTGTCGACGTTGGCGCGATCCAGCGGGGCGACCAGACCGGTGTGTTGGGTAAAGGCTTTCATCTGCTCGCTCCTCAGGCCTGGATCAATTCACGGACGTCGACGAAACGACCGGTCACGGCTGCTGCGGCCGCCATGGCCGGGCTGACCAGGTGGGTACGACCACCGGCGCCCTGACGCCCTTCGAAGTTGCGGTTGGAGGTCGAAGCGCAATGCTCGCCGCTGCCCAGCTTGTCGGGGTTCATCGCCAGGCACATGGAGCAGCCCGGTTCACGCCATTCGAAACCGGCCTCGATGAAAATCCGGTCCAGCCCTTCGTCTTCGGCCTGCTGCTTCACCAGGCCCGAGCCTGGCACCACCATGGCCTGCTTGATGGTCGAAGCCACCTTGCGGCCCTTGGCGACGGCGGCCGCCGCACGCAGGTCTTCGATCCGCGAGTTGGTGCAGGAACCGATGAACACGCGGTCCAGCTGGATATCGGTGATCGCCTGGTTGGCGGCCAGGCCCATGTACTTGAGCGCCCGCACGATGGAGTCGCGCTTGACCGGGTCCGCTTCGGCAGCCGGGTCCGGCACGGTCTGATCCACCGCCAGGACCATTTCCGGCGAGGTGCCCCAGCTGACCTGCGGCTTGATGTCTTCGGCTTTGAGTTCGACCACGGTGTCGAAATGCGCATCGGCGTCTGACACCAGGCCCTTCCACTGCGCCACGGCCTTGTCCCAATCAGCACCCTTCGGCGCGAACGGACGGCCTTCGACGTAGGCGATGGTCTTCTCGTCCACCGCCACCAGGCCGACACGGGCACCGGCTTCGATGGACATGTTGCAGATGGTCATGCGCCCTTCCAGCGACAGGTCGCGAATCGCGCTGCCGGCGAACTCCAGGGCATGGCCGTTGCCGCCGGCGGTGCCGATCTTGCCGATGATAGCGAGCACGATGTCCTTGGCGGTGACGCCGAACGGCAAGGTGCCTTCGACGCGCACCTGCATGTTCTTCATCTTTTTCGCCACCAGGCACTGGGTCGCCAGCACGTGCTCGACCTCGGAGGTGCCGATGCCGTGGGCCAGCGCACCGAAGGCGCCGTGGGTGGAGGTGTGCGAGTCGCCGCAGACCACGGTCATGCCGGGCAGCGTGGCACCCTGCTCCGGGCCGACCACGTGCACGATGCCCTGGCGCACGTCATTCATCTTGAACTCGAGGATGCCGAAGTCATCGCAGTTCGCATCCAGGGTCTTGACCTGGATGCGTGAGACTTCGTCGGCAATGGCTTCGAGGCCGCCCTGACGCTCGGCCTTGGTGGTCGGCACGTTGTGGTCCGGGGTGGCGATGTTGGCGTCGATGCGCCAGGGCTTGCGACCGGCCAGGCGCAGCCCCTCGAAAGCCTGCGGCGACGTCACTTCGTGAAGAATGTGGCGATCGATATAGATCAGCGACGAGCCATCGTCCCGACGCTTGACCTCGTGCATTTCCCAGAGCTTGTCGTAGAGGGTCTTGCCGGCCATCTGCTTGTGTCCTCATCAGGTTATACGGGTGCAGCGGGTCCAATAGCCCTTCTGCTTATGGGGCGATCGTAGGGGCTTGCAATGAATAACTCAAATTCATATTTTTCATCCATTGGATAACTCTCTGGAATTCAAATATGGACCTCGCGACACTCAACGCTTTTATCGCCATCGCCGAGATCGGCAGCTTCTCGGAAGCCGCCGAGCGCCTGCACCTGACGCAGCCGGCGGTGAGCAAGCGCATCGCCAGCCTGGAGCAACAACTGGGGGTGCGCCTGTTCGATCGCCTGGGCCGCGAGGTCAACCTGACCGAGTCGGGCCGTGCCCTGCTGCCGCGGGCCTACCAGATCCTCAACGTGCTGGACGACACCCGCCGCGCCCTGACCAACCTCAACGGCGAGATCAGCGGCCGCCTGACCCTGGCCACCAGCCACCACATCGGCCTGCACCGCCTCCCGCCGCTGCTGCGCGCCTTCACCCGCGCCCACCCCAAGGTCGCCCTGGACATCCAGTTCCTCGATTCGGAAGTGGCCTATGACGAAATCCTCCACGGCCGCGCCGAGCTGGCGGTGATCACCCTGGCCCCGGAAACCCGCGAACCGGTGCGCGCCGTGCCGGTGTGGAACGACCCCCTGGACTTCGTGGCGGCGCCCGAGCACCCCCTGGCCTGCATGGACAGCGTCGCCCTGCGCGACGTGGCGGAACACCCGGCAGTGTTCCCCGGCGGCAACACCTTCACCCATCACATCGTGCGGCGCCTGTTCGAGGCCCAGGGCCTGACGCCCAACATCGCCATGAGCACCAACTACCTGGAGACCATCAAGATGATGGTCTCCATCGGCCTGGCCTGGAGCGTCCTGCCGCGCACCATGCTCGACGACCAGGTCGCCCGCCTGCCGCTGCCGGGTATTCAGCTGACGCGGCAGCTGGGCTACATCCTGCACACCGAGCGCACCCTGTCGAACGCGGCACGGGCCTTCATGCAATTGCTCGACGCCCAGCGCGACGACCTTGCACTGGGCCGCGAACAGACGCTAACGTGAGTTCATAACGATAAAAAAGGCGCCTGCATGACACAGTCACCTCGATTGCCCACCGGCCATTCGGCCGCCGCGCACCCACAAAGGGCCGCTCATGGCCAATTCCAGTGACCGCAAGCCACCACTGCCCTTCATCCCGGCACTGGACCCCGCCGAATTCGAAAAGACCTGGGACGACGCCCAGCGCCTGCTGGCCGCGCTCAATGGCGCCCAGCTCGGCGCCTGGTACTGGGACGTCGGCAGCGGTCAGGTGCACTGGTCCCGTGGCGCCCAGGCGCTGTTCGGCCTGGACCCCAAGCGCCCGCTGCGCACCGCCGTCGACTACATCGAGCTGATCCCCGAAGAAGAACGCCAGGACGTCCTGCACCTGTTCCAGGCCGTGCTCGACGGCTCGCCGAGCAACCGCGCCCTGCGCCACCGCATCCGCTGGCCGGACGGCAGCCTGCACTGGCTGGAGATCAGCGGCAGCCTGCAGGCCGACAGCGACGGCCGCCAACGAATGTTCGGAGTGATCCGCGACATCACCACCCAGCAGGAACGGGCCCAGGCCCTGATCAACTCCGAGCAGCGCTTCTTCAACCTGTTCCACCTGAGCCCCGACGTGGTCCTGCTGGTGCGCTACGCCGACAGCGTGATCACCGAGGCCAACCAGCACTTCATCAGCACCTTCGGCTGGCCGGCGGAGGCCACCATCGGCCACTCGACCCAGGAGCTGGACATCTGGGTCCACCCGCAACAGCGCGACTACCTGCGCCGCACCGCCCCGCTGACACAGGACCCGGTGGTCCAGGAGGTGCAGCTGCGGACCTGCGACCAGCGCATCCTCGACGGCGTGATGTCCAGCCAGTACATCGAACTGGACGACCAGGCCTTCCTGCTCTGCTCGTTCCTCGACACCACCGAGCGCAAACGGGCCGAAGCCGCCTTGCGCAGCAGCGAAGAGAAGTTTTCCCAGGCCTTTCGCCACACCCCGGACGCCGTGGTGATCACCGAGAAGGACACTGGGCGCTTCATCGAGGTCAACCCCAGCTTCGAGCGGCAGTTCGGCTGGAGCAGCGCCGAAACCCTGGGCCGCACCTCCCTGGAAATGGGCATCTGGGCCGATCCCGAAGACCGCCAGCGCATGCTCGATGCCGTCCGCCAGGGCACGCTCAACGAACTGGAAGTACGTTTTTTCAGCCGCGACGGCCAGGTCTCCACCAACCTGCTGTTCGGCGGTGAGATCGAACTGGACGGGCGCACCTGCCTGGTCCTTACCGTGCGCGACATCACCCGCCAGCGCGCCCAGGAACAGGCCCTCAAGGAAAGCCAGGAACGCCTCACCCTGGCACTGGAATCCGCCGACCTCGGCACCTGGGACTGGCACATCCCGAGCAACCAGCTGTTCGGCTCGACCCGCGCCTCGATGCTCCACGGCCTGCCGAGGGAACCCTTCCAGGGCGACTTCCGCGCGTTCTTCAGCTTCGTTCCGCTGGAAGACCGCCAGGCCATGCGCAAGGCCTACTTCGAAGTGCTCCAGGGCATCCGCCTGGATTACCAGGTCACCTACCGCGCGGTGTACGCCGACGGCGAGGTGCATTACCTGGAAAGCACCGCCAAGCTCTACCGCGACGACCAGGGTGCGCCCCTGCGCATGGCCGGCATCCTCATCGACATCACCGAACGGGTGCAGCGCGAACAGCGGCTCAAGGCCTCGGAAGAGAAGTTCGTGACCCTGTTCCAGGCCAGCCCCGACCCCATCGCGCTGACCACCATTCCCGAGGGCGTGGTGCTGGAGATCAACCCCAGCTTCACCCAGGCGTTCGACTGGGAACCCGAGGCCATCGTCGGGCGCAGCATGCTCGACCTGAACTTCTGGAACGACCTGTCGCTGCGCCAGGTGCTGTACGGCAAGTTCCAGCGCGAAGGCGGGCTGGATAACGAAGTCGCCGAGTACCGCAGCCGTAACGGCCGCACCGTGACCTGCGTGGTGTCCTGCCGGCCGATCGAGATCGACGGCCAGCACTGCATCCTCACCACCTTCCGCGACATCACCGAACGGCAGAAAGCCGAGGCCGCCCTGCAGGCCAGCCGGGAAAAGTTCTACAAGGCCTTCCAGTCCAGCCCCGACGCCATCACCATCACCGCCCGCGACACCGGGCGGCACATCGAGGTCAACGAAGGCTTCACCCGCCTGACCGGCTACAGCGCCGAGGAAGTGATCGGCCATACCTCGCTGGAACTGAACATCTGGGCCGACGGCAGCCAGCGTGCGCAGTTGCTCGATACGCTGCGCAAGGAAGGCCGGGTCTACCGGCAGGAACTGATGGCGATGAATCGCCACGGCAAGCTGCTGCACGTCGAGGTGTCGGTGGAGCAGATCGAGCTCGACGACGAGCCGTGCCTGCTGCTCACTGCCCGCGACATTGGCGAACTCAAGGATGCCCAGGCCCAGGTTCAGCATCTGGCCTACCACGACTCCCTGACCAACCTGCCCAACCGCGCCCTGCTGATGGACCGCCTGACCCAGCAGATTGCCCTGCTCAAGCGCCACGAGCTGCGCGGCGCGCTGCTGTTCATCGACCTGGACCACTTCAAGCACATCAACGACTCCCTCGGTCACCCGGTGGGTGACGCCGTGCTCAAGCTGGTGACCGCCCGCCTGGAAGCCAGCGTGCGCCAGGAAGACACCGTGGCCCGGCTGGGCGGCGACGAATTCGTGGTGCTGGTCTCCGGCCTCGAAGGCAAGCGCTCCGAGGTCACCCGCCAGGCCCGCAACGTCGCGGAAAAACTGCGCCACCTGCTGGCCGAACCGATGCTGCTCGACGGCCACCGCCTGCAGGTCACCCCGAGCATCGGCATCGCCCTGATCCCTGACCACGGCGCGACCCCGGCCGACCTGCTCAAACGCGCCGACATCGCCCTGTACCGCGCCAAGGATTCGGGACGCAACGCCATCCAGCTGTTCCGCAAGACCATGCAGGAAGCAGCCAGCGAACGCCTGCGTCTGGAGAACGACCTGCGCCTGGCCCTGGCCCGCGGTGAGTTCGAGCTGCACTTCCAGCCCCAGGTGGATGCACGCAACGGCCAGGTCATCGGTGCCGAAGCCCTGCTGCGCTGGCAGCACCCGACCCATGGCGCGCAGTCGCCGGCGCTGTTCATCCACGTACTGGAAGAAAGCGGCCTGATCCTCGAAGTCGGCGGCTGGGTACTCGCCGAGGCCTGCCACGCCTGCGCCCAGTTGCTGGAAGAGGGCCTGGTCAGTGTCGAGGACTTCAGCCTGTGTGTGAACATCAGCCCCCGGCAGTTCCGCCAGAACGACTTCGTCGAACGCGTGGAAAACAGCCTGCGCAACAGCGCGCTGCCCAAGGCCATGCTCAAGCTGGAAATCACCGAAGGCATCGTGATCCAGAACATCGAAGACACCATCGCCAAGATGAACCGACTGAAGAAGTTCGGCGTCAGCTTCGCCATGGACGATTTCGGCACCGGCTACAGTTCGCTCACTTACCTCAAACGCCTGCCAGTGGACGTGCTGAAGATCGACCAGTCGTTCGTGCGCGACGCCACCGATAACCCGAACGACGCGGAAATCATCCGCGCGATCGTGGGAATGGCGCGCAGCCTGCGCCTGGCGATGATTGCCGAAGGGGTCGAACAGCAGAGCCAGCTGGACTTTCTGGAAAGCCAGGGCTGCCACCTGTACCAGGGTTACCTGTTCAGCAAACCCCTGCCGCTGGCGGAGTTCCGCGCCTTGCTGGCCCACACCCGGCAACGCCCGCCCAGGAGCTGAAACGACGAAGGGCGCCCACAGGCGCCCTTCTTCTCACCTCGCGGCGAGCTTAGTTTTCCAGCACGGGGCGCGCGCCACCGATCGGGATGCGCTTGGCCTTGGCCTCTTCCGGCACGAGACGCACCAGGTCGATATTGAGCAGGCCGTTGACCAGATTGGCCGCCTTCACTTCAATGTGATCCGCCAGGCGGAACGACAGCTTGAAGGCGCGCTGGGCAATGCCCTGGTACAGGTAAGTGACGTTCTCGGTGCTGTTTTCGCGCTTGCCACCGGTCACGGTCAGCACGCCGCGCTCGACCTGCAGGTCCAGGTCCTGGTCCTGGAAACCGGCCGCCGCGATGACGATGCGGTACTGGTCATCGGCATGCTTTTCGACGTTGTAGGGTGGATAGCTGGTACCCGACTCGTTGCGCATGGCCGATTCGAACAGATCGTTGAAACGATCGAAGCCGATGGACTGACGGAACAGCGGGGTCATGGAAAATGCGGTGCTCATGTAGATTTCTCCTGATAGTCAGCGAGTGATTGCAGGCCCCTGAGAGCGAATGTGCTCTGGACGACCTGACTTCGCGGGACCCGACTTCGGCATCCCGCACGACTGAAAATGTGGACGCGAAAAACGATTTCAAGCACCTGAAAAACTTTTTTACAGGGAGACACGTGATGAACAAGGTCATGCTGATCACCGGCGCCAGCCGCGGCATCGGGGCCGCCACCGCGCGCCAGGCCGCGGCCCAGGGCTACGCGCTGTGCCTGAACTACCGCCAGCAGCGGTCAGTCGCCGAGGACCTGGCGCGGGAAATCGTCGACGCCGGCGGCCAGGCCATCGCCGTGCAAGCCGATGTCGCCGACGAAGCCCAGGTGCAAACCCTGTTCACCACCCTCGACGAGCGCTTCGGCCGTCTCGATGTGCTGGTCAACAATGCCGGCATGCTGGAACAGCAGATGCGCCTGGAAGCCATGGACCTGGCGCGCTGGCAGCGGGTGTTCGCCGCCAACGTGTTCGGCAGTTTCCTCTGCTGCCGCGCGGCTATCGCCCGTATGTCCACCCGCCAGGGCGGCCAGGGCGGCGCCATCATCAACGTGTCCTCGATTGCCGCCCGCCTCGGCGCACCGGGCGAGTACATCGACTACGCCGCGGCCAAGGGCGCCGTCGACAGCATGACCCTGGGGCTGGCCAAGGAAGTGGCGGCCGACGGCATCCGGGTGAACGCCGTGCGCCCGGGGGTGATCAAGACCGAGATCCATGCCAGCGGTGGCGAGCCGGACCGCGTCAACCGGGTCAGCCAGAGCGTGCCCCTGGGGCGCGGCGGTGAAGCCGACGAAGTGGCGGCGGCGATCCTCTGGCTGGCCAGCGAACAGGCCTCTTACACCAGCGGCGCCCTGCTCGACGTCAGCGGCGGACGCTGATCAGGCGATCGACAGGCGCGGCGTATCGGGCACCTCGATGCCCAGCAGGGCGTCGATGCGCTCGCAGTCGTTTTCCCGCCGCAGCAGATTGAACAGCTCGGTGGCCTCGGGGTAGCTGCGGGTGAGCATCGCCAGCCACTGCTTGAGCCGACCGGGCGCGTAGCGCGGGGAAATCTTGCGCCGGGCCTGCAACCAGAAGTCTGCCAACACCGGCTGCAGCTCCGCCCATTGCATCGGCGCCACCTCGTCTCCAGCCCGCGCCGCAGCAATCTGTCGCGCCAGGTCCGGGCGCGCCACCAGACCACGCCCGAGCATGATGTCTTCGACACCGCTGACCTCACGGCAGCGGTGCCAGTCGTCCAGGGTCCACACTTCGCCATTGGCGAACACCGGCACCTTGACCACCTCTTGCACCCGCGCCACCCACTCCCAGTGGGCCGGCGGCTTGTAGCCCTCGACCTTGGTTCGCGCATGCACCACCAGTTGCGCTGCGCCGCCGTCCGCCAGGGCTTCGGCGCACTCCAGGGCATGGTCCTTGTGATCGAAGCCCAGGCGCATTTTCGCCGTGACCGGGATCGACGCCGGGACAGTGCGCCGCACCTCGCGCACGATTGCATGCAGCAGTTCGGGCTCTTTAAGGAGGATCGCCCCGCCCCGGGACTTGTTGACGGTCTTGGCCGGGCAACCGAAGTTGAGGTCGATCACCGGCGCACCCAGGGTGCAAGCGAACGCCGCGTTATCCGCCAGGCACTGCGGATCGGAGCCGAGAAATTGCACGCGCAGGGGGGTACCGGCCGCCGTCCGGGCGCCACTGAACAGCTCGGGGGCGAGCTTCTGATAGGTGCCAACCGGCAACACCCGCTCGGAGACGCGAATGAACTCGGTCACACACCAGTCGATGCCGCCGATGCGGGTCAGCACGTCGCGAAGGATTTCGTCGACCAATCCCTCCATCGGGGCCAGGGCGATTTGCATGGTCAGGCTCTCGAAAAAACGGCGGCCAGTGTACGCGCCAAGCCCCGGGCAATGAAGAGCCTCCCGAGGGAACGCAGACTGGCGCGCGACAGTCCACACTGCACGGACCTGTCGTCAAGGAGAGCGACCCGCATGCGCATTGTCCCACCGCTGATCGGCCTGCTGCTGAGCCTGGCCACCCTGCCTGCCCTGGCCGGAGCGCGCCCCGCCGAAGTGCCCCAGTTGTTGCAAAGCCCGGATGAGCTGGCCCGCCTGGTCATCAGCCGCGACCGCGACGCACCCAACGCCTGCAACGTGGAGGTTCGCCTGGGGGAACAGGTGCTGGTGCCAGTGCCGCTGGGCGAGTCGATCACCCTGGAGCTACCACCGGGCGAACACAGCGTGCTGCTGAACATCGAGCCAGGCGGCTATTGCGCCGACATTGCCCTGAGCAACAGCCAGTCGATCCTCATCGAACCGGCCAGTACCCGTTATTTCCAACTGGTGTACCAGGACGACGCACTGTTTCTCGCGCCACAGGACTGAGGTTCACAGTTCCAGCGGGTACGGAGCACGCAAGGCGCGGCCGTAGCCCTCGACGAACTCGGGCGGCATGCGCTTGGGCCTGCCCGAGGACAATTCGATGCAGACGAAGGTGGTCTTGGCCCGCAGCAGCGTGACCCCGTCCGCCGGACGCACCAGCTGGAATTGCCGGTCCATTTTCAGGCGCTGGTCGGATTCGACGATCCAGGTGCCCATCTGCAGGGTCTGGTCTTCGTAGGCCGCCGCCAGGTAGTCGATTTCGTGACGGACCACGGCCATGGCCCGGTCCAGCCGACGGTATTCGGTCAGGTCCAGGCCCAGGAACTGGGAATGACGCCAGGCACAGCGCTCCAGCCAACTGACGTAGACCGCATTGTTGGCATGCCCCAGGCCG
Organism: Pseudomonas sp. GD03944; assembly: GCF_029839275.1. GTDB lineage: Bacteria > Pseudomonadota > Gammaproteobacteria > Pseudomonadales > Pseudomonadaceae > Aquipseudomonas. The sequence goes on from NZ_JAOCAH010000001.1 coordinate 397,973, forward strand.
TCGATATCCTCGGCAGTGACGCTGATATCGATCACGAACGGATCGGCTAGGTCCCAACTCATGCAGGCAAACTCCAGTCTGGCGACCGGCTGCGGGTATCGCGTTCGGTCAACGGGGATAAGGGCGGAGCGCGCTTCGACCAGCCCGCTCGCCGGACCATTCTAGGCGCTATCGCGGTCAGGCTCTACGGCCGCGCGCGAGCGCAAGCCATGGCGAGATGCCAGCAAGCTCTCGCCGATTCGCGCCCAGTCGCGTAATAATGCGCAACAACTTCGCCTTCTATCGAGAGCCTTTTGCGCTTGATTGCCGTTCTCCGCGCGCTGTTGCTGCTGTTGATGATGATGCCTGCGCTCAGCCAGGCAGACGTCATGCCCCTGCCCGCAACGGCACAATCCCTGCTGCCCGGCCCCTACATGGATGTCTGGGAAGACGCCGTGGGGAACGCGCGCATCGAAGACGTGCGTGACCTGCCGGACAGCGCCTGGCAGCCCGTGGCCCGCCGCGACGCCAGCTTCGGCTATGGCGGCAAGGCCTACTGGCTGCGCCTGACCCTGTACAACCCGGAAGACCGGGCCATGGACTGGATCCTGCTCGTGGCCAACCCCCTGCTCGATCAGCTGGAGGCCTACGGTCTGCAGGCCGACCGGGTGTTCCAGGCCGGTGACCAGTACCCGTTCGACAACCGCTGGATCGAACACCGGCAGCTGGCCCTGCCTCTGACCCTGGCCGCCGGCGAACAGCGCCAGCTGATCCTGCGCATGCAGACCGACGGCTCGGCCAACCTCAGCGCCAGCCTGATGACCCGGGAGCGCTTCCACCACGACGAGCAGCGGGCGCTGCTGCTGCAGGGCCTGTTCTTCGGCGCCCTGGCCGCCATGTTCATCTACAACCTGTCGATCTTCCTGATCACCCGGGACCGCAACTACCTGTGGTACAGCCTGTTCGTCGCCAGCTACAGCCTCTACCAGTTCATCCAGCTCGGCTTCGCCCTGCAGTGGCTGTGGCCGAATGCGCTGGCGTGGCACCAGTTGAGCTTCCCGCTGAGCTCGGCGGTGGCCACCCTGTTCGGCATCGTGTTCACCTATGGGTTTCTCGAACTCCGGCAAGGCCCGCCGTTCGCCCGATGGGCCACGGGACTGCTGGTGGCCTGCACCCTGCTGGTCATCCTGCTGGCGCTGGCAGGTCCCTACAGCGTGGCGCTGATCGGCAGCTTCGTGCTGGTGATCGCCTGCGCCGTGCTCGCCTGCCTGTTCACCCTGCTGCGCTGGCGCGACGGCTACCAGCCCGCCAAGCTGTTCGCCCTCGGCTGGTTCGTACTGATCACCGCCAGCCTGTTCAGCATCCTGAGCGGTACCGGTGTGCTGCCCTACTCCCAGTACACCCTGCACGCGCAGCAGGTCGGCGGCCTGATCGAAATGGTGGTGTTCTCCATCGCCCTGGCGGCACGTATCCGCCAGATCCAGCGCGAGCACCAGCAGGCCCACGACCGCCTGTACACCAATGAACACCAGCTGCGCCTGGAGCAGGCCAGGACCCTGGACCTGCAGAAACAGATCAACAGCGGCCTGGAAATCCGCGTCAAGGAGCGCACCGCCGCCCTCGAGTACGCGCTGAGCGAACTCTCCACCGCCAACAACAAGCTCTCCGAGAGCAACCGCCGCGATGGCCTGACCGGCCTGTACAACCGCCAGGCCTTCAACGACGCATTCAGCCGTGCCTTCGCCCAGGCCGAGCGCAGCCAGCGCCCGCTGGCCGTACTGATGATGGACCTGGACTACTTCAAGCAGGTCAATGACCAATACGGCCATGCCGCCGGCGATGCCTCCCTGCAACACGCGGCCGACCGCCTGCAGCAACGCCTGCGCGAAAGCGACATCCTGGCGCGCTATGGCGGCGAGGAATTCGTGGCCGTGCTCTGCGACACCGACCTGGCCGGCGCCCACGACCTGGCCAGGCACCTGTGCGCCGATCTGGTGGACGCCCCCTGCCCGTTCGAGGATCAACGCATCGAACTGAGCCTGAGCATCGGCATCAGCGCCGGCACGCCAGGGCCCGAGCTCACGGCAGAACGTCTGCTGCGCCAGGCGGACCAGGCCCTGTACCGAGCCAAGCACGCCGGGCGCAACCGAGTGGACTGTTACGAAGCGACCGCCCTCGACGACGCCTGATGCACCTCGCCCAGCAACTGCAGGATCGCCGCCTCCAGGCGTGGGTCGGCCAGTACCCGTTGGTGGCCGCCTGACGCCAGCAACAACAGACGGCTGTCGAACCAGGCCTCGTGGATCACCTGGGCTTCGCTGGCCGGTACCACGGGGTCGTCCGCGGCATGGACGACCAACCCCGGCACATCCAGCTGGTAGCGGTGCACGTCGAGCTGCCGCGCCGGGATTCCAGCCCGCTCCTCGACCAGCCGCACGAAATGCGCACCGGCCTCGGTCGGCAGCCCGGCATGGCGGGCAAAACGCCGCAACACGGTGCTGATGCGGCTCGGCGCGGCAATGCTCACCAGGGCATCGGTACGCAGGCCCATCTGCAACGCCAGCATCGCGCTGGCCCCGCCCATCGAATGGCCGATCACGGCACGCAACGGCGGCAACTCACCGGCGGCTTCGAGCAGTGCCCGGGCGAACAGCACCACATTCGCCTCCCGACCCGGCGAACGCCCATGCGCCGGCGCGTCCAGGGCCACCACACCATAGCCGGCCCGCACCAACGCGCGAATCAGCCCGGCGAACTGGGTCGGGCGCCCTTCCCAGCCGTGCATCAGCAGCACCGCCGGGCCACTGCCCCAGCGCAGCGCCGACAGGCCGAAGCGCAAGGTGATGCGCTCGGACTCCGCCAGCAGCGGCAATTCCCAGTCCCGTGGCGGCAACTCCCGTGGCGTCATGAAGGCGCGCCGCAGCTTGCTGGCCACCGCCTGTGGCGCCACCCGGCCGACGGCCGCATTGAAACCCCGAACCCACGTCATGTTGTTCATCAGCCGTCTCCTCAGACAATCGCCGCCTTGGCGGCTCGCAAGACCCGGTCGGACAGCTCGCTCGGGCCAAGCGCCCGGGCCAGCGCCACCCCGCCCACCATCAACGCCATGTCAGCCAGCACCTCGGAGGCGTCCTCCGGCGTCGCTGACAGGTGTGCCACCATCAATTCCACGTGTTCGGCCAGGGCCTGGCGAAACGCCTCGGGCAACCGGGCAATCTCCCCCACCGTGCTCGGCAGCGGGCAACCGTCGTCCGGGGTGTCGCGGTGCTTGCGCGACAGGTAGAACGCCGCCAGCAGCGCGCGCTTCTGGGCGGCCGGCAGATCGCTGTCGACCTGCGCCAACAGGCTGCGCCGGTGGCCGAGCAGCTGCCGGAACGCCTCCAGCATCAAGGCGTCCTTGCTGTCGAAATGGGCATAGAAGCCACCGACCGTCAGCCCGGCCGCGCCCATCACCTCACCGACACCGGGCTCCACCGGCCCACGCTGGAGCAAGGCAGCAGAGGCTGCCCTCAGGATGCGTTCGCGGGTTCTGGCCTTCTTCTCGCTCATGTCGACCTCCATTAGATTACAGTCACAATATTACGACTGTAATTTAATTAGGCAAGCGTTGATCGCGGCCATCGGTCGGTCAGGGAAAAATTCAGGAGGCTGAAAAACAAAAGGGCCATTCCGTAGAATGACCCTTAAAAAGCCCGCATAGCGGGTAAACTGGCGTCCCCTAGGGGACTCGAACCCCTGTTACCGCCGTGAAAGGGCGGTGTCCTAGGCCACTAGACGAAGGGGACGAAACCTTCGAAGAACAAGGCCAGCACCTGGCTGGTCTGTCGTGGAATTGGTGGAGCTAGACGGGATCGAACCGTCGACCTCTTGCATGCCATGCAAGCGCTCTCCCAGCTGAGCTATAGCCCCGGATTTAACGTCTCTCGACACGCATCGCCGAAGCAATGCGGCTGGAAATAGTGGCGTCCCCTAGGGGACTCGAACCCCTGTTACCGCCGTGAAAGGGCGGTGTCCTAGGCCACTAGACGAAGGGGACGCAAAAACCCTTCAAACGCAGCTGACATCAAGTCAACTGTGGCAAGCCTTTCGGCTTTGAGATTGGTGGAGCTAGACGGGATCGAACCGTCGACCTCTTGCATGCCATGCAAGCGCTCTCCCAGCTGAGCTATAGCCCCATCTCAAGGACGGGGCGCATGTTAAGTGCGCCCCTGGGCACTGTCAACAAAATTTTAACGCTCGAGCAGTTTTTTTTAGCTGACAGAACAATCACTTACCTGATTGCCGGGGAGATTGCCCTCGCCCTCCCCGACAGAAGGCCGGTCAGGCGATCGCTGCCAGCAGCTTTTCCCACTCCTTGTTTTCCTTCTTCGACACGCCACCGAGCAGCTCGATGGCCTGGCGCAGGCGGAAACGGGTGAGATCCGGACCGAGGATTTCCATGGCATCGAGCACCGACACGGAACTGGCCTGGCCGGTAATCGCGGCGAACATCAGCGGCATCGCATCGCGCAGCTTCAGTTCCAGGTGTTCCACCACCGACTGGATGCTGGCGGTGATGCGGTCCTTTTCCCACTGGCGCAGCGCTTCCAGCTTCCACAGGATCAGTTGCATGACCTGGCGTACCTGGTCGGCGGACAGTTTCTTGTGCTCGAACAGGCTCGCATCAGGGGTCACGCCGCCAGCGAAGAAGAAACTGGCCAGGGGCGCGATCTGGCTGAAGGTTTCCACCCGGCCCTGCACGTGCGGTGCGATGCGCATCAGGTAGTCGCTGTTGAACGCCCACTTCTGCGCACCGGCGGCGAATTCCTCGACGCTCAGCTCACGCATCCACTGGCCGTTGAGCCAGGACAGCTTCTCCAGGTCGAAGATCGGTCCGCCCAGGGAGACACGCTGGATGTCGAAGTGCTCGACCATCTCGTCCAGGGTGAACTTCTCGCGCTCGTCCGGCATCGACCAACCCATGCGGCCGAGGTAGTTGAGCATGGCCTGGGGCAGGAACCCCATGCGCTCGTAAAAGGTGATCGAGGTCGGGTTCTTGCGCTTGGACAGCTTGCTCTTGTCCGGGTTACGCAGCAGCGGCATGTAGCACAGCTGCGGCTTCTCCCAACCGAAGTACTCGTAGAGCAGGATCAGCTTGGGCGCCGACGGCAGCCACTCCTCGCCCCGCAGGACGTGGGTGATGCCCATCAGGTGGTCATCGACCACGTTGGCCAGGAAGTAGGTCGGCAGGCCATCGGTCTTCATCAGGACCTGCATGTCCATGCGATCCCACGGAATTTCCACCTCGCCGCGCAGCATGTCCGGCACCACGCAGACGCCCTCGGTCGGCACCTTCATGCGCACCACGTTGGGCTCGCCGGCCGCCAGGCGACGCTGCACCTCATCGGCCGCCAGGTGCATGCAGTGCCCGTCATAACGCGGGGTCTGCTTGGCTTCGGTCTGTTCGGCGCGCAGCTTGTCGAGGCGCTCGGCACTGCAGAAGCAATGGAAGGCATGGCCCTTGTCCACCAGCTCGGCGGTGTACTGCTTGTAGATGTGGCCGCGCTCGCTCTGCCGGTACGGACCGTGGGGGCCCCCGACGTCCGGCCCTTCGCTCCACTCGATGCCCAGCCAGCGCAGGGCGTCGAAAATCTGCTGCTCCGACTCGCGGGTCGAGCGCACCTGGTCGGTGTCTTCGATGCGCAGGATGAATTCACCACCGTGCTGGCGAGCGAAGCACAGGTTGAACAGCGCGATGTAGGCGGTGCCTACGTGCGGGTCGCCAGTGGGGGATGGCGCGATACGGGTACGAACGGTGGTCATGAAAGTTCTCGGCGAAGTGAAGCGAAAAAACGGTGTCGGCCCTGCGGCAAGCGGCCCCTGGGGGGCACCTCTGAAAACGTAGGCGAGGCAGTCAGCGCAAGCCTGTTTTTAACGCTGCGATGACAAAGTAGGTAGTTTTTAGAGGTGCTCCATGGGCGGTGATGTTACCAGCCCGACCATATCGGGCTCCAGCAGCCGACCGTCCTGGAACGGCAGACTCTGCATGAGGAAATCCAGAAAGGTTTTCACCTTCATGGCCTGGAAGCGCCGGGACGGATACACCGCGTACAACTCCCCGGCCGGCAGCCGGACCTCGGGCAGCAGCTCCACCAGACGCCCCTCCTGCACCGCCCGTTCGCAGAGCATGATCGGCAGCCCGGCGATCCCGGCGCCAGCGAGCACCGCCTCGCGGGCAAAGGTGATGTTGTTGCACGCCATCACCCGCTGGCAGTTGATGTTCTCGTCGATCAGCGGCCAGTAGCGCAGGCCGTCCTGGGGCAGCAGCACGGCGCGGTGCCCGGCCAGGTCTTCCACACTCCGCGGGCGGCCGTGCTGGCGCAGGTACTCGGGACTGGCATAGAAGCGCCGGCCGCTGCCGAACAGCTTGCGGGCGATCAGCGTGGAGTCCTGGGGCTGGCCCACCAGAATGACGATGTCCATACCCTCCTCCACCGGATCGACATGGCGCGAGGTCAACTCGACCTCGGCGGTGATCTGCGGGTACAGCCGCATGAAGTCACCCAGCACACGCCCGAGGAAGAGCTGGCCGAACTCGATGGGCGCGGAAATGCGCAACAGCCCGGACGGCTCCTGCTGCAACTGCATCACCGCCTGCTCGGCCTCGGCGAAGTCCAGCATGATCTGCCGACAGCGCTCGTAGTAAGCCTGCCCCACTTCGGTCAAGCGCAACTTGCGGGTGGTGCGGTTGAGCAGCCGCACACCCAGGCGTTCCTCCAGCAACGCAATTCGCCGGCTCACCGTGGATTTCTGCATCCCCAGCCCCTGGGCCGCCAGGGTAAAGCTGTGGCACTCGACCACGCGGGTGAAGATCAACGCATCATCCAGACCCATCATTGTTCCTCACAAGCAACAAAGTTTCTGAAGTCTACCGGCTACTATGGATAAAGGAACACTGATAAATTTTCTTACACTTTTACCCTGACTCGCTGAGCGACCATGCCTGCCCAACTGCAACGCCGCCTGTTCATCTTTCTGACCCTCCTCTGCCTCATCGCCGCCGCGCTGATCGGCCACTGGCTGCTGGTCGGGCGCTACCTGCAGAGCACCGACAACGCCTACGTCCAGGGCGAGATCACGCGCCTCTCCAGCCAGCTCGGCGCCCGGGTCGACAAGGTCCTGGTGAAGGACAACCAGCACGTCGAACAGGGTGAGCTGCTGCTGACCCTGGAACGCGCCGATTTCGAACTGGCGCAGCAGCGCGCCCTGGCCACCCTGGCTACCCGCGAAGCGGAACTGGTCCAGGCCCGCAGCGCCCTCGACCAGCAGGCCAGCCTGATCGCCGCCAGCCAGGCCGATGTCTCGGCCAGCCAGGCCACCCTGGGCCGCACCCAGATCGACCTGTCCCGCGCCCAGACCCTGCGCAAGCCCGGCTTCGTCTCGGAAGAGCGCGTCACCACCCTGGCCGCCGACAGCCGCATCGCCCGCTCCCAGGTGGCCAAGGCCGAAGCCGACCTGCAGGCCCAGCGCCAGCAGATCAGCACCCTGCAAGCCGAGATCAAGCGCCTCGAGGCCCAGATCACCAGCGCCCGCAGCGATGTGGCCCAGGCCGAGCTGAACCTGGAACGTACCCAGATCCATGCGCCCATCAGCGGCTTCGTCGGCCAGCGCGCCGCGCGCAACGGCCAGTTCGTCCAGGCTGGCGCTTACCTGCTGTCGCTGGTCCCGGACCAGGACATCTGGATCCAGGCCAATTTCAAGGAAACCCAGATCGGCCAGATGCGCCCCGGGCAAACGGCCGAGCTGCTCTTCGACAGCTTCCCCGACAGCCCCATCGAAGGGCGGGTCGAGAGTCTGTTCGCGGCGTCCGGCGCGCAGTTCAGCCTGTTGCCGCCGGACAACGCCACGGGCAACTTCACCAAGGTGGTGCAGCGCATCCCGGTGAAACTGACCTTCGCCGCGGATAACCCGCTCAAGGGCTTGATCCGCCCCGGCATGTCGGTAGAGGTCACGGTCGACATCCAGGCCGACCCGCACCATGGCGGGTGATACCCTGATCCGCCCCACCGGGGAGCCCAGCCGGCGCGACTGGATCGCGGTGATGAGCGCCATGCTCGGCGCCTTCATGGCGGTGCTGGATATCCAGATCACCAACTCCTCGCTCAAGGACATCCAGGGCGCGCTGTCGGCCACCCTGGAGGAAGGCTCGTGGATCTCCACGTCCTACCTGGTCGCCGAGATCATCATGATTCCGCTGACCGCCTGGCTGGTGCAGCTGCTGTCGGCGCGGCGCCTGGCGGTGTGGGTCTCGGTAGGTTTCCTGTTCGCCTCCCTGCTCTGTTCCATGGCCTGGAGCCTGGAGAGCATGATCGTATTCCGCGCCCTGCAGGGTTTCACCGGCGGCGCGCTGATTCCCCTGGCCTTCACCCTCACCCTGATCAAGCTGCCGGAACACCACCGCGCCAAGGGCATGGCCCTGTTCGCCCTGACCGCCACCTTCGCCCCGTCGATCGGCCCGACCCTGGGCGGCTGGCTGACCGAGAACTTCGGCTGGGAATACATCTTCTACATCAACGTGCCGCCCGGCCTGCTGATGATCGCCGGCCTGCTCTACGGCCTGGAAAAGAAAGCCCCGCATTGGGAGCTGCTCAAGCGCACCGACTACGCCGGCATCGTCACCCTGGGCCTGGGCCTGGGCTGCCTGCAGGTGTTCCTCGAAGAAGGCCACCGCAAGGACTGGCTGGAGTCCAGCCTGATCGCCGGCCTCGGCAGCGTCGCGGCGATCAGCCTGGTGCTGTTCGTGATCCTGCAGCTGTCGCGCCCCAACCCGCTGATCAACCTGGGCGTGCTGCGCGAACGCAACTTCGGCCTGTCGAGCATTTCCAGCGTCGGCCTGGGCATGGGCCTGTACGGCTCGATCTACGTATTGCCGCTGTACTTGGCGCAGATCCAGGGTTACAACGCCCTGCAGATCGGCGAAGTGATCATGTGGATGGGCGTGCCGCAGCTGTTCCTCATTCCGCTGGTGCCGCTGATGATGAAGAAGGTCTCGCCCAAGTGGCTGTGCGCCGCCGGCTTCGGCCTGTTCGGCCTGGCCAGTTTTCTGTCCGGAGTACTCAACCCGGATTTCGCTGGCGAGCAGTTCAACCACATCCAGATCATCCGCGCCCTTGGCCAACCGTTGGTGATGGTGACCATCTCGCTGATCGCCACGGCCTACGTCATGCCCCAGGATGCAGGCTCGGCGTCCAGCCTGTTCAACATCCTGCGCAACCTCGGCGGCGCCATCGGCATCGCCCTGCTGGCGACCCTGCTCGACGCCCGCGCCAAGGTCTACTTCGACTACCTGCGCGAGGCCCTGGTGCCGAGCAATCCGCAGGTCGCCGAACGCCTGGCACTGCTCACCGAGAAGCTCGGCAGCGAGCAGGCGGCCCTGGCCAAGCTCAGCGAAATCACCCACCAGCAGGCGGCGATCATGGCCTACAATGACGCCTTCCATTGCATCGGCATCGCCCTTGGCATCAGCATGCTCGCCGTGCTGCTGACACGAAAGCTGCCGGCGGGTGCCACCGGTGGCGCCGCACACTGACTATCCCCCACGCGCCGCCCTGCGGCGCGTTCTCGTTCCAGGTCGTCCATGCCTTCCATTATCCCTCGCACCCTGCTGCTGATCGGTGCATTCGCCATCCTCTACATCGGCTGGGGCACCACCTACCTGGCCAACCACTTTCTGCTGCTGGAGCTGCCGCCCTTCGTCATCGGCAGCCTGCGCTTTTCCTTCGCCGGGTTGCTGGCGCTGATCGGCGTCATTGTCAGCGGCCAGTTGCGCATGCAACGCAGCGACTGGACCGGCGTGGTGATCGGCGCCCTGGCGCTGATCGCGGTCGGCCAGGGTGCTCTGATCTATGCCAACCAGTACCTGCCCACCGGCATGCTGGCGATGCTCTACACCACCCTGCCGCTGTGGAGCGTGGCGCTGGAATGGCTGCTCGGTGAACGGCCGCCTTTGTGGGTGTTGTGCGGGCTGGCCCTGGCCTGTGGCGGCATCGTCCTGCTGATGAACAACGGCCTGGGCAGTGCGGCGTCACCCGAACAATGGCTGGCGGGCTTGCTGGTGGTCCTGGCGACGCTGCTATGGGCGGTGGGCGCCTGGCTGCTGCGCCAGCGGCCGCCCTTCCGCTCGAGCTGGCTGGGGCTGAGCCTGCAGATGCTGATCGGCGCCCTGCTGCTGGCCCTGCTCGGCCTGTGGCACGGTGACTGGCAGGCGCTGGACCTGGCCGGCATGAGCGCCCAGGGGTGGCTGTGGCTGGCGTACCTGGTGCTGCCGGTGAGCCTCGGGGTCTATCCGGCGTATTTCTGGCTGCTGCGCGAAGTGCGCCCGAGCCTGGTGGCGACCTTTGCTTTCGTCAACCCGGTGGTGGCGCTGCTGCTGGGGTACCTGCTGCTGGGCGAACGCCTCAGCCTGCTGGCGATGCTGGCCTGTGGCGTGACCCTGGGCGGGGTGATGCTGATCATCTTCGGCAGGCGTTGAGCCGAACGCAGCGGCGTTCGCACAAAGGGCGTCGACTGCATTCAAGAGCTCAAAAGCTCGCGGCTGAAGCCCCAGTGCCTTGTGGGAGGGGCTTCAGCCACGACGGAGCGTCCAGTTCACGCCCTGATCACACCTGCAGCAACCGATCCCGCAGTTTCTGGATTTCGTCGCGCAGCTGCGCCGCGGCTTCGAATTCCAGGTCGCGGGCCAGCTGGTACATCTTCTCTTCGAGCTGGCGGATACGCTTGGTGATCTCGCTCGGCGAGCGCAGTTCGTTCTCGTAGCGCGCGCTTTCTTCCGCGGCCTTGGCCATGCCCTTGCGCTTGTTGCTGCGCGAGCCCGGCACGGTAGCGCCTTCGAGGATGTCCTGGACGTCCTTGAACACGCCCTTGGGCACGATGCCGTTGGCTTCGTTGAAGGCAATCTGCTTGTTGCGGCGCCGCTCGGTTTCGCCGATGGCGCGCTCCATCGAGCCGGTCATGCGATCGGCATAGAGGATCGCCCGGCCATTGAGGTTACGGGCCGCACGACCGATGGTCTGGATCAGCGAACGCTCGGAGCGCAGGAAACCTTCCTTGTCCGCATCGAGGATCGCCACCAGCGACACCTCCGGCATGTCCAGGCCCTCGCGCAGCAGGTTGATCCCCACCAGCACGTCGAAGGCGCCGATGCGCAGGTCGCGGATGATCTCGACCCGCTCCACGGTGTCGATGTCCGAGTGCAGGTAGCGCACCTTGACCCCGTGGTCGCCCAGGTAATCCGTCAAGTCCTCGGCCATGCGCTTGGTCAGGGTGGTGACCAGCACACGCTCTCCGAGCGCCACGCGCTTGTTGATCTCCGAGAGCAGGTCATCGACCTGGGTCAGCGCCGGGCGCACCTCGATCTGCGGGTCGACCAGGCCGGTCGGCCGCACCACCTGCTCGATGACCCGGCCCGCGTGCTGCTCTTCATACGGCCCGGGGGTCGCCGAGACGAAAATGGTCTGCGGGCTGGCCGCCTCCCACTCTTCGAAACGCATCGGCCGGTTGTCCAGCGCCGAGGGCAGGCGGAAGCCGTATTCCACCAGGGTTTCCTTGCGCGAACGGTCGCCCTTGTACATGGCGCCGACCTGGGGCACCGAGACGTGGGATTCGTCGATCACCAGCAGCGCCTGGTCCGGCAGGTAGTCGTACAGGGTCGGTGGCGGCTCGCCCGGGCCGCGCCCGGACAGGTAGCGGGAGTAGTTTTCGATGCCGTTGCAGTAACCCAGTTCGAGGATCATCTCCAGGTCGAAGCGGGTGCGCTGCTCCAGGCGCTGGGCTTCCACCAGCTTGTTGGCACTGCGCAGGTACTCCAGGCGCTCGGCCAGTTCGACCTTGATCCGGTCCACCGCCTCCAGCAGCGTTTCACGCGGGGTGACGTAGTGACTCTTGGGGTAGAAGGTGAAGCGCGGCAGCTTGCGGATCACCTCACCGGTCAGCGGATCGAACGCCGACAGGCTCTCCACCTCGTCGTCGAACAGCTCGACGCGAATGGCCTCCAGGTCGGATTCCGCCGGGAAGATGTCGATCACGTCGCCGCGCACCCGGAAGGTGGCGCGGGCGAAATCCATGTCGTTGCGGGTGTACTGCAGGTCGGCCAGGCGCCGCAGCAGCGCACGCTGGTCCATTTTGTCGCCGCGGTCGACGTGCAGCACCATCTTCAGGTACGACTCGGGGCTGCCCAGGCCGTAGATGCACGATACCGTGGTGACGATGATCGCATCGGGGCGTTCCAGCAGCGCCTTGGTCGCCGACAGCCGCATCTGCTCGATGTGATCGTTGATCGAGGCATCCTTCTCGATAAAGGTGTCGGACGACGGCACATAGGCTTCAGGCTGGTAGTAGTCGTAGTAAGAGACGAAGTACTCCACCGCGTTGTTGGGGAAGAAACTCTTGAACTCCCCATACAACTGCGCCGCCAGGGTCTTGTTCGGCGCCAGCACCAGGGTCGGCCGCTGCACCTGGGCGATCACGTTGGCGATGCTGAAGGTCTTGCCCGAGCCCGTGACGCCCAGCAGGGTCTGGTGCGCCAGACCGGCTTCCAGGCCTTCGACCATTTGCCGGATCGCCTCGGGCTGATCGCCGGCTGGCTGGAATCGGGTGACCAATTGAAAGGTGGACATGACTGACCTCGACAAACGGTTGTGACGCACCCGCAAAGACTACGTCAAACCAGGCGAAAAGCGTGTCTGCGCTGTCGCAGCACTCGGTAGGGCTCGTTATACTACCGGGCCACTTACGCAACCCCTAGCCCCAGTCGTAGCGGGTGTTGCCTGATACTCACCTCTCCTCTTCGAGCTGCCGCATCCATGAGTCTGTTCTCTGCCGTCGAAATGGCTCCGCGCGACCCCATCCTGGGCCTCAACGAAGCGTTCAACGCCGACACCCGTAGCACCAAGGTCAACCTGGGCGTGGGCGTCTACACCAACGAAGAGGGGCGAATTCCGCTGCTCCGTGCCGTGGCCGAGGCAGAGAATGCGCTGACCGCCGCCCACGCACCCCGTGGCTACCTGCCGATCGAAGGCATCGCCGCCTACGACAAGGCCGTGCAGACCCTGCTGTTCGGCACCGACTCGCCGCTGATCGGCGAAGGTCGCGTGATCACCACCCAGGCCCTGGGCGGTACCGGCGCCCTGAAGATCGGCGCCGACTTCCTCAAGCGCCTGCTGCCCGACGCCACCGTCGCCATCAGCGACCCCAGTTGGGAAAACCACCGCGCCCTGTTCGAGTCCGCTGGTTTCCCGGTGCGCAACTACCGCTACTACGACGCCTTCAGCAACGGCGTGAACCGTGGTGGTCTGCTCGAAGACCTGAAGAACCTGCCGGCCCGTTCGATCGTCGTGCTGCACGCCTGCTGCCACAACCCGACCGGCGTCGACCTGACCCTGGAAGACTGGAAAGCCGTCCTCGAGATCGTCCGCGAGCGTGAGCACGTGCCCTTCCTCGACATCGCCTACCAGGGCTTCGGCGATGGCATCGAGCAGGATGCCGAGGCCGTGCGCCTGTTCGCCCAGTCCGACCTGACCTTCTTCGTCTCCAGCTCGTTCTCCAAATCCTTCTCGCTGTATGGCGAGCGTGTCGGCGCCCTGTCCATCGTCACCGGCTCGAGCGATGAAACCGCTCGCGTGCTGTCGCAGGTCAAGCGCGTCATCCGCACCAACTACTCCAACCCGCCGACCCACGGTGCCAGCGTGGTTGCTGCCGTGCTCAACAGCCCGGAACTGCGCGCCATGTGGGAAGCCGAACTGGGCGAAATGCGCGACCGCATCCGCGGCATGCGCCTGGCCATGGTCGAGCAACTGGCGGCACTGGGTGCCAAGCGCGACTTCAGCTTCGTCGCCGAGCAGCGCGGCATGTTCTCCTACTCCGGCCTGACCACCGAACAGGTCGAGCGCTTGAAGAGCGAGTTCGGCATCTACGCAGTCGGCACCGGCCGCATCTGCGTGGCGGCGCTGAACCAGCGCAACCTGCCGGTCGTGACCCGCGCCATCGCCGAAGTGCTCTGAGGCCATCAGGGGAAGTCGGCGAAGGCTTGACTTCCCCTTTTTAATCAGTAGGATACGCGTCGTTGTTCCGCGATAGCTCAGTCGGTAGAGCAAATGACTGTTAATCATTGGGTCCCTGGTTCGAGTCCAGGTCGCGGAGCCAAGTTCAAGAAACCCGGCCACTAGGCCGGGTTTTTTATTGCCTGCAGGACTCTCACCAGAGACTACTTCCCCGGTTATTCGCTGCGCTCACCCTTTCGGGGCCGCGCTGAAGCGCGTTCAGCTGCGCTGTCGAGTCCAGGTCGCGGAGCCACGTTCAAGAAACCCGGTCACTAGGCCGGTTTTTTTATTGCCCGCCGGACGCTCGCCAGGGACTGCGTCCCCGGTTATTCGCTGCGCTCACCCCTTCGGGGCCGCGCTGAAGCGCGTTCAACTGCGCTGCCGAGTCCAGGTCGCGGAGCCACGTTCAAGAAACCCGGTTACCAGGCCGGTTTTTTTATTGCCTGCAGGACGCTCGCCAGGGGCCGCTTCCCCGTTTGCTCGTCAGCCACGCCTCCTGATTTACCTCTCCCGCTTCGCCCCTCCCAGCCTCCCTAAAACCTTCAAAGCGATAAATGGCGCCACCTCACTCATGACACCTCATAAGTTCTCTGATAGTTTTTTACGTAACTCGTAAAGTTTCAATAACAGCCATGAGGTTCCATCATGCAACGTGAAGAAATCGAGGCGCTGTTCGACCAGCACGCCGCATCCTATGACGAGCAATGGGCCAACCTGGCCCCCATGCGCGATGCCCTGAACCTGCTCATCAGTTCGGCGCTGTCCGCCTTGCCAGCCGATGCCCATGTCCTGTGTGTCGGGGCGGGAACGGGCAGTGAAATCCTCTACCTGGCCCAGCAATTCCCCGGGTGGCGGTTCACGGTGCTCGAGCCCTCTGCCGCGATGATGGAGGCGTGCCGGCGCCGCACGGAAGCACACGGGATCGCCGCTCGCTGCGACTACCACACCGGCTACCTGGAAACGCTGCCATCGGGGCGGCGCTTCAACGGCGCGACGTCGCTGCTGGTGTCGCAGTTCATCCTGGACCGAGAAGAACGCACGGGCTTCTTCCGCGAGATTGCCGAGCGGCTTGTCCCTGACGGCTACCTGTTCTCCGCCGATCTTTCGGCCGATCAGGGAACGGACGACTACCGACGCCTGCTGGACGTCTGGCTGCGGATGCTGACACGGGCGGAGGTGCCGAAGGAGCGCGTGGATCAGATGACCCGGATGTATGCCCGGGATGTCGGGGTGCTGCCGCCCGAGCAGGTCGGCACGATCATCCGCGACGGCGGCTTCAATCCACCGACGCCGATTTTCCAGGGCGGACTGATCCACGCCTGGTTCACCACCCTCGCTCCTTTACCTGACTGATCGTTGCCGCCGGGCTTGTACCCGTACAAGCCCCTGGAAAGCAGAAAGGCCGGTCAGTGACCGGCCTTTCGTTTGTCAGTTGACGCTCAACTTGCTGCGGTTGCGCTCCAGGATCGCCTCGCCGATCCCCTTCACCTCCAGCAGCTCATCCACCGAGGTGAAGTTACCGTTGGCCTCGCGGTAGTCGACGATAGCCTTGGCTTTCGCCGCCCCGACGCCATTCAGCTCGCGGTCCAGGGTCGCCACGTCGGCGGTGTTCAGATTGACCATGGTCACGCTGACAGCCGATGGCGTTTCGCTGGTGGGCGCAGTGCCCTGCCCGGTTTGCGCCGAGACGGCCAGGGAGGTGCCGACCAGGCAGGCGAACAACAGGGTGCGGAGAGTGTGCTTTCGCATGATTGAACATTCCTTTGTATGAGAGATGACGCGACGTGAATGCGGAACATCCATGCGCCGCCTCTATCAATCTAGCCACGCTAAAAGTTTTGTCAAATAACAGTGCACTCATGATCGATCCACAGACTCTATCTCGATCATTCAAAAGATGCATTTCTTCAATCGAATGCCGCGCACTACCCTGAGCCTCACAGATAACAATTCTCATCCGAGGTGCGCCATGCTCAAGACCCTGACCTTCACCATCATGCACTTCTGCATCGCCTTCGGCGTGACCTACGCCTTGACCGGCAGCGTGGCGGCCAGCGGCCTGGTAGCAGCCATCGAACCGCTGTGCAACTCGGTCGGCTTCTACTTCCACGAGAAAGTCTGGCAGCGCATCGAGAAGGCCCCGAGCCGCGCCGCCGAGCGTCCGGCCCACGCCTGGTTGCACCACCAGGCGTAACCGCCGCAGCCGATCAATTCACCTCGCCACCTCTTTATCGAAGGGGGCTATCCCGCCCCCTTGAGCAATCCGCTAAGATGCCCGGCTTTGCCACCATGCGCGCCGATCATGCCAGCTACCGTCCGCTTTCCTGCCGTCAGCTACCTCATTGCCTGCTGTTTCGCCCTGCTTGCTCTGGCAGGCCTGTGGTACGGCATCGGCCGTCCCGTGGAGCTCGCCGATGCGGCGACGCCCACCCATAAACTGCAGTGCGCCTCGTACACCCCGTTCGACAAGGACCAGTCGCCGTTCGACCAGCCCCTGGCGATTCGCCCGGAGCGCATGGACGCCGACCTGGCCTTGCTGTCCCAGCGCTTCGAATGCCTTCGCACCTATTCGGTGACCGGTCTGGAAGAACTGCCGAACCTGGCGCGCAAGTACGGGCTGAAGTTGATCGTTGGCGCCTGGGTCAGCCGCAACCCGCAGGACACGGCCATCGAGATCGAAGGGCTGATCAAAATGGCTAACCGCCATCCCGACATCATCAAGGCGGTGATCGTCGGCAACGAAGCGCTGCTGCGCAAAGAGGTCACTCCGGGCCAACTGATTACCCTGATCGAGCAGGTCAAGGCGAACATCGCGCAACCCGTCACCTACGCGGACGTCTGGGAATTCTGGATCAAGCACCCGGAAGTCGGCCCTGCCGTGGATTTCGTCACCATCCACCTGTTGCCGTACTGGGAAGACAACCCCGCCGGTATCGACACCGCCCTGCACGAAGTAGCCGAGGTTCGCCAGGTATTCGGCAAGACCTTCGCGCCCAAGGACATCCTGATCGGCGAGACCGGCTGGCCGAGCGAAGGCCGCCAGCGTGAAACCGCCGTGCCGAGCCTGGTCAACCAGGCGAAGTTCGTGCGCGGCTTCGTCGCCATGGCGGAGCAGAACGGCTGGAACTACAACCTGATCGAGGCCTTCGACCAGCCCTGGAAACGCGCCAGCGAAGGCGCGGTGGGCGGTTACTGGGGGCTGTTCGATGCCGACCGCCAGGACAAGTCGATCCTGGCCGGTTCCGTTTCCAACCTGCCGCACTGGCCCCTCTGGCTCGGCCTGAGCCTACTGCCGTTCGCCATGACCCTGCTGCTCGCCGGGCGCCCGCACTCCACCCGCGCCGCCTGGCTGCTGCCGGCCCTCGGCGCCGTGGGGGCAGCGAGCATCATGCTGTGGGCCGAACTGGCCTGGGTGACGAGCCGTTACCTGGGTGAATGGCTGTGGGCAGCGGCTCTGCTGGGCTTGAACCTGATCGTGCTGGCCCATGGCGCCCTGATGCTGTCCGAGCGCAATGGCTGGCGTGCAGGGCTGTTCGAGTGGCTGGACCGCCGTGGCGCGTGGTGGCTGGCGGCAGCCGGCTTCGCGGGTGCGGTGATGATGCTGGCACTGGTGATGGACGCTCGCTACCGCAGCTTCCCCAGTGCCGCCCTGCTGTTGCCGGCGCTGGTCTATGCGTGCCGCCCGCCGTACGGGCTGCGCCGCGAGGTCGCCCTGCTGGCCCTGCTGA
This sequence comes from Pseudomonas sp. GD03944, assembly GCF_029839275.1. Taxonomy (GTDB): domain Bacteria; phylum Pseudomonadota; class Gammaproteobacteria; order Pseudomonadales; family Pseudomonadaceae; genus Aquipseudomonas. The sequence continues at coordinate 415,755 of NZ_JAOCAH010000001.1, forward strand.
TCGGCGCCGGCATCGCACCGCAGCTGTTCGAGGAAACCCTGGATAACCTGCAAGCCATCGGCTGGGCGCTGGTCAGTGCCCTGCTGGTGGCCGCCCTGTGGCGCAGCCTGCGCCGCCGGGCCGCCTGATTCCCAGGCTCAGACAGCCGCAGGACGCGGCGCGCGCACCAGACGCAACAGTGCCAGCACGATGGCGAAGACCGCCAGGCTGGCGCTGTACAGAATCAGCGCCGGCAAGCCAAGCAGCAGGCCGGGAACGGCCAGCCGGACGCCCCAGGTCCCTGGCAGCACGAAGGCCACCAGCGCACACAGCAGCGCGCCCCAGGCGATCACCCGGTGGTGGATCAACCAGCCCATCTGGCCTCGGATCTCACACGCCAGCACATCCGGGGTATCGGCGCAGATGCCGACCCACTGCGCCCCTTCCATCAGGCCATAGCGCAGCGCATAGCTGCCAACCACGCAAAGCACGGCGGCAACCGCCAACAGAATCCAGGGCAAAGGGCGAGACATGCGACACTCCGGCATGATGAACGGCGCCCAGAATAATCTTCACCACGGCGGATGCAAGCCCTTGTGAGGGCTCGGGCGCTTGCCATCGGCCCAACTGCCAGCGGTTCTCTCACCAGCGGCTGGCAAGCCGCCGACGTTCGCCCACCTCAAGAACAGCGAACAGACGCCAAGGTGTAGGATCCATAGCCCTTGGGCGGCTTGCGAAACACCATCCGGCAAAAAATTTATACCGGCAGGCACTTGGTTATCATCACGCGGTCATAGATGATCTGTTCATTAAGCACGTTCTCTTCTAAAGGGACTTAGCCATGTCGTTGTTCCCTCGCCTTGCTGTGTTCATTGGCGGTCTGATTCTCGGTGCGCCTCTCTGGGCCGCGGATATCGATGCCCAGACCTACGGCTACCCGCTGACCAATCCCTTCGAAGCCACCATCGCCACCACGCCGCCCGAGCTGCGCCCGCAGGTGCCGGCGGACGCCGATATCCGGCAGAACGATTACCAGCTCAAGCTGCGCCCCGAGCGCGAGTTCCAGCTGCCGGACAACTTCTGGCCGGTGACCAAGCTGCGCTACCGCCTGGCCGAGCAGGACGGCGCGGCGCCGCTGATCTTCATCATCGCCGGCACCGGCGCGCACTACGGCAGCACCACGGCCGAATACCTGAAAAAGCTGTTCTACGGCGCGGGCTACCACGTGGTGCAGCTGTCGTCCCCCAGCAGCTACGACTTCATGGCCTCGGCCTCGCGCTACGCCACCCCGGGCATCAGCAGCGACGACGCCGATGACCTGTACCGGGTGATGCAGGCGGTGCGTGCGCAGCACCCGCGCCTGGCCGTCACCGAGTTCCACCTGACCGGCTACAGCCTGGGCGCCCTGCATGCCGCGTTCGTCAGCCAGCTGGACGAAACCCGCCGCAGCTTCAACTTCAAGCGGGTGCTGCTGCTCAACCCGCCGGTCAACCTGTACACCTCGATCACCAACCTCGACCGCCTGGTGCAGACCCGGGTCAAGGGCATCGACAACAGCACCACGTTCTACGAGCTGGTGCTGGCCAAGCTGACGCGCTACTTCCAGGACAAGGGCTACGTCGACATCAACGACGCCATGCTCTACGACTTCCAGCAGTCCAAGGAACACCTCACGGACGAACAGCTGGCCATGCTGATCGGCACGGCGTTCCGCTTTTCCTCGGCCGACATCGCCTTCACCTCCGACCTGATCAACCGCCGCGGCCTGATCACCCCGGTGGAGCACCCGATCACCGAGGGCACCAGCCTCACGCCGTTCTTCCGGCGCGCCCTGCAGTGCGACTTCGACTGCTACATCACCGAGCAGCTGATTCCGATGTGGCGTGCGCGCTACGACGGCGGCAGCGTCAGCCAGCTGATCAACCAGGTCAGCCTGTACGCCCTCGAGGACTACCTGAAGAACAGCAGCAAGATCGCCATCATGCACAACGCCGACGACGTCATCCTCGGCCCCGGTGACCTGGGTTTCCTGCGCCGTACCGTGGGCGATCGCCTGACCGTCTACCCGCTCGGCGGGCACTGCGGCAACCTCAATTACCGCGTCAACAGCGACGCCATGCTGGAGTTCTTCCGTGGCTAAGACCTTCAACCGCATCGCGCTGCTGAGCCTGCTGTTCGCCGCCGGCCTGGCCCAGGCGCAACCCGTCGACGACGATGGCTTCAAGCAACCCCTGCAGAACCTGCAGTTCAACCCGGGCCTGGATCAGCGCGAATTCGAGCGCTCGACCCTCAGCGCGCTGGAGGTGCACGACCCGCTGGAGTCCTGGAACCGCCGCGTGTACCACTTCAACTACCGTTTCGATGAGTGGGTGTTCCTGCCGGTGGTCGATGGCTACCGCTACGTCACCCCGACGCTGGTGCAGACTGGCGTCAGCAACTTCTTCAGCAACCTCGGTGACGTCCCGAACCTGCTCAACAGCCTGCTGCAGCTCAAGGGCAAGCGATCGTTGGAAACCACCGCTCGCCTGCTGCTCAACACCACCATCGGTGTGGCGGGCCTGTGGGACCCGGCCACCCGCATGGGCCTGCCTCGGCAGCGGGAAGATTTCGGCCAGACCCTGGGCTTCTACGGCGTACCCAGCGGCCCCTACCTGATGCTGCCCCTGCTCGGCCCGTCCAACCTGCGTGACACCGGCGGGCTGGTGGTGGACTTCAGCGCCGAAAGCGCGATCAACTTCCTCAACGTGGCGGAAGCCAGCAGCAACCACCCCGAAATCACCCTGCTACGGGTGGTGGATCAGCGCTCGACTACCAATTTCCGCTACGGCCAGCTCAACTCGCCGTTCGAGTACGAGAAAATACGCTACTTCTATACCGAGTCGCGCAAGCTGCAGATCGCGGAGTAAGCCCGAGCACGCCTGAAACAAATCGATTTAATCGATAGGAATCAGGCGAATTTCGCACCCAACGATCTGTTTGATCCACGTAGCATGGGCACCACATGATCAATGAGGTGTCCCATGCAATCACCACGTCGCGTACTCGCCATCCAACCCGGCCAGCCGGCCTCCGACGGTGCGGGCGTTCGCCTGAACCGGGTGATCGGTGGCGCCGGCATCGAGCGCTTCGATCCGTTCCTGATGCTCGATGAATTCGCCTCGGAAAACCCGGACGACTACATCGCCGGCTTTCCGCCCCATCCGCACCGCGGTTTCGAAACCATCACCTACATGCTCGAAGGCCGCATGCGTCACGAAGACCACCTGGGCAACGTCGGCCTGCTCGGCAGCGGCGGTGTGCAGTGGATGACCGCCGCACGGGGCATCATTCACAGCGAGATGCCGGAGCAGGAAAGCGGTGCCATGCGTGGCTTCCAGATCTGGCTCAACCTGCCAGGCAAGGACAAACTGGGCGAACCGGGCTACCGCGACATTCCGGCCAGTGAAATCCCCCGCCTGACCACCGACCAGGGCGTCGAGGTGGTGGTGATCGCCGGGCAGTTCGACGACGGTCAGGTGCAGCAGGCCGGCGTGGTGCAGCGCCCGCATACCGAGCCCCAGCTCTTCGACCTGCGCCTACCGGCCGGCGCGCAGATCAGCCCGCACCTGCGCGATGGCCAGCGGGTGATGCTGTATGTCTACGAAGGCACGCTGGAACTGGCGGGCAGCAGCCCTCAGAGCGTCGGGGCCGGGCGACTGGTGCGCCTGTCGGATGAAGGCCTGCTGCAATTGAGCAGCGCCAAGGGGGCGAAGGTGTTGTTGCTGGGCGGGACGCCGCTGGGCGAACCCATCGTGCAGTACGGCCCGTTCGTGATGAACTCGCGGGAAGAGATCGAACAGGCCCTGCGGGACTTCCGCGACGGGGTGCTGGCGTGAAGCCCCGGGAGGGTTCGCGCCCTCCCCTTACTGCGCGTACTGGCGGTACAGGCCGGGCGGGATACCGCTGCTGTCGGTCGGCTGCCACGGACCATTGGGGTTGGTGGCCCAGCTCCAGCCCTTGTTCCACCGGTAGTAGGTGCGTTCGCGGTAGAACAGGTCGCGCTCGCTGCTGATCACGTAGACGCCCAGGCTGGCGTCCCAGTGGCTTTGCACGCCGGGTGGTGGTGCGAAGCGCGGATGGGACTTGGTGACGGGCACATCCTTGATCGGCGCGGTGGTCGGGGTGGTACAGCCCCCCACGACCATCAGCGCGGTCGCCAGCAACAGCGGCTTCAACGCGTTCATTGCCCTTTGACCTCCGCGGTATCGATCACCAGTTGCTGCGCCTCGCGGGTGCTGCTCGCCAACGGCGCACTGTTGCCTACCCACTCCCCGGCGGTTGCGTCGCCTTTGCGGGAGATGCGTGCCACCAGTTGGACCTGGTCGAAACCGGACAGTTTCAGTTGCGGCATCATCGCGTCGCTATCGGACAGGCTGACCTCGGCCGGCAGGTCGGCCACGGTCAGGCGCTTGACCGCCAGCGGCATGGGCGGGCCGGAGGCCGCACGGGCGAACACGAACACGCTGTCACCGGGCTGGACCTTGTCCTTCAACGCCGGCGCCAGGTACACCTGAACGGTCAGTTGCCCTTCTGTGGTGGCGGCTTCGGCGGTCGGTGCCTGAGGCGCTGCAGCAGCGGCGTCCGGGTTCACCTGGCTACGGGCGCGGTCGATGCCGCCCTGGATCGCCTGGCGAGACGGGTCCTGCTCAGGTAATACGGCCACCAGACGCTCCCAGAAACCGATGGCCTCGGCGAAACGACCGTCCTCGTAGGCGGCGATCCCCAGCAATCCCAGGCTCGTGGCATCTTCGGGGTCGGCCCGCAGCGCTTCGTCGGTCAGGCCCTGCAGTTGCTCGGTCCATTGTTTGTTGCCACCGAAGTACAGGGCCTGGGCCCATTGGCCCAGCAACTCGGGCTGACGCCCGGCCAGGGCCACGGCGCGCTCGAAGGCACGGGCGGCATCGCTGGCGCGCTCCTGGGCCATGTAGGTGCGACCCAGGAAGTACCAGCCTTCGGCCGAATCGGGGTTTTCCTTCAGCGAGGCTTCCAGACGCGCGGTCATCTCTTCGATGCTCTTGGGCTGCTGGACGAAGGAACGAACCTGCTCGACCTCTTCGATGGCGCCCCAGTGCAGGTACAAGGCACAGCCCAGCAGCGGCACCAGGATGGCCGAGAACAGCGGAATCTTCCCGCCCAGCACGCCCACGCCAACCTGGCGCTGCGTGCCTTCGGTGTCGGCCAGCAGTTCGCGGGCGGCTTCGTCGCGGCCCGCCTGGGCCTGCTCGTCGGTGAGGGTGCCGGCCTCGCGCTGGGCTTCCAGCTCGCGCAGGCGCTCCTGGTACAGCGTCACGTTGAGGGCGGTACGGTCTTCTTCAGCCTGGGCCTTGCGCCCACGGAGCACGGGGATCAGCAGAAAAGCCAGGGCGACCAGCAACAGCAGGCCGGCGGACAACCAGAAATCGATCATCAGTCTTTCTTATCCTGAGGCGTTTGAGGGGTAGACGGCTGACTGAGCAGCGCATTCAGGCGCTCCTGCTCGTCGTCCGACAGGCCCGGGGCGACGCTGGCCTTCTGGCCACGGCGACGCAGGACGATGAAACCGAGCAGCACGAAGCCACCGCCCAGCAGCACGGCCGGGCCGTACCACAGCAGCATGGTGCGGGGGGTGACCGGCGGCTTGTAGAGCACGAAGTCGCCGTAGCGGGCCACCAGGAAATCGATGATCTGCTGGTTGTCCTTGCCCTCTTCCAGCATGCGGTAGATTTCCGCCCGCAGGTCCATGGCGATCGGCGCATCCGAGTCAGCGATGTTCTGGTTCTGGCACTTCGGGCAACGCAGCTCTTCGATCAGGTTGCGGTAGCGTTCGCGCTCGGCCTGGGTGGCGAATTCATAGGTATCGATGGCGGCCTGGGCAGTGCCGACCACGGCCAGCCCCAGCAGCGCAGCGGCGAGCCAGCGTTTCATTGCGCGCCCTCGTCGACCAGTTCGCTGTAGATCGGCGCCAGTTGCTCGCGCCAGACGCGTTCATCGATGGTGCCCACGTACTTGTGGCGGATGATGCCCTTGGCGTCGATGAAGAAGGTCTCCGGCGCGCCATACACGCCCAGGTCCAGCCCCAGGCTGCCCTTGGCGTCTTCGATGTTGAGCTGATACGGGTTGTGCAGGTCGCGCAGCCACTTCTGTGCCGGTTCGCGCTCGTCCTTGTAATTGACGCCGTGGATCACCACGCCGGCTTCGGCCAGCTTGTTGAGCACCGGGTGCTCATGGCGGCAGGCCGGGCACCAGGTGGCCCAGACGTTGACCAGCGCCGGCTTGCCCTTGAGGTCAGCCTCGGTCAGCGTGCGCCCCGGCTCGTCCAGCGACGGCAGGGAGAACGCCGGGAACGGCTTGCCGATCAGCGCCGAGGGCAGCTCCGACGGATCGAGGAACAGGCCGCGGTAGAGGAACACCGCCACCCCGAGAAAGAGCACCAGGGGCAACAACAGAATCAGTCGTCTCATGCTTGCGCTCCAGCCATGCCCAGCGCGTCACGCACGCGGGTGCGGACCTTCATCCGGTAGCGTTTGTCGGCGGCCGCCAGGAAGCCACCCAGGCCCATCAGCAAGGCGCCCAGCCAGATCCAGCGAACGAACGGCTTGATGTGTACCCGCACGGCCCAGGCACCGTCTTCCAGCGGCTCACCCAGGGCGACGAACAGGTCGCGGGTGATACCAGCGTCGATGCCCGCTTCGGTCATCACCGCCTGCTGCACGGTGTACAGGCGCTTCTCGGGATGGAGCACGGCGATCTGCCGCTCGTCCTCGAAGATGCGAACGGTGCCTTTGTCCGAGGTGAAGTTCGGGCCTTCGTGATGGACCGCGCCTTCGAAGACGAAGCGGTAGCCGCCCATCTCGACGGACTCGCCCGGCGCCATGCGCATGTCGCGCTCGAAGGTGCCGACGCTGGTCAGCACCACGCCCAGGGCGCAGACCGCCATGCCCAGGTGCGCCAGCTGCATGCCCCAGTAGCTGCGGGTCAGCGAGCGCAGGCCCTTGAGCAGGCCGGCATGGCGGGTCTTGTCGAGAATGTCGCGCACCCCGGCCAGGATCACCCACGCCGACAGCAGCCAGACCGCCAGGACCGCCCAGTTGAAATCACCGACCAGGAAGGTCGCCACCACCGCCATCACCACACTGCCGATCAGCACCGGCGCCAGCATGCTCAGCAGCCATTTCACCGGCGTATCCTTCCAGCGCACCAGCACACCGACGGCGATCACCGCCATCAGCAGCGCCATCAGCGGGATGAACAGGGCATTGAAGTAAGGCGGGCCAACCGACAGCTTGGCGCCCGTCAGTGCGTCGAGCACCAGCGGATAAAGGGTACCGAGCAGGATCATCGAGGCCGCCACCACCAGCACCAGGTTGTTGACCAGCAGCAGCGTTTCCCGGGACCACAGGGCAAAGCCGACCTGGCTCTTGACCACCGGTGCCCGCAGCGCGAACAGCGCCAGCGAACCGCCGACCACCAGCAACAGGAAGGCCAGGATGAACACGCCACGCTCAGGGTCGCTGGCGAAGGCATGCACCGAAGTCAGCACGCCGGAGCGCACCAGGAAGGTTCCCAGCAGGCTCAGGGAGAAGGCGGCGATGGCCAGCAACACAGTCCAGCTCTTGAAGACGCCGCGCTTTTCCGTGACAGCCAGCGAATGGATCAGCGCCGTGCCGACCAGCCAGGGCATGAACGAGGCGTTTTCCACCGGGTCCCAGAACCACCAGCCGCCCCAGCCCAGTTCGTAGTAGGCCCACCAGGAACCGAGGGCGATACCGATGCCGAGGAAGGCCCAGGCGACGATGGTCCACGGGCGCGACCAGCGTGCCCAGGCGGCGTCCAGGCGCCCGCCGAGCAAGGCGGCGATGGCGAAGGCAAAGGCCACGGAGAACCCGACGTAGCCCATGTAGAGCATCGGCGGATGGATGATCAGGCCGAAGTCCTGCAGCAGCGGGTTGAGGTCACGGCCATCGGCCGGGGTGTTCATCAACAGGCGCTCGAACGGGTTCGAGGTGACGATCAGGAACAGCAGGAAACCGATGCTGATCCAGCCCATCACGCCCAGCACGCGGGCCAGCATCTCTTCCGGCAACTGGCGCGAGAACACCGACACGGCGAAGGTCCAGCCGGCCAGGATCAGCGCCCACAGCAGCAGCGAACCTTCGTGGGCGCCCCACACGGCACTGAACTTGTAGTACCAGGGCAAGGCGGTGTTGGAGTTGTTGGCCACGTAGGCGACGGTGAAATCGTCCACCATGAAGGCGTAGGTCAGGCAGATGAAGGCGAACAGCAGGAAGGCGAACTGCCCCCAGGCGGCCGGCTGCGCCAGGCTCATCCACTGGCGATCGCCGCGCCAGGCGCCGATCAGCGGCAGGGTGGCCTGTACCAGGGTCAGGCACAGCGCCAGGATCATGGCCAGGTGGCCCAGTTCAGGAATCATTTCGCGGCTCCCTGGGTGGCGGCATCATGCTGTTGCTTCATCCCGCTCTTCTCGAGCGCCTGCATCACTTCCGGTGGCATGTAGTTCTCGTCGTGCTTGGCCAGCACTTCATCGGCCACCAGCACACCTTCGGCGTTCAGGCGACCGAGGGCGACGATGCCCTGCCCTTCGCGGAACAGGTCAGGCAGGATGCCGGCGAAGCGGATGGTCACGGACTTGGCACCGTCGGTGACCACAAAATCGGTTTCCAGGGAGCTGTTGGAGCGCTTGACCGAGCCTTCCTCGACGAGGCCACCGGCGCGGATACGGGTGTCCTGAGGGGCTTCGCCGTTGGCGATCTGGGTCGGTGTGTAGAACAGGTTGATGTTCTGCTGCAACGCGCTCAGGGCCAGGGCGACGGCAATGCCGACACCGGCGAGAATCGCCAGAATGATGTACAGGCGCTTCTTGCGGACAGGGTTCACTTCGACTCCTCCCGGCGCAAACGACGCGCCTCGTCTTGCAGATAACGGCGGCGCGCCAGGACCGGCAACGCGACATTCAGAACCAGGATCGCCAGGCTGATGCCATAGGACGACCAGACATAGGCACCGTGGGTGCCCATGGCGAAGAACTCGGACAGCGAGGCGAAACTCATGCGGACCTCCCGACCTGGGCCTTGATCTCGGCCTTGGCCCAGCTGCTGCGGGCTTCGCGGCGGAGCACCTCGAGGCGCATGCGCAGCAACAGCACGGCGCCGAAGAAACAGTAGAAACCCAGCACCATGATCAGCAGCGGCAGCCACATTTCCATGGGCATGGCCGGTTTTTCGATGACGCTGAAGGTGGCGGGCTGGTGCAGGGTGTTCCACCATTCCACCGAGTATTTGATGATCGGGATGTTGATCACGCCGACGATCGCCAGCACGGCGCAGGCCTTGGCGGCGCTGTCGCGGTTGGTGATGGCCTGGGACAGGGCGATCACCCCGAAGTACAGGAAGAGCAGGATCAGCATCGAGGTCAGGCGCGCGTCCCAGACCCAGTAGGTGCCCCAGGTCGGCTTGCCCCAGATGGCGCCGGTCAGCAGGGCGATGGCGGTCATCCAGGCACCGATGGGGGCGGCCTGCTGCAAGACGACGTCGGCCAGTTTCATCTTCCAGACCAGGCCCACCACGCCGGCGACCGCCAGCATCACGTAGATCGACTGGGCGAGGAACGCAGCGGGAACGTGGATGTAGATGATGCGGAAGCTGTTGCCCTGCTGGTAGTCCGGCGGCGCGAACGCCAGGCCCCAGACCAGGCCGACGGCGATCAGCAGCACAGCCGCGATGCTCAGCCAGGGCAGCCAGCGGCCGCTGATCTCATAGAACCACTTGGGCGAGCCCAGTTTGTGAAACCACGTCCAGTTCATCAGTCTACTCACCAATCTCCGGGGTAAGGATCACACGCGGTGGCGCGACCGTCCCCGATAGCACGGTTATGGGTTACTCAGCGACGCTGATCGTCAGACCGGCGGCGATGGCAAAGGGTGTCAAGGTCACCGCCAGCGCGGTGAGGCTGGCCAGCCACAACAAGTGACCGACCGCCGGCAATCCCTGCAGGCTGGCCTGTAGCGCCCCGCTGCCAAGGATCAGCACCGGGATGTACAGCGGCAGAATCAGCAGCGCCAGCAGCAAGCCGCCGCGCTTGAGGCCCACGGTCAGGGCCGCACCCACGGCGCCCAGCAGGCTCAACACCGGGGTTCCGAGCAGCAGCGACAGAAGCAGTATCGGCAGGCAGCGCCCGGGCAGACCCAGCATCAGGGCCAGCAACGGTGCCAACAGCACCAGGGCCAGCCCGGAAAACAGCCAGTGTGCCAGCACCTTGGCCAGAACCAGAAGAGGCAGGGGGTGCGGCGAAAGGACCCACTGCTCCAGGGAGCCATCCTCGAAATCACTGCGGAAAAGCCCGTCCAGCGAGAGCAGCACGGCCAATAGCGCCGCCACCCAGACCAGGCCCGGAGAAAGGGTTTGTAACAACTGGGTCTGCGGGCCGACCGCCAGGGGGAACAGGGCGATCACGATGGCGAAGAACACCAGCGGATTGGCCAGCTCGGCTGGACGGCGGAACAGCAGGCGTGCCTCGCGGGCAACCAGCAGGGTGAAAACACTACTCATGGCTGGCGTTGCCCCAGGTCAAGCTCGCGGTAGCCGGCCGGTTTGACCGTCAGGGTGTGGTGCGTGGTCAGGACCACCAGGCCGCCCTGCTCGCAGTGCGCCGCCAGGTGGTTCTCCAGTTGCGCGACCGCCTGTTTGTCCAGCGCGGTGAAAGGCTCGTCGAGAATCCACAGCGAAGGGCCTTTGAGGTACAGGCGCGCCAGACCGACGCGGCGCTGTTGCCCGGCCGACAGGGTGTGGCACGGCACGTCCTCGAAACCGCGCAGGCCGACCGCCTCCAGCGCTGCCCAGATTTCCTCCCGGGAGGCCGGCTGGTGCAGGGCGCAGAGCCAGGCCAGGTTTTCTTCGGCGGTGAGCAGGCCCTTGATGCCCGCCGCATGGCCGATCCACAGCAGGTTGCGCGTCAATTCGCCGCGCTGCCGGGCCAGGGGCTGGCCGTTGAGAAGAATTTCACCCGCGGTGGGTTGCATCAGCCCGGCCAGCAGGCGTAGAAGACTGGTCTTGCCACTGCCGTTGGGCCCTGCGATCTGCAACATCTCGCCGGCTGCCAGGCGCACGTCCAGGCGCTCGAACAGCATGCGCCAGTCCCGCTCGCAGGTGAGCGCGACGGCTTCGAGAAAAGGGCTGGTCAAGGCATGGGTACCTAAAACGGTTCAAGTCGGCAGTGCCCCGGCCGCTATACTGATGCACGTTGAATGCATAGCCGGCCCGGACGGGGCGGCATTATACATGCCACGCCCTGCCCGTCGCAGCGGGCTTTTTCGACAGGTTGTAACCCGTCAATGAGCGAAATCAGCAGTCCCCGCCCGCTTCCCCCCACCGCACCGAGCAGCCGCCCCAATGCGATGGCCGCCGACATGGCGGTGAAACTGCTGCAACCGATGCAGGGCCTGCTGGCCAGCGGCGAAACCGCCAGCGCCGAGGTGATCACCGCCAAGGAAGTGGCCCAGACGTTTCAGGTGCTGCTCAAACTGACCCTGGAAAACGGCCGCCAGGCGACTTTGCAGGCCAGCAGCACCCGCCCCCTGGAGCAAGGCACCACCCTGGCGGTCACCGCCCTCTCGGACACGCGCCTGGCCATTGCCCTGCAACCCGGCGGCGACAAGGCGCTGACCAGTCTCGACCTGGACCAGTTTCCCGTCGGCACGCTGCTGCAGGGCAAGGTGATCGCCCGTGAGCAGATCGCCCAGGGCAAGGCCCAGGAAGCCGTGTACAAGGTGCTGGTCAACCTGCTGAACACCCCGCTGGCCGGCAGCAAACTGTCGCTGGAAACGCCGTTGCCATTGCCCTTGGGCAGTCTGCTGAGCGCCCAGGTCCAGGGCAGCCAAGCCCTGGCCTTCCTGCCCCTGAGCGGGCGTATGGACCAGTTGGAGCTGACCCAGCAACTCACCGCACAGCAGGGCCGCCAGGGCTCGCTGGAAGGCCTGTTCAAGGCCCTGCAGGGCATGCGCGGCCAGGAAGGCCTGCCGGAAGGACTGAAAGGCAGCATCGACCGCCTGTTCGCCGCCATGCCGACTGCCGACCAGCTGAGCTCCGGCAAGGGCCTCGGCCAGGCGCTGGAGAACAGCGGCCTGTTCCTCGAAAGCAAATTGCTCGGCGGCCAGGCCAGCGCCCTGCCCGCCGACCTCAAGGCCAACCTGCTGCGCCTGATCAGCCAGATACTGCCCAACCTGCCGGGCGGCACGCCACTGGCATCGGCCAGCGCCAGCGCGTCGCTGGCACAGGCCCTGCCGGCATTCGCCCGCAACATGCTGGGCAACATCGGCCAGGCCGGCGCACGCCAGCAGGCCCTGAGCTTCCCGCTGCCCTCGCGCGTGCTGCAGAACATGGAAGAGGAAGCCGACCTCGAAGCGCTGCTGAAACTGGCCGCCGCCGCGATCTCGCGCCTGCAGACCCACCAGCTCTCCAGCCTGGCCCAGACCCAGGTCGGCCCGGACGGCAACCTGCTGACCACCTGGCAGCTGGAAGTGCCGATGCGCAACCAGCAGGAACTGGTGCCGCTGCAGGTGAAGATCCAGCACGACGAACCCCAGCAGACCAGCAAGAACGAACAGAAAGAAGCGGTCTGGCGCATCGAGATGGCCTTCGACCTCGACCCGCTGGGCCCGCTGCAGGTCCAGGCCCAACTGATGCGCGGCAGTCTCTCCAGCCAGCTGTGGGCGGAGCGCCGGGAAACCGCCAGCCTGATCGACAGCCAGCTGAGCAACCTGCGCGAGCGGCTCATTGCCGCCGGGCTGCAGGTCGGCGAACTGGCCTGCAGCCAGGGCACGCCGCCCCAGGGGCCGCGCACCTCACTCGAACAACGCTGGGTGGATGAAACCGCATGAGCAGGAAAGCCGCCCCCCGCCAGGCCATCGCCCTCAACTACGACGGCAAGAGTGCCCCCAGCCTCACGGCCAAGGGCGACGACGAACTGGCCGAAGCCATTCTCGCCATTGCGCGGGAGTACGAAGTGCCGATCTACGAAAACGCCGACCTGGTGCGCCTGCTGGCGCGCCTGGAGCTGGGCGAGGCGATCCCGGAACAGCTGTACCGCTGCATCGCCGAAATCATCGCGTTCGCCTGGTACCTCAAGGGCAAGTGCCCGCCGGGCTTCGAGCGGGGTGACCGTGACGTGACGCCGCCCCGCCCCCTGCTTACCGGCCCCCGGACGTAAACGCCAGCGCCTGGGTCGCCTGCCCCTTGCCCAGGGGGTAATCGAGCAACTGCCAGGCGAAGTAGCCGCTGCGGAAGTAGAACACCTGCTGATAACCCCAGGTCACCGCCAGGTGCGATGCCAGCGCGCTGTGTGGGCAGACCTCGCTGTCGCAGTAGATCACCAGCGGGTACTCACGGGGCCAGTGCGGCTGCGCCAGGGCACTGAAGCGGTCGGCGAGGTCCAGGTGCACCGCCCCTTCCACATGCCCCCACTCCCACTCACGGGCAGAGCGTACGTCGACGAACAGCGCGCCGTAGTCGTAGAGAATCTTCGCCTGCCGGGCGTTGATGGTCATGGCCCCTTCCACCACCTGCGGCGCCTCCTGGGCCTGGGCCGTTGCGCCAAGCCAGATTCCCAACAGGAAAACCCAATGTGCGCGCATGGCCAGCCCTCCGCGAAATACCCAGCTTGAGCTTAGGTAGTGCGGCGCGACGGACTAGGAACGAATGGGCGCGGCGAACACGCCGGTAAAAACCGCCAGCGCTATGGACAGGTTGAAGGCAGGCTCAGCGCTTGGCCTGGTGCAGCTTGCTGACCAGCTCGGCCTCGGCCTTGGTCAGGCCGCAGGACTGGGTCAGGTCGTCGACGCTGGCACCCAGGCCCACCAGGCGGGCCGCCTGGGTGAACGACAGGCTGCTGGGGTCACGCTGCTCCATCTGGGTCAGCTTGTCCGGCAGCGGCGCCACGGTGCGCCGCAGCTCCTGGAGCTCTTCGCCCATGCGCACACTGCCGGTGAGGTAGGTGTCCAGGCGTCGGCTCAGGTCACGGATGCGCTGATCGCGTACGGCGTCACGCTCGGCCTGCAACTGCGCCGCATGGCGGAGTTGCGAAGCCAGCCAGACACAGGCGCCGACCAGCCCGAGGCAGATCAGCGCGAGTACGATCAGCACCACTTCGAGCACTCAGATGTTCTCCAGCTCGGACCACTCTTCTTCGCTCATCATCTTGTCCAGTTCGACCAGAATCAGCAGCTCGCCGTTCTTGTTGCAGACGCCCTGGATGAACTTGGCGGATTCGTCGTTGCCGACGTTCGGCGCGGTTTCCACTTCGGATTGGCGCAGGTAGACCACTTCAGCCACGCTGTCGACCAGGATGCCGACGACCTGCTTGTCCGCCTCGATGATCACGATGCGGGTGTTGTCGGTCACGTCGCTGGAGTCGAGGCCGAAACGCTGGCGGGTGTCGATCACCGTCACCACGTTGCCACGCAGGTTGATGATACCCAGCACGTAGCTTGGCGCACCCGGCACCGGCGCGATCTCGGTGTAGCGCAACACTTCCTGGACCTGCATCACGTTGATGCCGTAGGTCTCGTCGTCCAGACGGAAGGTCACCCACTGCAGAATCGGGTCTTCAGCGCCTTGTGCAGAACTTTTCTTCATGTCCCTAGCCTCGTCATTAGCCGCGCGGGCGGCGTGCGCGGATCAACCCGCTTGTCATCATCGACCGGGCCAACCCGGTCGTCATTCAATCAGTGCAGCTGGCCGTTGACCATCCGCTTGGCGGCGCCACTGGCGATCAGCTCCGCCAGCGAAGCGACGTCCAGCAAGGCACACATGTGTTCGATCACCGTACCGGCCAGCCATGGACGCTGGGTGCGCTGGGTGCGCCACTTGATCTCGCTGGGGTCCAGGCGGATGGAGCGGCTGACCTGGTGCACCGCCAGCCCCCACTCGTAGCCTTCCACGGAAATCACGTACTGCAGGCCCTGGCGGAAATCTTCGCGGTAACGGTCCGGCATCACCCAGCGGGCGGTGTCCAGCACCTTCAGGTTACCGGCCTGGCTCGGCAGTATGCCGAGAAACCAGTCCGGCTGGCCAAATAATGGCGTCAGGTCCTGCCCCGCCAG
Source organism: Pseudomonas sp. GD03944 (assembly GCF_029839275.1). Taxonomy (GTDB): domain Bacteria; phylum Pseudomonadota; class Gammaproteobacteria; order Pseudomonadales; family Pseudomonadaceae; genus Aquipseudomonas. Next base: position 430,864 of record NZ_JAOCAH010000001.1, read on the forward strand.
CGGGTAGATCGAGCCCAGGCACACCAGCGGTACGGCCAGGGTCAGGCCGGCCACGTCGAACAGCAGGCACTCGAACGGCTCCTCGGCCCATTCCGGCCGGCCATCGAGGTGCAGGCGAGGTACGACCGGCTCCTGGGAGGCCGGGCGATGCACCTCGGCCAACGGTTCGATCAGGGCTACCGGTGCCACCAACTCCAGTGCCGTCGCCGGCTGCGTTTCAACGATCACCGGGGCGACCACAGGCTCTGCCTCGACCCGCGCCTCGACCTGAACGGTCGGCATGAACACGGTTTCCAGGCGCGCATCACGCACCTGCTCCTCCAGCACGGCCGCTTCGAATTCATCCAGGCTGGTGGATTCCGCCAACTCGACCGCAGCGTCCTGCAGCAGGCCATCGAGATAGGACTGCAGGGCCAGTTGGGGACGGGTAGCGGTAGCGACAGAACGGCTCATGGGTGGAATCCGCAAAATGGGTCTGTACAGCCTATCGGCTGCACAGGGGACAGACTTGAGCGACAGCCTTCAGCATAGACGTTCACCTCAGGCGACCTGTGCCGAAGGCTGCTGGGCCAGCAGGTGCTTGAGCAACGCGCGGTAGGCGATGGTACCGCGGCTATTGTTATCGAATTGCGACGGCGTGAGCCCGGCACGGCTGGCATCGCGCAGGCGCGTGTCGACCGGAATGTAGGCTTGCCAGAGGTGCTCGGGGTAACTGTTGCGCAGCACTTTGAGGGTGCTCATCGAGGCCTGGGTACGGCGGTCGAACAGCGTGGGCACGATGGTATAGGGCAAGGCCTGCTTGCGCGACCGGTTGATCATCGCCAGGGTGCTAACCATGCGCTCCAGGCCCTTGACCGCGAGGAATTCGGTCTGCACCGGGATCACCAGCTGCTGGCTGGCGGCCAGGGCGTTGACCATCAGCACGCCCAGCAACGGCGGGCTGTCGATGATCGCGTGGTCGAAGTCCTGCCACAGCTGCGCGAGGCTCTTGGCGATCACCAGGCCCAAACCATTCTGTCCGGGGGACTGACGCTCCAGGGTGGCCAGCGCGGTGCTCGAGGGCAGCAGGGAAATCCGCTCGTGGCTGGTCGGCAGCAGCAGTTGCTGCGGCAGGCCCTGGGGCACGTTGCCCTGGTTCAGGAACAGGTCGAAGCAACTGCGCTCCAGCGAATCCGGGTCATGCCCGAAATAGCTGGTCATCGAGCCATGGGGATCGAGGTCGACCACGACCACCCGCTTGCCGGCATCCGCCAGCAGGCCCGCCAGTGCGATGGATGAAGTGGTTTTGCCGACTCCACCTTTTTGATTGGATACTGCCCAGACTCTCATCTTCTTCGTCCTCCCGGCCCGGGCTCAGCCCGACCGAGACTTGGTGCCCGCCCTCATGGGGCTGGCGACGTAGGATTGGCGGCACCCGATGACGGGGCCGGCGTTGCTGGCGTTGGTGCAGGTTGCGTGCCAGCCCGCTGCAGCGCGCCATCGGGGCTGGCGTTGGCACTGCCCACGCCGCTGACACTGCGCCGAACATCCAGGTTGCGGGAAATCACCAGCACCACCCGGCGATTGCGCGCCCTGCCCTCCGCCGTGGCGTTGTCGGCCACCGGCTGAAATTCTCCATAGCCCACGGCGGCCAGGCGCCCGGGGTCGACCCCGTCCATGGCCAACATGCGCACGATGCTCGCCGCCCGTGCGGCTGACAACTCCCAGTTGGTCGGGTACTGCGCCGTGCGAATGGGAAGGTTGTCAGTAAAGCCTTCGACGTGCACCGGGTTTTCATAAGGCGCCAGAATCTTGGCGACCTTCTCGATGATCTCGAACGCCGCGTCATCCGGCAGCGCATCACCGCTGGGAAACAGCAGGCTGGAGCTCAGTTCGATCTCGATCCACAGCTCGTTGCCGCGCACCTTCAACTGATCGCTTTCGATCAGGTCGCCAAACGCCTGGCTGACGCTGTCGGCGATGCTCTGCAGGTTGTCCGCCGACATCTGCGTCAGGTCCTCATCGACCATCGAGCGATCTGGCTCGGTGGTCCGGGGGCGTTCATCGCCCACTGGGATCGGCTTGATCGAGCGATCCGGCTGGTTGAACACCCCGGTCAGGGTTTCCGACAGAATCTTGTACTTGCCTTCATTGATCGACGAAATCGAGTACATCACCACGAAAAAGGCGAACAACAGGGTGATGAAGTCCGCGTAGGACACCAGCCAGCGCTCGTGATTCTCATGCTCCTCGTGGTGACGCCTGCGGGCCATGGCTTGCCTCCATCAGTCCATGAAGCCTTGCAGCTTCAACTCGATGGAGCGCGGGTTCTCACCCTCGGCGATCGACAGGATGCCTTCGAGCAGCATTTCCCGGTAACGGGACTGACGCAGGGCGATGGCCTTGAGCTTGTTGCCAATCGGCAACAGCAGCAGGTTGGCCAGGCCGACGCCGTAGATGGTCGCGACGAACGCCACGGCAATGCCACTGCCGAGCATGCTCGGGTCCGCCAGGTTGCCCATGACGTGGATCAGGCCCATCACCGCACCGATGATGCCGATGGTTGGGGCGTAGCCACCCATGCTCTCGTAGACCTTGGCGGCCTGCATGTCGCGGCCTTCCTGGGTGAACAGGTCCACCTCGAGGATGCTGCGGATGGCCTCGGGCTCGACGCCGTCGACCAGCAGTTGCAGGCCCTTGCGCGCATAGGGGTCGGCCTCGGCATCGGCCACGGACTCCAGGCCCAGCAAACCTTCCTTGCGCGCGGTCATGCTCCAGCCGACCACGCGGTTGATCCCACCCACCAGATCGATGTGCGGCGGAAAGAATATCCAGCGCAGGATAGCCAGCGCTCGTTTGAAGACGTTCACCGGCGCCTGCAGGAACGCCGCCCCCAGGGTGCCGCCGATGACGATCAGCGCCGCCGGACCATTGAGCAGCGCGCCCGCATGCCCGCCTTCGAGGTAATTGCCACCCAGAATGGCGACGAACGCCAGGATGACCCCGATTAGGCTCAGTACATCCATGCAGTCACGCTCTCGACGAGGCTCATCACATGCACGCCTCGGTCAGGTGCCGACCGATGTCATCCAGCCCGTAGACCGCATCCGCCAGGTTGGCCTTGACCACTGCCATGGGCATGCCATAGATCACGCAGCTGGCTTCGTCCTGGGCCCAGACCTGGCTGCCGCTCTGTTTGAGCAGGCGAGCGCCTTCTCGGCCGTCGGCGCCCATGCCGGTGAGCACCACTGCCAGCACCTTGTCGTGGTAAGACTTGGCCGCCGACCCGAAGGTGATGTCGACACAGGGCTTGTAGTTCAGGCGTTCGTCACCAGGCAAGATTTTGATCGCGCCACGGCCGTCGACCATCATTTGCTTGCCACCCGGCGCCAGCAGGGCCAGGCCCGGGCGCAGGATATCGCCGTCTTCCGCTTCCTTGACCGAAATCCGGCACAGCTTGTCCAGGCGCTCGGCGAAGGCCTTGGTGAAGGCCGCCGGCATGTGCTGGATCAACACGATCGGCGCCGGGAAATTGGCCGGCAGCTGGGTCAGGACCCGCTGCAGCGCCACCGGGCCACCGGTGGAGGTGCCGATGGCGACCAGCTTGTAGGATTTGCGCTTGGGCGCCGACGAGGTGCTGGCATGGGCATGGGCCGTGCTGCTGCTCGCGGGCGCAGACACGCTGACGCTCGGGCGGCTGAGGCTAGTCGGCGCTGCCGGCTTTCCCAGGGTGCTGGCACTCGGGGTCGGGGCTGGCGCCGGCATGCTGATGCTGCGGCGGTTGCTGCGCGCGATGCTGTGGACCTTCTCGCACAGGAGCTGTTTGACCTTCTCCGGGTTGCGCGAGATGTCTTCGAAGTTCTTCGGCAGGAAGTCGACGGCGCCTGCGTCGAGCGCGTCCAGGGTGACGCGCGCGCCCTCGTGGGTCAGCGACGAGAACATCAGGACCGGTGTCGGGCAACGCTGCATGATGTTTCGCACAGCGGTGATGCCGTCCATCATCGGCATTTCGTAATCCATGGTGATCACGTCGGGCTTGAGCGCCAACGCCTGATCAATGGCCTCACGCCCATTGGTAGCGGTGCCAACCACCTGGATATTCGGATCGGCCGAGAGGATCTCGGACACCCGCCGGCGGAAGAAACCGGAATCATCCACCACCAAAACCTTGACAGCCATAAACACTCCTAAACGGCGCTGGCCGTCGCCAGCGCCGCGAACAATCAGATGCGGCGTGCGTAACGCTTGAGCATGCTCGGTACGTCGAGAATCAGCGCAATGCGCCCGTCACCGGTAATGGTAGCGCCAGACATGCCCGGGGTGCCCTGCAGCATTTTGCCCAGGGGCTTGATCACCACCTCTTCCTGGCCGACCAGCTGGTCGACCACGAAGCCGATGCGCTGGCTGCCGACGGTGAGGATCACCACGTGGCCCTCCCCTTGCTCCTCGTGGGCGGCGCTGCGGATCAGCCAGCGCTTGAGGTAGAACAGGGGCAGCGCCTTGTCGCGCACGATCACCACTTCCTGGCCGTCGACGACATTGGTGCGCGACAGGTCGAGGTGGAAAATCTCGTTGACGTTGACCAGCGGGAAGGCGAACGCCTGGTTGCCCAGCATCACCATCAGGGTCGGCATGATCGCCAGGGTCAGCGGCACCTTGATGACGATCTTCGAGCCCTGGCCCTTCTGCGAGAAGACGTTGACCGTACCGTTGAGCTGGGAAATCTTGGTTTTCACCACGTCCATGCCAACACCGCGGCCGGACACGTCGGAAATCTCGGTCTTGGTCGAGAACCCCGGGGCGAAGATCAGGTTGTAGCATTCCAGGTCGGTCAGGCGATCCGCCGCGTCCTTGTCCAGCAGGCCCTTCTCCACGGCCTTGCCGCGCAGAATGTCGGCGTCCATCCCCTTGCCGTCGTCGGTGATCATCAACAGGATGTGATCGCCCTCCTGCTCGGCGGACAGCACCACGCGACCGGTACGCGACTTGCCGGCGGCCTCGCGTTCTTCCGGGGTTTCCACCCCGTGGTCGACGGCGTTGCGCACCAGGTGGACCAGCGGGTCGGCCAGGGCCTCGACCAGGTTCTTGTCCAGGTCGGTCTCTTCACCGACCAGCTCCAGGTTGATTTCCTTCTTGAGCTGGCGCGCCAGGTCACGGACCAGCCGCGGGAAGCGGCCGAAGACCTTCTTGATCGGCTGCATGCGGGTCTTCATCACCGCGGTCTGCAGGTCGGCCGTCACCACGTCCAGGTTGGACACGGCCTTGGACATGGCTTCGTCGCCGCTGTTGAGCCCCAGGCGCACCAGGCGGTTACGCACCAGCACCAGTTCGCCGACCATGTTCATGATCTCGTCCAGGCGCGCCGTGTCGACGCGAACCGTGGTCTCTGCTTCGCTGGCGGGCGCCTTCTCGGCAACCGGCGCAGGCGCGGCTTTCGCCGGCTCGCGGACAATCGGCTTGGCCGCGGCCTTGGCAGGCGCAGCAGCCGCAACGGGTTCAGGAGCCTTGGCAATGGCGGCGGGCTCGACGAACTTGCCCTTGCCATGCAACTGGTCGAGCAGTGCTTCGAATTCGTCGTCGGTGATGTCATCCCCTGCCGGAGCGGCAGCGGCACTCACCGGCGCAGCAGGTGCCGGAGTGGCCGGTGCAGCGAACTGCCCCTTGCCATGCAACTGGTCGAGCAGCGATTCGAACTCGTCGTCGGTGATCTCGTCACTGGCTGGCGCAGCGGATGCCGAGGCAGCAGCGGCCGGTGCCGCGGTCACGGCCGGCGGCACGAACTGGCCCTTGCCATGCAACTGGTCGAGCAACGATTCGAACTCGTCGTCGGTGATTTCGTCACTGGCGCTGGTCGGGGTGCTTTCGGCCGGCGTTTCACCCAGCGCGTCGAGCAACTGTTCGAACTCGCTGTCGGTGATGTCACCGGACGCCACGGCAGGCTCCGGCTCAGGTGCCGGCACGGGCGCGGGCGCTGCGGCCTGCACCGGGGCGGCTGTCGGGGTCGCACCGGCGGGCTCTGCCAGGCGCGACAGGGCCGCCAGCAACTCCGGCGTGGCCGGGGTGGGCTCGACCCGTTCGCGGACCTGGCTGAACATGCCATTGACGGCATCCAGTGCTTCGAGCACGACATCCATCAGCTCGGCGTCCACGCGCCGCTCACCCTTGCGCAGGATGTCGAACACGTTTTCGGCGATGTGGCAGCACTCCACCAGCTCGTTGAGCTGGAGGAAACCGGCCCCACCCTTGACGGTGTGGAACCCCCGGAAAATCGCGTTGAGCAGGTTCATATCGTCCGGGCGGCTTTCTAGCTCCACCAACTGCTCGGACAATTGCTCGAGAATCTCGCCGGCCTCTACCAGGAAATCCTGGAGGATCTCTTCATCGGCGCCGAAGCTCATATAGCGTGCTCCCTAAAATCCTAGGCTGGACAGCAAATCATCGACATCATCCTGATTGGATGCGACGTCCTCACGCTTATCGGCATGAATCTGCGGACCTTCACCCCGTGAAGGTTCTTTTTGTTTTTCCTGTTCGGCGCGCAGCACGTCGTGGTTGTGCTCGATACCGGCAAAACGGTCGACCTGGCTGGCCATCAGCACCAGCTTCAGCAGGTTGCTCTCGACGTCGGTCACCAGCTGGGTGACGCGCTTGATCACCTGGCCGGTCAGGTCCTGGTAGTCCTGGGCCAGCAGAATGTCGTTGAGGTGCCCGGACAGCTTGCTGCTGTCACGCTCGCTGCGGGCCAGGAACAGCTCGATGCGCTTGGCCAGCTCGCGGAAACCGTCGGCACTCATTTCCCGGCGCATGAAGCGGCCCCACTCGGCGCTCAGGCTCTGGGCCTCGTCGCTGAGGTCGTTGACCAGCGGCGCGCTCTGCTCGACCAGGTCCATGGTGCGATTGGCCGCTTTCTCGGTCATCGTCACCACGTAGTTCAGGCGCTCGGTCGCATCCGCGATCTGCGACACTTCGGTGGCATGCGGCACACGCGGGTCGAGCTGGAAGTTGACGATCGCGTTGTGCAGCTCGCGCGTCAGCTTGCCGACTTCGTGGTAGAGCCCACGGTCGCGTGCCTTGTTGAGTTCGTTGATCAGCTGCACCGCTTCGCCAAAATTGCCGTTTTCCAGGCTATCGACCAATTGGCGCGCGTTGGTTTTCAGGGTCGACTCGAGGTCACCCTGTGGGGAATCATCGTGTTCCATAACAACCTCGCGGCCGACATCAGCCGTTGACCCGCTCGAAGATTTTCTCAATCTTTTCCTTCAGCACCTGGGCGGTGAAAGGCTTGACCACATAGCCGTTCACGCCGGCTTGAGCGGCTTCGATGATCTGATCGCGCTTGGCTTCCGCCGTTACCATCAGCACCGGCAGATGCTTGAGGCGGTCATCGGCGCGCACGGCGCGCAGCAGATCGATACCGGTCATACCCGGCATGTTCCAGTCGGTCACCAGAAAATCGAAACTGCCGCTTTGCAGCATGGGCAGTGCGGTGGTGCCGTCATCGGCTTCCGCGGTGTTGGTGAACCCCAGATCACGCAGGAGGTTCTTGATGATCCGTCGCATCGTCGAAAAATCGTCAACGATGAGGATTTTCATGTTCTTGTCCAAGTCGACCTCCGTACAGTCCCAAACGCACCCAGCTCCTGGATACGCCCTTAATCGTGAAACCGGCCTGACGCGCCGCAACAGACCGCAGCACCTGGTATCAGGCGCGACGCTCGTTCACGATCCGTTTTATTCAAACTACTCAGTGTGCTCGCCACTCACCCAGCCGCGCCCGCAGACGTGCCGCACACTGACTGTGCAGCTGGCTGACGCGTGACTCGCTGACCCCCAGCACTTCGCCAATTTCCTTGAGATTCAGCTCTTCATCGTAATACAGCGACAACACCAGGCGTTCGCGCTCGGGCAGGTTGGCAATGGCATCGGCCAGGGCCGCCTGAAAGCGTTCGTCTTCAAGATCGCGTGAAGGCTCGAGATGATTGGTGCTGGCGTCTTCGCGCAAGCCACCGTGTTCACCGTCCTGCAACAAATCGTCGAAGCTGAACAGGCGACTGCCCAAAGTGTCGCCAAGAATGCCGTAGTAATCCTCGAGACTCAATTGGAGTTCGGCCGCAACTTCTTGATCTTTAGCGTCTCGGCCCGTTCTGGCCTCAATTATCCGAATGGCGTCACTGACCATCCGGCTGTTGCGGTGCACCGAACGGGGCGCCCAATCCCCCTTGCGCACCTCGTCCAGCATGGAACCGCGGATGCGGATGCCAGCGAAGGTTTCGAAACTGGCGCCCTTGCTGGAATCGTATTTCTTCGAGGCTTCGAGCAGACCGATCATGCCCGCCTGGATCAGGTCATCGACCTGCACGCTGGCCGGCAGACGCGCCAGCAGGTGGTAGGCGATACGCTTGACCAGCGGTGCATAGCGCTCGATCAACTGGTGTTGGGAGTCTTGTGCCTGCGCCTTGGTATACATACGAAGTCCAGAGGCTGCCGTCATATGGCCGTGTCCGCGGTCGGTTGCTGCACCAGACGCTCCACGAAGAATTCCAGATGACCGCGTGGGTTGGCCGGCAGCGGCCAGGCATCGACTTTCTGGGCGATGGCCTTGAACGCCAGCGAGCATTTCGAGCGCGGAAACGCTTCGTAGACCGCGCGCTGCTTCTGCACGGCCTTGCGCACGGATTCGTCGTACGGGACGGCGCCCACATACTGCAGCGCAACGTCAAGAAAACGATCGGTGACCTTGGTCAGCTTAGCAAAGAGGTTTCGACCTTCCTGCGGGCTGTGCGCCATGTTCGCCAGCACGCGGAACCGGCTCATGCCGTGGTCACGGTTGAGCAGCTTGATCAGCGCATAGGCGTCGGTGATCGAGGTCGGTTCGTCGCAGACCACCACCAGCACTTCCTGGGCGGCGCGCACGAAGCTCACCACCGAATCGCCGATGCCGGCTGCGGTGTCGATGATCAGCACGTCGAGGTTGTCGCTGATGTCGCTGAAGGCCTGGATCAGGCCGGCATGCTGCATGGGCGAGAGCTGCACCATGCTCTGCGTGCCCGAGGCGGCCGGCACGATGCGGATGCCGCCGGGGCCCTGCAGGACCACGTCGCGCAGGTCGCACTCGCCGCTGATGACATCGGCCAGGGTGCGCTTGGCGCTGAGGCCGAGCAGGACGTCGACGTTGGCCAGGCCAAGGTCCGCGTCCATCAGCATGACGCGTCGGCCGAGGTCGGCCAGCGCCAGCGACAGATTCACCGACACATTGGTCTTGCCGACGCCACCTTTGCCGCCGGTCACCGCGATCACCTGTACGGGATGCATACCCATGTTCTCTTTACACCTTGTCTACTTCGACTGGAGCCAGGTGGCCCATTGTGCCCTGTCAATCCACCGACGGGCCAGTTGTCGCCACCGTGCTACTGAACACCCTTCGTCATGCCGCTCAACCGGCGCGTCGTGCCGGCTGCTGATAGAGGCCGGCAAACATGTCGGCCATCGTGTCCTCGCTCGGATCTTCCGCCGACTGCAGGCCAACGGCGCGGCTCACCAGCTGGTGGCTGCGCGGCACGTGCAGGTCGTCCGGAATCCGCGGACCGTCTGCCAGATAGGCTACCGGTAGACGCTGGCCAATAGCCAGACCTAAAACCTCGCCCAGGCTGGTGGCTTCATCCACCTTGCTCAGGATGCAGCCCGACAAACCACAGCGCTTGTAACTATGGTAGGCGGCCTTGAGCACTTGGCTCTGGCTGGTTGCAGCCATCACCAGATAATTTTTCGCTTTCACGCCACGGCTGGCCAGGGCTTCGAGCTGCATGCGCAGCGCCGGATCGTTGGCGGGCAGGCCCGCGGTGTCGATCAGGACCACGCGCTTGCGCGCCAGCGGTGCCAGGGCCTGGGTCAGCGACTGGCCCGGATCGACCAGGGTCACCGACACGTCAAGGATACGCCCGAGCGTCTTCAATTGCTCCTGAGCGCCGATGCGGTAGCTGTCCATGCTGACCAGGGCGATGTGCTGCGCGTCGTACTTGAGCACGTAGCGGGCCGCCAGCTTGGCCAGGGTGGTGGTCTTGCCCATGCCGGCCGGACCGACCAGGGCGATCACGCCGCCCTCTTCCATCGGCTCCTGCTTGGGGGTCTGAATCGCGTGAGCCAAGTGCGCCAGCACCATGCGCCAGGCCTGACGCGGGTCGGCGATCGAGCCGACACGTTCGAGCAGCACGCGCGCCAGTTCGGCGGGCAGGCCCATGCGCTGCAGGCGGCGCCAGAGGTTGGCCTGCTGCGGACGACGGTTCTGCATCTGACCCCAGGCGATGGAGCCCAGTTGCACTTCGATCAGCTCACGCAGACCGTGCAGTTCGAAACGCATGGCGTCCAGGGCACGCTGGTCGGTGGCCGCCGGAGCGGCAACCGGGGCGGCCTGCGGTTTGCGCACGGCAGCCGCCAGGTTGTCGGCGGGTAGGCTCGGCTCGGCGCCAAACAGCTGACGATCCTTGCCAGCATCGACCTGGGCACGGGTGGTCAGCTCGGCCTGGGCCGAGGCGATGCGCGACTGGGTCTTGCGCAGCTCGGCTTCCAGCGCCGGGTTGGGCTGACGAACCGGGGCGGCCGGGATCTGGTAATCCAGGGCAGCGGTCAGCTCGATGCCGCCCGCGACCCGGCGATTGCCAATGATCACGGCATCGGCGCCCAGCTCATCGCGGACCAATTTCATGGCTTGACGCATATCGGCGGCGAAAAAGCGTTTGACCTGCATGGCCTGTAACCTCGGTTAGTTCTGCCCCACCGTCGCGACGATGGTGACCTGCTTGTTGTCCGGAATTTCCTGGTACGCCAGCACGTGCATGTTCGGCACCGCCAGTCGTGCAAACCGCGAGAGCATCGCCCGAACCGGTCCGGCTACCAGCAGGATCACTGGTTTGCCGAGCATTTCCTGACGTTGCGCCGCCTCCACCAGGGATCGTTGCAGCTTCTCGGCCATGCCAGGTTCCAGGAGGATTCCCTCTTCGGCGCCCTGACCGGCCTTCTGCAAGCTATTGAGCAATATCTGTTCCAACCTTGGGTCCAGGGTGATCACAGGCAGCTCCGGCTCTAGTCCCACAATGCTTTGCACGATTGCACGGGCCAGCGCGACGCGCACCGCCGCCACCATCGCGGCGGGATCTTGACTCTTCGGCGCCACGTTCGCGATGGCCTCGGCGATGGTGCGTATGTCGCGCACCGGCACCTGCTCCTGCAGCAACACCTGCAACACCTTGAGCAGGGTCGACAGAGAAATCAGGCCGGGCACCAGCTCTTCCGCCAGCTTCGGCGAGCTCTTGGCCAGCAGCTGCATGAGTTGCTGGACTTCTTCGTGCCCCAGCAGCTCGTGAGCGTGCTTGTGCAGGATCTGATTGAGGTGGGTGGCGACCACGGTACTGGCGTCCACCACGGTGTAGCCCAGCGACTGCGCCTGGTCGCGCTGGCTGGGGTCGATCCACACCGCTTCCAGGCCGAACGCCGGATCTTTGGCGGCCACGCCGTTCAGGGTGCCGAACACCTGGCCCGGGTTGATGGCCAGCTCGCGATCCGGGTAGACCTCGGCCTCGGCCACGCTGACGCCCATCAGGGTCAGGCGATAAGCGTTGGGTTGCAGGTCCAGGTTGTCGCGGATGTGCACCGACGGCATGAGAAAGCCCATCTCCTGGGAGAGCTTCTTGCGCACGCCCTTGATCCGCGCCAGCAACTGGCCGCCCTGGTTGCGGTCCACCAGCGGAATCAGGCGATAGCCGACTTCCAGGCCCACCATGTCCACCGGGGTCACGTCGTCCCAGCCGAGTTCCTTGACCTCCTGGGCACGCTGGGCCGGGATCAGCTCCTGCTGACGCTGGACCTCCTGGACCTCTTCCTCCTTGGCCTTGCGCTGCTTATGGGCGATCCAGTAGGCGGCACCCGCGGCCACCAGGCCCAGGCTGATGAACGAGAAATGCGGCATGCCGGGCACCAGGCCCATGGCGATCATGATCGCGGCAGCCACGGCCAGCGCACGGGGCGAGGCGAACATCTGGCGGTTGACCTGGGCGCCCATGTCTTCGGAACTGGACACGCGGGTCACCATCACGGCGGATGCCGTGGAGAGCAGCAGCGACGGAATCTGCGAAACCAGGCCATCACCAATGGTCAGCAGGGAGTAGATGCGCCCGGCCTCAGCGAACGGCAGGCCGTGCTGCAACATGCCGATGCCGATACCGCCGAGCAGAGTGACGAACATGATCAGCAGGCCGGCGATGGCGTCGCCGCGCACGAACTTACTGGCACCGTCCATCGAACCGTAGAAGTCGGCCTCCTGGGCCACTTCGACCCGGCGCTTCTTGGCTTCCGCCTGGTCGATCAGGCCAGAGTTGAGGTCGGCGTCGATGGCCATCTGCTTGCCGGGCATGGCGTCCAGGGTGAAGCGCGCGCTCACCTCGGAGATACGCCCCGCACCTTTGGTCACCACGATGAAGTTGATGATGATGAGGATCGCGAACACCACGATACCCACCACGTAGTTGCCGCCGATCACCACCTCACCGAAGGCCTGGATCACCTTACCGGCCGCGTCGTGGCCATCCTGACCGTGCAGCAGCACCACCCGGGTGGAGGCGATGTTCAGCGCCAGGCGCAGCAACGTGGCGGCCAGCAGGATGGTGGGAAACACGGCGAAGTCCAGCGGGCGCAGGGCGTAGATGGCGACCAGCAGGACCACGATGGACAGGGCGATGTTGAAGGTGAACAGCACGTCCAGCAGGAACGCCGGGATCGGCAGCATGACCATGGCGAGCATGACCAGCAGCAGCAGGGGAATACCCAGGCTGCCGTTGCGCAGCCCGGACAGGTTGCTGCGTACGTCACCGATGATTTGCGCGCGATTCACTGCCACTTCCGTACCCCGAGCCATTCAATCTTTTGACGCCCAAGGCGTCGCTACGCCGGTGTTTGCAAGAAGCTTTCCAGTTTTGCCAACTGGCCGCAATCACTGGGCTGCAGGCTGACAAGGACCGATCTTGGAAGGTTTGATCGCCGCCTCGGCCAGGGTGGGCAGCGGCCGCGTCATGAAAACAGCGAACCTCAGCGGCAAACGCCAGTCCCAGCACAGTGAGGCGCGCCACGCCCGTCGCGCCTTCCTGACAGCTACCAAGGAGTCAACGATGAAACGATGGATGATCGCCGCACTGGCCGGCTGCTGCGCCGCAAGCCTGCAGGCCGCCGACCGCTCGGTGGAACTCAATGCCGTGGATGCCAAGGGCCAGGGCGCCTCGGTCGGTACCGTGAGCATCAGCGAAAGCCCGTACGGCGTGGTGTTTACCCCCCAGCTGCACGACCTCGAACCCGGCCTGCACGGCTTCCATGTGCACAGCAAGCCCAGCTGCGACCCGGCACCCAAGGATGGCCAGCCCTCGGCCGCCGAAGCCGCCGGCGGCCACTGGGACCCGCAGAACACCGGCAAGCACGGCCTGCCCTGGGGCGATGGTCACCTCGGCGACCTCCCCGCCCTGCTGGTCACCGCCGACGGCAAAGCCAGCCAGCCGGTGCTGGCACCGCGGATCAAAAGCGTCGACGAGCTGAAAGGCCTGTCGCTGATGGTCCATGCCGGTGGCGACAACCACGCTGACCACCCGAAACCGCTGGGCGGTGGCGGCGCACGCGTGGCCTGCGGCGTGATCGAGTAACGCCCAGCGTGCAGCCGGGCCCGCCGGCTGCACCCGATCACTCGTCGCGGCGCAGGTCCGGCGGGATCGGCAGGTCCGCCAGCGGCGCCGGGCGCTTGCCCTTGCCGGCCTGATACTGGCGAATCTGGTAGACGTAGGCCAGGACCTGGGCCACCGCTAGGTACAGGCCGGCAGGAATCTCCTGGTCCAGCTCGGTGGAATAGAACACCGCCCGCGCCAGCGCCGGCGATTCCAGCAGCATCACCTGGTGTTCCTGGCCGATTTCACGGATCTTCAGGGCCGTGAAGTCAGCCCCCTTGGCCAGCAGCACCGGCGCGCTGCCCTTGGTCGGGTCGTATTTCAGCGCCACGGCGAAGTGCGTCGGGTTGGTGATGATCACGTCGGCCTGGGGCACGGACTGCATCATCCGCCGCTCGGCCATCTCGCGCTGCAACTGGCGAATGCGCTGCTTGACCTCGGGCTTGCCCTCGCTGTCCTTGTACTCGTCGCGCACTTCCTGCTTGGTCATCATCAGCTTCTGCTTGTTGTCCCAGAGCTGGAACGGCACATCCACCGCCGCGATCAGGATCAACCCGCAGGAGATCCACAACGCGCTCCAGCCCACCACCTGCGCCGCATGCAGAATGGCCGCCTCCAGCGGCTCATGGGCGATGGCCAGCAGGTCGTCGCTGTCGGCAGACAGCACCAGCAGGGCCACTGCCAGGATCACCACGAACTTGGCCAGGGCCTTGAGCAGCTCGATCAACGCCTTGAGCGAGAACATCCGCTTGAGGCCCGCCAGCGGGTCCAGGCGGTTGAGCTTGGGCGCCATGGCGTCGGCGGTGAACAACCACCCCCCCAGGGCAATGGGGCCGACGATGGAGGCGATCAGCAGGGCGACGAACAGCGGCAGCACCGCCTCGATGGCCGCCTGTCCCGATGCCAGCAGCCAGATGCCCATGGCGCGTTCGTCCATGATGGCCTCGCGCGGCAGGGAGAAATTGCCGCGCATGATGTCCAGCAGGTCGCTGCCCAGGCTGCCCCCCGTGGCCAGCAGCCCGCCGGCACCGGCCAGCATCACGGCCAGGGTGTTGAGTTCGCGGGAACGGGCGATCTGACCCTTCTCTCGGGATTCACGGAGACGTTTCTCCGTGGGTTCCTCGCTTTTATCGGCACCGCTTTCGGATTCGGCCATGGCTCATGCCTCCTCAGGGTGCCCGCGCGAGTTCGCGCAACAGTTGCAGGGCCTCGGTGGCGAAGACCTGGTATTGGGACAGGATATCCGCCATGCCGATCCAGACGATCGCAAACCCCAGCACCAGGGTCAGTGGGAAACCGATTGCGAAGATATTCAATTGTGGCGCCGCGCGGGTCATGACACCGAACGCCACGTTGACCACCAGCAGCGCGGTCACCGCCGGCAGCACCAGGATCAACGCCGCCCCCAGGACCCAGCCCAGCTTGTTGGCGATTTCCCAGTAGTGCCCGGTCAGCATGCCGCTGCCCACCGGCAGGGTGACGAAACTTTCGGCGATTACCTCGAACACCACCAGGTGGGCGTTCATGGCCAGGAACAGCAGCGTCACCAGCATCAGGAAGAACTGCCCGATGACCGCCACCGACACGCCATTGGCGGGGTCGACCATGGAGGCGAAGCCCAGGCCCATCTGGGTGGCGACGATCTGTCCGGCAATCACGAAGGCGTGGAAGAACAGCTGCAGGCTGAAACCGAGCATGGCGCCGATGAGGATTTCCTGGGCGATCAGCAAAAACGTCGACACGCTGATCGCGTCGACTTCCGGCATCGGCGGCAGGTTGGGCATGAGCACCATGCACAGCGCCAGGGACAGGTACAGGCGTACCCGCGTCGGCACCAGCTGGGTGCCGATCACCGGCATGGTCATCAGCAGTGCGGCGATGCGAAACAGCGGCAGCAGGAAGCTGCCGACCCAGCCGCCGATCTGCGCTTCGGTCAGCTCGAGCACGTCAGCCGATCAGCTGCGGAATGTTCATGATCAGGTTCTGCGTGTACTCCATGAGTTCACGCACCAGCCAGGGGCCGGTAAAGATCAGCGTCAATAGAACCACTATCAGACGCGGCAGAAAACTCAGCGTCTGCTCGTTGATCTGGGTCGCCGCCTGGAACATCGCCACCAGCAGGCCCACCAGCAGGCTGGGCATGACGACCACCGCAACGACCATCGAGGTCAGCCACAGGGACTCGCGAAACAGGTCGACCGCTACCTCGGGTGTCATGGTCAGGTTCCTCCGAAACTGGCAGCCAGCGTGCCCATGATCAGCGCCCAGCCGTCGATGAGGACGAACAGCATGATTTTGAACGGCAGGGAGATGATCAGCGGCGACAGCATCATCATCCCCATGGCCATGAGGATACTTGCCACCACCAGGTCGATGATCAGGAACGGAATGAAGATCATGAAGCCGATCTGGAACGCAGTCTTCAGCTCGGAGGTGACGAACGCCGGGACCAGGATGGTCAACGGCGCATCTTCCGGACTGGCGATGTCGGTGCGCTTGGACAGCCGCACGAACAGTTCGAGATCGCTTTCGCGGGTCTGCGCCAACATGAAGTCCTTGATCGGGATTTCGGCCCGGGCAATGGCGTCCTGGGCGCTCAACTGCTCGTTGAGGTAGGGCTGCAGGGCGTCGGTGTTAACCCGATCGAACACCGGCGCCATGATGAACATCGTCAGAAACAGCGCCAGACCGACGAGAATCTGGTTCGACGGCGTCTGCTGCAGGCCCAGGGCCTGGCGCAGAATGGAAAATACGATGATGATCCGGGTGAAGCTGGTCATCAGCATGACGAACGCCGGGATGAAGCTCAGCGCCGTCATGATCAGCAGGATCTGCAGGCTGACCGAGTACTCCTGCTGCCCTTCGGCGTCGGTGCTCAGGGTGATCGCCGGGATCGACAGCGGGTTGCTGCCCTGCTGGATCAGCGAACTGGCGGTCGGCGCATCCTGGGCGAATGCCAGGGAAGCGCCGACGCTCAACACCAGCAGCAGAAACAGACGCACCATCAGGATTTGTCCTTCTGATCCTTGCCCAACAGCTCCATCAGGCGCTGGGCAAACTCCGTGGTGGCCGGCTCGCCATCCGGCAGGTGCACCGGCTCGTTCATCACGTGCAGCGAGGTGATCCGCCCGGGCGACAGGCCGAGCAGCACCTGTTCGTTGCCCACTTGCACCAGCACCAGCCGATCACGCGGACCCAGCGCCTGGCTGGCCATGATGCGAATCACCTGGCCGCCACGGGGCCCCACCTGCTGCACGCGGCGCATCAGCCAGGCCAGCAGGAAGATCAGGCCGATGACCAGCAGCAGGCCGAGCAGCAGTTGCCCCAGTTGGCCGGCGATACCGCTGCCGGCCATGGGCGTCGCCGCCTGAGCCGCCGGTTCGGCAGCCAGGGCGGTCAGGGGCATAGCCAGGATGAAGCCGAAACGCTTGAACATGGGCGGGCCTTAGCGCAGCTTCTTGATACGTTCGCTGGGGCTGATCACGTCCGTCAGGCGAATGCCGAACTTCTCGTTGACCACCACCACTTCGCCGTGGGCGATCAGCGTGCCGTTGACCAGTACGTCCAGCGGCTCGCCCGCCAGGCGATCGAGCTCGATCACCGAACCCTGGTTGAGCTGCAGCAGGTTGCGGATGGTGATATCGGTGTTGCCGACCTCCATGGAAATCGACACCGGGATATCCAGGATCACATCCAGGTTGGGGCCGTCCAGGCTGACCGGCTGGCCGCCCTTGGGCGCACTGCCGAACTCTTCCATCGGCGCACGGGGCGCGGCGGGTTCGCTGACGCCGCCGGCGGCGAGCATCGCATCGATATCGTCCTGCCCGGCATCGCCGGCCTCCGACAGCGCGGCGGCCCACTCATCGGCCAGCGCCTGCTCCTCGGGGGAGGTGTTTTCGTCATCTGCCATCGTCTGTCCTCGGCTGGCTGAAAAAGGGTGCGCCGCGCATCAGCGCTGGCGATCGATCGGTTCAAGCACCTGCAGCGCCAGGTTGCCCTTGTGCGCGCCGAGCTTGACCTTGAAAGACGGCACGCCGTTGGCGCGCATGACCACATGCTCGGGCAACTCCACCGGGATCACGTCGCCCGGCTGCATGTGCAGGATGTCCCGCAGTTTCAGCTGGCGGCGCGCGATGGTGGCGCCGAGCGGCACGCTGACATCGAGGATGTCTTCACGCAGTGCCTTGATCCAGCGCTCGTCCTGGTCGTCGACATCGGACTGGAAGCCGGCGTCGAGCATCTCGCGAATCGGCTCGACCATGGAATACGGCATGGTCACGTGCAGGTCGCCGCCACCGCCGTCCAGTTCGATGTGGAAGGTCGAGACGACGATCACTTCGCTCGGGCTGACGATGTTGGCCAGCGCCGGGTTGACCTCCGAGTTGACGTACTCGAAGTTGATGTCCATCACCGCGTGCCAGGCTTCCTTGAGATCGATGAAGGCCTGGTCCAGCACCATGCGCACCACGCGCAGCTCGGTGGGGGTGAACTCGCGCCCCTCGATCTTGGCGTGACGGCCATCGCCACCGAAGAAGTTGTCCACCAATTTGAACACCAGCTTGGCGTCGAGGATGAACAGGCCGGTACCGCGCAGCGGCTTCATCTTCACCAGGTTGAGACTGGTCGGCACGTACAGCGAGTGCACGTACTCGCCGAACTTCATCACCTGCACCCCGCCCACCGCCACGTCGGCGGAGCGGCGCAGCAGGTTGAACATGCTGATTCGGGTGTAGCGGGCGAAACGTTCGTTGATCATTTCCAGGGTCGGCATGCGGCCCCGGACGATCCGGTCCTGGCTGGTCAGGTCATATTGCTTGACGCTGCCCGGTTCAGCGGCATCCTCGGTTTCGACCAGGCCATCGTCGACGCCATGCAACAGCGCATCGATCTCATCCTGGGAAAGCAGGTCTTGCACGGCCATGGGAGCTCCTGACTACTGCAACACGAGGTTGGTGAACAGCACTTGTTCGATGGCCAGCTTGCCGGTTTCCTTCTCTGCCAGCTCCTGAACACTGGCCGTGGCCTGCTGGCGCAGCATTTCCTTGCCCACCGGGGTGACCAGGGAATCGAAATCCTGACTGGAGAACAGCATCACCAGGCGGTTGCGCAGCACCGGCATGTGCACCTTGAGGGCGTCAAGGGCGGCCTGGTCGCGAGCCATCAGCGCCACGCTGACCTGCATGTAGCGACGGTTGTTCGACGAGAAATTGACCACGAACGCCGGGGCCAGCTCTTCGTAGATGGCCGGCTGTTTGACTGGCGCGGCGCTCTCGGCGGCCTCTTCGGCGGGCGCTTCGCTGCTCGCGCCCTTGTTCAGGAAGAACCAGGTACCGCCCACCGACAAGCCGACCGCGAGGATGAAGGCCACCGCGATCAGGATGATCAGTTTCATTTTCCCGGCCGGTTTAGCCTCGGCGCCAGCCGAGTCCTGCGGGGCGTTTTTCTTAGCCATGCCAATAATCCGTCACAGATCGGAGTTCTATCCGTTTTCAATGGGTTGGGAGCAAGTGTTATGCCAGCTTGTAGAAGACGACGGTAGCGCGCGTAACGCCAAACAGGTCCCATGCGCGGCATGCAGCCGCATGAGCACGGATATAAACAGGCATTTCCCTGACTGTCACCCGAAAACGACATCGCCCGGTGCGCACATGCGCACCGGGCGATAGGCAGTTTAGATCAGTGGCTGACCGGACTACAGCGTTAACGGCCTCAGGCGTAGAAATCGACCATCCCGCGGCCGCCGCTCAAGGGCGTGCTTCTCACCTCGGCAACCGGGTGCAGCGCGTCGTCCTCGTGACTGCCGAGCAGTTCATTGGAACGACCGCCCTGCCCCCTGCCGTTACCCTCCTGCCCCTGCCAGCCGCGGTTCGACTGGTCGGAGACGTTGACGTCGGCCAGGTTCATGCCCTGCTGCGTGAACATGTCGCGCAGGCGGTGCATCTGGCTTTCCAGGGCTTCGCGAACCCCGGCGTTGGCGCTGGCGAAGGTCACCTGGGCCTGGTCCTGGCTCATGTTGATCCGCACCTCCAGGCGCCCCAGCTCGGCCGGGTCCAGCTGGATCTCGGCGGATTTCAGGTTCTGACTGGACATCAGCATCACCCGGTCCACCACCGCTTCGCTCCAGCCGGCCTGCTGCATGGCCACGGGCTGGCCGACCATCGGGCGCGTGGCCGCGTTGGTCTGCTGGCCGATGGCCTGGCTCAGGGCGCTGAGCTTGCTGACGAAATTCTCCGGACGGTTATCGGCCACGCTCTCCTTCATCGTCTCCAGCACCTCCGTCGTCACCTCCAGGGTGGACAGATCAAGCGCGGGCTCCGTTTCGGTCTCGGCCTGCTGCACCCCCATGGCGGCCATGGCGCTGGCGAAACTCTGGCCAGTGGACAGCAGTGTCTGGCCGCTCGCCGTTCCCGGAGTGCCCTGTTCGGCGCTGGCGGCCTTGGCCTTGCCCATTTCCAGCGCCATCTGCACCGCCGGCATCTGGTTCAGGGCATCCAGTTCAGGGTCGAAGCTGGCCTCGGTCATGCTCGCCGGGCCGGAGCCCACCAGGCTGCCGGCCGGCACCTGCACGAGATCCCCCTCGGCCTCGCCTTCCGGTAGCAGGCCCGTGCCCTCGACGACATCCGTCGGGGGCTGGCCGGTGATACCGAACAGCAGCAAGGGATCGACCACGCCCTCTTCGTCCGTGGTGTCGGACGGCAAGGGCTTGCCGCTATCGGCAACCGCCGGTTGCGCAGCGGCATCGGCGGGCGGGGTCGGGGCATTGGCCGCGGGCTCGGGTCGAGTCTCTCGGCTGTGTTTGGCAGACGCATCATTGCGCTCTGCAGCTTTTGCCTGACGCTCCTTGGCATACACCTGAGCGAAGCTGGAGGCCTCGTTCTTGCGAGGTTCAGCCGAACGATCCGGGGCTTTGGCCGCGGAGGTTTTCGGCTTCATCTCGGGTGCAGGCTTGAGAAGCAGATCGGGGGCAACGGACATGGGCACTCTCCGTTAGGGTTGGGTCGTGCCAGGGAGACTGCAAAGGCTGGGCCAACTCGCTCAGAGGCGATAACGCTGGCGTTCGGACTTGAACAGAATACGTACGATGGCGAACTCGCGCTCGACCTGCTCGATCAGTTCGGGGACTTCGTCCAGCTGCTCGCGGCGGCCAAATTCCTCGAGCTGCTTGCACAACCCGGCCAGCATCGGCGCGCCCATGTTGCTGCAGCTGCCCTTGAAGCTGTGGGCCGCCAGGCGCAAGGCCTGGGCATCGCCGGCGTCCGCGGCCACATGCAGCAGGCGCAGGCGTTCTTCCGAGTCCGCCAGGAAGGTGTCCAGCAGCACCGGGTACTCTGCTTCCATGACATCCTGCAAGGACGCCAGCACCGTACTGTCGAGATGAATGTCGGACACTGCGAACTCCTGATCAAGGCGTGGATTATGCCCCATGCACCCAGGAAAACTCCACGTTGACCCCACGGCCGTCGGCGGCCCAGGAGCAACGCTCACTCAATTGCCGGACCAGCGTCAGCCCGCGCCCACTCAGCTTGTTCAGCCGCTGGCAGGCCAATATCGCCGCCCCGTCGAACCCCGGCCCGCTGTCCTCCACCGTGACCAGCAGGCGCCCGCCATGGCCTTCCGGCAGCAGCCGCAGGTGAAAGCGCACATAGCCGTCATCCAGCACGCTCAGGCGCTGACCGCGTTGCCGGTAATACTCGGCGAACCCCTCGGCATCGCATTTCAGCGTCGAATCCAGGCCCAGCACACCGTGTTCCAGGGCATTGGTGTACAGCTCGTTCAACACGCTGTACAGCGCGCCGCCCTGGGGACGCAGGCCCTTGACCTCGAGCAGGATGTGCAGGAGAAACGGAATCGGGTTGAAGCGCTGCAGGGTCTCGCCGCGAAACTCGAAGGTGGCCGACCAGTCCTGGGGGCTGCTCTGGTCGCTGTCGGCAAAGGCCAGCGGCGGCCGCTTCAGGGCCCCCTGCTCGACCATGCCGACCTCCACCAGGCTGACGTCATCCTGCAGCTCGCCACGAAAATCCGTCAGCGCCTGGACGATATCGGCGAACAGCTCGCCCGGTTGCCGGTTGTTGGCGAACACATCGAGCAGGCGCTCTTCACCGAACAGCTCGTCGTCGGCGTTGCGCGCCTCCAGCACCCCATCGGACAGCAGCACCACCCGGTCGCCCAGCTCCAGGGGGTAGACCTCGTAGGCATCGCTGAACTTGTGGGGCTCCAGTACCCCCAGCGGCAAGTGGCGCGAGACCAGCGGCATTCGCTGGCCGTCCGCCTGCAGCAGGTAACCGTCCGGCAGACCGCCGTTCCAGACCTCCACGACGCGGCGCTGGAAGCTGATGTTGATCAGGGTCGCGCAGCAGAACATGCCCAGCGGCAGGATGCGCTTGAGCTTGGCGTTGACCTCCCGGAGGATTTCCCGCAGCGAATGGCCCTTGGCCGTCATGCCATAGAAGGCTTCCGCCAGGGGCATCGCACCGATCGCCGCCGGCAGGCCGTGGCCAGTGAAATCGCCGAGCAGCACGTGCATGTCGCCCGAAGGCTGGAAGGCCGCCAGCAGCAGGTCGCCACTGAACAGCGCATAGGGCGATTGCAGGTAGCGGATGTTCGGCGCGTCCAGGCAGCCGGAATGGGCCACCCGGTCGAATACGGCCTTGGCCACCCGCTGCTCGTTGAGCAGGTAGTCGTTGTGCTTGGCGATCAGGTCGCGCTGGCGCAGGACGGTCTCCTGCAGGCGGCGCAGGCGGTCCATGGCCTTGATCTTGGCTTCCAGGATGACCCGGTTATAGGGCTTGGCCAGGAAATCATCGCCGCCGGCCTCCAGGCAACGGACCAGGGCTTCGTTTTCGGTGAGCGAAGTGAGGAAGATGATCGGCACCAGCGCGTCGCCGGCCGCCTGCTTGATCCGCCGGGCCGCCTCGAAGCCGTCCATGGTCGGCATCAAGGCATCCATCAGCACCAGATGCGGTCGCTCCTGCTGGAACAGGGCGACCGCTTCCAGTCCATTGCTGGCCGTCAGGACGCGGTGTCCCTGACGGCTCACGATGGTGGATAGCAGCATCCGATCAGCCGCGTTGTCCTCGGCAATCAGAATGGACAAACGCTTGGGCATCGCCGGCTGCTCAGGCTATTTGGAACAGCTGTTCGAAATTGGAAATGGCGAGAATCTTGCGCACGTCCGAATTGCAGTTGAGCAGACGGATCTGGGCATTGTCGCCACCGGCGTGATCACGCAGCAGCAACAGCATGCCAAGGGCCGAGCTGTCGAGATAGGTCGTCCCCTTGAGGTCGACCACATAACGCTTGGGGGTAAGGCTTACTCGCTCGTACGCGTCGCGAAACTCCTGGTGCGCACCGAAATCGAAACGTCCCTGAATCACAATGGTCAACTCTTGCCCGTCGTTCGACGGTTGCGAGGTGATGGCCATGAATCACTCCTTTTACCAGCCAGAACAGCGATCACGCAGCGGAGCGGTGCCCCGCCCACATACGCAATCCGTGTGAAGAAGATTTAGCATCCAGAACCGCGGGCGGCAACTGGCAATCAGCGGGAATCGCGTACCGGCAGGCGCTGAGCCAGCTCATCGAGGAGCTTCTGCTCGCGTTTGTCCTCCGCCATGCGCGCTTCTTCCTGATAACGCTGCACCAGCTTACGCAGGCCTTCCAGGCGTGCATAGCGCTGTTGCCAGGCCTCGCGGACCTTGTCCAGGTTGGAGCGGTGCCAGGCGACACTCTGCCGCTGCTGACCGATGGCGCTTTCCAGCTGCGAGAGAAATCGCTGGTAGTTCATCAGCCATTGGCCGGACACGCCGCGCTGCCCTTCGGTGATCCACTGCTGCTGGTAATCGGAGCGGTAGCGCTCGAGTTCGCCCAGTTTCACTTCCGCCTGGTTCACCAGCCCCTGGCAGCGTCCCAGCTGCACGGCGGCCTCGCGCTCGGCGCGTTCGGCCATGTCGACCACGGGCGCCAGACGGGCGGCACGGCTTTTCGACATGGGTTACTGGCCCGGCGCGGCGGGGGTGAAGGTCGCGGTCAACTGGCCGCTGCTGCTCGCCAGGTTGTCGCTTTCGTCCAGCCCCTGGTGCAGGTACTTGAGCATGGACGGGCGCCGGGCGATGGCCAGGTCGGTGTCCGGGTCGCCCCCGGCCACGTAGGCCCCCACGCTGATCAGGTCGCGGCTCTGCTGGTAACGCGACCACAGCTGCTTGAAGCGTTGCGCGCCGCGCAGGTGCTCCTTGGAGACCACCTGCGGCATCACCCGGCTGATCGAGGCTTCGATGTCGATGGCCGGGTAGTGACCTTCCTCGGCCAGGCGGCGCGAGAGCACGATGTGCCCGTCGAGCACACCCCGCGCGGCGTCGGCGATGGGGTCTTGCTGGTCATCGCCCTCGCTGAGCACGGTGTAGAAGGCGGTGATCGAACCACCGCCCTCTTCCGCGTTGCCGGCGCGCTCCACCAGCTTCGGCAGCTTGGCGAACACCGAGGGCGGATAGCCCTTGGTGGCCGGCGGCTCGCCGATGGCCAGGGCGATTTCCCGCTGGGCCTGGGCGAAACGGGTCAGCGAATCCATCAGCAGCAGGACGTTCTTGCCCTTGTCGCGGAAGTATTCGGCGATACGGGTGCAGTACATGGCCGCGCGCAAGCGCATCAGCGGCGCATCGTCAGCCGGTGAGGCGACCACCACGGAGCGCTTGATGCCCTCCTCGCCGAGGATCTCGTCGATGAATTCCTTGACCTCACGACCCCGTTCACCGATCAGCCCCACCACGATGATGTCGGCCTCGGTAAAGCGGGTCATCATGCCCAGCAGCACCGATTTACCCACCCCGGTACCGGCGAACAGGCCCAGGCGCTGGCCGCGGCCGACCGTCAGCAGGCCGTTGATGCTGCGAATGCCTACGTCAAGCGGTTCGCTGATCGGGTGGCGGTTGAGCGGGTTGATCGAGGGGCCGTCCATCGGCACCCAGTCCTCGGCCTTCATGCCACCCTTGCCGTCCAGTGCCCGGCCGGTGCCGTCCAGCACCCGACCCAGCATGCCCATGCCCATGGGCAGGCGCCCCGTGTCGGGCAGCGGCACCACCCGGGCGCCGGGAGCGATACCGGCCAGGCTGCCGACCGGCATCAGGTAGATCTTGCCGCTGGAAAAGCCCATCACCTCGGCCTCGACCTGCACCGGGTGATAGCTGTCATCGTTGATCACCAGGCAGCGGCTGCCCAGTGCGGCGCGCAGGCCTTCGGCTTCCAGGGTCAGGCCGACCATGCGCAACAGGCGGCCTTCGACGATCGGCTTGCCCGGCAGCTCCACCGCTTCGGTGTAGCCGGCCAGGCGCGTGGCGAAGCGCGTGCGCTCAAGGCGCATCGGGGTTCTCCGGCTTGCTCGGGACGGCGTCGAGGTCGACGCTCAGGTCGGCCGCGATCGGGTGCGTCGCCTGCTCGCGCTGCTGCTCGAACAGTTGCTTGATAGCCTGGTTCATGCGCGTCTCGACGCTGGCGTCGATGCGGGTGTGCTCGCTCTCGACCCGGCAGCCGCCGGGCAACAGCGAGTCGTCTTCGAGGATGCGCCAGGTTTCTTCGTGGCGATCACGCAGGGCCTTGATCATCTCGAAGTCCTGCGGGTTGATGTGGATGCGCACGTTCTCCGCGCCCATGGGCAGCAGCTTCAGCGCTTCGCGCAGTACGTGGCGGATTTGGCTGGAATCGGTGCTCAGCTCGCGCTGGATCACCTGGCGGGTCATGTGGCTGACCAGGGACACCAGGGCGGCCTCCAGTTGCTGATCCTGCTCGGCGATGGGGTCCAGCAGGTGGCTCATCACCTGTTCGAGGCTGGCCAGCTTGCCACCCAGGGCGGTATCGGCTTCCTGCTTGGCTTTCAGCTGGCCGGCACGAAAACCGTCCTTCTCGCCAGTGGCGAAACCTTCGTTGTAAGCGTCCTGGCGAATCGCCTCCAATTCGTCGAGCGTCAGGGGCTTGACGTCTTCGATGGCAACTTCTTCGCTCTCGACCGGGGCTTCTTCGACCGCAGCCGCTTCTTGCGCCGGGTGCTCGGCCTCGGGGTCCTGCTCGGGGGGCTCGACGTGTTCGTCGAAGCTGGGCAGCGCCCAGCGGTCGATCGCCCCGATATCCTTGGCGCGAATCAGCTCACTGGACACATCCTTGGCGGTCATGGAATCAGGGCCTGAAGAAATTGATCATGGGGCATGGCGCCCGTTGGGGCGCTTATACCATTTCCTCGCCGCCCTTGCCGCCGAGAACGATTTCCCCGGCCTCGGCCATGCGGCGTGCAATGGTGAGGATTTCCTTCTGCGCCGCTTCCACGTCGCTGACGCGCACCGGCCCCTTGGCCTCCAGGTCGTCGCGCAGCAGCTCGGCCGCCCGCTTGGACATGTTCTTGAAGACCTTCTCCTTGATCGCCTCGTCGGCGCCCTTGAGCGCCAGCACCAGCACGTCGGAGGACACTTCGCGCAGCAGCGCCTGGATCCCGCGGTCGTCCACGTCGGCCAGGTTGTCGAAGACGAACATCAGGTCTTCGATCTGCGACGACAGGTCCTCGTCGACTTCGCGGATCGAGTCCATCAGCTGGCCTTCGATCGAGCTGTCGAGGTAGTTCATGATGTCCGCGGCACGCTTCACCCCGCCCATGGTGGCGCGGGTGGTGTTGGCACTGCCGGAGAACTGCTTCTCGAGAATCTGGTTGAGTTCCTTGAGCGCCGCCGGTTGCACGGTGTTCAGCGACGAGACGCGCAGGACGATGTCCAGGCGCACCTTGTGGTCGAAATGGCCCAGCACTTCACCCGCCTGGTCCGGATCGAGGTAGGCGACGACGATGGCCTGGATCTGCGGGTGTTCGTAGCGGATCACGTCGGCCACGGCGCGCGGTTCCATCCACTTCAGGCTGTCCAGACCGCTGGTGCTGCCACCGAGCAGGATGCGGTCGATCAGGTTGCCGGCTTTGTCTTCGCCGAGGGCCTGGGTCAGCATCTTGCGGATGTAGCCGTCGGCGCCGACGCCCAGGCTGGTCTGGTCGCCGACGATCTCGACGAACTCGCCCATCACCTGTTCGACCTGCTCGCGGTGCACGTTGCGCATGCCGGCCATGGCCACGCCGACGCGCTGCACTTCCTTCGGCCCGAGGTGACGCAGAACCTGCGCGGCATCGGTCTCGCCAAGGGACAGCAGGAGGATGGCGGCCTTGTCGACCTTGGTCAGCTTGGCGGCGGTACGGTTATCATTCATCGGCGTTGATCCAGTCTTTCACAACCTGCGCTACACGGCCCGGGTCTTCGGCTACCAGGCTCTTGATCGCATTCAGTTGTGCATCATACCCCTCACTCGGGCTGGGCAGGAGGATGCTTTGCGGGCCGCCAATGCTGACCCGGTCGGCAGACAACTCGCCATCCAGTCCACCCATTTCACCCAGGTCGACATCGCCTTCACGGCCACCCGCTGCCAGCTCGCGGCCCTTGCCGCCACCGGTGATGTTGTTCAGCACCGGACGCAGCACGCCGAACACCAGCACCAGGATGAACAGCACGCCGAGCACCTGCTTGACGATGTCCCAGAACCACGGCTGGGTGTAGAACGGAATTTCGATGATCTCTTCGCCCAGGGCGGCCGAGAACGGGGTGTTGATCACGCTCACGCTGTCGCCACGGCTGGCATCGAAACCCACCGAGTCCTGAACCAGGCGGGTGAACCGCGCCAGGTCGTCGCTGCTCCACGGCACCCGGGTGGTTTCCCCGGTCGCGGCATCGACACGCACCTGGTCATCGACCACCACCGCCACCGACAGGCGGCGCAGACGACCCTGCTGCTGCTTGGTATAGCTGATCGACCGATCGAGCTCGAAGTTCCGCGTGGCCTGTTCACGTTTGTCGGCCGGATACGGTGCCAGCATCGGCAGGCCGGTCGCCGGGTCCATGATCTGCTCGCCATTGGCGTCCACCAGTGGCTGGCCAGGGGCGACCGGGCCGGCAACGGCGGCGGCACCACCGGCTTCCTCGGGAGCGGCCGCCGCACCAGGCGGCTGGTTGCTCAGGGCACCCGGCACGCCTTGCGGCGGCAGGCTGCTGGAGCGTTGTTCGTTGACTTGCTGCTCGCTGCGCAGCGCCGGCTGGTCCGGGTTGAACATCTCGGAGGTGGATTCCACCGCGCTGAAGTCGACGTCGGCCGACACTTCGGCCTTGTAGCGACCGGAGCCCAGCACCGGCTGCAGGATGTTGTGCACGCGCTGGGTGAACAGGCTCTCCATGCGGCGGCTGTAGTCGAACTGCTTGCCGGCCATGGTCAGTTCGGACATTTCCTGCTGATCGGACAGCAGGTTGCCCTTCTGGTCCACCACGGTGACCTGGCCCTTGTCCATCTCCGGCACGCTGCTGGCGACCAGGTTGACGATGGCCATCACCTGGCTCGGCTCCAGGCCGCGACCGGAATACAGCTCGACCAGTACCGAGGCGCTGGGCTTGCGCTCGTCACGGACGAACACCGAGCTCTTCGGAATCGCCAGGTGCACGCGGGCGGCCTTGACGTTGTTCAGGCTGGAAATGGTCCGCGCCAGCTCACCTTCCAGGCCGCGACGGTAGCGGGTGGCTTCCATGAACTGGCTGGTCCCCAGGCCTTGCTCCTGGTCGAGGATCTCGAAACCGACATTCTTGTCGCTCGGCGCCACGCCGGCGGAGGCCAGGCGCATGCGGGCCCGCGCCAGGTCATCGGCCTTGACCAGCAGCGCACCGGAGTTCGGCTCGACGGTGTACTTGATGTCGGCGGCGTTCAGCGTCTCCATGACCTGGGACGCATCCATGCCGTCCAGGCTGCCATACAGCGGACGGTAATCGGGCTGTTGCGACCACAGCACCACGGCAAAGCCGATGGCGACGCTGGCAGCCAGGCCGACCAGCAGGCCGATCTGGCGCAGCATCGACATGTCGGAGAGGTTCTCCAGGAACGTCAGGCCGAAGAGCGGTTTCTTCGGCTCGTTGCCTGTGGAGACGGGAACGTTTGTGGCAAGCACCTCGGCCATGATCTCAACCTACCCTTAAACCGGCATCTGCATGATGTCTTGATACGCCTGGACCAGCTTGTTGCGCACCTGGGTCATCGCCTGAAACGACACGCTGGCCTTCTGCGACGCGATCATCACATCGGTGAGGTCGACGCCGCCGGTGCCCATTTCGAAGGCGGTGGCGAGCTGGCTGGAGGCCTGCTGGGTCGCGCTGACCTTGTTCACCGCCTGGCCGAGCATGTCCGAGAAGCTCGGGGCTCCCGGCTCCGGTGCGCTGACGGCCGGCTTCTGGCGCGCCATCGCTTCGGTCTGCATGGACCGCATTTCCAACATCAGGCGATTGAACTCGACACCCTGGCTCATCACATATTCCTCCACTGCCCGCAGATTTTTGACGCTGTGCGGCGCTATGCAAGGGTATTTGCAACAAGGGTGCCAGGTATGCGATCAGGGCGTGAATGCCCCGGGAGACAAGGGCTCGGAGGACGCTGCCAGAAAACGGACAGCGGCCCGCCTTCCCGAGAGAAGACGAGCCTGCAGGGAATGGCCGCCGGGAACCGGCGGCGCGTCAATCAGCTGGCGTACAGGTAGGCTTCGACGTCCATGCCGGCATCACGCATCTGCGCCAGCTTGTAGCGCAGGGTGCGCGGGCTGATGCCCAGGCGCTCGGCGGCCTCCTTGCGGCGACCGCGCTCGGAACGCAGGGTGTCGATGATCATCTGGAACTCGCGACGACGCAGGTCTTCACCCAGGGCGCCCGCCTCGGCACCGACATTGCCACTGTCCACGGCCACCGGCTGGGGAATGCTCGGCACCACGACCAACTGCGGGTGGTGAACCGGCGCCGGTGCGGCGGGCGCGAAACCGATGGGCGAGGTCAGGCACAGGTCCTGGGGCTGGATGAGGCCACCCTGCTGCAGGATCAGCGCACGCTGGATGGCGTTGTCCAGTTCGCGCACGTTACCCGGCCAGGTGTGCTGCACCAGGCTGGCCTGGGCCTGCGGCGAAAGGCGGATCGGCGAGTGATTCATTTTTTTGACGTGCTTGGCCAGCAGCCGCTCGGCCAGCGGCACGATGTCGGCCGGACGCTCGCGCAGGGGCTTCCACGCCAGCGGGAAGACCGAAAGCCGGTAGTACAAGTCCTCGCGGAAACGCCCCGCCGCCACTTCGCTGGCCAGGTCCCGGTTGCTGGTAGCCAGCACGCGGATGTTCAGGGCGATCGGCTTGCGTCCGCCGACCCGCTCCACCTCGCGTTCCTGCAGCACGCGCAGCAGCTTGGCCTGCAGCCCCAGGGGCATTTCGGAAATTTCGTCGAGCAGGATGGTGCCGCCGTCCGCCAGCTCGAACTTGCCTGGCGCACTGGCGATGGCGCCGGTGAACGAGCCTTTCTCGTGGCCGAACAGGGTGGCTTCCAGCATGTTGTCCGGAATCGCCGCACAGTTGATGGCGATGAACGGCTTGGCGGTCCGCGGCGACTGCTGGTGGATATAGCGCGCCAGCACTTCCTTGCCGGTGCCCGACTCGCCGGTGATCAGCACCGTGGAATCGCTCTGCGCCACGCGGGCAGCCAGGTCCAGCAATTGCACGCTGGCCGGCTCCAGGGCGACCGGGCCGCCCTCCTCGCTCGCCCCCAGACGTCCCAGGGCATGGCGCTCGACCAGCGCCAGCAGCGCCTTGGGCTCGAACGGCTTGACCAGGTAATCCGCCGCGCCCTGGCGCATGGCATCCACCGCACGCTCGACCGCGCCATAGGCGGTCATCAGCAGCACCGGCAGTTGTGGCTGGGACTGACGAATCTGCGCCAGCAGCTGGTGCCCGTCCATGCCGGGCATGTTGACGTCGCTCACCACCAGGCTGAACGGTTCTTCGGCGATCGCCAGCAAGGCGGCTTCGGCGCAATCCACCGCGCGGTAATCGTGACCACCGATCGACAGGGTGTCGGCCAGGGCTTCGCGCAGGGCGCGGTCATCTTCGACCAGCAGGACTTTGGCAGCCATGGGTGGTTACTCCTGAATCATGGGTTGTGCCGCGCGGATCAGCGGCAGAATCAACAGCGCGCACGTACCGCGACCAGCGCGCGAGCGCAGCTGCAGCTCGCCCTGGTGGGCACGTGCCACCGCCTTGACCACAGCCAGGCCGAGGCCGGTACCGGTGGTCTTGGTGGTGAAGAACGGTTCGCCGAGGCGTGCCAGGGTGGCCGGCTCGATGCCCGGGCCGTTGTCGCTGACGCACAGGCGCAGGGTGTTGTCGCGGGTGTACAGGTGAATCTTCAGGGACGCTTCGCGGCCGCCGGCCTGGATGGCGTTTTCCACCAGGTTGAGCACGGTGCCGACCAGGGTGTCGCGATTGCACAGCAACTCACCCTCGCGGGCGTCGCACTGCCAGCGCACCGCCATGCCCTGGACGTGGACTTCGCCGGCCGCCCGCAGGCTGTCGAACAAGGCGCTGGGTTTCAGACGATCCGGCAGCGGCAGCTCGCCCCGGGCGAAGATCAGCATGTCGCGGACCTGGTGTTCCAGCTCGTGCAGGCGCTCTTTCAGGCGCCCGGCAAAACGCTGCTGCTGCTCGACTTCCAGCACCTGCTCGCTGAGGTGACTGGCATACAGCAGCGCGGCGGACAGCGGCGTGCGGATCTGGTGGGCCAGGGACGCGACCATGCGCCCCAGGGCGGACAGCCGCTCGTGGCGCGACAGTTGATCCTGCAGGCGACGGGTTTCCGTCAGGTCGGTGAGCAGCACCAGTTGGCCCGGCTCGCCGTGCAGCGACCGGGTGGCGATCGACAGGCGTCGACCGTCCTTCATGGAAATTTCATGGCCGTCGTCTTCACGGGGCGCGAAATTGCGCGCGATGACCTGGCGCCAGAGCATGCCCACCAGCGGTTGGCCCAGCAGGCTGCGCGCCACCGGGTTGGCCTCGCGCACCACGCCCTGGCCATCGATCACGATCACCCCGCCCGGCAACAGGTCCAGCAGACTCTGCAGGCGGTGGGCCAGGCGCTCTTTCTCCGCCAGCTCCTGCATGCGCTGGGCACTGACCAGGGCCAGTTGCCCCTTCAGCTCGCTGACCCGTGCCTCCAGCATGCTGTAGGACTCGCTGAGCTGGGTCGACATCTGGTTGAACAGGGCGAACGCCTGCTCCAGGCCGGCACGGCTGGCCTGCTCGACAGGTGCCGATGGCAGCTGTTCGGCAGTGGGGATCGGTTGGGTGTTGGCGTTCATATCATCTCTCGCGCAGCGAGCCGTCATAAGACAGTCAGTTGCGAGAGTGATAGCAATACCCGTGCCTAAAAAAATATTCTTTAGAAACAGGCGCTTGAAAAAACAAAGCCGGAGATCGTGTCAAATCTCCGGCTTTATCGGGGGACGCGGCGCCAAGGCCCTGACTGAACTCAGTCGTCGAACTGGCCTTCGTCGTCGCGGCGGCTCATGCCGTACTTGCGCATTTTCTCCACCAGGGTCGTGCGGCGAATGCGCAGGCGCTCCGCGGCACGGGCCACCACACCGCTGGCGTCGTCGAGTGCCTGCTGGATCAGCCCCTGCTCCAGGTTGCCCAGGTAGTCCTTCAGGTCCAGGCCTTCCGGCGGCAGCATGGCCGGCGTGTCCAGGCCCGGCAGGCCGGCCACGATGGCGGCGCGCTCTTCCAGCTCGTCGCGCAGGCTGGCCGCCAGTTGCTCATCTTCATCATCGACGTGGCGGAATTTCTTCGGCAGCTCGCCCACACCGATCACGCCGTAGGGGTGCATGATCGCCATGCGCTCGACCAGGTTGGCCAGCTCGCGCACGTTGCCCGCCCAGTCGTGGCGGCACAGCGACATGATGGCCGCCGAGTTGAAGCGGATGGAACCGCGCTTCTCGTGCTCCATGCGCGAGATCAGCTCGTTGAGCAGCAGCGGAATGTCCTCGATGCGCTCGCGCAGCGGGGCCATTTCAATGGGGAATACGTTCAGGCGGTAGTACAGGTCTTCGCGGAAGCTGCCGTCCTCGATCATCTTCTCGAGGTTCTTGTGGGTCGCGGCGATGATGCGCACGTCGGCGGTCTGCGTCTTGTTGCTGCCCACGCGCTCGAAGGTGCGTTCCTGCAGCACGCGCAGCAGCTTGACCTGCATCGGCAGCGGCATGTCGCCGATTTCGTCGAGGAACAGCGTACCGCCGTTGGCCAGTTCGAAGCGGCCGGCACGGCTGGTGATCGCACCGGTGAAGGCGCCCTTCTCGTGGCCGAACAGCTCGCTTTCCAGCAACTCGGCGGGAATCGCCCCGCAGTTGACCGGTACGAACGGTGCCTCGCGGCGCTTGGAATGGTAGTGCAGGTTGCGGGCGACCACCTCCTTGCCGGTTCCGGACTCGCCCAGGATCAGCACGCTGGCCTCGGTATCGGCCACCTGCTGCATCATCTGCCGGACCTGCTGGATGGCACGGCTGGTGCCGACCAGGCTGCGGAACAGGTTGGGCTCACGCTGGCGGCCGCGGTCGCGGGCCTGGTCGTACATCTCGCGGTAGACCTGGGCGCGGTGCAGGGAATCGAGCAGCTTGTTGTAGCTGGGCGGCATTTCCAGGGCGGCCAGCACCCGGCGACGCAGGTCTTCCGGCCACTCCGCGGGCGCGTGCTCGTCGAGCAGCAGCACCGGCAGGAACTCGTCCCAGGCCGCCAGCAGCTTCAGCTGCTCTACCGCACCGCCTTTGGCCTTGATCTCACCGAGCAGGACGCTCAGCACACCCCGGCTGGACTCCAGCTGAGCGACCGTGTCGCGCCAGTCGTCGCTGCTGCAGGCGAGGTGCTCTTCCCCCAGGAAATTCAAGATGACCGCCAGATCGCGGCGGCGCTCGCTGTTATCGTCAATCAGTAGGATTTTGGTTTCACGCCACATAGTGTTCAGTCTGATCCCGGGAGTGAAAGAAGCGCTGCGTCAAAAGCACGATATCGCCAGCATTTGGCCAGTAGTAAAGTCAATTTTTTGGACGCAGTCAATTTTATGACGTGAATTTTTTGCGTCGCCCGACGGGCTGTGCTGGCGGGAAGGTGAAGCGGGGAAATCCTGCCCGTCACGGGCGGCGTGCCCGACGCAGAGCGTGTCGGGCGACAGGCCCCGCTGTCGGGCAAGGCCTGGTGAAGCACCACGGGTCGATCAACCGAAGAGCTGATAGACCTTCGCACCCTGCTGAGCCTGGTTCAGTTGCACCAGCTCCTGGGCGATGCGGTGCTGTTCGGACTGGCAAACGCTGACCAGCTCGCGGTACAGCTCCAGCAGATCCTGCATGCGGGTGCGCAGCAGGTCTTCGTCCTGTACGGCTTCGACCATCGCTTCATCGATGGCCTGCCGGCACTGTGCATCCAGCTCGCCAATGGCCGACCAATCCTGATTGGCCAGCGCGACGCGCAATGCGCTGCCGGTCTGTTCGAGACGCTGGACAGGTGAATTCATCGACATGTGCTCCTCAAGCGCCGGGGGCGATCAACCGATCGCGTCCCACCCGGACTTCACATTACGCAGCAGACCGGCCACTTCGTCCAGCGGCTCGGCCTCATTTTTCATGTTGGCGTCCATCAGACGGGCAATCATGTACTCGTACAGGGCGTCCAGATTCTCCGCCAGTTCACCGCCCACTTCCATGTCCAGCGCGGCACGCAGGCCGGCGATGATGCCGATGGCCTTGCCGATCAGCTCGCCCTTGAGGCCGACCTGGTTGCGCTCAATGGCGCCACGGGCCTGGGCCAGGCGGGTCAGGCCGCCTTCCATCAGCATCTGGATCAGACGATGGGGGCTGGCATCGACTGCCTGGGCCTGGGTGTTGACGGTTTGGTACTGCTTGAGGGCCGCCATGGCGTTCATCGTCGTGCTCACTGAGTTGCTGACTGGATACCCTAGGTATCGGCGTCAGCCACCAAAGCTTTAACGAAAAATCAGTCCACGGTGGCCAGGGCGGGCTCCACTTCCGGGCCGATCGCGTCCCAGGCGTCCTTGATATTGCCCAGCAACGCCATGACTTCATCCAGGGTACGCGGGGTGTCGTCCAGCGGCACCCCCACCAAGCGGCGGGTCATGTAGTCGTAAAGCGCATCGAGGTTCTCGGCGATCTCGCCGCCCAGCTCCTTGTCCAGGCTGGCCTGCAGCACGCCCAGGATGGTGATGGTGCTGCCCACGGCCAGGCCACGGATCTCGGTGTCGCCTTCATTCATGGCCTGCTTGGCCAGCAACAGGCGCTCGAATGCGCCGTCCAGCAACAACTTCACGGTGCGGTACGGCGAAACTTCCTGGCTGGTCTTGACCTGCTTGTAGGTGTCGATCGGCTTCTTGCTCATGGGTCAGTCCTTCTTCACGGAGCCGGGCAGGTTGGCCAAGGCAGTTTCCAGGGCACCACCCGTGCGATTGAGGCTGGCCACCAGGCTTTCCATCGCGGTGTACTGCTTGACCAGACGATCCTGCAACCGTTCGATGCGCAGGGCCAGTGCCTCACGCTGATCGTCGATGCTGTTGAGCGTGCCCTGCAGACTGTCCGTACGCTGTTCGATCACCCCGCCAGACTTCGAATAGCCGTCTGCCGTTTTGCTCAAACGTCCCATCAGGCCGTTGTCACCCGTCAGGTAGCCGGCCAGTTCATCGAAGTTTTTCTCCAGGGCCTCGTTGAGTTGGTCACTGTCGATAATCAACGTGCCATTGGTGCCGGACTTGTCATTGGGTGAGAACTTCGAGCTGATACCCAGGTTGGCCAGGGCCTTGATTGTGCCGTCACCGGTCATCGCGACCATTTCGTTGCGCAAACTGGCCAGCACACTGCGCACGGTCGAGTCGCCCACCAGCGCCGCCGTCGCGGGGGCGTTGCCCTCGCCCATGTCGGCCACGGCGGTCAATTCCGCTGCTTTCGTGATCAGGGCGTTGTAGGCATTGACGAACTTTTCGATGCTGCCCTTAACCCCGGACTTGTCCACACCCACGGTGACCGTCAGGGTCTTGCCGTCGGCCAGGTCGGTGCTGGACTGGGTGCCCGCCAGGTTCAGGGTGACCCCTTCGATGGCATCGGTGATGGTGTTCGACGTGCGCACCAACTCGAACCCGTCGACGGTCAACTTGGCGGATTTGGCAGTGGTGATCACGCCCGCCGAAGTACCCGTCGGGCTGGGTGGCAGGAAGACGCCCGGTTTATCCGGGTCCGCGACCGGCGCGAAGGCCTGGGTCGTCAATGCATTGGGCCCCGTCGTCACGCCGTCCTCGGTGACCGCGACCTTGATGTCGTTGCCGTCGCCGGACTTGGTCGAGGTAAGGACCAGGCGCGAACCCGCGGCATTGGTCTGGATGGTGGCGCTGATGCCACTGTCCTTGCCGGCTGCGTTGATCGCATCACGCATACCCGCCAGGGTGTTGTTGCTCGACGTGATGTCGACATCGATGCTGGTCGAGCCGGTCGAAATGGTCATGGTGCCGCTGTTGAATTTCGCATCGGCGCCACCTTGCACCGCCTGCAGCGCCACTTTGCTGCCCGACGCCAATTGCTTGACCTGGACATCATAGACGCCGGCCGGCGCAGTTGCGCTGCCCGTGACCTTGAGCAGGCTGCTGTTGGAGCTCGACGCCGTGCGGGCGTCGAACAGCGACGCCTTGTTGAGCTCGTCAACGGCCGTCTTGAAGGTGCTGAGGGCCCCTCTGAGCTGGCCCAAGCCGGTAAATTTCGCGGTGGTCGCGGTTTCGAGGCGATCAAGCTGTTTGGTCTTGGGCGCTCTCTCTGCATCGATAAGTGCCGCGATGATCGTGTCAGTCGGAATATTACTTCCGCCTAAACCCAAGATTCCAACCATGGTTCACCTCGCCAAAATTATGACTTCTTAACGCGTCTGGAGCGTTAAACAATCAAAAGACATGCCAACCTGTCAGGCTTCGGCCTTGAACAACAGACTACGAACTTCCGAGAGATTCTCCGCGAGCTGCAGCGCTTCTTCCGAAGGAATCTGCCGAATCACGTCACCTGAGCCACTGTCCGTCACCTTCACCACGACCCGACCGCTGCCCTCTTCCAGGGAGAAGTTAATGTCACGGCGAACCGACTGGACGAAATCCTGGATGGTGGCGACTGCCGCCTCTACCTGGTCACGGGTTGTTGCCGCCCCCTGCTCCGTCTCGCTGGCCTTGCCGGCGACTTGCTCGCTGGCCGCCTCGCTGTCCGAGGGCTTGCCGCTGGCGGGGGCTCGGTCGAGCTTGGTGCCGGCAGCCGCGGTAGGGTTGAGCGAATTCTTGATTGAACTGACGTCCATTTTTTCACCTCACAATGAGGAAGCGGGGAGAAAGGCTGAGCCCGTCTCCCCGCAGTCTAGTGCCTCTAACCTTAGCCGAGGAGGCTCAGAACAGCCTGCGGCAACTGGTTGGCCTGCGACAGGATCGCGGTGCCGGCTTGCTGCAGGATCTGATTCTTGGTCAGTTCCGAGGTTTCGGCAGCGAAGTCGGTGTCGCGAATCCGGCTACGGGCAGCAGACGAGTTCTCCGCGATGTTCTGCAGGTTCGAGATGGTGTTCTCGAAGCGGTTCTGCACCGCACCGAGCTGGGCGCGCTGGCTGTCGATGTTCGAGATCGCACCGTTGATGATACCCAGAGCGTCCTGAGCACCGGTAGCCGTGCTGATGTCGATGTCCTTGACCGAGTCCAGGGCACTGAAGGTCGCGTTACCCAGACCACCAGTGGTCCCGGTTACCTGGAACGCATCGGCAGCTTCAAGCTGAACCTGACCGTCGACCCGTGCA
The DNA here is from genome assembly GCF_029839275.1 of Pseudomonas sp. GD03944. GTDB lineage: Bacteria > Pseudomonadota > Gammaproteobacteria > Pseudomonadales > Pseudomonadaceae > Aquipseudomonas. Next base: position 468,256 of record NZ_JAOCAH010000001.1, read on the forward strand.
CCGCCGCCCGCTGCGATGGTAGCAGCAGTACCCACGTTGTTTTCATTCTTGAAGTCACGCGCGGTCAGTGTAGCGGCTTGCGACGCCTCACGGATCATGATCGCGTCACCGCGGTCGTTGACCAGCTCGATGGTCGAGCCTTTGGAAACAGCGGAGATACCGGTTTTGCCAGTTTCCTTGTTGATCGCGTCAGCCAGGGCCTGCAGGTCGCTCGTGTCGGAGACCACCGCCGAAACGGTCGACTTGTCGGTCTCAACGGTCTTGCTGTTGGCACCGTAGAGCGAGAAGGAGATGGTACCGGTAGCCGCGAAACCACCCAGGGTCGCCACGGTGCGGGCATTGGCGGTCACGCCGGTGGTGTCGCTCTTGGCGTTGATGGACTTGGCCACTTCACTGGCCGAACCGCTGGCGGTCAGCGCGATGGCTTCTGCGCCGTCGGACAGCTTGGAGGTGATGCTGAAGCCGGTGGAGGTGTAAGCACTGCCGGAAGTGGCGCTGAACGCAGCACCGCTGGCGATGGCGCCTGCGGCACCACCCGAAGTGGTCACACGGTTGATACCGATACGGTCGGTTGCTGCGGAGCCGATCGAAACGTTGATGTTTTCGTAGGCGTTGGCACCGACCTGGAAGCTCTGCGAACCGAAGCTGCCGTCGAGGATCTTGCGACCGCCGAAGCTGGTGGTGTCGGAAATACGGTTCAGTTCCTGTTGCAGCTGAGCCACTTCACCTTGCAGTGCCGCACGCTCGGTCGCACCGTTGGAGCCGTTGGCGGACTGCAGGGCCAGGTCACGCATACGCTGCAGGATACCGGTCGACTGTTGCAGAGCACCTTCAGCGGTCTGCGCCAGGGAGATACCGTCCTGGGCGTTACGGCCGGCAACGGTCAGGCCGTTGATCTGGCTGGTCAGGCGGTTGGTGATCTGCAGGCCAGCAGCGTCGTCTTTGGCGCTGTTGATGCGATAACCGGTGGACAGGCGCTGCAGCGAAGTGTCCAGGCCTTTGGAAGAGCTATTGAGGTTACGCTGAGTGTTCAGCGAGGCAACGTTGGTATTGACGGTAAGGGCCATGGTGATTTCCTCCAAAGGACCTGAATTAGTTTGTCTGAGCTTGCGAGCTCCGGGCCTGCATTGCTCAGACGCCCCATAAAGTTCGCATTCGATCTTTGTATCGGCGGTCTTTTGGGGAGCTTTAGGGAGATTCTTCGAAGATTTTTTCTTTAGCCAAAACAGAGAGTTAACTAAAGAAAACCAGAAATTCTGCCTGTTTGCCGTGTTTCCGACAGGCCTTTTGCAATCACCGCCCCTGTTGAAGAGGCCGGAAGCTGGCGCCCTGGCCCTGTGCCAGGACGCCAAGGGCACTCAGTCGGGGAGCCAGGCCTTGCGCCAGGCATCGACATTGGTCCCTTCGAGCATCCAGTCGCGATACACCTGCGACCGCAGCTCATCGCCCATCCGGGCCGTCGCATCCAGGTCATAGATGTGCGCACGAATCGCGTCCACCCAATCCTTGAAGCGGTTCTTCACCCGCGTGACCGGCAGATCACCCTGGTAGCACAGCAGATCACTGCAGACGACCGGAAAGCCACAGGCCCCGTACTCCAGCAGACGCAGGTTGCTTTTGCACTCGTTGAACAGGTTTCGCTCAACGGGCGCCAGCGCCAGGTCCAGGTCCAGGGCGGCGAGCGCGGCCGGGTACAGGTCTATATCGACGCCGCGGTGAACTTCATGAACGTAAGGGCGAATTTTTTCCGGGCACATGCCGAAGAACACCCACTCCACCTCGGAGGCCAGTTCCTTGACCACATCGGCGATCAGCTCCAGATCCCCCGTGTGGCTGACCCCGCCGGCCCAGCCGACCCGCGGCTTGCGGCCGCGGCGGCGCTGACTGCTTAGGCCCTTCCACCACTCCACCGGCAGGCGGTTCTCGACCACCCGGATGTCGTCGTGCAGGCCGCTGAAGGCGTCCGCCAGCGGCGCCGTGGACACCACGAAGCGGTCGACGAAGCTCAGACCGCGGCGCAGGGACTTGAGCACATCCCGGGGCATGTGCTCCCGGTGCAGGCTCTTGATGGGCAAGTTGGGCAGGTAGTCGTCCAGCTCATACACCTTGAACGCCCGGGAGAAAGCCTTGATCCGGCTCATCGCCTCCAGGCGCTCCTCGCCCAGCTGCCGCTGCAGGACCAGCACATCCGGGTCAAAACGCTGCAGATCGACCACCTGCAGCAGCCCCTCGGAAAGCAGGCCGTCGACCTGGCCTTCCCGTTGCAGCGCCTGGAACGGCTTGATGACCCGGTAGTTGCCGCAGCCCCAGGGGTCCGCCGGGTGAGCCAGGACCACCGGCACCGGCCGCCACGAGAGCGGGCGCCAGGTCAGTCCAGGGTCCGTCTCCAGCTCGAAGCCCGGGCCCGACAACGACAGGTTGCGGTTGTAGGCCGGGTCAGCGGCCAGCACGGGCAGCCATTTCTCGTACATGGCGTCCTGCTCAGCGACGAAGCGCTTGCGCTTGGCCTCCTGGGCACTGGTGTCGACCTTGGTCTGGCTGACGCTGCCTTCATGCAGCACCACCGCGTGCGGCGTCCAGACCGTCAGGTAACCGAGCTCACGTACCTTCAGGCACAAGTCGATGTCGTTATAGGAGACCTTGAAGCGGACCTCATCCAGGCCGCCCACTTCCTCATAGATGTCCTTGCGAATCATCAGGCACGCCGCCGTGACCGCGCTGTAGTTCTGATCCACCTGCAGGCGGTGCATGTAACCCGCGGCATCGATGGCCTCGCCGATGAACGGATGGTCAGCCGGCCCCCGCAACCCCAGGAGCACACCCGCATGCTGGATGCGTGCGTCCGGGTAAAGCAGCTTGGCGCCAACGATGCCGACCTCGGGCCGTTGCGCATGGTTGAGCAGCTCATCCAGCCAGGACTCGCTGATGACCGCCGTGTCGTTGTTCAACAGGACCAGGTATTCGCCCCGCGCTTCCCTGGCCGCCATGTTGTTGATGGCCGAGTAGTTGAAGGGGTGTGGGTAGCGAAGCACCCGCACCTTCTCCTCCCCCATGCTCTCGACACCCACCAGCCAGGCCTTGGCCTCCGGCGTTTCGCTGGCGTTGTCGACGATGAGCAGCTCGTAGTGGGCGTAGGTGGTTTTCTCCAGCAGGCTCTCGACACAGCGCTGCAGGATCGGCAACTGATCCTTGGTCGGAATGATGATGGAGACCAGCGGCTGGGCCGGGTGGCCGTAGTTGATCCGGTAACGCCCCGGCAGCGCTTCGCGCACCGTCCCGTTCTCATAGCCACGCCTGGCCAGGTGGCGCGTGATGGCAGACAGCTCTTGCGCGTTATCCGCCAGTGGCGACGCTTCAGAAATGACCAGTGGCTCGCTGATATGCCCCAGCCCGACCATGCCCCCCTGCTCGAGCAGCCGCAACAGCAGCTCGAACTCCAGGGCCTCGTCGTACTGGGCATCGAACCCGCCCGCGGCAATCAGGCAATCGCGTCGGTACAGCCAATGCCGGGACAGGATCGCCGGCATGCTGAGCAGCATGTCCAGGTTGAAATCCGGCCGGAAAACGGCGCCGAGAGAACCATCCGGCAAACGTTGCAGCTCATCGCCGTACACCGCCCGGCAATCATCCGGCACGCCCGCCAGCTCGAGTACGGCCATCATCAGGCCGCTGGCGGTGAACACCTCGCCCGCCCGAACCAGCATGAGCCAATCACCGGTGCCGTCGGCCACCAACTCGTTGAGCAGTTCGACCGGGTTGCGGGAGGCGATGCGGACAAAATGCAGCTTGTCATCCACTTGCGTCCCGGGTGCGTCGGCCATGGTCAGGACAACGATATTCAGCATGACCTGCAGTTGGTCGTCGCCAACCAAACTCTTGATCGTCTTCATCAGACCATCCGAGTCGCCCGCCAGATCGAGGACGTACACCGTGATGCGTACGGCTTTCTGCTCTTTCAGGTAACTGGCGATGAAATCACGCTGAACCGGGGTCGCCTGCCGGTGCGACAGCCACTGTTGAATATTGTCCACGGACGTATGCCGCGGCGTGTCCCCTTCATTCAGGGAGGCCAGACGGGCAAATTTGTTGCCGACCTGCGTCGCCCCCGCCAGGAGCCGGCTCCATGCCGCCAGGTCCGCCGACTCGGTGATACGCGCGAACAGACTGGCCAACTCCGGGTGAAACGGGTTTTTCCCGAACGCGGTTTCCAGCCGGGCTCTGAACCCAGGATCTTGAGGGTCGGCTGAGGCACCCTCCTCCAGCAAGGCGTCCTGCTCGACGAGGACATCCTTCAGTTGACTGACCTGCAGCTTTCCGACTGGCCGTACACGCATCAACAGGTCCAGCACCTCCAGGACGTTGAAGAAATGCCGGTTATAGAACGGCATTTCAACAAACTGCTCTGGCTGGAAACGCCACGCGGGCTTGTCGGAGAAGACCGCCCATTCGGAGTGGAATATTTCCTTGGCAGTCAACGAGTGCTGGTTGGCGAGGCAGGTTGCCAGCGACTCGATCGCTCCGCCGATGAGGCGATTGGCCACGGAAGAGGGAAAGCCCATGCCATCGAGCAGCGGGCCCATGAAGTCCCGGAAGCGCTCGCGCTCCTGGCTCAACGCACCCGACTCGGCAACGAGCGCAGCCAGCAGGTCCGTGCAGTGGTCAGAAACCGGGTAGTTGATCTCCCGGATCACGTAGGGTCTGTTGAGGATTTTCGCTTTGGCGCGAATCAGCAGGTAGAACGCGTGGCCGAACTCCTGAAACTCCATGCCCATCTCGTCAGGAATTTCGTCGTACCACGCCTTGATGATGTCGGTTCGCGAAACCGCGTACCACGGCGGAATGTAATTCGCCATGAAGGACAGCAGACGCTCGCCCGGCACATCACTGGAAAAGTCTTCAACGACCTTCTTGTCCCGCAGGAAGTAGTGGACCTTGTCGGCTTCCGGCAGGTACATCAGGCAATAGCCGTGGCACACACCGTAGTCAGGATGGTTCTTGAGGAATGCCACCGACTCGGCAAAGGCGTCATGCAGAACGAAATCATCGTCTGAGACGAACACCATGTAAGGCGTGCGAACGAGCGACACCCCTTTCTTCAACTTGTCCTTGAAGCCCTGATAGCCCAGTTCCGGACAGTGGACGTACTGGACATTCGCGTAGGGCGCGCAACTGTCTGCCGACGAGACGGCCGATGAATCCAGCACAATCAGGTCCACTTCCAGGCCGGCGTAGTACAGCAAGGATCGCTGCAGGAATTCCGGGCGCCCGTGCGTGCAAACCAGCAACGTCAGATCATGTCTCACCAGCACACCGTTCATCGCCAATCCCCGCTATCTTTTTTCGGCACTATAACCTTTTGCAACGGCAACCCCACTTCACAGGCCAGCGCATTCTCGTCTCCCCAGGCAGAGCGGGAAAACAGTCGCGAGACAGGATGGAAATCAATCAGGCAGCCAACGTTATCGGCTGCAACGACACGGCCTCTCATAACCGGAAAAAATCGGAAAGGATGTCGTGTTTCGGCGGTTTCATCACCAGCCGTCCTTCAGCGCCCTGGTACACGCAGGTGCCTCCGGGAAGATCCGTATTAATGACACTGACGCCTTGCGAGATGATGCTACCCGCGCCGACATGACAGCGACCAATGATCGCCGTATTGGGGTACAGGATGACCCCTTCGCCGAGCACCGGCGCCACACCGTGGTTCTTTCCAACGGTTGAATTCTGGTACAGCACGAGGAATTCGCCATAGGTCGCCTTGGCCAGCACGATGCCCACGGAATGGCCGATGAAGAACACCTCCGGCATCTCGATCTCATAAAACATGTCGATGCCGTTCAGCGTCTTGTTCAGGTAGAACAGCTTGGCGCACACCCGTAAATCGCCATCGGCGCGCCAGATCGAGTTGGACAGGTAATAGAGAAACAACGTGTATTGGGTGGAATGCAAGTAATCGAAGCTGTCCTGCTGCCAGACCCGTACGCCATTGATACAACGTCCTACCCGCGCCAATCCCTCGTCCAGGTGACGATCGAGCTCGGGTCGCACCACGGCACCATCGGGAAAGAAGGTATTCAACTGTTGGCACAGGTAGTCCAGCAAACCGGTGCGGTCCGTACCCTTAAGCTTCATGGGGGCTCCTGCGCAAGTGTTCGAGCATGGCTGGCAGGTGGTCGAGCAGTTGCCGCGGCCGGTATGCAAAATCGCGTTGCGCCTTGTCGATGGACACCGGTGCCGCCAGTTGGCGTTGCCGATGGCTGCAGCTTATCAGGCTGCCCGTGTGCGCCCGTATGGCGTCCAGCAGGTCTGCATTGTCGGTGTTGCTGCCTGCGGCGACGTTGTAGATACCCTGCGCATCATTTACCAGCAGTGTGCACAGCATGCTCACCACGTCCTCGACATGCACATAATCGCGGGTGAAATACGGCGAGCTCTCGATGGCAAACGACTCGCCCGTCGCCGCTCTGGGTAGCACCTGCGCGAGAAACCCGCCTTCCTTAAGCGCATCGCTGTAGACACAGGACAAACGTGCCACGCAGGCTCGACCTGCCGACTGGGTCAGGCAGAGGTTTTCCCCCAGCGCCTTGGACAGGTCATACAGGTGCCGGGGGCTCGTCGGATCCAGGCGCAGCACCGCCGCTTCCTCTCCGACGCCCTCCTCCAAGGAGTCATACAGACGGGTGGAAGACAGGTAGACCAGGCGTTCGAAGCGCCCTTCCCGCAGCAGACGGGCCAGCAGTGACACATGCCCCTCCACGGTATCGAAGGGACGGGCATGGTAGTCATTGGTCAATCCGGCACAGTAGAAGACATGGCCAAGGTCTTCTTTCAGCCAGCTTTCGTCATGTCGAGCCGGGGCGTACACCGTGCTGCCTTGTTCCTGCAGCCGCTTGAGCAGGTGCGACCCGACAAAGCCCCCGGCCCCCAGAATAGTAAAGTGCATCGCGGTGCTCAGTTCAGCGGATGGTGCAGCAGCGGGTTCTTGTGCCACAGCAGTTTTGGACTGACACCTGGGCAGTAGACCACCGGGAGCCCCGTCAGCACCTTGGGGTCCTTGACGGCGAGCACGTTGAAGCCATGGGGCGGGCCTTCCAGATAGACGTCGTCTACCGGGACCAGCTCAACCGGGCGGCCGCGCATGTCCGTGTTCGAGTTGAAGTCACGGATCGCATACAGCGTGTAGCCGAGGTCGGACAGGAAACGCGCAATCGGCGTTTTATCCAGCCCCTCGGACCAGTCGACATAATGCCGGTGCACTTCAAAGACAATGCTCGGCGCCTCGGGGGCCGGACGTGAGAGCTGCTCGATGGCACCGTTCAACACCTTGCTTTCCGCCCCCTCGATATCGAGCATGATCAGCCCGAGGCGCTCAACGCCGTGCTCACGGCAATAATCATCGATGGTGACGGTGGAGAAACTGTCTTCAGCGTCCCCGGTCGCCAGTTCGGAATACGCAAACGAGTCGTTGCCGACCAGGCGCAACTGCGCACTGCTCTCGGACCACAACCCCATCTGCCAGCCCTGGATGTTCTGGAGTCCGTTCAGTTGTGCGTTATGACGCAACATGGCGAACTGGTCCTTGTTCGGCTCGAACGCATGGCAACGGCCGTTCCCAGCCTGCATGGCACGCGCCATGAGCACGACCTGATCGCCAAAATACGCCCCACCCACCAGCACATCCGAGCAGGATTTCGCCAGATGAACGAGGAGCTTGGTGGTTTGCGGCTCCCAGACATGATCAGGGATGGCTGGCGTACTGAGGACAAAATCGCGCGCGATCTTCGTGCGGTAGAGAAAATCGAACACGGCACCGTCGGACAGCACCTTGCGCACCACCGTGTCCTCGTCGTGCAAGGCGTCGACCAGCGGGCCGACAACGTCGTCGCGCACGACACCCGGGTAGTCCGTCAGGTCCTTTTCAATGGCCTTGCAGAGCACCAGAAATTTTTCCCGCGCCGCCTCGTTCCCGCCAATCGCGCGCAACGCTGGCAGCAGCTGCTCAATCTCGAACTTCTCATTGCTCATACGCTTCTCCTTTGAATGCGCGGGCGCCAGTCTGTCTTACCACACCTGAATGTCTGGCATCGCGATCACCAGCTTGCCGCCCCAACTGCGTACATAGCTGAGCTGTTCTGAAACTTCGCTGCGCAAATTCCACGGCAGCACCAGCACATAATCCGGTTTTTCGATGGCGATCTGCTCAGGCTCTACGATCCGAATGCGGCTGCCTGGCAGAAACTTGCCCTGCTTGTGGGGGTTGGCATCGGCCACCCACGCCAGCAGGTCATCACGTACACCAGCATAGTTGAGCAAGGTGCTCCCCTTGGCCGCCGCACCGTACCCCACCACGGTCTTGCCCTCGGCCTTGGCCTGGAGCAGAAAGCGCAGCAACTCGAACTTGATGCGCGCAGCCGCCGGGGACAGGCTCGCGTAGAAGGCCTGGGTCTTGACTCCCCGTGCCTCCTCCCGAGCCAGCAGCGCACCGACTGCCGTCGATACAGGCTGCACGCCGTCGCTTCGCTGCGCGAACACCCGCAGCGAGCCACCGTGTGTCGGCAGCTCCTCGACATCGAACACGACCAGGCCATTGGCCGCGCACAACGTCTGCACGGCCGTCAGCGACAAGTAGGAATAGTGTTCGTGGTAAATCGTGTCGAACTGGTGTTCCTCCACCAGGCGCAGCAGGTGGGGAAACTCGAAGGTGGCCACCCCATTCGGATTGAGCAAGGCGACAAAACCGCGAAGGAAGTCATTGATGTCCGGTACGTGAGCCAGCACGTTGTTGGCCGCGATCAGGTCGGCACCCCAGCCTTCGGCTGCCAGCTGTTGCCCGACCTGCTCGCCAAAGAACAGCTCGCGAATCTCCAGCCCCTTCTCCCGCGCCGCCCGTGCGGTGCTGGCGGTCGGTTCGATGCCCAGGCAGGGAATGCCCCGCGCCGCCACGTACTGCAGCAGGTAGCCATCATTGGCGGCGACTTCCACCACCCGGCTGTGGGCCCCCAGGGCAAAGCGCTCGCTCATCGCGGCGACGTAGCGCTCGGCATGGGCCAGCCAACTGCTGGAGTAGGAGCTGAAATAGGCATAGTCGGCATCGAACAGGCTGTCGGCGCTGCGGTAATCCTCGGTCTGTACCAGCCAGCAGGCATCGCAGACCAGCACCCGCAGCGGCACCCACTGCTCGGCCTGGTTCAACTGCTCGGGGCTGATGTAGGCGTTGGACGGTGGCGCCGTGCCCAGATCGATCAGCGGCAGGTGCAAGGGCGCCCCGCAACCACGGCAGTTCATAGACGGACTCCTTGGAAATGCTCATCCACCGGAGGATGGCTGGCATCGCGGGTGGACAGATTCTTCACGGACAGCGGCCAGTCGATGGCGATGCGCGGGTCGGCGGCGGACAGCCCCCCTTCATGTCCCGGCGTGAAGTCGGCGCTGTGCAGGTAGAGCAATTCGGCGTCCTCGCTCAGTACCTGGAAACCATGGGCGAAGCCGGGTGGCAACAACAGGCTGCGGCCGTCGCCGGCCTCCAGGCGCTCGGCGTGCCAGCGCAGGAAGGTCGGTGATCCCTCGCGCACGTCCACCGCCACGTCCCAGACGGCCCCTTTCAGGCAGGTGATCAGCTTGCTCTCGGCATGCGGTGGGTACTGGAAGTGCAAGCCACGCACGGTGCCGCACTCATGGGTCAGCGACTGGTTGATCTGCCGCACGTGGAACGGTTGGCCCAGCCCCTGCAGGCTGCCTTCGCAAAACAGCCTGGCGAAGCGGCCACGCGTGTCCTGATGAACCTTGTGTTGCACGGCAAACAGCCCCTGCAAAGGCAGTTCGATCATGTGCAGGTCGCTCATGCTTGCCCTCGGTAGTCGGCCAACTGCGCCAGGGTCGCCACGCGCATATCGTCGCCCCGCTGCCAGGCCGTGTGCCAATCGACGGTGCGTCGCAGGCATTCGTCCAATGACCAGTGCGGTTGCCAGCCCAGCAACTGCCGGGCGCGGCTGCTGTCCAGCCGCAGCAGCCCGGCCTCATGCAGTTCGCTCGGCTCGATCTTCAGCCCGGCGGCCTGCGGCCAGCAATGGGCCAGGCGCGCCACCACGTCACCGACGTTACAGGTGTCGGCATCGCTGGGGCCGAAATTCCAGGCGCCGGCCATCGCGGGCCCCTGCTCGTACAGGCCCTGGGCCAATTGCAGGTAGCCGGCCAACGGCTCCAACACATGCTGCCAGGGACGTACGGCCTGCGGGTAGCGCAAGGTCACCGGCTCGCCCCGCGACCAGGCCGCCAGCACATCGGGCACCAGCCGATCGGCAGAGAAATCGCCGCCGCCCAGGACATTCCCGGCACGCGCCGTTGCCATGGCCACGCCATGTTCGGCGTGACGAGCCGCTGGAAAATAGGACGCGGCATAGGACTGGCTCAGCAGTTCGCAGCACGCCTTGCTGCTGCTGTAGGGGTCATGGCCGCCCAGTGGCTCGTTTTCCCGGTAAGGCCAGGCCCATTCGTTGTTGGCGTACACCTTGTCGGTGGTCACCACGACGCACGCACGCACGCCGCCAGTCCGGCGCATGGCCTCGAGCAGGTGCAGCGTACCCATCACATTCGTGGCGTATGTACCCAGTGGATCGCTGTAGCCTTCACGCACCAGCGGCTGTGCGGCCAGGTGCAGGATGATCTCCGGTTGCGCATCGGCCATAACCTGTTGCAGCGCGGGCAGATCGCGCAGGTCGCCGATGCGGCTGTCGATACCCTCATGGACACGCGCCAGTTCGAACAGGCTGAAGCGGGTCGCAGGCGCCAACGCAAAGCCGGTGACCTGGGCGCCCCAGCTCTGCAGCCAGAGCGCCAGCCAGCCCCCCTTGAAACCGGTATGCCCGGTCAGCAGAACGCGCTTGCCGAACCAGAATTCGGGACTCAGCTCCACTGCTTCCACGGGGCCTCTCCGCTCTGCCACAGTTGCTCCAGGTAATTCTTGTCGCGCAACGTGTCCATCGGGTGCCAGAAGCCTTCGTGCTGGAACGCCATCAACTGGCCTTCGCGTGCCAGGCTGTCGAGCGGGTCAGACTCCCAGGAGGTGGAGTCACCTGTGATGTAGGGCAGCACCTTGGGAGACAGGACAAAGAAACCACCATTGATCCAGCCACCATCCCCGAGCGGTTTTTCGACGAAGCCCGTGACCTGGTTCCCGTCACGCGCCAGGGCGCCGTAGCGTCCCGGCGGCTGTACGGCGGTCACGGTGGCGTGCTTGCCGTGCTGCTTGTGAAAGGCGACCAATGCGCTGATGTTCAAGTCGGTGACACCGTCACCGTAGGTGAAGCAGAACGCCTCGTCCTGTTCGAGAAAACGCCCGACCCGACGCAGGCGTCCCCCGGTCATGGTCTCCTCGCCGGTATCGACAAGGGTCACCCGCCAGGGCTCGCTGTAGTTCTGATGAACATCCATCTGGTTGTTGCGCATGTCGAAGGTGACGTCCGAGGTGCGCAGGAAGTAGTTGGCGAAGAAATCCTTGATCGCGTACCCCTTGTAGCCCAGGCAGATCACGAAGTCCTGAATGCCATGGGCCGAGTACTGCTTCATGATGTGCCAGAGGATCGGCTTGCCACCGATCTCGATCATCGGCTTGGGCTTGAGGTGCGATTCCTCACTGATGCGGGTACCCAGGCCACCAGCCAGGATCACAGCCTTCATTCTCACTCTCCTTGCGGGCAAAGGTACTGCCAGATACTGCATTGAACCCCATTCGCAGAGGCCGGAAAATCATCAGGTCACAACGCAGGTCGTCCCCCTCGCTCGACCCCGGGCGAACGGGAATCGGCAGGGGCTCATCCGGCGCTGAATCAGTCCTGCTGCCAAGGCTACCAATTAGCAAGCCCGGGATGTAGCCATCAATAGGCTATATCGCCGGGTAGCGCCAATAAGAACGCGTGCTAGCGCAACTGGTTGAACAGGTTCAACCCGGCGATCTTCACGTAGCTCTGCTGCGCGGCCTCCAGGATGATGGTCTGGAACGACAACCTGGAGAGCGCTTCGGCGTAGTCCAGCTCGCGCAGATCGGCCTGCACGGACTTGTTGACCAGGGTCACGTCCTCGTTGTCGATCTCGGTGGTGTCGATGAGGTTGAGGCGAGCGCCGATTTCCGTGTGGACTTCGTGCACCTGGCCCATGCCGTTGTCGAGGTTCTTCAGGGCGATGGCGACCTCGTCGCGAACGGCGAAGTTGCCGGCCTGGGAGCCCGGCGAGGCCTCCAGGGTCTGGCGCAGCCGGGAGATGGTGTTGAGGATGCTGCGCTGCTCCTGGAACTGCGGCTGCACCGCGAACTGGTCCCCGGTCGCCGGCGTGCCGGTCACCTCCAGGCTCACCCCGAACACGTTGATGGTGTCCGGGGGCCCCGCCGTTACCGGCGCGGTGGCCAATACCGGATTACCGGCCTTGTACGGCTGCGAGTAGACCTCGTAATCGGTGCCGTTGAAACGCAGCATCACCCCGGAGGTCGGGAAGCGCGCGTTGAAGTCCGCCTGATCCGCCGGTGTGGCGATGGCCGGGCTGGCCGGGCTCATCACCGCGCCTGGGGCGTTGGTCGAGGAGCGGGTCACGGCAAATTCGGTGGGTGCGACTCCCAGGGTGAAACTGTGGGTCCCCAGGCCCGGCGAACCCGGCAACGCCGGTGGCTGGATGTCGGCCACCAGATTGTCCAGGTCCTGGGCGTTGTCCCCTTCCTTGAGCACCACGTCGAGCTGGAAGCGAATACCGCGGAAGTTGATGGTGTTGCCGCCGCTGGCGTTCGGGTCGATGACCCCGCCGCCGGCGATTTCCGAGGTCACGTCGACGCCGTTGGCGTCGTACATGCGAAATTCCTTGCCGCTGACGAAGGTCAGGGAATAGGGCTCGCCACTGCGGAAACCGTTGGTGGCGTTGTTGAAGTCGCTTTCGTTTTCCACCAGGCCCGGGGACATGAACACCCGCTGTTCGTTGGCCGGCACACCCGGGATGTTGGTCGCCGGCAGCGGCGGCGTCGGCAGGTTGGCGTTGTTGACGCCGCCGTTGCCGGACACCCGGTTGGCATTGGTCACGTCTTCGAACAGGCTCTTGCCATTGTCGTTGATGGCCACCTGGGTGGAGCCCGCCACCTGCAGGCTGCGCTGGCCCTCGTCACCGAGGTAGGAATAGGTGCCGTCCGGGTTGCGTTGGAAGGGCTCGGTCTTGCCCAGGAAACCGCCAAACAGGTACTCGCCCCGGGCGTTCTTGCTGTTCATCAGATTGAGCAGCTCGTTCTCGCGCTGCTCCAGCTCCTGGGCGATGGAGCGACGGTCTTCCGCCGACAGCGCACCGCCACCGGCACGCACGGCCAGCTCACGCACGCGCTGCAGCACCCCGGTGACCGAGTTGAGGGTGGTTTCTTCCTGGGTCAGGCTGTTCTTGGCCGCCGTCAGGTTGCTCTTGTACTGGCCGAGCATGGCTTGCTGCTGCTCGAGCTGCAGCAGGCGCACCGAGGCGACCGGATCATCGGCCGGCGTCAGGATGCGGTTGCCGCTGCTGATCTGCTCCTGGGTGCGGATCAGGTTGGAGTAGTTGCGTCCCAGGCCGCCAACCCCATTGTTGAACGCCTGTACGGACGAAATGCGCATGACCATGAACGTAACCTCATTAGCGGGCGGCGTGTGCACCGCCGCCCTCTCTGCCCTGATGACCAGGGAACGGAATCATCAGAACGTGTTGATCAACGTATCGAACAAGTTGCGCGCAACTTGAATGATCTGGGCTGACGCCTGGTAGTACTGCTCGAACTGGATCAGCTTCGCCGCCTCCTCGTCGAGGTTCACCGCCGAGACCGAGTCCCGGTTGTCGGTGGCCTGTTTGAGGATAGACCCGGTGGCCTCGCCGTCGACCCGGGCCTGGCTGGTCAGGGTCCCCACCCGCTCCACCAGATCGCCATAGGCGTCGGTGAAACTGGCGCCAGTGGTTTCCGGGGAGGCCGGGTTGATACCGATCACCGTCTTGCCTTGCAGGTCCGCCAGCTTCTGGGCGTTGCGGTTGTCCGACACGCCGTTGGTGTTGAACGCCACCGAGAAGTTGTCGCCCGCCGTCGGACGGCCGTTGATCGTCACCTCGTACTCGAAGCTGCTGGGCACCGGGGGTGGCCCTGCGCTCGCCGGCACGGTGATCTTCACGGTGTTGTTCTGGCCGGGGGTGATGCTGCCGGTGTCGACCACGTTGCCGTTGATGTCGACCACTTCATAGGTCTGCGAGGCCCCACCGGCCGCGCCCATGACGATCCGCAGCGGCGGCGCGTTGCGCAGGCTGGTCTCCAGGTTGGCTCGCGCCACCGGGTCATAGATGTCGATTTCGGTGACCAGGCTGGGCTGGTTGATGGTGCCGGTCCCGGTGTTGGCCGGGCTCTTCTCGGCCTTGAGCGGACCGGCGAAGGCCAGCTCTTCCGGGCGCTTCATGTCCGCCCGGATATCGCCAGCGGCGTTGCGGGTCGGCATCAGGCGGAACTTGTCACCGTCGGCGAAGGTGCCGGCCGCGATGTTCAGGGTGAAGCCATCGATCTCTGCCGGCGGCACGCTGGTGATGTCGAACGGGCCGAAGTTGGTACCGTCGGACATCCGGCGCACGGTGTAGCCGGTGGCACTGTTGAACTCCACCTCGTAGTCGCTGGTGGTCAGCTGCGTGGTGTCGGTGATCAGTACGTTGAGGTTGGCCGAGGTGTCGCTGTTGCCGACCCGCGCCAGGCTGCGCTGGCCGACCAGCAACGGGTCGTTGATCGGGCGGAACAGCCCTTTGCCGAAGTTGCCGTTGAGGTCGAGCCCCTGGCCCATCTGGCGGTTGAACTGGTCGGTCACCGACATCGCCAGGCGACCGATGGCGTTCATGCTGGAATCGAGCACATCTTCGCGGTAACGCAGCAAGCCACCCAGCTCGCCGCCGGTGATCTGCGAGGTCACGCCCTGCCGGGAGTTGCCGCTGACGAACTGCACTTCGGCGCGCAACGGGTCGGCGGTGCCGGGCACCACCTCCAGGCGCGAGGCCTGGGCGCCCACCACCAGCGGCTGGCCGGAGCCGATGAACAGGTTGTAGCTGTTCTGGTCCTGGGGCACCACGGTGACGCCAACGAAGGTCGACAGCTTGCGCACTGCTTCTTCGCGAGCGTCCAGCAGGTCGTTCGGCGCCTGGCCGTTGGCCGAGGCCACGGCGATCGCCTCGTTGTAGCCGGCAATCGAGGTAGCCAGTTGGTTGACCTGGTCAGTGACCGCCGACAACTGCTTGTTGAGGAAGGCGTTCTGCTCGTTCAGCCGGTCGTACATGGTGTTGAAGCGCTTGGCCAGGCCCTCGGCCTCGGACAACACCAACTGACGTGCCGGAATATTGGCAGGGTCTTCCGCAGCGGTCTGCAGAGACGCGAAGAGCTTCTGGATGCTCGGGGTGATCCCCGTGGTGCTGCCGGCCAGCAGCGAGTCGAGCTGGTTGATCTGCCCCAGGTAGGATTGCACGTCGCTGTTGAGCGCCGTGCTGCTGCGCACCTGGGTATTGAGGAATTCGTTGTAGATGCGCCGAACATCGACCAGGGTGGTACCCGAGCCGACAAAGCCCGCCCCGGTGAACTGCGGGTTGCGCGTGGCCTGAATCGTCTCCTGGCGGGAGAAGCCGGGCGTATTGACGTTGGTGATGTTGTGGCCGGTGACCGCCAACGACGTCTTGTGTGCCGACAGGCCCGACAGGCCGATGTTCAATAAGCTAGCCATTGTTCAGCCTCAACTCCTTGTGGTGGGGCTATCGGCAGCAGCCACGGCTTGATAGGTCTGCATTTGCCGAGCGATCTGCGCCACTTTGCGGGCGTACTGCGGGTCGGTGGCGTAACCGGCCTGCTGCAACTCGCGCACGAACTGCTCTGGGTTATCGGTGGAACTCAGCGCTTCCTGGTAACGGCCATTGCCCTGCAGGAAACGCACGTAGTCATCGAAGCTGTGGGCGTAGGACTCGTAGGCGCGGAACGAGGCCGCTTCCTTCACGGCCTTGCCGCCCTTGTACTCGGTGGTCAGCACCCGGGCGGACTCGCCGTCCCAGTTGCTGTGGGTCTTGATGCCGAACAGGTTGTGGCTGCTGGAGCCGTCCTGCTGGCGAATGATGGATTTGCCCCAGCCGGTTTCCAGGGCGGCCTGGGCCACCAGGTAACGGGCGTCGACGCCCAGTTTCTCGGCGGCCTGCTCGGCCATCGGCAGCATGGTGGCGACGAACTCCTGCGGCGAACTGAACGCGGCCTTGCCCGGCGCCAGCGGCGGCTGGGCCAGACGGCGACCGGTGATGGCGTCGCTGCCATTCAGGCTCAGGGCCTTGTCGTTCGGGGCGGCGAAGGACCTGGCCGGAACCCAGTCGTTCTTTGCCAGCGGCTGGCCATCCACGCCGGTCGCGGCTTCGGCGGACGGCACGATGCCTGCCAGCAGGCGGTCGGTCAGCTTGCCCGGCAGCGACAGGCGACGCTGGTTGAGGAACGCCGAGTCATCACGCTGGCTGTCAACGTGGGCCAGGGGCTTGCTCGGCGCGCTCGGCACCGGCTTGTCGACCTGAGCGAACGGGTTGGGACGGTCGCTGACGTCCTTCATCTTCGACATCTGGCGCACCAGCACGTCGGCCAGGCCAATGCCGTTCTTGTTGCCCGACATGCTCACGGACAACTGCTGGTCGTACATGTCCTGGTAGGTCTTGCTCTCGTTGCTGTTCATGAAATTGCCCTCGCCGAACACTTCGTTCGCCGAGCGCATGGCTTTGAGCATTTCATTGAGGAACAGCGATTCGAACTCCTGGGCGACCTTGCGGATGTTCTTCTCGCTGTCACCGCCCACCTTGAACTGGTTGAGTCGGTTCAGGTCGGTGAACGCGCCGCTGTCGATGGCGTTGTGCGTACCGCCGAGCAGGCCTGCTGAGAGTCGTGAGTCCATGCTGTTCCCCTCCCCTTAGATCACGATCAGATCGGCTTGCAGCGCGCCGGCCTGTTTCAGGGCTTCGAGGATGGCCATCAGGTCGGATGGGGCTGCGCCCACCTGATTGACCGCCCGGACGATCTCATCCAGCGAGGTGCCCGGGGCGAACTTGAACATCGGCTTGGCCTCCTGCTCGGCGTCCACCCGCGAACGCGGTACCACCGCGGTCTGGCCGCCGGACAGCGCTTCCGGCTGGCTGACGATCGGGTCTTCGGTGATGGTCACGGTCAGGCTGCCGTGGGTCACGGCAGCGGGCTGCACGCGCACGTTCTGGCCGATGACGATGGTGCCGGTCCGGGAGTTGATGATGACCTTGGCCACCGCCTGGCCGACATCGACCTCGAGGTTTTCCAGGATCGACAGGTAATCGACGCGCTGGCTCGGGTCCAGCGGCGCGCTGACCCGGATCGAGCCGCCATCCAGGGCCTGGGCAACACCCGGGCCGAGCAGTTCGTTGATGTGGTCGACGATGTTCTTGGCGGTGGTGAAATCCGGGCGGTTGAGGTTCAGGGTCAGGGTATTGCCCTGGTCGAAACCGCTCGGCACCGGACGCTCGACCGTGGCCCCACCGGGAATACGGCCGGCCGACGGAACGTTGACGGTGATCCGCGAGCCGTCGCCGCCTTCGGCGTCGAAACCACCGACCACCAGGTTGCCCTGGGCGATGGCATAGACGTTGCCGTCGATCCCTTTCAACGGCGCCATCAGCAGGCTGCCGCCGCGCAGGCTCTTGGCGTTGCCGATGGAGGAGATGGTGATGTCGATGGTCTGGCCCGGCTTGGCGAACGGCGGCAGGTCGGCATGGATCGACACCGCTGCGACGTTCTTCAGCTGCACGTTGCCGCCCTGCGGCACCTTGATGCCGAACTGCGCCATCATGTTGTTGAAGGTCTGCACGGTGAACGGGGTCTGGGTGGTCTGGTCACCGCTGCCGTTGAGGCCGACCACCAGGCCGTAGCCGATCAACTGGTTGCTGCGCACGCCCTGGATGCTGGCCAGGTCCTTGAGTCGCTCGGCCTGGGACAGGCTGCTGAGCAGCAGCAGTGCGCAGGCGAACATCCATTTGCTCATGGTCATCGCATTCATCCTCAGAACGGCCACATCGGGCTGAGGAAGAACCGGCTCAACCAGCCCGGCTGGCTGGCATCGGCGAAGGCACCGGTGCCGGAATAGGTGATGCGCGCATCGGCGACCCGGGTCGAGGCCACGGTGTTGTCGGTGGCCACGTCGTCGGCCCGTACCAGGCCGGAAATCCGCACCAGCTCGTCACCGGTATTGAGGGTCATCCACTTCTCGCCGCGCACGGAGAGGATGCCGTTGGGCAGCACTTCGGCGACAGTCACGGTGATCGAACCGGACAGGCTGTTGCTCTGCCCCGCCTGGCCGGAGCCGCTGGCATCGCGCTGGGAGTTCCAGCTGGAATCCATGCTCAGGTTGTTGTTGGTCATGCCCAGGGCGCTGAGGCTGCGCAGCGGGTTATCCGGCGCCACGGTCATGCCGAACAGCGTGGGCGAACCCAGGTTGCCGCTGCTGTCCTTCTGGATGTTGCTGTTGGCGTTCTTGCTGGCCTGGGTCCGCTCGTTGAGCGTGATGGTGATGATGTCGCCGACGCGGTAGGCCTTGCGGTCATCGAACAGGTTGTTCTCGAACCCGGACTGATAGATGGAGCCGTTGTTCTGCGCGGCAGGCAGCGGGGTGCGCGGCAGTACCGGCGCGTAATAGGGGTCGTTCGGCTTCGCTGGCGGTGCCATGCAGCCGCTCAGGGCTGCCATGCCAAGCATCGAGAAAACACATACAAGCCGGTTCATAACCACTACCTCACGGCGTATCAGGCCAGGACGCTCAGGCGCCCGGAGCCATTAAAGATTCTGAGTAACGAAGGACAGCATCTGGTCGGCGGTGGAGATGACCTTGGAGTTCATCTCGTAGGCGCGCTGCGTGGTGATCATGTTCACCAGCTCCTCGACGACGCTGACGTTGGAGTTTTCCAGGGTGCTCTGCTGGATGGTGCCGAGGCCGTTGAGGCCGGGCGTGCCGACTTGCGGCGCGCCGCTGGAGCCGGTTTCCAGGAACAGGTTGTTACCGATGGCTTCCAGGCCAGCGGGGTTGATGAAGTCGGCGGTCTGCAGGTTGCCGATGATCTGCGGCTGGGCGTTGCCCACCGTGGTCACCGACACCGTGCCGTCTTCACCCACGGTGAAGGTCTTGACCTCGTTGGGCAGCACGATCGCCGGTTCCAGGGCGAAACCCTGGGAGGTGACCATCTGGCCGTCGGAGTTCAGGTGGAAGCTGCCGTCACGGGTGTAGGACACCGTGCCGTCGGGCAGCAGCACCTGGAAGAAACCGCGACCGTTGACCGCCATGTCCAGCGGCTGCTCGGTGGTCTGCAGGCTGCCAGCGGTGAAAATCTTCTGCGTTCCGACCACGCGCACACCGGTACCCAGCTGCAGACCGGACGGCAGTTCGCTGTCCTGGCTGGACTGACCGCCGGGTTGCCGGCGGATCTGGTACAGCAGGTCCTCGAACTCGGCGCGATCGCGCTTGAAGCCGGTGGTCGAGACGTTGGCCAGGTTGTTGGAAATGGTGGTCAGGTTCATGTCCTGGGCGGACAGACCGGTCTTGCTGACCCACAGTGCCGGAAGCATATCGATTCTCCTCGGGTGCCGTTTTCACGGCGCCGCGTGCTGATAATTAGCTAATCTGCAAAACTCGCGCCATCGCCGACGCATTGTCTTCGGCGGTACGCATCATCTTCACTTGCAACTCGAACTGGCGGGACAGCGAGAGGATCGCGGTCATCTCTTCCACGGCGTTCACGTTGCTGGATTCGAGAAAGCCGGAGGTCACCTGGACGGTGGCGTCGGCCTGCAGGGGCTGGGGCCCCTTGTAGCGGATCATGCCGTCGCTGCCCTTCTCCATCTGCTTGAGATCCGGGTTGACCAGCTTCAGGCGGTCGACCTCGGCCAGCACGTTCGGCGCTTCGCCGAGTGCACGGATGGTGATGGTGCCGTCCTGGCCGATCTCGATTTTCTGCTCGGGCGGTACGGCGATCGGCCCGGCATTGCCCATGACCGGCAAACCGTTGCCGGTACGCAGGATGCCCAGGGCATCCACATTCAGGCTGGCGGTACGGACATAGGCTTCGCTGCCGTCGGCGGACTGCACGGCCAACCAGCCCTTGCCACCGATGGCGACGTCCAGGTCACGGCCGGTTTCCTGCAGCGAGCCCGGACGGAAGTCGGTACCCGGGCGCTCGCTCATGGCGTACACCCGCGTCGGGTAGCTGTCACCGAACACCGGCATCGAACGCGCCTGCTCGAAATCCCGACGGAAACCGCTGGTGGAAATGTTCGCCAGGTTGTTGGCGTGGGCACGCTGGGCCAGGGTGTTGTTGTGGGCCCCAGTCATGGAAACGTACAGCATCTTGTCCATGGTCATTCTCCGAGATGGGCGTGTCGCCCGTGACTCTATGCAGGGTATTCAGCAAGCACCGTGCCAGACTCGAAAAATAACAATAAACAACTGATATAGAAGGGATTTTAAAAACAGAAAAGACCCCGAGCGGAGCCTTTTGCCGGAAAGTCGGCGAGCCGTTGCCGCCTGCGGCAACGGCCTGGCCGCCCCGGAAGCGGCGACACCTTGCCGGAGTGGCCGGCAAGGTGTCCCTGGTTCATCAACGCAGGTTGATGATGGTCTGGGTCACCGCGCTTTCGGTCTCGATGGTCTTGGCGTTGGCCTGGTAGTTGCGCTGGGCGACGATCAGGTTAACCAGCTGGTCCGACAGCTCGACGTTGGAGTCTTCCAGCGCGCCGCCCTGCAGAGATCCCATGGTGCCACTGCGCGGGGTGCCCACCACCGGCTCGCCCGACTCGAAGGACTGGACCCAAGCGGTCTTGCCGACCGGGGTCAGCCCCTGGACGTTGGCGAAGTTGGCGAGGATCACCTGCCCCTGCACCTTCGACTGCTTGTTGGTGTAGCGGGCGAAGATCACGCCACTGTCGTCGATTTCCAGGCCGGCCAGCTGGCCGGTGGTGTAGCCATCCTGGTCCACGGCGTTGACCGCGAACGCGCTGGAGAACTGGGTGGAGGAACGCATGTCGATCCGCACCCCGGTGGCGTTGGCAAGGGCGCCGTTCGGGCCCCATACCGGCGGCACGGAGTCATCCGCCGCGGCCGGCGTCCAGCCGTTGAGGGTGAAACGACCGGTGGCCGCGTCCACGGTGAAGTCCGGGCCGCCCGCACCGTCATAGTTGCCCGACACCAGGGTGGAGGTGTCCAACTGGCCGCTGGCGGTGAAGCCCACGGTCATGGTGTAAGGCGCGGTGGACGTCGGGTCAGCGGGGTTGCGGCCGTCGACCAGCACGTTCATCTGCCAGGTGTTGGCCCCGGTCTTGACGAAATACTGGGTCATGACGTGGGCGTTGCCCTGGGTGTCGTAGATGTTGGTCGAGGTCGACGAGTTGTAGGTGGTCGGGTCCGTCGGGTTGAACGTGGCGTTACCAGCCGCCCGCGCCGCCGCGATTTCCGCCGGCGTCGGGTTCGCCGGGTCGACGGCACCGGCGATGCTGGCGTCATAGGCCCCCTGCCAGGCCGTCGGCACGGTGTTGTTGGAGTTCAGGTTGAACGTTTGGTCCACGGTGCTGGTGGCACGCGGCGCCTGGTTCGTGGTGTCGATGCGCAGGTCACCGACCACCCCGTTCTGCAGGTTGCCGTTGCCGTCGACCGGGTAGCCCTGCAGGCGGTAACCGAAGTTGTTGACGATGAAGCCCGAACGGTCCGTGCCGAAATAACCGGCGCGGGTGTAGCCGATCTCGCCGTTGTTACTGGTCTGGAAGAAACCGTTGCCGTTGATGGCCAGGTCCAGCGAGTTCTGCGTGTAGTTGATGTTGCCCTGGTTGAACAGCTGCGACACGTTGGCCAGCAGCACACCGCTGCCCTGAGCGTTCTTGCCGGTACCCAGCATCGAAGACGCATAGAGGTCGGCGAACTCGGCGCGCGACTGCTTGAAGCCCGCGGTGCCGGCGTTGGCGATGTTGTTGCCGGTCACGTTGAGGTCACTGGTCGCGGAGCGCAGGCCACTCAAGCCAATATTGAAACCCATGGAAGTCTCCTTTACCGGGAAAACCGGCGGTTAAAACCTGTTGATTACTGACCGATGATCTGGACCTGCGAGAGCGGCACAGTGCCAAGCCCCGCCAGGTTGAGCATCAATTCGTTGCCACCGAGGGTCACGCTGTCGACGTTGGCCGGAAGCATGGTGTACAGCCCCTTGGTCTCCGCCCCGTAGGTGGCCTGCGCCTCGAATTTGTAGGTGCCCGGCGGCATGACTTTGCCGTCCGCGTCCTTGCCGTCCCAGATGAAGCTGACGTTGCCGGCTTCCTGGGCATCCAGGTTGATGCGGTTGACCACCGCGCCCGCGCTGTCATAGACGTTGACGTAGACGTTGCTGCTGCTGACCGGCAGCACCACGCTGCCCTTGAAGCTTTCGCTGGTGTCGACCACCGCCTTGTCGCTCGGGATGATGACCTTGCGGCCCACCAGCGACGAGGCCTGCAGGGCCTGGGAGGACTGGTAGCCGGAGAGCAGCGACTCCATGCTGGTGTTCAGCTTCTCGATCCCCTCGACCTGGCTGAACTGCGCCAGCTGGGCGATGAACTCGCCATTGCCCTGCGGCTCCAGCGGGTTCTGGTTGTTCAACTGCGCCACCAGCAGGTTGAGGAACTCGTTCTTGCCGAGGTTCTTGTTCTGCGTGGTGTCCTGCTTGATCTGGTACTGATCCAGTACCGAACCCGCGCCATTGACGGTGGTCATTCGCTATCCCCTTGTGGCTGCTTACTGACCGAGGGTCAGTACGCGCTGCAGCATCTGCTTGGCGGTGTTCATCATTTCGACGTTGGTCTGGAAGGCCCGGCTGGCGGAAATCATGTCAGCCATCTCTTCAACCACGTTGACGTTGGGGTAATACACATAACCGTTGTCGTCGGCGGACGGATGGTCCGGCTCGTAACGCGGCATCAGGCTGCTCTGGTCCTCGATGACACCGAGCACCTGCACGCCGCGGCCGGCTTCGTCCTGTTCGGCGAACAGCGAACCGCGGTCACCGTTCTGCGCCTGCTGGAACACGGTGGCGAACACCGGGTGACGGGCGCGGTAGGTCTGGTCGATGCTCGAAGAGACCGTCTCGGCGTTGGCGATGTTGCTGGAAATGGTGTTCAGGCGAGTACTCTGGGCACTCATGCCGGTTCCGGCGATGTTGAAGACACTGGCGAGTGACATGGCATCAGGCTCCTTTATTCGCCGCGCAGGGCGCTGACGAGCCCTTTGAATTTGCTATTGAGGAAAGTGAAGCTGGCCTGGAAATTGACTGAGTTTTCCGCGTAGTTCGACTGCTCCACCTGCAGGTCGACCGTGTTCTGGTCGATCGAGGGGTGGAACGGCGTGCGGTACTGCAGGCTCGCATCGGCGCCGGCAATGCCTTCAGCGGCAATGTGGCGGCTGTTGGTCATGTTCAGGTTGACCGGGCCACGCTGGGCCTTGGCGCTCTGCTCGGCCAATACCGACGCGAAGTCCAGGTCACGCGCCTTGTAGTGCGGCGTGTCGGCGTTGGCGATGTTGTTGGCCAGCACCTCGGCACGCTGGGCGCGGAAGCCCAGTGCTTTTTCGTGGATGCCGAGTGCGCTTTCGAAACTGATGCTCATGGTCAGGAACCTTTGCCTTGTGGCTTGCCTGTTTTCCGTGCAAGACATTTAGCAAGGGCCATGCCAATTTATTTAACCCTTTAAAATCAGCAATTTACAAAAAAACGCAGACCGTTTCCGGTAGAAAGCGGCAACGCCTTACCGCCCCCTGGCAAGCAAAGCGGCAATCCCCTCCGGTGTGGCTTGCCGCTCGAGCGGCAACCCTTCGCCACGCCATAACGCAAAACGGGAGGCCACTGGCCTCCCGTTTTTGTCACGGCATTCGCTGTTACTTGGCTTTATAGATGATGCCCGGGCTGCACTGGACCATCTGGTACTTCTCGGGCAGGCCGTTGAGCGCCTCGGACGCCCCAAGGAACAGGTAGCCACCCGGCTTCAGGGTCGCGTGAATACGGCTGAGGATGTCCTTCTTCACGTCGGCGGAGAAGTAGATCAGCACGTTGCGGCAGAACACGATGTCGAACTTGCCCAGCGCCGCGTAGCTGTCCAGCAGGTTCAGCGGGCGGAACTCGACACGGCTCTTGATCGCCGGCTTGACCACCCAGCGCCCCGGGCCCTTGGGGTCGAAATAGCGCTGCAGGCGGTCCTGGGACAGCCCCCGGCCCATGGCCAGGCTGTCGTACTCGCCGGATTTGCAGTTGATCAGCATCGAAGGTGACAGGTCGGTGGCGACGATCTGCACCCCGGCCTTGAGCTGACCGATGTTGGTCTTCTCGAATTCATCGATGGTCATCGACAGCGAATACGGCTCCTGCCCCGACGAACAGGCGGCCGACCAGATGCGCAGGCGCTGGCCGGGGCTGGCCTTGATCATCTCCGGCAGCACCCGGTTCTTCATCACCTCGAACGGGTAGGTGTCGCGAAACCACAGGGTCTCGTTGGTGGTCATGGCGTCCACCACCTGCTCGCGCAGGCCGCTGCGCGGCTGCGTCTGCATGCGCTGCACCAGCTCACCCAGGGTCTTGATGCTGTTCTGCTCCATCAGCTTGTTCAGCCGACTGGAAACCAGGTACTGCTTGTTGCTGCCCAGCAGGATGCCGCAGGCTTTTTCCAGGAATGTCCGGAACTGCTCGAAATCCAAATTACCTGAAGACACTCGCGAGGCCTCGCCAATCATGATCCTGTGCCGAGAAGCATGTCCTCGACCCCCATCGTGGGCCAGGTGAGTCACTCACACTGGCCGTTCCTTTATATAGCGTTACTGCTGGTCTGCCGCGTTGATCCGCTCGACCACCCGCGACGCCAGGTCATCCGGGCGAAACTTGGCCAGGAAGTCATTGGCACCGACCTTCTTGACCATCGCCTGGTTGAACACCCCGGACAACGAAGTATGCAGGAGGATATGCAACTTCTGCATGCGCGAGTCACCGCGAATTTCCGCCGTGAGCGTATAACCGTCCATTTCCGGCATCTCGATGTCGGAAATCACCATGAGCAGTTCCTTCTCCGGCGCCCGCCCCTCGTCGGCCATCTTACGCAGGTAATCCAGCGCCTGACGCCCGTCGTTGAGTGCGGTGACCTCCACGCCCACGGTCTGCAGGCAGCGCATCACCTGTTTGCGCGCCACCGACGAGTCGTCGACGATCAGCACGTGCTTGGTGACGGCCTTGTCCTGGGTGGCCACATCGATGACACCCGCCGAGATGACCTCGGAGGTCGGCGCCACTTCGGCGAGGATTTTCTCCACGTCGATGATCTCGACCAGTTGCTGATCCAGGCGGGTAACCGCCGTCAGGTAATGGTCGCGCCCGGTGCCCTTGGGTGGCGGATGGATGTCTTCCCAGTTCATGTTGACGATGCGTTCGACCGAATGCACCAGGAAGCCCTGCACCTTGGTGTTGTACTCGGTGATGATGACGAAGCTGTTTTCCACGTTGCTCAGCGGCGTCTTGCCGGTGGCCATGGACAGGTCCAGGATCGGAATGGTGCCGCCACGGATGTTCGCCACCCCACGCACCACCGGGCTGGATTTCGGCATGATGGTGAGCTTGGGGCACTGCAGCACCTCCTTCACCTTGAACACGTTGATGCCGTACAGCTGCTTGCCGTCCAGGCGGAACAACAGCAACTCCAGACGATTCTGCCCCACCAGCTGAGTGCGCTGGTTAACCGAATCCATTACACCGGCCATGCCCGATCCCCTTCAAATTCGAGTAGTGCGCAATTAATGCTTAGCGTAGCAGGCGGCACGAGCCTTGCTTTTCATTCTGTATGAACACTGAAACGACGTTTTTTCGACGCCTCACGGCCAGCGCTCGTCACCTGACGACCGCCCTGCCGGTTCTGGCACTGCTCGGCCACAGTTTGCCGGCCGCGGCAACCGCTACGTTGCCTGAAGACCTTATCGGCGCGAGCGAGCGCTTTCTTGAGGAGCTGGTCACTGACTATTTGCAGCGCAGCGACATTCAGGGGCGGCACGAGATCCGTATCAATCGCCTGGACCCTCGCCTGCGCATGCCGCTGTGCGACAGGGAATTGACGACCGCCCTGGAAAGCCCCGCCGAACCGATCGGCCGGGTGACCCTGCGCGTGCGTTGCGAAGGCAGCGCCCCCTGGACGGTCTTCGTGCCTGGCCAGGTGCGGCTGTTCCGCGACGTGGTGATCGCCGCCCGCCCGCTCAAACGGGACTTGGTGCTGTCGGAAACCGATGTCAGCCTGGCCGAACGTGACGTGGGCTTGCTCAACCAGGGCTACATGACCGCCCTCAAGCAGGCTGTCGGCAAAAAAATGACGCGTCCGCTGTTGCCCGACCAAGTGGTGACGCCCAGTGTGGTCCAGCTGGCCGAAGTGATTCGCCGCGGCGATCAGGTGGTGATCACCGCCCGTGGCTCGGGTTTCAACGTGCGAATGCCCGGCGAAGCCTTGTCGGA
This sequence comes from Pseudomonas sp. GD03944, assembly GCF_029839275.1. GTDB lineage: Bacteria > Pseudomonadota > Gammaproteobacteria > Pseudomonadales > Pseudomonadaceae > Aquipseudomonas. The sequence goes on from NZ_JAOCAH010000001.1 coordinate 494,791, forward strand.
CGGGGCTGTCGGGCGGCAGATAAATGTACGCAACCAACGCTCGCAACGGGTGGTCAAAGCCCGTGTGGTCGGTCCGGGGCAGGTGGAAGTGGCGATGTAGGCACGATTCTTGTTAGCCATTTAGCTGACGATTTTCGCACCGTGCTTTAGACTGAACGACGACAGATAATTTAATCGCCCATTAACGCTAAAGTTTTCCCGGGCATGGCCGACAAGCTAGGCAAGCGTCCAAATACTGCTCGAGGTTTTGCATCATGGTCATCGACTTCAACCGGCTTAACAATGCCGCTACGCCAGCCAATTCGGGGCGTACCGGCAGCACCCAATCCGGTACGGGTAATGAAGCCATCGGCAACAAACCGAATGCGGCTCCGGCCACACCGACTGCTCCGGCCGAAACCAGCAAGAGCGGTGAATCCGTTCAGCTGAGCCGTGAAGCACAACAATTGCAGAAGATCAGCGAAAAACTGCGTGATCAGCCAAGCGTCAATAAAGAGCGCGTGGCGCAGCTCAAGCAAGCGATTGCCGACGGCAGCTACCAGGTCGACAGCCAGCGCGTTGCGAGCAAGCTGCTCAATTTCGAATCCCAGCGCTAAAAGCCCCAGGGCTGCGCTGGGGGTGTTGGACGCCTAACCCCCAAAAGGCCCGCAATGAACGACACGACCCTGCTGCAACTGTTCAATGACGATATCGGCACCGCCACCCGGTTGCTTGAACTGATCGACATCGAATACCAGGCGCTGACCGATCGCGACCTGCCCCACCTGCAAAGCATCCTGGCGGACAAGCAACCCCTGCTCATCCAGCTCGATCAAAACGGCAAACAACGCACCCAGATTCTCCTCGGCCTCCAACTGAGCGCCGACCGTGCCGGCCTGCAGGCCCTGGCCGAGCGTTCGAGCGTGGGTGCCGACCTGCTGGCCCGCGGCGATGAGCTGAACGCCCTGCTGCAGAGCTGCCAGGCCGGCAACCTGCGCAACGGCCGGCTGATTCGCTCCGGCCAGGCCTCGACCCGCAGCATGCTCGGCATTCTGCGCGGCGGTGAAACGCCCAGCCTCTATGACAGCAGCGGCAGTGCCGCTAAAATCGGCCAACAGCGCCCGCTCAGCCAGGCCTGAAACCAACAACAAGGCACAGGGGACATACTGTCGTAATGCCAGTATGCTAGTGCCGTAGTATCTGCCTGGAGAGTCTTGGACCGTGTCCAGCCCCTTTACCGAGGGCGATGGCCCGCAACCCCCCAAGGTGCTGAAAGCACCTGTGGAAATCGTTGCCAACCTGCGCCTGCTGCAACAGCACCACGATCCGCTGATCATCACCTTCCACGAGCGCAACCAGCGCTTCCAGAGCTACGTGATCGACGTCGACCGTGATCGCAACCGCGTGATCCTCGACGAAATGATCCCCAGCGACGGTGAACGTTTCCTGCAGAACGGCGAACCCTTCCGTGTCGAGGCCTTCCATGAAGGCGTGCGCGTGGCGTGGGAATGCCTGAGCGCCGTACAGATCACCGAACACCAGGGCGAACGCTGCTATTTCAGCCCGATGCCTGACGAGGTGCTGTACCACCAGCGCCGCAACGCCTTCCGGGCCACGCTCAAGCAGGGTGAACAGATCAAGATCGAACTGGCGGGAGAAAAACTGCGCACGGCGCTGCAGGGCGTTTTGCTGGATATCTCGGCCACCGGCTGCAAGCTGCGTATGCCCGGCGATGTCAGCAGCAGCCTGCAAGCTGGCCAGGTCTACGAGCGCTTCACCGTGCGCCTGCCCTTCGGCGCGATGACCACTTCGATCGAATTGCGCCACGTGCAGTACGAAGAGAAGCTCGACATCACCTTCGCCGGCGCCCGCTTCTACCGCATGAGCGGCCTGGAACAACGCCAGGTCGAACGCTTCGTCTACCAGTTGCAGCGCGAAGCGCGTCGCTTCGAAAGCGACGGCCTGTTCTAGCACTACACCTCGACGAAAATCCCCAGCTCCGCCAGACGCGGCAGGTCTTCCGGCCTGTCGATGTCCCACAGCACCGGCAACAGCTCATAGCTCCAGTCCAGTTGCCGCAGGCGGACCTGGGTCATCGCCAACACCTGGTCGGTGCCCCAGGGCATGGCCTGGAACAGCGCCGGGTCCACGCGGCGCAGGCCCAGCAGCACACAACCGCCATCCTCCGCCGGCCCGAGCACCACGGGCTGACCGCTCAGCGCCTCGCACGCACCATCCAGGTAATGCGCATCCAGCGCTGGGCAATCGTTGCCGATCAGCATCACCGCATCACTCTCGGCCAAGCCCAGGGCCGCGATGCGCCGCATGCGCTCCCCCAGGTCCCCTGCCGGCTGCTCGACCAGCGTCCAGTCGAGCGCCGCGGCCAATGCCTGCAGGTCATCGTCGGAGCCGTCATCCAGCCACAGGAAGCGTTCGCTGAAACCTTCGGCGGGCAGGTGCAGGGCGCGTTCGAGCAACTGGCGCTGCAGGTCACAGGCGCCCTCCTCGCCCAGAGCCGGGATCAATCGGGTCTTGACCCGCCCGGGGACCGGCGAGTGCGCCAACAGGTGCAAGGAAATCGACAGACTCATAGCGTGGTCCTCGATGATGCAGGTGCGCCTGACGGCACACCCTGGCGCCACAAGCGTAGGCCAGCTGCAAGATCCTCATCGCCACCACGCTACGCCGAAAAAACCGAGACGCCCAGCATCATTTGCGGCCAGCCGCCCCGCCGAGGCCTGGGGCGGGCATCGCGGGCCTCAAGCCCGCGCACCATTGCCCCAGCCATTCAGAATACTGACTGACCAACGGTCACCCGATCAGGATCGCGGCACCGGCTCCTCCGGCCCGGCAGGCCCGACCACCTCTTCGCTCGGCGGTGCCGGCGGGTTGCCCTCCTGCATCTGCTCGTGCACCACCTGTTCGTCGACCCGGGGGTCGAGCGCGGCCACCAGGGGCGAGCTGGTCATGTTGTCCGGCATCGGAATGTGATGCAGCGGCGCGTCGTCGACCTGGTGCTGATGGGTGACCTTTTCCGGCCGAACGCGCCATACCGGGATCAGCGCGCAGAGGCAGAAGAAGGCATACAGCATGTTGGCGCCGTAGAAACGCATCAGCACCCCGGCCAGCAGCGGCCCGATACTGGCCCCCACGCCGAAGGTGACCAGCAGCATGGCGGTCAGCGACACCCGCCGCTCGCCCTCCACGTGGTCGTTGGCGAAGGCCACGGCCAAGGGGTACAGGCTGAACAGCAGCAGGCTGACCACAAACCCGACGCCGATCAGCATCGCTAGCGGTGCCTCCGGCATCAGCGCCAGCGGCAGCGCTGCCACCGCCAGCAAGGCCGCCGTGCCGCGGATCAGGCGGGCGCGGTCGTAGCGGTCCGACAGCCAGCCCAGCGGCCACTGCACCACCAGCCCGGCCAGGATGCAGCTGCCCATGAACACACCCACCTGCTCGGTGGGCAGGCCCATTCGCGTGGCGTACAGCGGCGCCAGGCCGTAGAACGAGCCGATCATCAAACCTGCCACGGCAATGGTGGTCAGGGACATCGGTACGCGGGAAATGAAGAAGCGCAGCTCCAGCGGCGCCGGATGCAGGGGGGCCGGGTGCAGCCGGCGGGTCAGTGCCACCGGCACCAGGCACAGGGCGAAGCACAGCGCCACCAGCATCAGCAGCTCGAGCCCCAGGGTTGGGTGCACCACCAGCACCATCTGCCCCAGGATCAGGCCCAGGTAGGACGCCGCCATGTAACCGGAGAAGACCTTGCCGCGCTGGCTGGTTTCGGCCTGCTCGTTGAGCCAGCTCTCGATCACCATGTACTGGCACATCATGCCCAGGCCGACCAGCATCCGCAGCACCAGCCACACCGGCAACCAATCGATCAGGCCATGCCCGAGCACCGCGGCCGTCACCACCCCGGCGCACGCCACGTAGGCACGAATATGACCGACCCGGCCGATCAGGCGGTGCCCCAGCTTGCCGCCGAGCACCAGGCCCAGGTAGTTGGCCGCCATCAGGGCACCAACCCACAGGCCGTCGACCCGATCGGCCAGGCGCAACGCTAGGTAGGTGCTCAGCAGACCGGACCCCAACAGCATCAGCACGGTGGCGAAATACAGCGAACCGAAAGACTTCCAGATCAGGCGCATAAGGCTACGGACATCTCCTTGTAACGGGCGCCAGCACCCCACGGGCACTGGACTCGGGTACCGGCAACGGCGTGTTCAGCAGGCGGCGAGTACACGCCGCTCCCACGGGGTGATCTCGTCGAGGAAGCTCTTGAGTTCCATCGCCTTGCTCGCCAGGTAGCCGTCGATGAACTCGCTGCCGAACAGCTCGACGGCCAGCTGGCTTCGTTTCAGACGCTCGATGGCGGCCTGCATGCTACAGGGTAGTAACAATTCGTCCGGGACCACGAACTCCCCTTGGACCGGTGCCGTCGGCAACAGTTGCTGCTCGATGCCATACAAACCGGCCGCCAGGCTGGCAGCCAGCGCCAGGTAAGGGTTGGCATCGGCACCAGGCAATCGGTTCTCCAGCCGGCGGGCCGCGGGCGAGCTGGCCGGAACCCGCAACCCCACGCCCCGGTTGTCCTCCGACCAGCAGGCGTTATTGGGCGAAGCGAAGGGGTGGCAGAGGCGCTGGTAGGAATTCACATGGGGCGCGAACAACAGGGTGAAATCCGCCATGGCCGCCTGTTGGCCGCCGATGAAATGCCCGAATGCCGGCGTCGCCTGGCCATCGGCCGCGGTGAAGATATTCGCCCCGCTGCCCTGCTCGATGACGCTCTGGTGAATGTGCATTGAACTGCCGGCCGTGTGGCCCAGCGGCTTGGCCATACACACGACGTTGAGCCCGTGCTTGAGGCCCACTTCCCGGAGCAGGTGCTTGAACAGAAAGGTCTGGTCGGCCAGCAGCAACGGATCCCCGTGCCACAGGTTGATCTCGAACTGGCTGACGCCCATTTCGTGCATGACCGTGTCACGGGGAATACCCAGCGCCGCCATGCAGGCGTAGACCTCGTTGAAGAACGGGCGCAAGCCGTTGCTGGAGCTCACGCTGAATGCCGAACTGCCATCCTCGCGTCGCCCATCGAGTCCCAGGGGCGGGCGGAAGTCCTGTTGCGGGTCCGGGTTGGGCGCAAAGATGAAGAACTCCAGCTCGGTCGCCACCACCGGCTGCCAGCCCCGGCTGGCGTAGCGCGCCACCACGCGCTTGAGCAGCCCGCGCGTGGACAGCCCGGAGCTTCGACCATCCAGCTCATCGGCATCACAGATGGCGAGCGCCCGGGGCTGATCGCTCCAGGGCAGCCGATGCACCTGGCTGGGTTCGGCGTTGAGCACCAGGTCGCCATCGTCACCGCCATAGAAACGGGCCGGCGGGTAGCCGCCCATGATGCATTGCAACAGCACGCCCCGGGCCAGCTGCAGGCGCCGCCCTTCAAGAAAACCCGCCCGGGTCATGACCTTGCCCCGTGGCACGCCATTGAGATCGGGCGTCACGCATTCGATCTCGTCGACATCACGCAGCCGTTCTTCCAGTGCCGGGCCGTCCATACGACTCATCGATCTCTGTCCTTGTCCGCGTAGCCGCGCGCTGCGGCCAGCCAAAAGGACTATGTACCACGCCCTCGAAACCCGAGCACCCATAGCCTTGGCCACAGGGGACGATACATAAAATCAATCGACTAAATCGATCATGTTTATCGATTTAAAAACACGCCAAAAGACCCACTAAAAGCGGACACAAATAAATTCATGCCATTGATAAATAACAATAAAATCAACTATCGATCACGTCGATTATTACCATGCCTGATTCGAACTTCTTGATCGAAATATTCTGAGTAGTATGGGTCCCGTACTCACTTACCGCCCCCTACGAGGAGCCCGACATGAAAAAGCAGATTCTTACCAGCCTCATCCTGGCCAGCCTCTCCGCTACCGTTCTGGCTCTTCCGCAAGCCAGCACCCTGGCCGAAGGGGGCGCTGACCGCCTGATCGAGAAGCGTGTTGCCGAAGGTGGTTCCGACCGCCTGATCGAGAAGCGTGTTGCTGAAGGCGGTTCCGACCGCCTGATCGAGAAGCGTGTTGCAGAAGGCGGTTCCGACCGCCTGATCGAGAAGCGCGTTGCCGAGGGTGGCTCCGACCGCCTGATCGAGAAGCGCGTTGCCGAGGGTGGCTCCGACCGCCTGATCGAGAAGCGTGTTGCCGAGGGTGGCTCCGACCGCCTGATCGAGAAGCGTGTTGCCGAGGGTGGCTCCGACCGCCTGATCGAGAAGCGTGTTGCTGAAGGTGGTTCCGACCGCCTGATCGAGAAACGTATCGCCGAAGGTGGTTCCGACCGCCTGATCGAGAAACGTGTCGCCGAAGGTGGTTCCGACCGCCTGATCGAGAAGCGCGTTGCCGAAGGTGGTTCCGATCGCCTGATCAACAGCCGCACCAGCTAACGATCCGTCCCCACAAAAAAGGCGCCTTTCGGCGCCTTTTGTTTTTCCGCAACGCTACGCCTCCAGCCGGGCCAGCCGCGCTTCGAGTTCGGCGACCCGGGCTTCCAGTGCCTCCAGACGGCTGTCCTGCGCCGCCCCGCCAGCCGGGCGGTCACCGTCCGCCGCGCGCTGCTCCAGCAAGGCCTGAAGGTCTGCCGCCTCGCCCAGTTGATGCATGTAGCGGTCTTCACGCTGCCCTGCCTGGCGCGGCAGCAGCAAGCCCAGGCCCCGAGTGATCAGGCGCTCCAGGTGATGCTGCACCTGCTCAGTGTCATCGAACGCGTGCATGCGGCTGCTGCGGGTCAGCAATTCATTGAGCGTCTGCGGGCCGCGCAACAGCAGCAGGCCGAGCAGCACGGTCTGCGGCGCCACCAGTTCCAGGGCCTTGTCGGCACGCTGCTCCCAGCGGTCGGCACGGCTGCCCATTACCAGACGCGCCAGGCCGCGCCCTTCCAGCGAGCGCAGGGCCTGCCCCACTTCGCCAGGATTGAGGTTCATCAGCGGCTCGCGGCTGGTTTTCTGGTTGCAGGCCAGCACCAGCGCGTTGAGGGTCAGCGGATAGACTTCGGGGGTGGTCGCCTGTTTCTCGATCAGGCTGCCGAGTGTCCGCACTTCGACGGCGGTCAGAGGGGCTTCGCTGAACGGGGTAGCGATCTCGTTGGACATGGCGGTGCTCTCAGGCTCAAAGGTGCTGCTAGCCTAGCCGGACTCGACGCCCGTGACCATTGAGCCGGATGCCTGCCGCCAGGCGCGTCGGTGTGCTAGAGTCGCGCGCTGTTTTTTCCAGCTCGGGCGCCGTTGAACCAAGGCCCCGATCATTCGCAGCCCATCCGTGTAGCCATCGGCCTGTTCGCCCAGGAGCACTTTGCACCGGCGGACCTGCCATTGCGGTGGATACAGGGACAGCCTGCGCACACCTGTCGAGACGCTCGTTATGACCGCTGCCCAACGCCCCCTTCTGCACCTGCTCACCCGCACCAGCCTGGTGTTGCAGATTCTGATCGGCCTGATCGCCGGTATCGCCCTGGCGCTGATCTTCCCCGCCGCCGCACTCAGCCTGGCCTTCCTCGGCACGGCGTTCGTGTCGGCGCTCAAGGCCGTCGCGCCGGTGCTGGTCTTCATCCTGGTGGCGGCCTCCATCGCCAACCACCAGCACGGCCAGCAGACCCACCTGCGGCCGATCCTGTTCCTGTACCTGATCGGCACCTTCAGCGCCGCGGTGATTGCCGTCATCACCAGCTTCGTCTTCCCCTCGACCCTGACCCTGGTCAGCGGCAGCGCTGAACTCAGCCCGCCCGGCGGCATCGGCGAAGTCCTCAACAGCCTGCTGATGAATGCCCTGGACAACCCGATCAATGCCCTGCTCAACGGCAACTTCATCGGCATCCTGGCCTGGGCCATCGGCCTGGGCCTGGCCATGCGTCACGCCGCACCGAGCAGCAAACAGATGCTCGCCGACCTGTCAGGCGCCGTGACCTCTATCGTCAAGATCGTGATCCGCCTGGCTCCGCTGGGGATCTTCGGCCTGGTCGCTGCCACCCTGGCCGAATCCGGCATGGGCGCGCTGCTCGAATACGCCCACCTGCTGGCGGTTCTGGTGGGCTGCATGCTGTTCGTGGCGCTGGTGGTGAACCCGGCCATCGTGTACTGGAAGATCCGTCGCAACCCCTATCCGCTGGTGTTCCTGTGCCTGCGCGAAAGCGGCATGACGGCCTTCTTCACCCGCAGCTCGGCCGCCAACATCCCGGTCAACCTGCAGCTGTGCCAGCGCCTGGGTCTGCATGAAGAAACCTATTCGGTCTCCATCCCGCTGGGCGCCACCATCAACATGGCCGGCGCGGCCATCACCATCAGCGTGCTGACGCTGGCCGCCGTGCACACCCTGGGCATCAGCGTCGACCTGCCGACCGCGATCCTGCTCAGCATCCTGGCGTCCGTCTGTGCCTGTGGCGCTTCCGGCGTGGCCGGTGGTTCGCTGCTGCTGATCCCGCTGGCCTGCAGCCTGTTCGGCATCCCCAACGATGTGGCGATGCAGGTGGTGGCGATCGGTTTCATCATCGGCATCGTCCAGGACTCGGCGGAAACCGCGCTGAACTCCTCCACCGATGTGCTGTTCACCGCTGCGGCCTGCATCGCCGATGAACCGCAAACGGCGTCCGAAGCGACCCGATAAGCAGTTCATAGCCGTACGAAATGAAAAAGGCCTGCGCACTGCGCAGGCCTTTTTTGTATGGCGTCCCCTGCTGGAATCGAACCAGCATCTAGCCCTTAGGAGGGGCTTGTTCTATCCATTAAACTAAGGGGACGTGCAGCGTGGGCCGGCAGGGCAGCCGACCGGGCGGCATGTTAACCAGCGCAGACGGATTTGTCATGCCGCTGCCATCTGCCGCTGGCCATACTGACCTGGAATTCGCCCAGGAGATCGCCATGTCCACGAATGCCGCGCAGTCCCTTCCCGATTCGCCCTTCAGCCACGTCGACGTCCGCAGCGCCTGTTCGAACGATGCCCCTGCCCTGGCCGACTTGCTGCAGCAACTGGGCCCGGACGAACCCCGGCCCGACACCGCCCTGCTCGCGCTGCGGCTGGCGGAGTTGCCACATGACCGCGTGGTGCTGGTGGCCGAACGCAACCGGCGTCTGGTCGGTACCTGCACCCTGCACCTGATCGAACACCTGGCCCATGGCTTCGCCCGCTCGGCGATTCTCGAAGACGTGGTTGTCGACCAGGATGCCCGCGGTCTGGGCATCGGCCAGGCGCTGACCGGCGCCGCCCTGGAACGGGCCCGCAGCTGGAGTTGCTACAAGGTGGCGCTGTCCAGCGCGCAGCACCGTGAAGACGCCCACCGTTTTTACCAGCGCCTGGGCTTCAAGCCCCACGGCATCAGCCTCACACTGACCCTGCACGCCTGAACCGTCGTTAGGGGCGGCGCCTGGCGCCGCCCTTGCGTTACAGCCCCTTGCCCAGGGTGAAACGCTGCTCGGCGAGCTGGTCCGCCACGTCCGTGGTGCTGCGCCCTTCCAGGTCGGCGCGCTGGAAGATCTGCGCCAGGGTGTCGCCAATGCCCTCGATATGCGTCTTCAAGGCCGCCGCACTGCCGCCGCTGCGTTCGTAGTACACGTCCATGATGCCGCCGGCGTTGATGGCGTAGTCCGGCGCGTACAGGCAGCCGTTGCGCTTGAGGGTGTCGGCCAGTTCCGCGTCCGCCAGCTGATTATTGGCTGCGCCAGCGATGATCGGTGCGTGCAGCGCTTCCAGGGTCTGGCGGTTGATGATGCCGCCCATGGCGCAGGGCGCGAACACGTCGACGTCCAGGCCATAAATGTCCTGCTGACTCACCGCCCGCGCGCCGAGTTGCTCGACCGCCCGCCGCACGTTGGCCTCGACGATATCGCTGACCCACAACTCGGCCCCGGCCGCCTTCAGGTGCTGCGCCAGGTGAAAGCCCACCTGGCCCACGCCCTGGATCGCCACCCGCAGACCGCTCAGGCTGTCACGGCGCAAACGGTGCCGCACCGCCACCTGGATACCGACGAACACCCCGTACGCCGTGGACGGCGACGGATCACCGTTGCGCACCCCGCCGCCGAAGGCTTCGCGCGGCACGGCGCCGGCCACATGGCGGGTGCGCTCGGCCATGATCTGCATCTCCGTCACGCCGGTGCCGGAGTCCGCGGCGGTGATGTAACGCCCGCCCAGGCTCTCGACGAAATCCCCCATGGCCTGGAACAGCGCCTCGCTCTTGCCGGTGTGCGGATCGCCGATGATCACCGCCTTGCCGCCGCCCAGGGGCAGGTTGGCCAGGGCCGATTTGTAGGTCATGCCCCGGGACAGGCGCAGCACATCGCGCAGCGCCTGCTCGTCGTCGGCATAGGGCCACATGCGGCAACCACCGAGCGCCGGGCCGAGGTTGCTGTTGTGGATGGCGATGATCGCCCTCAGGCCACTGGCCTTGTCATGGCCAAAGACCACTTGCTGGTGATGATCGAATTCGACATGGGAAAACACAGACATGAGTGCCTCGGGATTCTTGTTATAGGGGAATGAAGGCAGGTGCCCGCCGTCAGCGCCGGCATGCATCACATGCCAGCGCTGTTCAGCGGGTTCTACCAAGGGGAACGATCAGGCCGCGGGTTCGAACAGCTGCACCGCCTGAATTTCACTGACCAGCAGGCGCGCCCGCAGCTGGGTCGCCTGCTCCCGGGCGGATGCCACGGCGTGTTCCTTCACATGGCCATAACCGCGGATCTGCTCCGGCAGCTCCGCCAGGGCCACCGCGGTGCGGTAGTTGTCCGGGCGCAGCTCGTCGAGCACGTAGTCGATGTGCTGTTCGTACTCCGAAATCAGCTCCAGTTCCAGGCGGCGCTCGGCGCTGTAGCCGAACACGTCCAGCGGCGTGCCGCGCAGGCCCTTGAAGCGGGCCAGCACCGCAAAGGCCTTGAGCATCCAGGGACCGAAGCTGCGCTTGCGCGGCTCACCGGTGACCGCATCGGGCTTGCTCAGCCAGCTCGGGGCCAGGTGGAACTGCAGTTGGTAGTCGCCCTCGAACTGTTCCTCCAGGCGCTTGCGGAAGGTCGGCTCGCTGTAGAGGCGCGCCACTTCGTACTCGTCCTTATAGGCCAGCAACTTGAAGTAGTACCGCGCCACCGCCTTGCTCAGCAGCTGCTCGGGGTCGCGGTCGGCCTGGCGCACGCGCTCGACCAGCGCCCGATAGCGCTGGGCATAGGCGGAGTTCTGGTAGTCCGTCAGGCGCTGCACGCGGTCCTCGACAATCTCCTCCAGTGTCCGGCAGTGCGGTGCTTCCACCACTTTCGGCGCGGCCAGTTTCTCCACCGCGGCCAAGTCATGGGCGGCACGACGCCCCCAGAGGAACGCCTGCTGGTTCAGCGCAACCGACACACCATTGAGCTGGATGGCCTTGTCGATGGCCTCGGCCGACACCGGCACCAGGCCCTTCTGGTAGGCGTAGCCGAGCATGAACAGGTTGGTGGCGATGCTGTCGCCCAGCAGCCGGGTGGCCAGGCGAGTGGCGTCGACGAAGCGGGTCTTGTCCACGCCCACCGCCTCGCTGATCGCCTCGCGCATGGCAGCGCCAGGCACCTCGGCATCCGGGTTGCGGGTGAATTCGGCGGTGGCCGCCTCGTGGCTGTTGATCACCGCGTGGGCGATCTTGTCGTTGAGCTTGGCCAGCGCTTCTTCGCTGGCGGATACCACCAGATCGCAGCCCAGCAGCAGGTCGGTTTCACCGGCGGCGATACGCACCGCATAGATGTCACGCTGCCGTGCAGCAATGCGAATATGGGTGATCACCGGGCCGAACTTCTGCGCCAGGCCGGCCTGGTCGAGCACCGTACAGCCCTTGCCTTCCAGGTGCGCGGCCATGCCCAGCAACGCGCCAACGGTGGTCACGCCGCTGCCGCCGACGCCCGGCAGCAGGATGTTCCAGGGCCGTGTCAACGCCGGCTGCTTCGGCTCGGGCAGCGCGATGAACAGCGCGCCCAGGCCCACGGCTTCGGGCTTGCGCAGGCTGCCGCCGTGCACGGTAACGAAGCTCGGGCAGAAGCCTTCCAGGCAGCTGAAGTCCTTGTTGCAGGCGCTCTGGTCGATCTCGCGCTTGCGCCCCAGTTCGGTTTCCAGCGGCAGCACCGACAGGCAGTTGGATTTCACGCTGCAATCGCCGCAGCCCTCGCACACCGATGGGTTGATGAAGGCGCGCTTGGCCGGGTCGACCATCTTGCCGCGCTTGCGCCGACGGCGCTTCTCGGTGGCGCAGGTCTGGTCGTAGAGGATCACCGACACGCCCTTGAATTCGCGCAGCTCGCGTTGCACGGCGTCCAGCTCGCGACGGTGGTGGAAGGTCACGCCCGGCGCGAAGGTGGCACGGGTCGGGTATTTGTCCGGCTCGTCGCTGACCAGGGCAATGCGTTTGACGCCCTCGGCGTGCACCTGCTGGCTGAGCTGGTCGATGCGCAGTTCGCCGTCGATGGGCTGGCCGCCGGTCATGGCCACGGCATCGTTGTAGAGAATCTTGTAGGTGATGTTGACCCCGGACGCCACCGCGGCACGCAAGGCCAGGTGGCCGGAATGGAAATAGGTGCCGTCGCCCAGGTTCTGGAACACGTGCGGGGTGTCGGTGAACGGTGCCTGGCCGATCCAGGTAGCCCCCTCGCCGCCCATCTGGGTGAAGGTATCGGTGCTGCGGTCCATCCACTGGGTCATGTAGTGACAACCGATGCCACCCAGGGCACGGCTGCCTTCCGGCACCTTGGTCGAACTGTTGTGCGGGCAACCGGAGCAGAAGTGCGGGGTGCGCGCGGTCTTGTGCTTGGGCGCGGCCAGGGCTTTTTCCTTGGCATCGAGAAAGGCCAGGCGCTCTTCGATGGTCGGGCTGCTGTAGATCGGCGCCAGGCGCTTGGCGATCACCCGGGCGATCATTGCCGGGGTCAGTTCACCGAGGTTGGGCAACAGCGAATTGCCCTGCTCGTCGAACTCGCCGACCACCCGCGGGCGCTTGCCCACCGGCCAGTTGTAGAGCTGCCCGGTGAGCTGGTCCTCGATGATGCTGCGCTTCTCCTCCACCACCAGGATTTCGTCCAGCCCTTCGGCGAAACTATGCACCGACACCGGTTCCAGCGGCCAGCTCATGCCGACCTTGAGCACCCGCAGGCCGACCTTGGCGCACAGCGCTTCGTCCAGGCCGAGGTCGTCCAGGGCCTGGCGCACGTCCAGGTAGGACTTGCCGGTGGTGATGATGCCCAGGCGCGGGTTGGGCGAATCGAGCTTGACCTGGTTCAGGTTGTTGGCCAGGGCGAACGCCCGGGCGGCGTAGATCTTGTAGACGTTGAGGCGCTTTTCCTGCGCCAGGGGCGGATCCGGCCAGCGGATGTGCACGCCGTCTTCCGGCAGCTGGAAGTCCTCGGGAATCTTCACCTGGATGCGCAGCGGGTCGACGTCCACCACGGCGGAGGAATCGACGTTCTCGGCAATGGTCTTGAGCGCCACCCAGCAACCGCTGTAGCGCGACAGCTCCCAGCCGATGATGCCGTAGTCGAGCACTTCCTGGATGTTGGCCGGGTTCAGCACCGGCATCGAGGCGGCGATGAACGCGTGCTCGCTCTGGTGGGCGATGGTGGACGACTTGCACCCGTGGTCGTCGCCAGCCAGCACCAGCACACCGCCGTGCTTGGACACCCCCGCCGAGTTGCCGTGCTTGAACACGTCGCCGCTGCGGTCCACGCCCGGGCCCTTGCCGTACCACATGGCGAACACGCCGTCGTAGCGCGCGCCGGGAAACAGGTTGGCCTGCTGGCTGCCCCACACGGCAGTAGCGCCCAGCTCTTCGTTGACGCCGGGCTGGAAGTGGATGTGGTTGTCCTTGAGGTACTCGCGGGCATCCCACAGGCTCTTGTCGAGCCCGCCCAGGGGCGAGCCGCGGTAGCCGGAAATGAAGCAGGCGGTATTCAGGCCGTGGGCTGCATCGCGTTGCTTCTGCAGCATCGGCAGGCGGGTCAGGGCCTGGGTACCGGTGAGGTACAAGTGGCCCGTGGCAAGACGGTATTTGTCATCCAGGCGGATTTCGGCCAGTGACATAAGCGCTCCTTTTATTGTTATGGCGAGCACAGGGAACGCGACGGTAGGCACGTTCCATCGGGTAGCCGCCGCAGGATCACTGCGACAGATTTGCCTAAATCATGACCGGACGGTTCGGCTTTTTTCTTTCTATTTTTCAGCCGCAGCGGCAATACTGCGCATGATCCTTCCAATAATCACAAGAATAGGGAAACAGTCATGCAGGACAAGCTGAGCCCCATCGACCGGCGGATTCTTCGCCTGCTGCAACACAACGCCGACCTCTCCGCCGCCGAGATCGCGGAAAAGGTCGAGCTGTCGCAATCGCCCTGCTGGCGACGTATCCACCGCATGCAGGAAGAGGGATTGATCGAGCGCAAGGTCGCCCTGCTCAACCACAAGCGCCTGGGTTTCGGCATCACCGTGTTCGTCGACATCAAGCTGTCGGCCCACGGCCGAGGCAACCTGGATGAGTTCGAACAGGCGGTGGTGGGCTATCCGCAGGTGCTGGAGTGTTACAGCATGGCCGGCGGCTCGGACTACATGCTGAAGATCGTGGCCCGGGACATCGCCGACTACGAACGCTTCCTGCGCGACCACCTGCTGCAACGCCCGCACGTCCAGGAAGCGCACTCGCACATTGCGATGAGCGAGGTGAAGAGGACGACGGAGTTGCCGTTGGATTGAGCTCGGTGTGCATCACGTGATGCCGCCGCTGTCGGCAAGTCGGAAAACCTGACCCAGTCGATGGAATCGGGTTGGCAGCCTTGACCACCCACAAGGCCTGTCACTAGATTCATCCATCCTCTTCTCGCTGGGCCTGTTGCCCGGCGGTGGTCACACCCGCAAAGGATTGTCCTGCCATGCGTGCATCTCTGAGGCATGTACTGCCTACCCTGCTCCTCTGCACTGCGTTTACCGCCCAGGCGGATGTCCCGCCTACCGGCGATTTCTGGATCGTCCATCAGGAGACGGCGGAGTCTGGC
The DNA here is from genome assembly GCF_029839275.1 of Pseudomonas sp. GD03944. Taxonomy (GTDB): domain Bacteria; phylum Pseudomonadota; class Gammaproteobacteria; order Pseudomonadales; family Pseudomonadaceae; genus Aquipseudomonas. The sequence goes on from NZ_JAOCAH010000001.1 coordinate 509,813, forward strand.
TACCGCCACAATTACTACATCGATGATCGTGCCGGGAACACTGCCAGCCGCCCAGGGGGAATTCGCACGGCAGGCGTTTTCCAAGCGGAAAGTCGGGAAGGCGGAGCAGCGTGGGTCGGTTTCCTCGATATCGAAGTGGACTGTGCCAAGCAACGAGCACGCGTCACCAACATCCAGGTGCATAACAGCTGGGACAACACCTGGTCCGGCAAGGATGTAGAGGGTGAATGGCTCAAGAAACCGGAAGACTGGATGATCAAGAGCCGGGACTTTGTCTGCAAGCCACAGGGACGCGCATCGAGCGGTGCGTACCATCTTGGAAAAATGCACGTTTCGGCCTTGCACGAGCAGTCCCGCGCGCTGTTCATCGCTCAAGGGCGTCAACTGGCAAAAGAGGCCATCCTGAAGAAAATCGATGAAGCTTTCGACATGATGCCTCAGCAGGGAGCTAGCGGCTCGAAGGAGAAGGTGCAATGAAAAGGATCATCGCGCTCGGAATGACGAGCATGCTGCTGAGCGGCTGCGCGGGTATGAACGTACCGGATACCCTGGCCCGGAATTACTGGAAGGATCGACCGGTGTCCGAGGTCATCGATTACTTTGGCGCCCCGCACCAGATAGGCGGGATGGTCGACAGGCAGTGGGTCGTATTGGTGTATGGCTACGACACCTCGTACACGACTCGCCAAGCCCTCGGCACTTACACAGGCCCGGTGAATGGGCAAGTGGTGCATCAGGAATACTGGGGAGACGTGTTCACGTCGGCCAACTGTGAAATGCGCGTCGCGATCAACCGGGACCGGCGGGTCGATATGATCGCCACCAAGGGCCGCAACTGCGGCAGCGTCGACCTGGTTCCGCCCAGGTAACCTCGGCGACCGTCGCTGACACAAGGGAGCAGGTTCGCTGCGCGAACCCTCCCTTTTTGCCCGGCACGGCCATCTCCCATCCGCTCCCTGCCCCGCCGCGGGTGTCGCTCCGATAGCCGTCAGCGTGTCCCACGCTGAATGGCTTCGTTCTCCAGTTGCCGCTCGCCCCCTTCTTCGCCTGAATCAGCCGCAGTCACCTCCACACCAACCCCGGACCATCCGTTGCTAGAGCCGCATGCCATCGCTGGCGAGGGTGACGCCGGGGGGCAAGGCATCGGGGTGATCGAGCAGCCAGGCGTCGAAGCTGTGGCCGATATGCGTGAGCACGGACTTCACGGGCCGCAAGCGATCGATCACCTCCAGCGCTCTGGTCAGGTCATTGTGATTGCGCGGTGCGGTGGGCTGCGGCGCGGTGGAGCAGTCGAGCACCAGCAGATCCAGCGGTGCGCGCTGCAGTTCCGCACAGCTGGCCTCGGGCACACCAACGGTGTCGGTGAGATAAGCGATACGCCTGCCCAGCCCTTCGACCCCCTGCCCCTCGAACCCCTGCCCCTCGAACAAATAGCCGAAGGTCGGCTTCGAATGCGTCAGCGGCAAGGCGGTGACCTTGAGTTCCCCCAGCTGGCGCCGCTCGAAGGCGACAAAGGGCTGGCTGAAATCCAGGATACCGGGGTGCTTGTACAGATCGGCCAGGCCGTCCGGATCATCCGGGCCATGCACAGGAATCACCAGCCCCTGCCCCCAGCGCAGGTGCAGCAGGCCCTGGGCGTGGTCAGCGTGGTAATGGGTCTGCAGGATGCCGCTGAGGCTGTGCGGTGGAAACTGCTCACCGAGGTCCATCAGGCCGCTGTCGATCAGCCAGCGCTGATCGCCGCATTCGATCAGCGCACAACAGGGGCCGCGCCGCCGCGAGGGGTAGACGCGCGCCGCATCGCAGGCCGGGCAGCTGCAGTTGTACACCGGCACCTGGCGGGCATCACCGCTGCCGAGCAGGGTCAGGCGCATCGCTGCTCCCGCTCCAGCAGGCGCAGCAGCTTGGCAACGGTGTTTTCCAGCGGCCCGGAATTATCGAGGATTGCCAGGAACTCCCCTGTGGCAGGGGCTTTAGCCGCGACAGTCGCCGCTGAAGCGCCTCCCACAGGGGTAAAGCTGCGGCTACGCGCCAAGCGCTGTTCGATCTGCTCCGGCGTCTCGCGGCCGCGCGCCAGCAGACGCTGGCGCAGAACCGCTTCATCCACCTGCAGAAGTACCGGCAACAGGTGCGGGTAGCGCTGCCGCGCCACCTCCAGGTAGCCCCGCGAACCATTGACCAGCACATCCTGGCCGGCGGCCAGCCAGTCGTCGATCTGCCGGGGAATGCCATAGGCCAGGCCGTTGGCACGCCAGGCCATGGCGTAGGCGCCGGCCCGTTCCTGGGCGTCGAACTGGTCGAGGGAAACCGCCAGCGCCTCCTCGCCGACGGCTTCGGCGGAACGCGTGATCACCCGCCGGGCGATCTGGCAGCCTCGGGCCGCCAGGCGCTCGCGCGCCGCATTCAACAGGCTGTCCTTGCCCGAGCCCGAAGGGCCCATCAGATAGATCAACCGGCCTTGCATCAGAACACCCTTTTCGCTTGTCGCCAGACCTGCTGGATCATCGCCTGGCCGTCATGCACCCGTGCGTGCACGAGGTCGGCGCGCAGGCCGACACGGATTTCGCCGCGATCGTCCAGCCCCGCCGCCCGGGCAGGTACCCGGCTGACGGTGGCGATCGCCTGGGGCAGATCATACCCGTTGTCCTGGCCGGCCAGCAGCAGCGCGGCTTGCAGCAGGCTCGACGGGTAGTAGTCGCTGGAGAGGATATCCAGCACACCGTGACGCGCCAGTTCGGCGGCGGCGATATTGCCCGAGTGGGAGCCACCGCGCACGATGTTCGGCGCCCCCATCAGCACCTTGAGGCCCAGCTCATGGCTGGCCTTCGCAGCTTCAAGGGTAGTCGGAAACTCGGCGATGGACATGCCGAAGCCCGCCGACTCCTGCACGTGGGCCAGGGTCGCGTCGTCATGGCTGGCCACCGACAGGCCACGCGCGCCGCAGTCCTCGACGATGGCGCGGCGGTGGCGGTCGCTGAATTCCCGGGAGTTGGCCATCTGCTCCTCGATGAAGCGGTCCATCTCCTCGGTACTCAGGTGGTACTTGCCCATGTAGTACTCGCGGTACTTCTCTTCCTTGGCGAACTGGCGCTGGCCCGGCGAGTGGTCCATCACCGACACCAGTTGCACCAGCGGGTGCTCCACCAGGTCGCGGAAGGCGGCGAGGGTGTCCGGGTGGCCCAGCTCGCAGCGCAGGTGCAGGCGGTGCTCGGCGCGGGTGTGCCCGGCCTGCTCGGCAGCGGCGATCGCCTCGAGCATGGCCGGCAGTTGCTGCATGCGTTTGCCCCGGGGGTTGATGTCACCGATCGCCAGGGCGTCGAACACCGTGGTGATGCCGGCGGCGACGATCTGCGCATCGTGGGTCAGCACCGCCGACATCGACGGCCAGTCCACTCCCGGTCGCGGGCTCATGTGCTTTTCCAGGTTGTCGGTGTGCAACTCGATCAAACCGGGCAGCAGATAGTCGCCACCCAGGTCGAGGGCACCTGGCACCTGGCAGGGCCCCTCCTCCACCGCGGCGATCAGCCCGTCGCGCAGCAGCACGCTGCCGAGGAACTCGCGATCGGCGGTGACGATGCGGGCATTGCCGAGAATCTGTTCAGCCGACATAGACGTACTCCTGCTTCGGCGCCGTGGCCGCGCTCATGTCCAGGTAACGGTCCGCCACCGCCTCGCGGGCGGCGCGGTCATGGAAGATGCCGATCAGCGCACTGCCCGCCGCCTTGGCCTCGGCGATCAGTTCCAACACCACCTGGCGGTTGGTTTCATCCAGGGAGGCAGTGGGCTCGTCGAGCAGCAGCACCGGCCACGCGACCATGAAGCCGCGGGCGATGTTGACGCGCTGCTGCTCACCGCCGGAGAAGGTGCCAGGCGCCAGTTGCCACAGCGCCTCCGGGATGTTCAGCCGGGCAAGCAGCGCCTTGGCCCGGGCCTCGGCATCTGCTCGCGCCCAGCCCCGCGACAGCGCCGGCTCCATCACCACGTCCAGGGCGGAGACCCGGGGGATCACCCGCAGGAACTGGCTGACGTAGCCCAGGGTCTGCCGGCGCACCGCCAGCACCTGGCGCGGCTCGGCACCCACCAGTTCGGTCCAGCCCTCCTGATGGCGAACACGGATGCTGCCGCCCGCCGCCAGGTAATTGCCGTACAGGGTGCGCAGCAGAGTCGACTTGCCGGCCCCGGACTGGCCGTGCAGCACCAGGCATTCGCCGGCCCGCACGCTGAAACTCAGGCCGTCCAGCACGTTGAGCACCACGCCGTGCTGCTGGTGCAGGGTGAAGGTCTTGCTGAGGTCGGTGACCTCGATCAGGTTGTTCATGTGAAGGTCGCTCCTACAAACGGGTTTTGCCGCTAGCCGTAGGGTGGATGGCGCTTTTTCCATCCACCGTTTGCTGGTTCCCGATCAGGGCTGCAGCACCGACGACACCAGCAGCTGCGAGTACGGATGCTGCGGGTCGTCGAGGATCTGGTCGGTGAGGCCGGCCTCCACCACATGGGAGCGACGCATCACCATCAACCGGTCGGCCAGCAGGCGCGCCACCGCCAGGTCGTGGGTGACGATCACCACCGCCAGGTCCAGCTCGCGCACCAGGCCGCGCAGCAGGTCAAGCAGGCGTGCCTGCACCGACACGTCGAGGCCGCCGGTGGGTTCGTCCATGAACACCAGGCGCGGGCTGGACACCAGGTTGCGGGCGATCTGCAGGCGCTGCTGCATGCCACCGGAGAAGGTGCGCGGCAGGTCGTCGATGCGCAGCGGGTCGATTTCCACCTGCCGGAGCCAGTCGATGCCGGCCGCCCGCAGCTCGCCGTAATGGCGCACGCCCTGGGCCATCAGCCGCTCGCCGATGTTGGCACCGGCAGACACCGCCATGCGCAGGCCGTCCCGCGGGTTCTGCTCGACGAAGCCCCATTCGGTACGCAGCAACGTGCGGCGCTCGGCCTCGCTGGCGCGGTACAGGTCGACCGCGGTGCCGTTGCGGTGGCGGTAGGTCACCGTGCCCCGGTCCGGCTGGCCGCGTCCGGACAACAGGCTGAGCAGGGTCGACTTGCCCGAACCGGACTCGCCGACGATGCCCAGCACCTCACCGGGGTACAGGTCGAAGCTGACACCCTGGCAGCCCTTCTCCGGCCCGTACAGGCGAGTCAGGTCACGCGCGCTGAACAGCGGTTGCGCCGGCTCCGGGTGCGGGTTCAATCGTTCGGCGGCGCTCATTGCAGGACCTCCCCGGCAGCACCCTCATCGTCGCGGCGCTGCATGCAGTAATCGGTGTCGGAGCAGACGAAACGCTTGCTGCCGGCGTCATCGACGATCAGTTCGTCCAGGTAGGAATCGCGGCTGCCGCAGAAGGCGCAGCACTCCTCCCACTGCTGGACGGCGAACGGGTGATCGTCGAAGTCCAGGCTGACCACCCGGGTGTAGGGCGGCACGGCGTACAGGCGCTTCTCGCGGCCGGCGCCGAACAGCATCAACGCCGGGCTCATGTGCAGCTTGGGGTTGTCGAATTTGGGAATCGGCGACGGGTCCATCACGTAGCGGTCGTCCACCGTCACCGGGTAGGCGTAGCTGGTGGCGATGTGGCCGAAGGTGGCGATGTCCTCGTACAGCTTCACGTGCATCACCCCGTAGTCGCCGAGGGCGTGCATGGTGCGCGTCTCGGTTTCCGAGGGTTCGATGAAGCGCAGCGGCTCCGGGATCGGCACTTGGTAGACCATGATCTGGTCGCCGGTCAGCGGGGTTTCCGGAATCCGGTGGCGGGTCTGGATCACCGTGGCTTCCGGGGTACGCAGGGTGGTGCGGACGCCGGCAGTGCGGGCGAAGAAGCGGCGGATCGACACGGCGTTGGTGGTGTCGTCGGCGCCCTGGTCGATGACCTTGAGCACATCGTCGGCCCCCAGGATCGCGGCGGTCAGCTGCATGCCGCCGGTGCCCCAGCCATAGGGCAGCGGCATCTCGCGGCCGCCGAACGGCACCTGGTAACCGGGTACCGCCACGGCCTTGAGCAGGCCGCGGCGGATCATGCGTTTGGTCTGCTCGTCGAGGTAGGCGAAGTTGTAGCCACGCTCGGGGGCTTGGGTGATCGGCATCTGGACGGTCATCGGGCAGGCTCCTCGGCGCGTGGCGTGCGCAGTTTGCGGATCAGCTCCAGCTCGGACTGGAAGTCGACGTAGTGCGGCAGCTTCAGGTGCGAGACGAAGCCCGCGGCCTCGACGTTGTCGCAGTGCATCAGCACGAATTCCTCCTGCTGGGCCGGCCCCTCCACTTCTTCGCCGTACTCCGTGGTGCGCAGGGCGCGGTCCACCAGGGCCATGCCCATGGCCTTGCGCTCGGCGTAACCGAACGCCAGGCCATAGCCGCGGGTGAACTGCGGCTCGATGCCCTTGCCGCCGACGAACTGGTTGACCATTTCGCACTCGGTCACCTCGATATCCCCCAGCGGCACGGCGAAGCCCAGTTCCTCCGGCGCCATCCACACCTCGGCCCGGCCGATGCGGATCTCACCGGCGAACGGGTGGTTGCGCCCGTAACCGCGCTGGGTGGAATACCCCAGGGCCAGGAGAAAGCCCTCGTCGCCACGGGCCAGGGCCTGCAGGCGCTGGGCGCGGTTGGTGGGAAAGTCCAGGGGCTCGCGGGTGATGTCCGCCACCTCGCCGCCCTCTTCCGTTTCGCGCGTCATCAGCCCTTCATCGGCCAGGAAATCCAGCACCCGCGGGCAGTCGGTGGGCGCTGCCGAGACTGCTGCCTGTGGCCCAGGGTGTTCGCCCTCGGCCAGCAGGGCGAAGTCCAGCAAGCGGTGGGTGTAGTCGAAGGTCGGCCCCAGCAACTGGCCGCCCGGCACATCCTTGAAGGTGGCGGAAATGCGCCGGCTCAGGGTCATCGCCGTGGTGTCCAGCGGCTGCGTGGCCCCGAAGCGCGGCAAGGTGGTCCGGTAGGCGCGCAGCAGGAAGATCGCTTCCATGAGGTCACCGGCGGCCTGCTTGATGGCCAGGGCCGCCAGTTGTTCGTCGTACAGCGAGCCTTCGCTCATCACCCGGGCCACGGCCAGGGGCAGCTGCTGGCGCACCTGCTCCACATCGAGCTCGGGAATGGAGGTATCGCCGCGGCGCTTCTTCGCCAGCAGCAGGTGGGCGTTGTCGATGGCGCGTTCGCCACCTTTGACGGCGACATACATCAGGCGGCCTCCTCGGCAGGGGTCAGCACATGGGTGCTGCGCGGCAGGCCGATGATCTGGCTGCCCGCAGCGAAGAAGGCATCCAGCCCGCGTGGGAAGGCACTGCGCGCCTGGCGCTGCTGCCAGAACACCGCTGGCAACGGCAGGCTCACGCTGCGCACGTCCTTGATTCCCGGGCCGCGCCAGCGCAATGGCGCGCTGCCGTCGAGGGCCTCGAGTTGGATCAGCAAGGTGCAGGACTGGTCGGGGTAGCGTTCGCTGCCGTTGTCGAAGTCGCTCAGGTCGTGCAATTGCGGCTCATCGAGCAAGGCGAACAGCGCCAGCTCGCGCGCTTCGACGATCGGGCAACCGCAGTGGAACGCCAGGTTGGCGCGGATCAGCGGGGTGTCGAAGGACGGTGCCAGCCACAGCGGCGTGTCGCCGTCGAGAAACGCCAGGCACAGTGCATAGGTCGCCGGCGCCAGGCCGTCCAGGGCCAGGGCGCGGTCCAGCGGCTGGACCAGGCCGGGCTCGGCCAGCGCCTTGAGCGCCACGCGGAAACTGGCCTGGGCATCCAGCACCGGATCGTTGAAGGCCGGTTGCAGCCATTCGGAGCTGTAAAGCGCAGTCATCAATCCTCTCCTCTGACCAGGGTGAAGAATTCCACCTGGGTTGTTGCGGTGTCCGCCTCGGTACTGGCCCGTGCCGCCTGCTGCTCGGCCGCCAGGGGTTCGATCAGTTGTTCCAGCCAGTGCTGTTGCTGCGCGCCCTGCAGGTGGGCGTCCGCCAGGGCGGCGAGTTCGGCGTGGCGCTTGTCGCGCCCCGCCACGTAGCTGTAGCCGGTGCGTCCGTCCCCCAGGCGTACCACGCAGCGGGTCACGGTCATTTCGCCGAGGTTGAAGGCGCTGCCGGTGCCGCCCATGCGGCCGCGTACCAGGGTCATGCCGACCTCGGGGGCGCGAATCAGTTGGTAGTCAGCGTCCATCAGGGCCGCCTCGAAACGCGGCAGGTGCTGGCCGGCGCGGGCGAGCACGCCCATCCAGCGCTGGCGAAGGGCGATCTGCGGGTCGTGGTGCATGGTCGGGTTCTCCATCAGGGGGCGACCTGGTACTGGAAGCGGTCGGCACGGCTGGTCGACAGCGCCAGCTCCACCGGCCGCCCGGCAACGTCGCGGGACAAGGTGAGTACGGTGAGCAGCGGCGCGTGCTGTGGCATCAGCAGGCGCGCGGCCTCTTCGCGGCTGGGCAGGCGCGCACCGATCAGGCTGAAGGTGCGGGTCAGGTGCAAGTCGCGCTCGGCCAGGTGCTGGCGCAGCGAGCCGCCCTGGTAGTCGGTGAGCAGGCCGGCGCGGCTGGCACAGAAGCGGTGGCGGATCAGGCTGACCGGCTGGCCGTCGAGCAGGCGCAGGGTGCTCAGCTCGATCAGCGGCGCGGCGTCTGGCAGTTGCAGGTGCTGACACTCCTCCTGGCTGGCCGCGCGCTGGCGGCGCTCCAGCAGCTGCGCCTCCACACGGTGCCCCAGGGCAGACAGCGATTCGCTGTAGGCACTGCCCGCCTCCACCGGGTAGATCAGCGGCTTGGCCAGCACCCGCGTGCCCTTGCCCTGCTGGCGCAGCAGGCGGCCTTCGAGCACCAGCTCGTCGACGGCCCGGCGCACCGTGTGGCGGTTGACAGAGAAGCGCGAGGCCAGCTGGATTTCCCCCGGCAGGTAATCGCCCGGGGCCAGGTGACGCAGCTCCTCGCGGAGCACGGCGGCCAGCTCGCGGTACAGCGGTTCGGTTTGTCTAGACAAGTGCATGCTTGAAAAAAGGCGCTCACCGCGCCCCCTCGATCAGATGAACTGTTTGCGCAGGCGCTGCGACAGGATGTCGATCAGGCTGACCACCACGATGATCACGATCAGCAGGGCGCAGGTCTGGGCGAACTGGAACCCGCGGATCGCCTCCCAGAGGATCACGCCGATGCCGCCGGCACCGACCATGCCCACCACCGTGGCCGAGCGCACGTTGGACTCGAAGCGGTACAGCGAGTAGGAAATCCACAGCGGCAGGACCTGGGGAATGACCCCGAAGATCACTTCCTGCAGGGCGCTGGCGCCGGTGGCGCGCACCCCTTCCACCGGGCCCGGATCGATAGCCTCCACCGCTTCGGCGAACAGCTTGGCCAGCACCCCGGTGGTGCCGATGAACAGCGCCAGCACCCCGGCGAACGGCCCCAGGCCGACCGCGACCACGAACAACATGGCGAACACCATTTCGTTGATCGACCGGCAGGCGTCCATCACCCGCCGTACCGGCTGGTAGACCCACCAGGGCACGATGTTGGCGGAGCACAGGATGCCCAGCGGGATGGCGCAGACGATGGCCAGCACCGTGCCCCACAGGGCGATCTGCACGGTGATGATCATTTCCTTGAGGTACAGCTCCCAGTTGCTGAAGTCCGGCGGGAAGAAGTCGGCGGCGAAGGTCGCCATGTTGCCCGCGTCACGGATCAGGCCGAGGGGGTTCATCTCGGCGCCCTTCCAGGACCAGGCCAGCAGGGCGAAGAACAGGCCCCAGCCGATCAGTTGAGGCCAGGAGCGCTTGGCGCTGGCATCGAGGCCGGAAGCGGAAGTCAGAGTGGTCATGACAAAGTCTCGACGAAAAAGGCGAAGTCAGCCGCCCTGCCCGGCTGGGCAAGGCGGCTAGCGGAATCAGCCAGCGTTGGCAGCGTTCTTCTGCTCACGCTCGGCCATGCGCTGTTCCAGCGTGGCCAGTTGTTCGTCCAGCTCCTTGAGCTTGGCCTGCTTGTCGCCGTCGGACAGCTTGTCGTTGTTGGCCACGTCGCTGCGCTGCTTGAACAGCTCCAACTGGCGAACCGGCAGCAGCTGGTCGTCATCGGCAGCGCGGAACTTGCCCCACTGCAGGCCCTCGAGCACTTTCAGCTCATCCGGCTGGTCGCCGTAGGTCATGAAGAATTCACGCAGGGTGGCCTTGTCGCCGGCGCTGAGGTTCTTGCGCCAGACCATCGGGTCGGACGGAATCAGCGGCGAGGTCCAGATCACCTTCAGTTGCGCGGCCTTGTCCGGCGCGGTGATTTCCAGGCGCTCCATGCCTTCGCTGTTGAAGGTGCCGATGTCCACCTGCTTGTTGGCCACCGACAGGGCGTTGACCTCGTGGCTGCCGTTCAGCGCGCGCTTGAAAATGCGGTTGGCGTCGACCTTGTTCTGGGCGAACACGTAGTAGCCGGGCACCAGATAACCGGACGTGGAGTTCGGGTCGCCGTTGGCGAAGGTCAGGTTCTTGGCGTTCTTGAGCATGTCCTCGACCGAATTGATCGGGCTGTCCTTGTGCGCCACCATCAGGCTGTAATAGCCCTGCGAGCCGTTGGCCGCGACGGTCTGGGCGAACACCTCGCCACCCGCCCGGTCCACCGCCTCCATGGCGGCCTTGTTGCCGTACCAGGCCACGTCGACCTTGTCGAAACGCATGCCCTGGATGATCCCGGCATAGTCCGGGGCGAAGAACGCCTTGATCTTCATCCCGGTCTTCTCGCTCATGGCCTTGAGGAACGGGTCCCAGGTGCTTCTCAGGTTCTGCGACGACTCGGTGGAAATGATGCCGAAGTTGATTTCCTGGTCGGCGGCCTGGGCAGTGCCCAGGACCGAGCCGGCCAGCAGCGCCGACGCGGCGAATACATGGCTGATGCGTTTGAACATGCAAAGCACTCCTGCGAAGGATGGGCGTTCGGGAACAAGCGGAATTCGGGGGCGGTCAGGCTTTCGCCAGGGTCAGCGACACGTCGCGGGGCCGTGGGCGGCGCGCGGCGTCGCTCAGCAGCAGGCTGGCGTCGAGGTCGGCGCCATAGAGGTCATTGAGGAAGTTCGGACTGAGCCCGGCGGTCGGGCCGTCGAAGTGGATGCGCCCGCCTTTCAGGGCCACCGCGCGCTGGCAATAGCGCATGGCATAGTCCACCTGATGCAGGGTCACCACTACGGTCTTGCCGTCTTCGCGGTTGATGTCCGCGAGGATGTCCATGACCTTGCGGGCGGACTCGGGGTCCAGCGAGGCGATCGGCTCGTCGGCCAGGATCACCTCGGCCCGCTGGCACAGCGTGCGGGCGATCGCCACGCGCTGTTGCTGGCCGCCGGACAGGGTGGAGGCGCGCTGCTGGGCCAGATCGACCAGGCCGACACGCTCCAACGCATGCAGCGCGCGCTGCTTCTCCTCGACGGTGAACAGGCCGAAGGTGCCGCGCCAGCGCGGCGTGCGCCCCAGGCAACCGAGCAGCACGTTCTGCAGGACGCTCAGGCGCCCCACCAGATTGAACTGCTGGAAGATATAGCCGATGTCGGCACGCAACCGGCGCACGTCGCCGTTCAGCCGGCCCTGGGCCTGCACTTCACGGCCCAGCACCTCGATGCGCCCGCCGTCCGATCGGTCGCAGCAGGCCAGGCCCGCCACATGGCGCAGCAGCGTGGATTTGCCGGAGCCCGAGGCGCCGATCAGCGCCACCATTTCGCCGGGCTGGATCGACAAGGCGAGGTCGAACAAGGCTTGCTTGCGACCGAACGATTTGTTCAGCCGCTCGACCTGGATCACTGCGCTCATGGGATGCCCCCTCTTGTTTTAACGGTTGCTCGGCGACGCCAGGCCACCTGCTGGTGTAGACCAAGCTAGGCAAATCCTGTGTCAGCCCCGTTAACGGGCCATGACGCTTGAGTGACGATTCGTTGAAGGTTTTTCGGAATAGGCGGAACGTTTTGTCGAGTTTGTGTCCAACTACACGAATTTCGGATAACTGGTGCTGGCAAAAAGCCGGTACTGGCGTCAGAATTCGACACGTATTTGACGTCAAAGAATTGTTTGCGTGACCAAAAGGTTATAATGCGGCAAATGGCGAATCTGGTTGAACGGCTAGTGCTAAAGATGGTCAAACCGGTGACAATCTCGACGCTCATGCCAGCATCGCTTCCCTGAACTAACCGGTTTAATGTATGCGCCCTATGAAACAGGCTATCTATTCCAGCCGCACGGCTGACAAGTTCGTCGTTCGTTTGCCCGACGGCATGCGTGAACGCATTGCTGATGTAGCGCGTAACCATCACCGCAGCATGAATTCGGAAATAATCGCCCGCCTGGAGCAGAGCATGCTTCAGGAAGGCACGCTGGGTGATGACGTCAACCTGCGTCTGGACAGCCCCGAGCTGTCCCTGCACGAACGCGAATTGCTGCAACGCTTCCGCCAGTTGTCTCGCCGTCAGCAGAATGCCCTCGTGGCATTGATCGCTCACGACGTCGAAATGGCTGCCGAAGAAGCCTAAACAGCAGCAACAAAAAAACCGGCTCTGGAGCCGGTTTTTTTGTTGCCCGCGTTTTTTGCCTACAGCGCCAGGCCACGCTCCGCGCCCACCGCCGGGGCCAGCGACAGCAAAGCCTTGAGATGGCGCACCTCGTGCCCGGGTGCTCGGCCGAACAACCGCTTGAACTCGCGACTGAACTGCGACGGGCTTTCGTAGCCGACCCGCTGCGCCGCACTGCTCGCACTCAGTCCTTCGCGAATCATCATCAGCCGCGCCTGGTGCAGCCGCACGGTCTTGAGGTACTGCAACGGCGAGGACGACGTCACCGCCTTGAAGTGCACGTGGAAGGCCGGCACGCTCATGTTCGCCGCCTCGGCCAGCGTGGTGACATCCAGGCTCTGGTCGTAGCTCGAATGAATGCGCTGCAGCACCCGGGCGATCCGCCCGAAGTGCCCGCCCTGTGACAGGGTAGCGCGCAGTCCCCCGCCCTGCTCCCCCATCAGCACCCGAAACACGATCTCCCGAATGATCGACGCCCCGAGCAAGCGCGCCTCTTCCGGCGAACTCAAGGCCTCGAGCAGGCGCAGCGTCGCATCGGCCAGCCGGCTGTCCATCGGCGTCGAATGCAGGGTTTGTGGCAGGGGCTGGGTCGCGCCGCGGACTTCCTCCAGCCCCATCGCCAGCTCGGCAACCAGTTGCGGGTCGACACGCAAGGCCAAGCCCAGCAGCGGCTCCGCCTCGCTCGCTTCGGTCTCGATGGTGAACGGCAGCGGCACCGACAGCACCAGGTAGTGCTGGGCATCGTAGACATAGAGTTTGCCGCTGTGCAGGCCGCGCTTGCGCCCTTGGATCACGATCACGATGCTCGGCTCGTACAGCGCCGGCGTGCTGGGCAGCGCGCGGTTGGAGCGCATGAAGGTTACGCCGTCGTGCAGGGCACGGGTGTAGCCCTCTTCGGGCGCCAGGCGCAGCATCAACTCGACCATGCGCCGCCGCTGGTCTTCAGGTATCACCGTCATCGTTCAGGCAACCGCATCGCTCAGGGATGAGACGGCATTCTAGGGGTCACTCGATAGAAACAGGCAAGGTCGAAAGAGTAACCGGACTTAGCAACCAGCGCGCCCCTGCCTAGCATGACCCTGACGACCACAACAGGAGAACCACCCCATGCGCCCATTCCACCACGCGAGTGCCTTGCTGCTGAGCGCCCTGTTGAGCCTGCCGACCTGGGCCGGCAGCAGCGAGTCCGAGAACACCGCCCTGGTGCAACAGGCCTTCGACAATTGGCGCAACGGCACAGGCAGCGTGTTCGACCTGCTGGCCGACGACGCCGAATGGACCGTTGCAGGCAACAGCCCGGTGTCCGGGATCTATCGCACCCGGGAATCCTTCATGAACGATGCGGTCAAGCCGATCACCGACCGCCTGGCCACCCCCATCACGCCCACCGTGCGCCAGATCGTCGCTCAGGGACCGCACGTGGTGGTGATGTGGGATGGCAGCGCGACCGCACGGGATGGCAAGCGCTACGAGAACAGCTACGCCTGGCACCTGCAGTTCGAGGAAGGCCGCATCACGCGGGTCGTGGCCTTCCTCGATACCTGGCGACTGGTGGAGCTGATGGAATAGGCCTTACAACAGGAAGATCGAGGCCAGGCCGAGGAAGATGAAGAAGCCACCGCTGTCGGTGACGGCGGTGATCATCACACTGGCCCCCATGGCCGGGTCGCGCCCCAGGCGCGCCAGGGTCATGGGGATCAGCACCCCCATCAGGGCGGCCAGCAGCAGGTTGAGCGTCATCGCCGCGGTCATCACCACGCCCAGCGACCAGCTGTCATAGAGCACGTAGGCGACCACCCCGATCACCCCACCCCACAACAGGCCGTTGATCAATGACACACCCAGCTCCTTGCGCACCAGGCGCTTGGTGTTGCCAGTGCCCACTTGGTCCAGGGCCATGGCGCGCACGATCATGGTGATGGTCTGGTTGCCCGAGTTACCACCGATACCCGCCACGATCGGCATCAGCGCCGCCAGGGCCACCAGCTTCTCGATGGAGCCCTCGAACACGCCGATCACCCGCGACGCCAGGAATGCCGTCATCAGGTTGATCGCCAGCCAGGCCCAGCGGTTTCTCACCGACTTCCAGACCGAGGCGAAGATGTCTTCTTCCTCGCGCAGACCGGCCATGTTGAGGACTTCGCTTTCGCTTTCCTCACGGATCAGGTCGACCATTTCGTCGATGGTCAGGCGGCCGATCAGCTTGCCGTTCTTGTCCACCACGGGCGAGGAAATCAGGTCGTAACGCTCGAATGCCTGGGCCGCATCGTAGGCGTCTTCGTCCGGGTGGAAGCTCACCGGGTCGGTGGCCATGACTTCGGCCACGTGTTTGTCCGGGTCATTGACCAGCAGGCGCTTGACCGGCAGCACACCCTTCAGCACGCCGTCGTAGTCGACCACGAACAGTTTGTCGGTGTGGCCAGGCAGTTCCTTCAGGCGGCGCAGGTAGCGCAACACCACTTCCAGGGTGACGTCTTCGCGGATGGTGACCATCTCGAAGTCCATCAGCGCGCCGACCTGGTCTTCCTCGTAGGACAGGGCCGAACGCACGCGCTCGCGCTGCTGGGCGTCGAGGGACTCCATCAGCTCATGGACAACGTCGCGCGGCAGTTCGTGGGCCAGGTCCGCCAGTTCGTCGGCGTCCATCTCCTTGGCGGCCGCGAGGATCTCGTGATCCTCCATGTCGGCGATCAGGGTTTCACGAACCGCGTCGGACACTTCCAGGAGAATGTCGCCGTCACGCTCGACCTTGACCAGTTGCCAGACGGTCAGGCGCTCTTCGAGCGGCAAGGCTTCGAGGATGTAGGCCACGTCGGCGGAGTGCAGGTCATCGAGCTTGCGCTGCAGCTCGGCGAGATTCTGGCGATGGACCAGGTGTTCGACCCGGTCATTGTGCTGGCCTTCCTGACGGTGCGTCAGGTCCTCGACCAGCTTGTGACGATGCAGCAGCTCGACCACCTGAGCGAGGCGGTCCTGCAGGCTTTCTTGCGGTTTTTTGGCGTCTACTTCAGTCATGGCGCGCTCCACCCCCAGTGGCGGCGCACGCCAGAGAGGGTCAATCAGTCAATACGCGATTGCACAATCGGGATTCAGAGTAACTACTGGGTAAGTCCATGGTGGTGTTCCACAAGCCCCGGCGGGGCTGACGCGGCAAATGATAACACTGCCAAGCCGCTTTGCACGTGACAAAAGCGCGGCAAGAACAAGTGCTTGCAACACACTCTTGAGCACGATTTAAAACTTCGCAACTGCGACGCCCGCCAACCGCACCAAGACACCCTGGCGAACGAAAGAGGCGCGACTATGCTTGAGGAGCAATCGTCAAGGAGGACGACCCCATGCATGGACTACAGTGCGCAGCCTTTGTCTGCATCATCTCGCTCTACCCCACCACTTCCCTCTCGGCAGCCACCGTCTTTCGCTGCGAAGACGCCAACGGCCATATCACCTTCACCTTTCACGGGTGCCCGACCGACCAGCAGCAACAGCTGCAGGACGCGCGCAATCACACACCCAGCAGCGGCGAAACCATCCCCTTGGCCGACACCAGCAGGCCCGAAGGCGCTCGCCAGCAACCGCGCGAGCGGCTTACCAGTTTGACTGTAGTCGGTGAGCGCACCGACGGCTGCGGCGACGTGCTGACCGGCCATGCCCGTCGCGACGCCATGGTGAAGCGACAGGTACGCAGCGGCATGACCCAATCGGACGTGGAAAGCATGTTCGGCAAACCCGACCGGGTCAGCAGCCGCAACGGCGAAACCCGCTGGCACTTCCTCGACCCCAAGGGCAATACGCGCCAGGTGAGTTTCGACGAAGCCGGCTGCGTGAAGAACTGACGGCGAAAAATCGCGGGCAAAGAAAAAGGGCCTGCATTTCTGCAGGCCCTTTCGGTATGGCGGACTCAGGAGGATTCGAACCTCCGACCGCTCGGTTCGTAGCCGAGTACTCTATCCAGCTGAGCTATGAGTCCGTTTGGCGCTTTTAGACCAGATCACCACTGGTTGAAACAACATGACCCGCATCGCTGCAGTGCCATTCGATATGGCGGACTCAGGAGGATTCGAACCTCCGACCGCTCGGTTCGTAGCCGAGTACTCTATCCAGCTGAGCTATGAGTCCGTTTGGTGTTTTTAGACCAGATCACCGCTGGTTGAAACAAAATGGCTTGCACTGCTGCAAGCCATTTCAATATGGCGGACTCAGGAGGATTCGAACCTCCGACCGCTCGGTTCGTAGCCGAGTACTCTATCCAGCTGAGCTATGAGTCCGTTTGGCACTTTTAGACCAGATCACCACTGGTTTTTTTCAACCTGACTGACAGCCAGATTAGTCAAATAATGGCGGAGAAGGGGGGATTCGAACCCCCGACACCCTTTTGAGGTGTACTCCCTTAGCAGGGGAGCGCCTTCGGCCACTCGGCCACCTCTCCGCAACACGGGGCGCATGATAACCATGTTTTCCCCGTTTGCAAAGCCAAAATTTCGATAAAAATTAGTGGCTTGGTTCTTCGCCTTTCTCTTTCTGGATGCGCTGGTAAATCTCCTCACGGTGCACGGCAACTTCCTTCGGCGCGTTAACGCCAATGCGCACCTGATTACCTTTCACGCCCAACACGGTGACAGTGACTTCGTCACCCACCATCAGGGTCTCTCCGACCCGGCGAGTCAGAATCAGCATTCCTTTCTCCTTACGGATTTAAGTTCAGGACAACAGCAGTCTGCAAAGATGAAATGGTGGCAGCTCCCTGCAATATCAAGCAGAGCTTACACCCAAGTATTGACCAGAGTGGACAGAAAGAAAGTTCCTTCCCTACCAGCCAAAAAAGACAAAAGGCGCGGATGAGCCGCGCCTTTTGGGTATACCTCGATCAGTCGCCCTGTCGAGCAGGTGCGTCGAGCTCGAAAGCGGTGTGCAATGCACGCACTGCCAGCTCCAGGTATTTCTCCTCGATCACCACCGATACCTTGATCTCCGAGGTGGAGATCATCTGGATGTTGATGTTCTCCTTGGCCAGGGCTTCGAACATGCGGCTGGCAACGCCTGCATGGGAACGCATGCCCACGCCGACGATGGAGACCTTGGCGATCTTGGTGTCACCGATCACTTCACGGGCACCCAGCTCGCGCGCGGTGTTTTCCAGCACTTGCTGAGCGGCGGTGTAATCGTTGCGGTGCACAGTGAAGGTGAAATCGGTGGTGTTATCGTGGGCCACGTTCTGCACGATCATGTCCACTTCGATGTTGGACGCACTGATCGGGCCGAGAATCTTGAAGGCCACGCCCGGGATGTCCGGCACGCCACGGATAGTCAGCTTGGCTTCGTCGCGGTTGAAAGCGATGCCGGAGATGATCGGCTGTTCCATGGATTCCTCTTCATCAAGGGTAATGAGGGTGCCCGGCCCCTCTTGGAAGCTGTGCAACACGCGCAGCGGGACGTTGTACTTGCCGGCGAACTCCACCGAGCGGATCTGCAACACCTTGGAGCCCAGGCTGGCCATTTCCAGCATTTCCTCGAAGGTGATCTTTTCCAGGCGCTGAGCCTGGGGCACCACACGCGGGTCAGTGGTGTAGACACCGTCCACGTCGGTATAGATCTGGCACTCATCGGCCTTCAGCGCGGCAGCCAGGGCCACACCGGTGGTATCGGAACCGCCACGGCCCAGGGTAGTGATGTTGCCGTGCTCGTCGACGCCCTGGAAACCTGCCACCACCACCACGCGACCTGCCTTGAGGTCGGCACGCAGCTTCTGATCGTCAATCTGCAGGATGCGCGCCTTGTTGTGCGCGCTGTCGGTGAGGATACGCACCTGGTTGCCGGTGTAGGACACCGCCGGCACGCCACGCTTGATCAGCGCCATGGCCAACAGGGCAATCGTCACCTGCTCGCCGGTGGAAACCATCACGTCCAGTTCACGCGGGACCGGCTGGTCGTCGCTGACCTGTTTGGCCAGATCGATCAGGCGGTTGGTCTCGCCACTCATGGCCGACACCACGACGACGATGTCGTCGCCTTTCTCGCGGAACTTCTTCACCTTCTCGGCCACTTGTTGAATACGCTCAACGGTGCCGACGGAGGTGCCCCCGAATTTTTGTACGATCAAAGCCATTTCAAAGCCGCCTCAGCCCGTGAAGGGCGCCCATTAAACATTCAACTCGAGAGACTGCCAAGGCCCACCGGGCGTGATCCGGGCCTTGGCAGCCTGCGTCCGGGTACCGGACGTTACAGGCCCTGCTCGGCGAAGGTCTGGGCCAGGCCCAGCGCTTCGTCCAGCTTGCCGGCTTCGGTGCCGCCGCCCTGAGCCATGTCCGGGCGACCACCGCCCTTCCCGCCCACGGCTGCCGCCGCTTGCTTCATCAGGTCGCCGGCCTTGAGCTTGCCGGTCAGGTCCTGGGTCACACCGGCGACCAGTACGACCTTGTCGTCCTGTACACCGCCGAGCAGGATGACGGCGCTGCCCAACTTGTTCTTCAACTGATCGACCATCGCCAGCAGCGCCTTGCCATCCAGGCCGTCGAGGCGCGATGCCAGGACCTTGACGCCTTTGACGTCCACGGCCGAGCCGGCCAGGTCGTTACCAGCCGCGCTGGCGGCCTTGGCCTTGAGCTGCTCCAGTTCCTTTTCCAACTGACGGTTGCGCTCCAGCACGCCGGCCAGTTTGTCCAGCAGGTTGTCGCGGCTGCCCTTGACCAGTGCGGCGGCTTCCTTGAGCTGCTCTTCGGCACCGTTCAGGTACGCCAAAGCCGCTGCGCCGGTGACCGCTTCGATACGGCGCACGCCGGCGGCCACGCCGCCTTCGCTGGTGATCTTGAACAGGCCGATGTCGCCGGTGCGGGAAACGTGGGTACCGCCGCACAGCTCCACGGAGAAGTCGCCGCCCATGCTCAGCACGCGAACCTGGTCACCGTACTTTTCGCCGAACAGCGCCATGGCGCCCTTGGACTTGGCGCTCTCGATGTCGGTTTCTTCGGTCTCGACCTCGGAGTTCTTGCGAATCTCGGCGTTGACGATGTCTTCCAGGGCCTTCAGTTGCTCCGGCTTGATCGCCTCGAAGTGGCTGAAGTCGAAACGCAGGCGCTGGCTGTCGACCAGCGAGCCCTTCTGTTGCACGTGCTCGCCCAGTACCTGACGCAGCGCAGCGTGCAGCAGGTGGGTGGCGGAGTGATTGAGCGCAGTGGCCTGGCGCACGGTGGCGTCGGCCTCGGCCTTGACGCTGGTGCCGACGTTGAGGCCGCCCTTGGCCACCACGCCGTGGTGCAGGAACGCACCGCCGGCCTTGGTGGTGTCACGCACGTCGAAACGCACGCCAGCGCCTTCGAGGTAGCCGCAGTCACCGATCTGACCACCGGATTCGGCGTAGAACGGGGTCTGGTCCAGCACCACCACGCCCTCTTCGCCTTCAGCCAGGCTGTCCACGGCCGCGCCGGCCTTGAACAGCGCAATGATCTTGCCGTTGCCGCTGGTGCCTTCGTAGCCCATGAAGCGGGTATCAGCGTCGACCTTGACCAGGTTGTTGTAGTCCATGCCGAACGCGCTGGCCGAACGCGCACGCTCGCGCTGGGCTTCCATCTCGCGCTCGAAGCCGGCTTCGTCCAGGGTCAGCTCGCGCTCACGGGCGATGTCGCCAGTGAGGTCCATCGGGAAGCCGTAGGTGTCGTACAGCTTGAAGATCACTTCGCCTGGGATGACGGAGCCTTTGAGCTCGGCCAGGTCCTGCTCGAGGATCTTCAGGCCCTGTTCCAGGGTCTTGGCGAACTGCTCTTCTTCGGTTTTCAGCACGCGCTCGATGTGCGCCTGCTGCTGTTTCAGTTCTGGGAAGGCTTCGCCCATCTCGGCGACCAGGGCCGCAACGATCTGGTAGAAGAAGCTGCCCTTGGCGCCCAGCTTGTTACCGTGGCGGCAGGCGCGACGCACGATGCGACGCAGCACGTAGCCACGGCCTTCGTTGGACGGGGTCACGCCATCGGCGATCAGGAAGCCGCAGGAACGGATGTGGTCAGCCACCACTTTCAGCGAGGCCTGGCCTTCGTTGGCGCAGCCAATGGCCTTGGCTGCCGCGTTCAGCAGGCTCTGGAACAGGTCGATCTCGTAGTTCGAGTTGACGTGCTGCAGCACGGCGCTGATGCGCTCCAGGCCCATGCCAGTGTCCACGCTCGGTGCCGGCAGCGGGTGCAGCACGCCGTCAGCGGTCCGGTTGAACTGCATGAATACGTTGTTCCAGATTTCGATGTAGCGGTCGCCATCTTCCTCGGGCGAACCGGGCGGGCCGCCCCAGATGTGGTCGCCGTGGTCGAAGAAAATCTCGGTGCACGGGCCGCACGGGCCGGTATCGCCCATGGTCCAGAAGTTGTCGGACGCGTACGGCGCGCCTTTGTTGTCGCCGATGCGGATCATCCGCTCGGCCGGTACGCCGATTTCCTTGTTCCAGATGTCGTAGGCTTCGTCGTCGGTGGCGTAGACCGTGACCCAGAGCTTGTCCTTGGGCAGGTTCAGCCAGCGATCGCCGGTGAGGAATTCCCAGGCGAAGTGGATCGCGTCGCGCTTGAAGTAGTCGCCGAAGCTGAAGTTGCCCAGCATTTCGAAGAAGGTGTGGTGACGCGCGGTGTAGCCGACGTTTTCCAGGTCGTTGTGCTTGCCGCCGGCACGCACGCACTTCTGGCTGGTGGCCGCACGGGTGTAGCTGCGCTTTTCCAGGCCGAGGAAGCAGTCCTTGAACTGGTTCATCCCTGCGTTGGTGAACAGCAGCGTTGGGTCATTGCCCGGAATCAGGGAGCTGGAAGCGACACGGGTGTGCCCTTTCTCTTCGAAGAAGCTCAAGAAGGCTTCACGGATTTCTGCGCTTTTCATAGGGTTTCCCACGGAATCAGGCGGCCACGGCAAAAGCCGGCAAAGGGCCGCATTATATCGGGCCTAACGCCCGCGGCTAGTGCCTTTATCGATAGATGGTGGCTATTGCGCGGGGCGGGCATGGCGGCGTCTCGCCCCTGGCCTGTCGCCGGGACAGCGAACCTACCCCGGCATTGGGGAAGCCTCAGCGGCGTACGAAGGCGGCAAATGCCTCGATGACGCGGCCGATGTCGTCGCTGCGGACATCCAGGTGGGTCACCATGCGCAAGCGGGCGGCGGCAGAAAGGGTGATGCCCCGCTCGGCGCAGAACGCCTTCAGCGCGCCGGCCTGCTCACCCACCTGGACGTACACCATGTTGGTTTGCACCGGCTCCACCGAGAAGCCCAGTTCGCGCAGCCCGGACGCCAGCTGCTCGGCATGGCGGTGGTCATCGGCCAGGCGCTCGACCTGGTGCTGCAGGGCGTACAGCCCCGCCGCCGCCAACCCGCCGGCCTGGCGCATGCCGCCGCCGACCATCTTGCGCAGGCGACGTGCCTTGGCAATCAGCGCGACGCTGCCACACAACACCGAGCCTACCGGTGCGCCGAGGCCCTTGGACAGGCACACCGACACCGAATCGAAATGCCGGGTGATCTCGCGGGCGTCCACGCCCAGCTTGACCGCCGCGTTGTACAAACGGGCGCCATCCAGGTGCAGGCCCAGGCCACGGCGGGTGGTCAGTTCGCGGGCGGCCGCCAGGTAGTCCAGGGGCAGCACCTTGCCCTGCATGGTGTTTTCCAGGGCCAGCAGGCGGGTACGGGCGAAGTGGAAGTCGTCCTGCTTGATCGCCGCCTCGACCTTGGCCAGGTCCAGCGAGCCATCGGCTTCACCCTCGATCGGTTGCGGCTGGATCGAGCCGAGCACCGCGGCGCCACCACCTTCATATTTATAGGTGTGCGCCTGCTGGCCGACGATGTACTCGTCGCCGCGCTCGCAGTGGGCCATCAGCCCCAGCAGGTTGCTCATGGTGCCGCTCGGCACGAACAGCGCGGCGGCGAAGCCCAAGCGCTCAGCCAGGTAGGCCTCCAGGCGGTTGACCGTCGGGTCCTCGCCGTACACGTCGTCGCCCAGCTCGGCCACGCGCATGGCCTCGCGCATGCCGGCGGTGGGCTGGGTAACGGTGTCACTGCGCAGATCGATAAGTGCCATGAAGGATTTCCCTGAACCGGTCGAAAACACCGATGCTAAGGCCCTCGCTGGTGGCAGACAAGCGACAGATCGCAACGATACGGGGCGAACAGTTCGAGCGGCAGCAACAGGCCGTCAGGCCAGGTAATCGCCATCGGCCGGCACGATCAGGATGCCGGCCCGCAGGCCGTTCTTGACCTTGGGATTGGGGAAGATGATGCGCGCGCCCTCCTCCTCCACCACCCAGCGGGTGCCGGCCACGTCATCGGCCAGCAGGTAGCCCACCGGCAATTCGCTGAAGTTCTCGATATCGGCCGGCAGGTGCAAGTGGAAGGCGTCGCTGTGCTTGATGATTTCCCTTGCGACGGAAAACAGCTGCAGGCCATTCAAGTCGTGGTCGTCCGATTCCGGCTCACGCCCCTCGATGATGGCGTGCAGGCGCGCTTCCAGCAGGTCGAGGTTGACCGCCTCGTTCTGGCCGAAGGCGCGGGCCTTGCCCAGCTCCAGGGTGAAGGCCTCGGCGCCGAGCTGCGAATAGGTGTAGGCACTGAAGGTAATCGAGCTCTTGTTCTGCAGCAGCACCGCGTCGATGCCCGCCGCATTCAACCGCGCCAGCTCGCGGCGCGAATGCACGCGCCCCTCGTGCCAGGGGTAGAGGGCGAACTGTTCGATCTTCGAGGCGCGGATCGCCGTGTGCAGGTCGTAGTGCAGGCGGGTGCGCTCGGGTTTGCTGAAGAAACTCGCAGCCAGGTGTTCGAGCTCACAGGCGCGAATGGCCTCGAAGCCACTGGTCTGCTCGTGCCGGCCATTGAACAGCCGGTTGATGTCCTGCTCGATGTAGCGCTCGCCCTTGCGGATCGCGGGCGGGTTGCCCAGCAGGAACAGAATGCGCACCCGGGGTTTCAGTTCATTGCGCGCGATGCTGCGCAGCAAGCGGTCGAGCAATTCGATGGGGGCGGTTTCGTTACCGTGTATCCCGGCGGACAGCAACAGGTCCAGGCCGTTGTCGCTGGCCACCGGCGGCGTCACTTCCAGGGCGCCTTCGGCCAGCCAGCGCAACCGCGAACCCTCGGGGGTCAGCTGAATCTTCGCTGCCGGCTCGTAGCCGGCGAGTGTCAGGTCGAGCAGTTTGCCGAGGGCGAGCATGGGAAGTTCCTCAGTCGTGATTGCAGTCAGGGCCATGCACGTGGCCGTGCTCCTCATCGCCGCCGTCAGCCGGCTCCATTTCCAGCTCCAGGCTGACCAGGTTGGTCGCCAGCGGGCGCAGCAGCAGGTTGGCGTACTCGGTATCGCCTTCCGCCACATCGACGCCGATCATCAGTTGGCCGTTACCGACCTGCTGGATCCACACTTCCTTGCCCTGCCAGATCACGGCGAACCGGGTGCAGGAGGTTTCCAGCTGGGTGCCGTCTTGGTCTTCGAGGATCAGTTGCAGGGCATCGGACATGGGTGCGAAATCTCTTCAGGGCAATGGGAAAGGCAGGCTGTCGGGGCGGCCGCTACGGCGACCCGCCCGACTACGCTAATTGAAAAGGATAGACGGCGCCCAGTTCAAGGATCTGTGTCAATTCATCCAGTGCCGTCCGGCACTCGATCAACAGCTGGGGGTCTGCCAGGTCGTTCTCGCTGAGGCGATCGCGGTAATGCTTGTCGACCCAGGCATTGAGGGTGTCGTACAGGCTCGGGGTCATGATCACCCCCGGATTGACCGCCGCCAGCTCGCTGTCCTTGAGCGCCACCCGCAGGCGCAGGCAGGCCGGGCCGCCGCCGTTCTGCATGCTCTGCTTGAGGTCGAACACCTGCACGTCGCGAATCGGGCCGTTGCTGCTGGTCAGTTGTTGCAGGTAGGCCCACACGTTGGCGTTGTTGCGGCACTCCTCGGGCACGATCAGCAGCATGCTGCCGTCGCCGCGGCTGAGCAATTGGCTGTTGAACAGGTAGGAGCGCACGGCGTCTTCCACCGCCACGGCACTGCGCGGCACGCACACGGCGGTAAAGCCAGCACCGCGACGGGCGAGCTTCTCGGCCAGTTCGGCCAGCACGCGGTCGGTGTCGAGGAAGGCATCCTGGTGGTAGAACAGCACCTCGCCATTACCCACCGCGATCACGTCGTTGTGGAACACCCCCTGATCAATGACCCAGGGGTTCTGCTGGGCATACACCACACCGTCGTCGCTCAGGCCATGCAGCCGTGCCACGGCCTGGGAGGCCTCCAGGGTCTGGCGCGCCGGGAAGCGCTCGGGCTGTGGCAAGCGGCTGTCGAATGCGCTACGGCCGAACACGAAGAACTCCACGCCGGCATCGCCATAGCCCTTGCAGAAGCGTGTGTGGTTGGCCGCGCCCTCGTCGCCGAACTGCCCCACCGCCGGCAGGGCCGCGTGGTGGGCGAAATGCCGGTCGTTGGCGAACATCGCCTCCAGCACGCGGCTGGTGGTCGGGTGTTCGATGGAGCGGTGGAACTTGCAATTGAGGTTGGCGGCGGTGAAATGCACGCGACCATCGGCGGTGTCGGCGCTGGGGCTGACGGTGCAGGCGTTGGCCGTCCACATGCTGGAGGCCGAGCAACTGGCGACCAGCAGCGGCATCGCCGCCTTGGCGGCCTTTTCGATCACCTGGGCATCGCTGCCGCTGAAGCCCAGACTGCGCAGGGCCGCGACATCCGGGCGTTCCTGCGGGGCGAGCACGCCCTGCTTGAAGCCCATGTCCATCAGCGCCTTCATCTTCGCCAGGCCCTGGCGTGCCGCCTCCCGGGGGTTGGACACCGCCTGGCTGTTGCTCTGCGACGCCACGTTGCCGTAGGACAGGCCGCCGTAGTTGTGCGTGGGCCCGACCAGGCCGTCGAAATTCATCTCATAGGCGGACATCACAAGCTCACTCCCGGGGTCAGGGTGGTGGGCAGGCTCAGGCTGTCGCTTTCCAGCGAGGCCACCGGGTAGGCGCAATAATCTGCCGCGTAATAGGCACTGGCGCGGTGGTTGCCGGACGCGCCGACGCCGCCGAACGGCGCGCTGCTGGCGGCGCCGGTGAGCTGCTTGTTCCAGTTGACGATGCCGGCGCGGCTCTGCAGCCAGAACTGCTCGTAGCGCGCCTTGGAGTCGGACAGCAGGCCGGCCGCCAGGCCGAAGGCCGTGGCGTTGGCTTCGGCGATGGCCGCATCGAAGTCGGCGTAGCGAATCACCTGCAGCAGCGGGCCGAAGAATTCGTCATCCGGACGATCCTCCACGTCAGTGACGTCGATGATGCCCGGCGTCAGCAGCGCCGCGCCGACCAGCGGCTGGGTCATCTCCAGCAACGGCGCCGCGCCCTTGGCGATCAGATGTTCCTGGGCCTTGATCAGGTGTTCGGCGGCCGCCAGGGAAATCACCGCGCCCATGAATGGCGCCGGCTGGGCATCGAAGGCACCGACCTTGATGCTGGCTGCCACACTGACCAGGCGCGCCAGCAGGGCGTCGCCCCAGGCGCCCTGGGGCACCAGCAGGCGACGCGCGCAGGTGCAACGCTGCCCGGCGGAAATGAAGGCCGACTGGATGATAGTGTAGACCGCCGCGTCGATGTCCGCGACCTGGTCCACCAGCAACGGGTTGTTGCCGCCCATCTCCAGGGCGAGGATCTTGTCCGGGCGCCCGGCGAACTGCTGGTGCAGCAGGTTGCCGGTGCGGCTGGAGCCGGTGAAGAACAGGCCGTCGATGCCCGGGTGAGCCGCCAGCGCCGCCCCCGTCGTGCGCGCGCCCTGCAGCAGGTTGAGCACGCCCGCCGGCAGGCCGGCCTCCTCCCAGCAGCGAACCGTGAACTCGGCCACCTTGGGCGTCAGTTCGCTGGGCTTGAACACCACGGCGTTGCCGGCCAGCAGCGCCGGCACGATATGCCCGTTGGGCAGGTGGCCCGGGAAGTTGTAGGGGCCGAACACCGCGACCACGCCATGGGGCTTGTGCCGCAGCACGGCGGTGGCGTCAGCCAGGGGCCCGCTCTTCTCGCCGGTGCGCTCGCGGTAGCTCTGCACCGAGATGGCCACCTTGTTGACCATGCTGGTCACTTCCGTGGCCGACTCCCAGAGTGGCTTGCCGGTCTCTTCGCCGATGCAGTGCGCCAGCGCCTCGCTTTTTTCCTTGAGCAACGCAGCAAAGCGCTCGAGCACGACTATGCGCTCGTCCAGGGAGCGCGAGGCCCAGGCCGGGAAGGCAGCCCGCGCCGCCTGCACCGCAGCATCCACCTGCTCGGCGCTGGCGGCACGTCCTTCCCACAGCGCCTGCTGGCTGACCGGATTGAGCGATTCCAGGGTTTCACCCAGGCCCGCGAGCCAGGTACCGGCAATGAAATGAGTGCTCATGGTGGTTTTATCACTCCCAGCGTGTTCAGCACCCGGCAGGCCAGCCGGGTGGGCTATTTCGTACGCGGCGCCAGGCAGCGCGCCGTTGCCGGCTCAGCCGCCGGCGGACAGCGGCACGGCGCGGATCTGGTCGCCGGCGGACAGGCGCAGGCGCTTGGCGGTCAGCGGATCGACCACCAGGGTGCCCGCCGCCAGGCGCGCAGGCGCCGCCGTGATGCGGCAGTCCTCGCGCTTGCGGTTGTGCATCAGGTAGGCCGGGGCATCGTCGCCCGGGGTGCCGATGGCCAGCACCAGGGTCTGGCTGTCGCGCACCGCGCGGATCTTCGCGGTCTCGGCCTCGATCGCCGGGCCGGCGTCAAAGATGTCGACATAGCCCTGGTAGCTGAAGCCTTCGGCCTTGAGCATGGTCAGGGCCGGCTCGGTGTCGTGGTGCACACGGCCGATGACGCTGCGTGCGTCCTCGGACAGGAAGCAGGTGTAGAGCGGGAACTTGGGCATCAGCTCGGCGATGAACGCCTTGTTGCCCACACCAGTCAGGTAGTCGGCCTGGCTGAATTCCATCTTGAAGAAGTGCCGGCCCAGGCTCTCCCAGAACGGCGAACGCCCCTGCTCGTCGGACATGCCGCGCATCTCGGCGATGATCTTCTCGCCAAACAACTGGCGGAACTCGGCGATGAACAGGAAACGCGCCTTGGACAGCAGGCGGCCGTTGAGGCCCGTGCGGTGGTCGGCGTGCAGAAACAGCGAGCACAGTTCGGAGTTGCCGGTCTGGTCGTTGGCCAGGAACAGCGTCGGAATCTGCCGGTGGATGTTCAACTCCTGGGAGGCGCTGACCGTCAGGCCCACCCGGTAGTTGTACCAGGGCTCGCGCAGGCCGACCGCGCCGGCCACGGCGGAAATCCCCACCACCTTGCCGTCATCCGCTTCGAGGACGAACAGGTAGTCGGCGTCGGCCCGCTCGGCCTGGCCGTGGAATGCCTTTTCCGCCCACTGCACGCGGTGCGCCAGGCGCTCCTCGTTGGCAGGCAGGGTGGTCAGGCCGGCACCCGTGCTGCGCGCCAGGTCGATCAGGGCCGGAAGATCGGCACTGCGTACGGGACGAACGATCATACGGGCTCCTTAAACCGCGACCAGGCGCACGCTGGCGCCTTCACCGACGCCCAGGGCATCGGCGGTGGCAAGACTGAGGGTGACGGGCTTGCCGGGCACCCAGTCGAGTTCGGCGACCACGGCGCGGAAATCCTGCAACTGGCTGTTGCTCACCAGGTACTGGCGGCCGCCACTGCCCGGCTCGCCGATGCGCACCGGCACCATGCGGCTCTGGGCGATGGAACGGATGCCCGAGGTGCGTGCATGCAGGGTCGGACCGCCATCGAAGATGTCGATGTAATGGTCGGTCTCGAAACCCTCGCGCATGAGGATGTCGAAGGTGATCTGCGCCCGCGGGTGCACCTGGCCCATGGACTCCTGGGCCTCGTCCGGCAGCAGCGGCACGTAGATCGGGTAATGGGGCATCAGTTCGGCGAGGAAGGTCCGGCTCTTCAACCCGCACAGGCGCTCGGCCTCGGCATAGTTCATGTCGAAGAAATTGCGCCCCACCGCGTCCCAGAACGGCGACTCGCCGGCGTCGTCACTGTGACCGACGATCTCCACCACCACCGCATCGGCGAAACGCTCCGGGTGGTTGGCCATGAACATCAGGCGCGCCCGGGAATTCAGCTCCGACGCCGCGCTGCCCACCAGCGGTCGCTCGACGTAGAAGCTGGTCAGCAGGCTGTTGCCGGTCAGGTCGTGGCACAGCGAGAGCACGTGGATCTTGTTGTGGATCTTCAGCTCGCGGGAGTTGTGCACGAAGGTTTCGTTACGGAAGCTGTAGAACGGCTCGGAATAGCCGGCCGAAGCGACGATGCCGGCGCAGCCGACCAGGCGGCCGCTTTCGACATCCTCCAGCACGAAGAAATAGGTTTCCTCACCGTTGAAGCTCACCTCGGCGGAGAACGAAGCCTCCGAGGCGGCGATCTTGTCGCGCAGGCGGCCGGCGTCATCCGGCAGCGAAGTCACACCAACCGGGCTGTCCGCGGCGAGACGCTGCACTTCCGCAAGGTCGGCCATTTGCGCGGGGCGCATCACCAGCATGGTGTCACTCCTTTATTGATCTCGAAAAACACCCGGTCACTCGGACCGGGCAGGCCCCGGCAGACGCCGAGGCCGACAGAACCGTCATCCCTGGGTAGAACACGGCGCGTCCCTGCGCCGGCTTGCGAATCAGGCCTTCTGGATCAGACCCGCGATGGCCTTCTCCAGGCGTGCCAGGCCTTCGTCGATATCGGCATCCTCGACCACCAGGCTCGGGGCGAAACGCACCACGTCCGGGCCGGCCTGCAGCACCATCAGGCCTTCGGCCGCGGCGGCGTCGAGAATGACCTTGGCCTTGCCTTTCCATTCGTCCGACAGCACCGCACCGATCAGCAGGCCCATGCCCCGGGTCCCGGTGAACACGCCGTACTGCTCGCCAATCTGCTCCAGCTTGCGCTTGAAGCGCTCGTGCTTGGCCTTGACGCCTTCGAGCACCTCGGGGGTGTTGACGATGTCGATGACCGCCTCGCCCACCGCACAGGCCAACGGGTTGCCGCCGTAGGTGGTGCCGTGGGTGCCGACCGTCAGGTGCTTGGCCAGCTCGGTGGTGGTGAGCATGGCGGCGATCGGGAAACCGCCGCCCAGGCTCTTGGCGCTGGACAGCACGTCAGGCACCACACCGTAATGCTGGTAGGCGAACAGCACACCGCAACGGCCCATGCCGCTCTGCACTTCGTCGAAGACCAGCAGCGCGTTGTGCTTGTCGCACAGCTCGCGCGCGCCCTGCAGGTAGGCCAGGTCCGCCGGCAGCACGCCGCCCTCGCCCTGCACCGGCTCCAGTACCACGGCGCAGGTCTTGTCGGAAATGGCGGCCTTCAGCGCATCCAGGTCGTTGTACGGGATGTGGGTGATGCCCTGGATCTTCGGGCCGAAGCCGTCGGAATACTTGGGCTGACCACCGACGCTGACGGTGAACAGGGTGCGCCCGTGGAAGCTGTTGGTCGCGGCGATGATTTCGTATTTTTCCGGGCCGAACCGGTCGTGGGCCACGCGGCGGGCCAGCTTGAACGCGGCCTCGTTGGCCTCGGCGCCCGAGTTGCAGAAGAACACACGCTCGGCAAAGGTCGCGTCGATCAGCTTCTTGGCCAGGCGCAGGGTCGGCTCGTTGGTGAACACGTTAGAGATGTGCCACAGCTTGTTGGCCTGCTCCGTGAGGGCCTTGACCAGCGCCGGATGGGCATGACCGAGCACGTTGACGGCGATGCCGCCGGCGAAATCGATGCGTTCACGACCTTCCTGATCCCAGACTCGGGAGCCCTCGCCTCGCACCGGAATGAACGCGGCAGGCGAATAGTTGGGCACCATGAACTGGTCGAAATCGGCGCGTTGCACCGGGTCGTGCTGAACGGACATCGGAACTCTCCTCACGGAAAACACCGCCTTGAACGGCAGGTGATGAAGGGATTGTAGGGACTGAACCAGGGGCGGCATTGCCGCCATGCGACAACTTCTTATAGCGCCAACCCCAGGAAAACCGGAGCTTTCGCAAATGCGACAGAAAGCGTCGGGAAGGCGCAGTTTAAACACTGTTCACCCGGTTGGCGTACAGGTCTGCGTAATTTATCCATGGGCTGACCGCCGGGTATTCGACAACCGCCCGGCATGGACGCAAGCAGGCGGCTACCGGGCCTCAGGCCGTGACCGGCTGCTCCGGGGCCACCGCCGAACTGGACAGCCCGAGGAAGCTGCTCAGGGCCGCCTTCTGAGCCATGGCGTCCTGGTACCCGAGTTCGATCAGCTCGTTGCAGTAGCCCGGCTCGAACAGCAGGTAGCTGAGCACCCCGGCGCCGCTGGCCTTGGTCGCCCCGGGACCGCGCAGGAACATGCGCAGGGCCGCCGGCAATTCGTGGCGATGGCGAGCGGCGATGACATCCAGCGGCTGGCTCGGCGACACCACCAGCACCTCCACCGGGTTCAGCCCCAGGCCACGCGGGCGCTGCTCCGGCGGCACCAGGCGGCTCATCTGGTTGAGACGTTCGAGCAGCTCGATGTCGCCTTCCAGGCTGTCGATGAAGGTGCTGTTGAGCATGTGCCCGCTGATCTGCGCCAGGCTGGGCGGCTTGTTACTCACTACCCGCGGTATCGGCGAGGACGCATGCAGCCCCTGCGGGTTGCCGCTGACGCCCACCACCAGCACCTTGCTCGCGCCCAGGTGCAGCGCCGGACTGATCGGCGCGGACTGGCGCACGGCGCCGTCGCCGAAATACTCGCGACCGACCTTCACCGGCGGGAAGATCAATGGAATCGAGGCGCTGGCCAGCAGGTGCTCCAGGGCCAGGCGGGTCGGCACCCCGACACGGCGGTGGCGGAACCACGGGTCAATGGCAGCGCGCCCCTGGTAGAAGGTCACCGCCTGGCCGGAGTCATAAGCGAAGGCCGTTACCGCCACCGCCCGCAGCTGGCGCTGCCGCACGGCAGCGGCAATCCCGGAGAAATCCAGCTCACTGGCCAGCATCTCGCCCAGGGGCGAACTGTCGAGCAGCGCCACCGGCGCCTGGCCGCCCAGGCCGAGCAGGCTGTGGCCGACGAAGCGCCCGGCCTGGCGCAACACGCCGGGCCAGTCGCTACGGTACACCTGATGGGTATGGAAGCTCTGCCAGACCGTGGTCAGCCGGCGGATCGCCTCGCCGAAGTGCAACGCCCCGCAGGCCAGGCTGACGGCGTTGATCGCCCCGGCCGAGGTGCCGACGATCACCGGGAAGGGATTGTGGGTCGCATCCGGCAGCAGGTCGGCGATCGCCGACAACACCCCGACCTGATAGGCCGCCCGCGCGCCACCGCCTGAAAGAATCAGCCCGGTCACGGGCTGGGTTGCGGGGGCGATCAACGTCATGGGCAGGTTCCGTCTTTTTTATCCAGTATAGAGAGCAGCGCCCCCGCCCTTGCAACACCGGCTCCGATCAGGGCCGGCGCTTGCCGTAGAGCTTGGGCTCGCCTTCAGGGCGGGTCTTGAAGCGGCGGTGGG
This sequence comes from Pseudomonas sp. GD03944, assembly GCF_029839275.1. GTDB lineage: Bacteria > Pseudomonadota > Gammaproteobacteria > Pseudomonadales > Pseudomonadaceae > Aquipseudomonas. Next base: position 541,741 of record NZ_JAOCAH010000001.1, read on the forward strand.
CCCACAGGTACTGCTCGGGGCAGGCCGACACCGCCTGCTCGACCCACTGGTTGATCAGCAGGCAGTCGGCCTCTTCGCTTTCCGCCGGGAAGCCGGCCAGCGGCGGGTGGATCGTCAGGCGATAGCCGCTGCCATCCGCCAGGCGCTCCTGGGTGAACGGCAGGACCCGGGCACGGCCCAGGCGGGCGAACTTGGTCGTCGCCGTGACCGTGGCGGCCTGGATGCCGAACAGCGGCACGAACAGGCTCTGCTTGCGGCCGTAGTCCTGATCCGGCGCGTACCAGATCGCCCGGCCGGCCCGCAGCACCTTGAGCATCGCCCGCACGTCCTCGCGCTCGATCGCCGTGGCGTCCAGGTTGTGACGCTCGCGGCCGGTGCGCTGGATGTAGTCGAACAGCGGATTCTTGTGCTCGCGGTACATGCCGTCGATCGTGTGCACCTGGCCGAGCAGCGCCGCGCCGATTTCCAGGGTGGTGAAGTGCAGGGCCATGAGGATCACCCCCTGCCCTTCGGCCTGGGCCTGCTGCAGGTGCTCCAGGCCTTCTATATGGGCGAGTCGCGCCAGCTTGGCCTTGGGCCACCACCAGCTCATGGCCATCTCGAAGAAGGCGATGCCGGTGGAGGCGAAATTCTCGCGCAGCAGCCGCTCCCGCGCCGGCTCGGACAGCTGTGGGAAGCACAGCTCCAGGTTGCGCCGGGCAATCCGCCGCCGCGAGCCGGCCACGCGGAACATCAGCGCGCCCAGCACACGCCCCAGTCTGAGCAGCGCCGGGTACGGCAACTGCACGATCAGCCACAGCACACCCAGGCCCAGCCACAAGGGCCAGAAGCGCGGGTGCAGGAAATAGCCACGGAAAGCTGGACGATTCATGAACGGTCCCGGACAAGGCATAAAGCGCGGCATTCTATCAGGACTTGCCCGCCGCCGACGTGCGGCACGCCCCGCTCCAACCCCCTCGCCGCGGGGCGCAGCTCCCACACGCCAATCACGGGCGCCCGCGTCACCTTTTTGCTATTGCTCATGAACCCCGGCATCCGCACGTGTTTCTGTAGGAGCCCCGCCCCGGGGCGAATCGGGAATACCCGGCATAATCGTACCGGGCCACATTTCGCTGCGGGGCGCAGCTCCCACAAATCCTCTCCTGACTCGAATGGCGCCCCATACCGGTAGTCCCTCGGTCTGACCGACAGCCACAAGCCCACCAGCTTCCGCCACACAAGCGCCTGCCGGCCGGCAAGCCGCTTGCGGCTCACCGGCGTTCTCGCTATAAGTCCCGGCTATCTTCGTTACCGGCCGTATCAGGCAGACCATGAGCCAAGCTGACCTCCTCGACAAAGACCCCGTGTTCCAACTCAAAGGCAGCATGCTGGCCATCACCGTGATGGAGCTGACGCACAACAACCTCGAGCGCCTCGACCAGCAACTGGCCGAGAAAGTCGCCCAGGCCCCGGCCTTCTTCAGCAACACCCCGCTGGTCCTGGCCCTGGACAAGCTGCCCGAAGGCGAAGGCGCCCTTGACCTCAGCGCGCTGATGGCGGTCTGCCGTCGCCATGGCCTGCGCACCCTGGCGGTGCGCGCCAACCGTGCGGACGACATTGCGGCCGCCACCGCCCTGGACCTGCCGGTCCTGCCGCCGTCCGGCGCCCGCGAACGCCTGCTCGAAGTCGGCACGCCGGCGCCGAAGAAACCGGAAAAGCCCGTCGAGCCGGAAGTCAAACCCAGCAAGGTGATCACCTCCCCCGTGCGCGGCGGTCAGCAGGTCTATGCCCAGGGCGGCGACCTGATCGTCCTGGCTCCGGTCAGTGCCGGGGCGGAACTTCTCGCCGATGGCAATATCCATGTTTACGCACCGATGCGCGGCCGGGCGCTGGCCGGCATCAAGGGCAACACCAAGGCACGCATTTTTTGTCAGCAAATGGGTGCGGAACTGCTGTCGATCGCCGGCCAGTACAAGGTCGCCGAAGACCTGCGCCGCGACCCGCTCTGGGGCGATGCGGTACACGTCAGCCTGTCGGGTGATGTGTTGAACATCACCCGCCTTTAACGGATACTGCCGCCAATTTTCAGGGACACAAAAAGGGCATCTGGAAGCCTCTTTCGGCTACGGATTACCGCTTTTATCTTCACATTTTGGGGTGAATCACCTTGGCCAAGATCCTCGTAGTCACTTCCGGCAAAGGTGGCGTCGGTAAAACCACCACCAGCGCCGCCATCGGTACCGGTCTCGCCCTGCGCGGCCACAAGACAGTCATCGTCGACTTCGACGTCGGTCTGCGTAACCTCGACCTGATCATGGGCTGCGAACGCCGCGTGGTGTACGACTTCGTCAACGTCGTCAACGGCGAAGCCACCCTCACCCAGGCCCTGATCAAAGACAAGCGCCTGGAAAACCTCTACGTCCTGGCCGCCAGCCAGACGCGCGACAAGGATGCCCTGACCCAGGAAGGCGTCGAGAAAGTCATCACCGAGCTGGGCGAGAACTTCGAATACGTGGTCTGCGACTCCCCGGCCGGTATCGAGAAAGGCGCCCACCTGGCCATGTACTTCGCTGACGAAGCGATCGTCGTGACCAACCCGGAAGTCTCCTCGGTCCGCGACTCCGACCGCATGCTCGGCCTGCTGGCCAGCAAATCGCGCCGCGCCGAGAAAGGCGAAGAGCCGATCAAGGAACACCTGCTGCTGACCCGCTACAACCCCGAGCGCGTCACCAAGGGCGAAATGCTCGGCGTGGAAGACGTCGAAGAAATCCTCGCCATCCGCCTGCTGGGCGTGATCCCCGAATCGCAAGCGGTGCTCAAGGCCTCCAACCAGGGCGTGCCGGTCATCCTCGACGAGCAGAGCGACGCCGGCCAGGCGTACAGCGACGCCGTTGACCGCCTGCTGGGCAAGGACGTGGCCCACCGCTTCCTCGACGTTAAAAAGCAGGGCTTCCTGCAACGGCTATTTGGAGGTCGCGAATGAATATTTTCGACTTCTTGCGTTCGCGCAAGAAGGAATCCACGGCCTCGATCGCCAAAGAGCGCCTGCAGATCATCGTCGCCCACGAGCGCGGCCAGCGCAGCCAGCCGGACTACCTGCCGGCCCTGCAACAAGAGCTGGTCGAAGTGATCCGCAAGTACGTCGCCATCGACTCGGACCAGGTCCAGGTCGCCCTGGAAAACCAGGGCAGCTGTTCGATCCTGGAGTTGAACATCACCCTGCCCGATCGCTGAAAATCTATTTGGGCTTGCTGCGCGTCGGCCCTGCTGCGTTAAAAACAGGCTCGGAATGCTCATGTACAACAGTACACTCCGCTTCCTCAACTGTTTTTGCCTTGCAGGGCTCTAGCTCGCAGAGCCCAAGATAGATTTTTTGCCAAGTTGAACGAATGGCGGCCTCGATGGCCGCCTTTTCGTTTTCACTGCCCCACACAGCCAGAACGCCCATGCCCCTCAGCCAGATCGAAATTATCCACCAGGACGCCGCCCTGCTGGTGATCAACAAGCCCACCCTGCTGCTCTCGGTGCCAGGCCGTGCCGAGGACAATCGGGATTGCCTGGTCACCCGCCTGCAGGAAAACGGCTACCCCGAAGCCCGCATCGTGCACCGGTTGGACTGGGAGACCTCGGGCATCATCGTCCTGGCCCGTGATGCCGACAGCCACCGCGAGCTGTCCCGTCAGTTCCACGACCGCGAAACGGAGAAGGCCTACACCGCCCTGTGCTGGGGCCACCCGGAGCAGGACAGCGGCAGCATCGACCTGCCCCTGCGCTACGACCCACCCACCAAGCCGCGGCACGTGGTCGACCATGAGCGGGGCAAGCACGCCCTCACTTATTGGCGCGTGCTGGAACGCCATGCCGAGCATTGTCGGGTGGAGCTGACGCCGATCACCGGCCGTTCGCACCAGCTGCGCGTGCATATGTTGTCCATCGGTCACCCGCTGCTCGGCGACGGGCTCTACGCCCACGAGAAAGCCCTCGCGGCCTACCCGCGCCTGTGCCTGCACGCCAGCATGCTCAGCCTGACCCACCCGCAAAGCGGCGAACGCCTGCGCTTCGAGTGCCCCGCGCCGTTCTAGATGCGACAGCCCCTATCTGTAGGGGGCTTTAGCCGCGACAATCTCGAAATCGATGGTGCCGCCAACGCCCTGAAAGCTCGGGGCTGAAGCCCCTCCCACATCCGAGCACCAGCCGTCAAAGCTGCCCTTATGCCTGGCGACGCGGCCAGACCAGGCTGAAGTGCGCACCGCCCAGGGCTTCGCTGCGGCCGAGTTGGGCGCGGCCGCCGTGCCAGTAGATGATGCGCCGCACGATGGACAGGCCGAGCCCGTGGCCGCCGGAGGCGCGGGTGCGGCTGTCGTCAAGACGCAGGAACGGGGTGAAGATATGCTCCCAGGCCGATTCCGGCACGCCCGGGCCGTCATCCTCGACATCCAGCCGACAACGCTGCCAGCCCACCTGGTAGCTGATGCGCACCCGGGATTCGGCATGGCGCATGGCGTTGGTCACCAGGTTCTGCAAGGCCCGGTGCAGGTAGCGCAGCTCCGCCTCGACCACCGCCCCGCCGCCATCCTGCGCATGCAGCGACGGCCCGCGCTCGACCCGGACACTGGCACGCAGCGGCGCCAGTTCGGTGATCACCTGGTCGATCAGGCCGTCGAGGTCCACCTGCTGGAAATTCAGCGCCGGCGAGCCCTGCTCCAGGCGCGCGTAGGTCAGCATCTCGTCGACCAGCTTGTCGAGGTCCTGGATGTCGTTGTCCATGCCCTCCATGTACTTGCGCCGGGCGGTTTCCGTTTCGGCGTCGCCGATCATTTCCAGGCCGAAGCGCAGGCGCGCCACCGGCGTGCGCAGCTCATGGGACACCGCCCGCACCATCTCGCGCTGGATGCTCAGCGAGCGCTGCAGGTGTTCGGCCATGGCGTTGAAGGCGGCCGCCAGGCGCCCCACCGAGTCGGTCCCCGGCGAGGGCACCCGCGCGTCCAGACGACCGCTGGCGATGCGTGTGGCCGCCCCTTCCAGCTCGCGCAGGCGCTGCTCCAGGGGGCGCACCAGCAGGTACAGCATCAGGCCGATCAGACTCAGGCCCACCGCCCCGATCAGTACCAGCAACTGCGGCGGATAGGGATTCATCTGGTACAGCGGGCCGATCTCCAGCACCCAGGGCGTATCGACGATGCCGGAGTACACATGGATGGTGTCGCCACCCTTGCCCAGGGCCATCACCGTATCGCCCTCGTCCACCCGGCGGCGCTGGTCGACGTCCAGGTTGGCCTCGTCCAGCCGCACCAGACGCAGGTCGAAACCGAACTGCTTGGCTTCCTTCAGCTCGGCCAGGCGCTGCGGCTGCTCCTCAACCGGGTAGCGGACCAGCTCATCGACCAGCAGGTAGATGGTGGCGCGGGCCAATTGCTCGCTGACCTGCTGAACTTCGCCGGTCAGCACCAGTTGTTCGTCTTCGCTGATCAGGCCGTAGACCTCGGCCGCATGGGGGCCGGTCTGCTGCACCAGCACCTGGCCGCGCTGCACCGCCGCCCGCGCGCCGCTGTCGGTCACCGCCTCGGTCAGCGGCTGGATGGTCAGCGGGATGCCCAGCAGGCGCCCCCAGACCGTCACCGCCATGCGCCGCTCCACCTCGCTCATGGGCTGCAGGTTGTCCGCCATCAGGCGGAAGGTGCCCCGGGCCAGGCGCTCGCGGTACTGGTCCGAACGCACCTCGTTGACCAGGTGCAGGGCGCCCACGCCCAGCAGCGCCACCAGCACCAGCACGCTGAGCATGCCGCCATAGATGCGCAGGAAGATCGAGTTCATCGGGTAGGCCGCCCGCACAGGCTGCGCCGCAGGGTCATTGCGCGGTACCACTTCATTCGTTCGACCACAGGCCCTCCTTAATAAGCGCCCGATTGCGGCTTACGCCTCGGCAATCCCCAGGGCCTCGGCGGCTTCGGCGACGAACAGGTAGCCCTTGCTGCGCACGGTCTTGATCAGGCGCGGGTGCATGGGGTCGTCGCCGATCTTGGGGCGAATCCGCGAAATGCGCACATCGATGGAGCGGTCCTGGCCGTCGTACTCGATGCCGCGCAGGGCGTTGAAGATTTCCTCACGGGAGAGAATGCGCCCGGCATTGGAAGTCAGCAGCCACAGCAGGTCGAACTCGGCGCTGGTCAGCTCGATGCTCTGCTCGCCCAGCCAGGCCTCGCGCATGGCGCTATCGATGACCAGAGGGCCGAATTCCAGGCGCCGCTGCTCGGCCGGAACCGCCGGCTCATTGCCCTCGCGGCGACGCAGCAGTGCACGGATGCGTGCCAGCAGCACCCGCGGGCGCACCGGCTTGCACACGTAGTCGTCGGCGCCCATTTCCAGGCCCAGCACCTGGTCCATGTCGTCGGTGCGGGCGGTCAGCATCAGGATCGGCCCGTCGTAGCGGTCACGCACCTTGCGGCAGATCGACAGGCCGTCTTCGCCCGGCAGCATCAGGTCGAGGATCACCAGGTCCGGGCGCAGCGACAGAATGCGTGCGGCGGCCTGGCCGCCATCGGCCTCGATGCTGACCGTCAGCCCGTTGCTCTGCAGGTACTCACGGGTCAACTCGGCCAGGCGCTGGTCGTCTTCGACGATCAGGATGTGCCACGACTCTTGCTCCACTCCTACCTCCCGGGCGACGGCAATCGAAAAATGCCCGGCATTGTAGCAACGCCGCACCGCCAGCGGCGCTCAATCTGTGGCCCACACCAGGGCCACGGCACCGTTGCATAAAGCAGGCCCATTGCCCTGAAAAAACCCTACATGTTGTGTTCCTGTGATCGACTCAGAAACTTGCGCGATGAAATGTAAAAAAGCGTCGGTAGACTGACCGACGGTGTAAAACGACGTATCCCAGCAGCCATGCGGCCTTGGGCGCCTTACCCCAAGATAACCCACAGATTATCCACAGGCGAACCCACGTTTTGTTGACTTGCCATCCCCAGACGACCGCACTATCTTGTATCCCCATCGCGCCAAACCCCTACATCTTGGGTTTTGATGACGAAAACGACACAAGCACATCTGCACCGTAAAGGTCCAGACAAAGAACTAGAACAGTGCAGGTGGAACGCTTCAATGGTCGCATCGTGCGTCACAACGTCGACACAGGCCCTCTGGCGTGATGATCACGCCCCGTCGCGTCGATCACCGCATGAAACCCTTGCAGCGATACCACTACATATAGTAGTGCCGGCCATGACCGGTCACGACTCGAAAAGCCAGGGACGGGCTTCAAGCAACACCCTTCCTGCCCAGTTTGCAAGTCCCAGCCGCCCGGCCGTTTCCGGGCGTCTGGCGTTGTGGAAATGGAATGAACGGCCCCTGTGCCCCGGCACTCAAACGGCTTAGCGCTCAATCAAACGTATAAAGAACACGGAGACATCCATGCATACCGACACAACTCGCGAGAACCCGCAGGCCACAGCGCCGCAGGCCGCCGATGCCAGTCAGGAGCTCAGCGCCACCGCGCCGGGCCAGCTGCGTGTGATCAAGCGTAACGGCACCGTCGTGCCGTATACCGATGACAAGATCACCGTTGCCATCACCAAGGCGTTTCTCGCTGTTGAGGGCGGCACTGCCGCCGCGTCGTCGCGTATCCACGAAACCGTGGCCCGCCTGACCGAGCAGGTCACCGCCACCTTCAAGCGCCGCATGCCGTCCGGCGGCACCATCCACATCGAAGAAATCCAGGACCAGGTCGAACTGGCCCTGATGCGCGCCGGCGAGCAGAAAGTCGCCCGCGACTACGTGATCTACCGCGAAGCCCGCAGCCAGGAGCGCAAGAGCGCGGGCGCCGGCAGCGAGATCGCCCAGCCGCACCCGAGCATCCGCATCACCGCCGCCGACGGCAGCCTGCAGCCGCTGGACATGGGCCGCCTGCAGACCATCATCCGCGAAGCCTGCGAAAGCCTGGCCGAAGTGGACGGCGGCCTGATCGAGCGCGAAACCCTGAAGAACCTGTACGACGGCGTTAACGAGAAAGACGTCAACACCGCCCTGGTGATGACCGCCCGTACCCTGGTCGAGCGTGAGCCGAACTACTCCTACGTGACCGCCCGCCTGCTGATGGACAACATCCGCGCCGAAGGCCTGGGCTTCCTGGGTGTCGCCACCAGCGCCACCCACCACGAAATGGCCGACCTGTACGCCAAGGCCCTGCCGGCCTACATCGAGAAAGGCGTCGAGTTCGAACTGCTCGATCCGAAGCTCAAAGACTTCGACCTGGAAAAACTGGGCAAGGCGATCAACCACGAGCGCGACCAGCAGTTCACCTACCTGGGCCTGCAGACCCTGTACGACCGTTACTTCATCCACAAGGACGGCATCCGCTTCGAACTGCCGCAAGTCTTCTTCATGCGCGTGGCCATGGGCCTGGCCATCGAAGAGAAGCAGAAAGAAGACCGTGCGATCGAGTTCTACAACCTGCTCTCCTCGTTCGACTACATGTCGTCCACGCCGACCCTGTTCAACGCCGGTACCCTGCGTCCGCAGCTGTCCTCGTGCTACCTGACCACCGTGCCGGATGACCTGTCGGGCATCTACAACGCCATCCACGACAACGCCATGCTGAGCAAATTCGCCGGCGGTCTGGGCAACGACTGGACCCCGGTGCGCGCGCTGGGCTCCTACATCAAGGGCACCAACGGCAAATCCCAGGGCGTGGTGCCGTTCCTGAAGGTGGTCAACGACACCGCCGTTGCCGTGAACCAGGGTGGCAAGCGCAAGGGCGCTGTCTGTGCCTACCTGGAAACCTGGCACATGGACATCGAAGAGTTCATCGAGCTGCGCAAGAACACCGGTGACGACCGCCGCCGCACCCACGACATGAACACCGCGAACTGGATTCCGGACCTGTTCATGAAGCGCGTGTTCGACGACGGCCCATGGACCCTGTTCAGCCCGAGCGAAGTGCCGGACCTGCACGACCTGACCGGCAAGGCCTTCGAAGAGCGCTACGAGTACTACGAAGCCCTGACCCAGTACGGCGGCAAGATCAAGCTGTTCAAAACCATCCAGGCCAAAGACCTGTGGCGCAAGATGCTCTCCATGCTGTTCGAGACCGGCCACCCGTGGCTGACCTTCAAGGACCCGTGCAACCTGCGCAGCCCGCAGCAGCACGTGGGCGTGGTCCACAGCTCGAACCTGTGCACCGAGATCACCCTGAACACCAACAAGGACGAGATCGCCGTCTGCAACCTGGGTTCGGTCAACCTGCCGAACCACATCGTCGACGGCAAACTGGACCTGGCCAAGCTGGAGAAGACCGTCAAGACCGCGGTGCGCATGCTCGATAACGTCATCGACATCAACTACTACTCGGTCGACCAGGCGCGCAACTCCAACTTCAAGCACCGTCCGGTCGGTCTGGGCATCATGGGCTTCCAGGACGCGCTGTACCTGCAGCACATCCCGTACGGTTCCGATGCCGCCGTCGACTTCGCCGACAAGTCCATGGAAGCGGTCAGCTACTACGCCATCCAGGCCTCCTGCGACCTGGCTGACGAGCGTGGCGCCTACTCCACCTTCGAAGGCTCGCTGTGGAGCAAGGGCATCCTGCCGCTCGACTCCCAGCAGATCCTGATCGAGGCCCGTGGCCAGAAGTACATCGACGTCGACCTGACCGAGTCCCTGGACTGGGCACCGGTCCGCGCCCGCGTGCAGAAAGGCATTCGTAACTCGAACATCATGGCCATCGCGCCGACCGCGACCATCGCCAACATCACCGGCGTGTCGCAGTCCATCGAGCCGACCTACCAGAACCTGTACGTGAAATCGAACCTCTCGGGCGAATTCACCGTGATCAACCCCTACCTGGTTCGCGACCTCAAGGCGCGCGGCCTGTGGGACAGCGTCATGGTCAACGACCTGAAGTACTACGACGGCTCCGTGCAGCAGATCGAGCGCATCCCGCAAGACCTGAAAGACCTGTACGCCACCGCCTTCGAAGTCGAAACCAAGTGGATCGTCGATGCCGCCAGCCGTCGCCAGAAGTGGATCGACCAGGCTCAGTCGCTGAACCTCTACATCGCCGGCGCCTCGGGCAAGAAGCTGGACGTGACATACCGCATGGCCTGGTACCGTGGTCTGAAAACCACCTACTACCTCCGTGCCCTGGCCGCGACCAGCACCGAGAAATCCACCATCAACACCGGCAAGCTCAACGCCGTGTCCAGTGGTGGCGGCGAAGGCCTGAGCGCGGCTCCGGCCAAGGCTCCGGCGGCAGAAGCGGCGCCGGCACCGGCTCCGGTTCCAAAGGCGTGCGCCATCGACGAACCAGACTGCGAAGCCTGCCAGTAAGGTGTTCGGCAACGCGCGGATCTGAGCGGCGCCCGCGTTGTTGCCGTGTGAACCGACCCCGGTCATGTACAGACGTACACTCCCGGGGCCGGCCCACCCGGCGCCTAGCGCTCACTCGCTCAGCTTCGCGCTCGGGCGTCGAGCCAAAGCTAGAGTCAACTGAGCGGTATCCCCTCTCCTTCTGGAGCGGGCGGGAGGCAAGCCTCCCACGAACAATCTGCCCCTGCCCGTCGCGGCGGGGGTATCGGGAGCCGGAGCGGCAAGCCGCCCGCCCCGATCCGTTTTGCCCTTGCGCGCAGTACGCAACGCAGAATTACGACTATCCATACCGACCGGCCCCATTCGCCGGTCCTCACGCAGGAGCCAAGCCATGCTGAGCTGGGATGAATTTGACAAGGAAGACGGCGCCGAAGCGGCTGCCGCCACCAAGAACACCAACGCCCAACAGGCGGACATGAGCCTCGACAAGCTCAACCAGGTCGGTGGCAACGCTGCCATCGAAGCACGCGCCGTGTCCTCCGAGGACTCCGACGCCGTTGCCCGCGCCAAGAAAGCCCTGAACGACCTCGACATCCAGGAAGGCCTGGACGACCTCGAAGGCGCCAGCGCCCGCGTGCACGTCGGCGACAAGCAGATGATCAACGCCCGTGCCGACCTCAATCAGCTCGTGCCCTTCAAGTACGACTGGGCCTGGCAGAAATACCTGGACGGCTGCGCCAACCACTGGATGCCGCAGGAAGTGAACATGAACGCCGACATCGCGCTCTGGAAGAGCACGGACGGCCTCACCGAGGACGAGCGCCGCATCGTCATGCGCAACCTCGGCTTCTTCTCCACCGCCGACAGCCTGGTTGCCAACAACCTGGTGCTGGCCGTGTACCGCCTGATCACCAACCCCGAGTGTCGCCAGTACATCCTGCGCCAGGCCTTCGAGGAAGCGATCCACACCCACGCCTACCAGTACTGCATCGAATCGCTGGGCATGGATGAAGGCGAGATCTTCAACATGTACCACGAGATCCCGAGCGTCGCGAAGAAAGCCTCCTGGGGCCTCAAGTACACCCGCTCGATCTCCGACCCCGAGTTCAAGACCGGCACCCCGGAAACCGACCGCCAGTTCCTGCGCAACCTGATCGCCTACTACTGCGTACTGGAAGGCATCTTCTTCTACTGCGGCTTCACCCAGATCCTCTCCATGGGCCGCCGCAACAAGATGACCGGCACCGCCGAGCAGTTCCAGTACATCCTGCGCGACGAATCCATGCACCTGAACTTCGGTATCGACGTGATCAACCAGATCAAGATCGAGAACCCACAGCTGTGGGACGCCCAGATGAAGGACGAAGCGACCCAGATGATCCTCCAGGGCACCCAACTGGAAATCGAATACGCACGCGACACCATGCCGCGCGGCGTACTGGGCATGAACGCCGCGATGATGGAGGACTACCTCAAATTCATCGCCAACCGCCGCCTGACCCAGATCGGCCTGAAAGAAGAATACCCTGGCACCACCAACCCCTTCCCGTGGATGTCGGAAATCATGGACCTGAAGAAAGAGAAAAACTTCTTCGAGACCCGTGTGATCGAGTACCAGACCGGTGGTGCGTTGAGCTGGGATTGATACCAGTTTGAAATCACGCTAGATTCCTAAGCACAACTAGGGCTTAGTGACATCTTAAAAGCCCCCGTTAATCGGGGGCTTTTTTATTACTACATTTAAAGGAATATAAAAATGGCTATAGTTCCCGGAGCCAGAAAAAAAGATGTATTCACAGATTCACTCACAGGAAGTTATGGTCGATTTAAAACAAACCATAGTTTCAGACTCGACTACTTAATGACCAGCGTACCAATAAAAAGAATCAACACCCTATATACAGCATCAGACATATTTCCTATAGAAGAAATCAACTTTGAAGCACTGATACAGCGAAGCATTGACAAAAGGCGCGTACAAAAAATAGCAAATGAATATCTTGAACAAGGTGCAGGGAAAGTCGTTTTCTTCCCTCCTCTCCTAGCATGCGTAATTTTATTAGACAAGGAAGAGGCAATAAAAGAAAGATATGAAAAAATCGATTTTTCGCACACATCAACTGTAGGCGACCCCTTAAAGATCACGTGGGATATTGACGGATTTCAGTTTGAACTCCCGATCGCAGAATCGACAGAATCTGACAGGCAGGCTGAATTTGATGGATGTAACTATCATTATTTTGAATACGCAGCCTCATTAAAGCTAAATCCAACAAGAGCCAAGCTGGTAGTTCTAGATGGTCAACACAGACTTGAGGCCATAAAGCTGCTCTGGGGAAATAAAGAAAAAAAACATATCGTTTCCGAGATAGAAGTTCCGATATGCGTTGTTTGGGCGCCGAGTGCTGATCACTCGACTATAGAGTCGATGAGCAAAGACTTCCGAGAACTGTTCGTAAGAGTCAACCACGAAGCCAAAACTGTTAGCGGGCACTTCATCACGCTATTAAAAGACAACAGCTACTCTGCATGCACCATTCGAAAACTTGCCGACCGCTGGAAAAATCAATATTCACCTGGAAACTGGAATCGCTTACATTTACTGGAATGGAACGAACGGGAAGACAACAAAGTAGATCAAAGGACTCGTCAATTTTCCATCACAACCATATCTATAATATCTAGATTTCTTGAAGATTACATATTCAACAATAGTAAGGCCGCATCAATACTTGAACTTACAGAAGTGCGCGAGTCTCTAGAGTCTATAGAGCCAGAAGTAAACTGGGCAGAAATAAATGACGCCACCACATCTAAAGAATTCGACAAAATCATAGAGACTCAAATAGACAAGACTTTGGTAAGCGCTCTTAACACAATCTTCCGATTATCAGCCCCCTATCTAAAACTGGAGTCCAACGTAGGCAATGCATTTGAAAAATTACAAAAAAAGGTAGACGAAAATACAGAGTCCTTTATCTCCCTAAAACAAAACTATCTAGGCAAATATATTTACAAAAAAGCTGAGTATTTTGAAGCACCTGCACTAGGCGCACTAGAAGAGTTCCAAAGCTGGATAAAGACGGATGACTCGGATAGAATTTTTTTCTATCAAGTATTTCAGCAAGCCCTCCTGCGACTATGGGCCAACGTCGCCGCTGACCTACATAATTACAACATATCCACAGAGAACTCCACCCAGGCGCTAATAAACTCTTTAAACAACTTCATTTTCAGCAAGGGAAAAGAGTTCTTAACATCCGGAAAAAGATACACAAACCGCATGCTTTGGCGTAACGAGTCAATACTGCAGGGGACTACCGGCGCAAGGAACAACTGGCTAAATGCACTAACAGCGACTCTATTAAGAGAAAGCTGTAGAGAAGATATACACTCATACCTTGAATCAAAAACTCAAGACTATAGACGTGCAGAGATAGATAAATGCCTCCAATCACTGGCAGCAAAATCAACCAGAGATTATGTCAGTGCATTACGAATTGAAATACTGAAAGAAACAGATAAAAATTTTGACGATTACTTTGAGAGTGAAGAAAAAATCAGATCCCTGCAACTCTTAAAATTATCAAACAAAAAAGAAGACAAAGAAAATTTCAAAGAAGAAATAAACAAAAAATCCGAACAACGTCTATTCCTAGCCCTAACCGAAATGAGCAACAACCTAGGAATTGCCATTGAAGAAATTTCAGATCAATGAATCTATTTTCTCCAATCCAACTTTGGACTCCGGGCGATAACTTTGTCGCCCCGGAGGTTGTGTTTCATAGCGATGACCACAATCAACTAAAAAGACTGTATCGTAGAGCCACTCAAAAAAAAGCTTCAATTCAACACTGTCGTTTTTATAAAATTCTCCCAAATGGAAAAAATTATGAAAACTTAATACAAGCATACATCCTGCATAAAAATGAACACAGCATCCAATGGATCAACTCAACAGCTTCCGCTTTAAGACACTGGAAGATTAATCTTGAGCTAGTAAACGATCTATGCAGGGCTTTCAACGAGCTAAACCATGAAACCTATACTAACTTAGCCGGAAAAATAGACAAAGAAACAATACTACCAGAGACTGGCACAGCAATAGATTTACTTAATGAAATATGCAATGAGATTATTTATATACTTTGCGATAAGACGCCATATTGCTTTACAAAATTCGACCACAACCACAAGGCGTGGTGGTTATACCAGACGTCTATAAAATCCAAAATCAAAGACACCTTAGCAAGAATCAATAAGACATATCAAAAAAAACCGCCAGAGCGCCTAACTCCGTTAGTCGCATGGCTAACAGAACTTGAGAAACAATTTGACAAATTTCTAGCAAATGAAGCAATGAACTGGCCACGCCAAGATGCAATTAAACATGCATCAGCATACTGCTGGGCACTTTGCGAGAGGCAAATTTCCTCCGGAAATCCTAGCCTAGCTCTATTGATGGCTCATCGAAGCATTGATCTTCTTCTACTTTCAGAATGCATATCGAACAATCTTATAAGCTTCGCGAAAGACAAATCGGGATCATACACAACAAGCACTGAAAAAATATCAATATCGGAATCCCTAAGAGTCCTGAACAATTATCTTTCACCCAACGCCAAGAGGGACGAGCTTTTCACAAAAATAAACTCCTGGAGAAATCAGCTTCTATACACTCATTATTTCACAGGAACAGAAGAAAGCCATACATTACAGATGCTATTAACAGCTAGACTCCATATGGAAAGCATTGGGGGCAGAGCCTGGAAAAGGACACAAGAATTCTTCTTATCCCCACCGACCATACTGCCTTTCAACCTACTAAACGTGGAAAACAACCTAGATAAAATGTATGAAGAAATAGAACTAAGCTAAGATAAGCGAATCAACAATGTAATCGTCATATTTACCTGCAAGATACGACAACCCTCTATGGAGATGAGAGAAGCATGCTTTCTTCACATCCTCAATCCCTATGCCTAATCCGTCCTGCCTGAGACGGAGCATCAATAAATTCAAATAAAGTTCCTCGTTCCCGCCTGTAAAAGTACGCCAATCTATTTCAATACCACCATGAAAATTAAACTCTTCTTCTGGCGGCATCGACGGATTAGCAAGTGAAATACATAACGCATGCCGACAAATCGAGTTGTAATGCTCGATACCCGTCTTGCGCTTGAGGGTCGATAGCTGGATCTTGGCGGCAGCCGTCAGGCGAATTCGGTCGATCATAATGCGGCTTCTAACTGGAACTGATGGGCTTTTACGCTGGCAATACTGCGGCGGCTTTCGTCGTCGAAGGTCAGGGCGTATTCACGGTTCATATGCTGTTCAAGTGCGGTATGCACGCTGCCTTCCACCTCCTCGTCGGTGGAAAGTACCAATACCTGGTGCGAGACCTTGGCGAAGAAGTTATGGATCAATGCCTCACGGTGCGAGCGATCCAGACGAGCCAATGGCGTGTCCACCACCACAGGGAAGCGGCCTTTGCGCTCACGGATCAATGCACTGAGTACAGCAACGGCCAGGATCTGCCGCTCACCAGCAGACAAGCGCTCCATGGCCAGGCTGTGTCCGTTTACGTCCTCGATGGATACGGCGTAGGTTTGCGGCTCCACCAGTACGCGCGATATCAGGTTACGCTTACGCAGCAGTTGCTTGAATTCGGCGGTGATCATCTCCGATAGCCACTGCGCCTTCGAAGCCAACAACCGCTCACGGAATATGGCCAGCGCCTTCTTGGCGCGCTCTGCAGCTTCAAACGCCTTGAGCTGGAACTCGCTCTCACGCGATTCGGTACGCAGCTTTTGGCGCGCGGCATTCACGCGGCTCTCGACATGCTTCTGGCTTGTACGGGCCTCTTCCAGGCCACGCGACAACTCTTTCAGTTGCAACTCTGAGCTAGATACTGCTTGGGTATATGCCTCCATCCGCGCAAACACATCGGCGAGCTGCCCTTTCTCTGGAATCTGATCAACCGCCTTCTGAGCCTTGTCGACCTCGTGCTGAGCCTCTTCGACGGCCTGCTGCGTCTGCTTGAGGCGGGCCTTGGCCTGCTGCAGGCGCGGCTCTATCTCTGCAGGGTCACCGCCCGGCAACAGCAGCGGCTCATGTTGCTTCGCTGCCTCCAACGCTTGGAGATCCTGGGCAAGCAACGCAGCTACGGCCTGCCTGGCTTGTGGCGCTTGAGTGTCGAGCAAGGCCAACACGCGCTGATCGCGCTTACTGAATTCATCGCTCAACAAGGCCGCATGCTGCGCCTGTTTGTCCTGTTGCCACTGAGCTTTGTAGCTATCCCACAGTGGTCCCAGCCAGGCCAGCGGCAATGTGGGGTCTTCGAGGGCGGCCACTCGCTCGCTCTTCGCGGTGGCATAGCGCTCCTGGCACAGTTTCAGTCGCGCCTTGAGTTCGGCGGCCTGTTGATAGGCCTGCAGACCGCTACGTTGCGCCTCGACCGAGAAGGTTTGCAAAGCGCGTTGGGCATTGTCCAAATCGGTTCGGGCTGCGCCCTGCTGTTGTGTCAGGAGGGCAATACGCTCGTTGATGGCATCCAGTTGCGTCTGGTGCTGCTCAAGCTGCGTTTGCACCTCGCTGATCTCGCCCGAGATCGACTTCTTACCGCCGGCCCGCTTCTCGACTGCCTTGAGATCAGTGGCCAACGCATCGATACCGCCCAGCCCCAGAAAGACTTCCGTGGCTCGCCGAAGCAGTTGCGGCAGACGCTCGGGGTTGGCCAATGCTTCAATCTTCTCGCCGTCGAACAGGAACAGGTGCACCAGCTCGACCGGCAGAATGCCATTGATAAAGTCATCCCACTCTTCGGCTAGCGCGATATCCTCACGGCTCTGCTGGTACACGCGGAACACTTCACGGAGCGATGCGCCCTTAGCGATCCACTCGCGGCGGATCGTCAGCACCTGTCGCTCATCACCTCGTTCGATGGTGAGGACTATCTCGATACGCGAGTTGCCCGTTGCATCCTGCCGCTGCAAGCCGGCAATGAGCTGTTCGTACTCGGAACGCCGGGCAATGTTTACGGCTTTGTAGCCGTACAGGCCAACTTGCAACGCAGTCAGCAAGGTCGTCTTGCCGCTGCCGTTAAGGGCCTTGATAAGGATGACCGGGCGCGTTTCCGCAACGCTGAAATCGAAGCTTTGTTGCTCGCGGAATGGCCCCAGGTTCTCGATGGATATGTGGTTAATCGTGAGCTTGGCCATGGTTACTCTTCAACTTCTTCTTCGACCAGCGGGATCAGCTCCAGCTCTTTGTCTTCATCAATGTCTTGTTCATGGCTCGCCTCGTCGGGCGCTATCTGGTCGCGGTGACTGAGCGCAAACGCCAAGGCCTCGTCTTCGGTGCGGAATGCATTGGCCTTGAGCACGGCATCGAGCCGATCCAGATGCAGGGAACGCTTTTGCGACTGCATGGACTGAAACTGTACGGCCAACAGATTGCGAGTAAGCCGATACAGGCGATCAGCCGCCTCGGGGTCGAGCTCAGCCGCGACCGCCTTCAAGAGGTCAAGGTCTTCGTTTTCAAGGGGGTGTTGTTCCAAAGGTTTACCCGGATATGGCTCACCGAAAACACGCTCATAGATCTGCGGCACCAGATCTTCGATTTCCCCTTTTTCCTCAACCCAGATACGGCGAATGGCGTCCATCTCATCGAGCGGGATAAGTTCGATTTGGTCATGCCCCGGCACTTTTGCATCGCGCACGGTCTTCTGAGTACGCAGCAACTCTTCCAGCAAGGTGGCGCGGTATTCCTGAAGGTAAGGACCGTGAATCAGCTCATCGCGCTCGTTCATAACCTTGATGCGGCCATTCATACGCTGGAAGTCGCGCTTGTCCCAATCCTTGATCGTCAGGTAGGTGTTGCGGAAATCAAGGATCGGCTGCATCCACGACTTTTGCTCGTCGTTCTGAATCATTGCGGCCATGGATTTGTCCTGCGACACCATGGTGCAGACATAACAGCCAAAGCGGCTATCGCCACAGCTCGGCGTAGATTTGTCGACCACCACCGGGCACTCGGCATCGGGCGTCGCGCCCTTGTAGATGTCGAAAAGATCCTGGTTATCGACGCCCCAGGGATTCGGAGAAGTGAGGACGTACATCCACACGTCATCACTAGTCCAGGTTTCAATCGGCAGGTAGACCCATACCCGGGACAACTTGGGGTTGGCATTACGGCTCAGGCGATCGCGGGAGCTACCGCTGTAGGCGTCCATTACCTTGTCACGCGCGGCGCTTTCCCCACGGCGCTGACCAAGCACCAGAATCGCTTCGTTGTTGGCTTCGGAAAGCTCCTGGATGAACTTCTCGGAGGCACTGATTTTCAGGCGATCGGTGCACCAGCGAAAACGATTGCGGGGGGTCGGGTACCCCTTGCCAATCAGGTTTACCCAGAAGCGGCTCTCCAGATCAGGCGTCAGACGATGAGGGTGGATTGGGAGCTTCTGGCGCTGCGCTTCGTACTCCATGGTACGCAGCGAGCTGACTACCCATGCGGCAATCACCGGGTTTTCCACCAGCGTGTCAGTGCTGATAACGTGAATATCTTTGGTGCGCTGCTCGGCCGGCAAGGCTGCGACCGCTTTCCAGATCAGTTGCAAAGAGGCAGTCGAGTCCTTGCCACCGCTGTAACCGACAATCCACGGCAGGGAGTCGGAACAGTACAGTGACTGGATTTCTTCGATAATGGCCTCGGGTGGAGTGCTCATGTGGGCTTCCGCTTAAAACTCAAGATCTTTCCCGCTGAGCAGCGAGAAAGGCATTTTCGATTTCCTGCTCTTCCTGGGTCAGGGGTAACCCAAGGGAGCACTTGATTTGGTTGCAGGTCAGGGTGACGTTCTGGCTGTTCTTGGTCATGCGCCCGCCAGTCATCGCCCTGCCCTCCCAGGTGCCGATATTCTTGCGTGACCAGTCGATCTCACCAAGCTTGCTCAGCGCCTGCTGCAGATCGGATTGGCCGCTTTGGTAAACGTACTTGCCTACCCGCCCCAGCGCCTGCAGCACAATGGCGTGCGAATGGATAAAATCCTGCCGTACCTCGCCAGCCGTCATCTTGCCGTTACGCACATGTACCCACTCGGGGATCAGCTCGCCGACGGTTTCCCAGTAGGCCAGACACTTTTGAGAGGCGCTGGTGAAGTCCTCCAGCTCTTTTTCGCTGAGCATTTCCAGAATGGCAAAATGTAAAGCGCTCAACGTGAACAGTTTCCGTGACCGCGCCGAGAGAGAAGAGCGCTCGCTCTCAATCAGGTTACGGAATACGCGAGATGTAAGCCCGAGGTGCTTCGCTACATTGGCAGCGGCACTACGGTGCTCATACAAAACCCCCAAGGAAGGAGACGGCTTGACCGCATGCCGGTTGAGGTCGGCAAACATCTGCTGGCAACGCTGTAAGCCGCGATCATGGAAGAACACGACCGCTATGGTTTCGTCACCAAGCTCCGGCTTGGCTTCAAGAGCCTGCTCAATGGCGGCTCGCCGATGCTGACCATCGTTAACGATGAATCTGGCATCCAGATCCACCTTGAGGGTGCCCATACGAAAGCTATTCGTATCTCCAGCCCCGACAGGCTCGAAGGTCACCTTTCCGTCAATGGACGCAGTGATCGCCGAAAAGGTGTAGTTATCTGGGTTCGCAACGATGTAACGAGCGATCTCAGGCACTCGAGCCTTGTTGATTGAGCGCTGGGCACGCAGCTCAGGCATGAGCTCTTCGTTATCGAACACAAAAATCTTGGCGAGCAGCCTGAGGGGGCACATCGAGACGTAGAACTCACGCCCCGCCTGCACACCGCGAATTGCTGGAAAGGTATAGAAAAAGGCGCTGGTCATAGGGCGCAAACTTTAACAGTTTTGTTTGTAGCCCCACAAACAAACACCCCTAAAAATCAGACAAACAGCTACTAGCCAAATTGCCATCATCTACCACAGCTTGACCCCCTCCCACATGCCTCATACCCTAGCCGTCGGCGCCTAAGAAACGCCTTTTCACACAGCGGCCCGCCCGCATCCGACATTCGCGGCTTTTTTGTGCCTACGGCTTGCCCGTGCGCGCAAAAAAACACCTCTGATATGTCGGGAGTGGGCTAATACAAAACCCGAAAGGGGAATATGTCCGGCCCTCTGTGTGGGGTTTCTTAGCTCCCGGCACCCAGCCCTAAGAAAGCTGGCCACATCACACAGAGGTAATGGATATGCCTATCACCCCAAGCCTTCGGCCCGAAGGCACTTCGCTGCACGCCCCCTCCATCGTGGAGGTGCGCCATGCCTGAAGACCTGCTGACCCCCACCGTATTCACCCGCCACAAGCGCCAGCTACGCGCGGTGCTGCTGGAAGACCAATGCTGGTTCTGCGCCCACGACCTGGGCCGACTGACCGGGTTTGCACAACTGGCCGAGCGGGTCACGCGCAACCTGGACGATGACCAACACCGCCAGGCCTGGGTGCGCGACGGCAATGGCGACTATGTAGACGAGCTGCTGCTCAGCGAATCGGCGGTGTACGCCACCCTGGTGCACTTCTTCCACCCGGAGAACCGCTGCATTCGCCAATGGCTCACGCAACACGTCATCCCCACCCTGCGCGACCAACACCGAACGGCGCCTGACCAACCCCGCCGGGAAACCCTGCACGGCCCGACGCAATCGCTCACGCTGCTGCGCTGGCAAGGCGTGCTGTGGGTGCCCTATCGGCAATGGCCAGAACTGAGCGCCAGCGCTGAACGCTGACGTAGGATGGGTGGAGCGGAGCGATACCCATCGCTCCGCCGCCCGAGGACTTAGTAGAAAGCCCAGGCACTTTTAATGCGCGATTTAAGCCGTATGCCTAGCATCAATACCCTTTATCCAGCTCGCGCAAAATATCACGCACGGGTATACGAAGAACGTCAGAGTAATAGGCTTTGAAACCGTAAGCAGTAAATCTCGCAATACAGGGTACTGACTGCTTAGCGCTGAGAGCCATACGCAACTCTTGCGCTTCCAACGGGCGCTGAGTGCGCCCTTCATTAATATTTTCAACAAACGTAAGTGACGAATAAAACACGAAGGATTCAGACCTAGGCTGAATGGCATGAACCACTCCATCTGCTCCGTATCGCTCAACCCCATATTCCTTTGGTGCGTTATCGCCATCAAGCGAACAGAGCAGCAGGCCACCTATAAGTGAACCCTCGGGTTTGAAAACACTTAAAAGTTCGGTATCAGAAGAAAATTTGACTGTATAAGAATATTCATGCGTCCTTGAAAGCTCAAGATAATCAAGTTCTGCGGGGGTAACGTTATGGCCTTTGGCACACCCCCATAAGAAAGGCAACTTCACCATCCACATGTATCTAGGCACGATAGTACCCCAACACACTTTCCACTCCGAATATTTTCAACCTTATTTATCCAGCTCGCGAAATATATCCGCAACAGGTATCTGCAAAATTCCAGAACGATATGGTTTGAAACCGTAAGCAGCAGCCCAATACACGCAAGACACTGATTGCCTAGCACCCAATATCTCCCGCAAATCCTGCACTTTCAAATCTCGATAACTACGCCCATCATTAATATTTTCGACGAACAAAAGTTCTGACTGAAAGACAAACGGCGCCATACTTTCCCCAGATGTAGCGGCGGAAATCAATCCTTTTGCCACATACCGTTCAGAGCTGTGTTCATTTGGCGTATCGCTAACGAGCGAACACCTTAACAGACCGCTTACAGACGACCCCTTGGACTTGAACACATTCGAAATATCGGCATCAGAGGTAAAGAGGACTTTATAAATATCTGCACTCCCCCTCGAGCTATCAAGATAATCAAGCTGCGCGGGAGGAATATTGTGGTTTTTAGCGCACCCTAAAAAAAACGGCAATGCCATCAACCATAAATACCTAAACATGACAACCACCTACGATATAACTGGTAACTGACTCGAAAAGAATATCCGCTGCCGACACACCGTCTCGAACAGGACTCTTGAACATGCTGAGTGCATCTTCATGATTAATATCCACACGAGCATTGATATCTGGCCCACTTACGACCTGCCATTGCTCACCGAACTTGGCAATCGCATCAGAGGCATTTGGATTTGTAGAGGCAGCTCGAACATTTATCCAAAATCCACTCACTGGCTCAGGCTTGCTGAAATAAATGTCAGAGCCTAGCCAAACCAGGGCGCCCTCCCCGACAGGATCCAGGGTAATGAGCATTTCAACCTTATACCCCTTATCACTGAGATTTTTTGAAAGGTGTGCCCCATTCCACCCCCCAAGACTGTGCCCAACAATATAGACAGGGGCCGAAATATCTGGAATACCCTTATACACATACTTATCAATATCCCAGCCGCCGCGAACGTCACTATATCCCAAATAATGGGATGTATAGGAATCCAAGTGGCCAGCACCTTTAATACGCGCTTTAAAATAATCATGCGCTGATTCAATATTATGATAGGCACCAGCAAAGTAATACGACTCCGTATCCCCTGCCCCACCAACGAAGAAAACAACTACCCGACAGTTATTGACCTCAACGACCTTGGGGGTCTGGTTTTGCGGTGGCGTCAGCATGACGGGTGTCGTCATGGTGCCGGTTTTTCCGTTTGGGAATACCAGTTTGTAAGCTTCCATGCTCAGTCCTCGATATAGATTTCCACGGTTTCACGAACGGAATTGGTAATCAGCTTGGTAAAGCCTTCTGCGTCCGACTGGCCGTATTCGATGCGTCCGTCTTCATGCTTGACCGCATAGTTGCGGTAGGTGAGCGGCCTGCCGCTGCGTTTGTCTACCAGCTTGAATCGATCTTTGAAGGCGGCCTGAATATCCAACGGCAACACCGGGACAAACGGCGCACCGCCGCCGCTGTTGCCGATGATGACGGTACCCGAGCCCGCAATGACGGTATTGCCATGCCCGCCCACGCTGCCGAGGGTGGCGGCGTTCAGGCCATTGATGAACACGGTGGAGGACACATTGCCCGCGATCGGGCTGCCGCAGGCCGATACGTCGCTGAGTCGCGCGGCGCTGAGACCGTCGAACAGCACATCACCAGAGCCGGTAACGATGGGGTTGATGCCATGCCCGGGGATTGGGCAGGCGGTGGGGTCGCTAAGACGCGCAGCTGGTTTGCCGCTCATTCATGCACTCCTTGGTCCGAGACCTTCGATGAGAAACGCTGTACTCCAGCCGGCCATTGTACGGATGAACGGCATCACTCGGTATTGAAGCGCTGCACAAGCCAGGCATTGATGTGCAACAAACCTGTACGGTTGCAGCGCCAAACGCTCAAGAACGACAGGCGTTACAATGCCCCGCCGTTTTATCAGAGCCCGTCCCTCGATGTTCACCCTCACGCACCTGACCACCCCGCCGCCCGAGTCCCTGAAGAGCCAGGTGCTGCAGATGGTGGTGGACTATTTCAGCGATATCAGCCCGGTGCCGCTGACGCCCAGCAACCCGCTGTATCAGCTGTACCAGTACGTGATCGGCTACGAGGTGCACCTGTATCTGCAGGCCATGAACGGTGCGGAGGACAGCCCCACGCAGCTGATGCTGGCCCTGGATGACCAGGACCCGTCCCAGGTGCTGGGCTTTGCGCTGTACCTGCCGAGCCAGGATGACTCCGAGGCGTGTACCTTGGCCTACATGGCGGTGCAGGCCAGCCACCGGCGACGCGGCATCGCGCGTGCCATGCTGCAGCAGGTGGTGGCCGAGCGCCCCCACGTCGAGCTGGCGTGCGTGGCCGGCAAGGTGCCCTACTTCGAGGCCATGGGCTTTCAGGTGTTGGCGGCGAAGGGACCACAGGTGCTGATGAACACCCGCGCCCAGCGCTCGGACGGCATGGTCGCGGTGCAGGACCTGGCGCCGGTCTTTCAGTCCATCGAGGTGCGGCAGATCCATGCCTACCTGGTGAAACAGCACGGCCAGAAGGCCATGGGCGAGGCCGAGAAGAAACGCGACCGCCACCTGGATCAGCTGGCTTACCAGGCCGAGCAACTGGTCCGTGAACGCCTGACGCCGACCCTGCACTGAGCAGGATACCCCGCCGACCTAATCGCGGACGGCAGGCGCCTGGGTACCTTCGGTGGAAAACGCTTCGCGGTTTTCCACCCTACGCATTGGTGTCCATCACGTGCCGCGAGCTGATCCGCAGCGTTTTGCGTGGCCGGTCACGCGGCCCCGCAGGCCGATGCCCTACCCTGCTCCGATTCCCCCGGAGCAGACCGCGATGAACGACGGTAGCAACCTGATCCTCTTCCTCGCCACCCAGCTCCTGCTGCCCGCTGACCTGGGTTACGCCTATTGCCGGAGCAAGGGCAGTGCCACGCAGTCCTCGCAGGCAGGCGGTATGGCGATGGGCTTTCTTGCACGGCGTTTCGAGAACCCAGGCAAGTAGAACCGGCAGCAGCCTGCCCTTTTCCGAACTGATCCGCACACTGTTCACGCTGGCAAGGAACCTGAAGATGGACATCCGCTTTCTGACCCTCATGGAGTTTCAACGGGTCTATTTCTACCGATTCATCACGCTGGCCATTCTGGCGGCGATTGGTCTGGTGATCCTGTTCGGCGCTGCCACCGCGCCTGTTTCCGATCTGCTGTTCGTCGGGGGCGTGCTGCTGCTCATGGGCTGGCGTTTCGGCGTGGAATGCCTGCGCCTGAAAAAATGCGGGCCGGCCTTTATCCACAACGATGAGCTGGTTATCTCCCGCGACGCCAATCGCCGGCAGATTCCGCTGACGAACATCCGCTCGGTTACGTCGAAGCACAGCTTCTTCATGGTCCGGCGTTACCAGTCCTGGAGCGATCACCTGGCGTTTCTGGAGTTCACGCTGAACACCGGGGAGCGTGTCTACACGCTGGTCGAAAGTGCCGTTTTCGAGCGACCGGCAGCCAAGCAGAGCCTGGCCGCCCTTCAGGCCGCGGTGCTCGCCGCCAAGGTGAAAAACACCTGACGGCTACTTCTTCACGCAGGCAAACAGCGCGTTCCCGGACGCGTTATCCCAGGGAGTCAGCTTCTCGTAGTCATGCGCCAGCACGTGCACCTCGAAGTACGGTTCCAGCAACGTCTGCAGCTCGGTGAAGCTCACGGCGACCATGGGGTGCTCGTCGTGCCAGACCTGGGTTTCGCCTGCCACGGTGCGTTCGATACGCAGCCTGAGCGATTGCCGCTCGCCCTCCCCAGCGTAGTGCCAACCGGAGCTGAAGCTGAACAGACCGTCTTCGTGCCGGGCGGTGTGGGTAACGAACGAGGCATTGTCGATCCGCCGCTTGTCGACGGCGTTGAAGCAGAACACGCCGCCCGCGGCCAGCGCCTCATGCACGCTGGCGATGCAGGCCTTTAGCCGGTCGAGGCTGCCGCTGTAGTGGATGGAGTACAGGAAACAGGTGATCAGGTCCGCCGGCTCATCCACGGTGAAACCGCACATGTCCTGCCGGGCGAAGCGCGCTTCCGGGCAGCGGATGGCAGCCCTGTCCAGCATGGGCTGGTTGATGTCCAGGCCGCCGCTCGTATAGCCGGCATCGATGAAATGCCGGACATGGGGGCCGGTGCCGCAGGCCAGGTCGAGGTGGCGCTTGCCGCCATTGCCGAACAGCTGGTGCAGCCGGTGCACGCAATGGCTTTGCGCTTGGTAGTCGATATCGGCGCACATCAGGTCGTAGTAACCCGACAGGTCGGTGTAGAGGGCATTGCCAGACATGGGAGACCTGAGGGGGGTGTTAACCGGGGTGCGGCGGGCGCGCATCATATATCACGCCATGGCCGGGAGGCACCGGTGGTGGAAAACGCTTCGCGGTTTTCCACCCTACGGGAAGATCACCCATCCCGCTGACACCGCCGCAAACGGTGCACTAGACTGCCACGGCAGCGCCCCTCGGCCTGTCTTGTATCCCTTTGCCGGCTGACATCCGATGCCCAAGCTCCACCACTACCTGATCCGCTACCCCTCGGCGAGCCTGCTGTTCGTGCAGTTGCTGGGGATCGTGCTGTACCCGTTCATGGAGACGCTGTCTGAAGGCCGTGCCATCATCGGCGCCTTCGGCATCGTGGTATTGGCCATGTCGCTGCGCATGGTGCGGCGCGGCCCGACCATCAAGTGGATCGCCTTCACCCAGGCCGCGTGCATCCTGGCATTGACCGTGGCCGCCGAATTCGATGACAGCAAGCCGCTGGTATTGCTGCTGGCGGCCCTGGAATCGAGCTTCTACTTCTACGCCGCCGCCAGCCTGATTGCCTACATGATGGAGGACCAGCGCGCGAGCACGGACGAGCTGTTCGCCGTCGGCGCCACCTTCACCCTGCTGGCCTGGGCCTTCGCCCATGCCTACTCGGTCTGCCAGTTGCTGATTCCTGGCAGTTTCACCGCCGCCCTCAACCCCGAGGCCGCACGCACCTGGGTCGAATTGCTGTTCCTGAGCTTCAGTACCCTGTCCGGCGTGGGCATGGGCGACATCCTGCCGATCAAGCCCTTCGCCCGGGCGCTGGTGATGCTCGAGCAGTTCACCGGGGTCATGTACATCGCCCTGGTGGTCACCCGCCTGATCGGCCTGACGATTCGCACGCGGCAATACTGACCCACTGATGCCGTCGCGTCGCCCGCTCTTCGCTTGCTGCATGCAAAGCAGGCGGCGCTGCAGGTTGCCATCACCAAGTCATCACACAACCACACCAGCACCCGAGTCATAGCGGTATCCAACAAAAATTATTAATTCATTAAATATCAGATAGTTAAACAACAGCCAGCTGCTGTGTTTTTATAAATCAGACGAAAGCACGCACAAAGTCATCGTACATCTTGTAGGTTTATTGGCGCCGCGTACGCGGCTCGACAACAACAATAAGGACTACCTCCCATGCACGATGAACGACATCCTGACGACTCGCGTCGCCGGTTTCTCAAGCAATCGCTGGTCTGTTCCGTCGCCGTTGCCGGTGCAGGCATGCTGCTCCCGCGCCTGGCCGCTGCCGGCGATCCCCTGAGCCTGCGCTACCCAGATCCCTCGGTCAGCGTACTGGACGACAGTTTCCTGGACTTGCGCCTGTTTAACGCCAGCGTCGAGAAGCTCGCCGATGGTTTGCGCTGGGCCGAAGGTCCGGTGTGGTTTGGCGATGGCCGCTACCTGTTGCTCAGCGACATTCCCAACAACCGCATCGTGCGCTGGGACGAGATCAGCCAGTCGCTGGGGGTCTATCGCGAGCCATCGAACTATTCCAATGGCCTGGCCCGGGACAACGAAGGCCGTCTGATCGCCTGCGAGGGCTCGACGACTCAGGGACTGGGCCGCCGTATCACCCGTACCGAACACGACGGCAGCATCACCGTGCTCGCCGACAACCACGAAGGCAAGCGCTTCAACTCACCCAACGATGTCGTGGTCAAGCGCGACGGTTCGATCTGGTTCACCGACCCACCTTTCCAGGCCGGCAACGAATACGAAGGCCACAAGATCCAGACCGAACTCCCCCATGGCGTGTACCGCATCGACGGCCAGAGCCTGAAGGTCACCCGCGTCATCGACGATCTCGCCGGCCCCAACGGCCTGTGCTTTTCCCCGGACGAGGCGACCCTTTACATCGTGGAAGGTCGTGCCAAGCCCAATCGCCTGGTCTGGGCCTACCCGGTCAATTCAGACGGCACACTGGGTCAGCGCAAAACGCATATCGAGGCGAGCGCCTTCGGTGCGCTCGATGGCATCAAGTGCGACGAGGCTGGCAACCTCTGGTGTGGCTGGGGCAGCAACGGTTCTCCCCAGGCCAAGCCGGAAGAGCTCGACGGCGTTCGCGTATTCAACCCTCAAGGCAAGGCCATCGGCCACATCAGCCTGCCGGAGCGCTGCGCCAACCTGTGCTTCGGCGGGGCGAGTGGTAATCGGCTCTTCATGGCCAGCAGCCACTCGATCTACTCGCTCTACGTGAACACCCGCGGCGCCACGTTCATCAAGTAAGGCCGGTCTGTTACGGCGAACCAGAGGCCGCTTTCCTGGTTCGCCGTGCCTGGGACCAGGCGTGCGCGGCAACAACCCACCCTCTCCGCTAGGCATGACGAGCAGCCCTGCGTACCATCCGACGCACCACACGCTGTCGACAAGGATGTTCGTAGATGACCCGCTGGATAGACAAACCGTCGCTGGACAGCAGCGATCTCATTGATCAAACCGTCGAAATCTCGCAGCGCTTTCTCAAGCGCTACGCATCCCTGATCATCAAGGCGGGCCCGCCCCTGATGGGGTTCGCGATCTTCCTGTTCTACTTCCACCAGCACCGTTTTTACCCGACCTTCGACCTCTTTCAGTTTTCTTCCCTTTTGCTGGCGGCATCGGTCATCGGGTTTGCTGTGGTAGGAACATCGGTTGCGCTGCTGTTCATCGCCGGCAGTTGGATGTTTCATGGCTATCTCAACTCACCGACAATCAAGGAAGAGCTGAAGTACCAGCGTCCTCGCGATGATCGGCAAAGCACTCACTTTGTCTTGAAGCTGTTTGTCTTACTTTATTTCCTGCCTTTTGCTGGCACGGCAGTGACGCTTACTTATGTGACGTTCAACCACGCATCGTTATTCAACAGCGCCCTTCTTATCCTTCCAGCCCTGATGACGCTGATTTCAGGACTGATTCTACAAAAGCTGTTCGCACTGGACCGCTTCAGTTTTCTGCGTTTCATGTGGGCGAGCTACTTCTCAACGCTGGTCATCGCCTTTTTCAGCATACTGACCATTCGTGATGCCTCCAGCCATCTTGAGACTATATCCAACGACCTGTTCCAAGTTGCATCCGTATACGCCGTCCCGCTCGCCGTCAGCGTGGTGGCCAGCGTATGTGCGCTGAGCTATGTCGCAGGCTGGAACTATGCGTTGCATGTCTGCTGTTTTTTCGGACTGTTAATCGCCTTCTACAGTGGCGCACTCACCGTCCTGCCCGAAAGAACCGTCAGCAGTCTGGGCCTTGGCCATTACCAGGCCGAACAGATCATTTTCAACGACGCCTACTGTGATACGCCCACCCGGCAAACATTGGCGTTAAGCGAAAGCTGCACGCTAAAAGATGTGCACGTTGTCTGGCTGATGGGCGACACGCTCTCCTACAAGGCCACCAAGACAAGCGAGCAACTGATCCAGGTGCCGACGCGGTTCATCAAGGCGGTGATCAAGGCGGTGGACTGACGCACAACACCACTGGCCGGAAGATCGTTCCCACGCTCCGCGTGGGAATGCAGCCCCCGACGCTCTGCGTCGGCTACGCAGCTCAAGGCTCGGCGCGTCCCAAGAAGCGCACCTACACAGAGCCTGAGCACGATCAGGCGATTTCCAACGCCCCACCTACCCAATCACCACCGTCCGGCACATGCCGGATGCCGTGCTGGCGGTAGGTCGGTACAATGCGCGTCTTGACCGTGCCTCAGCCCCTATAAAGAAAAATCATGTCCTTGCCCAAACACCACCTGGAACTGCTCAGCCCTGCCCGTGACGTGGCCATCGCCCGCGAGGCGATCCTGCATGGGGCGGATGCCGTGTATATCGGCGGCCCGAGCTTCGGCGCCCGTCACAACGCCTGCAACGAGGTGAGCGATATCGCCGGGCTGGTGGAGTTCGCCCGGCGCTACCACGCCCGCGTGTTCACCACGATCAACACCATCCTGCATGACGACGAGCTGGAGCCGGCGCGCGCGCTGATCCACCAGCTCTACGACGCGGGTGTGGACGCGCTGATCGTGCAGGACCTGGGGGTGCTGGACCTGGACATTCCCCCCATCGAGCTGCATGCCAGCACCCAGACCGACATCCGCACCCTGGGCCGGGCCAAGTTCCTCGATCAGGCGGGCTTCTCCCAGCTGGTGCTGGCCCGTGAGCTGAACCTGCAGGAAATCCGCGCCATCGCCGATGAAACCGATGCGGCCATCGAGTTCTTCATCCACGGTGCGCTGTGCGTGGCGTTCTCCGGGCAGTGCAACATCTCCCACGCCCAGACCGGCCGCAGCGCCAACCGCGGCGACTGCTCCCAGGCCTGCCGCCTGCCCTACACCCTCAAGGATGAGAAAGGCGGGGTGATCGCCTACGAGAAGCACCTGCTGTCGATGAAGGACAACAACCAGAGCGCCAACCTGCGCGCCCTGGTCGAGGCCGGTGTGCGCTCGTTCAAGATCGAGGGGCGCTACAAGGATGTGGCCTACGTGAAGAACATCACCGCCCACTACCGCCGCGAACTCGACGCCATCCTCGAAGACCGCCCGGATTTGGCCCGCGCCTCCAGCGGCCGTACCGCGCACTTTTTCGTGCCCGACCCGGACAAGACCTTCCACCGGGGCAGCACCGATTACTTCGTCACTGAACGCAAGGTGGACATTGGCGCCTTCGACTCGCCGACCTTCACCGGCCTGGCGGTCGGCCATGTGGAGAAGGTCAACAAGCGCGACCTGATCGCCGTCACCCATGAGCCGCTGTCCAACGGCGACGGCCTCAATGTGCTGGTCAAGCGCGAGGTGGTGGGTTTCCGCGCCAACATCGCCGAGCCCAAGGGCGAGTTCGAGGAAGACGGCGAGAAGCGCTACCGCTACCGCGTCGAGCCCAACGAAATGCCCGCCGGCCTCTTCCGCCTGCGCCCGAATCACCCGCTGAGCCGCAACCTCGACCACAACTGGCAGCAGGCTCTGCAGAAGACCAGCGCCGAGCGCCGCATCGGCGTGCAGTGGAAGGCCGAGCTGCGCGAAGAGCGCCTGACCCTGACCGCCCTCAGCGAAGACGGCGTGCGGGTCAGCGTCAGCCAGGACGGTCCCTTCGGCGCCGCGAACAAGCCGGAGCAGGCGCTGGAAGGCCTGCGCGACCTGCTGACCCAGCTCGGCACCACCATTTACCACGCCCAGGGCGTCGAGCTGGATGCGCCGCAAGCGTTCTTCGTGCCCAACTCCCAGCTCAAGGCCCTGCGCCGCGAAGCCATCGATGCGCTAACCGACGCCCGCGTCGCCGCTCACCCGCGCGGCAGCCGCAAGGCCGAAAGCAGCCCACCGCCAGTGTACCCGGAATCGCACCTGTCGTTCCTGGCCAACGTGTACAACCACAAGGCCCGCGAGTTCTACCATCGCCATGGTGTACAGCTGATCGATGCGGCCTACGAGGCCCACGAAGAGCCAGGCGAAGTGCCGGTGATGATCACCAAGCACTGCCTGCGCTTCTCCTTCAACCTGTGCCCGAAACAGGCAAAGGGCGTTACCGGCGTGAAGACCAAGGTCGCGCCGATGCAGTTGATCCACGGCGACGAGGTGCTGACCCTGAAATTCGACTGCAAGCC
Source organism: Pseudomonas sp. GD03944 (assembly GCF_029839275.1). Lineage (GTDB taxonomy): Bacteria > Pseudomonadota > Gammaproteobacteria > Pseudomonadales > Pseudomonadaceae > Aquipseudomonas. The sequence continues at coordinate 573,317 of NZ_JAOCAH010000001.1, forward strand.
GTGCGAAATGCACGTGGTCGGCAAGATGAAGGGCCATATCCTCGACCTGCCGCAACCCGGTAGCGCGGCAACTCAGGTAGTCGGGCACATTTCGCCGGACGACCTGCTCAAGACCATCCGCCCCCGCGCGCCGCACTGACCGCACCGGGGCGGCCCAGGCCGCCCCGCCTTGCGTAACACCCTGGACGCGAACCACCTCGTAAAATCGCCACCCGACTTTGGGCAACCGCGGCGATTACGGGTATAAACACCGCCGCAACCGGCCCCTTCCCCCGACATCAGCATGGAGCGCTATGTACTACGCACGCGAAGCCGAAAGAGACCACCTCTACACCCGTTCGATCTGTTCGATCCTGTTGATGATCCCGCTGCTGGTCATCATATTCCTGTCGAAAGACCACGGCATCCGCTATGGCCTGGTCACCGCCAGCCCAGTGCCTGTTACCGGGGTGGTGACAGAAGTGGAACTCCCGGAAGGCATGGATACCCAGAAGCACGTCTTCTACACCTACACCACCGCTGACGGCGACACGCAGGAAGGCAGCTACCGCTACCCCAAACGCCTGGAAGAAAGCGTCTTCGAAGTGGGCCAGCCGCTGGAGATTACCTATTCGGGCTGGAGCGCGATCCAGAGCTACCCCAGCGACCAGATCGAAAACCAGGACGTCAACTTCTACCTGCTCGTCGGCTGCTTCATCGGCCTGCTGATCCTCGCCCTGACCTTCGCCCGGGGCGTGGCCGCCATCTTCACCCACAAGGAAGAAGATCGGCGGTACTGAGGCAGGGGTTCTAGCACCAGGACCTGAGAGTCGTCCGGATCTAGAAGCTCGCGGGCAAGCCCGCTCCTACAAAGGCGACCGGGCCCGACTGTAGGAGAGGCCTTGGCCTCGAGCTTGATCGTTCCCACGCTCCGCGTGGGCACGCATCCAAGGACGCTCTGCGTCCGCTACGGAATGTCGGTTGCCCGATCTACCGCTTGTGACGCAGACCGTCACGGGATTTTGGCTACCACGCAGAGCGTGGGAGCCATCAGTTATCCGCCACCCCTTCATCTGATCGTTCCCACGCTCCGCGTGGGAATGCAGCCCCGGACGCTCTGCGTCCGCCACGGATTGCAGGTTGCCAGCTCCTGCGTTGGTGATAAGCAATGCATGCCGGCAAACCTCTCATGTCAAGGTTCGCCGGCGAGAAACCCTTGATCTAGAGCCTCCAGACAAACCATTGCCGGCGTCGATGTTTACCATCACCCCAATGAAGTTCTCTTAAAAATCCACGCCCGTAACATCTGCTCCATACCAACCCAATACACCCCGGAGCACACCATCATGAAACGCCAACTCATCCTCAGCGTTGCTTTCACCGTACTGGCCGCCAACGTATTCGCTGCCTCTTCCGCTCAACCTGTCGTTGTCGAAGGCGGTGCTGATCGCCTGATCGAAAGCCGTGTTGCTGAAGGTGGCTCGGATCGCCTGATCGAAAACCGTGTCGCTGAAGGTGGCTCGGACCGCCTGATCGAGAACCGCGTCGCTGAAGGTGGCTCGGACCGCCTGATCGAAAACCGCGTCGCTGAAGGTGGCTCGGACCGCCTGATCGAAAACCGCGTCGCTGAAGGTGGTTCGGATCGCCTGATCGAAAGCCGTGTTGCCTGAGAACGTACCGACCCGTGATAGAGACTTCAGCATGATCCCAGCGCAGTGGCTGACATAAAAAAACCGGCTTATTCAGCCGGTTTTTTTATGTCCCGCCCGTAGGATGGGTTGAGCGAAGCGATACCCATCGCTGCCCTCACGACCTGCAACGCCGTCAGACGTAGATACTTACCCCGCCCTTCTCTTGCAGCCACTGGCGGTAGGTTTCCAGCGAGTCGGTTTCCTTGCCTTGGTTGGTACCGGTGAAGTTGACCTTCTTGTCCAACCCCAGGTCGATCAGTTCCTGCACCTGCCCCAACAGCTTGTTGGCTTCGTCGCGGTCCAGGCTGGCCACGTCCGGCAGGGGGATGGTCAGGGTCGTGTTTTCCGTTTCCGGCTTCGGTTTTGGCACGACGCCAGACGACGCCGCTGGCGCGCTGCCGCCGTGCAGGGCGCGCAACAGGCCACCTTCGCTGCGCGCAACCACCTGACTGGCGTAGCGGCGCAGCTCGGCAATGGGGTCGCGGCTGGCCTCGCTGCCGCTGCTGCCACCGGCGTTGGCGTTCGCCGCCTGGGCATTCGCCTGGCTGGAGTAGTAGCTGACCATGGCGGGCATGCTGTTGTTGATGCTGGTCATGAGGTGCCTCCTGGCAAAGTCATGCCCCTGCGTAGCAGGATATGGGCCAGCTTCTGCAGCCCAGTAGTTACGGGGCTTTCAGCACACATGGGCGGCATCAGGTTGCCACCTGGGGCAAGGCGTTGCCGGTCAAGAGCGGGAAGAGCCGCGTGGGCGAAGAGCTCGCGGACAAGTCCGCTCCTACAAAAGCGACCACGCCCCACTGCAGGAGAGGCCTTGGCCTCGGCTTGATCATTCCCACGCTCCGCGTGGGAATGCATCCTCGGACGCTCTGCTTCCGCTACGGAATGTCGGTTGCCAGATCTACCGCTGGTGACGCAGAGCGTCACGGGATTCTGGCTACCACGCGGAGCGTGGGAGCCATCAGCTATCCGCCACTCCGTCATCTGATCGTTCCCACGCTCCGCGTGGGAACGCAGCCCCGGACGCTCCGCGTCCGCTACGCACTGCAGGCTTCCAGCACCTTCATGTAAAGGTTCAATAGACAAAGAACCCCGCACTAGAGCCTCCCGACCAACCATCTCCAGCGTCGATGTTTACCATCATCTCAATGAAGTTCTCTTAAAAATCCACACCCGTAACATCTGCTCCATACCAACTCACAACACCCCGGAGCACACCATCATGAAACGCCAACTCATCCTCAGCGTTGCTTTCTCCGTACTGGCCGCCAACGTATTCGCTGCCTCTTCCGCCCAACCTGTCGTCGCCGAAGGCGGTGCTGATCGCCTGATCGAAAGTCGCATTGCCGAAGGTGGCTCGGACCGCCTGATCGAAAACCGCGTTGCCGAAGGTGGTTCCGACCGTCTGAACGAAAACCGCGTTGCCGAAGGTGGTTCCGACCGCCTGATCGAGAATCGCGTCGCTGAAGGTGGCTCGGATCGTCTGATCGAAAATCGCGTCGCCGAAGGTGGCTCGGATCGCCTGATCGAAAATCGCGTCGCCGAAGGTGGCTCGGATCGCCTGATCGAAAACCGCGTTGCCGAAGGTGGCTCGGACCGTCTGATCGAGAACCGCGTTGCCGAAGGTGGTTCCGATCGCCTGATCGAGAATCGCGTAGCTGAAGGTGGTTCCGACCGTCTGATCGAGAATCGCGTAGCCGAAGGTGGTTCCGACCGTCTGATCGAGAATCGCGTTGCCGAAGGTGGCTCGGATCGTCTGATCGAAAGCCGTGTTGCCTGAGACCTCACCGACCACGTGATCGAGACTTCAGCATGACCCCAGCGCAGTTGCTGACATAAAAAAGCCGGCCCACTCAGCCGGCTTTTTTATGCCTGCAGCATTCAGCAGCCCGTAGGGTGGACAACGCGAAGCGTGTCCACCGGCACTCGCGGTTGTTCGAGCCCCTACCGGCCGCCTTATGGCATGCCGAACATGGCCGTCCAGTAGATGCCGGCATCGCTCTTGGGGTCGGTGGCGTAGGCGGCGCCCAGTTCGGTGAACTGGGGGTTCATCAGGTTGGCGCAATGACCGGGGCTGGCCAGCCAGCCGTCGACCACCTTGTCGGAAGCGTCCAGTCCAGCGGCGATGTTCTCGCCGATACGCTGCCCCACATAGCCCGCCAGTTCGGCCCGGTCCCCCGGGGTGCGGCCGTCGGCGTCCTGGTGGCCGAAGAAGTTGCCGTTGGCCATGGCCCGGCTGTGGACTTCGGCAGTGCCGCCCAGGGTGGCGTTCCAGGTCAGGGGGGCAGCGGCCGAGAAGGATTGGTTGCCGCATTGCCGCGCCTGGGCGCGCACGGCGTTGATCCGTTCGAGCAGCTTCTGCCCTTCCGCCTGCCCGTCGCCCAGGCGACCCACCATCAGCGGGCGCGCCAGCACGATGCGCCAGTCGCGAACGTTGCGGCTGATGCCGATGTCGACGAACTGCGGGTCGAGCACCACCTGGCAGAAGCTTTCACGCAGCACCTGTATCGCGGCCGTGGCATCACGCGGGCCGGACAGGCGGATCGCCTGAACGTTGACCATCGGGTACCCCGTGGCACTCAGCGCCTCCTGCAACCCCGGGCCTTCCACCGGCAGAGCCAGGCGGGAATCGGGCGTCAGGGGCGGCAGTTCCTCGGAGGCCTGGGCCCCGCAACGCTGCACCTCGCTGCGGTAGGTATTGATCGCCTCGACCAGCAGCGCCTCTTCACTGGCGCTGGCCAACGCGGCCGACAGTGCCAACGGCAACACCACCAGGCGGACGAGCCAGGTTCTGACGCCCATGGAAATCTCCTTCATCCTCGCGGTTCCTCATGCTGAGTGCTCGGGCAATGGACAACGTCGGCCATCGAAAGTCGCGTGCGGCCCTGTCTCCAGGCCGTTATCCGATGCCTTACACAATAGCGGCCTTGTGCTAGCATCGCGCGCCCTCCCACCACTCCCGAAAGGACTCACATGCTCAAGCACCTCGTGCCGCTCGCCATCATAACCCTCGTTCTGCAAGGCTGCGGCGTCGCCATGCCGCGCTACGAACCGAATTTCGACAACGTCCAGATGCTGAAAAAGGAAGCGCCGCTGGCCAAGCTCGCGTCGCCAAGCGTCACGGCCGACAAGGGCCAGGATTCGGTGTCCACCCGCAACAACCCGCTGCGCAGCCCTGAAGGTTCGCTGAGCAAACATGTGCAGAAAGCCCTGGCGGACGAACTGCGCCTGGCCGGCCTGCTCGATCCCAACGCCTCGCGCCACCTGGACGTGCGCCTGCGCCAGAACCGCCTGAGCGCCGGCATGGCCACGGGGGATGGCGAGATCGCCGCCGAATTCAACCTGCGCGATGGCAACACCTCGCTCTATAACAGCCGCAAGACCGTGACACATGTCTGGGACAGCAGCTTCATGGGGGCTGTGGCAATCCCGGCAGCCGCCAACGCCTACAACCCGCTGGTGCGCAAGCTGCTGGCAGAGCTGTACAGCGACCCGGCGTTCATTCGGGCCATGCAGCAGTAACCGGAGAAAGATGGCGCGCCGTGCGGCGCGCCAGTCTGATCAACCGCGTGGCGGTTGTACGCCTTGCGCGTAGTGCAGGACCTGCTTGTCCAACAACTGCTTGAGCAACGCGTTGAACTGACGGCGGAAGCTGTCCTTGACTGCGTCGGCCGGGGTGTAGGCCATCATCGGGATGAACACCAGGCCGATCCAGGTGCGCACCGACTCATTGTTCTGCCCGCTCTGCAGCGGCTTGCCCTCACCATCCAGCACTTGCAGGGTCATGGTGTACTCATCCTTGCCGGTGGCCGGGATGATCAGCAGGGTGAAGCCCGAGATGAAACCACCGACTGCGGCCGCCGCGGACGAACCGCCGTTGTACACGTCCAGCTTGAGGGTGTAGTCACCCGGCTGCTTCTGGAATTCGTCCAGGGTGTAGCGGCTGAACATCCCCGATTCACGCAGCGACGCTTCGAGCTGTGGCTTGAGCAGATCGCGTGCTTGCGGCATCTCCACGGCCTTGGCGCTGCCGGCTTCACCCTGGTAGAAGGTGAAATCGACGAACACACCGGGGCGTTCCTTGTAAGCGGCCATCGACGGCAAGGTGGTTTCCGGCACCTGATCACCCGGGAAACTGGCACAACCGGCAAGCGTCAGAACCAACGCGATGCCCAACATCTTCAACTTCATACGGACTCATCCTTGTTTACGAGAACGCCACCCTCGCGGCGGCGGGCGACACTCTATGCAAAGCGTCGCGCCATGGCAATTTGCCTCTATCTATTGATAGAGCGCCCCGTCGCTTGCCAGCTCTCACCCGCCTTTGTAGGGTGAACGGCACCACTGCCCGCCAAGGACCCTCGCGCCCATGAAGTTCGATACCGCCTACTGCATCAGCCTCGACGACAAGCTGTCGATCTATGACGTACGCGACCTGAACTTCGACGAAACGGTGGCCTTCGATTCGGACCACGAATACTTCCTCTGCCCGCATGATGCCTGCCGCGCCGCCTTTGCCGACGAGAACAAGCTGGGCACCTTCAACGCCAAGAACGTCAGCTACATCCGTACCCCGCACTTCAAGGACCTGCCCAGCACCCAGCACATCGTCGGCTGCCCCTACGGCAATACCCGTGTGTCCGCCACCGGGTTGCCGGAACAGGGCGCCGAGGCGGAGGTCGAGCGCGAGGAGCACTTTCCCAGCGAGTTGCTGCTGACCCGTCGCCAGTACGTGCGCAACCCCGTGAGCACCGCAGCCGCCCAGGACCTGCCGCCGCTGACTCCGCCCGCCCCGAGCACCACCCCGCCCGCGCCCCGGGCCACCGCCAGTACGCCGCTGGACAAGACCAGCGTGTTCGCCCACCCGGTCGAGTGCTTCGTCTCCAACTACGACGACAAGGAGCGCCTCAAGCGCATGCCGCTGAAGATCGGCGAGCAGACCGCGCCCTACTCCGGGTTCTTCAAGAAGATCGAGTACCTGCAGGACAACAAGGGGCTGATCTACTGGGGCAAGGTCAAGGAAATAAAGGATTACACCCACAGCTTTCGCGTGGATTTCGAGAAGAAGGTCTGGTTCGAGGGCAGGCCGTATTCGGTCAACGTCTACCTGAGCAAGCAACTGATCGAGGGTTACCGCAAGCGCAAGGCGTTCATGGAGGAAATCCGCCTGGCGATCGCCAACGAGCGGCAGCTGTACTGCTTCTTCTACGGCGTCACCCCGGCCCTGAAGCAGGTGCCGAGCAAGAAGGACCCGAGCAAGACTTTCGGCGTGTTCAGTGCAGACATCCCCAACCTGGACCATTTCCTCATCCGCGAGGCGCCGGGGCTGGATGAGAAGTAGCCGCTGCGCATGAATAACGAGGCCATCAGGGAACCTTCGGCCCGCTGACGGCACTAATCTCGCACCGTTTTCCCCCACCGGACCTGCCACCATGCACACCCTTCTTCGCCTGTTCCTGCTGGGCTCCATCGCCCTGTCCCTGTCGGCCTGCTTCAAGGATGACGCGCAGAACACCCAGAGCAACCTGTGTACCTTCAACACCGACCCGCAGGCCGAACGCTGCAAGGCCGGGCAGATGGCCTGGTTCCGCCCGGACGACGGCCAGCTGATCAGCGAGCAGATGGCCCTGAGCGTGGCCGCCGCCTACTGCGACTTCAACCACCCGGTGATGCACAACCGCGCCGGCGTGCTCTGCGTGTTCACCGACCAGCGCCTGCACACGGTCAAGTAAGACCGCCCTGCCTCACCCGTGGCGCTCTGCTGAAAGGCAGGGCGCCAGCGTCCGTCGCGGCTGAAGCCCCTCCCACGGACAGTCGCCAGCCCAAGCACCGTCAAACGCGCCCACGAACTCAACCCCGCGAGCACGGTCATTAGTGAAAGCACCGCCGTTGGCGGGCAGCATCCGCCAATGGCCGGCCCAGACACGGTTAACCCTGTGGAGGACGCGCCATGTTCCAGGTTATGCGTAACGGCAACGACCGTATCGATGTGGAAATGTCCGGCCAGCTCGACAGCAACGAGATGCGGGCCGCGCTGGATGAGCTGAGTCAGAAGTCGGAAGGGATCGCCCACGGCCGCCTGTTCTGCCGGGCCCACGACATCCACCTGCCGACCCTCGCCACCATGGGCATCGAAGTCTCGCGCCTGCCGAAGATGTTCACCTTCGTCCGGCGTTTCGAGCGCATGGCCGTGGTCGCCGACCAGGGCTGGGTACGCAAGACCAGCGAAATCGAAGGCGCGCTGATCCCCGGCCTGACTATCAAGGCCTTCGACCCGAAGCAGGTGGTGGAGGCGGAGCGGTGGTTGTACCAGTGAGGGCAACGGGCCTGTGCGGTCGACCTCGGCTCACAGGCTGAAACCACATGCACCGTTGGGACGCGGAGCGTCCCGGGAGGCATTCCCACGCGGAGCATGGGAACGATCGGTGCCGCCCCGCCCCCTGTTGGAGCGGACTCGTCCGCGAGCTTTTTAGCCACCGAACGCAGATCGTTCCGGCGGCATCCCCACGCGGAGTATAGGAACGATCGGTGCCGCACCGCCTCTTGTAGGAGCGGACTCGTCCGCGAGCTTCTGCCGTAGGGTGGACAGCACGAAGCGTGTCCACCTGCGCCAGCCTCACCCCAACTGATCGACCATCACGGCGTTGGTGTACACCAGGCTGCCGTCACTGGCGCGATGGCCGACGAGGTGGAACTGCCCGCGCATGTCTTCGCCGCCGCGGTACACACGGATCTTGCAATCGGACAGCGGGCCGCATTCCGGCGGGGTGCTCAGTTCGATTTCCTCGGCGTCGACGTCCACCATGATTTCGGTTTCATCGCTGCTGGCCAGGCGTTCCTCGGCCTCTTCCAGGCGCCGGTGATGACGCTCGTTGAGGTGGAAGCTGAAGGTGCCCATCGGGCTGGATTTGGTAGCGCCGATGCTTTTGCACCAACCCTCGGCAGTCACATTGTTCATGGCAAGACCTCCTGAGTGTTTTGCCGGCTGAATGTGCCGTTGCCCAGGGTTAGACCCAGCGCAGCGGCACTTTACTCCCCGCTGCGTACCGTCAGGCGCACCAGCACCATGACCAACGGACGAACGAACATCACGCAGCAGAAGGCCACCGGCATCGCCAGCTGGTACGCCGTGAGCACCCGCAGCACGTAACCGTCGGCAAAACCGGTGTTGGCGGCGGTGATCACCAGGCACATCAGGAACGCCATGATCCCGGACATGAAAAACGCGAAGATCACCGGGGTCAGGCGGGGCGACAGTTTCCAGCTGGAACGCGTGGTGTTAGAAATCTCAGGCATCAGGCAATCCCATCAAATGAACAGAAGCCACGACTGTAGCGGCGCACCCGTTGCCGCAGTAGAGGCCTGCGGCTATGTTGAGCCACAATCAAAACTTACGAATAGCTCAGCCATTAGAAACCCTATCCATGGAAAACCTGCGCGGCATCGAGAGCTTCGTCAAAGCGGTGGAACACGGCAGCATCGCCTCGGCTGCCCGCCAGCTCGGCATCAGTGCGGCGGCGGCCAGCCAGAACATTGCGCGCCTGGAAAGCCAGCTGGGCGTGCGCCTGCTGACCCGCACCACCCGCCGCCTGGCGCTGACCGACAGCGGCACGCTGTATTACGCCCGGGTGAGCGGCATCGTCCGCGACCTGGAGCTGGCCCATGCCGCCGTCACCGCGCAGCACACCCAGCCCCAGGGGCGGCTGCGCATTGCCGCCAGCGCCGCGTTCGGCCGGCACGTGCTGGCACCGCTGATTCCGGCGTTCAGTCGTCTATACCCACGGGTGATGTGCGAGGTGGTGACCACCGACCGGGCGGTGAAACATATCCAGGAGTCGGTGGACATCAGCATCCGCATCGCCCAGCAACTGGAGGACGGCCTGGTGGCCCGGCACCTCGTCACCGTGCCGTCGATCTACTGCGCCTCTCCCGCGTACCTGGAGCGGGCCGGCCGCCCGCAGGAGCCGGAAGACCTGCGCGACCATGATTGCCTGGTGTTCCGCATTCCCGTGGACGGCCGCCTGATGCGCTGGGGCTTCGTGCGCGACGGGGTGCCCTTCGAGGCGCCGGTGCGCACCAGCATGATCAGCGACGACATCGACGTACTGGCCAAGGCAGCGGTCGCCGGTGGCGGCATCACCCGCCTGGCATCGTTCGTCGCCCGCCCCTACCTCAGCAGCGGCCAGCTGGTGGAGGTGTTCCCGCCCCGGGGCACGACCGGCAGCCAGGCGCAGACCGACCCGCTGGAGTTCTACCTGTGCGTGCGCGACCGCCATGAACTGACGCCCAAGGTGAACGCCTTCATGGCGTACTTCGCCAGCGCCCTGCCCAGGGAATGGTGAGGAAGGGGCGCGGCGGTCGGGAGAGTTTGACTGAGGCGGCGATTGCGGTAGGCTCGGCACCTTCTATGAAAGGAGGTATCCCCAATGGCCCGCGCCACTGCCCGTCACATCCTGGTTGCCACTGAAGACAAGTGCAACGAACTGAAAGCCGCTATCGAAGGCGGTGCCGACTTCGCCCAAGTCGCCAAGGACAACTCCACCTGCCCGTCCAGCCGCAACGGCGGTGACCTGGGTTCGTTCGGCCCGGGCCAGATGGTCAAGGAATTCGACACCGTGGTGTTCAGCGCCCCGGTCAACGTGGTGCAAGGTCCGGTGAAGACCCAGTTCGGCTACCACCTGCTGGAAGTCACCAGCCGCCAGGACTGATCACCGTCCTGCTGCATCGCGGCCCTGCCTATCAGCGGGGCCGTTTTGTTTCCGGGCCTCGAAGTTTCGAGCGCGCGGAGCCGGTTTCCCCGGGTATCGTTTCGCTCAACCCAGGCTACGCTGCGGCCACAATTCGCCGCGGGGCGCGGCTCCCACAATCATCCGTGCCCGCCACCAAGGTGTAGGAGCCCCCGACCCGGGGCGAAGTTTTCGCGGGCAACAGGGTGCAGGAAGGCCTACGCGGCCACCCGCGGCCGCAGGCGCTCCAGCAGTCGCCCGCCCAGCACATTGACCAGCAGCCCAAGCATCACCAGCAAGGCGCCGGCCATCTGCAGGCTGCTCAGGCGCTCGTCCAGCAGCACGGCCGAGGAACTCAGGCCGACCACCGGCACCAGCAGCGAGAACGGCGCCACCTGGCTGGCCGGGTAGCGCGACAGCAGCCGGCTCCACAGGCCGTAGCCAAGAATGGTCGCGCCGAAGGCCAGGTAGGCCAGCACCAGCACGCCGTTGAGGCTCAGGTCGCGCACGGCGGAGACCATCAGCTCCGGCCCTTCCAGCCACCAGGACAGCGCCAGGAACGGAATCGGCGGAATCAGGCTGCCCCACACCACCAGGCCGACCAGGTTGACCTTGCCGATCTTGCGCGTGACCACGTTGCCCAGCGCCCACATCACCGCCGCGCAGAGGGTCAGGGCGAAGCCCGCCATGGTCATGCCGCGGTCGCCCTGCAGGCCGATCAGCACCAGGCCGCTGGCCGCCACCAGCAAGCCCAGCAGGTTGACCAGGCGCAGGCGCTCACCCAGCAGCATCGCCGCGAAGAACAGGGTGAAGAACGCCTGGGATTGCAGCACCAGCGACGCCAGCCCCGCCGGCATGCCCACCGACATGGCGTAGAAGAGAAAGGCGAACTGCCCCAGGGAAATGGTCAGGCCGTACAGCAGCAGCCAGCGCAGCGGCAGGTCCGGGCGGCGCACGAAGAGGATCGCCGGGAACGCCGCGAGCATGAAGCGCAAGGCGCCCATCAGCAGTGGCGGCATGTCGTGCAGGCCGACCTTGATGACCACGAAATTCAGGCCCCAGACCACGACCACCACCAGTGCCAGCATCAGATCCTTGGGCGACATGACAGACTCTCGACAGAAACAGACGCCCATTAGAGCAGGTGCCGGGTGCGCCCCATATGCACAGTCGGCCGCTAAAAAGGCCAGACAGTAGCCTCTCCCCAGCGCCCCCGCCGCTTTGCTACCCTGCGCGCTTTGCCTGCGTAGCCCACCGCGATGACCCTGACCGATTTTCTGCTGTTCGCCGTGCCGGCGGTGTTCCTTACCGGTTTGTCCAAGGGCGGCTTCGGCGGTGCCCTGGGCGGTATCGCGGTGCCGTTGCTGGCCCTGGCCGCCACCCCGATGCAGGCGGTGGCGATCATGCTGCCGATCCTGTGCCTGGCCGACGTGGTGGGACTCAAGGCCTATTTCGGCAAGTGGGACACCGCCAATCTCAAGGTGATGATGCCCGGCGCCCTGATCGGCATCGTCATCGGCTCGCTGACCTTCGAGCTGCTCAACGAGAACACCATCGGCCTGCTGATCGGCATCATCGCCATCTCGTTCGTGCTGCTGGGACTGATCAACACCAACCAGGAACCGCGCCCGTTGCAGAAAGGCCGTGGCACCGTGCTGTCGACCCTGGCCGGTTTCACCAGCTTCGTCGCCCACGCCGGCGGCCCACCGGTGATGATGCACCTGCTGCCGCAGCAACTGGACAAGGTGCGCTACGTGGCCACCATCAACATGTTCTTCCTGCTGACCAACGCCCTGAAGCTGATCCCCTACACCGCCCTGGGTCAGTTCACCGCGGACAACCTGCTGATGAGCCTGGCGCTCGCGCCGATCGTGCCGCTGGGGGTCTACAGCGGCCTGTGGCTGCAGTCGCGCATCAACCACACCTGGTTCTACCGCATCGCCCGCCTGGGCATGCTGCTGGCGGGTATCCAGCTGATCTGGCACAACATCTGAGCCGCACGGAGCCGTCATGAGCCGAGCCGAACTGCACCAGCAACGCGCCGCCGAGGCCGAAGCAGAAGCCCGTCGGCTGCTGGCCGACCGTGACGCAATGGGGCCGCGCTGGCTGCCCTGGGTGGCCAGCGAACTGTACCGCCTGAGCCCTGCGCCCTATGCGGCGATGGTGCGGCGCGAGCTGGAGCGGCTGAGCGCGAACAACCCCTGATCGTGACCGCTGGGGATTTGCAGGGTGCCAGGAACGCGCGAACAGACTAAAATCCGCCACCAACTTTGTCATGCCGGCTTTCGGCGGGTGCCAGCCCTCGGGTTCGTACCGCCGCAGAACCGGGCCATCGACCCCCTTACCGACCCGCACAGATCGAGAGAACGAGCATGGGCGCACAGTGGAAAGCCAAACCTAAAGAAGCCGCCGCCAACGCCAGGGGCAAGATTTTCGGCCGTCTGGTGAAAGAAATCATGATCGCCGCGCGCAACGGCGCCGACCCGGACATGAACCCCAAGCTGCGCCTGGCCGTGCACCAGGCCAAGAAAGCCTCGATGCCCAAGGACACCCTGGAGCGCGCGATCAAGAAAGGCGCGGGCCTGACCGGCGAGACCGTCAACTTCGAGCGCACCACCTACGAAGGCTTCGCCCCGCACCAGGTGCCGGTGATCGTCGAGTGCCTGACCGACAACGTCAACCGCACCGTGGCCGAAGTCCGCGTGCTGTTCCGCAAGGGCCAGATGGGCGCCAGCGGTTCGGTGACCTGGGACTTCAACCACGTCGGCATGATCGAAGCCTCCAGCGACAGCGGTGCCGACCCGGAAATGGCCGCCATCGAAGCCGGTGCCCAGGATTTCGAGCCGTCCGATGAAGGCAACACCCTGTTCGTCACCGACCCGACCGACCTCGACGCCGTGTGCCGCGCGCTGCCGGAGCAGGGTTTCACTGTCAACTCGGCCAAGCTCGGCTACATGCCGAAGAACCCGGTCAGCGGCCTGAGCGCCGAGCAGCTGGAAGAAGTCGAAGCCTTCCTCGAAGGCCTCGACGGGCACGACGACGTGCAGAACGTCTACGTCGGCCTCAGCGGCTAAACAGGTTTCAACGCACCGCGTGGTCTGCGGACCGCCCGGTGCGCGTTTGTGGACATTGGTCACAGGCCATCGAGCATGATGGCGTTACAATGGCCAGCTGCCGTGTCGCCACCCCAACGAAACAGGCGACACCGCACGCATACATGGATGTAGTCATTCAGGAGTGTCACCGTGCATAAGTTCTTTACCCTGGCCGCGTGCCTGCTGCTGGGCGCCTGCGCCAGCAACCCCCAGGCGACCTACGAGCAATCCGTGCAGTCGGGCACCAGCCCGATCGCCAAGAGCACCCTCGAGGCCATTCACAACGCCGAGGCGATCCCGCTGCCGGTCAATCCGGGCCTGCTCGCCCCCCGCTGGAGCATCGACGCGGACCAACCGCGCATGGACTTCGGCAGCTCCATCTCCAACTACCGCGTGTTCTCCCTGGAACTGAAAAAGGGTGAGCGCTACACGCTGAACGTCAATTCGCTGTGCAACGACGCGTGCCTGGGCATCAACAAGTTCGCCCTCAAGCCCCGTGCCCTGCTGCTCGACGCCTATGGCGTGGTGATCGCCAGCAAGCCGACGCGCACCTCCGCCGTGGTCGGCGTGGTGAGCATGGGCTGGGACGGCGAGGCACCGGAAGACGGTACCTACTACCTGCTGGTGGCCGCGGACAACGAAGATGTCGGCAAGACCATCGTGATCGACGACGTGTGGGTCAACAACTCCCCACTGATGGCGGTCAAGGTCGGCATGAACAGCGCTCCGTTCGGCAAGATCAGTGCGTTCTCCAGCACCCACTGACCGCCCGACCCTGAGTATCGCAGCGGCCTGCCTGTTCGACAGCGCAGGCCGTTTGCTGCTGGTACGCAAGCGCGGCACCTGCGCCTGGATGCTTCCGGGCGGCAAGCTCGAACCCGGCGAAGACGCCCTCAGCGCCCTGAGCCGCGAACTGCAGGAAGAGCTGGACCTGCACCTGCCGGCGGATGCCCTGGGCTGGCTCGGCCATTTCCAGGCCATGGCGGCCAACGAGGCCGACACCTGGCTCGACGCCCAGGTCTACCACGCCCACCTGCCCCACCCCGTGCACCCCGCCGCCGAACTGGAAGCCCTCAGCTGGCTGGACCTGCGCGCGGAACTGCCGGCGGACCTGGCGCCGCTGCTGCGTGAACAGGTATTGCCGCGCCTCGCCGATAGCCACTATCGAGCCGAATGATTTCTGCCTGAGCCTGCCGCCCTCTAGCCTGTGCGTACTCCATCAACGCGCTCGCCTACAGGTGCTCCGATGCAACGCTCACTCGCCCTTACCCTCGCTGCTTTCGCCCTCGTCCTCACTGGTTGCGCCAGTCAGCCCGAGCCTTACGAACGTCCGTACACCGACGCCGAGATCAAGCAGTTCGCCCTGGAAATGCTCAGCCGCAGCAACCTCTCGTACGAAGACTACGAGAAGATCCGCGCCGCGCTGATGAAGCCCTCACACCGCATGTCCAACGCCATCCGTGACGTGGAACCGCAAGAGCCAGCCGGCGCACGCCGCGGCTGATAGCCCGCCTGATCGCCCGGGAGCGGCTTCGGCCGCGACGGCCCACTGTAGGCTCAAGGGCCTATCGCCGCTAAAGCGCCTCCCACGGGCGTGCAATTCCTCACAAACCGCACAACCACGGGCCACCACGAACCTGTGGGAGGGGCTTTAGCCGCGAGCGATCGCTGCCGGCTCAAGGCCAATCGCCGCTGAAGCGCCTCCCACGGGCATGCAACTCCGCGCACGCCGCACAACCACGAACTCCACGAATCCGTGGAAGGGGCTTTAGCCGCGAGCAGTCGCTGCCGGCTCAAGGCCAATCGCCGCTGAAGCGCCTCCCACAGGGGTACCGTCCTTACTGAAAACGTTTCCCATCTGCAGCACGCTCCATTGATCCGGAGCAAGGTGTGATGCGCGGGAAGCCGTAGCCTGTGATGCCCACCCACCGTCACTGCGAGGTTCCCATGAGCATCACATCCGCCGGCATCTGCGAGGCTGCCGATCAGTTGCAGGGGTTTGTCGGTTTCAATGCCAAGACCGGCCAGTATATCGTGCGTTTCAGCGAGGATTCCTTCGGCCTGGATGTGCCGGAAGGCCGCATCACGCCGACCTGCGAATTCGTCTGGCAGGAACAGTCGGACAACCTGATGAACCTCAAGCGCGAGCGCATCCAGCTGTTGCTCGACCTGCGCATCGATGAGCGCCTGAACATCACCGAACCGTTGCGGGTGTACATGCGCCGCCAGGACCTGCCGGAAATCAGTGCCGAACGTCGCCTGCTGAGTCAATGAGCCGCCACGGCACCGGGCTAGAGCAGAAAACTGGCGGCCGCGCCGCCGATCACCAGCACCAGCAGCGCCAGCAACCACAGCCGCCCATTGCCGGCGGCCTTGGCCGGTGCCCGCGCCGGGTTGGCGGTGGCCGTTGCACGCAGCGGGTTGGCAGCGCTGACCTGCGGTTTCGGCGCAGGCGGCGCCGCGGGTTTGATCGGCTTGGGCACGTCCACCGCACGCATGAACACCGTGGCGTCTTCGTCCACCACCGGGGCGGCCTCGGTTTTCGGGCCGATCACCAGCAGCGTGACCGAACCCATTTTCAGCTGGTCGCCCGGCTGCAGCACCGCCATGCCGACTTTCTGCTGGTTGACCAGCACGCCGTTGGCCGACGCCAGGTCCTTCACCTCCAGCACGTCACCCTTGAGGATGAACTCGCAGTGGCGGCGCGACAGCTCCATGTCGCTGAAGCACAGCTCGCACTTCACCGAACGGCCGAAGGTCATCGAACCGCTGATGTGGAATTTCTTGCCCTCGTGCTCGCCCTTGATCACCTGCAGGAACCAGCGCTGGGTGGCGCCGGCCTTGGCCTTGCTCTTGGCAGGGTCGACGAACAGCAGCTCGACGCCGCCCAGGCGCACGCGGTCGTCGGCGCGAATCTGGAAGCGCGCGCCGATCCGCTCGTCGTTGACGAAGGTGCCGGCCGGGCTGCCGAAGTCGGTCAGGTAGTAGAAACCGTGGTCCTGACGGATCTCCGCGTGGAGGGGGCCGATGTCGGCGTCCTCCAGCACCAGGCTGTTGCGGCTGTCCTGGCCGATGGTGAAGCGCTCGTCCACCAGCCAGATCGGGGCCTGGCGGTTATCGCTGAAGTGAATCCTGAGCATGTCGGGCCTGTACCTCGGGTCAGAAGCAAGGGGCGGCGCGGGACGAACCCCGCACCACTCAGTTACTGAAAATGTTGTCCCACAGACGCTTGATCGGGCTTGGCTCCGCTCCGCTGCGCGGCTTGCCGGCCGGCGTACGCGGTGCCTGGGCCAGGCGCACGCGGCGCCCGTGATCGTCGAGCCGTGCCAGCAAGGCTTCGTTGGCCGGCGCGACCTCCAGGCCGTGCTTGATGTATTCCAAGGCCAGGGCGTGCTCGCGGCGGCCATAGGCCTGCTCGCTGAGCTCGACGAAGCGTTGCGCGACCCGGTCGAGCCCGGCCAGGGCCAGCAGGTTGTCCGGCTCCCAGGCCAAGACCTGACGGAAGTAGAACGTCGCGCTGTCATCCTCGGGCAGCAGCAGGCGCTCCTCGGCGATGCGCTGCTCGGCCAGCGCCAGGTAGTCGGTGATGCGTGCCTGCAGGATGCGGTTGAGGCCATCCACCGCCTGCGCGTTGTCGGCGTCCAGGGCCAGCACCTGGCGGAAGTAGTAATCGGCGTTGTCCCTGGCCGGCTCCAGCAACTGGCCCTCCCCCAGGCGCTGCTCGCCCAGGGCCAGGTAATCGTTGATACGCACCTGCTGGTAGCCGTAGTAGCCGCCACCGGCGCCCAGCACGAGCAATACCGCAAGCACCGCCCAGAGCAGCGGACGCCCCGTGCGGCGCGGCGGCTGGGCAGCTTTGATCCTGACCGCGGGCGCGATACGTGTACTGTCGACGTCCTGCTCGCGCAACTCGTCGAGGCTGGCCAGCAGGATGGTGCAGTCGGCGAAACGCTCGTCCGGTTCCTTGGCCAGCATACGGTCGAGCAGCCACTGATAGTCGCCCAGGTGCGCCGGCAGGTCCGGGATGTCCATCTGCACGTGGTTCATCACGGTCTGGGTGTAGTTCTCGCCGCGGAACGGATTGGTGCCGGTGAGCATTTCCAGAAGGATCACGCCCAGGCTGTAGATGTCGCTGCGCGCATCCAGCGGCTGGCACTGCGCCTGTTCGGGGCTGCTGTAGGCCGGACTGCCAACGGCGATACCGAACTGGGTCAGGTCCTGGTCCAGGCTGACTTCCTTGGCCACGCCAAAGTCAGTGATGACCGCCGTGCCGTCGTCGCGGAACAGGATATTGGCCGGCTTGATGTCGCGGTGCACCAGGCCCTTGCCGTGCACCACGGCCAGGCCGCTGGCCACCTGCTGGACCACCCGCAACGCCTGCTGCGGCTCGAACACCTCGCCCTTGTGCTGCGCCAGGTCGCCGCCAGGCACAAACTCCATGGCCAGGTAGTAGCGGCCGTCGGCCAGGCGGTCGATGTCATGGATGGTGATGATCGAGGGGTGATGCAGGGAGGCGACGATATGGCCTTCCTTGATGAAACGCTGGCTGAACGCCTCGTCGTCGGCGCTCAGCAGCACTTTTACCGCCACCTTGCGGTGCAACGATTCCTGGGTGGCGAGGTAGACCTCGGCCATTCCGCCTTTGCCGAGGCGGCCATGAATGCGGTAACCCGGAATCTCGATCAAGCGTTCTGTCATGGCATCGAATCAGGAAGGTTTGAGGGGTTTCAGCAGTTTGCTGAGAAAGCCTCGGGGGCGTGCGTCGACCGGTGGTTCGGTCAGGGCGCGGCCGAGGACGATACACGAAATATTGTCTCTGCCGCCCATCTGGTTTGCCAGTGCGATCAGTTGCTCGACCACCGCTTCCAGGGTGTCGGCGGTGGTGCACAGCTGCTGGATCTGCTCGTCCAGCAGTTCGCCCGTCAGGCCGTCGCTGCACAGCAGCAGGAGTTCGTGGGTGCCCAGGCTGCCGCAGACCAGGCCGACATCGAGGCGCTGATCGCCGCGTCCCAGGCACTGGAAGATGACATTGCGTTGCGGGTGGTGGCGCGCGTCCTCGCGGCTCAGTTCGCCTGCGTCGACCATGGCCTGGACCCAGCTGTGGTCGTGGGTCAGCTGCTCGATGTAGGCGGCGCTGATCCGGTAGGCCCGGCTGTCGCCGATCCAGGCGACCTGGAAGTCCGATTCAGTGAACTGCGCCGCCACCAGGGTGGTGCCCATGCCCCGCCCGCGCTGTTCGGCGGCGGCCAGCACGGCACGGTTCGCCGCATTCACCGCCTCCACCAGGTCTTCGCCGGCGGCGCAGGCGGTTTCCAGGGCCTGCAGGGCCACGGCGCTGGCCACCTCACCGTACTCGTGCCCGCCCATGCCATCGGCCACTGCCCACACATGCAATGCGGGGCAGCAGAGAATGGCATCTTCGTTGTGGGTTCTTACCTGGCCGGCGACGCTGTGCGCGGCGTACACCAGGTGTTCTTCAACGGGTGTCATCGACATGGTGCAGCTTGACCTTGTGAAACGCTGGACGCGGTGCAAGCGCCCATGATGCGGCCGGTGCGGCCGGCTGTCATCGGTCCGCCAGGCTTTTGCCGCGAAGTGTTAACCAGTCGATCCCCCGTCGCCCGGCGGCCCCCCCGGGAAATGCAGGTCACGCAGCGGCCAGCTATGCTCAAGAACAGTGTACTGGCGGGCTCGACGGGCCTGGGAGGTGACGATGGCCAAGCGATTCTGATCCACAACGGCGATCCCAACCCAGCACATCCGAGGTGATCATCATGAGCAAAGGTCTCGACGCGAAAAAGCAGGCCAAGAAGAAGCCCCTGAAAACCGCCCACGAAAAACGCATGGCCAAGCGCGACAAGCGCACCGGCCGTACCCTGCTCGGCAGCCACGCCACCGAGTGACAACCTCTTGCCCAGCGCTCGCCAATCGGTGACGCTGGGCACCTTCTCCCAGGCCCACGATCCTCGTTGCATGCCCGACCTGCATTATCGCGCCCTGCCCGCCCATTTGCGCCCCCTGGCCGAAAAGTTCTACCGCACGCATCGCAGCGCCATGCGCCCCCGGCACGACGACACCGTGTGGGTGGCCCAGCAGGGCGACATCCTGGCCGCGCGGTGCCTGGCACCGGTGGAAGACGGGCGCTGGCTGACCGGCCTGTTCGTCGCCCCGGCCTTCCGCGGCCAGGGCCTGGCCGGGCAATTGCTGAGCACGGCCCTCGCCGACGCCGACGGGCCGACCTGGCTGTTCTGTCACCCGGACCTGGCGAGCTTCTACCAGCGCCTCGGTTTTGCACCAACGTCCCAGTTGCCGGCGCTTCTGGCCCAGCGACTGAGCCGTTATCAGTGCAACAAAAACCTGATCGCCCTGTCAGCATGACTATGGCCACCGGCCAATGAATGGCGAAACCGCCGGTTATCCATCGGCGTGGCATAAATACTGGCACTTTGCCCATCTTTCACCCTTGCCAGGGCCAGGCAAAGCTCTGCATGCTAGTTGACATAACAACGACTAGAACCGGTAGAGGCTATGTTGAGCTCTCGACTTCTCAAGCGCCTGCGCAAGGATTTCCAGCTCTCCATCATCACCCTGATGGGGCTGATTGGCGTTCTGGGCATTTCGCCTTATGCGGTGTACCGGCTTCTGGAGGGCAATTACCTGGTGAGCCTGGCCGACACGGTAATCGTGCTTTCGACCATCTCTGCGGTGATCTACGCGTGGCGTACCGGAGACACGGTCAAACCCGGCATCTACCTGGCGGTGATCTTCTGTGTCGGCGCGACGCTGATCGCCATCAACCTGGGGGTCAACGGGCTGTTCTGGATCTACCCGCTGATCCTGTTCAACTTCTTCATGGTGTCGCCGATCAAGGCCCTGGTGGCCACCGCGCTGGTGATGCTCAGCCTGGCGGTGCATGCCGTGCTGGTGCCCGGCTCGGTGTTCGAAAGCGCCTACCAGATGGTGTCGTTCCTGGTGACCGGCCTGATGGCCAGCGTGCTCACCTTCATCTTCGCCTACCGCACCAGCAGCCAGCGTGACCAGTTGCAGCTGCTGGCCAGCCAGGACCCGCTGACGGGTACGCGCAACCGCCGGGCGATGAACGAAGAACTGAAGATCGCCATGTCCAGCCACCGTCGCCATGGCATTCCCTATGCCGTACTGCTGATGGACCTCGACCATTTCAAGCAGATCAACGACCGCTTCGGCCATCAGGCCGGCGACCAGGTGCTGATCGCCTTCGCCGGCCTGATCAAGAGCGCCTCGCGCCAGGAAGACCGGCTGTTCCGCTTCGGCGGCGAAGAGTTCCTGCTGCTGATGCCCAATACCGACCGCAATGGCCTGCAGGCCGCCGCCGCGCACCTGCAACAGAGCATCGCCCAGCACCTGAAAAGCCCCGGTGGGCCGGTTACGGTGTCCATGGGCGGTGCCACCCTGCGCCACAACGAGCACTGGGAAGGCTGGCTCAAGCGCGCGGACCTGCACCTGTACCAGGCCAAGAGCGCCGGGCGTAACCGGGTGATCATCGACGAACCCGCCCGGGCCGGCGACAGCCTCAAGCAGCACTGAATCGGCCTCGCCCTGCTCCCCCAGCGACCATCCCCTTTCCTCTGACCGATACGCCAGCGCAACGTGTGCCCACGGGCCTGGCGCTTGCAGGCTGCTGCCCGGGGAAACGTCGCGTCGTGAAGGCCTAGAGCGGACGCTTGTGTCCACCGATCGTAAAGACGTGTGCCGCAAGCGTGGTGGTCAATGACGTTCTGGCCCTGAGCCACGGTTCCCGGGTATCGCTGCGCTCAACCCAGGCTACGGGAAGCCGGGTCGCGTCGAAATGGACAGAGCCCGCACATGGTTATTTTCGGCCATAAAAAAAGGGCAGCCCGCGGGCTGCCCTTTTCTTCATGCCGGCTCGCTATCAGTGAGCGACGGCACCGCTGGCACCGAGACCGGTGTGGGAGCGGACGAACTGCGGCAGGAAGCGAGCACGCTCGTCAGCAGCCGCGGTGGACTTGTCGGTGATCGAGAAGAACCAGATACCGATGAAGGCCACGATCATCGAGAACAGCGCCGGGTACTCGTACGGGAAGATTGCCTGGGCGTTGCCCAGGACCTGTACCCATACGGTTGGGCCAAGCACCATCAGGGTCACTGCGGTGATCAGGCCCAGCCAGCCGCCGATCATCGCGCCGCGAGTGGTCAGGTTCTTCCAGTACATGCTCAGGAACAGGACCGGGAAGTTGCAGCTGGCCGCGATCGAGAACGCCAGGCCGACCATGAAGGCGATGTTCTGCTTCTCGAACAGGATGCCCAGGCCGATGGCCAGGACGCCCAGTGCCACGGTGGTGATCTTCGAAACGCGCAGCTCATCCTTCTCGTTGGCCTTGCCCTTCTTGAACACGCTGGCATACAGGTCATGGGACACTGCCGAAGCGCCTGCCAGGGTCAGACCGGCAACCACCGCCAGGATGGTGGCGAAGGCGACCGCGGAGATGAAGCCCAGGAAGATGCTGCCGCCCACGGCGTTGGCCAGGTGCACGGCGGCCATGTTGTTGCCGCCCAGCAGCGCGCCGGTGGCGTCCTTGAACATCGGGTTGGTGCTGACCAGCAGGATCGCGCCGAAGCCGATGATGAAGGTCAGGATGTAGAAGTAACCGATGAAGCCGGTCGCGTAGAACACCGACTTGCGGGCTTCCTTGGCGTCGGAGACGGTGAAGAAGCGCATGAGGATGTGCGGCAGGCCGGCGGTACCGAACATCAGTGCCAGGCCGAGGGAGATCGCCGAAATCGGGTCTTTCACCAGGCCGCCGGGGCTCATGATCGCTTCGCCCTTGGCGTGCACTTTCACGGCTTCGGAGAACAGGGTGCCGAAATCGAAGTTGACGTGTTTCATCACCATCAGCGCCATGAACGAGGCACCGGACAGCAGCAGCACCGCCTTGATGATCTGTACCCAGGTGGTGGCCAGCATGCCGCCGAACAGCACGTACAGCACCATCAGGATACCGACCAGGATCACCGCCACGTGGTAGTCGAGGCCGAACAGCAGCTCGATCAGCTTGCCGGCACCGACCATCTGGGCGATCAGGTAGAAGGCCACCACGACCAGCGAACCGCTGGCGGACAGGGTACGGATTTCCTTCTGCTTCAGGCGGTAGGACGCCACGTCGGCAAAGGTGTACTTGCCCAGGTTGCGCAGGCGCTCGGCGATCAGGAACAGGATCACCGGCCAGCCGACCAGGAAGCCGATCGAATAGATCAGGCCGTCATAGCCGGAGGTGAACACCAGGGCAGAAATCCCCAGGAACGAGGCCGCCGACATGTAGTCACCGGCGATCGCCAGGCCATTCTGGAAACCGGAGATGCTGCCACCGGCGGTGTAGAAGTCGGACGTCGAGGTGTTGCGCTTGGACGCCCAGTAGGTGATGCACAGGGTGCCCCCGACGAATGCCAGGAACATCACGATGGCCGAGGTGTTCAGCGCCTGGCGCTGCACCTCACCCTCCAGCGCACCGGCCGCCCACAACGCAGGCGCGGCGACCATCAGCGCGATAAGACCGAACAGGCGCGCCATCATTTCTGCACCTCTTCCAGAATCAGCTTGTTCAGGTCATCGAACTCGCCGTTGGCGCGGTACACGTAGATACCGGTGAGGACGAACGCGGACAGGATCAGGCCAACGCCCAGGGGAATACCCCAGGTGATGGTCGAATCGGCACTGATTCGGGTACCCAGCAATTCGGGTACGAAAGCGATCAGCAGGATAAACGCAAGGTACAGGCCAAGCATGGCAGCAGACAGAATCCAGGCGAAGCTTTCGCGCTTGGAAACGAGTTCCTGAAAGCGTGGACTCTGTTCTATCTGTCGGTAGAGGGTGTCACTCATTTTTTGTTCTCCCACAGCAAAGGGCGCTGGTGGTGGCCACTCTAAATCGACGGTTTCAGCGCGACAGACGACCTTAGTCGAAGCACCGGGGCATTCGAGACGAAAGTCTAAAGCGGCAGAAATCCGGCACTTCCACCGACACTTGAAAGCCCCAGAATCCTCAGCCGACAATTTTCTGCCTTGCGACACACGGGCCGTGCGTGGTCGGCTGCGGGGCTACACTGAACAGTGTCTGAAACACCACCGAGCAACAGGGGGAATTGCGTCACCACACGAACGCGAGGTGCACCATGAACCGGCACTACTACATCAGCGAAAACCTGGACGACCTGGAGCGCGTGGAGCGCGAACTGGAAGCCAGCGGCATCAGCACCGATCAGATCCACGTGCTGAGCGAAAACGATGCCGAAGTCGAGCAGCATCACCTGCACGACGTTCCTTCTCTCATGAAAAAAGACGTGGTCAACACCGGCATGCGCGGCGTGGCGATTGGCGTCGGCCTGGCCATCCTGGTACTGGCCGTGGCCTATTCCAACGGCTGGACCGACAGCGCCGCCGGCTGGACACCCTTCCTGTTTCTAGCCGTGGTCGCCCTGGGTTTCTGCGCCTGGGAAGGCGGCTTCCTGGGCATCCAGCAACCCAACAGCTACTTCAAGCGCTTCGAAAGCCAGCTGCACGAAGGCAAGCACGTGTTTTTCGTCGACGTCAAAGACAATCAGGAAGAGGTCCTGACCCGGGTGGTCGGCCATCACCCGATGCTGCAGATGGCGGGCACCGGTGAAGCGAGCCCGCACTGGCTGGTGGCCTGGCAACAGAGATGGCGGGCGTTCCGCCGGATGATCTGACGGGCATGGCCGGGCGCACTGACGGCGCCCTGGCCTCAGCCCCATCAGCGAATGCGTTCGCGCTGGTAGCTGCCGCTGCCCGGCGACCGTTCGATCACATGCCCACCGGGGTACTCGATCGTCTGGCGGATACCGCCACGGGTTTCGATCGACTGATTGCCGTACTGGTTGCTCTGGCGGGTCGGCGTATCGGGAAGGCGCTGGCCACCGTACAGGTCGTGGCGCTCGTAGCGCTCGGAGGTTCCGACACTACCGCTGGCACCCGGACTCACATAGCTCTTGGGAATGGCCCGGATCGGCTGCTGCTGAGTCGGCTGGCCGGCCCACACCGGAGCGGCGACCAGCGCCAGCACCAGGGCTCCTCCCATCATCCATTTCACCATGACGTACACCTCCAGCTGCAGGGCGAATACACCCTACCGCATCAGGCAGCAACGCCAGCCCGGCGTTCATCCCGCGGGATGAATGGCACGCTGGCGCTGGCCGGCAGGGCCACACGTCACGCCACTGTACAGCATTCGGCCTGTTCGGCCTTGCGCTCGCCGTAGTGGGCTGCCAGGCGCATGACGTAGCCGATCTTCAGCAGGGTCGGACCGACGATCGTGCCGGCGTGGGCGACGATCAACTGGAACAGTGTCAGGTGCTCTTCGAGGCCGTAGGCCGCCACCGTGCCACCCACCAGCATCACCAGCCCGGCCAGCAGCAGTTGGTTGGAGACGCGGCGAACGTTCGCGATATCGCTGAAAAACGTGAGAATAAAATCAAGCATGATGCATCCTCCAGTCGCTGAATGAAGAACCCCTCGGGTTCTCCTTGCCTGATCTATTCCATCTTTCGTGCCAACTAATTTTTCCTTTAAAAACAATTAACTAAAAATACATAGGTAAAAATGACCAACTCAATAAAAAGTCATTAAGACCTACAAAAAGTCAAAATAACCAAACAATCATCTGCGCGGGCGCCCAGAGCGCCACTCGGTGCGAGCCAGCGTGAGCACGCGCTCAGGAACAGGCGTATTGCGGGCCACACAGGCCACTCGCTATCATGCGAATAATTCTCACCTACAAAGCCAGGGTCGTGCCCTCGCTACGAGCTTGGGCATGTCCGCGGCCGAACCTCCCTTCCAGCAAGCCATTCACGAACTCTACAGCGACCACCATGGCTGGCTGTTCGGCTGGCTGCGCCGCAA
This sequence comes from Pseudomonas sp. GD03944, assembly GCF_029839275.1. GTDB lineage: Bacteria > Pseudomonadota > Gammaproteobacteria > Pseudomonadales > Pseudomonadaceae > Aquipseudomonas. The sequence goes on from NZ_JAOCAH010000001.1 coordinate 598,718, forward strand.
GCTTGGCTGTGCGCACAATGCCGCCGACCTGGCGCAGGACACCTTCGCGCGCATCCTGTCGTCCCGCGAGATTCTCGGGACCGTGCGCGAACCGCGGGCCTTTCTGACCACCACTGCCCGGCGCCTGGTGATCGACCGGGTACGGCGCCAGCAGATCGAAGACGCTTACCTGCGAGAGCAGGCGATGACCGCCGAAACCCTGGCGGGCTTCCAGTCGCCGGAACAGATTCTCACCACCCTCGAAGCCCTGGAACAGATCGCCTTCGTCCTGGAAGAGCTGAGCGCCAAACAGCGCCAGGCGTTCCTACTGTACTTCCTCGACGGCCACACCCAACCCCAGATCGCCGCGCAGATGGGCATTTCCGAGCGCATGGTGCGCAAGCACCTGATGCAGGCGCTGCTGCAGTGCAGCCACGCGCTGGACGTCTGAGCCATGGCCACGCCCGAACCGATCAACGAACAGGCCGCCAACTGGCTGATCCAGCTCAACGAGCCGGACGCCGACGACAGCCTGCGCGAAGCCTTCGACGCCTGGAAACGCCTCGACCCGCGCCATGCCGCCGCGGCCGAGCGGCTGCAGGGTTTCGTCGGGCAGATGTCCGCGTTGCGTCCGCAGAAAGCCTCGGTGCATGCCGCGCTGGACGCCGCCTACGGCAGCCGCCACAAGCCCTACACCAACAAGCGCAGTGTCAGCGCCCTGCTCCTGTTGATCGTTCTGCTGCTGCCTGGCTGGGCGCTGTGGCGCAGCGAACTGCCGGACTACCTGCTGGCCGACCTGCGCACGCGCCCGGCGCAGTGGCTGGAACAACGCCTGCCGGACCGCTCGCTGCTGACCCTCAACGGCAACAGTGCCGTGGACCTGCGCTTCGATAATGAGCGACGGCGCATCCAGCTGATACGCGGCGAAGTACTGGTGGATGTCGCTCATGATCCGGCGCGGCCGTTCATCGTCGAAACCGAACACGGGCAGATGCGCGCCTTGGGCACGCGTTTCGTGGTCACCCGGGAGAACGGCGTCACCGTGCTGACGATGCTCGAGTCGCGGGTCGCCGCCAGGGCCGTCGACAACCCGACCCCGGTCGAGGTCAGCGCCGGCGAGCAGGCACGCATCACCCAGGCGGACGTGCAGCTCGTCGCGCCGATCGACACCCGCAGCGTCGAAGACGCCTGGCGTCATCACCAACTGGTGGTCAAGGACCGGCCGCTGCCGGAGGTGCTCGACCAGTTGGCGCGGCAGTTCCCCGGCCACGTGCAGTTCGACCGCGAGGCCCTGGCGGACCTGCGGGTGTCCGCCGTGCTGCCGCTGGACGACAGCACCCGGGCGCTGAACCTGATCGCAGAGGCCTTGCCGGTGCAGGTCAGCACCTTCACCCCGTGGCTGATACGGGTGACCCGCGCGCCCTGAACAAAAAAGTGTGCAACCGGGGTTCCGGGTTTTCCGCCTGGTCCGTCAAGGACGGTAGACACTCATCATTCAAGGCCTTCCGACCATGCGCACCACCCTCCCCCGTACCGGCTACGCGCCGCTCGCCCAGGCGGTCAGCCCGCTTGCCCTGGCCATGCAGCTGACCTTCGCCGCGCTGCTCGGTGCCACCGTTGCCGGGCCCGCCCTGGCGCAGAACGCCGAGCAGGCCCAGCAGCGCTTCGACATCGAGGCCGGCCCGCTGGCCGAGGTGCTGAACCGCTTCGCGCAGCAGGCAGGCGTGGCCATCCTCTTCGAACCGCAGCGCATCGCCGGGCGCAACAGCCCCGGCCTGCACGGCGCCTACAGCGTGGACGGCGGATTCGCCACGCTGTTGCAGGGCAGCGGCTTCGCGGCCACCCGCAGCAGCAATGGCTACGTGCTGTCGCCCTTGGGCACCAACGGCAGCCTGGAGCTGAGCGCCACCACCGTCAGCGGCATCCTCGACGAGCGCCCCACCACGCACGTCGCCGGCTACGTGGCCACGCGCAACCTGAGTGCTACCAAGACCGATACGCCGATCATCGAGACACCGCAGTCGCTGTCCGTAGTCACCAGCGACGAAATCCGTGATCGCCAGGCGGAAACCCTGTCCCAGGCGCTGGCCCTGACCCCGGGTTTCACCAGCCAGCCGACCAGTTTCAACCGCACCTCCGACCGTTTCCGTATCCGCGGTTTCGATGTGGAATCGGGCACCGGCGGCTCGCTGCGCGACGGGCTGCGCCTGCAGAACAACTCCTACGATGGCGTTCAGGAACCCTACGGCCTGGAGCGCGCCGAAGTGATCCGCGGCGCGGCCTCGGTGCTGTATGGCCAACTGTCGCCGGGCGGGCTGGTCAACGCGGTGAGCAAGCGCCCCACCCGCACGCCCTACCGCGAAGTGAACCTGCAACTGGGCCAGGACGACCGCCGGCAGATTTCCCTGGACCTCAGCGGCCCGCTGGGTGACAGCGAGACCCTGAGCTACCGCCTGACCCTGCTCAACCGCGACAGCTCGACCCCGCAGGACCACATCGACAATGACAAGCTGTACATCGCCCCGGCCCTCACCTGGCGGCCGAACGACGACACCTCGCTGACCCTGTTGTCGTTCTACCAGAAGACCAAGACCGGCTTCTCCGCGCCGCTGGCCTACCAACTCGTGGACGGCGTCGGCGACGGCCCGTTCACCATCGGCCGCAACGATTTCATCGGCGAGCCGGACTACGACAAGATGGACGGCGAGATGTCGGCCGTGGGCTATGAGTTCGAGCACCGCTTCGATGAGCAGACGCGCATCGCCCACAAACTGCGCTACTACGAGTCCGAGGTGGAGTGGGATTACCTGCAGATCAACACCGGCGGCACCAATATCCGGGATGCGCAGAACACCGGCCTGCTGCGCCGCCAGTACAGTGACCGCACCGAACGCTCGCGTGGCATCGCCAGCGACACCAACATCGAGTCCACCTGGCAGTTCGATGACTGGCGCCATGTGCTGCTGATCGGCTTCGACGGCTACGACACCTCCTACGACTCGCACAACTTCCGCGGTACTGCGCCGACCCTCGACCTGAGTCGCTACAACTACGGCCAGCCGGTGGTGGTGGACAAGCGCCAGGCCGTTGACCGCGGTTCGCAGATCGACACCCTGCAGAAAGGCGTGTACCTGCAGGACCAGATCACCTTCGATGAGCGCTGGATCGCCGTGCTCGGCGTGCGCCATGACTGGGCCAGCCAGGACATGCAGGCCCACCGCGGCGGCGCCCCTTCCAGCGCCGATAACGAGGCCACCACCTGGCGCGCCGGCCTGGTCTACAAGGCGGACAATGGCCTGGCGCCGTACCTCAGCTACAGCGAGTCGTTCTTCCCGGTGTCGGTGGCGGACGCACCCGGCCAGACCTTCGCACCGACCGAGGGCAAGCAGTATGAAGTGGGGGTGCGCTACCAGCCCGACGGCAGCAACCTGCTGCTCAGCGCGGCGGTGTACGAGCTGACCCAGCGCGACGTGCTCAAGCTGAACCAGTTGACCAACACTTACAGCCAGACCGGCGAAGTGCGCTCCCGTGGCCTGGAACTGGAAGCCAAGGCCGACGTCACCGCCAACACCAGCCTGATCGCCTCCTACGCCTACGTCGATGCGCGGATCACCGACAGCGTCATCGTCACCGAAGTCGGCCAGCGCAGCGAAGACACGCCCTACCACCAGGCCGCCCTGTGGGCCGACTACCGCTTCACCGACTTCGGCCTGCCGAACCTGCGCATCGGCGGCGGCGCCCGCTACAAGGGCAGCACCCAGGCCTCGGGCATCGATTCGGGCCTGCCGCCCTATACGCTGTTCGACGCCATGGCCAGCTACAGCATCGACGACAGCTGGGAGGTGACGGTGAACGCGACCAACCTGGCCAACAAGGAATACACCTACTGCGAGTTCGCCATCTGCCGCTACGGTGACGAGCGCCAGGTCGTCAGTTCCGTGAGCTACCGCTGGTAGGTGCAATGCCGGCCGTCCGCATCATGCGGCCAAGGCACTCAGTCGACCCGGGCCAGCGCCTGGTCCAGCTCGCCACTGAGGAAACGCTGGACATAGTGCGAGGCCGGCTCGGCACGCAGCACTGCCGGGCTGGACCATTGTTCCAGGCGGCCCTCGCGCATCACCCCGATCTGGTCGGCCATGGCGAACGCCTCGTCCTGGTTGTGGGTGACGATGATTGCCGTGTGGTTGGTGGCCTTGATGATGTCACGCACCTCGCCAGCCAGGCGTTCCCGGGTGTTCACATCGAGGTTGGAGAACGGCTCGTCCAGCAGCAGGATTTCCGGCGCGGGTGCCAGCGCGCGCGCCAGGGCCACGCGCTGCTGCTGGCCGCCGGACAGCTCGTGCGGGTAGCGGCTGCCGACATCCGGCAGGCGCACGGCATCGAGCATGTCTTGCACCCGCTGCCGGCGCGCCTCCTTCGACACCCCACGCACGCCGAAGCCGACGTTTTCGCTGACCGTCAGGTGCGGGAAAAGCGCGTAGTCCTGAAACATCATGCCGATTCGCCGATCCTCGGGCGCCACGTGACGAGCCGAGGAAGACAGGAGCCGACCGTCCAGGCAAAGCGAACCGGCGAGTACCGGCTCGAAGCCGGCGATGGCCCGGAGAACGGTCGACTTGCCGCAACCGGAAGGTCCGAGCAGGCAACCGACCTGCCCCCGCTCCAGCGACAGGGAGAAATCGTGGATCACGTCCACCATCCCGCGCGGCGTGTCATAGGCGACCCGAAGGTGCGACAGCGCCAGGTAGGCCTGGGAAACGGAGGCCTCGTCGGGCGCCTGGGGGTGTCGATCTGAAGGCATGGGTCAGTGTCCGAAAGAAAGTTTGGTTCGCGCCAGCAGCACCACGGGCAGCAGCCCGGCCAGCACGATGGCGATGGCGGCAATGGCGCCTTCCTCGTAGGTGCCCCGCGATGCCTCGGCGTACAGCCGCGTGGCCAGCGTATCGAAATCGAGCGGCCGCAACAGCAGGGTGGCCGACAGCTCCTTCATGGCGTCGACGAACACCAGCAGCGCGCTGGCGGCCAGCGCGGGGCGGATCAGTGGCAGGTGCACGCGCCGCAGCGTCCCGCCCGGCCGCTCGCCCAGGGTCCGCGCCGCGTGCTCGATGGACGCCGGCACCCGGGTCAGACCGGCCTCCACGGCACCGATAGGAATGGCCAGGAAACGGATGCAGTAGGCGATCACCAGCAGGCCGATGGAGCCCATCAGGAACAGCTTCTGGGTTCCCAGCAGCCCGCCGATGGCATTTTCGATAAGCATCACCGGGGTCATCAGGCCGATCGCCAGAACGGTGCCGGGGATCGCATACCCCAGGCTGCCGACACGGGCCAGCCCACGGGCCGGCTGGCGCCAGGCACTTTCGCGCAGGGTTCTGCCGGCCCAGGCGATCATCAGACCGGCGCATACCGTAATCACGGTCGCAATGGAGGCCACCAGCAGCGTGTTGTAGAGGCTGCGGATCAGCGCATCGGACACGCCCGCGACCCGGTTCAGTCGTTCCCAGGCCTCCACGGCCAGATAGGCGGCCGGCACCAGGAAACCGATCAGCACCGGGATGAAGCCGAGCGAAAAGGCGAAGGCCGCCGCCGGCCCGTGCAGGGTACGGGGCCGCATCGGCTGCATCTTCTGGGTGTTGGAAAAGCGCTGGCGCTCGCGGCCCTTGCGCTCCATGAGGATCAGGCCCACTACCACCACCAGCATGGTCAGGGCAATCTGCGCGGCGGCGGCCAGGTCGGAGCGCGCGGTCCAGGCGGTGTACACCGACACGGTGAGGGTCTTTACCCCGAGAAAGCTGGAAGCGCCGATGTCGTTCAGGGTTTCGAGCAGGGCCAGGCTCAGCCCCACCGCCCAGGCCGGTCGCGCCAGGGGCAGCACGATGCGCCGGAACACCTCGCGGCGCTTGGCGCCCAGGGTTCGCGCGGCCTCGATCAGGTTGGCGGCCTGGGTGAGGAACATCGCGCGCATGGTCAGGTAGACGTAGGGGTACAGGACAAAGCCCAGGATCAGGATCGCGCCGAGCATGTTGCGCACATCGGGCAGGCGGAACTCACGCGGGCTGCTGTAGCCCAGCAGTTCGCGCAGGGTCGATTGCACCGGGCCGATGGGATGCAGGATGTCCAGGTAGGCGTAGGCCATGATGTAGGTCGGCACGGCCAGCGGCAGCAGCAGCGCCCAACCGAGCAGGGCCTTGCCGGGAAAGTCGTAGGCGGTCAGCAGCCAGGCGCTGCCGACGCCCAGCAGCGTCACCACCACCCCGACCCCGGCCAGCAGGATCAGCGTGTCGCGCAGGGCAACGGGAATCACGTTGTTCAGCAGGTGCTGCCAATGGGCGACATCGCCGGCAAGGGCATGCCAGAGCAGCGCGGCGATCGGCGCGACGACCATGGCGGCCACCAGCAGCGCACCGCTGGGAGCCCACAGGCCGCGTACCGCGCGGGAAAATCGAAGGGTGTAGAGGTTCATCGGTTACGACGGCATGGCAAGCGAGCCTCGAGACCGGCACGGCCGACTCGGTGATCGTGAATGGCGAAACGCCCAGCCCTGGCCGACAGGCGACCGGAGCCGGGCGTTCCGGACGGTGGCGTCAGTTGTCGAAACCGACCTTGTCCACCAGCTCGCTGGCCTGTTTGCGGTGCTTGGCCACCTCCGCCACGTTCAGCGTGTCCGCCTTCAGCGGACCGAGTTCGGCGATGACCGGGTCGACCGCCACGCCTTCGCGCACTGGGTACTCGTAGTTGGCGTTGGCGTAGAGCTTCTGGGCATCAGCAGAGACCAGGTATTCCAGGAAGGCGACCGCGTTATCACGGTTCGGCGCGTTCTTGGCGACCGAGGCGCCGCTGATGTTCACGTGGGTGCCGCCATCGGTGGCGCTGGCGAAGGTCGGACGGATGACCTTGATCGCGTCACCCCAGGAACGGTCTTCGGTCCCCGGCTTGGCGTTCTTCATGTGGCCCACGTAGTAGGCGTTGGCGATGCCGAGGTCGCAGATGCCGCCGAGGATGTCCCGGGCCACGTTGCGGTCGCCGCCAGCCGCCGGGCGCGCCAGGTTCTGCTTGACGCCTTCGAGCCAGGTTTGCGTGGCCTCGACGCCATCGTGGGCGATCTTGGCGGCGATCAGCGCGGTGTTGTACGGGTGCTGGCCCGAACGGATGCAGACCTTGCCCTTCCACTTCGGATCGGCCAGTTCCTCATAGGTGAACGAGGTGATCGGCAGGTCCTTGTCCGCGTACAGCACGCGGTCGCGCATCGACAGGCTGAACCACTGGCCATCGGCACCGCGCAGGTTGGCCGGGATGACCTGCTCCAGGGTCTCAGACTTGACCGGTTGGGTGACGCCACCCTCGACCAGGTCCATCAGGTTGCCGATATCGACGGTCATCAGCACGTCGGCCGGGGAACGATCCCCCTCTGCCTTGACCCGCTCCAGCAGGCCTTCCGCGACAAAGATGGTCTTGACCTGTACGCCGCTCGACTGGGTGTAGGCATCCAGCAGCGGTTGGATCAGCGCCGGCTCGCGGGTGGTGTAGAGGTTGAGCTCTTTCGCATAGGCACTCCCGGTAGCGCCGACCGCGGCGGTGACCGCCAGGGCAGTGGCTGCCAGTTGAAGCCCCAGAAACTTCTTGGACATGTTCTTCTCCTTGTTGAGTCAGTCAGAAACGATCAGCGTCGGCTTGGCAGCGCCAGTCCCTCGGCCCGTCATCACGCGCGAACCCGCCTTTGTAGAGGCGTGGAGCGGCAGACAGGCGAAGGGTCGAAATACATCCGTGAACAGCAAATTATAGGCATTCTCGATTGGCCCCGATTCGGCGAATTTGTGTCAAATCATCAAGCCGAACGGCACGCCCCTTCTGCCTTGGAATGGAGAACCGGCCACCGGCCCGCTTTCTGGCAAGACCGGGGGTCGGCGAGGACGCACGCCGCAAGACTTCCCGCTGAAAACCCGGATAATGGCGACCACTTCGTTCTGCTCGTTCTGGTAACCCCGCATGGAAATCAAGGTCAATTTTCTCGACAACCTCCGACTCGAAGCCAAGTTCGACGACTTCAAGGTGATTGCCGACCAGCCCATCCGCTACAAGGGCGATGGCTCGGCACCCGGTCCGTTCGATTACTTCCTGGCTTCGTCGGCGCTGTGCGCGGCCTATTTCGTGAAGCTGTATTGCCAGACCCGCGACATCCCCACCGAAAACATCCGCCTGTCGCAGAACAACATTGTCGACCCGGAGAACCGCTACGCGCAGATCTTCAAGATCCAGGTCGAGCTGCCGGCCGATATTTCCGAGAAGGATCGCCAGGGCATCCTGCGCTCCATCGACCGCTGCACCGTGAAGAAGGTGGTGCAGCAAGGGCCGGAGTTCATCATCGAGGAAGTGGACAACCTCGACGCCGATGCCCAGGCGCTGCTGATGCCGGTGACCGATACCACGACCTACATCCCGGGCAAGGACCTGCCGCTGGAGCAGACCATCGCCAACATGTCGGGCATCCTTGCCGACCTGGGCATGAAGATCGAGATCGCCTCGTGGCGCAATATCGTGCCCAACGTCTGGTCGCTGCATATCCGTGATGCGCAGTCACCGATGTGCTTCACCAACGGCAAGGGCTCGACCAAGGAAAGCGCCCTGGCCTCGGCCCTGGGCGAGTTCATCGAGCGGCTGAACTGCAACTTCTTCTACAACGACCAGTTCTGGGGCGAGGACATCGCCACTGCCGAATTCGTCCACTACCCGAACGAACGCTGGTTCAAGCCGGGCCCGAAGGATGCGCTGCCCGAGGAAATCCTCGACGAGCACTGCCTGGCCATCTACAACCCGGACGGCGAGCTGCGCGGTTCGCACCTGTACGACACCAACTCCGGTAACACCCTGCGCGGCATCTGCTCGCTGCCCTTCGTGCGCCAGTCCGACGGCGAGACGGTGTACTTCCCGTCCAACCTGATCGAAAACCTGTACCTGTCCAACGGCATGAGCGCCGGCAACACCCTGGCCGAAGCCCAGGTGCAGTGCCTGTCCGAAATCTTCGAGCGCGCGGTGAAACGTGAAATCCTCGAAGGCGAACTGTGCCTGCCGGATGTACCGCAAGAGGTGCTGGCCAAGTACCCGGGCATCATCGCCGGCATCCAGGGCCTGGAAGAACAAGGCTTCCCGGTGCTGGTGAAAGATGCCTCCCTGGGCGGCGAATTCCCGGTGATGTGCGTGACCCTGATGAACCCGCGCACTGGCGGCGTGTTCGCCTCCTTCGGCGCCCACCCGAGCCTGGAAGTGGCGCTGGAGCGCAGCCTCACCGAGCTGCTGCAGGGCCGCAGCTTCGAGGGGCTCAACGACCTGCCGCAGCCGACCTTCGACAGCCTGGCGCTGACCGAGCCGAACAACTTCGTCGAACACTTCATCGACTCCAGCGGCGTGGTGTCGTGGCGCTTCTTCGGTGCCACGCCTGACTTCGAATTCGTCGAGTGGGATTTCTCCGGCGAAGGCAGCGATTCCAACGAGCAGGAAGCCGCCACCCTGTTCGGAATCCTCGAAGACCTGGGCAAGGAGGTGTACGTGGCGACCTACGACGACCTCGGCGCCAACGCCTGCCGCATCCTGGTGCCGGGCTACTCGGAAATCTATCCGGTCGAGGACCTGGTCTGGGACAACACCAACAAGGCGCTGCTGTTCCGCAAGGACATCCTCGAGCTGCACCGCCTTGGCGACCGCGAACTCAAATCGCTGCTGCGCAACCTCAACAACACCGAGGTCGATGACTACACCGACATCACCACGCTGATCGGCATCGAATTCGACGACAACACGGTGTGGGGCCAGCTGACCATTCTCGAGCTGAAGCTGCTGATCAACCTGGCGCTGAAGAAATACGACGACGCCAAGGAACTGGTCGAGGCCTTCCTGCAGTACAACGACAACACCGTCGAGCGCGGCCTGTTCTACCAGGCCGTGAACGCGGTGCTGGAAATCCAGCTGGACGATGACCTGGAACTGGCCAACTACGAGCACAACCTGCGGCGCATGTTCGGCAGCGAGCGGATGGACGCGGTGATCGGCACAGTGGATGGCAGCGTGCGCTTCCATGGCCTGACACCCACCAGCCTGGCGCTGGAAGGCCTCGACCGGCACCAGCGCCTGGTCGACAGCTACAAGAAGCTGCACGCGGCACGGGCCCGGGCGGCCGGTCTGGCGGGCTGACCGCACCCACGAAAAAAGCACCTTCGGGTGCTTTTTTCGTGTTGGCCGCCCTTGAAACACAAAGCCCGCACGAGGCGGGCTTGGTGAATGGCTGGTGCCGGAGATAGGAATCGAACCTACGACCTTCGCGTTACGAGTGCGCTGCTCTACCGACTGAGCTACACCGGCGGGTGCGTGCATTATTGGATGACGCCGCGTCGCCGCTCAAGTGGTTTTTACCGGGCCGTGCCCCGATGCCTCGGTGGATTATTTAGTCGCCAGTTCGATGCGGTCGTCGTGGATGACGATCAGCCCCTGCTTGTACAAACCGCCGATGGCCTTCTTGAAATTGCCCTTGCTGGTACGGAACAGAGCGGTGATGGCCTCAGGGGAGCTCTTGTCGCTCAGCGGCAGGCTGCCGCCCTTTTCCCGCAGCGCCGCGAGGATCTGCTCGCTGAGGCTCGACGCCGCCTCCTGGCCGACCGGCTGCAGGCTCAGGCTGATCTTGCCGTCGGCGCGCAGCTCCTTGATGAAGCCCTTTTCCTGCATGCCGCTGCGCACGAACTTGAACAGTTCGTTCTTGTGGATCAGGCCCCAGTGCTTGCCGTTGATGATGGCCTTGAAGCCCATGTCGGTGGCGTCGGCCACCAGCAGGTCGACTTCCTGACCGACCGTGTAGGTCGCCGGGGCGCGGTCCAGGTAACGGTCGAGGCGCGCGGTGGCGGTGATACGCTTGCTGCGCTTGTCGAGGAAGACGTGCACCACGCAGTAGTCACCGACCTGCAGCGGGCGCTTCTCTTCCGAATGCGGCAGCAGCAGGTCCTTGGGCAGGCCCCAGTTGAGGAACAGGCCTACACGGTTGATGTCCACGACCTTCAGGCTGGCAAACTCGCCGACCTGGACCTTGGGTTTTTCCGTGGTGGCGATCAGTTTGTCATCGCTGTCCAGGTAGATGAATACGTTCAGCCAATCGTCTACCTCGGTCTCGATATCCGTGGGGATGTAACGCTTGGGCAACAGGATTTCGCCCTCGGCGCCACCATCGAGATACAGACCGAAGTCGGTGTGCTTGACGATCTGCAAGCTATTCATACGTCCAATTACAGCCATGGTGCCCTACCCTCTTCGCAAGGCCGGCATTCTACCCGACTTGAGGCGGGCTTTCCTGACGTTGTGCGGCGCCGTATCCGGGCTGCACGGGGTCGATCCGACCAACGGACCCGGCGGTATCCGCCTATCGCCATGCTGAGCACAGCACCTGCGAAAACAATGGCTTACTGGCTGCCGGCAAAAGGCCAGTCGACTCGACGGACAGCCCGCGTCAGCCGGCGACAGCCCGCCGCAGGCCGGTTTGCCGGACAGGAGGGGCCTCGATCAGGTACAATGGCCGGCCAACTTTGATATGTAAGGTCAATGGCCGCCATGCGCGTTAAAGCATCCCACAGCAAGCCCAAGCCAGCCCCCGCCGTAGAAACCAGCGCCTCGATCGACGCCCAGGTCGCCGCCTTCCTCAAGGCCGGTGGTGAAATCCAGCAGATCGCCAAAGGCGTCAGCGGCCAGACTTACGGCGGCTCCAAGCAGATCACCATCAGCAAAAAGTAATCCCGTTCGGCCCGACAGCGCTTTGCTCACCTGACCGGAGCGCTGGGCACCCGCCCTCTCGTCTTGTTTTTCCCCCTGTACCCCGTCTTTTAGCCGCCGCCACTGGCGCTTAGCGCATTCCTGTTTCAGAATTATGTCAGACCGCTCTGCGGTGGGCTCGGCACTGCCGTTGAAGTCGAATGGCAATTGCCTCTGGAGTACTTGTGCGCACATACAGCCGCTGGCTGCACCACCCGACCAGTTCCCTGCTGGCCCTGGGTTTTCTTGTGCTCGCGGTGCCCTTGCTCAGCCGCTACGCCCTCGGGTGGTCCCACCCCTTCGGCTACCTGTCTGACCTCGCCATTGGCAGCCTGCTGCTGGTTGCCCTGCACCAGCGCGCCTGGCTGCTGACGCTGCCCCTGCTGCTGGGCTGGAGTCTGTTCACGCTGGGCACTGTCGAGCTGGTCAGCGCGGTGGGGCGCATGCCGGAACCCTCGGACCTCGAATACCTGGGCGATCCGCAGTTCGTCAGCCATTCCACCCAGGGCGGCGGCCTGAGCCACCCCTGGATCGCCCTCGGCCTGGCAGGGTCGCTCGGTCTCTACCTGCTGCTGCGCTGGCGCCAACCGGCCCGGACCCGCCGCCCCCTGGCCCTCGCCTGGCTGCTGGTGCCGCTGCTGTTGCTCGGCGCCCATGCGGTCTACCAATACCGCACGCCCAGCGAAGCCAGCCAGTGGATGCAGTTCAACCTGCCGCACAAGCTGCTGGCGGAAAGCCTGAGCGCGGCCCAGCTGCACCTGGAGGACTGGCAGGCCGGCGGCAAGCCCGCCAGCCCGCCGGACATCAGCCCGTTCAACCAGCTGGACCTCAGCGGCACGCCCCTGCTGGCGGACCCCGGCAAGGCGCGCAACGTTCTGATCATCACCCTGGAAGGCATTCCCGGTGCCTACCTGGCCGCCAGCCGCCAGGCCATCGGCAGCCGCTACGACGAATCGCTGATGCCGCGCCTCAGCCAGTGGGCCGAGCGCGGCATGCTCACCCCGGACTACGTGCTGCACAGTCACCAGACCATCCGCGGCCTGTACGCCATGCTCTGCGGCGACTACAGCAAGCTCGACTCCGGCACGCCAAAAGGCATCGAGCTGCTGAACAACCCGAAACGCAGCGACCTCTGCCTGCCGGCCCAGCTGCGCCAGCACGGCTTCAGCACCCACTACCTGCAGGGCGCCGGGCTGCGCTTCATGGCCAAGGATCAGATCATGCCGCGCATGGGCTTCGACAAGACCCTCGGCCGCACCTGGTTCAAGAACAAGCCCTACCTGGAATTCCCCTGGGGCATGGACGACAAGGCGTTCTTCGAGGGCGCCCTGGGCTACGTGAAGCAGCTGCGCCAGCAGAAGAAACCCTGGATGCTCACCCTGCTCACGGTCGGCACCCACCAGCCTTACTCTGCACCAGCGGACTACCTCAAGCGCTACCCCGGGGCCAAGCAGGCCGCCATCGCCTACCTCGACGATGCCGTGGCCGACTTCCTCACCGCCCTGGAAAAACAAGGCGTGCTCAAGGACACCCTGGTGCTGGTCACGTCCGACGAATCCCACGGGCTGGAGAACGTCCGCCTGGCATCGGCGTGGGGCTTCAACCTGATGCTCGCCCCCGAGCAGGAGAAGCTGCCGTTCATCAAGGACGGGGTCTACGGCCATGTCGACCTGACCGCCTCGGTGCTGGATTACTTCGCCCTGACCGTACCGGAAGGCATTGCCGGCCGCTCGCTGCTGCGCAGCTACACACAGGGGCGCTCGATGATGTCGTACACCAACGGCCTGCTGCGCCAGCACGACGGCCAGGGCACCTTCATCGAATGCGATTTCCAGCAGGTCTGCCGCCGCTACGCCAGCCCGGGCTTCATCGCCGACCGGGCCGATTACCTGGGACGCTTCAGCGGACGCGAGGCGCGCCTGGTCAGCCAGCGCGCCGCCCTGCTCGACCAGTCCTTGCACAATGGCCTGCTGGACCAGCAGTACCAGTTCGCCAACCGTGAACGCATGCTGCTCAAGCCCAAGGCGGGAGATGACTGGGCGGACAACCTGGTCGGCGCGCAGTACCTGGAATTGCCGTCGGGCACCCAGACCACCGTGACCCTGAAAATTCGCCCGGTGCGCATGAGCGCCGAGGGCGCCACGCTGCAGTTGAAGACCAAGGAGTTCGACCGCGACGTGGCCTTGCCGATTCCTCAGCTACCACGGCTGATGCCGGGCAAGCCGCTAGAGGTGACCTTCAGCTTCGACAACCTCGACACCCGCAAGGCCTTTTCCTTCCACCTGCTCGGCCAGGGCCGCGGGGCGATCGAAATCGTCGACTTCAGCGTGGTCAGCAAGCCGTTGGAAACCGACCTGCTGGCCGCGCAGAACGAAGACGACGAAGCCCTGACCCGCTAGGCCCGCTTACGGCTGCAGGCCTACACGCAGCAACTGACCGCTGGGCGTATCGGTCAGCACGTAGAGGAAGCCGTCGGGGCCCTGGCGCACGTCGCGAATCCGGGCATCGAAGTCCAGACGCTCTTCATGGGTGATCTGGTCGCCCTCCAGTTCCAGGCGAATCAGCACCTGCCCGGACAGCGCGCCGATAAACAGGCTGTGCTGCCAGGCCTTGAAACGTTCGGCGTCGTAGAACGCCATACCGCTGATCGCCGGCGACTTTTCCCAGACGTGATGCGGCGGCTCCGTGCCCTCGACGGTTTCGCCCTCGGCTTCGGGAATCGGCAGCATCGAATAGTTCACGCCGTGGGTCGCCAGCGGCCAGCCGTAGTTCTTGCCAGCCTGGGGAATATTGACTTCGTCGCCGCCGCGCGGCCCGTGTTCATGGGTCCAGAGCCGCCCGCTCCAGGGGTTGAGCGCCGCCCCCTGCTGGTTGCGGTGGCCATAGGACCAGATTTCCGGGCGGGCACCCGACTCATCGACGAAGGGGTTGTCGCTCGGCACCTTGCCGTCGGGGTGCAGACGCACCACCTTGCCCTGCAGCTTGTCGAGGTCCTGGGAGGTCGGGCGCTGGTTGTTGTCACCCAGGGCGATAAACAGATAGCCCTCGCGGTCGAACACCAGGCGCGAACCGAAATGCGCGCCGGTGGAGAGTTTCGGCAGCTGCTGGAAGATCACCTCGAAACCCTCCAGGCGACGGTTGTCTGCCGACAGCGTGCCGCGGCCGACCGTGGTGCCGGCCTGATCGTCGTCACCCGCCTCGGCGTAGGACAGGTAGACCAGGCGATCGGTGGCGAAGGTCGGGGACAGCACCACGTCCAGCAAACCGCCCTGGCCCCTGGCATAGACAGCCGGCACACCGGCAATCGGCTCGGACAACGCGCCCTGCAGACTGACCAGGCGCAGGCGGCCCGGGCGCTCGGTCACCAGCACGCCCTGCTCATCGGGCAGGAAGGCCATGCCCCAGGGGTGCTCCAGGCCGTCGAGCAGCGACGACACCTGCACGGTGCCGCGCTCGCTGGAAAAGGTGCGTTCTTCGGCCATGGCCGAGGCGGCTGCCAGGGCAGCGGCAAATCCCATGATCGGTAACAGGTAGGTGTGCGACATCGAAGGCTCCATGCAAGGGCGGCAGATCGGCAGCCGCTGATAGTGCATCAGCCAGGACTGCCATTCAGCTCCGAGACCATTACCGTTGATGTCAGAAGGTGTCTGCAGCGGGCGTTTCAGTAGATCGCATAGCGCCGTTCAATGGCCTCGTACTCGCCACTGGCACGAATGTGCTCCAGCCCCTGGTTGAAACGATCACGCTGCTCGGCCAGGCGAAAGCCGACCTGGTAGGCCGTCAGCGGGAACACCCGGTACACGGTCACCGGCTGGCTGACATCGACCTGGGTGTACACCTCGCGGTTGAAGTAGCGCAGGACCCGCAGGTCGCCGACCACCACGTCGATCCGCCCGCTGTACAGCAGGCGGTTGCGCGCAATCTGGTGCGCTTCCTCGCGGTAGCGCGGGTTGCGCTCGCTCATCGCCTGGAACTCGCTGCCGAGCAGGTAGCGGGCACGCTGGAAAGCACTGACCGAATGGGCCTCGAGGTCGGCGATGCGTTCGATCTTCAAGTGCCGCGCCTGCAGCGCCACCGCCACGTTTTCATAGAGGATATGCGGCGTCGAGTAGTGCGCCGGCACGCCACTGAATTCGTTGGTGGGGGTAATCGCGTCGATCTCGCCACGGCGCAGCAACAGGTGCAAGCGCTCCAGCGGCAGGTAGTGGATCTCCGTCGTATAGCCGGCCGAGCGTGCCGCCGCGACGACGATGTCGTACTCCAACCCTTTCGCTTCCCCCTCGAAGATGTAAGGCGGCTTGTGGGTTCCGAACCCGATACGCAGCGTCTCTGCCCCCGCCGTCAGGCTGGCCAGGCACAACACCACCACTCCAATCCACCTCATGCCTACTCCTTTGACTGACTTACAGGCAGCATAGCGTGCCCGGTTGGCGCTTCCTACGCGTACTGAACATCAGCCGCCGCTTCGAGTCAGAGCAACGTCAGCCCCATGCACAGGTACCCGATGCCATGCCCCTCATCCGCCCCCTTCTCGCCACGCTCCTGGTCGCCTCTGCCTGCGGGAGCGCTTACGCCGCCGACCCCCTGCGCCTGAGCAACCTGAAGCGCTGCGGCGACCTGCTGGTTTCGGAGACCCTGACCTTCTGCCTCGACACCCGAGGCCTGGGCAGCGGCCCCCTGGAGGTGAAGCTGGGCGGCAAGCGCCTGCCGGACGCCACCTTCACCCATGAAGGA
This sequence comes from Pseudomonas sp. GD03944, assembly GCF_029839275.1. Taxonomy (GTDB): domain Bacteria; phylum Pseudomonadota; class Gammaproteobacteria; order Pseudomonadales; family Pseudomonadaceae; genus Aquipseudomonas. Next base: position 615,215 of record NZ_JAOCAH010000001.1, read on the forward strand.
CAGACGGTGCGCCTGACGCTCAAGCGCAAGGACCACACCAGCGGCCCGCTGTGGCTGGAGCAGGACGGCAAGCCGAGCAACCCGGTCTGGCTGACCCTCAATGGCAGCCACGTGCTGGCGGCCACGCCCCGGGAAGTGACGAAGAACATGGACGGGCTGACCACCTACATCGACCTGGTCAGCCTGATTATCGAGGAGGACGCCGACGGCCTGGAGGTGTCCCGCAAGCTGGCGAAGAAATACGGTGCCGAGGTGGTGGGCGCGATCCCGCCGCTCAACACCTACCAGCTGCGCCTGCCGGCAAAAGACCTCACCGAGCGCGACGCCATGGTGCTGCGCCTGGGCAGCGAGATCAGCGTAGACGCCGTGGTGATCGAGGAGTCGTCCGCCGAGGAAAACGAACGCACGCCGGCTCAACTGGAAAAGACCCCGAACGAAAACGAGTGGGCGGCCAACCGCTTTCTCGACGCGGTGAACTACTACCAGCGGCGCATCCCTGCCAAGGCCGCGCCGATCCCCACCACCCCGGTGCGCATCGGCATCATCGAGCGCAACGTCGACTTCGATGCCGCCGACTTCAACGATTACCTGGGGGATGCACCACGCGACGCGAAGCGCACCCCGCACACCCGGGTCTACGCCCGTGATGCGCAAGCCCCGGACGGCCACGGCACCACCGTCACCGGCATCCTCGCGGCGCGCTGGGACAAGGGCGGCAACACTGGCTTCCTGCGAGGGCTGGACGGTGCCGGCCCCGGCTTCGAGGTGATCGTCGAGCGCAACTCGGACGCCGGCATCACCGCCAACATCGCGGCCTCGGTCAACCTCATCGAAGACGGCGTGCGGGTGCTCAACTGGAGCTGGGGCATCCACCGCATCGGCGCCAGGAACATCCAGGGCGACGAGATCGATTCCCTGGTGCGCTCCGGCCTGGCCATGAGCGGCTACGAAGAGCTGCTCGAGGAATTCTTCCTGTGGCTGCGCCGCGAGCATCCGGACGTGGTGGTGGTGAACTCGGCCGGCAACGGCTCGTCGCTGTCGGGTGCCGACGAATACCGGCTGCCCTCCTCCTTCGTTACCGACCAGTTGCTGGTGGTCGGCGGCCACCAGCGCAGCGAGCGCGAGGACGTCTCGGTGGACGACCCGGCCTACGTGGTCAAGCGCAACTCCTCCAATATCGACACCCGGGTCGACATCAGTGCCGCGGCCTGTGCCCGTGCCTCGACGCTGAAGGAAGATGAACAGGGCGACACCCACTGCGGCACCTCCTACGCCACGCCGATGGTCACCGGCATCGTCGCCGGGCTGCTGTCGATCAACCCGGAACTGAAGCCGGAACAGCTGCGCATGCTGCTGCGGCGCAGCGCCATGACCCTGGGCGAGGAATTCGACTTCGAACCCACCGACGCCGAAGACCTCACCGCGCCGATCCTGCCCTCGGAGCGCAACTTCGAGCTGAACAACCCGGACATCGGTCTCTCCGCGCGCCTGGACATGCAGAAAGCCCTGGACCTGGCGGTGAAGAGCCGCGACCGGGTGCGCTGAGCCGCGCCCGATCACCCGGATCGATAACGCGGGATTCGTCCCGCGACGGCCGCTGCCAGCTAGACTCAACGGCTCACCAATCCCCTATCGCCATCGGAGAACTTCCATGCTCAAAGCCGAATACCAGCGTCGCGGCCCCGTTCCGCAGGACGTCATCGAAGCCGTCGAACTGACACTGGCGGCGCCGGCCCAGGGCGAAGTACGGGTCAAGGTCGAAGCTGCGCCCATCAACCCCTCGGACGTGCTCACCCTGACTGGCGAATACGGCATGCTGCCGCCGCTGCCCGCGGTGGGCGGCAATGAAGGCGTGGGGCGGGTCGAAGCCCTGGGCCCGGACGTCAGCCACCTCAAGGTCGGCCAGCTGGTGCTGCTGCCGGTGGGTTGCGGCACCTGGGTCAGCCACCTGAACGCCCCGGCCAACAAACTGATCCCGCTGCCGGAAGCCGATCCCCAGCAACTGGCGATGATGACCGTCAACCCGCCGACCGCCTCGCTGATGCTCAGCGAGTTCGTCGACCTGCAACCGGGCGACTGGGTGATCCAGAACGCCGCCAACTCCGGGGTCGGCAGCTACCTGATCCAGTTGGCCAAGCTGCGCGGCTTCAGGACGCTGAACGTGGTGCGCCGCGAATCGGCGGTGGCCGCGGTGGAGGCCGAAGGCGGCGACGTGGTGCTGGTCGACGGGCCGGACCTGGCCAAGCGCGTGCGCGCCGCCACCAACAATGCCCCGGTACGCCTGGGGATCGACGCCGTGGGCGGCGCCTCCACCGATCACCTGGCCGCCAGCCTCAGCGACGGTGCCGTGCTGGTCAACTACGGCATGATGAGCCGCCAGCCCTGTCAGGTGTCGCCCGCCTCCTTCGTGTTCCGCGACGTGACCCTGCGCGGCTTCTGGCTGGCCAAGTGGTTCCGCAACGCGACCCCGGCCGAGCAGATGAAAGTCTTCGGCGAGCTGACCCAGCTCATCGCCGCCGGCAAGCTGCGCACCCGGGTGGCCGCCACCTACGACATCAGCCAGATCAAGGACGCCGTGGCAGCCGCCGCCAGCGGCGAGCGCGACGGCAAGATCCTGATCTTGCCGAAATGAAGCCAACAAAAAGCCCGCGTCATGCGGGCTTTTTGTATCACTGGCGAGGGGCGGCTCGCCCTTACTCCGCCGCTGGCTTGCGGCGCTTCAGCGGCGCCAGGCCGTCCTGGCTGACCACCGGGGCGTCGCTCTTCGGCTTGTTGGCCGTGTTGCGCTTACTCGGGGTCTTGGCCGGCGCCTTCTTCGCCGCGCCTTTCTTCACCGCCTTGCCATCGACCTTTTTCTTCTTGGTGCCCGCGGCCTTGCCGGACGCCTTGAGGTTCTTCGGCCCCTGGTAGGTACCCTTCAGCTCCTTGATGGTACGGCGCTCGAAACGCTGCTTGAGGTAGCGCTCGATGCTCGACATCAGGTTCCAGTCGTTGTGGCAGATCAGCGAGATCGCCAGGCCGTCGCCACCGGCACGGCCGGTGCGGCCGATGCGGTGCACGTATTCGTCGCCGGAGCGCGGCATGTCGAAGTTGATCACCAGGTCCAGGCCGTCCACGTCCAGGCCGCGGGCCGCGACGTCGGTGGCCACCAGGATCTTCACCGCGCCCTGCTTGAGGCGGTCGATGGCCAGCTTGCGGTCCTTCTGGTCCTTCTCGCCGTGCAGCACGAACACCTTGAACTCACGGGCGACCAGCTTGCCGTACAGGCGGTCGGCCTGGACCCGGGTGTTGGTGAAGATGATCGCCTTGTCGTAGGTCTCGTTGGCCAGCAGCCAGTCGACCATCTGCTCTTTGTGGTGGTTGTGGTCGGCGGTGATGATCTGCTGGCGGGTGCCTTCGTTGAGCTGGCTGACGCGGTTGAGCAGCAGGTGCTCCGGCTCCTTCAGGACCTTGCCGATTACCTCGCGCATGGCGTTGCCGCCAGTGGTGGCGGAGAACAGCAGGGTCTGGCGCTGGGCATTGCACAGCTCGGCCAGGCGCTGCACGTCTTCGGCGAAGCCCATGTCGAGCATGCGGTCGGCTTCGTCCAGCACCAGCACCTCGACTTCGTTCAACTGCAGGTTGCCGGCGTTGGCGTGTTCGATCAGGCGCCCCGGGGTGCCGATCAGGATGTCCACCCGGCGCAGCATCGCGGCCTGCACCTTGAAGTCCTCGCCGCCGGTGATCAGGCCGGCCTTGAGGAAGGTGAACTGGGCGAAGCGCTCGACTTCCTTGAGGGTCTGCTGGGCCAGCTCGCGGGTCGGCAGCAGGATCACCGCACGGATGCTCAGGCGCGCCTGGGACGTACCATCGCCCAGCAGGCGGTTGAGCATCGGCAGCACGAAGGCTGCGGTCTTGCCGCTGCCGGTCTGCGCGATGACCCGCAGGTCCCGCCCCTGCAGTGCTGCCGGAATGGCGGCCGCCTGCACCGGAGTGGGCTCGACAAAGTTCAGCTCGGCCACGGCTTTCAGCAGGCGTTCATGCAGGGCGAATTGGGAAAACACGGGTAGGACCTCGGCGAAAAACGAAATATCAGCTGCATAGCGTAACGGTTTCCCGCGCCGGGGCCGAATTTCTTTGCGTCCGCAGCCATACTGTTGATCGGAGAACCGAGGAACGGCACTGGCTGCCGGGCCTACCCCCAGCACTGACACAGGAGTTCGCCATGAGAAAAACGCTAGCCCGCGGCCTGCTGATCGCCGTCAGCCTGGCCGTCAGCGTCGGCGCCCAGGCCGCGCCCAAGGATCATCCCGGCAAGCACGGTGGCCATAACGGCGAGGCCCACGGCAGCCAGCACGGGCCCAGCATCGACCTGGATGCGGTGCGCCTCATCCTCGGTGACAACCGCCACCTGATCGGCCCGACCAGCGCCCTGCCGCCCGGCATCGCCAAGAACCTGGCCCGCGGCAAGCCGCTGCCACCGGGGATCGCCAAGCGCTTCGACAGCCGCCTGCTGGGCAAGCTGCCCCGCTACGACGGCTATGAGTGGCAGCAGGTCGGTACCGATGTGGTTCTGATCGCGATCGCCACCGGGATCGTCTACGAGGTGCTGCGCAACGTCCTGGATTGAACGCGGGCCCTACCCGCGCTGCTTGATCAGCAGGCGGGTGCTGTCCCAGCCCACCAGCACCACGGCCATCCAGATCGGCAGGTAGGTCATCCATTGCTGGGCATCGAAGACCTCGCCCAGGAACACCAGCGCCACCAGGAACAGCAGCACCGGCTCGACGTAACTGAGGATGCCGAACAGCCCCAGCGGCAACAGCCGGCTGGCCGCCATCATCGAGGCGAATGCCAGGGTGCCGAGCAGCGCCATGCCCGGTAGCAGCCACCAGAGCTGCGGCGTGGTCTCGAAGACCCCGGGCGGCGACCAGGCGACGATCAGCCAGATGGCCAGCGGCGCCAGCATCAGCATCTCCAGGATGAAGCCGGACAGCGCATCCAGGCTCATCCAGCGGCGCAGCATCAGGTACGGCGGATACCCCAGGGCGGTGGCCAGCGTTACCCAGGAGAATGTCTGGGCACGCCACAGTTCGTGGGCCACACCCAGGCAGGCGCAGAACACCGCGACCTTCAGCAACGGCCGCAGGCGTTCCCCATAGAACACGCGGCCGGCCAGCACCGCCACCAGCGGAAACAGGAAATACCCCAGGGACAGGTCGAGCATGTGCCCGATCAGCGGCGCCCAGACGAACAGCCCCCACTGCACGCCGATCAGCGCGGCCGACAGGGGCAAGGCGGCCAGCAGCAGCGGCTCGCGGCGAAAACGCCCCAGGGTCGCGCGCAGCACCGCGCCCTGGCGGGCCAGGACCACCAGCAGCAACACCGCCGGGATCGACCAGAGCACGCGCTGGGCAAACACCTGCACGCCATCGAGCGGCTCCAGGTGCCGCACGTAGCCGGGAATCAGGGCGAACAACACCGACGCCAGAACCGACAGCGCCACGCCACGTCCGGACAGATCCATCGTGTCACCTCATGCCGTATTCGCCCGTGAACCGCCACGGGGCCTCGCCATCGGCAGACTGCCGTGGGCCAGCGACCTTAGCCGGTTCGGGGCTGTCCGACAATTATCGACATTGCCCGGCCGGCGGGTCAGGCCAGACACGACCCTTTCAGGTGAACACGCGCCATAAAAAAGCCCGGCCGGTCATTCAGGCGACGGGCCGGGCAAGGTGGTCCCCGGAACAAGGACACACATGGAGTAGACGTGAGGCGAAAGCAGGTGGCGATCAGGCCAGTTGAGCGACCTGGGCGGTGGCCTGGGCCAGGCCCCTTTGCATGAACTCGTTGCCCAGGTTCAGGCCTTCGGCATGGATGAAGCTGACGTCGTGGATGCCGACGAACGCCAGGGCCTGGCGCAGGTAGGGCTCCTGGTGGTCCATGGCACTGCCGGCGTAGATGCCGCCGCGGGCGGTCAGCACCACGGCGCGCTTGCCGCCGAGCAGGCCTTGCGGGCCGTTCTCGGTGTATTTGAAGGTCACGCCGGCACGCAGCACGTGGTCGAGCCAGGCCTTGAGGGTGCTGGGGATGGCGAAGTTGTACATCGGCGCCGCGAGCACCAGCACATCGGCGGCCAGCAGCTCGTCGGTGAGGGTGTTGGACAGCGCCAGGGCAGCCTTTTCCGCCTCGCTCTGCTGCTCGCTCGGGGTCATCCAGCCGCCCAGCAGATTGGCATCCAGGTGCGGCACCGGGTTTGCCGCCAGGTCACGTACGGTCAGGGTGTCGGCCGGATTGGCCGCGCGCCACTGGGCAATGAACTGCTCGGTGAGCTGACGGGAAACCGAGCCCTGTTGGCGGGCGCTGCTTTCGATAACCAGAATGCGGGACATGGGGTGTGCTCCATCGAAGGGGGTGCGAAGTGGATGGAGCAGAGAATAGAGACACATATATCGATTAAAAAGCGTAAAAATCCGCTACAAATAATCGATTAAGTTGATTTATAGAAAAGACCGCACTAGGCTCGATGGCAAATGCGGCGCGTCACTTGAGCTCGCAGGTCAGGTTCACGCGCAGGCGGATGATGCTGCGGTTGAACTTGATCGTCATGCTGCTGTTCTGCCCCGGTGCCAGCACCACCTTGCGCGTACGGGGCGCTTCGGGGCCGTTGCGGAACACCCCACGGCATTCGGCCGCGGTTTCGCCGTAGTTGTAGAGCAGCACGGCCCCCATGTTGTGATCGATTTCCTGTGTGGACGCCGAAACCTCGGCACCATTGAGCTGTTTCTCCAGGTCGATCGGATACGCCAGGGCGCCCAGCGGCAACGACATGAGCAAGGCGCAGCAAAGTTTTTTCATGCGGCAGTCTCCAACCAAGGGGCTGCCAGTTTAGGTCGAGTTCGCCGGGTTTTGCACCCGACCGCTGGCGTGAATAGGAAGGAATAATGAAAGCACCCCGTGTCACCCTGGATCAGTGGCGCACCCTGCAGGCCGTCGTCGACCAGGGCGGATTCGCCCAGGCGGCCGAGGTGCTGCACCGCTCGCAGTCCTCGGTCAGCTACACCGTGGCGCGCATGCAGGACCAATTGGGCGTGCCGTTGCTGCGCATCGACGGGCGCAAGGCGGTGCTGACCGAGGCCGGCGACGTGCTGCTGCGTCGCTCGCGGCAACTGGTGAAACAGGCCAGCCAACTGGAAGACCTCGCCCACCACATGGAACAGGGCTGGGAGGCCGAGGTGCGCCTGGTGGTCGACGCCGCCTACCCCACCGCCCGCCTGCTGCGCGCCCTCGCCGCCTTCATGCCGCAGAGCCGCGGCTGCCGGGTGCGCCTGCGTGAAGAGGTGCTGTCGGGGGTCGAGGAAGTGCTCAAGGCCGGGACCGCCGACCTGGCCATCAGCGGTTACAACATTCCCGGTTTCCTTGGTTCGGAAATGACGGCCGTGGAATTCGTCGCCGTCGCCCACCCCGACCACGCCCTGCATCGCCTGCAGCGCGAACTGAACTTTCAGGACCTGGAAACCCAGATGCAGGTGGTGATCCGCGACTCCGGCCGGGAGCAGCCGCGCGATGTCGGCTGGCTCGGCGCCGAACAGCGCTGGACCGTCGGCAGCCTGGCCACCGCCGCGACCTTCGTCGGCAGCGGCCTGGGCTTCGCCTGGCTGCCGCGCCACATGATCGAGCGTGAACTCGCCGACGGCCTGCTCAAGCCCCTGCCGCTGGACAAGGGCGGCACCCGCAGCCCGACCTTCTTCCTTTATTCGAACAAGGACAAACCCCTCGGCCCGGCCACGCAGATCCTCACCGACCTGCTGCAACGCTTCGACGCCGCGCCGCTCAATGCCGCCTTCGGTGCACCACTGCCACCGGCCTGACAGGATGTCGCCCCATGCCCTATTTCGATAATGACGGTTGCCAACTGCACTATGAAGAATACGGCCAGGGCGCGTCCGTCCCGGTGCTGCTCATCCACGGCCTGGGGTCGAGCACCCGCGACTGGGAGTACCAGATCCCCGACCTGGCGGCGCACTACCGGGTGATCGCCCTCGACGTGCGCGGCCACGGGCGCTCCGACAAGCCCCGGGAACGCTACCGCATCGCCGATTTCGCCGACGACGCCGTGGCCCTGCTCGATCACCTGGGCCTGGAGCAGGTGCACCTGGTGGGGATTTCCATGGGCGGCATGATCGGCTTCCAGCTCGGCGTGGATAACCCGCAGCGGCTGAAAAGCCTGACCATCGTCAACAGCGGCCCGGAGGTGAAGCCCAAAAGCCCCCGCGACTGCCTGGAGATCGCCAAGCGCTGGACCCTGTCGCGCCTGCTCAGCCTGGAGGCCATCGCCAAGGCGCTGGGCAAGCTGCTGTTCCCCAAACCGGAACAGGCCGAGCTGCGGCGCAAGATCGAAGAACGCTGGCCGCAGAACGACAAGCGCGCCTACCTTGCCAGCCTCGACGCCATCATCGGCTGGGGCGTGCGGGAACGCCTGTCACGCATCACCTGTCCAACCCTGGTCATCAGCGCCGACCGCGACTACACACCGGTGGCGCAGAAACAGGCTTATGTAAACGAACTGCCGAACGCCCGCCTGCTGGTGATCGACGATTCGCGGCACGCCACACCCCTGGATCAACCCCAACGCTTCAATAGCAGCCTGCTCGCCTTCCTCGCCGAAGTCGAAACGGCCGCCCAACCCCACGACAAGGACCATTGAGAATGTTGAAGAAACTCGCCCTCGGCGCCTGCTCGCTGCTGTTCGCCACCAGCCTGCTGGCCGCCGAAAACCCCAAGGTACTGCTGACCACCAGCTTCGGTGACATCGAGATCGAGCTGGAGGCGGAAAAAGCGCCGATCAGCAGCAAGAACTTCCTCGCCTACGTCGACAGCGGCTACTACGCCGGCACCCAGTTCCACCGCGTGATCCCGGGCTTCATGGTGCAAGGCGGCGGTTTCGACGCCAACCTGCGCCAGAAGGACACCGAGTCGCCGATCAAGAACGAAGCCGACAACGGCCTGCACAACGTGCGCGGCACCCTGGCCATGGCCCGTACCCAGGCCCGTGATTCGGCCACCAGCCAGTTCTTCATCAACCACAAGGACAACGCCTTCCTCGACCACGGTTCCCGTGACTTCGGCTACGCGGTATTCGGCAAGGTGGTCAAGGGCATGGACGTGGTCGACAAGATCGCCCAGGTACCGACCGCCAACAAGGGCGGCCACCAGAACGTGCCGCTGGAGCCGGTGCTGATCATCGAAGCCAAGCGCCTCTGACGCTGTGACTGAAGCCGGTAGAGGGCCCGCCAGCGCGGCGTGCCCTCTACCGCGCGCCCTTCCCCGCCGACATCGTCGGCCCATCGCGCAACATTCGCCCCGGCAAACTCGCTAGAATCAGGATTCATTCTCGACTAGGTCGGATGCCTGTCATGCTGTTTCGCCGTTTCGAAGCCCTGATCGACGTTTTCAAACCCAGCCCCGATGTGGAGCCGCCCGCCGGCATCCTGCCCTTCTACCTGCACTACGTGCGCCAGGTCTGGCCGCTGATGATCGCCGTGCTGGTGATCGGTTTCTTCGCCGCGCTGATCGAAGTGGCGTTGTTCAGCTTCCTCGGCCAGCTCATCGACATGACCCAGAACACGCCCAGCGGCGAGTTCTTCGAGCAGCACCAGGGCACCCTGCTGTGGATGCTGCTGGTGGCGCTGATCATCCGCCCCCTGGTGTTCGGCCTGCACAACCTGCTGACCCACCAGACGATCAACCCCGGCCTGACCAACCTGATCCGCTGGCAGAACCACCGCTACGTGCTCAAACAGAGCCTGGGCTTCTTCCAGAACGACTTCGCCGGGCGCATCGCCCAGCGCATCATGCAGACCGGCCCGTCGCTGCGCGATTCGGCCATGCAGGTGATCGACGCCCTGTGGCACGTGGCGGTCTATGCCGGCAGCGCGCTGTACCTGTTCGCCTCCGCCGACATTCGCCTCGTCGTACCGCTGCTGCTGTGGATCGCCGGCTACTGCTGCGCGCTGTGGTACTTCGTGCCGCGCATCAAGAACCGCTCGGCCGCCGCCTCGGCCGCGCGCTCCAAGGTCATGGGCCGGGTGGTGGACGGCTACAGCAATATCGCCACCCTCAAGCTGTTCGCCCACACCCAGGTCGAGGAGCACTACGCCCGTGACGCCATGCAGGAACTGCTGGAAAAATTCCGCCTGCAGTCGCGCACCATCACCACCCTGGACTTCGTCATCACCTGCCTCAACGGCGTGCTGATCGTCGGCACCGGCGCCCTCGCCCTGTGGCTGTGGAGCGGCGACCTGATCAGCACCGGGGCCATCGCCCTGGCCCTGGGCCTGGTGATCCGCATCAACAACATGGCCGAGTGGATCATGTGGGTGGTCAACGGCATCTTCGAGAACGTCGGCACGGTGCAGGACGGCATGAAAACCATCGTCCAGCCGCGCCACGTGCTCGACCAGGAGCAGGCCAAGCCGCTGACGGTCAGCCAGGGTGGCGTGCACTTCGAGAACATTCACTTCCACTACGGCAAGCGCCACGGCGTGATCGGTGGCCTGGACCTGCAGGTGCGCCCCGGCGAGAAGATCGGCCTGGTCGGCCCTTCGGGCGCGGGCAAGTCGACCCTGGTCAACCTGCTGCTGCGCCTCTATGACCTGGAGAGCGGGCGCATCCTCATCGACGGCCAGAACATCGCCGAGGTGACCCAGGAAAGCCTGCGCGCGCAGATCGGCGTGGTCACCCAGGACACCTCGCTGCTGCACCGTTCGATCCGCGACAACCTGCTGTATGGCAAGCCCGACGCCACCGAGGACGAGCTTCTGGAGGCGGTGCGCAAGGCCCGCGCCGACACCTTCATCCCGCGGCTGGACGACAGCCAGGGTGGTATCGGCTTCGATGCCCAGGTGGGCGAGCGTGGCGTGAAGCTGTCCGGCGGCCAGCGCCAGCGCATCGCCATTGCCCGCGTGTTGCTCAAGGATGCACCGATCCTGGTGCTCGACGAAGCCACCTCGGCGCTGGACTCGGAGGTCGAAGCGGCGATCCAGGAAAGCCTGGACAACCTGATGCAGGGCAAGACGGTCATCGCCATCGCCCACCGGCTGTCGACCATCGCGCGCATGGATCGCCTGGTGGTGATCGACCAGGGCCAGGTCGTCGAAAGCGGCAGCCACGACCAGTTGATCGCCCACGGCGGGCTCTATGCCCGGCTGTGGCAGCACCAGACCGGCGGCTTCGTTGGCATCGACTGAAGCCTCGCAAGCGTTGTTGGTATGAGACTAATAGATAGGTTGCTTTCCAATTCCTATCGTCATAACCTCGGACTGGCAACGCCTTGCGATTCCTGTTGGAACAACTGCTCGGGCAATGCCCGGTAGACCCTGCCGCTCTCGGCAGGTTTGCAGCGTTCCAGTGGCTCAAGATCGATCCCATCAAGAGGAACGGCTGTCATGAAACTAGCATCCATGGTCACCGCACTGCTCTCCAGCCTGGCCCCGAGCGTATTCGCCGAAGACGCCAGTCGCACCCCGGGAGCCGGCATCCCGCCCACCGAATACCACTACGGCATGGACGTCGACGTCAAAAAGGTCCTGCACCGCACCGACAACTCCAGCAAGGCGGGTGTCGTGCCGGTCATCGTCGTGTACGAAGACAGCCAGGGCGAAGTCCACAAGCTCAAATACCTGGAATGGGGCGGCCGCCATCTGCACGGCTGATTCCGTTCCGACCCCGACCGCGCCTTTTCAGGCGCGGTTTTTCTTTCACGCCTGCCGATACGGCAGTAGCGTCACAGCCTCTTCGGCGTAGGCCTGGATACCCACCCGCTCCTCCTCGAGGAATGCGGCCACCGCATCACGCAGCCCCGGGTGGCAGAGGTAGTGCCAGGACCGGGTGATCACCGGCTCGAAGCCGCGAATCAGTTTGTGTTCCCCCTGCGCCCCCGCGTCGAAGCGCTGCACGCCCTGGGCGATCGCGTACTCCATGCCCTGGTAGAAGCAGGTCTCGAAGTGCAGGCGGTCGAACTCCGCCAGGCAACCCCAATAGCGCCCGTACAGGCTGCCGCCCCCCATCAGGCTGAAGGCCATGGCCACCCGCCGGCCCCCCTGCACCGCCAGCACCACGCGAATGGCTTCCGGCATGCGCTCGGCCAGCAGGCTGAAGAACGCCCGCGTCAGGTACGGCGCCTGGCCGCGCACTCGGTAGGTGTTGGCGTAGCAGTGGTAGACGAAATCCCACTCGGCCTCGCTGAGCTGATGCCCCTCGCGCCAGTCGAAACTGATGCCCTGCCCCGCCACCTGCTCGCGCTCCTTGCGCATCTGCTTGCGCTTGCGCGAGCTGAGGTTGTCGAGAAAGTCCTGGAAATCCCGGTAGCCGCGGTTGTTCCAGTGGTACTGGCAGCCCAGGCGCTCCAGCCAGCCGTCACGCCCGCGCAGCAGGGTGTCGGCGGTGTCTTCGGTGAAGTTGATGTGCAGGCTGGACAACCCCTGGGGCTGCAGGCTCGCCGTCAGCTCATCGAGCAACCGCGACGCGGCCTGCGGGTCCCCCAGCAAGCGTGGGCCGGTCACCGGCGAGAAGGGAATCGCTCCCAGCAGCTTGGGGTAGTACTCGATGCCGGCCCGGTGGCAGGCGTCCGCCCAGCCGTGATCGAACACGTATTCGCCGTAGGAGTGGTACTTCACATAGGCCGGCAGTGCCGCCAGCGGCTCGCCGTGTGCATCGAGCAACAGCTGGTGGGCCGGCTGCCAGCCGCTGCGACCGCCGACGCTGCCGCTGTCCTCCTGCGCACTGAGGAAGGCATGGCGCAGAAAAGGTTGCGCGCTGGGCAGCAGCGCGTCCCACCGGTCCGCCGGCACATCGAGCAGGGAGTCTGCGAAAAGCAGGGTCACGACAACACTCCGCGAAATAATCCGCTCAGGGAAATGGCCCCTCTCATGGGTCTTTATCGAGGGGAGCGAACAGCGTTCGAACACCCGTAAAACCGGATGTCATCAACTTTATCGATGACAACTTACCGCGATTCTCGAAACTTTAACATTCACCCTTTAGGGTCGCCACGGGCACTTCCGCGCCCACTCGAATTGCCCTGAAAACCCACTCGAACATGACCCCTTATACACCGTAATTCATTGTTTTTAAAAAAGTTCCGCTGTCTCCAAAATGTCATGTAGCAGCAAGCCTTCTGTCATATCGGATTTCCATAATCGCCTCCGTCCAAACAGACACCGTCACGGCATTCGCAAGACGGCGTTTCATAAAACGAAGGAGTTTTTCGATGAAGAAGAAGTTGATTGCGATTGCTGTTGGTTCTGCACTGGCGGTACCGGCTGTCGCACTGGCTGATGTAACCGTATATGGCCGTGCACACGTTTCCGTGGATTTCCTCGATGACGGCGCCAAGTACTCCGAAACCAACCTGTCGAGCAACTCCTCCCGTCTGGGCTTCAAAGGCAGCCATGACATCAACCCGGATCTGAAAGCCTTCTTCCAGATCGAGCAGCAGATCAACTTCACCACCGGCGCGTCGAACGGCGGTACCGACTTCTCCACCCGCGACACCTTCGTCGGCCTGGGCAGCAACTTCGGCTCCCTGCAGATCGGTCGCTTCGACAGCCCGTTCAAGGTAGCCCGCGGTCCGTTCAACCTGTTCGGCGACCAGGTCGGCGACATGAACAACCTGGCTCGCGTCACCGCCAGCCGCCTGGACGAGCGCTACGACAACACCATCCAGTACACCACCCCGGACTTCAACGGCTTCAACGCCAAGATCGCCTACTCGATGTACCAGGGCCAGTCGGTCAACATCAACGCTGCCGGCAACAACGAAGACAGCGACGCCTTCAGCCTGTCGTTGAACTACGCCGGTGGCCCGCTGGAAGCCTCCCTGGCCTACGAGCAAGTGGAAGACGACACCCTGCGTTCGACCACCGTCGGCACCAACCGCGGCGAAGCAGACTCCTACCGCGCCGCCGCTGCCTACAAGCTCACCGATTCCTTCAAGCTGGTCGGTTTCTACCAGACCACCGACTTCAGCGGCATCAGCGGTACCACCAGCGCCCAGCGTGACGCCGGTACCTTCGACGTCTACGGCATCGGTGGCGAGCTGGCGATTGCCCAGAACACCGCACTGAAAGCCACCTACATGACCCATGACAGCGACGCCGACAACGCCGACGCCGACATGTGGGTAGTCGGTATCGAGCACAAGCTGGACAAGGCCGTTCGCGTCTACGCCAACTACGCGGTAGTCGACAACGACGACAACGTTGCCTACACCCCGTGGAGCCAGTCCCGTACCGCCAACCCGACCAACCAGTCGATCGTCAACGGCGTGAACGAAGCGCTGGGCGAGAAGGCTTCGGGCTTCACCGTAGGTCTGCGCTACGACTTCTGATCCCTTTCGCGGACCAGATAAAACAAAGCGGGCTGCTCCCTTCGGGACAGCCCGCTTTGTCATTTAACTGACACTTACCCGTCTTATTCTTGTTTCCAGACTGTAATCGACCCCAGACCGCCGGGTATCGGCGGGCCTTCGCACCTAGGAGTTTCCATGCGCCGCTTGTTCGTAATCACCATGGCCTGTCTGATGGCCGCCTGTGCCCAGCAACCTCAAGTCCAACTGTATTCCGGCGCACCGTTGCCGCAGAGCCAGGTGCTGACGGTAGTGGTGCCCGGTGAGCTGGAAATTCGCAGCATCAACGGCCAGCCCTACTCCGCCGCCAACGCCGCCTTCGGCCTGGACGACAAGCAACTGCTGCTGCAACCGGGCGCCTATCAGGTGCATGCCTTCTACAAGAACGGTTTCGACATCGCCGGTGGCATGAGCCATGAAGTGGTGCGCGGCCGCACCGCCATCTTCAACATCGAAGGCAAGGCCGGTGAGCTGTGGCGCCTGGACTTCGACCGTCCGAGCAACCTGGCCGAGGCCAAGAAGTTCGAAGACGACTTCCCGGCCTGGGCCGTGAACACCCGCACTGGCGAGCGCAAGGAAGCCCAGGCAGGCAACCGCAACGTCTCGGCCTTCAGCGTGATGATGGGCTCCAGCGAAGTCGCCCCGCAGGCCACCAGCGTCGCCCCGCTGGGTGCGGCCCCGGCCGCTGCCGCTCAGCCCGTGGCCCTGAACCCGGCGCCGGCCCAGGCCTCTGCCCTGCCGCACAGCGACGCCACCCTGACCACCCTGCAACAGATGTGGAACCTGCTGACCCCGGAAAGCCGCAGCGCCTTCCTGAAGTGGGCCCAGCAGTAAGCTGCCCCCCGGGCTGAACAGCGCTCCTGCACACCGCGGCAGGAGCGCCTCCCGCCGGCCACACCGCTCCCCTTGCCGTACGCGCCAGCCTGCTGGCCCCTCCCCCGCGACACCCGCCGAACCCTTCGGCCATCATCCAAACAGCACGCGGCCATCTGCACAGCCAGGCCAATGACCTTGCCGGCATTCGACGTCTGTCGGGTTCTATGGCGCGGGTGCGCTACTCGGCGCCGCGCAGGCGCTTCGGCGTCAGGCCCAGGTAGCGGCGCATGGCCGTGGTCAGGGCGCTCTGGCTGGAGAAACCACACTCTTCGGCAATGCGAATCAGCGGGATGTTGCTCTCGCGCAGCAGGCGCGCGGCACGGTCGAGACGGGTCTTCAGCAGGTACTGGTGCGGCGTGAGGCCGACGCTGTCCTTGAATTGGGCGTGGAAGTGGCTCGGGCTCAGGCACACCACCTGCGCCAGCTCCGCCACGCTGATGCGCCGCGCCAGGTGCTCGACGATGTAGCCGTCGAGCCGCTCCAGGTTGAGCGGCCCCTGGGAGCGGTTGCGCTGCTCGCCGAACAGCCGCAGGTGCAGAGCACGCAACAGCACGCTCCCCAGCGAACGCGCCAGCAGCGGGTCGCTGCCGTAGCGCTCCAGCTCGGCGCCGGCGTAGCTCAGCAGGTTCTGGAAGTCCGCGTCCAGCTGCGGGTAGCGTGGCATCTCGAACAGCCGGGTCAGCAGCGCCAGGTCTTCACCGGAGGCGTCCTGCTCATCCAGGTCGATGATCAGCATGCGGTTGTCGCCCATGCCGGCGAACTGGTGATCGGCATCGCCAGGCACCAGGCAGGCCCGCATCCGGCACACCTCGCCGCCGCGTCCGTTGACGTCGAACTCGGCGCGCCCGGCCAGCGACAACACCACTTGGTGGTGGTCGTGGGTATGCTCGTGAGCTTGATCGTCCAGGCGCATCAGACGGGCATTGAACATGACGGATTTCAATTTTGCGGAAAAGGCTGGCACTTTACCGCTTTAACCGGCAAAACAGCACCCTGCACGACAAGCGGGAGCCTTTGTCGGCAGGCTGCACATCCGGCAGGTCCAGGCGGCATCGAGCGCATAACCTGGCACGCGTTGTACCCGTACTCCGGCAGGCGAAGGAGCCGTCCATGGAGCTCAACATCACCCTGGTGTTCACGCTGGGGGTCACGATTCTCGGTCTCTGGGTGCTGTACCGTTCCCGACGCCGTCATCACCAGGCGATCAGCGCGCTGGAGAGCGCCACCCTGAGCCTGAGCCTCGACCTGCTGCAGGCCCTGCAACGGCACCGCGGGCTGGGCGCCCAGCAGGACGCCTGGAGCTGCGAGCGGCGCGCCGAGCTGGCCGAACAGCTGAATCGCCTGTGGCAGGAGTGGCCCGCCGAGGCCCTGCACCTGCCGCCCCTGCAGCTCGACTGGCCGCTCCTGCTGCGCAAGCCGGCGGACTTCTCGGCCCATTGCCGGTTGATCGACAACCTGATCGGCATCATCGAACAGCTGGAGGATCACCTGACCCAGGGCGGCCATCGCCGGCTGCGCGGATTCGGCCAGTCCTGCCGGGCCCTGGAAGACCTGGCGCGGCTGCGCGGCCTGGCCACCCGGGCCGCCAACTACGCCCACTGCCCGGTGGGCCTGAAGATGCAGATCCGCTTTCTCTGCCAGCGCCTGCGCCAGCCCGGCACCAGCGAATCCCAGCTGGCGCTGATGGATCACCTGGAGCAGGCGCTGATCGACACCCCGCGCATCACCCTCACGCCCCAGCACTGCTTCTCCCTGGTCACCCCCCTGATCGACAAACGCCTGCACGAGCTGCGGCATGTGCTGTCACAGGCTGTGAACAGCGATTGAAAAACCGCCAGCGCTGCCCCATCTAGCATTTAACGTGCAACGACAGGTGCCGCATGAACGACCCACAGGACATCGAAATCGTCGTAGAACAGCCTGACCAGGCCGCCACCGGCCACAGCCTCGTTCTCCCAGGCCAGCAACTGCCTGACAAACTCTATGTGATCCCGATTCACAACCGCCCCTTCTTCCCGGCCCAGGTGCTGCCGGTCATCGTCAACCAGGACCCCTGGGGCAAGACCCTGGAACGCGTGGGCAATACCGAGCACAAGTGCCTGGCGGTGTTCTACATGGACACCCCGCCCAGCGACGGCGCCGAGTTCGACCCCGACAGCCTGCCCGAGCACGGCACCCTGGTGCGCGTGCACCACGCCAGCGAAGAAGGCGGCAAATTGCAGTTCGTGGCCCAGGGCCTGACCCGCGTGCGCATCCGCGGCTGGCTGAGCCGCAAGCCGCCGTACCTGGCGGAGGTCGAGTACCCGAAAAGCCCCAGCGCGCCGGGTGACGAGGTCAAGGCCTACGGCATGGCGCTGATCAATGCGATCAAGGAGCTGCTGCCGCTCAACCCGCTGTACAGCGAAGAACTGAAGAACTACCTCAACCGCTTCAGCCCCAACGATCCGTCGCCGCTGACCGACTTCGCCGCCGCCCTGACCAGCGCTCCGGGAACCGAGCTGCAGGAAGTGCTGGACACCGTGCCGATGCTCAAGCGCATGGAAAAGGTCCTGCCGCTGCTGCGCAAGGAGGTCGAGGTCGCCCGCCTGCAGAAGGAGCTGTCGGCCGAGGTCAACCGCAAGATCGGCAAGACCCAGCGTGAGTTCTTCCTCAAGGAACAGCTGAAGATCATTCAGCAGGAACTGGGCCTGAGCAAGGACGACCGCAGCGCCGATATCGAGCAGTTCGAGCAGCGCCTGGCGGGCAAGACCCTGTCGGACCAGGCGCGCAAACGCATCGACGAAGAGCTGAACAAGCTGTCGATCCTGGAGACCGGTTCGCCCGAATACGCGGTCACCCGCAACTACCTGGACTGGGCCACGGCGCTGCCCTGGGGCGTGTTCGGCAAGGACAAGCTCGACCTGTCCCACGCCCGTCAGGTGCTGGACACCCACCACGCTGGCATGGACGACATCAAGGAGCGCATCACCGAGTTCCTTGCCGTGGGCGCCTTCAAAGGCGAGATTTCCGGCTCCATCGTGCTGCTGGTCGGCCCACCCGGTGTGGGCAAGACCAGCATCGGCAAGTCCATCGCCGAATCCCTCGGCCGGCCCTTCTACCGTTTCAGCGTCGGCGGCATGCGCGACGAAGCGGAAATCAAGGGCCACCGCCGCACCTACATCGGCGCCCTGCCTGGCAAGCTGGTGCAGGCGCTGAAAGAGGTCGAGGTGATGAACCCGGTGATCATGCTCGACGAGATCGACAAGCTCGGCGCCAGCTACCAGGGCGACCCGGCCTCGGCGCTGCTGGAAACCCTCGACCCGGAGCAGAACGTCGAATTCCTCGACCACTACCTGGACCTGCGCCTGGACCTGTCCAAGGTGCTGTTCATCTGCACCGCCAACACCCTGGACTCGATTCCCGGCCCGCTGCTCGACCGTATGGAAGTGATTCGCCTGTCCGGCTACATCAGCGAGGAAAAGCTGGCCATCGCCAAGCGCCACCTGTGGCCCAAGCAGTTGGAAAAGGCCGGCGTGCCGAAGAAGCGCCTGAGCATCAGCGACGCCGCCCTGCGCGGGCTGATCGAAGGTTACGCCCGGGAAGCCGGCGTGCGGCAGCTGGAAAAACAGCTGGGCAAACTGGTGCGCAAGGCGGTGGTTAAGCTGCTCGACGACCCGGACAGCGTGGTCAAGATCGGGCCCAAGGACCTGGAAGGCTACCTGGGCATGCCGGTGTTCCGCAGCGAGCAGGTACTGTCCGGGGTCGGCGTCATCACCGGCCTGGCCTGGACCAGCATGGGCGGCGCCACCCTGCCGATCGAAGCCACGCGCATCCACACGCTGAACCGGGGCTTCAAGCTCACCGGGCAACTGGGTGAGGTAATGAAGGAGTCGGCGGAAATCGCCTACAGCTACATCAGCTCGCACCTGAAGCAGTTCGGTGGCGACACCGCCTTCTTCGACCAGGCCTTCGTCCACCTGCACGTCCCCGAGGGCGCCACGCCCAAGGACGGCCCCAGCGCCGGTGTCACCATGGCCAGCGCGCTGCTGTCCCTGGCACGCAACCAGGCGCCGAAGAAAGGCGTGGCCATGACCGGCGAACTGACCCTCACCGGGCAGGTCCTGCCGATTGGCGGGGTGCGCGAGAAGGTGATCGCGGCGCGCCGGCAGAAGATCTTCGAACTGATCCTCCCGGAAGCCAACCGCGGCTCGTACGAGGAACTGCCGGACTACCTGAAGGAAGGCCTGACCGTGCATTTCGCCAAGCGCTACAGCGACGTGGCCAAGGTATTGTTTGGCTGACGGTCACCCTGGGTGTCGGCATACGGCACCCAGGTTAAGCCCCCCCTACCGACGCACAGCGCAATCCCTCACGCAAAGCCCAAACCCGTAGGAGCGGACTTGTCCGCGAGCTTTCCCATTCGACCTGCTGATCATCCTATGCCACAGGCCGCCGAGCTCGCGGCCAAGGCCGCTCCTACAGAGGCGTGTCGTCCCGTAGGGTGGATCACGCTCCATCGATCCACCGCAGCGCCGCCATGGTGGATGTAAACAGCGACATCCACCCTACAGCACAGCGCAATCCCTCACGCGGAGCCCAAACCCCGTAGGAGCGGACTTGTCCGCGAGCTTTTCCATTCGACCTGCAGATCACCCTATGGCGCAGGCCGCCGAGCTCGCGGCCAAGGCCGCTCCTACAGAGCCGTGTCGTCCCGTCGGGTGGTTCACGCTCCATCGATCCACCGCAGCGCCGCCATGGTGGATGTAAACAGCGACATCCACCCTACAGCACAGCGCAATCCCTCACGCGGAGCCCAAACCCCGTAGGAGCGGACTTGTCCGCGAGCTTTTCCATTCGACCTGCAGATCATCCTATGGCACAGGCCGCCGAGCTCGCGGCCAAGGCCGCTCCTACAGAGCCGTGTCGTCCCGGTGGATCGCGCTTCATCGATCCACCGCAGCGCCGCCATGGTGGATGTAAACAGCGACATCCACCCTACGCGCACGGCGCATCCGGGCGTTGATTCGCTGCAATTAAAACGCGCGGGTTATCCTGACGGGCGTCAGGCGCTATGCTGGCAGGCCTTTGGCCAATCACCGGAGCCCTCGATGATCAATGCGCCCCGCTCGCTGCTGTTGCTCGGCAGCGCCCTGCTGACCGCCTGTGCTCACCAGGGCGGTACCCTCACCGTGCAGAAACAGAGCCAGTGCCCCCTGAGCCTGAGCCCGGGCCAACAACTGGTGCTGACCCTGCCCAGCAACCCCACCACCGGCTTCCGCTGGACCGTGCGCGACGATGCCGGCGCCCTGTTGGAAAGCCTGGGTCCGGAGGTCTACAGCAATTCGGAAGACGCCGGCCTGGTCGGCAGCGCCGGCCAGTCGACCTGGCGTTTCCAGGCCAAGCAGCCTGGCGAAGGCCACCTGCTGCTGACCTACCAGCGCCCCTGGGAGCCGGAAGTGGCGCCCGAGCAGACCTTCGACTGCGCCATCCGCGTGCGCTGAAGCTGTCTAGGCCTGCTTAACCGGCTTGCCGGACAGCTCGCTGCGGTACAGACACAGGCGGTTGCGGCCGCTGCGTTTGGCCTCGTACAGCGCGCTGTCGGCGGCGCTCAGCAGCTGTTCGGCGGTGTCGCCGTCTCGCGGGTACAGCGACATACCCAGCGAGATGTTGATCGCCCCCAGGGCCTGGCCGCCGTAATGCACCTGCAGCGCCGCCACCGCTTCACGCAGCGCCTCGCACCGTTCGATCGCCGCCTCCTGGCTGATCTCCGGCATGACCAGGGCGAACTCCTCGCCGCCGTAACGACAGGCCAGGTCGCTGGCCCGCACTTGGCGCTTCATCTCCAGGGCCAGGTGGCGCAGCACCAGATCCCCCGCCTCGTGACCGAAGCTGTCGTTGAAGCGTTTGAAATGGTCGGCGTCCAGCAGGACCACCACCACGTTGGTGCGATTGCGTGAGGCGCGCAGCAGTTCGCGACGCAGGCTTTCGTCGAGGAAACGCCGGTTGTACAGGCCGGTCAGGGCATCGATCACCGACTGCTTGCGCAGGTTGTCGCGCAGGGTCAGGTTGGCCACCGCCAGCGACACTTGCTCGGCGAGGGTTTCCGCCAGTTCCTGGTCGATCGAGCCATCGCCCCTCAGCGTCAATACCCCGAGCGGTTCACCCTGGGCCATCAGCGGCACACAGAGGTAACCGCTCTCCAGCAACGGGCTGTTGCGCAGGTGCGGACAGGGCAGGTCCTTGTCCGCGTCGTGCACGGCATGGGTATGCCCGCGGCGCAGCGCCCAGCACTGGTCCGGCTCGAACAGCGTGAGGCCCTCCGGCCATTCGCCCCAGTGCGCGACGTCTTCCAGAACATCATGGGATGGGTGGTAGAGGAACATGCAGCCGGCGTTGTTGGGGAACAACTGCTGGGCGAAACGCCCGATGATCATGAAGCACTCGTCGAAGTTGTTGACCGAGTGCAGCGCACCCGCCATGCGGCTGAGCAGGGAAATCTCGTGGTTGCGCAGCTCGACCTGCTGCTTGCCGCCGGCGAGCTCCTCGCTGAGATGCTCCAGCTTGCGCCGACTCGCGCGCCCCTCGCGCAGTACGCTGAAGGTGAAGTGGAACAACAGCGCAATCACCAGCAGGTTCAGCAGGGCCACGCCGATCAGGATCACCCGACCGACCCGTTCACGCTGGGCGATCTCCTGCTCCAGCACCAGCAGGCGCGCATTCATGTCTTGCTGCAGGGCCTCGATCCGGCCACGGATGTCGTCCATCAGCATCTTGCCGCGCCCGCTGCTGATGCGCTCGCTGGTGGCGATCAGGCCTTCGGTGCGGCGGCTCTCCACCGAGGCGGTGAAGTACACGCGCTGCTCCTCGATCACCGGCCGCAGGGCGACCAGCCGCTCGTGCAATTCGGGGGTTTTGGCCAGGTCGACGTCGAGCGTCTTGTAGAGGCGATCCACGGTCTCGTACCCCTGGTACAGGGGCGCCAGGAAGTCTTCGCGACCGGTGATGACGAAGCCCCGCTGGCCGGTCTCGCCGTCCTTGAGCGCCGACAGCATCAGCTGCAATTGCCGGCTCTGCTGCTCCTGGGCATCGTGCCCGACCCAGGCCGAGGCGGCCCATCGGGCGTTGAGCATGGGCACCAGCATGTTCACCACCAGCATGACGATGGCGATGACGAAACCGATTTTCAGCCCTCTGGCGGCTTTGATCATGGAGGTACGCTTCCTTGGTCGACTCGGCGCACGCGGATCGGCGGCGCGAAATGCTCCTGCCCCTGGCGTTTGCTGCCTGGGCTGAATAGCAGGTATCGCCCATAGTGCCAGATAAATCCAGTCGGACGAGGTGACGGATGCGCGAGTTGAGCGTGGCGGTGGTGGCGGCGGTGCTGTTTTTCCTCGGGCAGGCCTGGGACCTCCCCTGGTTGAGCCTGGTCACCAAGGGCATTCCGGTGATCGTCCTGTGGTGGTGGCTGCGCCGGGCGGCCGATGGCCACTACCGGCGCTGGATTGGTATCGGCCTGCTCTGCTCGCTGGCCGGCGACCTGCTGCTGGATTGGCCGGGCGATCTGTTCGTGCCGGGCCTTGCCGCCTTCCTGCTGGCCCACCTGGCCTACCTGCGCGCCTACCTGAGCGACTGCCGGGAACCCGCCATCGCCGCCCTGCTGGGTGCCGCCGTGATCGGCGCGAGCATGTTCGCCGTACTCGCCAGTGCCGGCCTCGGCGGGCTGCTGATTCCGGTCGCCCTGTACGCCCTGGCCATCAGCGCCATGCTCTGGCGTGCCCTGGCCCGGCTGGGCCATGCCGGCCTGACACGGCAGTCCACGGTGCTGGCGGCCGCGGGTGCCGCCTCGTTCGTGCTGTCCGACAGCCTGATCGGCATCGACCGCTTCGTCGCACCGTTCGACGCCGCGCCCTACGCCATCATGCTCACCTACTGGCTGGGCCAGTGGGCGATCACCGCCTCGGCCATGAATCGCACCACGGCCACCTGATTCCAGGGGCGCCGGGGGCTTTTCCGACCAATTGAGACAATCGCAGTTTGGTTGCGCGCCGCACTTGGCTAAAATGCCGGGCTTTTCCGCAGCCTGTTCGGATTCCCCGTGAGCAAACAACCCGACCGCCTCTTCGCCCAGCCCCTGGATCAGGTGCCGGACTTCGTCTTCAACGAAGACGTGGTGCGGGTGTTCCCGGACATGATCAAGCGCTCGGTGCCGGGTTACCCGACCATCGTCGAGAACATCGGCGTGCTGGCCGGCCAGTTTGCCCAGCCCCACAGCGTGCTCTACGACCTGGGCAGCTCCCTGGGCGCGGTAACCCAGGCGCTGCGCCGTCACGTGCAGATCGATGACTGCCGGGTGATCGCCGTGGACAACTCCAGTGCCATGGTCGAGCGCTGCCGCGAGTACCTGCATGCCCAGGACGCGATGTTCCAGGAGCTGCTGCCGGTCGAGGTGATCGAGGCCGACATTCTCAACCTCGAACTGCAGCCGGCGTCGCTGGTGGCGCTGAATTTCACCCTGCAGTTCATTCAGCCGGAACAGCGCCTGGCCCTGCTCGGCCGCATTCGCCAGGCCCTGCTGCCAGGAGGCGCGCTGATTCTCTCGGAGAAACTGCGCTTCGAAGACAGCGCACAACACGACCTGCTGACCGACCTGCACATCGCCTTCAAGCGGGCCAACGGCTACAGCGAGCTGGAAATCGCCCAGAAACGCAGCGCCATCGAAAAGGTGATGCTGCCCGACAGCCTCGAACAACACCGTGAACGCCTGCATGCCGCGGGCTTCAGCCGCGTCATCCCGTGGTTCCAGTGCCTGAACTTCGCCTCGTTGATTGCCCTGCCATGATCCATCGTCTCGACCTCGACGCCCTGCAAGCCCAACTGGCGGGCACGCCCCTGCAAGACTGGGCCGCCGGCCTCCCCGGCCAGATCGACGCCAAGCTGGCCATCGGTCATGGCGACCTGCAACGCTGGTACGGCGCGGTGGAAGCCCTGCCGACGCTACCGGTCGAGCGGGTGGAGCTGAACCAGGCTTTCACCTTCGACGGCAGCTGTGACGAGCCGACCCGGGCAGCCCTGAAGAGCGCGCTGCAGGGGCTGATCCCCTGGCGTAAAGGCCCGTTCCACCTGTTCGGCGTGCACGTGGACACCGAATGGCGCTCCGACTGGAAATGGCAGCGCATCGCGCCCTACCTCGACCTCAAGGGCAAGCGGGTGCTGGATGTCGGCTGCGGCAACGGCTACTACATGTGGCGCATGCTCGGTGCCGGCGCCGACAGCGTGGTCGGGATCGACCCGAACTGGCTGTTCCTCTGCCAGTTCCTGGCCATGAAGAACTACCTGCCGGACCTGCCGGCCTGGCACCTGCCCCTGGCGGTGGAAGAACTGCCGCCGCGCCTTCTCGGCTTCGACACGGTGTTTTCCATGGGGGTGCTCTACCACCGCCGCTCCCCCATCGATCACCTGCTCGACCTCAAGGACTGCCTGGTCAAGGGCGGCGAGCTGGTACTGGAAACCCTGGTGGTGGAAGGCGACGCCCAGCACGTGCTGGTCCCCGAAGACCGCTACGCGCAGATGCGCAACGTCTGGTTCCTGCCTTCGGTGCCGGCGCTGGAGCTGTGGCTGCGGCGTGCCGGCTTCGTCGACATCCGCTGCGTGGACGTCAGCACCACCACCGTGGACGAACAGCGCGCCACCGATTGGATGCGCTTCCAGTCGCTGCCCGAATTCCTCGACCCGGCCGACCACAGCCGCACGGTCGAAGGCCTGCCGGCACCCAGTCGAGCGGTACTGATCGCCCGCAAGCCCTGAGGCCTCAACTGCGGCGACGGCGCTCGGCAATCCGGGCGGCGATCACCGCCAGGTCCTCCTGCGCGCCCCGCTCCACCGCCGCCCGGTCGGCGCCCAGGCGGGCCAACCCGCGTTCTTCATCCTGCAGCAACCGCCGCAGCCCGCGCCGCCAGCGCCAGGCGGCCCAGGTATCGGCAATCCGGTGCTGCAGGCCGAGCGGCCACATGGCCGGCAGGTAGAACGCCGGAACCGGTTCTTTGCGTGGGGTCTTGTACGACTTGGCAGGGGACATGACGCACCTCCTCATCTTCGCTGACAGGACCTTCCGGTGTCCGGCGACGGCCGGTACCGAGAAGACTTGCCCCGAGGATGCGACGCGCCTATCGTTCAATCAAACGACTAATATCAAACACTGCATTTAGCCAAACTGAACGAAAGCCATGAACGAACTCGCCCGCCCCTTGCCGCTGAATACATTGCCGCTGCTGGAAAGCGATGTGCTGAAGACCTTCGTCGGCATTGCCGAAAGCGGCAGTTTCACCCGCACGGCCGCCCAGGTGTACCGCAGCACCGGGGCTGTCAGCATGCAGATCAAGCGCCTGGAAGAAACCCTCGGGCGCAGCCTGTTCACCCGCGAGGCCCGGCGCGTCCAGCTGACGCCAGACGGCGAAGTGCTGCTGGGTTATGCCCGGCGTCTGCTCAAGCTCAATGAAGAAGCGGTCGCCCATTTCCTCACGCCGGCGCTGTCCGGTCGGCTGCGCTTCGGCATTCCCCACGACCTGGGCACGCCGGTGCTGCCCAGCGTGCTGACGCTGTTCGCCCGCAGCCACCCGGCGGTGCAACTGGAAGTATCAGCGGGACGCAGCGTGGATTTGATCGAACGCCTCGATGCCGGGGAACTGGACCTGACGCTGGTCAATGCCGGCAATGACGGTATGGACGACTCGCGGGGCGAAATCATCTACACCGAGTCTCTGGTCTGGGCCGGGCGCGACGGCGGCCTGGCGGTTCAGCGCACACCCCTGCCTCTGGCCCTGGCCAGCACCGGGTGCGCCTGGCGGCGAATGGCGCTGGATGCCCTGGATCGCAGGGGGCGGGACTACCGCATCGCCTATTCCTGCGAGCAATGCGCCGGGCAGGAAGCGGCCATGCTCGCCGACCTGGCCATCGCGCCGTTCCCCCAGAGCCTGATCAAGGCACCCCTGAAACGCCTGGGCGAGGAACATGATCTGCCGCCCCTGGGGGATTTCCACATCAAGCTGATGCGCGGCAGCAACCGCGAAGACCCCGCCGAGGCCCTGGCCGCCCAGCTGATCCAGGCATTCGGTGCCTACCGCTGAGTGATTCACTGCAGACAGGGCATCGCCGCCCTGCCCAGCGGTCGGTCAGCCGCGTTGCGCGGCCGCCACGATCAACCCTTTCATTTCCGCCACGGCCTGCTTGAAACCGACGAACAGGGCATGGGCCACCAGGGCGTGACCGATGTTCAGCTCGTTGATTCCGGGGATCGCCGCCACCGGCTCGACGTTGTGGTAGTGCAGGCCGTGCCCGGCGTTGACGATCAGGCCGTGCTCCAGGCCGAACGCCACGCCATCGCGAATCCGCGCCAATTCGCGCGCCGCCTCTTCCGGGGTGTGGGCATCGGCGTAACGTCCGGTGTGCAGCTCGATGGCCGGCGCACCAACCCGTTTGGAGGCAGCGATCTGCTGCTCGTCCGCGTCGATGAACAGCGAGACCTCGCAACCGATCTTGCTCAGGCGCTCCACTGCCGCGCGAATCCGCGCCTCCTGTCCGGCCACGTCCAGGCCGCCTTCGGTGGTCAGCTCCTGGCGGGTTTCCGGCACCAGGCACACGTGCTCGGGGCGAATGCTCTCGGCGAAGGCGAGCATCTCCTCGGTGACGCCCATCTCGAAGTTCATCCGCGTCTGCATCACCTCCTTGAGCAGGCGCACGTCGCGCTCCTGGATGTGCCGACGGTCTTCGCGCAGGTGCACGGTGATGCCGTCGGCACCGGCCTCCTCGGCGTCCAGGGCGGCCTTGACCGGGTCGGGGTAGCGCGTCCCCCGGGCCTGGCGCAGGGTGGCCACATGGTCGATGTTCACACCCAGCAGAATACGATTGGCATCAGTCACGGGTCGGCTCCTTGAGCGTCATGAAGAGTTCGCGGCTGACCAGGGGTCGACCGCCTAAATGGGGGGCCAGGGCCTGGCGCATCAGGCGCTTGGCGGCAGCCAGGGCGCCGGGTGCGGACCAATCCGCCTCAGCCATGGCCAGCAGCTCGGCGCCTTGGAACAGGCCGGGCTGCAGTTGAGCCACCGGCTCCAGGCCGGCATCGGCCTGCAGGCGGTACAGGCCGCCTTCGACGATCGGCTGGCCATGCAGATCGATGTCCAGGGCAAAACCATAGCCCAGCTCGTCCAGCAAACGCCATTCGAACGAACGCAGCAGCGGTTCCAGCGCCCGGCCAGCGGCCAGCGCCTGCACGGTGGCGGCGTAATGCTCGAACATGGTCGGGTGCGGGTCTTCGGCGGGCAGCAGGCGAATCAGCAACTCGTTGAGGTACAGGCCGCTGAACAGTGCCTCGCCGCTCAACAGGTGGGGGATGCCATTGGCTTCCAGGCGGCCGACGGTCTTCAGCTCACCGCGGCCACGCAATTCGATATCCAGCGGCACGAACGGTCGGGCCAGACTGCCGGCTCGCCCCCGGGCACCGCGCAGCACCGCACGAAAGCGGCCCTGAGGCGTGAGGAAGTCGACCAGGGCACTGGTTTCCCGGTAAGCGCGGCTGTGCAGGACATAGGCGGGCTGGCTGACCGGGAGCATGGTGGGTGGCTACTCGTAATGGCGGCCGCGGGTCACGCCCTGCCTGGGGTGGATTCGATATCCAGCACAGCAGGGCCAACACACGGCGGGCGCAGGAGAGGTTCTCAGATGTCGTCGAAACCCAGGGACCGCAGGGCGCGCTCGTCGTCCGACCAGCCGCCTTTGACCTTGACCCAGAGGTTGAGCATGACCTTGGAGTCGAACATCACCTCCATGTCCTTGCGCGCCTCCTGGCCGATGCGCTTGATGCGTTCGCCCTTGTCGCCAATGATGATTTTCTTCTGGCCGTCACGCTCGACCAGGATCAAGGCGTGGATGTGCAGGATGCGCCCTTCGCGCTTGAATTCCTCGATTTCCACGGTGATCTGGTACGGCAGCTCGGCGCCGAGCTGGCGCATGATCTTTTCGCGCACCAGTTCGGCGGCGAAGAAGCGGCTGGAACGGTCGGTCACCTGGTCTTCGGGGAAGAAGTGCACACCTTCCGGCAGGCGGTCGCCCACCAGCTTTTCCAGGGTATCGAGGTTGTGCCCCTGCTGCGCCGACACCGGTACGATCTCGGCATTGGGCAGTTGCTGGGCCAGCCACTCGAGGTGCGGCATCAGCTCGGCCTTGTCCTCGATGCGGTCGGTCTTGTTGATCGCCAGGATCACCGGCCCCTGCACGTACTGCACGCGCTCGAGCACCATCTGGTCCTCGTCGGTCCAGCGGGTGCGGTCCACCACGAAGATCACCACGTCGACGTCTTTGAGCGCCGAGGCCGCGTTCTTGTTCATGTAGCGGTTGAGGGCTTTTTCGTTGTTCTTGTGCAGACCGGGGGTGTCGACGTAGATCGCCTGCACCTCGCCTTCGGTCTTGATCCCGAGCATGTTGTGCCGCGTGGTCTGCGGCTTGCGCGAGGTGATGGCCAGTTTCTGGCCGAGAATGTGGTTGAGCAGCGTCGACTTGCCCACGTTGGGCCGGCCGACGATGGCGACGTAGCCACAGCGTGTTGCAGGTGAATCAGTCATTCCCATTCTCCACACCCAGGGCGATCAACGCGGCGGCAGCGGCAACCTGTTCGGCGATGCGACGGCTGGCGCCCTGTCCCAGGGTCTTGTCATTCAATAAAGTCACCTGACATTCGACGACGAACGTCCGGCAGTGCGGCTCGCCCTGGATGTCCACCACGTCATAGCGCGGCAACTCGCAGGCACGCGACTGCAGGAATTCCTGCAGACGGGTTTTCGGGTCCTTGTTGGTATCGACCAGGGTCAGGCCGTCCAGTTCGGTGGTCAGCCAGGCGAGCACGCGTTCGCGGGCGACGTCCATGCCGGCATCCAGGTAGATGGCACCGATCAGGGCTTCCAGGGCATCGGCGAGAATCGACTCACGGCGGAAGCCGCCGCTTTTCAGCTCGCCCGAGCCCAGGCGCAGGTATTCGCCCAGGTCGAAACCACGGGCCAGCACCGCCAGGGTCTCGCCCTTCACCAGGCGCGCGCGCAGGCGCGACAGCTGGCCTTCACGGGCCTGCGGGAAGCGCTCGAACAGCGCCTCGCCGGCCACGAAGTTGAGGATGGCATCCCCAAGGAACTCCAGGCGCTCGTTGTTGCGCCCGGCGAAACTGCGGTGAGTGAGGGCCAGGATCATCAGATCCTGGTCTTTGAACGTATGACCGAGCTGACGCTCGAGGCGGCCTAACGAAGAACTCACGGCATGCGCACGCGGAATTCTTTGTCGAAATGCACCACCAGATCGAGGTTCTCGATCATCGGCTCGCGCTTTTCGTACTTCAGGTGGGCGAGGAACTCGTTGTTCTCGACGGTCACCGTCAATACGTCTTCCAGTTTCAGGTCGCGGATGCTGTTGACCGTCATACCCTTGCTGACGTGGGTGTAGAAGTCGCCGACCGTGCGGATATCCGAGGCTTTATCGGTTTCGACCGAGGTGATGATCTTTTCCATCGACATGTAGTCGAGGTAGTGCGGCAGCACCTTGAACGCGGTACTGGCCAGGAACGCCAGGACCGCCAGCACCACCAGCCAGCTGAGAATCGACAAACCTTTTTGCGAGCGCGCAAATGTCATAGTTTGATTCCAAAGTTCGAGTTTGTTTTTTTAACGCACTGCAAGACTATATATAGCGCGTGGCGCTGCATTGAACAGCGCCACAGAATCAGCAGGCCGTCAGTGAATCAGGCCGACGCGGGAGAAGTTGGGCAGGTTGCGCAGCTTCGGATCGGGCCAGCTCATCCACACGGCAAAGGCTTTGCCGACGATATTGCGGTCCGGCACCATGCCCAGCACGTCCTTCGGAATGCTCGGGTCATTCCAGTAACGGCTGTCGTTCGAGTTGTCGCGGTTGTCGCCCATCATGAAGTAATGCCCTTCCGGCACCACCCACTCACGACCCGGCTCGACCCGGTAGCGTTTC
Organism: Pseudomonas sp. GD03944; assembly: GCF_029839275.1. Lineage (GTDB taxonomy): Bacteria > Pseudomonadota > Gammaproteobacteria > Pseudomonadales > Pseudomonadaceae > Aquipseudomonas. Next base: position 645,471 of record NZ_JAOCAH010000001.1, read on the forward strand.
ATTTCCTTGCGGATCTGGTGCTCGGCCTCGCCCAACTGCTCATTGTACAGCGTGGCGCTGCCCAGGCTGCGCGGCTCTTCGCCGATCAGGGTCTCGGCCACCAGCGTGTCGTTGATGTACAGGCGCTTGTCGCTGGTGTAGCGAATGCGATCACCGGCCAGGCCAACCACGCGCTTGATGTAGTTGATGTTCGGGTCGCTGGGGTAGCGGAACACCATGACATCGCCACGTTGCGGATCACCCACGTCGATGACCTTGGTGTCCAGCACCGGCAGGCGGATGCCATAGGCGAACTTGTTGACCAGGATGAAATCGCCCACTTCCAGGGTCGGTTTCATCGAACCGGACGGAATCTGGAACGGCTCGACCAGGAACGAACGCAGCACCAGAACGATCGCCAGCACCGGGAAGAACGACTTGCCGTATTCCACCAGCAGCGGCTCTTTGTTCAGGCGCTCAATCACCGCGTCGTCGGCTTGGCCGACCTGGCCCTGATAGCTGGCAATCGCCGCACGACGGCGTGGCGCCAGGAATACCAGGTCGAACAAGGCCAGAGCGCCGCACACGAAGACGGCGATGACCAGCAACAACGGGAAATTAAATGACATAGGCCCTAGCTATCCAACCTCAGTACGGCAAGGAAGGCTTCCTGTGGAATTTCCACGTTGCCCACTTGCTTCATGCGCTTCTTACCGGCCTTCTGCTTTTCCAGCAGCTTACGCTTACGGCTTACGTCACCACCGTAGCATTTGGCCAGGACGTTCTTTCTCAGAGCCTTGACAGTCGTACGCGCCACGATCTGACCGCCGATGGCGGCCTGGATTGCCACGTCGAACATCTGCCGAGGAATCAGATCCTTCATCTTCTCGGTCAATGCCCGACCTTTGTAGTGGGCATTGTCCTTATGCACGATCAGCGCCAGCGCATCAACCTTGTCGCCATTGATCAGCACGTCCAGCTTGACCAGGTTGGCCGACTGGTAGCGGTCGAAATGGTAGTCCAGGGAGGCATAGCCACGGCTGGTGGATTTCAGGCGGTCGAAGAAGTCGAGCACCACTTCGTTCATCGGCAGGTCGTAGCGAACCTGAACCTGGGAACCGAGGAACTGCATGTCGCGCTGCACGCCACGCTTCTCGATGCACAGGGTGATGACGTTGCCCAGGTGCTCTTGGGGCACCAGGATGGTCGCCTGCACGATCGGCTCGCGGAAATCCTCGACCGAGGAGACATCCGGCAGCTTGGACGGGTTGTCGACGTAAATGGTTTCGCCGGTCTTGAGCACGACCTCGAAGATCACGCTCGGCGCGGTGGTAATCAGGTCCAGGTCGTATTCGCGCTCGAGGCGCTCCTGGATGATCTCCATGTGCAGCATGCCGAGGAAACCGCAACGGAAGCCGAAGCCCAGCGCGTCAGAGCTTTCCGGCGAGTACTGCAGCGAGGAATCGTTGAGGGTCAGCTTCTGCAGGGCATCGCGGAAGTCTTCGAAATCGTCGGAGCTGACCGGGAACAGGCCGGCATAGACCTGCGGCTGGATGCGTTTGAAACCGGGCAGGACTTCGACGTCCGGCGTCGAACTCAGGGTCAGGGTGTCACCCACCGGCGCACCGTGGATGTCCTTGATGCTGGCGATGATGAAGCCCACTTCGCCCGCCTTGAGGTCGGCGGTCTGGGTGTGCTTGGGGTTGAACACGCCGACGCTGTCGACCAGGTGCACCTTGCCGGTGGACTTCACCAGGATCTTGTCACCCTTCTTCACGCGGCCGTGACGCACGCGCACCAGGGAGACGACGCCCAGGTAGTTGTCGAACCAGGAGTCGATGATCAGCGCCTGCAGGGGCGCCTCGATCTCGCCTTCCGGCGCAGGGATGGTCTGCACCAGGCGCTCGAGCACCTCGTCGACGCCCATGCCGCTCTTGGCGCTGCAGGCCACGGCGTCGGTGGCGTCGATGCCGATGATCTTCTCGATCTCGTCCTTGACGCGATCCGGATCGGCCTGAGGCAGGTCCATCTTGTTCAGCACCGGCATGACCTCGAGGCCCTGCTCGATGGCGGTGTAGCAGTTGGCGACCGACTGCGCCTCGACGCCCTGGCCGGCATCGACCACCAGCAGCGCGCCTTCGCAGGCTGCCAGCGAGCGGCTGACTTCGTAGGTGAAGTCGACGTGCCCGGGGGTGTCGATGAAATTCAGCTGGTAGGTCTTGCCGTCCTGCGCCTTGTAATACAGGGTGACGCTGTGGGCCTTGATGGTGATCCCGCGCTCACGCTCCAGGTCCATGGAATCGAGCACCTGGGCCTCCATCTCGCGATCGGCCAAGCCACCGCACATCTGGATGAAACGGTCAGCCAGGGTCGACTTGCCATGGTCGATGTGGGCGATGATGGAAAAATTGCGGATATGACTCAGGTCACTCACAGGACAACACTCGAAAAGGCCGCAGGCGACTGCCCGCCGAAAATAGCCGCGGAGTGTACCCGATTGACGCCCCGCACGTCACGCCCAGGCGCCTATCGGCGCGCATGAAAAAGGGCGACCGAAGTCGCCCTTTTTCAGTGCCTTGGAGGCTGTTCAGCCAGGCCTGCTCGGCCAGACTTATTCAGCCAAACCTACTCGGCCAGTTTGAAGGTAATGAAGCTGGCGCGCCCCTGGCGCAGCACGCGCATCGACACGGAGCGGTTCTTCGGCAGGGACTGGGCGACCTCGGTGAAGGTCTTCGCCGAGCCGATGGCTTGATTGTTCAGGTGCGTGACCACATCGCCAGGCCGCAGGCCGATCAGCGCCGCCGGGCCATCCAGCACTTCGCTGATCACCACACCGCCCTTCAGGTCCAGGCTCTTCTTCTGCTCGTCGGTCAGCTCGGCCACCTTGACGCCAAGGCGGTTGCTGGCGGCCTCGCCACCACCGGCCGGCGTGCTGGCAATGGCATCGCCATCTTCGGGCAGCGCACCGATGGTCAGGGTCAGCTTCTTGCGCGAACCGTCGCGAACGACGTCCAGCACCGCCTTGCTGCCCGGTTTCATGCTGCCGACCAGGTGCGGCAGGTCGCCGGACATGATGATCGACTTGCCATCCAGCGCGAGGATCACGTCACCGACCTGCAGGCCGCCCTTGGCCGCCGGACCGTCGTCCAGCACCTGGGCTACCAGGGCGCCGGCCGGCTTGTCCAGGCCAAAGGATTCGGCCAGATCCTTGTTCACTTCCTGGATCACCACGCCCAGCCAGCCGCGGCTGACCTTGCCGTCGCTCTTGAGCTGGTCGGCCACATCCATCGCGACACTCATCGGAATGGCGAAGGACAGGCCCATGAAGCCGCCGGAACGGGTGAATATCTGCGAGTTGATGCCCACCACTTCCCCAGCCAGGTTGAACAGCGGACCGCCCGAGTTACCCGGGTTGATCGCCACGTCGGTCTGAATGAACGGCACGTAGCTCTCGTTCGGCAGGGTACGACCCTTGGCGCTGACGATACCGGCGGTTACCGAGTGGTCGAAACCGAACGGCGAACCGATCGCCAGCACCCACTCGCCGACCTTGAGATCTTCGGACTTGCCGAGCTTGACGGTCGGCAGGTTCTCGCCCTCGACCTTGAGCAAGGCGACGTCGCTGCGCGGGTCGGCCCCGATCAGCTTGGCTTCCAGCTCGCTGCGGTCGGACAGGCGCACGATGATTTCATCGGCATCGGCCACCACGTGGTTGTTGGTCAGCACGTAACCGTCGGCGGAAATGATGAAGCCCGAGCCCAACGATTGCGCCTCACGCTGGCGGCCGCCCGGCGAGCGCGGCACCTGCGGAATATTGCGCTCGAAGAACTCGCGAAACATCGGCGGCAACCCTTCGAGATCAGGCATGGCCTGACCTCCGGACGCCACGCGGTCCGGCACTTTCTGCCGGGTACTGATATTCACCACCGCTGGCGAGGCTTCCTCGACCAGTTGGGTGAAATCAGGCAGATCCGCCTGCGCGGACACCGCCTGCCCCAGCATCAGGGTGGCGAACAAAAAGATAAAAGAACGTTTCAGGCTAGGCATCGGCTACAACTCCCCATCCAGAACAACACAAGCCAAGAGACTCAAAAAGCTGCGACAGCACACGAAGCCCGCAAAAACACAGGCCGATGAGCCGCATCGCCGAAAAGACGCGCACTGCAACAGCGCACGCCAGCCCCGACGACGAACAGCCCTACGCATACAGACAGAACTTCCCCAGGGTGGCCCGGGAAAAAGGAATCGGCCAGGACGGCCAAGACGAACAGCACAAGAAAAGGCGGGAATGCATCCCGCCCTGCCCTGCTTGCAACAACCATCACGGGTGTCTCCCGCCGGTTTGATTGCGCGGGATGCGGTGCGGGTCGAGCCGCGCAGCATTCAGACCCGGCGTACGCTCGAATCCTCTACCACGGCTCGCCCCCCACTCCCCGATCATTGGACCGCCTGCACCTCAGTGCCGTTGGTGCGCATCGACAGGGCGACCCGTTCGGCCGTCCCCAGTGGAATCTCACCCACCACCGTGACCATGACGTCGCCGTCGTCGGTCTTCAGGCGGCGCGACACGGCAACGGTCGGTCCGAGCTGCGTGCGGGCGTCTTCGACCGTGATGCCATGCAGCGGCTCGAGGAACACCGAGAACCGCGCCAGGCCATCGTCGTACACCAGGCAGGCGACCGATTCGTCGGACGCCGGGCTCTGGCGCTGGCTGATGGTGCGCAGCTCGAAACCAGGCGGCAGCCAGTCGGAACGCCAGTTACCGGCGACCGTCGAGCTGGCCTCGGTAATGCGCACCGGACGGCAGCTGGCGGTGGGCTGCAGCGCGTCGGGTTCAGGCGCCACGGCAACATCCAGCTCGGTGAACTGGAAGCGTTCGAGCAACTGCCCCTTGTCATTGATCAGCAGGGATTTCAGCGGCAGACCGCTGGCTTCATCTAGATGCAGTTCGATGCCGTAGCGGTGCTGGTCACGCGGCAACAGGCCAAGAACGACGGCCTTGCGGCCAGCGACCCGTGATTCACCGATCACTCGCAACTCGTACCATTCGGCCAGCTGGGCGGCGTTCAGTTCGCGGGCCGGCCAGGCCTGGCCATCGATCACCTGGTCGGACAGGCTGCCACTCACGCATTGCGCCTGGCCGTTGACCCGCACCACTTCCTGGGCGGGGCCATCGAGCTGCAGCAGGCGCTCGTGCACACCGCCACCCTCCTCTACCCGGTGCCAGATGCGGTGGGTAGAGAAGCTGCCATTGCGTTCGTAGACGAAAGTACCTTGAAAACTCTGGGACCGTTCGGCATCCGCCAAACGTTGCAACCAGTTCTGCGCCTCGGCGGCAGCGGCCGGCAGTGCCAGCCAACTACCGACCAGAAGGGCGGTAAAAGGAATAAAGCGCATGCGCCTCCTTAACGGTCTTCCAGACTGGCTGCACGTGCATAGGGAAGTGCGCTTTCAGTGCCGTTGATCGCGCCTTGCTGCGCATGCTGGCGCAGGTACGCCGGCAGACGCTGCTCGTGCCAGCCAGACTCGGCTTCACCGGAAACGGTGCTGACCGCTGCCTGCTCGCCTTCCGACACGTTGAAACCTGCCAGCATGGCCGGGCCTTGCAGCTGCGGAACAGCCAGAGCCGGTTGAGCCGCCTGCTGGGCCATTTGCGCACCGGCTACGTCGTCCTGGTTGTACAGGCGAACACCGGCCAGTACAGCGACAGTTACCGAGGCAGCTACCGCCACACGACCGACCATGCGCCATGGGCCACGGGAGGCCTTGTCAGCAACCGGCACGGCTTCGTCAGCCAGGGCAGCGGAAACGGCAGCAGCGATATCCAGACGCGGCTCCAGCAGCTCTTTGTGCATCACGGCACGAGCGATCTGGTAACGCGACCAGGTAGCGCGCATTTCGGCGTCGTCGCTCGCACTGAGCACACGCCGCAATTCCAATTCATCCGCTTCGTTATCCATCACCGCGGACAGCGATTCCTGCAGGGCTTCACGACTCATGGCGGTTCCTCTCTTGGCTGTAGCCGCTGTCTCAGGTTTCCTGCAACAGAGGTTGCAGGGATTTATCAATAGCCTCGCGTGCCCGGAAAATCCGTGAACGCACTGTACCCACTGGACATTGCATGACGCTGGCAATGTCTTCGTAACTCAGACCATCGAATTCGCGTAACGTTAGCGCGGTACGCAAATCTTCTGGTAACTGCTGGATGCTACGATGCACAGTGGCTTCGATCTCATCCCGCAATAACGCACGTTCCGGTGATTCGATGTCCTTGAGGGCATGGTCACCATCGTAAAACTCCGCATCCTCAGAGCTCACATCGCTATCCGGCGGACGCCGACCGCGCGAAACCAGATGGTTCTTCGCAGTGTTGATGGCGATGCGATACAGCCACGTATAGAACGCACTGTCACCGCGAAAATTCCCTAACGCCCGGTAAGCTTTTACGAAAGCTTCCTGCGCCACATCTTGAGCCTCATGGGTGTCGTGCACGAAACGCACGATCAACCCGAGGATCTTGTGCTGATACTTCAGCACCAACAGATCAAACGCTCGCTTGTCACCGCGCTGCACGCGCTCGACCAGCTGCTGATCTTCTTCCTGGGTCAGCATGAACACTCCTCATTGAATTCAAAGGGGTTCAGCATCGGCCAGCAAGTTGGCTTGCCAGAATAGACTCGGGCGTTGCGCAAAAGTTCTCCCCTCCGAACAAGCTTCCTGCAGAATCCTTTCGATCCTGCACGGAACAACGCAGCAGAGGCTCTGCCTCGCTGCGGAATTGTCTTAGATTCGCCTGCTCTGCCGCCCCGCAGTCCTATAAGAACCTGCAACCACCACGACACAGCAAACACTGTCCCTCTCTGGGCGACCGCTTTTGGAACCTGTAACGCTAAGAAAGTTCCTAAGCCCCACCGTCGGCCATAAGCCGGCTATTGTGCCGTTCAACCCCTCTATATACTAGGGGCCGCTTACTTGCGGAATCCGGACATGAGCCAACATTACCAACACGACGTTCTGGTCATCGGCAGCGGTGCGGCTGGCTTGACACTGGCGCTGACCTTGCCTGCCCATCTGCGCGTCGTCGTGCTGAGCAAGGGCGACCTTTCCAACGGCTCGACCTACTGGGCCCAGGGCGGCGTCGCCGCCGTGCTGGATGACACCGACACCGTAGAATCCCATGTCGCCGACACCCTGAACGCCGGTGGCGGGCTGTGCCGTGAAGACGCCGTGCGCTTCACCGTCGAGCATAGCCGCGAAGCCATCCAGTGGCTGATCGACCAGGGCGTCCCCTTCACCCGCGACGATCAGCACAGCCGTGAAGATGGCGGCTTCGAATTCCACCTGACCCGCGAAGGCGGCCACAGCCACCGGCGCATCATTCACGCCGCTGATGCCACGGGTGCGGCAATCTTCAACACCCTGCTGGAGCAGGCCCGACAGCGCCCCAATATTGAGCTGCTGGAACAGCGGGTCGCGGTCGACCTGATCACCGAGCGCAAACTCGGTCTGCCGGGCCAGCGCTGCCTCGGCGCCTACGTGCTCAATCGCAACAGCGGCGAGGTCGACACCTACCGCGCGCGCTTCGTGATCCTCGCCACTGGCGGCGCAGCCAAGGTCTACCTCTATACCAGCAATCAGGACGGTGCCTGCGGCGACGGCATCGCCATGGCCTGGCGCGCCGGTTGCCGGGTCGGCAACTTGGAGTTCAACCAGTTCCACCCGACCTGCCTGTACCACCCCCAGGCCAAGAGTTTCCTGATCACCGAAGCCCTGCGTGGCGAAGGCGCCCTGCTCAAGCTGCCGAATGGCAAGCGCTTCATGCAGCGTTTCGACGAGCGCGCCGAGCTGGCCCCGCGCGACATCGTCGCCCGGGCCATCGACCATGAGATGAAGCGCCTGGGCGTGGACTGCGTGTACCTGGATATCAGCCACAAGCCGGCCGAGTTCATCACCACGCATTTCCCCACCGTTTATGAACGCTGCCTGGACTTCGGCATCGACATCACCCGCGAGCCCATTCCGGTGGTCCCCGCGGCCCACTACACCTGCGGTGGCGTGGTGGTCGACCAGAACGGCCAGACCGACGTGCCCGGCCTCTACGCCATCGGCGAAACCAGCTTCACCGGCCTGCACGGTGCCAACCGGATGGCCAGCAACTCGCTGCTCGAGTGCTTCGTCTACGCCCGCTCGGCGGCCGCGGACATCGTGGCCCAGTTCGACGACGTGGCCGTGCCCAGCGACCTGCCCAGCTGGGATGCCAGCCAGGTCACGGACTCGGACGAAGACGTGATCATCGCGCACAACTGGGACGAGCTGCGGCGCTTCATGTGGGACTACGTGGGCATCGTGCGCACCAACAAGCGCCTGCAACGGGCCGAGCACCGGGTGCGCCTGCTGCTTGACGAGATCGATGAGTTCTACAGCAACTACAAGGTGAGCCGGGACCTGATCGAGCTGCGCAACCTGGCCCAGGTGGCGGAGCTGATGATTCATTCGGCCATGCAGCGCCGGGAAAGCCGCGGCCTGCATTACACCCTGGACTACCCCGAGCAGTTGCCCGAGGCCCGCGACACTATTCTGGTGCCGCCCACCTTCGGCGACTGAACTTCAGGCGTACGCGAAGGCGGCGGTGCATATCCGCCGCCATGGCGTCACGCACAATGCACAGGCCGCGCACGCGACGCTCCCCCACCAGGCGAAAACGCAGCACCACGGCAAATGGCAGAGCCAGGCTGTCCGGGCGCAGTTGGACCGGCTGCCACCCGGCCTCCTCGCTCCACACCTGCCAACCACCAGTGTCACGGCGCAAACGGCGAAAGGCCCGGGGCGAACCGAGCAGGATGTGCCGCGGCAAGACCCAGCAGGCATGCCCCAGGCACAGGGCCAGACCACTGGCGATCACCCAGCCCGGCGCCTCGATCAGCCCCAGGACCAGCAACGCCAGCGATAACAGGATCAGGTAGAGCGCCAGCAGCAACCGGGACGGCTGCCAGTGGCACTCGAAACCGTCACTTGGGCTGGACACGATCCAGAATCATCCGAACCATGCGCTTGAGGTCCGCATCTTCCGGCTCGCCGCGCTGCATGAACCAGCCGAACATGTCCTGGTCTTCGCACTCGAGCAGCTTGCGGTAGCGCGCCTGGTCCTCGGCATCGAGGGTGGCGTACACCTCCTTGACGAAGGGCACCAGCAGCACGTCCAGCTCCAGCATGCCGCGGCGGCTGTGCCAGAACAGGCGGTTGAGTTCTGTCGAATCGACCATGGAAGGGTTCCTATCAATAGCCCGGCAGTGAAAAGGCCCGGCAGTATACCGGCGAAAAACCCAACTGTTGACCTTGCCGGACGACGGACCCGGCAAACAATGCGCACGGCATGACGGCAATCGCTGACAAGCCCCAGGCCGCACTCTATGATGGGTGCCCTGACTTTTAGCCACTGAATTCCCCTATCCCATGGCCGACACCGCGTTTTTCTGCACCCTCAGCCACGAAGGCCTGCTCGCCGTTCGCGGCCCCGATGCCAGCAAGTTCCTCCAGGGCCAGTTGACCTGCAACCTCAACTACCTGAACGACACCACCTCCAGCCTGGGTGCCCGCTGCACGCCCAAGGGCCGCATGCTGTCGAGCTTTCGCATCGTCAGCGTCGCCGACGGCTACCTCATGGCCATGGCCAGCGAACTGGTGCAGTCGCAACAGATCGACCTGCAGAAATATGCCGTGTTCTCCAAATCCAAGCTGGGCGATGAAAGCCAGGCCTGGGTGCGCTTCGGCCTGAAGGGTGGCGACAACGTCCTGGCCGCTCTCGGCCTGGCGCTGCCGCCGGAAGCCGACAGCGTGGCCCGCAACGACACCCTGCTGGCCGTACGCCTGGCCGATGGCCGTGCCGAACTCTGGGCGCCGGCCGCCGACCGCGATCGCCTGCAGCAGGCACTGACCGCCGAACTGGCGGAGGCACCGCTGAATGCCTGGCTGTTGGCCCAGGTGCGCGCCGGCGTCGGCCAGGTGCTGGGCGAGACCCGCGAACTGTTCATACCGCAGATGCTCAACCTGCAGGCCCTGGGCGCCGTCAGCTTCAAGAAAGGCTGCTACACCGGCCAGGAAATCGTCGCGCGCATGCAGTACCTGGGCAAACTCAAGCGTCGCCTGTACCGCCTGAAGCTGGACGACCAGCGCATGCCCGACCCGGCTACCGAGCTGTTCTCGCCGGTACACGGCAGCAGCGTCGGCGAAGTGGTGCTGGCCGCCCGCGGCGAAAGCGGCATCGAGCTGCTCGCCGTGCTGCAGGAAGACGCCGTCACCGATGGCCGGGTCTTCCTTGGCGCACCGCAAGGACAACCGTTGGTGCTACTCGATCTGCCGTACACCCTGGATAGCAACCGCGAAATCCAGCGCTGATTACACTTCCCCCGCCGATTTGCCACAGAGAACGCGCAATGAGCAAACTTGCCGATAAAGTCCTCCAGGAACTGCTGCACGCCATCGACAACGATGAGCTGGTCCTGCCTACCCTGCCCGAAGTCGCCCTCAAGGTCCGCGAGGCAGCCGAAGACCCGGACATCGGGATTCCGCAGATCAGCAAGGTGATCGGCAACGACGCGGCGCTGACCGCGCGCATCATCAAGGTGGTGAACAGCCCGCTGCTGCGCACCAACAAGGAAATCACCGACCTGCAGATGGCCGTCGGCCGCCTCGGCATCAACTACACCTGCAACCTGGCCACCGGCCTGGCCATGGAGCAGATGTTCCAGGCCACCAGCGACGTGGTCGACCGCAAGATGCGCGAAGTGTGGAACAAGAGCACCGAGATCGCCGGCATCTGCCACGTGCTGTGCCGTCACTACACCCGCCTGATGCCCGACCAGGCGACCCTGGCCGGCCTGGTGCACCAGATCGGCGTGCTGCCGATCCTCACCTATGCCGAAGAGCACAGCGAACTGCTGGCCGACTCGATCAGCCTCAACCACGTGATCGAGAAGATCCACCCGGTGATCGGCGACAAGATCCTGCGCGCCTGGGAGTTCCCCGAGCTGATCGCCATGGTGCCGAGCCAGCACCTGGACTTCACCCGCGACAGCGCCAAGGTCGACTACGTGGACATCGTCCAGGTCGCCACCCTGCAGAGCTACCTGGGCAGCGAGCACCCCTACACCCAGCTGGACTGGGGCAAGGTGCCGGCGTTCAGCAAGCTGGGCCTCGACCCGAACGTCGACATGCAGGCCGACGAAGACCTGTCCGCCGCCATGGAAGCCGCGACCAGCATGCTGCAGTAAGCCAACATCGGCGAGCGGATGCGGCTTTTTGCCACTAGACTCGAACCCTGCCCGGTTCAAGGAACTACCGCATGCGCTCGCTCCTGCTGATCCTCTGTCTGCTGTGCAGCGGCCTTGCGGCTGCCTCCCCCCTGCGCCTGACCAATGGCGAATGGTCCCCTTACCTGGGCCAGCACCTGCCGCACCAGGGTGTCGCCTCGCGGATCATCCGCGAAGCCTTCGCCCTGGAAGGCCTCGACGTCGAGTGGGAATTCCACCCCTGGGCGCGCTCGCTGCAAATGGCCGAACTCGGCCAGCGCGATGGCACCGCCGTGTGGCTGCGCAGCGAAGAGCGCCAGCAGCTGTTCTTCATCAGCGATCCGGTGGTCGAAAGCGTCTACTACCTGTTCCACCGCAAAGGCCAGGCCTTCGACTGGAAGCACGTGGCCGACCTGCAGGGCCTGCGCATCGCCGCGACCCGTGGCTACGACTACGGCACGGCCTTCCAGCAGGCGGAAACCAGCGGCCACCTGGACGTCAACCGCATCACCAGCGATGAACTGGGCTTTCGCCAACTGCTGGCCGGACGCGTGGACCTGTTCCCGCTGGACAAGGTGGTGGGCTTCGACCTGCTGCACCAGCAGTTCAGCGCCGCCGAGCGGGCCCAGCTGAGCTTCCACCCCCTGCCCCTGCGCCGCGACAGCCTGCACCTGCTGCTGTCACGGGCCGTGCCCGGCAACGCGGAGCGGATGCAACGCTTCAACCGTGGGCTGGCCCAGCTGCGCGACAGCGGCCAGATCGCCAAGTACCTGCTGGACGTCCAGCAGCCCCTGAGCCTGGCGCCCTGATCAACCGCCCAGACCGGAAAATTCGACCCTTACCAGCAAGCCCTGTGGCTGCCCCTGATGCAGGCTGATGGCCGCCTGATGGGCGCGGCAGATCTCCCCGACGATGGCCAATCCCAGGCCGCTGCCTTGGGCCCGGCGCCGGTAGAAGCGCTCGAACACCCGCTCGTGCTCGTCCTCCGGAATCCCCGGCCCGTCGTCCTGCACCTCCAGCACACCAGGCGCCAGCACCCGCAGCACCACGTTGCCGCCTTCCGGCGTGTGGGCCAGGGCGTTGTCCACCAGGTTGCACAGCAGTTCGTTGAGCAGCGTCGGCTCGCCGCGTATCCACACCGAGTGCTCGGCCTCCAGGGCCAGGGCGATGCCCCTGGCATGGGCCAGCGGTGCCAGGGCCAGCCCCAGTTCGCGGGCCAGTTGGCTAAGGTCAAGGCGCATCGCGCCGCCCTCGGCGATCGCCCGGGCACCGCTTTCGATACGCGCCAGGGACAGCAACTGGTTGGCCAGGTGCGTCAGGCGATCGGTGTTCTGCGCCGCCTGCTGCAGGGTGCTGTGCCAGACCTCGGGCTCCTGCGCGCGCAATCCCAGCTCGATCCGCGCCTTGAGCGCCGCCAGCGGCGTGCGCAACTCGTGGGAGGCATCGGCAATGAACTGCGATTGGCGCTCGAACAACCCGCGCAGCCGATGGTTGAACTGGTTCAGGGCATTCACCAGTGGCAGCAACTCCCGGGGCAAGCCCGTATCGGGCAGCGGCTGCAGGTCATCGCTGGCACGCTCGGCCACCGCGCGACGCAGCGCATCCAGCGGGCGCAACGCCGCGCTCACCGCCAGCCACACCAGCAACAGTGCGCTGAATGCCAGCAGCCCCATGCGCCACAGCGTGCCATAGAGCAGGTCCCGGGCCATGCGCTCGCGGGCGCCCTGGGTTTCCGCCACGCGGATTTCCACCATGCCCGTGAAGCCGGGTTCGCTGACCGGCTGCAGGAAGCTCACCACCCGCACGCCCTGATGGCGGTATTCGCCATCGTAGAACGTGGCCAGCGCGGGATAATCGTTGGTGCGTTGGGCGCCAGGCGGTGCGGCAGGCAGGTCTTCGTAGCCGGACACCAGCTCGCCGCCGGGGCCGATCACCTGGTAGTAGATGCGCCCGGCGCTGTCGTAGGCGAAGGTGTCCAGGGCGATGTAGGGCACGTTGGCGCTGAGCGTCCCTTCGACCGCGTAAAGGCCATCGGAAATCGCCCGGGCCGAGGCCAGCAGGGTGCGGTCATAGGCGGTATCGGCGGCGTGGCGGGCGCTCCAGTAGGCGCTCATGCTGCTGACCAGCAGGATCACCGTGAGCAGCAGGGCCAGCCGCCGGATCAGCCGTCCGCGCAGGCTGCCCGGCTTATCCACTCACGGCCTCCAGCAGGTAGCCCAGGCCGCGGAAGGTGACGATGCGCACCGCCGCCCCTTCGAGTTTCTTGCGCACCCGGTGGATGTAGATTTCGATGGCGTCGGCGCTGGCTTCCTCGTCCAGGCCGAACACCTGGGCCGCCAGTTGTTCCTTGCTCATCACCCGCCCGGGCCGGGCAATCATCGCCTCCAGCACCGCCTGTTCGCGGGAGGTCAGGTTGAGCACCTCCTCGCCGACACTGAAGCGCCGGGTGCTCAGGTCATAGGCCAGGTCGCCGCAACGCTGCACCTGCTCGCCGCCCAGCACGCTGCGGCGCAGCAGCGCCTTGACCCGCGCCTCCAGCTCGCTCAGCTCGAACGGCTTGGCCAGGTAATCGTCAGCCCCGAGGTTCAGGCCATGCACCCGGTCCTTCACCTCGCCGCGGGCAGTGAGCATCAGCACCGGCAGGGTCTTGCCCCGCTCGCGCAGGCGCGCCAGGACCTCGAAGCCGTCCATGCGCGGCAACCCGATATCGAGGATCGCCAGGGCGTATTCCTCGCTGCTCAGGGCCAGGTCCGCCGCCACCCCGTCGTGCAAGACATCCACCGTCCACCCGCCGCTCTTCAGCGCCTGGGCCACGCTTTCAGCCAACTGCGGGTGATCTTCGACCAGCAGAATTCGCATCGCCATCTCCAACTGAATCGACGCCGTCGGCCGTCATCGGCCCCGTCGCCCGTAGATTCGAGCGCAGGAGTTTACAGACGTCTCCTGCGCTGTGAATCGCCCAAATGCCGGCCCGGAAAAACTTTCAGTGCTGAAAGGCTGGCGAAAGCTTCACCCCCTAGCATCGCTCCAGGGTGGCTCGATCCACCCGCCAGAACGGTCCGCGCAGTGGTGCACGGCCGTGACAAAAACAAAAAACGGAGACCACACGATGCCCATCGCATCCCGTCAGGCACGTTCGCCTGCTCACCTGCTCAGCCTAGCTGTATCCACTGCCTTGCTCGCTCCCTCGGCCCACGCCGCCTTCATCGAAGACAGCTCCGCCAGCCTCACGACCACCAATATCTACCTGAACCGTGATTTCCGCGAAGGCACTGGCCAGAACAAGCGCGAGGAATGGGGCCAGGGTTTCCTGCTCGACCTCCAGTCCGGCTACACCGACGGCACCGTCGGCTTCGGCGTCGACGCCCTGGGCATGCTGGGTCTCAAGCTGGACTCCGGCGGTGGCCGCACCGGCACCGATCTGCTGCCCGTGCAGGATGACGGTGGCACCCCGGATCAGTTCGCCCGCCTGGGCATGACCGCCAAGGTCAAGGTCTCCGAAACCGAATTCCGCTACGGCTCACACATCCCCGAACTGCCGGTGGTCAAGGCCAGCGACAGCCGCCTGCTGCCGCAGGTCTTCGAAGGCGGCCTGCTGACCTCCTCCGAACTCGACGGCCTGACCTTCACCGGCGGGCGCCTGGACAAGGTCATCGACCGCGCTTCCACCAACTCCGAAGACATCGTGCTCAACAGCAAGAACGGGCGCTTCGCCGGTGGCATCACCGCCGACCACCTGGACCTCGCCGGCCTCGACTACGCCTTCAGCAAGGGCGTGACCGGGCGCTACTACTTCGCCGAGCTGGACGACATCTACCGCCAGCACTTCTTCGGCCTGCAGACCACCCACGCCCTAGGCAACGGCGTGCTCACCGCCGACCTGCGCCTGAGCATCAGCGACGACACCGGCGCCTCCAACGCCGGCAAGATCGACAACCGCGCCCTCAACGGCCTGGTCAGCTACGCCATCGCCGGCCACAAGTTCGGCCTGGGCTACCAGGACATGAGCGGCGACACCGGCTTCGCCTACATCGATGGCAGCGACCCGTTCCTGGTCAACTTCGTGCAGATCAACGACTTCGCCAACGCCGACGAGCGCTCCTGGCAAGCCCGCTACGACTTCGACTTCGCCAAGGTCGGTATCCCCGGCCTGAGCTTCATGACCCGCTACATCAGCGGCGACGACGCGAAGATCGCCGGCAGCACCCAGACCGGCGGCGAGTGGGAACGCAACACCGAAATCAAATACGTGGTCCAGAGCGGCGCGCTGAAAGACGTCTACGTCCGCCTGCGCAACGCCAGCTTCCGCTCCGACTTCGCCCGGGACGCGGACGAAAACCGGATCATCGTCGGCTACACACTGCCGATCTGGTAACCCACAATAAGAATTCAGAGGAAAACACCATGAAAACTGCCTTTTCGCGTATTGCCCTGGCGGCGGCCTGCATGGCCTTCGCCGGCCCCCTGCTCGCCGACGAGCCGCGCCGCCCCGAATGCATCGCCCCGGCCGCACCGGGCGGCGGCTTCGACCTGACCTGCAAGCTGGCACAGAGCGCCCTCCTGGAAGGCAAGCTGCTGAAATCGCCAATGCGCGTGACCTACATGCCCGGCGGCGTCGGCGCGGTCGCCTACAACGCGGTGGTGGCCCAGCGTCCGTCCGAGGCCGGCACCATCACCGCCTTTTCCAGCGGCTCGCTGCTGAACCTGGCCCAGGGCAAGTTCGGCCGTTTCGACGAGAACGCCGTGAAGTGGCTGGCCGGCGTCGGCACCAGCTACGGCGCCCTGGCCGTGCGCCAGGACTCGCCGTACAAGACCCTCGACGACCTGGTCAAGGCACTCAAGGAAAACCCGGGCAAGGTGGTGATCGGCTCCGGCGGCACCGTCGGCAGCCAGGACTGGATGCAGACCGCCCTGATCGCCCGCGCCGCCGGCATCAACCCGCGCGAACTGCGCTACGTGGCAATGGAAGGCGGTGGTGAGCTGGCCACCGCCCTGCTCGGTGGCCACATCCAGGTCGCCAGTACCGACATCTCCGACTCCGTGCCGCACATCGAGAGCGGCGACATGCGCATCCTCGCGGTGTTCTCCGAAGAGCGCCTGCCGGGCGACGTGGTCGAGTCCATCCCGACCGCCAAGGAACAGGGCTTCGACGTGGTCTGGCCGGTGATCCGTGGCTTCTACCTGGGCCCGAAGGTCAGCGACGAAGCCTACACCTGGTGGAAGAACTCCTTCGACCAGCTGCTGGCCTCGGAAGACTTCGCCAAGCTGCGTGAGCAGCGCGAGCTGTACCCCTTCGCCATGACCGGCGACGAACTGGACGCCTACGTGAAAAAGCAGGTCGCCCAGTACAAGGATCTGGCTCAGGAATTCGGCCTGATCCAGTGACCCTGGGTGGGAGGCGCTTCAGCCGCGACCATCGCCGCTGAAGCGCCTCCCACGAACCGCAACGACAACACCGTTCCACCCCTCAACTGCCTGGAGCCGCGCGCTCACGGGCTGGCGTCGTTCGCGCCAGAAACCCCGCAGGCATCAGCAAACCACGAGGACCTCCTCATGTCTCAACGAATATTCGGTGTGGTGCTGCTCCTGGCCTGCGTGGCCTTGGGCATCGTTGCCTGGGGCTACCACGCCCCCTTCTCCTATGAGCCGGTCGGCCCCCGCGCCTACCCGATGCTGCTGCTGATCCTGATGGGGCTCGGGGCGATCTACCTGCTGGCCAAACCGGCCAGCGCCACGGCGCACAGTGATGAGCCGCCGCTGGACAGGCACGTCATTCGCAAGGTGGTCGGCTGCGTGGTGCTGCTCACCATCTACGCCGCCCTGTTCGAACCGCTCGGTTTCATCCTCGCCAGCCTGGTCTTCGGCATCGCCATGGCCCGCCTGTACGAAGGCACCTGGATCGCCAGCGTGGTGTCCGGCGTGGCGCTGGCCATCGGTCTGTACGTGCTGTTCGACAAAGTCCTCGATGTGCCCCTGCCCCTCGGCATCCTGTCCGGCCTGGAGATCTGACCCATGGATACATTCGCCTACCTGGGCCAAGGCTTCGGCGTTGCCCTGAGCCCCTACAACCTGTTCACCGCCCTGTGCGGCACACTGATCGGCACCGTCGTCGGCCTGCTGCCGGGCCTGGGCCCGATCAACGGCGTGGCGCTGCTGATCCCCATCGCCTTCGCCCTCGGCCTGCCGCCGGAAACCGCGCTGATCCTGCTCGCCGCGGTGTACCTGGGCTGCGAATACGGCGGCCGCATTTCCTCGATCCTGCTGAACATCCCGGGCGAAGCCTCGGCGGTGATGACCACCCTCGACGGCTACCCGCTGGCGCGCCAGGGCAAGGCTGGCGTGGCCCTGTCCATCTCGGCCTGGAGCTCCTTCATCGGCGGTCTGATGGCCACCTGCGGCGTGGTGATCTTCGCCCCGCTGCTGGCCAAGTGGGCCGTGGCCTTCGGCCCCGCCGAGTACTTCGTGCTGATGGTGTTCGCCATCGTCTGCCTGGCCGGCATGGCCGGCAACAAACCGATGAAGACGGCCATCGCCGCCTGTATCGGCCTGTTCCTGTCCTGCGTCGGCATCGACTCCAACAGCGGCGTGTACCGCTTCACCTTCGGCAGCCTCGGCCTGAGCGACGGCATCCAGTTCGTGGTGCTGGTCCTGGGCCTGTTCTCGGTCAGCGAGATCCTGGTCTTGCTGGAACGCACCCACCACGGCCAGAAGGCCCTGGATGCCAGTGGCCGGATGCTGTTCAACGTCAAGGAAGGGATGTCGGTGCTGGGCACCAACCTGCGCAGCGGCGCGGTCGGGTTCTTCCTGGGCATCCTGCCGGGTGCCGGTGCGACCCTGGCCAGCGCCGTGGCGTACATGAGCGAAAAACGCCTGGCCCTGAAAGACAACAAGTTCGGTGACGGTGACCTGCGTGGCCTGGCCGCTCCGGAAACCGCCAACAGCGCCTCGGCCTGCGGTTCCATGGTGCCGATGCTGACCCTGGGCGTGCCCGGTTCCGGCACCACCGCGGTGATGCTCGGCGCCCTGACCCTGTACAACATCACCCCGGGCCCGCTGCTGTTCCGCGACCAGCCGGACATCGTCTGGGGCCTGATCGCCTCGCTGTTCGTGGCCAACATCATGCTGATCGTGATGAACGTGCCGATGATCAAGATCTTCACCAAGATCCTCGCCGTGCCCTACTGGGCGCTGGTGCCGGCCATCGCCATCATCACCTCGATCGGCGTGTACGCAATCCACGCCACGGCCTTCGACCTGTACCTGATGATCGGCATCGGGGTCGCCGGCTACATCCTGCGCAAGATGGACTTCCCGCTGTCGGCGATCCTGCTGGGTTTCATCCTCGGCGGGCTGATGGAGCAGAACCTGCGCCGCGCCCTGTCGATCTCCAACGGCGAGCTGGGCATCCTGTTCGCCAGCCCGATCACCTGGGGCGTCTGGACCCTGATCGTCGGCATGATCGCCCTGCCCTTCTACCGCAGCTGGCGCAAGCGCAGTCAACGCAAGGCCGAACTGGCCAATGCCTGACCCATCGTTCAACCCGAAACACCCGCGTCACTGGTGGCTCACGCCACTGGTGGGCGCGGTCGGCGGGTACCTGGCCAGCCTCATCGGCTGGCCATTGCCATGGATCATCGGCTCGCTGCTGGCAGTGATCGCCCTGCGCTGCAGTGGCGTGCTCAGCCGCGAGATGCCCGGTGGTCGCCAGGCCGGTCAATGGCTGGTGGCCACCGGCATCGGCCTGCACTTCACCAGCGAGGTGCTGGAACAAGTGCTGAGCAACATGGCGATCATCGTCCTCGGCGTGCTCGCCACCCTGCTGCTCAGCGTCATCGGCATCGCCGGCCTGCGCCGCGCCGGGGTCGACCGGGCCACGGCGTTCTTCGCCAGCATGCCCGGCGGCGCCAGCGAAATGGTCAACCTGTCCCTGCGCCATGGCGCGCAACCGGCGCGCATCGCGGCGGCGCACAGCATGCGCCTGCTGCTGGTGGTGCTGCTGATTCCAGCTCTGTTCACCTGGGGCCTGCCGGCCATGGAGCCACCACCGGCAGCCGCCGTGGACTGGACCTGGCTGGCCATCCTGCTGCCGGCCGGCGCGCTGGTGGCGGTGCTCTGGCGCAAGTCGGGGCAACCCAACCCGTGGATGCTCGGCCCGCTGACCCTGTGCGCGGCGGCGGCCGTCACCTTCGACCTGCACATCGGCATGCCCCAGGGCGTCGGTCAGTTCGGCCAGTGGCTGATCGGCTGCGCCCTGGGCTGTCACTTCGACCGGGCGTTCTTCCGCAGCGCCCCGGGCTTCCTGGCGCGGGTGCTGCTGTTCACCCTGCTGGCGATGGTCTGCACCGCACTGTGCGGTGGCCTGATCGGCTGGCTGGCGGGCATCGATTCGGTGTCGCTGGTGCTCGGCATGATGCCCGGCGGCATCACCGAACTGTCCCTGACCGCCGAAGCGCTGCACCTGTCGGTGGCCCTGGTCACCGCCCTGCAGGCCTTGCGGCTGTTCATGGTGATGTTCCTCGCCGAACCCCTGTTCCGGTTCTGGCAACGCAACGCATGAGGACGGGCCACTGTGGTGGCCACGAACCTCCTTTAGCCCGCCTTCGTGCGGGCTCTTTTTTAGCGGATATTTCAGTCCCGACCTCAGCCCTGCTCGACCGGTCTAACCTCAGGTCATTTCCTGAACGAGGCCGTGCACGGATGAAACGCCCGCTCCTGCTACTCCTGATCCTGAGCCTGCTGAGCGCCTGCAGCAGCGTCGGCCTGGCCTACCGCAACCTCGACTGGCTGATTCCCTGGCGCCTGAACGACTACCTGACCCTTACCAGCGAGCAGAAGGCCTGGCTCAAACCGCGCATCCAGGCGCACCTGGCCTGGCATTGCAGCACCGAGCTGCCCCATACCCTGGGCCTGCTGGAACACGCCAGAACCCTGCTGGCGCAGCCCGAGGGCGCCAGCCCCGAGCAGTTCGGCGAGCAGCTGGCCGAGTTCGATGCCGCGGTCAAACGCATCGCCGTGCAGATCACCCCCACCGCCATCGAGCTGCTGCAGGGCCTCAACCCGAAACAGGTGGCCGAACTCCAAGCGGCCATCGATGAAGACAACCAGGAGGACCGCCAGGACTTTCTCGAACCCGAGCTGGCGGTGCAGATCACCGAGCGCGCCGAGCGCATGGAAGAACGCCTGCGTCCCTGGTTCGGCCGGCTGAGCGAGGCGCAGCAGGCGCGCATCCTGCAATGGTCAACGGGGCTGGGCGAACAGAACCGGATCTGGCTGGAGAACCGCCAGCAGTGGCAGCAGGCGTTCAGCCAGACGCTGGACGCACGCAAGGGTGCGGATTTCAGCGAACGCATGACGCGCCTGCTGCAGGACCGCGAGGCCTTCTACACCGACGCCTACCGCGCGGCCTATCCGAAGACCCGGGCAGCGCTGGCCACCCTGTTCAGCGACCTGCTCGGCAGTGCTGACGCCAAGCAGCGCGAACGCCTCGACCACCGCCTGCGCGACCTGCACCGCGACCTCGCCGCACAGGCCTGCAGCACTGGTTAGAGCGGCGGCAGGCGCCAGTCGATAGTGGGCAACCCGTGCTGATTCAGGAACTTGTTGGTATGGCTGAAATGGCCATTGCCGATGAACCCGCGGTGCGCCGACAAAGGCGACGGATGGGGAGACTTGAGCACTAGGTGTTTGCTGGTGTCGATCAGCTTTTCCTTGCTCTGGGCATGACTGCCCCACAACAGGAACACCAGGCGCGACTGGTGCTGGCTGACCACCTCGATCACCTTGTCAGTGAAGAACTGCCAGCCCTTGCCCGCATGGGAACCGGCGTTGGCCCGCTCCACCGTCAGCGAGGTGTTGAGCAGCAGCACGCCCTGCTCCGCCCAGGACTGCAGGTAGCCGTGGGGCGCGATGTCGATGTTCAGGTCGCGCTTGAGCTCCTTGTAGATGTTCACCAGCGAGGGCGGCGTGGCCACCCCCGGCTGCACCGAGAAGCACAGGCCGTGGGCCTGGCCGGGACCGTGGTAGGGGTCCTGGCCGATGATTACCACCTTCACCTGGTCCAGCGGCGTGGAATTCAGCGCATTGAAGATCAACGAACCCGGCGGGTAGATCTCCTTGCCGGCGGCCTTCTCCTGCCGCAGGAAATCGCCCAGCGCCTTCATGTAGGGCTTGTCGAATTCCTCGTGCAGGGCCTGTTTCCAGCCGGCTTCGAGCTTGACGTTATCTGCAGCGGACATGCGTGATTCCTGGAACACAAAACGAAGGCCGTACGTTAGGGGCTGGCGGCGCCTCAACGCAAGTCGCGCCGCCGAGTAATTTCCAGTAGCGCACGCCACGCTCGTGATGCCCGACCATCACACCGCTGGATGCAGATTGCCGGATCGCCCGGCGCGGCCAAGACTGGGAAACATCCCCCTCCGGAGACTGACCATGAACGCTGTTGCCATGACCCGCGAACGCCTGGAACAGGCTCTGGAGCACTCGCCCTTCGCCCAGATGATCGGCTTCAGCCTCACCGCTTTTGCCCCTGGACGGATCGAGATGGAAGTGCTGCCGCGCAAGGAACTGACCCAGCACCACGGTTTCGTCCACGGGGCGGTGGTGGGCTTCATGATCGACAGCACCTGCGCCTGGGCCGCGGCCAGTGTGGTCGGCGACGTGGTCACCAGCGAGTACAAGGTCAACCTGCTGGCTCCGGCACTGGGCGACAAGCTGATCTGCCGCGGCGAGGTGATCAAGGCCGGACAGCGCCAGGTGGTGACCCGGGCCGACGTGTTCGCCCTGCGCGACGGCCAGGAGAAAATCGTCGCCACCGGCCTGGCGACCATCGCCCGGGTGTAGGGCCGGGCAGCCGGCACATTAGCCCTGGTGCAGCGCCCGGTAATGACTGGGCGCCATGCCCACCACCTTGCGGAACAGCCGCGAGAAGTAATACACGTCCTCGTAGCCCAGTTGCTCGGCGACCTGGCGGATGCCCTGGCCGCCTTCGTCGAGCAGGCGACAGGCATGGGCCATTTTCAGCTGGATGAAGGCCTGGATCGGCGCGTGGCCGGTCAGGTCGCGATAAGTCTTGGCGAAGTGGAAGCGCGACAGCTTGAACTGCGCCGCCAGCTCGTCGAGGTTCAGCGAATCATGCAGGTGCGCGCGCATCACCGCCTCTACGGCGTCCACGTCCAGCACCCGCCCGGATTTCAGCTTGGCCCGCGCCGGCAGCACCGCCAGCGAGGTCAGCAGCGCCTGCAACTGGTGCGCGGCGTAGATGAAGTGCGGCAGGCTCAAACCCTGCTTGCGCACGTTGAGCAGCGCATCGAATTCTGCCAGCAGCCGCGGCTGCACGCCGATGCGCCACAGCGGCCCCTTGCCCAGCGGCCGCAGGAAATCCGCCACCAGCTCGCCGTCGAAGTGCACCCAGTAAATCGTCCAGGGCTTGTCGGGATCAGCACCGTAGGCGTGGGCCGCGCCCTTGGGCAACAGCAACAGGTCGCCACCACCAACCATCAATCGTCCATCCGCTGTTTCCAGCCAACCCTGGCCGGCGCGGCAGTAGATCAGCAGGTGATCGTCCGGCGCCGGGCGGCTCATGCGATGCCCCTGCGCCTCGGGGTAATAGCCCAGTGCCAGCGGGAAGCAGCCCTGTGTCAGGGGGCTTCTGGCCAGCAGGCGGCGCAGGCGAGGCGGCGTGATGAAGCGCACGCCATTGGCCGGCAGGGGCCAGTTGGAGGTTTCGACAGCGGAGCGCATGGTGCTCTCTTGTTGTTGTACTTATCCCAAGATAGTCCATCCAGCGCACAAGATCGTCAATTCCCCCGCCCTACTCGCCCCGCTATAACTCTGGCAAAACAACAAACGGGCCCGCTGAGGTCCGCAGTGGAGGATGGGATGAGCAAGGCAATTGCCCAGTTGATCGACGGCGAATGGCGTGAAAGCCGCACCCGCGAGTTCATCGA
This sequence comes from Pseudomonas sp. GD03944, assembly GCF_029839275.1. Lineage (GTDB taxonomy): Bacteria > Pseudomonadota > Gammaproteobacteria > Pseudomonadales > Pseudomonadaceae > Aquipseudomonas. Next base: position 668,683 of record NZ_JAOCAH010000001.1, read on the forward strand.
AGTCACCGACCCGGCGACCCAGGACGTCCTGGCCCTGGCGCCCAAGGCCACCGCGGAAGAAATCGAGGCGGCCATTGCCAGCGCCAAGACGGCCTTCCTCACCTGGCGCGAGGTGCCGGTCCCGGAACGCGCCCGTCTGATGCTGCGCTACCAGCATCTGCTCAAGGAACACCACGACGAGATCGCCGAGCTGCTGGCCAGCGAGACCGGCAAGACCCTGGCCGATGCCAAGGGCGACGTCTGGCGCGGCATCGAAGTGGTGGAACAGGCGGCCAATATCGCCAGCCTGATGATGGGCGAGACCGTGGAGAACGTCGCCCGCGACATCGACACGTCAAGCTGGATTCAGCCCCTGGGCGTGTGCGTCGGCGTCACCCCGTTCAACTTCCCGGCAATGATCCCGCTGTGGATGTTCCCCCTGGCCATCGCCGCCGGCAATACCTTTATCCTCAAGCCGTCCGAGCAGGACCCGCTGACCCCCAACCGCCTGGCCGAACTGTTCATCGAGGCCGGCGCGCCCAAGGGCGTGCTGCAGGTGCTGCACGGCGCCCGGGAGGTGGTCGACAGCCTGCTGACCCACCCCGATATCCGCGCCATTTCCTTCGTCGGTTCGGTGCCGGTCGGCCAGCACATCTACCGCACCGGTACTGCCCACCTGAAACGGGTGCAGGCCTTCGCCGGCGCGAAGAACCACATGGTGATCCTGCCCGACGCCAACAAGGAGCAGGTGCTGAGCAACCTGGTCGGCGCCAGCTGCGGCGCCGCCGGCCAGCGCTGCATGGCGATCAGCGTGGCGGTATTCGTCGGCGAATCGAAGCAGTGGATCGAGGAGCTGCGCGCGCAGATGGCCGAGTTGCGCCCCGGCTACTGGAACGACGCCCAGGCCGCCTACGGCCCGCTGATCAGCCAGCAGGCCCGGCAACGGGTGCTGCGCCTGATCGCCGAAGGCAAGGCGGAAGGCGCCGAGTGCCTGCTCGACGGCTCGCAGTGCAGCGTGCCCGGCTACCCCAACGGCAACTGGCTGGGCCCGACCCTGTTCCGCGGTGTGACCGCGCGCATGAGCCTGTACCGCGAGGAAATCTTCGGCCCGGTGCTGGTGTGCATGGAGGTCAACACCCTGGACGAGGCGATCGCGCTGGTCAACGCCAGCCCCTACGGCAACGGCACCTCGCTGTTCACCCGCTCCGGCGGCGCCGCACGGCATTACCAGCACGCAGTGGAAGTCGGCCAGGTGGGGATCAACGTGCCGGTGCCCGTACCCCTGCCGTTCTTCTCCTTCACCGGCTGGAAAGGCTCGTTCTACGGCGACCTGCACGCCTACGGCAAACAGGGCGTGCGCTTCTTCACCGAGACCAAGACCGTCACCAGCCGCTGGTTCGATGAAAGCCCCGTCGCTGGCGGGCCGAACATGACTATCCAGCTGAAATAGCGGAGTCCGTCACAATGCAGCGCAACAGCCACGACATACCGGCCATAACCTGGCCACTCCATGGCTGGAGCGCTGTTTTCTTAGACCAAAAGACGACTCGAAAAGCTGTACAAGCGCGTAAAAGTTCTCCTCGCTCCAACAACAAAAACAAGGAGAACCACGATGCAACGATTGACTACCGCCCTGGCCCTCTGGGTCGGGTTCAGCCTGTGTGCGCAAGCTGCCGAGCCCATCACCCTGGGCCTCAACTACCCGCGCACCGGGTCGTATAAGGAAGAAGGATTGGCACAGATGCGCGGAGCCTTGCTGGCCATCGACGAAATCAACGCCCAGGGCGGGGTGTTGGGTCGTCCGCTGCGACTGTCCAGCCGGGACGATGCCTCGCGTCCGTCCAAGGCCATCAAGAACGTCGACAAACTGGCCAGCGAAGGTGCGGCCATGCTCTTCGGCGGCGCCTCCAGCGCCGTGGCCATTGCCTCCGGCAAGCGCGCTGCCGAGCACGGCCTGCTGTACTTCGGCACCCTCACCTACTCCAACGACACCACCGGCAAGGACGGCCACCGCTACATGTTCCGCGAGTGCAACAACGCCTGGATGAGCGCCCGCGTGCTCGGTCAGTACCTGCACAAGACCCTGCCGGACAAGCGCTACTTCTACGTCACCGCCGACTACACCTGGGGCCACACCAGCGAAAGCTCGCTGCGCCAGACCACCAACAGCGAAGACGGCGCGCAGCACCCGAGCGTCAAGGTGCCCTTCCCCGGCGCACGCCTGGCCGATTACCAGGACGCCCTGACCCAGGCCGCCTCGAGCAACGCCGAAGTCCTGGCCCTGGTGCTGTTCGGCGAAGACCTGGTGCGCGCCATGCGCATCGCCAAGGACCTGGGCCTCACCGAGCGCATGCAGATCGTCGCCCCCAACCTGACCCAGAGCATCGTCGAGCAGGCAGGCCCGGGTCTGATGGAAGGCGTGATCGGCACCGAGCCCTGGACCTGGCGCGTACCGGCCCTGGAGAAATCCGCCCGTGGCCAGGCCTTCGTCAACGACTACGCCAAACGCTACGAGATGTACCCCTCCAGCTCCGCCGCCTCGGCCTACAGCATCGTCTACCAATGGGCCGACGCCGCCAAGCGGGCCAACAGCCTCAGCAGCGAAGCGCTGATCAAGGCCCTGGAAGGCCATCGCTACCAGTTGCTGAAGGACACCCAGGAGTGGCGCGCCTTCGACCACCAGAACATCCAAACCGTCTACGCGGTCAAAGTGAAAGCGCGCGACGAGGTGCTCAAGGACCCGCTGAAACAGGACTACTTCGAAATCGTCGACCGACTCGACGCCAACCAGGCGGCCCCCAGCCTTGCCGAATGGCAGGCCGAGCGGCGCAACGCCGGCCAACCCCTGACCCTGCAATGAGGACTTATGGACTTCGAACTCAGCGATGAACAACGCCTGCTGGTAGACAGCGCCCGCGCCTTCGCGACGCGGGAGCTGGCGCCCCATGCGGCGGACTGGGACCGCGACCACCACTTCCCGGTGGACGTGATCAAGCGGGCGGCCGAACAGGGCTACCTGGCCCTGTACATCGACGAAGACGATGGCGGCCTCGGGCTGTCACGGCTGTCCGCCTCGCTGATCTTCGAACAACTGTCCGCCGGCTGCATCGCCACCACGGCCTTTCTCACGATCCACAACATGGCCTCGTGGATGCTCGCCTCGTTCGGCGACCAGGCGCTCAAGGACGCCTGGCTGCCGCGCCTGGTCAGCGGCGAGCTGCTGGCCTCTTACTGCCTCACCGAGCCGGATGCCGGCTCCGACGCCGCCCACCTGCGCACCCGTGCCCGGCGCGACGGCGACGACTACGTGATCGACGGCAGCAAGTGCTTCATCTCCGGCGCCGGCAGCACCGACGTGCTGATCGTCATGGCGCGCACCGGCGAAGACAGCGGCGCCAAGGGCGTGTCGTGCTTCCTGGTACCGGCTGACGCCGAGGGCGTGAAGTACGGGCGCAACGAACTGAAGATGGGTTGGCGCGCGCAACCCACGCGCAGCATCACCTTCGAAGGCGTGCGCATCCCTGCCAGCCAGCGCATCGGGCCGGAAGGCCAGGGCTTCGTCTACGCCATGAAAGGCCTGGACGGCGGCCGCATCAACATTGCCAGTTGCTCCCTGGGCGCGGCCCAGGCGGCGCTGGAGCAATCGCTGCGCTACGCCGAGGAGCGCAAGCAGTTCGGCAAGCCCCTGAGCGACTTCCAGGCGCTGCAGTTCAAGCTCGCCGACATGCTCACCGACCTCACCGCCAGCCGGCAGATGGTGCGCCTGGCCGCGCACAAGCTCGACCACGGGCACAGCGAAGCCAGCCTGTACTGCGCCATGGCCAAGCGCTTCGCCACCGACCACTGTTTCACCCTGTGCAACGAGGCGCTGCAGCTGCATGGCGGCTACGGTTACCTCAACGACTACCCGCTGGAGCGCTGGGTGCGCGACAGCCGTGTGCACCAGATTCTCGAGGGCACCAATGAAATCATGCGCGTGATCATCGCCCGCCGTCTGCTCGACCAGGGCGGCATGCTCGATCGCCTGCTGTAACACCGACGGAACGCGCCCTGCTGCAGCCGGGCGCCATCAGCATGGAAACGAGGACACTATGAGTACTGCCGTAGAACCCTACAAACCCGGTGTATTCGACCTGACCCACAAGATCACCGTGGAAAAGCACGGCCACACCGCGCTGATCACCATCAACCACCCGCCGGCCAACACCTGGGACCGCGAATCGCTGATCGGCCTCAAGCAACTGGTCGAGCACCTCAACCGCGACGACGACATTTACGCCCTGGTGGTGACCGGCCAGGGCGGCAAGTTCTTCAGCGCCGGCGCCGACCTCAACCTGTTCGCCGATGGCGACAAGGCCCGCGCCCGGGAAATGGCCCGGCGCTTCGGCGAAGCCTTCGAGGCGCTGCGTGATTTCCGCGGTGTGTCGATCGCCGCGATCAACGGCTACGCCATGGGCGGCGGCCTGGAATGCGCCCTGGCCTGTGACCTGCGCATCGCCGAACGCCAGGCACAGATGGCTCTGCCGGAAGCCACGGTGGGCCTGCTGCCCTGCGCCGGCGGTACGCAGAACCTGGCCTGGCTGGTCGGCGAAGGCTGGGCCAAGCGCCTGATCCTCTGCGGCGAACGCATCGACGCGGAAACCGCCCTGCGTATCGGCCTGGTCGAACAGGTGGTGGACACCGGCGAAGCCCGCGGCCATGCCCTGCTGCTGGCGGCCAAGGTGGCGCGCCAGAGCCCGGTGGCGGTGCGCACCATCAAACCGCTGATCCAGGGCGCCCGCGAGCGCAGCCCGAACACCTGGCTGAGCGAAGAGCGCGAGCGCTTCGTCGACCTGTTCGACGCCGACGACACCCGCGAAGGGGTGAACGCCTTCCTGGAAAAACGCGACCCGCAGTGGCGCAACAAGTGAACCCCTGGTGGTGGAAAACGCTTCGCGGTTTTCACCCTACCCGGCGTACACCGATCACGATAAACCGCAGGCTGGCTCGGGCGATGCTGCCTACCACCCTGACCGCACACGACGACGGACACCCTGATGAACGTGCAATTCGAAGAACGCGCCAGCCTGCATGGCTACCGCATCGGCATCGCCAGCCTGGATGCCGAGAAAAGCCTGAACGCCCTCTCCCTGCCAATGATCGAGGCCCTGGACGCCAAGCTGAGCGCCTGGGCGGACGATCCGGATATCGCCTGTGTGATCCTGCGCGGCAACGGCCCCAAGGCCTTCTGCGCCGGCGGCGACGTGGTGCAGCTGGCCCGTCAGTGCCACGAGCAGCCCGGCGAGGTGCCGGCTCTGGCGCGGCGCTTCTTCGCCGATGAATACCGCCTCGACCACCGCATCCACACCTACCCCAAACCCTTCATCTGCTGGGCCCACGGCCACGTGTTGGGCGGCGGCATGGGCCTGATGCAGGGCGCGGGCATCCGCATCGTCACCCCGAGCAGCCGCCTGGGCATGCCGGAAATCAATATCGGCCTGTACCCTGACGTCGGCGGCAGCTGGTTCCTGGCGCGCCTGCCGGGCAGCCTCGGGCTGTTCCTCGGCCTCACCGCCAGCGGCATGAACGCCCGGGACGCCCTCGACCTGGGCCTGGCCGACCGCTTCCTGCTCGACAGCCAGCAGGACGCCCTGATCAACGGCCTGGTGCAACTGAACTGGAGCGAGCAGCCGACCCTGCAACTGCACAGCCTGCTCAAGGCCCTGGAAAACGAAGCCCGCGGTGAGCTGCCCGAGGCCCAGTGGCTGCCGCGCCGCGAGCGCCTCGACGCCCTGCTTGACCAGGCCGACCTGCCCACCAGCTGGCGCGCCCTCACCGCCCTGGAAGGCGACGATGACCCGCTGCTGGCCCGCGCGGCCAAGACCCTGGCTGGCGGCTGCCCGCTCACCGCCCACCTGGTCTGGGAACAGGTTCGCCGCGCCCCACAGCTGTCCCTGGCCGAGGTGTTCCGCATGGAATACGCCATGAGCCTGAACTGCTGCCGTCACCCGGAATTCCCAGAAGGCGTGCGCGCTCGCCTGATCGACAAGGACCACGCGCCCCGCTGGCACTGGCCGGACGTGACAACGATCCCGCAGGCGGTGATCGACGCGCACTTCGAGGCGGTCTGGGACGGCGAACACCCGCTGGCGGACCTGTAACACCGTAGGAGGGGCCGGGCGGCGCTCCGTTTCAGCGGCGATTGGTCAGTGGTTCCAGTCGCGGCTGAAGCCCCTCCCACAATTTGAACGGCAACCAAGGCGAACTGCCCACCTGGACTGATCACGAGGAGAACAACAATGACAACGATCGCGTTCATCGGCCTCGGCCACATGGGGCTGCCCATGGCCCGCAACCTGCTCAAGGCCGGCCATGAGCTGAAGGTATTCGACCTGGTGCAGAGCGCCATGCAGGAACTGGCCGCCGAAGGCGCGCAGGCGGCCAGCAGCGCCGAGGCTGCCGCCAAGGGCGCCCAGGTGGTGATCAGCATGCTGCCGGCCAGCCGCCATGTGGAAGGCCTTTACCTGGGTGACAAGGGCCTGCTCGCCGCCCTCGAACCCGGCACCCTGGTGCTGGAGTGCTCGACCATCGCCCCCGAGGTGGCGCGCAAGGTGCACCAGGCCGCCCAAGCCCGCGGCATCGAACTGCTCGACGCGCCGGTATCGGGCGGCACCGCCGGCGCGGCCGCCGGCACCCTGACCTTCATGATCGGCGGCACCGCCACCACCCTGGAAAAGGCCCGCCCGCTGTTCGGCCTGATGGGCAAGAACATCCTCCACGCCGGTGCCGCCGGCGCCGGCCAGGTGGCCAAGGTGTGCAACAACCAGGTGCTGGCGGTGCAGATGATCGCCACCGCCGAAGCCATGGCCATGGGCGTGGCCAACGGCCTGGACCCCAGCGTGCTGGCCGAGATCATGCGCCAGAGTTCGGGCGGCAACTGGACCCTGGAAAAGTACAACCCCTGGCCCGGGGTGATGGAAGCGGCGCCAGCCAGCAAGGGCTACAGCGGCGGTTTCATGGCCGAACTGATGGCCAAGGACCTGGGCCTGGCCCAGGAGGCCGCCCAGCACAGCGGCAGCAGCACCCCCATGGGCGCCCTGGCACTGCAGATCTACCGCCTGCTGCTCAAGCAGGGCAAGGGCAAGAAGGACTTCTCGGTGGTGCAGCAACTGTTCATCGAGTGAGGCTCAGCGCAGCGCCGGCAGGTGCAGCATGCCGAACAGCAGCACCTGCGTGCGCTCCCACCACGGGCTGGGCCGTGTATTGAGGCGCCGGGCGAGCAACGCCACTTCCGCCACATGGGCCAGCAGCACCAGGCCCGCCGCCCAGTTGACCCAGGCATTCAGCGGTGCGGCGAAGGGATAGAGCAGGTTGAGCAGCGCCACCAGCCAGAACATGGCCAGGGCGCCCTTGGCAAAGGACAGCAAGTGCATGGTTAACCCCCTGATCGGACACGGAAGGCTGCCGGTGCAACACCGGCCAGCCCATTCAGTGTGCCTATTCCACGCCAGGCGGTCGGCCGTACTTACGTTTGGAAGCGCGCCGCCCTCGCCACTCAACGCACCGTAAGCGCAATCGGCGCATCCTCGAAATCGAAGCTGCCGAGGAAGGTCTTGATGTCCAGCAGGTTGCCATCGACCTTCACATCCCCCAGTAGCGCACCCTTGAGCAGGCCGTTCTCGCCACTCATCACGGTATCCAGGTAGGCCTTGTCCAGGGTCAGCCGGAGCGAGGTGCCTTCCGGAATGCCCTCGTGCAACTGGACCACCCCACGGCGGATCTCCAGCGCCCACTCCTCGTCGATATCCGGGAAACGGAAGCCCAAGGTCAGGTTCACGTCCGCGCTCTTTTGCGGGTCGATGCGGGTCACCCAGTTATGCAGGAAGACCCGGGGCGGGAAATTCTTCAGCATATCCGCCGACAGGAAGGCACTGCGCATGGCCTGGGCCATCTGCCGCGCCTTGTCTTCGTCGAACTGCCCTTCCAGCTCCATGGCGCTCATCAGGTACCAGTTGCGCCAGTTGATGTTCATGCTGGCGTAGCCGAGCTTGCGGAACGCCCTCGCCTTGATCTGTCGCGCCAGCGGGTCGTCGGCATCCACGCGGATCGCGTAGCTGGCCAGCTCCGCCGCCCACTGGTTGTCGCCCTTGAGGTAGGCCTCGCCGGCGGCCATCAGCAGCTTGTCGCGGCCGCCCATCAGCGCCATCAGGCGCTTGGCCTTCTCCGCTGGCGGCAGCGGGTCGAGGTCCACCGGGTCGCCTTCGAACCAGCCCAGGTAGCCGGTGTAGATCTGCCGCACGCTGTGCTTCACCGTGCCGTAGTACTCGCGCAGGTACGGCGTGTAGCCCGCCAGGTGCGGCGGCAGCTGGACCTTCTCCACCAGCTCGTCCGGGGTCAGGCCCTTGTTCATCCAGCGCACGGTCTGGTCATGGATGTAGGCGATGCCGTCGCGGGTCATGCGCAGCACCTCTTCCACCTCCTTTTCACCACTCACCGGGCGCCCGTGCAGCGGCACCATGTGCTCGGCCTGGTAGGCGCGCATGCGGTCCAGGCTGTCGACCCACAGCACCGGGTCGCGGAACTTGGTGCCCCGCAGGGTGTGGATGTTCGGCAGCGTCGGCCCCTGCACCACCTCGGCGCTGATCAGCACGCGGTTGAGCGGCAGGTACAGGATGATCTCGTCCGGCGCCTCGCTCGGCACGTGCAGGAACTGCACGTCGAGCCCGGCAATACGGGTGTCGAGTTTGTCGCCGAAGGTCACGGTCGGGGCGATGAAGGTCGAGGCATCCGCCTTGGCCAGGGGTCCGATGCCGGCGTTCATGTGTTGCTGATCCGAGGCCGGCAGCCCGGCGCCGAAGCTGTAGCCCGAGCGCACCGAGAGGATCGGCCCGACCAGCGCGCCCTGGGCCACCACGTTGTCGAGCAGGCTTTCGTGGGCGTAAATCGCCACCTCGCCACTCTTGACCTGCTCTTCGCTGACGAAGGCCTTCACCCCGTTGATGTGGTCCGGGTGAAAGTGGGTGTAAACCACCGCCTTGACCGGCTTGTCGGTGATCTTGCGGAATTCCGCCATGATCCGCCGCGACTCGCTGACCGACTCGCCGGTGTCGACGATGATCAGGCCTTCCGGCGCCTCGATCATCACCACGTTGCCGAGTTGCCAGCCCACCGCCGAATAGACGTTGTCGGCCACCTTATAAAGGGTCTGGGCGAAATGCTGGGTGTGGGCCGCCAGCTCGGCGTTGATCGACGGTTCGATCCGCTCCGCGGGCAGTTCGGCCTGGACGGCCAGGGGCAGTGCAGCGGCCAGGCACAGCTGGCTGAAACGGGACAGGGAGCGCATGGGCGTCCTCGATTGTTGTTGTAAAGGCACTGGCAGCCTGACAAAGGCCCTTGCATAATGCCAATGCATTCCAAACCAACAATCGATGCGGAACACGCATGAACGACCTGCGCCAGCTACGCCATTTCGTCGCCCTTGCCGAGCACGGCCACTTCGCCCGCGCCGCCGAAGCCGTCAACCTCAGCCAGCCGGCCCTGAGCCGCAGCGTGCAGGCCCTGGAGGCCAATCTCGACTGCCGCCTGCTGGACCGCCACAGCCGTGGTATCAGCCTCACCGCCCATGGCCGCCTGGTGCTGGAACACGCCCAGCGCCTGCTGGCCGGCAGCCGGGCGCTGAAGAACGCGGTAAGCCAGCTGGGCAACCTGGAGGCAGGCGAACTGCGCCTGGGCGCTGGCCCCTACCCCGCCGCGCGCCTGGTGCCCCGCGCCCTGGGCAGCCTGGCCCAGCGTTACCCGCGGGTGCGGGTGCACCTGCGCATCGACAACTGGCTGGAGCTGCGCGACAGCCTGCTGGACGACGCCCTCGAGCTGTTCGTCGCCGACACCCGGGAGTTCCAGGACGACCCGCTGCTGCACATCGAACCCCTGCACCAGCACCCCGGCGTGCTGTTCTGCCGGCCGGGGCATCCGTTGCTGCAACGCACGAAGTTGCGCCTGCGCGACCTGCTCGACTACCCCCTGGCCGGCACCCAGCTGCCACTCCAGGTGGAGCAGAGCCTGATCGCCGCCAGCGGACGCGAGCAGCCGCTGAGCATCCAGTGCGACAACTTCATGGTGCTGAAAACCCTGGTCGGCGACAGCGACGTGCTGAGCATGGCGCCCTGGGACGTGGTGGCCACCGACATCGAAGCCGGCCGCCTGGCCCGCCTGCCGCTCGAAGCGGGCGCGCTGAACCAGCAGTCCGCCTACGGCCTGGTGAGCCGCGCCGGACACAGCCTGTCGCCGGCGGCGCTGGCCATGTGCGAGGCCATCCGCGAGGAAGATAGCGGGTTCGATGCAAAACGCCACGCCTGAAGGCGTGGCGTGCGGGCGGGCGAGCTAGCGGTGGTAGCGGTGCTGCGGGGAGCTGTTGATCAGGCCCCGGGGCACGTTGTTCGGCGTGCGCTCGCGCGGCTGGTAATGGCGGCCATTCCAGCCCGGACGCGGCTGGGCCGACCGGTAGTCGTGGCGGCGATGGTCGTCACGGCGCTCGTAGCGACGGTCGTTGTAATAGCGCGGCGGAGGGGGCGGCGCGTAGCGGCGCTGGTCGTAATAGGGACGGTTGTCGTAGTAGCGGCGATCGTCGCGGTACCGGTCGTAGCGGCGGTCGTGGTAGCTGTTGAAACGCGGCTCCACGTACACCGGATGGCGCTGCACCTGGCTACCGCCGCTGTAGTAGCCACGGTCGTAGCTGCGGTAGTAATCCCGTTCATAACTGTCGCCGTACACCGCGCAACCGGTCATCGACAGGCCCAGCACTGCAAAAAGCATGGATTTGAATGACATGGCGGCCTCCTTCGACCGCTGGAACAACGCCGACCGCAGTCGGACCCCGGGATCGCTCCCTGCAGCATCTGACAACGCCACCCCGCTTCCGGTGCGCCGCAGCTGGTCGGCTTATTCGATGACAAATTATTTCCTCGATGAGCCCGGGGACGCCTGTGACGCAATGCACAGTTCAGTCAGTACCCTGCATACAAGCGCCGACCTGGCACGCCATTCGCTTCGCCGATACGCAGGAAAGCCCGTTACGGCGGGTCGCGGTAGCACATCACAATGGCCGACTAGGGTTCCGGCTCGCCTGGCGAGCGCTGGTCCGAGAGTCGGCGACCTCAGGTCATGGGGTTACACGGCGGGATAAAAGCCCGGGAGAACGCGCAGCACGGCTGCCCGCTTTCCTGTACCCGTTCATTGACCCGAGGTTGCCATGCCACCGATCCCCCGTCTTTTGTCCTCCGGCCTGCTCGCCCTGCTGCTGGCCTTCCCCCTGGGCGCCAGCGCCGAACCGAAAACCTTCAAGCTGTGCTGGTCGATCTTCGCCGGCTGGATGCCCTGGGGCTATGCTGCCGACGAAGGCATCGTGAAGAAGTGGGCCGACAAGTACGGCATCCGCATCGAGGTCACGGAGGTGCCGGACTACGTGGCCTCCATCGAGCAATACACCGCCGGCCAGTACGATGCCTGCAGCATGACCAACATGGATGCCCTGACCATCCCCGCCGCCGCGGGCGTGGACAGCACCGCGCTGATCATCGGCGACTTCTCCAACGGCGCCGACGGTGTGCTGCTGCGCGGCGGCAACCAGAAGGTGCAGGACCTCAAGGGCAAGACCGTGCTGCTGGTGGAAAACTCGGTGTCGCACTACCTGCTCAGCCGTGCCCTGGAATGGGCCATGCTCAAGCCCGAGGACGTGAAGGTGCAGCACGTCTCCGACCTGGAAATCGCCGACGCCTTCCTCAAGGGCCAGGGCGATGCGGTGATCACCTGGAACCCGATTCTGTCCAGCATCAAGAACAAGACCACCGTGTCCCAGGTGTTCACCTCCAACCTGATTCCCGGCGAGATCATCGACCTCACCGTGGTCAACAGCAAGACGCTGGCCGCCCACCCCGAGCTGGGCAAGGCGCTGACCGGCGCCTGGTTCGAAACCCAGCGCCTGATGGGCATGCCCACCGAAGCGGGCCGCGCCGCGCGGGCCAAGATGGCCCAGGCCGCCGGCACCAGCGAAGCGGACTTCGCCGAACAGCTGAACACCCTGCGCTCGTTCTATTCGCCGCGCTACGCCCTGGCCTTCGCCCGGGAAAACCGCATGCCCGAGCGCATGCAGCGGGTGGTGCAGTTCGCCGACGGCCAGGGCCTGCTCGGCACCTCCGGCAGCGGCCTGGATAACCTGGGCATCTCGTTCAGCGGCGAGCGCACCCTGGGCAACCCGGACCGGGTCATGCTGCGCTTCGACGACACCTACATGCAGATGGCCGCAGACCGTCAGCTCTGAGCGAACGCCCCAGGAAGCAGCACGCACCGCGCCACGCGCACTATCTCGGCGCAGCCCGAGGTGCGCCGCGCAGCGCGACCTGGCGCAAAGGCCCGGCCTGAGGCGTCCGGGCCACCTGGCACGATGTTCGCTATGCCATAGGTGTGCAGGAACAACCCGCTGTGGCGGGATCGCGGCACGACAATTTGCAATAGCCGACTAGGGTTCCGGCCCGCCGATCGACGATCGACGGGTGACTGGTCCGAGAGTTGGCGACCTCCTTCGAGGTTACACGGCGGGACAAAAGCCCGGGAGAACGCGCCCCAGTGATGGGGATACCGCCGCGCACTCCTGCCCGCCCTTTCTCGAACTGGAGGTTCCTTATGCGTACGCCCCGTCTGTTCTCCGTTCTCGCTGCCGGCCTCGCCGCCGCCATCAGCTTCAACAGCCACGCCGCCCAGAAAGACAGCTTCAGCGTCTGCTGGACCATCTACGCCGGCTGGATGCCCTGGGAATACGGCGCCGCCGAAGGCATCGTCGACAAGTGGGCGAAGAAGTACGGCATTTCCATCGACGTGGTGCAGCTCAACGACTACGTCGAGTCGATCAACCAGTACAGCGCCGGCCAGTTCGATGGCTGCACCATGACCAACATGGACGCCCTGACCATTCCCGCCGCCGGTGGCATCGACTCCACCGCGCTGATCATCGGCGACTTCTCCAACGGCAACGACGGCATCGTCATCAAGGGCGAGAAAAAGACCCTGGGCGACCTCAAGGGCCAACCGGTCAACCTGGTCGAGCTGTCCGTGTCGCACTACCTGCTCGCCCGTGGCCTGGAGAAGGCCGGCCTGAGCGAAAAAGACCTGAGCGTGGTCAACACCTCCGACGCCGACATGGTCGCCGCCTTCGCCACCCAGGACGTGCAGGCCGTGACCACCTGGAACCCGCTGCTGGCGGAAATCGAAGCCACCCCGGGCGTGACTAAGGTCTTCGACTCCAGCCAGATCCCGGGCGAGATCATCGACCTGATGGTGGTCAACAGCGACACCCTCAAGGACAACCCGGCCTTCGGCAAGGCGCTGACCGGTGCCTGGTACGAAATCATGGCCACCATGAGCGCCGACAACGCCGCCGGCAAGGCCGCCCGCGAGCACATGGCCAAGGCCTCCGGCACCGACCTGGCCGGCTATGAAGCACAGCTGGCCGCCACCCGCATGTTCTACACCGCCAAGGACGCCGTGGCCTTCGCCACCAGCCCGAAACTGCCGGACACCATGGGCAAGGTCGCTAGCTTCTCCTTCGACCACGGCCTGCTCGGCGAGGGTGCCCAGAGCAGCGAAGCCATCGGCATGAGCTTCGCCAACGACGTGGTCACCGGCGACAGCGGCAACCTCAAGCTGCGCTTCGACCCGAGCTACATGCAGATGGCGGCCGACGGCACGCTTTAAAACGGTACCTCGTAGGGTGGGCCGGGGCGCGTGGCTGACGCGTTCCCCATCCACTACCTCGCACTCCCATGGTGGATGAAAAAAGCGTCAGCTACGCGCCCCGATCCACCCTACGTTCGACGAGATAACCATGCGCCTGATCAACCGCCACCCCGACCGCAGCAGCAAACTGATGCTGGTGTTGCTGCCCTTCGCCCTGCTGCTGTTCGCCTACTTCACCAGTTCGGCGCAGCGCCTGGCGGAGAACCCCAACGACAAGCTGCTGCCCAGCGCGGCGCAGATGGTCGCGGCGGTCGATCGGCTGGCCTTCACCGAAGACAAGCGCACCGGCAACTACCTGTTCTGGCAGGACAGCGCCTCCAGCCTGAAACGCCTCGGCATCGGTCTGGGCATAGCGGCGCTGCTGGGCCTGTGCCTGGGCATCGCCGCCGGCACCCTGCCGCTGTTCAGTGCACCGCTGTCGCCGCTGCTGACCGTGCTGTCGATGGTGCCGCCGCTGGCGATCCTGCCGATCCTGTTCATCGTCTTCGGCCTGGGCGAGCTGTCCAAGGTGATGCTGATCGTCATCGGCATCACCCCCTGCATCGCCCGCGACCTGGAACAGCGCGCCCGGGAAATACCCCGGGAACTGCTGATCAAGGCCCAGACCCTCGGCGCCAGCACCTGGACCCTGATCCTGCGCGTGGTACTGCCACAACTGATGCCACGCCTGCTGATCTCCCTGCGGCTAATGCTCGGCTCGGCCTGGCTGTTCCTGATCGCCGCCGAGGCCATCGCCTCTACCGACGGTCTGGGCTATCGGATCTTCCTGGTGCGCCGCTACATGGCCATGGACGTGATCCTGCCCTACGTGCTGTGGATCACCCTGCTCGCCTGGCTGATAGACCTGGGCCTGCGCCAGACCATCCGCCTGTGCTTCCCCTGGTACGAAGGAGCCAAGGCATGAGCTCGCTGAAGAACACGTCGAACCCCTTCATCCAGGTCAACAACGTCTGGCAGGAATACGGCGACCAGGTCGTGCTGGAGCGCCTCAACCTGTCCATCGCCGAGGGTGAGTTCTGCACCCTGGTCGGTGCCTCTGGGTGTGGCAAGTCGACCTTCCTGCGCCTGCTGCTGGGCCAGGAGCGCGCCAGCCGGGGCGAAATCCTGCTGGCTGGCCAGCCCCTGGCCGCCGAACCGGACGCCAGCCGCGGTGTGGTGTTCCAGCGCTACTCGGTGTTCCCGCACCTGAGCGTGCTGGACAACGTCGCCATCGGCCTGGAGCTGCCGCGCTCACCGCTGCTCGGTCGGCTGTTCGGCGCCGGCAAGCGCGAGGCACGGGAGCAGGCAGCGCAGATGCTGACCAAGGTCGGCCTCGGCCATGCCCTGGACAAATACCCCAGCCAGCTGTCCGGCGGCATGCAGCAACGCCTGGCGATCGCCCAGGCACTGATCATGAAGCCCAGGGTGTTGTTGCTCGACGAACCCTTCGGCGCCCTCGACCCTGGCATCCGCAAGGACATGCACGAACTGCTGCTGGGCCTGTGGCGCGAAACCCGCCTGACCGTGTTCATGGTCACCCATGACCTCAGCGAAGGCTTCAGCCTGGGCACCCGCCTGCTGGTATTCGACAAGTCGCGCATCGATCCGCACGCGCCCAATGCCTTCGGCGCGCGCATCACCTACGACATTCCCCTGAACAGCGACCGCCGCACCACCCGTGCCGCCGTCGACGCGCTGCCGGCGCACATCGCCGGCACCCTGCAACCTGCCGTCCAAGGAGCCTCTGCATGACTGCCTCGCTCACCCTGCGCCCCAGCCTGTACGACGAAGTCGTGCCCGGCGGTGGCCATACCTCCTTCGTCCTCAAGCGCGGGCAACTGCTGCGCATCACCGACCTCGAAGGCGGCGCCAACGTCAGCCTGCTGCTGCTCAATGCGGCGGAGAAAAGCGAGCGGCTGAACCTGCCCGACTCGCTGAAATGCCAGCACACCGCCAAGCTCACCGCCGGCCACTGCCTGTACTCGGACATGGGCCGCGTGCTGGCCGCCATCACCGCCGATACCTGCGGCTGGCACGACAGCTTCGGCGGCGTACTGAACGCCGATGAGGTGCAGGAGAAATACGGCGCGGGCCGCTACCAGGAACGGCGCAACGGCTTCTTCCGCAACGGCGTGGACAACCTGCTGGTGGAAATGGGCAAGTGGAACCTCAACCTGCAGGACCTGCTGATGTGCCTGAACCTGTTCAGCAAGGTCACGGTGGACAGCGACGGCTGCTTCCATTTCCAGCCGGGCAACAGCCAGGCCGGCGACTACGTCGAGCTGTACGCACCGATGGACACCCTGGTGGTGCTCACCGCCCTGCAGCACCCGATGGACCCGGCCCCCGAATACTCCCCCAAGCCGGTGCAACTGAGCTGGAGCAGCGTCGCCAACGACGGCATCAGCGTGCTCTGCCGCACCTCGCGTGCCGAAAACGGCCGCGGCTTCCACAACACCGAACGCCTGTACATCTGAGGGCCGCCACCATGTACCTGACCCAGAGCGAGAAACACCCGGAAGCCGCCGTCTATCGCGCCACCATCCCGGCCGGCGAGCCGTTCATGACCGAGGTCAAGGCCGGCCAGACCCTGCGCCTGCTCGACCTCGAAGGCAACCAGGCGGTCGACACCCTGTTCTACAACGCGCGCAACCCGCGCGAGCGCTACGACGTGCAGCGCACCCTGCGCAAACAGAACCGCGTCTACCTCACCACCGGCTCGGTGCTGTACTCCAACCTCGGCCAGCCGATGCTGACCATCAGCGCGGACACCTGCGGCCGCCACGACACCCTCGGCGGCGCCTGCGCCCAGGAAAGCAACACCGTGCGCTACGCCCTCGAGACCCGTTACATGCACAGCTGCCGCGACAACTTCCTGCGCGCCAGCCTGCACGACGGCCGCCTGAACAAGGCCGACATCAGCGCCAACATCAACTTCTTCATGAACGTGCCGGTCACCCCGGAAGGCGGCCTGACCTTCGAAGACGGCATCTCCGCCGCCGGCAAGTACGTCGAGCTGGTCGCGCACATGGACATCATCGTGCTGATCTCCAACTGCCCGCAGCTCAACAACCCCTGCAACGGCTACAACCCGACCCCGGCGGAGGTGCTGGTATGGGACTGACTCATCGCTTGCGCCGGTGGCTGTACGCCCTGTGCCAGAGCCGCTCCGGCCAGTGCCTGGAGCGTAAAGATCACCCGTAGGGTGGATGTCGCTTTTTACATCCACCAGCCGTGCCCGCAGAACCAGACGGTGGAAAACGCTTCGCGGTTTTCCACCCTACGGCGGGAGCCAAACCGTAGGGTGGATGACGCTCTTTTCATCCACCCGCTGTTCCCGCAGGACCTGGCGGTGGAAAACGCTTCGCGGTTTTCCACCCTACGCGCGGGAGCCAGACCGTAGGGTGGATGACGCTCTTTTCCTCCACCAGCCGTGCCCACAGGACCTGGCGGTGGAAAACGCTTCGCGGTTTTCCACCGTACGGGCGGGAGCCGGACCGTAGGGTGGATGACCGCTACACACCTATTTCCCACCACGGACGACCGTGGTGCAGACCCAATACCGGCGGGACGGCCCGCCTCCTTCGAGGACACCTCGAATGTTCAACACACTGCTGATCGCCAACCGTGGCGCCATTGCCTGCCGCATCTTGCGTACCCTGCGTGCCCTCGACGTCAACGGGGTCGCGGTCTACTCCGAAGCCGACGCCGCCAGCCTGCACATCCAGGAGGCCGACCAGGCCCTGAGCCTCGGCGACGGCCCGGCCGCGCAGACCTACCTGGTGGTGGACAAGATCCTCGCCGCCGCCAAGGCCAGCGGCGCCCAGGCGATCCACCCGGGCTACGGCTTCCTCTCGGAAAACGCCGCCTTCGCCGAAGCCTGCGAAGCGGCCGGCATCGCCTTCGTCGGCCCGACGCCGGAGCAACTGCGGGTGTTCGGCCTCAAGCACACCGCCCGTGCGCTGGCCCAGCGCCACGGCGTGCCGATGCTCGAAGGCACCGAGCTACTGGAAAACCTCAACGCGGCCCTGCTCGCCGGTGACCAGGTCGGCTACCCGGTGATGCTCAAGAGCACCGCCGGCGGTGGTGGTATCGGCATGCGCGTGTGCCGCTCGGCCGAGGAGCTGAGCGAGGCCTTCGAGGCGGTGAAGCGCTTGGGGCAGAACAACTTCAGCGACAGCGGTGTGTTCATCGAGAAATACATCCAGCGCGCCCGCCACCTGGAAGTGCAGGTGTTCGGCGACGGCCAGGGTGACGTACTGGCCCTAGGCGTGCGCGACTGCTCGGTGCAGCGGCGCAACCAGAAGGTGCTGGAAGAAACCCCGGCGCCGAACCTACCGGCCGGTATGGCCGAGGAACTGTGCGCCGCCGCGATCAAGCTGGCCAAAGCGGTCAACTACCGCAGCGCCGGCACCGTGGAATTCGTCTTCGACAGCGACGCCCAGCAGTTCTACTTCCTGGAAGTGAACACCCGCCTGCAGGTCGAACACGGCGTCACCGAACAGGTGTGGGGCGTGGACCTGGTGCGCTGGATGATCGAACTGGCCGCCGGTGACCTGCCGCCGCTCAGCGAGCTGGCCCAGGGCCTGAAACCCAGCGGCCATGCGGTGCAGGCGCGCCTCTATGCCGAAGACCCGGGCCGCGACTTCCAGCCCTGCCCCGGCCTGCTCACCGCCGTGCAGTTTCCGCCGGCGGACGGCAAGGCCCTGCGTATCGACAGCTGGGTCGAGGCCGGCTGCGAAATCCCCCCGTACTTCGACCCGATGATCGCCAAGGTCATCACCTGGGCGCCGACCCGCGACCAGGCCAGCGCCGCCCTCAGCCAGGCCCTGGCCGACACCGTGCTGTACGGCGTGGAAAGCAACCGCGACTACCTGCGGCAGATCATCGGCGACGCGCCCTTCGCCAGCGGCGCACCCTGGACCCGCTGCCTGGAAGACCTGGTATATAACGCTACGACCTTCGACGTGCTCAGCGCCGGCACCCAGACCACCGTGCAGGACGTGCCCGGCCGCATCGGCTACTGGGCAGTCGGCGTACCGCCCTCCGGCCCCATGGACAGCCGCGCCCTGCGCCTAGGCAACCAGCTGCTCGGCAACGACGAGCGCGCCGCTGCCCTGGAAGTCACCATGAGCGGCCCGGTCCTGCGCTTCAACACCGACGCGGTGGTGGCCGTCACCGGCGCGCCGATTCCGGTCAGCCTGGACGGCGTCGAACAGCCGCTGAACACCAGCCTGCTGATCAGCGCCGGCAGCACCCTGAGCCTGGGCACCATTCAGGGCGCCGGTGCGCGCAGCTACCTGTGCCTGCGCGGCGGCGTGCAGGTGCCGGACTACCTGGGCAGCAAAAGCACCTTCACCCTTGGCCAGTTCGGCGGCCACGGCGGCCGCGCCCTGCGCGCCGGCGACGTGCTGCACATCCCGGCCCTGAGCGACCGCCAGGCGGGTGACAGCCTGCCCGAGGCGCTGTGCACGCCGCTGCCGGCGGTGCGCGACATCCGCGTGATCTACGGCCCCCATGGCGCGCCGGAATACTTCACCCCGGCCTACATCGAGACCTTCTTCGCCACCGACTGGGAAGTGCACTTCAACTCCAGCCGCACCGGCGTGCGCCTGATCGGGCCCAAGCCCGAATGGGTGCGCGACAGCGGCGGCGAGGCCGGCCTGCACCCCTCGAACATCCACGACAACCCCTACGCCATCGGCGCGGTGGACTTCACCGGCGACATGCCGGTGATCCTCGGCCCGGACGGCCCGAGTCTGGGCGGCTTCGTCTGCCCGGTGACCATCATCGAAGCCGACCTCTGGCAGCTCGGCCAGCTCAAGGCCGGCGACAAGGTGCGCTTCCACCCGGTGGATATCGCCACGGCGAGAGAGCTGGCACAAAGCCTCGCCGCTACCTGTAGGAGCCGGCTTGCCGGCGATCAACCTTCTGCCCAGATCGCCCGCAAGCGGGCTCCTACAGAAACGCTGACCTCCCCCATCGTCCTCGACATCGGCCAGGACGACACCCGCCTGGTGGCGCGCCTCTCCGGCGACACCCACCTGCTGCTGGAAATCGGCGCCCCCGAGCTGGACTTGGTACTGCGCTTCCGGGGTCATGCCCTGATGCAGGCCCTGGAAGCCAAGCAGCTCGACGGGGTGATCGACCTCACCCCGGGCATCCGCTCCCTGCAAGTGCACTACCAGCCGGAAACCCTGCCCCTGCAGCGCCTGCTCGAGATCGTCGCCGGCGAGTGGGACGCCGTGTGCGCTGCGCAGGACCTCAAGGTGCCGTCGCGCATCGTGCACCTGCCGCTGTCCTGGGACGATCCGGCCTGTCAGTTGGCCATCGACAAGTACATGACCACCGTGCGCAAGGACGCCCCCTGGTGCCCGAGCAACCTGGAGTTCATCCGCCGCATCAATGACCTGCCGAATCTGGACGAGGTCTACCGCACGGTGTTCGACGCCAGCTACCTGGTCATGGGCCTGGGCGACGTTTACCTCGGTGCACCGGTGGCCACGCCGCTGGACCCGCGCCACCGCCTGGTCACCACCAAGTACAACCCGGCCCGCACCTGGACCGCCGAGAACTCGGTGGGCATCGGCGGCGCCTACATGTGCGTGTACGGCATGGAAGGCCCCGGCGGCTACCAGTTCGTCGGCCGTACCCTGCAGATGTGGAACCGCTACCGCGACGTCGCCGCGTTCGACGGCAAGCCGTGGCTGCTGCGCTTCTTCGACCAGATCCGCTTCTACCCGGTGACGGCGGACGAACTGCTGCGCATCCGCCGCGACTTCCCCCTGGGTCGCTTCGATCTGCGCATCGAGCACAGCGAACTGGCCCTGGCCGATTACCAGGCCTTTCTCGACAAGGAGGCCGAGGGCATCGACGCCTTCCGCCAGCAGCAACGCGCGGCCTTCGACGCCGAGCGCCAGCGCTGGATCGCCTCCGGCCAGGCACACTTCGAGAGCGAGGAAGCCCCGGTCGAGCTGGGCGAAGACGCGGCCCTGGCCGCCGGCGAGCACAGCATCGACAGCCACATCGCCGGCAACCTCTGGCAGGTGCAGGTCGACGTGGGCGACCGCGTGCAGGCTGGCGACGTGCTGGTAATCCTGGAGTCGATGAAGATGGAAATCCCCCTCACCGCCCCGCGCGATGGGGTCATCAAGGACGTGCGCGTGCAACCCGGCTCACCGGTGCGCGCCGGCCAACGGGTGGTGGTGCTGGAAGAGGCCTGACGTCCCCTCAAAAACTCGCCGCCAAAGCGCCTCCCACAAAAGAAGGACCGCATGCCCCTTGTGGGAGGGGCTTTAGCCGCGACGGAACACTGCCGATCCCACCGTCAGATCATCTGCCTCTCTGGAGGTAGGGCTGAGCAATGATCTGGTGGTAGTGCTGAAGGAAGACAGATACCCCAAAAGCTCGCCGCTGAAGCGCCTCCCACAAAAGAAGAATCGCAGGCGCCCTGTGGGAGGGGCTTTAGCCGCGACGGCCTCCCGGCCCGAATGCATCGCGCAATACACAGCCCCCGGCTGTGATCACAACTGGCGCTTTCCCCACTCGGCACGCTAGCATCACGCCATTCGCCCGGTCCCGGATTCACCCATGTCCCTGCGCCCCAAACGGCACATGCAAACCTCGCTGGTGTTACTGCTCCTGTTCCTCCTGGGCAGCGGTTTTCTGACCACGTCGCTGCTGAGCTACTACGCCTCGCGCGACAGCATTCGGCAGAACATCGTCAACACCGAGCTGCCGTTGACCTCGGACACCATCTATTCCGAGATCCAGAAAGACCTGATCCGCCCCACCCAGATCGCCTCGATGATGTCGCGCGACACCTTCCTGCGTGACTGGGCGCTGGCCGGCGAGCAGAACCCGGAACCCGTCACCCGCTACCTGCGTGAAATCCAGGACCACTACGGCACCTTCACCGCCTTCTTCATTTCCGAAACCACCCGCACCTACTACCAGGCCAAGGGCGTGCTCAAGGAGGTGCAGGAAGGAGAACCGCGCGACGCCTGGTACTTCCGCGTGCGCAACATGGACGAACCCTACGAAATCAGCGTCGACCCGGACATGGCCAACGCGGACCGGCTGACTTTCTTCATCAACTTCAAGGTGTTCGACTACCAGGAACGCTTCATCGGCGTGGCCGGTGTCGGCCTTACCGTGGATGCCGTGGTCAAGCTGGTGGACGACTACCAGAAGCGCTACGACCGCAACATCTTCTTCACCGACCGCCACGGCAACCTGGTGCTGACCGGTGCCGAAGGCGGCCCCATGGGTGCCCGGCGTGGCCAGCACCTGAGCGACGTGCCCGATATGGAAAAGCTGCTGGCCGTGCTGCCGCAGCCCAAGAGCGGCAACTACCGCTACGACGAACACCAGCGCAACCACTTCCTCAACGTGCGCTACATCCCCGAACTCGAGTGGTTCCTGTTCGTCGACAAGCATGAAGAAGGGGCGCTGGCCGGCGTCCGCCACAGCCTGTACCTCAACCTGTTGATCTGCCTGCTGGTCACCGTCATCGTGCTGACCCTGGTCAGCCTGGTGATCCGTCGCTATCAACAGCGTATCGCCGCCCTGGCGACCACCGACAGCCTGACCGACCTGCCCAACCGCCGCGGCTTCGAGCTGCACATGGAGCAGGCCCTGCAGGAGGCGCAGCGCGACAGCAGCCCGCTGTGCGCGGTGCTGCTGGACCTGGACAACTTCAAGCAGATCAACGACCGGCACGGCCACCTGGCCGGCGACGAGGTGCTGCGCCGCTTCGCCGAGAATCTGCGCGGCACGCTGCGCCAGTCCGACATCCTCTGCCGCTGGGGTGGCGAGGAATTCATCCTGCTGCTCAAGAACACCGACCGTCACGCCGCCCATGAGCTGGCCGAAAAACTGCGTCAGCACTGTGCCGGACAGCGCTATTCGGTGGGCGGTGAAGCGCTGCAGGTCACCGTCAGTGCCGGCCTCAGCCAGTGGCAGTCGGGCGAAGGCCTGCATGACCTGCTCGGCCGCACCGACCGTGCCCTGTACCGGGCCAAGCAGGCCGGGCGCGACCGCGTCTGCGAAGAACACTGATGGACACCCTGCACTGCCCCCTGTGTGGCAACAGCAACCAGTGCAGCGTGGCAGCCGGCCGCGACGACGAGCCCTGCTGGTGTTTCACTGCACGCATCGACCCCGCTGCCCTCGAACGCCTCACGCCCGAACAACGCGACCAGGCCTGCCTGTGCCCGCGCTGCGCGGGCGTGGTCGCAGAGTCCGGCGACACGGTGGACTGAACGGCGATGCGCCTGGACCGTTTTATCAGCAACTTCCCCCGTTTCAACCGCCAGGACAGCCGCCTGCTGGTCAGCGCCGGGCGCGTGCGGGTGGACGGCGCAATCGTGCGCGACGGGCGCCACGAGGTGCGCAGCTTCCAGCGCGTCGAACTGGACGACGAACTGCTGCAGGCCGGCCACAGCGCCCAGTACTGGATGCTGCACAAGCCGGTCGGCGTGGTCAGCGCCACCGAGCACGACGAACACCGTACCGTGCTCGACCTGCTGGATGTGTCGGACAAAGGCGACCTGCACCTGGCCGGGCGCCTCGACCTCAACACCAGCGGCCTGCTGCTGATCACCAACGACGGCCAATGGTCGCGGCGCATCACCCAGCCGCAGCAGCGCAAGCCCAAGGTCTACCTCGTCACCACCGAACAACCGATCACCGATGAGTACGCCGAGGTGTTCGCCCGTGGCCTGTATTTCGCCTTCGAAGACCTCACCACCCTGCCCGCGCAGCTCCAGCTGCTCGGCAGCCACAGCGCCCGCCTGACCCTCTTCGAGGGCCGCTACCACCAGGTCAAGCGCATGTTCGGCCACTTCCGCAATCGCGTGGTCGCCCTGCACCGGGAAAGCATGGGCGAGATCATCCTCGACCCCGCCCTGCAGCCTGGCGAGTACCGGGCGCTGACCGCCGACGAAATCGCCAGCGTCTAGAAACCGACCAGCGGTCAGCCATTCAGCGAGAAAGATGTGACTCACTCTTGCGGAGCGCAAAGGCGGCTGCTTAACTCGACTCACAAGGACTAGAAGTGACCAGACGGTCACTATCGACATCCAACCGCGCCACCCGATTTCCGGCACGCTGTGCCAATGGATTCCTGCCTGGAAAAACACCCCGCATTCCGCCTTCACGAGGCCGGGAGCGTCGTGTCGTTTCAATCCTAAACCGTTGAAAAATAAATAATTATAAAAATCTCCGCCTGACATCAGCGTGTCATGTCCGGGCGTTTTCCTGTCTGTCTGAATCCTGCGAACGGCACCCCGTTCGCCTCGTCCTACTTGCGCCAGGAGGAAACGACATGAGGCCAGCAACCGCAGTCGTCGAGATCAAAGGGAAATACAACGTACACACGGAGTTCTACGGCAACCCGGCAGCAAGCAAGACCATCATCCTGGTCAACGGCTCCCTGGCCACCACCGCCTCCTTCGCGCAGACGGTCAAGTACCTGCAGCCGCAGTTCAACGTGGTGGCCTTCGACCTGCCCTACGCCGGCCAGTCCAAGGCGCACAACCGCGACTTCACGCCCATCACCAAGGAAGACGAGGCGGCGATCCTGCTCAGCCTCATCGACCACTACGGCGCCAACTACCTGATGTCCTTCTCCTGGGGCGGTGTGGCCTCCATGCTCGCCCTGGCTCAGCGCCCGTCGACGCTGGAGAAGGCGGCAATCTGCTCCTTCTCGCCGATCCTCAACGTGCCGATGCTCGATTACCTGCACAAGGGCCTGCGCTTCCTCAACGCGGTGGACCGCGACAACATCGCCCTGCTGGTCAACAGCACCATCGGCAAGCACCTGCCGTCGCTGTTCAAGCGCTTCAACCACAAGCACGTCAGCACCCTGGACGAGCACGAGTACCGGCAGATGTACGCGCACATCAAACAGATACTCAACATGGAAGCGCACTGCCGCATGGAATGCCTGCAGGCCATCGACGTACCGGTGCTGTTCGTCAACGGCGAGCGCGACGAATACACCTCGGTGGAAGACGCCTGCCTGTTC
The DNA here is from genome assembly GCF_029839275.1 of Pseudomonas sp. GD03944. Classification (GTDB taxonomy): domain Bacteria; phylum Pseudomonadota; class Gammaproteobacteria; order Pseudomonadales; family Pseudomonadaceae; genus Aquipseudomonas. Next base: position 693,437 of record NZ_JAOCAH010000001.1, read on the forward strand.
GCCCAGCACATCGAGCAGTGCCAGTTCTCGGTGATCGACAACGCCGGCCACTTCCTCGACATGGAACACAAGGCCGCCTGGCTGCAGAGCCAGCGCGTGCTGCTGGACTTCTTCAACGCCCCGACCAAACGCCTGCACAAACCCGGCACGGGTGACCTGCGCGACCTGCAGGCCATGGCGGTATGACAGCGGCCCGTCGCGAAACGAATGTGGCGGCACAGCGTTTGGCGCTTCATTTCCGCAGCAGGTTCCGGTATAAAGGCACCCGCTGCGGGTGTCGTATAATGGTAATACCCTAGCTTCCCAAGCTAGAGCCGTGGGTTCGATTCCCATCACCCGCTCCAGCTCTCAACAAAAAAGCCCCGTCAGTGATGACGGGGCTTTTTCGTTTCTGGGGGTTGGGAGGGTTTTGGCCGCAAAGGTTTGAACCGGAAAAGATGGCGCTTTGCGATCAGGTAGAAAAGGCGTTAGACAGGAAAATAAATCTGCCCTCTTTTTCCTCAAACGGTTTAACCACTTGTTAGGAATTTGCGGGCTATGGAAAGGCAATCTTCCCAGCCTCAGCTAGGAGGATAGTTTGAGGTGCATAGTAATGACTTATGTGATGATTTTGAGGGGAGATTTCTACCCAAGCGCTTAACATGTCCTTACCGCCCTGCATTTTCCCGAAAAGCTCACAGAAAAACTCACTAAACCCGCTACCATTTCGATCAAACGTGAATACTATATTTGCTGTTTTAGGACCTGGAAGTATTGCTGCGTTCTGGATAGAGGCTGCATCATTCGGGGAGGCAAGTACGACAATTGCTGCATTCGTGAGTTGAACTATCTGGCGAACTCCAGAGGAGGCAACACCTTTAATAGTTCCATCCTCATTTAGATGGGCATAAACGAAGAGTATTTCTGCACTCGGAATTTGGTGATCAGGCACGGTAACTGATTTGAAAAATAGCGGTGATAGAGCTGTCGCATCTTCAGATAAAATGGCGCTAAGATCAGCGCCGGAAAGGTTGGCGAAGCCTATTGTTAGTGGGATTTTTGCATGCACAGCTGTTAGATTTTTTTTGCTCAAGCGATAAATTAAGTGCTGATGAATGGCCCGAAGGTGTTCCGATTTTAAATAGACCGTTTTTTCTATTCGCGCCGATAGCATGGACGCGAGGCCAAGTGCTCCGCCAATTAACCCCAGGAAAATGATAACTTTAGATTGGCCGCCCATGATTTTTATAGAAACACCTGCTAACAGCGCAACCCAGCACAGAACAGCCAAGCTGATTTTTAGATATTTTAGTATTCGAAGGCGTCTCCCTACTGAAATAGTATTTGATACAAACTTTTCAAAAAACACATCCGACTCTGATGGCAAAGAATTATTCCTTATGTGTCAATTGCATAGAGCAGCTGAAATCCTATTTTTCACGCGCCATGCGAAAGCGCGCTTATTGCTTAACTAATTAGGCTGTCGCATAACGCCCATTGAAGTACCTGGTAACACTCTTAGCCATGCAGCAGGCCCTTGATTTGCAAAGAAGTAATAATGAGAAACGCGATTCAGGTAGACAGATAACAACATGGATGCCCACGCCTGTTCTCCTTTCATTCCCTAGCGTTTGCATAAGAGCCGGCTCCAGCCCGTGCCAGCGAGCGAAGCGAACGACCTATAAGCTTTACAGTAGCGATGCGATATTTTTAGCCGCGTAAGCTCCAGCCTTAGCGATAGTCTGTACAGGCTTATATAAAGCGTAGTCGCTGCCAGCTAGTCGCTCCCCTGAGTCTTGGTGTTGTTTTTCTTCTTGCTGTATTGCGCGTAGCAATTCACATACATGAGGCTCCCCCTTGAACTTCTTCAGCACCACATCAATTTCAAGGTTCACGACCTCCTCAATTGCGGACGTACTTGCGCCAATTGCTTTGATTCCTAGCAAACCAATTAAGGCACCGTAAATCAGACCCGCAAAGAAAAACAATCTATATGCAAGACACGGGCGTGCACTTCTGCTTACGAGAAGGCTCATGAAAATAAAGTATGGTCTTTTTCATGAAAACGCATATTGTCCAGATCAGGGATGGATGATCTAAAAAAATACCTGGCAACGCATTTATGCCCCCTGTAGACACCAGTGGCTCCTACCTCACATGCATGCTTTACCCTTAATTCTCTATCAAGGCTCACTGAGGTTTCTCCAGTTCCAACAACCCTTCATAGGAGACCAAGGGACCAATTATTGGCAAGGAAAATTCGACATGAAAACGGTACAGATCATCGGCAATCGTCTTATATGCATCCGTATGTGGCATCAGCCATTTTGGAACTGGCATACCGAGAAAGCGAACACTTAAACAACGCCAGTACCAACCACCATCGACAACATCCACCGTCAATTTCATTTCTAGAGGCCCGGTTGACTCAAGCCAATAGCCAGACTCTATATTTCCGACGGCCTTGAACAGTGAGGTAACCGGGGTTTGATTGTTGAATGACCGCTTCCAAAACAACCCGTCAATGTCATGAGAAATAGTGATTCTTAACTGGTGTGTGCCAGGCCCAGGGAAGCGCATTTTTTTAGCCAGCCTACGTCCGATCAGTCCAGCCATTCCCGTCCCAAAAGATATGCGGACGTCGCCGGATAGTTGGCCGCCTCCCACATGCAATTCCTGAAGCAGGGGGTGGAGATTATTAAATTGTTCCCCAAACCAACTCTTGACTACATCAGCGTGCATTTTTGGCCTATAGGGTTAGTGCTTGGTTGAGAGGGAGCTTAGTCGGCACCTGCGAACAGAAGCGCAGGGAACCACAAGCGCAGCTTGTGGCCGCCCCTCTCGACGGCAGGGTTAGACGTTTTTGCTGGCTTCATAACTGGCGAATGGGCCGACAAACGAGAAGCCACTATCAAGCTCGCTGACCACCTGGGATTGCTTAGGAAAGTGTTGCTCGAAATCTACCCAAGCTTCCTTCACGAAGGCATCCCACTTGCGAGGATCAAGCTCATGAATTTTTCCATCGGAGATATCGACGAACTCGAACCCTTGAGACGTGAGCTTTGAAACCGCTGCGAAAGCCGCAGCCTCATGATCTGCTGCGGCGACGAATACTGGAACGTGCGCTCCGACCAAATTTTGAGGCATCTCTTTATTGCTGCCGCGCAAGACATGCAGAGTGAGCCTAAAGAGCTTGGCATTGCTGGATGGTTGTTTGGATTTGAACAGTCCAAGCATGATGATTTAAACGCCCAACAGTGATTAGATAGTCTTCCGCACTAATCCAATAGCATAGAAGGCGGTATAACTACGAAAAATATCGATCTAAAAAATCAAAAAAAGCTATTTTCAAAAAATCACAAAGCAACTCATGAGCCAAAGCGTATTAGTTTGACTTCCACATTCCACGCTCTCACTACTACTAAACAGATATACACGGGACGCTAGGTATCGCGCAAGACAGACAAAGCAACGTGTCGAAAACACTGCAAGAGATAGCGGAAAAATGCCGCCGTGTGCAGCCTGCAAGGCTAGGAAAGTCGGTTGTTGCGGATCACAGCAAGGGGCCGGAAAGCGTTCAATTCCCATCACCTGCTCACCACTTAGGGTTCTGACGAAGAAAGAGGATGCTTTAGAGCATTCAAGAAGGTGCTAGACAGGAAAATAAATCAGCCTCCTTTCTCAGCTCAGTCAATAGAATCGACGATCAGCTGAGCCTCAGACCCAACCGCTTGACCCGTGACGTACTCTCGAATCATCGCTCGGTTGGCTGCACTGATAGAGGCCCAGCCGCTGAGCCATAACTTGTAGGCTTGCCAAGAGTAACCAAGACGCTTCTCCTTGCTCATAGTAACCATGGAGCGTCTCACCGCCTTCAAGTAGATGTCCCTGATCGAGCTATTGCCGACCTCGAAAACAGTACCCAAATGAATGAGCCAACTCGCAAGGTGATCGTACTGCTCCCAAGCCCCTGCCTCTAAAGTGAAGCCTCGCTTGCGCTCCAAGAAATCACCAATGACCTCCACCACACGTGGGTCTTTCAGGCTAAATCCCTTCGCTGGCAACGAGGCGATGACACGGAAGAATGAATCCTCCAGTTTTATGTAGGTGTCTGTGAAACGCATCCCTTTTTCGATGACATTCGATATCGACCTCAATGACTTCTCAGCAACATCGGAAGCCAAACGGGCGCTCCGATTCAGCTGGGTGAAAAATTCCTTGACCTCCAAACCGTCCACCACCCGGATGCCGAAGCTATGGAAATAGAAATCTTTAACTATTTGATCAACCTTTCTTCTAGACACAAAAAATAAGTTAGACCCTATAACATGGTTATTCGCAAAAGCTTTGTAGTCATTGATTATTCGCTTTAGATTAGTATCGCCCAAGGAATACCCAATAATAACCACCGTATTTTCGTGCAAGATAGTGCTCAATTTCCTTGAAAAATATGAGTCGCTGCCCATGAAACGAAAATAATCATCGGATGTCACCACCATATTCTCCGGCGAATCAATTGATCCGTGAACGTGGTAAACCTTTATGGGTGCAGAGGAACGCGGTATCGGCCTGCCAGGAGCAATGCTTTGAACCCTGTCGATTCCAGCCAACGCCTCAGACAATTTATCGTAATTCGTTGTAACGACCCTAAAGGCATATTTCTGATAAAACTTCTCAACCTCATCGATATCACCCTTAACGGAAAGACATTCGATAATATCCTTAATTTTGGTTTTGATATTTTCGTTGTGTCGACTCAACCTAAGCTCAATTACTTGAGCAGCCTCTTCAAGGCTCAGAGGCTTGTCGCCCTTGGATGGGAACAAAGCGACTTTTAAGTCAGCACCCTCTGGCAAGTCGTCGCACACTTCCTCAAGTAAATCCTGCCATCCTGGCGCTTCTTGGTCTGAAATTGCTTTAGAAAATCCTGTTCCGGTGAATAGGCACAGGCGCTGTGTCGCGGCGGCATAGGCGATCTCAAACATGCTGCTGTCCAAACTCAAACCTTTTTCCTCGATCTGAAAATCTTTGATGGATGACTCCGAGATTCAGAAAATGTCGGACGATGACATCACCCCCGAAGATGCAAACTCAGAATGCTAGCATTTAGCCATCCTGGCAAGAAGAGCTAGCGTTTAACTCTATTTGCCATACAACCATCCGTGGTTCTGGCCAATAAGGGCTCGACTTTCCACCACCCAGCCCTGTATCCAATCAAAGCACCACTTACCGCTGCGCTTTTTCACTACTGCGGTTTGATCCTCCCCGACCACTCACCCATTCCCCGGAACTTCTCACCCCCAACGCCCACAGAAAACTATGCGTCTTTTTCTGGAGGCCCCTGGCAATGGAACAATGGAATATCTGGCTTGACCGCGATCTCTGGCTCGGTATCGGGATCGTGCTGGTCGCCACAGCGGTGATCTACACCGTCCTGCGTACCGTGGTGAGTACCCTGCACAAGCGCCTGCTGGCCTGGTCGAAGGGCCAGGAGAGCAACTGGCCGCACTTCCTGGCGATGGTGATCGGGCGCACCAGCCGGCTGTTGCTGCTGGCGTTTTCCCTGTTGCTGGCGCTGCGCCTGCCGGAGTTGCCTGGCAACTGGCAGAGCGCCCTGAGCCACACCTGGTTCGTGGCGCTGGCCCTGCAGATCGCGCTGTGGGTCGATGCCGGTGTGCGCCTGTGGTCGCGCAGCCTGGTGACGGGCAAGAACGGTGGCAGTTTCAACCCGGTGATGACCACCATCGTCAGCATCATGGTACTGATCGTGGTGTGGTCGGTGATGCTGCTGTCGATTCTCGCCAACCTGGGCGTGGACATCACCGCCCTGGTCGCCAGCCTGGGGGTCGGCGGTATTGCCGTGGCGCTGGCGGTGCAGACGGTGCTCAGCGACGTGTTCGCCTCGCTGTCGATCGGCGTCGACAAGCCCTTCGAGATCGGCGACTTCGTGGTGTTCGGCGAGGTGGCCGGCAGCATCGAGCATATCGGCCTGAAGACCACGCGCATCCGCAGCCTCAGCGGCGAGCAAGTGGTGTGCGCCAACGCCGATCTGCTCAAGCAGGTCGTACACAACTACAAGCGCATGAACACCCGACGCATCGTCTTCAAGTTCGGCATCAACTTCGACACCCCGAGCGACAAGGTGCGCCAGGTGTCGGAGAAGGTCGGCGACATCATTCGCGCCACGCCGAACACCCGCTTCGACCGCGCGCACTTCCTCGGTTTCGACGAGAGTCAGCTGACCTTCGAGGTGGTGTATATCGTGCAGGGTTCGGACTACAACCAGTACATGGACATCCAGCAGGAGATCAACCTGCAGCTGCTCGATGCCCTGCGCGAGCTGGATGTACGGTTCGCCATGCCGCGCCGTGACCTGCGCCTGGTGGGTGACCGGATGCCGGAACTCAGGGTCGCCGGCGTGCCGCAGCCGGTTGAACAAGAAGGCCGGGAAGCCAACCAGCGGCTGCCGAGGTTCAACTGAGCGCAGACACGACCGGCGCAGCGCCCTTCTCTCTGAGCGCAACAAGGAACCCCGCAGAGAGCAGGGTTTGGCAGCCGTCGAAAGCGCGCACTTTCCCCACGCTCCGGCTGACCGCAAAATAGGCATGCCCGCTCCCTAGGCGGGCCTCGCCACCACCGATCAAAGGACTGCCGTGGAGCTCTTTCATTACACCGACACCCACGGCCTGATGGGCATCATCAACGCCCGGGCGCTGTGGGCAACCGACATCAACTTCCTGAACGACTCGAATGAGTTCCATGCCGGGATCAAGACCCTCACCGCCTTCTGCAAGCACCAGGCGTTGAGAACGGCGCAAAGCGCTGACCCGGTGATGCAGGCCGCCACTAGGCTCTATGAAATCCTTCCGGGCATCATCCAGAGCAACTTGACCAACCGCGACCTGTACATCACCTCGTTTTCCAGCCAGGGCGACAGCCTTCGGCAGTGGATGTCCTACTCCCCGCAGAACGCGGGGTATTGCCTGGTGTTCGACAGTGAGCGGCTGCTGATTCCAAGCGCACGCGCCAACGCACTCAGACTCCGGTGCCGGGTGGAGGACGTCGACTATGGCATGGGCCAATTCGGACGCCTCGCCTCCCCCGAGGTACTCATCGAAGCCATCGAGAAAAAGATGAAGGTGGAGGGGGCGCTCGATAAGCTGACGCTCGAAATCGCCAACACGCTCATGTTCCACTGCTGCGCGATCAAGAACGGCGAATTCTCCGATGAGCGCGAAACCCGGCTGGTCATCCAGTCGACGATGGAACGGGACCATCAGACGCGCCACCGGGCGCGATCCGGCGTGATCATTCCCTATATCGAATACCCCATCGAGCCGAGCTGGATAAAGAAGATCATCATCGGCCCGAACATCAACATGCCGCTGGCGCGAAGGGGCCTGGCCGATTTCCTGACAAAGAACGCGCTGGATCCGGCCATTATCGAAGAAAGCGTCTGCTCGCTGCGGGCCTTTTAGACCAGGGCCCGTTTCGGGGAAACGGGCCTTCCCAGCTGGCACCAAATGCTTACCCGCCGGATTTCGATGGCGGAGCATTGCCTCGACCACTGCCGGATTGATTACCGGTGGTGCTCGGCCAATTACCGCCTGTCCCGGGGTGGCTGGAGGGCCCGCGAGCCCCTCCACCGCTACCGGATTTACTTCCACCACTGCCTTTTGAACTGCCGCTGCCCTTGGCCATGGCGTTGCCCTCCACTGTTGATGTCACACCCGGTAGGTATAGCGCACAGCACGCATGCCTATCCGGCAGGTTTCGTCTCATGCCTGCAGTGCCCCAACCGTTTCACGACTGAAACACCCGCCCACCACGCCTGCCCTCGAACCTGACCTCAAAAAGCCATCACTCCCTTCGCCGCAGCCCTTCAACCACGGGGCTTATAGCGAGGTATTTCAGAATGTGACAATCCGATAAACGGTCTGTAGCCGCGCGCTGCCATGCCGAAATAACGCATATCCCGGCCAGTGCGACAGCCCGTTCGCAGGGGACCATCCTTGAGGAACCACCATGCTCATTCGCAACATGCGCGTCGCCCCGCGGGCGGCTATCTGTTTTGCACTCATTGCCCTGATCGTTGCCCTGCTCGGGCTGTTTGCCATCCGGCAGATCGAGGCCATGCATGGCACGGCAATCGAGCTGCGTGAAAACGGCATGGCGAGCTACGCGCGCCTGGGCGAGATCAACGAGAAAATGCTGCGCCTGCGCATCGTGTCGTTCCGCCTGCTGGTGGACCGCGAGCCCGAGGCCGTGCGCGTGACCGTGGCCCGCGCCGATGAGCTGGCCCGTGAGCTGGCGACTGCCAACGACCGCTACAAGGAACTGCTCAACTCCGACGACGAGCGCCGCCAGTACGACATCTACAACGGCCTGCTGCGCGACTACCTGATCGTCAACAAACAGGCCGCGACCCTGTCCTCGGAAAACCGCCTGGACGAGCTGCGCACCCTGCTCGGTGGCGACTACAAGCGCCAGTCCGATGCCCTGGGCGAGCAATTCAACAAGCTGCTCGGCATCAACCGCACGCTGGCCGATGCCTCGGCCGCCAATGCCGATACGGTCTACAACAGCTCGATTACCGGGGTGATCGTCTTCATCGCCGTGGCTGCGAGCCTGACCGTGCTGTTCGCCATCCTGCTGACCCGCAGCATCGTCGCTCCATTGCGCGAAACCGTCGCGGTGGCGCAGCGCATCGCCTCGGGCGACCTGACCCAGCAGATCCGCGTAGAAGGCAACGACGAGCCGGCCGAGCTGCTGCAGGCCGTCGCCCACATGCAGGACAACCTGAAGGAAACCATCCAGCGCATCGCCAGCTCCTCGGATCAGTTGGCCTCGGCCGCCGAAGAACTCAACGCGGTGACCGAAGACTCCAGCCGCGGCCTGCACCAGCAGAACAACGAAATCGAGCAGGCAGCCACCGCCGTCACCGAGATGTCCACCGCCGTGGACGAAGTGGCGCGCAACGCCGTGGCCACCTCCGAAGCCTCCCGCGAGTCGGACCGCATCGCCCACAGCGGGCAGCAAGAGGTCAACAAGGCGGTCGAGTCGATCAACGAACTGGCCCAGGACGTGAGCAACACCGCCGAGCAGGTCGAAGGCCTGGCCGAGAAGATCAACGGCATCACCGGCGTGCTCGACGTGATCCGCGCCATCGCCGAACAGACCAACCTGCTGGCCCTCAACGCCGCCATCGAAGCCGCCCGTGCCGGTGACGCCGGCCGTGGTTTCGCCGTGGTGGCGGACGAAGTGCGTGGCCTGGCCCACCGCACCCAGGAGTCCACCCGCGAGATCGAAACCATGATCAAGGGCGTGCAGCAGAACACCACCGACGCCGTGCGCGCCATGCAGAGCAGCAACGACCGCGCCCATTCAGCCAAGGAAATCGCCCAGGCCGCCGGCCGCGCCCTGGACCAGATCACCCAGGCGATCAGCCACATCGTGGAACGCAACCTGGTGATCGCCAGCGCCTCGGAAGAACAGGCCCAGGTGGCCCGCGAAGTCGACCGCAACCTGGTCAACATCCGCGACCTGGCCCTACAGACCAGCGCCGGCGCCAACCAGACCAACGCCGCCAGCCAGGACCTCTCCCGCCTGGCCATCGACCTCAACGGTCTGGTGGCACGCTTCAAGTTCTAAGCGAAGGCGTCAAACGAAAGGGCCGGCTACGATTTCGCAGCCGGCCCTTTTTGTTGGAATGCTCTTTAAAGAGGCTGAACGTTCCGAGTGATCACGCAGCACCGAACGCCGGCAGGTACATCGCGACTACACACAACGCCACGCTGACCAGCATGCCCACGAATCCGGCCAGGCAGGCAATCCATTCGCCCCACCGCGTTTTCGGCCATCTGAACGCCATGACAATGACCGCCAGCGGAAGCAGCCAGAGCAAAAAGCTGTAATACAGATAGGACGCCGTGAGGATGGGCAGCCCGGTGCTCAACGACTCATGGATCGTCCTATACGCCGGCACGAACCACATCGCAAAAACGGGCGCCACGCTGGCGAACAGCACGCCGAGCACGCCGGAGAAGATCCTTGTCAGTGACATCGTTTCGTCCTTGTTTGAGTCATGTCCGCCATCGTGGCGGTGTAATCGGGCAGCGGCACGAACACCTACAAGTGACACCTGAGAGCGGTTAATCAACGATTATCCGGAATACAGGCCGACCGATCTGCGCACTTGGCAGCACGCTGGTTATCTGATCGAGGGGAATGAGTCGCTCGGCTACTTCGAGAGATGTGTCTGTGGTAAACCACGGTGGACTGGCTTCGCGTTGTCCACCCTACGAAATCAGATCGCCCCGTAGGGTGGATGACGCTCTTTTCATCCACCACTGTGACCGCAGCTACCTAACGTCCTCCTTGCTCGCTACTTCTTGTCGTCAGACTCCGCGTCTATGACTTGATAAGTCGTTTTCACATCCGGCTTCTTGCCAGTGAGTTCCTCATAAAGGACACCGACAAACGCTGCTCCCGCGCCGAAGACAACCCAAAGAGGGACGCCGACAGCCGTACCGAGTGCGGCAATACCAGCACCTTGGCCACCAAAAAGCGCCAGCCCGACGACAGCCCCTCCAATCCCCAGCCGCCCCTTCAGACTTCGTTCATCCCATGCCAGGCGCTTCGTTTCACGAGCGATTATTTTGACCGTCGGAAGCACAACGTCGCTGCTGCCAGTGACCGCTATGGCTTGCTTCGCTTTTTGGGCCGCTGGGAGATCTGAGTCTTTGATTTCCAACAGGCGTTCAATCCAGAGACGAAGCGCTTCCTTTTCAGAAGCATTCGCCGTTGAAGCAATACGTTCGGCTAATTTTTTCTCAGGGCTGAGCTCAGTCATAACGTTTCCTTTTTACGTAACTATGTGAGCTGGATTTTTCTCAGGAAAACCTAAGTGCACTCAGGGCCACACTCAATTTGAGTGAAAACCAACCTTACGATTTCTTGCTTACCCTCACGGCCGCAGACTGCTCACGCAAAAAACTCAACCACCTGCCTGTCTTCCGCCACGATGTGGTCGGTGATGTGAAAGACCTCCTTGATCCAGGGATGCCGCAGCGCATCCTCGCGATCCAGCACGTTGCCGAGGAAGGTGACATGCCCCCAGGGCGAGTCGGCCCTGTCGGTAACGGTTACCGCCCAGCTACCGTTGTCATCCCAGATATTCACGGCAAAGGCTGTTCGGTCTTCAGGCTCGCCGCCCTCACCCCACTCCCCCAGGCCAACCAGCGCGTAGGCGACCCTGTCTTCGTGGCCTTCGGTAAAGGCCACGTAGTACACAGCATATGCATCACCATCCCGGTACACGAACCGGGTCAGTCGGGTCGATGTGTTCCCGCAGCACTTGCACCGCTCTTGGTGGGGTTCTTCGAACTCGATTTTGATCATCACTCGTTACTTACGATAGTGAATAAAGAATGCTGCACTAGCAGACTACTGTAGAGTGCCTGGAGCACTTTATCCACCCTCGAGATCATCAGTACGAATCTGCCGCTCGTCCTGCACATCGCAATAAAAGCTAATTGACCTTATAAGTCACACCATCAATATAAAACCCAAAATACGTCATCTTACCTGAAAGGTAAAACTCTCCTTTAGCAGGAAATTTATCATAGAGTTTTTCTGAGACACAAATGCGAGAAGGAACTACCTCCTCCAACACATAGCCTACCAACTTATAGTCACAACTTCTCCTGCTGGATGAATATTTCTTCTCCAGTGTTACTTCCACAACCTGCCGGCTGCCGATAACACTTGTCACAACACCGCCCACTCCATACACAACACCACTAAAAAAAAAAGAAAAGCTACCATCAAAGCCATAAATAGAACCTGGACAACCCGACCAATACGAGAATTAAATCTTTTAACTACTGCTCCCGGTATTGTCACATGAAAAAAAACTGAAACATAAACGACCGAAAATAGTACTGACACACACCCACCAATGACTCGCCAAGCAGCGTTCATCACGAAATCCAAGTGCCACGCATAGAAACAAAGCGCTAAAAGAACATAGAAAAAACCAACTACCACTACGACCAGGGTTGATGGCCGCTCCACACCAAAAACTTGCTTCACCAAAGACATGCGTCACCCCACAAAAATACGCTTTGACATCGTAGCTGCAACATAGCCGATAGAATTCTCTATGAAAGCCCTACAAAAAATACACTTACATTAACAACCAGCTCAACAACACAACTATCAATAAAACCGCCTAAACTAATTACTGGAAGCCTTAGGTGACTTTCTGTACACAAAACCAAAAGCCGACGCCAAAGAAAACATCAATGCAAATTTCAACGTGGCAATGAGGGTAAAACCAAGTTGCGAGAGCTTTTCCTGCAGCCCATAGGTTTGGCCAGATATCAGCGCCATTCCGACGAGGCAGAAGATCAAACCATAAAGCGTGCCGGCAACTGCGCCATTTGTCAGCGGGGTGGACCTAGACTTGCACCCTGCAACAAAGCCACCTATCAACCATGGAAGACTATAGATGGCCTCCTGCAGAAACCAGCAAGGTGGTTTCCTAAAGAAGTGCCGACAAGCTTTATCACTAAATAGGTAACTACTGCTGCGCCTAGACCAAGCAGCATTGGATGGCGTTCCATCTGATCAAGGCTCCAAAACTTTATTTTTATTCCTGAGAACCAAATAACTTACGCATATACATTAAATCGATTGTAAAAATACTTAACGGATACTGCTTCGAATTTCATCCAAACGATCTTTAACGTATTTCGCCAAACCTACCTCAAGTAAAACATCAGCCGACCCGCCATATCTCCTCTGTTCCAAAACAATGCTTTCATTTTCAACGTCCTTCCCAATCCTTGACTGACCGCGCAGAAAAATTGGGTCACCCAAGCTCCAAGGTTCCTGAACAGAAACATGAGTATTTATAAAGAAAACCTGTTCGGACTCATACCATATTTTTTCAACCAAAAGCCCCCATTCCAAAGCAATTGGCTGATGCCCCACCTCCTTTAAATACTCTCTACAGCAAAGCGATTTCACGACCAGACCCTCTGACTCCAGCGAAGCTTTGCAGTCATCCAGGGCAGCATCAAGCAACTTTTCGTATTTTCTAAACACTGCGATTGTTTGCGATCCACGCGTCATATTCAATACTACTCGCAGCAGCAATCAGGAGAGATACAATACATTAACGCCCAGTAGCGCAAGGTGGATGACGCTTTTTCATTCACTGCCTTTACCAAGGATATCCAGGCTACTTGCTATACACATACCGGCCCAGTAGCACAACCCAGAAATATAATAAAAGGCAAATATAGCATACAGAGCAGTACCACCCCAGCAACGATCCAAACCAGCAAAGCAACCAGCCCAACCCCATCTTGATTAACAAAACAATTGCCAAAGCGAAATACAGAACTAAAGAAGCACATAACCCAACGCTAATCGAGTGCTGCTGGATGACAAGATGGAGGACCAGCTCCAAAGAAACAAACACCAAAAGAGCAAACACAACTGAACATAGCGCATAAACCGGTGCCCGCCCGTAGACCAACCCTTTAGCCGTTATAAATAAATAAACTAATGCGCCCGAGAGGGCCAGCACCGTCATAGCCATAAAAATCAGGACATTTGCTGTTAATGCATAATACACATGCACCTCTCAAATAGTGGCGAAATGGCCAACGTCAGCCGTTTTAGAACTTAGATAACCCCCTAGCGCCCAGCGGCAGAACCACCGTTTCGTGAAAACTGCTCTTTCAAACCTATCTTCAGCCACAGGGTGCCGCCTGATTGGATGGCGAGTGCCTTCATTTTCTTGCTCTTGCGCTTGAGGGCGGACGGTTTTTCGTAGTAGCCATATCGACGTTTGTGCCAGCGTCGATCCGTTTCGCTTTTGACTTTTCTGTTTAGCTTCCGAAGCGCCAAATCGATTGAGTCGCCACTTTCAACTTCTATTTTCACTGCCATCATTCGCGTTTTATGGACTGACGCCTGTCCTTTTTATAAAAACTCAAGCCAGCAACGCCGACCGGCCACCAACAACGTTAAAATCTAAAAATCTCAAGAAACCAACTTTTCGATCAATCGAAAAACTTCACTGCAATCAGTAAACAGAGCGCCCCGCGCCATATGATTAACTTACTGCACACCGCCCCAATAGCTGAAGAACCAATTAAAAAATTCAGCCATACCGTACTTGGGAAAATACGCAAACAACGCAGTTATGCCCAAGCAGACAATCACAATTAAAAGACAGGTAAAAATCTTCTCCCTATTAGACATTAACGCATTAGGTGAGCCATACTTATTTTTTACTTTTCTACCTGGCAAAAGGACCAACGGCAGCATGATCAAAAGCCCTATAAATGGAAGCATAGCGATGATCCCCCACGCAGGGCTCCAGCTCAGATCACGAGCACGGCGCATCAATAGAGTTGTAGAAAGCAAACAGGAAAAAACCAGCACAGTGACGGCAGCTAAAAATAGAACCATTGGTTGAGGCTGCAGGCCGAATATGAAAAATGCCAACAAGCAGGTAGGTACACCCACGACAAAAGCCATATGAAACAACCAATAGTTTGACAGGGAAATTCGCCCTGAAAGATCAAAAACCCTTGGCTTTGAAAATGTCACCACATCGTCGTCAACCAACTGAGCTTCGCTCAACTGGTAAGGATTTTCTACTTCCTCGCTTACGCCGCTAAGTGTTGGTTCTATCCTTGGCATTAGTTCTTCCTTGTAATTTTATGGAAACACGTTTTTCGTTACCCCAGCATTAGGCCGGCGTGAAACGAGGCATGTAATAGCTAGACGCTACTATCCAGCCATATAGCTGTCTAGCAGGCCTGTCGAAAAATCACTGCATGATCAGCAAAAATGGCTGCAAAGCCCTGAGAAAACGTTAGCGAAGCTGACTCTGCACATTCGCAAGGCAGCTAAAGGACGGCAATATCCTTTCGTTTTGGTATGAATCAGCCTATACCCCCGCCTCTCCCCCACCTTGCCTCCCAACCCCACCCGCGCCTATAGTTCGCCCGTCGCTGCCAATTCAGCGGCCGGGTTTGGCGACCCGAGTATCTCTAGGCGCACAGGCGCCCACCATCCGATCAGCAGGCGCTTTTTTTGTGCCTGCACGTTCGTGTTATGGCGGCTGTGCGTGGGACTCCTTCGGGGGTGCCGGGTAGCCTAGAGTCCCGGTTCGCCAACCTGCGCACAGCTGCCACCCCATTTCGTTTGGCGACGAAGGCTGGCAGCTCCAACTCTAGGAGCTCCACCATGACGGACCATCCCACCCCGCTTCACACTCTTCCCTGCACGCCACGCATGGCCACGACCACCCACACCACCTTTCACCCGTGCAATGCCGCGCGGCAGCCGTTGTTCGCCGTGCAAGCGGGCGTGCCGGTGGCGGATGCGTTGGGCAGTGTGTATTGCCTGCTGGATGTGGCGGAAAGCCTGGCAATACGACTGAACGAGCCGGGCGCGCCCGACAGCGAGCAGGTCGGCCAGGCTTGTGCGTACCTGGTGGAGATGGCCAAGGCCACGGTGCGCACGTGTATCGAGGGGTTGGAGCAGGAGGCGCGGCAGCCCTTGGTTTGAGCGCTGCCGCTTTGATGGCCGGGCGTATTCACGCGCCCGGCCAGCTTGGATCGGTTACCGACCGGCCCGCTGCTGATACGCCTCGGGCGAGATGCCCTGCTGATCGAGAAACCTCACGGCCCGGAGCTGGGTTTCAGTGTAGAGCGGCTTGCTCTTGAAGAAGCCGTGCCCGACCCCGGCATATTCCTGCAGCTGACACACCGCGTCGCTGGCCTCGGCGCGTTGGCAGAAGTCGCGCACGGTCTGGATGGGTACGGTGAGGTCTTTGTCGCCGTGGAACACGATGGTCGGCGGCATGCCTTGGGTGGGCATTTCGCTGGGTGAGATTTCACTGGCTCGCGCCTTGAGGTGTCTCGGCGCCGGGGCCACGAGGTCGACCACCGGGTTGAAGAGGATCAGCGCGGCGGGCTTCTCCGCCTCGGGTGCACGCAGACCGGTGGCCAGGGCCAGGTGGCCGCCGGCCGAGTCGCCTGCCAGCACCAGGCGTTTGGGGTCGATGTTGTAGGCCTCGGTGTGGGCGCGCAGCCAGGCGTAGGCGGCTTCGGCGTCGTCCAGCGAATCCAGCGGGCTGGAGCCGTCGCGGCATTGCACGCGATAGTCGGCCAGCACGGTGACGTAGCCCAGTTCGGTAAAGGCCTTGGCCGGCTGCACGAAGGCGTTGATGGTGCCGGTGCGCCAGCCGCCACCGAAGAAGAACAGGATGGCCGGGCGCGGCTTGGCGTTGTCGGCGGGGGCGAACACGTGCAGGCGAAGGTCGCGTTTGCCGGTGTTGCTGTAGGTGGTGCTTTGTGCGCCGGGCAAGGTATCCGGCTGGGGCCCGGCCTTCTCGCAACCACCGGGAAATGCCGCGGCGTGGCTGAGGTTCGCCACCGGCAGCGCGTAGCTGCCTACGACAGCGGCCTGCAGCAACAGGGCACAGGCCCATCCAATCGTACGTTTCATTGTTGTTCTCCCTCACTGAACCGACATGGAACGGCTCGGCGAGCGTGCTGGCTGCCCTGGGCAGCACGGGAGAATCGCCCCTTGTTACGGCCCCTCCCCCAGCTCGCGCAATCGCCGCTGCAAGAACTGTCGATCCGCATTCTGCTGGGTAAGTTCAAGCGCGCGTTGGTAGGCGGCGCGCGCCTCGGCCACGTTGCCGAGGCGGCGGTGGAAGTCGGCCTGGGCGGCGTAGGCCAGGTGGTAGTCAGTCAGTTCACCCCGCTCGAACAGCGCCTCGACCCGCGCCAGACCGGCCTGCGGCCCCTCGTACATGGCAATGGCCACCGCCTGGTTGAGTTCGATGACCGGCGACGGCGTGCGTTGCAGCAGGGCGTCGTAGAGGCCGACGATCTGCGCCCAGTCGGTTTGCGCCACCGACGGGGCTTCGGCATGCACGGCAGCGATGGCCGCTTGCAGGGTATAGGCACCGAAGCGCCCGCTGTTGAGCGATTGCAACACCAGCGCCTCGCCTTCGGCGATCAGCTCGGCGTTCCACAGGCTGCGGTCCTGCTCGTCCAGCAGAATCACTTCGCCGCTCTCGGAGGTGCGCGCGGCGCGGCGGGATTCGTGCAGCAGCATCAGCGCCAGCAGGCCCATGACCTCCGGCTCGGGCAGCAGCTCATGGAGCAGCCGGCA
Organism: Pseudomonas sp. GD03944; assembly: GCF_029839275.1. Taxonomy (GTDB): domain Bacteria; phylum Pseudomonadota; class Gammaproteobacteria; order Pseudomonadales; family Pseudomonadaceae; genus Aquipseudomonas. Next base: position 710,627 of record NZ_JAOCAH010000001.1, read on the forward strand.
CAGGCGGATGGCTTCGCTGGAGAGGTGGCTGCGGGTCAGCGAGTCGCCGGAGCTGGCGAAGTAGCCTTCGTTGAACACCAGGTAGATGACCCGCAGCACGGCCTCCAGACGCCCCGGCAGTTCGCTGCGGGCCGGTACTTCATAGGGGATGCCAGCGTCACGGATCTTGTTCTTGGCACGCACGATGCGCTGTGCCACGGTGCTGGGCGTGCTGAGGAAGGCCCGGGCGATTTCTTCGGTGGTGAGGTCGCAGATTTCCCGCAGGGTCAAGGCCACCTGGGCGTCGCTGGCCAGGGCCGGGTGGCAGCAGGTGAAGATCAGGCGCAAACGGTCGTCTTCGACGCTCTCGGCCAGCTCCACCGTGTCGTCGGCGGGCAGCTCGTCGTGGTCGTCCAGCGGGGTGAAGCGCGCCTGGCGGCGGATCTGGTCGATGGCCTTGAAGCGCCCCGCCGACACCAGCCAGGCGCGGGGGTTGGCCGGCACGCCGTCGCGGGACCACTGTTCCAAGGCCGCACGAAAGGCATCATGCAGCGCCTCTTCAGCGAGGTCGAAATCCCCCAGCAGGCGGATCAGGGTCGCCAGCACCCGCCGCGATTCCTCGCGGTAGAGGGTGGCCAACAACTGCTGCATGTCGGTATTCATGGCCTGCTCCACACACGCACAGTGGAAACGGCCCGCCCGTGGCGCTCGGCCTACGGGCGGGCATGCCGCCTCAGTTCTTGAGGCGGTAACCGGTCTTGAAGATCCAGCCCACGGCGAGGATGCACAGCGCCAGGAAGCCGAGGATCATGCCCAGGCTGACCACCACGTTGACGTCCGACACGCCGTAGAAGCTCCAGCGGAACGCACTGATCAGGTACACCACCGGGTTGAACAGGGTCACGGTCTGCCAGGCCGGCGGCAGCATGCTGATCGAGTAGAAGGCGCCGCCGAGGAAAGTCAGCGGAGTGACGATCAGCGCCGGAACGATCTGCAGTTTCTCCCAGCCGTCGGCCCACACGCCGATGATGAAGCCGAACAGGCTGAAGGTCAGCGCGGTGAGGATCAGGAACGCCGCCATCCAGATCGGGTGCTGGATCTCGAAGTCGACGAACAGACGCGCCGTGATCAGGATGATCAGGCCGAGGATGATCGACTTGGTGGCCGCCGCCCCGACGTAGCCGATGAGGATTTCCAGGTAGGACACCGGCGCCGACAGCAGCTCGTAGATGCTCCCGGAGTACTTGGGCATGTAGATGCCGAACGAGGCATTGGAGATGCTCTCGGTGAGCAGCGCCAGCATGATCAGCCCCGGCACGATGAAGGCGCCGTAGCTGACACCGTGCACCTGGGTCATGCTCGAGCCGATGGCCGAGCCGAACACCACGAAGTACAGCGAGGTGGAGATCACCGGGGTGGCGATGCTCTGCAGCAGGGTGCGCCAAGTGCGGGCCAGCTCGAACAGGTAGATGGCGCGGATCGCGTAGAAATTCATGCCCGTGCCCCTTTGACCAGTTCCACGAAAATCTCCTCCAGCGAACTCTGGCTGGACTGCAGGTCCTTGAAGTCGATGCCGTGCTGCGCCAGGTTCTTCAGCAGGTCGGCGATGCCGGTGTGCTCGCGCTGGGTGTCGAAGGTGAACACCAGGGCGTGCCCCGAATCGGTGAGTTCCAGCGGGTAGCTGGCAAGCTCCGCGGGAATGCACGACAGCGGGTGCTGCAGGTGCAGGGTCAGCTGCTTCTTGCCGAGTTTGTGCATCAGCACCTGCTTGTCTTCGACCAGGATGATGCGGCCCTTGCTGATGACCCCGATGCGGTCGGCCATTTCCTCGGCTTCTTCGATGTAGTGCGTGGTGAGGATGATGGTCACCCCGCGCTCGCGCAGGCGCCGCACCATGTTCCACATGTCGCGGCGCAGCTCCACGTCCACCCCGGCGGTGGGTTCGTCGAGGAATAGGATCTGCGGCTCGTGGGAGAGCGCCTTGGCAATCATCACCCGGCGCTTCATGCCGCCGGACAGTTCCATGATCTTGGCGTTGCGCTTGTCCCACAGCGACAGGTCCTTGAGCAGCTGTTCCAGGTAGGCGGGGTCAGGTTTCTTGCCGAACAGGCCGCGGCTGAAGGTCACGGTGGCCCAGACGGTTTCGAACACGTCGCTGACCAGTTCCTGCGGCACCAGGCCGATCTGCGAACGGGCCGCGCGGTACTCGCGGACGATGTCCTTGCCGCCGACCAGCACACGGCCGCCGCCCGGGTTGACGATGCCGCAGATGATGCTGATGAGGGTGGTCTTGCCCGCGCCGTTGGGCCCGAGCAGGGCGAAGATTTCGCCCTTGTGGATATCCAGGTCGATGGTTTGCAGGGCCGGGTGGCCGCTGGCGTAGGTCTTGCTCAACTGTTGGATCGAGATCACCGAGTGCACGGGACCTCCTTAGGCAGGAAAAAAGACGATTGTAAATCCATGTGACAGCGCACGCACAATACCGGTGCGCCTTCACAGTGCAGACAGGCGCCTGGCCAGTTGGTGCGGCTGAAAATGCCTCGCCTCCCGGGGCGCGTCTCGACCTGACGCTGCGGGCTTTACCCAAAACGTGACGGCGGGGCAGCATGCGCCAGCGGTCTGCGGTATTGTGCTGCTGACTTCGTGCCTGATCACCTGCACGGCCCCGCTCAAGCGGCCGCGGGCGATGCACGGCAGGATTGCCAAGGCGCCGTTTCTCGGGCGCACCGTTATGAGGAGTTCACCATGCGTTTCACACACCTTTCCGCCTTTGCCCTGGTCGCCGTCCTGGCGGGTTGCAGCTCGGTCGACACCCCGGAGCAGGCCGACAAGCCAGCCAACCCGGACGGCCGCTGCAATGCCGAAGCGGTGCAGGACCTGCTGGGCCAGACCGTGACCCGCGAGCTGGTCGACCAGGCGCAGTCCCAGGCCGGCGCGCAGACCACCCGCGTGCTCTCCCCCGGCGACGCGGTGACCATGGACTACAACTCGCAACGCCTGAACATCGATATCGACGAGGCCGAATCGATCGTTCGCATCACCTGCGGCTGAGTACAACTAATGGCTTAATCTGTGTGCCGCGCCAATGCGGCACACTGGGCCTTCGTATTCGCTTCAAGGCCAGGGACGATGCTGATCGACGAAGAACTCACCCTGAAAAAGCTGGAAATCTTTCTGGCATTCATGCGCAGCGGCAACCTGGCGCGGGCCGCCAGCGAGCTGAACACCAGCAACGTCAGCGTGCACCGCGCCATCCACTCCCTCGAAAGTGCCCTGCGCTGCCCGCTGTTCAAGCACGAAGGGCGCAACCTGATCCCGCTGGAAAGCGCCTACGTGCTGGAAGAACGGGCCCAGAAGCTGGTGCAGGAAGTGGTCGACACGGTGCGCCAGACCCGCGAGGCGGCGGGGTTCTCTGCCGAGCGCTTCAAGCTCGGCGCGCTGTACTCGCTGACGGTGAAGACGGTGCCGCAGCTGATCATGGGCCTGAAGCTGCGCCGCAGCGCGCTGAACATCGACCTGATCCTCGGCTCCAACGTCGACCTGCTGTACAAGCTCAAGAACATGGAGCTGGACGCCATCCTAGTGGCGCTGCACGACACCGGTAACGACCCGGACTGCGAACAGCTGCCGCTGTTCACCGACGACATCTTCCTCGCCGTGCCGGTGGATTCGCCCTTCGCCGAACAGCGCGAAGTGGACCTGGCGGACCTCTGCGATTCGACCTTCATCACCCTGACCCAGGGCTTCGCCACCCACCAGGACGGCGCCCGGGTGTTCCAGCAGGCCGGCTTCGAGCCCAAGGTGGCGATGCAGGTTAACGACATCTTCACCCTGCTCAGCATGGTCAGTTCCGGGGTGGGCTATGCCCTGCTGCCGGGACGGATCGCCGCGGTGTACGAAAACCGCGTGCGGCTGATTCCCCTCCAGGCGCGTTACCGCCTGCAACAACAGATCGGCGTGGTGTTTCTGAAGGCCAAGGAACGCGACCCGAACCTCCTCGCCCTGGTCGCCGAATGCCGCATGTACCAAAGCCGCCGCCCCTCTGCCGTCGACGCTCCCGCTGACCATTAACCTGGCCGTAATGGTCACGGGGGGTGCTTAATTGATCCGTTCTCCCCCGCCGGCTAGTTTGACACCCAGTTCGGGCCACGCCCGCACGACGCACAACAAGAAAGACCCGGTGACCTGAAATAAAAACAACTATGAGCCGCCACGCGTGGTTCTGATGCGTCAACTAGGAGAAACCTCATGAACGCCCTCCTCCGCACTTCCGCAGCCGCCATGCTGCTGGCCGCCAGCGCTGCTGCCGTGGCCCAACCCGTCACACTGCGCGCGTCCCACCAGTTCCCTGGCAACCAGGGTGACCCACGCGACGAAATGGTCCAGATCATTGCCCGCGAAGTGGCCGCCGCCAATGTCGACCTGAAGATCCAGATCTTCCCGGCGTCCTCGCTGTACAAGGCCAACGAGCAATGGGGCGCGATGACCCGCGGCCAACTCGACATGACCGCCCTGCCGCTGGACTACGCCTCGGGCCGCGTGCCGCAGTTCTCCGCCACCCTGATGCCGGGCCTGGTGCACAACTACGAACACGCCGAGCGCCTGAACAAGTCGGACTTCATGAAGGAGATTCATGCCCTGGCCGAGAAAAACGGGGCGATCATCCTCGCTGACGCCTGGCTCGCCGGCGGTTTCGCCTCCAAGCAGCAGTGCATCACCTCACCGGACACCATCAAGGGCCAGGTGATTCGTGCCGCCGGCCCGGCGTTCGAGAACATGCTGTCTGCCGCCGGGGCCTCGATCTCCTCGATGCCCTCCTCGGAAATCTACACTGGCATGCAGACCGGCGTGCTCGATGCCGCCAACACCTCCAACGACAGCTTCGTGTCGTACCGCCTGTACGAGCAGGTGAAGTGCCTCACCGCACCGGGCGAAAACGCGCTGTGGTTCATGTACGAGCCGGTGCTGATTTCCAAGAAGACCTTCGAACGCCTGAACCAGGCGCAAAAGGACGCACTGCTGGCGGCTGCGAAAAAAGCCGAGGCGTACTTCACCGAGGAAGGTCCGAAGGGCGAACAGCGCATGGTCGAGACCTTCACCAAGGCCGGCGTGGAGGTGGTGAAACTGAGCAAGGAACAGCACGACGCCTGGATGCAGGTGGCGCGCGAATCGTCGTACAAATACTTCGCCGAGAAAGTGAAGGGCGGCCAGGAACTGCTGGACAAGGCCCTGGCCGTGCAGTGATCGCCTGAGCGGGCCGCGCTGCGCGGCGGCCCTGTGAACGTGCCCCTCCCCGGCACCGTGCCGGGGAGCCGAAGTGTCAGCCCCTGTTCGACGTCCCCGCGAGCCGGAACCTGCACCTGATGCAGGAGCGACATGCGATCGACGTTGGATGGGTTCTCAAGGAGTTCCCATGTCCAGACGCCTGATTCTCGCCGTCGAGACCCTGTCGCGTGCATGCGGCGCCATATCCGCGCTGCTGCTGATCGTGGCCATGGTGATCATGTGCCAGATGATCCTCATGCGTTACCTGTTCAAGTCCCCGACGATCTGGCAGACCGAGGTGGTGGTGTTCTCCGCCACTGCTGCCATTTTCATCGGCGCACCGTATGTACTGATGAAAAAAGGCCATGTCGGCGTGGACGTGGTGGAGCTGCTGCTGTCCTCTGGCAAGCGCCGCTGGCTGCGGTTGCTCAGCTCGCTGCTGGGCCTGCTGTTCTGCGCCCTGATGAGCATCGCCAGCGCCATCTACGTGTTCGAAGCCTGGGAAGGCGGCTGGACCACCCCGACCATCACCGCCATCCCGCTGTGGATTCCCGCCACGCCGATGCTCGTGGGTTTCGCCCTGCTGTGCCTGCAGTACGTGGTGGAGATCATGAAGCTCTGGCACCCCGAGGAGGAGCCGGCGCCAACGCTGGAGCACCCCGCGCCGGCCCAACGTGACGACGCCGTTCTGCATCCTCAGCCGCTGGGAGACGTGAAATGACCCCAACCATGGCAGGTATCCTCCTGATCTGCGCCCTGTTCGTGTTTCTCGGCACGGGCATGCCGATCGCCTTCGCCCTGGGCCTGGCGGCCATGGGCGGGCTGTTCATGGCGATGGGCCCCGACGTGATCGGGGTGGTCGCCGAAACCATGTTCGCCGGCATCGGCAACCTGGCATTCGTCTCGATTCCGATGTTCGTGCTGATGGGCGCCATCGTCGCCGGCACACCCGCCGGCGCGGACCTGTACCGCGCCCTGGACCGCTGGATGTACAAGGTGCCGGGCGGCCTGGTGCTGTCGAACATTGGCGCCTGCGCGGTGTTCTCCGGCATGACCGGGTCGAGCCCGGCCACCTGCGCGGCCATCGGCAAGATGGGCATCCCGGAGATGGTCAAGCGCGGCTACCCGGATTCGGTAGCCACCGGTTCGATCGCCGCCGGCGGCACCCTGGGCATCCTGCTGCCGCCGTCGGTGACCATGATCGTCTACGGCATCGCCACGGAAACCTCCATCGGCCGCCTGTTCCTGGCCGGGGTGGTGCCGGGGTTGATGCTGACCGCCATGTTCATGTGCTGGTCGCTGATCGACGCCCGCCGCAAGGGGTACCGCTTCGACGCCAGCGCGGTGGTCTATACCCTGCGTGACAAGCTGGCGATCCTGCCTCGCGTGCTGCCGCTGCTGCTGATCATCGTCGCGATCCTGTATGTGCTCTACGGTGGGGTGGCAACGCCGTCCGAAGCCGCCGGCGCCGGGGCCATGTTGACGCTGCTGGTGGTGGTCGTGGTCTATCGCCTGTTCAAGATGCGCACCTTCAACGAGATCTTCGGCTCCGGCATGCGTGAAAGCGTCATGATCATGATGATCATGGCCTCGGCCGAACTGTTCGCCTTCTCGCTGTCGTCGCTCTATATCACCCAGACGCTGGCCGAAACCATCGCCGCGCTGGAGGTGAACCGCTGGGTGCTGATGGGCGTGATCAACCTGTTCCTGCTGGTGGCCGGGCTGTTCCTGCCGCCAGTGGCGGTGATCGTGATGTCGGCGCCACTGCTGTATCCCATCGTCATCCAGGCGGGCTTCGACCCTTACTGGTTCGCGGTGATCCTGACCATCAACATGGAAATCGGCCTGATCACCCCGCCGGTGGGGCTGAACCTGTTCGTCATCAAAGGGATCGCGCCACAGATCGCGACCCGCGACATCCTCTGGGGCGCCCTGCCCTATGTGCTGGTGATGGTGCTGGCGATCCTGATCATGTGTGTATTCCCCCAGATCGCCACCTTCCTGCCGGACTACGTGATGGGCCCCGCCATCACGTAAATCGAGCTGCCGATTCGGGGCGGGCTTTCGCAAGAAACCCGCCCTTTTTTTATGGCTGGGGAATGGGGTGGAGCGTAGAAGCACGGTGGATGAAAAAAGCGTCATCCACCCTACGGACTGCGGTAGGACGAATGATGCTGCTCTACCGTGGGAGGGGCTTTAGCCGCGAGCTTTTGCTTCACCCGGTAGATCAGCGGCGAGGCAGATACCGCCGAGCTCGCGGCTGAAGCCGCTCCTACAGATGTACGCCCACGTGCGAAGTTCTGCATACCTGTAGGAGCGGGCTTGCCCGCGAGCTTTTTTGTCTTACCGATATATCTACGGCGCGGCGCAGGACGCCGAGCTCGCGGCTGAAGCCGCTCCTACAATGAGCCGCGTTTGCGGTGGAGGTCCCTGAGGGGTTTGGTGCTGCGCTACCGTGGGAGGGGCTTCAGCCGCGAGTTTTTCGTTTCAACCGGTGGATCAGTGGCGCGACACAGGCCGCCGAGCTCGCGGGCAAGCCCGCTCCTATGGGTGGGCGCATCTGTGTTCCGGAGGGCTCAGGCGCGCTGCTGTTCGTCGCGCATCAGGGCGAGCAGGCTGTCGAGGCGGGTGGCCTCAAAGGCGGCGACGCGGCCTTCGGTGAACACCGCGCGGGCCAGGCCGGTGAGCACGGTGCCGGGTGGCAGTTCCACCTGCAGGCGCACACCGCGCTCGTAGGCGCCGACCAGGGTGCCGGCCCAGTCGATGGGGCGGCACATGTTGAAGGCCAGGTCGTCGCGCAGGGCCTCGGCGTCACGCAGCAGACGCGCGGTGGAGCCGCTGAGGTAGCGCAGGCGCGGCGCCTGCCAAGCAATGTCGGCCATGGCTTCGGCCAGCTGTTCGGCCTGCGAGGCGAGCAAAACACAGTGCGACGGCGTGCTGACCGCCAGCCGCCGTGCGCAGGTGGCACCACGCTCGCGGGCCGCTTCGGCGAGGCGAGCCATGGCCGCGTCCGCACCGGACACCACCAGTTGCCGGGTGGCATTGATATTGGCCAGGTACACCGCGTCACCGGCGGCCTGGGCCTGCTGCAACAACGGCTCCAGTTCGCCCACCTCCAGGCCGAGGATGGCGGTCATGCCGTAGCCCTGGGGATGGGCGTCGTGCATCAGTTGTCCACGCAGGCTCACCAGGCGCAGGGCATCCTCGAACGCCAGGCTGCCCGCCGCGACCGCCGCCGGATAGGCGCCGATGGACAGACCCGCCACGTAGTCGGCCCGTCCGCCTTCCTGCTGGATGCGCTGCCAGGCCTGCACCCCGGCGATCAGCAGGCACAGCTGCACGGCGCGGGTGGAGCGCAGGGCCTCGGCGCTGTCCAGCTGCTGCACGGGCTCGCCCAGCACCTCGCTGCAGTGCTGCAGAAAGGCCCGGGGCAGGTCCTGGAGCATGCCCACACGCTGGGCGCCCTGCCCGGGAAACACCAGCAATGTGCTCATGCCGGAACTCCCTCCCAGGGATCGGTCACCAGCAGCGGCCCCTGCTCGCCCTTGACCATGACCCGCGCCGGCGCCCTGGCCCATTCGGCCAGGGCCACGCCGCCAAGGGGGGTCTGCAGTTGGATATCGACCTTGCACGGTGTTGCGCCCAGTGCGTCCAACAGTTGCCGGGCAGTCGATCGCGCCAGGGGTTCAGGGGTACGCAACAGCAGGTCGAGGTCGCTGCCGGCATGGGTTACCGGCAAACCGCTGGCCAACTCGAAGCCGGCGCTGCCGGTCACGCCCCAGCCCAGGCGACTGGCATCGAGCAGCGGGCGCAGCTTCACCAGCGTCTGCCACACCGGCAGGTGCATGCCGCGCTCAGGCAGGCGCTGGGACAGGTGTTCAGGGGATAACAGCGCGCGGACCGCCGACACGGGCAACCAGGCCGGGCAGCGTTCGGCGCGCCCGCTGCCGCGCAGGCCGACCGCCACCCAGCCCCGGCGTGGCGGTGCACGGCGCACCACCACCGGCGGCGCGTCGAGCAGGGCCGCCCGGCACCAGGCCGGCGCATCCGCTGGCAGGTGTTTGGCGGTGAAGCCCCACAGCAGGTCGTGGGGCCGCAGGTTCTCTACCACTGTTCGCGCAACCGCTCCCGCACCTTGCGGGAGGCCGCACGCAGCGGCGAACCCAGGCGGCCGGACAGGTCGCGCGGGCCGTGATAGATGTCGTCCAGCGCCTGTTGTAGGGCCGCCGTCACCGTGGCGACGTCGGTTTCGGACGGCTGCAGCACGCTGCCCACATCCAGGGTTTTCCACAGCAGGCCCAGCGCCGCGTAGCTGTCGACGTCGTAGGCCATGGGCGGGTTCTCCACCGCCAGCGCTTCGAGGGCCTCCACGGTGCGCAGGGTGATGCGCGCAGCGGACTCCTTGCCCATGGCGTGCACCATCACCCCGGGATCGCGCAGGGCGATCATGCGGTTGGCCTGGTAACCATGGGCGAGAAAACCACCGGACATCGCCTTGCCCACCAACAGGGCAATCACCGGGTGCCCGGCCAGGCGCGCCCGAGCGTAACTGTCCACCGCCGCGGCCAGGGCCTGGTGGATGCCCAGGGCCTCTTCACGCCGTCCATAGGCCTGGCTCGGCACGTCGACGATGACCACCAGCACCCGCCGCGCCGCAGCACTGGCATCGGCCTGGATCACCTCATCCACCGCACGGGCCAGGCCCCAGCCTTCCAGCAGGCCGGCTTCACCCTGGCGGGCACGGGGGAACGGGTTGGCCGCATCCGGCACCAGCGCCAGGTAGCGGGCCGGCAGGTCGCCAAGCAGGCCGTCGGCGACCCGGATCGACGCCGGCAGCCCCGGGGTTTCCCCGCTCTGCTCGCTGAGGGCCTGGAACCAGGTCATCCCACGGCTCGGTTGTGCAAGGCTCATGGCGTTTCTCCTGTGAGCAGGCGGCGTGCACCGTTGGCGTCGAGCTGCCCCTCGGGCAGGCGTTGCAGGCGCGCGAGGTAATCGGCGTGGCGCTGGCTGCGCAGCACCGCCGGTTGCCCCTGTGCGAACAGGCTGAGCAGTGCCTGGCGCAGGGCATCCACGTCATCTTCGGCGTAATGGTCCGCCAAGCCGCTGGCGTGACGCTGCTCGCCGCCGGTCAGGCTCCAGATGAAGGGCCGGTTGCGCGAGTCGTACTCCTCCACTCCGGCTTCCTGTTCGATCACCTGCGGGCCGTTCAGCCCCAGGCGCGCTTCGCGGGTGACCAGCAGGTAGCTGCACAGCCCGGCGGCGATGCCCATGCCACCGAAACAGCCGACACTGCCGGCGATCAGACCGATCACCGGCTGGTACTGACGCAGCTCGACGATGGCCGAATGGATTTCGGCGATGGCCGCCAGGCCGAGGTTGGCCTCCTGCAGGCGCACGCCACCGGTTTCCAGCAGCAGCACGGCGCGGGTGGGAATGCCCTGGCGGTTGTCCTCCACGGCCAGTTCCAGGGCGCCGGCGATCTTCGCCGCGCCGACTTCGCCCATGCTGCCGCCCTGGAAGTTGCCCTCGATGGCAGCGATCACGGCCGGGTGGCCGTCCAGGCTGCCCTTGGCGACTACCACACCATCGTCGGCCTGGGGCACCACGCCCTGGCGCGCCAGCCAGGGCGACATGATGCGCTGGAAGGGGTCGAGCAATTCACGAAAGCTGCCAGGGTCGAGCAAGGCGCGGGCCCGCTGGCGGGCGTCCAGCTCGACGAAGCTGCGGTGCTTGAGCAACTGGGCGGTGTCAGTCATGGGCGATCTCCTCCAGCCCTTGTTCGAGGCGCAGGCGCACCACCCCGGGGGTCGCCCCGAAGTCGTGGATATCGATGCGCAGCGCCGGCAGCACCTGGCCGGCGAACATGCGCTCGAACAGGTGCTGCCAGCGCGCGGCGGCGCCGTTCACCGAGGTCACCACCTGGATTGCCAGGGTGCCGGTTTCACCCGGTTCCAGCAGGACCTCCAGGTCACCGGAACCGACGCAGCCGACCTGGGCGCGGCCTCGGGCCGGCTGGCCGGCCGGGAATGCAAAGGACAGGGTTTCCATGTGCAACGTCTCCTATATCTGCGCTGGCGCGGGGGCCAGGCGGTCGAGCATCAGGGTGGCGGCCAGCAGATCGGCGGCGCCGCCGGGCGAGGCCCGCAGGCGCAGCATGTCGTGCTCCAGCTGGCGCAACGTGCGGCGCCCGGGCAAGGTGCCGCTGCCGCCCGCCTCCAGCACCGCCCGGGCGCCGCGCTGCATGCAGCTGAGCCCGGCCAGGCCGGCGCGGTAGAGCACGCAGGTGTCGCTGAGGGTGGTCATGATCGCCAGCAGTGCATCGAGCCGGGCGTTCTGCTCGCCCGCGCCCTCGGCACGGCTGCGTTGCAGTTGCGGCAGGGCCAGTTGCACCACCGCCGGAAAGCCCAATTGGGCTTCCTCCCGGGCACCGCGCACGCCGTACAGGCGGCAGACCTGGGCACCGTGGCTATCACCGCTGGTGGGTGCGCCCGGGTCGCCGAGGCGCGCCAGGCGGGCGGCGCGACTGGCCACCGCCTGCGGCTCCAGGGCCGAAGGGTCCAGCGCCGCGGCGGCGCACAGCAGGCCGAGGGCCCAGATCGCGCCACGGTGGGTGTTGACGCCGCCGGTGACGCGCAGCATCTCCACTTCACCCTCTCGGCCAATGCGGCCCAGGGCCTCGCGCAGGAACGGGCACACCTCGCCAGTGACCTGCGCGGCCTCAGCCATGGCACCAAAGGTCGGCCACAACGACAGCGCCGAAGCATGCATCAGCCCCAGGTGCAGGTCGGTGTGGGCGCCACTGCCGCGACGATCGACCAGGCCCGGCTTGGGCGACAGGTCGGCCTCGTCGATCAGCGCCTCCACGGCCAGGTCCGCCAGGTAGTCGGGGAACGACAGCGGTTGAATGACTGAACGTGCGCTCATCACCAACTCCTGAACTTGGCGGGCGGGTTGTAGAGGCCACCGGACCACTCGACCAGTTCGGCGATGCTCTTGGCGGCCAGCAGCTCGCGGGAGGCATCGGTGCGGCGGATGCCGAGGTCTTCCGGCAGTGCGATCAGCCCTTCACGGCGCATGCGTTCGGTGTGTTTCGGGTCATGGCGCAGGCCGATGGCCGTGATGCCGGCCACGGCGGCGATCATCGCCTGGCGCTCTTCCAGCGATCGCGCCTTGTACAGGTAGGCGATGCCCTCTTCGGTGAGCAGGTGGGTGACGTCGTCGCCGTAGATCATGATCGGTGCCAGGGGCATGCCGGCTTTCTTCGCCACGTCCACCGCGTCCAGGCGTTCGACGAAGGTGGGTTTGCCGCCTTCCTGGAAGGTCTCGACCATCTGCACCACCAGTTTCTTGCCGCGCTCGAGCAGGGTCACCGGGCCTTCGCCACCCGGCGTCGCCATGTCCAGCCAGGCCGGCGTGCTGTGGCGGCGGCCACGCGGGTCGTGGCCCATGTTCGGCGCCCCGCCGAACCCGGCCAGGCGCCCACGGGTCACGGTGGAGGAATGGCCGTCGCCGTCCACCTGCAGGGTCGCGCCAATGAACAGGTCCACGGCGTACTGCCCGGCCAGCTGGCACATCAGGCGGTTGGAGCGCATCGAGCCGTCGTGGCCGGTGAAGAACACGTCCGGGCGCTGGGCGATGTAGCCTTCCATGCCCAGCTCGGTGCCGAAGCAGTGCACGCTCTCCACCCAGCCGGTCTCGATGGCGGGGATCAGGGTGGGATGCGGATTGAGCGTCCAGTTGCGGCAGATCTTGCCTTTCAGGCCCAGGGACTCGCCGTAGGTGGGCAGGATCAGTTCGATGGCGGCGGTGTTGAAGCCGATGCCGTGGTTGAGCGACTGCACGTTGTGTTTTTCATAGATGCCACGGATCGCCATCATCGCCATCAGCACGTGCACCGGCTTGATGTGGCGCGGGTCGCGGGTGAACAGCGGCTCGATGTAGAACGGCTTGTCGGCCACCACCACGAAATCCACCCAGGACGCCGGGATGTCCACCCGGGGCAGCTCGTCGACGATTTCGTTGACCTGGAAGATGACGATGCCGTCGCTGAAAGCGGTGGGCTCCACCAGCGCCGGCGTGTCCTCGGTGCTCGGCCCGGTGTAGATATTGCCGTGACGGTCGGCCTGGAATCCGGCGACCAGGGCGACGTTGGGGATCAGGTCCACCAGCAGGCGCGAATACAGCTCGATGTAAGTGTGGATGGCACCGACTTCCAGCAACCCGTCTTCGAGCAACTGGCTGATGCGCAGGCTCTGCGGCCCGGCGAAGGAGAAGTCGAGCTTGCGTGCGATGCCGCGCTCGAACAGGTCCAGGTGCTCGGCGCGGCTGACGCTGGGCATGATCATGTGCAGATCGTGCAGGCGCCCGGGGTCGACCTGGGCCATGGAACGCGAGAGAAAGTCCGCCTGCTTCTGGTTGTTGCCCTCGAGCACCACGCGGTCGCCGGGAGCGATCAACGCTTCCAGGGCCTCGACGATCCGCTCACGGGGCAATACCACGCCGTCGGCCAGGGCACGCACCTGGTCGAGACGCCGGTTCTTTTCGGCCCGGCGGCGCGACCACTGCGGGGGTGGGGAGAGTGTTGTTGGCATTGAAGACTCCACGAATTCCGCTGTCGTGGACGTACCTTAGGAGGACGGTACGCGAGGCATCAATCAAGCCCGCCGGCGTTCTCTTACGCTCAGGTTAACGATGCCGCTGCCACGCCATTCTCACGGCCTCGGTTAACTAAGCCAGGCAGACCGGGCATACTGCTGCCCCTGTATTTGGCTAGCGTCATTCTCCATGCGCATTCACGTGACCTTCATCGACCGCGTCGGCATCACCCAGGAAGTCCTGGCGCTGCTCGGTGGGCGCAACCTGAACCTGGATGCGGTGGAAATGGTGCCGCCGAACGTCTACATCGACGCGCCGACCCTCAGCGCCGATGTGCTCGACGAGTTGCGCGAAGCCTTGTTCAAGGTGCGCGGCGTGCAGGCGGTGACGGTGGTCGACATTCTGCCGGGGCAACGCCGGCGCCTGCAGCTCGACGCGCTGCTGGCAGCGATGACCGATCCGGTGCTGGCGGTGGACGGCAAAGGCGATGTGCTGCTGGCCAACCCGGCGCTGATCGCCCTCTGTGAACGGGACCCCGAAGGCCTGTCGCTGGGCGAGCTGTTCGCCGACCCGGCGCTGCTCAATGCCCTGCTGGAGCAGCAGTTCCGCCTGCCGCTGCGCGAGGTGACGCTCAACGGCCAGGCGCTGCTGCTCGACGCCATGCCGATCAGCGAGGCCGCCGACGCCGATCAACTGGCCGGCGCCCTGCTGACGCTTTACGCGCCGAACCGCATCGGCGAACGCCTGGCCGCCCTGCACCATGACCATGCCGAAGGTTTCGATTCGCTGCTCGGCGACTCCGCGCCGATCCGCACCCTCAAGGCCCGCGCCCAGCGCGTCGCGGCCCTGGATGCACCGCTGCTGATCCAGGGCGAGACCGGCACCGGCAAGGAGTTGGTGGCGCGGGGCTGCCACGCCATCAGCGCGCGCAGTGCCGCGCCCTTCCTCGCCCTGAACTGCGCGGCGCTGCCGGAGAACCTCGCCGAGAGCGAGCTGTTCGGCTACGCCCCAGGCGCCTTCACCGGCGCCCAGCGTGGCGGCAAGCCGGGCCTGCTGGAACTGGCCAACCATGGCACGGTGTTTCTCGACGAGATCGGCGAGATGTCGCCCTACCTGCAGGCCAAGCTGCTGCGTTTTCTCAGCGACGGCACCTTCCGCCGGGTCGGCGGCGAGCGCGAGGTGAAGGTGGACGTGCGCATCCTCAGCGCCACCCACCGCGACCTGGAAAAGATGGTCAGCGAAGGCGACTTCCGCGAAGACCTGTTCTACCGCCTCAACGTGCTCAACCTGGAAGTGCCGCCGCTGCGCGAGCGCGGCCAGGACATCCTGCTGCTGGCCCGTCATTTCATGCAGCAGGCCTGCGCGCAGATCCAGCGCCTGCAATGCCGCCTCGCCCCGGACACCTACCCGGCGCTGCTGGGCAACCGCTGGCCGGGCAACGTGCGCCAGCTGCAGAACGTGATCTTTCGCGCGGCGGCGATCTGCGAGAGCAACCTGGTGCAGATCGACGACCTGGACATCGCCGGAACCGCTGTCGCTCCCCAGGCGCTGGACGGTGAAGTCGGCAGCCTGGAAGCCGCCGTGTCGGGCTTCGAAAAGGCCCTGCTGGAAAAGCTCTACGCCAGCCACCCCTCCAGCCGCCAACTGGCCGCCCGCCTGCAGACCTCCCACAGCGCCATCGCCATGCGTCTGCGCAAATACGGGATTCCCGGGAAGTCCTGAGCAGCGGTGCAGAGCCGCGGCCGTGATCATGATCGTTCCCACGCTCCGCGTGGGAACGCAGCCCCAGGACGCTCTGCGTCCGATCACAGAACGCCGGCCTTCATCCCCACCGCTGGCGACGCGGAGCGTCGCGGGATCCGGCTACCACGCGGAGCGTGGGAGCCATCAACATAAAACAGAAGAGCTCGCGGGCAAGCCCGCTCCTACGGTGAGCGCGATGTCTTTACTGATCGTTCCCACGCTCCGCGTGGGCATGCAGCCCGGGACGCTCCGCGTCCCCAACGCCCCCCAGCCTGCCTAGGAAACCGGTTTGCCCGCTCGCCCCTGCCCTGCCGCGAAACGCTGGGCGCCTGCCTGGGTTTCGCCGCTCGCGATCACGGACAGGCCGCCGCGAAATTCGTTGGCAAGCGCCTCGTCGAACGGCAGGTCCCACTGGGCATAGGCACTGGCCCGGTCGGCCAGCAGGCAACGCTGGGGCAAGGCGGCCAATTCTCGCGCTAACTGCCGGGCTGCTGCCAACGCCGAGCCTGCCGGCACCACCCGATTGACCAAGCCCATGGCCAATGCCTCGTCGGCCAGCACCGCACGGCCAGTGAGGATCAGGTCCAGCGCCCGGCCCTGGCCGATGATCCGCGGCAAACGCACGGTGCCGCCGTCGATCAGCGGCACGCCGAAGCGCCGGCAGAACACGCCAAGCACGGCGTCGGCTGCCATCACCCGCAAATCCGCCAGCAGCGCCAGCTCCAGGCCACCCGCCACGGCGTGGCCTTCAATGGCGGCGATCAGCGGTTTGGCCAGTTGCATGCGACTCGGTCCCATGGGGCCGTCGCCGTCGAGCTCCAGGCGGTTGCGCCGCTCGCCGCCTTCGGCCACGGCGGCCAGATCAGCCCCGGCACAAAACGTCCCACCAGCACCAGCCAGCACCGCCACCAGCGCCTGCTCATCTGCCTCGAAGGCCCGCAACGCGGCGACCAGGGCCTCGGCGGTGGGCCGGTCGACCGCATTGCGCACGGTGGCGCGGTGGATCAACACGGTAGTGACCGGGCCGTTTTTCTCGACAATCACAGACATGGCTACCTCGATACGACGGGCATGAAAAAGGCCGGCAGATGCCGGCCTTCACCTTAAATCCCTACTGCCGGGAAATCAGCCCGCTGGCCGATCTCCCCGACAGGCTGGCGCGATCAGAGGGCGAACTTCTGCAAATTGGCCATCATTTCCTTGAGCGCCTCGACGTTATCGGCCGGGTGCGCCGCGCCGTCGAAATCGCAGATCTGCTGCCAGTGGGCGGCCACGTCTTCCGGGCTGAAGCCCTGGCGCGGGTCGAAGCCGGCGCCCAGGCTGCGTTCCCAGCGTACCTTGCCGACCCAGCCGCCACCGACTTCGAACAGGCCCGAGGTTTCATTGCAGGCTTGGCTGGCCAGGTACACCACCAACGGGCTGACCAGCTCGGGCTTGAGCTGCTCGAACACCTGGGGCGGGATCAGGCCTTCGGTCATGCGCGTGCCGCCAGTGGGCGCGATGGCGTTGACCAGGATGTTGTTCTTGCGCCCTTCGATGGCCAGGGTACGGGTCAGGCCGTACAGGCCGAGCTTGGCCATACCGTAGTTGGACTGGCCGAAGTTGCCGTAGATGCCGGACGTGGACGAGGTGAAGATCACACGGCCGTAGCCTTGCTCGCGCAGGTGCGGCCAGGCGGCGCGGGTCACCTTGTAGGCGCCCTCGACATGCACCTTGTAGACCAGTTCCCAATCAGCATCTTCCATCTTGTGGAAGGTCTTGTCGCGCAGGATGCCGGCGTTGTTGACCACGGCGTCGATACGGCCGAAAGCGTCAAAGGCGTTCTGCACGATCTTGTCGCCGTCGGTCACCGAGTCGTGGTTGGCCACGGCGGTGCCGCCCGCTTCGCGGATTTCCGCGACCACGCGATCAGCCGCCGAGGCATTGGCGCCTTCACCGTGGGTGCTGCCGCCGAGGTCGTTCACCACCACCTTGGCGCCATGCTTGGCGAACAACAGGGCGTGGGCGCGACCGAGGCCACCACCGGCTCCGGTGACGATCACGACCTGGTCTTGAAAACGAATGGCGTCGCTCATGCTGCAGCTCCTGGGCAGGTTGACTATGTCCCGGAGTGTCCAGCAGGCGATCTTTGGTCACAACAGATACGAGTGACGCGAATAGTGTTCGATAAGGCGACAGGATAATCACATCATCCTGTCGCCCACCGATTCAGTTACTGGCCACCGCCACCGGCGCCACTGCCGGAGCCGCCGGTACCACCACCGGTGCCGGTGCTGGAGCCGCCCGTGCCAGGGCCGGTGCCGCCGTCGACACCACCGCCATTGTTACCGCCCGGATTGCCAGGCGCGGTGCCGGTGCCATCGCCGGTGTCGTCACCGGTGCCGGTGCCGATGCCTCGGCCGTCACCGCTCGGGTTGGTATCGGTACCATTATTCATGTCGGTATCGCTATCGACCGGCGGGATGCTGGGCGGGGTTGGCGAGGTGGGGCCTGCCGGATCGGTAGGACCGCTGCTCGCAATGGCAGGCAACGCAGAGAAGGCCAGAAGGCCGCTGAACATCAGTGCGCACAACTTGGTTTTATCAGTCATCGTTCCATCCTCTGGTTTCGGGTGCATACACAGAAGACGACCTCCCGTTCGTTCACGGGGTTCGATGTTTTTGATCAGCGGTGCGGCGCCGACCCCGACGCAAAACCACCGGGGCGCGTGACGTTCAGGGGACTAAGATCAGGCCGGGCGAATCAGGCTCATGTGGTTGTAAAGGTGCATGACATGGGCCTCGGCGTAGTCGGCGTGGCTCAATGCGCCATAGGCGAAATGCGGCCGCAACTCGCCCTGGTGCGCCGCGAAGTCTGAAAAAGCTTGTTGCAAACGGGCCAATGCCAACGCCTGGCTGGATGGCTCATCGAGCGCCGCCGCCCCGGGAATCGCCTCGTCCAGCGGGTGACGCATGGCGCCCCGCGCGGCGAACACGCTGAAGGCCAGCGGGCCGACACTGCTGCGGAACCAGGCCGGTTTGAGTTCCGGGTAGCCGATGATCGAGTACTCGATGCTCTGCGCGCAGTGGTTGAACACCTCGGTGGGCGTCCAGCCCTTGAGGCTGGTGAGGGATTGCCCTTCCAGGCTGCGCAACAGCGCCTGCGCGCTACTGATGCTCAGTGCCCCCGGCTGTTCGCCGGTGGTCAGCGCCCAGAAGCCTGCCCCCGCTGCCGCCACGCCACCCAATGCCGTCCATTTCAAGAGTTGACGCCGTTTCATCGTTATTGCTCCAGAGCCCGGCGAAACGCCAGGTAATGCGTGAGCACCTGCTCGGGTGCCTCGGTTTGTGGGTAATGGCCGATGCCGTCCAGCAGCACGGTATCGGGCTCGGGAATCAGTTCGCGGTAGCGCGCCACCATGTGCGCACCGGAAATCGGGTCGACCGCGCCGTCGATCACCCGCAACGGCACCCCGCCGCGCTGCATGGCCGCGACCCAGCGATCACGTTGCTGGCGGCGTTCCGGCATGTAGCGGATCAGGCGGTGCATGATAGCCGGACCGTTGCCCCGCTGGATCAGCGACCAGAAGCTGTCCAGCTCCTCGGTACTGGGCTGGGTCTGCGGGCCGAACACCTTGGCGAAGTTGGTCGCCAGGCTGGCGCGCGAGAACAGCCGGCCGATCAGCGGCCCCAGCGGGCTGAGCAGCAGCTTTTGCGTCAGCACCGGGTGGTGCGTCTCGGGAAACAGGCCACCGTTGAGGAACACGCAGCTGGCCAGATGAATACGCCCCTCGTGGTGCCGCGCCAGCAGTTCCTGGGCCACGCTGTCGCCGTAGTCGTGGGCCAGCACGTGCAGCGGCCCGTCGATGCCCAGGTGCGCCAGCAGGGCCTGCTGCAAGTCGGCCTGCTCAAGCAGGCTGTAGGCATGCCCGCGGGGCTTGGACGAGTCGCCGAAGCCGAGCATGTCGCAGGCTATCACCCGGTAGCGCTGGGCCAGCGGCTGCCAGAGGTAGTGCCAGTCCCAGCTGGCGGTGGGAAAGCCATGGATCAGCAGCAGCGGCTCCCCCGCTCCGGCCTCCCAGTAGCGAATGCGCTGGCCCGCCCACGGCAGCTCGTGGCCCTGGGCGCGCCAGGCGTCCAGGGTGATCCCGGCCAGGGCCATCAGTTGGCGTAGCCCGGCATCTGCTGGTCGAGCTTGCGCAGCAACGCCGGCCAGGCCAGCGCGCCGCCCATGCCCTGGGAACTCTTCATCACGCCGGCCACCATGGCCTTGGCGCCGTCGAGGATCTGCTGCGGGATATGGATCAGCTCGCCACCGCCGCTCTGCGCCATGATCTGGGCCTCGCAGGCGCGCTGCAGGGTGAACATCATCAGGAAGGCATCAGCGATGGTGTTGGCGGCGGTCAGCAGGCCGTGGTTGGGCAGGATCATGAAGTTCTTGTCGCCGAGGTCGGCCTGCAGGCGGGCCTTCTCGTCGTGGTTCAGGGCCACGCCTTCATAACCGTGGTAGGCCAGGCTCGACAGAACGAACAGCGATTGCTGCGACAGCGGCAACAGGCCCTGTTTCTGCGCGGAGACCGCGATACCCGCCGGGGTGTGGATGTGAAGCACGCACTCGACCTCGTGGCGCACCTCGTGCACTGCACTGTGGATGGTGTAGCCGGCCGGGTTGATGCTGTAGGGGCTGTCCATGAGTTTGTTGCCCGCCAGGTCGATCTTCACCAGGCTGGAGGCGGTGATCTCATGGAACATCAGGCCGAAGGGGTTGATCAGGAACTCCTCGGTCCCCGGCACCTTGGCGGAAATGTGTGTGAAGATCAGGTCGTCCCAGCCGTGCAGGGCGATCAGGCGGTAGCAGGCCGCGAGGTCGACGCGGGTCTGCCATTCGGCGGCGGATACCTGGTTCTTGACGTTCAGGGTGGACATCACGGTCATCGCATACACCTCGGTAGTTCTTGTTATGAAGTGCAAGGAGTCTAGCGAGCCGAATGCAGAACGGGAGTTGCCTTGGTAGCCAGCTTAGTGACTGTGCGAGTCACCGATGGGCTCGGCGAAGGCCGGCGGGGCATAAAACAGTCGCGGCTGAAGCCCCTCCCACAGGTTTCATCGGTCCGTGGGAGGGGCTTCAGCCGCGATAACACCACATCGATTCAGCCACGCAGCGCGGCGATGAACTCGGCCAACCAGGGCTCGGCATCGGTTTCCGGGGTGACGCTTTCGCTGCTGTCCAGGCGCAGCATGCCGATCACTTCGCGAATGCCCAGCTCGGCGTAGAGCTCGCGCACCAGCTCGCCGCCACCGCAGAAGGTGTCGCCGTAGCTCGAGTCCCCAAGGGCCAGTACCGCACCGGGCAGGCCGCTCCAGGCCGGCAGGCTATCGCGGATGGCGTAGTACAGCGGCTGCAGGTTGTCCGGCAGCTCACCCAGGCCCGTGGTGGAGGTCACCACCAGAAATGCCTGCGGCGCGAAGGCCTGGATGTCCGTCAATGTGGCGCGCGGGTTGTGCCACGCGTCGAAACCGGCGTTACTCAACAGTTGCTGGGCGTGCCGGGCGACTTCTTCGGCTGTGCCGTAGACCGACCCGGACAGGATGGCGACTTTCATGAAAAACTCCGAAACATGCAGAAAACGCGCGCATTATGCCGCAAGTGGACAGCCGGACCGGATGTTTTAGAATGCAACGAATAGAACGGGAATAGCACGTCATGATCAACGCCAAACTGCTACAGCTGGTGATCGAGGCATCGAACGACGGCATCGTGGTTGCCGAGCAGGAAGGCGAGGACAACATTCTCATCTATGCCAATCCGGCGTTTCAGCAACTCACCGGTTACCCCAGCGAAGACATCCTCTACCAGGACTGCCGCTTCCTGCAGGCTGACGACCGCGATCAGGCCGGTCTAGAAGTCATTCGCGAAGCGGTGAGATCGCAGAAGCCCTGCCGCCAGATTATCCGCAACTACCGCAAGGACGGTTCCTCGTTCTGGAACGAGCTGTCGATCACCCCGGTGTTCAATGAAGGCGATCAGCTGACCTACTTCATCGGCATCCAGAAAAACGTCACCGAGCAGGTCGAAGCCCTGGAGCGCGTCACCGCCCTGGAAGCCGAAGTGGCAGCGCTGCGCAACGAGCTGACGCAGCTGAAAATGCGACAAACGGAATAAAACCAATTCCAAAAATGTAGGTCGAACTGTTCTAGCCAACCCTCTGCGCAGAACACGACCATGCTAGAGCAACCGCTCCTCACGCAAGCGGAGCTGGAGTTTATCCAGCACCTCAATACGCCGTCGGCCGCTCCCAAGCCCAAGCCGATGGAGAACTTGCAAGTCGATGCCGGCGGGCCGCTCAAGGCCTTGCTGGCGCACTGCGCGGCCAACGAACAGCTGACCATCGATGCGCATTTTGCCAACCACCGGCTGACCTTTACCGCCCACCTGATCGAAGACGCCGAGCACATCCAGCACCTGGAGCTCGGCATTCCGCAGATTTTCGACGAAGGCCCCTCCCCCCGCGCCTGGCGCCTGCCGCTGGCCCCGGCGGTGGCCTTGCGGCAGCGCAACTCGAAACCCAGCGACCTGCTGGTGCATGAAATCTCCATGAGCGGCCTGCTGGTCGAGTACCGCGGCCAGGGCGAAGCGCCC
The DNA here is from genome assembly GCF_029839275.1 of Pseudomonas sp. GD03944. Taxonomy (GTDB): domain Bacteria; phylum Pseudomonadota; class Gammaproteobacteria; order Pseudomonadales; family Pseudomonadaceae; genus Aquipseudomonas. The sequence continues at coordinate 732,827 of NZ_JAOCAH010000001.1, forward strand.
GAACGCTTCAGCCTGATCCTGCCGCTGATCGAGCAGAAGCCCATCGCCATCGAAGGCACCTTGGTGCGCGAAACCCTCGACGGCCTCTTGGCCTATAGCCTGGAGCCGCTGGACAAGCGGGGCCACGAGCGCCTCCAGCAATTCATCTACCAGCGCCACCGCGAACTGCATCCCCACGCCCACAAGGCCTGAGCCCGAATCCCACGCAAAAAAGACCCGCCACCAGGCGGGTCAAATGCTTTCAGGGACCAAATGTTCAGATAAAAAACCGATAGCCAGAAAACAGGGGAAGCGTGGCTATCGGGTTGCGCAGTCGTGATGGCTAGCGGGCCCGGCAGACGTCCTGAAAAAAGAACGAGCACGTCCGAACGCGGCAGGAAATCAGCTCGCAGCTATACAACACACTCACCGTGTATAGATTCTGTATAGCTCAAAATGCACGATTGGCAAGTCGACGGACGGCAATCGCTGGCCGTCAGGTGTCGAGATGGCCTGCCAGAAACTGCTGCAGGCGGCGCTGCATCAGGCGGCCTTCGTTGCCCAGGCAGGCAATCGGCGAGCCACTCAGGGAATCCTCGGCCAGATCCGAACCATCACCGGCCAGCACCAGCGGGCACTCCAGGGCCAAGGCCAGGCGCGTGAGCTGGCGCGGCAGGTCTTCGCTGGGCGGATGGTTGGAAAACAGCACCAGCGCCAACGGCTGGATCTTTTCGCAGACCAGGGTCAGTTCCGACAGCGGCTGGCCCATGCCCAGCAGGTTGACCGCCAGGTCCGGGCTGCTGAGCAGCAGGCCGGCGACCAGCAGTTCCAATTCGCGGCAATGCCCGGGGATGGGCGCCAGCAACACGAACTCATCGACCTCGGCACGGGATATTTGCAAACGCTGCAGGGTGCGGGCCCGCAGGAAGGTATCGAAAAACAGCCATTCGCTGGTCTGGCCGAACTCTTCCTGGCGGATCAGCAGTTCCTGCCAGAGCGGCATGAGGATGTCCTGGAACACCACGTTCAGCGGATAACTGGAGAACACCTGGCCATACAGGCGATCGAGACGGCCTTCGTCGAAGGCGCTGATGGCCCGACGCAGCTGGGTCTGCCATTCACCCCACTCCCCCGACGACACGTTCTCGTAAAGCGGCGACACGGCCACCTTGGGCGAGCTGCTCTTGGCGAGGATCTTGCCCACTTTGCTGACCGCCACGCCCCGCTCGATCCAGGCCAGGATGCTGCGCACCGCCTCGACATCCGACTGCGAATACAGGCGGTGGCCGCTGTCGGCGCGTGTCGGCTGGATCAGACCATAGCGCCGCTCCCAGGCGCGTAGGGTGACCGGATTGACGCCAGTCAGCCGGGACACTTCGCGAATGGGGAACAGTTCTTCCTGCTTGAGCGCATCCGAAGTCAGGAACGACGTACCGGAGAGATCGTGCATAGTCGGAAACGCCATGGGGGAGACATGAGCCAGCAGTGTAACCCAGCAATCGCCCCGTCACCGCCTTGACGGGCAGAAAATCCGCACTTGCCATGACATTGGTCAATCGCCGAGCGCCGCGTGCCCCCTGCCGGTGCAGCCGGTCGCCCCAGCGACCTGTATGGGGGCGCCGCCCAGGCACCTGAACGCGCTACATGAAACCGATACGCGGCCAGATGCCGGACTGGCTTATTTCGCAAAAAACGGAATAATCCTTGCCTGTCTTTTCCTGCCCCTCACCACCCCGAGCGGCAAGAGCGCGTCGCCACACCCCGGCCATGCGCGAGACTCATTGGAGATACACAATGTCTGCAGAACCCGTCACCCTGATGGTGGCGCGCCGTGTCGCCAACGGCCGCTATCACGATTTCATGACCTGGCTGCGCGAAGGTGAGCAACTGGCCACCGACTTCGCCGGCTACCTGGGCTCCGGCGTGCTCGCCCCGCCCCCTGGCGACGATGAATTCCAGATCGTTTTCCGCTTCGCCGACGAACAGACCCTCGCCGCCTGGGAACATTCGGCCTCGCGCACAGCCTGGCTGGCCCGTGGCAGCGGCCTGTTCGCCCAACCGCACGAGCAGCGCATCACCGGCCTCGACAGCTGGTTTGGCAGCGCCACGCGGCAGCCGCCGCGCTGGAAGCAGACCATCGCCATCTGGCTGGCGTTCTTCCCGGTGTCGCTGGCGTTCAACCTGCTGTTCGGCAGCTCGCTGTCGGACCTGTCGCTGGTCACCCGCGTGCTGCTCAGCACCCTGGCCCTCACGCCGCTGATGACCTACCTGTTCATCCCCCTGGCCACCCGCCTGCTCGCCCCCTGGCTGCAAGGCACCTCACAGCGCCTGCTGCGCCGCACCACCAGCACCGCCGGCAGCCGCTGACCACCGCGCGGGCGGGCCTGCTCCCGGGCAGGTCGCTCGCCGGCTGGCGCTTGGCGCAGTAGCCCCACGCCCCGCATGGTTGTAGCGCTGCACGCGCTGGGTTAACGTCCTTTCCACGGCGCCGCGCTGGCGCATTGCCCTTCCCTGTTCCTGCGAGTTCACCATGAGCGCCTCCCCCGCTCCGATCCTGATCACCGGCGCCGCTCAGCGAGTCGGCCTGTATTGCGCCGAACGCCTGCTCGATGACGGCCACAGCGTGATCGTCACCTACCGCAGCGACCGGCCGGGCCTGGCCACGCTGCGCGAACGGGGCGCCCTGGTGCTGCAGGCGGACTTTTCCAGCGAGCACGGCATCCTCGCCTTCATCGCCGAACTGAAAGGCCACACCGACAGCCTGCGCGCCATCGTGCACAACGCCTCGGACTGGCTGACCGAAACGCCGGGCGATGAAGCCGCCGCGTTCCAGGCGCTGTTCAGCGTGCACATGCTCGCGCCCTACCTGATCAACCTGCACTGCGCCGACCTGCTGCAGCGCAGCACACCAGCGGACATCATCCACATCAGCGACGACGTGGCGCGCAAGGGCAGTGCCAAACGCCCGGCCTACTGTGCCAGCAAGGCCGGGCTGGACAACCTGACCCTGTCCTTCGCGGCCCGCTTCGCCCCGCGGATCAAGGTCAACGGCATCGCCCCGGCTCTGCTGATGTTCAACCCCGAGGACGATGCCGCCTACCGCGCCAAGGCCCTGGACAAGTCGGCCCTGGGCATCGAGCCTGGGCCCGATGTGCTCTACCAGAGCCTGCGCTACCTGCTCGACAACCCGTACGTCACAGGGACCACCCTGACCGTGAATGGCGGCCGCCACCTCAAGTAAGGCAGGCGGTGAGGACACAACCATGGCCCGTGCATTACCCGACCACTACCGCGCGATCCTCCTCGGCATCGGCGAAGACCCCGAGCGTGAAGGCTTGCTGGACACGCCCGAGCGCGCGGCCAAGGCCATGCAGTATTTGTGTCATGGCTACCAGACCAGCCTGGACGAGGTGGTCAACGGCGCGCTGTTCGCCTCGGACAACGACGAGATGGTCATCGTCCGCGACATCGAACTGTATTCGCTGTGCGAGCACCACCTGCTGCCCTTCATCGGCAAGGCCCATGTCGCCTACATCCCCACCGGCAAGGTGCTGGGGCTGTCGAAGGTGGCGCGCATCGTCGACATGTACGCCCGGCGCCTGCAGATCCAGGAGAGCCTGACCCGGCAGATCGCCGAGGCGGTGCAGCAGGTTACCCAGGCCGCCGGCGTGGCGGTGGTGATCGAAGCGCGGCACATGTGCATGATGATGCGCGGGGTGGAAAAGCAGAATTCGTCGATGAACACGTCGGTGATGCTCGGCGCGTTCCGCGAATCGTGTAACACTCGCCTTGAATTCCTGCAGCTGATTGGACGGAGCACGTAAGTTATGCCACGCCTGGAACCTGGGATGGCACGGATTCGGGTCAAGGACCTGCGTCTGCGCACCTATATCGGAATCAAACAAGAGGAGATCGACAACAAGCAGGACGTGTTGATCAACCTGACCATTCTCTACCCGGCGGTGGAAGCGGTCCGCGACAACGACATCGAGCATGCGTTGAACTACCGCACCATCACCAAGGCCATCATCCAGCACGTCGAAGGCAACCGCTTCGCCCTGCTCGAGCGCCTGACCCAAGAAATCCTTGACCTGGTCATGGTCAACCCGGCCGTGCGCTACGCCGAGGTGGAGGTCGACAAGCCCCACGCCCTGCGCTTCGCCGAGTCGGTGTCGATCACCCTCGCCGGCCACCGCTGACCGCATGGCGGGTCACCCGGCGCACAGCGCGCCGGGCCATTGCCGCCACGCCAGCAGCCTCTTATCATCGCCGGCACCATGCCCAGCCTGTATTCGAGAGCATCGCCATGACCGAGCAAGAACGCCTGGAACTCGAAGCTGCGGCCTTCCGCAGCTTGGTGCAACACCTGCGCAGCCGCCCCGACGTGCAGAACATCGACATGATGAACCTCGCCGGTTTCTGCCGTAACTGCCTGTCCAAGTGGTTCAAGGCTGCTGCCGATGACATCGGCGTGCAGGTCAGCCCGGACGAGGCCCGTGAAGAGATCTACGGCATGCCTTATGCCGAGTGGAAAGCCAAATACCAGAAGGAAGCCTCTGCCGAGCAGCAGGCCGCCTTCGACAAGGGAAAGAAACATGAGTGACCTGAACACCTTCCGCGCGCGCCTGCACGACGAGCAGTTCGCCTTCGCCGAAACCCTGGATTTCGTTGCCCAGCACTACCTGTACCAGCCCAGCGCCTTCACCAACGGCAGCGTGGAAAACGCCGCCGGGCAGAACGAAGGCTCCTGCAAGACCCTGGGCCTGGCCCTGATCGAGGGCTTCAGCGACCAGGAAGCCCTGCTCTGCTTCGGCGAACACTACCGCAGCGTGCTGGCCACCCCGGACGGCAGCGACCACGCCAACATCCGCGCCCTGATGCGCACCGGCCTGGAAGGCGTGCGTTTCACCCAGATCGCCCTGGCCCGCAAAGACTGAGCCCTCGCTGAACAAAAACGCCCCGGATCGGCAGCTACCGATCCGGGGCGTTTTCATTTCAGGTGTAGGGTGGATGATGCTTGCTTGATCCCCACACGGGCCGTCACCAGACCAACTGCGCCCCTGTAGGAGCGGGCTTGCCCGCGAGCTTTTCTGCACCCGCTCGGATCGCCGCGAGGCATAGGTCGTCGAGCTCGAGGCCAAGGCCTCTCCTACGAGGACCGCTATCCCCGGGTGTCGCTTCGCTCGACCCAGGCTACGCTCCCTGTAGGAGCGGGCTTGCCCGCGAGCTTTTCACTCCCGCCCTCAGATCAACGCCAGGCAACCACCGCCGAGCTCGAGGCCAAGGTCTCTCCTACAGGCCCCTATCCCCGGGTATCGCTTCGCTCGACCCAGGCTACGCGCCCTGTAGGAGCGGGCTTGCCCGCGAGCTTTTCTTCACCCGCTCGGATCGCCGCGAGGCATAGGTCGTCGAGCTCGAGGCCAAGGCCTCTCCTACGAGGACCGCTATCCCCGGGTGTCGCTTCGCTCGACCCAGGCTACGCCCCCTGTAGGAGCGGGCTTGCCCGCGAGCTTTTCTTCACCCGCTCGGATCGCCGCGAGGCATAGGTCGTCGAGCTCGAGGCCGAGGCCCCTCCTACAGCCCCCTATCCCCGGGTATCGCTTCGCTCGACCCAGGCTACGCACCCTGTAGGAGCGGGCTTGCCCGCGAGCTTTTCGCTCACGCCGTCAGATCAACGCCAAGCCAGCACCGCCGAGCTCGAGGCCAAAGCCTCTCCTACGGGGACGGCTACCGCCCGGGTGTCGCTCCGCTCGACCCAGGCGACGGACTGTTCGCAGGGTGGATGACGCCCCGTCCGATCACTGCCCGTCCAGGTAGCGCTCCACGTCCAGTGCCGCCATGCAGCCGGCGCCGGCCGAGGTGATCGCCTGGCGGTACACGTGGTCGGCCACGTCGCCGGCGGCGAACACGCCCGGGATGCTGGTGGCGGTGGCATTGCCGTCGCGGCCGCCGTTGACCACCAGGTAGCCGTCCTTGAGCGCCAGTTGGCCCTCGAACAGCGAGGTATTCGGCGTATGCCCGATGGCCACGAACAGGCCGTCGACCTTGAGCTCGTCGAGGCTGCCATCGCTGTTCTTCACCCGCACGCCGGTCACGCCCATGGCGTCACCCAGCACCTCGTCCACCTCGGCATTGAGCTTGAGGATGATCTTGCCCTCGGCAACCCGCGCCTGCAGCTTGTCCTGCAGGATCTTCTCGGCGCGGAAGGTATCGCGGCGGTGCACCAGGGTCACGGTGCTGGCGATGTTGGCCAGGTACAGCGCTTCTTCCACGGCCGTGTTGCCGCCACCCACCACCGCCACATCGCGGTTGCGGTAGAAGAACCCGTCGCAGGTGGCGCAGGCGGAGACGCCCTTGCCCATGAACGCCTCTTCACTGCTCAGGCCCAGGTAACGGGCGCTGGCGCCGGTGGCGATGATCAGCGCGTCGGCGGTGTAGGTGCCGCTGTCGCCGATCAGCATGAACGGCTTGCCCGCCAGGTCCACGGCGTTGATGTGGTCGTAGACGATCTCCGTCTCGAAGCGCTCGGCATGCTCCTGCATGCGCTGCATCAGCGCCGGGCCGGTCAGGCCGTGGACATCGCCCGGCCAGTTGTCCACTTCAGTAGTGGTGGTCAGCTGGCCGCCGGCCTGCAGCCCGGTGATCAGCAACGGCTTGAGGTTGGCCCGTGCGGCGTACACCGCTGCGCTGTAGCCCGCAGGCCCGGAGCCGAGAATGATCACGCGAGCGTGACGGGATGCTGACATGACTGAGACCTCCAACCGGCGTACCGGTACGAATAAAAAGGGGCGATCCGAGTGCCAGGGGAAGGCGTTCAGAAAGGGGACGCCCCGCAAAGTGATAAACGGGTGTGGAACATGCGGCGAACGTTACCCAGACGCCCGGGATTACGGAAATACCCTTTGCCAATCCGCGGCATAGACGGCCCCTATGGCCCGTGTCACGGGCTTTCCCCTGTCACGCAAAGCCGGTAAGGTCGGCGCACGATCAACTCTGGAGAACCCCATGCCCGCTCCCGTCCTGTCCGGCCCGCAATACCTCGGCGAGGGCCTGAAACTGGTCCTGAGCCCTGGCCTGCGCCTGTTCGTGCTGCTGCCCCTGGCGATCAACCTGATCCTCTTCGTGGGCCTGATCAGCCTCGCCCTGCAGCAATTCGGCGGCTGGGTCGACACCTTCATGCCGAGCCTGCCGAGCTGGCTGGGCTTTCTCGAATACATCCTGTGGCCGCTGTTCGTGGTGCTGGTGCTGCTGATGGTGTTCTTCACCTTCACCATGCTGGCCAACATCATCGCCGCGCCGTTCAACGGCTTTCTCGCGGAAAAGGTCGAGGTGGTGGTGCGCGGCGAAGACAACTTCCCGCCGTTCAGCTGGGGCGAACTGGCCGCCATGGTGCCGCGCACCTTGGGCCGCGAGGCGCGCAAGCTGGCCTACTTCCTGCCCCGGGCCATCGGCCTGCTGATCCTCTCGTTCATCCCGGTGGTCAACCTGGTCGCCGCGCCGCTGTGGCTGCTGTTCGGCGTGTGGATGATGGCCATCCAGTACATCGACTACCCGGCGGACAACAACAAGATGAGCTGGCAGGACATGCTCGCCTGGCTGCGCGAGAAGCGCTGGCAGAGCCTGGGCTTTGGCGGCGCCACCTACGCCGCGCTGCTGATCCCTTTCGTCAATATCGTGATGATGCCGGCTGCCGTGGCCGGCGCCACGCTATTCTGGGTGCGTGAGCGCGGCTGATCGCGCGTCACAATAACGCCACCCAATCGTCACAGTTGCTACATGGCGGCGGCGCACACTGCCGTCATGAGCACATCCTCGCTGTCCATCGCCCTGATCACCGAGACCTTCCCGCCAGAAATCAACGGGGTGGCCAATACCCTGGGCCGCCTGGTCGACGGGCTGCGCAACAAGGGCCACCGGGTCCAGCTGGTGCGCCCCCGCCAGGATATCGACAACGGGCGCAAGAGCGATGAGCACCTGCTCCTGACCCGCGGCTGGCCGCTGCCCGGCTACCCCGGGCTGCAATGGGGACAGTCGGCCCTGCACAAGCTGCTGCGCAGCTGGAAGCGCCAACGCCCGGACGTGCTGTACATCGCCACCGAGGGCCTGCTGGGCTTGTCCGCTCTGCGCGCCGCCGGGCGCCTGGGCATTCCGGTGGTCAGTGGCTTTCATACCAACTTCCAGCAGTACACCGGGCACTACGGGGTCGGCCTGCTGACCCGGGCCATGACCAACTACCTGCGCTGGTTCCACAACCGCACGCGCATCACCCTGGTGCCCAGCGTCAGCCAGAAGATCGACCTGGAGCGCCGCGGTTTCGAGCGCCTGGAACTGCTGGCCCGCGGCGTCGACGGGCAATTGTTCCACCCGAGCAGGCGCTCCCCCGAGCTGCGCCGGCAATGGGGCCTCGAGGACGACGACATCGCCGTCCTGCACGTGGGCCGCCTGGCGGTGGAAAAGAACCTCGGCCTGCTGGTCCGCAGCTTTCGGGCGCTGCAGGCGCGCTACCCGCAACGCATCCTGAAACTGATCCTGGTGGGTGACGGCCCGCAGCGCGCCAGCCTCCAGCAGCAACTGCCGGACGCCATCTTCTGCGGGCTGCAGCGGGGCGAGGAACTGGCAACGCATTACGCCTGCGGCGACCTGTTCATCTTCCCCAGCCTGTCGGAGACCTTCGGCAACGTGGTGCTCGAAGCCCTGGCCGCCGGCCTGGCGGTGGTGGCGTTCGACCAGGCGGCCGCCGCCCAGCACATTCACCCGGGGCACAACGGTGCCCTGGCCAGCGCAGACGACGAATACGGCTTCATCGAATCCGCCTGCTGGCTGCTCGAAACCCCGGAAACCCTGCGCCGCGTCCGCCTGAATGCACGCCAGCATGCCGCCCGGCAAGGCTGGCCGGCGATCGTCGAGCTGTTCGAGCACCACCTGCGCAGCGCGATTCTCCCACCCCAGGAGTTGCCGGCTGGCCGTACCTTGCCCTGACGACCGACCGCGCGCTTCCTGGGCGCCTGCATCGATCCCAAAAACAACGCTCGCGGGCAAGCCCGCTCCTACACAAGCCACCCCACCCTACGGACGAAAAAAAGCCCCGGGGGTACCGGGGCTTCGAAGGAGCGTGCCGGGGTACGGCACGCCGGGGATCGGGTTCAGACCAGGCTCATCAGGGCCTCACGGCTGAACGGCAGGATGTCCTGCTCGCGGCCGTCGCGGACCTTCACGGCCCAGTCGGCGTCGACCAGCAGTGCACGGCCGACCGCCACCAGGTCGAATTCCTGCTTGTTCAGGCGCTCCAGCAGGTTCTCCAGGCTGGCCGGCTCGGCCACCTTGTCGGTGTTGACCATGAACTGCAGGAACTCGCCGTCCAGGCCGACGCTGCCCACGGTGATGGTCGGCTTGCCGGTCAACTGGCGGGTCCAGCCGGCCAGGTTGAGGTCGGAGCCGTCGAACTCCGGCTCCCAGAAGCGGCGGGTCGAGCAATGGAAGATATCCACGCCAGCGTCGGCCAGCGGCTTGAGGAACGCGCCCAGGGCTTCCGGGGTTTCCACCAGGCGGGCGCTGTAGTCCTGCTGCTTCCACTGGGAGAAGCGGAAGATGATCGGGAAGTCCGGGCCCACGGCCGCGCGTACGGCCTGGATCAGTTCGATGGCGAAGCGCGAGCGCTGGGCCAGGTCGCCACCGTATTCATCGGTGCGCTGGTTGCTGCCGGCCCAGAAGAACTGGTCGATCAGGTAACCGTGGGCGCCGTGGATTTCCACGCCGTCCATGCCGATTGCCTGGGCATCCTTGGCGGCCTGGGCGAAGGCGGCGATCACCTCCTTGATGTCGTCCTGGGTCATGCCGTGGACCACGACCTTGCCGTCCTTCAGCTTCTCGCTCGGGCCATAGCCCGGCACGCTGGCATCCGGCTCGGTGCCCAGCTTGCGCACATTGCCCACGTGCCACAGCTGCGGGACGATCTTGCCGCCTTCGGCGTGCACCGCGTCGACCACCTTCTTCCAGCCGGCCAGGGCGTCTTCACCGTAGAAGCGCGGCACGTTCGGGTAGCCGTTGGCCGCCTTGTGGCCGACCGTGGTGCCTTCGGTGACGATCAGGCCGACGCCCGCCGCCGCACGACGGCGGTAGTACTCGATGACCTTGCTGTTCGGCACGCCGCCAGGCGAGAAGGACCGGGTCATGGGCGCCATCACCACACGGGTCGGCAGTTCGAGTGCGCCGAGGCTGAACGGTTGGAACAGCGCTTTTACCGGATCATTCATCATCATTCCTCTGTCGGCCGACGGGCCGATCGTCATGTTCGCTAAAGGGGTCGGTCAGGCGTGGAGCAGGCGCTGCAAACGCAGCATGAAATCGTCCAGCACGCGGGTGTTGCTGGCGACCTTGAGTCGGGTCAGCGCGCCCTGCCAGGCATTGGCGATGAAGCCTGCCAGGTTGCGGCAATCCTCGTCGGCCGGCAGTTCGCCCTGGGCCTGGGCCTCTTCCAGGCAGGCCTGGAGGATATCGGCGGAGCGTTGCAGGATCGCATCGACCTCGGCCCCCAGGCTCGGCGACAGCTCGGCCATTTCGAAACTGAGGCTGCCGATGAAGCAGTGGTATTCGAGTTTCTCCTGGCGCGAGAAATGCTCCACCAGCTCGGCGTAGTAGCCGAGGATGCGCTCGCGCGGGCTCGCCGCCGGATGGGCCAGGGCCTGGGCATAGCGCTGCAGGCGCGGTCCGTAGACGTGCTGCAGGGCCTGCAGGGCGAAGTCTTCCTTGCTGGCGAAGTAGTGGTAGAAGGAGCCCTTGGGCACGCTGGCGGCCTGGACGATCTCCTGCACACCGGCGCCGTGGTAGCCACGGCGGGTCATCACTTCCGCGCCTTTGGCAAGGATCAGGTCGCGCTTGTCGAGTCGGTTGCTGTTCATGGCGCCGAGCATATGACCGGTCGTCTAGGATCGCCCAGTACTATTGATGCCCGTGATTGAGCGCCACAAGCGCGGCTCACAACCAGGTGACGTGCTGCTCCAGCGGAAAACGCAGCCGCGGGTTGTAGACGCCCTTCTCACCCTGGCGCCCCACCGCCAGCAGCATGATCGGAATGGCCTGGCGCGGTATATCCAGGACACGGCGCAAGCGCACCTCGTCGAAGCCCTCCATGGGACAGGTCGCATACCCGTGGCTCTGGAAAGCCAGCATCAGGTTCTGCGCCGCCAGCGCCGTGGACTTCACCGCCCACAGGCGCATCTGCCCATGGCTGTTGGGTGCGCGCATCAGCGGTTTGCGCAACGCCGCCACCCGCAGCAACTGGCGCTTGAAGAAGCCCAGCACGCCCAGCGGCCCCTGGTTGTACTGGAACGGCGCGGTCTTGGCGTAGAAGTGGCGGACACGGGCCGGCACCTCGGGCTCCGGCCAGTGCTCGACGATGTTCGCACACGCCTGCCGCCAGGTGTCCGGGCGCGCCAGCACGGCGATGATCAGCGGCGCCTTGGCCGCGTTCTGGCTCATGCACACCGGGTGCAGGCGCGCCAGCAGCGCCGGGTCGCGGATCACCTGAAAGCTCCAGGGCTGCAGGTTGCAGGAGTTGGGGGCGAGCACCGCCAGTTCCAGGCAGTCGCGCACCACGCTGTCGGGCACGGGTTCGGCGGTGAAACGGCGCACCGCGCGGCGGCTCTCGATGAGCGCGCGCAAGGCGGCGGGCGATGTCGGCGGGGTATCGGTGGGAAAAAGCGTCATGGGCGGCGATCCTCACAAGATCGCCCGATTAAGCCGCCATGGGCCAAGGCCTACAAGCCCCCGCGAGGGAATGGCCGCAGCCTTGGCGGTTATGGCCTTGGCGAATCAGCTCAGGGACTTTTCGATGGCCTGGATCAGCGCCGGGTCATCCGGCGCGGTACGGGGCGAGAAACGCGCCAGCACGCGGCCGTCCTGCCCGACCAGGAATTTCTCGAAGTTCCAGGTGATGTCCCCGGGAAACTCGGCGCCCTCGCCCGCCAGCAGGCGGTACAGCGGGTGGCGCCCCGGGCCGTTGACTTCCAGCTTGCTGCCCAGGGGGAAGGTCACGCCGTAGTTGAGGCTGCAGAACTCACGGATCGCCTCTTCGCTGTCGGGCTCCTGGCCGGCGAACTGGTTGCACGGCAAGCCGAGCACGGTGAACCCCTGGGAACGGTATTGCTGGTACAGCTTTTCCAACCCGGCGTACTGCGGGGTCAAGCCGCATTTGGACGCGACATTCACCACCAGTACGACCTGCCCCTTGAACGGCGCCAACGGCAGGTCCTGGCCATCCAGCGCACGCAGATTGAGATCGTGAAAGGCACTCATGACGTGACTCCTAGGAAACGTTTGCGGTTGCGCGCAGCGGATAAAAAAGGCGCCTGAAAAGGCGCCTTTCTTTGACTCAGCTTAGCAGCAGACGGCCGGTGCAACACGACCATAAGTCGAATTGCGTTACCGCCATACGGCTGCTGGATCAGTGGTGATGACCACCTTCACCGTGGATGTGACCGTGGGCCACTTCTTCGGAGCTGGCGTCACGCACGTTGACGACCTTGACCTTGAAGTTCAGGCGCTGGCCGGCCAGCGGGTGGTTGCCGTCGACGATCACGTCATCGCCGTCCAGCTCGCGGATGGTGACGATCTGCATGCCGCCGTCCGGGCCGGAAGCGTGGAACTGCATGCCGACTTCCAGCTCGTCGACGCCTTCGAACATCGAACGGTTCAGGGTGGCGACCAGTTCAGCGCTGTATTCGCCGTAGGCTTCTTCCGGCTCGACGGCCACGTCCAGCTCGTCACCGACCTGCTTGCCCAGCAGGGCCTTTTCCAGACCTGCGATAATGTTGCCTGCGCCGTGCAGGTAAACCAGCGGCGCGCCGCCAGCGGAACTGTCGATCACCTCACCGGCATCGTTGGTCAGGGTATAGTCGATGGAGACAGCCTTGTTGGCGGCGATCAGCATGGGGCGAGACCTTTTGCATAGGAATAATGAACGGACAAGTTTAACCAAGGGTGCGCGCGAAAGCGAACCAAGCACTGACGGACGGCCTGCGACACCGCGCGCAGACGCCCAGCCAGACGCTGGCGCGGTGCGCGTGCTTGATTTTCGTCAGGACGAGGACGGCCACTGGGTGGCAGTCTTGTCTTGCGGCCATACTCAACACCTGCGTCATCAGCCGCCCTGGCAGAATCGCGAGTGGGTCATCGACCCCGCCAGGCGACGCGCCCAGGTTGGCCAGCCGTTCGCCTGCGGCTGGTGCGCGGCCGAGGCCGACACGCTTTCAGGTAGTCACGATAAGGAATCATAAATGCCGGCACGCAACATTCTGGTGATCAACTGCGGCAGCTCATCGATCAAGTTCGCCCTGGTCAACGAAGCCCACTCGCAATTCCCCCTGAGCGGCCTGGCCGAGCGCCTGGGCGGCCCCGACGCCGTGCTGCACTGGCAGCGCGGCGGTGAGCGCGACAGCCTGATGATGCCCAACGGCGACCATCGCAGCGCCCTCGCCCAACTGCTGCCGCTGGTGCAGGGCGCCGCGGGCGGCAAGCTGCACGGCATCGGCCACCGCGTGGTGCATGGCGGCGAACACTTCACCAGCGCCAGCCGCCTGGACGACAGCGCGCTGCGGGCGATTCGCGCCACCGCACCGCTGGCGCCCTTGCACAATCCGGCCAACCTGCTGGGCATCGAAGCGGCGATGAAGGTCTACCCGGACCTGCCGCACGTGGCGGTGTTCGACACCGCGTTCCACCAGACCCTGCCCGAACACGCGTTCCGCTACGCCCTGCCGGAATCCCTGTACCGCCAGCACGGCGTGCGCCGCTACGGCTTCCACGGCACCAGCCACCGCTTCGTCAGCCACCGCGCCGCCGAGTTGGCAGGCCTGTCCATCGGCGACAGCAGCTGGCTGGTGGCGCACCTGGGCAACGGCTGTTCGACCTGCGCCATCGTCAACGGCCAGAGCCGCGACACCAGCATGGGCCTCACGCCCCTGGAAGGCCTGGTGATGGGCACCCGCAGCGGCGATGTCGACCCCAACCTGCACAGCCACCTGGCTCGCACCCTGGGCTGGAGCCTCGAGCAGATCGACACCCTGCTCAATAAAGAAAGCGGCCTGCAGGGCCTGTCCGGCCTGTCCAACGACATGCGCAGCCTGGAACAGGCCCGCGACCAGGGCCACGCTGGCGCCACCCTGGCCATCGAGGTGTTCTGCTACCGCCTGGCCAAGTCCCTGGCCGCCATGAGCTGCGCCCTGTCCACGCTCGACGGGCTGATCTTCACCGGCGGCATCGGCGAGAACTCGCCGCTGATCCGCAGCAAGACCGTGGCCCACCTGAAACTGCTCAACCTGACGCTCGACAGCGAGGCCAACGCCCGGACCATCCGCGGCATCGGCGGTCCGATCCACGCCAAGGGGCACCCGCGCGTGCTGGTGGTACCGACCAACGAAGAGCGCCAGATCGCCCTGGACACGCTGGCGCTGCTGAGCGCCTGACCGAGCGGCACGGTGCGCCGTGCCAGCCGCCCTAACGGAGATTCCATGCACACATTCTTCATTGCCCCCACCGGTTTCGGCGTCGGCCTCACCTCCATCAGCCTCGGGCTGGTCGGGGCGCTGGAGCGCGCCGGCCTCAAGGTCGGCTTCTTCAAGCCGATCGCCCAACCGCACCCCGGCGATCTCGGCCCGGAGCGTTCCAGCGAACTGATCGCGCGCACCCACGGCCTGCATTCGCCCAAGCCCCTGGGCCTGTCCCACGTGGAGCGCATGCTCGGCGACGGCCACCTGGACGAACTGCTCGAAGAAATCATCAGCCTTTACCAGCAGGCCGCGGCCGGCAAGGACGTGGTCATCGTCGAAGGCATGGTGCCCACGCGCCAGGCCAGCTACGCGGCCCGGGTCAACTTCCACCTGGCCAAGAGCCTGGACGCCGACGTGATCCTGGTGTCGGCGCCGGAGCAGGAAACCCTCAGCGAGCTATGCGACCGGGTGGAAATCCAGGCCCAACAGTTCGGCGGCCCGAAAGACCCGAAAGTGCTCGGCGTGATCCTCAACAAGATCCGCAGCGACGACGGCATCGAAGCCTTCGCCGATCGCCTGAAGGAACTCACCCCGCTGCTCAGGACCGACGATTTCCGCCTGCTCGGCTGCATCCCCTGGCAGGAAGAACTCAACGCCCCGCGCACCCGTGACATCGCCGACCTGCTCGGCGCCCGGGTGCTGAATGCCGGTGACTACGAGCAGCGGCGCATGATGAAGATCGTGCTCTGCGCCCGCGCCGTGGCCAACACCGTGCAACTGCTCAAGCCCGGCACCCTGGTGGTGACGCCGGGCGATCGCGACGACATCATCCTCGCCGCCAGTCTGGCCGCCATGAACGGCATGCCCCTGGCCGGCCTGCTGCTGTGCAGCGACTTCGCCCCCGACCCACGCATCATGGAACTGTGCCGCGGCGCCCTGCAGACCGGCCTGCCGGTGATGACCGTGAGCACCGGCTCCTACGACACCGCCACCAACCTCAACCGCCTGAACAAGGAAATCCCGGTCGACGACAAGGAGCGCGCCGAGAAGGTCGCCGACTTCGTCGCCAGCCACATCGACCACGAATGGCTGGGCAAGCGCTGCGGCACCCCGCGCGAATTGCGCCTGTCGCCACCGGCCTTCCGCTACCAGTTGGTGCAGCGCGCCAAGGCCGCGGACAAACGCATCGTCCTGCCGGAAGGCAGCGAACCGCGCACCGTGCAGGCTGCTGCCATCTGCCAGGCCCGGGGCATTGCCCGCTGCGTGCTGCTGGCCAAGCCCGAAGACGTGCACGCCGTGGCCAAGGCCCAGGGCATCGAGCTGCCGCCGGGCCTGGAAATCCTCGACCCGGACCTGATCCGCGAGCGCTACGTGGAGCCCATGGTGGAATTGCGCAAAGGCAAGGGCCTGAACGCGCCGATGGCTGCCGCCCAGCTGGAAGACACCGTGGTCATGGGCACCATGATGCTGGCCCTGGACGAGGTCGATGGCCTGGTGTCCGGTGCCATCCACACCACCGCCAACACCATCCGCCCAGCCCTGCAGCTGATCAAGACCGCACCGGGCTACAACCTGGTGTCCTCGGTGTTCTTCATGCTGCTGCCGGACCAGGTGCTGGTGTACGGCGACTGCGCCGTGAACCCGGACCCGAGCGCTGCCGAGCTGGCGGAAATCGCCGTGCAGAGCGCCGCCTCGGCGGTGGCCTTCGGCATTCCGCCGCGGGTGGCGATGCTCAGCTATTCCACCGGCGATTCCGGCAGCGGCGAGGAAGTCGAGAAGGTGCGTGAAGCCACGCGCCTGGCCCGGCAACAGGCGCCGGACCTGCCCCTGGACGGCCCGCTGCAATACGACGCCGCGGCCATCGAAAGCGTCGGCCGGCAGAAGGCACCGAACAGCCCGGTGGCCGGGCGTGCCACGGTGTTCATATTCCCCGACCTGAACACCGGCAACACCACCTACAAGGCGGTGCAACGCAGCGCCGACTGCGTCAGCGTCGGCCCGATGCTGCAGGGTTTGCGCAAGCCGGTGAACGACCTGTCCCGCGGGGCCCTGGTCGATGACATCGTCTACACCATCGCCCTGACCGCCATCCAGGCCGCCAACCTGCCGAGCTGATTGCCTGGCGGGCGGGTCCCCGGACCTGCCCGCCTGCGCGATACCGGAGCGGCTCTACGGAACGAAACGACGCCATCAAGCGGCTATATGCCGCGATCACCAGCATTTGGAAAGGCTTGAAGTTCATCGAACAGTCGGTAATCTGTGCGCCGAACGCCCCTCGGTAGAAACCGCGGGCCATGAACACAAGACAGGGCCCCGGCCCCATTTCTGGAGGCATCTGCCCCCATGCTGCACATTCTGCCTGCCGCCCTGCGCGGCCCGATCGGTGCCAGCCTGCTCGCCCTCAACACCCTGTTCTGGTGCTGGCCGCTGTTCGCCGTGACCTTCTTCAAGATCTGCCTGCCCTTCGCCGCCGCCCAACGCGTGCTCGACGTCTGGATGAATTTCATCCACGAATCCTGGGTCAGCGGCAACAAGGTGTGGATGGACCTGGTGGGCAAGACCCGCTGGCAGGTCAACGGCTTGCAGGGCCTGGACTACCAGCACTCCTACCTGGTCACCAGCAACCACCAGAGCTGGGTGGACATCCTGGTGCTGCAGTACGTGCTCAACCGCGAGATCCGCCCGCTGAAGTTCTTCCTCAAGCAGGAGCTGATCTGGGTGCCGGTGATCGGCCTGTGCTGGTGGGCGCTGGGCTTCCCCTTCATGAAGCGCTACTCCAAGGCGTACCTGGCCAAGCACCCGGAGAAAAAGGGCAAGGACCTGGAAACCACGCGCCGCACCTGCGCCAAGTTCCGCAACAGCCCAGTGGGCATCTTCAACTTCCTCGAAGGCACGCGTTTCACCCCTGCCAAGCACGCCGAGCAGAAGTCGCCCTTCAAGTACCTGCTCAAACCCAAGGCCGGTGGCATCGCCTTCGTGCTCGACGCCATGGGCGAGCAACTGAACAGCATCGTCAACGTCACCATCCACTACCCCCAGGGCAACCCGGGCTTCTGGGCGCTGCTCAGCGGCGAGATCGACAACGTGGTGGTGAACATTCAGGAACTGCCGATCCCGACCGACTTCATCGGCCGCAACTACGACCAGGACGAAACCTACCGCCTGGCCTTCCAGCAATGGGTCAACCGGCTCTGGGAAGAGAAGGACGCCGAACTGGCTCGCCTGCACCAGACCAACCCGGCCAGCTGAGGCCGTCAGGTAACGGGCTGCGAAGGCCCCGGACTGAAACGGAACTGCCGCCGGCCACTGCGCTTGGCGGCATACATCGCGGCATCGGCGGCACGCAGCACATCCTCCACGGTGCCACCGCTACCCGGCAGGAAGGTGATGCCGATACTCGCCCCCAGGTGGAAAACCTCGCCCTCCAGGTCGTACTGGCGGGACAACTGCTCGATCAGCTTCTCCGCCACACAGCCCGCATCGTCCGGGCTGTTCAGGCTGTCGAGGATCACCGTGAATTCATCCCCGCCGATGCGCGCCAGGCGATCGTAGGGCCGCAGGATGGCCCGCAGCTGGTCGCTGACCCAGCGCAGCAGCTGGTCACCCGTCTCGTGCCCCAGGCTGTCGTTGATCTGCTTGAAACCGTCCAGGTCCAGGTACAACACCGCCGTCAGTTGCTCGGCCCGCTCGCTGCGTGCGATGGCCGCCTGCAATTCACGAACGAAACCGCGCCGGTTGAGCAGGCCGGTCAGCGCATCGGTGATCGCCAGGGACTCGAGTTGCTGGTGCAGGTCGCGCACCCGGGTCATGTCCAGGGCCAGCAGCACCATGGCCTGCTGGTCCCCCGGCAAGGGTGAGCAGGACAGCGTCACCGGAATGACCCGACCATCCAGGGTGCGTAGGCTGGCGTCGTGCAGGCGCAGGGTGTCCTGGCGCTGCCAATGCAGGTAGAACTCGGATTGCTGCCAGTGCACCGCATGGGGCGTGGCGATCCAGTTCAGCAGCTCGCTGCCCTTGAGGTCGTGGATCGAGCAGTCGAGCATGCGCGTGATCGCCGGGTTGGCAAAACGCACCTGACCGTCCTCCCCCACCACCATGATGCCTTCGGCAGTGTTATCCAGGATCGAGGCGTTGAAGGCCCGGGCGCTTTCCAGCTGCCGGGTGAGGCGCAGCAAACCGCTGCGGTAACGCTCGTGCTCGAGCAGCACCTGGACCTTGTGCCGTAACACCGTGGGCTGCACCGGCTTGGCGATGAAGTCCACCGCACCGGCGATGTAACCCTCGTCGAGCATGTCGGCGGTCTGGGCCAGCCCGGTGATGAAGATGATCGGCGTGAAACGCGTGCGCGGGTCGCTGCGCATGCAGCGCGCCACCTCGAAGCCATCCATGTGCGGCATGTGCACATCCAACAGCACCAGCCCCACCTCGTGTTCGGCCAGGCATTGCAGGGCTTCTGCACCGGACTCGACGCAGCGCACCCGCCAGTTGCCGCCCTCCAGCAACTCCTCCATGGCCTCCAGGTTGTCACGCTGGTCATCCACGACCAGGATCACCTGGACCTCCTCCTGCAGTTGCCCCAAGTTGTCTCCCCTTCCACTGCCGCGGTCTCATGCCCAGCACGGCACGCTGCCTTTCCTGGCCTGTCCCGGGCCGCATCCGGGCATCGCCGACAACCTGTTTTCACTCAGTCTAGCCGCCCCCTGCCGGATAGCCATCTGCTAGCAACGCCACGAACAGGCACAAAAAAGCCCCCTGACGGGGGCTTCTTCAACGCAGAGGCAATGCTTACAGCGGACGCAGGTTGATCTCGACCCGACGGTTCTGTGCACGCCCCGATTCGTTGGCGTTGCTGGCGATCGGCTGGCTCGGACCGGCGCCGTAGGCGGAGATGCGCGAACCGGCCACGCCGTTGGCGCTGAGGTAGGACGCCACGCTCTGGGCACGACGGTTCGACAGGTTCTGGTTCAGCTCGAGCGAACCGGTGCTGTCGGTGTGACCCACGATGTTCACGCCGTTCTTGTTGAACTCCTTGAACACCAGGACCAGGGAATTCAGGGTCGGGTAGAAGCTGCTGGAGATGTCAGCCGAGTTGCTGCCGAAGGTGATGTTGCCCGGCATGATCAGCTTCAGGTCATCGCCATTGCGCTGCACCTGAACGCCGGTGCCTTGCAGGGTCTGACGCAGCTTGGCTTCCTGGGTGTCGACGTAGTAGCCGTAGCCACCACCGGCGGCACCACCGACGGCGGCGCCGATCAGGGCGCCCTTGCCGCGGTCCTTCTTGCTGGAAGTGGCCGCACCGATGACCGCGCCGGTCACCGCGCCAACGCCACCGTAGATGCCGGCCTTGCCCGCTTGACTCTCACCGGTGTAGGGGTTGGTGGTACAGCCGGCCAACAGAGCCACACCGACAGCCAGGGCGGTCAGATTACGCCAGTTCTTCATAGGGAATTCCTTAACAGTTGTTCGCATGTCGCGCTTCGCGCCGAGAGCTTCGAACCAGACAGGCGTCCGAAGTTCCAGCCGAGCTTACCAGCCCGTGGCCGGGCTGGCTGATACCTGGCGCAAATCCGTCGGCTATTGCACACCCTGCGACGGCCGCAGGGTCACCTCGACCCGGCGATTCTGCGCGCGGCCATCGGCGGTGGCATTGCTCGCCACCGGTTGGTCCGGCCCCATGCCACGGGAGCTCAGGCGAGTGGCATCGACGCCCTGGGCCTGCAGGTAGGTCACCACGCTTTGCGCGCGGCGTTGCGAGAGCGTCATGTTGTAGGCATGGGCGCCGGTGCTGTCGGTGTGGCCGACCACTTCGATATCGTTCTGGTTGTACTGGCGGAACGAGTTGGCCAGGTTGTTCAGCGGCGTGTAGAAGCTGCTGGCGATCTCCGCCGAATCGGTGGCGAAAGTGATATTGCCCGGCATGATCAGCTGGATCACGTCGCCCTGGCGCTGCACCTCGACCCCGGTGCCTTCCATGCTGCGGCGCAGCTCAGCCTCCTGTTTGTCGGCGTAGTAGCCATAACCAGCGCCAGCGGCACCGGCCACCGCCGCGCCGATCAGCGCGCCCTTGCCGCGGTTGTCGTGGTTGATCAGCGCACCGGCAGCGGCGCCGGCCAATGCGCCCAGACCGCCATAGGTGGCCGTGCGGTTGCTGCTTGGGGCGCTCTGGTCATAGGGGTTCTGCGAGGCGCAGCCGGCCAGCAGCGCGCAGGCACACAGGAAAATCACAGGGGTACGAAACATGAGGGTCCTCTCCACGGCAGGTAGATGACCCTTTGAGCCTAGACGCCGGAAATCGTGCGCCATCAGGCGCGGATAAACGGGTTCTCGCGCATCTCGTCACCCAGGCGCGTATCCGGGCCGTGGCCGGTCACCACCGTGGCGTCTTCGTCCAGCGTGTACAGCCGCTGCTTGATCGAGCGCTCGATGGTCGCGTAGTCCCCGCCCCACAGGTCGGTACGACCGATCCCACGACGGAACAACGTATCGCCGGCAATCAGCAGCTTGGCCTGGGGGAACCAGAAGCTCATCGAGCCCGGCGTGTGCCCAGGCGTATGCAATGCCACGCCACAGCCGCAATCCAGCGCCTCGTCGTCCGTCAGCCACTGGTCCGGCGCCGGCACCGGCGTGTACGGCACGCCGAACATGCGGCACTGCATCTCCAGGTTGTCCCAAAGGAACTGGTCCTCCTTGTGCAGGTGCAACGTCGCGCCGGTCTTCTCCTTCATCTGCCCGGAGGCCAGGAAATGATCGAGGTGCGCATGGGTGTGGATGATGCTCACCACCTTCAGACCATGGGCCTCCAGCCGCGCCATGATCACATCCGGATTGCCACCCGGATCGACCACGATCGCCTTCTTCGTCACCGGATCGCCAATGATCGTGCAGTTGCACTGCAACGGGCCGACGGGAAAGGTTTCGCGGATGAGGGTGGGCGCTGGGGTGGTCATGGGTAATCCTGCCGAATTGGACGTGCAATTGGGGCACAGCGAACGTGGCGGTGGCAACCGTCACGGCCAGATCCGGCAGGTGGCAGCCCTCAATGCCGCATGAATTCCAGACACGCCACATCAGGCTGCAGGCGCAGCAGCAGGCGGTTCCACAGGGGGCTGGTGAGGTTGTTGGTGAGGGCTTCGTCGCCGCCCCATTGCGTGCTGACGAACCACACGCCGTCGTGCCGTTGATCGAGTTCGCACGACACGCAGCCGGGTTCGGCGCGCAGGCCGTCGACCAGTTCGGTCAGGCCGTTGCCGAGCATGGTGGAGCGGCCGCGGCGGGCGTGGGCCAACAGGACGGTGGTAATTTCGCTGGTCATCGCTGGATATCCTTCTGGGCGGGATATGGAATGAGCACATCGCAAGGCGGAGCGATCTCGTGTCGGACGCTGCCGCGGGTGTTGCTGCGCGAGCCCTCTCGCGCGACAGGCCGCCGACATCGGGCAACCCGTGGAATACGGAAAAGGAGGCGCTGACTGGTCGCAATCAGGCCTCCCTGCAGCGGGTCATTCGTGAACCAGGCGGATGCCTTCGACGCGCACCTGGTCACCGGGTGCGAAGGTTTTGCCGGGGGTGCGCACGCGCTGGAGCGAGCCGTCGTCGTTCTCGACCACGTAGGCGTTCTCGGCGAGGCCGGCCGACTCTTGGACCGCACTGCCACCGAACACGCCAACCAGCGCCCCGGCCACCGCACCGATCGGCCCACCGATGGCACCGACCATGAGGCCGCTGATGCCACCGAAGACCTTGCCGGTGGAGGTGTCTTCCTGAGCAGAAATCACTTCCGCAGCCATGGCCTGGGAGGTGGTTGCAACGATGAGCAGCGCGCAAAGCAAAGGACGTTTCATAAGGTTCTCCAAAGAGTAAGAGTGAGTTGCACGCTAGACTTATCACGTTCCATGCCAATTATTTTTCACTTGGAAATCAAATAGATATACGAACAAGCAGTCGATATGACCCAAAACAAAAAGCTGTCTCATTGACTACAGAAAGTCATATCGACCAATTTTCACGCGCCGTGCGAAACACTGAAAAAGCCGTCGATAACGCACTGCGCACGCCTCGCCGCCCAAGTCGCAGACAGCCGAACGACACCGCCGAGACGCGCCCGGCGGCGGGTGATCGAAAACAGGAATTCCTTCGCCGACGATTGCGGCGAAGGGACGGAAATCAGGCGTCGGTCGCCCGATGCGCCTGGCAGGCGGCGCGGTTGCCAGCGACAAAGCTGACGCTGAGCGCCACGACCTGCGGGTCGAGCAACACCTTGCTGTGGCCCAGGCCGCTGACCTGGATCAGCACGGAGCCCGCCCATGCCGCGTTCAACGCCTCGGCAGCAGCGAACGGCACGACCTTGTCATCGGCGTCGTGAATGATCAGCCCCGGGTGGCGCAGCCCCCGCTTGAGGATCGGCAGGTCGGCCGCCGCCACGGGTTGCTCGATGAAGCCTTCGACCCAGTTATGAAACGCCTGCGCCTGGGCCGCGTCCAAGCCGAAACCGGCGGCCATGCCATGCACCATCGGGCTCAGCGACGACGGGCCGTTCAGGTGCACGCTGGCCGTGACCTCGAGGCCATGGTTGAACGCCCACAAGGCCGCGCCGGCACCGGCGGAATGCCCGATCACGCCATGGATCTCGCCCAGTGACTGGCACAGGAACAGCAAGGCACGCCCCATGTGCACCACACTGCTGGCCGCGTCGCCGGACTCCCCATGGCCAGGAAAATCCAGCAGGGTCACGCTGTAGCCCGCCGCCACCAGGGGCGCGATGAAGGCGCTGAGGTGCGCGCCTCGGCTGTTCCAGCCATGGGCCAGCACCACCCGGGGTCCGCTCCCCAGGGTCCAGCACACGAGGTCCACGCCATGGTAGTCGAGCACCGTTCGCTGGGCGCCAGCGAGCGCTTGCAGCTGCACGTCGCTCGCGGCAACCCGCTTGGGCATCGAGAACGCCTGGCGGATGGCGGTATACGGACCATCTGAATCGGTCGTAGTCATCTGGTGATTGCCTGGTTACAGGTTGAAGGGAGCAGCCCCTGACGGAGCTGCAGAGGGTGCATGATCGGCACCGCCTGGAACAGTCGTGGCAATACGCCACCTCAGGGACGTGTCTCGTCCGTCAGGCGATCGACCAGGCGGCGGAGCCAGGGGGCGATCAGCAGGACCACGGGCACCATCATCAGCCAGGACACCAGCCAGGCACTCGACCAGTGCGCGATGAAACGCTCGACGGGAAACACCGGCCCGCTGGCCACGGCAGCCGCCACGGCGCAGGTAATGGCCGACTGCACCACCCCGAACAGGTAATGACCATGGCGCCTGGACAATCGGATCATGCGGCTTACCCCTTGTACGGGGCGCCTGAGCGCCCCGGGTGCGGTTGGCTCACGGCTTGGCCGCAAGACGCTTGACCACCTCGTCCGTCGTCCACAGCGCGTTGGCGATGAAGCGGTAGTTGATCAGCGCCGCCAGGTAGCCATCGCCATCGGGCAGGGTCGGGCCGGCGGTCGCATCACGCACCACCGCTACTTCGAAACCCAACTCGAGGAACTCGCGCAGGTGCGATTCCACGCACAGGTTCGCCGCCATGCCGGCCAGGATGATCTGCGACACGCCGTGCTTGCGCAGTTGCAGCGCCAGGTCGTTGGTTTCCGGGCCGTAGACCTTGTGCGGCGAAGCGATGATGGTCTTGCCGTCGAGGATGTACGGCTTGTACTGCGGCATGAAGTCGGCGCCGGAGCCTTCGAACCCCTCCAGGGTCAGCGGGCCCTTGCGGTCGAACATGCAGATGCTGTGCATGACCTTTTCCAGCGGGCCGCCGAATTGCCACTCGTGGTCGCAGGGGTAGTAATAGTGCGGCGACACCGCGACGGTGATGCCGGCCTCCTTGGCCGCGGCGAACAGCTCGCCGATGTGGCGCACGGTGTCGTGCTCGGTGATGCTCTTGCCGAACACCGGCCAGCTGACGCCTTCGGGGCTCAGGAAGTCGATCTGCGGGTCGATTACCACCAGCGCCGCCCGCGACAGGTCCAGCTTCATGCCCGGGTCGGGCAGCGCGGGTTCCGCAGGGTCGGCATACGGGTGGGGAACAGCATGCGAGTGGGTGTGTTCGTTGCTCATGGAAACCTCCAGCCAGTGATAGTCAGCTCGTACCGGCGGGCTTCCCATGAAGCGGCCAGCGAGGACTCCATGCTAGGGCGAGGCGTTGGCGCGGTTTTTCCTGAGCGTGCAGAAGCTTTGATCGTTCGTCCCCATCTGCATCGCCTCGCCCAATCAAGTCATATCGACCATAAAGCAGTCATCCGGACAACTCTTGCGCCGCTGTCATTACGACAACAAATCTCATAACTAGCTGTTTTTAATATAATTATTAATTGGCATGGTTCGTGACACCTTCCTGACGTCTCTATCACTCAGGAACGGACCACCATGTACAACGAATTCGACAACCGCCTTGCCGTCGTCACCGGTGCCAGCTCCGGCATCGGCTTCGTGTTGACCGACAAGCTGCTGAAAGCAGGCGCCAGGGTGCTCGCCATGAGCCGCAACCTCGGCGAGCTGGAAGGCCTGCAGGCGCAGTACGGGGAACGGCTGGTCTGGCTGAAGGGCGACATCACCCGCGATGCCGATCTGGATGCGCTGGCCAAACAGGCCAAGGCCCTCGGCCCCGTGCATTACCTGGCGCCCAATGCGGGCATCGCGCAGCTGGGGGATCGCCTGGATACCGAGGCGTTCGACCGGCAGTGGGCGGTCAATGGCGCGGGTGCATTGAAGACGGTCGCCAAGCTGCAGGATTGCCTGGCCAAGCCGGCGTCGATCGTGTTTACCGGGACCTTCCTGTCGCAGGTGACCTTCCCCGGCCTGGCGGCCTACATCGCCTCCAAGACCGCGCTGAAAGCCTTCGCCCGCAACCTGGCGGTGGAAATGTCCGCCGATGGCATCCAGGTCAACATGGTGTCGCCAGGGCCGACCGCCACACCGATCTGGGGCACCCTGAAACTCAGTGACGTGGAACTGGCCTCCGTGGCGCAGGCCGTGGAGCAACGCCTGCTGACCGAGCAATTCCTGGAGCCGGCTATGGTCGCCGACGCCATGCTGTTCCTGCTGTCGCAGGGCGCGCGCGGCATCTATGGCCAGGATCTGGTGGTCGACAACGGTTACACATTGCGCTGATCACGCCATGCACCGGCAGGGCCTGTGCCCTGCTGTGCATGTACCGCGTGGCAAGGCCGCCCTTGGGCGGCCGTCAGGCGTATTCAGGCAAACTGGCTGAACGACATGCGGTCGTCCACATCACCGCCCCTACCCGTAGCCACCTGGCCACCCACCTGCTGAGCGCCCCAGGGGTTGGACTTCTGCCCCTCGTTGCCCTCATTGATGGCGACTGCCGACCGCTCCTTGATGCGCTGAACGATCTTCTCTTCGATGGCAGCCTGCTGCTCGGGCGGCAGCGACTTCAACTCGTCCTCGGTCAGACCCAGCTCCTTGAGGACGCTGTCGCGCATCTTCTCGGCCGGGGTCATTTCCATGTACTTCTTGAACTCGTCGAGTGCGACGTTGCTGCCCTCACCCAGCGGCTTGCTCAGCACGCCCTGAGTGACACCGACTTCCTTGCCTTTGCTGGCCTCTTCCAGACGCAGGCGAATACGAGCGAAGCCCTCATTGATCGCCTGCTCGGCCCGGTAGGATTCACCGTTATCGTTATTGCCACGGAACGCGGTCGGTGCCGGCACATTCGCGGTGGAAAGCGACAGCAGCTCTTCCTCGCGAAACTCACTCTTGCCTTTGTTGCCCAGGAGCGACAGCGCACTGTAGCCGCCCAGGCCTCCTATGCCTCCAATCGTACTCATACCTCCTCCCTCATTGGTTGCGCACTGCGCGCACGCGCCTTGCTGAGCAAATTTCGCACCCAGTCGAAAATCCCCTTCAGATTCAATCAGTTAAACGAAACATTCGGTTTTCGGCCTCTTCCAGGGTGGCAACGCGCCGCCCGGTAGCGGCAACCGTTTGCCGCTACCGGGCACGGCACACAAGCAAAAAACAACGGCAAGAGGGCAGCCAGCCAGGCTGCAGGCCACGCCAACCGTGCTTATGCAAAAAGCAAAGGTATATATAAAAAATAAGTGAAAAATTTATCTTGCGCACAAAATAAATCAGGCATAGAGTTCGCTCCATGAACTGATTAGCGCGCAATAAGTTAGCTAGCAAATCAAAACACACCGAATCATCGCTTTGCACACACAACCCAACACGCCATAC
>NZ_JAOCAH010000010.1 GCF_029839275.1 Pseudomonas sp. GD03944
GGCGGAAAAACAGCCTGAGGCACGGGCTTGTCGCCACCAGCCAGGCCTGTGTCAGACGTGGGCCGGACACTTCGATGGAGCCCCAAGGGTTCCCTGGGGAAGCGAGGATCCTGTATCCGGTTTTGCCCATGCAATTCGAAGCCCTTATCAGGCCGATCTAGTAGGCTGATACTCTCTCGTGCCCAGGAGTAGAAATGAACAGGGATACACTTGAACGGAATCAGATACCGGTCTACTTCGCTGTCGTAACAGCGGCTGCCGCCGGTGGGCTGATGGCCCCCGCAGCCGCCCAGAATCTGGATGCCCTGATAACCCCTGCCATTGCGGTGCTGATGTACGCAATGTTTCTGCAGATCCCTTTTCTCGATTTGCGCGCAGGGCTGAGTAACAAGCGCTTCATGTCGGCTTTGCTAATCGCCAACTTCGTGCTGATTCCTCTGCTGGTGTGGGTCATCACCAGAAGCCTTTCAGATCACCCGGCCCTCCTTGTTGGTGCTCTGTTGGTATTGCTCACTCCCTGTATCGATTATGTGGTGGTCTTCACTCACATCGGCAGAGGAGACGCACGTGCGATTCTGGCGGCAACGCCGGTTCTGTTGCTGCTTCAACTGTCCCTGCTGCCCGCATACCTAGCCTTTATGCTAGGCGGACAATCCGACGTTGTGATTTCCGTGGGACCGTTCGCCGAGGCATTCCTTCTGCTGATCGTTGCCCCGCTCTTTTTAGCCGTAACAACCGCCACGGCCGCCAAACGTTCAAGTGTGATTGCCGGTTGGAACGCCGCCTGGGCATGGCTGCCAGTACCCGCAATGGCCGCAGTCCTGATCGTGGTGGTCGGCTCACAGATTTCTTCGGTGGTGCGCGATATACACCTGCTTGCACCGGTCATTCCGGTATACATCGGCTTCCTGATTCTGGCACCGCTGATCGGTGCGCTGGTGTCCAGGATGGCCAGGCTGCCTTCCCCGGCGGCCAGGGCGGTCACCTTCAGTTCATCCACACGCAATTCTCTGGTGGTCCTGCCCTTGGCCCTGGCATTGCCCGAGGATATCCGGGGGCTGGCTGCTGCGGCAGTGATTACACAGACGCTGGTCGAGCTGTTCGGCGAACTGATCTACATTCGTGCGATACCGGCGTTCGTCTGGCGGGATAAACACACTGCTCTCGAGTAGCTCTCCCGGCTTCGAACACGCGCTCGAGCGTGATTGCGAAACGCCCCCGCTGCGTGCCGACCGAACTCAGTCAGCCGGGGCGACTCGCCCAACAGCTCCATGACCGGCACTTGAGCGGCAAGGGCAGCAGTGCCCGCTCGATCCAGGGTTGGGCGCGGCCCCTTAATTTATCGATCCTCAGGGTCGCCTTATTCCGGATGACCAGGGTGCAGCGCGTGCAGTACACGCCTGCTGCTTTCATGTCCCCGGGCAGCGCTATCTGCCTTTCCAGGACCAGGAAAAGAAGCCAATCATTATGCGTCAGCACAGCCGCATCACCTTCCGCTCCATCTTCCGCATCAAAGTCAGCAAGCGCCCCGAGGATCGCCTGATCGGTTATGTCGGGGACGTGTCGGATAACGGCCTGAGGTTGCTCAGCGATACGCTCATGGAGGTCGACAGCATCATGGCGTTGCGCCTGCGGATGCGCGACAAGGAGGGCGAGATGCGTCAGGTGGATATCGAGGCGTTGTGCCTGTGGGCACGGGAGAACACCCGGACCGGGCACTTCGAAGCGGGATTTGTTCTGCCTGAGCCCTCTGCCGCGTTCACCGACCTGGTGAACGGCATGCGCGCCAAGCGCAAGGTACAGGCCTGATACCCGCTCAGCCGATCACCCGCGTCGGCTGAACGGGAGCGTTCAGCCCAGGGTGCCTAGGATGTTCACCCCGACCCGCTCGGGAATCTCGTTCTGCGACAGCACGTGCAGCCCCGGGCTGAACACCCGTGCATAGCGCGCCAGCAGCGGGCGCAGCTGCGGAATCACGGTCAGGATTGGCGGATGGCCTTCCTTGCGCAGCTTCTCCTTCACCACCGGCATGGTGCTTTGCAGCTGATTGAGCAGGCTGGGCTCTACGGGAATGTTGTCCAGGCTTACCGGCCCGGCCTGCTGAGCGATGCTCAGGGCGCTGAGCAGGGTATTTTCCAGGGCGTTCTCCAGCACGAAGACCGCCACCTCGTTCCGTTCACCGGCGATGCTCGAGACGATGGT
Source organism: Pseudomonas sp. GD03944 (assembly GCF_029839275.1). Lineage (GTDB taxonomy): Bacteria > Pseudomonadota > Gammaproteobacteria > Pseudomonadales > Pseudomonadaceae > Aquipseudomonas. The sequence continues at coordinate 2,203 of NZ_JAOCAH010000010.1, forward strand.
GCGGCGCAGCGCATAGCGCACATCGGAGGCGAGCAGTACCGGGTCCTTGGTGCTCTCGCTGCCTTCCACCAGCGCCGTGGCGATACTGACGATGTCCTTGAGCGACACCTCTTCCTGCAGCAACTGGCGATAGACCCGGTGCTGCTGGGTGAAGCTCAGCTGTGCCTTCAGGCTTTCGGCCAGCTTGGGAGCCTGTACCGACAGGCGCTGCATCAGGTGCTCGACATCGTCGTGCTTGAAGATTTCCGGCAGGTTGGCCCGCACCACCTTGTTCAGGTGGGTGGCTACCACACTGGCGCAGTCGATGACCTGGTAGCCGAGATTGAGTGCACGGGATTTGTCCGCCGGGAGAATCCACACCACCGGCATCCGGTACGCCGGGTCGGTGCCGAGGATGCCGTCGATCTCGCCATACAGTTCAGGCGATGGAATCGCCATCAGGCGGTCGGCATGCAGCTCGGCGCCGTCGATGCGCTCACCGTTGATGTAGATGTTGTACTGCGAGGCCTTGAGCCGCAGGCTGTCGCGAATCTGCACTTCGGGCAGGAGGAAGCCCAGGGTTTCAGAGAGTGTCTGGCGCACTCCCCGTACCCGCTGCGCCAGCGGCGCTCCGGCTGCTTCGTTGACCAACCCCACCAGCTTGTAGCCGAGGGAAATCGACAGGCGTTCCACCAGTGGAATATCGTCCCAGGCCAGGTTCTGTGAGCGGTCCTGTTCCAGTGCCTTGCCCAGGGCCTGCACCTGTTCCAGGCTGGACGCCTCGGTGGGGGATTCGTTGCGTGACACGCGCCAGGCGATGAATGCCACCAGCGCGGCGAAGCTGATGAACGCCAGGTGGGGCATGCCGGGCACGATACCCAGAACGAACAGAATGCCTGCCACGGTGTACAGCACCGAGGGCGAGGCCAGCAGCTGCCGCTGCACCTGATGGGTGATATCGGAGGACTCGTTGATGCGGGTGACGATGATCGCTGCCGCGGTAGACAGCAGCAGCGCCGGAATCTGTGCCACCAGGCCATCGCCGATGGCGAGCAGGGCATACTGCTGGAAAGCCTGGCCCGCGCTCAGGTCATACACGAACAGGCCGATGGCGAAACCGCCGAACAGATTGATCAGCAGGATCAGGATGCCGGCGATGGCATCGCCCCGGACGAATTTCGATGCACCGTCCATGGCGCCGTAGAAATCCGCTTCCTTGGCCACTTCCTCGCGCCGCCTCTTGGCTTCCTCCTGGCTGACCAGGCCGGCGTTGAGGTCGGCGTCGATGGCCATCTGCTTGCCCGGCAGTGCATCCAGGGTGAAACGCGCGGTCACTTCGGAAATCCGCTCCCCGCCCTTGGTGATCACGATGAAGTTGACGATCATCAGGATCACGAACACCACCAGGCCGACGATGAAGTTGCCGCCGATCACCACCTCGCCGAACGCCTCGATCACCTTGCCCGCCGCACCGGTGCCAGTGTGACCTTCCAGCAGTACCACCCGGGTCGAGGCCACGTTCAGACACAGGCGCAACAGCGTCGTGATGAGGATGACCGTGGGAAACAGCGAGAAATCCAGCGGGCTCTTGGCCGAGACGCTGACCAGCAGCACCAGAACCGCCATGGCGATGTTGAACGTGAACAGAATGTCCAGCAGCTGCGGGGGCAGCGGCAGGATGATCATCGCCAGGATCGACAGAATGATCAGGGGGATCCCGATGCGACCGCTGCGAAACGTCGGCATGAGTTGCTGAAGGAAATTCATGTTTAAGCCCTGTTCGCCATGCTGTCTGGAATGTTGAGGTTGCTTGGGAGTTGCGGTTTGCCCCGGCGCCCCTGTCGATAGGCGCGCAGCTGCAGGATGTAGGTCAGTACGTGGGCCACGGCGGTGTACAGCGGCGCCGGTATCTGCTGGTTGACCTGGGTGGTGTAGTAGATGGCCCGGGCCAGCGGTGGCATCTCGATGACTTCCAGCTGATGGGCGCCAGCCATCTTGCGGATGTACAGCGCCGTCTCATCCACGCCTCTGGCCAGCACGAACGGCGCCTGGGCCTTCTTCGGGTCGTACTTGAGCGCCACGGCGAAGTGCGTCGGGTTGACGATCACCACGTCGGCGTTCTTGATCACCCGGTTGATCTGGCGTTGCAGCATCTGCCGCTGCAGCTGCTTGATCCGCGCCTTTACCTCCGGCCGCCCCTCCTGGTTCTTGTGCTCTTCCTTGCGCTCCTGCTTGGTCATGCGCATTTTTTTCAGGAAGAAGAACTTCTGCAGCGGGATATCGATGAAGGCGAACAGCACGAACACCAGCAGCAGCGTCAGGGTCATGTTGAAGGTCAGCGACAGGGCGCTGCCGATGGCCGTGAGCAGGTCGCTGCGCTGCAGGGCCATCAACCGCGGGAAGGCATCGATGATCAGCATCCACGCCACGATCAGCAGCACCACAATCTTCAGCATCGACTTCGCCAGCTCGCTCCAGCTCTGTGCCGAGACGATCCGCGCCAGGCCGGTCAGCGGGTTGAGCTTGCTGAACTTGGGGTAGAAATTCTTCGCCGCGAACACCCAGCCACCCGGCACCAGGGACAGCGCCACCACCAGCAGCGGCGTTACCAACAGCGGCAACAGCAGGATGATGAACAGCACCAGGTTGTGGGTGATGATCAGCGTGAGGTCGTCCAGGCCGATCTCGCTGGCGTGGAAGTTCAGGTACGACAGGCGAAAGCTTTCCTGCAGCGTCTCGTAGTACAGCACCACGCTGAACTTGAGCACGAACAGCGTGGCCAGCAGCGAGATGGTGGTGGCCAGGTCCTTGGAGCGCGCGACCTGCCCGTCATCCTTGCTCTTCTTGAGCTTCTGCTGGGACGCCTCCTCTGTCTTTTCCTGGGAGCTGGCGTTCTGCTCAGACATCGGCGCCCTCCTGCAGGATCGTGCCGATGTTGTGCAGCAGCTCCCGGGTCAGGTGCAGGTAGTTTTCCGGCAGGTTGGGCATGGTCAGGTACATGCACAGCAGCCCCACCAGAATGGTGATGGGAAAGCCCAGGGAGAACAGGTTCATCGCCGGCGAAATGCGGTTCAGCAGGCCGAAGCAGAACTGCACCAGGGTCATGCAGAACACCACCGGCAGGGTGATCAGCACCGCGGCGGAGAACACCCAGGCGATCGCCTGCAGGAAGCGCTCGAAACCCAGGTACTGTAGGCCGCTGCCCACCGGCCAGTAGATGAAGCTCTGGTACACCACGCTGACGGTCAGCAGGTGGCCGTCGATGGCCAGGAACAGGAACACCAGCAGGATGAAGTACAGCTGGTAGACGATGGAGGACGACGACACGCCGTTCATGGGGTCGTTGTAGCGCGCCATGCTCATGCCCATCTGCGTGGAGATCACTTCCCCGACCAGCATGAAGATGGTGAACACCAGTTGCAGGGTCAGCCCCAGCAGGATGCCGAACAGCACCTGCTCCAGCGTGGTCAGCAGGCCCTTCAGCGACAGCGGCTCGATCTGCGGCGGCTCGGGCAGCGAGGCGCCCAGGGCGATGGTCAGCGCCAGGGCCAGCAGCACGCGCACCCGGATCGACAGCGCCTTGTGGTTGAACAGCGGCGCCATGCTGAACAGGGCCAGGATGCGGCAGAACGGCCACCAGTAAGCGAGCATCGCGTTCAGGTACTGGCTGGCCTGCAGCAGGGGTTCGCTCGCTTGCATGCGCGTCAGCCGACCAGATGGCCAGCCTGCTTGAAGGTTTCGATGAACAGGTCGCTCAGGGTGCGCAGGATCCAGTGCCCGGCGAACATCAGCATCGCCAGGGTGATCAGCAGGCGCGGCAGGAAGCTGAGCATCTGTTCGTTGATCTGCGTGGCCGCCTGGAAAATGCTCACCAGCAGGCCGCCGATCAGGCTGGGCACGATCAGCACGCACACCACCAGGCCGGTGATATAGACCGCGTTGGAAACGATGGTGACGGCGACTTCCGGAGTGAGCATGCGCGGGGCCTCGCTAGAACGGCTGGATACTGGTGGTGAGGGTGCCGACCAGCAGCGTCCAGCCATCGACCAGGACGAAGATCATCAGCTTGAAGGGCAGCGAGATCATCATCGGCGAGAGCATCATCATGCCCATCGCCATCAACACGCTGGCCACCACCAGGTCGATCACCAGGAACGGCACGAAGATCATGAACCCCAGCTGGAACGCGGTTTTCAGCTCGCTGAGCACGAACGCCGGCAGCAGCAGGGAGAAGTCCAGCTCGGCCAGGTCACTGGGCATTTCCTCGCCCGCCAGCGCCACCATGGTTTCCAGCGAGCTGACGTTGGTCTGCGACAGCATGAAGCGGCTGATGGTGGTCTTGGCCGCGCCGAGGCCCTGTTCCAGGCTGATCTGGTCGGCCTCGAACGGCACATAGGCCTCGGTGTAGATCTCCTGCCAGACCGGGCGCATGACCAGCAGCGTCAGGCACAGCGCCACGCCGATCAGCACCGGGTTCGGCGGGCTCTGCTGCAGGCCGATGGCCTGGCGCAGGATGGCCAGCACGATGATGAAGCGGGTGAAGCAGGTCATCATCATCAACATCGCCGGCAGGAAGCCGAGCAGCGTCATGATCAGCAGGATCTGCAGCTTGACGCTCAGCTCCTGGCCGTTCTCGGTGTCGTTCAGGCTGAGCAGTGAAATCTCGCCCCCCGCCGCCTGCGCCAGCATCGGCGACGTCAGGCCGCCGAGCAGCAGACCCCAGGCGAACAGCCGCCGCATCTTCATGCCGTCAGGTCGTTCAGGCTGGCGCCGCTGAGCTCGACGATGCGCAGGCCGTAGTTGCCGTTCATCACCACCACTTCGGCCTTGGCGAACAGCGCGCCGTTGACCTTCACGTCCAGCGGCTCGCCGGCCAGCTTGTCGAGGACGATCACGCTGCTGGCGTCGACGTCCATCAGCTCCTTCAGGGAGATCTCGGTGGAGGCAACTTCCAGGGTGACGTTGACCGGAATCTTGCCGAAGAAGCTCAGGTCCTGCTGGGGCAGCTGGGGCGGGCTTTCCACGGCGGCCTGCTCGTTGCCGATCGCCGGCAGGCCGAGGTCGCTGTCGTTGATTAGGCTGTCGAATTCGTTATCGGAAAGGGGGCCGTTCATGGGGTTTTCACGCTCTCAAGAGAAGTCAGAAATAAGGAGCCGTCTTCTTCGAAAAGGGCACCGCGGAACAGCTTCTGCTGGTTGATCTGCACGTCGCAGCGCTCCAGCAGGCGGACCATCAGGATGTCGCCCAGGCGCAGGTCGAGCACCTGCGACAGCGGCATCTGCAGGGCGGCGATCACGCAGTCCAGGTGCACCGGCAGGTGCTTGATCTGCTCGATAGGGTTGCCACTGAGTTGCCCGCTGCTGGGGCTGGTCAGGCGGCTGGTCAGCTCGTCGACCAGCTGGGTATCCAGGTAGATGAAGATCGACGACTGGGTGGCGGTCATGTGGCTGCTGTAGCGGAACTCGGCCACGTACTCCCACACCGTTTCCACGTAGGCGTTTTCATAGGGGGTCAGCTCGCCAAAGGTGGCGCCGGCGAGAATCGAGCGGGCGAAGATCTGCGCGATGTCCACACCCAGGCGGCTGCGCATGCGCTGCTCGGAGGTACTGATCGGCGGGGTGTCGTGACTCGGCAGCGATGTGCCGCCGTAATAGCACTCCAGGGCTTCGGTCAGCAGCGGGCGATCAATACTGAAACCCACTTTGCCCAGGGGGGACCGGTATATGCACTCGGCAGCTTCTGCGCGCTGTTCGTGCACCACCACATTATTCAGTTCGAGGTTGATCCGGTAATTACGAAGGAAGTAGTCACTGATAATCCGCGGGTGTTTGCTCGACAACTCCCGGATATACAGCGGAATCTTGTGATAGTGCCTGCCCAACTTCTGCGGCTTTAACCGGGTCAGACTTTCGGCGGGCACGCCATGGTGGACTTTTGCATTGCCAGTCATGTTGTGAGCTGTCTTCCTGGAAATTAATGCAGGACGTTCTCTGGCCCGCCAGGCGGTCGTGATAGAAAACAGTGTCTATGGACTGGAGGGGCTGCCTGATTGGCGGCGACAACGGCCCAAGCCGCACAGTGCCTGCGATAGAGGCCTGTGTAGATGAGGGGCGAGTCTAGGGAGGGCGGGGCTGAAAATTAAATCAATAGATATCAAATGCTGTTTTTGATAAGCCTTGGCGGCGCTTGATTTAAATTTACGCTAAGTGATTCGGGCTTTTTTTGTGCACTTGTTAACGTTCGCGACGTGACCCCGATCTGTCGGTCTGGCGATACAGCAATTGCCTGAGACAGGTGCTTATTAGAGACGACCGAATGCAGAAGTTCCTTAACTGACGTCACAAAAATGTAATGACGTTTTTTCTGCACGGCGCGGCCGCCGGCCATTAAATAAACAGGTGCTTTACATTGAAGCCTTTCAGTCAATCAGTGAATTACGCCTGCGACGGAATGTTCGATGAGCTGCCGGCGCAGCAGACGACCATTATTGTGGGGCATGCCAGCGAAGACAGTTACGCGCTGTTGAGCAAAGGCCTGCAACGCCAGGGTTGCCGCGTCAGCCGTTACGCCAGTTGCGCCGATCTGGATGCCCGGGTCCTGGCCCAGGCGAGCCTGGTCTTCGTGTTCATCAGCAGCCTGCCGGCCCACGCCCTGTTCACCCAGGTCGGCGCGATGATGCGCGGCGCCCACCACATCAGCGTGATCCCCATCGTCGAATACGCGGACCAGGAAAAGGCCGCCGCGTTGCTCGAACTGGGGTGCGTCGACTACCTGCTGTCGCCTTTCAGCGAATCGCAACTGACCGCCCTGCTGCGCCGTCAGGAATCGGCCCTGGCCGCCGAGGAAAGCTTCGTCTCCTGCTCCCAGGCCGGTCGCCGCCTGCTGGCCATGGCCCAGCGCGTGGCACCGACCCGCGCGCCGATCCTCATCACCGGTGAGACCGGCACCGGCAAGGAGCTGATGGCGCGCTACATCCACCGTTTCTCCGCCAGCGACAATGCGCCCTTCATTGCCGTGAACTGTGCGGCCATCCCCGAGCAGATGCTCGAGTCCATTCTCTTCGGCCACGAGCGCGGCGCGTTCACCGGCGCGGTGAACGCCCAGCCCGGCAAGTTCGAACTGGCCAACGGCGGGACGCTGCTGCTCGACGAGATCGGCGAACTGCCCCTGGGCCTCCAGGCCAAGCTGCTGCGCGTGCTGCAGGAGCAGCGCGTCGAGCGCCTGGGCGGACGCAAGGAAATCAAGCTGGACGTGCGCATCATCGCCGCGACCAACCGCGACCTGCAGGTCGAAGTGGCGGAAGGACGCTTCCGTTCCGACCTGATGTTCCGCCTGGACGTGCTGCCCCTGCACATCATGCCCCTGCGTGAGCGCAAGGACGACGTGCTGCCCCTGGCGCGGCGCTTCATCCGCCAGTACGCGCCCCAGGAACAGCACGACAACCTGCTCACCGACGACGCCTGCGCCGCGCTCATGGCCCACGACTGGCCGGGCAACGTGCGCGAGCTGGAAAACACCCTGCAGCGCGCCCTGGTGCTGCGCAACGGGTTGTTCATCCAGCCCCAGGACCTGGGCCTGGCCGCACCGGCCACGGCCGTCGCCAGCCTGCCGACGCTGGCGCAGCCGCTGACGGTCGAGGGCGGCGGCAAGGCCGCGCTGCGCGCCAGCGGCAAGTGGGCCGAGTACCAGCACGTGATCGACACCATCCGCCGCTTCGGCGGGCACAAGACCAAGGCCGCAGAAAGCCTGGGCATGACGCCCCGGGCCCTGCGCTACCGCCTCAATGCCATGCGTGAGCAGGGCGTGCAGATAACCATCTAGACAGCCACAGGTTCGGAGAGCAGAGGATGAATTCACTCATGCAGGTGCAGCAGGACATGCTGGGCCGGATGGATCAGATCAAGACCCTGTCCGAGGGTTCGGTGATCAAGCCCGCCCAGCTGTTCGAAGCCCAGCCGCAGGCAGGGTTTGCGGTGGCTTTCGACAACGTCCTGCAGGCTGTGGATAACCAGCAGCACCAGGCCAGCGCCGCGGCCGCCGCCGTGGACAGCGGCAAGAGCGACGACCTGGTGGGCGCGATGATCGAGAGCCAGAAGGCCAGCGTTTCGTTCACCGCGCTGCTGCAGGTGCGCAACAAGATCACCACGGCTTTCGAGGAAGTCATGAGGATGCCAATGTGACCGGGCGAGAGTGCTGAGCCGTGCTGGAACTCATCAAGAGCAAGCTGCCCGCGGGCGGTTTCAAACCGGACCCGCGCATCACGCTGCTGGCCCTGGCGGTGGTTGCCGCGCTGCTGGCCGTGGGCGTGGTCTATTACCTGTGGCGTGACCAGGGCGCGTACCGGCCGCTGTATGGCGCCGGCGAGGCGTTCCCCGCCGCCGAAGTCATGCAGGTGCTGGACGCCGACGCCATCGCCTACCGCCTGCACCCGCAGAGCGGCCAGGTGCTGGTGCGCGAAGACCAGCTGGGCCGCGCGCGCATGCTGCTGACCGCCAAGGGCGTGCAGGTGGCGGTGCCCACCGGCTACGAACTGTTCGACAAGGAAGAGCCCCTGGGCACCAGCCAGTTCGTCCAGGACGTGCGCCTCAAGCGCAGCCTGGAAGGCGAGCTGGCGCGCACCGTAATGTCGCTCAAGGGCGTCGACTCCGCGCGGGTGCACCTGGCCCTGCAGGAACAGAACTCCTTCGTCGTCAGCAAGCGCGACCCGGCCAAGGCCTCGGTCATGCTGCAGATGGCGCCGGGCTACAAGCTGACGCCGGAGCAGGTGGGCGCCATCGTCAACCTGGTGGCCAACAGCGTGCCGCAGCTGGGCACCGATAACGTCAGTGTGGTCGACCAGCATGGCGTGTTGCTGTCCCGCGGGCTGAACCTGGCCAACGGGCCGGTGCAGAACTGGCAGGTGGTCGATGACTACCAGCAGAAGGCCGTGGGCAACGTCGAGGAGGTGCTGGCACCGATCCTCGGCAACGGCAACTACCGCATCAGCGTGGCCGCCGACATCGACTTCAGCCAGCGCGAAGAAACCTTCCAGGCCTACGGCGAGTCGCCGCGCCTGCGCAACGAAGTGCTGCGCGACGAAAGCGTGCTCGATCAACTGGCCCTCGGCGTGCCCGGCTCCCTGAGCAACCGCCCGGTGCCTGCCCCGGAGCCACCGGCAGAAGGCGCGGCGGCCGATCCGGAGGCCGACGTGGCCAACAAGGCGGCTACCTCCCTGCGCAAGGAATCCAACCGCCAGCTGGACTACGACCAGAGCGTCACCCACGTCAAACACGCGCCGTTCGCCCTGCGTCAGCAGAGCGTGGCGGTGGTGCTGAATGCCAGCAGCGCGCCGGAAGGCGGCTGGACCCCCGAGGCCCGCGCCGACCTGGAAGCCATGGTCAAGAGCGCGGTGGGTTTCAACCAGGCCCGTGGCGACCTGCTGACCCTCAGCGTGTTCCCCTTCACCGCCAGCGAGATGCCGATCGAGGCGCTGCCCTGGTGGGAGAACAGCCGCCTGCATGACCTGGCCAAGCTGGCGGTGTTCGGCCTGATCAGCCTGTTGCTGCTGTTGATGGTGGTGCGGCCGGCGGTGCGCAGCCTGACCCGTCCGGCCCAGCCCGCGCTGCCCGAAGACGGCAACGACGAGACCCTGGCCTTGCTCGCGGAGCGTTCCGAACGCCTGCTGGGGCGTCACCAGGACGAGATGGGCGGGCTGAACGTACTCGGCGAGCTCAACCCGCTCTCGGAAATCCGCCTGCCGGCACCGGGCTCGGGCCTGGAGCTACAGATCGAACATTTGCAGATGTTGGCCAAGAACGATCCTGAGCGTGTCTCGGAAGTGATCAAGCAATGGATAGGGCGAAATGAAAGAGACCTCAACCCGGCCTGATGAGCGTGGCTCATCCGCCAAGAAAGAGCTCCAGACGCGCTCGCAGATGCGCACCATGAGCTCGATGGAGCAGGCGGCGATCCTCATGCTGAGCATGGGCGATACCACCTCGGCCGGCGTGCTGCGGCATTTCTCCCGCGAGGAGATCGTCAGCATCAGCCAAGCCATGGCGCGCCTGTCCAACGTCAAGCAGCCCATGGTGTCGGACGTCATCAGCCGCTTCTTCGATGACTACAAGGAGCAGAGCAGCATCAAGGGTGCGTCGCGCGCCTACCTGTCGGGCATGCTCGGCAAGGCCCTGGGCAGCGACATCACCCGCAGCCTGCTGGACAGCATCTACGGCGAGGAAATCCGCGCCAAGATGGCCAAGATGGAATGGATCGATCCCAAGCAGTTCGCGGCCCTGATCGCCAAGGAGCACGCGCAGATGCAGGCCGTGTTCCTCGCCTTCCTGCCGCCGGGCATGGCCAGCGAAGTGCTCGAATGCATGCCGGCCTCGCGCCAGGACGAACTGCTGTACCGCATCGCCAACCTCAGCGAGATCAACAGCGACGTGATCCAGGAGCTGGAGCACCTGATCGAGCGCAGCCTGTCAGTGCTTTCGACCCAGGGCTCCCAGGTGCGCGGGGTGAAGCAGGCGGCGGACATCATGAACCGCTTCAAGGGCGACCGGAACCAGATGTTCGAGCTGCTGCGCGCCCACAACGAAGACCTGGTCGGCAGGATCGAAGACGAAATGTACGACTTCTTCATCCTCTCGCGGCAGAACCAGGACGTGCTGCAGACCCTGCTCGAAGTCATCCCCCTGGAAGAGTGGGTGGTCGCGCTCAAGGGCGCCGAGCCGGCGCTGGTCAAGGCCATCCAGGGCGCCATGCCCAAGCGCCAGGCGCAGCAGATGGAGTCGATCAACCGCCGCCAGGGCCCGGTGCCGCTGAGCCGGGTCGAGCAGGTGCGCAAGGACATCATGGGCGTGGTCCGCGAGATGGCCGCCGACGGCGAGCTGCAGGTGCAGCTGTTCCGCGAACAGACAGTGGAATGAGGAGCCGCACATGACCGTCAAGGTGATCAAGGGCGCCAGCCGCAACTGGCGGCCGTACCGCTTCCCACCGCGCAGCAGCAACGCGCTGCCTGGCGACTGGAGCGGCGACCCGGCCGCCATGCAACGGGCCATCGCCGATGGCTTCCAGGAAGGCACCGAGAAGGGCTACCAGCAAGGCCTGGAACAGGGCCAGGAAGCAGGCCTGCGCGAAGGCTTCGACAAAGGCCGGGAAGAAGGCCTGCGCCTGGGCCGTGAAGAGGGCCGCATCGAAGGTCGTCGGGTGTTCGAGGAGGCCAGCCGGCCCCTGGAACACGTCAGCGAACAACTGCGCAGCTTCCTAGGCGAACTGGAGCTCAAGCGTCGCCAGGAACTGCTGGAGCTGGTGAAGAAGGTCGCGCAGCAGGTCATCCGCTGCGAGCTGACTCTGCACCCGACCCAGTTGCTGACCCTGGCCGAAGAGGCCCTGGCGGCGATGCCGGGCGACCAGAGCGACGTGCGCATCCTGCTCAACCCCGAAGAATGCGCGCGCATCAAGGACCTGGTGCCCGAGCGCGCCGCCGCCTGGCGCCTGGTGCCGGACGACAAGCTGGCCCTGGGCGAGTGCCGGGTGGTCACCGCCCAGGCCGAGGCCGACATCGGGTGCCAGCAGCGCCTGGACTCCTGTGTGGACACCCTGTCCGAGCACCTGAAACTGGCCGAGAGCTGACCGATGCTGGAAGGCTTCAAGCTCGACGAGGCGCTGCGCTCGCTGGACACCGTGCAACTGGCCAAGGTCAGCGGCCGCCTGGTGCGCGTGTCCGGCATGCTCCTGGAAAGCCTCGGCTGCCAGCGCATGACCGGCCAGCGCTGCTACGTGGAGCAGGGCGACGGCAGCATGCTCGATGCCCAGGTGGTGGGTTTCAACCGCGACCTCACCTACCTCATGCCCTTCAAGAAACCGGTGGGCCTGACCTCGGGTTCCCGGGTATTCCCGGCCAAGGACGAGGCCTCGCTGCAAATCGACGAATCCTGGCTGGGCCGGGTGCTCAACGGCCTGGGCGAACCGCTGGATGACCTGGGCAAGCTGACCGGCCGCGATCCGCTGCCCACCGAGCTGCCGCGGGTCAACCCGCTCAAGCGCAAGCCGGTGTCCGAGCCGCTGGATGTCGGGGTGCGCGCCATCAACGCGCTGCTGACCCTGGGCAAGGGCCAGCGTGTCGGGTTGTTCGCCGGCAGCGGCGTGGGCAAGAGCGTGCTGCTGGGCATGATCACCCGCGAGACCAAGGCCGACGTGGTGGTGGTCGGGCTGATCGGCGAGCGTGGCCGCGAGGTGCAGGAATTCATCCTGCATTCGCTCGGTGAAGAAGGGCGGCGCAAGGCCGTGGTGGTGGTGGCGCCGGCCAACGAATCGCCGCTGATGCGCCTCAAGGCCACCGAGCTGTGCCACACCATCGCCGCGTATTTCCGTGACCAGGGCAAGGACGTCCTGCTGCTGGTCGACTCCCTGACCCGCTACGCCATGGCCCAGCGCGAAATCGCCCTGGCCCTGGGCGAGCCGCCGGCCACCAAGGGCTACCCGCCGTCGGTCTTCGGCCTGCTGCCCGAGCTGGTGGAAAGCGCCGGCAACGGCGAGAGCGAGCGCGGCAGCCTGAGTGCGCTGTACACCGTGCTGGCCGAAGGCGACGACCAGCAGGACCCGATCGCCGATTGCGCCCGGGCCATTCTCGACGGCCACATCGTGCTGTCGCGGCGCCTGGCGGACGTCGGCCATTACCCGGCCATCGACATCGCCGCCTCGGTCAGCCGCTGCATGAGCCAGGTCAGCAACCTGCCGCACCAGGGCGCTGCCCGGCAGTTCAAGGAGTTCTACAGCACCTTCGAGAAGATCAAGGAGCTGATCCCCCTCGGCGGCTACACCCCCGGCATGGACAGCAAGACCGACCGTTCGGTGCAACTGGCACCGGCCATCGAGCGCTTCCTGCGCCAGGAAGTCGGGGCCGGCGCCGATCTCGAGCAGAGCATCACCACCCTGCAGGGCATCATCAAGTAGGAGCGTCCATGAAAGACCAGATCGACGTGCTGTCCCGCCTGGCCAGCCTGCGTGGCAGCCGGGTGCAGCAGATGCTCGGGCGGGTGAACTACCAGCAGAACCTCTGCCAGCGCTACCGCAATAACATCACCGGCCTGAACCGCCTGTGCGGTTTCACCGTGCCGATGACCACGCCGCTGCAGCGCGACAACCAGCAGCAGTACAAGGCCACGCTGCACAAGATGGTCGAGCTGCAGCGCCGCGAGCTGCAACTGGCCGAGGAAAACCTGGCGCGCATCCAGGCCGAGCTGCTGGCGGCGATGCGCAGCGAAAAGGTGGTGATGCAGGTTATCGACACCAAGATGGCCCAGTGGCAGGCCGCCCTGGCGCAACAGGAACAGAAGATTCAGGATGGCCTGGCCGCCCAGGCGTGGATGCGCGCCCAGGGCGCCTGACCGTCGCGGCTGAAGCCCCTCCCACGGAGCGGAGGAATGACAGAGCCTTGTGGGAGGCGCTTTAGCGGCGAAGGATTGCGGGGATTCAGAAAGGGTGTGGTCGCCGAGCGTTTGAAGCTCGCGGCTGAAGCCCCTCCTGCGGATTGGTGGGATGGCAAAGACCTGTAGGAGGCGCTTCAGCGGCGAGCTTTTCAGGGCTTCACCACCCACCCACTAAACACCTGCACACCGGTTTCCACAGATTTTTCGAAAAAAGATTTAAGTCGGCGCCCTCGCCGGTCGCTTATTTGGCTGTAACCCCAAGAGTTGGATGACACCATGGAAATCAGCAGGCAATTCAAAGCCGGTTTCAGCGTTCAGACCGAGGCGCCGGCCCAGACCCGCGTCGAGCGTTCCGAGCAGGCGAAAGCGGCCGCCGGCACCACGGGCAATGCCGCCGAGTCGCGCCTGGAGGCCCTGCAGGACGCCATGCGCGCTCTGCCCGACGTGGACCTGGACAAGGTCGCGGCCATCAAGCAGGCCCTGCAGCGCGGCGAGATCGTCAGCGACAGCGCGGCCCTGGCCGGCAGCATGCTGGCCTACCACAGCGGTAGCGACGCGTGAGTCGACGCGAGCAGCTGCTCCAGGTCGCCGAGCAGGACGTCCAGCAGGACTGTGCCGACTACCTGAGCCTGCGTGGCCTGATGCAGGAGCTGTATCAGCAGCTGCTCAGCCGCAACAGCCAGCAGATCGACCTGCTCAACGACCAGATCTCCCACCTGGTCGACCAGGTGCGCGGCCGCGCCGAGCGCCGCAGCAAGATCCTCACCGCCTTCGGCCTGGGGGCCGGCGCCCCGGCCGTGCAGCAGTTGTTCGGCCTGTACCCCGAGGGCCGCGGCGACCACCTGCGCCAGACCTGGCAGCAGCTCAACCAGCTGGTGCTGCAGTGCAAGCGCCTCAACGAGCGCAACGGAAAGCTGCTGGCGATGCACAACGACATTCTCAACCAGATGCTCGGCGAACAGCTCGATAACCAGTTGTACACCCCGCATTTCTTCTGAGTTTCACCGCTCCCTTCCTGCCTTCCACTGGTGCTTCGCCGGTGCCCGCGTTCGCGCCGTATTTCTCCCGCCCCGGTGCTTAAGAAAAGTGCCGTTGCCGTCGCCTGTTTAAGGGACGTGCCGGGCCCTTTGCGTCGATGCGGAAATGGCCCTTCCCCCTGTTGCCGATTCAGCTTCGAGCGGAAGTTTCCCTTCTGCATGGACCTGCCTGAAACCCGCATGAAAACTAGGTTTCGCGATTGGCACCGTTATTGCTGATACCCCTACAAAGGAGCGTTATTTCATGGCAATCGATTCCGACTACGTCAAGCAGATGTCCTCGCAGTTGGCCTCTTACGAGGTGCAGGCTGCGCTGGCCAAGGCTAACCGCAACGAGGCGAGCTACAAGGCTCAGCTCAGCGCGGTGAGCACGTTGGAGAGTGCGCTGAAAACCTTCAGCTCCTCGATCAAGGGCATGAAGAGCGCCGGCAGCACGATGCTGATCAACAGCGCCAAGTTCAGCCAGGAAGGCTATGCCACCGCCACGGTCGGCACCAACGCCGTACCGGGCAACTACCAGTTCTTCGTCGAGCAACTGGCCAGCCGGCACCAGGTGTCGGTCGGTGGCCTGCAGCCCGGCGACCTGGGCAGCGGCACCCTGACCATCGGCCAGGACGGCAAGTCGTTCAACGTCGACGTCAGCGGCGCCTCCACCCTCGAAGAGCTGGCCAGCGCGATCAACGGCGCCGCCGACAACAGTGGGGTCAAGGCCACCCTGGTGCGCAGCAATGGCGAAGTGTCGCTGGTGCTGAGCAGCGAGAAGAGCGGGGCGGACAACGCCATCAGCCTGTCTTCGTCGGGCAACGCGGCCCTGGCCACTGCCCTGAGCAACCAGCAGGAGCTGAGCAAGGCCCAGGACGCCCAGGTGCGCCTCGGCGGCGAGAACGGCATGTTGCTGACCAACGCCAGCAACACCTTCGAGAACATCATCGATGGCGTCAGCCTGACCTTCAACCGCGCGCACAAGGCCGGCGATCAGCCCCTGAGCGTCGACATCGGCCAGGACAGCACCGCTACCAAGGAAAAGGCCCAGGCCTTCGTTACTGCCCTCAACAGCCTGATGAGCAGCTTCGACTCGCTGACGGCCAGTGGTGGCGAGACCAGCACCCGCGGGGTGCTGGCCGGCGATTCGAGCATCCGTTCCATCGAGAACATGCTCAACCAGGTGCTGCGCACCGAATACGGCGGCGCCAGCCTGATGGAGTTCGGCATCGTCGCCGACCGCAACGGCAAGCTGACCATCGACGGCGCGCGCTTCGACAAGGCCGTGGCGGCCAACCCGGAAGGCTTCGAGAAGCTGTTCACCGACAAGGGCGCGCTGCTCGACAGCATCGACAAGAACCTCGCGGTGTACACCAGCAGCGCCAACGGCCTGATGAAAACCCGCAAGGACAGCCTCAACAGCATGCTGCGCCGGGTCGATGACCAGTTCGACAACATCCAGAAGCAGTACGACAGCTACTACAGCCGCTACCTGAAGCAGTACACCAGCATGATGCAGACGATGTCGGCGATGGAACAAACCTACGGGATGTTTTGATGAGCACCTACCAGATGAATGAAAGCTACGACAGCTACCGCTCCGTCGACCTCGAGGCCCGCGCCGCCGCGGCATCGCCCTACGAGCTGGTGCTGGTGCTGTTCGACGGCCTGCTCGACGAGCTGGCCCGTGCCCGTGGCCACATCGAAGCCAAGCGCTACCAGCAGAAGGGCCAGTCCCTGGAGAAGTGCCTGAGCATCCTCAACGGCCTGAACAGCGCTCTGGACTACGACAACGGCGGTGAGGTGGTGCAGGGGCTGTCGCGCCTGTACGACTACTGCATCTACCGGCTCTCCGACGTCAGCGTGACCCTGTCGCTGGAAGGGCTGGACGAGGTGGTGCACCTGCTCGGCGTGCTGCGCGAGGGGTGGGAAGGTGTCAATGCAGCCCGGTGAGGAACGGCGTCTGCTGCTGATGTTCAGCACGGTGCACGGCCAACTGCGCACGGCGATGGAAGCCCGCGACTGGGAGCGCTTCGCCGCCATCGACCAGCGCGTGCGCGAGTGCCTGGACGCCTTGTCCGCCTGCGCCGAGCCGAGCACCGAAGTGCTGCAGGCCAAGCAGTTGCTCAAGGAGCTGTATGGCGCGGCGCTGGCTGGCTGCGCCGAAGCCTGTGAAAAGCTGCGCCAGGTGCTGCTCACGCACCTGGAATACGTGGAAGGGCGCTCTGCCTACCAGCGAATCGACTTGTACCAGGGCGGGAGATAGGCCGTGCACCCCTTACTGAATCCGGGCGGCGCCTCCGGCCTGCCCACCCTGGGTGATGCCCAGGCCCTGCCGCGCCCCGCCGGCTTCGCCAGCACCACGTCGGGCCAGGCCGAGACCCTGCCGAGCATTCCCGGCTTTGCCAGCGAACTGGACAGCCTCGATGAGCTGCTGGACGGCGCGACGGTCGAGTCCCTGGACGCCCGCGACGCGACGCCCGTGGAGCTGCCGCTGCAGGCCGACGAGCGCAACCCGGCCGCCCCGGAACCGGACGCCGAACAATGGCTGCTGAGCATGCTCGGCCAGCGCGATGCCCAGGTGCAGGCCCGTGACGGTGAACCGCTGCCACCCGCCGGCGATGCGGTCACGGCGATCGATGAAGGCGCTGACGCGCAGGTGCTGCATGGCCCGCTCACGCTGCCCACCGGTGGCCCCGTGGCGCCGGCTGCGGACTACGACGCGGCGCTGCGCAGCAGCGGCAGCAGTGTGGGGGCCGTGGACCTGGATACGCTGCCGGCGAACACCGCGGCGGTGTTCGAAGCCCTCGCGCCAGAAACCCTGGATGCCGAGACGGCGAGCGCCATCGAGCGTGCCGTCAGCGCACCGGCCAGCCGCACGGAAACCCCGACCACCACCGGCACCCAGCCCACCGCGCACAGCGCCCTGCCGGAGCGCACGCTCAAGCTGCAGGGGCCGGAGCACAAGTGGGGCGAGCAGATGCTGCATGCCCTGCGCGAGAACGTCGAGATGCAGGTCCAGCAACGCATGCAGAGCGCGACCATTCGCCTCGATCCGCCGGAGCTGGGCAGCATGGAAATCTTCCTCAGCCACGAATCCGGTCGCCTCAGCGTGCAGATCTCCGCCGCCCAGGCCGATGTCGCGCGGTTGCTGCAGAGCACCAGCGAACGCCTGCGCCAGGAACTGGTGGGGCAGAACTTCATGCAGGTCAGCGTCGGTGTCTCCAGCGATGGCCAATCCGGCCAGCAGCATGCCCGCCAGGAGCGCACGCCGCGCTTCGACGAGGAGCCGGGGGTGGCGGCCAATCTCACCGCGCCAGTGCAAAGCGGCGCGACGCAACGCCGTGACGACGTGTTGATCACGGTGTGACGGAACGCGCGGCACGGCCTGCCGCGCCTGGCCAATCAATCAAACAGCGGTAGTGGATCGAGAGTCGGTTATGACGATGCAACGGGTGATTCTGATAATGCTGGTGCTGAACACAGCCATAGCCCTGGGCTGTGTCGCACTCACCTACACCATGCTCAAACCCTTGCGCAGCGGCGCGCTGGTACAGGGCGATGGGGCCGCGAGCAGCGTGGAAGACGAGGCCACCAGCGAGTACACCTTCTTCCCGATCCAGAAGATCATCGTCAGCCTGCAGGGCGAGAACCGCGAACATTACTTCGTGCTCGACCTGGTGCTGCAGGCCGATATCGAGGCCGATACCAAGAAGCTCGAGCAGCTCGATCCCATGGTCCGCACCTCGGCGGTCGCTCACCTGTCGTCGATGAGCTTCGCTCAGCTGCGGGCCATGCCCATCGCCGACCTGCAGGTGTCCCTGGAGACCGCACTGCTGCAGGACTTCTCCAGCAAGAAGCTGGCGGTGCCGTTCGACCATGTGCTGGTCAGCAAGCTGATCGTCCAGTAGGCCACGGCGATGAACGCGAACTGCGCAATCGACTATGGCTACAGCGCCGACCCGAACGGGTTGCCGGTGTTCGCGCCGGGCGCCGAGCAGAAGTGGCTGATGCAGTACCTGCCACTGGTCAAGCGCATCGTCAGCCAGCTGTCGTTGCAGGCCAACCAGGTCCTCGACCGCGAGGACATGGAGCAGATCGGCCTGATGGGCCTGCTCGAAGGGTTGCGCCGCTACGGCACCCCCGACGAGAACTTCGGCCGCTTCGCCGCCTTGCGCATTCGCGGCGCGATCCTCGATGAACTGCGCCGCCAGGACTGGCGCCCGCGCCAGGTGCGGCAGCAGGCGCACAAGGTGCGCGACGACATCCGCACCCTCAGCCGCCAGCTCGGCCGGGTGCCGACCGATGAAGAAATCATCGGCTTCACCGGGCTCGCCGAAAAGGACTACCAGGAGTTCCTGCGGGCCGAGTCCTGCGAGGCCATCGAGAGCCTCGACGACCTGCTGCAGAACGGCCACGAAGGCTTCATCGAGGGCAGCGTCGGGGTCGAGGAAAGGGTGCTCAAGGAGCGCCTGCTGACCCAGGCCCTCGACCAGTTGAACGAGCGTGAACGCCTGGTCCTCACCCTCTACTACCAGCATGAGCTGAGCCTCAAGGAAATCGCCCTGGTGCTCGAGCTCAGTGATGCCCGCGTGTGTCAGCTCAGCAAGCAGGCGCTCAACAAGGCCTGCCGTTACCTAACCGAGAGAAATTAGCCGTGCAGAAAGTATTAGGTGCATTGATCATCGTGGCCTGCGTGCTGGGCGGATACGCCATGGCCAACGGCGATATGCGGGTGCTCTGGCAACCGGCCGAGGTGGTGATCATTCTCGGCGCCGGCCTGGGCAGCCTGATCGTCGGCAACCCCAAGGAAGTGCTGCTGGAGATGTGCTCGCAGATCAAGGGCGTGTTCATCTTCAAGCGCCGTGGCGAGGAGTTCCAGCGTCAGTTGCTGATGCTCCTGTACGAGCTGCTGGAAATGGTCGACGTCGGCGGCCTCAAGGTGCTCGACGCGCACATCGAGGAGCCGGAGCAGAGCGACCTGTTCGCCAAGTACCCGCTGATCCTCCAGGAAAAGAACCTGATGGCGTTCATCGCCGACAACTTCCGCCTGATGGCCATGGGCAAGATCAGCGCGCATGAACTGGAAGGCTTCCTCGAGCAGGAGCTGGACGCCATGGAGCACACCCTGCTGCAGCCCTCGCGCTCGCTGCACAAGATCGGCGAGGCCATGCCGGGGTTCGGCATCCTGGCGGCGATCATGGGCATCATCATCACCATGGGCAGCATCGGCGGCTCGGTGGCCGAGATCGGCGCCCACGTGGCGGCGGCCCTGGTGGGGACCTTCCTCGGTATCTTCTTCTGCTACTGCCTGATGGACCCGCTGAGCAATGCCATGAGCCAGCGCATCAAGACCGAGCTGTCGGCCCTGGAGTGCGTGCGCACCACCCTGGTGGCGCATGTGGCCGGCAAGCCGACGCTGCTGGCGGTGGACGCCGGGCGCAAGCTGATCGAGCAGGACGTGAAACCCGCCTTCAAGCAGCTGGAGACCTGGGTCAACCGCTACGAGGATGAAAGGGACGCGGCATGAAGAAGCGCGGCGACAAAGACCACGAAGTCATCATCAAGCGCCGTTCCAAGAAGGGCCACGATGATGCCCACGGCGGCGCCTGGAAAGTCGCCTTTGCCGACTTCACCCTGGCGATGATGGCGCTGTTCATGGTGCTGTGGATCGTCCAGCCGCAGAACGACAACACCGTGCAGGCCCAGGCCGAGATGCTCACCAACCCGCTGGTGGACGGTGGCGCCGGGGTGTTCGACGGCACCAGCCGCACCCCCCTGGACCTGGACGGCATGCCGGTCACGGTGAGCCGCGAGGTCGACCCGGCCAACGACGCCGACCAGCCCCAGGACAGCAAGCCCGCCAACGGGCCAGACGGCAAGACGCGCTACGGCACGCCGGCCGAGATGCAGGAGCTGGCCGAGCTGATGGAAGCCCTGGCCGAAGAGGTCGATGCCCTGGCCAATATCGAGGTGCAGGTGGTGCCCCAGGGCCTGCGCGTGCTGATCAAGGACGACCAGCAGCGCTTCATGTTCCAGCGCGGCAGCGCGGTGCTCACCCCGCATTTCCAGCGTCTGCTGGTGGGGTTGTCCGGGGTGCTGGCCAAGGTCGACAACAAGCTGATCATCAGTGGCCACACCGACGCCACCCAGTACCGTCAGCAGGCCGGCTACAACAACTGGAACCTGTCGGGCGACCGTGCCCTGCGCGCGCGCAACGTGATGGTCGATGGCGGGCTGCCGGCCAGCGGCATCCTCCAGGTGGCGGCCCAGGCGGACGTCATGCCGCTGCGCCCGGACGAGCCGGAAAACGGCGCCAACCGGCGCATCGAAATCCTGCTGCTGACCAGCAAGGCGGAAATGCTCTACCGCGAACTGTTCGGAGAAGGGTACGCCCAGGCGCACTACTCGCAGAGCGGTACCGAATTCGTCGCGCCGCCGGCCCCGGAGCAGGCCGCGCAACCGGCCCCGGAAGCGCTGTGAGTCAGAGCGGGCTCTGCTGCTTGGCGATGCAGTAGACCTGGCGGGTCTCCTGGCCGTAGAGGCAGGAACGGAAGGGCACCAGGTGGATGGTCGAGCCCTTGTGGCGCCCGTACATCATGTTGAACACCAGGTCATTGTCGGTATCGCCGGCCAGGCCGGTCACCTCGCCCGACTCGACCCGCAGGCGGTAACGCCCGAGAAAGCCGTACTCGACGACGCCGGCAGTCTCCAGCACGGCATTGCCCTGGCGGGTCATGGCGTAGAAGCGGCCGTCGCGAACCTGCACGGTGTGCGAGACATCGATGACCTCGCCGCTGCTCAGCTGCATCTGCCCGCTGGCGCTGTAGCGCCCATCCAGCTCGCTGCTGGAGGTGAAGTTTATCCACAGCATGGTGCCGAGCAGCACCAGGGCCAGCACGAGGCCGAGGCTGATCAGCACGCACTTGCGGCCGAGGGAATCAAGGGCCTTCATGGCAGGCACGCCTGTAGTTGAGCATCGGCGATGCGTTCCAGTTGGCTCTCATGCACCATCAGCGAGCGCACGCTGTCCTGTCCCGCCACGCACAGCACCTCGTAGTAATCCGATGCCATGCCGAACACCAGGTCCGTGGGGCTCTTGGCCAAAGCCGCCATGCGCTTGGCCAGGGGCTGTGCGGCATGGGTCAGCTGCTGCAGATGCAATTCGTCGCGGTCGATGTAGATCACCGTCGCCTGGCCGATCGTCAGCTGGTTGCTGAGCAGCTCCGAGGGCTGGGCGAGGTCGAACAGGTAAAGCAGCACCGCGCCGCCGAGCAGCACCAGGCTGATGGGCAGGGCGAGCAGCAGGCTGCGCTGGTTGCGCGTGGTCTGCGGCGGATCGACGGTGATCAGCGGGGCCGGCGGCGCGTCCTCGGTGGACGGCTCGCTGGCTTCCGGCAGTGGTTCGGCCGCCGGCGGGGTGGAGAGGAAATTGGGGTTGAACATGTAGCCGCGGCGCGGCAGGGTCTGGATGATCTCGCGGTTCTTCTCGTCGGCCAGCACCTGGCGCAGGGTGTAGATCTGCTGGTTCAGGCTGCCCTGACCGACCACCCGATCGGACCAGGCATGGCTCATCAGCTCCTCGCGGGCCACCACTTCACCGGGGTTCTGCAGCAGGCGTTCGAGCAGGCGGCTGCCGGAGAAGCCCAGGTCGACCTTTTCCTCGGCGCCGTCGCGGATCAGCTGCAGCTGATAGAGCGCCGGGTAGAAGTGCGCGTAACAGTCCGCACGGCCTGTCCGGATGATCAGACAGGAGAGCGTTGCCCCGGCATCTGCGGCTTGATTCTCGCTCAGTGTATTCATGCGTTCCATGACGATGAGGGTGTGTCCATCGGGGGAATATGCCGGGCTCTTCAAAGTTGGCGGCATTCTGGCGTCAGAAAAAGACCGTCGCAAGTCTTGTGCCATTGGCCGTTGACTGGCACCGCCCTGTTCGAAGACCTGATTTTTGCTGAAAAACGGTGCCTGTCCGGTGCTCCATGAAGTGGGCAACAAAGCGCTCTAAGTCGAACCTTTGCGCGGTATGCAGCATCGGAATTGTGCCCTTGTATGATGACAGTTGATTGCGTGTTGCACCGTTTATCGGCAAGCGTAGCCAATGACTTTAAGGGTTGTTTGCACGGGCGGGTATCACGTGTGCACAGGCGGCGGTGGCGGGCCTGAAAAGCGCCCACGAAAAAACGCCCCGAGTGGGGCGTTCTGGGGTGGCGCAGTCCGTTGCGCCTGATCAGGAGCTGCGGGATCAACCCAGCAGGGACATGACCATGCCTGGCATCTGGCCGGCTTGCTTGAGCATGGAGATGCCCGACTGCATCAGCATGGAGTTCTTGCTCATGCTGGCGCTTTCCTTGGCGAAGTCGGCGTCCATGATGCGGCCCTTGGCCATTTCGGTGTTGTCTTTCATGTTGGCCAGGTTGTTGGCGGTGTGGTTCAGGCGGTTGATGTTGGCACCGAACTGAGCACGCAGGGCGCCGATGTCGTCCAGGGCGGTGTTGATGGTGGTGATCATGCCGTTGGCGCCAGCAGCGGTGGCGATTTCGGTACCGGTGGCAGTGGCGTCGCCGTAGCTGGCGGCCAGGCCGTCCAGAGCGGTGCCCAGGGCAGCGGATTCGGCCGAAGCGTCCAGCTCCAGGGTCTCGGCAGCGGTGGAACCGATCTGGAAGGTCACGGCAGCGCCGAACTTGCCGGTGGCACCGTCAGCGCCGAACAGGGCTTCGCCTGCGTAGCTGGTGTTGGTCATGATGTTGGCCAGCTCTTTACCCAGCTCGTCGTATTCGGCTTGCAGGGCATCGCGGTCAGCCTGGGCGTTGGTGCCGTTGGCGGACTGAGTGGCGAGGTCTTTCATGCGCTGCATGATGTCGGTCATTTCGTTGAACGCGCCTTCGGCGGTCTGCAGCAGCGAGACGGCGTCGCTGGTGTTGCGCATGGCGGTTTCCATGCCGCGGGACTGGGCGTTCAGACGGGTAGCGATCTGCAGGCCGGCGGCGTCGTCGGCAGCGGAGTTGATGCGCAGGCCGGTGCCCAGGCGCTGCTGGTTGTTCGACAGGGCGTTGTTGGTCTTGTTCAGGTTGGTCTGGGTGATCAACGAGGAGTAGTTGGTATGAATCGACAGAGCCATTTGAGTATTCCCTTTGCGTGAGAGCTTGGTTAGAGCTGGCTGTGATTGCCTGCTGAAAGGGTAAGGCGACAGACTTTTGCCGCCGCTTAAATGGCGCCTGGAAATTTTTCTACGACCGGTCTTCCCGCCCCGCAGGAACGTGCCCATCCACAACACCGGCGACGCTATCTGTGTAGGAGCGGCTGGGCGGCATACCGATTGCCCGCGAGCTCTTCTCCCACCGAAACCCCGATGCAGGCCTGGCAACCGCCGAGCTCGCGGCCGAGGCCGCTCCTACAGGAGCGCGCCCACCCACAAACCCCGCACAGCCCTAACGAAAGGTGCTGGTGACGACGCCCGCTTCGAGCACCTTGGCCTCGATGGTCTTGCCGCTGCTGAGGTTGCGCACGCGGATCACCGCCTTCAGCTCCCCGTTCTCCAGTGCCTCGCCCATGGTCGAGGCAGCGATGCCGTCATGGTTGGCGACGATCTTCACCTGCTGGCCGCGCTTGATCAGCAGCGGCTTGGTCAACAGGCTGGGGCTGAGCGCCTGGTTCGGGCGGATGCGGCGCTTGGCGCCCATGCCGACCACGTCGTCCAGGTCGGTGAAGAAGCCGCGCGAGGCCTTGCCGACATCCAGCTCCTGCAGCGTCAGCTGGGGTGCGCCGATGGTCTGGCCGCGCTCGATGGCCTGGCTGCTGAACACCGCCGGCACGAACACGCTGGCCTGGCTGCTCACCACCACCGCCCAGCCCGGCTGGTCGGCGCAGCGCACGTCCAGGCGCTGGCGCGCCAGCAGCGAGGCACCGGCGTCGCTGGGGCTGACCGTCAGTGCCTGCGTGCAGGGAGCCAGGGCGGCGGTGCTGTTCAGCGAGGTGCTGGCGTGGCTGAAGCGTTGCCCGGTCCAGCCCTGGGCTGTGGCTTCGTCGGCCACCGCCTGGGCGATGTAGCGCTCCACGGCGTCGTCGATCTGCTGGCCGGCGCTGACCTCGGCCTGGGCCGCCAGCGGCAGCAGACCGATCACCAGACCGGCCGCCAGGCGCAGTGGTCGCCATGCGGAAAAAACGCTTCCGCTTCCTGCTGGCGTGTACGGCGAATGCGGAAGCAATGCGGCGCTCCGTGCGTTCTTCTTTCTTGTAAAAGCCACTGAAATCAACTGCTTAAGCACCTTTGTCGGGTTGGGCATGGTTTGTGCTCCAGCACTCCCGGACTGAACCTTGCTGAAGGGTAGTGGGTGATGAGTATACGGATTGATGAGGCGTTGGGCGTTCATGCGCGTGCCCTGGAGTTGCGGGTCGAGCGCAGTGAAATCCTCGCGGCCAACCTGGCCAACGAAGACACCCCCGGCTTCCAGGCCCGGGACATCGACTTCGCCGCGGAAATGCGTCGCCTCGAAGGCGGCAGCCTCGATTCGTTCTTCGCGGCCACGCGCTCGCCCGACTACCAGTACCGGGTGCCGACCCAGGCTTCGCAGGATGGCAACACCGTGGAGCTGAGTGTGGAACAAGCGGAGTTCTCCAAGAACTCGATGGATTTCCAGACCAGCCTGACCTTTCTCAACTCGAAATTCCGTGGCCTGAAACAAGCCATCGAGGGGCGTTAAGCCATGTCATTCGACTCGATCTACCGCATCGCCGGCTCGGCGATGAACGCACAGACCGTGCGCCTGAACACCGTGGCCAGCAACCTGGCCAACGCCGACTCCGCCGCGGCCCGCCCCGAGGACGTCTACGAGGCGCGCAAGCCGGTGTTCGCCTCCATCTACGAGAACGGCCAGCTGACCCGCGGCGCCGGCATGGGCGGTGCCCATGTGCAGGTGCTCGACGTGGTCACCGCCGGCCGTGAGCCGGTGCGCCGCTACGAGCCGGAGAACCCGTTGTCCGACCGCGATGGCTACGTGTTCTACGCCGACATCAACGAGATCGAAGAGATGACCGACATGATGTCCGCCAGCCGCAGCTTCGAGACCAGCGTCGAGGTGCTCAACCGCATCAAGGGCATGCAGCAGGGCCTGCTCAAACTGGGAGAAGCGTGATGGCCACCGTCAGTTCCACCGGCTCGGGCACCAACACCTACGGCAGCGATGACGCGGTGCGCCAGGGCGTCAACGTCAGCGACGCGACGCAGATGGAGAACAACTTCATCAGCCTGATGGTCGCGCAGATCCGCAACCAGGACCCGACCAAGCCGGTCGACAGCACCGAGTTCCTCAACCAGTTCTCGGCCATGTCCCAGGTCAAGAGCATGGAAAACATGACGGCCCTGAGCAAAAGCAACCTGGTGCTGCTGGACAACCTGCAGACCCTCACCGCCGCCGGCCTGGTCGGCCAGGAAGTGAAGGTCGCAGTGGACAGCCTGCAACTGAGCGACGAGAAGATCAGCGGCCGGGTCAATCTGGAGCACAGCGCCGGCAAGACCGTGCTGACCCTGACCGACAGCAACGGCGTGAAGAAAGAGGTTCAGCTCGGCGCCCAGGTGGCCGGTGCGGTGGACTTCGAGATCGACCCCGTGGCCCTGGGCCTGGAGCCCGGCCGCTACAAGGTCGAGGTCACCACCGACAGCGGCGAGTTCCCGCCGGTGGAAGTGGCTGGCCTGGTCACCAACGTCCGGGTCAGCGCCGAAGGGCCGGTCCTGGAGATCAAGGGGGCGGGCTCCGTGCCGTTCTACAAGATCACCGAGTTTGGTCAGTCGTCACTGGCCGGTCTGCTCTAGTCGAGCGTTTCTCTCTCTTTCAAAAGGTTAATACGCCATGAGCTTCAACATTGCCCTGACCGGCCTCAACGCCGTTTCCGACCAGCTGGACACCATCAGCAACAACATCGCCAACGTCGGCACCACCGGCTTCAAGTCCTCGCGCACCGAGTTTGGCAGCGTGTACGCCGACAGCCAGGCCATGGGCGTGGAAGTCCTCGGCCTGACCCAGAGCATCAGCAAGGGCGGTGCGCTGGTCGGTACCGGCCGCAGCCTGGACCTGGCCATCACCGGCGGTGGCTTCTTCGTCACCCGCAGCAGCAACGGTGACGTGAGCTACACCCGCGCCGGTGTGTTCGACACCGACAAGGACAACTTCATCATCGGCAACACCGGCCGCCTGCAGGGCTACCCGGTAGACGCCGACGGCAACCTGCAGGTGGGCAACCTGGGCGACCTGCAACTGCAGAACGCCAACCTGCCGGCCCGCGCCACCGACACCCTGTCGTTCGTGATGAACCTGGACTCCAACGAAACCGTGCCGACCGTGGCGCCGTTCGACCCGGCCAACGCCGAGTCCTTCAACTCCACCTACACCACCAAGGTCTTCGACTCCCAGGGCCGCGAACACACCCTGACCCAGTACTTCGTCAAGACCGGCGCCAACGACTGGGCCGCGCACTACTACGCCGACGGCGTCGCCGTGGGTGGCCCCCAGGCGCTGAACTTCGGCACCAACGGCGCGCTGACCGGCCCGGTCGCCCCAGTGGCCATCAACTTCCCGCTGGCGGGCGTCGACCCCATGGCCGTGGCCATCGACTACACCGGCAGCAGCCAGTACGGCTCGGACTTCGTGGTCACCACCAACCGCGCCTCCGGCTACGCCGCGGGCGAGCAGACCGGCCTGTCGATCGAGAAGAACGGCATGGTCTACGCCAACTACAGCAACGGCGAACGCATGCTCCAGGGCCAGGTGGCCCTGGCCTCGTTCATCAACGCCGGCGGCCTGAAGAACGAGAACGGCACCGCCTGGAGCGAGACCGCCGAATCCGGCGCGGCGCTGATCGGCGTGCCGGGCGTGGGGGCCCTGGGCGAGCTGGCGGCCTCGGCCCTGGAAAGCTCCAACGTCGACCTGACCCAGCAACTGGTCGGCCTGATGGAAAGCCAGCGCAACTACCAGGCCAACACCAAGGTGCTGTCCACCGACAAAGAACTCACCCAAGTGCTGTTCAGCGCGATCTGAGGCTGATTTATGGACCGTTTGGGCTACACCGCGATGACCGCCGCCAGTCGCACCATGACCTCGCTGTCGGTGCGCGCCAACAACCTGGCCAACGCCAACACGCCGGGTTTCCGCGCCGACCTTGAGCAGGCCAAGGCCGTGGCGGTGGAAGGCTACGGCTACGACAGCCGCCACCTGGCGCTGGTGCAGAGCAACGGCGTGAGCCTGGCGCCCGGCGCCATGATGGCCACCGGGCGCGACCTGGACTTCGCCATCAATGGCCGCGGCCTGATCGCCCTGCAAGGGCCGGAAGGCGAGGTCTACACCCGCAACGGCAGCATGCAGGTGGACGCCGAGCTGAACCTGACCATCAACGGCCGTCCGGTGATGGGCGAGGGCGGCCCGATCGTGCTGCCCGAGTACGACAGCATCCACATCGGTTCCGATGGCGTGGTCTCGGTGATGCCGCGCGGCGACTTCGTCATGGCCGAGGTCGACCGCATCAAGCGCGTCGACGTGCCGGCCGCCGAACTGGTGAAGGACGAAGCCGGCCTGCTGGTCACCCGCAACGGCGAAGCCCTGCCGGTGGATGAAAACGTGCGGCTGATCGCCGGCCACCTGGAAGAAAGCAACGTCTCGGCCGTCGACCAGCTGGTGGCGACCATGAGCCTCAACCGCCTGTTCGAAACGCAGGTGAAGATGATGAAAGCTGCCGAGGACCTGTCCGAGGCGGGTAATCGCATGATTCGCGGCAGCTAAGGGAGATACCGATGAGCTCTGCACTTTGGGTCAGCAAGACCGGCCTCGCGGCCCAGGACAAGGCCATGTCGGCCGTGGCCAACAACCTGGCCAACGTCAACACCACTGGCTTCAAGAGCGACCGCGTGGTGTTCGAGGACCTGTTCTACTCCATCGAACTGCAACCGGGCGCCCAGGCCGACCTGGTCAACACCGTGCCGTCGGGCATCCAGCTCGGCAGCGGTGTGCGCGTGGCCGGCACGCAGAAGATCTTCACCGAAGGCGCCATGCAGCCCACCGGGCAGCCCATGGACCTGGCCATCGTCGGCCAGGGTTTCTTCCAGGTGGAATCGGCGGCCGGTGAAATCTTCTTCACCGAGAGCGGCCAACTGCAACCCAACGCCGAAGGCGTGCTGGTGAATGCCCAGGGCCTGCCGCTGGTGCCGGCCATCGAAGTGCCGGCCGGCAGCCGTGGCTTCACCGTGGGCAGCGACGGCATCGTCACCGCCGTGCTGCCGGGCGACACCGTGCCGGTGGAGCTGGGGCAGATCACCCTGGCCAACTTCGTCAATCCGGCTGGCCTCGAAGCCATGGGCGGCAACCTGTACCGCGAGACCGTGGCCAGCGGCGAGCCGGTCGAAGGCGTGCCGGGCGAGGAAGGCCTGGGCACGATCAAGCAGGGCGTGCTGGAAGGCTCCAACGTGCAGGTGGTCGAGGCCATGGTCAACATGATCTCCATCCAGCGCGCCTACGAGGCCAACGCCAAGGTGCTGGACGCCTCCTCCGGGATGCTGCAGTTCCTCAACCAGACCGTGTGACCGCCATGACGCGCCTTTTCCCGCTCCTGCTGGTGCTGTTGCTCGGTGGCTGCGCCAGCTTCAACGAGATGCTGCCCGACGAGGATTCCAGCGAGTACCAGCCGCTGGAACTGGACTACAGCCTGCCGCCGACCACCAGCGGCGGCCTGTTCCGCTCCGGCTACGGCGGCTCGCTGTTGCGGGACCAGCGCGCGGTGCGGGTCGGCGACATCCTGACCATCGTGCTCGACGAATCGACCCAGTCGAGCAAGAGCGCCGGCACCAGCTTCGGCAAATCGTCGAGCCTGTCGGTGCCGGTGCCCACCGTGCTCGGCAGCACCTACTCGGACCTGGAAAGCTCGGCCTCGGCCGAACGCGATTTCACCGGCTCGGCGCGCAGTTCGCAGCAGAACACCCTGCGCGGCGCCATCGCGGTGACCGTGCACAAGGTGCTGCCCAACGGCACCCTGGTGGTGAAGGGCGAGAAGGCCCTGCGCCTCAACCAGGGCGACGAGTACATCCGCCTGACCGGCCTGGTGCGCCTGGACGATATCAACCGCAACAACCAGGTGTCGTCGCAGAACGTGGCCAACGCGCGCATTTCCTACGCCGGTCGCGGGGTGCTGAACGACAGCAACTCGGCGGGCTGGCTGACGCGCTTCTTCACCCACCCCCTGTTCCCCCTGTAACTGGAGCCTGACGGCATGCGCCCGTTTCTGAAGTTTCTCGCCGCCGCTGGCCTGCTGCTCGCCCAGGGCATGGCCAGCGCCGTGCCGATGATGGACCTGGTGGACATCGAGGGCATCCGTGGCAACCAGTTGATCGGCTACGGCCTGGTGGTCGGCCTGGACGGCACCGGCGACAAGAACCAGGTGAAGTTCACCAGCCAGTCGGTCACCAACATGATCAAGCAGTTCGGCGTGAACCTGCCGCCGAACGTCGACCCCAAGCTGAAGAACGTCGCGGCCGTGACCGTCACCGCCGAGATCCCGCCGTCCTACAGCGCCGGGCAGACCGTGGACGTCACCGTGTCGTCCCTGGGCGATGCCAAGAGCCTGCGCGGCGGCCAGTTGCTGATGACCCCGCTGATGGGTGTGGACGGCGAAACCTACGCCCTGGCCCAGGGCGCCCTGGTGGTCGGCGGCGTCAACGCTGAAGGCCGCAGCGGCTCCAGCGTGGCCATCAACACCTCCAACAGTGGCCGCATCCCCAACGGCGCCACGGTGGAGCGGATGATCCCCAGCGACTTCTCCGAGCGCGACGAGGTGATGCTGAACATTCGCCAGCCGAGCTTCCAGACCGCCAGCCGCGTGGTGGAGGCGGTCAACGCGCGCTTCGGCAGCGGCACCGCCACCGCGCTCAACGCGACCAAGGTGTCGCTGCGCGCGCCGGTGTCCAGCAACCAGCGCATCAGCTTCATGGCCATGCTCGAAGCGGTCGAAGTGGAAGAAGGCCGTACCCGGCCGAAGGTGGTGTTCAACAGCCGCACCGGCACCGTGGTGGTGGGCGAGGGCGTGCGGGTCAAGGCCGCTGCCGTGGCCCACGGCACCCTGACCGTGACCATCAGCGAGAACCCCCAGGTCAGCCAGCCCGGCGCCTTCTCCGGCGGGCAGACCGCCGTGGTGCCACGTTCCGACGTGGACGTCACCCAGGAAGCCAACGGCATGTTCAAGTGGCCCGAAGGCGCCAGCCTGGAAAGCATCATCAACACCGTCAACAGCCTGGGCGCGACCCCGGACGACGTCATGAGCATCCTTCAATCCCTGGAACAGGCCGGCGCGCTCAACGCCGAACTGATCGTCATCTAAGCGCAGGCGGCCCATGAGTATCGTTTCCCTCGCCCAGCACCTGAACACCCACCGCGGCGCCGCCGACGGCATCGGCTCGCCCCGGCGCGAGCAGCTGGAAGTCGCCGCCGAGCAGTTCGAGGCGCTGTTTTTGCAGCAGATCCTCAAGCAGATGCGCAAGGCCAGCGACGTGCTGTCGGCCGACAACCCGATGCGCAGCCGCGAGCTGGACACCATGCGCGACTTCTACGACGAAGTGCTGGCCGAGACCCTGGCGGGCAAGAAGCAGACCGGCATCGCCGACCTGCTGGTCAAGCAGTTGTCTGGCAATGCCGGCGAGCCCCTGGACTTCGAACAGGCCGCCGCAGCCGCCCGCAGCGCCGACCTGCCGGAGCGTTCGCCGAGCCTGCTCGATCCGTTGCGCAGCACCTGGCAGCGTGGCGTCGACACCCTGAGCAGCGCCTGGCAGCGCAGCTCCGAAGGCTTCGTCGCCCTGGTCGACCGGGTCATCCAGCAGGAATCCGGCGGCCGGGTCGATGCCGTGTCGCCCAAGGGCGCCCGGGGCATCATGCAGCTGATGCCGGACACCGCCCGGGAAATGGCCGCCGAACTGGGCCTGGAATTCGACGAGGCGCGGCTGACCAGCGACGCCAGCTACAACAAGCAACTGGGCAGCGCCTACCTGGGCAAGATGCTCGACCGCTACGACGGCGAGCACGCGCTGGCCCTGGCTGCCTACAACGCCGGTCCTGGCCGCGTGGACGAATGGCTGCAGCGCAACGGCGACCCGCGCCGTGGCGAGATCAGTGTGGGCGCGTGGATCCAGCGCATCCCGTTCCAGGAAACCCGCGACTACACCCACAAGATCCTCAGCGACCTGCAAGCGTCCGCGCCGCCTGTGGATAAAACGCCGGCGTCCCCTCCGCAGGGCGACGTCAGCCCGCTGTCGGGGCAGACCCAGGCCCAGCTCGGCACCGCGGTCGGGGCCGACCAGGGCCTGGTGCTCGGCAGCGCCGCCAGCAAGCGCCTGGACACCGCCGCCCCGGCGCGCACGCTGCCGGCCGAGGCGCCGCTGTCGGCACAGATCCACCGATTTAAGTTACCGGCCGATTACGTCGCCTTACCGGAGAGAACAGCCCATTCGGTGGCGGACGCAGGTCATCAATCCCGCTCCGCCGCATTTGCTCAATCGATCCGCATTGAGCGCAAGGAGATTGACGCGTGAGCACCCTCAACCAGATCGCTTTCAGCGGCGTACGCGCGGCCCAGGTGGCGCTGTCCACCACCGGACAGAACATCGCCAACGTCAACACGCCCGGTTTCAGCCGCCTGCACACGGTGATGAGCTCGCTGTCGGGCCAGGGCGGGCTGAACGTCGGCGGCGGTGTGGAAGTCACCAGCATCCGTCGGCTCTCCAACGACTTCCAGACCCAGCAGCTGTGGCGTGCCACCACCGAGCAGAACTACTACAGCAACTCGCAGCAGTACCTGACCTCCCTCGAAGGCCTGATGTCCGGCGACGGCTCGAGCATCAGCGTCGGCCTCGACCGCTTCTTCGCCGCGCTCAGCGAAGCCAGCGCCACGCCGGGTTCGGTCGCCCTGCGCCAGCAGATCATCAGCGAGACGCGCAACCTCAGCCAGCGCTTCAACGGCCTGAACAGCAACATCGACGCGCAGATCAACGCCCTGCACGACCAGCGCACGGCCATGGGCAGCGAGATCAACGGCCTGACCGAGAACATCGCGCTGCTCAACAAGAAGATCGTCGAAGCCCAGTCCATCGGTGGCGACACTTCGGCCCTGCGTGACCACCGCGAAAGCCTGGTCAACGACCTCAGCAAGTACGCCAAGCTGCGGGTCAACGAAGTGCCGGACGGCTCGCTCAGTGTCGCCCTTGCCAACGGCCAGCCGCTGGTGGCCGGCGCCACCGCCGGGCGTCTGCAGATCACCAAGACCCCGACCGGCGAGCAGGAAGTCGCACTGTCCTTCGCCGGCACCAGCTTCCCGCTCAAGCAGGACGGTTTCGGCGGCGCCTTCGGTGGCCTGTACGACGTGGAGTACGGCAGCCTGCGCACCTCCCAGGACGCCCTGCACGACATGGCCGGCCAGTTGGCGCAGATGATCAACGACACCCTGGCCACCGGTTTCGACCTCAACGGCAACCCGGGCCAGCCGCTGCTGACCTACAACGCCACCAGCACCACCGCCATGCTCACCTTGAACGACGTGTCGCCGGAAGAGCTGGCGCTGTCCTCGGCGGCGGGCGAGAGCGGCAACAACGAAGTGCTGCTGGAACTGCTGCAGCTCAAGGGCCAGACCATCACCGTGGGCGGCAGCCAGGTGACGCTGAACGACGCCTACGCCGGGCTGCTCGGCCAGGTGGCCAGCACCAGCCGGCAGAACCAGGCCGACCTCAAGTCCGCCACCGCCGTGACCCAGCAGGCCCAGGCCCAGCGCGACAGCGTCAGCGCCGTGAGCCTGGATGAAGAGGCGGTCAACCTGATGACCTACCAGCAGGCCTACACCGCCAACATGAAAGTCATCAGCACCGCCAACCAGTTGTTCGACGAGATGCTCGCGTCCTTCTGAATGCCGCGCCGTTAACCAGCCGAGAATCGACCCATGCGGATTACCAACGCGCAGACCACCGCCCTGATGCACAACTCGATGAACAGCAGTTCTGCGCAGGTGGCCAAGCTGATGCAGCAGATGGCGCTGAACAAACGCATCCTGCTGCCCTCGGACGACCCGATCGCCAGCGTGCGGGTGCTGCGCATCCAGCGTGAAGAAGCGAGCCTGGAGCAGTACCGCACCAACATCGCCAACGTCTCCGGCAACCTCTCGACCCAGGAAGCCAACCTGCAGTCCACCTCGGACGCCATGCTCAACGTGCGCGACCTGCTGCTGTGGGCCTCCAACGGCTCGAACACCAGCCAGGACCTGGCGGCCATCGCCGGCGAGCTCGAGAACATCGAGAAGACCATCCTCAGCTTCGCCAACGTGCGCGACGAAGAGGGCCGCTACCTGTTCTCCGGCACCCTCAGCGACGTGCCGGCCGTGACCTACGACGCCGGCACCGACACCTACGTGATGACCGGCAACGACAAGCACCGCCAGGCCGCCGTGGCCAACGGCGTGCTGGTGGCCGAGAACGTCACCGCCCTGGACGTGTTCGGACCGAACATGGACATGCTCAACGACCTGCACGGCCTGGTCGCCATGCTCAAGGACCCGGCGTTGGATGCCAGCGACCCGGCCGTGCGCCAGCAGATCACCGACACCCTCAACCAGCTCGACGCCACCCACGGCGGCGTGCTGGGCGCAATCACCGAGCTGGGCGGGCGGCAGAACACCCTGAGCCTGCTCAACGACAGCAACGAGGAAGTGTCCCTGGTCAACCAGAAGATCGACGGCGAGCTGTCCAAGCTCGACTACGCCGGCGCCACCATCGACCTCAACAACTACCAGCTCTCGCTGCAGGCGACCCAGAAGACCTACCTGCGGGTCAACGAGCTGTCGTTGTTCAGCCTGCTGTAAGCCGCCGGGGTCCGCGCCATGAAGATCGACAAGCAGCTACCGGTCACGACCATTCTCGATCCGCGGGCGCGCGATCAGGCGCAGCTCCCGGATTCGCCCCTGGTGCCGCGCCGTGCCTCCCCGGCGCGGGCCAACGAATTGGCCGCCGGCACCGAGCGCCTGCTGGGCAAGGGCGCGGGTTTCAGCCTGCAGCTCAACCAGCAGCTGTCGTCCATGCAGTCCGCCGAGCGCTACCTCAGCGAGCTGTCGGACCAGCTGTCGGCCCTCAAGCTCAACCTCAGCCGGCAGATCAGCTCGCCGCAGACGGTCAACGAGCGCGACAGCATCGCCCGCTCCCTGCAGCAGGTGAACAGCCTGCTGGAGCAGCGCGCCAAGCGCTCCGGCGAATCGCTGGATGCCACCTTCAAGCTGCGCCTCAACGAGCCGCTGCGCAGCCGTTTCAGCCTGCAGGGCCTGGAATCCATCGAAGCGGTGCAGCGCTCCGGCAAGGAAACCCTGCTGCTCAGCGCCGGGCGCTACCTCGCCGAGCCGCTGGCCGTGGTGCTGGACGACGGCATGAGCAGCGAGCAGGTGCTGCGTCGTTTCAACAGCAGCCTGGGCCAGGCCGGCATGCGCGCCGAGCTGGATCAGGACGGCGCCCTGAAATTCTCCGCCCCCGAAGGCGACTGGCAGACCATCAAGGGCCAGCTGCGTATGCAGGGCGAGGGCAAGCTGTTCAGCAAGGTCGCCGCCCCGATCGCCAGCCACGACGACGGCCTGCTCGCGTTCCCCACCGAGCTGGGCCAGGACACCTTCCGCGAATTGCGCCAGTTGCTCGATTCGGTGGTCTCGGCCCTGGACCGCGTGGGCGCCCTGCGTGAGCAGCTCAGCCAGCGCCAGGCCGACGTGCGCGACTTCCTTGCCCGCCAGGAAAGCCAGGACGAGAAACAGTGGGCCCTGGGCTTCGCCTCCTCGGTGTTCGACACGCGCGGACGCAAGTCGCCCGGCTACTCGGTGGTCTCGCAGACGGTGCTGGCCCAGGCCAACCTCACGCGTTTCGCGGTGGTCAGCCTGCTGTCATGAGCGGCGGGCCGCCCGGTCCGTCCGTGACACCCCGCTGCCGGGCGTCGCTACGCCCAAGTGTTTTCGCGGTCACAGTTCAACGAGGCTCCCGCTCATGAATCGATGCGGTTCGGGTTATCCTGCGCCCAAGCCCGAAGGCCCACGCTGGGGTCGACAGCAACACCCCGGATGCCTTCATAATGTCGCCAGTATGGTGGCACTGTGCCTTTATGCGATGATCGGGCTGTGTGCAGGCATCAGGAGACTATGCAACGATCTTGCGTTTGTGTGGGTCTCAAGGAACGATGCGATCGGCCCCCTGAGGGGGCAATGGCGGGGGAATTCCATGGTTTATGTACAGCGTGACGAGCACGGACGCCTGCTTCGGGTCGAGTATCAGCCCTTCGACGGCATGACCGACAACCTGGCGGTGGAAAGCGACGAACTGAAAGCCTGGCTGAACGCCAAGGAAGAAGTACGTGCGCGACTGGCCAGCCTGCACAGTTCGGATCTCGAACTGGTGCGCGTACTGGAAGATGTGGTCAGCGTCCTGGTGGAGCGGGGCATCATCCAGTACACCGACCTGCCCGAGGCAGCGCGGATCAAGCTCGACCAGCGCGCGGTGGCGCGTGCCGAAATCGAAGGCTTGAGCAGCATCCTCGGCGGCGAGCCGCCAGCCTCCTGAACCAGGCGTGACGGCGATACCACGAAGGCCCCGGGTGCGAACCCGGGGCCTTCGTCGTTTCCGGCTGCCCGGACCGTCGAGTCATTAGGACGAACCACGGGTCATGATGACTTGGAAAGCGTGGTGTCATTAGGACAATGAATTTTCCAATTGCCTGATTTTGCTGATGTTTTTTGTTGGCACGGTTTCTGAAATACCCCAGGTGACTCTTGCGCCGGCGTTCCCGCCGGCCTCTTTTCATCCGCCTTAGGAACCGACCGATGCAAGCGATCAACAGCAAAGTCCTGCAGGCCCTGGAGAACGTCATGGTGATTTCCACCACTGACCTTCAAGGCAACATCACCTACGTCAACGACCTGTTCTGCACGCTCACCGGCTACACCCGCGAAGAGCTGCTCGGCCAGCCTCACAGCCTGGTGCGCCACGCCGCCGTGCCCAAGGCCACTTACAAGCAGATGTGGGACACCATCAAGAAGGGCGAGATCTGGACTGGCGTGATCCCCAATGTCGGCAAGAACGGCGGCCTGTACGTGGTCGATACCACGGTGCAGCCGGTGTTCGACGAGCAGGGCGCCATCGTCGAGTACATCAGCATCCGCCGGGTCATCAACGACCTGATGGCCGACTTCGAAGCCCTGGAATTCTCCAAGGAACAATTCGACGACTACTACGACAGGTAAGCCGCCATGCCAGCCTCGATCGAACGCATCGTGATCGGCTATGGCTCTGAATCCGGCAACGCACACGGGCTGGCGGAGCGTCTTGCACGCCTGCCCGTCGTGCAGCCGTACGCCGTGGTCGTGCAGGATCTCAACAGCCTGTCCCTCGACAGCCTCACCCGCAGGGACCGGCTGGTGATCGTCTCCAGCTCCTTCGGTGACGGCGAGCCGCCGGGCAACGCCGACCGTTTCCTCGACCAGGCGGCGGCATGCGCGACCCTGGAGGGCGTGCCCTATGCCCTCTTCGGCCTGGGCGACACCGCCTACCCGACCTTCTGCGGCTTCACCAAGGCCGTGGACGCGGCCCTGCTGGAGAAGAAGGCCATCCCCTTCATGAACCGGGTGGATGCCGACATCGATTTCGAAGGCTTCTTCGACACCTGGTGCGCGGCCTTCGACGCCGTGCTCAAGGGCGATGCCGAGGCCGGCCTGCGCCTGGACCTGCAAGTCACCGCCTATGGCGAGAACGCTGCCTGGCCGGCGCGCATCCTCTCGCGCATCGAACTCAACGCCACCGCGCCCTACGCCTACCAGCTGCGGCTCGACCTCAAGGGCAGCGGCATCAAGTACCGCGCCGGCGACAACCTCTACGTGCTGGCCGAGAACGACCCGGCGCTGCTGGCGCGCATCGATGCCTGGTTCGGCCTGAGCGCCCCCAGCGACCTGCTGCGCCACAAGGAACTGCGGCAGATCGGCAAGTCGACCCTGCGCGACCTCGCCAAGGCCTCGCAGAACGACAGCCTCAAGGACCTGCTCAAGGTCAGCGCGCGCAAGGACCTCGACGGCTACCTGTACGGCAAGGACCTCTTTGACGTGCTGACGGACTTCTGCGCGCCGGGGCAGTTCAGCCTGCAGGAACTGGCCGACTGGCTGCCCGAGCGGCTGCCGCGGGCCTACTCCATCGCCTCCCACGACCACGCCGACTATGTGGACCTGTGCATCCGCGAGGTCGCCTATTCCCTGGAAGGCCGCGACCGCACGGGCATGGCCACCGGCTACCTGACCCGCGACACCCAAGAGGTGCAGGTCTTCGTGCGCAGCAACCCGCGCTTCCACCTGGCCCGGGACGCGCAGCACCCGCTGCTGCTGATCGGTACCGGTACCGGCATCGCCCCGCTGATCGCCCTGCTGGAACAGCGCGAACGGGAAAACAGCACCGCCCGCACCTGCCTGGTGTTCGGCGACCGCCGCCGCGCCTCGGACTATCTCTACCGCCCGCGCCTGGCCGGCTGGCATGCGCGTGGCGTACTGGAGCGGGTGCTCACCGCTTTCTCCCGCGACAGCGACCGGCGCTACTACGTGCAGGACGCACTGATCGACAACGGCGCCTACATCTGGGAGCTGATCGAGCAGGGCGCCCCCCTGTACCTGTGTGGCAACAAGGCCAACCTGGAAAGCGCCATCGAACAGGCCCTGGTCACCGTTGCCAGCCAGCACGGCAAGCTCGACGACGAGGCCGCCGAAGCCTTCGTCCAGGACCTGGTGAGCACCGGTCGCGTGCACAAGGAGCTGTACTGACACGCTCACGCTCCAGCCGCTTCTACATCCCCTGTAGGAGCGGCCTCGGCCGCGAGCCTCAACGATTTCCGATTCGAGAAAAGCGCGCGGGTGGCCCGCTTCCGCGAACGCTGGTGTGCCTGGAAGCCTCCGTGTACCCGTAGGGTGGATGTCGCTCACCCGGTGTGTCGCCGCGGTGGATCGGTGAAGCGTGATCCACCCTACATGACGGCGTTCTCTGTAGGAGCGGCCTTACGCCTTGAACCGCTCACCCCCCCACCCTTCCCAGCCATTCCTCCCCGAAAAACCCTGTCGCACAAATGACAATCTGTCGCGTTTAGTGTGTGGTGGTCTACTGAATCCGCCCCGTCATTGCGGTAAGAATGGGTGCTGCGTTGGGAACAATAACGTGGCCCTTTGCCACTTCTCACCGAACAAGGAACGTCTGATGACCACATCCCTGCTGCAAGGCCTGTACTGGCATGACCTCGACGGCATCCGCGAGCGCCACGCCGCCGGCGCCGACCTGAACGGCCTCGACGACAACGGCTGCACGCCGCTGACCGAAGCCATCAGCGGCGGCATGGGGTATCCACCGGTGGTCAAGTTGCTGCTGGAACTGGGCGCTGATCCGCACCTCGCCGACGGCAACGGCCTGACACCCTGGCTGGCCTGCCTCATGCGCCGCCAGGATCGTGTGGTGGAAACCGAATACCGCAAGATCCGCAAACTGCTCGAAGCCGCCAAGGCCGACCGCCGTGGCGAGGAACTCTTCGACCTGGAAGACAAGGCCGCTGCCGGCGATCTGCGCGCCGTGCAGGCGCTGCTCGACAAGGGCTGCCCGGTGGAGGGAGCGCACGCCGCTCCCCTGGGCGCGGCCCTGTTCAACGGTCACGGCGACGTGGCGGAACTGCTGCTGCAGCGCGGGGCCTCGGTCGAGGGCAAAGGGGTCGACGAACACGGCATGACCCTGCTCATGAGCGCCGCCAATGACGGACTGCTGGACATGGTGCAACTGCTGGTGCGCCACGGCGCCGACGTGTGCCGCGCCTGGAACGGCCCCGACAGCTGCCAGACCGCCGCCTGGTACGCGCGCGATGCCGGTCACCACGAGGTCGCCGACTGGCTGGCCGCCCAGCACCCGGGCGCCGAACGCAGCCCCATTCCCAAGGCCGCCCTCAACGGCGGCGCCAAGGCCAAGTACCTCGACCTCTACCGCCACTACACCCAGGGCGCCAACCACGGCCTGAACACCGAGGCCATCGTCAAAAAGCTGCAGCGCTGGGACAAGGACTACGGCATCCACGTGCTCGACGTCAGCACCGACCGCCTCACCGTGCAGTTCGAGCGCCTGCCCGACGACCTCG
Organism: Pseudomonas sp. GD03944; assembly: GCF_029839275.1. Taxonomy (GTDB): domain Bacteria; phylum Pseudomonadota; class Gammaproteobacteria; order Pseudomonadales; family Pseudomonadaceae; genus Aquipseudomonas. The sequence continues at coordinate 41,791 of NZ_JAOCAH010000010.1, forward strand.
GCAAACTGGCCAAGGACATCGGCAAATTCTGCCCCGACACCCTCGACAGCTTCGCCGCCATGGCCGAACAGAAAACCCCAGCCCCTGACCAGCAAGCGCTGCTGCAAGGCCTCGATCCTGCCGACAAGCACTTCGCCTACAAGGCCCTGCAACGCTGGCTGCAGACCCACCAGGCTGTGGGGCTGTGGTGGGATTGATCCATTGCGCGCCCGCTGGCGCGGTTATCCACAGGCACAAAAAAGCCCGGCATATGCCGGGCTTTCTGCATCCGTAGCCTGGGTCGAGCGAAGCGACACCCGGGACGATCGTTGCCCCGGCGCCGCTCGCTCACCGCGCACTCAATGCTGCCGCGACGCCTTGCCAATCCCCTCGACACACGCCCGCACCGTGGCCTTGGCCATTTCTACCAGGCAGGCGCAGGCATGGCCCATCTGCTCGCGGCGTTGCGCGTCGGTGTGGTTCAACTGAAGGGCCAGTTCCTCGGCCACATCCAGCAGGCAATAGGCACTGTCCAATGCATCGGCCACCGGCACGCCGGGCTGCACGGCGAAAAGCGGCTGCCGAGCGGCGTTGCATGGATGGAACAGGGTGCTGATGGTTCTGGCCGCGCTGGCGGCTGGGGTGGGGCTGCATGAATCCTTCATGAGTACGGCTCCTTGATTTGAGAAGCCGCCACGTTCGTGACCAAACGAAATGGGTGGCGGCTGTACGCAGGTTGGTCAACCGGGAATCAAGGAACCCGGCGCGCACGAATGCGCCCCACGCACAGCCACCATAAATCGGTTCAGCAGACACAAAAAAGCGCCTACTCCGATGCGGTGGCGCTTATGCGCCTTGATTTTCTCAGGTGACCAAACCCGGTCGCTGAATTGGCAGCGACGGGCGAACTGTAGGCGTTCGGGAGCCAGAGGCGCAAGACGGATCACTGGAGTAGAAGGTCGGTGTTAATCGATACGGCTGGTAGGAGAAGGCTGCAAGGCGCTGCCAGCGCCGGTTCCCGATAAATCCGTCTGCCCGAAAACGAAAAAGCCCCAGGCATTCACCTGGGGCTTTTTCATGTCTGGCGCACTCGGCGGGATTCGAACCCACGACCCCTGCCTTCGGAGGGCAGTACTCTATCCAGCTGAGCTACGAGTGCGTTGCGGGGCGCAATCATACGCATCTCGCTGGTGCGCGTCCATGCTGCCAGCTTGTTCGTGATTTCACACGAAAGGATGACGCAACCGGGCCGGTGATCAGAAAAATGTCAGTCAAACGGCTGTTTCGTTAATTTTTTCGAACGGAGTATTGCCCTTTACCCCTCGCGACCCTAGGATTCGTTTGAGATTTCAAACGCTCGCCCCGCCGTGCTTCGGAACTCAGGGCAAATTGTCCCGCTCGTAGTACTGACAGGCGTCGCGCACGCCAGACCATGACCATTCCCAAGCCCTTCGGTGGCTGATGACAACTGTCCGACGCCTGGGTGTCGGATCGAGGAGACTGCCATGCAATTGAAAGACACCCAGCTGTTCCGTCAGCAGGCGTATATCGACGGCACCTGGTTGGACGCCGACAGTGGCCAGACCATCAAGGTCAATAACCCGGCCACCGGCGAGATCCTCGGCAGCGTGCCGAAAATGGGCGCAGCAGAAACCCGCCGCGCCATCGAAGCGGCCGACCGTGCCCTGCCGGCCTGGCGTGCCCTGACCGCCAAGGAGCGCGCGAACAAGCTGCGCCGCTGGTTCGAACTGCTGATGGAAAACCAGGACGACCTCGGCCGCCTGATGACCCTGGAGCAGGGCAAGCCGCTGGCCGAAGCCAAGGGCGAGATCGCCTACGCCGCGTCCTTTATCGAGTGGTTCGCCGAAGAAGCCAAGCGTGTGTACGGCGATGTGATCCCGGGCCACCAGCCGGACAAGCGCCTGATCGTGATGAAGCAGCCGATCGGCGTGACCGCCGCGATCACCCCGTGGAACTTCCCGGCCGCGATGATCACCCGCAAGGCCGGCCCGGCCCTGGCCGCTGGCTGCACCATGGTCATCAAGCCGGCCTCGCAGACCCCGTTCTCCGCCCTGGCGCTGGTCGAGCTGGCGCACCGTGCCGGCATCCCGAAAGGCGTGCTCAGCGTGGTGACCGGCAGCGCCGGTGAAGTGGGCGGTGAGCTGACCAGCAACCCGATCGTGCGCAAGCTGAGCTTCACCGGTTCCACCGAGATCGGCCGCCAGCTGATGGCTGAGTGCGCCAAGGACATCAAGAAGGTGTCGCTGGAGCTGGGCGGCAACGCGCCCTTTATCGTGTTCGACGACGCTGACCTGGATGCCGCCGTCGAAGGCGCGCTGATTTCCAAGTACCGCAACAACGGCCAGACCTGCGTCTGCGCCAACCGCATTTATGTGCAGGACGGCGTGTACGATGCCTTCGCCAAGAAGCTGGCTGACGCGGTCGCCAAGCTGAAGATTGGCAACGGCCTGGAAGAGGGCACCACCACCGGCCCGCTGATCGACGACAAGGCCGTGGCCAAGGTCCAGGAACACATCGAAGACGCGCTGAGCAAGGGCGCCAAGCTGCTCACCGGCGGCAAGCCCCACGCGCTGGGCGGCAGCTTCTTCGAGCCGACCATTCTGGTCGACGTGCCGAAGACCGCTGCGGTGGCCAAGGAAGAAACCTTCGGCCCGCTGGCGCCGCTGTTCCGCTTCAAGGACGAGGCCGAAGTGATCGCCATGTCCAACGACACCGAGTTCGGCCTGGCCTCCTACTTTTATGCCCGCGACCTGGGCCGCGTGTTCCGCGTGGCGGAAGCGCTGGAGTACGGCATGGTGGGCATCAACACCGGCCTGATTTCCAACGAAGTGGCGCCGTTCGGCGGCGTGAAGGCGTCGGGCCTGGGCCGTGAAGGCTCCAAGTACGGCATTGAGGATTATCTGGAGATCAAGTACCTCTGCCTGGGCATTTAACTAAGTCGCTACTGCGCTTCGGTGATGCTGCGTTGGCGGGCCCGGAAAAAATGCTCATTGGCAGGAGCCAACTCCGCTTTTTTCCGAACCCGCCGCCTTGCCTGACCTTCGCTCGCTACGCTCCGCACAGGACGTAGTGAACAGGGGATGGCAGTAAATTTCCCTGTGGCCGGGAGGGCCGTAGCAGTCGATCATCGTATGCTGCTGCGGCGCTAACCCGGTCATTATCCTTGAACCACGCCGACCGATGAGCGGCGAATGAGGACGTCATGAGCAAGACCAACGAATCCCTGATGCAACGCCGCACCGCTGCCGTTCCGCGCGGCGTGGGCCAGATCCACCCGATCTTCGCCGAGTCGGCGAAGAACTCCACCGTGACGGACGTCGAAGGGCGCGAGTTCATCGATTTTGCCGGCGGTATTGCGGTGCTCAACACCGGCCACCTGCACCCGAAGGTGATCGCGGCGGTGCAGGAGCAGCTGGGCAAGCTGACCCACACCTGCTTCCAGGTGCTGGCGTACGAGCCCTATGTGGAGCTGTGCGAGAAGATCAACGCCAAGGTGCCGGGCGACTTCGACAAGAAGACCCTGCTGGTGACCACCGGCTCGGAAGCGGTGGAAAACGCCGTGAAAATCGCCCGCGCCGCCACCGGCCGCGCCGGGGTGATCGCCTTCACCGGCGGCTACCACGGCCGCACCATGATGACCCTGGGCCTGACCGGCAAGGTGGTGCCGTACTCCGCCGGCATGGGCCTGATGCCGGGCGGCATCTTCCGCGCCCAGTACCCGTGCGAGCTGCATGGCGTGAGCGTGGATGACGCCATTGCCAGCATCGAACGCATCTTCAAGAACGACGCCGAGCCCAAGGACATCGCCGCCATCATCATCGAGCCGGTACAGGGCGAGGGTGGTTTCTACGTGGCGCCGAAGGCCTTCATGCAGCGCCTGCGTGCGCTGTGCGACCAACACGGCATCCTGCTGATCGCTGACGAAGTGCAGACCGGCGCCGGCCGTACCGGTACCTTCTTCGCCATGGAGCAGATGGGCGTGGTCGCTGACCTGACCACTTTCGCCAAGTCCATCGCCGGTGGTTTCCCGCTGGCCGGTGTGTGCGGCAAGGCCGAGTACATGGACGCCATCGCCCCGGGCGGCCTGGGCGGCACCTACGCCGGCAACCCGCTGTCCTGCGCCGCGGCCCTGGCGGTGATGGAGGTGTTCGAGGAAGAGCACCTGCTGGACCGTTGCAAGGCTGTCGGCGAGCGCCTGGTGACCGGCCTCAAGGCCATCCAGGCCAAGCACAAATCGATCGGTGATGTGCGTGCCCTGGGTGCGATGATCGCGGTCGAGGTGTTCCAGGGTGGCGATCACCACAAGCCGGACGCCGCGTTGGTCGGCCAGGTGGTGGCCAAGGCCCGCGACAAGGGCCTGATCCTGCTGTCGTGCGGCACCTACGGCAACGTCCTGCGCGTGCTGGTGCCGATCACCGCCGAAGACGCCCTGCTCGACAAGGGCCTGGCGATCATCGCCGAGTGCTTCGACGAACTGGCCTGATTCCCAGCCGGATAAAAAGACCCGCTTCGGCGGGTCTTTTTTTGCCTGTCATAACCCATCGGTGGTCTCGCGCTGGGCGCATGTGGTGGGTTACGGCGCATTCGGTTCATGCGGTGTTGCGCCGTGCGTGCTCGTGCGCCTAACCCACCCTACGGGTTTGGTGGGATGGCTTCGTAGGGTGGGTTAGGGGCGCATGGTGGGTCTGGGTGATAACCGCGCAATCGACGCGCCCCGTAACCCACCGTTGGCCATCGGGCCGGGGTGCGCTCTGGTGGGTTACGGCGCATCCGGTTTATGCGGTGTTGTGTCGTGCGTGCTCGTGCGCCTGACCCACCCTACGGCTCTGGTGGGAAGCATTCGTAGGGTGGGTTAGGGGCGCCTGGTGGTCTTGGGAGGTAACCGCGCAATCGATGCGCCCCGTAACCCACCATGGGCCATTGGCTCGGAGTCCGCTCTGGTGGGTTACGGCGCATCCGGTTCATGTGGCGTTGCGTCGTGCGTGCTCGTGCGCCTAACCCACCCTACGGGTTTGGTGGGGCTTTCGTAGGGTGGGTTAGGGGCGCCTGGAGATACTGGATGGTAACCGCGCAATCGATGCGCCCCGTAACCCACCGTTGGCCATCGGGCCGGGGTGCGCTCTGGTGGGTTACGGCCCATCGGTTCGTGCGGCGTTGCGTCGTGCGTGGCTCATGCGCCTAACCCACCCTACGGGTTTGGTGGGGCTTTCGTAGGGTGGGTTAGGGGCGCATGGTGGGTCTGGATGATAACCGCGCAATCGGCGCGTCCCGTAACCCACCATTGGCCGTCGGGTCGGGCTGCGCCTTGGTGGGGTTACGGCGCATCCGGTTCGTGTGATGTTGCATCCTGCGTGGGCGTGCGCCTAACCCACCCTACGGGTTGGTGAGCTCGGCGGGGGTGGTGGCGTCGTCGGCCAGGCGTACCAGGGGTTGGGGGCGGTCGATGAAGTAGCCCTGGGCGTAGTCGATGCCCAGGTCGCGCAGGCAGTCGAGGGTGGTCTGGTGTTCGACGAATTCGGCCACGGTCTGCAGGCCGAGCTGTTCGGCGATCTGCTGCATGGAGCGGACCATGGCCTGGTTGATCGGGTCGTTCTCGATACCGACGATGAAGCTGCCGTCGATCTTCAGGATGTCCAGCGGCAGGTGACGCAGGTACGCGTAAGAGGCGAAGCCGCTGCCGAAGTCGTCCAGCGCCACCTTGAGGCCTTGGTCGCGCAACTGGCTGATCCACTGCGACGACACGCCCAGCTCGCCCAGCGCCACCATCTCGGTGACTTCGATGCACAGCTTGTTGGCCGGTATCCGGTGGCGTTGCAGTTCGCTGTGCAGCAGGTGGTGGAACTCGGCATCCAGCAGCGAGCTGGCGCTGAGGTTGATGTTGACCTGGGCCAGCTGCCGCACATGCTCCGGGTTGTTGGCCAGCCACTGCAGCAGTTGCTGGATCACCCAGCGGTCGATAGCGCCGAGGAAGCCATAGCGCTCCGCCGCGCTGAGGAACTCGCCGGGGCTGACCCACTTGCCGCTCTGCGGATCGTGGTAGCGCAGCAGCACTTCGTAGTGCAGGCCGTCGGCCGGCTTCTGCAGCGGCATCACCGGCTGGAAGAACAGTTCGAAATGCGCGTGGTCGATGGCTTCGCGCAGGCGGGTGATCCACTGCAGCTGGCGCTGGTGCTCGAGCAGGGCGCCGTCGCCGGGGTTGAACTGCTGCACCCGATTGCGGCCCTGGTGTTTGGCTTGCTGGCTGGCGCTGTCGGCCCAGTTCAATGCGGTTTCCCAGTCGCTCACGCCGTCGCCCAGGGCCAGCAGGCCAATGCTGGCGTACACCCGGAACGGCCGCCCCTGCCAGGTGAAGACGAATTGCTCGACGCAGGCGCGCAGGTGTTCGGCCTGCAGCATGCCGGCGGCGTCGTCGGCCTCGCGCAGCAGGATGGCGAATTCGTCGCCGCCGATGCGCGCCAGCTCGGCGTGCCGCGGCAGGTGGCTGAGCAGGTGGCCGGAGAGCTGACGCAGCAACTGGTCGCCGGCGGAGTGACCGCACAGGTCGTTGACGTGCTTGAACTGGTCCAGGTCCAGGCACAGCAGGTGGCTGAAGCGGCGCTTGCTGTTGCCGGTGAGGCTGTCCTGCAGCAGGCGCTCCAGCTCGCGGCGGTTGAGCAGGCCGGTCAGCGAATCGCGCGAGGCCAGCACTTGCAGGCGCTCTTCCAGGGCGCGCCGCTCGCTGAGGTCGACGACGATGCCTTCGATGCAGTCCTGGGCGATGCGCAGGTGCAGCGACAGGTAGATCCAGTGCGCCTGGCCCTGCTGGTCGAAGACCTGGCATTCCTGGCTCACCGCCGTCTGGCTGGGGCTCAGGCTGGCGGCCAGGGCCTGCCACTGGTCGTCGCCGAGCAGTTGCTGGATCGGCGTGCCGACCAGCGCGTCCGGGCTTTCGCTGGCCTCCAGGAAGCGCGCCAGGCTCGGGTTGACCTCCAGCAGGGTGCCGGAGCGGGTGCAGCGGAAAATCCCTTCGCTGGCGCTGCGGAACAGTGCCTGGTACTGCTCCAGGTTGCCGATGGCCTGGGCCTGGCTGTGCAGCAGGGCGCGGCGCACCCGCTCCAGCTGTTTGTCGAGCAGGGCGCCGAACAGCAGCATGCTGATCGCCGGCAGGTAGGCGTGCAGGTAGTTGAAGCCCGGCGGCAGCGGGATGTAGCCGGCGCGGCTGAGCGGCACCAGTAGCATCAGCACCAGCGCGGTGCTCCAGCACAGCAGGTAGCCCAGGGCGTAGGGCCGCCGCTGGTAGAGGCCGAGCAGGGCGAAGCTCAGCTGCACCAGGCCGGTCAGCAGGATCAGCACGTTGAGGGTGCGGTAGGCATTGGCGCTGCCCTCCACGGCGCTCCAGCCGCAAACCAGCACCACCAGCACGAACAGCCCGTTGCGCAGGTGCCGCAGGCGGCCCAGGCGCAGCTTCAGGGCGCTGGTGAGGAACAGCGTGCTGAAGATCAGCATCACCGGCGTCGACAGGTTGGTCATCAGGCTGGTGAAGCCGGGCCAGTCCGGCACCAGCATGGCGTTGATGCCGTGCAGCGAGGCGTTGTACACCGCCACACCGAATACGGTGATGCAGTAGTAGGCCAGTTGCGGCTCGCGCAGGGTGCTGTACTTGACCAGGTAGAACAGCGCGATGCCCAGCAGGGCGCCGATCAGCAGGCCGCTCTGCAGCCAGCTGCGGGCGATCAGCAGGTTGCTCTGCTCGGCGCTGACCAGGTGCATCGGCAGGCTGATCGAGGAGCCGCTCTGCACCCGTATCAGCAGGGTCTGCGGGCCCTGGCCGAGGCGGGGCAGGGCCAGCATCAGCTGCGGGTAGGGTTCGCCGCGCTGCAGGAAGGGCCGGTCATCGCCGCTGTAGAGCGCAGCCACGAAGTGTTCGCGGTCGTACAGCCAGACTTCCACGTCATCCAGGAAGGGGTGGGCGATCAGCAGGTTCAGGCGTTGCAGGGCGGGGGCTTCGAGGTTCAGCGCCGCCCACCAGACGCTGGTGGAATAGCCCATGCTGGGCGGGCCGCCGCTCGGTACGCCCTCGGCGCGGATGCGGGTGAGGGCTTCAAGGGGCGTCAGCAGGCCTTGCGGGTCTTCCAGCAGCAGGGCTTCGCGGATGGCGACCGGTGTCTGCAGCTGTTCGGCGCTCAGGTGCAGCGTCGGCAGGGCAGCGGCCAGCCCCTGCGGCAGCCAGAGGGCGGCGAGCAGGCCGAGCACGAAATGTCGTAGCAGCTGAGTCATCCTGGCGCCCAAATCCATACTGCGATGGCGCCAGGCCCTGTCTTTCCGGGGCTCCGGGGACGGACTGGCGCCCCTGCAGTCTAGCCGAACGCGACAGTCGTGATTGCGCTGGCGGTCTCACTCGGCAGCAGTCGTCATTGGCCGATCGTCCGCTTGCGCCGCCCGCCGCCCTGGAGTAAGGCCCGGCGAGCTCAGGCGTTCGACTGTTGGGCCAGGGGGCTGACCTGTTCGCGCTGCGTCCAGCGGTTGGCCCGGGCGAAGGTGCCGAAGTCGTTGAAGCGCACGCCGTGTTCGCGCATCACCCGGTGGGCGAAGGGCACGGTCAGTTGGCGGATGTAGAACGGCTCCTTGACCACGAAATGGTGAATCGCATGGCTGCTGCCGAAGTTGAAGCAGAACGCCTGCAGCGGCCACAGCCACCAGGGGTTGAGGACCTGGGTCTGCTGGATCACGTTGCCCGGCTCGACATCGCCGTAGTAATGCATGTTCGAGCTGATGAAGTGCAGGCAGAAGGTGCGCAGCACGTTGGGGCCGACCAGTACCACCACGGCGATGTTCACCGCGTTCATCACGCTCAGGGTGGTGGCCGACCAGTCGATGGGCGCGCCGGCCAAGCTGGCTAGGCCGTCGATGGCATGAAAGCCCAGAAACACGTACCAGGTGCCCCAGTTCAACAGGCCCAGCGGCGCATAGACCTTCAGCGTGCGGCTGACGATCATCCAGCGGTGCTGAGCGGTCTTGGCGCGCAGGAAGCGGATGAACGAGGACATCATGTTGTCGCCGACCATCAGCAGGCGGGCGATGCCCCAGGGCTCGCCATTAGTGATGGCGCGCTCCTCCAGATCCTGTTCTGTGCCGGAGAGCTTGTGGTGGTTGAGGTGCAGGTGGCGGCGCACCCAGGGGTTGATGGTGCTCGGCCGGGCCAGCCAGACCAGGCCCATCATCAGGTTGTGCGGCACCGGTTGTTTGCGAAAGTACATGGAGTGGATCAGGTCGTGCTCCAGCTCGTGGGTCAGCGAGGCGAAGAACGCGTTGAGCAGCAGGCAGGCCCACCAGGCCAGGTGCCCGCCGAGGTACAGCGCCGCCGAGCCGATCATGCCGGCCAGGGCGAAGGCCAGGATACCGGCGCCGAGGGCGTCCTGGTGCTTGAGCAGCGGGAAGCGCTGGCGCAGCTCGACGCCATGGGCCATCACCTGTTCGCGAATGATTGCGGCACGTTGCTGGGCACTTGCAGGGGAATGGGACATGCCTACATCCTCTTGTTGACTGTGCGGCCACTGTGCCGCCAGGCTCGAACGAGCGCCTGACCCTGAACGCCAACCTGTTGACCGGACCCGCCAATCTGCATGACTGACGAACCCACGACCCTGGCCAGCTGGACCCGCGCCCTGCGCAAGCAGCTGGATGCGCTGGGCCTGGACAGCACGGCGTTGTGCCAGGCGGCCGGGCTCGACCCCAGCCAGCTGGACGACCCCAACGGGCGCTGCCCGCTGTCGCGCACCACGCGCTTGTGGCAACTGGCGGTCGAAGCCAGCGGCGATCCGGCGCTGGGCCTGAAGACCTCGCAGTTCGTCAGCCCCACCACCTTCCATGCCTTGGGCTACGCCCTGCTCGCCAGCAGCAGCCTGCGCGAGATGTTCGAGCGCATCGTGCGCTACCACCGGGTGGTCAGCGATGCCCTGGAGCTGGTGCTGCACGAAACGCCCCAGGCCTACGAATTCCGCTTTCGCGTGCCGCCCGGCAGCCCGGCGCCGGCCCCCGAGGCGCTGGATGCCTTCGCCGCGATCTACGTGCGCAGTTGCCGCAATCGCCTGGGGCGTGATTTCGCGCCGCTGGCGGTGCACCTGCAACGCCCCGAACCGGCCGACCCACAGCCCTGGCAAGCGGTGTTCCGCGCCCCGGTGCACTTCGGCGCCGAGGACAACCTGCTGCGTTTTTCCCGCACGGCCTTCGAGCAGCGCCTGGACGACGGCAACCCGGAGCTGGCCGAGCACAACGAGCGTGCCCTGGAGCGCAGTCTCGAGCGTCTACAACCGGCAACCTGGAGCAGCCGCGTGCGGGCCTGCCTGGCGGCGCAGCTGCCGGACGGCGAGCCGTCGGCCGAGCGTGTCGCCCAGACCCTGCACCTGAGCCTGCGCAGCCTGCAGCGGCACCTGGCCGATGAGGGCACGGGGTACGAAAGCCTGCTCAGCGAGACCCGCCACAGCCTCGCGGTGCAGCACATGCGGGACCCGCGTTGCAGCATCAGTGAAATTGCCTACCTGCTGGGGTTCGCCGACACCAGCAGTTTCAGTCGCGCATTCAAACGCTGGACCGGGCAGGCGCCCAGCCAGTACCGGGAAGGACTCGAACGCCCATGAACCACCACGACCTGCTGCTGATCGGTGCCGGCCATGCTCACCTCGGGGTGTTGCGGCGCTGGGCGCTGATCGAGCGGCCGCCCGGTCGCATCGCCCTGCTCAGCCCCGACCCCCAGACCTGGTGCTCGGGCATGCTGCCGGGGCTGCTGGCCGGGCGGTTTCCGGCAGCGGATTGCCAGGTCGAGCTGGCGCCGCTGTGCCGGGCGGCCAAGGTCGAGCTGATCCAGGGCAACGTGCAGGCGCTGTCCGCCGCCGAGCAGCAGGTGCTGCTCGAGGATGGCCGCCGCCTCGGTGCCAGCTGGCTGTCGTTGAACGTCGGTGCCGGCTCCGTTTGCCCACCGCAGTCGGGCGAGGGCATGCAGGTGCTGGCGGTCAAGCCGTTCGCTACCTTCCTGCAGGGCTGGCGCGCCTGGCAGGCCGACCCGCAACCGCTGGCGATCCTCGGTGGCGGCCCGGCGGGTGTGGAGCTGGCCCTGGCCATCGCTGGCCAGGTGCCGCAGGTGACGCTGTTCTGCGCCGGCCCGCTGCTGGACGGCCACCCGGCCGGCTTGCGCATGCGCGCCCTGGGCCATCTGCGTCAGCGCCGGGTGCAGGTGCGCGAGCACTGCCCGGTGGACCGGATCGACGGCGATTGCCTGGTCAGTGCCGACGAGCCGGTCTGGCGCACCGCGCGCCTGCTGCTCGCCACCGGCAGCCAGGCGCTGCCCTGGCTGGCCGAGAGCGGCCTGAGCTGTGACAGCGAAGGCTTCGTGCTGGTGGCGCCGACCCTGCAGAGCCACTCCCACGGCCATCTCTTCGCGGTAGGCGATTGCGCCAGCCTGCCGGGCGTCCAGCGCAGCATGGCCTACGCGCAGCGCCAGGCACCGGTGCTCGCGGCCAACCTGAGCGCGGTGCTGCGGGGTGCGCCGCTGCGCAGTTACCGTCCTCATCGGCAACGCCTAGCCCTGCTGGCCACGGGCGATGGCGGCGCGCTGCTCGGCTGGCGCGACTGGAGCGCCGGCGGGCAGTTCTACGGACGCTGGAAGGACTACCTGGACCGCAGTTTCGTGCAGCGCCACAGCCTGTCCGGCTGACCGTGCTACCAAAGTGCCATGGCGCCTGCAGGGCCTGCCGTGGTTGAATCGGCTCAGGCGCGCGACGGCTGCTGGACAGCCCCGTGCGATGGCATCATCCGATCGGACCTTCAGATTGCGCCGCTCAGGCCGATCCAGTAGTCAGACACATTGCACGCGATAGTCCGTGGCCGGTCCGCCAGACGGCCGCCACGTCCATGACCCTACCTGGCCACCGGATGGCCAGAATAAGAATAACGAGGTCTGTCATGCGTTCTGCGTTTATCCGCTACCCCCAGGCGTGCCTGCTGCATGCGCTGGGGCTGGCCGCGCTGATGGCGGTGTACCAACAGGTGGTGATGCCCTGGTACGTGAGCATCCCGTCCTTCCTGCTGCTGGCCCTGTGGCCCTGGCTCGGGCCCTGGCAACGCCAGCACGAGCCTGCGCCTGAAGCGACGCCCGAAGAGGGTCGCTTTTCCAGCCTGAGCCAGAACCTCTCGCGCCACACCTGCCACAACGCCCTGTCCGCCGCCCAGGTGTCCCACGCCGTGCAGCAGCTGGCGGGCAAGCTGCAATCGCAGCTTGGCGCGGTCGAGCAGATCAGCCAGGGCGCCGACGCCATCACCCACACCGAACAGGACAACGCCCTGCGCGCCGAGCAGACCCTGGCCGCAGCGCAGACCGTGCGCCAGAACAGCGCCAGCGGCCAGCAGGAGCTGCAACAGGCGATCACCGCGATGCAGCAGCTCAGCGCACAGACTGCCGCCAGCCGCGAATTGATCGACGGCCTGAGCGCCCGTACCGAGCAGATCGAACAGGTCACCCAGGTGATCCAGTCCATCGCCAGCCAGACCAACCTGCTGGCGCTCAACGCCGCCATCGAGGCGGCGCGGGCCGGCGAGCAGGGCCGCGGCTTCGCGGTGGTGGCCGACGAGGTGCGCAACCTGGCCGGCCGCACCGCCAGCGCCACCGAAGAAGTGGGGCAGATGGTCGCCGACATCCGCCAGCAGAGCGCCGCGGTGGTGGCCCATATCCAGCGCCAGGCCGATGAGCTGGACCAGGCAGCGCGCCAGGTCGAGCACACCGGCGAGCAGTTGCAGGGCATCGCCACCCTGGCGGTGGACGTGGAGGAGCAGGTGGCGCAAATCAGTTCCGGCACGGCCAGCAACCACGAGCGCCTGGCCAGCCTGTTCGTCGCGGTGGAGCAACTGCGCGCCGACGCCCTGGCCAGCGAAGGCCAGACCCGGCAACTGGGCACTGCTGCCGAGCACCTGGTGGGCCTGGCGGAAACCGTCAGCGAGCAGTTGGCCGAAGTGGGCCTGGACGATTACCACCAGCGCATCTACGACCTGGCCCGCGAAGGCGCGGCGTCGATTGCCGCGCGTTTCGAGGCGGACATCGCCGCCGGGCGGGTCAGCCAGCAGGACCTGTTCGACCGCCAGTACCAGCCGATCCCCAACACCTTCCCGGCCAAGTACAAGACCCGTTTCGACAGCTACGCCGACCAGCTCCTGCCGACCTTGCAGGAGCCGTTGTTGAGCCGTCACGAAGGCCTGGTGTTCGCCATCGCCACCACACCGGAAGGCTACGTGCCGACCCATAACAACGCGTTCAACCATCCACCAGTGGGCGACCGCGCCATCGACACCGTGAAGAGCCGCAGCAAGCGCCTGTTCAACGACCGCACCGGCATCCGTTGTGGCAGCCACGAGAAGCTGTTGCTGCTGCAGACCTACATGCGCGATACCGGCGAGCTGATGCACGACCTGTCGGTGCCGATCCATGTCAACGGCCGGCACTGGGGTGGCCTGCGCCTGGGCTACAAGCCGGAGCAGTAGGGGGTGGAATGTTTAGTCGGGCCGCAACTGAATGTGTAGAAAGTCGAATTTAATGCCCCGCATGGCCTGTGCGAGCCTGCGGGCATGAGTGCGTCCCTGTTCCGTTTTTTCCGCTCTGCAGCCTGCGCGCCTTCGCGTGTAAGGCCCTGCTTCGGCCTCAGCCGGACCAACTCGCTGTTGCCTGAAATCCTCGCGTTCTGGGCGCTCTGGCATTGCCGGCACGCGCGCCCGCCGGACGCTATTCTCGTGGTTGGCTGATCCCACCGGCTGTCATCACAGCCCGTCGCTAGCTGTTGCCCGTCTCGGGCAGTGCGCGCCATCCGGCGCTAACGAGAGTCCCATGCAATTCGCTTCCATCGAGCAGGCCCAGGCATTCCTGGCGCAAAACCCCGATATCGACATGTTCGAGCTGTTCATCCTCGACGCCAACGGCGTGCCGCGCGGCAAACTGTTGCACCGCGATGAGCTGCTCGCCGTCTACGAAAGCGGCCGCCCGCTGCCCAGCACCATTCTCGGCCTGAGCATGGGCGGCGATGACGTCGAGGATTCCGGCCTGGTCTGGGATGTCGGCGACATCGATTGCCGCGCCTTTCCGCTGGAAGGCAGCCTGACCCGCATGCCCTGGCGGCAGATTCCCATGGCGGCGGTGCAGGTCAGCATGCACCCGCAGTCTGGCATGCCGGCCGCGGTGGCCGACCCGCGTCATGTGCTGATCCAGGTCATCGACCAGCTCAAGGCCGAGGGGTATCACCCGGTGATGGCCTGCGAGCTGGAGTTCTACCTGCTCGACCAGAAGCGCGACGCCGCCGGTTGCCCGCAACCTGCGCTGGATGCCGATGGCCAGCGCCCGCGGCAGACCCAGGTCTATGGCTTGCGCGAGCTGGAGCAGATCGAGCCGTTCCTGGCGGACCTCTACGCGGCATGCAAGGCCCAGGGCATTCCGGCGCGCACGGCGATTTCCGAATACGCCCCGGGCCAGGTGGAGATCACCCTGGAGCACGGCGATGCGCTGTTGGCGATGGACCAGGCGGTGCGTTACAAGCGGCTGGTCAAGGGGGTGGCGCACACGCATGGGATGCAGGCGTGTTTCATGGCCAAACCCTTCGATCACCTGGCCGGCACCGGCATGCACATGCACGTCAGCCTGGCCGATGCCGAGGGCCGCAACCTGTTCGCCGCCGAAGACCCGGCCGGCACGCCGCTGCTGCGCCAGGCGGTGGGCGGCATGCTCGCCTCGCTGCTCGATTCGCTGCTGCTGTTCTGCCCTAACGCCAACTCCTACCGGCGCTTCCAGGCCAACAGCTACGCGCCCCTGGCCCCGACCTGGGGTGTGGATAACCGTACCGTGTCGCTGCGCGTGCCCGGTGGCCCAGCCAATACCCGGCATATCGAACACCGTATCTGCGGCGCCGACGCCAACCCCTACCTCGCGGCGGCGGCGATCCTGGCCGGCATCCACCGCGGCATCCGCGAGGACCTCGACCCGGGCGACCCGGTGGAGGGCAACGGCTACGAGCAGGCCCAGGAACTGCTGCCCACCGACTGGCTGACCTCGCTGCAGGCGCTGGAACGTTCCAGCTGGGCCCGCGAAGCCCTGGGCAGCGCCTTCCTGGGCGTGTACCTGGCGGTCAAGCGCGCCGAGTACCGGCAGTTCATGGCCGAGGTTAGCGAGCAGGACTGGCGCTGGTACCTGACCCAGGCCTGACCGGAATGTCATGACGTAGGGTGGACAACGCGCAGCTTGTCCACCGTTCGTAGTGTGGATAACGCGTCGAGGTTATCCACCAAACGCCCAACCCGAATACCCACGGTGCGCCCGGCGCGCCGAGAAGGATTTCCCCATGAATGCCATTATCCAGGCCGCCATTCCCGCGGCAGAGCGCTGCCCGTCCTACTACAGCGCCACCCTCAACCAGGACACCGATTACCCGACCCTGCAAGGCGAGGTCAGTGTCGATGTGGTGATCATCGGCGGCGGCTTCACCGGGGTCGCCAGCGCGGTGGAATTGGCCGAGCGCGGCCTCAAGGTCGCCATCGTCGAGGCGCAGAAGATCGGCTGGGGCGCCACCGGGCGCAACGGCGGCCAGGTCACTGGCAGCTTGTCCGGCGACGAAGCCATGCGCAAGCAGATGCGCAACCGCCTGGGCAGCGAGGTGGATGACTTCATCTGGCACCTGCGCTGGCGCGGCCACGACATCATCAAGAACCGCGTGGCCCGCTACGGCATCGACTGCGACCTCAAGCACGGCCACCTGCACGCGGCCATGAAACCGGCGCACATGGACGAGCTGGCCAACAGCTACGAAGAGGCGTTGCGCCGCGGCATGGGCGACAGCGTGACCCTGCTCGATCGCGAAGGCGTGCGCAACCACCTGGCCAGCGACCTTTACAGCGGCGCGCTGAAGAACACCCGCAACATGCACCTGCATCCGCTCAACCTGTGCATCGGCGAAGCCCGCGCCGCCGAGAGCCTGGGGGCACTGATCTTCGAGCACTCGCCGGTGCTGGATATCGTGCACGGTGTGCGGCCGGCGGTGATCACCGAACAGGGGCGGATCAACGCCCGCCAGGTGCTGCTGGCCGGCGACGTGTACCACAAGCTGGAGGCGAAAAAGCTCAAGGGCATGATCTTCCCGGCCATGGGCGGCATCGTCACCACCGCGCCTCTGGGCGAGCTGGCCGAGCAGCTCAACCCCCAAGACCTGGCGGTGTACGACTGCCGCTTCGTGCTCGACTACTACCGCCTGACCGCCGACAAACGCCTGCTGTTCGGCGGCGGCTGCAACTACTCGGGCCGCGATTCGCGGGACATCGCGGCGGAGCTGCGACCGGGCATCGAACGCACCTTCCCGCAACTCAAGGGCGTGGCGATCGACTTCCAGTGGAGCTGCGCCATGGGCATCGTCATCAACCGCATCCCGCAGCTCGGCAAGCTCTCGGACAACGTCTGGTACTGCCAGGGCTACTCCGGCCATGGCATAGCCACCACCCACATCATGGGCGAGATCATGGCCAACGCCCTGACCGGCACCCTGGAGCAGTTCGACACCTTCGCTGGCTGCTCGCACATCAAGGTGCCCCTGGGCGACGTGCTCGGCAACCCGATGCTGGCCGCGGGCATGTGGTACTACCAGATGCTGGAAAAGCTGCGCTGAGGGTTGTGGTGGAAAACGCTTCGCGGTTTTCCACCCTACGGTCTCTGCCGTGGAGGTGCACAACCTGTAGGAGCGGCTTCAGCCGCGAGCTCGACGGCGTCATGGCCAGCACCGAGGTGATGGTCGGAACAAACGCTCGCGGGCAAGCCCGCTCCTACAGGATGCGCTCTGGTGTCAGGTGCGTTGCGGCTGAGGGTCGTGGTGGAAAACGCTTTGCGGTTTTCCACCCTATGGTCTCTGTCGTGGAGGTGCACAACCTGTAGGAGCGGCTTCAGCTGCGAGCTCGACGGCGTCATGGCCAGCATCGAGGTGATGGTCGGAACAAACGCTCGCGGGCAAGCCCGCTCCTACAGGGCGCGCTCCGGTGTCAGGTGCGTTGCGGCTGAGGGTCGTGTCGGTGATGGGCGTGTGGGAGGCGCTTCAGCGGCGATTGCACACGCTCGCGGCTAAAGCCCCTCCCACGGGGGACCACTCGAGGCGTGCTAGGTGCGCTGCGATTGCAGCTCCCGCGCTTCGTCGCGGTCGTCGACGAAGGCCACGGGGGGGGAACCGTCGGCGTTGTGCTGGATGACGTCGCAGGGCTGGCCCTGGTCGTTGAAGAACACCTGGCCGACGCCGGCGCCGTTCCACAGGCGCTCGCCGGCCTTGCTGCGCGACGGGATGCGCGGCACCACCTGCATGCGGCGACGCTTGGTCAGCCAGTTCAGCGGCGACCAGGGTGCGTACAGCCAGCGGTTGAGGCGGTCGAACCAGTCCAGCAGGCGCGGTGGGAATTCGTTCTTCAGGCCGCTGCTGGTGATCTGCCAGATGTGTGGGCCGCGCTTGCGCTGGCGGATCAGCACCTCGTAGACGAAGGAGTAATGCACGTCACCCGAGAGGATCACGTAATGCCCCGGCGTGCGCGAGTGGCGGAAGATGTTCAGCATCACCTGGGCGGCGCCACGGTGGGCCATCCAGTTTTCCGCGTCGACCATCAGCGGGTGGCCGGCCCAGCTGAAGACCCGCTGGATGGTTTCGATCAGCTTGACGCCGAACATCGGCGCCGGCGAAACGATGATCGCGCTGGGGTGGTCGAGCAGGTCCTGCTGGAATTCGCACAGCGCTTCCCAGTCCAGCAGCCCGGACGGCCGCTTCAGGTTGCGTTCGCTGCGCCAGCGCCGGGTGCGGGTGTCGAGCACCACCAAGGCCGGCGTGGTGGGCAGCACGTACTGCCACTGGTGAAAGCTCAGCAGCGTTTCGATCAGCTCATCCTGCGCGCTGGCGTCCAGGTGGTTCTCGGCGTCGCGGCCGCGGGTCATGGCCTGGATCGCCTGCAGCGGCTCGGTGAAGGCATCGGGGTTGTTACCCCAGCCCTGGCACAGCAGATAGGCGATCAGCGCGTTGCCGATGATGCGCTTGGAGAACGGGTGGCCATAGGCGACCTGCTCCCAGGAGGCGGACAGGTTCCAGTCGTCGGTGACGTCGTGGTCGTCGAAGATCATCAGCGTCGGGATGTGCGCCAGCGCCCGAGCCACCTGGCCCAGGCCGCTGCGGAAGGCTTCGACGCGGCCGCGCTCGTCCTGGTAGCGCTCGGTTTCCTCCGGGGTCAGCTCGGGCATCTCGGTGTCGAGCAGGGTCCAGGGCGTCGGTGACCAGACCAGCAGGTACATGGCCAGGACCTCGGCGAAGGTCACCAGGTGGTTGTCGGCGGTGTTGCTGGTGAAGATCGGCTTTTCCACGCCGCCGAAGAATTTCTCGCGCAGGGTCTCGTTGGTGGCCAGGGCTGGCAGCAGCTCGGCGCGCTGGTAGTAGCTGGCCGGGTGCTGGTACAGCGCTTCGCTGTCGTCGACCACCGCGCCTTCGAGGCGCTCGCCGAACAGGCCCAGGGCCGCGATGACCTGGTGGATCGCCCGCAGCATGGGGCCGGCCACATCGTCGGCGTACACCTGGTCGCCGCTCATCAGCAGCAGGTTGGGCCGCTGCCGGGGCTCGTGGGGCTTGGCCAGCAGGCGGTCGACGCAGAGCAGGCCGTCCGGCGCGCAGTGGTGCGGCTTGCGGCAGGAGCCGTGCAGCACCTGGTCGATGCGTTCGCGCAGGACGAAATTCGGGCGCTCGGCGCCCTCATAAAGCAGGTGTGGCGCCCAGTCGGCGATGCCCAGAGGCGATTGCTCGTCGCTGGCGATCAGCAGGTCGTAGTCGATGCGCACGTCACAGGGCAGCGGCGTGTCGAGGGTCAGGTCGATCAGGTGCAGGAAGGCCCGCTCGCCCACCTGCACCACCTGGCACTGCTGTTCGTCCAGGCGATGGTCCTGCGCCGTGTCGCCGTCCGCATCCAGGCGCAGGGTCAGGTCCAGCTGCCGCGAGCCCACCAGCCACAGCACCACGCGCTCCGGTTGCATGCGCCGCAACAGCGGGCCGGCCAGGACCAGCGGCAGAGAGGTGGGCGGGTTGGGCGAGGGCGTGGGGTCGGGCATCGGGAGTGCGGGCTCTGGTAAAGGGCTGCAATAGACCGGGTGCGTGGCCATTAGTTCGCCATGACCCTAGCGGGCATGGCCGCGCAGCCGTTGCAGGTCGAGGATTTCGATTTCGCCGTAGGTCAGGCGCACGATGCCCTGGGCTTCCAGCTCCTTGAGAATCTGGTTGGTGGTCTGCCGCGACAGGGCCAGCATCAGCGCCAGCTGTTCCTGGGCCAGGTGGATGACGCGGCGCGGTTCGCCCTCGCCGTAGTTCTCGGCAATCAGCAGCAGGCGCCGGGCCAGGCGCGGTGCGGCCGGCAGCAGGCTCATCTCTTCCAGGGCATTGAAGGCCAGGCGCAGCTTGTGGCTCATCAGCAGGGCGAAGTCGCGCCAGTAGCGGGGTTCGCGCTCGAGCAGGGCGAGCAGGCTGGCCTGGGGCACCAGCAGCAGGGTGCTGGCGCTTTCGGCGAAGGCGTCGTGGGTGCGCGGCTGGCCATCGAACAGGGAGATCTCGCCGAACCAGTAGGGCGGCTCGATCAGCGTCAGCAGCGCTTCCTTGCCGTTCCGGCTGACCGCGCCGATGCGCATGGCGCCCTCGACCACCGCATACAGCCCGCTGGCCGCATCGCCGCGGCGGAACAGGCGCTGGCCGGCTTCCAGGTGCTGCACCTGGGCCGCGGCCAGCAAGGCGTCCTGCAGCTCCGCCGGCAGGGCGCTGAACCAGTGGCCTTCGCGCACGCGGGCGCGGTAGTGAGCGTGTTCGGGCATCGGGGCTCCAGGGTTTGTCGGCTAGCTGACAGTGCGGCGCGACCGGTTGGCGTCATTATCCTCTGGCCTGTTCGATTTGAGGACAACAACAATGAAAACACTGACTGATCACCTGGCGCAGTACGCGACCTACCACCGCGACCGCCGCAACATCGCCACCCATTTCGTCGGCATCCCGATGATCTTCCTGGCGGTGGCCGTCCTGCTGTCGCGCCCCGGCTTCGAGCTGCTCGGCCTGTGGGTATCGCCCGCGGCGCTGGTGGCCCTGGCGGCGGCCGTGTTCTATTTCCGCCTGGACCTGCGTTTCGGCCTGGTGATGGCGGTGCTGCTGTGGCTGAGTGTCTGGACCGGCGCCGCGCTGGCGGTGCAATCCACCGCCCAGTGGCTGGGCGTGGGCCTGGGGCTGTTCGTGGTGGGCTGGATCATCCAGTTCGTCGGCCACTACTACGAGGGCCGCAAGCCGGCGTTCGTCGATGACCTGTCCGGCCTGATCGTCGGGCCGCTGTTCGTGGTGGCGGAGCTGGGCTTCCTGCTGGGCCTGCGCCGCGAGGTGGAGCACGTGGTGGTCGAGCGTGCCGGCCCGACCTGCATCCGCGAGAAGAACGCCACGGCGTGACGTTCAGGCTGGGCTGAGCGCCCGCCCCCTTTCGGCCCGCCGCCCGGCGGGCCTCAGTTCATGCGCATCCACTGGCTGGTCAGCGCCCGGCTGTGGCGGTCCACGGTGATGGGGGCGAACGGCCGACCGGACACACTTTCCAGGGTGTTGCTCTTGCTGTTCATGTCGCTCAGCGCGGCCTTCAGGTATTCCCAGCGCACCTTCAGCTTGGCCACATCCGGGTTGGCCTTCTCATCCAGGGCAGACAGCTCCTCGTCGACGGACGGCACCAGCAGGCGTTCGTCCTGGCCGAGGTAGGTGTCCGGCAGCTCGCGGGCGATCTCGAACGTGCCGACGTAGGAGCGGCTGAGGTATTGCACCGCCAGGTATTCGACCTTGGCCGCCAGCTCGCTGCCGTCGTTCTGCGGCTGCTCGCGCACGGCCTGGAGGAATTCGCGCAGGCCCTTGCTCAGGGCCTGGGTGTAGCTCCAGGGCACGTCGTCTTCGTTGGGGCCGAAGGAAACACCCTGGCGCAGCAGGGTAACAAGCTCCTGGTGGCGGGTGGCGAGGTCGCCACTGGGGTTGGTCAGGCTCTGCAACGCGGCATCCAGCGCCTGGAGATCGGTTTCCAGGCGCTCCTGATGGACCTTCTGAAAGCCTTCGCCCCGTAACAGCATCAGGCTGCTGGTGGCGCGGCTGGCGTGTACCTGGGCCTGTTCCTGGGGGCTCGCCGCTTCGGCGAGGGCGATTGGCGAGAGGCTCGCGAGTAGCCCGAAGGCCCAGACAATGCACTTGTGAAACAACGGCTTGGAACGCATTCCCAGGTGCTCCTTATTATTCTTGTGAGCAGGCGGATGGAGGGGTAGCGGGGTTTTCCGCTGCCTATAGGGTAGTGCCTCCTCGGCCGGTGGAAATTACCCCAAAGAGTGATTTCGTCGGAAAACCAGCGCCAGCGAAACGGTTCAACCGTCGCGGGCGGGCTGTGGGGCGGCCAGTTTGCGCAGGTAATCGGCGCTGGCGGCGTCGGCAGGAAAGAAGGTTTCCAGGGCCAGTTCGGACAGGGTCACGTCGTTGGGCGTGCCGAACACGGTGATGGTGCCGATCAGGCTGAGCACGCCCTCGTCGGTGCGAAACTGCAGCGGCGTGAGCACGGTGCTGTGGTCATGCTCATCGGCGTCGTCGGGGGCGGGGTAGGTGAGCAGTTCGTCGAGCAGCGCCTGCAACTGCTCGTCACCGCTGATGGCGATGTCGTTGCGCAGCCGGGCCAGCAGGTGGGCGCGCCATTGCGCCAGGTTGACGATGCGTGGCGCCAGGCCGTCCGGGTGCAGCGACACGCGCATCACGTTCAGCGGCGGGCCGAGCAGGTGCGGCGCCAGCCCGGCCAGGAACGGCCCCACCGAGGCGTTGGCCGCCAGCAGGTTCCAGTGTCGGTCGATGGTCATGGCCGGGTAGGGCTCGTGGGCCTTGAGCAGTTGCTCGATGGCGCTGCGCGCGGCGTCGAGGGCCGGGTCCTGCAGTGCGTGCTGGCTGTACAGCGGCGCGTAGCCTGCCGCGCCGAGCAGGCGGTTACGTTCGCGCAGGGGAATGTCCAGCTGTTCGGCCAGGTGCAGCATCTCGCGGCTGGGGTGGGAGCGGCCGGTTTCCACGAAGCTCAGGTGGCGCGTGGAAATCTCGGCCTCGCAGGCGAGGTCGAGCTGGCTGAGGCGGCGCCGCTGGCGCCATTGGCGCAACAGGGCGCCGGCGGTCTGGGAGTTGTTCATGGCCTGCACGATAGTCCAGCGGCGTCATGCCGGCCATTACCTGGCAGGTAATCGACGCCCGTCAGCGCCGGATCGATTCTAGGACCACGCACCAATCCCGGTGCCGAGCCAGGAGAAACATCATGAGCCACGTGCAACCTTCCCCGCTGCTGCGCAATGCCCTGTTGGCCGACGGTCTGCTGGGTATCTCCACCGGCCTGCTGCTGGTACTGAGCGCCAACTGGCTGGTCGGTTTCCTCGACCTGCCGCGTCTGCTGCTGATGGCCAGCGCGCTGATCCTGCTGCCCCTGGGCGGCCTGCTGTTCTGGCTGTCGCGCCAGCCGCAGTTGCATCGCCTGGCGGTGTGGGCGGTGATCACCCTGAACACCCTGTGGGTGATCGAAAGCGTGATGCTGCTGGTGCTCGGCTGGGTCAGCCCGAACCTGTTCGGTTACGTGTTCATCATCGGCCAGGCCGTGGTGGTAGGGCTGCTGGCCGAGCTGCAGTGGTTCGGCCTGCGCCAGTCCCGCGCGGTCGCGCTGTGAGGGGTGGCAAGGCGGGAGGGTTGCCCTCCCGCCGGCCCCGGTTCAGAAACCGCCGCGCAGCGCCAGGTCGGCACCGAGCAGCAGCAGGCCGATGAAGAACCAGCGTTTGAAGCGCTCCGGGCTGATGCGCTTGCGCAGCCACTGGCCGCCGGCCATGCCCAGCAGGGCGGGCAGCAGGGCCAGGGCTGACATGCCGAGGACCGCCGGCTGCAGCAGCTCGCCGCTGTGGCCCAGGCTCACCGCCAGGGCCAGGGTGGAGACGGTGAAGGAAATACCGAGCGCCTGCACCAGGTCGTCCTTCTCCAGGCCGATGGCCTGCAGGTAGGGCACCGCCGGGATCACGAATACCCCGGTCAGGGCGGTGATCGCCCCCGTTACGGCACCGATCAGCGGCGCCAGCCACTGCTCATGGGCTGGGGCCACGTGAAAGCGGATCGAGGCCAGGCCGAGCACCGCATACACCAGCAGGGCGACACCGAGCCAGCGGGTGGCCTGGGGCATGTCGGCGCTCTGCACCAGCAACCCCATGAGCAGCGTGCCGATCACGATGCCCACCAGCATCGGCCACAGGCGGCGCAGCATGGGCAGCGGGCTGCGGCCATCGGCGAGCTGCCAGATGTTGGTCACCAGCGACGGCACGATCAGCAAGGCAGCCGCCTGCATGGGCGTCATCACCAGACCGAGCAGGCCCACCGCGATGGTGGGCAGGCCCAGGCCCACCACGCCCTTGACCATGCCGGCGAGCAGGAAGGTGAAGAGGATCAGCGGCAGGTAACCGGCAAGGCTGTCGAAGGTGATCATGCAAGGGGCTCCGAGCGGTGAATGAGCAGGCTGTCCGTGGGCGCCTGGTCGCGTGAGTGCATGCCGTAGTCGCGCAGCACACTGGCGATACGCAGGCGGTAGTCGCTGAACAGGTGGCTGCGGCCGGCGGCCTGCGCCTGGCGGTGCGTTTCCTGCTGGCGCCAGGCGGCGATGGCCGCTTCGTCGCGCCAGAACGACAGGGACAGCACCTTGCCCGGATTCGTCAGGCTCTGGAAGCGTTCGATGGCAATAAAGCCGTCGCGCCCCGCCAACAAGGGGGTCAGGGCGGCGGCGAGGTCCAGGTAGGCGTGCTGCTGGTCGGGGCAGGCCTGGGCTTCGAAGATCACGGCGAGCATGGTCTCTCCTTGGGTGGCACGTGATGGATTTCGCTGCCAGTATCGTCAGCGTACGACCACCATGTTTCGTCGTGGAGTGAACTATGGAATACAGCCCTGGCATCAGCTCCGTTGCCGCTCTGCTCGCCGACCCCGGCCGTGCCGCCATGGTCTGGGCCCTGATGGATGGCAGCGCGCGCCCGGCGGGGGAGCTGGCCTTGCTGGCCGGCCTGTCGCCGTCATCGGCCAGCGCGCACCTGGCCAAGCTCACCGAAGGCGGCCTGCTGGTGCAGCAGAGCCACGGCCGTAACCGCTACTACGCGCTCGCAGGCCCCGAGGTGGGGCAGGCGGTGGAGGCGCTGGCCGGTGCGGCGCTCGCCACCCTGCCGCGCAAGAGCCGCGTGGTGCCGGCCTCTCGCGGCACGCCGATGGCCATGCGCGAGGCGCGCACCTGTTACGACCACCTGGCCGGCGAGCTGGCAGTGGGGGTGTTCGAACGGATGAGCGCCGCCGGCTGGCTGGCGCAGGATGGCAAACGGGTGACCATCACCGACGCCGGTACCCAGGGCCTGCAGGCCTTGGGCATCGACGTACCGGCCGTGGCGCAACGGCGCCGGCAACTGGCCTGTGCCTGCCCGGACTGGAGCGAACGCAAGCCGCACCTGGGCGGCGCGATTGGCGCGGCGTTGCTGCTGCGCTGCAAGGAAGCGGGCTGGGTGCGGCCGTCGAACAGCTCGCGGGCGTTGCATGTGTCGCCCGAAGGACGGCAGGTGATCGGCGCGATTGCGCAGTAGCTATAGCGGGGAGCCGAGCGGAATCGCTGGCGGTGGAACGCAGAAGGGGCTTCAACGGCGATGAAACTCGCGGCTGAAGCCCTCCCACAACACGAGCCGGCGCGTGGGAGGGGCTTTAGCCGCGAGCGGTCAGAGCCCTTCCCTCGACTAAACGCAATCAGCCCTGGGTGGTGGGCTGGGCGACCGGCTGACCCGCCTTGGGTTTGAAGTACAGCGTGGCGCCGCGGCTGAGGTTGTCCAGGCTGAGGTGATCCTTGGCCACTTCGGCTTCGATCAGCTCGTCCTGGCCTTCGACCTTGAGGGTCACCCGGGTGATGGCGCCCAGCGGGCGGATGTCGCGCACTTCGGCGGCCTGGTGATCGTCCTGCGGTTCGGCGGACAGGTGCACTTCGTGCGGGCGGAACAGCACGTGGTGGTCGTCGCCGACGTACAGGCGATTGGCGTCACCCAGGAAGTGGTAGACGAAATCGCTGGCCGGCTTCTCGTAGACTTCCGCCGGCGAGCCGATCTGCTCGACCACGCCCTTATTCATCACCACGATGCGGTCGGCCACTTCCATGGCTTCTTCCTGGTCGTGGGTCACGAACACCGAGGTCAGGTGCACTTCTTCGTGCAGGCGGGCCAGCCAGCGGCGCAGTTCCTTGCGCACCTTGGCATCGAGGGCGCCGAAGGGTTCGTCGAGCAGCAGCACTTTCGGTTCCACCGCCAGGGCGCGGGCCAGGGCGATACGCTGGCGCTGGCCACCGGAGAGCTGCTCCGGGTAGCGGTCGGACAGCCAGTCGAGCTGCACCAGGTCCAGCAGGTCGTGGACCTTCTTCTTGATCACGTTTTCGTTCGGGCGCTCGCCTTTTGGCTTCATGCGCAGGCCGAAGGCGACGTTGTCGAACACGGTCATGTGGCGGAACAGGGCGTAGTGCTGGAACACGAAGCCGACCTTGCGGTCGCGCACGTCGTGCTCGGAGACGTCTTCGCCGTGGAACACGATGTTGCCGGTGTCCGGGGTTTCCAGGCCGGCGATGATGCGCAGCAGCGTGGTCTTGCCGCAGCCGGACGGGCCGAGCAGTGCCACCAGCTCGCCGCTGTTGATGTTCAGGTTGATGTCGTTGAGCGCCTTGAACTGGCCAAAGTGCTTGTTGATGCCTTGAACTTCGATACTCATGGTTTTACCTGCTGATCTCGTATTACCGGGGGCTGCGTCAGGCGCAGCCGGCGGAATGAATCAATCGTCCTTGTTGGCCTTGAGCTGCCGGCTCAGGCGCGCTTCGCTCCACTGGCGAAGCAGCAACACGACCAGGGCCATGACCAGCAACAGAATGGCCACGCTGAACGCGGCGACGATGTTGTACTCGTTGTAGAGAATTTCGATGTGCAGTGGCAGCGTGTTGGTGTAACCGCGGATGTGGCCGGACACCACCGACACCGCCCCGAACTCACCCATCGCCCGCGCCGTGCAGAGCACCACGCCGTAAATCAGCGCCCATTTTACGTTAGGCAGCGTGACATGCCAGAACATCTGCCAGCCATTGGCGCCGAGCAGGCGTGCGGCCTCTTCTTCGGTGGTGCCCTGTTCCTCCATCAGGGGGATCAGTTCGCGCGCCACGAAGGGGAAGGTCACGAAGATGGTCGCCAGGACGATACCCGGCACGGCATAGATGATCTGCAGGTTCTGGTCCTGCAGGTAGGGCGCCAGTTTGCTCTGGGCACCGAACAGCAGCACGTAGATCAGGCCGGCGACCACCGGCGAGACCGAGAACGGCATGTCGATCAGGGTCACCAGGATGCTCTTGCCGCGGAATTCGAACTTGGTCACCGACCAGGCGGCGGCCACGCCGAACACTAGGTTCAGCGGTACCGAGATGGCCGTGGCCAAAAGAGTCAGCTTCAGGGCGGAAATGGCATCCGGCTCGCGGATCGCCTCCCAGAAGAACTCCAGGCCACGGCTCAGGCCCTGGGTGACGACGATGTACAGCGGCAGCAGCAGGATCACCG
Organism: Pseudomonas sp. GD03944; assembly: GCF_029839275.1. Classification (GTDB taxonomy): domain Bacteria; phylum Pseudomonadota; class Gammaproteobacteria; order Pseudomonadales; family Pseudomonadaceae; genus Aquipseudomonas. The sequence goes on from NZ_JAOCAH010000010.1 coordinate 68,453, forward strand.
CGAACACGGCCCAGGCCACCACGATCAGGGCGATGGCGCCGGGGGAGCGGCGCACCGGGCGCGCCGTGTTCTTGCCAAGGGTTGCAAGGCTCATGACGGGCTCCTCAGAGTTGCGGCTGGATGCGGCGCTGCAGGATGTTGATCAGCAGCAGCAGGATGAACGAGACCACGAGCATGATCACGCCGATGGCGGTGGCGCCCGGGTAGTCGTACTGGTCCAGCTTGGAGACGATCAGCAGCGGCAGGATCTCGGTGCGCAACGGGATGTTGCCGGCGATGAACACCACCGAGCCGTACTCGCCGACGCCACGGGCGAAGGCCAGGGCGAAACCGGTGAGCCAGGCGGGCAGCAGGCTCGGCAGCAGCACGTGCCAGAACACCTGCAGCGGCTTGGCGCCCAGGCAGGCGGCGGCTTCTTCGACTTCCTTGGGGATGTCGGCCAATACCGGCTGCAGGGTGCGCACCACGAACGGCAGGGTCACGAACACCAGGGCCAGGGTGATGCCCAGCGGGGTGTAGGCGATCTTGAACGGGAACAGCGAACCGATCAGGCCATTGGGCGCGTACAGCGCGGTCAGGGCGATACCGGCCACCGCGGTCGGCAGGGCGAACGGCATGTCCACCATGGCATCGATGAGGCGCCGGCCCGGGAAGGTGTAGCGCACCAGGACCCAGGCAATGACGGTGCCGAGGATGCCGTTGAGCAGCGCCGCCGCCAGGGCGGTGCCGAACGACAGCTTGAGGGAGAACAGCACCTGACGGTTGGTGATCAGGTTCCACCACTGATCCAGCGTCAGCTGCAGGGAATAGAGGAACATGGCACCCAGCGGGATCAGTACGATCAGCGCCAGGTAGGTGATCGTGTAGCCCAGAGTCAGCCCGAAGCCGGGTATGACCGAGGAGGTTCGACGAGACATGGGGAGTCCTTTTGTACAGGTCCGCAGAGCGAGGCCCCCAGCGTCGCGAGACGTGGGGGCCTGCCGATCAGTCAGGGGTTACTGGTTGATCTTCTTGAAGATGTCGTCGAACACGCCGCCGTCATCGAAGTACTTCGGTTGTGCGGCAGCCCAGCCACCGAAATCCTTGTCGATGGTGACCAGCTCCAGGTCCTTGAACTGGTCCTTGAACTCGGCGGCCACTTCGGCATTGCGGGGGCGATAGAAGTTCTTCGCGGCGATGCGCTGGCCTTCTTCGGTGTACAGGTACTGCAGGTAGGCTTCGGCGACCTTGCGGGTGCCCTTGCGGTCGACGTTCTTGTCGACCACGGCCACTGGCGGCTCGGCCAGGATGGACAGCGACGGGGTGACGATTTCCAGTTGGTCGCCGCCTTCTTCGGCCAGCGACAGGTAGGCTTCGTTCTCCCAGGCCAGCAGCACGTCGCCCAGGCCACGCTGGACGAAGCTGATGGTCGAGCCACGGGCGCCGGTGTCCAGCACCGGGGCGTGACGGTACAGCTCGGTCACGAATTCCAGGGCTTTTTCGTCGTTGCCGTACTTCTTCTTGGCGAAGGCCCAGGCGGCCAGGAAGTTCCAGCGAGCGCCGCCGGAGGTTTTCGGGTTCGGGGTGATGACTTCCACGCCATCCTTGACCAGGTCATCCCAGTCCTTGATGCCTTTCGGGTTGCCCTTGCGCACCAGGAACACGATGGTGGAGGTGTACGGGGTGCTGTTGTCGGCCAGGCGGGACTGCCATTTCGGGTCGATCAACTGCTGGTTCAGGTTGATCGCGTCGATGTCGCCGGACAGGGCCAGGGTCACCACGTCGGCCTGCAGGCCGTCGATCACCGCGCGGGCCTGTTTGCCCGAGCCACCGTGGGATTGCTGGATGGTCAGGGCTTCGTTGCCCTGGGCTTGCCAGTGGGCGTTGAAGGCCTTGTTGAATTCGACGTACAGCTCACGGGTCGGGTCGTAGGACACGTTGAGCAGGGTCTGTGCGGAAACCGGGCCGGCGACCAGGGCGCTGGCGAGGGCGGCGAGAGCGAAACGACGGATGGACATGGTGCAGCTCCTAATAGAGTCAAATTTTTGTGTTGGCGAGTAAGGTGTCGAGGATTCAGCGGCACATTCGCGGGCAACAGCTGCAGTACCGGCTAAGCGTGTTCATGGCGGTTACGGGATTCATGGTCACGCCCTCCGGTTGTCCAGTCGGGCTCATGGTCGGTCGATCAGGTGTTCTTGCCGGTGGGCGGCTGCAAACGGAATTTTTCCTTGCGCTCGATCTGCACCACCTGGCCGTTGTGTACGGTGATCTCCACCGAACCGAATTTCAGGCCATGCAGGGCACTCTGGATCTCGCGCAGGATGCTTGCTTCGTCCTGGCCTTCGAGGTTTCGCAGGGTTGCGGTCATGTTCTTGTGCTCCTTGGAATGCCCCGCTCAATGCGTTCTCGTACGGCCTGTGGCGGGTGTGGAGCGGATACTAGGCAAGTCCGAATATTCTTAAAAATACTGTTTAAGAACATTTATATTCCTTAAAATAATATGCGACGTGCTCATAAGGAGGCGTGAGCGAATTTCTTTTGTGGAATAAGCAAATGAATTCTTATTCTTTTTGATATCTCCTAGCGCTGCCTACACTGCCAGCACGCACCCTTCTGGAGACTTCGCCAATGCGCAGTGAATCGATCCGCTACCTCATCGTGCCGGGCTGGCAAGGCTCGTCCGACGAGCATTGGCAAAGCCACTGGCAACGCAGCCTGCCGAACAGCGCGCGGGTCGAGCAGGCCGACTGGCTGACGCCGCGCCGTGAAGACTGGGTGGCCGAACTGCAGCGCAGCATCGCCGCGGACCCGCGCCCGGCGATCCTCATTGCCCACAGCCTGGGTTGCATCACCGTGGCGCACTGGGCCGCGCAGGCGCCGGTGTCGCTGTTGCGCCGGGTGCGCGGGGCCCTGCTGGTCGCCCCGGCGGACGTGCAGCGTCCCAACTGCCCGGACGCCTTGCGTGGCTTCGCGCCGATCCCCACGTCATTGCTGCCCTTCGCCAGCCAGTTGGTCGGCTCGGACAACGACAGCGCCGCCAGCGCGGCCCGGGCCATCGAACTGGCCCGCGACTGGGGCAGCGATGTGGCGATTCTCAGCGGCGCCGGGCACATCAATGTCACCTCCGGCCACCAGCGCTGGGAGCAGGGTTTCGCCTACCTCTATCGCCTGCAGCACCGCATCGAACACACGCACCGCCAACGCGCCTGATTCCCATGCGGGCGCATTGATCACCGCGCTCGCTGCCTCCCGTTTTTTCCGAGAATTGCCATGACCTCTCCTGGATTCGCCGACCAGGCGCCGCTGACCTTTGCCGACACCGAACGCAGCCCGCTGAGCATCCGGGCCAAGGCGCTGGTGTTCGTCGACCCGCTGTCGCGCCGCCTGCGCGAGCAGGCCGATGCCCTGGCGCCGGGCACTCAACCGCTGCTGATCCTGGGCGAGACCGGGACCGGCAAGGAGTTGCTGGCGCGACATATCCACCGGCAGAGCGAGCGGGGCGGCCTGTTCGTCTCGGTCAGCTGTGCGGCGATCAGCCCGCAGTGGGGCGAAGCGGAATTGTTCGGGCACACGCCGGGCGCCTACCCGGGGGCGGTCAGCAGCCGGGCCGGCTGGTTCGGTTCGGCCAATGGCGGGACGCTGTACCTGGATGAGATCGCTGACCTGAACCAGGCGCAGCAGATCAAGCTGCTGGCGGCGCTGGAAACCCGCGAGGTGTACCGGGTGGGGGCCTCCCATGCGATTCCGGTGGATGTGCGGATGCTGGCGGCCAGCAGCATCGACCTGAGCCGCGCCGTGGCGGCCGGGACCTTCAACGAGCGGCTATATGCCTACCTCTGCGACGGGCAATTGCGCTTTCCCGCGTTGCGCGAGCGGGTGGGGGATATCCTGCCGCTGGCCGAATACTTTCTCGGTATCCATGCCCAGCGCCTGGGCATCGCCATTCCGGCGATCAGCCTGGCGGCGCAGCAGGTGCTGGAAGCGCACCGCTGGCCGGGCAACACCCGCGAGCTGGAAAACGTCATTCATTTTGCGCTGTTGCTGGCCGGCTCCGCCGAGATCGGCCCGCACCACCTGGATAGCCTGCCCGCAGGCGGCTGAGGGTCAGCGCACCTGCACCACCACCTTGCCCACGGCCTTGCGCTGGCCGAGGGTGTCGATGGCCTTGGCCGCCTGTTCCAGCGGGAAGGTCTGCGACACCAGTGGCTTGAGCTTGCCTTCGGCGTGCCAGGCGAACAGCTGCTGGAAGTTGGCCGCGTTGTCCTGGGGCTGGCGCTGGGCGAAGGAGCCCCAGAACACCCCGACCACTGCCGCGCCCTTGAGCAGGGTGAGGTTGACCGGCAGTTCCGGGATGCGTCCGCTGGCGAAACCCACCACCAGCAGGCGACCGTTCCAGGCGATGCTGCGGATGGCCGCGTCGAACAGGTCGCCGCCGACCGGGTCGTAGATCACGTCGGCACCCTGGCCGCCGGTCAGGCGCTTCACTTCGTCCTTGAGGCTGCTCTCGGTGTAATTGATCAGCTCGTCGGCACCGGCGGCCTTGGCGACTTCCAGTTTTTCAGCACTGCTCGCCGCGGCGATCACTTTGGCGCCCATGGCCTTGCCGATTTCCACCGCCGCCAGGCCGACGCCGCCAGAGGCGCCGAGCACCAGCAGGGTTTCGCCGGGTTGCAGGTTGGCGCGCTGCTTGAGGGCGTGCATCGAGGTGCCGTAGGTCATGCCGAAGGCGGCGGCGCTGGCGAAGTCCATCTGTGCCGGGATCGGCATCACGTTGTAGCCGGGCACCGCGACCTCTTCGGCGAAGCTGCCCCAGCCGGTCAGTGCCATGACCCGGTCGCCGACCTTCAGGTGGCTGACCTTCTCGCCCACCGCCGTGACCACGCCCGCGGCTTCACCGCCCGGGGAGAACGGGAACGGCGGCTTGAACTGATACTTGCCCTCGATGATCAGGGTGTCGGGGAAGTTGACGCCGGCCGCGTGCACCGCGAGCAGCACTTCGTTCTTCTTCGCTTCCGGGCTGGCCACCTCTTCCAGGACCAGGGTTTCGGCGGGGCCGAAGGCTTTGCACAACACGGCTTTCATCGGGGCATATCCTCTGTGGGTTATGGCCAAGCAGTGTAGGTGGGGGGCAAGGGGGGTCAACGAGCATGCCCGTGCCTGATACTCCGGCATAAGCATCGGGCTTGGGTAAGCGCGCCGCTGTGGCTATGCTAGGCGCTTTGATGGTTTGCCGTGGTCACGGCGAATCCCGGACCTACGGAGAGCCCATGCCGGTTAAAGCCCTGATTGCCCTGTTGCTTGGCCTGTCGCTGACCCTGTCGGCCCATGCGTCGGAAGACGAAGAGAAGGCCGCTGCGCCTCAGGTCATCTACCTCAGCCTGGTGCCCGCGCTGGTCGGCAACTTCGGTTCCGGCCCCAAGCTGAAGTTCTACAAGGCCGATGTGTCGCTGCGGGTGACCGGCGCCGACGTCGAAGCCAAGGTCAAGCACCACGAGCCGCTGATCCGCAACCAGCTGGTGATGCTGTTCTCCCAGCAGACCGAAGAGGGCCTGAGCGCCGCCGACTCCAAGGAGCTGCTGCGCCAGGAGGCCCTCAAGCAGGTGCAGCAGGTGCTGACCGCCGAAGAAGGCAAGCCGCTGGTCGAGGACCTGCTGTTCAACAACCTGATCCTGCAGCGCTGACCGCGCGGCGTTCCGCCCGCTCAGCGCAGGGCGAGGATCGCCGCCCACTCCTCGTCGCTCACCGGCATCACCGAGAGCCGGCTGCCTTTCTGCACCAGGGCCAGGCCTGACAGCGCGCTCTGTGCTTTCAGTTCGGCCAGGGGAATGACCGCCTTGAAGGCTTCGACGAATTCCACGTCCACCGCGCTCCATGGGTTCTTCTCGGCACTGGCCTTGGCATCGAAGTAGTGGCTGTCGGGCTGCAGCGCGGTCGGATCGGGGTAGGCCGCCTGGCTGATCCGGGCGATGCCGGCGATTCCCGGCTCGGGGCAGCTGGAGTGGTAGAAGAAGAACAGATCGCCCACCGCCATGCTGCGCACGAAGTTGCGCGCCTGGTAGTTGCGCACCCCGTCCCACCGGGCCTGGCCGAGTCGCTGCAGGTCGTGGATGGACAGTTCGTCGGGTTCGGATTTCATCAGCCAGTTAGGCATGAACTTTGCTCCATTCGCTCGGTCCGCTCAGCGGACCGATGGCCATGGGCGCCGCGGGTTACCGTTTGGCGCCAGGAATTGCAGGGTCAATGCGGCTGGCAGACAATGCCGGCCTTTGCTCCAGCCAGTGCCGCATGGCCCATAAAAACAGTCGCCGGTTCACGGCGCTCCGAATGCCTTGAAGGGGGAGGCATCCAATGAAACGCAAGCCAGACATACTGTGGGTATTGGTCGTTCTGTTCACCCTGGGCGTGGTTACCACGGGTTACACCCAGAGTCAGTGGGATCGTCCGAATCAAGCCCCGATCAACGTCTCCCAGCAGCCGTAAGTCTGCCCGAAGACGCCAGGCGCCGCATGGATCGCGGCACCAAAAATCAGTACCAGCCCCTGTCCGTCACTGTCGCCGCGAGCGGCACGTCCCAACTGGCCAGAACCAGTCGATCCACCTGCTGACACTCATGCGCCAGGCCCAATAGCGTCGGCTTGTGCCAATTTTTGCGCATGCTGCGGTAGCTCAGGCTGCGGTCATAGAAACCGCCACCCATCCCGATGCGCCCCCCAAACCGATCGAACCCGACCAGCGGCATCAGCACCAGGTCCAGGGTGCGCACGTCACGCTGCCGTGCGACGTTGCGTCGCGGCTCCGGAATTCCGAAACGGTTCGGCAGCAGGGGCTCGTTCGGGGCGATGCGCTGGAAAACCATTTTGGTGCGCGGCCAGGGCTTGAGTACCGGCAGGTAGGTGGCCTTGCCGCGACGCTGTGCCGCACGCAGGAGCAGCCGCGGATCGATTTCACCATCATTGGGCAGGTACAGGGCGATGTGCCGGGCGCGGCGAAACAGCGGGTGCTGGGCGAGCTGGCGGTAGAGACCACGGGCGGCGCGGCGCTGGGCCGGCTTGTCGAGTGCACGGCGGCGTTGGCGCAGCAGGCGACGCAGCTGAGGGCGGGAAAGGTCGCGGGTATCGAGCATGGTCGGGTGCAAGGACCGGACGCCTCAGGCGCTGCGAGCTAGGAAAGAGTGACTCCCCGACGTGCCGCTGTCGGTTTAGCCCTTGAACCCGAAAGTTCAAGGTGGAGGTTGCAGGAGGCGTTAAGGCTTTCCGTCAGGCGGACATGCACACCGGCCTCAACAGGCAACCCCCGGGTTTGTGCGTATCGGCTCAGGGACATCACCAACTGGCGCACACTTCAGGGAGCGGTCGCCAGTATAACGAATCTGATGCGCTGCGGTCAGCCCGGCTGTCTATCCGGGTCATCGGCGAGGGCATGGTCGACCCGGGCGAGCAGTTCGCGCACCTGTTCGCGGGTGGAGCCGGACTGCACGTCGATGCTCTGCTGTTTGTGCAGCATGTCGTGGGTGATGTTGAGGGCAGCCATCACGGCAACCCGGTCGGCGCCGATGACTTTGCCGCTGGAGCGGATCTCGCGCATCTTGCCGTCCAGGTAGCGCGCAGCGCTCTCCAGGTTGGCGCGCTCGTCCGGGGGGCAGGCGATGCAATATTCTTTATCGAGGATTTGTACGTTTACGGTGTTCGACTGAGTCATGAGTCCTGCTCCAGGGCTTTCAGGCGCGAAATCATGGATTCGACCTTATGCCGGGCCATTTCGTTCTTTTCGATCAGATGGGCGCGCTCTTCACGCCAGGACTTTTCACTCGCCAGGAGAAGTCGGTTATGGGCCTTGAGCTGCTCGACCCGCTGGAGCAGCAGGTCCAACTTGGTCGTAAGGGCATGCAGATCGGCGTCTTCCATGGGCTCTCGCTAAGGCAAGGAATGACCGGACTATATAGGCGCCTCCATACATGGGGTCAAACCCCCGGATGGTTTTGCCGCGTCTGCCGGTGCTAGGATACGAGGCCTCTATTCTAGTGATTGCGCCGTCTGGCGCCTAGTTATCTATGTCGACTTCCAGCTCCCCGTACACCGCTTTCGCCGCGCTGCTCGCCAGCAGTGCCAACCCCGTCTCCCCCGCTGAATTGCACGGCCTGTTGCTGGGCCGCAGCTGCGCCGGTGCCGGTTTCGATACCGACAGCTGGCTGGTGGATGCCGCCGAGCTGCTCGGTAGCGCCCCGCAGGACAGCGTGCGCCAGGCCCTGATCGGCCTGCAGGAGATGGTCAAGGGCGAGCTGTCCGGCGATGACATCGCCGTGGTTCTGCTGCTGCCCTCCGACGACGCGCCGCTGAGCGAACGCGCCGCCGCACTGGGCCAGTGGTGCCAGGGCTTCCTCGGCGGCTTCGGCCTGACGGCCCGCGACACCGCGCTCAGTGCAGAGGCCATGGAAGTGTTGCAGGATCTCTCTGCCATCTCCCAGGTGCAGAACGCCCTGGAAGAGTCGGAAGATGGCGAGAACGATTACATGGAAGTCATGGAATACCTGCGGGTCGCACCGCTGCTGCTGTTCAGCGAGTGCGCCAAGCCCGTGGCACCGGCGGCGAAACCGTCGCTGCACTGATCTTCACTCTTGCCTCTGAACTGGACCCGAGCTGCCCATGACCAGTATCTCCAAGTCGGAATACGCCCGCCGGCGCAAGGCGCTGATGGCGCAGATGGAACCGAACAGCATCGCCATCCTGCCGGCCGCACCGGTGTACATCCGCAACCGCGACGTCGAGCACATCTACCGCCAGGACAGTGACTTCCAGTACCTCTCCGGCTTCCCGGAGCCGGAAGCGGTGATCGCGCTGATCCCCGGCCGCGAGCACGGCGAGTACGTACTGTTCTGCCGCGAGCGCGACCCGGAGCGTGAACTGTGGGACGGCCTGCGGGCCGGGCAGGACGGTGCGATCAGCCAGTACGGCGCCGATGACGCGTTTCCCATCGGTGACATCGACGACATCCTGCCGGGGCTGATCGAAGGCCGCGAGCGCGTGTACTACGCCATGGGCACCAACCAGGAATTCGACCGCCACCTGATGGAGTGGATCAACGTGATCCGTTCCAAGGCCCGCCAGGGGGCGACGCCGCCCAACGAATTCGTGGCCCTCGACCACCTGCTGCACGACATGCGCCTGTACAAGTCGGCCGGTGAAGTGAAGGTGATGAAGGCCGCCGCCGAGATTTCCGCCCGTGCCCATGTGCGGGCCATGCAGGCCAGCCGCGCCGGGCTGTACGAGTACCACCTGGAAGCCGAGCTGGATTACGAGTTCCGCAAGGGCGGGGCGAAGATGCCGGCCTACGGTTCGATCGTCGCGGCCGGCAAGAACGCCTGCATCCTGCACTACCGCGAGAACGACGCGGCGTTGAAGGACGGCGACCTGGTGCTGATCGACGCCGGCTGCGAAATCGACTGCTACGCCAGCGACATCACCCGCACCTTCCCGGTCAGCGGGCGTTTTTCGCCGGAACAGAAAGCCATCTACGAGCTGGTGCTGGCCTCCCAGGAAGCCGCCTTCGAGGCCATCGGCCCCGGCAAGCACTGGAACGAAGCCCACGAGGCGACCGTGCGCGTCATCACCGCGGGCCTGGTCGAGCTGGGCCTGCTGCAGGGCGATGTCGAGACCCTGGTCGCCAGCGAGGCCTACAAGCCCTTCTACATGCACCGTGCCGGCCACTGGCTGGGCATGGACGTGCACGACGTCGGCGACTACAAGGTCGGCGGCGAGTGGCGCGTGCTGGAAGTGGGCATGGCCATGACGGTGGAGCCGGGCATCTACATTGCTGTGGACAACCAGAACGTGGCGAAGAAGTGGCGCGGCATCGGCGTGCGCATCGAAGACGATGTGGTGGTGACCCGCAGCGGCTGCGAGATCCTCACCTCCGGCGTACCGAAGACCGTGGCCGAGATCGAAGCCCTGATGGCGGCGGCACGGAACGAGGCGGCCTGATCCCATGCAACGGGTGAATATCGCGATTATCGGCGGCGGCCTGGTGGGCGCCAGCCTGGCCCTGGCCCTGCAGGAGCATGCCAGGAAGGTCGGGTGGCAGATCTGCCTGATCGAGCCCTTCGCCCCCGGTGGCGGCTACCAGCCCAGCTACGACGCGCGCTCCACGGCGCTGTCCTATGGCACGCAGCAGATCTACCAGCGCCTCGGCCTGTGGCAACACATCGCCCAGCGCGCCGAACCCATCCAGCAGATTCACGTGTCCGACCGTGGCCGTTTCGCCGCGGCGCGCCTGAACGCCATGCAGGAAGGCGTCCCCGCCCTGGGCTACGTGGTGGAGAACGCCTGGATCGGCGAGTGCCTGTGGCAGGCCCTGGACCGTGACGTGGTGATCTGGCGCACCCCGGCCGAAGTGGTGCGCCTGGATGCCCTGGCCGATGGCTACCAACTGACCCTGAGCGACGAATCGAGCCTGACCTGCGACCTGGCGATCCTGGCCGATGGCGGGCGTTCGACCCTGCGCGAGCAACTGGGCATCGGCGTCAAGCACACGCCCTATGGGCAGAGTGCGCTGATCGCCAACGTCAGCCCGCAGGAAGCGCACCGCGGCCAGGCCTTCGAGCGCTTCACCGAAGACGGTCCGATGGCCATGCTGCCGCTGGCGGACAACCGCTGTGCGCTGGTCTGGACCCGCGCCACGACGGATGCCGATCGCCTGCTGAAAATCGACGAAGCGCAGTTCCTCGAGGAGCTGCAGTTGGCGTTCGGCTACCGCCTGGGTGCGCTGCGCCAGGTCGGTGCCCGTCACCTGTACCCGCTCGCCCTGATCGAAGCCTGCGAGCAGGTGCGACCGAACCTGGTGGTGCTCGGCAACGCCGCCCACAGCCTGCACCCGATCGCCGGGCAGGGCTACAACCTGGCCTTGCGCGACACCCTGGCGCTGGCCGAAGTGCTGCTGGACAGCGAGGCGCCACTCGGTGACTTCGCCACCCTGCAAGGCTATGTCCAGCGTCAACAACTCGATCAGCAGATGACCGTAGGATTCTCCGACCAGGTCACCCGCCTGTTCAGCACGGCCGAGCCCGTGCTGGCCGCCGGGCGCAACCTGGGGCTGCTCGGCCTGGACCTGCTGCCACCGGCCAAGCGCTGGTTTGCGCGCCAGGCCATGGGCCTTGGCACCCGGCCTCTGTGATGGACGCCGGCTTCACCTGGAAGGAAGCATGATGGACGCGGATCTGATCATCGTCGGCGCAGGCATGGTGGGGAGCACCCTGGCCCTGGCGCTGAAGGACAGCGGGCTGAACATTCTGGTGCTCGATGGCGGGCCGCTCAGTGTCCAGCCGTTCGACCACGACGCGTCCTTCGAGCCGCGGGTCAGTGCGCTGTCGGCCGCCAGCCAGCGCGTGCTGGAGCGTCTGGACGTGTGGCCCGGCGTGGTCGCGCGGCGCAGCAGCCCCTACGGCGAGATGCAGGTGTGGGACGGCTCCGGTACCGGCCAGATTCACTTCAATGCCGCCAGCGTGCACGCCGACACCCTCGGCCACATCATCGAAAACCGCGTGGTGCAGGATGCCCTGCTCGAACGCCTGCACGACAGCGACGTGGGCCTGATGGCCAATGCGCGCCTGGAGCAACTGCGCCGCAGTGGCGACGACTGGTTGCTGACCCTCAACGATGGCCGCCAGCTGCGCACCCGCCTGCTGGTGGCCGCCGATGGCGCCAACTCGGCAGTGCGCCGCCTGGCTGGTTGCGCGACCCGGGAGTGGGATTACCTGCACCACGCCATCGTCACCAGCGTGCGCTGCGAGCGGCCGCACAAGGCCACGGCCTGGCAGCGTTTCACCGATGAGGGCCCGCTGGCCTTCCTGCCGCTGGTGGGCGCCGAGGGCGAGCACTGGTGCTCGATCGTCTGGTCCACCACGCCGGCTCGGGCCGAGCACCTGATGGCCCTGGACGACGACGCCTTCTGCGCCGAACTGGGCGTCGACTTCGAACACCGCCTGGGCAAGGTGCTGCATGCCGACCGCCGCCTGTGCATTCCGCTGCGCCAGCGCCACGCCAAGCGTTACGTCGAAGAAGGCCTGGCGCTGATCGGCGACGCCGCGCACACCATTCACCCGCTGGCCGGGCAGGGCGTCAACCTGGGCTTCCTGGACGCGGCGGTGCTGGCCGATGTGTTGCTGCATGCCCACGAACGTGGCGAGAACCTGGCCGAAGAGCGCGTGCTGAGCCGCTTCGAGCGCCGCCGCATGCCGCATAACCTGGCGATGATGGCCGCGATGGAAGGCTTCGAGCGGCTGTTCCAGGCCGACCCGTTGCCCCTGCGCTGGCTGCGCAATGCCGGCCTGAATCTTGTGGATGACCTGCCGGAAGCCAAGGCCCTGTTCGTGCGCCAGGCCCTGGGGCTGACCGGCGACCTGCCGGAACTGGCGCGGGCCTGATCGGCGTCTGCCTGCGGCAAATGCCCGCCGGTGACAGAGAGTGGTTGAGGTGCCAAATGCTATTCACTACCATTTGGCGCCTCTTCTTCCTGTAGACCCAGAGGCCAATCATGCAGGCAAGCACGCGTCTGATCGCTGCTCTCTCCCTCACGGCGCTGTCCGGCGCTGTCCAGGCCGCCGACGAAGTGGTGGTGTATTCCTCCCGTATCGATGAGCTGATCAAGCCGGTGTTCGATGCCTACACCGCCAAGACCGGTGTGCAGGTGAAGTTCATCACCGACAAGGAAGCGCCGCTGATTGCCCGCCTCAAGGCCGAAGGGGCGAATACTCCGGCCGACATGCTGATCACCGTCGATGCCGGCAACCTCTGGCAGGCCGAGCAGGAAGGCGTGCTGCAGCCGACGAAGTCCGCCGTGATCGACGCCAACATCCCGCCCCAGTACCGCTCCAGCACCGACAGCTGGACCGGCCTGTCGCTGCGCGCACGGACCATTTTCTATTCCACCGAGCGGGTCGACCCGAACGAGCTGTCGACCTACGAAGCCCTGGCTGACAAGCACTGGGAAGGCCGCTTGTGCCTGCGCACCAGCAAGAAGGTCTACAACCAGTCGCTGACCGCCACCCTGATCGAAACCCACGGCGCGCAGAAGACCGAGGAAATCCTCCAGGGCTGGGTGAACAACCTGGCCACCGACGTGTTCGCCGACGACAACGCGGTGCTGCAGGCCATCGACGCCGGCCAGTGCGACGTGGGCATCACCAACACCTATTACTACGGCCGCATGCACAAGGCGCAGCCGGACCTGAAGGTCAAACCCTTCTGGCCGAACCAGAACGACCGCGGCGTGCACGTCAACCTGGCCGGTGCCGGGGTGACCAAGCACGCCCCCCATGCCGAACAGGCGCGCAAGCTGCTGGAGTGGATGACCACCCCGGAAGCCCAGAGCATCTTCGCCGGCGTCAACCAGGAGTTCCCGGCCAACCCGCAGGTCGCGCCGTCCGAGGAAGTCGCCGCGTGGGGCACCTTCAAGGCCGACTCCATCGCCACCGAGGTGGCCGGCAAGCGCCAGGCCGAAGCCACCATGCTGATGGACCGCGCCGGCTGGTACTGAGCCGCGTGTGAGCCGCTGCGCCTCACTGCGCAGCGGCCCGCCGACCCGAGCGGTCGCTGCCGTTATACTGCGACGCCCCGATTGCCCCGGGGCGTCGTCCTTTCTGCCGTCGAGGATTCTGCGTGGCCCATCCTGCCCAGCGCCGCTGGTACCCCCTGGCGTTCGCCATCGCCGCCCTGGTGCTGTTGCCACTGAGCGTGCTGCTGTTCAGCTGGCACGACATCGACCGGCAGATCTGGGCGCACCTGTGGCAGACCCAGATGCTGCGCCTGATCGGCAACACCGTGACGCTGGTGCTCGGCGTGGGTATCGGCGTGACGGTCCTGGGCGTCAGCCTGGCCTGGCTCACCAGCCTTTGCGAATTCCCTGGCCGGCGCTGGCTGGACTGGGCGCTGATGCTGCCGTTCGCCATCCCGGCCTACGTGCTGGCGTTCGTTTTCGTCGGCCTGCTGGACTTCTCCGGCCCGGTGCAAAGCGTGCTGCGTGAGTGGTTCGGCAGCGGGGTGCGCCTGCCCCGGGTGCGCTCCACCGGCGGGGTGATCACGGTGCTGGTGCTGGTGTTCTACCCCTACGTCTACCTGCTGGCGCGCAACGCCTTCCTGGCCCAGGGCAAGGGCCTGATGGAAGCGGCGCGGGTGCTCGGGCTCAATCCCTGGCAGGCGTTCTGGCGTGTGGCCTTGCCGGTGGCGCGCCCGGCCATCGGCGCCGGCCTGGCCCTGGCGATCATGGAAACCCTGGCCGATTTCGGCGCGGTCTCGGTGTTCAACTACGACACCTTCACCACGGCGATCTACAAGACCTGGTACAGCTTCTACAGCTTGACCAGCGCAACCCAGCTGGCCAGCCTGCTGCTGCTCGCGGTGGTGCTGGTGCTCTACGGCGAGCGGCGTGCGCGCGGCGCGGTGCGCCCGGTCAGTGAGCGGCCCCGGGGCAAGGCGCTGTACCACCTGACCGGGGCCAAGGCCTGGGCCGCATCCGGCTGGTGCGGCCTGGTGTTCGCCTGCGCCTTCGTGATCCCCATGCTGCAACTGCTGGTGTGGTTCTGGCAGCGCGGCCGCTTCGACCTCGACGAGCGCTACACCGCGCTGATCCTGCACACCCTCTACCTCGGCGCGATGGCCGCGCTGATCACCGTCAGCGTGGGGCTGCTGCTGGCCTTCGCCCGACGCCTGACGCCGACCCGGGTGATGCGCTCCACGGTGGGTGTGGCCAACCTGGGCTATGCGCTGCCGGGCTCGGTGCTGGCCGTGGCGATCATGCTGGCCTTCAGTTACCTCGACCGCGAGCTGGTGATCCCGCTGTCCGGCTGGCTGGGCGGGGCGGGCAAGCCGCTGTTGCTGGGCAGCGTGGCGGCGTTGCTGCTGGCCTACCTGATCCGCTTCCTGGCGGTGGCCTACGGGCCGCTGGAAAACAGCCTGGCGCGGGTCCGCCCGTCGCTGCCCGAGGCCTCGCGCAGCCTGGGCGTCGGCGGGGTCGGCCTGTTCTTCCGGGTCTACCTGCCGCTGCTGGTGCCTGGCGTGCTGTCGGCGGCGCTGCTGGTGTTCGTCGATGTGCTCAAGGAAATGCCCGCCACCCTGCTGATGCGGCCGTTCGGCTGGGACACCCTGGCGGTGCGTATCTTCGAGATGACCAGCGAAGGTGAGTGGGCGCGTGCGGCGCTGCCGGCCCTGACCCTGGTGCTGGTCGGGCTGCTGCCGGTGATCCTGTTGATCCGCCGTTCCGCCCGGCGCTTCGGTTAGCACGCCGCATTGCCGCGGGTTTGCTGGCCCATGACCACGGCCAGATGACCCGCCCCTACCTTGCGGCTACAATGCGCGCCATTCGCCGCGGTCCGTCATTCAGACCGGGGGCGTGAAATCCCCTGAAGGGCCCCTGTTTCGAGGGCTCAACGGATTCGCGCCACCGTCCGCGGCTTCGCCAAGCCCGGAAGGAGATCCCATGGGACAGCGCACACCTCTCTACGACCTGCACCTTGCACTCGGTGCCAAGATGGTCGATTTCGGCGGTTGGGACATGCCGTTGCACTACGGCTCGCAAGTCGAGGAGCACCACCAGGTGCGTCGCGACTGCGGCGTCTTCGACGTGTCGCACATGACCGTCATCGACGTGGCCGGCCCCCAGGCCAAGGCCTACCTGCAGCACCTGCTGGCCAACGACGTCGAACGCCTGAACAGCCTGGGCAAGGCCCTGTACAGCGGCATGCTCAACGAGCAGGGCGGGGTGGTCGATGACCTGATCGTCTACGGGGTGGATGACCACTACCGAGTAGTGGTGAACGCGGCGACCCGCGACAAGGACCTGGCCTGGATGCGCCTGCAGAGCGTCGATTTCGCTGTCGACCTGCAGGAACGCAAGACCCTGGCCATGCTCGCC
Organism: Pseudomonas sp. GD03944; assembly: GCF_029839275.1. Classification (GTDB taxonomy): domain Bacteria; phylum Pseudomonadota; class Gammaproteobacteria; order Pseudomonadales; family Pseudomonadaceae; genus Aquipseudomonas. Next base: position 84,332 of record NZ_JAOCAH010000010.1, read on the forward strand.
GTGCAAGGCCCCCAGGCCCGCGCCAAGGTGTCGGAGCTGGTGACCCAGGCCCGCGCGGCGCTGATCCATGAACTCAAGCCGTTCCAGGGCCTGCCGGAAGGCGACTGGTTCATCGCCCGCACGGGCTACACCGGCGAAGACGGCCTGGAGCTGATGCTGCCGGCCGACCAGGCGGTGGCCTTCCTCAACGAACTGGTGGGCGCCGGCATTCCGCCGATCGGCCTGGGCGCGCGCGATACCCTGCGCCTGGAGGCCGGCATGAACCTGTACGGCCAGGACATGGACGAGCGCGTCTCGCCCCTGGCTTCGAACATGGGCTGGTCGGTGGCCTGGGAGCCGGCCGGTCGGCAATTCGTCGGGCGTGGGGCGCTGGAAGCGCAACGGGCCGCCGGTGATACACCGAAACTGGTCGGCCTGGTGCTGGAGGAACGCGGCGTGCTGCGGGCCCACCAGGTGGTGCGCGTGGACGGGGTGGGCGAGGGTGAGATCACCAGCGGCAGCTTCTCCCCGACCCTCGGCAAGTCGATTGCCCTGGCGCGTCTGCCGGCGGCCACCGGCGAGCGGGCCGAGGTGGAAATTCGCGGTAAATGGTACCCGGTGCGGGTGGTCAAACCGACGTTTGTCCGGCACGGTAAGACCCTGATCTGAACCGCCGCCGAGCGGCTGTTCAGCGCTTTTCAATCCATGGCTTTCGGTACGGCGAACGCCTGCTAAATTTTCCAGACGGCGCGGTCGCCGTCATGTCTGATGAGGAACGACACATGAGCTCTATCCCCGCCGATCTGCGTTACGCCGCCAGCCACGAATGGGCCCGCCTGGAAGCCGATGGCAGCGTGACCGTGGGTATTTCCGACCACGCCCAGGAAGCCCTGGGCGATGTGGTGTTCATCGAGCTGCCGGAAGTCGGCAAGACCCTGGCCGCCGGTCAGGAAGCAGGTGTGGTGGAGTCGGTGAAAGCCGCTTCGGACATCTACGCACCGGTCTCGGGCGAAGTCATCGCGATCAACGATGGCCTGGCCGACAGCCCGGAAAACGTCAACAGCGACCCGTACGGCAGCTGGTTCTTCAAGCTCCAGCCGAGCGATGCCAGCGAGCTGGACAAGCTGCTGGACGCCGCGGCCTACAAGGCCAGCGCCTCCGCCGAGTAATACCCCGCGCGTGGGCTCGCTGCCTTGTGCAGCGGGCCCTGCCACCCCCTCGTTTCGCCCCCCGTTTCCTTCCGTTCTGCGGCTTTTGCTGCCGGCGCCGCCCTGGCCGGTTATGACCGTCTGTTGCATTTACGACCGTCCGAAAAAGGCGTCTGCGTATTGGTTTGGTGCTCACCAGCCACCGATGCTCCGCCCCTCGGTTTTGGGTCGCCCTCGTGGCGGTCGTACCCGTTTTCCGTGTAGGGACACTGGGAGGTAGGTTTCATGATCGGGAGAACCAACAAACCACTGACGATGCGTGTGCTGCTGGTGGCCCAGGGCAAGGCCGATGCGTTCTTCGGCGAGCGCATGGTGCTCAAGAGCCTGCTGCAGGATGCGCCGGAGGAGGGCGGGCTGATGGTGTTGAACCGCCTGTTCAACTTCGTGCCGGCCGGACTGGCGCTGGCCCGCGGCGACGAAGACTTCCGCCTGCTGGTGGACAGGGTGATGAGCGATCTGTACCACTCGGGCGACATGGAGCGGATCTACCGCCAGTACCTGGATGAGCCCGGTGACGCCACGCGGATGCTGTTCAAGGTGTACGCCCTGCCATAGGGCTGACGTTTCGCACGGCGGGCATCGTGCGGCCGTGCGAAACGTCGACTGCCGATCCCTGCCTGGGGCTGGCAGGGACCGAAAGGCCCGAACCTACTCGGCGGCCAGGATGGCGGTCGCCAGTTCCATGTCGCTGGCTTTCAGGTCCGGGTGGTCAGCGCGCAGCTTGACCAGTGCGGCCTCCAGGTGCGGGCCGCGGATCTCGCCATTGCTGGCGATGAAGCTGCTCGCATCGTCCCGCGCCGGGACGATCATCTTGTTGTCCTTGAACGTCAGGTAGGTCGAGGCGGTGGTCGCCCCGGAAGAGAGAATGTCGCGCAACAGGCCGTCAGCGAATGCCGGCGCGGAGGCCAGGGTGCAAGCGGCAAGAAACAACGGGGCAAGTCGGCGCATGGTGGGTCACTCCTTCGGTTTGGGGGGTAATAGTAAGAGTGCCAGCATGGCGCAACGGTTCCGAGCAACCGATCAAATGTAGGGCAGGCCGCGGTGTAGAGGGGGCCGCGGGGTGGGGCCTTGCAGGGTGGGCAGGGGCGGTGGCCAGGTGTGGCCAGTAGTGGCTACCCGCACCGCGTTGCGCGTTGCGCGGTGCGGGGGCGAGGGTCAGGCCGCGGCTTCGACTTTCAGCAGCACGCCGTCCTGGCCGATGACCTTGACCGCACTGCCGGCGGGCAGGTCCGGGCCGGTGACCAGCCACAGCGAATCGCCGGCCTTGATCTTGCCACGGCCGCTGATGATCGCTTCATGCAGCGCGAACTGGCGGCCGAGCAACTCGCTGCCGCGGCGGTTCAGCCCCGGCTGGTCGGACGGCTTGGCCGCGGTGCGCTGGCGACGCCACCAGAACACGGCGGTGGCCACCGACAGCACGCCGAACAGGACGAACTGGAGGGGCCAGGGCATCTCCGGGAACACGTAGGTCAGCACGCCGACCCCGGCGGCCGCCACGCCGATCCACAGCAGGTAGCCGCCGGCGCCGAAGACCTCGAGGATCAGCAGCAGGGTGCCGAAGGCGAGCCAGTCCCAGAACGACAGGTGTTGCAAGTAATCCCACATCCCCTTAGCCCTTCTTCTCGCTGCCAAAGGTCGCCTTGACGATCTCGCCGATACCGCCCACCGCGCCGATCACCTGGCTGGCTTCCAGCGGCATCATGATGACCTTGCTGTTGTCGGCGCTGGCCACCTGGCCCAGGGCGTCGATGTATTTCTGCGCCACGAAGTAGTTGATCGCCTGGACGTTGCCGCTGGCGATGGCCTCGGACACCACGCGGGTCGCCTCGGCTTCGGCGGTGGCCGCCCGCTCGCGGGCCTCGGCTTCCAGGAAGGCCGCCTGGCGCTGACCCTCGGCTTCGAGAATCTGTGCCTGTTTCTTGCCCTCGGCGGTGAGGATGGCGGCGGCGCGCAGGCCTTCGGCTTCGAGAATCTGGGCGCGCTTGATCCGCTCGGCTTTCATCTGCCCGGACATGGCGGCCATCAGGTCCTCGGGCGGGCTGATGTCCTTGATCTCGATACGGGTGATCTTGATGCCCCAGGGCGCCGTGGCTTCGTCCACGGTCTTGAGCAGCCGCTCGTTGATTGCATCACGCTGGCTGAGCATGGCGTCCAGCTCCAGGGAGCCGAGCACGGTACGGATGTTGGTCATCACCAGGTTGCGAATGGCGTGCTGGAGGTTGTTGACCTCGTAGGCGGCCTGGGCGGCGTTGATGACCTGGAAGAAGCACACCGCATCGATCTGCACGGTGGCGTTGTCCGAGGTGATCACTTCCTGCGGCTCGATATCCAGCACGCTTTCCATGACGCTGATCTTGTGACCCACGCGGTCCATCACCGGCACGATGATGTTCAGGCCGGGCTTGAGCGTCGTGGTGTAGCGGCCGAAGCGTTCTACCGTCCACTCGGAACCTTGCGGCACCACCTTGAACCCCATGAATACCACGGCCACGGCGAGGCCGACGAAAAGCAGAATGACACTGCCGAGTTCCATTGAACGTATCTCCTTGTGCATCACATCAGGTGGTGGCCGATTGTATGCCTATAGCCGCTGCTTTGCCGGAGTGCCAGGCCAGCCTGTGATTCAGTGCCCAGCTTGTTGCAGGGCGCGGAGCAAATGGGGGTCGAGCAGGTAGGTGTCGGGGGCGTAGCGCAGGGTGCCGTCGGCATCGGCTTCCACGGTCCAGTAGCCGATCAGCAGCGGTGCCCGGGGGCTCAGCCGGTATTCCTGGGTCTTGCCGGTGGCCAGGCGCTCCTGCACCGGTTGCAGTTCGTCTTCCGGCAGCAGCAGGGTGAGCAACTTGTCGACCGCCTCGACCCGCACGCAGCCGGAGCTGAAGACCCGGGGTGACTTGTCGAACAGCAGCTGGCTCGGCGTGTCGTGCAGGTAGACCGAAAACGGATTGCTGAAGCGCAGGGCCACCTGGCCCAGGGGGTTGTGGGCGCTGGCCGCCTGGCGCAGGACCACCTGCCCCGGGTTCTCCCAGTCGACGGTCTGCGGGTCGAGGGCATTGCCCTGGGTGTCGAGCACGCTGAGTTCGCTGCGCTCGAGGTAGGCGAGGTCGTTGCGGATTTCCGGCAGCTTGTCTTCGCGGAAGATGGTCGGCGGCACGGTCCAGGTCGGGTTCAGGGTCAGGCGATTGATGTAGGACGCCAGCAGCGGGGTGGCCCGTTCCGCCCGGCCGACCTGGGTGCGGGTGCGCCAGTGCACCTGGCCGTCGCGCATCACCCGCAGTTCGGCGGCGGCGACGTTGACCGTCACCTCGGCTTCGCGCAGGTCGTCGACCAGCCAGCGCAGGCGTTCCAGGTTGATCCATAGTTGGTCGCGGCGCAGCTGGGCAGGCACGTTGAGCTCGACCAGGCTGGCCTGCCCGAGGATGCCGTCGGGGTTGATGCCGTGCTCGGCCTGGAAGGCTTTCAGGGCGTCGACGGTGAGCGGGTCGAAGGCGTTGCCCAGGTCGGTGGTCAGGGGTGTCAGGTAACCCTCGGCAGCCAGCCGCGCGCGCAGTGCCGGCAGGCGCGGGTCGTTGCCGCCAGGCCTGAGTAGCGGGCCGTCAGGAATTGCCGACCATTCACCGACGGGCTGCTGGCGCCGTTCTGCGTAGGCCGCGCGCAGCCGGGTGTAGAGCGGATTGTCCGGGCGCGCGGCGCCGAATGCCTGGGACGGTGCGGGCACGTGATGGAGGGCGATGGACAGGGTGGCCTGGCGGGTGTCGGTCTTCGGCCAGGCCGAGGCCCGCCACAGCGGTTCCAGGCGCTGCTGGGACAACCGCCCCTGGCGCAGGTGCGACAGGGCCTGCAGGTAGGCGTGGCTGATCAGCAGTTCGTTACAGGGGGCCTGTCGGGCGCCGTCCTGCCAGTCCGGCAGGAGGTAGTCATTCGGCTGCAGACCGTCGTCTGCCAGCTGGGCGACTTCGGCCTTCAGCTGTTGCCATTGCAGCACCGACTGCCAGGCGGGCTGACCGTCGCGCTGCTGGTAGAAGTCTTCCAGCAGGTGCCGGGCATCGTCGCCCAGGCGCTTCGGCCAGGTGGTACAGAGTTGCTCCGCCCCGTTCAGCCAGGGGCGCATGTCGTTGTTTGCCAGTAATCGCTCGCCGGTGGCATTGGCGACCAGTGGCAGGATGAGCAGCGCAGGGGTCAGGTAAGATGCGCATTTTTTGAACAATCTACTGCTCCAACCATTGGTTCATCGAAACGTCCCGGCAGACGGACGTTCAAGGTCCAGTATAGGCAGGTCACCTCTGAGGTCTTGTGACAGGGGGTTGCGGAGCAGGGTTCCAGAGGTATTTTCACCCATGGTTGGACGTATTGGCTGGCTCTGCCTCGCAGGGCTCTGGTTTTGTGCTGCGCCCCTGTTCGCGGCCGTTCCGCAGAATGACACCCTCAAGCGCGAGCTGGCCCGGGTGGCCCCCGAACTGGCCCCGGAGGCGTTGCAGCATGCCCTCGCCGCCATGCAATGCGCGGTCAACCACGGCGCGGCGCCGGCCTCGCGGCTGGCGGTGATCGACTATTCGCTGCCGTCCACCGAACGCCGCCTGTGGATCTTCGACCTGGAGCACAAGAGCCTGCTGCTGCGTGACTTCGTGGCCCATGGTCGGGCGTCGGGGGAGAACATGGCCGAGCGGTTTTCCAACCGCCTGGGCAGCAACCAGACCAGCCTGGGTCTGTTCCGCACGTCGGAAAGCTACCGGGGCAAACACGGTTACTCGCTGCGCATGGACGGCCTCGATCCAGGGGTCAACGACCTGGCCCGGGAACGTGCCATCGTCATTCACGGGGCGGACTACGTCAGCCCACTGCTGGTGCAGAGCCAGGGGCGCATCGGCCGCAGCCTGGGCTGCCCGGCGGTGCGCCAGGAGGTGGCGCGGCTGGTGGTCGATCAGTTGAAGGGCGGGCAGTACCTGTTCGCCTGGCATTCCGACCCACGCTGGACGCGCAATTCGGCCTACCTGACTTGCGAGCCGCAGCAGATGGCGGCCCTGCATGGCCGCTCCAAAGGCTGAGCTACTTCTGCTCGCTCTGCGGGGTGACCCGCAGCACTTCCTCGATGGTCGTCAGCCCGGCGGCCACTTTCTGCGCGCCTGACAGGCGCAGGCTGCGCATGCCTTCCTTGAAGGCGTGGCGACGCAGCGCGATCAGGTCGGTGTCGGCGGTGATCAGCGGTTTGACGTTGTCGTTGAGCAGCATGATCTCGTACACCCCGGCGCGGCCGCGGTAGCCGGTGTCGCGGCACTCCAGGCAGCCCACGGCTTTGTGCGCGCCCGTCGGCAACGGTGCGTTCCAGGGTTTGGTGAGGCTCTGCCAGTCGTCTTCTTCCAGCGTGTGCGGCGCCTTGCAGTGCGGGCACAGGGTACGCACCAGGCGCTGCGCCATGACCCCGAGCAGGGTGGCCTTCAGCAGGTAGTACGGCACGCCCAGTTCCAGCAGACGGGTGATCGCGCTGGGGGCGTCGTTGGTGTGCAGCGTCGACAGCACCAGGTGACCGGTGAGGGCCGCCTGGATCGCCATTTCCGCCGTTTCCAGGTCGCGGATCTCGCCGACCATGATGATGTCCGGGTCCTGACGCATCAGGGCGCGCACGCCGCTGGCGAAGTTCAGGTCGATGTTGTGCTGCACCTGCATCTGGTTGAAGGCCCCTTCGATCATCTCGATGGGGTCTTCGATGGTGCACACGTTCACCTCGTCCGTGGCCAGCTGCTTGAGCGTGGTGTAGAGCGTGGTGGTCTTGCCCGAACCGGTGGGGCCGGTGACCAGGATGATGCCGTTGGGCTGGCTGGTCATGCTTTCCCAGCGCTTCATGTCGTCCGGGGAGAAACCCAGTTGGTCGAAGCTCTTGAGCAGCACTTCCGGGTCGAAGATCCGCATCACCATCTTCTCGCCGAAGGCGGTGGGCAGGGTGGACAGGCGCAATTCGACTTCGCCGCCGGCCGGGGTCTTGGTCTTGACCCGGCCGTCCTGGGGTTTGCGTTTCTCCGCCACGTTCATCCGGCCCAGGGTCTTCAGGCGGCTGACCACTGCCATGGTGACCTGTGGCGGGAACTGGTAGACGGTGTGCAGCACGCCGTCGATGCGGAACCGCACGCTGCCCTGTTCGCGCCGCGGCTCGATGTGAATGTCACTGGCGCGCTGCTGGAAGGCGTACTGGAACAGCCAGTCCACGATGTTGACGATGTGCGCGTCGTTGGCGTCCGGCTCCTGGTCCTGGGCGCCCAGGTTCAGCAACTGCTCGAAGTTGCCGACGCCGCTGATCTTCATGTCGTTGGCACTGGCGCCGCTGACCGAGCGCGCCAGGCGGTAGAACTCCACGGTGAAGCGCTGGATGTCCGCCGGGTTGGCCACCACCCGTTTGATCGGGCGCTTGAGCACGTGGGTCAGGTTGGCTTCCCAGCTGTGCACCAGGGGCTGGCTGCTGGCGATGGTCACGACCTCGGGGCTGACGGCCACCGCCAGGATCTTGTGGCGCTGGGCGAAGGCGTAGGACATCAGCGGGGTGATCGCCGCCACGTCGATCTTCAGTGGGTCGATGCGCAGGTACGGCTGGCCGGCGAGTTCGGCCAGCCACACGGTGAGGGTTTCCAGGTCGAGTTTCTTGTCCGGCCGGTGCAGGTCGCTGAGCTGCTGGGCGGCGAGGAATTCCAGGGGATGCAGCTGGTTGTTGGTCGCGCTGCGGCGAATGGCCAGGCACTGTTCGGCGCTGTCCTGATCGATCCGGCCCTGGGCTACCAGCTCGCGAAGCAGGTCGCCGAGGTCGAGGGTTCGGTCATGGGCAGTGGCAGCAAAGGCGGACATTCGGGCTCCTAGGTCACTCGGCGTACGGCAAGGCAAGGGTAGACGCTCATGCCGTTCGATTCGAGGGTTAGCATGCCCGAAACTGCCGGGCGGGGCGATGCACCAAGCGTGACCGAGCGCCCAGCCCCGGTAATCGCTCAGCCCGAAGTGGGATTGATGTGCCAGTCCACCTGCCAGATGCAGACCAGGCCACGCAGCTTGTCGGCGATCACCCCCGCCCGGTGCAGCGACAGCCCGGCGAAGCGCAGGGCCAGGTGCAGGTCATGGCCGTGGCGCTCCAGGTGCATGTGCTGCGGCACCAGGTCCAGCTGGGCGAACAGGCCGAGCAGGCGGCACAGCACCTCGGCCTCTGCCTCGCTGCGGATGCGGAACTCGATGGGCGGCGCCGGCGCGCTTTGCCACGGGTCGGGACGCAGGGGTTCGGCAGGCACGCCGACGGGGTCGAGGGGCGATGAACGAAGCGGCTGGATGGGCATGGCAGTCTCCTTGCTGTGGAGATCAGTTTTCCAGTTTGCCGGGCAAAATTTCTGCCTGTTTTTCTGTCGTTATCAGTGATCTGTGGATAGTCTTTCCTCATTGTTCGGAATATGAGGATTTTTTATGTCCGTCGCCCTGGATGCTTATGACCAGCGCATTCTTGCGCTGCTGCAGGAGGACGCCGGGCTCGCCACGGCGGAGATCGCCGAGCGGGTGGGGCTGTCGCAGTCACCCTGCTGGCGCCGTATTCAGCGGCTGAAGGACGAGGGGGTGATCCGCCGCCAGGTGGCCCTGCTCGACCGCAAGAAGATCGGCCTCAACACCCAGGTGTTCGCCCAGGTCAAACTCAACGCCCACGGCCGTTCCAACCTCACCGAGTTCGCCGAGGCCATGCGCGAGTTTCCCGAAGTGCTGGAGTGTCATGTGCTGATGGGGGCGGTGGACTTCATGCTGCGCATCGTCACGCGCGACATCGAGGCCTACGAGCGCTTCTTCTTCGAGAAGCTGTCGCTGGTGCCGGGCATCCAGGAGGTGAACTCCATCGTCGCCCTGTCGGAGATCAAGTCGACCACCACGCTGCCGGTCGGCTGAGTGGCGTCTGCTTCAGACGGTCCCGGGCACGCCGCGCTGGCGTGCCCGGGCGGTCGGCTTACTTGACCAGCTCTCGCCAGGCCTTCTGGCTCTGAACGATCTGCGCCTGGCTGGCGCGCAGGTCACGTTGCTCATCGTCCAGGGGCTGCAGGGCCAGGTCGTGCAGCTTGCTCAGCTCGCCGTACAGGCGATCGGCTTCCGGCACCTCCAGCAGGTGGCGAGCCAGGCGCAGCCAGACCAGCAGGCGCTCGATGCGCGGCAGTTGCTCGGCCAGGTCTTCCGGCTGCTGCTGGTAGCGCTTGAGGCGCAGGTCGGAGCCTTCCTCGGCGATCAGCGTGGGCAGCCAGTTGCCCAGCGGTGCGGCGCCCTGACGGTTGCCGCGGTTGTTGCGCGCCGCGGTCCAGGCACGGGCCAGCAACCAGCGTGACGTCTGCAGCGAGAACTGACCCCAACGCGGTGCTTCCAGCTCGGCGGCGAACAGGGCCGGCGCGTTCTGGCGGGCGGCCTCGTCGTGCTGGCCAGCCTGGATGCGCGGGCGCCAATCGTTGAGCAGGGCGTCCAGCGCCTGGCGCAGCTCGCTGCTGCTGGCGCGCGGGGCGGCCTGGCCGAGGCTGCCGAGCAGGGCGCGCAAATCGCTCAACTGCTCCAGCCAGTCCACCAGCAAACGCCAGTGGCCATTGAAACGGTATTGCTCGGCGAGCCGCTGGCTGCTGCCGAGCAGGTGCCAGCCGATGGCGGCCACGCTGTCGTCCAGGCTCGCCTCGGCGGAAAGGTCCGGCAGGGGCAGGCTGACCGCGTAGCTGGCAGCGTCGAACAGCCGGTAGCCGCGTTCGGCCTTGCTGATGTCGCACGGCATCAGCGCCAGGTCGGCGGCCAGCTCGCTGGCCAGTTCCAGCAGGGCATCCGGCTCGCCCTGGCGCAGTTCGAGTTCCAGCTCGCAGATTTCTTCCTGTTGGCCATCGGCGATGACCTTGCCCAGGTCCAGCGCCGCTTCGATGACCACCTTGGCCTTGCCGCGGCCCCAGGCGATCTCGGCGCGCTCGCGGACGAAGTCGGTGGTGAAGATCGGCTTCAGCTGTTTTTTGTCCAGCTCGGCCAGGCTGGCGGGCCAGCAACTGTCATCGAGCTTCTTCGGGTCGAGCTTGGCCTTGGTCAGGTACCAGTCCCACTCGTTGCGCTCCGACAGGCCGGCGACGCTGTGGCCGCGGCTCTTGAGGGTCTGGATCACCTGGTCGCCGTCGCGGCGCAGGCGCAGGGCGACCTTGGCCTTGGCCAGGTCACGCTCGGGGGTGTCGAAATACTGGTTGAGCAGGTCCCGTTGTTCCCAGCCGCTCTTGTTGCGCTTCTTCAGCAACGGGTGCTCGCGCAGGGCAGCCAGGGTGTCGCGGCTGACCCGCAGTTTGATTTCGGTTTCTTTATTCATTGCGATGACGGGGCTCGATGAACCGGTGAAAAGCAGGTGGCCCGTGCGGCGTTTGACGGATGACGGGCGTATGGCCGTACAGGGTAGTGGAAAAGCGCGGCGGATGCAGTCGCGGTTGATCGGTCGGGTCGAATGGGCCGATACGGATTTCGGGTCTACCCTATCGATTGTTACAAGTTGATTACATGCGCGCTGGCAGGTGACTGGCACGCTCCGTATACTGCCGCCCTCTTTTTACCCAGGGGTAACCCTATGCCTACCAATCCATTTGCCAGCCTGTTCGGCCGCTCGCCCATCGGGCCGATGCAAAAGCATTTTGCCAAGGCCCATGAGTGTGCCGCGAATCTGCTGCCCTTCTTCGACGCCGTGATGGCCGAAGACTGGGTCCGTGTCGAGCAGGTCCAGCAGGAAATGGTTCGCCTCGAACACGAAGCCGACAAGCTCAAGAAAAGCGTGCGCCTGCACCTGCCCAAGAGCCTGTTTCTTCCGGTGCCGCGTTCGGACCTGCTCGAACTGCTGAGCGTGCAGGACAAGGTGGCCAACCGCGCCAAGGATATCGCCGGCCTGATGCTGGGGCGCGAAATGGTGATTCCTCAGGGGCTGCAACCTCTGATGCGGGCATTCGTGCAACGCACGGTCGACGCCAGCGCCCAGGCGCTCAAGGCGATGAACGAGCTGGACGAACTGCTGGAAACCGGTTTCGGTGGCCGGGAAGCTGCACTGGTCGAGTCCATGGTCATGGAACTCGAGCAGATCGAACGCGATACCGACAAGATGCAAATCGAGGTCCGTCGTACGCTGTTCAAGCTGGAAAAGGATCTTCCTGCGGTCGATGTGATGTTCCTCTATCAGATCATCGAATGGATCGGCGACGTGGCCGATCGTGCCGAACGTGTCGGCAACCGACTGGAACAACTGCTGGCGCGCTAGGCGCCAGTGTCCTTTCTGGAATCTACGGATTAATTATTTATGTCTCTGATTGCGGACTACGGCCTCGTATTGCTGCTGCTTGCCTGTCTTTTCGGGTTTTTCATGGCATGGGGCGTGGGGGCCAATGATGTGGCCAACGCCATGGGCACGTCGGTGGGGTCGCGCGCGCTGACCATCAAACAGGCGATCCTGATCGCGATGGTCTTCGAGTTCGCCGGGGCCTACCTGGCGGGTGGCGAAGTCACCGAGACGATCAAGAGCGGTATCGTCGACGCGTCGATGATCAGCCCGGATCTCATGGTGCTGGGCATGATGTCGGCACTGCTGGCGGCGGGTACGTGGCTGCTGGTCGCCTCCACCCGTGGCTGGCCGGTGTCGACCACCCACTCCATCGTCGGTGCCGTGATCGGCTTCGCGGCGGTCGGCGTGTCCATGGATGCCGTGCATTGGAGCGGTGTCGGCCCCATCGTCGCCAGTTGGGTGGTGTCGCCCGTGCTGTCGGGGATCGTCGCATTCGGCCTGTTCGTCAGTGTGCAGAAGCTGATCATCGATACCGACAACCCCTTCCTCAACGCCAAGCGCTTCGTTCCCCTGTACATGTTCATGACGGGCTTCATGGTCAGCGTCATGACCCTGACCAAAGGCCTCAAGCATATCGGCCTGGACCTCTCCAAGGTCGAGGGTGTGCTGTTTTCGCTGGGGGTTGGTGCCGTGGTGATGCTGCTGGGCGTTGCCCTGCTGAGCCGAATCAAGATCGACGAGGAGGCCGACAAGGCATTCCACTACGCCAGCGTGGAAAAGGTGTTCGCCGTTCTGATGATCTTCACTGCCTGCGCCATGGCCTTCGCCCACGGTTCCAACGATGTGGCCAACGCGGTCGGTCCGCTGGCGGCCATTGTCGGTGTCATCCAGTCCGGTGGAGACGCTTCCGTCGGCGAAAGCTCCATTGTGCCCGGTTGGGTGCTGCTGCTGGGCGCCGTAGGCATCGTGGTCGGTCTGGCTACCTACGGTTACAAGGTAATTGCCACCATCGGCAAGGAAATCACCGAGCTGACCCCTAGCCGTGGTTTCGCTGCCGAGCTGGCCACCGCGTCCACCGTGGTGGGGGCATCTGCCATCGGCCTGCCGATTTCCACCACCCACACGCTGGTCGGTGCGGTGCTGGGGGTGGGTATCGCCCGCGGCATCGGGGCACTCAACCTGGGGGTGATCGGCAAGATCTTCATGTCCTGGCTGGTCACGCTGCCGGTCGGCGCCGTCCTGGCGATCATCTACTTCCAGATCATGATGCTGATCTTCCTGTAACACCGAAACGGCCGGGGACTTCCCCGGCCGTTTTGCATGGGCGGCTTGTGTCGACCGCCCATCGCTCTATGATGGGAGGCCGAGCTGAGAGGTCGCCCATGCCATTACCCTCCCTTAAAGACCAATTCGCGGCGCTGATCGCAGCCCCCTCCGTGAGCTGCACCCAGCCGGCACTGGATCAGTCCAACCGCCAGGTCATCGACCTGCTCGCCACCTGGCTGGGCGATCTGGGTTTCGCCTGCGAGATGCAGGAAATCACCCCCGGCAAATTCAACCTGCTTGCCTCCTATGGCTCCGGCCCGGGCGGCCTGGTGCTGGCCGGCCATACCGACACCGTGCCATTCGATGAATCACTGTGGGCGAGCGACCCCCTCAAGCTGACCGAGACCGACGACCGTTGGGTTGGCCTTGGTGTGTGCGACATGAAGGGCTTCTTCCCGCTGGTGATCGAGGCCGTCAGGACCCTGATCGACCAGCCCTTCAAGCAGCCGCTGCTGGTGCTCGCCACCTGCGATGAAGAAAGCTCCATGTCCGGCGCCCGGGCGCTGGCCGAGGCCGGCGCGCCGTTGGGGCGTGCCGCGGTGATCGGCGAGCCGACCGGCCTCAAGCCGATTCGCCTGCACAAAGGCATCATGATGGAGCGCATCGACATTCTCGGGCAGAGCGGCCATTCCTCCGACCCTGCCCTGGGCCACAGCGCCCTGGAGGCGATGCAGGACGTGATGCTGGAGCTGCGCGGTTTGCGCGCCCAGTGGCAGCGCGAATTCAACAACCCGCAATTCAGCATGCCGCAGCCGACCCTCAACTTTGGCTGCATCCATGGCGGCGACAACCCCAACCGCATCTGCGGCCAGTGCTCGCTGGAATTCGACCTACGCCCGCTGCCGGGCATGCAGCCCGAGGCGCTGCGTGCGGCGATCCGCCAGAAGCTGCAACCGCTGGCCGAACAGCACCAGGTGAAGATCGACTTCGCGCCGCTGTTCCCCAGCGTGCCGCCCTTCGAGCAGAGCGCCGACGCCGAGCTGGTGCGTCTGGCTGAGCGCCTGACCGGGCATGCGGCGGTCGCGGTGGCATTTGCCACGGAAGCGCCTTATCTTCAGCAACTGGGCTGCCAGACCATCGTCCTGGGCCCGGGCGACATCGATTGTGCCCACCAGCCCGGTGAGTACCTGGACCTGTCCCGCCTGCAACCGACCGTGGGTCTGTTGCGTGAGCTGATTCAACACTATTGCCTGAGTCCGACGGCCTGATGGGCTGTCCCTGTGTCATATGGAGGAGTGAACGCGTGATGCTGCCCCAACTGCGACGATAAAGCGGGTACTTCGTCTGGCGCCGGATGCGCCTGTTCATGCGTTCCGTTCACGACCCACAGGTTCCTTTTGCAATGCACGATTACGTTAACTGGCTGCGCCATGCTTCGCCCTACATCAACGCCCACCGCGACTGCACCTTCGTCGTGATGCTGCCGGGCGAGGGCGTCGCCCACCCCAATTTCGGCAACATCGTTCACGACCTGGTGCTGCTGCACAGCCTTGGCGTGCGCCTGATCCTGGTGCATGGCTCGCGGCCGCAGATCGAAGCGCGCCTGGCCATGCGTGGCCTGACGCCGCATTTTCACCGTGACCTGCGGGTGACCGACGGGCAGACCCTGGAGTGCGTGATCGACGCCGTGGGGCAACTGCGTATCGCCATCGAGGCGCGCCTGTCGATGGACATGGCGGCGTCGCCCATGCAGGGCTCGCGGCTGCGGGTGTCCGGCGGCAATTTTGTCACCGCCCGGCCGATCGGCGTGGTCGACGGCATCGACTACCACCACACCGGTGAAGTGCGGCGCATCGACCGCAAGGGCATCGGGCGCCTGCTGGACGAGCGCAGCATCGTCCTGCTATCGCCGTTGGGCTATTCGCCCACCGGGGAGATCTTCAACCTGGCCTGCGAAGACGTCGCCACCCGCGCCGCCATCGACCTCGGTGCCGACAAACTGTTGCTGTTCAGCGCCGAACAAGGTCTGCTCGACGAGCAGGGCCGGCTGGTGCGCGAACTGCGCCCGCAGCAGGTGCCGGCCTACCTGGCGCGGCTGGGCAACAGCTACCAGGCCGAATTGCTCGACGCCGCCGCCCAGGCCTGCCGCGCCGGGGTCAAGCGCGCGCATATCGTCAGCTACACCGATGACGGTTCGCTGCTCACCGAGCTGTTCACCCGTGACGGTGGCGGCACCCTGGTCGACCAGGAGCAATTCGAATCGCTGCGCGAAGCGAGCATTGAGGATGTGGGTGGTCTGATCGAGCTGATCAGCCCGCTGGAAGAGCAGGGCATCCTGGTGCGCCGTTCGCGGGAAGTGCTGGAGCGGGAAATCGAGCAGTTCAGCATCGTCGAGCGCGACGGCCTGATCATCGCCTGCGCGGCGCTGTACCAGATCGCCGACTCCGACAGTGGCGAACTGGCGTGCCTGGCGGTCAACCCGGCGTACCGCCATGGCGGTCGTGGCGATGAGTTGCTCGAACGCATCGAGGAGCGGGCCCGGGCCCAGGGCCTGAAGACCCTGTTCGTGCTGACGACCCGCACCGCCCACTGGTTCCGCGAGCGCGGCTTCGTGCCCAGCAGCGTCGACCGTCTGCCGGCCGCCCGGGCGTCGCTGTACAACAACCAGCGTAATTCCCAGGTGTTCGAAAAGGCGTTGTAAGGGAGGGGGCCGGTTCATCGGCTCCGAGCGGCAGGGGGCGTCAGGCGCTCTTCTGCTGGCGCCGCATCTGTTCGTGGCCGTCGTCCCAGCCGGCCTCCCAGGCAGCGGTGAGTACGTCGGCGGCGGCACCGGCGGTTTTCTTCTGGCCGGTCAGGCCGGCCATATAGCCTTGCTGGTAGGCCTTGTTGAGGCTCTCCAGGCTCCAGTGGCGTTCATCTTCGGGCTGCGCGTCGTGCGCCATCGGCAATCGCTCGAACGGTTCGTATACCCCTATGCTAGCCGCCCTGCAGGCCGCGCAAGGCACCGCTGATCCCGGCTTTTACCCCGCTGATTGCTTTTGTGACGCAGTTGTCTTTTGCCCCTGGCGGCCGCAAGACCGCCAGGGGCAGGGCGCGGATCAGGTGGCGATCGCGAGGATGCTCGCCTGGTAGGCGGCGGCGAAGGTGTCGAAGTCACCTTCCGGCTGGGCTTCCAGTTCGGCCTGCTGGGCCAGGGATTCGGCACTGGCGGCCTCGAAGGCGGCCTGCTGTTCGGCATTCAGGGGCTGGCCACGGAAATGCTCGGCGTGCCGCTTGCTCTGGCGCAGGGCGAACTGGGTGAAGCTTTCGCCCTGACGCAGTTCGGCCAGTACCTGGGCCGAGGGCGTCAGGCTGACGTCGTCCACCTTGGCGCGCTGCGCCGCCAGGGCCAGGCTGTAGGCGTCGCTGGCGTGGCTCTGGTCGAGCAGGCTGGACAGCTGCTGGATGCTGTCGAGCAGCTCGTGGGCCCAGTCCTTCAGCTCGACCTGCTTGCCGTCGTGTTGCAGGTGCAGGCCGGGGCGTCGACCTTCCTTGACGACCTTGAGGAAGTTGTCGGTGCAGCTGTGGCATTCGGTGTTTTCCAGCTGCGGGCTGTCCTTGAGGGCGCAGAACAGCAGGAAGGCATCGAGGAAGCGCGACTGAACGAGGTCAATGCCCAGCGGCAGGAAGGGGTTGATGTCCAGGCAGCGCACTTCGACGTACTGCACGCCACGGGCCATCAGCGCCTGGATCGGCCGTTCGCCGCTGTAAGTCACGCGTTTGGGACGGATGTTCGAGTAGTACTCGTTCTCGATCTGCAGGATGTTGGTGTTCAGCTGCAGCCACTCGCCGTCGCGCTTGGTGCCTGCTTCGACGTAGGGCGGGTAGGGCGTGCCGACCGCCGCGCGCAGGCTGTCGGTGTAGCTGTTGAGGTCGTTGTAGCAGGGCGTGAGGCCTGCCTGGGCGCTGCTCTGGTAGCCCAGGTCGCTCATGCGCAGGCTGGTGGCGTAGGGCAGGTACAGGGTGGTGGCGTCGAGCTGCTGCAGGCGGTGCGGGCGGCCGCGCATGAAGCCGCTGTCCAGTGCCGGCGAGGCGCCGAACAGGTACATCAGCAGCCAGCTGTAGCGGCGGAAGTTGCGGATCAGGGCGATGTAGCGCGCGGACTGGAAGTCCTTGGCGCTGCGGGTGTCGCCTTCGGCCTGCTGCAGCAGGGTCCACAGCTCATCCGGCAAGGAGAAGTTGTAGTGGATGCCGGCGATGCATTGCATGGTCTTGCCATAGCGCAGGGCCAGGCCCTTGCGGTAGACGTACTTGAGCTGACCGATCAGCGAGCTGCCGTAGCGGGCGATCGGGATCACCTCTTCCTCGGGCAGGGCGCAGGGCATGGACGGGCTCCACAGGTATTCGCCGTCCAGCTTGCTGTAGGCGAAACGGTGGATCTGCTCGAGGTCATCGAGGGTCGCGGCCGGGTCTGCCTTGGCCGGGGTGATGAACTCCAGCAGCGATTCGGAATAATCGGTGGTGATCTGCGGATGGGTCAGGGCCGAACCCAGCGCGGCGGGGTGCGCCGTCAGGGCCAGCTGTCCGTCGTCGTCGACACGCAGGCATTCACGCTCGATACCGTGCAGGCACTGGGAAAGCAGGGAGAGGTTGGCGCGCTCGCCAAGCAGGGCCAGGCGGCGGGGGAACAGGTCGCTCAAGATTGCATTTCCTTCACGCATCGGTCGCCCCAATATGGGGGTGGATCGCGCGGTCTACAAGGGGGACGGATAACGGACGTGGTCGTCTAGTCGTACGCCCGTTATACCTCAGCTTGCAGCGGCACCGTTATACGCAGGCGAAGGTCGCTTGTGCCTTGGCGACGAGTTTTTCGCCCTGATGCACTTCGGCCTCGATCACCTGGGTGCGGCGTCCGGCGTGGACCATCCAGGCGCGGCACAGCAGATCGCCTTCGCTGACGCTACGAATGTAGTTGATCTTGCATTCGAGGGTGACGCTGCTCGGCGTGCCGTCGGTCAGGCTGTGGCTGGCCTGACCCATGGCGGTGTCGATCAGCGAGAACAGGGCGCCGCCGTGCAGCTTGCCGTGCAGGTTGCGCAGGCCGTCGTGCATGCTCAGCCGCAGCACGGCCTCGCCGCCTTCGGCCTTGACGATCTCCAGGCCGAGCAGGCGCCCGAAGGCGCTGCTCTTGCCGACGGCTTCGACCGGTTCGTTCACCGGCTTACTTCCGCAGCTGCTTGGCGTTGGCGAACAGCGCGGCCATGCCCGGGTTACTCGGGGCCGGCTTGTCCTGGCTGGAGTGGCGCTCGCTGCGCGGCGTGTTGCCACGCGAATTGCCGCCGCCACGCGGGCCTTCGACTTTCTCGCCGGGGGTGTCGCCCATGCGCATGGACAGCGCGATGCGGTTGCGCGGGATGTCCACTTCCATGACCTTGACCTTGACCACGTCGCCGGCCTTGACCGCTTCACGCGGGTCTTTGACGAACTTCTCCGACAGCGCCGAGATGTGTACCAGGCCGTCCTGGTGAACCCCGATGTCGACGAAGGCGCCGAAGTTGGTCACGTTGGTGACCACGCCTTCGAGGATCATTCCCAGCTTGAGGTCCTTCAGGGTTTCCACGCCTTCCTGGAACTCGGCGGTCTTGAATTCCGGACGCGGGTCGCGGCCCGGCTTCTCCAGCTCCTGCAGGATGTCGCCCACGGTCACCAGGCCGAAGCGCTCGTCGGTGAACTGCTTGGGGTCGAGGCGCTTGAGGAAGCCGCTGTCGCCGATCAGCGAGCGGATGTCGCGGCCGGTGTCGGCGGCGATGCGCTGCACCAGCGGGTAGGTTTCCGGGTGCACCGCCGAGGCGTCCAGCGGGTTCTCGCCGTTCATCACGCGCAGGAAGCCGGCGGCCTGTTCGAAGGTCTTTTCACCCAGGCGCGAGACCTTTTTCAGCTCGTCGCGGGTCTTGAAGGCGCCGTTGGCGTCGCGGTGCGCGACGATGTTCTGCGCCAGGGTCGCGTTGAGCCCGGAGATCCGCGCCAGCAGGGCGCTGGAGGCAGTGTTGACGTCAACGCCCACAGCGTTCACGCAGTCTTCCACCACGGCGTCGAGGCTGCGCGCCAGCTTGAGCTGGGACACGTCGTGCTGGTACTGGCCGACGCCGATGGATTTCGGGTCGATCTTCACCAGCTCGGCCAGCGGGTCCTGCAGGCGACGGGCGATGGACACCGCGCCACGCAGCGACACGTCGAGGTCGGGGAATTCCTTGGCCGCCAGTTCGGAGGCGGAGTACACCGAGGCGCCGGCCTCGCTGACCATGATCTTGGTCATGTTCAGCGCTGGGTATTTCTTGATCAGTTCGATGGCCAGCTTGTCGGTCTCGCGGCTGGCGGTGCCGTTGCCGATGGCGATCAGGTCCACGCCGTGCTTGGCGCACAGCCTGGCCAGCACGTTGAGGGTGCCGTCCCAGTCGTTGCGCGGGGCATGGGGGTAGACCGTGGCGGTGTCGAGCAGCTTGCCGGTGGCATCCACCACCGCCACCTTGCAGCCGGTGCGCAGGCCCGGGTCGAGGCCCAGGGTGGCGCGTGGGCCGGCCGGCGCGGCCAGCAGCAGGTCGTGCAGGTTGCGGGCGAACACCGAGATGGCCTCGTCTTCGGCGCCTTCGCGCAGCTCGCCCAGCAGGTCGGTTTCCAGGTGGGTGTAGAGCTTGACCTTCCAGGTCCAGCGCACCACCTCGCCGAGCCACTTGTCGGCAGCTCGGCCGCGGGCGGAAATGCCGAAACGCTCGCCGATCATCACTTCGCACGGGTGCATGGTGCCGGGCAGCTCGTCGCCGACCTTGAGGGCAGCACTGAGGATGCCTTCGTTGCGACCGCGGAAGATCGCCAGGGCGCGGTGCGACGGCGCGCTCTTGAACTTCTCGTCGTGCTCGAAGTAATCGCGGAACTTGGCGCCTTCTTCCTCTTTGCCGGCGATGACGCGGGCGCTGAGGGTGGCGTTGTCCTTGAGGAAGCTGCGCAGGTTGTTGAGCAGGGTGGCGTCTTCGGCGAAGCGCTCCATGAGGATGTACTTGGCGCCTTCGAGCACGGCCTTGGTGTCGGCGAAGCCCTTGTCCGCATCGATGAAGCGCACGGCTTCGCCTTCGGGCTCCAGGGTCGGGTCGTTGAACAGCGCGTCGGCCAGTTCGCCGAGGCCCGCTTCCAGGGCGATCTGGCCCTTGGTGCGGCGCTTCTGCTTGTACGGCAGGTAGAGGTCTTCGAGGCGGGTCTTGGTGTCGGCCAGGTTGATCTCGCGGGCCAGCTCCGGGGTCAGCTTGCCCTGTTCCTCGATGCTGGCGAGGATGCTGGCGCGGCGATCATCCAGCTCGCGCAGGTAGCGCAGGCGTTCTTCGAGGTTGCGCAGTTGGGTGTCATCGAGGCTGCCGGTGACTTCCTTGCGGTAGCGGGCGATGAACGGCACGGTGGAGCCTTCATCGAGCAGCGCCACGGCGGCGGCCACCTGTTGCGGGCGCACGCCCAGTTCTTCGGCGATGCGGTTGTTGATGCTATCCATACTCGAGCTACCCACACTGAAACGAAAAACCGGCCCGCGGACCCGGACCGGATTGACAGGCACGCCAGGCGTGGCGCGCGGAACATGAAGGCTGACGTGCGTCACTCGCTCCCGACGGGACGTTTCCCGCCCTCTGCGCACAGGGGCCGAGGGCTGCCAGGAGGGTGTCGTTGCGCGACAGCCACACAACGAAGCGGCGCATTATAAACACCGCACGGTCGAGTTCTGGGAACCGTTCGGGGAAAAATCTGCTAACAATGGTCAACCCGCTGGCCCAGGTGCCTGGGCCATAATGCCGGCGTTGGAAACCGCCGGCCCCCTGTGGGTACCGCGGATTCTCGGTCAAGGAGCCCCTATGAGCAGCACTGCACTTCCGGTTGAAGGCGAAAAAATCCTGATTGTCGACGACGATGCCCGTCTGCGACGCCTGCTCGAGCGCTTCTTCGACGAGCAGGGCTACCGCGTGCGTGCGGTGGAAAACGTCGAACAGATGGATCGTCTGTTGTCCCGGGAACTGTTCAACCTGGTGGTCCTGGACCTGATGCTGCCGGGCGAGGACGGCCTGTCCGCCTGCCGTCGCCTGCGTGCGGCGAACAACCAGGTGCCGATCATCATGCTCACCGCCAAGGGCGATGAAGCCAGCCGTATTCAAGGCCTGGAGCTGGGCGCCGACGATTACCTGGCCAAGCCGTTCAACCCCCGTGAACTGCTGGCGCGGATCAAGGCCGTGCTGCGTCGCCAGGCGCCGGTGGTGCCGGGCGCCCCGGGCAGCGAGGACGAAAGTGTCAGCTTCGGCGACTACGAGCTGTCCCTGGCGACCCGCGAACTGAAGAAGGGCGAGGAAGTGCACATGCTCACCACCGGTGAGTTCGCGGTGCTCAAGGCCCTGGTGCAGCATGCCCGCGAGCCGCTGACCCGGGACAAGCTGATGAACCTGGCGCGTGGCCGCGAATGGGATGCCCTGGAGCGTTCCATCGACGTCCAGATTTCCCGCCTGCGCCGGCTGATCGAGCCGGACCCGTCCAAACCGCGTTATATCCAGACCGTCTGGGGCGTGGGTTACGTGTTCGTGCCGGACGGCAACAAGTAATGCCCCGGTGACCGGCGCGGCCTGCGCACCGGTCACCCGCTCGCGAGCGATCCATCCCAGCGCCCGGCCACTTGGCCGGGCGTGCCGATCACAGGTGTCGTGTTTCTCCGATGAAAACCCCGCTCTGGTTCCCGCAAAGCTTCTTCGCCCGCACGCTGTGGCTGGTGCTCATCGTGGTGCTGTTCTCCAAGGCGCTGACCCTGGTGTACCTGATGATGAACGAAGACGTGCTGGTCGACCGTCAGTACAGCCATGGCGCGGCGTTGACCCTGCGTGCCTACTGGGCCGCCGACCCGGAGGACCGAGAGACCATCGCTGAGGCTGCGGGCCTGAAGCGCGTGGCAAAGAAATCGGTGCCGGCCAGCGAGCAGCACTGGCCCTACAGCGAAATCTTCCAGCGCCAGATGCAATCCGAACTGGGGCCGGACACCGAGGTGCGGGTCCGGGCCAAGAGCCCGCCGGCGCTCTGGGTGCATGCCCCGAGCTTGGGCGACGACTGGCTGCGGGTGCCGTTGTACCCGCATCCGCTGCGCGGGCAGCGCATCTGGAGTGTGCTGGGCTGGTTCCTCGCCATCGGTCTGCTGTCTACCGCCGCCGCGTGGATTTTCGTCCGCCAGCTGAGTGCGCCGCTCAAGCGCCTGGTGTTCGCCGCCCGGCAACTCGGCAAGGGGCGCAGCGTGCGCCTACCGGTCAGTGACACCCCCAGCGAGATGACCGAGGTGTACCGCGCCTTCAACCAGATGGCCGAGGACGTCGAGCAGGCGGCGCGCGAGCGCGAGCTGATGCTGGCCGGGGTCTCCCATGACTTGCGCACGCCCCTGACCCGGCTGCGGCTGTCCCTGGAATTCCTCAACAGCGACTCGGAACTGACCGACGACATGGTGCGCGACATCGAGGACATGGACGCCATCCTCGACCAGTTCCTGGCCTTCATCCGCGACGGCCGCGACGAACCGGTGGAAGACCTCGACCTGCTGGAGCTGATCCGCGAAGTGGTCACGCCCTACAACCAGCAGCAGGAGCTGGTGCGCCTGTGCCTCGAACCAGTGCCGGTGTTCCCGCTGCGCCGGGTGTCGATCAAGCGCCTGCTGGTCAACCTGATCGAGAACGCGCTGCGCTATGGCTGCAACGCGGTCGAGGTGGCGGTCTCGGTGTCGGGCGACCACAGCGCGCCCTACGTGGTGCTCAGCGTGCTGGACCGGGGCGCCGGCATCGACCCGGCGGAACTGGACATCATCTTCAACCCGTTCATTCGCGGCGACCGTGCCCGGGGCGGCCAGGGCGCGGGCCTGGGCCTGGCCATCGTCAAGCGCATCGCGGCGCTGCACGGCGGCAGCGTGGAGCTGCGCAACCGCTCCGGTGGTGGCCTGGAGGCCCGTGTCTGCCTGCCCCTGGGGCTGCTGCTGCCGCGCGACGCGGTCTGAGCCCTTCGCGGGGTCCAGGTCATTGCGCTGATCTATGCTATGGCAGCGCAATGACCCGAGGTCTGCATGCCTGTCGTCCCCAACCGCCTGCCGAGCTGGACATGGTGGCTGCCGCTGCCGCTGTTCCACCTCGCCACCTGGCTTTCACTGGCCACCCAGTTCAGCGATGGGGCGGCGCTCTGGTATGTGCCGTTCGCCCTCGGGCTGGTGCTGTGCCAGTGGTGGGGGCCGCGGGTGCTGCTGGCGATGTACCTCAACGCCATGCTCTGCGTGCCACTCTGGGGACTGGAGTGGCGCTGGGCGCCGCTCTACGCACTGCCTGAAACCCTCGCCCCCGCCCTGGCCTGGCTGCTGCTGCGCCGGCGCGCCTTCGACGCGGCGCTGCCGGATTTGAGCCACGTGCTGCGCTTCATGCTGCTCGGCGTGCTGATCCCGGCGGCCGTGGTCTGCATCGGCGTGCAGGGTAGCCTGTGGCTGATGGGGCACCTGGCCTCCGAAGGCTGGCTGTATTCCACCCTGAACCTGTGGCTGGCCGACAGCCTGACCGGGCTGATCATCACCATTCCGCTGCTGGCCTATCTCACGCCCTGGCTGCGCCGTCGCGGCTGGTTGCTGCGTCGGCCGGTGGACCGCGACGGGCTGGAGGCCCTGCCCGCCGGGTTGCGCCGCCTGCCGCCCTGGCCATTGCTGCTGGCCCTGTTGCTGGGGGTGCCCTGGTTGCTCAGCGTGGTGCCGCTGACCCTCAAACTGCCGCTGATCGGCGTGGTGATGCTCAGCCTGGCGCTGGTCTGGGGCTTCGTGGGGGCGTTGTGCGGGTCGATCCTCACCGCGCTGATGGTGCTGGCGCTGCCGTTCCTGCGCGGTTACGGCGATACCACCGGCCTGCTCGACCCGCAGCGCCTGGAGCTGCACCTGACGGTGCTGCTGTTCATGGTGGCGACGCTGCTGGTCGGTCGCAGCCTCAGCGACCTGCGCCTGGCCCTGGCGCGCAGCGCGCAGATCCAGAAGCAACTGGCGCTGGCCAACCTGGCCCTGGAGGCCAGTCCCCTGGGGGTGACCATCGCCGACGCGCGCCAACCCGATGTGCCGCTGATCTACTGCAACCCCTCGTTCGAGCGGATCACCGGGTACACGCGTTCGGAAATCCTCGGCAGGAACTGCCGGTTCCTCCAGGGCACCGACCGCGAGCAGCTCGGCTTGCGCAGCGTGCGCCAGGCCATTCGCCACGGCACGGCTTGCCATGCGGTGGTGCGCAACTACCGCAAGGACGGCCGCCTGTTCTGGAACGAGCTGATCCTGGCGCCGATGCACGATGAGCAGGGCGTCAGCCATTTCATCGCCCTGCAGCACGACGTGTCGGCCCGCGAGCAGTTGTCCGCCCAGGTGGCCACCCAGCGCGAGGAGCTGTTGCTGCAGAGCTACCTGTTCAGCCAGACGGAAAACATCGCCGACCTGGGCGGCTGGGTGCTGACCCTGTCCGACATGAGCATGTACTGGAGCCCGGGCTGTTTCCGCATCTACGAGCTCGACCCCTACGCTGGCACGCCGACCTTCGAGCAGAGCCTCGACTACCTGGATGCCAACGGCCGGCTTCTCGCCGAGAAGACGCTGCTGCGCCTGCGCCAGGGCCTCGACCATTTCGATATCGAAGTGCGCCTGACCACGGCTCGGGGCAAGACCCGCTGGGTGCGCATCAACGGCGTCAGCGAGCGCGATGGCGGCGAACTGACCAAACTCTACGGGGCGATCCAGGACATCAGTGCGCGCAAGCGCGCCGAGCAGCAGTTGCGCGAGCGCGACGAGCGCTTGCGCCTGTTCTTCGAGGCGCCGCTGATCGGCATGGCGCAGATATCTCCCGGGTATGCCTGGGAAGAGGTCAACCCGACGCTGTGCAACATCCTCGACCGCTCCCGCGAGGAACTGCTGGCCTGCAGTTGGGACAGCATCTCCCACCCGGAAGACCTCGCCGCCGAGCAGGTGCTGCTCGACGCGGTGCTGCTTGGCGCCCGCGAGGGCTACGAGCTGGACAAGCGCTTCCTGCGCCCGGACGGCTCGCTGGTGTACACGCGCCTGAACCTGCGGGCGGTGCGCCACGCCAACGGGCAGATCGGCATGTTCCTCCTGCTGGTCGAGGACATCAGCGCGCGGCACGAGGCCGAGGCCCGCTACCGGACCATCGTCGAACACGCCCCCGAAGCCATCATGCTGTTCACCCCCCATGGCGGCATGGTGGATTTCAACGAGAATGCCCTGCGCCTGCTGCGCTACACCCGGGAACAACTGCTGGGCAAGAGCGTGCTCGACCTGAGCCCGGCCAAGCAGGCCAACGGCCGTGCCTCGGCGGATATCGGCCGGGTCTACCTGAAGCAGGCCATTGCCGGCGAGGTGCCGGTGTTCGACTGGCTGCACCGTGACAGCGGCGGGCGGCAGATCCCCTGCGAAGTACGTCTGGTGCGCATGCCGGGGGAGGAAATCCTGATTCGTGGCAGCGTCACCGACATTTCCGAGCGCCAGCGCTACCAGCGCGAGATCGAGCGGCTGGCCTACAGCGACGAACTCACCGGCCTGCCCAACCGGCGCCTGCTGATCGACCGCCTGCAGCACGCCATGGACCGCGAGCTGCGCGACGGCAGCCTGGGCGCGCTGCTGTTCATCGACCTGGACCATTTCAAGACGGTCAACGACAGCCTCGGTCACCAGGTGGGCGACGGCTTGCTGCGCGAAGTCACCATGCGCCTGGCCCGCACCCTGCGCACCGAAGACACCCTGGCGCGCATGGGCGGCGACGAGTTCGTGGTGCTGCTCGAAGCCCTGGACAGCAACCCCGAGGCGGCGGCGGAGTACGCGGCGGCGACCGCAGAAAAACTCCTGAGCAGCCTCAAGGGCAGTTGCCGCATCGACGGCCACGAGCTGGCGATCAGCGCCAGCATCGGCATCGCCCTGCACCCGTTTGGCGAGCAGGTGGCGGCCGACGTGCTCAAGCAGGCGGACACCGCCATGTACCGGGCCAAGCACGCCGGGCGCAATGCGCTGCATTTTTTCGCGCCGGAGATGCAGGCGGCCATCGACCAGCGCCTGCAATTGCAGAGCGAGCTGCGCCAGGCGATCCAGCGGGACCAGTTGCACCTGGTGTTCCAGCCGCAGCTGGCGCTGGCCAGCGGGGCGGTGGCGGGGGCCGAGGTGCTGCTGCGCTGGGAGCACCCGGAACGCGGTGAAATCATGCCCGGCAGCTTTATCGCCCTGGCCGAGGAAACCGGACTGATCCAGGAGCTGGGGCACTGGGTGCTGGACGCCGCCTGCGCCACCCTCGCGCGCTGGCTGCCGCGCTGGCCGCAGATGGTCCTGGCGGTCAACCTCAGCCCACGGGAGCTGCGCCAGTCAGGCTGCGTCGAGCGTGTGCGGGCGTGCCTGGCGGCGCACCGGATACCGGCGTCGGCCCTGGAGCTGGAAATCACCGAAGGGGTGCTGCTCGAGGACGTGCAGCAATGCATCGCCAACATGCAGGCCTTGAAGGCCCTGGGCGTGCGCTTCGCCATCGATGACTTCGGCACCGGGTATTCGTCGCTGACCTACCTCAAGCGCCTGCCACTGGACCGGCTGAAGGTCGACCGCAGCTTCACCCAGGACCTGGAGAATGGCGGGAGCGGCCTGATGCTGGTGCAGACCATCCTGATGATCGCCCGCAACATGGGCCTCGAATGCGTGGCCGAAGGCATCGAGAGCCAGCATCAACTCGATGTGCTGCGCGAACAGGACTGTGCGCTCGGGCAGGGGTACTTCTTCAGCCAGCCGCTGGACGAGCCGGGGTTCATCCAGTGGCTGGAGCGGCACGGGACGGTGCCCGCGCCGGAGTGACGGCCGGCGGTGTCAGCCCTTGCCCTTGGTCCGGGTCAGGTGCGGGCCGCCGTTCTTTTCCAGGTACTGGATGATGATGCCGGCCACGTCCTTGCCGGTGGTGGTCTCGATGCCTTCCAGGCCGGGGGAGGAGTTCACCTCCATCACCAGCGGGCCGTGGTGCGAACGCAGGATGTCCACGCCGGCCACCGACAGCCCCATGACCTTGGCCGCGCGGATGGCGGTCATGCGTTCTTCCGGGGTGATCTTCACCAGGCTGGCGGTGCCGCCGCGGTGCAGGTTGGAGCGGAACTCGCCGGCCTTGGCCTGACGCTTCATCGCGGCGATGACCTTGTCGCCGACCACGAAGCAGCGGATGTCGGCGCCGCCGGCTTCCTGGATGTATTCCTGGACCATGATGTTCTGCTTCAGGCCCATGAACGCCTCGATCACCGACTCGGCGGCCTTTTCCGTCTCGCACAGCACCACGCCGATGCCCTGGGTGCCTTCCAGCACCTTGATCACCAGCGGGGCGCCATTGACCATCTGGATCAGGTCGGGAATGTCGTCCGGGGAGTGGGCGAAGCCGGTCACCGGCAGGCCCACGCCGCGCCGTGACAGCAGCTGCAGCGAGCGCAGCTTGTCACGGGAGCGGGCGATGGCCACCGATTCGTTGAGCGGGAACACGCCCATCATCTCGAACTGGCGCAGCACCGCGCAGCCGTAGAAGGTCACCGAGGCGCCGATGCGCGGGATCACCGCGTCGAAGCCCTCCAGCGGCGCACCCCGGTAGTGGATCTGCGGCTTGTGGCTGGCGATGTTCATGTAGGCCCGCAAGGTGTCGATCACCACCATGTCATGCCCGCGCTGCTGGCCTGCTTCGACCAGGCGGCGGGTGGAATACAGACGCGGATTACGCGACAGCACGGCGATTTTCATTGGGCACCGGAAAGGTCGATGAGCGAGGGTTTGTCTTGTACATAAGCCAGGGCCGGGTTGACCACCAGCTGACCGTCAATCAGTGCCTTGGATCCCAGAAGTACGCGGTAGCGCATGGTTTTCCGGCAGGCGAGGGTGAATTCCACCGACCACAGCCGGTCGCCGAGGGACAGCTGGGTGCGGATCACGTAGCGTGACTGGGCCTGGCCGTTGGAGCTCTTGATCCGCTTGACCGTCACCAGCGGCGCCTCGCAGCGGTGGCGCCGCTGCACCAGGGTGCCGAGGTGAGCGGTGAAGCGCACCCAGTCTTCGCCGTCGCGCTGGAAGGGCTGGATGTCACTGGCGTGCAGGCTGGAGGTGCTGGCGCCGGTGTCGATTTTCGCGCGCAGGCCGACCATGCCCAGTTCCGGCAGATTGATCCACTCGCGCAGACCGATCACAGAGAGGTGGTCGAAGGTTTTCAAGGCAGGCTTCCGTTGAGGTTCCAGGCATTCTAGGGGGCAGACCGATCCCGTGGCGAGTCGTGCCGTCGCGCCCATGCAACGGGCGAGATTTTTTCGACAACGTGGCGCGCACTGAATCGAGAATAGACCCTCATGCCTTATGATCCCGGCATCCTGCGGGATTCATGCAGGCAAGGCTGATTGAGTGAACGATGAGCGATAAAGATGACGATAAGGTGCGCCTCGACAAATGGTTGTGGGCCGCACGCTTCTACAAGACCCGCGCCCTGGCCAAGGCGGCCATCGAAGGTGGCAAGGTGCATTGCCGCGGCGAGCGCTGCAAGCCGAGCAAGGAGCCCAAGGTCGGGGATGAGCTGCTGATCCGCACCGGTTTCGACGAGCGCACGGTGGTGATCCAGGCGCTGTCGGTGGTGCGGCGTGGCGCGCCGCAAGCCCAGACGCTGTACAGCGAGACGCCGGAGAGCATCGCCCGCCGCGAGCAGGCGGCGGAGCAGCGCAAGGCCGGCGCCCTGGGCGTACAGACCGACGGCCGGCCGAGCAAGAAACAGCGTCGCCAGCTGTTTCAGTTCCGCGGCGGCCAGGACGACTGACCTGTGGGAGGGGCTTCAGCCGCGACGGCGGTTACCCGTGTTGCGACTCAGGCCCCGGTGCTGCAAGGACTCAGTGGGCCTTGATCACCGTCAGCTGGCGCAGCCCCGGTACGTGCTGCAACACCACCAGCACCGGCCGGCTGATCCAGGCCAGGCCGTTGGCGATGTGGCTCGCCAGCGGGGTGCAGTAGCCCCAGGCGAAGGCCAGCAGGGCCACCACCACGCCGCCGATGGTCACGTCCACCAGCCAGTGGGCGCCGGTGACCAGGCGCGGCAGCATGAACAGCACCACCAGGGTCAGGTTGAACGTGCGCTTCCAGCCGCGGCTGAACAGGGTCATGAACATCCCCCAGAGCAGCAGGACCGAGGCGTGGTCGCCCGGGAAACTGCGGCTGGAGCGGTCCTTCAGCTCGAAGACGCGTTCGAGGCCCGGGAACGAGTCGCTCAGGTGAATGGCGCCGGCCACCACCATCGACGGGCTGGCGTGCTGCCAGCCCAGGTTGTTGGCGAGCTTGGTGAACAGCACGCGAATCACCAGCAGCACCATCAGCAGCGCGACGAAGGTGAACAGGGCGGTGCGCAGCTCGCCGTCGGCGAAGACCCAGCGCGGGTGGACCAGCAGGGTCAGCATCAGGCCGCCGAGCAGGATGTCGCACAGGCGGATGCTGGTCAGGGCCCAGATGCCGTCCCACAGGAAATGTTGATTGAGCGAGCCATTGAGGCCATGGAACAGCCACAGGTTGGCGCTTTCCCACAGCTCGCGGGTTGCGGGCAGCAGCCAGCTGCCGAGCACGGCCAGGGCCAGCAGGTTGAGGCCCAGCAGGGCCGGCCATCGCCAAGTGGCTTGGATGCGGTGGGCTTTGTCCATAGAATGACGCTCCTTGATCGTCCTGTCCGAAAGTGGCGCCGCGCTTTATAAAGGCCTCGCGCCGCTCTGTCATCCTTTGTTCACATCTGGTTGCCCCATGCACAACACCGATCACACCCAGCGCTTCCTGTTCGACGACTCCGATGTTCGTGGTGAGTTGGTCGGTCTGAGCGAGAGCTACCAGCATGTCCTGGCCAAGCACCCCTACCCGCAGCCGGTGGCGCAACTGCTCGGCGAACTGCTGGCCGCCGCGTCGCTGCTGGTCAGCACCCTCAAGTTCGACGGGCAACTGATCCTCCAGGCGCGTTCGTCCGGCGCCGTGCCGTTGCTGATGGTCGAATGCTCCAGCGAAGGCGAAGTGCGCGGCATCGCGCGCTACCACGCCGAGCAGATCGGGACCGGCGCCGGCCTGACCGAGCTGATGCCCGAAGGCGTGCTGGCGATCACTGTCGAGCCGCGCCAGGGCCAGCGTTACCAGGGCATCGTCGGCCTCGAGGGTGTCGACCTGGCCGCCTGCCTGACCGATTACTTCGCCAGTTCCGAACAGCTGGCCACCCGGGTCTGGCTGTGCGCCGACGGCCAGCGCGCCCGTGGCCTGCTGCTGCAGCAGCTGCCGCCCGATCGCCTGAAAGACGATGAAGCCCGCGAGGCCAGCTGGGAGCACGTGGTGACCCTCGCCGCGACCCTGACCAACGAAGAGCTGCTGGGCCTGGACAACGAAACGGTCCTGCACCGTCTCTACCACGAAGAGCCGCTGCGCCTGTTCGAGCCGCGCCTGCTGCAATTCCGCTGCAGCTGCTCCCGTGAACGTTCCGCCAGGGCGCTGGTCAGTTTAGGGCAGGCCGATGCCGAGCTGCTGCTCGAAGAGCATGACGGCAGCGTGGTCATCGACTGCCAGTTCTGCAACGAACGCTATGCCTTCGACGCCGCCGATGTTGCGCAACTCTTCGCCGGTGGCGGCAGTCAGGCACCGTCTGACACGCGGCATTGATTCGATAGGTTTTGCCTATTGACCCACTTGGCAGAAGGGAGGCTGCCAAGGGAGGTGCTTTCTGGCATACTCCCGCGACTTTTTTATCGCTGTAGTCGAACTGGCGTTCTACTACACAACGTTCGAAAGACTCGGCCGCCGGCCGACGGGGACCCACATGACGCAAGCCACTCCCGCTGTGTACACCAACATCAGCGCAGCTCAACTGGTCGAAGAAGCCATTCGCCGCGGCGAAGGCGAACTGGCCGCCAACGGCTCGTTGGTCGTACGCACTGGCCACCGCACTGGTCGTTCGCCGGCTGACCGTTTCATCGTTCAGGAGCCGAGCACCGACGCCCAGATCGCCTGGGGCGGGATCAACCGTCCGTTCCCGGCCGACAAGTTCGATGCCCTGTGGGACCGCGTCGAGGCCTTCAACAAGGCCCAGGACCATTTCGTTTCCCTGGTGCACGTCGGCTCCGCCGAAGAGCACTACCTGCCGGTCAAGATGACCACCGCTACCGCCTGGCAGAACCTGTTCGGCCGTCAGCTGTTCATCAACCCGCAGGCCTACAACCCGGCTGGCCGCACCGAGTGGCAAGTGCTCAACGTCGCCAACTTCGAGTGCGTGCCGGGGCGTGATGGCACCAATTCCGATGGCTGCGTGATCATCAACTTCGCCGCCAAGAAAGTGCTGATCGCCGGCATGCGTTACGCCGGTGAAATGAAGAAAGCCATGTTCTCTGTGCAGAACTTCCTGCTGCCGGAAAAAGACGTGCTGCCGATGCACTGCGCCGCCAACATCGGCGAAGAAGGCGACGTGACCCTGTTCTTCGGTCTGTCCGGCACCGGCAAGACCACCCTGTCCGCCGACGAATCGCGTTACCTGATCGGTGACGACGAGCACGGCTGGGGCGAAGGCGTGGTGTTCAACATCGAAGGCGGTTGCTACGCCAAGTGCATCGACCTGTCCGAGAAGAACGAGCCGGTCATCTGGAAAGCCATCCAGTTCGGCACCGTGCTGGAAAACGTCGTCCTCGACGACAGCCGCACCCCGGACTACGCCGACGACAGCCTGACCCAGAACAGCCGTGCGGCCTACCCGCTGGAATACGTCGAGAAGCGCAGCGAGAAGAACCTCGGCGGCGAGCCGAACGCGGTGATCTTCCTGACCTGCGACCTGACCGGCGTGCTGCCGCCTGTGTCGATCCTCAACAACGAGCAGGCGGCCTACCACTTCCTGTCCGGCTATACCGCGCTGGTCGGTTCCACCGAAATGGGTTCGGGCGGCGGCATCAAGTCGACCTTCTCCACCTGCTTCGGCGCACCGTTCTTCCCGCGTCCGGCCGGCGTCTACGCCGAGCTGCTGATCAAGCGCATCAATGCCTTCGGCTCCAAGGTCTACCTGGTCAACACCGGCTGGACCGGCGGTGGCTACGGTGTCGGCAAGCGCTTCAACATCCCGACCACCCGTGGCGTGATCGCTGCGATCCAGAGTGGCGCGCTGATCGGTGCCGAGACCGAGCACCTGCCGATCATCAACCTGGATGTGCCGAAGTCGGTGCCGGGCGTCGAAACCAACCTGCTCAACCCGCGCAACACCTGGGCTGACAAGAACGCCTACGACGAAGCCGCCAAGGGCCTGGCCAAGCTGTTCATCGACAACTTCCAGAAGTTCGACGTGAGCGACGCCATCAAGAACGCCGGTCCTCAGCTGTAAGCTGAACCCGTTCTGACAAAGGCCGCCTTCGGGTGGCCTTTGTCGTTTCTGGGCCGATCCTTTTCTGCGTGCGCGGATGGGCCACCGCTGCCGTCCGGCATTCGTGGGAGAGGCCTTGGCCTCGAGCTCGGCGTCCCGCGCGTTTAGCCGATGTGTCGGTCGGATTAAAAGCTCGCGGACAAGTCCGCTCCTACGGGGTAAGCCGCACTACCGGGGCCCTGTAATCGCCACCCCTGGCAGCACCTGGCCAGATGCCCCTACCTGGATCGGCGGGACGCTCGTTTCGCCCCCGGGTGGTTTCATCGAACGTACCGCGTTATGGTCATCGACCCTTCAGCGGTCAATGGAGTGACAGCTCATGCCCACCACCCTCGAACGTGTCTTCGGTTTCAGCCAGCTGCGCCCTGGCCAGGAAGCCGTCATCAGCACCGTGCTCGCCGGCCGCTCGGCCGCGGCGATCTTTCCCACCGGCTCGGGCAAGTCCCTGTGCTACCAGTTGCCGGCGCTGCACCTGCCGCACCTGACCCTGGTGGTGTCGCCGCTGCTCGCCCTGATGCAGGACCAACTGGCGTTCCTGCATGCCCACGGCATCAGTGCGGCGAGCATCGATTCGGCCCAGAGCCGCGAGCAGGTTGCGGAGACCATGACCAGGGCCCGCTCCGGTGAGCTGAAAATCCTGATGATTTCGGTCGAGCGCCTGAAGAACGAGCGCTTTCGCACCTTCATCAGCCAGGTGCCGATTTCCCTGCTGGTGGTCGACGAGGCGCACTGCATTTCCGAGTGGGGCCACAACTTCCGCCCCGACTACCTCAAGTTGCCGGATTACCAGCGGCAGTTCGGCATTCCCCAGGTGCTGCTGCTCACCGCCACGGCGACGCCGCCAGTGATCGCCGACATGCAGAAGAAATTCGCCATCGCCGACGGCGATGTGGTCACCACCGGGTTCTACCGCCCCAACCTGAACCTGCTGGTGGAGCCGGTGGCCGGGCGTGACAAGCAGCGGCGCCTTGTCGAGTGGCTAGGGGCGAAGGCGGGCCAGCCGAGCATCGTCTACGTCACCCAGCAGAAGACCGCCGAACAGGTGGCCGAGCAGTTGAGCCAGCGCGGCATCGCCGCCAGCGCCTACCACGCCGGCATGGGCCACGAGGCGCGGGAGGCGATCCAGCGCCAGTTCATGGACGGGCGCATCAACTGCATCGTCGCCACCATCGCCTTCGGCATGGGCATCGACAAGAGCGACATCCGCAACGTGGTGCACTTCGATCTGCCGAAATCCACCGAGAACTACAGCCAGGAAATCGGCCGTGCCGGCCGTGATGGCCAGCCGTCCGATTGCCTGGTGCTGGCCAACCGCGACAGCCTCAACGTGCTGGAGAACTTCGTCTACGGCGACACCCCCGAGCGTGACGGTATCCGCTGCGTGCTCGACGAGCTGCTGAGCGGCGCCGCGGACGGCCAGTGGGAGCTGATGCTCAACGCCCTCAGCGAGCAGAGCAACATCCGTCAGCTGCCGCTCAAGACCCTGCTGGTACAATTGGAGCTGCGCGGCATCATCGCGCCGCGCTATGCCTATTTCGCCGAATACCGCTTCAAGTACCTGATCGAGCCGGAGGCGCTGCTGGACACGTTCGAGGGCGAGCGGCGGCAGTTCATCGAGGCGATCGTCGCCACCTCGGCGCGGGCGCGGACCTGGTGCACGGTGGATTTCGACGCCCTCTACGACCAGCACCAGGCCGAGCGCGGCCGGGTGGTCAAGGCCCTGGATTTCTTCCAGGAACGGGGCTGGATCGAGCTGGAAAGCAAGCAGATGACCGAGGTCTATGCGCTGCTCGACCCAGACTTCGACCCCGAGCGCCTGAGCGATGAGCTGCACACCTACTTCACCCAGCAGGAGGCCAGCGAGATTCGCCGTATCCAGGCCATGCTCGAGCTGTTCGCCAGTGACCAGTGCCTGAGCCAGCGCCTGGCGGCCTACTTCGGTGACGGCAACGCGCCGGCGCAGTGCGGGCATTGCTCGGTGTGCCGGGGCCAGGTCGCGCACTTGCCGCCGCCTCCGGCCCTGCCGGACCTGGCAACGCAGGACCTGGCTGCGTTGTGTGGCGACTTCATCCTCAAGCACCAGGCCCACAAGGGCGCGCCGCCCAGCGGCGAATGCCTGACGCGCTTTCTCTGCGGGATCAGCGTGCCGCTGTTCACCCGGTTGAAAGCCCGGCAGATAAAGGGCTTCGCCAGTCTGGAGGACTATCCCTATGCCGAGGTGCGCCGGCAGGTGGCGACGCTGACCTGAATGGGTTTAGCGCTGGCGTTGGGCCTGCCCCTGGGCCCAGGTCCACTCCAGCAACTGGCTGGACAGCTGATCGCCTGCCAGGCCGAAGGCCCGGACCACCGCCGGCACCGAGGTGTCCACGGCCGGTTGGCGCACCTCGAAACGGCGGCTGGCGACGATCCGTTGGCTGGCGGTGTTGACCAGCCGGGCATCCAGCAGGATGTGCGCGGTCGGGCGACCGTCCAGGTAGTCGCTCTGGAAGGCGCGCAGGTCGGTGTTGATTTCCAGGTCGGCCTGCAGGCGCGCATCGTCGCTGCTCACCGCGGGCATCCGGCCATCGGCCAGGAAGGCGTCGATCAGGCGGTTGCGCAGCAGCAGCGGTCCCTTGTCGCTCCAGCGTGCCCCCTGGTAGGCGCTGATCCGGTCGCCCTCGGGAATCACCGCGATGCGCGTGCTGTCGAGCAACTGGCTGGCCAGGGGCGTGTTGATCCGCAGCGACCAGGCCACGGGAGCGGCCCCTGGCTGCGCCGGTTCGGCGGTGCTGGCCGGCAGCAGGTAGACGTCCAACGGCTCGCTCTTGGGCAGGATCGAGCAGGCGCTGAGCAGGCTGGCCAGCGCCAGGGTGGTGAGGCAAAGCAGGCGTCTCATGGTTGGAATTCCTTGATCGGTTCGCTGCGCAGCAGGTAGCCGGCGGGGTCCTGTTCCAGTTGGCGGGAGAACGCGCGCAACGAGCCGAGGGTTTCGCGCAGGTCGCTGATCGCCGGGCCGATTTCGCCCATGCTGCGCATGCCGTTGCCGAGGGCTTCGTGGTTGTCGTTCAGCAGGCGCTCGATGGTGCTGCTGCTGCGCTCCAGGGAGGCCATCAGGCGTTCGGCATTGGCCAGGGTCTGCTGGCCGTCGGTGGCCAGCATGCGTTTGGCCTCCTGCATCAGGCTGGCTGCTTCGCGGGTGGCATGGGTGATCTGCTGCAGGGCGACGCCGATGTCATCGCCGTGGGAGGCGACGCTGGCGGTGATCTGCTCCAGGTGCGCCAGGGTCTTGGACACCCGCTCGGCGTTCTGCTCGGAGAACATGCGGTTGGCCTGGTCCAGCAGGCGGGTGACGCTGACCACCAGGTCCTCGCTGTTGGCCATCAGGCGCGACAGAGGCGAGGGGTCGGCGACGATTTCCGCCGGCTTGCCGCCTTCGCCTTCCAGGTTCGGGCTGCCGGGCGTGCCGCTGTACAGCTGGATGACCGCCGTGCCGGTGATCCCGGTGATAGTCAGGCGGGCGCGGGTGTCGGCCTTGATCGGCGTCTGGTCGACGATGCGCACGTGGGCCCGCACCTGGCGCGGGTCGTTCGGGTTGAGCCGCAGGCTGACCACGTCGCCGATCTTGATCCCGCTGTACTGCACGGCGCTGCCCTGGGACAGGCCCGTGACGGCCTCGTTGAAGATCACTACGTATTCCTTGAACTCACGGTCGGCGCCGGCCTTGCTCAGCCACAGGGCGAACAGCAGCGCCGCCCCCACGGTGATGACCGTGAACAGTCCGATCAGTACGTGATGGGCGCGGGGTTCCATTCAGTGTCCTCCTGCCGGGCCGCTGGCGGCGTGCTTGGCCGCGCGCCCGCGCGGACCATGGAAATAGTCGTGAATCCACGGATCGTCGGTGGCCGCGACGACCTCCAGGCGATCCGCCACCAGCACGCGTTTCTGGCCCAGTACCGCCACGCGGTCGCACAGGGTGTAGAGGCTGTCCAGGTCATGGGTGACCAGGAATACACTCAGACCCAGGCCGTCACGCAAGGTGCGGATCAATTGGTCGAAGGCGGCGGCACCGATCGGGTCGAGGCCGGCGGTGGGTTCGTCGAGAAACAGGATGTCCGGGTCCAGCGCCAGCGCCCGGGCCAGTGCGGCGCGCTTGACCATGCCGCCGGACAGCTCGCTCGGGTATTTGTCGCCGGCGTTGCTGGGCAGCCCGGCCAGGGCCAGCTTGACCTCGGCCAGGTGCTCGGCGTCGGCGCGGCTAAGGCCGGCGTGTTCGATCAGCGGCAGGGCGATGTTCTCGGTCACGGTCAGCGAGGAAAACAGCGCGCCACGCTGGTAGAGCACGCCGAAGCGGCGCTCCAGGTGCGAGCGCTGGTCCGGCGGCAGCGCCAGCAGGTCTTCGCCGAACACCCGGATACTGCCCCCGGTGGGCTGGCGCAGGCCGACGATGCTGCGCAGCAGCACCGATTTGCCGGTGCCCGAGCCGCCGACCACGCCGAGGATTTCGCCGCGCTTGAGCTGCAGATTCAGGTCCTGGTGCACGGTCTGCGCGCCGAAGCGATTGACCAGGCCGCGCACCTCGATGATGGCGTCGTCCGTCACCAGCCCATCTCCATCAGGAACAGCGCGGCCACGGCGTCGAGCACAATGACCACGAAGATCGACTGGACCACGCTGGAGGTGGTGTGTTCGCCCACCGACTGGGCGCTGCCGCTGACCTTGAAGCCTTCCAGGCAGCCGATCACGGCAATCAGGAAGGCGAAGATCGGCGCTTTGCACATGCCCACCAGGAAGTGCTGGAGCTGGATGTTTTCCTGGAGCAGGGAGAGGAACATCGCCGGCGGGATATCCAGCGCCACCGCGCACACCACGCCGCCCCCGAGGATGCCGCTGAGCATGGCGATGAAGGTCAGCGCCGGCAGGGCGATCAGCAGGGCGAACACCCGGGGCAGTACCAGCAGTTCCAGGGGGCTGAGGCCGAGGGTGCGGATGGCGTCGATTTCCTCGTTGGCCTTCATCGAGCCGATCTGCGCGGTGAAGGCGCTGGCAGTCCGACCGGCCATGAGAATGGCGGTCAGCAGCACACCGAATTCACGCAGGAAGGAGAAGGCCACCAGGTCGACCGTGTAGATGGTGGCGCCGAAGCCGGCCAGGATGGTCGCCCCGAGAAAGGCCACCACCGCGCCCACCAGGAAGGTCAGCAGGGCCACGATCGGCACCGCGTTCAGGCCGCTCTGTTCGAGGTGGGCGAACAGCGAGGTCATGCGCCAACGCCGGGGGCGCAGGAGAATGGCGAACATGCTGGACAGGGTCATGCCGATGAAACCGAGCAGCGCCATGGCCTGGTCCCAGAACTCGGTGACCGCTTCGCCGATGTGCCCCAGCACCTCGCGCCAGGCCGCTACCGGCTGCGGGTGCTCGCAGGTTTCCGTGCGCAGGATGGCCTGGGCCACGGCCAGCAGCAGGGCGCGGCGTTCGCCGGGCAGATCATTGGCGTTCTCGACCAACTGCGACAGGCGCTCCGGCCCGACCAGGTCGGCCAACAGCGAGGCACCGGCCGTGTCGAGTGCCTGCAACGTGCTGAGGTCCAGCTGGCCATCGGTGGCGCTGCCCTGCAGGCGCAGCACCTGCTCGCGCAACCGGGCGTAATGGGCGAGCGTCCAGTCGCCGCCGACCTGCCAACCGCTGGCGGCATCCGTGCGGCTCGACTCGATAGGCGTGATGTAGGGCGCGGTCGTCATGCCCTGAGCTTACCCCCGCGGGCGGCGTGCCGAATAGCCATCGCAAAGGTTGATTACAATCAATGGGAAACTCATGCGCCGGTATACCCTCCAACCAAACAGACCCGTAAACGTGAGGCATACCATGCAAGTTCAAGTGAACAGCAACCACATTGAAGGCAGTGCGCGGTTACAGGAGTGGGTCGGTTCGGTCGTCAGCGACCAACTGGATCGCTTCGATGAATTCCTGACCCGCGTCGAGGTTCACCTCTCCGACGAGAACGGCGACAAGGCCGGTGGCGACGACAAGCGTTGCCAGATCGAGGCGCGCCCCAAGGGGCACCAGTCGCTGTCCGTGACCCACAAGGCCGCGAGCCTGGACCTGGCGGTGGACGGTGCCGCCGAGAAAATGCGCCATGCGCTGGATCACCTGATCGGCAAGCTCGAGAGCAAGGCCACGCCCACCGGGCACCTGGATGACCCGCTGCTCGAAGAAGACCCGGAACACGTCAAGGACGCGCTGCTCCAGGAAGAATTTCTCGCCCGCCAGGACGCCCTGGGCAAGGATTGATCCCGCTGCAATCGCGCATCGCTGGATGACCGCCTGCGTTTCCAGGCAACGGCGTGTCGAACCCAGGACAATGCGCGCGGCTCGATCCGCTTTAGGTTAGGGGGTGTCATTCACACCCCCTGATCTGGAGCCGACATGCAACCCATCACCGTTCTTCGCGACACCGTTCCCGTCCCCGTTCTGGATGCCTGCAAGTGGGAGCGCATCGGCGGCGACCCGCATACCGTCAACCTCAATGCCTACACCTCGGCCGACGGCACGAAAATCATGGGCACCTGGATCTGCACCCCCGGCAAATGGCGCGTGGCCTACGAAAAGTGGGAGTACTGCCACTTCCAGGAAGGCTATTGCATCATCACCCCGGACGGCCAGGCGCCGATCCACCTCAAGGCCGGCGATATCTTCATCGTCGAGCCCGGCATGAAAGGCACCTGGGAAGTCGTGGAGACCGTGCGCAAGTACTTCGTCTTCGCCTGATCGTCAGGGTTTGAAGTTGCGCGCGTCCTTGGCCCACTCGTCGAGCACCGGCTTGATGTCCTGGAGGCGCAGCTGGGTGCTGTCATTTTCCAGTTGCAGGCCGTGCCCCTTGCGCACCACGCGGGCCATCGGCTGGCTGGTACGGCCGTCGATGGCTTCCAGTTCCACGTAGATATCGGTGTCCAGGTCGCGGGTCCCGGCAGCGGCGCTGGCGGCGGCCGTGACCAGGGCGATCGGGATCACCTCGTAGACTTTCAGCCCTTCCGGCGACAGGTCGATGGCACTGATCGCCGTGCGCAGCACCAGGGTGTCGCTGTCGGCCTGCTCGACGATGCGCAGCCGCCCGGCCAGTTCGAGCTTCATGGCCTGCTGCAGGTAGGCGGTGATTTCATCCAGCGTCTGCTGGCTGACCTGGTCGCTGGGCGCTGGCGCCGGGTGGAACACCGGCCGGATCACCAGCACCGAGCGGTAATTCTCCAGCTTGAAATCCGGCGACACCCAGCGCATGACCGGTACGCCGCTGGCCGACTGCGCCGGTCGCAGTTGCGAGTAGTCGCCGAGGAAGCCGGAATACTGCGAGGGTTGAGTGGTATTACTGGCGCAGCCGGACAGCATCACGACGGCTGATAACCCAAGAACGAACGTTTTCAGGGACATTGCAGCATGCTCGCGCGGGGCAGGTGACTTAACTCTAGCCCAGTCTTTTCCCCGTGCTCGGGCGGCGCGCAAGGGCGCCTCAGGTGCGGCGGAACACCAGGGCCTTGAGGCCCCCGTCGGCCTCGATGTCGGCGAATTCGGGCGGGTTTTCCAGGCGTTCGACGAACACCAGCTCGGGCGCTTCCCGGGCGACGTTGTCGATCAGAAAGTCCGGACCGATCTGTGGGTCGTTGAC
Source organism: Pseudomonas sp. GD03944 (assembly GCF_029839275.1). Classification (GTDB taxonomy): domain Bacteria; phylum Pseudomonadota; class Gammaproteobacteria; order Pseudomonadales; family Pseudomonadaceae; genus Aquipseudomonas. The sequence continues at coordinate 124,145 of NZ_JAOCAH010000010.1, forward strand.
GCAGGCCAGCACCTCGCCGTGCTCGCTGAGCAACTCCGGCAGGCGGCGCAGGATCTTCTGGTAGTCCTGGGTCAGGGCGAAGCTGCCCTTCTGGAACGACGGCGGGTCGATGATGATCAGGTCGTAGGGCCCCAGCTTGCGCACCTTGCCCCAGGACTTGAACAGCTCATGGCCGAGGAACTCGACCTTGCCCAGGTCGTGCTGGTTGAGCCGGTGGTTGTCGCGCCCACGGGTCAGGGCGGCCCGGGCCATGTCCAGGTTGACCACCCGGCTGGCGCCTCCGGCGATCGCTGCCACCGAGAACCCGCAGGTGTAGGCGAACAGGTTCAACACGCGCTTGCCCTCGGCGTGCTGGCGGACCCAGCGGCGGCCGTAGCGCATGTCGAGGAACAGGCCGCTGTTCTGCTTCTGGCCCAGGTCCAGCTTGAAGCGCAGGGCGTCTTCGTCGATCAGCCAGTGCTCCACCGGCTCGCCCAGCAGCCATTCGCTGCGGCTGTCGGCCTGGTAGCGGTGGTGCAGCAGCAGGCTGTGGGCGCCGCTGTCGCGCCAGGCCGGCGTCTGGGCGAGGGCCAGCAGCCGGTCGGTGAGCGCGGCCAGGTGCTCGGCCTCGGGCTCGCGAAACAGCGCCACCAGCACGATGCCCTGCAACCAGTCCACGGTGATCTGCTCCAGCCCTGGCCAGCGGCGGCCGCGCCCGTGGAACAGGCGCCGCGTTTCCGCCGGCGGCGGGCTCAGGGCGGCGAGCAGGTGATCGTGCAGGGTGGTCAGGTCGGCAGGGGTCATCGTGGTCGGTCTGGGCAGTGGGGGCGCGATTCTATCAGGCGAGGCCGGCCCCGACCGGCGTGGGTTGCCAGGCCGGTCATCGGATCACGCGGCGCAGGGCCGAAAGCGCCTTGATTGTAGGCCTGGCGTCACTATGCTCTCTGCGTGCACCTGTCGAGGTGATGTGCCGTCGTTCGAGGGCATTATCGAGAAGGAATTCGGCCGTGGAAGAACAGCGCTACCTGCCCGCCTTGCGGGCCTATATCGATCAGTTGCTCGGCGCGGGCTGGGTCATTGCCAGCCGCGAGCCCCTGAAACTGCGGCTCGGTCGTCGCACCTGCCTGGTGGCGCACGGCATGCTGATCAGCGAAGGCCCGCTCTGACGGGCCGTCATCCCTGACCGATTACGACGATCTGCTCGATCAGCCACTGCAGGGCGGCATCGCGCTGGCGCTGCGCCAGGCTGACGACGTCCAGGTGGAACGGGCCGACCGCGAACGGCAGCTCCAGCAACTGCAAGGGCAGCAACCCCGCGAAGTGCCGGGCCAGCTGGCTGGGCAGCACCGCCGCCAGGTCGCTGCCGGCGACGATATGGGCGGCCTGCAGGTAATTGGGCGTGGTGTACAGGATGTCCCGGGCCAGGCCCTGCTCCCCCAGCCACTGATCGACCATGCCCCGGGTCTGCCCGCCGTGCACCCACAAATGCCGCAACGTCAGGAAGGTCGGCAGGTCCACGCCCGCCGCGCACAGCGGATGGCCCTGGCGCACCGCCAGGGTGAGGCTTTCGCTCATCCAGTGGCGGCGACTGAAGCGCGCCGGTGTCTCCTCGAAGCGCCCCAGCACCAGGTCCAGCTCGCCCTTGTCGAGGGCGTCGGCCGGCAGGCTCGGGCTGAGGTGGCGAATGTCGATGCGAATCCCCGGCGCCTCCCGGTTCAACTGCTCGATCAGGCGCGGCATGCAGATCAGCTCGACGTAGTCGGTGACCGCGATGCGGAAATGCTGGGTGCTGCGGGCCGGGTCGAAGGCCTGGTCGGCGCTCAGGCTCTGCTCGATCTGCTGCAGCGCTTCGCGAATCGGCGCCTCCAGCGCCAGGGCCCGGGGCGTCGGCTGCATGCTGCGACCGACCCGGACCAACAGCGGGTCGTCGAGCAGAGAGCGCAGGCGGTTGAGCGCGTTGCTCACGGCCGGCTGGCTCAGGGCCAGGCGTTCGGCCGCGCGCGATACGTTCTGCTCACGCAGCAAGGCGTCGAGCACGCGCAGCAGGTTGAGGTCGAAGTGGGGATGCAGCCTCACGGGTGTCTCCGGCGATGGGCAGGTGCAGGGTCGCAGCGCGCACGGTGCGGCGCCAATTTATTCAGCGGCTGAATATGAAGTATCACAAGACTAAATTTCAAAAATAGTAACGCCTTGCTTAAGGTGGCTGGCGATTTTTTGCTCGGATAACAACAAGAGGATTCCCATGAGCAACGTCTTTCCCGTCCAGCTCGCCGCGGTGATCGGTGCCGGCACCATGGGTCGCGGCATCGTCATGAGCCTGGCCAATGCCGGCATCCGGGTCCTGTGGCTGGACAACAACCCGCAGATGCTCGAGCAGGCCATGACCGTGGTCGCCGACACCAACACGCACAACGTCCGTCTTGGGCGCATCAGTGAGGCGCAGGCCGCCGAGCGCCTGGCCTGTGTCACGCCGGTTGGCGAGTACGCGGCCCTGGCCGATGCCGACCTGGTGATCGAGGCGGTGTACGAGAACCTCGAACTCAAGCAGCAGATCTTCCGCACCCTGGACGACACCCTCAAACCCGGGGCAATCCTCGCCAGCAACACCTCGGCCCTGGATATCGACGCGATTGCTGCCGTCACCCGGCGCCCCGAGCAGGTGCTGGGCCTGCATTTCTTCAGCCCGGCGCACATCATGAAACTGCTGGAGATCGTGCGCGGCGCCCGTACCGCCCCGGCGGTGCTGGACGCCGCCCTGGCCCTCGGCCAGCGCATCGGCAAGGTCAGCGTGGTGGCGGGCAACTGCGACGGCTTCATCGGCAACCGCATGCTGCACACCTACGTGCGCGAGGCGCGGATGATGCTGCTCGAAGGCGCCTACCCGCATCAGGTCGACGCGGCCCTGCAGGGCTTCGGTTTCGCCATGGGCCCGTTCCGCATGTACGACGTAGTGGGCATCGACCTGGAATGGCGCGCCCGCGAGCTGGCCGGCACTGGCCAGGACGATCCGGCGGTGCAGGTCGACAACCGCCTGTGCGAACTTGGCCGCTTCGGCCAGAAGACCCGCCTGGGCTACTACCGCTACGCCGAGGGCAGTCGCCAGGCCGAGCACGATCCGGAAGTGGACATGCTGGTGCAGGAGACCGCCGCGCACCTGGGCATGACGCGTCGCGAGATCGGCCCGGAGGAAATCCTCGAGCGCTGCCTGCTGGCGCTGGTCAACGAGGGCGCGAAGATCCTCGAAGAGAACATCGCGGCCAACAGCCATGACATCGACCTGGTGTACCTCAACGGCTACGGCTTCCCCACCGCCCAGGGCGGCCCCATGAGCTGGGCCGACAGCCAGGGCGCGGCAGATATCCGGCAGCGGCTCCAGGCCCTGCAGGCGCGGTTCGGCGAGCACTGGAAGCCGGCCGCGCTGATCGACGGGCTGGCAGCCGCCGGCAAGCGTTTCGACCAGGTTCAGGAGGGGCGAGTATGAGTTACCAGGCACCGCTGCGGGACATGCGTTTCGTCCTGCATGAGTTGTTCGATGTCACCGGTCATTGCGAGGTGCTGGGCAATGGCCTGGACCGCGAACTGATCGACGGCGTGCTGGAAGAGGGCGGCCGCTACGCCGCCGAGGTGGTGGCGCCGCTCAACCGCAGCAGCGACGAAGAAGGGGTCGTGCTCGAGAACGGGCAGGTGACCACGCCCGATGGCTTCCGCGAGGCCTACCAGCAGTACGTGGATAACGGCTGGGCGAGCATGACCGGGCCGAGCGAGTACGGCGGTCAGGCGCTGCCGCAGATGCTGGCGTGCAACTTCCATGAAATGCTGATGGGCGCGAGCCTGTCGTTTCGCGTGTATTCCGGCCTGACCGAAGGCGCGGTGCTGGCGCTGTACAAGCACGGCAGCGAAAGCCTGAAGACCCAGTACCTGGAAAAACTGGTCAGCGGCCAGTGGGCCGGCACCATGTGCCTGACCGAACCCCAGGCCGGCACCGACCTGGCGCTGCTGCGCACCCGTGCCGAGCCCCAGGCGGACGGCAGCTACCGGGTCAGCGGCAGCAAGATCTTCATCAGCGGCGGCGAACAGGACCTCTCGGAAAACATCGTGCACCTGGTGCTGGCGCGCCTGCCCGATGCCCCGGCCGGGGTGAAAGGCATCTCCCTGCTGCTGGTGCCCAAGTTCATTGCCGCTGACGACGGCACGCCGGGGCCGCGCAATGACCTGAGCTGCGGCGCCATCGAGCACAAGATGGGGATCAAGGGCGCGGCCACCTGCGTGATGAACTTCGACGGCGCGCGGGGCTGGCTGATCGGCGAGGCCAACCAGGGCCTGGCGTGCATGTTCACCATGATGAACGACGCGCGCTTCCAGGTCGGTCTGCAGGGCCTGGGCATCGGCGAGGCGGCGTTCCAAGCGGCGCTGCGCTACGCCCGCGAGCGCCTGCAATCCCGTGCCCTGACCGGCGCGGCCGAGCCGGACAAGGCCGCCGACCCGATCATTCACCACCCGGATGTACGGCGCATGCTGCTGACCCAGAAGACCCTGGTCGAAGGCTGCCGCATGCTGGCCGTTTACTGCGCCCGGCAGCTCGACCTGGAGCACGGCCACCCCGAGGCGGTCGCGCGCAAGGCGGCCGGCAAGCGCGCGGCGTTGCTGATCCCGATCGTGAAGGCGTTCTTCACCGATATGGGCCAGGAAGTCGCGAGCCATGCCGTACAGGTCTATGGTGGACATGGGTACATCCGCGAATGGGGTGTGGAGCAACTGATGCGCGACAGCCGCATCACCCAGCTCTACGAGGGCACCAACGGCATTCAGGCGCTGGACTACATCCGCCGCAAGTTGCTGGGCGATGGCGGGGCGGAGCTGCGGGCCCTGCAGGAGGAGTTCCAGGCCCTGTGCGATGACCAGGTCGGCCGGCAGGCGCTGGCGGACCTGGCGGATACGGTGACGATGCGCCTGGAGGAGTGGCGCCAGTTGAGCCAGGAGATCATCGCGGCCACCCAGCGCGATGCCCAGGAGATCGGCGCCTGTTCGGTGGACTTCCTCCAGTACTCGGCCTACGTGTTGCTGGCCGGGTTCTGGTTGCAGGCGGCAGCCCGGGCGCAGGATGCCCTGGACGTCGGTGAGGGCGATGCCGCCTTCTACCAGGCCAAGCTGCACAGTGCGCAGTTCTTCATGCGCCGGGTCCTGCCGCGGGCCAGCAGCCACCGCGAGGCGCTGATGGGCGGCGCGCAGTGCCTGATGGCCATGCCCGAGGCCAGCTTCGCGTTCTGATCGTCCGGTGCGCGAGGGCTTCAATGCCCTCTCGCCCCCACGCAAGACAACAGGAGGACAGCAGCATGCATCCCTTCAGCTTCTCCACCACCGCGCAGATCATCTGCGAAACCGGCGCTTCCCGGCGCCTGGCCACGCTCTGCGCCGAACGCGGCGCCGCGTCGGTGCTGATCGTCACCGACCCGGGCATCACCCGGCTCGGCCTGCTGGCGGAGGTGCTGACCGGCTTCTCCAGCGCCGGCATGTCGGTGGCGGTCTATGACCAGGTGGTGGCCGACCCGCCCGAATCCATCGTGCTGGACGCCGTGAACCAGGCCAAGGCGCTCAAGGCCGAGCTGATCGTGGGCTTCGGTGGCGGCAGTTCGATGGACGTGGCCAAGCTGGTGGCGCTGCTCGCGCACCCCGAGTGCCGGCAGACCCTGCAGGACATCTACGGCGTGGGCAATGCCAAGGGCCATCGCCTGCCGTTGATCCAGGTGCCGACCACGGCGGGCACCGGTTCGGAAGTGACCCAGGTGGCGATCATCACCACTGGCGCCACCACCAAGATGGGCGTGGTCTCGCCGCTGTTGCTGCCGGACCTGGCCCTGCTCGACGCCGACCTGACCCTGGGCCTGCCGCCGGCGGTGACGGCCGCCACGGGCATCGACGCCATGGTGCACGCCATCGAGGCCTACACCAGTGCCCTGAAGAAAAACCCGCTGTCGGACCTGCTGGCCCGGGAGGCCCTGCGCCTGCTGGCGGCCAACCTCGATGAAGTGGTGCACAACGGCGGCAACCGCGAGGCACGCCAGGCCATGCTGCTGGGCGCCTGCCTGGCCGGCCAGGCGTTCGCCAACGCGCCGGTGGCCGCGGTGCACGCGCTGGCCTATCCCCTGGGCGGGCACTTCCACATTCCCCACGGCCTGAGCAATGCCCTGGTGCTGCCTCATGTGCTGGGGTTCAATGCCTCGGCCGCCGCCCCCCTGTACGCTGAGCTGGCACCGCTGGTGGTGGGCGATTCGTTGCGCCGTGGCAGCGCCATGGACCAGACCGAGCAGTTCATCCTGGCCCTGGCCGATTTCAGCGAGCGCAGCGGCCTGCCGACGCGCTTGCGCGATGCCGGTGTGCCGCAGGATATGCTGGAGCAACTGGCCAGCGATGCCATGCTGCAGCAGCGCCTGCTGGTGAATAATCCCCGGGAGATGACCGAGGCCCACGCCCTGGCCATCTACCAGTCGGCCTATTGATGGTCTGTCGCGGCTGAAGCCCTCGATCCCTGTGTGGGAGGGGCTTGCGCCGCGCCTCATTCAACCCTTCAAGGACACCCATGAATCCACCCCAGCACACGCGCGGCGATTACCCCCACTTCCAGCCAATCACCACGCGCTGGCACGACAACGATGTGTACGGCCACGTCAATAACGTCACCTACTACAGCTACTTCGACAGTGCGGTGAACGCCTACCTGATCGAGGTGGGCGGGCTGGATATCCACAGCGGCGAGGTGGTGGGTTTCGTGGTCAGCTCCAGCTGCGACTACTTCGCCTCCATCGCCTTCCCCGATGCCATCGAGATCGGCCTGCGGGTCGGCAAGCTGGGTAACAGCTCCGTGCAGTACGAACTGGCGGTGTTCAAGGCCGGCGAAGACGAAGCCTGCGCCGCCGGCCGCTTCGTCCATGTGTTCGTCGACCGCACCAGCAACCGCCCGGTGCCGATCCCCGAAGCGCTGCGGGGTGCACTGGCGCGGTTGAGCCTGGAGTAAGCCGCGGCCCGTGACGCAGGTTCGATCCCGCGCATCGGGCATTCGTGTTTTTCCCGGGTGACGCTAGGATGTGAGCATCGCCCGAGAAGGGCCAAGGAGAGTCCCGGCGGCCATGGCCAACCCAACCCGTGAACAGGCGCAGCAACGCGCGGATCGGATTCATGCGTTTCAGCAGGAGCTGTTGCAGCTTCAGGTGGATCAGGTGGTCGACCTGTCCGGCGAGCAGCAGCAGGCGATCGATCGCTACCACCGGGGGCTGCTCGACCATTTCACCACGCACCTGGACATCGACGCCGACCAGCGCTCGCGGCAGCTGTCGCTGGGCATGCGGGCCGCCTCGCTGTTCGGCGCCCTGGCCTTGGCGACCGGGCTGTTCTTCCTGTTCTACCAGTTCTGGGGCCTGTTCAACGAGGCGTCGCAAGTGGCCATCCTGCTGGGCAGCGCCCTGGGCAGTGTGTTGCTGACTTTCTGGATACAGAAACGCGACAGCTCCGGTTACTACGTGAAGCTGGCGGCGCTGCTGGCCGTCGTCTGCTTTGTGTTGAACCTGGTCATGCTCGGGCAGATTTTCAATATCACTCCTTCGGACAAGGCGCTGGTGCCCTGGGGCCTCCTGTCGCTGATCCTGGCCTACCAGTGCCGACAGCGCGTGCTGCTGGGCTTCGGGTTGTTGTGCCTGGGGGTGTTCGTCGCGGCCCGGGTGAATGCCTGGGGCGGGTTCTACTGGTTCAGCCTGTATGAGCGTCCGGAGAACTTCCTGCCCGTGGCGCTGGTGGTGTTCTGCGTGCCACAGCTGATCGACCATACACGCTTCAGCGGTTTCGCCAGCCTGTACCGCAGCCTGGGCCTGCTGGCGCTGTTCATCCCGGTGTTGGTGCTCTCCTACGAGGGCAATTCCAGTTACCTGCCGTGGTCGAGCGACGTGGTCGAGGGTGTCTATCGCTTCCTCAGTTTCGTCCTCGCCGGGCTGGCGACCTGGCTGGGGATTCGCCGGGGCTGGCCCGAGGTGGTCAACGTCAGCCTGGTGTTCGCGGTGATCTTCCTCTACGCCAAGCTGTTCGATTGGTGGTGGGAGCTGATGCCCAAGTACCTGTTCTTCCTGCTGCTGGGGACCTTGTCGCTGCTGTTGCTGGTGGTGCTGCAGCGCTGGCGCAGGCAGTTCACGGGAGGCGCGCGATGAGTCGTCCGGGCGTGCGTGGCTGGCTGTGGCTGAGCCTGGGGCTGATCCTGTTGAGCAACGCGGTGGCGCTGGCCGGCGTTTACTACAACCGCAGTGGCGAGCCGCAGAGCGTGCTGACGCTCAGCGAACGCGAGCTGATGCTGTCCCGCGGATTGTGGCTGGATCGGGAGACGGACGGTGTGCTGCACCTGCAGCTGATGTGGCGGGAGGAAGGGAATCAGGGCGAGGTCATCTGGCTGGACCGGAGCAAGTTGCTGTCCCTGGGCTTCGTCGTGCCAGCGGTCACCGACACGATCGAGCTGGAGTTTTATCGGCGCAACCTGGAGCGCTCGGTCTGGCTGGTGCTGGAGCTGGATGGGCCGGCCTATCAACGTGAGCTGAAGCGAACTCGGCAGGCGCTGGAAAAAGCCGAGGCGCGGTTGCAGGCGCTCCCGGACGACGAAGCGTTGCAGCACCGGCGCGATCGGCAACGTGAGTACCTGGAGGATGAGGAGCATCACAGCAGCCGCCTGTTCCTCGTGGATGCCGGGCTGGATGTCGAAGCGCTGCGGGCGCAGTACCCGGATCGCAGGCGGTATGCGCTGATCGCGGGATATATGCGGCCCTACTACCGCTCCGACAAGGACACCCCGCTCTTCAGTGCGTCGATCCGTTCGGAGGTTGCCGAGATCAGCGTGCCGTTCGCGCTGCGTGAGGTGTTTTCCACCTGGAACAGGCATCAGCGTTACGGCGAGCAGAAGCCAAAAGTCCGGGCCGAGATCGCCTTTGGCCAGCGCTACGAGCCGTGGATGATTGACGCGGTGCGTTAAAGACCATCGCGTGACCCAGGCATGAAAAAGCCCGCCAATGGCGGGCTTTTTCATGGGCGGTACGGCCATCAGTGATGGCGGTGCTTCTTGTGTTTCTTGTGCTTCTTGCCGTGGCGATGACCGTCATCACGGTCGCTGCCCGCGTACTCGTTGGCCAGGGCGCCACCTGCGGCACCGCCGAGGCCGGCACCGATGGTCGAACCGGTGCTGCCGCCGAGCTGGCCGCCGACCACCGAGCCACCGGCGGCGCCGAGGCCGCCACCCAGGGCCGCTTCAGTCTTGTTGCCGTCCCGCGCGGTGATCACGCCACCCGCCGCACCGCCGAGGCCGGCACCGATGGCCGCACCGGTGCTGCCACCGACCTGTTGGCCTACCACGTTACCCAGCACGCCGCCCAGGCCACTGCCGATGGCGACTTTGCCGGTGTCGCCGGCGAATGCAGCCGGAGCTGCCAGCGCGCTGAATGCCAGCGCGGAAAAGAGAGTGCGCATACTGCCAACCTTCCAGAAGAAACCGCTGCCCATCGAGCGGGCGAATGACCCCACGGCCTGTCATGCAGGCCGTGGGGCGTCTGTTAGATCATGATTCGCAAGGAAATTCCCGCCACTCGTCGGGAGACGCGCCGGGCGATCGCCAGGCGCTGCGTTGATCAATCGTCGTGGCGCCAGCCGTGGTGCTTGTGGCGCTTGTAGTGACCATACTTGTGCCCGCGGCCCGGGTGATCACGGTAGTAACGACGGTCATCGCGGTAGTGGCGACGACGGTCGTCGTCATGGCGGCGATCGTCGCCATAGTAGTTGCCCAGGGCGCCGCCGGCACCGCCGCCGAGCGCGGCACCGATCAGCCCGCCGGTGTTGCCACCGACCTGCTGACCAACCACGTTGCCGCCAGCCGCGCCGAGGGCACCGCCGATGGCCGCTTCGGTACGGCTGCGGCGGTCGGCACCGACCATGCTGCCTGCCGCGCCACCTACACCGGCGCCAATGGCGGCACCGGTGGTACCACCGACCTGTTGCCCGACGACCGCACCCAACACTCCGCCCAGGGCACCGCCCACACCGGCTTCGGTATTGCCGGCGAGCGCGGCACCACTGGCCAGGCTCATGGACAGGAGGAGAATCGAGGACAATTTCATGATGAGGACGACCTCAGGTGACTGTGATGGGGCCGATCCTGAGGTCGAGCGAGACGGCCGACAAGCGCCGTTTGTCGGCCTTGCGGTATTTTTCACTATTTCTTCAAAATTCGCTGCAGCCGCCGAACTACGGGGCTTCTGGCGTTGTCAGAGAAACTTGGCTGGCGCTGTTTTCAGTCTTTTTTACCCCATTTTGGGATGAGCTGAACACGCCGCATCAGGCGCAAGCGGAGAGGCGATCACGGCGTTCGCCGGACCCCTCTCCACTGGTTTGGTCGTTACAGAATGCGCCCGTTGCCTTCGGCCGCCTGCAAACGAATGGCGATGAACTTCGAGGTCGGGGTGAAGCTGCCCTTGCCGAAGCTCTCCAGCGGTACCAGCGGGTTGGCTTCCGGGTAGTAGGCCGCCGCTTGGCCCGCCGGAATATCGAAGGCGAGCAGGGTGAAACCGAACACCTTGCGCTCGACGCCGTCATCCCACAGCGAGGTGATATCCACCAGCTGCCCTGGCTTGTAGCCGAGGCGCATGATGTCGGCTTCGTTGGCGAACAGCACTTGGCGCTGGCCCTTCACGCCGCGGTAGCGGTCATCGAGGCCGTAGATGGTGGTGTTGTACTGGTCGTGCGAACGCAGGGTCTGCAGAATCAGGTCCGGCGTCTGGCCCGAGTTGCGCACCTGAGCCGGCAACAGGTCCTCGACCAACGGGTTGGCCTTGAAGTTGGCCTTGCCGCTGGCGGTGTTCCAGCGACGCGCGCCGGCCGAGTTGCCGAGGTAGAAACCGCCCGGGTGTTGCACGCGTTTGTTGAAGTCGGCGAAGCCGGGGATGGTGTCGGCGATCAGGTCGCGGATCAGGCTGTAGTCGGCGATCAGCGCGTCCCAATCCACCGGGTGGTTGCCCAGGGTGGCCTTGGCGATGCCGGCGACGATGGCCGGCTCCGAGCGCATCTGCTTCGACAGCGGCGCGAGCTGACCGAACGAGGCGTGAATCATGCTGAACGAGTCTTCCACGGTCACCGATTGCGGGCCGGTGGCCTGCTTGTCGATGTCGGTACGGCCCAGGCACGGCAGGATCAGCGCGTCGGTGCCGGTGGTCAGGTGGCTGCGGTTGAGCTTGGTGCTGACCTGCACGGTCAGGTCGCAGTTCTGCAGGGCCTGGTGGGTGCGCGGGCTGTCCGGAGTGGCTTGGGCGAAGTTGCCGCCCAGGCCGATGAAGACCTTGGCATCGCCGCGGACCATGGCGTTGATCGCTTCGACGGTGTTGTGGCCGTTCTCGCGCGGTACCTGGAACTGGAAGCGTTTTTCCACGGCATCGAGGAAGGCGACCGGCGGACGGTCATTGATGCCCATGGTGCGGTCGCCCTGCACGTTACTGTGGCCACGCACCGGGCACAGGCCCGCGCCCGGACGGCCGAGGTTACCGCGCAGCAGCTGCAGGTTGACGATTTCCTGGATGGTCGCCACCGAGTGGTGGTGCTGGGTGATACCCATGGCCCAGCACATGATCACGCGTTCGGCGCGGCGGTACATGTGAGCGGCCTGCTCGATCTCGTCCAGGCTGAGGCCAGACTGTGCGCTCAGCGCATTCCAGTCGCTGGCATCGAGCAGCGCCAGGTAGTCGTCCACCCCGTCGGTGTGTTCGGCGATGAAGGCATGGTCGAAGACCGCCGGCTGGCCATTGGCCTGGGCTTCGCGCTCCCACTGCAGGAGGAACTTGGCGATGCCGCGCATGGCGGCCATGTCGCCACCGAGTGCCGGGCGGAAGAACGCAGTGTTCAGCGGCTCGGAGCCGTTGGTGAGCATTTCCAGGGCGTTCTGCGGGTGCTGGAAGCGCTCCAGGCCACGCTCTTTCAGCGGGTTGAAGCAGACCACCTGGGCGCCGCGTTTGACCGCTTCGCGCAGCGGATCGAGCATGCGCGGGTGGTTGGTGCCCGGGTTCTGGCCGAGGACGAAAATGGCGTCGGCGTGCTCGAAGTCAGCGAAGGTCACGCTGCCCTTGCCGATGCCCACGCTCTGGCCCAGGGCCACGCCGCTGGCCTCGTGGCACATGTTCGAGCAGTCGGGGAAGTTGTTGGTGCCGTAGGCGCGGACGAATAGCTGATAGAGGAACGCCGCCTCGTTGCTGGCCCGGCCGGAGGTGTAGAACTCGGCCTGGTTGGGGCTGTCGAGGTTCTTCAGGTGCTTGGCGATCAGGGCGAAGGCGTCGTCCCAGGCTATGGGCACGTAGCGGTCGCTGGCGCTGTCGTAGCGCATCGGCTCAGTCAGGCGGCCCTGGTACTCGAGCCAGTAGTCGCTCTGCTCGCGCAGCTGGCTGACGGTGTAACGGGCGAAGAACGAGGCGTCCACGCCGCGCTTGGTGGCTTCCCAATTGACCGCCTTGGCGCCGTTCTCGCAGAACTTGATGTGGCCGTCTTCCGGCGAGTCGCCCCAGGCGCAACCCGGGCAGTCGAAGCCGCCGCTCTGGTTGGTCTTGAGCAGGGCGCGCAGGTTCTTGAACGGTTGCTTACTGTCCAGCCAGAAGTGCGCCACGCTGCGCAGCGCACCCCAGCCAGCGGCTGCACCGGTATAGGGTTTGTAGCGGGGTTTCACGGGTTGCAGGCTCATGCGTGGTGCTCTCTGGCTGGCGGCGCGGGGCTGTAGACCCGGGGCGCGCTGTGGTGGGGCAAATGAATAAGGTTGAGGTGGTGCTGCCGGGCCCATTGCACGGTGAGTGCGGTCGGTGCGGAGAGGCTGACCAGGGTGGCGATGTTGGCGCGCACGGCCTTGTGGATCAGTTCCAGGCTGCAGCGGCTGGTGACCACGGCAAAGCCGTCGCGGCTGTTGCGGCCGTCGCGCTGCAGGGCGCCGATCAGCTTGTCCAGGGCGTTGTGGCGGCCGATGTCTTCGCGGCACAGGACGATCTCGCCAGTGCTGTCGATGAACAGCGCCGCGTGCAGGGCGCCGCTCTGGCGCGCCAGGCGCTGGGCGTCGTTGATACGTGGGCGCAGTTCGAGCAGGTGATCGGCCGGTGGCAGCGGGCTGATCGCCAGTGCATCCAGTTTCGGCAGAGCCTGCTCCAGGGCTTCCACGCCGCACAGGCCGCAGCCGCTGGTGCCGGCCAGTTGGCGGCGCTGTTGCTTCATGGCCCAGAACGCGCGGTTGCTGATGTCCACCTCAGCATTGATGGCGGCACCGATGCGTTTCACGCGGATGTCATAAATTTCGTCGATGGAGTCGACCAGACCACTGCTCAGGCTGAAACCGGCGATGAAGTCCTCGACCGCAGTCGGAGAGACCATCATCACGGCGTGGCTGATGCCGTTGTAGCTGATCGCCAGGGCGCATTCTTCGGCCAATACCGCGTCTGCCACCTGCGCGCCGGCATCCAGTTCGGCATAGGCATAGCCGTTGGGTGTCAGCGCGGCGGCTTCGTTGGCCGGCGTGGAGATCGAAGCGGGGCGGGGCACGGCAGAATTCCCTGCGACAGATTGACACATCAGCCTAGGCGGCCGGCCCCCTAGTGTCTAATTGCTACTGCTGATGCAGTGATCGATGCCATCTATCAAGGCGCTGGAAGCCCCGTCGCCAGCGGGTTGCGCCAGGTACAACGGACCGGTTTTTTTTACCCGAAAAATGGCTCAGGCGTTAAGCAGGGCCCTGGCTTCGGCAAAACAGGCGTCGGCGATGGCCGAGCGGGGTGCGCTGCGGCGCAGGATCAGGCCGAGCGGTGCCAGCGTGTGCGCATCTTCGATGGGGGTCAGCGCCAGGTGCTCGGTGAAATCGGACAGGCCGCTGCTCAGCGGCATGATCGAGCAGCACAGGCCGGCGCTGACGGCCTGCAGCAACTGGTGCACGGCATCGGTCTCCAGGCGCGCCAGGGGCGTCAGGCCGCGCGAGCGGAAGCTGTGGTCGATGGACTGGCGGAAGTGCATGCCCGCCGATAGCAGCCCCAGGGGCAGCTCCACCAGGCTTTCCCAGCGCAGCTGTTCGCTGGTGAACTGGAAGTGGCGCCGGTCGTAGAGCAGGCCCATGCGGGTTTCTTCCAGCTCCAGGCTGTCGAAGTGCTCGCGATCCAGGCGGTCCAGGTAGGACAGGCCGAGGTCCAGCTGGTTGCGCCCCAGGCGTTCCAGAATCTGCTCGCTGCTCAGGGCGAACAGCTGGAAGCGCAGGTTCGGGTGCTGGTCGGCGAACAGCTGCACCAGGCGCATCGGGTCGAAGCCGGCCAGCGGCACCACGCCCAGGCGCAGGGTACCGACCAGTTGCCCGCGGCAGGCGGCGGCCTCCGCGTAGAGGCCATCGTGGGCGGCCATCAGGCTGCGGGCCCAGGCCAGGATGCGTTCGCCTTCGGCGCTGAAACCCTCGAAGCGCTGGCCGCGGTGCACCAGTTCCAGGCCCAGCTCTTCCTCCAGGCTGCGCAGGCGCATCGACAAGGTCGGCTGGGTGATGTGGCAGCGCGCGGCGGCCTGACCGAAATGCCGGGTCTCGTCGAGTGCGATGAGGAACTTCAGTTGCTTGATGTCCATTGCCGGGCTCCTTGGGATGGGCCGATTCTAGCGCGGCTGGCCCCGCGAACCCCATGAACGGCGTCCGGGTATTGCGAAGCCGGGCACTTACAGGCCGTTCAGCAGGACGCGGTAATCCTCGGCGGCGGCGAATTCCTCGGTGTCTTTCGGGCCCAGGCGGCTGTCCGGTTCGCGCACCGCCAGCAGGTGGCCGATGCCGAAGTCGCGGGCGCTGCGCAGGATCGGCAGGCTGTCGTCGATGAACAGGCTGCGCGCGGGCTCGAACTGCAGGTCCTGCTGCAGGGCGTGCCAGAACTGCTGGTTTTCCTTGGGAAAGCCGTAGTCGTGGGAGCTGATCAGACGGTCGAAGTAGGGCGCCAGCTCGATGCGCTCGAGCTTCAGCGACAGCGAATCGCGGTGGGCATTGGTGATCATCACCACCCGTTTGCCGGCGTCGCGCAAGGCGGCGAGGAAGGTATCGGCGTCCGGGCGCAGGGCGATCAGTTCGGCGACTTCGCGCTTGAGGTCGCGGATCGACAGCCGCAGCTCGCGGCTCCAGAAGTCGGTGCAGTACCAGTTCAACTGGCCCGCATGCTGGCGGAACAGCGGGATCAGCTCGGCGTCGGCCAGGGCCCGGCTGACGCCATGCAGTTCGGCGTAGCGCTGGGGCAGGTGTTCCAGCCAGAAATGGTTGTCGAAATGCAGGTCGAGCAGGGTGCCGTCCATATCCAGCAACACAGTGTCGATTTGCTGCCAGGGCAGCGCTGCAGCGGCATTCGTTTCGAGACCAGGCGCATGGCGCGGTATTGGCGTCGTCATCGCGCAATCTCCTGCACAGATAATCGGGGAACCCGCTTATGATAACCCGCCATGTTCTGGTCAGGAGCCGCCCCCATGCGTCAGAAGCCCACTGTTCTCCACCGCGAGATCGTCGCCAGCAGTCGACTGTTTTGCGTCGAGGCGCTGCAACTGCGCTTCAGCAATGGAGAGGAGCGGACCTATGAGCGGCTGGTCGGCCGAGGCGCCGGATACGGTGCGGTGATGGTGGTGGCGATGCTCGACGATGAGCATGCGGTGCTGGTCGAGGAGTACTGCGGCGGTACCGACGACTACCAACTGTCCTTGCCCAAGGGCCTGATCGAACCGGGTGAAGACGTGCTGGCCGCGGCCAACCGTGAACTGAAGGAAGAGGCGGGATTCGGTGCGCGGGAGCTGGAATACCTTACCGAGCTGAGCCTGTCGCCCGGCTACATGAGCCAGAAGATCCAGGTGGTGCTGGCGCGGGACCTCTACGAGGAGCGCCTGCCCGGTGACGAACCGGAGCCGATGCGGGTCGACAAGGTCAACCTGCGCGAGCTGTCGAGCCTGGTGCAGCATGCGCAATTCAGCGAAGGGCGCGCCCTGGCGGCGTTGTACCTGGTTCGGGACCTGCTGACCCAGCGCGGGGTGCTGCGCCCATGAGTCATCCCCTGCTTGCCGATGTGGTGCGTCTGGTGCGCGCGGCGGGTGAGGCGATCCTGCCGCACTGGCGTACCGGCGTTGCCGTCACCGAAAAGGCCGATGCCTCGCCGGTGACCGCGGCGGACCTGGCCGCGCACCATGTTCTCGATGCCGGTCTGCGGGCCCTCGATCCGACCATCCCGGTGCTGTCGGAAGAGGCGGCGGACATTCCCCTGGCGGAACGCGCCCAGTGGCAGCGCTGGTGGCTGGTGGACCCGCTGGACGGGACCAAGGAATTTATCTCGGGCTCGGAAGAGTTCACCGTCAACGTTGCCCTGATCGAACACGGGCGTGTGGTATTCGGCGTGGTCGGCATCCCCGCTACCGGCCGTTGCTATGCCGGCGGCGCGGGCCTGGGCGCCTGGATCATGGGGGAGGGCGCTGGTGATACGCCCATCCAGGTGCGGGTGAAGCCTGCCGAGGCCTTCACCGTGGTGGCCAGCCGTCGTCATTCCAGCCCGGCGCAGGAGCAGTTGCTGGCCGGGCTGGGCGAGCGCTTCGGCGACCTGAACCTGGTCAGCGTCGGCAGCTCCCTGAAGTTCTGCCAACTGGCCGAAGGCGGCGCTGACTTCTATCCGCGCCTGGCGCCGACCTCGCAGTGGGACACCGCCGCCGCCCAGGGCGTGCTGGAAGGTGCCGGTGGCGAGGTACTGAGCCTTGATGGTGAGGTGCTGGCCTACGAAGCGCGTGAGTCGCTGCTCAACCCCTCCTTCCTGGCACTGCCGGCCGCCGCCGAGTGGCGTGCCGACCTGCTCGAACTGGCCCGCGCGCTGGATTGAGCCGGGCGGGGCGGCGCCCACTATCACCCGTAGGGTGGGTTAGGCGCATTGCCACGTGTCGTCTATCACCACATGAACTCGTTGCGCCGTAACCCACCGGGTGCCGGTGGGTTGGTCAGGCGGACTGCCGACGTGCTCAGTCGAGCATGTCGGCGTAGCGGTCGTCCTGTTTGAACACCAGCGGCTGGCTGAACCCCGGGATGCTGATCTGCTCGGTACCGATCTCGATGGCGGTGTCGTCGATCAGGTCGTTGCCGAAGTTGTAGATGATGTCCAGTTGGCCGCGTAGGGCCTGGGCGTCGTAGGCCTGGGCCGCGGTGCGGGTCTGCTCGCGGCGCGCCAGGTAGGTGGCGAACGCCGCCTCGCCGTGACGCTTGCGCAGCATGCGCTCGACCACATGGGGTGCCAGCACCAGGGCGCTGGCGTTGTTGCCGCCGAAGCCCTTGGAGTTGATGAAGCACACGTCCAGGTTCTCGGGCGCGCGCTGGCGATCGACGTTGGCGATGCTCAGGTGCTGCTGGTGAACGTCATCGGCCACCTGGTCGATGGTTTTGATGCCCGGAATGATCCCGTACTTGAAGCTGCCCAGGGCGGAGATCACCTGGTCGCCGCTGGCGGTGGCCAGGGAGTGGCCGACGAACGCCTTGACCGCCGTGACCGGCCATTGCTCGATGGCGAACGCACTGGCAACGCGGTCGAGGATTTCCGATTCGGTGACCCGGTTGGCCGGGGTGCTGGAACCGTGGGCATGCACGAAGCTGCGCTCGCGTACCGCCTCCACGCCCAGCAGCTGCACAGCGCTGGCCACGGCCTTGGCCACGGTCAGGTAGTTGCCTGGGCCGGGCGCGGAAATGGATTTCTTGAAGCCGTCGGCGTTGATGAACACGTCCGGTACCGCGCCGTGGATGTCGGCGCCCAGCTCCAGGGCCAGCTCGTCGTCCATCAGCACCACGAACTGGCAGGCTTCGGCCAGGGTGAAGCCGCAGTTCTCGCCGAACGGGCGGCTGGCGCGGCGGAAATCCACGTCTTCGGACGTGGAGCCGGTCTTGCCTTCGATCTGGCGCAGGCCGTCTTCGGTGGCCAGGGCGCCCATGGCGCCATAGCCGTCGATGCATTCCTGGTTGATGGGGGCTTCGCTGTTGCCGACGATGGCCACGCGGGCCTTGCCGCTGGCGATCTGCTCGATGCCTTTCTGCAGGTTGTAGAGGAAGGTCGCGCAGGCGCCGGTGACGCTGCCGGTGGTGCCGACGCTGCCCAGCACGTAGGCG
Organism: Pseudomonas sp. GD03944; assembly: GCF_029839275.1. Taxonomy (GTDB): domain Bacteria; phylum Pseudomonadota; class Gammaproteobacteria; order Pseudomonadales; family Pseudomonadaceae; genus Aquipseudomonas. The sequence goes on from NZ_JAOCAH010000010.1 coordinate 142,284, forward strand.
TTGATGAAATCGGCCGGCATGGTGTTCAGGCCCAGGGCCAATTGCTTGGCCGTGACCCGCCCACCCTTGAGGCGCGACTGCATCAGGCCGCCGAAGCCGTTTTCGTCCAGCTGGCTCATGATGCTGCCGGCGAACACCGCCACTTCATCCGGGGCGACCGACTGCACGATGCGTTGCCAATCGATGCCGATCGAACGCAGGGCGTCGGTGACGCCGACCACGGTCATGGCCAGGCCACGCGGGTGGAAACGGGCGTTGTACAGCTCGCTCGGCTCGAAGCCGGTGGGCAACTGGCCGGCGGATTTCACCGGCAGGGCGCGGTAGCTGTCGACCTTGAATTCGCAGTGATCGTGCAGGGTCACGCGGACATCGGTGGCGTTCAACGGCTCCACCGACCAGTTGGCCGGCAGCGGTTCCGGCAGCTGCTTGCGGCTGCTGACGAAGCTCAGCGGCGCTTCGGCCGAAGCGGCGACGCCGAGGCTCTTCTGCCAGTGCGCGGCGTCCACGTCCAGGTGCTGCTTTTCGATGCGACGCACCAGGGTCGAAGCCAGGATTTCTTCGGCGAAGCGCTGTTCGATGTCCGCCAGGCTCAGCGGCTGGCCGTCTTCGCTCTGGTAGGCGCCATCGACCACGCGCACGCGCTTCATCATGACCGCCAGGCCGGCGAGGGTCTCCTGGCGTGCGGCGGTGTCCATGGACTCCAGTACGGTGCGACGAAAGCCGTGGTGGAAGGAGCTTCGCCCAGCGGCGTTGTAACCACCAAAACCAACAATCACAGGTAAGCGAGACTTCACGCGGGAACTCCTTCATAGAAAGCGCCGGACAAGCACAGATAACGTGGTGGAGGCTTGTCGGCCTGCATGAACGCAGGTCGTGGCCAGGGGGCTGGCCGCCGACTCGGTTGTTCGGATGAGTATGCTGACGCGATCCATGACCTGTGAGTCACTGCTTCGACCAAGGTCGCGGGTTCGCTTGACCACAGTCCTGCTAGGGTTTCTCCAAGCATCCAGGCTGGAGAACAATAATGAACAGCGTCAATCCCTACGAATACGGCCTGCCGCGCGACGCGGCGAACTTCCAGGCACTCAGCCCCCTGAGTTTCATCGAGCGTGCCGCCAGCGTCTATCCGCAGCGGCTGGCGCTGATCAACGGCCGGTTTCGACAGACCTGGGGCCAAACCTATGAGCGTTCCATCCGCCTCGCCTCGGCCCTGGCCAAGCGCGGCATCGGCGTAGGCGATACGGTGGCGGTCATCGCACCGAACGGCCCGGCCATGTTCGAGGCGCATTTCGGCGTGCCGATGTGCGGTGCGGTGCTCAACGCCATCAACACGCGCCTGGATGCCGAAACCATCGCCTTCATCCTGCAGCATGGCGAGGCCAAGGTGCTGCTGGTGGACAAGGAATTCGGCGGGACCGTGCAGCGCGCCACCAGCCACCTGCCCAATCGACCATTGATCGTTGCCATCGACGACCCCGAATACGACCAGGGGCTGCTGATCGGAGAGCTGGAGTACGAGGCCCTGCTCGCCGAGGGTGACGCGGATTACGCCTGGCAGCTGCCGGACGACGAGTGGCAGGCCATCGCCCTGAACTACACCTCCGGCACCACGGGTAACCCCAAGGGCGTGGTCTATCACCACCGCGGTGCACACCTGAACGCCCTGTCCAATGCCATGTGCTGGGACATGACGCGCTTCCCGGTGTACCTGTGGACCTTGCCGATGTTCCACTGCAACGGCTGGTGCTTCCCCTGGGCGTTGGCGGCCTACGTGGGCGTCAGTGTGTGCCTGCGTCACGTGCGGGCCGAGGCGATCTACCCGGCGATGGCCGAGCACGGGGTCGATCATTTCTGCGGGGCACCGATCGTGCTGAACATGCTGGCCAACGCGTCGCCCGAGCTGAAGGCGCTCAAGACCCGGCCGGTCAAGGTGCTGACTGCTGGTGCGGCGCCACCGGCGGCGGTGATCGAGTCGATGGAAGCCCTGGATTTTCGCGTCACCCATGTCTACGGCCTGACCGAGACCTATGGCCCCAGCGTGGCGTGCGAATGGAAAACCGAGTGGGATGACGAGGCGCCGGACCAGCGGGCGCGCCTGAAATCCCGGCAGGGTGTGCGGGCGCCGCTGCTCGATGGCCTGATGGTGGCCGATCCCGAGACCCTGGAGCCGGTGCCTCGCGATGGGCAGACCATCGGCGAGATCATGATGCGCGGCAACGTGGTGATGAAGGGCTACCTGAAGAACCCGACGGCCACTGCCGAAGCCTTCAAGGGCGGCTGGTTCCATTCCGGCGACCTGGCCGTGTGGCACGAGGACGGCTACGTCGAGATCAAGGACCGCTCCAAGGACATCATCATTTCCGGCGGCGAGAACATTTCCTCGATCGAGGTGGAGGACGTGCTGTACCGCCACCCGCAGATTCTCGAAGCGGCCGTTGTGGCGATGCCGAGCGAGCGCTGGGGCGAAACCCCCTGTGCTTTCGTCACCCCCAAGCCGGGGGTGACCCTGGAGAGCCAGGCGGTGATCGAGTTCTGCCAGCAGCGCATGGCGCGGTTCAAGGTGCCTGGCGCGGTGGTGTTCTGCGACTTGCCGAAGACCTCCACCGGCAAGGTGCAGAAATTCGTGCTGCGCGAACAGGCCAGGGCCCTGGCTGCGGACAAGAACCTGTAGGAGCGGCCTTGGCCGCGAGCTTTATCTGATCCTGAAGCCAGAGCTCGCGGGCAAGCCCGCTCCTACAAAGGCCCGCTTTCGCAGAGAAGTGAACGGCCATAAAAAAGCCCGGCACGAAGGCCGGGCGCAATGGGGGCGAACCCCCATGAAGTAGCGGTTGTTACATGCCGAGCATGTTCGGCAGGCCCAGCGAGATGAAGGGCACGTATGTCACCAGAAGCAGGAACACCAGCATCACCAGCAGCCACGGCGATACTGCGCGCACCACGCGGGTCAGCGGCATGCCGGTGACCGCCGAGGTCACGAACAGGTTGAGACCGGTGGGTGGCGTGATCAGGCCGATTTCCATGTTCACCACCATGATGATGCCCAGGTGGATCGGGTCGATGCCCAGTTGCATGGCAATCGGGAACAGGATCGGCGCGAGGATCAGGATGATCGCCGACGGCTCCATGAAGGTGCCGGCGATCAGCAGCACGATGTTCACCACGATCAGGAACTCGATCGGGCTGAAGCCCTGCTCGACGACCCAGGCGGTGATCGATTGCGGGATCTGCTCAGTGGTCAGTACGTGAGCGAACAGCATGGCGTTGGCGATGATGAACATCAGCACCACGCTCAGCTTGCCGGCCTCGATGATGACCTTCGGGCACTCGCGGACAGTCATGTCCTTGTAGACGAAGATCGCCACGAAGGCCGCGTACACGGCGGCCACGGCAGCGGCTTCCGTCGGGGTGAACATGCCGGAGTAGATACCGCCGAGGATGATCACGATCAGCATCAGGCCCCAGCCCGCCTTGCGGCCGGCCACGAGGATTTCCTTGAAGGACGCCCGTGGCAGCGACGGCATGTTCTGCACGCGCGCCATGATGTAGATGACGACCATCAGCACCAGGCCGAGCAGCAGGCCCGGTACCACGCCCGCCATGAACAGCTTGCCCACCGAGGTCTCGGTCGCGGTGGCGTAGACCACCATGACGATCGACGGCGGGATCAGGATGCCCAGGGTACCGGCGTTACACACGATGCCGGCGGCGAAGTCCTGCTTGTAACCCGAACGCACCATGCCGGCGATCACGATCGAGCCCACCGCGGCCACGGTGGCCGGCGACGAGCCGCTCAGGGCGGCGAACAGCATGCACGCCAGGATCGCGGCGATGGCCAGGCCGCCCTTGATGTGGCCGACGCAGGCGTTGGCGAAGTCGATCAGGCGACGGGCCACGCCGCCGCTGGTCATGAACGCACCGGACAGCAGGAAGAACGGGATGGCCAGCAGCGTGTAGTGCTCGCTGGTCTCGAACAGTTTGATCGCCAGCGAACGCACCGAGTCGTTACTGAAGAACAGGATGGTCATGGCCCCGGACAAACCCAGGGAGATCGCCACTGGAATGCCGATGAACATCAGCACGAACAGGGCGATGAAGAGGAAGGCAATGGTCATTTGGTGGTCTCCGCCTTGTCGTTCTCAGCCAGCTTGACGGCGTCATCCACCTCACTGTGCAGGCCCAGGCCCTGCTGTTTGCCCTGCAGGACGCGGATGAAAATCTCCAGGAAGCGCACGAACATCAGCGTGAAGCCGATGGGTACGATCATCACGATGTGCCATTGTTGAATGCCAAAGCGGTCCAGGTCCTCGGCACCGGTGCCGACGCTGAACAGGACGGCGACCCATTGCTCACTGGAATAGGCCATCAGGGCGCAATAGCCGAGGCAGATCAACAGGGCCAGGATGGCAACCCGGCGTTGGTTTTCGGGGTTGAACTGACGCACAACGAGGTCGACGCCAATGTGCGCGCCGATGCGCACGCCCCAGGCCAGGCCGATGAAGATCAGCCAGCCGAACATGGCCTTGGTCAGGGCCACGCTCCAGGTCATTTCCTGGGCCACGTAGAGGATGCCGTCGCCGATGCTGAACATGGCATCGTTGGCGAAGGGCAGCGAGTCTCCCAGGGAATAGAAAACACCATAGAGGTTGTTGAAAACCACGTAAGAGAAGGTGACCAGGGTCATGCCTGCAAGCAGGAAGGCCACCATGAACTCTTCCAGGTTATTCCAGACACGAGCGACAGCGTGCATGGGATTATCTCCGTCAGTAAAGCGGTCGCGAAGCGACGATTGGACAGATGGGTCAGAACGTGCGTGGCGGTTGTCCGCCATGAGTCCCGCTGTCGATGATGCAAGTGGCGGCGGTTCCGCTCAGGTACCGCCGCGAGGGCCTGGCGGTCGCCAGGCCCCGGGGTGTTGCTCAGCCAGCCTGGTTGGCGGCTTCGGCGGCCTTGATCAGGTCGGCACCGATGTCACCTTCGAACTTCTTCCACACCGGACGCATGGCTTCACGCCACAGTTCGCGCTGCTCGGGAGTCAGGGTGATGATTTCGGTGGTGCCGGCTTCCAGGATGCGCTTCTTGTCGTTCTGGTTCAGCGCTTCGGCCTGCTTGTTCACCTCGACGGTGACTTCGGCCAGGATGGCTTCCAGCTCGGTGCGCACGTCATCCGGCAGGCCGGACCAGAACTTGGTGTTGGTGATCACCATGTAGTCCAGTACGCCGTGGTCGGACTCGGTGATGAACTTCTGCACTTCGTGCATCTTCTGGCTGTAGATGTTCGAGTACGGGTTTTCCGCACCGTTGACCACGCCAGTCTGCAGGCCTTGGTAAACCTCGGCGAAGCTCATTTTGCGCGGCGCAGCGCGCAGTGCCTTGAACTGCTCGTCCAGTACGGCGGATGCCTGTACACGGAACTTCAGACCACGGGCGTCTTTGGGTTCAACCAGTTTCTTGTTGGCCGACAGTTGCTTCATGCCGTTGTGCCAGTAGCCCAGGCCGGTGATGCCCTTGCCTTCCATGGACTTGAGCAGGGCCTGACCTTCCGGGCTCTGCTGGAAGCGGTCTACCGCGGCGATGTCGTTGAACAGGAACGGCAGGTCGAAGATCTGGATCTGCTTGGTGTAGTGCTCGAACTTGGCCAGGGACGGGGCGATCAGCTGTACGTCACCGAGCAGCAGCGCTTCCATTTCCTTGCCGTCGCCGAACAGCGAGGAGTTCGGGTAGACCTGAACGGTGACCTTGCCAGCCATGCGCTCTTCGACGAGTTGCTTGAACAGCAGAGCACCCTGGCCTTTCGGGGTGTGCTCAGCCACTACGTGGGCGAACTTGATGACGATCGGGTCGGCAGCCTGTGCCATCCCGGCGATGCTCAGGGACAGGGCGCAAGCCAGCGCCTTGGCAGTGGTTTTGAACATGCGAGTTTTTCCTCTTGTTATGTGTCGTCGTGTTTAGCGCTGTGGCGCTGATAAGCGGACAAACAAGAGCAAGGGGGGACGCCGTTCGAGAACGGACGCGGGTGGAATGCTAAGCCCCTGAACTTGTACTTGTTGGTTCGCCTGGCGCGAAGGGTAGAGCAACCGTCATGCCAGCCTTGTGACAGGCGACACAACAGACTTTTCAGAAAGCCGTGAGAGGCCCGTGGAATAGCACTGGCACGCTGTTCGATTGTAGGACGAGAAGTTTGTTACGTCATATTGAGGGAGCCTCCGACGCGCGGTCGGAGCGTCCGCAGTACTACTGATGAGCGGAAAGCTGCCGATCAGTCCTGGTCCTCTGGCGGGGACCCGCCAGCGTCGGCAAAGTTAAGCCCGTGCTTGCGCAGCTTGTCGTGCAGCGTCTTGCGCGGCACGCCGAGCGCTTCGGCCAGGCTGCGCAGCGAACCGTGGGGGCGCGTCAGTTCGGCGGCAATCAGGGCGCGCTCGAACGCTTCCACCTGCTCGCTGAGGTTGCCGGCCTGGGGCACGTTGCTCAGGTGCTGGTCGAGCGGGCGCTCCAGGTCCAGGTCCAGGCCCAGGGCGAAGCGCTCTGCCGCGTTCTGCAGTTCGCGAACATTGCCTGGCCAGGGGTTACGCAGCAGCAGGGCGCGCTGCCCAGGCTGCAGTTCGCGCACCGGCATGCCGTGGCGGGCGCTGGCGGCATCGGCGAAGTGCTGGAACAGCAGCAGGCTGTCCTCGCCCCGCTCACGCAGGGGCGGAATGCGCAGGGGCGCGACATTCAGGCGGTAGTAGAGGTCGGCGCGGAAGCGGCCCTGGTCGGCGGCCTGGCGCAGGTCTTCCTTGGTGGCGGCGATGACGCGGATGTCCAGCGGGATCAGCTGGTTGCCACCGAGGCGCTCGACGACCCGTTCCTGCAGCAGACGCAGCAGCTTGACCTGCACCTCCAGGGTCATGCTTTCGATCTCATCGAGGAACAGGGTGCCGCCGTTGGCGAATTCGAACTTGCCGATGCGGCGCTTCTGCGCACCGGTGAAGGCCCCCGGCTCGTGGCCGAACAGCTCGCTTTCCACCACGGACTCGGCCAGGGCACCGGCGTTGATCGCGACGAAGGGGCCGTCGCGGCGGCTCGACAGATCGTGCAGGGCTCGGGCGACCACTTCCTTGCCGGCCCCGGTCTCACCCAGGATCAGCACGTCGGTGGAAATGCTGGCCAGGGCACCGATCTGCTCACGCAGGCGCTGGATGGCCGGGGACTGACCGACCAGGCGAGTGGACAGCTGCTGGCGGTCCGCCAGGGCCATGCGCAGGCTGCGGTTGTCCAGCACCAGGCGGCGCAGGGCCAGGGCGCGGCGCACGCTGTCGAGCAGGTCTTCGCTGGCGAAGGGCTTTTCCAGGAAGTCGTAGGCGCCGGCGCGCATGGCCTGCACGGCCAGCGGCACGTCGCCGTGGCCGGTGATCAGCAGCACCGGCAGTTCCGGGTCCTGCTCGTGCAGTTGCTTGAGCAGTTCCAGGCCGTCCACACCCGGCATGCGGATATCGCTGACCACCACGCCGGGCCAGTCGCGCTCAATGCGCTCGGCCAGCCCCTGGGCATCGGACAGGGTGGTGACCTTGAGGCCGGCCAGGTCCAGGGTCTGGCTCAGGGCCTGGCGCAGGTGGGGGTCGTCGTCGATCAGCAGCACCTGGGTGCGGGCGTCGATAGTCGTGCTCATACAGCAAAGTCCTCGGGCGACTGGGGTTTCAGGCCGTGTTCAGCGGCATGCAGACGCAGGGTCAACAGGGCGCCACCGTCGGGGTGGTTGGCGAACAGCAGTTCGCCATCGAGGGCGCGCATCAGGGTGTCGCAAATCGCCAGGCCAAGGCCCAGGCCCTGGGCGCTGGTCTTGGTGGTGAAAAAGGGCTCACGGGCGCGCTGCAGGGCTTCGGCGCTGAAGCCGGGACCGTTGTCGCGCAGGTGCAGTTGGACGCCCTCCGCGGTGCGTTCGGCACTCAGCCAGATACGCCGCGGATGGGGTTTTTCGCCCAGGGCATCGAGGGCATTGGCCAGCAGGTTGCCGAGGACCTGGCGCAGGCGGGTTTCGCCGGCCTGCACCCACAGGGTTTCCTCGGGCAGGTCGCGGATCAGCTCGACCTCCATGGCGCGCCGGCGCTTGGCCAGCAGGGCCAGGGCGTCGTCCAGGGCCGGTTGCAGGGCCACGCTTTCCGGCGCGTGCCGGTCGCGGCGGGCGAAAGCACGCAGATGGGCGATGATCGAAGCCATGCGCTCGGTCAGCTGGCTGATCAGCTTGAGGTTGCCCCGGGCGTCCTCGGTGCGCTCGTGGTCAAGCAATACCCCGGCGTTATCGGCATAGCTGCGAATGGCGGCCAGGGGCTGGTTGAGCTCATGGCTGATACTCGCGCTCATGGTGCCGAGTGCCGACAGTTTGCCGGCCTGGACCAGCTCGTCCTGGGCGCGTACCAGCTCCTGCTGCGCCTGTTCGCGCTCCAGCACTTCGTCCTTGAGGCGGCTGTTGAGCAGCTCCAGGTCCTGGGTGCGCTCCCGGACGTTCTGCTCCAGCTCCGCGCGGGCCCGGGTGTCCAGGGCGATGCGTTCGAGATAGTGGCGGCGGCGCTGCATCGCCAGGCCGACCAGCAGGATCAGCACCAGCAGAGTCGCGCCGCCGATGGCCACGGCAGTACGTACCGGCCGGTCGATCAGGGTGCGGGGGGCGAGGATGCTCACCGTCCAGTCGATCTCTTCGAGGTCGCGGTTCTGTCGGAGCCAGGCGCTTTCGTTGATCTTCAGCGGTGGCGGCGACTGGGTGGGGTAGGGGATGTTGGCGGAAATCGCCGCCCGCTCCGCGCTGTCCAGCGGGCGAGTGGCCCGGAAGCGCCAGTCGCCGCGCGAGGTCAGGATCACCACGCCATTGGAATCAGTCACCAGCAGCTGTTCCGGCGTGTTGCCCCACAGGGTTTCGGTGTGGTCGAGGTCGACCTTGACCACCAGGGCGCCGAGGTTGCGGTTGTCCTCGCGCACCGCGGCGGCAAAGTAGTAGCCGCGCTTGCCGGAGGTGGTGCCGAGGCCGAAAAAGCGCCCGGGGCGCCCGGCTATCGCCTCGCGGAAGTAGGGGCGAAAGGCGAAGTTGCGGTCGATGAAGCTGTCTGTCTGGTCCCAGTTGGAGGTGGCCAGGGTATTGCCCTGGGGATCCATCAGGTAGATCACGTCGGCCCCGACCTGCTCGCGCACCTTGTGCAGCAGGCGGTTGGCCTTGTCCATGGCGACGGGGTCGTCCGGTGACTGCAGCACGTTGCGCACGGCCGGCAGGTCGCCCAGGATCGGCGGCAGCACTTCGTAGCGGCGCAGGTTGCCCAGCAGGTTGGCGACGTAGAGGTCGAGGGTCTGGCGGTTCTGTTCGATCAGCTCGCCGCTGTAGTAACGCTCCGCCAACTGGTGCAACGGCCACAGCAGGGGCGTCAGCAGCAGGGCCAGCAGCGCGAGGCTGCGCCAGCGTGGGCGTTTGGTCATGAGCGCGGGGTCGGTCATCGGGGCGGTCGCCTGGGGAACCGGCCTATTATGCACGTTCGCGCTTCAGCGGGGACCGTGCAGGCACTCGAGCAACGCGCTGGGCCAGTCGGGCAGCTGCACGAACCACTCCTTTTGCAGGCGGCTGCAGTCGAGGCGCGAATTGAGCGGCCGCCGCGCCGGCGTCGGGTACTCGCTGCTGGGAATGGCCTGTAACTGGGCCACCGGTTTGCCCTGCAGGCGCAACTGCTCGGCGATGGCACTGGCGAAACCGAACCAGGAAATCTCGCCCTGGGCCGTCAGGTGGTAGGTGCCCCAGGGGCCGCCCTGGTCGTTGCGCCAGTGCTGGATGATCTGTTCGGTGGTCTGGGCGATGCTGCCGGCCCAGGTCGGGGCGCCGACCTGGTCGACCACCACATTGAGGCTTTCCCGTTCCTGCAGCAGGCGTTGCATGGTCAGCAGGAAATTGCGGCCGTGCAGGGAGTACACCCAGCTGGTGCGCAGGATCAGGTGCGCGCCGCCGACCGCCTGGATCGCCTGTTCGCCGGCCCATTTGCTCTGGCCGTAGACGCCCAGGGGCGTGGGGGTGTCGGCTTCGGTGTAGGCCGTTTCCTTGCTGCCATCGAACACGTAATCGGTGGAGTAGTGGATCAGCGGAGCGCCCAGCGCGGCGGCCTCTTCGGCAAGGATGCCGGGGCCTGTCGCGTTGATGGCGAAGGCCAGGTCGCGCTCGCTTTCCGCCTGGTCGACCGCGGTGTAGGCCGCGGCATTGATGATCAGATCCGGGCGCAGGTCGCGCACCTGCTGGCGAATCTGCTCGGGCCTGGCCAGGTCGAGTTGCTGGCTGCCGCGGACGATCACCTGTCCCTGGCCTGCCAGGCGCAATTGCAATTCACGGCTGACCTGTCCGTTGGCACCGATCAGAAGAATGTTCATGGAAACAGCTCCGCTTCGTCATAGCGGCTGCCGGCCTGGTCCTTTGCCGACAGCTGCGGTGTGAAGTCCAGTGGCCAGTCGATGGCCAGCGTGGGGTCGTCCCAGCGTATGCAGCGCTCGTGGGCGGGGGCGTAGTAGTCGGTGGTCTTGTAGAGAAACTCTGCATGCTCGCTGAGCACCACGAAGCCATGGGCGAAACCTTCCGGTACCCAGAGCTGGCGCTTGTTTTCCGCTGACAGGTGGACGCCGACCCACTGCCCGCAGGTGGGGGAGTGGCGGCGAATATCGACCGCGACGTCATACACCTCGCCGGCGGCGACCCGCACCAGCTTGCCCTGGGCCTGCTGCAGTTGATAGTGCAGGCCGCGCAGCACGCCGCGCTGGGAGCGCGAATGGTTGTCCTGGACGAACTCGCGCTCCAGGCCGGTGGCTTCGGCAAAGGCGCGCGCATTGAAGCTTTCGAAGAAAAAGCCGCGATCGTCGCCGAAAATGCGGGGTTCAAGGATGAGCACGTCGGGAATCTGGGTGCGGATCACTTGCATGCGTCATTCCTCTGCCAGGCCGAACAGGTACTGGCCATAGCCGGTCTTGCCGAACGCCTGGGCCTGCTTCAGCAGTTGTTCGCGATCGATCCAGCCCTGCTGGTAGGCGATTTCTTCCAGGCAGGCGACCTTCAGGCCCTGGCGGTGTTCGATGGTCTGCACGTACTGGGAGGCCTCCAGCAGGCTGTCGTGGGTGCCGGTGTCGAGCCAGGCGAAACCGCGGCCGAAGCGTTCGACCCGCAGGTCGCCACGTTGCAGGTAGGCATTGTTGACATCGGTGATCTCCAGCTCGCCACGGGGCGAGGGTTTGACCGCCTTGGCGATCTCGATCACGTCGTTGTCGTAGAAGTACAGGCCGGTCACGGCGTAGCTGGATTTCGGCTGCTTGGGCTTCTCTTCGATGGAGATGGCATTGCCCCCCTCGTCGAATTCGACCACGCCAAAGCGCTCAGGGTCCTTGACCCAGTAGCCGAAGACGGTGGCGCCCCTGGCTTCGCGGGCTGCGCGCAGCAGCTTTTCGGTGAAGTGCTGGCCGTGGAAGATGTTGTCGCCGAGGATCAGGCACACCGGATCCCGGCCGATGAACGATTCGCCGATCAGGAACGCCTGGGCCAGGCCGTCGGGGGACGGCTGCTCGGCATAACTGAAACGCACACCGAACTGACTGCCATCACCGAGCATCTTCTCGAACTGCGGCAGGTCGTGGGGGGTGGAGATGATCAGGATGTCGCGGATGCCGGCCAGCATCTGCACCGAGATCGGGTAGTAGATCATCGGCTTGTCGTAGATCGGCAGCAGCTGCTTGGACACGCCCAGGGTGATGGGGTGCAGGCGGGTGCCGGAGCCGCCGGCGAGGATGATTCCTTTCATACGGAGACTCCCAGTCGTTCGCATTGATAGCTGCCGTCCTGAACGCGTCGGCACCAGTCGAGGTTGTCCAAGTACCAGCGCACGGTCTTGCGCAGGCCGCTGTCGAAGGTTTCCTGCGGGGTCCAGCCGAGTTCGCGCTCGATCTTGCCGGCGTCGATGGCGTAGCGCTGGTCATGGCCGGGGCGGTCGGTGACGAAGGTGATCTGTTCGGCGTACGAGCCGCCTGGCTGGCGCGGCGACAGCTCGTCGAGCAGCGCGCAGATGCTCTTCACCACGTGCAGATTCTTCTGCTCGTTGTGCCCGCCGATGTTGTAGGTCTCGCCGACCTGCCCGGTGCTGACCACGGTCAGCAGAGCGCGGGCATGGTCTTCGACGTACAGCCAGTCGCGGATCTGTTGGCCGTCGCCATAGACCGGCAGCGGCTTGCCATCCAGGGCGTTGAGGATCACTAGCGGGATCAGCTTTTCCGGGAAATGGTAGGGGCCGTAGTTGTTCGAGCAGTTGGTCAGCAGCACCGGCAGGCCATAGGTCCGTTGCCAGGCGCGAACCAGGTGGTCGGAGGCGGCCTTGCTCGCCGAGTAGGGCGAGCTGGGGGCGTAGGGCGTGGTTTCGGTGAACAGGTCATCGACGCCGTGCAGGTCGCCGTAGACCTCGTCGGTGGAAATGTGGTGGAAGCGGAACGCCTGCTTGCGCGCCTCGGGCAGGGCGCTCCAGTAAGCGCGGGTGGCTTCGAGCAGACTGTAGGTGCCGACGATGTTGGTCTGGATGAACGCCGCGGGCCCGTCGATGGAGCGGTCCACATGGGATTCGGCGGCCAGGTGCATGATCGCGTCCGGCTGGAAGTCGGCCAGGGCCTGGGCGACCCGCGGCTGGTCACCGATATCGGCCTGGAGGAACTGGTAGCGCGGGTTGTCCGCGACGCTGGCCAGTGATTCCAGGTTGCCGGCGTAGGTCAGCTTGTCCAGGTTGAACACGCTGTGTTCGGTGTCGTTGAGCAGATGGCGGACAAGTGCCGATCCGATGAAACCGGCGCCGCCGGTGACAAGGATGCGCATGATAGGGGCCTTGGCAGAGTGTCGTGTGAGTCGGGTCTAGCTTGTCGGTTGCCGGTCGGTGCTGCAAGCACTGTCTGTAGTACCAGCCGAGCCGTTTCAGACGATAGCAGCGGCACGGGCTGGATGGCGCCAGCCGCTTGCCGATGCGCCAAGCGCAGCGGCGGTTTCGCCAATACCGATCTAGACTTCCAGCTCGCACAGCATGGCCCCCGACACGGTCATCGTCGCAGGCATGTTGGCCAACACCCGTATGAATCCACCGGCAAGTTCGCCGCAGGCCTGGGGTATCACGCCGTTGCGACGTTCAGCGAAGGCCGTGGCGGTGCCCGTTCTGGCGAAGGGCCGACTGCGCCACGTCCCTGGTTTCGACGCTGACTTGCCTGCCGTCCTGAACTGAGGAGCTGCGCATGTCCAAGAAAAAACTGACCCATGCTACCGGGGCGCCGGTGGCCGATAACCTCAATATCCAGACCGCCGGGCCGCGCGGGCCGGCGCTGCTGCAAGACATCTGGCTGCTCGAGAAACTGGCGCATTTCGACCGTGAAGTGATCCCCGAGCGCCGCATGCACGCCAAGGGCGCGGGGGCCTATGGCACCTTCACCGTGACCCAGGACGTCACGCGCTACACCAAGATCAAGGCGCTCTCCAGCGTGGGCAAGCAGACCCCCGTGTTCCTGCGCTTCTCCACCGTAGCCGGGGAGCGTGGCGCTGCGGATGCGGAGCGCGACATTCGCGGCTTTGCGCTGAAGCTCTACACCGAGGAGGGCAGCTGGGACATCGTCGGCAACAACACCCCGGTGTTCTTCTTCCGTGACCCGCTGCGTTTTTCTGACCTGAACCATGTGGTCAAGCGCGACCCGCGCACCGGGCTGCGCAGCCCTACCAACAACTGGGATTTCTGGACCCTGCTGCCCGAGGCCCTGCACCAGGTCACCATCGTCATGAGCGACCGGGGCATCCCGAGGAGCTACCGGCACATGCACGGCTTCGGCAGTCACACCTTCAGCCTGATCAATGCCGACAACCAGCGGGTCTGGACCAAGTTCCACTTCCGTTGCGAGCAGGGCATCGAGAACCTGAGCGACAGCCAGGCCGCCGAGGTGGTCGGCCAGGACCGGGAGAGCAACCTGCGCGACCTGTACGAAACCATCGAGCGGGGCGAGTTTCCGCGCTGGAAGCTGTGCATCCAGGTGATGACCGAAGAGCAGGCGCGCCACCACAAGCACAACCCCTTCGACCTGACCAAGGTCTGGCCGCACGGTGACTACCCGCTGATCGAGGTGGGCGTGCTGGAGCTCAACCGCAACCCGGACAACCACTTCGCCGAGGTCGAGCAGGCGGCGTTCTCGCCGGCCAACATCGTGCCGGGGGTGGGCTTCTCGCCGGACAAGATGCTCCAGGCGCGGCTGTTCTCCTACGGCGATGCCCAGCGTTACCGCCTGGGGGTCAACTTCAACCACATTCCGGTCAACGCACCCAAGTGCCCGTTCCACAGCTACCACCGCGACGGGGCGATGCGCACCGATGGCAACCTGGGTTCGACCCTGTCCTATTACCCCAACAGCTTTGGCGAGTGGGAGGACCAGCGCGAACTGACCGAGCCACCGCTGCCGCTGGAAGGGGATGCCACCAACTGGGATCACCGGGTGGACCCTGACTACTACGAGCAGCCGGGCAATCTGTTCCGCCTGATGAGCCCGGAGCAGCAACAGGCCCTGTTCGACAACACCGCCAGGGCGATGGGCGATGCCCCGGTGATGATCAAGCAGCGCCATGTGGATAACTGCACCAAGGCCGATCCGGCCTACGGTGCGGGGGTGGCCAGGGCGCTGGGCTTGTAATCCGTCAGTTGGGCGTAACGGTAAAAAGACCTGCCGAAGCTGCAGGTCTTTTTTCGTTTGATGACTGTCAGAACCGACTAGGTCTTGGCCATGGATGGGGCAGAGTTGGTGACTGTTACGTTGTTTACCTCACCTTGATCGAGACGGAAAACGAAAAAGGCCCACCTTGCGGTGAGCCTTTTTCGGTACTTCGTATGGTGCCGGCACCAGGAGTCGAACCCGGGACCTACTGATTACAAGTCAGTTGCTCTACCAGCTGAGCTATACCGGCCTTTGAGGGGCGCCATTATATCCATTCGTTCGGCCGAGTAAAGCGCTCTGCGAGGCAGATCGACACGGGCTCGGCTATCAGCAGGCACACCCTTATGCACAATCGAGAGGCAGCTGGTACGTTCGTGCGCATTTTCTGTGCGCTGTATCGCGGATTGCTCTAACTGGCTGTTTTTATTGGGCTTTGCGATGTGATCAAAAAATGATCAGTCGTCTCTGGCGCCGACCGGGTCGGCCTTTGCGCGCTTTGCCCAGAATCTATCAACACAGTTATCCACAGATTGTGTGAGCAACTCAGTGATGCTCCGCCAGGAGCAGCAGGTTGCGTGGCGTGAGGCTGTAATCGCAGAACTGTCCCAGTTGCACGGTGTACCCCTGTTCCTGCAGGTACAGGGCGCGATCGAGCAGCAGCCAGACTTCCAGGGGGCGGCGGAACAGGGCGCGCAGCAGCTCCAGGTTGCGCACTTCGGCCAAGCGTCGCCAGCCTTCGGCTTCCAGTGTTTGCCACTCCCGAGGTGACGGTGTGGGCAGGCCCTTGAGTTCGGCGAGGTCCGCGCAATAGGTCGCCAGGTCCTTGTCGAGCCAGGCCGGTGGCAGCGAAGGCGTAGGCAGGTACTCATCGATACCCCGCAGTTCGCGCTGCAGCACGTCGAAGGCCAGGCGCCGCGCCATGGAGAGGTCACGCTGACGCCGGACCCGGGCACCGGCGGTGACGGTTTCGCTCAGGGGCAGGCCGAGGTCGTCACGCGACAGGGTCAGCTGTGAGCCGCTGGCGACGGTGGACAAGGGCTGGTAACGCGACGCCTCGGTGCGGTTGTAGCAGCAGGGGGCGATTGCCAGCTGTGTGCACCCGGTGCGGCTGGCCAGGTGCATCAGGCGCACATGCAGATCGCCGCAGGCGTGCAGGGCAACCGGGGTGTGGTGGGGCAGAAGGTGGGTGCCGGCATCGGCGGCCATCACGTCCTGTTGCCGGTGCTGCGCCGCGATGCCCAGTTTCTGGCTGAGTTGCTGCCCGCTGACGACCAGCTCGGCCTGGTGCTCGAGGCAGGTCAGGGCCTGGCCTTCCTGGACGAGCACGCGGCCGAGGTGGCCCTTGCCGGCGCACCAGTCGAGCCAGTGTGTCACCGGGCGGGCGAACTGCGTGCTGCCGGCGAATGCCAGGATCTGCTGCCACTTGCGGCCCGGTACGTCCACGCTGGCGTGGGGCGATACCGCAGGCAGTGCATGCTGTGCCAGGGGGCCGACCTGGCTCAGGCGCAGGGCCTGTTCGGCCAGCTGCGGAAACGGCTGGGGTGCCGGCAGGTCGTGGGGCGTGTTGTGCGCGTGCTCCGCGTCCTGCAGGCTGCGCGCGCGCAGCCACTGCGAGAGCTGTGGATGGTCGCGCTCCCAGGGCAGCTCGCGGTGAATGAAGGGGCGGGGTTTCCAGAGTGCCTGGTGTTCGAGGAGAAACGCATCCAGCGCCTGGAAGCGCTGGAGCAGGGTGTCACCGCTGAGGGGGCTCGAGTCCATGGTGTTGACGGCTCTGCTCGAGGGCGTCTTAGCCCTCGATCCTCAGCGGCCCTGGCAGGCGTCGACGCGCAGCCAGCGTTCCAGCAGCTTGAAGGCGCGCACCAGGACGAAGGCGATCGCCAGGTAGAACAGGCCGGCCGTGAAGAAGAACTCCAGGGTCACGTAGGTGCGGGCGTTGAGCGTGCGCGCCATGCCGGTGAGTTCCAGCAGGGTGACCGTACTGGCCAGGGCGCTGGCCTTGAGCATCAGGATCACTTCGTTGCTGTAGGCCGGCAGGCCGATGCGTGCAGCCCGCGGCAGGATGATGTGCAGCATGGCCTGGGCGCGGGACATGCCCAGAGCACGTGCGGCTTCGATCTCGCCGGGTGGAACGGCCTGGATGGCGCCGCGCAGGATCTCGGCGATGTACGCGGTGGTGTGCAACGTCATGGTGATGATGGCGCACCAGTATGGGTCGCGCAGGATCGGCCACAGCGGGCCCTGGCGCACCACATCGAACTGGGCCAGGCCGTAATAGACCAGGAACAGTTGCACCAACAGCGGCGTGCCACGGAAGAAGAAGATGTAGCCGTAGGGCAGGGCGCGCACGTACCAGTGCTTGGAGGCGCGGGCGATGCCCATGGGCACTGCCAGGATCAACCCGGCGATGACCGCGACGGCCACCAGCTCCAGGGTCAGCATGGCGCCTTCGGCCATGCGTGGCAGCCACTTGATGATCAATTCCCAGTTCATTGGCTGCTCCTGATGAAACCGCGGGAGGCGCGCTTCTCGAGGAAGTGCAGGCCAATCATGGCGAGGATGGTCAGGCCCAGGTAGATGAAGGCGGCCACCATGAAGAAGGTGAACGGCTCCTTGCTGGCGGTCACGGCGATCTGCGAGCGGCGCATGATTTCCGTCAGGCCGATGACCGACACCAGGGCGGTGTCTTTCATCAGGATCATGAACAGGTTACCCAGGCCCGGCAGGGCGATACGCCACATCTGCGGCAGGATCAGGCGCTGGAAGATACGGGCCTTGGACAGGCCGAGGGCCAGGCCCGCTTCGCGGTGGCCCTTGGGAATGGCGAGGATCGCGCCACGGAACACTTCGGTGGCGTAGGCGCCGAAGCACAGGCCGAGGGCGATGGTACCGGCGGCGAACGGGTCCAGCTCGAGGCTGCCGACGCCCAGGAACTCACCGAGTTCGCGCAGGGCGTTCACGGTGCCGAAATAGATCAGCAGCACCCAGAGCAGTTCGGGGATGCCGCGCACGATGGTCGAGTAGGTGCCGCCAAGCCATTGCAACGGCTTGTACGGAGAAGTCTTGGCGAGGGCGCCGAGCAGACCGAGCACCAGACCCAGGCACAGCGCGCTGAGCGCCAGCTTGATGGTCATGAGGGTGCCGGCGGCCAGTGCCGGGCCGAATCCGTGGAGGTCGAAAGTCATGGAAACTCAGAAGCCTGCGCCGCCCGAGGGGCGGCGCAGGGCTGGCTGCTTAGTAGATGCTGAACGGGAAGTACTTGTCGTTGATCTTCTTGTAGGTGCCGTCGGCAACGATCTCTTCCAGGGCGGTGTTCAGGCGCTCACGCAGGGCGTCGCCCTTGCGAACGGCGATACCGATCTTGTCGTTGTCGAATACCGGGTCGCCCTTGAACTCGAAGTCCTTGCCGGCGTCGCTCTTGAGCCATTCCCAGTTCACGAAGGTGTCGGCCAGCACGCCATCGAGACGGCCCGAGGACAGGTCGAGGTAGGCGTTTTCCTGGGTGTCGTACAGCTTGATGTCGACCACGCCGTTCATGTTGTCTTCCAGCCAGGTGCCGGCGATGGTGGCGCGCTGGGCACCGATCACCTTGCCTTTCAGGCTGGCCTTGTCGGTCTTGAAGTCACTGCTTTTCGGGGCGATGAACTGCAGTTTGTTGGTGTAGTAGGGCTCGGTGAAGTCAACGGCCTGCTTGCGCTCGTCGGTGATCGACATCGAGGCCACCAGGAAGTCGAACTTCTTGGCGTTCAGGGCCGGGATGATGCCGTCCCAGTCGGAGGTGACCACTTCGCACTCGGCCTTCATCTTGGCGCACAGGGCTTGTGCGATTTCCACGTCGAAGCCGCCGACCTGGCCGCTGGCGTCGATGAGGTTGAAGGGAGGGTAGGCGCCTTCGGTGCCGATCTTCAGTTTGTCAGCGGCGACAGCGCTGGTACCGAAAGCCAGGGTGGCGGCAGCGGCCAGCAGGATCTTCTTGTAGTTCTGCATGCGTTGTTGCTCCGTGTTAGCGATTGCTGGACATGAATTGTTTGCAGCGCGCCGAGTTCGGGTTTTCAAACACCTGCTCGGGTGGACCTTGCTCTTCTACCAAGCCCTGATGCAGGAACACCACTTCACTGGAGACCTGTCGGGCGAAGTTCATTTCATGGGTTACCAGCAGCATGGTACGACCCTCGTCGGCGAGCGCGCGGATCACATTAAGCACTTCTTGTACCATCTCCGGGTCGAGCGCCGAGGTCGGCTCGTCGAACAGGATCACTTTCGGCTGCATGGCCAGGGTGCGGGCAATCGCCGCCCGCTGTTGCTGCCCACCGGACAGCTGGTTGGGATAGACGTGGCGCTTGTCGGCGATGCCGACCTTGGCCAGGAGCGCTTCCGCGATCTCGATGGCCTCGGCCTTGCTCTGACCCAGCACACGACGGGGCGCCTCGATGATGTTGTCGAGCACGCTCATGTGGGGCCACAGGTTGAAATTCTGGAAGACGAAACCGATTTCGCTGCGCAGGCGATTGATCTGCTTGTTGTCGGCGGCGATCAGCTCGCCGTTCTTGGCGGCCTTGAGCTTGAGCGCTTCGCCGGCGACGAGGATCTGACCCTTGTGCGGGTTTTCCAGCAGGTTGATGCAGCGCAGGAAGGTCGATTTGCCGGAGCCGGACGAGCCGAGGATGGAAATCACGTCGCCATCGCGTGCGGTGAGGGAGATGCCCTTGAGCACTTCAAGATCACCGTAGCGCTTGTGCAGGTCACGGATTTCTAGCGCGGGCGCAGCCTCGGTCATGGGTTGTCCTCTTTTTATACGGGTGCGCTCAGGCGATACGTGGTCGTCTGGCGACCGCCAACCTAGCATAGCGTTTTACAGACCGCCAAGCCGTTTGCTGGCCAGGGGCCGCCTCGTTGGTATCGGTGTCGCCTGACCGCAGTTGCCTGTCGCGACGATGCAATTCGAACCCCTGCTCGACAGGTGGAGGCAGGAATGTTGGCCGTTCATCCAAAGCAAAATCACGGCCAAATAAAAAACCCCAAGAAGACGAAGTCCAATTGGGGTTTCTCGGTAAGTGGTGCCCAGGGACGGAATCGAACCGCCGACACGGGGATTTTCAATCCCCTGCTCTACCGACTGAGCTACCTGGGCAACGGGGCGCTATTAGACGGATTTGAAGGGTGGGTGTCAAGCGCGAGTTGGAAAAAATTTAGCGATAACGGGCGTTTACGTAAAAAAGCCTTATTCGCTGGGCGGTACGTAGCCATCTGCCTGGGCGTATTCCTCGCCGGAGAGGAACTTGTCCATCTCGCCCTGGAGGAATTTGCGGTCCTCGGCGTTCATCATGTTCAGGCGGCGTTCGTTGATCAGCAGGGTCTGGTGTTTCTGCCATTCGTCCCAGGCCTGGCGGGAGACATTGTTGAAGATGTCTTCGCCCTTGGCGCCCGGGTACGGTGGGCGATCCAGGCCAGGCAGTTCTTGCTTGTGCTTGCGGCACAGTACGGTGCGGGTCATGGCTGTTCTCCAGTGTTCAGTGCATCGGCCGCGCGCTTCAGGAGTTTTTTCACCGGGGCGGCGAGGCCCAGGCGCGGCGGGGTGGCGAGGTTATACCAGAGCCAGTCGTCATCGGCCATGTCGCTGGGCTGCGACTCGACCCGGACCAGCCAGGGTTCGATGGCCAGCTGGAAATGGCTGAAGGTGTGGGTCAGCCCGTCCAGTTCGCGGCGTTGTCCGAGGTGCAGGGCGTGCTGGCTGGCCAGGGGCTCCAGGGCTTGCAGGTCGGTCAGCTCGGGCAGGCTCCACAGACCGCCCCACAGGCCGCTGGACGGGCGGCGGTAGAGCAGGATGGCGCCTTCGCGGTTGGCCAGGATCGGCATCACCGTGCGCTTCTGCGGCAGGGCCTTGCGCGGCTTGGCGATCGGGTAGCGGATTTCCAGGCCCAGCATGTGCGCCTGGCAGCCACTCTGCAGCGGGCAGAGCAGGCAGCTCGGCTTGCTGCGGGTACAGAGCGTGGCGCCCAGGTCCATCATCGCCTGGGTGTAGTTGTTCACGCGGTCCTGGGGTAGGAAACGCTCGGCCACGTCCCAGAGCTGCCGGGCCACCTTGGGCTCGCCCGGATAGCCTTCCTGGGCGACGTAGCGCGCCAGAACGCGTTTGACGTTGCCGTCGAGGATCGGCGCGCGCAGGCCCATGCTCAGGCTGGCGATGGCGCCAGCGGTGGAGCGGCCGATGCCGGGCAGGGCGGTGAGCGCGTCGACGTCCCTGGGGAACTCACCACCGTGCTCGGCCATGACAATCTGCGCGGTCTTCTGCAGGTTGCGCGCACGGGTGTAGTAACCCAGGCCCGTCCACAGGTGCAGGACTTCGTCCTCGGGGGCTTCGGCCAGGTCTTTCACGGAGGGCAGCGCCGCCATGAACCGGTCGAAGTAGCCCAGCACGGTGCTGACCTGGGTCTGCTGCAGCATGATCTCCGACACCCACACCCGGTATGGGGTGATGCCCTGCTGCCAGGGCAGGTCCTTGCGGCCGTGGTCGTCGTACCAGCCCAGTACGGCGCTGGAAAACTGCTCGGGACTCATCGTTTGAACAGACCTTTCAGGGCGTCTTTCAGCTCGGGGCTGACCTTGTCGCCGAGTTTTTCTTCGAGCTTCTCGCTGATCTTGTCACCGGCCAGCTTGGCTGCGACCTTGCCCATGCCGTCCTGGTCCAGGCGGCAGGCCTTGGCGCCCAGCTCCAGCGGGCCACGGCAGCGCAGCGGCCATTCGATGCCGACGTAGCGTTCGTTGACCTGGCAGGCCGGGTCGGGCATTTCGCGCTGGTCACCTTCGATGGTGATGCCGACGCGGTAGTCCAGGCCCAGCACGCGCAGGTCGAGGTCGCCGTTGCCGGTGACCGCCAGGCCGGGAATGCGTGCCTTGAGGTCGGGGTTGCTGGCCACGCCGTTGCGGAACTGCAGGTTGCCCTGCAGCGTGTCGAACGGGGTGTCTTTGGCGCGCGGCTCGCTGTTCAGCGATTTGCGGTTGAGGGTGGCGATGCCGCGGCACAGTTGCTGTTCCAGGTTGGCATCGACCAGCACGCCGTCATTGAGCAGGAAGCTGGCGTTGCCGTTGAGCCCTTCGACCCAGGCTTTCTGGCTGTTGCCGGTGGTGGTCAGGCGGGTCTGGAAGTCGAGCTGGCCCTTGAGCGGCGCCGGGCGTTCTTCGGTTTTCAGGAAGGGCTCCACCGGCATGCGGTCGAGGCGGCTTTCCAGGCTGAGCAGCGGGATGGCCGGGCGCACGTCGGCACTGGCCTTGGCTTCGAAGGCGCCGTCGCCCAGCTTGCCGCGGGCGTCTTCCAGGGTCAGCAGGCCGCCCTGGGCTCGGGCCTTGAGCGTGGCGTTGGCGATGGCCTGTTTCTTCACGGTCAGCTGGTCGAGCCCCAGGGAGACCTGCAGGTCCAGTTTGCGCAACGCCTCCACCGGCAGCACCGGCGAAGCGTCCCAGGCTTGCTGGGTCGGGGCGTTCGGCAGCGGCGTGCTGCCGCTCTGGCCGGCACTGGCGACGCTTTCCTTGACCTCGGCGCGGCGCGCGGCACCGGCGCTCTTGTCGTCCTTGGCCGGTGGCGGCAGGTAGCGGTCGAGGTTCAGGCGATCGCCCTTGAGCTGCACGCGCAGGGCCTGCTTGGCGAAGTCGGCGACCGCGATCTGCCCGGTGAAGCTGCTTTCGTCGAGCTTCAGCTTCAGCTCTTCCAGGGTCAGGCTCTTCGGCGTGCCGCTGAGGCGGGTGACCAGCTCCAACTGGTTGAGGGTCTTGTCATCGGTCATGGGCGGCAGCTTCTGGCCGATGCCGGTGAGAAACTCGCGCAGGTTGAGCGAGGCGATCGAGAAGGCCCCGGTCAGCTTCGGGTCGGTTTCCAGGTCGCGCACTTTCAGCTCGCCCAGAGCGCGCAGCTGGTTGGCGGACAGCTTCAGGCCGTTCCACTCCGCCACCTGGGCGGCCAGGTCGACCAGCAACTGGCCCTGGACGGCGTAGGTCAGGGTCTGGCCGTCGAACGGCTCGCCAGAGGCCTCACCCGACAGGCGGGCGTCTTCCAGCTGATAGCGCTTGAGCACACGATCAAAGCGCAGCTCGCCCTGCAGCTCGCTGCGAGCGCGCATCACCGGCTGGTTGGTGCCGAAGAACGCGCTGAGTTTGATCGGGATGGCGGCGCCTTCACGGATGGCACCGGTGGTGAGCTGGATGCTTTCGGCGCTGAATTGTTGGCCCTTCTGCACGTCGTGGTAATCCACGCGGGCGCTGTTGATGATCAGGCTGTCGATGTCCAGCTTGATCGGCGCGCCTTGCTGGGCAGCGGTGGTGGGCTCGGTCTCGGGTGCCTCGCCTGGGGTGGCTTCGGTGCTCTGCTGGGCCGGGGCGTCCGCCGGGAGAGGCGGATGGCCGACATCTTCCCAGTTGCCGCGGCCATTTTCGTCGCGCTGCAGGTTGAGGTTGAGGCCGTCGATGCGGATATCGCTCATCTGCACTTCTTTGCGCAGCAGCGGCAGCACGCGCACCGAAAGGCCCAGCAGGCGCAGGTCGGCGAAAGGCTGGTCGGGGGTGGTGGCGCTGGCCAGGGTGGCGTCTGTCAGCTCCAGGCCGAGCCAGGGAAACAGGCTCCAGCCGATATCGCCATTGAGCGTCAGCTCCAGGTTGGCCTTTTCCCGGGCCAGTTGGCGAATCTCATCTTTATAGTCGTTGGGATCGAACAGGTGGGTCAGGGCAAAGCCCAGCGCCACGATGATCAGCAACAGCCCGAGGAAGAACAGACCCAGGATTTTGCCGAGCGCTTTCATGGACGAATCCTTGTTGGTGAATGACTGAAGTATGAGGGCGCGAGTATAGCGCCGACGCGTTTCAAAGGTGGCGTGCCACACGTTCGGCGATGGCCAGGCTGGCGGTCAGCCCCGGTGATTCGATGCCGAACAGGTTGATCAGGCCAGGCAGGCCGTGTTCGGCAGAGGTTTGGATAAGGAAGTCGGCAGCCGGTTCCCCGGGGCCGACGAGTTTTGGCCGGATGCCACTATAGGCCGGTAGCAGGCGCTGGGTATCGAGCGCCGGAAAGTAGCGGCGTATGGCCTGGGCGAAGGGCTCGCGCAGGCGTTCGTCGACGCTGTAATCGAGTGTGTCGACGTACTGCACGTCGGGGCCGAAGCGCAGCTGGCCGCCCAGGTCGAGGGTGGCGTGAATGCCCAGGCCCGCGGTATTGGCTTCCGGCATCGGGTAGATCAGGTGCTGGAACGGCGAGCGGCCGCTGTAGGCGAAGTAGCGGCCCTGGCACCAGTGCGACGGCGCGATTCGGGCGGCCGGCATTCCCTGGGTGCGTTGGGCCAGTTGGCGGGCGAACAGCCCGCCGGCGTTGATCACGCGCTGGGCCTTGATGCGGAACGGCTGGCCGGCACTCAGGCCGCTGGCGATCCAGCCGTCGCCGTCGTGGTGCAGCCCGTCGACCCGGGTATGCAGGGCCAGTTGGGCGCCCAGTCGTTCCGCGGCCGCGAGCAACGACTGCAGGTAGGCGTGGCTGTCGATGATGCCGGTGCTGGGCGAAAGCAGGGCCGAGACCCCATGCAGCGCCGGCTCCAGGCGTTGCAGGTGCGCCCGGTCCAGCGCCTGCAGGTCATGGACGCCGCAGGCGTCGGCGTTGCTGGCGAGCGCCTCCAGTTTGCTCTGCTCGGCCTCGCTCACGGCCACCAGCAGCTTGCCGATCCGTCGATGGGCCACGCCGTGCTCCGTGCACCAGGCATACAGACGCTCGCGGCCTTCCAGGCACAACAGCGCCTTGGCCGAGCCTCGCGGGTAGTAGAGGCCGGCGTGGATGACCTCGGAGTTGCGGCTCGAGGTGTGCGTGCCCACGGCGGCTTCGGCGTCGACGATCAGCAGGTCGGGGCTCGTCCCGGCGAGGCGTGCGGCGCAAGCCAGGCCGACGGCGCCGGCACCAATGACCAGGGTATCGATACTGTCCATGGCGTGTTCGGTGGCGATGTTTGGCGGGTTCGGCTGCCTGCCGGGCTGGCCGACAGCGGTAGGCTGGCGAGCATAACAAGAACCACGAGGTGTTCATGAACGTCGCGATCATGGCCTTTCCCTTGTACATCCTGCTGATGCTGGCGGAGCTGGCCTACGAGCGTCATGCCGGGCGCAGCACCTATCGCCTGGCCGATGCCAGTACCAGCATCAACACGGCGGTGCTGCGGGTGTTGCTCGAAGGGCCTCTGCGCCTGTTGCTGGTGGTGCCCTATGCCTGGTTGTACGAGCACGGGCGGCTGTTCGAGTGGGATGCGACTTCGCCCTGGGCCTGGCTGCTGGGCTTCATCGCCGTGGATTTCTGCTTCTACTGGGCGCACCGCACCCTGCACCGCTACAACCTGCTGTGGGGCGCGCACCAGCCCCATCACTCCAGCGAGGACTTCAACCTGTCCACGGCGCTGCGCAAAGGCGCGTTCCAGACAGCCTTCGACTGGCCGTTCTACCTGCCGTTGGCGCTGCTCGGGCTGCCGTTGCCGCTGTTTCTGCTGCTGTTGGGAATCCAGTTGGCCTACCAGTTCTGGATTCACACCCAGCACGTCGGTCGCCTGGGCTGGCTGGAGCAGGTGCTGATCACGCCGTCGCTGCACCGCGTCCACCACGGGCAGAACGACTGCTACATCGACAAGAACCATGGGGGCGTGTTCATCATCTGGGACCGGCTGTTCGGCACCTATGCCGAAGAGCGCGAGCCTGTGCGCTACGGGGTCACCACGCCGGTCGCCACCTTCGACCCGATCCGCCTGCAGTTCAGCTGGTGGCGCCTGCTCTGGGCTGACGCCCGGGCCACACGCTCCTGGTGGGACAAGCTGCGCCTGTGGTGGATGCCGACGGGCTGGCGCCCTGAGGATGTGAAGCACAGGCCCTGGCCGAAGATGCCGGCCGACAAGTTCGAAACGCATTACCCGGCGCGCCTCAAGGCCTATGCGTTCGTGCAATTTCTGGCGATCAATGCCCTGGCGTTGTGCTTCCTGTTCCGCCTCGGCCAGGCCTCGGTCTGGGAACCGTGGTTGCTGGTGCTGGTGATCCTCGGCAGCTGCGTCAGCCTGGGGCTGCTGTTCGAAGACAGCCGGCATGTCGGCTGGCTGGAAGGTGCGCGTTTGCTGGCGATGGCCGGGTTGGCACTGGCCTGGGGCGAATGGCTGGCGCCGGGTTTGGCAGGGTGGGGCGTGCTGCTGGCGGGGCTGTGTCTGGCCAATGCGGTCTGGCTGGGTTGGCTGCTATCGTCTGCGAGGCTCGCGCGAGCCGTCTAGACAAGGCCTTTGCGGCCGTTCGTCAGATTTTTTCAGCTCGCCAGGCCTCGGGGCGGCATTTTGCCGCATGTTTCAGTGCGGCGGCGCACATCCGAGACCGAGAGCCAATGGTTTTCAAGTGCGAACCGGCTATTTCTAGTGGTACTCTCATATTAATTGGCCATATACACGGTTCAGCGTGTGGTGTTTGGCCAATGTCTTGCCTGCAACCATAACAGAGAAGAAATCAATGACTGACGCCCTTGTGTTGGACGGCGCTTCAGCGACGCCTGCGTTTCTGTCCAAGGAACGTATTATCGCTAAACCTGGCTTCAACCGCTGGCTGGTTCCGCCGGCGGCTCTGGCCATTCACCTGTGCATCGGCATGGCTTACGGTTTCTCCGTATTCTGGTTGCCGCTGTCCAAAGCCATCGGTATCGACGCGCCCGTCGCGTGCGCCGCGGATATCGGCTTCTTCGAACAGATCTTCGCCAGCAACTGCGATTGGCAGATTTCCATGCTGGGCTGGATCTACACCCTGTTCTTCGTCTTCCTGGGCTGCGCGGCTGCCGTCTGGGGTGGCTGGCTGGAACACGCAGGCCCACGCAAGGCTGGCCTGGTTTCGGCGGTGTGCTGGTGTGGTGGTCTGCTGATTTCCGCACTCGGTATCTACACGCACCAGATCTGGCTGATGTGGGTCGGTTCCGGTGTGATCGGCGGTATCGGTCTGGGCCTGGGCTACATCTCCCCGGTATCGACCCTGATCAAGTGGTTCCCGGACAAGCGCGGCATGGCGACCGGTATGGCCATCATGGGCTTCGGTGGCGGCGCGATGGTCGGTGCTCCGCTGGCTGCTGCCCTGATGGGTCACTTCTCCAGCGAAACCGATGTCGGTGTATGGCAGAGCTTCGTGGTCATGGCGGTGATCTATTTCATCTTCATGGTCGGTGGCGCACTGTCCTACCGCGTTCCGCCGACTGGCTGGAAACCGGCTGGCTGGACCGCTCCGGCTGCCAAGGCCAACAACGCGATGATCACCAAGGGCCACGTCCACGTGAACACCGCGTGGAAAACCCCGCAATTCTGGCTGGTCTGGGCCGTTCTGTGCCTGAACGTATCCGCCGGTATCGGCATCATCGGCATGGCGTCGCCCATGCTGCAGGAAGTGTTCGGCGGCAAGCTGATCGGTAGCCACCTGTCCTTCAGCGAGCTGAGCGCCGCCGAACTGGGCCAGATCGCCGCCATCGCAGCCGGCTTCACCGGTCTGCTGAGCCTGTTCAACATCGGTGGTCGCTTCTTCTGGGCGTCCTTCTCCGACCTGATCGGCCGCAAGGCGACCTACTTCGTGTTCTTCGCCCTGGGCTTCGTGCTCTACGCCATCGTGCCGTGGGCCGGTCACCTGGGCAGCGTCGCGTTCTTCGTGTTCAGCTTCTGCGTGATCCTGTCGATGTACGGCGGTGGCTTCGCCACGGTCCCGGCCTACCTGGCCGACCTGTTCGGTACCCAGATGGTGGGTGCGATCCACGGTCGCCTGCTGACTGCCTGGGCCGCTGCTGGCGTGCTGGGCCCGGTACTGGTGAACTACCTGCGTGAGTACCAGCTGAGCATCGGCGTCGAGCGTGCTGC
The DNA here is from genome assembly GCF_029839275.1 of Pseudomonas sp. GD03944. Classification (GTDB taxonomy): domain Bacteria; phylum Pseudomonadota; class Gammaproteobacteria; order Pseudomonadales; family Pseudomonadaceae; genus Aquipseudomonas. The sequence continues at coordinate 169,856 of NZ_JAOCAH010000010.1, forward strand.
TGCCTACGACATCACCCTGTACATCCTGGCCGGCCTGCTGGTCCTGGGCTTCATCTGCAACCTGCTGGTCCGTCCGGTCGATCCGAAGTACTTCATGACCGACGCCGAGCTGGCTGCCGAGCGCGCCTACGGTGAGAAGTCCGCCCCGAGCGCTGCCGAGCTGGAGTGGGCGGCCGATCCGTCGAGCAAGCCGCTGGTCGCTGCTGCCTGGCTGGCCGTTGGCCTGCCGCTGGCCTGGGGTGTGTGGATTACCCTGCAGAAGACCGTCGTAATGTTCCAGTAATCACGATCTGCTGCGCGTCGGCCCTGCGGCGTTAAAAACAGGCTCGGAATGCTCATTTACAACCCGTAAATTCCGCTTCCTCGCCTGTTTTTGCCTGGCAGGGCTCTAGCTCGCGATATCGTGAGTCGCTTCTTGAAAACCCGCTGGCGCCCCGTGCGTCAGCGGGTTTTTTCGTCTCTGGTCGCCTTGCTTCAAGGTTGGGTGCTTATCGGCCTATAATGTCGGCCCTTTCGCCCAATGATTTTGTGGAGCAGGTGATGGCCGAACGTACGGCATTCGTCGAGCGCAACACCCTGGAGACCCAGATCAAGGTTTCCATCAACCTGGACGGTACCGGCAAGGCCCGTTTCGACATCGGCGTGCCGTTCCTCGAGCACATGCTCGACCAGATCGCCCGTCATGGCCTGATCGACCTGGATATCGAGTGCAAGGGCGACCTGCACATCGATGACCACCACACCGTCGAAGACGTCGGCATCACCCTCGGCCAGGCCTTCACCAAGGCCATCGGCGACAAGAAGGGCATGACCCGCTACGGCCACTCCTATGTGCCGCTCGATGAAGCGCTGTCGCGCGTGGTGATCGACTTCTCCGGTCGCCCGGGCCTGCAGATGCACGTGCCGTTCACCCGCGCCGTGGTCGGTGGCTTCGACGTGGACCTGTTCCAGGAATTCTTCCAGGGCTTCGTCAACCACGCCCTGGTGTCCCTGCACATCGACAACCTGCGTGGCACCAACACCCACCACCAGATCGAAACCGTGTTCAAGGCCTTCGGCCGCGCCCTGCGCATGGCCGTCGAGCTCGACCCGCGCATGGCCGGGCAGATGCCGTCCACCAAGGGCGTGCTCTGATGCAGACGGTAGCCGTCATCGACTACGGCATGGGCAACCTGCACTCGGTGGCCAAGGCGCTGGAGCACGTGGGTGCCGGCCGGGTACTGGTGACCAGCGATGCCCAGGTGATCCGCGAGGCCGACCGCGTGGTGTTCCCCGGTGTGGGCGCGATCCGCGACTGCATGGGTGAGATCCGCCGCCTGGCGTTCGACAGCCTGGTGCGCGAGGTCAGCCAGGACCGTCCGTTCCTCGGCATCTGCGTGGGCATGCAGGCGCTGCTCGAGCGCAGCGAAGAGAACGACGGCGTGGACTGCATCGGCCTGTTCCCCGGCCAGGTGCGTTTCTTCGGCAAGGACATGGTCGAAGACGGCGAGCCGCTGAAGGTCCCGCACATGGGCTGGAACGAAGTGAGCCAGACCGTGCGTCACCCGCTCTGGCACGACATCCCGGACCAGGCGCGTTTCTACTTCGTGCACAGCTACTACATCGAGTCCGGCAACCCCCGGCAGGTGGTCGGTCGCGGCCACTACGGCAAGGACTTCGCCGCGGCCCTGGCCGATGGCTCGCGCTTCGCCGTGCAGTTCCACCCGGAGAAGAGCCACACCCATGGCCTGCAGTTGCTGCAGAACTTCGTCGCCTGGGACGGCCGCTGGTAATGAGCCGCGCGAAGAAGGAGCCGATCCTCGCCCTGGACTCTGCCCAGGAGCAGGAAGCCCTGCTGGTGCTCAAGCGCTTCCTGTCCGATCGCTTCGAGCTGGAGCTGGGCTCCTTCGAGGTGCAGGAAGTGCTCGACCTGTTCGCGCGCGACATCGCTCCGTACTACTACAACAAGGCCATTCTCGACGTGCAGACGCACCTGAAAGACAGGTTCGAAAGCATCGAGAGCGACCTCTGGGCGCTCGAGAAGAGCTGACCTTCCACCGATTTTCACGACTTGAACAGGTTCAACCGATGCTGATTATCCCCGCTATCGATCTCAAGGACGGCGCCTGCGTGCGTCTGCGCCAGGGCCGCATGGAAGATTCCACGGTGTTCTCCGATGACCCGGTGAGCATGGCCGCCAAATGGGTCGAGGGCGGTTGCCGTCGTCTGCACCTGGTGGACCTGAACGGCGCCTTCGAAGGCCAGCCGGTGAACGGCGAGGTGGTCACCGCCATCGCCAAGCGCTACCCGAACCTGCCGATCCAGATCGGTGGCGGCATCCGCACCCTGGAAACCATCGAGCACTACGTCAAGGCCGGCGTCAGCTACGTGATCATCGGCACCAAGGCGGTGAAGGATCCGGCCTTCGTCACAGAGGCGTGCAAGGCGTTCCCGGGCAAGGTCATCGTCGGCCTGGACGCCAAGGACGGTTTCGTCGCCACCGACGGCTGGGCTGAAGTCAGCACCGTGCAGGCCACCGACCTGGCCAAGCGTTTCGAGGCCGATGGCGTGTCCGCCATCGTCTACACCGACATCGCCAAAGACGGCATGATGCAGGGCTGCAACGTCGAAGCCACCGCGGCCCTGGCCGCCGCCAGCCGCATCCCGGTGATCGCCTCGGGCGGCATCCACAACCTGGGCGACATCGAAAAACTGCTGGCCGCCAAGGCCCCGGGGATCATCGGCGCCATCACCGGCCGGGCGATCTACGAAGGCACCCTGGATGTCGCCGAAGCCCAGGCGTTCTGCGACACCTACACCGGCTGATTCGTACGCGGGGTGGGTCAGCCGGCCCACCCCGAAGACATCCGCCGCGGCGGTTGACCCTGGTTTGCGCGCAGCACCGCCCGACCCTTCTACGAGAGACTCGCTATGGCACTGGCCAAACGCATCATCCCCTGCCTGGACGTGGACAACGGCCGTGTGGTCAAGGGCGTCCAGTTCGAGAACATCCGCGATGCCGGTGACCCGGTCGAGATCGCCCGCCGCTACAACGAGCAGGGCGCCGACGAAATCACCTTCCTCGACATCACCGCCAGCGTCGATGGCCGTGACACCACCCTGCACACCGTCGAGCGCATGGCCAGCCAGGTGTTCATCCCGCTGACCGTGGGTGGTGGCGTGCGCACCGTGCAGGACATCCGCAACCTGCTGAACGCCGGTGCGGACAAGGTTTCGATCAACACCGCCGCGGTGTTCACCCCGGAGTTCGTCGGCGAGGCCGCCGATCGTTTCGGTTCGCAGTGCATCGTGGTCGCCATCGACGCCAAGAAGGTCTCGCTGCCGGGTGAAACTCCGCGCTGGGAAATCTTCACCCACGGCGGCCGCAAGCCCACCGGGCTGGATGCGGTGCAGTGGGCCAAAAAGATGGAAGACCTGGGGGCCGGCGAGATTCTCCTGACCAGCATGGACCAGGACGGCGTCAAGAGCGGCTACGACCTGGGCGTGACCCGGGCCATTTCCGAAGCCGTGGGCATCCCGGTGATCGCCTCCGGCGGCGTGGGCAACCTGGAGCACCTGGCGGCCGGGATTCTCGAAGGCAAGGCGGCGGCGGTGCTGGCGGCCAGCATCTTCCACTTCGGCGAATACACCGTGCCGGAAGCCAAGGCGTACCTGGCCAGTCGCGGCATCGTGGTGCGCTGATCGACCCCGTGCACCGCTCTAGGGCGGGTGATCCGGCGCTCACTAAACGACGATCGAGGTTTTGGTCTGCACCAAAACAGGGCTAAGCTTGGCCGCGCTTTTTTATGGAAAATCCCTGACAGGGTAGGAAATGGTTATGTGGAAGCGGTTGCTGATGGGCGTGGGTGCCCTGGTGTTGATGTCTGGAATGGCTAGAGCGGAAATCGACCCGAACTACCGTGTGGTGTTGCTCACGGAAAACTTCCCCCCCTACAACATGGCGATCAACGGCAAGAACTTCGCCCAGGAGGACAACATCGACGGCATCGCCGCCGATATCGTGCGCGAGATGTTCAAGCGTGCCGGCATCCCGTACAGCCTGACCCTGCGTTTCCCCTGGGACCGCATCTACAACCTGGCGCTGGAAAAGCCGGATCACGGCGTGTTCGTGACGGCGCGCCTGCCGGAGCGCGAGCAACTGTTCAAGTGGGTCGGCCCGATCGGCCCGGACGACTGGGTGCTGCTCGGCAAGGGCGACAGTCCGATCACTCTGGCCAGCCTGGACGATGCCAAGCGCTACAAGGTCGGTGCCTACAAGGGCGACGCCATCGCCGAGCACCTGGAGAAGCAGGGCCTGGCACCGGTCACCGCGTTGCGCGACCAGGAAAACGCCAAGAAACTGATGGCTGGCCAGATCGACCTGTGGGCCACCGGCGATCCGGCGGGCCGTTACCTGGCCAAGCAGGAAGGTGTCACCGGCCTGAAAACCATCCTGCGCTTCGACAGTGCCGAGCTGTACCTGGCGCTGAACAAGGAAGTGCCCGACGCCGTGGTGCAGAAGCTGCAGGCCGAACTGGACAAGATGCGCCAGGAAGGCCTGGTGGACCAGATCCTCAACAGCTACCTGTAACGACGTCTTCCTCCCAGCCCGCACTCGCGGGCCGTCTGGCCCAGCCCTCAGCGGCGGGGCCTGATTTCCCCTTACCCCTCTGTTTCGCGGCCTGCGCCACGGCGTGCGGCTGCCGTCTGCTCGTTCCTTGCGCTTCTCTTGCCTGCCTGTCACCTGCCTGGATGGTGCAATTTATGCATCGGCGAGCGCCATGGTTTTTCGGGTGGGTTTGCTTTCCTGGCTGTTCGACCTATGGTGTTCATTCGCGCCGATCAGGAGATCGCCAGACGCACGGACGCTGCCAACCATAAAAAACACAACGTATGCGAGCAGGGGAAAGGATGATGAAGGCAGTAAAGAAAGGGCTTTTTCTAGGGCTGTTGTTGAGTGCCTGTATGGCGCGGGCCGAGCTGCCCGAGGACTACAAGGTGGTATTGCTCACGGAGAATTTCCCACCTTTCAACATGTCGGTGGACGACAAGAACTTCGCCCGTGACGACGGCATCGATGGCATCAACGCCGAAATCGTTCGTGAGATGTTCAAGCGCGCCAACATCAATTACACGCTGACCCTGCGCTTTCCCTGGGACCGGCTCTATCGCCTGACCCTCGATAAACCCAACTACGGGCTGTTCTCCACCACCTTCACCCCCGAGCGCCAGCCGCTGTTCAAGTGGGTTGGCCCATTGGCCAAGACCGGCTGGGTGCTGCTGGCTGCACCGGGCAACAACCTGAGCGTGGCAAGCCTCAAGGACGCCGGTCAGTACACCATCGGCGCCTACAAGAACGACGCGGTCAGCCAGCACCTGGAAAGCCAGGGCCTGTCGCCGGTCAACGCCCTGCGTGACCAGGAAAACGTGAAGAAGCTGCTCGCCGGCAAGATCGACCTGTGGGCCACCACCGACCCGGTCGGCCGCTACCTGGCCAAGCAGGAAGGTGTCAGCGGCCTGAACACCGTGCTGCGCTTCAACGATGCCGAGCTTTACCTGGCCTTGAACAAGGACACCCCGGACGAAGTGGTGCAGCGCCTGCAGAAGGCCCTGGACGAGCTGCGCAACGAAGGCTTTGTCGAAGAAATGACCAACAGCTACCTGTAATCAGCGCGCTGTCTGGCGCCGGGGAAACCCGGCGGATCGCGGAACGCCCGGTCCCTTGTGGTGCCGGGCGTTTTGTTTCAGGGAGCGGCAGGCGTGTTCAGGCTCTGCAGCAGCCGGTAATAAAAGCCGCTGGCGTTGGCCAGGGTGTCGATGCCGATCCGCTCGTTGGTGCCGTGCATGCGCGGCAGGTCTTCGCGGTCCATCAGCAGCGGGCTGAAACGGAAGATGTTTTCGGTCAGCGGCTCGTAGTGCCGTGAATCGGTGCCGCCCACCGTGAGGTTGGGGCTGACCAGGGTGTTGGCGAAGCTGGCGCGGATCACCTCGGCGAACTGCGTGTAGGCCTTGCCGCGCACATCCGTCACCGCTGACGGTTCGCGGCCGGCGGGCATCACCTTGACGCTGACCTGGTCGTCCGCCACCGCGGCGCGCACATGGGCGGCCACGCTCTCGATGCTGTCGCGCGGGTGGATGCGCAGGTTCAGCGTGGCGCGGGCACTGGGTGGCAGCACGTTTTCCTTGATGCCGCCGCGCAGCAGGGTCGGCGACAGCGAGGTTTGCAACTGTGCGGCCCCGGCCGGCGAGGCCGACAGCTGTTGCTCGACCAGCGGGCCGAACAGCCACAGGTTGGCGAAGATTATCCGGTAGCCGAAGGACTGGGCCGGCGTGAAGCTGGCCAGCAAATCCCCCGTGGGGCCGTCGAAGCCGCGGGCGAAGGGGGCATCGCCGACCCGTTGCAATGCCAGGCTGAGGCGGCCGATGGCGGTCTCGTCGAAGGGAGGCGGTTGCGAGGAATGCCCGCCCTGGGCATTGGCCTGCAAGGTGAGGCTGACATACCCCTTCTCGGCGATGCCCACCACGGCGACATCCTGGGTGATGCCGGGAATCTGCCCGCGCACCACGAAGCCACCTTCGTCGCTGACCCAGGCCAGGCGCGTGCCCTGTTCCAGCAGGCGCGCGGCGATGCGCCGGTTGCCCTGGTGACCGCCGATTTCCTCGTCGTGACCGAACGCCAGCAGCACGTCCCGTTGCGGCTGGAAGCCCTGACCGATCAGGGTTTCCACCGCTTCCAGGATCGCCACCATGGAGCCCTTGCTGTCGATGGCGCCGCGGCCCCAGATGAAGCCGTCGGCAATCGCACCGGAGAACGGCGGGTGTACCCACTGGTTTTCGGTGCCCGGGGCCACGGGCACCACGTCCTGGTGCGCCATCAGCAGGGCAGGGGGCAACTGGCGATCCGTGCCCGGCCAGCGCAGCAGGATGCTCGGGCTGCCGGTGTCTTCGTTGAGGGTGGTAGCGCTGATCCGTGGGTAGTGCTCGCTCAGCCAGGCCCGCATGCCGGCGAAGGCGGCGTCGCTGGCCGCCAGCTGGCTGGCCGGTGCGCCTACCTGGTGGGACAGGGTCGGCAGGCGGATGGCCGCCGCCAGGCTCTCGGCGGCGCGCTGGGCGTCCAGGCCCTCGGGCAGCGTGACGGGTGAGGTGTTGACGGCCACCGGCGGCAGCAACAGGGTACGGCCGACCACCACGGCCGCCAGGCCGAGCAGGGCGAGGGGCAGAATCAGCAACAGTCGTTTCATCGCAGGCTCCTGGTTCCGTTAGGGGCGCAGTGTCAGCTGGCTGCGGGTGTGGCGTTGCACATCGTCCTGGTCGAGGTGCATGGGCTGGTACTCGCCGCGCACGTAGGCCTTGGCCTGGTCCTGGTAGTGCCTGTCGAACGGCACGCCGCTCTGGCCCACGGGGTTGATGCCCAGCGCGGTGCTGGCGTCGTTGAGGTCGATCAGGCGCCGCGTGGATGGACCATAGACCACCGACCACGGGGCGGGCCCCACCTTGTGCGACAGGTTGTTCGGCGTCTCGTGGCCGCCGGGCACCTCGAACGGGCCGACGTTCAGCACCGTGTCCAGTGGCTTCTGCTGGCCTAGGGGGTGGCCGTGTACCAGGGTATGGGCCGGGCCCCACTGCCAGGTGGCCGGGTCTTGGCCGAGAGTACTTTGCAGGTGGGCGATGCTCGTCCGCCAGGCGGCCTTGACGATATCGGCGCGGCTTTCCGTGGCCTCGGTGCCCCGGTCGTTCCACCAGGGCGAGTCGGCGTTGGCGGTGAGGCGCGGCAGGGCGCTGTCCAGCACGCGGGTGAACAGCAGGCTGTCGAAGAAGCTGTCGCCCAGTTCGTCATGCATGGCCTGGCGGGTCAACTGATAGACCAGCTGGTTGAACAGGGTGGTGGCGACGGAGTCCACGCGGTGGTCACCGTCCCAGGCCGCCAGTTGCTCGACCAGCGCGCGCTGCTGGTCGTCGCTGGCCGCGGCGCGCAGTTCGTCGAGGATCGGTGCCAGCACGCGCGGACCGTAGCCGGTGCCGGTGTCGAGCTGCAGGGCCTGGCTGTTCTGCAGGTCCCATTTGACGTCCGCATCGGCGAGGTGCTGGTTCAGGCGCTGACCGCGATCGGGCAGGTTGTAGTAGCCGGGGACCTCGATGCCGGTGGGCGACAGGGGCTGGTAGTTGGCCGAGACGATGTAGCCACGCTGTGGGTTTTCTTCCTGGGGGTTGTCGGTGAAGGGATGATAGCCGTCCTTCTCCGCCTCGCCGCTGGCGCCATCGAGGATGAAGCTCGGGTTGACCCCCGCCGGGCGGCGCGGCAGTTTCGCGGCGGCCCACCAGCCGATGTCGCCCTGGGCATTGGCCCAGACCACGTTGAGGCCCGGGGCCTCGATCTTTTCCACCGCGGTACGGGCCTTGTCCAGACTCTCGGCTTGGTTGAGCTGGTAGAAAGCGTCGAGGATCGGGTTGTCGGTTTCCAGGAAGGTCCACCACAGGGCGATCGGCGTGCTGCCCGACGGGTTGCCCAGGGTGTCGTTGATCAGCGGGCCGTGGGGCGAGCGGCGCAGGGTCACGGTGACCGGCTCGGCGCCTTTGACCAGGATGGTTTCCTCGCGCTGCTGCAGGTCGACCCACGCGTCGCGGTGGCGCACTTGGTTGGGGTTGTTCGGGTTGACGGTCTCGGCGACGAGGTCGACGTCGTCGTTCTGGAACATGGTCAGGCTCCAGGCGAAGTCCCGGTTGTGCCCCAGGGAGGCGGTGGGGTTGAGGGCCTGGTAGTGACCGTAGAGCTCGAAGCCGGGGTAGCTCACGTGGGCCTCGTACCACACCGCGGGCACGGCGAAGCGGATATGCGGGTCGCCCGCCAGCAGTGGCTTGCCGCTGGCCGTGCGGCTGCCGGACACCGCCCAGGCGTTGCTGCCCTCGAACTGCGGCAGGCCGGCGTCGAGCAGCGCCTCGTGGCTGATCCGGGCAATGGCGCCGAGGTCCTTCCAGTCCCCGGCGGCCAGGGGCTGGCCGACCACGCCTTCGGGGTGCCAGTCGAGGTCGAAGACGTCCAGGTACTCGCTGCCCAACTGGTCGCGCACGTAGCTGAGCACCGGCTCGGTGCGGAACGCGGCGGCGAAGCTGTAGGCCATGTAGCCGGCCACGCTGAGGGTGTCGGCGGCGGTGAAGGGGCGCGGCTGGATGCCCAGCAGGTCGAACTCCATCGGCGCCGGACGGCTGGCCTGGTACTGGTTGATACCGTCCAGGTAGGCCTGCAGGGCCACGGTCGCCGGGCTGTTCGGGTCGAGTTTCGCGGCGTAGGCATCGGCGTGCTGGCGGATACCCAGGGTGCGGAACAGGCGGTCGGTTTCCAGCAGCGGGGCGCCGAGCACTTCGGCCAGTTCACCCCGGGCCAGGCGGCGCATCATTTCCATCTGGAACAGGCGGTCCTGAGCGTGCACGAAGCCCAGGGCACGGTACATGTCGGTTTCGTTCTGCGCCTGGATGTGCGGTACGCCCCGTTCGTCGTAGCGCACCTCGACCGGCGCCTGCAGGTGCTGCAGCGTCAGCTCGCCCTCGCGCAGGGGCTGCTTGCTGTCGACGTACCAGTAGCCGCCGGCGGCGCTGGCGGCCACGACGACGGCGATGACGGTCAGGGTGCGTTTCATCGGGGGCGATCCTTATTGTTCTGTGATGGGGCACGGCGCCATTCTGGTCAGGGGAGCGGCTGATGGCATTGACCAAATGGCGCAAGACTGAAAGTCTTTGGTCAATTGTCACGAGGTAATCATGGATACCGCACCCAGTCAGACTGTTGCCGCGACGCTGACCCATTCCTCCACCCTGCGCCGCCTGCTCTACGAGTCCCTGGCGGCCCTGGGCCTGGACCCGACCGATACCTACCGCCGGGCCTATCAGGGCGTGCCGCTGTCGCCGCCGCGCCTGGTGGCCCGGGAGGAGCACGACAACGCACCGCGGTTCTGGCAGGCCCTGGAAGGCATCAGCGGCGACGTCGACATCGGCCTGCACCTGGGCGAGGTGATGAGGCCGCGGCCCATGGACGTGGTGGGCTACCTGCTGTTGGCCAGCGCCGACCTGCGCCAGGCGCTGGAATGCTTCGTGCGGTTCCAGCACATCCTGTCCGGCGGTTTCGTCGCGCGCCTGGAGGACCGGGGCGACCGGGCACACCTGATCATCGACCTCAATTACCGCGGGGTAGGCTCGCTGCGCCAGCAGATGGAGTGCCTGGCGCTGCTGATCTTCAAGATGCTGGCCAGCGTCACCGACGAAGATTTCCAACTGGTGGGCGTGGACTTCCGTCACCCGGCGCCGCGTCGCCTCAGCGAGCATCGGCGCCTGTTCGGCCTGCTGCCGCGTTTCGGCCAGCGGCATGATGCCCTGGTGTTCGAGCAGGGCCTGCTGACTCGTCCGTCGCGCAGCGCCAACCCGCGCCTGTTCACCCTGCTATGGGCCGAGGCCGAGCAGGAGCTGGCCGAACTGGTGGAGAACCAGTTGCTCAACCGGGTGCGCTACTGGTTGGGGGTGAACCTGGGCGTTCAGCTGTGCAGCCTGGCCGAGTGCGCGCGGGCCCTGGACCTGACCAGCAGCGGCCTGCAGCGGGCGCTGGCCGAGCAGGGCAGCAGCTTTCGCCTGCTGCATGATGAGGCGCGCCGTGGCCGCGCCGCCGATCTGCTGGAGGCCGGCCAGGCCATTCGTGACGTGGCGCGCGCCTGCGGGTTCGCCGAGCTGTCGCCGTTCTACCGGGCGTTCCGCCGCTGGCAGGGCACCACGCCGGAAACGTACCGCGCCCAGTGGCTGGCGTCTCAGGCGGGCTGTAGCCGGTAGGGGCCCTTGCGGTTGGTGGAGGAGGCGGCGCGGTCCGCCGGCAAGCGGCTGCGGCCTTCGGCCTGGCTGACGTGGAATTCGCCGCACAGGCTGGTCAGGTGCTCGGCCAGCTGGGTCAGGCGCTGGCTGTCTTCTGCCACTTCAGCGGCGTCGCGTGCGGTTTCACCGGCGATGCCCCGGACCTGTTCGATCAGGCGGGCGACTTCCTCGGTGGCGGCCAGCTGTTCCCGGGTGGACACGCCGATGGCCTGAATCGCTTCGATCGAGCGGTGCACGTTGTCGAGCAGGGTGACGGTGCGTTCGGTGTGGCCCACACAGCGGGCGACGCCGGCGTGGCTCTGGGCCATGGCGCTGACCGCATTGGCCGAGCCCTGTTGCAGGCGGGCGATCATGCCGTGGATTTCCCCGGTGGCCTGCTGAGTGCGCTGCGCCAGCTGCCGCACCTCATCGGCGACCACGGCGAAGCCGCGGCCCTGCTCGCCGGCCCGGGCCGCCTCGATGGCAGCGTTGAGGGCCAGCAGGTTGGTCTGTTCGGCCACCGCGCGGATCACTTCCAGGACCTTGCCGATCTCCTGGGCTTCCCCGGCCAGGCTCTGCACCACCGCGCTGCTGTGGTCCATCTCGGCGGCCAGGGTGCGGATTTCCTGCTGCGTGGCGCTGATCGAGGCGGCGCCGGCTGCGGCATCGTCACCAGCCTGGTGGGCGGTGTTGGCGGCTTCTTCGGCGCTGCCGGACACCTCGCTGACGGCCCGGGTCATCTGGTCGATGGCGCTGCCCATCTGGGTGGTGGCCAGCAGCAGGGCGTCGGCGCCCTGGTTCAGCTCGGCGGTGGAGCGGCTCAGGTGCTGGCTGGTGTCGCGCAGCTCGTCACCGGCGCCCACGACCCGGCTGACCAGGTTGTCGAGCAGGTCGAGAAAACGGTTGAAGCGCTGGGCCAGGCGCTCGCTGGACGGGCTGCGGTACGCCAGGTCCACTGGCTGGCCGTCGCGCAGCAGGTGCGCCGAGGTGCGTTGCAGGTCTTCGCCGGCGGCGGCTTCCCGCGCGCCGTGGCGGGCCAGCACCACCAGGATCAGGGTCTCCACCACCACGTAGGCGGCATGGATCAGCACCACCGGCCAACCGGCACCTTCCTGCAGCAGGTAGATCGCGTCGCCGCTCTGCTGGGCGAGGAAGAACACCAGGTGGTGCACGGCGATCACCCCGGCGGCCAGCAGAATCGGCAACCAGTCGCGGTAATAGACCAGGAACGCGAGCAGCACGAACACGCTGAAGTGCATTTCGATCATGCCGTGGCTCTGCTGGATGTGCAGCGCGGACAGGACCATGAAGGCGACGCCGATCAGGCACCGGTAGGTGCGGGTGCCGGCGATCAGCGAGTACAGCGCCGACAGCGCCACGGCGCTGCCGCCGCCGATGACCAGCGCCGCGGCCCAGGTGCCGTGCCAGAAGGCCAGGCCGAAGGCGTAGAAGGTCATGCCCCAGAGCACGGCGAGCATCAGACGATCGGCTTGACGGTAGAACGTGCCAGACATGGTATCCCTCCCACGGCCCGCGGAGGCGGGGCGCCAACGCAACGACCTTCAAGTTGTTGCAGAGGTGGGACGAAAGTGCAAATCGAAAGGCGCCCGGCCCGACTAAAGGTGTGCGGGCCTAGCGGTCGGGTGCGTCCTGCCAGGCGCAGAAGCAGCCCACCGCCAGGGTGTTGCTGGCATTCACCCGGCGTCCGTCGGCCAGGGCTTCGAGGATGGGCTCGATGAAGCTGTTGCTCGAGGTGCAGGTCAGGCCTTCGCTGTAGGGGCCGAAATAGGCCAGTTCGCCGTTGCGGTCCCAGATGGCCACGGCCGGGCTGGCGGGCAACTGCTCGGCGCCCTGCAGGTTGTCGAGCGGTTGCAGACCGCTGAGGCTGCGGGGCAGCTGGCCGCTGGTGCCGGCTTTCTGCACGGCATAGAACGCCACACCCTGGGGCGCGTAGTGCTCGATCAGTTCGCCCAGGTGTTGCTGGTTGCCGACGTTGCACGGGCAGGCCGGATCCCAGAAGTGCACCAGGCGGATCGGACCGGGGCCGGCCAGCTCGATGGGCAGGCGCAGTTCGGCGCCGGAGAACAGTGCCGTCTGGTCGCTGAACGAGCGCATGTAGCGGGCTTCGAACCACCAGAACGCCACCACCATGGCGATGATCCAGGTCACGGCGATGAGGCCGGCGAGGAGGGATTTGCGTGAAGGTCGAGGCATGGGGGCGCAGTCTGCGTGGTGCACGGTAAAATGGGCGGCCCGTCGCATCAGGCGGGGCATCGAGGGGCGCTAGCTTGCCACGCCGCGCCCGACAGCTGAATATCGACAGCCTGCCGGCGAGCATGAAGGTGCCGCCGGGATGTCTGCCCGATCGACGGAAAGCCTTATGTCAGCGAGTTTTCAGCCTGATCTGCTGGTCGCCAGCCTGCGACCCTTGGCCGCAGCGGCAGCCCTGTCGCCCGCAGAACAGGTTTACCGGTCCTTCTATGGGTTCGAGCAGAGCCTGTTGCCCAGCCGCCTCGGCTTCTTCCAGGCAGGGCCCTACCGCATCGCCGCTCAGGTCTGGTGGCCCCGGGCGCCCCGGGCGACCCTGATCCTGCTGCATGGCTACTACGACCACAGCGGCCTGTACCGGCATGTCATCGACTGGGCGCTGGGCATGGGCTTTGCCGTGCTGGCGCTGGACCTGCCGGGGCACGGGCTGTCCAGCGGCGCGCGGGCCAGCATCGACGACTTCGCCGAGTACCAGACGGTGCTGCAGGCCGGCCTGGCCCAGGCCGCCGAGCTCGACCTGCCGGCGCCCTGGCACCTGTGCGGCCAGAGCACCGGCGGGGCGATCCTGTTGGATTACCTGCTGACTGGCGAGCCGGCGGCTGACATCGGCGAAACCATCCTGCTGGCGCCGTTGGTGCGGCCTAGGGCCTGGGCCTGGTCGCAGCTCAGCTACCGGGTGATGCGCAACTTCGTGAAGGAAATTCCCCGGCGTTTCAGCGAGAACTCCCACGACCCGGTGTTCATCGACTTCCTGCAGAACCGTGACCCCCTGCAACCGCGCAACCTGCCGACCGCCTGGGTCGGTGCCCTGAGCCAGTGGGTGCCGCGTATCGAGCGGGCCGCGCGCAGTACCCGCAGCCCGCTGATCGTGCAGGGCGAGGCTGACATGACGGTGGATTGGCGGCACAACCTGGGGGTGCTGGAGGACAAGTTCGCGTCGCCGAAGATCTTTCGCCTGCCCGAGGCGCGGCATCATCTGGCCAATGAAGTGCCGGCGCTGCGTCAGCGCTACTTCGATTTTCTCAGCCAGCGCCTGGCCGGCTGACGCGCTTCAGATGCCCTGGGGCGCGGGCGCCAGGTCGGCGCTGCTCTGGCCCACGGCCAGGCCGGAACGCAGGGCGGTCAGGGCCGCCTGGTAATAGGTCTTGCCGGCTTCGGACTGGGCGAAACCGACGAATTCCTCCAACTCCGGGTCGGACAGCTCTCGGTAGACGTGCAGCAGGGTATTGTCGATGTCGGCGCCGATCTGCTCCATCAGACGCTGACGCTGGCTGTTGAGCAGGGCATGGGCCGAATCGCCACCGAACAGGCCGGGCAGCATCTGGCTCAGGCTGTCGGCGGCCACACCCGCCAGGGCCAGGCTGACTTCGGCACCGGCGGCTTCAGCCGGCAGGGCCTGGGCCAGGTGGCGAATCAGCAGGCGGCGGGTGGCGTCGGCTTCGATGCGCGGCAGGCCGTCGGCATGGCGGGCCAACTGGTCGCGGCGGGTGGCCAGCACTTCGGCCTGAACGATCTTGCGGCCCAACGGGGATTGGAAGAACTGCAGGGCAGGCTTGGGATCGGCCAGGGCCTCACGCAGGCTCTGCTGGGCGCGCTGGTCGATGGCAAGCGGGGCGAAACGCTGGTTGCTGTTGGTCACCAGGGCCTGGAACACCGCCGGCGGCAGGCTGCTGCGGTAGCGCTCCTGGGCAGCCGTGAGGGCGTCGTTGAAATGCGCGCGCTGTTCCGGCCAGCCGGCCGCCTGGTACAACTCGGAGTGGGTATCGGCCAGGCTGGGCAAGCTTGCGAGTAACAGCAAAACGAAGGAAAGAACGCGCATACAGACTCCTGTCTAGCGGACGGCTATTTTCAATGGCCAGTCGGAGCTTGTCGAGGCGTTGCGCGCACACTGGTAGAATCGCCGGCATGCCTACCGAATCCCACAGCGCCCTGTATGCGCGCATCGTCGACGACCTGGCCGAGCACGGCTGGTCGATTCAACCGCTCTTCGCTCCAGAGGGTCTGACCGCCGAACTGGCCGATGAGTGCCGTTTGCGTGCCGAGCGCGGCGCCCTGGCGCCGGCCGGCGTTGGCCGGGGCAATGCCCTGGCGGTGCGCGAGGCGGTGCGCGGTGACAGCATCGAATGGCTGGAAGCGGGGCAGTCCGAAGCCTGCGACCAGTACCTGGCGCTGCTGGACGGCCTGCGCCAGGCAATCAACCAGGGGCTCTACCTGGGGTTGGAGGACTACGAAAGCCACTTCGCCCTGTACCCGCCCGGTGCTTTCTACCAGAAGCACCTCGACCGGTTTCGCGACGACGACCGCCGTACGGTATCGGCGGTGCTGTACCTCAATGAAGGCTGGCAGGACGAGCAGGGCGGCGCGTTGCGCCTGTACCTCAAGAACGGCGAGGTGCGCGACGTGCCGCCCCGGGCCGGTTGCCTGGTGGTGTTCCTCTCCGCCGACCTGCCCCATGAAGTGCTGCCCGCCACCCGCGAACGCCTGTCGCTGACCGGCTGGTTCCGCCGCCGGGGCGACGGCCCGCTCTAGCATTGCTGGTGAGCCCAGTGTCCACGAGCGCCCTGGGTCAGCCAAATGAAACGAAACCGCCCGAACCAGGAGGAGCCATGCAGAAGATTCTGGTCAGCCGCTGCCTGTTGGGTCATCACGTACGCTACGACGGCGGTGCCCATGGTCCCTTTGGTGTGCTGCAGCGCTGGCAGGCGGAAGGGCGCATTGTCCCCTTGTGCCCGGAAGTGGCGGGTGGCCTGCCCACACCCCGTCCTCCGGCCGAGATTCCGGGTGGCCAGGGCGCTGCTGTGCTCGATGGTGTGGTGCAGGTGGTAACCGTTGACGGTGAGGACGTCACCGCGGCCTTCGTCGAGGGTGCCGAGCAGGCCTTGGCACTGGTGCAGCGCCACGGTATCCGCCTGGCGCTGCTCAAGGCCCGTAGTCCGTCCTGCGGCAACCTGGAGAACTACGACGGCACGTTCACCGGGCGCAAGGTGGCGGGCGAGGGGGTGACGGCTGCGCTGTTGCGGCGCGCGGGTGTCCGGGTGTTCAACGAGGCGCAACTGGCCGAGGCGGATGCCGCGCTGGCTGAGCTCGAGCGTGGCGACGGCAACTGAGCGTGGCACTCATAAAGCAGCGCCCATGAAAAAAGGGAGGCCAGTGGCCTCCCTTTTTCGTACCCGGATGACTCAGAACAGGACGCGGCTGCGGATGGTGCCGTGAACGTGCTGCAGTTTTTCCAGGGCCAGGTCGGAGTACTCGGCGTCGACGTCGATCACCACGTAACCCACCTTGTCGTTGGTCTGCAGGAACTGACCAGAGATGTTGATGCCGTTGTCGGCGAAGACCTTGTTGATCTCGCTCATCACGCCCGGCACGTTCTCGTGGATGTGCAGCAGGCGGTGCTTGCCCGGGTGAGCCGGCAGGGCCACTTCCGGGAAGTTGACCGAGGATACCGAGGTACCGTTGTCGCTGTACTTGACCAGTTTCTCGGCCACTTCCAGGCCGATGTTGGCCTGGGCTTCGGCAGTGGAGCCACCGATGTGCGGGGTCAGGATCACGCGATCCAGGCCACGCAGCGGGCTTTCGAACTCTTCATCGTTGGACTTCGGCTCGACCGGGAACACGTCGATGGCGGCGCCGATCAGGTGCTCGTCCTTGATCGCGGCGGCCAGGTGATCCAGCTCGACCACGGTGCCGCGGGCGGCGTTGATCAGGATGCCGCCCTTCTTCATGGCGCGGATTTCCTTCTCGCCGATCATCCACTGGGTGGACGGCAGCTCAGGCACGTGCAGGGAAACGATGTCGCACATGCCCAGCAGGTCATGCAGCTTGCCGATCTGTGTGGCGTTGCCCAGCGGCAGCTTGGTCACCACGTCGTAGAAGAACACCTGCATGCCCAGGGCTTCGGCCAGGACCGAGAGCTGGGTGCCGATCGAGCCGTAGCCGACGATGCCCAGTTTCTTGCCGCGGATCTCGAAGGAGTTGGCCGCGCTCTTGATCCAGCCACCACGGTGGCAGGAGGCGTTCTTCTCGGGAATGCCACGCAGCAGCAGGATGGCCTGGGCCAGTACCAGTTCGGCCACCGAGCGGGTGTTCGAATACGGGGCGTTGAACACGGCGATACCGCGCTCACGGGCAGCGTCCAGGTCGACCTGGTTGGTGCCGATGCAGAAGCAGCCGACGGCGACCAGCTTCTTCGCGCAGTCGAAGACTTCGGACGTCAGCTGGGTGCGGGAGCGGATGCCGATGAAGTGGGCGTCGGCGATCTTGCTTTTCAGCTCTTCGTCGGACAGTGCGCCCTTGAGGTACTCGATGTTGGTGTAGCCGGCAGCCTTCAGGGTGTCGACGGCATTCTGGTGGACGCCTTCGAGAAGAAGGAACTTGATCTTGCTCTTGTCGAGAGAGGTCTTGCTCATCGGAGTACCTGTTGTCCCACAAATGGTGTCAGGAGGGGGCCGGACGTGGCCGACCAGAGCCCGTGGATCGGCTCGGGGGCACGACTCACGGGGTGCGTATGCTAGCATACGAGCCCCGCGAAACACCCGCCCCTGGCAGATGAAGCGTGCTCAGGGTGACCATGAAACGTTTGAGAGTTCCGTAGATGACCAACCCTGCCCTGATCGAAGAGCTGAAGACACTGGTTGAACCCGGCAAAGTGCTGACCGACGCCGATTCCCTGGCCACCTACGGCAAGGATTGGACCAAGCATTTCGCCCCGGCGCCCAGCGCCATCGTCTTCCCCAAGACCATCGAGCAGGTGCAGGCCATCGTCCGCTGGGCCAACCAGCACAAGGTCGCGCTGGTGCCGTCCGGCGGCCGTACCGGCCTGTCGGCCGCAGCCGTGGCGGCCCATGGCGAAGTCGTGGTGTCGTTCGACTACATGAACCAGATTCTCGACTTCAACGAATTCGACCGCACCGTGATCTGCCAGCCGGGCGTGGTCACCGCCGCCCTGCAGCAGTTCGCCGAAGACAAGGGCCTGTACTACCCGGTTGACTTCGCCTCGGCCGGTTCCAGCCAGATTGGCGGCAACATCGGCACCAACGCCGGCGGGATCAAGGTGATTCGCTACGGCATGACCCGCAACTGGGTGGCGGGCCTGAAAGTGGTCACCGGGACCGGCGAGCTGCTGGAACTGAACAAGGACCTGATCAAGAACGCCACCGGCTACGACATGCGCCAGCTGTTCATCGGCGCCGAAGGCACCCTGGGCTTCGTGGTCGAGGCCACCATGCGCCTGGAGCGCGCGCCGAAGAACCTGACCGCCATGGTCCTCGGTACCCCGGATTTCGACTCCATCATGCCGGTGCTGCATGCCTTCCAGAGCAAGCTGGACCTCACCGCCTTCGAATTCCTGTCCGACAAGTGCCTGGACAAGATCCTCGAGCGTGGCGACGTGCCCGCGCCCTTCGAGAGCCGCACGCCGTTCTACGCGCTGCTGGAGTTCGAAGCGCTCAACGAAGACGTGGCCAATGCCGCCTTGGAGATCTTCGAGCATGCCGTGGAGCAGGGCTGGGTCCTCGATGGCGTGATGAGCCAGAGCGAGCAGCAGCTGCAGAACCTGTGGAAGCTGCGCGAGTACATCTCCGAGACCATCAGCCACCGCACGCCGTACAAGAACGACATTTCGGTGACCGTGTCCCGCGTGCCGGCCTTCCTGGCCGACATCGACAACATCGTCACCAGCAACTACCCGGACTTCGAAGTGCTCTGGTACGGGCACATCGGCGATGGCAACCTGCACCTGAACATCCTCAAGCCGGAAAGCCTGTCCCGGGAAGAGTTCTTCGCCAAGTGCGCCTCGGTCAACAAGTGGGTGTTCGAGACCGTGCAGAAGTACAACGGCTCGATTTCCGCGGAACACGGCGTGGGCATGACCAAGAGCGATTACCTGCACTACAGCCGCAGCGACGCGGAAGTCGGCTACATGAAGGCGATCAAGGCGGCGTTCGACCCGAACGGCATCATGAACCCGGGCAAGATCTTCTCGCGCTAAGCGCTAGCGAGGGCAGGGCGTACAACGCCTTCGCCTTCCCCGTATTCACGCTCGCCGGCCCGGCAACACGTCGGGCCGTGCAATGAACAGGAGTTGTCCATGAGCTACCAGCACCAGTATGTCGACGGCACCCACATCCACTTTCCCCTGGGCAAGGTGGTGTGCATCGGCCGCAACTACGCCGAACATGCCAAGGAACTGAACAACCCCGTCCCGAGCGAGCCGTTGCTGTTCATCAAGGCCGGTAGCTGCGTCGTGCCCCTGGAAGGCGGTTTCACCCTGCCGGAAGACCGCGGCACCGTGCACTACGAGGCGGAAATCGCCGTGCTGATCGGCAAGCCGCTGTCGCGCACCCCGAATGCCGAAGAAGTGCTGGATGCCATTTCCGGCTTCGCCCCGGCCCTCGACCTGACCCTGCGCGACGTGCAGGCCGGGCTGAAGGAAAAGGGCTACCCCTGGGAAATCGCCAAGTCCTTCGACGGTGCCTGCGTGCTGGCGCCGTTCGTGCCGGGTGACGCGCTGAGCGACCTGACCGACATCGGCATTCGCCTGAGCATCAACGGCGACGTGCGCCAGGACGGCAACAGCCGCGACATGATCAATCCGATCCTGCCGATGATCCAGCACATCTGCGGGCACTTCAGCCTGCAGCCGGGCGACGTCATCCTCACCGGTACGCCGGTGGGCGTCGGCCCGCTGCACAAGGGCGACGAGCTGGAGTTGGAGCTGGTCGGCCAGTCGCGTTTCAGCAGCCGCGTCCTGTAACGACGGCTGACGGCTGCCGGGCACCGGAGGGTGTTCGGCAGCCCGCTTCTGCAGTGAGCACAGTGCCTTGGCAATTAAGGTTGGCTTAAGCGGCGATTAAGCCTGGCTTCAGCTCAGCCCCTTAATCTGGCCCCGTCACTCACTGATTAGAGGCTAACGCCATGAAGCGCTCCACACTGGTACTGCTGTTCGCTCCGCTGTTCTCCACCGCCGTCATGGCGTCCGGTTACACCGGCCCAGGCGCCGTGACCCAGGTCACCACCGTCGCCGCCGCCCTGGATGCCGCCGACGATACCCCGGTGGTTCTGCAAGGTCAGATCGTCAAGCGCCTGCAGGACGAGCTGTATGAATTCAAGGATGCCAGCGGCACCATCCACGTCGAGATCGACGATGAAGACTGGCCGCCGCAGGCCATCTCGGAAAACGCCACCGTCAAACTGACCGGTGAAGTGGACCGCGATCTGATGAACCGTGAAATCGATGTCGAGTTCGTCGAACTGGTGAAGTGAGCCCCATGACGGTTCGCCCGGTCGACTGACCACCCCCCATGCCGATCGCCAGCCCGAAGCCCGCTTCGGGCTGGCGTCGTTGTCAGGCGTTGTTTCTTGAGTGTTCCACCATGCGTAGTCGATTGATGTTGAAGGGATTGTTGGCGGGACTGGTGCTGCTGGTATTGGTGTTGCTGGGGATATGGGCACAGGACTATCGCCTGTTCGAGCGGGCCTGGTTCAACGTGTCGCAATGGCGTTACGCCGAGCAGTACCAGGAAGAGTCGATCTGGCTCTCGGACTACCAGGTGGTGCGCGAGGCGCAGGTCATCGAAGGGCTGGACGACGATGTCTCGGCGCTGACCTACGACCCGGACAGGCAAAGCTTGTTCACCGTGACCAACCAGAACACCCAGCTCATCGAACTGTCCCTCGAGGGCGAGATCCTGCGCCGCATCGACCTGGTCGGGTTCAACGACCCCGAGGCCGTGGAGTACATCAGCCCTGGCCTCTATGTGATCACCGATGAGCGTCTGCAGCGCCTGATCAAGGTGCGGGTGGACGACAGCACCACGCGGATCGATGCGAACAGCGCCCAGCAGCTGTCCCTGGGTATCGGCCTGACCGGCAACAAGGGCTTCGAAGGCCTGGCCTACGACCCCGAGGGCGAGCGCCTGTTCGTGGCCAAGGAGCGCAACCCGGTGCGCATCTATGAAGTGCATGGCTTTCCGCACACCAACCCGCAACGCCCGTTCGCCGTTCACGTGGTGGCCAACGAGGAACGCGATGCCGGCTTGTTCGTGCGTGACCTGTCGAGCCTGCAGTACGACGACCGCACCGGCCACCTGCTGGCCTTGTCCGACGAGTCGCGCCTGGTCCTGGAGCTGAATGCCGAAGGCAAGCCGATCAGCAGCCTGTCGCTGCTGGCGGGCCAGCAAGGGCTCAAGGAATCGGTGCCCCAGGCAGAGGGTGTGGCGATGGACAACGAGGGTGGGCTGTACCTGATCAGCGAGCCGAACCTGTTCTACGTCTTCAAGAAAAAAGCCGCGGACTGAGCCGCGGCCTTCTCGAAAGCAAAGCTCGCGCGTAAGCCAGCGTCCTGTAGGAGCGGGCTCGCCCGCGAGCTCTTTATCGCCTGCACCAATGCCCAGGAAGGGCAGCCGCACGGTCTGCCAATTCAGCTGTCATCCTGCAGCGTCGCGATGGGCGCGTTCTTCACCACCGACTTCATGCCGTCCAGGCAGCCGGCGGCGCTGGCGTAGGTCTGGCTCTGGCCGACGATCTGGCCGTTGGTGGCCTTGAGCACGAAGTAATGCTTGTCGCTGGTGCTGGCGCGCACTTCGAAGGCGCCTTCGCGGGTGACGTTCTTGCGCACGGACTCGATGCCGTTTAGTGCAGAGTCCTTGGCCTTGTACAGCTCGCTGGTGAGGATGATCTCGCCGTTGCCGGCGATCAGGTTGAAGTGGAACTGCCCGTCTTTGGCATTCTTCAGGTGGAATTTGCTGGCCATGTTGACCTCCGTGGTCGTAGGGAGCCACCCGAAAGCGTAGCTCCCCTTGCACGGCCGGCCAGTAGACTCAGCGGGTGAGGGTCTTCACACCGTCCGGGGTGCCGAGCAGCAGCAGGTCGGCAGCGCGGGCGGCGAACAGGCCGTTGGTGACCACGCCGACGATGGCGTTGATCTGCGCTTCCAGCTCCACCGGGTTGGTGATGGACAGGTTGTGCACGTCGAGGATCACGTTGCCGTTATCGGTGACCACGCCTTCGCGGTAGACCGGGTCGCCGCCCAGCTTTACCAGCTGACGGGCCACGTGGCTGCGGGCCATGGGGATCACTTCCACCGGCAGCGGGAAGGCGCCCAGCACCGGCACCAGCTTGCTGGCGTCGGCGATGCAGATGAAGGTCTTGGCCACGGCCGCGACGATCTTCTCGCGGGTCAGGGCCGCGCCGCCGCCCTTGATCAGGTTCAGGTGCTCGTCGCTTTCATCGGCACCGTCGACGTAGAACTCCAGGTCGCTCACGGTGTTCAGCTCGTACACCGGGATGCCATGGCCCTTGAGGCGGGCAGCGGTGGCTTCGGAGCTGGCCACGGCGCCATCGAACTCCATGCGGTGCTTGGCCAGGGCGTCGATGAAGCAGTTGGCCGTGGAGCCGGTGCCGACACCGACGATGCTCTTGGCGTCGAGCTTGGGGAGGATGAAGTCCACAGCGGCCTGGGCCACGGCTTGCTTGAGTTGATCCTGGGTCATCACGGGTCTGTGCCTGAGAGGGAAAGTCGAAAGGCGCGAATTATAGCCGCATGTGCGGCAAAACCTCGCCTGGGATCGACGGGCGCGACAACGCGGGCCGGCAAGGCCCCGTGTTTCGTATGGTCGTTCACGGCGGGCCTGGGGTAGACTCGCTGACTCCCCCGAAAAGCCGCCTGCGATGTCGCCATGCTCGAACAGTACATGAAGAAGATCCTCACCTCGCGCGTCTACGACGTCGCGGTGGAAACCCCGCTGCAACCCGCCCGTCAGCTCAGCGAGCGCCTGGGCAACCAGATTCTGCTCAAGCGCGAAGACCTGCAGCCGGTGTACTCGTTCAAGATTCGCGGCGCCTACAACAAACTGGCCCAGCTCTCGCCGGAAGACCTGGCGCGTGGCGTGGTCACTGCCTCGGCGGGCAACCATGCCCAGGGCCTGGCGCTGGCCGCCAAGCACATGGGCGTGAAGGCGACCATCGTCATGCCGCGCACCACCCCGGAGCTGAAAGTCCAGGGCGTGCGCTCGCGTGGCGGCAAGGTCGTGTTGCACGGCGATGCCTTCCCCGAAGCGCTGGCCCACTCGCTGAAGCTGGTCGAGGAGAAGGGCTACACCTATATCCATCCCTACGACGACCCGCTGGTGATCGCCGGTCAGGGCACGGTGGCGATGGAAATCCTCCGTCAGCACCAGGGCCGTCTCGACGCGGTGTTCGTGCCGGTCGGTGGCGGCGGCCTGATTGCGGGCATTGCTGCCTACATCAAATACCTGCGCCCCGAAGTGAAGGTCATCGGCGTCGAACCGGATGATTCCAACTGCCTGCAGGCTGCCATGGCCGCCGGCGAGCGCGTGGTGCTGCCGACCGTCGGGCTGTTTGCCGATGGCGTGGCCGTGGCGCAGATCGGTCAGCACACCTTTGACATCTGCAAGCAGTACGTCGACGAGGTGATCACCGTCAGCACCGATGAAATCTGCGCGGCGATCAAGGACATCTACGACGACACCCGCTCGATCACCGAGCCGGCGGGCGCCCTGGCCGTGGCCGGGATCAAGAAGTACGTCGAGCGCGAAGGCATCAGCGAGCAGGTGCTGGTGGGCATCGACTCTGGCGCCAACGTCAACTTCGACCGCCTGCGCCATGTGGCCGAGCGCGCCGAACTGGGCGAGAAGCGCGAGGCGATCATCGCCGTGACCATCCCCGAGCAGCCGGGCAGCTTCAAGGCCTTCTGCGAGGCGATCGGCAAGCGCCAGATCACCGAGTTCAACTACCGCTATAACACCGGCCGCGAGGCGCACATCTTCGTCGGCGTGCAGACCCACCCGGACACCGACCCGCGCGCGGCGCTGGTCGACAGCCTGCGTGCGCAGGGCTTCCCGGTGCTCGACCTGACCGACAACGAGCTGGCCAAGCTGCACATCCGGCACATGGTCGGTGGCCATGCCGCCGGCGTCAGCGATGAAATGGTGTTTCGCTTCGAATTCCCCGAGCGCCCGGGCGCGTTGTTCAACTTCCTGCAGAAGCTGGGCGGGCGCTGGAACATCAGCATGTTCCACTACCGTAACCACGGTGCGGCTGACGGTCGCGTGGTCGCCGGGCTGCAAGTGCCGGACACTGACCGCCACCTGGTCGCCGAGGCGCTCGACGCCATCGGCTATCCCTACTGGGACGAGAGCGACAACCCGGCCTATAGCCTGTTCCTGGGCTGATGAGGCCGTGCATGGCCCCGGTATCCGCCGGGGCCATGGCGCACCGCTTACCTAAAATAATGAGGAAACCGTGATGGAACACTACCTGCTGGTCCGCATTCTCCACAGCGCACCGGGCATTCTGCTGGTGCTTGGGCTGATCGCCCATACCGTGATGCTGTGGAAGGCGCAGCGCAACGGCGACGCCGCCGTGCTGGCGCGCAAGCTGCGCGTGACCCTGTTCTACAGCCTGCCGACCTTTGCCGTGCTGGCGCTGACCCTGCCGCTGACCGGCTTCTGGCTGGTGAAAACGGTTGGCTGGCCGCTCGGCCAGACCTGGCTGCTGCTCGGAAGCATTCTCTACGGCGTGCTGATGCTGATCGGCCTGCTGCTGGCCGGTCGCCTGGCCGCCTGGCGTGCGCTGGGCGATACGCCGGCGCCGGTTGCGCTCAAGCGCCTGAGCCTGATTTATGCCGGGCTGATTCTGGTGCTGCTGATCGCCATCATGGCGCTGATGGGCGCCAAGCCGGTCTGAGCGCTGGATTGCAACAAAAACGCCGCCTGATCAGGCGGCGTTTTTGTTTGCGGCAGGCGTCAACGCAGGGAAATGACCGGCCAGCCACGCTCGATGGCGGTGGCGCGTAGCACGTCGTCCGGGTCTACCGCCACCGGGTTGGCCACGGCTTCGAGCAGCGGCAGGTCATTGCGCGAGTCGCTGTAGAAGTAGGCGCCGTCCAGATTGTAATCCGTCTGGGCCAGCCACTCGTTCAGTCGGGTTATCTTGCCGGCCTGATAGCACGGCGTTCCGCTGATCTGCCCGGTGTAGCGGCCATCCTGCATGCCGCATTCGGTGGCGATCAGGGTGTCCACGCCCAGGCGCTTGGCGATGGGGGCGGTGACGAAGCGGTTGGTGGCGGTGATGATCACCAGCTTGTCGCCTGCCGCACGGTGCTCGGCGAGCAGGGCCTCGCCCTTGGCCAGGATGAACGGCTCGATCACCTCGGCCATGAATTCACGGTGCCACTGATCCAGCTGCGCCATCTCGCTACGCCCGAGAATCGCCTGGCTGAAGTTCTGGTAGGCCACCACATCCAGCTTGCCGGCGCAGTAGTCGGCATAGAAGGCATCGTTGCGCGCCAGGTATTCGGCCGCATCGACCAGGCCGCGCTGGCAGACGAATTCGCCCCAGCTGTGATCGCTGTCGCCGGCGAGCAGGGTGTTGTCGAGATCGAATAGAGCCAAACGCACGGTGAGCACCTTTTATATTGCCAGCTTCGAAGCCCGCCAGAATAACGGCTTTTATGCGGCATTCCCATTACACCGGGGCTGCCGCGTTGCCGCTGCCGCGACCTTTGTGGAACAATGCCGAGACATGCGTTTACGAGGTTGTGCGCCGTGATCGACCCTGATGGTTTTCGCCCCAACGTCGGCATCATCCTCACCAATGATGTCGGCCAGGTGCTTTGGGCGCGCCGGATCAACCAGGATGCCTGGCAGTTCCCGCAAGGTGGAATCAACGATCATGAGTCGCCCGAAGAGGCGCTCTATCGCGAATTGAACGAAGAAGTCGGGCTGGAAGAGCAGGATGTAAAAATTCTCGCCTGCACCCGGGGCTGGTTGAGGTATCGTCTGCCCCAGCGTCTGGTCCGTACCCACAGTCAACCGCTGTGCATCGGCCAGAAACAGAAATGGTTTCTCCTGCGCCTCACCGGGGCGGAGGACCGGGTTCGCATGGACCTGACGGGCAAGCCGGAGTTCGACGGCTGGCGCTGGGTCAGTTACTGGTACCCACTCGGACAGGTGGTCACATTCAAGCGCGAGGTCTACCGTCGCGCCCTCAAGGAACTCGCACCGCGCCTGCTGGCTCGGGACTGAAACTGACTTAGAGCCGAGCCCTATGCTCAATACGCTGCGCAAGATCGTCCAGGAAGTAAACGCCGCCAAGGACCTCAAGGCGGCGTTGGGCATCATCGTGCAGCGGGTGCGTGAGGCCATGGGCAGCCATGTCTGCTCGGTCTACCTACTAGATCCGGAAACCAACCGCTTCGTGCTGATGGCCACCGAAGGTCTCAACAAGCGCTCGATCGGCAAGGTCAGCATGTCCCCCAACGAAGGCCTGGTCGGTCTGGTGGGGACCCGCGAAGAACCGCTGAACCTGGAAAACGCCGCCGACCACCCCCGTTACCGCTACTTCGCCGAGACCGGTGAGGAACGTTACGCCTCCTTCCTCGGCTCGCCGATCATCCACCACCGGCGGGTCATGGGCGTTCTGGTCGTCCAGCAAAAGGAGCGGCGTCAGTTCGACGAGGGCGAAGAAGCCTTCCTGGTGACCATGAGCGCCCAGCTGGCGGGGGTTATCGCCCACGCCGAGGCGACCGGCTCGATCCG
Organism: Pseudomonas sp. GD03944; assembly: GCF_029839275.1. Classification (GTDB taxonomy): domain Bacteria; phylum Pseudomonadota; class Gammaproteobacteria; order Pseudomonadales; family Pseudomonadaceae; genus Aquipseudomonas. The sequence goes on from NZ_JAOCAH010000010.1 coordinate 196,492, forward strand.
CGGCCTGGGCCGTCAGGGCAAGGGCATCCAGGAAGCCAAGTTCGTCGGGGTGCCCGGCTCGCCCGGTGCCGCGGTCGGTACGGCGGTGGTGGTGTTGCCGCCCGCCGATCTGGAAGTGGTGCCGGACAAGGCCATCAGCGACATCGATGCCGAACTGACCCTGTTCAATACCGCCCTTGAAGGCGTTCGCACCGACATGCGTGCGCTATCGGCGAAGATGGCCACGCAATTGCGCCCGGAAGAGCGTGCGCTGTTCGACGTCTATCTGATGATGCTGGAAGATGCCGCCCTCGGTAACGAAGTGGTCAAGATCATCAAGACCGGCCAGTGGGCCCAGGGCGCGCTTCGCCAGGTGGTCAGCGAGCACGTCAACCGCTTCGAACTGATGGACGACGCCTACCTGCGCGAACGGGCTTCCGATGTGAAGGACCTGGGGCGCCGGCTGCTGGCGTACCTGCAGCAGGCCCGTCAGCAGGCGCTGGTCTATCCGGACAACTGCATCCTGGTCAGCGAGGAGCTGTCGCCGGCCATGCTGGGCGAAGTGCCCGAAGGCAAGCTGGTGGGCCTGGTGTCGGTACTCGGTTCGGGCAACTCCCACGTGGCGATCTTCGCCCGGGCCATGGGCATTCCCACGGTCATGGGTGTGGTCGACCTGCCGTATTCGAAGATCGACGGCATCCAGCTGATCATCGACGGTTACCACGGTGAAGTCTTCACCAACCCCAGCGAACTGCTGCGCAAGCAGTACGCCGACGTCGTCGAGGAAGAACGCCAGCTGGCCCAGGGGCTCGATGCCCTGCGCGCCCTGCCGTGCGAAACCCTGGACGGGCACCGCATGCCGCTATGGGTCAACACCGGTCTGCTGGCCGATGTGGCCCGGGCCCAGGAGCGCGGTGCCGAGGGCGTCGGCCTGTACCGCACCGAAGTGCCGTTCATGATCAACGAGCGCTTCCCCAGCGAAAAAGAACAGCTGGCCATCTACCGCGAGCAACTGGCGGCCTTCCACCCGCTGCCGGTGACCATGCGCAGCCTGGACATCGGCGGTGACAAGGCGCTGTCCTACTTCCCGATCAAGGAAGAGAACCCCTTCCTCGGCTGGCGCGGCATCCGCGTGACCCTCGACCACCCGGAAATCTTCCTGGTACAGGCCCGGGCCATGCTCAAGGCCAGCGAGGGCCTGAACAACCTGCGCATCCTGCTGCCGATGATCTCCGGCACCCAGGAATTGGAAGAAGCCCTGCACCTGATCCACCGCGCCTGGGGCGAAGTACGCGACGAAGGCACCGACGTGCCCCTGCCGCCGATTGGCGTGATGATCGAGATTCCCGCCGCGGTCTACCAGACCCGGGAGCTGGCGCGCCAGGTCGACTTCCTCTCGGTCGGTTCCAACGACCTGACCCAGTACCTGCTGGCGGTGGACCGCAACAACCCGCGTGTCGCCGACCTCTACGACTTCCTCCACCCGGCGGTGCTGCAGGCGCTGCGCCGCGTGGTCGAGGACGCCCATGCCGAGGGCAAGCCGGTGAGTATCTGCGGCGAGATGGCCGGTGATCCGACGGCCGCCGTGCTGTTGATGGCCATGGGTTTCGACAGCCTGTCGATGAACGCCACCAACCTGCCCAAGGTGAAGTGGCTGCTGCGCCAGATCAGCCTGGGCAAGGCCAAGGAGCTGCTGGCGCAGGTGTCGAGCATCGACAACCCGCAGGTTATCCACAGCACTCTGCACCTGGCCCTGCGCAACCTCGGCCTGGGCCGGATGATCAACCCCGCCTCGAATATCCAGGCCTGAATCCATCGCCTGCCTTCAGCAGGCGATGCGGGTCTCTCCCAACTGTGCACCATACGGCCCGTAGCGCCGCTCGATGAGCTGACGGGAGCCGTCCGCCCGGGCGATCAGCACGGTGCTGGCCCGGGTGCCGTAGGCGCTGCTGGCGATGAAAATGCTCGACAGCAAGCGCTCGGTCGCCAGGCCGATGCCGGTGTCCGGCAGGCTGGCGTCCGGTGGCTGCTGGCCGTCATGCAGCAGGTCGAGAAGGGCTTCTGGCTGGGGCTCCAGCAGGCATTCGCTGAATAGCGCCTTGGCTTTCTGCAGCTTCGGCCACGGCGTATCCAGGGTGGCGTTCGACAAGCCATAGACCCCGGCCGGCAATTGCACCGGCGTGCCCTCCTGGGCGTTCAGCAGCCAGAGCTGTTCGGTATCGCCGACCAGCAGGTTGAAGGGCGAATACCGCGCTGCGCGTTGCGCCAACTCTGCAAGAAAGGCCGCCGGCGCCAGGCTGCTGCGCAGGAACTGCAGCGGCAGCTCGCCCCGCGACAGGCCGGTAGCAGGCAGCCGCGGAATACGGATATTGGTCAACGCCGCGAAGCGTCCATCGGGGCCCGCGCCGAGCCAGGTTCCGCCGGCCTCCAGGTCGCGGCCGGCATACACACCTGGCGCCTCCTCCCAGGCTGCCAGGGCTTGCGTGGGACGGGCATAGAACTCGTCGCGGTTTCCCGCCAGCACCAGCGGCAGTTCATGTCCGGGGCGCCACGCAAACACGATCAGACACATAGGCAACACCTCAATCAGGCAAGCTTCTGATGAACGCTGGACGCATCCAGTTCGGTGCCGACATGCAGGCGGACAGTGCGCGCACCGCAGCCGTGGCCAAGCTCGAGGAGAATGCGTTCCTCCACCGGGGAGAGGCCGCCTTCCAGGTGATCCAGCGGTTGTATCAGCAGTTTAGGCGGCATGCTCAGGCGCATGAATCGTTTTGGCAGCAACTGCGCGATCGCCTGCTTGAGCAAGGCGCTGGCGGCGCTGAAGTCAGCGACCAGCAGGCGGGGGTTGCTGAATGCTGGGGAGGCCTCGAGCTCAAGGCTGCCGCCACTTTCCAGGTGGCTCAGGTGCAGGCAGTTGCTGCGCAGTTTCAGGTAAAGGGTGTCTGCCATGGCCATCGTCCTGAATGAAATATCCTGCCCGCACTGTACGCAAAGGAGGGCGGGGCATCCATCGTCTCGAAGTAGAGGCGAAGGGCGGCTTCCGTTACCATGCGCCATTGCCTTCGGGGAGGGCTCATGGTCTTCGCACTGTACATACTGCTGGGCGCCGCGGCGGGCCTGTTGGCCGGTCTGTTCGGGGTCGGCGGCGGCATGGTCATCGTGCCGGTGCTCATCTTCACCTTCACCCTCCAGGGCTTCGACGGCGCCGTGCTGACCCATATGGCGGTGGGCACCTCGCTGGCCACGATCCTGTTCACCTCGATCAACGCCGTGCGCGAACACCACCGGCGAGGCGCGGTGCGCTGGGCACTGTTCGTCTGGCTGACCCTGGGTATCGTCTTCGGCTCGGTGCTGGGGGCGGTGACCGCCGAGGCCATCGATGGCGAGGTGCTGCAGAAGATCATCGGCGTGTTCGCCCTGTGCGTCGCTCTGCAGCTGGGCCTGGACCTGACGCCCAGGAGCGTGCGCACCGAACCCGGCAAGCCGGCCCTGGGCGTGGCCGGGGTGATCATCGGCTGGGCGTCGGCGATCATCGGCATCGGAGGCGGGTCGATGACCGTGCCGTTCCTGACCTGGCGCGGCGTGTCGATGCAGCAGGCGGTGGCGACGTCTTCGGCCTGTGGCTGGCCGATCGCCGCGGCTGGTGCCCTGAGTTTCATGTGGCTGGGGTGGGGAGACGCGCGTCTGCCTGACTGGAGCCTGGGTTACGTGTACCTGCCCGCCTTGCTGGGCATTGCGCTGACCAGCGTGTTTTTTGCCCGAACCGGCGCGCGCCTGGCGCATCGCCTGTCGCCACGGGTGCTCAAGCGCCTGTTTGCGCTGTTGCTGTTTTGCGTCGGTCTGAATTTTTTGCTCTGAGGAATTGCAATGCTGCCTTATCCGAACATCGACCCGGTCGCCCTCGACCTGGGCATCCTGCAGATCCACTGGTACGGCCTGATGTACCTGGTGGGCATCGGCGGTGCCTGGTTCCTGGCATCGCGCCGCCTGCACGCCTTCGAGCCGAGCTGGAACAAGGAGAAGCTCTCCGACCTGGTGTTCTGGGTGGCCATGGGGGTGATCCTCGGCGGGCGCCTGGGCTATGTGCTGTTCTACGACCTGGGCGCCTACCTGGCCAACCCGCTGCTGATCCTGGAAGTGTGGAAGGGTGGCATGTCGTTCCACGGCGGCCTGATCGGCGTGATGCTGGCCACCTGGTGGTTCGGCAAGCGCAACAACAAGAGCTTCTTCGAGCTGATGGACTTCATCGCCCCGCTGGTGCCGATCGGCCTGGGCGCCGGGCGCATCGGTAACTTCATCAACGCCGAGCTGTGGGGCAAGGCCACCGATGTACCGTGGGCCATGGTCTTCCCCACCGACGCCGAGCAACTGGCGCGCCACCCGTCGCAGCTGTACCAGTTCGCCCTGGAGGGCGTGGCGCTGTTCACCATCCTCTGGTTCTACTCGCGCAAGCCGCGGCCGACCATGGCCGTGTCGGGCATGTTCGCCCTGTGCTACGGCATCTTCCGCTTCATCGTCGAATTCGTTCGTGTGCCGGACGCCCAGCTCGGCTACCTGGCCGGTGGCTGGCTGACCATGGGCCAGATCCTGTGCATGCCGATGATCCTCGGCGGCATCGGCCTGATTGCCTACGCCTACAAACGCCAGGCCGCGCAGGGGGTGGCATCGTGAAACAGTACCTCGACCTGATGCGCCACGTGCGCGACAACGGCACCTTCAAGAGCGACCGCACCGGCACCGGCACCTACAGCGTTTTCGCCCACCAGATGCGCTTCGACCTGGCCGACGGCTTCCCGTTGGTGACCACCAAGAAGTGCCACCTGAAATCCATCATCCACGAGCTGCTGTGGTTCCTCCAGGGCGACACCAACATCAAGTACCTGAAGGACAACGGCGTGCGCATCTGGGACGAGTGGGCCGACGAGAACGGCGACCTCGGCCCGGTGTACGGCTACCAGTGGCGCAGCTGGCCGGCGCCGAACGGCGAGTCGATCGACCAGATCGGCAAGCTGATCGAGATGATCAAGAAGAACCCGGACTCGCGCCGCTTGATCGTGTCGGCCTGGAACCCGGCCCTGGTCGAGCAGATGGCCCTGCCGCCGTGCCACGCACTGTTCCAGTTCTACGTGGCGGACGGCAAGCTGAGCTGCCAGCTGTACCAGCGTTCGGCGGACATTTTCCTCGGCGTGCCCTTCAACATCGCCAGCTACGCCCTGCTGACGCTGATGGTGGCCCAGGTCTGCGGCCTGCAGCCGGGCGAGTTCATCTGGACCGGCGGCGACTGCCACCTGTACGCCAACCACATCGAACAGGCCGACCTGCAACTGACCCGCCAGCCGCTGCCGCTGCCAACCATGAAGCTCAACCCCAAGGTGAAAGACCTGCTCGCCTTCCGCTTCGAAGACTTCGAACTGGTCGGCTACGAAGCCCACCCCCACATCCCGGCACCAGTGGCTGTTTAACACCGGGTATCGCTTCGCTCCACCCAGGCTACGGCCGGGTGGGGATCAATCGAAGCGTAGGGTGGGCGTAGGGTGGGCTTCAGCCCACAAATCCCACAACCCTCACAAATCCACTCCCCGAACACCGCAAAAACCACCCCATAGGCAAAGGATTGCCCATGTCCCACTACCGCCGCGAATGGGTTCCTGGTGGAACCTACTTCTTCACCGTCACCCTGGCGGACCGACGCTCCCGCCTGCTGGTGGACGAGATCGCCCTGCTGCGAAAGACCTATGTCCAAGCCAACAAGCGCCTGCCGTTCACGACCATCGCTATCTGTGTACTGCCCGACCACCTGCACGCAATCTGGTCACTGCCAGACGGTGACAGCGACTACTCACAGCGCTGGGCGCTGATCAAAAGCCAATTCTCCCGCGCCCTGCCGGCTGCAACCTCCGTCAGCCCAAGCAAGTCCCGCAAGCGCGAGAAAGGGATCTGGCAGAGGCGCTTCTGGGAGCACTGCATCCGTGATGACGAGGACCTCGCCCGACACGTCGATTACATCCACTACAACCCGGTCAAACATGGCCTGGTGACGCAGGTCCGGGATTGGCCGTATTCGAGTTTTCATCGGTATGTCGAGCGGGGAGACGTGTCGCGGGATTGGGGTGGCGGAGAGGGTGTAGACGGGGTGTTTGGAGAGTAGCGGTTAACGGGACTTGTGGGTTATTTGTGGGCTGAAGCCCACCCTACGCCCCCTACGTTCTTTGTCTGCTCTGTAGGGTGGGCTTCAGCCCACCGGCGATGCATCGTCCGAATGCAGATGGACCGCCAGCCACAGGGCGCCTTCCGAGGCGTGTTCGACCCGGTGGGCGAGGCCTGCGGCGAGGAACAGGTAGTCCCCCGCCACAAGCTCGACCTCTTCGCCGGCCACGCTCAGGCGAGCCTGTCCGCGTACCAGCATCACCCACTCGTCCTGTTCCTGCACGTAGTCCTCGGGCGTGGCCCGGCCTGAGCTGAGAATGCGTTCGACCACCAGGTTGCGGTGGCTCAGCAGCGACTCGAAGTGTTCGCCCTCTGACGGAGGCTCGCTGTTGGCGAAGAGGTTGCCACGGTGGAGATGGAGCATGTCTTGAGGGCCTCTGCCCGGCGGGCATTCAGGTGGCGACAATCTCGTTGCGCAGGCGCTCGACCTGTTCCAGGCGGTCGATCTGGGTCAGCTGGGCTCCGGGGTTCAGCGACGACCATTCGGGGTGCGCCCGGGCCATCGACAGGGCTTCGGGCAGCTTGCCTTCGCGCCAGGTGTTGTCTTGCGGCGAGGCCAGGTTGACCCGGTTCGTCGCCGCATGGCCACGCACCTCCAGGGCTTGCAGCAACAGGTGCTGCCGCAGGGCCAACAGGCGCAGTACGGCGTCGTCCACGGTCAGTTCGCGTTGCCCCTTGAGCTTGCCCTTGATGCGGGAGCCGTAGCTGCGCAGGGTCTGGGCGCCGCCGCCGATCAGCGCACCGAGGGCCGCCGCTGCACCCAGCGTGACGCCGCCCACCAGCAGATCGATGCCCACGCCGGTCGCCGCGCCGGCAGCCATGCCCCCGCCGACTTTCACGCCCAGCTGTTTGAGCGTTTCCGGGTTGAACAGGTCATCGCCCCAGCGCCCGTCGAGCAGCGGCAGGTCATCGGCCTTGGCGTCTTCCGGGCGGAAGGCATACAGCCGCAGCATCGCCTCGACGCAGCGCTGTTCTCGCTGGCGGATGGCTTCGCGCAGCTCGCGGATCGCGGCCTGTTCCAGGGCCGGCTCGGCGGCCACGCTGCGTCGGCAGGCGGCGCTGTCGATGAGCAGTTCGGCGATCAGCCGGGCGCCGCTGTGGCGACGGGCCACGCGTTGCTGTTCGTGGTCGTCGATCAGGCGTTGCAAGCTCGGCCGGGATTTTTCCTGCATCAGTGCCAGGCTTTCGTACAGCCGGCGTTCGCCATCCAGCGGCGGCGCCACGCTGTCGAAGCGCACCAGGGCATGCAGGCCGAGGCGGGCCAGGGCGTCGCGCCAGTCGTCTTCGCGGTGCTGGTTACAGGCCACGAAGTTGAGCACCGGCAGCAACGGCCGGCCGCACATGGTCAGCACTGCCAGTTCGTCGCGGTACTTGGCCAGCACCGGCTCGCGGGCGTCGATCACATAGAGCCCGGCGTCCGAGGCCAGCAGCTGGCGCAGCACCTTGGCTTCCTGCTCGAAGCGCTGGCGTGCTTCGCTGCTCTCGAGAAAACGCGCCAGGCGGGCCGGGCCGTCCAGGCGCTCGCCGGGGCGGTCCAGGCGTTCCAGATAGTCGAGCAGGGCGATGGCGTCTTCCAGGCCGGGGGTGTCGTACAGCTCCAGCAGCGCCTGGCCATCCACCGACAGCCGCGCGCCTTCCACGTGCCGGGTGGTGCTGGGGCGGTGGGACACCTCACCGAAGGTGACGTCGCGGGTCAGGGTGCGCAGCAGCGACGTCTTGCCGACGTTGGTGTGGCCGACCACGGCCAGTTTCAGCGCCTGGTTCATGGCCTCAGGTCCCCACTGTCGATGACACCGGCCTGGTGGATGAAAAGAGCGTCATCCACCCTGCGGTTTGCCCGTGCATCAATCATGGCCGGTCTCCAGCCAGGTCAGCGGGGCGTTGGCGCCGTGGCTCAGGTTCATCTGGTCGAGGGCCGCGTGCCAGTCGCCCAGGCGGTCGCTGTCCAGCGCCTCGCCGGGTTGTGCGGGCAACAACCAGACCCGGGTGGCCGCGGCCGTGCGGGCCATTTCGCCGAGCAACGCCAGGCTGCCACGGTCTGGCGAGCGGCGCGGGTCGCAGGCGATCAGCAGGCGCTCGGGCGGAAAACGGGTGAGTTGGTCCAGCAGTTGCCGGCGCTGTTCGCGGCTGTCGATCACCCCGGCGCTGGCCACGCCCTTTGGCAGGGCCGGCGGCCAGGGCCGGCGCTCATCCAGTTCCACTGCCACCAGCAGGGCGCCCTGGCTGTCGAGCGTGTTGCCACCGGCCAAGGGCTGATACAGCTGATCGGGCGCGGCATCGCACACGCCGAGGCGTTCGCTGCCCGGCATCAGACGGTCGCGCAGCAGGCTGTAGCCGGGCAGGTTGATGTCCAGTTGCAGGGCGGAGCGCCCGCGCCGCCAGCGCCACAGGCACAGCAGAGCCAGCAGCAGGCGCGGCAGCAGGCCGTAGACGATGACCACGCCGATCAGCCAGCCCGCCCAGTTGAGGCGGGCGCTTTCACTGGCCACGGCGCTGTCGCCGCTGCTGCGGATCAGCTCGGCATCCGGCAGGCTGAAGCCCAGCAGGGCCGGCAGGCTGCCCAGGGCCTGGGTCAGGGTGATGAAGGTTTCGCCGCCGAGCAGGGTGCTTTCCCAGACGAAGCCGTAGCGACGGGTGGCCAGCAGCACCAGCAGGGTCACCAGCGCCGAGGTCAGGGTGGCCAGCCAGAAACCGTGAACGACCAGGCCCAGCCCCCAGCGGCTGAGGCGCTGGCGCTGCAGGAGCAGCAACAGGGCAGGGGCCAGGTGCACGGCCTGGGCGTCGCGGGCTAGTTTCTCGCTGAGCCAGAGCCACAGGCGGCCGAGGGGCGCGGCGCTGTCGCGGCTCAACAGGCTGAGTGCCCAGCCCAGCAGCAACAACAGGTTGATCCCGAGCAGGCTGCCCAGGGCCCAGAACACATTGACCGGGCGCTGCCCGTCACCCAGGGCGGCCACCGCCAGGCCGCTGCCGCCGATCAGCGCCAGGCACAGCAGCGCCAGCCCGGCGAGGCGGGCGCCTTGCAGCCAATGACGGAGTGCGCTCACCTGGCCGTCGCGTTCGCCGAGCAGCCAGGCACGGTGCTGGATACGCTGACTGAAATCGCCACCCTGGACCTGGGCGCGGCGGTTCGCCTCGCTGTCTTCCAGTGGGCCGGTATGCTCCTCGCGCAGGCGAATGGTTTCGCTGAGCCAGAGGCGGTGCAGGGTGTCGTCGGAGGGGGAGGCGGCAGTCACGCGGCGTCTCGTCGATTGGAATGCCTAGAGCATAACGCCTGATGCCGCATTGGGCTAAACCCGGACGCACTCAGGGTGTTGCGCGCAGGCGCACGGCGATGTCCGGCTGGTCGATGAACAGGCCATCGATGCCGGTGGCGAGGAAGCGGCGAATTTCCTCCTCGATATCGCCCTGTTTCTCCGGGCCGCCCTCGCTGCGCAGGTCGGCGGGCAGGAAGTGGTTTTCCGCGCGGAAGGTGAAAGGGTGGACGGTGAGCCCGGCGGCATGGGCATCGCGCACCAGCGCGGTGGGTGTCCCCAGGTTGCCTGTTGCGTCCCGGGGGATGACCTGACTCTTCTCCGGGCCGATGCCCTTGGCGTAACCAGCGATTGCTTTGAGGCCGACGGGAGTGAGCATGTCGGCGTAGGACAGCGTGCCGCCTTTCGCTTCCTGGTCATAGGGCTGCCCTTCGATCCACAGCAGCTGCACCAGCGGCACGGCGGTGAGCTGGCTCAGGGCCTTGAGGTTGTCCACTTCGAACGACTGGATATACACCGGCGCGTCGGCACTGTCGTAGCCGTTGGCGGCCAGCACCTGGACCAGCGGCGCCTCCATGGCCAGGCCGAGCCGCTGGAAGTGGGTCGGGTGCTTGGTTTCCGGGTACAGGCCGATCACCCGCTCCTGGCTCGCTTGCAGGCGTTTCACTAGGTCGATGGTTTCCTGCAGGGTGGGAATCTCGAACTGGCCGTCGAAGCGCGTGTTGCCCGGGCGGATCGTCGGGATGCGTTCGATGGTGCGCAGGGTCTTGAGCTCGGCCAGGGTGAAGTCTTCGCTGAACCAGCCGGTCAGGGGCGTGCCGTCGACCGTCTGGGTGCGCTTGCGCTCGGCGAATTCCGGGCGCTGGGCGACGTCGGTGGTCAGCCCCAGTTCGTTGTCGTGGCGCGAGACCAGGTGGCCGTCCTTGCTCATCACCAGGTCAGGCTCCACGTAATCGGCGCCTTGCAGGATCGCCAGGGCATAGGCGGCCAGGGTGTGTTCGGGCACATGGCCGCTGGCGCCGCGGTGGGCGATGATCAGGGGCTTCGCGTCGCCCGTGGGGTGCTCGACCTTGGCCGACGGCTGTTGTCGCGCCCAGTCGATGGCGGCTTGCACCGGGTCGGCCTGGGCCGGAACAGCCAGGGCCAGCGTACTGGTACAGAGCAGGATGCGGGCGGTGTGCAGCATGGCGGCGTCTCCTTGCGATAGGGAAGGCTTCAAGCCTGCACTGGCGAAAGTGACGGTTCGATGATCGTCTGGCAACCCGAGTACGTTGCCGAGTGTGAAAGGCGCGTCTGACGACGGGCCTCTGCTATGCTCGCGGCCATGAAAACGACACTCCCCCTCTGCCTGATCGCCGCGCTCGCGGACAACCGCGTGATCGGTCGTGACAACCAACTGCCCTGGCACCTGCCGGCGGACCTCAAGCACTTCAAGACCCTGACCCTGGGCAAGCCGATCATCATGGGTCGCAAGACCTGGGATTCCCTCGGCCGCCCGCTGCCGGGCCGCCTCAACCTGGTGGTCAGTCGCCAGGCCGGTCTGCAGCTGGAAGGCGCCGAAGTCTTTTCCTCCCTGGACGATGCTGTGCTGCGAGCCGACGCCTGGGCCCGGGAAGCCGGTGTCGACGAACTGATGCTGATCGGCGGCGCCCAGCTGTACGAGCAGGGCCTGGCCAATGGCGACCGCCTGTACCTGACCCGGGTCGCGCTGCAGCCTGAAGGCGATGCCCACTTCCCCGCGTTCGACGAAACCCAGTGGCAGCGCACGGCGACGGAAGAGCACGCGGCCCAGGACGACACGCCAGGCTACTGCTACGAGACCTGGGAGCGCCGCTGACGCCTGTTGTCTGGGGCGCGGAGCGTCCCGGGATGCTTTTCCACGCGGAGCGTGGGAACGATCAGGTCCCGTAGGGTGGATGACGCTCCACCCATCCACCGGGGCAATTGAGAACGATCAGATAATGAAAAAGGGCCGCATCAGCGGCCCTTTTTCATGGGAGCGGCAAGGCCTTCACTCTGCTGGCTGGGCATCCTTGGCCGGGCTTTCCGGCAGGAACCAGTTCATCAGCAGGGCGCAGATGCCGCCGGTGGCGACGCCGGATTCCAGCACGTTGCGCACCGACGCCGGCAGGTGGGCGAGGAACTCCGGCACCTGGGAGAAGCCCAGGCCGAGGGCCAGCGACACCGAGATGATCAGCAGCGCGCGGCGATCCAGCTGGATACCGGCGAGGATATTGATGCCCGCCGCAGCCACCGCACCGAACATCACCAGCGCTGCACCGCCGAGCACCGGCTCCGGCACCGCCTGCAGCACGCCGGCAACCACCGGGAACAGGCCGAGGATCACCAGCATCGCGGCGATCCACATGCCCACATGGCGGCTGGCGATGCCGGTCAGCTGGATGATACCGTTGTTCTGGGCGAACACCGAGCTGGGGAAGGTGTTGAACAGGCCGGCCAGCAGCGAGTTGGCGCCGTTGACCAGCACCCCGCCCTTGATCCGTTGCATCCACAGCGGGCCTTCGACCGGCTGGCGCGACAGCTTGCTGGTGGCGGTGACGTCGCCGATGGCTTCCAGCGAGGTCACCAGGTAGATCACCACCATCGGGATGAACAGGCTCCAGGAGAACGCCAGGCCGAAGTGCAGCGGCATCGGCACCTGGAACAGGTCCGCTTCGCGCATGCCGGTGAAGTCCAGGCGGCCCAGGTAGGCGGCCAGGGCGTAGCCGATGGCCAGGGCGATGATGATCGCGCAGCTGCGCAGCCACACCAGTGGCAGGCGGTTGAGCACGACGATGGCGGCCAGCACCACGCCGGACAGCAGCAGGTTCTCGCTGTTGGCGAAGGTGCCGTTGCTCATCGCGGCGTAGCCGCCACCCATGCTGATCAGGCCGACCTTGATCAGCGTCAGGCCGATCATCAGCACCACGATGCCGGTGACCACCGGGCTGATCAGGCGCTTGATGAAGGGCAGGATGCGCGAGACGCCCATCTCGATGAACGAGCCGGCGATGACCACGCCGAAGATGGTCGCCATCACCGTTTCCACCGGCATGCCCTGGTTGACCAGCAGCACACCGCCGGCGATCAGCGGGCCGACGAAGTTGAAGCTGGTGCCCTGCACGATCAGCAGGCCGGCGCCGAACGGGCCGAAGCGTTTGCACTGCACGTAGGTGGCGATGCCGGAAATCACCAGGCTCATCGACACGATGATGTTGGTGTCGCGCGGCGAGACGCCAATGGCCTGGCAGATCAGCAGGCCGGGGGTGACGATCGGCACGATGATCGCCAGCAAGTGCTGCAGCGCGGCGAGCAACGCGGCCAGCGGGCGCGGCTTGTCGTCCAGGCCGTAGAGCAGCTCGTTGCGTGCTTCGGGAGTGTGAGGGTTGTTCATGGCAGCTCGACCCGGAAAAAGCGGCGATTCTACCTGAGTTGCACCCGATTGAAGCAGGACCTCCGAGAAATGGCGTGCGCCGTACGGGCGTCTGAAACGACAACGGGCCGCCCGTAGGCAGCCCGTTGTCGAAACGTCGCGAATCAGGCCACGTCGGTGAACTGGATGATTTCCACCCAGTAGCCGTCCGGGTCCTTGATGAAGGCGATGTCGCGCATGCGGCCATCGGTCAGGCGCTTCTGGAAGGCCACGCCGAGGTCTTCGAAACGCTGGCAGGCGGCCTTGATGTCCGGCACTGCCACGCATAGGTGGCCGAAGCCGCGCGGATCGCTGTTGCCGCTGTGGTAGGAAAATTCCGGGTCTTTTTCGGTGCCGTAGTTGTAGGTCAGCTCCAGCACGCCGGGGATGGACTTGCGCCACTGGTGACGGGCAGCCGGGTCGGCCGGGATTTGCGATTTGTCCACCAGGGCCAGGAAATACAGGCTGAACTCGGCGTCCGGGAACTCCTTCTTCTCCAGCAGGCTGAAGCCCAGCACGCGGGTGTAGAAGTCCAGGGACTTCTCCAGGTCCTTCACGCGGATCATGGTGTGGTTGTAGACGAAGTCGGCGGTGGCGACGTCCGGCTTGCCGGTCACACCGGGCAGGGCGTTCAGTTCATCGAGGGTCATGGAAGTCTCCATCAGGCGGTGATTGGACGAGTCAGAAAGTCTGTATCGGTGTAGATGGCTTCGACGGGGGTATTTTTCAAGGCCGAACATCGCCGCAGAGAGGGATGAGGTTCTTTCATCTGCCTTGCCGGCGCGGTGTCTTGGCATCG
>NZ_JAOCAH010000011.1 GCF_029839275.1 Pseudomonas sp. GD03944
CGCCCCAAAAAACGTCCAGCCCCCTTCCCAGCTCTCTTCCGGAACAGGTTCAGGGCTGCGCCGTGGCCGCGGCAAAGGCAGCGGCAATCGCCTCGATCACCACCCGCACCCGAGCGGTGTGCCGCACGTCCTTGTGGGTGACCAGCCAGATGTCATAGGGAAAGCGCTCGCGCTCGGGCCACAGCCTGGTCAGGCCGTCCCGCTCCCCCAGCGGCACCGGCAGCTCGCCAATGCCGACACCGGCACCCAGTGCGCTGCGCACCAGCAGGCCCGATGTGCAGGTCATGGCCACCCGTCCGTGGGTAATCGGTTCGTTGGCCAGGGTCACGTCCTTGCCGCTGTCGAGGTACGGCTGGTAGAGCACCAGGTCGTGACCGCTGAATGCCGTACCCGGCTCGGGAATGCCCCGCGCCGCCACGTAACCGGCCGACGCGAAGATGGCGCTGCTCCAGCGCGCCACACGTCGCACGATCAGGTCGGGGTTTTCCGGCTTGAGGTTGCGCACGGCGATATCGGCTTCGCGTTTGTTCAGGTTGAGCATCTGCACCGAGGCGTGCAGTTTTACTTCGATGCCCGGGTGCTGCTGCCGCAGCTCGGCGATAGCAGGAATCACGAAGGCCAGGGCAAAGGATTCGGTGGTGGTGATCCGCACCTCGCCGCTCATGCGCTCGTCCATGCCGAGGAGTTGCCGCTGCAGCTCGGCGGCCGAGGCCTCCATATTAAGAGCGGCCGCCATCGCCACCTCGCCCGCGGCGGTGAGGCTGTAGCCACTGGAGGTGCGCACGAACAGCGTGGCACCGAGCCCCTGCTCCAGCGACAGCAGCCGGCGGCCGACCGTAGCCTGGTCCACGCCCAATACCCGGGCTGCGCCACGCAGCGTGGTTTCACGGCAGAGGGCGAGGAATATCCGTGCATCGTCCCAGTTCATCGCAGCGCTCCGGCAGTGATGCAAATTTGCATCCGTGAGCCTTGATAACGCTGCACTACTTCAGCGGTCAAGCCACTTATGATCGCCCCGAGAATCGATCAAGGCCCGTGCAGCGGGCGCAAGGGGCGACATGAACAGCGAGGCATCCACCACCGGCACCACCCCGGTTTCCTTATGGCTGCCGCTCTGGGCCGGCCTGTGCGCCAGCCTGATCGGCATCGGCCTGGCCCGCTTTGCCTACACCCCCCTGGTGCCGGCCCTTATCGAGGCCCACTGGTTTTCCGCCTCGACCGTGATCTACCTGGGCGCTGCCAACCTGGTGGGCTACCTGATCGGCGCCCTGGTCGGGCGCCCACTCGCGGCACGCGCGTCGAACGCCACGGTGCTGCGCGGCATGATGCTGCTGGTGACCCTGTCGTTCTTTGCCTGCGCCACGCCGCTGTCGGTGGCCTGGTTCTTTGCCTGGCGCCTGCTGTCGGGGGTCGCCGGCGGCACGATCATGGTGCTGACCGCGGGCGCCATCCTGCCTTACGTGAGCGCGAGCCGACGCGGCCTGGCCAGCGGCGCCATCTTTCTCGGCCTCGGCCTGGGCATTGCCGGCTCTGGCACCCTGGTGCCGTTGCTGCTGTCCTTCGGCCTGCTGCACGCCTGGATCGGACTCGGCCTGGTGGCCTTGCTGCTGACCGCAAGCAGTTGGCGCGGCTGGCCGGCCGATCACACGCCACACCTGGCTGCACCGGACGCGCCCCCAGCACCGCCATCGAACGGGGTGCGGCTGCTGTTCGCCCAATACGGGTTGATGGCGGTGGGGCTGGTGGCACCGATGATCTTCCTGGTCGACTACGTCAGCCGCGGCCTGGGTGCCGGCACCCACAGCGGGGCGGTGATCTGGACGCTGTACGGCATCGGCGCCATCGCCGGGCCGGTGGTCTATGGCTTTCTGGCCGACAGGCTGGGTGCGCAGCGGGCCATTCGCCTGCTGTTGCTGGCCCAGCTCGCCGCGCTCGGCGTGCTGCTGGAAGCGAGCAACCTGTACGTCCTGGGCATGGCGGCGGTGGTGATCGGCTCGTTCCCGCCCGGCATCGTGCCACTGGGCCTGGCCCGGGTGCACCAACTGATCGCCGTGCCTCAGCAACAGAACGCGACCTGGAGTCGCGCCACGGTGTCGTTCGCCACCTGCCAGGCGCTGGCCGGCTATGGCTATTCCGCGCTGTTCGCCGCCAGTGGCGGGCACTACGCCTGGCTGTTCGGCGTGGCGATGGTCGCCCTGATGCTGGCTTTGGCACTGGAACTACCTGGCTTGCTGGCCGCCAGACGAACGGCGACCGAGGCATAAAGAGGCGTCCCGGGCAGCCCTTCAGATTTCCACCTGGGTGCCCAGCTCGATCACCCGGTTCAGCGGCAGCCTGAAATAGCGCAGGTTGCCGTTGGCGTTCTTCAACAGGAAGGCGAACAGTGCCTCGCGCCAGATGGCCATGCCGACCACCTTCGACGGGATCACCGTTTCACGGCTGAGGAAGTAGGTGCTGGTCGAAGCGGTAAAGACCAGCTCATTGAGGTGGCAGAGCCTGAGCGCCTCGGGCACATCCGGCTCCTCCATGAACCCGAAGTGCAGCACCACCCGGAAGAAGCCGTCGCCATAGGCGTCCACCTCGAAACGGCGCTGCGGCTCCACCCGAGGCGTGTCCTCGCTGAGCACCGTGAGCAGCACCACCTGCTCGTGCAGCACCTGGTTGTGCAACAGGTTATGCAGCAGCGCCCGGGGCACCGCGTCGCTGCGGGCCGTCAGGAACACCGCCGTGCCCTTCACCCGGTGCGGCGGCTGCACCCGCAG
The DNA here is from genome assembly GCF_029839275.1 of Pseudomonas sp. GD03944. Lineage (GTDB taxonomy): Bacteria > Pseudomonadota > Gammaproteobacteria > Pseudomonadales > Pseudomonadaceae > Aquipseudomonas. Next base: position 2,763 of record NZ_JAOCAH010000011.1, read on the forward strand.
GCTGGCGATGAAGTCCGGCAAGGACAAGCTGGACTCGTCGAGACGCTCCACCAGCAACTGGCGACCGCGCTTCCAGGTGGTCATCAGGACGAACAGCACGATCCCGGCCAGCACCGGAAACGCCCCGCCCTGCACCACCTTGGGCAGGCTGGCGGCGAAGAACAGCGCATCCACCAGGATAAAGCAGGCCATCAACGGCACGGCCAACAGCGGCGGCCACTTCCACAGCAGCACCACGACCACGCTCATCAGTACCGAGGTCGCCAGCATGGTGCCGGTCACGGCCACCCCGTAGGCCGAGGCCAGCGCCCCGGACGAACCGAAGCCCAGCACCAGGGCCACCACCCCGACCATCAGCCCCCAGTTGACCCCAGCGATGTAGATCTGCCCCTGCTCGTGGCGGGAGGTGTGCTGGATGAACATGCGCGGCACGTAGCCCAGCTGGATTGCCTGCTGGGTCAGGGAAAACGCCCCGGAAATCACCGCCTGCGAGGCGATCACCGTGGCCAGGGTCGCCAGCCCCACCAAGGGCAGCAATGCCCAGGCCGGAGCCAACAGATAGAACGGGTTACGCGCCGCCTCGGGATTGCCGAGGATCACCGCGCCCTGGCCGAAGTAATTCAGCAGCAGCGCCGGCAGCACCAGGATGAACCAGGCCCGGGCGATCGGCTTGCGCCCGAAGTGCCCCATGTCGGCATACAGCGCTTCGGCACCGGTCAACGCCAGCACCACCGCGCCGAGAATGACCATGCCGATACCCGGGTGGGCGATGAAGAAGCCGACGGCCCAGCCGGGGTTCATCGCCCGCAGGACTTCCGGCTGCTGCCAGATGCCATAGAGGCCCAGCCCCGCCAGCACGCCGAACCAGAGCACCATCACCGGGCCGAAGATGATGCCAATGCGCTCGGTGCCGTGCTTCTGGATCAGGAACAGGCCAATCAGCACCACCAAAGAGATCGGCACCACCCAGTGATCGATGCCGTCGAAGGCGATCTGCAGCCCCTCCACCGCCGACAGCACGGAAATCGCCGGAGTGATCATGCTGTCGCCATAGAACAGCGCGGCGCCGCACAGGCCCACAACCACCAGCACCGCACGCAGCCGCGGGTAGGCCAGGGTCGAGCGCAACGCCAGGGTGGTCAGCGCCATCACCCCGCCCTCGCCCTGGTTGTCGGCGCGCAGCACGAACAGCACGTACTTGAGCGACACCACCCACAGCAGCGCCCAGAAGATCAGCGACAGCACACCCAGCACGCCGTCGTGGTTCACCGGCACGCCATAGCCACCGATGAACACCTCCTTGAGGGTATACAGCGGGCTGGTGCCGATGTCGCCGTACACCACCCCCACCGCCGCCACCAGCAAGGCGACGGGCGACCGCACATGGCGCTCGGGCGCCTGTCCTGCATGCTCTTCGGCAATCCCTGACATCGGTTGGCAGCCCTCTCGCCGGATTTCGTCGCATCCTGCTCCGCCAGAGAGGGTCGGGGGGCGACTCTTCCTCAATATAGAAGGAATTGCCCCGGCCACCAGGCTGCACGATGGCACTGGTCAAGCCGGCAATCCGCCGCTAGAATTGCGCACTTTTTGATCAGAGGCGCCCCTAGCGCCCGGCATCCACCGTATACGCCCCGAGGTTCGCCGCATGTCCACCCCCGCCACGCCCAAAGTCGGATTCGTTTCACTTGGCTGCCCCAAGGCCCTTGTGGACTCCGAACGCATCCTGACGCAACTGCGCATGGAAGGTTACCAGGTGGTCCCGACCTACCAGGACGCCGACGTCGTGGTGGTCAACACCTGCGGCTTCATCGACAGCGCCAAGGCCGAGTCCCTGGAAGTGATCGGTGAAGCCATCAAGGAAAACGGCAAGGTTATCGTCACCGGCTGCATGGGCGTCGAAGAAGGGAGCATCCGTGACGTGCACCCCAGCGTACTGTCGGTCACCGGCCCGCAGCAGTACGAGCAGGTGGTCAACGCCGTGCACGAAGTCGTGCCGCCGCGCCAGGACCACAACCCGCTGATCGACCTGGTGCCGCCGCAAGGCGTCAAGCTGACCCCGCGCCACTACGCCTACCTGAAGATTTCCGAAGGCTGCAACCACAGCTGCAGCTTCTGCATCATCCCGTCCATGCGCGGCAAGCTGGTCAGCCGCCCGGTGGGTGAAGTGCTCAGCGAAGCCGAGCGCCTGGTCAAGGCCGGGGTCAAGGAGCTGCTGGTCATCTCCCAGGACACCAGCGCCTATGGCGTCGACGTGAAGTACAAGACCGACTTCTGGAACGGCCGCCCGGTGAAAACCCGCATGACCGAGATGTGCGAAGCACTCTCCAGCATGGGCGTCTGGGTCCGCCTGCACTACGTCTACCCCTACCCGCACGTCGACGAGCTGATCCCGCTGATGGCCGCCGGCAAGATCCTGCCGTACCTGGATATCCCGTTCCAGCACGCCAGCCCGCGCGTCCTCAAGCTGATGAAGCGCCCGGCCTTCGAAGACCGCACCCTGGCGCGCATCAAGTCCTGGCGCGAGCAGTGCCCGGAACTGACCATCCGCTCGACTTTCATCGTCGGCTTCCCCGGCGAGACCGAAGAAGACTTCCAGTACCTGCTCGACTGGCTGACCGAAGCCCAGCTCGACCGCGTCGGCTGCTTCCAGTACTCGCCGGTTGAAGGCGCGCCTGCCAATGACCTGGACGTGGACATCGTCCCGGACGACGTCAAGCAGGACCGCTGGGACCGCTTCATGGCCCACCAGCAAGCCATCAGCACCGCCCGCCTGCAACTGAAGGTCGGCAAGGAAATGGACGTCCTGATCGACGAAGTCGACGACCAGGGCGCCGTGGCCCGCTGCTACGCCGATGCCCCGGAAATCGACGGCAGCGTCTTCATCCCCAGCACCGACCTCACCCCCGGCGACAAAGTGCGCGTACGGATCGTCGACGCCGACGAATACGACATGTGGGCAGAGCTGGTCTGACCCGCTCGTGCACGACAAGAAGCCCCGCCCATGCGGGGCTTTTTTATGCCCCCAGGACGGCATATCTCTGTAGGAATGGTCTTGCCCACGCGCGTTTCAGACTACGACCACGGTATAAAGCGGAACTGAGCGCCCCGCCCAATGGCATACTGCCGCCCCACCAGGAGATCTCGGCAACAACCACACAGCGCCGAAGATCATGTGCTTAATTGCCACTCAAGGAGAAATCGTTCACATGTTCAAGAAAACCATCCCCCTTCTACTGGCTGCAGTCCTTCTGACGGGCTGTGCTGCGCAACCGAACAAGAATGAAAAAGCAGTGACGATTGGAGACCCATCGGGACACACCCAGGTCGTTGCACTGAAACAGCAGGACATTGCCAATGCGTGCGACCTCACCGCCTTTGAAGACGGCTTCAAATACACGTACATGAGCATGTGGAACAGCCACTTGGAGGCCATTCTCGAGAAGCAGCCAGAACAGCGCACCGCCGACCACTATTCGACGCTGTTCTTCAACGCCAAGCCAAACACCCGGGCAGTGCTGGATGAAGACCCGGCGACGCGCAATGATTACAACTATTGCCAGGAATCCAGCTATCAACAAGGCAAGATCAGCGGCTTTATGTACGCGATCGACGACCTGAAAACACTGGAAGAAAAGCCGGCGTTATAACGCGCTGCCACCGTATTCAAACTATCGACGCCTCTTTCTTACGTTGAGGTGGGCTGGAGCCCGCCTCGATCAACCTCGTACCGACCCACAAGGATGTTGAACATGCCCCTCCCACTGAACGTCCTGATCGCATCACCCAGACCGTTCCTGAGTGCAAATTTGCTGATCGAGGTTTGCTTCAGATCAAAGAACTGGATCATCATGAAAACCCTAACATTACTTGCTCTCCTAATAAGTATTGGCGGGTGCGTAGGTATTCACACGGACGCCCAGCAATCAAAAACATCAAAAGCCTCCGATATTTATTACACCAACGGAGTCAAGCACCGCTGGAGCGAAAGCGACCATCCTGTCAATGGCGATATAACGTTGAAGTCAGAGCGCAAGTGGTGTGGTGCTACCTTATGGGCAATAGTACCAATTCCATTAAAACTGCCCGTATGTAAAGAATACGAAAAAGTGAATTTCCAGAATAATGAACCCACTACTCTGGATGAGGGATGGGTAACTTCAGGCCGTTTTTACGGGTGCGGACCTGGAGTATGGCTTGGTTCATCCATTTCCAATGGAATGGAGCCAGCCTTCTGCATCGCGGATTAGACTCAACGAAAACACTCGCCCACACTAAGTGCTGTACACGGTGTACCAGATCATCGATGGCAACAAACCTCCGTCCCCAACAACTCGAATCACTACAGGCAGCCCTTGCTTCGCTGTGCGAACTGCTACGACTCGACAAGCCCACCCACTGGCGGGACCACTTCGAGCGCTGCCTGCATACCACCGACCACTTGCTTACCAACGGCTTTGATCAGAGCACGCTCAACAGCCTGTCTTGTTCGGTTCGACAGGTCTTCGGTGGCATGGGCAGTTTCAATGACTATGTGCCTGTCACGAACACCAGGGATTCCTCGGACTGGTACCGGAAACACGGCAATCCAGAGGAAATCGTCGGCCTTGTCTACGACAGCGCCCTATGTTTAATGGTCGTCGAACAGGATCAGCGTTAACCCATCGCCTGATCGCCCTCCAAGGAGCCCTCATGCAACTTAAGCCCTCCCGCCTCCTGGCCATTCTGAGCCTGAGCACATTGGCCGCCTGCCAACAATCCACACCACCGAACCCCGAAGCCACGCCTGACACTCCACCGCTCGCCAGCCAATGGCAGGGCCGCTGGACCGGACCGGAAGGCACGCTGCTGGACCTGACGCCCAACGCCGGCGGCGTGGAGGTCACCGTTCACTCGCTGGACGGGCCAGCCACCTACCAGGGCACCGAGCAGGCGGACGGCATCCAGTTCGTGCGTGACGGCAAGACCGAGACGATTCGGGCCGGCGATGGCGAGGCCACCGGCATGAAGTGGCTGCTGGACAAGCAGAACTGCCTGGTGATCCAGCTGGGCGAAGGCTTCTGCCGCGACTGATCCTCCGTTTACCCATCAAGGAAGACCCATGAAAAACGTCCTGCTGCCGCTGGCGATCCTGATCGCTTTCAGCGCGTATACCCTGCTGGTCATGGCCCAGGCCGACCAGTCGTTGTTGCAATTCGGCCTGCAGCTCATGGCCAGCGCGGACACCGCCCAGGTGGTGATCGACCTGTACATCATGGCCGGCCTGGCCTGCGCGTGGATGGTTCAGGACAACCGGGGCCGGGGCAAACCCACCCTGGCCGTCGTGCCGTACCTGCTGTTGACCCTGGTGTTCGTGTCGGTCGGCCCGCTGCTGTACCTGGTGCTGCGCAACTGGCCGGCACCTGCGCGCACTGACTTGTGATCGCTTCCGGGGGCCGGTAACGTGGCCGCTCTTGCCAGGAGACCTTCCCCGATGCGCCTGTACCGCCCGCTCATCATCGCCCTGCTGCCCGTGTTCGCTGGCTGCCAGGTTTTCAAGGACCAACCGGACACGGCGTCGGCCGATCTGATCCGTCAGCAAGGCGAGCTGCGCCTGCAAGCCGGACAACTGCTGTTCCGCCCGTGCCTGGAGCAGCGCACTTTCCTGATCGCCAACGACGGCACCACCGGTATCGCGCGGGAAGCGGCGGGGCTGTTCGCCGACGGTGCCGACGTGCTGTTCGCCGATGTGCGTGGGCGCATGACTGCCAGCAAGCAGTCCAACGTGGACGGCCAGCTGGCCCTCACCCAGGTCTACCGCGTGCAGGCCGAAGGCCAGGGCTGCGATGATCCGAACTTCAAACGCACCACCCTGCAAGCCGGCGGCCAGGAGCCGTTCTGGAGCGTGTCGGTCAGCGGCAAGGGCCTGGTGCTCAACCGCCCTGGCCAGGCACCGCTCGCCCTGCCCTACCTGGAAGAACAGCTGCCCGACAGCCGCTTCAACCTCACCAGCGAAGCCAATGGCCAGCGCCTGGAGTTGTGGGTGGCGCCGCAGCGCTGCGTCAATGACATGAGCGGCGCGGTGCAGCACCTGTCCGCCGAGCTGCGCCTGAACGGCGAAGTCATGCGCGGTTGCGCCTACTTCGGTGGCGCCCGCAACGAGTAATCCGCGGCGCCTCCAGCGAGGCGCCTACACACCCTTACACAGTTTGCCGCCGCACCCGCTCCCCTGCCGTCCTACGCTTGAAGAAAAGACACGGGGGAATGACAGATGCTACGCGTTGCAATCAATGGCTATGGCCGTATCGGCCGTGCAGTGCTGCGGGCCCTGTTCGAGCGCCAGCTGGAACAGAAGATCCACCTGGTCGCGATCAACGACCTGGGCGATTACCCGACCCTCACCCACCTGACCCGCTTCGACTCCACCTTCGGCCGCTTCGGCGGCCACATCAGCCTGCACGACGACCTGCTGCAGGTGAACGGCCAGCCGATCCACCTGCTCAACCAGCGCGAAGTGATCGATCTGCCCTGGAACCGGCTGGGTATCGACCTGGTGCTGGAATGCTCGGGCAAGCTCAAGAGCCGCGCCCAGGTCGAACAGCACCTGACCGCCGGCGCCCAGCGCGTGCTGCTCTCGCACCCGCTGGACAGCGCCGACCTGACGGTGGTCTACGGCGTGAACCATGAACAACTCGGCAGCCAGCAGATCGTGTCCAATGCTTCCTGCACCACCAACTGCCTGGCGCCCCTGGCCAAGGTGCTGCACGAGGGCGTCGGCATCCGCCAGGGCCTGGTCAACACGGTGCATGCCTACACCAACGACCAGAACCTGCTCGACAAGACCCATAGTGACCTCTACCGCGCCCGCGCGGCCGCGGTGTCGATGATCCCCACCAGCACCGGCGCGGCGAAGACCATCGGCCTGGTGCTGCCGGAGCTGGCCGGGCGCCTGGACGGCCTGTCGGTGCGCGTGCCCACGCCCAACGTGTCGCTGCTGGACCTGACCTTCACCGCCGAGCGGCCGTGCAGCCGCGAGGCCCTCAACGCCCTGGTGCAGGACGGCGCGAAAGCCCTGCCGGACGGCGTGATGGAGTGCAACGAGCTGCCGCTGGTGTCCTGCGACTTCAATGGCTACCCGCTGTCCTGCGTGGTCGACCTCAACCACACCCGGGTCCAGGGCGAGCTGGTGAAGATGCTGGCCTGGTACGACAACGAGTGGGGCTTCGCCAACCGCATGCTGGATGTCACCCAGGCCTGGCTGCACCCCTGACGGTTCTGCTCGCCGCCCACCCGGCAATCGCGCGTATAATCGCCGCCTTTTTACCCATTGCCGGGTTGCCACCGGCCCTGAGAGAACCGTCCCATGCTGCGCATCACCGAACTGAAACTGCCCCTCGATCACCCTGACGATGCCCTGCGCCCGGCCCTGGTCGAACGCCTGGGCATCGACGACAGCGAACTGCTGGCCTTCACCCTGTTCAAGCGCAGCTACGACGCGCGCAAGAAGTCCAGCGAGCTGCAGTTCATCTACACCATCGATTTCGAGGTGCGCGACGAAGCCGCCCTGCTCGCCCGCCTGAGCAACGACCGCCACCTCGCCGTCGCCCCGGACATCGCCTACAAGCCGGTGGGCCAGGCGCCTGCCGGTTTCGAGGAGCGGCCGCTGGTGGTGGGTTTCGGCCCGTGCGGCATCTTCGCCGCGCTGATCCTGGCCCAGGCCGGGCTCAAGCCCATCGTGCTGGAGCGCGGCAAGGAAGTGCGCCAGCGCACCAAGGACACCTGGGGCCTGTGGCGCAAGAACGTGCTCAACCCCGAGTCCAACGTGCAGTTCGGCGAGGGCGGCGCCGGGACCTTCTCCGACGGCAAGCTGTACAGCCAGATCAAGGACCCCAAGCACCTGGGTCGCAAGGTGCTGCAGGAGTTCGTCAAGGCCGGTGCGCCGGAGGAAATCATCTACGTCAGCAAGCCGCACATCGGCACCTTCCGCCTCACCGGCGTGGTCGCCACCATGCGTGAAGAGATCAAGGCCCTGGGCGGTGAAGTGCGCTTCGAGCAGCGGGTCAGCGATGTGCTGATCGAAGACGGCCAACTGCGCGGCGTGGTGCTCGACAACGATGAGCAGATCCTCAGCCGCCACGTGATCCTGGCCCTGGGCCACAGCTCCCGCGACACCTTCCGCATGCTCCATGCCCGAGGCGTGTTCATGGAGGCCAAGCCGTTCTCGGTGGGTTTCCGCATCGAGCACCCGCAGTCGCTGATCGACCGCGCGCGCCTGGGCAAGTACGCCGGCCACCCGAAACTGGGCGCGGCCGACTACAAGCTGGTGCACCACGCCAAGAACGGCCGCTCGGTCTACAGCTTCTGCATGTGCCCGGGCGGTACGGTGGTGGCGGCGACCTCCGAGCCAAACCGGGTCGTCACCAACGGCATGAGCCAGTACTCGCGCAACGAGCGCAACGCCAACGCCGGCATCGTGGTCGGCATCACCCCCGAGCAGGATTACCCGGGTGGCCCGCTGGCCGGTGTCGAGCTGCAGGAGCGCCTGGAATCCCATGCCTACATCCTCGGCGGCAGCACCTACGAGGCGCCGGGGCAACTGGTGGGCGACTTCATCGCCGGCCGGCCATCCAGCAAGTGGGGCAGCGTCGAGCCTTCGTACAAGCCGGGGGTGAAGCTGGGTGACCTGGCGCCGTCGCTGCCGGACTTCGCCATCGAGGCGATCCGCGAAGCGCTGCCGGCCTTCGGCAAGCAGATCAAGGGCTTCGACCTGCACGATGCAGTGCTGACGGGTATCGAGACCCGCACCTCGTCGCCGCTGCGCATCACCCGTGATGCGAGCCTGCAGAGCCTCAACGTCAAGGGCCTGTTCCCGGCGGGTGAAGGGGCGGGTTATGCCGGCGGCATCCTTTCCGCCGGCGTCGACGGCATCCGCGTAGCCGAAGCCGTGGCGCGGGACATGCTGGGCATCGCCGAAGACTGAGCCCCGCTCGCCCGGACTGGCCGGGATGTTACGGGAAGCGGTCGGCGTAGCACACCGGCGAGCTGGACTCGCCACTGCGGTCCAGCTCGTCTTCGAGGAAGTCGGCCAGCACCTGGGCGTTGTTCAGGCGGGTGTCCCGGGCGGCGTACAGCAGGGTCAGCGTACCGTTTCGGGCCCGCGCCAGCAGCCCCTGCCAATGCTCAGGGTGCCCTGCCAGCTCGCTGCGGTAGCGGGTGCGAAAGGTGTCGAACGCGGCCGGGTCATGACCAAACTGGCGACGCAATGCCGTCGAGGGTGCCACTGCCGGCACCCAGTCATCCAGGTGCGCCGCCGCTTTGGCGATGCCCCGTGGCCATAGGCGATCCACCAGCACCCGCTGCCCATCCTCGGGCTCCGGCGCCTCGTATACCCGCTTGCATCGAATCATCCGTCCTCCTGACCCTGGGGTGCCGGCCAGAAGCTCAGGCCACGCGGAAGCAGCACACCGTGGTCCGGCGCGAACCGTTGGGCCGGCGCTGCAGGTCAGTATAGGTGTCGATCGCGACGAAGCCGGCCTTGCGCATCATGCCGGCCGAGGCGGCATTCTCTTCATGGCGGTCGATGTAGATGTCGGCGATACCCTGCTCGACCAAGCCTGCCACTGCCTGGTTCAGCAAGCGCGAACCCAACCCCTGCCCGGCCACGGCCCGGTGCGTGACCGCCTCGCAGATATAGGCATGTTCGCTGTCCCGCCGCGTCGGCGGCTGATAACGCGCGAAATGACGGGAACGCTGGTAGCTGACGAAGCCCACGATTTCCCCGTCCCGCTCCGCCAGCACGGCCTGCACGCCGCCATCGGCGATGCCGTTCAGGTGCGCCCTCACCTCGTCGGGCGGCAGGTGATTCCAGGGGTTGGGCCCGTGTTCCAGGATCAGGCTGCACAGGCGCTCGATATCGCCCGGCACCGCCATCCGAATGTTCAACTCACTCACGCCTGCTCTCCCAAGCCCGCGGTGGCCAGTTCGACCGGCAAGGCCACGCCCCGCTCCGCGCAATTGGCCACCGCTGCCGTCAGGGGTGCGAGGGCGAAACCGTGGCTGTGCAGCCAGTGGTCATCGTAATAGGTGGTGGCGTAGCGCTCGCCGCTGTCGCAGAGAATCGCCACCACCGAGCCCGATTCGCCCGCGGCCTGCATGTGCTGGGCGACCCGCAGGGCGCCGATCAGGTTGGTGCCGCTGGAGCCGCCCACGCGCCGCCCCAGGCGCTGGGCCAGGTACTGCATGGCCGCCAGGGACCAGGCATCCGGTACCTTGCACATGGCATCGATCACCGACGGCAGGAACGAGGCTTCGACCCGTGGCCGGCCAATGCCCTCGATCCGTGATCCGCAGGCCAGGGTCAGGCTGGCGTCACCGTTGCGGTAGTAATCGAAGAACACCGAGCGTTCGGCATCGGCGCAGAACACCCGGGTGCCGTGCTGGCGGTAGCGCACGTAACGCCCCAGCGTCGCCAGGGTGCCGCCGGTGCCGGGGCTGGACACCAGCCACGCCGGCTCGGGGTAACGCTCGCAGCGCAATTGCTGGAAGATCGATTCGGCGATGTTGTTGTTCGCGCGCCAATCGGTCGCCCGTTCGGCGTAGGTGAACTGGTCCATGAAGTGGCCGCCGGTTTCCCGGGCCAGGCGCTCGGACTCGGCGTAGATCTGCGTCGGGTCCTGCACCAGGTGGCTCTGGCCGCCGTAGAAGGCGATCTGGGCGATCTTCTCCTGGGACGTGGTGGCCGGCATCACCGCGATGAACGGCAGGCCCAGCAGCCGCGCGAAGTACGCCTCGGAAATCGCCGTGGAGCCGCTGGAGGCCTCGATCACCGGCGCACCGGGCTTGAGCCAGCCGTTGCATAGTGCGTAGAGGAACAGCGAGCGCGCCAGTCGGTGTTTGAGGCTGCCCGTAGGGTGGCTCGACTCGTCCTTGAAATACAGCTCGACGCCCGGAAAACCGGGCAAGGCCAGGGGAATCAGGTGGGTATCGGCGCTACGCTGGAAATCCGCCTCGATGATACGCACCGCCTCACGGGCCCAGGTACGCGAACAGATCATGGTCATGCCTCCCTCAATCCAGAATACCGGCCGGTACCGGCGGCGCGCTGCGCCACTGGCTCAGGGCCACCCCAGCGAACACCAGGGCGGCCGCCAGCAGTTGCACGGTGTTCAGGCTTTCGCCGAGCAGCAGCATGGCGAACAGCAGGGTGAACACCGTAATCAGGTTGACGAACCCGGACGCCTGGCTAGCCGGCATCCGGCTCACGCCGTAGTTGTACAGACCATAGGCGCCCACGGTGACGATCACGCCCAGGTAGATCACCGCGCCCAGGGCCAGTGGGCTGATCTGCGTGGGGAACGGTGCGGTCCAGGCCGCCAGGGGCAAGAAGAATACGCTGCCGACGAACGCCACCATCGCTGTCAGGAAGAACGCCGAATAGCGTTCGGACAGGCGCTTGAGCAGCAGGGTGTAGCCGGTGGCGCAGAGCATCGCGAGGAATTCGTAGAAGTTGCCCAGCAGCGGGTTGCGGGCGTGTTCGTCCGCCTCCCCCGACAGGCTCAGCCAGACCGCCCCCACCACCGCCAGCAGGAAACCCGCCAGGGTGGTGCGGCTGATGCGCTCGCGCAGGCAGACGAAAGCGCCCACCGCCACCAGCAGCGGCAGCAGCGCGGTGATCATGCCGGCCTGGGAAGCGCTGGTGTTCTGCAGCGCCAGGGCTTCGAAGATGAAATACAGGCAGGGTTCGCAGGCCGCCAGGGCCAGCAGGTACTTCCAGTCGCCGCGGCGGTACTCGATGCGGCCGCGCCAGCGCCAGGCCAGGCCAGGAGGAAGATCAGGCTGCCGAGCAGCATGCGCCCGAAGATCACCCACAGCGGTGGCAGTTCGGCGAAGGCCAGCTTCAGGGCGATGAACGAGCTGCCCCACAGGGCCATGGCCACCACCAGGCAGACGACCGCCAGTGTTCTTCCCTGCCCGCTCATAGTCACCACTCGCCGTTCAAACCATCAGTCTAGAGCGAGATGCTCGGTACAGACAGGCACAGTGACCGAGCAAAACTGAACGGGTCAGGAGTCCCAGGGCTGCCCGCGGGTGCGCTTGTCCAGGCGCACCTGTTGCTGGATCGCGGCCTTGGCCAGCATGTGCGCGCTGACCGGCGCGGTGATGAACAGGAACAGGGTGATCAGCAGTTCATGCAGGCTGACGCTGCCGTCCTTGCCGGCGAAGAAGATCATCGAGGCGATCAGCACGCCTCCCACGCCGAGCGTTGTAGCCTTGGTTGGGCCGTGCAGGCGGGTGTAGAAATCCGGCAGGCGGTACAGGCCGATGGCACCGATCAGCGCGAACACGCTGCCGATGATCAGGAACAGGGAAACCAGCAGTTCGATCCACAATGGCATGGGGCGCTCCTCAATCGATGATGTCGCCGTGCAGCATGTGCTTGCACACCGCCACGGTACTGACGAAGCCCATGACCGCGATCAGCAGGGCGATTTCGAAGAACAGGTCCGATTGCAGCCAGATGCCGTACAGCACGATCAGCGCCAGGCCGTTGATGTACAGCGTGTCCAGCGCCAGCACCCGGTCCGGCAGGCTCGGCCCGCGAATCAGGCGCAGGACGTTCAGCACCGCGGCGAGACCGAGCAGGCACAGGGCGAAGGGAATCACGTAGGCGAGCATTCGAATATCTCCAGCAGCGGGGTTTCGTAGCGCTCCTTCAGCGCGGCGATCAGCGCGTCTTCGTCCGGGATGTCCAGGCCGTGCAGCAGCAGGGTCTTGTGGTCGGCGCTGAGCCCGGCCGAGACGGTGCCGGGGGTCAGCGAGAGGATGCTGGTCAGCACCGCCAGCACGAAGTTGTGCTCGATCGCCATCGGCACTTCGACGAACGCCGGGCGCAGCCGGTGCGGCGGCCCGAGCACCAGGCGGGCGACATGCAGGTTGGCCACCACGATGTCGTAGAACACCTTGGCCATGAACAGGCACAGGGCGATCGGCTTGCGCACCGGCGGCACGTCGAGCAGGAAATGGCGCGTGACCAGCGGAATCAGCCAGCCGAGAAAGGCCCCCAGCAGCAGTTGCCCCGGGTTGACGGTATTGACCAGCAGCAGCCAGAGCAGGAGCAGCAGGAGGCTCAGGACCGGGTGCGGTAACCAGCGCTTCATTCGCCACCTCCACGAACGATGGACAGATAGGGTTGCAGCGTCAGCAATTGCTCGGCCGTGGCCTGCAGGTACGCCAGCACCGGCTGTGCAGCGACCACCAGGGCCACGCTGGCCAGCAACAGGCCACCGGCTGCCAGCAGGCGCCCACCGTCGCAGCGGATGCCGCTCGCCTCCGCAGGCGGTGTATCGCCCCGCCAGAACAGGGTGCTGCCCGCCCGGCTGAGGGCGATCAGCATGCCCAGGCCGCCGATCAGCAGGATCGGCCACAGCACCAGCGCCTGCGGACCGGAGGGCACGGCAGTGAGCAACAGCAGCTTGCCGATGAAGCCGGAGAACGGCGGCAGGCCGGCCACGGAAATCGCCGCGGCGAAGAACAGAGTCCCCAGCAGCAACGGCTGGCTCACCGCCCGTGCCTGGGTCAGGTCACCGCCCACCTCGCCCCGCTGGCGTACCACCAGGTCGGCGAGCAGGAACAGCGCCCCAGTGATCAGCGTGCTGTGCACCAGGTAATAGAGCGCGGCTGCCAGGCCATCGGCGCTGCCCAGGGCGATGCCCGCCAGCAGCGTGCCTACCGACACCACCACCAGATACCCCAGCAGTGGCTGGAGCTGCTGCGCCGCCAGGGCACCGATCACCCCGGCGATGATGGTCAGGGCCGCCATCCACCAGAGCAGCCCGTGGGCCAGGTTGGCCAGGGCCCCCGCCTCCGCGCCGAAGACCAGGGTGAACACCCGCAGGATCGCGTACAGGCCGACCTTGGTCATGACCGCGAACAGCGCTGCCACCGGTGCGCTGGCAGCGGCGTAAGCCCTGGGCAACCAGAAGTACAACGGCAGGATCGCCGCCTTGAGGCCGAACACTATCAGCAGCAGGTAGGCGGCCGCGGCCAGCAACGGCGCCTGCTCGGGATCGGCGGCGGCCACGCGTTGCGCCAGGTCGGCCATGTTCAGCGTGCCGGTGAGGCCGTAGAGCAGGCCCACGCCGATCAGGAAGAACGACGAGCCCAACAGGTTCAGTACCACGTAGTGCAGGCCCGCCTTGATCCGCGCCGCACCGTTGCCATGCACCAGCAGGGCGTAGGAGGAAATCAGCAGGATTTCGAAGAACACGAACAGGTTGAACAGGTCACCGGTGAGGAACGAGCCGTTGATGCCCAGGAGCTGGAACTGCAACAGCGCATGGAAATTGGGGCCGCGCTCATCGTCCCCGCGGGTCGCGTACAGCGCCGAGAACCCCGCCAGCACCGAGGTGACCAGCAACAGCACGGCGCTCAGGCGGTCGAGCACCAGGATGATGCCGAACGGCGGCTGCCAGTTGCCGAGGGCGTACACCCGCAGCTCGCCGTCCCCTGCCAGCAGGGCCAGGTAGGCGGCAATCGGTAGCAGCGCGAAGGTCGCCGCCAGCGACAGGACGCGCTTGGCCGGCTTGCCCAGGCGGTGGGCAACCAGCAGCAGCGCGCCCATGAACATCGGCAGGAGGACGGGCAGGATCAACACATGATTCATCCGCGAGGCTCCTCGCCGTCGACGTGATCCGTCTTCAACTCACCCTGCCCACGCAGAGACAGCACCACCACGAACGCAGTCATGGCGAAGCCGATGACGATGGCGGTCAGCACCAGGGCCTGGGGCAACGGGTCGGCGTATTCGCGGCTCACGCCGATCACCGCCGCGCCGCCGCTGCCCAGGCGCCCCATGGCGAACAGGAACAGGTTCACCGCGTAGGAAATCAGGGTCAGGCCGAGCACCACGGGGAACACCCGGGCGCGCAACAACAGGTAGACCCCACTGGCACTCAGCACGCCCAGGGTGATGGCATATAACGCTTCCATATCACTCCACCTCCTTGAAGGATTCGTCCTGCCCGACGTGACCGATGTTGGACAGGATCAGCAAGGTCGCCCCGACTACCGCCAGGTAGACCCCCAGGTCGAAAAGCAGCGCCGTGGCCAGTTCGATCTCGCCGATCAGCGGAATGTGGAAATGATCGAAGGCCGAGGTCAGGAACGGGAAGCCGAACACCCAGCTGCCCAGGCCGGTGAGCCCGGCGATGAGGATGCCGCTGCCGGCGATGCCGTGGTAACTGAATGGCTGGCGGGTCTCGGTCCAGGTCACGCCGTGGGAGATGTACTGCAGGATCAGCGCGACCGCAGTGATCAGGCCGGCGATGAAGCCGCCGCCGGGCAGGTTGTGCCCGCGCAGGAAGATGAACGCCGAGACCATCAGCGCCAGGGGCAGGATCACCCGCGACAGCTTGTCGAGAATCATCGGGTGGCTGTCGGGCGACCAGGGGCGGCCGTTCAGGTCGCGGTCCGGGTGCGGCAGGTGCAGGCCATGCAGCAAGGCGTAGATGCCGACCGCGGCGATCGCCAGGACGCAGATCTCGCCCAGGGTATCGAAGCCGCGGAAGTCCACCAGGATCACGTTCACCACGTTGGTCCCGCCACCGCCCGACACGCTGTTTTCGAGGAAGAACGAGGCGATGCTGTCGTAGGGCCGGGTGAGCACCGCATAGACCAGCAGGGCCACCAGGATGCCCGTGGCGCCGGCCAGCAGGAAATCACGCAGGGCGCGCAGGCTGCTGGACTCCACGGGGGTCATGTCGGGGGTGAAGAACACCGCCAGCATCAGCAGGATGATGGTCACCACCTCCACCGACACCTGGGTCAGGGCCAGGTCCGGTGCGGAGAAACGTGCGAACAGCAGGGCCACCATCAGCCCGGCGCCGCTGAAGATCAGCAGGGCCACCAGGCGCTGGCGGTGGAAGATCACCGTGCACACGGCGGTGGCCATCAGGATGAACATGCCGAGCGCGGTGATCCCGTCCAGGGGCGTCAGCCCGGCGCTGCCGGTCAACGGCCGCAGAGGCCCCAGGGCGACGATCACCAGCACCGCCGCGCCGCCCAGCATCCAGGCCAGGTAGCGTTGCAGGGAGCCGTTTTCCAGGTGACCGGTAAGACCACGGGAGGCGTTACCCAGACGGGTCATGACCCGCTCGAAGACCTCGGTCGAATCGATGTCCGGCAGCCCTTCGTACCAGCGGAACAGCGGGGTGCGGAACACGTACAGGAGCACGCCGCCGGCCAGGGCCACGAAGCTCATCATCAGCGGCAGGTTGAAACCGTGCCAGATCGCCAGGCTGTATGCCGGCAGCTCGCCGCCCAGGCTGGCCGAGGCCGCGGCCGCCAGCAACGGGGCGATGGTATAGACCGGCACCACCCCCACCAGCAGGCAGAGGAAGACCAGGATTTCCACCGGGATCTTCATGTAGCGCGGCGGCTCGTGGGGCGGGTAGACCGGCAGGTCGGTAGTCTGGCCATTGAAGAACACGTCATGGATGAAGCGCAGCGAATAGGCCACCGAGAACACCCCGGCCAGGGTCGCGGCCGCCGGGATCACCCAGTTGAAGCCGCCGAGCAGGTCCTGGTTGAGGGTCTCGTTGAAGAACATCTCCTTGCTCAGGAAGCCGTTGAGCAACGGCACCCCGGCCATCGCCGAGGCCGCGACCATCGCCAGCAAGGCGGTGTGTGGCATGTAGCGCCACAGGCCGCGTATGACCCGCATGTCGCGGCTGCCCGTCTCGTGGTCGATGATCCCGGCGGCCATGAACAGGGAAGCCTTGAAGGTGGCGTGGTTGATGATATGGAACACTGCGGCCACCGCCGCCAGCTGGGTGTCGAGGCCGAACAATAGGGTGATCAGCCCCAGGTGGCTGATGGTCGAGTACGCCAGCAACCCCTTGAGGTCGTGCTGGAACAGCGCCATGCAGGCGCCCACCACCAGGGTCAGCAGGCCGGTCATGCTGACCAGGTAGAACCACCACTCCGAGCCGGCGAGTGCCGGGTACAGCCGCGCCAGCAGGAAGACCCCGGCCTTGACCATGGTCGCCGAGTGCAGATAGGCCGAGACCGGCGTGGGCGCCGCCATTGCGTAGGGCAGCCAGAAGTGGAACGGGAACTGCGCGGACTTGGTGAATACCCCCAGCAGTATCAGCACCAACGCCACCGGGTACAGGTCGTGGGCGCGGATCAGGTCACCGGCGGCGAGCACCTCGCTCAGCTCGAAGCTGCCGACGATATGCCCCACCAGCAGGATGCCTGCCAGCAGCGCCAGGCCCCCTCCTCCGGTCACCGCCAGGGCCATGCGCGCACCGCGGCGAGCATCCGAGCGGCCGCTCCAGAAACCGATCAGCAGGAACGAGGAGAGGCTGGTCAGCTCCCAGAACATCAGCAGCAGCAGCAGGTTTTCCGAGAGGACCACACCCAGCATGGCACCCATGAACAGCAGCAGGAAGGCGAAGAAGCGCCCCATGGCCTCCTGCTGGGAGAGGTAGTAGCGGGCGTAGAGAATGACCAGCAGACCAATGCCGAGGATCAGCAGCGCGAACAGGAAACCCAGGCCATCCAGGCGCAGGCTGAGGTTGAGGCCCAGGGCAGGCAGCCAGTCGACCCTGGCCAGCAGCACCTCGCCCTCGAACACGCTCGGCAGTTGCATCAGCAACAGGATCAGCGCCGCCAGGGGTGCGACCGCCGCCGCTGCGCCACAGGCCAGGCGTCCCTGACGCTCGACCAGCAGTGGCAAAAACATGCCCAGAAATGGCAAGGCGACGATCAGCGCAAGCGTCATACACGTAACTCCTCTGTATGCCCACCGGTCTGTTGCGGCGGTCCGTTAGCCTGTACACCTCTGTTGGCGCACCCTCGTTTCAGCGCAGCTCAGTTGACTGCAACCTGCTCGATGCCGTTCCTGGAATCGAGTCAATCGACGATTATCCATACCTATCAATCTAAGGTCATGAATAGAACTATTACGAAAAACTCCCGGCTTTTTTCGCATGGCGTTCTCGACGGCCCGAGCGACTGAAAAAATACGGGCAATAAAAAGCCGGATCAGCCTGCGCTGATCCGGCTCGTTCACCGGTCAGTGAGAGACGCGGCTGGTGCCGTTCACGGTCAGGATGCGAACCCGCTCGCCGACACGGAACACCTGGTTCTCTTCGACTTCCTGGACGTAGGCGCGCATGGTGCCGTCGTCTTCGCGCACGGTGATTTCCACGCCCTGGGTGCGGGTGATGCCCTCTTCTGTCGCGGCACCGAGCAGGCCACCGGCCACGGCACCGATCACCGCTGCCACGGCACTGCCGCGCCCACCGCCGATACCGCTACCGGCCACGCCGCCGACCACCGCACCGGCACCGGCGCCGATGGGCGTCTTGGTGCCCTCGATTTTCACCGGTCGCAACGACTCGATGGTGCCCATGCGCACGGTCTGGACAGTGCGCGCTTCGTCGCGCGTATAGGTATCGCCCGTCAGGCTGGACTGGCACCCGCTTAGCAACAGAGCCATAGCCGCGAAGGAGACGAGGAGCAGAGAGGGTTTACGCATAGTGATTCCTCCAGTGGATATGATTCCATTAGACCGGCCGCGGCCCGAGATGTCACGACTGTAGAAAACAATAGACGATTCGGGTTCCGATCCTCAGGGACGAAGCTGTTGCGCCATGTTCCAGACCCGGGCGATATCGGCGGCTCGCGCCTGCAACTCGTCGGCGGCGGTCGCACAGGCCTGCTCCAGGGTCACGGGACCGGGCGTCAGGCTGAACGCGGCCTCGATACCGACCTCGTACACACGCTGGTAACCCTCGCCCAGGCTGCCCGCCAGGGCGATCACCGGAACGCCGGCAGCCCGGGCCACCCGGGCGACACCCACCGGCGTCTTGCCGTGCAGGCTCTGGGCATCGAGCCGGCCTTCGCCGGTGATCACCAGGTCGGCACCCGCCATGCTCTCGGCCAGGCCGGAGAGTTCGGCCACCAGTTCGATGCCAGGACGGAAACGCGCGCCGAAGAACGCCTTGGCAGCAAAACCCAGGCCGCCGGCAGCACCAGCACCCGGCTCTTCGCTGACATCCTTGCCCAGGGCCGCGGCCACCACCTTGGCCATGTGCCCCAGGGCGGCATCCAGCAGCTCGACCTGACGGGCATCGGCGCCCTTCTGCGGCCCGAACACCGCCGACGCACCGCGCGGCCCGCACAGCGGGTTGTCGACATCCGCCGCCACGTCCACCTGCACCGTGCCCAGACGCGCATCGAGTTGCGACAGATCGACCCGGGCCAGACCGGCCAGCGCCGCACCACCGGGTGCCAGTACCTGTCCGTCGGCATCGAGGAAGCGCGCGCCCAGGGCCTGTAACAGGCCGGCGCCGCCGTCGTTGGTGGCGCTGCCGCCCAGGCCGAGGATGATGCGCTGGGCGCCTTCGTCCAGCGCGGCGCGGATCAGTTCACCGGTGCCGAAACTGCTGGTGATGGTGGCGTCGCGCTGCTCACGCGGCACCCAGTGCAGGCCGCTGGCCGCGGCCATCTCGATGACTGCGGTCTGGCCGTCGAGCCAGCCCCAGTGCGCCTGGACCGGCGCGCCCAGCGGGCCGCTGACCTGCAACTCGCGGCGCTCGCCGCCGGTGGCGGCAAGCAAGGCATCCACGGTGCCTTCGCCGCCGTCCGCCATCGGCCGCAAGCACAGCTCGGCCTCGGGAAACACCTGGGCCCAGCCCTTGGCGATGGCCGCAGCCACATCCGGGGCGCTCAGGCTTTCCTTGAACGAATCAGGGGCAATAACGATTTTCATAGATCGACCTCGGAGGCAGCGAGGCGCCCGCAGGCGCCCCGCGATAGAGCGGATTACAGCAGCACCAGGCTCAGCAGCCAGACGGTGAGGATACCGACCACGCCCTGAATCAGCGTAGCAACGGTCTGCGCGCGATAGGCCGTGGCGACGGTCATGCGGCTGAACTGGGTCACCACCCAGAAGAAGCTGTCGTTGGCGTGGGAAACAGTCATCGCGCCCGCACCGATCGCCATGACGGTCAGCACACGGCCCATTTCGCTGTCCAGGCCCAGCTGGCCGAGCAGCGGCGCCACCAGGGCCGAGGTGGTCACCAGGGCCACAGTGGTGGAACCCTGGGCGGTCTTCAGCGCAGCGGCGACCACGAACGGCATGAACAGGCCAATGCCCAGCGCCGACAGCGTGGTCCCCAGGTAATCGCCCAGCGGGGTGATCTTCAGCATGGCGCCGAACGCACCACCGGCACCGGTGATCAGGAGAATCGGCGCGGCAGAAAGAATCCCCTCGGCCACCCGATCATGCAGTTGCTGACGCTTGCCTTTGCCCTTGAGCAATGTGCAAGCCAGCGCCAGACCGACCAGCAGCGCGACGACCGGTTGGCCAAGGAACGCCAGCATGGAGAAGAACGCGCCCTCTCCCAGCGGCTTGCTGGGGAACGCTGCCACCGAACCCAGGCAGATCAGCGCGATCGGTACGAAGATGGGAGCAAACGCCTGGAACGCCGTCGGCAGGGTGCCGTAGCGCGCCTTGAGTTCGGCGAAATCTTCCTCGGCCGGCAGAGGTAGGCCGTCGTCTTCCAGGGCAATGTCCTTGCCGACAAAACGGTTCGCCCACCACATCCCCGCCAGCGCGGTGACGAACGACACCAGCAAGCCCACGGCGATCACCAGGCCCAGGCTGGAATCCAGCCCCAGGTTGCCCGCGGCAGCAATCGGACCCGGCGTCGGCGGCACGAAGGTGTGGGTGGCGTACAGGCCGGTGGCCAGGGCCACGCTCATCGCCACCACGGAAATCTTCATCCGGGCCGCCAGCGCGTTCTTCAGGGAGTTGAGGATCACGTAGCCGGAATCGCAGAACACCGGGATCGAGACCAGGTAGCCGATGATCGACATGGTCAGGGTCGGGAAACGCTCGCCGAGCAACTTGATCACGGTCTCCGCCATGGTGATCGCCGCGCCGCTGCGCTCGAGGATCACCCCGATGATGGTGCCGAGCACGATGACGATGCCGATGTAACCCAGGATGCCGCCAAAGCCGGCGGTGATGGTCTTGACGATTTCGCCGTGGGGAACCTGGTACGCGAAGCCGGCGATGAAGGCAGCGGCCAGCAGGGCGAGGAAGGGGTGCAATTTGAGGCGGGTAGTGGACAGCACGATGAACGCGATCAGCGCCACCAGAATCAGGACCAGAAGCATGCCGGTCTCCTCGTTGTTGTTATGGGTGTGAAGTGCCAGTTGGCGGCCCATTGTCACTCAGGCCCAACGGCAACGCTCTGTGCCTGCGCACCAACGGACAGTAGCAAAAGACCGATTTCCTGTGCGCACGCACAGTCAACCTGCCATCAGCGCTCCAGCAACCCGACACCCAGAGACAGCTGCAGGCGCTGGTCGAGCCGCGTCAGGTCGACGCCGCTCAGCTCCGCGATGCGTTCCAGGCGATAACGCAGGGTGTTGCGGTGGATACCCAGGGCCTGGGCACAGGCCTGTACCTGGCCGTCGTGCAGGCACCAGGCTTCCAGGGTTTCGCGCAGGCTGCCGTTGCTGTCCTGGGCCAGCATCTGCTTGAGCGGTGCCAGCCACCCCTGCAGCAGCCAGCTGTGGCGCTGCGCATACAGCAGCGTGGGCAGGCGCTGTTCCTCCAGGCGCAGCAGGCGCACCTCGGGGTGACGCGCCCGGCCGTAGGCCTGCAGGTCACGCAGCGCCAGACAGGCCTCGCGCAGATCGCTCAAGCTGTGCAGCGGGTCGCTGACCAGCAGGCGATGCACGCCCCAGTCACGCTCGTCGGCCTGGGCCAGCCAGGCGCCGTCGCCGCGCCCTGAAAGCAGCGGCCGGCACCAGAGTAGTTCGCGCGCCCCCAACGGCGCGCACAGGTGTTCGCTCTTGCCCGCCAAGGCGGACAACAGGCGCGCCTGGCGCGGCAGTGGGTCACCCTCCTCACACAGTTCCAGCAGGCACACCTGCCGCGGCCAGGCCAGCGGCACACCGAGGCGCTCGGCCTCAGCTCCGAGGGCGGCCAGCGGCACGCCGGCATCGAACAGCTGGCGCAACCAGGCTTCCAGTTGGTGCCGCTGCCAGTGCCGCTCGGCCTGGAGCTGGCGCTGCTCCACCAGCATCTCGGCGGCCATGCGCACCAGTTCGGCATAGGGCCTGACGGTCTCCGGCGCGCCGGTGATGCCGAGCACGCCGATCAACTGCTCGGCATGCAGCAACGGCAGGTTGACCCCCGGCCTGACGCCACGCAGGCAGGCGGCGGCCTGCTCGTCGATCTCCACCACACGGCGGTTGGCCAGCACCAGCTGGGCCCCCTCGTGACGCGTGTGCAGGCGCGCACGATCACCGCTGCCGATGATCATGCCCTGGGCATCCATCACATTGATGTTGTGGGGCAGGATGGCCATGGCGCGGTCAACGATATGCTGCGCCAGGGTGGAATCGAGCTCGAGCATGCAGGCGGCCTCCAAAACGAGGCCGCCATTGTAGGCCTGTCAGGCGGGAACCAGGGACCCGGCGATCAGGGCGCCAGGCGCTCCCGGCTCCAGGTATCGCCCTGCAGGCGATAGTTGAGGCGGTCATGCAGGCGGCTCGGGCGCCCCTGCCAGAACTCGATGCGGTCCGGCAGCAAGCGGTAGCCGCCCCAGTGGGGAGGGCAATGCGGGGTCTGGTCCAGGAAGCGCCGTTCAGTCTGCGCCAGCAGTTCCTCGAGCTCTTCCCGCCCGGTAATCACCCGGCTCTGGGGCGACGCCCAGGCGCCCAGGCGGCTGCCCAGGGGGCGGACCTGGAAATAGGCATCGGACTCGGCCGGGGAAACCCGCTCGACCGCCCCTTCGATGCGCACCTGGCGCTCCAGGCTGGGCCAGAAGAAAGTCATGGCGGCGAACGGACGGGCCGCCAGTTGCTGGCCCTTGGCGCCGTCATAGTTGCTGAAGAAGGTGAAGCCCCGAGCATCCAGGCCCTTGAGCAGCAGCACCCGGCAGTGCGGGCGACCGTCGGCATCGACGGTGGCGAGGGTCATGGCGTTGGGTTCGACGGGCAGCTGCTCGGTCTTCACCGCATCAGCGAACCACCGCTGGAACAGGGCGAACGGCTCGAGCGGTGCATCGGCTTCGCTCAAACCGTCGCGGGTGTAATCACGGCGCATATCGGCCAGGGTCTGGGTCATGGCTGAGCTCTCGAAGTCAGGCAGACCCTAGCTTACCCCGCCGCGAATTACTTGGGTTGATCTGCGACAACCACTTGCTTGCCGGCAATGGCCTTGCCCTTGTCAGCCGTGGTTTTCGCGGACTTGCCCTTCTCGGGTTTGGTCTCGTCGGCCTTGGCCACCACCGGGGTGGTGGCGGGCGCCGGCTGGCTGTACTGGGCGACCAGGGCCTTCATGGTGTTCTGGGCGGTCATGATGATCTCGACCCGGCGGTTGAGTTCACGGCCTTCGAGGCTGTCGTTGGCCGCGCGAGGCATGTCCGACCCCATGCCCTGGACCATCAGGCGATCCTGCTTGAGGCCGCTCAGGCGGAAGATGGCGGTGAAGGCGCGGGCGCGCTCGTGGCTCAGCTCACGGTTCAGGGCAGCCGCACCGCTGCTGTCGGCATGGCCGATGACCAGCACGGCGATCTTCTTGTCGTGTTCCAGCAGCTTGGCCACGCGGCTGATCGGACCCAGGGTCACCGGCATCAGCATGCTCGGGCGGTCCGGGTTGAAGGTGCCTTTCACCGGGGCGGTGATGACCAGTACGTTTTCCCGACGCTCCAGCTCGAAATGGCTGTCCTTGATGGCGTCGCGCACTTGCGGCTCGTAATCGTCCAGCCACGCCTGGGTCACTTCTGGAGGCGGCATGGGAACGGGCTTGGGTTTGGATTTCTCGGAACCGGCGCAACCTGCGACCAGCAAACAAAGGGCAAGGGCGATCGTTTTGTTAGCGAGCATCGGTCATCCACACGTAGACAATCTTGGAAAAGCCAGCAAATGGCCAGCTTGCAGGCGAAACCTGCAACAGTGGCCGGAGTTTAGCCGAGCTTTCTACAAACAATCAGCCAATACGCGCGCAAGTTTCTGCGCACGGGGGTCCATTAAGACGAACGGTCCTAGATTGTTGATTACAAACCCAAAAGCGACGTCGCGCTCGGGATCGGCAAAACCGATGGAGCCCCCGGCCCCCGGGTGACCGAACGCACGCGGCCCCATGCCGTAGGTGGCGTTGGGCACATCCGGCTGGTCGAGCATGCAGCCCAGGCCGAAGCGGGTGCGGGTCAGCAGGGTCTTGTCCTCGCCCACGCAGTGCTCGCGGGTCAGCTCATCCAGCAGTTCGCTCTCCAGCAGGCGACCGTCCAGCAGGCCGCTGTAGAACCCCGCCAGGCTGCGGGCGTTGCCGTGGCCGTTGGCCGCCGGCTGCTGCATGCGCCGCCATTCCGGCTTGTTGGTGCTGGTCATGATCGACGGCGGGTTGGTGAAGGCACGGGTGCTGAGCGCCGTGGCGTCGCTCATGGTCACCTTGAGCAGGCGCTGGGCCGCGGCATCGCCGACGTTGCCCTTGCCCCGGGAGATCATCGCCACCCGGTGGAATTCGTCGTCCGCCAGGCCCACATGGAAGTCCAGTCCCAGGGGCCTGGCGGTGCGGGCCACGATGGATTCGCCCGGGCCACGGCCTTCGACCCGACGCAGCACCTCGCCCACCAGCCAGCCGTAGGTGATCGGCGCATAACCGTGGCCTTCGCCCAAGGACCACCAGGGCGTTTCCGCCGCCAGCGCGGTGGTCATCGCCTCCCAGTCGTACAGCGCCTCGGCCGGCAGCAGCTCATGCAGCGCCGGCAGGCCTGCTTGGTGGCACAGCAGGTGGCGCAGGGTGATGCGTTCCTTGCCGGCAGCGGCGAATTCCGGCCAGTAGCGCGCCACCGGGGCATCGAGTTCCAGCTTGCCCTCCCCCACCAGCTGCAGCGCGGTAACGGCCGTGAAGGTCTTGGTGCAGGAAAACAGATTCAGGATGGTGTCGCTGTGCCAGGCCTGCTGGCCGTCCTTGTCGGCCGTGCCGGCCCAGATATCCAGGACCGTCTCCCCGCCGACCTGGACGCACAACGCGGCGCCCCGCTCCTGCGGGTCCTCGAACAAGGCGGCGAACGCGTCCTTGACCGCCTCGAAGCGGAGGTCGAAATAGCCCTGAATCTGCATGCCTCAATCCTTCTTTTCGTTGCCGGTGGCCTTCGCCGGTTCTGCGGCACTGCCGGCCTGCGCGGCAACAGCCTCGAGAAACCAGGTGCCCAGGTCGATGTTGGTCTTGCGCACCGCGCCGACGAACGTGCCGAACGGCCGGTCGGTGATGCCCACCAGGCCGAAATGACCGTTCTCGCCGTCGAGCAGGCGGCCGGTCACGGGCTGGTCGAGGTACTGGAACCAGTGCGCGCCGACAATCGACGGCTCGGCCAGCGCCTGCTTGAGGAAGTGGGCGTAGGCCGGGGCACGCTGCGATTCATCGTACACCTCGCTGACGCCGCCCCAGAACGGCCCGCGGTCACGGGAGCCGAAGTGGAATTCGCCGATCAGCAGCGGTTTGTCCAGCGCCCGCAGGGCGGCGAAGTCATAGCCGTGCTGCGGTTCGCGGGTGTAGAAGTTGAAGCTCATGACATCGCAGTACTGCGCGCAGGCAGCCACCGCTTCCGGCGTGCTGATGGCGAAGCGACCGCCCAGCAGCAGGTGGTTGGGCGCGTGCCACTTGAGCGAATCGGCGATGGTCTTGAAATAGGTGTCGGCGAACAGCTGCTGGAAGCGCTGCAGATCCTTTTCGATGGCCGGGTACTGCTCGCTCGGCAGCGGCGCCTCGAAGCCCGGGTCCTCCATCAGTTCCCAGGCCGCCAGTTCGATCCCCCAGGCCTTGGACAGGCCTTGGTGATTGCGGTACTTGTCGCGCAGCTGCTTGAGGAAGGCGCGCTTGGCCGGTACATCGGTGGTCAGGCGCAGCGTGCCATAGGCCAGGGCGTAACGCCCACGCGGCCCCGGCTCCGGGTGTGCCCAGGCCAGTTCGTTGTCGGCGAAATAGCCCATCAGCCAGGGGTCATCACGGTGATCGCGGGCGGTGATCGCCACGGCCCGCTCGGTGGCCATGGCAAAGCGCGGGTCGAACGGATCGGGCATGCCGCCCCACCAGTCCAGGCCGGTGCTGATGGTCTGGTAGTCGCCACTGATCGACAGCGGCAGGGTGTAGGGCACGCGCTCGGCCTGCCCCAGCGGCAGTTCGCTCCAGTTGCCGATGGTGTTGAAACCCCAGGCCTGCAGGCGATCGAGTGTGTGCTTGACCCAGCGCGGCTCGTCGAACGCCGCCGGCTCGCACGCCTTCTCCGGCGTAGCTGCCGGGGCGGGAGCAGGTGCAGGCCCTGCGCCGGCGGGCGCGGCAGGTGCCGGCTCGGCGACCTTCGCGTCCTGGCAGGCGGCGTTGGCGTAAGTGCGGTGCAAGTTGGCCTGGTAGAAGTCGAACCAGCGGCCATGGCCGAAGCCACGGCCCTTGGCCGCGCCGGTGTCGCGGCGGCTGTCGGCATTGCCGTAGTACGCCGCCAGGGGATCGCCGTCCTTGGGCAGCTCGGCGAACATCTGCTCCCGGCCTTCGATGTAGGTCTGGCTCTGCTTGGCGCTGACCGCGTTCACCCCGAGGGAGAAGAACGGGTGGCCCTCGGGCGTGACCAGGAACCAGCGGCCGTCACGCTTCTCGGTGCGGAAAAAGCCGGACGCCTCGAACGTCGGGCCGCCCAGCAAGCCGCCGAAACGGTCCAGTTGCGGCCGCTCGGCCAGCCACTTCTCCAGCTGCGCCTGCTCCTTGATCGCGGCGGCCTTGAGCTGCTCGGCATCGCGCACCTTCTCCGGCCACTGGCTGCGGGTGAACTGACCGAAGCCGTCGACGATGCCGGTGTAGGCCGCCTGCTCCACCGCGTTGCCGTCACGCACGCCAAAGCGGCCGACCAGGATGCTCTGGGCCACGTCCGGCTGGGTCAGGGACAGGCTGACGCGGACCACCTGGCTGGCGTCCAGCTCGCCGTCGACCTGAGTCGCCAACAGCACCGACTGGCCCTCGTGGGACCACGGCATGGGCGGCGCCGCGCGCATGCCCTGGGCCCGCGGGGACACCGCATGCAACGGCACCATCAGGATCTGGCCCGGCCCAGCAGGGAGCGCGATGCGGCTGTTCAGGCGCTTGCCATCGCGGCTCTCGATCTCGACGTCCAGGGTCAGGGCCCAGTCCATGGCGTTCTGCAGGTGCAGGGTCATGGCGGCGGCGGCGGACCAGTCCCACTGCCCTTCCTGGGGCGTCAGGTTCAGGGTCGGGCGCGCCGCCGGGTTGAAGGTCACCCGGCGCAGCACGGCGCCTTCGGCCGTGGGCTCACCGGTGACTTCGGGAAAGTAGGCGTCTGCCGTCTCGACCTGCACCACGTCAGTGGGGCTGACGAAATTGAACAGCGTGTGTTGCCCCTCGGGCGCGGCGAACAGGGGCGCGGCAACGAACCAGACCAGCACAGCAGGCAACGCACGAAACATCATCTACAAGCACTCCTAGATCCCATGTTGGCCACAGGCGGCCAACGGGCAAAACCTGTTCATTGTTCGGGCCGCAACGCGCGGCCCGTCAGCTGACCTCACGGCGGAACGGTGGCAGCGCATTGAGAATGGCCTTGCCGTAACGCTGGGTCACTACCCGTCGATCGAGCAGCGTGATAATGCCGCGATCCTGCTCGGTGCGCAGCAACCGACCGCACGCCTGCACCAGACGCAGCGACGCATCCGGCACGGCAATTTCCATGAAGGGGTTGCCGCCGCGCGCCTCGATCCACTCGGCCAGGGCCGCCTCCACCGGGTCATCCGGCACGGCGAAGGGAATCTTGGCGATCACCACGTGTTCGCAATAGGCCCCCGGCAGGTCGACCCCCTCGGCAAAACTGGCCAGGCCGAACAGCACGCTTTCCTCGCCGCTGTCGACCCGGGCCTTGTGCTTGTTCAGGGTTTCCTGCTTGGACAGGTTGCCCTGGATGAACACCCGCTTGCGCCAGTCGCGCTCCAGGCCTTCGAACACATCCTGCATCTGTTTGCGCGAGGAAAACAGCACCAGCGTGCCACGGGAGCCTTCGACCAGCCCCGGCAGCTCGCGCACGATGGCCGCCGTGTGCACGGCCGCGTCCCGCGGGTCGGCCTTGAGGTCCGGCACCCGCAGCACGCCGGCATCGGCATGGTGGAAGGGGCTCGGCACCACCGCCGTCACCGCCACCCGGGGCAGGCCGGCGCGCATGCGGTAGCGGTCGAAGGTGCCCAGGGCGGTGAGGGTGGCCGAGGTGACCAGGGCGCCGTAGGCGACGTTCCACAGGTTGCGGCGCAGGGTCTCCGCCGCCAGGATCGGGCTGGCGTTGACCTCGATGTCGAACAGCGCACCGCTCTCGGCCAGGGTCAGCCAGCGGGCCATGGGCGGACTCTCGTCCGGGTCTTCGGTGGTGAAAGCCAGCCACAGCTCCCAGTTGCCCTTGGCCCGCGCCAGCAGGCTGCCGAACAGCGGGTACCACTCTTCCGCCTGGTGGCTGGCGATGCCGATGGTGGCCTCGCCGTCCATGGCTTCCTTGAGTTGCTCGGTGATGCCGGTGAACAGATCGTTGAGCTTGGAGAAACCCTTCTTCAGCTCCAGCCCCAGCTCCACCATGTGCTCGGGCACCAGCCCGCCAACGAACCGGTGGCGCGGCCGCTCGCGGCCCTCCATGTCTTCGCCCGGCTTGAACTCGGCGATCTGCTCGCAGGCGCTGAACATGAACTGCTGCTGGGTGCGGATTTCACGCGCCAGCTCCGGCACCTGCTCGATCAGCCGACCGAGGTCACCGGGCAGCGGGTGCTGGGCCAGCAGTTTGGTGAGATTCTTCGCGGTCTGCTCCAGCCACTCGGCAGTGGAACGCAAGCGGGTGAAATGGGCGAAATGGCCGATGGCCTTGTCCGGCAGGTGGTGGCCTTCGTCGAACACGTATAGGGTTTCCCGCGGGTCGGGCAATACGGCCCCGCCGCCCAGGGCCAGGTCGGCCAGCACCATGTCGTGGTTGGTGACGATCACGTCGACCTTGCCCATGCCTTCGCGGGCCTTGTAGAAGGTGCACTGCTGGAAGTTGGGGCAATGACGGCCGGTGCACTGGCTGTGGTCGGTGGTCAGTTGCGACCAGCGGCTGTCTTCCAGTTCCTCGGGCCAGCTGTCGCGATCGCCGTCCCACTTGTTGCCGGCGAGCTTCTCGATCATCGCGGTGAACAGCTTCTGGCTCTGTTCGTCGACATCGATCTTGAAGCCTTCCTCCTCGAACAGCTGGGCCGTGGCGCTTTGCGCCTGGCCTTCCTGCAACAGCACGTCGAGCTTGGACAGGCACAGGTAGCGGCCGCGCCCCTTGGCCAGGGCGAAGCTGAAGTTCAGGCCGCTGTTGCGCATTAGGTCCGGCAGGTCCTTGTGCACGATCTGTTCCTGCAGGGCCACGGTCGCCGTGGCGATGACCAGCCGCTTGCCCGCCGCCTTGGCCGTGGGAATCGCCGCCAGGCTGTAGGCGACGGTCTTGCCGGTACCGGTACCGGCCTCCACCGCGACCACGGCCGGCTCGCCATCACGCTGCCCTTCGTCGTTGGCCTTGATCGCCCCGAGCACCTTGGCGATTTCCGCGATCATCAGGCGCTGGCCGTAACGCGGCTTGAGCGACTTGGATTCGAGGAAACGGGAATAGGCGCCCTGGATCTGGGACTTGAGTTCGGTACTGAGCATGGGGATCTGGGGTGCGGAAAAGGCTGGATAAATTTTCAGTGTTTGCAATCGGCCGCTATCATAGCGCGCTAATCGCCGTTGCGCAGGGAAGCCTGCTCAGCGGGGGCAAAACCGTGTTGCCCGCACCATCCGATAAGCCGCATCCAATAAAAAGCCTGGAGGACCCGAATGACCCCTTATGCGTTGATCTACACCCTGCACCTGCTGGCGGCCCTGGTCTGGGTCGGCGGGATGTTCTTCGCCTGGATGATCCTGCGCCCGGCTGCGGTGGGCGCGCTGGACGCCTCGGCGCGCCTGACCCTGTGGGTCGAGGTGTTCCGCCGGTTCTTTCTCTGGGTCTGGATCGCCGTGCTGGTGCTGCCGATCACCGGGGTCGGCATGCTGCACCTGGGTTTTTCCGGCTTCGACACCGCGCCGCGCTACGTGCACATCATGATCGGCCTGTACATCGCCATGCTGGCGCTGTTCATCCGCGTGCAGGCTCTGCAACTGCCGGAGCTGCGCAAGGCCGTCGAGGCCCAGGACTGGCCTGGCGCGGGTGCTGCACTCGGCCGGATTCGCCGCCTGGTGGGGATCAACCTGATCATCGGCCTGGCGCTGGTGAGCATCGCCGCCGCCCGCCCGACCTTCTAACGCGGTTCAAGGGACGGGCCTTGCGCCCGTCCCGCCGGTATCAGAAACGAACGATATCCACCGAACCGTGGGCACCCTGGCCGCCGACCAGACCCGGCTGGCCCGGTCGTCCGTCCCGTGCGCCGTCCGTGCTGTAAAGCCAGCAACCGGTGCTCGCCCCGCCTGCACCCGGCTTGCCGCCCTTGCCGGCCGGGCCGCCTTCGCCGCCCTCGACCCGAACCTGCATGCGCTCGATGGGGAAGTCCTGCGGCACTTCCAGGCGCACCTTGCCGCCTGCCGCGCCGGTCTGGCCGTCCGCACCATCCAGGCCGTCATGCCCGCGACTTGCGTCGCCCCAGGCACACCCGCCCGGCTTGCCGTCGGCGCCGTCCAGGCCATGGAACCCCGGCACACCGGCACCGCCGCGGGCGTCGATCAACAACGTCTGGGTCACCACCTTTTCCAGGCGGATGTTCAGGGTACGCCCCGGTAGCGCCGCCTTCTCGTGCGTGCCCGGTGCGCCACGGGCGGTGATCTGCGCCCCTTCGGCGATGTCGCCTTGCACCACGTTCAAGTGCAGGGTCTGCTCGCTCGGCGCGATGGCGATGCGTGCATCGCGGCCCAGGCGCAGCTCGGTGATACGGATCTCGGTCAAGCCGGCCGGCACCAGCAATGTGCCGTGGTCGGCGATCTGCAAGCGCTCCAGCACCAGCACGCTGCTGGTGGTCGGCAGGCGCAACATGGTGTGGGAATTTACGTCGACCACGGTCTGTGCCATGGCCAGCGGACTCAACAGCGCGGCCAGAAGGATTGCCTTACGCATGTTCGACCTCCAGCACCCCGGCAGCGACCGGCTCGGCGGCTGGTTCCTCGACCTTGGCCAGCGCTTGCGGCAGGCACAGCAGGTGAAAGATGCCGAACAGGAGAATCTGCACCGCGTGCAGCGCTGCCGCCGGCTGCGCCTGCCAGCGAGCCTTGAACAACATCAGTTCCAGCACGTGCAGCGCCAGCAGGCCACCACCCGCCAGGTTGAGCAGCAGGTCGAACGGTTGGGCGAACGGCCCGGCCAGATTGGCCAGCACCACCCCCCAGAACAGCACCCCTGCTGCCTTGCCGATATTCAAGAAAAGTTTCATGCCCCCGCCCCTAGCCGATTTTTGTTTTGCCGCACCTTAACCGCTTTGCCGGCAATGGGGAATGCGCCGACGATGGCAAAAAAATTCGGGGGCCTGGGCCCCCGCTCCACACAACGGACGGTTATCGGTCGACGTGCAGCTCGACACGACGGTTCTGCGCACGCCCGGCATCGCTGGCGTTATCCGCCACAGGCTGCTGTTCGCCATAACCCTGGCTGCTCAACTTGTTCGCAACCACACCCTGAGCGATCAGGAAATCCACCACGCTTTGCGCGCGGCGCTCCGACAGACCCTGGTTGTATGCGTCTGAACCGACGCTATCGGTATGCCCGGCCACTTTCACGCTGACCACCCGGGCGTCCGTGAGCCGGTTGCTGATCTGCGCGAGCTGCGCCTGGGCCTCGCCGGTCAACGTCGCCGAATCGAAGGCGAACAGCACGCTGCCCAGGTCGCTGAGCACGATCACTTCGTCTTCCTCCACCGGCATGGGCGCAGGCGCAGGTGCCACCTCACGGTCCGGGTAGACCTTGGGCGGACAGCCATCGTGATGAACCTGCAAACCAGACGGGGTATTGGGGCAGCGGTCACGCCGGTCATGGACACCATCACCGTCGTCGTCACCATCCTGGGCGTAACAGATCAGGCCACCGATCACGGCGCCTGCAACGGCACCGCCTGCGGCCCAGGCCGAACTCTCGATTGCGCCAAGGCCGCCACCGGCCAAGCCACCCATCGCACTGCACAGGGGCCAGTTCCCCTGGTTGAGCGCCGCGTCTCCCGTACTGGAAGTCGAGGCACAACCGGAAAGAACACTGCTGACCAAGAGAAAGGGCACCAGGGCCCTCGGGAAAGGAACTCTCATGGCAGGTATCTCCTGTGTCACCGGTGAAAGCACCGGTAACACAGGAGTAAAGACCTACCCTCGAAGCGCTACAAGCTGCCGGTCACTGCCGACAGGCAGCCTGAGCGATCAACCGTTACGGTTGGGCTTCGACTTCTGCTTCCACGCGACGGTTGATGGCGCGGCCTGCATCCGTGGCGTTGTCGGCCACCGGCTGGGCTTCACCATAACCCACCGCATTCACGCGGCCACCTTCGACGCCGTACTGATTGACCAGTACATCGCGAACGGCATTGGCGCGGCGCTCGGACAGGCCCTGGTTGTAGGCATCGGAACCGACGGAGTCGGTGTGCCCTTCAACCACGGTGGTGGTCTGCGGATATTGCTTCATGAAATCAGCCAGGCTCTTGATATCGCCATAGCTTTCTTCTTTGACTTGAGACTTGTCGAAATCGAATTTGACATCCAGTTCCACACGGACCGCTTCAGCGGCCGGCTCAGGAACCGGTTGCTCGACAACCACTTCTTCGACCACAACCACTTCTTCAGCCTGGGCACCATGCACCCAGCAATAGGCGGCCGCCATACCGGCACCCACTGCTGCGCCACCAGCTGCCCAGCTGGAGCTTTCGATAGCACCCAAAGCCGCGCCACCGACACCGCCGACAGCGGCACAGGTTGGCCAATCGCTTTTCTGCAGGCCGGCGCAACCGGTGAGGAAGCTGGTCGCCAGGATCAGGGGTACTGCTTTCCTTGTGATGCTCATATACAAGTTCTCCTGTAGGAATCGGCCTATACCGACACTTATGGATTAAAGACGGCAGTTTTAAAATCCGCCAGATTGGATTGATCGTCGACGAAAATCGTTCCGTGCTAGGCCATCACGCAGCAGCGCGTTAGTCTTTCGTCCCCTGATCGAGGATTTTCGATGACCGACCGCCTGTCTTCGCGCACGCCACAGCAAGCCGTGGCCGCCCTGCTCGCCCGTTACCTGCCCAATCGCCTGCTGCTGGTGGGAGCCAGCGAGCTGCCCGCGCTGAGCGCCTTCAAGGCCGCCCACGCGGACTGCGTGATCGCCCATGCCCCGGCGGGCGTGCTGCCGGCCGAGCTGGCCGCCCAACGTTTCGACCTGGCCCTGGTGGTCGATTGCCTGGAACACCTGCCGCGGCGCACCGGACTGGAACTGCTGGGCGGCATCCGCAATCTCAATGCCAATCGCCTGGCGGTGCTGGTCGACCTGCAGGCGAGCCAGTGGCAGGACACCGACTTCTTCTCCCTGGCGCTGCAAGCCAGCGAGCGCTTCCAGCGCGAGGAGCAGGTGCTCAGCCTGTTCACCTACGACCTGCTCGACTACAAGCAGGTGCCGGATTGGCTCAATGCGAAGTTCTGGGCCAACCCGGAAAATTTTGGCAAGTACTGGTGGTAACCCGATGAATATCAAGGGCTTACCTCACAATGACATCCAGCGAAGCGATGCCCGAGCAGGGCCAAGTGTCACCAGCCAGTCACCAGCGCTGTCACCAGAAACGGCCTCAGCGCCTGTCTGTATGGCACTATCGCCGTAACGGCATCTACTACCTCAGAGTCCGCCCTCGGGGCTGTGCAATCCGCAGCCTCGCAGTTTCCCTCCGCACCACCGATAGGCCTACAGCAATGACGCTTTCCCAGGACATCCTTCAGGCCCTGGCTATCTTTCATCTTGATCGCCCCGAGGCAGACTGGCCGATTCTCAAAGAGCGCCTGCTGGAGATCGCACATGACGCCCTGAGTGGTGCAAACAGCGATAGCTGCCTGTCGGCCTACGACATGATCTATGACGACCTCTCCATATCGCTCGCACAGGCAGCAGCCAAAGCACCGTTGAATGTGGATCAACACAAGGCACTGGACATTGGGCGAGAGATCGTAAAGGCCGCGCAAGCCCGCCTGAAGGGCAACACCAAGCCCCTCATGGGAGTTATCGAGCGCCTGGAGGGCCCGGATTCGGGTAGCGCACTGCCTCACGAGTCCTCCTCCCTATCTGTAGGCTCCCCCACTGGCCCAATCACCTTCGAGGCTCTCGCTGAGCTGTTCATCAGTGAACGTCGCGGCAACGTCGAGGATTCGACCCTTCGGGCCATCCAGTCGAACTGCCGGACCCTATCCAGCCTGCTGGGTGACCTCGATATCAGGACCCACACAAGGGCTGACATGGTGGCACTCAAGGAAAAAGTCACAGATGGCCGCAAGCCGCTGACCGTCAATAAGCTACTGACTCAGCTCTCGACCGTAATGGACTGGGCAAAGAACAACGGCCATATCGAGCGGGCCTTCGATAAGGGCCTGAAGATCGAACGGGGCGCAGAGAGCGACCGCAAGCCCTTTTCAAGGGACCAAGTGGCTACCATCATGGCCTACGCTAACGGCTTGCCAGCAGACGACTGGAAACGCTGGGCGCTTTCCCTTGGCGTCCTTACAGGTGCCCGAATTGGCGAGCTTTATCAGCTCACCCAGGCCGATGTTAAGCAGATTGGCGGAATCACCGTCATCGATATCAACAAGGATGAGAGAGGCAAGAAGCTGAAGAATGATTTCTCGGTGCGACAGGTCCCGCTCGTCGATGGGGTACACGGGTTCTCCCTCGGTGCATTCCTCGAATGGGTCGCCGGGGAGCCAGGGAAGCTGTTCAAGGCCAAGGCCCACTACTTCAACAAGCCGCTCAATGATGCGCTGCGCGAACCACTGGGTCTTGCCGCAGGTAGCGACCAGTCGTTCCACTCGCTCCGGCATTCTCTATCGGGTCTGCTGAAAGCCGCCGCGACGCCTGAAGTGGTCGCACAGAGCATCACTGGACATAGCTCGGGCAACATCACCTACGATCTCTACGCAGGCTCTCAGCGGGTTCCGGTGAAGACCCTGCATGCTGCGCTGCGCAATGCCTTCGAGGCATTTATACGATGAGCATCTGGGAGTTCATTGGTGTCCTCACCCTGGCCATCGTGATATTCGTTTGCATGCTGGACACTGACTGGAAGCGCAGGCTACTGCGGCACCATGGAGAAAAGAACTCGTAGCTGAACTTAGGGCAGCAATGTGATCGAGCTGTTGACGCCGCTGCCCTGTATCACTACCATCCGCCGCAAATTGCCTCCGGGCAAAACGCAAGCAACACCCCCTCCGCTTCACCCAACGCAACGCAATGTAAAGAACCCGGACCCTCGGACCTCAGCAAGAGGAGCTTTACTGTGCCTGCCATATCGTTGGTCATCCATATACAACTCACCCGAACCACACACCACCGTACTTAATCCGTGGTGCGCTTTGGCTCGACCTCCGAACGCTGTACGCAATCTCAGCGTCACGCCCCTCACCGCAGTTGCCTGACTGCACACCCCGAAATAGACGCATATACCCGCGCCTGGGAGTCTGGGTGCGCCCCCACTATTTGAATCAAGGAGAGATCATGCCAATTACAGCAAATACCACTCATGATGAAGTCTTGGCCCAAACCATCATCCTGCTCAACGACTTACGCCATGCCCTTGACCTAATTCGAGTCGAGACAGAGCGCGAAGAATTAGCGTTCGCTGTGCAGAACACTAAGGGACACTTTGCAGCTCTGCGTGAGGAGCTGGAAGACACCATTGCCCATCGCGGCGGACAGAAGCTTGCTCTGCTGGCTGAAGAGCTTGAGCGCGAATATGGCGTTGTAGACGACGATGAGGTCTTCTCGATTGGCGAGCTTCGGGAAATGGCGAAGGCCTCCCCTCGCGCTCTTGATAGCTCTTATCGTTCAATTCATAAAGCGTGGAAAGCCAGCGTATCCTCATGCCAGTTTGAGCAGTATCTAAACTCCACGGGCACTACAACATCATTTGAGTGGCAGGTGAAACACACCCTTCGGGCCTATTTTCACGAAGCGAAAGCGCTTTAAGCCAAGCAAATCCCCTCACTGGGAGACGGCACAACGTTTCCCAGGAGGTGGAGCATGCAACCTATTACCGGCGACCTTTCAACCAGCAATTCTCAGTACAAGCGGTGGGCAGCCCGGCGACGCACTTGCCCCCACCTAATCACCGACGCTGCTACAGCGGCCAACTCAATGCATCGAATACCAAACGCTGCTCCGAAGCATTCAGAGCCAACCGGGCCCAGGAGGGGGCGCCCGGCACTGAAAACAGAAAACCCGCTGGTGAATCTCATACCGTTCCTCTCGCTTAGCCGGCCTCGATGGTTCGACGATATCGTTTACGGCTCGATAGCCACGTCCGTCAGCACAAGCCAGGGGCGATTGAATGTACAGCCTGGGCAAGTCATCGCTGCCCTTCACCTCAGGACAATTTCAGTGGCCACACTTGGGCAGCAAGGTAATTCGAGCAGAGGGCTACAGTCGGTCGCCCAGGCTGCGAGACATTGCTTGAGGGGCGTCGAGCACTATCTGCACCGGCACCCACAAGTACGGGCACGACTGGAAGCGGAAATCGACCCTGCCAGCGGGACCGGGAATTAGCGCAGGGTATAGAAGGGGTAACTTTAGGACGACACTGCGGCTGCCTGGACGAACCTCTTGGATCAGCAGGGAGCCGCCAGTTGGACCGCAGCTAAACGCCATCGAGCAAAGAGGCGACACCAGAGATATGGCGCCACAGCCAAAAACCCTCACTTTTAGGGAAGGGGGCCCCAAAGCTCTCTACTTAAAGCTCCCTGCCTGCTTCTCTTCGTTGTAATTGGTGATCAGCAGTTCTTCTGAGCTGAGCATCAGCAACGAATCACCACCCTCGCCCGTCGCTGGGCATCCCCACCAACACAGTTCTTCCGATTGCTCCTCGTGCCTACTGCCAGTCCCTCGTGTCGTGGGTCTGTGTGCTGGCCATGGGAAGCGAACGCGGGGAGCAATCGAAAGGAAATACGACATTATGAGTATCGCAAGCATGGACGCTGAGCCGTCCGAACAACTGCCCATCGTGATCGAAGGAATAACCTTCCAGCCCAACTCGGAAGGCCTATGGTCTCTTACCGAGATCTACAAGGCGCTACCTGAGCTGACCAAACCGCCAGCCCAGTGGCGTGGCCGTGAACGTGACTACTTTGAGCGATGTGCAAATTTGCATATCGTCCACGGTGACCAAGGCGGCACCTGGGCAACTGAACGCGCCACCATTGCTTATGCGATGGCCTGTTCTTTGGACTTCTATGTCATGGTCGTGGATGCCTTTGTCATCATGCGCAATGACGCCATCTTGTCCGCTCGAATGGCTTCTCTGGCTTTGGCCGAGAAAGACAAGCTCCTGGCCGACAACATGCCCAAGGCAAGCGCGCTGATGCTCAAGGCTGCGGGTCATGGCATCTCTTGGACAGACGCATGCCGGGCCGCAAAGATCAAACAACCAGGGCTCGCCAAGCAGTACCTGCTGGCAATCAAGAAGTTTTGTAAGAGGTTCGACCATGTCCTGGGGGTCGATGTTATCCGCCCTAACCCACAGGCGTTCGAGCTTGGCTACTTCAAGCGCCACGTAGGACCGTACGGAAGCATGGAAGGCTGGAAAGTGTCTGATAGAGGCGTTAACTGGCTTGAAAACCGGGCCGACGAGATCAACGCAGCAATCCAAGAGCGAAACAGGCGGGTAGCCAAGTCTCGGCGTGAACAGCAGAAGGTCTTAGCCAAGCTGGCGGGTTAGCCCAGTACGGCAGTTCATAACTGGGAGCTTCAGGCCCTTGGAGCCCCTAATGAAAAACCGATAGAAATTTTCGAGCCCCCATGCAATCAAGCTCGATACAGACACTCCCCCCGTGCCCGCCCCGTCCCCTGCTTGGGATATTCACCCGGTCGTCAATAGCCAACATCTCCTGCTCACTTGTGCTGACGGATCGTTGCCACGAGAACGACCTCACCGACCTCAATTGGGTACACCCTCAAGACCACAGCTCCGTGAATACGCCTGACCACTCACTATCGTATTCATTAGGGTTTACTTTAGCCTTGAATACAACGATCATCAGTGCATCTAAACCCTAATGAACACAAAAGGGAGGCTATAGATGGCACAGGTCGGCTACAAACGAGTTAGCTCAACGGACCAGAACACTGCTCGCCAATTGGATGGCATAGCACTGGATGAGGTCTTCGAGGATCAGCTAAGTGGAGCGACCACAGATCGCCCTGCACTCCAAGAGATGCTCCGGTACGTCCGCAAGGGAGACACCATCCACGTCCACAGCATCGACCGCCTCGCACGCAGCCTCAAGGATCTGCTGGAGTTGGTGGAAGACCTCAAGGCTCGCGGCGTACAACTCCACTTCCACAGGGAGGGACTGCTTTTCACCAGCGAGAAGAATCACACCCAAGACCTGATGCTGAGCATGATGGGAGCAGTGGCTCAGTTTGAGCGCAGCATGATTCGTGAGAGGCAGGCCGAGGGAATCGCTAAAGCCAAGGCAGCGGGGGTCTATAAAGGCCGAAGCAAGACCGTGGACGACAGGGCAATCCAAAGTGCTATTCGTGGAGGATTGAGCTTCCGAAAGGCCGCAGAAAGTCTCGGCGTGAGTCTGAGTACTGTACAACGTGCGATGAAGGGCCTCAGACCTTAGATCCTTAGATCCTTAGATCCTAATCTTCGCACCAGATTTTTTACTTTTAAATGCAAGAAGTGGTTATGAAAAAAACGCACCGTCTTCAAACTCGAAATAAGCCCAAACGACGACCACAAACAGCTAAAAGTCGAAGCTAAAATTAGCTTTCATAATGCATATCCACTTGAACCCCCAAAACCTTACCTTCCGGACCACGATCATCAAGCTTAAGTACAACCTTCTGACTTAATAAGTCATAGTCTTCGTCATCCATTAAAGGACGCACCGCATTGAGCTGATCCTCATTTACGGAAGCAATATATTGAAAACCGAGCTCTTCCGACAAAGCTGCAGCCACCTTAAATAGGATTGCTCGCTGCCGCGGGTCAATATCACTAAACAACCGACTATCATGCCAGATAAATCTTACATCATGATTCGAGCGCAAGTAAGCAACGCTTAAGTCATAGCAAAACAATTTAACCGCATTAATTCCATCTGAGCCATCCGCTTCAATCCTCACATCGAAGTCGTATCGCACTTTATTCTCACCAGAATTGTTTCCAAGGGTGATACCACAGGGCGAATCTGGGTAAAACTCTCTTGCCAACTCCGAGAAGATAGACAGTCTCTCAGACCGCTCCAACTCTGTCTCATCAAGATATTCATTAGCTTTTAAATTTTCCTCAGCAAGCTGAAGTTTTATCTGAGCAGCTTCCTCTCGACTTTTATGTAATAACTGCTGATAGTCAAGAAGCTTTTGTAGCTTAGCCTTGGAATCCGAAAGTTGAGCACTTACAGCCGCATACTGATCAAGAGCCCTCTTGTCAGACAGGTAAGATAGCTTCCTATCGAGCTCCGCACCTTTCTCAGCAATTGCTTTAGCGGCTGCCGATATTTCTAATTCGGCCTTTCTCCTTTCCTGACTAAGACGAGTAAGTCGATTGCTCAAAATTTTCTTATGGAAATTTTCAACATCCGAAAGCGACTTCAGAGCCTCTGCCTTGAAGGAGCTAAGCAGTTCGCCGTATACCACTTTAATTTTATCAAGAGATATATCTCCACGAGTCTCCATGCTGCGCTTTATATTTTCAACCGAGCTCTCGTATATAATCTTCTTATTCTTTAACTCTCTCAGCTCAGAAGCAAGTCGATTCGCAACCTTTTCTATCTCGTAATAATCCTCAGCAACTCTAAACCCCTCAAGATCCGCAACGTAACGATCTACTTGCTCCTGCAGAAGCTTAGCTTGCAAAGAAGCATCTTTGTTACCAGTGTAATACTCTTTTATGAACGGATCAGCCTTGAAGTTTTTCTCAAACTGCTCAACTTGTACCTGCCGACTGCGAAGATTATATTTTTTCTCCACCAAGGATATATCCAGCCCAAGAAGAAAGACATTCCTCAACAGCGTAGTATATGGCTCACGATCAGAGCTTGTAACCTTAGGGTCGTTATAATCGGCCTTTGTTCGGCGGATAAAACGAGGAATCAAAGACCTGAAGCTTAGCTGTCCTCCCGTTGCAAACGCCGGAATTTCAAATGTCCCTTTTTCAAGGACCTCATTGAAAGCCTTTAGCTTTAGCACTTCCTCGTTAAGCAAAACCTCTCCCTGTTTATCCGTCGAACGAATAACGTGGAAAAGGCGCCCCTTAAGAGTAAAAACCAGGTGGAATTCCCACCCAGGAAGATGCTCCTTGAATGCTTTATTTGAATTGGAGCCCAGACAGAAATGGACAATTTCAACAAGTAGAGATTTACCAACGCCATTATATGACTTATTGTCATTATCAACAGAAGAGGCATCCTGCCTCGACCCCATAATAAGAGAGATACCAACATCATTAAACCTTACCCTCTTAAAACTTTCGCGATTTGCATACAACTCAACTAAGCGCATGACACCACATCCTTTCTTAGCCTTACAATCTCGCCATGCGCATTAAGATCAATCGCCCCAAAGGCATACAAGGCATCGAGAGCAAGTAACATATTATCAAAACTCTGATAGGCCGGATACTTGGATGACTCCCGCTCAAACGCGCGCCACAACTGATCCAACGTAATAGGCTCGACCACTTTTTCAAGAATAAAAGAGCCAAACCCTAAGAGCGACTCTGCAAAGCTTATATGTTTAGCAGGCATTAACATACGCGGGCTCCTCAAAAATATCACAAGTCTCAAAGTACTTTGACATCACGACAAGTGCCGCATCTTTTTTTAACCTATCTTTTGCACCATTACCACTCAATGGAGCCATACGATCCAATATATAAGCAAACCGCAAATCTCCGATGGAGGAACCCGACTGAGAGCTTGTAATCAACGCAATGCTTTCCGCATAGTACCCTGCCAGATGGTCGCGCAGACTTTGCTTTGCAAAATCACTATTCTTCGACAAATAGTCATCTACCTGCCAGACCTCAACCTGCTTCCCTCTAAGCCAAGCCCCGCACAACCCTAACTGATTAAATTTTATTTTATCTTCAAAATCGGGACTTATTAGCTTTGAACCAAGATCCATCTCAGGCGGCGAGTTTAAGATATGACCAATGACCTCCCCTAAAACCCCATAATCCAAAAACTCCCCGCTATTAAAATCTGGAACGCCTCCAATAATCATCATCATCTGATCTTCGGAGAGAGCGATAAACTCATCCTCCAGATTCTTATTCAAAAAAACATTAGCCCCTTTCAATCCATGCGAAGCTTTTATCGAAGCCAACGCTCCATCAATTTCTATATTCGTCCCTTTGTACTTATCATTAAAGACAAAAATATACTCCTGCGGAACGCATATTTTACTCCAATAGGGTATTAATTTGTCTTGAAAATCTTCCTGCGCCTTCTTAATAGCCGCTACTTTTGTAACACTTGGATTTTGAGGGGCATAAACCTGATAATAACGACCGAAGGCTGCTTCATATCCATCATTCCCTCTATCTCCTTGATTCCCGTAAGGCTGAACTTTCACGAAGCCAGGGCGAGAATACGACATAATCTGACCAAAAAAATTCTCAAACTCGAAACCTTCAGCTCGATGAACTTTCACTTGAAACATTAACCTTGCAAGCATCTTCTTTTCTGTCGGATTCATCGCAGCCCGCACTCCTTACGGCACATGGCGCCCCCTCACAGCGAGATAAAGACGCGCCATCTCCGATCCGTTACCCATCGAAAACAGAGAAAATCGAGCCCCCATTCTATTGGGAAGCCTTTTGAAAATCTCCCTACCCTTGGGAGCATTCTGTACCAACACAGATCGCCTGTGGCTTGAAGGTTCGCCCGCTGTCCCCGACACTGTCACCAAGCCTGTCACCATCATGTCACCAGAACCACTTGAGTCCCCCCTATGAAGCCCGCTACGCTTGGTCTGCCGCCAGCCTCCTCCCAGTTCTGGGCCAACCCGGAAAACTTCGGAAAGTACTGGTGGTAATGGATATGGTCACGAACCCCAACGGGCCCATCTGCCCGTGCGGCAGCGGCAGCACCCTGGACACCTGCTGCGGGCACTTTCACGCCGGGACACCTGCCCCCAGCGCGGAACTCCTCATGCGTTCGCGCTACAGTGCCTATGTACTGGGCCAGATCGACTACCTGCTGAGCACCACCCTGCCGGCGCAGCAGCCTGGGCTCGACCGCGACGCCATCACCGCCTGGAGCCAGCAGAGCACCTGGCTCGGCCTGGAGGTGGAGGGCGCCGAGGTACTGGGCGGCAAGCCCGAGCACGCCTTCGTCACCTTCACCGCACGCTGGCACGATGAACAGGGCGAGCACAGCCACCGGGAGCGGTCGGCCTTCGTGCAACAGGGGGATCACTGGTATTTCATCGACCCGACCGTGGAGCTGAAAGCCGGGCGCAACGACCCTTGCCCGTGCGGCGGGGGTCAGAAATTCAAGAAGTGTTGCGCGGGCTTCCTCTGAGGCCCGCGCGGCGGCCTCAGTCCTGCAACTTGAGGTGCGAGATGTCCGGTGGCGGCGCAGCCGGGCCGGACTTGGCCTGGCCCATGTCGCTGCCAACCGGCGCCAGGCTGAGGCTGGACAGGTCGAGCTGAGGCGCCTGGGGCTCGGCCTTGCGGTCCTGCAGGTCATTGCCCAGCGGGGCAATGCCGAAATCCGGGGCATCGACATCAGCGAACGCCGCCATGTACTCATCCCGGGGCGCGACCTTCAGACGACGCTGCCCACCCTCGGAAACGGCGGCGGCCGGTGCAGGCGAAACAACCGGAACAGGCGGCGCGACAGGAGGCGGTGGCGCCAGTTCGATCTCTTCGATTTCCTCGGGCATGGCCGCCACTTCGACCAGGGCACCAGCCCGCTCCAGGGTCGAGCGGTATTTCTCCGCCCCCGCCGC
This sequence comes from Pseudomonas sp. GD03944, assembly GCF_029839275.1. Lineage (GTDB taxonomy): Bacteria > Pseudomonadota > Gammaproteobacteria > Pseudomonadales > Pseudomonadaceae > Aquipseudomonas. The sequence continues at coordinate 45,968 of NZ_JAOCAH010000011.1, forward strand.
GTCCAGATTATTCTTGATGACGATGCGACGGCCCGAGAACAGCAAGGCGATGCGCTGGGCATCGGCCTGGAACAGCTTGGCCAGGTTGGCCTTGACCAGTTCCAACTGGGCTCCGGGCACCAATTGGCCGGCAAAGGCGATCTCGTAACTAGCCATGTTCACACTCCTGTCCTAATCGATCTTCAGTATGGCGCAGGTTTTTTTGCGTCTACAACACATTGCAGCCAAGCAGTTGCTTGTTACACTGACGCGTCCTTTGGAGTATCAAATGTTTTCTCAGGCGCAAACGATAAGAATTCTCAGCCTACTGATGGTTTTGGGCCTGCTTTCAGGCCTCGGCGGATGTTCTACCTGGCTCACCGGTGGGTTCGAAGACCCGGATGTCCGCTTGCTCAAGGTCGACGTCGTCAAGGCCAAACTGCTGGAGCAACGTTTCGTCCTGCGTTTTCGTATCGACAACCCCAACGGCATGAGCCTGCCGGTGCGCGGCCTCGACTATAGGGTGCATCTCAACGAAGTGCTGCTGGCCGAAGGCGAATCCGATACCTGGTTCACCGTTCCTGCCCATGGCCATCATGTCTTCGATGTGCCGGTGCGCACCAACCTGTGGCGCCACGTGCGGCAGATCGTGAAACTCCTCGAGCACCCCGACGAACCCATTCGCTATCGCCTCGAAGGTGAGGTGAAAACCGGTTTAATGTTCGGCCGCAACGTGCACATGTCGCGCAATGGCGAGATAATTCCCGGAGAATTCATCCCGGAGTAACTCGCATGACCCAGCAACCCCACGTCCACGGCCCTGACTGCAACCATGATCACGACCACGCGCATGATCATGACAACGGCCATGTGCACGGCCCGCACTGCAACCACGGCCACCAGGAGCCGGTGCGCAACGCCCTGAAGGACGTTGGCCGCAACGACCCGTGCCCCTGTGGCAGCGAAAAGAAATTCAAGAAGTGCCACGGCGCCTGATCCGCCCATGAGTGCATGGATACTGGCCGTGCTCGGCATTGCCCTGATCGCGGGCCTCGCGCTTTATGCGCTGCACCTGTGGCGGCGCGTCTGGGCGCGGCAACGGGCCCGGCAGCAACACGACCAGGAGCGCCACGAACGGCTCGGCAGCGATTTGCAGATCCTTGCCAGTTGCCTGCTCGACGGCCAACTGCCGCTGATCGAAGGGGCCATCCGCATCAAGGTGCTGCTCGACAACTACGACAGCCAGTTGAGCCAGGATCAACGCTGCCAGGTGTTCCACCTGTTGTTCGAGGCCACCGCCCACGTGCCGACCCATGCCGACTGGAAAGCGCTGGAAAAGACCGAGCGGCGGCGCCACGAAAAACACTTCAACGAGCTCGAACTGCAGCACAAGGCCGCTGCCCGCAGCGCCGCCCGCTGGCTGATCGACGAAGGCCTGCAGCACCCCGCCCAACGCGCCTGAGCCTCTTGCCAGGCGCCTTGCCGCTCACTACCTTACGCCACGCCCAAGAGCATCGACGCCCGCCGTCGAGCCCTCCGGCGTTGCCAGGCTGTCGAGCGGCACTATGCTTTTCCCCATTCTTTTGCCCTGCGTTCTGCAAGGAGTCAGTTGCATGCTATTGCGCGCGCTTCGCCCCACGGCCCTCCTGAGCCTCGCCGCTGCCCTCACCGGCGCGCTGACCCTGAGTGGCTGCCAGTCGTTTCTCAACAGCCGCTACAGCAGCAGCGTGTTGCCGGACCAGGGCATCGTGCGGGTCCAGGGCCTGGCCCAGAGCGTGGTGGTGCGGCGCAACCCGCTCGGCATGCCCCTGATCGAAACCACCACCTTCCATGACGCGCTGTTCGCCCTCGGCTACGTGCACGCGGGCGATCGCCTGAGCCAGATGGTCGGCATGCGCCTGATGGCCGAAGGCCGCCTGGCGGAAATGGCCGGCCCCGGCGTGCTGGAGATGGACCGTTTCATGCGCGCGGTCAACCTGAAGAAAAGCGCCGAGGTGCTGTACAAGGACGCCTCGCCGCGCCTGAAGCGTTTCTTCGAGGTCTACGCCCGCGGCGTCAACGCCTACCTGTTCCAGTACCGGGACAAGCTGCCGATGGACATCGCCGAATCCGGCTATCGCCCGGCCTACTGGAAACCCGAAGATTCGGTGCTGATCTTCTGCCTGCTGAACTTCGGCCTGGCGGTCAACCTGCAGGAAGAAATCGCCGCCCTGGTCATGGCGCAGAAAGTGGGCAGCGACAAGCTCGCCTGGCTGCTGCCGACCTACTCGGACGAGCCTCTGCCCTTCGATGAAGCGGACAAGCTCAAGGGCCTGGCGCTGGGTGGCCAGATCGCCGGCCTGAATGCCGTGAGTCAGGCCACCAGCCAGTTCGCCCAGGCCCACATGCTGGGTGTCGCCGCGTCCAACAACTGGGCCATCGCCCCGCAACGCAGCCGCAGCGGCAAGAGCCTGATGGCCAACGACACCCACCTGCCGCTGTCGATGCCCTCGGCCTGGAACTTCGTGCACATCCGCGCCCCGAAATTCCAGGCGGCTGGCGTGTCCATCGCCGGCGTGCCTGCCGTGGTGGCCGGCTTCAATGGCAAGCTGGGCTGGGGCATGACCATGGTCATGGGCGACAACCAGGACCTGTTCCTGGAGAAGGTCAAACGCGAAAACGGCCGTCTCTACTACCTCGCCGACGGCAAATGGCAGGCCGCCCAGGAGCGTCAGGAAACCTTCTTCATCAAGGGCCAGCGGCCGATTCGCGAAACCGTGTACGAAACCCGCCACGGCCCGCTGCTCAACTCCGTGCTGGGCGAACGCAAGCACATGCTGCAGCCGCTGCAACTCGGCAGTGGTTATGGCCTGGCGCTGAAAACCGCGCAGTTCGAAGCGGACAAGACCCTGGACGCGTTCTTCGACCTGTCCCGCGCGCAATCGGTGGAGCAGGCCTTCGAGGCGACGCGCGATGTCCGCGCCATGGCGTTGAACATCGTCTTCGCCGACGCCCAGCACATCGGCTGGCAGGTGACCGGCCGCTTCCCCAACCGCCGCGAAGGGTTGGGCCTGGTGCCCTCTCCGGGCTGGGAGGGCCGCTTCGACTGGGATGGCTTCGCCGACCCGATGCTGCACCCCTACGACCAGGATCCTCCACAAGGCTGGCTGGGCACCGCCAACCACCGCACGGCGCCACGCGGCTACGGCATGCAGCTGTCCAATTCCTGGTACTACCCGGAGCGCTACGAGCGCCTGGCGCAATTGGCCGGCAGCGGCAAGCACGACACCAAAAGCATGATCGCCATGCAGTACGACCAGACCTCACCCTTCGTCGCCAAGCTGCAGGCCATGTTCGAAGCCCCCGGCATGGCCGAACCGCTGAAGAAGGCCATCGACGCCCTGCCCGAGCTGGACCGGGCCAAGGCCCGCGAAGCCCTCAGTCGCCTGATGGCCTTCGACGGCAACCTGGCTGCCACCTCGGCCAATGCTGCGCTGTACGGTGCCTTCCTGCATGAAAGCGCCCGGGCTATCTTCCTCGACGAGCTGGGTCCGGAAACCAGCCCTGCCTGGAAGGCCCTGGTGGAGACCGCCAACAGTTCCTACTCGGCCCAGGCCGATCACCTGCTGGGCCGTGAAGACAGCCCGTTCTGGAACGACGTGCGCACGCCCGGCACCGACGACAAGCCCGCGATTCTGGCGCGCAGCCTGGCGGCCGCCGTGACCCACCTCGAAAGCCGCCTGGGTGCCGATCGCAACGCCTGGCAGTGGGGCAAGCTGCACACCTATAACTGGCGCACCGAGACCACCCAGTTGGCGCCGTACATGAGCGCCAGCCAGCGTGCGACCATCAACTCGCTGCAGGGTTACCTGGACCGCGGCCCCTTCCCCGCCGGCGGCGACCACACCACCCTGAACGTCTCGGCGTATCAGTGGGGGCAGGATTTCGACACCTGGCTGATTCCGGCCATGCGCATCATCGTGGACTTCGGCCGTGCCGAGCCGCTGATCGGCCTCAACAGCTCTGGCCAGTCCGGCAACCCGGCCAGCAAGCACTACGCCGACGGCATCGACGCCTGGATAAAGGGGCAATACATGACCTTCCCCTTCCAGTCGCAGAACCTGGAGAAAGCCTACGGCACCAAACGCCTGCTGCTCACACCGGGCAAATAACGACCGTTCGTCGGCTTCGAATGAACCAAACCCGTCCGGGCCGGCTCTGAGAAAGTGGACTTACTCCATAGATCATCGATTTAAGGGCGCCTTTGGTGCCCTTTCTTTTGCCCGCAATTTGGCGAGCCGTTCTCGATGAACCGGCAAAACCGATCGAAACCCAAGCGCCGAATACTGGCAAAAAAATATCACCGCCGTGAACTTCTGCGGCTGGTGGCACTCAGAGACTGTGCATCGATTGATTCTCCAGGCGCCTCAGGCGCCTATTTTTTTGCCCACCTGAAAGCACGGGCACAAAAAAACCGGGCCATGGCCCGGTTTTTTTCACATCGCCCGACTCACGCCTTGGGCAGGGTCACGCCCAACTGGCCCTGGTACTTGCCGCCGCGATCCGCGTACGACACTTCACAAGCCTCATCGGACTGCAAGAACAGCATCTGCGCAACGCCCTCGTTGGCGTAGATCTTTGCCGGCAGTGTGGTGGTGTTGGAGAACTCCAGGGTCACGTGCCCTTCCCATTCCGGCTCCAGCGGGGTCACGTTGACGATGATGCCGCAACGGGCATAGGTGCTCTTGCCCAGGCAGATGGTCAGTACGTCGCGGGGAATGCGGAAATACTCGACGGTGCGGGCCAGGGCAAAGGAGTTCGGCGGGATGATGCAGACATCGCTTTTGATGTCGACGAAGCTCTTTTCATCGAAATTCTTCGGGTCCACCGTGGCCGAGTTGATGTTGGTGAACACCTTGAATTCGTCGGCGCAGCGCACGTCGTAGCCGTAGCTGGAGACCCCGTACGAGATCAGACGCTCGTTACCTTCGGTACGCACCTGGCGCTCCACGAACGGCTCGATCATGCCGTGCTCGAGGGCCATGCGGCGAATCCATTTATCCGATTTGATGCTCATGGCGGGCGTCCTGATTGGGCTGAAGGTGAAAAAGTGAGCGCATCTTACCGGGGCCGGCCACAGGGTTCAAAGCCTGTTGTCCGGGGCGGTCGCGCAGCCTGCATTCGCGGCGACAAACGATAAATAACAGAAAGGTGCACAGAGCATTCGCGCTTAGCGTTAAAAGCGAGTATGGTGTTTCCACTGTGCTGCATGTGTCACCGCGAATCGCTACCAGATGCCTAGATTTCGATCCAAACATCGTCCGACTCCTAGTACTCGTTGCACTCAGTCCCGGCCTGGGCTTTTCCAGGGCTGCTATTACTTTTGTTAGGAGACATCACATGTCCAATCGTCAGACTGGCACCGTTAAGTGGTTCAACGATGAGAAAGGCTACGGCTTCATCACCCCGCAATCCGGTGACGATCTCTTCGTACACTTCAAAGCCATCCAGAGCGACGGCTTCAAGAGCCTGAAAGAAGGCCAGCAAGTTTCCTTCGTGGCCACCCGTGGTCAGAAAGGCATGCAAGCTGAGGAAGTTCAGGTTATCTAACCTGCACTGACTGCTTGAAAAAAGAGCCCCGCTTCGTGCGGGGCTTTTTTATGCCTGCGATAACCTGGCGGGCCATGGGTGCCGAACCGCCAGGTCCGGCACCACACGCAGGCTTCAGTCGTCGCTAACCATGATGGTCGGCATCGCCTGCTGCGCCCCACCCTGCGCGATACGCGCACCCACGCTGCGGGCAGTCGCCTGGTAGATCATGGCGATCTGGCTTTCCGGGTCGGCCACGGTGGTCGGCTTGCCGCCGTCCGATTGCTGCCGGATGGCCATGGACAGCGGCAGCGAGGCCAGCAGGTCGACATCGAACTGCGCCGCCAGCCGCTCGCCACCCCCTTCGCCGAACAGGTGCTCGGCATGGCCGCAGTTCGAGCAGATGTGCACCGCCATGTTCTCCACCACGCCGAGCACCGGGATGTTCACCTTGCGGAACATCTCCACGCCCTTCTTGGCGTCCAGCAGGGCCAAGTCCTGGGGCGTGGTCACGATCACCGCGCCGGCCACTGGCACCTTCTGCGCCAGGGTGAGCTGGATATCGCCGGTGCCCGGCGGCATGTCCACCACCAGGTAATCCAGGTCATTCCAGGCGGTCTGGGTAATCAGTTGGATCAGCGCCCCGGACACCATCGGGCCACGCCAGACCACCGGGGTGTTTTCGTCGGTGAGGAAGGCCATCGACATGACCTCCACACCATGGGCCTTGAGCGGCACGAACCACTTCTGGTCCTTGACCTGTGGCCGGGTGCCCTCGGGAATGCCGAACATGATGCCCTGGCTCGGTCCGTAGATATCCGCATCGAGAATGCCGACCCGTGCGCCTTCGCGCGCCAGGGCCAGAGCCAGGTTGGCAGCAGTGGTCGACTTGCCGACCCCGCCCTTGCCCGACGCCACGGCAATCACGTTCTTCACGTTGGCCAGCGCTGGCACCTGGTCCTGCGCCTTGTGGGCCTCGATCTCGCAGTCGATCTGCACCTGGGCGCGTTCGACGCCGGCGACGCCCTCCAGGGCCATCTGCAGCATCTGCGCCCAGCCGTTCTTGAACAGGTCGGCGGCATAACCCAGCACCAGGCGCACGCGCACCGTGCCGCCCTGGATGTCCACCTCGCGCAGGCAGCCGGCGCTGACCGGATCCTGGTTCAGGTGGGGGTCGGTGTATTGCGACAGAACAGCTTCGATCGCTGCGCGGGTAACCACAGTCATGAATAGCTCCGAAAGGCCGAACAAGGCAGGTGCCCATGTTACCCCAGGCCTGCCCCGGAAAGCGCAGCGGCGCCGCTGAGGCATGGGACCGCAGGGCAACATCCGGCCGCCCGGCGTCGCTCGCGGCCCAGAGCACGGGTTTGCCGCCAAGGGTGAAAAAAAAGCCTCAGGCCTATATAGTTAGCGGCTTCCCGAGTTACCCAGTGCAGCCGATCCCCATGACCGAAGCCCGCAAGATTCTCGTTACCAGCGCCCTCCCCTATGCCAACGGTTCGATCCATATCGGCCATATGCTCGAGTACGTGCAGACCGACATGTGGGTGCGCTTCCAGAAACTGCGTGGCCACCAGGCCGTTTATGTTTGCGGCGACGACGCCCACGGCTCGGCGATCATGCTGCGGGCGGAAAAGGAAGGCATCACGCCGGAGCAGCTGATCGACGGCCTCAAGGCCGAGCACAGCGCCGACTTCGCGGACTTCCTGGTCGATTTCGACAACTACCATTCGACCCACTCCGAGGAGAACCGCGAGCTGTCCGCCGCGATCTACCTCAAGCTGCGCGACGCCGGCCACATCACCACCCGCTCGGTCACCCAGTATTTCGACCCCGAGAAGGGCATGTTCCTGGCCGACCGTTTCATCAAGGGCACCTGCCCGAAATGCGCGTCCGAGGACCAGTACGGTGACAACTGCGAGAAGTGCGGTGCCACCTACGAGCCGACCGACCTGAAGAACCCGCGCTCGACCATTTCCGGCGCAGTGCCGGAGCTGCGTGACTCCAAGCACTTCTTCTTCAAGCTCCCCGACTTCGAAGCCATGCTCAAGCAGTGGACCCGCAGCGGCACCCTGCAGGACGCCGTGGCCAACAAGCTTTCCGAGTGGCTGGACAGCGGCCTGCAGGAGTGGGACATCTCCCGCGATGCGCCCTACTTCGGCTTCGAGATTCCCGACGAGCCAGGCAAGTACTTCTACGTCTGGCTGGACGCGCCGATCGGCTACATGGCCAGCTTCAAGAACCTCTGCGCCCGCCGCCCGGACCTGGACTTCGATGCGTTCTGGAACAAGGACTCCACCGCCGAGCTGTACCACTTCATCGGCAAGGACATCGTCAACTTCCACGCCCTGTTCTGGCCCGCCATGCTCGAAGGCGCGGGCTACCGCAAGCCGACCGCGATCAACGTGCACGGCTACCTGACCGTCAACGGCCAGAAGATGTCGAAATCCCGCGGCACCTTCATCAAGGCCCGCACCTACCTCGAGCACCTGAACCCCGAGTACCTGCGTTACTACTACGCAGCCAAGCTCGGCCGCGGCGTGGACGACCTCGACCTGAACCTCGAGGACTTCGTGCAGAAGGTCAACTCCGACCTGGTCGGCAAGGTGGTCAACATCGCCAGCCGCTGCGCGGGCTTCATCCACAAGGGCAACGCCGGCGTGCTGGTCGCCGCCAGTCCGGAACCGGAGCTGTGGGAAGCCTTCCAGGCCGCCGCACCGAGCATCGCCGACGCCTATGAGGCACGCGACTTCTCCCGTGCCATGCGCGAAATCATGGCCCTGGCCGACCGTGCCAACGCCTGGATCGCAGACAAGGCACCGTGGGCGCTGAACAAGGTCGACGGCAAGCAGGCCGAGGTGCAGGAAATCTGCGCCCTGGGCATCAACCTGTTCCGCCAGCTGATCATCCTGCTCAAGCCGGTTCTGCCGAACCTGGCGGCCGACGCCGAGGCCTTCCTCAACGTGCCGGCTCTGACCTGGAACGACCTGAGCACACCGCTGGCCGACCACCAGCTCAACCCGTTCAACCCGCTGCTGACCCGTATCGAGCCAGCGAAAGTCGACGCCATGATCGAAGCGTCCAAGGAAGACCTGGCCGCCGAAGCCAGCGCCCCCAAAGGCAATGGCGAACTGGTCAAAGACCCGCTGGCCGCCGAAATCGCCTTCGACGCCTTCGCGGCCGTCGACCTGCGCATTGCCCTGATCGAGAAATGCGAGTTCGTGGAAGGCGCCGACAAGCTGCTGCGCCTGACCCTGGATATCGGCGACGAGAAGCGCAATGTGTTCTCCGGCATCAAGTCGGCGTACCCGGACCCGAGCAAACTGGAAGGCCGCCTGACCCTGTACGTGGCCAACCTGGCCGCGCGCAAGATGAAGTTCGGCGTGTCGGAAGGCATGGTGCTGGCAGCCGGCCCTGGCGGCGAGGAAATCTACCTGCTCAGCCCGGACAGCGGTGCCAAGCCGGGCCAGCGCGTCAAGTAAGCCGCCCGCCGCTGGATACGCTGACCTGCGCCGGAGCCCGATGGCTCCGGCGCATGCTTTCCAGCCACATTACGTACACGATCCATCAGCAGCGACGCCCCACGCGCATGAGCGAGTTCATTTTCGTCCTGATCGGCGCCGCGCTGGTCAATCACCTGGTCCTCAGCCTGCCTGCCCTGGCCGGCACGCCGCCCGGTGCCCGGCTGCGCTTCATCGGCCCGGCCACGGCGCTGCTGATCCTGCTGGCCGCGCCGTTGAGCTGGCTGCTGCAGCGCCAGCTGCAGGCCTTCGACCTCGGCTACCTGCACCTGATGCTCGTGCTGCCTCTGCTCGCGACCCTGGCCTGGGGCATCCAAGTTCTGATCCTGCGCTGGCAACGCCCTGAACAACCGCTCGACGGCCTGCTGCCGCTGTTGCTAGGCAATGGTGCCGGCCTGGGCGCCCTCCTGGCAGGCACCTCCGCGGAGAGCTTTCCCATCGCGTTGACACTCGGCCTGGGTGGCGGCCTGGGTTTCTGGCTGATCCTGCAGCTATTGAACGACCTGTTCGAGCGTGTCGAGCAGTGCGACGTGCCGACCCCGTTCCGCGGTGCGCCGTTGCAGCTGATCTGCACCGGCCTGATGGGCATGGCCTTTCTCGGCCTCAACGGCCTGGGGGCGGCATGAGCAGCCTGATCAGCGTGCAGGCCATCGACGCCCTGCTGCCCCAGACCCAGTGCGGCAAGTGCGGCCACCCCGGCTGCCTGCCCTACGCGCAAGGCATCGCCCAGGGCGAAGCGATCAACAAGTGCCCGCCCGGCGGCGAGATGACCGTCCGTGCCCTTGCTCAGCTGCTGCAGGTACCGGAACTGCCACTGGAACTGCCGGCAGTCCCCCCCCAGATCGCCCTGATTCGCGAAGCCGAATGCATTGGCTGCACCAAATGCATCCAGGCCTGCCCGGTGGACGCGATTCTCGGCGCCGCCAAGCTGATGCACACCGTGATCACCGCCGAGTGCACCGGCTGCGAGCTGTGCGTGGCGCCCTGCCCGGTGGACTGCATCGACATCCTGCCCCTGAACGGTGAGGCAGCGGAGGCGCAACGCCAGCGTGCCGACCAGTTCCGCCAGCGGCACGACGCCCGCCAGACCCGCCTGGCCAACGAGGCAGCGCGGCGCCAGGCTGACCGTGCCGCCCGCGTCCTGCCAGCGATGGCCACCAGCACGGCTACAGAAAATCCGGTTGCGCCGCCAACCTCGGTTCAACCCCCTGCCGACGTGGAAGCCCGGGAGCGCCACAAGCGCCTGAAGATCGAGGCCGCCATGGCCAAGGTGGCGCTGGCCAAGGCCGAGAAGCAACTGGCCAGCCGCGGCACCCCCGAGCTGCAGCGCCAGGTCGACGCCCTGCGCCAGGCCACCGAGCAGGCCCAGCGCGATCTGGACGCCGCCCAGGTCCCGCCAACCGCCGGGGAAGCCGCACTCAAGCAAGCCAAAATCGCCCTCGCCATGCGCCGTACCGAATTGGGCAAGGCCGAACGCCAAGGTTTGAGCGAGGCCCAATTGCTGCCACTGCGCCAGGCCCTGGCCGACGCCGAGCGCGCGTTGCACGATGCCGAAGACGCCAGCGGCAAGCCCCAGCCGGTGCTGGTGCGCACCGACAAGAAACCGGTGGACACGCAGTTGCGCGAGATGAAAACCGAATTGGCTTATGCCCGCGCCGCACTCCAGCGCCTGGAGCGCCGGCAACCGGTCGATGCAGCCATGCTGCAACAGGCCCGCGAGCGCCTGGCCGCCATCGAACAGCGCCTGCATGACTACGCTGCCAACTGAATCGACCTTCGACCCACGCCTCGGCATGCAGCGCGTGCTGCTCGCCTGCCTGCCGGGCGCGCTGGCGTTGCTGTGGTTCAACGGCTGGGGCCTGCTGCTGCAACTGCTGCTGGCCAGCGCCAGTTGCTGCGCCTGCGAGTACCTGACACACCGGCTGCGTCGGCAACCGGCACCGCTGGCAGCGGACAGCCTGTTCAACCTGCCGCCCCTGGCCGAAGGCAGCAGCCTGGTCACTGCCGTCCTGTTGGCGCTGGCACTGCCCACCTACACGCCCTGGTGGCTGACGGTGAGCGGCGCCGCCTTCGCCACGCTGTTCGGAAAATCCCTGTTCGGCGGTTTCGGCCGCAACCCGTTCAACCCGGCCATGCTGGGTTATGCCTTCGTGCTCGTCGCCTTCCCGCTGCACATGGCGCACTGGCCTTCTCCCCAGAGCAGCGCGTCGCTGCTGGCGGCGCTGCAACAGATCCTCGGGCTCGGCAGTGGCCTGGTCGATGGCTGGAGCCAGGCCACGGTCCTGGACAGCCTCAAGCACAACGACCGTCTGACCATCGACGAACTGTTCGCCAGCCATCCGGCCTTCGGCGGGGTCGGTGGGCTGGGGGCGGAATGGGTCAACCTGGCGTTTCTCACCGGCGGCCTGTGCCTCCTGCAGCAACGGGTCATCCGCTGGCAGGCGCCGGTGGGCATGCTGGCCGCGCTGTTCGTGATCAGCCTGCTGTGCTGGAACGGCTCGGGGTCGGACTCCAATGGCTCGCCCCTGCTGCACCTGTTCAGCGGTGCCACGATGCTGTGCGCCTTCTTCATCGTCACCGAACCGGTCAGCGGCCCCGGCAGCGACCGCAGCCGCCTGTATTTCGGGATCGGGGTCGGCCTGCTGGTCTATGTCATCCGGACCTGGGGCGGCTACGCGGACGGCGCGGCCTTCGCCGTGCTGCTGATGAACCTCTGCGTGCCGCAGCTGGAGCGTTTCGCCGCGCGCCAGGGGGCGAAACCATGAACAGCCGCGCGCGCCAGGTGCTGACCCTGTTGCTGGTCGCCCTCCTCGGTGGCGGCCTGCTGATTACCCTGCAGCAGCTGGCAGCCCCTGCCATCGAGCAGCAGCGCCAGGCCGCCGCCGAACGCAAACTGCTCGACCTGCTGCCCACCGGCAGCTACGACAACCACCCCTTGCGCCAACCGATCCCCCTGCCGGCCGGCGGCCTGCTGGGCAATGGCCAGCCCACCGAGGCTTACCAGGCGAGGCTCGGTGGCCAACTGACGGCTGTGTTGCTGCCGGTGCAGGCCAAGGGCTACGAGGGTCCGATTCTGTTGCTGGTGGCGATTGCCCCGGACGGGCGCCTGATCGCCAGCAAAGTGCTGCAGCACCGCGAAACGCCCGGCCTGGGCGATCTTATCGAACCCCAGCGAAGCCCTTGGTTGCTGGGCTTCGAGGGCAAATCCCTGGACGATTCCCCAGCCAGCTGGACGCTGCGCGCCGAAGGCGGCCAGTTCGACCAGATCGCCGGCGCCACGGTGACGTCACGCAGCACCACGGACGCCCTGCAGCGCGCCCTGCGTTTCTTCGAGGCGCAACGTCCTCAGCTGCTCGGAGAAGCCGGCCATGACTGAACCGCGCACCACCCTCGTTCTGCTGGGCGTGCTCGCCCTGCTGGGCAGCACCGGCCTGCTGGTCACGGCCATCACCATCGGCGGTATCGGCCTGGTGGTGCTGAGCCTCTGCGGCCTGCTGCTGGTGCCATTGCGCCGCCTGCTGCACGGGCCTGCCCTACTGTTCGCCGCACTGCTGGTCGGCGGCGTGCTGATCAGCCTGGCGGCCCTGCTGCTTCAGGTCCACAGCGCTGAACTGCATGCCTACCTCGCACCGTCCTTGCCACTGCTGCTGTTGCCTTGCCTGGGACTGGTGCTGGATAGCCGTGTCGAGGCCCGCTCCGGCCTGGTCATCGGCCTGTGGTTCGCGGCACTGGCCCTGCTGCTCGGCCTGCTGCGCGAAGGGCTCGGCAACGCCACGCTGCTGACCCATGGCGACTGGCTGCTGGGCCCGGGCTCAGCGGGTTTGCAGTTGTCCCTGGCCAACCTGAATGGCGCACACCTGCTGACGCTGGCGCCCGGCGCCTTTATCCTGCTCGGCCTGCTCCTGGCAGCCCTTCGCCACTTTCACCACGACGAACGCCCATGAACGCCGCCAAACGCTACGAAATCTTCCGCCGCCTGCACGAAGACAACCCCGAGCCGAAGACCGAACTGGCCTACAGCACACCGTTCGAGCTGCTGATTGCCGTCATCCTCTCGGCCCAGGCCACGGACGTGGGTGTGAACAAGGCCACCGCGCGCCTGTTCCCGGTCGCTAACACCCCGGAAGCGATCTACGCGCTGGGCTACGACGGCCTGTGCGAGTACATCAAGACCATCGGCCTCTACCCGAGCAAGGCGAAGAACGTCATCGAGACCTGCCGCATGCTGGTCGAGCTGCATGGCAGCGAGGTCCCGCAGACCCGCGAAGCGCTGGAAGCCTTGCCCGGCGTGGGTCGCAAGACGGCCAACGTGGTGCTCAATACCGCGTTCCGCCAACTGACCATGGCCGTGGACACCCATATCTTCCGCGTGAGCAACCGCACCGGCATCGCCCCGGGCAAGAACGTGGTGGAGGTGGAGAAGAAGCTGCTGAAATTCGTGCCCAGGGAGTTTCTGCTCGACTCGCACCACTGGCTGATCCTGCACGGCCGCTACGTGTGCCAGGCCCGCAAACCACGCTGCGGGAGCTGCCGTATCGAGGACCTGTGCGAATACAAGCTCAAGACATCCGACGATTGAGCGATCATTGATTCGGCTGATCAGTCGATTGAAAAAATCTTTTTTACCCGCCCAGGTTTTGCCGTTATAAGGTGCGCAAATGGCCCACCGTAGCCTGGAGTGAAACAGATGAGCACCGGTAAAGAAGACCTAGAGCTCGATGAAGACTTCGTCGCAGAAGATGCGGACGATGCAGAAGCACCTGTCGAAGTTGCCAAGACCAACCTGACCAAGCGCCGCATCATCGATAACTTCCTCGAAGAGCGCCGCCTGCACAAGCAGCTGGCCGAATACGACTTCGACCTGTAACGCCAAAGCCCCGCCCTTGCAGCGGGGCTTTTTGTTTATGGGCCGCCCGCCCTAACCGGCGGCTGGCCGCCCCCGCAGCGATTACTCGAGGCCGTACTGCGGCGAACGCGGCCCGTGCAGGATGCCGTTCACACGGCCGGCGGAAAGCAGCTGACCACTGGCCATGCCGGCCACCGGGTAGGTGGCATCGGTCAGGGTGTTCATCACCTGCTTCACCGCCGCGGTGATCAACATCCCCACCAGACCGCCGCTGTTGTTGCTGTTCTGGTCGGTGGCGAACGCCGAACCGCTCCACAGCAGCTTGCCGGTACGCAGGTCGACCAGATTGGCCTTGGCCTCGACCTTCACCGAGCTGTCGATCAGGGTGTAGGTGGAGCCGTACTGCACCACCGTGACGTACAGCGCAGGAACGCTTAGGACGGGGATAAAACAAAGCGGTGCGACGATATCGCATCGCCATCTTCCAGGCACCAGACGCCCACGCAGAAACGGGACGTTTTGCCGAAACGATACGGCCTTCCCTGTTCCGTCTGGGTGCGTACGCGGGTGGGTGGCGAGGATGGCGATTGCGCTGGGAATGCGCTGTAGGAACGCTCTGAAAATCAGCATGCGGCTTCCTGCCCGGCAAACGGGTCGTTCGCTCGTGCAGAAATGCAGTGCCCGAAAACACCACAGCCCTCACGAGGAGGGCTGTGGAGACAAACGGCAGAGCGCTGTTACAGGAGCTTGCGGCCCTTGCCGGCGGCAATGCGCAGGCGCAGGGCGTTGAGCTTGATGAAGCCCGCCGCGTCGGCCTGGTTGTAGGCGCCGCCGTCTTCTTCGAAGGTCGCGATGTTGGCGTCGAACAGCGAGTCGTCGGACTTGCGACCCACGACAACGACGTTGCCCTTGTACAGCTTCAGGCGAACCACACCGTTCACGTTGGCCTGGGAAGCGTCGATCATCTGTTGCAGCATCAGACGCTCAGGGCTCCACCAGAAGCCGTTGTAGATCAGGCTGGCGTACTTGGGCATCAGGTCGTCTTTCAGGTGCGCGACTTCGCGGTCCAGGGTGATCGACTCGATGGCGCGGTGGGCGCGCAGCATGATGGTGCCGCCGGGGGTCTCGTAGCAGCCACGGGACTTCATGCCGACGTAACGGTTCTCGACGATGTCCAGGCGACCGATGCCGTTCTCGCCGCCGATGCGGTTCAGTTCGGCCAGCACGGTGGCCGGGGTCATTTCCTTGCCGTCGATGGCGACGATGTCACCGGCGCGGTAGGTCAGCTCGATGTAGGTCGGGGTGTTCGGTGCGGCTTCCGGGGACTTGGTCCAGCGCCACATGTCTTCTTCGTGCTCGGTCCAAGTGTCTTCCAGCACGCCGCCTTCATAGGAGATGTGCAGCAGGTTGGCGTCCATGGAGTACGGCGACTTCTTCTTGCCGTGGCGCTCGATCGGGATGGCGTGCTTCTCGGCGTAGTCCATCAGCTTCTCGCGGGACAGCAGGTCCCACTCGCGCCATGGAGCGATCACTTTCACGCCCGGCTTCAGGGCATAGGCGCCCAGTTCGAAACGCACCTGGTCGTTGCCCTTGCCGGTGGCACCATGGGAAATGGCGTCGGCGCCGGTTTCGTTGGCGATTTCGATCAGGCGCTTGGCGATCAGCGGACGGGCGATGGAGGTACCCAGCAGGTACTCGCCTTCGTAGATGGTGTTGGCGCGGAACATCGGGTAGACGAAGTCGCGAACGAACTCTTCGCGCAGGTCGTCGATGTAGATTTCCTTGACGCCCATGGCCTGGGCCTTGGCGCGTGCCGGCTCGACCTCTTCACCCTGGCCGAGGTCTGCGGTGAAGGTCACCACTTCGCAGTTATAGGTGTCTTGCAGCCACTTGAGGATTACCGAGGTGTCCAGGCCACCGGAATATGCCAGGACTACCTTGTTTACGTCGGCCATGCCATCAACTCCACGGGTTGTACGGAAAACCCGTGATTGTACTGACCCTCACGGGCAATTTACAGAGGCGCGACAGCTTCTGACGATGAAGCGACAGCTTCTTTTTGCAGGGATCAGGAGGCTGCCGTCGGCCCGCTTGCGGTCTCGGCGGGAGCGGCAGGTGCTTCCGGCTCCACAGGGGCCTCGGGCACGCGGTCCAGGGTCAGGGTCACACGGCGGTTCTTCGCCCGGTTCGCCGGGCTGTTGTTCGGCACCACCGGGTAGCGTTCGCCATGGAAGCGCAGGGTGATCTGCTCGGCCGGCACACCATTGGCCTTGAGGAACTCCATGACCGCCAGGGCACGACGCCGCGACAGGTCGCGGTTGGTCAGGCGGTTGCCGCTGTTGTCCGAATGGCCGTCGAGCTGGATGCGGTTGACGCTGGGATCGGCCTTGAGAAACGCCAGGATGATTTCCAGCTTGGCCTGGGCCATCGGGTCGAGGTCCACGCCGCCGCCCGGGAAAGCCACCTGGCTTTGCCGCACCTGGTCGAAGTTCACCGGCAGCAGCTTGGCGGTGCAGGCCAGGTAGTCGTTGTAGGCCTTCTGGAACTTCACCGGCAGCAGCCGCACCTCGAGGTTGTCGTTGCCTTGCATCGTGCGGTGCCGCACCAGGGGGCTACGCCCCTCGAGCAACCCGGTCAGCAGCCGCCCGGCCTGTTCCTGGGAGCTGTTGAACAGCACCTCGCCGTTGCCGACGCTGACCACCCCCAGGTTGATGTCGCCCCGGCCCGGCTGCCAGGGCGCCGCCGCGGCGAGCAAGGTGGCCGAGCCGGTCCCGAGCCAACGCTCGCGGGCCTGCAGGCGGAAGGTGGCCTGCTCGCCTGCGCGGCGCACGAACTCGCCGGAGCCGAAATCGGTGATGGGCTGTGCCAACCGGCACTCGAACTGATCCCCGGCGACCTGCCATTCGACTTTTTCCAGGCGCGTCTGGAAGCTGATGCCCCAGGCTGGCAGGCAAACCGGCAAGCTGGCGATCAGGCTTAGAATGACAAAACAAGGCTGGCGCACGGCAAGCTCCACGGGAATAACGGCGTTCCAAGGAGGTATCGGTGGCAAACGGAAAAACTTAAGCCCACCCATCCGCATCCACCCGTCCCCGGCTGATGTCCGGCGTGCCCTGGCAGGGCTTTTCCGGTAGCATTCCCGCCACGTTTCGCCCGCCTGGATACCTCCATGACCAACCGTCTTACCCTGCTGCGTCCCGACGACTGGCACATTCACCTGCGCGACGGCGCGGTGCTGCCGCACACCGTTGCCGACGTGGCGCGCACCTTCGCCCGCGCCATCATCATGCCGAACCTGGTGCCGCCGGTGCGCAATGCCGCCGAAGCCGGTGCCTACCGCGAGCGCATCCTGGCTGCCCGCCCGGCCGGCAGCCGCTTCGAGCCGCTGATGGTGCTGTACCTCACCGACCGTACCAGTGCCGAAGACATCCGCGCCGCCAAGGCCAGCGGTTTCGTGCACGCGGCCAAGATGTACCCGGCCGGCGCGACCACCAACTCGGACTCGGGCGTCACCAGCCTGGACAACATCACCGGCGCCCTGGAAGCCCTGGCCGAGGTTGGCATGCCGCTGCTGGTCCATGGCGAGGTCACCCGGGGTGACGTGGACGTCTTCGACCGCGAGAAGATCTTCATCGACGAGCACATGCGTCGTCTGGTCGAGCGTTTCCCGACGCTGAAAGTGGTGTTCGAACACATCACCACCGGCGATGCCGCCCAGTTCGTCAAGGAGGCGCCGAGCAACGTCGCCGCCACCATCACCGCCCAGCACCTCCTGTACAACCGCAACCACATGCTGGTCGGCGGCATCCGTCCGCACTTCTATTGCCTGCCGATCCTCAAGCGCAACACGCACCAAGTGGCACTGCTCGACGCGGCCACCAGCGGCAGCCCCAAGTTCTTCCTCGGCACCGACTCGGCGCCTCACGCCCAGCATGCCAAGGAAGCAGCCTGCGGCTGTGCCGGCTGCTACACCGCCTACGCCGCCATCGAGCTGTACGCCGAAGCCTTCGAGCAGCGTAACGCGCTGGACAAGCTGGAAGCCTTCGCCAGCCACTACGGCCCGGACTTCTACGGCCTGCCGCGCAACACCGACACCATCACCCTGGTACGCGAAGACTGGACGGCCCCGGCCAGCCTGCCCTTCGGCGAACAGACCGTCATCCCGTTGCGCGCCGGTGAAACCCTGCGCTGGCGCCTGCAGGAGGACAACGCGTGAGCGAAGACCTGTACGACGACGAACTCGATGGCGCCGCCCCCAGTGGCCCGCGCCACCCGATGGCCGCTCGCTTCCGCGGCTACCTGCCAGTGGTCGTGGACGTGGAGACCGGTGGCTTCAACAGCGCCACCGACGCCCTGCTGGAAATCGCCGCGACCACCATCGGCATGGACGAAGGTGGCTTCCTCTATCCGGACCACACGCACTTCTTCCGCATCGAGCCGTTCGAAGGCGCCAACATCGAACAGGCGGCGCTGGAGTTCACCGGGATCAAGCTGGACCACCCGCTGCGCATGGCCGTCACCGAAGAGCACGCCCTGGGCGAAATCTTCCGTGGCCTGCGCAAATCGCTGAAAGCCAACAGCTGCAAGCGCGCGATCCTGGTCGGGCATAACAGCAGCTTCGACCTCGGCTTCCTGAACGCGGCCGTGGCGCGCACCGGCATCAAGCGCAACCCCTTCCACCCGTTCTCCAGCTTCGACACCGCCACCCTGGCCGGCCTGGCCTACGGGCAAACGGTGCTGGCTAAGGCGTGTCAGGCCGCCGGCATCGAGTTCGATGGCCGCGAAGCCCACTCGGCCCGCTACGACACCGAGAAGACCGCCGAGCTGTTCTGCGGCATCGTCAACCGCTGGAAGGAAATGGGCGGCTGGATGGAGTTCGACGACTGAGTCGTTGCCCCCGGGCCTTCAGCGCCTGGGGACCGCTTTCACCGGCCCTGCGCGCCCTCGCCGCGCAGGGTCATCACGGCACTCGCCACACTGGCCACGACCTTGCCGTCGTCGCGGGTGATCTCGCACAGATAATGACTGATGGTCCTGCCCCGATGGGTCGGCCGCGCCTGTGCGCGCAAGCGGGTCTGCCAGACGGGCCGCAGGAAGGTCGCCTTGAGGTCGATGCTGGTGAACGTCTCGCCGGCCTCCATCAACGTCGAATGCGCCGTGCCGATCGTCGCATCCGCCAGCTCGCAGAGCAGCCCACCGTGCACCGTCCCCTGCTGGTTGCCATGCTGCGCGGGGTCGGCATCCAGTTCGATGACCGCCATCGCCTCGCCGATCTCGACCAGGCGAAAACCAAGCAGGCGGGAAATGGCCGTGGGGTAATGCATGTGGGTGACCTCGCCGGCGCCGAGTTCTCCGGTCAATTGCCGCTGGAGGTAGGTCAGTACGGGCAGGTAGCGTGAGGTATCGGGCATGGCGGCTCTCCTTCTATTACGCGCCGCCAGGCCAGAGCCGGGTGCCACGCGGTAGGTTCCGAGCCGCAGGCTAGTCCCGTAGAGTAGGACAATCAAAGAATTGTCATAGGTACGCCCATGACCGCTTCCCCCGCCACACGCCTGGCCGAACGGCTTGCCGACGACATCCGCAGCGGCCGCCTGCCGCCCGGTACGCTACTGCCCACGCATCGCCAGCTCGCGGCTCAGCATGGCGTCGCGCTGGCCACCGCCAGCAAGGTGTACGCCCAGCTCAAGGCCATGGGCCTGGTGGTCGGGGAAACCGGGCGCGGCACCTTCGTCCGGGACCGGCCGCTGCAGCGCGAGTGGGACAGCGCCGACGAGGCGCGCCTCAGCAGTGAAACCATCGACCTGTCGTTCAACCACCCCAGCCAGCCGGGCCAGGCGGACATGCTGCGCAGCTTGTTGCGCGAGCTGTCCACCTCGGGCGACCTGGCAGCCCTCCTGCACCAGCAACCGCCCGGCGGACGGCGCCATGAACGCCAGATCGTCGCGGACTTTCTCGCTCGCCACCGGGGCATCGAGGTGCAAGGCGAACAAATCCTCCTGGTCAACGGCGCCCAGCACGGGCTCGATATCGCCGTCAGGACGCTGCTCGGCCCGGGCGACCAGCTCGCCGTCGATGCCCTCACTTACCCCGGCCTGAAAATGATCGCCAGCGCCCAAGGGTTGACGCTCAGGCCGGTGTCCGGACTGCAGGACGGACCGGATATGCAGGCCCTCGACCACCTCTGCCGCGAACGCCGAGTGCGGGCGATCTATTGCATGCCGACGCTGCACAATCCGCTGGGCTGGGTGCTGAGCGATCGTCAGCGCCAGGCCATCGTCGAGATCGCCCGGCGCCACGACTGCTTTCTTATCGAAGACGCCGCCTATGCCTACCTGGCCGAAGGCGCGCCGCCCGCCCTGGTCACGCGGGCGCCAGAGCGCACGCTGTACGTCTCCAGCCTGTCCAAGAGCGTGGCCACCGGCCTGCGCTTCGGCTATCTGGTGGTTCCCGAAGCCCTGATGGGCCGGGTCAGAAGCCAACTGCGCGCCAATCACTGGAGCCTGCCCAGTTTGATCACCGCCATGGGCACGCGCTGGATCGCCGACGGCACGGTGGCCCGCCTGGAAGCGGCGCACCGGGAAGAAGCTGGGCTCCGGCAGGCCATCGCCCGGCAGGTGTTCGCGGGCATGCCCCTGATCGCCAACCCGTGCGCGCTGTTCGTGTGGCTGCCGTTGCCCGACGAGCTGCGCATGGACCGCATCGCCACGGCGCTGGCCGAACACAACATCGCGGTGTCCAAGGCCGAAGCCTATGCCACTACAACGCACGCGCCCCATGCCCTGCGCCTCGGCCTGAGTTCCGTGCCACTGGAGCAGCTCGAAGCCGTGCTGCGCCGGGTGCGCAATGCGATCGAGCGGTTTCCGATCTAGCGCTTCGGCACGTGTCCAGCGGTATGACAGCAGCATGTCGGTCACCCCGCCGAACGACCGTTCATCCCTCCGGCGCGCCACGTTCTCAATCGATCTTTGACAAGCATTCTCATTAACATTAGTATCCGACGCATCGAATCACTGCCCAGCGATGAGTTCAGCTTATGTATGTCTGCCTCTGCGAAGGTGTCACTGACGGTCAGATCCGCGATGCAATCTACGAAGGTTGCTGCAGCTACCGTGATGTCCGCGAGACCCTCGGCGTAGCCAGCCAATGTGGCAAATGTGCGTGCCTGGCCAAACAGGTCGTACGTGAAACGCTCAGCGAAGTTCAGAGCAGTCAGGCCGCCATGGCCTACCCTGGAAATTTTGTTGCCGCCTGATTTTTCACGGCGTTAAAGAACCGGACTTAATGTCCGGTTTTTTTATGCCTTGAATTCAATTAGTTAGCGACATAACGCAGAACTTAAACATTCGTATTTATATTTATTTTAGCTTATATATCAAACACTTATGTTTGACAGCCCGCTTACTTGGGACGAGAATTCCCGACTATATCAACTTCACCCCCCCCAAGGCAGGCGTAAAAAATGAAAGGCGACAAGAAAGTCATCCAGCATCTGAACAAGATCCTCGGTAACGAGCTGGTCGCAATCAACCAGTACTTCCTGCACGCGCGCATGTACGAAGATTGGGGCCTGAAGAAACTCGGCGAGCACGAGTACCACGAGTCCATCGACGAGATGAAGCATGCGGACAAGCTGATCAAGCGCATCCTCTTCCTCGAAGGCCTGCCCAACCTGCAGGACCTCGGCAAGATCCTGATCGGTGAGAACACCCAGGAAATGCTCGAGTGTGACCTGAAGATCGAGCACAAGGCCCACGCCGACCTGAAAGCCGCCATCGCCTACTGCGAAAGCATTGGTGACTACGCCAGCCGCGAACTGCTCGAAGACATCCTCTGTTCCGAAGAAGACCACATCGACTGGCTGGAAACCCAACTCAGCCTGATTCAATCCATCGGTCTGCAGAACTACCTGCAATCGCAAATGGACGAATAACCCTCGTTCATCGAGAGAAATAAAAAGGGAGCCAGCAGGCTCCCTTTTTTATTGCGCATCCATAAATCCACAGGCCATAAAAAACCCCGCCAAAGCGGGGTTTTCAGGACCGAAGAACGACTCAGGCGTCGGTCTTCTGTACGGCGCCCTTGATCAGGGTCTGCAGTTCACCCTTTTCGAACATCTCGACAAGGATGTCGCTGCCGCCGACCAGTTCGCCACCGACCCACAGTTGCGGGAAGGTCGGCCAGTTGGCGTATTTCGGCAGGTTCGCACGGATTTCCGGGTTTTGCAGGATGTCGACGTACGCGAACTTCTCGCCACAGGCCATCACCACCTGCGCCGCCTTGGAGGAAAAGCCGCACTGCGGAGCATTCGGCGAGCCTTTCATGTACAGCAGAACGGTGTTGTTGGCGATCTGCTCTTTGATGGTTTCGATGATATCCATTGGGCACCTCAGGACTGAACTTCCCGACTCACGGGTCGGCACGGTGGCGGCATTGTAACGAAAAGCCGAGCGCAATGCTCGGCCTCCCCGCTCAACGATGCCTTGCCGCTCAGGCCGCCTCGACCTCCACCGGCACGCCATTGAGGGCGGCATTGCCGGACAGGCTGTCGAGCTGCCGCTCGTCGGTCAGGTCGTTGGCGCTGGCCCCCGGCTGCTCGCTGGCGATCGCCATCTGCACGCCTGGCCGCGCATGGCCCCAGCCATGGGGCAGGCTGACCACGCCGGCCATCATTTCGTCGCTGGCGGCCACCTCGACCTCGATCACCCCGACCCGGGAGCGCACCCGCACCCGCTGCCCGTCCGCCAGACCACGCCGGTCGAGATCCGCCGGGTTCATCAGCAACTGATGGCGCGGCTTGCCCTTCACCAGGCGGTGGTAGTTGTGCATCCAGGAGTTGTTGCTGCGCACATGGCGGCGACCGATCAGCAGCAGCTCATCGCCCTTCGGTACCGGCTGCGCAGCAAAGCGCTGCAGGTCCGCCAGCAGCACCGCCGGCGCCGCCTCGACCGCCTTGCTGGCGGTTTTCAGGCGCGCCGCCAGGTTGGGCTTGAGCGCCCCCAGGTCCAGGCCATGGGGATGCTCGCGCACCGCCGCCAGGGTCAGCTTGCGCTCGGAACGGTCGCCATAGGGGCCGAAACGCAGCCCCATGTCGATCATCTGGTCAGGGGCCATGGTCGGCTTCAATTCCGCACCGGTGCGGGCGGCGAACGCCTTGGCCAGGCCTACGAAAATCTCCCAGTCGTGCAGCGCGCCCCTGGGCTTGGCCAACACGGCTTCGTTGAAACGGGTAACGTTGCGCACCGCGAACAGGTTGAAGGTGGTGTCGTAGTGATCGTGCTCCAGCGGCGCGGTGGGCGGCAGGATCAGGTCGGCGTAGCGCGTGGTTTCATTGATATAGAAATCGATGCTGAGCATGAACTCCAGGCCATCGAGTGCCTGCTCCAACTGCCGCCCATTCGGCGTCGACAGCACCGGGTTGCCGGCCACTGTCACCAGCGCCCTGACCTGCCCTTCGCCTTCGGTGAGCATCTCCTCGGCCAGCGCTGCCACCGGCAGCTCACCGCCGTATTCCGGCAGGCCGGAGACCCGACTCTGCCAGCGATTGAAATGCCCGCCCGACGTCGAGGCCACCAGGTCGACCGCCGGCTCGGTGCACAGCACCCCACCCTCACGGTCGAGGTTGCCGGTCACCAGGTTGATCAGTTGCACCAGCCATTGGCAGAGCGTGCCAAACGCCTGGGTGGACACCCCCATCCGGCCGTAGCACACGGCTTTGTCGGCCGCTGCGAAATCCCGAGCCAACTGGCGGATGGTCTCCGCGGGCACGCCACAGCGGGCGCTCATGGCCTCGGCGGTAAAGCCGGCGACCGCCTCGCGCACACTGTCCAGCCCTTCCACAGGCAGGTGGCCGGTACGGGTCAGGCCCTCGTCGAACAGGGTGGTCAGCACGCCGAACAGCAGCGCGGCGTCCTGCCCGGGACGCACGAAGATGTGCTGGTCGGCGATCGCCGCGGTTTCGCTGCGCCGTGGGTCGACCACGACCAAACGCCCACCCCGCGCCTTGATCGCCTTCAACCGCTTCTCCACATCCGGCACGGTCATGATGCTGCCGTTGGACGCCAGCGGGTTGCCGCCGAGGATCAGCATGAAGTCGGTGTGGTCGATGTCCGGGATCGGAATCAGCAGGCCGTGGCCGTACATCAGGTGGCTGGTGAGGTGATGGGGCAACTGGTCGACCGACGTCGCGGAATAGCGGTTGCGGGTCTTCAGTTGGCCGAGGAAGTAGTTGCTGTGGGTGATCAGCCCGTAGTTATGCACACTGGGGTTGCCCTGGTAGACCGCCACGGCGTTCTGCCCGTGACGCGCCTGGATACCGCTGAGGCGCTCGGCCACCAGCGCGAAGGCTTCATCCCACTCGATGGCCTGCCATTCGTTACCCACGCGGCGCATGGGCTGGTGCAGGCGGTCGGGATCGTTCTGGATGTCCTGCAGGGCCACGGCCTTGGGGCAGATATGGCCACGGCTGAAGCTGTCCTGGGCATCGCCCTTGATGGAGAGAATTCGGGTACTGCCGTCCGCCTCGGTCTGGGTCTCGATGGTCAGGCCGCAGATGGCTTCGCAGAGATGACAGGCACGGTGATGGAGGGTCTTGGTCATGGCCTAGCCTCATTGTTCTGGGTGCGAGACGACCGGTCGGGTCGCTACAGGCAAGAACTATGGAGGCTGGAGGGGCGCTGCGCCAGCAGCGTTCGTCTCATGAATCGGCCAGCATCATGCCGGCCGATTCAGGCTGTCGCGACGATCTTAACGGATCGAAGTAACGGTGCCTTTGTTGCCGGTCACTTTGACGTTCACGGCTTTGTATACCAGGTAATCCTGCACGTTAACTTCGTAACGCGGAGCGACGATCAGATCGGCACCCGAGGATTTGACAGCTTTGAAAGCAGCTGCGGATTTGGCAGTGGCAACCGGGTCCAGACCCAGAGCGAAACCGCCTTCACCGCCACCGTAAGTCACGCCGTCAGCGAACTGAGTGTCGCCACCGAGTTTGAACACGCCAAACAGGATGTTGACCGATGATTGACCGGTGATGGTCTCGCCCACTTTTACGTCTGCCTTCAGGTTAGTCTTGACGGTACCGTTCAGCGGTGCAGTCGGCTGGCTAACGTTCTGGCTGGCGCAGCCAGTCAGCAGGGCGAGAGTAGAGATAGCGGCGATAGACGCGATGCGTTTCATGCAAAACTCCTTTGCACAACATTTCCATGGATACCCCATTGCGGGGGCAATGCATTGCCTCGAAAAGGCGCCGGCATCCTAAGACCCGCATTCTAGACAGGCAAGCGAAGATTTAAGTTTTGTGACATCTCGCACGACGAGAGAAGAAAAAGGCTTACAAACCGCCTACTTAAGCGGTCCGAGCGGACAATTTGCGCCCAGTCGTCATTTGCTTATAAGATCGCGCCTTCCCCGTTTCGTCGCACTGTGCGGCTTCTAGCCGCAGGTTCCGCCGTTTTTCCGTAAAAGCTGGCCGTCGAACCTGCGAGTTGTTGTGAAAAAGGTAGTTAACGATGAGCGCAAGACACTTTCTCTCGCTGATGGACTGCACACCGGACGAACTGGTGAGCCTGATCCGCCGCGGCATGGAGCTGAAGGACTTGCGCAACCGCGGCGTCCTGTTCGAACCCTTGAAGAACCGTGTGCTGGGCATGATCTTCGAGAAGGCCTCGACCCGTACCCGCCTGTCGTTCGAAGCCGGCATGATCCAGCTCGGCGGCCAGGCCATCTTCCTGTCGCCACGCGACACCCAGCTGGGCCGTGGCGAGCCGATCGGCGATGCCGCCATCGTCATGTCGCGCATGCTCGACGCGGTGATGATCCGCACCTTCGCCCACAGCACCCTCACCGAGTTCGCCGCCAACTCACGCGTCCCGGTGATCAACGGCCTGTCCGATGACCTGCACCCCTGCCAGCTGCTGGCCGACATGCAGACCTACCACGAACACCGTGGCAGCATCGTGGGCAAGACCGTGGCCTGGATCGGCGACGGCAACAACATGTGCAACTCCTATATAGAAGCCGCGCAGCAATTCGACTTCCAGCTGCGCGTCGCCTGCCCGGAAGGCTACGAGCCGAATGCCGCGTTCCTGGCCCAGGCCGGTGACCGCGTGACGATCTTCCGTGACCCGCGCGAAGCCGTGGCGGGCGCCCACCTGGTCAGTACCGACGTCTGGGCCTCCATGGGCCAGGAAGAGGAAATCGCCGAGCGCCTCAAGCTGTTCGCGCCCTACCAGGTCAACCGCGCCCTGCTCGATGCCGCCGCCGACAACGTGCTGTTCCTGCACTGCCTGCCGGCCCACCGTGGCGAAGAAATCAGCGAAGACCTGCTCGACGACCCGCGTTCCGTCGCCTGGGACCAGGCCGAGAACCGCCTGCACGCGCAGAAAGCCCTGCTGGAATTCCTGGTCGAGCCGGCCTACCACCACGCATGAGCGCCCCCCTGCTGCTGAGCCTGCGCGACCTGGCCTGTGGTTACCAGGAACACCGGGTGGTGCAGAACCTCAGCTTGCACCTGAATGCCGGCGACATCGGCTGCCTGCTCGGCCCTTCCGGCTGCGGCAAGACCACCACCCTGCGCGCCATCGCCGGTTTCGAGCCGGTGGTAGAAGGTGAAATCCAGCTCGAAGGCGAGGTCATTTCCCGTGCCGGCTTCACCCTGGCCCCGGAGAAACGCCGCATCGGCATGGTGTTCCAGGACTACGCGCTGTTTCCGCACCTGAGCGTGGCCGAGAACATCGCCTTCGGCATCCGCAAGCAGCCGGACTGCGAGACCGTCACCCAGGAACTGCTGGAACTGGTCAAGCTCGACCAGCTGGGCAAACGCTACCCCCACGAGCTGTCCGGCGGGCAACAACAACGGGTGGCACTGGCCCGGGCGCTGGCACCGGAACCGCGCCTGCTGCTGCTCGACGAACCCTTCTCCAACCTCGACGGCGAGCTGCGCCGGCGCCTGAGCCAGGAAGTCCGCGACATCCTCAAGGCCCGGGGCACCAGCGCCATCCTGGTGACCCACGACCAGGAAGAAGCCTTCGCCGTCAGCGATCATGTCGGCGTGTTCAACCGCGGCCACCTGGAGCAGTGGGACACGCCCTACAACCTCTACCACGAGCCGCTGACGCCTTTCGTGGCGAGCTTCATCGGGCAGGGCTATTTCATTCGCGGGCAGTTGCTCAGCGCCGATACGGTGCAGACCGAGCTCGGCGTGATCCGCGGCAACCGCGCCTACACCTGGCCGACCGGCAGCGCGGTGGACGTGCTGCTGCGCCCCGACGATATCGTGCATGACCCCGAGAGCCCGCTGAAGGCGACCATCGTCGGCAAGACCTTCCTGGGCGCGGCGACCCTGTACCGCCTGCAACTGCCCACCGGCAGTCAGCTGGAGTCGATCTTCCCCAGCCACGCCGACCACCAGCCCGGCCAGCAGGTCGGCATCCGCGTGGCCGCCGACCACCTGGTGGCCTTCGCCGCACCGGGCAGCGTCGCGGCCCACACCAGCCTGCCGGAATCCGGCGTGCGCCGTTACAGCAGTAACTGAGCCGCCCGGCGCCTCGCCTTACACCCCTGCGATCTGCAAGCGCCCGCTGGCAACCAGCACCGCCTGGCCGGCGATCTTCACCCGCTCGCCGTCCAGCGTGCAGTGCAGTTCACCGCCCCGGGCGGAGCACTGGAAAGCGCTCAGCTCACGCTTGCCCAGGCGCTCAGCCCAGTAGGGTGTCAGGGCGCAGTGGGTCGAGCCGGTCACCGGGTCTTCGTCGATGCCGATACCGGGGGCGAAGTAACGCGAGACAAAGTCATGCCGCTCCCCCGGGGCACTGACGATCACGCCCAGCCCCGGCAGCCTGGCCAGCGCCGGCAGGTCCGGCTGACAAGCACGCACCGCCGCCTCGGAGGGCAGCACCGCCAGCAGCTCCGCGGTCTCCCAGAGTTCCAGCACCGGCGTGCCGAGGATGCGTTCCACCTCCTGGCGATGCGCGCTCGGCTTCGGCGAACTCGCCGGGAAATCCAGCACCAGGCGCTCGCCATCTCGGGTCACCCGCAGCGCACCGGACTTGCAGGTGAAATCGATGGCGTCGCCCGGCTCCCCGTAACAGTTGAACAACACGAAAGCACTGGCCAACGTCGCATGGCCGCACAGCGGTACCTCGGCGGCCGGGGTGAACCAGCGGATGTGCCAGGCTGCGCCTTCCTTCACCAGAAACGCGGTTTCGGCCAGGTTGTGCTCGGCGGCGATGCGCTGCATCAGGCTGTCGTCGAGCCAGCGCTCCAGGCGGTAGACCATGGCCGGGTTGCCGGCGAACGGGCGGTCACTGAACGCATCGACCTGGTGAAATTCAAGGGCCATGACGGGGATTCCTTCCTCGGTGAATGATGGACCTGGGAGCATGCCCGCGGCACCGGCACCCGTCACGCACAGACGCTCGCTATTCCAGCGGAACAGTCCGCCCTAGGGCGCCAGGGAGACGCCGTAGCGCTGCATGATCCGCTCGTAGCGCCCGTCCTCCTGGAACCGCCGCAAGCCGTCCTGGTAGAGCGTCAGGTAGCGCGCACTGGAGGCCCGCACCGGGGAAAACGCCAGGTAGATCGGCGAGCGGACCTGCAGGCAGCCGACCTGCACCAGCTGGCGCGCCTCGCCGGAGCGGGCGCGGAACGCCTCCATCACCCAGCGGTTTTCCAGCGTGACGTCGACACGCCCGTGCAGCACCTTGTCGACGTTGATGGCCAGGGCATGGTCGCCAGACACCAGCTGCACGCGCTGCTGCCGGGCGTGGTGGGCACGGATGTAATTGTCGAGCTCCTCGCTGTAGGCATAGCCGTTGATCGCGCCCAGGGTCACGGCGCTCAGCGAGTCCACGCCCTGGTAGCGCCAGGCCCGTTCAGGCCGGGCATAGAAGCAGCTCTGGGAAATACCGGTGGGGGTTTCGCCGAAGAGAAAATCCGGGGCGTCCCGCACGCCGGCGCCGATCACCGCATCGATGCGGCCCGAGCGGGTTTCGTGCAGGGCGCGCGCCCAGTTGAGGGTCCGGTATTCGACGCGGATGCCGTGCTCGGCGAAGATCTGCTCGGCCAGTTCGACGAAGATGCCGCGCTGCTCGGCGGCGGCCGAACAATTGATCGGGCACCAGATATCGGCGGCGATGACCAGCGTCTCGGCCCGCGCAACGGCCGCCCCGAGAAACCCACTGACCAGCAGCCCGACAAGGGCGGCGCCCGCGCGACGAATCACTGCCTGCATCCCTTCATCCTGGCGGGCGTCTAGCCTTCGCTGCGCACCCGTTTCACCGCATCCAGCCAGCCGCTGTAGAGCTTGTCGCGGTGCGCATCATCCATGTTCGCGTCGAAGCGCTGCTGGCGGTGCCAGTGGCCGGCGATGGCCTCCAGGTCGCTGTACAGCCCGGCCTGCAGGCCCGCCAGGTAGGCCACGCCCAGGGCCGTGGTTTCGGTTACCTTGGGCCGCTCCACGGTGACGCCGAGGATGTCCGCCAGGAACTGCATGACCCAGTTGTTCTCGACCATGCCGCCGTCGACACGCAGCGCGTGGGGCGCGGCGGCACCGTCATGGCGCATGGCTTCCAGCAGGTCGCGGGTCTGGTAGCACACCGACTGCAGGCCCGCCGTCACGATTTCCTTGATCCCGGTGTCGCGGGTCAGGCCGAAGATCGCACCGCGCGCCTTCGGGTCCCAGTACGGCGCGCCCAGCCCGGTGAAGGCCGGCACCAGGTACACGCCACAGGCGTCGCCGGCCTCGATGGCCAGCGCCTCGCTGTCCCGGGCATGGCTGATCAGCTTGATGCCGTCGCGCAGCCACTGCACCGCGGCGCCGGCCACGAAGATGCTGCCTTCCACCGCGTAGGTGACCTTGCCGTTCAGGCGATAGCCCACGGTGGTCAGCAGGCGGTTCTTCGAGGCCACCGGCGTGTCGCCGGTGTTCTGGATCATGAAGCAGCCGGTGCCGTAGGTGCTCTTCACCATGCCCGGGGTGAAGCACGCCTGGCCCACCAGCGCCGCCTGCTGGTCGCCGGCCATGCCCAGCACCGGCAGCGGCGCCCCGAACAGCTCGCCCAGGGTGGTGCCGAAGTCCGCCGCGCAGTCGAGCACCTCCGGCAGCATGCCGGCAGGGATGTCGAACAGCTCCAGCAGGTCAGCGTCCCATTGCTGGGTGTGGATATTGAACAGCAGCGTGCGCGAAGCGTTGGTGGCATCGGTCTTGTGCGAGGCCCCGCCGGTCAGGTGCCAGAGCAGGAAGCTGTCCACGGTGCCGAAGCGCAGCTCGCCGCGCTCGGCCCGCTCACGGGCGCCCGGCACGTTCTGCAGGACCCAGCGCAGCTTGGTGCCGGAAAAATACGGGTCGATCAGCAAACCGGTCTTGGCCGTGACCAGGGCCTCATGGCCAGCAGCCTTGAGGTCGGCGCAGTAGTCGGCGGTGCGCCGGTCCTGCCAGACGATGGCGCGGTAGATCGGCTCGCCAGTGGCCGCGTCCCACACCAGGGTGGTCTCGCGCTGGTTGGTGATGCCGATGGCGACGATGTCGCTGGCCGTCAGCCCGCCCTTCTGCAACGCGTCGCGGCACACCTGCAGGGTGCTGTGCCAGAGGTCCATGCCCTCATGCTCGACCCAGCCGTCCTGAGGAAAATGCTGCTTGAACTCCTGCTGGGCCGACGCCACCGGCAAGCCCTCGTGGCTGAAGACGATGGCGCGGGAGCTGGTGGTGCCTTGGTCGATCGCGAGCAGGAACTGGGACATGCAGGTTTTCCTTGTTGTTATGGCATCGGCCGGCGCGCCGCGCACACCGGGATCGCGTGATTCACTCGCGGCCTATCTCCGCGAACTGGGCCTGGGTGTGCTGCGCCAGCGTGTCCGCCGCCAGTTCCACCTCCAGCCCGCGCCTGCCGGCGCTGACATACAGGGTCGAGTACTGCCGGGCCGTCGCATCGATGAAGGTCCGCAGGCGTTTCTTCTGCCCCAGCGGGCTGATGCCGCCGAGCAGGTAACCGGTGGCACGCTGCGCCGCAGCCGGGTCGGCCATGTCGGCCTTCTTCACCCCGGCGGCCTGGGCCAGCGCCTTGAGGTCGAGGCTGCCGGCCACCGGCACCACCGCCACCAGCAACTCGCCCTTTTCGCTGGCGGCGAGCAGGGTCTTGAACACCCGTGCCGGCTCCAGACCGAGCTTTTCCGCAGCCTCCAGGCCATAGGACGGCGCCTTGGGGTCATGCTGGTAACTGTGCACCCGGTGCTCGGCCCGGGCTTTTTTCAACAGATCGATGGCAGGCGTCATGTTCGAATGTGAAAATACTCTGACAAAGTTCGAGTACCTTAGGGGCTGTTCGCGTTGCAGCGCAAGCCGTGCGCAAGCGGCAAACGGTCCTGACTGAAAATTTCGTGGGCGACGCCCTATAATGCGCCTCAAAAAGGAAGCCGCCATGAGCCTGGCACCCCGCCAACACGAGATCCTCAACCTGGCCCGCGAACGCGGCTACGTCAGTATCGACGAACTGGCCCAGGCCTTCGCGGTCACCCCGCAGACCATCCGCCGCGATATCAACCAGCTCGCCGAACACGGCCTGCTGCGGCGCACCCACGGCGGTGCCGCCGCCGAAGCCTCCAGCACCCAGAACACCGCCTACGCCATGCGCGCCGGGCAGATGCGCGACGAGAAGCAGCGCATCGCCGAGGCCATCGCCAGCCACATTCCCGACCACGCCTCGCTGTTCATCGCCATCGGCACCACCACCGAGGCCATCGCCCGCGCCCTGCAGAACCACAAGGGCCTGAAGATCATTACCAACAACCTGCATGTCGCCGCCCAGCTCAGCGACAAGACCGACTTCGAAATCCTCGTCGCCGGCGGCACCGTGCGCAGCGACGGTGGCGTGGTGGGCCAGGCCACGGTGGATTTCATCCAGCAGTTCAAGGTGGACTTCGCCCTGCTCGGCATCAGCGGTATCGACGAAGACGGCAGCCTGCTCGACTTCGACTACCAGGAAGTGCGCGTGTCGCAGGCGATCATCGACAACGCCCGCCAGGTGTTCCTCGCCGCCGACTCCAGCAAGTTCGGGCGCAATGCCGTGGTGCGCCTGGGCTCGATCACCCTGGTCGACCACGTGTTCACCGACGCCGCGCCCTCGCCGGCCATCGCCCGCCTGCTGACCGAGCACAAGATCCACCTCGACCTGGTCTGAGCCTCCGCTTCACACGGATTGCCACTCGGCGCGAAAACGCGCGCCGGGGTGGCGAAGTCGCGTCTGCTGGACTAGGATGTTCGAAAACGAACACCACAAGGTTCAATTTCGATTCCAGGTACCGCCCATGCCCAATCGCCTCGCCCCAGCAGCACCCCTTGCGGAAGTCTATGACCTGGCCGTCGTTGGCGGCGGCATCAATGGTGTCGGGATTGCAGCCGATGCAGCGGGACGCGGGCTGTCCGTTTTCCTTTGCGAAAAAGACGACCTGGCGCAGCACACCTCCTCGGCCAGCAGCAAGCTGATCCACGGTGGCCTGCGTTACCTGGAACATTACGAATTCCGCCTGGTCCGCGAAGCCCTTGCCGAGCGCGAAGTGCTGCTGGCCAAGGCGCCGCACATCGTCAAACCCATGCGTTTCATCCTGCCGCACCGGCCGCACCTGCGCCCGGCCTGGATGATCCGTATCGGCCTGTTCCTCTACGACCACCTGGGCAAGCGCGAGAAGCTGCCCGGCTCCCGCGGCGTGCGCTTCGGCGCCGGCAGCCCGTTGAAAGCGGACATGCAGCAGGGCTTTGAATATTCGGATTGCTGGGTCGACGACGCGCGCCTGGTGATCCTCAACGCCATGGCCGCCCGCGAGCGCGGCGCCCACATCCACCCGCGCACGCGCTGCGTCAGCGCCCGGCGCAGCAAGGGCCTGTGGCACATCCACCTGGAGCGCGCCGACGGCAGCCTCTACTCGATCCGCGCCCGTGGCCTGGTCAACGCCGCCGGACCGTGGGTGGCCGGCTTCATCCGCGACGACCTCAAGCAGCATTCGCCCTACGGCATCCGCCTGATCCAGGGCAGCCACATCGTCGTACCGCGCCTGTTCGACGGCGAGCAGGCCTACATCCTGCAGAACGAGGACCGGCGGATCGTCTTCGCCATCCCCTACCTGGAACGCTTCACCCTGATCGGCACCACCGACCGCGAGTACCAGGGCGACCCGGCCCAGGTGAAGATCACCGACCAGGAAACCGACTACCTGCTCGAGGTGGTCAACACCCACTTCAAGCAGCAACTGAGCCGTGCGGACATCCTGCACACCTATGCCGGCGTGCGCCCACTGTGCGACGACGAATCCGACGAGCCCTCGGCCATCACCCGCGACTACACCCTGGCCCTGTCCGGCGTGCCGGGCGAAGCGCCGCTGCTGTCGGTGTTCGGCGGCAAGCTGACCACCTACCGCAAGCTGGCCGAATCGGCCCTGGCGGAGCTGGCACCGTTCTTTCCGAAGATGACCGCACCCTGGACCGCCACCGCGCCCCTGCCCGGCGCGGAAAAACTCGACACCCAGAGCGCCCTGGTCGAAGCCCTGTGCGCCCGCCACGGCTGGCTGCCCACCAGCCTCGCCCGCCGCTGGGCCAGCACCTACGGCAGCCGCACCTGGACCCTTCTGCAGCACGTGGATGACCTCACCGACCTGGGTGAACACCTGGGCGGCGGGCTGTACACCCGGGAAGTCGATTACCTGCGCCAGGAAGAATGGGCCGTGGACAGTGCCGATATCCTCTGGCGCCGCACCAAGCTCGGCCTGTTCATGACGCCCATGCAGCAGGCCCGCCTGACTCAGTACCTGCACGTCGTGTCGCCGCACAGCCCGGAAGATGTCACCGCCGCCTGATTCTGTTCGGCACAAAAAAGCCCCGCTGTTCACACGAGCAGCGGGGCTTTTTGTCGAGGGCGAGCGTTACAGCTGAGCCATGTGCGCGTCGTTACGGTGCGCCTGCAGGTGCGGCAGGACCGCGGCCAGCAACGGCTCCTTGAACGCCTCCTGGAAACGATGGGCCAGGCCGGGAATCAGCTTCAGCTCGCTGCCCTTGATGTGCGCCGCCACGTGCACGCCATGCATCACCGGCAACAATGGATCGGCCGTGCCGTGCACCACCAGGGTCGGCACCTGCAGGCGGTTGAGCAGTTCCACCCGGCTCGGCTCGGCGAGGATCGCCGCCAGCTGACGCTCCACGCCTTCGGGGTTGAATGCCCGGTCGTAGGCGACTTCGGCCTGGTGCAGCAACGCCGCCCGGTCATCGGTCACCGACGGGCTGCCGAGGGCCGCGAGCAGGTCGGCCTGCTGTTCCAAAGCGATCTCGCGGCTTGGCGCTTCACGGCGGGCCAGCAGCGCCAGCAAGGCCGCGCTGGGTGCCGGCAGGCCCTGGGCGCCGGAACTGGTCATCACCAGGGTCAGGCTCTGCACCCGCTGCGGAGCGAGGTCGGCCAGGTGCTGGGCGATCATCCCGCCCATGCTCGCGCCCAGCACGTGAAACTGCTGCACGTTCAGCGCATCCATCAGGCCCAGGGCATCGGTGGCCATGTCCCGCAGGTGATACGGCGCCCGCACCGACAGCCCCAGGCGGTAACGCAGGGCCTCGTACGCCAGGTTGATCGACGGCGCCGCCTCGGCCCAGGTGCTCAGGCCCACGTCGCGGTTATCGAATCGGATCACCCGGAATCCCTGCTCGCACAGGCGCGCCACCACCTCGTCCGGCCAGTGGATCAACTGCCCGCCCAGGCCCATGACCATCAGCAACGCCGGATCGCTTTCGCGACCGACACTCTGGTACGCCAGGCGCACATCGCCCAGCGCCACGGTATGAGTCGGCGCCTGAACGTCACACCGTTCAGCAGCAACAAGAGGCCCGCCACACAGAAGTGCGGCGAGAAGAAAGAACGCACGCATAAAAACACCAGAAACGCAGAACCCCATTGAGCGGCGAGTCTGGTGATATTTCATGATTCGCGCTGCCACAGAACCGTGACAATTTGATGAATATTGCCGAGTGGTCGTTGCCAGAGGCGTCGTTTCACGCCCCGGGCCAACCGCTTCGCCCCGGGGCGGGGCTCCCACAACAGCGCAAGAAACCTCGGCCCACCGATCGTTCTCACGCTCTGCGTGGGCATGCATCCCGGACGCTCCGCGTCCGCTACCACCTCACGCCAACTCGCTGCGCAGCTGACGCGCCGCCGCCACCATGTTGACCAGCGCCGCCTCGGTCTCCGGCCAGCCGCGGGTCTTCAGGCCGCAATCGGGGTTGATCCACAACCGCTCGGCCGGAATACGCTGGGCTGCCTTGCGCATCAGCTTGACCATCTCGGCGCTGTCCGGCACCCGAGGCGAGTGGATGTCGTACACACCCGGGCCTATGTCGTTGGGGTAGGCGAAAGCTTCGAAGGCCTCCAGCAATTCCATGTCCGAACGCGAGGTTTCGATGGTGATGACGTCGGCATCCATCGCCGCGATCGACTCGATCACGTCGTTGAACTCGCTGTAGCACATGTGAGTGTGGATCTGCGTTTCGTCGCGCACCCCGGAGGCGCACAGGCGGAAGGCCTCGGTGGCCCAATCCAGGTACTCAGACCATTGCGCCTTGCGCAGCGGCAGCCCTTCGCGGAACGCCGCCTCGTCGATTTGCACGATCTTGATCCCGGCGGCCTCCAGGTCCTGCACCTCGTCGCGAATGGCCAGGGCCAGTTGTCGCGCCTGCACCTCACGGCTGACGTCCTCGCGGGGGAAGGACCACATCAGCATGGTCACCGGGCCGGTCAGCATGCCCTTCATCACCTGTTTGGTCAGGCCCTGGGCGTAGCGAATCCATTCGACGGTCATTGCCTGCGGGCGGCTCAGGTCGCCAACGATCACCGCCGGTTTCACGCAGCGCGAACCGTAACTCTGCACCCAGCCAAAGCGCGTGAACGCGTAACCGTCCAGTTGCTCGGCGAAGTACTCGACCATGTCGTTGCGCTCGGCCTCGCCGTGCACCAGCACGTCCAGTCCCAGGCGCTCCTGGATCTCCACGGCATGGCGAATTTCGCTGTGCATCGCCTCGGTGTATTCCGCCGCCGACAACTTGCCCTGCTTGAACGACTGGCGCGCCAGGCGGATCGCCGAGGTCTGCGGGAAGGAGCCG
This sequence comes from Pseudomonas sp. GD03944, assembly GCF_029839275.1. Classification (GTDB taxonomy): domain Bacteria; phylum Pseudomonadota; class Gammaproteobacteria; order Pseudomonadales; family Pseudomonadaceae; genus Aquipseudomonas. The sequence continues at coordinate 82,008 of NZ_JAOCAH010000011.1, forward strand.
ATGGTGGTGGTTGGCAGTGCCGGCAGTTGCAGGCGCGCACGCTGTTGTTCGATGCGCGTGGCAAAGGGCGATTGGCGCCGGCTGTCCGCCGGCACCACGGCCGCCAGGCGTGCCTGCACCGCTGGTTTGTGGATGCGTGGCGAACGGCTGCGAGCGGTCTGTACCGCACGGCTGTCGGCCAGTGCCGCCTGCACGTCGGCGGCCTGTGGCTGATCGACGGCCTTGGCCAACACCGCGACCTCGGCGCACTTCTGCACGGCAAAGGCCAGCCAGCTCTTCAGTTCAGCATCCAGCTGGTCTTCACGGCCCAGGTCCATCGGACTGTGCAGCAGCGAGCAGGAAGGTGCCACCCACAGGCGCTCGCCCAGCCGCTCATGGGCATGGCGCAAGACATCGAGGGCTTTTTCCAGGTCGCAGCGCCAGACGTTGCGGCCGTTTACCAGCCCGAGTGACAGCACCTTGTACGCCGGTAGGCGATCGAGAATGGTCGGGTACTGCTCCGGCGTCCGCACCAGGTCGATATGCAGGCCGTCCACCGGCAGGTTGGCCGCCAGGCCGAGGTTGTCTTCCAGGCCGCTGAAATAGGTGGCGATCAGTTTCTTACCCGGCTCGCGCTGCAAGATGTTGTAGGCGCGCTCGAAGGCATTCTTCCAGTCCTGTGGCAGGTCGAGCACCAGGATCGGCTCATCGATCTGCACCCACTCCACGCCCTGCGCAGCCAGGCGCTGGAGAATCTCGCCATAGACCGGCAGCAGGCGGTCGAGCAGTTCCAGCTTGTCGAAGGCATCGCCCTTGGCCTTGCCCAGCCACAGATAAGTCAGCGGGCCGATCAGCACCGGCTTGACGGTGTGCCCCAGGGCGTGGGCTTCCGCGACCTCGTCGAACAGCTGTTCCCAGCTCAGCTGGAAGCGCTGGTCGACGCTGAACTCAGGGACCAGGTAGTGGTAGTTGGTGTCGAACCACTTGGTCATTTCCTGAGCATGGGCACCGCCGCAGCAGCTGCCATGGCTGACGCCACGGGCCATGGCGAACAGTGTGTCGAGGGTCGGCTTGCCACTGTGCGGGCGAAAGCGCTCGGGGATCACGCCAAAGCTCAGCGAGTGGGTCAGCACCTGGTCGTACCAGGCGAAGTCGCCCACCGGCAGCAGCTCGATGCCGGCGTCCTTCTGCAGCTGCCAGTGGGCAGCGCGCAGCTGGCGTCCCACTGCTTGCAGGCCGGCCTCATCCAGCTCGCCTTTCCAGTGCGCCTCGAGGGCCTTTTTCAGTTCGCGATCACGCCCGATGCGCGGAAAACCTAGGGAATGAGAGACAGCCATGTAAATACGCTCCATCAGATAAACAGAATGGGCGCATTCTCGGGGCCGAGCGATCGTGAGACAAACTCAACCTATTCGCTTTCATCTAGAGTTTCACTCATGTAGGCTGCATGAATCATTTTCATGAAGAGCGCCAACCATCTTTCAAACGATTGATGGACGGCTCGCTGCTCTCCCTGCTCCAGAGGCCCGCCATGCTCGAACTTCGCCACCTGAAAACCCTCCATGCCCTGCGCGAAAGCGAAAGCCTGGTGGACGCGGCCGAGCGCCTGCACTTGACCCAGTCGGCCCTGTCGCACCAGTTCAAGGAGCTGGAAGAACGCCTCGGCATGCAGCTGTTCGTGCGCAAGACCAAGCCCGTGCGCTTCACCAGCGCCGGCCTGCGCCTGCTGCAACTGTGCGACGCGGTGCTGCCGCTGCTGCGCAGTGCCGAACGCGACCTCTCGCGCCTGGCCGGCGGCACCGCCGGGCGCCTGCACATGGCCATCGAATGCCACAGCTGCTTCCAGTGGCTGATGCCGACCATCGACCAGTTCCGCGACGCCTGGCCCGAGGTGGAACTGGACCTTGCCTCGGGCTTCTCCTTCGCCCCGCTGCCGGCCCTGGCCCGCGGCGACCTGGACCTGGTGGTGACCTCCGACCCGCTGGAGCTGGCCGGCATCACCTACGTGCCGCTGTTCACCTACGAGGCCATGCTCGCCGTGGCCAACCAGCACCCGCTGGCGAGCAAATCGTCGATCCAGCCCGAAGACCTGGCCAGCGAAACCCTCATCACCTACCCGGTGGAGCGCGATCGCCTGGACATCTTCACCCGCTTCCTCGAACCGGCCGACGTCGAACCGGCCCAGGTCCGCACCTCGGAACTGACCGTGATGATGATGCAGCTGGTGGCCAGCGGGCGCGGCGTGTGCGGGCTGCCCAACTGGGCGCTGCACGAATACAGCTCGCGCGGCTACGTGACCGCCAAGCGCCTGGGCGACAAGGGGCTGTTCGCCACGCTGTATGCCGGCATCCGCACCGACATGCTCGACGCGCCGTTCATGCGCGACTTCCTGCTGACCGCCAAGGACACCTCCTTCGCCAACCTCGAAGGCGTCAGCGTGGCGCGCAGCTGAGCCCACTTATTCGCCGTCCCTTCTACCGCTGGGACGCGGAGCGTCCGGGGATGCATTCCCACGCGGAGCGTGGGAACGATCAAAACCAAAGCACGGCGCGGCAGGACTCGGCGGTCACCGCGCCAGGCCCTACACTGCCGGTCCACTTCACCGAGGCACGGTCGACGATGCGCACGCTCTACCAGTTTCCGATCTCCCACTACTGCGAGAAAACCCGCTGGCACCTCGACCACAAGGGCCTCGACTTCAACGTCGACAACCTCTTCCCCGGCCTGCACCGCCTGAAGAGCAAGCGCCTGGCGGGCATCGTCACCCTGCCGATCCTGCGTGACGGCGACACCGTGATCGGCGACTCCACGCAGATCGCCCTGTACCTCGAAGCCCAGTACCCGGATTCGCCCCTGCTGCCGCAAGACCCGGCGCAACGGGCCGAGGTACTGGAACTGGAAGAGCAGTTCGACCGCCTCGGCGTGCACGTGCGCCGCTGGCTGTACGGCCAGATCAGGCAGTGGGACTCGGTGATGCACGCCATGCTCAAGGTCTACCGGCCACTGTTCGGCCTGCGCGACCTGATGAAGCCGCTGCTGATCGGCGGCGTGCAGCAACTCTACGGCGTCACCCCGCAGCGGGTGGCCAAGTCGCAAAGCGAACTGCTCGACGGCCTGGCGCTGATCGAATCGCGCATCCAGGGCGACCCGTCGCGCTACCTGGTGGGCGAGCGCCTGACCCTGGCCGACATCAGCGCCGCCGCCCTCTTCGCCCCGCTGTTCACCCCACCGGGCACGCCCTGGCACGAGATCAGCGGCCACGACGCCGCGACCCAATCCTTCCTCGACGACCTGCACGCCCACCCCGCCGGGCAATGGGTGCTGCAGCGCTACGCCCAGGACCGCCAGCGACGCGGCGAATGAAGATGAACGACGTCGAATTTGCGTTCAGCGCATCCGAGCGGATTGGCCGGCTGTACCGAGATGGCAAGCGCTTCAGCAGTGAAACGCCGATTCAGGCCCTCTCTTCGTTGCGCGGTCTGGCATCGGCGTTCTGCGACCTCCTGGACCGCGACCTCGAAGGCCAGAGCACTGACACGAAAATCAGGTCGCTCCACGCGCGCGGCATGCTTACGCCAGCAGCACGCAGTCATCTGCGAACCCTTCAACGCAATGGCAACCGGGCTTGCCACCCGGAAAGCTATGACTTCGAGACACATGATTTTCCGGCCATGGCCCAGGAAACGCTCATCGCAGCCCGCGGCTTGATCGAGCAATTCTTCCATTTGAGCCACCAGGACGTTCCCGAGTACGAAGTGGCTATCCTCGAGTCCGACGGCCTCAGGGACATGTGCTACAGCGCCATGATCGAAGCGACTCCTGAGGCCATGCACCAGGCGGGCATCTACTTCAAGGAGAAAGCCGATCAACTCGCCGAAAAAGACTGGTTTCAAAAAGAAGATGGCTACGGCATGGCATCCCGGGCACATATCGAGCAAGCGATGTTCTGGTTCAAACAGGGCGCGAATGATCGACACCCCGACTGCATGTACCAGTACGGCCTGTACCTGGCGAGCCATCAGGGCGATAACCAGGAGCGACGCACCGAAGGCGAGCGCCTGATTGCCCATGCCACCTCGATGGACCATGCGGATGCCTTGGTCTACGTAGCCCACGGGCATCTCACCGGCCGCGGCATCTTCGATGAAGACCTGCCGTACGCGCGGGAACTCTATGAGCAGGCGGCCAGGCAGGATCACCCGGAAGCCCTCAGCCAACTGGGGATCATTCACGCCAAGGGGATCGGCTGTGACATCGACCCGATAGCCGCCGCGCAGTACATCCAGCGCGCCGCCGAAGCCGGTTACCCCACCGCGCAATACAACCTGTTCGTGCTCTATCAGGCCGGCGCAGGCGTCGAACGCAACACCGATACGGCCGTCAAATGGCTCACCGATGCGGCCAACCAGGCGTACCCGGACGCCCTGTTCCAGTTGGGGATTCTGACTCAACAGGGGCGCATCGAGGGCCAGGGCATTTCCCAGGCCTTCAGGCTCTACGAGCGCTGCCTTGCGTTTCCCGCGTTTCAATCGCGCGCGGCGATGGTGGCGGCCGAACTGACCCTCACCACGGACGATAGCGTGACAGGCTGGGTGCGCGCGGCGCACTACCTGTTGACGGTCTACGAGGCCATCGACCGCGAGGGCGACTGTCACAACCTGAGGGATACCTGCCTGGCATATTCGGAAAAGGTGCTTGGCACGCTCCGAAGGCATATCAGCCGCTTCGGACCGGACCCGCGCCTGCAACTGAGTGACCTGTTGGTGTGCTTGCAGTTCGACGAGCGCGGCGTTCCGACCCCAGGCAAACATCTCTCCGAATTGAGTGCCCTGCTGGAGCGCGCCGCCTTTCACGACGCCACGGCCGTTAATACGCTGCTCCACCTGGCCGGTATCGAGCCCCTCAAACATCCCCACAACGCACTGGCCGCTACACGGCATCAGCCAATAATCGCCCAGGGCACGACCAGACCCGGCCGAAACGATCCCTGTTCCTGCGGCTCGGGGCAGAAATACAAGAAGTGCTGCGGAGCCTGAAACCGCGGCACCAATACCGTCTGCAGCCGCGCACGACGCGAGTCCGAACCTATTGCGCCCCCTGGCGTTCTAAGCTCTACCAAGCTGCCAAGGGGGGATTCATGGATCTGGTCGTCGCCCGTCCCGAAGGGCTCTACTGCCCGCCCGGTGATTTCTACATCGACCCATGGCGGCCGGTGGAACGGTCGATCATCACCCACGCCCATGGCGACCACGCCCGCCGTGGCAACGGCCACTACCTCGCGGCTGCTCCCGGCGAAGGCATCCTGCGTTCGCGCCTGGGCGAGGACATCCGCCTGCAGACCCTGCCGTACGGCGAGCGCCTCGAACACCACGGCGTCACCCTGAGTTTTCACCCCGCCGGGCATGTGCTCGGCTCGACCCAGGTGCGCCTGGAATACCAGGGCGAAGTCTGGGTCGCCTCCGGGGACTACAAGGTCGAGCCGGACGGCACCTGCGCCCCGTTCGAGCCGGTGCGTTGCCACACCTTCATCACCGAATCCACCTTCGGCCTGCCGATCTACCGCTGGCAGCCGCAAGCGAACATTTTCGCCGGCATCGATGCCTGGTGGCGCGACAACGCGGCTGCCGGCAAAGCCAGCGTGTTGTTCGCCTATTCCTTCGGCAAGGCGCAACGCATCCTGCATGGCATCGACGCCAGCATCGGGCCGATTCTCGTGCACGGTGCCGTCGAGCCGCTGAACGAGGTATACCGCGCCGGCGGTGTGCACCTGCCACCCACCCGGTACGCCGGCGATATCGCCAAGAACGACCCGCTGCTGCGCCAGGCGCTGATCCTCGCGCCGCCTTCGGCCGGTGGCAGCACCTGGATGCGCCGTTTCGGCGACTACAGCGACGCCTTCGCCAGCGGCTGGATGCTGCTGCGCGGCACCCGCCGGCGGCGCGGCGTGGACCGTGGTTTCGCCCTCTCCGACCACGCCGACTGGCCGGGCCTGCTGTGGGCCATCGAGCAGACCGGCGCCGAGCGGGTGATGGTCACCCACGGCCAGGTCAACGTGATGGTGCGCCACCTGCGTGAGCAGGGCCTGGACGCCCGTGCCTTCCAGACCGAATACGGCGAGGAAGACGACGTGGAGCCCACCCCATGAAGGCCTTCGCCGAACTCTACGCCCGGCTGGACGCCACCACCTCGAGCAACGCCAAGCTGCAGGCCATGCAGGACTATTTCGCCGAGGCGCCGCCGGCCGACGCCGCCTGGGCGGTGTACTTCCTGGCAGGCGGCCGGCCGCGTCAAGTCGTACCGACCCGGGTGCTGCGCGAGCTGGCCACGCAACTGGCCGGGCTGCCGGACTGGCTGTTCGAAGAGAGCTACCAGGCCGTGGGCGACCTGGCGGAAACCATCGCCCTGCTGCTGCCCGAATCGCAGCACGCCTCCGACGACGGCCTGGCCTGGTGGCTGGAAGAACAGCTGCTGCCCCTGCGCGGCCTGCCGCCCGCGGAGCTGGCCGAGCGCCTGCCGCCGCTGTGGGCGCAGCTCGACCGGCAGAGCCTGATGGTCAGCCTCAAGCTGCTCACCGGCGCCTTCCGCGTTGGTGTGTCCAAGCTGCTGGTGACCCGCGCCCTGGCCGGCCTGGCGCAGGTCGATGCCAAGCGCGTGGCGCAGCGTATGGTCGGCTACACCGACCTGTCGCACCGGCCCACGGCGCAGCGCTACCTGGCGCTGATCGCCGCCGAGTCGGATGACGAACACGCCCAGCGTGGCGGCCAGCCCTACCCGTTCTTTCTCGCCCACCCGTTGCAGGTGCCGCTGGAGCAGTTCGACGCGCAGCTGGGGCCGGCCAGCGACTGGCTGGTGGAGTGGAAGTGGGACGGCATCCGCGCGCAACTGGTGAAACGCGACGGCCGCCTGTGGCTGTGGTCCCGGGGCGAGGAGCTGATCACCGAGCGCTTCCCCGAGCTGCACGAACTGGCCGATGCCCTGCCGGACGGCACCGTACTGGATGGCGAGCTGGTGGCCTGGAAGGAACCCGCCGCCGACAGCGACACGGTGTTCGGCATCCAGCCCTTCGCCCTGCTGCAACAGCGCATCGGCCGCAAGACGTTGAGCAGGAAGCTGCTGGAAGACGTGCCCGCAGCGCTGCTGGCCTACGACCTGCTGGAGTGGCGCGGCGAAGACTGGCGTTCACGCCCCCAGGACGAGCGCCGCGAGCGCCTGGAACTGCTGGTGGCCGAGGTCGGCGATGCGCGTTTGCAGCTGTCGCCACAGCTCACCGGCAGCGACTGGGCCGACCTCGCCCGCCAGCGCGAAGCCTCCCGGCAACTGGGGGTGGAAGGCATGATGCTCAAGCGCCGCGACTCGCTGTACGGGGTGGGCCGCACCCGCGACCTGGGCCTGTGGTGGAAGTGGAAGATCGACCCGTTCAGCGTCGACGCGGTGCTGATCTACGCCCAGCGCGGCCACGGCCGCCGCGCCAGCCTGTACAGCGACTACACCTTCGCCGTATGGGACGACTCCGCACCCGGCGAGCGGGTGCTGGTGCCCTTCGCCAAGGCCTATTCCGGGCTCACCGACGAGGAGATGCGCAAGGTCGATGCGATCATCCGCAAGACCACCGTGGAGAAATTCGGCCCGGTGCGCAGCGTCACCCCGACCCTGGTGTTCGAGCTGGGCTTCGAGGGCATCGCCCTGTCCAAGCGGCACAAGAGCGGCGTGGCCGTACGCTTCCCGCGGATGCTGCGCTGGCGCACCGACAAACAGGTGGAGGACGCCGACACCCTGGCCACGCTGCAGGGCCTGCTCTGATGGACCAGCCCGTGGCCCCTGCACGCCGCAGCCGCCTGTCCAGCGCCTGGTTCGCCCAGCACGGCTGGAAGCCCTTCGCCTTTCAGAAGGAGGTCTGGCAGGCGGTGAAAGCCGGCGAGTCGGGCCTGCTGCACGCCTCCACCGGCGCCGGTAAGACCTACGCCGTGTGGTTCGCCGCCCTCGACCGCTTCGCCACGGCTTCACCGGCCGCCACAGCCAGCCCCCGGCCGAAAAAGAAACCGGCCATGGCACCGCTGACCGTGCTGTGGATCACCCCCATGCGCGCCCTGGCTGCCGACACCGCCCGCGCCCTGCAGGCGCCCCTGGATGATTTGCAGATCCCGTGGAACATCGGCCTGCGCACTGGCGACACCGGCTCTGCCGAGCGCGCCCGGCAGAGCCGCAAATTGCCCAGCGCGCTGATCACCACCCCGGAAAGCCTGACCCTGCTGCTGACCCGCGCCGATGCCCGCGAGGCCTTCGCCCACCTGCGCATGGTGGTGGTCGATGAGTGGCACGAGCTGCTCGGCAACAAGCGCGGTGTGCAGTTGCAACTGGCCCTGGCGCGGCTGCGCCTGTGGCACCCGGGGCTGCTGGTGTGGGCGCTGTCCGCCACCTTGGGCAACCTGGTCCATGCCCAGGAGGTGCTGATGCCCGCCGGGCGCCTGGTCCAGGGCAAGCTGGCCAAGGACCTGCGCATCGACAGCCTGCTGCCGCCCGGCCTCGAGCGCTTCCCTTGGGCCGGGCACCTGGGGCTGCGCATGCTGCCCCAGGTAGTGGACGAACTGGAGGCCAGCAGCACCGCGCTGGTGTTCACCAACACCCGCTCCCAGGCGGAAACCTGGTACCGCGCGCTGCTCGAAGCGCGCCCCGATTGGGCCGGGCTGCTGGCCCTGCACCACGGCTCGCTGTCGCGGGAGGTGCGCGACTGGGTCGAACTGGCGCTCAAGGAAGGCCGCTTGAAAGCAGTGGTCTGCACCTCCAGCCTGGACCTGGGCGTGGACTTCCTGCCGGTGGAGCGGGTGTTGCAGATCGGCTCGCCGAAAGGCGTTGCCCGGCTGATGCAGCGCGCCGGGCGCTCGGGCCACGCGCCGGGGCGTCCCTCCCGCGCCACCCTGGTACCGACCCACAGCCTGGAAGTGCTGGAAGCCGCCGCCGCGAAAACCGCCGTGGACGAGCGCAAGGTCGAGGGCCGGCAATCGCCGGACAAACCGCTGGATGTGCTGGTCCAGCACCTGGTGAGCATGGCCCTGGGCGGTGGTTTCCAGGCCGAGGCCATGCAGGCCGAAGTGCGCAGCGCCTGGGCCTACCGCCACCTCAGCGATGACGAATGGCAGTGGGCGCTGGCCTTCATCCGCCACGGCGGCCATTCTCTGACCGCCTACCCCGACTACCGCCGCGCCGCGCCGGACGCCAGCGGTCTGTGGCAGGTGCCCGACGCACGCCTGGCGCGGCGCCACCGCATGAGCATCGGCACCATCGTCAGCGACGCCAGCCTGGCGGTGAAGTACTGGAGCAAGGGCGGCGGTGGCGGCTCGCTGGGGAGCGTCGAGGAAGGCTTCATCGCCCGCCTGCGCCCCGGCGATGCCTTCCTGTTCGCCGGGCGCCCGCTGGAACTGGTGCGGGTGGAAAACATGACCGTCTACGTGCGCCGCGCCACCAGCCGCAAGGCGGCGATCCCGCGCTGGAACGGCGGGCGCATGCCACTCTCCAGCGAGCTGGCCGACACGATACTGGCCAAACTCGATGCCGCCGCCGAGGGCGATTACCCTGGCCCGGAGATGCAGTTGCTGCGCCCGCTGCTCGACGTGCAACAGGCCTGGTCCACCCTGCCCGGTGCCACCACCCTGCTGGCCGAAGTGATGAAGTCCCGCGAGGGCTGGCACCTGTTCCTCTACCCCTTCGCCGGCCGCTCGGTGCACCTGGGCCTCGCCAGCCTACTGGCCTGGCGCCTGGCCAAAGATCAGCCGCTGAGCGTGTCCATCGCAGTCAACGACTACGGCCTGGAACTGCTGTGCCCCAGCGAGGTGGATTTCGCCGCGCGGCTGACGCCTGCCCTGTTCAGCACCGACGAGCTGCTGCCCGACGTGCTCGCGAGCCTCAACGCCGGCGAACTGGCGCGCCGGCGCTTTCGCGAGATCGCCCGCATCGCCGGCCTGGTGTTCAGCGGCTACCCCGGCGCGCCGAAAAGCACCCGCCAGTTGCAGGCCTCCAGCGCGCTGTTCTTCGACGTGTTCAAGCAGCACGACCCAGGCAACCTGCTGCTCGGCCAGGCCCAGGAAGAAGTGCTGCGTCAGGAGCTGGACGTGCAGCGCCTGCAGCACACCCTGCAGCGCCTGCAAGCGCGGCGGCTGGACATCCGCACGGTCAAGCGCGCCACGCCGTTCGCCTTCCCGCTGCTGGTGGAGCGCTTCCGCGAAAACCTCAGCTCGGAGAAGCTCGCCGACCGCATCCGGCGCATGGTCGCCGACTTGGAAAAGGCCGCCGGGCCGGGCGGCTATCAGGAGCAAGACTTTGCCATCGACGACGAACGCCCGGTGCCACGCAAAGGCCGCACGCCGCGCCAGGGCAAGGACGGCCTGCCGCGCCCACCCGCGCAACGCCCGAAAAAACGCCGCTGACAGAGAGCGCCCATGCCCGAAACCACCCCCAGCCACCACAGCGTGCAACTGGCCGGCGCCGAACTCTGGCTACTGGCCGACAAGGCCATCTGGTGGCCGGCGCAGCGTGCCCTGTTGATCGCCGACATCCACATCGGCAAGGCGGCCGCCTACCGCGCCCTGGGCCAGCCGGTGCCCCACGGCACCACCGCCGCCAACCTACAACGGCTGGACGCCCTGCTGCAGCGCTTCGCCTGCCGCCAGCTGATCTTCCTCGGCGACTTTCTCCACGCGCCGGGCTCACGCACGCCAAGCACCCTCGCCGCCTTGGCCGACTGGCGTGAGCGGCACGCCGAGCTGGCCATCACCCTGGTGCGCGGCAACCACGACAAACGGGCCGGCGACCCGCCTGACGAGCTGCGCATCGAGGTAGTGGAAGAACCCCTGCTGCTCGGCCCCTTCGCCCTGCAGCACGAACCCCGCGCCCATGCCACGCACCATGTGCTGGCCGGCCACGTGCACCCGGCCTACGCACTGCACGGCCGGGGGCGGCAACGCCTGCGCCTGCCCTGCTTCGTGCTGGGGGATGAAGTCAGCCTGCTGCCGGCGTTCGGCAGCTTCACTGGCGCGATGACCTTTCGCGCCGAGCCCGACCAGCGCATCGTCGTCGTGGGCGATGGCGGCATTTGGCAGGTGCGTTGAGGCCTACAGGCGCTGCAGCGTGGCGTCGTCCGCCTCGCCGTCGTAGAACGCCTTCAGCACCTCGCCGAACAGCGGCTGCTGCGGGTCGGCGGCCTGGAATAGGGTCATGCTCGAACGCAACTTGAGGTCGTCCGGCGAGCCCATGATCTGCCGCACCGGGCGCCCGCGATGGGACAACACCGCACGCACGCAATCCTCCAGGCGCGGCCCCAGCAGCGGGTGCGCCAGGTAGGCCCGGGCCTCGGCAACGCCGGTGAGGCCGTAGTGCTCGGCCAGCTCGCTGCGGCCCAGGCCGCGCAACTGCGGGAACACGTACCAGATCCAGTGGCTGCGCTTGGCGCCAGCACACAGCTCATCGAGCGCCCGCTGATAATCGCGCTGCTGCGCCGCGACGAAACGCGCCAGGTCGAAGGGGTCGTTCATGACCATGATCGTTACGGACCCGACCGCTCATGGCCCATGGGCGTGGTGTCGGGCAGCGCGCCCTGCATGGCGAAATCCGGGCTGTGCACCTCGGAGTCCAGCGGCATGTGCGCATAGCGGGCCTTGTCGGCACGGGGCGCTGGCGCAGCGTCCTGCCAGGCGCGCTTGAGTTCGCAACGCCCGCTGATGCCGCGCGCCAGCAATAGGCCGCCCAGCGCGGCGCCGGCCACACCCAGCAAACCGCCGCGGTGCAGGCCCATGCCCAGCAGGGCCAGCCCCAGGCCATACGAGGCGCCACGCTCGGCGCCATTCACGTTGAAATCGGTGCGTTTTTTCATGGCAACTATTCCAGACGGTGACCAGTCAACTGACAGGCACGCCCGCCAGACGTTCCGGAGCGCCGGACAGCCGGCCACGCCAGATGTCAGGCCACGCGCGCCCTTCAGCCCTATTCACCTGAAGCCTCCAACTGGAGTCCCCAACCTGGAGTTCCCATGCAACGTCGCGAATTCGTTTTTGCCACCACCGCCATCGGCGCCGCCGGGCTCGCCCTCGGCAGCCTTGCCCAGGCCCAGGGTAACGCGGGCGGTGCCGCCGCCGGCAGCGCGTCGGGCACCCCCGGCACCCTGCCGATGAACCACGGCAAGCACCCGCGCTACCGGCCGCCCTACCGCTTCGGCTACGGCACTGCCATCGCCCTGGGCAACATGCGCCGCCCCATCAGCAACGTGCAGGCCCAGGCCCTGCTGCAGGCCGCCTGGGAGGCCGGCATCCGTTACTACGACACCTCGCCCTGGTACGGCCTGGGCGTGAGCGAGCGGCGCACCGGCCACCTGCTGGCCGACCACGGGCGCACCCAATTCGAACTCTCCTCCAAGACCGGCCGCCTGCTGCACGCCGACCCCGGCTATTCGCACCCGGACTGGCAAACCGAAGGTTTCGGCTACACCTACGACTACACCGCCGCCGGCACCCGCCGCTCGGTGGAAGACAGCCTGCAGCGCCTGGGCGTGTCGAGCCTGGACCTGGTGTTCATCCACGACCTCTCGCCCGACAACGCCGACCTCGGCGACGGCTGGAAGGAACGCTTCGACATCGCCGTCAAAGGCGCCATGCCGGAACTGGTGAAAATGCGTGAAGAGGGCCTGATCAAAGGCTGGGGCATGGGCGTCAACACCCTGGAACCGACACTGGGCGCCATCGAAGCCTCCGACCCGGACGTCATCCTCCAGGCCTGCCAGTACTCGCTGCTACAACATGACGACGCCGTGGAACGCCTGCTGCCGGTGTGCCGCGAGCGCAACGTCTCGCTGGTGATCGGCGCCCCGCTCAACTCCGGCTACCTGGCCGGCAACGACTACTTCAACTACAGCAAGGACATCCCCGCCGGTATGGCCGAAAAACGCCAGCGCGCCCAGGCCCTGGCCAAGGAGCACGGCACCGACCTGCGCACCGCCGCCCTGCACTTCTGCAACGCCCCGGACGTGGTCGCCGCCATCATCCCCGGCGGCAGCACCGCCGAGCAGATCCGCCAGAACGTCGCTTCCATGGCCGCCACCGTGCCCGCTGAATTCTGGACCGCCGCCGAAGAACAAGGCCTGATCCACCCGGATGCGCCGGTGCCGAAACAGGGCTAGCCCGCTGGCGTGAACGCCCGGCGCGATCATCGCGCCAGGCAAATACCCTCACTCGGAGCGAGACACCTCCAGCCCCTCGATACACGAACGCACCGTGGCCTTGGCCATCTCCACCAGGTAGGTGCAGGCATGGCCCACCTGCTCACGGTTCGGGTCGCCCGGCTCACTCAGCCGCAGCGTCAGCCCCTCCGCCACATCCAGCAAGCAATACACACTGTCCAACGCATCCGCCAACGGCACATCGGGCTGCACGGCGAAGAGGGGTTGTCGGGCGGTATTGCAGGGGTAGAAGGGAATTTGGGTGGTGCGGGGATGGGGTAGCGGGGTTTGATGATCCGTCATCGGTAGCTCCTTTTACTAAAAAGAAGCGCCAGCTCTGGCTCGGCGCTTGTGCGCCAACTTGAAATCGACCGGCCAAGGTCGGCCGCTGAATGTGCAGCGACGGTGGGGACTATAGGTGGGGAGGGATTGGTTGTGCAAGGTGCGTGGGGCGCATGCCTGAATTGGCCTCCAGCTCAGGGGAGATCAACGGCAGGCGTCTGCCAGAAGCCCGCGGCCGCGACCGGCTGCAATCGGCCAGAAGCAGACAGTCGCCAATTGCTGCAATCAGCCATGGACAGGCATTTATGGGAGGCAGCTACTCGGTTTTGATCGTTTTAGAGGACGATATCAGAAGCTTAGTGGCAATCCGCCACACAGATGCTTTAATCGGGTTGCAGCACGTTAGATCACCTCAAGATCAGAGCTCAAGGAGAGAGGTATGCCCATCGTATTCATTCATGGCGTGAACAATCGTGTTGAGGACAAGGATTACGAATCTGGGATCGACATCAAGCGAGAGTATTTCCGAAGCACTTTCGCTCCCCGAGTGGGAATGTCGCCCCCAGCACAACATGTGATGTTTCCCTACTGGGGAGGGCAAGGCGTTAAATTCCGATGGAACCAGGCGTCATTGCCACGTGATGATGTTGCACTGGGTACAAATGATGCTGTGCTCGAACTCTGGCTCGGAGAAGTGAGACTCCAGAAAGGAGGCAAAGCGCTCAGCCTTGGAGAGATCAGTCGTAAAGAGGGATTCGTCTCCGCAGTAGATCTGTTCTGGGACGTTGCTTCAATTGCCACGTCCACTAACCGCGCCCGAGAAATCGCCAAATATTACGAAGCATCGCTGCAATATGCCGAAGACCACCCAGCTCCGGTATGGGCGCTTGCTACCCCTTCCTTGGACAATGATGCATTCGCCCAAAAGCTTCTTGAGGTTGTAACGCCCTATCTCCAGAAAAATGCAGCCGCTCCAACGGTCGTGGCCTTGGGAATCGGTGACTGGTTAACTTCAGCGCGAGAAGCAATACGTCGGCTTGGAAGTGCTCCTGGCGATGCCATTGGCACTGTAGCGGCCAAGTTAGGACGAAAATCAATCCATGAAAGCGCGTCTAGGTTTCTCGGTGACATCTTCATTTACTTGACCACGCGTGATCAGGCAGGTCCATCTAGCATCTTGGCGGACGTCCTAGCGAAGCTTCAGGAAGCGCATAATGCGAAAACCCAGGGGGACGATAAACTTGTAGTGGTTGGCCACAGTTTAGGAGGCTTGCTTGCATATGATGCGCTTACCCACTACTTACCTGATATCAAGGTAGATTACTTCATCACTGTCGGCTCTCAAGTGGCCTTGTTCGAGGAGATGACCCTCTGTAAGGCCAGCCAACCTAATGTACCCAAAAATCCTCCCGGTGACCGCCTACCCAAGCCTCCAAATGTTGGACGTTGGATCAACGTGTATGACTCGAATGACGTGTTCTCCTTTCGGGCGGGTAGTGTGTTCCTCGATGCCGAGGACTACAAATTCGATACGGGCTACGGCCTGCTCGGTGCTCACGGTGGCTACTTTTTAAGCCCCAGCTTCTACAAGCGACTTGCTAAGAGGGTCATGGAGTAGGCATGGGTATTGTTTTCGAATCCCAGGTATTTAAGGACGACCCCGGGGTAACTGCGACGCATGTTCTGCTCGTGGGATGCGGTGAGTACCCTGGTCTCGCCGCGGCAAAAAATGGACTGCACCCACTGACTCCCCCGCGCCTTTCGGTAGAGGCCATGGCCAACTGGTTTCTTTCCGGACGTGACGCAATGCCTGCAGGCCGGGAGCAGCCTCCCGAGAAAGCATTCTACAATCCACATGCCCCACTGGGGTCTCTTGCCATACTTGCGTCCCCAGCAGGGAGCTACACCTTACCTTCGGGAGAGGTTATAGCCTGCACTAGGCCAACCCTTGCAAATCTGAAAGCAGCCACTCACAAATGGCTGGAGCGGCTGGGTGAAAACCCCAATAGCAGAGGGATTTTCTATTTCTGCGGTCATGGGCTGAGCGACGGTACTGTCCAGCATTTGGTAGCAGATGACGTGATGGAGATTGAGTATGACCCCTGGGGGCCACTCTTTCATGTTTCGAACACCTGCCAAGCTGCCATTCGGGCGACCCCTGCGACACTGGCCTTCTGGATTGACGCCTGTATGGAGTTCAATGAACAACTCCTCAATAACATCGGTGCACCTCAATCACTTATCCATGGAACCCGCTCGGGCCCACCCAAGACCAAGGATTGGTCGCTAATCGGCGCCACGACTATGAACAGGAAGGCCTATGCCCCCGAGCGCGGAGTGGCGCGCTTCACGGAAGCCTTGCTGCGTGCTCTACAAGGACATTGTGGTACGCAATGTGGAATGGCTCAGGATTACAGTGTTGGGGCGAGCGACCTACGTACCGCAACAGCAGAGTTTCTCGACTTGTTGCAGCAAGGCATGGAGGGTGAGCCCCAGGCACTCGGAGGTTTTCAAGGAGATGGTCCTGGGAGTACCGCGCTTCATATTTTGCCCAACAGTCCACGAGTCCATGTCGAAATGGATATTGATCCACCGGGTTATAGAGTGCTCGCTTCCGCCTACATGGAAAATCTGGCCAATCCACGGGAGCTAAAGAAACTCGGCGACGGACCAGCACGGTTCCTGAAGGAACGAGGCGAGTGGACCTATGGGGCTCTATTCAATCAGGATCGATTCCCTGACCAGACCCATCGCAGATTGCTGACATCAGCCGTCCTTCGCTGGCAATTCAAAGTGCCGGAGTAAGTCATGCAACGTCTTCGAGTTAGTGTAAAGGCCGGTTCAGCTCTGGCTTTGCCAATAGAAATCTACACTCCAAAGGGCTCGTTGATCGGTACTGGCGCAGTATCTTCCATACGAGATGAAGTCTTTGATCTGTCGTCGCGAGAAAACGCGCGGAGAAGCCTCTTGCTGGAGAGGGTCTATATCTTCGCAAAGCTTCCCGGTGGAGTGACGTTTCAGGAGGTCGCGGAACTGGATGCAGATGGGGGAAAGGCCGTCCTCGACATAACCACACATAGTCCTTATGAGTGGCTCGAATGGGTGACGCCATTTCGTTCCCTGCGCCACCTGAGTTACGAACAGAACCATGAGTCAGAAGGGATCCCCGTCCGGACCTCCCGCAGAATTGGCAAAGTATGGGCGACGCTTTGGGAGTTTCAGGAGAAGCGCTGGGAGGCTAGGACAGTTCTGTTCGAAAGTCGCCAAGGGGAACGAGGGATACACCAGCTGACCATTGACGTTCCACGTCGTCCCCACTTGCTGCAGCTGGGCGGCGAGGAGTTGGCGTGGCGCCTGGTATCGCTGCCACCGGGTGAGCGGGTGAACATTGCTTTGACCCCAAACCAGCAAGATGTCGGTGGGGACGCCTTGGATATCACTGTTGGTCGACAGGATCCCGAAAACGAGCTTGTCATGTCTTACTTGTCTAGAGGCAACCTCCCGGAAGCGTCACGACTGGCAGAAATCATGAACATTGCAGACCATATGCTACAGGGGAAATTCGACAATCCAATCTCTGCTGTCGCTGGCGGCTATGTTCTGCTCAAGACAAATCAGCTGGAGCGACGAGAACGCTGGTTGGGGAATTTAGAGCACTACTTCCCCTACATTGCCGACGTCAAGATTTTGAAGGCTGCATTGGCGCGTGAACAGGATGGTGTCTCAGAGAAGCACATCCGCCAGATGTTACTCGACGCCATGGAGATAGGCCTTCCGATTTTCTCGCTAGGAATGAGCCTACTGCTCGACAACATGGCGGCTATGCATCGTGGGGCGAGTGAAAACTCTAAGTTCCACAGGGCGTATCTTGCAGCCCAAGCTTATGTCCGAGCGAAATGCTCAAAGAGCACTTATTTGACGTTTTATGGTAAGAGCCCTGCTGAGCCCTTGTGGAGTCCAATCTATGGTACTGAGCAAGCAGGTGCAGCCACGCCTTTGAGCCAAGGCTCCAGTCCGCCCGTCTTCATGCGCCGCCCCAGAGGTTCACCTCGTTCAGTTCGATACGGGGCCACTTCAGTGATACTACCGCTCGCTCCTGTAAGCGGAAAAATGTTTGAGGCAAGCGGCGAGCTTCTCACAACTCCGCAGCGCCCCATCGAAGTAGATCATTGGATGAGCTTGCTAGACTTGTCACGGCCTCTACTTGCGCGTGTCAAACTGAGAACAGACGTGGCACTCCCTTCTGTTGAAATTCAGACGCTTCCTGATTACTTGGCTATACAGGAGGAAACGATGAAGTCCGCTTCGCGCATTAACGAACGGCAAATGCATGAATCGCTTCCTGAACCTCAGGTCGTGGTTAATTCAAGGCCCAGACAGAGTGCGAAATACTGGCAGGCTGCACGGATTGCTCACTCAACCTCGATAATGAATGAGGATAGCTAGAGCTCATTTGAATCGTCCCCGGTTTCGTACATGCCTGAAAACACTCAGATCGAGCGTTCGTGAATGCCCGCTGTTGGCCGTAAGCCGTTCTTAATGACAGGCAGAAACCGGTCAAGCTGCCCGCGGATATCGAGACCGTGGCCCGTCCACTATCGCGCGTGCAGATGTGGTGAATTGGTGGTGAACGGCAGGAGATGGGCGCTCATCGTCTTCTGTCAATACAGTTCTTAGCAGTCGCTTGACAGCGGTTATTTGAGTTAGCGATAGTAGTGGCGCGGTCGTGAGGGGAGCAATTTAACTTTCCGCTGACTCTATGCGGCGGTCAATAAAAGGCTTCCTTTGCCCTTCGCGCGAAATGGTCTTAATGTTTCGCGATGTGGTACAAGAGAAAATCCACCCCTCACGATCGTCACATCAAATAAAATGGACTTTAAATTTCTCAATCTGCTCCCGCCTGGATTCACCTCACTGCCTTCACTGTACAAGCTTTTAGATGTGAAAGGCGACCCATTTCAAAAATATATATACCGCAAGCCTCACGCAAACTATCGCGTCTTTACGATATTGAAGAGAAATGGTGCCACTCGAACGATTCGCGCGCCAAAACCTACACTTAAGCGCACGCAAAAAACGCTCGCTCTAGAGTTATCTAAATACTACACACCCAAGTCATCCTCTCACGGATTCATTATTGATCGCAGTGTAAAATCAAATGCACTGCCACACTGCAATAAAAGTTTTGTCTTCAACATAGATCTAAAGGACTTTTTTGAGACAATCCATTTTGGGCGGATAAAAAACCTTTTTATGGCAAGGCCAATAAACGCCCCACATAATGTTGCCGCCGTCATGGCTCATATGTGTTGCTATGACGGCAAACTCGCCCAAGGGGCTCCAACCTCTCCAGTTATTTCCAACATGATTTGTCGGAAACTGGATTCTCAACTGCAAGCTTTGGCAAAAAGTAAAAAATGCCACTACTCGCGCTACGCTGACGACATCACATTTTCTTTTACCTGTTCTGAGCGTCATCTTCCAAAAGACATTGTTGAGCTTTCTTCAGATCGACTGCCATTTGCGGGACAGGAGCTCACAGCAATAATAGAAGCTAATGGCTTTTTCATAAATTCAGAAAAAACCAGATTACAAAATAGACATCAGCGCCAGATGGTGACTGGACTTGTAGTTAATCGCTTTCCAAATCTGCGACGCGAGTACATCCGCAAAACAAACTCGATGATTGATGCGCTTAAGAAGCATGGCGCTGTTGCTGCAGAAGAAAAGTACCTTGAGTTATTAGGCGGAAAAAAAGCACAACTATTTGCTCGCCAGACTAAACGCATTAAGCTCAATGCGGGTGATTTTTTTATCAAGGTCTTAAAAGGACGAATCAATTACATCCAAATGATAAGAGGACGAACAGATCCTATTTATCGCAAACTAGCTTACCGACTAAGCTGCGCGCTCGGAAAAGAGAACAAAGACTTCCTTAAAACTCCACTAGAATTGCTTAGCGGGTCGATTTTTATCGTAAACAACATGATTGATGACAACTCCCAAGGTACTGCATTTCTTCTAAAGGACCATGGAATTATAACAAATCAACATGTGATAGATGGTGTAACCCTAGACACTGCCCCTCACGCGATAAGCTTTAGGCTTCCAGAAATTAACAAGTCATTCTCTGCTGAGCTAGCATACAGTAACAAGTCAGAGGATTTGGCTATTTTTTACCCTGGCCCAGATTTTTCAGAAATCAAAGAGTTAATTCGCTCTAAAAGGAATTCCATAGCACCGCTTGATCCGATCATATCAATAGGCTATCCAAAGCATGTAGAGGGCTCAGGAGCCTCTATTACCACTGGACAAACAACCCAGCTGCGCCGAAATATTACCTTTGATATGTGGTGCGTTGACGCGATACTAATGACCGGCAATAGCGGCGGACCTATACTTAACCCTTCAATAGAAGTAATTGGAGTGGCCGCCAGAGGAGCAGATAAGAACAGCAGTAACTCTTATATCTATGGATTCATTCCCATTACCACGCTATCCAAAATCGTACAAACCAAGTCATTTAGGTTTAACTGGTTACTTGCAGCATCAAGAGCCCACAAGACTTTCCACTACGCCCAATTACTGCACCGCAACGTCATAACCTTCTCTAGACAATGCACTCCTCGTGTCAATTAATTATTTAAATATCAATCACTGCCCCTATCTGGATTAAGCCCCCGATAGACTCAGGCGGCATTGGATTAGCATAGCGACACAATAGGGATAACTTTTTTGCGTAGCTTAAACTTCCGCTTCTTGCCGGTAGCGGACATCTTAAGCCCTGCCCATTTCCTCGTACCAACCATCTACGAGATGGCTCTGCTCGCCCCAAACTAGGCTTGCTACCTCTTGCATGATTTCGGATAGCAACTCGACGTTCACACCAACCGCTTCAAGGCAAGCCAACCGGCCTCTCGACCAATCGAGAATGCTGCACTGAGGGTATCTTTCAAGCAGCGGTCTCAGAACTTGCCTCGGATCCACGTTCGCGTCGAACCTAAAATCGAAATATGGCGCCTCCGAGTCCTGAAGCGGATAAAACAATATCCCGCTATTGGCCGAGCCGGCGTAGCACAGCGTGACGCAACGGTGCGCCCATTCAGGGCCACCATGCTTGATACTGCGAAGCACGTCGAGGAGCGGCTGTTTTTTGCAGAAACGGATGTACGCGCCTCTTGAGGGAAACTCCAGATCCCAGCTGGGTGTATCTGTAAGCGTAGTGTCTTCATCTTCGTTCATGGTGATCAACCGTATGGACTCGCCTTACGTAACGTGATGAGAGCTTGGAATCTTTCCGCAAGATCTGGACCCTTGGTTGAAGGCACTCTCAGTCTCTCCCAGTACATTCCCTCATTATATTTTTCAGCTCACTCAACGCCCCGCTGAACTCACTCAATGCAAAACTCACTGGCTTGCTATCGCCGATCCACTTGGTCGATATCCCTACTTCCAACCCAGCGGAAGCACTCCAGCCAAAGCGACGCCAATGCAAGGTGTCACCCTCGATGACCTGCTCCGTCATGAGCACGGTGCAATCGAAATCCATGTCGTCACTGCATACCAGCAGCGGTACCAATGTAGAGGTGCCGTCTTCAGCCGGAACAAAGCGACGTTGGGCAAGCTCATCCTCTTGCTCGTCCAACATCCACATCAGCGACAGGGCAAGTTTTTCCACGTCGGGGGCATCAAGATGATTCGCCAGCCAGCGCTCGATAGGAACGTCGTCGATAGCAAGCCACGCACAAGGCCCCTTGGAAAACACCGCCTGATGGCAGATGGCGTTGATGCGGTGGTTCATTGAATGCTCCCTAATTCAATGTGATAGCGGGGATGATTTAGAACCGCCACTCAGGCAGCTTGGTTGAAACTCCCCAGATAAGTAAGCGTCGCCGTACTCCCCGGCAAGCGCCGGGACGACTCATCGCCCGTAACGGTTGAACGCCGGTCCCCACCGATGGCATCTGGGCCAACCAGGATGAAGTGCGTAACCACTGCACCGTTGGCGCTGACCAATGCCTGCTCGGCAGGGCTGCGGATTTGCCAGACGACATCCGCCAGGCTGCCGTTCAGCTCCACGAAATCCGAGTCCATGTAAAACCCCAGCTCCTGCGCCAGCGGCCAAATCGGGTTGCGGTCTTCCCAGGCTGTGTATTCGGCCTCGGTGGCACTTGCAGGAGGCTCGGGCTCCCAATGCTCGAACACGAATTGGTGGGCCTCGGCCTCATTGGCGAAGGTCGCGCCAAACAGGTGGAAGGGCCAGTAATTGTCTTGCATCGGGGCCGTCTCGTATCACGGGAAGTGGCCGGGAGCATAACTGAAAAGCTTCGCGGCATCGGAGGACAGCAGGCGAGCAGAACACGGGCAAGGCGATCACCTGAACTATAAATTGACCCGCAGGTCAGGATAGTGGATTGCACATCGCCCATACCAAGGAGCCCCGCCATGCACCGCTACACCCTGCACTACCGCTTCAACAACGAGCCGCGCACCCACCAGTTCGAACTCAAGGAGCCTGAGCTGCCGGCCCATGAGGCGGCGATGCACCTGTTGCAGTTGCATGTGGGGGATGCGGAGAACAGCTTGCTCATGCCTTCCGCCGACGCCACGCCGGAGGAGGTATTGAGGCAGGCCGAGCTGGTGGGGCTGACGGACGTCGAGGTGGCCAAGAAGCCGTGAGGCCCCGCCAGGCGGGCGGCCAAATGTGAGCCGGTAAATGCTTGCCGCATCGGCGCCGCCCGGCACGCAGGCGAATGCTGGAACCCTGCCCGGGGATACGCGTTCACATCCCAACACACACCGGCCGCTCGCGCGCCAGCGCCTGTTGCTAGGCTGTCCCTACCCCGTTCGGTTCCCGTGAGTCATGCACCCGCATAAAACCGCCCTCGCCCCCATGCCCCGCAAAACCCAGCGCCAGCCTCGGCAGAGCCGGGGCGAGGTGCGGGTGGCGGCGATTCTCGATGCCTGCGAGCGGTTGCTGATAGAGGAAGGCGAGTCGGCGCTGGCCATGCACCGGGTGGCGGCCGAGGCGGCGACGTCCATTGGTTCGCTGTACCACTTCTTCCCCAACAAGCAGAGCCTGCTGCGCGCCCTGGCCGAGCGGCACGAGGGCGCCATCGAGGCGATCGTCGCGCGCATCGATGCCATCCCGGACAGCACCTGGCAGGCCGCCAGCGCCTGTGAGGTGGTGCAGCGCATGTCGATGCCGCTGCTCAATTACATCGCCGCGAACCCGGGGCTGCTGTACCTGATCCGCCTGGACCGCGCCGTGGGCAAGGCACCTACTGACAACCCGTTGCAGCCGCTGCTGCAGGCGCTTTGTCTGCGCGTGCTCACCCTGCGCCTGCCCGGCGCCAGCGCACACAACCAGCGCGTCTACGCCGCCACGCTGCTGGGCCTGCCCCTGGGGCTGGTGACCGACCTGATGGTGGATTACGACGCGGGCATGCGCGCCGCCCTGCTGCAGCAGGAAATCCCCCGGGCGCTGGTGGCGTACCTCGAAGCGATCGAGCGCACTGAGACGCCCCACCAGTAACCGGACGCCCCAACGAAAACGTGCGCCCAAGGGCGCACGTTTTGTTCATGGGCACCACCTGGGCTCGGAACCGGATGGCCGCTACGCAGGAGGACTCAGATGCGGAAGCTGCCCACCAGGTGCTTGAGGCGCACAGCCTGCTGCTCCAGGTCGCCACAGGCGCGCAGGGTGGCCTGCAGGTTCTCCACGCCTTCCTGGTTGAGGGTGTTGATCTCGATGATGTCCATGTTCAGCGCCTCGATCACCGAGGTCTGTTCTTCGGTGGCCGTGGCGACCGACTGGTTCATGCCATCGATCTCGCCGATGCGTGAGGTCACCGTGTCCAGGCGCAGCCCCGCCTGGTTGGCGATTTCCACGCTGTTCTCGCTGTAGCGTTGGCTCTCGGTCATGGTGGTGACCGACTCGCGCGAGCCGATCTGCAGCTGCTCGATCATCTTCTCGATTTCCTGCGCCGACTCCTGGGTGCGATGGGCCAGGTTGCGCACCTCGTCGGCGACCACCGCGAAGCCGCGCCCGGCTTCACCGGCCCGTGCGGCCTCGATGGCGGCGTTGAGCGCCAGCAGGTTGGTCTGCTGGGAGATGCTCTTGATCACTTCGAGGATCTGGCCGATGTCCACGGTCTTGCTGTTGAGCATCTCGATCTTGGTGCAGGCGTCGCTGATCTTGCCCGACAGCTCGCTCATCGACTGGATCGCCTGCTGCACCACACGGCCACCGTCTTCGGCCTGGTGACGGGCATCGGACGCCTGGTTGGAGGCATCGGCTGCGTTGCGGGCGATTTCCTGGGCAGCGGCGCCGAGCTGGTTGATCGCCGCCGCTACGCTGTTGGTGCGGCTGGCCTGCTCGTCGGAGTTGGTCATCGACGAGTTGGAGGCGTTGACCACCAGCTTGGCCACTTCGTTGACGTGGGCGGTGGCCGAAGACACTTCGCGAATCGAGCTGTGGATACGCTCGACGAAGCGGTTGAAGGAACTGGCCAGCGCACCGAACTCGTCGTTGCTGTGGATGGTCAGCCGCTTGGTCAGATCGCCCTCGCCCTGGGCGATGTCCTCCATGGCCTTGCCCATGGTGTGCAGCGGCTGCATCAGCACACGGATCAGCAGGCCGAGCAAGAAGACAGTGGCGATGACTGCCACCAGCGTGGCAACGGCGGCGGACACGCGCGCCTCGTCCAGCATGGCGAAGGCGGAATCCTGATCCAGCACCAGGGCGACGTACCAGTTGGCCGAGGGCAGCCCCTGCAGCTGGGTGAAGGCGATGAACTGGGTCTTGCCGTCGACCTCGATCTCGCTGACGCCCGCCTGCACCCGCGGGGTGTTCTGCGGGTAGAGCTCGCTGATGGGCTTGAGGATGTAGGTGCTGTCCGGGTGCAGCAGCACCTTGCCGTCGGCACTGACCAGGAAGGCATGGCCATTGCCCTGGAACTTCAGCGAGTCCAGCAGTTGGGCAATGCTCGCCAGTTCCATGTCAGCCCCCGCCACGCCGACGACCTGGCCGTTCTGGCGCACGGGCGTCGCGATGGTGATCACCAGCTTCTGCGAGGAGGCGGCGATATAGGGCTCGGTCAGCGCACTGCCCTGGGCATCGCTGGCCAGCTTGTACCAGCCGCGGGCACGGGGGTCGTAGTCGGCTGGGCGGTTGCCGGCAGGCACCGAGGTCATGGCACCGTCCGCACCACCGAAGTAGGTCAGCTGGAAGCCTTGCGCATAGACCGGCAGGCCGAGTGCGGCAGCCAGCGGTTGCCCCTGATGGCCATTGGTCGCCAGCTGTTGCGCCAGGGACTCGACCAACTGGATGCGGCCATCCAGCCACGTCTTGATGTTGCGTGTGGCCAGGCTGCCGACTTCCTGCAACGAGGCGTGCACATCGTCATTCAGGGTCTGACGCTGGCGGTAGTCGTTGAACAGCACGAACAGGCTGAAGGCAACGATTGTCACCAGTGAAGCCGCGAGCAGGATCTTCTGGCTGAACTTCAGGTTAGAGAACATCGCAAGGTACCCATCCAAGATTGCTGGCAGCTATGCCGGTTACCGCACCGGGCACTACCCGGTGGCGGATCAGTCGACCCACGGCCATCACCAGCCCACAGCGCATGCCCTCAACGCGGCGCGCCGAGGTAATGGGCAAGAGACTGAAGACGCCAGAACCCGCGCCACCCGTATGTGGGCGCCACGAGCCTTTACCGGTTGTGGTGGTTGTTGTGGTCCGGGATGGGGCGTGTTTAACGTGCGGAAGGAATCTTCCGGCACACGGTAAGAGTAGCGACATTCTGATGTCAGTCAGTGGATGACCGTTAGACGATTTTGCGGCAAAGATTTGCAGCGTTGAGCCGGTTGGATGATGACGGTGTGGCCGCTCGGATCACGCAGCGCCGGCCGACCTGCCGACAGGCTGGAGCCAGGGCATACAGTTCTGGGACCGTCACGCCCTGTTCGCCCACCGCTGCGCCTCGGCCGCCCCCAACGAAAACGTGCGCCCGAAGGCGCACGCTGTGTTCACGCAACCGCTTGCGGGGTCAGAACCAGGTGGAGAGCGACAGCGAGCCGAACTGGTCGTGCTCGTCCTGGCCGCGGAACTCCTTGGTGCGCCACACGCTGGCGAACGACACCTGCCACTGGTCCCAGGTCAGCGCCAGGCCGAGCTGGGCATCGCCCACCAGTTCTTCGCGGTCCACCGAGTGGCTGTCGCGGAAGGTGTTGCCGTCGAGCAGCATGTTGTGGGCCATGTAGCGGCCTTCGAGGTTGGCGAAAACGAACCAGCCAAAGCCGCCATCGGGCGTGAAGTACTGCACGCCGCTGGTGGTCGGGGTGACCGAGGCCTGGCTGAGGCTGCGCGACAGGCCCTGGCCCAGGCGCACGCCGGCGCCGGTGGAGAGGAAGGTGTAGAGGTTGCCGGCCGCGCCGCCCACGCTCGGGCCATATTCCATTTCCAGCCCGCCCAGGCGGTTCTGGAACCACCAGCGCTTCTCGTAGCCGACATTGACGAAGGGCTCGTTCTCCAGCTGGTTGTCCCAGCCTTCGGGGGCATCGCTGCCGGTGAGGCGGTGCACTTCGCGCTGCAGCCGCTCGCCGCCGGCGCCCTGCCCCACCAGGCCGACGTCCAGGGTCAGGGTGCTGGTTTCGCGCCGGCCCGTCAGTTGCTCGTTCGCGAACAGCGTGACGCCGCCGAACAGCATGCCCGCATAGGGGCGGTCATCCTCTTGCAGCGCCTCGCGCTCGATTTCCTCGGGCGTGTACATCTGGTGGCCGAAGCGGTAGGCGGCGTAGGTGAGGTCCTCGCCCGACCAGCCCGGCACGGCGCCGGCCAGGGAGCGGGTCCAGTGGTCGCCACCCGGTTCGAAGGCCCAGAAGCCTTCCAGGCCGTTGGTGTAGTGGCCGTCGCGGCCACTGGAAATCACATCGTTTTCTATCTTGAGGGTGAAGACGTCGGCGTTGGCGGTACCGGCTGTGAGTAATGCAGAAACGAACACCAGAGAGACAACGTTGGCTTTCATGCAGAGCTCCAGAGCGTGTTGTTGTTATGGCTTCCCAAATCGTGGCGAATGGCGCCACAGGCTCAGATAGCGAAACGAAGCGAGCGTTCAAGGAAAATTAGACGACTCGTTCTAGTTTTGCGCTGCGGGCACGCACCTGGGGCAGCCCGTGCTCTGGAGAGGCAGGCACCACGGGGGTTGGCGCCTGCCGGAACCGCAACGGCTTTACCCGGCGGTGACGGTCATGCCGCCGTCGGCCATGACCACCGAGCCGACGATGAAGCTGGCCCGCTCGGAGGCCAGGAAGGCCACCACTTCGGCGATTTCTTCGGGCCGGGCCGCACGCCCGATGGGCGCGGCCTCGCCGTGCTGGGCGAGAAAGCCCGGGCCGTCCTCGACCACCTCGTTGAGGATGTTGGTCACCACGTCGCCCACGCCGATGGCGTTGACCCGGATGCCGTGCTCGATGGCTTCCAGCGCGAGGGTGCGGGTCAGCTGCGCGAGCGCCCCTTTCGACGCGGCGTATGCGGCGATGGTCGGGAAGGCGAAGTAGGACGCATAGGAGGCGATGTTGACGATGGCGCCAGACCGGTTGGGCATCATCGCCTTGAGCGCCTCGCGGGCGTGCAGGAACGCCGCCGTGGCGTTGACCGCCTGGATGCGCTCCCAGTCGTCGCGGCTCATGTCGATGACCGCTTTGTTGATGATGATCCCGGCATTGTTCACCAGGATATCCAGGCGGCCGAAGCGTTCGACGGCCAGTGCCACGGCGCGCTCGGCGGCGCCGTCCTGGGTGATGTCCGCCACCAGGGCGACCAGCCCCGGGCGTTCCAGGTCCTGCACGGCCGGGTCAAGGTCCTCGGCGATGACCTGCGCGCCGCGTGCGTGCAGCAACAAGGCGATCGCTTTGCCGATACCGCTGGCGGCGCCGGTGACCAGGGCGACCTTGCCGTCGACTTCCTGCTGGGGGGCGTTGGTGATGGTAGTCATGGGTGTTCCTCCGGGTAAGCGCGCCAAGACGCGACGGGCGGTGCGCCTTGGCGCCGCAGTGAGTGACACCTTCACTGTCTCTGGATTGCGCTGGGCGGGCTTTCGGGGTTTTGCCCGGGCTGTCGGGGTTTTGCGCCGAATCGCCGCATGGCGCACGGGGGGCTGCGCGGTGGGCGCCGCCGCAGCACTGTGCTATTGATCAGGCGTCACGCCCGCGCCGAGGCGCCTTGCAGGGGGATACTGCGGTGAGTTCAAGCGACATCGATCAGCCGATCGCGAGGCAGGCGCTGCGTGTCGACGCGGCGTCCATGGGCCGTTACCTGCCGGCCGAACCCGGCGATGGGCCGATACAGGCGCCGGTGCAGGACGTGCTCATGCAGCGCTTCACTCACCACACCGTGACCGAGCCGATCACCGTGCCGGCCGTGGTGGAACCCCTGCTGGTGTTGGTGGTGGCCGGTGCCGCCACGGTCGAGGAGCGCCTGCCGGGTGGCGCCTGGGAAGCGGCCCAGGTCAAGGCCGGCGACTTTTACCTGACCCATTCCAGCGTGCCCTACGAGATGCGCTGGCAGACGCTGCACGGCGACAGCTTTGAGGTGGTGCACCTGTACCTGGGTCTGCCGCTGATCGAGGAGGCCGTGCAGGAGGTACTGGGCAAACCCGGCGACGCCGTGCGTTTTCGTGACGTGTCGGGCGCACGTGATGAGCGGGTCCGATGCCTGCTCGAGCCGTTGTGTGACGAGCTGTCCACTCGCCAGCCGCCAAGCCAGCTGTACGTGCGGGGCCTGGCCCAGGCACTGGCGGTGCACCTGGTGCGCACCTACGCCGATGCGCTGGACAGCGGCCGGCGCAGCAATGCCCTGCAGGCCTACAAGCTGCGGCAGGTCATCGAAGTGATGAACGCCCGTCTGGGCGAGCCCTTCAGCCTGCCGCAGCTGGCTCAGGTGGCCGGCCTCAGCGTCTATCACTTCAGCCGCCTGTTCAAACGCGCCACCGGTCTCTCGCCGTCACAGTATTTCATCCGCCTGCGCATGGCCCGCGCTCGCCAGCTGCTGACCGAAACACCGCGCAGCATCATCGACATTGGCCTGGAAGTGGGCTATTCGAGCCCGAGCCATTTCTCCCAGGTGTTCCGCCGCGAAACGGACGTGGCACCGAGCGCCTATCGCCAGGCCTGACCGTGCCCCTGTCGCGGTCGGCAGCCGCCAGGTATCGAAAAACTCGAACTCCCGAGCTCGCACCGCCTCCACTGTTCAACGGCGTTCGCGCCCGAATCACACGCACCAGCGGGGGCATGGGTGGATGCACAACCTCAGGATCGCCACGTTCAACATCAATGGCATGAACGCCAGGCTGCCGAACCTGTTGCAGTGGCTGGAACGAGAAAAACCCGATGTCGTGTGCCTGCAGGAGCTGAAAGCACGGGACAGCGCCTTCCCCGCCCGCGAGCTGGAAGCTGCCGGCTACGGCACCTTGCACCTGGGGCAGGCCTCCTGGAACGGCGTCGCCATCCTGGCACGCGACGCGCAGCCGCTGGAGATCCGCCGGGGGCTGCCCGGCGCCGAGGGTGACACCCAGGCGCGCTACCTGGAGGCCGCGGCCCATGGGCTGATTGTCGCCACGCTGTACCTGCCCAACGGCAACCCACAGCCGGGCCCGAAATTCGAGTACAAGCTGGCCTGGTTCGAGTGGCTGATCGCCCATGCCGGACAACTGGTCGCCAGCGAACATCCCGTGGTGCTGGCCGGTGACTTCAATGTGGTGCCCACCGACCTGGACATCTACAACCCGCAGTCATGGCGCAAGGATGCGCTGCTGCAACCCGAGAGCCGTGAATGCTTCGAGCGGTTGCTGGCCCAGGGCTGGATCGACGCGCTGCGCCACCTGTACCCCGAGGAGCGGGTCTACACCTTCTGGGATTATTTTCGCCAGCACTGGCAGCGCAACGCCGGCCTGCGCATCGATCACCTGCTGCTCAACCCGACGGTGGCGCCCTATCTCGAGCGGGCAGGCGTGGATGCCTGGGTGCGCAACGAAGCACACCCCAGCGACCACGCCCCGGTGTGGATTCAACTGGGCACGCGCAAACGCGCCCGCAAGCGGCCTTCTGCGTGACAGCAGGTAAATGGGGACAGGAGATAAGGTGTGAACAGATGGTGCAGCTTCGTGCCGCAGAAGCGCGCCCGTGAACAGGCGCTGCCCACGAGAAAGCGCTCAGCAGCGCAGGAGCGCTCGGGCGGCACGCGCGGCCGGGGAAAACGGATCCGATCCGCCCTCCCCGCAGGCGCCTTTACCGCGTTATCGCATCAGAAAATCAGCGAGAAGAAACCGATCACGACCAGCAGGCCAATCAAAAAGATGATGCCGACGGTGCTGCCTAGAAATTTCAACATGGGAGTCTCTCCTTAGAGCAGTGCGTTCCCTGTTTCTGACTGGCCCCCTGGCGCATCGTTCACCTTTTTGCGGCCGGCGCCCTGCCCGGTACTGGCGCGGTAGAAGGGCTCATTCGGCCTGGGGTTCAGCGGCGCTCAGCAGTTTCCAGTACTGCTGCATCATCGGCGTATGCAGCAATAACCAGCTGGCTGTTGGGTGCTCAGGCCAGCAGCTCGGTGATCCACCGGGCTTCCTGGGCGAGCTCTTGCACTTTCTCTTCGGGGACCGCGTGCCGCGCCTTGGCGAAGCTGGCGAGGGTGCGCTGCTTGAGGCGCAGGCGGCGCTGCCACTTGGTGACGAAGGCCTGGCTGCGCTGCTGCAACTGCAGGGGGCCGAAGTAGAGTTCTTCGGCGGTGTAGGTCACCGGGCCGATGCGCTCGGCGACGATGATTTCGTAGTCGAAGCGGTTCTCGCGCAGCACTTCCTCGCAGAGGATGCGGTAGCCGTTGTCCATCAGCCACTGGCGCAGCGGCTGCTCGCCGCCGTTGGGCTGCAGGACCAGGCGTTCCGCGCCGCTCAGGCGTGCCTTGCCGCTGTCGAGGATGTCGCGGATCTTCTCGCCACCCATGCCGCAAAGGCTGATCGCGGTGATGCCGTCTTCCGGCTCGATGGCCGCCAAACCATCAGCCAGGCGCACGGTGATACGTGGGCCCAGGTCGTTCTCGCGCACGGTGCGCTCGGCGGCGTGAAACGGCGTGCGGGCCACCTCGCCGGCTACCGCCGATTCGATGATGCCGCGCTTCATCAGCGCCACCGGCAGGTAGGCGTGATCCGAGCCGATATCGGCCAGCCGCGCGCCGGCCGGCACATGGGCGGCCACGCGTTCCAGGCGTCTGGACAAAGTCTGTTCGTTCAACGGCGGTCTCTTCGGGGCATGTCAGCCAGGTCGGCGCGCGATTCTGCCGAGCGTGGCGGCCCATGGCAAATGCACGCGACCAGTCGCCCGCCTCGATTGCTACCCCTGGGCGGCACATCGCGCCCTGGGTGCCGGGTGGGCGAGCCCTTCGTGCCGGCACCAACATCCGCAAGGATCAACGACCTGATCATTGGGTCGCCTGCCTCGATACCCATGTATAGCTGTCGGGCCCGCGCCATCGAGCAGCACACTCGTGGCCTCGGTGATCCGTCGCTCTCGTGCCGAAAGCGCCCGTCGCCAGAGATTCTTGGCCCACGCCGCAGGAGAGCCACCATGACCACACACCTGACCATCCCCGCCACCGCCACGGCGACTCAACCCACCCGCACCAGCCCGCGTGCGCCGGGCATCAGCCAGCTGAACACCACCGACGACCTGGTGCCATCGCGCTACGCCCTGCGGGTCGGCGACATCGACGTGCTGGTGATCAGCGACGGGGTATTGCCGCTGCCGACCGAGACCATGTCCATCAACGCCGACCCGGCTGACCGGGCGGCCTGGTTCAAGGACATGTTCCTCGGCCCGGACATGTACGACTGGGCGCTGAACGTGCTGGTGGTGCGCAGCGGCGAGCAGACCATCCTGGTCGACGCCGGGCTGGGCGGGCAATTCCCGGGCTTCCCGCGTGCGGGGCAATTTCCCAAGCGCCTGGAAGCGGCCGGCATCGCCCTGTCGGCCGTGACCGACGTGATCATCACCCACATGCACATGGACCACATCGGCGGGCTGCTCGTCGAGGACGTGAAAAACCGGCTGAGCCCGGACGTGCGCATCCATGTGTCGGCCACCGAGGTGGCGTTCTGGGCATCGCCCGACTTCGACAACACCTCCATGCCGTCGCCGGTGCCGGACGTGTTGCGCGCCACGGCCAACCAGTTCCTCAAGGCGTACCAGGGCAACATCCGGCTGTTCGACGACGCCTGTGAAGTGGCGCCCGGCGTAGTCGCCAAGCTCACCGGTGGCCATACCCCGGGACATTGCGTGGTGTACGTGGACTCCGGCAACGAGCGCCTGACCTTCGCCGGCGACGCCCTGTTCCCGGTCGCCTTCGAACACCCCGAATGGCACAACGGCTTCGAACATGACCCGGAAGAATCGGTGCGTGTGCGCGTACGCCTGATGCAGGAGGCTGCCGCCAGCGGTGAACTGTTCGTCGCCACCCACCTGCCCTTCCCCTCCGTCGGCCGCGTGGCCCTGGACGGCGATGCATTCCGCTGGGTCGCGGCGTTCTGGGATTATTGAGTGCGGGCTGGGTCGCGCTGATCGTTCCTACGCGCTGCGTGGGAATGCAGCCCCGGACGCTCTGCGTCCGCTACGGAATGTCGGTTGCCAGATCTACTGCTGGTGACGCGGAGCGTCACGGGATTCGGGCTCCCACGCGGAGCGTGGGAACCACCAAGGTCGACTCACACCTGCCTGTTCCACTGGCCGATGTGCTTCATCGTGGTATCCAGCAGAAACCACAGCGACAGCGGTACCGCAACGAACATGAACGGTATGGACAGGAAGAGGCCATGCCCGACCAGGGCGATAACCTCCGCACCACCGGCCAGGCAGGCATGGACGTTCTTCGCGCCGCCCTGGCAGCCGAAGTAGTCGTAGGCCACGATCCCCAGCCACCAGCCCGCGCCGGTATAAACGACAGGCACCAGGGCCAGCAGGTATCGGCCCCACCAGCCCATCTGCTGCCCGCGCCACACCAGGAACGCGGGTGCCGCGAACAGGCCTAGCCCCAGGGTCAGAAAAAGCAGCAGCTCCAGCATCCATTTTCCTTTATGCGCTCGCCTCGGCCTGAGGCGTTTGGTTCTGCATTATGGGCCGCGAGCATAGTGGTTTCATCGCATCGTCGGCTACGTGAGCGCTTCACAGCTCTGATGCAGCCTGAACGAAAAGCTCGCGGGCAAGCCCGCTCCTACAGAAGCGACCGCGCCCCACTGTAGGAGAGGCCTTGGCCTCGAGCTCTGCCATTGATCGTTCCCACACTCCGCGTGGGAATGCAGCCTCGAACACTCTGCGTCCGCTAAGGAATTCGGGCTGCCCGACCTACTGCTGGTGACGCGGAGCGTCACGGGATTGGGCTACCACGCGGAGCGTGGGAGCCATCAGTTATCCGCCGCTCCTCCACCTGATCGTTCCCACGCTCCGCGTGGGAATGCAGCCCCGGACGCTCTGCGTCCGCTACGGACTGAAGGCTTCCGGCACCGCCGTGTAAAGGTTTACCAGGCAAAGAACCCCGCCCTAGAGCCTCCCAATGAACCATCTCTAACGTCGATGTTTACCATCACCCCAATGAAGTTCTCTTAAAAATTCACGCCCGTAACATCTGCTCCATACCAACCCCAAACACCCCGGAGCACACCATCATGAAACGCCAACTCATCCTCAGCTTTGCTTTCACTGTACTGGCCGCCAACGTATTCGCTGCCTCTTCCGCCCAACCTGTCGTCGCCGAAGGCGGTTCGGATCGTCTGATCGAAAACCGCATCGCCGAAGGTGGTTCGGACCGCCTGATCGAAAACCGCGTTGCCGAAGGTGGTTCCGACCGCCTGATCGAAAACCGCGTCGCCGAAGGTGGCTCGGATCGTCTGATCGAAAGCCGTGTTGCCTGAGACCGCACCGACCACTTGATCGAGATTTCGGCATGACCCCAGCGCAGTTGCTGACATAACAAAGCCGGCCCCCACAGCCGGCTTTTTTATGCCTGCCCCGCCGCGGCATCCATTCATTCTTCTGCTCCGTCGGGCTTGACCTTGACACTAGCGTCAAGCCCTTAGCATTCACCCATGGAGATCGTCATGCACATTGGGGAGTTGGCCCTGAGGGCCGGTGTCAGTACGCGTTCGCTGCGTCATTACGAGGCACGCGAGCTTATCCATTCCGTTCGGCTGGCCAACGGTTACCGCGATTACCCGGTGGCCATGGTGCAGCGTGTGGTGTGGATACGGGAGTTGATCGGCTGCGGGTTCAGTACGCGGCAGATCCTGGGCTTGTTGCAGTACCTGGAGGACGAGGAAGACAGCGATGGCTTCCTGGCCTGCCTGCAGCAGCACGTGGACAAACTGAAGGTGCTGGACGAGCTGCAAGGTCAGCTGGCCGAACGCCGCGCCCGGCTGGCAGCGAAGATCGAGCGCTACACGCCCCTGCGCGAATCCCCGATGACGCCCTCCATGGCCCTTACGTGAAGACTCAGTCCTATCGGAGCACCCATGGAAAAACTAGCAGGCAAGATCGCCCTCGTGACCGGCGGCAACAGCGGTATCGGCCTGGCCACCGCCAAGCTGTTCGCTGAACACGGCGCCCAGGTCATCATCACTGGCAGGCGCCAGGCCGTGGTCGAAGAAGCCGTTGCGGCAATTGGCGGCACAGCCCGCGGGCTCAGCCTCGACATCAGCAACCTGGACGACCTGGATCGGCTGTACGCAGACATCGCCGAACGCCATGGCCGCCTCGACATCCTCGTCGCCAGCGCCGGAATCATCCTGCCCGCGCCCTCGGAGGCGGTGGACGAGCAGCAGTTCGACAGCCAGTTCGCAATCAACGCCAAGGGCACCTTCTACACGGTGCAGAAGGCGCTGCCACTGCTCAGCGACGGCGGTTCAGTGGTGCTGGTGTCGTCGATCGCCCACCGCATGGCCCTGGACGACCATATCGTCTATGCCGCGACCAAGGCCGCCGTGCGTTCGTTCGCGCGCAGCTGGGCCGCCGAGCTCAAGCAGCGGCGGATTCGCGTCAACTGCCTGAGCCCGGGCCCGGTGAACACGCCGATCATCGAGAAGCTGGGGGTCAGCGCCGCGCAGTTCGGCGAATTCGAAGCGATGCTGTCGGCAAGGATTCCCCTGGGCCGGCTCGGCCGCTCGGAAGAGCTGGCAGACGCCGCGCTGTTCCTCGCCTCCCAGGACAGCAGCTTCATCACCGGTATCGACCTGTGCGTCGACGGCGGCCTCAGCCAGCTGTGACGCCCATGCCGGCAGCTGAGGCTGCCGGCGCCTTCGAGGCCCTGCGAAATCCCCCAACCGCCGCGTTCGACTGTGGTTGAATGCGCCTCTGTCTAGCCCCTCTACAAGGCGCCTTCGCATGGATATCCGCGACATCCCCTTTGGCATCACCGACTGGAGCAGCATCGAGCGCACCGAACACAGTGGCGAGACCGGCACCGCCTATTGGCGCACGCAGCACTTCGGCAACCTGCGGGTGCGCATGGTCGAGTACACGCCCGGCTACCTGGCCGACCACTGGTGCAAGAAGGGGCATATCCTGCTGTGCCTGGAGGGTGAGCTGCACACCGAGCTGGAGGACGGCCGCCGCTTCGTGATGACCCCGGGCATGAGCTACCAGGTGGCCGACCAGGCCGAGGCGCACCGCTCATCCACCGCCACCGGCGCCCGATTGTTCATCGTCGACTGACTGCCTCGACCACGCGCTGCTACACCATCTGCAGGTAGCGCTTGCGCGTCGGCGCCGGGTAGGCGGTGTCGATCAGGTCCAGGCACTCCGGGCTCAGCTCCAGCGCGGCCGCCGCAGCGTTCAGGCGCAGGTGCTTGGCATCGACCGCTTTCGGGATGACGATCACCCCCGGCTTGCGCAACGCCCAGGCCAGGGCCACCTGGGCCGGGGTCACGCCGTGACGCTCGGCGACCTCAGCCAGGATCGGGTTGCGCAGCAGGCTGCCGGCCTGGCCCAGCGGACAGTAGGCCATGAGCGGCATGCCCTGGTGCTGCTGCCAGGGCAGCAGGTCGAACTCGATGCCGCGCGCCTCGGGGTTGTACAGCACCTGGTTGGTGGCGCAGGCCGAGGCATTCAGTTCCTCCATGTCCGACAGGTCGAAGTTGGACACGCCCCAACGCTTGATCTTGCCCTGCTCGTGCAGGCGTTCGAAGGCCTCGACGGTTTCTTCCAGCGGGTACTGGCCGCGCCAGTGCAGCAGGTAGAGGTCGATGCAGTCGACCTGCAGGCGCTTGAGGCTGCGCTCGCAGGCCGCCGCCACGCCGCTGCGGCTGGCGTTGTGCGGGTAAACCTTGCTGACCAGGAACACCTGGTCGCGCAGGCCGGCGATGGCCTGGCCCACCACCACCTCGGCGCCACCCTCGCCGTACATTTCCGCCGTGTCGATCAGGCGCAGGCCCAGTTCCACGCCCTGGCGCAGCGCCGCCACTTCGGCCTGGTGCCGGTTGCTGTCTTCCCCCATGCGCCAGGTACCCTGGCCAATCACCGGCACCTGTTCGCCGGCCAGTTCGAGCGTACGCATCACGCCTCCTGTTCGTGTGTCATTGCCAGGGATCATAGGTGCCGAAGCTCCACAGATGCCCCTCCGGATCGCGGCAGGTGAAGCCCCGGCCGCCGTAGTCTTCGTCGCGGATGTCGATCACCACCCGGGCTCCACCGGCCACCGCGCGGGCGTACTGGGCATCGGCATCATCGACCACCAGGTACAGGCTCTGGGTGCAGCCACCCGCCTCGTCCGGCTGGCGCATCTGTCGGCCGTAGTCGGAATCGGCCACCGAGCCGAGCATCAGCATGCTGGTGCCGTGGCGGAGCTGGGCATGGGCGATGCCGCCCTGCTCGTCCGGCACCACCAGGTGGCGTTCGAAGCCGAAGTGTTCGCACAGCCAGTCGATGGCCGCCGGCGCGTCGCGGTAGCGCAGGCAGGGCACCAGGCTGGCACCGGTCTTGGGTATCGACATGAGCTGTCCTCCGTCGTTCAGGTGTGGACCACCTCATCGTAGCCGCGCCCGCGCCATTGCAGCAGGCAGATGCCGTGGCCGAACGGGTCACTGAGGCCCACCAGGCGTCCCCAGGCAGCTTCGCTGATTTCGCCCTCCTGCCGGGCACCGGCTGCCAGGGCACGGGCCAAGGCAGCCTCCATGTCATCGACCACGATATCCAGGTGCAGGGGTGTCCAGTGGCGCTGGTAATCGCGTAGCGCCGTGCTCGCGCCGCAGGGCTGGCTGCCGGCTGGCTTGAGCAGCAGGTAGATCGGCGCCGGGCCGCCCAGCAGCTCCACCACCTCGCCCTCGAACAGCCGCCGCCCGACCTGCAGGTCGAAGGCTTGCGTGTAGAAGGCCTCCGCCGCCGGCAGGTCCGGCACGTCGAGGTTGATCAGCAGTTTCATCGGCGGGCCTGCTCGCGGTTCAGCGCGGCTCGGCGCTGAGCAGCAATAACAGCGACACCGGCTGTTCGCTTTCCGGGTGCAGCGGCTCCTGCAGCCATTGCAGGCGCCAGCCGGTGTCGGTGAGCAGGGTCAGCCAGGATTCGAGGGTGCGGAAGAACCACGGCATGGGTTCTTGGAAGCCCTCGCCGAAACCCGCGAAGGTCTCGACCCGCCAGCCGTCGCGGTAGGAGGCATCGTTGCAGGCGCGCCAGGGGTGCAGGGTCTGGATCAGCAGCCGGCCACCCGGCGCCAGCACGCCGTGCAGCGCTTCCAGGGTCGGGGTCAGGGGGTCTTCGAGCAGGGCGAAGTTGCACACCAGCACGTCGAAACGCCCCAGTTGCTCGGCCATCTCGCCCAGTTCGGCGTAGCCGCAGACCCGGTAGTTGCCCTTGGCGCCGTCGGTGGCGCGGGCGCGGTCGATCAGCGGGGCGGAGGCGTCCACCCCCACTGACTCGATACCGCGCTCGGCCAGGCCGCGGCACAACCAGCCTTCCCCGCAGCCCACATCCAGCACCCGGGTGGGCGCCAGGGCCAGCACGGCCTGGAGAATGGCCGCGTCGGTCACCAGGCGCCGGCTTTCGATGCGTTGCTCGCGCACCGCCGCGGTCCAGGCATCGGCATTGGCCTGCCAGCTCAGGCTGAGTTGCTCTCGGTGATCGCGTTGCATGGGCAGTGACCGGTCGCTCGACAATGCCATCGATTCTAGGGGCTCCCGCCATTTTTTGCGCTGCGTTAATCGCAATCCCGTCTAAGTCGCCCATCAGCGACTACGCTTGTGGGGGAGAGGATGAGTCAGACAAGGCCAACCGATCATGGGCGTATTGTGGCAATCCGATACTGAGCACACGGCCCTTCCGTCGAGCAGTCAGCCCGTCGTACGGCTGACACCCGAGCGGCCCCGGCGCCGTTGGGTCGGATACCTCTGGCTGGTGACCAGCCTGCTGCTGGTGATGGCAATCGCACTGCTGGCCTATGAACTGCGCACCGCGCATTTCCAGTCCCACTACCTGAGCCGCTACGCCACGGAGCTGACCTACCGCGTGGAGCCCGGCCCCAGCCCGCGCATCGTCTACCCCCAGGACGGCCCGTTCGACAAGCGCCTGGGCTACACCTACCTGCCTATGATGCTCGAACGCCTGGGCCAGCGCGGCTTCGTCATCGAGCAGCAGGCGCAGTTCTCCCCGGCCCTGGCGGCCTACACCGAGCGCGGGTTCTTCCCGCCCTTCGCGGAAAAGATCCAGACCGGGCTGACCATCAGCGACTGCCGCGGCACGCCCTTCTACAGCTTCCGCTACCCGCAACAGCGCTACCCGAGCTTCAGCGCCATCCCGCCGCTGGTGACCGGCAGCCTGCTGTTCATCGAGAACCGCCACCTGCTCGACGAACGCCACCCGCAGGCCAACCCGGCGGTGGACTGGCCGCGCTTCGCCATGGCGGCGCTGTCGCAGCTGGGCAAGGTGCTGGACATGCAGGACCAGTCCGCCGGCGGCAGCACCCTGGCCACCCAGCTGGAGAAATACCGCCACTCCCAGGACGGCCTGACCCTGTCGGCGGCCGAGAAGCTGCGGCAGATGGTGTCCGCCAGCGTGCGAGCCTACCAGGGCGGCCCACAGACCCGGGCGGTGCGCGAGAACATCGTGCGCGACTACCTCAACAGCGTGCCGCTCTCCGCCGCCCCCGGCCACGGTGAAGTGCACGGCCTGGCCGACGGCCTGCGCATCTGGTACGGCGCCGACTTCGCCCGGGTCAACCGTCTGCTCGACCCGGCGCGCTCGCCCGAGGCCAGCCTCGCCGAACGCGGCCTGGCGCTGCGCCAGGTGCTGGCCCTGATGATCGCCCAGCGCCGCCCGTCCTTTTACCTGGCCCAGGGCCGCGACGCGCTGAACGAGCTGACCGACAGCCACATCCGCCTGATCGCCGGCGGCGGCCTGATCGATACCGACCTGCGCGACGCCGCCCTGGCGCAGCCCTTGCAGTACCGCGACTGGCAGCTGGACCCGACCCTGCAGGCGGTGGACAGCAACAAGGGCATCAGCGTGGCCCGCTCGCGCCTGTCCAACCTGCTGAACATGCCGCTGTACGACCTCGACCGCCTGGACCTGGACGCCACCACCTCGCTCAACGACGAATTGCAACAGGCGGTCAGCCATTACCTGCAGCAACTGGCCGACCCGGCCTTCGCCAAGCAGATTGGCCTGTTTGGCGAGCGCCTGTTGTCTGCCGAGAAGACCGCCGACGTGCGCTACAGCTTCACCCTGTTCGAACGCACCGCCAATGGCAGTCTGGTGCGGGTGCAGACCGACAGTACCGACCAGCCGTTCGACATCAACGAAGGCAGCAAGCTGGAGCTGGGCTCCACCGCCAAACTGCGGGTGCTGGCCACCTACCTGGAGATCATCGCCGAGCTGCACGGGCGCCATGCCGGGCAGAGCCCGGAGCAACTGCGCCAGGTGGAAGTGGCGGAGATGGACCTGCTGACCCGCTGGGCCCTCGACTACCTGCGCCTGAACCCGGGCGCCAGCCTGCCGACGATGCTCGACGCGGCCATGGAGCGCCGCTATTCCGCCAGCCCCGGCGAACGCTTCTTCACCGGCGGCGGGCTGCACACCTTCGGCAACTTCCGCCGCGAGGACAACGGGCGCAACCCGACGCTGCGCGAGTCCCTGCGCGAATCGATCAACCTGCCCTTCATCCGCCTGATGCGCGATGTGGTGCGCTACAGCACCTACCAGGCCCCCGGCAACAGCGCCCAGTTGCTCAAGGACGACAAGGACCCGCGGCGCCTGGAGTACCTGAGCCGCTTCGCCGACCGCGAAGGCACCACGTTCCTGCTGCGCTTCTGGCGCAAGTACCAGGGCCAGGGCGCCCAGGACCGCCTGGAGACCTTTCTCAGCGGCCTGCGCCACACCTCGGTGCGCCTGGCGGCGGTGCACCGCTACCTGATGCCGGAGACGGACCAGGCGGCCTTCGCCAGTTTCCTGCGCAGCCATGTGCCCCAGGAGAAACTCAGCGACAAGCGCATCGCCGAGCTCTACGGCAACTATGGCCCGGGCGCCTACACCCTGCCGGACCAGGGCTACATCGCCCGGGTCCACCCGCTCGAACTGTGGCTGCTGGGCTACCTGAACCAGAACCCGCAGGCCACCTTCCGCGATGCCGTCAGCGCCAGCCGCGACGAGCGCCAGGAGGTCTACGGCTGGCTGTTCCGCAGCCGCCACAAGAGCGCCCGCGACAGCCGGATCCGCATCATGCTGGAGGTGGAGGCGTTCCTGGATATCCACCGCCGCTGGAAGAACCTCGGCTACCCCTTCGAGCACCTGGTGCCGTCGCTGGCCACCGCCATCGGCAGTTCCGGTGATCGCCCGGCGGCGCTGGCCGAGCTGATGGGCATCATCCAGAACGACGGCATCCGCCAACCCACCCAGCGCATCGACAGCCTGCACTTTGCGGCCGGCACGCCTTACGAAACCCGGGTGGCCCACGCACCGCTGCAGGGCGAGCGGGTCATGGCATCGGAAGTGGCGGCGGCGTTGCGCGAGGCGTTGTCCCAGGTGGTTGAAGGCGGCACCGCACGGCGCCTGCAAGGCAGTTTCAGTCTGGCTGACGGCCAGGTGCTGACCCTGGGCGGCAAGACCGGGACCGGCGACAACCGCATCGAAACCGTGGGCGCCGGTGGGCGGGTGCTCAGCTCACGGGCGATGAACCGCACCGCGACCTTCGTGTTTTACCTCGGCCCGCGCCACTACGGCACCCTCACCGCCTTCGTCCCGGGCCGGGAGGCGGAACGCTTCACCTTCACCTCAGCCCTGCCGGTGCAGGTGCTCAAGGGCATGGCGCCGATCCTCGCGCCCTACCTGGAACCCGGCAGCGGCACGCAGTGCAACCTGGCGATGGCGCCGGTGCAGGCCAGCTGGCAGTAGCTCAGCCCTTGCGTTGCTGCTGCAGGTACAGGGCCTCGACCTTTTCCCGTGCCCAGGGTGTCTTGCGCAGGAAGGTCAGGCTGGACTTGATGCTCGGGTCGCTCTTGAAGCAGCGAATGTCGATCCGCTTGGCCAGCCCGTCCCAGCCCAGCTTCGCCACCAGGTCCGTGACGATGGCTTCCAGGGTGATGCCGTGCAGCGGATTCTTTGGCGATTGGGTCATGCGGGGCCTGCCGGGGTACGAAGAGAAGGGTCGCCAACTTAGCCAAGGCCGGGCGGGAGTGAAAGCACAACCGCGCGCGCCGAGGCCCTGCAAACAAAAAAGGCCGATCCCGGGGGATCGGCCTTTTTCAGGAGACTCAGGAACCCGGGCCTGCGCCCGGGTCGGCACGCACTCAGATGTGCGCGTCCTGGTATTCCTTCTCGGCTTCGTCGAAGCGCTTCTGCATGGAAGTGCTCGGACCGTTGCCGATCTTGCTGAAGACCACGATGGCGATGGTGGCCAGGATGAAGCCCGGGATGATTTCGTACAGGCCCAGGCCCACGAACTCTTTCCACAGCACCACGGTGAAGGCACCGACCAGCATACCGGCCAGGGCGCCGTTACGGGTCATGCCTTTCCAGACCAGGGACAGGATCACCACCGGACCGAAGGCAGCGCCGAAGCCCGCCCAGGCGTAGGACACCAGGCCCAGGACCTTGGCATCGGGGTTGGAGGCGATCAGGATCGCTACCACCGCGATCAGCAGCACCATGCCACGGCCAACCCAGACCAGTTCCTTCTGGCTGGCGCCTTTGCGCAGGAAAGCCTTGTAGAAGTCTTCGGTCAGGGCACTGGAGCACACCAGCAGCTGGCAGCTCAGGGTGCTCATCACGGCCGCCAGGATGGCGGACAGCACCAGGCCGGCAATCCAGGGGTTGAACAGGATCTTGGTCAGTTCGATGAACACGCGCTCGCCGTTCTCGGTGACCGGACCGGCCTGCCCCGGGTTGTTGGCGAAGTAGGCGATGCCGAAGAAGCCCACGGCTACGGCGCCGCCCAGGCACAGAATCATCCAGGCCATGCCGATGCGGCGTGCAGCCGGGATCGACTTGACCGAGTCGGCGGCCATGAAGCGCACCAGGATGTGCGGCTGGCCGAAGTAGCCCAGGCCCCAGCCCAGCAGGGAAATGATGGCGATGAAGGACAGGCCGCGGAACATGTCGAAGTTGGCCGGGTTGGCCTGCTCGATGGTGGCCATGGCCGCGTCGTAGTCGCCCAGGGCCAGGATCACGAACACCGGGGTGATCAGCAGAGCGAAGATCATCATGGTGGCCTGTACGGTGTCGGTCCAGCTCACGGCCAGGAAACCACCGACGAACACGTAGAGGATGGTGGCGGCTGCGCCGACCCACAGGGCGGTGTCATAGGACAGGCCGAAGGTGGATTCGAACAGGCGGGCACCGGCGACCACGCCCGAGGCGCAGTAGATGGTGAAGAACACCAGGATCACCAGGGCCGAGAAGATGCGCAGCACGCGGCTGCTGTCTTCGAAGCGGTTAGTGAAGTAGTCCGGCAGGGTCAGGGCGTTGCCGTTGTGCTCGGTCTGCACGCGCAGGCGACCGGCGACGAACAGCCAGTTCAGGTACGCACCGATGATCAGGCCGATGGCGATCCAGCTTTCGGAGATACCGGCGACGAAGATCGCGCCCGGCAGGCCCATCAGCAGCCAGCCGCTCATGTCCGATGCACCGGCCGACAGCGCGGTGACGAAACTGCCCAGGCTGCGACCGCCCAGGATGTAGTCGGAGAAGTTCTTGGTGGCGCGGTAGGCGATGAAGCCGATCAACACCATGGCCAGGATATAGACCACGAAGGTGACCAGCATTGGAGTACTAGCTGTCATTGGGGAACTCCCCTCTCGTTTGTTGTTATTCAGGCAACGGGGGATAAGCCCGCGCCCTGCATGGCAAAGTGCGTGCGCTTGTGGCGCCCGCGCATTCTCGACACTGCGCCTGAACGGCGAACCCGATGACGCTGGCGAACCCCCGCACAGCCCATCCACCGATCAGACGACCTCGTCGTCCGGGAGGAATCCGCCTCCCAATACGACAACGGGCGAATGCCTTTCGACACTCGCCCGTCAAACACTCAATCCTGGCTGGCCTGCACCAGCATGTTCGCCGACTCACCGGTCACCACAGAGGCCTGCACAGGCAGGACACAACCACCGCTACCGGTAGCCGCATCACGGTTCATGCACTGTACGGCGAGACTGATGCGGGGCATCACGTCCATCCTCTTGTGAAAACTCGGGTCATGCACACCACACTTACGGTCTAGCTCACATCGGCTGGTCTGACCAATCCTCGACTGTGAACCGTGCATCGAAAAATGTGGAGCGCGGAATTTAGTGGCAGAGCGATGACAGCTTCTTGCGAAAACCTCTGGAGTTTTTTCAAGAAACTACGGCGCGCGGAACTTACACGAAATGCCCGTGTACGCCCAGCCCACGGGGCGAACACGCTGTGAAATCCTGCAACGGCTCTACCCCGCGGGCTGGCCTGGACAGGCGCCTAGTCGACGATGCGGCGCATGCCGATATGCGGGATGCCGTCTTCCAGGTACTCCTCGGTCACCGCCACGAAGCCGGAGCGACCGTAGAAGCGCTGCAGGTGCGCCTGGGCCGAGAGGTACACGGGGATTTCCGGCCAGCGCTCGGCGCACGCGGCCAGCGCCTGCTCCATCAGGGTATGACCGAGGCCGGTGCCGCGGGCCTGTTCGGCGATCACCACCCGGCCGATGGTCACTTCGCCTTCCTGGGTGGAAGGGTCCAGCAAGCGCAGGTAGGCCACCAGGGTATCGCCGTCCCAGGCCAGCAGGTGACAGGTGTCGGCCTGCAGGTCGAGGCCATCGACTTCCTGGTAGGGGCATTGCTGTTCGACCACGAACACCTGGGTGCGCAGGCGCAGGGCGGCATACAGGTCGTTCTTGCTCAGTTCGCTGTGGTGCAGGAGTTGCCAGGTGATGGGCATGTACGCAATCGTCTCGCGGGTTGGGAAGGCGCCCGTACAGGGCGCCCTTGAATCACTTGATGCCGAGCCGCTTGGCCAGGCGATTGAGGTTGGCGCGGTCGACGCTCAGCTCGCGGGCGACTTCCGCCCACTTGCCCTGGTGGCGCGCCAGGGTCTGCTCGATCAGGCTGCGCTGGAAGCTGTCCATGGCGGTACGCAGGTCCTGCCCCACCGGGATTTCCGGCACGGCCGCCGCAGCGCTCTGGGCGGCAGCGACACTACCGGTGCCCGGCAGGTCCAGGGCCACCACGTCGATGCTGAGGATGCGCGGCCGCTCGGGCTGCTGGGCCAGGGCCTTGAGCGCGGCGCGGCCGATCAGGTGCTCCAGTTCGCGCACGTTGCCGGGCCAGTCGTAGCCCAGCAGCACCTTCTGCGCATCCGGGCTCAGGCGCAGGCTGCGCAGCCCCATGCGCGCACGGTTCTCTTCGAGGAAGTAACCGGCCAGCAGCACCACGTCGCGGCCGCGCTCGCGCAGCGGCGGCACCTGCAGCGGGTAGACGCTGAGGCGGTGGTAGAGGTCGGCGCGGAAACGCCCGGCCTTCACTTCATCGGCCAGGTCCCGGTTGGTCGCCGCGATCACCCGCACATCGACCCGGTGCTCGCGGTCCGAGCCGACCCGCTGCAACTGGCCGCTCTGCAGCACGCGCAACAGCTTGGCCTGCACCGCCAGGGGCAGCTCGCCCACTTCGTCGAGGAACAGGGTGCCGCCGTCGGCCAGTTCGAACTTGCCGCTGCGCTCGCCGACCGCGCCGGAGAACGCGCCGCGCACGTGGCCGAACAGCTCGCTTTCCACCAGGGTGTCGGGCAACGCCGCGCAGTTGATGCTGATCAGCGGCTTGCGCGCCCGGGCCGAGGCGCCATGGATGGCTTCCGCCACCAGTTCCTTGCCGACCCCGGTCTCGCCGGTGACCAGCACGGTGAGGTCACTGTCGCCTACCAGCTTGATTTCGTCCTGCAGGCGCTTGTGCACCGCGCTCTGGCCGATCATCTCGC
This sequence comes from Pseudomonas sp. GD03944, assembly GCF_029839275.1. GTDB lineage: Bacteria > Pseudomonadota > Gammaproteobacteria > Pseudomonadales > Pseudomonadaceae > Aquipseudomonas. The sequence goes on from NZ_JAOCAH010000011.1 coordinate 126,931, forward strand.
GCGGGCGATGACGGGTCGCGGCTTCCTTGTAGACGGCGGTCAGCTGGCGCTCGTCTTCGACGCGACGCGCCAGGCCATTGATCCGCTCGCTGGCCTTGACGGTGGCCGCCGCCAGGCTGGCGAAGGCCTCCAGGGTGTTGAGGTCGACCTGGCCGAAACGCGCCGGGTCCAGGGCATCCAGGGTCAGCAGGCCCCAGAGCTGGTCGTCCAGGTACAGCGGGCAGCCCAGGCAATCGTGCACTTCCAGGTGGCCGCTGTGGCCTTCCACCAGGCCGTCATAGGGGTCCGGCAAGCCGCAATCGGCGGCGAAACGGGTCGGCCCGCGATTCTCCAGCAGGGCCTGCAGGCGGGGATGCTCGGCGGCCTTGAAGCGGCGGCCCAGGCTGTCGGCGCTGAGCCCTTCCACGGCCACCGGCACCAGCACCTCGTCGCTCAGTTTGAGCAGCGCCACGGCGTCGCACGGGAACAACTCGCGGGAGGCTGCCAGCAAGCGCCGGTAGCGCTCGGCGTCGCTCATGTCCTTGGACAGGTCGGCCACCAGGGGGATCAAGGCGTTCAACAAGGGGTTTGCGGTCATTGCGACTACCTAAAAGTCTTTATGACCCGATTTATTGAGTAGTCATAAAAACACATTTTTCATTAAGTGATTGATTTTAAACAATAAAAAAGATGGCACGAAAACTGGAATAACAAGCAGTGCTAACGCTAGCACGCCGCTGCTGGTACCACGAAATTTTTTCCAACGACATCCCTACACATTGCCTTGCAGGAACCCATCATGCTGACGAACCAACAACGTGCCCTCGTAAAAGCCACCGTCCCGCTGCTGGAAACCGGCGGCGAAGCCCTGACCCGTCACTTCTACGCCAAAATGCTCAAGGAGTACCCGCAGGTGCGCCCGCTGTTCAACCAGGCCCACCAGGCCAGCGGTGACCAGCAACGCGCCCTGGCCAACGGCGTGCTGATGTACGCCCGCCACATCGACCAGCTCGAAGCCCTCGGCCCGCTGGTGTCGAAAGTGGTGAACAAGCACGTTGCCCTGCAGATCCTGCCGGAGCACTACCCCATCGTCGGCACCTGCCTGCTGCAGGCCATCCGCGAAGTGCTGGGCGCCGAAATCGCCACCGACGAAGTGATCGACGCCTGGGCTGCCGCCTACGGTCAGTTGTCCGAGATCTTCATCAACGCCGAAGAGGAAACCTACGCCCGCAGCGCCCAGGCCGAAGGCGGCTGGCGTGGTGGCCGCCTGTTCAAGGTGACCGACAAGGTCGCCGAAAGCGCGGAAATCACCTCCTTCTACCTGGCGCCGGCAGACGGTGGCTCGGCCATCGACTTCGAACCCGGCCAGTACATCGGCCTGCGCCTGCTGCTGGAAACCGGCGAAGAGCGCCGCAACTACTCGCTGTCGGCCCCCGCCAACGGCCGCGAATACCGCATCAGCGTGAAGCGCGAGAACGGTGGCCGAGTGTCCAACCACCTGCACGACAACGTCCAGGTCGGCGACAGCCTGGAGCTGTTCCCGCCAGCCGGTGACTTCGTGCTGCGCCCGTCGAAGAAGCCCCTGGCGCTGATCACCGCCGGTGTCGGCATCACCCCGGCGCTGGCCATGCTGCAGAGCGCGCTGCCCAGCGGCCGCCCGATCCACTTCATCCACTGCGCCCGCAATGCCGAGGTGCATGCCTTCCGCGACTGGATCGAAGCGCAGACCGCGGCGCACCCGCAGGTCACCCACTACTTCTGCTACAACGAGGTGAAACCGGGTGACGGCGTGCATGCCGAGGGCTTCCTGACCCGCGACCTGCTGGCCCAGTGGCTGCCGCAAGACACCGACCTGGATGCCTACTTCCTCGGTCCGAAGCCGTTCATGGCCCAGGTGAAGAAGCACCTGCGCGATATCGGCGTCCCGGAAAAGCAGTCGCACTACGAGTTCTTCGGCCCGGCCAGCGCGCTGGACGCCTGACGAACCGTTCCCGCGGCGGCTGACCACGACCGGCCACCGCGGGACCGTACACATGAAAACGCCGCGCCCCTCGGTCGAGGGGCGCGGCGTTTTTGTATGCGGCGTGCGCTACCCGCTGGTGGATGAAAAAAGCGTCATCCACCCTACACGTAGCCTGGGTCGAGCGGAGCGACACCCGGGAAACCCACTAACACCCTGGCTCGGACAACCCGTAGGGTGGATGACGCTTCACCCATTTACCACGCCCCCGCAACCCACGGTGGATGAAAAGAGCGTCATCCACCCTACACGTAGCCTGGGTCGAGCGGAGCGACACCCGGGAAACCCACCAACACCCCGGTTCGGATGACCCCGTAGGGTGGATGACGCTTCACCCATCCACCACGCCCGGCAACGCGGTTGGCGCCGGGCAGCTTCGGCGGATCAGCGCTTGCGCAGGATCACGCTGCCGATGGAGTAGCCGGCGCCGAACGAGCTGAGCACACCCAGGGTGCCGCTCGGCAGGTCGTCCTGGTATTTGTGCAGGGCGATCACCGAACCGGCGGAGCTGGTGTTGGCGTAGGTGTCGAGGATCACCGGCGCCTCGTGCGGCTCGGCGTCACGGCCCAGCAGCTTGCGGGCGATCAGCAGGTTCATGTTGAGGTTGGCCTGGTGCAGCCAGAAGCGCTTCACGTCGGCGACGTCGAGGCCGTTTTCCTGCAGGTGCACACCGATCAGCTCGGCGACCATCGGGCACACGTCCTTGAACACCTTGCGGCCTTCCTGCACGAACAGCTTGTCGCGCGCGCCCTCGCCTTCCGGCGCGGCACGGTTGAGGAAACCGAAGTTGTTGCGGATGTTGTTGCTGAACTGGGTCAGCAGCTTGGTGCTGACCACGTCGAACTGGTACGGCGAGGTCGCCTGGTCGGCACGCTCGATGATCACCGCGGTGGCGGCGTCGCCGAAGATGAAGTGGCTATCGCGGTCACGGAAGTTCAGGTGGCCGGTGCAGATTTCCGGGTTGACCATCAGCACCGCGCGGGCCTGGCCCAGCTGCACGCTGTTAGCGGCAGCCTGGATGCCGAAGGTGGCCGAGGAGCAGGCCACGTTCATGTCGTAGCCGAAGCCCTGGATGCCCAGCGCCGCCTGCACTTCGATGGCCACGGCCGGGTAGGCGCGCTGCAGGTTGGAACAGGCGACGATCACCCCGTCGATGTCGGCAGCGGTCTTGCCGGCGCGCTCCAGGGCCTGCTTGGCAGCGCCCACGGCCATCTCGCAGAGGATGCCCCACTCCTCGTTGCTGCGCTCCGGGATGCTCGGCACCATGCGCTGCGGGTCGAGGATGCCGGCCTTGTCGATGACGAAGCGGCTCTTGATGCCCGAGGCCTTCTCGATGAAGGCGCTGTTGGATTCGGTCAGCGCTTCGATTTCGCCACGGGCGATGGCCTCGGCGTTGTCGGCGTTGAACTGCTGCACGTAGGTGTTGAATGACTCCACCAGCTCGTCGTTGGAAATGCTGTTGGCCGGGGTGTACAGGCCGGTACCGCTGATGACGACGTTATGCACGGTCATTCCTCTTGTTCTCGCCGCAGGTCGCGGCCAGGTTAGCCAGGCGGCCCCTGGCGGACGCCACGGGGCACGAATTCTGAGAGTCGACGGGGCCAGACGCCTGCCCCAGGTCATGGCGCAGAGTGTGCCACAGACCGGTGCTTTTCGTCCGCTGCTCGAACGCAGCGCTGACTGACGGCGGGTAAGAATACCGGCGTTTCGCGGCCGATCGCGGCCTGATAGCGTCCTGCCACAGTGTAGCCAGTCGCCAGCAGGGCGCTGACCCACACTAAAGGGTCATCGACTAAACCCGGCCGGGCCGTCTACATTGAGACCCTGCGCCCGCTTTCCAACAGGACCCCGAATGACTCTGTCGCTGCTCAGCCGTTACGCCTTCTTCGCCAGTTGCCTTCTACTCACCCTGCTCAGCCTGGCCTTCCTGCACCACGAATGGGTCTGGCCGCTGACCTTCATCGGCACCGTGCTGAGCCTGATCGGCATCAACGACCTGCTGCAGACCCGCCACGCCGTGCGGCGCAACTACCCGATCCTGGGCAACATCCGCTACCTGGTCGAAGGCATCCGCCCGGAAATCCGCCAGTACCTGCTGGAGGCCGACGGCGAACAGTTGCCGTTCTCCCGGGCACAGCGCTCGCTGGTCTACGCCCGGGCCAAGAACGAAGGTGCCGACAAGCCGTTCGGCACCCTGACCGACGTGTACCAGACCGGCTTCGAGTTCATCAGCCATTCCATGCGCCCGGCGCCGCTCAGCGACCCGTGCAGCTTCCGCGTCGAGATCGGCGGCCCGCAGTGCACGCAGCCCTATTCCGCGTCGCTGTTCAACATCTCGGCCATGAGCTTCGGCTCGCTCAGCGCCAACGCCATCCGCGCGCTCAACCACGGCGCCAAGCTGGGCAACTTCGCCCATGACACCGGCGAGGGCAGCATCAGCCCCTACCACCGCGAGCACGACGGCGACCTGATCTGGGAGCTGGGCAGCGGCTACTTCGGCTGCCGCACCAGCGACGGCCAGTTCGACCCCGAGCGCTTCGCCGCCCAGGCACAGACCGCCCAGGTGCGCATGATCGAGATCAAGCTCAGCCAGGGCGCCAAGCCCGGCCACGGCGGCATCCTGCCCAAGCACAAGATCACCGAAGAAATCGCCAGCACCCGGGGCGTGCCCATGGGCGAGGACTGCGTGTCGCCGTCACGCCACAGCGCCTTCTCCACGCCCATCGAGCTGCTGCAGTTCGTTGCCCAGCTGCGCCAGCTCTCCGGCGGCAAGCCGGTGGGCTTCAAGTTCTGCCTCGGCCACCCGTGGGAATTCATGGGCATCGCCAAGGCCATGCTGGAAACCGGCATCCTGCCGGACTTCATCGTCGTCGACGGCAAGGAAGGCGGCACCGGCGCCGCGCCCCTGGAATTCACCGACCACCTCGGCGTGCCAATGCGTGAAGGCCTGATGTTCGTGCACAACACCCTGGTCGGCCTGAACCTGCGCGACAAGATCAAGCTCGGCGCCAGCGGCAAGATCGTCAGCGCCTTCGACATCGCCCGGGTGCTGGCCATCGGCGCCGACTGGGCCAACTCGGCGCGCGGCTTCATGTTCGCCATCGGCTGCATCCAGAGCCAGAGCTGCCACACCAACAAATGCCCGACCGGCGTTGCCACCCAGGACCCGCTGCGCCAGCGCGCCCTGGTGGTCGAAGACAAGGCCCAGCGGGTCTACAACTTCCACCGCAACACCCTCAAGGCCCTGGCCGAAATGCTCGCCGCCGCCGGCCTCGACCACCCCTCGCAGATCGACGCCCGCCACCTGGTGCAACGCCTGTCGGCCACCGAGATCAAGCTGTTCTCCCAGCAGCACGTGTTCCTCAAGCCGGGCGAGCTGCTCAGCGGCAAGATCGAAGGCGAGTTCTACGAACGCATGTGGCACATGGCCCGGGCCGACAGCTTCGAAGCGGCGAATGTTTGAGGGGTAGAGGAAGGTTTTTGAGCAGTCCTGTTTTTTGTGGGAGGGGCTTTAGCCGCGATAAGGGTTGAGCCCTTTAAAAGCTCAGGGCTGAAGCCCCTCCTACAGGGGATGTGTGATGGCCTGGGCTTTTGGGTATCACCAAGGTCCGTGGGAGGGGCTTTAGCCGCGATAGGGGTTGAGCCCTTTTAAAAGCTCGGGGCTGAAGCCCCTCCTACAGGGATGTGTGGTGGCCTGGGCTTTTGGGTATCACCAAGGTTCGTGGGAGGGGCTTTAGCCGCGATTGGGGTTGAGCCCTTCTAAAAGCTCGGGGCTGAAGCCCCTCCCACAGGGATTTTTGGTGGCCTGGGCTTTTGGATATCACCCAGGATTCATGGGAGGGGCTTTAGCCGCGATGGGGGCTGAGCGCCTTCAAAAGCTCGGGGCTGAAGCCCCTCCTACAGGACATGTGGTGCCGGCCCTTACAGCGCCGGCAGGATGCTGCGGATGTGGTCGGCGAAGGCGGTGACCAGGGCCGAGGGGGAGTCCTTGTCGAAGCGCAGGGTGATGCCCACGCCCGGCAGTTCCGGCAGGCCAGCCGACGGCGGGAGGATCTGCAGGTCATCCGGCACGGCGGTCTGGGTCAGCACCGCGATGGCCTGGCCGGAGCGCACCAGGGCGGTGAGCCCGGCCAGGCTGCTGCTGGCGTAGGCAACCCGGTAGGCCCGGCCCTGTTCTTCCAAAGTGCGGCGGGCGGCCTGGTGGTCCAGGGTGTCGGGGTGCGACAGCGCCAGCGGCAGCAGGTCGAAATCCGCCACCGCCGTGCCCTGGCTGGCCACCCACACCAGTGGCTCGCGGCGGATCACGCCCTCCGTGCCCGGGTCGTCGGGCTGGGAAATCATCGCCAGGTCCACCGCGTGCGTATCCAGCTGTTCGAGCAGGCGCGGGCTGACCGTGCAGATCACCTCCACCAGCACCTGTGGATGCTGGCTGGCGAAGTCGCGCAGCAGCGACGGCAGGAACACCGCCGCGTAGTCATCCGGGCAGCCGAAGCGGATAGTCCCGGACAGGCCCTTGCCCGACAACTCGGCCATCGCTTCGTCGTGGCTGCGCAGGATGCGCTGGGCATGGGGCAGCAGCCGCTCGCCCTGGGCGGTGAGCTGCACGCCACGGCCGGTGCGCAGCAGCAGCGGCTGATTGAGGGTATCCTCCAGGCGCTTCATCTGCATGCTCAACGCCGACTGGGTGCGCCCCACCCGGCTCGCGGCGCGGCTGAGGCTGCCGCTCTCGGCGATCACGGTGAAGGAGCGCAACAGATCGATGTCCAGTGACCCGCTCACGCTATAAGCCTCCCTGATACCTTCCATAAGAACTATTCGATTCAATAAAGCCAGAGCCCTGCCTAGACTGCAAGCTCAACTCCCCAGCACGCAGGATGGCCGCCATGTCCAGGAACGATGACCCCACCTTCTGGCATAATGCCCGCGAACACCTGATTCGCTACGGCGGCACCTTCGAGCCGATGATCATCGAGCGCGCCCAGGGCAGCTTCGTCTACGACGCCGAGAGCCGGCCAATCCTCGATTTCACCTCGGGCCAGATGAGCGCCCTGCTCGGCCATGGCCACCCCGACATCAGTGAGGTGGTCAGCGAACACATCCGCAAGCTCGACCACCTGTTCAGCGGCATGCTCTCGCGGCCGGTGGTGGACCTGGCGCGCAAGCTGGCAGAGGTCACGCCCGACGGCCTGGACCGCACCCTGCTGCTGAGCACCGGTGCCGAATCCAACGAAGCGGCGATCCGCATGGCCAAGCTGGTCACCGGCAAGTTCGAGATCGTCGGCTTCGCCCAGTCCTGGCACGGCATGACCGGCTACGCGGCGTCCGCCACCTACAGCGCCGGGCGCAAGGGCTACGGGCCGGCAGCAGTGGGCTCGTTCGCCATCCCGGCGCCGTTCCCCTACCGCCCGCGTTTCGAGCGCGGCGGCGAATTCGACTGGCAAGCCGAACTGGATTACGCCTTCGACCTGATCGACCGGCAGTCCAGCGGCAACCTGGCGGCCTTCATCGCCGAGCCGATCCTCAGCTCCGGCGGCATCATCGAGCTGCCGGCCGGCTACATGCGCGCCCTCAAGACCAAGTGCGAGGAGCGCGGCATGCTGCTGATCCTCGACGAAGCGCAGACCGGCATCGGCCGCACCGGCATGATGTTCGCCTGCCAGCGCGACGGCGTGACACCGGACATCCTGACCCTGTCGAAGACCCTCGGCGCCGGCCTGCCCCTGGCGGCGGTGGTGACCTCCAGGGCCATCGAAGAAGAAGCCCACGAACGCGGCTTCCTGTTCTACACCACCCACGTCTCCGACCCGCTGCCGGCGGCGGTGGGCCTCAAGGTGCTGGAAGTGGTGGAACGCGACAACCTGGTCGAGCGCGCCAACGTGGCCGGCGCGCGCCTGCGCAACGGCCTGCTGGCCCTGCAGGAGCGCTTCGACTGCATCGGCGACGTGCGCGGCCGCGGCCTGCTGCTGGGCATGGAGATCGTCAAGGACCGCGCCACCAAGGAACCGGCCGCCGAACTCGGCAGCGCCATCACCCGCGAATGCATGCGCTTGGGCCTGAGCATGAACATCGTGTCGCTGCCCGGCATGGGCGGCGTGTTCCGCATCGCCCCGCCGCTGACCGTGCGCGACGAAGAAATCGACCTGGGCCTGGCCCTGCTCGGCAACGCCATCGGCAACTGCCTGGGCAAACGCGGCTGACACAGCGCAGTGGTGGAGGGCGCTTCCTCCACCCACCATTCCCTTGTTACCCCATGGCGGATGAAAAGAGCGTCATCCACCCTACGTAACCCGGGTCGAACGCAGCACACCTCAAGCACGCTACCGCCCTTGTAGGGTGGATGACGCTTCACCCATCCACCACTCCACCCACAGTGAGCGTCATCCCCCGCGTAGCCTGGGTCGAGCGCAGCGACACCCGGGATGAATCCCTCATCCTCCGGCCTGTATCGTCGGCGCCGAACGCGGCGTCTACGCCCCGCGCCCGTCTGACGGGCTGGCGAATTCGACGGTATTGCTGCACCCTGTCGTCGCAAGCCCCGCCCTTGAGCCACAACCGCCTGATCGTCAAACGCCTGGTGCATCCTCCAGCGCGTTTGCGTTACCCATTCCGAGATCCGCATGACCGAACACGCTTCCCCGCCACGCCTGTCACCCCGCGCCATCGTCCTGATCGAACTGGCCCTCGCCCTGGGCGGCTTCGCCATCGGCACCGGTGAATTCGCGATCATGGGCCTGATGCCCAACGTCGCCCAGGACCTGGGCATCAGCGAACCGCAGGTGGGCAACGTGATCAGCACCTACGCCCTGGGCGTGGTGGTGGGGGCGCCGATCCTGGCAATCCTCGGCTCGCGCATGCTGCGCCGGCACCTGCTGCTGTTGCTGATGGCGGTGTTCGCCCTGGGCAACTTCGCCAGCGCCTTCGCCCCGGATTACCACACGCTGATGGCCTTCCGCTTCTTCGCCGGCCTGCCCCATGGCGCTTACTTCGGCATGGCGATGCTGGTGGCCGCCTCCATGGCGCCACCGCACAAGCGGGCCAAGGCGGTGAGCCGGGTGCTGATGGGCCTGACCGTGGCCATCCTGATCGGCAACCCGGTCGCCACCTGGCTCGGCCAATGGCTGAGCTGGCGCTACGCGTTCGGCCTGGTGGGGGTGATCGCCCTGCTGACCGTGGCCATGGTCGGGCTGTTCCTGCCGCTGGACCGCCAGCAACCGCGCAGCAACCCGATGCGCGAACTGCGCGCCTTCAACCGGGCGCCGGTGTGGCTGGCCCTGGCCATCAGCTCGGTGGGTTTCGCCGGGATGTTCTGCGTGTTCAGCTACATGGCCCCAACCCTGCTGGAAGTGACCCAGGTCGGGGAAAACTGGATTCCACTGGCCCTCGGGGTGTTCGGTCTGGGTGGCATTCTCGGCAACATGTTCGGCGGCTGGCTGTTCGACCGGCTGCGCTTCAAGGCGGTGGCCTGGCTGCTGATGTGGAGCGCCCTGGTGCTGCTGATCTTCCCGTTCGCCGCGCATTCGATCTGGACGGTGCTGCCGGCGGTGTTCGCCGTGGGCACCATGGTCTCGCTGTCGCCGGCCCTGCAGACGCACCTGATGGACGTCGCCCACGACGCCCAGACCCTGGCGGCGGCCTCCAACCATGCCGCGTTCAACATCGCCAATGCCCTGGGCCCGTGGCTCGGCGGCCTGGCGATCACCGCCGGCTTCGGCTGGACCTCCACCGGCTACATCGGTGCCGCCACCGCCCTGGCCGGGCTGGCGGTGTTCTGCTGGGCCTGGAAGATGCAGGACAGCCTGCCGCCCAGCGATCACCCGACCACCCCGCGCATGCCCAGCCACTGACCGAACCGGCCTCGCCTGGCGAGGCCAGCCGTCCTACCTAAGGCGCAGGGCTGACCAGTTCGCTCTGCCCATCCGACAACAGCCAGGCCACCAGCACGGCGCGCTGGGTGCTGCTGGCATTGCGCGCCACCCGGTGCAGGTCGCCCGACGCTTCGTACCAGGCATCGCCGGCCTTGAAGCGCTGCACCGGGCCCTGGCCCATGGCCGATTCCACCTCACCTTCGACCACCACCACGAACGCCGGCCCCGGGTGCGTATGGGGCGTGGACGTCGCCCCCGGCGCGAACTCGACCCGCAGCGCCACGGCATGGGGCGGAACGCCCTCGGGCAGCGTCACCTTGACCAGCGGCGTGACAGTTTCGTCCCCCGCCCCGCCACCATGGGCCAAGGCTGCGCCACTGGCCAACAACAGAGCGCCAATGACCATCCAACGCGTGATGAGATTCATGGTGGTCACTCCGGCTGACGGGCGAAACCGACACCGAAGCGGTTCCACGCGTTGATGGTGGCGATGGCGAAGGTCAGTTCGGCCAGTTCGCGTTCGCTGAAGTGTTCTGCCACCTGCTGGTAGATCGCGTCCGGCGCATGGCGCTCGGGCAGCAGGGTCAGGGTTTCCGTCCACAGCAAGGCGGCACGCTCGCGGGGGCTGAAGAACGGCGTGTCCTCCCAGGTGGACAGCGCGAGCAGGCGGCGCGGGGTTTCGCCGGCCTTGATGGCATCGGCGCTGTGCAGGTCGATGCAGTAGGCGCAGCCATTGAGCTGCGAGGCGCGGATCTTCACCAGCTCGCGCAGCGACTGTTCGAGCAGGGTTTCACCCAGGGCCTTTTCCAGGCCCAGCATGGCCTTGAACACATGGGGCGCCACCTCGGCGTATGGGACTCGTGGTGCAGTCATGGAGGTTCTCCGGTCGGCCGCCGTGGCGACATGCCAAGGCGATGAGGTGACTTTATTACCGGGCAATACGCAGATAAATTAGCCAAACCAGCAAACATTGAGCGAGAAACCGCACAATCATGGCCTTCGACCGAATCGATGCGATGCGCGCCTTCTGCCGCATCGTCGAACTGGGCAGCTTCACCCGCGCCGCCACGGCCCTGGGCATGCCCAAGACCACCGTGTCCGGCCAGCTCCAGGCCTTGGAGACGCAACTGGGCATCAAGCTGCTGCACCGCACCACCCGCCGCGTCTCACCCACCACCGACGGTGCGGCCTACTACGAGCGGGCCCGGGCGCTGCTCGAAGACATCGACGAGCTGGAGGCGAGCATGTCCAACCGCGGCGCCGCGCCCCAGGGCCGGGTGCGGGTGGAAATGCCGTCGCCGGTGGGACGTTTCCTGGTGATTCCCGCCCTGCCCCGCTTCGTCAGCCAGTACCCGGCGATCCACCTGGACATCGGCTGCAGCGAACGGGTGGTCGACCTGGTGCAGGAAGGCATTGATTGCGCGATTCGCGGCGGCCCGGTCAGTGACCCCAACCTGGTGTGCCGGCCCATCGGGCAGATGCGCTTCAGCCTCTGCGCCTCGCCCCAGTACCTGGCCACGGCCCCGGCACTGCACACCCCGGCCGACCTGGAACAGCACCGCCACCTGGCCTTCGTCTTCCCGGCCAGCGGCCGGCAGAACAGCGTGGTGCTGCACCACGGCGAGCACACGCACCGCATCACCCAGGCCCCGCTGATGCGCTTCAACAATGGCGGCGCCTACATCGCCGCGGTCGAGGCCGGGCTCGGCCTGGCCTGCGTGCCCACCGCGGAAGCCATGCCGCAGCTGCAAAGCGGCCAACTGGTCACCGTGCTGCCGGAGTGGGTGCCCACCAGCATGCCCATGAGCCTGGTCTACCCCTACTCACGCCACCTCTCGGCCCGGGTCCGCGTGTTCGCCGACTGGGCCATGGCCCTGATGGCCAACGACCCGCTGTGGACGCTGGGTTGAGCGGATCGGGACAGTGCAAAGAGCCGATGAATGAAAAAAGCATCATCCACCCTACGTGCTGATCGTTCCCATGCTCTGCGTGGGCATGCATCCCGGACGCTCTGCGTCCAGGCCGCAGCAAGCAAAGCTCGCGGACAAGTCCGCTCCTACAGGGGGATCGGCGCGTCACGGGAGAACGGTGGGCAGAATGTAGGGTGGATGTCGCTTCACCCATCCACCAGGCCCGGCAGGGCAAAGAGCCGGTAGAAAAAAGCGTCTCCACCCTACGTTTGATCGTTCCCATGCTCCGCGTGGGAATGCATCCCCGGACGCTCCGCGTCCAGGCCGCAGCAAGCAAAGCTCGCGGACAAGTCCGCTCCTACAGGGGGGATCGACGCGCCACGGGAGAACGGTGGGCAGAATGTAGGGTGGATGTCGCTTCACCCATCCACCATGCCCGGCAGGGCAAAAGCCGGTGGATGAAAAAAGCGTCATCCACCCTACATGCTGATCGTTCCCATGCTCTGCGTGGGAATGCATCCCCGGACGCGCCGCGTCCAGGTCGCAGACAGTAAAGCTCGCGGACAAGTCCGCTCCTACAGGGGGATCGGCGCGTCACGGGAGACTGGTGGTGCGGAATGCAAAAAGCCGCTGCAGGCAGGGCCCGCAGCGGCTTTGGGTGCAGCGTGAAGCGACTTAGAAGTCGACGGTGCCGGACAGTTTGACCAGGCGCGGTTCGCCTTGGGTCAGGTAACCGGCGTGAGCAGAGGCCCAGTACTCTTCGTTGGTCACGTTCTCCACGTTGGCCCGCAAGGTGATGTACTTGTCATCCATCTTGAAGCCGTAGCGGGCACCGAGGTCGAAGCGGTTCCAGGTCGGCAGGCTCAGGTTGTTCGCCGCATCGGCGTACTGGCCACCGGTGCGCAGCATGCGCGCGTTCAGCGCCACACCTTCGAGGCCCGGCACGTCCCAATCGACGCTGGCGTTGAACTGGAAGCGCGGTACACCGATGGCATCATTGCCGTCGTTGGCGCCGTTCTGGGTGCTCTTCAGCTCGGTGTCCATCACCGTCAGACCGCTGATCAGACGCAGGCCATCCAGCGGCTCGCCGAAGATGTTCAGTTCTACACCACGGTTGACCTGCTCGCCTTCACGAACGTAGGTGAAGGTCGCCGCATCTGTATAGCCATCGGCCGGTTGTTCGATGCGGTAAACGCCCAGGCTACCGCCATAGGTGCCCATATCGACCTTCACGCCTGCCTCGATCTGCTTGGAACGTGCAGGCGCGAACGACTGGTTGGCATTGGTCAGCGGCGTGCCACCAAAGTCAGCCGGCGCATTCGGCCCCTGAGCCAAACCTTCGATACGGTTGGCGTAGAAGGACACATGCTCCCAAGGCTTGAACACAACACCGTAGACCGGTGTCGTGATCATCTTGTCGTACTTCGACTCGCGCGCGCCGTCGTAGTTTGACGACGAGCCACCATCGTAGGCGTAGTTCTGCACCAACAGCGACTGGCGACGAAGGCCTACGGTCACCAGCAGCCGGTCATCCATGAAACCCAGCGTGTCGGAAATCGCCAGGCTCTGGTTGGTGGTCTTGTCGGTCACACCCGGATCATGGATATCGCCACCGACGAAGCCCGGAAAGGTCGGGTACGGTGGTGTCACGGGGTGGTAGAGATCACCAGGAACAGTCGATGCAAAGTCGAAGGCGTTGCGTTTCTGGGCCCAGATGCTGCTGACACCGAAACTGACCTTATGGCTGATTGCGCCGGTCTGCAGTGCACCGTTGAGCCCTGCCATGACCGTAGTACTGTCTTCGTCGTGAGGAATGAACGAGCCACCCACGGTGGTGCCACCCTGATTGTCGACCAGCGTTACGCCGGAGTAACGACCGACCTCACGGGTGTGCTTGACGCCACCAGCCAGGTAGGCAGTCCAGGCGTCGTTCAGGTCGTACTCACCACGGACCATGCCGAAGGTGTCTTCGAGCTGGGTGTAGGACCACTTGGCCGCGTAGTTGGTGTCGGCGGACGGCGCGTCGGGAATATGCGTCACGCTGGCAAGATTCAATTGCACCGAGTTGCGACCACCATTCACGCGCTGCTTCTGGTAGCCGAAGTCACCGGACAGGCGGAAGTTGTCGCCGCGGTAATCCAGGCCGGCCACGAACAGCTTGGTGCGCTGGTTTTCGTCGTCGACAGCGGTGTCGCCTTCGCGCTGGGACAGGTTGAGTCGCACACCAAAGCGGTTCTCGTCGCCGAAGCGCTGGCCCACGTCCAGATGCTGGCCGATACGACCATCGTCGCTGATGTCGGCGGTGAAGCTGCGGGTCGGGGTGTCCTGGGCGCGCTTGGGCTGCAGGTTGACCCCACCACCGATACCGGAGCCGGTCGGCGTCACGCCGTTGATAAAGGCGTTGGGGCCCTTGAACACTTCGACGCGCTCCAGCGCATCGGTGGAGATGATCTGGCGCGGCAGCACGCCGTAAAGACCGTTGTAGGAAATGTCATCGCCTTCCAGCTTGTAGCCACGGATGACGAACGCCTGCGCCTGGTTGGCGAAGCCAGCGTACTGCCGCACCGACGAATCATTGAGCAGCACATCGCCGACGCTTTCGGCCTGCTGGTCGCGGATCAGTTGCTCGGTGTAGCTGGTGACGTTGAACGGTACGTCCATGATGTCCTGGTTGCCCAGCACACCGAGTTGGCCGCCGCGTGCCACCTGGCCGCCGGCGTAGGCCGGTGGCAGGGCGTTGCGGTCGACCGCGGTGGCGTCCACGGTGACGTTGTCCAGTACGATCGATCCGGCTTCCTGCCCATTAACGGTTTCGCCAACCTGATCCTCGGTGGCGGCCAATGTGGAGAAACTCGCCGCGCAGCACAGCGCGAGCAAGGTGAAGCGGAACGGAGCGCGAGACAATGCGGCAACCATGACGTTTCCTGACGTGGGAAGTATTCGGGGGGATGAAATCCAGCGGATGGCAGGACAGTGCGGATGGAAATAAATTCCAGCAAGCAATGATAATACTTCTTAATTTGACTTTACTTTTTGTAACAGTGCAAGCGCATTCGGTCCGTGTTGTGCACCTGTCCTGATGGCGCCACCCCTGCAACCTCCCATCTGCCTGTCGTTGCAAAGCCGGCGCTGCGCTGATATCTGTATATAAAACCAGTGCCGGCACGTTCATGCAGTTTCAGCTCGATCCCCGTTTCTATTACCTGGCGAACTTCCACAAGGCGCTGGCCTGGCTGCGCGAGCGCTATGACGACGTGCTGATCGAGGCCGAGCTCGCGTTCGTCGAGCGTTTCGCCGAGTTGCCGCTGGAAGCCCAGGCCCTGCTGGTGCGGATGATCATGCGCAAGGGCCCGCATTTTCGCGCAAGCAAGCTCGACTACGCCGAGATTGGCTGCCCGCGCCAGGCAGCACTGCCGCTGCTGGCGGCCGGCTGGATCCGCCAGGACGCCGAGCTGCCCCTGGAGGCGTTGTTCAGCCTGCTGCGCAAGGACGAGCTGCTCGCCCAGCTCGCCGACCCCAGTTTCAAGACGCTGAAGAAAGACCAGTTGTTCGAGCACCTCGCCGAGCAGCATGAGGACCTGCTGCAGCCGTTCGCCGACTGGTGCCCGACCCTGGACGAGCAGGTGTTCAGCCTGACCATCGGCGAGCTGTGCGAACGCCTGCGCCTGATGTTCTTTGGCAACCTGCACCAGGACTGGAGCGAGTTCGTGCTCGCCGACCTGGGCATCTTCCGCTATGAGAGCGTGGCACTGGACGCCAGCTCCCGGGGCTTTCGCAACCGCGACGACGTCGACGCCTACCTGTTCCTGCGCCGCTGCCAGGAGTATTTCGAAGCCGGCGGCGCGGTCGAGGAGGTGCTCGAGCTGATCGACCAGACGCCACTGGACAGCCCGCTGATCGCCCGGCGCCACGCCAAGTTGCGCTTTCGCATCGGCCAGTACCTGGAACGCGAGGGTGCATTCGACGCCGCCCTGCTCTGCTACGCCGACAACCCCTACCCCGGCGCCCGGCAACGGCAGATCCGCGTGCTGGAACGTTGCGCGCAGTTCGCCGAGGCCTACGCACTGGCGCAGCTCGCCGCCAGCGCTCCACGGGACGACGCCGAAGCACAGTTGGTGGAGCGCGCCCTGGTACGCCTCGGCCGTCACCTGGGCCATGCCAGGGCGGCCAAACCTAAGGCCGCCCCGCCCAGCCGCCTGGACCTCAGCCTGGCGCGCGCCGACGATGCCCTGCGGGTGGAATTCGCCGTTCTCGCCCACCTGCACCAGGACCACAGCCCGGTGCATTACGTGGAAAACAGACTGATCTGCAGCCTGTTCGGCCTGCTGTGCTGGGAGGCGATCTTCGCGCCGCTGCCGGGTGCCTTCTTCCACCCCTTCCACAGCGGCCCGGTGGACCTGCTGGAGCATGACTTCCTGGCCCGCCGCGCCGAGCGTTTCGAGGCCTGCCTGGCGCACCTGCACACCGGCAGCTACCAGGACGTGATCCGCCAGACCTACGCCGACAAGTACGGCATCCAGTCGCCTTTCGTGTTCTGGGGAGCATTGGACGAAACGCTGCTGCAGCAGGCCCTGGATTGCCTGCCCGCCGCGCACCTGCACGCCTGGTTCACCCGCCTGCTGCGCGACATCAAGGCCAACCGCGCCGGCATGCCCGACCTGATCCAGTTCTGGCCCGCCGAGCGCCGCTACCGGATGATCGAGGTCAAGGGCCCCGGCGATCGCCTGCAGGACAACCAGCGGCGCTGGCTGGCGTTCTGCGCCGAGCACGGCATGCCGGTGGACGTGTGCTACGTGCAGTGGGCCGAGGCATGAACTATCAGGTTGCAGTGCGCGCGCTGTGCGAGTTCACCGCCAAGGTCGGCGACCTCGACCTGCGCTTCACGCCCTCGCCCACCGCCCAGGAAGGCATGGCAGGCCACGCCATCGTGGTCGGCCGGCGCGGCCCCGACTACCACGCCGAAGTGCCGCTGGCCGGCAACTACCAGGGCCTGCTGGTGCGCGGCCGGGCCGATGGCTACGACCCCGAGGCCAATCGCCTGGAGGAGATCAAGACCCACCGCGGCGACATCGCGCGCATCCCGGAGAACCACCGCCAGCTGCACTGGGCCCAGGCCAAGGTCTACGGCTGGCTGCTGTGCCAGGAACGCGGCCTGCGCGAGATCAACCTGGCGGTGGTCTACTTCAACGTGCTCAGCCAGCACGAAACCGCCTTCCACGAGACCTTCGCCGCCGACGAGCTGCGCCTGTTCTTCGAGCTGCAGTGCAGCCGTTTCATCGCCTGGGCGGAGCACGAGCGCGCACACCAGGAAGCGCGCGACGAGGCCCTGGAGCGCCTGCGTTTTCCCCATGCCACCTTCCGCAGCGGGCAGCGCCAACTGGCCGAATCGGTGTACCGCGCCGCCCGCGATGGCCACTGCCTGATGGCCCAGGCCACCACCGGCATCGGCAAGACCCTCGGCACGCTGTTCCCGCAGCTCAAGGCCTTCCCCCAGCAGAAGCTCGACCGCCTGTTCTTCCTCACTGCCAAGACCCCGGGCCGGCGCCTGGCGCTGGACGCCCTGGCCACCCTGCGTCACCAGGAGGCCGGCATGCCGCTGCGCGTGCTGGAGTACGTGGCCCGGGACAAGGCCTGCGAACACCCCGACAAGGCCTGTCACGGCGACGCCTGCCCGTTGGCCAAGGGCTTCTACGACCGCCTGCCGGATGCGCGCAAGGCCGCCCTGGAGCATCAGTGGCTGGACCAGCACGGCGTGCGCCAGGTAGCCCTGGAGCATGGCATCTGCCCGTACTACCTGAGCCAGGAACTGTGCCGCTGGGCCGACGTGGTGGTGTGCGACTACAACTACTACTTCGACATGGGCGGCCTGCTCTACGGCCTCACCCTGCTCAACGAATGGCGCGTGGCGCTGCTGGTGGACGAAGCGCACAACCTGATCGAACGGGCGCGCAGCATGTACACCGCCGAGCTCGACCAGACGCGTTTCAAGGCGCTGCGGCGCATCGCCCCGTCCATGCTCAAAGGCCCGCTGGAGCGGGTCGAGCGCCATTGGGAGCTGCTGCACAAGGACCAGCTGGACGAGTACCAGGTGTACCCGCTGGCCCCGGAGCTGTTCATCATGGCGCTGCAGAAAGCCGTCAGCTCCCTGACCGACCACCTCACCGAACAGCCCACGGGCAACGACGCCGAGCTGCTGCGTTTCTACCTCGACGCCATGCTCTTCTGCCGCCTGGGCGAAGCCTTCGACAGCCACTCGCTGTTCGACATCAGCCGCACACCGACCCTGACCGGCGATACCACTTCGACCCTATGCATCCGCAACATCGTGCCGGCGCCGTTCCTGCAACCGCGCTTCGATGCCGCCCACACCTGCACGCTGTTTTCCGCCACGCTGAGCCCGGCCAACTACTACGCCGACCTGCTCGGCCTGCCGGACGAAACGCCGTGGATCGACGTGGAGTCGCCCTTCGCCGCCTCGCAGTTGCAGGTGCATGCGGTGAGCAACCTGTCCACGCGCTTCGTGCACCGCGACCACTCGCTGATCCCCATCGCCGCGCTGATGGCGCGCCAGTTCGCCGAGCGGCCGGGCAACTACCTGGCGTTCTTCAGCAGCTACACCTACTTGCGCCAGGTGCTGGATGCGTTCTGCGAGGCCTACCCGGGCATCCCGGTGTGGGAGCAGTCGCGGCAAATGGACGAAGCCCAGCGCCAGGGCTTTCTCGACCGGTTCAGCAGCGGCGGCCAGGGCATCGGCTTCGCGGTATTGGGCGGGGCGTTCGGCGAGGGCATCGACCTGCCCGGCGACCGCCTGATCGGCGCGTTCATCGCCACCCTCGGCCTGCCGCAGATCAACCCGATCAACGAAGAGATCAAACTGCGCATGCAGGCCATGTTCGGCAGCGAGGTCGGCTACGACTACACCTACCTGTTTCCGGGTATGCAGAAGGTGGTGCAGGCGGCAGGTCGGGTGATCCGCACCCAGCAGGACGAAGGGGTGGTGTACCTGATCGACGACCGCTTCAACCAGCCGGCCATCCGCCGGCTGCTGCCGACCTGGTGGGAGGTGGGGCGCCATCGCCTGCCGTTGCTGTATCCGCGACCGGCTCCGGCGCCCCTGTTGTAGTCAGGGCGTTTCCAGCGTTTCCGGGAGGATATTGAAGCCGCCCTTGTTCTGGCTGACGATGCGGAAGTCGTAGCGCTGGCCGGGCTCGACGCGCACCAACTTCTCGCGGTTCAGGCGGCCCATGCCACACAGGGTGTCATCCGCCTTGTCGATGCCGATGCCGATGATGCGGTTGCCCGGAGGCACCTGGAAGCTGGCCTTCTCGCCCATGCCGATGCGCGCGGCCACTTTGCGATCGACCAGCAGCGCCACGTAGCAGCCACCGCCCATCAGGCCCAGGTCGCGGTTGACCACCAGTTCCCCGCCATTGTTGACCGGCTCCTGGTAACCCAGCAGGCGGTCGGCAGGCACATCGGTCACCTTGTCGGGATCGGCCTTGAACGAAGAACAACCGGCGAGCAACAGCAGAGGCAGAACGGCACAGATCAAGCGCATGGGCACCCTCCATGGGCGGTAATACGGAATCCGGCGGACCGGGTGGGAACAGCGGAGCGGCGCATGCCGCTCACCTCAGCATATACACAGAACGCCAGGCTGGCGTTCGGTTCATTCGGCCAGTACCGCTTCGACCACCGGATCTTCGCGCCAGATCGCCAGCGAATCCGCGGTGTAGGTGCTGAGCAGCCAGCCGGTGCGCGCACCGATCAGCGTGCTGACCGCGTGCTGACGCCCGAACGGGCTGTGCCGCGCCAGGTACAGCGCCGTGTCGCGCAATACCGCCAGGGTGCGGCTGTGGGACTGGAACAACGGCGTGAGCAGGCGGCTGGCCTGGCGGTAATAACGCAGGTGGTCACGCCGCGCCTGGGCGTAGCCGGCGAACACCGCGGGCCAGTCCAGCGCCTCCCCGGCGGGTGCCGCGCGCAGCACCTGATCCAGTGCCGCGGCATCCACCAGGGCCATGTTCACCCCCTGCCCCAGCTGCGGGCTCATGGCATGGGCGCAATCGCCAATGGCGATCACCCGGCCATCGTGCCACTGCCGCATGCGCACATCGGCATAGACCGCCTGGCTCAGCTGCTCCGGGCGCTCGACCTGGGCCAGGAAGGGTTCGGCCGCCTCGCCAGCCAGCTGCAGCACCTGCTGCTTCCAGGCGTCCAGGCCGGCCTGGCGACAGGCGTCGAACTGCGCCACGGGCAGGCTCCAGAACAGGCTGCTCAGGCGTTGCTCGCGGTTGTGGTGGGTGCGCCCGGTCGGCATCACGCCGAACATCTGCGAGCACTGCCGGTACCACTGGCGCAGGTCGGTGGAGTCGGCCCCCGCCGGGGTCGGCACGATGCTCCACAAGGCGCCCCAGGGGTAGGGCTGGATGGCCTGGCGCACCTGCATCTGCGCGCGCAGGGTCGAGCGCACGCCGTCCGCCAGAATCAGCGCGCCGTATTCGCCGCACGGGTGCTCGGTGCCCTGTTCGTCCTGGCGATACAGCTGCACGTGGCTGGCCTGCTGGCTGAAGCGGGTGATGTTCATGCCGGTGAGGATGCGCACCCCGGCCTGCTGGGCGGCGTTGTGCAGGGCGTGCAGCAATACGCTGCGGTGAATGCCCATGCCATAGCTGTCGGGCTGCCAGTGGGCATAGCGGGTGTCGAGAATCACCCGACCGCCCGCCGTGGTGCCGAACAGGCGGCTGACCGGGGCACCGAGGCCGGTGCATTCGGTCAGCAGACCCAGTTCGCGCAGCACCGCCAGGCCCGACGGCTGCAGCAGCACGCCAGCGCCCACCGCCTGCAGCGCCGGCACCCGCTCCAGCAGGTGCACCTCGAAGCCCTGGCGGGCCAGGAGCAGCGCGCTGGCCAACCCGGCGGTGCCTGCCCCGACAATGGCAATCGGTAATCCCTTCACAGCCCGTCTCCCTCATGCGAACGAGCCGATTCTACCCTTCAACGTCTGCATCAGCGCCAGGCCGGCCGCAGGCCAATGCTGCCAATGTGCGGCTCCGCACAGCCTGCCCGGCATCGGCAACGCGTGGCGCTTAGAGCCTGTGCACGATCTCGCGAGCTAGAGCCATACAAGGCAAAAACAGGCGAAGAAGCGGAGTTTACGTGCTGTAAATGAGCATTCTGAGCCTGTTTTTAACGCAGTAGGGCCGACGCGCAGCAGATCGTGAACAGGTTCTTAGAGGTACATGCCACCAGAGGCTTCTATCCGCTGCCCGGTGATCCAGCGCCCGCCATCACCGAGCAACACGGCAATCGCGCCGCCGATATCGTCCGGCAAGCCCACCCGGCCCTGGGCGGTGTTGCTGGCAATGAAGGCATTGACCTCGCTGTTGTCGCGCACCACCCCACCACCGAAATCGGTTTCGATGGCGCCGGGGGCCAGTACGTTCACGCTGATGCCGCGTGGTCCCAGCTCCTTCGCCAGGTAACGGGTCAGCACCTCGATACCGCCCTTCATGGTGGCGTAGGCGGCATAGCCCGGCAGGCTGAAACGCGCCAGTCCGCTGGAGATATTGAGAATGCGCCCCTGGTCGGCAATCAGCGGCAACAGGTGCTGGGTGAGGAAGAACGGCCCCTTGAGGTGAACGCTCACCAACTCGTCGAACTGCGCTTCGGAGGTCTCGGCAAAACTGGCGTGCACGCCCATGCCGGCGTTGTTGACCAGGAAGTCGAACTGGTTGCGGCCGAAGGTGTGCTGCAGGCCGGCCGCCACCTCGGCGGCGAAGGCCGCGAACTGGCCACTCTGGCTGACATCCAGCGGCAGCACCAGCGCACGGGCGCCGAGCTTCTCGACCTCGCTGACCAGACTCTGCGCGTCGGCGGCGTTGCTGCGGTAGGTGCCGATGATGTCCACACCCTGGGCAGCCAAGTGCAAGGCGGTGTTGCGTCCCAGGCCACGGCTGGCGCCGGTGATCAATGCGATTTTACGGGTCATGGCGGTGCTCCTTGAGGAAGAATGAGCACAGGTTATTGGCTTGATAAAAACCGATAAACACAGCAAATTCGGAAATACTGATCGCCACAGACGAACAATCGACAAGGTGCCGCCATGAACAAACTGGAACTGCTGCGCACCTTCGTCCGCGTCAGCGAGCTGGCCAGTTTCACCCAGGCCGCCGACAGCCTGGGGCTGCCACGCTCCAGCGTGTCGCAACAGGTGCAGACGCTGGAAACCCTGCTCGGCACGCGCCTGCTGCAGCGCACCACGCGCAAGGTGCAGCCCACCCAGGATGGCCTGGTGCTGTACGAGCGCAGCCGGGACATGCTGGCCAACATGGACGAGCTGGAAAACCTGTTCCGCCAGGACGCCACGCAACTGGGCGGCCGCCTGCGGATCGACATGCCCACCGGCATGGCCAGGCGCCTGGTCACGCCGCGCCTGGGGGAGTTCCTGCATCGCCACCCGCTGATCGAGCTGGAAATCAGCAGCAGCGACCGGCGGGTCGACCTGGTGCGAGAGGGGTTCGATTGCGTGGTGCGCGTGGGCGAGGTCCACGACAGCAGCCTGGTCGCCCGCCCGCTCGGCCACTTCGCCATGGTCAATTGCGCCAGCCCCGCCTACCTGGCGCAGTACGGCATGCCGCAGAGCCTCGATGACCTGGCGCAGCACCGGCTGATCCACTACGTGGGGGTGTTGGGCACGCGCTCCGACGGCTTCGAGTACCAGGTCGATGGCGTCACCGCGTACCGGTCGATGCCCGGCAACATCACGGTGAACAACATCGATGCCTACGAAGGCACGTGCCTGGGTGGGCTGGGCATCATCCAGGCGCCGCTGGTGGGCATGCGTGCGCTGCTGGACGAGGGCCTGCTGTGCAGCATCCTGCCGGCCTACTTGCCGGCGCCAATGCCGGTCAGCCTGCTGTACGCCCACCGCCACCAGCCCCAGCGCGTGCGGGCGTTCATGCACTGGCTGGAAGCGCTGATTACCGAGGAAACCAGCGCCTGAACAGGCCGTGGTGTCAGCCGGCTATACGCGTGAGCAGGCGCGCCTGCAGTTTTTCCAGCTCGGCCTTGTCGGCCTGGTTGGCCGCGTGGATGCCCAGGCCTTCGCCGGAGAAACGCGGCACGATGTGCATGTGGATATGGAACACCGTCTGCCCGGCTGGCGCGCCGTTGAACTGCGCCACCTGCACGCCGTCCGGCTGCAGCTCGTCGACCAGCACCTGGGTCAGCTGACGCACCACGCGCATCACCTTGGCCAGGGCGTCGTCGTCGATATCGAGGATATTGCGGGCCGCCGAGCGCTTGGGGATCACCAGGGTGTGGCCGTAGGACTGGGGGAACAGGTCGAGGAAGGCGAGCACGTCGTCGTCTTCGTAGAGCTTGAAGCACGGCGCCTCGCCGCGAATGATCTGGGCAAAGATGTTCTGTGGATCGTAATCGCCATGCAGGCTCATCGGGTCTCTCCATTCACCAGGTTTCGATGGCCGCACGATACCGGGCACATGACCGCACGGGCAACGCCCGCTATTCTGCTGTTTTCGTTCGCCTGTCCGGAGTCCCCATGCCAGACCTGTCCGCCTTCCCCATCACCGAGAAATGGCCCGCCACCCAGCCCGACCGCCTGCAGCTCTACTCGCTGCCCACGCCCAACGGCGTCAAGGTGTCGATCATGCTGGAGGAAATCGGCCTGCCCTACGAGCCGCATCTGGTGAGTTTCGAGACCAACGACCAGCTGTCCCCGGCGTTCCTGTCGCTCAACCCGAACAACAAGATCCCGGCCATCCTCGACCCCAACGGCCCGGGCGGCAAACCGCTGGCGCTGTTCGAGTCCGGGGCGATCCTGCTGTACCTCGCCGACAAGAGCGGCCAGTTGATCCCCAGCGACCCGGCGCGCCGCTACGAGACCATCCAGTGGCTGATGTTCCAGATGGGTGGCATCGGCCCGATGTTCGGCCAGCTGGGCTTCTTCCATGCCTTCGCCGGCAAGGACTACGAAGACAAGCGCCCCCGCGACCGCTACGTCAACGAATCCGCGCGCCTGCTCGGCGTACTCGACAAGCACCTAGAAAACCGCCAGTGGATCATGGGCGACGACTACAGCATCGCCGACATCGCGATCTTCCCGTGGGTGCGCAACCTGGTGGGCTTCTACGCCGCTGGCGAGCTGGTGCAGTTCGAGCGCTTCACCCAGGTCAAGCGCGTGCTGGAGCAGTTCGTCGCGCGCCCGGCGGTGGAACGCGGCCTGGCCATTCCCAAGCGCGGCTGACGCACCATTCGGGGTGGATGCGCGCAAACCCGCCACGGGTTATCTTCTGTGCCCTTCACCCCGACGCCACGAGCCTGTCCATGCGTATGCCCCTGCTTCGAACCGCCCTGCTCTGCCTTGCAGCGACCCTGCCGCTGACGGCATTGGCCAAGGTCGAAGTCGAGGCGGCGCAGCACAAGACCCTGGGCGCGGTGCTGGCGGTGAAGATTTCCGAAGACATCGCCCCCGGCGACTACGAAGCCCTGCTCAAGGGCATCCGCGCTAACCCGGGCACCTTTACCCGCAAGATCGTGCTCCTCGACAGCATCGGCGGCAGCGCGCCCGAGGCCATCCGCATGGGCCGTCTGCTGCGCGAAACCGGCTTCGACGCGCTGGTGCCCTCCACCGGTGTGTGCCAGGGCAGTTGCGTGTACCTGCTGGCCGCCGGCCAGAAGCGCACGGTGAAGGGCCATGTCGGCCTGCACCGCCCCTACTTTCCCAGCGGCGACTCGGCCCAGGCCCACGCGCAGCAGCGCAACACGCGCTACGACCCGGCGGCCTACTTCCGCGAAATGAACGTGGCCAGCCAGCTGGCCAGTGAAATGCAGCGCATCGAGCCGCACCGCATGCGCGTGCTTTCGGCCCAGGAACTGGCGCGTTTCAAGCTCAACTGAGCGTCAACGCGGCGGCGCCTCCACGTACTGTTCGACGATCCGCGCGAAGGTGCCGTCCTCGACCAGGGCCGCCAATGCCTTGCGGTAGCGGGCCACGAACGCCTGATCGTTGCTGCGCTTGCTCAGGGCCACTTCGGCCGCCTCATCAGCCACCACCACGGCGGTCGGCCGGGTCGCCTCCCCCAGCCCCAACTGGTTGATTTCGTAGCGCCCGGTCAGCTCGTCGGCGATCACCCCGTCGATGCGCCGGTGCGCCACCATGCGCCATAGACCGCCACGGTTGGCGGTGAAGTGCACCCGGGCGGCGAACGCCGCGTCCTGCATCAGCGTCTGGTAGGCCTCGCCGTAGGAGACGTTGGTCTGCGAGCCCAGGCGAAAGTCGCTGCCGCGCAATGCATCCAGGCGCGTGACCGGGTACCGTGCCTGAGCCTCCTGGTGCATGAACAAGAGGTTGCGCGAGGGGGGCCCGAACGGGCCAGTGAAGTAGGCGTAGGCTTCGCGGTCCGGCCGGCGAAAGGCACCGGGCAGCACGTCCAGCCGCCCCAGCTCCAGCTCCTTGAGCGCCCGGCCCCAGGGCAGTTTGACCAGCCGCACCGTGCAGCCGAGACGTTCGAGCACCAGGCGATTGCTCTCGACATAGATGCCTGCGACCTCGCCATCGGCCCGTTGCAGGCTGAAGGGCGGATCGTCGTCCCAGCGCAGGGTTTTCTCGCAGGCCAGGGCCAGGCCCGGCAGCAGCGCCAACCCGACCAACACGCCATGGAACACCCTGCAACGCGCCGCCATGTCCCTACCGATACACCCCATGTCCAGCGCTCGCACCCGCCCCGATCCCTGGCATCAGTCTAGCCGGTCGGCGGACCGTCCGGGTGGCCCGCGCCCCTGCGCAGGGCATTGCACGCTGGACATCGCCCGGCAAGCACAATAGCGTGGAGTCCTGAATGAAGCTTCGAGGCAAAGGCCCGGCATGTCTGAACCCCTGGATCGCAGCGACCGCTACCGGCGCCGAGTCCTTAAAGCACTGTTGTGGACCACCCTGGGCTGCGGCATCTTCTTCGCCACCGTCAACATCCTGCGTGACATCTGGCTACTGGCCGTCCTCGAACTGGGCTACGCGGCGTTTTCGGCATTCCTGCTGCGCATCGTCGACCGCACCCCGCACCTGCGTACATGGACCCAGGTCTACCTGGGACCGTTCTTCCTGATCATGATGGTGGCGCTGGTGTTGCCCAACGCCACCTTCGCGGTGTTCGCCTGGATCCAGACCATCCCCATCATCTGCTACCTGCTACTGGGCCTGCGTCAGGGGTTCTGGACCGCCCTGCTGTTCATCAGCCTCGGCCTGCTGGCCTTCAACCACGGGCACCACAGCGGCGACACCCTGATGGACCTGGAGGTCACCGCCAACATCGGGCTGGCGAGCCTGGCGATCATGCTGTTCTCGCACATCTACGAGCGCAGCCGCCTGCACAACGAACAGCGCCTGCTGGAACTGGCCAGCACCGACAGCCTCACCGGCCTGGCCAACCGCACGCGACTGGCCGAGATATTCCAGCGCGAGAGCGCCCACGCCCGTCGCACCGGCGCGCCGCTGTCGCTGGTGTTCCTCGACATCGACCATTTCAAGCAGATCAACGACCGCCACGGCCACAGCGTCGGCGACCAGGCGCTGTGTCACCTGGTCGACGTGCTGGGCGAGCGACTGCGCAGCACCGACCTGTTCTGCCGCCTGGGCGGTGAGGAATTCGCCGTGCTGCTGCCCCGCGCCAGCATGGCCCAGGCCACCGATATCGCCGAAGACCTGCGCCTGCGTCTGACCGCCGCGCCCCTGCCGCTGGCCGAGGCGCCGCTGAACATGACGCTCAGCGCCGGGGTGGCCACCCTGGGCCAGGACGGCGCGACCCTGGACGAACTGATGAAGGTCGCCGACCGGCGCACCTACGTGGCCAAGCGCACCGGCCGCAACCGGGTGATCGCCACCGACCAGCCGGCCTTCGGCGGCATCGCCCCGGCACGCTGACCGGCCTCACTCGCTGGCGGTCTGGGTGACAGCGGCCGGGCGCCACAGCCGCCACCCCAGGGTCATCCCCGCCGCCGCGACCAGGATCGCGGCGATGCCCAGCAATTGCACCGGCTGCAAGCGGTGGTCGAAGGCCAGGAAATCCACCAGGATCGCCACCACCGGATAGATGAACGACAGCGCCCCGGTCAGCGCGGTGGGCAGTTTCTGAATCGCCCCGTAGAGCAGGATGTACATCAGCCCGGTGTGCACCACCCCCAGCGTCAGCAAGGTGACCCAGGTCGCACCATCGCCCGGCAGCGCACCCAGGTTGGCGAACGGCGCCAGCATCAGCGTGCCGACGCAGACCTGGATCAGCGCGATCAGGTGTGGCGGCGTGCCCTTCAGGTGCTTGGCGACGATGGCAGCCAGGGCGTAGAAGAACGCCGCGCCCAAGGCCAATAGGATGCCGACCAGGGTGTCGCTGCCGCTGTACCCGCCGCCGGGCTTGGCCTGCACGATCAGCAGCATGCCGACGAAGGCCAGGGCCAGCCACAGCAACTTGTTCAGGGTCAGGCGCTCGGCGAAGAACAGTGCGCCCAGCGCCACCAGCATGAACGGCTGGGTGTTGTAGACCGCCGTGGCGATGGAGATCGAGGCCCGGGGATAGGCGGCAAACAGCAGCAACCAGTTGAGCACGATGGCCACCCCGCCGAGCGCCGCCAGTCCCAGCAGGCGC
This sequence comes from Pseudomonas sp. GD03944, assembly GCF_029839275.1. Lineage (GTDB taxonomy): Bacteria > Pseudomonadota > Gammaproteobacteria > Pseudomonadales > Pseudomonadaceae > Aquipseudomonas. The sequence continues at coordinate 154,364 of NZ_JAOCAH010000011.1, forward strand.
GGTGTCAGGTGCCCGCGCAACAGGCCGAAGGCGGCGCACACCACCAACAGCACCGGCGCACCGATCAGGCAGCGCCAGAACACCACATCCATCACCGGCTGGCCGGACACCGCCACGAACCAGCCAATGGTCCCCGAAATCATCATGGCGGCGGTCATCTCGACCGTGCCGCGTAGCGTGCTGCTGCCCATGGAACACCTCCGTCATCGACTGAGGCATACGCTAATCCGTTGCCGCCCACCGCAACATGGTCTAAAAAAGGCCAAGTACGACAAAAACCTAATTATCGAAGGCGATCAGGCCAATCTGCCTGGAGAGAGAAAATGATCGACGAGATCGACCAGAAAATCCTCGAAACCCTGCTGCAGGACTCGCGCATTTCCCTCAAGGAACTGGCGCGACGCATCGGCCTGTCGGCGCCCAGCGCCTCGGAACGCCTGCGTCGCCTGGAAGAGCGCGGCGTGATCCGTGGCTTCACCATCGACGTCGATCCCCGCGCCCTGGGCTATCAGCTGCAGGCCATCGTGCGCATCAAGCCCCTGCCGGGCATGCTGCACACGGTGCAGAAGCTGATCGAAGACACCCCGGAGTTCTGCGAGTGCGACAAGGTCACCGGCGATGATTGCTACATCGTGCGCCTGCACGTGCGCTCCATCGATCAGCTCGACCACATCCTCGACCGCATTGCCGACAAGGCCCAGACCAGCACCGCCATCGTCAAATCCCAGCCGATCAAGCGTCGCCCGCCGGGCATCGCCCCACGCGGCAAGGCCGGCGAGCGGCCGGCCTTGCGCTGAACGGTTGAGCGCGCGTGGCGCGCCTCGTCAGAAACGTATCTGCAACTGGGCCTTGACCGCGTTGTCGGTCAGCGCCCCGGCAAACTGCCGGGTGTAGGTGATGCCCAGCTGGGTCGTGCGACCGAATGCGGCGTCCAGGCCGAGCTCGACGGTGGTGCGCTGGCGTGCCATCGGCAGGCCCTGAATGGCGAATCGGTCGCCCCCGGCAAAACCGAGGGACGCCTGCGGGGCGGTGTCGCCGAAGGCCTGTGACCAGCCCAGCATGCCCCGCACGGTGAGATGCGTCTGCTCGTTGGGATTGAATGCCCGGGCGGCATGCAGGCCTGTCGTCACCCGGCTCGTGTCGATCGCGTCGGCGCTGCCGGCAAGGCCGGTGACGGCGCCGTCCTCCTCGAAGCCCTCGGTTCTCACATGCACATGGGACACACCGATGAAGGGCTCGACGGTGGCGACCGGCGTGATCATCGGGTAGGCCAGTTCGCCGTACAGCTCGGTGCTCACGGCGTCATAGGACGCCTTGTTGTGTTCCGTCACCCCGAACCAGTGCGCCTGGCGCCGGGTGTCGATCTCATGCCAGGCGAGGTTGCCACCGAGCCGCAGTTCCAGCCCCTGGATGTGCGTGCCGCCGTAGGCACCCAGGCGGTAGGTGTCGATCGAGGCGCGCCCGGTGTTTGCCTGCAACGAGCTGCTGCCAAGGCTCATCAGCAAGCCCAGCCGCCAATCGTTGCCCGCGACACCGTCCACGCCCAGGACCAGGCCGCCGCTACTGCTGCGATAACCGGCAGCATTGCCGTCGCTGTCGGCATGGGCCCGCCCGCCATAGGCCTGGGCCCAGAAGAGCGAATCCCTCGGCACGGGAGCAAAGGCAAACGCACCGCCGCCCGCCGTCAGGCTGGCCAGCAGCGGCCCCTCGACCAGCGCGTATTCCACGGTTGGCGTTTCGGCGAACCGCGCCCGCAAGCGATCGAGCGCCACCCGGGACACGAAACGGCTGTCGTCCGGCAGCGCGCCGACCAGAGTCGCATGCACCTCACCGCTCAGGCTGTCGAAATCGGGAACGGCGCCCACTTCGGAGCCCAGCAGCCCGGCGACCAGGGGATGACCGCTCGCCAGCCCGAGGGACTTCACGCCCTCGCCGACGCTTCTGCGATTCGGCGTGGTCGCCCCCAACAGATCGAGCTCGCGAAAGCGCAGGTCCAGCAGCTCCAACCGCCTGCGCTGCACATCAGCCTCCAGGCTGGCCAGTGCCTCACTTGGGGGCGCTGCGTCCTCGGACGGCTGCAGCGGCCCGGGATCAGGCATGGCAACAGGCGGTACCCCCTCTGGCTCCAGCTGTGCCACTACTTCGACAGGCGGTGCGACGGGCTCGATGGCCACAACCGGCTCTTGCGGCTTGGTCTCAGGATCGGGCGCGGCTACAGGCAACACGACGTCTGGCTCCAGCTGCACCACTTCATCGGAAGGTGGTGTGACAGGCTCGACGACTGCAACCGGCTCAACTTCGGGCTCAAGCGCGGCAACAGGCAGTACCACCTCTGGCTCCTGCGGCTCGACCTGCGGATCGGGAGTGACGACAGCCGCAACCTCTTCCGGCTTTACATCGTCCGTGGCCTCGGCGGGTGATGCGGCTGGCCCCAGGGCCACAGGCGTCTCCTGGGGCTGGGGTTCCTCGTTCTGTCGCGCCGCCAACTCGCGCTCACGCTCCTCCAACTCGGCCTGCTTGCGCCTCGCCTCTTCGGACTTGGCCTCCTGGGTGAGGTCGAAGTGCAGCACCACTTTGCTAGGGTCGGCGTAGTCGAGCTGAGCGGTGATGTAATTGTACTGGGGCGTCACCCCGTCGAAGCGGTTGGTCACACCCCGGCCCGCCGTGATGATGTCGTACTTGCGCGAGAACAGCGCCTCCGTCGAGAGCTGGCTCAGCGGGTTCGCCTCGCCTTCCATGCGTACCGACACGTTGCCACCGAGCAGCGTGACGGCACCGAGCACCTGCAAGCGGTCGGACCGGCTCTGGTCGGTGGCTATTTTCACGTCGTAGTGGCTGCCGGGTTCGAACCGGGCATCGTCGGCCACCGTGAGGGTGCCCACCGCATCGCCCAGCGCCAGCGTCCCGCCGTCACGTACCAGCAGCGCGCCAACACGGCCGGTGCCGCCCAGCCGGCCACCGGCGTTGACCTTCACCCGCGAGGCGACGCTGCCATCCACCGAGAGAACCCCGCCGTTGACCTGGGTGTCGCCGCTGTAGGTATTGCTGCCCAGCAAACGCAGGGTGCCGCCATAGGTTTCGAGCGAACCGCTGCCGCTGATGACGCCCGGGTACGCCCACTCATCCGCCCGGTGAAAGGCCAGCACGGCGTTGTTGGCAATGTTGCCGGTCACGCTGCCGGTGGTGCCGCCCATGCCCAGTTGCAGGACACCGCCGTCGATACGCGTACCGCCTTCGTAGGTGTTGTCGCCGACCAGGGCCAGCGCCCCGCTGCCCAGCTTGGTCAGCCCGCCAGGGCCGTCGATGTCGTTGCTCCAGTAGTCCGCGATGCAGGCTTGCGAGTCGCACGCCGCCGTCCGCTCGCCGGGGACATCGACCCGAAAGTCGAAGTATTCGAAGGCGGCGGCCAGCGTGTCCTCCGGTTCGTTGGCCTGATCACGGGTCAGTTCGCTGGTGCGCGCACGGCCTATCGCCTCGTTGGCCAGCGCTTCGTTCTGGCGGATTTCAGTGAGGATGCGCTCGGCTTCTTCGTTCTTCTTTCGCGCTTCGGCGAACTTGTCGTTCGCCAGCTCGGATTGCCTGATGGCCGTGGTCCTGTCGCCCGCTTCCAGTGCGGCGCGCGCCTGGGCGTCGGCCATATTGCCCTCCTGCGCAAGCTGGTTGATTTCCATCGCCAGACGGGCATGGTTCTCGCCAAGGGGCTGATTCCTGGCGATTGCCTCGGCGATGGCGAGCGGTGCTGCACGCTCGTAGTACTCGGCAGTGGCGACGATCGGGTTGTATTTTTCCGCGGCGCGCTGCTCGGCGAATGTCAGGTCGTAGTCCTTCTTCAACTGCCAGAGCTTCGCCGGCCCGCCCATGGCCTTTTCCAGGTCCATCAGGCCCCAGCCGTAGACCCGGTCGATGCCCGGGGCGCCGATGTCCCTGGCAGTCGACAGCAAGGTGTCCCGGACCTGGGCGTTCTCCAGGTAGGGAAAGCGGGATTTCAGCACCGCCAGCCCTGCCGTCGCATGGGGCGCGGCCATCGAAGTGCCGCTCATCATCTGGTAGGCCGAGGTCGCCGCCTGCTGTTTCTCGGCATTGCTGCTGCCTGCCGGAACATCGCTGGTGATGCCCAGGCTGAAGATCTGGTAGGCGGGCGCGGGCACCCTGCCCTGCCGAGCGACGCCGTGCTGATCGAAGACCGGAGCGCCCGCGGGGACGGCCGGTACCGCCACCTCCTCGGCATCCGGCGACTGGGAATAAGACCCGCCCGGGGCGGCCAGGCAGTAGTACTTCGATGGCCCGCACAGCTTGGAATTGGCCGTCAGGCGCTCATCGCCGCTGAGGTTGGCGACGGTCAGCCAGTGCTTTTCGAGCTGCCGGAAATCGTCCTGGGTGCGCACGCTTTCAAGAAAAGCACGATCCGCCTCCGTGGGGTCGAACTGGCCACGCTGGTACAGGTCGCGATCGGCCTCGAGCGCGGCCACCTCCGTCTGGAACGTGACCACCGCCGGGTGCAGCCTCGAAACCTGATCCAGGTTGCCCAGCTGAATACGCGCGTTGGCCAGGTACCTGTCGACGTCCCCATCGGTCAGTGAGGTGATCTTGAGGAAGTCGCTGCGCAACGCCTTGAGGGGTTGCAGCACCGTGGGCTCGGTGCTGGCCCAGGTACTGTCTGCGCGCAGGCGTTCGAGTCGTTCGTAGCCCGTGGCCTCGCCATCGACCGGCTCGAGCAGCAGCTGCAGGTGATCGGCCAGGCGCACGAGGCGCGGGTCGTTGCGGACCTCGGCGTCCAGTGCCTCCACCTCGGTCATCAGGCCACGGTAGGTGGCCAGCCGGGCATCGCGGTTCGGCGAGAACCAGTTCGCCCGCTCGAATCGACCGTTGAGCGCCTGGTAGGTCGAGCCGGCCGTGGAGGCGTGGTCTGCCAACAACCTGGGGCCGGACGCCAGCACATTCGGCAACGTCACGGTCAGCGGCGCCGGCGAGACGCCCCTGAACATCACGGAACCATGGGTGTCGTTGCCTGTGGCGAAGACGTTCACGACGCCGGACCGCGCGATGTCACGCATCGCTTGCAGCATCACGCGATTGCCACGCAAGAGGTGCGCGGTGGCACGCCCGGACGCGTGGATGTCGGGGCCATGGTACGACGCCCGAGTGGCGCCGTCGGCCTCGATGGCCATGGGAATCGCGTAACGGGAAATACTCCTCTGCGGCGAAAACGGGGTGGGGTAAAGAATGTCGCGCTGATAGCGACTGCCCCAACTGTTGTTCAGAAAATCGACGCCGCTGTCGATGACCGCCTGGGCAGCCCCTGGCCGCGTCAGCGGCGTATTGCTCCCAGCCCCGACACCGGCGTAGACCGTCGACAGAAAGGCCCCGCCGTGCATGCCTTCACCGTCGCGGTTGGCGCCGATGATGCCCGCGACATGCAGGCCGTGATTGAGCAGCACGCCGGAACTGCTGATGGCTGGGACGTCCGTTGCACCGAAGGGCCCGCCGAAAGGCAGCAGGTTGTTGCGGGTGCTGAACTCGCGATGGCCCGACCAGGTGCCGTCATCCAGCACCCCCACCTTGATGTGCTGCCCGTAGGCGCCTGCCGCATAGGCCGCATGGAACCCGGTGAGGTCCAGCCCCCAGTTCGCCCGGTACTCGGCATCCGCGCTCCACAGCGCGGGGGTTTCCAGGGTGTGGGGCGTGACATAGGGCCCCGGCTGGCTGCCCGTGGCCGGCGGGACAACACCCTGCGCCTGGGCCAGGGCCGACGGGGTGAGCAGCACCGCCGACAGCAGCGACTTCACGCCGATGCCCGACTTCAAGGGGTTGCTGCGTATCTGAAACCGGGTACCGGGCTTGCTCATCTCACACTCACTCGCTGGCCGAAGCTTACTCAGGACGGAGGCGGCATTAGGGTTTCCCCTGCGAGGAATGGATATAGGAGCGTTCTGAATTAACCGGCCGAAGCGGGACGCACGCCGATCAGATTGAACTGGTGACACGCCGCGCGATTCCGTACTATCCGCAGCCCTTTCAGGCATGCCGGGCGCGCCTTGCCCCCATGCCGCGATCACCGTTCTCGCTTCAGGTAGCCCATGAAACTCGCCCGTCTGCGCACCGACGTCCTGGCCGGACTCACTTCCTCCTTCGCCCTGGTGCCCGAGTGCATCGCCTTTGCCCTGGTGGCCCACCTCAACCCGCTGATGGGGCTGTACGGGGCGTTCATCATCTGCACGATCACCGCCCTGTTCGGCGGCCGCCCGGGGATGATCTCCGGCGCGGCCGGCTCGATGGCGGTGGTGATCGTGGCGCTGGTGGTGCAGCACGGCGTGCAGTACCTGCTGGCCACGGTGCTGCTGGGCGGCCTGATCATGCTGGCGTTCGGCTTGCTGCGCCTGGGCAAGCTGGTACGCATGGTGCCGCACCCGGTGATGATCGGCTTCGTCAACGGCCTGGCGATCATCATCGCCCTGGCCCAGCTGGAGCATTTCAAGCACGACGACGCCTGGCTCGGCGGCGCGCCGTTGCTGTGGATGCTCGGCCTGGTGGCGCTGACCATGGCCATCGTCTACCTGCTGCCGCGCCTGACTCGCGCGGTGCCGCCGGCCCTGGTGGCGATCCTCGGCGTCGGCCTGCTGGTCTACCTGTTCGGCCTGCCCACCCACACCCTGGGCGACATGGCGCACATCGCCGGCGGCCTGCCGACCTTCGCCCTGCCGGACATTCCCTGGAACCTGGAAACCCTGCGGATCATCGCGCCCTATGCGGTACTGATGGCCCTGGTCGGCCTGCTGGAAACCCTGCTGACCCTGAACCTCACCGACGAAATCACCCAGACCCGCGGCCACACCAACCGCGAGTGCGTGGCCCTCGGCGCGGCCAACATGGTGTCCGGGGCGTTTGGCGGCATGGGCGGTTGCGCGATGATCGGCCAGACCGTGATCAACCTCAGCTCCGGCGGTCGTGGCCGGCTGTCCGGGGTGGTCAGTGGGGTGATGATCCTGCTGTTCGTGCTGTTTCTCGCCCCGCTGATCGAGCTGATCCCGCTGGCGGCGCTGGTGGGGGTGATGTTCGTGGTATCGCAGCAGACCTTCGCCTGGGCCTCGCTGCGGGTGCTGGGCAAGGTGCCGGCCAACGATGTGCTGGTGATCGTCGCGGTGACAGTGATCACCGTGTTCACCGACCTGGCCACTGCCGTGCTGTGCGGCATCGTCATCGCCGCGCTCAACTTCGCCTGGCAGCACGCCCGGGAACTGTACGTGGACAGCGACCCGCAAACCGATGGCAGCACCCTGTACCGGGCCCACGGCACGCTGTTCTTCGCCTCGACCACGCCGTTTCTCAACCTGTTCGACGTGGCCAACGACCCGCACGAGGTGACGCTGGACTGCCGCCACCTGAGCTTTGTCGATTACTCGGCCATCGCCGCGCTGAAGACCCTGCGCGAACGCTATGAGAAAGCCGGCAAGCACCTGCGCGTGGTGCACCTCTCCGAGCGTTGCAAGCAGTTGCTCAAGCGCGCCGGCGCCCACGACTGAGTGACGCCGGCACCCGCAACGGCAGGTGCCGGCCGCTGAGGCTTACAGGCTGAAACGCCCCACCAGGCGGTTGAGGTCCGCCGCCAGGCGCGACAGCTCGTAGCTGGAGGCGCTGGTCTGGTGGGCGCCGGTGGCGGTCTGCACCGACAGGTCGCGGATGTTCACCAGGTTGCGGTCCACCTCGCGGGCCACCTGGGCCTGCTCTTCCGCCGCGCTGGCGATTACCAGGTTGCGCTCGTACATCTCGCCGATGGAACCGGTGATCTCGCTCAGCGCCAGCCCGGCGCTCTCTGCCAGCTCGCGGGTCGAGCGGGCCTTGCCGCTGCTGGTCTGCATCGAGGTCAACGCCTGGCTGGCGCCATTGCGCATGCCGGACACCATCTGCTCGATTTCCTGGGTCGACTGCTGGGTGCGGTGCGCCAGGGCCCGCACCTCGTCGGCCACCACCGCGAAACCACGGCCGGACTCGCCTGCCCGCGCCGCCTCGATGGCCGCGTTGAGCGCCAGCAGGTTGGTCTGCTCGGCGATGGCGCGGATCACGTCCAGCACCTTGCCGATGTCCTGGGACTGGTTGGCCAAATCACGCACCAGCCCGGCCGTGGTGTCCACCTCGGCGGACAGCGTGGTGATGGCCTCGATGGTGTCGGCCACGCGCTCATGGCCCAGCTGCGCCGACTGGTTGGAGGCCTTGGACGCCTCGGACGTGGACACCGCGTTGCGCGCCACCTCATCCACCGCCGCGCTCATCTCGTTGACCGCCGTGGCGGCCTGCTCGATCTCGTCGTTCTGCCGCTGCAGGCCACGGCCGGCTTCCTCGGTCACCGCGTTCAGCTCTTCGGCAGCCGCCGCCAGTTGGGTGGACGAACCGGAAATCTGCGCCATGGTTTCGCGCAGGTTGTTCTGCATCTGCTGCAGGGACGCCTGCAACTGGCTGACCTCGTCCTGGCCGTCGACCTGGATCGGCTTGGTCAGGTCACCGGCCGCCACGTGCTGGGCCGCCTGCACCGCGCCGCGCAGCGGGCCGACGATGCTGCGGGTGAGCATCCAGGCCAGGCCGACGGTGGCCAGCGCGGCGATCAGAATCACCAGGATTACCACATAGCGCGAGTTGGCGTACTGCGCTGCCGCCTCACGTCCCTCCTGCTCGATGCCCTTGGCGTAGATCTCGCCCAGTTCGTTGAGCTGCGCGCCGGTGCCGTCCACCACCGGCTTCATGTCCACCAGCAGCAGCTTGTTCAGCGCCGCCGTGTCGCCGGTGCGCGCCAGGGTGAAGGAGTCGGCCATGCCGCGCTGGTAAATGGCGAAATCGCGGCGGAACTGCTCGTAGAGGCGCTCTTCTTCCGGGGTGTCGACCAGCCGCTCGTAGTCGCTGATATTGGTCATCAACACCTGATTGCGGGCCTCGTACTGGCTGCGGTAGGTGTCGATGTTGGCCGGCTCCGGGTCCAGGGCCAGCCGCAGGGAAATGGTGCGGATGCGCAGCATGTTCTCGCGGATGGTGTCGACCGCGCGGATGCTCGGCACCCAATCCTGTTCGATCACCTCGGCGCGCTCGCGGATGCTGGACATCTTGCCCAGGGAAAAGACACCGAGCAGCGCCACCATCATGGCGATCAAGGCAAAACCGAATGCAGCCCGTGGAGCGATATTCCATTGACGAAGAAGCATGGAGACCTCTGAGAGATATTGTTGTACGACAACCGCACAGCAGACCCCACACCCCATACGACACAGCCTGGTGCATCAAGGCCCTTCGGTTCACGCGACAAGCAGCGGGAGGGTCGGCGACCCGGGCAGCCTCTGATTGCGCGGAGCCATCATAGTCGTACGATGACTCAGCCGGATAGGGGGGGCTTGCACACAAACGGGGCGCCTTCCGACAGCCGGCAGCATCCGGGCTACCGGCGCGGTAGAGCCTCGCGAGCCATGGCGGCACGCTGCCGGGGCGACCACCCGGCGGGTAAATGAAGCGCTGGCCGGTGCATGGCGGTCAGAGCCAGGACAGCTCATTGCACAAGGACGCCGCCATGCCTTCCACCTTTCCGGTTCGCCACCTTCATCTGGACCTCGACGGGGTCGACATCTTCTACCGCAGCGCCGGCCCGACGGACGCCCCCGTTGTGCTGCTGCCCCACGGCTACCCCTGCTCGTCCTACGAGTTCCGCAACTACATGGCGCGCCTCGGCGATCGCTGGCACCTGGTGGCGCCGGACTTTCCCGGCTGCGGCTACTCGGCCACGCCGGACACCTTCGCCTATGACTTCGACGGCTACGCGGATTTTCTCGACCGTTTTACCCAGCGTCTGGGCATCGCCCGCTTCGCCCTGTACCTGCACGATTTCGGCTCGCAGATCGGCTTGCGCCTGGCCATCGCCCAGCCCGACCGCATCGCTGCACTCGTCGTGCAGAACGGCGACATCTACGAAGACACCCTGGGGCCGAAATACGCCGGACTGCAGCAATTCTTCGCCAACCCGACCCAGGCGGCACGGGACGAGCTGGCGCAAGCGGTGAGCCTGGATGGCTTCGAGGAGGAGTTCCTGAACGAGGTGGGCCCGGACATGGCGCTGCGCATCCCGCCGGACCTCTGGCACCTGCACTGGGCGCTGATGACGCCCCGGCGTCGGCAGATAGCGGTAGACGTGATCGCCGGCCTCAAGGACAACCTCGCCTGGTTCCCGCGTTACCAGGCCTACCTGCGCGAGCACCAGCCGCCGACCCTGATCGTCTGGGGCCCGCGCGACGGCTACATGCCCGAAGCCTCGGCCCGGGCCTACCTGCGCGACCTGCCCAACGCCGAACTGCACCTGTTCAACGACGGCGGCCACTGGCTGCTGGAAACCCATCTCGAAGAAATGGTGGCGCTGACCCGCGGCTTTCTTGGCCGGGTGCACACGGTTGCATAAGGCGCCATCTGGAGGGGGTGACCGAACGGGGCGGCAACGGCTGAAAAAAATTTCAGGAAAAGTGCGATTTCGGGCCGTTTTCGAAGGGTGAGAACACTAAATACATGGTCTACAAGGAAACAACGACCATGAACAAACTCCCCCTTATCAACACCCTGATCGCCCTGCTCGCCCTCGCCTACACCGCCGGCTTCCTCAACCCACTCGCCCCCAAACCGGAGCCGACGCCGGCCCCTTACGTGCTGTGTGTCTCTCAGCCGCCCGCCACGACCTGCCTGCTCCGGGTATGACCCGGTGCCAGGCAAGCCGGGAGCCGCATCAGGTGCAGGGCTTCATCGCCGGCGGGGTGGCCAGCAGCGGGCGGACAACGCTCAGCAGCCCCAGGAGCGCCATGGCCGCCCCCACCCAGAACGGTGCGCGCAAGCCGTAGCCGGCGTCGATCACCGCACCACCGGCCCAACTGCCGAATGCCAGCCCGGCGGTGATCACCGAGGTGTGCAGGGTGTTGACCAGGGCACCGGGCTCGGCCGCCCTCATCACCCGGGCCACCATCGCCGGGTTCAGCGCCACACCGGTCAGCCCGAGCAGGATGAAGCACACCAGGCTCAGCCAGTGCAGATCCCCTGCAAGGGCAAAACCGCTCAACGCCAGCACCATCACCGCCAGCCCGCAGGCAAGCGCGGGGAAGGTATAACGGTCGGCGATGCGGCCGATGAACATATTGCCCAGCACATTGGCCACGCCGTAGCTGGCGAGCAGCAGCGCGATATGCGTCGGCGAAATGCCAACCTCCTGAATGAAGATCGGCACGCAATAACTGAAGGCTGCGAAGGTGGAGCCAATGATCAGGCCGCTGGTGAGGTACGCCCCCCACAGGCTGCGGTTGCGCACGTCCGCAAGTTGCCGGCCCAGTGCAGGCTGGCTACCGGCCTCGTCCTTCGGCAGGCGCAACACGGCCAGCACTGTACACAGCAGCGCCAGTGCCACCACCGCCCACGAGCTGGCTCGCCAGCCGAAATGCTGTTCCACCAGGGTGGTCATCGGCACGCCAATGACCGGCGACAGCATCAACCCGGCCAGCACCACCGACGCCGCCCGACCACGCTCGGCAGGCCCGACCAGCCCGGCGCAGAGCGTCATGCACAAACCGATGCAGGCCGCGCTAGATACGCCCATGATCACCCGCGCCACCAGCATCACCTCGTAACTCTGGGCCGCCGCGGCCAGCGCACCGGCCGCCACATACACCGCCAGCAGACCGACCAGGGCATGCTTGCTGCTGATGCCCTTGGCCAACAGCAGCATGGTCACGGGCGGCCCACCCAGGGCCATGCCCAGGGCATAGAAGGCGATCAGGTTACCGACCTGGGCCAGGCTCACCGAGAACGCATCGGCCAACGCCGGCATCATCCCCGCGACCATGAACTCGGCGGTCACCAGCGAAAAAATGGTCACGCCCAGCAGATAGACAAGAGGTGGCAATGGGGAACGGTTGGACATGGCTGCCTCTGGCTTGAATTCGGCTGGCCACCCTAGGGATTGTTGAACGCTGGGTCAAATGATTGCTGGGCATAGTGAATATGCCTGGCGGACGAGCCAACACGGCACGCTAGAGCTCGCAATGGTCATGCGTCGCCTTCGTTACCATGCCTCTGCTTCAATTGAAAAAAGCAGAACGCTGCGGCCAGGTGCCGGTCATTTTCCACACCGAACCATCGCTACAGCCTCCAACGCCAGACCACTGCATGCGACAGCCTTGGGCGATAGCGACATGAATGTGCTCTTGCTGCCAACACAGGTCCAGAACCTGCATTGGCAGCGCGGAGCCGACCTGAAACTGGATAACTATTGAGTGGACTGCAACGCACGAGGGCGCACATTACGCTGCTCGGCATCAGGCAAGGTGGCGCTCTGCAACTGGAAGTCGAATTTCACTTCGGCGAAACGAGCGCCTTGGAAACCATGGTCACGCGCAGCAGCCTCGTTCTCGACGAAGTTGACATCGCCTATCAAGCCCTCACGGGTGGCATACGCAAAGTCATCCCATAGGTACTCGTCGCCAGCCAGATTGATCTGCGTGGTCAGGTGGCGATAACCCGACGCGGAAATGAAGAAATGGATATGCGCCGGACGGTTGCCGTGACGACCAAGCAGGTTGAGCACTTCCTGGGTGGTGCCTTCCGGCGGGCAGCCATAGCCTGACGGGATGATACTGCGGGCACGGTAGCGGCCCTCGGCATCGGTGACGATGCGGCGACGCAGGTTGAATTCGCTTTGGCTCGAATCGAAGTAGGAGTAGGTGCCCTTGGTATTGGCGTGCCACAAGTCGACAACGGCGCCAGCGACCGGCTGGCCGTAGGCGTCGACTACACGGCCGTGGAGGTACATCGGCGTACCGGGGTCAGCACCGTCATCCATCCGCGCCTCACCTTCGGACATCGGCGCGCCGGCGACGTACAGCGGCCCTTCGATGGTGCGCGGCGTGCCGCCGATCAGCCCGGCCACCTCGTCCTGCGCATCGAGCAACAGATCCAGGTAGTGTTCCAGGCCCAGTCCGGCCACCAGCAGGCCAGCTTCACTGCGGGCACCCATGCGGTTGAAATAGTCCACGGCCATCCAGAACTCCTCGGTGGTCACCTCCAGGTCCTCGATGAGGCGGATGCTGTCCATCAGGATACGGTTGACCAGCGCCTTCATCCGCGGGCTGCCCTGGTCATTGGTGAGGCCACTGACCTCCTTGAAGAAGGTCTGAACGCTTTCGGTGTTCGACAGTTTGATGCTCATGGCTGTTTCCTCATCTTGTCGTTGTCGGGCTGGAATGTGTGATCAGAGATCGTTCCGGTGGATCGGCAGGGGGAGACAGAGGCGGCTCGCCTCGCCGTCCCTGTGATGTCATGCGCCCTACTGCAATGGCGAAAACGCCGCTGGCAGGTAGAGCGTGGAGTGCATCTCGCGCAGTTGCGGTCCGGAGTTCTCAGGCGGCCAGACACCGTCGGCCACCGCACGGGTGCGTACGTCCAGGCGCTGCTCCTGGCTGGCGTAGGGCCAGATGTGCAGGTAACGCGGGGTGCGCCCGTCAGTGGCAAAGAAGGCCGCGTAGACAGCCGAATAGCCTGAATCGGTGCGCGGGCCGACGGCCTTTTCCCAGCCGGCCATCGTCGGTGCAAGGCCGGACGGAATCAGGTTGTATTCGCGCAGCTCGTAGAACGGCCCGTAGTGGCCGGGATCCAGGGGCTCGAGGAAGGGGAAGAGGGTGTAGTTCTCCACCTTCATGTCGAGCAGGAAGGCCTCGATGCCAAAGGCATCGTTTGCCATCAGGAAACGTTCGCGCTCGCATTGACGGGCCGCCTCGTCGCGGAAACCACGCAACACGGCGATCTGGTTCAGCGGGCCGATTTCGGACGACCAGCAGCCCATCAGGACGCAGCCATCGCGCACTTCGGCGAGGGTTTCGCGCAGCTGCGCCAGGGCCGTAGCCGGGGTGCGCACACGCAAGGTAAAGGTCATCAATTCGTAGAGTCGCATCGTGTTCTCGCAGCAAGTAGATGCAGGCGAGGCTAGGTCGCGGACCCGCCCCGCCGCGGGTCAGAACTTGAACGTGTAGGAGGTGATCAGGCGATTCTCCTGGTAGTCGGCACCGGAAGCTGCGCCATTGCCATAGCGGGTCTTTACATCGATGTTGCGCCACTCGATCCCCACGCCCTTGAGCGGGCCGCTCTGCACGGCGTAGCTGAGGACAATGTTGCGCTCGCTCTCCAGGTTCTGATCCAGGGCGTTGCTGCCCCGGTCGATCCCAGTACCACGCATATAGCGGGTCATCAGCTTCAGCCCCGGAACGCCATAGCCGGCGAAATTCAGGTCGTAGCGCAGTTGCCAGGAACTTTCGTTGGGCTTGACGAAGGCCACGGTTGACCAGTTCACCAGGTAAGGCTGCGGTGCATAGCCGTTGAGGGTGGGGAAGGTGCTGTCACCGAGCATGCGCTGATAGCCGACGCCGATGGCATGGGCCCCTTTGCGCAGAGTGGTCATCGCGCCGTAGGAGCGATTGTCGATGTCCTCGTAGAACGCCTTGCCGTCCTCGCGGTTGTCGAAGTAACGCAGGTCTGTCTTCAGCCCGAAGCCGTTGCCCAGGTCGGCGTTGTAGGTAGCGCCCAGGTACTGCTGCTGGTAGATATCTTCCAACTGACCGTAGAAGTAGGTCGCCGACAGTGCCGGGGTAAAGGCATAGGTGGCACCCGCGAAGTTCAGGCCGTCACTACGGTGCTGAATGTCCGGACCGTTGAACAGGTACATCTTCTCGCGGTTGGACGATTCGCGGCTGCTGATCTCGGTGAAGCGGCCGGCTGTAAGGGTCAGCTTGTCCACCTCGCGTGACTCCAGCATGAAGCCGTGATAGGTGGTGATCAGTTGGCGCGAATCGTCGTAGAAGGCCACCGGTAGCGTCGGGCGATGCTCACCGATCTTCAGCTCTGTCCTGGAGTAGCGCACCTTGGCGGTCAATGCGGCGCGCCCGTAGTCGCGAACTTGTTCGCCCTTGCTGTCGTCGTAGGGAATGATGGAATCCGGGCCGCGCCCGCCACCGCCGTCCAGGCGATAGGCATATTGCCCAGAAACGTCGAGACCGAATTGCAGAGTGCCTTCGGTATATCCGGAAATTGCACGAAAATCGAAACCCTGAGTCCAACTGCCAACGCGAGACTTGGGCGCATCGTGCTGTTTGAAGTCGCGGTCGATATAAAAATTGCGCAAACCGAGACTGATGTCTCGATCATTGAAGAAATCAGCCTGGGCGGAAATCGAAGTACACATGCTCATTAAGCCAACAGCACCCAAGCTGCCGGCCAGCCAGTTATTCTGGAACATGGTTTTGATCCTTTATTACGTGTGCAAGGCACATTGAGTGGGAGCAGATTAACCGGCAGAAAATGCAACTTTGGCAGCTAATCCGCAGTGTTGTTTTTATAACCACTTACTGCAAAAAAGGTCGTAGCAAGGCACTGTCCATAATTACCGGACAGTTATTTTCTTATCAGGGGTTACTGCATCTTTCAGGATGAACCAATCAGTCATCCTGTATTCCGGATAACTTCGGAATACCTCGGTCGAGTGGCACGGCCCACCCGCGAAACCTCAGCCTGTCGAGCGAGACTGTTCGCCCAGTCGATGATAAGCGCGGTTGAAATACACCAACCCCTCCTGGCTGTCGCCATGGCGGATGCCCAGCACTTCGCAATAGAAAATGGTGTGTGAGCCCACCTCATGCGCCTGAGCGATGCGGCAGTCGAAATTCACCAGGGCGTCGTCCAGAAGCGGTGCACCACTTTCCAACGTGCTCCAGCGGGCCTGGGCGAAACGCTGGCTGGAGTCCAGGTCGCGACTGGCGAACACACCCGAGATGTCCTTCAGCTCGGCGCTCAGCACATTCACACTGAGCACGCCGTTCTGCTTGAAGTGACCATTGGAGAACGACGCGCGGTTCATGCATACCAGCAGCGTCGGCGGCTGGTCGGTGACGCTGCATACGGCCGAGGCGGTGAAGCCCCAGCGCCCGGCTGCACCGTCGGTGGTGATCACTGAAACGGCGCCGCCCAACAGCGCCATGGCATTACGGAAACCTGTGGTGTCGACCATGATCTTGCCCTCGCCTCTCAGCAGGCGGTGAAAAACTACCTGCGTTGTCTGGCCGTCGTAAAAACAGCCTCAAATGCTCATTTAAAAAACGTAAACTCGAACGCGACTCCGAGCGTTTCTCGGCTGTTTTCGCCTCAGCCAGCCTGCCTCGCCTACGTTTTTCAACGACCTGCTAGATATCCAGCACCAGTTTTTTCGACTTGGCGCGTGAACAGCAGACCAGGATCTGGTCGTTGCCAGCCTTCTCGTCATCGGTCAGGTAGACGTCTCGATGATCCGGCTCGCCTTCCAGCACGTCGCACAGGCAGGTGCCACAGACGCCCTGCTCGCAGGAGATTTCCACCTTGATGCCGACAGTGGCGAGGGCATCGATGATGGTCTGGCCTTCGGCAACCTGAACGGTCTTGCCGCTGCGCTGCGCCACCACCTCGAAGCTGTCGCCGGACGCATCTACCTCCACCTGGAAATATTCGCGGTGGATATGATCCTCCGCGTAGCCGGCCTTGCGTGCACCGTCGATAACCCAGTCCATGAAGCCAGACGGGCCGCACACGTAGACGTGCACGCCGGTGCCTGGCTGGCCAAGCACGGCTGGCAGGTCGAGCTTCTGCGCGTCGCCCTCATCATCGAAATGGGTGCACACGCAGGCGGCGAAGTCGGCGCCTGCCAGCTCGTCGAGGAAGGCCGTACGGTGACGCGAACGCCCGCAGTAGTGCAGCTCGAAGGGGCTGTCCTGGGCGGTCAACTGATGCGCCATGGCGATCATCGGGGTGATGCCGATGCCACCGCCAATAAGGATCGAACGACTGGCGCCAGCGGCCAGGGGAAACAGGTTGCGCGGCGTGCCGACGCTGACGCTGGCACCTTCGGTGAGCAGCTCGTGAACCGCCACCGAGCCACCACGCGAAGCCGGGTCACGCAGCACACCCAGGCGGTAGACGCTGGCGTTGGCCGGGTCACCGCAGAGCGAATACTGGCGTACCAGGCCGGGTTTGAGGTGGATATCGACATGGGCACCGGCCTCGAAGGTCGGCAGATTGCTGCCCGTCGGATCGGCGAGGTCGAGGATCACCACGCCCTCGCCTTGCTCCTGCCGCTTGCGTACCACCAGGTTCAACACTTGCTCAGTCATACCGACCTTCCCGCACCCTTCGGGGTGCTGATTGTTCTCGTTCGTTACAGTCCGCAGCTCGCACGCGCGGCATTCTTTCTTTTGTCCGCTGCGGCCATGGACCGCAGCGGGCGGGGCTCAGCGCATGAACAGGCCGCCGTTCACGTCCCAGGTCGCCCCGGTGGTGAAGTAGGCTTCCGGGCGCGCCAGTTGCACCACCAGGTCACCGAGGAAATCCGCATCGCCGAGGCGCTTCACCGGGATGTTGGTCAGCAAGCCAGCCATGCGCTCCGGCGGCACCGCCGCATGCACGGCGGGTGACTCGATGGGGCCGGGGGCAATGGCGTTGACCGTCACCCCGGCAGCCGCCAGCTCCTTGGCGAAGATCTTGGTCAAGGTGACGATGGCGCCCTTGGAGGCGGCGTAGTGCGCGCCCGTGGCGGTGCCGCCGTTCTGTCCGGCCAGCGAGGCCATGTTGATGATCCGCCCGTAGCCAGCCGTAGCCATGTGCCCGCCGAGCACCTGGCAGCCGAGGAAAATGCTGCGGGTGTTGAGGCTCATGACCCGGTCGAACTCTTCCGGGCTGATCTGCATGACTGGCGTGGTGCGGGTCATCGCGGCGCTGTTGACCGCCGCGTGCAGCGCGCCCCAGCGAGCCAGAACGGCGGCCAGCGCAGCCTCGAAGTCAGCCTTACTGGCCACGTCGAGCGGCAGCGCCAGGCTGCGCTGACCGCTCGGATCGAGGCGGTCGGCGGCGGCCTGGGCACTTTTCAGCGACAGATCGGTGATCACCACCGCATAACCGGCTGCGAACAGACGGTTGGCGATGGACAGACCGAGGCCCTGGGCGGCGCCGGTGACGAGTGCTACCTGAGTCATGACGGCGTCCTACAGGATGTAGCCGATACCGGCGAGCGTATCGGTGGAGTTGATCAACTGGATCAGCTTGCGCTGGATCTTGAAGCAGTCACCGTCACGCTTGAGCTGGAAGGTGAGGTCAGCGGTGTAGTGCTTGAGCACGTCCTTGCGGAACTCACGCAGGTTCTGCGCGCAGCGCACGGTGACCACGCCGTCTGCCTCGCCGAGCACACGAAAGCGCGACAGGCTGCGCACGGTGCGGGCACGCGGGCTGGTGGAGATGGACTCGCCACCGATCAGGCGCTGTACACGCAACTGACGCATGTGGTGGTCGTCGTAGGCGTAGTTGAGGGTGTTCTCGAAATCGGTCTCGTTGGGGTCGATCGGGATGATGTAGGTGCCCTTGTCGGCCCACAGGTTCAGCCAGGCGTCGAAGTCGCCGTGGTCGAGCATGTCCGCTTCCTGCCAGATGAAGGCGCTGACGTGGTTGAGCAGTTCAAGATTCATGGTCGTTCTCTTCAAATAAGTGCGTTACGGAACTGAGCAGCAGGCCCCTCTCAGCGTGCCGAGAGAGGGGCGAGACGGCTCAGGCCGACATCATCTTTTTCCACTGTTGGTAGGCCGCGCGCATGCCGGTCTCGGCACTCACGTCGCTGACCAGGCCGTCCTCGCTCGGCTTCTCGCCGGGCAGGCCGCGGTTGAGCATGATCCACAGGTCGCTGCCGGCCTGGGCGCCCTTCTGTACGCGCTCCCAGGCCTCGGAGTCGTCCGGCGTACCGAAGCCCATCGGGCCCTGGAAGTGTTCGTGCAGGCGCAGGCGGTAGCGGTTGGCCACGGCCGGGCCGCCGTCCATGGTGATCACCGCATGGTGGATTTCGGTCTCGTTCACCGAGACCGGCTGCAGCACGCGGAAGAAGGCCATGGAGCAGGCAACGTTGGGGAACAGGTTGAGGTTGAAGCCCGAACCGCCGACGGCGCGAACGATGCGGCGCACCTGCTGTTCCTCGATGCCTTCGTCACGCAGCTCCTGGGCCAGCGCCTCGAAGCGCTCGGGGATCGGCTTGTCGAGGTCGGCTTCCAGATCCACCAGGTCGGGAATCATCACCATCACGCTGTGGCCGTTGCCGAGATCCTCGACGTAACCGGGACCTTCGACGAAATCGAACAGCTCCAGGGTCTGCTCGTCCACCGAGGACAGGAACGACTTGTGCACCAGCGGGAAGTGGTAGGCGTCGGTGGTGTTCTCCAGCTGGATCTTCCAGTTGCCGGGGAAACGGAAGCGATGCTCACCGGAGACCTTCACGCCATAGCCGGCGCCCTGCTTCATGAACAGGTCGATCCATTTCTTCGCCGCGCCGAGGAAGTCCTCCAGCGGCTCGATGTCGTCCTTGAAGGTGGCGAAGATCATGCCGTTGTATTGCTCGACGCGCAGGCTGACCAGCGGCAGCTCGCCCTTGTCCAGGCAGTCGGCGTAGCTTTCCGGGTGCGGCACGCCACGCAGGCTGCCGTCGAGGGCGTAGCTCCAGCCATGGTAGGGGCAGACGAAGCTGTTGGTCTTGCCCTTCTTGTGCTCGCAGACGGTGGCGCCGCGATGGCGGCAGCGGTTGAGCAGCACGTGCACGTCCTTCTTGCGGTCGCGCACGACGATCACCGGCTGCTTGCCGATGTAGGTGCTCTTGTAGCTGCCGTTGTCGGGAATCTCGCTGGCGTGTGCCACCCACACCCAGGTGCTGTAGAAGACCTTCTCCAGCTCTTCGTCGAAGATGCGCGCATCGGTATACAGGGAGGTGTGCACGCGGTCGTGCAGCACCAGGTCGGCCGGGGTGGCGGCCAGGTTCACGGTTTCGATCAGGTTGGTCACGATCACTCCTCGTCGGCATCGCGTGCCGACTCACAATTTCTCTTGCTCGCCTCGCCCGACAATCGGAGCGTCGGCTGGCGCCATCTTCGTAGGGTGGGCTTCAGCCCACGTCTGGCCTTTCTGCGGTGGGCTAAAGCCCACCCTACGTCTGTTGTTTCTGGCCCGGCACGGGCAGGTGGGCATCGCTGTTCCACGCTTCGACCGGGCGGCCGAACAGGTTCTCGGTCTGGAAATGGGCCATACGCCAGGTGCCTTCCTCTTCGCGAAAGCGCACCGTCAGGCGCGCGGCGTTGAGGTGCGAGGCACCGCTGGCGAAGGTGGAGGTCTGCAGCATCACCCAGCTGCCATTGGCCTCGTCGCCCTCCACGCGGATCAGCTCCGAGCAGAGGAAGTGCACATTGAGGGCGAAGTGCGCCGGCTCGGTCATGTAGCCGGCGAACATCGCGCGAATCGCCTCGCGCCCCTGGTAGCCGCCGAAGCTCTTGGCGTACTTCGCGCCCTTGCCTTCCCAGATGGCGTCGGCGGTGAACAGCCCGGCCAGCTCGTCCAGCGGGGTACGCGCATCGAGCGCGTCGCACAGCACCATGTAGCGGTTCATGCAGGCACGCACGGCGTTCTCGCTTTCCAGCTGGTGCAGGCGGGCTTCGAGGGATCGGCTCATGGCTCAGACCCGCTGGATGATCAGTTCGCGGCCGGTACGCGCTTCCACCTTGCAGTAGCGCCACAGCTTGTACGGGCCGGTGCCCACGGCGGTGGTGCGGAACAGGTTGCAGGCGGCGTGCACCGTCTCGATGTCCGGCACGTCGGCCAGCAGGTAGGTGGTCCAGGGGTAGCCGGTGGATGGGCCGACCATGCTCTGGTCGTCGTCCATGTTGCCGAATACCTTCACCCCGGGCAGGTCGTGGATACCGTTCCACATGGCGCTGAACGCCGCCCAGACTTCCAGTTGCTCTTCACGCGGGGCGTCGAAGAAGTTCTGGTTGATACCCATGCAGAACAGGACGCGCAGGGCTTTTTTCTCAGTCATCACAATCACCGATCTGTCAGTTGAAAGTCACAGGTAGCCAGGCAGCGGCTTGTTGCCGAAGAAGATCGCGCCGGCGTTCTGGTAGGTCATGTCGCCCATGAAGGCGTGCTGGGTGATCACCAGGGTGTCGTTGACGAACCGCGACAGCGGGCTCTCCCGATACACGCCGGTCATTCCCGAGAGCATTTGCGCAGTACGCGCGACCTCGGCCGACACACGGGTGGCGTGGGTCGAGGACAGGCGCAGCAGGTTGGTCTGCTCGACGCACACCGGGCTGCCTGCCAGCACGCTGTTCCAGGCGTCTTCCATGGCTTCGTAGAACCAGGAGCGGGCTGCACGCAGTTCGGCTTCGGCCTTGGCCATCTGCATTTGCGCCAGCGGGCGATCCGCCAGCGCCGGGGCGCCAGTAACGGAGAAGCGACCACTGGCCAGGCCCGACAGGTAGTCGAGAGCCGCGCGCGCAACCCCCAGGCCCACCACCGAAAGCACCTGGGTGGCGAAAGACAGCGAGGGGTAGCGGAACATCGGCTCGTCCAGATTGGCTGCTCCGCCACGGACGAAGGTCCAGTCCTCGGGCACTACCACGCCATCGATCACCACGTCATGGCTGCCAGTGCCGATCAGGCCGACTACATCCCAGGTCTCCTCGATCCTCACCTTTTCGCGTGGCATCACTGCCAGGCGCGGCAGGCCAACCGTCTCGCCATTCTTCGGGCTGATGCCAACTCCGATCAGGCCGGCACCCATGCAGCCGCTGGAAAACTTCCAGCGGCCGCTGACCTTGAGGCCGCCATCGACGAACTGCGCCGGTTGCGGCGGGAAGATGCCGCCCGCGAAGACCACGTCGGGACCGTTGGCATAGATTTTCTTCAAAGTCTCCAGGGGCAGAGCCGCCAGGTACACCGGGTTCATGCCGAAGCTAGCGACCCAGCCGGCGGAGCCGTCGGCGGCGGAGATTTCCTCCACCATCTCGCAGAACGCCATCGGGCTGCGCTGCTCGCCGCCGAAGCGAGTGGGGACCAGGGCGCGATAGACGCCGAGCTCCTTGAAGCGCTCGATCACGTCATGGGAAATGTATTTCTGCTGGTCGAACTCCTCACCTCGGGCACGCTCGCGGATTTCGGCCAGCAGCGCCTGAAAGGCTTCATTGGCGGTAATCGGGGCCAGGCATTGGTGATCCAGCTGATTTAGGGAAGACATGGGCTTCTCCACAATGGGTACGGTTATTGTTCGAGGCGCCGCAGCAACTCGCGGGCGACTGCCAGAAGCAGTTCGTCCGCGCCCTTGGCGGCGATCAGTTGCAGCCCCACCGGCAACTTCGAAGCTCCTTCGAAAGGAATGCTCAATGCCGGGTGGCCAGTCAGGTTGAAAGGACGAACGAAAGCGGTCATGCCGATGGCAGCGCGGGTATCGGCGGCGTCCACCACCCGCGCCGGGTAGTCCGGCATGGTCGGCAGGGCGAGGATCGGGCACTGCGCCAGGGCGGCATCCACCTCGGCCGTGAAGGAGGCGCGGCAACGCTCGGCATCGAGGAGAGCGACCTCGCTGGTATCACGCGCAGCCAGTAGCCGGCCGGCGACGTCGGCACCAACCAGGCCTGTGTCTACCAGATGCCCGCAGGCATTCCAGGTTTCTCGGTTGATCACCGCCAGGCCCGCGTCGTAGGCCGCCGACAAGCCCGGCAAGGGCGCCTCGTGCAGTTCGAAATTCGAGGCTGCGAGCACAGCATTCAGCGCGTCCTGCACCTCCGGGTGCGCCTGCACGGGCACGACACCCACACGCACGCCGCTCACGCTCGGCAGCGCCCTGAAGGATGGATCGATGAGCCGCATCGCGCTGATCAGTGTCTCGATATCGGCGGCGAAGGGGCCGACACAATCCAACGACGTCTGCGCCGGCATCACCCCGGCACGGCTGACCCGGCCAAAGGTGGGCTTGAGCCCGAACACACCGCAGCAAGCGGCGGGAATACGCACCGATCCGCCGGTATCGGTTCCCAGGGAAAAATCGCATAGGCCAGCGGCTACCGCGGCAGCCGAACCGCTGGAAGAGCCGCCAGGAATACATTCGGGATAACGTGGGTTCTCTGCCGTGCCGGTCCATGCATTGAGGCCGGTAGTGCCGAAAGCCAGCTCATGCAGGCTGGTCTTGCCGACGATCTGGCAGCCGCCATCGAGCAGCGACTGAACCACAGCGGCATGGCGCTCGGCGTCCAATACATGTTCAAGCGCACGACTGGAAGCACGGGTGGGATGCCCGGCCACATCGATGGTGTCCTTCACCATTACACGAGGGCCTTGCCCACCGAGCTTCAGCGCCTCGACCACGATCGTCATCTGCTTCACCCATTGCCGTTTCTGTTGATGAACCGAGTCGCCGCATACGCGGCGATTCGAGTAAATCCAGAATCGGAACAATTACGTGAATTGTCAATTGAATTATCACTTAAAAAATAGTGTGTAGATTCGGTGCATTTTCAATCGAATAGCACGATTCACGTGCATTTTAGTAACAGTAAAAACCTGTAACATTCACGTATAAAGTACGAAAAATTCTTTTTAAAACATATATATAAATATAAGACGAGAACTATTATCAACGCACACATGCATTTTTCAGGTTTGATGATCCGAATTCAAAGCGGCCGATAATCGCACAAAAAATACAACGACCAAACGCTCTAAAAAGGCGCGAAATAAGCCGTCTTTTCACAATGAAAAAAGCTAAAAAACACCCCTTCTCAGCCACAAAAAAAGCGCCTCCAGGCCTGATGAAATCAGCCATTGACTGATCCACGTCGCCCTCGCAGCAGGATCACCTCAACACCTCCCGACAAAGCCGATTCCCCCCCTGATCCGAGACTGCGCAGCACCATGCGGCACCCTCGGTACACGACGTTCTGGCACGGGAGGTGCAAATCGGCTCATGTCGGACGGGTAAACCACCGGCAGCGCCAGAACAAAAAAGAAGACGACACGACCATTCGCGCATCTCGCCTTGATGCCCCATGCCCGACTGGCTCCTGTCTCTCCAAATAGCCTTGCAACCGCTCGGAGTACGTCATGCACTTCAAACGAACTGTGTCCACCCTCCTTCTCGGCGTCGTCTGCGCCTCCTTCGTACAGGCCGAGGTAAAGGTCGGTGTCATCACGTCTTCTACTGGCCCCATCGCGCTGGTCGGGCTGCCTCAGAAAAATTCCATACCGCTGCTGCCCACCCAGGCCGGCGACCAACAGGTCAGGTACATCGCTCTGGATGACGGCAGCGACCCCACTGCGACGGTGAAGGCGCTGAAGAAACTGATCAGCGAGGAAAACGTCGACGCCATCATCGGCCCGAGCGGCTCGCCCAACGCCATGGGCGTGATCCAGTTCGTCGCCGAGGCCGGTGTGCCGCTTCTGGCCCCGGTGGGCACGGCCGCCGTGGTGGTGCCGATGACCGAACAAAAGAAGTGGGTGTTCAAGACCACACAGAACGACGACCTGATCGCCAAGGCGCTGGTCGAGGATATGAAGGCGCGCGACGTTGAAACGCTGGGTTTCATCGGCACCGCCGACCCTTATGGCGAGAACTGGTCCAAGGTGATGGGCACCCTGGCGGCCGAGCACGGCATCAAGATACTGGCCAGCGAACGCTTCCAGCGTCAGGACACCTCGGTGACCGGACAAAGCCTGAAAATTCTCGCCTCACGTCCCGACGCCGTACTGGTAGCCGCACCCGGCAGTTCGTCGGTACTGCCGCAGACAACCTTGTACGACCAAGGCTACCGCGGCCAGGTATACCAGACCCATGGCGCGGCCCTGCCGGACTTTCTCAGGCTCGGCGGCAACAAGGTCGAAGGGACGATCCTCGCCGCGAGCCTGATGCTGGTGCTCGACCAGATGCCAGACAGCCACCCGTCGAAGGCCATCGCCAACGACTACGTGACCGCCTACGAGAAGCTCAACGGCAGCAAGCCAGCCACCTTTGGCGCCAATACCTATGACGCCGGCCTGCTGTTGCAGCAGGCGATCCCCGTAGCTGCCGCCAAGGCCGCACCGGGCACCCCGGAGTTTCGCGCCGCCTTGCGCGACGCGCTGGAGGCAACCCGGGAGTTCCCCGCCACCCAGGGCGTATACAACATGAGCCCCGAGGACCACAGCGGCTTCGACGACCGTGGTCGCGAGTTGATCCAGGTGAAGAACGGCACCTGGACGCTGCTCAAAGGCAACTGATCGCTTCGCGTGATACCCCGTAGGGTGGGCCGGGCGGCGATCCGCTTTAGCCCACCGCTGGCTGGTAAGCAAAGCCAACCGCTGGATGTGGGCTGAAGCCCACCCTACGGACTCGCGCGCTCCATACCGCAAACGAGTTTTCGATATGAATTTCCAGATTGCCCTGCTGCTCGGCCAGGACGGTATCACCAACGGCGCCATCTACGCGCTGCTGGCGCTTTCGATCCTGCTGGTCTTTACCGTGACGCGCATCCTGCTGATCCCACTGGGTGAGTTCGTCACCTACGGTGCGCTGACCATGGCCGCCCTCCAGGCTGGCCACTCCACCGCGCTGGTCTGGTTGCTGCTGGCCCTGACCCTGGCCGACTGTGCGATGGATCTGTATGACGCCAACCGTTTCAGCCACCGCTTCCGCTTCCCGAAGCGTATTGCGTTCAAGCTCACCTATGCCCTGGCCATGGTCGGCCTGATGCGCAGCCTGCCCCTGGCGGAGCTGCCGATGGCATTTCAGGCCCTGCTCACCCTGGCGCTGGTAGTGCCAATTGGCCCGCAGCTCTACCGCCTGGTATTCCAGCCCTTGGCCTCGGCGAGTGCCCTGGTACTGCTGATCGTGTCCATCGCCGTGCATGTAGCGATGGTCGGCATCGCCCTACTGCTGTTCGGTCCCGAAGGCGCTCGAACCAAGCCCTTTTCCGAAACCGGTCTGAGCCTGGGCCCAGTGACGTTCAACAGCCAGACCCTGTGGGTGATCGCCGTGTCCCTGGCATTGATCATCGGCCTGTTCCTGTTCTTCGAACGCAGCCTGTACGGCAAGGCCCTACGCGCCACGGCAGTCAACCGTCTTGGCGCGCGCCTGATGGGTATCTCGCCGACGCTGGCAGGCAAGGCCACATTCGCCCTTGCGACGTTCATCGGAACCTTGTCGGGCATTCTCATCGCGCCAATTACCACCCTGTACTTCGACTCCGGCTTCGTCATCAGCCTCAAGGGCTTCGTCGGCGCCATCATCGGTGGTCTGGTCAGTTATCCGGTGGCCGCCCTGGGCGCCCTCGCCGTGGGGCTGATCGAAGCCTTCTCGATGTTCTGGGCCAGCACCTACAAGGAGATCATCGTCTTTACGTTGATCATCCCCTTCCTGCTCTGGCGCTCTCTCACCAGCCGTCATGTGGAGGACGATGAATGAAACCGCACTACCTGATTCTCGTCTTGGTCGCCGTGCTGGCCGTAGCACCAGCCGCACTGCCGCCGTATTACGTCACCCTGCTCAACTACATCGGCCTGTACACGCTGGTCGTACTCGGTCTGGTGTTGCTCACCGGCGTCGGCGGTATGACCAGCTTCGGCCAGGCCGCCTTCGTAGGCCTCGGCGCCTACACCAGCGCCTACCTGACCACCGTGCAGGATTTGCCGGCCTGGCTGGCCTGGGCCAGCGCGTCACCCTGGCTCACACTCCTGGTGGGCCTGACCCTGACAGCCGTCGTGGCCCTGGTACTCGGCGCGCTGACCCTGAAGCTGTCCGGTCACTACCTGCCATTGGGCACCATCGCCTGGGGCCTGTCGCTGTACTACCTGTTCGGCACCCTGGAATCGGTCGGCGGCCACACCGGAGTCAGCGGCCTGCCAAGTATTTCCCTGTTTGGCTGGGCGCTGGACAAGGGCGAGAAGATCTATTACCTGATCTGGGGCATTCTGCTGTGCGCCATGCTCGTTACCCAGAACCTTCTCGACTCCCGTGAAGGCCGCGCCATCCGCGCACTCAAGGGCGGCCAACTGATGGCTGAGTCGATGGGCGTGAATACGTTCCGAGCGAAGATGGTGATCTTCCTCATCTCGGCGCTGTTCGCCGCGCTCTCTGGCTGGCTCTACGCCCATACCCAGCGCTTCGTGAACCCGACACCGTTCGGCCTGCACATGGGCATCGAGTACCTGTTCATGGCACTGATCGGCGGCGTCGCCAGCGTCTGGGGTGCCCTGCTCGGCGCCGGCGTGCTGACCATGCTCAAACAGTGGCTGCAGGATCTGCTGCCGCAACTGTTGGGCAGCACCGGTAACTACGAGGTGATCGTCTTCGGCATCATCATCGTGCTGTTGATGCAGCGCGCTCCCGGCGGCCTGTGGCCACTGCTCACGCATCTGCTGCCAAACGCCTGGAAGACCCGCCGCGCAGTCCGCCCGGCCGAAGACGCCAGCGAACTGCCGCAGCGCGACGCGCCGAGCGTCGGCGAGGTGCTGCTGGAAGCACGTGACGTCACCCGTTGCTTCGGTGGTCTGGTGGCCAACAATGCAATGAACCTCGACGTGCAAGCCGGCGAGATTCTCGCGCTGATCGGCCCCAATGGGGCCGGCAAGAGCACCCTGTTCAACCAGCTCTCCGGGGTCGACACCCCCACCTCCGGCGAAGTGCTGTTCCGCGGCCAGCTCATCAACGGCATGGCTTCACGGCACATCGCGCGCATGGGCATGAGCCGTACCTTTCAGCACGTCAAGCTGCTGCCGGAGATGAGTGTGCTGGAGAACGTCGCTCTCGGTGCCCACCTGCGTGGCAGCAAGGGAGTGCTTGCCGCCGCCCTGCGCCTGGACCGCGCCGAAGAAGCCCGCCTACTCGCCGAAGCCCGGCGTCAGCTCGAACGGGTCGGCCTGGGTGACTACCTGCACATTGAGGCTGGCAGCCTGGCGCTGGGGCAGCAACGCCTGCTCGAGATCGCCCGCGCACTCTGCGCCAACCCCTGTTTGCTACTGCTCGACGAACCGGCCGCCGGGTTGCGCCACAAGGAGAAGGAGGCCCTCGGTCAATTGCTCAGTCGCCTGCGCAGCGAAGGCATGGCCATTCTGCTGGTCGAGCACGACATGGACTTCGTGATGGGCCTGGTAGATCGCGTGGTGGTGATGGAGTTCGGCCAGCGCATCGCCTTTGGCCTGCCGGCCGACGTGCAGAAGGATCCCGCGGTACTGGAAGCTTATCTCGGAGGAGCGGAGTGATGAACATGCCCATGCATAACCTGCAGCAAGCGCAGAACCAGATTGCCAATCCGGTGCTGGAGGTCAGCGACCTGTGCGTCGCCTACGGCAAAGTGGAAGCGCTGAGCAACGCCAGCCTGCGTGTCGGCCAGGGACAGATCGTCACGGTGATCGGCCCCAACGGCGCCGGCAAGACCACCCTGCTCTCGGCCATCATGGGTGTGCTCGGCTCCCATGGCCGGATCACCTTCGACGGCTGCCTGGAAGCCGTGCCGGAAGTCGAAGTGATGGTAGGCCGCGGCCTCGGCCTGGTGCCGGAAAAACGCGAATTGTTCAGCAGCATGACAGTGGCCGACAACCTGCTGCTCGGTGGCTTTCAGCGCCATCGCAACGGCCAGCGCGATAACGCCCAGACGCAGAAGGAGGTTTATGACCTGTTCCCCCGACTGTGGGAACGCCGCGACCAATTGGCCGCGACCCTCTCCGGTGGCGAGCGGCAGATGCTCGCTGTGGGCCGTGCACTGATGGCCAAACCCAAGCTGCTGATGCTCGACGAACCGAGCCTGGGCCTGGCGCCACTGATCACCCGCGAGATCTTCCGCATCATCAACACCCTGCGCCAACAGGGTGTCTCGATACTGCTGGTAGAGCAGAACGCCCGCGCCGCCTTGCGCGTCGCGGACTATGCCTACGTACTCGAAACCGGGCAGATCGCCATGCAGGGCCCGGCGACCCAGCTGGCGGATGACCCTCGTGTGATCGAAGCCTACCTGGGCCAAGCCAGCAAGCATCAGGAAATGCTCGCCACCTGAGCCCGGAGCGCCCGCGTGGCGGGCGCATTGTTCTGCCTAAAAAGGAAACCTCTCATGCCCCACCCAACCCCACTGCGCGTTTGCATCGCGGGAGCCGGCGCCATCGGCTGCGCCCTCGCCGCTCGCCTGGTCGAAAGCGGCCAGCCAGTCAGTCTGCTGGCACGCGGCAAGACGCTCGCTGCGCTGCGCGACAACGGCATCCTGTTGAGCGACCTCGACGGCGAGCATCGCGTGACCGTCAGCGCCAGCGACGACTGCCATGTAATCGGCGAACAGGATCTGCTGTTCATCTGCACCAAGGCGCCGGCCTTGGCCGGCCTGCTGCCTGAACTGGCACCACTGATCGGCCCCGAAACCGTGGTCGTGCCGGTCGTCAACGGCGTGCCCTGGTGGTACTTCCACGGTTTCGAAGGGCGCTTCGCGCAGCAT
The DNA here is from genome assembly GCF_029839275.1 of Pseudomonas sp. GD03944. Classification (GTDB taxonomy): domain Bacteria; phylum Pseudomonadota; class Gammaproteobacteria; order Pseudomonadales; family Pseudomonadaceae; genus Aquipseudomonas. The sequence goes on from NZ_JAOCAH010000011.1 coordinate 183,691, forward strand.
CGTGTCGAGGCGGTCGACCCCGGTGGCCGGCTCAGTGCCAGCCTCGACCTGCGCCACGTGCTCGGCTGTGTGGTGTTCATCACCGCCGAAAGCAGCGCCCCCGGCGTGGTGCGCTCGAACAACCCACACCTGATGATTTTCGGTGAGCCGGACGGACAGATGAGCGAGCGTCTGGAGCGCGTGCGCACACTGATAGCCGCCACCGGCATCGAGGCACGCACCACCGAGCGCATCCGCGACCAGCTGTGGACCAAGATCATCGCCAACCTCACCTCCAATCCCCTGTCGGTGGTCACCGGCGCGACCCTGGAACAGCTCTATGGCCAGGCCGAACTGAAGACCGTGGTCGTCAAGATCCTCCAGGAAGCCCTGCTCACCGCGGCGGCCTATGGCGCACGCATCGCCTTCGACCCGCAGACCTTCATGGAACTGGGCGCCGGCATGGGCGCGGTGCGCACCTCCATGCTGCAGGACTACGAGCAGGGTCGACCACTGGAGCTGGCGGCCATCGGCGATGCGGTCGTCGAGCTGGCCGGCTATCAAGGCCTGACGATGCCCACCACCCAAGACATCCTCTCCCTGGCGCGCTTTCGCAGCACCTCGGGGGCCGCCCCGTCCAACACACACTGACACGAGATCCCACCATGAACGCCATGACCGATTTCAGCAAACCGACCCACTGCAGCGACGAAGAATGGGCGCTGCGTGTCAAGCTCGCCTACTGCTACCACCTGGTGGACTGGTTCGGCTGGACCGAAACCATCTTCAACCATATTTCCGCACGCCTGCCTGGTCCGACCCACCATTACCTGGTCAACCCCTTCGGCCTGAACTACACCGAGGTGACGCCGGGCAACCTGCTCAAGGTCGACCTGCACGGCAAGAAACTGGAGCCCTCCCCCTACGACGGCAACCCCGCCGGTTTCGCTCTGCATAGCGCCGTGCACGGCGCGCGTGAAGATATCCAGTGTGTGATCCACACCCACACCACACCGATCTCCGCCGTGGTGCAAAAAAAGCGTGGCTTTACCCATGACGACTTCTACGGCGCCCAGCTCCATGGCCGCATTGGTTACCACACCTTCGAAGGCATCACCCTGTTCGACGAAGAGAAAACGCGGATGATCGAGAGCCTGGGCGACAAACACGTGCTGGTGCTGCGCAACCACGGCATCGCGGTGGGTGAGAGCAGCATAGAGAAGACTTTCTTTCTGCTCTGGACAGTGCAACGCGCCGCCGAGAACCAGTGCGCGGCCGGCGCCTTGGGCGGCGAGGACAACCCGCTGGCGGACGGCATCGCCGCCAAGTGCTCCGACCTCACCGCCATGCTGATCCGCGAGAGTGGTTTCGCCACCAAGTTCTATGACGCCATGGTGCGCAAGATGCGCGCCGAGCGAGCCATGAACTGGTAATGGCGCGGCAAGCAGTGCAGGCCGAAACGGGTGCAGACAGCGCCCGTTAGCGCCTACAGGGGGAAGACAAGAAAGCACCGGTATCTAGAAAGACGCGGCCAAATTCAGGAAAGGTTGTCGAACATCATCGACAAGGTCTGATTGAGTTTCCGGATCTGCGGTTCTGTCAGTCCCTTGAAGCCGTCATGGAACACCTGCGCAGTGGTCTCGTGCATCTCGAAGTAGGCATGACGCCCCTTGTCAGTGATAACCACCTGAGTAACACGACCGTCCTGGTCGCTCTGCCGCGTATCGACCAAACCATCGTCCTTCATCCGATAAACGATCTTGGTGATCGTGGAGAGCTTCGCGACGGCGAACTCCGATATCTCGGAAATACTGGCCTGTTCCGCCTCATAAAGAATGTTGAGAACACGCCATCGAGGAATATCGAGATCAATTTTTTTCAGCAGTGCTTCCATACGCATGGTGTATCGGGCATGCACTCTGACCAGCCAGTAGAAAGGAAACTCTTCCTTGTGAAACTCCTCGCTGATCGGGTTGTAGCGATTGCGACGCGTCTTTGACACCTTCATAAATAGACCGCTTGGGTGAACGTAACGGCAGATAATAGATAGTTCCCTTATTTTATGCACCGGGGCACCCTTCACTCGACGGAGTGCTCCACAAAAAAGGCGCTCATTCAGCCCCAATAGAGCTGCCTCAAGGCGAATAACGCCGTACATTTTGGCCTGATTTCGAAAGAACGGTTCACTCTGATCACTGGCGATACACGGGTGCGAGTCATTGATAGTCGGGTAAAGCGATGTCCTTCAATTCACATAGACGGAAACTGTTGGATGAAAGCGAAGCACTCTCGCATCGCGCTTCCCATGCGCGCTCGTGTGCCTTGCTGGTGGCCCAGAAGCTCGGCCTTAAGCGGGAGGCTGTCATCGAGCGGATAGCGCGCAAAACCGGTGTCGATCTGTATGAGCCGCAATCAACTACCGAGTTACTGATTGCCTTGACGGAACTGGAGAGCATGCGACTAGGTGGATAGAAACCGGCCTGATCAACCAGCTCTACGCAAAGACACCTCTCGGTCAAGACCGCATACAATTGCCAACCGAACATTCCCGGCCATGAACATGGCTTCGCCGGACAAGGAACTCGCCTCCATGGCCTCCCCAGACAAACAGCAAAAACGCGCCCAGCGGGCCAAAGCCAAGGCCAAGCAGAACCGCATGGGCAAGCCCAAGGTCAATGTCGTGCACCCGGTGCTGGCCAACCCGTTTATCAACGAGCCGTTCGATGACGTCGAAATCGACCTCAGCACCTTCGACTTCAAGGACATCGAAGAAAACGGCTTCGACCCGGCGCACTTCGATGACCTGTTCCAGGCCATGAAAACTGGCGAAGGCATCAGCCTGCTCGCGATGTGCCTGGTGTTCCTGCAATACCCGGTGCTGGAACTGGTGGTTGCCGAAGAAGCGGAAGATGCTGCCACCGACTTCATGATGGGCCTGCTGATCGTCTACCGCGGACTCTTCCACGATGAAGACGAAGAAGCAGCCGTGAACTGGATCGGCAGCGACGCCTTCCAGACTGCCTACAACGAAGCCTCGGTGATCCTGCAGAAGAAAAATGCGCGTGGTGCGTCGGGGGCTCGGGTTTAACCAGCCTGCGCAGCTGGCGGCAAGTTTTATGCTGTGGGACAGGCTTATTTGGGCTAGCAAGACAAAAATAAGTACCCGTTTGTAAGGCAGCTTCCGGCCAATTGCGGACCCTCGGGGGGGCAGCTATCGGCCAATAGCGGTCGGTCGACTGATTGGACTGGGACGGTTACGCTGGCGCTTCTCACCTGCCCGGAACAGCCTATGACACAGGTATACCAAGGAAGCTGCTTATGCGCTGCCGTCAGTTACGAGCTACTCGTCTCACCAAAAGCAGTGAGTCATTGTCATTGCAGCCAGTGTCGCAAAGGTCACGGGGCAGCATTCGCTTCGTACGGCAGCATTCCGCGTAGCGCGCTTCGAATACTTCGCGGTTCCACCAGCATCAAAACCTATGCTTCGTCAGAGACGGTATTACGCGAGTTCTGCATGGACTGCGGTTCGACTCTGTTCTGGTCACGATCTGAAGGTAAGTTTGCCGACTGGGTCTCGATAGCGTTGGGCACGCTTGATACGCCCTTCCTGCCTCAAAAGCAGAAGCATGTTCATGTTGATTCCGCAGTCCTCTGGTTCAAATCATCTAACCTATGCCCTCAGGTCGACTGACGGCTTTGGGTCGAAAGCCGTCTCTTTGGAACGACCGCTTCTGGTCGAAAGCGGGCAATGCCTCCGCAACCGCCGCCCTCTCCATTCGCAACTCACCCGTTCAGCAAAACTTCGCCTCCCTTGCCGTCCTCTCCCTCTCACGCTACAGTCCGCCCGTCGCGGTCAATCCCGCGGCCGGGTGTAGGAACCTGTTTTGTCTGAGGCGCGGTAGCGCCATAGCTTTAATAGCCGGCGCTTTTTTGTGTCTGGCTATCGCATCTCTATGGCGGTCCGTGCGGGGCAGGCTTCGGCCTGGCCGGTTCCCTCGGACGCCGGTTTCCTACCCCCGTACGGTCCGCCACCCAAACCCGTAGGAAGGTCGGTGTCGGCTCCTTAATCAGTTCGAGGAGCATAAGGAATCTATGGTCACTCCCTGTTTCGCAACATCTGAACAGCGATGATGGTTGGCTTGCTTGAA
>NZ_JAOCAH010000012.1 GCF_029839275.1 Pseudomonas sp. GD03944
GCGAGTTTCTCGTTGTTCAGCGGCGCGCGGATGAAGCCGCGCTGGGTACCGTCCGGGCCGATGATCACCAGGTTGCCGCTGTGGTCGACGGTGTAGTTTTCCTTGCTGGTGTCCGCCGGGATGTACGGAATGCTCACCGCGTTGGCGAACTTCTGCAGCGTCGCCTCTTCCCCGGTCAGGCCCAGGAAACCCGCGTCGAAGTACGCCAGGTACTTCTTCAGCTGCTCCGGGGTATCGCGGTGCGGGTCGACGCTGACCAGCACCACCCGCAGGTTGGCCCAGGTTTCTTCCGGCAGTTGACCGCGCAGCTGACGCAGCTGGGCGAGGGTGGCCGGGCAGATGTCCGGGCAGAAGGTGTAGCCGAAGAACAGCAGGCTCCACTTGTCCTTGAACCCATCGACCTCGACGGTCTGGCCATCCTGGTCGACCAGGCTCAGCGACGGCATCGACCGGCTCTGCGGCAGCAGCACGATGCCCGCATCGAGCAGCTGGGTCGGGTCGGCCTGACCCTTGCTGGTCAGCACCTTGTTGACGGTCAGGCCCAGCACCAGGGCGACGATGGCAACGAGAACGAAAACGGTGATCTGGGTACGGGTCATGGCACCAACGATTACAGGTTGAGCAGCAGGTAGTGATCGACCAACAGGGCGATGAACAACAGGAACAGGTACCAGATACTGTACTTGAAGGTGTTGATCGCCGCGTGCGGTTTGCTGTCACGGTACAACACCCAGGCCCAGTGCAGGAAGCGCGCCCCCAGGCCGATGGCGCACACCAGGTAGAGCGGTCCGCTCATGTGGATCGCGTAGGGCAGCAGGGTCACGGCGAACATCGCGGCGGTGTAGAGCAGGATGTGCACCTTGGTGTAGTGCTCGCCGTGGGTCACCGGCAGCATGGGGATGTCCGCCTTGGCGTATTCCTCCTTGCGGTGGATCGCCAGGGCCCAGAAGTGCGGCGGCGTCCAGGCGAAGATAATCAGCACCAGCAGCAGCGGCTCGGCGGACAGGTGCCCGGTCACGGCCACCCAGCCCAGCAGCGGTGGCGCCGCACCAGCCAGGCCGCCGATCACGATGTTCTGCGGCGTGGCACGCTTGAGAAAGCCGGTATAGAGCACCGCGTAGCCGAGCAGCGAGGCCAGGGTCAGCCAGGCCGCCAGCTCGTTGGTGAAGGTCAGCAGCAGGGTCATCCCCACCACCGCCAATACCAGGGCGAAGCTCAGGGCTGCCGTCGGCGACAGGCGCCCGGTGGTCACCGGCCGTTTGTGGGTGCGAGCCATGATCGAGTCGATACGCCGGTCCACCACGTGGTTGACCGCCGCCGCCGAACCGGCGCACAGGCCGATGCCCAGGTTGCCGAAGATCAGCACCTCCCAGGCCACGCCCGCGCGGGTCGCGAGGAACATGCCGACCAGCGAGGTGATCAGCATCAGCACCACCACCTTGGGCTTGGTCAGCTCCAGGTAATCGCGCCAGGTCGCGTGGGCCTGGTGGGTGCGCAATAGAGTCGCCATGGGGTTTCTCCTTTCGATTACTTGCTGATCTGGACCAGGGTCGGCGCCACCGGTTCGTTGTTCTTGTTCGCCACGCTTGTACTGGCTCGGTTCTCTGCCTGCCGGGCAACGGCCCGCAGGCGGTAATTGACGCTGACCATCACCAGCAGCAACGCAGCACCACCGGCGTTGTGCGCCACCGCCACCAGCAGCGGCAGGTGGAAGACCACGTTGCTGATGCCCAGGCTGACCTGCACGGCCAGCGCCAGCAGCACCAGGCTGGACAGCCGGGCCAGGCCATTAACCCGCAGGCGCCAGGCCAGCAGGAGCAGCACCAGGGTCACCAGCAACGCGCCGATGCGGTGGGTCATGTGGATGGCGGTGCGGGCGTCGCTGTCGAGCTGGCCGCCGAGGTAGTTGGGGCCGATGTGTTGGGTGAGGTGGAAGCCGTTGGCGAAGTCCATCGCCGGCCACCACTCACCATGGCAGGTGGGCAGATCGACACAGGCCACCGCCGCGTAGTTGCTGCTGACCCAGCCACCCAGGGCGATCTGCCCGATCACCAGCAGCAGCGCCGCGGCCGCCAGGGCACGCAGCCGGGCCGACATCCGTTGCGCCGGGAAGCGCCCGGACAGCCGCAGCGTCAGCAGGAACAACAGGCTGAGCGTGGCGAAGCCACCGAGCAGGTGGGCGGTCACCACCTGGGGCCAGAGCTTGAGGGTCACCGTCCACATGCCGAAGGCCGCCTGCAGGGTCACCAGGCCCAGCAGGAACAGCGGCAGCTTCAGCGGTTGGCCCGGCTCACCGCGCTGGCGCACGGCCTGCACCGCCAGGCCGAGAATCACCAGGCCGAGGGCGCCGGCGAAGTAACGGTGGATCATTTCGTACCAGCCCTTGGCGACCTCCACCGGGGCATGGGGAAAGCGTTCGACGGCCACCGCCTGCTTGTGCTCGCTCATCGGCACGCCGAGAAAGCCGTAGCAGCCGGGCCAGTCCGGGCAGCCGAGTCCGGCGTGGGTCAGGCGCGTGTAGGCCCCCAGCAACACCACCACCACGGCCAGCAGGGTGGCGAACAGCGCCAGGCGGTATCCGGGTTTGGCCATCGGGCTCTCCTTGGTCACGGCGTATCAACCGATCTGGGAAATTTTCAGCAGGTGGCGCAGGTCATCGAGGATCGCCTTGCCCTTGCTGGTGCCGTCGTAACGCAAGACCAGGTTGCCGTGGGGGTCGACGATCCACAGCTGCGGCCCTTGCGCCGGGTCGACCAGTTGTTCGTAGGCCGCCGGCTCCAGGCCATAGCGACCCAGCTGCGGAAATTCGCGGCGCAGCTGGGCGTCGTAGTCCGCCTCCAGCGGCTGGCTGACTGCCAGGGCATGCCCCGCCCGCGACACCTCCCGGTTGAGGCCGATGTGAATCTGCCGGGCGAGGAACACCAGCTGCTTGCAGTCCAGGTCGCAGGTCTGCGGTGCGGTCACCAGCAACTGCCAGCGCTCGGCTTCGCCCCCCACCACCCCCAGGTCGGCGAGCTTCTGCCCGGTGCCGATCAGCACGCCGTGGTAGTTGCGGGTTTCCGGCACCCAGAAGCGCCACTGGTACATGGCGCTGGCCAGCAGCATCGGCCCGATGACGATGGCCAGGATCAGGATCAGCTGCAACCGGCCGCGCCAGCGGCGGTGGGTCGGGGCCTCAGGCAGGGCGATGGCTGGGTTCATGGCGAGTCTCCCGCGCGTTATGCAAACCGAAGTAGATGAAAAGGCCGACCAGGGCCGCCGCCAGGGCGAACCACTGCACGGCGTAACCCAGGTGTTTGTCCGGGCTCATGGCCACCACCGGCCAGTCCGCCTGGAAGCTGGCGGGGCCGGGCTCGACCCGCAGTTCGTAAGCGAGGCCGCCGCGCCCCAGTTGTTGCCACAGGGCATTCGGGCGGACGTCGGTGATCAGGTGCGGCCAGGTGCTGGCCGTGCGCTCGGGGCGCAGTTGCAGGCCGCCGCCCAGCGGGACGTAGACCGAGGCGGTGAGTTCCAGGGGCGTGTCCGGGGTGTCGAAGGTCGGGGTGACCCGGCGATCGGACCAGGGCAGCCAGCCGCGGTTGAGCAGTACCCACAGGCCGCTGGCCTGGTCATAGAAGGGTTGCAACACCTCGACGCCGGCCTGGCCGTTGCGGATGCGGTTGTCCAGCAGCAGGCTGTGGCGCTCGTCGAAGTGGCCCCGCAGGCGGACCCGCACATAGGCCAGGTCGGATTCGCGCTCCAGGGCGCCCAGGCTCATCGGGGCGGCCGCCAGGCGGGCTTCGTGGACCGCGATCAGCTCACGCTTTTCCTCGGCCCGCGACAGCTGCCAGAAGCCCAGCCAGACCAGCGCCGGCAGCAGGGCGAGAACCACCAGGCTGGGCAGCACACCCGGGCGGAAGGCACTCATGAGCGCCTCCCTGGGGAGCCGATGAAGCTGGCTATACTGCATGTGAACCCCATTCCCCTTCCCCCGGAGTCTCGCATGCTCAAGGCCGCGATCGTCCTCTTGCTACTGGCCACCCTGGTCAGTCTGTTCAGCGGCCTGTTCTTCCTGGTCAAGGACGAGGGCCGCACCTCGCGGGTGGTCAATGCACTGACTGTTCGTGTCACCCTCACGGCCCTGACGGTCGGACTGATCGCCTGGGGTTTCTATTCCGGCCAGCTGATTTCCCACGTCACCTGGTAGCGCCTGTTCAGAGCACGTAGACGAAGACGAACAGGCCGATCCACACCACGTCCACGAAGTGCCAGTACCAGGCCGCGGCCTCGAAGCCGAAGTGCTGGTCGGCGGTGAAGTGGCCGCGCAGGATGCGTACCAGCATGACCGTCAGCATCAGCGCCCCCAGGGTCACGTGGGCCCCGTGGAAGCCGGTGAGCATGAAGAAGGTCGCCCCGTAGATCCCGGAACCCAGGGTCAGCCCCAGCTCGGTGTAGGCGTGGATGTATTCCTCGATCTGCAGCGCCAGGAAGGCCAGGCCCAGCAGCACGGTCAGCGCCAGCCAGATCTTCAGCGGCTTGCGGTGGTTCTTGCGCAGCGCGTGGTGGGCGAAGGTCAGGGTGAAGCTGGAGGTCACCAGCAGGATGGTGTTGATCAGCGGCAGGCCCCAGGCGCCGATGACGCCCTTCGGCGCCGGGTAGAGTTTGGGGTCCGGAGTGTCGAGCATCGGCCAGGTGTATTCGAAGTTCGGCCACAGCATGTTGGCGATGCCTTTGTCGCCTTCGCCACCGAGCCAGGGACCGGACCACATGCGGATGTAGAACAGCACGCCGAAGAAGGCGGCGAAGAACATCACCTCGGAGAAGATGAACCAGCTCATGCCCCAGCGGAATGAGCGGTCCATCTGCGGGCTGTACAGGCCGGAGCGGCTTTCCTTGATCACGTTGCCGAACCAGCCGAACAGCATGTAGGCCAGGAACAGCGCGCCGACGAAGAAGATCAGCGGGCCGTTGGATTCGTCGCGGTTGGCCTTCATGTCGTTGAACCAGACGCCAACGCCGTAGACCGTGATCAACAGGCCGATGGTGGCGATGATCGGCCACTTGCTCTGGGCCGGAACGTAATACTGCTCGTGAGACGCCATCTTTGTTCTCCTTATTGGCCCGCCTGGGCAACCGGCGGTTTACTCGCAGTGATATCGAACAGGGTGTAGGCCAGAGTCAGGTGTCGGACGTCGGCGGGCAGGTCCCGGTCGACGATGAAGCGCACCGGCATCTCGATGCGCTCGCCCGGCTGCAGCACCTGCTGGGTGAAGCAGAAGCACTCGGTCTTGTGGAAAAACGCCGCCGCCTTGGACGGCGCCACGCTGGGAATCGCCTGGGCGGTCATCGGTTTGTCCGTGGGGTTGTAGGCGACGAACACCATCTGCGTACTGGCCCCCGGGTGGACCTCGACCTCGTCGGCCTCGGGCCCGAATTCCCAGACCATGCCGGCAGCGTTGGTGGCGAGGAACTGCACCCGCACCTGGCGCGCTTCGTCGGTCTCCTGGCTGCCGGCCTGGTAGGCGCCGGCGGTCTTGCCGTTGATACCGAAGGCCTGGCACATCACGTCGTAGATCGGCACCAGGGCGAAGCCGAAGCCGAACATGCCCACCACCACGAACAGCAGGCGGATGACCAGACGGCGGGTTGGCAGGGCTTCGCTCATGGCACGGCCTCCTTACTTCACTTCCGGCGGGGTCTGGAAGGTGTGGTAGGGCGCCGGCGACGGCACCGTCCATTCCAGGCCTTCGGCACCGTCCCATGGCTTGGCCGGGGCGGGCTTGCCGCCACGGATGCACTTGATGACGATGAACAGGAACAGCAGTTGGGTCGCGCCGAACATGAAGGCACCGATGCTCGACACCATGTTGAAGTTGGCGAACATCATGTTGTAGTCCGGGATCCGCCGCGGCATGCCGGCCAGGCCCACGAAGTGCATCGGGAAGAACGCCAGGTTCATGCCGATGAAACTCATCCAGAAGTGCAGCTTGGCCAGGGTCTCGTCGTACATGTGGCCGGTCCACTTCGGCAGCCAGTAGTAGGCCGAGGCGAAGATGCCGAAGATCGCGCCAGGCACCAGCACGTAGTGGAAGTGCGCCACCACGAAGTAGGTGTCGTGGTACTGGAAGTCCGCCGGGGCGATGGCCAGCATCAGCCCGGAGAAGCCGCCGATGGTGAACAGGATGACGAAGGCCACCGAGAACAGCATCGGCGCCTCGAAGGTCATCGAGCCCTGCCACATGGTGCTGGCCCAGTTGAACACCTTCACCCCGGTGGGCACGGCGATCAGCATGGTGGCGTACATGAAGAACAGCTCGCCGGTCAGCGGGATGCCGACGGTGAACATGTGGTGCGCCCAGACGATGAACGACAGGAAGGCGATCGACGCCGTGGCGTAGACCATCGAGGTGTAGCCGAACAGCGGCTTGCGCGCGAAGGCCGGAATGATCGAGCTGACCGCGCCGAACGCGGGCAGGATCATGATGTACACCTCGGGGTGGCCGAAGAACCAGAACACGTGCTGGAACAGCACCGGATCGCCGCCGCCGGCCGCGCTGAAGAAGCTGGTGCCGAAGTGGATGTCCATCAGCATCATGGTCACGCACCCGGCCAGTACCGGCATCACCGCGATCAGCAGGAAGGCGGTGATCAGCCAGGTCCAGACGAACAGCGGCATCTTCATCAGGGTCATGCCCGGGGCACGCAGGTTGAGGATGGTGGCGACCACGTTGATCGCCCCCATGATCGAACTGATGCCCATCAGGTGGATGGCGAAGATGAAGAAGGTCACCGATTCCGGCGCGTAGGTCGTCGACAGCGGCGCATAGAAGGTCCAGCCGAAGTTCGGCCCGCCCCCCTCCATGAACAGCGTGCTGACCAGCAGGCCGAAGGCCGCCGGCAGCAGCCAGAAGCTGAAGTTGTTCATCCGCGGCAAGGCCATGTCCGGCGCGCCGATCATCAGCGGCACCATCCAGTTGGCCAGGCCGACGAACGCCGGCATCACCGCACCGAACACCATCACCAGGCCGTGCATGGTGGTCATCTGGTTGAAGAACTCCGGCTGCACGATCTGCAGGCCGGGCTGGAACAGTTCGGCACGGATCACCATGGCCATGCTGCCGCCGAGCAGGAACATGGCGAAGCTGAACCACAGGTACATGGTGCCGATGTCTTTGTGGTTGGTGGTCAGCACCCAGCGCATCAAGCCCTTGGCCGGGCCATGGTGGTGGTCGCTATGACCATGACCGTGATCGATCACTGCACTCATGTCCTTACTCCTGAGCCTTCTTGAAGTCGAGGATGTCCTTAGGCGTGACCATGTCACCGACATTGTTGCCCCAGGCGTTGCGTTCGTAGGTGATGATGGCCGCGAGGTCGACTTCCGAGAGCTGCTTGCCGAACGCCGCCATGGACGTACCCGGCTTGCCGTTGAAGACGATCTCGATATGCGCTGCGGCCGGGCCGGTGGCGATGTCCGAGCCTTTGAGCGCCGGGAACATCGGTGGCAGGCCTTCGCCCGTCGCCTGGTGGCAGGCGCCGCAGGCGGTGTTGTAGGCCTTCTCGCCGCGGGCCATGAGTTCTTCCAGCGTCCATTCCTTGCTGGTCAGCTCCTTCTCGGCCGCCGCGACCTGCTTGCGCTCGGCCAGCCAGGCAGCGAAGTCTTCCTTGGACTTGGCTTCGACCACCACCGGCATGAAGCCGTGGTCCTTGCCGCACAGCTCGGTGCACTGGCCGCGGTAGATGCCGGGCTCGTCGATGCGGGTCCAGGATTCGTTGACGAAGCCGGGGATGGCGTCCTTCTTCACCGCCAGCGCCGGCACCCACCAGGAGTGGATCACGTCGGCGGCGGTGATCAGGAAGCGCACCTTGGTGCCGACCGGCACCACCAGCGGCTCGTCCACCTCCAGCAGGTAGTGCTCGCCCTTGTCGGCCTTGTTGTTGATCTGGTCGCGGGGCGTGGTCAGGTTGCTGAAGAACTCGACGTCCTGGCCCAGGTATTTGTAGTGCCATTTCCACTGGTAGCCGGTGACCTGGATATCCAGCTCGGATTCAGAACTGTCGTAGATATCGATCAGCGTCTTGGTGGCCGGAATGGCCATGAGCACCAGGATCAGCAGCGGCACCACGGTCCAGAGAATTTCCACCGTGGTGCTTTCGTGAAAGTGCGCGGGCTGCTGCCCGGTGGATCGGCGGTGCAGGATCATCGACCAGAACATGGCGCCGAAGACGATGACGCCAATCACGACGCAGATCCAGAAAATGGTCATGTGCAAGTCGAAGACCGAGCGGCTGACCTCGGTCACACCTGGCGTCATGTTGATGGTCCAGCTCGCGTGTGCGGAGCTGAATACCAACCACAGCAGGAGGCCCATCCAAACTCGTGGATGTCGCATCATTGCGGGTTCCCCTTATCGTTCTTGTTATCCCGCCGGCTGAGCCTGCGGCTAAGGGATCGACTGCCATTGCGGTTGGGAAGTTCGCATTCATTGCGTTCCCGGAACCGGCGACTGCTGGCGACTACTGTCGAAACCTCTCCGTGCCTAAGCCCGTCCGGTTCCATCAGGTACTGCCTTTCGATTTCGAGTATAGACGGCGACTTGAAGCCCGCAATTCGGATGCAAGCAGCACTGCTGCCACCGCCCCCGTGCACCGAACGCCACGCAACACGCGGTCTGGAGAGAAATGAGAACGGGCCGATATAGCCGAGTCGCATAACCATGAAAAAATTATGACAATCGCGTCTTAGCCGCCGGCTGCCGCCAGCTAAGGTTCACGCCCATGTCCCCTCACCCGGAGTCGTCATGAACACCCCCGCCTTGCGCGACCTGATCCACCGCGCCCATAAACACGAAGCGTCCACCGGCCAGCTCGCCCGTCAGCTCGGCAGCCAGATGGAACGCCTGCACCCGGCCATTCGCCTGCCCCAGACCGACGCCCTGGGCGCCCTGACGCGCTTCGTCACGGCCTATGTGGATAACGCCCCGGACGTGCTCGAAGCCGCCAATCAGGTGGCCCGCGAGGCCGGCATCGAAGCGCAGATCAAACCGGTGCTGAAGGTGGCCGAGCAGTTCTTCCTGCAACCGCCGGCACTGATGGCCGGCCATGAGGGGCTCGACGGCCTGCTGGACGAGGCCTACCTGGCCCACCGCCTGGTCGAGGAAGTGAACGACCGCTACATCGCCCACCTGGGTCAGCCACTGATCCCGCTGGACACCACGGTGGCCAACCTGATCGCCCACCAGCTGATCGGCGAGCCGTTCGCCAATCAGCTGGACGAAGCGGTGCACCGTGCCGTGGACGGCATGCTCGACGAAGAGAGCTTCAACCAGCGCTCCGTGCAGGCCTACCGGGACCGCCTGAGCGACCCCGAGACCGAGGCCGCCTGGCAGCGCTGGCCGTGCCTGTCGCGGCAGCTGGGTGTAGAGCTGGTGCTGAACCAGACCCGCGCGGCGAGCTGAGCCACCAGCTCTAGGCATTTCCGGGGGCATTCTTCCTCGCCCCCCGGATATTCAGGCCCGCCAGGCAGACCTGCAAAACGATCAGGGCCCATGCGCTGGCATGCAGGCCCCAGATGATCCACAGCACGTTGCTCAGCATGAAGCACCAGAAGCCAATGGTGCGGCGCCGCCGCTCCAGCGACGCGATCAACCACGCGGCCACCACGGTGGCGAGCATCGCGGGCCACTGTACGAGATCGATAAGATCCATCCGTTCCTCCTGCCAGGTTCGTCTGAACTTGGGTGGGAGGCGCTCGGCTTAGTTCAAGCAAAAACGCAGTGACGCGCCGCCCTTGAGCGGCAGCGGTCACCGGGATGGCAGGATGGTCAGCCGCGGTGGCGGCTGCGGAAGAAGTCGATCAGGCCCTGGGTGGAGCCGTCCTCGGCGGCGCTCGTTTCGGTGCCTACCAGGCGCGAGTAGACGCCCTTGCCAAGCTCCTTGCCGAGCTCGACGCCCCACTGGTCGAAGGGGTTGATGCCCCAGATCACGCTCTGCACGAACACCTTGTGCTCGTACAGGGCGATCAGCGCACCCAGGCGCCCGGGGCTGATGCGCTCGAGCACCAGGGTGTTACTCGGCCGGTTGCCGGGGATGACCTTGTGCGCCGCCAGGTGCTGCACCTGCTCCGGCGCCAGGCCCTGGACGCGCATCTCGGCCTCCGCCTCGTCCTGGGACTTGCCGAGCATCAGCGCCTGGCTTTGCGACAGGCAGTTGGCGAACAGCCATTGATGGTGGTCGGCCACCGGGTTGTAGCTGCTCACCGGCACGATGAAATCCGCCGGGATCAGCGGCGTACCCTGGTGCAGCAACTGGTGGTAGGCATGCTGGCCGTTGCAGCCGACACCGCCCCAGATCACCGGACCGGTGGCGATGTCCACGGCGCTGCCGTCCTGGCGCACACGCTTGCCGTTGGACTCCATGTCCAGCTGCTGCAGGTGCTTGGTGATATTGCGCAGGTAATGGTCGTACGGCAGGATCGCGTGGCTCTGCGCGCCCCAGAAATTGCCGTACCAGACGCCCAGCAAGGCCAGCAGCACCGGCATGTTGCGTGCGAACGGCGCCTGCTGGAAATGCGCATCCATGCGGTAGGCACCCGACAGCAGCTCCTTGAAGTTGGAGATGCCGACGGACATGGCGATGGGCAAGCCGATGGCCGACCACAGCGAATAACGCCCGCCGACCCAGTCCCACATCGGCAGGATGTTCTCTTCGCGGATGCCGAAGGCGGTGGCCGCCGGAATGTTGCTGGACACCGCCATGAAGTGCCGGTGCAGCTCCGCCTCGGAGCCGCCCTGGTCCAGGTACCAGCTGCGCGCCGCCTGGGCGTTCTTCAGGGTTTCCAGGGTGGAGAAGGTCTTGGACGAGACGATGAACAGCGTGGTCTCGGCGCACAGCTTGGCCGCCAGCTCCTGGAACGAACTGCCGTCGATGTTCGCCAGGTAATGGCAGCGCACCCCGCGCTGGGCGAAGGGCAGCAGCGCCTCGGACACCAGTTGCGGGCCAAGGAACGAGCCACCGATGCCGATGTTCACCACATCGGTGATCGGCTTTTCGCTGTAGCCGCGCCACAGGCCGTGGTGCACGCGGCCCACCAGCTCGCTCATGCGCTGCAGCACCCGCTGCACCTGGGGCATCACGTCCACGCCGTCGACCAGCACCTTGTCCCCCAGCGGCCGGCGCAGGGCGGTGTGCAGGGCCGGACGTCGCTCCGAGGCATTCATCAGCTTGCCGTCGAACAGGTCGGCGATGGCCTGGGCCAGCCCGGCTTCTTCGGCCAGCCCAACCAGCAACCCGCGGGTCTGCTCGGTGATGAGGTTCTTCGAATAGTCGAGGAACAGGCCGCAATCATCCAGGGAAAAGCGGGTAAAGCGCTGTGGATCGCTGGTGAACGCCTGGCGCAGGCTGAAGCCGTCGAGGGCCTGGCGGTGTTCGCCCAGCGCCTGCCAACTGGCCAGGCGCGTGACGTCCTGGGACGGGGGCCTGTACGCCATCAGACGGCGTCCAGTTCGTGGCGGTACGGCAGGTCCGGGCCGACCCGGGAACAGGTGAGCGCAGCCGCGCGCACGGCGAAACGCAGCATGGCGTCGATGTGCTCGCGGCTGACGCTGGCCAGGGCCTGCGGGCTGTCCAGGCCATGGCGGATCAGGTAGCTGATCAGCGCCGCCTGGAAGGTATCGCCAGCACCCACGGTGTCGCGGGTCTGCACGGCCACCGCCGGCACCGACCACTGCCCGTGGCGGCTGTGCACACTGGCACCGTCGCTGCCGTGGGTGAGGAACACCAGGTGGCAGCGCTCGCCGAGCCAGCCCGCCGCGACCTGCTGCGGGTCCTGCTCGGGGTAGAGCAGTTGCAGGTCTTCTTCGCTGACCTTGATCAGGTGCGCGTAGGCCGCGAAGGCTTCGACCCGCTCCCGCCACCGCGCGATATCCGGCGCCGGGTTGAGGCGCACGTTGGGGTCCAGGCTGATCAGGCGCTGGTTGTGCTCGCGCTGCACCAGCTCGAGCAGGGTGTCGCCCACTGGGCTCACCACCAGCGAGAAGGAGCCGACGTGCAGGCCACGCACCTGGTGGTCCAGCGGCGGCAGGTGCTCCGGGCGCAGCTGACGGTCGGCGCAGCCTTCACCGCGGAACGAATACTGCGGCGAGCCGTGGGCATCCACCCCGACCATGGCCAGGGTGGTGGGCGCATCGCTGTCCACCAGGTAGGCGTCGCTCACGCCCTCGTCCCCCAGCACACGGCGCAGCCGGGCACCGAGGTAGTCGGAGGAAATGCCGGTGAACAGCGCCGAGTCGACGCCCAGGCGGCGCAGGCCAACCGCCACGTTGAACGGCGAGCCGCCCGCGATCGCCTTGAACGCCAGCTCGCTGCTGCGCGCACCGTCGTCCTGAATGAACACATCGAACAACGCCTCGCCACATACCAGGTACATGATCATCTCCGCATCAGAGCAGGGCGCCGTGGCGCCGGATTCTCGGGTTCATTGCAACTGCGCGACCTGTTCGCGGTAGCGCTGGTAGACCGTCTCGTACTGCGCCACACGCGCCGGGTCCGGCCGGGTTTCGCTGCCGGCATCCAGGTGCACGCAGCGTTCGCACAGCGCCGCCAGCGTAGCCTGGGGGTCATCACCCGGCGCCAGGCACCAGGCGGCCTGGATCGCCGCACCCAGCGCGGCGGCTTCGGTGTACCGGGGGCAGACCAGGGGCGTGCCCATGATCTCAGCGACGACCTGTCGCCACACCGGGCTTTTCGCCGCACCGCCGATCAGGCGAATGGTCTGGCTTTCCAGGCCGCTGGCGCGCAGCAGGTCCAGGCCATAGCGCAAGCCGAACAGCGTCCCTTCGACCACCGCCCGGCACAGATTGCTGCGGGTCAGGTTGTCGCTGTCCATGCCCTGCAGGCTCGCCAGGGCCGTGGGCAGCGCGGGCACCCGCTCGCCGTTGAAGAACGGCAGCATCAGCAGGCCCCCGGCGCCAATGGGTGCCTGCTCGACCAGCTCGCCGAACGCCTGGATATCCAGCGCCAGCAGTTGCTGGATCAGCCCGCTGGCGTTGGTCAGGTTCATGGTGCAGATCAGCGGCAGCCAGCCGCCCGACGACGAGCAGAAGGTCGCCACCTGCGGGTGCGGACTGACACGCGCCTGGTGGTCATAGGCGTACAGGGTGCCAGAGGTGCCCAGGCTCATGGTGATCGCACCCGGGCGGATGTTGCCGGTACCAAGGGCGCCCATCATGTTGTCGCCACCGCCGCTGGCCACCCGGGCCTGCGGGTTGAGGCCCAACTGACGGGCGACATCCGGCAGGATACGGCCCAGCGACTGATGGGACTCCACCAGCTCTGGCAGTGCGGCCTGCAGCCGCCCGGACGGGTCGATGTGGGACAGCAGGTCGGTATCCCAGCGCCGGCGGCGCACATCGAAATAGCCGGTGCCGGAGGCATCGCCGTACTCGCTGCAATAGCGGCCGGTGAGCCAGTAATTGAGGTAGTCGTGGGGCAGCAGGATGTGGGCGATGCGGGCGAACACCTCCGGGTGCTGCTCCCGGGTCCACAGCAGCTTGGACACCGTATAACCCGGAGCGATGGCCACGCCCAGGCGCTGCAACGAACCGGTTTCGCCGCCCAGGTAATCCAGCAGTCGCTGGTTCTGCTCAGCCGACTCGGTGTCGCACCAGAGCTTGGCCGGGCGCAGCACCTGACCGTGCTCGTCGAGCAACACCAGGCCATGCTGCTGGCCGGACACGCCGATGCCGAGGATCTGCTCGCCACTGATCCCGGCAGCCGCCAGCGCCGTGCGGGTCGCCTGGGCGAACGCCGCCAGCCACTCGCTCGGCTGCTGTTCGCGCCGGCCGTTGGCACCGCTCTGCAGGGTGTGGCTGGCGCTGCCTTCGCCCAGCACCCGGCCGGTGCCGGCGTCGAGCACCAGGGCCTTGGTGCCCTGGGTGCCGCAATCGATCCCGAGGTACATGGCGCTCTCCGAAGGTCAGTCGCGCAGCAGGGTGTGCAAGGTCTGGCTGACGCCGCGCTTGCGCAGGCTCTCCAGGCACAGTTCGAACGCCGAGACGAAGGCTGCCGATTGCGCCGGCGCCACACCGAAGATCGCCTCTTCACCCAGCACCCGGGCCGTCAGCAACGCATCGTCGGCGACCAGCCCCTGGCAGTGCTCGGCACGCGGGTCGGGAATCCGGTACTGCACGCCGTTCTCGTCCACACCCTTGAGGTACAGCGCCCAGGCCGCCACCACCAGGGCCACGCGCTCCAGCGACTTGCCGTCCTCGATCAGGCGGTGGAGAGTGGGCACGATGAACTTGGGAAACTTCGACGAGCCATCGGAGCAGACCCGCTCCAGCTGGTCGGCAATCGCCTGGTTGGAGAAGCGCTCGATCAGCGTGTCCTTGTAGTCGTCCAGATCAATGCCCGGCACCGGCGCCAGCTGCGGGGTCACGTCGAGGTCCATGAAGGTGCGGACGTAACGACGGAACAGCGGGTCGTTCATGGTTTCGTGGACGAAGCGGTAGCCCTTGAGAAAACCCAGGTAGGTCAGCGCCAGGTGGCTGCCGTTGAGCAGCTTGATCTTCATTTCCTCGTAGGGAGTGACGTCGTCGGTGAACTGCACGCCGACCTGCTCCCAGGCCGGGCGCCCGCTGACGAACTTGTCTTCCAGCACCCACTGCACGAACGGCTCGCACACCACCGGCCAGGCGTCCTCGACGCCGTGCTGGTCGGCCAGTTGCTGGCGGTGGGCGGCGCTGGTCATCGGCGTGATGCGGTCGACCATGGCATTGGGGAAGGTCACGTGGTGGTCGATCCAGGTCGCCAGCTCGTGGTTGGCCAGGTGGGCGAAGGCCAGCAGCGCCTTGCGGGTCACCGCGCCGTTGTGCGGCAGGTTATCGCAGGACATCAGCGTAAAGGCCGGGATGCCCGCCTCGCGGCGCTTGGCCAACGCCGCGCAGAGGAAGCCGAACACGCTTTTCGGCGACTCGGGGTGGCGCAGGTCGTGCTGGATGGCCGGCAGGTCGGCGAGGAATTCGCCGGTGCTGTCGTCGATGCAGTAGCCGCCCTCGGTGATGGTCAGCGACACGATGCGAATGGCCGGGTCGGCCAGCTTGTCGATCAGCGCCTGGGGCGATTCTTCGCCCAGCAGCATGTCGTTGATGACGCCGATCACCCGCACCGGCAGGTTCGGCTCGTCACCCAGTTCGACCAGGGTGTAGAGGTAATCCTGTCCGGCCAGGGCATCGCGCATGGCGCGGTCGTCCGGGCGCAGGCCGGCGCCGCAGATGGCCCAGTCCAGCGCCAGCCCCTGGTTCATCAGGGCGTCGGTGTAGACCGCCTCGTGGGCCCGGTGAAAGCCGCCCACGCCGATGTGGACGATGCCCTGGCGCAGGCTGTCGGGGCTGTACGCGGGCAGCGCGACAGCGCCGCCGAGCTGGGAAAGGTGCTGGCGATTGAGTTTCATGCGAAAGGTCCCGAGAAAGAGAGGCGCTAGGCAGCCTGCTGAAGGGGTTTGGCGACGGCCTGGCCGTCGGCGTCGAAGAGGTGGCAGTGGGCCGGGTCGAAATCCAGGCTCAGGGTCTCGCCATAGGCCGGGGCGAAATCCCCGCGTACCCGCACCGTGAGCATTTCCCCGGAGGCACTGCGCACGTGGCAGAAGGTGTCGCTGCCCAGGCGCTCGCTGACATCGGCGGTCACCTGCAGGCGCCCCTGACCGGCGGCCACCACGTTCAGGTGCTCGGGCCGCACGCCCAGGGTCACCGGGCTGCCCACGGCCAGCGTACCGGCCGCCAGCGGCATGCTGACGCGGCTGCCGCATTCCAGTTGTACCTCGCAGCGGCTGACGTCGATCTGGCTCAGGGTGCCGCGCAGAAAGCCCATCTTCGGCGTGCCGAGAAAACCCGCGACGAACAGGTTGGCCGGGTGGTGGTACAGCTCCAGGGGTGAGCCGACCTGCTCCACGCGCCCGCCGTTGAGCACCACCACCTTGTCGGCCAGGGTCATGGCTTCGACCTGGTCGTGGGTCACGTAGATCATGGTGGCCTGCAGGTCTTTGTGCAGCCGCGCCAGCTCCAGGCGGGTCTGCACGCGCAGGGCGGCGTCGAGGTTCGACAGCGGTTCGTCGAACAGGAAGATCTTCGGGTTGCGCACGATGGCACGGCCGATGGCCACGCGCTGGCGCTGGCCGCCCGACAACTGCTTGGGCTTGCGCTCCAGCAGCGGCGCCAGTTCGAGGATGCGCGCAGCGTTGGCGACCTTTTCCTCCACCTCTTTCTTGGCCACGCCGGCCAGGTCGAGGGCGAAGGACAGGTTCTTGCGCACGGTCATGTGCGGGTACAGCGCGTAGGTCTGGAACACCATCGCCAGGTCGCGGCGGGCCGGGGCGACGTCGGTGATGTCCTGGCCGTCGAGCTCGATGGTGCCGCTGCTGACCTCTTCCAGCCCGGCGATCAGCCGCAGCAGGGTGGACTTGCCGCAGCCGGACGGGCCGACGAACACCACGAACTCACGGTCGCGGATGTCCAGGTCGACACCCCGGATGATCGCCGTGCCATCGAAGCCTTTTTTCAGATTGCGGATCTTCAGATCAGCCATGTCGATGTTCTCCGTTATTTCACCGCGCCAAAGGACAGGCCGCGGACAAGTTGTTTTTGGCTGATCCAGCCGAAGATCAGGATGGGCGCGCAGGCGAGGGTCGAGACCGCCGACAGCTTGGCCCAGAACAGGCCTTCGGGACTGGAGTAGGAGGCCACCAGGGCGGTGAGCGGGGCGGCGGCGGAGCTGGTCAGGTTGAGCGACCAGAACGCCTCGTTCCAGCACAGGATCAGCGACAGCAGCATGGTCGAGGCCAGGCCGCCACGGGCGATGGGCAGCAGCACGCGGACGATTTCCTGCCAGGTGGTGGCGCCGTCCAGGCGCGCCGCCTCGAGGATGTCGACGGGGATGTCCTTGAAGTAGGTGTACACCATCCATACCACAATCGGCAGGTTGATCAGGGTGTAGATGACGATCAGCGCGATACGCGAATCGAGCAGGCCGAACTGCTTGGCCAGCAGGTAGATCGGCACCAGCACGCCCACCGGCGGCAGCATCTTGGTCGACAGCATCCACAGCAGCGTGCGCTTGGTGTGGCGGGTCTCGAAGAAGGCCATGGAGTAGGCCGCCGGCACCGCGAACAGCATGCACAGGAGGGTCGCGGAAAAGGAGATCAGCACCGAGTTCCAGGCAAAGGCGAAGTAGTCGCTGCGCTCGTTGATGTGCAGGTAGTTCTCCAGCGTCGGGGTGAAGATGAACTGCGGCGGCGTGGCGAAAGCGTCGATCTCGGTCTTCAGGCTGGTCAGCACCATCCAGAAGATCGGAAAGAAGATCACCGCGGCGATGCCCCAGGCCAGGAGGCCGATCAGCACGCTCTGCAGGCGACGGGATTGCTTCAAGGTCAGCATGCTGCGCTCCTACTGCCGTTCGGTCAGGTTCTTGCCGATCATGCGGATCAGCACGATGGCCGCGATGTTGGCGATGACCACTGCGATCAGGCCGCCGGCCGAGGCCATGCCCACGTCGAACTGCAACAGCGCCTGGGTGTAGATCAGGTAGGCGAGGTTGGTCGATTCGTAGCCGGGGCCACCGCTGGTGGTGGTGTAGATTTCGGCGAACACCGAGAGCAGGAAGATGGTTTCGATCATCACCACCACCGCGATCGGCCGCGCCAGGTGCGGCAGGGTCAGGTGCCAGAAGATGGCGATCGGCCCGGCGCCGTCGAGCCGCGCCGCTTCCTTCTGCTCCTGGTCGAGGGACTGCATGGCGGTCATCAGGATCAGGATGGCGAACGGCAGCCACTGCCAGGACACGATCATGATGATCGAGAACATCGGGTGGTGCGCCAGCCAGTCCACCGGCTGGGCGCCGAAGAACTGCCAGATCGCCGCAAGAATCCCCGAGACCGGGTGGAAGATCAGGTTCTTCCACAGCAGCGCGCTGACCGTGGGCATGATGAAGAACGGCGAGATCAACAGCACCCGCACGATGCCCCGGCCGAAGAACTCACTGGCCTCCAGCAGGGCGGAGATCAGCACGCCGAACACCACGCTGATCAGCAACACGCTGCCCACCAGCAGCAGGGTGTTGCCCGCGCCGCTGAGAAACGCCGCGTCGGTGACGAAGTACTCGAAGTTTTCCAGGCCGACGAAATCGTTCTCGCCGGGGTACAGCAGGTTGTAGCGGATCAGCGAGAAGTACAGGGTCATGCCCAGCGGCACGATCATCCACACCAGCAGCAGGACGACCGAGGGGCTGACCAGGAACCAGCCCGGCGCCAGGCGCCGCGGCTTGCGGGTAGCAGGCTCGCCGGCGCGCTGCGCAGGGGTGTCGATGGCCGAGGTGTTCATGGTGCCTCCGAAAGGCGGTGTCGTGGTGACAGAGACGTAGGGTGGGCCGGGCGGCGCTCCGCTTCAGCCCACCACGAACTCTCGGTGAAACCCTGGTGGGCTAAAGCCCACCCTACGGATCGACTACTTCGGGTAGCCGGCGCGCTTCATTTCCCGCTCGGTGCTCTGCTGGGCCGCCTGCAGGGCCTGTTCCGGTTGCATCTGGCCGGTCAGGGCGGCGGCGAACAGCTTGCCGACGCTGGTGCCGATGGCCTGGAACTCGGGGATGGTCACCAGCTGGATGCCCACGTAGGGCACGGGCTTGGCGCTGGGGTTGGCCGGGTCGGCCTTCTTCAGCGAGTCCAGGGTGACCTTGGCGAACGGCGCCGCCTGCATGTAGGCATCGCTGTAGGTCGAGGCGCGGGTGCCCGGCGGCACGTTGGCCACGCCGTCGGTCTTGGCCACCAGCTCGCCGTAGGCCTTGGAAGTGGCCCAGGCGCTGAAGGTCTTGGCGGCTGCCTTGGACTTGGAGCTGGTCGGAATCGCCAGCGACCAGGAGTACAGCCAGGAAGCGCCCTTGTCGGTGACCTGGGTCGGGGCGAAGGTGAAGCCGACCGAATCGGCGACCTTGCTCTGGGTCTTGTCGGTCACGAAGGAGCCGGCCACGCTGGCATCGACCCACAGCGCGCACTTGCCGCTGTTGAACAACGCCAGGTTCTCGTTGAAGCCGTTACTGGAGGCGCCCGGCGGGCCGTACTTCTTCATGTTGTCGACGTAGAAGTTGAGGGCGTTCTTCCACTCGCTGCCAGTGAATTCCGGCTTCCACTGCTCATCGAACCAGCGCGCGCCGAAGGCGTTGCCCACGGTGGTGATCAGCGCCATGTTCTCGCCCCAGCCGGCCTTGCCACGCAGGCACAGGCCGTACTGGCCCTTGTCCGGCTGGTGCAGCTTGCTGGCGAATTCCGCCATCTGCTCCCAGGTCGGCTGCTCGGGCATCTGCAGGCCAGCCTGCTCGAACAGGTCCTTGCGGTAATAGGTGATGGAGGCTTCGGCGTAGAACGGCAGAGCGTAGAGCGTGCCATCGACCGAAAGGCCTTCGCGCACCGAGGGGAAGACGTCGTCCAGGGCGTAGTCCGCCGGCAGGTCGGTCATCGGCTCCAGCCAGCCTTTCTCGCCCCACAGCGCGGCTTCGTACATGCCGATGGTGAGCACGTCGAACTGGCCGCCCTGGGTGGCGATGTCAGTGGTCAGGCGCTGGCGCAGCACGTTCTCTTCGAGCACCACCCACTTGAGCTTGATGTCGGGGTTCTGTTCTTCGAAGGTCTTGGCGAGCCGCTGCATGCGGATCATGTCGCTGTTGTTGACGGTGGCGATGGTCAGGGTTTCTCCCTGGGCAGCGACCGCAAGGGAGAGGCAGGAGGCGGCAACGAGTGTTTTTACTGAGTGGTTCATGGTTTTGAACTCCTCTTCCGCGCCAGTGCGGCGACAGAAGAACATTATTGTTTTTGTATGGCTCGGGCCGGATTACAACCCCGTACGCCCCCTCGAACAAATCCTTGAGCGCACAGCAACCGATACTTTTTTGCACTTTGGAAACAGGCAAAAAGCCACCTGAACACCGACAACGCCGTCTGGAATGGGGTTCCAGCGAACAACGGGATAAATAGCGAAAGCCTATTCAGTACAGGTTTTGCTCGGTCAGGCGCTGCACCGCCAGCTTCCGGTAACCCGAGGGCGTCATGCCCTTGAGCTGCTGGAACCGCCGGTTGAAGTTGGAGATGTTGCTGAAGCCGGACTCGAAGCACACCTCGGTCACCGGTTTGTCGCTCTTGCTCAGCAGCTCGCAGGACTTGCTCACCCGCAGGCGGTTGACGAACTCGACGAAGCCGCGCCCGGTGGCCTGCTTGAAGAACCGCGAGAAGTAGGTGGGCGTCATGCCCAGGTAGTCCGCCACTTCCTCCTGGCCGAGGTCCTGGGCGTAGTGCTGGAAGATGTAATCCACCGCGCGGTTGATGCGCTCGACGTGGTGCTCGTCGCCCAGCGCCGAGGCGGTCACCGCCGACAGCAGCTGGTAATCCTCGGTGCCGGCCAGCAGCTCCATGAGGATGAAGAAGTGCCCCAGGCGGGTGATGCCCTGGCTGTCGGCGATCCGCCGCATCAGCAGGCCGGCCTCGCGGATCACCTGCGGGTCGCGGAATTCGATACCGAACTGCGCCCGCGCCAGCAGCGGCGCCAGGCTCTTGAGTTCGGCGAACACCGCCGTGCCGCTTTCCAGCACCTCGTCGGTGAAGTTGACCAGCATGTCGCGGGTTTCCACCACTTCGCCGTCCTCCACCTGGCTGATCCAGTTGTGGGGCAGGCCGGGGCCGGTGAGGAACAGGGTGTTGGCGGAGAAGTTGCCAATGTAGTCGCCGATGAAGACCTTGCCGGAGCTGGCGACGATCAGGTGCAGCTCGTATTCCTTGTGGAAATGCCAGCGCACCAGGGGGCTGGGAAAGCCATGCTGACGGTAGATCAGCGAGTGGCCTTCGTGGTCGTCCATCAGTTCATAGGACGGATCGTGGGCGCGGGATAGACGGGTCATGGGCGGTGCCGCTCATTGCGTCGGAAGCCGCTTTTTTAGCACATTCGGCGCGAGGGCCAAACGGGCGGTGAGCACGGGCGTGCTCACCACCACAGACTCAGCCCTGTGGATAACGGGCGCGCGGCGTGGCCATGGGTACCTTGTCGCCATCGAGCGGCAGGAAGCCACCCAGCTCGGCGTCGTAGGCCTTGATCTGGCTGGTTTCGATGTCATACACCCAGCCATGGATGAACAGCTGACCGCTGGCCAGCTTGGAGGCGACCGACGGGTGGGTACGCAGGTGGTCGAGCTGGGCCACCACGTTCTCCTCGGTGAGCACCTCAAGGGTTTCCTTGTCGGTGGCGCAGCTGCAGTTTTCCGCAACAACCGTGCGCGCGACTTCGGCATGGCGCAGCCAGGCCTTGACCGTCGGCATGGTTTCCAGAGACTGCGGGTTGAGCACCGCCTTCATCGCGCCACAGTCGGAGTGGCCGCAGATCACGATGTGCTGCACGCCCAGGGCCATGACCGCGTATTCGATGGCGGTGGAGACGCCGCCCATCATCTGGCCGTAGGCCGGCACCACGTTACCGACGTTGCGGTTGACGAACAGGTCGCCCGGCGAGCTCTGGGTGATCAGTTCCGGCACCACGCGCGAGTCGGCGCAGGTGATGAACATGGCCCGTGGGTTCTGCGCGGTGGCGAGCTTTTTGAACAGCTCTTCCTGCTGCGGGAAGATTTCGTTACGGAAGTGCTTGAAACCGTCGACGATGCTTTTCAGCGCCTCATCGGCGGTTTCATTGCCCTCGTGGGCCTTGAGTGGAATGACCTGGTGTTTGTAAGGCATGCCCTTGACCTCTATGGACCTGAAATTCGCTGTTAAAGCGACAGCTTCTGCGGGTGGCGAGTCACACGCCAAGTGTCGCCTCAAGCAGGGGAGGCGACAACCAGCAGGCCGGGGCATTTTCGTGGCCAGGCATTTCACAGCAGCGAAAGCTGGCCACCCGGCGGCGCGAAACGGCTGCAATCGAGCGAATGGGGCTGGCGCCGCGCCAGGCCGAAGCGGCGGATGGCCACGGCAAAGCGCTGCTCCAGCAGGTCGGCGAACGCGCCCTCGCCACGAAAGCGCGTGCCGAAACGGCTGTCGTACAGCTCGCCGCCCCGGCTCTGGCGGATCAGGCTGAGCACGTGCTCGGCACGCTGTGGGTGATGCGCCTGCAGCCACTCCTCGAACAGCGGCGCCACCTCCCGCGGCAGGCGCAGCAGCATGTAGTTGGCGCTCTGCGCGCCGGCCTTTTTCGCCGATTCGAGCAGGCGCTCCAGTTCCATGTCGTTGATCATCGGGATCATCGGCGAGCACAGCACCCCGACCGGAATGCCATGCTGGCGCAGCACGCGGATCGCCCGCAACCGGGCCGACGGCGCCGCCGCCCGGGGTTCAAGGATGCGCTTGAGCTCGTCGTCCAGGGTGGTAAGGCTGATGTACACCGACACCAGGTTCATCTGCGCCAGCTCGGTGAGCAGGTCCAGGTCGCGCAGGATCAGCGAGCCCTTGGTGACGATGGTCACCGGGTGCCGGTAGCGCAGCAGCACCTCCAGCACCTGGCGGGTCAGGCGGTGCTCGCGGTCGATGGGCTGGTAGGGGTCGGTGTTGGAGCCCAGGTTGATCGGCGCGCACTGGTAGCCCGGCTTGCTCAATTGCTGTTCGAGCACTGCGGCGGCGTTGGTCTTGGCGATCAGCCGGGTCTCGAAGTCGATGCCCGGCGAGAGGTCCCAGTAGGCGTGGCTGGGCCTGGCGTAGCAGTAGATGCAGCCGTGCTCGCAGCCCCGGTAGGGGTTGATCGAGCGGTCGAACGGCAGGTCCGGCGACTGGTTGCGGGTGATGAGGGTCTTGGCGGTTTCCGCCCGCACTTCCGTGGCGCGGCTGGGCGGCACCTCCTGGTACCAGCCGTCATCGCTGGCGATGATCTGCGTCGGGGCATAACGGTTGTGCGGATTACTGGCCGTGCCACGACCGCGCGGTGGCAAAGAGACGGACATGGGAAACTCCGAATACTGTATGCATGAACAGTATTTGAAATTACCCCATGGCGCCAGTCGGTTCGTCGGTCAGTCGTCGCGCAGCGCGGATACGCCAGGTCAGGGGGCGACGGGTTTGGCCTGTTCGGCCGCTGGCTCTTCTGGCCGCCTGGCATAACGCTGGGCCAGCACCGCGCAAACCATCAGCTGGATCTGGTGGAACAGCATCAGCGGCAGGATCAGCAGGCCGATGGCGCTGCCGGCGAACAGCACCTGGGCCATCGGCACGCCGGTGGCCAAGCTCTTCTTCGAGCCGCAGAAGAGAATGGTGATGCGATCTTCCAGGCTGAAGCCGCACCACTTGCCCAGCAGCGCGGTGATGCCCAGGGCCAGCGCCAGCAGCACGCAGCAGGCGAACACCAGGGCGACCAGGGTCGGCAGCGACACCTGGTGCCACAGCCCTTCGACCACCGCCTCGCTGAACGCGGTGTAGACCACCAGCAGGATCGAGCCCTGGTCGACGTACTTCAACCAGTCCTTGTTGCGCCCGACCCAGGCGCCGATCCAGCGGCGCGCCACCTGGCCGGCGATGAACGGCACCAGCAGTTGCAGGGTGATCTTGCCGATGGCGTCGAGCATCGAGCCGCCGTCGCCGTGCACGCCCATGAGGATCGCCACCAGCAGCGGCGTGAGGAAGATGCCGAACAGGCTGGACGCCGCCGCGCTGCAGATTGCCGCGGGAATGTTGCCCCGGGCCAGCGAGGTGAAGGCGATGGCCGACTGCACCGTCGCCGGCAGGGCGCACAGGTAGAGGATGCCCAGGTACAGCTCGATACCGACCAGCGGTGACAGCAGCGGCTTGAGGGCCAGCCCGAGGATCGGGAACAGGATGAAGGTGCAGCTGAACACCAGCAGGTGCAGGCGCCAGTGACCGGCCCCGGCGAGGATCGCCTCGCGCGACAGTTTGGCGCCGTGCAGGAAGAACAGCAGGGCGATGGCCAGGTTGGTGATCCAGCCGAACGCCACGGCGGCGCCACCGCTGACGGGCAGCAGGCTGGCGGCGGCCACGACGGCGATCAGGGTCAGGGTGAAATTGTCAGGCAGTAAACGGGAGCGGGCCATGGTGAGAAGTATCCGGAACAGGTTGCAGGGCCTTGCAGGCAGGCGTGCGGCCACTCTATCGTGGCGACTTCTTACCGACTAACGCCATCAAGCCAGAGAATGTCGCCAAACGGACAACATGCCCTGCCGGAGCGCCAGGTTCCCGACCTGCAGGCCCTGCCCCGCCCGCTGTATGCGCGCACCGAGTCCCTGCCCCGGCAGGTCGGTACACCGCGCCACAGCCATCCCTGGGTGCAGTTGAGTTATGCCATCCAGGGCGTGCTGCACGTGCACACCGCCGCCGGCAGCTTCGTCGCCCCGCCGCAACGGGCGATCTGGGTGCCTGCCGGCCTGGAACATGAAGTCATCAGCTCGCCCAATACCGAGATGCGCAGCCTGTACCTGGCGCACAGCGCCACCGATTGGGCCCCGGACCACTGCCGGGTGCTGGAGATCGACCGCCTGACCCGGGAGCTGGTGGAGCGCTTCTGCGCAGGCCCCGTGGAATACGACGAACAGGGCGCCGACGGACGCCTGGCCCAGGTGCTGCTCGACCAGTTGCGCGCCGCCCCGGAGGTCAGCCTGTCACTGCCGTTGCCCCGCGACGCGCGCCTGCAGCAGCTGTGCCGCCACCTGCAGCGCCAGCCGGACGACAGCCGCAGCCTGGGCCAGTGGGGCGTGCTGCTGGGCGCGTCGGAAAAGACCCTGAGCCGCCTGTTCCTGCGCGATACCGGCCTGACCTTCCGCGCCTGGCGCCAGCGCCTGCGCCTGCTCGGTGCCCTCGGACCGCTGGAGCGCGGCCAGCGGGTCACCGACGTGGCCCTGGCCTGTGGCTACGAATCCACCTCGGCCTTCATCGCCGCCTTCCGCCAACAGTTCGGCAGCACGCCGGGTGAGTTCTTCCGCGACTAGCCATCGCAGGCTCGTTGCAGGGTGGCGATGTCGAGCTTCTGCATCGTCAGCAAGGCCGCCATCACCCGCTGCCCGCGCGGGCTGTCACCGCCGTCGAGCATGTCGGCAAGAACCGTGGGCACCACCTGCCAGGACACCCCGAAGCGGTCCTTGAGCCAGCCACATTGCCGGGCCTGGGGGTCGCCGCCTTCCGACAGTGTGTCCCAGTAATGGTCCAGTTCGGCCTGTGAATCGCAGAACACCTGCAGCGATATCGCCTCGTTGAAACGGAACACCGGGCCACCATTCAGGGCGGTGAAGGGGTGCCCGTCCAGCTCGAAGGCGACGGTCATCACCGACCCGGGCGTCTTGCCATGAAACTCGCGGCCCGCCTCGCCGTAGCGGGCAGTGCCGGTAATCCGCGAATTTGGAAAGACCGACAGATACAGCTCAACGGCCTGCTCGGCCTGGTCGTCGAACCACAGGCAAGGGGCGATGCGCGCGATGCGGGGCATAGGGGTCTCCTCCTGGACGAATCGGGCCATGCACCACGCATGGCTACCGACTGGTCGGATGGCGCCTGGGCAAATCGACAACCCAGGCGGCGAAACCCGACGAACGCGCCGCTCAGAGCACCTTGCCCGGGTTCATCAGCTCGGTCGGGTCCAGGGCCTGCTTGAGGCTGCGCATCAGCTCGAGCTCCAGCGGCGCCTTGTAGTGATGGGCGGCTTCGCGCTTGGCCTGCCCGATGCCATGCTCGGCGCTGATGCTGCCGTCGAATTCAAGGGTCACGTCGTAGATGAGCCCCATGATGGCCTCGGCCTGGGTCTTGAACGGCGCATCGTCGCTGCCCGCCGGCTTGCTGATGTTGTAGTGCAGGTTGCCATCGCCGACATGCCCATAGGCAACGATGCGCACGCCGGGGAAAGCCTGTTGCAAGCGCTGGTCGGCCGCCTCGACGAAGGCGGGAATGCAGCTGACCGGCACGCTGATGTCGTGCTTGAGGCTCGGCCCCTCGTGGTTCTGCGCCTCGGAAATCCCTTCCCGAATCGCCCACAGAGCATCGACCTGCGCTTCGCTGCTGGCGACCACCGCATCGAGCGCCTCTCCGGCCTCGAACGCCGAGCCCAGGCCGGTTTCCAGCATCTGCGCGAGCGGCGCATCGGGCAGGGTGTCGCTCAGCTCGATCAGCACGTACCAAGGATGCACCTCGGCGAATGGGTCGGTGCAGCCGGCCACATGGCGCAGCACGAACTCGACGCTCTGCCGGGACATCAGCTCGAAACCGGTCAGGCGATCGCCGCACAGTGCGCGCATCCGCCCGATCAGCTCGACCGCCGCCTGCGGGCTCGGTAATGCCGCCCAGGCCGTGGTGCGGCTGTGGATGGCGGGATAGAGCTTGAGCACCGCCGCGGTGATGATGCCCAGGGTGCCTTCCGAACCGATGAACAGGTGCTTGAGGTCGTAGCCGGTGTTGTCCTTGCGCAGGCCGCGCAGGCCGTTCCAGATGCGCCCGTCGGGCAGCACCACCTCCAGGCCCAGGGCCAGGTCGCGCATGTTGCCGTAGCGCAGCA
Organism: Pseudomonas sp. GD03944; assembly: GCF_029839275.1. Taxonomy (GTDB): domain Bacteria; phylum Pseudomonadota; class Gammaproteobacteria; order Pseudomonadales; family Pseudomonadaceae; genus Aquipseudomonas. Next base: position 26,478 of record NZ_JAOCAH010000012.1, read on the forward strand.
CCGCGGTGCCGCCGGCATTGGTCGCCAGGTTGCCACCGACGGTGCAACTGCCCTCGGCCCCGAGCGACAGCGGGAACAGACGCCCGGCTTCGGCAGCGGCCTCCTGCAGGTGCTGCAGGATCACCCCGGCTTCCACGGTGATGGTTTCGTTGGCCGGGTCGACATCACGAATCCGCGTCATGCGGGTCAGCGACAGCACGACCTGCTGGCCCGAGTCATCCGGGATCGAACCGCCGCACAAGCCGGTGTTGCCGCCTTGGGGCACCAGCGCCACACGTGCGTCGTGACACAGCCGGACCACGGATGCGACTTCCTCGGTGGAGCCTGGACGCACCACCAGCGCCGCCTGGCCGCGGTAGGCATTGCGCCAATCGCTGAGGTAGCTGCCCATCAGCGCCGGATCACGAACCAGGCCGGCCTTGCCGACCACCTGCTCCAATGCCTGTACCAGTTCGCTCATCGTGCTCATGACGCTATTCCTCTCTTGATCGCGCCCAGCCTCAGCGCGTGTTGGCCTCGGCTCCTGGAGCCTTTTCAGGGGCATCGAACACGATCCGCTCGATACGCCCCACCAGAAACAGGTAGCAGAGCGCGGCCAGGATGGCGTTGAGCGCCACGTAGGCCAGCGCGAGATCGAAATTGCCGGTGCGGCTGACCAGGTAGCCGACGGTGATGGGGGTGATGATCGCCGCCAGGTTGCCGAACGTATTGAACAGCCCACCGGACAGACCGACGATCTGCCGCGGCGAGGTATCGGCCACCAGCGTCCAGCCCAGGGTGCCGAAGCCCTTGCCGAAGAACGCCAGGGCCATCAGGCCGACCGCTGCCGCGTCCGACTCTGCGTAGATGCACAGCACCATGCTCGCGGACAGCATCAGGCCGGAGACGATGGGCAGCTTGCGCGCCAGCGTCAGCGAATGGCCACGGCGCAGCAGCCCATCGGACAGCAACCCGCCGCACAGGCTGCCGACGAACCCGCTGATCGCCGGCAGCGCTGCAGCAAAGCCGGCGCCCACCAGGGTCATGCCGCGCTCCTGGACCAGGTACACCGGGAACCAGGTCAGGAAGAAATAGGTGGTGGCGTTGCTGAAATACTGCCCGATATAGACACCGAGCAAGGTGCGCTGACGCAGCAGCAACCCCAGGTAGCCGCGCTGCGAACGGCCGCCGGTGTTCTCCAGCGGCGCCAGGTCGAGCAGCCCGCCCCCGGCCTCGATGTGTTTGAACTCGGCCTCGCCGATGTGCGGGTGGGTGCGCGGGCCGTGCATGAACTTGAGCCACAGACCGCACAGCACCAACCCGCAGCCGCCGAGCACGATGAACACCTGTTGCCAGCCCATGGTTTGCACCACCCAGCCCATCAGGGGCGCGAACAGCGCAGTGGCGCAGTACTGCGCCGAGCTGGACACCGCCGTGGCAGTGGCCCGTTCGGTGGTCGGGAACCAGGCGGCGATGATCCGCGCATTACCGGGAAAACACGGTGCTGCGGCCAGCCCCACAGCCAGTCGCAGCAGGAACAGCGTGGCGATGGTCCATGCCATCGGCAGCCAGCCGACGAACCCCTGCAACAGGGTCAGCAGCGACCAGGCGAACAGCGCGATGCTGTAGACGCGCTTGACGTCGAAGCGATCGAACAGCCAGCCGCCGGGAATCTGGGCCACCACGTAGGCCCAGCCGAACGCTGAAAAGATGTAGCCCAGGGTGACGGCATCGATGCCCAGGTCGGCCTGCAGGGCAGAGCCGGCGATGGACAGGCTGGAACGGTCGGCGAAGGTCACCGAAGTGACCGCGAACAGCATCATCAGGATGCCGTAGCGCACGCGCCCGGTCTTGGCGGCGATCACGGCTTCAGCTCACGTCAGGTGTCGAAGGGCGGTGACTCATGGCCCTGGCAGGGGCGGACGAATGGAGCGAAGGGAACGCGGGCATGCAGGCTGCACCTTATTGTTCTAGTGAGAGGCGCCCGGCTGGAGCACCTCGTTCCCGGACCGTTCAGCCAAGGCCACGGGATGAGATACGTTGTCGTACGACAACAAATAACACCAAACGCCTCCACGGCGCCAGCACCAGAATCGGCGACGGGCAGCGGCGGCGATAGCCCTTCGTTTGACGCGTTAATGCTGTGCAGCCCCGCTTTCTAAGGATCGGTTACAGCTGCCCATCCGTATCTCGTTGACACTCCAGGGTTCACTTGATAAAACCAGTCATACGACAACCTACAACATCAATAAAAATAACTAGAGATTCACCTCATGGCTCAGCCCTTCCGCGGACCACAGGTTCGTGTCACCTCTGCCAGCCCGTCCGGCGCCCGGCGTTCGTCTACCGAACAACCCGCGCAACGCCCATGCCTGTGGCAGAACAGGGCGACTCTCTCATCTACGATCCATTACCTGCTCGATTCATCGATCGAACGGGGCGCTGCGTCGTACCTTCACCCAGGCTTCGTTCGTTAGCGCGAGCGGCCTTCATCCCACCGGAGTATTCCAATGAAAAAAACCATCCGTGCCTCACTTCTTTCTGCCATGGTCGGTATGGGGGCTCTGGTCTCCTGCGCCGCCTCCTTCGCTGACGACGTCAAATGGCCGACCCGCCCCATCCAGGTGGTGGTGATCGCCAACCCGGGCGGTGACACCGACTTCAACGCCCGCATGATGGCCAAGTACTTCAACCAGATCACCGGTAAGACCATGGTCGTCACCAACGTGGCCGGCGGTGGCGGCACCCTGGCGGCCGAGCAGGTCAAGGGCGCGGCGCCCGATGGCAACACCATTCTCTTCACCCACCCGGGCCAGTTGATCGTCAACGAAGTGGCCGGCCTCACCGAAGACAGCTATGAAACCTTCGACGTCGCCTGCATCGCGGGTGTCGACAAGAGCGCGATCTTCGTGGCCTCCAAGGACTCCGGCGTGACCAGCATGAAAGACCTGGTCGAGAAGTCCAAGGCCAACCCGGCCAGCATCACCTACGGTACCGAGATGGGCAGCTTCTCCCATGTCCAGGGCCTGATGCTCGAGAAGCTCTCCGGGATCAAACTGAAGATGGTCGACGGCGGTACCGTCTCCGACCGCGTGGTGGGCATGCTCGGCGGTCGCCTCGACCTGGGCGCGATCAGCTACGGCTCGGTGCAGGATTACGTGAACGGCGGCCAGATGGTCGCCCTGGGCCAGCCCAACGAAGAGCGCAACGCCCTGCTGGGCGAAATCCCGACCCTCAAGGAACAAGGTCTGGACATCACCCTCGACAAGCCCTACGTGGTCGCATTCCCGAAAGGCACTGACCCGGCCATCATCAAGAAAATGGCCGACCTGATGAAACAGATCACCGAAATCCCGGAATACGCCGAGGACCTGAAGAAGTTCAAGCAGCCGGTCGCCTACTTCGGCACCGAGGAGTCGAAGGCGATCCTGGCCAAGACCCGCGAAGACTTCATGCAGTTCAAGGATGCTCTGCGCCAGGGCAAGTGAGTCATGACGCGGCGGCGACCCGAATGATCCGGGTCACCGCCGCGTATTCGTTCTTCGAGGTTCCCCCATGAGCACCACCACGAACAAAAAGGAACTGATCATCGGCCTCGCCATGATCGGTACCGCCCTCGCCTACATGGTGATGGCCTACCAACTCCCCGGCCACGGCGGCGTCGACGCCGGTACCGTACCCGTCTTGCTTGCCGGCCTGCTCGCCCTGCTGGGCGTGATTCAGCTGTTCAGTGCCTTCCCGCGCAAGGCTTCTGCCGACGAGCCGGTCGAGAAGGCACCCAGCGACCTGCCTGAACTCCCCGCGGAGGAGACGGCCAAGCCGGTGGTCGAACCCAAGACCGTGCTCCTGACGCTGGGCCTGATCCTGGGCTACATGGCCCTGATGGGACCGGTCGGTTTCCCGATCATGACGGTCATTTACCTGTACCTGCAGTTCATCGTGCTGACGCCGGTGGATCACAAGGTCAAGCACGTCAGTTACCTGCTGATCGCCACCGCGACATCGGCCGTCATTTTCCTGCTGTTCCGCGAGGCCTTCGACCTGTTGTTGCCCGCTGGCCTGCTGAACAATTTCCTCTGAGGATCCGACCATGCTCGAATTACTGCAGCAAGGCTTCGGTGCCGTCTTCTCGCTGAACATCCTGATACTCATGGCCATTGGCGTGGCCGTGGGTATTGTCTTCGGTGCGGTGCCCGGGCTGTCCGCCACCATGGCGGTGGCGCTGTGCCTGCCCCTGACCTTCACCATGGGCCCACAGGCGGGCCTGTCCCTGCTGGTGGCACTGTTCATCGGTGCGACCTCGGGGGGGCTTATCTCGGCGATCCTGCTGAAAATTCCCGGAACACCCTCATCGATTGCCACGGTATTCGATGGCGGGCCACTGATGGAGCAAGGGCACGGCGCCAAAGCGCTGGGCGTCGGCATCGTGTTCTCCTTCCTCGGCACCCTGTTCAGCATCGCGGCCCTGATGTTCATCGCCCCGCAGCTGGCCAAGGTGGCACTGAGCTTCGGCCCGCATGAGTACTTCGCCATCGCGGTGTTCTCCCTGACCCTGATCGCCACCCTGTCCGCCGGTTCCATGGCCAAAGGCCTGTTCGCCGGTGCCCTGGGTTTTGCCGTATCCACCGTGGGTATCGCACCGGTGGAAGCGATTCGCCGCTTCACCTTCGGCTTCAGCGAGCTCAACGGCGGCTTCTCCATGCTCACGGTGATGATCGGCATGTTCGCCGTCGCCGAGATCATCAAGCTCGCCGAAACCGGCCGCCATTCGGTGCAGGGCAAGGCCCAGTCGGTGAGCATGAAGAACATCAAGGGCTTCGGCTTCTCGCTCAAGGAATTCCGTCAGCAACTGCCCAACGCCGGGCGCTCCGGCCTGATCGGCCTGGGCATCGGCATCCTGCCGGGCATCGGTGCCGGCACCTCCAACCTGGTGGCCTACATCATCGCCAAGAAGCGCGCCAAGGACGGAGACACCTATGGCAAGGGCAACATCGGCGGTGTGGTGGCCAGTGAAACCGCCAACAACGCCGGTATCGGCGGCGCCATGATGCCGTTGATGACCCTGGGGATTCCCGGCGACACGGTCACCGCGATCATGCTCGGCGGCTTCCTGATCCATGGCATCCAGCCTGGCCCGCTGCTGTTCATCAGCCAGGGTCCGCTGGTGTACACCATCTTCGCTGCCCTGATCGTCGCCACCTTCATGATGCTGTTCATGGAGTTCTATGGCCTGCGGCTCTTCATCAAGCTGCTGGACGTGCCCAAGCACATCCTGCTGCCGATCATCCTGGTGCTGTGCGTCGTGGGCGCCTTCGGTCTGTCCAGCCGCCTGTTCGACGTCTGGTCGATCCTGCTGTTCGGCGTACTCGGCTACGGCTTCGTCAAGGCGGGGATGCCGGCGGCGCCATTCATCATCGGCTTCATCCTCGGGCCGATGGCGGAGACCAACCTGCGCCGTGGCCTGATGCTGTCCGATGGCAGCTTCGCGGAGTTCTTCACCAACCCCATCGCCGGCACCTTCCTGGGCCTGGCACTGGCGTTCATCCTCTGGCAGGTCTACAGCTCGATGCGACCCAAGCCCAGTGCGATCAACGAGATCCTGCGCACCTGACGCGCACCCTGGCAAACAAAAACGCCGCTCCAGTTGGAGCGGCGTTTTTGTTTGCAGCAGACTGCCGGTTTTCGTCAGGGGCCGCCGCCCGGCCTGGAAGCAACCGCAGGGTGGATGACGCTGTTTTCATCCACCAGCGACCACCACGGCATCAGACGCGCCGCACCTGCAAGCCTTTGTAGCCGTACTCAGCGGGCTCGCCGGTCAGCACCAGTTGGCCAGCGGCGGCCAACTCGCGTACCCGCCAGTACAGGAAGAAGTCCGTGGCGAAGAAGCCGTCGTTGCGCGCCATGACCTCGGCCATGACCCGGTCCAGCGGCCGCCAATCATCCCCGGCGTGATCCAGCAGCGCGGCATCGGTGCCCGCATAGCCTTCACTGGCGAATATCCCCGCCTGCCAGCGGCGCACCGGCGCGCCGTCCGCGAGCAACGCCCGCCACTGCGCCGCCAGCTCGGCCTGGCGATTGGCATCGACCGGGCGAGGTCGAGCGATCTGCGCCAGGGCGTCGGGATCGTGCATGGCCACCGCCTTGCGCGTCGGCACACGGCTGTCGCCGGTACCACAGGCCACTTCCCACAGCTCGACGGCGCTGCCTTGCAGGGCATGGGCGACACGCGCCAGCAGCAATTGCTCGCTGCAGCTGTCGCCATGCCAGACGGTAACCGGTCGCTCCTGATGGGCCAGTGACGCCAGCCAGCGTGCGTCCTCGGGCAAGCCCGTGGCGAAGTCCGGCACGGGCGTCACTGCCTCTGGCCAGACACCGCGCCAGAACGCGGCGCGGGCAGCGCAGGGTGGTGTGTCCACATCCCCCAGCGGGCCGACGGCCAAGTCATCACGCAGCACGCGAAGGCCCGCCTCGGCGGCCGCCTGGCCGATCACCCGGCGGACGCCAGCCACGGCGTTGTCGCCGCAGACGAGGTGCCACATGGGCTCAGTCCTTGTCTTTCTTCAGCTTCGGATTGGGGAAGAACTGCACGGCCTTGACCTTGGGGTCGGCCGCTTTCTTCGGCTGCAGGGCGCTGATGTTGACCCGCGTCGGCAGCTCCTTCGGCACCGAGTTGCCGCGCTCGTCGAGGGTGTCGGCGTAGCCGCACTGCACGCACTCACGGTGCGGCACGCCGTCGACGTTCCACATCTTGATGCTGTCCATTTCGCTGCACGCCGGACATACGGCACCGGCGATGAAGCGCTTGGGGGTCACGTTCTCAGGGGCGTCGCTCATGCCGCCTCCGCGCTGAGCCCGAGGTGGCGCAGCAGGGCGTCGATGCTCGGCTCACGACCACGGAAGTCGACGAACAGCACCATCGGTTCCTGGGAACCGCCCCGGGCCAGGATCGCCTCGCGGAACGCGCGGCCGGTCTCGCTGTTGAATACGCCCTCTTCCTCGAACCTGGAGAAGGCATCGGCCGACAGCACTTCGGCCCACTTGTAGCTGTAATAACCCGCCGCGTAACCGCCGGCGAAGATGTGCGCGAAGCTGTTGGGGAAGCGGTTGTAGGCCGGCGGACGCAGCACCGACACCTCGGCGCGGATGGTTTCGAGCACCTCCAGCACGCTGCGGCCGTCGCCATGGGTGGCGTGCAGCTCGAAGTCGAACAGGGAGAACTCCAGTTGCCGCACCATCATCAGGCCGGACTGGAAGTTCTTCGCCGCCAGCATCTTGTCCAGCAGGTCCTGGGGCAGGGCCTCGCCGGTCTGGTAATGGCCGGAGATCAGCGCCAGGCCTTCCGGCTCCCAGCACCAGTTCTCCATGAACTGGCTCGGCAGCTCGACCGCGTCCCAGGCCACGCCATTGATGCCCGAGGCACCGGCGTGTTCGACCCGGGTCAGCAGGTGGTGCAGGCCGTGGCCGAATTCGTGGAACAGGGTGGTGACTTCATCGTGGGTCAGCAGCGCCGGCTTGTCGCCGACGGCCGGGGTGAAGTTGCACACCAGGTTGGCCACCGGGCTGATCAGCCGGCCATCGGCGGCGCGGCGCTTGTCGCGGGCACCGTCCATCCACGCGCCGCCGCGCTTGTTGGCGCGGGCGTAGAGGTCGAAGAAGAAGCGGCCGACGTGGTTGCCGTTCTCGGTGATCTCGAACAGGCGCACGTCCGGGTGCCAGGTGTCGAAGCCCGACAGCTCCTTGATCTGGATGCCGTAGAGTTTCTCGACGATGGCGAACAGCCCCGACAGGACCTTATCCACCGGGAAGTAGGCCCGCAGGATTTCCTGGGAAATGCTGTAGCGCTGCTCGCGCAGTTTCTCGCTGTAGTAGCCGACGTCCCAGCTCTGCAGGTCGTTGCAGCTCTGCTCGGCGGCAAAAGCCCGCAGCTCGACCAGGTCCTGGGCGGCGAACGGCTTGCTGCGCACCGCCAGGTCACGCAGGAAGCTCAGCACTTGATCGGTGCTCTCGGCCATCTTGCTCGCCAGGCTCAGCTCGGCGTAATTGCCGAAGCCCAGCAGACGGGCCAGTTCCTGGCGCAGGTCGAGAATCTCCTGCATCACCGGGCCGTTGTCGTTCTGCCCGGCGTTCGGCCCCTGGTCGGAGGCGCGGGTGCAGTAGGCGGCGTACACCTCTTCGCGCAGGGCGCGGTCGTCGGCGTAGGTCATCACGGCAAAGTAGCTGGGGAATTCCAGGGTGATCAGCCAGCCATCCTGGCCCTTGGCTTCGGCCGCTTGCTTCATCTGCGCCTTGGCCGAGTCGGTGAGGCCGGCCAGGGCCGCTTCGTCGCTGACCAGCTTGCTCCAGCCCTGGGTGGCGTCGAGCAGCTGGTTGGAGAACCGGCTGGCCAGCTCGGACAGTTTCATCTGAATCGCACCGTAGCGCTGCTGCTCGGCCTCCGGCAGGTCGATACCGGACAGACGGAAATCACGCAGGGCGTGTTCGAGGATGGTCTTCTGCGCCACGTCGAAACCGGCCGCCTGGGGGCCGGTGGCCAGGGCGTCGTAGGCCTGGAACAGGGCGCGGTTCTGCCCCAGTTCGGTCCAGTATTCGGAGAGCTTCGGCAGGCAGGCCTCGTAGGCCGCACGCAGCTCGGCGTTGTTGCACACCGAGTTGAGGTGGCTCACCGGGCTCCAGGCACGGCCGAGGCGCTCGTGCAGTTCATCGAACACCAGCACCAGGTTTTCCCAGGTCGGGGCGCCGGACTGGCGGCTCAGCAGCTCGGCGATGGCCACACGGTTGTCGGCCAGAATGGTGTCCACCGCGGGCTCCACATGCTCGGGGCGAATGCTGGAGTAGGGTGGCAGGTCGAATTGCTGCAGGAGGGGGTTGCTGGCGGTCACGGGCAAGCACCTGTAATGCGAAGGGAGATAAGAGGGTTATTGGGCCGCGCGCGGCATTTAACAACCCGTATGCCGTGCATCTTAATTAGAATCCGGGCAATCCGCAGCTCAAGAGGTTTCTATCGTGGCGATACGTACTTACCAGCAATTCACCCCGCAGCTCGGCGAGCGGGTCTTCGTGGACAGCTCGGCGGTGGTGCTCGGCGACGTGACCCTGGGCGCCGACAGTTCGGTCTGGCCGCTGGTGGTGATCCGCGGCGACATGCACCACATCCGCATCGGCGCGCGCACCAGCGTGCAGGACGGCAGCGTGCTGCACATCACCCACGCCGGGCCATTCAACCCGGACGGCTTCCCGCTGATCATCGGCGACGAAGTGACCATCGGCCACAAAGTCACCCTGCACGGTTGCACCCTGGGCAACCGCATCCTGGTCGGCATGGGCAGCATCGTCATGGACGGCGCGATCGTGGAAGACGAGGTGATCATCGGCGCCGGCAGCCTGGTGCCGCCGGGCAAACGCCTGGAAAGCGGCTACCTGTACGTCGGCAGCCCGGTTAAACAGGCGCGGGCGCTGACCGACAAGGAGCGCAACTTCTTCAGCTACACGGCGGGCAACTACGTGAAGCTCAAAGACCAGCACCTGGCCGAGGGGTACGACCGCTAGGCGGCTGCCAGCCCTGTGGCCAACGGCCCATCCACACAAGCTCGCGGCTGAAGCCCCTCCTACCGGTTTTGTGGACATGCCCCGGTGGCGAGGCCCGACAGAAACCCTTGTGGGAGGGGCTTTAGCCGCGACGGGCCCCAAGGTCTTGTGGCTCAAGCCACTCCACGAGAGCGCCACACACCCCATTTTTTCATGCGCACCACTGAGGAAGAGCCGAATTCCATGCTGACCATCCGCCCCATTACCGCCGCCGACTTCGACCAGGTCTGGCCGATCATCCGTGACGTCGTGCAGGCCCAGGAAACCTACGCCTTCGACCCGGCCATGGACCGCGAGACCGCCTGGAAAACCTGGGTCGAGCTGCCCAAGGCGACCTTCGTCGCCGAGCAGGACGGGCAGATCCTCGGCACCTACTACATCAAGGCCAACGCCGCCGGCCCCGGCGATCACGTGTGCAACTGCGGCTACATGACCGCCCCGGCGGCCCGCGGCAAGGGCGTCGCCCGGGCGTTGTGCGAACACTCGCTGGGGGTCGGCCGTGAACTGGGCTTCCTGGCGATGCAATTCAATTCGGTGGTGTCGACCAACCAGATCGCCGTCGCCCTGTGGCAGAAGCTCGGCTTCGCCATCGTCGGCACCCTGCCCGGCGCCTACCGGCACCGCACCCAGGGCCTGGTGGATTGCCACGTGATGTACCGGCTGCTGGTGGGCTGAGTCTGCCGACGACTCGATTCAGGGAGCAGGCAGATCGCCAGTGGCCGACCAGCCGCCACCCAGTGCCCTGGCCAGCGCCACGCCACTCTGCAGGCGGGCCAGGCGCAGCTGGGCGCTCTGGTCTTCGGCGGCGTAGAGCGTGCGCTGGGCGTCGAGCAGGTTGAGCAGGTCATCGGCGCCGGCCTGGTAACGCCGTTCGGCCAGTTGCAGGGCGCGCTCGGCCTGGACCTGCACCTCCTGCTGGGCCTGCCACTGGGCTTCCACGCCGTTGCCGGCATTGAGCGCAATCTGCACATCGGCAAAGGCTTCGACGATGCGCTGGCGGTAGCTGGCCAGCAGTTCTTCACGCCGGGCAGCGCTGCGATCGCGTTCGGCTGCAAGGGCGCCGCCGTCGAAGATCGGGGCAGTCAGCGCCGCCGCCAGGGAATACAGCGGATCAGCAAGCACGCGGCTCAGGTTGCCAGCCGAGCCATTGCCACCCGCGGAGAGATTCAGGCGCGGCAGCAGGGCGGCGCGGGCGGCACGCAGGTTGGCATCGGCGGCGCTCAGCTGCGCCTCGGCGCGGGCCAGGTCCGGGCGGCGCAATAGCAGCTCGCTGGGCAAACCGGCCGTCAGCGAAGGCGGTTGTAACGTGGCGAGCGAGGTCGACGACCCGCTTGCCGGCTCGCCCTGGCCCAACAGCACGGCAAGGTCGCTGCGCACGTCATCGGCCTGCTGGCGCAGGGCTTCGCGGTTGCGCCGCTGTTCGGCGACCAGGCCACGTTGCTGGGTCAGTTCCAGTGGGGTGGCAGCACCCGCATTGGCGCGGGCCTGCACGGTGGCGAGTACGCGTTCGGCGTTACTCAGGTTGAGATCGGCCAGGCGCAGGCGTTCGTCGAGGGCGACCTGGCGCAGCCAGGTGTCGACCAGGCTGGCGGTCAGGCTCAGGCGCAGGGCGTCGCGGTCGAAGCGGCTGGCGGCCAGCTCGGCCCGGGCCGCATCATCGTCAGCGGCCAGGCGACCCCACAGATCCACTTCATAACTGGCGGCCAGGCCGCCGCTGTAACGATTGCCAGCGGCTTCGCCATTACCGCCGAGGCGACCTTCACGGTTGGCGCCGAGGTTGCCATCCAGTCGCGGCAACAGCGGCGCGCCGGCAGCACGACTCAAGGCTTCGGCCTGGCGCAGGCGTGCGGCGGCCGCCGCCAGGTCCTGGTTGTTGCGCAGCGCCTGGTCGATCAGCGCATCCAGCTCGGTGCTGGCAAAACTGCGCCACCAGGTATCCGTCACCTCCTCGCCGCCCTGCATATGGCGCCATTGCGCGGGTGCCGCAGGCAGCTCGGCAGGCGCGTCGGGTTTGTGGCTGCAGCCTGCCAACAGCAGGGCGACGCACAGCACGGAGGGGAGAGAGCGGGTCATGAAAAATCCTGTCATTGCGCGGCCAGTGCCACCACCGGGTCGAGCCGGGCGGCGGTCTTCGCCGGCAGGTAGCCGAACACCAGGCCGGTGCCCACCGAGCAGCCGAAGGCCAGCAGCATGGCGGAGAGCGAGAACACCAGCGGCACGTTCCAGAGAATCAGCAGCGCGCCGAACAGCAGGCCGCTGGCCACGCCCACGCTGCCGCCGAGCAGGGTGACCAGCACCGACTCGGTGAGGAACTGGCGCATGATGTCGCGCTGGCGGGCACCGGTGGCCATGCGGATACCGATCTCGCGGGTGCGTTCGCGCACGGTCATTAGCATCACGTTCATCACACCGATGCCGCCGACCAGCAGCGACACGGCGGCGATCAGGCCGAGCATCAGGGTCATGCTCTGCCGCGTCTTGGCCTCGGCCTGCAGCTTGGCGGCGGAGTTGTAGACGCGGAAGTCCTGGCGGCCGTGGCGTTGCAGCATCAGCTCTTCGATGGCCGTTTGCGCCGGCATGACCAGGTCGCTGCTGCGCACCTGGATTGCCACATAGCTCTCGTCACGCAGTTTGGGAAACACCCGCACCACGCCCGTGCCATGGGGCACCAGCACCTGCTCGTCGGGGTAGTTGCCGCCTGCGTCGCTGCCTTTTTCACTCATCACCCCGATCACCTCGAAGGGCGAGCTGTTGATCAGGATGATCATGCCCAGGGGGTTGCCCCCATCCGGGAACAGGGTCTCGTAGACCTCGTGCCCGAGCACCGCCACCGGGGCGATCTCGCGGTTCTCCGCGGCGCTGAAAAAGCGCCCACGGGCCACCGGCCAGTGGTGGATCTGCGGCAGGTGTTCGCCGACACCGAGCACCTCGGTCTGCAACGCATGCTGGCCCTGACGAATCAGCGCCGGATCACGCAGGATCGGCATCACCCGCGCCACTTCGCGCAGCTCGCCGATGGCGGCCATGTCATCCAGGGTCAGCACGCCAATCGGGCCGCCGGTGCGGGGCACATCGCTGCTCACGTACATCATGTTGGCGCCCATCACGCCCATCTCGGCCACGACGCGCTGCCGCGCGCCTTCGCCCACGGCGAGCATGACGATCACCGACGCCACGCCGATGACGATGCCGAGTAGGGTCAGTGCGGTGCGAAAGCGGTGGATCAGCAGCACGCGCAGGGCGCCGCGCAACATGTCGCCCAGCTCGCTGAAGAATGGCGCACCCCGGTCACGACCGGCCTGCTGCATGTCCGGCGCCGGCAAGGCGTTACCCGGCACGGTGGCGCCGCTGTCGCTGATCACCTCGCCGTCGCGCACCTCGACCACCCGCCGTGCCTGGGCGGCGACGTCGCGGTCATGGGTGATGAGGATGATGGTGTGGCCGGCATCGGCAAGCTCGTGCAGCAACGCCATGACCTCCGTGCCGCTGCGGCTGTCCAGTGCGCCGGTCGGCTCGTCGGCGAGGATGATGCGGCCGCCGTTCATCAGCGCACGGGCAATCGACACGCGCTGTTGCTGGCCACCCGACAGTTGGCCAGGGCGATGCTCCAGGCGCTCGTCCAGTCCCAGGCGCCGCAGCAGGGCGCAGGCCCGCGCGTGGCGCTGCTCGGCCGGCATGCCGGCGTAGAGGGCCGGAACCTCAACGTTTTCCCGCGCCGATTCGGTAGCGATCAGGTTGTAGCCCTGGAACACGAAGCCGAACGCTTCGCGGCGCAGCCAGGCCAGCTGGTCAGCGTCGAAGGCCGCCACGTCTTCGCCGGCGAAGCGATAGCTACCGGCACTGGGCCGATCCAGGCAGCCGAGGATGTTCATCAGGGTCGACTTGCCGGAGCCCGAGGCACCGACGATGGCGACGAATTCACCCGCCTGGATCGCCAGGCTGATACCCCGCAGCACGTCGACCGCCGGGGCGCCGTCTTCGCCGCCGTAGGTGCGGCGGATGCCCTGCAGTTCGATCAGCGGTGCTGTGACTGGCGCTACCACTGGAACCTCGACATGCCGCTGTCGGGCGGCGCGTCGCCGGTCACCAGGCGCTCGTCTTCGGCCAGGCCTTCGATGATTTCTGCCACCTGGCGATCCCGTGCGCCAACGGTCACCGGGCGCAGTTCGGGCTGTCCGCCGCTGGCCAGGACGCGCACCTGATAGGCGCCCGGCTTGCCCTGCAGGGCATCCAGCGGCGCCGTCAGCACGCCTTTGGCCGAAGCCGTGACGAACACCACCTGGGCAGTCATCTGCGGCATCAGTTCGCCGTCGGCGTTATCCACCTCGAACAGCACGGTGTACTGCACCACCTTTTCCGTTTCACTGGTGCTGCTGGTCGCTTCACCCTGGCTGCCCGCTGGCACCGGAGGCGCCGGCAGTACCTGGCGCACGGTGCTGTGCCAGCGCCGCTCGTCACCGCCCAGGGTGGTGAAGTACAGCGGCAGGCCGGCCTTGACCCGGCGGATGTCAGCCTCGGACACCCGGGTCCAGCCAGTCATGCTGGAGAGATCGGCGATGCGCATCACCGTGGGCGTCTGGTAGGTGGCGTTGAGGGTCTGGCCCTGTTTCACGTCCACGCCCAGTACCGAGCCGGCGATGGGCGCGTAGATGCGGGTGTAGCTGAGCTGTGCTTCGTTGCCGCGCAGGCGCGCCTGGGCTTCGGCGATCTGCGCACGCAGTTGCTTCAGGCGGGCCTCGGCCGAACGCAGGGTGGCAACGGCGATCTGCACGTCTTCTTCGCGGGTGGCTTCGTCGGCGAGCAGACGTTGCTGGCGCCGATGCTGCTGGCGCGCCAGGTCGAGCTGCGCCTGTTGCTCGGCCAGTTGCGCGCGCAGGCCGTCGAGGGCGGCACGGTCGGCCTCGACCGTCGCCTCGTGCAGGCTGGCGTCAATCTCCGCGAGCAGCTGGCCCTTCTCCACCTGGTCGCCCGGCTCGACATGCAGGCGCATGATCTGCCCGGACACCTGGGCGCCAACGTCCACCGAATGACGCGGCTGCAGGGTGCCGATGGCCACCACCGTGGCTTCGACGTCGCCGCGGGTGACGTTCGCCGTGACATAGCCCGGCGCCTGATCCCCCGGCCACCACCAGGCACCGAGCAATGCCAGCGGTACCAGGGCCAGCAGAATCCAGCGGCGCGAAAACCAGCGCAGAGGCAGGGTCATGGGGCGGACGTCCTTGAAAAAATCGTCGTGTCATACCGCCGCGCCACGTCCGTGGCACGCACGAAGGTAACCCCGGGGGTCATGCGGATGGCGTGGGTGTATCGGGGGGAGCGGGGATAGGCTTGAAAAACCCGGTGCTCATACATCAAGGACGGATGAGCTCGGAAAAACTGCCATACCCCACGCCCGACTACCTGTAACAACATGTTGCCCAGCGACTCGCGAGCGACCAGGCCCGGGAAGCGCCCGTCATCCAGGCACATCCCATGGGCCATACGTCAGAACTCCATGCGCAGGCCCAGGGTGGCGTTGCGCGGCGTGCCGAAGTAGCTGGAGGAGGTGCTGGTGTAGTACTCCTCGTCGAGCAGGTTGTTCAGGTTGAGGGTGGCGGTGAGCTGCTGGGTCAGCGGGTAGCGCGCCATCACGTCGACCAGGGCGTAGTCTTCCTGGCTGAAGCGCACGCCGAGCGGACCCATGCCATCGCTGTAGATCTCGCTCTGCCAGTTGACGCCGCCGCCCAGGGTCAGGCCATTGCCGATGCTGCGCAGGGTGTAGGTGGTGAAGAACTTCGCGGTGTTCTGCGCCACGTTGGTGTTGAGTTTCTTGCCCTGGCTGTCCTGCACGATGTTGCGGCTGAAGCTGGCGCTGGCTTGCCAGTCGGTCGCCAGCTCACCAGAGAGTTCCACCTCGAAGCCGCGGGTCTTGGTGCCGGATTCGGCGCGGAAGGCATCCTGGCTTGGATTGCCCTGAACAGGCACCCTTGGTTCGATACGAACGGCCAGGTTGTCTTGCTCAATCTGGTAGATCGCCACGCCGAGGTTCAGGCGGTCGTCGAAGAACGCGGCCTTGCTGCCCAGTTCATAGCCCACACCTTCCAGCGGATCGATGTAGGCGCCGTCGACGGTGCGGTTGTTCTGGGGCTTGAAGATGCTGGTGTAGCTGCCGTACACGGACCAGTTGTCGTCAAGGTCGTAGACCAGGCCGGCGAAGGGCGTGACCACGCCGGTTTCCGAACGCTTGGCGTCGGTGTCAGGGGTCGCGTCGTAGAAGTCGGTCTGCTCGCGGCTTTTCCAGTCGCTGACCCGTGCGCCGAGAATCACCGACAGCGCGTCGGTGGCGCGCAGGCGCACGCTGCCGTAGGTGCTGCTCTGTTCTTCGTCGTACTCGATGCGGCTGCTCGCCGGCATGTTGGGCCTGACCGGGGTCTGGCCATCCCAGCCATAGATATTCGGCACGTTGCCGGACCAGTTATCGTGCCACCACAGCGGGTAACCGTTGGTCTTGTAGCTGGTGGTTTGCCGGGTGTGACCGAACACGGCGTCGTGCTCGCGGCCGAACAGGCTGAAGCTGCCAGTGAGGTTCAAGTCCATGGCCCGCTGCACGGGCTTGGCAGCCCAGCGCCCGGCCCATACGGTGACCCCGCCGCCCGTGGCCGGATCAGGATTGCCGCCGGCTGCGTAGCCAATCACTTCATCGTACTGGTAACGGCCCTGTTGCAGGCTCAGCTTGGCCTTCCAGGTATCGTTCAGGGCATGTTCCAGGCTGGCGAAGCCCGAGGTGAAGTGACGCTCGGAATAGGCCCAGGCCGACGCAGCGGAGTCCGAACGCGACCAGTCGGCCTTGGTACCGTCGACGTTGTACAGCGGCAAGCCGCTGCGCGCGTGGTCGTCGGCGTCGTGGTACTGGGCATCCATGCCGAAGGTCAGCAGGGTGTCGGGCGTCAGGTCGGCCTCGACGATGCCGTAGAGCACCTTCTTGCGCTCGTGCAGGCGGTCGACGTAGGAATCGTTGTCCTGGTACACGCCCACCATCCGCGCCCGCAGGTTGCCGCTGTCGGTGAGCGCGCCGCCCACGTCGACTTCGGTGCGCTGGTAATCCCAGGAACCGCCGGTGACCGTGACGCTGCTCTTGAATTCCTGGGTCGGGCGCTTGCGGATCATGTTGACGGTGGCGCCGGGGGTGCCGATGCCGTTGGTCAGGCCGGTGGCACCACGGATGATTTCCACCCGGTCGTACAACGCCATGTCGTTGCTCTGCACGGTGGACTTGTAGTTGCTGTCGAGGAACTGCACGCCATCGATCTGGTAGTTCTCGACGGCAAAGCCGCGGGAATAGACCTGGCTGGTGTCGGAACCACCGTTGCCGCTCTGGGTGAGGCTCAGGCCCGGCGACTGACGAATCACGTCGTTCAGCTGGGTCAGGCCCTGGTCTTCCATACGCTGGCGGGTCATCACGCTGATGGACTGCGGTGTTTCGCGGATCGACAGCGGCAGTTTGGTCGCGGTGCTGGTCGAGCCGGTGGTGTAGGAGCCGGTGCCTTCGGTGGTGGCGCCCAGGCCCATGGCGCTCACGGTGGTGGCGCCCAGGTTGAGCAGGCCGGAGGTGTCCACCGGCAGCAGGGTGTAGCTACCGTTACCCTGGCGCGACGCCTGCAGACCGCTGCCGATCAGCAGGTGCTGCAGGGCCTCGTCGGCCGCGTAGCGTCCGTTGAGCCCGGCGGAGCGGCGCCCACGCATGTCATCCGGCGCGAACGAGACCGTCACGCCCGCGGTGGTCGAGTACTGCACCAGCGCCGCTTCCAGCGAACCTGCCGCGATGGAGAAGTCGTACTCCGCCGCCGTGGTTTGTGCCCAGGCCGGCGCCGGGGCCAGCGCAGCGCTCAGCGGAACGGCCAGGGCTGCGCCCAGCAAGGCATAGCGAACCGCGCGCTGCAGGGGGTGCAGCTGGACAGCAGGGTGGGCACTCGAAATGCGGGGGTACGACGTGCAGGACATGGATTTTCCTTTCGCCCGATGGCAGGTAGAGACGGCGCCTGTTGCGCTTCTACTACCAAGACGAACGAGAATTAAAATCAACAACCCCTGCGAGCAGAAAATTTGCACACGCCTTCAACGGGGCTCCAGCCGGGCCCAGTAGCGGGTGAACCGGCGAACCCGGATCGGTAAGGTCGCGGCCACGTTGTCCAGCACGCTGTCGGGCTTGCCCAGCTGGAACATGCCGGAAATACGCAGTTCGGCCACTGCCGGGTGCACGCTCAGGTGCCCCGGGTGGTAGCGCGACAGCTCGTCGACGAAGGTCTCCAGGCGCCAGTCGCTGACCACCAGCAAGCCGTTGACCCAGGCGTCGGCGTTGCGTGTCGCCTGCGTCACCGGCTCGACTTGGCTCGCCGAGAACCACACTTGCTGCTCCGCTTCCAGGCGCAGGGGCTGGTCCGGCGCCTCGGCGGGACGGATTTCCACGGCATGCTGCTGCACATCGACGCGGGTGCGCGCGTCTTCGTTGCGCACCAGAAAGCGAGTGCCCAGGGCACGGATGCTGCCTTGGGGGGAATGCACGATAAAAGGCCGCGCCAGGCTGTCGACCGCCGTCTCCACGGCGATCTCGCCGCAATGCAGGATCACCTCACGCCATTGCTCGCTGTAGCGCACATCCGCCGCGCTATGGGTATTGAGGGTCAGGCGGGTGCCGTCCGGCAGGATCAGCCGACGCCGCTCGCCGGTGTCGGTGCGGTGCTCGGCCAGGGCGGAACGCCAGGGCAGCGCCTGCCAGGCGTACGTGCTGCCGCCGGCGGCCAGCAGCAGCGACAGAACCTTGAGCACCTCCCGCCGGCTGCCGCGCAGGCCGGCTAGGGTCGGCCGGGCGATACCGGCGTCGACCCGACCCATCGTCTGCTCCAGGCGTTGCACCCGCGCCCAGGCCAGCTCGTGGCTGGGGTTGGCGGTCAGCCAGTGCTGGTGAGCCGCCTGCAGGCCAGGCTCGGCGCCGTCTTCGCGCAGGTCGACATACCACTGCGCGGCGGCTTCCAGCACCTTCACGTCGAGGGGCGCGGGCACCGGCTCAGTCCTCGAGCAGCAGCAGGCAGTGGGTCAGGGCGCGGACGAAATGCTTGCGCACGGTGTTGGTAGACAGTTCGAGGCGGCGGCCGATCTCGACGAAGCTCAAGCCGTCGAGCTGGGCCATCAGGAAGATTTCACGACCGCGCTCGCCCAGGCCATCGAGCAGGGCGTCGATCTCCAGCAGGGTCTCGATGATGATGCTGCGCGTCTCCGGGGAGATATCCACCGGCTCCGGCAACACGGCCAGGGCATCCAGGTAGGCCTGTTCCAGCGCGCGGCGGCGGAACATGTCGATCATCAGGCTGCGCGCCACGGTGCTGAGGTAGGCGCGGGGCTCGCGGAATTCAGGGGCGCTGCGCTGGGCCATGAGCCGCAGGAAGGTGTCCTGGGCCACGTCGGCGGCGTGCTCGGCACAGCCCAGGCGCTTGCGCAGCCAGCCCTGCAGCCAGCCGTGGTGCTCGCGATAGAGGTGGTGCATCGCATCATGCAGCGTGAGATCGGTCGTCGACATGGAGCGGCACACCAGCGCAGGACAAATGATAATCGATCCTATTATCTGTTTATTGTCCGACACACCGCAACATGCCAATCGTCGCCCGAGCGGGTATCCTCGCGCCCCAGGTTTCCACGGCACGAGTGATCCCCATGCATTACCAGAACATCCTCTTCGACCTGGACGGCACCCTTACCGACCCGCGCGAAGGCATCACCCGTTCGGTGCAATACGCGCTGGCGAAGCTGGGGATCGACGAGCCGGACCTGCAGGCGCTGGAGCACTTCATCGGCCCGCCCCTGCTGCAATGCTTCATGTCCACCTACGACCTGGACGAAGCGACTGGCTGGCGCGCCGTGGAGCATTACCGCGAGCGCTTCCAGGTCACCGGGCTGTACGAGAACCGGATGTTCGAGGGCATTCTCGAGTTGCTGCAATTGCTGCAGGAGCAGGGCCGCACGCTGTACATCGCCACCAGCAAGCCTACGGTGTTCGCCCAGGAAATCGCCCGGCATTTCGGCTTCGCCCGGCATTTCAAGATGATCTACGGCAGCGAGCTGGACGGCACGCGGACCAACAAGGTCGAGCTGATCCAGTACCTGATGCAGCAGGAAGGCCTGCAGGCCGCGCAGAGCCTGATGATCGGTGACCGCAAGCACGACCTGATCGGCGCGCGCAGCAACGGATTGGACGCCGCCGCCGTGGGGTACGGCTTCGGCAGCCTGGAGGAATTGCAGGGGGAAACCCCGGCCTACCACTTCTCGACGCTGGCCGATCTGCATCAGGCCTTCGTGCGGTAAAGCGGCGCGGTCATGCCCGCGCCTGACCGGGGCGCGGGGTCAACCGTTCTTCTGGTAAACGATCTTGCGCGTACCGCCGTCGCAGCTGCCGACCACCATGGCCTGGTCCTGCACCTCGTCGTTGGCCACGATTTCCAGGGTGTAGCTGGGCACGCCCGCCGCCTGGATCTTCACTTCGATTTCACTCTTGAGCTCTTCGCAGGGCTTGGGCGCAGCCAGCGCCGCAGTGCCGACAAGGCTCAAGACCACCGCTACTGTCCATCTGTACATGGCATAACCTCCTGTGTTTGCGGGAATCCGCCAGTCTATGACCCAATTGCCATCAGGCAGTTCTAGTTGGATTTCACCCGGGTCTCAAGTTCACGGGTACGGGCCTCGATCGGCAGCGCCCCGAGTTCGGCCACCCGCCGGTAGAACGCCGGCCAGTCGCCCTCTACTTCGGCGAACAGCGTGGCGAACGCCGGCACCCATTGATCATAGAGGCCGAAGGGCAGCAGCTTGGCATTGTTCAACGGCGTCTCGATCCAGCCGTCGTAGCGGCCCACGCCGCCCCACTCACGGTCGCGCAGGGCGCGGTACTCGCGGCGCAGGCGTTCGAATTCGGCCTGTTTGCCGGCACGCATGGCCTCGGCTGCCAGGTCGCTGGCGTACAGCTGCTGCAGGCGCTCGCGGCTGTCCAGCACCAGCGCCACGAATTGCTCGCGCTGGCGCAGGCCCTCGTTGTCACCCACCGGCGTGCCTTGGGCGGCATGCCACTGGCGCAGGCCTTCCTGCTCGACAAAGGTGGCGAAGGACTCGTTGAACGCGGTGTCGTCCGCCACGTAGAACTGCTGGTGCGCCAGTTCGTGGAAGATCACCGCGATCAGCCGCTCGTCGCTCCAGCGCAGCATGGTGTTGAGGATCGGGTCGTCGAACCAGCCCAGGGTCGAATAGGCTTCGACGCCGCCGAGGTAGGTGTCCAGGCCTTCCTGCTTGAGCAGGGCCGCCGCGCCACGGGCATCGCCCTGGCGGTAGAAGCCGCGGTAGGCCACGCAGCCGGCGATGGGGAAACAATGCAGCTGCGGCGTCAGGGAAAACTCCGGCGTGGCGAACAGGTTCCATACCACGAAGGGGCGCTGGATGTCGGCGTACAGCCGGTAACTGCCATTGTCCGGCAGCGCCAGTCGGGCGCTGGCGAAATCCCGCGCCTCCTGGGACAGGGCCAGGCGCCGCCGCAGTTCGGGGTCGCGGGCAGGGTCGTCGACGATCGCCGCCACCGGCTCGCGGCGTTGCAGCAGGTCAAGCTGGCCATCGAGCAGCTGCCCGTAATAGGCGACGCTGGAACAACCGCTCAGCGCCACGGCGCCGACCAGGGGAACCCAGCGACGCAGGCAGCGGTCGAGTATGCAGAACAGGGTGTGGGGCATGCCGGGACACTACTGCATCGGCCACACGCCTGCCACTGCCCGCGCGCCTTTTCGCCCCACGTCTTGGAGTTACGCATGCGCCTATCCTTGCTGACCATCATCCTGCTGGGCCTGGGCGGTTGCGCCTGGCTGCCGGCCCACGACCCGGGCCAGGCCTGGATCGACCTGGAGACCCAGGCGCCCAGCGAACTGCTGGCCATCGAGGTGGACGACAAGCCGCTGGACGACACGCGTTTCTTCCAGGTCGCACCGGGCACCCGCGAGCTGCAGGCCCACCTGCGTTTCAACGTCGACGCCAGCAACATCGGCGCCACGTCCCAGCCGCTGCCCCGCGACTGCCAGGTGCTGCTGACCTATGATGAATTCAATGCCGGCCAGCGCTATCGGCTGGAAGCCGGAAACATCGGCTTTCGCACCTGGTCGAAACTCTACGATGCACAGAACCGCCTGTTGGTAAGGGGCCGAGAAGGCCGCTGCGGCGCGATCTAGCGCCAGCCAGGCGATGCCCGCCACTCCCAGGATCCACTGCCATGCGCCTGCTCGCCCTGATTGCCAGCCTGTCCATCCTCGCCGGCTGTTCCTCGCCACTGCCCAAGCCGGACCCGAACCAGGCCTGGGTCGACCTCTATGCCACCGCCAGCGACCTGCTGATGGCCAACCGGCTGGACGGCGAGCGCCTGAACGACGGCCGCTACTTCCAGGTCACGCCGGGGGCGCACGAGCTGGAAGCGCGCTATCAGTTCGAGGTGCATTCGGGCGGCACCATCATGTCGGAGCCAATGCAACGCACCTGCGAAATCCGCATCCGCTACGACAACTTCGAAGCGGGCAAGCGTTACCGCATGGAAGCCCGCACCGCAATCATGAGTGCCCAGGCGTGGCTGTATGACGACCAGCGCAACGTGCTGGCCCGAGGCGAGATCCTGCGCTGCGGCATTTTCTGACCCCGGGCCGTTGCTGACCGACGGCTGTCGGGTCAGCTCTCGAGGGTCGCTTCCAGGGTGATCTCGGCGTTCAGCACCTTGGACACCGGGCAGCCGCTCTTGGCGGTTTCCACGGCCTTCTCGAACGCCGCACGGTCCGCGCCGGGAATCTTCGCCTTGAGGGTGAGGTGCACGGCGCTGATGGAGAAACCACCATCGACCTTGTCCAGTATCACCTCGGCGGTGGTGTCGATGCTTTCGGCGGTCATGCCCGCTTCGCCCAGCTCCTTGGACAGCGCCATGGAAAAGCAGCCCGCGTGGGCCGCCCCGATCAGCTCTTCCGGGTTGGTGCCCGGCTTGTCTTCGAAGCGGGTGTTGAAGCCGTAGGGTGACTGCTTCAGCGCGCCGCTCTGGGTCGAAATGGTGCCCTTGCCGTCCTTGATGCCACCTTGCCAGTGGGCTGATGCTGTCTTCTTCATCCGGTATCTCCAGGTTCGTTGGGGTACAGGATTGAGAACGGCAACGGCGGCACAAGTTCGACCGCGAACGGCTCAGCGCAGGCTGGCAAGAATGTCGAAGGCGTGCAGGCGATCGGCGAAGTCGTACATGTCGCAGGTGAAGATCAGCTCGTCCGCCCCGGTCTGCTCCAGCAGCACTTCCAGGCGCGCCCGCACCTTCTCCGGGCCGCCGACCATGGCCATGCCGAAGAAGCTGCCGACCGCATCCATCTCGTGGGGCAGCCACAGGCCTTCCATGCTCTTGACCGGCGGACGCTGCACCAGGCTCTGGCCGCGAATCAACGCCAGGATGCGCTGGTAGGCCGAGGTCGCCAGGTGGTTGGCCTGCTCGTCGGTGTCGGCGGCCAGCAG
Source organism: Pseudomonas sp. GD03944 (assembly GCF_029839275.1). Classification (GTDB taxonomy): domain Bacteria; phylum Pseudomonadota; class Gammaproteobacteria; order Pseudomonadales; family Pseudomonadaceae; genus Aquipseudomonas. Next base: position 49,575 of record NZ_JAOCAH010000012.1, read on the forward strand.
CGGCACGCCGAGCATCACGTAGGGCTTGTCCAGCACCTCGGACGGCTTGAAGTGGTTGCGGTACACGCGGATCGCCTCGTGCATGTAGCGCGGGGCAAAGTGCGAGGCGAAGGCGTAGGGCAGCCCGCGCTCGCCGGCCAGCTGGGCGCTGAACAGGCTGGAGCCCAGGAGCCAGATCGGCACCTGGGTGCCGGTGCCCGGCATGGCGATCACGCGCTGGTCCGGCGTGCGCGGGCCGAGGTAACGCTGCAGCTCCGCGACATCCGCGGGGAAATCGTCGGCGCTGCCCGAACGCTCGCGGCGCAGGGCATGGGCGGTGTACTGGTCGGCACCGGGGGCACGCCCCAGGCCCAGGTCGATGCGCCCCGGATAGAGGGTGGCGAGGGTGCCGAACTGCTCGGCAATCACCAGCGGCGCGTGGTTGGGCAGCATCACCCCGCCGGAACCGACGCGGATGGTCGAGGTGCCGGCGGCCAGGTAACCGAGCAGCACGGCGGTGGCCGAACTGGCGATGCCGTCCATGTTGTGGTGCTCGGCCACCCAGAAGCGGGTGAAGCCCAGGCGCTCGGCATGCTGCGCCAGCGCCAGGGAATTGTGCAACGCCTGCTCCGGGCCGCCATCGTCGCGGATCGGAGCAAGGTCGAGAATGGAGAACTTAGTGTTCGCTAATACGCTCATCGGCCTGCCTGTCTGGTTACAGGGTGTACGGCGCCACAGGGCGCCAATACCCGAGTCAAAGGGTTGGGCTCATCCTAAGGATTACCAGCCCACACGACCAGAAGGCACTTTTCGGTGCTATAGCCACCAATGGGTAAGCAGGCTGACGGACAGTCGCCGGCGAATCAGCTGTTGCCGATGCGGAACCCGACCTTGAGGGTCACCTGATAGTGACCGACCTTGCCGTTCTCGATATGCCCTCGAGTCTCGACGACCTCGAACCATTCCAGGTTGCGCACCGACTTGGCGCATTCCTCCAGGGCATTGTTGATGGCTTCTTCGATGCTGGTGCGCGAAGAACCGACGATTTCGATTTTCTTGTAGGTGTGGTGATCCGACATGAACGCTCTCCTCGGGTTGGGAAACAGGTGCTCGTCCTGTGCAGACAGGCGAACACCACCTTGCGTTCAGATTAGCTGGCGGCAGGCAGAAAACCGCATCGCTTCCATGAAGACGAACCAAGCCCCCCATGTCCCGCAGATTTTTACAAAACTTACAGTGGGGCGTGAGCCATCAGCTCAACTCGTTGCGCAGCCAGGCCGCCAGGCGCTCGGCCCGGCGATCCGTACGCCGGGTCGGCACCCACAGCGCCAGCCGCGCCTCGGTTTCGACGAAGCCCCAGGGCGCCACCAGTCGACCAGCAGCCAGGTCGTCAGCCACCAGTTGTTGTGGCGCGATGGCCACGCCCAGGCCGGCAGTGGCGGCTTCCAACAGGTAATACAGGTGCTCGAAGCCCTGGCCGAGCCGCAGTGCCGCATCCGGCAAGCCATGAGCCGCCGCCCATTGCGGCCACGCCTGGGGGCGGGAAACGGTGTGCAGCAAGGGTTCGCCGAGCAGGCTGTCAGGCGAGGCCTGCACCAAGGCGCCATGCCGTGAATAGCGGGGGCTGAGCACCGGGCCGATGCGCTCGGCGGCCAGTTCGTGCACCTGCATGTCCACCGGCCAGGGCGGCTCGGCGAACAGCAGGGTGGCGTCGACGCCAGGACGACGCGGATCGAGCTCGCCCTCGCTGGCCGAGAGCTGCAGGTGCAGTTCCGGCAACTCGCGGTTGAGGCGGTCCAGGCGCGGAATGAACCAGCGCGCCAGCAGGCTGCCCGGGCAACCCAGCACGAAGGGGGCATCTTCGGTCTGCCGCTTCAACTCGGCGCAGGTGTCGCGCAGGCGCTCGAAGGCATCGGTCGCCGCGTCGCGCAAACGCACACCTGCGTCGGTGAGCTTTACGCCACGGCCGTCCTTGTCGAACAGGGTGAGGCCGAGCTGCTCTTCCAGCATGCGGATCTGCCGGCTGACCGCTCCGTGGGTCACGTGCAGTTCGTCGCCAGCACGGCTGACACTCTGCAACCGGGCGGCGGCTTCGAAGGCGCGCAGGGCGTTCAGCGGGGGCAGTTCTCGGCTCATGCTAGCGGTGACTTTTTCTGACAGGTCGGGACAATCTAATCCCTTTCCCCGGCAGGCGCCAATCCGCGCACGGGCTCACTGCCGCTCGATGCGGTGATCGATGCCACTGGTGGCGATTTCCGGCTCGTCGCCCTGCCAGTTCACCTGCTGGCCACTGCCATTGACCTCGACCTGAACCGGGCCATGGAAGTCGAGCCTGAGCACGTTGTCCGCGCCGTATACCGCCACCGCAGCCGGCTTGCCGTCGCCCTCGACCTGGGCGCTCACCTGTTGATCGGTGCCTTCGACCTGCAGGCCACCGATGCGAGCGGCGTCGATGCGGTTCTCCCCACCGGTCACCGCCAAACTGGCGGCATTGCCCAACTGCACGACATGTTCGGAGCCGTGCACCTCGACCTGGCCGCAGTCGCCGCTGAGGATGAATTGATTGCCGTTGCCGGTGATGACTACGTCCTGGCCTTTGCAGGGCACGTCACGGGACACACCGATGCCGCCGAGTTCCAGCGGCTGCGCCTGGGCGCTCCCGACCAGCACGGCCCACACCACCCCCACTCCCAATGCCTTGTGCATTGCGCTCTCTCCCTTGCGCGGCCCCCTTGGCCGCCTGCACCTGTGACCGGGTGGCCGACAGCGAGTTCTGCGCTCTGCCGCGCCGGTCACCGGGTTGTGCAGCGGGTCACGGGTGTGGCGGCGACTATTCGTGAGTTTTTCTGACGTATTTTCTCAATCTAATCGCTTTTCCTGCCGGACAGGGGCGATAGAATGCCCCCATCACCCACTCTCCCTCCCGTCAGCCACTGGCCTGCGAGGGAAGCCAGAGCAGGAGCACGCCATGACCTCTTTACGCACCGGCCCGGATACCACCGGCCTGTTTGGCCACTTCGGTGGTCAGTACGTCGCTGAAACCCTGATGCCGCTGATCCACGACCTGGCCGCCGAGTACGAGAAGGCCAAGCAGGATCCGGAGTTCGCCAAGGAGCTGGCCTACTTCCAGCGCGACTACGTGGGCCGCCCGAGCCCGCTGTATTTCGCCGAACGCCTGACCGAGCACTGCGGCGGCGCGAAGATCTACCTCAAGCGCGAAGAGCTGAACCACACCGGCGCGCACAAGATCAACAACTGCATCGGCCAGATCCTGCTGGCCAAGCGCATGGGCAAGAAACGCATCATCGCCGAGACCGGCGCCGGCATGCACGGCGTGGCCACCGCCACCGTGGCCGCCCGCTTCGGCATGGAATGCGTGATCTTCATGGGCACCACCGACATCGATCGCCAGCAGGCCAACGTGTTCCGCATGAAGCTGCTGGGCGCCACCGTGATCCCGGTGGTCGCCGGTACCGGCACCCTCAAAGATGCGATGAACGAAGCCCTGCGCGACTGGGTGACCAACGTCCATGACACCTTCTACCTGATCGGCACCGTGGCCGGCCCGCACCCGTACCCGGCGATGGTCCGCGACTTCCAGGCCGTGATCGGCAAGGAAACCCGCGACCAGCTCCAGGAGAAAGAAGGCCGCCTGCCCGACAGCCTGGTTGCCTGCATCGGCGGCGGCTCCAACGCCATGGGCCTGTTCCACCCGTTCCTGGATGACCAGAGCGTGCAGATCGTCGGTGTCGAGGCCGCGGGCCATGGCATCGAATCCGGCAAGCACGCCGCCAGCCTGAACGGCGGCGTACCGGGCGTGCTGCACGGCAACCGCACCTTCCTGCTGCAGGACGACGACGGCCAGATCATCGACGCCCACTCGATTTCCGCCGGCCTCGACTACCCGGGCATCGGCCCAGAACACGCCTGGTTGCACGACATCGGCCGCGTCGAATACACCTCGATCACCGACGACGAAGCCCTGGAGGCCTTCCACCAGTGCTGTCGCCTGGAGGGCATCATCCCGGCGCTGGAGTCGTCCCACGCCCTGGCCGAAGCCTTCAAGCGCGCGCCGACCCTGCCGAAGGACCACCTGATGGTGATCAACCTGTCCGGCCGCGGCGACAAGGACATGCAGACCGTCATGCACCACATGGAACAATCGCAGCAGGAGAAACACTGATGAGCCGCCTGCAAAGCCGCTTCGCCGAGCTGAAAGAACAGAACCGTGCCGCCCTGGTCACGTTCATCACCGCCGGCGACCCCAGCTACGACGCCTCCCTGGCGATCCTCAAGGGCCTGCCGAAGGCGGGTGCCGATGTGATCGAGCTGGGCATGCCGTTCACGGACCCGATGGCCGATGGCCCGGCGATCCAGCTGGCCAACATCCGCGCCCTGGCCGGCAAGCAGGACCTGGCCAAGACCCTGCGCATGGTTCGCGAATTCCGCGAGGGCGACCAGACCACGCCGCTGGTGCTGATGGGTTACTTCAACCCGATCCACAAGTACGGGGTGGCGCGCTTCATCGACGACGCCAAGACCGCCGGTGTCGACGGCCTGATCGTGGTCGACCTGCCGCCCGAACATAACGTCGACCTGTGCGACCCGGCCCAGGCCGCCGGCCTGGACTTCATCCGCCTGACCACCCCGACCACCGACGACAAGCGTCTGCCCAAGGTCCTCAACGGCAGCTCCGGCTTCGTGTACTACGTGTCGGTGGCCGGTGTCACCGGTGCCGGTTCGGCGACCCTCGAGCACGTCGAACAAGCCGTGGCCCGCCTGCGCCGCCACACCGACCTGCCGATCAGCATCGGCTTCGGCATCCGCACCCCCGATCACGCAGCGACCATCGCCCGCCTGGCCGACGGCGTGGTGGTGGGCTCGGCGCTGATCGACCAGATCGCCAATGCCGAAAGCGCCGACAAGGCCGTCGACGGTGTGCTGGAGCTGTGCGCCCAGCTGGCCGAAGGGGTACGCGGCGCTCGTCGCTGATCCTGTTCCTGCTTGCTGAAACCAAAAACGCCCGATGCTCTGCATCGGGCGTTTTGCTTTGGGCGGCTTGAGGCGGTGGCGATACGCAGCGCTCCCCGGGTATCGCTTCGCTCAACCCAGGCTACGGGCTTTGTCCGACCGGGCTACGCACTTGCAAGAGCGGCTGGGCGGCAATCCGATTGCCCGCGAGCTCTCGCTCCTTCCCCTAGCGGTTATGCCACCGGTGTGACCGCCTTGCCCTCGCGAAAGAAGCCGTCGAGGTTGTCGTAGAACAGATCGGCCATGGCCTGGCGGGTTTCGTGGGTGCCGCTGCCGATGTGCGGGGTCAGCACCACGTTGTCCAGCGCCAACAGGGCGGACGGCACTTTCGGTTCTTCGGCGAACACGTCCAGGGCCGCGCCGGCGATGGTGCCGTCCTGCAGCGCCTGGACCAGCGCCGCCTCGTCCACCACCGAACCCCGGGCGATGTTCACCAGGCAACCCTTGGGCCCCAGGGCCTTGAGCTGTTCGGCGCCGATCAGGCCGTCGGTGGACACCCCGCCTGGCACCACCAGCACCGCGTAGTCGCAGGCCGCGAGCAGGGCGTTGAGGTCTTCGTAGTAGGGGTAGTCGATGTCATCGCGGCGGCGGCGGTTGTGGTAGATCACCGACATGCCGAAGGCCTCCACGCGCTTGGCGATGGCGCGGCCGATGTTGCCCATGCCGACGATGCCGCAGACCTTGCCGCCGATGCTGTGGGTCAGCGGGAAGCGCCCCTGCAGCCAGTCGCCGCGGCGCACGAAACGGTCGGCCTCGCAAATGCGCCGACCCAACGCCAGCAGGTTGGCCACGGCCGTGTCGGCCACGCAGTCGTTGAGCACTTCCGGGGTGTTGGTCACCACCACGCCGCGGGCACGGGCGGCGTCCACGTCGATGGAATCGTAGCCGACACCGAAACTGATGATGGCCTTGAGCTGGGGCAGGCGACCGATCAGGTCCGCCGGGGCGCCGAACACGCCGCTGGTAGCGATCCCGTCGATGGCACCGCCGTAGGCACGCAGCCAACCTTCCTGATCCGTGATTTCCCAGAAGCGGTGCACGCAGTAATCCTGCTCGATGCGGGTCACCAGGGCCGGCAGCAGCGGCCCCATCATCAACAACTGGGCGCGCGGGGCAGATGAAGTCATGGGCGTCTCCTCACAAACGGTGCGTGGCGGTAGCCGGTCAGCCCGGCCTGTCGATGGATGCCGATGGTAACGCCAGCTCACAGCGGCGTCGGGTGAAAATTATCATGTCGGACATCCTACATCTACATCACTGCCTGATCTCAAGAACCGGTTTCCGGCGACAAGCAAAAATCCGCAATAGCACTGTGCCAGAGCGCCTAAACCGCTTGTCGACGGCTCGCACAAAGCTCTCATCGAGCATTTGCAACAAAATGATTTGTATGATGTCTTATCTCCGTTAGTTCGCTGCTCCAAACAAAAACAAGATGGAGATTTCCACCCATGGCTCGTACAGACGTGGCCGAGAACGGCGTTGCTGCCGGCTCGGCTTCTACAAACCCGTTCACCAAAATGATCAAACTGCTCGGCCCCGGCATCATCGCGGTGCTGTCCTGGCTCGGTGCAGGCGACCTGATCACCTCCTCCGTCGCGGGCGCCAACTACGGCTACGCGATGATGTGGGTACTGGCCGTTTCGCTGCTGCTGCGCTTCCTCATCGTCAACATCATCGCCCGCTTCCAGCTCTGCAATAACCAGGGGATGTCCATCCTCGGCGGCTATGCACAGCTGCACCCGAGTTTCGCCTGGTTCCTGTTCGGCTACGCGCTGTTCATGGGCCACCTGATGAACGCCTACATGATCAAGGGCGCCGGCGAGGCGCTGTCCACACTGCTGCACCTGGACCGCCCGTTGCTGTGCGCCTTCGCCGTGGTACTGGGCGTCTGGCTGCTGGTCGGCCGCAGCATCTACAGCCTCATCGAAGGCGTGATGAAAGGACTGCTGGCGATCATGACCCTGGCCTTCCTGTCCCTGGCCGTGATGTCCGGTCCGGACGTGGGCGGCATCGTGTCCGGCACCTTCGGCTTCAGTATCCCGAGCGATGAAGGCGTGCATGGCGCGCTGCTGGTGGCCGTATCGATCATCGGCGCGGTCGCCGGCTCGATCGCCAACTTCGTCCACCCCTACGTCATGAAACAGAAGGGCTGGACCGGTCCCGAGCACAAGCGCATCCAGCGCAATGACTTGCTGTTCGCGGTCTTCGTCGGCATCGTGATCAACCTGGCGATCTGGGTGGTCGGTGCGGAAATCCTGCGTCCGAACGGCCTGAAGGTGGAAACCCTGAACGACCTGGGCGCCGCCCTGGAAATGTTCTTCGGCCCGACCGGCTGGTACATCTTCTTCGTCGGTGTGTCCGCCACCCTGTTCGCCAGCGTCGTGGGCAAAACCACCGCCTTCCCGATGCTGATCACCGACGCCCTGCACCACACCCGTCCGGAGCGTCGCGCCAAGTACGGCGACCAGCTCCAGAAGGACCCGCTGCACAAGTGGTTCATGATCTTCATCCTGGTCACCCCGCTGGTGTGGTCGCTGCCCGGCATGCCGGACTTCGTGACCCTGACCATCGCGGTCAACGCCCTGAACATCGTCGGCCTGCCGATCATTTCCCTGGGCCTGCTGATCATGTCCAACCAGAAGAAGCTGCTGGGTCAGTACCGCAACAACTGGTTCGAGAACATTGCCCTGGGCCTGTCCACCGTGCTGGCCATCTGGGTCGCCATCCAGCTCGGCCTGGAAATGCTGGGCTGATGCAAGACCGGTGGTCCTGGCCTTGGCCAGGGCAGCCGGACGCTGTACCGAGCCAATGAAAAAGGCCGCGACATCTGTCGCGGCCTTTTTCATTTCCGGTAGTCCTCAGTGGCCACCGTGTGCTGCTTGCGCCTTGTGCTCGTCCGGTCCGAACTTCGACAGGATGTAGCTCTTCATCCCGCGCGCCAGCTCTTCCTCGTCGAAGAACACCTGGCCCAGGTTGTCGCGGCGGAAGATTTCCACGGCGTCGGCGCTGTGGGTGCGGATCACGATCTCGATTCCCGGGTTCAGGGCACGGGCGGTTTCGGTCATGCGCTGCACATTGAGCGGGTCCGGGGTGGCGATCACCAGCATTGCCGCTTTCATGATGTGGGCCTGGATCAGCGTGCCCGGCTCGGCCGAGTCACCACTGACCGCCGCCACGCCCTGGGCACGGATCTGCTCCACGCGCTCGCGGTTCTGCTCGACCACCACGAACGGGATGTTGCGCTCCTGCAGCGCGCGGCTGATGCGCCGGCCCACGCGGCCGTAACCGACCAGCACCACCTGGCCTTCGAGGTATTTCTTCTCGGTGCTCATCGGCAGCACCGAGAGCGGGTCTTCGCGGTGCTCCAGACGGCGAGCCAGGGCCGAGCGCTTGAGCGCCATCGCCTTGAGCGGCTTGATCAGGCCGAACACCACCGGATTGAGGGCGATGGAGATCAGCGCCCCGGCCAGCACCAGACTGAGTCCCTCCTGCGGCATCAACCCGAGCGAGATACCCAGGCCCGCCAGGATGAAGGAGAACTCGCCGATCTGCGCCAGGCTGGCCGCGACGGTCAGGGCGGTGTTCAGCGGATACCGGAAGGCCATGACCAGGGCCGCCGCGGCGATCGACTTGCCGACCACGATGATCGCCACCACCGCCAGCACGTGCAGCGGCTCCTCGACGATCACCATCGGATCGAACAGCATGCCGACGGAGACGAAGAACAGCACCGCGAACGCGTCACGCAGCGGCAGGGATTCTTCGGCGGCGCGATGGCTGAGGTCGGACTCGCGCATCACCATGCCGGCGAAGAACGCGCCCAGGGCGAACGACACATGGAACAGCATGGCCGCGCCGTAGGCGATGCCGATGGCGGCGGCGATCACCGACAGGGTGAACAGCTCACGCGAACCGGTCTTGGCCACCTGCAGCAGCAACCACGGCAGCACGCGACGGCCCGCCACCAGCATCACCACCAGAAAGCCGGCCACCTGCAACAGGGTAATGCCAATGGTGTACCACAGCGGGTCGCTGCCACCGGCCGCATCCACGTTGCCCCCGAGCACACCGGCCAGCGGCGGCAGCAGTACCAGCACCATGACGGTGGCGAGGTCCTCGACCACCAGCCAGCCGACCGCGATACGGCCATTCATCGAATCCAGAATGCCCCGCGATTCCAAGGCCTTGAGCAGGACCACGGTACTGGCGCAGGACAGCGACAGGCCGAACACCAATGCGCCGCCAAAACTCCAGCCCCACCAGTAGGCGATCCCCAGGCCGAGCACCGTGGCCAGGGACATCTGCACCACGGCCCCGGGTACGGCGATTTTTTTCACCGACATCAGGTCGCCGAGGGAAAAGTGCAGACCGACCCCGAACATCAGCAGCATGACGCCGATCTCGGACAGTTCCTGTGCCAGTTTGATGTCGGCAACGAAACCCGGCGTGAAGGGGCCGAGCATGATGCCGGCGCACAGGTAGCCGATCAGCGCGGGCAGCTTCAGTTTTTCCGCGATGAAACCGAATATCAGCGCCAGGCCGAAGCCACCCGCCAGGGTCGTGATCAAGGGGATGTTATGTTCCATCAAGAATCCTCTTTCCGATCGGCACGGATAACCGCCACCAGGGTAGAAACCAGAGACACGGCACCGCACGGTGGCTGTAAGCAAAAAGCACTCCAGCGCCGTGAATCCAGATGAATGTATCCGTGCATGTACGTGGGTAATTGCATCGGAGCATACCTTGTGAAGACGTCGAAACCCAACGAAAAGCACATAGATATCAAGACGCTACGAACCGCGACGGGCCGCTGCCTGCAGCGCTTTCCGAGGGCCTGAAACGAACACGCCCGCGGCAGAGCGCGGGCGTGTGGGCGTCACACCGGACAGCGTGCGCTTATTGCGCCGCCTGCAGCTGGCGCTGCGCCGTCTTTTGCTGTTTGTAGGCCAGGGCGGCGGGTGCCACCGGGGTGATCTTGCCGGTCTCGACCCATTTGCGCAGGCGGCTGGCATCGGCCATGTGGGTGTATTTGCCGAAGGCGTCCAGCACCACGAAGGCCACTGGCTTGCCGGCCATGGTGGTGCGCATCACCAGGCAATGCCCGGCGCTGTTGGTGAAGCCGGTCTTGCTCAGTTGCACGCTCCAGTCGGCCTTGCGGGTCAGGGCGTTGGTATTGCGGAAACCCAGGGTGTAGTTGGGCTTGCGGAAGGCCACGGTCTTTTCCGGGGTGGAACTGAGCTGGCCAATCAGCGGATAGGAGCGGGTGGCCTTGAGCAGCTTCACCAGGTCGTTGGCGCTGGACACGTTGTGCTCGGACAGCCCGGTTGGCTCGACATAACGGGTCTGGGTCATGCCCAGGGCGCGGGCCTTGGCGTTCATCGCCGCGACGAACGCCGTGACGCCGCCCGGGTAATGGTGGGCAAGGCTGGAGGCGGCACGGTTCTCGGAGGACATCAGGGTCAGCAGGAGCATCTCGCGGCGGCTGATTTCGCTGCCGATGCGCACCCGGGAAAACACACCGCGCATGTCGTCGACGTCACGGATGATCACCGGCAGCTGCTGGTCGAGGGGCAGCTTGGCGTCGAGGGCGACCATGGCGGTCATCAGCTTGGTGACCGAGGCGATCGGCACCACCAGGTCGGGGTGGCTGGAATACAGCACCTTATCGGTGCTCAGGTCCACCAGCAGCGCACTACCGGAGGCCAGCTCCTGCTGTTTGGGCGTAGGGGTCTGGGCCTGGACGGAGGCGGTGAAGACCAGGCAGGCCAGGGCAAGGCTGGCGAAGGGGCGACGAATATTCACGATAGCGATCACTGAACAAGGGGTGGCTGAAAAGGCACTCCATGCCGGTGAAAAAACGTCATCCGTGGATATATGGCTTGAAAAACAGCTGATTGCGCCGGTAATTGAAGGTTTTATCTGAGTTAGCGTCAAGCGCCCTGCGCAGTACCGGATGAATGGGCCGGCGGCCGGCGGCCCAGACGACTGAGCCACAGCGAGGCGAGAATCACCGCACCGCCCAGGGCCAGGCGCGGCAGATCGGCATCGCGGTTCCAGATCAGCAGGTTGACCACCAGCCCGGCCGGTACGTGCAGCTCGTTGAGCACCGCCAGGGTGCCGGCGTCCACCAGCACGCTACCCTTGACCCACCAGTACAGCCCCAGCGCCGTGGCGAACAGGCCCATCCACAACAGCACGCCCCACTGCACGGCCGTCTGCGGCAGCTTGTCGGGGTTGCCGAACAGCAGGAACGACGGCACCACCAGCACCATCGCACCCAGGAAGAAATGCCCGAAGAAACGGTGCAGCGGCTGCTCGGTCGGGTAGCGCATGAGCAACTGGCGGCACAGCACCTGACCGGCGGCGAAGGTCACGTTGGCCAACTGCAGCAGCAAGAAGCCCACCAGGTATTCGCCTTCCAGGCGCTCGAAGCGAATTATCACCCCGCCGCCCACCGCCACCAGCGCGGCGACCAGTGCCCAGGGGTTGAAGCGCCGCGCCAGGGCGTCATCGAGCAGGGTCACGTAGATCGGCGTGAGCACGGTGAACAGCAGCACCTCCGGCACCGTCAGTACGCTGAAGCTGCGGTACAGGCACAGGTAGGTGATGCCGAACTGCAGCGCCCCCGCCAGCCAGAAACCGGCCAGCAGGCGCAACGGCAAGCCGCGCCAGAGGGTAAAGGGCAGGAACACCAGCGCCGCCACCGCGACCCGCGCCAGCACCGCGAAATCGCTGTCCACCTGGCCGGCCAGGTACTCGCCGATCAGGCTGAAGGAAAACGCCCAGAGGACGGTGACGGCGAGCAGGTAGGGCATGTGGCGGGCTCTCGAAAAACCAGGCGCGGATCATACCGCGCCTGCCCGTCGGTTGCGCAGCTCACCATCGGCTCAGATGGCGATGCCGCCCCGGGTGATGCCCGACGCGGGCTGGGCGTCGCGCTGCAGCTCGTCCGCCACCCACTCAACGAAATGCTGCACCAGGCGGACACGGCGCTTGCGCTCGGGCAGCACCACGTAATAGCCGAAACTGGAGCTGATCGAGCGGCCGTCGACGCGGCTCAGCAAGCCCTGGCCGAGCAGCTCGTCCACCAGGTGGCGCCAGCCGATGGCCACACCCTGGCCGGCGATCGCCGCCTGGATCAGCAGGGTGTAGTTGTCGAAGCGCAGGCTGCCGGAGCCAGGAGTGCCGTCGATGTTCAGGGCGCGGAACAGCCCGTTCCAGTCGAACCACTTCGAACGGCTTTCGGGACGCAGGTGCAGCAGCGGCAGGTTCAGCAGCACCTCGCCCGCGGGCAGGTCCCTGAGCAGTTGCGGGCTGCACACCGGGAACACTTCCTCGCCGAACAGCAGGTGCGCTTCGCCGTGCTTGAAGCGGCCGTCACCGAAGCTGATCGCCACGTCGATCTCCGAAGACAAACTGCCCAGGTCGCGCTCGCTGGTGATCAGGCTGACATCCACCTCCGGGTGGCGCTGGTGAAAACGCTGCAGGCGCGGCATCAGCCAATAGGCGGCGAAGGCGAAGTCGGTGGCGACCTGCAGCACCTCGTGCTGTTGCCGGGCGGTAACCGCAAGCACGCCGGCATCCAGGGTCTCCAGGCCGTCCTGCACGTAACGCAGCAGCAACTCGCCGGCCTCGGTCAGGGCGATGCCGCGGTACACGCGGTCGAACAGGCGCACCGCCAGGTGCTGCTCCAGGCGCTTGATCTGCTGGCTGATCGCCGGCTGGCTGGTGCCCAGTTCGGTGGCGGCGGCGGTGAAGCTCAGGTGACGCGCGGCGGACTCGAACACCCGCAACACGTCGAGGGACAGCCCTTCGATGCGCTCAAACATAAGTTGTGGTTATCCGAGATATGCGCCAGCAACGGGTTTACTGGTGCCTTCAGCGACCGGATGATCGAGCCAGCACTGTCGCATAAATCTACTATATGGAATACAGGCTGCCATGAAACGCCCGAACATCCTCTTCATCATGGCCGACCAGATGGCCGCGCCCCTCCTGCCCATCCACGACGCCGCCTCGCCGATCAAGATGCCGCACCTCGCCCGCCTGGCAGAAGAAGGCGTGGTGTTCGACTCGGCGTACTGCAACAGCCCGCTCTGCGCGCCGTCGCGCTTCACCCTGGTCAGCGGCCAATTGCCGAGCAAGATCGGCGCCTACGACAACGCCGCCGACTTTCCCGCCGACGTGCCGACCTACGCCCATTACCTGCGCCGCCTCGGCTACCGCACGGCGCTGTCCGGCAAGATGCACTTCTGCGGCCCGGACCAGTTGCACGGCTACGAGGAGCGCCTGACCAGCGACATCTACCCGGCGGACTATGGCTGGGCGGTGAACTGGGATGCACCCGACGAGCGCCTGAGCTGGTACCACAACATGTCCTCGGTGCTGCAGGCCGGGCCCTGCGTGCGCACCAACCAGCTGGACTTCGACGAGGAGGTGGTGTTCAAGGCCCAGCAGTACCTCTACGACCACGTGCGGGTGAATGCCGACCAGCCGTTCTGCCTCACCGTGTCGATGACCCACCCTCACGACCCGTACACCATTCCCGAGGAATTCTGGAACCTTTACCGTGACGAAGACATCCCACTTCCGGGCCACGTCATCGACCAGGCCGACCAGGACCCGCACTCGCAGCGGCTGATGAAGGTCATCGACCTGTGGGACAAGCCGTTGCCGGAACACAAGATCAGGGATGCACGCCGTGCCTACTTCGGCGCCTGCAGCTACATCGACGCCAACATCGGAAAACTGTTGAAGACACTCAAGGACTGCAAACTGGACCAGGACACCCTCATCGTCTTCTCCGGCGACCACGGCGACATGCTGGGCGAGCGCGGCCTCTGGTACAAAATGCACTGGTTCGAAATGGCCGCCCGGGTGCCGATGCTGGTGCACGCGCCCAAGCGCTTCGCCCCGCGCCGAGTCGGCCAGTCGGTGTCGACCATGGACCTGCTGCCGACCTTCGTCGAGCTGGCGGGTGGCGAACTCCAGCCTGGCCTCGACCTGGACGGCCGCTCCCTGGTGCCGCACCTCGACGGTCGCGGTGGCCACGACGAAGTGATCGGTGAATACATGGCCGAAGGCACCGTCAGCCCGCTGATGATGATTCGCCGCGGCGACTGGAAATTCATCTACTCCGAACAGGACCCGCTGCTGCTGTTCGACCTGCGCAACGACCCGCAAGAGCGCGAGAACCTGGCCGCCAGTCCCGATCACCAGGCACTGCTGGCCGACTTCGTCGAAGAGGCCCGGCAGCGCTGGAACATTCCGGCCATCCACCAGGCCACGCTGGCCAGCCAGCGCCGGCGCCGCTTCGTGGCCGAGGCCCTGACCCGCGGCCAGCTGAAAAGCTGGGATCACCAGCCGATGGTCGACGCCAGCCAGCAATACATGCGCAACCACATCGACCTCGATGACCTCGAGCGCCGCGCCCGTTATCCACAACCCTGACCGCGGAGCACACCGACGGCGGATGATCCACGCTGTATCCATAACCAAAGAAGCTGAGGGGAGAGAAAGGCATGAACACACGACACGTACTGTTCGCCGGTGGCCTGCTACTGGCCACCACCGCATTCCAGGCTCACGCCGAGGACGCCAGCTGCGCCACGGTGAAACTGGGCGACCCGGGCTGGAGCGACATCGCCGTGACCAATGGCATCGCCAGCTTCCTACTCGACGGCCTGGGCTACAAGGTGCAGAGCCAGACCCTCGGCGTACCGATCATCTTCGCCGGGCTGCAGAAGGGCCAGGTCGATGTGTTCCTCGGCAACTGGATGCCGGCGCAGCAGAGCAACTACGACAAGTTCGTCGCCAGCGGCGAGGTCGACAAGGTGGCGGAAAACCTCACGGGCACCGAATACACCCTGGCGGTGCCGACCTACGCCTATGACGCCGGTGTGAAAACCTTCGACGACTTGCAGAAGCACGCCGACAAATTCGACAAGAAGATCTACGGCATCGCCTCGGGCGCGCCGGCCAACGAGTCGATCAAGGAAATGATCGCCGCCAACGAATTCGGCCTGAAGGACTGGACCCTGGTGGAGTCCAGCGAGCAGGCCATGCTGGTGCAGGTGGGCCGCGCGGTGCGCCGCGACGAGTTCGTGGTGTTCCTCGGCTGGACCCCGCACCCGATGAACGTGCAGCACGACATGAAGTACCTCAAGGGCGGCGAGAAATATTTCGGCGAGAGCGGCACCGTCAACACCCTGGCCCGCAAGGGCTACGCGGCGCAGTGCCCCAACGTGGGCAAGCTGCTGGCCAACCTGACGTTCACCCAGGACATGGAGAACGCCATCATGGACCAGGTGCTGAGCAAGCAGGCCAGCAACGCCCAGGCGATCCAGGCCTGGCTCAAGGCCAACCCCCAGGTTATCGACGGCTGGCTGCAAGGCGTCACCACCCGCGACGGTGGCGATGGCGCGGCAGCGGTGAAGGCCAAGCTGTAACACGCCGGCGGCTGCCAGCGCACCAGACAGGGCGGGCGGGTTGTTCCTGCCTGCCGGGTCTGGTCGAATGACCCTGTTCACCTGCGCCATCCGTCTACTCCACCCCGAGCGACCGCATGCCGTTACCCAGCCGCTACAGCCTGTTCCCCTTCCTGCGCTGGCTGCCGGGCGTCAAACGCCGCAGCCTGGGCAACGACCTGCTGGTGGGGCTGAGCGGCGCGATCCTGGCCCTGCCGCAATCCATCGCCTATGCCCTGATCGCCGGCCTGCCGCCGGAGTACGGCCTGTACGCGGCCATCGTGCCGGTGATCATCGCCTGCCTGTGGGGTTCCTCCTGGCACCTGATCAGCGGGCCGACGGCGGCCATTTCCATCGTCCTGTTCACCAGCGTCAGCCAGCTCGCCACCCCGGGCAGCGATGAGTTCGTGGCGCGGGTGCTGCTGCTGACCTTCCTCGCCGGGCTGTTCCAGTGGCTGCTGGGGTTGTTGCGCTTCGGCGCGCTGGTCAACTTCGTCTCGCACTCGGTGGTGCTCGGCTTCACCCTCGGCGCGGCGCTGGTGATCGCCATCGGCCAGTTGCCCAATTTTCTGGGCATCAGCGTCCCCAGCCAGGCCACGGCCCTGACCACCCTGCTCGGCATCGGCCAGCACCTGGGGGAAAGCGACTGGCGCGCGTTGCTGCTGGCGGCGTTCACCCTCGGCGTCACCCTGCTGATCCGGCGCCTCTGGCCCCGGGCGCCGGCCCTGCTGCTGGGTATCGTGCTCGGCAGCCTGCTGGTGATGGCCTGGCCAGCGCAGCTGGGCGGTATCACCCTGGTCAGCGCCTTCGAAGGCCGGCTGCCGCCGTTCGTGCCCCTGGAGTTCCAGCTGTCCACAGTCCTCCAGCTACTGCCGGCAGCGGTGGCCTGCGGCATGCTCGGGCTGGTCACCAGCCTGTCGATCGCCCGGGCCCTGGCGAGCAAGTCGCAGCAGTTCCTCGATGCCAACCAGGACGTGCGCGCCCAGGGCCTGTCGAACATGCTCGGCCCCTGGTTCTCCGGCACCCTGTCGGCCGGCTCCTTCACCCGCTCGGCGCTGAACCTGCAGGCAGGCGCCCGCTCGCCCCTGGCCGGGGTGTTTTCCGCGCTGCTGGTGGCCCTGTTCGCGTTGTTCGGCGCCGAGCTGATCGCTCATATCCCCTTGCCGTGCATGGCGGCGGGTATCCTGCTGATCTGCTGGGGGCTGGTGGACATTGCCGGCGTGCGCGCGTTGCGCCGGGTCAGCCGCTCGGAGTCGCTGGTGATGCTGCTGACCCTGCTCGCCACCTTGCTGCTGGAACTGCAGACGGCGATCTACGCCGGGGTCCTGGCCTCGCTGTTCTTCTACCTCAAGCGCACCTCGCAACCCCGGGTGAAATTCTTCAAGGATGGGGACGAGGAGGTGCTGCGGGTCGAGGGCTCGATCTTCTTCGGCGCCTGCCACTATCTGCAGCAGATCATCCAGCGCAGCAAAGGCGAGCGGGTGGTGATCGACGCCCACCACGTGAATTTCATCGACTACGCCGGCGTGGAAATGCTGCACCAGGAAGCCCGCCGCCTGCACAGCCAGCAGCGCAGCCTGACCCTGCGTCGCGCACGGCCCCATGTCATCGAGGAGATTCACAAGCTCGAGGGCAGCGAAGGCTGCCCGATCCGCTTCGAGGATTGACCGCGGTCAGGCTTCGGGCGACAGCGGGTCGTCCCGCAGCACGCTGAGGTTCAGCGGCCGCACGGCGCCCATCCACAGGGCGCGGTCGCGGTGGTCGAGCAGGTCGTTGCCGGTGATCGGGTGCACCAACACCACCAGCCCGTCGCGCTTGAGGGCAAGCCAGGGAATCAGCTCGCCAAACAGCTCGGGACGGAACGCCAGCTGGCAGCTCCAGTCCGGGTGCGGCCCCACCGGCCGCTCGTACACCCGGCCCATCTTCAGCGGGAAGCGTTGCGCCGCTTCCTCGCACAGCGCCCGGGCCTGGTCCAGCGTCTGAGCATCGAAGTAGACGTGGGCGTGGTAGCCCTGGATACGCGGCAGGCTGGCGTCATCCATGGCCGATCAGGCCGCCAGTTGGCGGCGCAGCTCGGCCAGCACCGGTACGCTGTCCGGGCGCACGCCGCGCCACAGGAAGAACGCCTCGGCTGCCTGCTCGACCAGCATGCCCAGGCCATCCAGGGTCCGCGCGGCGCCGTGTTCTTCGGCCCAGCGGTTGAAGGCGGTGAGGCCTTTGCCGTACATCATGTCGTAGCAGACCGTGTGGCCCGGCTCGATCAGGCTCGGCGCGATGGCCGGCAGCTCGCCCGCCAGGCTGGCGGAGGTGCCGTTGATGATCAGGTCGACCGGGGCGTCGATCCAGTCGAAACCGCTGGCGACCACCGGCCCCAGGCTGTCGAACACCTGGGCCAGGTGTTCGGCCTTCTCCACCGTGCGGTTGGCGATGACCAGGCTGGCCGGCTGCTGCGCCAGCAGCGGCTCGATCACGCCGCGCACGGCGCCGCCGGCGCCTACCAGCAGGATGCGCTTGCCGCGCAGGTCGATCCCGGCGTTGACCGTGAGGTCGCGGACCAGGCCGGCGCCGTCGGTGTTATCGCCCAGCAGGCGGCCGTCATCGCCCTTTTTCAGGGTGTTCACCGCGCCGGCCAGGCGAGCCCGGGCCGTCAGTTCGTCCGCCAGCTCGAAGGCCTGTTCCTTGAACGGCACCGTGACGTTGCCGCCCTTGCCGTCACGAAAGAACGCCTGGGCGAACCCGCGGAAATCATCCAGCGGCGCCAACAACGCCTCGTAGCTGAGCGGCTCGCCGGTCTGCTCGGCGAACATACGGTGGATCAGCGGCGACTTGCTGTGGCCGATGGGGTTACCAAACACACCGTAGCGGTCCATGGAACATCCTTAGCGTTGAACGGTTGCAGCGTAGCTGGAGAAGTCGGGGTGTGGGGCACCCGACGCGCGCGGGAGGATCATACAGGCCAATGCCTGCGCCGGCATGGCATCGCGATGGCGTGCAGAGCGGGGCCGTCACCCTGGACGGCCCGCCCCGTGGATTACGACTCGGCCAGCCAGTCGCGGTCGGTCAGGAAGTACTCGGTCAGGCGCGCTTCTTCCGTGCCTGGCTCGGCCTTCCAGTCGTAGCCCCAGCGCACGTGCGGCGGCAGCGACATGAGGATCGACTCGGTGCGGCCACCGGACTGCAGGCCGAACAGCGTGCCACGGTCATAGACCAGGTTGAACTCGACGTAGCGACCCCGGCGGAACGCCTGAAACTCGCGCTGCTGCTCGGTGTAGGGCAGGGCCTTGCGGCGCTGGACAATCGGCAGGTAGGCCTCCAGGTAGGCATCGCCGATGGCGCGCAGGAAGGCGAAGCTGGTGTCGAAGTCCCACTCGTTCAGGTCGTCGAAGAACAGGCCGCCCACACCGCGCGGCTCGTTGCGGTGCTTGATGTGGAAGTAGCGATCGCACCAGGCCTTGTAGCGCGGGTAGACGTCGGCGCCGAACGGCGCGCAGGCCTGCTCGGCGACGCGGTGCCAGTGCACGCAGTCTTCTTCGTTGCCGTAGTACGGCGTGAGGTCGAAACCGCCGCCGAACCACCACACCGGCTCCTCGCCTTCCTTCTCGGCGATGAAGAAGCGCACGTTGGCGTGGGAGGTCGGCACATGGGGGTTGTGCGGGTGGATCACCAGCGACACGCCCAGCGCTTCGAAGCCGCGACCGGCCAATTCCGGACGGTGGGCACTGGCCGAGGGCGGCAGGCCGCTGCCGAAGACGTGGGAGAAATTGACCCCGCCTTTCTCGATCAGCCCGCCGTTCTCGATGACCCGCGTCCTGCCGCCGCCCCCTGCCGGACGCTGCCAGGCATCCTCGACGAAACGGGCGCTGCCGTCTTCGTCTTGCAGGGCGGAACAGATACGGTCTTGCAGGTCGAGCAGGTAGGCCTTCACGGCCTCAGTACGTTCACTCACGGCGGCACCTTGAACACGGTCGGGGCGGCAGGGCGTCTGGCCTGCCGCAAAAATCGACGGGCAGCATAGCACTAGCAACCGGCACACCGCAGTTGACGCGGATCAATCAGGACGGTTGGATAGGTGCCTTTCATCGCCCCGGGCGGGCATGCTCCGCCTTCGATCCTCATCCGTACAGGAGCCTGAAATGGCCAAGCGAATTCAGTTCAGCCAGCACGGCGGCCCAGAAGTCCTCGAGTACACCGACTACCAGCCGGCAGCACCTGGCGCCGGGGAAGTTCGCGTGCAGAACCAGGCCATCGGCCTGAACTTCATCGAAACCTATTTCCGCAGCGGCCTCTATCAGCCGCCGTCCCTGCCATCGAGCCTGGGCACTGAAGGTGCCGGCATCGTCGAGGCGGTGGGCGAGGGCGTCAGCCAGTTCCAGGTCGGCGACCGCGTGGCCTATGCCACCGGCCCTTTGGGCAGCTACAGCGAGCTGCACGTGCTGCCGGCCAGCAAGCTGGTGAAACTGCCCGACGCCATCAGCTTCGAACAAGCAGCCGCGGTGATGCTCAAGGGCCTCACCGTGCAGTACCTGCTGCGCCAGACCTATGACCTGCAAGGCGGCGAGACCATCCTGTTCCACGCGGCGGCCGGCGGTGTCGGCTCGCTGGCCTGCCAATGGGCCAAGGCCCTTGGGGTCAAATTGATCGGCACGGTCAGTTCGGCGGAGAAGGCTGCACGGGCCAAGGAGCAGGGCGCCTGGGCCACCATCGACTACAGCCACGAGAACGTCGCCCAGCGCGTGCTGGAGCTGACCGATGGCAAGAAGTGCCCGGTGGTTTATGACGGCGTGGGCAAGGACACCTGGGAAACGTCGCTGGACTGCGTGGCGCCCCGCGGCTTGCTGGTGAGCTTCGGCAACGCCTCCGGCGCGGTGAGCGGCGTCAACCTGGGGATCCTGGCGCAGAAGGGCTCGCTGTACGTCACCCGTCCCACCCTGGCCAGCTACGCCGACACCCCGGAGCGCCTGCAGGCCATGGCCGATGACCTGTTCGGCATGATCGCCAGCGGCAAGCTGCAGGTGGACATCAGCAACCGCTACGCGCTCAAGGACGCCGCTGCCGCCCAGACCGCCCTCAGCGGCCGGCAGACCACCGGTTCCACCATCCTATTGCCGTAACCGGTCATCGCGGCTTAAGCGCCTCCCACGAGCCGGTGTGCCCCTGTGAGAGGCGCTTTAGCGGCGAGCTTTGGCTCTGGCGTCGCGGGGCTCAGGAAGGCCGAATCACATCGCCGGTGCGCAGGTCGCGGATCAGGCTGGGGTTCTTGCGCCCACCCAAAGCGCCGCCCAGCACCTTGTCCAGTTGGCCAGGGAAGTACTGCTCCACCCGCAGGCGGGAGCGCGCCGAGGGGCGGCCGGCCGGATTCGCCGAGGTGGACACCAGCGGGCCGGTGAGGGCGCACAGCGCCTGCACCAGCGGGTGATCGGTGACCCGCAGCGCCACACTGTCGTGCTCGCCGGTGATCCATTCGGGCAGTCGTCCCTGGTGCGGCACCAGCCAGGTGTTCGGGCCCGGCCAGCTGCCGGCCAGGCGCTCCTGCCAGACATCAGGCAGGTCCTCCAGGAGGAAGTCGAACTGGCGGATGTCGTCGGCCACCACGATCAACCCCTTGTGCATCGGGCGGTTCTTCAGCGCCAGGAGCCGGTCCACGGCCAGTTCATCCCAGGGATCACACCCCAGTCCCCAGACCGCTTCGGTCGGGTAGGCAATCACCCCACCCTGACTCACTACCCGCGCTGCGTGTTGCACCTGCCAACTGCTGACCATGAATGACGCTCCCGATAAAGGCTGACGGCAGTGTATCCAAGCTCGATGGCGCTTGCGAAACCCTGTCGCGCTCAGCGCCCGACCCAGCGCCCGGCCTCACAGGCCACACGCCCCTCCAGCTCCAGCTCGGTCAGCGCCACCAACACCTCCGACAGTGACCAGCCGCTCGCCACCGCAAGGGCTTCGCTGCTGTGCGGCGCCGCGTGCAGCAGGTCGAGCAGCGGATGGGCCGGCCGCTCGGGCGGGCTGTCGGCCTCGCGCTGCAGCGGCACGGCCTGCCAGCCCCGCAGGGCTTCGAGGATGTGCTCGATGCTTTCCACCAACGTGGCGCCATCACGGATCAACTGGTGACAACCACGGGCGCCTGGGTGGT
This sequence comes from Pseudomonas sp. GD03944, assembly GCF_029839275.1. Classification (GTDB taxonomy): domain Bacteria; phylum Pseudomonadota; class Gammaproteobacteria; order Pseudomonadales; family Pseudomonadaceae; genus Aquipseudomonas. Next base: position 71,184 of record NZ_JAOCAH010000012.1, read on the forward strand.
GGATCGAGCCGGGGATCGCATACACCTCGCGCCCCTGCTCGGCAGCCAGGCGCGCGGTGATCAGCGAGCCGCTGGACGGGCTGGCCTCGACCACCAGCACCCCGAGGGACAGTCCGCTGATGATGCGGTTGCGCCGCGGAAAGTTGCTGGCATGGGGCGGACTGGACAGCGGCAACTCGGAAATAAGGGCACCGCCCCCGGCGACGATGTTCGCCGCCAGTGCCTTGTGCCGCGCCGGATACAGGCAACACAAGCCGGTGCCCAGCACGGCGATGGTCTTGCCCCCGGCATCCAGGGCCCCCTGATGGGCCGCGCCGTCGATGCCCAGGGCCAGCCCGCTGGTGATGACGAAGCCTCCGGCCGCCAGACTGCGGGCGAAGCGTTGCGCCGTATCCAGGCCGGGGCGGGAGGCGCGCCGACTGCCGACCATGGCCAGCTGCGGTTGCTCCAGCAGGGCGGGGTCGCCGTCGACGAACAGCAGCGGCGGCGCATCGCTCAGTTCGGCGAGCAGACCCGGATAGCTCGGGTCATCCCACATCAACAGTGAATGGCCGGGCTGCTCCAGCCAGGCCAAGGCGTGGCCGGCGCATTCGCGCACCTCGACACTGCGCCGGGCATCGGCGCACGCGCTTGGCAAGCCCAGGGAACGCCAGGCGGCAGCCGGCGCACTCAATGCGGCCGAGGCGGAGTCGAAGGCAGTGAGCAGGGTACGAAAACGCCGTGGCCCCAGTTCAGGCAGGCTGTGCAGACGCAGGCGGGCTTCGAGTTCGGCGGGGGAAATGCAATAACGCGGGGATGGCGGCATGGCGATCGTCCTTGATCGTGGTACACCCGATGACCGATCCGTGGTCGCTGGGGGGGCTGAAAAGACAAAGCCCCGTGGACCAGGGCGCATGCATCACGCACCCTGGTCCACGGGGCTTGCCGGTATTACGGGTTGCGCACCTTGTCCATCAGCGCCAGCGAACGGTTGGCCCCCAGGACCAGGCCGTAGCTGAGCTTTTCATAGGTGCGGAAAACCATGACCAGGCCGGCACGCTCGTCCGGGATCTTCACCGACTCACCGGTGATGCGGTCACGGACGGTTTCACCGGTCTTGTAGATGGCCAGCACGTTGCCTTCGATCAGGCCATCGCGGGTGCCCTTGTTCAGGGTCACCACATCGAACTGACCGATCTGGGTCACGCCGCGCGGCACGTCGAGGATCAGGCCGTTGATCTCGGTGGTCGGCTCGCTGGGCATGAAGGTCGAGTTGATCGCGCGTTCTTCGGTATGGAACAGACGGTCGCCCAAGCGAACTTCCTGGGTGGTGCGCGTCAGGTTCATGGTACCGATGTCGCCTTCCTCAGCGATGATCTCGCCACCGCCGATGTCATCGGCGTTGATGCCCAGGAATTCCTGGGTATCCGGGTCGATGTAGGTCTTGCCCTGGCGGAAGATGCCGTACACCGGTGCGTTCTCGTCGAAACTGCCACGGGCATACACACGGTCACCGGCACCACTGATCACGCCTTCGTTGTTACCGGCGACGATGTACGGGGCGGCCTGGAACTCTTCCGGCGAATTGGCGATGCGGTTGCTCAGCAGGAAGCTGTTGATGGCGTCCAGCGGAATGGTCGGAATCGCTTCGGCCATCGGCGTGCTGCGCACTTTCGGCGACAGCTTGATGGTGCCGCGGGACTCACCACGGTTGAGCATCAAGCGCGGCTGGCCGTCGACATAGACCAGGCTCAGTTGGTCGCCTGGGTAGATCAGGTGCGGGTTTTCAACCTGAGGGTTGGCGTGCCAGATTTCCGGCCACTTCCATGGCTGGCTGAGAAATTTTCCGGAAATGTCCCAGAGAGTGTCGCCCTTGACTACCGTATAACGGTCGGGGTGACCTTCCTTGAGCTGCACTTCGGCCTGGGCCAAGCCGCTTGCGGCGAGCAGCAGCAGGGCGAGTAGTGATTTCCTCATGCGGTGAATCCCTTTATTATGTGTCTTCACGTGGAGCGCCCTAGCGCCGCGACTAAAACCCAGTAGGGCCGCGGCGTGAAGCCGTTTTTCAATGCTGCTCATCATCTTAGCAGCGGATTTTGACTTTATTCCACAAGTGCATCACAAACCCTTATGGCGATCTTAAACATCCTCGAATTTCCCGATCCACGGCTGCGCACCATCGCCAAACCGGTGGATGTGGTCGACGACGAATTGCGTCAGTTGATCGATGACATGTTCGAAACCATGTATGACGCGCCCGGGATCGGCCTGGCAGCGACCCAGGTCAACGTGCACAAGCGCGTGGTGGTCATGGACCTGTCCGAGGACAAGTCCGAGCCGCGGGTCTTCATCAACCCCGAGTTCGAGTCGCTGACCGACGAGATGGACCAATACCAGGAAGGCTGCCTGTCCGTGCCGGGGTTCTACGAGAATGTGGACCGCCCGCAGAAAGTCAGGATCAAGGCCCTGGATCGGGACGGCAAGCCCTACGAACTGATCGCCGAAGGCCTGCTGGCCGTGTGCATCCAGCACGAGTGCGATCACCTCAACGGCAAGCTGTTCGTCGATTACCTGTCTAACCTGAAGCGTGATCGCATCAAGAAAAAGCTGGAAAAGCAGCACCGCCAGCGAGCTTGAGCCACAACATCTATATAAAGGCTTGCTCCAGGCTAAGTGAGAACGTCGCGAGCGAAGGTTAGGCAAGGAAAAAACAGGCGAAGAAGCGGAGTGTACGAGTTGTACATGAGCATTCTGAGCCTGTTTTTGACGCGGCATAACCGAGCGCAGCAGTTCTCACTTAGCCTGAAGGCAAGCCTTTTTCTTTAGCGAGTCCCCATGACCGAAGCACTGCGCATCGTCTTCGCCGGCACCCCCGAGTTCGCCGCCGAGCACCTCAAGGCCCTGCTCGACACGCCCCACCAGATCATCGCCGTGTACAGCCAGCCGGATCGCCCGGCCGGTCGTGGACAGAAGCTCACGCCCAGCCCGGTGAAGCAGCTCGCCCTGGAGCACGGCATCGCCGTGTACCAGCCGCAGACCCTGCGCGACCCGGAGGCCCAGGCCGAGCTGGCGGCGCTCGCACCGGACCTCATGGTGGTGGTGGCCTACGGCCTGATCCTGCCGCAGGTGGTGCTCGACACCCCGCGCCTGGGCTGCATCAACAGTCATGCTTCGCTGCTGCCGCGCTGGCGCGGTGCGGCGCCGATCCAGCGCGCGGTGGAAGCCGGCGATGCCGAGAGCGGCGTGACCGTGATGCAGATGGAAGCCGGCCTGGACACCGGGCCGATGCTGCTCAAGGTCAGCACCCCGATCAGCGCGGACGACACCGGCGGCAGCCTGCACGATCGCCTGGCCGGTCTCGGCCCCCAAGCGGTGATCGAGGCGATCGCCGGCCTGGCCGCCGGGACCCTGGTGGGCGAGGTGCAGGACGATGCCCTCGCCACCTACGCGCACAAGCTGAACAAGGACGAAGCCCGTCTCGACTGGACTCGCCCGGCCGCGGAGCTGGAGCGCCTGGTTCGCGCCTTCCACCCCTGGCCGATCTGCCACAGCACCCTGAGCGGCGAAGCCCTCAAGGTGCATGCCGCCACGCTGGGCGAAGGCCGGGGCACGCCGGGCACCGTGCTCGCCGCCGACAAGACCGGCCTTACCGTGGCCTGCGGCGAAGGTGCATTGCGCCTGACCCGCCTGCAGCTGCCCGGCGGCAAGGCCCTGAACTTCAGCGACCTGTACAACAGCCGCCGCGAGCAGTTCGCCACCGGCCTGGTGCTGGGCCAGTGAACCCGCGTCTCGCCGCCGCCAAGGCGCTGGCCGCCGTGCTCGCCGGCAAGGCGTCGCTGGGCAGCAGCCTGCCGCCGCTGCTGGACAAGGTCGATGCCCGCGATCGCGCCCTGGCCCAGGACCTGGCGTTCGGTACCGCGCGCTGGCAACCACGCCTGGCCCTGCTGGCCGACAAACTGCTGCAGAAGCCCCTGACCGACCGCGACATCGAAGCACTGCTGCTGATCGGCCTGTACCAGCTGTTCTACACCCGTATTCCGGCACACGCGGCGATTGGCGAGACCGTCGGCTGCGCCGACAAGCTGAAGAAGTCGTCGGCCAAGGGCCTGCTCAACGCCGTGCTGCGCAACGCCCAGCGCGACGGCGAGACGATCATCGCCAGCCTCGACCGCGACCCGGTGCTGCACACCGCCCACCCGCGCTGGTTGCAGAAGGCGCTGAAGGCGCATTGGCCGGAGCACTGGCAGGCCATCTGCACGGCCAACAACGCGCACCCGCCGCTGATCCTGCGGGTCAATCGTCGCCATGGCAGCCGCGATGCCTACCTGGACGAACTGCGCCGCGTCGGTTTCGACGCCGAAGCCTGCCCATTCAGCCGCGACGGCATTCGCCTGCTCGAAGCCTGCGACGTCACCACCCTGCCGGGCTTCGCCGAAGGGCGCGTCAGCGTGCAGGACGAAGCCGCGCAGCTGGCCGCCGACCTGCTCGAGCTGGCTCCCGGGCAGCGCGTGCTGGACGCCTGCTGCGCCCCCGGCGGCAAGACCTGCCACCTGCTCGAAGCCGAGCCTGCCCTGGCCCATGTGGTCGCCGTGGACCTGGAAGAAAAACGCCTGCTGCGCGTCCGCGACAACCTGCAGCGCCTGAACATGGACGCCGAGCTGATCGCCGCCGACGCCCGGGCCGTGGACGAGTGGTGGGACGGCCAGGCTTTCCAGCGCATCCTGCTCGATGCGCCGTGCTCGGCCACCGGGGTGATCCGCCGTCATCCGGATATCAAGCTGACCCGCCAGCCCGAGGACATTACCGCCCTGGCCCAGCTGCAGGGCGAGATGCTCGACGCGCTGTGGCCGACCCTGGCCGTGGGCGGCATGCTGGTGTACGCCACCTGTTCGACGCTGCCCACCGAGAACACCGAAGTGATCGAGGCCTTCCTGGCCCGCACGCCGGGCGCCCGGGAGCTGGCGATCGCCGGCCCCTTCGGCCTGCCCCAGCCCCATGGCCGCCAGTTGCTCGCGCAGGTGGACGGCCACGATGGCTTTTACTATGCCAAGCTGATCAAAATCGCCGCCACCCGTGGCTGAGGAACGGACTGCATGAAGATCATCATTCTCGGTGCCGGCCAGGTCGGCGGCACGTTGGCCGAACACCTGGCCAGCGAGGCCAACGACATCACGGTGGTCGACACCGACGGTGACCGCCTGCGCGAGCTGAGTGATCGCCTGGACATCCGTACCGTGCAGGGCAAGGGCTCGTTCCCCACGGTGTTGCGCCAGGCCGGTGCCGATGACGCCGACATGCTGGTGGCGGTGACCAACAGCGACGAAGTGAACATGGTTGCCTGCCAGGTGGCCTACACCCTGTTCCACACCCCGACGCGCATCGCCCGGGTGCGCGAGGCGGCCTACCTGACCCGCGAAGCGCTGTTCGACAACGAAGCCATTCCGGTCGACGTGCTGATCAGCCCCGAGCAGGTGGTCACCAACTACATCCGCCGCCTGATCGAATACCCCGGCGCCCTGCAGGTCATCGACTTCGCCGAGGGCAAGGCCCAGCTGGTCGCGGTCAAGGCCTACTACGGCGGCCCTCTGGTGGGCCAGCAACTGCGCCAGCTGCGCGCCCACATGCCCAACGTCGACACCCGGGTCGCCGCGATCTTCCGCCGCGACCGGGCGATCATGCCCCAGGGCGATACCGTGATCGAAGCCGACGACGAGGTGTTCTTCATTGCCGCCAAGGGCGACATCCGGGCGGTGATGAGCGAAATGCGCCGCCTCGAAGACAGCTACAAGCGCGTGGTCATCGCCGGCGGTGGCCACATTGGCGAACGCCTGGCCGAGGCCATCGAGAGCCGCTACCAGGTGAAGATCATCGAGATGAACCCGGCCCGCTGCCGCTACCTCTCGGAGAACCTGGAAAGCACCATCGTGCTGCAGGGCAGTTCCTCCGACCGCGACCTGCTGGTGGAGGAGAACATCAAGGACGCCGACATCTTCCTCGCCCTGACCAACGACGACGAGGCCAACATCATGTCCTCGCTGCTGGCCAAGCGCCTGGGCGCGCGCAAGGTGATGACCCTGATCAACAACCCGGCCTACGTCGACCTGATCCAGGGCGGCGAGATCGACATCGCCATCAGCCCGCAGCTGGCCACCATCGGCAGCCTGCTGACCCACGTGCGCCGGGGCGACATCGAAAGCGTGCACTCCCTGCGCCGCGGCGCCGCCGAAGCCATCGAGGCCATCGCCCATGGCGATTCCCGTTCGAGCAAGGTGGTGGGCAAGGCGATCAAGGATGTCTCGCTGCCGCCGGGCACCACCATCGGCGCGATCATCCGCGACGAGGAAGTGCTGATCGCCCACGACGCTACGGTGATCGAATCCGGCGACCACGTGATCCTGTTCCTGGTCGACAAGAAGCACATCCGCGATGTCGAGCGCCTGTTCCAGGTCGGCCTGACCTTCTTCTGACCCCTGGCTGCAGGCCTGACGCCGCCCACAACGGAGACGCCGGATGAGCACCGAAGCCCTGGAGAAGATGCTGGCCAAAGGCATGGACAACGCGCTGCTGCGCTTCGGCCTGGGCAAGGGATACCTGGACGCGGGCGACGCTGCCCGCGCCGCCGACCACCTGCAACACTGCGTCACCTTCGACCCGGCCTACTCCGCCGCCTGGAAGCTGCTCGGCAAGGCCCTGCAGGCCGCCGGCGACACCAAAGGCGCCCGCCACGCCTGGCAGAGCGGCCTGACCGCCGCCCAGGCCAAGGGCGATAAACAGGCGGAAAAGGAAATGACCGTGTTCCTGCGCAAGCTGGACAAGAACGCCAGCGCCTGAGCCCGAACACAGCACCTGCCCGTAGCTCTTTTCATCCACCAGGGGCCGCGCCAAAGCCATCATCCTCTCCCCTCCGTAGCCTGGGTTGAGCCTGGCGATACCCGGGACAACCCTTCCCGGGTATCGCTTCGCTCGACCCAGGCTACATGCTGGACAACAACACAAGCGCCTGAGCCCGAACACACCACCACGCCGTAGGGTGGATGACGCTCTTTTCATCCACCCGGGGCCGCGCTAAAGCCTACATCCTCTCCCCTCCGTAGCCTGGGTTGAGCCCGGCGATACCCGGGACAACCCTTCCCGGGTGTCGCTTCGCTCGACCCAGGCTACGTGCTACTTCATCGCCTGCACTTCCCGGGTCAGCAGGTCGATGAAGGCCTGGGCCAGGGGCGAACGTTCCTGGCGGCGTTTGACCAGCCACACCGCGGTGGTGGCGTCGGCGTCGAGCAGGGTGCGGAACACCACGCCATCGATGCGCACCCGCCGGAACGACGACGGCAGCACCGACACCCCGAGGCCCGCCGCCACCAGGCCGATGATGGTCAGCGCCTCGTGCGCCTCCTGGGTCACCCGTGGGCTGAAGCCCGCCTGGCGCGCCAGGCCGAGCAACTGCCCGTACAGGCCGGTGCCGTAGCTGCGCGGGAAGAACACGAACGGCTCGTCCGCCAGCTCCGCCAGCGCCAGGCCGCGGTCCTCGTCGCCGGCCAGCGGGTGGTCGGCGTGCAGCAGCGCCATCAGCGGCTCGCGCAGCAACTCCACCGCATCCAGCTCGGCCGGCAATTCCAGGGGGCGGATCATGCCGATCTGCAGCTTGCGCTCCATCAGCGCCTGGCTGACCTCGCTGCTGGTCATTTCCTGCAGGTTGAGGTGCACCGCCGGGAAGGCCTGGCGGAAGGCGAACACCGCCCGGGGAATGATCGAGACGAAGGGCGCCGAGGCGGTGAAACCGATCTGCAATTCGCCGATCTCGCCCTGCTCGGCACGCCGTACCACATCCACCGAGTGGCTGACCTGGGCCAGGGTCTGCCGGGTCTCCTCAAGAAACAGGCGGCCGGCATCGGTGAGCGCGACATGCCGGTTGCTGCGCTCGAACAGGCGAACCCCCAGCTCCTGCTCCAGGGCCTGGATCTGCTGGCTCAAGGGCGGCTGGGAAATACCCAGCAGCTCGGCCGCGCGGCCGAAGTGCAGCTCTTCGGCAACCGCCACGAAATACCGCAGATGACGCAGTTCCATGCCTTCTCCATGAGTCGTTAAACCTATCGTTCAGGTCGAATATTATATTGGATGAAACTTACCGTCCTATTTATCCTTGTGACCATTCCAATCACAACAACGCGCCCCACGTGCCAGCTCGCCTGTGCATGACGGCCGTTTGTTGCCTGAAGAAATGCACGTTCACGAGGTCACCATGAGCCAGCCCATCCCCCACGCGCCCAACGAGTGCGTGCCCGCCGACGAGGAGCCTGCCCCCAACAGCGCCGTGGCAGAACCGGTCTATATCCAGAAAGGCACCCGCGCCTTCCTGCGCACGATTCTCGCCATGTGCTCCGGCGGCTTCGCCACCTTTGCCCTGCTCTACTGCGTGCAACCGATGATGCCGATGCTCTCGCTGCAGTTCGACCTGAGCGCCGCAGAAAGCAGCCTGATCCTGTCCATTTCCACCATCACGATGGCGTTCGGCCTGCTGATCACCGGCCCGCTGTCCGACGCACTCGGGCGCAAGCCTGTGATGGTGGTCTCGCTGATCGCCGCCGCGCTGTTCACCGTGGGCAGCGCGCTGATGCCGACCTGGGAAGGGGTGCTGGTGATGCGTGCCCTGGTTGGCCTGGCCCTGAGCGGCCTGGCGGCAGTGGCCATGAGTTACCTGAGCGAGGAAATCGACCCGTTGCACCTCGGCCTGGCCATGGGCGTGTACATCGGCGGCAACGCCATTGGCGGCATGAGCGGCCGCCTGCTCAGCGGCGTACTGGTCGACTACATGTCCTGGCACGCGGTGCTCGGCACCCTGGGGGGCCTGGGCGTGCTGGCCGGGCTGCTGTTCTGGCGCCTGCTGCCCGAGTCGCGCAATTTCCGCTCGCGCTCGCTGCGCCCGCGCAGCCTGCTGCAAGGCTATACCCTGCAGTTCCGCGATGCCGGCCTGCCGTGGCTGTTCCTGCTGGGCTTCCTGCTGATGGGCAGCTTCGTGACCCTGTTCAACTACATCGGCTACCGCCTGATCGAATCGCCGTTCCGCCTCGACCAGACCAGTATCGGCCTGCTGTCGGTGGTGTATCTGTCGGGCATCTACAGTTCGGCGCAGATCGGCGCCCTGGCCGACAAACTCGGAAGGCGCAAAGTGTTGTGGGCGGTGATCGGCCTGATGCTCGGCGGCCTGGCCCTGACGGTGCCGGACAACCTGCCGGTGGTGCTGGTCGGCATGCTGCTGTTCACCTTCGGCTTCTTCGGCGCCCACTCGGTGGCCAGCAGTTGGATCGGCCGGCGTGCGACTCAGGCGAAGGGCCAGGCCTCGTCGCTGTACCTGTTCTGCTACTACGTGGGTTCCAGCGTCGCCGGCACCCTGGGCGGGGTGTTCTGGCAATCGGCGGGCTGGGACGGCATCGGCCTGTTCATCGGCTCCCTGCTGCTGGTCGCCCTGGCCGTGGCGCTGCACCTGTCACGCCTGCAGGCGTTGCCGGTGGTGGCCGTCCAGCCGCGCTGAACACGAAGCCGGCCATGAAGGCCGGCTCCGAACGTCGCCTGGGTTGAGCGAAGCGATACCCGGGGGCTTATCCCGCTATCGCCACGCCCCTTGTGGTGGATGAAAAGAGCGTCATCCACCCTACGGGATAAGTGCTTCAAAGCACCTGACTGGCCACCGCATCCACCGCCGCCTTGGCGATCCCGACGATTTCGTCGGCCTCGGCGCGGGTCAGCACCAGCGGCGGAGCGAAGCCGAGGATGTCGCCGTGGGGCATGGCCCGGGCGATCATGCCGCGCTCCAGGCAGGCTGCCGACACCTTGGGGCCCACCTTCAGGGCCGGGTCGAAGGGCGTACGTGCCTCCTTGTCGGCCATGAACTCCAGTGCCGCGAGCATGCCGTCGCCGCGCACCTCGCCCACCAGCGGATGGCCCTCGAAGGTCTGACGCAGCTGCTGGTTGAGGTAGGCACCGACATCCGCCGCGTTGGCGGTAAGGTTTTCCTGCTCCAGGATGTCAAGGTTGGCCAGGGCCGCCGCCGCGCAAATGGGGTGACCGGAGTAGGTCCAGCCATGGCCCATGGCACCGTCGCGGCTGGAAGCCGTTTCGATCACGTTCCATACCTTTTCCCCTACGATCACCGCAGACAGCGGCGCGTAGGCGCTGGTCAGGCCCTTGGCGGTGGTGATCAGGTCCGGCTTCATGCCGTAGCGCTGGCTGCCCATCTTGTCGCCCAGGCGGCCGAACGCGCATACCACCTCGTCGGCGATCAGCAGGATGTCGTACTTGTCGAGCACCGCCTGGATCGCCTGCCAGTAGCCCTTCGGCGGCACGATGATGCCGCCGGTGCCCATCACCGGCTCACCGATGAACGCCGCCACGGTGTCCGGCCCTTCCGCGAGAATCAGCTTTTCCAGGTCCTCGGCGCAGTAACGCACGAAGGCCGCCTCGTCGAGACCCGCCGGCGCCTTGTACAGGTGCGGGCAGGTTGCGTGCTTGATGTCCGGGGCCGGCAGGTCGAAGTGCTGGTGGAAGCTGGCCAGGCCGGTGAGGCTGCCGGTCATGATCCCCGAGCCGTGGTAACCGCGCTGGCGCGAGATGATCTTTTTCTTCAGCGGCCGGCCGAGCACGTTGTTGTAGTAGCGCACCAGCTTGATCTGGGTCTCGTTGGCGTCCGAGCCGGACAGGCCGTAATAGACCTTTTTCATGCCGGCCGGCGCCCAGTCGATGATGCGGCTGGACAGCTCGATGATCGCCTCGGTCGAGTGCCCGACGTAGGTGTGGTAGTACGCCAGTTCCTTGGCCTGCTTGTAGATCGCCTCGGCCACCTCGGTGCGGCCATAGCCGATGTTCACGCAATACAGCCCGGCGAACGCATCCAGGTACTCACGGCCCTGGTGGTCGCGAATGCGCACCCCGGACGCCCCGGTGATGATCTTGCCGGGCAGCGCGCCGCTGGCGTGATCATGGGCGTGGGTGGACGGGTGCATGAAGTGCGCGCGGTCCTGTTCGAACAGGCTTTGGTAATCGGTCATGGCAAGCTCCATCGGGTCAGGGTGTTGGGCAGGACGGGCCGTGAAAGCCCGTGCCGCCGGTAAGGGTCAGTAACGCTGGCCCTGCGCATGCAGGCAGACGTACTGGGTCTCGACGAAGGGGTCGAAGCCTTCGCTGCCACCTTCGCGGCCGAGGCCGGAGGCTTTCATCCCGCCGAACGGGATCGGGTGGCCGGTGAACTTGGTGCCGTTGACCGCCACCATGGCGTGGGCCAGGCGACGGGTCAGCGGATGGACGATATCCAGGCGGTTGCTGCAAATGTAGGCGGCCAGGCCGTACTCGGTGTCGTTGGCCATGGCCACGGCTTCGTCCAGGGTGTCGAAGGGCAGCACCCCGGCGATGGGCGCGAAGTTCTCTTCCTGGTAGATGCGCATCTGCGGCGTGACATCCGCCAGCAGCGTCGGCTGCCAGAACCAGCCGCCCAGCGCGTGAGGCTCACCACCCGCCAGCAAGCGCGCGCCCTTGGCCATGGCATCGTTCACCCGAGCAGCCGTGACATCGAACGCCGCCTGGTGCATCAACGGGCCGATGGCGTGGCGATCCTCCAGGCCGGGGCCGACGCTGAGCCCGCGCACCGCCTTGGCGAAACGCTGCAGGAACGCCTCGTAGACCGGGCGCTGCACCAAGATGCGGTTGGCCGCGCAACAGTCCTGGCCAGAGGTCTGGAACTTGGCGTCCAGCGCCAACTGCACCGCATGGTCGAGGTTGGCGTCTTCACAGACGATCAGCGGCGCGTTGCCGCCCAGCTCCAGGGCCACCTTCTTCACATCGCGGGCGGCGGCCTGCAGCACCAGCTTGCCGACCCGGGTCGAGCCGGTGAAGCTGACCGCGCGCACCCGGGCGTCGCCCACCAGGGTTTCCATGGCCATCTGCGGTTCACCGAGCACCACATTGAACACGCCTGCCGGAAAGCCCGCTTCTTCGGCCAGCTGCGCCAGGGCAAAGGCGGAATAGGGCGTTTCGTGGGCCGGCTTGATCACCACGCTGCAGCCGGCGGCCAGGGCTGCAGCGGCCTTGCGGGTGATCATTGCCGAGGGGAAGTTCCAGGGGGTGAGCAGGGCGCAGACACCGACCGGCGTCTTGAAGGTCGCCAGCTGGGCGCCGGGAATGTGGCTGGGAATGGTCTGGCCATACAGGCGCCGGGCTTCCTCGGCGAACCAGGGAATGAAGCTCGCCGCATAGCGGATCTCGCCCCGGGCCTCGGCCAGTGGCTTGCCCTGCTCCTCACTGAGAATGCGCGCCAGGTCTTCCTGGTGCAGCAGGATCAGCTCGGCCCAGCGCCGCAGCAGGCCGGCGCGGGTCTCCAGGCTTTCATCGCGCCAGGTGGTGAAGGCGCGCTGGGCAGCGTCTACCGCGGCGACGATCTGCGCCTGACCGAGCATCGGCACATGGCCGATCACCTTCTGGTTGGCAGGGTTCTGCACGGCCACGCTGGCGCCGTCGTCACTGTGCACCCAGTGGCCGTCGACGTAGCAGAGCGACTTGAACAGCAGGGGATGGTCGAGGGGCATGGCACTGTCTCCGGGCCGGTGGGCATGGAGATAGGCTAGGGGCATACGGCTTGGCGTTTTTTCCAAGCGGCCCCGGCGTCACCTCAGTTTTTTCTGAAGGCGCCGGGCGGGCAGGGGATTTTTCGTGCGCGGTGCCCGGGCCCCTGGGTTACGCCGTTGGTTAACCCAGGCTACCGGTGTTTACACCGCGTTGGCGGGGCGCTGCGGCAGGCGCCGCACGATGGCGCTGAGCAGCATGCCGTACAGCGGCACGAACAGCATCAGGCTAACCGCCAGCTTGATCACGTAGTCGACCACGGCGATTTCCACCCAGTTGGCCGCCATGAACGGGTCGCTGCTCTGCCAGAAGGCGATGGAGAAGAACGCCAGGGTGTCCATGGCCTGGCCGAACACGCTGGACGCCACCGGCGCGATCCACCACTGGCGCAGCTGGCGCAGGCGATCGAACACCTGGATATCCAGCAACTGGCCCAGCACATAGGCCAGGAAGCTGGCCAGGGCGATGCGGAACACGAAGAGGTTGAACTCGCCCAGCGCTGCCAGGCCGTCAAACACGCCTTCGTGGAACAGCACCGACACCACATAGGAGGCCACCAGGGCCGGCAGCATCACGCGGGCAATCACCACCCGCGCCGCGTGCTTGCCGATCAGGCGCACGGTGAGGTCGGTGGCGAGGAAGATGAACGGAAAGCTGAACGCCCCCCAGGTGGTGTGCCAGCCGAAGATCGTCATCGGCAACTGCACCAGGTAGTTGCTGGCGATGATGATCAGGATGTGAAACGCGATCAGTCCAGCCAGCACCAGGCGGCTGACCGACGGGGGAATCAGGGTCATGTCTGCGTCCTTTTTCGTGAAATGGGGTGAGGGAACCCATTGCCGCGACCGACATGGCCACGAGCGGCGCGCAGTCTAGCGTATTGTTGACTCAGGAGATAGGTTTTCCGGACGACGTGATCGGAGTCCGAAAACGCCATCGAATCAGATGCCGGCCAACAGAGGGCATCAGATGCTTGGCGTGCGATCTTCGTAGTGGTGCCACAGTCGAAGTATCACGACTGTCTCGGGATGAACCGAGTAGCGAATGATGTACTTCCCGACGACAGTGTCGCGGATGGAGGCCGGATCGGGTGCTGATTGAACGGGACGCCCCATGTCTGGGAACAGGCAAAGGTGCTCGAGCCGCGCGATCAGATCCGTGGCGACGCGTGAGGCTGCCCGCGGATCGTTTCGCGCGATGAAAGCGCGCAGGCGGGCAAGGTCCGCCACGGCTTCTGCCGAATAGATCAGTCTCATTCGCCAGACTTGGGTGGCGGCAATTCCTCGGAAGAGCCCCAGCTTTTCAGCCAGGCATTTACGGCTTCACCCGACACCACATTGCCCTGTGCCACCGACTCCATGGCCTGCAGGGTTTCCTTCCAGCGATTCTGCTCCAGTTCCTGACGTTCGAAAAATTCTTTGAGCGCCTGGTTGATAACCCAGCTTTTACTTCTGTGAAGCTTCTCGGCCGTCGTGCCAAGGTGCTCTTCGAGCTCCGGCTGCAACCGAACCGTGGTAACACTCATGGATATGCCCTCCAGCGGTGTGACTACCTTGTATTACAAGGTAGTTTTCACCGACACCGAAGACACTGTCAACGACAACGGGCAAATTGCCTTCTGTGAACACCGAAGTCGCGATGGGCACTCTAGGCCGTGGGCACCACCCGCTTGGCCGATTGGAAATGGCGCTTCCAGTATCTGTTGGTCAGGTGATCGATGCGCACGTTGGCGCCGCGGCGCGGGGCGTGGATGAAGCGGTCGTCACCCAGGTAGATGGCCACGTGGTCCACCGAGCGGCTACGGATCTTGAAGAACAGCAGGTCGCCGGGCTCCAGGTCGGCGCGGCGCACCGACGGCGCTTCGACCCGGGACAACGCGCGGGAGGTGCGCGGCAGGTCGAGGTCTTCCAACGGCTTGAAGGCGTACTGCACCAGCCCGCTGCAATCGAAGCCGTGCTTGAGGCTGGCACCGCCCCAGCGGTAGGGCGTGCCCAGGGCCGCCAGCGCCCGGTCGAGCACCTCGCGGGTGGTGGGCTGCTCTGCAGCGCGCGTGGCCGCCGGGAGCGTCTGAATACGGAAGGTGGCGGAGGCTTCGGCAACGATACCGAGTAAAAGAGCGCCTCCCATGCAAAGAGAAACAACGAACTTGTTCAAATCCAGTGACCCTGGTTTACGACGTGCCCATCGTGAATCCTTTTCGAATCAACGCCTTGTACATGAGGACGCGCTTTCCGCTCGTCCGCAGGGACGGACCGTCGAAAAACCGCCCGGGTTCATTTATGCAGGTAGATAGGCGACGAACGGTTTGACCTCGAACGGTCTGCCGCTGCCGACGAAGGTCGGCTGAAACATGCGTGGTAGAGGGTCAGGAAGGGTCTTCGAGCTCGGCAGGCGGACCACCCACATCAGCTTTTACCGTTTTGGTGACGATGTAGGTGAAGTAGCGCTCGATACCCAGGTCTTCCAGCAGCAACTGGTCGATGAAGCGCTGGTAATGGTCGATGTCTCGGGCACGGATCATCACCATGTAATCCACCCCGCCACCGGTGGCATAACAGAAGGCAACTTCCGCCGCCTGCTGCAGGCGCTCCTCGAAGCGTCGCATGTCCTGGGCGGTATGCCGGGCCAGGGTGATCTCGACCATGACCTGCTGGGTCTTGAACAGCGCGCCCCAGTCGATCTGCGCCCGGTAGCCCTTGACCAGCCCTGCCGCCTCCAGCTTGCGCACGCGCTCCCAGGCCGGCGTCACCGAGAGGTTGATCGCCTCGGCGAGGGCCGACTTGGTGATCCGGCCATCCTCGGACAGGATGCGCAGGATCTTCAGGTCATAGCGGTCGAGCTTGTGCATCGGCAGTCTCGTTGTATTCATTCGGGACGATGGTCGCGGCTAACGTGGCGCCGTCCAGTCCCTCCTACAGTCAGTGCACCCTGTGGGAGGGGCTTTAGCCGCGACTGTTTTCAGTCCACCACCACGGCCACCACCGCGAGGGTATCACCGCATTTCACCAGCCCGGGAAAATGCCGGGCAGCCAGGATGCCGTCGCGCTTGGCGCGGTACTCGCTGGGCGCCGCACCGGTGCGCTGTGCGCTGTGTACCCGGGCGATCACCTCACCCTTTTCAACCCGCTCGCCCAAGTCGCGGCACATCTCCAGCAGGCCGTCTTCCTCGCTGGCGACGAAGCAGTCGCCGTCGGGCATGTCGAGCATCACCGACTCGCCGGCGTCGATCTCACCGCTCAGCAGGCCAAAGTGGATCAGCAGGTTGCGCACGCCTCGCTCGGCGATCGCCAGGCTTTTCGCCGTGCTGCTGCCGCCGCCGCCCAGTTCGGTGGTGACGAACACCTTGCCCTGTTCCTCGGCGGCGGTGTCGTACATGCCCACCGCGTCCAGCTCCAGCATGCGCATGCAGTAGGGCGCGGCAAAGGCCCGCATGCCCGCCTCGCACTGGGTATCCTGGTGCTTGTCGTCCAGCACGTGGCAGGCGGCGAAGGGCAGGAAGTCCAGGGTCTTGCCGCCGGAATGGATGTCCAGCACCACGTCGGCCATGGGCAACAGGGTGCGCTGGAAGTAGTCGGCGATCTTCTGCGTCACCGTGCCGTCCGGCTTGCCGGGGAAGCTGCGGTTGAGGTTGCCCTTGTCGATGGGCGAGGTGCGGCTGCCGGCATGCACCGCCGGGGTGTTCATGAAGGGGATGATGATCACCCGCCCCTGTACGTCGCTCGCCGTCAGGCGTTGGGCCAGTTTGCTCAGGGCCAGCGGGCCTTCATATTCGTCGCCGTGGTTGCCGCCGGTGAGCAGCGCGGTGGGGCCGCTGCCGTTCTTCACCACGGTGACCGGAATCATCACCGCGCCCCACGCCGAGTCGTCGCGGGAGTAGGGCAGCTTGAGGAAGCCGTGTTGCACGCCGTCACGGTCGAAGTCGACGGTGGGGCTGATGGGGTTGTCGCGCAGAGTGGTCATTACAGAATTCCACGTAGGGTGGACCGGAGCGCATAACCAACGCTCCTTGTCCGCCGTCGAGGTCAGAGACTGGTGGAAAACGCTTCGCGGTTTTCCACCCTACGGATTACGACGGGATCAATCCTTCACGAATAGCTGGCGCGGCACGTCGCAGAAGGTCTCCACGCCGCTGTCGGTGATCAGGATGCTCTCGGTGATTTCCAGGCCCCAGTCGTCCAGCCACAGGCCGGGCATGAAGTGGAAGGTCATGCCCGGTTGCAGCACGCTGTCGTCGCTCGGGCGCAGGCTCATGGTGCGCTCGCCCCAATCCGGCGGATAACTGATACCGATGGGGTAGCCGCAGCGACTGTCCTTGTGGATGCCGAACTTCTCCAGGACCTTGAAGAACGCCCGGGCGATGTCGCCGGTGGTGTTGCCCGGCTTGGCCGCCTCCAGGCCGGCAGCGATGCCTTCGACCACGGCCCGCTCGCCGTCGAGGAAGTGCTGCGGCGGCTTGCCCAGGTAGATGGTGCGCGACAGCGGGCAGTGGTAGCGCTTGTAGCAGCCGGCGATCTCGAAGAAGGTGCCGGCGCCGCGTTCGAACGGCGTGTCGTCCCAGGTCAGGTGCGGCGCGCTGGCGTCGGCGCCGGTCGGCAGCAGTGGCACGATGGCCGGGTAGTCGCCGCCATGGCCGTCGGCCCCGAGGATGCCGCTGCGGTAGATCTCGGCCACCAGCTCGTTCTTGCGCAGGCCCGGCTCGATGCGCTCGAGGATCGCGCTGTGCATCTGCTCGACGATGCGCGCCGCCACGCGCATGTACTGGATCTCGGTCGGCGATTTCACCGCGCGCTGCCAGTTGACCAGCGCGGTGGCGTCAACGAAGCGCGCCGCCGGCAGGTGCTGCTGCAGCGAGCGGAAGGCCGCGGCGCTGAAGTAGTAGTTGTCCATCTCCACGCCGACGCTCAGCCGGTCCCAGCCGCGGGCGGCGATCACCGCGCTGGACAGGTAGTCCATGGGGTGGCGCTCGCGGGACTGCACGTAGTGGTCCGGGTAACCGATGATGTTGTCCGGTTCCATGAACACCGTGCGCTTGGCGCCGTTGGCATCCTGGCCCCGGCCGAACCACACCGGCTCGCCGTCCAGCGCCAGCAGCACGCACTGGTGCACGTAGAACGACCAGCCGTCATAGCCGGTGAGCCAGGCCATGTTGGACGGGTCGGTGACGATCAGCAGCTCGATGCCCTGGGCCTGCATGGCCACGCGGGTCTTGGCGATGCGCTGGGCATATTCCTCCCGGGTGAAAGGGAGGTTGACGACGATGTCGGACATTGCAGTTGCCCTCGTGATGGAACGGATTCAGGAGTCGAAGCTGAGGCCTTTGCCCGTCGCGACGGCACGCTGGTAGGCGAGGCTGGCGATGGCGGTGTCCTGGGCGCCGGTGCCGGTCAGGTCGCACAGGGTGATCTGCTCGTCCGTGGTGCGACCGGGCCGCTGGCCGGCGATCACCTGGCCGAGTTCGGCGAACTCGGCGGTGGTATCGACCAGGCCGGCGGCGATGGCGTGGTGCAGCTCGCCCAGCACCCGGGTCTGGCTCAGGCGGTCGGCGACGTAGGCATCGACCTGCGCCAGCACGGCCGGGGCGATCTCGTTCTTGTGCTCGGCGTCCGAGCCCATGGCGGTGATGTGCAGGCCGGGGCGCAGGTGCTGCGGCTGGATCAGCGGCTCGCGGCTCGGTGTGGTGGTGATGGCGATGTCGACGCCGTCCAGGGCAGCGTCGATGCTGTCCACGGCGCGGGCATCATCCAGCTCGGCGGCCATGGCCCGGGCCTTGCCCGCTTCGCGTGCCCAGATGCGCACCTCGCGCACCTCACGCACCAGGCGCAGGGCCTGCAGCTGCAACCGTGCCTGCTCGCCGGCACCGAGAATGGCGACCACACCAGCATCCTTGCGCGCCAGCCACTTGGCGGCCACGGCACCCGCGGCGGCGGTGCGCACGGCGGTGAGGTAGCCGTTGTCCAGCAGCAGCGCATCGGCCAGGCCGGTGCGCGCCGAGAACAGCATCATCAGGCCATTGAGGCTGGGCAGGCCGAGCCTGGGGTTGTCGAAGAAACCGGGGCTGACCTTGATGGCGAAGTGGTCCACCCCCGGCAGGTAGGCAGTCTTCACGTCCACCTCGCCGTTGTGCTCGGGCACATCCAGACGCAGGATCGGCGGCATGGCCACCGCCGCGGTGGCCAGCAGGCGAAAGGCGTTTTCCACGGTCTCGAGGCTGTCGGTGTCGAGGCCGACGCAATCGCGCAGGTCGGCCTGGTTGAGAATCAGGGTCTTGGTCACGGGCTTTCCTCAGGCGTCTGCGCCGTTGAGCACCCGCAGGTGCTGGTCGATGTCCACGTTGCGGCCGCTGATCACCACCACCACAGGGCCGCGGGGTTCGATCAGGCCGTCGAGCAGGGCGGCGATGCCGACGGCCGCCGCGCCTTCCACCACCAGCCGCTCCTCGCGGTAGGCGTGGCGCATGCCGGCGGCGATGGCCGGTTCGTCGAGCAGGTGCACCTGGTCGCAGCATTCACGGGTGATCGCCAGGGTGTAGCGGTTGTCCAGGCCAATGCCGCCGCCGAGGGAGTCCGCCAGGGTGGCCAGCTCTTCCACCTCCACCGGCTCACCGGCCTCGAGGCTGGCGTGCATGGCCGCACCACGGCGCATGCTGATGCCGTGGGTGCGGATCGCCGGGCTGGCCGCCTTGATCGCCAGCGCCACGCCGGCGAACAGGCCACCACCGGACAACGGCACCAGCACCTCGCAGACATCCGGGCACTGTTCGAGAATCTCCAGGCCCAGGCTGCCCTGGCCGGCGATGATGTGCGGGTGGTCGAAGGCAGGCAGGAAGGTCGCGCCCTGCTCCCGGGCAATCCGCTCGGCCTCGACCTGGGCGTCGTCCTGGCTGCGCCCGACAATGCGCACCTCGGCACCCAGCTCGCGGATCGCCAGCACCTTGTTCTGGGGCACCAGCTCGGACAGGCAAACGATCGCCTTCACCCCCTGCTGCGCGGCCGCATGGGCCAGCGCGCGGCCGTGGTTGCCGGTGGACGCGGTGACCACGCCCAGGCGCTTCTGCTCTGCACTCAACTGGGCGATGGCATTGCTCGCACCGCGCAGCTTGAAGCTACCGGTGGTCTGCTGCGATTCCAGCTTGAGCCACACCGGCACACCGAGCCGACGGCTCAGGCTGGGCGAATGCTCCAGCGGCGTCTGGCGCACCAGGCCGGCAATACGCTGGCGAGCCTGGAGCAGGTCATCGAACGGGATGGAGGGCATGGCGCACATTCCGTGAAGAGGTGCGACCGAGTGTATGAGCGGGAAATTGAGCGGCTGAATGTACTAGGACGATTTTTTGTTCGGCTTGCTGCAAGCGCGTGCCCGTAGGGTGGATCACGCTTCACCGATCCACCGCAGCGGTGGACGTGAAGAGCGACGTCCACCCTACAGCGCGTCCCGAATCTGTACTCGCCCGTGGGAGGGGCTTTAGCCGCGAAAGCCTTGAAAGCATCGCCACTGAAGCGCCTCCCACAAGCGCGTGCCGTAGGGTGGATCACGCTTCACCGATCCACTGCAGCGGTGGACGTGAAGAGCGACGTCCACCCTACAGCGCGTCCCGAATCTGTCCTCACCTGTGGGAGGGGCTTTAGCCGCGACTGCCTTGAAAGCATCGCCGCTGAAGCGCCTCCCACAAGCGGGTGCCTTTAGGTGATCACGCTTACCGATCCACTAAAAAAGTGGTGGACGTGAAGAGCGACGTCCACCCTAAAGCGCGTCCCGAATCTGTCCTCACCCGTGGGAGGAGTTTTAGCCGCGACTGCCTTGAAAGCATCGCCGCTGAAGCGCCTCCCACGGGGCAGCCGGCAGGCTAGAAGTCGTGAACCTTGGGGTATTGGCCGAACACGTCGCGCACCACCTGCACACCCTGGCGCATTTTCGCTTCACTGCACTCGGCGCCCACGCACAGGCGCACGGCGCGGGGCCGGGGCATGCCCGGCGGGATGAAGGGATCGGGCAGGGTCAGCGCCACGTTGCGGCGGCGCAGTTCGCGCAGCAGGCCGTCGATCTCCCAGCCGTCGGGCACCCGCAACCAGCTGTTGAGCGAGTAGGGGTGGCTGCCGATCAAGTGTTCGCCCAGCGCCTGCTCCACCAGCGCCTGACGGTTGGCCAGGAGCTGGCGCTGCAGTTGCACCAGGTCCTCGGCTTCGCCGGAGTCGATCCAGCGCGCCGCCACTTCGCCCATCAGCGAGGTGGCCATCCAGCTGTTCACCCGCAGGATGCTTTCGGTGCGCAACGCCAGGCGCTTGGGCATCACCAGGTAGCCGATGCGCAGGCCGGTAAGCACCGACTTGGTCATGCTGGTGCAGTAGAACGACAGCTCCGGCGCATAGTGGCTCAGCGGCCGCGTGGCCTGCTGGCCGGCGAGCAGCGGGCCGTAGACGTCATCCTCGATGATGTACACGCCATAGCGCCGGGCAATCTCGGCGATCTCCCGGCGGCGCTCGTCGGGCATCAGTGCGCTGGTGGGATTATTCAGGTTGGGTGTGCAGACCAGCGCGGTGATCCGCTCGTTGCCGCACATGTCCTCGAAGTGCTCGGGGTTGAGGCCGTAGCGGTCCATCTCCAGGCCCTTGAGGGTGAAGCCGAGTACCTGCGAGCTGCCAATGGCGCCGTGGTCGGTCAGGCCTTCGCAGAGCACCACGTCATCCGGCCCGGCCAGCGTGGCCAGGGCGAGGAAGATCGCATGGGCGGCGCCGTTGGTCAGCAGCACGTCCTCGATGCCGACATCCATGCCCAGGCGCGCCAGCCAGCGCACCGCCGCGTCGCGCTGGTGTTCCAGGCCGGCAATCGGGCGAAAAGCGTGAATCCACGGCTGGTCCGGCTCCTGCGCCAGCTCCAGGCAGGTCTGTCGCCACAGCCGGTCATGCTCGGCGGTGTGCAGGATGCGCGCATTGGAGAAATCCATCAGCGCTTGCTCGTCGCGGTCGAGCATCGAGGTGGCGACCCGCTCGCTGGTGCGCCGCGACACGAAACTGCCACGCCCCACCTCGCAACGCACCCGGCCCTGGCGCTCCAGCTCCTTGTAGGCGTTGGTCACGGTCTGCACGCTGATGCCGAGCGCATCGGACACCTGGCGCTGCGGGGGCAGCCGCTGGCCGTCGCTCAGGGTACCCTGTTCGATGTCGGTGGTGATCGCCTGGACCAGGAGCTTGTACTTCGATTCACCCTGACGCGCATTGCCCAGGGCGTTCTTCCAGTTCTGCATCGACGGTATCCATCTGGCGGCTGGCAGCGCACAGCATCCCGCGCGAGGCGCGGCGATTCAATTGTCCTAGTGCAATGCCGCAGCCAAAAAAGCCTTTGTATGCTCGAACCCAGGGTGGAAAAAAAGGTGCCCACTCGGCACCCCACAACAACTACCCACCCGGCGCCACGCGGCGCCCAACGCGCTTGATTCACCTGCCTCCTAACACATCACGCCGCCAACGGCGGACTACAAGAAACAGGAGAACACCAAGATGAGTAGCGTTACCCCACCTCGTTTTCGCCACCTCGCGCTGGCCTGCGGTCTGCTCGCCGCCAGCACCCTGGCCCAGGCCTCGACCCTGGACAAGATCAAGGACAGCGGTAGCGTACGCATCGGCTACGCCAACGAAACACCGTTCGCCTACACCGCCCTCGACGGCAAGGTCACTGGCGAGTCCCCGGAAATCGTCACCAAGATCTTCGAGCGCATGGGCGCGCAGAAGATCAACCCGGTGCTCACCGAATGGGGCTCGCTGATCCCTGGTCTGCGCGCCAGCCGCTTCGACCTGATCGCCGCCGGCATGTACATCACCCCCGAGCGCTGCAAACAAGTGCTGTTCACCGACCCGCACTACCAGTTGCCCGACACCCTGCTGGTGGCCAGTGGCAATCCGAAGAACCTCGGCAGCTATGACGACATCGCCAAGAGCGGCGCCAAGGTGGCGATCATGTCCGGCACGGTGAACCTGGGCTACGCCCGCAACGCAGGGATCAAGGATTCGCAGATCCTCCAGGTGCCCGACACCACCGCGCAGCTGCAGGCCGTGCGCAGCGGCCGCGCCGATGCCGCGGTCGGCACCCAGCTGACCATGAAGGGCCTGGCGGAGAAGGGCGGCGACAAGGTCGAAGCTATTGCCGACTTCAAGGACGACCCGGCCCACACCGGCTACGGTGCCCTGGCGTTCCGCCCGGAAGACAAGGACCTGCGCGACGCGGTCAATGCCGAGCTGAAAAAGTGGATCGGCAGCGAAGAGCACCTGGCCACGGTCAAACCCTTCGGCTTCGACCAGTCGAACATCACCGAGAAGACCGCCGCCGAGCTGTGCGGCCAGTGAATCGCTGAGCAGTCCCGCACGCGGTGGGTTACGCGTGCGGGTTCACCAGATGGCCGCGAGGCCCTGATCGGTGTGAGTTATGAATGAATTGATCCCCCTTCTCCTGCAGGGCGCCTGGGTCACCATCCAGGTGACCTTCTGGGGCTCGCTGCTGGCGATCGTATCCGCCGTGCTCGCCGCCCTCGGACGGCTGTCGCCGATCCGTCCGCTGCGCTGGCTGTCCATCGTCTACATCGAAATCTTCCGTGGCACCTCGCTGCTGGTACAGCTGTTCTGGCTGTACTTCGTGCTGCCGATGCCGCCGTTCAACATCGAGATGAGCGCCTTCATGGTGGCCGTGGTCGGCCTTGGCCTGCACATCGGCGCGTACGGTGCCGAAGTCATGCGCGGGGCGATCCGCTCGGTGCCCAAGGGCCAGTACGAGGCCGCCCTGGCGCTGAACATGACGCCCCTGGCGCGCTTTCGCCGGATCATCCTGCCGCAGGCCCTGCTGGCGGCGATCCCGCCCGGCACCAACCTGCTGATCGAGCTGCTGAAGAACACCTCGCTGGTGTCGCTGATCACCCTGTCCGACCTGGCGTTCCGCGCCCGGCAACTGGACCAGGCAACCTTCATGACCCTGGAAATCTTCGCCATGGCCCTGCTGATGTACTTCGTCATGGCCCAGGCGATCAACCTCGGCATGCGCCTGCTGGAGCGTCGCCTCGCCCGGGGCCGGATGCAGGGAGGCCTGTCATGAATTTCTTCGACTGGCAGTTCGCCTGGAGCATCCTTCCGGACCTGCTGCGCGCCTCGCTGAACACCGTGATCATCACCCTGGCCGGCTTCGCCATCGCCGTGGTGCTCGGCCTACTGCTGGCCATCGCCCGTCGCAGCCGGCATGCCTGGCTGTCCTGGCCGGTGGCCGGGCTGATCGAGTTCATCCGCAGCACGCCACTGTTGATCCAGGTGTACTTCCTGTTCTACGTGTTCCCCAACTACGGCCTGAACCTCACCGCGCTGCAGGCCGGCATCCTCGGTATCGCCCTGCATTACGCCTGCTACACCGCCGAGGTCTACCGCGCCGGCCTGGATGCCGTGCCACGCGGCCAGTGGGAAGCGGTCACGGCGCTGAACATGGCGCCGACCACCGCGTACCGCGACATCATCCTGCCCCAGGCGCTGCGGCCGATCCTCCCGGCGCTGGGCAATTACCTGGTGGCCATGCTCAAGGACACCCCGGTGCTGTCGGCCATCACCGTGGTGGAAATCATGCAGCAGGCCAAGAACATCGGCTCCGAGAGCTTCCGCTACCTCGAACCCATCACCCTGGTCGGCCTGTTCTTCCTGCTGCTCAGCCTGGCCCTGGCCTGGTGCGTGCGCCGCCTCGAAGACCGCATGGAGTTGAAACCGCAATGACCACACTCTCCAGTCCCACCTTCGACCTCACTTCGTCCGCCCACGCCGGGAGTACGCCCATGTCTCAGCCCATCGTCCGCTTCGACAACGTGACCAAGCGTTACGGCAACTTCACCTGCCTGAACAACCTCAACCTGGAGGTGAACGAGGGCGAAAAGGTCGCCATCATCGGCCCCAGCGGCTCGGGCAAATCCACCCTGCTGCGTGCATTGATGACCCTGGAAACCATCGACGAAGGGGTAATCATGGTCGATGCCGAGCCCCTGACTCACATGCCCGGACGCAACGGCAAACTGGTACGCGCCAGCGCCAGCCACCAGCGCCGGGTGCGCGGCAAGATCGGCATGGTGTTCCAATCCTTCAACCTGTTCCCGCACATGAGCGCGCTGCAGAACGTCATCGAAGCGCCGATCCAGGTGCTGGGCATGAAGAAGCAGGAAGCCACGGAGCGGGCCAAGGAGCTGCTCGACCTGGTCGGCCTGGGCGAGAAGATGGGCCACTACCCCTCGCAACTCTCAGGCGGCCAGCAGCAGCGCGTGGCGATTGCCCGGGCCCTGGCCATGCGCCCCAAGGTGATGCTGTTCGACGAAGTGACCTCGGCGCTCGACCCCGAGTTGTGCGGCGAAGTGCTCAACGTGATCCGCCGCCTGGGCAGCGAGCACAACCTGACCATGCTGATGGTCACCCACCAGATGGGCTTCGCCAAGGAATTCGCCGACCGGGTGTGCTTCTTCCACCAGGGCCGCATCCACGAACAGGGCACGCCCGCCGAACTGTTCGGCAACCCACAGGAAGAACGGACCCAGAGCTTCCTCAGCGCGGTGAACGAGGCGCACTGAGGCGCGTATCAATCCTCGAGGAGAAACCGCAGGCCGGCGCCCTCGGCGTCGGCCCGCATCACTTCCATCTGCAGCACCGGCGCCTCGATCGGCAGGTCCTGCACCTGGCCAGTGACCCAGGTGCCCTGGGGCAGCGCCGCCAGATCCGGGTGTTTGACGTACACCCCGCCATCGGACAGGTCACGCGTCTGCGCCACCACCTCGCCAAAGCTCGGGTGACAGATCTTGATCCGGCATTTCATCGGCGTACGCGGGTGTTGGCGCTGATTCGAGGACATGGACAAAGCGATCCTTGGCAGGTGGTGTGCCGTTAATAGCGCAAATTTTCGCCAAGGCCCAGCCATAAGCGAAAAAAGCGCCGGTGCGGGCGCTTTTTCGGGATTCGCAGAAGGGGCTTGAAAAGCTCCGTAGGGTGGATCACGCACACACCGTGGGAGGCGCTTCAGCGGCGATGCGTTCAGGGGACTCCTCGAACAGGGCGCGACAGCCCGCCATCAGTACCAGCGCGCTTCGCCTTCGGGGCGCTTCTTGAAGCGCTTCATGCTCCACATGTACTGGCTCGGGTAGGCGCGCACGTAGCGCTCGACCACACCGCTCATGGCCGTGGCGGAGACGGTGGCGTCTTCGCTGTACATCGCCTCGGGGGCCGCCTCGAGGATCACCTTGTAGCCGGAGCCGTCGGGCAGGCGCAGGGCGTGCAGGAACACGCCGACCGCCTTGCCGCCGGCCAGCATGCCCGGCACGAACTTGCTGGTCAGCGCGGTGGTGCCAAGGAACGGCACGAACACGCCACTCGACAGGCTCGGCTCCGGGTCGGCGGGAATGCCCACCGCGCCGCCTTTGCGCACTTCCTTGATGACGCTGAGGATGCCTTCCTTGGTCGACGGCGCCACGCGGTTGCCCAGCTGCACCCGCTGCTGGCGCAGCAGGTCGTCCACCGCCTTGAGCTTCGGCGGGCGGTAGAAAATGATCGGTTTGCACTGCGAGCAGTAGAAGTGGTTGAGCACTTCCCAGTTGCCCAGGTGGCTGGTGATGCCGACCACGCCCTTGCCGCTGGCCAGGGCCTCCTGCAGCACATGCAGGCCTTCGACTTCGCGCACCAGGTCGATCGACTTCTGCGCCGGCCAGATCCAGGCGCAGGCGCTTTCGGTCAGGGTCTTGCCGATGTCCATGAGCGTCTGCCCCAGCAGCCGGTCATGGGCCTGGTCGTCCAGCTCCGGGAAGCACTTGCGCAGGTTGATGCTGGTGACATTGCGCGAGCCGTTCGGCAGCTTCCACATCAGCCAGCCGATGGCGGCACCCAGACCCTGTACCGCCCGCCAGGGCAGCAGGGCGAACAAGCGCAGGAAACCGACCACCAGCGCGCCTTTGAGTTTTTCCACGAACGCCTCCGAAGCGCAAAAGGCGACAGTGTACCAACTCCGCTCAGTAGAGACCGTTCTTGATCCGCAGTTGCAGGTCGCGCTCGTAGCTGACGGCATCGAAATCCGCATCGCTGACCGCCTTGATCATGTCGGCGGCGGACGGCAGCTGCGAACGGTCGGCCTGGTGCTCCGGGTCCCACAGGCGCGAACGAACGATGGCCTTGGAGCACTGGAAGTAGCAGCGCTCCACCGATATCCGCAGCACGCTGCGCGGCAATTTGCCCTGCACGGCGCAGGCTTCCAGCAGCTCGGGCTCCAGCGAAATGCTAGCCCGGCCATTGACCCGCAGGCTCTCGCCCACGCCAGGGATCATGAACAGCAGCGCCATCCGGGGATCGGCGACGATGTTGCGCAGGCTGTCGATGCGGTTGTTGCCCGGGCGGTCGGGCAGCAGCAGGGTGCGCTCGTCGAGCACCTGGACGAAACCCGGTGCATCCCCACGGGGCGAGCAATCCAGACCGTCCGGCCCGGCGGTGGCCAGCACCACGAAAGGCGCGGCCCTGACCAGTTCCTGGTAGGGCGCGCTGAGGTGATCGAGTTCCTTGCGCAGGGAACGCTCGTGGGGCTGGCCATACAGGGCGTCGAGCTGCTCCAGGGTATTAATGGTGGTCATGCACGGCGTTCCTGTTGCAGAAGGGCATAACGGTCACAGTCCCGGGTGTGGTCCATGACCATGCCCGTGGCCTGCATGTAGGCGTAACAGATGGTCGGGCCGACGAAGGTGAAGCCGGCCTTTTTCAGGGCCTTGCTCATGGCTTCGGCCTCCGGGGTGACGGCGGGCACCTCGCTGCGCTGGGCGAAGTGGTTGACCTTCTGCCGGCCGCCGACGAACGACCAGAGCAGGGTCACCGGGTCGTCCAGCTTCAGCCAGGCCTGGGCGTTCTGCCGGGCGGCCTTGAGTTTGAGGCGGTTGCGGATGATGCCGGGGTCCTGCATCAGCCCCTCGATCTCCTCATCGGTCAGGCGCGCCAGGCGTTCGGGGTCGAAGCCGAACAGCACCTGGCGGTAGCGCTCGCGTTTCTTCAGCACGGTGATCCACGACAGGCCGGCCTGGAAGCCTTCCAGCAGGAGCATTTCGAACAGCGCCTGGGGGTCGCGTTGCGGCACGCCCCATTCCTCGTCGTGATACGTCTGATACAGCGGGTCGTCGGTACACCAGAAACAGCGGGGCATAGGGCCTTCCAGGGCGGCGGAGGCCGCGCGGATTGGGGTATACTCCCGCCTTTTCCGTCGCCAGCCTCAACAGGTGAATTTTCCGTGAGCCAGACTACGCCTGCCGTGCGCACCTTCCAAGACTTGATCCTCGCCCTGCAGCAGTACTGGGCCGAGCAAGGTTGCGTGGTGCTGCAGCCCTACGATATGGAAGTGGGCGCCGGCACCTTCCACACCGCCACGTTCCTGCGCGCCATCGGCCCGGAGACCTGGAACGCTGCCTACGTGCAGCCGTCCCGCCGTCCCGCCGACGGCCGCTATGGCGAGAACCCCAACCGCCTGCAGCACTACTACCAGTTCCAGGTGGTGCTCAAGCCGAACCCGGAAAACTTTCAGGAGCTGTACCTCGGCTCGCTGAAGGCCATCGGCATCGACCCGCTGGTGCACGACATCCGTTTCGTCGAGGACAACTGGGAATCGCCGACCCTCGGCGCCTGGGGCCTGGGCTGGGAAATCTGGCTGAACGGCATGGAAGTCACGCAGTTCACCTACTTCCAGCAAGTGGGTGGCATCGAGTGCTACCCGGTGACCGGTGAGATCACCTACGGCCTGGAGCGCCTGGCCATGTACCTGCAGGGCGTGGACTCGGTGTACGACCTGGTCTGGACCGACGGCCAGTTCGGCAAGGTCACCTACGGCGACGTGTTCCACCAGAACGAGGTGGAGCAGTCCACCTACAACTTCGAACACGCCAACGTCGACAAGCTGTTCGAGCTGTTCGACTTCTACGAGTCCGAAGCCAACCGCCTGATCGAACTGGAGTTGCCGCTGCCGACCTACGAAATGGTCCTCAAGGCGTCGCACACCTTCAACCTGCTCGATGCCCGCCGCGCCATCTCGGTGACCGCGCGCCAGCAGTACATCCTGCGCGTGCGCACCCTGGCTCGCGCCGTGGCGCAGAGCTACCTGCAGGCACGCCGCAAACTCGGCTTCCCGCTCGCCACCCCCGACCTGCGTGATGAAGTATTGGCCAAGCTGGAGGCAGCAGAATGAGTGCACGTGATTTCCTGGTAGAGCTGGGCACCGAAGAGCTGCCACCCAAGGCCCTGAAGACCCTGGGCGAGGCGTTCCTCGCCGGCATCGAGAAAGGCCTCAAGGCCGCCGGCCTGTCCTACAGCGCCACCCGCTACTACGCCGCCCCGCGCCGCCTGGCCGTGCTGGTCGAGCAGTTGGCCACCCAGCAGCCGGACCGCGCCGTGAACCTCGACGGCCCGCCGATCCAGGCCGCCTTCGACGCCGACGGTAACCCGACCCAGGCCGCCCTGGGCTTCGCCAAGAAGTGCGGCGTGGACCTGGCCGAGATCGACCGCAGCGGTCCCAAGCTCAAGTTCAGCCAGAACATCCCGGGCCAGGCCGCTGCCGGCCTGCTGCCAGGCATCGTCGAAGCCTCGCTGAACGAACTGCCGATTCCCAAGCGCATGCGCTGGGGCGCGCGCAAGACCGAATTCGTCCGCCCGAGCCAGTGGCTGGTGATGCTGTTCGGCGACGAGGTGATCGACTGCGAGATCCTCGCCCAGACCGCCGGCCGGGTGTCGCGCGGCCATCGCTTCCACGCCAACCACGAGGTGCGCATCAGTGCGCCGGCCAGCTACGCCGAAGACCTGCGCAGCGCCTATGTGATCGCCGATTTCGCCGAGCGTCGCGCGCAGATTTCCGCCCGCGTCGACCAGCTGGCCGCCGAGCAGCAGGGCAGTGCCATCGTGCCACCGGCCCTGCTCGACGAAGTCAGCGCCCTGGTCGAATGGCCGGTGCCGCTGGTCTGCTCCTTCGAGGAACGCTTCCTCGAAGTGCCGCAGGAAGCGCTGATCACTACCATGCAGGACAACCAGAAGTACTTCTGCCTGCTGGACGCCAACGGCAAGCTGCTGCCGCGTTTCATTACCGTGGCCAACGTCGAGAGCAAGGACCCGGCGCAGATCATCCACGGCAACGAGAAAGTCGTGCGCCCGCGCCTGACCGACGCCGAGTTCTTCTTCAAGCAGGACAAGAAGCAGAAGCTGGAAACCTTCAACCAGCGCCTGGCCAACGTGGTGTTCCAGGCCCAGCTGGGCTCGGTCTACGACAAGGCCAAACGCGTGTCCGGCCTGGCGGCATTCATCGCCGAACGTGTTGGCGGCGACGCCCCCCGTGCGGCGCGCGCCGGCCTGCTGTGCAAATGCGACCTGGCCAGCGAGATGGTCGGCGAGTTCCCGGAGATGCAGGGCATTGCCGGCTACTACTACGCCAAGCATGACGGCGAAGCCGACGACGTGGCCCTGGCCCTGAACGAGCAGTACATGCCCCGTGGCGCCGGCGCCGAGCTGCCAAGCACGCTCACCGGTTCCGCGGTGGCCCTGGCCGACAAGCTCGACACCCTGGTCGGCATCTTCGGCATCGGCATGCTGCCCACCGGCAGCAAGGACCCCTATGCCCTGCGCCGCGCTGCCCTCGGTGTGCTGCGTATCCTGATCGAGAAGCAGCTGGACCTGGACCTGGTCGCGACCATCGGTTTCGCCATTTCCCAGTTCGGCGACAAGGTCAAAGCCGCGGGCCTGGCTCCGCAGGTGCAGGATTTCATTTTCGACCGCCTGCGTGCGCGTTACGAAGACGAAGGCGTAGACGTGGCCGTCTACCAGGCGGTGCGTGCGGTCAACCCGGTGTCGCCACTGGACTTCGACCAGCGCGTGCAGGCCGTGCAGGTCTTCCGCAAGCTGCCGGAAGCCAACGCCCTGGCTGCCGCCAACAAGCGCGTGTCCAACCTGCTGAGCAAGGCCGACGGCAATGTCGCGCCGAGCATCGAAGCCCATTACTTCGACACGCCGGCCGAGTTCGCCCTCAACGCCGCGATCCAGCAAGCCGACCAGGCCGTCCAGCCGATGGCCCAGGCCCGTGAGTACAGCGCGGCGCTGGCCCACCTGGCCAGCCTGCGCGAGCCGGTGGACAGCTTCTTCGAGGCGGTGCTGGTGAATGCCGAGGACCCGTCCGTCCGGGCCAACCGCTACGCCTTGCTGGCCAAACTGCGCGGTCTGTTCCTGGGTGTCGCCGATATCTCGGTGCTGGGCTGATCGTCGGATAACCGGCCGTCGGGGTAACCCACGGTCGGTTAGTCCGGTAAGGGGGCCTGCCGCCAGGCGGGTGCCCGCCACGGAGTCGTTATGAAGCTGCTGATTCTCGACCGCGACGGTGTCATCAACCAGGACTCCGACGCGTACATCAAATCCCTCGAGGAATGGATTCCGATCCCCGGCTCCATCGAGGCGATCGCTCGCCTGTCCAAGGCCGGCTGGACCGTGGCCGTGGCCACCAACCAATCCGGTCTGGCCCGCGGCTATTACGGCCCTGAAGCACTCGAAGCGATGCACGCGCGGTTGCGCGAGCTGGTGGCCGAGCAGGGCGCTGAAGTGGGCCTGATCGTGCATTGCCCCCACGGCCCCAACGACGGCTGCGACTGCCGCAAGCCCAAGCCGGGCATGCTCCGGCAGATCGCCGCGCACTACGGCGTTTCCCTCGACGGGGTATGGTTCGTCGGCGACAGCAGTGGTGACCTGGAAGCCGCGTGCACCGTCGATTGTCAGCCAGTCCTGGTAAAGACCGGGAAAGGCATGATCACCGCCGGCAAGGCATTGCCAGCAGGAACCCTGGTATTCGATGATCTGGCGGCAGTTGCCGCACACCTTCTTCATTCATAAGGCAGGCTCCGCCTGCGACGGTAAACGTGCCCATGTCGACAGTGCAGACCCTCAGAACCATCCTCTTCTATCTGCTCCTGTCCTCCAGTGCGTGCATCTGGAGCGTGATCAGCATGTTCGTTGCGCCGTTCCTGCCGTTCCGGGCGCGCTACCGCTTCGTCAACCAGGCCTGGTGTGCCTGGGCGATCTGGCTGGCCAAGGTCCTGGTGGGCATCCGCTACGAGATCAGCGGCCTGGAAAACATCCCGCAGAAGCCCTGCGTGATCCTCGCCAAGCACCAGAGCACCTGGGAAACCTTCTTCCTCTCGGCGCTGTTCGAGCCCATGACCCAGGTGCTCAAGCGCGAGCTGCTGTACGTGCCGTTCTTCGGCTGGGCCATGGCCATGCTCAGGCCGATCGCCATCGATCGGGACAACCCCAAGGCCGCCCTCAAGCAACTCGCCAGCAAGGGCCATGAGCGCCTGGAGCAGGGCGTGTGGGTACTGATCTTCCCGGAAGGCACGCGCATTCCGCCGGGCCAGATCGGCAAGTTCTCCCGTGGTGGCGCCGCCCTGGCGGTCAACGCCAACCTGCCGGTACTGCCCATCGCTCACAACGCCGGCGAGTTCTGGCCGAAGGAAGGCTGGGCCAAGTACCCCGGCACCGTGCAGGTGGTGATCGGCCCGGCGATGTACGCCGAAGGCACCGGCCCGCGGGCCATTGCCGAACTCAACGACCGGGCATTTGCCTGGGTCAGCCAGGCACAACGGGAAATCGGTCACCTGCCGCCCGAAACCGCCCCGGTGGAGTCGGTCGAGGTCGCCTGACCGCGCTGTGGATAACCTGTTGAGGAATTTAATTTTCTTTAGAAAAAAAGCTTATAACTGTCTGATTTAACGAATTTTTATGTTGCACCCTGTTTGTCGATAAATTGGGCATAAGTTTTCTTCGCACCGTTGCATGACGCAGTTCACGCACGGTGTAGAGCCGCCAGGAGGCGCAAACGGCTAAGCTGGCACGATCCAGTCGTTAAGCCGCGATGAAACGGAGTTCGCCATGCTTTCGATCTACCAGCTCAAACCCCGCTTTCAGGCGCTGCTGCGCCCCCTGGTGCAGCAGCTCTACACCCACGGCGTCACCGCCAACCAGGTCACCCTCACCGCTGCCGTCGTCTCCGTGCTGCTGGGTCTGCTGCTCGCGGTGTTCGTCAGCCAGCTCTGGCTGTTCGCCCTGATTCCTTTGTGGATGCTGCTGCGCATGGCGCTCAACGCGGTGGACGGCATGCTGGCCCGGGAATTCGGCCAGCAGTCGAAACTGGGCGCCTACCTCAACGAACTCAGCGACGTGATCGCCGACGCCGCGCTCTATCTGCCCTTCGCCCTGCTGCCCGGCGTATCGCCGGTGCTGGTGGTGATCCTGGTGCTGCTGGCGGTTGTCAGCGAATACGCCGGAGTGATGGGGCCGATGATTGGTGTGTCGCGCCGCTATGACGGCCCCATGGGCAAGAGCGACCGCGCCTTCTGCTTCGGCGTGCTCGGCGCCGGCGTGGCCAGCGGCCTGCTGCCCCTGGGCTGGATCGATGCGCTGCTGCTGCTGATCACCGCACTGCTGCTCTATACGCTGTACAACCGCGTGCGCCAGGGTCTGGCCGAAGCGGTTGCCCCCTCTGTCTCGGAGTAAGGAAAACCCGATGAGCGAAGCCACCACCCAGCACTTCACCACCCACGACGGGGTCGACCTGTTCTACCGCCACTGGGCCGCCACGGATGCCCCGGCCGGCACACCCCGGCGCGCCATCGTGCTGTTCCACCGCGGCCACGAGCACGGCGGCCGGATGGCCCACCTGGTGGATGAACTGCAGCTGGGCGGTTTCGACTTCTTCGCCTGGGACGCTCGCGGCCATGGCGAATCGCCGGGCGAGCGGGGCGACAGCCCGAGTTTCGCCACCAGCGTGCGAGACGTACAGACCTTCATCGACCATATCGCCGCCACCCACGGCCTCGCCACCGAAGACATGGTGGTCCTGGCGCAGAGCGTCGGCGCGGTGATCGTGTCCACCTGGGCCCATGACTACGCTCCCAAGGTCCGCGCCCTGGTGCTCGCCTCGCCGGCCTTCAAGGTCAAGCTCTACGTGCCCTTCGCTCGCCCCGGCCTGAAGCTGATGCGCGCCTGGCGCGGCAACTTCTTCGTCAACAGCTACGTCAAGGCCAGGTTCCTGAGCCACGATCCGCAGCGCATCGCGTCGTTCGAGGCGGACCCGCTGATCACCCGCCCTATTTCTGTGAACATGCTGCTGGGCCTCTACGAAGCCGCCGATCGGGTGGTGGCCGATGCCCAGGCCATCCAGATCCCTACCCAGCTGCTGGTATCCGGCAGCGACTTCGTGGTGCACCGCAAACCCCAGGAGCAGTTCTTCGCGCGCCTGGGCAGCCTGCGCAAGGAGCTGCATGTGCTCCCCGGGTTCTTCCACGACACCCTGGGCGAGCGCGATCGGGAACATGCCCTGGCGCGCATCCGCCGTTTCGTCCTGAAAACCTTCGAGGAACCGCTGCAGCGCCCCTCGTTGCTGGATGCCGACCGACTGGGCTGGAGCTGCGCAGAAGCCGAGGAGCTGGCCGCTCCGCTGCCGAAGAACTCGCCGCGTGACCTTTACTGGCGCGCCACCCGGGCCAGCATGAAGTTCGGTAGCGGTCTTTCCGCCGGCGTGAAACTGGGTTTTGACACCGGCTTCGACTCCGGCAGCACCCTGGACTATGTGTACCGCAACACCCCCACCGGCACATCGCCGATCGGCAGGCTGATCGACCGCAACTACCTCAACTCCATCGGCTGGCGCGGCATCCGCCAGCGCAAGGTGCATGCCGAGGAATTGCTGCGTCTGGCCATGGCCAGGCTGCGGGAGCAGGGCCAGGGGGTGCGCATCGTCGATATCGCCGCCGGCCACGGCCGCTACATCCTCGAAGCGCTGGAGCAGGGCACAGAGAAGCCCGATTCGATCCTGCTGCGCGACTACAGTGATATCAACGTGCGCGACGGCGCGGCCCTGATCGCCCAGAAGGGCCTGGGCGATATCGCCCGTTTCGTCAAAGGCGATGCCTTCGACAAGGCGGACCTGGCAACGCTTGATCCCAAGCCGACACTGGCGGTGGTATCCGGCCTGTATGAGCTGTTCGGCAGCAACCAGATGGTGGGTGACTCCCTGGCCGGTCTGGCAGCCGCCGTGGAGGAGGGTGGCTACCTGGTCTACACCGGCCAGCCGTGGCACCCGCAGCTGGAACTGATCGCCCGCGCCCTCACCAGCCACCGCGGTGGCCAGGCCTGGGTCATGCGCCGTCGCAGCCAGGCGGAAATGGACCAGCTCGTGGAAGCCGCCGGCTTCCGCAAGCTGACCCAGCGCATCGATGAGTGGGGCATCTTCAGTGTGTCCCTGGCGCAGCGGGTGTCCTGATGACGCCCGCCGTGGTTCTCCGGGAAGCCGGATTATGGAAGCGCGGCGTACTCTGGCTGTTGTTGCTCGCCCCGCTGTTCTTCAGCACTTATGGCTTCGCCAACTGGTTCACCGGCCAGCGCGATGACGTCGGCAGCCTGGTGTTCGGCTGGGAACGGCACATGCCGCTGTGGCCCTGGACGATCATTCCCTACTGGTCGATCGATCTGCTCTACGGCCTGTCGTTCCTGCTGCCGGCCAGCCGCGGCGAGATGGACCGGCATGGCCTGCGCCTGCTCACCGCCCAGGTGATCTGCATCGCCTGCTTCCTGCTCTGGCCCCTGCGCTTCACCTTCGAACGGCCGGAACTGGACGGCCTGTTCGGGCTGATGTTCGACGTACTGATGGGCTTCGACAAACCCTTCAACCAGGCGCCATCGCTGCATATCACCCTGCTGGTGGTGCTCTGGGCCTGCTTCGCTCACTACGCCACCGGCCTGTGGCGTGTGGTGCTGCATACCTGGTTCTTCCTCATCGGGCTCTCGGTGCTGACCACCTGGCAGCACCACTTCATCGATGTGCCCACCGGCCTGCTCGCCGGCTTCCTCTGCCTGTGGCTGTGGCCGAGCGAAGGGCGCAGCCCGTTGCTGGCCTGGCGCCTGGCGCGCGATTCCGGACGGTGGCGCCTGGCCTTGCGCTACAGCCTTGGAGCGGCGCTGTGCAGCGTGCTGGCGGTGAACATCGGTGGCGCGGCGTTGTGGCTGCTGTGGCCGGCCCTGTCTCTGCTGCTGGTGGCGCTGAACTATGCGCTGTTCGATGCCCGGGGGTTTCAGAAACGTGCCGATGGCCGCCTGAGCGCGGCCAGCAATTGGTTGTTGGCGCCCTACCTGCTCGGCGCCTGGATCAACTCCCGGGCCTGGACCCGGCGGCACCCGCAGCCTGATGAAGTCGCCGACGGCATCTGGCTCGGGCGCATCCCGGCGCCCGGGGAGGGCCATTCATTCGCGGCCATCGCCGACCTCTGCGCCGAGTTGCCCTGCAAGGCCGAAGGGCGTGTGTACCGGGAACTGGCAACCCTGGACCTGATCGCTCCCAGCCCTCAGCACTGCCTGGATGCCGCTGTGGCCATCGAAGACCTGCGTCAACATGGGCCGGTCCTGGTGTGTTGCGCCCTGGGGTATTCGCGCAGCGCCACCGCGGTGGCAGCCTGGTTGCTGCACACAGACCGCTGCACGAGCGTCGCAGAGGCGCTCGATCGCCTGCGCCAGGCTCGCCCTCAGGTTGTCCTGGGAGAGGCTCACCAACGCGCTCTGCAGGCCTTGCTGGCGCTTCCGGCGCCTTCTGTTACCGGTGAGGTCGTCCATGGCCAGTGACCTGCAACTGCAACTCGTGGCGACCCTGTTACGCCGGGGCAAGGCCATCGACCGGCTGTCCAGCGCTGTGCTCTTGCTGGCCCTGGCCATCGGCCTGTCGCCATTGCTCGGTGTAGCAACATCACTGCTTGCCGCCGGGCTGTGCACGGCACTGGTGGTATTGGGTGGCGTACAGAAGTTCTATGCCATCCGGGTAGCCATCGATGCCGAGCTGTTTCAGCACCTGTCCCAGGCGCCCGATCAGCTAGAGCGGCGCACCGCGGAACTCGACCAGGCGCTGCTCGGCCTTGGTCAACCTGCCGCCAATGCCGGACGCTCCTGGGCACAACGCAGCCAGGGCGCACTGGGTTTGTTGCGGCGCCAGGCCCTGTGGTGCGGCCTGCAATTGCTCGTCGCGGTGTCGGCCGTGCTGCTGATGCCCTGGCTGTCGAACGGATAAGGACCACGCTCATGCTCGCTTCTTTCGTTGCATTCCTCATCACCTCAGGCGCGCGTCTGCTCACCGGCGCCCGCGCGCTGTGGCTCGGCAGCACACCGCTGCCGGTGCAGCGCATCTATTACGCCAACCACAGCAGCCACGGCGACTTCGTGTTGCTCTGGGCTTCGCTGCCTCCCGAGCTGCGTCAGCGCACCCGCCCGGTCGCCGGCTCGGACTACTGGATGAAGGGTGGGCTGCGCAGCTTCCTGATTCAGCGCGTGTTCAACGGTGTGCTGGTGGACCGGCAACGCAGTTCCTCCGACCACAATCCACTGCAGGCCATGCTCGACGCCCTGGAGCAGGGTGATTCACTGATCGTGTTCCCGGAGGGTACGCGCAACCTGGAGGAGGGCTTGCTGCCGTTCAAGAGCGGGCTCTACCACCTGGCCAGGGCGCGCCCCGATGTCGAGGTGATCCCGGTGTGGATTGCCAACCTCAACCGCGTCATGCCCAAGGGCAGGGCTTTGCCATTGCCGCTGCTGTGCACCCTGAACTTCGGCGCTCCGCTGGGCATGGGTGAAGAGGAGGGCAAAGAGGCGTACCTCGAACGTGCCCGCGATACGCTGCTGGCCATGGCGCCCGAGGAGGTCTGAGATGGATCGCAATACCCTTCTGCTGTTCGCCGGTATCGGCGGCATCCTGCTCCTGGCGAGCATCATCGGGCGCGTGCTGAAATTCCGCGCAGGCAACGAACCCCACCCGGTCATCGACAACCTCAACGCGCGCATCAACGCCTGGTGGGTGATGGTGCTGGTGATCGGCTTCGCCTTTCTGTTCGGCAACGTCGGCGTGGTGGTGCTGTTCTACTGCGTGTCGTTCTACGCCCTGCGCGAGTTCATGACCCTGACACCGACCCGGCGCAGTGACTACCCGGCGCTGGTAGCCGCCTTCTACTTCGCGCTGCCGATGCAGTACCTGCTGGTGGGCATCGGCTGGTACGGCCTGTTCGCCATCTTCATCCCGGTCTACCTATTCCTGCTGCTACCAATCCTGTCGTCCCTGGGCGGCGACACCACGCGCTTCCTCGAGCGAACGTCCAAGGTGCAGTGGGGACTGATGATCGCGGTGTATTGCATCTCCACCGTACCGGCGCTGCTGACCCTGGAGATCCCGGGTTACGAAGGGCGGCAGTTGCTGCTGATCGCCTGGCTGGTGATCGTGGTGCAACTGTCGGACGTGTTGCAGTACGTATGCGGCAAGCTCGCCGGGAAAACCAAGATCGCGCCCAACCTGTCACCCTCCAAGACCGTCGAAGGCTTCGTCGGTGGGGTAGCGCTGGCCACGCTGATTGGCGCGTCGCTGTGCTGGATCACGCCGTTTGCCTTCTGGCAGGCCGGGCTGTTCGCCCTGCTGGTCTGCCTGCTCGGCTTTGCCGGTGGCCTGGTGATGTCGGCGATCAAACGCGACCGCGGCGTGAAGGATTGGGGGCACATGATCGAGGGCCACGGCGGCATGCTCGATCGCCTCGATTCGGTGTGTTTCGCCGCCCCGGTGTTCTTCCACATGGTGCGCTACTGGTGGGCCTGAAGACACGTTGCGTAACTCACTGATTAAAAACAAAAAACCCGGCCTAGGCCGGGTTTTTTATTGGAGCGAGACCGTCAGACGTCCAGGTTGGACACCGCCAGGGCGTTGGTTTCGATGAAGTCACGGCGCGGTTCGACTTCGTCACCCATCAGGGTGTTGAAGATCTGGTCAGCGGCAATGGCGTCTTCGATACGCACCTTGAGCATGCGGCGCACTTCCGGGTCCATGGTGGTTTCCCACAGCTGGTCCGGGTTCATCTCGCCAAGACCTTTGTATCGCTGGATGCTGTGGCGCTTGGTGCTTTCGGTCATCAGCCAGTTCAGGCCTTCCTTGAAGGTGCTTACCGGCTTCTTGCGTTCGCCACGCTGCACATAGGCACCGTCTTCCAGCAGGCTGTTGAGCTGATCGCCGAGGCTGGTGACCGTCTTGTAGTCGTTGCTGGAGAAGAAATCACGGTTGAAGGTGATGTAGCTGGAGATGCCGTGGGAGATCAACTCGACTTCCGGCAGCCACAGGTGGCGCTCGGTGTCTTCGCGCAGGCTGGTCTTGTAGACCAGACCTGACTTCTCCATGGTCTTCAGACGGGCGTCGAACAGCGACAGCCAGTTCTCCATCAGCGGCTTGCTGGCCAACTGCTCCAGGCTGACGGCCGGCAGGTAGACGAAGTGCTCGGTCAGCTCCTGCGGGTACAGGCGCGACAGACGCCTGAGGGTCTTCATCACCAGGCGGTAGTCACCGACCAAGCGCTCCAGCGCCTCGCCCGCGAGCCCTGGGGCGCTTTCGTTGACGTGCAGACTAGCGTCCTCCAGGGCCGACTGGGTCATGTACTCTTCCATGGCCTCGTCGTCCTTGATGTACTGCTCCTGCTTGCCTTTCTTGACCTTGTACAGCGGCGGCTGGGCAATGTAGATGTAGCCGCGCTCGACCAGCTCCGGCAGCTGACGGAAGAAGAAGGTCAGCAGCAGGGTACGAATGTGCGAACCGTCGACGTCAGCATCGGTCATGATGATGATGTTGTGGTAGCGCAGCTTGTCGATGTTGTATTCCTCGCGGCCGATGCCACAGCCCAGGGCGGTGATCAGCGTGCCGACTTCCTGGGAGGAAATCATCTTGTCGAAGCGTGCTTTTTCGACGTTGAGGATCTTGCCCTTGAGCGGCAGGATTGCCTGGGTCTTGCGGTTACGTCCCTGCTTGGCAGAGCCGCCCGCGGAGTCCCCTTCCACGATGTACAGTTCGGATAGGGCAGGGTCCTTTTCCTGGCAGTCCGCCAGTTTGCCCGGCAAGCCTGCGATGTCCAATGCGCCTTTGCGGCGGGTCATTTCACGGGCCTTACGGGCCGCTTCACGGGCGCGGGCCGCATCGATCATCTTGCCGACAACGGCCTTGGCTTCGTTCGGGTTTTCCAGCAGGAAGTCGGAGAAGTACTTGCCCATCTCCTGCTCGACCGCGGTTTTCACCTCGGAAGAAACCAGCTTGTCCTTGGTCTGGGAGCTGAATTTCGGGTCGGGTACTTTCACCGAAATGATCGCGGTCAGGCCTTCACGGGCGTCATCGCCGGTGGTGGAAATCTTGTGCTTCTTGGCCAGGCCTTCCTGCTCGATATAGGCGTTCAGGTTACGGGTCAGTGCCGAGCGGAAGCCCGCGAGGTGAGTACCACCGTCGCGCTGCGGGATGTTGTTGGTGAAGCACAATAGGTTCTCGTTGAAGCTGTCGTTCCACTGCAGGGCGATTTCAACGCCTACGCCGTCATCACGCTGAACGTTGAAATGGAACACCTGGTTGACGGTGCTCTTGTTCATATTGAGGTATTCGACGAAGGCACGCAGGCCACCCTCGTACTTGAACAGCTCTTCTTTACCGGTGCGCTCGTCCTTCAGGAAGATGCCGACGCCCGAGTTCAGGAAGGACAGCTCACGCAGGCGCTTGGCCAGAATGTCCCAGCTGAAGTGAATGTTGGCGAAGGTTTCTTCGGACGGTTTGAAGTGAATCTGGGTACCGGAACCTTCGGTATCGCCCACGGCCGCGAGAGGCGCCTGAGGCACGCCATGGACATAGGTCTGCTCCCAAATCTTCCCGCTGCGGCGGATGGTCAGAACGAGCTCCTTGGACAGGGCGTTCACCACCGACACACCTACGCCGTGAAGGCCGCCGGAGACCTTGTAGCTGTTGTCGTCGAACTTACCACCGGCGTGCAGGACGGTCATGATGACCTCTGCCGCGGACACACCTTCATCCTTGTGGATGTCCACCGGAATACCGCGGCCGTTGTCGCGCACGCTGATGGATTCGTCCGGGTGGATGGTGATGGTGATTTCGCTGCAATAACCAGCCAGGGCTTCGTCAATCGAGTTATCGACCACCTCGAAGACCATGTGATGCAGACCGCTGCCATCGTCAGTGTCACCGATGTACATACCTGGTCGCTTGCGTACGGCATCCAGGCCTTTCAAGACCTTAATACTGTTGGAGTCGTACGTTTGGTTTTCGCTCATGCCTTCACTCCCGATGGTCGTGGGTCTGGGTGATACAGCCATGTTCCACGTGGAACATGGAAACCGGCGTATCCGTGCGCCAGCCTTCCCTCAACAATTCATGATCTACGCAGGTGATGAACACCTGGCAGTGCAAATCTTCCAGCAATCGGCACAATGCGAGCCGGTGCTGGTCATCCAGTTCTGACGGTAAGTCATCCACCAGATAGATACATTGGCCATGTTTGGCCTCGTTCACCAAATGGCCCTGGGCAATCTTAAGGGCACATACCACTAACTTCTGCTGACCACGCGACAGTATTTCAGCCGCGTTGTGTGCGCCAAGTCGAAGGCGCAGATCCGCTCTTTGGGGACCAGACTGGGTGTGGCCAATCTGTTGATCACGAGAAAGAGACGACGCCAGCACTTCCTGAAGATCGCGCTCCTTGTCCCAACCTCGGTAGTAACTCAGGGTCAAACCACTCAGCTCGACCAACTCTCCAAGGGTGCGTTCGAATACTGGCTTAAGGGCCTGGATGTAGGCGCGCCGATAGCCGTCGATTTCATCGCTGGCAAGGCACAATTCGCGGTCCCAGGCCGCTTGCGAAGCGGCGTCAAGTGTACCACGGCGCAGCCATGAGTTCCGCTGTCGCAGGGCCTTCTGCAGGCGTTGCCACGCCGGCAGGAAACGAGGTTCCACGTGGAACACTCCCCAATCGAGAAACTGTCGGCGAATCTTGGGGGCACCTTCGAGGAGCCTAAAGCTGTCTGGGTTGATCAGTTGCAACGGCAGCAGTTCAGCCAATTGAGCGGCGCTACGCGCGTTCTGCCCATCGATGCGAATCTGGAATTCGCCCTGACGATCGCGGGAAATTCCAAGGTTGCTCTGGCGTTGATCCGCGAGCTGGACCTGACCGAAAACCGTACAGGCGAGTTGCTCATACTGAATGACCGGAAGCAAACGGGCACTGCGAAACGAACGCGCCAAGCCAAGCAGATGGATGGCTTCCAGCACGCTGGTTTTGCCGCTGCCATTGGCGCCGTGGAGGATGTTGATACGCGGGGAGGGGGAGAGTGTCACCGGGTGCAGGTTACGCACCGCGGTGACAGTGACGCGGGTGAGAGACATTGAAGCGGTTACAGGCGCATCGGCATAACGACGTACGCGGAATCGTCGTTGTCAGCTTCCTGTACCAGTGCGCTGCTGTTCGCATCGGAAAGAATCAGTCGCACCTGCTCGGTGGTCATCACACCCAGCACGTCCAGCAGGTAGCTGACGTTGAAACCGATCTCCAGCGCCGAGCCGTTGTAGTCTACGGCGATCTCTTCTTCCGCTTCTTCCTGCTCCGGGTTGTTCGCCTGGATTTTCAGCAGGCCGGCAGCCAACTGCAGACGGATACCACGGTACTTCTCGTTGGACAGAATTGCGGTACGGCTGAACGCTTCGCGCAAGCCCTGACGATCGGCCACCACCAGCTTGTCGCCACCACGCGGCAATACACGCTCGTAATCCGGGAACTTGCCGTCGACCAGCTTGGAGGTGAAGGTGAATTCGCCAGTGGTTGCACGGATGTGGTGCTGACCCAGCACGATGCTGACGCTGCCGTCCTGTTCGGTCAGCAGGCGGGCCAGCTCGAGAATACCTTTGCGCGGCACGATGACCTGGTGACGCTCGACCTGTTCGATGGCGGCTTCCATCGAGCACATGGCCAGGCGGTGGCCGTCGGTGGCGACAGCGCGGAGCACACCGCTCTGCACTTCCAGCAGCATGCCGTTCAGGTAATAACGCACGTCCTGCTGCGCCATGGCGAAACTGGTGCGCTCGATCAGGCGACGCAGCTTGCTCTGCACCAGGCTGAAGGTCAGGGAGCCCGGGCCTTCTTCAACGGTCGGGAAATCGTTGGCCGGCAGGGTGGACAGGGTGAAACGGCTGCGACCGGCTTTCACCAGCAACTTCTGGTCGTCGACGCGGATGTCGATCAGCGCGTCGCTCGGCAGGCTTTTGCAGATGTCCATGAGCTTGCGCGCCGGTACGGTGATTTCGCCCGGTTCCGCGGCATCTTCCAGGGTGACGCGTCCAACCAGTTCGACTTCGAGGTCGGTACCGGTGAGCGACAGTTGCTGGCCTTCAACTACCAGCAGCACGTTTGAGAGAACCGGCAAGGTCTGGCGGCGTTCCACGACGCCGGCGACCAGTTGCAGGGGTTTCAACAGGGCTTCGCGTTGAATGGTGAAGTGCATGGTCTAGTCCCTTGCCTCGTGGAGTTGCGTATTAGGTTGTCAGTGTACGCAGCAGGTTCTTGTAGTCCTCGCGGATGTCC
Source organism: Pseudomonas sp. GD03944 (assembly GCF_029839275.1). GTDB lineage: Bacteria > Pseudomonadota > Gammaproteobacteria > Pseudomonadales > Pseudomonadaceae > Aquipseudomonas. The sequence continues at coordinate 114,226 of NZ_JAOCAH010000012.1, forward strand.
GCGTCGGATTCCCTAAGTTCAGCAATCTTACGGCATGCATGCAATACCGTGGTGTGATCGCGGCCGCCGAAGGCATCGCCAATTTCCGGCAGGCTGTGGTTGGTCAGTTCCTTCGACAGCGCCATGGCGACCTGCCGTGGTCGGGCGATGGAGCGCGAGCGCCGCTTGGAGAGCAGATCGGAAATCTTGATCTTGTAGTACTCGGCCACGGTGCGCTGGATGTTGTCGATACTGACCAGCTTGTCTTGCAGCGCCAACAGGTCCTTCAGGGATTCGCGAATCAACTCGATGGTGATGTCGCGGCCCATGAAGTGAGAGTGGGCGATGACTCGTTTCAATGCACCTTCCAGCTCACGCACGTTGGAACGAATGCGCTGAGCGATGAAGAAGGCGGCATCATGGGGCAGGTCGATCTTGGCCTGGTCGGCCTTCTTCATCAGGATCGCCACCCGGGTTTCCAGCTCCGGTGGCTCGACCGCCACCGTCAGGCCCCAGCCGAAACGCGACTTGAGGCGTTCTTCCAGGCCTTCGATTTCCTTCGGATACCGATCGCTGGTGAGGATCACCTGCTGGCCGCCTTCAAGCAGTGCGTTGAAGGTGTGGAAGAATTCTTCCTGGGAGCGTTCCTTCTTGGCGAAGAACTGAATGTCATCGATCAGCAGTGCGTCCACCGACCGGTAGAAACGCTTGAACTCGTTGATGGCATTCAGTTGCAGCGCCTTGACCATGTCGGCCACGAAACGCTCGGAATGCAGGTACACGACCTTGGCGTTCGGGTTCTTCTGCAGCAGGTGGTTGCCCACCGCGTGCATCAGGTGCGTCTTGCCGAGGCCGACGCCACCGTACAGGAACAGCGGGTTGTAACCGTGCTTGGGATTATCGGCGACCTGCCAGGCAGCCGCGCGGGCCAACTGGTTCGACTTGCCTTCCACGAAGTTGTCGAAGGTGAAGGTACGGTTCAGGTAACTGGTGTGCTTGAGCGCACCCTCGACCTGAACCGAACGCTCGGTACGGACCGGCTGGACAGCAGGCTGAGCCATGGAATCGAAGCGCGCACGGGACGGTTCCTGCTGCGCGTACATGTCCACCTGAGTGGTGGGCATCGCGGCAAGCGGCGTTTCGACCTTGGCAGGCGCTGGCGAAGGCGTTATCGCAGCACGCGGTGCGGAACTGCGTTTGCTGCCTATTAATAAGGACAGGGCAGGCACCAGGCCGTTGGTCCGTTCGGACAGCAGCTCGAGCAGACGACTCAGGTACTTTTCATTCACCCAGTCGAGCACGAAACGGTTGGGTGCATAGACACGGAGCTCGTCGCCTTCGGCTTCGACCTGCAGTGGACGGATCCAGGTGTTGAATTGCTGGGCAGGCAGTTCGTCACGTAGAAGCTCTACGCACTGCTGCCAAAGTTCCACGGACACTGATATCCCCTAAATCTGGAGGCTTCGACGCCAAAAAACAGCGGTCATTGTAGCCGCCAACGCCAGAGTTATCCACACGAAAACGATTTTATGGCCAAGTAAAATCAAGATGTTATGACTTTACGGGCCATCAGAACGCCGCCCGGGAAGTCTGTGGATAACCGCCCCTGAGCGCTCGGGACAACCCCAGGGATAACCCGGTTGAAAACCTGGCTGTGGGTAATTTCGCCTTTCATCCTCAGCTTATGCGCGGCAAAACCACAAGCCTGGCACCGTTTTCTGACAGACTTACCCTTGCCTGGAAGCTCCGCCGTTCCTGGCTTCTGATGAGTTATGCACAGACGAAGGCTGCCCTAAGCATTACTAACACTTCTATCCTCTTTAAACATTCTCTTCTTTATATTTCATAATTCACTCGAATGACTGGTTGGAAATTGACCTGACCCTCGGCTTTCTCTACAATCGCCGGTCTCTTAAAACGGGGGCCATTCCGGCCCGTAGTCGACCACCCAGGTAACGCACCATGAAACGCACTTTCCAACCCAGCACCATCAAGCGCGCTCGCACCCACGGTTTCCGTGCCCGTATGGCCACCAAGAACGGCCGTGCTGTCCTGTCGCGTCGTCGCGCCAAGGGCCGCAAGCGTCTGACTGTCTAATCATTCAGTCTTGTGGTGAGTCGAGGCTTCGGCCGGGAAAAGCGTCTGCTAACTCCCCGGCAATTCAAGGCAGTCTTCGACTCCCCCAGCGGCAAAGCGCCGGGCAGAAATGTCCTGCTGCTTGCGCGTGATAACGACCTCGATCATCCCCGGCTAGGGCTGGTGATCGGAAAAAAGAGCGTCAAGCTCTCGGTCGAGCGCAATCGCCTGAAACGCCAGATCCGCGAGTCGTTCCGACTGAATCAGGAAACCCTGACCGGTTGGGACATCGTGGTGGTCGCGCGTAAGGGCCTCGGCGATCTGGATAACCCCGAACTCGCTCAACAGTTCGGCAAACTCTGGAAACGCCTGGCACGCAGCAAGCCGACCCCGCAAGCGCCTGCCCAAAGTGGGGTGAACGACAGTCCCCATGCGTAAACTGGCCCTCGCTTCAATCCAGTTCTACCGCTACGCCATCAGCCCCCTGATGGCCAGTCACTGTCGTTTCTACCCCAGCTGTTCCTGCTACGCGCATGAAGCCATCGAGCAACACGGCTTCGTGCGGGGTGGCTGGCTGACCGTTCGCAGGCTCGGCCGCTGTCATCCCTGGAATCCCGGTGGCTACGACCCGGTTCCCCCCGCGAAAAATTCCCGTTCCTCTTCGATGGCCGAATAATCATGGATATTCAACGCTCGATCCTGATCGTCGCCCTGGCAATCGTGTCCTACATGCTGGTTCTGCAGTGGAACCAGGATTATGGCCAGGCTGCCCTGCCGACTCAGAATGCCGCAGCCAGTAGTTCCGTACCAGGTTTGCCGGATACCCCAACTGCACCCGCTGCACTGGGCAACGACATTCCTTCTGCCGTGGCAACCGAGCCAAGCGCTGCCGCCGTGGCACCGACCGCCGTCAGCGACCAGTTGATCCGGGTTAAGACCGATGTCCTCGACCTGGCCATCGATCCGCGCGGTGGCGATATCGTGCAGCTCACCCTGCCGCAGTACCCGCGCCGTCAGGATCGTCCGGATGTTCCGTTCCAGCTGTTCGACAACGGCAACGAGCGTACCTACCTGGCGCAGAGCGGTCTGATTGGCAGCAATGCCCCGGACAAATCCAGCGGCCGTGCCCTGTGGAGCAGCGAAAAGTCGCAGTACGCGCTGGCTGAAGGCCAGGACCAGCTGGTGGTCGACCTGACCTACACCGAAGGTAACGTCAATTACATCAAGCGTTTCACCTTCAAGCGTGGCCTGAACGCCGAGTGTTCGGCCAAGGAACAGCAGACCAAGAAACCGGGCTGCATCGATCCTTCGTCTTACCAGGTCGACATCAAGTACCTGATCGACAACCAGAGCGAACAGGCCTGGAGCGGCAACTTCTTCGCCCAGCTCAAGCGTGATGGCAGCGGTGATCCGTCTTCGACCACGGCTACCGGTACCGCGACCTACCTGGGTGGTGCCGTCTGGACCCCGGGCGAGCCGTACAAGAAGATCTCGATCAAGGACATCGACAAGCAGGACGAGAAGCGCCGCGAAGGCAACCCGAACGCCTGGTACAAGGAAAACGTCGAAGGTGGCTGGGTCGCCTGGCTGCAACACTACTTCGTGACCGCCTGGATTCCTTCGAAGGACAGCACCAACCAGGTGCAGAGCCGCAAGGACACCCAGGGCAACTACATCGTCGGCTTTACCGGTCAGACCCTGCAGGTCGCACCGGGCAGCAAAGGCGAAGTCGGCGCAATCCTGTACGCCGGTCCGAAAATTCAGGGTCACCTGAAAACCCTGTCCCCGGGGCTCGAACTGACCGTCGACTACGGCATCCTGTGGTTCCTCGCCCAGCCGATCTTCTGGCTGCTGGAAGTCATCCACGGCATGTTGGGCAACTGGGGCTGGTCGATCATTGCCCTGACCGTCATCATCAAGCTGATCTTCTTCCCGCTGTCCGCGGCCAGCTACAAGTCGATGGCACGCATGCGCGCCGTATCGCCGAAGCTGCAGGCCCTGAAGGAACAGTTCGGTGACGATCGCCAGAAGATGTCCCAGGCGATGATGGAGCTGTACAAGAAAGAGAAGATCAACCCGCTGGGCGGCTGCCTGCCGATCCTGGTGCAGATGCCGGTCTTCCTGGCACTCTACTGGGTGCTGCTGGAAAGCGTCGAGATGCGCCAGGCGCCCTGGCTGCTGTGGATCACCGACCTGTCGATCAAGGATCCGTTCTTCATCCTGCCGATCATCATGGGCGCCACGATGTTCATCCAGCAGCAGTTGAACCCGACGCCGCCGGATCCGATGCAGGCCCGGGTACTGAAGCTGATGCCAATCATCTTCACCTTCTTCTTCCTGTGGTTCCCGGCTGGTCTGGTCCTGTACTGGGTCGTCAACAACGTCCTGTCGATCGCGCAGCAGTGGTACATTACCCGCAAGATCGAAGCAGCAGCGAAGGCCGCAGCCGCCTGATCGGCTAACGCTTCTACGCTATGAAAGACGCCCCCGCTGTGGGGCGTCTTGCTATCCGCCATTCGGAGTCGAGCATGTCCCCAATCCGTGAAACCATTGCCGCCGTCGCCACTGCACAGGGTCGTGGTGGGGTCGGGATCGTCCGCATTTCCGGACCGCTTGCCGGTACGCTCGCCCGCTCGCTGTGCCAACGGGAGCTCAAGCCGCGCTACGCCCACTACGGCCCGTTCTTCGCCGAGAACGACCAGGTGCTCGATGAAGGCCTGGCGCTGTTCTTCCCCGGCCCGAATTCGTTCACCGGCGAAGACGTCTTGGAATTGCAGGGGCACGGTGGTCCGGTGGTTCTCGACCTGCTGCTGCGCCACTGCCTGCAGCTCGGCGCGCGCCTGGCCCGTCCTGGCGAGTTCAGCGAACGCGCCTTCCTCAATGACAAGCTCGACCTGGCCCAGGCCGAGGCGATCGCCGACCTGATCGAGGCCAGTTCCGAACAGGCTGCCCGCAATGCGCTGCGCTCCCTGCAGGGCGAATTTTCCCGGCGTGTGCACAGCCTGACCGAGCGCCTGATCAACCTGCGTATCTATGTCGAAGCCGCCATCGACTTTCCCGAGGAGGAAATCGACTTCCTTGCCGATGGCCACGTGTTGGGCCTGTTGGAGGCGGTGCGCAACGAACTGGCCGGTGTGCTGCGCGAAGCCGGGCAGGGCGCGCTGCTGCGCGAGGGCATGACGGTGGTCATTGCCGGTCGGCCGAATGCCGGTAAATCCAGCCTGCTCAATGCCCTGGCCGGACGTGAAGCGGCGATCGTCACGGAGATCGCCGGCACAACCCGGGACATTCTGCGCGAACATATCCACATCGACAGCATGCCGCTACACGTGGTGGACACCGCCGGTTTACGCGATACCGACGACCAGGTGGAGAAGATCGGGGTCGAGCGTGCTCTGAAGGCCATCGGTGAAGCCGACCGGATCCTGCTGGTGGTGGATGCGACTGCGCCTGAAGCTGCCGATCCCTTCGCGTTGTGGCCGGAATTCCTCGACCAGCGCCCCGACCCGTCCAGGGTCACGCTGATTCGCAACAAGGCGGATCTATCCGCTGAACCGGTTGCCCTCGAGGTCAGCGAAGACGGCCATGTGACCATCAGCCTGTCAGCTAAATCCAGCGCCGGCCTCGACCTGCTGCGCGATCACCTGAAAGCCTGCATGGGTTACGAGCAGACCGCGGAAAGCGGCTTCAGCGCACGCCGGCGGCACCTGGAGGCCCTGCGCCAGGCCTCTGCACACCTGGATCATGGCCATGCCCAATTGACCCTCGCCGGCGCCGGTGAATTGTTGGCTGAGGACCTGCGACAGGCGCAGCATGCGCTGGGCGAAATCACCGGCGCTTTCAGTTCGGATGACCTGCTCGGTCGAATCTTCTCCAGCTTCTGCATCGGCAAGTAAAACGCCGCCTCTCCCCGATAGAACCGTAGCCCCGACAGGGTTACAGCTATCCCTGAGCGCGCCTTGCGCGCTACAAGAAGCCTGTACCACGACCCTGTTTGATTTGCTAACAGGGTGAAATAAGCCCTGTGGAAAACCGTGCCTGAACCCAGTCCATAACCCGGTTGAAAAGCCGGGGAGAAACCACCTTGTGGATAACCACCCTTTCCATACACAGGTTACAGACCGCTATCCAACAGTCAGTGGCCAGGAAAATCACAGGGTTTTGAAACGCTGCAGCCCTTGTAGGGTTAAGCCTGCAGCAATCTATCCACAGATAAGACGCACATAAGAAATAAACATATAAACAAGCCTTTATAAAAATTCATTCTTTTATTCTTTATTAACATCTCTTTCCCGGGTCTTCCCAGAGCTGGCTATTTTTTGTGCAAAAGGCTTCATTCACACTAGGTAAATCCCTATACTTGCCGGCTCTTCTGCTTTCGTAAGCAAATCCCTCCCTTTTGAAACAGGCACACGAGGTGCGTGGTGGATTTCCCTTCCCGTTTTCAAGTGATCGTGATCGGCGGTGGTCATGCCGGTACCGAAGCTGCGCTCGCAGCAGCACGCATGGGCGTGAAGACCCTGCTGCTGACCCATAACGTGGAAACCCTCGGCCAGATGAGCTGCAACCCGGCCATCGGCGGGATTGGCAAAAGCCATCTGGTCAAGGAAATCGACGCCCTCGGCGGCGCCATGGCCGAAGCCACGGACAAGGGCGGTATCCAGTTCCGTGTACTGAACAGCCGCAAAGGCCCAGCGGTGCGCGCCACACGCGCCCAGGCTGATCGCGTCCTGTACAAGGCTGCCATCCGCGAGACGCTGGAGAATCAAGCGAACCTGTGGATATTCCAGCAGGCCGCTGACGATCTCATCGTCGAGCAGGACGAGGTCAAGGGAGTAGTCACCCAAATGGGGCTGCGCTTCTTTGCCGACTCCGTGGTACTGACCACCGGGACCTTCCTCGGTGGACTTATCCACATCGGCCTGCAGAACTATTCCGGCGGCCGTGCCGGCGATCCGCCTTCGATCGCCCTGGCCAAGCGCCTGCGTGAGCTACCGTTGCGTGTGGGCCGCCTCAAGACCGGTACGCCACCGCGTATCGATGGTCGCTCCGTGGACTTTTCGGTGATGACCGAACAGCCGGGCGATACACCTATTCCGGTGATGTCCTTCCTGGGCTCGAAAGAACAGCATCCGCGGCAGGTAAGCTGCTGGATCACTCACACCAATGCCCGCACCCACGAGATCATTGCGTCCAACCTCGACCGTTCGCCGATGTATTCCGGCGTGATCGAAGGCGTGGGCCCGCGCTACTGCCCGTCGATCGAAGACAAGATCCACCGTTTTGCCGACAAGGAAAGCCACCAGGTCTTCATCGAGCCGGAAGGCCTGACCACCCACGAGCTGTACCCCAACGGGATTTCCACGTCGCTGCCGTTCGATGTGCAGCTGCAGATCGTGCAGAGCATCCGCGGCATGGAAAACGCCCACATCGTGCGCCCGGGCTACGCCATCGAGTACGACTACTTCGATCCGCGTGACCTCAAGTACAGCCTGGAAACCAAGGTCATCGGCGGTCTGTTTTTCGCTGGCCAGATCAACGGCACCACCGGCTACGAAGAGGCCGGTGCCCAGGGTCTGCTGGCCGGCTGCAACGCCGCATTGCGCGCCCAGGGCAAAGACGCCTGGTGCCCACGCCGTGACGAAGCTTATATCGGCGTGCTGGTCGACGACCTGATCACCCTCGGCACCCAGGAGCCGTACCGCATGTTCACCTCGCGTGCCGAGTACCGGCTGATCCTGCGCGAGGACAACGCTGACCTGCGTCTGACTGAAAAAGGCCGTGAGCTCGGGCTGGTGGACGATGTGCGCTGGGCAGCGTTTGAAGCCAAGCGCGAGGGCATCGCCCAGGAAGAACAGCGCCTGAAGAGCACCTGGGTGCGCCCGAACACGCCGCAGGGCGACGCCATCGCCACGCGTTTCGGCACCCCGTTGACCCACGAGTACAACCTGCTGAACCTGCTGTCCCGCCCGGAGATCGACTACGCCGGTCTCGTCGAGGTGACTGGCGGTGGTGCCGAGGACCCTCAGGTCGCGGAGCAGGTCGAGATCAAGACCAAATACGCCGGTTACATCGACCGTCAGCAGGATGAAATCGCCCGCCTGCGTGCCAGCGAAGACACCAGGCTGCCTGACGATATCGACTACACGACTATTTCCGGTCTGTCGAAAGAGATCCAGCACAAGCTGGGCAACACCCGTCCGGCGACGCTGGGTCAGGCATCGCGCATCCCGGGTGTTACCCCTGCGGCGATTTCCCTGCTGCTGATCCACCTGAAGAAACGCGGCGCCGGCCGAGAGCTGGAGCAAAGCGCCTGATGTCTGCGGTCACTACCCGTCATGCCGAGGAACTCATCGAAGGCGCCCGCGAGCTGGGCATCGAGCTCACGGCTCGGCAGCAGGAGCTGTTGCTCGGCTACCTGGCCCTGCTGATCAAGTGGAACAAGGCCTACAATCTGACGGCTGTGCGCGATCCTGATGAAATGGTTTCGCGCCATCTGCTCGACAGCCTGAGCGTGGTTTCGTACGTGGCCGAGGCTGGGGATAACTGGCTGGATGTGGGCAGCGGCGGCGGCATGCCGGGTGTGCCCCTGGCAATCATGTTCCCCGAACGCCGTTTCACCCTGCTGGATTCCAACGGCAAGAAGACCCGCTTCCTGACCCAGGTGAAGCTCGAGCTGAAGCTGGACAACCTCAAGGTTATCCACAGCCGCGTCGAAGCGTTCACCCCTGAACAGCCATTCACTGGCATCAGTTCACGGGCCTTCAGTTCGCTTGAAGACTTTTCCAGCTGGACCCGTCACCTGGGCAACGGCGAGACCCAGTGGCTGGCCATGAAGGGCGTACACCCGGATGACGAGCTGCAGGCCCTGCCGGCGGACTTTCGTCTCACTGCCACGCATGTGCTCAAGGTTCCCGGTTGCCAAGGTCAGCGCCATCTGCTGATACTGCGACGCTCGGTCTAGGGGGAACGGCAGCATGGCAAAGGTATTCGCAATCGCTAACCAGAAAGGCGGTGTGGGCAAGACCACCACCTGCATCAACCTGGCTGCGTCACTGGTGGCGACCAAGCGCCGCGTGCTGCTGATCGACCTCGATCCCCAGGGCAACGCGACCATGGGCAGCGGTGTCGACAAGCATGGCCTGGATCACTCGATCTACGACGTGCTGATCGGCGAGTGCAACCTGGTCGATGCCATGCAGTTTTCCGAGCATGGCGGCTACCAGCTGCTGCCGGCCAACCGCGACCTGACCGCCGCCGAAGTGGCACTGCTGGAAATGAAGATGAAGGAAAGCCGCCTGCGTTATGCCCTGGCGCCTATCCGCGAGAACTACGACTACATCCTCATCGACTGCCCGCCGGCCCTGTCGATGCTGACCATCAACGCCCTGGTGGCCGCCGATGGCGTCATTATCCCCATGCAGTGCGAGTACTACGCGCTGGAGGGGCTGAGTGACCTGGTCAACAGCATTCAGCGTATCGCCCAGCTGTTGAACCCGAGCCTGAAGATCGAAGGCCTGCTGCGCACCATGTACGATCCGCGCATCAGCCTGACCAATGATGTTTCTGCACAGCTCAAGGAACATTTCGCCGACAAGCTGTACCAAACCGTGATCCCGCGTAACGTGCGCCTGGCCGAGGCCCCGAGCTTCGGCATGCCGGCGCTGGTCTACGACAAGCAATCCCGTGGTGCCATCGCCTACCTGGCGCTGGCGGGCGAACTGGTTCGGCGCCAACGCACCAGTGCCCACACTGCAACTGCATAAGGAAATTTCGCATGGCTGCCAAGAAACGAGGGCTGGGTCGAGGCCTGGATGCTCTCCTGGGAGGGACCAGCGCCGCTGCCTTGCAGGAAGAAGCCACCGAGGTCGATAGCCGCGAACTGCAACACCTGCCCCTGGACCTGATCCAGCGTGGCAAGTACCAGCCTCGTCGTGACATGGACCCGACCGCACTGGAAGAACTCGCCCAGTCGATCAAGGCCCAGGGCATCCTGCAGCCCATCGTCGTGCGCCCCATCGGCGGTGGCCGTTTCGAAATCATCGCCGGTGAGCGCCGTTGGCGCGCGTCCCAGCAGGCCGGTATCGAGCGTATTCCGGCCATGGTCCGCGACCTGCCCGATGAAGCGGCCATCGCCATGGCGCTGATCGAGAACATCCAGCGCGAAGACCTCAACCCGATCGAAGAAGCGGTTGCGTTGCAGCGCCTGCAACAGGAATTCCAGCTGACCCAGCAACAGGTCGCCGAAGCCGTGGGCAAGTCCCGCGTGACCATCACCAACCTGCTGCGCCTGATCGCCCTGCCGGAGGAGATCAAGACCCTCCTTTCCCACGGTGATCTGGAAATGGGACATGCCCGTGCGCTGCTCGGTCTGCCCCTCGAACAACAGGTGGAAGGGGCGCGACACGTTGTCGCACGGGGCCTGACGGTCCGTCAGACCGAAGCCCTGGTCAGGCAGTGGTTGAACGGCAAGGACAATACGGTTGCACCGACCAAGGCTGATCCCGACATCAGTCGACTGGAACAGCGCCTGGCTGAGCGCCTGGGCTCGCCGGTGCAAATCAAGCACGGACAGAAAGGTAAAGGGCAGTTGGTTATCCGCTACAACTCCCTCGATGAACTGCAGGGCGTTCTGGCCCACATTCGCTGAAACAATTGGCGCTGTAGCACTAGTCGGAAATCACTACCGGGCAGTTGAATGGGGGGGGAACCGCCCCTATACTCTGCGCGCATTTCGTCGGCACAAACTATGCCAAGTTATTGATTTGGCTGGCGCCGATGCCAGAGGTCTGAATCCGGGAACAACGTGATGGATGTCCGCGCGCCAAAACGCATGCCCTTCCATCGTCTTCCAGTCTTCCCGGTGCTGGCCGTACAAGCCGTCGTACTGCTGTTGCTCAGTGCTGTCATCTGGCAGTGGCAAGGTCGTATCGCTGGCTATTCGGCGTTGAGCGGTGGCCTGATTGCCTGGCTGCCGAATGTGTATTTCGCCCACAAGGCGTTCCGTTTCAGCGGGGCGCGGGCTGCTCAAGCGATAGTCCGGTCGTTTTACGCCGGCGAAGCGGGCAAGTTGATTTTGACGGCGGTGCTGTTTGCACTGACGTTTGCAGGTGTGAAGCCATTGGAGCCGCTGGCAGTATTCGGCGTGTTCTTCCTGACCCAACTGGTCAACTGGTTCGCCCCCCTGCTGATGAAAATAAGATTTTTAAGACCTTAGAGCGTTTGAGGGATATATGGCAGCTGCAGAAACCGCTTCGGGTTATATCCAGCATCACTTGACCAACCTGACCTACGGTCAGCATCCGGTTAATGGCTGGGGCTTCGCCCACACCGCCAAGGAAGCCCAGGAAATGGGTTTCTGGGCATTCCACGTGGATACCCTGGCGGTGTCCGTGGTACTCGGCCTGATCTTCATCCTGTTGTTCCGTGCTGCCGCCAAGCGTGCCACCTCGGGCCAACCCAGCGGCTTGCAGAACTTCGTCGAAGTGCTGGTCGAGTTCGTCGACGGCAGCGTGAAGGACACCTTCCACGGCCGTAACCCGCTGATCGCTCCGCTGGCCCTGACCATCTTCGTCTGGGTCTTCCTGATGAACTTCATGGACCTGGTGCCTGTGGACTGGCTGCCGATGCTGGCCGCCAAGGTTGCTGGTGATCCGCACCTGTACTTCCGTGTCGTACCGACCACCGACCCGAACGCCACCCTGGGCCTGGCCCTGTCGGTCTTCGCCCTGATCCTGTACTACAGCATCAAGGTCAAGGGCATCGGCGGTTTCCTCGGCGAGCTGACCCTGCACCCGTTCGGCAGCAAGAACGTCTTCGTTCAGGCGCTGCTGGTTCCGGTCAACTTCCTGCTCGAATTCGTCACCCTGATCGCCAAGCCGGTTTCCCTGGCACTGCGTCTGTTCGGCAACCTGTACGCCGGCGAGCTGATCTTCATCCTCATCGCAATCATGTTCGGCGGCGGCCTGCTGCTGGGTGCGCTGGGTATTGCCTTGCAGTGGGCGTGGGCTGTGTTCCACATCCTGATCATCGTGCTGCAAGCGTTCATCTTCATGATGCTGACCATCGTCTACCTGTCGATGGCGCACGAAGACAACCACTAAGAGCGTTCTGCGCTCGAAGTGGGCGCCCGAAAGGGCAACCGAAGCAACGATTTTGCTTTACCGCTTTACCTTAGAAAACCTTAACCAATACGACGTAAAAAGTCGGGAGGAAAGATGGAAACTGTAGTTGGTCTGACCGCGATCGCTGTTGCTCTGCTGATTGGCCTGGGCGCACTGGGTACCGCTATTGGCTTCGGCCTGCTGGGCGGCAAGTTCCTGGAAGGCGCTGCGCGTCAGCCGGAAATGGTTCCGATGCTGCAAGTTAAAATGTTCATCGTCGCCGGTCTGCTCGACGCCGTGACCATGATCGGTGTTGGTATCGCACTGTTCTTCACCTTCGCGAACCCCTTCGTTGGTCAAATTGCAGGCTAATCACTCGTCATTTCGAGTGAATTGGTTTGACGGACAACGAACGAGCGAGGTGTTGGCGTGAACATTAATGCAACCCTGATTGGCCAGTCCGTTGCCTTCTTCATCTTCGTGCTGTTCTGCATGAAGTACGTGTGGCCTCCGGTCATTGCGGCTTTGCAGGAACGTCAGAAGAAGATTGCAGACGGATTGGACGCTGCCAGCCGTGCGGCTCGTGACCTGGAGTTGGCCCAAGAGAAAGTGGGTCAACAACTGCGCGAAGCCAAAGGCCAGGCCGCTGAAATCATTGAGCAAGCCAAGAAACGCGCGACCCAGATCGTCGACGAAGCCCGTGATCAGGCCCGTGTCGAAGCTGACCGTGTGAAGGCTCAGGCTCAGGCCGAGATCGAACAGGAACTGAACAGCGTCAAAGACGCCCTGCGTGCCCAAGTGGGTACCCTGGCCGTCAGCGGTGCCGAGAAGATCCTGGGCGCATCCATCGACCAAAACGCGCATGCGGAGCTGGTTTCCAAACTGGCAGCCGAAATTTAAGCGAGGGCGCGATCATGGCAGAACTGACCACGCTGGCCCGACCTTACGCTAAGGCTGCCTTCGAGTACGCCCAGGCCCACCAGCAACTGGCCAATTGGTCAGCCATGCTCGGCCTGGCTGCACTGGTGTCGCAAGACGACACCATGCAGCGCGTGCTCAAGGCCCCGCGTCTGACGAGTACAGATAAGGCCACCACCTTCATCGAGGTGTGTGGTGACAAGTTCGACGCCCAGGTACGCAATTTCATCCATGTCGTCGCCGAGAACGATCGTCTGGCCCTGTTGCCGGAAATCGTTGCCCTGTTCGAGCTGTACAAGGCCGAGCAGGAAAAATCGGTAGACGTGGACGTTACCAGTGCCTTCGCATTGAGCGATGAACAGCAAGACAAACTCGCCAAGGTTCTCAGTGCACGGCTCGGCCGAGAAGTGCGTCTGCACGCCGCGGAAGATGCCACCCTCATCGGTGGTGTCGTGATCCGCGCCGGCGACCTGGTTATCGATGGCTCAGTTCGCGGCAAAATCGCGAAGCTGGCCGAAGCATTGAAATCTTGAGTTTGAAGGGGCAGCAGAGCTATGCAGCAACTCAATCCTTCCGAAATTAGTGAAATCATCAAGGGCCGCATCGAGAAACTCGATGTAGCCTCCCAAGCCCGTAACGAAGGCACCATCGTCAGCGTGTCTGACGGTATCGTGCGCATTCACGGTCTCGCCGACGTCATGTACGGCGAAATGATCGAGTTCCCGGGCAGCGTCTACGGCATGGCACTGAACCTGGAGCAAGACTCCGTCGGTGCTGTAGTCCTGGGTGCCTACACCAGCCTTGCAGAAGGCATGAGCGCCAAGTGCACCGGCCGCATCCTGGAAGTCCCGGTTGGTCCGGAACTGCTGGGTCGCGTCGTCGACGCGCTGGGCAACCCGATCGACGGCAAAGGCCCGCTGAACAACGTCGCTACCGACGCTGTTGAAAAGGTTGCGCCGGGCGTGATCTGGCGTAAGTCGGTCGACCAGCCGGTGCAAACCGGTTACAAGTCGGTCGATGCCATGATCCCGGTTGGCCGTGGCCAGCGCGAGCTGATCATCGGTGACCGTCAGATCGGTAAAACCGCTCTGGCCATCGACGCCATCATCAACCAGAAGAACAGCGGTATCCGCTGCGTCTACGTGGCTATCGGTCAGAAGCAATCGACCATCGCCAACGTGGTACGCAAGCTGGAAGAGAACGGCGCCCTGGCCAACACCATCGTGGTGGCTGCGTCGGCTTCCGAATCCGCTGCGCTGCAGTTCATTGCACCGTACGCCGGTTGCACCATGGGCGAGTACTTCCGCGACCGCGGTGAAGACGCGCTGATCGTGTATGACGATCTGTCCAAGCAAGCAGTGGCCTACCGCCAGATTTCCCTGCTGCTGCGCCGTCCGCCAGGCCGTGAAGCCTACCCGGGCGACGTGTTCTATCTCCACAGCCGTCTGCTGGAGCGTGCATCGCGCGTTTCCGAAGAGTACGTCGAGAAGTTCACCAATGGCGCCGTGACTGGCAAGACCGGTTCCCTGACCGCTCTGCCGATCATCGAAACCCAGGCTGGCGACGTTTCCGCGTTCGTTCCGACCAACGTGATTTCGATCACCGACGGTCAGATCTTCCTGGAATCGGCCATGTTCAACTCGGGCATCCGTCCTGCGGTCAACGCCGGTATCTCGGTATCCCGCGTAGGTGGTGCTGCACAGACCAAGATCATCAAGAAGCTCTCCGGTGGTATCCGTACCGCTCTGGCTCAGTACCGTGAACTGGCTGCATTCGCCCAGTTCGCTTCTGACCTGGACGAAGCCACCCGCAAGCAGCTTGAGCACGGTCAGCGCGTTACCGAGCTGATGAAGCAGAAGCAATATGCGCCGATGTCGATCGCCGACATGGCCCTGTCGCTGTATGCCGCCGAGCGTGGTTTCCTGCAGGACATCGAAGTCGCCAAAATCGGTGCATTCGAACAGGCCCTGATCGCTTACTTCAACCGGGATCAAGCCGCTCTGCTGGCGAAGATCAACGAGAAGGGTGACTTTAACGACGAAATCGACGCTGGCCTCAAAGCCGGTATCGAGAAGTTCAAGGCCACCCAAACCTGGTAAGCCGCAGTGGGGGCCGAGAGGTCCCCGCTTGCTAACCCGATAGGTGTCAAATGGCAGGCGCAAAAGAGATTCGCAGCAAGATTGCGAGCATCAAAAGCACGCAGAAGATCACCAGCGCCATGGAGAAGGTGGCGGTCAGCAAAATGCGCAAGGCACAACAGCGCATGGCAGCTAGCCGTCCCTACGCGGAGCGTATCCGCCAGGTTATTGGTCATCTGGCCAACGCCAACCCGGAATACCGTCACCCGTTCATGATCGAACGCGAAGTAAAACGCGTTGGTTATGTCGTGGTCAGCTCGGATCGTGGTCTGTGTGGTGGTCTGAACACCAACCTGTTCAAGGCTCTGGTCAAGGACATGGCGAGCAATCGCGAGCAAGGCGTGGAGATCGATCTCTGCGTGGTTGGCAGCAAGGGTGCGGGCTTCTTCCGCAACTTTGGTGGCAACATCGTTGCTGCGATCAGCCACCTGGGCGAGGAACCGTCGATCAATGATCTGATTGGTAGCGTCAAGGTAATGCTCGATGCCTACCTCGAAGGTCGCATCGATCGTTTGTCCGTGGTCTCGAACAAGTTCATCAATACCATGACGCAAAAGCCGACAGTGGAGCAGTTGATTCCGCTGGTGGCTGATCCGGATCAGGAACTCAAGCATCACTGGGATTACCTGTACGAACCCGACGCCAAGGAGCTGCTGGACGGCTTGATGGTGCGTTACGTGGAGTCGCAGGTGTACCAGGCGGTGGTTGAGAACAACGCGGCTGAACAAGCGGCGCGGATGATCGCGATGAAGAACGCCACCGACAACGCTGGCGATCTGATCAAAGGCCTGCAGTTGGTTTACAACAAGGCACGTCAGGCAGCGATCACCCAGGAAATTTCGGAAATCGTCGGCGGCGCTGCCGCGGTTTAAGAACGGTTCAAATATTCAGAGGAACCAAAGATGAGTAGCGGACGTATCGTTCAAATCATCGGCGCCGTTATCGACGTGGAATTCCCGCGTGATCAAGTGCCGAGTGTTTATGAAGCGCTGAAAGTAGACGGCGCCGAAACCACCCTGGAAGTTCAGCAGCAGCTGGGCGACGGCGTGGTCCGTACCATTGCGATGGGTTCGACCGAAGGCCTCAAGCGTGGCCTGAACGTCGGCAGCACTGGCGCAGGCATCCAGGTACCGGTCGGGGTGAAAACCCTGGGCCGTATCATGGACGTGCTGGGCAACCCGATCGACGAAGCCGGTCCGATTGGCGAAGAAGAGCGCTGGGGCATTCACCGTGCCGCTCCGACCTACGCCGAGCAAGCAGGCTCCAACGAGCTGCTGGAAACAGGCATCAAGGTTATCGACCTGGTCTGCCCGTTCGCCAAGGGCGGTAAAGTCGGTCTGTTCGGTGGTGCCGGTGTCGGCAAGACCGTAAACATGATGGAACTGATCCGTAACATCGCCATCGAGCACAGCGGTTATTCCGTGTTCGCCGGTGTGGGTGAGCGTACTCGTGAGGGTAACGACTTCTACCACGAGATGAAGGACTCCAACGTTCTCGACAAGGTAGCCCTGGTCTACGGTCAGATGAACGAGCCGCCAGGCAACCGTCTGCGCGTGGCGCTGACCGGTCTGACCATGGCCGAGAAGTTCCGTGACGAAGGCCGTGATGTTCTGTTCTTCGTGGACAACATCTACCGTTACACCCTGGCCGGTACCGAAGTATCCGCACTGCTCGGCCGTATGCCGTCGGCAGTAGGTTATCAGCCGACCCTGGCCGAAGAGATGGGCGTTCTGCAAGAGCGCATCACGTCGACCAAAACCGGTTCGATCACCTCGATCCAGGCCGTATACGTACCTGCGGACGACCTGACTGACCCGAGCCCGGCGACCACCTTCGCCCACTTGGACGCCACCGTCGTACTGTCCCGTGACATCGCTTCCCTGGGTATCTACCCGGCGGTCGATCCACTCGACTCGACTTCGCGCCAGCTGGACCCGAACGTGATCGGCCAGGAGCACTACGACACCGCTCGCGGCGTTCAGTACGTGCTGCAGCGCTACAAAGAGCTGAAGGACATCATCGCGATCCTCGGCATGGACGAACTGTCGGAAGAAGACAAGCAGCTGGTATCCCGTGCTCGTAAGATCCAGCGCTTCCTGTCCCAGCCGTTCTTCGTGGCCGAAGTCTTCACCGGTTCGCCAGGCAAGTACGTTTCCCTGAAGGACACCATCGCTGGTTTCAGCGGCATCCTGAAAGGTGACTACGATCACCTGCCGGAGCAGGCGTTCTACATGGTTGGCGGCATCGAAGAAGCTGTCGAGAAAGCGAAGAAACTGTAATCACCCGTGCGCCCGGCAACGGGCGCTTCCGGTCCGTCTGCACACCTGGTGGGCAGACAGACCGATACGTGAGGTTAGACATGGCTATGACAGTCCATTGCGACATCGTCAGCGCAGAAGGCGAGATCTTCTCCGGTCTGGTCGAGATGGTGATTGCGCACGGTAACCTGGGTGATCTCGGTATCGCTCCAGGCCACGCGCCGCTGATTACCGACCTCAAGCCGGGTCCGATTCGTCTGGTCAAGCAAGGTGGCGAAGCCGAGGTGTTCTACATCTCCGGTGGCTTCCTCGAAGTTCAGCCGAGTGTGGTGAAAGTGCTCGCCGATACCGTGCAGCGTGCTGCCGATATCGATGAAGCTGCTGCTCAGGAAGCCCTGCGGGCTGCCGAGAAAGCCCTGAGTGAGAAAGGCTCGGAGTTCGACTACGGCTCCGCTGCTGCTCATCTGGCAGAGGTCGCGGCCCAGCTGCGTACCGTCCAGCAGCTGCGCAAGAAGTTCGGCGGTTAATTCCGGCGCTTCATCGCAAGCAAGTAAAAGGGTAGCCTTGGCTACCCTTTTTCTTTGCCTGTCATTTCATATTCCGTGTCGGCTGTGCGGCAGCTCTGCCCAAACCAGTCGACGACTGCTCAGGACCTGCCTCTATGTCGCTCGATATCGTCATCCTCGCCGCCGGCCAAGGCACGCGCATGCGTTCCGCCTTGCCGAAAGTCCTGCACGCCGTGGCCGGCAAATCCATGCTGGGGCACGTGATCGACACCGCACGCCAGTTGAAGCCGCAGGGCATCCACGTGGTGATCGGGCACGGTGCCGAGCAGGTGCGCGAGCGTTTGGCGGCGGATGACCTGAATTTCGTGATCCAGGCCGAGCAGCTCGGCACCGGCCATGCCGTGGCCCAGGCCTTGCCGCAGCTGAGCGCCGACACGGTGCTGATCCTCTATGGCGACGTGCCCCTGATCGAAACGGCGACCCTCGAGCGCCTGCTGGGTCAGGTGAGCGACCAGCAGCTCGGCCTGCTGACCGTCGAGCTGGCCGACCCCACCGGGTACGGGCGCATCGTGCGCAACGGCGACGGCGTGGTTCAGGCCATCATCGAGCACAAGGACGCCAGCGACGCCCAGCGCGCCATCCGCGAAGGCAATACCGGCATCCTCGCCGTGCCGGGCAAGCGCCTGGCCGACTGGCTGGGGCGCCTGTCCAACAGCAATGCCCAGGGTGAGTACTACCTGACCGACGTCATCGCCATGGCGGTGGCCGACGGCCTGGTGGTGGCCACCGAGCGGGCGGCCGACGAGATGGAAGTGCTCGGTGCCAACGACCGCATCCAGTTGTCGCAGCTCGAGCGCCATTACCAGTACCGCGCCGCGCGCCGCCTGATGGCCCAGGGCGTGACCCTGATCGATCCGGCCCGCTTCGACCTGCGCGGTGACGTCACCGTCGGCCGCGACGTGCTGATCGACGCCAACGTCATTCTCGAAGGCAAGGTGGTGATCGAGGACGGTGTGCAGATCGGCCCGAACTGCGTGATCAAGGATTCCGTGCTGCGCCGCGGCGCCATCGTCAAAGCCAACAGCCACCTGGAAGGTGCCGAGCTGGGCGAGGGCGCCGATTGCGGTCCGTTCGCCCGCCTGCGTCCGGGTGCCAAGCTGGGGGCCAAGGCCCATGTGGGCAACTTCGTCGAACTGAAGAACGCGGTGCTGGGCGAGGGCGCCAAGGCGGGCCACCTGAGCTACCTGGGCGATGCCGAAATCGGTGCGCGCACCAACATCGGCGCCGGCACCATCACCTGCAACTACGACGGTGCCAACAAGCACCGTACCCTGCTCGGTGAAGACGTGTTCATCGGCTCCAACAGTGCCCTGGTGGCACCAGTGACCCTGGGCGATCGTTCCACCACGGGCGCCGGCTCGGTGGTGACCCAGGACGTGCCGGCCGACAGCCTGGCCGTCGGCCGTGCCCGCCAGCGCAATATCGAAGGCTGGAAGCGGCCTACGAAGAACAAGTAAGCAGCCTGTAGCCTGGGTTGAGCGAAGCGATACCCGGGAAGTACCAGGCTGAATGGTCTTGTGGATAACTGCCTGACAGGCAGGCTACGTTTCATTCCAACAAGCAGGGAGAAGCAGCGTGTTCGGTGTAACGGATTACAGCGCCTTCGTGGTGGCCTTCATCATCCTGCTGGCGATCCCGGGCCCAGGTAACCTTGCGCTGATCTTATCCACAGGCAAGGGCGGCATCCGTGGTGGCCTGGCGTCGACCCTGGGCATCATTCTGGGTGACCAGGTGTTGATGTGGCTGGCCGTGGCCGGCGTCGCCGCGTTGCTCAAGGCCTACCCGACGGCCTTTCACCTGGTGCAGTGGCTCGGCGCGGCCTACCTGGTCTATCTCGGCCTGCGCATGCTGCTGGCGAAACCCGGGGCAGCGCCGACGCTGAATATCGAGCCACGTCAGTACCTGTGGCAGACGCTGGTGATCACCCTGTTCAATCCCAAGGCCATCGTTTTCTACATGGCCTTCTTCCCCCTGTTCATCGACCCGGTACGCCACCAGGGCATGGTGACGTTCGGTTTCCTGGCAGTGACCATCGCCGTGCTGACCTTCCTGTACGGCCTGGTGATCGTGCTCAGCACCCACTTCCTGGCTGAAAGGATGCGCGCCAACCCGCGCATTTCCAGAATCCTGGAGAAACTGGCAGGGCTGTGCCTGGTGGGTTTCGGCATCAAGCTGACGCTGAACTGAGCCTCGCGAACGCCCGTCGGCGGTGTGTAGATTTTCACCAGCCGCGCTTGCGGGCATCCCGTTCTTATGTTTTGATTCGCGCCATTATCTTTCGAATCGAAACTTACAGATGTCGAAGCGCAATACACCGCAGCGTCGCCACACCATCCTTGCCTTGCTCGCCGAGCAGGGCGAGGTCAGTGTCGATGAGTTGTCGAAAGCCTTCGCCACCTCCGAAGTGACCATTCGCAAAGACCTCTCTGCGCTGGAAAAGAATGGCCTGCTGCTGCGCCGCTATGGGGGGGCAGTGCCCATGCCCCAGGAACTGATCGGGGAGGGTGCGCAACCGGTTTCGCCGTACAAGCAGGCCATCGCCCGAGCCGGCGTTGCCTGCATCCGCGAGCATGCGCGCATCATCATCGACAGTGGCACCACCACCGCGGCGATGATCCCGCAGCTCGGCCACAAGCCCGGCCTGGTAGTGATGACCAACTCGCTGAACGTGGCCAATGCCCTGCGCGAACTGGAGCATGAGCCGGTGCTGCTGATGACGGGCGGTACCTGGGACCCGCACTCGGAGTCCTTCCAGGGCCAGGTGGCGGAACAGGTGCTGCGCTCCTACGATTTCGACCAGCTGTTCATTGGCGCCGATGGCATCGACCTGGCGCGCGGCACTACCACCTTCAATGAGCTGCTGGGCCTGTCCAGGGTGATGGCCGAAGTGGCCCGGGAAGTGGTGGTGATGGTCGAGAGCGACAAGATCGGCCGGCGGATTCCCAACCTCGAGCTGCCCTGGGGCAGCGTGCATACACTGATTACCGATGAACGCCTCGACACCGAGGCCCGTGAACAACTGATCGCGCGCGGCATCAAGCTGATCTGCGCCGCTGTAGACGCTTAAAAGCAAGGAGAATCCTATGTGTGGCATCGTGGGCGCAGTCGCTGAACGTACCGTCACCCCCATCCTGGTCGAAGGCCTCAAGCGCCTGGAATACCGTGGCTACGACAGCGCCGGTG
Organism: Pseudomonas sp. GD03944; assembly: GCF_029839275.1. Lineage (GTDB taxonomy): Bacteria > Pseudomonadota > Gammaproteobacteria > Pseudomonadales > Pseudomonadaceae > Aquipseudomonas. Next base: position 135,447 of record NZ_JAOCAH010000012.1, read on the forward strand.
TGGCACTGCTGACCGAACAGGGTGGCCTCGACCGTCGCCGCCGCGTGGGCAAGGTCAGCGAGCTGGAAGCCGCGCTGAACGCCGAGCCCCTGGCCGGCCGCCTGGGCATCGCCCACACCCGCTGGGCCACCCACGGTGCGCCGAGCGAGCGCAATGCCCACCCGCACTTCTCCGGCGGCGACCTGGCCGTGGTGCACAACGGCATCATCGAGAACCACGAAGAGCTGCGCGCGCAGCTCAAGGGCCTGGGCTACGTCTTCACCTCTGACACCGACACCGAAGTCATCGTGCACCTTCTCGACCACAAGCTGAAAAGCCTGGGCGACCTGACCGCGGCACTCAAGGACGCCGTGAAAGAGCTGCACGGCGCTTACGGTCTGGCGGTGATCAGTGCCAAGCAGCCGGACCGCCTGGTAGCGGCCCGCAGTGGCAGCCCGCTGGTGATTGGCCTGGGTCTGGGCGAGAACTTCCTGGCATCCGACCAGTTGGCCCTGCGCCAGGTCACCGACCGCTTCATGTACCTGGAAGAAGGCGATATCGCCGAGATCCGCCGCGATGCCGTGCAGATCTGGAACCTGCAGGGCGAGCCGGTGGAGCGCGAAAGCGTGCAGTACCACGAAGGCGCCGAGGCCGCCGACAAGGGCGAGTACCGCCACTTCATGCTCAAGGAAATCCACGAGCAGCCCAAGGTCGTGCAGCGCACCCTGGAAGGCCGTCTGGGCAGCGACCACGTGCTGGTCCAGGCCTTCGGCCCCCAGGCTGCCGAGCTGTTCGCCAAGGTGCGCAACGTGCAGATCGTTGCCTGCGGCACCAGTTACCACGCCGGCATGGTGGCCCGTTACTGGCTGGAAGGCCTGGCCGGCATCCCGTGCCAGATCGAAGTGGCCAGCGAATTCCGCTACCGCAAGGTGGTGGTGCAGCCGGACACCCTGTTCGTCAGCATTTCCCAGTCCGGCGAAACCGCCGACACCCTGGCTGCCCTGCGCAATGGCAAGGAGCTGGGCTACCTGGCCAGCCTGGCCATCTGCAACGTCGGCATCAGCTCCCTGGTGCGCGAATCCGACCTGACCCTGCTGACCCAGGCCGGCCCGGAAATCGGCGTGGCGTCCACCAAGGCCTTCACCACCCAGCTGGTGGCCCTGATGCTGCTGACCCTGTCCCTCGGTCAGGTACGCGGCACCCTGGACAAGGCCCTGCAGGCGGAGCTGGTGGACGAACTGCGTCGCCTGCCGACCCGCCTGGGCGAAGCCCTGGCCATGGACAGCGTGGTGGAGAAGGTCTCCGAACTGTTCGCCGAGAAGCACCACAGCCTGTTCCTCGGCCGTGGCGCGCAGTACCCGGTGGCGATGGAAGGCGCGCTCAAGCTCAAGGAAATTTCCTACATCCACGCCGAAGCCTACCCGGCCGGCGAGCTCAAGCATGGCCCGCTGGCCCTGGTCGACGCCGACATGCCGGTGGTCACCGTGGCGCCGAACAACGAGCTGCTGGAGAAGCTCAAGTCCAACCTGCAGGAAGTGCGTGCGCGTGGCGGCGAGTTGATCGTCTTCGCCGACCAGAAGGCCGGCATGAACAACGGCGAAGGCACCCACGTGGTGAACATGCCGCACATCCATGACGCCCTGACGCCGATCCTCTACACCATCCCGCTGCAGCTGCTGTCCTACTACGTCGCCGTGCTCAAGGGCACCGACGTCGACCAGCCGCGCAACCTGGCCAAGAGCGTCACGGTCGAGTAAGCGCGATGAGTCCGGCCCTGGCACTGCTGTTCGGCAGCTGCCAGGCGGTGCTGGCCGGCGATGCGCCCTGCATCGCCTGGCTGCGTGCCGAAGGTTTCGAGTGCGAGGCGGGGCGCTGGCAGTTCTGCTTACCAGCGCTGCATGCCCTGCTGATGGAACGCCTGCCGAGCGCCGAGCGCATCGATTACCCGCATTTCATCCGCGAGTTGTACGCCAGCGACCTGAATATACGCCTGCGTGCGCTCGGTGCGGAGATCGTCATTGTCGATAACCAAGGCAAGGTCGACGCCAGCGTGTACGGGCTGTGCCGCCTGGGTGCGGCGCCCGAAGCCCTGCGCTGAGAGGCGGATCGGCTGGCGACCCCGGTGTTTTCGGTAAGTCCGAGCGGTTCACAGAAATGGCCGCCCGTGGCCGCGGGGAACGCTGAACAGCCGAGGATGCGGTTAACATGCCCGGAGCCCAGGAGTTGGGCGGCCATTATCGGTGGACATATCAAGGATGAACCTCCTGCCTTTCAAACCCTGGTGCCTGTGCGCCACTGTTGTCGCGACGTTGTTCAGCGCCGGTGTGCAGGCAAGTCCCGCGCATGGCCTGGAGATCGGTGGCTTCGGTCGTCTGGTGGAGACGAGTGAGGTCGAAGCGTTTCTCGATCGCGGGCGGCACTTCTCCTATCAGGGCAAGCAGCGCCAGCCGGTCGGTGACTGGTACCAGCGCACCTCTCGCTATTACCTGTTGGGTGATGACAAGGCGTTGCTGGTCGTCGGTGTCGGCAAGGAGAGCGCGACCCACGATTACTTCAAGCCCGGCACCCAACTGGTCCGCATTCACGAAACGGGTGTACCCCTGTCCACCTCGCTCAGCGCCTTCACCACCCTGGGCTGGCCGCAGAGCAATCCGGATTTGCGTGTATTCCCGGAAATCGACGCGGTGCTGTCCGCTGCGACGGGGGAACTGCGCACCGTTTCCGTGAGCCCCTATGGCGCCGCCGGGCTGCTGTTGGTGGCGCCGGATATGAGCCGCGTCGTTTCACGCACTGCCGATGGCGCGGTGGTGCTCATGGAGCCCGGCAAAGGGCTGGTCGGTGTGATCTGGCCTGACCCGAAAGCACTGGCCGAAGCCCGCGAGCAGGTGAGTCGCGAGCAACGGCGCCTGTCTGAAACGGGCAGGTACCAGCACGGCACCGAGCGCGGCCTCTTCGAGCCCTATGCCCGGTATAAATGGGCGCATGACCAGTTCACCTGGTACCGCAAGGACGGCCAGTGGCACCTGCGTGGTTTGGGCCAGACCACGGAGCCCGAGCCGCTATCGACGCCTTTTGCCCAGTTTTTGCGCGACTACTACGCACACCTGGTCAAGACCGGAACACCGTTGGCCTGGCGCAACTTCCGCGCCGGCCACCCGGGGGTGCGGGTCTTGCCCCATGACGATCCCCGGCTGAGGCCGCCGTGTGATTGCGGCCTGCTGTATTACCCCGGTAACCCGTTGCCCCTCGCGTTCGCGCTGGAACGGCCGCAGCCCATGCTGGGTGTGACGGTCGAGGCATTTGGGCTTTCGGGGGACAAGCTGCGGCCGCGGCTGTATACCCGCATGGCGCGGGACGCCGCGTTATCGTCGATCACGCGCCATTTCGCGACGCTAGGGTTGCGCATGCTGCGCATCAACGAGAGCCACTACTCCATCCGGGGTGGGACGGTGACGCTGTTCTTGCGGGTCTACGACACCGCTGACCCCGAGGTCGTGGCGATCGACCTGGCCAATCATGGCGCTGCCAACTGCCTGGAGTGCTTGAAATGACCGCGCTGCAGCTTTTTTCCAGGTGTTCGGTGGCCATCCTGTTGTTCGCGGTAGCGGGTTGTCGCAGTACCCATGAATACATTCCTGACATGCCCAGCGAGCAACTGGATGCCAGCCGAAGCCTGGGCAGCCTTGAGGTGCGTTACGAGCGGACGTTGAGCTATCCGCCGACGCTCTACAGCGCGTTTCGGCGCACGATCATCGAGCCTGAGATGGGCTTTGCCGGTACGCATGTATTCGCGGTGGCCTATCCGACGGCGAAGGTAGGTGAGGACTATTCATCCCTGACATTGAAAGGCGAAGCGCTGGAAGAGGGGCGCTGGCGTTTCAATATTCCCTACAAGTCTGGCTGGAAGAAGTCCCAGGATCTCCTCCTGCGTTTCGACGGAGCCAAACAGGGGTTTCTGTTCCGTTACCTGGAAGGGCAGAGCTGCCTGAACGACTATTCGGTTGAGAACCCGGGTGGCCCGCCCCTTCAGGTCAGCGTGCGGTTCAAGGAGTCGGCCTGTTTGCTGCCCTGTTCGCCGTCTCTCAGAGATCCTGCCCGCTGTTCGAACCGCTGGCGCTAGAAGGCGCTTTAGCCATCAGTCAGCCGTGGGGTCTCGATAAAGATGCCGGTGCCCGGCGTTGTACAGCGCCGAGTCGGCGAAGTCCTCGGCGTTCAGCACACGCCCCACCAGAATCAGCGCCGTGCGGCGAAAGCCCTTGGCGCTGACCTGCGCCTCGATATCGGCCAATGTGCCCAGCACCCAGTCCTGATCCGGCCAACTGGCCCTGTGGATAACTGCAATGGGGCAGTCGGCACCGTAGTGCGGCAGCAACTCGGCGACGATCTTGCCCAGGTGCGCCACCCCCAGGTGAATCGCCATGGTGGCGCCGTGGCGCGCCAGGTCAGGCAGTTGCTCGCCGGGCGGCAGCGCGGATTTGCTGCCGTAGCGGGTGAGGATCAGCGTCTGGGACACGTCGGGCAGGGTCAGCTCGCTTTCCAGCAGCGCAGCGCAGGCCGAGGTGGCGGTGACGCCGGGGATGATCTGAAAGGGGATATCCAACGCCCGCAAATGACGGATCTGCTCGCCGATCGCGCCATACAGCGACGGGTCGCCGGAGTGCACCCGGGCGACGTCCTGGCCCCGTTCATGGGCCTGCCGAATCAACGTGATGATCTCTTCCAGGTGCAGCTCGGCAGTGTTAATCACCTGCTCGGCTTGGTGACCGTCCAGCACGGCCTCGGGCACCAGGGAGCCGGCATACAGAATCACCGGGCACGTACGCACCAGGCGCTGGCCTTTGACGGTGATCAATTCCGGGTCGCCGGGGCCGGCACCGATGAAGTAGACGGTCATGGGGGGTTCCCTGAACAGGTGTAGTGCTACGGAGTGGCTTGGCGCATCAGAATCTTGGCCGTGATGATTGCCGGTTCGTTCTCGTAACCCAGTTTGGCCAGATCGATCACGTACCGGCGGATATCTTCCGGTGACCAGAAAATCCAGCCATGTTGGGCGAATACCTGCTCGATTTCAGCGCTTCTGGATTGATAGACCTTGCCAGCTGCGAGGCCCAATACGATCTCGGTAGCCTCGTTGGCCATATCGAGTGCGATCAGATCCTGCTTCAGGCGTGCAAGCACGATGCGGCGGTAGTTCTCGCAAGTGAACAGCTTGTACTTGCCTTCGGGAATGGCATGCACTTCGTTGAGGCAGGAGAGGCGCACGCCCGTCGAGTCGAGGAAAGACTTGGCCTCGAAGGCCAGCACACGATTCTGCGCAGGCTTGAACGCGAGTAGGTCAATCTCCGGCCGGGGAATGGAAGGCTTGCCGATCTGTCTTTTTTCTTCTTTGGTGAGTTTGACCTTGAAGGACTGTCTGACCCAGTAGCCTTTACCCTCCAACAGGGTTTTGATGACGCTTTCGAAGTGGTCCATCGTTCAGTCACATGTTCGCGGGGCGGATACCACCGCTAGGGCCAGGGTGGCGCTAGGGCTTTTCTGTTTGGTCATTAGTAACCGGGCTTCGCCGCCGCTCAGGCGTTCGGCCAGGGCGAGCGCGCTGGCTTCCGCGATGCCAGCACTGCCGGTGGTGCGCAGGGCGAGCTCGGAGGTTTCGCTCAGGCGCCCATGGTAACGCGCCAGCTCGGTGACGGGCACGAAGGTGATCGGCAATTGCAGGTACTCAGCCAACTGCAGCAGGCCGGGTTCTGCGGACTTGTGCTCGCTGCTGGCCAGGCCGCTCAGGTGTTCGAGCGTCAGGCCTTGCAGGGTCAGCGTTCGCTGCAGCAGATCGAGCAGCTCGTCCCGTGAGCAGCCCTGGCGGCAGCCGAGCCCCGCGACATACAGGGCGCGGCCGTCTACGGGATCAGGCATGCCGTTGGGGGCGGCCGTAGAACCAGGCGGCCGCCACGCCCAGGGCGGACCAGAACACGGCGTTGGTCAGCAGCGAGGCGAGGATGAACTCACGCTCCAGCGCGGCAGGCGCCAGGCTTTCGTGCACCTCTGGGTGCGGGGCGCCGACCACGTGCGGGACCGCCAGAATCAGCACGCCGAGAATGCGCAGCACCCCGTGGCTGCCGAACGCCAACAGCGCCAGGCCTGCGGCGGTCGAGGCCGCGGCGCCGATCCACCAGTACTGGCGCAGCAGCAGGTCGGCGGCTGCGGTGCCCGGCAGTTCCGGCGGCAGGCCGGCAGACGGGGCGAGGGAGAAGGTGGTGAAACCCGCCAGGCCCCAGAGCAGGCCCTGCCACAACTGGCCGGGTGCACGCAGGGTGAACAGGCCGGCGAGCATCAGGGCGAAGCCCACGGCCACCACCAGGTTGCTCAGACCGGTGGCCAGCAGGCGCTGCCAGCCGTCCTCCGGTGCCCAGGCCTCACCGTCATGGCTATGGCCACCGGCGGTGTCGTGCTCGTGTTCATGGGCGACGGCAGCGGCGTCGTGGTTGTGTTCGACCACTTCGGCAGCGGGCTCGCTGGTTTCGAAGGTTTCCGCCTGCAGAATCAGCGGGGTGACCCACAGGCTCTGCAGCAGGGTCAGGACGATGGCGGCGAGCAGGCCGGCGAACCCGGCCGTCTGGGCGATACGCTTGAGCATGGACGAGCGCCTCAGTGGCAGGGGAAGGCCGCACTGTGGCGGGTATCGTGGGCGGCGTTGTGCAGGGCTTCGATGTGCGAGAAGCCGGCAACGAAGATCAGCGCGGCACCGAGCAGGCAACTGCCTACCGCGAGCACGATACGTTGGGACAGGGGCAGAGCAACCGCGGACGATGTGGAGAGTGTGCTGCTGGACATGGCGATCGGACCTTCTGATGACTGTTGAGCGATGCAGAAGGAACGCAGCATGAACCCGCACCAGGCAGGAGCGGGATTCCGGCGCGTACCCGCCCACCGCAGGTTGCCAAACAGGGTTACAGGCCGGTCTCCGGGCTTGCGACGACTGTCTCGAGACAGTGAGGATCAGCCTTCCCACGCCCAAGGGCGCAGTGGCTAAAACGATCCGGCATTCGCTTACCGTTGCGGGGGCAGCGTCGGATTCGCACCGACTTCCCGTTTCACCTCGCGCCGTGGCGCAAGACACCTGAAACACTTTGTAGAACATCATGAAGCCGATCAGCCGTCAACCGTGGCGATTGACCTGCCCCCGGGCACTGCGTAGCCTTCACCGGTCGAGGTTCTCCGGTACGCGCTACCGGAGCTAAGAGGGAACACGGTGCGTCAATCCGTGGCTGCCCCCGCAACTGTGAACGACGTATTGCCCTTCATTCATTGCCACTGCGCTCGCGCGGGAAGGCGAAGGGCATGGCCGGTGCCGAGGCACCCGCCGGGTCGTGAGCCAGGAGACCTGCCTCGTCCCATTTTCGTCAACCGGGCGGGGTGATCCGGTGGTATGCACTGCCAGCCTGTGGCTGCCAGCTCGTTGCCGCCTGCCCGCCGATCCCACGGACTCGACCAGGGCTTCCCATGAAAACGCTCGGCAAACTGCCTGTCACCATCATCACCGGCTTCCTCGGCGCCGGTAAGACCACCTTGCTCCGCCACATGCTGGAAAACGCCGAAGGGCGCCGTATCGCGGTGATCGTCAACGAATTCGGCGAGCTGGGCATCGACGGCGAGATCCTCAAGCAGTGCTCGATCGGGTGCACCGAGGAAGAAGCCAACGGCCGTGTCTACGAACTCGCCAACGGCTGCCTGTGCTGCACCGTGCAGGAGGAGTTCTTCCCGGTCATGCGCGACCTGGTGGCGCGCCGTGGCGACCTCGACCACATCCTCATCGAAACCAGTGGCCTGGCCCTGCCCAAGCCGCTGGTGCAGGCTTTCAACTGGCCGGAAATCCGCAACGCCTGCACCGTCGACGCGGTCATTACCGTGGTCGACAGTCCGGCGGTGATCGCCGGCACCTTCGCCGCCTTCCCGGACCAGGTGGATGCGCAGCGCAAGCAGGACCCGAACCTCGACCACGAGTCGCCGCTGCACGAGCTGTTCGCCGACCAGCTGGCCAGCGCCGATCTGGTCATCCTCAACAAGGCTGACCAACTGGACGCCGAGGCCCTGGCGGCGGTGCGTGCCGAAGTGGCGGAAGAGTTGCCGCCGTCGGTCAAGGTGGTCGAAGCCCACGGCGGCAAGCTGCCCCTGAGCGTGCTGATCGGCCTGAACAGCGAAACCGAGCTGCACATTGAAAACCGCCGCACCCACCATGACGATGAGGACGAAGACCACGATCACGAAGAGTTCGACTCGTTCCACGTGGAACTACCGGAAGCTGAAGAGGCGCGCCTGCTGGCAGCCCTGAAAGAGGCCGTCGCCAAGCACGGCATTCTGCGGGTGAAGGGCTTCGCCGCCATTCCGGGAAAACCCATGCGCCTGCTGCTGCAGGGGGTTGGCCAGCGTTTCGACAAGCACTTCGACCGTGCCTGGCAGCCCGGCGAAGCGCGCAACAGCCGCCTGGTGGTGATCGGTCAGCAGCTGGATCGCGCGGCCATCGAAGCCGAGCTGGCCGCCGCCCTGGCCTGAGTGATTGTGGGAGGGTCTTCCGCGATCAGGTCTGCTGATCCTCGCGGCTAAAAGCCCCTCCCACGATTGACCCCTGCCACGAGAACGAGCATGCACCTTCTCCGCACCCAGCCCGGCCAGCAGCTGCCGGCCGATAGCATTGCCGACCTTGGCCAGACGCCCGCCGAGCTGGTGATCCTGTGCACCGGCGATTCGCACCTGTCGCTGCTGGCCGAGGTGGCGCGCACGCTACCGGAGGACTACCCGAGCCTGCGCCTGGCCAGTCCGGCGCAGCTGAGCAATCACGCCTCGGTGGACCTGTATGTCGAGCAGGTGCTGCAGCACGCCAGGGTGATCCTGATCTCCGTGCACGGCGGCGTCAGCTACTGGCGCTACGGCATTGAGCGCCTGGTCGAGCTGGCCGAGCGCAGGGCAAAGGTCATCATGGTGCCGGGGGATGACAGTCCCGATCCGGAGCTCAGCGGCCTGAGCAACGTGGCGGAGGATGACCGTCATCGGCTCTGGCAATTCCTGCGTCAGGGCGGCGCGCAGAATGCCCGGCACCTGTTCGACTGCATCGCCAGCCGCTGGCTTCAGCGCGACTACCCGTGGGCAGAACCGCAGGCATTGCCCCGGGTCGGGGTCTACCACCCCGGCCACGCCAATCCGACCCTGACCCACTGGCAAGCGGACTGGCAGGCCGAGGCGCCGGTCGCGGCCTTGCTGTTCTACCGTAACCACGTGCAGGCGGCGAACACCGCCTTCATCGACGCCTTCTGCCAGCGCCTGCAGGCCAAGGGCCTGAACCCGCTGCCGATCGCCGTGGCCAGCCTCAAGGAGGCGGCCTGTCTGACCCAGGTGGAAGACTGGCTGGACGAAACTGGCGCCGCGTTGATCATCAACACCACTGGCTTCGCCATGTCCAACCCGGAGGCACCGGAGGCGCGCCCGTTCCGCCGCGACGTGCCGGTGTTGCAGGCCGTGTGTGCCCTGGATAACCACGACCAGTGGCAAGCCAATGCCCAGGGCCTGGGGCCGCGCGACCTGGCCATGCACATCGTGCTGCCGGAGCTGGACGGTCGGCTGATCACCCGCCCGATCAGTTTCAAGGGCCTGGCCTGGCGCAGCGAGCGCAGCCAGAGCGATGTGGTCTGTTATCACCCGCACTTGCCAGGTATGGACTTCGTCGCCGAACTGGCGCGCAACTGGGTCGAACTGACGGTAAAACCCAACGCCAGCAAACGTATCGCCCTGGTGCTCGCCAATTACCCGACCCGTGATGGCCGCATCGGCAACGGCGTCGGCCTGGACACCCCGGCGGCGGCGCTGAACATCCTCAAGGCTCTGCAACAGCAGGGCTACCCTGTGGATAACCTGCCGGACAGCGGCACCGCGCTTATCCACAGCCTGCTCGGCGGCGTGACCAACGACCTCGATAACCTGGATGCGCGGCCCTGCGCCCAGAGCCTGGCGCTGGACGAATACCGGGCGTTTTTCCACAGCCTGCCAGCGGCCAACCAGCAGGCGGTACTGGACCGCTGGGGCACCCCCGAACAAGACCCGATGTTCCGCAGTGGCCGGTTGATGGTGGCCGGCCTGCGCTTCGGCCTGACCTTCGTCGGCATTCAGCCGGCCCGGGGTTACCAGGTGGATGCCAGCGCGGTCTACCACGACCCGGACCTAGTGCCGCCGCACGGCTATCTGGCCTTCTACTGCTGGCTGCGCACGGTCTTCGGTGCCAACGCGGTGGTGCACGTCGGCAAGCACGGCAACCTGGAATGGCTGCCGGGCAAGAGCGTCGGCCTGTCCGAGCAGTGCTGGCCGGAGGCGATCCTCGGGCCGCTGCCCAACGTCTACCCCTTCATCGTCAATGACCCGGGTGAGGGCGCCCAGGCCAAGCGCCGCACCCAGGCGGTGATCATCGATCACCTGATGCCGCCGCTGACCCGCGCCGAGAGCTACGGCCTGCTGCGCGACATCGAGCGCCTGGCCGACGAGTACTACGACGCCAGCCAGCTCGACCTGCGTCGCGCCGTCGAGCTGCGCGGCGAGATCCTGGCCAAGGTGCGCGAGGCCAGCCTCGACCGCGAACTGGGTCTGCAGCTCAACGACGACGCTGACAGCTGGCTGCCGCAACTCGACGCCTACCTGTGCGACCTCAAGGAATCGCAGATTCGCGACGGCCTGCATGTGTTCGGCGAATCCCCGGCGGGGCAACTGCGCCGGGATACCCTGCTGGCGCTGCTGCGCATTCCCCGGGGCGATGGGCAGGCAGGCAATGCCAGCCTGCTGCGGGCGTTGGGCAATGACCTGGCGCTGGGTTTCGACCCCCTCGATTGCGACATGGCCACGACCTGGCAGGGGCCGCGTCCGGACGCCCTGCTGGCCGTCAATGACAGCCCCTGGCGCACCACGGGCGATACCCGCGAACGCCTGGAGCTGCTGGCGCTGCACCTGATTGATCACGTCATCGACGCACCGGGCGCCGCCAGTGCCCTGGTCCTGCAGCGCCTGCAAGAGCAGGTCGCGCCCCGGCTGGATGCCTGCGGGCCGGCCGAGATGGCGGGCCTGCTGGCTGCGCTGGACGGTCGCTTCGTCCCGTCAGGCCCCAGTGGTGCGCCGAGCCGCGGGCGGCTGGACGTGCTGCCCACCGGGCGCAACTTCTTCACCGTCGACGTGCGCAACCTGCCCACGCCGACCGCCTGGCGCATTGGCGTGCAGGCCGCCGATCGCCTGCTGGAGCGGCACCTGCAGGACCACGGCGACCACCTGCGCCAGCTCGGCCTGTCGATGTGGGGCACGGCGACCATGCGCACCGGTGGCGACGACATGGCCCAGGCCCTGGCACTGATGGGCGTGCGCCCGGTGTGGCAGGCCGGCAGCCAGCGCGTGGAGCGCTTCGAGGTGCTGCCCCTGGAGCAACTCGGTCGGCCGCGGGTCGACGTGACCCTGCGGGTGTCGGGCTTCTTCCGCGACGCCTTCAGCAACCTTATCCGCCTGTTCGACGACGCCGTGCAGGCCGTGGTCGAACTGGACGAGCCGGAAGACATGAACCCGCTGTCGGCGCGGGTCTGGCGTGAGTCGCTGACCCTCCAGGACAGCGGGCTGGACGAGCACGAGGCGCGGCTCCAGGCGGGCTGGCGGGTGTTCGGCTCCAAGCCGGGCGCCTATGGCGCGGGTGTGCAGAACGCCATCGAAGAACGCCTGTGGCAGACCCGCGAGGACCTGGCCGAGGTCTACCTCAACTGGGGCGGCTACGCCTACGGCAAGGACAGCGACGGCACGCCGGCCCGGGCGCAGTTCGCCGAGCGTCTGGAACACCTGCAGGCCGTGCTGCACAACCAGGACAACCGCGAACACGACATCCTCGATTCCAACGACTACTACCAGTTCCAGGGCGGCATGCTGGCCGCCGTGGAAACCCTGCGTGGCCTCAAGGTGGCCAGCTACCACGGCGACAACAGCCAGCCCGACACCCCGCGCATCCGCAGCCTCAAGGAAGAATTGAACCGTGTGGTGCGCGCCCGTGCGGCCAATCCCAAGTGGATCGACGGCATGAAACGCCACGGCTACAAGGGCGCCTTCGAACTGGCCGCGACCATCGACTACCTGTTCGCCTTCGACGCCACCAGTGAACTGGTCGACGACCACCAGTACGCACTGCTCACCGACGCCTACCTGCTCGACCGCGATACCCGGGACTTCATCCAGCAGCACAATCCCGGCGCCCTCAACGACATGCTCGAACGCCTGCTCGAAGCCCAGCAGCGCGGCCTGTGGGAAAACCCCGGCGAATACCGAGAGGCCATCGAAAACCTGCTGATCGACAGCGAAGAATCATGAGCCTGCGATTGCTGGTATTTCCGGATGCGATGCAACCCGTAGGGTGGGTTAGCCGCCTGCCGCGCTTTCCAATCCATACGCTGAACCTGCTGCGGCGTAACCCACCACCGGCGCAACGCGTTCCATCGCCTGGTGGGTTACGCGCCGCGCCACCGCCGCTGGTGAATTCGCCCTCGGCGTTCCGCGCCGCTAACCCACCCTACGGGACCGCGCCGCGCTCGACTATTGCGGCGACAGGTACGCAATGGGTGGGAGGCGCTTTAGCGGCGAAGGGCGCGCGGCTGAAGCCCCTCCTACGGGAGTCGCGTACGTTTACCGTGCGATCGCGCCGCCAGGCCGTTCACCGCCCGATTCCCGGTGTACATTTCTGCTATGCCTTTTTCCAACCGGACCCGTTTCGACCATGACCGAACATCACTTCCCCCTCGCCGCCGTGGTTGGCGCCGATGATCTCAAGCTGGCGCTGTGCCTGGCGGCCATCGATCCGGCCATCGGCGGTGTGCTGATCGAAGGCCCGCGCGGCATGGCCAAGTCGACCCTGGCCCGTGGCCTGGCCGACCTGCTGGCGAGCGGCACCTTCGTCACCCTGCCGCTGGGGGCGAGCGAGGAGCGCATCGTCGGCACCCTCGACCTGGATGCCGCCCTGGGCGAAGGCCGCGCGCAGTTTTCCCCAGGGCTGCTGGCCAAGGCCGACGGCGGGGTGCTCTACGTGGACGAGGTCAACCTGCTGCCGGACCACCTGGTGGACCTGCTGCTGGACGCCGCTGCCAGTGGGGTCAACCACATCGAGCGCGACGGCATCTCGCACCGCCATGCTGCGCGCTTCGTGCTGATCGGCACCATGAACAGCGAGGAGGGCGAACTGCGCCCGCAATTGCTCGACCGCTTTGGCCTCAACCTGGCCCTCGATGCCCAGCCGCAGCCGGCCCAGCGGGCCGAGATCGTGCGTCGACGCCTGGCCTTCGATGCCGACCCGCGGGCCTTTATCCAGCGTTGGCAAGAACAGCAGGATGCCTTGGGCGCCCGTTGTCAGAACGCTCGCCAGCGTCTGGCCGACATTCCCCTGGATGACGAGGCGCTGGAGCAGATCAGCCAACGCTGTTTCACCGCTGCCGTCGATGGCTTGCGCGCCGACCTGGTCTGGCTGCGTGCCGCCCGTGCCCACGCCGCCTGGCGCGGTGGCGAGCGCATCGACAATGATGACATCGAGGCCGTCGCCGACTTCGTGCTGCGCCATCGCCGTCGCCATGCTCCGCCGGCGCAACCCCCTCAATCGCCGCCGCCTGCGCAAGGCTCCGCGGCGAATGTCCAGACGCAGCCCCAGGGCGAAGGCCAATGGGGCGAGCTGCCGGCCCAGGCCCAGGCCACGGGTGAACGGCGCGAACCGCCGCGCTGGACAAAAAAGCCCTGAGCATCCGCCCGCGCCAACCCAGGGGTGCGGATGCTTCCCCAAGACCGGGTAACTTCAGCGGTGGGCGCAGTGGCGCCAGCCGCAGCGGCCGGCTGGGCGCTATCGACTGGCCGGCGAGCCTGCTCCAGGGCCGCCCACGCAGCCGCGCGGACTTGCTGCACCGCCCGCGCAGCGCGCGCCAGACCGAGCTGTGGCTGGTGGTCGTCGATGCCTCGGCCTCGACCCGCCGCCACGGCGCACTGAGCAAGGCCAAGGGCTTGCTCGCCGAGGTGTTCGAGCAGGCGCGCCGTCAGCGCGCGCGCCTGGCCCTGCTGCACGCCACCGGCCAGCAGGCGCAGTGGCTGTGGCACGGGCAGAAAGCCTCCCAGGCCCTGCAGCACTGGCTGGATGAGCTGGGCGCTGGCGGTGGCACGCCCCTGATCGATGCCGTGCAACAGGCCGCGACCTGGCAGGCGCGCCGTCAGCGCCTGCACCCGGCCGAGCATCACCGCTTGCTGGTGATCACTGACGGCCGCGTGCGCGATTGGCCGACCCTGAGCCCGAGCGCCTGCCCGACCCTGCTGGTGGACATCGAAAGCGCGCCGGTCCGCATCGGCCGTGGCCGCCAACTGGCCGCCGAACTCGGCGCCGACTATTACCCCATCGACAGCCTGGCGCCGCTCGCCGGGTGGAGAACCTGATGAAAACCCTGCTTCTGGTCGGCATCGGTGCCGGCGACCCCGACTACATCACCCAGCAGGCGATCAAGGCCCTGCGCCGCGCCGACGTGATCTTCCTGATGGACAAGGGCCCGGCCAAGCACAAGCTCAACGCGTTACGCCGGGAAATCTGCGAGCGCTTCCTCGACGGCCACACCCCGCGCTTCGCCGAAGGCCTGCAACCGGAACGCGAGCGCGAGGCCGCCGATTACCGCGGCAGCGTCGACGAGCTGAACCGCGACAAGCAGGCGGTGTTCGAGCAACTGATCGACGAGCAGATGGCCGACGGCGACGTGGCGGCCTTCATGGTCTGGGGCGACCCGTCGCTGTACGACAGCAGCATCCGCATCATCGAGACCATCGCCGTGGCCCGCGGCGACCTCGAGTACGACGTGATCCCCGGCATCACCAGCCTGCAGGCCCTTACGGCGCGCCACCGCGTCCCGCTCAACAGCATTGGCCGCGCCGTGGAAATCACCACCGGCCGCCTGCTCGCCGAGGGCTGGCCCCAGGGCGTGGACAGCGTGGCGGTGATGCTCGACGCCAAGGACACCTACCGCCGCTTCGTCGGTCAGCACCTGCACATCTACTGGGGCGCCTACGTCGGCACCGCCGACGAAATCCTCATCGCCGGCCCGCTCGACGACGTGGCCGACCGCATCGCCACCACCCGTGCCGAGGCACGGGAACGCAATGGCTGGATCATGGACAGCTATCTGTTGAGGAAAGACGGTCAGGCAGCGGAGTAAGTGGCAGGACGGTGGACAAAAACAGCGTTGTCCACCCTACGGTCTGGCCGTTGTTAAACGCCTATGTAGCTTCGTACCACCCATTCCTCATCAGCGCCTGCTGGCGAAATTCGCGCCCATTCGCCCATGAGTTCGTAAACGGCGAGTTTTTCTCCAAATACGAGTCTCCTTATGCGACTGGATGTACGGGAGGGCAATGCATAGGTGAATGCGGCATCGGTTTGGGCATCTCCCCACGCGATGACTGCCTCTGGTTGAGAGAGATCGTATTTGAGCGGTGACCTGGCTGGCTGAGATGGGCTATGTGACGGCTGTGAAGTACTCAACGAGTGTCGAATTAGCCATTCATTCGGTTGACCAGGTTCGGAGATGCGTATCCAGTCACCAATCTGTTGATAAACCCGCACCATTTCACCAAATGTCAGCCGCCTTAATCGTCGAGCGTTATGGGCAGGAGAGCTTACGGAATACGTGTCGTCATCTTGCACATACAAGCCGGACGTTGTTGAGGCTTCATGGGGTTTAGCGGGAAGCTGTGTACGCACTGGCGGTGCGGGAGCCACATAGCTGGGTGTCCCAATGCGACACGTCTTGTTCCACGAAATACAGGAGTTACCGCATGGCTGGCTGTTGCGGCAGTTTTTAGACCAGGCATCTGTGCTGAACAGGCCAAGTAAAGCCAGGGAGAGGGCGAGAGTTTTCATGGCCAATCCGTAGCGCAGTGAAAGAAGGCACTAGGCTACTACTGGATGGCACATGCGAATAGTTGGAAGTAAGTAGGGTGGAAAACCGCGAAGCGTTTTCCACCACCAGCCCACGAGCCGTGCAAAGCCCGCGTTACAACCAACTCCACGACACCCCTGTATACACCCCAAACCCTTCGCCCGGCGTGGAGCGTGCCACGTCGGCGCCGTTGTCGTTGTAGCCAGGGGTGACGGTCGCCGCATAGCGTTTGTCGGTGAGGTTGCGCAGGTCGAGCCAGGTTTGCCAGTCGTCTTTCGGCGAGGCGTAACCCAGGGTGGCGCCGAAGGTGGCGTAGGCGTCGGCGTAGTAGGAGTTGGCGTAGTCCACCGCGACCTTGGAGGCGTACTGGGTGTTGAGGCCGGCGTAGAAGCCGCTCGGGTGGTCGTAGCGTAGTTCGGCCTGGTAGTAGTGACGGGGCAGGCCCGGCAGGCGTTTGTCGCCGAACTCATCGTCGTCGCGGTAGTGGAAGTCGCTGAAAGTGTAGGCCTGTCGCAGGCTCAGGGCGCCGGCCGCGCCGCCTTGCCACAGCGGGCTGGTCAGGCCGGCTTCGATACCCTGGTGCACGGTGGGGCTGGCGTTGGATTCGGCGAAGACGTTGTTCTCGATCTCGACGGTGAGCAGCTCGTGGCGCACCTGCGCGTAGTAGTAGGCCAGGTCCCAGGTACCGATGGCCGAGTCGCCACGGGCACCAATCTCGAAGGTGGTGGCGGTCTGGTTATCCAGCGAAATCGGCGCGCGCTGGCGGGCGTTGTACGGCTGGCCAGGCGCGGCGAAGCGCAGGGGCGAACTCCAGATCATCGACCAGGCGTGCGGCGGCTCCACGGAGCGGCTGATGTTGCCGTACAGCTGCACCTCGGGGTTGAGCTGGTAGCGCAGGCCGATACGGGGCGCGTAGTCCCAGGTGCTTTCGCTGAGCTTGTCGTCGTTGGCCGGCCAGGTCACCTGCACCTCACGGCGGGTATAGATCAGCGCCAGGCCGCTGGTCAGCCACAGGTCGGGGGCCAGCTCCAGTTCGTTGCTGACATGCAGCACGTTGTCCGAGCCCAGGTGCTCGTAAGCACGCATCAGGGTGCCGGCCGGGTAGACGGTGGTGTCCACGGTCATCGGCAGGGTGGCGTTCTCCCGGGACTTGCTGCTCGGCAGGGTGGTGGTGCTACGCAAACCCACGGTGGTGGTGCTGTCCAGGCCGAACAGGGTGTGCCGGCGGGTGTAGTTCAGCGTGGCGCTGACGTCGCTGTAGTCCACGCGGATGCGGTAGGCGCTGTCGCGGTAGGCGGTTTCGGCGAAGTCCATCGGGTAGTGGTGATAGGCCAGGCCGGCCACCAGGGTCGAGTCATCATCGATCTGCCAGGTGGTCTTATTGGCGATCCAGGTGCTGCCGGGCTGGTCGCGGTGGGCGTCGATGCGCAGGTTGTTGGCGGCCGCCGCGCGCGGGTCGTGCTCGATCTGCGCCTTGGTCAGGCGACCCGGAATGTCGTGCTCGGTCTCGCGGTAGCGCAGGTAGAAACGCGTCTCCAGGCTCTCGTTGAAGCGGTAGCCGACATTGGCGGCGATGCCTTTGCCCTGGCCCGAAGAGTGATCCTGGTAGCCGTCGGTGTCGCTGTCGGTCAGGTTGATGTAGTAGTCGAAATCGCCCAGCACCTGGCCGGAGGTGATGCTGCGCTTCTGGTAGCCGCGGCTGCCCGCTTCGTAGCGCAGCTGCAGCTTGGGCGCGGTGTGGCCGGTGTGGGTGATGTAGTCGATGGCGCCGCCCAGGGCCAGCGAACCGCGGTCGAAGCCATTGGCGCCGCGCAGCACTTCGGCGCGACTTATCCACAGCGGCTCCAGCAGTTCGTAGGGCGTACCGCCAGGGCCGGTCAGCGGCAGGCCGTCGAGCATGATGTGGGTGCCGGAGGCGTGGGAGCCGGGGCCGCGATTGATGCCCGAGCCGCGCACGCTGATCTTCACCCCCTCGTTACCCGGCGATTGGGCGTAGACCCCGGGCTGGTAGGCCAGCACATCGGCGACGCCGGCCACGCGGCCTTCTTCCACCGTGGCCATGTCCACCACATTGGTGGCGCCCGGCACGCGCTTGAGCTGCTCGCGCGCGGCTTCCGTCTCGCTCAGCTGCGTGCCGCTGATCTGCACCGAATCCAGTTGCAACGGCTGCGCCGCCAGTGCGCCCTGGGCGGTCAGGCAGGCGAGCGCCAGCAGGGTGAGGCGGGCAGGCGGGAGGGAAAACGGCAGAGGCAGCATGCAAAGCTCCGTTGAGCGGACGGCGAATGTGTCTGATGGAGGCGCGCGGGGATTGGTCACCGCAGCCGGTCGCTGCGCGGGACGGACCCTGCCCTGGCGTGCAACGAGGCGCGGCTGACTGTGTATAGGACTGCGGCGGATGGCGCAAGCGAGGCGGCGCCGGAAGGGGGAAACAGCTGGGGCAGAACGGGGAATGGCCCGGCAGCTACGCGGATCTGCCGGGCCGGGGTGACTCAGGCGGCGGAGAAGAACGCGCTGATCGCGGCCTCTGCCGCTAAGCGGGCGTCGGCGGTCGCCTGTTCGCCCCTGGCGGTGCCTTCCACACAGAAGAAATGCAGGTCGTGCAGGCCAACCGTGCCCAGCGCGGCTTGCAGGTACGGGCGCAGGAAGTCTGGCTGGCGCGCTTGCTCGCCGCTGATCAGGCCACCCGAGGACACCGCCACGTACACCGGGCGGTCGCGCAGCAGGCCGACCTTGCCTTGGGGCGTGCCGTTGAAGGTCACGCGAACGCGCACCACGTGGTCGACCCAGGACTTGAGCGCCGACGGCACGGTGTAGTTGTGCATCGGCGTGGCGATCAGCAGCACGTCGGCCTCGTCGAGCTGGCGGATCAGCGCATCGGAACGCTGCAGCGTGCTGCCCGGTTCGCCCTGGGCGCTAGCGGTTGGCGTGGCCAGGGCCACGGCATAGGCGGTGTCCACATGGGGCAGGTCGTTGAGGTCGACATCCTGCAGCTCCAGGGCTCGGCCGCCGTGCTGCGCGGCCAGGCCGTCGAGCACCCGTTGTGACAGGCGCAGGCTTTCCGAGTCGGCGCCGCGCGGGCTGCTGGCGAGCCGAAGCACGCGAAGGGGAGTGGTCATGGTCATGGTCATGGCTTCCCTGAAAGTGGAGGACAGCGTCAGGCCAGGTTGGCCTTGGTCAGGCCGAACTGCTTGTCGGCGGAGCCCGGCACGTTGCGGAAGGCCACGTTGAGGCGGTTCCAGCCGTTGATGGCGACGACCATGAACGACAGGTCGGACAGCTCCTGTTCGGAGAACTGCTCGCGCACGCTGGCATAGACGGCGTCGGACACGCCGAGCGGCGACAGGCTGGTCAAGGCTTCGGTCCATTCCAGGGCGGCGCGCTCGCGCTCGGAGAACAGCGGCGATTCGCGCCAGATGGCCACGTGGTGCAGGCGCAGCTCGCGTTCACCGCGGATCTTGCCTTCCTTCACGTGCATGTCGACGCAGAAGGCGCAGCCGTTGATCTGCGAGGCGCGCAGCATCACCAGGTGGGCCAGCTCGGCCAGGAACGGCGTCTTGTTCAGCAGCATGGAAAAATCCACGTACTTGGCAGAGGCCTGGGGCGAGAGGGAGAAGTAATCGAGGCGTTGGCTCATGGGTTTTCATCCGTGTCTGGGTTGAGAAGAAACCGACGCCTCTGTGCGTGTGGCAGAACTACCTGGCCCGGTGAAGGCGACTCTACGCACCGTCGGCTCGTCCACATAGATCCAATCCGGCACATTCGGATTGGTCCACTTTTCGGTGCCGGTGAATTGGCTCATTCGGTATAGCGCAGGACCAGCAACGCCCGCCACCGGCCGACTGCAAGGCTGGCCGGCGGCGATGCCCTAGGCCATGTCGCTCTGGCTGAATTCATCGGCGAGGAAGTCGATCAGCGTGCGTACCGAGGGCAGCAGGCCGCGGCGCGACGGGAAGATCGCGTGGACGATGCCGCACTTGGGCGTCCAGCCCGGCAGCATTTCCACCAGGCGCCCGGCGGCCAGGTCGTCGCGCACGGCGACGCGCGGCAGGTGGGCAATGCCGACGCCCGCCACCGCACCGTGACACAGGGCGATCAGGTCGTCGGTGACCATGCGCGGGGTGTGGGCGATCACCTGGCGCGCGTTGTCCGGGCCCAGCAGTTCCCACTGGTAATCACGTTGCGAGCCGCCCCAGTGCAGGCTGGGCAGATTGCCCAGGTCTTCGGGCTGGAAGTTGGCCGGCAGCTGCGCCAGGAAATCCGGGTGGCCGACCAGGCACTGGGTACTGGCGCCCAGCACCTTCATCACCATGTCGGTGTTTTCCAGCGGCGGAAAGCGCACCCGCAGGGCGATGTCAAAGCCCTCGTGGAGGATGTCGACCCGGCGGTTGGTGCTCTCGATGTACAGCTCCACCAGCGGGTACTTGATCATGTAGCGGGTCAGCATCGGCCCCACCCAGTGGTTGAGCAGCGTCGTGGGGCAGGCCAGGCGCACCAGGCCGCGCGGCTCGCAGCGGTTGCGCTCGATCACTTCCGCCGCGCCTTCCGCTTCCACCCGCATAGCCACGCAGCGCTGGTAGTACGCCTGGCCGATCTCGGTGAGCGAGCAATGGCGGCTGGTGCGGTTCAGCAGGCGCACGCCGAGGCGCTCCTCCAGCTCGGTGATGCGGCGGCTGAGCTTGGACTTGGGCATGTCCAGCGCGCGGCCGGCGGCGGCGAAGCCACCGTGCTCCACCACCTGGGTGAAGTAGTAGAGGGAATTGAGGTCTTCCACTGATCGTTCTCCAAATGGAACGCTAGAGGTGATTTTTGCTATCTGGTGCATCAAGGGTGTCGAATTTAATCTTTCCCACATGCAGCGACAACTGCACGGGAAAGACCCAATCAAGCCGAAG
>NZ_JAOCAH010000013.1 GCF_029839275.1 Pseudomonas sp. GD03944
ACCCCTGACCTGGAGTACCCATGGGCACGGACAGGACCCACGAGATCGCCACCCTGGTCGTTCGCCACCGCGTCAAAGCCGGCAGCGAAGACGCCTATGAAATCTGGCTGCGGCGCACCATCGACATCGCCAGCCGCTACGTCGGCCACATGGGCGTCGACGTCATCCGCAGCCGCCACGAGGGCCTGGCCCTGTTCACCTGCGTGCTGCGCTTTTCCTGCACGCTGCACCTGCAAGCCTGGCTGGACTCCACCGACCGCCATGAGCTGGTCGACGACGTCGCCCCGCTGCTCGCCGACGGCGACCACACCGATATCAGCCAGGCCCGCGAGTTCTGGTTCGTGCCACCGGCCGACCAGCCGCAACCGCCGCGCTGGAAGCAGGCCTGCGTCACCTTCCTGGTGATCCTGCCGCTGAGCCTGCTGGTGCCGCTGCTGTGGCAGCCGCTGTTCGCCAGCGTTCCACCCCTGGGCGGCTACGTGGCCAGCAACGTGCTGATCACCCTGAGCATCGTGCTGCTGGTGGTGTACCTGTTCATGCCCCTGGCCACGCGCCTCTTTTCCCGTTGGCTAAACCCCTGATTCCATGGAGAATTGCCATGAGTAAAGACCCCTCGGACAACAGCCGCCGTCAGTTCCTCGCCGCCAGCACGGTGGTGGGTGCAGCGGGTGCGCTCTGGTCCGCCCTCCCTTTCGCCGGCACCTCCGGCTCCGCTTCCGCCAGCACTCAAGGAGTTCCAATGAGCGCCGATCTGATCCTGTTCAACGGCCGCCTGCACACGGTCGACCGTGAGAAACCCCAGGCCACCGCCGTCGCCATCAAGGACGGCAAATTCGTCGCCGTGGGCAGCGATGCCGAAGCCATGGCGCTGCGCACCGACGCGACCCGGGTGATCGATCTGCAACGGCGTACCGTGGTCCCCGGCCTCAACGACTCGCACCTGCACCTGATCCGCGGCGGCCTGAACTACAACCTGGAACTGCGCTGGGAAGGCGTGCCGTCCCTGGTCGATGCCCTGCGCATGCTCAAGGACCAGGCTGACCGCACCCCGGCGCCGCAATGGGTGCGCGTGGTCGGTGGCTGGAACGAATTCCAGTTCGCCGAACGCCGCCTGCCAACCCTGGACGAGATCAACAAGGCGGCGCCGGACACCCCGGTGTTCCTGCTGCACCTCTATGACCGCGCCCTGCTCAACCGCGCCGCCCTGCGCGTGGTGGGCTACGACAAGAACACCCCCAACCCGCCCGGTGGCGAAATCCAGCGTGACGCCAACGGCGAGCCGACCGGCATGCTGATCGCCCGCCCCAACGCGATGATCCTCTACGCGACCCTGGCCAAGGGGCCCAAGCTGCCGCTGGAGTACCAGGTCAACTCCACGCGCCAGTTCATGCGCGAACTCAACCGCCTGGGCGTGACCAGCGCCATCGATGCCGGCGGCGGTTTCCAGAACTACCCCGACGACTACGAAGTGGTGCGCGAGCTGGCCAAGCAGGACCAGCTGACCATCCGCATCGCCTACAACCTGTTCACCCAGAAGCCCAAGGAAGAACTGACCGACTTCAAGAACTGGAGCGGCATGGTCAAGCCGGGTGACGGCACGGACTTCTTCCGCCACAACGGTGCCGGGGAAATGCTGGTGTTCTCCGCCGCCGACTTCGAAGACTTCCTGGAGCCGCGCCCGGACCTCGCACCGACCATGGAGCAGGACCTGGAGCCGGTGGTCCGCCACCTGGTGGAACAGCGCTGGCCGTTCCGCCTGCACGCCACCTACGACGAGTCCATCTCGCGCATGCTCGACGTGTTCGAGAAGGTCAACCGCGACATCCCGTTCAACGGCCTGCCGTGGTTCTTCGACCACGCCGAAACCATCACCCCGAAGAACATCGAGCGCGTGCGCGCCCTCGGCGGCGGCATCGCCATCCAGGACCGCATGGCGTTCCAGGGCGAGTACTTCGTCGACCGCTACGGCAGCAAGGCCGCCGAGCAGACCCCGCCGATCCAGCGCATGCTGGCCGAAGGCGTGCCGGTCGGCGCCGGCACCGACGCCACCCGCGTGTCCAGCTACAACCCCTGGACCTCGCTGTACTGGCTGGTCAGCGGCAAGACCGTGGGCGGCCTGGAGCTGTACCCCAACGGCCTGTCCCGCGACACCGCCCTGCAACTGTTCACCCACGGCAGCGCCTGGTTCTCCAGCGAGCAAGGCAAGAAGGGCCAGATCAAGGTCGGGCAACTGGCCGACCTCATCGCCCTGTCGGCGGACTTCTTCAGCGTCGACCAAGAGCAGATCAAGTGGATCGAGTCGGTGCTGACCGTCGTCGATGGCAAGGTGGTCTATGGCGCGGCGGAATTCGACAAGCTGTCGCCGCCCACCCTGCCGGTGATGCCGGACTGGTCGCCAGTGGCCAAGGTCCCCGGTCACTGGCGTCCGGGTTCGCCGCTGGTGGCGCAGGTGCACCAGTGCTCCGGGCCGTGCGCGGTGCATGCGCACAGCCACGACAAGGTGCGTCGCTCGTCGGTGCCGGTCAGTGACTTCCAAGGCTTCTGGGGCGCCTTCGGCTGCTCCTGCTTCGCCTTCTGACCATGGACGCGACGATCGAAAAGCGCTCCCCGTGGAGCGCCCTGCGCCATCGCACCTTCCTCTGGCTGTGGCTGGCCAGCATCGCCTCCAACATCGGCACCTGGATGCACGAGGTGGGCGCGGGCTGGCTGATGACCACCCTGTCCGCCAGCCCGATGCACGTGGCCCTGGTGCAGGTCGCCGGCTCCGCGCCGATGTTCTTCCTGGCCCTGCCCGCAGGCGCCATGGCCGACATCGTCGACAAGCGCCGCTACCTGCTCAAGGTCCAGGTGTGGATGGCGGCAGTGGCCATGCTCCTGGCGCTGCTCACGCTCAACGGCATGATGACGGTCAGCCTGCTGCTCCTGCTCACCCTGGGCATGGGCATCGGCACCGCGCTGAT
Organism: Pseudomonas sp. GD03944; assembly: GCF_029839275.1. Taxonomy (GTDB): domain Bacteria; phylum Pseudomonadota; class Gammaproteobacteria; order Pseudomonadales; family Pseudomonadaceae; genus Aquipseudomonas. The sequence goes on from NZ_JAOCAH010000013.1 coordinate 2,961, forward strand.
GATGCCGGCCTGGTCGGCACTGACGCCGGAGCTGGTCGACAAGCGCGACCTCGGCTCGGCCATTGCCCTGTCCAGCCTCGGCATCAACATCGCCCGGGCCATCGGCCCGGCCATCGCCGGGGTGCTGGTCAGCCTTGCCGGCCCCTGGGCCACCTTCGCCCTGAACGCGCTGTCGTTCTTCGCGGTGATGGCGGTGCTGTACAGCTGGAAACGCGAGCAGACCCCGGCCCTGTTCCCCGCTGAACGGCTGTTCGGTGCGGTGCGCGCCGGCTGGCGCTACAGCCGCAGCTCGCGGCCGCTGCAGGCGGTGCTGGTGCGCACGGCGGCGTTCTTCGTCGGTGCCAGCGCCGGCATGTCGCTGCTGCCGCTGATCGTACGCGGCGAGCTGCAAGGCACCGCCAGCGACTTCGGCCTGCTGCTCGGCAGCGTCGGTGTCGGTGCGGTGCTCGGCGCCACGCTGCTGCCGCGCATCCGTGAGGCGGTCAAGCCGGACCACCTGGTGGCCGGCGCCAGCGTGCTCTACGCCCTGGTGCTGGTCGGCCTGGCCAGCCTGCGCAACCTGTACGCCCTGGTGCCAGTGATGATGATCAGCGGCGCGGCCTGGATCGCCGTGCTGTCGAGCCTGCAGATGGCCGCCCAGACCTCGGTGCCCAACTGGGTCCGGGCGCGGGCCCTGGCGGTGTACATCCTGGTGTTCTTCGGCACCATGGCCGCCGGCGGCACCCTGTGGGGCTTCGTCGCCAGCCACCTGTCGATCACCCAGGCCCTGCTGATCGCCGGCGGCCTGTTGCTGCTGGGCATCGTGCTGACCCTGCGCTTCCACCTGCCGGTCACCGAAGCCGAAGACCTGGCGCCGTCGCTGCACTGGCCGGCACCGATCCTGGCCGACGACCAGGATCAGGACCAGGAGCGCGGCCCGGTGATGGTCACCCTGGAGTACCGCATCGATCCCGCCCAGGCGCTCCAGTTCCAGCAGGCCATGCAGGAAGTGCGGCGCATGCGCGGGCGCAACGGGGCGTTCTCCTGGGGGCTGGTGCAGGACAGCCAGGACCCGCAACGCTGGCTGGAGTTCTTCTTCGACGAGTCCTGGCTCGAACACCTGCGCCACCACGGCCGGGTGACCAAGGCCGAGCAGCGCATCGAGGCCGCCGCCCGGCAGTTCCAGCAGGCCGGCATCGATGTGCACATTCGTCACTACCTGACGCCCGCCAAGCCTCACGGCTGAGGGCGCCGCACAGCGCCCGTCGGCACACCGCGTCGGCGGGCGCTCCCACAGGGGTTCACGGATGAACGTAACGGCGGTCTTCATCCAGGGCGAGTGGCTGTCGGGCGACGCCTGGAACAACTTCCGGCGCCGCTACAGCGCCTGCGGTTACACCTGCATCGCGCCGCCCTGGCCACTGCGCGACGACACCCCTCGCCAGCTGCGCCAGGCCCCGCCGGGGGAATTGTCGGAGCTGGGCATCGCCGCTATCGTCGAACACTACGACCGCCTGATTCGCCGCCTGCAGCGTCCGCCGCTGCTGATCGGCCATTCCCTGGGCGGCCTGATCGTGCAACTGCTGCTGGACCGCGGCCTGGGCTGCGCCGGCATCGCACTGGCCGCCGTACCACCGGCCCGCTTCCTGCCTCGTCCGGGGCTGCTTTACCGCACCCTCCCCTTGCGCCTGTGGGGCGGCTGGGGCCGCGTGCTGCACCTGCCGCGGGATGACTTCGCCCGCAGCACCGGTCATTTCCTCAGCCACGCCGAGGCCGGCACCCTGTACGACCAGCAGGCCGTACCGACCCCGGCCCGGGTGTTCTTCGACGCCGCACTGGGCATCGGCACCCGCGTCGATTTCGCCAACGACCGCCGCGCCCCCTTGCTGCTGGTCAGCGCCGGCGACGACCGCATCGTCCCGCCGCGCCTGGTGGCCGCCACCTACCGCCGGCACCAGCGCTCGATCGCCATCACCGGGATCAAACGCTTCGCCAACCACAGCCACTGGTTGATCAATGAGCCGGGTTGGGAGGTAATAGCGGACTACACGATCGACTGGGCCCACCGGCACCTCGGTCGCTACTGACTCCCCACGCGGTTCCGGCCATGCCTGCAGCGAGCGCTCACGCGGCAACACCCCATGCACGCACGCCGAAGGCGCGGCGCGGGGCCCGGCTGCTCATCGGCTGGCTGCTGGGCCTGGCGCTGCTGCTCGGCAACCAGGCGGTACTGGCCAACGGCACACGGCTGAGCGACCTGGAACACCGGCGCTGGACGGTTGCCGACAACGGCCCCCGGCAGGTCGGCGCCCTGGCCCAGACGACGGACGGTTACCTCTGGCTCGGCACCCAGGACTCGCTGTACCGCTTCGACGGCCTGCGCTTCACCCGCTACCAGGCGCCGGACGGCCAGCCCCTGGGCGTCGTCTCGACCCTGTACAACGACGAACAGGGCCTGTGGGTCGGCCTGCGCAAGGGCGGCGTGCGCCTGATCACCCCCAGCGCCATGCTGAGCTACCCCGCGGGCCAGGGCCTGCCCGCTGGCGTGGTCTACGGGCTGGCAAGGGACCGCACGGGCGCACTCTGGGCGGCTGCCCACGACGGCCTGGCGCGTTTCGATGGCCAGGACTGGACGCACGTCTCGCAGGACTGGAATTTTCCCGAACACAACGCGCGGGCGGTGTTCGTCGACCGCGCCGGCACGCTGTGGGCCGCCAGCGAAGACCGCCTGTTCTACCTGCCGAACGGCGCCCAGCGCTTCGTGGACGCCGGCATCACGGTGGACTGGGCCAGCCAGATCACCCAGGCACCGGATGGCGCGATCTGGCTGGTCGAGCGCGAGGGCGGCGTGCTCCATCGCCTGCAACAGCTGTTCGGCATGCCGTTCGCACAGCGCCACGTCATCGCCGGGGCCAAGCAGCTGCTCTTCGACCGTCGCGGTGCGCTGTGGGTGAGCACCATCAGCCGTGGGCTGCTGCGGCTGCCGCCCGCCCCGGCGGTCGAGCCGCTCGACCTGAACACCCTGGAGGCCTTCACCAGCCAGGACGGCCTCAGCGCCGACAGCACCCGCCCTCTGCTGGAAGACCGCGAGGGCAGCATCTGGGTCGGCAGCAGCACCGGCCTCGACCGCTTCCGTCCACGCCGGATGACCGTGGCCAGCCTGCCAGGCGACGCCCGCAACCTGGCCCTGGCCGCCAGCGCCGATGGCAGCCTGTGGGCTGGCACCAGCAACCGCCCGGCCCTGCACCTGACGGCCGAGGGCGTGCAGGACACGGCGATCCCGGCGGGGATCAGCAGCGCCTTCGCCGACCGCCACGGCGACGTGTGGATGGCGGGCAACCGGGGCATCTGGCGTGCCCGTGGCCAGCAGGTCGAGCGCGTCGCCGACCTGCCGGTGGCCGCCGACCTGGATTCCCCGGTGCGCGCCATGGCCCTCGATCACCAGGGCGATTTGTGGGTGTCGATCAACCGCACCGGGCTGTTCGTCCTGCGCGACGGGCAGTGGACGCTGCAGCCCTCGCCCACCCTCGCGCCCAGCCAGGTGATGCCGGTGACCGCCAGCACCGATGCGCAGGGCCGACTGTGGTTCGGCTACCGCGATAACCTGATCGTCACCCGCGATGCCAGCGGCGAGCGCCAGTGGGGCGAGGCCGATGGCCTGAACATCGGCCATGTCACCGCCCTGCTGCACCAGCCGGACCGCACCTGGGTCGCCGGCCAACGCGGGCTGGCCTACTTCGACGGCGCGCGCTTCCACGGCCTGCGCCTGCCGGACAACGGCCTGTTCGACAACATCTACGCCCTGCTCGCCGCCCCGTCCGCCTGGTCCCGGGCGCGGGGCGACGACCTGTGGCTGCAGAGCAAGGCCGGCATCTTCCAGATCGCCGCCAGCGAGCTGGAGCGGGCCATCGCTAACCCCGAGCACGCCATGCGCTACCGCAGCTACGAGTTGCAGCGCAGCCTGGCCAACGACCCGTTCCAGGTCATGCCGCTGCCGAGCGCCGTGCGCAGTGCCGATGGGCGCCTGTGGTTCACCACCAGCCAGGGCGTGGTGTGGATCGACCCGGCGGCCATCGAGCCGCTGGCCGGCTCGCCACGCATCCTGATCGACGGGTTCAACGTGGATGGGCACAGCGTGCCCCTCGACCCGCCGCCGACCCTGTCGCCCGAATCCCGGCGGATCGAAATCAGCTACTCGGCGCTCAGCCTGTCGGCCCAGGAAGACCTCAATTTCAGCTACCGTCTGGACGGTGTCGACACCGCCTGGCACCCACTGGACACCAACCGCAGCGCCGTCTATTCCGGCCTCGGCCCGGGCACCTACCGCTTCCGGGTCATCGCCTCCGACCAGGCCGGGGTCAGCAGCGACCACGAGGCGCAACTGACCTTCAGCATCCAGCCGCTGTTCTACCAGAAGCCGCTGTTCATCCTGCTCTGCGTGGTGCTCCTGGCGGGCCTGCTGTGGGCCCTGCACCTGCTCAACATGCGCCGGGTGGCGGCCAACCTGCGGGCGCGCCTGGAGGCCCGCCACGAAGAACGCGAGCGCATCGCCCGGGAACTGCATGACACCCTGCTGCAGGGCGTGCAGGGGCTGGTGCTGAGCTTCCAGGCGGCCAGCCAGCTGATCGACGAGCAGCACCCGGCACGGGTGCGCATGGAGCGCGCGCTGGACCGCGCCGACGAGGTGATCGCGGAGGGCCGCGACCGGGTCAACGACCTGCGCCGCCTGAACCAGCCGGCACCGGCCCTGATCGACGCCTTCGCCCTGCTCGCCCGCGACCTCGAACAGGACGGCAGCACCGCCTTCAGCCTCGACACCCGGGGCACGCCGCTGCCGTTGCACCCCCTGGTGCGCGAGGAAAGCTACCTGATCGGCCGCGAGGCCATCGTCAACGCCTTGCGCCACGCCGGTGCCAGCCGCATCGCCATCACCATCGCCTACAACCGGCACACCTTCGACGTGAGCATCATTGATGACGGCCGGGGCATTCCCCAGGACTACCTGCCGCCCAACGCCCGACCGAACCACTGGGGCTTGTGCGGTATGCTCGAACGCGCCGACAAGATGGGCAGCCGCCTGCTGATCCGCAGCGGCGCCAACGGCGGCACCGACATCCACCTCAGCGTGCCGGCGCAAACCGCCTACCGCTACCGGCCCGGCTGGCTGCAACGCTGGCTGCGCCCCTTCAACCGACCGAGGAACTGACCGTGCAACCAGCGCCCGACATCATTCGTGTCCTGGTCGTGGACGACCACCCGCTGCTGCGCGAAGGCATTGCCGCCGTGCTCGAAGCCCAGCCCGACATTTTCCTGGTCGGCGAGGCCACCAATGGCCGCGAGGCCCTGTACCTGTACCGCGACCTGCAACCCGACGTGACCCTGATGGACCTGCAGATGCCCGACATGGACGGCATCGAGGCGATCCATGCCATCCGCGGCGAATTCCCCGCCGCGCGCATCGCCATCCTCACCACTTACCGGGGTGACGTGCGCGCCCTGCACGCGATCAAGGCCGGGGCCATGGCCTACCTGCTCAAGAGCAGCCTGCGCAAGGAACTGCTGGACGCCATCCGCACCATCGCCGCCGGCAAGCGCCACATCCCGGTCGAGATCGCCACCGAGCTGGCCGACCACCTCGCCCAGGACGCCCTAAGCCCGCGGGAACTCCAGGTGCTGCAGCGGGTGGCCATGGGCAAGCCGAACAAGGAAATCGCCGCCGAACTGCTGATTTCCGAAGACACCATCAAGGGTCACCTGAAAAGCATCATGGACAAGCTGGGCGCCAACAACCGCACCCACGCCGTCACCCTGGGCATCCAGCGCGGCATCATCAGCATCTGACCCCCACTTTCGAGGGGGGTATCGCCCCCCCTTTGTCGGCTTTGCGCCGGCACGCCGGGTCCGCATCATGGCCGTCGCGATGATGGACCACGAGAGAAGACCCCATGCTCGATGCCCTGCATGACGAACGCCTTTCCCGTGACGCCGTGGGTGCCGTGCTGCGCCTGCTCGACGAAGCCCAGTCCTGCCTGCACCTCGACCAGGCGTCCGCCTGCCAGCACCTGGCGCAGGCCCTGGCGATCCTGCGCCAGGAACCGCACCCGACGCGCGCCCAGGGTGGCCTGGCCGGCTGGCAACGCCGGCGCCTCACCGACTTCATCGATGACCACCTTAGCAACCCGATCCGCACCACCCAACTGGCCGCCGCCCTGGGCCTGAGCGTCAGCCACTTTTCCCATGCCTTCAAACAGAGCTTCGGGGTCACGCCGCTGGTGTACATCGCCCAACGGCGCATCGACTCGGCCCGCCAGGCGATGCTCGACAGCCGCCTGTCGCTGACCGAAATCGCCCACAGCCACGGCTTCTGCGACCAGTCCCACTTCAGCCGCACCTTCCGCCGCGAGACCGGCGTGACACCACAAACCTGGCGCCGCCTGCGCGGCCTGGAGCCGGCCACCGCGCAGCCGGCGGCCAACGACCTGTCCCGCCCGGCCTGACGCCCCGCTACCGACCGCCGCCCCACCGGGTATTTATTGCGCCTGTCGGGCAGCAACCCGGGAGCTGTGCCATAACGTAAGGAGCGACCTGCTCCGTGCGGCGGACCAAAACCTGAAACGACAGCAGCCGGGTACGGGTCTACCGTGGGCGGAACGGAACGCTGAGCGACAGGCTGCCCCTGCAAAAGGTTGCACCTAGAACGCGCTACCATCGAACAAAGGTGCAACCATAATCAGACACAGCTGAACGAGCGTTCCAGTCCATGTGAACAGGGTTAAGGCGCCAGCAAACCGACACTTTCTGCGGGCTGAATCTCCGACCTGACGGCCCTCCAGGAACCGTTCATCGAGAGGCCGGGGTGAATCGATATCGACAAGGTTGCACCTGGTTGCACCCACCCACCGACAGGTTTACTCTCTCGCCACTTTTTCTGCGGTACACCAGATAACAGGACCCCCTCATGGCCACTACCACTCTTGGCGTAAAGCTCGACGACGCAACCCGTGAACGCCTCAAGCAGGCCGCGCAGTCGCTCGACCGCACCCCGCACTGGCTGATCAAGCAAGCGATCTTCAACTACCTGGAGCAGGTCGAAGGCGGTCTGACCCCGCCGGAGATGTCCGGTCTTGCAGCCGCAGCGGGCGAAGAGTCGGTAGAAGGGCTGAGCGAGCAGGGCCTGCAGGTCTTCCTCGATTTCGCCGAAAGCATCCTGCCGCAATCGGTGCTGCGCGCCGCCATCACCTCGGCCTACCGCCGTCCGGAAACCGACGCCGTGCCGATGCTGCTGGAGCAGGCCCGCCTGCCCAAGGACAAGGCCGACGCCAGCACCAAGCTGGCCATGAGCATTGCCGAGAAGCTGCGCAACCAGAAGAGCGCCGGCGGCCGCCAGGGCCTGGTGCAGGGCCTGCTGCAGGAATTCTCCCTGTCGTCCCAGGAAGGCGTGGCGCTGATGTGCCTGGCCGAAGCGCTGCTGCGCATCCCGGACAAGGCCACCCGCGACGCCCTGATCCGCGACAAGATCGCCAACGGCAACTGGAGCCAGCACCTGGGCCAGAGCCCGTCGATGTTCGTCAACGCGGCCTCCTGGGGCCTGCTGATCACCGGCAAGCTGGTGTCCACCCATAACGAAGCCGGCCTGTCCAATTCGCTCAACCGCATCATCGGCAAGGGCGGCGAGCCGCTGATCCGCAAGGGCGTGGACATGTCCATGCGCCTGATGGGCGAGCAGTTCGTCACCGGCGAAACCATCGCCGAGGCCCTGGCCAACGCCAGCGCCATGGAGAGCAAGGGCTTCCGCTATTCCTACGACATGCTCGGTGAAGCGGCGCTGACCGACGAAGACGCCAAGCGCTACCTGGCGTCCTACGAGCAGGCCATCCACGCCATCGGCAAGGCCTCCCACGGCCGCGGCATCTACGAAGGCCCGGGCATCTCGATCAAGCTGTCGGCCCTGCACCCGCGCTACAGCCGCGCCCAGTACGACCGCGTGATGGACGAGCTGTACCCGATCCTCCTGGGCCTGACCCAGATGGCCAAGCAGTACGACATCGGCCTGAACATCGACGCCGAGGAAGCCGACCGCCTGGAGCTGTCCCTGGACCTGCTCGAGCGCCTGTGCTTCGACCCGTCGCTGGCCGGCTGGAACGGTATCGGTTTCGTCATCCAGGCCTACCAGAAGCGCTGCCCGTACGTGATCGACTACGTCATCGACCTGGCCAAGCGCAGCCGTCACCGCCTGATGATCCGCCTGGTGAAGGGCGCCTACTGGGACAGCGAGATCAAGCTGGCCCAGGTCAACGGCCTGGAAGGCTACCCGGTCTACACCCGCAAGCCGTACACCGACGTTTCCTACATCGCCTGCGCCCGCAAGCTGCTGGCCGTGCCGGAAGCCATCTACCCGCAGTTCGCCACGCACAACGCCCACAGCCTGTCGGCCATCTACCACCTGGCCGGGCAGAACTACTACCCGGGCCAGTACGAGTTCCAGTGCCTGCACGGCATGGGCGAGCCGCTGTACGAGCAGGTCGTGGGCAAGGTCGCCGACGGCAAGCTGAACCGTCCGTGCCGCATCTACGCACCGGTCGGCAGCCATGAAACCCTGCTGGCCTACCTGGTGCGTCGCCTGCTGGAAAACGGCGCCAACACCTCGTTCGTCAACCGCATCGCCGACCACAGCATCTCGATCAAGGACCTGGTCCTGGACCCGGTGCAGCAGATCGAGCAGATGGCCGCCCAGGAAGGCACCGTCGGCCTGCCGCACCCGCGCATCCCGCTGCCGCGTGCCCTGTACGGCGAGGCCCGCCTGAACTCCGAAGGCATCGACCTGGCCAACGAACACCGCCTGGGCTCGCTGTCCTCCGCCCTGCTGACCAGCACCAACACCGCCTACGTGGCCCAGCCGATCCTCGGCTGCGACACCCCGGCACCGGGTGCGACCGAAACCCTGAAGAACCCGGCCGATCACCGCGACATCGTCGGTCACGTCAGCGAAGCCAGCGAAGCGGATATCAAGAGCGCGATCCTCTGTGCCCTGTCCAGCGGGCAGATCTGGCAGTCCACCGTGGCCGCCGAGCGCGCCGCCGTGCTGGACCGCGCCGCCGACCAGATGGAAGCGGAAATGCAGCAGCTCATGGGCCTGCTGGTCCGTGAAGCGGGCAAGAGCTTCGCCAACGCCATCTCCGAAGTGCGCGAGGCCGTGGACTTCCTGCGTTACTACGCGGCCCAGGCGCGCAACCACTTCGCCAATGACACCCACCGCCCGCTGGGTCCGGTGGTGTGCATCAGCCCGTGGAACTTCCCGCTGGCGATCTTCAGTGGCCAGGTCGCCGCTGCGCTGGCCGCCGGTAACACCGTGCTGGCCAAGCCGGCCGAGCAGACCCCGCTGATCGCCGCCCAGGCCGTGCGCATCCTGCTCGAAGCCGGTGTGCCGGGCGGCGCCGTGCAACTGCTGCCGGGCCGTGGCGAAACCGTCGGCGCGCGCCTGATCGCCGACGAGCGCGTGCGTGGCGTGATGTTCACCGGCTCCACCGAAGTGGCCGGCATCATCCAGCGCAACATCGCCGGTCGTCTCGATGCCCAGGGCCGCACCATCCCGCTGATCGCCGAAACCGGCGGCCTGAACACCATGATCGTCGACTCCTCGGCCCTCACCGAGCAGGTGGTGGTGGACGTGATCTCCTCGGCCTTCGACAGCGCCGGTCAGCGCTGCTCGGCCCTGCGCGTGCTGTGCGTGCAGGAAGACGTGGCCGACCGCGTGATCACCATGCTCAAGGGCGCCATGGCCGAATACACCCTGGGCAACCCGGAGCGCCTGAGCACCGACATCGGCCCAGTGATCGACGCCGAAGCCAAGGCTGGCATCGAGCAGCACATCGAGAAGATGCGCGAGAAAGGCCGCAAGGTGTTCCAGACCGCCCGCGCCAATGGCGAGGACATCAAGCGCGGCACCTTCGTGATGCCGACCCTGATCGAGCTGGACAGCTTCGACGAGCTGCAGCGCGAAGTCTTCGGCCCGGTGCTGCACGTGGTGCGCTACCAGCGCGCCGACCTAGGCAACCTGCTAGAGCAGATCAATGCCAGCGGCTACGGCCTGACCCTCGGCGTGCACACCCGCATCGACGAGACCATCGCCCAGGTGGTGAGCAGCGCCAAGGTCGGCAACCTCTACGTCAACCGCAACATGGTCGGCGCCGTGGTCGGCGTGCAGCCGTTCGGCGGTGAAGGCCTGTCGGGCACCGGCCCGAAAGCCGGCGGCCCGCTGTACATGTACCGCCTGCTGTCGACCCGTCCGCAGGACGCGGTGGCCAAGCAGCTGAACCAGGAAACCCCGGAAAGCGAAGCCCAGCGCCCGGCGCCGCAGCAGAAGGCCTTCCAGGCGCTGAATGAGTGGCTGACCCAGCACGAACCAGCCCTGGCCGAGCTGAGTGCCCAATACGGCGCCCAGGCCCAGAGCGGCGTCACCCAGATGCTGGCCGGCCCGACTGGCGAGCGCAACAGCTACACCCTGTTGCCACGCGAGCACGTGCTGTGCCTGGCCGACGACCGCCATGACCTGCTGACCCAGCTGGCCGCCGCCCTCGCGGTGGGCAGCCAGGTGCTGTGGCAGGAGCAGGAGGTCACCCGCGAGCTGTTCAAGGCCCTGCCCAAGGACGTGCAGGCGCGCATCCAGTGGGTCAGCGACTGGGGCACCAGCGAGGCGGCGTTCGACGCCATCCTGCACCACGGTGATTCCGACCAGCTGCGTGCGGTCTGCCAACTGGCGGCCAAGCGTCCTGGCGCGATCGTCGGTGTCCACGGCCTGAACAAGGGCGAGACCGACATCCCGCTGGAGCGCCTGCTGATCGAACACGCCCTGAGCGTCAACACCGCGGCCGCCGGCGGCAACGCCAGCCTGATGACCATCGGCTGACCGCACCCGCCAGGCGCTCCCCGCGAGCGCCTGGCACGGCCGTCACCGCCTTGCCGGGCGGCGCCGGTCACGCACGGTACACCGCTGAAAAACGGGGGCTCACCCGCCCGGTACCGCGCGCTTTCCTCCTGCACAATCGTGCCGCACCCGCTTACCCGGTGGGTGCAGGAACGGGCCACCCGCCCCGACCACCCCAAACGAAAAAGGCCCGTCATACGACGGGCCTTTTTTATTGCGGTACGACAGCCAAATCAGCTCGGCGGCGGGGTCGCGGTCTGCTCGTTCCAGCCGCCACCCATGGCCTTGTACAGATTGACCTCGCTGGTCAGCTGGTTGAGGCGATCGCCGATCAGTTGCTGGCGGGCGCTGAACAGCTGGCGCTGGGCATCGAGCAGGGTCAGGTAGCTGTCCACGCCGGTGCGGAAGCGCCGTTCGGCCAGGCGGTAGTAGTCCTCGCTGGTGCGCACCAGGCTGCGCTGCGCGTCCAGCTGGTCTTCGTAGGTGGTGCGGGCGGCCAGGCCGTCCGCCACTTCCTGGAAGGCCACCTGGATGGCTTGCTCGTACTGGGCGACCTCGATGTTCTTCTGAATCTCGGCGTAGTCGAGATTGGCCCGCAGGCGGCCGGCGGTGAAGATCGGCAGGTTGATCTGCGGCTGGAACAGCCAGGTACCGGAACCGCCGTCGAACAGGCCCGACAGCTCGCTGCTGGCGGTGCCGGCGTTGGCGGTCAGGCTGATGTTGGGGAAGAACGCCGCACGCGCCGCACCGATGCTGGCATTGGCGGCACGCAGCTGGTGCTCGGCCTGGAGCACGTCGGGACGGCGTTGCAGCAGGTCGGACGGCAGGCCGGCCGGGACCTCGGCCAACATGTCGTCGTCGAGGCCTTCGCCAGCCGGCAATTGCGCTGGCACACCGCTGCCGAGCAGCAGGGTCAGGGCATTGCGGTCCTGGGCCACCAGACGGGTGTACTGCGCCAGGCTGACCTGGGCACTTTCCACGGCAGTACGGGCCTGGCTCAGTGCCAGGGCGTCGGTCACCCCGACGTCAAAGCTGCGCTTGGTCAGCTCGTAGCTCTTCTCGTAGGTGTCGAGGGTTTCGCGGGTCAGTCGCAGCAGGGCTTCGTCGGCCTGCAGCGTCAGGTAGGCCGTGGCGACGTTGGCCACCAGGCTGATCTGCACACTGCGGCGCGCTTCTTCGCTGGCGAAGTACTGCTGCAGGGTCTGCTCGTTGAGGCTGCGCAGGCGACCGAAGAAGTCGATCTCCCAGGCGCTGGTGCCCACGGTGGCGCTGTACTGCCCGGTGGTGGTCGACGAGCCGGTCTGCGACAGGTCACCCGGCAGGCGCTGGCGGGTCGCGCCGCCGCCGGCCGAGATGCTCGGGAACAGTTCGGAGCGCTGGATGCGGTGCTGGGCGCGGAAGGCGTCGATGTTCAGCGCCGCGACACGCAGGTCACGGTTGTTCTGCAACGCCACCTCGACCAGTTGTTGCAGGGCCGGGTCGCGGAAGAATTCGCGCCAGCCCAGGTCGGCGGCAGTCGTCCCGGTCTGGGCGGCGGCATCGTTGCCGGTGTAGGCCTCGCCTTGCGGCCAGGCGCCGGCTACCGGCGCGTCGGGGCGCTGGTAGTCGGGGATCATGCTGCAGCCGCTGAGCACGACGGCGGTCACAGCCAGGGTCAACAGGGACTGCTTCACTGCAGCACCTCCTTCTCGGTTTCACCGGCCGGCTCGGCTTTCTTCTTCTCGAACAGCGAGCCAACCAGCACGTAGAACAGTGGAATCCAGAAGATCGCCAGCACCAGGGCGCTGAGCATGCCACCGATCACCCCGGTGCCGATGGCGTGCTTGCTGCCCGCACCGGCACCGCTGGCGATGGCCAGCGGCAGTACGCCGAGGATGAACGCCAGCGAGGTCATGACGATCGGGCGCAGACGCATGCGGCAGGCTTCCAGCGCCGCGTCCGCCAGGCTCATGCCCTGCGCATACTGGGCCCTGGCGAACTCCACGATGAGAATCGCGTTACGCGCCGACAGGCCGATGGTCGTGAGCAACCCCACCTTGAAGAACACGTCGTTGGACAGGCCACGCATTTCGGTGAAGAACAGCGCACCGACGATGCCCAGCGGCACCACCAGCATCACCGCGAACGGAATCGACCAGCTCTCGTAGAGGGCGGCCAGGCAGAGGAACACCACGATCGCCGAGATCACGAACAGCGCCAGGGTCTGCGAACCGGCCAGGCGCTCCTCGTAGGACAGCCCCGTCCAGGCGTAGCCCACCCCTTCGGGCAACTGCGCCGCGATCTCCTCGACCGCAGCCATGGCGTCACCGGTGCTGTAGCCAGGGGCCGGGGCACCGAGGATCTCCGCCGCCGACACGCCGTTGTAGCGCGACAGCTTGGGCGGGCCGTAGGTCCACTCGCCACTGGCGAAGGCGCTGAACGGCACCATCTCTCCGGCGTCGTTGCGGATGTACCACTTCTTCAGGTCTTCCGGCCCCATGCGCGACTCGGGCGAGCCTTGCAGGTAGACCTTCTTCACCCGACCGCGGTCGATGAAGTCGTTGACGTAGCTGGCACCCCAGGAGATCGACAGCGTGCTGTTGATGTCAGCCAGGGACAGGCCCAGGGCACGGGCACGCTCGTCGTCGATCAGCAACTGATACTGCGGTTCGTCGCGCAGGCCGTTGGCCCGTACGCTGTCCAGCACCGGATGGGCGTTGGCCAGTTGCACGAACTTGTCGCGCGCCTCGTTGAGCACCTGGTGGCCGACGCCGGCCTGGTCCTGCAGGAACAGGTTGAAGCCGGTGGCGTTCCCCATCTCCATCACCGCCGGCGGGGCGAAGGCGAACACCATCGCATCACGGAAGCTGAAGAAGTGTTGCTGCGCACGCTGCGCCAACGCGGCCACGCCATTCTCGGCGCCCGGGCGATCGCCCCACGGCTTGAGCATGATGAACGCCATGCCCGAACTCTGGCCACGGCCGGCGAAGTTGAAGCCGGTTACGGTGAACACCGATTGCACCGCCTCGCCTTCGTCGTCGAGCAGGTACTGGCGCATTTCGTCGACCACCGCCTGGGTCCGCTCGGCACTGGAGCCCGCCGGGGTCTGGACCTGGGCGAACAGCACGCCCTGGTCTTCCTCGGGGAGGAAGGCCGTGGGGATACGGCTGAACATCCACACCATGATGCCGACGATCACCAGGTACAACAGCAGGTACGGCATCTTGCGCTTGAGCATGCCGGCGACGCCGCGCTGGTAGGCGTTGTTGCCACGGTCGAAGGTGCGGTTGAACCAGCCGAAGAAGCCGCTCTTGGCCTCGTGGTGGTCGCCGTCGATCGGCTTGAGCAAGGTGGCGCACAGCGCCGGCGTGAAGATCAGCGCCACCAGCACAGACAGCACCATGGCCGAGACGATGGTGATGGAGAACTGTTTGTAGATCACCCCGGTGGAGCCACCGAAGAAGGCCATCGGCAGGAACACCGCCGACAGCACCAGGCCGATACCGACCAGGGCGCCCTGGATCTGGCCCATGGACTTGCGCGTCGCCTCCTTGGGCGACAGGCCATCCTCGCGCATCACCCGCTCGACGTTCTCCACCACCACGATGGCGTCGTCCACCAGCAGGCCGATGGCCAGGACCATGGCGAACATCGTCAGGGTGTTGATCGAGAAGCCGAACGCCGCCAGCACCCCGAACGTACCGAGCAGTACCACCGGCACCGCCAATGTGGGAATGATGGTGGCGCGCAGGTTCTGCAGGAACAGGAACATCACCAGGAACACCAGCACGATCGCCTCGAACAGGGTCATTACCACCCCTTCGATGGACGACGAGATCACCGGCGTGGTGTCGTACGGGAAGACCACTTCCATGCCCGCCGGGAAGAACGGTTCCAGGTTGGCAATGGTTTCGCGCACCGCCTTGGCGGTGTCCAGGGCGTTGGCACCGGTGGCCAGGCGAATCGCCAGACCGGACGCCGGCAGACCGTTGAACTGGGCGTTGATGGCGTAGTTCTCGCCCCCCAGTTCGACCTTGGCGACGTCGCTCAGGCGGACCTGGGACCCGTCACGCTCGACCTTGAGCAGGATGTTGCGGAACTCTTCCGGCGTCTGCAGGCGGGTCTTGCCGATGATGGTGGCGTTGAGCTGGTTGCCCGGTGCCGCCGGCAGGCCGCCGAACTGGCCCGAGGAAATCTGCACGTTCTGCGCCTGGATGGCGCCGCGCACATCGACCGGGGTCAGCTGGAAGCTGTTGAGCTTGGCCGGGTCGAGCCAGATACGCATGGCGTACTGCGCACCGAACACCTGGAAGTCGCCCACGCCCTTGGTCCGCGAGATCGGGTCCTGCAGGTTGGAAACGATGTAGTTGGACAGGTCCTCGCGGGTCATGCTGCCGTTCTTGGAAACGACGCCGATGACCAGCAGGAAGTTGCGCACCGATTTGGTCACGCGGATGCCCTGCTGCTGCACTTCCTGCGGCAACATCGGGGTGGCCAGCTGCAGCTTGTTCTGCACCTGGACCTGGGCGATGTCCGGATTGACCCCCTGTTCGAAGGTCACGATGATTTCCATGCTGCCGTCGGAGTTGCTCGACGAGCTGACATAGCGCAGGCCGTCCAGGCCGTTGAGCTGCTGCTCGATGACCTGCACCACGGTGTCCTGCACGGTCTGCGCCGAAGCCCCCGGGTAGCTGACCTGAATGGCAACGGCCGGTGGCGCGATGCTCGGGTACTGGTTGATCGGCAACTTGAGGATGGACAGGCCACCCGCGAGCATGATCACCAGCGCGATCACCCAGGCGAAGATCGGCCGGTCGATAAAGAATTTTGACATTCAGCGATTCTCCGTTAGCCCTGGCCGTTGTCGTGTTCGGCGCTCTGCACCGTCTGGCTGGCTTTGACGTTGCGTGCCGGTACCGCCTTGACCTCGGCGCCGGGCTGGATGAATTGCAGGCCTTCGGTGATCAGACGGTCGCCTTCGCTCAGGCCCTCGTCGATCAGCCAGGCATTGCCGGCGGTGCGCTCGGCCTTCAGCACGCGCAGCTCGACCTTGTTGTCGGCGCCGACCACCAGGGCCGTCGGTTCGCCACGCGGGTTGCGGGTCACGCCCTGTTGCGGCGCCAGGATCGCTTTGTCGTTCATGCCGGAGCTGAGCTGGGCATGCACGAACATGCCGGGCAGCAGCAGGTGATCCGGGTTGGGGAACACGGCGCGCAGGGTCACCGAGCCGGTGCTCTCATCCACCGACACCTCGGAGAACTCCAGGGTGCCTTCGTGGCTGTACTGACTGCCGTCTTCGAGGGTCAGCTTGACCGCGGCAGCGTTGTCGCCGACCTTCTGCAGCTTGCCGCTGGCCAGGTCGCGGCGCAGGCGCAGCAAGTCCTTGGTCGGCTGGGTGACGTCGACGTAGATCGGGTCGAGCTGCTGGATGGTCGCCATCTGGTTGGCCTGGCCGTTGTTGACCAGCGCCCCTTCGCTGACCGAAGAACGGCCCACGCGGCCGGCGATCGGCGCCAGCACCTTGGTGTAGCGCAGGTTGATGCGCGCCTGCTCCAGGGCAGCCTCGGCCTGCAGGCGCGCGGCCTGGGCTTCGTCGTAGGCCTGCTTGCTCACGGCCTGGTCGGCGACCAGGTCCTTGTAGCGCTCGGCCAGTGACTTGGCCGAGGCCAGGGTGGCCTGGGCGCTCTTGTAGGTGGCCTGGTAGACCGACTGATCGATCTGGTACAGCTGCTGCCCGGCCTTGACCTCGGAGCCTTCGGTGAACAGACGCTTCCGGATGATGCCATCGACCTGCGGACGCACTTCGGCGACGCGGAAGGCAGCGGTGCGCCCCGGCAGTTCAGTGGTCAGGGTGAACGGCTGTGCCTTCAGCTCCACGACGCCGACTTCGGCGATCTGCGCGGCGGGGGCGGCGGCCTCCTCCTGACAGCCGGTGAGGGTGAGCATGGCCACGGCAATCGCCGTCGCCATTGCCACGAAGGCAGGCTTCTTCTGCATCTGAGTGAACCTCGTTCAGTACTGTTTGCCCGGGCGGGCATGACCACAGCCAGGAACCATGGTGGATTGTTTAGTAGGCTAACGAATATACTTACGTTCGAGAATGTTTGTAAATGCCCAATCCTGCAAACCTCTGTCAAAGAATGTGTCCAGTTGAGGCGCGCTGTAGCGGGCTTCATCGCCACGAAGGTAGCCATACGCCATGGTCCGACGCACCAAAGAAGAAGCCGAAGAAACGCGCGCGCACATCCTCGATGCGGCCGAGCACGTGTTCTATGAGAAAGGCGTCTCGCGCAGCTCGCTGGCCGATATCGCCGCCGCAGCCGGCGTGAGCCGTGGCGCCATCTATTGGCACTTCGACAATAAGGTGGATATGTTTCAGGCGATGCTCGAACGCCTGCGCCTGCCCCTGGAAGAGCTCGCCCGGGCCAGCGAAAGCGAGGACGAGCCCGACCCGCTGGGGCGCATGCGCGAGCTGCTGATCAAGGCCCTCAAGCGCACCGAAGACGACCCGCGCAGCCGCCGGATCAGCGAAATCCTCCAGCACAAATGCGAGTACAGCGACGAGCTGGGCGACCTGCGCCAGCGCATGCAGAGCCTCAGCCTGGAGTGCGACCAGCGCATCGCCAAGGCCCTGCGCAATGCCGTGAGTAAGGACCAATTGCCGGCCGACCTGAACTGCGAGCGCGCCGCCGTGTGCCTGCACGCCTACATGGAAGGGCTGCAGGCCAACTGGCTGCTGGTGCCCAGCAGCTTCGCCCTGGCCGACCAGGCCGAATCCCTGGTCGATGCCCTGTTCGACATGCTGCGCCACAGCCCTGCCCTGCAGCGCGCCTGAGGCTGAGCCCGCCTCGACGCAACGCACATCAGGCCGTCACCGGGGCCGGAAGCCCCCTCATCCGGGGCCCTGCGACGATGCAACGCGGGCAAAAATCCGCCAAACGCCGTCATTTCCCTGTATAACGCCGCTCCGCGCGCGCCGGCATGAACGTGGCGCCGTCCTTGCACCGCCGTCCTTGCACAGTCTCACCCAGCCTGCACACAGACAGGTCAACACGAATCAAACCCAGGAGCACACATGAACCGCACCCTCTCTTCCCTGATGCTCGCCAGCGGGCTCCTGGTCGGTGGCCAGGCCGTCGCCGGCGATCTGCTGCAGTGGCAGAACAACAGCCTCAGCTACCTGTACGGCCACGACTTCAAGATCGACCCGGAAATCCAGCAGACCATCACCTTCGAGCACGCCAGCGGCTGGAGCGTCGGTGACCTGTTCCTCTTCGTCGACACCATCAAGTACAACACCGACGCCACCAACGGCGCCGGCGACGGCCACACCTTCTACGGCGAGATTTCGCCGCGCCTGAGCTTCGGCAAGCTGTTCGATACGAAGCTGCAGTTCGGCCCGGTGACCGACGTGCTGCTGGCCATGACCTACGAGTTCGGCGAAGACGACGTCGACGCCTACCTGATCGGCCCGGGCTTCGACCTGGCCATCCCGGGCTTCGACTATTTCCAGCTCAACACCTACCTGCGCACCCCCGATGGCGACCGCGACGGCAAGAACGTCTGGCAGATCACCCCGGCGTGGAGCTACACCATCCCGGTGGGCAACTCCGACATCCTGATCGACGGCTTCCTCGACTGGGTCGTGGACAACGACGACACCTACCACGCCAACGTGCACTTCGTGCCGCAGGTCAAATACGACCTGGGCAAGGCCATGAACTGGGGCGAGAAGCAGCTGTACGTCGGCTTCGAGTACGACTACTGGAGTGACAAGTACGGCATCGACAACGACAGCGTGCTCGGTGACGACGTGCTCGGCGGCACCGACCAGAGCACCGCCAGCCTGCTGGTCAAGGCGCACTTCTGATCGACCGCACCTCGGCTGCCCGCCAGCCGAGGTGCCCCTCCCTGCAACTTTCCGCCAATACCCCCGCCCGCGCCTTTGCGTTTAGATAGCGGTTCCCTCACCGCCAGACCTCGCACAAGGATGGCCGATGACGCACCGCACCCTGCTGTTGACCGCCCTGGCCATGCTGGCCTTCGCCGGTAACTCCCTGCTCTGCCGCCTGGCCCTGAAAGACACCGAGATCGACGCCGCCACCTTCACCAGCCTGCGCATCGTCTCCGGCGCCCTGACCCTGTGGCTGCTGTTGCGCCTGCGCCCCGGCCGCAGTGCCGTCGGCGGCAGCTGGTTCGGCGCGCTGGCGCTGTTCGCCTACGCGGCGGCGTTCTCCTTCGCCTACATCAGCCTCGATGCCGGGGCCGGGGCACTGCTGCTGTTCGGCGCGGTGCAGATCAGCATGCTGCTGTGGGGTTTCTACCGGGGCGAGCGCCTGGGCATGGCCGGCAGCGCGGGCCTGCTGATGGCCTTTGCCGGCCTGCTGGTTCTGCTGTTGCCCGGGGCCAGCGCGCCCGCCATGAGCAGCGCCCTGCTGATGCTGCTGTCCGGCGTGGCCTGGGGTGCCTACTCGCTGCTCGGCCGTGGCGTGAGCGATCCGCTGGCGGCCACCGCCGGCAATTTCCTGCGGGCCGTCCCGTTCGCCCTTGCCACCAGCCTCCTCTTGCTCGGCAGCCTCCACTGGGACGGTCCGGGGGTGCTGTACGCCCTGCTCTCCGGCGCCCTGGCCTCGGGCGCCGGCTACGCCATCTGGTACACCGCCCTGCGCGGCCTGAAGGCCTTCCAGGCGGCCACGGTGCAACTCAGCGTGCCGATCATCACCGCCCTGGCCGGCAGCCTGCTGCTCAGCGAACCCCTGACCCTGCGCCTGCTGATCGCCTCGGTGGCCGTGCTCGGCGGCATCGCCCTGGTCCTGGGCAGCCAGCGCCAGCGGAGCTAAACCGGCGCACCGTGGTCTTCTATCTGAAGCCATTGCCCGAAGGGAAGCCCACCATGTCCCCCACCTTGCGCGTCCTGCTGTTCGGCCTGCTCACCAGCCTGCTGGTCGGCTGCAGCACCCTGAGCGGCCGCGATCCGCTGCACATCGACCTGGTCGGGCTGGAGCCGCTGCCCGGTGAAGGGCTGGAAATGCGCTTCGCGGTGAAGCTGCGCGTGCAGAACCCCAACGACCGCGCCATCGACTTCGACGGCGTGGCCCTGCAACTGGAAATCAACGACCAGCCGCTGGCCAGCGGCGTCAGCGACCAGCGTGGCCAGGTGCCGCGCTTCGGTGAGACGGTGATTCGCGTGCCGGTGAGCATCTCCGCCTACTCGGCCATGCGCCAGGCCTGGGGCGTGGCCGGTTACCAGCCGGGGGACGGCCTGCCCTACGTGGTCCGCGGCAAGCTGGCCAGTGGCTTTTTCGGCACTACCCGCTTCGTCGATTCCGGCAGCCTGGAATGGCCACAACCCGCACCGTTGAGCGCACCGCCCACGCGCTGAACAAAACCCTATACACTATGCGGCTTTTCCAAACCGAGGACTCGCCGTGAGCGCGCTGCCACCCTGCCCCCAATGCAACTCCGAATACACCTACGAAGACGGCACCCAGCTCGTCTGCCCGGAGTGCGCCCACGAATGGTCCGCCACTGACAACGCCGACGCCACGGGCGACAGCGAAAAGGTCATCAAGGACTCGGTCGGCAACGTGCTGCAGGACGGTGACACCATCACCGTGATCAAGGACCTCAAGGTCAAGGGCTCGTCCCTGGTGGTCAAGGTCGGCACCAAGGTCAAGGGCATCCGCCTGGTCGACGGCGACCACGACATCGACTGCAAGATCGACGGCATCGGCGCCATGAAGCTCAAGTCCGAGTTCGTGCGCAAGGTCTGATCCGTCGCACCTGAAGAGCCCGGCACAGGCCGGGCTTTTTTGTGTCCGGCTCATTGCTTCTGCAGATGCGGAGCGTCCGGGTCGGATCAACGTGGGAGGGGCTTCAGCCGCGACGCCTCCTCAAAAGCTCGCCGCTGAAGTGCCTCCTACAGGACGGGGCTTCACTGCCATCTGATCGTTCCCACGCTCCGCGTGGGAATGCCTCCCGTGACGCTCCGCGTCACCCACGGCCCTCGGCCATGACCCGCTCGATGGCCGCACGCAGGTCCGGGTGCTGCGGCACGCGAATGCCGAACACCTCACGCAGCACCTCCAGCACCTCATCCGCATCGCGCAACTGCACGCGCTGGCTCCGTTCGCCCACGCGGTGAGTGGCGAAGCTGCCGTTGTGCAGCGTATGGCGCAGCCCATCAGCGGTGCGGGCCACAATCAGCTGCCCGAGAAACGGCGAGTCCGGATGCGTGCACACGTACCAGTTGCCCACCGTGTAATCGATCTCGGCAGGCGGCTGCAGGTCGAACAGGTACATCGCCCGCCATTCATCGCCCACCCGCGCCTGCAGCCTGTAGCTGCCATCGACCTGGCTCAGTCGGTAGAGCTCGTGGGGCGTGGCCTGCTCGGCCTCGCTGTCGAGCAGCAGCGGGCCGGTCGGCACCATGCCGCCGAAACCCACGTCGGTGATGTAGCGCGTACCGCCCAGGGTCACCAGCACCAGCATATGCGTGCGCGCAGGCAACGCCGCCCCCTCCGGCAAGCCCATCACCACCCGCCCAGTCAGCCCGCGCGCGTCATAGCCCAGCGCCTGCAGCAGCCGCAGGTACAGGCCGTTGAGCTCGAAACAGTAACCGCCACGCCCCTGCTTCAGCAGCTTGTCCTGCACGTCCGACGCCTCGACCGACACCGGCAGGTGCAGCAAGGCCGACAACGTCTCGAAAGGAAACGCCGCACAGTGGCGACGCTGCAGTTCACGCAGGGTTTCCAGGGTCGGCGGCGGGGCCGACGGGTAACCGAGGCGGGCGAGGTAAGTGGGCAGGTCGAGCATGAACGGCTCGCGCATGGCGGGCTCCTTGATCGGGCGGCTTCAAGTACATGACGATTCAGCCTAGCCGATTGGGACAACCGCCCGACCGAATGCTTGCGCTCGGCTCACTGCACCGGCAGGAAGTTGATGAACAGCAGCCCCTGGGCATAGCTCACACCAATGCGCCGATAGCGCTCGTCCAGCACATTGGTCAGCAGGTCGAGGCGCGCGACGATCTTGCCGAACTCCACGGCAAAGCTCAGGTTGCGCGCCTCGGCGGTGATCTCGTTGGACAGCAGCAGCGGCTTGCCATCGATGCCCTGGCGGCTGGCGAGCATCCAGGTGGCCTTCTCGATATTACGCGCCGCGTTGTGCACGAACTGCGGGTCGATCACATCGGTGAGGTAGAACTCGGTGCGGCCGCCGTGGGCGGTCACCAGCATGCTGCCGATGGCGTAGATGAAGGCGCCGACCCGGTCACCTTCGAAGTCGGGCCCGAGGGCATAACTCAGTGCGGCGACGTCTTCACGTCCGCCCAGATTGGCCAGGGGCTTGCCCGATTCGATCGCGGTCTGGACGGCGCGGGCGGCAGCGGTGCGGCTGTCCAGGCCGGTCTTGCGCCACTCGCGCGGGTTGCGCAGGTAGAGCTTGTCCATCAGCCGGTACAGCGCGTTGAGGTTGTTGCGCATGGCCAGGGTGGCCAGGCGATCGGAAGGGGTCTGGAACAGCTCGGTGGGCTTCACCGAACTGACGTTACTGATGAACGAGGCATTGCTCTGGTGCCGTGCGCACCCGCTGCCGGCCAGCAGCACCAAGGCCCCCAACAGCACCATCAGGCCGCGCCAGACGCGCCGCCTCGAGCCCCCGCCAGGCTGTTCTCCTACCCCTATCCCCATAGGTGTATCGACCGTCCATTGCGAAACCTGTCCGAACTATAGGCACGAAAACGTACGACATGCACCCCGAAGCGCGTAGGACGTTTCTGCACCGTGCCGCGGTCCGCAATTGCCCAGGTTCGTCGAACTCTCGGCCACCTCGGCCTTCTAATGCCACTCGACGAAGAAAGGAGGCCCCAATGAGAACAGCATCCCTTGCCTGCGCCCTTGCGCTCTGCGCGCCCCTGGCGCTGGCCGCCCAGGCCGACAAGGTGGACATCGTCTCGCACCTGAATGGCCTGAACATCGTCATCGAGCCGCTGGGCGTTCCCCCGCGTGACAGCAACGCGGTGCAACAATTGGTTGGCGTGCGCGCCGTCAAGGTCCTCAACCAGACCTCGGAAGCCGCGACCTGCGAATTCCATGTCGAAGCCAAGGACCGCACCAGCACCGACAGCCCGGTCTTCACCGTCGGTCCCAACAGCCAGGTGATCGAACGCGTACCCGGCGAATACTCCCCCGACAAACCCTACGCCGAACTGACCTGCAAACCGACCAAGCGCTGAGGCGCCACGGTTCCTCTGTACATGGCGGGATGACCTGATCGCATCGCGACCGGAAAAGCCCGCCGCTGAAGCGCCTCCTGCGGCCAGCGCAAGTCTGGCGGTTAGCTGATTAGCTGTGGGAGGGGCTTCAGCCGCGACGGCTTCCTCTCCGTATCTGCATCTGTCCTCACCGAACACCGTTGCGGCCGCAGGGTGTCCGAGGCTACGCCCCCACGCAGAGCATGGGCGCGATCAGTAAGAGCGTGATCGATCGTTCCCACGCTCCGCGTGGGAATGCCTCCCGTGACGCTCTGCGTCACCCACACGAGCCCACGCCCTCTCCCCAAACATAGGCAGTTGGCACCAAATTCAGACCACACTGATACGTTTTCCTGCGTGCCTCCTGATATTGCTATTGAACGCAGGCAACGATGGCCAAGGACACGGCCGCTGCTTCATAAACACTCCGCAAGGACCGCGACCATGACTGGAAAACCCGCCGCACGCGTCACCGACCCCACAGCCTGCCCACTCCCTGGCCACGGAATCACCCCCATTGGCAGTGGCTCACCCAACGTACTTCTCGACAATCTGCCCGCTGCTCGCCAAGGCGACAGGTCGGCATGCGGTAGCCTTCTAACCGGCAATCTCGTAAGCAACGTGCTCATTAACGGCAAACCCGCCGCAACAATCGATTCAACAGGCAGCCACGGCGATCTCGTGATAGGCGGATCGGCAACTGTGATCATCGGCACAAACGTGGTTATCGCCGACATCCCCGTAGTGCCTCCAATCCCGAGTCGATTCAACGAACAGTTCGAGCTGCTGGATGTGGAAGGTGAGCCCGTCGCAGGTTTCAACTACAAAATCACCACCACCTCAGGAAGGGTCTTTCGCGGCACGACCGACTCAGCGGGATTATCCCGGCGGATACACACGGAAAAAGTCGAAATGCTCCACATCGAACCCGATGACCGTGTTTGATGGAGGACAGCACATGATCAGACCAGTATTGATAAACGACAGAGGCACGACCTCTTCTGAAAACGACACACGCCACACCGTTTCCATCACAACTCGATATACCAGACGGCCTGACGACTCGGGTTGGCTCGCGATCAGGCTCGAGCCCAGCGGCCGAATTGTCTCCCTCTGCGAGTTCACCAAAGTGCTCATACTCGGAAGCAGGAGTGGAAGAACATATTTTCGTATCGCCGACGGAAACGGGAGCTATGTTGGAATGGAGGCAAGCCTCCGAGACGAAAACGCAGCTCGCTACCTGTCAGGAAACGGACCGTCATCAGCCGCTACCATAGTTGTCACCTACGATGGCTTGCCGAAAAATGAGTACTCGCCGGTCAGAAGAGACACCCAAAAACATCAGTGGGCAAGCATCAGCTTCAATGGCCTGAAGGCGCGCGCAACGCTCAACAGCATATGGGGGCGCGAGTACACACCTATTCCTGCAGGCCAACATCGCATCATGGCTCCTGACTACTCACATGCGAATATTTCCACAGGAGGCTATCGGCAGGCGCATCCTGGGCAAGTACGTTGCACAGATGTCTGGTTCCCCATTGCACTAGAAGGTAGCGAAACCAACAGCAGCCGATACATACACATTGGCCATTTGTCAGAGGGCTGCATTACCGTCTATGAGCTGTTGAAGTGGAACGCTCTGTACGATTACCTGATCAATAAACGCGTTCCCCGCAGCCAGGGAAAATTCATCGGCACTCTCATCGTTGAGTCGTAGGCATGCACAAGTCACTCGGGTACCTGATTACCGTTGTCCTACTACTCCTGTCCGGCTGCGCAACCGCCAGCCCCCGATGCCATGACATGCTGCAAGCAATCAGTACACCCCCTGCGTTTATCCAATACGAGCGCTGTGAGGTGCAGGCACAGAACCAGGGCGTTCCCGTCGTCGCCATTTACCGGATCGACGGGGCCGACGCAGCAGCGGCCGAAGACTTTCTTCGCGAGCGTTTCGGATTGGCCAGCAGCTTTGTGCGCAGTTGCTGCATGTGGGAGCTTCCGGCCGCGATCCCCTATCAGGAAAACGCAGCGGCGCCCTACTACACCATTCGGATGTACTCGGAAGAGACAGTGGTCAGCACGCGGAAGGACTGGCCGAAAATCCAGAATTTCTACCTGACCGTCACCACCTACAGCGAAGACATCTGACAACCGCCTGGCGGCCTGGATCATTGCGAGCACAGGTGCGTCTCACAACTCGAACCGCTGGTACCAGAACAACGCCACCTCCTCCCGGGACGATTGCTCCAGCGCGCTGTAGAGGTAGCGGTCGAACCCGCCCAGTTCGAAGCCCTGGCGCCGGTAGAAGCGGCACGCAGGCACGTTGTTGCTTTGGGTTTCCAGACGCAGGCCTGGCAGGCCGCGCGTCTTGGCCCAGGCGATGGCATGGTCCATCAACTGCGTGGCCAGGCCGGTGCCGCGAAAGCTCCGATCGACGGCAAAGTCATCGACCAGCCCGTAGCGATTCCAGTCCTCGGACGCCAGCAGGTACCCACACACCCGCCCCGCGGCCCTTGCCACCAGCAGCACCTGATCCGCACCAACGCGGGCAAATTGCTCGGCGTCGAAGTCATACGCCTTGCGGTACGGCGCCACGGGCCTGGCTTGCAGCGCCTCATACGGCGCGACCAGTTCGGCGGTGACCTCGAACGAAAAATCACAGTGGGCGATGGCGTCAGGCGAGAGCTGCGAGGCGTATTCGATGATCATCGGCAAGGGTCTCCTCAACCCCAGGTCAGTGGGTCCAGGCGCAGGTAGAACGACAGGCGGCTGTCGTCCGCTACCGATAGGCCCAGCAGCTCGACGGTCAGGCGCCGCGCCTCCTGAGCCTGCTCATGGGTCGCCCAGCTTTCCCGGGCATTGGCCAGCAACAGGGAGAGGTCGACGTGCCGATCAGCGCGACCGAGCCGGCTCAGGTCGACCAGGCCCACGCAGCGCAGCGTTTGTGGATCGATCAGGAAATTGGGCAAGCACGCATCGCCGTGGCATACCACCTGATCGTCGGCTTCCTGCGCCAGGCGCAAAGGCAGTTCGGTGCGCAGCGCGTCGAGCAGCCGTGCCGGCGGAGTGCCTCGGTGCTCGTCGTCGAGAAACTCGATATTCACCGCATCGCGCGCGACCACGCTCTCGGCACGCGACCATGTGCCAGCAAGCCCACGCTCGAACGGGCAAGTCGCCACCGGCAGCCCGTGCAGCGCCTTGAGCCGATCGACCATGGACGGCCAGGCTTGCAGCAGCTCCGTGGCATTCAGCTCACTGGCCGGCACGCCTTCCAAGGCGCTCAGCACCAGGCAGGCGTGGTCCTCGGCGTCGATCCAGCCCAGCACGTCGGGCGAACCGACACCCTGCCCGGTCAGCCACAGCGTGCGCAGGTGCTCCGCCCGCAGTTCGGCAACCGCGGTGCCTCGGGCCACTTTGGCGAACGCCGCGCCATCGGAGCGTCGGTACACCGCATCGCCCGATTCGCCGTGGCTCACAGGCACCCACCGCACGCCATCAGGCGGACTGGGTAGCATCGATTTCACTGGGTGGTCAGTCATGCTCCACACTCTATCAGTCACCACGGGGGCTTGTTAGCGGGCGCGCGGTTGCGTAGGTTGCGCGCTGGTGGCCCGATGCCACACCGACTTTCAGGGAGAGAACGCGTGAGACTGTCCGGAAAATACGCAGCACTGATCGTGATGATCGCCATTTTTGCCGTGTGGGCGGCGGCCTACCCGCTGGCGCAATTGCTCCCCCGCGACACCTTCAGCGACCCGTTCGAACCGGTCTACAACGGCCTCAACGTGCTGTTCACCGCCCTGGCGTTCGGCGGCGTGATCGTCACCCTGTTCTTCCAGGCGGACGAAGCGCGCATCGCCCGGCGCGAGGCGGTGGAGCGCTCGATCTTCGAGATGTTCCAGACCTTCACCAGCCCCGACTTCCAGGACGTCAAGGACCGCGCCTACCTGGTGCTGCTGACCGCCGTGAAAGACCGCGCCTACGGCGAATTCCTCGCCAGCCGGCTGTTCGTGGTCGAGCAGCAACGCCTGCCCGAAAGCAGCATGGTACTGGTTCGCTCGCTGGCACCGGAGAAGCAAGACCTCGACGACAAGGCCCTTGTCCACGCGGACCGCAACGACCGCCTGAGGCTCGACAACATGATCAACTTCTTCAACATGCTGGCTCAGCGCGAGTCATCCGGCACCGTGGTCAAGCACTTCGACTTCGCCTACGACTGGTGGCGCCCAGTGCTGTGGATCATCGCCCAGTTCCAGCTGCAGCAATACGAAGCCTCGCCCACCATTCGCCAGTACTGCCGCAACCCGCTGCTGAGCAGCACCCTCAGGACCCTGGATGCCGTCTACGGCCACGCCCCGCTGAACACCTCCGCCGAGGTCTGGGCCTATATCAACACCCATCCGAAGCTCAAGGATTTCGAGCTCGACCCGAACTACCAAACACTGCCGGAAACGCAGCCCGCTCACCCGTAACAGGACACGAAATATGGAAGTTTCACGCACCCGCCTGCTCGCCTTGCGAGGGGTCGCCTTTACCCTGGATCTGCTGTTTCTGGTGGGCAGCGTCTACCTGTTCATTCTGTTCGAGTTCACTGCGCTGCCAGCCTTGCTGTACGTGGTGGCCTACGTGTTTCTGGCCGAATGGCTGTTTCGCGGCTACACCCTCGGCAAATGGCTGTGCCGGATACGCGTCATCGATGGCAACGGCCAGCCCCCTGTCCTGCTGCAAGTGATCCTGCGCAACCTGTGCCGGCTGATCGAAACCAACCCCTTCCTGCTCGGCCCGTTGCCAGCAGCCGTCATCTTCATCTTCTCCCCTCGCAGTCAACGCATGGGCGACATGCTGGCTCGCACCTATGTCATCGAGTGCAAGGAACTGGCGGCGATACTGGAACAGATCGAGTACGAGCAGCAGGCGCACGCCTGATCACTGGGGCCCAACAACGCTCGCCGCTAAAGCGCCTCCCACGACCCGCGGCGTACCCGTGCTAGCGGCTTCAGCCGCGACAACCACCACCCGCCGCCCGATCGCTCCCACGCTCCGCGTGGGCATGCATCCCGTGACGCTCTGCGTCACCCACCGTCATCGGCCTGACCACCTCACTCAGCCAACCAACCGTAGCGGACGCGGAGCGTCCGAGGCGACGCGCCCCACGCAGAGCGTGGGTGCGATCAGTCAGGATGCACGCCCGTTGCAGTGACCACACTTGAAGCACACCCAGTCGTTACCCGGCAGTAAAGCTCGCCGCTGAAGCGCCTCCCACGGTCCGTGGTTATCCGAGCGCCCACAACACGCCCACCATCTGTGGGAGGGGCTTTAGCCGCGACAAGCCGTGTTTCGCAGCACAGGCCACCGCTCCAATAGTGGCGTTTTAGAGCCTCGCGTTCAGGTTCACTTAAGTAAGAGTGCTTATCGTTGCCCTGAACGTGACCAATCGGTCACGGGCGTTTGGTCAGTAGTCGAGAACGTCGTTCACGCTGTAACAGGAGATAAGCACGATGAACTCAACCACTACCCGAGCCGGGACTATCCAGCGACCGGCAGAGTCGCAAGCCGCACTCGACACACTCATCCAGGGCTTCCGGCGTTTTCGTCAGGAGGTCTACCCCCGCCAGCAGGCGCTGTTCAAACACCTGGCCAGCGCGCAGCAACCCAAGGCGATGTTCATCACCTGCGCCGACTCGCGCATCGTCCCCGAGCTGATTACCCAGAGCGACCCGGGCACCCTGTTCGTCACCCGCAACGTCGGCAACGTGGTGCCGCCCTACGGCCAGATGAATGGCGGGGTCTCCACCGCCATCGAATACGCGGTGCTGGCGCTTGGCGTGCGCCACATCATCGTCTGCGGCCATTCCGACTGCGGCGCGATGAAGGCCGTGCTCAACCCGCCGAGCCTCGACGGCATGCCCACCGTGCGCGCCTGGCTGCGTCACGCCGAAGTGGCGTGCAGCGTGGTGGAAACCAGCTGCACCTGCGCCGCCCATGAAACCCTCGGCGTGCTGACCGAGGAGAACGTGGTGGCCCAGCTCGACCACCTGCGCACCCACCCCTCTGTGGCCGCGCGCCTGGCCAGCGGACAGTTGAGCATCCACGGCTGGGTCTACGACATCGACGCCGGCACCATCCGCGCCTACGACGCCAGCAGCGGGCGCTTCCACCCGCTGGAAGGCGACGAAATCCCCTCGGCAACGCCCCAGCCGCGCTACGCCAGCGCCTGATCGATCCCGTTTCTGCCCCGCCCCGGGGACCTGCTCAACGGCTCGCATGCAGCAGCCTTTGAACAGGTTCTCCGGGCGGTGGGCACCCTTTTGCCTGGAGAATGCTTTATGACTGTATTTCGCACGCTGCCACGGGACGCGCTGGCGTCCGTGGTGGTCTTTCTCGTCGCCCTGCCGCTATGCATGGGCATTGCCATCGCCTCCGGCATGCCGCCGGCCAAAGGCCTGATCACCGGCATCATCGGCGGTCTGGTGATCGGCTTCCTGGCTGGCGCGCCGTTGCAGGTCAGCGGCCCGGCGGCGGGCCTCGCGGTGCTGGTGTTCGAACTGGTGCGCACCCACGGCATGGCCGCCCTCGGCCCGGTGCTGCTGCTCGCCGGGGTGATCCAGCTGGCGGCCGGCGCCCTGCGCCTGGGCGGCTGGTTTCGGGTCACCGCGCCAGCCGTGGTCTACGGCATGCTCGCCGGCATCGGCATCCTCATCGTGCTGTCGCAGGTGCACGTGATGCTCGACGCCGCGCCCAAGGCCTCTGGCCTGGACAACCTGCTGGCCTTCCCCGCTGCGGTGGGCGACGCCTTCAGCCTGGTGGGCGGCAACGCCCTGACGGCCGGCCTGGTCGGCCTCGGCACCATCGCCAGCATGTGGCTATGGGAACGCTACCGCCCGGCGCCGCTGCGTTTTTTGCCCGGAGCCCTGGTGGGCGTGACCCTCGCCACCCTGACCAGCCTGTGGCTGGCACTGCCGATCAAACGCGTGGAACTGCCAGCCAACCTGGGTGACGCCATCGACTGGATCACCCCGCAGGGCCTCGCCAGCCTGGCCGACCCACAGCTGCTGGTCGCCGCCTTTGCCCTGGCCTTTATTGCCAGTGCCGAGACGCTGCTGTCGGCCGCCGCGGTGGACCGCATGCACGACGGCCCGCGCGCCCGCTTCAACCGCGAGCTGTCTGCCCAGGGCATCGGCAACATCCTGTGCGGCGCGGTCGGCGCCCTGCCGATGACCGGCGTGATCGTGCGCAGCTCGGCCAACGTCCAGGCCGGCGCCCGTGGCCGCGCCTCGACCATCCTCCACGGCGCCTGGCTGCTGGCCCTGGTCGCCCTGCTGCCCGGCGTGCTGCAGAGCATCCCGGTGGCCAGCCTGGGCGCGGTGCTGGTGTACACCGGCTGCAAACTGGTCGACCCCAAGGCCATGCGCAACCTCGGCCAGTACGGTCGCGTGCCGCTGTGCATCTACGCGGCCACGGCGCTGTGCATCGTCTTCACCGACCTGCTGACCGGCGTGCTGGTGGGCTTCGCCCTGACCCTGCTGAAGCTGGTGTGGAACGCCTCGCGCCTGCGGGTGAAGCTGGTGCCCACCGGGCCGCAGCGCGCCGAGCTGCGCATGAGCGGCGCCGC
This sequence comes from Pseudomonas sp. GD03944, assembly GCF_029839275.1. Lineage (GTDB taxonomy): Bacteria > Pseudomonadota > Gammaproteobacteria > Pseudomonadales > Pseudomonadaceae > Aquipseudomonas. The sequence goes on from NZ_JAOCAH010000013.1 coordinate 33,708, forward strand.
CACCTTCCTGCGTGTGCCGCAACTGGCCAAGGTGCTCGCCAGCGTCGAACCCGGCACGCTGCTGCACCTGAGCCTGGAGCGGGTCAACTACATCGACCACGCCTGCATGGAACTGCTGGAAGACTGGGACCGCTCCGCCCGCGCCCAGGGCGGCGCCCTGGACATCGTCGAAGGCGCCGCCCTGAAACGCAGGGTGGAAGGCCGGCAGCGTACGGCGCTGGCCTGAGTGCGTGACGGCTCATTTACCTTGGTCGGTGAGTGAGCCGTCAGGTGGGATTCAGTGATAGCCACCGCCAGTGGTCGTACCCACCCTCACGTGGGCGCGATCACCAAGACTCGCCGCTAAAGCGCCTCCCACGGTCCGTGGTTACCCCCATGCTCGCCCCCCCAACCACAACCTGTGGGAGGGGCTTTAGCCGCGACATCCCCGACGCTCGCCGCCAAGGCGCCTCCTACACGAACGAGGCAACCCACAAACGACCGGCTCGCCCTGAACCCATCGTTCCCACGCTCCGCGTGGGCATGCATCCCGTGACGCTCCGCGTCACCAACCGCAACCAGCCACCAACTACATCGAGCCGGCATCCGTTGCGGATACAGGTCGTTCAGGGCACAGTCCATTACAGGCGCGAGCCAAATACCCTCACCCGCAAGCAAGCTGAAATGCATGGATTGCATCCGATGAAAACAGTTGTTTCTTACCTGCTGGTCGCGCTTGTGAGTGCCGCTATCGGCTTCAGCCTTAGCCCAAGTGAAGTGGACAAATCGCTCGCCTTTCGCCTCGAAGAGCCCGCTCAAATCGCTACCCCCACGGGCCAGCAAAACTACCTTTTGCCTGGCGGCACAGTCGTCTATCACCAAGCCAGCTTCGACGAAGGCCACAGCCTCTACCTCATAGAGGTGATGTTCGATGGACAGGTACCCCTGCAAGAACTTTCGCCGAATGAAGTCGCAGAGCCGCTCTGGTTGTACAAGCCGGATGCTGCCGACCAGTAGCACCAAGAGGGTCTAGGAACAGGTCCACGCCCAGCGAGCGCACACTCATGTGGGAGGGGCTTCAGCCGCGACCGACACACCTGGGAATCCCCTGTCTTGCCATCGCCCGACCCGCTCCCTATTCTGCGCAGGCCACGGTCAATCCCGTGGCCGGGTTTGACAGCTCGGTAACTAGGCGCGAAGTGCCATCTGGTGCATGCGAAAACGGCGTACGTTTTTGCAGGCCCCACCATGCATGCAGTTTCACTGCAACGCTCTATGGCAGATCGCGTGGGGAGACCCTAGTGGTCTGCCGGTTCCGAGTTCCGGTCTGTCAACCCTGCGCGGTCTGCCTCCATTCGATTGACAGCGAATGAGGCAGCTCTCCAGCCCAAACTTGGAGCGTCACTCATGCAGGAAGCATTCACCCCCATCGTTTTCCAGCGTCACCACAACCAACTGCGCGCCGTGCTGATCGATCGACAACCCTGGTTCGTCGCCGCCGACGTCGGCCGCCTGCTCAGCCAGCGTCACGCCGAACGCCTGTGCCAGCGCATGGACGCCGACCAGCTCAGAACCCTGCGCCTCGCCTACCGCACCGGCCGCGAAGAAACGGTGCACGCCATCAACCAGGCCGGCCTCTACAAGGCCCTGTACCGCTTCCCCCACCCGGAACACCAGGCCATCGCCCGCTGGTTCAGCCACGACGTCATCCCCACCCTGCACGACCAGCACCACCTGCACGGCAACCCACCCCGCCGCGTCCTGATGGCCTGGCACAACAGCCGCATCGCCCTGCTCGACTGGCAAGGCGAACTCTGGGTGCCCCTGCACAAACTGCCCACCTTCAGCCCCTGGCAGGAGCCATCGAGGCCACGGCGCTGGTTTGGTTGAGGTACTGACTTCGTAGGATGGGTTGAGCACAGCGATACCCATCACTCGATTCCCCGGGTATCGCTTCGCTCAACCTGCGCGGCCCGACCCAGGCTACGATCAGTTTTTTCTGCAAAGGATTGCAGTCATATGGTTCTTTATCGCCGCGACAGGACCCCGGGCGCGACCTGGTTTTTTACGCTCAATCTGGCGAACCGCCAGAGCAGCTTGCTGACTGAGCACATTGGTCTTCTGCGCTCCAGCTTTACGCATGTCATGCGCCTTCACCCATGGCGTATCGATGCCATTGTGATCTTGCCCGAGCATTTGCACGCGGTTTGTACCCTACCGCCGGGTGATGCCGATTTCGCCGTTCGCTGGCGCTTGATCAAGAGCGGCTTTTCTCGTGGGCTCCCGCATGGGGAATCGGTTTCCACGAGCCGACAAGGAAGAGGCGAACGCGGCATCTGGCAGCGTCGCTATTGGGAACACCGCATTCGGGACGACGCGGACTTCGCTCGGCATATCGATTACATCCACCACAACCCACGCAAGCACGGGCACGTAGAGCGCGTGGTCGATTGGCCGTGGTCGTCGTTCCATCGTTATGTGGAAGCGGGTTTATTGCCGAGAGATTGGGCGGGTGATGAGGATGATGCGGTATCCGTGGGTGAGCGGGTTGAGACGTAGGATGGGTTGAGCTCGGCGATACCAATCATGCAATCGTCCCGGGTATCGCTTCGCTCAACCCAGGCTACGAACCACAGAAACAAAAAGCCGGTCTCTCGACCGGCTTTTTCTTTTAACGCCTTACCCAAACTCATCCATTACTCGGAAACGCAAACTGCGCGGCCTCGTGGCTGGCGCGTTGTGGCCAGCGTTGGGTGATGGCTTTTTTGCGGGTGTAGAAGCGTACGCCGTCCGGGCCGTAGGCGTGGAGGTCGCCGAACAGGGAGCGTTTCCAGCCGCCGAAGCTGTGGTAGGCCACCGGTACCGGGAGGGGGACGTTGACGCCGACCATGCCGACCTCGATTTCGTCGCAGAACAGGCGGGCCGCTTCGCCGTCACGGGTGAAGATGCAGGTGCCGTTGCCGTATTCGTGGTCGTTGATCAGTTGCATGGCGTCTTCCAGGCTGCCGACGCGGACGATGCACAGCACGGGGCCGAAGATTTCTTCCTGGTAGATGCGCATCTCGGGGGTCACGCGGTCGAACAGGGTGCCGCCGACGAAGTAGCCGTCTTCGTTGCCGCTCACGCGGTAGCCGCGACCATCCACCACCAGTTGCGCACCAGCGGCCGCGCCGTCGTCGATGTAGCCGACGACCTTGTCGCGGGCGGCGGCGGTGACCAGCGGGCCCATGTCGAGGCCGCAGGAGGTGCCGGCGCCGATCTTCAGGCCTTTGATCTGCGGGATGAGTTTCTGCACCAGGGCGTCGGCGATCTGGTCGCCCACGCACACGGCCACGGAGATGGCCATGCAGCGCTCGCCGCATGAGCCGTAGGCGGCGCCCATCAGCGCGCTAACGGCGTTGTCGAGGTCGGCGTCGGGCATCAGCACGGCGTGGTTCTTGGCGCCGCCCAGGGCCTGCACGCGCTTGCCGCGCTTGGTGCCTTCGGCGTAGATGTATTCGGCGATCGGCGTGGAACCGACGAAGCTCAGGGCCTTGACCGCCGGGGCCTCTATTAGTGCGTCCACGGCTTCCTTGTCGCCGTGCACGACGTTGAGCACGCCCTTGGGCAGTCCAGCTTCGTGCAGCAGTTCGGCGATGAACAGGGTGGAACTCGGGTCGCGCTCGGACGGCTTGAGGATGAAGCAGTTGCCGCAGACGATGGCCAGCGGGTACATCCACAGCGGCACCATGGCCGGGAAGTTGAACGGGGTGATGCCGGCGACCACGCCGACCGGCTGCAGGTCGGTCCAGGCGTCGATGTTGGGGCCGACGTTGCGGGTGTATTCGCCCTTGAGGATTTCCGGGGCGCCACAGGCGAATTCGACGTTTTCGATGCCGCGCTTGAGTTCGCCGACGGCGTCCTCAATGGTCTTGCCGTGCTCTTCGCTGATCAGCTGGGCGATCTTCTCTTCGTTCTGCTCCAGCAGGTTCTTGAAGCGGAACATGATCTGCGCGCGCTTGGCCGGCGGGGTGTTGCGCCAGGCCGGGAAGGCGGCCTTGGCCGCGGCGACGGCCTGGTCGATGGTGGCGCGGTCGGCCAAGGCTAGTTTCTTGGTGGCTTCGCCGGTGGACGGGTTGAACACGTCAGTGGTGCGGCCGGTGCCGGCGACGCGCTCGCCGTTGATCAGGTGTGAAATGTGGCTCATGGGGCTCTCCGTTCTTGAATTCTGTTGGGCGGCCGGGGCAGCGATGTAGGGTGGATGACGCTTTTTTCATCCACCGCTCAGCGGTGTCTGATGAGGGAAGCGTCAACTACGCGTCCCGATCCACCCTACGGTGTTTGGCGTTCGTGTTATGGAAAGGACTGAGCGGTGATTCGCATCACGCTGCGCAGCGTGATGCGTCGCGGCTAAAGCCCCTCCCACAGGGGTTAATTCAGCTTGTTCAGGGTGTCGCCCACGGCGCCCAGTACGCGCTCGAGGTCGTCCATCTTGGCGTTGAAGGTTGGCCCGAACTGCAGGGTGTCGCCGCCGAAGCGCACGTAGAAGCCGGCCTTCCACAGGGCCATGCCGGCCTCGAACGGGCGGATCACCGGGTCGCCGTCACGCGGGGCCAGCTGGATGGCGCCGGCCAGGCCGCAGTTGCGGATGTCGATGACGTGCTTGCTGCCCTTGAGGCCATGCAGCGCCTTGCCGAATTGCGGCGCCAGTTCGGCGGCCTGCTGGATCAGGTTCTCGCGCTTGAGCAGTTCCAGCGAGGCCAGGCCGGCGGCGCAGGCCACCGGGTGGGCGGAGTAGGTGTAGCCGTGGGTGAACTCGACCATGTGCTCGGGCGAAGGCTGCTGCATGAAGGTCTGGTAGATCTCGCTGGAGGCGATGACCGCGCCCAGGGGAATCGCGCCGTTGGTGATCTGCTTGGCGGCGTTGATGATGTCCGGGGTCACGCCGAAGTACTCGGCGCCGCTCCAGGTGCCCAGGCGGCCGAAGGCGGTGATCACTTCGTCGAAGATCAACAGGATGTTGTGCTGGGTGCAGATTTCGCGCAGGCGCTGCAGGTAGCCCACCGGCGGCACCAGCACGCCGGCCGAGCCGGACATCGGCTCGACGATCACCGCGGCGATATTGGAGGCGTCGTGCAGCTCGATGAGTTTCAGCAGTTCGTTGGCCAGCTCCACGCCACCGGTCTCGGCCATGCCGTTGGTGTACGCCAGGTGCGGCTGCAGGGTGTGCGGCAGGTGGTCGACGTCCATGAACTGGCCGTACATCTTGCGGTTGCCGCCGATGCCGCCCAGGCTCGTGCCGGCGATGTTCACGCCGTGGTAGCCACGGGCGCGGCCGATGAACTTGGTCTTGGCCGGCTGGCCTTTCAGGCGCCAGTAGGCCTTGGCCATTTTCACCGAGGTGTCGGCGCACTCGGAGCCGGAACCGGTGAAGAACACATGGTTGAGGTCGCCCGGCATCAGGTCGGCGATCTGCTCGGCCAGCTTGAACGACAGCGCGTGGCCGAACTGGAAGCCTGGCGAGTAATCGAGGGTGCCGAGCTGCTTGGAGACGGCGTCCTGGATTTCCTTGCGCGAGTGGCCGGCGCCGCAGGTCCACAGGCCGGACAGGCTGTCGTAGACCTTGCGCCCCTTGTCGTCCAGCAGCCAGCTGCCCTCGGCGGCGACGATCAGGCGCGGGTCGCGCTGGAAGTTGCGGTTGGCGGAGAACGGCATCCAGTGGGCGTCCAGCTTGAGCTGGCTGGCCAGGGACGGGGTTTCGGTCTGCGGCATGTTCATGGGGAGCCTCGCGCTCGAAGTGTCGTGGGAGGGGCTTCAGCCGCGACGGCCGCCAAAGCGCTTCCCTAGGAGTAAATCAGTTGTCAGCCAAGGTGCCACGGGCATAGAGTCAGTAAAACTCGACTCTTCTTAACTTCAGTTAGGCGACCACTAAACTAATGAGCACCCGCCGCCCCGACCCGCTGGCCCAGGTCAGCGACTTCGATATCCGCCTGCTCAAGCTGTTTCGCAGCGTGGTGGAGTGCGGCGGTTTTTCCGCCGCCGAAAGCGTGCTGGGCATCGGTCGCTCGGCGATCAGCCAGCAGATGAGCGACCTCGAACAGCGCCTGGGCCTGCGCCTGTGCCAGCGCGGTCGCGCCGGTTTCGCCCTGACCGAGGAAGGCCGCGAGGTCTACCACTCCACCCAGCAACTGCTGGCAGCGCTGGAGAGCTTTCGCACCGAGGTCAACGGCCTGCACCAGCACCTGCGCGGCGAGCTGAACATCGGCCTCACCGACAACCTGGTGACGGTGCCGCACATGCGCATCACCAATGCCTTGGCGCGCCTCAAGGAGCGCGGGCCGGACGTGCGGGTGCACATCCGCATGACGCCGCCGAGCGAGGTGGAACAGGGCGTGCTCGACGGCCGCCTGCACGTCGGCGTGGTGCCCCAGGCCGGCGCGCTGTCGGGGCTGGAATACCTGCCGCTGTACGACGAACGCTCGCTGCTCTACTGCGCCGTGGGCCATCCGCTGTTCTACGTGGATGACGCGCAACTGGCCGACGAGCGTCTGAATGCCCAGGACGCCATCGCCCCGACTTTCCGCCTGCCGCCCGAGGTGCAGAGCCACTACCAGGCGCTGAACTGCACGGCCAGCGCCTCGGACCGCGAGGGCATGGCCTTCCTGATCCTCACTGGGCGCTACATCGGCTACCTGCCCGACCACTACGCCAGCGCCTGGGTGCAACAAGGGCGCCTGCGCGCACTCAAACCCGCTACGCGCTTCTACGATGTCAGCCTGGCTTCGGTGACGCGCAAGGGCCGCCGCCCCCACCTGGTGCTGGAGAGTTTTCTCGACACCCTGGCCGCCAGCAGCTGAGCCCCGGCGGCCTGGCGAGCCGCCAGCCCAGGCAGATACATCAGGTAACAACTGGTGGAGCAATAGGCATGGGCACCCCGGTACCCGGGTCTATCATCGACCTTTTCCCGCCTTTCCCTGCAGTGCATCACGGAGGACTCCATGCCTAGCCGTCGTCACTTCATCCAGGGCAGCGCAAGCCTGCTGACCCTGGCCGCCGCAGCCCCCTTGCTGCCTTCCCTGGCCTTCGCCGCCCCTGCCCCGCTGATCCAGCGCACCATTCCCAGCAGTGGCCAGCAGATCCCGGTGATCGGCCTGGGTACGTCGCAAACGTTCAACGTCAGCCTCGATGACGACAGCCTCAAGCCGCTGGACGGGGTGATGCGCGCCTTCATCAATGGCGGCGGCACGCTGATCGATACCGCGCCCAGCTACGGCGCCTCGGAAGAGGTGACCGGCGAGCTGCTCAAGCGCACCGGTACCCAGGGCAAGGCGTTTCTCGCCACCAAGATTTCCGCCACCGGCCGCGAGCGCGGCCTGGCGCAGTTCGAGGCCAGCCTCAATGCGCTGCAGACCGACAAGCTCGACCTGGTGCAGGTGCACAACCTGCAGGACACCCGCACCCAGCTGGCGCTGCTGCGGGAACTGCGCGAGCAGGGCAAGGTGCGCTACATCGGCATCACCCATTACATCGAGTCGGCCCATGACGATCTGCTGGAGGTGCTGGCCGAGGAGAAGGTGGACTTCGTCCAGCTCAACTATTCGGTGGGCGAGCGCAACGCCGAGAAGCGCCTGCTGCCCTACTGCGCCGACAACGGCATCGCCACCCTGATCAACCGCCCATTCCAGCGCGCTCAGTTGCTCAACCGGGTGAAGGGCAAGCCCTTGCCGGAATGGGCCATGGAGGCCGACGCCACGTCCTGGGCGCAGCTGCTGCTCAAGTTCATCCTGGCCAACGAGGCGGTGACGGCGGTGATCCCGGCCACCTCCAACCCGCGCTACATGGCCGACAACATCAAGGGCGGCATCGGCCGCCTGCCCGATGCGGCGCTGCGCGAGCGGATCGTCCAAGCGTTCAGCTGACTTCGAGGGGCTTCGCTCCTGACTCACCCGACAGGCGCGGCCCTGCTTCAGGCCGCGCCGAGCCAAGGCACGCGCGATGACACCGACCCAACGCCTGGCCCAGGCGATCAACGCCCGGCCCATCGAACTGCTGGCCGCCCTCTGCGGCTTCGCCCTGTTCTTCTGCCTGTTCAGCGGCTATTTCATGCTGCGGCCGATCCGCGAGGCCATGGGCATTCGCGGCGGCGTGGAGAACCTGCAATGGCTGTTCACCGCCACCTTCGTGGTGATGCTGATCGCCGTGCCGCTGTTCGCCTGGCTCAACTCCAAGGTGGCCCGGGCGCGCTACATCGACTGGGTGTATGGCTTTTTCATCAGCAACCTGCTGGCCTTCGCCGTGCTGTTCCAGTACGCCGGCGACGACATCTGGGTGGCCCGGGTGTTCTACGTGTGGATCTCGGTCTACAACCTGTTCGTGGTGTCGGTGGCCTGGAGCCTGATGGCCGACGTATTCGACAGCACCCAGGCCAAGCGCCTGTTCGCCTTCATCGCCGCCGGGGCCAGTTGCGGCGGGCTGGTCGGCCCGGCGGTGGGTGCGTTGCTGGTGGACACCCTGGGCGAAAGCGGGTTGATCCTCCTGGCGGCGGTGTTGCTGGGCGTGGCGATCCTGGCCAAGCACTACCTGATGGCCTGGCGCGCCGAGGGCGGCGCCGGGCGCCCTGACGCACCGCCGAGCGAAAGCCCGCGAAAACCGGTGATCGGCAACCCGTTCAGCGGCCTGACCCGGGTGCTCGGCTCGCGCTACCTGCTGGGCATCAGCGCCTTCGTCATCCTGCTGGCCACGGCCAGTACCTTCCTGTACTTCGAGCAGGCGCGCCTGGTGGCGGAAACCTTCACCGACCGCAACGAACAGATCCGCGTGTTCGGCCTCATCGACTTCTGCGTGCAGTCGCTGTCGCTGCTGGCCCAGGTGTTCATCACCGGGCGCATTGCCCAGCGCTTCGGCGTGCGCGCCCTGCTGGCCGGGGTGCCGATCCTGGTGTGCCTGGGCTTCATCGGCCTGGCCCTGGCGCCGACCTTCGCCATGCTCGCGGCGCTGATGATCGTGCGCCGGGTCGGCGAATACGCTTTCGTGCGCCCGGGGCGGGAAATGCTCTTCACACCGCTGGATGCCGAGAGCAAATACAAGGCGAAGAACTTCATCGACACCGTGGTCTACCGCGCCGGCGATGCCGTCAGCGCCTGGGCCAAGGCCCTGCTCGACCTGCTCGCCAACGGCGTGCTGGTGGCGGCCGTGGCCGGTGCTGCCTGCGCCGCGCTGTGGGGCGCGCTGGGCTGGTACCTCGGCGGCCAGGCTTCGCGGCGGGCGGCCGAGCCGGTTGCCGGACGTGACGCCGAAATATCGCCCCGGCACCACCCCGCCGACTGAGCACCATTCGGCGACAAAATCGCGCAGGACGGGCCGACGGGCGCACAGTGACAGTGCACCGTAGAACCAATAGGTCACTCCGTGCGCTTTTTCGCCGCCCCGCGCTTGTCACTCAAGCGTCATTACGCTATCAGTGCACTCGCTCCGCCCTATGACCGCTCGGAATGACCCATGACCCTCGACGTCCCTGCGCACCGCGCCAACCCTGCCGGCAAACCTGCCGGGCGTATTCGTCAGAAGAACGAAGAAGCCATCCTCGCCGCCGCCGAGGAAGAGTTTGCCCGCCATGGTTTCAAGGGCACCAGCATGAACACCATTGCCCAGAACGTCGGCCTGCCCAAGGCCAACCTGCACTACTACTTCAGCAACAAGCTGGGGCTGTACCTGGCGGTGCTGAGCAACATCCTCGACCTGTGGGACAGCGCCTTCAACACCCTGACCGTGGACGACGACCCGGCCGAAGCGCTGGCCCGCTACATCCGCGCAAAGATGGAATTCTCGCGGCGCTACCCCAAGGCCTCGCGCATCTTCGCCATGGAAGTGATCAGCGGCGGCGAGTGCCTGTCCGAATACTTCAGCCAGGATTACCTGAGCTGGTTCAAGGGCCGGGCGGCGGTGTTCGAAGGCTGGATCGCCGCCGGCAAGATGGACCCGGTAGACCCGACCCACCTGATCTTCCTGCTGTGGAGCAGCACCCAGCACTACGCCGACTTCGCCACGCAGATCGCCCGCGTCTCCGGTCGCTCGCGCCTGACCAAGCAGGACATGGAAGACGCCAGCGACAACCTGATCCGCATCATCCTCAAGGGCTGCGGGCTGACGCCGCCGACGAACTGAGCCATGCCCTTCACCCTGCTCGGCCCTTGCGACTACCGCGAGGAGATTCGCAAGAGCCGCTTCCTCGCCCTCGCCGCGCCGGCCACCAGCGCGGCCGAGGCCCAGGCCTTCATCGCCTCGCACAGCGACCTCAGCGCCTCGCACAACTGCTGGGCCTGGAAGGTCGGCAACCAGTACCGCTTCAGCGACGATGGCGAACCCGGCGGCACCGCTGGCCGGCCGATCCTGGCAGCGATCGAAGGCCAGGACTGCGACCAGGTGGCGGTGCTGGTGATCCGCTGGTACGGCGGCATCCAGCTCGGCACCGGCGGCCTGGCCCGCGCCTACGGCGGCAGCGCCGCCAAGTGCCTGCAAGGCGGTGAACGGGTAGAGCTGGTGGCCCGCACCACCGTGGCCTGCCACTGCCTGTTCGGCGAACTGCCGCTGCTCAAGGCCCGCCTGGCCGAGGTCGAAGCGATACAGGCCAGCGAAACCTATGACGCCACCGGCGCCGACCTGCACCTCGCCCTGCCCGATGCCCGCATCGCCGACCTGCAGCGGCTGCTGGCTGATATCAGCCGCGGGCGTATTGTCTTGCAGCGGCTTTCAGTCGATTGACCGCCGCTCTCGTGGGAGGGGCTTCAGCCGCGAGCTCGGCGCCTTCGGCCATCCGAAAACCGAGCTGTCTGACAGAAAAGCTCGCGGGCAAGCCCGCTCCTACAAAAATCGCCGCTGAAGCGCCTCCCACGCAACGGTGGCCTCACCACTGACCTGATCGTTCCCACGCTCCGCGTGGGCATGCATCCCGTGACGCTCCGCGTCACCCACCGGCACCGGCCCCTGCAACCTTGGGACGGGCTTTAGCCGCGACTGCCCTTAAAGCTCGCCGCTGAAGCGCCTCCCACAGGTCCGGCCCCAAGCACCAATCGAATTTGAAAGCACGATTCGGATTGGCAGGCCTCGGCAACGAGTCGACAATCGAAACGTACTCCACAGGAACGCCGCCATGCTCGACCCTGACCTCTGCTGGCAAGCCGTTTGCGACCGCGACGCCTCACGCGACGGGCAGTTCGTGTTCGCCGTGCGCTCGACCGGGGTGTACTGCCGGCCCAGCTGCCCGGCCCGGCGGCCGCTGCGGCAGAACGTCAGTTTCCATGCCGATGCCCAGCTCGCCGAGCAGGCCGGCTTCCGCCCGTGCAAGCGCTGCACGCCCAAGGGTGCCAGCCCGGCGCAGCAACTCGACGAACTGGTGGCGGCGGCCTGTCGCCTGCTGATGGCGCAGGAAAAGCCGCCCACCCTCGACCAGCTCGCGGCACGTATCGGCCTATCCGCCTCGCACCTGGCCCGTGCCTTCAAGGCCCGCACCGGGCTGACGCCAAAGGCCTGGGTCCAGGCCCAGCGCCGGACGCAGCTCGAAGCGCAGTTGCCGCAGGCCAACAGCGTGCTGGATGCCGCCCTGGCGGCCGGCTACTCCGGCACCCGCGCGCTCTACGAACAACCCGACACCCTGAGCCCGGCCCAGCGTCGCCAGGGCGCTGCCGGGGAAACCCTGCGCTACGCCACCCGCGCCTGCCCGCTGGGCCATCTGCTGCTGGCGAGCAGCGACAAAGGCGTCTGCGCCCTGCTGTTCGGCGACAGTGTCGACGTGGTGGAAGGCGAACTGCGCCAGCGCTTCGCCGCTGCCAATCTGCAGCGTGACGACAAGGGGCTCGGTGATTGGTTGCAGCAGGTCATCGGGCAGATCGAAGAACCCCGCCGCGCCGCCCACCTGCCCCTGGACCTGCGCGGCACGGCCTATCAGCAACAGGTGTGGCGCGCCCTGCAGGCGATTCCCCTGGGCCAGACCCGGCAGTACGGCGAACTGGCCAGCAGCCTGGGCAGCCATCCCCGGGCCATCGCCCGCGCCTGCGCCAGCAACCCGCTGGGCCTGCTGATCCCCTGCCACCGGGTGGTCGGCGCCAAAGGCGCGCTGAGCGGCTACCGCTGGGGCGTGGCACGCAAGGCCGTGCTGCTTGCTGCCGAAGCGGAAGCAGCGGCAGAGCCCTGAAAGCTCGCCGCTGAAGCGCCTCCCACAAGACGTGCCCGCATGCAGCCCGTGGGAGGGGCTTTAGCCGCGATGGTTTCCTGTAGGAGCGGCCTTGGCCGCGAGCTCAGAGGCTTGTGTCCCGACACAGACTCCACGCGTAGAGCAAAAGCTCGCGGGCAAGCCCGCTCCTACAGATGAAGCATCTGATCGTTCCCACGCTCCGCGTGGGAATGCCTCCCGTGACGCTCCGCGTCACCCACCACCTTCAGCCCACCCCACGCGTTACAGCACAACCGGTGCGGACGCAGAGCGTCCGGGGATACACGCCCACGCAGAGCGTGGGTGCGATCAACGCGTAAGCCGACCAACCGACAGACGAAAAAAAGGCGGCGCCGCCTGCGCGGGCCGCCTCAAATCACGGAGTTGCTTACATCACGAAGCCACGATGAAGTGTGGCCACGGGGTATTGGATTACCGCTCGAGGATCGCGGTCACACCTTGGCCGCCAGCGGCGCAGATGGAGATCAGACCGCGGCCCTCACCTGCCACCGACAGCAGCTTGGCCAGGTTGGCGACGATGCGCCCGCCGGTGGCGGCGAACGGGTGGCCGGCGGCCAGGGAGCTGCCTTTCACGTTCATCTTGCTGCGGTCGATCGAGCCCAGCGGCTGGGCCAGGCCCAGGCGGGTCTGGCAGTACTCGGCGTCCTCCCAGGCCTTGAGGGTGCAGAGCACCTGGGCGGCGAAGGCTTCGTGGATTTCGTAGTAGTCGAAGTCCTGCAGGGTCAGGTTGTTGCGCGCCAGCAGGCGCGGTACCGCATAGACAGGCGCCATCAGCAGCCCTTCCTTGCCGTTGACGAAATCCACCGCCGCCGCTTCGCCATCACGGATGTAGGCGAGCACCGGCAGGCCGCGGGCCTTGGCCCATTCTTCACTGGCCAGCAGCACCACCGAGGCTCCGTCGGTCAGCGGCGTGGAGTTGGCAGCGGTCATGGTGCCGCGCGGGCTGCGCTCGAAGACGGGCTTGAGGGTCGCCAGTTTTTCCAGGCTGATGTCCGGGCGCAGGTTCTGGTCGCGGGTCAGGCCGCGGAACGGGGTCAGCAGGTCGTCGTGCCAGCCCTCGGCATAGGACGCGGCCAGCTTCTGGTGGCTGGCGACGGCCAGTTGGTCCTGCTCGTCCCGGGGAATGGCCCAGGTCTGTGCCATCAGCTCGCAGTGCTCGCCCATGGACAGGCCAGTGCGTGGCTCGCCATTGCGTGGCAACGACGGCGACAGGTGACGCGGGCGGATCTGCAGCAGGGCCTTGATCTTGTCACCGGTGCTTTTGGCCCGGTTGGCCTGCAGCAGGATCTGCCGCAGCCCTTCGTTGACGCCGATAGGCGCATCCGAGGTGGTATCCACGCCCCCGGCGATGCCGCACTCGATCTGCCCCAGGGCGATCTTGTTGGCCACCAGCAGCGCCGCTTCCAGGCCGGTGCCGCAGGCCTGCTGCACGTCGTAGGCCGGGGTCTCCGGCGCCAGGCGCGAGCCGAGCACGCATTCGCGGGTCAGGTTGAAATCCCGGGAGTGCTTGAGCACCGCGCCGGCCACCACCTCCCCCAGGCGCTCGCCATGCAGGTTGTAGCGTTCCACCAGGCCTTCGAGGGCACTGGTGAGCATGTCCTGGTTGCTGGCCGTGGCATACGCGGTGTTGGAGCGGGCGAACGGAATGCGGTTACCACCGACGATGGCGACGCGGCGTGGCAGGGTCATGGGGACCTCCTTGGCAAAGGTGAATGACGCACGGGCAAGGGACTGTAGCCTCCCATCGCGGCGGCGCGCAGGACTGACGTGGCAACAAACCTAGCAGCTGCCGACAGTGTGGCATTGGCCGCCTTGCCGGCACAGCATGCGACACGGTCAATTGCGCATTTCTCCTGTCTGCGTAGAGTGGAGGCACTTTTTTGATTCGTGCAGGAGCCACTCCCATGTCCGATCGTTACCTCGATTTTGCCAATTCCGCCTCGGGCCGCCGCCTGGTCGGCGCCCTCGGCCTGCCGGCGCCGCTGCGCCTGGAACGCTGGCAAGCCGGACGCAGCCGTCCGGTGGAAGGCGCCCTGCTGATCGGTGGCGAAGGCAGCCTGGCAACCGCCATCCTGCCGTTCGCCAACAAACTGACCAGCGAGCTGTTCGCCCCCCGCGAAGGCCAGTTCGAGCTGCCGCGCTGGACCGCCGAGCACGGCCCCAAGCTCAAGGCCCTGGTGTTCGACGCCAGCCACCTGACCCGTTTCGAGCAGTTGATCGAGCTGCGTGATTTCTTCCAGCCGGCCCTGAAGAACCTGGCGACCTGTCCCCGCGTGGTGGTGCTCGGCCGTGCGCCGGAAACCCTGAAGGACACCGTGGCCTCCAGCGTGCAGCGTTCGCTGGAGGGCTTCACCCGCTCCCTGGGCAAGGAAATCCGCCGCGGCGGCAACGTGCAGCTGCTGTATGTCGGCAAGGGCGCTGAAAGCCAGCTCGAAGGCGCGCTGCGCTTCTTCCTATCGCCCAAGAGCGCCTACGTGTCCGGCCAGGTACTGCGCCTGATCGGCAGCAGCGACGAGGTGAAGGACTGGACGCGCCCGCTGGCGGGCAAGAAGGCGCTGGTCACGGGTGCCTCCCGGGGCATCGGCGCCTCGATCGCCGAAGTGCTGGCCCGCGATGGCGCCGAGGTGGTGCTGCTCGATGTGCCCCAGGCCAAGGATGGGCTGGATGCCCTGGCCGCGCGTCTCGGCGGGCGCAGCGTGCCCCTGGACATCTGCGCCGAGGATGCCCCGGCGCAACTGGTGGAGGCGCTGGCCGACGGCATCGATATCGTGGTGCACAACGCCGGCATCACCCGGGACAAGACCCTGGCGAAGATGAGCGATGCCTTCTGGAACTCGGTGATCGACGTCAACGTGAAAGCCCCGCAGGTGCTGACACAGGCCCTGCTGGATGCCGACAAGCTCAACGAGAACGGCCGCGTGGTGCTGATCGCCTCGATCAGTGGCATCGCCGGCAACATGGGCCAGACCAACTACGCGGTGAGCAAGGCCGGGGTGATCGGCCTGGCCCAGGCCTGGGCGCCGGCACTGGCGAAACGCGGCGTGACCATCAATGCGGTGGCACCGGGCTTCATCGAAACCCAGATGACCGCCGCCATCCCTCTGACCATCCGCGAAGCCGGCCGCCGCATGAATTCCATGAGCCAGGGCGGCCTGCCCCAGGACGTGGCCGAGGCCGTGGCCTGGTTCGCCCAGCCCAGCTCCGGCGTGCTGACCGCCCAGGTGATGCGCGTGTGCGGGCAGAGCTTGCTCGGCGCCTGAGGAGGATGCGGTGGGAGGAGTTTTAGCCGCGAAAGCCGCAAAAGCTCGCCGCTGAAGCGCCTCCCACAGGATCGTGCCCCTCACCTCTGACCTGATCGTTCCCACGCTCCGCGTGGGCATGCAGCCCGTGACGCTCCGCGTCACCCACCGTCGTCAGCCTGCCTCAGCATGGTGGACCCGCAGCCGTTGCGGACGCAGAGCGTCCGGGAGTGCGCGCCCACGCAGAGCGTGGGTGCGATCAGTGGTGATCAACGTGGGAGGGGCTTTAGCCGCGAGCCCTGCGGTTCATGCCTCGTCACAGAAGCAACGCATCAATAGAAAAGCTCGCGGGCAAGCCCGCTCCTACAGAAAATCGCCGCTGAAGCGCCTCCTACGGATCGTGGCCTCACCTCTGACCTGATCGTTCCCACGCTCCGCGTGGGCATGCAGCCCGTGACGCTCCGCGTCACCCACCGTCGTTAGCCTGCCTCCGCATGTTGGACCCGCAGCCGTTGCGAACGCGGAGCGTCCGGGAGCGCGCGCCCACGCAGAGCGTGGGTGCGATCAATGGAGATCAACGTGGGAGGGGCTTTAGCCGCGACGCCCTGCGGTTCATGCCTCATCACAGAAACAACACATCAATCGAAAAGCTCGCGGGCAAGCCCGCTCCTGCAGAAAATCGCCGCTGAAGCGCCTCTCACACCACCGATCGGGAGCTGTCAGTGCCGGCCGCGCTTGCGGTATTCCACCGGGGTTTCGCCGACCCAGCGTTTGAAGGCGCGGTAGAAGGTGCTCGGTTCGGAGAAGCCGGTGCGTTCGACGATCACTTCGATGCGTTCGTCGGTCTTCAGCAGCAGGTCCTTGGCCAGGCGGCAGCGGTAGTCGGTGACCAGGTCGTTGAAGCGCACGCCGGCCATGGCCAGGCGTTCGCGCAGGCGGCGGGAGGGCATGTCCAGGCGGGCGGCGACCTGTTCCAGGGTGGCGCCGCTGTCGACCAGCAGTTCGCCGATCAGCTCGCGCACGTTGCGCACCAGGTCCAGGCGCTCGACCTCGGCCAGTTGCCGGCGGGCCAGCGACTCGTGCATGCGCAGCAACTCCGGCGCGGCATGGCGCGAGGCCTTGCCCAGCACAGCGGCATCGAACACCAGGGCATAGCGCTCGCTGCCCAGTTGCGCCGGGCAGCCATAGACCTGTTGATAACGCTCCGCGCAGGCCCCCTCTTCGTGCATGAACTGCACCTGGCGCGGGATGAAGTCGCCCTCGGTCAGGGCGTGGAACAGGCGGATCACCGCGCCGGCCAGCATCTCGGGGAAATGCCGCGGCGTGCCCGGCAGCAGGCCAAGGGTCAGCACGGCCTGGTCGCCTTGCACGTCGAGCCGGGCGTCCAGGGTGTCGGAGAGCAGGCGCACGTAGCGCAAGGCGTGGCGCAGGCCATCACCGAAGGTTTCGCTGGAGAGGAACAGGTATTCCAGCAGCAGGCCGTGGAAGGCTGGCAGGTGCTGGGCAAGGTAGAGGCCGACGTCGTCTTCGCCGCATTCTTCGCTGGCGGCCTTCCAGAACAGCCCCTGCGCGGCATGGGGAAAGCGCCCAGCGGGCAGACCGCCGGGGGGTAGGCCGACGCGGGCCAGGACCCGGTCCGGGTCGGTTCCACTGGCACGCAAGGCATCGATAACCGGGCGCATCAGCGCCACATCGTCGGTCAGATCACGCATATCGTCTGGAATTCTTGTTATTTGCGAGGCTCGATTATCTTAGGCAGCTTTGGCGTCGCCACTCAAGGCGCCGTCGGGCTGATTGACTGCCTTGCCGGGCCGCCCTGCGGTTGGGCCAATGCAGTCCCGTTCAAGGCGTCTAAGCTGCTGGCATCCGCTTCGAGGAGTTCGCCCATGGCCACCGATTGGCTCGATCTACCCGCTCCACCCGCTCTGCCCGGCCTGTTCCTGCGTGCCGCCCTGCGCCGCCGCGTGACCGGCAAGACCCTGCCCGGCGAAGGTCTGCGCTGCCCGGTCACCGTCGATCCCAGGCACCTGGCCCGCTACCGCAAGGTGTGCGGCTTTCGCGATGACGGGCGCCTGCCCGCCACCTACCCCCACGTCCTGGCCTTTCCCCTGCAGATGAAACTGCTGACCGACAAGCAGTTCCCGTTCCCCTTGCTGGGCCTGGTGCACCTGGAGAACCGCATCCGCGTGGTGCGCCAGTTGGGCGGCCTGGGCCCGTTCACCCTCAGCGTGCACACGGAGAACCTGCGGCCGCACGACAAGGGCGCGGTGTTCAGCGTGATCACCCGCCTGGAGGACCAGCTCGGCCTGCTCTGGGAGGGCGACAGCCGCATCCTCTGTCGCGGCCTGAAAATCGACGGCCCGATCATCGAACGCAGCGAAGAGCCGGCCCTGCCGCTGCTCGATGTGGACAGCTGGCAGGCGCCGGCGAACATCGGCCGGGCCTACGCGCGCATCGCCGGCGACTACAACCCGATCCACCTCACGGCCCTCACCGCACGGCTGTTCGGCTTTCCCCGGGCCATTGCCCACGGGCTGTGGAACAAGGGCCGGGCCCTGGCCGCCCTGAGCGACCATCTGCCCGCCGCCGGTTACAGCATCGAGGTGCGCTTCCAGAAGCCGGTGCTGCTGCCGACCCACGTCAACCTGACGGCCAGCGAACCCGCTGCCGTCGGGCAACTGAGCCTGACCGGCAAGGACGACGTGCCGCACATGGCCGGACGCTGGCAGGTGATCTGACGAGGCTGTTCCTGTAGACCGGCCTATCGCAACTGGCCTGATCGTGGGAGGGGCTTACGCCGCGACGCCCTCGAAAGCTCGCCGCTGAAGTGCCTCCCACGGGGCTGTGCATCCCCATCACCCTGATCGTTCCCACGCTCCGCGTGGGCATGCATCCCGTGACGCTTCGCGTCACCCACGGGAATGGGGCCTGTCCACACCGCTGCAGTGCCCCCCCGGCCCTGGCGGACGCAGAGCGTCCGGAGCTGCGCGCCCACGCAGAGCGTGGGTGCGATCTGTAGAGGGATCGTGGTCTCACCGCCAGCCTGAGCGAAAAGCTCGCGGGCGAGCCCGCTCCTACGGATAATGCGCCATCCGCCTGCCTGGGACCTGCCATGGACCTCACCGAACTGACCACCCGCCTGCACGCCATCCGTGATCGCAACGACTGGCGGCAATTCCACAGCCCGAAGAACCTGGCCATGGCCGCCAGCGTGGAAATGGCCGAGCTGGTGGAAATCTTCCAGTGGCTGACCGAAGCCCAGTCCCGCGAGCTGGCCCCGGAGCAACTGGCCCACGCCGGCCAGGAGGTCGGTGACATCGTGCTGTACCTGCTGCTGATGTGCAGCGAGCTGGGCATCGACATGGAGCAGGCCGTGCGCGCCAAGCTGGCCGACAGCGAGAGGCGTTTCGCATGACGGACCGGCACTTCGACGAGCTGGCCACGCGCTTTGCCGAGAAGATCTACGGCGGCGCCAAGGGCGCGATCCGCCTGGCGGTGCTGCAGGCCGACCTGGCCGAAGCCCTGCCGGACCGCCCGCTGCGGGTGCTGGATATCGGTGCCGGCCTCGGCCACATGTCGTTGTGGCTGGCCGAGCGCGGCCACCAGGTGACCGTCAGCGAACCCGCCGAGCCCATGCTCAACGGCGCCCGGGAACGCTTCGCCGCGGCCGGCCAGAACGCGACCTTCATCCAGGCGCCCTGGCAGGACCTGCTCGGCCAGCTTGAGCAGCCGTTCGACTTGGTGATCTGCCACGCGGTGCTGGAATGGCTGGCCGAACCCCACAGCATCCTGCCGGTGCTGCACCAGCTCACCGCCCGTGATGGCTGGCTGTCGCTGGCGTTCTACAACAAGGACGCGCTGATCTACCGCAACCTGCTTAAGGGCCACTTCCGCAAGCTGCGCAAGGCCGAGTTCGCCGGCGAGAAGCAGAGCCTGACGCCGCAGCGCCCCCTGGACCCGCGCGAGCTGGCAGCGCAACTTGCGGACGGCTGGCAGGTCGAACACCGCAGTGGGGTCAGGGTTTTCCATGACTACATGCCCCAGGAATTCCAGGCCAAGGCCGAGCTGATCGACCTGCTGGAAATGGAGCTGGCCCACCGCCGCCACCCGGCCTTCGAGGGCCTGGGGCGCTACCTGCACTGGATATGCCGGCCACGCTGAGCACAGCGGCACAGATCGCAACACGCGCCCTCTTCGCAGCGCGGCTCGACAGGCATAGGATCAAGAGCAGGACCGAGAGATTGAACGGAGGCCTGAGATCATCATGAGAGCCTTGATGTTTGCCCTGCTGCTGCCCCTGCTGGCGGCCTGCCAGAGCCAGAATCCCTACACGGCGCAGTCCAAGCCGATGCCGCCGGCGCCGGCCCATGCCGCCGACCACATCGACCTGAGCGCCTACCCGGCGCCGAGCCGCGATTTCGGCCAGTACCGCAACTGGACCTGGCTGGACGGCCGTATCCCCGGCGGCAGTGCCTGGGCCACCTCGGCCCAGGTGCAGGAAGCGCTGATCAACGGCCTCGACCAGCGCGGCCTGCGCCCGGCCCAGCCCGGGGCGAGCGCCGACCTCAAGGTCACCGCCAGCCTGTACCTGGAAAAACGCCTGCGCCAGGTCGCCGACCGCTACGGCACCTACTACGGCCACAACCGCTACCACGACGACTTCGGCATGTGGGGCAGTGCCCCGCTGGTGCGCACCTACGAGGAAGAAGTGGTGGTGGTGCGCATCGACCTGTACGACGGCAAGGACGGCCAGCCGGTGTGGAGCGGCAGCGCGGAAACCCTCAGCGACGGCAGCCAGGCCGAACGCGTCGATGCCCTGCGCGGCGCGGTGCAGAAAGCCCTGGAAAACTACCCACCGGCCTGACGCGCAGGCCATCCATCCCTAGGAGACCGATCATGCGCCTGCACCTGTTGTGGCTTCCCGCGTTGCTTCTGCTGAGCGCGTGCCAGACCACGCAACTGGAGCGCGACTTCGACCCCAACCGCGATTTCGGCGCCTACCGCAGCTGGACCTGGCAGGAGCCGGCGCTGCAGTTCCGTCCTGATGATCCGCGCCTGAAGAGCGACCTGACCGAGCAGCGTATCCGCAGTGCGGTGGGCGAGCAGCTCGACCAGCGTGGCCTGCGCCCGTCGGCCCAGGGCGCAGCAGGTGACCTCAAGGTACAGGTCTGGCTGATCGTCGATGACCGCCAGGAGCAGGTCAGCACCGGGTACGCCGGCGGCTGGGGCGGAGGCTGGGGCAATTACTGGGGCGGGCCGAACTACGTGGAAACCCGCACCGTGGACTACCAGGTCGGCACCCTGCAGATCGACCTGTACGACGGCAAGGACGGCAAGCTGGTCTGGCGTGGCAGCGCCCAGCAGATCATCCGCAACAACCAGAACGGCCCGAACGAACGCAGTGCGGCGATCCGCGAAACGGTGGCCAAGGTGCTGAGCCAGTACCCGCCGCGCTGAGCCTTCCATCCAGCGGCGTGACCAGGCGGTCACGCCGCTTCATGACAGACTTAACAAAGCGGCGCCGGCGCGGCACCCAACGGTGCAGGAAGTCCGACTCGCGGTGCTCCGTGCCCCGGGGAATTTCAGTAGGCTTCGAAAGGTACGCAGCCCTCAGCACCGCCTTTTCAGCCTTTCTTCAGCGATCACGCGATCGCTTCCAGGACCGTCGATGACTCACCCCAGCACCCTGTCCCACCGCCCCGCCACCGCCACCGATCTGCCGACCATCGTGACCTTCCCCCAGGACGCCAACGAGTTGTTTTTCGCCTACCCGAAAGCCAACTGGCCCCTGAGCGTCGGCCAACTGGCCGCGTCCATGGCAGAGCGGCGTGACAGCACGGTGGTGGTGTCGGAAGGACGGGTCGCCGGTTTCGCCAATTTCTACCAGTGGCAACACGGCGACTTCTGCGCCCTGGGCAACCTGATGGTGGCGCCCTGGGCGCGCGGCCAGGGCGTGGCGCATTACCTGGTGGCAGTGATGGAGCGGCTGGCCCGCGAGCATTACAAGGCCACCCGCATGAAGGTCTCGTGCTTCAACGCCAACAGCGCCGGCCTGCTGCTCTACCCCAAGCTCGGCTACCTGCTCGACGGCATCGTCGAACGCCGCGACCCGCAGGGTGCCCGGGTCGCCCTGGTGCAGTTCGGCAAGGCGCTGAAGGCCGAGACGGCGGCCTAAGGCTCGGCGATCTCCGGCGCGCTCGAGCCGGGCTTCTGCACCGGCAGGTCGATGTGAAAACAGGCGCCCTGCTCGGTGTTGCGGGCATGCAGGCGCCCGCCCATCTGCTGCACGATGCCGAAGCTCACTGACAACCCCAGGCCGGTGCCCTTGCCCACCGGCTTGGTGGTGAAGAACGGCTCGAAGATGCGCTCCAGCAGGCGCGGGTCGATGCCACCGGCGTTGTCTTCCACGCGCAGGTGCACCCAGCCGTCCGAGGTCTCGCAGTGCACGGCGATCCACGGCTTGAGCTCGGGCTGCTTTTCCTTGAACGACAGCAAGGCGTCGCGGGCATTGACCATCAGGTTGATCAGCACCTGCTCCAGCTGGTCGGCGTGACCATGCACCAGCGCCTGGGGCGTCTCGGTGCTCAGCCGCACCTCGACACCCTTGCCTTGCAGGCCTTCGCGTAATAGAGAGAGGGCGCCCTCGATGGCATGCAGCGGGTCGAACAGCTGCCGCTCCACTTCCGACCGGCGACCGAACACGCGCATATGCTCGACGATCTTGGCTGCGCGCTGCACCTGGGACTCGATACGCAGCAGCTTGTCCTGCAGGTAGTCCACCGGGGCGTCGCCACCGGCCAGGCGCTTGAGCACGTTGGCCACGGCCATGCGCATCACATTGAGCGGTTGGTTCATCTCGTGGGCCATGCCGGTGGCCATCTCGCCGAGGGTGGCCATCTTGGCGCCCTGGAACAGTTGCTGCTGGGCCTTGCGCACTTCGGTGTTGTCGCGCCCCACCGCCTGGATTTCCAGGAGGCGGCCGTGCTCGTCGAAGATGCCGCGGTCGGCCCAGACCCACCAGGCGTGGTCGCGCCCCGGCAGCTGCAGACAGATTTCCGCGGTGCTCACCGGCTGCTCCGGGGTCAGGCCGATGAGGCGCTGGCGAAAGCCGTCGCGCTGCTCGTCCGACAGCCAGTTGCCGAGGTTGTCGCCCTGCAGCTGCTCCGGCGTGCGTTCCAGGTAATCGGCCAACGGCCGGTTGGCGAAGACCAGGCTCAGGTCCGGGCGGTAGCGGCAGATCATCGCCGGCGAATCCTCCACCAGCACCCGGTAGCGTTCCTCGCTTTCGCGGATGCGCTCGGCGGCGAGCATCGCCTCGCTGACGTCCAGCCAGACGCCGACCACCTCCACCGGCTGGCCCAGCTCGTCGCGCAGCAACTTGGCTTCGTCGAGCAGCCAGTGGTAGTGCCCCTGGCGGTTGCGCAGGCGGTAGCGGCAGCTCACCGAGCCGTCGCGCAGCAGGCGTCGCGAGCGCTCAAAAAACGTCGCGTGATCTTCCGGGTGCACCTGTTCGGCGAGCAGCCCGGCCTGCAGCTCGGCCAGGCTCCAGCCCAGCAGCGGGCGCAGGCTTTCGCTGCAGAATTCGAGGTGCAGCGCGCCCTCGACATAACGCTGCACATAGACCACAGCCGGGGCGCTATCCAACAGGTTGCGCAGCCGCGCATGGGCCGCCGACGCGGCGTTTTCCTGGGCCTTGATGTCGCTGATATCGAGCAGCAGGCCGCACAGCCGACGCCGGCTGCCACGGCCCTGCACCTGGCCCTGGACCCGGTGCCAGATGTAGGCCTCGGCCACTTTGATGCGCACGCACTGGATGAACCCCTGCCCCGCCGTGGCCAGGGCGTTCAGGCGGACGCGGAATTCGTCACGGTCGGCGGGGTGGATACCCTGCAACCAGTCGTCCAGCGGCACGACATCTGGCAGCCCCAGGCTTTTCGACAAGGCCGGCGCCAGGTGCAGCTCGCGGGTGGGCTCCTGGTACTCCCACCAGCCGGCGCCCAGCAGCCCCTGCAGGGCCTCCAGGCGCTCGTGTTGGTCTTCCTCGCTTTGCTCACGCAGGCGCGCCAGCAGGGTGCTCGCCAGTTGCCCGAACAACTGCTGCCACTCCGCCGGTCCCAGCTCGGGCACCTGCCGC
This sequence comes from Pseudomonas sp. GD03944, assembly GCF_029839275.1. Lineage (GTDB taxonomy): Bacteria > Pseudomonadota > Gammaproteobacteria > Pseudomonadales > Pseudomonadaceae > Aquipseudomonas. The sequence goes on from NZ_JAOCAH010000013.1 coordinate 57,268, forward strand.
GCCGGCTCGTAATCCAGGCACAGCAGCCAGGCCGACTGGCCGTCACGACCTTGGTACGGCAGGCGGAACGAGGCGGTGTCCAGCCAGGCCGGGTCACTGCGCAGCACGGTGCCGACCGGCCAGGGCGATTCCACGTGGTAGGCGCTGTGGTCGGCGTAGATGCGCCAGGTGCCGCTGGCCTCGGGCAATGCCAGGGCCAGGGCGGGGATTTTCCAGCCCTGGGCCAGCTCGGCGAGGGCCTCGCCGGTCGCGTGCTGCAGGTCGCTGGCACTGGCGTAGCGCAGGCGCTCGGCCAGGCGCGCCGACTGGCTCAGGGCATGACGCCGCACTTCCTGGATGCGCGCCTGGGCCAGCAGGTCGTCGACGGCCTGCAACAGCAGCAGCCAGCCGTCGCCCCGGGCCTGCAGCCAGCCCCGGGTCGCCAGCAGGTTGCGCTGGTCGCCGTAGAAATCCAGGTCGAGGCTGTGCCCCAGCCAGTCGTTCAGGTCGCGCGGTACCTGGGCCGCGCTGGATGGCGCCAGATAATCCCGCAACGGGCTGGCTTCGGCATGCCGCGCCAGGCGTGGCGCCAGGGGTCCTGCCAGGTGCAGCACCCGCCCACTGTCGTCCAGCAGGATGGCCAGGCCGCCAGGCGGTGCCTCGGGCAACGGTTGCGGCATTTCCGGGGTGACGGTTTCCTCGACGGGCTTTTCAGCAGAACGGAACCAGGTCATGGGTCAGTCACCCAACCGGATGCTGGCGGTGGCTTCCAGCACGTTCGGCAGGCGCGGGATCTCGCCAATGCCCGGGAACACCAGGAACGGCACCAGGGGAAACTGCCGGTAGGGGTAGCTGATGCGCACGGTGAAGATGCCATTGGCCGCCGGCGCCGGCGCGCTGATCACCACCCGGCTGCGCACGGCGGCGGGCATCCAGCTGATCTGCTGGGCCACCACGGCCTGCGCTTCCAGGCTGTAGTTGGCGGCCCCCGGCTGCAGGGCGATGGCGCGCCGCACGGCCTCGGACGAGGCATGGTTGAAGGTCTGCACCATCATCAGGGGCAAGCTGTAGCTGACCGCGCCGTAGAAAACGATGAAGAACAGCACGAAGACCATGGCGAATTCGATGGCCGCCGCCCCCTTCTGCTTTCTACCGGCATAGCCGTAGGCTCCCTTGTTCATGACCGGGTCCCTGTGTGATTCGCGCGTTCGCCGCAGGGTGTGTGCGTGGTAAAAGTACAGCCATACTCCAGCATAGAACCCTCCGAACGGACTCGCATGTACAGCCTTGCCCTTCTTGCCTGGCTCGGCCTCTGTGCCGTGCAGGACGCCCGCAATGCGCGTATTTCCAATCGCCTGACCCTGGGCGGCCTGGCCGTGGTCGCCCTGTACCTGCTGCTGGCCGGCCACACCCTGCTCGGCGCCGCCCCCACCGATGCGGCGCTGGCCACGGGCCTGGCGCTGCTGTTCGGCCTGCCAGGCTACGCCCTGGGGCGCTTCGGGGCCGGCGACGTCAAGCTGCTGCTGTTCATCGCCCTGGCCAGCACCCCCACGCACCTGCTGCTCGGCCTGATCGGTGCCGGCGTCGGCCTGGCGCTGTGGGCCGCGCTGGTACCGTTCGTCTGGCCGACACTGGCGCAACCGGTGCAAAACGCCATGCCGCGACTGGCCCCGAACCCCCGCAAAACCTACCCCTTCGCGCCCTTCCTGCTCATCGCGTTGACGCTGCCCCTACTTATGATTGGCGCGTCCTAGACCACACGAAAGTGCTATACCTTTCGTGAGACGCCAGTGCTATGTTGAATTGAGAACGCTGCTGTGGACCGGTTCAGGAAGAGCAGTATGGATACCCGGTTGGCAGTCTGAGCCCCGATAACGTTTTTCTTCGGAAGGCAGGACATGGATACCTATCAGCATCAGGTCAAGCTGCTTATCGTCGACGACGACCCGTTCATCGTCGAAGAACTGAGTGAATTCCTTTCCGCGAATGGCTACCCCTGCGTCGCCAGCCAGTCCACCGCTCATGCCCGCGAGCTGTTCGACAACGATCCGCAGATCGGCATCGTGCTGTGCGACCTGCACATGCCCGAGATGGACGGCATCAGCCTGGTCCACGAACTGGAGCGTATCGCCGGCGACGGTCGCCCCTTCGAGGCGATCATCTTCACCGGCCAGGCCGAGAGCCGCGACGTGATAGCTGCCATGCGCGCCGGGGTGGCGGACTTCTACCAGAAGCCGATCGACACCGACGAAGTGCTCATTGCCCTCAAGCGGCTCGAACAGAACCTGTCCAAGCGGCTGATGGATTACCAGCAGTTGGGGCAGCTCAACCAGAAGCTGCAGTTCCTCGCCGACTCGCTCAACGAGCTGCACCACGATGTGCACCGGATGCGCGGCAATTTCGACAAGGCCCCGGGCAACAAGGCGATGCCCCAGGAAGAGACCGTGGCGCCGCCGTTCGATCAACTGTCGCCCCGGCAACTGGAAGTGGCGCGCCTGATCGGCAAGGGCATGACCAACTACCAGATCTCCTGCGAGCTGGGCATCACCGAAAACACCGTGAAGCTCTACGTGTCCCAGGTGCTGCGCCTGACCCACATGCACAACCGCACCCAACTGGCCCTGGCCCTGTCGCCAACGGCCGGCCCCACCACCATGCGCCTCACCGCCCATTGAACCGGTCATAGCAGCAACCGTGGCGTGTCCGCCTGCACGTCGAGCAGGCGGATATCCACGAACCCCAGCTGCAGGCCGAGCAGTTGCAGCAGCGGGTCCAGGATCAGGGTGCCCAGTGAGCCCACCAGCCCGCCGATGATGCCCACCAGGGCGCTGAGGGTGGTGCAGATCGGCAGCAGCCCACACAACCCGCCGCCCAACAGGCGGATATCCAGTTTGATGCTCTGCCCCAGGCTGGTCAGCGCATTGCCCAGCCCCGCGCCAACGCCGGTGTTCTGGCGCACCGCCACGGTGGGCAGATCGGCATCGGAAATGTCGAGGAACGACGCCCTCTGCTGCTGGGCACTGACCACCTGGCTCTGCGCCGACACCGCCACGGTCACCACGCCTGCCAGCACCTTCACCGTGATGGGGTTGATGGTCGGGTTGCTGGCGCCCATGTTGCTGAAGGTCCCCAGCGACAACGAGGCGATGCCCGGCTGCGTGACAATGTGCACATCGCGCTCGGCCGACAGCAGCGAGCCGCAGTCGATACTTTCCAGCGCCGCCCAGCCCTGGGCCACGTCCAGCGCCAGGCCAAGGTCGATTTCCACCAGCCCCAGGGCATTCAGCTTGGTCAGGATCTGCACCCGCAGCTGGGCCGTGCGCACCTGAGTGCGCCAGTTGCCCTGAGGGTCTCGCCCGGGCAGGCCGATGGCGATCTGCGGCGCCTCGACGACGTACAGCCGCACACTCAGGCTGCCCAGGCCCAGCAGGCTGAGCAGGCCGGTGCCATCGAGCGAAACGTTCACCGCCTGCTGGCGGTTGGAGAGAAACGCCAGGGACGTGATCAGGTCCATCACGCTCAGGTCGGTGCGCAGCGCCTCGCGGTTCATCGCGGCCGGGCTCTGCACCTTGAGAATGTCGCCAAGCTTCACCGTGGCCGGACCAACACCCGTGCTCAGCAGCGGGTTCAGGCGACTGCGCACGGCGGCACTCAGGGTGCCGCGCCCATCCAGGGCGCCCACGGTGGCGGCGATCACCTGGCCGGCGGTGACGCTGGTCTGCAGCAGTTCATCCACCGTACCGGCCGCCAGGTTGACCCCGGCCAGGCGCAGGCGGTCGCTCACTTCCAGCAGGTTGACCATGGCCCCGGCCAGGGCCTTGTAGCTGGCCGCATCCAGGTTCAGGGTGGTGCCGAGCATGCGCCCGAGCAGGGCGTTGAGCACCACCGACTGGTTGCTGTCCAGCGCCAGCAAGCCGCTGCCCAGGGAAAAACTCGCCAGCGGCGAGCGCTGGGCCACCGCCTGGGCACGCAGGGTGACCTGCTCACCGAACAGGCCACCCAGCACCAGGCTGGCCGGTACGGTTCGCGCCACCTGCACCCGCACCGCCTGGGGCTGGGCCGGGTCGGCGTTGAACACCCGCCGCGTGCCATCAGCCGAGCGCTGCACCACCCCCAGCTGGACCTGGCTGCCACCGGAATCCAGCGGCCCGGTGAAGCCGTTGCGCTGTGCACCGGCACGGGCATGCTGCAGCGCCTGGGCGTGACTGCCGTTGCCGCACATGGCGCCGTAGCTGGACGCTTCCAGCGCCGACAGGTCCGCCACGCGCTGCAGGCGGCGCTGCTCCATGTGCAGGCGCCCGGCATCGGCCACCAGCACCAGGAACATCACCAGCAGGCCGAGCACCATGACGCTCATCACCCCGATGGCGCCGCGCTGCCTGCGGGGCAGGTAATAGCCGTCCATTCGCCAACTCCTTGCCGCCTTCCTCAGCGGCCGCCTATCTCACCGCCCTGGCTGCCGAAGAAATCCGGGATCGGGTGGTTGAAGCTTTCCAGCCAGCGCTTGTAGGCCAACTCCCGCTCGGCGGGCGTGGCCTCCTGGGATTCGGGGCTGGCCTGTTGTCCTTCGCGCTGCACCTGCAACCAGCGCTCGGTGGTGGCGCCCCGCTCGTCCACCGGCACCTCCTCGGTGGCGTGGGCGACCAGGGGCAGCAGCAGGGCCAGCACACAGCACAGGTATTTCATGGCTCAACTCCCCTGTTCGTCGGTGGGTGCCGGGGCGGCCGGCCGGGCCGCCGCCATGCCGCGCAGGTCCCGGGCGCGAGCCTCGGCGCGGCGCACCTGGTCGGCGCTGAAGCCCTGGCGCGACACCAGGTCGGCGGCCTGGTCCCACTGGTCGTTGTAGAACAGCAGGGTCAGCAGGTTGAGGGCCGACAGGCTGCTGTCCTGGTCCAGCTCCAGGGCTGTGAGAAATTCGAAGCGCGCGTCGTCGGCACGGCCCTGGCGCAGGTAGACCACGCCCAGGTCGTTGCGCATCCGGGCGTCGGTGGGCTCCATGCGTGCCGCCCGCTCCAGGCGCTCCAGGGCCTCGGCCTCGGCGCCACGGGCCAGGGCCAGTTGCCCCAGGCCATGCTCGCCGGCTGCCGCCAGGCAGGTGCCGATCAGACTCTGGTATTCGGCGCGGGCTTCCTCGCGACCCAGGCTGCGCAGCACCCGGGCCTTGCGCAGGCGCACCTGGGGCGAGTCGGAAGACAGTTTCTGCAAGTGCGCCAGGGCCGCGTGCAGGCGCCCGTCGCTGGCCATTTCCTGGGCCAGGCTCAGGGCCAGGTCCTGCTCCTGGCTCGCCTCGGCCTGACAGCTCACCGCCGACTGGTTGCGCGTGAACCAGTCCGGCGCCCCGGACTGCCCGGCACAACCGGCCAGCACGAAGCCTGCCACCACCACCGCCAGTGCTTTCATCCCATTCCCCCCAGGGCCCGGCCGATGGCGCCAAGCCCCGGTCCGGCCAGCACGATCAATAACGCGGGAAAGAGGAAGACCATCATCACCACGGCCATCTTTCCCGAGAGTTTCGAAATGTATTCCTGCAGCTGGGTCAGCCGCCGGTCGTCGAGCAGCTTCTTCAGGGCCAGCAGCGAGTTCATCGCACCGCCGCCCTGGCGAATCAGTTGCTGCAAAATGGCCAGGCAGTCGGTGAGTTCGTCCACGTCCAGCAGGATGCTCAGCTGGCGCAGCTCCTCGCCCAGCTCCAGGCCGGAATCGACGTGGCGCAGCACGGTGTCGAGTTCCTTGCTCAGCACCGGCATCAGCTCCCGGCCCTCGGCACTCAGGACGCGCAGGGCCTGCTCCACGGTCAGCCCCGCATCGAACAGGATGCGCAGCAGCGGAATGAAGGTGGACACCTCGGCCTTGAGGTTGCGCTGGCGCTGCGTCGCCACCCAGGCCAGCGCCCGCTTGGGCAACAGGTAACCGGTGCCGAACGCCAGCAGCGGCATGACCCAGGGATGCCGGGGCGGCTCGCTGAACATCGATTGCACGGTGAACGCCACCGCCACCAGCACCACCGGCAGCAGCACCTGGCTGGCGAGGAACCACGCCCGCTCGATGGGGCGCCGCCAGCCCATGCGGTTGAGCAGCGACAGCGTTTCGCTGTCCAGGTGCAGCAGGCGCCGGCTCCAGCCGCTCTCGGCGAAACGCTGCCAGTGCACCTCGCTCCAGTGTTCCTCGGCCGCCTGCTGGCCGAACAGCCGGCGGGTGACCTGGACCTTGCGCCGCTGCCCGCGCAGCAGCTCGAGCACCAGCAACGCCAGCGCGCCCAGGACCAGGGCGAAGGCAATCAGCAGCCAGCCCATGGCTACACGCTCCTCAGCATGCGCCACAGCGCGAGGCAGCCCACGGCCTGCATGGCGAAGGCGCCGATCAGCATCTTCTGTCCGCCGCTGTCCTGCCACATGCTCATCAGGTAGTCCGGGTTGGTGCCCAGGATGTAGCCCGCCATCAGCAACGGCAGCAGCGCCAGCACCACGGCGGTCAGGCGCGTCTCACCGGTCATGGCCCGCAGCTGCCGGGCGATCTGCTCGCGCTCGTGGATCACCTTGATCAGGTTGCCGAGCAGGTCGCTGGCACTGCCGCCGTAGCGGTAGTTGACCCGCACGCCGATGGCCAGGATGCGCAGTTCTTCCTGCTCGTAGAGGTCGGCGGTGTCCTGCAAGGCGTCCGGCAGGCTGACCCCCAGTTGCACGCTGCGCTGCACCCGCCCCAGGGCGCTGCACAGGGGTTCGGGCGAGGCGCCGATGGCGTTGACCACCGCATCGCCCAGGGTGCGTCCGGTCTGCAGGCTGCGCACCACCTGGTCGAGCATCTGCGGCAACTGCTGCACCATGCGCCCGACCCGCTTGCGGTAACGCCAGGCGAGAAACAGCCGCAGCGCCAGCGGCGGCAGCACCAGCATCAGCAGCAGGCCGGCCCAGCCCCCCAGCGCCAGCCCGAAAAAGATCCCCAGGCCCCAGACGCTGAGCAGCATGCCCATGCGTTCGCGCATCGCGCCCAGGCCAGCGCGCAGGAAGGTGCGCTCCACCGCCGCCATGCGTTTGGAACTGACTTCGTCCAGCTGCGGCCTGCCCAGGCGGTCCAGCACCTGCTCGGCCCGGGCCTGGCGCCAGCTGCGACGCATGATGACCATGGCCATGCCGAGCATGCCGATGCAGATCAGCCCCAGCAGCAGCGAGGCGCTCATCGCCGGGCATCCTGGCTGTGACGCAGCTTGTCGCCGGCCGGGTTGATCGCCTCGCGAACGAAATCGCCGCTCACCCGGTCCAGGCGGAACAGGGTGTTGGTGACATAGGCGTCGTCGCGCACGCCGACCAGCTCCACCACCTCGCTGACACAACGGCGGCCGCTGGGCAGGCGGGTCAGCTGGATCACCACGTCCAGCGAGGCGGCCACCATCTGCCGCAGGGTGCGCTCCGCCACCTGCCGGCCACTGAGGCCGACCAAGGTCTCCAGGCGCAGCAGCGCGTCCTGGGCACTGTTGGCGTGCACGGTGCTCATCGAGCCGTCGTGGCCGGTGTTCATCGCCTGCAGCACGTCGAGCACTTCGACGCCGCGAATCTCGCCGAGGATGATGCGGTCCGGGCGCATGCGCAGGGCGTTGCGGATCAGGTCGCTGGCGGCCACCTGGCCATGGCCCTCGGCATTCGGCGGCCGGGTTTCCAGGCGCACCACGTGGGGGTGGCCGAGCTGCAGCTCGGCGGTGTCTTCGATGGTGACGATGCGCTCCTGGCGGTCGATCAGCAGGCTCATCACGTTGAGAAAGGTGGTCTTGCCGGTGCCCGTCCCGCCGCTGACCAGGATGTTGCAGCTGCGCGACACCGCCAGCTGGATGAACTGCAGCATCGCCTCGTTGAGCGTCTGGTAGGCCAGCAGGTCGGCGCTCTGCAGCAGGTCCTTGCGGAACTTGCGCACCGAGATGCACGGCCCGTCCAGGGCGATCGGCGGGATGATGGCGTTGATCCGGCTGCCGTCGGGCATGCGCGCATCGACCATCGGCGAGGATTCGTCCAGGCGCCGGCCAAGGGGCGCCAGGATGCGCTGGATGACCCGCTGCACGTGCTGGTTGTCGATGAAACGCAGGTCGCTCTGGTGCAGCACGCCCTCGCGCTCGATGAACACGTGGTCCGGGCCGTTGACCAGGATCTCGGTCACCGACGAGTCGCGCAGGAGGATTTCCAGGGGGCCGAACCCGGTGAGTTCGTCCACCAGTTCTTCGGACAGCCGCTCCACTTCATAGCGCGACACCGCCAGGCGGTGGCGGTTGACGTACTCCACCACCCGGTCGGTGACGAACTGCGCCACCGCCGCCCGGCTGCCCTCCAAGACATTGACGCCTTCGTTGTCGATGGCATCGATGATGAACCGGTGCAGTTGCAGCTTGAGCGCCTGCCCGTCGCCGGCACCAAAGGCCTGGTAGCGGGCGGCCCCGCCAAACAGCGATTCACTTTTCATCGGCAGACCACCACAGTCGTTGCCAGCGCCGTGGCGCGGCACGTTCCTTGTCCAGCAGGCGCGAACCGAGGCTCTTGAGTTGCTGGCTCAGGCGCTCGCGGGGGGCGATTTCGAACAGGCTGCGGCCCAGGTTGCGCGCCGTCATGCGCTGCTCGGGGGCGAAGGGCAGCACCTCCAGGATCGGCAGGTCGAAGGAGCGACCCAGCGAGTCGCTGTCCGGTGCCACCTTGCGCATGTAGCGGTCCACCAGCAGCGCCGCGTGCTGCAGCTTGACCCCGCTGCTGCGCCAGCGCCCGAGCAGCTCCAGGTTGCGCTGGCAGCTCGGCACGCTCTGGTCGGTGTACCAGACCAGTTGTTCGACGTTGCTCACCAGCAGGCGCAGGGCGTCACTGTCCGGCTGGCCCGCCAGGTTGACCACGATGTGCTTGAAGTGATGGCGCATAGCGCCGAGCAACAGGTACAGCTCGGCGGCGCTGGACTGCTCCAGCGGGGCGTCCTTGTTCGACAGCGCCAGCACCCGCAGGCCGTTGGGCGCACGGCAGAACGCGCTGTCGATCAGGCTGGCGTCCAGGCGCCGCAGGTTGCGCAGGGCATCGCCGAAGTTGAACGGGGCATCCAGGCCCAGGCAGGCCAGGCCGTCGCCCTGGGGCAGGCCGAGGTCCAGCAGCAGCGTACGGTGGCCCACGTGCTCGCTGATCAGTGCCAGATGGCTGGCGATCAGGCCCACGTCACCGTCCTGCTGACGGCAGAACAGCGCAGTGAGCTTGCTCACCTGCAGCGACGGCGCGATGTGCGGCATGCGCTTGCTCAGGTGGCGCACCAGGCCGGTCACCTCGCTGGTGCGGGCGCCGTAGGCAATGAAGTCCCGGGCCCCGGCGCGCATCGCACTGAGCACCAGCTGGTTGTCGAGGCCATCGCCCAGGGCGACCACGGCCATCATCGGCTTGGCTTCGAGCACGCCCTCGATCAGCGAGCTCTGGGTCATCAGGTTGTCGCGATCGAGGCCGACGAACAGCAGGCCGGCGCCGGTCACGTCGGCCAGGGCGATCAGTTCGTCCAGCCCGCCGCGGCCGGCATTCAGTACCTGGCCCAGGGAGCTCAGCGAGGTCTGCAGCCACTCCAGGTCGGCGTTATTGCGGGTTAGCGCCAGGAAGGTCTGACTGGTCACGGGTACGGTCATTGGGACAACCCCTGCGGCTGCTCGAACGAGCCGTCCTCCATGAAGTACATGCGCGAGAAGCTCGGGTCGTAGCGGCGCAGCGACTCGCCCGGCAATTCCGGCAGGCGTGCATTGGCCGCCATCGGCTGGACCAGCCGCGGGGTGACGATCATCAGCAGTTCGCGGTCTTCGCGCTCGATCCGCGAGGAGCGGAAGAACGCGCCCAGTACCGGGATGTCACCCAGGCCGGGGAATTTATCCACCGCGGCCACGTTGCTGCTGCTGATCAGGCCGCTGATCACGAAGCTCTCGCCATCGGCCAGGGAAATGCTGGTATCGGTGCGTCGCACGTTCAGCGCCGGCACCCGGGTGCCGGCGACCTGGATACCGGCACTGAAGTCCAGCTCGCTCACTTCCGGGGCGACCTTCAGGCTGATGCGGTCGCGCCCGACGATGGTCGGGGTGAGGGTCAGGCGCACGCCGAACTCCTTGTATTCGATGCTGACGTTGTCGCTGCCGGAACTGGGCACCGGCACCGGGAATTCACCCCCGGCCAGGAAGGTCGCGCTCTGCCCGCTGAGGGCCACCAGGCTGGGGCGCGCCAGGGTGTAGGCGAAGCCGTTGTTCTCCAGCACGTTGAGAAAGCCCAGCACCTTGCTGCTGCCCCCGCCCCAGATGATGTTGAAGCCGGTGCCCGAGGTGCCGAACTCGCCTTCGACGCCACCGTCGGCGCCCACGCTGATGCCACCCAGGCTGCCCGGCGCGCCGAACACGAACAGGTTCGAACCCTGGCGCACCAGCGAGGTACTGGCCTGCTTGAGCTTGCCCCGGCTGACTTCGACGAATCGGATATCGGTCTGCACCTGGCTGGGCAGCAGCGGCTCCGTCGGCTCTGCCCCCACCAGGGCGCTGGTGGCCGGGCCCTGCACGTAGACCATGCTGCGCCGCGGTTCGGCGCTGCAGGCGGTCCAGACCATCAGGCTGGTGGCGCCGGCCTGGTTGCCCAGCAGCAGGAACGCTTCCTCGCCGTTGAGGCGCACGTCGGCGACGGCCGGATCACCCACGGCCAGACGCTGGATCGCCACCGGGTAGCGCAGCTCCTGCTGCTGGCCCTGGCCGATTTCCAGCACGCTCTGCGGCAGGGGAAGATCGGCACAGCCGGCCGGAGCCGCGTGCGCCGTTGCAACGACCAGATAACCTGCCAACAGCCCGACGGTGGTGGTGACCTTCATCCGTGGATTCCTGAGCCTGTTCAAGGGGTTTCAAGGGTGCTGGTGTTACCGCGCACGACTTCGACCTGGGGGCCACGCCGTGTGCCGGTGGAGGGGGCGACAGGGGCCGGCGCGGCGGCGGAGCGGCCTCCCAGTTGATCGAGCCGCAGCAGGTTGCGGGTGCGCTCATCGAGGCGCACCTGCTCATGCCCCGGGGCCAGGCGCTGGGCGTACTCCTCGCTGCTGCGCACCGCCAGGCGCAGGGAGCCGGCCTGGCTGGCCAGCATCAGCCGGGTGACCCAGTCTTCGGGCACCGCCAGCACCACGCTGCGCACCGAAGAGCGGCGCTCGCCCTCCGGCTCGGCGGCACTGGCCACGGCCTTGCCTTCGCGGTCCGGGCCGAGCTGCTCGCCAAAGCTCAACAGGCGCAGCGCCGGCGCCACCACCTGGGCGCTCTGGGACTGCCCGGCGCCGTCTTCGCGCATATAAAGCAGCACGTCGACGTAGTCACCGGGGGTCAGGTGGCCGCCGCTGCCGATGATCTCGTCCACGGCGATCGCCACCGCCCGCTCTGACGGCTCGATCATCTGCGCCAGGGGCCCGCCTGCGGCGAAGCTGCCTTCGCTCAGCCAGCTGCCGCCAGCCACCGGGTTCCAGGGGGTGCGCCCGACCACGTCCTCGACCTTGGCGAAGCTGCCAGCCGGCGCGGCGCGCAGGTGTTCGATCGCCAGGTCCTCGGCGGCGACCGGCTTGAAGGGCTCCAGCGTACGCACCGCCACCACCACCGGGACCCGGGGGTTCCCTGCGGTGTCGGCAGTGGCGGTCATGCCATCGGCAGGAAGGGATTCGGGGGGCGATTGGCGGCTCAACACGATGCCCCAATACCCGGCAAAGAGGGCGCCCAGTACCAGCAATCCTGCCAACGCCATGGTGATCCGGCTGTCCATCGCCTACTCCTCGTTGAAACTGACCAGGACGGTTCGGTGTATCCCCACCGCTATCAAATCGGTGCTCCCTGCCATGTCGGGAAAGTTGATATAGAGGCGTTGCACAAACTTTCGCAGTGATCGCCCGACACTTAAAACCTAGAGCACGGGTCAGGAAACTTCAAAAAACTTTATTAATTAAAACAGTTATGACCGCCTCGTTAATGTTCCTCTGATAACGGTTATAACTTTGTGATTAATCCCTTCTTACAGTTGCGCACCGGGTGGGGGTAAACAAGGATCAAGTTGTGCCTAAACCCACTACGCAAGGAGCGACTTATGTCCCTGAAGTCCTTATTCGAGCGCAGCAAACAATTCATTCAGGACGAAGCCGGCGCCTCCGGTATCGAATACGCCATCGTCGCGGCCATGGTCGCTGTCGTACTCGCCGCCTTCATGACCCCGTTGGGCGATGCCGTGGTCGGGGTGTTCTCCGATATCTGCGTGGCGCTCGGCGGTACCGGTTGCCCAACGCCCTGACCCAACCCACGCGAACCACAGGATCGACCATTCCCCATTCGGGTTAATGTTAGGGATGACAGGAGTCGCTATGAGCTCAGTTGCCCAGCGTCGTCCGACGCTGTTGCTGGTCGATGACGAGGAGGACATTCTTCTCGAGCTGGCAGAAATGCTGGAAAGCGAAGGATTCCCCTGCCACACCGCCACCTCGGTCAGCCTGGCGCTGGCCTGCCTGCAGCAGCACCCGAACGTCGCCTTGGTGATGACCGACCTGCGCATGCCGGAGGAAAGCGGGCTGCGCCTGGTGCAGCGCCTGCGTGAGCAGCCGCAGCACCGCGAACTGCCGATCATCGTTACCTCCGGCCATGCCGACATGGAAGACGTGATCGACGTGCTGCGCCTGCATGTCACCGACTTCTTCCGCAAACCCATCTACCACGAACGCCTGCTGGAAACCCTGGACAAGCTGTTCCCTCGCCCCACCGCGACATTCGCGCAGTAATCCTTCCCCCCAATGAATGCCCGGGCCATGGCCTGGGCACAGGTGTGCCTGCGGCATGGGCTGACTGAGCAAAAAAACGCCCCGGCGACCGACGCCGCCGGGGCGTGTGCAGGGCTCAGAGCTGGTAGCTGAAGCTCAGGGTCAGGCGCGGGGACCGGTTGCGGCTGTCCAGAGCCTCGTCGGACATCGGCTTGGCCGCCTCGACCGCGATGTTGTAGTAGCGGGCATCGCCGAAGCGCAGGCCCAGGGCCACAGACGACAGCTCCGCCCGGCTGACCGGCTGCTCGTTGAACCAGGTGCGGGCCGCGTCCACCACCGCGTAGGGCTGCACCAGGCGAATCCAGTTGCCCTCCACCCCGATGCTGTAGTTCAGCTCGTAGGCGGCGCCCCAGCCCTTGTCGCCGGTGGCCTGGTCGTTGGGGTAACCACGGGCGAAGTTCTGCCCGCCGAATACGGCTTGTTCCGCATCCGGCAGGTTGTCGTCGCTCCAGTACAGGGCCGCCGACATCACCCCACCCCAGCGCGGGCTGTACTGATCGCTCTGCAGGCCGGAGAGGCGCACCCGGAAGAAATCCAGGTCGTACAGGCCGTTGTCGGTGCGCGCGCCCATGCCATCGATGCCCTGGTACAGGCCACCGCTCACGATGCGCAGCCGCTCGCTGCTGCTCTGGCGCCAGTCGCTCTCCAGGCCGAACACGCGGATATCGGTCTCGTCCTCGAAGGACAGCGGGAAGCCCACCACGTCGTAACGGGTCTGATCATTGACCGCGTACAGCCGTGCGCCGGTGCTCAGCCAGTGATCGGGGGCGGCGATCCACGGGTGGCTGACGCCGATGGAGAACCGGTCGTTTTCACGCTGGCGGCGCAGCTCGATGCCGTCGCTCAGGCGCACCGGGGTGCTGGGTTCGCTGCGGTAATGGGAAGCGAACAGGCTGAGCTGGGTACCTTCGCTACCGAGGTACTGGTTGTAGTCCAGGCGGTAGTAACGCTCCTTCTCTTCGCCTGGCGGCACCAGCACGCTGACGCCGAGCTGCTCGGCCATGGCGGTGTGGGCGTTGCTGTTGAAGCTGAGCAGGGCCTGGATGTCGTCGCGGCTGCTTTCGGTCAGGCCCAGGTTGCTGGTCCAGGCCTTGCGCTGCGCCTGGGCGACCAGCCGGCTAGCACCATCGGTGGCCTCCGGCGGCGGCACCTGGGCACTCAAGGTGACCCCGGGTATGCGGCTGAGCAGGGTGGTGTAGCGGTCGAAGGTCTTGCGCGTCAGCGGCCGCTCGCCCTGGATCTTGTCCAGCAGTTGCCGCACATAGGCGGACACGCCGCCCAGCTCGCCACGCAATTCGTAATCCTTGACGTAGCCCTCCACCAGCACCACCCGCACGCGGCCGTTCTCGAAGCGCTGGGCCGGCAGGAAGGCGTAGGACAGCAGGTAACCGTCGGCCTGGTAGCGCTGGGTAATGCCGCGGGTCGCCTCGATCAGTTCGGCCAGGCTGGTGGGTCGCCCGACCATGCCCTCGTAGACCTTGGCCAGCTCCTCGAAGGGGTACACAGTGCCGCCCTCGATCTGCACGTTGCGCACCGTGACCGTGGAGCTCATCAGCAGCATCTGCTGCTGGCTCTGCTGCTGCGTGGCGGGCTGATCGGGAAGCTGGGTGGCGGGGGCCGGCGCGCGGTAGGCATCGACCGGCAGGTTCGGGGCGGGCAGGTTGCGTTCGGTTTCGTTGCTGTTGAGGTAGCTCGGCAGCTGCTGCGCCAGAGCGGACATCGGGACCAATAGACACAGCGCACAGAGTGTTCGCATGGGACGCTCCCTGGTCATACCGCAAGTGCGGCGTACGGCTTTCCAAAAGGTCGGCGCCGGATGTGATCCGGCGCCTTTTGAGACTAGCTCCCGTTACTTCTTCAAGCCACCCAGCAGGCCTCCGAGTCCGCCGCCCAGGCCACCGTTCTGGTTACCGCCGAGCAAGCCGCCGAGACCACCTTGTGCCGGGCCGGCCTGGCCGCCGTTGACCACCCCACCGAGCTGGCCCACGGTCTGGCCGACGCTGGCCACGGTGTTGCCCAGCTGGGCACCCACCGGGTTGTTGCCGGCGCTGACCTGTTGGCCGAGGCTGGTGACTGCGCCGCCCACCTGGCCCAGCAGGCCGCTGACCGGTGCGCCCAGGCCGGTGGCAGCGCCCAGTTGCTGGGTCACGCCCGACACCGCGCCAAGTACCGGGGTCACCGCCTGGCCAACCTTGCCGCCGACCGCAGCCAGCGGCGCGCCATGGCTGGTGTTGGCGATGCCGTCGCCACCGACCAGGGTGCCCAGCGATGCCACGGTATTACCTACCGCGCCGCCGTTCACGCCCAGGGCGCTGACCACGCCGTTGTTGCTGCCCTGGTCGAGGCCCTGGCCCACCGAAACCACCAGCCCGCCGGCGGTTTCCAACAAGCCGTTGACCGGTTTGCCCAGCCCGCTCTTCTCGCCGACCGGCGCGGTGGCCCCGGTGACGGCGTTGAGCACCTCGTCCAGGCCGTTGCCGTTGTTGCTGCCGTTACCGTCGCCGCCGGTGCCGACCTCGACACCCACCTGGGCCTCGACGGACACATAGCCGCCGGCACTGTCGAGAATGCCGCCCACGCCGGAAAGGGTTTTGCCGACCACCTGGCCGAGCGGGTTCTCACCGCCGCCGGTGACTTTTTCGCCCAACCCGCTGACCGCGGTGCTGGTCTTGTCCAGCAGGCCATTGACCGGATCACCCAGACCGGTGGCATGACCGATGGTGCGGGTGGTGCCTTCCACCAGGCTGACCACCGGCACCAGCACCTTGCCGCCGACCGCATCGGTCGCATTGCCCAGCGGCCCGCTGGTCGTGGCCACGCTCAGGGTGTCGCCCAGCATCGTTACCCGCTCACCCACGCCATCGACCACACCTCCGACCCGGGTAACCACCCCGCCCACCAGCGGGATCTGCTTGATCGGGTCGGTCTCGCCGAACGCTGCCACCCCTTTGCCGAGGGCGGATACACCACCGCCAAGGTCACCCGTGGCGGTGCCGACGGACGCCAGGGTGGTGCCCACGGCATTGCTGTCGGTACCCAGGGTACCCAGGCCATTGCTCACACCGGAACCCAGGCTGTTGGCCGCCCGGCCCACCGAGGACACCAGGCCGCCGGCACCGCCGGTCAGGGCCGTGCTGCCGCCCACGGGCACGTTGCTGATACCGTCACCGAGGTCGATCACGCCGTCACCGATCCCGCTGAGGGCGCCGCCGGCATCGTCCGCCACCTCGGCCGTGGCCAGGGTGCTGACACCGGCCGCACCGCCATCACCACCTGCCGAACCGGCGCTGTCGACAAAGCTCTTGGAACCGCCACCACCACTGCTGCACCCGGCAAGGGAAACGGCGGTCGCCAATGCCAATACGGTGCAGGTATGTGTCCAGGTAAATGCTTTCATGAGTGAATCCGTCCATTCTCGTGAATCAGTCGACGATGAAGTTTCAGGCCCGCTGACACCTCATCCGTGGCTTCATCAAAGAACAACCCACCCACTCGAACAACCCTGAACTTGGTATTAACCGTTTATATATCCCCCGATAAATGCGCGAATCGATTAATACTAAAGTTATAACCAGTACCCCACCTTGCAAGCGATAATTAAACAGTGAACTTTCAATCACTTTTTATATCAGCGAGTGGGTGATCGACTTATCGCCGATCCCGTTTTCCGGCAGCGCGACGCACCGTTACAGGGCATACTGTCGCGCCCCGAAAACAGGAGAACCGCATGCCCACACCGATCTGGTGGCTACTCGCCCTGCCCTTCGTCGCGGGCGCCTGCCTGCCGTTGCAGGCCGGCATCAATGGCCAGTTGTCCAAGCAGGTGTCCAGCGTGTTGTCCGCCGCGCTGATCTCATTCAGCGTGGGCACCCTTGCGCTGGTGCTCCTGGTGCTGGCGCGGGGTGAAATGCCCGGCCTGTCGGCACTCAAGGGCTTGAACTGGTGGCACTGGAGCGGCGGCCTGCTGGGGGTGATGTTCATCGCCACGGCGGCCTTCGCCGGGCCGCGGGTGGGCGCCCTGCTGTTCATGGTGCTGGTGATCGCCGGCCAGTTGAGCATGGCGCTGATGCTCGATCACTTCGGCTGGGCGGGCTTTCGCGAGGCGCCGATCAGCCTGGGCAAGATCGGTGGCCTGCTGCTGATCGTGGCGGGGATCTGGATGATTCGCCGCGGCTGATCCGGCGACGCGAGGGACGGGCCGACAGGCAGCGCCTGCCAGCCCGGGGCGTCAGTTGTGACGTTCGAAGCGGTAGAACAGGTTGGGCTCGCTGACCAGGTACAGGTTGCCCCGATCGTCGAAGGTCATGCCCTCCCCCTGCGGCACGCTGTCCTTGAGGCCGGCAAAGCCGCCGATCAGCGAGCGGAAGCTGACCATCTGGCCTTCGCGGTCCAGCTCGATCAGCAGCTTGGATTCATCGCTGAGCAGCGCCAGGTGGCCGGTGCGGTCGTCGTAGTGCACCGACGACAGGTCGGTGGCGAACACACTGTGGCGAATCCAGTCCTCGCGGTCGATGATCTCCAGGTCGAACGCGCCCTCCAGGCTGGATTTCAACCCGCGGATTTCATACAGCTTGCGCGGTGAATGCTCCTTGACCACGAACACCCGATCACCGGCCCGGTCATAGCCCACGCCTTCGAAACCCTGGTTGCCGCCCAGGTCGATACCCAAGGTCAGCGCCTGGTAGTCCTCGCGAAACAGCGCGCCGGGCTTGTCCGGCAACGGCACCACCACCAGGGCCTGCTTGCGCTCCTCGGCCAGCAACAGCATGTCGTCGCCCAGGTAGGTGACGCCCTCCACGTCGCCGAAGCCGCTGAGCGGGTAGCGCCCAAGCACCTCGCCATCCTTGCTCATGGCCAGCAGTTCTTCGGGGTTGTTGAGCACGGCCCAGAGCTGGTCGCGGCGCTCGTCGTAGGTCAGCCCGGAGAGGTTGTCGCTGACGCCCAGCACCGGTTTGGCGTCGACCGCCACGTGGTATTCCGGCAGCCACAGGCTGCGGTTTTCCCATTCGTTCTCGTGCATGGACGTGGTGACCCAGAAGTACAGGCGGTCATCCAGATGCTGGGTACGGACTTGATAGGCCAGGACCAGAAGAATCAACAACAGCGCCCATTTCCATGGGCTGATGACGGGTAGCTTTCCTAGCACCCCCTTGGCAGCGGACATCATCAACGTCTTCTCGCGTGCGTATGGGAAGGTGAGCAGTCTGACCGGCAAATGTTTCAATCCGGCGGTGCCACGCTCTCACACGCAACATCAGAAGCCCGCGCCATCAGGCGCGCGGTTTCGATCAAGCCAGGCCGGCAAAGTTCCCCAGCGGCACCGCCGTACCAACATGCGCCCAATGATGATGGCAATGTGGCACTTCTGCCGCGGCTCAAGCACTATGTAGCTGGACGCAGTTTTGTGATCACAGCCATGAGCCCAACCGAAGCCCCTCGCCAGCCCCATGCCTTCGCCCTCTGGCGCGAGGCCCAGGACACCCGGATTCGCACGCGCCTGGGTGGAATCTACTACCTGTTGGCCTGGCTGCTGACCTGGCTGTTCAGCGCGGCGCCCGGCGAACAATGGCTGCTGTGCCTGGTGGGCAGTGGCTTCTTCGCCCTGATGCTCGCCGCGCGCCTGCTGCACCGCCTGCCCGAGGACGATTCGCCCCAGGCGATGCAAGGCTGGATCGACCGCCACTGGATTCTGATATTCGTCACCGGCCTGGGCTGGGGCCTGGCCCACGCCTGGTTCCTGTCCGACTCGCTGTTCGCCGACTCCAAGCTGATCGCCACCCTCAGCACCATCGCCTTCACCACGGCCCTGGCGTTCAACTTCCCGATGCGCAAGGGCCGCGCGGTGATCGCCCTGCTCCTGCTGTACCTGCCGGGCCTGAGCGCCATGGCCCTGGACTGGGAACAGCAGCGGGTCACGCTGGTCACCCTGGCGTTCTACCTGACCTACCTGGTGCTCGCGCTCACCCGCAGCCACCGCGAGTACCGCGACACCCTCAACCTGGAAATGAAACTGCTGGAGCACCAGGAGCGGCTCGAAGTGCTGACCCGCACCGACAGCCTGACCCAACTGGGCAACCGCTACCAGTTCAACAGCCTGTTCCCGGTGATGGTCGCCAACGCCCAACGCCAGCAGCACTCGCTGTCGCTGGTGCTGCTGGACATCGACTTCTTCAAGCGGGTCAACGACGAACACGGCCACGCCTGTGGCGATGCCTGCCTGAGCGCCTTCGCCGAGCGCATGCGCCAGGTATTCCGCCGCGACAGCGACGCCCTGCTGCGCCTGGGCGGTGAGGAGTTCGGCGTGCTGATGCCCAACACCTCGCTGGAACAGGCCCACCAGTTGGCCGAGAGCTTTCGCCACGAACTGGCGCTGCAAGGCTTCGAGGTGAACGGGCTGAGCCTGCCGCTGACTGCCAGCCTGGGCGTCGGCTGCTTCGACCTGCAGCGCGACGCCTGTGCCGAGAGCTTCTTCAAGCGCGTCGACGACGCCCTTTACCTGGCCAAGAGCGCCGGCCGCAACCGCCTGGTCCAGGCTTAACTACAACCGAAAGCTGCCCATCTGCCGGGTCAGGTCATCGGCCAGGCCGCGCAGGGTCTGGCAGTCTTCCCGGCAGCCGCGCACCTCTCCGGCCGTGGCGTGAGCCAGGTCGGCGATGCCCTGGACGTTGCGGTTGATCTCCTCAGTAACCGAGGTCTGCTCCTCGGTGGCCGCCGCGACCTGGGTGTTCATGTCGTTGATCTTCTCCACCTGCCCGGTAATCGCGCCGAGCGACTGCCCGGTGCGCTGACTGGCCTCCACCCCGGTGCCGGTCGCGGCCTGGCCGGCGTGCATGGAGCTGACCGCCGTCTCCGCGCCCTGCTTGAGACGCTGGATCATCTGCTGGATTTCATCGGTGGAACTCTGGGTGCGGCTGGCCAGGGTGCGCACCTCGTCCGCCACCACCGCAAAACCACGCCCCATCTCGCCAGCCCGGGCTGCCTCGATGGCCGCGTTGAGCGCCAGCAGGTTGGTCTGCTCGGAGATGCCGCGGATCACCGCCAGCACCTGGTCGATGGACGCCACCTGCTGCGCCAGCTCGGTGACCGCCTCGGCCGCGCCGCCGATTTCCGACGACATCTTCTCGATATGGCCGATGGACTGCCCCACCACCTGACGCGCCTGCTGCGCCTCTTCCCGGGCGCTGTGCGAGGCCTGGGCGGCGCTGCTGGCGTTACGCGCGATCTCCTGCACGGTCAGCCCCATCTCGTGCACCGCGGTGGCCACCATGTCGGTCATTTCCTGCTGCTGGCCGGCGCGCCCGGCGGTGTTCTCCACCACCTGCGCCACCTGGCTGACAGCGCCGCGCAGGCGCTCGCTGGTGGCCAGCACGTCGCTGATCAGGCTGCGCTGCCCGCCAATGAACCGGTTGAAGCCCCGGGCCAGATCGCCCAGCTCGTCGGCGCGGGATTCGTCCAGGCGCCGGGTCAGGTCGCCGCCGCCCCCGCCGATTTCCACCAGCGCGGCGGTCACCTGGCGGATCGGCCGCACCAGCCCCCGCGCCAGCAACACCACCAGGCCCAGGAACAGCAACGCCACGCCAATGCCCACCAGGCTGGTCATCAGCAACGCCTGGCGCGCCTCGGCGTAGATCTCTGCCTCCGGCACCTCGCTGACCAGCAGCCAGTCGAGGCTATCCAGCTTCTGCGCCACCGCCAGGAAGGTCTCGCCCTCGCGCTCGAAGCGCACGGCCTTGCCGCCGCTGGCCAGCAGTTCGGCCGTGGGGTCGGCGCCAAACAGCTGGCTCAACTGGCCGCTGCCATTGAGGGTGGCTTGCGGGTGAATCTTCACCCCGCCCTGGCCGTCGACTAGGAACACCTGGCCGCGCTCGCCGAAGCGGAAGTCGCGGATCATCTCGGACATCGCCGCCAGGCTGAAGCCCAGGCCAGACACGCCCAGCGTCTTGCCGTCGCGCTTGATCCGCTGGTTGATGAACAGGGTCGGCAGGCGCGTGCCCTTGTCGATGTCGATCTCCAGCACGCTGTCGCGGGTGCCGTCGACCAGGGCGTAGAACCACTGGTTCTCCGGCTGGTTGCGGTTGATGGTGCGCGCCAGGCCCTCGCCCGTGGTGTAGTTGCCGCTTTCCAGCGCGGCAATGGAGGTGGTCAGCGCGCCCTGTTGCACGCGCACGCCCTCCAGGTAGCGGGCGAATTCGTCGCGCCGCGCCGGGTCTTCCCCGTCGGCCAGCCAATCCTGCACCAGGCTGTTGCCGGCGATCCCGGCGTTGGCGGTGATCGGCGCGGTCAGCACCCGCTCCAGCTCATTGCGAATGGCCAATACCTTGGCCGGAAGAGCCTCCTCCAACAGATAGCGTTCCGTCAGGCGGTTGACCACCGCCGAATAGATGCCCACCACGAGCAGGATGCTGGCCAGCAAGGCCGCCCCCATGCTCAGAATCAACTGCCACTGAATACTGCGTTGCCAGAGGCGCATGAAGGAGTCTCCCGTTTGTCGAGACAGGTCGTTTTTATTGGATACAGCATTGTGCACAATTAATGGCGATGTGACAGCCATGCCCCGTTATCGACCGATCGACGGCGTGGCTTGAGGAGCCAGACGCTCGCCCGGACGGATGGCGGCGAGGCAGAGGAACGAGGCGCCGGGCCAGCGGTCCGTAGATCAGAGCGGGTTCGATCCGCATGGCCTGCCGGGCTTCCTTGCCCCGGCGGCTGACCGACAGACTGAGAACCAGACGCTGGTATCACCCCAGAGATGACCGTAGGCTGGAGCCATGACGGAACACGCGCCCCTATCCAAACAATCGCCACACGATCGCATCATAGTGGCCGACGATCATCCGGTATTCCGCGACGGATTGAGCCGGATCGCGCAACGCGTCTTCCCCCACGCCAGCATTCTCGAAGCGGGCGACATGGACGAAGTGCTGCGCCTCGCCCAGGACGGCCCGGCGCCGAGCCTGTTCATGCTCGACCTGCTGTTTCCCGGCCAGTCGCCCCAGGCAGTGATGGCCTTGCGCCAGGCCTTCAAGCGCAGCTCGATCGTCATCGTGTCGATGGTCGACAACCGGGCGCTGATCGATGAGGTGATGGCTGCGGGTGCTGACGGTTTCATCGGCAAGGCCACCCCACCTGACGAGATCGTCGACGCTCTGCTGGCCGTGCAGGCCGGTGAATTCGTGCTGACCCTCGGCCCGGCGGGCCTGCCGGCCTTCGCCAGCGAAAGCGGCCCGCTGGACCAGCTGACACCGCGCCAGCACGAGGTGCTGCTGCAGGTGGCGCGCGGCCTGTCGAACAAGGAAATCGCCCGCGAGCTGGCCATTTCGCCCTTCACGGTGCGCATCCACGTGTCCTCGCTGCTGCGCACCCTGGATGTCAGCAGCCGCGCCGCGCTGGCGGCCCTGGCGGCCAAGGCGGGCCTGGGCTGAGCCTCAGAGCGCGGGCTGCTCCAGCCGCAGCGCCACCAGCAGCGAGCGCAACTCCGCCGGGTGCACCGGCTTAGACAGCACCGGGATCACCGCATCGTTCACCGCCGCCTGCACCCGCCCGACGTCGTGCCCGGTCAGCACCACGGCGGGAATGTCGCGCCCGCGCAGTTGCCGCACATAGGCGATGCAGTCGGCACCGGACGCCTCGGTGCCGAGGTCGAAGTCAGTGATCAGCAGGTCGAACGGGCGGGCGGCGTGCGGGATGGAGGCATAGGTTTCGACCTCGCAGCCCCATTTCTGCAACAGCGACGCCGTGGCCGTGCGCACGTTGTCATCGTCTTCGATCAAGCACACGCGCAGGCCGTCGAGCATGCGCGGCGCCAGCGGCTCGCGCTTCACCGCAGGGCTGGCAACGACGGGAGCCTGCACCGGCTGCAGGCCATCGATGGCCACCAGGGTGCCTCGCCCCTCCTCGGAGCGCATGCGGATCTCCAGGCCCATCAGGTCGCCCAGGCGCTTGACGATGGCCAGCCCCAGGCCCATGCCTTCCACATCGTTGTCGCGCACCTGGCGCACGCGGTAGAACTCCTCGAACACGCTGTCGAGGTGCCGCTTGGCAATGCCCCGGCCTTGGTCGTACAGCTCGATGCTCACGCCGCCTTCGCGCCGCCGGCAGCCGATCAACACCGGCCGCCCCGGTGCGTACTTCAGGGCATTGGAAAGCAGGTTCTGCAACATGGTGCTGAGCAGCGCCGGGTCGGCGCGCACCTGCAGCGGTGGGCAATGCAGCCGCACCTCGACCCCGGCCCAGCGCGCGGCCTCGGTGTTCTGCTGGACCAGTTGCTGCAGCAGCGTGTGCAGCGCCAGGGTTTCCAGCTGCGGCGCGACCCGGCCGCTCTCCAGCGAATACATGTCCAGGATCGAGCGGAACAGCCGCGACACGCTGTGCAGGGATTTATCGATGTTGTCGACCAGCCGCCCCTGCTCGGCGTCCAGCGTGCCGTCGCGCAGGCAGGCGGTGAACAGGCTGATGGAATGGATCGGCTGGCGCAGGTCGTGGCTGGCCTGCGCCAGGAACTGCGACTTGGCCAGGTTGGCCGCCCGCTCGGCCTCCGCGGACAGGCGCGAGCGCTTGAGCAGCGCATTCATGTAGGCCGGCACCACCACCGTGGTCAGCAGCAGCGTGACCACCAGCAACGGCTGCGCCTGCCAGTACGCGGAAATGCTCGTGGTCAGTGCCAGCGACCCCAGCGCCGCGATCGTCGCCAGCAGCAGGTAGCGCGAGCCATAGCGCAAGCCATAGCCCACCGTGACCCAGAGCAGGATGGCGTAGACCGGCAGCATCGCCTCGCCGCCAAACGCCAGGGTGACGGTGATGCAGCTGTAGTCGATGAGCACGGCGAACAGGCGCCTGCGGGGGCGATTGCCCGGGCGCCGGACGATGTCCAGCCAGAGCACCAGCGACGCCACGCAGAACAGGCTGCTGGCCGAGACGAGCAGCCAGGTGGCCTGCGCAGTGAGCATCGCCTCGTGGTAGGTCCACAGCATGTAGCCGGTGGCCAGGGGCGCGATGACCAGGCGCACCACGGCCTGGGCGCGTTCGGTGTCGTGGGGGCGAGGCGGGGTGGCGGGCATCGGGGTTCCTTGCGAATGCGCCCGGCGCCGCTGCACGGCCCCGGGCGGTTGTCGTCCGAACACACGAAACGCTATCAGCGCCGTGCACCGGGAACCCTAGTACACCCGTACTATTCCGACCCCGGGCAGCGCTCAATAGACTCCTGAGTATCGCTTCGGCACAGGGTCGAGGCCCCGTGACCGAAAGGAGTATCGAATGAACATCAAGGGAGCGCTAGGCACACTGTTCATCGCGCCACTGCTTTTGACGCTGACTGGCTGCCTGGCCCAGAACACTCAGACCCAGGGCCTGCAGAACGGCCAGACCGCCAACGACCCGTGCGCACCGAGCGCCACCAGCAGCCTGATCGCCACCGGCCGCAACCTGCTGCAGATCGGCAGCTCGCTGGTGGAAACCCAGCACAGCATCAACGGCAGCGGCGCCAGCTACGACCAACGCGTGCAGGTCGCAGAAAACGCCCAGCGTGTCGACCAGGGCAACAACGTGCTCAACAGCGTCGAACGCCTGGCCGGCAACGTCAACGGCCCCTGCCCGGCCCCGACGACCGCCGACGCCACCACGCCGTGATCGACAGCGGGGAATAAGCGCGCGAGCGGCCCTGCGGGTTCGCTGCGCGCCCCGGCGTCCGGCCAACCAATCCACCGACGCCACCTGATCGGCCGAGTCGGTATCGGCGGGTGACGCGGAGCGTCACGGGATGCATGCCCACGCAGAGCGTGGGAACGATCAGGCTGAAGAACCTTTTGAAGGCGACAGCTCCCGTGGGAGGCGCTTCAGCGGCGAGCGTTTGGCTGGCATACCCACCCTGTAGGAGCGGCCTTGGCCGCGAGCTCGGCGGCCTATGCCTCACGCCGCTCTAACCGCCGAAGAAAAGCTCGCGGACAAGTCCGCTCCTACGCGGGATCAGCGCCCCACGGGCGGGGCCTGCTGCGCCATGCCTTCGATGCAGCTGCGCAGCGTGGCCTTGGCCATTGCCACCAGGTAGGTGCAGGCGTGGCCGAGCTGTTCGTTATCCACAGGCCCCGGTTCGCTCAGGCGCAGTGT
The DNA here is from genome assembly GCF_029839275.1 of Pseudomonas sp. GD03944. Classification (GTDB taxonomy): domain Bacteria; phylum Pseudomonadota; class Gammaproteobacteria; order Pseudomonadales; family Pseudomonadaceae; genus Aquipseudomonas. Next base: position 82,150 of record NZ_JAOCAH010000013.1, read on the forward strand.
CAGGCCCTGCGCCACGTCCAGCAGGTTGTAGGCATTGTCGAGAGCATCGGCCAACGGCACTCCCGGCAGCACGGCGAACAGCGGCTGTCCGGCGGGGTTGCTGGTGTGGAACGGAATGAGGGTGGTTGCAGCGGCCGCATGGGCCGGGGGCGTGCATGAATCCTTCATGGGTGATGCTCCAAGTTCGTCCATGGAGCTGCCACAAATCGTCGCCAAACGAAATTGGGTGGCAGCCGTGCGCAGGTTGGCGAACCGGGAAACTTGGAACCCGGCAGACCCGAAGGTCTCCCACGCACGGCCACCATGACACAGCATCGCAGGCACAAAAAAAGCGCCTGCAATGGTCGTGGGGCGCCTGTGCGCCAAGTTTCCAAACGGGTCGCCAAACCCGGTCGCCGAATTGGCAGCGACCGGCGAACTATAGGCGGGCGTGGGCGCAACGGGCAAGCGCCATGGCGAAGACGCGGAGTGTGCGGCCGGCCACAGCTAGGGACACCGGAGGAAAAAACGGTCGAAGCCGCCCCTGCCGGGCCGATACAATTCGCGCCTTCGCTCAAAGGACTTTACGCGCATGGACGTTCGCACCCGCTACCCGCTTGCCCTGGGAATTTCATTGCTGGCCTTGGCACTGGCCGGCTGCAGTTCCACCCCAACGCCCAAGGAACCCACGGTCCATCCGGGTCTGGCGGTCTTCGACAACGCCATCGCCCTGCCGGCGAACCCGCACAGCATCGTGCGCGAAGGCGACCGGGTGACCTACCTGGTCACCAGCCCCGACGGTGAGCGCCTGCTCGCACGCTTCGATGCCTCCTGCACCGAGCCCGTCGGCAGCATGTACTACCCGACCGCCCGTGGCCTGGCCGCCTTCGCTGAGCGAGGGGCCGAGGAAAACAGCCTGCCGGACGCCCAGCTCCAGCAATTGCACCACAGCGCCCAATTGCAGCAGGCCTGCACCCAGCGAGCGGTGCCGGACTGGCGCGCCCTGGCGCAGGCCGACGGCGAGGACTGGCTGATGCTTGACCACAACAGCCTGCAACGGGAAAACGGCTTGCTGAGTGTCTGGGTCGGGCACAATCCGCTGCACTTCACCTTCACCCCGAACGGCGCCGCGCTCGTCGGCCATACCCGCGAGCGGCTGGTCATGGACTGCGCGCAGCAGACGCTGATGATGGCCAGCCAGTTCAACCTCATCACCAACGGCGCGGTCTACGGTGGCCGCCTGGAACCCAAGGCGACCCAGCAACCGCTGAGCGCCGCCACGCCTGACCAGCAGCGGGTGTTCAAGGCTGCCTGCCAGCCTGCCGTCGAGCTGGCCAAGCTACCAGCGGCCCAGGAGCGGCAACCACTGCCGCCCCTATTCGATACGCCCGAGGCCGAGCCAGAGGTGCTGGCGGCCATCGAGGCGCTGGCGCTGCCTGCGCCAACCCGTACGCTGCATCAGGTGAACCTTCGCTATACCGTACGGCTCTTCAACGGCATGGACGCCGAAGACCTGCCGCAGGACCACTTCCTCTCCACCGACCCCGCCTCCGGGCAATTGCTGGTGCAGACCCTGGACCCGATCACCAACCCGGCCTCCGTCCACCTCAGCTTCCAGGGCCTGTTCGACCTGGCGTCCCGCTCGCGCAACCGCAAAAGCGGCCAGGAAGAAGCGAACTCCCCGGCGTTGATCGGCCTGAGCTTCACCGGCGACTGGATAAACGTACCCGCGAGCAGCGAGATCAGTTACACCCGCACGTTCCGCAAGACGCCATCCGCCGATAGCGACGCGACCAGCAACGCCAACACCGTCACCTGCCAGGTCGGCCTCGAGCAGGCGGCCAGCCGTCTCCACCCGGCGCTCAAGGGCACGGCCAAGCCGCTCACCTGTATCCGCCTCAAGTCGCGGCTGATGACCTGGGTCGAAGAGCACTGGTACCTGAGCGACTACCGGCTGTTCATCAAGACCAGCGACAACGGCCCGATGGGGCGCTGGGACTGGCAGATCGAATCGATGGAATGACGCTCCCCGATCATGGGGCGCGTGAAGGTTTTTACAGTCAGACGACGGACCTGAACGCAGGTCGATAAGGAGATCGTGTTGAACAAATGGTTATTCGCGCCCCTGGCAGCCGTGCTGCTGAGCGCCTGCACAGGCACCGGCCAGAAGGACGCACGCACGCTGCCTGCCACGGGAAACGAGGCCGCGATCATCGGCATCTGGGCCATGATGCCCCTGCGCAATGGCGTCGCCAACGTGGTGGAGTACACCGCCGACGGCAAAAGCCGGCTGCATGCCTTCAACTGCGCCGAGCAGAAAGACCGGGACGTGGAAGTGGCCGATTACCGCTTCAGCGCAGACGGCCAGACCCTGCACCTCACCTCGCCCCAGCGCGACTTCGACCTGCAAGTGCTGACGCTCACGCCGGGGCTCATGAAACTGGCCATGAGCCTCGAAGGCCTGGACCTGCAATTCACCTACCTCAAAACCGACAAGATCGCCCCGCTGTGCGTCCTGTACGAAAAGTCGGTGGTCGATGCACGCAAGCAGTTGCCCTACCAGGCGGACGACTTCGTTCCCAACCCTGCCATCCCGGCGAACGCCAACCTGGACCGCTACGTGGGGAAATGGGCGGACGACGAGGGCGTCGTGCAGATCGAAGTCATCAAGGACGCCACCGGCAACGCCCGGCTGAACCACGACCCTTCGGAAAACTGGCGCCACCTCTACAACCAAGTGAGCTGGAGCGGGGCTGAACTGCACTACCAGAGCTTCGCCTACTCGGAAAAGCAAAGCCTGTTCACCCACCCCTACCACAAGAGCATGCACCCCTCGATCCTCACGCCCGTGGCCGACCCCGAGAAGATCCAGCACTCCTTCTTCATCGACCAAGAGCGCTTCGACTACATCCTGAATCGGGTGCGCTGAGCCGTGTACCGCCTGGGTAGACAGGTACTGCCCGGGCTGCCGAACTAGACCTTAAGGAGTGACAAGCATGCGAATCATCACCGCGGCACTGGCCGCCGCCCTGCTGACCCTGGGCGGCTGTGCGGACATGCCCACCTACAGCAACATCGGTACGGACCTGGCGACAGTCGATGAGTCCCGCTACACCGTCGTCGAAACCGACACCCACGCCGACCAGCAAGGCCGACGCTTCCTCAGCCTGGAGCCCGACCTGAACATCATCCGAATCAACGACAAGAAAGTCGGCAACATCCCGTTCTCGACCTATTACTACAAGAACGACTCGCCCCAACGCGCCGTCCTCATCCCCGGCCACTACACCATCCAGCTGGAGTACCGCCTGCCCCAGCACTTCCTGTTCGCCGACCTGGAATTCACCGGCAAACCCGGCCAGAAAATCATGGCCCGCTCGCGCTACATCGGCCTTAGCCGACTGGACATTTGGCTGGAAGACGCCGAGACGGGCGAGGTGGTGAGCAAGCGGGTGAAGTGATGGGCGCGGGTCGAAGTGCGAGTCGCCTTGGCTGAGGGGAGCGACACCCCTGAGCCCCCTTCACTGATGGCTCCCACGCTTCGCATGGGCAGAGCCCACCGTATTTTCTTTTGCACCAACCTCATCCGATTTGCTAACCAGCCCCCTCCCTGGACCGGACAAACTAGCAACTGCCAGCAAGGTTTCATCTACAAAGCCTGCCGGCGTCTGCGCCAGAATATCCCGTACGCTCTCAAACTCTCGGGATGGCGAATATTTGGTATAAGCCTCCAGATCATTTCGGATCAGCTCATCATGTAGCGCTCGCCATTCTGCACTGTCCTTGTACGGACCGTAGCTTTCCATCGCAGCAACTGCATTTGCTCGCAATGTTTTACACGTCGCACTGTCCAGTGCCCCTCGGCAGGCGAGCTTGAGCTCCGCATCTCGCTGCTTGTCGAGCAGATCGAGTTGATCACGTCGGTCGCAGGCCCGTTTAATCCCGGATTGGCATGCCTGATGGCTCTCCAAACGCTCTTCGGCTTCAGCGTGGTTCAAGTAGTTGTAACTGGTCGCACTCCCAGCCACCGCCGAAGCCACCTGCAGGCTCTGCTCATCCCCACCCTGCAGCCCAGCGGTAAAGACACCCACCAGCTGAGAGTTCATCACCAGCAGCTTCTGCCGTTGGTCATCGGCCATGTTCTGGTACTGAGCATCCAGCTCAGCGACCAGCAGTTCATGGCCGGTGCCAGATCAATTCAGATCAGTTGAAACTGGCTTACTGCACATCTTCCTTAGAGAGAACGTTTCTGACGAACTTTAGCGGCCGCTCCCTCACAATTAATCTAGACCCGAATATAGTAAGGCTTATGAATGTTTCTGACTTTAATTTTCCCGCCCATCAACTCAATCTCTGTGACTTCGATTTCCTGAGAGCCGCCAACCACCCGTGACTTATCAAGTTCTATAGCACCAAGCCTGACTAAAAAAATGTATAGAGCGTTACGCAACACCGCATCGCATTCATCACAAGTACTATTGATGAAAACTCATCAGCCATATTTAAAATCTAGGAGCTCAGCCCCGTCATTACTGTAGCAAATACTAACCACGCGACAAATGCACCAAAGCCTGAAAGCAGGTTCTGAATTACTTTCTTCCTTCTCGGCATCTCAGATTTGTAGATAGAAACATTCAACGTATACGCCGCAACGCCGAGAACCCCTCCAATTATTCCACCCACAGTAGCCAGCAAAATAGGCCAGCCGCAAAGAACGTGTGCTAGCACTGAGAGCTTCGCTTCTTTTTCACTTTCACTACTCATAAACCACCCCATCAAAAATTTACTCCACTCTAGAAATAACTAGCTAAGCCTAGACATTTAAGAATGAAACAAAAGCAATCTATTCTCGCTCTTCGGAATCATATAAATCCAGCCATACAAAATTTATTACGCCAACCACCAGCACAAAAGAAAATAGAGTACCAGCCCAGAACCGTCGATTGCGAACCATGCCTTCGGTCGCCAGGACATAATCGAACCCAAGTACAGAACTTAACCAAAGCCAGACATGATGCATATTCCATATAGCGAAACAGCATACAAATACAACAGCAATAGTTCGAAAAATGCCTGCCAAACTTCTAAAGTCAAAAAAATCATTACCTTTGTCTTTTCTCACACTCACCTTTAATCACTCTCATTTTTCAACTTATCAAAGACCAAAGGGACACCTTCCCCTACTAACGTATCGGAAAAACTTCCTATGCGTTCGGGATAAGGATTTCTCACCCCGATATTTTGCAAAAGAATTGCCTTATTCGGATCAATTATCGAAGCCCCAATTCGATATGGAAGAACTCCGGCTGCTAAATTTGACATCCCTAGACCAGCCGCGGTGCCAGCAAAACCAGCAAAAGCTCCGATAGCAGCTGCCTCGCCAATATTTTTACTTTCAGAATAAACATAATTATTAGTAGCTGCATTCGCCGCCCCCACCGAAGCGCCAAGCAATGCATTACCTAGCAATTTTCCTCCAGCTAAAGGATAAACCATCCCACCTGTTAGCCCGGCAATCACTGTCTGGCCTGGACGGTACTCGCCACCAACTATCAACTGGCCTAGCGCGTCAAAACCAGAGCTTATTCCACTCCCCATCAATACGGGGCGCACTCCGTAATTGACGAGTAGACCTGCACCGGAAATAGGCAACCCAGCCAACGATGCCACTCCTAAAGTGAAAGCCCGCTGATCAGCCGCTATTTGACTAGGGGTTCGCATATCGACCGTGTTCAAGGTGTACGAAAAACCCGCCGCGCAGGAAATGCATCTAGGGAACTCCAAAACATGCTGCATCTGCTGTGGCTCGGGCCGGATTCCTAGCGATCGGTCATCCCATGCATAGCCACTTGTGTTGTCAGCCACATAGCGGATCGCATCAACGTTCGCGTCTGGCAGTATCTGAACGAAACTCTTCCCGTCCCCACCAAAAATCCATTGCCGCCCTCGTCATAGATCCCATCTGCCGTAACCACCATGTCGGTATTAGCAAATATTCCCTCATCAGGCTTGCTGGAGCGCCTGGCTGGGTCGACGCCATCGTTAAAATAATTACGCCCGCCCTCAAAATTATTGTGACCTTGATATGCTTTCCTTGCTGCCCCATATGTATTTTGGTCGGAAGATCGTTGGGAACAGGGGAGCTTACTTACCTCCTTTGCACCAACTAGTTAAGCTAGAATAACTCTATAATTTTTTTCGCTAACCATGCCTCACTTTTGTCTAGAGATATGTAGCATCCTTCGAATGAGCCGCTTGTCAAAACAAGCCTATGCCTTGCATATTCAATAGCAACCAGAATAGAGTAAGGGCCTTGCTCACGCTTTATTTCTTCTGCATTTAGTTTTTTCAAAACAACACCAACAAACCCCTCAAAGCTTTCTTCTTCATACTCATTAAAATAGACAAAATGACCAAACTCGGAACTAGACTCAGAAAAACGATTCATGCTCACATCCCCAACCCATTATTCACGCTTGCTCTAGACGAATGGGATTTTTCGATAATTTTGCGCCACAAATCATCCCCAGAAAGACCTTGTGACGAGTATTTATTGGCGTTCTCCGAACTATGCCCTATTGGGATCGCTCTTATTCAAAAAATCTGCCATATCTCTGTTAGAGATTAACTCTCTAGCTGTAGACCTTAAATCATTCCTCATGGCAAACGCCTGTTTAGCCTGATCTTCCAGCGACAGTCCTGCATCAACTCGACTGGGAATTTCTGCCTCTTTAGACAAGTACAGGACAATAGGGAACAGACCACGTTTCTACTAGAGATCGGGCGTGACCTTGGGACGCCCAGGCTTACCTCTTGCGGCTCTCCGCCCCAACGCCGCTTCCACTTCGGCAGAAAACTTCTGGACTACCCAATGCGTAATTCCCATTTGTCGCAGCACGTATTTGATCAACCAACCCTGGGTCTAGCTGATAGCGGAACAACTCTCTATAAGCCTCAGCCCTAAGCCCTTCATCTCGACTCAATGCTTGGTAGAGAGGGTGTGCGCAGCACAGCACTGAGCGTTCACCCTGTGCATTGATCCGGTAGCTCGACCAGCGATATTCGGCCGGGTGTTCAACCATGCCTGCACGGATAGGATTCATCTCAATGTATCGATAGCAAGCCAAAACATATGCCTCTTCCTGCATGAGGCAAGAGCGGAAACGACCTTCCCACAGCGTCCCGCTACGGCGGTAAGTACGATTAACATACTGTACGTAGCGCTGCCCTAGCCCCTTCATCATGAGTCCTGCACTATCAGGCCTTTCAGGCGTGACCAACAAATGGACATGATTGGTCATCAGACACCAGGCATGGATCGCACATCCCTGCTTTTTCGCTTGTTCCGTCAATACATCCAGATAAAAATATAGTCCTCGTCAGCGTAAAAACAGGCTGAGCGATTATTCCCTCTCGGTATCAGATGAAGTGAAACACCTGGCAATGAAATGCGTGCTCGACGTGGCATATAGACCTTCCCTCCATGGAATCCCATAACCCTAGACAAATAAACGTGGTCTGTCCCCTATTGTCTTAAAAAATAGTTACCGTCACCTTGATCAAGCAAATAACCTTTCGAGCACATCTCTCCAAGTAAATATAAAACCTCATTCTTATCCACATATCCTCCGCATGACTCAAAGAACTGAAGCAGTCGCCAATCATCAATAATTCTTGGCTCATCAACATACCTATGGATATCTACAACCCAATGTGGCTCACAGGATTTTTTTTCAAAACGCAAACCTGCGCCGTGTTTAACAAACCACCATTGACGACCATCAACGAGTACTTCCCCACTAGCTGGGAAGTCAAGAAGCCATTTAAAGTCCTTAACACTGGGATATAAGGCGGAGAATTCAAGCATCAACCGGCATTGAAGCCTTACAAGGAGAAGCACAGCATTCATATCAACTGATGACTTCACTTTTTAATCCCTCGCTCGAACTTCAGCAGCTTCTCGCATAAGCTGATCAGCCTGTTCTCTGGTTACATTGTGCACATTGACTGGCACATTTTGAACCCCTGCTTTTGAAGCAGCCTGCACGCGATGATGCCCATCAAGAATGATCAGCTTTCCGTCCACATTAGCCGCATCGATAGGGTAGTTAGCATCATACCCATTAGCCTTCATATCCTTTGTCAATCGTTTTACATGTGCCCCAGATATTTCGTCTCGGCCCTGCCTTCCAATTAGGGACTTTGGATGCACTGCTTGTGCACCTCCGCTAACAACATCCGCCCCAACTGCTTTAGGCTCACTACCGGAGTATCGCTGCCAATCCGGATGGTAGGGATTGGCCCTCATCTCGTCCGTGACTTTGCTAAGGCTAGCCAGCTTGGGAACCTCCGCTGCCACTTTTGGACCTGCGTTTTTTAAGAGCGTGCCTGCCATCGCTTTCCCGCCCAGCACCGGAGAAACCGAAAGCCCAACGTCTATTCCCAGCGCGGTTGTTGATGACGCATTCAGCTGAACGACGCTAGCACCCTTGCCCTGCATAATATGCAGGTTATCCAAATAAGCCCTGTAACTTAGCTCCTCCGGAAGATCCGTGACCGCATCCCAAGCTCCTTGAATATCTGTCAGGGCACAAGAAGGGCAATTGGCGGCGCCCATCAACCAGATAGCAGCCTTCGATGGCCCTGAAATCGCGCCTTCAATCGCATTTCCAAACCCGTCCTGACTACCAAGTCCCTTGGCGTTCAAAGCTTCTTGGAAAAATTTAGGGTCAGTTTTGTAGGCTAACGGATCAACCAGAGCGACATCCCGCACCAGCGTATTCAGTGCGTCTCTATCACTGAATAGCTCTTTCAATCCCAATCTCTCGTTGTTGTATTCCGCTAAGGTGACCTGAAAGAGGCCAGACTGGCTCTGGGACAATTCCGCCCTTAAAAAACTAGTCGCCCGCGGGGTATTTCCATCGCTAATACTTAGAGCTTCGTTCCAACCCCTATCGACCATCGCCGCAGCAGAACGCAATAATTCTTCACGTGCAGCCTCTTCCGATATTCCGGCTTGAGCGGCATAACGTTTGACACGCTCATCATCGGAAGCGAACTTAATTTCATCCGGATGCAACTGCCGGTTATACGCCGTCGCGTTCTTCGCCAGTTCCACAGCCTTGGCCATATCGCCACCGGTCGCGCTCGCGGCTGCAACGCCGATCAGCTGGGATACAGCCAGTTCCAGGTTCTTGTTGCCCTTGATGGCGCCGGACAGTTGTTCGATCAGAAGTTCGTTGGCTCCTCCCACCAGGGCGCCCGTTTTGAAATCCCCGCCGGTCGCTTCACTGAGCAAACCACCCACCACTGCATGCAGCGCGACTTTTCCAGGGCTGCCGTCATCCAGCTGGATACCGTCTACCCACTTGCCGCCAGCGAAATCGCCCACGGCATTGAATGCACCGGCCTGCAGAAGATGCTGAACCTGGTTGGTCAAGGCGCTGCGCAGGTTGTCGCCCAGGCTACCGCCCTGCAGGGCGGTTTGTGCTGCGGCCTGAACGCCGCCTTGCACCCCCAGGTAGGAACCGAACTTGGCGAGGTCGGCAGGTTTGCTCAGGTCGAATCCTTTGGTGATTCTGTTGACGTTGTCGCCCGTTACACCGAAGGCACTGTCCAGCACTCCCGCAGTAAAACCTGCGGTTACCGCTGTGGTCGCGTATCCCTTCAAGGAATCGCTGGACGTCACATCCTTAAGTACCGCCCCCAGATCACCACGGTTGTTGATCGTGCTGATGGCAGCCCCACTGGCTGCGGATGTCAGTACGGCGGACGCCATGATGTTGCCGAGACCGGCACTGGTTGCTGCAGTGGTAGCCGTGGCCGCGCTGGCTGCAGCCATCGTAGAGCCAGCAGCGGCGTTGGTGGCGCCTGCCACGATCCCGCTCGCCACCCCCGCTGTCAGGTAGGTCACGATGATGGCGGTCACGATCATCGCCGCGCCGCCCAACCCTGAGTGGCTGTACTTGAAGCTGTCGTGCACTTCCTTGACGCGCATCCAGTCCACGTCGCCGCGCTGCTCCATTTCCTTCAGCCAGGCCAGGCCCGGATCGGCCTTGACCATGGCATCGATGGTCTGGCCGACGGTCTGTTGATCAACCTGCTTGATGTCGATGTTCAGACCGTCCACGGCCTTGATCACGAGGTCGCCCTGGGCGATCAATTGGCTCTGTAACACGGTCTCGTCGGTGGTGCCCTTACCCTTGGCAGAGGTCCACGCCAAGCTGCTTTTGCTCTTCTCGTGGCTCTCCTGATCCAGGTCCTTCACCGCCTCGAAGGTAATGGCACCACCGCTGTTCAGCGTCAGGTCGTTGCCACTGTCCAGACGGGCGCGCTGGTAGCGTTGATCGCCTTCGCTGACCAGCGTCAGGTCACCGCCGCTGGTAATGGAGGTGCCGACATTGCGAATGGTGGTGACTTCGTCGCGCTGGGTTTTCCTGCTGCCCCAACGCCCCTTCTTCTTCATGTCGTAGAGGTAGTAGTCGCTGTTTTGCGCACTGAGCAGGGCGAGTTGTTCGCCGGCATACAGGAAGGCGTCGTCACCGCTACGGAGATCGCTGGCCACCAGCTCCATATCGGCGCCCGCCACCGCAATCAGGCTGCCACCGGCCCCCACTTCGGCTTGCTGCTGGCTGACGCTGGTTTCAATGCGCTGGGTCTTTTTGCCCGCGTGCTTGCGGTACGACTCGTCATGGCTTTCGTTGGCCGCAGCGGCTACCACCAGATCGCCCGCTGCCTGGAAGTTGATATCGCTGGTCGCCTGTACGCGGCTGGCAACGATGCCCAGGTCACGCCCGGCGCTGATGGCCAGGTCGCCGCCTGCCTGCAATTCGCTGGCGTGCTGCACTACCTGGTACTGGTTGCCGGTTTCTCGGCGCCGTTGGTAGCTGTAGCTGTCTTCCTCCCGCTGGCTGGTGATCTGCACGTCGCGCCCGGCCGCCAGGCGTCCATCACCACCGGCCTGAATCACGCTGCCCTGACTGCGAATGTCACGCCCGGCGCCAAGCGCCAGATCGTTCGCTGCTTCGATCCGCGAGGCCGCCGTCACCACGTCGGCACGGTACTGGTAGCCACGGTCTCCACCACTGACCGTGGTAATGCTGCGCTCGTTGATGATGTCGCCAGCGCGGGCACTCAGGCTGACATCACGCCCCGCAATGATCCCGCCTGCCGCGTTGCGGATGCTGCCTTCTGCCAGCAGTTCCAGGCGATTGCCGGCCTCGATCAGGCCACGGTTATCGACATTGGCTGCTTTGGCAGTCAGGTTATTGCTCGCCCGCAGCGTGCCGCTGTTGTTCAGGTCGTTGCCACTGATCAGGGTCATGTCGCGCCCCTGAATCAGCGCGCCGTTGGCCATCAGACGGCCTTCGGCCTGGGCCAGATAGAGCACGGGCACCAGAACTTTTTCGCCCAGTACTTCCTGCTCTTCCATCCACACGATGTCGTGCGTCAGCGCCGCAACCTGGGCGGGACTCAGGCTCACCCCCAGCGACAGGTCCAGCGCATCCTTGCTGGCGATGGCGTTGTCCATCAGGTGACGGAACATGGCTTCGTCGCTGTTTCGCCCGGCAACAAAGCGCTGGCCAGTCCGAGCGATGATGGCTTCGCGGATCAGGCGTTGCTCGTAGAGGCCATCGCCCAGACGTTTCTGCACCTGGTCAGGGTCGTAGCCCAGTTGCCCAAGCATGTAATCGGAGTTGAGGAAACGACCCAGCTCGGTCAAGGCCGGGTTGGTTTCGATCAGGTACCTGTGGTGCCTGCCAGGAATAGCCGGGCGTTCGACACCCTGCAGACCGTTGATCGCCAGAGGCACTGTGGCCCTGGTGGGGCGGCTGGACTGATCACTACCAACACCGCCTGGCAGTGTCATCTCCTGGCCAGGATTGACCACAGCCGGTAAACGCAGATCGGTGTAGTCGCCTGCTGTACTGGCGACGGCTGCCTGGCCCGCCAGTTGGTTGATACGAAACAGGCCGTTCTGCCCGGTGGGCAGGCTGAAGCCTGGCAAGGTCAAGGGGTTGACCTGTTTATGCGCCAGATCGGGAGGCAATTGCGTGGTGATCGCCAGTAGCGGGGCGGCGCTGGCAACCACCGAGGTGTCGACATGTCTGGAGATGTCACCAACATAGGCGGTGGCGGAGCGCAGCACGCTGTTGTTGAGCTGCTCCCTGGCCGTGATATTGACCGCGCCCGCCGCCTGGACGATGGCCGACGCAACGGCACTGCCACTGACCGGTACGACATAAGAAGACTGTTCGAAGTACCCACCGGGGGCGGAACGGATCACCTGGTCACGCGAGAGCGTGGTTGGTGCGTAGTTGGGCGACGCCGGGTTGTTGTACTGGTTGAACAGGTTCGCCTGATGAATGAAGGTGTGGTAGATACCGCGGTCCCGGGTGTACACCCCGGAGCGCAGGTGCCGCTCCTCGCCACCGCCTGCACCGATGTTGTTGAACACGTCGGTATCGATACCAATGTCACCGCCGGCCGACACCGTGCTGTAGCGGTTGTCGAACATGCTGCCGCTGACGTTCAGGTCGCCGCCGGCGCCGATATGCGCGGCAGCAGAGGTGCTGCCGTCGAGGGCTACATCCTCAAAGCGCTCTACCGAGGTGAAATACCACTCGCATCCCCTGCCGTCGCAGAAATCGTCCCAGTAGACATTGATATTGCCCGACACCCGCTGCTGCTCGGTGGCGAAATGGTCGCGCTGGTTGCGCAGGGTCGCCGCCTGGATGCGCAGGTCGCCAGTGCTCTCCAGTGTCCCGGAGTTGTTGTCGACCAGGTTGGCAGGACTGCCAGGAACCTGGCCCAGAATGTCCAGATTGCCCAGGCTGTAGACATCTGCCTGGTAGTTGACGAAATCGCCCACCTGCAGCGTCATGTCTGCACCACTGAAGAGCAGACCACTCTCGTTGCTCAGGTGTGGCGTGGTGATGCGCAGGCCGGCACTGCCGCCAACGGTGCCACGGTTATCCAGTTGCGTCGCGGCTAGGCTCAGGTCGCCTACCGAGGTGAGGATGCCCTGGTTACCCAGCCGACCACTGCTGCTTATGTCAGCCAGACCACCTGCGCTGATGCGGGCGTTCTGCGACATGGCGACATCGGCTGCGCGCAGACTCAGGTCGCCGAGACTGGTCAGGCGGCCTTCGCCGCTGTATCCGCCACTGAGCGTCACGCGCAAGTCGCCATCACTGGCCAGCACGCCGTGGTTGACCCAGGTGTCGCCGCTACCGCTGAAAGCGTCGCTGGCCAACAGCTGGCCGGTGGCGGTCTGGGTGAAATGGCCCACGTTCAGCACCAGACGAGCGGCTTGTAACAGACTGCTGTTGACCCAGGTGGCGGCGCTGACGTCGAGCGCTCCGCCGGTGACCAGACTGCCGCCGGCCGCCAGTACCTGGGCAGTGGTGAGGCCGAAGGTGCCAGAGCCCAGGTGCCGGATACGGCCATCGAGGTTATCCAGCGTGCCGACCTGAAGCAGCAGGTTCGCGTTGGCGGTCTCGATCAGACCATCACGGTTGTTCAATACTTCGATGTCGAAGCGTGTGGCACCGGCGTTGCCCAACGAACGCAGCCTGCCGCCCTGGTTATCAAGGCTGGTGGCGCGCAGCAGCATCTGGCTCGTGCTCTCGATCAGGCCGCCCTGATTATTAAGCGCACCGCCGAGGCTGACGTCGATATCGCGGGCCGATACCTGGCCATTGGTGTTGACCATGCTGTCGGCGCGCAGCTCAAGCGCACCTTCAGCATAGAGGCCGCCGTTTCGATTATTGAATGCCTGAACCTGAATACGACTATCGCCGACGAGCGCCGAAAAATGCCCATCGGCGTTATCGAAATCGGCGCTGGTCACGCCCAGGCTACGCCCCTGCACCGTACCGTCACGGTTGTCGACCAACCCGACGATGTCCAATTGCAGGTTGCCAGCCGCGCTGTCGAGTATTCCGCGCTGATTGTCCAGATTCGCCGCGCGAAGGTGCATATCGCCACCGACGCTGACCATACGACCTTGTTGGCTACTCAGATCGGTATCAGCCCGTACGCTCAGATCACCTTCACTCTGCAGGGCACCACCGTCGTTGAGGACGCTCCGCGCTTCGACGTCCAGGCCATCTGTCTGGCTGTAGATCAACCCATCGCGACGGTTGTCCAGGCCAGCAGCAAGGCGGATCGCCAGTGCCTGACGCGCCAACAGGCTGCCTCCGTCGGCATTGTCGAGGCTGGTGGCAAACAGTGTGAGCAAGCCCTGGCTGGCCAGTTTCCCCCCACGGTTATCGATGTGACTAGCGTCGATACGTAGCGGGCCGACGCTAGCCAGTTGCCCTTGACCGGCATTGAGCAGGTTGCCCTGCAAGGCCAGATTCAGGGCCGCACCGCTGCTGAGCACACCGGCCGTGTTGTCCAGGCTGGTGCCGCGAACGTGCAACGCCTGGCCGGCGACGACCTGTCCTGCCTGATTGTTCGTGTCGCGGGCCTGCAGCCGCAGTTCGCCCTGGGCGCTGATCAGTGCGGCATCGCGGTTGTCCAGCTGCCCCGTGAGGGCGAGGTCGAGCGCGCCCTGGCTGGAGACGATACCGCCGTCACGATTGTTCAGATCAGCAGCCACAAGATGCTGATCACCCCGGCTCACGAGCGCGCCTTCGCCGTGGTTGTCCAATTGGCCACTCAGCGTCACGTTCAACGTGCCATCCTTGCTCGACAGGGTGCCCTTGGCACTGTTGTCGAGTTGACCGCCCTCAATGTCCAGACCCTGCCAGCCAGAGATCAGACCACCCTCGCTGTTGCGCAGGACCTCGGCTTCAAGGCCCAGGGTGTCGGCGCTGATGAGCCGTCCCTGGTCACGGTTGTCCAGGGTGGAGGCAGTCAAGCGGTAGGACTGCGAGGAGAACACTTCACCACCTTGGCGATTGTCCAAAGCCCGCAGGTTGTCGATGTTCAACGGGCCGACGGCTGAGACAAGGCCGCCGCGGTTGTCCAGCAGGCCGTCGCGCATATCCAGAGCAACACCGGCTTCGCCAATCAGAGCACCCTGGCGTTGTATGAGCTCAGCCAAACGCAGGTACAGATCGCCCTTGGCCGAGACTTCGCCTTTATTGCTGGAATCAAGGGTATTGGCGGTCAGGTCGAGGGTGGCGCCGCTGGTAATCAGCCCTCCCTGATTGTCGACCGACATGGCCTCGAGCCGCAGGCCATCCCGCGTTCTTAGCACACCGTTCTGATTGCCCAGAACGCCGAGCTGCGCCTTCAGGTGTGCTTCAGCGAGGATTTGTCCACCCCCGTTGTGCAGCGCCTCGCTGGTCAGTTCCATCCCTGCGCCGCTGGCGAGCAGTCCAGCCTGTGTGTTGTTCAGCGTCGTGCTGTCCAGCCGCAACGTGGTACCTGCCGACAGTGTGCCGCTAGCCCGGTTGTCCAGCTCGTGGACCTGTACATCGAGCTCACGCCCACTGGTGATGATGCCGCCCTCGCTGTTGTCCAGCGTGGCGCTGACGATGCCGACCCGGTTCGTGCTGGAGATTTCCCCGCCACGGTTGTCGACGCTGTCGACCGAAAGATCGATGGCCTCACCCGCCGCAACCCGCCCACCACGGCCGTTGTCGAGCCTGTCGCCCTGCACGCTGAGTACACCCAGGCTGGCCAGTTCACCTCCCTGCTGGTAAAGCTCGCCGACACGCAATGACAGGTCGCCCTTGCCGACGATCCGCCCTTGAGTGGCGTTGTCTACGCGCTCCGCGCTCAGGCTGAGTCGCGTGCCAGCGGACAGCAGGCCGGCGTCACGGTTGTCGAGATAGGTGACGTCCACATGCGCCGCGCCACTGCTGTCGATCACACCACGCCCGCTATTGTCGACGCGCCCCGCGCCCAGGCTCAGGTCATCCGTTGCGAGTAGACGCCCGCCACGGTTGTCCACCTGGGCGGCTTGCATGGAAAGGCGACTGTTGCCGATCAAGGTGCCATCGGCGCTATTGTCCAGCAGCCCATCGACCTGGACCGCCAGCACACCCTGGCTGGTCAACGTGCCCTGGGCGCTGTTGTCCAGACTTCCAGCACGCACCTCCAGCCTTGCAGACGAGGCGACAAGACCCTGGGTATTGCGCAGCCTGCTGGCGTCAACGCTCGCACCCTGCTCGCCGACCAGCCGCCCCTTGCGGTTGTCCA
Organism: Pseudomonas sp. GD03944; assembly: GCF_029839275.1. Classification (GTDB taxonomy): domain Bacteria; phylum Pseudomonadota; class Gammaproteobacteria; order Pseudomonadales; family Pseudomonadaceae; genus Aquipseudomonas. The sequence continues at coordinate 98,284 of NZ_JAOCAH010000013.1, forward strand.
CTTCATCGCCAACGATCCGCAGTTTGCCCTGGCTGGAGACTTCACCCTCCCGATTAGCCAGCGTCTCGGTATGCAGCGTTACAGCCCGGCCGGCGGATACCAGGCCGCTATCTGCATTGTCCAGATGGCGGGTATGGACCTGTATTTCGTCACGGGCCAGGATGCGGCCGCCGCGGTTATCCAACGTATCCGCCTGAACACGGGTCGCTGCCTGACCACCGAGTGCCCCGCCCTGATTGTCCAGCGAGTGCCTTGCCTGCACCTGCAAGTCGCGACTGGCAAGCACGCGACCGGTATTACGCAACGTGCCGCCTTTCAGGCTGACATCCCCAAGGGTGTTGCGACTGTTGTCCGTCGCTACGCCGGCCTCGACGATGCCGCTGTTGTCGATGCTTCCAGCCTCTGCCGTGATAGAGCCGGCGGCTGCGAGACTCTTCTGGTTGCTGAGCCTGTCGACGCTCTCAATGACCACATTACCGGCGGCATAGGCCGGCCCGCTTAGCTCGACACTACGCCCTGCCACCGACAGGTTTTCGCTGGCTGCCGTACGCGCCAGGCTCAGGTGTCCATTGGCATCAATCCGAATATCCCCGGCACTGGCCGCCATGTCTCCGGCGAGCTTCACACCGACACCGGCTTCGGTGCCGACCAGGCGGATGGCACCGGCATACATGCCGCCCAGGGCGCTGCTGTCGATCGCCAGCAGTGGCTTGTCGCCGCCCTTGTCGGCCTTGGTCGTGGCGGCCAGGGTGACGGCATCCACGTCGTTGCGACCGGCGACGATGTTCAGGTGGTTGGCATGGATGCCGGCATTGATCCTGGCGCTACGGGTGATCAGGTCGAACTGATCGATGTTATCGGCGTTGAGTCCAGCGCCTTCGATGGCGATATCGCCACCCTCGACAGCGAAACGATCAAGGCGGCCGTTTTCAATCACCGGAATGCCGGTGCTCAGGGTCGCGCGCGGGGTGTTGATGAAGCCACAGCCATCGCAAGTGATGCCATGGGGATTGGCGACGATAACGTGGGCGGCCTGCCCGGCCACCTCGGTGTACCCTTTGAGCTGGCTGCGGTTGCTGCCAGTGACCTCGTTGAGGATGACGCCCGCTGCACGCCCCTGCAGATTCGGGTTGCCGATGATCAGCCCGCCCTGCTGGGTACTTTGCAACCGCTCGGTGGCATTGTTGAGGATCAGGCCCTGCTGGCCGACGTTGTAGTCGGTGAATTTGTTGTGCGAAAGCCCACCTCCACTGGGCGTGGCAATGTTCACGATCGGCACGCCGTTAGCGGCCTGATCCAGACGCGTGTTACCGCCCGCCTGGGCATCGACGGTCAGTTGTGCGGCCGTGGCAACGATAGGATTGAGGAACATCACCCCGGCAAGAATCAGCGCGATGTTCTGGAAAAGCGGGCTGCGAACGTCCATGTGAAGAGCTCCGTTACGCGTCGAATTAGAAGAAGGCATCCAGGCGGACATACACAGGCCGCTCACGCTCGGTGACGGCATCAGGGCGGTCCAGGGAATGAGCGAAGTTGATAGCGGCGGCGAGGTGCTTACCCCGGGCGCTCAGCTCGACGGCATTGCCGGAGAGGCGGCCCCGCAGGTCAGGGTTATAGCGTCCGCCCTCGATCACGCCGAGGTCGTAGGCGAAGGCCACGCCGTACTCCTGCACGAAGGGTTGCAAGGGCTGCCAGGTCACCGCGCGGCGCCAGCGCAACTGGTTACGCCAGTAGCCGCCGCTGTCGCCGGAGAGTGACTGGTCCTTGAAGCCGCGCACCGAACTCAGGCCGCCGATGCTGATGCGCTGCGCGCTGAACAGCACGTCTTCGCTCTTCTGCCCGTTGAGCAGGCTGTCGAAGCTGAAGGACTCGCCCCACAGCTGAAACGGCTGCAGGTAACTGAGGGTCAGGCTGTACTTGTTGTAGCGGGCGACGGGTTGGCCGCCTTGGGGATTGCCCGCGCCCTGGGCGTCGAAATTGCCGATGCCCTGCTGCCAGCCAATGTCGGCGTTGACGAAGGCGGTGCCGATACGCCGCCCGTGGTTGAAGCCCAGTTGCGCCTCCGACAGGCGCTGGCTCGACACGTCGATGCGGTTACCGAGGATGAAGTTGTTGGTGCGCAGGTGGCTGACGCCGGTATTGATCGCGGTCTTGCTCAGGCTGTCGCGGTGCAGCACCCGCTCGGCACGCAGCGCGTGGGTCTTGCTGTCACCATCGAGTTCGAAGGCGAAGCCGTTGGCCTGGTTGAGGGTGCGGTAGTAGCTCTGGCTGTAGCTGTAGTTGAAGCTCCACCAGCCATAGGGAACGCTGTAGCTGAGGCTCTGGTTGTGGGAGTGACGGCGGCTGTCGCTGAGCGCATCACGCCCGGCCCGCAGGCTCAACTGATCGGCCAGCCCCAGCGGGCTGTCCCAGTCCAGGCCAAGGCCCCACTGCTGCTCGCCGGTGCTGCGCTGGCCATCGTTGTGCCGATTGAGGCTGGCGCGCCAGGGCTTGCTGCGCTGACCCTGGAGTTGCACGCGGCTGCCGCCCACCTCCGCGCCGGGCACCAGCTCCAGTTGTGCCTGGCGCGACGGCAGGCGATTGAGCTGCTCGACCAGTTGCTCCAGCTCACGCAGGTTGAGCACTTCGCCGGTCTGCCCGGGAAAGCCCATGCCCAGCTCCCGCTCACTGGCCAGCTCGGACGCGTCCAGCCCTTCCAGCCGGCCGTCGACCACGATCACGCTCAGGGTGCCGCTGGAGAGGTCCTGCTGGGGCAAGTAGGCCCGGGTGGTGACATAGCCCCGCCCGACATAGTGATTGGTGATGGCCTTGAGCACCTGGTTCAGTTGCCCGACGCCCAGGCATTCGCCCGCGAAGGGCTGCAGGATCGAGGCTTTGTCCGCCTCGCTGAGCAGCGAGGCGCCCTGAAGGCTGATCTGCTGGATATCGAAGCAGCGCTCATCGGTCGGCGCCGGCGTTTCCGTGAGGACGGGCGCATCACCGGGCAGTTGGCGCAGTTCTTCGAGGCGGCGCTCCTGCTCGTGCAGCAGGCGCTCCTGGCGCTCGCGGACAAGGTCACGGTCAGCCGGCGTCTGACCGTTCACAGCAGCGGGCAGAAGGTGAAGCGCGAGCAGCAGGGGGAGAGATTGGAAAATGCAGCGAAGAGACATGCCTTCAATCCTTGAGAGCGCCGGATAAACGGCGCAGATTGGAGCGCACCTCTCACAACCAGATAAATCAGAGCTGTCTTAGATTTGTCGGCACTGCGCTGAATCCTGAAAAATGGCGTGCCCATGCCGGTACGAGCCACCGCAAAGGGTCGCAATTCGCACAAGCAGTGCATTGGATATCAGCGATCCGTCGAATGGCTTGGGTATCACAGAGCCATTGGCTCACTGCCCCACACTGAACTCCAGGCGCGCCGTCTGCCCGCCTTCATCCAGCACGCTCAGTTGATAGCGCCCCGTACGCGGGAAGGGCTGGCTGAAGAGTTCGTCCGCGGCGGTTTCGGCCACGGGCTGGCCGTCGACGAACCACCAGCGGCGCCCGCTGCCGCCCAGGGCGGAGAGGCGCAGGCGCAACGGCTCGGCGCTGCCCGCCGGGCGTTGCAACTGGTCGCCCTGGCGCACGCCGACGATCGACAGCGGCGCGGCGGCGGGCTCGCGTTGCGGGGGGCAGGAGGGGTCGGCCGCCGGAAGGCGCGCGCCCCGTCGCTCACGTCGCGGCAGCCAGGGCTCGAGCGGTGCTGGCCACAGGGCCACGGTCTGGGGTTGAGCGCCAGGACAGCCTGGGGCGACACGCAGCCCCTGCTCGTTGAGCCAGATGTTGGCTTGCAGACCCTGCCCCAGGGGCTGGTCCAGAGCCTGCAGGGTCGGCGGCGTGGTGCCGTCCAGGGTCCAGGCGAAACGCTGACGGCGGCAATTGGGATCGCGGCTATCCAGCGGTTGGCCCAGCGGCCAGCAGATCGCGGCCACGCCAACCTCCGCCGGCTGCGGGTCTGCCGGCAGCCCGACGCCGCGCTGGCTATCACGGTTGGCCAGCAGGTCGTGCACTTGCAGGAGCAGCGGCGCCGCCGAGGCCAGACCGAACTGGTCGGGCACCGGCGTGCCGTCCGGCCTGCCGATCCACACGCCGATGACGTAGCGCGGTGCCACGCCGATGGCCCAGGCATCGCGAAAGCCATAACTGGTGCCGGTCTTCCAGGCCAGGCTCGGGCGTTGCACCAGTTGCGCCCGCGGGTCGCGGTCCGGGCGCGCCTGGCCGCTGAGGATGCGTCGCACGATCCAGGCCGATCCTGGCGACAGCAGGCGCCGTTCCTGCAATTGGTCCTGGGGCCGAAAACGCAGGCGCGCGGCCTTGCCACCGCGGGCGAACGCGCTGTAACCGCTCACCAGTTCTTCCAGGCGGCTGCCGGCCCCACCGAGGATCAACGCCAGGTTCGGTTCGGCCAGCGGCGGCAATGCCAGCGGCACCCCGGCACTGCGCAACTCGCCGGCGAAGCGTTTCGGCCCGTAGGCTTCCAGCAATTGCACCGCCGGCAGGTTGAGCGAGCGGGCCAGGGCTTCGCTGGCCGATACGGCGCCGCTGAACCCGGCGGCGAAGTTGCCCGGCCGGTAGTCGCCGTAACGGCGGGGCACGTCCTGCAGCAGGGATTCGGAATGGATCAGGCCGCTGTCCAGGGCCATGCCGTAGAGGAAGGGTTTCAGGGTCGAGCCCGGCGAACGCTGGGCACGCACCATGTCGACATGGCCGAAGCGTCGCACGTCACTGATGTCCACCGACCCGAGGTAGGCACGTACGGCCATGCTCGGCTGCTCCACCACCAGGATCGCCGCCGAGGTGCGCTCGGGCAGGCGGGCGCGCCAGCCCATCAGCAAGTCTTCCAGGCGCCGCTGCAACGCAGCATCCAGGGTGGTGCGGATCAGCGGTGGGCTGCCGGGGGTGTTCAGCCGCCGTGCCAGCAACGGCGCCAGGCGTGGCTCCTGACGGGGCGCCAGCAGCACCGGTTCTTCCAAGGCATCGTCGATGGCCGCTTGTGGCCAGACGCCAAAGCTGCCCAGGCGCTGCAACACCTTGTCCCGGGCCAGCTGCGCACGCTCCGGGTGACGGTCCGGGCGCAGGCGACTCGGTGCCTGGGGCAGTACGGCGAGCAAGGCCGCTTCGGCCCGGGTCAGTTGGCTCGGCGGCTTGCCGAGGTAGGCCCAGCTGGCTGCCGCGACGCCTTGCAAGGTACCGCCAAAGGGCGCGCGGTTGAGGTAGAGGGCGAGGATCTCGTCCTTGGACAGGTGCCACTCCAACTGCAGGGTGCGCCACAACTGCTTGAGCTTGCCGGGGTAGCTGCGCGCATGGGGGTCGAGCAACCGCGCCACCTGCATCGACAGGGTGCTGCCACCGGACACCACGCGCCCACCGCCGAGGTTCTGCCAGGCCGCCCGGCCCAGCGCCAGCGGGTTGACCCCGGGGTGCTGGTAGAACCAGCGGTCTTCGTAGGTCAGCAGGGCGTCCAGGTAATAGGGCGACACCTCGTCCGGGCTGATCGGGTAGCGCCACACGCCGTCGCGGTCGGCGAAGCGCCACAGCGGCGTGCCGTCTTCGGCGAGCACCACCCGGGCCAGGTCATCCTCGGGCAATGGCAGCGGAAACAGCCAGTCCGCCAGCCACAGCGTCAGAAGCAGAGCCAGCGGTGCAGAGAGCCAGCGCCAGACGCGTCGACGCATCCACTTACACATGGCAAGGCCCTGTCACTGACGGGCGCCGTGACATCGTGAGGCCATCAGGGAACTCAACGGCCTGCGCCATAGCCCAATACAACAGCCATTCCGGCAATCCGCTGGCACGTCGCCCTGCCAATCGTGGCCGGGCTCACAGGATCATTGAACATGTATGTAGAAGGTTTCTTCGAGTCGCTTGGCCAGGCATTTGGCGCGTTCATCCGGTTTATCGTCGAGAGCTTGAGCGGCTTTTTCAGCGTGTTGGGGAATGCGGTCAGCAGCTTCATCGATGGCATGGCCAGCACCCTGGGCGTCACCCCGTCGCTGCTGAGCATTGCCGTGCTGGTGATCGGCCTGTTGTTGCTGTATGCCGCCCTGCGGGCGTTTCTGCGGGGCGGCATCATCAGCGGGATCATCTGGCTGCTGCTCGGGCTGTGGCTGCTCAGCGGGTTGATTCACTGAGCAGCCGTTCGCTCGATCAGCGCGGCTTGACCACCAGGCGCCCGGGCGTCGAGCCCAGGGCCTGCCAGTTCGGCCGGTACATGGATTCCACCTGGGGTGGCGGCACGCGGTAGCTGCCCGGGGTCACCGCCCTGGCCAGGTACAGCAGGTGGGTGGTGTCGTAGCCGTTCACGTCCACCGCTGCCACGTAGCGATCACCGCGGAATTCCTGGTGCTTGATCGTGGCATTCTGCATCGAACGGCGCCATTCCTTCACGCTGCTGCTGGCGTCGTCCAGGCTTGCCGCGCTCTGGGCAAGGTTCTGGTTTTCCAGCTCCAGGCCGGCGGGCAGGAGGTCGACCACCAGGGCATCCGGCACCCGCTGACGAGCGGAGATGGCCAGGTGCACCAGCACCAGCTCACCGCTTTCCAGCGCTTCCAGGTTCAGCGGCTCGCCATCCATGCCCAGGTACTGGCGATAGATTTCCAGGTTCTCGCCCCCAGCCGCCGGCGCCCTGGACGGGTAGCCCGACAGGGTCAGTTGCTGGTACAGCGTCGCCTCGCCGGCATTGCTCAGGGTCAGCGGATTGGCCAGGTCGTTGCCGTCCAGCTTGATGCCGGACTGCGCGTTGCTCAGTTCGAAGGCGAACGCGCCGCTTTGCAGCGCGGCCTTCCAGTCAGGCTCGGGCTTGGTCAGCAGGTTGCGACCGGCCAGGTACAGCGAGTTGCGCTCCTGGGTCGACAGCCATTGCTGGCCGGCCACTTCGTCCGCTAGGTTGAACAGGCGTTCTTCACGACGACCGGCCGCCAGGTCGTGCTCTTCCAGCAGCGCCAGGATCAGCGCCTGGTCGCGCAGCGGGCTGCCGTAGTCGGCCAGCCAGCGCTCGCTGTCGCGGCCACGGGCCAGGCCCGCCGCCAGGGCTTCGTCGGCCCGAGGCTGGTCGCCCATCTTCTGCAGCGCCACCGCCAGGTGCACCAGCGGCAGGCCGGACAGTGCATCGGCACGGCGCTCATGCAGGCTGCGCAGCGCACCGAGCGGCGCCTGCTGGCTGCGCGCCAACACGTAGCCGGCGTAGGCCTGCACGGCAAAGCGACTGTGGTTGGCGTTATCGCTGTAGCTGACCTCGATGAGGTTGCGCTCCTGCAGGTAGCGCATCAGGCGTTCGTTGGCCTTTTTCAGCGCCTCTTCCGGTACGCCGAAACCACGCTCGCGGGCCCGCAGGAGGAAGTCGGTGACGTAGGCAGTCAGCCAGTACTCTTCCTCGCTGTCGGCGCCCCACAGGCCGAAGCCGCCGTTGTAGCGCTGCATGCTCAGCAGGCGCTCGATGCCCAGCTCGATGGCGCGCTTGCGCTGCTCGTCCGGCTCGCCTTCCAGGCCGAGCTTCTTCAGCGCTGCGGCATCGGCGTAGAGCGACGGGTACAGGCCGCTGGTGGTCTGCTCCAGGCAGCCATAGGGATAGGCCTTGAGCGCACGAATCTGCTCGCCCAGGTTGAGCGGCGGACGGCTGGAGAGCGACAGCCGCGCCTCCAGGCCGGCCGGCTCGAAGGCGGGCAAGGCATCGGCCGGCAGGGTCCAGGGTTCGCCCTTGAGCACCGCGCGGAAATGCTTGAGCTGCGCCGGGTAGGCCGGGCGCACGCCCACTGTCCATTCGCGACTGAAGGCCGGCAGGTTCTCGCCGGGCAGCGACAGGCCGTTGACCGTGACGCTGAAACGGCCCTGGCCATAACCGCCCAGCGCCCGCACCGGAATCCGCAGGGTGGTGCGTTCGCCGTCGCCCAGGCTGATCGATTTTGCCGCCGCATCGCCCGGCTGCAGCAGACTCATCTGCCCCTCGGCCTGCAGCTGCACGTCCAGTTTCTGCGCGGCGCCCGACAGGTTGCTGAGGTCCAGTGCCAGGGTGGTTTCATCGCCACCGGCGAGGAAGCGCGGCGTCGACAGCTCGGCGATCAGCGGCGCGGCCACCACCGTCTTGGCCTCGGCCATGCCGTAGCGCTCATCGGTCCAGGCCTGAGCCATCAGGCGCAGCTCGCCGTTGAAGTCGGGAATGTCCAGGCTGACTTCGCCTTCGCCCTGGGCATTCAGGCGCACGGGCTGGCTTTGCAGGGCGACGATCAGCACGCTGGTGTCGGGGCGCTTGCCACCGGCCGCCAGTTCCGCGTCACCACCGAACGCCAGTTTCGCCGTACGGCCCTGGCCGGCTTCGATCAGTTGTCCGTAGACGTCCAGGTGGTCCGCGCCGTAGGCCTTGCGCCCGAACAGGCTGGCGAACGGGTCCGGGGTGGCGTAGCTGGTGATGTTGAGGATGCCGACATCCACCGCCGCCAGCAGCACGTTGACGTGCTCCGGCACGCTGCCATCGGCGTTGCGCGCCTGCACCTTGATGCTCAGCGGCTGCTTGGGCCGCATCTTCTCCGGCGCTTGCAGGGTCAGGGCCAGCTTGCGCGGGGCACGGTCCAGCGGCAGGTGCAGCAGGCCGACCGCGCGCTTCGGCGTGGCGTTGTTCTTGCGCTCGCCCGGGCGAACCACCAGGGCGCTGACGTACAGGTCGTGGCGCGCCCAGTCCTTGGCGATCGGGATGTCGAATGCCTTGCCTTCGGCTGGCACCTCGATCTCTTGCCACCACAACGGCCCCTCGCTGGACTCCACCAGCAGGTAGCCCTTGCCCGCCGCCGGCGGGGTCACGGTGACCTTGGCGGTGTCGCCGTCGGCATAGGCCGGCTTGTCCAGCGCCAGCTTGACCTGGTCCGGGCGCACGGCGCCGCCTTCAGCGTTGTCCTGCCAGCGGTAGCCGGCCCAGAAGCGCAGGCTGCTGAGCATGCCGGTCTCGGCGTCGATCACTTCGATGCGATAGGGGCCCCACTCCACCGGGAAGCTGACCTTGGTGGTGCCGCCGGCGGCGACGCTGAGGGTTTCTTCGTTGAGGGTCAGGTATTTCTCGTTGTAGTGGTGGCTCCAGCCATCGCTTTCGGAGAAGTTCCAGTAGTAGTCGCGGCGCTCGCGGATCAGGCGCACGGTGAGCTGATCGGCAGCCAGCTTGTTGCCCTTGGCATCGGCCACCAGCACGTCGAATTCGGCCAGGCTGTCGGCGTCGACCTCCTCGCCGTCGAACAGGCCACGCACACCGGGCAGACGGTCGGCCGGCCAGACCGGCTGGACGATGCGTCGGGTGATCGGGCGACCACCGGACTCCCGCAGGCTGGCCTGCAGGATCAGTTTCAGCGGCGACTTGGCGTCGCTCCAGCGGCTGTCGAGGGCCACCGTGGTCTTGCCCTGGTCGTCGAGCTGGACTTCATCCAGTTCGATGTCCTGGCTCAGCTCGTCCTCGGTGACCGAGCCGAACTGGTAGCCCGGCAGGCTGGCCACCGCGTCACGCAGCGGGCGCACGTAGACCTGGCCACTGAGGCGGTTGCCGGCGGCCGGCGCGCCGTAGAGGTAACGGCCGGTCACGGCGAAGCGGGGGTCGTCGGAGGGGTGGAACGGCGTGTCGCTGCCCTTGAGTTCCAGCGCCAGGCGCTCGGGCAGGAAATCCTCCACGGAGAATTCATAGAGTTGCGGCGAGCCATCGCCCAAGTCGAACAGCAGCTGCCAGCGACCCGTGGGCGCTTCCTCCGCCAGTTGCAGGGCGTACTGATAGAGGCCGGAATCATCGGCCTGCCAGACGAACTTGCGGCTGACCTGCTCGTCCGGGCGGCGCACCTCGACGCTCACTGGCTGCGGCTTGACCAGGCGCCCGTCGCTGTCCCGCAGCAGTGCGTTGATCAGTACGGTTTCGCCGGGGCGGTACAGGTCACGCGGGCCGAACACGAAGAATTGCAGGGGATGGGCCTGGGGCCCGCCGATATCGAACTCGGCCAGGTCCAGCGCCGGCGAGCCGAGACGCAGCAGGCTGGTCTGTTCGCCCTGGCGCGCCAGCAGCACGTCAGCCTTGTCGGGAAGCGGCAGCTCGGCGTGGCCGGCACCGTCGGTCTTGCCGGTGGCCAGCACCTGGCCCTTGTCGTCCAGCAGTTCCAGCTCGACGCCGGACAGCGCCTTGCCGCCTTCCAGGGCCTGGGTGAAGGCATCCAGGCGCCCGCGATAACGGTGGACGGACAAGCCGATGTCGCTCAGGGTGAACAGCGTGGCCGGCTGGGAATAGCTGTAGCTGCCGGCGGCGCGCATGACCGCCAGGTACACGCCCGGCTCCTTGAACGGCTCCAGGCCGGCGATCGGCAATTGCACGGTTTCCCGGGTGTTGCGGGCGGGGTCGAGGTCGAAACGGCCGCCGTAGACCAGGTCGGCCATCGGCAGCAGCGACTGCGCTTCCCAGGTGTCCAGGTTGCTGCTGCGGCCCCACTGGCTGAGGAAGCGCGGCACGGCATCGGGCTTGATGCGGAAGAACTCGACGTTGACCTTGTCGACGTTGAGGGTGATCACCGGCAGCCCGTCGGTGAGCCGCGTCGGCAGCAGCGAGCCGCGGCTGGCAAAGCCGACGCTGGCCTGCAGGTCACGGGTTTCCAGGCGGGTCACATGCTCGCTGGCCAGGGTCGCGCCATTCACCGCACGCAGGCCGGCGTCCACGGTCACCACCAGCTTGCGCTGGGGCTCCAGGTGGCGCAGGCGCAATTCCATCAGGTTGTCGGCCAGCTCCCAGGCGCCGTCGACCTTGCCGCTCTTGCTGTCGACCAGGTGCAGCCGCTCGGCGAAGTTCTGCTCCGGGTCGAGGGGCACCGACAGGCTCACCGACAGCGCGCTGGCGCCGTCCAATTGCACCTCGGAGACATCGACCACCGTCAGCTCGCGACCGGCATAACGCTGGGCCAGGGCATCGCGGTCGACCGCGGGCCGTGGCTGCGCCGGGCTGGCTGCCGGTGCCTCCGGCGTACTGGTGACCTCGGCGGGCTCGGTGGATGAATCACAGGCGCTGAGCAAGCTCAGGACAAGTGCCAGAAGCAGTCCTTTGTTCGGCATCGATGGCTCCGGAAAATGGCGGGTGCACAGGCCACACACTATAGTCGAGGCCCCTGTGGGCAACGAGTGCGGCCACGCAAAATAGTGAGGCCGAGCACGGCTTTTCGGGGGGCGTCAACGCGCTGCGGGCGAGGCACCGTTGGCGGCTTGACAGCGGTCGTATACTGCCCCGCTCGACCGGAGTGAAGAACCGATGTTACGCGACGCCTGGCAGCACGCCCCTACCCACCGAAAAGTCTGGGCGCTGGCCGTGCCGATGATCCTGTCCAACCTGTCGGTGCCGCTGGTGGCGTTGGTGGACAGCGCCGTGGTCGGCCACCTGCCGCACGCCCACCAGCTGGCCGCCGTGGCCGTGGGTGGCAGCCTCTACACCCTGCTGACCTGGGCCATGGGTTTTCTGCGCATGGGCACCACCGGCTTCGCCGCCCAGGCAGCCGGCCGCGAGGACGGCTGCGCCCTGCGCCAGATCCTGGTGCAAGGCCTGCTGCTCGGCGTCCTGCTGGCGGCCTTTCTGCTGATCCTGGCGATCCCGTTCAGCAGTGCGGCCCTGGCGCTGATGCAGCCCTCGGCGGAACTGGACACCCTGGCGCGCAGCTACTTCGAGATCCGCCTGTTCGGCCTGCCTGCCGCCCTCACCTGCTACGCCCTGATCGGCTGGCTGTTGGGCACGCAGAACGCCCGCGGGCCGCTGGCCATCCTGCTGACCACCAACCTGCTGAATGTGGCCCTCGACCTGCTGTTCGTGCTGGGGCTGGGCTGGGGCGTGGCGGGCGCCGCCTGGTCGTCGGTGATTGCCGAATGGAGCGGCGCCCTGCTCGGCCTGTGGCTGGCGCGCCATGCCCTGGCTCGCTACAGCGGCCAGGTCGACTGGTCCGCCCTGCGCCACTGGCTGAACTGGCGGCCGCTGCTGGCGGTGAACCGCGACATTTTCATCCGCACCCTGGCGCTGCAATCGGTGTTCTTCCTGATCACCGTGCAGGGCACCCGCCTGGGCGACGAAACGGTGGCGGCCAATGCCCTGTTGCTCAACGGCCTGCTGCTCACCGCCCATGCCCTGGATGGCCTGGCCCATGCGGTGGAGGCGCTGTGCGGGCATGCGCTGGGGGCGCGGGATCGTCTGGCGCTGCGCCGCAGCCTGGTGGTGGCCGGCGGCTGGTCGCTGCTGGCGAGCCTGGGGTTCGCGCTGTTCTTCCTGGTGGCGGGCGATTACTTCATCGGCTTCCAGACCAACATCGCCGAAGTCCGCCAGACCGCCATCGCCTACCTGCCCTACCTCGCCGTGCTGCCGCTGTTGGCCGTCTGGAGCTACCTGCTCGACGGCCTGTTCATCGGCGCCACCCGGGCCCGGGAAATGCGCGACGCCATGCTCATCGCCCTGGCCCTGAGCCTGCCCCTGGGCTGGCTGCTGCAGGGGTTCGGCAACCACGGCCTGTGGGCGGCGTTCCTGTGTTTCATGCTGATCCGTGGTCTCAGCCTGGCCGGCTATGCTTACCGCCTGAACCGCCGTGGCCTGTGGTTTGCGCCCGCCCATCAGAGGGGCAGAGCCCAGGCCTGACGCGCTGGCCGGGGTGAACACGCGCCAGCCAGCGCACACCCGCCCTGACGAAGGACACCCCCATGGCCGATGCGATTGTCGCGTACCTGCATTACCTGTCGATCTTCCTGCTGTTCGCCCTGCTGACCCTGGAACACCAGTTGTTCAAACCGCCCCTGGACCTCGCCCGGGCACGCAGCCTGATGCGCATCGACATGGCCTACGGCCTCTGTGCCGGCCTGGTGCTGGCCACCGGCGCCGCGCGGGTGATGGGCTTCGGCAAGGGCGTTGGCTATTACATGGGCAACGGCGTGTTCCACGCCAAGGTCGGACTGTTCATCCTGGTGGGCCTGCTGTCGATCATCCCGACCGTGGTATTCCTGAAATGGCGCGCGGGCCTCAAGGCCGGCCAGGCCCCACAGATCAGCCCAGCCCAGGGCAAGCTGGTGACCATGACCATTCGCCTGGAGCTGCTGTTGCTGCTGATCATCCCGCTGCTGGCCACGCTGATGGCACGCGGGTTTGGCGTGACGGGCTGACGTCGGGTGCCCTCCGTAGGAGCGGACTTGTCCGCGAGCTCTTCGGCCAAACGCCAGATCAGCGCCGAACACCACGCCGCCGAGCTCGGGGCTAAAGCCCCTCCTACGGGTGTGTTGCCACTTGAGGTAGCAACCACCTCCCTAGGAGCGGACTTGTCCGCGAGCTCTTCGGCCAAACGCCAGATCAGCGCCGAACACAACGCCGCCGAGCTCGCGGCTGAAGCCCCTCCTACAGGTGTGCTGCCACCTTGAGGTAGCAACCGCCTCCGTAGGAGCGGACTTGTCCGCGAGCTCTTCGGCCAAACGCCAGATCAGCGCCGAACACCACGCCGCCGAGCTCGCGGCTGAAGCCCCTCCTACAGGTGCGCTGCCACCTTGAGTAGCAACCACCTCCGTAGGAGCGGACTTGTCCGCGAGCTTTTGTTCCAGACACCAGATCAGCGCCGGCCACGACATATGCGGGACGGATAAAGCAAGACGCCTGCATGGCGCAGGCGTCAGGTGTTGCGGGGTGACGGCCCGCGGGTATGTCTCCCCGCGGGCCGTTCCGGTCAGGACGACAGGTAGGACGAGCGGGTCAGGCCCAGGCGCAGGGCGTCGAGGAACTGGGTGCGTTCGCGGGCCGTGATCTTGGCGCTGGCGACCTTGTCGCGGTAGTGGGTCATCAACTCCTCCGGCGACAGGTGCACGTAGCGCAGCATGTCTTCGATGGTGTCGTGGGTCTCGATACCGGCGTGGTACACGCTGCCGTCGTTGTTCTGGTAGATGTTCACCGAGTCGGTGTCACCGAACAGGTTGTGCATGTCGCCGAGGATTTCCTGGTAAGCGCCGACCAGGAAGATGCCCAGCAGGTAGTCCTCGCCCTCGCGCACTTCGTGCACCGGCAGGCTGGTTTCGATGCTCTGCTCGTCGACGTACTGGCGAATCTTGCCGTCGGAGTCGCAGGTCAGGTCCTGCAGCACGGCGCGGCGCATCGGTTCTTCGTCCAGGCGGTTGAGCGGCAGGATCGGCAGCACCTGGCCGATGGCCCAGGTGTCCGGCAGGCTCTGGAACACCGAGAAGTTGCAGATGTACTTGTCGGCCAGCTTGTCATTCAGCTCGTCCAGCACCTGGCGGTGCGAACGCTGACGCGCCTTGAGCGAGTTGTGCAGGCGGCGGCAGACGGCGAAGTAGCACTGCTCGGCCAGGGCCTTCTCGGTCAGGCTGATCTTGCCATCGGCGTACTGGGTCGCCACGTCGCTCATGTAGTGGGTGGCGCGCCAGTAGGTCTCGGTGACCATCTCGATATCGGTAGGCCCGAGCAGGTCGACCAGCCACTGCACGGTTTCCGGCAGCGGGGTCTTGTCGTCGATGCTCGGCACTTCGTCGTTGTGCTTCTCGACGTCGGTCACCTGCACCACCAGCACGGCGTGGTGGGCGGTCAGCGAGCGGCCGCTCTCGGAGAAGATGTGCGGGTGCGGCAGTTCCTGCGCGTCGCAGAATTCCTTGAGCATGCCGACCACGACACCGGCGTAGTCGTCCATGTCGTAGTTGATCGAGCTGGCGTTGCGCGAGTGGGTGCCGTCGTAGTCCACGCCCAGGCCGCCGCCGACGTCGATGTGGTCCACCGGCAGGCCCAGGCCGCGCAGCTCGCCGTAGTAGCGGATAGCTTCCTTGAAACCGTGCTGGTAGTCGCCCAGGTTGGCGATCTGCGAGCCCATGTGGAAGTGCAGCAGGCGGATGCCCTGGTCCAGCTTGGCCGCGCGGAAACGCTCGACCACCGACAGCAACTGCGCCGCGGACAGGCCGAACTTGGATTTCTCGCCACCGGTGTCGGCCCACTTGCTCGACGCCAGGGACGACAGGCGCACGCGCAGGCCGATCTGCGGGGCGACCTTGAGTTCGGCCGCCTCCTCGATCACCAGCTGCACCTCGGATTCCTTCTCGATGACGATGAACACGTTGTGGCCGAGCTTCTGCCCCATCAGCGCCAGCTTGATGAACTCGCGGTCCTTGTAGCCGTTGCAGACGATGGTGCCGCCCTTCGGCGCCAGCGCCAGCACGGCCAGCAGCTCCGGCTTGGAGCCGGCTTCCAGGCCGATGGAAACGTTCTGGGTGGCGATGATGTTCTCCACCACCGCCTCCTGCTGGTTGACCTTGATCGGGTACAGCGCGGTGTATTTGCTCTGGTATTCCAGGCGCGCGATGTTGGCGTCGAACGCCCCGGTCAGCTGGCGCACGCGGTCTTGCAGGATGTCTGGGAAGCGCACCAGCAACGGCAGGCTGAGGCCGCTGGAGCGCAGCTCGTCGACCTGTTCGAACAGGTCGATCGGCGTGCTCTGCGGACCGTTCGGACGCACTTCGACGCGGCCTTTGTCATTGATCGCGAAATAGCCCGCGCCCCAATGGCGAATGCCATAGACGCTGCGGCTGTCCGCCACGGTCCATTGGCTGCCGTCATCTTTACGTGTGCGTCGTGCAGACATCGAAGTCTCCCTTGCTGGCGGTAGTGGCCCTGACGTCGTCAGGGCGTGTACAGATTAAAGTCCGGAAATGACGATTGCTCGGCAGTGGACTGTCCATCTGCCGAGGAAGTTTAGAAGACCGCGAAAACAGCAGGCCTTTGAAAACGCCACGTGCGACAGCCGGGCCCGCGTCGAAGGCAACGCGGCAGGCAGGTTGCAGGGGTTTTCAGAGGCCGACTAGCCGCCGGACTTCTTGGCCTTGAAGCCGCGCTTGATGAGTTCTTCGAGCAACAGCTCGACGTGATCGCCCTGGATCTCGATGACCCCGTCCTTGAGCGAACCGCCACAGCCACAGCGCTTCTTCAGGGCGCTGGCCAGGTCCTTCAGGGGGTCTTCGGCCAGGGGCACACCGGTGATGGTGGTCACCGTCTTGCCACCGCGACCCTTGGTCTCGCGGCGCACACGGGCCACACCGTCGCCGGCGGGAATCTGGGTCTTGCTGCAGATGCAGGCGTCCACCGGCTGACTGCAATCCGGGCAATGCCGGCCACTGTCAGTGGAGTACACCAGGCCGCCCAGGGCGGCGAATGACGAAGCTTTCTTGACCACCGGCTTTTCCTCGTAGGGGTCAGGATAGCGACTGGCCGATGCTCATCGACCGCGAAGCCCCACTCTGGCAGGGGCAGCGCAACCGGGCTGGCGCCCGATCCGGCGGGCCGCGGAAGGCGACCCGGGTATAGCTGGTACAGCGGCTGGAGCCGCGACTTCGTATGGCGCCACACGGGCCGCCTCGTCGAAGGCCGCGCAGTGTAACGGCAAAGGTCGCCGCTGCTAAGTACCAAAATGCGCCATTGATCAATGGAATGGCGACCCTGTGCACGATGCCGAACGCGACGCGTGCATATCCCGCACAAGACCCGGGTTCGCGGTGTGTCAGCCCTGGTTCGCCAGGTAATGGCGCAGGGCCTGGAGCGAGTCCGGGCAATAGGGTTTCTCTTCGGCCTGGGCAATGGCCTGGTACGGGTCGAGGAAACAGGCTTCCGACACCTCTTCGGGCTGCAGGATCAGCGGCGCATCGGAAACGGCGGAGAACACCGCGCACCACAGGCGATTGTCCGGCTGGTCGAAGAAGAACCGGCCGTGGTCCTGCAGCGCGACACCGGAAATGCCCAGCTCTTCCTCCAGCTCCCGGGCGGCCGACTCGGCGTAGCCTTCCTCGACCTGCACCATGCCGCCGGCGGCCACGTCCCAGTAACCGGGGTACAGCGCCTTGCTCAGGGTGCGGCGGTGCACGCACAGCTGGCCAGCGGAATTGAACAGGAGAATGAAGGTGCCACGGCCGATCAGGTGGCGTTCGCGCAGCTCGGCCCGGGGCAGACCGCCGAGCAGGCGGTCATCGGCATCGACCCAGGCGATCAGCTCGGCATCCGAGGCGGCGCGGTGGGCCGCCTCGGCTTCGGAGATCGCCACGATCAGCCCTGGCTCAGCAGGGTACGCAGGTCGATGACGGCCGCGTTGGCGCGGGAAATGTAGTTGGCCATGACCAGCGAGTGGTTGGCCAGGATGCCGTAACCACTGCCGTTGAGGATCATCGGGCTCCACAGGGTGGCTTGGGCGGCCTCCAGCTCGCGGATGATCTGGCGCACACTGACGGTGGCGTTCTTCTTCGCCAGCACGTCGGCGAAGTCCACCTCGATGGCGCGCAGCAGGTGGGACAGCGCCCAGGCCTGGCCTCGGGCCTCGTAGAACACGTTGTCGATCTGCAACCACGGGGTCTCGTAGTTGCGCTCGGTGACTTCCGGCACTTCGCCCTCGGCCAGGGTCGACGGGTCTTTCACGTCGGTGTTCAGGCGCACCTGGCCGACGCTGGCGGACAGGCGCTGGGACAGCGAGCCGAGACGGGTGGCGACGTCACCCAGCCAGTTGTTGAGGTTGTCGGCACGGGTGTAGAACTGCGCGTTGCGCTGGCCCGGGTCAGCCAGCTGGGCCAGGTAGCGATCCAGCGAGGCGATGCCTTCGCGGTACTCGGCCTCGGACGCCGGCAGGGCCCAACTCTTGTTGTCGAAATTGAAACGCGGCTCGGCGCGCGCCAGGTTGACGTCCTCGGTGGACTGCGACTGCGAGCGGGCGAAGTCTTTGCGCAGGGCGCGGGACAGGTCGCGCACCTGGACCAGCACGCCGTATTCCCAGCTCGGCATGTTGTCCAGCCACAGGCCGGGGGGCGCGAGGTCGTTCGAGAGGTAGCCGCCGGGCTTGTTCATCAGGGTGCCGGCGACCTGCTTGAGGGTTTCCACCGTGGTGTAGCCGCTGACCATCTGCCGCTGTGCGCTCTCGGCGGCGGCCTGGGCGCGTTGCTGCACCGGGAACAGATCCGGCTCCTGGCTCCAGTACCAGCCGACCAGCATGGCCAGCAACAGGTACACCACCAGCAGCCCGCCAATGAGACGGGCTATCCAGCCGCGTCCGGAATGGCCGCGCGAGGCGACCGAGTCGCCACCGTCGCGCGCGTTGGCAGAGCGGTTCTTCCAATCCAGCATGGGTCAGGTCCTTTTCATCTACGGCGTTCGGTTGTTCGACCACAACCCTTCGACAGGGTTGCGCGACATTTCAGCACTATAAGGGATGCACCGGACAATGCGCAGCGCCGGCGGCGCAAACTAAGGAACGGGCCCGACCTTGACGGGTTTCTCGTTATGGACAAGAGGCTGGCGTCATTGGATCGGCGGTAGTGGCACGGCGGAACCTCGGTGGTAGCATAGAGCCATTACCGAGCCGCGCCCTCGACACGACTACGGACCATGAACGAACACGAAGACCCCAGCAGCGACCGCCTCAAGAAACACTTTGCCCAGCGCGTCATCCATCAGGCGCGACAAGTGCTTGAAGTCTGGCAGCGCCTGCAGCGTGACGAGTGGAACGACGCCGGCATGCTCGAGTTGAGCGAGGCCGCCCTCCTGCTGCAGCGGTACGCGGAGCGTTTCGACCAGGCCGAGCACAGTCAGCTGGCCCAGGGGATCGGCAACTGCCTGGAGTCCGTGGCGAACAACCGCGGCCGCCTCAACAGCGACATGATCAGCGAGCTCAACCTGCTGATGCAGCGCCTGTCGCGCACCGGCCTGCGCCATGGCGACCGCTTCGAACAGACCGTGCTGCCACCCCTGCGCAAGCCGGTGTACCTGGCCCTGCAGCACATCGAACGCGCCGAACGCCTGGCCCAGCAGCTGGAATTCTTCGGCATGGCCGCACAGCCGCTGGACACCGCCAACGCCTTCCGCGCCGCGATGCTCGAACGCCACCCGGCGGCCATTGTCATGGAAGTGGATTTCTCCGGCCCGGGCTGCGGCCTGCAACTGGCCGAGGCGATCCAGCACAATCTGGAACAGAAGATCCCGCTGCTCTTCTACAGCCAGGAAGAAACCGACACCCCGACGCGCCTGGCCGCGGTGCGCGCCGGCGGCCAGGAATACTTCACCGGCTCGCTGGATGCCTCCAGCCTGCTCGAGCGCATCGAAGTGCTCACCCACGTGGCGCAGTACGACCCGTACAAGGTGCTGATCGTCGATGATTCGCGGGCCCAGGCCACCCACACCGAGCGCGTGCTGAACAGCGCCGGCATCGTCACCCGCACCCTCACCGAGCCGATCCTGGCGATGGGCGAGCTGGCCGAGTTCCAGCCCGACCTGATCATCCTCGACATGTACATGCCCGAGTGCAACGGCACCGAACTGGCCAAGGTGATCCGCCACAACGACCGCTACGTGAGCGTGCCGATCATCTACCTGTCCGCCGAAGACGACCTGGACAAGCAGCTCGACGCCATGAGCGAAGGCGGCGACGACTTCCTGACCAAGCCGATCAAGCCACGGCACCTGATCGCCACAGTGCGCAACCGCGCGGCGCGAGCACGCAACCTCAAGGCACGCATGGTGCGCGACAGCCTCACCGGCCTGTACAACCACACCCACACCCTGCAGCTGCTGGAAGACACCTGCTACCGCACCCAGCGGGACGGCCAGCCGCTCAGCTTCGCCATGCTCGATATCGACTTCTTCAAGAAGGTCAACGACAACTACGGCCACCCCATGGGCGACCGGGTGATCAAGAGCCTGGCGCTGTTCCTCAAGCAGCGGCTGCGCAAGAGCGACCATATCGGCCGCTACGGTGGCGAAGAATTCGCCGTGGTGATGCCCAACACCGATGCCAGGACCGCCGCCCGGGTGCTGGACGAAATCCGCCAGCGCTTCGCGGAAATCCACTACCCGGCGCAGCCCCAGGACCTGTCCTGCACCTTCAGTTGCGGCATCGCCGAACTGCGTGCCGACACCGACGCCAAGAGCCTGTCCCAGCAGGCCGACGAAGCGCTGTACGTGGCCAAGCATGGCGGCCGCAACCGCGTGGAAATCTTCCGCGACTGAGCCGATGAAACGTGATGGCCATCACGGTGTCATCATGGCGTCATGAAAACGCAATAACTTCGACGACAACAGAGCGGCACGTCCCTCCGGCGCGCCGCCCAGCCACCGTTATGTTGTCGGTCGAGCCCCATGCGCCTGAAGTACCTCACCAACCTCAATACCCTCCTGCTGGTCACCGTGTGCATCGCCCTCGGGGCCATGCTGTGGTGGTCGCAGCGGGCGCTGGAGCGCCCGTACGTGCTGATGGACCGCTACCTCAACCTGTCGCAGCAATTCCAGAGCGACGTGGCGCGCAACATCCTCGGCTACCTGGACAGTGGCGATGCCCTGCGCCATAGCACCGCGCTGCAGGCCCTGGACAGCCTCGCCCCGGCCCTGGACGAACTGCCGCCGCAACTGGCCGACGACCTGCGCCCGAGCCTCGACGAGCTGCGCGCCTTCAGCGCCAACCAGTTGCTGGCGGCGGGCAAGCTGGCCGGTGATCCCCAGGGCCTGCTGCTGCAGGCCGAGCGGGAAATCGCCGCGGCCCTGGAACAGCTCGCCGCCTACGCCGACAGCAGCGCCAGCGGCGCGGCCAACGACTACCGTCGCCCCCTGTTCAATGCCGCCCAGCACCTGGCGCGCCTGGCCCACGCCCGCGACAAGCTGGTGAGCAGCGGGCGCAGCGAACTGGCGGCAGACGTCGAACGCGAATTGAAGACCTTGCAGGAGCAGGCCCAGGCCCTCAGCGCCCTGCCGCTGCTCGGCGTGGAAGAAGACAGCGCCTCCGGCGGCGACGCCTTCGCCGCCCTGCTCGGGCTGGCCAGCGACAGCCAGGACACCCAGGCCGAAGACAAGGGCATCGCCCTCAAACGCGAACTGGGCAGCCTGCTCGGTCGCTACCCGGCGGAGCTGGCGCGCACCCGCGGCCTGATCGAAGAGCGCAGCCAACTGGCCAGCGCCACCCGCAGCCAGGTGGACAAGGTGCACCAGGCCCTGGCGGCACTGGAACCCGTGGTGCGTGCCGAGCACGGCCGCATCCAGGGTGAGGTGCGCCTGCTGCAGGGCCTGATGATCGGCCTGATCCTGCTGATCGCCCTGACCATCGACACCCTGCAACGGCGCCTGACCCGGGTGCTCACCCGCCTGGTACCGGCCCTGTCGGCCTGGGCCGCCGGCGACTTCAGCGCCCCGGTCCAGCTCGGCACCCGCACCCGGGAACTGCACGACATCGAGGAATCGCTGAACCGGCTGCGGGCCTACCTCGTCGATCTGGTCGGCACCATTCGCCAGCAGGCCGAACAGGTTGCCGACTCCAGCCGCCACCTGGCCGACCTGAGCAGTGGCCTGCATGCCGGCGCCGAGCGCCAGGCCGGCGACACCGCGCAGATTCGCGACGCCCTGGGCGAACTGGAAGCCACCATCCAGCAGGTCGCTGGCGACGCTAGCCAGACCGCCGATGCCAGCCGCGACGCCGACCGCGCCCTGGGCCACAGCCAGCAGGTGATCGGCCAGAGCCTCGGCGGCCTGCACGCCCTGGTCAGCGAGGTGCAGGACAACGCCCAGGCCATCGAGCGCCTGGCCGAGGAAACCACCACCATCGGCGACGTGCTGACCGTGATCCGCAGTATTGCCGAACAGACCAACCTGCTGGCCCTCAACGCCGCCATCGAGGCTGCCCGTGCTGGCGAGGCCGGACGCGGCTTCGCCGTGGTGGCCGACGAGGTGCGCTCGCTGTCGCAACGCACCGGCAACGCCACTGCGGAAATCCAGGAACTGATCGGCCGCCTGCAGAACGCCGCCCGCCAGTCGGTGGAGGCCATGCGCGCCCAGGTCGCCCACGCCGAGGCCACTGCCGCCCAAGCCGAGGCCGCGGATGGCGCCCTCGACGAAATCGTCACGGCCATCCGTACCACCGCCAGCATGGCCGAGCGCATCGCCGAAACCACGGCCCAGCAGAGCGGCGCAGTGAGCGAGATTCGCGACCACAGCGAGCGCATCCATCAGCTCGGCGGCGACAACCTGGAACGCATCGCCCAGGGCCGCCAGCAGGGCGACCAGCTGCTCGACCTCGGTGGCCGCCTGCACACCGCCGTGCAAGCCTTCCGCCTCTAGGCTTCGTTAGCCCCAGCTGAGGGGCTGAAGAGGCCTCAGAACGGCGCTCACAGGCCTGCGCGTCCTTATGTCGCACCCGCGCGAGGGCGCAGGCGCATCGCCTTTCAGGCACCGGACAAAGCCGCTTACAGCCTTGCCCATGCCCTGAACGGCGGGCGTCCGTTATGATGCCGGGGTTCCCGCATTCCGAGATGTCCATGCGCCGCGTCCTCACCCTGCTGCTCCTGCTCATTGCCCTGCCCGTCAGCGCCGGCCTGCTCGACAGCCGTCCGGCCCCCAGTCCGCTGGGCGCCCCGCTGAACAACAGCGCCGATTTCCTGCCCGTGCGCGAAGCGTTCAAGCTGAACCTGGTCGACAGCAGCGCCGACGCCATCAAGCTGAACTTCGTCGCCGCCGAGGGCTACTACCTCTACAAACACCGCTTCAAGTTCAGCGTCGAGCCCACCGACCTGACCCCGGGCGAAGCGGTGCTGCCGGCCGGCGAGCCGAAGACCGACGAGTTCTTCGGCGACGTCGAGGTGTACTACGGTGTGCTCGACGTCGAGATTCCGCTGAGCAACCCGGACAATCGCCCGCTGACCCTGTCGGTGACCTACCAGGGCTGCGCCGACAAGGGCCTGTGCTACCCGCCGGAAACCGAACAGCTGGAGATCAACGGTGGGTTTTCCGCTGCGAGCGCCAGCTGGACCTGGACCGACCTGGCGCTGTTCTACCTTGCCGGCCTGGGCCTGACCTTCACCCCCTGCGTACTGCCGATGCTGCCGATTCTCTCCGGCGTGGTGCTGCGCGGCCGGCCGAGCAACCGCCGCGGCCTGGTGCTGTCGCTGGCGTACGTGCTGCCGATGGCCGCCTGCTACGCCGCCCTCGGTGCACTGATGGGCCTGTTCGGCGCCGGCCTCAATCTGCAGGCGATGCTGCAGTCGCCCTGGGTCCTGGTGCCCTTCGCACTGTTCTTCAGCCTGTTCGCCCTGGCGATGTTCGGTGTGTTCGAGCTGCGCCTCCCGGCGTTCATCCGCGAGCGCCTGGACCGCAAGGCCGACAGCACCCAGGGCGGCTCGATCGCCGGGGCTGCGACCCTGGGCGTGCTCTCCAGCCTGATCGTCTCGCCGTGCGTGACCGCGCCGCTGACCGCCCTGCTGCTCTATATCAGCAGCACCGGCGACGCCGTGGGCGGTGGCCTGCAGCTGTTCGCCCTGGGCCTGGGCATGGGCACGCCACTGGTGGTCTTCGCCGCGGGCGGTGGTGCACTGCTGCCGAAATCCGGCACCTGGATGGTCACGGTGCGCAATGCCTTCGGCGTCATGCTGCTGGCCGTTTCCGTCTGGCTGCTCGAACGGGTTCTGCCCGGCGCGCTGTCCCTGGCGCTGTGGGGCTTGCTGGCGGCGGGCGTGGCGCTGTTCCTCGGCGCCCTGGAATTCGGCACCAAGTCGCCGCGCGAGAAATTGGCACAGCTGGCCGGCCTGGCCCTGCTGGTCTACGCCCTGGCGGCCTGGACCGGTGCCCTGCAAGGTCAGGATGACCCGCTGCGCCCCCTGGGCCGGCTGGACAGCGTCGCCTCGGCTGGCGCACCGGCCAGCCACGCCGGCTGGCAGACCATCGAAACTGCGGCTGAACTGGACGCAGCCTTCGCCGCGGCCCAGCGCGACGGCCGCCCGCTGCTGCTCGACTGGTACGCTGACTGGTGCATCAGCTGCAAGGTCATCGAACGCGAAGTGCTCAACGCCCCCCAGATTGGCCCGCAGCTGGCCGATTACCAGCTGGTGCGCTTCGACATGACCGACAGCACCGCCGCCCAACGGGCCCTGCTCGACCGCTACCAGCTGTTCGGTCCTCCCGCGATCCTGCTGTTCGATGGCAAGGGCAGCGAATGGCGCGATCTACGCGTGGTCGGCGAGATCAACGCCACCGACTTTTCCGCCCGACTGGGTCAGGCAAAAGAACGCTTCTAGGTTTTCAGTCACATATCTGGCGCAAACTGCTGGCATCGTGTTGGCTATTGCTGAGAACGCCGCAACTCCGGCATAGTCCTGCGCACTATAAAAACGATGGAATCCCGACCATGGCCACCCTACTGGTACTGCATGGCCCCAACCTCAATCTGTTGGGAACCCGTGAACCGGGCGTCTACGGCGCCGTCACCCTGGAGCAGATCAACCTCGATCTGGAGCGCCGCGCCCGCGAAGCCGGCCATCATCTGCTCTACCTGCAGAGCAATGCCGAGTACGAATTGATCGAGCGCATTCACGCCGCAAAGGGCGAAGGTGTCGACTTTATCCTGATCAATCCCGCCGCTTTCACACATACAAGCGTCGCATTACGTGACGCATTGCTGGGAGTGAGCATCCCATTCATCGAAGTGCACCTGTCCAACGTGCACAAGCGTGAACCCTTTCGCCATCACTCCTACTTCTCCGATGTAGCGGTAGGGGTGATCTGCGGCCTTGGCGCCAGCGGTTATCGGCTGGCCCTGGAGGCGGCGCTGGAACAACTTGAACGACCCTGACCTCACCGGGAGTTAGACCACTATGGATATTCGTAAAGTCAAGAAACTGATCGAGCTGCTGGAAGAGTCCGGCATCGACGAGCTGGAAATCAAAGAAGGCGAAGAGTCTGTGCGCATCAGCCGCCACAGCAAGCAGCAAGCCTTCATGCAACAGCCGATCTACGCGCCGGCTCCTGCTGCCGCACCGGTAGCCGCTGCACCTGCTGCCGCCGCTGAAGCCGCCGCCCCGGCCGCTGCCAAGCTGAACGGCACCGTGGTCCGCTCGCCGATGGTCGGCACCTTCTACCGCGCCGCTTCGCCAACCTCGGCCAACTTCGTCGAAGTCGGCTCCGTCGTTAAGAAAGGCGACATCCTCTGCATCGTCGAAGCGATGAAGATGATGAACCACATCGAGGCCGAAGCCAGCGGCACGATCGAATCCATCCTGGGCGAGAACGGCCAGCCGGTGGAATACGATCAACCGCTGTTCACCATCGTCTGATGCACGGGGAACCCGTAATGCAGAAGCTGGAAAAAGTCCTGATCGCCAACCGCGGCGAGATTGCCCTGCGCATCCTGCGTGCGTGCAAGGAACTGGGCATCAAGACCGTGGCCGTGCACTCCACCGCCGACCGTGAATTGATGCACCTGGCCCTGGCCGACGAATCAGTATGCATCGGCCCGGCCCCGGGCAACCTGTCCTACCTGAACATCCCGGCGATCATCAGTGCCGCGGAAGTCACCGGCGCCACCGCCATTCACCCGGGCTACGGCTTCCTTGCGGAAAACGCCGACTTCGCCGAGCAGGTGGAAAAATCCGGCTTCGCCTTCATCGGCCCGAAAGCCGACACCATTCGCCTGATGGGCGACAAGGTGTCTGCCAAGGACGCCATGATCAAGGCCGGCGTACCGGTGGTTCCAGGCTCCGACGGCCCGCTGCCGGAAGACGAGGCCGACGCCCTGCGCATCGCCCGTGAAGTCGGCTACCCGGTGATCATCAAGGCCGCTGGCGGCGGCGGTGGTCGCGGCATGCGCGTGGTGTGGAAGGAAGAAGACCTGATCAAGTCGGCCAAGCTGACCCGCACCGAAGCCGGTGCCGCGTTCGGCAACCCGATGGTCTACCTGGAGAAGTTCCTCGGCAACCCGCGCCACGTGGAAGTCCAGGTCCTGTCCGACGGCCAGGGCAATGCTATTCACCTGTATGACCGCGACTGCTCGCTGCAGCGCCGTCACCAGAAGGTCCTGGAAGAAGCCCCGGCTCCGCTGATCGACGAGAAGGCCCGCGCCGAAGTGCTGCAACGCTGCGTCGATGCCTGCATCGAGATCGGCTACCGTGGCGCCGGCACCTTCGAGTTCCTCTATGAAGACGGTCGCTTCTACTTCATCGAGATGAACACCCGCGTCCAGGTCGAGCACCCGGTCACCGAAATGGTCACCGGCATCGACATCGTCAAGGAGATGCTGAGCATCGCCGCGGGCAACAAGCTGTCGTACAAGCAGGAAGACGTGAAGCTCCTGGGCCACGCCCTGGAGTGCCGCATCAACGCCGAAGACCCGGACAACTTCATGCCCTGCCCCGGCAAGGTGAAGCATTTCCACGCCCCGGGCGGCTTCGGTGTTCGCGTCGACTCGCACCTGTACAGCGGCTACTCGGTACCACCGAACTACGACTCGCTGATCGGCAAGCTGATCACCTACGGCACCACCCGTGACGAGGCCATGGCCCGCATGCGAAATGCCCTGGAAGAAATCGTGGTCGACGGCATCAAGACCAACGTCCCGCTGCACCGCGACCTGGTTCGCGACAAGGGCTTCTGCCAGGGTGGCGTGAACATCCATTACCTGGAAAAGAAACTGGGTATGGACAAGCACTGACCCCATGCCTGGCTCCGGCCAGGTCATGCGCAATGTCCGGACAAGGGCTGCCCCATGGGCGGCCCTTGTCATTTGTGCCCACCGGTCGTCCTGCCCGCTCTGGCAGCACGCCCCTCCGTTCAAGTAAGCTGCGCGGCCAATCACCCTAGCGCCGCCACGTTCACGAGGTTTTCCATGCCCTGGTTACAAGTCCGTCTCGCCATCACCCCGGAGCAGGCGGAAACCTACGAAGACGCCCTGCTGGACGTCGGCGCCGTGTCGGTGACCTTCATGGACGCCGAAGACCAGCCGATCTTCGAGCCGGACCTGGGCACCACGCCGCTGTGGTCGCACACCCACCTGCTGGCCTTGTTCGAGGCGGACACCGACCCGGACGCCCTGGTGGCGCACCTGCAACTGCTGACCGGTGGCGAGCTGCCCGAGCACCACATCGAGCGCATCGAAGACCAGGACTGGGAACGCAGCTGGATGGACGGCTTCCAGCCAATGCGCTTTGGCCAGCGCCTGTGGATCGTGCCGAGCTGGCACGCGGCGCCCGAGCCGGACGCGGTCAACCTGCTGCTCGACCCCGGCCTGGCCTTCGGCACCGGTACCCACCCGACCACCGCCCTGTGCCTGGAATGGCTGGACGGCCAGGCGCTGGACGGCTGCAGCGTGATCGACTTCGGCTGCGGCTCGGGCATCCTGGCGATCGCCGCGCTGCTGCTGGGCGCACCCCAGGCAGTCGGCACCGACATCGACCCGCAGGCGCTTGAAGCCTCCCGCGACAATGCCGGGCGTAACGGCATCGACCCGGCGCGCTTCCCGGTCTACCTGCCGGCCGACATGCCGCAGGCCCAGGCTGACGTGGTGGTGGCCAATATTCTCGCCGGCCCGCTGGTGGCCCTGGCGCCGCAGATCACCGCACTGGTCAAGCCGGGCGGTCGACTGGCCCTTTCCGGGATCCTGGCCGAGCAGGCCGAGGAAGTGCGCACCGCCTACCAGGACGCCTTCGACCTCGACCCCACGGCCACCAAGGACGACTGGGTGCGCATCAGTGGTGTGCGCCGCTGACGCCGCGCGCCAGCAGTTGCGTTAGACTAGCCCCCTTGTTTCCGCCGATCGCAGGCCGCCGGATTGCCGCATGAGTGAAAGTTTCGTCACCCAGTGCCCCAATTGCCGTACCAGTTTCCGCGTGAACCACGCGCAACTCGGTGCTGCCCGTGGCGCCGTGCGCTGCGGAGCCTGCCTGCACGTGTTCAATGCTGCCCAGCAGTTGCTCGAGCAGGGCCAGATGGCCGCGGCGCCGCGCCCGGCACCGATCGCGCCCAAGGTCGAGCCGGCCAAACCGGTGATCAGCCAGGCCGCCACCGAACCGGCGCGGATCACCCCCGCCAAGTCGGTGCAGACCACGCCCCCCGGCAAGAACCCGAGCGACACCCTGTGGATCCATGACGACCTGGACCTGGACAGCCTCGACCTGGACGAGGAACTGGCCAAGCTGGAGGAGCAGGAGCTGCAGCTCTCCCGGCAGTTCATGGCGCTGGAAAAACCGGCGAAGTACACCGAATCCTTCCTGCCGCTGAACGACAACGAGCCGGAAGCCCATGACGAGGGCTGGGCCGAAGCCCTGCTGCGCGAAGAACCGCCGAAGCCTGCGGCGCCTGTTCCCGAGGCCCCGCTGCCCAGCGCCCTGCCCAAGGTCAGCATCAGCGAACCGGCGCCCACGCCGGCACTGGCACCGCGCAACGAACCGAGCGTCAGCCTGGACGCCCTCGACCATGAGCCGGACGAAACCCATATCGAACTGACGCTGCCCCACGGCACGCCGCTCAGCGCCAGCCGCGACACCTCGGACGACCTCGACGAAACCGACAAGCCAGACGCCGACGAACCGTTGGCCACGCCAGCACCTGCGGCGCGCACGCCCGCCGCCAAGGCCTCGCGCAGCGAGCCCGGCCTGCGCGACGAGCACCTGTTCGACCTGGACGAAGAGCCGCTGCAACTGGACTGGCAGCCGCCGCGCAGCCCCTGGGGCCGCTGGATCGGCTGGGGCCTGCTGAACCTGCTCGGCGCCGCCGCGCTGGCCGGCCAGTACATCCACTACCACTTCGACGAACTGGCCCGTCAGGACCAGTACCGCCCCTGGTTCGAACAGGCCTGCCCGGCGATCGGCTGCAACCTGCCGTCCAAGGTCGACATCAGCCAGGTCAAGAGCAGCAACTTGGTGGTGCGCAGCCACCCGGAATTCAGCGGTGCCCTGGTGGTGGACGCCATCCTCTATAACCGTGCGCCGTTCGCCCAGCCGTTCCCGCTGCTGGAAATGCGCTTCGCCGACATCAATGGCCAATTGCTCGCCAGCCGCCGCTTCAAGCCCAGCGAATACCTGGCCGGCGAACTGGCCGGCCAGGCGGAAATGCCGCCGCAGACGCCGATCCACGTGTCCCTGGACATCCTCGACCCGGGCACCCAGGCCGTGAACTACAGCCTCAGCTTCCACTCCCCGGAATAGAAATAGGCCGGCGCCCGCGCCGGCCTGTTACGCCAACCTAACACTTGGCGATAAGGCCATAGCTGTTCAGAATTTGTTCAAAACATCCTTTATCCGGTCATCCAGAGCGGGTATGATTCCCACCCTTTTTCGCACTCTCCTATTGGTCTCAACAGTTCGTCTCTTGAGCAGGGAAGCCCTATGTCGGCGCTAAGCATCGGCCCCTACACATTGCCCAATCGATTGATTCTCGCGCCCATGGCCGGGGTCACCGATCGGCCCTTTCGGCAACTGTGCCAGCGCCTGGGCGCAGGCATGGTGGTATCCGAAATGGTCACCAGTGATGTGCGCTTGTGGAACACCCGCAAGTCGAGCCTGCGCCTGATCCACCAGGGCGATCCCGAGCCGCGCTCGGTGCAGATCGCCGGCGGGGACGCGCAGATGATGGCCGAGGCCGCGCAGCGCAACGTCGAGCTGGGCGCCCAGATCATCGACATCAACATGGGCTGCCCGGCCAAGAAGGTCTGCAACAAGGCCGCCGGTTCGGCCCTGATGAAGGACGAAGCACTGGTACGCGACATCCTGCAGGCGGTGATCGCCGCGGTGGACGTACCGGTCACGCTGAAGATTCGCACCGGCTGGGACCGGCAGAACAAGAATGGCGTCGATGTCGCCAGGATCGCCGAAGATTGCGGCATCACCGCCCTGGCGGTCCATGGCCGCACCCGCGCCGACCTGTACACCGGCGAGGCCGAGTACGACACCATCGCCGCGATCAAGCAGGCGGTGTCGATCCCGGTCATGGCCAATGGCGACATCGACTCGCCGGAAAAGGCCAAGGCGGTACTGGACGCCACGGGCGTCGATGGTTTGCTGATCGGCCGGGCTGCACAAGGCCGACCCTGGATATTCCGGGAAATCGAGCACTACCTGCAGACCGGCGAGCACCTGCCGGCCCCCAGCCTGTTCGAGGTGGAACGTATTCTGCTGGAGCACCTGACCGAGCTGCACGCCTTCTACGGCGATGTCATGGGCGTACGCATCGCCCGCAAGCATGTCGGCTGGTATCTCGCAACCCTGCCGGGCGCCAGGGAGTTTCGCGCCCAATTCAATCGTCTGGACAGTAAGGACGCGCAGTGCGCCAACGTTCGCGAGTTCTTCGGCGAACGGAATAATGATGGAGAAGGGGTGGCCGCATGACGATGTTGACCGAGACCTTAGGAAGTGGAATTGCACCCGTGAGTGACAGCACCAGTTTGAAACAGCACCTCAATACGCCGAGCGAAGAAGGGCAAACCCTGCGCGGCAGTGTCGAGAAAGCGCTGCATAACTATTTCGCCCACCTTGAGGGCGCGGACGTCACCGACGTATACAACCTGGTTCTCACCGAAGTGGAAGCCCCGCTTCTGGAAACCGTGATGAACTACGTCAAGGGCAACCAGACCAAGGCCTCCGAGCTGCTCGGCCTGAACCGCGGTACCCTGCGCAAGAAGCTCAAGCAGTACGACCTGCTCTGATCCCGCATTCCCGAAAAGGGCGGCTCTGACGAAGCCGCCCTTTTTTGCTACTACTCCGCTCTGATGGATTCTGAAATGACCGACCAGACCACCCGCCTCCCCGTTCGCCGCGCGCTGATCAGCGTCTCCGACAAGACCGGTATCCTCGAGTTCGCTCGCGAGCTGTCCGCACTCGGCGTGGAAATCCTCTCCACCGGCGGCACCTACAAGCTGCTCAAGGACAATGGCGTAGCCGCGGTGGAAGTGGCCGACTACACCGGTTTCCCGGAAATGATGGACGGCCGGGTCAAGACCCTGCACCCGAAGATCCACGGCGGCATCCTGGGCCGTCGCGCCCTGGACGGTGCGGTGATGGACGAGCACGGCATCAAGCCGATCGACCTGGTTGCGGTCAACCTGTACCCCTTCGAAGCCACCGTCGCCAAGCCTGACTGCGACCTGGCCGACGCCATCGAGAACATCGACATCGGCGGCCCGACCATGGTCCGCAGCGCCGCGAAGAACCACAAAGACGTGGCCATCGTGGTCAACGCCAGCGATTACGCCGGCATCGTCGAATCCCTGAAAGCCGGTGGCCTGAGCTACGCCCAGCGCTTCGATCTGGCCCTCAAGGCCTTCGAACACACCGCAGCCTACGACGGCATGATCGCCAACTACCTCGGCACCATCGAGCAGAGCCGCGACACCCTCTCCACCGAAGACCGCGGCCAGTTCCCGCGCACCTTCAACAGCCAGTTCATCAAGGCGCAGGAAATGCGCTACGGCGAGAACCCGCACCAGAGCGCGGCGTTCTATGTCGAAGCGAAGAAGGGCGAAGCCAGCGTGTCCACCGCCGTGCAGCTGCAGGGCAAGGAACTGTCGTTCAACAACGTGGCCGACACCGATGCCGCGCTGGAGTGCGTGAAGAGCTTCGTCAAGCCGGCCTGCGTGATCGTCAAGCACGCCAACCCGTGCGGCGTGGCCGTGGTTCCGGAAAACGAAGGTGGCATCCGCAAGGCCTACGACCTGGCCTACGCCACCGACACCGAATCCGCCTTCGGCGGCATCATCGCCTTCAACCGCGAGCTGGATGCCGACACCGCCAAGGCCATCGTCGAGCGCCAGTTCGTCGAAGTGATCATCGCCCCGAAAATCTCCCAGGCGGCCCGCGACGTGGTCGCCGCCAAGCAGAACGTGCGTCTGCTGGAGTGCGGCGAATGGCCGGCCGAGCGTGCTGCCGGTTGGGACTTCAAGCGTGTCAACGGCGGCCTGCTGGTACAGAGCCGTGACATTGGCATGATCACCGCCGATGACCTGAAGATCGTCACCCAGCGCGCCCCGAGCGAGCAGGAAATTCATGACCTGATCTTCGCCTGGAAAGTGGCCAAGTTCGTCAAATCCAATGCCATCGTCTACGCCAAGAACCGCCAGACCGTCGGTGTCGGCGCCGGCCAGATGAGCCGCGTCAACTCCGCCCGCATTGCCGCCATCAAGGCCGAACACGCTGGCTTGCCGGTACCGGGCGCGGTCATGGCCTCCGACGCGTTCTTCCCGTTCCGCGACGGCATCGACAATGCCGCCAAGGCCGGCATCACCGCGGTGATCCAGCCAGGCGGCTCGATGCGCGACAACGAAGTGATCGCAGCGGCAGACGAAGCCGGTATTGCCATGGTGTTCACTGGCATGCGCCACTTCCGCCACTGAGGGTGATCGTGCCCATGCTCCGCGTGGGCACGCAGCCCGGGACGCTCCGCGTCCCTCGGACGCAGAGCGTCCGTTGAGGCGTTCCCACGCAGAGCGTGGGAACGATCGATTTGTAGGGTGGATAACGCTTCGCTTATCCACCAAACGGGCCACCGGCCCGCCTCCACAGGGAGAGCAACATGAACGTATTGATCATCGGCAGCGGCGGTCGTGAACACGCCCTGGCCTGGAAAGTGGCGCAGGACAAACGCGTCGAGAAAGTATTCGTGGCCCCGGGCAACGCCGGCACCGCCACCGAAGCCAAGTGCGAGAACGTCGCCATCGACGTGCTGGCCATCGAGCAACTGGCGGACTTCGCCGAGAAGAACGTGCAGTTGACCATCGTCGGCCCGGAAGCGCCGCTGGTCAAAGGCGTGGTCGATCTGTTCCGCACCCGTGGCCTGGACATCTTCGGCCCCACCGCCGCCGCGGCCCAGCTGGAAGGCTCCAAGGCCTTCACCAAGGACTTCCTGGCCCGCCAGAAGATCCCGACTGCCGATTATCAGAACTTCACCGAGGTGGAGCCGGCCCTGGCCTACCTGCGTGAGAAAGGCGCTCCGATCGTGATCAAGGCCGACGGCCTGGCCGCGGGCAAGGGCGTGATCGTCGCCATGACCCTGCAGGAAGCCGAAGACGCCGTGCGCGACATGCTCGCCGGCAATGCCTTCGGTGACGCCGGTTCGCGCGTGGTGATCGAGGAATTCCTCGACGGCGAGGAAGCCAGCTTCATCGTCATGGTCGACGGCGAGAACGTGCTGCCGATGGCCACCAGCCAGGACCACAAGCGTGTCGGCGACGCCGATACCGGCCCGAACACCGGCGGCATGGGCGCCTACTCCCCGGCCCCGGTGGTCACCGCCGACGTGCACCAGCGTGTCATGGACGAGGTGATCTACCCCACCGTTCGCGGCATGGCCAGCGAAGGCAACGTCTACACCGGTTTCCTGTATGCCGGTCTGATGATCGACAAGGCCGGCAAGCCGAAGGTCATCGAGTTCAACTGCCGCTTCGGCGACCCGGAAACCCAGCCGATCATGGTCCGCCTGGAATCGTCCCTGGTGCTGCTGGTCGAGGCCGCCCTGGCCAAGGCGCTGGACAAGGTCGAAGCCACCTGGGACCCGCGCCCGACGGTCGGCGTGGTGCTGGCTGCCGGCGGCTACCCGAGCGACTACGCCAAGGGTGACGTGATCGAGGGCCTGGACGATGCCGCCCAGCTCGACGGCAAGGTATTCCACGCTGGTACCGCCCTCAACCAGGACGGCCAGGTGGTCACCGCTGGCGGCCGCGTCCTGTGCGCCACCGCCATCGGCAAGAGCGTGTCCGACGCCCAGCAGCAGGCTTACCGCCTGGCCGAGAAGATTCGCTGGAACGGCATGTTCCACCGCAATGACATCGGGTACCGGGCTATCGCCCGCGAGCGCGGCGAAGGCTGAAAACCTGTACACGGCTCGCTGCGCGTCGGCACTGCTGCGTTAAAAACAGGCTCGGAGTGCTCATGTACAAAAGTACACTCCGCCTCCTCGCCTGTTTTTGCCTTGCATTGCTCTAGCTCGCTGAGCCGTGAACAGGTTTCACACCCAATAAAAAGGGCCCCGCACATGCGGGGCCTTTTTTGTTTCTGCTGAAAAGAACCACCGGCTCCGGACAACCGCCGCGAACGCCCCCTCCGTGGGAGCGGATTCATCCGCGAGCTTTCACCGCTCGCAGCCCTCGCGCCGATATGCAGCCAGGCGCCCAGCCGCCATTCACCCATGAAAAAGCCCCGCATCGGCAGGGCTTTTTCGTTTCAGGTTGGCATCAGTGCCAGTTGCGCAGGTCGCGGTCCTTGGTTTCCGGCATCAGGAACAGACCAATCACGAAGGTCGCCACGGCCACGATGATCGGGTACCACAGGCCGTAGTAGATGTTCCCCGTCGCGGCCACCATGGCGAACGCGGTGGTCGGTAGGAAGCCCCCGAACCAGCCGTTACCGATGTGGTACGGCAGCGACATCGCCGTGTAGCGGATGCGGGTCGGGAACAGCTCGACCAGCAACGCCGCGATCGGCCCGTAGACCATGGTCACGAACAGCACCAGCACCGTCAGCAGCACCACCAGCATCGGCTTGTTGATCTGCTCCGGGTCGGCCTTGGCCGGATAACCGGCACTGCGAATGGCGTCGGTCATGCTGGCGTTGAAGGCATCGGACTGCGCCTTGAACTGATCGGCCGGCATGCCAGCCCCTTCGAACGAGGTGATGGTCTGGTCGCCGATGCGGATGCTGGCGACGGTGCCCGCCGGAGCGGCTTCGTTCGAGTAGTTCACCGAGTTGCGCGCCAGGAAGCCCTTGGCGATGTCGCAAGACGCCACGAACTTCGCGGTACCGACCGGGTTGAACTGGAACGAACAGGCGTTCGGGTCAGCCACCACCACCACGGGCGAGTTGGCCTGGGCCTGTTCCAGCGCCGGGTTGGCGTAGTGGGTGATCAGGGCGAACAGCGGGAAGTAGGTCAGTGCCGCCACCAGGCAGCCGCCGAGGATGATCGGCTTGCGCCCGATCTTGTCCGACAGCCAGCCGAAGATGATGAAGAACGGGGTACCGATCAACAGCGACAGGGCGATCAGGATGTTCGCCGTCGCCCCGTCCACCTTCAGCGTCTGGGTCAGGAAGAACAGTGCGTAGAACTGGCCGGTGTACCACACCACCGCCTGGCCGGCGGTACCGCCGAACAGGGCGATCAGCGCCACCTTGGCGTTTTCCCAGCGACCGAAGGCTTCGGTCAGCGGCGCCTTGGAGGTCTTGCCCTCTTCCTTCATTTTCTTGAAGGCCGGGCTCTCGCTGAGGGTCAGGCGAATCCACACCGACACCCCGAGCAGCACGATCGACAGCAGGAACGGAATCCGCCAGCCCCAGGCGGCGAAGGCTTCTTCACCGAGCCAGGTGCGGGTGCCGAGGATCACCAGCAGCGACAGGAACAGCCCCAGGGTCGCGGTGGTCTGGATCCACGAGGTGTAGAAGCCGCGGCGGCCGTGCGGGGCGTGCTCGGCCACGTAGGTCGCCGCACCGCCGTACTCGCCACCCAGCGCCAGGCCCTGGAACAGCCGCAGGATGATGAGGATGATCGGCGCCGCGATCCCCCACTGCGCGTAGGTGGGCAAGATACCGACGATGAAGGTCGACAGGCCCATGATCAGGATGGTGATGAGGAAGGTGTACTTGCGGCCGACCAGGTCGCCCAGGCGACCGAAGAAAATCGCACCGAACGGGCGCACCGCGAAACCGGCGGCGAACGCCATGAGCGCGAAGATGAAGGCGGCGGTCGGGTTGACGCCGGAGAAGAACTGCACCGCGATGATGGCGGAGAGTGAACCATACAGATAAAAGTCGTACCACTCGAAGACCGTACCGAGGGAGGACGCGAGAATGACCTTGCGCTCCTCCCTGGTCATGGGCCTCGCGGGCTCATGCACTCCATCTACTGGCGTATCGGTTGAATCTACACTCATGGCTGCCTCCAGATGTCCTGTCGGCGAGAGCGCGAATCGCCCTACCCGGACGTCTTTCTTGTGATTGTTCTGACGAGAAGGCTAGACGGGTCGATCGCAGCGCATCAGAGGTCAGTCCGATGCAACCAACAGCAAACCGACGATGGCCCGGCAGCCGTGCTCTACCCGGTAAGACTCGAGAAATAAACGGGACCAAAGACACAGCGCTTCATGACACATGTCTCAGCATAGGGCGATTTCGCCACGTTGCACAGCAGCGCCAGCAAATACTGGCCTATGGCCCATCCACCGGTGAATCGCCAGCGTGTCGAACAGGCGTTTCGACCGCCGGACCTGTGATACCGGGTCGATTGCCTGCGAACATTCCTCAGGTTGATGGAAAATGCGCGGTAAAACGCACAAAAAGGAGGCCTTTTGGCCGTTGTTGTCATATTCCGCTCAGCGATGCCTTGGCTATAATCCGGGCATCACCGTTCAAAGGGATTTCACTGTGCACCGGCTCAGGATCGCCATGGGTTCGATTATCGGCATCATGCTGATGGCGCTTGCCGTATTACCGGTGCAGGCAGCGCAGACCTCTGGCTGGTCGCAACTGAGTGATCCCGCCTCCACCCTGCAACTGTCGGACGTGCGCTCTGCACGCTACCGCCCGCAATTCCAGGCCACCGCCCTCGATGGGCTCTACACCACCGGCGGCGAAAGCGCGCTCTGGCTTCACCACCGCTTGCCGGCGAATTCGCAGCCGCAGATGCTGCGGGTGTTCGCGCCCTACCTGGCCTATCTGGACCTGTACGTGCTGCAGGGCGACGAGCTGCTGGCCCACTCGCGCACCGGCAGCAAGCTGCCGCTGTCCGAGCGTCCCCTGAACAGCCGCGACTTCCTGCTGCCGCTACCCCTGGCGGATGCACCGCTGGACATCTACCTGCGCCTGTCGTCGGAACATGCCCTGCGCCCGGCCATCACCCTGCAGAGCGCCTACGAAATGGCTGCCGATGACAGCCAGCCGCTGCTGTTCGGCCTGCTGCTCGGCGGCCTCGGCATGCTGGTGCTCTACAACCTCGTGCGCTTCGCCTACAACCGTGCCGTCAGCGGCCTGTGGCTGGCCGCCACGCAGGCCGGTTTGTGGGTCACGGCCATCAGCCTGCTGGGCGTTAGCACGCCCTGGCTCGGCCAATGGCAGACCCTGCAGCCGCAGATCGCCAACCTGTCGATGCTGGCGACCATGCTGTTCGCCCTGGCCTTCACCGCGAGCTTTTTCCGCCAGGTCTGCCCGACCACCTCACTGGGCCGCCTGATCCTCGCCGAGATCGCCCTGATCGGCCTGGTGTCCCTGGTGCTGCTGGTGGCCACCGACCTGCTGCTCAATCAGTTGATCTACATCCTCAGCGCCATCGTCGGCATGAGTATCCTGCTGGTCGCGCTGTACCACTGGCGGCACGGCTACCTGCCGGCGCGCCTGTTCAGCCTGGCGTTCCTGCTGTTCACCGCGACCTTCCTGGCGTCGCTGCCGGTGCTGTTCGGCTACTGGGCGGTACCGACCAACTGGCTGATCTACGGTCTGTTCAGCAGCACCGTGGCCGCGGGTTTCCTGCTGAGCATGGCGCTGACCGAGCGACAGCGACGCATCCTGCAGGACGAATTCAGCACCAGCCGGGCCCTGGCCGCCAGTTCCGCCGAACTCAAGGCCAAGGCCGATTTCCTCGCCAAGATCAGCCACGAAATCCGTACCCCCATGAACGGGGTACTGGGCATGACCGAGCTGCTCCTCGGCACGCCGCTCTCCGCCAAGCAGCGCGACTACGTGCAGACCATCCACAGTTCGGGCAACGAGCTGCTCACCCTGATCAACGAAATCCTCGACATCTCCAAGCTGGAGTCCGGGCAGATCGAGCTGGACGACGTGCAGTTCGACCTCGCCGCGCTGATCGAGGACTGCCTGGACATCTTCCGCGCCAAGGCCGAGCAGCAGAAGGTCGAGCTGATCAGCTTCATGCAGCCCCAGGTTCCCCGGGTGGTCAGTGGCGACCCCACGCGCCTGCGCCAGACCCTGCTCAGCCTGCTGGACAACGCCTTCAAGCAGACCGACGAAGGCGAGATCCTGCTGGTGGTGGCCATCGACACCGGCGCCGCCAAGCCGCGCCTGCGCATCGCCGTGCAGGACAGCGGTCGCCCCCTGGAGGCCAGCGAGCGCGATGCGCTGCTCAACGCCGAGCTGCACAGCAAGGACTTCCTCGCCGCCACCAAGCTCGGCGGTCGTCTGGGCCTGATCATCGCCCGTCAGCTGGTGCGCCTGATGGAAGGCGAATTCGGCATCCAGAGCGGCGGCAACCAGGGCTCGACCCTGTGGGTCACCCTGCCGCTGGACAGCGAACGCCTGCAGCACCCCACCGCCGACCTCGACGGCCCGCTGCAGGACGCCCGCCTGCTGGTGGTGGACGACAACGACACCTGCCGCAAGGTCCTGGTGCAGCAGTGCAGCGCCTGGGGCCTGAACGTCAGCGCCGTGCCGTCCGGCAAGGAGGCCCTGGCCCTGCTACGGACCAAGGCGCACCTGGGCGAATACTTCGATGCAGTGCTGCTCGACCAGGACATGCCCGGCATGACCGGCATGCAGCTGGCGGCCAAGATCAAGGAAGACCCGAGCCTCAACCACGACATCCTGCTGGTCATGCTCACCGGGATCAGCAATGCGCCGAGCAAGATCATCGCGCGCAACGCCGGGGTCAAACGCATCCTCGCCAAGCCGGTGGCCGGCTACACCCTCAAGGCCACCCTGGCGGACGAGCTCGGCCAGCGCGGCAACACGCCGTCGCCGCTGTTCACCCCGACCGATGTCACCCCGCCGCTGGATGTGCCGGGCGACTTCCGCATCCTGGTGGCCGAGGACAACAGCATCTCGACCAAGGTCATCCGCGGCATGCTTGGCAAGCTCAACCTGCGCCCAGACACCGCCAGCAATGGCGAGGAAGCGCTCAACGCCATGAAAGCCCAGCACTACGACCTGGTGCTGATGGACTGCGAAATGCCGGTACTCGACGGCTTCTCGGCCACCGAGCAGCTGCGCGCCTGGGAGGCGACCGAGCAGCGTGACCGCACGCCGGTGGTGGCGCTGACCGCGCACATCCTCAGCGAGCACAAGGAGCGTGCCAAGCAGGTCGGCATGGACGGCCACATGGCCAAGCCGGTGGAGCTGTCGCAACTGCGCGAGCTGATCGAATACTGGATCGCCGAACGCGAATCCCGTCGCCGGCACAGCGTCATCCCCTCCTGAGCCCCGTCAGGGGTTGAAGAACACCAGGGCATGGATCGGCGGCAAGGTGCCGCTCAACCGATCCCAGGTCGTGCCCTGATCCCGCGACAGCCACAGGTTGCCGGTGGTCGACCCCAGCGCCAGGCACTCGCCGGCGGCATCGATCGCCAGGCCATGGCGGTACACCAGATCGAAGCAATTCTCCTGTGGCAGCCCCGCCTCCAGCACCGTGAAGCTGCGCCCCGCATCCCGGGTGCGGGTGACCACCAGGCGCTGGGCGACGGGTACCCGGCACTCGTCCTTGACCGCCGGCACGAACCAGGCGGTCTGCGGGTCGCGCGGATGCACCGCCACGGTAAAGCCGAAGGTCGACGGGCCGGCCTCGGTGATTTCCTGCCACTGGGCTGCGCCGTCGCGGCTGAGGAAGATGCCATTGTGGTGCTGCACCCACAGGGTGTCCGGCTCGGCGGGGCAGGCGACCATGCGGTGCGGGTCCTGCACCTCTGGTGTGCCTTCCAGCTCCGGCGGCATGTAGGCCGCGCGCATGCCCCGGGTCTGGCAGGACCAGGTCGCGCCTGCGTCGTCGCTGCACCACACGCCACCACAGGACACCGCCACACT
Organism: Pseudomonas sp. GD03944; assembly: GCF_029839275.1. Lineage (GTDB taxonomy): Bacteria > Pseudomonadota > Gammaproteobacteria > Pseudomonadales > Pseudomonadaceae > Aquipseudomonas. The sequence continues at coordinate 137,812 of NZ_JAOCAH010000013.1, forward strand.
GAGCCGGGCGCTGTCGCGCGGGTCCACGCAGATCGAATGAATGCCCGGGTGGTCGTAGCCGCCGCCGAACCATTGGGCCCGCTCCGGCCGCTGCCACAGTGCTTCGTTCAACTGCCAGGAGTCGCCGTGGTCATCGGAGCGGAACAGCGCCCCGGGCAGGGTGCCCGCCCAGAGCGTGCCGGGCTGGTCGGCACCGCCGGCCTCCAGGGACCAGATCATCTCCACCGACGGGCCATCCGTCACCGCCGGGTCGCGGGTGAACGCCGGGGCGGCGATCTCCTGCCAACTGGCACCGCCGTCGGTCGAGCGCCATAGCTTCGGTCCGAAGTGCCCCAGGTGCAGTGCCGCGTACAGGTAGCCGTCACGGCGGTCGGCCAGCACCATGCTCACTGGCTCGCCGAGAAAATCGGTGCGCCGCAGGCGCCAGCCTGAGGCCTGGGATTCGAAGGTCAGCAGGCCTTTGCGTGTGGCCACATACAGCAATGACGCCATGAACGCCCTCCTGATGCCCGATCAGCCGCCAGACAGCGCCTGCACCACATAGACCTCGGCATCGGCGGTCAGTGGGTCGCTCAGGTGCTGGCGATCGGCAATCGATTCGGCATCGATGAAAATCGTCACGTGGCGGCGCACGCGTCCCTGGTCGTCGAGCAGGTAGCTGCGCAGCCGTGGGTTCAGCGCGAACACCTGGTCCATGGCCGCGCCAACCGTGTCTGCCCGCACCGCGCAGTCCGGCACGTCGAGGTGTCGCTGCAGGTTGGGCGTGAAGCGCACCGTGGCCATGCCGGGCTCCGCTGAAGGGTACGGGTGGAAGGTATAGACGATCCGCGGCCACCACCGCGTGCCACATGCCGGACGGTCACGCCGCCGGGATTTTCACGCCCGGCGCTGGTGATCCGCCCGCCAATCCCCGATCATGCAGCCCGGCCTGCCGACTCCCGCGCGACGGGCTTCTACACTGTGCCCAACCCTTGCCCCGAGACGAGTACCTTTCATGACGTCCGAGCTGTTCAGTCTGTATTTGAAGTTGCTGGTGCTCTACAGCCCGTTCTTCGTCCTGTCCTGCTTCATCGGCCTGAGCCGCGGCTACACGGTGAAGGAGCGCAAGAAGCTGGCCTGGAAGGTGGCCACCGGCGTGCTGATCGCCAGCGTGCTGCTGTACCTGTTCGGCAAGCACATCTTCACCCTGTTCGGCATCACCATCGACGCCTTCCGCATCGGCGCCGGCAGCGTGCTGTTCATCTCGGCGCTGGGCATGGCCCAGGGCAAGTCGGCGGTGCAGAGCGACAACGTGCAGCAGGACGTGACCATCGTGCCGCTGACCATCCCCCTGACCGTGGGTCCCGGCACCATCGGTGCACTGCTGCTGATGGGCGCCAGTCAGCCGCACTGGGACGACAAGCTGCTGGCCATCGTCGCCATCGCCCTGGCCAGCCTCACCGTGGGCGTGGTGCTTTACCTGTCCAACCAGTTCGAGCGCCTGCTGGGCGACCAGGGCCTGCAGATCGTCAGCCGCCTGATGGGCCTGTTCGTCTGCGCCCTGGCCGCGCAGATCATCTTCACCGGGGTGAAGAACTACCTCGCCTTGTAACCCCCGTACGATGCCGCTCCCGTAGGGTGGACGACGCTTCACCCGTCCACCACCCGCAACCGCCATGGTGGACGAAAAAATCGTCGTCCACCCTACATGCGACCTGGCGCTGAAGCCGCTCCTGCATATCGTCGGCCGCACGAAGCTGCACCATAAGTTTGCAAGCCGGCCCCGGCACGGTGCACCGCGCACGGCGATCACCCCCTGAAAATGTCGCGAAAAATCCTCAACCCCTTGAAAACAGAGGGCCGTACAGAACTGGCACCCCCCTTGCTCTAGCGATTCCATCACTTGGATACAAGATGGGATTCCACAGCATGTCCAACACCCTCACCACCGCCTTCACCCTGACCGACTGGCAACAGGCCTACCGCGACCAGTTGCAGCCTGCAGACCTGCTGCACGCCCTGCGCGAGCAACTCGGCAGCGACGACAACGCCTGGATCAGTTTGGTCAGCCCCGCCCAGCTCGACGCCCAGCTCGGCGAACTGGCCAGCCTGCTGGAGCAGGCCGGTGCGCTCGACAAGCTGCCGCTGTACGGCGTGCCCTTCGCCATCAAGGACAACATCGACGCCGCCGGCTGGACCACCAGCGCTGCGTGCCCGGCCTTCGCCTACGAGGCTGAAGCCGACGCCACCGTGGTCGCCCGCCTGCGTGCCGCCGGTGCGATCCTGATCGGCAAGACCAACCTCGACCAGTTCGCCACCGGTCTGGTCGGCACCCGCTCCCCCCATGGCGCGGTGAGCAACACCTTCAACCCGGCCTACGTCAGCGGCGGCTCCAGCTCCGGCTCGGCCAGCGTGGTCGCCCGTGGCCTGGTGCCGTTCGCCCTGGGCACCGACACCGCCGGTTCCGGCCGCGTGCCGGCCGGGTTCAACAACATCGTCGGCCTCAAACCGAGCAAAGGCTGGCTGTCCAACACCGGCCTGGTGCCGGCCTGCCGCACCGTGGACTGCATCTCGGTGTTCGCCCTCAGCGTGGCCGACGCCCAGGCCGTGGCCGACATCGCCGGCGGCTACGATGCCAGCGACGCCTATTCGCGCAAGAATCCGAACAGCGCCCCGGTGGACATGCCCGCCGCGCCGACCTTCGCCGTGCCGGACACCCTGGAGTTCTTCGGTGACACGCAGAACCAGGCCGCGTTCGAGCAGGCCCTGGATGCCCTGCGCGCCCAGGGCGTGACCCTGGTGCCGATCGACTTCAGCCCCTTCAAGGAACTGGCCGAGCAGCTGTACTACGGCTCCTGGGTCGCCGAACGCACCGTGGCCACCGAAGCCACCCGCACCAGCCAGCCCGAGGCGATGGACCCGGTGGTCCGCGGCATCGTCGAAGGCGGCCTGAAGTACAGCGCCTGCGACGCCTACAAGGCCGAATACCTGCGGGCCGAGCTGAGCCGCCGCATCAACGATGCCCTGGCCCCGTTCGATGCCCTGGTGGTGCCGACCTCGCCGACCATCCGTACCCTCGAGGAGATGAAGCAGGAGCCGGTGCTGTTCAACAGTCAGTTCGGCACCTACACCAACTTCACCAACCTCGCCGACCTGTCCGCCCTGGCCGTGCCCGCCGGGATGCGCCAGGACGGCTTGCCTGCCGGCATCACCCTGCTCGCCCCGGCCTGGCACGACCATGCCCTGGCGGCGTTCGGCAAGCGCTGGCAAGCCGCCCTCGGCCTGCCGATGGGCGCCACCGGCCGTGCCCTGCCGGCCCAGCCGAAAGCCATCGGACCGCGCCCGGGCAGCGTACGCGTGGCCGTGGTCGGTGCGCACCTGACCGGCATGCCGCTGAACTTCCAGCTGACCACCCGCGACGCGGTGCTGGTGGAACAGACCCTGACCGCCCCCGACTACCGCCTCTACGCCCTGGCCGGCACCGTGCCGCCGAAACCCGGTCTGGCCAAGGCCGCCGACGGCACCTCGATCATCGTCGAGCTGTGGGACATCCCCCTGGCGCGCTTCGGCGAGTTCGTCGCCGAGATCCCCGCACCGCTGGGCATCGGCAACCTGACCCTGGTCGATGGCCGCAGCGTGAAAGGCTTCATTTGCGAGCCCTGGGCCCTGAGCGATGCGCGGGACATCACCAGCTTCGGCGGGTGGCGCGCGTTCATCGCCAGCACCAAGGCCTGACGCCTTTCCTTTCCCTGCCAGCCCATGAACAAGCCGGTGGAAACCGCCTCGCGGTTTTCCACGGGGTGACCATCCACCCTACGATGAGGGATCGACCGTGTTCCATACCGTACTGATTGCAAATCGGGGGGAGATCGCCGTTCGCGCGATCCGCACCCTCAAGCGCCTCGGCGTGAAGAGCGTCGCCGTCTACTCCGACGCGGACCGTAACGCCGCCCATGTGCGCGATGCCGACGTGGCCATCGCCCTGGGCGGCGACAAGGCCGCCGACAGCTACCTGCGCATCGACAAGATCCTCGCCGCCGCCAAGGAAACCGGCGCCCAGGCGATCTATCCCGGCTACGGCTTCCTCTCGGAAAGCGCCGAGTTCGCCGACGCCTGCGAAGCCGCCGGCATCGCCTTCGTCGGCCCCACTGGCGAGCAGATCCGCGAGTTCGGTCTCAAGCACCGTGCCCGGGAACTGGCCGGCGCCGCCAACGTGCCGATGGCACCGGGCAGCGGCCTGCTGGACAGCCTCGACGACGCCCTGACCACCGCCGAGCGCATCGGCTACCCGGTGATGCTCAAGACCACCGCCGGTGGCGGCGGCATCGGCCTGACCCGCTGCGACGACGCCGCCGCGCTGAGCGCCGCGTACGAAAGCGTGAAGCGCATGGGCGAGCAGTTCTTCAGCGACGCTGGGGTATTCCTGGAGTGCTTCGTCGACCAGGCGCGCCACGTCGAGGTGCAGATCTTCGGTGACGGCCAGGGCAAGGTCGCCGCCCTCGGCGAGCGTGATTGCTCGCTGCAGCGCCGCAACCAGAAAGTGGTCGAGGAAACCCCGGCGCCGAACCTGCCACAAGCCACCCGCGAGCGCCTGCACGCCGCCGCCGTGCAGCTCGGCGAATCGGTGAGCTACCGCAGCGCCGGCACCGTCGAATTCATCTACGACGCCGCCCGCGACGATTTCTACTTCCTCGAAGTGAACACCCGCCTGCAGGTCGAGCACCCGGTCACCGAGATGGTCACCGGCCTCGACCTGATCGAATGCATGCTGCGCGTGGCCGCCGGCGATGCGCTGGACTGGACCGCCCTGAACCGCAAGCCCGAAGGCGCCGCCATCGAAGTGCGGATCTACGCCGAAGACCCGCTGAAGAACTTCCAGCCCAGCCCCGGTGTACTCACCGACGTGTACTTCCCCGATGACGTGCGCGTCGACGGCTGGGTCAGCACCGGCAGCGAAGTATCGGCCTTCTACGACCCGATGATCGCCAAGCTGATCGTGCACGCCGCCACCCGCGACGAAGCCATCGCCAAGCTGCAGAAAGCCCTGGGCGAAACCCGCCTGCACGGCATCGCCAGCAACCTCGACTACCTGCGCCAGGTCGTGGCCGAACCGCGCTTCCACAGCGCCCAGGTCTGGACCCGCCTGCTCGACACCTTCGCCCTCCGCGCCCAGGTGGTCGAAGTGCTGGAGCCCGGCACCTACAGCAGCGTGCAGGATTACCCCGGCCGCCTCGGCTACTGGGACATCGGCGTGCCGCCGTCCGGTCCGATGGACGACCAGGCCTTCCGCCTGGCCAACCGCATCGTCGGCAACCACGCCAGCGCCGCCGGCCTGGAGTTCACCCTGCAAGGCCCGACGCTGCGTTTCCACAGCGACTGCCTGATTGCCCTCACCGGCGCCGACTGCCCGGCCGAACTGGACGGCGAAGCCATGCCGTACTGGGCGCCGATCAGCGTCAAAGCCGGCCAGGTGCTCAAGCTCGGTCGTGCCCAGAGCGGCTGCCGCACTTACCTGGCGGTACGCGGCGGTTTCGATGTGCCGGTGTACCTGGGCAGCCGTTCCACCTTCGCCCTCGGCCAGTTCGGTGGCCACGCCGGCCGCACCCTGCGCCCGGCCGACATGCTGGCGATTTCCCAGCCCGACCTGCCGGCCTGCACCACCCCGGCGCCGGTCAGCGCGCCCCAGGCGCTGGACGCCAGCCTGATCCCGGAATACGGCACCACCTGGAATATCGGTGTGCTGTACGGCCCGCACGGCGCGCCGGACTTCTTCACCGCCGAGGCCATCGAAGAATTCTTCGCCGCCGAATGGCAGGTGCACTACAACTCCAATCGCCTCGGCGTACGCCTGTCCGGCCCGAAACCGAGCTGGGCCCGGGCCAACGGCGGCGAAGCCGGCCTGCACCCGTCCAACGTGCACGACTGCGAATACGCCATCGGCGCGATCAACTTCACCGGCGACTTCCCGGTGATCCTGACCAAGGACGGCCCGAGCCTGGGCGGCTTCGTCTGCCCGGTGACCATCGCCAAGGCCGAGCTGTGGAAGGTTGGCCAGGTCAAGCCGGGGGACACCCTGCGCTTCCACCCCATCAGTTTCGAACAGGCCCAGGCCCTGGAGCAGGCGCAGCTGGACAGCGTCGAGTCGCTGTCCACCGTTGCCGCCGCGCAGCTGCCAGCACCGAGCCTGCTGCCTGGCGACACCGTGTCGGCCACCGTGCTGGCCGAGCTGCCCGCCGATGGCCAGCGCCCGCGCGTGGCCTATCGCCAGGCCGGTGATGCCTACATCCTCATGGAATATGGCGACAACGTGCTCGACCTGGCCCTGCGCCTGCGCGTGCACCTGCTAATGGAAGCCCTCAAGGCCCAGCCGCTGAAGGGCCTGGAGGAACTCGCCCCCGGCGTGCGTTCGCTGCAACTGCGCTACGACAGCCGCGTGCTGCACCAGCGCGACCTGCTCAAGCACCTGCTGACGCTGGAAGCCAGCCTGCCGGCCGTGGACCAGGTCAAGGTGCCGACGCGCATCGTGCACCTGCCGATGGCCTTCGAAGACAGCGCCACCCTGGCCGCCGTGCAGCGCTACAGCGAGACCGTGCGCAGCCAGGCGCCGTGGCTGCCGAACAACGTCGACTTCATCCAGCGCGCCAACGGCCTGGCCACCCGCGAAGAAGTGCGCGACATCCTGTTCGACGCCAGCTACCTGATCCTCGGCCTGGGCGACGTCTACCTCGACGCCCCCTGCGCCGTGCCGCTGGACCCGCGCCACCGCCTGCTGAGCTCCAAGTACAACCCGGCGCGGACCTTCACCGCCGAAGGCACCGTGGGCATCGGCGGCATGTACATGTGCATCTACGGCATGGACTCGCCCGGCGGCTACCAGTTGGTCGGGCGCACCCTGCCGATCTGGAACAAGTACTCGAAGAACCCGCAGTTCGAGAACGGCCAGCCGTGGCTGCTGCACTTCTTCGACCAGGTGAAGTTCTACCCGGTCAGCGAAGCGGAACTGGACGAGATGCGCGAAGCCTTCCGCGAAGGCCGCGGGGAAATCCACATTGAGCACAGCACCTTCGATTTCGCCGAGTACCAGGCCTTCCTGGCTGACAACGCCGACAGCATCGAAGCCTTCCAGCAGCGCCAGCAGACCGCCTTCGACGCCGAAGTGCTGCTGTGGCGCGACGACGATGCCGAGAGCCATGCGCCGCTGGCGGCCGGTGGCGCCGAGGACGAGATCCTCGACGGCCACGTGGTCAGCGCCGACATGTGCGGCAGCGTGTGGAAGGTGCTGGTCGAGCCTGGCCAGCACGTCGACGCCGGCACCCCGCTGCTGGTGGTCGAGGCGATGAAGATGGAACTGTCGGTGGCCGCACCGGTGAGCGGCACGGTGAAGTCCGTGCGCTGCCAGCCGGGCAAGGCCGTCACCCCGGGCGATGCGCTGGTGGTGCTCGACCTGGCCGAGTCGGCCTGAGGAGCGCGCCATGCAACTGCTCGGAACCGTCGCCAAACGCAGCAAGGAACGCCCGGACAACCTGTCCGAGCGCGTCTACCAGCAGTTGAAGGACGACATCTTCGAGTTCCGCCTGTTGCCTGGCGACCGCTTTTCCGAGGGCGAGATCGCCACGCGCACCGCGACCAGCCGCACCCCGGTGCGCCAGGCGCTGTATCGCCTGGAGCGCGAGGGCTACCTGGAGGTGTATTTCCGCAGTGGCTGGCAGGTCAAGCCGTTCGATTTCCTGCACTTCGAGGAGCTGTACGACGTGCGCATCATGTTCGAGCTGGAGGCCGTTCGTCGCCTGTGCGAACGCGCCCCCGGCGAGCACGTGGACGCCCTCGAACAGCTCAAGCGCACCTGGCTGGTGCAGCCCCAGGATCGCCTGCAGGACGGCCGTGAAGTCTCGCGCCTGGACGAGCGCTTCCACTGCCTGCTGGTCGAGGCGGCGGGCAATGCCGAGATGGCCCGCCTGCATGCCGATGTCAGCGAGAAAATCCGCATCATCCGCCGCCTGGATTTCACCCAGGGGCCCCGTGTGGCGGCGACCTACGCCGAGCACGGACAGATTCTCGGCGCGGTTCTGTCGCGCCGTTGCGAAGAGGCACAGCTATTGCTCAAGACCCACATAGAGGTCAGCAAGGCGGAAGTGCGCAAGATCACCCTGCACATGCTGCACAGCGCGCGGCAACGCACGCTGCCCGCACCAGAGGTGATCACTTAGGGCCTGCCCTATTTCCACTGCCAGACCGACAACTACAAGCCAGCAGTTCAAACACTTTTCGTGAATGGAGACCGCATCATGCAACGTCGCAATCTGATCAAGGCCCTCACCCTGTCCGCGTCCATCGCCGCCATGGGCATGACCTGGACCGTCCAGGCCGCCGAAACCATCAAGGTCGGCATCCTGCACTCGCTGTCCGGCACCATGGCCATCTCCGAGACCTCGCTCAAGGACATGGCGCTGATGACCATCGACGAGATCAACGCCAAGGGCGGTGTACTCGGCAAGCAACTGGAGCCCGTGGTGGTCGACCCGGCGTCCAACTGGCCGCTGTTCGCCGAGCGCGGTCGCCAGCTGCTGACCCAGGACAAGGTCGACGTGACCTTCGGCTGCTGGACCTCGGTATCGCGCAAATCCGTGCTGCCGGTCTACGAAGAACTCAACGGCCTGCTGTTCTACCCGGTGCAGTACGAAGGCGAGGAAATGTCGCCGAACGTGTTCTACACCGGCGCGGCGCCAAACCAGCAGGCCATCCCGGCCGTCGAGTACCTGATGAGCGAAGACGGCGGCGCCGCCAAGCGCTTCTTCCTGCTGGGCACCGACTACGTCTACCCGCGCACCACCAACAAGATCCTGCGCGCGTTCCTGGTTTCCAAGGGCGTGGCCGAGAAGGACATCGAAGAGGTCTACACCCCGTTCGGCCACAGCGATTACCAGACCATCGTCGCCAACATCAAGAAGTTCTCCGCCGGCGGCAAGACCGCGGTGATCTCCACCGTCAACGGCGACTCCAACGTGCCGTTCTACAAGGAACTGGCCAACCAGGGCCTGGAAGCCACCGACGTGCCGGTGGTGGCCTTCTCGGTGGGTGAGGAAGAACTGCGCGGCATCGACACCAAGCCGCTGGTCGGCCACCTGGCCGCCTGGAACTACTTCCAGTCGGTGGAAAACCCGGTCAACACCGAGTTCGTCAACAAGTGGAAAGCCTACGCCAAGGCCAAGAGCCTGCCGGGCGCCGACAAGGCCGTGACCAACGACCCGATGGAAGCCACCTACGTGGGCATCCACATGTGGGCCCAGGCGGTCGAGAAAGCCGGCACCACCGACGTCGACAAGGTGCGTGAAGCCCTGGCTGGCCAGACCTTCGCCGCGCCGAGCGGCTACACCCTGACCATGGACAAGACCAACCACCACCTGCACAAGCCGGTGATGATCGGTGAAATCCAGGAAGACGGTCAGTTCTCCGTGGTCTGGGAAACCGACAGCCCGATCCGCGCCCAGCCCTGGAGCCCCTTCATCGAAGGCAACGACAAGAAGCCGGACTACGCGGTGAAGTCAAACTGATCCACAGCGATTCGCCCCGGCTCGCCGGGGCAGCCATCACCCCTCTCCCCCGGGAGAGGGGCCGGGGGTGAGCGCCGCACCGCGACGCTTGCCCTGCCCCTGCGCCTCACCGGCGCCGGGGATTCCCGGTCGAAGGAATAACCCATGCTGACTGCCTTGTACCGTTTCATCCTGTTTCTCGGCCTGTGCCTGCCCGTGCTTGCGCACGCCAGTGACGCCGCGGACTTCGTCGCCGCCAACCCGGCCAAGCAGGCACGCCTGCTGGAGAGCTGGGCCGCTGCGCCGAACGCCGAGCGTCTGGCGCTGCTCGATGCCCTGCAGCAAGCGCGCATTGCCGCCGACAGCGAGAAAACCCCTTTCATCGAAACCGACGCGGGCTACCAGGCCCTCGACGGTAGCGCCACGCCCGCCCAGGCCCCGCGCAAGCTGCGCCTGAACAACCGCCTGCGCGGCCTGGTGGCCACGGCGCTGGCCAGCCACCGCTTGCTCGCCGACGACGCCCAGGTGCGCCTGGCTGCCGCGCAGCAACTGCAGAAGAACGCCAAGCCAGCCCAGCTGGACCTGCTCAATGCCCGTCTCGCCAGCGAAGAGGACGACAACGTGCGCGACGCCCTGAGCCTGGCCCTGGCCAACCTGCAACTGGTCGACCCGGACCCGGCCGTGCGCCTGGCTGCCGTGCGCCTGCTGGGCGAAACCGGCGACCCGCTGGCCCGCACCCGCCTCGAAGCCCTGCTGGCACCGGACGTGGAAAGCGATGCCTCGGTGCGCACCGCCGCCGAAACCAGCCTGGCCCAGGTCAAGCGCAAGCTGTTGATCGGCGAGCTGCTGGGCCAGGCCTTCAGCGGCATGAGCCTCGGCTCGATCCTGCTGCTTGCCGCCCTCGGCCTGGCCATCACCTTCGGCCTGCTCGGCGTGATCAACATGGCCCACGGCGAAATGCTGATGCTCGGCGCCTATTCCACCTACATGGTGCAGATCGCCTTCCAGCGCCTTGCGCCGGAGTACCTGGCGCTCTACCCGCTGGCGGCACTGCCGGTGGCGTTCTTCGTCACCGCCGCCATCGGCATGGCCCTGGAGCGCACGGTGATCCGTCACCTCTACGGCCGCCCGCTGGAAACCCTGCTCGCCACCTGGGGCATCAGCCTGATCCTGATCCAGCTGGTGCGCGTGGTGTTCGGCGCGCAGAACGTCGAAGTGGCCAACCCCTACTGGCTGTCCGGCGGCATCCAGGTGCTGCCCAACCTGGTGCTGCCTTACAACCGCATCGTGATCATCGGCTTCGCGCTGTTCGTGGTCGCCCTGACCTGGCTGCTGCTGAACCGCACGCGCCTGGGCCTCAACGTGCGCGCCGTCACCCAGAACCGCAACATGGCCGCCTGCTGCGGCGTGCCCACCGGCCGCGTGGACATGATGGCCTTCGGCCTCGGCTCGGGCATCGCCGGCCTCGGCGGCGTGGCCCTCAGCCAGATCGGCAACGTCGGCCCGGACCTCGGCCAGAGCTACATCATCGATTCGTTCCTGGTGGTGGTGCTCGGCGGCGTCGGCCAACTGGCCGGTAGCGTGATGGCCGCCTTCGGCCTGGGCATCGCCAACAAGATCCTCGAGCCGCAGATCGGCGCCGTGCTGGGCAAGATCCTCATCCTCGCGCTGATCATTCTGTTCATCCAGAAGCGTCCGCAAGGCCTCTTCGCATTGAAAGGACGGGTGATCGACTGATGACTCAAGCACTCAATCAAACCCTGCTGGCCCGCGCCACCGCCAAGCTCGGCCCGCAGGTGTCCATGGCCATCGGCCTGCTGGTGCTCGCCGTGCTGGTGGCCCTGCCGCTGCTGCACCTGCTGCCGGCGGACAACGCCCTGCATGTGTCGGCCTACACCCTGACCCTGGTCGGCAAGATTCTCTGCTACTGCATCGTCGCCCTGGCGCTCGATCTGGTCTGGGGCTACGCCGGCCTGCTGTCGCTGGGCCACGGCTTGTTCTTTGCCCTGGGCGGCTATGCCATGGGCATGTACCTGATGCGCGAAGCGGCCGGCGACGGCCTGCCAGCGTTCATGAGCTTCCTGGCCTGGACCGAGCTGCCCTGGTACTGGTACGGCACCTCGAGCTTCCTCTGGGCGATGTGCCTGGTGGTGCTCGCGCCGGGATTGCTGGCCTTGGTGTTCGGCTTCTTCGCCTTCCGTTCGCGGATCAAGGGCGTGTACTTCTCGATCATGACCCAGGCCCTGACCTTCGCCGGCATGCTGCTGTTCTTCCGCAACGAGACCGGCTTCGGCGGCAACAACGGCTTCACCAACTTCCGCAGCATCCTCGGCTTCGACATCACCGCGTCGCACACCCGTGCAGTGCTGTTCCTGGCCACCGTGGCGCTGCTGGTGGGCAGCCTGTTCATCGGCTGGCGCCTGGCGCGCAGCAAGTTCGGCCGGGTGCTGACCGCCCTGCGCGACGCCGAGAACCGCCTGATGTTCTGCGGCTACGACCCACGCGGCTACAAGCTGTTCATCTGGGTATTGAGTGCGGTGCTGTGCGGCCTGGCCGGCGCGCTGTACGTGCCCCAGGTGGGCATCATCAACCCCAGCGAGATGTCGCCGACCAACTCCATCGAAGCGGCGGTGTGGGTCGCCCTCGGCGGTCGCGGCACGCTGATCGGCCCGCTGCTTGGGGCCGGCCTGGTGAACGGCATGAAAAGCTGGTTCACCGTGGCCTTCCCGGAATACTGGCTGTTCGCCCTGGGCTTCCTGTTCATCGTGGTGACGCTGTACCTGCCCAAGGGTGTCATCGGCCTCATCAAGCGAGGGGAGAAATCATGAGAAGCGCACCCATCCCCGAAGCCCTGATCGACCCGGCCGGCAGCGGCCGCGATGCCATCGGCCTCGGCCAGGTGGCCGGCAAGGGCCTGAACACCCGGCACGGCACCATCCTGACCCTGGAAGACATCAACGTCAGCTTTGACGGTTTCAAGGCGCTGACCAACCTGACGCTGTACATCGGCGTCGGCGAGCTGCGCTGCATCATCGGCCCAAACGGTGCCGGCAAGACCACCATGATGGACGTGATCACCGGCAAGACCCGCCCGGACAACGGCGTGGCCTACTTCGGCGACACCCTGGACCTGACGCAGATGAGCGAGGTGCAGATCGCCCAGTCCGGCATCGGCCGCAAGTTCCAGAAGCCCACGGTGTTCGAGGCGCTGAGCGTGTTCGAGAACCTGGAGCTGGCGCAGAAGACCGACAAGTCGGTGTGGGCCAGCCTGCGCGCGCGCCTGAACGGCGAGCAGAAAGACCGCATCGACGAGGTGCTCGAGACCATCCGTCTGGACGGCTCGCGGCATCGCCAGGCCGGGCTGCTGTCCCACGGCCAGAAGCAGTTCCTGGAGATCGGCATGCTGCTGGTGCAGGACCCGCAATTGCTGCTGCTCGACGAGCCGGTGGCGGGCATGACCGACGCCGAAACCGAGTTCACCGCCGAGCTGTTCAAATCCCTGGCGCGCAAGCACTCGCTGATGGTGGTCGAGCACGACATGGGCTTCGTTGGCTCCATCGCCGACCACGTGACGGTGTTGCACCAGGGCAGCGTGCTCGCCGAGGGCTCGCTGGAAGAGGTGCAGGCCAACGATCGGGTGATCGAGGTCTACCTCGGCCGGTAACGCATACCTGTGAGAGGGGCTTCGGTCAGTAGGGT
>NZ_JAOCAH010000014.1 GCF_029839275.1 Pseudomonas sp. GD03944
TTTGACCGCCGGAGACCTCGATCCGCTGCGCATTGACCCAGCGGTTGTTCGCCGACAACAGGCTGGCGATCATCGGCCCGATATCGTCCGGCAGCCCCACTCGCCCCAGGGCCGTCATCTCGGCGAACACCTTGTTGAGGTCCGGCATGTCGCGCACCGCACCGCCCAGGAAGTCGGTCTCGATCGCGCCGGGTGCCACGGTATTGACCGCGATCCCGCGCGCGCCCAGCTCCTTGGCCAGGTAGACGCTCAGCACCTCGACCGCCCCCTTCACCGCCGAGTAGGCCGCGAACCCCGGGTAGGAAACCCGGGTGAGCCCCGAGGACAGGTTGACGATACGCCCGCCGTTCGCGATCAGCGGCAGCACGGCCTGGGTGAGGAAGAACACGCCCTTGAAGTGGACGCTCACTAGGGCATCGAACTGGGCTTCGGTGGTCTCTTCGATCAAGGCCATGTCACCGTGACCCGCGTTGTTCACCAGGTGGTCGAAGGTGTCGCGCTGCCAGGTCGAGCGCAAGGCCGCCCCCAGGCGTTCGACGAAATCCGCAAACCGCGAAACGCTGCCCACATCGAGCTGCAGGGCCACCGCCTTGCGCCCGATGCGTTCGATCTCGGCAACAACGGCCTGGGCCTCGTCGCTGCGGCTGTGATAGGTGACTACCACGTCGCCACCCTGGCGCGCGATACTCAAGGCAGTGTTGCGGCCAAGCCCACGGCTGGCACCGGTCACAAGCGAGATGGTGGTCATGTTGAAGCTCCTGTCAGAGGGGTAAGAACGAGCCACGATTGTTGCGGCCGAGGGCGTTGCCGTCGTTACCGGAACCTCGACGTTCTTTGCCTATTCCTGCCAGACCCACTTTCAGCCGGGATCCCACCATGAGCGACACCCTTCTCGATGCCGTGAGCCGTTATGCCACCGCCCACGCCGACCCGAACGGCTACGCGCACACGCCCATCGACGGCTTGACGATCATCCGCGCCACCGAGCCCAGCGGCCTGGTTCATGCCATCTCGCGCCCGATGGTTTGCCTGGTCCTGCAGGGCCGCAAGCAGGTCACCATGGGTGCCCGGACCTTCACCTTCGGCGCGGGCGACTCGTTGCTGATCAGCGCGGACGTCCCGACCGTCAGCCAGATCATCAGCGCGACGCCCGAAACGCCCTACTACTCGCTGGTGCTGGAGCTCGAAACCGCGGTGATCGCGGAGCTGAGCGTGCAGATGAAAACCGAGGCGGACAACCAGGCCGAGCCCGTTCGCGTCGAACCGACCGACAGCGATGTCGAACAGGCGGCCCTGCGCCTGGTCGGCCTGCTCGACCGCCCGGAATCGCTGCCGGTGATGCACCCGCTGCTGGTGCGCGAGCTGCACTACTGGCTGCTCAACGGCCGGCTCGGCACAGCCATACGCCGCCTGGGCTGGCCAGAAGGCCATGCGCAGCGGATCGCCCGCTCGGTCGACGTCCTGAGAAACGAATTCGCCCGGCCGCTGCGGGTGGAACAACTGGCCGCCATCGCCGGGATGAGCGCCTCGTCGTTCCATCGGCATTTTCGCGCGGTGACCTCGCTGTCGCCGCTGCAATTCCAGAAACAGCTACGCCTGATCGAAGCCCGGCGCCTGCTGTGGTCGGAGGGCGCCTCTGCGAGCAGCGCAGCGTTCAGTGTCGGCTACGAGAGTGTGCCGCAGTTCACCCGTGAGTACGGCCGGATGTTCGGCCGGCCGCCGGCCCGCGATACCGAGGCCGCCCGCAGCGAGGGATGTGGATAAGCGCGCATCCGCAGCCCCATGCATCCAGCGAATGCACGACACCCGCACGCCACGAAAAACCGGGTGTCGCTAGAATGGCGCCTGACTGACAAGGATTTCGACACCACATGGATCGGTACGGCAGTGCGATGAGCTTCGCGATCAGCCTCTTTATTCCCTTGCTGCTCTGCTTCTGGGTCATCCTGATGGTGGGCATCGGCCACTGGGTGTACAAGGGCGCGCGCAACCTCGGGCGTGCGCACAGCCTGGTAGACGCGCAAATCGTCGACCGACGCCTGATCCGCGCCCGCATTCACTACAGCCGTACCAGCCGGATTGGCACCTGCCCGGTCTATCGCCTGCGCTATGAGTTCGACGCCGTCCCTTACGAGATCGAATACCTGGTCAGCAACAAGCACCAGGTAATGCTCGATGAAGACGCAGGAACCTTCAAACTCTATGTCCCCCACGACCAGCCGGCCGACGCTCGCGTGGAGTACACCCCGCTGCAACCACTGTATGGGCTGATCATGGTGGCCGCCATGGCCTATGGCAGTTGGCACATCGCACCGCTCGCCCTGTTCGGGGCATAGCGATGGAGATTCTGTTCGGCACCCTGCTGTTGCTCTTCAGCGCCGTGACCTGGCTGCTACTGATAGCCCTGGCCTGCGCCGGCTATTACTTCGCGGGAAAGCACATCCTGAAGGGCACGCGCCGCGCCTTCCTGCGGACAGGCACCGCCCAGGTGACGGGGTACGAGATGTTCACGCCAGATCTGGCAGACGGTCATGGCGAGGATGAGCGCCCCCTGTTTCGCCTGCAGCTCGCCTGCGAACGAGACGGTCAGCTCTGCTCACTGACAGTGGGCCCGGTAAGCTGCCAGGAACTGTTCACAGCCCTTGACCAGCCCCTGCATCGCGCGTCCTGCTGGATGACCGAGGACGACTGGCGTGACCTGCTGGAAGGTCGAGAACTCAAGGTGGCGTGCGACTTCCGCCGCAACGAAGCGTTTCTGCTGAACCAGAAGCAACTGGCCAGGGAAACGCTGATCGGCGCCCTCATCGCCCTGACCGTCCTTGCCCTCGCCGCCGTGGCCCAGGCATGAAAAAACCGGCCTAGGCCGGTTTTTTCATGCAACGCAGCGGGATCATTCCCACTCGATGGTCGCTGGCGGCTTGCTCGACACGTCGTAAGTGACGCGGGAGATGCCGTCGATTTCGTTGATGATGCGGCCGCTGACGACTTCCAGCAGTTCGTAGGGCAGGTGCGCCCAGCGAGCGGTCATGAAGTCCACGGTTTCCACGGCGCGCAGGGCGACGACCCAGGCGTAGCGACGGCCGTCGCCGACCACACCGACCGACTTCACCGGCTGGAACACCACGAACGCCTGGCTGGTCTTGTGGTACCAGTCGGCCTTGCGCAGTTCTTCGATGAAGATGTGGTCGGCGCGACGCAGCAGGTCGGCGTACTCCTTCTTCACTTCACCGAGGATGCGCACGCCCAGGCCCGGGCCCGGGAACGGGTGGCGGTAGACCATGTCGTACGGCAGGCCCAGCTCCAGGCCGATCTTGCGGACTTCGTCCTTGAACAGCTCACGCAGCGGCTCGACCAGCTTGAGGTTCATTTCCTCCGGCAGGCCACCGACGTTGTGGTGGGACTTGATCACGTGGGCCTTGCCGCTCTTGGCGCCGGCCGACTCGATGACGTCCGGGTAGATGGTGCCCTGGGCGAGGAACTGGATGTTTTCCAGCTTGCTGGCCTCGGCATCGAATACGTCAATGAAGGTGCGGCCGATGATCTTGCGCTTCTTCTCCGGGTCGGCTTCGCCGGCCAGGTTGGAGAGGAACTGCTCTTCGGCGTTGGCGCGGATCACCTTGACGCCCATGTTCTCGGCGAACATGGCCATCACTTGCTCGCCTTCGTGCAGGCGCAGCAGGCCGTTGTCGACGAACACGCAGGTCAGCTGATCACCGATGGCGCGGTGCAGGAGCGCGGCGACCACGGAGCTGTCGACACCGCCGGACAGGCCGAGCAGCACATTGGCCGAACCAACCTGGGCGCGTACCTGGGCGATGGCGTCTTCGACGATGTTGGCCGGGGTCCACAGCGCCTCGCAGCCAGCGACTTCCAGCACGAAGCGCGAGAGGATGCGACCGCCCTGCTTGGTGTGGGTCACCTCCGGGTGGAACTGCACGCCAAAGTAGTGGCGGGTCTCGTCGCACATGGCGGCGATCGGGCAGCTCGGGGTGCTGGCCAGGATATGGAAGCCTTCCGGCAGGCGGGTGACCTTGTCGCCGTGGCTCATCCACACGTCGAGGCCGAGCACGCCGTCCGGGTCCACGTGGTCCTCGATACCTTCGAGCAGTTGGCTCTTGCCGACCACGTCGACACGGGCGTAGCCGAATTCACGCAGGTCGGAGCCTTCCACCTTGCCGCCCAGTTGCTCGGCCATGGTCTGCATGCCGTAGCAGATGCCCAGCACCGGAACGTTCAGGTCGAACACGGCCTGAGGTGCACGCGGGCTGTTCGCCTCGTGCACGGACTCCGGGCCACCCGCCAGGATGATGCCGCGCGGGGCGAAGGCGAGGATGTCCTCATCGCTCATGTCCCAGGGATGCAGTTCGCAATAGACACCGATTTCGCGCACGCGGCGGGCAATCAGCTGGGTGTACTGGGAACCGAAGTCCAGGATCAGGATGCGGTGGGCGTGAATATCAGGATGGGCCATGGCCGTCTCTCGTAGCGGAACTCACAAATGACTCGGGGCCGCCCTGTGGGTAACAGCGACAGCCCCGCGCTTTCCTATCTCTTCAAAACCGATTTGCCGCGTCGCGAGCGCAGCGCGTCAAACCGTTTTCAACCAACGCGGTAGTTGGGTGCCTCTTTGGTGATCTGCACGTCGTGGACATGGGACTCGGCCATGCCGGCGCCGGTGATGCGCACGAACTCGGGCTTGGTGCGCATTTCCTCGATGGTGGCGCAGCCGGTGTAGCCCATGGAGGCACGCAGGCCGCCCATCAGCTGGTGCACGATGGCCGCCATGGCACCCTTGTACGGCACACGGCCTTCGATGCCTTCCGGCACCAGCTTCTCGGCACCGGCGGAGGAGTCCTGGAAGTAACGGTCGCTCGAGCCCTGGGCTTGCGCCATGGCACCCAGCGAACCCATGCCACGGTAGGCCTTGTAGGAACGGCCCTGGAACAGCTCGACTTCGCCCGGCGCTTCTTCGGTACCGGCCAGCATGGAACCGATCATGACGCAGGAGGCGCCGGCCACGATGGCCTTGGACAGGTCACCGGAGAAGCGGATACCACCGTCGGCGATCAGCGGGATACCGGTACCGGCCAGCGCAGCCGCAACGTTGGCCACGGCGGAGATTTGCGGCACACCGACACCGGCGACGATACGCGTGGTGCAGATGGAGCCCGGGCCGATGCCGACCTTGACTGCATCGGCGCCCGCTTCGGCCAGCGCGCGAGCGGCGTCACCGGTGGCGATGTTGCCGCCGATCACCTGGATGTCCGGGAAGTTCTGTTTGACCCAGCGCACGCGGTCGATCACGCCCTTGGAGTGACCGTGGGCAGTGTCGACGATGATCACGTCGACGCCGGCGTTGGCCAGTGCCGCGACGCGGTCACCGGTATCGGCGCCGGTACCCACTGCTGCACCAACACGCAGACGACCCTGGTCGTCCTTGCTGGCCAGCGGGTAGGCCTTGGCTTTTTCGATGTCCTTGACGGTCATCATGCCCTTGAGGTGGAACGCCTCGTCGACGATCAGCACCTTCTCGATGCGGTGCTTGTGCAGCAGCTCGCGCACGACTTCCTTGGTGGCGCCTTCCTTGACGGTGACCAGACGCTCTTTCGGGGTCATCACGTCGCGGACCTTGGCGTCCAGGCGGTTCTCGAAACGTACGTCGCGGGAGGTGACGATGCCGACCAGGTCGCCATCGGACAACACCGGTACGCCGGAGATGTTGTTCATGCGGGTCAGGTCGAACAGGTCACGCACCGTCGCATCGGCTTCGATGGTGATCGGGTCCTTGACCACGCCGGCCTCGAACTTCTTGACCTTGCGCACTTCGGCAGCCTGCTGCTCGATGGTCATGTTCTTGTGGATGATGCCGATGCCACCTTCCTGCGCCATGGCGATGGCCAGACGCGCCTCGGTAACGGTGTCCATGGCGGCGGAGAGCAACGGAATGTTCAGCTCGATGCCACGGGTCAGGCGAGTCTTGAGGCTGACATCCTTCGGCAGGACTTCGGAAAAACCAGGAATAAGTAGAACGTCGTCGAAGGTAAGGGCTTCTTGACTGATACGCAGCATGGCGGGGGCTCCCAGACGGGAAAATTGGAAGCGCGCCATTATACCCAGCGAACCCCTGCCACTCAATGCAAAGAATGCTCCGGATCGAATGAAATCCGCAGAGCTATCCGATGCCTCGCAGCCCCTATACAATAATAATTCTCAACTACAGCCGCACTAGAGTCGTAAATGCCAACCCCTTGCTCCTTTTCCGGCCTGTTCCGCTGGAACGCTGTCGCGCGCGCCGTCGCCCACGCCACTGTCTTCACCCTTGCCCTGCCCGCTATCACCCATGCCGCCAACGAGGCAGAGCGCAACGAACTCGAGCTCCCAGGCCAGGAAATCACCGCCGAGCGCGAGAGCCCGGACAGCTACCGCGCCAGCACCGCCAGTACTGCGAGCAAAAGTGCGGTTCCCGTGATGCAGGAAGCCCAGGCGGTACAAGTGGTGACCGGCCAGGTCATCGACGACTACCAGGTGCAATCGCTGGACGACGCCATGAAGTTCGTCAGCGGCATGACCCAGAGCAACACCCTGGGCGGCACCCAGGACGGCTTCGTCAAACGCGGGTTCGGTACCAACGCCGACGGTTCGATCCTGCGCGACGGCATCCGCTCGAGCCTGTCACGCAACTTCAGCGCCACCACCGACCGGGTGGAAGTGCTCAAGGGACCGGCATCCCTGCTCTACGGTGCGCTGGAACCCGGCGGCCTGATCAACGTGATCAGCAAACAGCCACAGTACCAATGGCACCGCCAGATCAGCGGCGAGACCAGCAGCGAGGGCGGCGGCAGCGCGATGCTCGATGTCACCGGTCCGCTGGCAGACAGCGGCCTGGCCTTCCGTTTCATCGCCGAGCGCCAGCACGAAGATTACTGGCGCAACTTCGGCCACGAAAGCCACACCCTGGTGGCGCCGTCCTTGAGCTGGATCGGCGACGACCTGCGCGTCACCCTGGCCTACGAGCGCAAGGAATATTCCACCCCGGTGGATCGCGGCACGGTGATCATCAACGGCAAGCCGGCGAAGACCGCCTACAACGCTCGCCTCAATGAAGACTGGGCGAAAGCCGAAGGCACCGATGAACTATTCACCGCCACGGCCGAATACCAGCTCAACCCGGATTGGCTGACCCGCGTGACCTACGGCTGGAACAACGAGCGCTATGACTACGCCGAAGCCCGCCCCAATACGCTCAACGCCACCACTGGCGCGCTCAGCCGCCGCTCTGACGGCAGCGAACACGACAACCAGACCCAGTACCTGGCCTGGGACTGGATCGGCAACGCCAGCCTGTTCGGCCAGCGCCACGACCTGTTGATCGGTGCCGATACCGAGCGGGTCGACAATTTCCGTGGCGACACTTGGCGCGGCCCGGCCGTGGGCGGCTTCAACATCTACCGCCCGGTTTACGGCAACCTCGCCGAGCCCTCGGTACTGAATGCCGCACAAAGCGACCGCAGCGACGAACTGCATTCGCGCTCGCTGTACCTGAAAGACAACTGGCACCTCGATGACCAGTGGATCGTGGTCGCCGGCGGCCGCTACCAGCGCTTCGAGCAGTTGGTCGAACAGGGCCGTGGGGCGGCCCATACCCGCCCCACCGACCGCCACGACACCACCTTCCTGCCGTTCGGCGGCCTGGTGTACCAGCTCAACCAGCAGGTGTCGCTGTACGGCAACTACAGCCGCTCGTTCGTGCCCAACGCCTCCGACGCCAACAGCGGCCAGGCCTTCGCCCCGGAGGAAGGCCGCAGCTACGAGCTGGGCGTCAAACTGGACCTGGGCAGCGCGCTGATGGCCAGCCTGGCCGTCTACGACATCGAGAAGAAAAACGTGGTCGTCACCAACAACGGCGTGTCGGAAGCCGCCGGCAAGGTGGGCTCGCAAGGCGTCGAACTGGATATCACCGGGCGCCTTGCCGAACGCTGGGATGTGCTGGCCACCTATGCCTACACCGACACGGAAATCCTCGATGACCCCGCCAACCGCGGCAACGAACTGGTCAACGCCGCACGCAACGTCGCCAGCCTGTACCTGACCCACCACCTCGCGCTGCCGAGCGCGGCCGGGCAATGGCGGATCGGCGGCGGCGCGCGCTACGTCGGCGAACGCGCGGGCGACAACGCCAACAGCTTCTGGCTGGACAGCTACACCGTCGCCGACGCGTTCATCAGTTGGGAAAGCGACCTGCTCGGCGACAAGACCCGCCTGCAGTTGAACGCCCGCAACCTGTTCGACGAGCAATACCATCCGTCCAGTGGTGGCAATTTACGCGTCGCGGTGGGGGAACCTCGTGAACTGCGACTGTCCGCCAGTGTCGACTTTTAAGAGACCGTTCGCGTTCTTGCACTGGGTCGCCTGACTCGCAGCACGAGGTCATGGCACAGCTCATCGCGAACTGTCTTGGTGTTTTCAGGCTCAAGGATGAGCCCCCTTTTCACGCTACCCGGCTGTGCACCTGAGACAGCGGGAAGCCCAGACGCTCGGCGAATTCGTCGAGAAAGCCCTGGCGAAAGCGCGCCTCGTTCCAGTTGTTGAAAATGAAGCCGAGGTTGGAAAACCCGCAGGGCTGCAGGAACAGGAAGCCGTTGATGTCATCTTCATGCCCGCACTCGGGGCAGGTGAAGTTGTCCGTTACACCCGGCCACCATTCATCCAGGCTTTCGAACAGCGGTTCGCCGATCTCCCGGCGGCACTGCGGGCAACCCGCTTCCTCGAGAAAGCCGTCGGTCGGCGTGTAGATGCAGCGGCGGGTGATGATTTCCAGGCCGTTGACCGGCTGGCCGTACGGCAGGTGCTGCGGGTGCTCGACCACCCGTTTCGCACCCGCGCCGATCGCATAGGCCATGCCCCGGGCACCGACGCCACAGGTGGTGGGCAGGGCTTCGACGATCTCGCGCTTGGCCAGCCAGCGCAGGATCGCCTGGGCCTTGGCCTCATGGGCCGGGAAGGTGGAAATCTGTGGAACCAGGATGCATTGGGTGTTCATGACAACTCAGGACGGGCAGGCAATGCCGGCAGCTTATGGATTGGGCCTGGCAAATCAAGTCGCGCCTGGCCCATCCATCCGGAAAATCCCTGTGCCCTTGCTCAGCGTGCGCCCGGCGAGGCCTCGCAGTCAGCGCATTCCGCTGCCTCGCGGCGGCGCAACCAGCGTACCCGCAGTTCGTCATAGGCCCAGTTGAAGCCCATGGTGTACGGCAGGAAGAACAGGATCAGGCCGATATCGAGAAACAGCGCCTCCAGCAGGCTGATCGACAACCACCAGGCCGCCAGCGGCACCAGCACGACGATCAGGCCGATCTCGAACAGCACGGCATGGCACACCCGTGCCCACAGGCCACGCTGGAAGCCCAGGCGCCGCTGGGCGTTGTCGAACAGCAGGTTGAACAACATGTTCCACAGCATGGCCACCAGGCCGAACATCAGGGTCAGCGCACCCAGTTGCACCAGCGGCTTGTTCATCAGCAACGCCAGGGTCGGTGCGCAGATCACCACGGCGATGGTTTCGAACGCGAGCGCATGACCGACCCGTTCGCGCCAGGAGCGTTGCAGTTGGTTGATGGTCTGGCTCATGGAAAATGACCTCATTGATCGAATGCCTTGGATGGGCGCTATATTCATCGGTAATCTAGCCACCAACAAACCAGCTGCCATCGGCCAAACCGATATGAACATTTCCCCGGAAGCCCTTCAGGCGTTCGCCCAGGCCGCCAGCTGCGGTTCCCTCAGCGCCGCCGCCCGGCGTCTCGGCAAGAGCCAGTCGACGGTCAGCGAAGCCGTGGCGCGCCTTGAGCTCGACCTCGGCGTGGAGCTGTTCCAGCGCGGCCCCCGGCGGTTGGAGCTGACCGAAGCGGGCAGCAGCCTGCTGGCCCACGCCGAAGAGGTGCTAATGGCGAGCGACCGCCTGGTGCGCCACGCCACCCAATTGGCCGGCGGCCAGGAAGCGAAGCTGACCCTGGCGTTGTCCGACGCCTACCAGCCCAAGCAGTACCAGGCACGGCTGGCGGAGCTGGACCAGCGCTACCCCGACCTGGAATTCGAATGCCTGATCGCCGAGCACGCCGATGTGCTCGACCTGGTGAGCCAGAATCGCGCCCACCTCGGCCTGCTGGCCGCGCAACCCGACTACCCGCCGGACATCGCCCATGCCAGCGTGGCCGGCAGCGCCGAGTTCGGCCTGTTCGTCGCCTGCGACCATCCGCTGACTGCCTTGCCCCAGGTCACGCCCGAAGACCTCGCGCGCTGGCGGGTGCTGCGCCTGAGCAGCGTCGCCGCCAGTGAAACACCGTCCGACGACCTGCCGGGCAGCGGCGGCCGCTGCTGGTCCGCCCCCGACTATCTGCTGTTACTGGAGATGGCTGCCCTGGGCTTCGGCTGGAGCGCCCTCCCCCGCGAATTGGTGGCCGGGCACGGCGGCGGCAAGCTGCGCGAACTGCCGATCAACGGCTGGCCCAAGCGAGTGCCGGTGGATGTGGTCTGGTCACGCCAGCACGCCCTCGGGCCGGTGGCCGCCTGGTTGCTGGGCCGCCTGCTCGACCGGCACTGACGGCCCAAGGCGGTTCACGCCGCCCCCACGCTCGGCTTATGATGGCGCCCATGATCAAAGACCCCTTCCAACGCCTGAACCTGGACCGCGAAGTACTCAGCGTCAGCCAGCTCAACAGCCGTGCCCGCCTGTTGCTGGAGGACGTGTTCTCCGGCATCTGGGTCGAGGGGGAAATCTCCAACCTGGCCCGCCCCGCTTCCGGCCATATTTATTTCACCCTCAAGGACAGCCAGGCCCAGGTGCGCTGCGCACTGTTTCGGCAGAACGCCGCACGGGTTCGCCAGGCGCTGCGCGACGGCCTGGCGGTCAAGGTGCGCGGCAAGGTGTCCCTGTTCGAAGGCCGGGGCGACTACCAGCTGATTCTCGACAGCGTCGAACCGGCCGGCGACGGCGCCCTGCGCCTGGCATTCGAGGCCCTCAAGGAAAAGCTCGGCAACGAAGGCCTGTTCGCCACCGAGCGCAAGGTCGCCTTGCCCGCTCACCCTCGACGCATCGGCATCGTCAGCTCGCCCACCGGAGCGGTGATTCGCGACATCATCAGCGTCTTCCGTCGTCGCGCCCCGCAGGTGGCCCTGACCCTGATCCCCACCGCTGTGCAAGGCCGCGATGCAACCGGGCAGATCGTCCGCGCCCTGCAATTGGCCGATCGCCAGGGCTTCGATGCCTTGATCCTGGCCCGCGGTGGCGGCTCGCTGGAGGACCTGTGGTGCTTCAACGAAGAAATGGTCGCCCGCGCCATCGCCGCCTGCGAAACCCCGATCGTCAGCGCCGTGGGGCACGAAACCGATGTATCGATCAGCGACTTCGTGGCCGACGTGCGGGCCCCGACCCCATCTGCCGCCGCCGAGCTGCTGGCCCCCGACAGCAGCGACCTGGTGCACCGCCTGACCAGCCTGCAACGCCGCCTACAACTGACCATCAAGGGCCGCCTGGCCCGCGAGCAGATGCGGGTGGAGGGCCTGAGCCGACGGATTCGCCATCCGGCGGAACGGCTGCGCCAGCACGCCCAGCGCCTGGATGACCTCGACCTGCGCCTGCAACGCGCGCTCGACCGCCACCTGAACGCGCGCCAGGAGCGACTCGCCCGCCTGCAGACGCGCCTGGCGGCCCAGCATCCTGGCCGCAGCCTGGCGCTGTTGCGCCAACGCCTCGACAGCCTGGCCGTGCGCCTGCCACGTGCAATGAACGAGTGCCTGAAGGACCGCCGCCTGCGCCTCCACAGTCAGGTACAGACCCTGAATGCCGTCAGCCCCCTGGCCACCCTCGGCCGGGGCTACAGCATCCTCCTCGACGAGCGCGGACGCGCCATCCGCGATGCCGCCCAGACCCGCCCCGGCCAGCGCCTGAAGGCGCGCCTGGCGGAGGGCGAGTTGGAGGTTCGGGTCGAAGACAACCACCTCCAGCCGGTGACCTTGTCCCTGCTGGATTGACGATCAACCGGGTGGATCGCCGGCGCGGCCACCCACCACAGAGATTATCCATGCGTCGTTTGCTGTTGCTGCTCACCCTCACGCTTGCCCTGCCCGTACAGGCCGAAGGCTTCATCAGCCGCCTGTTGAACAAGCCGGTGCCCGGTGGCGTCGCCGTGGTGGGCCTGGGCACGGGCGACGCCGCTCCCAAGGTAACCTTCAAGGACCGGCCGGTGCTGGTGATTCGCGAGGACGGCCAGCGCTGGATCGCCATCGTCGGCCTGCCACTGACCACCAAGCCCGGCACCGAGACGATCACGGTGAATGCCCGGCAAACCCTGAGCTTCGAGGTCGGCCACAAGACCTACGTGGAACAGCGCATCACCATCAAGAACCAGCAGCAGGTCAACCCCAACGCGGCCAACCTCAAGCGCATCGAGCGGGAGCTCGCCGAACAGACCCGCGCCTACCGCCAGTTCAGCGCCCGCCAGCCCAGCAACCTGCTGTTCGACAAACCGGTCAACGGCCCGCTCTCCAGCCCCTTCGGGCTGCGCCGCTTCTTCAATGGCGAAGAGCGCAACCCGCACTCGGGCCTGGACTTCGCGGCCAACCGCGGCACACCGATCAAGGCGCCCGCGGCCGGCACGGTGATCCTGGTGGGCGACTACTTCTTCAATGGCAAGACGGTGTTCGTCGACCACGGCCAGGGCCTGATCAGCATGTTCTGCCACCTGTCGGAAATCGGTGTGAAGGTCGGCGACGAATTGCCGCGCGGCGGCGTGCTCGGCAAAGTCGGCGCCACCGGCCGCGCGACCGGGCCTCACCTGCACTGGAACGTCAGTCTCAACGACGCACGGGTCGATCCGGCGATCTTCATCGGTGCCTTCAAGCCCTGACGGGCGCAATTGCTTCGCAAGCAGACGCAGCACTAGAATGCGACCCATTATCGAAAAGGCCGCAGTCAGAGCCCCATGCCCAGCGACAACAGCGCCCTGAACAAGGGTATCGACCAGCTGTACCAGGATCATCACGCCTGGCTCAGTAACTGGCTCAATCGCCGCGTCGGCTGTCGAGACCATGCGGCAGACCTTGCCCAGGATGTCTTCATGCGCCTGCTGAAGAGCCGTGAATCCACGATGCTCTCGCAACCGCGCGCCTACCTCAGCAGCATTGCCCGGGGGCTGATGATCGACCAGTACCGGCGCAAGGCACTGGAGCAGGCCTACCTGGAAAGCATCGCGCACCTGGAGCACAACCTGGTGCCCTCCCAGGAAGAGCGCCTGGTGCTGCTCGAAGCCCTGGAACGCCTCGATCAGTTGCTCGACCGCCTGCCTGCACGGGTCCGCCAGGCATTTCTCTACGCCCAGCTCGACGGCCTGACCTGCCCGCAGATCGCGGAAAAACTCGGTGTATCCCGCGCCACTGTCGAACGCGACCTGGCCAAGGCCCTGCACGCCTGCTACCGGCAACGCTATGCCGACGCCTGACGCCCGAGCGGTGGAACAGGCTATCGACTGGCTGGTGCGCCTGCGCTTCAACCACAGCGATGACGCCACACGCCAGGCCTTCGAGCAGTGGCTCGAGATGCGCCCGGAAAACGCACAGGCCTGGTTGCGCGTCACCTCCCTGGGCGACGAGTTCTCCCATTTGCCCCCCGGCCTGGCACAGTCGACGCTCAGCGGAGCCCGGCAACGCATCAGTCGGCGCCAGAGCCTCAAGCTGATGGGCACCTTTCTGGCAGTCGGCAGCCTCGCCTGGGTCGGCCGCGACCAGATGCCAGCCACCGGCCTGCTCGCCGACTACCGCTCCGGCACCGGGGAGCGCCGCGATGTCCGTCTGGAAGACGGCACCCAGGTGCGCCTCAACAGCAACAGTGCGTTCGATGCGAGCTTCGACGCCGACCGCCGGGTGATCGAACTGCAGCGGGGCGACCTGCTGATCGAGCCTGGCAACGATGCAGGGTTCGAAACACCTCGCCCGCTCTGGGTGCGCACGCGCAACGGCGACCTGCTCGCCCACAGCAAGCGCTTCATGGTCCGCGAGGAAGACGGCAAGACCCTGCTGGCCGTCGACCAGGGCTACCTGACGGTGCTGGGCTCCAATCCGCCCCTCGGCATCCAGGGCGGTCAGCAGGCGCAATTGCTCGCGGGCACCCTGCAACCCGACACCCCGACCGGGCTCGACCCCTGGGGCTGGACCGACGGTGTGATCAGCGCCCGGGACATGCGCCTGGATGCCTTCCTCGCCGAACTGGCCCGCCATCGCCCCGGCCTGCTGGTCTGCCGGGACGACGTCATGGACCTGCGCGTGTCCGGCACCTACCAGTTGGCCGATACCGATCAGGTGCTGAGCCTGCTGTCGCTCACCTTGCCCGTGCGCCTGGAATACCGCAGCCGGTATTGGGTGACGGTGAGCGCCAAGGCCTGACCTGCCGGGCCGTATCGGCCCCTACGCGTGCCTCCTGTTTGTCACACGCGCAGCCATAGGGCCGTCATGGGCCATGGATTGCGCAGGCATCTTCATTAAAAGAGAAAATAATTGAGGGGATTTCTCATTCGTATTCGACCTGTAGGGAAAGGCCGGCGAACAGGCCCACGCCCACATTCCCCATCGGAGCATTTACAGGTAATGAGAATTCACCAGAACGCTGCAAGAACCCCCTTGAGTCGCGCCATTCGCGGTGCCCTGCTGGGGTTGAGTGTGGCGGGCAGCCTATTGCCGAGTATCGTCCTGGCCCAGGAAACCAGCACTGTCAGCCAGACCCGCGACTGGAACATCCCGGCAGGCCCGCTGAGCAGCGCACTGGATAGCTTCGCCCGGCAGGCGGGGATCAGCCTGTCGTACGCCTCCACCGACACCGCGAACAAAGCCTCGCCAGGCGTCCAGGGCAATTTCGACACCTATCAGGCCTTGAGCCGCCTGCTGCAAGGCAGTGGCCTGCAAGCCATGCAACAGACCGCCAACAGCTACCTGCTGACGCCCCAGGTCACGACCAATGGCGCACTGGAGCTGGGCGCGACCAGCGTGACCGCCCAGGGCCTGGGTGGCGTGACCGAAGGCAGCCGCTCCTATACCACCGGCGCGGTGAGCATCGGCAAGACGCCGCAATCGCTGCGCCGCACCCCACAGTCGGTGACCGTGCTCACCGAGCAGCGCATGAAGGACCAGAACCTCACCAACCTGAAGCAGATGCTGCAACAGACCCCGGGCGTGGTGGTGGATCAGACCGACAGCGAGCGGGTTACCTACTACTCGCGCGGTTACCAGATCGACGCCCTGCAGTTCGACGGCTCGACCATCAACGTCGACTGGCGCAGCGGCAATTTCATCCAGCCCGACGTCGCCACCCTCGACCATGTGGAAGTGCTGCGCGGTGCCAGCGGCATGCTGCGCGGCTCCGGCAACCCATCCGGCACGGTGAACATGGTGCGCAAGCGCCCGACCCGCGACTTCCACGGCTCGGCCAGCTACACCCTGGGCTCGTGGGACGCCAACCGCTACGTGGCCGACCTCTCCGGCCCGCTGGTGGAAGGTGGCGCCATTCGCGGCCGGATCATCGCCGTGCACGATGACAAGGACTTCTTCCAGGACGCCCGCATGGAGCGCAAGAACGTGCTCTACACCGTGCTGTCCGCTGATCTGAGCGACAGCACTACGCTGACCGGTGGGCTGGAGTACAGCGAGGTAGACGCCACGGGTGCCTGGGGTAACCTGCCAGCCGACTTCGATGGCTCGCCGCTACCCTTTTCCCGAGACACTTTTCTGGGCCCCAACTGGGCACGCTGGGACCGCACCAACACCCATGCTTTCGCCGAACTGGATCATGTCTTCGACAATGGCTGGAACCTCAAGCTGAGCGCCAACCGTAGTCGCCTCGCCTACAAGGATCATGGGTTTCAGCAGACCTCCCTGGCGAGACCAGTCGCGCCCTACTCCAGCCCTTATTTGTGGGATGTCAGTTACAACTACAGTGACGGCGGCGGCAGAACCAACTACAGCAACGTCGGTGCGGTATTGGATGGCGCTTTCAACCTGCTGGGTCGCGAACATCACCTTACCATGGGCGCAGAATGGAATGAGGCAGATGCGATTGGCATCGAGTCGGTATGGGGTTACTCGGCATATGCCGTGGATATCCGCAACTGGAACCCATCTAACGTCAGCAAGACGCCGATAACCCTGGCAGCCAACCCCCAAGCTCATACAATCACCACCCAAAAGGCCGCCTTCGCCACCTGGAATATCTCCCTCGCTGACCCGCTAACCGCCATTCTTGGTGCACGTTTGAACTGGTATGACTTTGACAACCAAGTCAGTGCCATCGGCGACTACAAGGTGACACGCGAGGTGGTGCCGTACGCAGCTCTGATCTACGACCTCACCGAAGAAATCAGCGCCTACACCAGCTACACCGAGATATTCGCTCCGCAAACCAGCTACGACAGCTCCGGCTCGCTGCTCGATCCGATGACCGGCGAAGTCTATGAACTTGGCCTCAAGGGCGAGTTCTACGAGGGGCGTCTGAATAGCTCCATCGCGCTGTTCCGCACCAATCTGGTCGGCAAAGGCCTGCAGGACGCCAGCGCGATCAAAGAGCGCTGCCTGCCCAACAACGCGCTGGGCTCCTGCATGACGGCGTCGGGAAAAAGCCGCAGCGAAGGCGTGGAACTGGAAATTTCCGGCGAAGTGCTGCCGGGCTGGCAGGTGGGCGGGGGGTATACCTACACCACCACTGAATATCTGAAAGATACCGCGGCCCTCCAGGGCAACGTCCTGCGTACTACCGATCCTAAGCACCTGCTGCGTCTGTTCACTACCTACCGTCTGCCTGGCGCCTACTCGGCGTGGACCGTAGGCGGAGGCGTGCAGGCCCAAAGCGATATCTACGCCACCGGCACCTACGGCGGCCGCAGCACAAGAGCTGAACAAGGTGGATACGCGGTCTACAACGCCATGCTCGGCTACCGGTTTGATGAGCACTACTCGCTGCAGCTCAACGCCAATAACCTGTTCGACAAGTACTACTACGAGAAAATTGGCGCTACCGGTGTGAACTACTACTACGGCGAGCCCCGCAACTTCGCCCTGACCCTGCGCGGCGAGTTCTGATCGCCATGCCCTGAATCCCCGTGCGCTGCACGGGGATTTCCCCTTTGCCTCAAGTGCCCGACCGGGGCACCTTTTCCAGCCGGTGGATCGTCTCTATCAGGCAGTACTCCGGAAAACCACTGCCGTCCGTGGACACGACCCGGTCCAGGCGCGTCAGCACCCCCACCGTCGTGCTGAATCCTAGGGTATTGCTGAAGCTCAGGTTGCGGCAGGGTCGCGAGAAGGTCAGCAGGTAGGAACGACCCGGGCCATGCCCTACCACGATGTGCTGCTTGTCCAGGTACTGCCAGCCGTCGATATCGAAGCGCTGCACGGACTCCACCGCCTCCGCCTGGCGATAGCCAAGCCGGGACAGGTGCTCGTCCAGTGGCAGGCCTTCATCCCGCGCAGGGGAATGCCCGCAGGCACTGAGCACTGTGGCCAGGCACAGCGCGCTGCCATATCTCGCCCAGGTCATGAATAAGCCCTCGCCGATGGTTATCTCGCCGCTGAGCATGGCGTCCGCCCCGAATGTAACCAAAGGTGCACGATGGCCTGCTTGTCGACCGTGTTTGTTATGGTACGCACCCCGTCGAGACCGGCCCCGACCGTCCACTCTCGGCGGCAGCTGTCATGAAGCAAGCGAGGATCGCCATGAAAGAACAGTACATCGCCACGGTGGAGTGGCTGGAAAACTACCCTGAGCTGCACACGCTGATCAGCCTCAGCCTGCTGATACTGGGGGCCTGGCTCGCCAACTGGATCGTCAAGCGCATCCTGGTGCGCGGCATCTACCGGGCATTGAAATCGACCAGCGTCGGCCAGGACAAGATCCTCTCCGACTCCCACGTGGTCGCCCGCCTGGCCAATATCGTCCCGGCGCTGATCCTGGCCAGCGGCATCAAGGTGGTGCCGCACCTGCCGGCCGCCGTGGTCACCGTGGTGGAAAACGTCTGCAGCGCCTTCATCATCCTCACCATTGCCCTGGCCATTGGCGGCGTGCTGAACCTGATCAACGCCCTGTACCAGCGCCGCCCGAACGCGCACCTGAAGCCGATCAAGGGCTACATCCAGGTCGTGACCATCGTCATCTACGCGATCGCCGCCATTCTCATGGTCGCCGCCCTGATCGACCGCTCGCCGCTGATCCTGCTCTCCGGCCTGGGCGCCATGGCCGCGGTACTGATGCTGATCTTCCAGGACACCCTGCTATCGCTGGTGGCCAGCGTCCAGATTTCCTCCAGCGACATCATCCGCGTCGGTGACTGGATCGAGATGCCGCAGCTCAATGCCGACGGCGACGTGATCGACATCGCCCTGCACACGGTCAAGGTGCAGAACTGGGACAAGACCATCACCACCATCCCGACCAAACGCTTCATCAGCGACCCTTTCAAGAACTGGCGCGGCATGCAGGAGTCAGGCGGCCGTCGGATCAAGCGCAGCCTGTACCTGGACCAGACCAGTGTGCGCTTCCTCAGCCCGGACGAAATCGCCCACCTGCAGCGCTTCCTGCTGCTCGGCCAGTACCTGAGCAACAAACAGAGCGAATTGCTGAGCTGGAACGCCGAGCTGGCGGAGGCGGCCCAGGAGCCGGCCAACACCCGCCGAGTGACCAATATCGGAACCTTCCGGGCGTACGTGGAGCACTACTTGCGCCAGCATCCGGGGATCAACCAGAACATGACGCAGATCGTACGCCAGCTGCAGCCCACCGCTGATGGCCTGCCCATGGAGCTCTACTGCTTCACCAACACCGTGGCCTGGGTGCCTTATGAAGGCTATCAATCGGACATTTTCGACCACTTGCTGGCGATCCTTCCGGAATTCGGCCTGCGCGTGTTCCAGCACCCGAGCGGCGCCGACATGCGCGAGCTGAAAAACACGACCAGCGCCTGACCTGTCGCCACCGCCTGGGCGCCTGCCATGCGCCCAGGCGGCATCTCCCGCAATATCCAGCAAGCCTGAACGCTAGCAGCGCTATAAAATTGCCACATATCGGCAATCACGCGTTTAATCACCAATTTCAAGACAATGCTTGCCAGCTTTAGCCTCCATGGTTAGGGTTGACCCCATGAACGCTACACATACCCTCATTCTGCTGCGGCAACACGCCAATCTCTGCCTGGTCGCTCAACGACTGCGTAGCTGACGCGCCCCTCCGTCATTGCCGATTCAGCCTGGCCCATCCGCGGCCGCCGCCCCATCAAGGATTTACCATGAGCATGCTCAAAGACCCGTCGAAAAAGTACCGTCCGTTCACCCAGATCCAGATTCCGGATCGCACCTGGCCCGACCAGGTCATCGACAAGGCACCGATCTGGCTGTCCACCGACCTGCGTGACGGCAACCAGTCGCTGATCGAGCCTATGGATGCCGAGAAGAAGATGCGCTTCTTCAAATGCCTGGTTCAGGTTGGCCTGAAGGAAATCGAAGTGGGCTTCCCGTCCGCCTCGCAGACCGATTTCGACTTCGTCCGCGAGCTGATCGAGGGCGGCCACATTCCTGACGACGTCACCATCCAGGTCCTGACCCAGGCCCGTGACGACCTCATCGAGCGCACCTTCGAATCCCTCAAGGGCGCCAAGAAGGCCATCGTCCACTACTACAACGCCTGCGCCCCGAGCTTCCGCAAGATCGTCTTCAACCAGGACAAGGCCGGCGTCAAAGCCATCGCCGTGGCTGCCGGCACCACCATCAAGCGCCTGGCCGACGCCGCGCCGGAAACCCAGTGGGGCTTCGAGTATTCGCCGGAAGTGTTCAGCAGCACTGAAATCGACTTCGCCGTCGAGGTGTGCAACGCCGTGATCGACGTGTTCCAGCCGACCCCGGCGAACCCGCTGATCCTCAACCTGCCGGCGACCATCGAGTGCGCCACGCCGAACAACTACGCCGACCAGATCGAGTGGTTCGGCCGTCACGTCGACAAGCGCGACAGCGTGCTGATCAGCGTGCACACCCATAACGACCGTGGCACCGGCGTCGCCGCCTCCGAACTGGCCGTGATGGCGGGTGCGGATCGCGTCGAGGGCTGCCTGTTCGGCAACGGCGAGCGCACCGGCAACGTCTGCCTGGTGACCCTGGCCCTGAACCTCTACACCCAGGGCGTCGACCCGGAACTGGACTTCTCCGACATCGACGCCGTGCGCAAGGTGGTCGAGGACTGCAACCAGATCCCCGTACACCCGCGCCATCCGTACGTGGGCGACCTGGTCCACACCGCTTTCTCCGGCTCGCACCAGGACGCCATCCGCAAGGGCTTCGCCCAGCAGAAGGCAGACGCCCTCTGGGAAGTGCCGTACCTGCCGATCGACCCGGCCGATATCGGTCGCGACTACGAGGCCGTGATCCGCGTCAACAGCCAGTCCGGCAAGGGCGGCATCACCTTCCTGCTGGAGCAGGAATACGGTATCGCCCTGCCCCGCCGCATGCAGATCGAGTTCAGCCAAGTGGTGCAGAAGGAAACCGACCGCCTCGGCCTGGAAATGACCGCCTCGCAGATCTACAAGCTGCTCGACAGCGAGTACCTGCAGGCGACCGCACCCTATGCCCTCAAAAGCCATCGCCTGCAGGAAGAAAACGGTACCAGCGCGGTCGATGTAGAAGTCATCGAGAACGGTGAGGCGCAGCACTGGCGCGGCATCGGCAAAGGTCCGCTGGAAGCCCTGGTCGCCGGCCTGCCGGTCTCGGTAGAGATCATGGACTATTCCGAACATGCCATCGGTGCCGGCACCAACGCCAAGGCCGCGGCCTACATCGAGCTGCGCGTCAACGGCGGCCGTGCTCTGCATGGTGTGGGGATCGACGAGAACCTGACCACCGCCAGCTTCCGTGCCCTGTTCAGCGCCCTGAACCGCGCCCTCAGCGAGGCCGATGCTCAGGCCGCCTGAGCGTCGTGAGCTGTGAAAAACCCGCCGATTGGCGGGTTTTTCATGGGTGATCCATAGGAATCGACGGGCTTCAGGCCGAACAACCGATCAGCACTGTTGCTGCCAGTGGCTGCGCCCCCAGACACACATGGCATCCAGCACCGGCTTCAGGGTCGCACCGTGCTCGGTGATGCTGTACTCCACCCGCGGCGGCACTTCGGCGAACACCTTGCGATGGACCACACCCGCGCGCTCCAGCTCTCGGAGCTGCTGGGTCAGCATTTTCTCGGTGATGTCCGGCACCAGACGCCTGAGCTCGGAGAAACGCAGCGGGCCATCCATCAGGTGATAAGCCAACAGCGACTTCCACTTGCCGCCAATCACCGCCAGGGTGACTTCGACCGGCGTGTTGTAGACCTTGCTGCCATCGACCAGACGCTGCTCGTCGTTGGCCGGGACTGTCAGTTCACTCATAGGGGTTACTCAGGGGTAAGTGACCCTCGATATCGTACGTACGGGTCCGCTGGATTGCCAGTCATCGACGTCAGGTCAGGTCGAAACCATCCGCATCCCTGTAAGCGGGAAAGCGTTCACGGTAGGCGGCCAGCTCCGCCGCCTTGAGCGTCGCACGGAATACGCCGTCCTCGGCACCAGCGTGCAGCAACGGCTCGCCCTGGAAATCCAGCACCTGGGAATCACCGCTGTAAGCATGCCCCTTGCCGTCCTGCCCCACGCGGTTCACCGCCGCGACGTAGCACAGGTTCTCGATGGCCCGGGCCGGCAACAGGCGCTGCCAATGCAGGCGGCGTGCGGCCGGCCAGTTGGCGGTGTAGAGCAGCAGGTCGGTGTTCAGCGCATCGCGGCTCCAGACCGGAAAGCGCAGGTCGTAGCAGATCAGCGGACGCACCTGCCACCCGTTCAACTCGAGCAGCACCTGCTCCTCCCCCGCCGCGTAGTGCTTGTGTTCACCGGCCATGCGGAACAGGTGGCGCTTGTCGTAATGCGCCAGGCTGCCGTCCGGCCGCGCCCACAGCAGGCGGTTGCGGTACGAGCCGTCCGCCGCCCGGATGATCAGGCTGCCGGTGATCACCGCCTGCAGGCGTGCGGCCTGAGCCTGCAGCCAGTGCACGCTGGGGCCGTCTTCCGGCTCGGCCAGTTCGGCGGAATCCATGGAGAAGCCGGTGCTGAACATCTCGGGCAACACGATCAGATCAGCACCCCGGGCCTGCTCCAGCAAGGCGGCGAAGTGTGCCTGGTTGGCCTGCGGATCGTGCCAGGCCAGCGTGGTCTGGATCAGCGCCAGTTCGAGGTCGGGCAAAGCGGTCAGATCGCGCATAGTTTCTCCGCCGCCTGACGCAGGGTCTCCTCGCGCTTGGCGAAGCAGAAGCGCACCAGGCGCAGGTCCTTGGGCGCCTGCTGGTAGAACACCGACACCGGGATGGTGGCCACGCCATGCTCACGGGTCAGCCACTCCGACATCGCCACATCATCCAGGTCGTCGCGGATGGCCGAATAGTCGGCCAGCTGGAAGTAGGTACCGGCCGCCCGGGTGAAGCGGAAACGCGATTCCGCCAGCAGGTCGCAGAACAGGTCGCGCTTGGCCTGGTAGAAACCGGGAAGCTCGTGCACATACTCGGGGTGCTCGGCCATGTAGTCGGCCAGGGCCCATTGCAGCGGGGTCACGCCGCAGAAGCTGACGTACTGGTGCACCTTGCGCATTTCCGCGGTCAGCGCCGGCGGCGCGACCACGTAGCCGGTTTTCCAGCCCGTGACGTGATAAGTCTTGCCGAAGGAGCTGACCACGAACGCCTGTTGGTACAGCTCGTCATGGGCCAGGATGCTGGCGTGCTGCACACCGTCGAAGACCAGGTGCTCGTACACCTCGTCGCTGATCAGGTAGATGCCGCGCCCACGAATCAGCGCGGCCAGTTGATCCAGCTCGGCGCGGGAAATCAGTGCGCCACTCGGGTTGTGCGGGCTGTTGAGAATGATCAGACGAGTCTTCGCGGTGAGCGCATCGCTCAGACGTTGCCAATCGATGGAGAAATCCGGCAGAGCCAGCGGCACATGCACGCAGCGCCCACCGGCCAGCTCCACCGAGGGCTCGTAGCTGTCGTAGCAGGGATCGAAGACGATGACTTCATCGCCCGGGTGGATCAGCGTCTGGACCGCGCAGAAAATCCCTTGGGTCGCGCCGGGTACGATGGTGACTTCACTGTCCGGGCTGACGGTCCGCCCGTAGCTTCGGGCGATCTTCGCGGCGACCTGCTCGCGCAGCGCCGGCAGACCGGTCATCGGGGCGTACTGGTTATGCCCGGCACTGATGTGCCGGCCGACGGCATCACGCAGGGCCTGGGGGCCGTCGAAGTCCGGGAACCCCTGGGACAGGTTGAGCGCGCCAGTTTCCACGGCGAGCTGGGACATGCGGGTAAAGATCGTAGTGCCGACGTTCGGGAGTTTGCTCTGGATCATCACTGTATTCCGTAGGGCGGGTACAACCCGCCAGATACCGGGTCAGCGGGCCACGCCCGCCCTACGCAACTGCACGCCTGTCGCGGCCCTCGCCGCTACTTGCGCTTGTCCTTGCGCTTCTTCTCGGCCTTCTTGTGGTGGCTCATCAGGCGGCGTTTCTTGTTCACCTGACGGTCGGTGAGGGTGTTCTTCTTGTCTTCATAGGGGTTCTCGCCCCCCTTGTACTCGATGCGGATCGGCGTACCGACCAACTTGAGCACGCGGCGGTAGGTGTTTTCCAGGTAGCGCGAATACGCCCGTGGAACGGCATCGACCTGGTTGCCGTGGATCACGATCAGCGGCGGGTTGGCGCCACCCAGGTGGGCGTAGCGCAGCTTGATGCGACGGCCGTTGACCAGCGGCGGCTGGTGCTCCTGCACCGCGTCCTCGAGGATCTGTGTCAGGCGGCTGGTCGGCCAGCGGGTGATCGCCGACTTGAAGGAGGCCTGCACCGACTTGTACAGATGCCCCACGCCCGTGCCATGCAACGCCGAGATGAAGTGGATATCGGCGAAGTCGACGAAGAACAGCCGGCGTTGCAGCTCGGTCTTCACGTAGTCGCGCTCGCTCGGCTCCATGCCGTCCCACTTGTTCAGCGCGATCACCAGGGCGCGGCCGCTCTCCAGGACGAACCCGAGCAGGTTGAGGTCGTGGTCGACCACCCCTTCCCGGGCATCCATGACGAACACCACGACGTTCGAGTCCTGGATCGCCTGGAGGGTTTTCACCACGGAGAACTTTTCCACGGCCTCGAAGATCTTGCCGCGGCGGCGCACACCGGCGGTGTCGATCAGGGTGTACTTCTCGTCGTCACGCTCGAACGGGATGTAGATGCTGTCGCGGGTGGTGCCCGCCTGGTCATAGACGATGACCCGGTCTTCACCCAGCATGCGGTTGACCAGGGTCGACTTGCCCACGTTGGGGCGGCCGATGATCGCCAGCTTGATGCCGTCCTTTTCGCTCGGCCCGGGGATGCGCTTGGCCTCCTCGCCTTCGGCGACCTCTTCGCTCTCCTCGCCCTCTTCCAGCTCACCGGCGTCCTTGGGGAAATCGCCCAGCACGGCTTCGAGCATCTGGGTGATGCCGCGGCCGTGGGCACCGGCGATCGGCAATGCCTCGCCCATGCCCAGGGGGCTGAATTCAGCGCGGGCCAGATCGGGATCCAGATTGTCGACCTTGTTGACGATCAGGAAGCTGCGCTTGTTGCGCTTGCGCAGGTGCTCGCCAATCATCTGGTCCGAAGCCGACAGGCCGGCCCGGGCGTCCACCAGGAACAGCACGGCATCGGCCTCTTCGATCGCCTGCAGCGACTGCTCGGCCATCTTCGCATCGATGCCTTCTTCATCACCGGAGATCCCGCCGGTATCGATGACGATATAGGTGCGCCCTTGCCACTTGGCCTCGCCGTACTGGCGATCACGGGTGAGGCCCGAGAGGTCGCCGACGATGGCGTCGCGGGTCCTGGTCAAGCGGTTGAACAGGGTGGATTTGCCGACGTTGGGACGGCCCACCAGGGCAATTACGGGAACCATCAGGCTCTCCACTTCGTTAATTCAGAAAATACAAAGGCCGCTGCAGGGGCAGCGGCCGGAATTCACAGCACGAACCGGGCGACTGCACAGCCTCGCTGTGCAGCATAGCCAAGCGCGTCAGCGGCGTTACTTGATGGTCAACGCAACCAGCTTGCCACCGTTACCGAATGCATACAGCCAGTCACCCACGACCACCGGACGGGCGCGCAGGCCGTTACGGTCGATGCGTTCGCGGCCGACGAAACGACCGTCCACCTGGCTGATCAGGTGCAGATACCCTTCCAGGTCGCCGAACGCCACGTAGCTGGAAAACACTTCCGGTGCCGAGAGTTGACGACGCGCCAGAGCTTCGTTGCTCCACAGGGCGGAGGCCGAGCGCTCGTCGATGCCTTCGACGGTGCCGCTGGCCAGGCTCACGTAGACGTTACCGAACCCCTGGGCCACGCCCACCGAGCTGGACGCCTCGCGCTGCCACAGCACCCGGCCACTTTCCATGTCCAGCGCCGCAACGCGGCCCTGGTAGCTGACCACGTACAGGGTGCCACCGGACAGCAGCAGGCCGCCGTCGATGTCCACCACGCGATCCAGCTCGGAACGGCCTTGCGGAATGGCGACACGCTGTTCCCAGATCGGAATGCCACGCTGGGCGTCCAGGGCGATGACCTTGCCCGTGGAGAGACCGGCGATGGCCAGGCGGTTGGTCAGGACCGGGCTACCGGTACCACGCAGGGTCAGGACCGCCGGCGTGTTCTCGAAGATCCAGCGCTGGTCGCCGGTGTCGGCATCCAGGGCGATCAGGCGATCGTCCTGGGTCTGGACCAGCACGATGTCACCGTTGACGGCTGGCGGCGCCAGCACCTCGCTGGTGACCCGGGAACGCCACTTTTCCTCACCGGAGCTGGCGTCCAGGGCAATCACTTCGCCTTTCAGGGTACCCAGCAGCACCAGGCCGTAGCCCGCGCCGACCGCACCGGAAACCGGTGCCTCCAGGTCCTGCTTCCAGATGACCTTGCCGGTCATGCGGTCCAGGGCCATGACCAGGCCTTCGACGTCTGCGGCATAGATCTCATCGCCATCGACCGCTGGGGCCAGCATGTTGAAGGTTTCGCCCTGGCCTTCGCCGATCGAACGGCTCCACTCTTCCTGCAGCACCACTTCTTCTTCGAAGTCAGGCAGCTCGGCGGGTGGAAGTTCCTTCTTACTGTTGCTGCTGCAACCCACGACCAGGACGGCCAGGGCCAGCAGTGCGGCATTCTTCCAACGCATCACGTCACGCTTCCCCTTTCGCCAGGTCGTCGAGCTTCATCTGCAGACCACCCACCGCTGCCTCTTCGGACAATGCCGCCTTGGCCTTGGTGTACGCCGCGTGCGCATCGTCGCTGCGGCCGAGCTGCACCAGCAAATCGCCTTTCAATTCTTCACGGCTGGCCAGGAAGGCCTGGTCGGCATCGCCGTCGAGCAGCTTCAGGGCATCCTCGACCTTGTCCTGGGCAGCCAGGACGCGGGCCAGACGCTGACGCGCCAGCTCGGCCAGGGTGTCATCCGCGGGCTTGTCGACGATGGTGCGCAGTTCGGTCGCCGCGTCATCCAGCTGGCCCGCCTCGATCGCGACTTTCGCGACGAACAGGCTGCCGTACTGGGCGTAGTGCGTACCGCCGAAATCGCTCTTGAGCGTATTGGCCAGTTCAGCGACCTTGGCGGCATCCGGCTGGCCATTCGGCGCCAGCGCGGCTTCCAGCAGCTGCTGATAGACCACCGAAGCGCTCTGGGACTGATTGACCTGGTACTTCTGCCAGCCCTGCCAGCCGAACACCACGATCAGCGCGACAATGGCACCGGCCAGCAACGGCTTGCCGTTGCGCTGCCACCAGTCCTTGATTACCGCCAGCTCTTCATCATCGGTACGCGAAACCACCCCAATACTCCTATTCGCTAAATCGCTTAACAGCCTGTCAGGCCTGCGCAGTGCAGGTCGCCAGATACTCAGTCAGAGCATCCCAGGCGATGCTTTGTTGTTCACCCTGGTCCCGCAGCGGCTTGCAACCTACCACTTGCTGGGCCAATTCGTCTTCCCCGAGAACCAGGGCATACAGCGCACCGCTCTTGTCGGCTTTTTTCAGTTGGCTCTTGAAGCTGCCGGCCCCGGTATTCACCTGCAGGCGCAAGCCAGGCAGTTGATCACGCAGCCGCTCCGCCAGCGCCAGGGCTGCCAGCTCGGCAGGCTCGCCGAAGGCACACAGGTACACATCGACCTGACGTGCAATTTCAGCCGGCACTTTACCTAAGGTTTCGATCAGCAGCACCAACCGTTCGATGCCCATGGCGAAACCGACGCCTGGTGTGGGCTTGCCACCCATCTGCTCGACCAGGCCGTCGTAGCGTCCACCGGCGCAGACGGTGCCCTGGGCACCCAGCTGATCGGTGACCCATTCGAATACGGTCTTGCTGTAGTAATCCAGGCCCCGCACCAGCTTGGGGTTGATCACATAAGGCACGCCGGCGGCATCCAGGCGAGCCTTCAGCCCTTCGAAATGCACACGGGAAGCGTCATCCAGGTAGTCCGCCAGCTTCGGCGCATCGACCAGCAGGGCCTGGGTCTCGGGCACCTTGCTGTCGAGTACGCGCAGCGGGTTACTGGTCAGGCGGCGACGGCTGTCTTCGTCGAGCTGCTCGGCGCGGGCCGACAGGTAGGTCACCAGGGCCTCGCGGTAGACCGCGCGTGCTTCGCTGGTGCCCAGGCTGTTGAGCTCGAGGGTTATGGCATTGCGGATGCCCAGCAGGCCCCACAGGCGCCAGGTCAGGATGATCAGTTCGGCATCGATGTCCGGACCGTCGATGTTGAACGCTTCCACGCCGATCTGGTGGAACTGGCGATAGCGGCCCTTCTGCGGGCGCTCGTGGCGGAACATCGGACCGATGTACCACAGTTTCTGGGTCTGGCCGCCCCCGGCGAGGCCATGCTCGAGCACCGCACGAACGCAGGCCGCGGTCCCTTCCGGACGCAGGGTGAGGGAGTCACCGTTGCGGTCGGCGAAGGTGTACATCTCTTTTTCGACGATGTCCGTCACTTCGCCGATGGAGCGCTTGAAGAGCTCGGTGAACTCGACGATCGGCATGCGGATCTGCCGATAGCCGTAGCCGTCCAGCAGGCTGGCGACCTGACCTTCGAAGTAACGCCAGAGCGGGGTCTGCTCAGGCAGGATGTCGTTCATGCCACGGATGGCTTGCAGGGACTTGCTCAATTCTATTCCTTAGCGGTTCTGGTTCGCGGGCGCATCAGCCACGTACGATGACGGCTGCATCCGCGGCGACCTTCTCGGCCGCCTTCTGGCGAATGAGCTTTTCCAGCTCGTCCACCAGGTTTTCGTTGTTCATTTTCTGGGCCGGCTTGCCGTCGATGTAGATCAGGTTGTTCGGCGTGCCGCCAGTGAGGCCGATGTGGGCCTCCTTCGCTTCGCCCGGCCCGTTGACCACGCAGCCGATCACGGCCACGTCCAGCGGAACCAGCAGGTCTTCGACCCGGGTTTCCAGCTCGTTCATGGTCTTGACCACATCGAAGTTCTGCCGCGAGCAGCTCGGGCAGGCGATGAAGTTGATGCCACGGGAACGCAGGCGCAAGGACTTGAGGATGTCGAAGCCCACCTTGATCTCTTCGACGGGGTCCGCCGCCAGCGAGATGCGGATGGTATCGCCGATACCATCGGCCAGCAGCATACCCAAGCCAACCGCAGACTTCACCGTTCCCGAACGCAGGCCGCCGGCTTCAGTGATACCCAGGTGCAGCGGCTGTTCGATCTGCTTGGCCAGCAGCCGGTAGGCTTCGACGGCCATGAACACATCGGAGGCCTTCACGCTGACCTTGAAATCCGGGAAATTCAGACGATCCAGGTGCTCCACGTGGCGCAGCGCCGACTCGACCAGCGCCTCCGGTGTGGGCTCGCCGTACTTCTTCTGCAGGTCCTTTTCCAGCGAACCGGCGTTGACGCCGATGCGGATCGGAATGTTCTTCTCGCGGGCGGCCTCGACCACCGCACGAACACGGTCTTCCCGGCCGATATTGCCCGGGTTGATGCGCAGGCAATCGACGCCCAGCTGGGCGACACGCAGGGCGATCTGGTAGTCGAAGTGGATATCGGCCACCAGCGGTACCTGAACCTGCTGCTTGATCTTGCCGAAGGCTTCGGCGGCGTCCATGTCCGGCACGGAAACACGCACAATGTCCGCGCCGGCGTCTTGCAGGCGACGGATCTGCGCCACGGTAGCCGCCACATCGTTGGTGTCGGTGTTGGTCATGCTCTGCACCGCGATTGGCGCATCACCGCCAACCGGCACCGAGCCGACCCAGATCTTGCGTGACAGACGTCGCTTGATCGGTGATTCGCAATGCATGTCTTACTGCCCCAGATTCAAGCGTGCGGTTTCGCCACTGATGAACGGCGTGACATCCACCGCCTGCCCGTTGAAGGTCACCTGAGCACCGCGGGCGAAGCCCAGGCGCAGTTCGAGCGGTGCCTTGCCGACCACTTCGATGCTGTCGCCCGCGCGCTTCAGCGCACTGAACACGACCTTGCCGTTGCCATCCTTGACCTGGGTCCAGCAATCGGCGGTGAAATTGACTCGAATGATGCCCTCCCCCGCCGCAGCGACAGGGGCTTCGCTCGGTGCCGGGGCGGGAGCAGGCGCTACCGCGGCCGGGGCTGCCGGAGCGGGTTCGGCAGGCGCAGCCGGTGCTTCTGCCGCGACAGGCGCATCAGTGGACGGCGCGGCAGCAACGGGCTCTTCGACACCCTCCACCTGCGCCGCCTCGGCAGGCACTTCGGGCAGATTCAATTCGGTTTCGTTCTGTGCGGCAGCGACGGCCTGGTCTTCGGGCTCGTC
The DNA here is from genome assembly GCF_029839275.1 of Pseudomonas sp. GD03944. Classification (GTDB taxonomy): domain Bacteria; phylum Pseudomonadota; class Gammaproteobacteria; order Pseudomonadales; family Pseudomonadaceae; genus Aquipseudomonas. The sequence continues at coordinate 29,888 of NZ_JAOCAH010000014.1, forward strand.
CAGGGTATGAATCTGCGTGGTGCCGTCCGCCCCTTCGACTTCGACATGGGCAATCGGGCCGGATGACGTGTCCGCACGCTGATCGGCCTGTTCCTGCCACCAGTAGAAACCCACCACGGCCAAGGCCAGCAGCAAGGCAAAGCTGACGAAACGCAGAATGCGCTGCGAGTAGCTCACCGGCTCCTCGATGCGGCCCAGGCTCTGTACGTGGCTACCGATCGCATCGCTGCCGGTGAATTGGTCGAATTCCATGACCAGGCGCGCCTGATCGATGTCCAGCAGTTTGGCGTAGGCCCGGATATAGCCGCGTGCGAAGGTATTACCTGGCAGCTTGTCGAACGCGCCGGCCTCGATCTGGCTCAGGCGTTGCGGCGTCAGGTTCAGCTGCGCCGCCACTTCGGCGATGCTCAGGTTCTTGCTTTCGCGGGCCTTGCGCAGAGACTCGCCCGGATTGACACGGGGAGTTGCTACAACTTCAGGATGAGCCGCTTTCATCATTGCTCCGACAGGTATTGCTGATATTCCGGCGTACCGGGATAAAGACGTTTCAATTGCAGACCGAGGCTGGCAGCCCTGTCACGGTCATCGAAAATCGTGGCCAGGCGCGTGCCCAGCAGCAGGCTGCGAGCATTCTGTGCGCTGATCTGGCTGTAACTGTCGTAGTAGTTACGCGCCGGCACGTACTGCTTGTCCTCGTAGGACATGACAGCCATCTCGAGTAGTGCACGTGGCTGGCGGCTGTTCAGGCGTAGCGAACGCTCGAAGTAGGTCTTGGCTTCCTCGCGCTTGTTGAGCATCACCAGGGTCATGCCCAGGTTCTCGAACACGCGGGAGCGCTCGGGGTAGAGGTTATCCTTGGCCGCTTGCCGGTAGCGCTCCTCGGCTTCCTGGTAGCGTTTCTGCTCGTAGAGGAAGCCGCCGTAGTTGTTCAGCAGGCGCGCATCATCGGGGCGCTGGGACAGGGCGCGGCGGAAATGCTGGTCCGCCAGTTCCGACTCCATTTCCATCTGGAATACCATGGCGAGGGCCACGTGCGCATCGGCGCTGGAAGAATCGAGCTCCAGTGCCTTTCTCAACGGCACCTTGGCGCGCTCGCTGGCGCCTTGCTGCAGATACCCGATTCCCAACTGAATGTACGCATCACGTGCATCGTTACGCCCTTTTTCAGTTCTCATCGGATCGACATCACCGGTCGAGACACAACCGGTCAACAGGCTGGCGATTAGCAAGAACAGCGCAGGGCGCAGGGTCATGGGTATCCTCCCTTCAATTTCTGTTAGCGGCGGAACGTGGCGTATCGGCCTCGCTGCTCAGTTCACGTACGGCTATGTAGCGCTCGCTACGGCGGGTGCGGTCCATCACCTGGCCGACAAGCTGCCCACAAGCGGCATCGATGTCTTCGCCGCGCGTGGTGCGCACGGTGACATTGTGCCCGGCTTTGTGCAGCAGATCCTGGAAACGACGTATCGCGTTATTACTGGGGCGCTCATACCCGGAGTGGGGGAACGGATTAAACGGGATCAGGTTGATCTTGCAAGGCACATCACGCAGAAGTGCGATCATCTCCTCAGCATGTTCCGGCTTATCGTTCACATCCTTGAGCAGGGTGTATTCGATGGTCAGCACACGTTTCTCGCCGAGGCGCAAAACGTAGCGCTTGCAGGCCGCCAGCAGCATGTCCAGCGGGTATTTCTTGTTGATCGGCACCAGCTGGTTGCGCAGCGCGTCGTTCGGCGCGTGCAACGACAGGGCCAGCGACACGTCGATGACCTCCGCCAGCTTGTCGATCATGGGCACGACGCCCGAGGTGGACAACGTCACCTTGCGCTTGGAGATGCCATAGCCCAGGTCGTCCATCATGATTTTCATGGCGGCGACGACGTTGTCGAAGTTCAGCAGCGGCTCGCCCATGCCCATCATCACCACGTTGGTGATGGCACGGTCGATTTTGGCCGGCACGGTGCCGAACGACTTGTTGGCGATCCACACCTGGCCGATCACCTCGGCAGCACTCAGGTCACTGTTGAACCCTTGCTTGCCAGTCGAGCAGAAACTGCAATCCAGCGCACAGCCGGCCTGCGAGGAGACACACAGGGTGCCCCGCGAGCCCTGGGGGATGTACACGGTTTCCACACAACTGCCTGACGCCACCCGCACTACCCACTTGCGCGTGCCATCAGTGGAAATGTCTTCGCTGACCACTTCAGGGCCGCGAATGATGGCAGAGGCCTTGAGCTTCTCGCGCAAGGCCTTGCCGACGTTGCTCATGGCATCGAAATCGTCGATGCCGAAGTGGTGAATCCACTTCATGACCTGTCCGGCACGGAAGCGTTTCTCCCCGATGCTCTCGAAGAACTGCTCCATTTCTGCCTGGGTCAGACCCAACAGATTGATTTTGCCGGTAGCGTCACTCATGGCTTCACCCTCGCAACATTCGCCTTAGCGAATACGCGCGCACACTTCGGTGGAAGCGAAGAAGTAAGCGATTTCGCGAGCAGCCGAGGCTTCGGAATCGGAACCGTGTACGGCGTTTTCGTCGATGGAAACGGCGAAGTCAGCACGGATGGTGCCGGCAGCCGCTTCTTTCGGGTTGGTAGCGCCCATCAGCTCACGGTTCTTCAGGATCGCGTCTTCACCTTCCAGAACCTGGACGATGACCGGACCGGAAGTCATGAACGCAACCAGGTCCTTGAAGAAGCCACGCTCGCTGTGCTCGGCGTAGAAGCCGGCAGCTTCGCGCTCGGACAGCTGAACCATTTTCGACGCCACGACGCGCAGACCGGCTTTTTCAAAACGGGTCACGATCTCACCGATCACGTTTTTGGCAACGGCATCCGGCTTGATGATGGAGAAAGTACGTTGAACAGCCATGTGGAACTCCAGAAACAATTGAGTAAAGCGAAAAATTAAACCCGCGAATCATACGCGGGTTCTGGTTAAAAGCGTAGGTGCGCCGCGTGGCGCGCCTCAGTCGGCTTCTTCGATCCAGGCGGCCTGAATGGCCTCCAGGACCTTCTCGCCGCCACGCTGGGGATCGTCGGAAAACTCCGGCAGCGCCAGCACCCAACGGTGCAGATCGACGAAATTCACATAGCGCGGATCCACCTCCGGCTTGCTGTCGGCAAGCTGGATCGCGATTTCAAGGACATCCACCCACTTCAGACCCATGACGACTCCCTGACTCAGTGCGGCGCTTCGGCGGCATGGTTGAGCGAATACTTCGGAATCTCGATCGTCAGGTCTTCGTTACCAACGATGACCTGGCACGCCAGGCGCGATTGCGCTTCCAGGCCCCAGGCCTTGTCCAGCATGTCTTCTTCGAGTTCGTCCGCCTCTTCCAGGGTGTCGAAACCCTCGCGCACGATGCAGTGGCAGGTGGTGCAGGCACAGACACCGCCGCAGGCGCTTTCCATTTCGATGTGGTGGTCATGGGCCACGTCGAGAATGGACACGCCGGGCTCGACCTCCACGACCAGCCCATCCGGGCAAAAAACCGCGTGGGGCAGAAAAATGATCTGCGGCATGCTTATTCCTCGATCTCATTAAGACGACGGCCGGCCAGTGCGGCCTTGACCGTGGCATCCAGGCGACGAGCGGCAAAGGCATCGGTCACCTGGGTCAAACGTTTGGTCTGTTGCTCGATGGCCAGGCCATCGCTTCCCGCCATCAGGTCGCGCAAGTCCTGCATCTGCGCTTCGATAGCCAGACGTTCGTCGGCCTCCAGCAACGCCTGACCATCAGCATCGAGGGCCGCCTGCACGGCTTCCAGCAGGCGCTGCGCATCGACCTGCTGCTCACGCAGCACCCGGGCGACCTTGTCATCACCGGCATTCTGGAAGGAGTCCTGCAGCATACGGGCGATTTCGCCATCGGTCAGCCCATAGGACGGCCTGACCTGGATGCTGGCCTCGACCCCGGAGGCCAGCTCGCGCGCGGCCACGCTGAGCAGACCGTCGGCGTCGACCTGGAAGGTCACGCGGATTTTCGCCGCGCCCGCCACCATCGGCGGGATGCCGCGCAGCTCGAAACGCGCCAGGGAGCGGCAATCGCTGATCAGCTCACGCTCGCCCTGCAGCACATGAACCATCATGGCCGTCTGGCCATCCTTGTAGGTGGTGAATTCCTGGGCACGGGCCACGGGGATGGTGGTGTTACGCGGAATGACTTTTTCCATCAGCCCGCCCATGGTTTCCAGACCCAGCGACAGCGGAATCACGTCCAGCAACAGCAGCTCTTCCCCATCGCCGCGCTTGTTGCCTGCCAGGGCATCGGCCTGGATGGCCGCACCGATCGCCACGACCTGATCCGGATCGATGTCGGTCAGCGGTTCGCGGGCGAACAGCTCACCAACGGCCTGACGCACACGCGGCACACGGGTCGAACCGCCAACCATGACCACGGCCTCGACTTCTTCCAGTTCGATGCCGGCATCACGCACGGCGCGGCGGCATGCCTTGAGGCTGCGACCGACCATGGGTTCGATCAACGCGTCGAACTGTTCACGGCTCAATTGCCCCTGCCAGTCGCCATGACTCACGACCGTGCTGGAGGCAGTGGTCAGCGCTTCCTTGGCCGCACAGGCCATGGCCAGCAACTGGCGCTGCTCGCCGGGCGCCAGGTCCGCGGAAGCGCCCGCCTGCTCGACCACCCAATTGGCGATGGCGTGGTCGAAGTCATCGCCGCCCAGGGCGCTGTCGCCGCCAGTCGCCAGGACTTCGAACACGCCGCCGGTCAGGCGCAGGATGGAAATATCGAATGTACCGCCGCCCAGGTCGTAAATGGCCACCACGCCCTCGGCGTGCTGGTCCAGGCCATAGGCGACTGCAGCAGCTGTCGGCTCGTTGAGCAGGCGCAGCACGGTCAGCCCGGACAGGCGCGCTGCGTCCTTGGTGGACTGGCGCTGGGCGTCATCGAAATACGCCGGCACGGTGATCACGGCACCCACCAGCTCGCCCCCCAGGGCGCTTTCAGCACGCTGACGCAGGACCTTGAGAATATCCGCCGAGACTTCCACCGGGCTCTTGGCCCCCTGGACCGTCTCGATGAACGGCATGTGCGACTCACCCTCGGCGAAGCGATAGGGCAACTGCTCGCCCAGTTGCTTGACGTCCGCCAACCCACGACCCATCAGGCGCTTTACCGACAGCACAGTGTTGAGCGGATCGGACGACGCCGCCGCCTTGGCAGCCGCGCCCACTTCGACGCGATCGGCGTGGTAGCGAACGGCCGACGGCAGGATGACCTGCCCATCGGCATCGGCCAATGGCTCTGACAAGCCGCTGCGCACGGCAGCGACCAGCGAATTGGTGGTACCCAGGTCAATGCCGACCGCCAGCCGACGCTGATGGGGCTGGGGGCTCTGTCCGGGCTCGGCAATCTGCAGTAAGGCCATGGTTATTCAGTGCTTATCTAGGTGCCGGGCGCAGCGTCGACTGCTGCGCGAGCGTTAATCGTCGAGGCGCTCTTCCAACTGGCGGACCTCGTGGGAAAGCTTGTCGAGGAACTGCATCCGTCGCATCAGGCGCTCGGCCTCGGCGCGACGGGCCGTATCATCCCAACAAACGGCGAAGCGCTCGTTCAACTCGTCCTGCGCGACCTTCAGGCGCCGCTTGAAGGCCGCGACACCCGCCAGATCGGCGCTGTCCTGCAGGTCTTCGAGCTCTTCACGCCACTGCATCTGCTGCATGAGGAAGTCCGGATCCTGCACCGTGACCTCCAGCGGCAGCTCCGGGCCACTCAGGGCCAGCAGGTAGCGCGCACGCTGCGGCGCGTTCTTGAGGGTCCGGTAGGCCTCGTTGAGGCTGGCGGACTGTTCGAGCGCTATGCGCTGCTCACGCTCGCTGGCATCGGCAAAACGGTCCGGGTGGACGTTGCGCGCCAGCTCGCGATAACGCGCCGCCAGCTGCTCGAGATCCAGACGGAAGCTCGGCTGCAGGTCGAACAAAGCAAAATGACAAGGACTGCCCACAACGCGCCTCAGATATTGAAGCTCTCGCCGCAGCCGCATTCGCCGCGAACGTTGGGATTGTTGAACTTGAAGCCTTCGTTCAACCCTTCCTTGACGAAATCCAGTTCGGTGCCGTCGAGGTAGACCAGGCTCTTGGGATCGATGATCACCTTGACGCCATGGCTCTCGAACACCTGGTCTTCGCTGGCGGTCTCGTCGACGAACTCCAGCACGTAGGCCAAGCCGGAGCACCCGGTGGTGCGAACGCCCAGGCGAATGCCCTCACCCTTGCCGCGCCCCTCGAGAGAGCGACGAACGTGTTGAGCGGCAGCTTCGGTCATGCTGATAGCCATCGAAACCTCCTCAGATCAGACCTTTCTTCTGCTTGTAGTCGCGCACGGCAGCCTTGATGGCGTCCTCGGCGAGTACGGAGCAGTGGATTTTCACCGGCGGCAGCGCCAGCTCTTCCGCCAACTGGGTGTTCTTGATGGTTTCCGCCTCATCCAGGGTCTTGCCCTTCATCCACTCGGTGGCGAGGGAGCTGGACGCGATTGCGGAGCCGCAGCCGTAGGTCTTGAACTTGGCATCTTCGATCACGCCCTGCTCGTTGACCTTGATCTGCAGACGCATCACGTCGCCGCAAGCCGGAGCACCCACCATGCCGGTACCGACATCCGGGTCTTCCGCATTCATCTTGCCGACGTTGCGCGGGTTTTCGTAGTGGTCAATGACCTTTTCACTGTAAGCCATGCTGGTATTCCTTCCTCATCAGAGAGCCGCTCTGTCGGCGACTACTTAGTGTGCCGCCCACTCGATCTTGGAGATGTCGACGCCGTCTTTGTACATATCCCACAGCGGCGAAAGTTCGCGCAGCTTGGTGACCGCTTCGCGCACTTTTTGCGCGGCGTAGTCGACTTCTTCCTCGGTGGTGAAACGGCCGAAGGTGAAACGGATGGAGCTGTGCGCGAGCTCGTCATTGCGGCCGAGGGCACGCAACACGTAAGACGGCTCGAGCGACGCCGAGGTACAGGCCGAACCGGACGAAACCGCCAAGTCCTTGAGCGCCATGATCAGCGACTCGCCTTCGACGTAGTTGAAGCTCAGGTTGAGGTTGTGCGGTACGCGGGCAGTCATGCTGCCGTTGACGTACAGTTCCTCGAGCCCTTCGAGCTGCTGGTAGAAACGGTCACGCAGCGCCAGCACGCGCTGGTTTTCCTGGGCCATTTCTTCCTTGGCGATGCGGAATGCCTCACCCATGCCGACGATCTGGTGGGTCGCCAGGGTGCCGGAACGCATGCCGCGCTCGTGGCCACCGCCGTGGGTCTGGGCTTCCAGACGAACACGCGGCTTACGGCGCACGTACAGGGCACCAACGCCTTTCGGGCCGTAGGTCTTGTGGGCGGAGAACGACATCAGGTCGACCTTGAGGGTCTGCAGGTCGATTTCCACCTTGCCGGTGGACTGCGCCGCGTCGACGTGGAAGAACACACCTTTGGAGCGGGTCAGCTCGCCGATGGCGGCGATGTCGTTGACCGTACCGATCTCGTTGTTCACGTGCATGATCGACACCAGGATGGTGTCTTCGCGCAGGACAGCCTCGACCATCGCCGGCGTGATGAGACCATCTTCGCCCGGCTCGATGTAGGTGACTTCGAACCCTTCACGCTCCAGTTGGCGCATGGTGTCCAGAACGGCCTTGTGCTCGATCTTGGAGGTGATGAGGTGCTTGCCCTTGCTGCTGTAGAAGTCGGCAATGCCCTTGATCGCCAGGTTGTCGGACTCGGTGGCACCGGAGGTCCAGACGATTTCGCGCGGATCGGCATTGACCAGATCGGCAACCTGACGACGACCGTTCTCCACCGCCTCTTCGGCTTTCCAGCCGAACACGTGGGAGCGGGACGCCGGGTTACCGAAGTTGCCATCGACCAGCAGGCATTCGCTCATTTTCTGCGCAACACGCGGATCAACCGGCGTGGTTGCGGAATAATCGAGGTAAATCGGCAATTTCATTGATCTTCTCCTATCAGGTATCAGGCCAGCAGGCCGGCGCCTTTACGCTCAGTCGACGGTAGACGCTTCAATTTTATCCAGTTGCGGCATCTTGCCATTACAACGGCGCTGATCCTGGCGCTGGGCAACTTCCTGTACCTCACTGCGGGTCACCAGGTCGGCCAGGCTGATACCGCTGAGAAACTCGTGAATCTGTTGGCTCAGGTCGCACCACAAATGATGGGTCAGACAGGTATCGCCCGCGTGACAATCGCCCTGCCCCTGGCAACGGGTGGCATCGACCGACTCGTTGACCGCATCGATCACCTCGGCAACCTGAATGCCCTGCATGTCGCGCGACAGCTGATAGCCGCCGCCCGGCCCGCGCACACTGGAAACCAGGTTGCCACGGCGAAGCTTGGCGAACAGCTGCTCCAGATAAGACAGGGAGATACCCTGACGCTCGGAGATGTCGGCAAGGGAAACCGGTCCGTGCTGCGCATGCAGCGCCAGATCGAGCATGGCAGTAACGGCGTAACGGCCTTTGGTGGTCAGACGCATGGAGGGATTACCACGGGGTCACTGTTTGGCGCGAGTATGCAATTCCCGAGTATTTAAGTCAACTATAAGACCTATTGATTTACTCAGGCTTTAGCCAAAAACGGAGGGCGCGAAGCATAGCAAATCCGCGCCCCGTGCGCATCAGGCAGCCGGTTTGTCGCCCTGCGCCTTGCAGACACCGGCGAAATCTTCCTCACGCAGGGCCGGCAGCTCCTTGGCGCAGTAATCACTGCCAAGCGCCGTCAAGGCCGTGCACATTCCCTCCAGGCGGCCGTCCACGGCCTGCAGGTGGTCGAGCAACTGCCCAATGGCCCGGGCGACCGGGTCCGGCATGTCCTGGCCAACGCCATAGGCGTCGAAGCCCAGCTTTTCCGCCATGGCCTGACGCTTGGCTTCCTGCTCGTCATCGTTCTTGACGATGATCCGCCCCGGGATGCCCACGGCCGTGGCACCGGCCGGCACCGCTTTGGTGACCACAGCGTTGGAGCCGATCTTGGCCCCAGCACCGACGGTGAACGGCCCGAGCACCTTGGCGCCCGCCCCCACCACCACTCCATCTTCCAGGGTCGGATGGCGCTTGCCCTTGTTCCAGCTGGTGCCGCCCAGGGTCACGCCCTGGTAGAGCGTCACGTCATTACCGATTTCAGCGGTTTCACCGATGACGATGCCCATGCCATGGTCGATGAAGAAGCGCCGCCCGATCCTGGCGCCGGGGTGAATCTCGATGCCCGTGGCCCAACGGCCGGTATTCGATACCACGCGCGCCAGCCACTTCCAGCCAGACGCCCACAGGGCATGGGCGATACGGTGCAACCACACAGCATGCAGACCGGGATAGCAGGTCACCACCTCCAGCGTGTTACGCGCCGCTGGATCTCGATGGAATACGCTCTGGATATCTTCTCGCATGCGCTCAAACATCTGACTTCCCCTGCTTGTGGTGCTCACCGCGCGCCGCCTTGACTGTCTCGGTCAAAATGCCGCGCAGAATATTCATTTCCAGCTTGGTGACGGCACTGCGCCCGTATAGACGACGCAAGCGACTCATCAGGTGACGCGGCTTGGCCGGATCGAGAAAACCGATCTCGACCAGGGCCAGCTGCAGGTGCTCGTAGAAGGATTCCAGCTCATCCGCCGTCACCGGCTGCGAGCTGAGAATGGCCGTGGTTTCGACCTTGGCCACCTTGGTAGGCTGGTTCTGCGCCGCCAGCCAGGCCATGCGTACCTCGTAGGCCAGCACCTGCACGGCAGCTGCCAGATTGAGCGAGCTGAAACCCGGGTCCGAGGGAATATGCACGTGAAACTGGCAGCGCTGCAGTTCTTCGTTTGTCAGGCCCGCGTATTCGCGGCCGAAGACCAGCGCGACCTCCCCGCCGGCCTGGGCCTGCTCGCAGGCCGCCACGCCGCATTCACGGGGGTCCAGCAGCGGCCAAGGGATGCGGCGATCGCGGGCACTGGTTCCGAGCACCAGGCTGCAACCCACCAGCGCCTCCTCAAGTGTTCCGACCACCTGGGCCCCGTCGAGGATATCGGTCGCGCCAGAGGCACGTGCCACGGCGTCGCCGCTGGGAAAATCCATGGGATCGACCAGCACCAGCCGCGACAAGCCCATGTTCTTCATGGCCCGCGCCGCGCCCCCGATATTGCCGGGATGACTGGTATTGACCAAGACCACACGAATATTTTGCAGCAACGCCAGTGCTCACACAGAAGCCGAGGGGGAGCAAATCTTACAGAAACCATCGGATTTATGCCACGCGCCGCCGAGGGGACGCTTCATCTGACAGGCTTTTCTGCTAGAATGGCCGGCTTTCTTTAACGACCCAGGTGACCTTCCATGCAGCCTATGCTGAATATCGCGCTGCGCGCAGCCCGTAGCGCCGGTGAAATGATCTTCCGCTCGATCGAACGCTTGGACGTCATCTCGGTCGACGAGAAAGACGCCAAGGACTACGTGACCGAGATCGACCGCTCCGCCGAGCAGTTGATCATCCAGGCCCTGCGCAAGGCGTACCCCAACCACGGCTTCCTCGGCGAGGAAGGTGGTCTGATCGAAGGCACCGGCGAAGGCGCCGACTACCTGTGGATCATCGACCCCCTGGACGGCACCACCAACTTCATCCGCGGCGTTCCTCATTTCGCCGTCAGCCTGGCCTGCAAGTACCGCGGCCGCCTCGAGCACGCGGTCATCATCGACCCGGTTCGCCAGGAAGAATTCACCGCCAGTCGTGGCCGCGGCGCCGCACTCAATGGCCGCCGCCTGCGCGTCAGCGGTCGCAAGGGCCTGGAAGGCGCCCTGCTCGGCACCGGCTTCCCGTTCCGCGACAGCCAACTGGACAACCTGGAAAACTACCTGGGCATGTTCCGCAGCCTGGTCGGCCAGACCGCCGGCGTTCGTCGTGCCGGCGCCGCCAGCCTCGACCTCGCCTACGTCGCCGCCGGTCGCTTCGATGCGTTCTGGGAGTTCGGCCTGTCCGAGTGGGACATGGCAGCCGGCGCCCTGCTGATCCAGGAAGCGGGCGGCCTGGTCAGCGACTTCAGCGGCGGCCACGACTTCCTCGAAAAAGGCCAGATCGTTGCCGGCAACACCAAATGCTTCAAGGCGGTCCTGACCGCCATCCAGCCGCACCTGTCGGCATCCCTGAAGCGCTGATTCAGGCGACAACAAAAAACCGGCCCAAGGGCCGGTTTTTTGTGCCTGTGCAAGGCTCCGAAGAGCCTCACAGCCGCGACGTTACTGGGCGACGTCAGCCAGAACCAGCTGACCGTCACGAACCGGAATACGCGCACCCGGATCACGGTCCATGCGCACCTGGCCGACCTTGCCGTCCAGGTCGTACTTCACGTTATAACCAACGACCTTCTCACTGCTGTCGGTCACGGTGTTGCAGCGCGTCTCCGTGGTCGTGTAGGTGTCGTTGGCCTGCATGTTTTCCTGCACCTTGTTACCGGCGTAGCCGCCACCCACTGCGCCCGCCACCGTGGCGATCTTCTTGCCGGTGCCGCCGCCGATCTGGTTGCCCAGCAGACCACCGGCAATGGCGCCGATCGCGGTACCCGCGATCTGGTGCTGGTCCTTCACCGGACGCTGACGGGTGACGGTGACGTCCTTGCAGACCTCACGCGGGGTCTTGATGGTTTCTTTGACAGGCTCAACGGCAAGGACTTCCGCATACGTCGGGCCACTGACCAAGCTGTACGTCGCAACAGCACCACCGGCCGTCACGCCTACAGCACCCAGCACAGCACCAACCAACATTGACTTGTTCATGCGAATCTCCTGATCACTCTAACGGCGCCTGTGCGCCTTACTCCTTGCCTTGGAAAAGCGAAACGGGCGACAAGTTCCCTTGTCGCCCGTTCGCGTGCATCGATGAGCAGCCCATCACAGTCTCATGGGCGTTCATCGATCTCCTCGGTGGAGACCGCCGGAGGAATCAGATCCTCGGAGGTGAGTTTCAGCCAGATCAACACCGGCGCACTGATGTACACCGACGAGTAGGTACCCACCACCACACCAATCAGCAGCGTGAGGGCGAAACCCGCCAGGCTGTCACCGCCGAACACCAGCAAGGCCACCAGGGCCATGGCCGTGGACGTCGATGTAGCGATGGTGCGGAGCAGGGTCTGGGTCACCGACACATCGATATTCTCGATGATCTCGGCCTTGCGCATTACCCGGAAGTTCTCGCGAATCCGGTCATAGATGATGATGGTGTCGTTCAGCGAGTAGCCGACCATGGCCAGTACCGCCGCCAGGACCGTCAGATCGAACGGGACCTTGAAAAAGGCCAGGATCCCCAGGGTCACGATGATGTCGTGGGCCAGAGAGCCGACCGCACCCACCCCGAACTTCCACTGAAAGCGGAAAGCCAGGTACAGCAGGATGCCGCCGAGCGCCAGCAGCATGGCCAGCCCCCCCTGGTCGCGCAGCTCCTCACCCACCTGCGGTCCGACGAATTCGACACGCTTGACGTCGAAGCGGGTCTCCATGTCGATCTTGCGCAACGATTCAGCCACCTGGGCACCCAGGTCGGGCGAGTCGCCCGCCATGCGCACCAATACGTCTGTGGTGGAGCCGAAACTCTGCACGACAGCATCACGGTACCCGGCCTCGGCCAGCTCGCTCTTGATCAGCTCAAGGTCGGCCGGCTGCTCGTAGGTCAGCTCGATGAGCGTACCGCCGGTGAAATCCAGGCCGAAGTTGAGGCCATTCTTGAACAGGCTACCCAAGCCGATCAGGCTGATAACCACGGTAATGGCGAACGCAATGTTGCGTATCGCCATGAACGGAATGCGGGATGGCAGCTTCATGGCCTTACCTCAAATCCACAGTTTCTTGAAGTTACGGCCACCGAAGATCAGGTTGACCATCCCGCGGGTGAACATGATCGCGGTGAACATCGAGGTGATGATGCCCAGCGACAGGGTCACGGCGAAGCCCTTGATCGGCCCGGTGCCCAGCGCGAACAGGATCGCCCCCACCAGCAGGGTGGTCAGGTTACTGTCGAGAATGGCGGTATATGCACGGTCGAAGCCCTCGTGGATTGCGCGCTGCACCGACAGCCCATTGGCCAGCTCTTCACGAATCCGTGAATAGATCAGCACGTTGGCATCGACCGCCATGCCCAGTGTCAGGACGATACCGGCAATACCCGGCAGGGTCAGCGTGGCCCCGATCACCGACATCAGACCGACCAGCAGCACCAGGTTGAACGCCAGGGCCACGGTGGCCAACACGCCGAAGAAGCGGTAGATGGCGATCATGAACAGCGACACCAGGATCATCGCCCATTCGGTGGACTCGATACCCTTGACGATGTTCTCGGCACCCAGGCTCGGACCGATGGTCCGCTCTTCGGCAAAGTACATCGGCGCCGCCAGACCACCGGCACGCAGCAGCAGCGCCAGCTCGGAGGATTCGCCCTGGCCGTTCAGACCGGTGATGCGGAACTGGCTACCCAGTGGCGACTGGATGGTCGCCAGGCTGATGATCTGTTTTTCTTCCTTGAAGGAGTCGACCTGCACTTCCTGCTCGACACCATCGACCATCTGCTTCACGTAGCGGGTCAGCGGGCGTTGCTCGATGAAGATCACCGCCATGCTGCGACCGACGTTGTTGCGGGTCGCACGGTTCATCAGCTCGCCGCCGTGGCCATCCAGACGGATGTTCACTTGCGGACGACCGTTCTCGTCGAAGCTGGCCTGGGCATCGGTGACCTGGTCACCGGTGATGATCAGTTCGCGCTCGAGCTGTACCGGCGGACGACCTTCCTCACGGAAGCCAAACGACTCGGTGGTGCCGCGCGGTGCGCTGGCATCGGCCTGCAGGCGGAATTCCAGGTTGGCGGTCTTGCCGAGAATACGCTTGGCTTCGGCCGTGTCCTGTACGCCCGGCAGCTCGACCACGATCCGGTTGGCGCCCTGGCGCTGTACCAGCGGCTCGGCGACACCCAGTTCGTTGACCCGGTTACGCACGGTGGTCAGGTTCTGCTTGATCGAGTATTCACGAATCTCGGCGATCTTCGCCGCGGTCAGGGTCACGCGCAGCACTTGTTGGCCGCCACGCTCCTGAGCATTCAGTTCGAAATCGGTGAAATCCTTGCGGATCAGCTGCTGTGCCTTTTCCAGCGAGTCGCTGTCGGCAAAGCCCAGCTGAATCGCCCCGCCCTGCTGCGGCATGCTGCGGTAGCGCACGCGCTCCTTGCGCAGCAGGCTCTTGATCTCCCCCTCGTAGACCTGGCGGCGTACATCCAGCGCCTTGTCCATGTCGACTTCGAGCAGGAAGTGCACACCACCCGACAGGTCCAGGCCCAGCTTCATCGGGCTGGCACCCAGGCTGCGCAACCACTCGGGCGTGGTTTGCGCCAGGTTGAGCGCAACCACGTAGTTGTCGCCGAGCGCCCTGCGCACGATGTCCTTGGCCGGAAGCTGGTCGCTCTGGCGGAGCAGGCGCAGCAGGCCGCTACGGCCCTGATCGCCGACACTCGACGCCTTGACCTCGATACCGGCATCGGCCAGCGCCTTGCTGACGCGGTCCAGATCGGCCTGGGCGATGGTCTGTGCGGAACTCGCGCCACTGACCTGGATGGCCGGATCGTCCGGATAGAGATTGGGTGCGGAATAGATCAGGCTGACGGCCAGCACGGCCACGATCAGCAGGTACTTCCACAGAGGGTATTTGTTGAGCATGAATGACGCCGCCCGCTTATGACGCGGGGCGCCTTGAGCGCCCCGTGAAGTGAAAAAACTGGAACCGACCGGTTAGATGGCTTTCAACGTGCCCTTGGGCAGGGTCGCGGCAATGGCCACTTTCTGAATCTTCAGTTCGACGGTGTCGGACACTTCGATGACCACGAAATCATCGCTAACCTTCGACACCTTGCCGGCGATACCGCCGGAGGTCACGACTTCGTCGCCCTTCTGCAGGTTGCCGATCAGGTTCTTGTGCTCCTTGGCGCGCTTGGCCTGGGGACGCCAGATCATCAGGTAGAAGATGACCAGGAAGCCGACCAGGAACACCCACTCAAAACCGGTGCCAGCTGGACCAGCCGCCGGGGCAGCCGCATCGGCGTATGCAGCAGGGATAAAAAAGCTCATGTAACACTCCTGTTGAAAGATCTTGTAAGTCAGCGATTAATCAATCCAGCGGCGGCGTTGGCAGACCGCGCCGAGCATAGAAGGCATCGACAAAGGCGGCCAATGTACCCTGTTGAATAGCCTCGCGCAAACCAGCCATAAGCCGCTGATAGTGGCGTAAGTTGTGGATTGTATTGAGCATGCTACCCAGCATTTCGCCGCACTTGTCCAAATGATGCAGATAAGCCCGCGAGAAGTGTTTACAGGTGTAACAGTCGCAGGTCGGGTCCAGCGGCGAATCGTCGTGCTTGTGGGTCGCGTTGCGAATCTTCAGCACGCCGGTCTCCACGAACAGGTGACCGTTGCGCGCGTTGCGGGTCGGCATCACGCAGTCGAACATGTCCACGCCGCGGCGCAC
The DNA here is from genome assembly GCF_029839275.1 of Pseudomonas sp. GD03944. Classification (GTDB taxonomy): domain Bacteria; phylum Pseudomonadota; class Gammaproteobacteria; order Pseudomonadales; family Pseudomonadaceae; genus Aquipseudomonas. The sequence goes on from NZ_JAOCAH010000014.1 coordinate 45,382, forward strand.
GCCCTCAACCAAGTCTTCCGGCTTGCCCACGCCCATCAGGTAGCGCGGCTTGTCTGCCGGCATCTGCCCGGGCAGGTAGTCGAGCACGCGGATCATCTCTTCCTTCGGCTCGCCGACCGACAGGCCGCCAATGGCCAAGCCATCGAAGTCCAGCTCATTCAAGCCTTCCAGCGAACGCATGCGCAGCGATTCGTGCATGCCGCCCTGGACGATGCCGAACAGCGCTGCAGTGCTGTCGCCATGGGCCTCCTTGGAACGCTTGGCCCAGCGCAGTGACAGCTCCATGGAGCGCTTGGCCACGTCGAACTCCGCCGGGTACGGCGTGCACTCGTCGAAGATCATCACGATGTCCGAGCCCAGGTCACGCTGGACCTGCATCGACTCTTCCGGCCCCATGAACACCTTGGCGCCATCGACCGGCGAGGCGAAGGTCACGCCCTCCTCCTTGATCTTGCGCATGGCGCCCAGGCTGAAGACCTGGAAACCGCCGGAGTCGGTGAGGATCGGACCCTGCCACTGCATGAAGTCGTGCAGGTCGCCGTGGCGCTTGATCACCTCGGTACCCGGGCGCAGCCACAGGTGGAAGGTATTGCCGAGAATGATCTGCGCACCGATGGCCTCGATGTCGCGCGGCAGCATGCCCTTGACCGTGCCGTAGGTACCCACCGGCATGAAGGCCGGGGTCTCGACCACGCCACGGGGGAAGGTCAGGCGGCCGCGGCGCGCACGGCCATCGGTCGCCAGCAGTTCGAAGGACATGCGGCAGGTGCGTGTCATTGTTGGTCCTCGGGGCCGCGCGGTGCGGGATTGCGGGTGATGAACATGGCATCACCGTAACTGAAGAAGCGATACCCCTCGGCCACGGCGGTCCGGTAGGCCGCCATGGTTTCCGGGTACCCGGCAAATGCCGAAACGAGCATCAGCAGCGTCGATTCCGGCAGATGGAAATTGGTCACCAGGGCGTCGACCACATGGAACGGGCGCCCGGGGTAGATGAAGATGTCGGTGTCGCCGCTGAAGGGTTTCAGCACGCCGTCGCGCGCCGCACTTTCCAGTGAACGCACGCTGGTGGTGCCGACGGCGACGACCCGACCGCCACGCGCGCGGCAGGCAGCCACGGCATCGACCACCTCCTGGCCGACCTCCAGCCACTCGCTGTGCATGTGGTGGTCTTCGATCCGCTCGACACGCACCGGCTGGAAGGTGCCAGCGCCCACGTGCAGGGTCACGAAGGCGGTATCCACACCCTTCTCGGCCAGCGCAGCGAGCAGCGCCTGATCGAAATGCAACCCGGCGGTGGGCGCCGCCACGGCACCGGCGCGCGCCGCGTAGACGGTCTGGTAACGCTCACGGTCCGCCGCGTCGTCTGCGCGGTCTATATAAGGAGGCAACGGCATGTGGCCGACCCGGTCGAGCAGCGGCAGCACCTCTTCGCTGAACCGCAGCTCGAACAGGGCGTCGTGGCGCGCCAGCATCTGCGCTTCACCGCCACCTTCTATATGGATCAGCGAACCGGGCTTGGGCGACTTGCTCGAACGCACGTGGGCCAGCACCCGATGGCTGTCCAGAACCCGCTCCACCAGCACTTCCAGCTTGCCACCCGACGCCTTCTGGCCGAACAACCGTGCGGGGATGACCCGGGTGTTGTTGAACACCATCAGGTCGCCCGGGCGCAAGTACTCCAGCACATCACTGAACTGACGGTGCGCCAGCTCGCCGCTGCCGCCTTCCAGAACCAGCAAACGGCTGGCCCGGCGCTCGGCCAGGGGATGACGGGCGATCAACTGATCAGGGAGTTCGAAGGTAAAGTCGGCGACACGCATGACGGGAGGGAGGTCGTATTGCAGGGCGGCAAAGCTTACCGGAAATTGCCCGGACTGGCCACGCAAGTGCATTGACCTGCCCGGTGGGCATCCCTATACTGCGCCGCCATTGTGCCCCGGTGGCGGAACCGGTAGACGCGGCGGATTCAAAATCCGTTTTCGAAAGAAGTGGGAGTTCGAGTCTCCCCCGGGGCACCATATACAGCCCGCAAGCTCAGTGCTTGCGGGCTTTTTCGTTTCTGAGGCGTAGCTTTGGCGTAATCCTGGCAAGCCGCCGCAAGAAACTGGCCGTAATGGGCAAACCTGAAACTCCAGCGCACTACTTGTGCACAAGTAAGGTTAACGTTTGCGCCTGCCAGAATGCATGGTTTAAGCGCATTCATAATTCCCTTCCATTGCCTTCCAACTCGACTGGCAATTCGCCACGTGAAATGCCGCTTCGGCAACCGCGATTAGCACCGCGACAAAAACCTCGAAAACACCGTGATCCGCGCTCTATCCGGGGCTCGCGCAGGGGTTGGCATTTGTCTGTTAGTTAGCTAGAGTGATTGGACTGTGTTTGCATGGGTCGCTGTGAATCGTGACCTGATGCAGTAGATCCTCCAGATCCGCTACATCCCGCTCGACTTCTATTACTCTTTGCAACCAGTCTCAGTCCTCTATGGTTAGAGGCTGTCATCAACTCTAGTTTCAAGGAAATAAGACATGTCGAATCGTCAGAACGGTACCGTCAAGTGGTTTAACGACGAGAAAGGTTTTGGTTTTATCACTCCAGAAAGCGGTCCGGATCTGTTCGTACACTTCCGCGCGATCGAAGGTAACGGCTTCAAGAGCCTGAAAGAAGGTCAGAAAGTCAGCTTCGTGGCTGTGCAAGGTCAGAAAGGCATGCAAGCCGACCAGGTTCAAGTCGTCGCTTAACCTGCCGCTTCGAAAAAACCCCTGACGGTAACGCCAGGGGTTTTTTTATGCCCGCAGGAAAGTCGCGGTTAGAATGGTCCGCTATATCGTCACAGCGAGCCCATCATGCCCAAACACCAGCTGCGCCCCCAGGGGGATTTCCCCACTGCCGGCCCAATACGCCGCCTGGCGGCCGTCGTCTATGACTTCCTGCTCTGCGTCGCCCTGGTGATGGTGGTGACGCTGATCTACCAGCAAGGCGTGCTGCGCCTGATCTACGGCAGCGAACAACTGATGCTGATGTCGGAAGCGGGCGCCCTGGACCGCGACCCCATCGTGGCCAGCCTGGCACTGCTCAGCCTGTTCGGTTTTTTCGCCAAGTTCTGGACCCACAACGGCCAGACACTGGGCATGCAGGCCTGGGGCCTGCGCATCCAGAACGCCGACGGCAGTGCCATCGACCTGTGGCAGGCGCTGCTGCGCTTCGTGGTCGCCATCGGCTCCTGGCTGTTCGCCGGCCTTGGCTTTCTCTGGATGTTTTGGGACAAGCAGGGCCGCACCTGGCATGACATCTATTCGGACAGCCGCATGGTGCAACTGCCGAAGAACATTCACAAAAAGTGATCACCCACAAAAAAGCCGGCATCTAGCCGGCTTTTTTCCGCGGGTTCAACCCGCCCGGCGCAACAGCCAGGCCCCGGCCAGAGCGCACAACCCCGCCGGTACCAGCACCGCCAGCAGCGGCGAGAAGCCGAACACCAGGCTCGACGGACCCAGCAGGTCCTGGGCGATGCGGAACACGAAGCCCACCAGCACCCCGGTGAACACGCGCTGCCCCAGGGTCACCGAGCGCAGCGGCCCGAAGATGAACGAGATGGCCATCAGCACCAGGGCACCGGTGACCACCGGCTGCAGCACCTTGGTCCAGAACGCCAGCCAGTATTGACCGTTGCTCAGACCCTGCTCGGCCAGGTACTGGATGTAACGCCACAGCCCGGTGATCGACAGGGCTTCCGGCGCCAGCACCACAGTGCCCAGCAGTTGCGGGTTCAGTTCGACATCCCAGCGCTCGGCCGGCGCCTCGATCACTTCGGTGCCGCGCTCACGGAAATGCGTGGTCGCGACATTCTCCAGTTGCCAGTACTCGCCGTCGTACTGGGCACGCCGGGCGAAGCTTGCCGAGAGCATCTTGCGCTCTTCGTCGAAGCGGTAACGGGTCACGCCAAACAGAACGCCATTGGGTTGCACGGCGTTGATGTGCACGAACTCCTTGCCCTGCAGGTGCCACAAGCCGCGCTTGGCGCTTTGCGCCTCGCCGCCACCCTGGGCCATGGCACGGTTGGCCTGGGCGTGGTTTTCACTCCAGGGCGCCAGGTACTCACCAATCAGCACGCCGACCAGCATCAGCACCAGCATGGGCTTCATGACCGCCCAGACGATCCGGCCGATCGACACGCCGGCAGCGCGCATGATGGTCAGCTCACTGCTGCTCGCCAGGCTGCCCAGGCCAATCAGGCAGCCGATCAGGGCCGCCATCGGCAGCATTTCGTACATGCGCCGCGGCAACGTGAGGAAGACGTACCAGGCGGCGTCCAGCAGGCCGTAGTTGCCTTCCACGTCACCCAGTTCATCGATGAAGGCGAACAGCAGCGCCAGCCCGACGATGACGCCGAGCACGCTGAGAATCGCGAAAAACACCTGGGTACCGATGTACCGATCCAACTTAACCACGGGCAACCTCCAGTGTGGCGCGACGGCTTGCCCACTTCAGGCGCAGCGGCTCCCAGTACAACAACACGAACCCGATCACGATGAATATCCCATGCACCCACCACAGGCCGAGGGCCGGCGGGATCCTTCCTTTATCCAGCGCCCCCCGTGCGGCGATCAGCAGCGCCAGGTACGCCATGTACAGCAGAATGGCCGGCAACAACTTGAGGAAGCGCCCCTGGCGCGGGTTGACCCGCGACAGCGGCACCGCCAGCAGGGTCACCACGAACACCAGTAGCGGAATCGACAGACGCCATTGCAGTTCGGCCTGCAGGCGCGGGTCATCGCTGCCGAACAGCTCCCGCGTAGGGATCGCTTCGCGCTCGCTGACCTCGGCGTTGATCGAGGGCTTCGGCAGCAGCACGCCGTAGGTCTCGTACTGGATAGAGCGGTAATCCGCCTGGCCCGGGTTACCGTCGTAGCGGTAGCCGTTCTCCAGGATCAGATAGCGGCTGCCGTCGGCCTGGATTTCCTGGCGCCCGCGCTCGGCCACCAGCACGCTGATTCCGCGTTCCTTGTCGCCCTCGCGGGAAAAGCGCTTCTCGGAAATGAACACGTTCTCCAGGGCCGCCCGGTCTTCGGACAGCCCCTGGGTGTAGGTGACGCGGGTACCGCCCTTCATGGACTGGAAACGCCCGGGCACCAGGGTATCGAATTCGGTCAGGGCGTCCTGCTCATTGAAGATGCGGTCCACCTGCGACACGCCCTGGGGGGTCAGTCCCATGCTCAGCCAGGCCACCAGCAGCGCCACCACGGTGGCCGGGGCCAGGCTATAGACCATCAGGCGTTGCTGGCTCATGCCGGTGGCCGACAACACCGTCATCTCGCTGTCGAGGTACAGGCGTCCATAGGCCAGCAGGAAACCGAGAAACAGCCCCAGCGGCAGGATCAACTGCAGGAAGCCCGGCAGGCGGAAGCCCATGATGAGGAACAGCACGCCCGGATCGAGCACCCCTTGCGCGGCCTGCGCCAGGTACTTGATGAAACGGCCACTCATAATGATCACCAGCAGCACGGCACTCACCGCACTCAAGGTCACCAACACTTCACGAGACAGATAACGGAAGACGATCAAACCAGACACTCCAGGGTTGTCAGGCTCAGCGGGCTAAGCTCACACTAGCTCCACTGCTTGCCGGTTCGTGCGAAGACGAACCACTGAAAAAATATGCGGCATTATCCTGTAATACCGACTCGTTGTCTTGGGGACACCACGCATGGAATTTATTGTTAAAAGCGTTCGCCCGGAAACATTGAAGACCGCCACCCTGGTCATCCCCGTCGGCGAAGGCCGAAAACTGGGGGAAATAGCCAAGTCCATCGACACCGCCAGCGCCGGCGCCATCAGCGCCCTGCTCAAGCGCGGCGACCTCGCTGGCAAGCTCGGCCAGACCCTGCTGGCCCACAACCTGCCGGGCCTCAAGGCCGACCGCGTGCTGCTGGTCGGCTGCGGCAAAGACGCAGAACTGTCTGACCGCCAATGGCGCAAATTGATCACAGCCACCCAGGCTGTATTGAAGAATCTGGCTGGTGCTGATGCCGTGCTCGCCCTCGGCGACATCCAGGTCAAGGCCCGCGACGCCTACGGCAAGGCCCGCCTGCTGGTGGAAAGCCTGGCCGATGGCGGCTATGTATTCGATCGTTTCAAGAGCCAGAAAGCCGAGCCGGGCGCGCTGAAAAAGCTGACCCTGATCGCCGACAAGGCCACCCAGGCCGATGTCGAGCGCGCCAGCCGCCACGCCCAGGCGATCGCCGCCGGCATGGCCTTCACCAAGGACCTGGGCAACCTGCCGCCAAACCTCTGCCACCCCAGCTACCTGGCGGAAGAAGCCAAGGCCCTGGGCAAAGCCCACAAGAACCTGAAGGTCGAGATCCTCGACGAGAAGAAGCTCAAGGAGCTCGGCGCCGGCGCTTTCCTCGCCGTGGCCCAGGGCAGCGACCAGCCGCCACGGATGATCGTGCTCAACTACCAGGGCGGCAAGAAGACCGAGAAACCCTACGCGCTGGTCGGCAAAGGCATCACCTTCGACACCGGCGGCATCAGCATCAAGCCGGCTGCCGGCATGGACGAGATGAAGTACGACATGTGCGGTGCCGCCAGCGTGTTCGGCACCCTCAAGGCCGTGCTCGAACTGCAGCTGCCGATCAACCTGGTGTGTCTGCTGGCCTGCGCCGAGAACATGCCGAGCGGCGGCGCCACCCGCCCGGGTGACATCGTCACCACCATGAGCGGCCAGACCGTGGAAATCCTCAACACCGACGCCGAAGGCCGCCTGGTGCTGTGCGACACCCTGACCTACGCCGAGCGCTTCAAGCCGCAGGCGGTGATCGACATCGCCACCCTGACCGGCGCCTGCATCGTGGCCCTGGGCAGCAACGTTTCGGGCCTGATGGGTAACAACGACGAACTGGTGCAGGAAATCCTCGGGGCCGGCCTGACCGCCGACGACCGCGCCTGGCAACTGCCGCTGTACGACGAGTACCAGGAGCAGCTGGACAGCCCGTTCGCCGACATCGCCAACATCGGCGGGCCGAAGGCCGGCACCATCACCGCTGGCTGCTTCCTGTCGCGCTTCGCCAAGAGCTACCGCTGGGCGCACCTGGACATCGCCGGCACGGCGTGGATCAGCGGCGGCAAGGACAAAGGCGCCACCGGTCGCCCGGTGCCTATGCTGACCCAGTACCTGCTGAACCGCGCCAACGCCTGAACCGTCGGTTCAGCGCGCTGGGCACCCGCCATGCCGCCTCGCGCGGCATGGCCGTCTGATCAATGCGATGAACAAACAGGGCTTCGCCCGTGTCTCTAGCGGTGTAAACTCCGCGCCCTCGCCCGCCTGGCCACCCCGGCGGGCGATTGCGCTGAGCCGGCCGGATGCCGGTTCGCGAGATTCTGTAGCCTGATCGCCTCTCAACGAGACCGTTATGCGCGTCGAATTCTACGTACTGTCCACCGCTACCTCGGCCGACCGCCTGCGGGCCGCCTGCCAACTGGCGATGAAAGCCTGGCGCGCCGGTCTGCCGGTCTTCGTGCGGGGCACCGATGACGAACAGTGCCGGGCGGTCGACGAGCTGATGTGGCGCTTCAAGGCCGAAGCTTTCGTGCCCCACAGCCTGCACCAGGATGACCCGCACGCCCCGGTGGCCATTGGCGTGAACGAGGAGCCGGCCGCGACCCAGGGCGTCCTGATCAACCTGGCCAGCAGCCTGTCACCGCATGTCGAGCGCTTCAGCCGGGTGATCGAGATCGTCAACCAGGAACCGGACCTGCTGACCGCCTGCCGGGAGAATTTCCGCACCTACCGCCAGCGCGGCTATGATCCCAAACGAGTTGAACTCTAGAACCGCACCATGGACACCCCGAAACCGCCGCAACGACCTGCCCACCTGCTGGACGACCTGGAGTCGATCCGCGAGCTGCTGGGCGACCAACACGACGAGCCGCCACTGCTGGTCGACTCGATCGACCTGGACAGCATTCCGGTCCTCTCGGATATCGTCTCCCCGCTGCCGCCCACTGCCACGCCGATCCCGCCGAGCCAGGCCAGCAGCCTGCGTGAAACCGTGCAGCAGAGCGTCAGCCAGAACAGCGACGTGAACCGCCTGGACGGCGAACTGCGTGCCGCCGCGCAACTGATCCTGCAGGATGTCATCGACGATTTCGTGCCGCAGATCGAAGCCGAACTGAAACGCCGCCTCGAAGCCCGCCTGACTCGCCTGCTCCCGCCCCGCCGCCCCTGAGTCGAACGGGCGCGCCCCGCCCGCTCCCCGGACAGCGCAGCGCCCCATCAGTCATATGGCCTTACGCCGCAAGGGCCTTCCCCGCTATACTTCTCGGCTTTTCCGATCAGCCGTCAAAAGGGTCCCGCCGCGCATGGACAAGACCTACCAGCCGCACGCCATTGAAACCGCCCTGTACCAGAACTGGGAGGCGAACAACTATTTCGCCCCGCAGGGCTCGGGCGAGCCCTACACCATCATGATCCCGCCGCCGAACGTCACCGGCAGCCTGCACATGGGTCACGGGTTCAACAACTCGATCATGGATGCGCTGATCCGTTTCCGCCGCATGCAAGGCCGCAACACCCTGTGGCAGCCAGGTACCGACCACGCGGGCATCGCCACGCAGATGGTCGTCGAGCGCCAGCTGGCCGCCGACGGCATCGGCCGCCACGACCTGGGCCGCGAAAAATTCCTGGAGAAAGTCTGGGAATGGAAAGAGCAGTCCGGCGGCACCATCACCCGTCAGATCCGTCGCCTGGGCAGCTCCGTGGACTGGTCGCGCGAGCGTTTCACCATGGACGACGGCCTGTCCGAAGCGGTCAAGGAAGCCTTCGTCCGCCTGCATGACGACGGCCTGATCTACCGCGGCAAGCGCCTGGTCAACTGGGACACCAAGTTCCACACCGCCATCTCCGACCTCGAAGTGGAAAACCACGACGAGAAAGGCAGCCTGTGGAACCTGCGCTACCCCCTGGCCGACGGCAACACCACCGCCGACGGCAAGGACTACCTGATCGTCGCCACCACCCGCCCGGAAACCATGCTCGGCGACGCCGCCGTGGCCGTGCACCCGGAAGACGAGCGCTACAAGGCACTGATCGGCACCTTCGTCGAGCTGCCACTGGTTGGCCGCCGCATTCCGATCATCGCCGACGACTACTGCGACCCCGAGTTCGGCACCGGTTGCGTGAAGATCACCCCGGCCCACGACTTCAACGACTACGAAGTCGGCAAGCGCCACAACCTGCCGCTGCTCAACATCTTCGACAAGAACGCTGCCGTGCTGGCCAAGGCCCAGGTGTTCAACATCGACGGCAGCGTCAACGGTGAGATCGACGGCAGCCTGCCGGCCGAATACGCCGGCCTGGACCGTTTCGAGGCGCGCAAGCAGATCGTCGCCGCCTTCGAGGCCGCCGGCCTGCTGGAGAAAATCGACGACCACGCGCTGAAAGTGCCGAAGGGCGACCGCTCGGGCACCGTCATCGAGCCGTGGCTGACCGACCAGTGGTACGTCTCCACCAAGCCGCTGGCCGAGAAGGCCATCGCCGTGGTCGAGAATGGCGACATCCAGTTCGTGCCCAAGCAGTACGAAAACATGTACTTCAGCTGGATGCGCGACATCCAGGACTGGTGCATCAGCCGTCAGCTCTGGTGGGGCCACCGCATTCCGGCCTGGTACGACGAGTCGGGCAACGTATACGTCGGTCGTGACGAGGCAGAAGTGCGCGCCAAGCACAACCTCGGCGACGCCACCCTGCGCCAGGACGACGACGTGCTCGATACCTGGTTCAGCTCCGGCCTGTGGACCTTCTCCACCCTGGGCTGGCCGCAGCAGACCGACTTCCTCAAGACCTTCCACCCCACCGACGTGCTGGTCACCGGCTTCGACATCATCTTCTTCTGGGTCGCCCGGATGATCATGCTGTCCACCCACCTGACCGGGCAGATTCCGTTCAAGACCGTGTACGTGCACGGCCTGGTGCGCGACGGCCAGGGGCAGAAGATGTCCAAGTCCAAGGGCAACGTGCTCGACCCGCTGGACATCGTCGACGGCATCAGCCTCGACGCCCTGCTGGAGAAGCGCACCACCGGCCTGATGCAGCCCAAGCTGGCCGAGAAGATCGCCAAGCAGACCAAGGCCGAATTCCCGGAAGGCATCGCCGCCTACGGCACCGACGCCCTGCGCTTCACCAACCTGGCGCTGGCCTCCACCGGTCGTGACATCAAGTTCGACATGGGCCGCGTCGAGGGCTACCGCAACTTCTGCAACAAGATCTGGAACGCCGCCAACTTCGTCATCGAGAACACCGATGGCCAGGACACCGGCGTCAATGGCGAGCCGGTGGAGCTGTCCTCGGTGGACCGCTGGATCATCTCCGCCCTGCAGCGCACCGAAGCCGAAGTGACCCGTCACCTCGATGCCTTCCGCTTCGACCTGGCCGCCCAGACCTTGTACGAGTTCATCTGGGACGAGTACTGCGCCTGGTACCTGGAGCTGGTCAAGCCGGTGCTGTGGGACGAGAACGCGCCGATCGAGCGCCAGCGCGGCACCCGCCGCACCCTGGTGCGCGTGCTGGAAGTGGCCCTGCGCCTGGCCCACCCGTTCATGCCGTTCATCACCGAAGAAATCTGGCAGCGCATCAAGGGCCAGGCTGGCGTCGCCGGCGACACCATCATGCTGCAGACCTGGCCGGTGGCCAATGAAAGCCGCATCGATGCCGCTGCCGAAGGCGACATCGAGTGGGTCAAGCAGCTGATGCTGGGCCTGCGCCAGATCCGTGGCGAGATGAAAATCTCCATGGCCAAGCGCATCGACATCATCCTGGCCAACGCCAGCGACGAAGACCGCCGCCGCCTGGCCGACAACGCGCCGCTGCTGAACAAGCTGGCCAAGCTGGAGTCGGTGCGCGTACTGGCCGCCGGTGAAGAAGCACCGATGTCCGCCACCGCCCTGGTCGGCGAAATGGAAGTGCTGGTGCCGATGGCCGGGCTGATCGACAAGGACGCCGAACTGGCGCGCCTGGACAAGGAAATCGCCCGCCTGGACGGCGAGGTCAAGCGGGTGGGCGGCAAGCTGTCCAACGAAGGCTTCGTGGCCAAGGCCCCGGCTGACGTGCTCGAGAAAGAGCGCGCCAAGCTGGCCGAAGCCGAACAGGCCCTGGGCAAGATGGTCGAGCAGCGCGGCAAGATCGCCGCACTCTGATCCTTCTGCACTGACAGAAAAGCCCGCGGCCCTCACCGGCGCGGGCTTTTTTGTCGTTTGGCGCCAGCGTACGGCTCGCAGTATCCTCCGGACTCTCCTTCGACCCGGGGCCGCTCAAATGGAAGTGAACAAGACCAAGACCAGTTTCTACCGCCGTCTCTACGTGGCCTGGCTGATCGACAGCGGCGAAGCCCGCAGCGTGCCGGATCTGATGGAGGCCACCGGCATGCCTCGGCGCACTGCCCAGGACACCCTCGCCGCCCTGGCCGACCTGGACATCGACTGCGTGTTCGAACAGCAGGCGGGTGAGCGCAACAACGCCGGCAGCTACGTGATCCACAGCTGGGGCCCCATCGACCGGCAATGGATCGCCACCAACCTGCAGCAGATCAAGTCGACCCTCGGCTATCCCTGACATCCTGCGATTCAGGTAACCGCCATGGAGGCGCCGTGAATTTCGAACTGCTCTGGGTGCTGGGCCTGCTGCTGGCCACCGTCACCCTCTTCGTCATCAACAAGCCACGCATGGACGTGGTCGCCCTGCTGGTCATCGTCGCCCTGCCGCTGACCGGGGTGCTCGACATCCAGCAGACCCTGGCCGGTTTCAGCGACCCCAGCGTGATCCTGATCGCCGCGCTGTTCGTCATCGGCGACGGCCTGGTCCGCACCGGCATCGCCTACCGCCTGGGCGATTGGCTGGTGGCCAAGGCCGGCAGCAGCGAAACCCGCCTGCTGGTGCTGCTGATGATCGCCGTGGCCGGCCTGGGTTCGGTGATGAGTTCGACCGGCGTGGTGGCGATTTTCATCCCGGTGGTGCTCGGCGTCGCGGCGCGCCTGAAGATCGCCCCGGGGCGCCTGATGATGCCCCTGGCCTTCGCCGGCCTGATCAGCGGCATGCTGACCCTGGTCGCTACCCCGCCGAACATGGTGGTGCACAGCGAGCTGCGCCGTGCCGGCCTCGAGGGCTTCGACTTCTTCAGCTTCACCCCCATCGGCCTGGCGATCCTCGTCCTGGGCGTGCTGTACATGCTGGTGACCCGGCGCTGGCTGCAGCGCAGCGGCGATGACGGCGAGGCGACGGCACCGCGCCTGACCCTGGCCGACCTGGCCCGCCGCTACCACCTGAGCGAGCGCGAGCGGCGCCTGCGCGTGCGGGCCGATTCGCCCCTGGCCAACCAGGCCCTGGACGAGCTGAAGCTGCGTTCGCAGTTCGGCATCAACGTCATCGCCGTGGAACGCCAGCGCCAGTTCCGTACCCTGCTGCTGATGGCCACCGGCAATACCCAGCTGCAGGCCGGCGACATCCTGCTGGTGGACCTCGCCAGCCCGGCCATCGCCCTGCTCGGCGCCTACCAGGAACTCGGCCTGGAGCCGATGCCGCTGCGCAACTCCTACTACACCACCCACTCCCACGAGCTGGGCCTGGCCGAAGTGGCCCTGCCGCCGGACTCGCACCTGCCCGGCAAGACCATCCAGGAGCTGGGCCTGCGCAGCCGCTACAAGCTCAACGTGGTCGGCCTGCGTCGCCACGGCAAGGCCCTCGAAGGCCTGCTGGTGGATGAAAAGCTGACCCACGCCGACACCCTGCTGGTGGCCGGCAGCTGGAAGCAGATCCACCACCTGCAAAGCCTCAACCGTGACTTCCTGGTACTCAGCCTGCCCGCCGAGGTCGACGAAGTGGCGCCGGCCGCACGCAAGGCACCCTACGCGCTGCTGAGCCTGGCGGTGATGGTGGGGTTGATGATCAGCGGGCTGGTGCCCAACGTCATGGCCGCGCTGATCGGCTGCCTGTTGATGGGTGCCTTCCGCTGCATCGACATGAACAGCGCCTACCGCGCCATCCACTGGCCGAGCCTGATCCTCATCGTCGGCATGCTGCCCTTCGCCCTGGCGCTGCAGAAAACCGGGGGCATCGACCTGGTGGTCAGCGGCCTGGTCGGCACCCTGGGCGAGGCCGAACCGCGGGTGATCCTGGCCAGCCTGTTCGCCGTCACCGCGCTGATCGGCCTGTTCATCTCCAACACCGCCACCGCGGTGTTGATGGCACCGGTGGCGATTGCAACCGCTCAGGCCCTGAACCTGTCGCCGACACCTTTCGCGATGATCGTCGCCCTGGCCGCCTCGGCCGCCTTCATGACACCGATCTCCTCGCCGGTGAACACCCTGGTACTCGGCCCGGGCCAGTACCGCTTCGGCGATTTCGTGCGCGTCGGCGTGCCCTTCACCCTGCTGGTGATGGTCGTCAGTGTGGTGATGGTGCCGTGGATCTTCCCGCTGTAGCGGGCGGTCGTTCGATTTGGTGGGCTGAAGCCCACCAATTGCCCCATCCCATGCGGATCACGAGCCCGTAGCCTGGGTCGAGCGAAGCGACACCCGGGTCGGCGAGCACTTACGCCGCGCGAAAGAAACGACGTCGGGCGCGGCTCAGCCAGCCTTCGTCGGAATGGTCGGCGGACAGCTGGCGCAGGTTCTCGGTCACTGCGGCCACGTAGTTCTGGTCGTCGTTGCGGATATGGCCGAACAGCCAGCGCCCCAGCAGGCTCTTGAGTTCCTCGGTGATGTCCTCGCCCTGGAGGAAACGCGCGCGGTAACCCGCCACCCGCTTGATGAACACCTCGTGCACCCGCTTGTGCGCCTTGGTGAAGATATAACCCGCCTCTTCGAGCATCGCCTCTTCGAAGGCGAAGTGCGAGATGGTGTAGTCGACCAGCTCCTCGATCACCTGGGCCACGCCTTCGGACCGGCCGCTCTGCTGCGCCACGTGCAACTGGTTGATCATGTCCACGATGCGCCTGTGCTGCCCGTCGATCACGGCAATGCCGGTGTCCAGGTCATCGGTCCACTCGAGGTACGCCATCGCTGTCTCCCTGCAAGAACGAGTAGCCGCAGTCTAGGAGCCTGCCCCCACGCAACCATTGACCTGGATCAATGGCCGACCGGTCGGTTGCCGTACGGCGTCATCAAACGGTCATCGTTTTCCCTGCACGAAGCTGAAAGCCTGTGGGAAAATGCGCGCCCTTCCACCTTGACCCGCCAGCATGTCCACCTCCAGCAAACGCCCGCCGAAAAAGACCACCACGCCCGCGCCCAAGACCGTCGAGAAGGGCCAGTTGCACCCGCGCAACCGCCACCAGGGGCGCTACGACTTTCCCGCGCTGATCAAGGCCAGCCCGGAGCTGGCGGCGTTCGTGATTCTCAACCCCTACGGCAAGGAAAGCATCGACTTCGCCAACCCGGCAGCGGTAAAGGTGTTCAACCGGGCGCTGCTCAAGCAGCACTACGGCATCGCTCATTGGGACATTCCGGCCGATTACCTGTGCCCGCCGATCCCGGGCCGGGCCGATTACCTGCACTACCTCGCCGACCTGCTGGCAACCGACAACGGCGGCAGCATGCCACGGGGCGCCCAGGTCAGGGCCCTGGACATCGGCGTCGGCGCCAACTGCATCTACCCGTTGCTGGGCCATCGCGAATACGGCTGGCAGTTCCTCGGGTCGGACATCGCCACCAGCGCCCTGGCCTCGGCACGGGCCATCGTGCAGTCCAACCCGGGCCTGGGCGAGGCCATCGAACTGCGCCAGCAGACCGACAGCGCCCACATCCTGAAGGACCTGCTGGGCGCCGATGAACGCTTCGAGGTGACCCTGTGCAACCCGCCGTTCCACGCCTCCGCCGACGAAGCCGCCAGCGGCAGCAAGCGCAAATGGCGCAACCTGGGCAAGCAGGACCCCAAGCGCAAGTTGCCGGTGCTGAACTTCGGCGGTCAGGCGGCGGAGCTGTGGTGCAAAGGCGGCGAAGCGGCCTTCGTCGGCCGTCTGGTCAAGGAGAGCGCCGATCATGCCCAACAGGTGCTGTGGTTCAGCACCCTGGTGTCCAAGGCCGGCAACCTGCCGGGCATCTATGCCGCGCTGAAACAGGTCAACGCCAGGGACGTACGCACCGTCGACATGGCCCAAGGGCAGAAACAGAGCCGCTTCGTCGCCTGGACCTTCCTCGACCCCGAGGCCCGGGCCCAGTGGTGGACGGCCCGCACGCCACGCTGATGCACCAGCCGCTGGCAGCTACCAGGGCAGCCAGCCGCCCAGCCCCAGCCACAGGCCGGCGACGGTCATGCTCAGCAGCGTCACCGGAAAGCCGCTGCGGGCGAAATCCACGAACCCCAGCGGCACACCCTGGCGCCGTGCGCTTTCCGCGACGATCAGGTTGACCACGCTGCCGATCAGCAGCAGGTTGCCGGCCAGGGTCGACATCACCGCCAGCCCGACCAGCACCGGCTCCGATAGCGCAGGCATCACCCCCAGCAGCAGGACCACGAACGGCACGTTGCCGATCAGGTTGCTCGCCAGCAACGAGGCGGTGGCCAGCGACAACACGCCCTGGGGCAGCAGCCCGTGCTCGGCCATCCGCGCCGCCAGCGCCGACACTTCGGGCAACACCAGGGCCGCCCCGGTGACCACGAACAACCCGGCGAACAGCAACAGCAGGTTCCAGTCGACCTTGTTCACGTAGTCCCGGCTGTCGACCCGGCGCGAAATCATCACCAGGGCTGCTACCAGCAACGCCGACCACTCCCGGGGCAGGCTGGTGGAAAACAACCCGAGCAGCACCAGGGTCGCCAGCAACGGCTTGAGGTAGCTGCGCGCACCGTAGATCCGCTCCACGGGCGGCTCTTCCGGCGCGACCGCCTTCGGCTCGCCCCAACGCGCGTGCCACTGCCACCAGATGCAGGCGTAGGTGATCGCCAGGGCCGCCAGGGCGGGGGGGCCGGCAATGAAGGTGAACGACCAGAAATCCAGGCCGCCGGCCTGGCCGATCAGGATGTTCTGCGGGTTGCCGATCAGGCTGGCGGACGACCCCGCGTTGCACGACAGCGCCAGCGCCAGCAGGAACGGCCGCGGGTCCAGGCCCCTGGCCAACAGGCTGTGGCAAAGCAGCGGGGTCAGGGCGAAGGCGACGATGTCATTGACCAGCACCGCCGACAGCACGCCGCCCAGCAGCACCACGCCGACCAGCAACAGCGCCGGACGCTGGGCGTAATGGCTGAGCTGGGCGTTGAGCCAGGCGTACACGCCGGAAAAATCGAACTGGGCAGAGATCAGCATCAGCGCCAGCAACAGCAGCAGCGCCCCCGCGTCCAGGTGATGCGCCGCTTCGGCGGGGCTCACCGCACCGAACACCAGCAACAGCACGGCCGCCGTGGCAGCGATCCAGCTGCGGTCGATGCGCAGGCCGCGCACGCCACCCGCGGCCATGCCCAGGTAGGTCACCACGAACAACCCCAGCACCAGCCAAGCACTCATGGCCATTTCACCCTCGATGATTGCAACCCAGAGGCGCGCTCGGTAGCGGCGCTGCTGCACTCTAGCGACGTCCACGGGCGGCGAACAGACGGCCAGGGCCCCGTGCCGGAAATTTTTCTGCGTCGCTCAGTGGGCGGCGTTGATGCCGGGCCGACTGCCCTGGAGCGCGGCAAACAGGCTGTCCACGGTCAGGGCCAGCAGGCCGATCAGCAGCGCGCCCTGCAGCACGTAGGCGGTGTTGCCGTTGATCAGCCCGGAGATGATCGGGTCGCCCAGGGTGCTGGCGCCGATGGTCGAGCCGATGGCCGCGGTGGCGATGTTGATGGTCACCGAGGTGCGAATGCCCGCAAGGATCACCGGCAGCGCCAGGGGCAGCTCGATCTGCCGCAGCACCTGGCCCGGCGACAGGCCCATGCCGCGGGCCGCCTCCAGCACCACCGGGCTCACGCTCTGCAACCCGCTGAGGCTGTTGCGCAGGATCGGCAACACGCCGTACAGGCTCAGGGCGAACAGGGTCGGCAAGGCGCCGAACCCGAGGGCCGGCACCGCCAGCGCCAGCACCGCCACCGGCGGAAAGGTCTGGCCGATCGACGCCGCCTGCCCGGCCAGCGGCTGGAAATCCGCCCCCCAGGGCCGCGACACCGCGATCGCTGCCCCCACGCCCACCGCGATGGACACGCAGGCGGCCACCGCCACCAGCAGCAGGTGACTGAGCAGCAGGTCATCGAAGGCTGCCTGGCGGTAGAGCACCGAGCGGGCATCCGGCGCCAGCGGCTGCAGCAGCCACTCGGCATGAGGCAAGCCCCAGGTGGCGATCAGCAGCAGGAACAGCCAGCACAGCGGCCAGCGCAGACGCCGCAGTTCCATCAGGACGGCGCCCCGTTCAGCAGGTGGCCGAGGTGCAACACACCCACCTGCACGCCCTGTTCATTCACCACTGGCAGGCTGTCGCAGCGCTGCCAGAGCATCAGCGAAATCGCCTGGCGCACGCTGTCGTTCGCCCTGATCACCCCCCCTTCGATGACCGCGCCCGGGCTGGCCAGCGGCTGCATCACGCTGGCCACCGGCACCAGCCCCGCCCGTTTCAGACCCCGTTCCTGGCCTCCGACCAGGTGCTCCACAAAGGCGTTGCAGGGGTTGGCCAGCAGCGCCGCCGGCGTGTCCTGCTGGACGATGCGCCCCTTGTCCATGACCACGATACGATCCGCCAGCTTCAGCGCTTCATCCATGTCGTGGGTGACGAAGAGGATGGTCTTGCGCACCTGCGCCTGAATCCGCAGCAGCTCGTTCTGCAGGCTGTCGCGGGTGATCGGGTCCAGAGCGCCGAACGGCTCGTCCATCAGCAGGATGTCCGGGTCGCCGGCCAGGGCCCGGGCGACGCCCACCCGCTGCGCCTGCCCACCGGACAGCTGGCTGGGGTACTTGTCGGCGAATTCGGCAACCGGCAGCTCCAGCAGCGTCAGCAACGCCTCCACCCGCTCGCGAATCCGCGCCGCCGGCCAGCCGAGCAGGCGCGGCACCACGCCGATGTTGCGCGCCACGGTCCAGTGCGGGAACAGCCCGGTGTTCTGGATCGCGTAGCCGATACGCCGCCGCAGCGCCTGGGGGTCGAGACGGTCGATCGGCTGGCCGTCGATGCGAATCTCGCCAGCGCTGTGTTCGCACAGGCGGTTGACCATGCGCAGGGTGGTCGACTTGCCACAGCCGGAGGTGCCCACCAGCACGCACAGCTCTCCCGCCGCCACCGTGAGGGAAATCCCGTCCACCGCCAGGGTCTGGCCGAACGCCTTGCTGACAGCCTGTAATTCGATCATCGCTCGGCACCCCCGCGCCAACCGTCGGCCAGCAGGCTGAACAGGCCGTCCGCCAGCAGGGCCATGAGCAGAATCGGCAGGGCACCGAGTACGATCAGGTCCATCGCCGACTGCCCCAGCCCCTGGAAAATGAAGGTACCGAACCCGCCGGCACCGATCAGCGCGGCCACTGCGGTCAGGCCGATGGCCTGCAGGGTGGTGACCCGCAGCCCTTCGATGATCACCGGCATCGCCAGCGGCAGGCGCGCCTGGAAAAACACTTGCAACGGTCCCATGCCCATTCCTCGCGCCGCCTCGATCACGCTGGCCTCCACGCCCTGCAGGGCCACGCAGGTGTTACGCACGATCGGCAGCAGGCTGTACGCGACCAGGGCCAGTAGCGCCGGCGCCCAGCCAATACCGCGGATGCCCCACTGCTGCAGCAAGGGAAACTGGCTGGACAGGTAGCTCAGGGGCGCCAGCAGCAGGCCGAACAACGCCAGGCTGGGAATGGTCTGGATCAGGCTCAGGCCGCCGATGACACTGCCCTGCAACCGAGGAAAGCGGCTGATCAGCGCCACCAGGCCGGCGCCCAGCACCAGGCTACCGACCAGCGTGGCCGCCACCAGCCCCAGGTGGGTGTACAGCGCGGTACTGAATTGAGCGCGGCGAGTCTGGTACTCGCGCATCAAGGCCAGGGGTTCCAGCCAGCCCAGGCGAACGATCAGCCAGGTCACCAGCAGCAGGCCGATGCCGATCCCCAGCAGGCCGACACGCGGCAGGCGCAGCCGCTGCTGGGTGTCGATCAGCATCAGCCCCAGCAGGAACAGCAGGCTCCAGGTGCCCGGACCAATACCGAGCCGGGCCAGGGGCATGTCCGCCCCCACATGCCGGGCCGCCATCCACGCCAGGCTCAGGGGCAGCTGAAGCACCAGCAGGCACACTGCGGCCAGCACCCAACGCGCCCTGTCACGCACCGCCAGGGCGCCGCACAGCAGCAACATCGCACTCAGCGCGAGGGCCCAGGGCAGGCCCAGCGCCCGCACCAGGCCGAGCCCGCTGCCGGGCATGATGCGATTGGGTTGCACGCTGGCGGCATCCAGCCCCCACAGCGCTGCCAGGGCCAACAGCACCAGCAGCGGGATCACTCGGTTGGTCGGCTGTTGCACCGTCAATCAGCGGTCCTCGACGGTCGCATCAGTCACCCAGGCCATCCAGGAATTCGGACGCCACCTGGGCGGGGTCGGCGCCCTCCACCGCCACCTTGGCGTTGAGGCCTTGCAGGGTGCGCAGATCGAGTTCGGCGAACACCGGCTCCAGCAGTTCGGCGATCTGCGGGTAGGCCTCCAGGGCATCGGCCCGCACCAGGGGCGCCGGCTGGTAGACCGGCTGCACGCCCCGGGTGTCTTCCAGCACCTGGATGTCCAGGGCACTGAGCCCGCCGTCAGTGCCGTAGCTCATGGCCGCGTTCACCCCGCTGGTCTGCATCGCGGCGGCGCGCAAGGTCGCCGCCGTGTTGCCGCCGCTGAGAATCAGCAGTTGATCGGGCTTCAGGCTGAAGCCATAGGCCTGCTGAAAGGCCGGCAGGGCGCTGGGCGACTCGACGAACTCGGCACTGGCGGCGAACTTGAAGGCCCCGCCTTTGGCCAGGTACGTGCTCAGGTCATCCAGGGTCTTGAGCCCGTGCTCGCGCGCCAGGTCGCCACGCACACTCATGGCCCAGGTGTTGTTGGCGTTCGCCGGTTGCAGCCAGACCAGTTGGTTGGCCTCCTGGTCCAGGCGTTTGACTGCCTCGTAGCCGGCCTCGGCGTCCTTCCACACGGCACTGTCGGCCTGCTCGAAGAAGAACGCGCCATTGCCGGTGTACTCCGGGTAGATATCCACCTCGCCGGCGATGATGGCCGTGCGCACGATGGAGGTCGCGCCCAGCTGGATGCGGTTCTCCACCGGTATCCCGCCGCGCTGCAGGGTCTGCAGGATCAACTGGCCGAGGATCGAGCCCTCGGTATCGATCTTCGACGCCACCACCACACGGTCCCGGGCCTGGGTCGCCGACGCGAACACCAGGCAACAGGCCAGTACCGCCAGCCATCGGGCCACGACCCTGCTCATTGGCAACATGCTTATCCCCCCTGCTCCGTACGAATCATGGACCGCGTGCAGGCGCACGCGTTTCAGGGATAACCATAGCAGCGCCTGCCGCCGGGGGATGCCGGCAGGCGCCTGCGGCGGCTCAGCTCGAGACCGCGAACCGCCTGTCCAGGCCGCTGTAACCCATGCCCACGCCCTTGTGCACCTTGAGCTGGACGGGAATGCGCTCCTTCAGTGCCTCCACGTGGCTGATGATGCCGATCATCTTGCCGCTGGCATTGAGGTTATCCAGCGCGTCCAGCGCCACCTCCAGGGTCTCGCCGTCGAGGGTGCCGAAGCCTTCATCGAGGAACAGCGAGTCGATGCTGGTCTTGTGGCTGACCAGATCGGACAGCGCCAGGGCCAGGGCCAGGCTGACCAGGAAGCTTTCGCCACCGGACAGCGTACGGGTGTCGCGGGCCACGTCCGCCTGCCAGGTGTCGATCACTTCCAGCTCCAGCTCACCGCTGCCCTTGCGCGACAGCTGGTAACGCCCGTGCAGGCGCTCCAGTTGCTGGTTGGCCAGGTACACCAGGTGGTCCAGGGTCAGGCCCTGGGCAAACTTGCGGAACTTGGCGCCATCGGCCGAGCCGATCAGGCTGTTGAGCTGCTGCCACAGGTCGTACTGCCCCTGCTGCGCGGCGATGGCCGCGAACAGGCTCTGCTGGGTCTGCCGGCGCGCATCGTCGCCCTGCAGCTGCGCGCGGATTTCACCCTGGCGCTGGCTGAGCTGCTTGAGGGCCGCCTGCAGGCCCTGCAGCTGGTCGTCCAGGTACGCGGCATCGTGTTCGGTCTGGGGCTCGGCCTGCAAAACGGCCAGCTGCGCCTGGGCGGCGGCATGCAGGGCCTGGGCCTCGGTGCGGGCTTTTTCCAGGCGCTGCCGGAGGGCCAGCAACTGATCGCGCTGGGCGTCATCGAGCAGCGCCGCAAGAAAGCCCGCCTCGTCGTGAAACGGGCTGCCGGCCAAGGCCGTTTGCCAGTGCTGCGCCGCGACCTGCTCGGCCTCGCGCAGCGCGACCTGGCGCTGGCCCAGGCCGTCGAGGGCGATACGCAGTTCCAGGCCGCGGCGCTCAGCCGTCGCCCACGCCGCCTGGGCGTCGTCCAACTGCGTGTCGGCCTGCTCCAGGGGCGTCGCCGCGAACGGCTCGCCGCCCGCCCCCTGCCAGCGTGCCAGCCACTGCTGCGCCTGCTTGTCCGCCTCCTGGACCTGATAGGTGAGCCCCGGCACCTGCTGCGCCAGGGCCTGGCGCCGCTGCTGCGCCGTCTGCCAGCGCTGGGCATCGCCCTGGCGCTCGGCCAGCCAGGCGTCACCGTCCTCGGGCAAACCATGGC
This sequence comes from Pseudomonas sp. GD03944, assembly GCF_029839275.1. GTDB lineage: Bacteria > Pseudomonadota > Gammaproteobacteria > Pseudomonadales > Pseudomonadaceae > Aquipseudomonas. The sequence continues at coordinate 67,130 of NZ_JAOCAH010000014.1, forward strand.
CGAACACCGCCAGTTGCGCGCTGAGGTCCGTCTCGACCTCCCGCAGGCGGGCCTGCTGCTCCTCGAGCTGCCCGTCCAGCGTGCGTTGCGCGGCCTGGGCCAGGTCGTGATCGCGCTCGACCGCCGCCTGCTGTTGCAGGGCGGCGGCGTGTTTCTGGCTGGCGATAGCGGCCTCGCCCCGCGCCCGCTCCAGCTCCTGCTTGAGGCCATCGAGCTGCCTCAGGACGCCCTGGATCTCGGCCAGTTCGGCGATCTGCCGGGTCTGCGCCGCCACCAGGGCCTGTTCGTTCTCCGGCACTGCGTCGAGGGCTTGCCCCTGGCGCTGCCAGGCCGCATCCAGGGCGTCCAGCTGGCGCTGCAGTTCCTGTTGCTGCTCCTGGCTCTGGGCCACCTGGGTCTGCAGGGCGGTCACCTGATTGCCCAGGTGCTGCCCCTGTTCGGTCAGGCTGTCGAGCAGCTGCCGTGCGGCGTCCCGCGCCTGCTGGGTCGCGGACACGTCCAGCGCCTGGTACGCCGCCACCGCCGGGTGTTCATGGGAACCGCACAGAGGGCAGGCATCGCCGGGCTGGAGCTGGGCGCGGAAGGTTTCCAGGGCCTGGATGCGTTGCTCCTGCTCCAGCAGCTTGTCCTGATCGGCGAGCCGCTGCTTGGTCTCCCGGTAGCGTTCGCGCAGCACCTGGCGTTCGGCCTCGCGCTCGGCCAGGCCCTGCTGCTGGCGCGCCAGCCCGCCGGCGATGCGCTGCTGTTGCTGCACCAGTTGCTGACGCCGCTCGGCCAGTTGCGCCAACTGTTCAAGGGCGCTGCCGCGGGCGTGCACCGCTTGCCAGCGGCTGCGCCAATCCGCTTCGCTGCGCCCGTCGAGGGCGGCCTGCCAGCGGCCGTCCACTTCCGCCGCCCGCTGTTCCTCGTTGTGCTTGACCTGGGTGGCGGCTTGCACCGACTGCGCCAGGCCCTCCAGAGCGAGCTGGCAGCGTTGCAGTTCCTGTGCGCCGGCCTGCTGGCGTTGCAGCAGGGTGTCGATGGCCTGGCGCACCTGGCGACGGACCGCAAACGCGTGCTGCCAGCCGCTCAGTTGCGCCGCCACCTGCTCCTGGTCAGCCGAGTCCTGCAACTGGCTGTCCAGCGCCTGGCACTCCGCCTCCAGGGACTGCAATGCCGTGCGCTTTTCCAGGGCGACGGCCGCGCTGGCCCGGGTCGCCTGTTCCAGCTGCCGGTGCAGTTGCTGGCCGACCTCGACCCGCTCCTGCTCAAAGGCCTGGCGCTCCGCGTCGCTGGCCGCCAGCGCCCGCGTCGCCTCGCGATAGGCCTGATAGACCGGCTGCAGGCGCTGGGCCGGCTCGCTGTGCCGCAAGCGCTGCAGGTCGTCGGCGGCGTCCGCTTCGGCCCGGGCCGCCGCCCCGACCTGGGTGGCGGCCGTGGCGACCTGCTGCTCGGCACGGCCCAGGTCGGTCAGCCACTGCCGCTGGCGAGCGGTCTCGGTGAGCTGCGCCTGGGTAGCGGTTTCCTCGGTGGCCAGCTGCGCCGCTTCCTCACCCAGTGCCTGGCGCTGCTCGTCGCTCAGCAGCTCGACGCCCTCGGCCCGCGCCCGCAACTGATCGAGCGCCACCTTGGCCTCGCGGGTCTGCTCGAACACCCGTTGGGAAATCAGCCCGTAGATATCGGTGCCGGTCAGCTCTTCCAGCAGCTCGGCGCGCTGGTTGGCACTGGCCTCAAGAAACGCCGCGAATCCGCCCTGGGCCAGCAGCATGGATTTGGTGAAGCGCTCGAAATCCAGGCCGGTGAGCTGCTCGGTCTGCTTGAGTTTGTCGTTGATCTTGTCGGTGAGGATGCTGCCGTCGGCAATACGCGCCAGCTCCACCTTGGGTGGTCGCAACGCGCCGTCGGCCTTGTCCCGCGCCCGGCGCTGGCTCCAGAACGCCCGGTAGCCCACGCCCTTGACCTCGAATTCCACCTCCGCCAGGCAATCGGCGGTGTGCCGGGTCATCAACTCGTTGCCGCTGGCCGACAGCGTGCTCATGCGCGGGGTGCGGTGGTACAGCGCCAGGCAGATGGCGTCGAGCAGCGTGGTCTTGCCCGCCCCGGTGGGTCCGGTGATGGCGAACAGGCCGTTGTCCTTGAAGGGCTCGGCGGCAAAATCGACCTTCCACTCGCCCTTGAGGGAGTTGAGGTTCTTCAGGCGCAGGCTGAGGATTTTCATGGCGGGCGGAGGGCTCTGTCACGGCGGGAAGCAGGTGTGGCGCCGTCGAGCGGCCCACACGGGGCCGCTCGAACTATCGCCGTTGACGCGCATCGTAACAAAAGCGCCCTGCCCCCAGCCGCCCGGCGCACGTAACGTGTGTCATCCCGTCAACAAGGAGAGCCGTTCGTCATGACTCACATCGCCTACCCCCTGGCCTGTGGTATCGCCCTTGGCATCGCCAGTTTGAACGCCCACGCCGCCGACGCCCTGCCGCAAGCGCAGTGGCCCTTCACCACCGAATCGCGCGCCACGTTCGACGAACCCTGGGCGATGACCTTCCTGCCCGACGGCACCCTGCTGGTGACCGAGAAGCGCGGCGCCCTCAAGCACCTCGACCCGAAAAGCGGCAAGGCCGGTACCATCACCGGCGTGCCCAAGGTCGCCTACGGTGGCCAGGGCGGCCTGGGCGACGTGGTCCTGCACCCCGACCATGCCGACAACGGCTGGGTCTACATCAGCTATGCCGAAGCCGGTGACGGCGATACCCGCGGCGCCGCCGTGGCCCGCGCCACGCTGAAGCTCGATGCCGAGGGCGGCGGTTCGCTGAACGACCTGCAGGTGATCTGGCGCCAGACGCCGAAAGTCACCGGCGGCGGCCACTACGGCCATCGCCTCGCCTTCGGTCCGGACGGCAAGCTGTGGATCACTTCCAGCGAACGGCAGAAATTCACCCCGGCCCAGGACATGCAGGGCAACCTGGGCAAACTGGTGCGCCTGAACGACGACGGCAGCCTGCCCGGCGACAACCCCTTCGCCGACCAGGGCGAGGTCGCGGCCCAGGTCTGGTCCCTGGGCCACCGCAACATGCTCGGCCTGGCCTTCGATGCCCAGGACCGGCTCTGGGTGCACGAGATGGGCCCGGCCGGCGGTGACGAGCTGAACCTGATCAAGCGTGGCGAAAACTACGGTTACCCGGAGGTTTCCAACGGTGACCACTACGGCGGCGAGCCGATCCCCGACCACGACACCCGCCCCGAATTCGAAGCGCCGAAGATCACCTGGAACCCGGTGATATCCCCGGCCGGCTTCGTCATCTACCAGGGCAAGCAGTTCCCGGGCTGGGACGGCGCCGGCCTGATCGGCGGGCTGTCCTCACGCGCGCTGGTGCGCATTGCCTTCGATGGCGAGAACGCCCGGGAAGCCGAGCGCTACGACATGGGTGCCCGCATCCGCGAAGTGGAACAAGGCCCCGGCGGCAGCCTGTGGCTGCTGGAAGATGGCAGCGGCGGGCGCCTGCTGGAGCTCAAGCCGAAGTGATACGCAGGGCATAAAAAACCGGAGCACAGGCTCCGGTTTTTCATGCATCAGTCATTGTTGAAGTGGAAGTACAGCACGTTCGACCAGTTGCCCAGCCCCAGGGCGTAGACGGCCTGCAGATCGACCGCCGGCTGCTTCGGCGGCTCGGGCTGGCGGCCCAGCAGGCGGGCGAAGAATCCGAGCGGTTTGGCCGGTTCGGCAGGCGGCGGTTGAAGCGTCTGAAGCGCGGCGTCCATCTCCGGCTGCAGGTTCAGCAGGTGCGTGAGCAGCGCCTCGTTCTGCACCTCCAGGGGCGTGTCGCCCATGTCGAAGATCTCGCCGCACTCCAGCACGAAGTAGGTGTTCTGGTTCTCCGGTTTGTGCAGGAACGCCAGGGCCTCGGCAATCAGCGGCTGCGCCTCCGGAAGGGGAATCGTCGCCAGGAAGGCTTCCAGGTTGCGCACACCGCTGGCGTAGTCGCCGATCAGGGCGATGTCCTCGTCGTGGTCCCAGAGCGAGGACGGGCACGCCTGCGGGTTGCCTGACAGCAGAATCCTGAACACCAGGGGAATGTCGTAATTCCACTCGGAAATGCCGATCAGCTTGCGGCCGTTGGCTTTCGCCTCAGGGCCGGGAACGATGTTGGTCGAGTAGAGGTAACTGCGGTTTGCCATGCGACGCTCCGTTGTCTGGCAGGTGAATTGAGCCGTGCGCTGAAGAGCCAGCACACGGAGGCGGGTTCAGGCTGCCACGTACTGCTGCAAGCCCCGCCCAGCCGGCCAAGCATGCCACGTCCCGTCCGGGTCCACTTCGCCATAGCACGAAGACGTGACGTCGTACCCAAAGCCGTAGCCGGCCAGGTCATCGCCCAGCAGCACGATGCCGGCGCGGTCGAAGGCAGGTCCATGGACCTCTTCCGGCGAGACCGGCCCGCTGTAGATCATGCAGCCACTCGCCGTCTCGCCGAACCCGACATCGCCCAGGTATGCCAGGTACTCCTCGGGCAAACCGGGGTGCGCGGCGCGCAGGGCCTGGACTTGCGTGGGCGTCAGTGTCGTCGTGCGCATACCGGTCAGCCCCTCTCGCCCAGCGAACCCGGCGGCCAGCGAGACAAGGTACGGGCAATCGCCTCGGCCAGTTGCATCGTTGCCGGGGGCTCGCACTCGAACCATTGCCCGAACGCCGTGGCAAGTTGCTCCAGTTGAACCGGGCCGAGTGCGGACAAGGTGCTGGGCGTCACCTCATGGCCGAACGCCCGCCAGATGGCCTCGCAGCACTCATGGGGCGAGGCCTCGAAAAAGGGCACGGGCGGGCTGACCAGTTCGCTGAATGCCTGGCCCATGGCGGTTTCGAAATCCATCTGCAGCGTGCTGTTGTCCGTCATACCGGCCTCGGCTCCGTGCCGCCAACCCGGGCAGCTCCTTGAAAGGTGGCAATGTACCGGGCCGGCTGGTGCTCGTAGAAGCTCAGGTACAGCAGGTAAGCACGGCGGCATGCCGTGCATTCGACCAGGCCGAAATAAGGGTGCCCGGCATCGTGCGACATGACCCACGACGCGCCGTCCCGCGCCTCGATGCGACAGCCGAACAGCGTGGCGATCCGCACGCGCGCCGGCTCCGCCAGCGCCGGGAACCAGTCGCTGGCCTGGCCGATGAAACCCAGCACGTTGAGGGTCAACGGCGTGGTGCAATCAACGCAGGCGAAGGTGAGTGACGCCCGCTCCTCCTCCATCCCGTCGAAGAACGGCGCACGACGGCGCGAGGGGCGCACGAACGGCGGCTGCAGGTGCACGTCCGCGCTCAGGTCCGAGCGTTCGGGTTGTCGATCCGGTGTACCGTCAATCGAGGTCATGGCACGAGGCTCGGTAGTAAACGGTCGGCCGGCATCAGTCGATCCGCGTCCAGGCCTGCCCGTCGAACGCCACCACATCCTTGGCGCCGATGGACCATAGCACCCGGTCGGTACAGGCCAGCTTGCCGGCGGTGTTCGCACCACAGTCCAAGGGGCTCAGCCGCGTATCGTCCAGACGATAGACACGGCTCGGTGTGGCGACATACAGGGCGCCCTGAAACCAGCAGAGGTCCCGGACGTCATAGGGAAACGGGCCCACGTCGAGCACCTCCCAGGTATCACGCCGCCCCCGCAACAGCAGGCCCTGCAAGCCAGCGCCATACACGTTGCCATCGCCGGCGCAGCAGACGGCGCTGAGCAGCCGGTGGGTGGGGCTGGCGAGGTTTTGCCAGGCGCTGCCGTCATACCGCCAGATCTCGCCGCGCAGGCCCACGGCGTAGAGTTCCTCAGCCGCAAAGCCGTCGATGGACTCGAAACCGACGATCTCATCACCGCCATCCGGCAATCCATGCTCCAGCGCCTGCCAGCCCTGCGCGGGAGTCCGCTGATAGACCTGGCGATCGCCACCCACCACATACACGGAATCGCCAATGGTCCGCGCGCACCGCAACGGCCCCCGGCTGTCGATCGCAATGCCCGAGCCGCTCAGCCGTCCCTTGCGCTCCCCCTCACGGTCCTTTTCCAGGTACTGGCCGTGGCTGCCGATGAACAGCAGGCGTTCGTCCTGTTGCGGCGGCACCTGCACCACATCGGCCAGCGGCCAGCCCTGTTGCGTGGTGCTGAGAAACGCGCCGGCCTCCCAGGCGATCACAACGCAATGGGGGACATTTCTGGCGGCCAATTCGTCGATGGATAACACCAGAAACCCGCGCTCGTCCTGAGTGGGAATGCCGGCGACATAGGAACCGATGTCGGTAAAACGGGGCATGGCTGATCGATCCGGCGCTTCGTGCGGCCGCTTCTGCTGGTGAGAGGTGGCGGTTTTAACATGCCCGCCGGGGTGGCGTGGGCGGCGACACGGGCGTTGCGTGACGCCGCGCGCATTCTCGCGCCTTGCCCTGCCTTGTCGACCGTCAGCAATGGCCGGCTCAGGCAGGCGCCAGCTCGGCGAGCCTGGCCGCGACCAGTTCATTCAACAACGCGGTATCCACCTCCCAGTCGGCAGGCACCTGGAACAGGTTCTTCTTCACCAGGAATCCGCCCGCCTCCAGCCTGGGCCGGAACGCGTCGATCACGTCGGCACTCCAGGGAGCCAGGGCAAGGTGATGCTTCGCCGCCGAGACGCCGAAGACGTAATCGCTGCCCCGGCAAATCTGCGGGACATTCCAGGCCAGCCGGACCTGCAGCCCGGAGGCCTGACCGAGGATGTGCTCGATGACCTGCCGCAGCGTATGAGCCTTCACGGGCTCCAGCGACTCCAGGTAGTCGTCGACCGACGCGAATCTGCTCGAACTCATGCTGTCGCCTCCTGGCTATCGGGGTGACGGCGACCACGCCGCCCACGGATAGTGATAGCCGTGATTTTCCCGGACGACATACCGCGCGCCGCAATCGGTGCATTGGCAGTCGAATTCGGGCTCCCAGGGGATGTCGCGCTTTTCCAGTATGTCGATCAGGCCGTGTTGCGCCTGGCTCTCGGGCAGGATCTGGTCGGTCGAGGCATACACCGAGCAACGGCAACGCCCCTCCGAACGGGCCTCGACGATGCGCAGCGCCAGCCTGACGCAATCCCGGCTGTCGCGGACGGCGGGCCGCTCTGGTTCCGGCAGGTTCTTCACCGCCTGACGCATGCGTTCAAGAGCGGGGACATAGTCGCGCGCCAGTACGTCGTTGCGGCTGCGGATGATCGCCCAGGCGGTCAGCCAGGCCTGGTGGGTGTCCAGGGACTCGAGTGCGGCCAAGGCGTCGTGTGCGTTCATCCCCGTAGCCGCCACTCAGTCCTGCCGGTTCTGCAATTCGTCCAGCACGCCCCGGTAGAGTCCCTGCAAACGCACCACCTCGGCGGCGTCCAGTTGCTCCTGCTCGATACGGCGAGCGAAGACATCGTCAGCGCTCAGTTCATCCAGGGTTTCGCGGGTGTTGCTGGTGAGGCTGGCGACGGCGGTGCCGCGCTCGCGGCGGATGCGCAGGACCTCAACCGGCAGCCCTTCGCAGAACGCGGCGATGCGCTGCTGCAGGTCGCTGAGGTAGTCGTCGGACAGCACCAGCACTTCGAGCCACACCGGCCGTTCAACCGTGCCCTGGCTGGCGATTTCCTGGAGGGCAGTCTGCAGTTCGTTGAGGTCGCCGCGCAGGGAATGCATCGGCTGGAAACAGGGCACCGGCAGCGGCGTCACACTGCGCAGGCCAGTGGCCTCGAGCTCCACCAGCAGCACTTCTTTCTGCTGCCGGGCCTCGTCGAAACTCAGGGCGATGGGCGAGCCGCAGTAGCGAATGTGCTCCAGCCCGCCAACCTTCTGCGGCCGGTGGATATGGCCGAGGGCAATGTAGGCGGCGGGTGGAAAGGCGCTCGTGGGAAAGGCCTCCAGGCTGCCGACGTAGATTTCCCGCACCGACTCGCTGGCACTGGCGCCCACGGTGGTCAGGTGGCCGGTGGCGACGATGGGCAGCGCATTGCCCAGCTCGGCCCGCTTGGCCTCGGCCAGGGCGTACAGCGCCTGGTAGTGCTGCTGGATCGCCTGCTGCAGGGATTTCTGCTTGTCTTCGGCGCTCTGCCCGGCCTGGCTGTTCAGCACATCGCGCGGGCGGATGAAGGGAATGCCGCACAGCAGCGCAGCCGGCTCACCGTCGCGCCCCCTGAGTACCAGCAGTTGTTCTTCCAGCGCCTCGCACACGCCGGGGATCACCCGGGTGCCGAGCTGTGCCAGCAGCGTCTTGCTTTCGCCGAGCATGGCCACCGAGTCGTGATTGCCACCCAGCACCACCAGCTCGCAGCCGGTGTCACGCAGCTCGACGATAAAGCGGTTGTATTGCTCACGGGCATAACTGGGGGGCGCACCGGTGTCGAAGATATCCCCGGCGATCAGCACGGCGTCCACCTGGTGCTCGCGCACCTGCCCGATCAGCCAGGCGCAGAAGGCCTGATGTTCGGCCTGGCGGGTCTTGCCCATGAAGTGCTGGCCGAGGTGCCAGTCGGAGGTGTGGAGAATGCGCATCGTCAGGGTCGAACCGGAACTCGTGAACAGGCCGGTACATTGCCTGCGCGCCCCGGCGAAGGCAACGCCCGGGGCGCGCGTTCCTGCCCACCTTACATCGTGTTACACAGCCACAGGCGCTGTGCTGGCTGCCCTCAAGCGCATTCTTGCCTGATCCCGCCAGGCCGCGGCCAATCAGGGGAAGAACCTTTTTTCCGGTGCGTCAGTCGGACAAAAACAGACCCCGCCAGGAGATTCCGCCGATGACCGCGCCATCCGTTCGTGCTCTCTCGTCCTTCGTCCTGCCCCTGGGATTGCTGACCGGCCTGCTCGCCGGTCCCGCCCAGGCACAGACCCAGAAACTCGACGTGCCGTACGTGCCGACGCCGCAGCCGGTGGTGGCGCACATGCTGGAAATGGCCGATGTCGGCCCGGACGACTACGTGATCGACCTTGGCTCCGGCGATGGCCGGATCGCCATCGCCGCGGTGAAGGACCGTGGTGCCAAGGCCGCCTATGGCATCGACCTGAACCCCGAGCGGGTCCGCGAAGCCACGCAGAATGCCGAGGCGGCCGGCGTGGCGGACAAGGTCACGTTCGAGCAGGGCGACCTGTTCAAGAAAGACATCGCCGACGCCGACGTGCTGACGATGTACCTGCTGTCGACGGTCAACATGCGCCTGCGCCCGGTCATCCTCGACACCCTCAAGCCCGGTACCCGCGTGGTGTCCCATGCCTTCAACATGGAGGACTGGGAGCCTGACGCCACCGCGGTGGTCGGCGGCAGCCTGGTCTACCTGTGGGTGGTGCCGGCCAAGGTCACCGGGAAATGGACCATCGAGGCGGACGGCCAGACCTACCAGGTCGAGCTGAGCCAGAACTTCCAGCAGGTGACCGGTAGCGTCGACGGCCAGCCCGAGCGCCTCAGCGGCCGGCTGGAAGGCAGCGAGCTGTACTTCACCCTGAACGATCAGCTGTACGTCGGCCGGGTCGAGGGCGACCGCATCCAGGCCGTGTCCGCCGAAGGTGCGGTGAGTGCCTGGATCGCCCGGAGGGGCTGACCATGAGCACAGCCACCGCGTCCCACCTGGCTGGCCTGTCCGCCACCGACGGTGTGGCCATGCTGGTCGGCGTGGTGGTCGGGGTCGGCATCTTCGGCCTGCCGCCCCTGGTCGCTCAGCACGCCCCCAGCCCCGAGCTGTACATCGGCCTGTGGCTGGCCGGCGGGCTGGTGATGCTGATCGGTGCCCTGTGCTACGGCGAACTGGGCGCCTCGCACCCGGACCAAGGCGGCGAGTACCACTACCTGGACCTGGCCTGGGGACGCCGGGTCAGCCTGCTGTTCGCCTGGGCCCGGGGCACGGTGATCCAGACCGGCGCCATTGCCGTGGTCGCCTTCATCTACGGTGACTATGCCCAGCGCCTGCTGCCCCTGGGGCCTTACGGCAGCGCCTGGCACGCGGCGCTGGTGACCGTGGCGCTGACCGCGCTGAACGTGCTCGGCACCCGGGAATCGCGACGGGCCCAGGTGTTCTTCACCGTGCTCACGGTCGGTGCGCTGATCGCCGTGATCCTGGCCGGCCTGGTGCTGGCGGAACCGGTGGCGACCGGCACGGCGGACAGCGCACCGGTCGGCAGCGGCAACCTCGCCGGCATGCTCGGCATGGGCATGGTGTTCGTGCTGCTGACCTACGGCGGCTGGAACGAGGCGGCGTACCTCTCGGGCGAGTTGCGCAACCCCGGTCGCAACATGAGCCGGGTGCTGCTGATCGGTACCTTGGTGGTGACCGGGGTCTACCTGCTGGCGAACCTGGTGTTCCTCGATATCTTCGGCCTGGAAGGGCTGCGTGCCTCCAGCGCAGTGGCCGCCGACCTGATGAAGATCGTGGCCGGGCCACGGGCCGAAGTGTTGCTCAGCCTGCTGGTGTGCGTCACGGCCCTGAGCACCTTGAACGCCACCATTTTCACCGGCTCACGGGTGTACTACGCCCTCGGGCGCGACGTGCCGCAGCTGGCGATGCTCGGTCGCTGGAACGAACGGGGTGCCACGCCGGTACGGGCGCTGCTGGTGCAAGGGGTCATCACCCTGCCGCTGATCCTGTTCGGTGCCCTGAGCGAGAACGGCGTGGAAACCATGGTCGCCTACACCGCCCCGGTGTTCTGGCTGTTCATGTGCCTGACCGCACTGTCGCTGATCCGTCTGCGCCAGCATCAGCCCCAGGCGCGGCGCCCGTTCAACGTGCCGCTCTACCCACTGACGCCCCTGTTGTTCGCCCTGAGCTGCCTGGCGCTGTTCGGCTCCAGCCTGCTGTACGCGGGCTCCGGTGCCCTGCTCGGGTTGCTGGTGCTAGGCGCGGGCCTGCCCCTGCTGCTGTTGCAGCGCCCGGCGCCGGTTGAGCCAAGGGACGTGGCGGATTGACTGGGCGGGCGCGTGCGAGCTGTGCTACACAGGACAGCTCCCGCGCTCAACGAAACGGAGCCCCCATGCCCCAGACGCGCCACATCGACCTGCTGATCAGCGATTGCGACGGTGTACTGATCGACAGCGAAATCATCGCCGAACACGTCATGCGTGAAGTGCTCATCGAGCTGTTCCCGGCCCAGGAACTGGAAAACGTGCTCACTGGCACCTTCGGCCTGCAGAGCCGGGACATCCTGGCGCGGGTCGAAGCGCATTTCGGCACTATCCTGCCCGAGGGCTTTCTCGAGCGGCAGCGGGCACTGACCGAAAGCCGCATTCGCCGCGACGTGCAGCCCATCCCCGGGGCACGCGAGGCGCTGCAGGCCATCGACCTGCCGCTGGCCGTGGCCTCCAACAGCCGTCTCGAAGCGGTGACCTTCGCCCTGCAGCGCTGTGGCCTGACGGAGCGGGTCAGCCATGGCGTGTTCTGCGCCGAACACGTCGAACGGCCCAAGCCGGCACCGGACGTCTACCTGCTGGCGGCGCGCACCGTGAACGTGGCGCCGGAGCGTTGCCTGGTCATCGAGGACAGCGCCACCGGGGTAATCGCGGCCCTGCAGGCCGGCATGCGGGTGATCGGGTTTCTCGGCGCCAGCCACATTCCCGCCGAACACGGCGAAACACTGCGCCAACTCGGGGTCGAGCACCTGATCGGTGATATGCGTGAACTGCCGGACCTGGTGAAGCGCCTGGCCGGCGAGCCGTCGCGGGCCGTGCCCCTGCCGCCGTGAGCGAGATAGGCGCTAAAACGCCCAGTCCTTGACCACCATGTGGGTCTTCACTTTCTGCATGCCGGGGAAATTCTCGATGGCTTCGCGCACTTCGGCGAAACGCAGCATCGACGGCGCCTCGACATACACCAGCATGTCGGTCTCGCCACTGATCCCGCTGCAGTGGCGAATCTCGGGAAACGCGCGCATGCGCTCGATGTGCCGCTCGCAGCGCCCGCCCTGGTAGTACAGCTCCAGAAACGCCTTGATCCCCGCGCCACCGGGCAACACCACCTGCGCGTGATAACCGCTGATGGTGCCGCTGGCTTCCAACTGACGGATACGGTCGCTGACCGCCGAGCGCGACAGATTGACCTCGCGGGCGATCTGGCTGACCGGCAGGCGGGCATCGGCACGTAACAGGGCGAGGATCTGCTGATCGAACTTGTCCACGGGTGGTTCTCGGAAAAGGCAGGTTGACGGTCAATTCCGCCAGTTCGCCGGACAAAGCCGGCGCTTCGCCAGCAGCCTGCACCAGGCGGGCGGCTTAACATGGCGAACGGAATCGCCAGAGCATACAACATGAGTCGCCTGAACCAAGAACTGAGCCTGCTGCAGGGCGTGGGCCTGCTAAGCACGTCGCTGCTCGGCACCGGGATTTTCGTGGTGCCGGCCCTGGCCGCCACGGCAGCCGGCGAAGTCTCGCTGTGGGCCTGGCTGGTGTTGATCGCCCTGGTGCTGCCGGTGGCCTTCACCTTCGCCCAGCTGGGCCGCCACTACCCCCACGCCGGCGGCGCGCCGCACCTGATCGGCCGGGCCCTCGGCCCGCGCATGGAGCGGCTCAGCGCGCTGCTGTTCCTGGCTGTGCTGCCGGTGGGCCTGCCGGCGGCACTGAGCATCGCCAGCGGGTTCTGGAGCGCCCTGTTCGACCTCAGCGCCAGCGCCAACCTGGCAATCCAGCTCGCCACCGTGGTCGCCATGCTGCTACTCGGGCAACGCCCGACCAGGGCATCCGGCCTGATCCAGGGGCTGATCGCGGTGGCGATCATCGCCACGGTCGCGCTGATCTGGTGGGCCGGCGACCTGCCACGGGCCAGCCAGCCGCTGCTGCCGGCCATCGACTGCGCCTGGCACCTGCTGCCCGCCGCCCTGGGGGTGATGTTCTGGTGCTTCGTCGGCATCGAAGCCTTCAGCCACTTGGGCGAGGAGTTCAAGAACCCCGAGCGCGACTTTCCCCTGGCCCTGCTGCTCGGCGTCCTGCTGGCCGGCCTGGTGTACTGGGCCTGCTCGGTGGCGGTGCTGAGTTTCCATGCCTACGGCGACGTGACCAGTGACGGCGCCTCGCTGCCGCGCATGCTCGACCTGCTGTTCGGCGAACACGCCCGTGGCGTCAGTGCGGTGGTCGGCTACCTGGCCTGCTTCGCCTCGATGAACATCTACGTCCAGGGTTTCGCCCGGCTGATCTGGAGCCTGGCCGACGAGGGCAAGCTGCCCGCCACCCTGGCCCAGCGCAACCACCACGGTGTGCCGGCGCGGGCGCTGTGGCTGGTGGTGCTGAGCTGTGCGCTCTGCGCCACGCTGACCTGGAGCCTGTCGGTGTCGGTGGACCAGCTGATTCGCTACGCCAACGGCAACTTCGTGGTCATCTACCTGCTGAGCATGGTGGCCGGCTGGGTGCTGCTGCGCGGCATCTGGCGCTGGATCGCCGGGCTCAGCACGCTGTTGTGTGCGGCGGTGCTGGTGATGCTCGGCATCGACGCCTGGTACGCCGTGGGCTTGCTGGCGCTGCTGGCGGTACTCGACCAGGCGCGCCTTGCGCACAGCCGCCGGCCTCTCGACCACTCGGCGCGTTCGTAGTCCGTCCCAGGGGCGGCTCATGGGGTGACCGCAGGTGCAATCGGGTTCTATGCTTGCCGAGAACCCGCTGAAAGGAAGCCCCATGCCCCGCGTGCTCAACGACCTGAAAATCATGCTGCTGGCCAACCTGTGGATCGTCCCGGTGGTCGGCGCACTTGTCTGGGCGCTGTTCCATTTCGTCGCCCCACCACCGCCGATGAGCGCCAGCATGGCCACCGGCACCAGCGGTGGCGCCTACCAGCAGTTCGCCGAGCACCTCAAGGAAGAACTGGCCAAGGAAGGCTTCGAGCTGAACCTGGTGCCCACCTCCGGCTCACGTGACAACCTGCAGCAACTGCTGGCCGATGACCCGTCCGTGCAGATCGCCCTGGTGCAGAGCGGCCTGGAGCGCCAGGTGAGCGCCGGCGAGCGGGAGCGCCTGAACAGCCTGGGCGCCATCTACCAGGAACCGCTGTGGTTGTTCCACCGCCGCGCGGTGAGCCTGGACCGCATCGCTGATCTCAAGCCGCTGCGCCTGGCGCTGGGCGGCGAAGGCAGTGGTACCCGTGCCGCCAGCGACGCCGTGCTCGGCGCCAACGGCATCGCGGGCGACCAGTATCCCGAAACCTGGCAAAGCATCGGCGGCGGCAAGGCCGCGCGGGCCCTGATGGCCGGCGAGCTGGACGCCGGCTTCTTCGTCGGCCCGGCGGAGAACGCCCTGGTGCAGCAACTGGCGGCCCACCCGGACATCGCCCTGGCGCATTTCCGCCGCGCGGCGGCCTACGAGGCACGCCTGCCCTTCTTCACCCAGGTCCGGGTCGGCGAAGGCCTGCTCGACCTTGCCAGCAACGCGCCGGACCGGGATGTCGTGACCCTGTCGCCGGTGGCCACCCTGGTGGTCAACGACGACTTCAACCCGGGACTGGTGCCGCTGTTCCTCGCCGCCACCCGTGAAGTGATGAAGAACGGCAACCTGCTCGACCCCGCCGGCACCTACCCCAGCGCCGAGCCGCGCACCTTCGAGCTGCACAAGGACGCCGAGCACTACTACAGCAACGGCCTGCCGTTCCTGCAGCGCTACCTGCCGTTCCGCATCGCTTCGCTGGCCGACCGCTACATCATTCTGCTGATCCCGCTGATCGTGGTCATGATCCCCCTGTTCAAGGCCGTGGGACCGATCTACCAGTGGCGCATCCGCGCGCGCATCTACCGCTGGTACAAGTACCTGCGCGACATCGACCGCAAGCTGCACGCCGGGTCGCTGCCGGACGAGCTGGACAGCGAGATCCAGCGCCTGGAACAGCTGGAAGACGAGCTGGCGGCGGTCGACGTACCGCTCTCCTACTCCCACGAGCTGTACGAACTGCACATGCACCTGCGCTACGTGATCAACCGCCTGCGCGCGCTGCAGCAACGGCGCGCACCGGAGCACGAGTAAAACAGGTGAGAGGGCTTCAACCGCAACGATCGCCACTGAAGCGCCTCCCCCAGGTCGATACCTCCTCATCAGGCAACTGCCATGGTGGATGTGAAAAGCGACATCCACCCTACATAGTGATCGACATGGTTGTGCGAAGGGCTTTTGTGGGAGAGGCTTCAGCCGCGACTGATTGCCGATCGGTCATGAGCGCGTACCGCCGCTTCAGGTAAACTGCGCGCCTGTTTCACTTCAGCACGAGACCGCCATGCCGATCCGCCATTGCATCGTCCACCTGATCGACAAGAAGCCCGACGGCACACCCGCCGTGCTGCACGCCCGCGATACCGAGCTGGGTGCCTCGCAGGCCATCGAGAACATGCTCGCCGACCTCAACGAGAGCTACAACGCCAAGCAGGGCAAGGCCTGGGGGTTCTTTCACAGCGAGTCCGGGGCCTACCCGTTCAGCGGCTGGCTGCAGGCCTACCTCGACGACAGCCAGGATTTCACCGCCTTCAGCCGCCAGGCCGTCGAGCATCTGCAGAAGCTGATGGAGGAGTCCAACCTCTCGGTCGGCGGCCACGTGCTGTTCGCCCACTACCAGCAAGGCATGACCGACTACCTGGCCATCGCCCTGCTGCACCACAGCGACGGCGTGGCGGTGAACGATGCCCTGGACGTGACCCCGGCCAAGCACCTGGACCTCGGCCAACTGCACCTGGCGGCACGCATCAACATTTCCGAGTGGCGCAACAACAGCCACTCCAAGCAGTACATCTCGTTCATCAAGGGCAAGAACGGCAAGAAGGTCTCGGAATACTTCCGCGACTTCATCGGCTGCCAGGAAGGCGTCGACTCACCCAGCGAGACCCGCACCCTGCTCAAGGCCTTCAGCGACTTCGTCGAGAGCGAAGACCTGCCGGAAGAACAGGCCCGCGCCAAGACCGACACCCTGGTCGACTACGCCACCAGCCAGGCCAAGATGGGCGAGCCCATGACCCTGGAAGAACTGTCCGGGCTGATCGACGAGGAGCGCCCCAAGGCCTTCTACGACCATATCCGCAACAAGGACTACGGCCTGTCGCCCGAGATCCCCGCCGACAAGCGCACCCTGAGCCAGTTCCGCCGCTTCACCGGCCGCGCCGAAGGCCTGTCGATCAGCTTCGAAGCCCACCTGCTGGGTTCGAAGATCGAATACGACGAAACCCAGGACACCCTGATCATCCGCAACCTGCCCACGCAGCTGACCGATCAGCTGAAGCGCCGCAAGTAACAGAGGACGCGGGAAGAAAAGCTCGCGGACAAGTCCGCTCCTACAGAAGCAGACCGCAGGTCCCTGTAGGAGAGGCCTTGGCCTCGAGCTCGACGATCGAGCACGCACCTCCGGACCGATCGTTCCCATGCTCCGCGTGGGAATGCATCCCCGGACGCTCCGCGTCCAGACCACAGCGTGCGAAATGCAAAACGCCCGGCATGCCGGGCGTTTTGCTGTCTGGCAGCTACGGGAACTAGCGGGCCTCGATGCGGAACCCCACGCGCGGGAAGTGCACATGGACGGTGCCGGCGCGCGGGTCTTCGCGGCGCAGGGTCAGCACTTCGCGGCCGCTGAACACCAGCTCCCCTTCCACCGGGTCGACCCCGTAATCGATAGCGCAAATCGCCACCTGCTGACCCGGCACGAAGCCATTCGGGTCGACGAACTCCTCCTGGGGCAGCGGCACCGGAGTGGCGTCGCGGGCGATGCCGATGGCCTCTTCGCTGCTCAGCTCGCTCGGCGTGCCGTGACCAAAGCCCAGCACCCGCTCCAGCCAGGCCGCGACGGCCGGGTAATCGTTGACCAGGGGCGCGGTGACCGGTGTGCCACGCAGGAACCACAGCGGGTGCGCCACAGCCACATCCGCCAGCGAAGGCTCGCCGAACAGGAAACCACCCGGGTCACGCTCCAGCTGCTGTTGCAAACGGGCCATCAGGCTCGGCCACTGGTGCTTGGCCGTCTCGGCCGGCAGGCGGGTCGCCAGGCCGCCGCTGAACAGCGCCGAGCGATCGGCGACGAAGGCCTTGAGGAATTCCGGCGGCAGCTTGCCGAAACGCGCCGCGATGGATTCGGGCTGGAACACCAGGCTCACCGCGTGCTGGAACAGCACCGAGTCGGCCCACTGCGCCAGGCTCGCCACGGTGAAGTGCTGGCCATGGGGAAACAGCGTCGGTGTCGGTTTCTCCGCCTCCAGGCGTCGCGCGATCAGGGCGGTGTCGCAGTAGATGTCGGCACCGACCTGCAGCACCGGGGTCTTGCGGTAGCCGCCGGTCAGGGCGACCAGGTCCGGCTTGGGCATGATCGGCGGGATCATCACCGAGCGCCACGGCAGTTGCTTGAACCCCAACAGCAGGCGCGCCTTCTCGGCGAAGGGCGAGGTCGGGTAATGGTGCAAGATCAACTCGGGCATGGCGGTCTCCGCATGGCTGGATGAACGCCCAGCTTAATCGGCCCTGCCGTTGCGGCCTACCCGATCAGGGTGATGGTGCGTTATCAACCACGCCGATGACGGCCGGCAACGCCGTCGCCACCAGCACTTCCTTGGCCGCCTTGCTCAGGCGCTTGATCGCCCGTTCGCGGCGCAGGGCATCGCCCTTGCCCGCGCAGGCTTCGGTGTAGACCAGGGCGATAGCCGGGCTGGAAAAGAAAAAGCGCGCGCCTTTGCCGCTCTGGTGCTGGGCGAAGCGCCGTTGCGGGTCATCGCTGATGCCGCAGTACAGCGCGCCGTTCTGCGCACGCACCAGGTAGACGAACCAGGCTTTCTCGACGGCGGGTGCTGCCTCGGACACTCAGGCCAGCCACTCGCGGGCGGTGCGCCACAGGCAGACGCCGACGAAATAGGCGGACGCCAGGCCCCAGATCACCAGCAGCCAGGTCTGGTTGAGCGGGTACTGCAGGATCAGCAGCGCGCAGGAGGCCATCCACACCATGGTCACGGCGATGTTCACCGCCATGAACTCCCGGACCCGGAACGGGTGCAGGAACTTCATGCGGGTCAGGGTCAGGGCAGCCAGCACGACGATGGTGAGGAAGCTCAGCCAGGGGTCGAAGTCCAGCAGGTAAAGGTAGACCACCACCACGTTCCAGGCGGCCGGGAAGCCGACGAAGTAGTTGTCCTTGCTCTTCATGTTGACGTTGCAGAAGCAGAACAGCGACGACAGCAGGATCAGCCCCACCGCCGGCAACAGGGTGTAGTCCGGCAGCTCGATGAAGCGGTAGACGAAGATCGCCGGGATGAACACGTAGGTCAGGTAGTCGATGACCAGGTCCAGGGTGGAGCCATCGAAATGGGGCAGCACCACCTTGACGTCGAACTTGCGCGCCAGGGTGCCGTCCAGGCCGTCCACCAGCAGCGCCAGGCCCAGCCACATGAGGCAGACCTGCGGCCGCCCGTCGAGAACCGCCAGCAGCGCCAGCAGCCCCAGGATGACACCGCTCGCGGTGACGGCATGCACGCTCCAGGCCTTGGCTTTACTTGCGGACAGCATCAGTGCACTCATTGTCAGGCTCTCTAGGACGGGTTCTTCCATCAACGAATACCCAGACGCTGCAATACGGTCTGGCGTTATCGGAAGTTAAGACCAGAAAGCCTACCATTCCGTTCGTTAAAGCACCTATATCCCGTGCAGCTGACGACCGGCACGAAATTGCTGCAGACCCTTGCCGGCCTGGCGACGAATGGCATTCTGCACCGGCGGCGCCCAGCCCAGCAGCAGGCCCTTGGCCCCCAGCGCCTGGCGGGCCCAGCGCCACAGATCGAAGCTGTCGCGGTGCTCGGCGATCAGCCCGTCGCGGAAGACGAAGCGCGCCTCGATGTGGTTGACCACGGTGTTGCCGGTCTGACTGAACAGGTAAGTGGCGACCCAGCGCGCGCTGCCCTGCCGGTCATCGGCCTGCACGCTATCGAAGGTCAGGGAAAACCCCTGGGCCTTGGACGCCAGCATGCGCCACATGTCTCCCGCCTCGGTGCCGCGCAGGTCTTGGAAGACCGGGTCGCTGAAGCGCACGTCCGGGGTGTAGCAGGCCGCCATGGCTTCGGCGTCCAGACGCTGGAAGGCTTCGTAGAAGCGGGTGATCAGCTCGGCATTGGGGTGGCTCATGGGGCGTCTCCGCAGGAAGGAATAGCCACAGTATTGCGCGCAACGCGTCAGGCCGCGATTGGCTAAATCGCCAACTTTGTGTCAATAATCGCCATCCTTCGGTCGGAATCGCCCCATGCCCGCGATCGCCCTGTACGTCTGCCCGCAAACCGTCTGTGCCAGCCTGAGCCTGGCCAATGATGCCTTCGGCCTGGCCAACCACCTGGCCGGCCGCCCGCTGTTCACGGTGCAGCGGGTCAGCGCCGACGGACAGCCGGTAGACCTGGGCTTCGCCCGTATCCAGATGGACGGCGACCTGGCAGTGGCCGAGACAGCCGATGTGCTGATCGTCCCGGCCACCGGCAGTGCCATCGATGCCTGCCTGGCGGCCAACGCCCCTCTGCTGGCCTGGCTCACGCAACGCCCCGCCCACCAGCAGATCGCCAGCCTGTGCAGCGCGGCCTTCCTGCTGGGCGCTGCCGGCCTGTTCGACGGTCGGCGCGCGACGACCCACTGGGCGCTGGCCAACCCGTTTCGCCAGCGCTTCCCGGGCGCCCGGCTGGACATCGACGCACTGGTCTGCCACGACGGCCCGATCCTCAGCTCCGGCGGCGCCCAGGCCGGCCTGGACCTGTGCCTGTACCTGATCGCCTGGCACGCCGGCGATGCGCTGGCCGAACAGGTGGCCAACACCCTGGTGGTGGACGGCCGGCGCACCGGTCAGCTGCGCCATGCCCCGCTGATCCCCGCCAACCCGGCCCGCGACCGGCAGATCGAGCCGCTGTTGCAGTGGATGCAGCAGCACCATGCCGACGCCATCGACCTCAACCGCCTGGCCGAGCAGGCCAATTGCTCACCCCGGACACTGCTCAGGCGCTTCAAGGCCTGCACCGGGATGACGCCCAACGATTACCTGCAACGCCTGCGCATCGGCCAGGCCCAGCAGGCCCTGCGCAATCCTGCCCACACCCTGGAACAGGTGGCTGAAAAGGTCGGCTACGCCGACCGCGCCACCTTCGCCAAACTGTTCAAGCAACTCAGCGGCGAAACCCCGGGCGCCTTCCGCAAACGCCTGCACCTCACCCTGCCCCAGCCGTCTCGCAGGACAGCAGAGCAATCGACAGGCGAAAAAAAACCGGCTGGGTAAGCCGGTTTTTTCAGGTCAGCCACTGCGTTGGGGTCATGCTGAAATCTCGATCGATGGGTCGGCGCGGTCTCAGGCAACACGGCTTTCGATCAGGCGATCCGAACCACCTTCAGCAACGCGGTTCTCGATCAGGCGATCCGAACCACCTTCAGCGACACGGTTTTCGATCAGGCGATCCGAGCCACCTTCGGCAACGCGGTTTTCGATCAGACGGTCGGAACCACCTTCAGCGACGCGGTTTTCGATCAGGCGGTCCGAACCACCTTCGGCAACACGGCTTTCGATCAGGCGATCAGCACCGCCTTCGGCGACGACAGGTTGGGCGGAAGAGGCAGCGAATACGTTGGCGGCCAGTACAGTGAAAGCAACGCTGAGGATGAGTTGGCGTTTCATGATGGTGTGCTCCGGGGTGTTGTGGGTTGGTATGGAGCAGATGTTACGGGAGGGGATTTTTAAGAGAACTTCATTGAGGTGATGGTAAACATCGACGCGAGAGATGGTTGCTCGGGAGCCTCTAGTCCGGGGCTCTTTGTCTATAGAACCTTTACACGAAGGTGCTGGAAGCCTGCGGTGCGTAGCGGACGCAGAGCGTCCGGAGCAGCGTTCCCACGCGGAGCGTGGGAACGATCAGGCGGAGGGGTGACGAAACGCTGATGGCTCCCACGCTCCGCGTGGTAGCCCAATCCCGTGACGCTCTGCGTCACCAGCGGCAGGTCAGTAAACAGACGTCCCGCAGCGGGCGCAGGGCGCGCCCGGGGGCGGTCAGGAGGCAGAGCTCGAGGCCAAGGCCTCTCCTACAGTGGAGCGCGGTCGCCTTTGTAGGAGCGGACTTGTCCGCGAGCTTTTCTAACGGGACCGCGACAGTCCGAGGAACACCTATTCAACCTCAATAAAAAAGGAGCCCGAAGGCTCCTTTTTCGATACCCGCCCGGATCAGTGAATGATCTGGCTGAGGAACAGCTTGGTGCGTTCGTTCTGCGGGTTGGTGAAGAAGGTGTTGGGTTCCGCCTGTTCGACGATTTCACCTTTGTCCATGAAGATCACGCGGTTGGCCACGGTGCGGGCGAAGCCCATTTCGTGGGTCACGCACAGCATGGTCATGCCGTCTTCTGCCAGGCCGATCATGGTGTCGAGTACTTCCTTCACCATTTCCGGGTCGAGTGCCGAGGTCGGCTCGTCGAACAGCATGATCTTCGGCTTCATGCACAGCGCGCGGGCAATCGCCACGCGCTGCTGCTGACCGCCGGAGAGCTGGCCCGGGTACTTGTTGGCCTGTTCCGGGATGCGCACGCGCTCCAGGAAGTGCATGGCGATTTCCTCGGCCTGGCGCTTGGGCATCTTGCGCACCCACATCGGTGCCAGGGTGCAGTTCTGCAGCACGGTGAGGTGCGGGAACAGGTTGAAATGCTGGAACACCATGCCGACTTCACGGCGCACGGTCTCGATGTGCTTGAGGTCATGGGTCAGTTCGGTGCCGTCGACCACGATGCGCCCCTGCTGGTGTTCTTCCAGGCGGTTGAGGCAGCGGATGGTGGTGGACTTGCCGGAACCCGACGGGCCGCAGAGGACGATACGCTCGCCCTGCTGCACGTTCAGGTTGATGTCCTTGAGCACGTGGAACTGGCCGTACCACTTGTGCACGCCTTGCATCTGGATCATGCCGTCAGCCGGCGCAGGTTGCTTGTTGACTTCACTCATGGGTTAGCTCCTAACGCTTGTGGCCAGTGTCCAGCTTGCGCTCCAGATGCAAGGAGTAGCGGGACATACCGAAACAGAAAATCCAGAACACCAGGGCGGCGAAGACATAGCCTTCGGTGGCCATACCCAGCCAGGCCGGGTCGGTGGTGGCTTGCTTGATGCTGTTGAGCAGGTCGAACAGGCCGATGATGATCACCAGGCTGGTGTCCTTGAACAGCGCGATAAAGGTGTTGACGATGCCCGGGATGACCATCTTCAGGGCTTGCGGCAGGATCACCAGGCCCATCATCCGCCAGTAGCCCAGGCCCATGGCCGCAGCGGCTTCGTACTGGCCCTTGGGGATGGCCTGCAGGCCACCACGCACCACTTCGGCGATGTAGGCCGACTGGAACAGGATGACGCCGATCAGGGCACGCATCAGCTTGTCGAAGCTCATGCCTTCGGGCAGGAACAGCGGCAGCATCACCGAGGACATGAACAGCACGGTGATCAGCGGCACACCGCGCCAGAACTCGATGAAGGTCACGCAGATCACGCGGATGGCCGGCAGGTCCGAACGGCGACCGAGCGCCAGCAGGATGCCCAGCGGCAGCGCACCGGCGATACCGACAGCGGCGATCACCAGGGTCAGCATCAGGCCGCCCCACTGGCTGGTCGAGACCGTCGACAGGCCCAGGAAGCCACCGTGCAGCAGCCAGAAGGCCACGACCGGATAGACCACCAGGAAGCACAGGCCGTACAGCGCCTTGCGTGGCATCGCCGAGACGAACAGCGGCGCGGCACCGATGATGGCGAGCCACAGGGTCAGGTCGACGCGCCAGCGCAGTTCGGTCGGGTAGAACCCGT
This sequence comes from Pseudomonas sp. GD03944, assembly GCF_029839275.1. Lineage (GTDB taxonomy): Bacteria > Pseudomonadota > Gammaproteobacteria > Pseudomonadales > Pseudomonadaceae > Aquipseudomonas. The sequence goes on from NZ_JAOCAH010000014.1 coordinate 89,818, forward strand.
ACATGAACTGGCCGAAGCGCTGCTGCACGAACACCCAGCACGCGCCACCGGAGGTGCAGTCGGCACGGGTGGTGCCAACCCAGTCGGCGTCGATGAAGGCCCACTGCACCAGCGGCGGGACGATCAGCCATACCAGGTACAGCGCCAGCAGGGTCAGCAGGCTGTTGAACCAGTTGGAGAACAAGTTGGCGCGCAGCCAGCCCAGCATGCCGACGCTCATGCGCGGCGGCGGAAGATCAGGTTTGAACGTATGGTTCTGCATGGCTGCTCCTTACCGCTCGATCAGCGCAATGCGCTTGTTGTACCAGTTCATCAACATGGAAATGCTGATGCTGATGGCCAGGTACACGCTCATGGTGATCGCGATCACCTCGATGGCCTGACCGGTCTGGTTGAGCACCGTACCGGCGAACAGCGACACCATGTCCGGGTAACCGATACCGGCGGCCAGGGACGAGTTCTTCGCCAGGTTGAGGTACTGACTGGTCAACGGCGGGATGATCACGCGCAGGGCCTGCGGGATGATCACCAGGCGCAGCGTCTTGCCGGCCGGCAGCCCGAGCGAGCGCGCGGCTTCGGTCTGGCCATGGCTGACCGCCATGATCCCCGAACGCACGTTCTCGGCGATGAAGGCCGCGGTGTAGATGGTCAGTGCCAGGGTCAGCGCCAGCAGCTCGGGGATCAGGACCCAGCCGCCACGGAAGTTGAACCCGGTCAGCTCCGGCACGCTCCAATGCACGGGCGAGCCACTGAACAGCATCGCCAGGCCCGGCAGCACCACCAGCAGCGGCAACGCGCCGAAGGTGACGGGGACTTTCTTGCCGGTCTTCTCGAAGTTGGCCTTCGACCAGCGGGCGAACAGGACGCTGCCGATGATGGCGATGACCACCGCGCCGAAGAACAGGCCGAAGCTGTCGGTCGGGTCCGGGGACGGCAGGTACAGGCCACGGCTGTTGAGGAAGAAGGTATCGCCAACGTCCAGGCTCTGCCGAGGCCCCGGCAGCGACAGCATCACGGCGAAGTACCAGAAGAAGATCTGCAGCAACGGGGGAATGTTACGGAAGATCTCGATGTACACGGTGGCCAGCTTGCTGATCAGCCAGTTGGGCGACAGCCGGGCGACACCGAGCAGGAACCCCAGCAGCGTCGCCAGAACGATACCGATCACCGACACCAGCAGGGTGTTGAGCAGGCCGATGACGAACACGCGTCCGTAGGAGTTGCTCTCGGTGTAATCGATCAGGTGCTGGGCAATGCCGAAACCGGCACTGTTGTTGAGGAACGCGAAGCCAGAAATGATGCCGCGCTTCTCGAGGTTGGTCTGGGTGTTGTCGAACAGATACCAGCCGAGCGCCACGACGGCGACCACGGCGATGATCTGGAACAGCCACGCTCGCACCTTGGGATCGGTCCACACCGAACCACGGGGGCGAGAGGCATTTGCGGTAGTTTGCATAGGAGCCCTCATGGAACACCCATGCCCGCTTGCGCGGGCATGGGGTTCACGTCATCAGAACAGTGCCGGCGCTCCAGGACGGAACACCGGCAAGACGGTCAGCGCACTGGCGGTGCGTACTGCAGACCACCTTTGTTCCACAGGGCGTTCAAGCCACGTTCGATTTTCAGCTCGCTACCGGCGCCGACGTTGCGGTCGAAGCTTTCGCCGTAGTTACCGACTTGCTTGACGATCTTCACAGCCCAGTCTTTCGGCAGTTTCAGGTCCTTGCCGAACTCACCTTCGGTACCCAGCAGACGGGCGACGTCCGGGTTCTTGGTGGATTTGGCCTGTTCTTCAACGTTGGCCGAGGTGATGCCCAGCTCTTCAGCGTTGAGCATGGCGAACAGCGACCAGCGCACGATGTCGAACCACTCTTCGTCACCCTGGCGCACGACCGGGCCCAGAGGCTCCTTGGAGATCACTTCCGGCAGTACGACGTAGTCGTCCGGGTTGGCCAGCTTGATGCGCTGTGCGTACAGCTGCGACTGGTCGGAGGTCAGCACGTCGCAACGGCCGGCTTCGACCGACTTGGCGCTCTCGTCGGAGGTATCGTAGGTGATGGGGGTGTACTTCAGGCCATTGGCGCGGAAGTAGTCGGACAGGTTCAGCTCGGTGGTGGTACCGGCCTGGATGCAGACGGTTGCGCCGTCGAGTTCCTTGGCGCTGGAAACGCCCAGCTTCTTGTTCACCAGGAAGCCCTGGCCGTCGTAGTAGTTGGTGCCGGTGAAGTTCAGGCCCAGGGCCGCGTCGCGCGAGCTGGTCCAGGTGGTGTTACGCGAGAGGATGTCGACTTCGCCGGACTGCAGCGCGGTGAAGCGCTCCTTGGCGGTCAGCGGGCTGTACTTGACCTTGGTCGCGTCGCCGAACACGGCTGCTGCCACGGCGCGGCACACATCGACGTCCAGACCCAGGTAGTTGCCTTTTTCGTCGGCGTAGGAGAAGCCAGGCAGACCATCGCTGATCCCGCACTGTACGAAACCTTTCTTCTGTACCGCGTCCAGGGTTGCGCCTGCTTGGGCGAAGCCGCTGACACCGAGAACGGTGGCGGTGGTCAGAATAGCCAGGGTGGATTTCACCATCTTCATTAAAAACCTCCAGTTGCTTTTGTTGTGTTTGGAGTCTCGGTCCTACCACCGTACCCTTATGGGGCACGTCGAACGCGTCGGCAGCAACGCGGTCAACCGGGGTGCGGACCACGGCGAGAGTCTAGTTGCCGATCCTGCGATCAGCCATACCCTCGCCCGCCCATTGGTTGAATGGACTAGAGACGGATAGCAATTTGCCACTCGCCCGATGTTTCACCTCGGACGAACCTCTTGGAAACCCCCATCAAATTGGCTTCCCGTCTGCTCCGTGCCCTATCTGGTCGCAGTGTTACCCCGACCGGGCGACGGCGTCAGTCCCGGTTGGTTATAGCAAAGCCCATACCAGCACTGTGCCAGGAGCACCATACGGGCAGGTCAAGAGTAAAACTTGTACGCTTGCGACAACTTGTTCACAGATTAGCCCCTCTTTGAAAATCCAGACGCACCAAAAATGCGCAGGCGCACCACACTGGAGCCACACATGAACGAACCGCTGATTCTCGAGCCCACACGCGCCGCAGACGCTTGTGTCATCTGGCTTCACGGCCTGGGCGCGGACCGCTACGACTTCCTGCCGGTCGCGGAGGCGCTGCAGGAACGCCTGAAGACCACCCGTTTCGTGTTACCGCAGGCACCGACCCAAGCGGTAACGATCAACGGTGGCTGGGCCATGCCCAGCTGGTACGACATCCTGGCCATGAGCCCGGCCCGGGCGATCAACCGTGAACAGCTGGAAGCCTCCGCCCAGCAGGTGATCGGCCTGATCGAGGCGCAGCGTGACGCCGGCGTGGACCCGGCGCGCATCGTCCTGGCCGGTTTCTCCCAGGGCGGCGCGGTGGTGCTGCATACCGCCTTCCTGCGCTGGGACCATCCCCTGGGAGGCGTGCTGGCGCTCTCGACCTATGCGCCGACCTTCAGCGACGACTTGCAGTGGGCGGATACAAAAAAACAACTGTCGGTGCTTTGCTTGCATGGCACATTCGATGACGTCGTCACCCCGACCATGGGCCGTGCCGCCCATGACTTCCTGGCGGCCCGCGGTATCACGGTGCAATGGCGCGACTACCCGATGGCCCATGAAGTCCGGCCGGAGGAAATCCGCGACATCGCCGACTGGCTGGAGGAACGACTCGCCCGTTGATCCCGCGCATGAGAGCTTCCGATGAACGATTTACCCGTTATCCGTACCCGGCGTGACATCGAGCAGATCGAACAGACCCCGCTGGCCGAGCGCGACCTGCCGGCCAGCACCTATGAACTGATCCAGCGCACCGCGCAGCTTCATCCCCAGGCACCGGCCCTGTCGTTCCTGCTCCAGGGGCAACCCGGCGAGCCGGTGTACCGCCTGACCTACCCGCAACTGCTGGGCAAGATCACCCAGACCGCCAACGCCTTCCACCGCCTGGGCCTGCGCCCGGGCAAGGCGGTGTCGTTTCTCCTGCCCAACCTGCCGCAGACCCATTTCACGATCTGGGGCGGCGAGGCGGCAGGCATCGTCAACGCCATCAACCCGCTGCTGGATGCCGAGCACATCGCCGAGCTGATCCACGCCTCCGACTCCGAACTGCTGGTGACCCTGGCGCCCTTCCCCGGCACCGACCTGTGGGCCAAGGTCGACGCCCTGCGCGACCAATTGCCGGAACTCAAGGCGATCATCTGCGTGGACATGGCCAATCTGCTGCCCGATGCCCAGCGCGACGCGATCAAGGCGCAGCGCGGCCCGCTGCCGGACGGCGTGCTGGATTTCGACGAACTGATTGCCGCCTGCCCGGCCGATCACCTGGAAAGCGGACGCCGCATCCAGGCCGATGACATCGCCAGCTACTTCCACACCGGTGGCACCACCGGCACGCCGAAGCTGGCACCGCACAGCCACGGCAACGAAGTGGCCATGGCCTACAGCATGAACCTGGTGACCCGTTTCGGCCCCGGCGATGTCACCCTCTGCGGGCTACCGCTGTTCCACGTCAACGGCGTGATCGTCACCGGCCTGACCGCCTTCATCGGCGGGGCTGAAGTCCTGCTGGCCACGCCCCAGGGCTACCGCAACACCACCTTGATCAGCCACTTCTGGTCGATCATCGAGCGTCACAAGGTCAGTTTCTTCAGCGGTGTGCCGACCATCTACGCCGGCCTGCTGCAGATCCCGAGCGAGGGGCACGACCTGTCGTCCCTGAAGTACGCGCTGTGCGGGGCAGCACCGATGCCGGTGGAGCTGATCCGCCAGTTCGAGGTGAAGACCGGCCTGACCCTGCTCGAAGGCTATGGCCTCACCGAAGGCACCTGCGGCAGCTGCGCCAACCCGCCCGCCGGTGAGCGGCGGCCCGGTTCCATCGGCCTGCCGATGCCGTACTGCCAGGTGAGCATCAAGGTGCTCGACGACCAGGGCAACTACCTGCGCGAGGCGCAGCCCAACGAGATCGGCAACCTGTGCATTCGCGGCGCCACGGTGTTCAAGGGCTACCTGCAAGCCAGCAAGAACCAGGGCATCTGGGTCGATGGCGACTGGTTCAACACCGGTGACCTGGGCCGGGTCGATGCCGATGGCTACATCTGGCTGACCGGCCGCAGCAAGGACCTGATCATCCGCGGCGGGCACAACATCGACCCGCAGATGATCGAAGAGGCGCTGCACAAGCACCCGGCCGTGGCCCTGGCTGCCGCCGTCGGCAAGCCGGACGAAAAGGCCGGCGAATTGCCGGTGGTGTACATCCAGCTCAAGCCCGGCAGCCAGGCCAGCGAAGCGGAGCTGCTCAGCCATGCCGCCGCGCACATCCACGAACGCGCCGCGGTGCCCAAGGATGCCTGGCTGATCGATGCCATCCCCCTCACCGCAGTCGGCAAGACCTTCAAGCCGGCCCTGCGCTTCGATGCCATTCGCCGCGTCTACCAGGCGGCCCTGCACGAGCTGGACGGTGACATCCGGGTCGAGGTGCTGAGCGACGACCAGCAGGGCCAGCTCGCCCATGTCCACCTGCCACCCGGCAGCGCCCACCTGGAAAAAACCGTGCACGAACGCCTGGCCGGTTTCGCCGTGGGCTGCGTGGTCCACGCGCCCCACTGACGCACAACGGGCGCAGGGAGGCGCCCATTTGTGACGCAACCGTCAGATTCGGCAACGCCCTGTCCACCGGTTCACGCTCCAGGATTGTCAGCCACCGTGCCGGGTAATACTGTCATACAAGGTGTTCGCCCGATGACACGGAGTGTTCGCGATGCCCCCTGCCTCAGGCAGACCCGGCAACCTACCCGTCACCATGAAAAAAGCACCCTGGCAGGCCAACCTGCAGCAGATCCGCAATCTGCGACTGTTCAATAATGTCGCCGCCAACAGCATCGACCAGTTGCTGCGGGAATTTCGCGCCTGTGACGTGGAAACCGGCGAAATCCTGCTGTCGCCCTTCAGCCGCAACCAGTACCTCTACCTGCTGCTCGACGGCCAGTTCGAGGTTTACCTCGGCTCCCTGGACAACCCGCCCGTGAGCACCCTGGTTCCCGGCGACTGCGCCGGTGAAATCAGCTTCATCGACAACGAGCATCCGTCCGCCTATGTGGTGGCCAGCCAGCCGTGCTCGGTGCTGCGCCTGCACCGCGAATCGCTGGTCAAACTGTTCCAGCACTCGCCGCAACTGATGCAGAACCTGCTGGAGCTGCTGTGCGACCGGGTGCGTCAGGGCAACCAGCTGATCCTGCACAGTGAGCAGAATGCCAACATCGACACCCTCACCGGCGCCTTTAACCGCCGCTGGCTGGAGCCGGTGTTCGAGCGCGAAAGCACCCGCTGCGCCTTCGACGAACAGCCGCTGTGCCTGCTGATGCTGGATGTGGATCACTTCAAGGCCTACAACGACCAGCATGGCCACCTCGCCGGCGACTACGCCCTGTGCATGGTGGCGCAGACCCTGCGCAGCCAGCTGCGGCCGAAAGACAGCCTGACCCGTTTCGGCGGCGAGGAATTCGTCATTCTCCTGCCCGAGCTCGGGCCGGACGACGCGCGCGGCATCGGCGAGCGCCTGCGCCAGAGCGTGGAACGGACCCAGTCGTTCTATTCGCCGATGGGCATCCTGCCCGGCGTCACCGTCTCCATCGGCCTGGCGCAGATGCAGCCACGGGACGACTTGCAGGGCCTGATCGACCGTGCCGACCGGGCGCTCTACCAGGCCAAGGAACAGGGCCGAAACTGCCTGTGCGGCTGATGCGCCGGCGATACGCTGCAAAACTCACTGATCATCCCCCATCAAGCTGGTAATTTGGCCGAAAAGGCCATGTTCCGGCGGGCGAACGCTTTGCTAGAGTCGCGGCACAACAATAAAGCCCGGAAGGCCTATCTCCATGCGCAAACGCTTGCTGCTCGCCCTGCCGATTCTCGCCGTCGCAGGTGCCGGAATCTTCTTCACCCTACCCTCGCTGCTCGACCGCTACATGAACAGCGTCGAGAACGCGGCACCCTATAGCGCCAACGAACAGGCCAAGGCCCTGCACGACACTCTGTTCATCGCCGACCTGCACGACGACGCCCTGCTCTGGGAGCGTGACCTGCTCAAGCGCTACAGCTACGGGCACTCCGACCTGCCGCGCCTGCTGGACGGCCAGGTCGGCCTGCAGGTGTTCTCCACCGTGACCAAGACCCCGCGCGGGCTCAATTACGAGCGCAACGCCGCCGACAGCGACAACGTCACCCTGCTGGTAATGGCCCAGCGCTGGCCGAAGGAAACCTGGGACAGCCTGCTGCACCGTGCGCTGTACCAGGCCGACAAGCTCCACGAGGCCGCCGGCAGCGATGGTCGCCTGGTGATGATCCGTACCCGCGACGACCTGTCCGCCTTCATCGCGGCCTGGAACAAGGACCCGCAGCGCGTCGCCGCCCTGCTGGCCACCGAAGGCCTGCAACCGCTGGAAGGCAAGCTGGAGAACGTCGACCGCCTGTATGACGCGGGCTTTCGCATCACCGGCCTGGTGCACTTCTTCGACAACGAGGTCGGCGGCTCGGCCCACGGCCTGGACAAGGGCGGCCTGACCTCCTTCGGTCGCCGCGTGGTCAAACGCCTGGAAGACAAGGCGATGCTGATCGACCTGGCCCACGCCTCCCGCCCGCTGATCGATGACGTGCTAGCGTTCGCCTCGCGCCCGGTGCTGGTGTCGCACAGCGGCGTGGAGGGCACCTGCCCCGGCCCGCGCAACCTCAGCGATCGCCACCTCAAGGCCATCGCGGCCACCGGCGGGGTGATCGGTATCGGCTACTGGGACGCCGCCGTCTGCGCCACCTCGGTCGAGGCCATTGTCAAAGCCATCCGCTACACCGCGGACCTGGTGGGCGTGGAGCACGTCGCCCTCGGCTCGGATTTCAACGGCACCATCCATGCCCCGTTCGACGTCACCGGCCTGGCGCTGCTGACCGAAGGCCTGCTCGGAGCCGGGTTCAGCCAGGCGGACATCGCCGCCATCATGGGCGGCAACGTGCAGCGTCTGCTGCTCGCCAATCTGCCGTCATCCTGAGGGCAAGACCGCCGATACCGCCAGATTATGCCGGCCGGCTGCGGTACTTCGCCGCGCCGGCTTCTTGCTTTACACTGGCAGCCGTTCACTCCTTAACCAATGACGAGATGACCGTGCTCAAAGCACTCAAGAAGATGTTCGGCAAGGCCGACGGCGAGCAAGCCACCCCAGTCAGCCAACCGGCCACGCCAGCAACGCCTCGTAACAGCGACGCCACCAGCGACAAACGCAGCCGCAAGCCCAAGCCTCCGCGGGCCCCGGCCGGTGATGCGTCCCCGGCGCCGGCTTCCACGGTCGAACAACCAGCCGCCAAGCCCGAGAAGCCACGTCGCGAGCGCGCCCCCAAGCCGGTCGACACCTGGAAACTCGAAGACTTCGCGGTCGAACCCGCCGAAGGCAAGACCCGCTTCCATGATTTCAAGCTCGCCCCCGAGCTGATGCACGCGATCCATGACCTGGGCTTTCCCTACTGCACGCCGATCCAGGCGGGCGTACTGGGCTACACCCTCAACGGCCAGGACGCCATCGGCCGCGCCCAGACCGGCACCGGCAAGACCGCCGCGTTCCTGATCTCGATCATCACCCAGCTGCTGCAGACCCCGCCGCCGAAAGAGCGCTACATGGGCGAGCCGCGCGCGCTGATCATCGCCCCGACCCGGGAACTGGTGGTGCAGATCGCCAAGGACGCCGCCGAGCTGACCAAATACACCAAGCTCAACGTCATGAGCTTCGTCGGCGGCATGGACTTCGACAAACAGCTCAAGCAGCTGGAGTCGCGCTTCTGCGACATCCTGGTCGCCACCCCCGGCCGCCTGCTGGACTTCAACCAGCGCGGCGAAGTGCACCTGGACATGGTCGAGGTCATGGTGCTCGACGAAGCCGACCGCATGCTCGACATGGGCTTCATCCCGCAGGTGCGCCAGATCATCCGCCAGACCCCGATGAAGGGCGAGCGCCAGACCCTGCTGTTCTCCGCCACCTTCACCGAAGACGTGATGAACCTGGCCAAACAGTGGACCGTCAACCCGGCCATCGTCGAGATCGAGCCGGAAAACGTCGCCAGCGACACCGTCGAGCAGCACGTCTACATGGTCGCCTCCAGCGACAAGTACAAGCTGCTCTACAACCTGATCACCCAGAACGACTGGACCCGGGTGATGGTCTTCGCCAACCGCAAGGATGAAGTGCGGCGCATCGAAGAACGCCTGACCCGCGACGGCGTCAGCGCCGCGCAGATGTCCGGCGACGTGCCGCAGCACAAGCGCATCAAGGTTCTGGAAGGCTTCCGCGAGGGCAAGATCCGCGTGCTGGTGGCCACCGACGTTGCCGGCCGTGGCATCCACGTCGACGGCATCAGCCACGTGATCAACTTCACCCTGCCGGAAGACCCGGACGACTACGTGCACCGCATCGGCCGCACCGGCCGTGCCGGCACCAGCGGCACCTCGATCAGCTTCGCCGGCGAAGACGACGCCTTCGCCCTGCCGCCGATCGAAGCCCTGCTGGGCCGCAAGATCACCTGCGAAATGCCGCCGGAAGTGCTGCTCAAGTCGGTGCCACGCAAGCACTGATACCTCGCTCGCAGGCACCCGCTTCACCCAGACGCCCGATGCTTTCCCGCATCGGGCGTCTTGCTTTCCGCAACGCCCAATCCCCGTAGGAGCGGGCTTGCCCGCGAGCTTTTAACCCCAAGATCACCACCGTGGCGAACAAGCAGAGCTCGCGGACAAGTCCGCTCCTACACAATCCGCCTGAGCTCACCGTTTTGTGCAGGACCACTCGACAGGCGATTTGTGGCTTGGTCACACTGCGCGGCCGTCCAACCAGGGAAACGGAGCGCCCCTCATGACGTTGAAAATCGACAGCCACGACCTCGCCCGCGCGGTGCAGGCCGGGGTGCTGCAACCCGGCCAGGACCAGGCCCTGCTGGCCTTTCTCAGCCAGCAATCACCGGCCCGCGCCTCCTTCCAGCTGGCCCATGTGGCCTATTACTTCGGCGCCATGCTGATCATCGGCGCCATGGGCTGGCTGCTTACCGAAGCCTGGATGCGCGTCGGCGACATCGCCCTGCTGCTGGTCAGCACAGCCTATATGCTGTTTTTCGTGCTCTGCGGACGCAGCCTCTGGCAACGCGGCTCCCCCATCCCGGGCGGCCTGCTTGGCGCGGTGGCCGTGAGCATGACGCCCCTGGTGGTGTACGCCGCCCAGCGGGTGCTCGGCCTCTGGCCCATGGACGACGTCCAGCACAACTACCATGACTACTACGCCTACGTGCACGGGGGCTGGCTGGCCATGGAGGTCGCCACGGTGCTGGTGGGTATCCTGATGCTGCGCCTGCTGCCCTTCCCGTTCATCGTCATGCCGATGGCCATGGCCCTGTGGTTCCTGTCCATGGACCTGGCCGAGCTGGCCTATGGTGCAGCGCTCAGCTCGGACCAGCTCCGCTGGGTATCGCTCTGGACCGGCCTGGTGATCCTGCTGGGGAGCCTGTGGGTCGATGGCCGCAGCCGCCAGGACTTCGCCTTCTGGGGCTACCTGGCAGGCCTGCTGGCCTTCTGGTGCAGCCTGACCCTGATGGGCAGCGACGACCACCTGCGCAAAGCCCTGTACTGCCTGATCAACCTCGGCCTGATCGGCGTCGCCGTACTGTTGCGCCGCCCGGTGTTCATGGTGTTCGGCGCCCTTGGCGTGGCCGCCTACCTGGGCGACCTGGCGTACCGGGTGTTCGAGGACTCGCTGCTGTTCCCGATCATCGTCAGCCTGCTGGGCCTGGGCGTGATCGCCCTCGGCGTGGCTTACCAGAAACGCCGTGACCGCCTGACTCACAGCCTGCGCCAGCGACTGCCGGCGGCCTGGCTGGACTTCCTGCCGGCGTTGCGACGTTGAGCCTGTGGCGCGCAGCCCTGCAGAGCCTGGCCATCCCGCTGGTGGCCGGGCTGTTCATCTGCCTGATCACCGGCAGCCTGCAACAGCAACACCTGGTACTGGCCTGGCCGCTACTTGTCGAGCCGGACAGCGTGCCCTGGCAGGAGAGCCTGCTGGCCTCGCTGCCCGCCATGATGCTGTTCATCCTGCTCGCCCGCTGGGTGCGCAGTGACCGCGGGCGAGCCCTCGGCTTCATTACGCTTGTCTTCCTGGCGGCCTTCTTCAACTGCCTGCTCTTTGCCGAATCCTTCGGCTCCACCTGGTCGACCGGTGCGATCCTCAGCGCGCTGTTGCTCGGTCACCTGCACCTCCTGGCCCTGGCCCTTCTGCCGGGCGGCATGCTGCTGGGCCTGATACGCCTTGCACTGCCGGCTCGCCCCACCGACGCCCCTCAACACCGCAGCTAACGGTGCGCCGCCTCGGCGGAACGGCTAGCATGACGGCATTCCCGAAACTGGAACGATCAAGGCAGGCCAATGCTCAACCGCATGGAGATGGTGCGTATTTTTTGCGTGGCGGCCGAATCCACCACCTTCCGCGAAGCCGCCACGCGCCTGGGCGTCTCGCCCCAGAGCGTGACCCGGGCGATCAAGGAGCTGGAAAACCAGCTGGGTGAAATGCTCTTTCACCGCAACACCCGGCAGATTCACATCACCGCGTTCGGCGAGCAGCTGGCCCGGCAATCGCGGCGCACCCTGGAAAGTTTCGACAAGCTGTTCACCCCCAGCGCCTCGCCCCAGGGCGGTGAACTCAGTGGCCGGGTCGGCATCACCGCGCCGCTGGTTATCGGCCGCCTGTTCCTGCTGCCGTTCCTCCAGCCGCTGTTGCGCCAGCACCCGGGGCTGCGGGTGGAACTGCGCCTGGATGACCAGCTCACCGATGCGGTGGAAGCCAAGATCGATGTCGGGGTGCGCGTCGGTTTCATGCGCGATCGCCGCTACATCGCCCGTTCCGTGGCCCAGGTGCCGTTCCATGTGGTCGGCACCCCCGAGCTGGTGGCCAGCAGCGGCAGCCCCGAGCGGATCCAGGACCTCAACCAGCACCCGTTGTCGGTGCTGATCGACCGCAAGACCGGCCGCCCCTGGCCCTGGGTGTTCGCCGACGGCCAGGTGTTCCACCCGGACAGCGCCAACTTCACCTGCGACGACCCGGAGGTCGAGCGCGAGGCGGTGCTCAGCGGCCTGGCCTACGGGCAGTTGCCCAGCTTCCTGGCGCTGGAACATATTCAGGCCGGGCGCCTGCAGGAGGTGCTGCCGGCATACGCCCCCGCGCCCTGGGAGCTGTTCATCTACCGGCCCCAGCGCGGGCCGGTGCCAGCACGGGTCAGGCTGGTCTACGACCACCTGATCGCCTGTTTCTCCGATCCGCAGCGGTTTCCCCGCTAGGCCGCTGTCACGCGACCAGGGCCAGGTAGGTGACGAATCCGGCGAACATCAGCCAGGGATGGCGAATCCAGCCCCAGAACCAGCCTGTCATCAGGGTGAGCTGGCAAAGGGCGTGGATGAGGATCGGGTCGAACATGGGGCGCACTCCATCAAGCAAGACGATGCTGTCTTACTCTGAGAATGCGATGTGAAAGTCCCCTTTTTGGCCCTTGCCCGGTCGCGCACGGAAAAATATTTCGCGTCCCGGCAGCCCTAGGTCAGGTTCTGCAACGCCTCGGGCGTGTCGACATCGTTCACCAGTCCGGGATCGTCCAGCACCACGCTGCGGTGCGCCTGGGGGTGGGCCATGAGCACCTGCCGTGCACCGTTGTCGCCGGTCAGTTGCATCATCTCGGGCCAGAACCGCCGGCCGAAGATCACCGGATGACCGCGCTGACCCTCGAACACCGGTAGCACGATGCGATCCGGGCTCGCCTCGGCCAGCAGCGCGCGCAGGCTCGCCTCGTTCAACCAGGGCATGTCGCCAAGGAACACCGCCAGAGCATCGGCCCGGGACACCTCATTCAGGTGCCGGACACCCGCCGCCAGGCTGTGGCCCATGCCCTGGGCCGATTGTTCGCAGGTCAGCCAGCGGGCTGCTGCAGGCAATGCCAGCGCGGCCGGGTCATCGTCCCCGCGCAGCACCACCAGCACCTCGTCCAGCACCGCGCAGGGCAGCGACAGACTGGCCGCCAGCAAGGACCGACCATCGGCCAGGGCAGCCTGGCGCTTGTCGGCACCGAAGCGCCGGCTCACGCCAGCCGCCAGCACCAGGCCCGCCACCGCACAGGGTTGTTCATTGCGCGTTGTCGCCATGGACTCAGCCACCAATGATCTTCATCACCATGACGTCGCCGGCGAAGGCCACGTCCTGCTTGTCCGCCAGAGCACCCTGCAGGCGTGCCTGCAAGGCCGGCAGCGCCTGCTCGTAGGGCGTGTCCAGCAGGTCGCCGATGAAGTGCCGCTGGCTGGACGACAGGCAACCATACAGCCAGCCGTTGGAGGTCAGGCGCAGGCGCGAACAGGTCCGGCAGAACGGCGCGCTTTCGTTGGCGATGATGCCGAAATACCCCTGGCCGGGAATCTCGAAACGCTGGGCCGTGGCATCCAGGGCCGTGTCGGCCTGGCGGTAGGTGTAGCGCTCGGCAATGCGTTCGAGAATCTCCGGCATGCCGTAGAACTGTTGGCGAAACGCCGTGGCATCGCGGGCCAGGTGGCCCATGCGCATCAGCTCGATGAAACGCAGCTCGATGCCCCGCGCCAGGCAGTAGTCGAGCAGCGGCAGCACCTGCTCGTGGTTATGCCCGCGCAGCGGCACCATGTTGACTTTGACCTGCAGGCCCGCGTCCAGCGCAGCCTCGATGCCGCGCAGCACCTCGGCCAGGTCGCCGCCCCGGGCGATGCGCCTGAACGCAGCGGCATCCAGGCTATCGAGCGAGACGTTGATACGGCGCACGCCACCGGCGAGCAGCACCGGCAGCTTGCGTTCGAGCAACTGGCCGTTGGTGGTCAGCGACACATCCTGCAAGCTCAGCTGACTGATCGCCGCGAGAAAGCCGTCGAACAGCGGGCTGATCAACGGCTCGCCGCCGGTGATGCGCAGTTTTTCCAGGTCGGTGGCCTGCTTCAGGTAGGCCACCGCCGTCACCAGCTTGTCCAGCGGCAGCGCATCCCGCTGCGCCACCAGCCGTTTGCCGTCCGGCACGCAGTAGGTGCAGGCGTAGTTGCAGGCCGAGGTCAGGCTGACCCGCAGGTTGCGAAAACGCCGGCCCTGTTTATCGACGATCACGCCCGTTCACCCACCGTCGCGGCCTTGGCCGCCACCGCAGGCTTTCTCGGTACCGCCACGCCGTTCTTGATGGCGACGATTTCCGCCATCAGCGACAGGGCGATCTCGGCCGGTGTGTGGCTGCCGATGTACAGGCCGATGGGCCCGTACAGGCGGCCGATGTCCGCCTCGCTCAGGCCGAGCTGCGCCAGGTAGCCCCGGCGTTTGTCGGTGGTCTGCCGCGAACCCAGCGCGCCCACGTAGAACGCCCGGGACTGCAGGGCCGTGAGCAGCGCCATGTCGTCCAGGCGCGGGTCGTGGGTCAGGGTGACGATGGCGGTACGCTCGTCCGGCTGGATGCTCAGCACCGCATCGTCCGGCATGCCCGGCACCTGGATCACCCCGGGGTTGTCCCACTCGGCCGAGAAACTGCTGCGCGGGTCGCACACCAGCACCTCGAACCCGAGCATCAGCGCCATTTCCGCCACGTAGCGCGACAGTTGCCCGGCTCCGATCATCATCAGGCGCCAGCGCGGGCCATAGATCACCCGCAGACGCTGCTCGTCGAAAGCGAAGGCATCGTCCGCCGCCGCGTCGCTCAGCCGGCTCTCGCCACTGGCCAGGTCCAACTCGCGCACGCTGACCTTATGCTGCCCGCAGCGCTCGATCGCCTCGGCCACCCAGGCCGGGTCCTCCACCACTTCTTCGGTCAGGCGCAGGGTGCCGCCGCAGGGCAGGCCGAACCGCGCGGCCTCCTCGCGGGTCATGCCGTAGGTGATCAGGTTGACCGCCCGCCCCTGGGATTCGAAGCGCCCCTCGAGGTGGCGCTGGATCAGGTCATCCTCGATACAGCCGCCGGACACCGAACCGATCACCACGCCATCGTCGCGCAGGGCCAGCATCGACCCCGGCGGACGCGGCGCACTGCCCCAGGTCTGCACCACCGTGTACAGGCGCACCCCGTGCCCGGCCTGCCGCCAGGCGAGCACGCGGGTGAGGACGTCGAGGTCGACGTTATCCATCAGGCCGTGCCCTTCCAGCCGTTCAGCTGGCTGCGGATCGGCAGGTCGCGAATGCGCTTGCCGGTGGCGTTGAAGATCGCATTACACAGCGCCGGGGCGATCGGCGGTAGCCCCGGCTCACCGACGCCACCCAGGGGCAGGTCGCCCTCCGGCTTGATCAGGTGCACGGCCACGGTCTTCGGCGCCAGGGGCATGCGCGCCAGCTCGTAGGTGTGGAAGTTGTCCTGCTGCACGCGGCCGTTCTTGAAGCTGATCTCGCCAGTGGTGGCCAGGCCGATGCCCATCACGCAGGCGCCTTCGAGCTGCGAACGGATACGCTCGGGGTTGATCTGCGGGCCGCAGTCGGCCGCGATCACCGCGTCGTGGACGATCAGGCTGCCATCGTCCTTGACCTCCACCTCGAGCACCGCCGCCACATAGGTGACAAAGCTGTAATGCGCGGCGATGCCCTGGGCACGCCCTTTGGGCAGGGTCTTGCCCCACTTGGCCTTGCTCGCGGCCTCCTCGACCACGGCCCGCAGGCGGCCGATGTCCACCGGGTAGCGTTCCGGCGACTCCCCGTGGTTCCAGCCGTCGCTCAGGGCGGCGGGGTCGATCTGCCGGGCCGGGCCCAGCAGGCTCAGCAGGTAGTCCTTCTGGTCGATACCGGCGGCAGCCGCCAGCTCGGCGACGAAGCACTGCTCGGCGAAGGCATGGGGGATGTTGTTCACCGAGCGGAACCAGCCGACCCGGGTGTGGGCGAAGGCTTCCGGGTTCTCCAGGCGCACGTTGGGCACGTTGAACGGCGTGGACACGAAGCCCAGGCCCAGCTCGAACGGCGCCTTGTGGCCGGAATCCGGGCCGAACAGCGCGGTGATGCTCGGCGATGCGGAGCGGTGCAACCAGGCGGTGGGCAGGCCGTCGTCACCGAGGGTCGCCTCCAGGTGCTGCACCGACACGGTGTGGAAGTAGGAGAAATGCAGGTCGTCATCACGGGTCCACTGCACCCGCAGGTGACGCCCCGGGAACTCCTTGGCCAGGATCGCCGATTCGACGACGAAGTCCGGCTTGGACTTGCGGCCGAAACCGCCGCCCAGCAGGGTGACGTTGACCGTGACGTTCTCGAAGGGCAGCCCCAGACGACCGGCGACCCGCTCACGGGTGACCTGCGGCGCCTGCACGGGGCCCCAGACTTCGCAGCGGTCGTCCTTGAACAGGGCGGTGGACACCGGCGGCTCCATCGGCGCCTGGGCCAGGTGTGGCAGGTAGTAGTCGACCTTGACCTGCTTGCCGCCCTTGGCGAAGGCGGCCTGGACGTCGCCACTGTCGCGCACCACCTTGCCGGGTGCCTGGGCGGCCTTCAGCAGGCTTTGCTTGAAGGTCTCGGAGTCGTAGCTGCCGTTGGGGCCGTCGTTCCACTCCAGCACCAGCGCCTCGCGGCCCTTCATGGCCGCCCAGGTGTTGCTGGCCACCACAGCCACGCCACCCAGGGGCTGGAATTCGGACGGAATCGGCGTGCTCTCGATCTCGATCACCTTGAGGACGCCCGGCACCTTGAGCGCCGCGCTGCTGTCGACACGTTTCAGCGTGCCGCCGTACACCGGCGGGCGCGCCACCACGGCGTAGAGCATGTTGTCGAAACGGGCGTCGAAGCCGAACTGCGCTTTGCCGGTAACGATGTCCTGGCCGTCGATGGCGCGGTGCGAATCCTTGCCGATGTAGCGGAACTGATCGGAGGTCTTGAGCACCAGGGTTTCGCGGGCCGGTACCGGCAGCAGCGCGGCCGCCTCGGCCACCTCGCCGTAGCCCATGCTACGGCCCGAGGCCGGGTGCAGCACACGGCCCTGCTCGGCCCGGCACTCGCTGGCGTTGACGCCCCACTCCTGGGCCGCCGCCTGGACCAGCATCAGCTTGGCCGCCGCGCCGCAACGGCGCATCGGCTCG
Source organism: Pseudomonas sp. GD03944 (assembly GCF_029839275.1). Classification (GTDB taxonomy): domain Bacteria; phylum Pseudomonadota; class Gammaproteobacteria; order Pseudomonadales; family Pseudomonadaceae; genus Aquipseudomonas. The sequence continues at coordinate 106,959 of NZ_JAOCAH010000014.1, forward strand.
TACCAGTGGCGCATGCTGCGCGAACCGTCGGTGTCCTGGTTGCCGTAGCGGCCCTGGTCACCCGGCGCCTGGGCGACCTTGACCTGGGCCCAGTCGACGTCCATTTCGTCGGCCACCACCATGGCCAGGCTGGTGCGGATGCCCTGGCCCATTTCCGAACGGTTGCAGACCACGGTCAGCAGGCCGTCCTTGTCGACGCTGATGAACACCTTGGGATTGTCGACCCAGCCATCGGGCATGGCGTCGGCGCCGTAGGCCGTCGGCTCCTCGGCGAACGCGTCGCGCAGCCCCCAGTTGGCGGCGATGACCAGCGCGCCGGTCAGGCCCATGCCCTTGAGCAGGGTGCGGCGGCTGAAATTGACGGCAACGAAGCCTTCGAGATCACGGTTCATGCGCGGTCCTCCTTCAGGCTGACTGCCGCATCCTTGATGGCGTCCTTGATGCGGTTGTAGGTGCCGCAACGGCAGATGTTGCCGGCCATGGCCGCCTCGATCTGCGCATCGTCCGGGGCCGGGTTGCTCTTGAGCAGCGCCGTGGCCGCCATGATCTGTCCGCCCTGGCAGTAGCCGCACTGGGCCACCGCACGCTTGAGCCAGGCCTGCTGGACCACCTGCCCCACCGGGTCGGTGTGCAGGTTGTCGAGGGTGGTCACTTCCTTGCCCACGGCATAGCTGATCGGGGTCACGCAGGCCCGGGTCGGCTGGCCGTCGACATGGATGGTGCACGCACCGCACAGGCCCATGCCGCAACCGAACTTGGTACCGGTGTAGCCGGCGAGGTCACGAATCGCCCACAGCAGGGGCATGTCCTCGGGGGCATCCAGTTGATGCATCTCATCATTCAGACGGAGTGAAATCATGGTTAAGGCCTCTGATTCTCGTCGGTGATCCGCCGCATCACGAGGACGCGAACCCGACTCTTATGGGTACGGCGGGCATCGGGGGGATGACCGCTCACCGGATGGCGGGCCATCCGGCGACACGAAAGAGCAGGGCCTTGGCCCTGCTCCGGATTTTCCCTGCTGCGAGGCTGACGTTCATTGCCAGAAACTCGCCGCTTCTTGCCTGATCCTCCGAAGCATGCGGGCACGCAAAGGCCATGCGGGAGGATCGGCACGGCCCCGACGACACGACCGTCAGTCATCGGTGCGAAGCGAAGGGGCAGTCGATGAAGTGTGGCCACAAACCAGGCGTATCGAAATGGCACGGTCTGGATTACAGAATTCCAGTTTATGGAATTGACCGTACAGCGCCCGGCCGCTCTGGCATGCGCCTTTGGCCGCGTCATCAGGCGGTTGTTTGTTGCCCCAGATCAAACACGGGTGCCGACCAGCGACTAGACTGTCCTTGAGCGCTGCACAGAGGGAGAGACGCCATGGACCCCGACCACCTGATGCTGATGCTGTTGATCTGCGGCTTTCTGTTGCTGGGGATCGGCTTCAACTACCGCGAGCACGAATGGGGAATACGGGTGATCGGCGTGGGCACACTACTGATGCTGGCTCCGATCGTCCTGGGCGTGCACCTGGCCCTGTAGAACGATCGGCCGGCAACAGGGCCAAGGACAGGCGCTAGGGTTGTTTCCAGCGATCAGCGGCCTGCTGGTCGCTGCAGCGCCCTTCGACCCAGCGTGGCCCTTCGCTGGTGTCTTCCTTCTTCCAGAACGGCGCCCGGGTCTTCAGGTAGTCCATGACGAACGCGCAGGCGTCGAAGGCGGCCTGGCGGTGAGCACTGGCGGTGCCGACGAAGACGATCGGCTCGCCCGGCTCCAGGCGGCCAACGCGGTGAATGACTTCGATCGACAGCAGCGGCCAGCGCTGTTCGGCCTCCGCGGCGATCTTGACCAGGGCCTTCTCGGTCATGCCGGGAAAGTGTTCGAGGAACATCCCGCCCACGTCTCGCCCGTCGTTGAAATCCCGCACGTAGCCGATGAAGCTGACCACCGCGCCCACGCCCACGTTCTGCGCATGGACGGCGTTGGTTTCCACGCCCGGATCGAAGGCCTCGGCCTGCACGCGAATGGCCATGTTCAGCCCCCGGTGACCGTGGGGAAGAAGGCGACTTCATCGCCTGCGGCCAGCGGCTCGTCCAGGCTGCACAGCTCCTGGTTGCGGGCGCACATCAGGTTCTGTTCGGCCAGCACTTCCCACACCCCGCCACGAGCCAGCAGGTGCTGGCGCAGGGCATCGAGGGTGGCAAAGGACTGGCTGTCGCTGATCTGTTCGCCATCCAGGCCCAGGGCCTCGCGGTAACGGGCGAAATACTGCACGCGAATCATGCCTGCTCCTCCGCCACGAAGTGGCCGCTCTTGCCGCCGAGCTTCTCCAGAAGCCGCACACCCTCGATGGTCATGCCCCGGTCCACGGCCTTGCACATGTCATAGATGGTCAGGGCGGCGACGCTGGCGGCGGTCAGCGCTTCCATTTCCACGCCGGTCTGCCCGGTCAGCTTGCAGCGGGCCTGGATGCGCACGGCGTCGGTGCCCTCGGCCACCAGTTCGACCTTGACGCTGGTGAGCATCAGCGGGTGGCACAGCGGGATCAGGTCGGAGGTTTTCTTGGCCGCCTGGATGCCGGCGATGCGCGCCACGGCGAAGACATCACCCTTGGGGTGTTCACCCTCGACGATCATGCTCAGGGTCTGCGGGCGCATGCGCACGCGCGCTTCGGCGGTCGCCTCACGGACGGTCAGCGCTTTGTCGCTGACATCGACCATGTTGGCGCGGCCTTGGGAATCGAGATGGGTCAACACAGGGTCTGCTCCGGACGGATATCGGGTCGATTGTAAACCCGGCAGTCAGGTTCCGGCACCTGCAATCGGCCACGCCCTTCACGCAGGCGGCCTGCGCCTGCGGAAAGGAACGACCGGAGGGACGTTACATGTGGGTTTCCGCGTACTCCGCGAGAATCGAGCGCGGCACCCCTTGCAGGGTGATGTGCACGCCGTGGGGGAAGTCCTTGAAGCGCTCGGTGAGGTAGGTCAGGCCCGAACTGGGGGCCGACAGGTAGGGGGTATCGATCTGCGCCAGGTTACCCAGGCACACCACCTTGGAGCCGGTGCCGGCGCGGGTGATGATGGTTTTCATCTGGTGCGGCGTGAGGTTCTGGCATTCGTCGATGAGGATCAGGCTCTGCTGGAAGCTGCGGCCGCGGATGTAGTTCAGCGATTTGAACTGCAACGGCACCTTCTGCAGGATGTAGTCGACGCTGCCGTGGGTGTTTTCATCGTCCATGTGCAACGCTTCGAGGTTGTCGGTGATCGCGCCAAGCCAGGGCTCCATCTTCTCCGCCTCGGTGCCGGGCAGGAAGCCGATTTCCTGGTCCAGCCCCTGCACGCTGCGGGTGGCGATGATGCGCCGGTAGCGTTTGCTGACCATGGTCTGCTCGATGGCCGCTGCCAGCGCCAGGATGGTCTTGCCCGAGCCCGCCGCGCCCGACAGGTTGACCAGGTGGATGTCCGGGTCCATCAGGGCGAACAGCGCCAGCGCCTGGTAGATGTCCCGTGGGCGCAGGCCCCAGGCTTCCTGGTGCAGGAGCGGTTCCTGGTGCAGGTCGAGGATCAGCATCTCGCCGTCCTTGATGCCCTTGATCCAGCCGACGAAGCCCTGCTCGTCGATGATGAACTCGTTGACGTGCACCGCCGGCAGGTTGTCGGTCAGTTGCACGCGGTGCCAGGTGCGACCGTGGTCCTGGCGGGTCTCGACCTTGCTCACGCGGTCCCAGAAGGAGCCGCCCATGTTGTGGTAGCCCTGGGACAGCAGGGACACGTCGTCGACCAGCTGGTCGGTGTGGTAATCCTCCGATTCGATGCCGCAGGCCCGCGCCTTCAGGCGCATGTTGATGTCCTTGGTCACCAGCACCACGTCCAGCCCCGGACGGCGCGATTTCAGCTCCACCAGCTGGTTGATGATCTTGTTGTCGTTGAGGTCTTCCGGCAGCCAGGTGATCGGGGCTGCGCTCTTGCTCATGAGGATCGAGAGAAACCCGCAGGGCCCGCTTTTCTCCCGCTGGATCGGTACGCCGTGCTCCACGTCTTCCGGTGATGCGCCCCCGAGGATCTTGTCGATCAGACGAATGGCCTGGCGGCATTCGGCTGCCACGCCTTGCTTGCCGGTCTTGAGCTTGTCCAGTTCCTCCAGCACCGTCATCGGGATCGCGACGTGGTGCTCTTCGAAGTTCAACAACGCATTGGGGTCGTGGATCAGGACATTGGTGTCGAGGGCATACAGGGTTGGAGCGGTGGGCTTGGAGCGTCCGTGGTCATCCATACTCGGTCACCTTCTTTTAGGAGCCAGGCGACGGAATGCCAGAGCAGCGCTCCGCCGCGGGGGGCCGCCGTCCTCTCAGGCGGGGCTGAGAAGGTGCAAGCAAGGTGAGGGCCAATGGCCGCCACCTGTCTGCAGGGTTCGGCGGTCTCAAGGTCTTAGATACTCCAAAAAACATGACAGTCGAATGTTTTTTTCATTGCTGGCGGGTTTATTTGTCGCCTCGACGAATAGCGCTTGGCGACCTGCCTGGACCCCGCTAAAGTTCGAAGTCCTACCGGCCTGTCACATGCCTGAAATACCCCCGTCTCATCCCCTGTTCCCTGCCCTGTAACCGTGCATCTGCTTGTTCGTAGCGCCCACCTGCAGCGCCGCATGGTGCCCCATTCAAGAGAATCCATCGCCTCGATAGCTGGAGCCCGCCCCACCGCTCGGCCTAGAATCGCGCCCAGACTTTCAGGAGCAGACGTTATGCTGATGGTGATTTCCCCGGCCAAGACCCTCGACTACGAGACGCCGCCGGCGACCACGCGCTACACCCAACCCGAACACCTCGACCATGCCCAGGACCTGATCGCCCAGCTGCGCGACTTCAGCCCGGCGCAGATCGCCGACCTGATGGGCCTGTCCGACAAGCTGGCGGGGCTGAACGCCGCACGCTTCGGCAGCTGGAGCCCGACCTTCACCCCGGACAACGCCAAGCAGGCCCTGCTGGCCTTCAAGGGGGATGTCTACACCGGGCTGGATGCCGAATCGTTCGACGAGGCGGATTTCGACTTCGCCCAGAAGCACCTGCGCATGCTGTCGGGCCTGTATGGCGTGCTGCGCCCGCTGGACCTGATGCAGCCCTACCGCCTGGAGATGGGCACCAAGCTGAGCAACCCGCGGGGCAAGGACCTGTATGCGTTCTGGGGCGAGCGCATCAGCGGCTGGCTCAACCAGGCGCTGGCGGATCAGGGCGACGACGTGCTGCTGAACCTCGCCTCCAACGAATACTTCGGTGCGGTAAAGCGCAAGGCGCTCGACGCCCGCATCATCGACACCGAATTCAGGGACCTGAAGAACGGCCAGTACAAGATCATCAGCTTCTACGCCAAGAAGGCGCGCGGCCTGATGGCCCGCTACGTGATCAAGGAACGTCTCACCGACCCGCAGGGCCTGAAAGACTTCACTTACCAGGGCTACCGCTACTCGGCCGAGCAGTCCACGCCCGACAACCTGGTATTCCTGCGCGACACCCCGCAGAACTGATTCTCCCTCCCCGTTCGGGTCGCCAACCAGGCGGCCCGCCACTCATGCACCCCCGTTATACCCCTTTGCACACCCGTTCAAACCTTACTTAAGTTCAGTGGTTCACATCGACAATAAATCGATGGAACTTTTAGCACTATTTATATATCGCGTTTCCCCCCGACGAAGGCGATGGCACCGTGCAACTGCCAAAGCCAAACGGCATATTCATACTTTGAAAAAAAGAGGACGAACGGTAGGAACTATCAGAAATTCCCCACACTCTTACCCCCCGTAACACATTTCTTCACGCCTTGTTCTGCGTGATATCAAACTGCCCAAGTTATCGGACTCCGTGCCGTGGGCGAAGTGTTACCCGAATAAAAGTGATCGTTGAACTAGCAGGAGAACTTGCAACACCAGACATGGACTAGACCACACGAGCCAGAACCGCTTCGGTTGACAGGCTCGCTGACTTCCCAGGGCATGCAGCACATAAAAAGCCCACTTATGGCACCTCACAGGGATGCCCACTAACACTCATGCCTTGATTAACCAATTCGTTATCAGCGAATTGAGTTAAACGAACAACTGTGGCCATAACGCCACTACTTATTGCGCAATTATACGGACGAGGTGAATGCGATGCGAATCAGCATCTTTGGTTTGGGTTACGTAGGCGCAGTCTGTGCCGGATGTTTGTCGGCACGCGGCCATGAAGTGGTTGGCGTTGATATATCCGCAACCAAGATCGACCTGATCAATAAAGGCAAATCGCCCATTGTCGAACCAGGTCTAGAAGAATTGCTGCAGCTCGGTCTGAGCACCGGTCGCCTGCGCGGAACCACCGATGTGGCCGCCGCCGTACGCGATACCGATGTGTCGTTCATCTGCGTCGGTACGCCGAGCAAGAAGAACGGTGACCTGGAGCTGGACTACATCGAAGGCGTGTGCCGCGAGATCGGCATGGCGCTGCGCGACAAGTCCGAACGCCACACCGTCGTCGTGCGCAGCACCGTGCTGCCGGGCACCGCGAAGAACGTGGTGATCCCGATCCTGGAAGACTGCTCGGGCAAGAAGGCCGGCGCCGACTTCGGCGTGGCGGTCAACCCGGAATTCCTGCGCGAAAGCACCGCGATCAAGGACTACGACTTCCCGCCGATGACCGTCATCGGTGAGCTGGACAAAGCCTCCGGCGACGTGCTGGAAAGCATCTACAGCGAACTCGATGCGCCGATCATCCGCAAGGACATCGATGTCGCCGAGATGATCAAGTACACCTGCAACGTCTGGCACGCCGCCAAGGTCACCTTCGCCAACGAAATCGGCAACATCGCCAAGGCGGTGGGTGTGGACGGTCGCGAAGTGATGGACGTGATCTGCCAGGACCACAAGCTCAACCTCTCCAAGTACTACATGAAGCCCGGCTTCGCCTTCGGCGGTTCCTGCCTGCCCAAGGACGTGCGCGCCCTCTCCTACCGCGCCAGCTCGCTGGACGTGGAAGCGCCGCTGATCGGCTCGCTGATGCGCAGCAACACCGCCCAGGTGCAGAAGGCCTTCGACATCATCTCCCGCCACGACACCCGCAAGGTCGCCCTGCTCGGTCTGAGCTTCAAGGCCGGCACCGATGACCTGCGCGAAAGCCCGCTGGTGGAACTGGCCGAGATGCTGATCGGCAAGGGCTACGACCTGAGCATCTACGACCGCAACGTCGAGTACGCCCGCGTCCATGGCGCCAACAAGGACTACATCGAATCGAAGATTCCCCATGTGTCCTCGCTGCTCAACAGCGACTTCGACGCGGTGATCGACAACGCCGACATCATCGTGCTCGGCAATAACGACGAGCACTTCGCACCACTGGCCCAGCGTGCCCCGGAAGGCAAGCAGGTGGTGGACCTGGTCGGCTTCATGCCAACGGCCTCCCGCACGGGCGCCGAAGGCATCTGCTGGTAACTCGCCACCCGGCGATTGGCTAGCCAGTTGGATCACATCACGGGCAGGTGGCCCCCCGCTGCCTGCTCGTGATGTGCCACCGGAAAAAGATGGATATGCATATGGACAAGCTGAAGACCGGTCTCAACGAGGCCGCAGGCTGGCTGTTATACCTGTCACTGCTGATGCTGCTTGCACTGGCATTGCCCAGGAGCGTCTTCGACCCGGAATCGAAGCACTTCCTCCTGCTCATCGGCATCGTCGGCATCTGGCGTTACTCCATGGGTGCCCTGCACTTCGTGCGTGGCACCATCTTCTTGTACCTGGTGTTCCCCTATTACCGGCGCAAGATCAGAAAACTCGGCAAGGATGCCGACCCCTCTCACGTGTTCCTGCTGGTCACCAGCTTCCGCATCGACGCCCTGACCACCGCGATGGTCTACCGCTCGGTGATCCGCGAAGCGGTCGAGTGTGGCTACCCCGCCACCGTGGTCTGCTCCATCGTCGAGCTGTCCGATGAGCTGCTGATCAAGAACCTCTGGGCCCAGGCCAGCCCGCCCGAACACATCAAGCTCGACTTCGTGCGCATTCCCGGCACCGGCAAGCGCGACGGCCTGGCCTATGGCTTCCGCGCCATTTCCCGGCAGATGCCCGACAACGACGCGGTGGTCGCGGTGGTCGACGGCGACACCGTGCTCGGCGAGGGCGTGGTGCGCAAGACCGTGCCGTGGTTCAAGCTGTTCCCCAACGTCGGCGGCCTGACCACCAACGAGTACTGCGAAGTGCGCGGCGGCTACATCATGAGCGAGTGGCACAAGCTGCGCTTCGCCCAGCGCCATCTCAACATGTGCTCCATGGCCCTGAGCAAGCGCGTGCTGACCATGACCGGCCGCATGTCGGTGTTCCGTGCCCAGGTGGTGACCGACCCCGGTTTCATCACCGACGTGGAAAGCGACCACCTGGAACACTGGCGCCTGGGGCGCTTCCAGTTCCTCACCGGCGACGACAAGTCCAGCTGGTACAGCCTGATGCGCCTGGGCTACGACACCTTCTACGTGCCGGACGCGGCGATCAACACGGTCGAGCACCCGCCGGAGAAGAGCTTCATCAAGGCCAGCCGCAAGCTGATGTTCCGCTGGTACGGCAACAACCTGCGGCAGAACTCCCGGGCCCTGGGCCTGGGGATGCAGCGCCTGGGTCTGTTCACCAGCGTGGTGCTGTTCGACCAGCGCGTGTCGATGTGGACCAGCCTGCTGGGCCTGACCGTGGCGATCATCGCCAGCATCAAGTACAGCATGGCGTTCATCCTGATCTACCTGCTGTGGATCGGCATCACCCGCCTGATCCTGACCCTGCTGCTGAGCGTCAGCGGCCACCGCATCGGCCCGGCCTACCCGGCCATTCTCTATTACAACCAGATCGTCGGCGCGATGGTGAAGATCTACGTGTTCTTCCGCCTCGACCAGCAGTCCTGGACGCGCCAGAACACCAAACTCGACCGGGGCCTGCACAGCTTCCAGCGCTGGTTCAACACCTGGTCTTCCCGTGCCATGACTTTTACTGCCACCAGCGTATTCATCGCCACGCTCATGGCGTTGGTGTAACCGGCACCACCCCGGAACCTAACTCGAACAGGAATTTGCAGATATGAACACAGCCGTGAACGTCAACGTGGTCCATGAATCCGAAGCCCAACGCCAGCACGCCCGCGTGAAGATTCCGTCGCTGCTGCGCTACCTCGGCAAGAACCGTGAGCGCGTGGAAGTGCGCATCCTCGACCTCTCCGCTGGCGGCTTCAGCTACAGCGGCGAAGGCCATGCGGCGAAGGTCGGCGACTACCACAAGGGCCGCCTGCAGTTTCAACTGGACAGCCTGGACCTGGGCATCGATGTCGAATTCCAGGTGCGCTCGATCGACCCGCAGAGCAAGCGCATCGGTTGCCAGTTCCACAACCTCAAGCCACGCGAACAGGCCACCCTGCGCTACCTGATCAGCGCCCACCTGGGCGGCGAACTGGTCAGCGTCGGCGACCTGCTCAACACCCTGCAGCGGGAAAACTTCACCAAGCCGCGCAAGAACGGCAACGGCGGCTCCGGCATGGGCCCGCTGGGCCGCCTGCGCGCCGTGAGCTTCAGCCTGGCGCTGTTCCTGGTCGGCCTAGCGGCCTTCGGCTACATCTTCAAGTCGCTGTACGGCCTGTACTTCGTCACCCACGCCGAGTCCGGCCTGGTGAACGTGCCGAGCATGCAGGTCACCATGCCCCGTGAAGGCACCGTGCAGAGCCTGGTCACCCCGGAAGGCAACATCGAGAAAGGCGCGCCGATCGCCTCCTTCTCCGCCACCATGCTGGAAATGCTCAAGGGCCACCTGAGCGACGAACAGCTGACCCCGGCCAACATCGAAGAGCTGTTCGGCAAGCAGATGAAGGGCACCCTGACCAGCCCGTGCAACTGCAAGATCGCCCGCCAGCTCGTCGCCGACGGCCAGTTCGCCAGCAAGGGCGACGTGATCTTCGAACTGGTGCCCCAGGACACCCTGGCCACCGTCACCGCCAGCTTCCCGTACCGCAACTTCGCCCAGGCCCGCCCGGGTACCCGCGTGAGCTTCTGGGTCGCCGGTGAAGACACCCCGCGCTACGGCAAGATCGTCAGCACCAGCCTGCACCAGGGCGGCCTGTCGTCCGACATCCGTGCCGAAATCCAGCCGGAATCCACCCTGCCGAGCACCCTCGCCGGCCAGCCGGTGGAAGTGATCATCGACCGTGGCCCGTCGTTCGACTGGATGATCGACAAGGCCATGGCGGCCGGTTTCTAAGGAGGACGCCGCGTGGTGAACCGACATTCACACCTGTTGCTGCTGACCGCGGCCGTGCTCGCCGGCTGTGCCGGCCTGCCCGACCAGCGCCTGGCCAACGAAGCGCTGAAGCGCGGTGATACCCAGACCGCCGAGCAGCATTTCCGCCAGCTGGCCGACCTGGGCTACGTCAATGCCCAGATCGGCCTGGCCGACCTGCACCTGGCCAATGGCACACCGGAAGACCTGGAGAAGGCCGAGAAGACCTACCGCGCCGCGCTCGACGAATCGCCGCGGGCCCAGGCCCGGCTCGGCAAGCTGCTGGCGCGCAAGCCCACCAGCAGCGTGGCCGAGCGCCAGGAAGCCGCCCAGTTGCTCAACGATGCATTCACCGCCGGCGAGCCGAGCAGCCTGCTGCCGCTGGTGATGCTCTACCTGCAATACCCACAGGACTTTCCCGGTATGAACGTACAGCAACGTATTTCAACCTGGCGCCAGCAGGGTCATTCCCAGGCCGAGCTGGCACAAATCCTCTTCTACCGCACCCAGGGCACCTACGATCAGCACCTGGGCGAGATCGAACGCATCTGCCAGGACCTGATCACCGAGGCCGACGTCTGCTACGTCGAGCTGGCCACCGTGTACCAGAAGCAAGGCCAGGCCGATAAGCAACAGGCCCTGATCGAGCGCCTGATGGCCGGCTACCGCAACGGCTCCGTGCCGCCCCAGCGGGTCGACGCCGTGGCCCTGGTGCTGGCCGACTCCGAGCTGGGCAAGCCGGACGAGAGCAAGGCCCAGGAAATGCTCGAAACCATCGCGCCGAACTACCCGGCCGCCTGGGTCAGCCTCGCCCGCCTGCTCTACGACTACCCGGGCCTGGGTGACCGCGAGACCATGATGACCTACCTGGACAACGGTCGCGCCGCCGCCCTGCCCCGCGCCGAGCTGCTGCTCGGCCGCCTGTACTACGAAGGCAAGCTGATCCCCCAGGACCCGCAGAAAGCCGAAGAACACCTGCGCAAGGCCGCCCCCAGCGAGCCCAGCGCCAACTACTTCCTGGGCCAGATCTACCTGCGCGGCTACCTCGGCGACATCTACCCGCAGCAGGCCCTGGACCACCTGCTCAGCGCCGCCCGGGCCGGCATGATCAACGCCGACATGGCCCTCGCGCAGATGTTCTCCCAGGGCAAGGGTATCCAGCCCGACCTGGCCAGCGCCTATGTGTTCAGCCAACTGGCACTGCCCAAGGACACCCCGCAGACCTACGAGCTGGCGCAGGAAATCAATGACCGCCTGCCGCCGACCGAGCGCCTGAAGGCCGAACGCATGCTGCGCGAAGAACGCCAGTTGCGCGGCAACGCCTGGCAGGACTCCGCCCCGATGCAGGCACAGCTGCCATGAAGAAAGGACAATCGATGACCCTCAACCGGATCACCGCAGGCCTCGGCCTGAGCATGTCGCTGCTGTCGGCCTCCTCGGTCTGGGCCGTGCAGATGAGCGACGACAACTTCGGCGTCGACATCAAGATCACCGCCCAGTCCGAAGACGACCGCGACCTCGGCACCCAGGGTGGTGGCGACGTCAGCGGTATCGGCCTGGACGTCCGCCCCTGGGTCTACGGCGAGCGTGGCAACTGGAGCGCCTTCGCCATGGGCCAGGCGGTCACCGCCACCGACATCGTGGAAACCGACACCCTGCAGGACAACGATGAGTCCGAAGGCACCGGCACCAGCCGCAACGATGCCCGCGAGCCCGACAAGAGCTACCTGGCGATGCGCGAGTTCTGGGTCGACTACCGCGGCCTGACCGCCTACCCCGGCGAACACCTGCGCTTCGGCCGCCAGCGCGTGCGCAGCGACGAAGGCACCTGGTGGGACACCAACATCGAGGCCCTGCGCTGGAGTTTCGACACCACCCTGCTGCGTGCCCACGCCGGCGTTGCCGAACGCTTCTCCGAATACCGCACCGACCTGGACGAGCTGGCCCCGGAAGACGAAGACCGCCAGCACTTCTTCGGTGACATCTCGACCCAGTGGACCCCCGGTCACTGGGTCGGCATCAAGGCGCACCACAGCCGCGACAACGGCGACCTGGCCAACCCTGGCGAAGCCATCGACGAGATGGACAAGCGCTACACCGGCGACCTGACCTGGCTCGGCATCAATGCCGACGGCGACTTCTTCAACCACCGTTCCGAGCGTCCGCTGAACTACTGGGCGCAGGCCACCTGGCTGAACGGCGACATCGACGAGCTGCAACAGACCGTGGTTGGCGACCAGCGCCTGGCCACCGGCTCGCGCGGCGTCGACGTCAACGCCTGGGCCGTGGACCTGGGCCTGCGCTGGAACATCGACGAGAACTGGCGTGTCGGCGGTGCCTACGCCCGTGGCAGCGGCGGTGGCGACGACGACAGTTCCGAGCAGTTCCGCCAGACCGGCCTGGAAAGCAACCGCTCCAACTTCACCGGCACCAACGCGCGCATGCACCGCTTCGGCGAGGCGTTCCGCGGCGAACTCTCCAACCTGCAGGTGGCCACCGCGTTCACCTCCTGGAAGCTGGACGACGACTACGACGCCAGCGTGGTCTACCACCGCTTCTGGCGGGTAGACGACAACCAGGACGTCGGTGACAGCGGCATCGTCGCACCGATGCAGGACGGCGAGAAAGACGTCGGCCAGGAACTCGACCTGGTCGTCACCAAGTACTTCAAGCAGGGCCTGCTGCCGGCTGCCATGGCCGAGAGCATGGACGAGCGCTCGGCCCTGGTGCGTTTCCGCGGCGGCGTGTTCAAGCCCGGCGATGCCTACGGCAGCGGCACCGACTCGCTGATGCACCGTGCCTTCGTCGACTTCATCTGGAGATTCTGAGGACAGCGCCATGAAGGAACAGCCAGATACATTCAAGCAGGGCCTCGGCATCGGATTGCTGTGCGGCGGCGTGCTCCTCGGCTCGCTGCACCTGACGGCCGCCCACGCAGCCGAAAGCGAACCGACCCAGACCCTCAAGGAAGCCAAGACCTACACCGTGACCAGCGCGCCGACCGAGCCGCTGCACCTGGAAGCGCCGACCCTGCCCGACCTGTCCGGCTACACCGCCGAGGCGGTGGAAGCCAAGGTCGACCGCAGCCAGAAAGGCACGGTGGTGGTGCGGCGCATGCTGCAACAGGACGCCCTGAAGGACTTCATCGGCGGTAACGAGCGCCTGCGCGAGTGGGTCAAGCGGCAGAACGGCATGCCCCACGCGATCTTCGTCGAGGGTGGCTACGTCACGCCCGAGGAGCTGGCCGCGCAACTGCCCGACAACCAGTTCGCCGAAGTCGAGCCGGGCGTGTACCTGGCCCGCCTGCCGATCGTCGTTGCCCAGGGCGCGACCCTACAGGTCGGCAAGGACACCAAGGAACTGCGCCTGTCCCAGGAGCGTGGCTCGTTCCTGGTCAACGACGGCATGCTGTTCATCACCGACACCCGCCTGACCGCCTGGCGCGAGGCCGACAACGGCCCCGCCACCTTCCGCGACCCGGACGAGTTCCGCCCGTTCCTGGTGTCCTGGGGCGGCAGCGAGCTGTACATCTCAGGCAGCGTGGTCACCAGCCTCGGCTACAACACCAGCAAGTCCTACGGCGTGAGCATCACCCAGTACACCCCGGGCATGCACGAGCGCCTGAAACGCGAAGAGCCCACCGGCTGGCTGATCGACTCCGAGTTCATCGACCACTGGTACGGCTTCTACTGCTACGAAGCGGCCGACGTGGTGATCAAGGGCAATACCTACCGCGACAACATCGTCTACGGCATCGACCCCCACGACCGTTCCCACGGCCTGATCATCGCCGAGAACATCGTCCACGGGACCAAGAAGAAGCACGGCATCATCATCTCCCGCGAGGTCGACGACAGCTGGATCATCAACAACAAGAGCTACGACAACAAGCTCTCGGGCATCGTCATCGACCGTAACAGCATCAACAACCTGATCGCCTACAACGAGGTCACCCAGAACGAGGCCGACGGCATCACCCTGTACGAAAGCTCGAACAACCTGCTGTGGGGCAACAAGGTGCTGAACAACGCCCGCCACGGCATCCGGGTGCGCAACAGCGTGAACATCCGCCTGTACGAGAACATCTCGGCGGCCAACAACCTGACCGGTGTCTACGGCCACATCAAGGACCTCTCGGACACCGACCGCAACATCGAACTGGACCCCTTCGACACCAAGATCTCAATGATCGTGGTCGGCGGCACCCTGGCAGCCAACGGCTCCAGCCCGCTGTCGATCGACTCGCCGCTGTCCGTCGAACTGTACCGCGTCAACCTGATCGCGCCGACCAAGAGCACCGGCATCAGCTTCGCCGGCGTCCTCGGCGAAAAACAGGAAGAGATCCTCGACCTGATGGTGCGCCGCGACATGGCGGTGCTCATCGACCCCGTCGAAAGCCAGGCCGAACTCCAGGATTGAGGGAACCCACGTGAGCAAACGCAACTTTCATTTCCGTAAACTGGCCCTGGCCACCGCGCTGCTCGGCGCGGGTGCCAGCGGCACTGCCCTGGCCGAGCCGACCTACCAGGTGCAGCGGGTCGGCCCGCTGTGCCCCATCGCCCAGGACCCGGCGCAGTACAACACCAAGTACCTGAGCTTCTTCACCGCCCTGGTGCAGGGCCAGGGTGACTGGCTGTTCCGTACCCGCTACGACCTGCGCACCGATTTCGGCACCACCCCGGCCGGCTACCAGCAGTTCAAGCGCCTGCGCGATGCACTCAAGGCCAAGGGCGTCGAACTGGTCATCGTCTACCAGCCCACCCGTGGCCTGGTGAACCGGGAAAAACTTACCCCCGAGGAAAAGGCCAGCTTCGATTTCGACCTGGCCAAGAAGAACTACCAGAAAGCCATCGAGGGCTTCCGCCAGGCCGGAATCTGGACCACCGACCTGTCGCCGCTGTTCGACGAACAGGGCGTGGACACCGATTACTACTTCCAGGCCGACCACCACTGGACGCCCAAGGGCGCCGACCGCACCGCGGTGCTGGTGGCCGAAACGCTGAAGGAAATCCCTGGCTTCGACGAGATTCCGAAAAAGGAATTCGAAAGCAAGGTGGTCGGCCTGCTGCCCAAGGCCGGCACCCTGCACAAGACGGCGGCCCAGTTCTGCGGCACCACCTACGCCACCCAGTACGTCGAGCGCTACGAGACCGAAGCGGTGGGCGAGGCCAGTTCCGACAGCCTGTTCGGCGACGAGTCCAACCCGCAGATCGCCCTGGTCGGCACCAGTAACAGCGGCCCGGCCTACAACTTCGCCGGCTTCCTGCAGCAGCACACCAGTGCCGACGTGCTCAACCTGGCGGTCCCCGGCGGCGGCTTCGACAGCGCCCTGCTGCAGTACATGAGCAGCCAGGATTTCCACGACAACCCGCCGAAGATCCTGATCTGGGAATTCGCCACCCACTACGACCTGGCCCAGGCCAGCTTCTACCGCCAGGCCGTGCCGCTGGTGAGTAATGGCTGCAAAGACAGTACCGCGGTGATGAAGAACAAGGTCACCCTCAAGCCCGGTGCCAACGAGATCCTGGTCAACGGCGAGAACAGCCAGCTGCGTGACCTGCGCGGCGGCGACTACCAGGTGGACCTGACCTTCAGCGACCCCACCGTGCACGAATCCAAGGCCACCCTCTGGTACCTCAACGGGCGCCGCGAGAACTTCAAGCTCGAGCAGAGCGACCGCGTCGACACCGGCGGGCGCTTCGTCTTCGAGCTGCGCGGCGAGTCTGACTGGCGCGACCTGAACCTGCTCGCCCTGGAAGTCCACAGCCCGGAAGAGATGCCGGCCAACCTCAGCGTCGAAGCGACCCTCTGCAAGCGTCCCGTCGCCGCTGGCAAAGCCCTCACGGCGCAAGCCGACTGACCGCGCAAGGAGATCTTATGAACCGCCATGCCTGGATCCTCGCCCCCTGCCTGCTGGGAAGCACACTGCTCGCCCAACCGTTGCTGGCTGGAAGCCTGGTACCTCCGGCTGGCTACTACGCCGCAGTAGACGTGAAGGACAAGAAGCCGCGCGGTTGCTCCGCGCCGCCCAAGCCCTACACCGCCAAGCTGGAATTTCGCAGCAAATACGAAGGCTCGGACAAGGCCCGGGCCACCCTCAACAAGGACGCGGAGAAAGCCTTCCGTGATGCCACTGCCGATATCACGGAACTCGAGCGCGGGGTGAATCGCCAGGTCATGCGCTACATGCGTGACGGCGACCAGCAACAGCTCGACTGCGCCCTGAACTGGATGAGCACCTGGGCCCAGGCCAACGCCCTGCTCAGCGAGGAGTACAACCACACCGGCAAATCGATCCGCAAATGGGCGCTGGGCAGCCTGTCTTCCGCCTACCTGCGCCTGAAGTTTTCCGAGTCGCGGCCGCTCGCGCCGTACCAGCAGCAGGCCGAACTGATCGAATCCTGGTTCATCAAGATGGCCGAAAGCACTGTGCACGACTGGAGCGATCTGCCGCTGCGCAAGATCAACAACCACAGCTACTGGGCCGCCTGGTCGGTCATGGCCACCGCCGTGGCCACTGATCGCCGCGACCTGTTCGACTGGGCCGTGGAGCAGTTCCGCGTGGCCGCCAACCAGGTCGATGAGGACGGCTACCTGCCCAACGAACTGCGCCGCCGCCACCGCGCCCTGGCGTACCACAACTACGCCCTGCCGCCGCTGGCGATGGTCGCCGCGTTCGCCCAGGCCAACGGTGTCGACCTGCGCGAGGAAAACAACGGCGCCCTCAAGCGCCTGGCCGAGCGGGTGATCGACGGCGTGGAAGACCAGGACGAATTCGTCGACCGCACCGGCGAGAAACAGGACATGGAGGACCTGAAGAAACACACCAAATTCGCCTGGCTCGAACCCTACTGCACCCTCTACGACTGCTCCAACGACGCCGGGGAATACAAGCAGGAAATGGGACCGTTCCAGACCTTCCGCCTCGGCGGTGATGTGAGCCAGGTGTTCAGCCCGAAGAAAGACGGCGACAGCTGAGGCAATACCCGGTGGACGGGCTCGCTCCGTCCACCTTCCCCACCAGGTGGGGACGCGTTAACACCCTCCCCGCTCGCGGGGGGGAAAGGGGGGGCGTGCAAGCCCCGAACGAGTGTCACTCATCGGAGTAATACGGATGGTCTTTTCATCCAATGTGTTCCTGTTTCTGTTTTTGCCGATCTTTCTCGGCCTGTATTACCTGTGCCCGAACCGCTTCCGCAACCTGCTGATCCTGATCGGCAGCTACATCTTCTACGCCTGGTGGCGGGTGGATTTTCTCCTGCTGTTCGCCGCCGTCACCCTGTGGAACTACTGGTTCGGCCTGCGCATACACCGGGCGGAAACTCGCGAGCAGGCACAACGCTGGGTGCTGTGGGGCGTGGTCGGCAACCTGGCGACCCTGGGCTACTTCAAGTACGCCAACTTCGGCATGGAAAACATCAACAAGGTCATGGAGGCCGCCGGTTTCGAGCCCTTCCTGCTGACCCACGTGATCCTGCCGATCGGTATTTCCTTCTACATCTTCCAGTCGATCAGCTACCTGATCGACGTGTACCGCGGTGACACCCAGCCCACCGAAAACCTGATCAACTTCGCCGCCTTCATCGCCCTCTTCCCGCAACTGATCGCCGGTCCGGTGCTGCGCTACAAGGACCTGGCCGACCAGTTCACCGAACGCACCCACAGCGTCGACAAGTTCTCCGAAGGCGCCACCCGCTTCATGCAGGGTTTCGTCAAGAAGGTGTTCATCGCCGACAGCCTGGCGCCCCTGGCCGACTACTGCTTCGCCCTGGAAAACCCCAGCACCGGCGACGCCTGGCTGGGCATCCTGGCCTACACCGCCCAGCTGTACTTCGACTTCTCCGGCTACAGCGACATGGCCATCGGCCTGGGCCTGATGATGGGTTTCCGCTTCATGGAGAACTTCAACCAGCCCTACATCAGCCAGTCGATCACCGAGTTCTGGCGGCGCTGGCACATCAGCCTGTCGACCTGGCTGCGCGACTACCTGTACGTGCCCCTGGGCGGTAACCGCCATGGCACCTTCAACACCTACCGCAACCTGTTCCTGACCATGCTGCTGGGCGGTTTCTGGCACGGCGCCAACTGGACTTTCCTGATCTGGGGCGCCTGGCACGGCATGTGGCTGGCCATCGAACGCGCCCTGGGCGTGAACGCCGCACCGCGCGTGATCAATCCGCTGAAATGGGCCTTCACCTTCTTCCTGGTGATGCTGGGCTGGGTGATCTTCCGCGCCGAGAACCTCGACGTGGCCTGGCGCATGTACAGCGCGATGTTCAGCTTCAACGGCTGGCAGCTGAGCGAGCTGAACGCCGCCGCCATCACCGACCTGCAGATCGCCACCCTGGTGATCGCCTACGCGACCATCGCCTTTTGCGGCCTGCGTCAGTTCTACCGCAACCCGCTGACCACCAAGGCACCGGGCACCGCGGCGATGAACGACAGCGACCTGGTGGCCAGCACCGGCCACGGCAGCGTGGCGGTGGTCCGTCCGATCGAGCACACCCGCTACCTGGTGCGCGCCGCGCTGCTGGTGCTGTTCTGCGCCTCGATCCTCAAGCTCTCGGCGCAGAGCTTCTCGCCCTTCCTGTACTTCCAGTTCTAAGTGAGGCCGACCATGACGAATACCTTTCGCAAACTCTACGTCGCCTTGTTCATCGGCCTGCTGGTGGTGATCTTTCTGTGGTCGCTGCGGGGCGTGGCGGATTACCGCATGCCGGACACCTTCACCGTGCTCGACGGTGGCCTGGCCAAGACCTTCGAGCAGCACTACGACAAGACCCTGCCGGTGAAGGAAATCGGCACCAACGTCTGGGCGGCGGTCGATTACCTGCTGTTCAACGAAGGCCGCCCGGGCGTGCTGATCGGCGAGAACGACTGGCTGTACTCCGACGAGGAGTTCAATCCGGTGCCCAACGCCCAGCAGCAGTTGAGCGACAACCTGGCGATGATCCGCGGCGTACGCGACGAGCTGGCCCGCTACGACGTCGAGCTGGTGCTGGCGATCATCCCGGCCAAGTCGCGGCTGTACCCGGAGTACGTCGGCGAGCACCGTCCCAGCAGCCTCCACGAAAACCTGTACCAGCGTTTCCACGCCGCCGTCAGCGGCGCCGGGATCACCGCGCCGGACCTGCTCGCCCCGCTGCAGGCCGCCAAGAACGATGCCCAGCTGTTCCTGCGCACCGACACCCATTGGACCCCGGAGGGGGCCGAAGTGGTCGCCGAGCAACTGAGCAAGGCCGTCCAGGTGGAAGGCGAGCCCCGCGAATTCGTCACCGAGACCGGCAAGCAGGAGCCCTACAAGGGCGACCTGACCACCTTCGTGCCGGTCGATCCGCTGTTCGCCGAGCTGCTGCCCGAGTTCGACCCGCTGGAAAAACGCACCACCCGCGAAGCCAGCGAGCCGGCCGAAGGCGCCGATGCGCTGTTCGCCGACACCGATATGCCGGTGACCCTGGTGGGTACCAGCTACAGCGCCAACCCCAACTGGAACTTCGACGGTGCCCTGCGCCAGCACCTGCAGCGCGACCTGAGCAACCACGCCGAGGAAGGCAAGGGGCCGATCCTGCCGATGCTCACCTACCTGCAGAGCGACGAACTGAAGAACGCCACCCCGCAGGTGGTGATCTGGGAATTCCCCGAGCGCTACCTGCCGGTGGCAGCCGACCTCAGCGGCTTCGACCCCGAGTGGATCGCCGACCTGAAGGACAGCCAGAACCCCCAACAGCTGGCGACCACCGCCAGCCGTTGAATCACGCGCCCTGTGGCGTAAAGAACCCGAGCGGACGAATCGCTCGCGATACCACGGCCCAATGGCCTGCACATGCAAGAGATGGAGGAACACCCATGAACAGACAGACCAAACGCAGCTGGACGTCGTATGCCCTGGCCCTCGCCCTGGGTCTAGGCACCCTGCACGCCCATGCAGGCGAAGGCGGCCTGTACGGGCCGACGGCGCCAAAGGGTTCGACCTTCGTGCGCGCCTACAACGCCGGCAATACCGAGCTCAGCGTCAGCGTCGGCAACACCGACCTGCCCGAGATCGCCCCGCTGGGCTCCAGCGACTTCAGCTTCCTGCCCGCCGGCAGCTACAGCGCCCAGGTCGGCAGCAACACCCTGCCGGTCAAGCTCGACGCCGACCGCTATTACACGCTGGTCAGCCAGCCGGGCGCCGAGCCGAAGCTGGTGGAAGAACCGCCCTTCACCAACAAGCAGAAAGCCCTGCTGCGCGTACAGAACCTGAGCGACAGCAACCTGACCCTGAAAACCGCCGACGGCAAGACTCCGGTGGTCGAGGCCGTGGCCCCCAATGCCCGCGGTGAACGCGAAATCAACCCGGTGAAGGTTGGCCTGGCGCTGTTCGACGGCGACAAGAAGGTCAGCGACCTGAAGCCGGTCAGCCTGGCCCGCGGCGAAGTGGTCTGCCTGTACGTCACCGGCAGCGCCGGCAAGCTGTCCCCGGTGTGGGTCAAGCGCCCGGCCCAGACCGAATAAGCACCACCGGTACCCACGAACAAGAACATCAGACCGACGACAGATCGGCTCGAAAAATAACGGCGCCGTGAACGGCGCCTGGAGAGGTTCCCCTCTGTGCTGCGGCACAGGGCAATAAGCGTTTCCCGCTCCGGCGGGAATCACCTAACCGAATGCACTCAATGCTTCAGGAGAACGACATGATTCCAGTAATTCTTTCCGGCGGTAGCGGTTCCCGACTGTGGCCCCTTTCGCGCAAGCAGTTCCCCAAGCAGTTCCTGGCCCTCACCGGCGAGGACACGTTGTTCCAGCAGACCATCAAGCGCCTGGCGTTCGACGGCATGCAGGCCCCGGTGCTGGTGTGCAACAAGGAACACCGCTTCATCATCCAGGAGCAGCTGAGCGCCGAGAACCTGACGTCGCAGGCCCTGCTGCTCGAACCCTTCTGCCGCAACACCGCCCCGGCGGTGGCCATTGCCGCGATGAAACTGGTGGCCGAAGGCCGTGACGAACTGCTGCTGGTGCTCCCGGCCGACCATGTGATCGAAAACCAGCGCGCCTTCCAGCAGGCCCTGGCCCTGGCCACCAACGCCGCGGAAAAAGGCGAGATGGTGCTGTTCGGCATCCCCGCCACCCGCCCGGAAACCGGTTACGGCTACATCAAGTCGACCACCGACGCGAGTCTGCCGGACGGCGTGATCCGCGTGGAGCGCTTCGTCGAGAAGCCCGACGAAGCCCGTGCCCGCGAGTTCGTGGCATCCGGTGATTACTTCTGGAACAGCGGCATGTTCCTGTTCCGCGCCAGCCGCTACCTGGAAGAGCTCAAGCGCCACGACGCCGACATCTACGACACCTGCCTGCTGGCCCTGGAGCGCAGCGAACAGGACGGCGACGTGGTCAACATCGACGAGCCGACCTTCGCCTGCTGCCCGGACAACTCCATCGACTACACCGTGATGGAAAAGACCACCCGCGCCTGCGTGGTGCCGCTCGACGCGGGCTGGAACGACGTCGGCAGCTGGTCGTCGATCTGGGACGTGCATGAGAAGGACGCCAACGGCAACGTCACCAAGGGCGACGTCACCATCCACGACAGCCACAACTGCCTGGTGCACGGCAACGGCAAGCTGGTGTCGGTGATCGGCCTGGAAGACATCGTGGTGGTGGAAACCAAGGACGCCATGATGATCGCCCACCGCGACCGCGTGCAGGACGTCAAGAAAGTGGTCAACGAGCTCGACGCCCAGGGCCGCAGCGAGACCCAGAACCACTGCGAGGTCTATCGCCCGTGGGGCTCCTACGACTCGGTGGACATGGGCGGTCGTTTCCAGGTCAAGCACATCACCGTCAAGCCCGGCGCCCAGCTGTCGCTGCAGATGCACCACCACCGCGCCGAACACTGGATCGTGGTCTCCGGCACGGCCCAGGTGACCTGCGGTGAGAAGACCTTCCTGCTCACCGAGAACCAGTCCACCTACATCCCGATCGCTTCGATCCACCGCCTGGCCAACCCGGGCAAGATCCCGCTGGAGATCATCGAAGTGCAGTCGGGCAGCTACCTCGGCGAAGATGACATCGAGCGTTTCGAAGACGTCTACGGCCGCAGCGACAAGGTCGCCCCGCTCAGCGTCGTCGCGCGCTGACCCCGGAACCGGCCGTGCTCGCACGGCCGGTGCCTCCCCTCCTTCGCATGCCCGGCAGCGACACAGGCAGGCGCGCTCTTGTTAGGATAAGGCCCTGGCTCATCACCTAGGCCCCTGACATGCTATTCGGCGCGATTCTGGTTCTGACCTGGCTGGTCTTGTTGATCCGCTACCCGAGCAAAGCCCTACCCATTTCGCTGGCCGCCCTGGTCGGCCTCGGCCTGGTGACCAGTTGGGTGCTGTGGCAGGAAAGCCGCGAGAACCGCCACCTGGCCCACCTCGAACTGCGCCTGAGCCATGACCCGCAGCGCTGCCCGGCAGACCGCCCGCTGGCCGTCGACCTGAAGAACGGCAGCCAGGCCGCCCTGCTCGAACTGCGCTGGCAGGTCGCGGCGTACCGCCCTGGCGACAGCGTCAACCTAGCCGAGCGCCTCTACGAGTCGCCCCGCTACAGTGGCCCCGGCGAATTGCTGCCCGGCGCCACCTGGCGCGATTGCCTGCCGCTGCCTACCCTGCGTAGCGGCTACCGGGCCAGCACCCTGGAATTCCGCGCCGAGCGCCTGCAAGGCAGCTTCAGCCGCTAGCGCTGCATGCCCCACCCGATAACAAGACAGACAAAGGACGCACGCATGACCCAGCCCAACGCTCTGATCACCGGATGTTCCAGCGGCATCGGCCGAGCCCTGGCAGAGACCTTCAAGGCAGCGGGCTACCGCGTCTGGACCACCGCCCGCAAGGCCGAGGACCTGGCCGCGCTGGATGCCGCCGGCTTCACCGCGGTCGAGCTGGACGTCAACGACACCGCCGCGGTGGAGCGCCTGGCCATCCGCCTGGGCGAAGAAGCCGGCGGCCTGGACGTGCTGATCAACAACGCCGGCTACGGCGCCATGGGCCCGCTGCTCGACGGCGGAGTCGAGGGCATCCGTCGGCAGTTCGAGACCAACGTGTTCTCGATCGTCGGCGTGACCCGCGCGCTGTTCCCGCTGCTGCGCCGCAACAAGGGGCTGGTGGTCAACATCGGCAGCGTTTCCGGGGTGCTGGTCACGCCCTTTGCCGGCGCCTACTGCGCGTCCAAGGCGGCGGTGCACGCGCTGTCCGATGCGCTGCGCATGGAGCTGTCGCCGTTCGGTATCGAGGTGATGGAAGTGCAGCCCGGGGCGATCGCCTCCAGCTTCGGCGCCAACGCCAGCCGCGAAGCCGAAGACCTGCTGGCCGAGAGCTCGCCCTGGTGGCCGCTGCGCGACGGCATCCGCGCCCGCGCCAATGCGTCCCAGGACAACCCCACGCCCGCCACCCACTTCGCCCGCAACCTGCTGGCTGCCGTGCAGAGCAGCCAGCGTCCGCGCCTGCTGCGCCTGGGCAACGGCAGCCGCGCCCTGCCGCTGCTGGCCACCCTGCTGCCGCAAGGGCTGCTGGAAAAGATCCTGTGCAAACGCTTCGGCCTGAACCGCAGCCTATGAATCCGACGTCCGTGCCGATGACCCGCTACGCCCTGGCCGGCGCGGTGGCCGTGGTGCTGTTCAACCTGTTGCTGCGCACCTGGGTGAAAGTCGGCGGGGTGTTCGCCACCCTGCTGATCGCCACCCTGGTGGCCGCGGCCATGGCCCTGTGTTTCGCCTGGCGCAACCGCCGCGCGCCGCTCAAGGGCGAACGGCGACGCCTGGTGTTTCTCTATGGCGGGTTGCTCGGCCTGCTCTACCTCGGCCTGCTGGGGATGATGGCGCTGCAGGATCAGCCCAGCCCCATGGGCACGGCGCTGTTCGCCCTGCATTACCTCTGCTACCCAGTGCTGGCCCAGGTGTTCTTCTCCGACGGGTTCTTCAAGCGCATCGGCTGAGCCGGTGACATTCCGCCAGCGCCTGCTACGCTGCCCTAGAGTCGAACTCGAACGCCACACGGGCTGCCGGAACAAGGACCGTCCATGCCAAGGACGCGCGTCATCCCATGAGCACACACAGCCGTCGGCACTTGCGCGCCTACGAGCGGCGCATCGTCTACAGCCTGCTCGGCGCCTTGCTGGCGATCCAGCTGGTCGCCTACACCATCAGCAGCCAGACCAACCGGCGCATCGCCGAAAACACCGTGCGGGCTCATCTGGCCACCGGCGGCCAGGTGTTCTACCAGTTGCTCGAACTGCGCCAGCACCAGCTGGAACAGGCCGCCAGCGTGCTGGCCGCCGACTACGGCCTCAAGGATGCCGTGGCGATTGGCGAACGCCCGACCCTCGAATCCATGCTCGGCAACCACGCCAAACGCATCCAGGCCGATGTGGCGATCCTGCGCGACCTCGACAAGCGGGTCATCGCCAGCGTACCCGACAGCCTGCAGACCGAGGGGCTGGGCGAACGCCTGAGCAGCGCCAGCCATTTCGCGCCCTCGGCCGGCCCGGGACATATCGCCACCCTGACCGACAACCAGCGCCTGCTCTATCAACTGGTTTCCGCACCGGTGAACATGCCGCGGCCCCTGGCCGAGCTGACCCTGGGCTTTGCCATCGACAGCGCGTTCGCCCGCAGCCTACGGCAGGTTGCCGACAGCGAATTCACCTTCGTCTCCCGCGGTCCCGACGGCCAGTGGCAGCTGCATGGCAGCAGCCTGCTCGACGGCATCGAACCCTTGCTGGCCGCCCGCCCGGCGCTGGAAGAGAGCGGGATCTGGACCCTCGACGGCGAACACGGCACCCACCTGATGCTGAGCCTGCCGCTGCAGCCCGGCCGCAGCAGCACCCTGCCGGTGATGGTGATCATGGGCGAGTCGCTGAACCAGGCACTGGCGCCCTACCACTCCATCGAGCGCATCCAGCGCTACCTGATCCTCGCCAGCCTGCTGCTCTCGACCCTGATGGTGCTGTTCACCACCCGACGCCTGGTGTCGCCACTCAATGCCCTGGCCCACCTGGACCCGCTGACCGGCCTGGCCAACCGACGCCTGTTCGACCGCTGCCTGGACCAGGCCCAGGAGGAGCTGCTGCGCAAGGGCACGCCCTTCGGGGTGATGGTCATCGACCTCAACCGCTTCAAGCAGATCAACGATCAGTACGGCCATGCCGCCGGGGACGAGGCGCTCAAGGTCTCGGCCAGGCGCCTGCGCGAGCACCTGCGCAAAAGCGATATCCCGGCCCGCGTCGGCGGCGACGAATTCGCCGTGCTGCTGAGCGGGATCGAACAGGACGGGCTGCAGCACATCGCCCACAAGCTCGAACAGGCCCTGGGCGAACCCATCCCGTTCGCGCAGCAGACGCTGCGCATCAGCATCAGTATCGGTTTCGCCATCGCCCCGCAGGACGGCAGCGACACCGACGACCTGCTGCGCGCCGCCGATGCCGCCATGTACGCGGACAAGGCCACCACCCTGCCCGACAGCGAAAGCTGAGTCAGCGAGCCTGCGCCGCCACCACGACAGCGGGCTTCGGCTTACGGAACACCAGCACGTTGCCGAGCATCACCAGCACCAGGCCGACCAGGGCGACGGGGGTCCACTGGTAACCTTCGACGAACACCGAGATGTTCAGCGCCACCACCGGGAACAGCACCGTGCAGTAGGCCGCACGCTCCGGCCCCATGCGCCCGACCAGGGTCAGGTAGGCGGTAAAGCCGATCACCGAGCCGGGAATCGCCAGGTACAGCAGCGAACCGATGTAGCGGGTGTTCCATTCAAAGGCGAACGGCGTGCCGCTCACCAGGCAGATCGCCGTCAGCATCAAGGCCCCGTAGAGCATGCCCCAGGCGTTGGTGGTCAGCGGTTTGAGGCCGGCCTTCTGCTGCAGGCTGGACAGCATGTTGCCGGCCGAGAAGCACAACGTGCCGAGCACGGACAAACCGATCCCCATCAGGGTTTCGCGGCTGGCCTCGTGCCCCGCCAGCTCCGGCCAGAACAGCATGCCCAGCCCCGCCAGCCCCAGCGCGCCGCCGGCCAGGACGTTGGCAGCGATGCGCTGCTTGAAGAACAGCCGGGCGTTCAGGGCATTCCACAGCGTCGCGGTGGAAAAGATCACCGCCACCAGGCCGCTGGGTATCCACTGGCTGGCGGTGTAGAAGCACATGAAGTTGATGCAGAACAGGCACAGCCCCTGGACCAGGCAGATCGCCTGGCCACGGCCATCGAGTTTCTGCAGGCGCTTGCTGAGCAGCAGCACGGCAAACAGCACGGCCGCCGCCAGGGCGAAGCGGTAGGCAATGGAGGCGGCGATCGCCACCTCGCCCAGCTGCAGCTTGAGGGCGATCCAGGTGGTGCCCCAGATCAGGACGGTCAACAGGTACAACGACAGGTTCATCGAATCACTCCCGGCAGGTAGGAGCAGTCTGCGCCTGCCGTGGACCGGGCGCTTGCACAAAGTTGCGCTTTTTTCGGAAGGGCTCTGCCGCCAGGCAGTGCCGACCTATTGCCTGGGCTGCGCCAGCGGCAGTTGCAGGGCCTTGGCCACCTTCAGCTGGATGGCGTAGGCCGGTGCCTCCACGGCGTTGAAATCTCGGGTGTAGCGCGCCGCGAATTCCGCCACACCCCACTGCTGGTATTGCTCCACGTGCTTGAGTTCGTGGGCCCAGAGCGCCACGTTGCCCAGCGCATCGGCCTCATGGCGGAACACGATGACGTCCACCAGGGTCACGGCCTGCACGTCCGGATTCTGCAGCACCGCGTTGGCCGCATTCAGCTCCTCTTCGCCGCCCACCTTGTAGCGCACCGCATTGAGCACCTGGAAGTCGTAATAGGGTTCGAGGTAGGCGCGCATGTGCAGCGGCATCTCCTGCACGCCACTGGCCACCGCCACGTTGCGGGAACGCACCAGCCAGCTCTGCAAACCGCCGGCCGCCATCTGCCCGACGCGGTCGAAGATCGGCCCGGTGTCAGCTTGCGAGCCTGGCGCACAGAAACACACCAGCACGCAGACGTGGTGCTGCCCCGCCGGACACACCGACGCTGGCGCCGCGGACACCGCATTTCCGAGTCCCAGCAGCGCCACCGCCAGCCATCTGAACAAACCTGCCCTGCACACCACAGACGCTTACCTCCTCACCGACTTCCGCCATCAGACCACCGCCTCTGCCAGGCGTTAGCCACGGTCGAAAAAACACCGGGGCGCCCCGCCCCACCAACGTGGCTGCGCAGTATAGAGCGGCGGGGCATGGCGTCAGTGCCGCTTGGCGACGGCTGGCAATCGCCAGATTCGCACAGCCGAGCGGTCAGGTCGCGCCCGCTGAATCGCCCGGAAACGCACTGCACTTTAGTCCCCGTCTGATGTTGCGCCCCGGCACGAATACGGAACCTGTCCCGACAAGCCCCGCCACGAGCGGGCCGTTCGTCCCAGGACTGCAGGTATCAAGGAATGAGTGGTTACGTGCCCAACACACCGCCGGCCAAGCGCGAAGCCGAGCTCAAGCAGGTGACGCCGGTCGACCTCCATGCCCAGCACTGGGCACAGTACGAGCAACACGGCAACCCGCCGCCAGCGCCTCGGGAGGCGATCAGGATCGCCCTGCGCATCGGCGTATTCTTCGACGGCACCGGCAACAACGCCAGCAACAGTACGGCGGGTCAGCGCTGCGGCGCCCACCATCCGATTCGCCCGGACGACCTGGCCGCCAGCTGCAAACCCTACATGGGCGACCCGGACAGCAGCTACGGCAACGACATCACCAATATTCGAAAGCTGAGCGCACTGTACTTGGACACCCCCACGGCCCAGGGCAACGGCCAGCACAGGCAGGTCTTTCGCCGCCTGTACATCGACGGCATCGGCACCCGAGCCGGTGAAAAGGACAACCTGCTGGGAGCGGGGACGGGGCGTGGACGTACGGGAGTCGATGGGCGGGTACAGCAGGCTTTCACTGAGATCCAGTCGATCATAAGGGCCGTTCAGGAACAGAACGCCGACAGTGAAATCAGCCACCTGACCTTCGACACCTTCGGCCTCAGCCGAGGCGCGGCCGCTGCACGGCACTTCGCCAATGAAGTCGTCCGCGGCAAGCTGGGCCCGTTGGGGTCAGCCTTGCGCGCCAACGCTGGCGCCTTCAGCCCAACCTTCGTTGACCAATACCAGCGCGATATCACGATGGGCTTTATCGGCCTGTTCGATACCGTTGCGTCCGTCGCCGGCCTGGCCAACCTGGGCAATGTTCGCAGCGCGATTGCCCCTGGAGTGAAGCTGTACCTGGCGCCCGGCAATTTCAACCATGTCGTGCACCTCGTTGCCCGCGACGAAGTACGGGCCAACTTTGCCTTGAGCACGGTTCACCCCGACCACACTGAAATCACCCTGCCAGGCGCGCATTCCGATATTGGTGGCGGTTATCGGGCAGACATAGAAGAGCGCGTATTGCTCAGCCCGATGCAGGCGCTGACGGTACAGCGCGGGATCGATGTGAAAACCACCTCGATCTACCGGGATGCTGCCCAGGCAAAGGCCCGCCTGGAGTCGGAGGGCTGGCCAGCAACCGTTCTTGAAATCGTCACCCCGACCCCGACACGGCTGCCAGCCGACCCACAGGATCGCCTGGCCCCCCGGCAACAGCGCGTATACGCCGGACTGCAACTCATGCGCCGCGTGCGGGGCGAGCTGTCGCGGGTCTATCTGCGGGTGATGTATGAGTTGGCGAAGCAGCGCGGCGTGCGCTTTATCGAGATTGATGAACATGCCCCTGATCATGCGATCCCAGCAGAGCTTCAAGCCCTCTGCAAACGCTTCATTGCCGGCGACTACACCACCACACCTGCCGAAGAGGCACTGCTAAAAGGGCGCTACATCCACCGCTCCGCGCACTGGAACAACCCGCTTGGCAAAGTGACGCATAACGGTCTCAAGATGGTTTACATCAATGCACCAACCGCAGATGGTGTGCGTGCTCATCACCCTCATGTACCCGACTGGACATTGCTGTGATCAAACACCTGCTTACGCTTCTGGGCATTGTCTTACTAAGCGGCTGCCAGACCACGAGTGAATTGCCCGGAGAAAAGGATCCCCAGAACCCATGGTGGAGCCTCGAATTTGTCGGACCGCTCTACATGGTTGGCTGGGTAGAAGACAGCGGCGTGGAGGACATTCACGGCCGTCTTTTCAAACATGGCAGTGGTGGGGGAATAGGTTTTGGCGAGTATGGCTACGAGACCGAACGCGCCCGGGGCTGGCCCCCTGGCCTGGGCGGGTTGATAAACGGTATTGTAGGCGCAGATATGCCCAAGCGCATCTATGTACGCTGGCAATCAGTGGTCGAGCCCCAGACTTATCGTGCCTGGGTCGACATTCCTGAAGAGGCACGGCAAATCATGCGCCTATCCACCGCTAGCCGCTGTCCGGAAAGACCTGAACAACCGGCGAACTACAGGGCCACGTTGTACTTGGGATTGGCCCCGGGAGGAATTATCCAGGTTTGGGTCAGAGACAACTGCTTCAAGGCAATCAAAGTCGCCCGCGCACAAGCCGAAGTGGAGCCCCTTGGCCCCCACCTTGGGAAATCAGGGGGCCATTACTACCCGCAGCCCGAATCCTCGAAACGCTACATCGAACAATACGGCATCCCCTACGGCAGTTGGTGACTCTTCTCGAATCCACCCGCCCTCTTGAACACGAAAGCCCCGGGCACGGCCCATCGACCGCCCCCAAGGCATGCCTACCGATCAGCCTTCCGCATTCTCCGGCAGTTTCGCCACCACTTTGATCTCGAACTGGAAGCCGTAGAGCCAGGTGACACCAACGGCGGTCACGTTCGGGTAGGGGGCGCTGCCCCAGTAGTCCGCCACCACGCCCCAGATGGCCTCGAACTTGGACTCGGGGTCGACGATGAACACCGTCACGTCCACCACGTCATCGAAGGTGCAACCGGCGGCCTTGAGGACCGCGTTCAGGTTGTCGAACGCCAACCGTACCTGGGCCTCGAGTTCGGGCTCGGGCGAGCCGTCCTCGCGGCTGCCGACCTGTCCCGAGACGAACAGAAAGCCGTTGGATCGAACAGCCGCCGAATAACGGTTGCGCTCATAGAGCGCCTGGCGCCCTGTCGGAAAAACCACATCACGCGTTGCCATGGGAAACCTCGAGCCGTGGGCCTGAAAGCCCTTGAGTGAACGTTGGAGAAACTGTAGAGCGCGCAGGGAGATGGATAAACTCGACAGGCTGTCCTTCACTATTTGTAGAATCCAAACAATCCACCCCGCTGTCAGGAGAGGAGATGGACCGTTTCGATGCGATGAAAGCCTTCGCCCGGGTGGTTGAAGCCGGCAGTTTCACCAAGGCCGCGGAAACCCTTCACCTGAGCAAGACCACCGTCACGCAGCTGGTGCAGCAGCTGGAGGCGCGCCTGCGGGTCAAGCTGCTCAACCGCACCACGCGCCGGGTCAACGTCACGGCCGATGGCGCCGCCTACTATGAGCGGGTGGTGCGCCTGCTGGCCGACATGGACGATGCCGAGACCAGCCTGTCCAGCGCGGCAGCCGTGCCCCGGGGGCGGCTGCGGGTGGATGTGCCCAGCCCGCTGGCGCGGCTGATCCTGGTGCCGGCATTGCCGGACTTCCATGCCCGCTACCCGGACATTCAGCTCGACATGGGCGTGAGCGATCGCCGGGTGGACCTGCTTGGCGAGAACGTGGACTGCGTGGTGCGCGGCGGCGAACTAACCGACCAGTCCCTGGTGGCCCGGCGCGTGGGCGAATTGCAGCTCGGGGTCTTCGCAGCGCCCAGCTACCTGGCGCGTGCCGGCTACCCGTCGCACCCCAAGGACCTGGAAAACACCCACCACCGCATCGTCGCCTTTCTCTGGGCGCGCACCGGCAAGGCTTATCCCTATGCGATGCGCAGCCAGGGCGAAAGCATCAATATCCTTGGCCGCTACGTGTTGGCGGTCGATGACGGCAATGCCTACCTCGCTGCCGGCCTGGCCGGCCTGGGCATCCTCTGGCTGCCGGACTACATGTCCAAGGCGCACCGGCAGAGCGGCGAACTGGTGCCCCTGTTCGAGGACTGGCAGATCGACCCGATGCCGCTCTACATCGCCTATCCCCCCAATCGCCATGTCAGCGCCAAACTGCGCGTGTTCATCGACTGGGTGGCCGAGCTGATGGCCCAGCACGCGCCCGTTCCCGGGCTGCACGAGGCCTGAACGCAGAACGCGAAACGACGCAGGCGCGGCGATGGCGTGCGATGCGCGCCACAGATACGCCGTCTCGGGCGGACCTGTTTCCCAAAAGCACCGCGCCACGGTTTTCCTTCTCAGCACCGCTCAACACACTACAGCCCGACCCGTCGCGCACGCGCGCAACACCGTACCGCAAGGACCGCACATGAATCTCTTCAAGAAGCTTCTCGCGTCGTTGAAAAAGTCCACGCCTGTGGACGCTCAACCCAACCCGTCCACCGACGAATCCGTCCAGCCGCAAGCGCCCAGCGAAGCCGATGCCGATGCCGCCCACCAGGCTGCCTTCGAAGCCACGCATGACTGCCTGGACCGCCACTGGCAGGCCATCGGCACGGTCGGGCAGGACGTGCTGACCTACCTCATCAGCCCGAGCTTTTCCGGTGGCGTGCCCTGGCCGTCGACCCGCCAGGCCTACCAGATCGTGCGCCGCGACAACTCGATCATTCTCGCCACCCAGGGCCTGTCGGCGCCGTTCGACGATGCCGAGGACATGGGCAACGGTTTCGAACTGGAGCTGTTCATCGAGACCGCCGACATCCCCGGACACGCCATGGGGCAGCCGGGTAACGTCGATCCGTTCCGCGGCAGCTGGACCTTCGAATTGCTGGAACACGTGGCCAAGACGGTGGCCGGTGCCGGCGGCATCATGCACCAGCTGGAGCAATACGGCGCACTGTCCCTGGAGTTGCCGGGGTTCAGCCAGTCGCACCTGATGAGCGACCAGGTGCCCGCCCACTTCGTCACCGATGACGACGCCACCGGCGTGCTGCTCGGCGGCCCGCAGCCGGACTTCCCGATCCATGTGGACGGCATGCCACTGTCACCGGTCAGCCTGGTGCCGGTGGTGCTGATCACCGCGTCGGAACTGGAGTACGTGCGCAGTGGCGGCCGCCAGGCGCGGGAAGACCTGATCCAGCGCCTGAATGCCGCTGGCATCGGCCACCGCAGCACCCTGCGGCGCGACAGCGTGATCTGACGCCCGGCCCCCGCGGTCCGCTGCGGGGGCCGCTGCCGCCTTACAGCACGCTCAACACCTGCCCCAGCGGGCGGCGCGGCTTCTGCGGCCAGTTCTCGGGGGCGGCGTAACCCACCGCCACCAGCATCACCGGAATCTCGTCGTCGGCCAGGCCGAAGCCATGGCTCACGGCCTCGGCATCGAAACCGATCATCGGCGACGATCCCAGGCCCAGCGCCTGGGCGGCCTGGATCAGCGTACCGGCACCGAAGGTCGCCGTGCGCACCGCCTCGTCGCGCTGGCGCTGCGGCTGCTCGAAGTACAGGCCTTTGGCCGCGCCCTCCCACCCCGGCACCATGGCCGGCGGCATGAACCCGGCCTCGACGGAGGGCGCCAGGCGCTCGGCCAGTTGCCGGTGATCGGCCAGTTGACCGCAGACGATGAAGGTCACGGCCGCCTCGGTGACCTTGGCCTGGTCCCAGGCCACGGCGCGCAACCGGGCCTTGGCTTCGGGCGTGCGCACCGCGATGAACCGCCAGTTCTGCAGGTTGAAGGCCGTCGGTGCCAGGGTCGCCAGGCGCACCAGTTCGTGGATCTGCTGCTCGTCGATGCCGCGTGCGGCGTCGAACAGGTTGATGGTGCGGCGCGCTTCGATGGCGCTGATGATCGGGTTGCTCATGGCATGTCCTTTTCAGTGGGCGAGCGAAGACAGCCCGGTTGCCTGGGCTGGCTCGCTCGAGGGGAGATGAGTGAACGGTGAGACGGTACTAGACGAGGCTGTCCACCACGCCGCCGTCGACCCGCAACGCGGCGCCGGTGGTGGCCGAGGCCTGCTCCGAGCTGACGTAGATGACCATGTTGGCCACCTCCTCGACCCGCGCGGCGCGCTGGATGATCGAGGTGCTGCGGTGGGTATTGACGAAGTCCGCGGCGACCTTTTCCAGGGACTCGCCGGTGCGCTCGACCTCCGGCCGCAGCATTTCGGCCACCCCTTCCGACAGCGTCGGCCCGGGCAGCACGGCGTTGACCGTGACTCCGGTGCCCGCCAGGCGCTTGGCCAAGCCGCGCGACACCGCCAGCTGGGCGGTCTTGGAGAAGCCGTAGTGGATCATGTCGGACGGAATGTTCAGCGCGGATTCGGACGAGATAAACACGATGCGCCCCCAGCCACGGGTGACCATGCCCGGCGCATAGGCCCGGGACAGGCGCACGCCGGACATCACGTTGACGTCGAAGAAGCGCTGCCACTCGCTGTCCGGGGTGTCGAAGAAGTCCTGCGGGTTGAAGATGCCCAGGTTGTTGATCAGCACGTCGACATCCGGGTACTGGGCCAGCAACTGCGCACAGGTGCCCTCGTCGCTGAGGTCGCCGGCAAAACCACGGGCCCTGCCGGCCAGTGCGCCCAGGCGCTGCAAAGCGTTGTCGATGCTGGTGGCGCTGCGGCCATTGAGGATCACGTTCGCCCCGGCTTCCAGAAAGCCCTTGGCGACCGCGAAGCCGATGCCGTTGGTGGAACCCGTCACGAGGACCTGCCGGCCGGTGAAGTCGATTTTCACGGTAAACCTCCTGATTCAGTGGATGGCTCAACTGTGCAGCGTTTTCGATCGAGCGATAATCCATCGACGCTGAAGATGACTTTTCGAGAATCTCGAATTAACGTCACCACGACCTACAGATTCGAGGTTCACACAGCATGGACACACTCGACGCGTTGCGCCTGTTCGTCAGCATCGCCGACGCCGGCAACCTGAGTGCGGCGGCGCGCCAGCAGTCCGTGGCCACCTCCACGGTCACCCTCGCCCTGCAACAGCTGGAAGAACACGCGGCCACCCGCCTGATCAACCGCTCCACGCGCAAGCTCAGCTTCACCCACGAGGGCGAACGCTTCCTCGCCGATGCCAGGCGTCTGCTGGCCGACTGGGACGACTCGGTCGAAGGCCTGCGCCAGGGCAGCCAGCTGAAAGGCCCGATCCGCCTGACCGCGACCAGCGACTTCGGACGCCTCAAGCTGGTGCCGCTGCTCGACCGTTTCATGGCGTTGCACCCGGAAATCCAGGTCACCCTGCACCTGAGCGACGGGGTGATCGACATGATCGAGCACAACCTCGACCTGGCGCTGCGCAACGGCCCGCTGGCCGACTCCACGCTGCGCTCGCGCCTGCTGGTGCGCAGCCAGCGCATCATCTGCGCGGCTCCCGGCTACTGGCAGCGACACGGCAAGCCCACCCACCCCGAGCACCTGGCCGGGCACAACTGCCTGATCCTGCACCGCCCCGGCGTGCCGTTCTCCACCTGGCCGTTCGAGATCGACGGCAAGCCGGTGGCCGTACGCGTTTCCGGCAACCGCGTGGCCAACGACGGGGGCGTGCTGCGGCAGTGGGCGATGCAGGGCCACGGGGTGATGATCAAGAACCGCTGGGAAATCCGCCGCGAACTCGACGACGGCACCCTGGAAACCGCCCTCGACGACTTCGTGCCCCGCCATGTGGACCTTTTCGCCGTGACCCCAAGGCGCGCGCCCAGCCGGCGGGTGGCGGCGCTGATCGACTTTCTCGCCGAGCAGTTCCAGCAGCACACGCCGATGTAGCCGGCAGAGCGCCAGCGGCGCCCTGCCGGGTCATCCGGCCCCTCAGGTCACACACGAAAGCGCGCCACCATGCCGTTCAACTCGATGGCCAGGCGCGACAGTTCCTGGCTGGAGGCGCTGGTCTGGTTGGCGCCGGCGGAGGTCTGCAGCGACAGGTCGCGGATGTTCACCAGGTTGCGGTCCACTTCCCGGGCGACCTGGGCCTGTTCTTCGGAGGCGCTGGCGATGATCAGGTTGCGCTCGTTGATCTGCGAGATCGACGCGGTGATGCGCTCCAGCGCGCTGCCGGTGCTGCCCGCCGCCTGCAGGGTCTGCTCGGCCTGGGTGGCGCTGGCCAGCAGGGCGTCCACGGTGTCACGGGTCCCGCTCTGGATGTTGGCGATCATCACCTCGATTTCCTCAGTGGAGTTCTGCGTGCGCTGCGCCAGGGAGCGCACTTCGTCGGCCACCACGGCGAACCCGCGACCGGCCTCGCCGGCCCGCGCAGCCTCGATGGCAGCGTTGAGCGCCAGCAGGTTGGTCTGCGCGGCGATGCCGCGGATCACGTCCAGCACCGTGCTGATTTCCTGGGTCTGGGTGGCC
Organism: Pseudomonas sp. GD03944; assembly: GCF_029839275.1. GTDB lineage: Bacteria > Pseudomonadota > Gammaproteobacteria > Pseudomonadales > Pseudomonadaceae > Aquipseudomonas. The sequence goes on from NZ_JAOCAH010000014.1 coordinate 142,584, forward strand.
AGGCCGGCGGCCTGGGTCGAGGCCTGGGTCACCTGGCCGGCCAGGGCACGGATCGATGCAATGGTCTCGGTGACCTGTTGATAACCCCGGCGTCCCTCCTCGTCGCTGGCCCTGGAGGCCGAGGCGGTGTCCACGGCGTTGCGCGCCACCTCCTCCACCGCGGCGGTCATCTCGTTCACCGCCGTGGCCGCCTGCTCGATCTCGGCGCTCTGCTGGTGCAGGCCGCGGTTGGCGTCCTCGGTCACCGCGTGCAGCTCTTCCGAGGCCGAAGCCAGTTGGTCCGAGGAACTGGCGATCTGCCGGATGGTGCGGCGCAGGCTGTCTTGCATCGTGCTCAGCGCGGCCAGCAGCAAGGCTGGCTCGTCCTGGCCGACGACATGGATGTCCTGGGTCAGGTCACCCTTGGCCACGCGCTCGGCCACCACCACCGCCTCGCCCAGCGGCGTGACGATGCTGCGGGTGAGCAGGACGGCCGCAGCGATGGTCACCGCCAGGATGGTGCCCAGGGCGATGAAAGCCACCACGTACGCTTCGGTCGAGGCCTCACTGCTGCGCTCGGCGGCGACCGTGGCGCCATCGGCGTTGAACTGAATCAGCTCGTTCAGCGCCTTCATCAGTGCGCTGGCGTATTCGGCCAATGGTCCATTGACCAGACGCCGGCCCTCCTCGACCTGCCCCGCCTCCACGGCGCTCAGGACTTTGGCCTGCAACCCCTGGTAGATGCCGTAGGCGCTGGAAAAGCGCTCGAAGAGCTCGCGGTCGTGGGGAGACTCGATGGTGACTTCGTACGCCTTCATCTGCTGCGGCAGGTCCTGCAACGTCCGGTGGATGGCCGCGACGGTCTGCTGGCGGGCGGCGGCTTCATCCAGCAACAGCGCACGCAGGGTCAGCGCCCGGGCATCGCCGATACGGGCCCCGATTTCGCTCAGGGCCACCACCGCGGGCAGCCAGGTTTCCTGCACTTCGGTGGTGGCCGAGTCCATCTTCTCCGTTTCGAACAGGTTGATCAGGCCCATGGCCAGGACGAGGCTGGCGAGCACCGAGAAAATGATCGCGGCGCGTTTTCCAATCTTGAAGTTCCGCAACTGCATGACTCCTTCATAAAACAGTTTTTGGCTTGCTGATGCGCCAGCGCTCCCGGCCTCGTGCGAGGTGCGGGGCGTTGCTGGCTGTTTGAGGTGAATCCGGATCGCCTCCCTGGCGATGAGCACGGCAGTTGCCGAAAAAGCGGGAAGAGCACGGAGCAGGTCATGGCCCCAAGCATGATGTCATTATGATGCTACTTTCTTGATGCACGTCACGAAACCACCGTCCTAGATGTGTCGAAGCGCAACAGAACGGGTAAGAAATCGTGACTGGAGGCCAGGAAAACAGTGGCACATGACCTCTCGTCAGATAGTGGCAAAAGGCCTGATACTCAGACGATGCTCGGGGCGTCTCACCCTTCGCTGACGCCACGGAGTCCGGGAAAACCGCCGCCGCACGCTTGCATTCAGGCGATTAGCTTCAAGAATGAATAGGTCGCTCAGGGACTTTCGATGACCGCCATATCCGCCTTTTACTCCCGTGTCCGCAAACACTGGCTCTCCCCCGACCTGGCCGTGATCGGCCAGCGCCGCGAACGGCGCATGCGCCTGCTGACCAGCCTGGTGATGCTGGTGCTGGGTGTGTTCTGGGGCGTGTTCTTCGCCTCTCGGGGGCTGTGGAACATCGTCCTGATGGACCTGGTGCTGGTGGCCTGCGGGCTCGGGGTCTTCGTCCTGACCCTGCGCAACCACCCGCGCAGCGCCAACCTGCTGCTGTTCGGCGTGCTGATGGTGGTCATCGTCGGCACGGCGCTGGTGCTCGATCCCCCCAGCGCGGCAGCGCCACGGGCCACCCACCTGTACCTGCTGCCCCTGGCGGTCGGCGCGCTGATGGCGTTCCGCGAGGAGCGGCTGTGGCTGCGCTATGGTGTGGCGGCGCTGAGCCTGGTGCTGTTCGTCGGCCTGGCCTCGTCGCCCTGGAGCCCGGTGACCGGCTACGGCCTGCCGGACGAGGTGCGGGTCATCGGCTCCTGGATGCAGGCCGCCGTGGCGATGGGCATGCTGTTCATGCTGCTGTACATCCTGCAGACCGACACCGCCGAGCGCTCGGAGCTGTACCGCGACCTGCAGACCGCCCTGCGCGAGGAGCAGTTCGTCCTCTACTACCAGCCGCAGCTGGACAGCCACGGCAAGGTCACCGGCGCCGAAGTGCTGATCCGCTGGCAGCACCCGCAGCGCGGCCTGGTGCCACCGGGGGAATTCATCGACCACGCCGAGAAGACCGGGCTGATCATTCCCATCGGCCACTGGGTGCTCAAGCAGACCTGCGCCCAGCTGCAGGCCTGGAAGGACGACCCGCTGTTCGGCGACATCGGCCTGGCGGTGAACATCAGCCAGAACCAGTTCCGCCAGCCCACCTTCGTCAGCGATGTGCTGGCCCTGATCGAGGCCCATGGCATCGCGCCCCATCACCTCGAGCTGGAGCTGACCGAAACCCTGATCGTGCAGGACATGGAAGACCTCACGCGCAAGATGACCGCGCTGGTGGAGCGGGACGTACGCTTTTCCCTGGACGACTTCGGCACCGGCTTCTCCTCCCTGAGCCACCTCAAGCAGTTGCCTCTGAGCACCCTGAAGATCGACCGCTCGTTCATCTTCGACGTGCTGACCGACACCAACAGCAAGGCCATCGTGCGCACGGTCATCGCCCTCGGTCAGAGCATGGGCATGACGGTGATCGCCGAAGGGGTGGAAACCGCGGCACAGCGGCAGTTCCTCTCCGACAACGGCTGCTCGCGGTTCCAGGGCTACCTGTTCAGCAAACCCCTGCCGCTGGAAGCCTTCAGCGCCTTCGTCGAACGGCACAACGCCTGAGCCCTCAGCCCCAGCCCCGCTTCTTTTCCAGCAGGAAGTCGATGAACGCCCGCAGCCGGAACGGCACGTGGCGCCCATGGGGGTACAGCAGCGTGAACGGCCGGGAGCGCCCGGCGAAGGGCTGCAGCACCTCCACCAGGGTGCCGTCGGCCAGGTCCTGCTCGAAGATGAAGCGGTAGGTCTGGAACAGGCCGGCGCCGTGCCGGACCAGGGTCGCACCGCCCAGCAGATCGTCCGAACACACGTAGTTGCCGTTGGCCAGGATCTCCCGCTCCTGCCCGTTCTCGTTGAACAGCCAACTGATGCGCCGGCCGCTGCTGGGCAGCTCGAACTGGATGCACTCGTGCTGCGCCAGATCGTCCAGGGTCTGCGGCGTCCCCGCACGACGCAGGTACTCCGGGGTGGCCACCAGCACCAGGGCAGCGTCCTCCAGGGGGCGGGCAATCAGGGTGGAATCCGGCTGGGCCCGCACGCGAATGGCCGCGTCGTAGCCCTCGTCGACGAAATCGATATTGCGGTTGCTCAGGTGAATGTCGATCTGCAGCTTGGGGTGCCGCTCGCGGAACTCGGGCAGCAGCGGCAGTACGCGGTAATGGCCGTAGGTGGTGGGAATGCTGATGCGCAGGGTGCCGGACGCCTCCTGCTCCTTCTCCCGCACCTCACGCTCGGCCTCCACCAGCTGCGTCAACGCCTGGCGGCACTGCTGGTAGTAACCGCGCCCGCCCTCGGTCAGGCGAATACTGCGGGTGGTGCGGGCGAACAGCCGCGTACCCAGCCGCTCCTCCAGGCGCGAGATCGAGCGGCTCACCGCCGCCGGGGTCACGCCCGCCGCCAGGGCCGCCGCGGTAAAGCTGCCCTCCTCGGCCGCCAGGCAGAACAACTCGATACTGCCGAGCACCACATCATCGAACTGACGCCGCATGATTGATTACACCGTGTATCAACTGAAGTTTTCCAAGCCATATTTATCAATCCGCGCGACAAAAATACAGTCCTCTCCAACAGCGCATTGACGTGAATCCCGCGCTGATCACGCACAGCACTCATTGCAGGAGATCGACCATGAACCCCAACAGAACCGTCGTCATCACCGGATCGTCCAGCGGCATCGGCCTGACCCTGGCCAAGGCCTTCCTGGCCCGAGGCTTCAACGTGGTGGGCAACGCCCGTTCGGAAAAAAGCCTGGCCGCCGCCCGGGAAGAACTGGGCAACCCGCAGCAATACATCGGCGTCGCCGGTGATGTCGCCAGTCCGGACACCGCCAAGCGCCTGTTCGCCGAGGCCATCGCCCGCTTCGGCAAGGTCGATGTGCTGGTCAACAACGCCGGCTTCTTCCTGCCCAAGCCCTTCATCGAATACAGCCCGGACGACATCGAAAACCAGCTGGCCACCAACCTGCGCGGCGTGGTCTACACCTCCCAAGTGGCGGCGGCGCACATGATCGAGCGCCAACAGGGGCACATCATCAACATCACCGCCGCGGTGGCGCTGCAGCCGAACATCGCCGTGTCGGCGGCCATCCCGGTACTGATCAAGGGCGGCCTGAACCAGATGACCCGCGCCCTGGCCCTGGAACTGTCGCCGCACAACATCAAGGTCAACGCCGTGGCCCCCGGCATCATCGACACACCGATGCACGACCCGGCCGCCCGCGACTTCCTCAACGGCCTGCAGCCGGCGGGCCGCGTCGGCCACGCCAGCGAGATCGCCGATGCGGTGCTGTACTTGGCCAATGCCGATTTCACCACCGGCGCGGTGCTGCCGGTCGATGGCGGCATGAGCGCCGGCAAATGGTGAGACGCGCCACCCGCGCCTGACCCCACCAATTTATCCACAGCAGGAGAAGCGCCATGCCATTCGTCAGCGTCCGCATCACCCGTGACGGGGTGACCCGCGAGCAGAAAGCCCAGGTCATCAAAGAAATCACCGAGACCCTGGAACGGGTACTCAACAAACGCCCCGACCTGACCCACATCGTCATCGAAGAAGTGGACACCGATAACTGGGGGTACGCCGGCATGACCACCACCGAGTACCGTAGCAAACTGCCCGCTGGCTGACCCGACGGGCACGCAAAAAAACAGGAGGCCTCGCGGCCTCCTGTTTTCATTGGGGGTGGGGAATTACTTGCCAGCAGTCAGGGTGCTGTAGGCA
>NZ_JAOCAH010000015.1 GCF_029839275.1 Pseudomonas sp. GD03944
CCGTGCAGCTCCAGGGCATCGCTGTGCAGCGGATGCGGGGCGTCGGCGGCCGTTTCGTGGGTGTCGATCAGGCAGATCCAGCGCTTGCCGCCGGCCACCTCCGGTAGCTGGAAGGTGCGGCTGTCGTGGTGCGCGTTGAGCAGCAGCAACAGAGTGGCGTCGGCGCCGCTGCGCTTGACCCCGGTGGGCTGGGCGCGGCCGTCCATCAGCATGCCCATGCAGCGCGCTTCGTTGTCGTGCCAGTGGGCCTCGGTCATTTCCTCGCCGTCGGGGGCCAGCCAGGTGACGTCCTTGACCCCCAGCTCCTCGTTGTAGTGCCCCACCAGGAAGCGCCGCCGGCGCAGGATCGGGTAGCGCCGGCGCAGGGCGATCGCTCGCTGGCAGAAGGTCAGCAGCGCGTTGCCTTCCTCGTCGATGTCCCAGTCCAGCCAGCTCAGTTCGTTGTCCTGGCAGTAGGCGTTGTTGTTGCCGTGCTGGGTGCGGCCGAACTCGTCGCCGGCCAGCAGCATCGGCGTGCCCTGGGCGAACAGCAGGGTGGCCAGCAGGTTGCGCATCTGCTGCATGCGCAGCTGGCGGATCGCCGGGTCGTCGCTGGGGCCTTCGCAGCCGTGATTCCAGGAAATGTTGTGGTCGGTGCCGTCCTGGTTGTTCTCGTCGTTGGCCTCGTTGTGCTTGTGGTCGTAGGACACCGCGTCGCGCAGGGTGAAGCCGTCGTGGGCGGTGATGAAATTGACCGAGGCGAACGGCCGCCGGCCGCGCTGGTTGTACAGGTCGCCCGAGGCAGTGAGGCGGCTGGCCAGTTCCGCCAGCTCGCCTTCGTCGCCTTTCCAGAAGGCGCGCACGTTGTCGCGGAACTTGTCGTTCCACTCGGCCCAGCCCGGCGGGAAGCCGCCGACCTGGTAGCCGCCGGGGCCGCAGTCCCAGGGTTCGGCGATCAGCTTGACCTTGCTCAGCACCGGGTCCTGGCGACAGGCCACGAGGAACCCGTGGCGTTCGTCGAAGCCGTGGGGGTGACGGCCGAGGATCGACGCCAGGTCGAAGCGGAAGCCGTCCACGCGCATTTCGCTGGCCCAGTAGCGCAGCGAGTCGGTGACCATCTGCAGCACGCAGGGGTGCGACAGGTCCAGGGTGTTGCCGGTGCCGGAGTCGTTGATGTAATAGCGGCGGTCGTCCGGCATCAGGCGGTAGTAGCTGGCGTTGTCGATGCCGCGCATGGACAGGGTCGGGCCGCGTTCGTTGCCCTCGGCGGTGTGGTTGTAGACCACGTCGAGGATCAGCTCCAGGCCGGCGTCGTGCAGGTGCGCGACCATTTCCTTGAATTCGCTGATCTTGCCGCTGGCCAGGTACGCCGGGTGGGGGGCGAAGAAGCCGATGCTGTTGTAGCCCCAGTAGTTGTTCATGCCCTTTTCCAGCAGGTGCTGGTCGTTGACGAAGGCATGGATCGGCAGCAGCTCCAGGCTGGACACCCCCAGCGAGCGGATGTAGCGCAGCAGCTGCGGGTTGGTCAGGGCCGCGCAGGTGCCGCGCTGGGCATCGGGCACCGCCGGGTGGCGCATGCTCAGGCCCCGCAGGTGGGCCTCGTAGATCACCGTGCTGTCCCAGGGGATGCGCGGCGCCGGCTGCTCGCCCCAGGTGAAGGCCGGGTCGATGACCTTGCTCTTGGGCACGAAGGCGGCGCTGTCGCGCTCGTCGAAACTGAGGTCGCCATCCTCGTGGCCGATGGTGTAGCCGAACAGCGCCTCGGACCACTCCAGCTTGCCCACCAGTTGCTTGGCGTAGGGGTCGATCAGCAGTTTGTTGTGATTGAAGCGGTGTCCGGCTTCCGGCTCGTACGGCCCGTACACCCGGTAGCCGTAGACCTGCCCGGGGCGGGCGTCGGGCAGGTAGCCGTGCCAGATTTCATCGGTGTACTCGGGCAGTTCGATGCGCTCGATTTCGTGTTTGCCCTGGTCGTCGAACAGACACAGTTCGACCCGGGTGGCGTGTGCCGAGAACAGCGCGAAATTGACTCCTAGACCGTCCCAGGTAGCGCCCAGCGGGAACGGATTGCCCTCGGTCACCCGGGAATGCTGACGGTTGCGCGCAGTGCTCATGATGGCTCCTCAGAGTTTCGGGGTCTTGGGCGCGGTGCTGCGCGGCGCCCGGGGTTTCTTCAGCAGCGCGGGCTGCTCGGGCTCGGTCAGCGGCACGGTCTTGGGCTTGCTGATGCGCTTGGGCTTGGGCACCGGTTCCGGTTGCACCTCGCCGGCGGCCTCGGCTTCGGCCAGCTTGCAGGCCATCTCCCAATGGCGCTCCGCCTGGCCGGAAGGCTTGCCTTCGGACTCCCAGATCTGGAAGGCGAATTCGCGGACGCGTTGTTCATCGATGCTCATGGCGTGACTCCTGTGAAAGCGGCGGGGGAAGCCGGTAGGGAAGCGGTGCTGAAACAGAGGACATTGACCGGGAAGTCGGCGAGCAGACCGGCCACCGGCAGGACGTGGGCACTGCTGGTCTGGCATGGCGAGAGCAGGCCGGTCAGCGGCAGCACCGACAGCGCCGGCGGCAGCACCAGGCGGGTGTCGCCCCAGCGCTGCGCCGGCACCTGCGGCACCCTGCAGCCTTCCAGCAGCCCGGCGGCCAGGCGCGGCGCCACCACCAGCACGTGCTGCTCGCCCTGGCTGCGGACGAACGCCAGCACACGCTCGGCGTGCTCGCCCTCGACCTGGATCGGCTGGTAGTCGCCGTGGCTGAACAGCCGGGCGCGGTCGCGGCGCAGACGCAGCAGGCGCTGGATCAGCCATTGCTTGACCCGGCCGTCGCGCCACTGCTCCAGCAGCTCGGCCGGCGTGTCCTGCAGGGCCAGGGAGCGTTCGCGGGCGATGAAGTCCACCGGGCGCCGGTTGTCCGGGTCCACCAGGCTGAAGTCCCAGTAGTCGCAGCCCTGGTACAGGTCCGGCACGCCCGGCGCGGTCAGGCGCAGCAGGCATTGCACCAGGCTGTTGAGGGCACCGGCCGGGGCGATGGCGTTCACCGTGTCGACCAGCGCCTGGCGCAGCTCACGGCCTTCGGGAGCGGTCAGCAGGCGCTCGAGGAAGGCCGCGCCGGCCGCTTCGTGGGCGTCGTTCGGCGCGCTCCAGGCGGTGCTCAGCTTGGCCTCGCGCAGGGCCTTGCGCTGCCAGGTGTGCAGGCGTTCCAGGTAGGCCTGCAGGCCGGGTTTATCGTCGGCCGTCAGATCGAGGGGCCAGCTGCCCAGCAGGGCCTGGTAGAGGATCAGCTCTTCGCCGAGGCTGGGGGCGTCCTCGGTGTCGCGCAGGGGCTGTGATCGCTCGACCCACTGGCGCACCCGTTCGGCGTACCAGGGTGCCCGCTCGCTGAGCACCGCCAGGCGCGTGCGGCTGTCTTCGCCGCGCTTGTGGTCGTGGGTCGCGGTGCCCAGCAGGCTGAGCGGGTGGTGCGCGGCCCGTTCCTCGCAGCAGCGGTGGAAGTGCTCGGGCGGGCGGCTGAAGTGCTCGGCGTCGAAGCCCACGTCGTAGCGCGACAGCAGCACCCCGGAGCGGTAGAAGGCGGTGTCTTCCACGGCCTTGGCCGCCACCGGCGAGGTCAGTTGCTGGAAGCGCGTCAGCACCTGCGCCCGCAGGCGCCGTGGCCGGCCGGGCGGCAGGCTGCACAGCGGCTCGCCACCGAGCCAGCGGTCGAGGTGCTCCAGCACCGGCTGGTCGGCATCGGCCAGGGTGCCGCGGGCGCCGTCCAGGGCCTGCTGGAAGAAGCGCCGGTCCTGGGCCGAGCGGCCCCCGCCCTGGGCGTAGGTGCGGTACACCGGGAAGTGCACCACCAGCTCCAGCAGCCCGCGGCGGATCGAGCCCAGGGTCAGGTCTCGGGTGGCGATGTCGTTGCGCGCCACCTGCAGCAGGCGCTGGGCCACTTCCTCCAGGTCGCCGGCCAGGCCGCTGGTCAGCACCAGGCGCCGGGCTTCCAGCACTTCCTCCTCGAACACGTCGGTGCGCCCGCTGAGGGTCTGCCACAGCTCGCGCAGCGGCTGTTCGCCGCGGGGGTCGTGCTGCAGCAGCGACACCTGGTTCATGAATTCGTAGCCGGTGGTGCCGTCCACCGCCCAGTCCAGGGGCAGTTGCTCGCCGTGGCCGAGGATCTTCTCGACGTAGATCGGGAACGGCGTGCCGGGGCGCAGGCGCTGGATGCGCCGGCGCAGGCGGTTGCAATAGGCGCGGGGGTTGGCCAGGCCGTCCACGTGGTCGATGCGCAGGCCGTCCACCAGGCCGCGTTCGATCAGTTCGAAAATCTTCGCGTGGGTCGCCTCGAACACCTCTGGGCGCTCCACGCGCAGGCCACCGAGTTCGTTGATGTCGAAGAAGCGCCGCCAGTTGATGTCGTCGGCCGCGGTGCGCCAACTGGCCACCCGGTAGTGCTGGCGCTCCAGCAGGCGGTGCAGGCGCTGCTGGCTCTGTTCGTCGCCGCCCTGGTAGGTGGCCAGCCGCGCGTCGATCAGCGCCCGGTGTTCCGGGTCGGTTGCCCACTGCGCCAGCACCTCGCACAGGGCCTTGGCGCTCTGCCGGGCCTGGGGGCCGTGGCCGAGGCGGGCGAAGCGCTGGCCGAGGTCGGACAGGCCGCTGTGGCTGCCGGCGAGAAGTTCGCCGTAGGTGGGCGGGGTGATCGGCAGGCGGTGCTCGAAATGCTGGGCATGGAAGGTGCCGAGCTTCGGGTCGAAGTGCAGGGTCAGGGTGCCGCTGCGCAGCGCCTCGCCGTAGTCGCTGCGCAGGAAGGGCACCAGCAGCTGGCCTTCGAGCAGCGGGTCGTGGGAATGCCACTGGATGTCGAAGAAGCCGGCGAAGGGGCTGTGCCGGCCCCATTCCAGCACGTCCAGCCACCAGGGGTTGGCGTCGCCACCCACCGCCATGTGGTTGGACACGATGTCCAGGATCAGGCCGACGCCCCGCTCATGCAGCGCTTCCACGAACGCCAGCAGCGCCGGTTCGCCGCCCAGTTCCGGGTTGATCCGGCTGGGGTCGGTGACGTCGTAGCCGTGCATCGAGCCGGGGCGGGCGGTCAGCAGCGGCGAGGCGTAGACGTGGCTGATGCCCAGGCGCTCGAAGTAGGGCACCAGGGGCAGGGCGTCCTCCAGGGTGAAGCCCTTGTGGAACTGCAGGCGAAGCGTGCCGCGCAACTCAGTCATGCTCGGCCTCGCGACGTGCAGTGGCCAGGCGCTCCAGGCGCTGGCGGGTCAGGGGCTGTTCCAGCAGTTCGCGCACCGGCAGCGCGTAGCGCCGGCGCCAGTTCGGGTGCTCGGTGCCCGGCCCGGGGAGGTTGGGCTGCTGGTCGGCGCCGCAGGCGTCTTCCAGGGGCAGCAGGGCCAGGGGCGCCGGGGTGCTGCCGATGTAGCCGATGCAGCCCTGCACGCAGGCCTCGATGTCGTCCGGGGCGCCCTGCAGCTGGTCGTGCTCCACCAGGGCGCTGACCAGGGCCGTGCGTTCGCGGCGGCGTTCCTCGCGGTCGGTCTCCAGGTGCTCGGCCTGGACGTGCCCGGCACGCACCCGCCAGTCGATGTCGTGGCCGGCGAACCAGCCCCGCAGGCTGGGCAGGTCATGGGTGGTGGTGGTCGCCAGGGCGTCCCGGGGCCAGCGTTGCGGGGCGATGAAGCGGCCGTCGTGCTGCTCGAACAGCAGCACCCGGGTGCCGAGCACGTTGCGCCGCGCCAGCTCCTCGCGCAGCCCCTCGGGCACGGTGCCGAGGTCTTCGCCGATCACCAGCGCCCGGTGCCGGTGCGATTCCAGGGCCAGCAGGCGCAGCAGGTCGTCCAGCGGGTAGCGCAGGTAGGCGCCGTCATGGGGCTCGCCGCCCTGGGGAATCACCCACAGGCGCTGCAGGCCCATCACGTGGTCGATGCGGATGCCGCCGGCATGGGCCAGGTTAGCCTGCAGCATCTCGATGTAGGCGCGGTAGCCGTGCTGGCGCAGGCCGGTCGGGGAGAACGCCGACACGCCCCAGTTCTGCCCGTTGCGGTTGAGGATGTCCGGCGGCGCGCCCACGGTGACTGCCGGCAGCAGTTCTTCCTGGCGCGACCAGGCCTGGCTGCCGGCGCAGTCCGAGCCCACCGCCAGGTCGGCGATCAGGCCGATGCCCATCCCAGCACCAGTGGCGGCGGTCTGGGCAGTTTCCAGGCCGTGGGCCACCAGCCACTGGCAGAAGGCGTGGAAGCGCACGCATTCGGCATGCTCTTCGGCGAAACGCGCCACGGCCGGCTGGTTCGGGTTGCGGAAGTGTTCCGGCCATTGCCGCCAGTCGCCGGAGTCACCGTTCTGCACCCGGTGTTCGTGCAGGGCTTCGAAGCGGCAGTGCTGGGTCAGGGCATCGCCACCGGCGGCGCAGAATGCCTCGAAGCTGGCCAGCAGGTCGCCAGGGGCGGCGACGAAGTTGGCGTACAGCTGGCGCAGCAGGCGCTGGCGTACCGTGGCCACCGCCGGCCAGTCGACCAGCTCCAGGCCTTCCAGGCGCGCCAGCTCGGCCTGCACGCCGCAATCGGAAATGGCCCGCTGCAGGCGCTCGGCACCTAGCAGGCTGGCCGGGGCGGCGTGCAGCACGTTGAAGAACAGCCGGCTGGACGGCGAATAGGGGCTGTAGTGGTCATGCAGGGCGCTGAACAGCGCGTGCATCGGGCTCAGGGACAGGGCGTCGGCCCCCAGGTTGGCCGCGTGACGCGCCAGTTCGGCCAGGGCGCGGGTGTCGCCCAGACCGCCGTCGTCGGGGCGGCGCAGGCCGTAGAGCTGAGTGGTCAGGCCCCACACCCGGCGTTTGCCGCACAGCTCTTCCACCGAGGGACAGGCCGAGGGTGCCACGGCCACCCGGTACTGGCGATCGCCGATTTCCAGCTGGTAGTAGCCGATGCCGTCCAGGGCGGGCAGGCGGGCATGGCCATCGAGGCGGCCGGAACGCGCTTCGCCCCGTTCATCGGTGACCTGGTAGGCGCTGCCGGCCGAGCAGTCGGCGATCGGCAGGGGCTGGCCAAGGTCCTGGATCAGCAGGGCATCGGCTGGGGTCTCGTTGCGTTGCTGGGTCAGGGCGGACAGGCTGGCGCGCATCTGCTCCGGGCTCTGGGCCGGGTAGCCGAGGGCTTCGAGCAGGCTGCGCTGGGCCTCGGGGCTGACGTACTGGGGACGGCCGTTGGCGTCCGTCCAGTCGACACACAGGTTGGCGGCCAGCGCCAGTTCGGACAGCAGGGTATCGCTCATGCAGCGGGCTCCAGGGTGACCTGGGCGCTGCGCGGTGGCAGCAGGCCCTGGTGGAATTCGTCGAGGTTGACGCGGTGGGCGTGCAGGCGTTCGGCGTTCGCTGCCGGGGCAGGCGCCTGGACCGTGATCAGCCCCAGGTTCAGGTCGATGCGCAGGGCCCGCCCGTCGCCCAGGCGCCAGCGCGCACTGACCGCCCCCTGGCCCAGCACCTCGGCACCGAGGCTGCGGGCCTGGTCGAGGCCGGCACCCAGGCGGCTGTGGCGCAGGTGCAGCAGCTCCCGGTAGAGCGCCAGCCATTCCTGTTGCCGGAAGCGGCTGGCGGGGGCGAGGTCGGGCTGGGAACGGGTGAAGGTGTCCAGGGCGTTGGGGTCGGGGATGCGCTGGCGGATTTCCGGGTCGCTGAAGCGCGAGAACTCGGCGAATTCGCTGCGCCGGCCCTCGCGCACCGCGCTGGCCAGGTCATCGTGGTAGTCGGTGAAGAACAGGAAGGGCTGGGTCGAGCCCCATTCCTCGCCCATGAACAGCAGCGGCACCATGGGCGAGAGCAACAGCAGCGCGGTGGCGGCCTTCAGGGCGTCGGTGTCGGCGATGGCGATCAGGCGCTCGCCGAAGGCCCGGTTGCCCACCTGGTCATGGTTCTGCAGGAACAGCACGAAGGCGCTGGCCGGCAGGTGGCCGCTGGGCTCGCCCCGGGGCTGGCCGTGGCGGGTGAGCTGGCCCTGGTAGACGAAGCCCTGCTCCAGGCAGGTGGCGAGCTTGTGGGTCGGCTCGCTGGCGTAGTCGGCGTAGTAGCCCTCGTGCTCGCCGGTCAGCAGCACGTGCAGGCTGTTGTGGCCGTCGTCGTTCCACTGGGCATCGAAGCCCCGGGTCAGCAGGGTGGCGTTGTTGTGTTCGTTCTCCAGCACCAGGTGGACCTGGCGCGGGGCCGGCACTGCCCGGCGCACCCGGGCGGCCAACTGGGCCAGGAAGGCGTCGTCGCCGATGGCGTGCACCGCGTCCAGGCGCAGGCCGTCGATGCGGTAGTCCAGCAGCCACATCAGGGCGTTTTCGCAGAAGAAGTCCTGGACGGCCTGCTCGCGGAAGTCGATGGCCGCGCCCCAGGGGGTCATGCGGTCCTCGCGGAAAAAGCGGTTGGCGTACACGCCCAGGTAGTTACCGTCGGGGCCGAAGTGGTTGTAGACCACGTCGAGAAACACCATCAGGCCGTGGCCATGGGCGCAGTCGATCAGGTGCTTGAGCTGCTCCGGGGTGCCATAGGCGGATGCCGGGGCGAACGGCAGCACCCCGTCATAGCCCCAGTTGCGCTCGCCGGGAAAGGCCCCCAGGGGCATCAGCTGCAGGGCGGTGACGCCCAGTTCGACCAGGTGCGGCAGGTGCGCCTCGATCTGCTGGAAACCGCCGAACAGGCCGACGTGCAGCTCGTAGACCACCGTTTCGTGCCAGGGGCGGCCGTTCCAGTCGGTGTGTTGCCAGGCATAGGCGGCGTGGTCCACCACCTGGCTGAAACCGTGCACGTCGGCCACCTGGCGCCGCGAGGCCGGGTCGGGCACCCGCAGGTGATCGTCGATCACGAAGCGGTAGCGGGTCTCGGCCGGGCAGGCGAGGTCCAGGGCGTACCAGCCATCTTCTTGCGCCGCCAGCGGGTGACGGCTGCCATCCTGCAGCTCCACGGCCACGCTGTCGCAGGTGGGCGCCCATAGGGCGAAGCGTGTCTGTGTGCCGTCCAGACGCCGGGCGCCGTGACGGTACATCAACGTCGTTCCGCCGCGACCTGGGACACGCCCAGCAGCTGCTGGTAGAGGTGAGCGTAGGGTTTGACCGACTGGCGCCAGTACAGCGGGGCGTGCATGGCCCGGCAGCGCATGGCGTTCAGCAGTTCGGGGTATTGGTACACCTGGAATGCCCGGTGGATCGCCACCTGGTAGCTGTCCAGGGTGGCCTCGTCGAACAGGAACCCGGTGACGCCATCCTCGATGGTGTCGGCCAGGCCACCGGTGCGCCGGGCGATCGGCAGCGAGCCGAAGCGCTGGGCGTACATCTGGCTGAGGCCGCAGGGTTCGAAGCGCGACGGCATCAGCAGGAAGTCGCTGCCGGCGTAGATGCGCCGGGCATCGGTCTCGTTGAAACCGATGTGCACGCCGATGCGCCCCGGATGGCGCACGGCCAGCTCGGCCATGGCCGCTTCAAGCTCCGGCTCGCCGCGGCCGATCACTGCCAGGCGGCCGCCATTGGCGACGATCTGCCCGGCCACGCCGAGGGTCAGGTCGATGCCCTTTTGCTGGACCAGGCGCGACACCACGGCGAACAGCGGGCCGTCCGACTCCAGGCCCAGCAGTTGCTCGACGTAGGCGGTGTTGGCCTGCTTGCCTTCCCACTGGCAGACGTCGAAGCCCTGCACCAGGTGCGGGTCGCTGGTGGGCTCCCAGCTTTCATCGATGCCGTTGGCGATGCCGCTCAGCTGGCCGACCGCGACCTTGGCCCGCAGCATGCCGTCCAGGCCGCAGCCGAAGCTGGGGGTAGTGATTTCCCGGGCATAGTTGCGGCTGACGGTGGTGACGTGGCTGGCGTAGGCGATACCGGCCTTGAGGAACGACAGGCGCCCGTAGAACTCCACGCCGTCGATGCCGCAGGCCTCTGGCGGGATGCCCAGCTCGGTGCTGCACTGCAGGTCGCACACGCCTTGGTAGGCCAGGTTGTGGATGGTCAGCAGGGTCGGGCGCTTGACGTTGCGCCAGGCCATGTAGGCCGGGGCCAGGGCTGCCGGCCAGTCGTTGGCGTGCACCAGTTGCGGGTTCCAGCGGATGCCGGCACGGCCCATGGCGATATCGGCGGCGGCCAGGCCCAGGCGGGCGAAGCGGATGTGGTTGTCCGCCCAGTCGCGGCCCTGGCGGTCGCCGTAGGGCGTGCCGTCGCGGTCGTACAGGTCGGGATTGAGCAGCACGTAGACGATCAGGCCATCGGCCAGGTCGATGCGGCCGATCTTGCAGGCGGGCAGGGCGGCGAGGCCGTCCACCTGGCCGACGATGCGGATCGGCCGGCCGCTTTCGACGATCTGCCGGTAGCCCGGGATCAGCACCCGGATGTCATGCTCCGCGAGCAGGGCGCGGGGCAGGGCCGCCGACACGTCGCCCAGGCCACCGACCTTGATCAGGTCGGCGAATTCGGAGGTGACGAACAGGATCCGTTTCTTCTGGGGTGTCAGGCCCTTCACGTACACGGGCGGCTCGATGGGGGTCGGGACCAAGGCCTGCGAATCGATTCGTGCAGTTACAGCTGCGTTTCCCATTGTCTCTCTCCACTCATCCGATGATCTGTCTGGCCAACGGGCCGATCTGCAGGGCGGGGGAAACGGTCCTACCGGCGTGTCCGGCTGGATTGACGGTCTGCGCGCTAACCGATCCCCATACTCTTGTGATGACTGGGAGGTCAGAAGGAAAGTTTCGACTTTTTTTGCAGCCGCACCGGCGCGCAAAAGGGTGAACTTTGCAGCCTGCCGACCATTCCACTGGGCAGATGTATCCACTGCACGAGGTCCCGCTCCATGCAAAGCGTTGAACAGGTCGTGAATTTCCTCAGCAAGTACAACCTGACCCTGTGTACGGCCGAGTCCTGCACCGCCGGGCTGATCGCCTCGCTGGTGGCGGAGGTCCCCGGCAGCGGCTCGGTGCTGGACTGCGGTTTTCTGGTGTATTCGCCCGAGGCGAAGAACCGTTGCCTGGGCGTCAGTTTCGAGACCATCGAGCGCTTTGGCCTGACCAGCGAGGAGGTGACCCGGGAAATGGCCATCGGCGCGCTGAAACGCAGCCGTGCCGACATCGCGCTGGCGAACACCGGGCTGGCCGAGGCCGATGGGCCCATGGACGGGGTGCAATGCTTCGCCTGCGCCTTTCGCCTGCAGGAGCACGAAGGGGTGATCAGCGAAACCATGCAGTTCGAGGGCGAGCGCAACGAGGTGCGCCAGGCCGCCGCGCGCTACGCGCTGCTGCAATTGCCGTATTACTACGAACGCTTGCGCTCGGTCTGAGCGTCAGGCCGGTTCTTCCTTACGTACCGTCACGCGGCCGCCCCGATCTGCTCGGGGCGGCTGCGTTGGGTGTTTATTGCTCGGGCAGGTTGCCGTTGATCTCCTCGGCCATCTGCAGGTGGTGCTTGAGCTTGGGCAGCGTCTCCTTGGCGAACGCGGCGATTTCGTTGTCCTTCGACTGGCTGGCCCGCTCGAACAGGGCGATGGTCTGCTGGTGCGCCATCACCTGGTTGTTCATGTAGGCCTTGTCGAACGAGGCTTCGCCGCGCATTTTCAGGACCATGGCCTTGGCCTGGTTGATCAGCTCGGCGTCATCGGACACCGCCAGTTCCTTCTGGGTGGCCAGGGTGCCCAGTTTTTGGTTGGCCTGGGTGTGGTCGTCGATCATGGTCTGGGCGAAGTCCTTGACCTCCTGGGAGGTGGCCTTCTCCAGCGCCAGCTTGCCGACTTCGATTTCCGCGATGCCCTTGGCCGAGGCTTCTTCGACGAAGTCTTCGGCGCTCACGGGCTGGGTGTCCGCCCGTTCGGCGGCCTGCAGCGCACTGGCGGAACACAGCGCGGCGAACGCGAAGGCGATGAGGGAGGGGTATGTGTAGGTGGTGTGCATGGTCAACTCCTTGTGGGGGGTGTGCCCTGCGGTAGAAGGGGCCTCGACGGGCTAAGTTCAGGGAAAAATCGTACCGCTGTGCTGGCGGATTGCCGGGAAATTCTGTTCGAACTTGCTGCCGTTGCGCTGCCTCCAACGCTGCAATGCGCCACGGCGCACATCCCTCAACGACAAGCCAGGGAGCAGCCCGATGAACGATCCGAAGAATGACAAGGCCAGCAGCGAGCTGGCCGGTACCGATACCCTCGACCGCGGCAACCGCAACGCCAAGCTCGATCAGCTGGATGCCTTCCGTGAAGACGCGACCGGCGAAGCCCTGACCACCAACACCGGCACGCGCATCGCCGACAACCAGAACAGTCTGCGCGCCGGCGAGCGCGGCCCGACGCTGCTCGAAGACTTCATCATGCGTGAGAAGATCATGCATTTTGACCATGAGCGCATTCCCGAGCGGGTGGTGCATGCGCGGGGCGCCGCCGCCCATGGCTATTTCGAAGTGACCGATGCCCTGGAGGACCTGACCAAGGCCTCGTTCCTCCGCGAAGTGGGAAAACGCACCCCGGTGTTCGTGCGCTTTTCCACGGTGCAGGGGCCGCGAGGCTCCGCCGACACGGTGCGTGACGTGCGCGGATTTGCGGTCAAGTTCTACACCGATGAAGGCAATTTCGACCTGGTTGGCAACAATATGCCGGTGTTCTTCATTCAGGACGCGATCAAGTTTCCCGATTTCGTCCACGCGGTGAAACCCGAGCCGCACAATGAGATCCCTACCGGGGCCTCGGCCCACGACACCTTCTGGGATTTCGTTTCGTTGACCCCGGAATCGGCGCACATGGTGCTGTGGACCATGTCCGACCGGGCCATCCCGGTGGCCTACCGGGCGATGCAGGGCTTCGGCGTACACAGCTTCCGACTGGTCAATGGCAATGGCGAGAGCCGCCTGGTGAAGTTTCATTGGCGGCCGAAGGCGGGGGTTTGCTCGCTGGTCTGGGACGAGGCGCAAAAGTTGGCCGGCAAGGACGCGGACTTTCACCGCCGCGGCCTGTGGGAAGACATCGAGAACGGGCTCTACCCGGAATGGGAACTGGGCGTGCAGGTGATCGAGGAGGCAGACCAGGATCGGTTCGACTTCGACCTGCTCGACCCGACCAAGCTGGTGCCCGAGGAGCTGGTGCCGGTGCGGGTGGTGGGGCGCATGGTGCTCGACCGCAACCCGGACAATTTCTTCGCGGAAGTGGAGCAGGCCGCCTTTCACGTCGGCAACGTGGTGCCCGGTATCGATTTCAGCAACGACCCGCTGCTGCAAGGGCGCCTGTTTTCCTACACCGACACCCAGCTGCTGCGCCTCGGTGGGCCGAATTTCAACGAGTTGCCGATCAACCGCCCGCTCTGTCCGTTCCACAACAACCAGCGTGATGCCCCGCACCGTCAGCAGATCAACCGCGGCCGGGCGTCCTACGAACCGAACTCGATCGACGGCAACTGGCCCCGCGAAACGCCGCCGGGCCCGCGCCAGGGCGGGTTCAGCTCGTACCCCGAGCCGATGCTGGGCAACAAGGTACGTGTGCGCTCCGCCAGCTTCGCCGATCACTTCTCCCAGGCCACCCTGTTCTGGCGGAGCATGAGCCCGCCGGAGCAGGAGCACATCATCGCGGCCTACAGCTTCGAGCTGTCGAAGGTGGACCGCGCGTTCATCCGCGAGCGCCAGGTGAAGGAGATCCTGCTGAACATCGACCCGGTGCTGGCCAGCCGCGTAGCCGAGAACCTGGGCATTGCGTTGCCCGCGCCAACCGCCACGGCGCCAGGCCAGTCCACCGCGACCTCGGCTGCCCTCAGTCAGCTCAACCTGCTGCCGGGTGATATCAAGGGGCGTCGCGTGGCGGTATTGCTCGCGGCAGGCTGCAGGGCCGACGACGTGATGGCGCTGCTCAAGGCGCTCAAGGCGGCAGGGGCCGTGGCCAAGTTGTTGGGACCGTCCCTGGCACCGCTGAACAGTGCAGAAGGCAAGAGCCTGCAGCCCAGCGGGACCTTTGCTGGTGACCCGTCGATTACCGTGGATGCGGTCGTCGTGCCCGGTGGCACCGGCGTGGCCCAGGCCCTGGCCCGGGACGGCACGGCGGCGCATTACCTGCTGGAGGCGTACAAGCACCTCAAGCCGATTGCCCTGGCCGGGGAGGCGGCCAGCCTGGCCAGTACCCTGGGACTGCAAGAGGATGACGGTCTGCTGAGCGGCGATGCCATCGACCCGCTGTTCACGCGGCTGGAAGCGGCGCTCAAACAGCACCGCATCTGGGCGCGGGAAGCGCGGGCGGCGCAGATCCCCGCCTGAGGTCGGCGCGGCACCCCATCAGCTGGGGTGCCGCGTCCTGGCCCTGTCTAGCGTTCGCGGGGCGGCGGTTCGTGGTCGTGGGTGGTGCCGTTGTCGACACCTTCGCTCAGGGTACCCAGGCGCTCCATCTGGGAGCCGGGGTCTTCGTTGCCCGGGTCGTCGATTTCCGGGTCGTCATCGGGGCGGCGTTCTGCGGGGCTCATGCTGGCATTCCTCATCGCGTGGGTGGTTCAGGTAGGGCTGCCGGCCGCGCTGAACAGTTCAACCCATTTCTCATACCGGGCTCCAGGGAGCGGAGACCCGGCGGCGATCATCCGTCCGGTTTGTCCCCGGCGCGCCAGCAGCGATTGCATGAACTTTCTCGCTGGCCGCCACTTCCATAAAAGAAACCGGCGGAGGTAGGGCGGCATGAGGATTTCTCTCGACCCCGAAGAGGCGATCGATCGGCAGACGCCGGTCAAGGAAAACGTGCGCCTCCAGGCGCAGCAGTGGCGTCTCGAGCGCATCGGTTTCTTCGTCCTGTTGCTGCTCATCATCCTGTGCCTGCTGGGCCTGTTTTCCGGCGGGCCGCTTAGCCAGGTGCAGCAGCGAACGGCCTCCGGTGACCTGCAGGTGGATTACCAGCGGTTCCTGCGCAACGGTGCGACCACCACCCTGGTGGTGACCGTGCGCAGCCGTGACGGCGGCGAGGCGGGCGTGCAGTTCGAGGGCGAGTTGCTGGACAGCGGGCGTATCGAGTCGGTAGTGCCGGAACCCCTGGGCAGCGCCAGCCATGCCCATTCCGGCGTGGCGCTGCGCTTCGAGCCGGACGCCGAGGGCGTGGCCCGCGTGCATGTCTCGTTCCGCAGCGATGCCGTGGGCCTGTACCGATTCCGGGTGGTCGCCAATGGCGAGGCCTTGGACCTTCAGCACTTTATCTACCCCTGAGGATCACGTCATGGATGCGGTATTGCGTGCGGCTGTGCTCTACGTTGCCCTGTTGCTGATATTCAAGGTGGCGGGGCGACAGTCCCTGTCGGAGCTGACACTGTTCGATTTCGTGCTGTTGCTGATCATCGGCGAAGCCTCGCAACAGGCGCTGCTGGGCGAGGATTTTTCGCTGACCAATTCGATCCTGGTTGTCTCCACCCTGGTGGCGATCGACGTAGCGCTGACGATGGTCAAGCGGCGCTGGCCGAAGGCCGACCTGTGGCTGGAGGGGGCGCCGCTGATCGTGGTGGAGCAGGGGGTGCCGCTGGAGAGCCGGCTGAAGGAAGCCCGGCTGCGGCTGGACGACGTGATGGAATCCGCCCGGGAGAAGCATGGCCTGGAACGGCTCGATCAGATCAAGTACGCGATCGTCGAACGCAATGGCAAGATTTCCATCATCCCCGCGGCATCCGACGCCTAGGCGTCATCGTCAGGGTGCGGTGGCCGGCACCGGGTTCACTTGCTGTGTTCCGAGGACGTGGGGCCGCTGCCGTGGCCCCGAGGGCCGGCGATGCCCCAGAAGATCAGGCCGAGAATCGGGAATATCCAGATGCCCAGCGCCCAGAGGGTCTTGGTGCCCACCGAGCTGTCGCTGCGAAAGACGCTGATGATGGCCCAGAGATTCACCAGAACGATAAGCCCTGCAACGGCAATCCAGAAATACATGACCGGGTCTGCCATGGCGTTGACCTCCTTGAACGTGCGGGGCAAGGCGGATGCCTGCCCCGTAGCGGGTGAACCGTAAGCGGTGTGGGGCCTGGCCCCTTATCAGTTACGAAATGCCGGGGAGGGGGAAGTTCGGCTTTTTTGTTCGCCTGTGCGCGATCAAGCGGGGTCCGCTTGCCAGATGTCGAGCAGGATGTCGGGCTCTACATGGTGCAGCGTGCGGTCACCCAGGTGTTTGTTCAGCGTCTCGTGCACCTGGTCGGCGGTGTGGTGTTCGTGTGCCTCGCGCGGGGTGCGCCAATGGCAGGCGAGCACCGAGCCGGCCGGGGCCAGGGCGTCGCGAATGCGGATGGTGGTGTCCGCAAGCTCCACGGGCGTCAGGCGCTTGGCCAGGTCGTTGATGACGATCAGGTCGTAACGACCCTCCGGCCATTGCTCGGGAATCCGCCGCTGCAGGAAGCGTACATGCTGGTGCCTGCCCATGCGTCGAATGGCGGAATTGAGGGCGTTTTCCGAGCTGTCGCAGCACGCCAACTGGTGGGCCCGATCCGCCAGCTTCGCACTGAGCATGCCGGTACTGCAGGCCAGCTCCAGGACGTTCTGGTAGCGACCCTTGGGCAGACAGGTCAGGATCAGGTTGCGTTTGCGCAATTCGCGCCAATTCTTGTGGGGCGTCGCGATGTGTGTTGCTTCTTGTGGGGTGTTTTCCTCGATGGTTGTATCAGTCATATAGGAAGTTCCTTATTACCAGTGTGTGAGAGCCTCTCGATAAAGTGGATATCAGGCACAAGTAAATGGAGCGCTGCTTGCTGTTGTCTTGAAGTTCCAGGGATATGCATGAAGTGTCCGCATAAATCGGGCCACTCTCCCAAAATAAGACCACTCGCATTAGCGGAAGTTACCAAAATTCAGGTTTTTTCAGGTATTGATTGATATCAAAACGATATTGAACGGGGCGGAGGATTGGATATAACGGCGCTAGGCTGGGCGCTGCAGCAGGCAGCTACTGGCGCGAGCGCCAGCCGCTGTGGGGAAGGGTCAGAACGCGCGATTGGTCTTGATGACCTCGATGACCAGGTTCTTTAGCGAGCCATCTGCTATCGGCTGGTTGTGGTAGCGGTCGGCTTCCGAGCAGGTCAGGATCGACCAGCCGAAATCCGGCTCTTCCAGCGCGGAAGCGGTGCTCAAATTCTCGCGGGCGCAGTCGGTCGTGCAATCGTCTTTCGCTGCCGGCTGGTACTGGACCTGACGGCAATTGGAGTCGACGTCCTGCAACGAGCGCTGATGCCCATACAGCGAGGGGAGGTCGATGGATGCGTGGGTGGGAGAAGTAAAAGCACTTTGCCATAACAGCAGCATGATTGCGCACACTACGCCAATCAGGCAGGGCCACTCACAAAGCGCGTAAGCCCTGGCAAGCCTGGTTTTCCGATTAATATCCACGTGACACCTCGAGTAGTCTGCCCGTCCTGGCACAGGTGTTCAGCTTGATCGGCAGATTCTTAACGGTGGTGCGCAGCGCTTTTATAGGTCTTTGATTTTGCGGGTTTGCCACAGACTGGCGCTGCGGGTGCGGCAAATAGGTGCGTGGGTGTAGGTGGGCAGGTTGATGTTGCAACTGTATTGAACGGCTTCGCTCAACGGGGTGTTTTCTGCTTCGGCCAATAAATCGAATTTCACCATACGGATGATTTCATCCGTGGTGTAACTCTGATCGACCACGCGTTGCAGGTGATTACCACCATGCGCAACAGTAAGCAGCACACTTCCGTCCGGCCGCCGAGACATGTTGACTCCGTAATCGGATAAGTCATTCATGACTCTGTTCAGGTCAAGTTCCATGATACCTCCTATTAACAGTACCTTTGTACCTTAGCGAGATATCTGGAAAGCGGAGCGCAAATGGATGAGCGGTATTAAAAATAATTACGGTGATATTAAGTTGTAGATATATATATGAACCGCGTGTTTGCTGCGTACAGGACGTGTACAGCTATTTTGCGAATGGCGAGATTTTTGTAGAGAGCGGAAGGAATAGCGAAGCGGGGAAAATCTGCTTTGCGACGTTGCGTCTTGAATACTAAACCTTTTTTGTGGGAGAGGGGCGTGAAATAACCTTAATTGTGACGAATGGTCATGTGTTTTATTGACGAAAATAAATATGAACCCCTCAAGTGAATGAATTTCCTACGTTTATAACGGAGGAATGGCCATGACCGAGAGAACCCGTCACCTGCTGGACTGGCTGCGCGACGCCCATGCCATGGAACGGCAGGCCGAGCACCTGTTGAGCGTCCAGCTTTCGCGTCTGGAGCACTATCCAGACCTGTGTACAGGTATCGAACGGCATCTGGCCCGAACCCGGGATCAGCAACGCCTTCTGGAATCCACCCTGCAGCGCTTCGGCACCGAACCCTCGGCCCTCAAGGACGCTGGTGGCAGGCTGATGGCCTTCGCCCAGGCCCTGGGCGTCCGGCTGGCGCATGACGAGGTGCTCAAGGGCGCGGTGGGTTCGTATGCGTTCGCCCACATGGAAATTGCCGCCTACACGGCGCTGATCGCGGCGGCCGGGAGTTCCAATGATGTGGAAACCCAGCGCGCGTGCGAAGACATCCTGGTTCAGGAAATGGCCATGGCCGACTGGCTGCTGGCGCAGTTGCCCGCGTTGACCCAGGCCTTTCTCGAGCGCGACGAGACGCCGGGCGTCACGGCCAGGCGCTGAGCCGGCGCGGCCTGTCACGTGTGGACGCACCAGGTGACCGCTCCCGGGTTCACGTCCAGGCTGACGACTTCATGGACCAGCCCGGTCATCAGCGCCTCCTGAGCATCGAGAATGCGCGGCGAGGCCTTCAGGTACTCCAGGACATCCAGGGGTTCGGTCGCGTTGGCGGTGCGTTCGGCGACGATGCGCGCATACAGATGCAGGTCGTAATCCAGGCTCATGGCGTATTCGAGCATGCGCGCGTGGTCCACGGAGCCGTTGAGGTGCCAGTGGAAGGGGTGGAACAGGAACTTGCTGTGCTCGCAGGCGCTGCGGCGGCTGCCCGCCAGGAAGATGATATTGCCCATGGATTCCACGGTGCCGAGGTTGTGGGTGTGCACCGGGATCGGCAATGACGCGATGAAGTTGTACAGGGAGAACCCGTAGCTGCATTCGCCGCCCATGGTGGCGATCTTGATCACCAGCTCCTCGGCCCCTTGCTGGACGGCCTGGGAGCAGTAGTCGATCAGCTTTCCACAGGAGGCCGAGTTGATGGGGGCGGTGAAATGGATGACGTGGCTACTCATGCGTTTCTCCCTCGATCGTGTAGACGGGAGCCGATGCTGCACGCGACATGCAGTCAGCACTGAATACTGTGATTGAGGGATGTGCGGCGAAACAGTTCAGCCAAATCCGGAAGGGGGGATGAAAGGGCGCGGTTTTTTCGGCGAAAGAGTGCTGCGTGGGACGCCTTGGCAGCCCTGTACAACGTGCTTGGGCGCTGTATCGAATTTGATCTATAGATGCAATACGTCTAAATTTGATTCTGTAGATTCACTATCAAGGTGCATGTCATGACCGCCGTTGCCGTGCAGGCCCAGCAGTTTTCCAAAGAGCAGTGCGTTGCAGGCCTTCGTGCTGCCCTGAATATCCTGGAAAAGTGGGGCGCGTCTGCCGATCAGGCGGGCCGGATCCTGCGTATTTCCCGCAGCACCTACACCCGGGCCCGGCAACAGGGTTCGGCCTGGTCCGTCACGCTGGATGCCGATCAACTGCAGCGGGTCAGCCTGGTGCTCAACACCCATGCCGCACTTCGCCTGATTTTCGACAACCCGGAGAACGTCTACGGCTTCGCCCGGATGGAGAACCACAACGAGTTCTTCAACGGCCGGGCGCCGCTCGACATCATGGCCCAGGGCGACATGATTTCCCTGTACGAGACCTATCGGCGCATCGACGCCTTGCGAGGGGCGCAGTGGTAACGCTCGGCGGTCTTGCCACCCTGGAGGGCGAGAGCCTGCAGGCGTATCGCCTGGTCAATTCCAAGTTTCCGCCGATCGAGCTGTTCGATGACGTGGCCGATGCCGATGACTTCGAGGCCCTGTACCACCTGCAGGAGCTGACCAATCCGCGGTTGCTGAACGAGATCGGCCGCCTGGAGCTGATCGCCCGGGAAGAGATTCCCTTCGGCATTCCGGGGTGCTCCTATGCGACCGCACCCTTTACCCATGTCCATCCCATGGGGTCACGCTTTGGTGATGGCAGTTACGGGGTGCTCTATCTGGCCGACAACATGGACACGGCGGTCGCCGAGGTCCGGCACCACCAGGGCCTCTATTGGGCGAATGTGCCAGGGCTTGCCTACGAGCGTTTCGTCTTCAAGGGACTCGGCTGCCGTTTCAGCCAGGCCGGCATGAAAGACCTCACCGCCATCCCCCTGAGCGATCCCATCTACGACCCGGACGACTACACCCATGCCCGCCAGGTCGGCCGTGAAGCGCGGCGGGGCGGTTGCCCCGGCCTGCGCTACCACTCGGTTCGCTCGCCGGGCAACCTGTGCTGGGCGCTGATGACGCCGCGCCCCGTGACCTCGATCATCCAGACCGCCCATTACGAGATGATCTGGAATGGCCAGATCGTCAGCGTTAGCCAGGTATCGACCGTGGAACCCGGGCTGCGGCGTTAACGGTTCCAGGCCAGTACTTTCGCGGGCTTCGGTCGGTCGGCACGCGGTTTTACCCATGCCGACGTACGCACATGGCAGGTTTTCAACGGCGCTGCTACGTTGCTTGAAGCATGCACGCGCCATGGAGGCCTGGAATGCTCGACTACGTTGCGCTCGGAATTCTGATTTTCGTTGGCATCGTGCTGTTCTACGGCGTCATCGCCATTCACGACATTCCCTATGAAATCGCCGTCCACCGCCAGCACCCGCAGCAGGACGCCATTCATGTCGCGGGCTGGGTCAGCCTGTTCACCCTGCACGCCATCTGGCCGTTTCTGTGGATCTGGGCAACGCTCTACCGCAAGGACCGCGGCTGGGGGTTCGCCCCAGGCGAGGCGCCCGTGGAGGACACGCGGCTACAGGAACTCGAGGGACAGATTCACGTCCTGCAGGAGCGCCTCGCCGCCCTGGAGGCCCGCCCCGAGACGCCTCCTGAAACGCCCATCGAACTGCCGCGGCAGGAGGGGTGAGCCATGGACCTGTTGCTCATCCTGACCTACACCGCCATCTGCGTGGCCATCTTCAAGATCTTCCGCATTCCGCTGAACAAATGGACGGTGCCGACCGCCGTGCTCGGGGGCATCGTCCTGATCGGTTCGCTGATCTTCCTGATGAACTACAACCACCCGTATTCCGAGGTGTAGCGCAGCTACTTCGTCAGCACACCCATCGTGCCGGCGGTCAGCGGCCAGGTGATTGAGGTGCCGGCGCAGGGCAACCGGCTGATGGAGAAGGGCGACGTGCTGTTCCGCATCGACCCGACGCCCTTCGAGAACCGGGTCAAATCCATCCGTGCCCAGCTGGTTTCCGCCCGGGCCGACCTGTCGCGGGCCAGTGAGCTGGCACGGCGTAACGTCGGCAACCGGCGCGACGTGGACATCACCGCCGCGCGGGTCGAAGACCTGCAGGCGCAGCTCAACATCGCCCAGTTCGAGCTGGACAACACCACGGTGCGGGCGCCGTCGAAAGGCTACGTGACCCAGGTGTCGCTGCGTCCGGGCATCTATGCGGTGAAGATGCCGTTGCGCCCGGCGATGATTTTCATCCCTCACGAAGACTACTCCTACGTCGCCTGGATGCGGCAGAACAGCCAGCTGCGCCTGACCCTGGGCGACGAGGCGGAAATCGCCTTCGACGGCATTCCCGGTGAGGTGTTTGCCGCCCGCGTGAAGATGGTCATGCCGGTGATCGCCGAGGGCCAGGTGCAACCCAGCGGCCACCTGATCGGCTTTACCGGCTCGCCGCCGCCCGGGCGCGTGCCGGTGGTCCTGGAAGTGACCGACCCGGATTTCGCCCAGTACCGCGAACAGATGCCGGGCGGCGCCTACGGCCAGGCAGCGCTGTATTCCGAGCATTTCCACCACGTCGCGATCATGCGCAAGATCCTGCTGCGCATGGCGGCCTGGATGAACTACATCTTCCCGTTCCATTGAGCGGAAGGCGAGCAGGGAAGCGGGGCACGCGTTGCCCGCATCGTGGGCCTATAGAGAGGAGGGCGAACATGCAGCCAGTGCCCCAGGACCGGTATTCCTCCCGCAGCCTGCTGGATGTCCTGATCCGCGCGGGGCTGATCGCCTTTCTGGTCATCACCTGCTACGAGGTCTTCAAGCCGTTCCTCAGCCTGATGCTGTGGGGCCTGATACTGGGCGTGACCTTCTATCCCTTGCACTGCCGGCTCAGGACGACCCTGGGCCGCGATGGCGTGGTGGCGACGCTGATCGTCCTGGTGTCGCTGCTGTTGCTGATCGTGCCGGTCTACTTTCTCGGCGTGTCCATGGTGCAGTCCGCCCACAGCGCGCTGGACATGGTGAAGCAGGGCACCTGGCACATTCCGCCGCCCAATGAATCGGTGCTCGGCTGGCCCCTGATCGGCCAGCCGCTGTTCACCTTCTGGCAACAGGCCTCGGTGGACCTGACCAGCCTGCTCAAGACCCTGATGCCCCACCTGCAAGGCGTCGGCCTGGACCTGTTGAGCACGGTGGCAGGCGTTGGCGGCGGGTTCTTCCTGTTTCTCGCCGCACTGATGCTCGCCGGCGTGTTCATGGCGTACGGTGAAAACGGCGAACGCAGTGCGCTGCAGATCGCCTCGCGCATTTCCGGTCCGGACCGTGGGCCGCAGATCGCACGGCTGTGCACCGCGACCATCCGCGCCGTGGCCCAGGGCGTGGTCGGTATCGCGTTCATCCAGATGCTGCTGGTGGGCGTCGGCTTCGTGGTGATGGGCATTCCAGGAGCCGGGTTGCTGGCCCTGTTGGTGCTGTTGCTGGGCATCATGCAATTGCCGGTGGTGCTGATCACGCTGCCGGTGATCGGCTATGTTTTCGCCACCGACGGCGCCTCGGCGGCGACGATCGTGTTCGCGATCTACAGCTTCGTTGCCGGCATGTCCGACAACATCCTCAAGCCGTTGCTGTTGGGCAGAGGCGTCGCCGTGCCCATGCCGGTGGTGCTGATCGGCGCACTGGGTGGCATGGTCACCGGCGGCATCATCGGCCTGTTCGTCGGACCGGTGATCCTGGCGGTGGGCTACATGCTGTTCTGGCAATGGGTGGAACAGGAGCCAGGAAATGTATCGGCAGCGGTGGAGCAGAAGGATCGGGTGGAAACGCCTTGAGCCTTGGATCGTGATTAATGCGGCCAGGCATTTCGTATATGTGATTTAACATAATATACATTATGCGAACTGCAAGGATTGCACCTGGGCAGTCAGAGTCGATTTCATCAGCGCCGCCACCGGCGCGCCGATAAGTCCCGGATGCCGCTTTGGGCCTCCCGTCACGGACGCTTCCCCGATTTGCCTCAACTGCCAGCCGGACTGCCAACGTCCGGCACTTTGCACAAGCTGTCTGCAGCGTTCAACAAATGAAACAAGACGATCTGCATTGAACCCAATACGTCCAGCCGCCTCGAGCACGAACGCAACGGCAACAATTTCATCACTCGCCACCGACACCACGTTGGGTCACGAGCCGTAATGCCTTGAGCTGTCCGGCGCGCTGCCGGGCCATGTTTCTCTCTCGATCTCTGGAGCCTTTCTCATGAAAATCCTGGACACCCGATCCGACAGTTTTCCCAAGCGATTAGCGTTGAGTAGCCATGTCTCTGCAGCCGGCACCTACGGTATCTATGCCGCGCTGGTGATTATCTATTTTTGGTTCGGCGGCATGAAATTTACCAACTACGAGGCTCAGGGACTGGTGCCGCTGGTGAGCAACAGTCCGTTGCTCGGCTGGCTGTATCTGTTTTTCAGCGTCGAGACCTTTTCCAATTTGCTTGGCGTCCTGGAAATCTCGGTGGGCGTATTGATTGCAGGTCGCCTGGTGTCACCCACGCTCTCATTGATCGGTGGCGCGTTGTCGGCGGGTTTGTTCTTCACGACCCTGAGTTTCTTGGTCTCGACGCCTGGCGTGATTGAACCGAGCCTCGGTTTTCCCGGCATCTCGGTCATGCCTGGTCAGTTCCTGCTGAAGGACATCGGGCTGCTTGCCGCGTCGGTTTTCGTGGCCGGCCATTCGCTGGCTGCACTGGAAAGAGGCTGATCAGTGCAGGTCTTGCAGGGAACGCCTGAGGCTGTGTCTTCAGGCCCCCTTCCCCTCCGCTACGGCTAAGTCAGGTTGGCGTATGTCGGATGCACGCTGGCACCGATCCTGCCAGTCCTTCAGCCACTCCCGGGGGCTGTAACCGGTTTTGCGGCGAAAGGCACGGGCAAGCGCCGATGGGCTGTCATAGCCGATTTCAGCGGCAATAAGGGCAATCGGCCTCGCTTCGCGCAGTCGCTTCTGCGCAAGGCTGATACGCCAGCTCAGCAGGTACTCGGCAGGCGTCTGCCCGACCACCGCGCGGAAATTCACGGCATAGGCGGCGCGGGACATGTTCGATTCGCTCGCCAGCTCCGCTACCGACCAGGCCCGCTGTGGCGCCTTGTGCATCTGTACCAGCGAGCGCGCCAGCCGCGAGTCGGCCAATCCGGCCATCGTTCCGGTTCGCAGCTGCTGGTGGTCGAGCAGGTGCCGGAACAACTGAATGATCAACAGCTCGAACAACCGATCCAGAGCCGCGTCCCTGCCGCAGTGGTCTGCGGCGGCCTCCCTGAACATCCACATCAGTGTGTCGGCCAGCATCGGCAGCTCATCCAGCGGCAGCACCATGAAGTCGGGCAACGATGCAGATAGCGGGTTGTCGATGCCTCCTTCGAACTCCATGGCAGCGCACAGCAGCTCCGCACCTAGCGACTCGTCTGCCAACAGCTGGTGTCGATGCGGTCGTGGCAGGAAGATCAGGCTTGGGCGCGTCAGTTCCAGGCGCGTGCGGTCGGGGCTCACCACGGTCATGGTGCCGGCTCGCAGCAGATGGAGATGGCCCCGCTGATCGGCGCCGTCGTATATCGCAGTTCCGCAGAGCTTACCGTTGTAAGACAGGCGCGCCCGAACAGCGAACTGCGAAAACAAGGTGGACAGACGATCCATGGGCCTTTTCTCTGTCAGACGGCGAACGCCTGGCATCATAGAACCCTTTTCGGATGGAACGCGAATGCGTGCACCCTCCTCCTATCATTCAAGCGCAACCAGCCCGGGCAGGAGTTTGTCGACCGTCAGCGGGAACTCTCGAATACGGATGCCTGTTGCGTTGTAGACGGCATTGGCCACGGCCGCACCGGCACCGCATACCCCCAGTTCGCCCAGGCCCTTGATGCCCAGAACATTGGCCTTTGGATCGGGCTCCTCCAGAAACACCACGTCCATTTCTGCGATATCGCCGTTAACCGGTATCAGGTATTCGGCCAAGTCATGATTGACGAAGTGTCCGTAGCGGGTGTCCAGCAGCGTCTGCTCCATCAGCGCTGCGCCGATGCCCCAGGTCATGCCGCCGAGAATCTGCGACCGTGCCGTTTTCGGATTGAGGATGCGCCCAGCGGAGATCACCGACAACATGCGGCGCATGCGAACTTCTCCGGTGTCCATGTCCACTGCGACTTCCACGAAATGAGCGCCGTCGGAATGCTGCGAATAGTTTTTGTAGGTGTCACCCATTGGTCCGGCGCTGCCTTCGGCCTGCAATCCCAACGGTGCGACCCGCAGCATCAGATCGCTGAGCCGCTCCGACCGCTGTCCGGTACTGATCCGGCCGTTGGCGAATTGCACCTGCTCGTCGGTAAAGGGTTCGCCGGCCGCCTGGATGATTCTTTGTTTCAATGCCTGGCAGGCGGCGTCCACGGCCGATCCCGCGCTGGCTGCGCCCCAGGAACCACCAGAACCCGCTGTTTGCGGAAAGCGACTGTCGCCGAGCTGTACCTGCACGGCAGACAGCGGGACGCCCAAGCTTTGCGCCGCTACCTGGGTGAGGATCGTATAAGTGCCCGTACCGATGTCCGTCATGTCCAGGCGAACCTGCACGCGCCCCGTCGCGCCGATGCTTACCTGGGCCCTGGACAGACCCAGATAATTGGGGCGAATGGCCGCGGCCATTCCCATGCCGATCAGCTGCCGTCCGACGCGCACACGCCCGGGTGTGGGGTCGCGGCGCTCCCAGCCAAAGCGCTCCGCTCCGGTTTTCATGCAAGCCAGCAGGTTACGCGTTGCGAACGGCACGCCGCGTTCGGGGTCGAGGTCGGGCTCGTTGCGGATACGCAGCTCGATCGGGTCCATGTGCAAACGGTCCGCCAGTTCATCCATGGCACTTTCGAAGGCCAGCATGCCAGGCGCTTCTCCAGGTGAACGCATCCACTCGCCGCGGTTGAGATCGACCGGCACCAGTCGATGACGGGTCAGGCGGTTGGGGGCGGCATACAGGGAGCGGGCAAATACGGCTGTCTGTTCACAGAACTCTTCGAATCGTGAGGTGGCCGACCAGACGTCATAGCCGATTGCCGTCAGCTTGCCGCTGGTATCCGCTCCCAGGCGCACCTGATGCTGCATCGCCGTGCGGTGGCCTGCGTTGGCGTACATCTGTTGGCGTGTCAGCGCGACGCTCACGGGCCGTTTCAATACCCGTGCCGCCAATGCCGCCAGCACGGCATCGGCATGAATGATCAGCTTGGCGCCAAAGCCACCGCCGATGTAAGGGCTGACAACACGGATGCGTTCCTGCGCGATGCGCAGGGTGTTGGCCATCCCGGCTCGGACATTCGCCAGGGTCTGTGCCGAGGTGTACAGCGTCAGGTCATCACCCTGCCAGACGGCTATGGAGGCGTGGGGCTCCATGGGATTATGGCTCTGGTAGGGCGTTTGATAATGGCCGTCGAACCGTACGGGGGCCGAATCGAACGCAGCGTCGAAGTTGCCAACGGCACTGTCGGTCTGCATGCCGGCATTGGTTCGCGTGGGTGCATAGGCTTCGTTCATCCGTGAGCCAAGATCGTAGGCGCCCCGCTCCTCCGTGTACGTCATCCGGATCAGCCTGGCCGCGGAGCGTGCGGCCTCGAATGTCGTGGCCACCACCAGCGCAACCGGCTCGTCGTAGTAACGCACGTGGTCTGTTGCCAGCACCGGACGGGCACGGGTGAACACCTCGGCGGTGGTCGCTGTCAGGGGCGGCCCGAATGCTGGCTGGGACGGCGCGTTGCGGTGGGTCATTACGTACAGAACGCCCGGCGCCCTCTCCGCCCTGTGCGTATCGATCTTGCTGATCCGGCCCTTGGCAATGGTCGCGCCGAGAATGTAACCGTGGGCCACCTCACCCATTTCCTGTTGCTCATAGGCGTAGAGGGCGCGGCCTGTTACTTTCAGTCGACCATCGACGCGGTCCACGGGCTGGCCGACGGGGCCTTCAATGATGGTTTGATGGGAGGTCATGCTCGCTGCGCCTCTGCTGTCGCCAATGCCTGGCGCAGTGTTCGCCTGGCCAAGGGGATTTTGAAGTCATTGCCACCATGTCCCTGCGCGCCTTCGAGCGCGGCGGCGGCCGCAATCTCATAGTGCTGGATGCTCGGTGGCTGGCCGATGAGCGCCTGCTCTGCAGACACTGCTCGCCACGGTTTGGGGGCAACGCCGCCCAGGGCGATGCGCGCATGGCGCACCTGCGCGCCACGAACATCGAGCACCACGGCCACCGATACCAAGGCGAAGGCATAGGAAGAGCGGTCACGAACCTTGCGGTAGAGCTGCTCGCCGGGCGGTGCCGGTGGCAGCTCGATGGCGGTGATCATGTCGCCATGCGCCAACTGAGTCTCGACCTGAGGGGTATCGCCGGGGAGTCGGTAGAGCTCATCCAGTGCGATGACGCGCGTCTCTCCGCTCGGCGCGAGGATTTCCACCTGCGCGCCCAAGGCACTCATGGCTACCGCCATGTCTGAAGGATGGGCAGCGATGCAGGCCTCACTGGTGCCCAGCACTGCATTCATGCGGTTATGCCCACGCAGCGCGGGGCAGCCGGAGCCAGGGTTGCGTTTGTTGCACGGCATGTTCGGGTCGTAGAAGTACAGGCACCGCGTGCGCTGCAGCAGATTGCCCGCGGTAGAGGCTTTATTGCGAATCTGCCCTGATGCGCCAGCCAGCAACGCTTGGCTCAACACGGGGTAACGGCCGCGTACGCGGCTGTCGGCCGCCAGGTCGCTGTTGCGAACCTGGGCGCCAATACGCAGGCCACCGTTCGCGGTGTCATCGATCCGGGCCAGGGGCAAGCGGCTGATATCTATCAGGTGCGTGGGTTGTTCGATTTCCAGCTTCATCAAATCGATCAGGTTGGTGCCCCCGCTAATGAAGCGCGCCTTCGAATGCGCGACCGCCGCGACCACCGCGTGGCCGGAATCGGTCATCCGTTCGTAGTGGAAAGGTCGCATGATCAGTCTTCCTCGGCGGCGTCGCGAATGGCCGCGACGATATTGGGATAGGCGGCGCAGCGGCACAGATTGCCGCTCATGCGTTCGCGAATTTCCTCATCGCTCAGCATGACCTCCGCGGCTGCGACGTTCGCGCTGACATGGCTGGGCCAGCCGCTGCGTACTTCCTGAAGCATGCCGACCGCCGAGCAGATCTGCCCGGGCGTGCAATAGCCGCACTGGAAACCGTCACGGCTGATGAAGGCGGCTTGCATCGGGTGCAAGGTATCGCCGTTGGCCAACCCCTCGATGGTGGTGATGTCATCTCCCTCATGCATGACCGCCAGGCTCAGGCAGGCGTTGACCCGTCGTCCGTTGACCAGCACCGTGCAGGCGCCGCACTGGCCATGGTCGCAGCCTTTCTTGGAACCGGTCATACCGAGTTGGTGGCGCAGCGCATCCAACAGCGTGGTGCGCGGATCCAGTTGCAATACCCGCTCGCTGGCGTTGATACGCAGCGCCACTGCTCGGGATGGCACCAGGCTGGCGGTGGGCGCTGTGGCGCTCTCAACCGTCTGTCCAAGGGCCTTGCCCCCCGATGCCCAGAGCAGGCTCAGGGTCGCCCCGGCCTGTAGTACGGCACGTCGCGACGGGCGTGGCGGATCCATGTCATCCATGGCGCTCTCCTGAAATGAACGGCAGGCCGCCAGTATCTCGCAGCGCATGGTGCCGTTCTTTCAGGTATCAGGTAGCGCGTGTCAGGATTCCGTCAGCCTGTTGTCGGTAAGCGTTGGGCGTGGTGCCCGTCAGGCGTTTGAACGTCGAGGTGAAGTGGCTCTGGCTGGAAAAACCCAGTTCGAAGGCCATGCTGACGATGGGCATAGTACTGTTTCGCAGGAGGCTTTCGGCCCGATGGATCCGGCGTTTGATGACATACATATACGGCGCCATGCCGGTCTCGGCCTTGAAATGGCGGGCGAACGTATCGACCGGCATATCGGCGATCCGTGCCAGTTCGGTCAGCGAAATGCTGCCCTCCATACGCGCGTCTATGTAATCGGTCAGTCGGATGATCAGCGCTCGCCCCAGCCGACCGTTGTCCTCGTTTGTATCGGCCCGGCCCAGGCGCAGGCCAACCAGTGCAACCAGATGTTCCAGATAGCTGGCTTCGGGAACGTGCCCGCCTGTCATCTCCATGCTGAGGGTACTCAGTAGCGAATGGATAATGCTGTCACCGCTGTTGACCCGCATTGGCAGGTCGGCCAGGCGCGGGCAGCCGGGGAACTCCAGTGCTGGATCGATCCAGAGCGCGGTGTAGATCAGGTCGGCATCGCGGAAATATCCGCTGCGCTCCACCCCTGCTGGCACGAAGCTGAGTGCACCCGGCCGGTCTCTGCCTTCGTAGGTGAGTGTCGAGCTGCTGCGGATATGGGTCGTGGCCGTCGCCCCACGTTCGGTGAGGATCACTACGTGCTGGGGGGCGCTCCAGCTCAGCTCGGCTTCGCGACAGGCCCAGCGGCGGTGGTCGATCGTTACCAGGCCGTCGAATAGCGCCGCGGATTGCAGCGCCGCCCCTTCGGCCGCGCTGGCACGGATATGCCCGGTGCCGATACGGGGTTCCAGCGACACGGACTCAACCTGTTGCGACGACATGGGCACCCTCGTTCAAGCTGGCGATGGCTACGACTCAAAGACATTCCTCAACTGTCCATTCGGACATGGCGCATCCGGGTTGCGAGTCGCAGGGGGTCTATATTGCACAAGGTCCGGCGCGGGTGTCTAACGCACAGCGGAGCGCTCTAGCGCCCGACCCTTTGACACTGGGCTTCAGGTGATGTTGTGCCAGGTGTTTCCATCCGCGCTCCAGCACTGGTGCCGTCGACCGGTAGACAACAGCGCGCCATACCCGGCATGCAGTTGTCCGCAGGTAATGCCTTCGCCCAGTCCCATGTTCACGAGCTCCAGCGGCTGGTTTTCCTTCAGGCGATAAAGCGCGGTTTGAGTCGCAACGTACACGTTGTTCGCGAACGCCTGCACATCGAAGATGTCGTCACGCAGGCCGGTGTTCTGCTCCGTCCATTCGCCCTGGTTGAACACCATCAGCACGCCTTGCTTGCCGACGGCGATGACGCGACCGTCAGGCAGCACGTGCACCGCATTGAGGATCTGCGTCGTCGGTGTGGGCAATCGCTCCCAGCGGCCGTGCTGACAGCGCCAGGTTTCACCGTTGAAGCCGACGGCGAACAGGTCGTTCTCGCTCAGGCCGTGGATGGCATTGAAACCCACGATGTCCATATCGTCCGAGTTCTGCAGCACGCCGTCGTCATGGCGCGCCCAGGTGCCGTCGACCGCGCGTCGATAGACCTGCCGGCTCATGCCCACGGCGTACACACTCGTTCCGATCGTCTGCATGTCCCGAATCGCACCGTGCACATCCGGGCCTGAGCCGACCGGTGCCACGGTGGTTTCAACCATGCCATCCGCCGATGCGTGAATCAGGTGGCCATCGGGACCGATAGTGACCACTTCCAGGCGTTGTTCTGCGCCAATGTGCTGGGTGGTCATCCGCGTGATGTAGTGGCCCGTGTTGAATACGGACCGCTCCTTTCCAGGCATCTGCCACTTGATGATCGATGCATTGGGCGCACCGGCATCGCTCAACTGATCGATCTGGGCCACGGCGCGAAAGGATTCGGCACTTTGCACGTAACCGTACAGGTAGCTGTAACTCATGGGACTCCATTCCTCATTGTTGAACCGCCATGGTTCATGGGGGCTGCGAATCTAACAAGAAACAGCGTCGTGGATGCCCAACGGCGGTCAATCTGATAACGCGTCGGCATAATCGGGTGCCAGGCGACCACCCTGCTCGCGCCCTGCCCTTTGTGGATCGTCCCTCTATAAGTCAGCGTGGCCGGAAACAGCCGTTCTTAACGCTGGCATCACCCGGCACGGCTCCCTATGATGGGCGCTTGTTACACAATGTTTCGCGATCGCATACCCTGGAGTTCCCCCATGCCTCATGACGCCAGCCTGTTGCAGGCTGCGGTTGTATTCCTGTTGGCCGCTGTCATCACGGTTCCCCTGGCCAAACGGCTGCAACTCGGTGCGGTGCTGGGCTACCTGGCAGCCGGTGTGCTGATCGGGCCGTCGGTGCTGCGCCTGATCGATGATCCGGAAAGCGTCAGCCATTTCTCCGAGCTGGGCGTGGTGTTGCTGCTGTTCATCATCGGCCTGGAGCTGTCGCCACGGCGGCTGTGGGTGATGCGTAAATCGGTGTTCGGTGCCGGCCTGGCCCAGGTGCTGCTCACGGGTGTGGTCATCGGTGGCGTGGCGTTCTGGGTGTTCCGGCAGCCGCTCAATACCGCCATCGTGCTCGGGCTTGGTCTGGCGCTGTCGTCGACGGCCTTTGGCCTGCAACTGCTGGCCGAACGCAAGGAGCTGGCCAGCCCCCACGGTCGCCAGGCCTTCGCCATTCTGCTGTTCCAGGACATTGCCGCCATCCCCCTGATTGCCCTGGTGCCGGTGCTCGGTGGCGTGCACACCGATACCGGCAATGGCACGCAGCAGCTGCTGCTCGTGGTCGGCAGCATCGGCGTGGTGGTCATTGGTGGTCGCTACCTGCTGCGCCCGGTGTTCCGCTTCGTGGCCAAGGCCAAGCTGCAGGAAGTCTCCACGGCCACGGCGCTGCTGGTGGTGATCGGCACCGCCTGGCTGATGGAAATGGCCGGGATTTCCATGGCCCTGGGCGCGTTTCTGGCGGGCCTGCTGCTGGCGGATTCGGAATATCGTCACGAGCTGGAATCGCAGATCGAGCCGTTCAAGGGCCTGTTGCTGGGGCTGTTCTTCATCAGCGTGGGCATGAGTGCCGACATCGGCCTGTTGCTGCGCGAGCCGCTGGTGATCCTGGGCTTCACTGCCCTGCTCATCCTGCTGAAACTGCCGATGCTGTTCGCCGTCGGCCGCCTGCTCGGCGGGCTCACCCGGCACAGCGCCCTGCGCCTGGGCATCGTGCTGGCGGCCGGAGGCGAGTTCGCCTTCGTGGTGTTCAAGATGGCCAACGACAACGGACTGTTCGATGCGCGCCTGCACGATCAGCTGGTACTGACCATCACCCTGTCCATGGCCGTCACGCCCTTGCTGGTCCTGGCCCTGGCGCGCTTGAGCCCGCCGCCGAGCGTGGCCAAGGCCGTGCCGGACGAGTACCGGCAGATCGACAACGACACGCCGCGGGTGGTGATTTCCGGCATGGGGCGCATGGGCCAGATCATCGCCCGGGTGCTGCGTGCCCAACGTGTGCCATTCGTGGCCCTGGACACTGCGGTGGATGTCATCGATTACTCGCGCAGCATCGGCCACATGCCGATCTACTACGGCGACCCGCTGCGCCCGGAAATCCTTCGTGCCGCCCAGGTCGACAAGGCGGAGTTCTTCATCATCGCCACCGACGACGCCGAGGCCAACCTGCAGATGGCCGAACAGCTGCGGCGCCTGTACCCGCACATCAAGATCATCGGCCGCGCCCGCAACCGCCAGCATGTGCACCGTCTGCAGGACCTGGGCGTGATTCCGGTGCGGGAGACCTTTCACTCCAGCCTGGAAATGAGTCGCCAGGTGCTCATGGGCCTGGGGCTCGACGACGAGCAGGCCACCGCCCGTGTGCGCCGCTTCCAGCGTCACGACGAGGCCGTGTTGCAGGCCCAGCATGCGGTGTATGACGATGCCGCCGCGGTGATCCAGACCGCCCGGGAAGCCCGGGCCGAACTGGAAACGCTGTTCGATAGCGACCTGATCGAGGCACGCGGCGTGAAGTGACGCCGCCCCGCTCTCCTCCCTGCCACGAGGCCTGGCCATGTTCACGATCCGCGTGATGACGATGGATGACTACGACGCGGTCATCGACCTGATGCAACGCACGCCCGGGATTTCCATCCGTGAGGCGGACTCCCGGGCGTCGACCGCGGCGTACCTGGTGCGCAACCCGGGGCTGAGCTTCGTGGCCGAGGCTGACGGCACGCTCTGTGGTTGCATCATGAGCGGGCACGACGGCCGTCGGGGTTATTTGCAGCACCTGCTGGTGTTGCCGGCGCAGCGGCGCCAGGGCATCGGCCAGTCACTGGTCGAGCACTGCCTGGCGGGCCTGGAACGACAAGGCATTCACAAATGCCACCTCGACGTGTTCAAGAGCAACGACACGGCGGCCCGCTACTGGCAGGGCCAGGGTTGGCAGTTGCGCCAGGACATCGACCGCTACTCCTTCACCCGCCCCGGCAAGGAAAACGCCTGACGCGCCATCAGTCAGGCTTGAACAGCTGCGATTCGGCGACCTTCATGGCCGCGCCCAGCCCGGCGTTGACGCAGCGTTCCAGGCCGGCGTCGCGCATGCCCTGGATGCCCGCGGCGCTGACCCCGCGGTAGCCGATCAGGGCATCGAGCAGCTCGTCGAACCCTCTCTGTTCCGTGATCAGTTGGCTGGCGTGCACCACCACGCCCGCTGCGGCTCGCCGCGCCACCGCTTCCGGCAGGCCCTGGGCAATGGCATTGTCGAACAGCGCCTGCGCCAGCAATGCCGGGTAGGACGGGCCGGTGCCGACCAGCCCGGTGAGGTAGTTCAGGTGCGCCTCGCTGAAGACTTCATCCGCCTGGCCGCAGGTGTCGAACAGCGCCTGCACGTAGGCGCGGTCCTGCTGCTCGACCTCGGCGCTGGCCAACCATGGCGTATGGCTGCGGCGGATTTCCAGGGCCGCATTGGGCATGGCCCGCACGATCCGGCGGCAGCCCGTATGGGTTTGCAGGTCACTCAGGGCGGCCCCGGCGACCAGCGAGATCAGCAGCTTGCCCGGCGCGTCGAGGCGCAGCGCATTCAGGTCTTCGGGTCGAACCGACAGGATGATCACGTCGCTGGTGTCGACCAGTGCCTGGTTGCTCGCGGTGATGGCCACGTCAGCCAGTGATGCCGGGGCCTGCGCCCACACGCCGGTGCGGTTCGACAGCGTCAGTGCGTCGGGTGTGATGAATCCGCTGTCGACCAGCGTCTGGGCAATCGAGCGGCCCAGCCAGCCCGTCCCGCCAATGATGCCCACTCGGGAATGTATCGACACCCCTCTCCTCCTCTCGTATCGGTTGATTGCGCGTCACTATAACCACCGGCGGCGCCGCCAGGCGCGTTGAGATTGATCCGCATCAACAGGCGTTTCGCCAGGTTGTCCATGATAGGCGTGGACAATGCCTGGGCCGGTTTCGCCGGCTGGGGACGCATCGGTCCTGCCAGGCTGAGGAGGCAATGTGCTGTACCTGTCGTTGAAATTCGTGCACCTGGCGGCCGCCGCCTGTTTCATTGGCGGCGTGTTCTTCGAAGTGATGATTCTCAGCCGGGCAACCCGTGCCCTGGATGACGGCAACCGCGAGCGGTTGTCCAAGGCCCTGGGGCAGCGCGCCCGCCAGGTCATGCACTGGGTGGTGCTGGCCCTGTACGGCGCCGGTGTCGGGTTGGCCTGGCATTACCGCGCGGTGCTGCGCGAGCCGCTGGCCAGCAGCTTCGGTACCCTGCTCGCCCTGAAGATCACCCTGGCGCTGAGCATCCTCGGGCATTTCCTGTTCTTCGCCTACATGCTGCGCAGCGGCAGCCTGACGCCGCAACGTTCGCGCTGGCTGCACCTGAGCGTGCTGACGCACATGCTGGGCATTCTGTTCCTGGCCAAGGCCATGTTCCTGTTGAGCTGGTAACTCCCTCTTCCCTGCACCTCCTCCATAAAAAACGCCCGGTTCGCTGTAGGGCGGACCGGGCGTTCTGTCTAGCGCTGCAACGTATCAGCGCTGTGGCTGGATACCTCCCCGCGGGACTTCACTCAGGCTGCGGTCTGCCGTGGAGAACACGCCGCTGACCACCTGCCAGGCGACGGCCAGGGCGCCGACGATGAACACCACGTCGCCGAAGGTCCGCACCCAACGCAGGGTCTGCAGCAGCTCCTGCTGCATGAAGGCTTCGCTGCGGGCGTACCACAGGCCTTCGCTGACGCTGGCATGGAACTGAATGAGGCCGATGGGCAGCAGGCTGGTGAAGATCATCAGCACCAGGCCAGCATTCAGCCACCAGAACCCCACCTTCATCAGCCGTTCGTTGAACTGCAGGTGTGGGCGGATGTAGCGCAACACCAGCAGGGTGAAGCCGATCGCCAGGAAGCCGTACACCCCGAACAGCGCGGCGTGGGCGTGCACCGGCGTGGTGTTGAGGCCCTGGATGTAGTACAGCGAGACCGGTGGGTTGATCATGAAGCCGAAGACGCCGGCACCCAGCATGTTCCAGAAGGCCACGGCCACGAAGCACATCAGTGGCCAGCGCACCCGTTCCATCCAGGCCGCACGGGCCTTCAGGCGCCAGTTTTCCCAGGCCTCGTACCCGAGCACCACCAGCGGCACCACTTCCAGGGCACTGAAGGTCGCGCCCACTGCCATCACCGGCGTGGAGGTGCCGGAGAAGTACATGTGGTGGAACGTCCCCGGCACCCCGCCGAGCATGAACAGCGAGGCCGAAGCCAGGCTTGCGGTGGTGGCCGCACGCTGGGACACCAGGCCCATGCTGGAGAAGATGAACGCCAGGGCCGTGGTGGCGAAGACCTCGAAGAAGCCTTCCACCCACAGGTGCACCACCCACCAGCGCCAGTACTCCATGATCGACAGGTGCGTGCGCTCGCCATAGAACAGGCCCGCCCCGTAGAACAGGCCGATGGCGATCACCGAGGCCGACAGCAGGGCCAGCAGGTTCTTGTCACCCGGCTGGGCAAAGGCCGGCAGGATGCCGCGCAGCATCAGCACCAGCCAGAAGGCGATGCCGAGGAACTTGCCGATCTGCCACAGGCGGCCGAGGTCCACGTACTCGTAGCCCTGATGACCGAGCCAGAAATTCCACTCCGCCGGCATGATCTGGGCAATGGCCAGGTAGTTGCCGACGAACGAACCCAGGACCACGACCACCAGCGCCCAGAACAGCACGTCGACGCCAAGCTTCTGGAGTTTCGGGTCCTTGCCGCCGTTGATCAGCGGCGCCAGGAACAAGCCTGCCGCCAGGAAGCCGGTGGCGATCCAGAACAGCGCGCTCTGGATGTGCCAGGTGCGCAGCAGCGAGTACGGGAACCACTGCGACAGCGGGAAGCCATAGAAATCCTGGCCTTCCACCGTGTAGTGGGCCGTGGCGCCGCCGAGCATGACCTGGAAGCCGAACAACCCCACCACCAGCAGCAGGTACTTGCCCAGGGCCTTCTGCGACGGGGTCAGGCCGGCCAGGGTCAGCGGGTCCTGCGCCGGGATCACCGGCCCCTCCTCCTCGTGGTCACGCAGGAACGCCCAGGCCCAGACCAGGAAGCCGACCCCGGCGATCAGCAGGATCACGCTGACGATCGACCACACCAGGTTTTCCGCTGTCGGGGTGTTGTCGATCAGCGGCTCGTGGGGCCAGTTGTTGGTGTAAGTGGCGTGGGAGTCCGGGCGTTCGGTGGCGGCGGCCCAGGCGGTCCAGAAGAAGAACTGGGTCATCTGCTCGCGCCGGCTGGCGTCGGGCAGCGTGTTTTCCTTCATCGCGAAGCTCTTGCGGCTCGACTGCAGTGCCGGGTCGTTGCCGAACAGCGCGTCGTAGTAAGCCGCGGTTTCGCGCACGGCGGCGACACGCCGCTCGCTGAGGGTCAGTACCCCCGCCTCCACCCGGTTGCCACGGTACTCGCGCTTCAGGCGCTGGCGCAGCATGGCTTGCACGTCGTCATCGAGCTCGGCGAACGGCTTGCCGAATTCGTCCTGGGCCGCCAGGTCGAGCCAGGTGCTCAGTTCGCGGTGCAGCCAGTCGGCAGTCCAGTCCGGCGCCTGATAGGCACCGTGGCCCCAGATCGACCCGAGCTGCATGCCGCCGACGCTCTGCCAGGCCGTCTGGCCATCGAGAATGCCCTCGGCATCGAACAGCACCTGGCCGCTCGCGCTGACCACCTGCTCGGGAATCGGCGGTGCCTGGCGATAGACCTCGCGGCCGAACCAGCCGAGCACGCAGAAGGTCACGCCGAGGATGGCGATCAGCGTCCACCAGAGTTTGCGGTACTCACCCATGGTGCACCGCCTGGCCCAGGGCCCGTGGGAACAGCACGTTGTTTTCCAGGTGGATATGCTGCATCAGGTCCTGGCGCAGCTCGTTCAGGCCCCGGTACAGCGCCTGCCAGGTGTTGCAGGCGTTGGCCGGCGGTTGCATGTCGTGGGTCAGCGCGACGACGCGGTCGAGGGCCTCGCCATGCTGGTCGTGTTCGAAGCGCATCACCGAGATCGGCCCGCCGGCCATGGCGCCGCCACCACGCAGGATCATCGGGAACAGCACCTGCTCCTCCTTCTGCATGTGGCTTTCCAGCTCCTGCTGCATCTCCATCAGCAGCTCGGTGAGGCCGTTCGGGCAATCCGGGCGATCGCCATGGACCTTCTCGACCCGGACCGCCAGGCGGATCAGCTCGGGCAGTTGCTCGCGGTGGATGGCGTGGTAGCGCGTCAGCAGGTGGTCGATCAGGTGCGCCGGGGTGGCATCCTGCCAATGGTCTGCCTGTTCGCGCTGCGGGTCGAGTTCGAGCAGGCGATTGCGCACATCGTGGGCGTCGACGCCGCGTTCATGCGCCGCCTGGCGCAGGCTCTTGGCACCGCCGCAGCAGAAGTCCAGGTGGAATTCGTGGAACACCCGGGTGGCCCCGGGAATGGTGCACGCCAGGTGTCCGAGCGTGTCGTCGAGCAGTTGAGTGGCCATGGAGGTCTCCTTGTCAGGCTGGGCTCGGTACCTCCATCGCAAACAGCGTGCCGTCACGGACATTGACGTAAATCAAGGGATTGGGCGGCGAACGGGTTTAATTTACCGGTGACTCTTCAGGTAATGGATACCCGAAATGGTAAATCTCACCCCGCTCCAGAATGCCCTGCTGGCTGATTTCGCCAGTGAATTGCCCAAGGCGGTTCGCCTGCAGCGCCTGGTCGTCAGCCTGCGCGAGGAATTCGCCTGCAGCGCCGTGGTGTTGCTGCGCCTGGATGGCGAAAGCCTGCGACCCCAGGCGGCGGTCGGCCTGGCCCACGAGGCGCTGGGCCGGAGCTTCCTGCTGGCCCGCCACCCGCGACTGGGTCAGATCCTGGCGCAGCGCGAGCCCCTGCAGTTCGCTGCCGACTGCGAGCTGCCCGATCCCTATGACGGCCTGCTTCAGGAAAGCCCCGACGAGCCGGTGCCGGTGCACGACTGCATGGGCATGAGCCTGTACCTGGACGGCAAGCTGTGGGGGGCGATCACCCTGGATGCGATGGTCCCCGGCACCTTCGTCGCCGCCTCCGCCGAACGCCTGCAACGCTGGGCGCTGCTGATCGAAACGGCGCTGCGCATCGGCCGTCTGGAGGGCGAAGTCCGCAGCCTGCGCCTGGCGCGCCGCGAAACCGTGGAAAGCGGCAACGAAGTGAATGGCGCGATCCTCGGCGAAAGCCCGGTATTGCATCAGTTGCTCGACGAGCTGGCGGTGGTCGCCGACTCCGACCTGCCGGTGCTGCTGCAAGGCGAAACCGGCGTCGGCAAGGAACTGTTCGCCCGCTGGCTGCAGGCGCATTCCGGTCGTTCCAGCAAGCCGCTGGTCTACGTGAACTGCGCGGCGCTGCCGGAAACCCTGGCCGAGAGCGAGCTGTTCGGCCATGTCAAAGGCGCTTTCTCCGGCGCGGCCCAGGACCGCCCCGGGCGCTTCGAGGCCGCCAATGGCGGCACCCTGTTCCTGGATGAAATCGGCGAGCTGCCGCTGTCGATCCAGGCCAAGCTGTTGCGCGCCCTGCAGGACGGCGAAATCCAGCGCCTGGGCGCGGATCAGCCGCGCCATGTCGACGTGCGGGTGATCGCCGCCACCAACCGCCGGCTCTGGGAGGAAGTGCGCGAGGGACGCTTCCGTGCGGACCTCTACCATCGCCTGTCGGTCTACCCCGTGCACATCCCGCCGCTGCGTGAACGTGGGCGTGACGTGCTGGTTCTGGCTGGGCATTTTCTCGAACTCAACCGGGTGCGCCTGGGCATGCGCTGCCTGCGCCTGTCCTCAGAGGCCGAGCGGGCCCTGCTGAACTACAGCTGGCCGGGCAACGTGCGGGAACTGGCCCATGTGATCAGCCGGGCCGCGCTAAAAGTGCTGAGCC
The DNA here is from genome assembly GCF_029839275.1 of Pseudomonas sp. GD03944. GTDB lineage: Bacteria > Pseudomonadota > Gammaproteobacteria > Pseudomonadales > Pseudomonadaceae > Aquipseudomonas. The sequence continues at coordinate 39,447 of NZ_JAOCAH010000015.1, forward strand.
AGGCCGAGTCGCGCACCGAACTGCTGACCATCGAGGCCAACTGGCTCGGCCTGGACGGTGCCGCGGTCGTGGAAAGGCCATCGACGCCGGCTGTCACGCCCCTGCAGTCGCCCTACCCGATGCAGGACGCCATGGACCATTACCAACGCCAGCTGATCCAGACCACCCTCGCCCACCACGGCGGCAAATGGGCGGCCGCCGCCCGGGCCCTGGTGATCGACCCGAGCAACCTGCGCAAGCTGGCACGCCGGCTCAACCTGATCTGAAAAACCGGCCCGCAGAAACGACGAAGCCCCTGCCTGAGCGGCAAGGGCTTCGGGTCGGAACGGTCTCAGGCCTGCAGCGACTGCGCGGCCTGGAACAGGATCTGCCCCACGTGCTCGATTTCCGCTTCGCTGATGATCAGCGCGGGCAGGAAGCGCACGGTGGCGCCGTGGCGCCCGCCCAGCTCGACGATCAGCCCGCGCTCCAGGCAGGCCCGCTGCAGACGTCGGGCACGGTTGCCATCGGCCAGGGGTTGCCCCAGGGTGTCGCTGTTGGCCGGGTCGATGATCTCCATGCCCAGCATCAGGCCGCGTCCGCGCACATCGCCGATCCAGGCGAACTCGCTCTGCAGGCCGCTCAGGGTCCGCTGCAGCTTGGCCCCGACCTGCTGCACATGGCGGATCACTTCCTGTTCGCGGATGAGCCGCAGCGTGGCCGCGCCGGCCGCCATGGCCAACTGGTTGCCGCGGAAGGTACCGGCGTGAGCGCCAGGTTCCCATTGGTCCAGCTCGCCCCGGTAGACCACCACCGACAGCGGCAGGCCGCCCCCGATGGCCTTGGACAGGGTGAGCACGTCCGGGGTGATGCCGCTGCGTTCGAAGGCGAACAGGTCGCCGGTGCGGCCGATGCCGCACTGGATTTCATCGAGAACCAGGGGCACGCCATAGTCGCGGGTGATCTGCCGCAGCCCCTGCAGCCAGCGGTCCGGCGCCGGGATCACCCCGCCCTCCCCCTGGACGGTTTCCAGAATCATCGCAGCCGGCTGGGTGAGCCCGCTTTCCGGGTCGGCCAGCAGGTGGCGGATGTAGTGCAGGTTGGCGTCGATGGAGGCCTCGCCGCTCAGCCCGAAGGGGCAGCGATAAGCGTGGGGATACGGCAGGAACTGCACCCCTGCCATCAGGCCGCCCAGTGATTTCTTCGGCCCCAGGTTGCCGCTGAGCGACAGGGTGCCGAGGGTCATGCCGTGGTAGGCACCATGAAACGCCAGCACGTTCTGTTGCCGCGTCGCGGTGCGTGACAGCTTGATCGCCGCCTCCACCGCATCGGCGCCGCTGGGGCCGCAGAACTGCACGCGGGCGTTGCGGGCCAGGTCCCCCGGCAGAATCTCGAACAGCTCCTGCACGAAGGCATCCTTCACCGCCGTGCTGAGGTCCAGGGTGTGCAGCGGAATGCCCGAGGCCAGCGTCTGCTGGATGGCTTCCACGGTAACCGGGTGATTGTGCCCGAGGGCCAGGGTGCCGGCCCCGGCCAGGCAGTCGATATAGACCTGCCCACGGGAGTCTTCGACGTAAACGCCCTGGGCCCGTTTGAGCTCCAGCGGGATACGCCGGGGGTAGCTGCGCGCGTTGGATTCCTGGGATTCCTGGCGTTGCAGGAGGGGGGTGGTGTCCAGGCAATAGCGCTCGGAAAGCCCGCTGTGCCGGCGCTGTAGCTCACTGATGGTATCGGTTGTCGCCATGACTGCATCCCCCGCGATGGATGAAAAGGACGTTCTCTGACAACACTCACCTCAGGGCAGGAAGAATCAGGCGAGACCAGACAACGTGTATGATTGCCCAGCGCCGGCTGGCCGCGCCTTGCACGCGGCCAGCCAGATGTCAGAAGTCGTAACGGGCGGACATGCCAAGCGTCATCGGTGCGCCAACGTCCAGCAGCGCGTCGCTCTGGTTGTTGGTGATGTAACGCTCGTCGAACAGGTTGCGTACGTAGCTGCTGACGGTGAGGTTCTGGGTCAACGGCAGTTCGGCGTTCAGATTGACCAGGACCACGCTGTCGTTGCGGCGTTCGCCGGTCACCTGGCGTGCACCGTTCACGTCGAAGTTGGAGGTGCTGCTGCCCTGGTAGACGATGTCGCCGCCGATCAGCAGGCCGTTGTCGAAGGTGTAGTTGGCGCCGAGGTTGGCCATCTTCTTGGGCGCGAAGACGAACTCGCGACCGCTCAGGTCGACACCGTCCCGCACGAAGCTCTCGTACTTGGTGTCGTTGTAGGCCGCGCCCACGTTCACCAGCAGCTGTTCGGTCACCAGGTACTCGGCGGAGAGTTCCAGGCCGATCATCCGGCTTTCGGCGGCGTTGGCCACTTCCGAGGTGCCCGCAGCGATATCGAGGAACGAGACCTGCTGGTCCTTCCAGTCGGTGTGGTAGAGGTTGGCGCTGGTACGCAGGCGGTTGTTCAGCCAGGTGCCACGCCAGGCCAGCTCGAAGGTGCTGGTGAATTCCGGGTCGTAGGACGAATGGCGCGCCCGGGTCCGCACGTTCACGCCGCCGCTGCGGTAGCCGCGCTGCCAGGTCAGGCCGACCAGCTGGTTTTCCGTGATGTCGTAGCTCAGGCCGATCTTCGGCAGCAGCTCGTTGGAGCTGATGCTTTCGTCAACCAGCGGATCGGGTACTGCCACCAGTCGAGTGGGGTACTCGATCTCGGTGTCGTTTTTCTCGTGTTCCCAGCGCAGGCCGGTGATCAGCTTCCAGTTGTCGACGAATTCCCAGTTGAGTTCGCCGAAGACCGCCTGGCTGTTGATTCGGGTTTCGGCCTGCATGTCCAAAGCCTTGACGGTGCCGTTCATCAACTGGTCGTCGATTTCACCTTTGAAACGCCCCAGGTAGACGCCCATTACGCCGGTGACCCGGTCGCCGTTGTAGCCCAGGCGCAGTTCCTGGGTACCCAGGCTCTGTTCGTGGTGGCGCGGTGAGGTCTGGGTAAGGGTCGGCAGACGGTCGAAATCGAGAATGGAATCGTACTTGGACCAGGTCCCCGAGGTGATGCTGGTCAGGGTCCAGAAATCGTCCAGGCGCCAATCCAGCTTGGCGGTAGCGGTGTTCTGGTCCAGGGTGTTGTAGGTCTCGGTGTTCTCGTACAGCTTGAAGTAGTCGGGCTTGCCACGGCGGGCGGCAACGGCGTTGACCCCGCTGCGTTGCTGGGTACGGGCAACGGTCAACAGCAGGTCGACATCGTCGGACGGCAGGATCAGCAGCTTGCCGCGCATGTTGGCCGTGCGCAGCAGGTTGGCGTCCTGGTTGCGGGTTTCGTTGCGGATGTAGCCATCGGCTTCCTGGTAGTCGATGGCCAGGCGGCCGGCGATCACGCCATCGACCAGCCCACCGCTGGCCACCGCCGAGGTGCCGCGCTCGCCGTACTTGCCGGTGTTGCCGCGAACGGAAAATTCCGGGTCGAAGGTCGGGTTCTTGGTCCGCATGATGATCGCGCCCGCCAGCGAGTTGCGACCCTGGGTGGTGGACTGGGCGCCACGGTAGATCTCGATCTGCTCCATGTCCCAGAGCGGCAGCGGGTTGTGGGTCAGCAGGCGGTTGACCTGCAGCGCATCGTCGATATAGACGGAAACGGCGCCGTTCATGGCCGCGGGGCCCTGGTCGTCGAAACCGGTGACTGGAATCCCGCGGATCCCCCAGTTTTCGTTACCGGACTGGGCATACACGCCCGGCGTGCGGTCAATGACGGACTGCAGGTCGTGATCGCCGTGGGTGCGGAGGTCCTCGCTGGTCACCACCGCGACGCTGGACAGCGTCTCGCGCTCGGTGCGCTGGATCTTCTCCCCGGAAACCACCACTTCCTTGAGTTCGATGACGCCGTCCTTCCTGCCTTCCTCTGCTGCCATCACCGGTGCGATGGCGAACAGGCTCGATGCGACGGCCAGTGCCAGCGTTTTTTTCTTGAAATTATTCATTGCCCTGCGACTCCACTCCATCTGAACCATTTGAAGCAACACTGCTGCATTGGCAGTGCGCTCCCCCTCCCCCAAAAGCTTCAGCCAGAGAACCCCTGAAGCGACAAATGGGAAATATTATCGATTACAAGAGAATTTGCAATCTTTACAATTGAATGATTATCGTTACTAATTAGTGTCTGTGACTGTCATGTATCGGGATCGGTGCTACACCTAATGGCGCTTTACCTGCCACACACCTCTGGACCAGAGGAGGAGCTATGAGCTGTCGTCTACAGGGATGCACGACCACGACCCGCAATGCGCTGCCGCCATCGAAGACCGCACGTGCCCTGCGCGCGCCCTTGTGCCTTGCCAGGCTCCCTGCCGTTCTGCGTGTTCCCGATCCATCGCCAGTCAATCATTCGACAGAGCAGCGTAGCCTGCTTTGCGCATTTCGCCGGCCGCTCGACGCCGAAACTCCCCGGGCCAGGCGGTTCGCTGCCCTGCCCCCGCGAAAAAGGTATGCCGCATGACCCAGGCAGCCCCTGTCACGGAATCTTCATTCCATTCGTCGGTTACCGCCGCCCAGTCCCTGGACGGCTGCGCCGTCGCCCCGCTTTTCGGTGAGCAACCCTTGCCCCTATTGGTGCAAAGCCTGGAGCGTCGTTCCATCCATGAGCTGAGCGACGCGATCAAGGCGCTCGCCGTGGCCACCCTGGAAACCACCGGCGGTGTGCTGTTTCGCAACTTCACCGTGGCCACCCCACTGGATTTCAAGCGCTTCGCCAGCAGCTTCGGCCAGCCTTTGGGCACTTACGAGTTTGGCTCCACGCCACGTAGCAAGGTGTTCGCCGGGGTCTACAGCTCCACCGAATACCCGGCGCACCAGACCATCCCCCAGCACAACGAACAGTCCTACACGCGGCAATGGCCGGGGCGCATCTGGTTCCATTGCATGACCCCCAGCGAGTCCGGTGGTGAGACGCCGATCACCGACAGCCGCCTGGTGTACCAGCGAATCGACCCGGCGATCCGCGACGAGTTCATCGCCAAGGGCCTTCTTTACGTGCGCAACTACAGCCGCGCCCTGGACCTGCCCTGGCAGCAGGTGTTCAACACCGAGGACCGGCAGAAGGTCGAGCAGTATTGCCGCGAGCAAGGCATCGACTGGCGCTGGACCGACGACGGTGAGCTGAGTACCCGCCAGCAGTGCCAGGCCGCCGTGCAGCACCCGGTGACCCGGGAATGGGTGTGGTTCAACCAGGCGCACCTGTTCCATATCTCGGCCATGCAGGACGACCTGCGCCAGACCCTGATCCAGGCCGTGGGCCAGGACCAGTTGCCGCGCAACGTCTATTTCGGCGACGGCTCGCCGATCCCGGACGACGCCCTGAACGCCATCCGCGATGTCTACGCCCGCACCACCGTGGCCTTTCCCTGGCAGAAGGGGGATGTGCTGATGCTCGACAACCTGCTGGTCGCCCACGGCCGCAACCCCTTCGTGGGCGACCGCAAGGTCATCGTGGCGATGGCCTAAGGACGCGAAATGACCAAGCACTACCCTCCCCTGGTCGCCCTGGGTGAGTCGAACGCAGCAGGTGTCCGCCAGTCCTTCGCCCAGAGCCGCCTGTGGTTCCTGCACCAGATGGCGCCCGAGCGGGCCCAGCACAACATCGTCACGCGCATGACCCTCAGTGGCGTGCCGCTGGACGCCGCGCGCCTCGAACAGGCGCTGAATGCCGTCTGCCAGCGCCACAGCGTGCTGCGCAGCTGTTACCGCACCACTGCCGACGGGCAGGAGCAATGGGTGCCCGCGGCCTTTCGCTTTCACCTGGAGACCCTGGACCTCACCCCGCTGCCGCCCCAATCCCGCGACAGCGCGCTGCAGCAGTACATGCGCGATGACCTGGCCAAAGCCTTCGACCTCGAGCGTGGCCCGGTGTGGCGCGCCAGCCTGGTCGACATCGACGCCCAGCGGCAGGAGCTGATCATCACCCTGCACCACATCGCCTTCGACGGGCGCTCCGGGGAAATCCTGCTGCTGGACCTGATGCACGCCTACGCCGAACCGCCCTCCGGCGTCGCCTCGCCGGCCCCGCTTCAATACGGTGATTTCGCCGCCTGGGAACCGCACTACATGACGCCGACGCTGATCGCGGAGGAAGTGGCGTTCTGGCGCGATCACCTGGCCGGCATGCCGGTCCAGCTGGCATTCGCGGACCGTCCGCGGCCCGCCGGTCCGGCCAAGGCCGGTCGCCACGCGGTGGCGCTGCCGGCAGACCTGGTCGAGCGCCTGAAGAAGGCCGCCCGGGCCCAGCGGCAACCGCTGTTCGTGCTGCTCGCGACCCTGTTCAATGTCTGGCTGCGGTATGTCAGCGGGCAGTCGCGCTTTCTGGTCGGCACCGACGTGCACGGCCGCGACCTGCCGGAGCTGGCCGACATCTTCGGCTTCTTCGTCAATCAGCTCACCCTGACGTGCGAGCTGGCGGACGACACCACGCTGGCCGAGCTGCTGGTCCAGACCCGCCACAGCATCCGGCAGGCCCATGCCCACCGCCAGTTGCCCTTCGACCTGCTGGTGTCGCACCTGGCACCGCAGCGCCAGGCGGATCGCTCCCCGCTGTTCCAGGTCAAGTTCAACTACCAGCGTGATCGCTTCTGCAGCCATACCTTCGGCGATGCCCGGATCACCCACACCCAGGTGCTGCAGGACCTGGCGGGTTTCGACCTGGTGCTCGATCTCATGCACCGTCGGGACGAGATCGAGGCGACGCTGGAGTACAACCAGCACCTGTTCGGCGCCGAGGAAATCGAGCGCCTGAGTGCCGTCTGGCTGCACCTGCTCGACCACCTCGATGGCCTGCTCGACCAGCCCATCGAGGCCCTGTGCGAGCATCTGCAGCGCTGGAACGACGCCCACCTGCATCAGCAGCAGAGTCAGCAGGCCCGCCAGAGCCGCACGCGGCTGGCCTCCACCGTCCGCCGCACCGTCAGCCTCTAGAGCCCGGAGATTCCATGACGTCCATTCCTCCTTCCGCCAACCGTCCGATTGCCGGGGCTGCGCGGCGCAAAGCCATCGTGCTGTCGGAGCAGAACCTCACCGAGGGGCGGCTGCTCGACAGCGAAAACGGCCTGCCCTGGGTGATCGAGCCGAGCCTGGCCGGGGTCGACCTGGTGCAGTGGGCCGGCCAGAATCGCGATGCGCTGGAGCAGAAGCTGCTGGAGCACGGCGCCATCCTGTTCCGCGGTTTCGGCATCCAGGCCGTGGAGCCGTTCAACCAGGTCATCGACGCGCTCTCCACAGGCGCTTTGGAGTACATGTTCCGCGCCTCCCCGCGCACCCGGGTCGGCGGCAACATCTACACCTCCACCGATTACCCGGCCGACCAGGTCATCTTCCCGCACAACGAGCACTCCTACTCGCCGCGCTTCCCCCTGCGCCTGTTCTTCTACTGCCACCTGCCCTCGGAAACCGGCGGCGAAACCCCCATCGGCTCGGTGCGACGGATCAAGGCGCTGATCCCGAGCGACATCCTCGATACCTTCCGCCGCAAGAAGATCCTCTACGTGCGCAACTACGGTGACGGCTTCGGCCTGCCCTGGCAGTCGGTGTTCCAGACCGACGACCGTGCCGAGGTCGAGGCTTACTGCGCCAGCGTGGGCATCGAGGTCGAATGGAAGGCCGGCAACCGCCTGCGCACGCGCCAGGTCGGCGCGGCCCTGGTGCGCCACCCGCGCACCGGCGAAGAGGTGTGGTTCAACCACGGCACCTTCTTCCACCTCAGCACCCTGCCGCCGGCCATCCGCGATTCCCTGAACGCCGATTTCGCCGCCCAGGACCTGCCCACCAACACCTTCTACGGCGACGGCAGCCCCATCGAGCCGGACGTGCTGGACACCCTGCGCGCGGCCTACCTGCAGTCGCTGGTGAAATTCCGCTGGCAGCAGGGCGACATCCTGTTCATCGACAACATGCTCGCCGTGCACGGCCGCGAGCCCTACGGCGGCCCTCGCAAGATCTACACCGGCATGGCCGAAGCGATTTCGAGCCAGGACGTACAGCTCTGACGGTTTCCCCCCTCTTTCCCGCTCTGCACAAGGAAAACAGCATGTCAGCCCTGACAGGTTTCCGTACCTCTCCACAACAGGCCAGCGCCTGGCACAGCCAGCAGCGAGGCGACCTCGCGCGCAGTGGCAGCTGGCTGCAAGTCGTCCTGGACCGGCCCCTCGATCCGGCGTTGCTGGAGGGCCGCCTGCAGGCGCTGGTCGCGCAGGAAGAAATTCTTCGCACCGAACTGCGCAGCGCGCCCGGCATGGCCTTGCCGATCCAGGTGATCCATGAAGAGGCGCCCGTGCCGCTCACGGTCGAAGACTGGCGTTCCTGCAACCTCGATGAGCAAGAGGCTCGAATCGCCCGCCTGCGCCAGGCCCCATCGGACAGCCAGCCGCTGCAGGTCGCCTACGTGCAGACCGCTGCCGATCGCTGGTTGTTGTTGCTCAAGGGCGCGGCCACCCACCTGGACCTGCGCAGCCTGGACCTGATCGTCAGCGAATTGCTCGGCGCGCCAACCCCGGAGCGCCTGCAATACGTCGATTACGCCGAGTGGAAACACACCCTGCTGGAAGAAGACCCGGACAACGAACCGCTGCGCTTCTGGCAGCAGGCACGCCCCGAAGACACCCTGGAGCCCCTGCCGGGCCTGCAACAGGCTGCCGCCGGCAAGGCCTGCCAGCCCGCCATCGTGCAACTGGGCGGCGCCCCGGCGCGGCAGGCGCTGGAGCAGGCGGCCCGGCAGGCCGGCATGGCCCTGGAGGAATTCCTGTTCGCCGCCTGGAGCACGCTGCTTGCCCGCTTGCGCGGCCAGGCGCGGGTGCAGGTGACCTGGATTGACGAGGGCCGGGGCGAAGGCCTGGAACAGGCCCTGGGTCTGTACGAACAGCGCCTGCCGATCCAGGTGGATGTGGACCTGGCCGCGCCCCTGAGCACGCAGGCCGACAGCCTGCTGCGGCCGCTGCGCCAGGCCCGGGGCTGGCAGGACCATTACGACAACGGCCATGGCGGCGAGCTGGTGTTCGCCTTCCGCCCGTCCCTGCAGGCCGCTTCACAGCACCTTATCGCGCAGGCCTGGAGCCTCGGCCAGCGTTTCACCCTGGGGGTGGAATGCCGGGAGCAGGCAAACGCCGAGGGCCTGGACATCCGTCTGGCATATGACCAGTCCCGTCTTGCCGAGGACGCAGTCGCTTGCCTCGCGGAACAGTGGACCCTGTTGCTGCATGGCCTGTGCGACGCGGGCAGCGTGCTGGGTGCCGTGCCCCTGGTGGGCGAGCGCCAATGGGCGCTGCTGCGTGCCCCCGCCTCCGCCTTCATCGCGCGTGACATCGGCGTGCTCGAACTGATCGAGCAGCACGTCCGCCAGCACCCGGACACGCCGGCCCTGGCCGATGCCCAAGGCGTGATTCGCTATGGCGAGCTGGGCGCGCGTGCCGACGCCCTGGCCGGCCAGCTGACGGCTGCCGGGGTACGCCCCGGCGACGTGGTGGGCATCCTCCTGGGTCGTGGTCAGGCAGCGATCATCGCCATGCTGGCGGCCTGGAAAGCCGGCGCCACCTACCTGCCCCTGGACCCGTCCTACCCCGCCGACCGCCTCGCCTACATGATCGAGGACAGCCGCACTGCCCTGCTGCTCAGCCAACGCGAGCACCAGGCGCTGCTGCCCGGCACGGTGCGCCACCTGCTGCTGGATGAGCTGGAGGCAACGGCCGGCGCCGCGCCCCAGGTACCCTTCGATGGGCAGCGCACCGCCTACCTGATCTACACCTCCGGCTCCTCCGGGCAACCCAAGGGCGTGCCGATCAGCCACGCCAACCTCAGCCACTCGACCCAGGCGCGCCTGGCGTTCTACGCCGAGCCGGTACGGGCCTACCTGCTGCTGTCCTCGTTCGCCTTCGACAGCTCGGTGGCCGGCATCTACTGGACCCTGTGCCAGGGCGGTCTGCTGGTCCTGCCCGCCAGCGGCGAAGAGCTCGACCTCGCTGCTTTGATCCGACTGATCGACACCCACCGCGTCAGTCACAGCCTGTCACTGCCGTCGCTGTACGAAACCCTGCTCGATTACGCCGAACCCCGTGCCCTGGTCAGCCTGCGTACCTGGGTGGTGGCCGGCGAGCCGTGCCCGCCTCGGGTGCTGGAAAAACAGTGGAACAAGGCGCCCCACGTGCAACTGGTCAACGAATACGGCCCCACCGAAGCCACCGTATGGGCCACGGCGGACGTGCTCGACCCCGACAGCCCTATCACCATCGGCAAGCCGATCCCAGGCATGGGCCTCTGGGTGCTCAACGAACAGAACCAGCCGGCCGCCGTCGGTGAACCCGGTGAAATCCACCTGGGCGGGCCGAGCCTGTCCAGCGGCTACCTCGGCCAGCCCGAGCAGACCGCCCGGGCCTTCGTTCGCCATCCCCACGTTGGCGACGGCGAGCGCCTGTACCGCACGGGCGACCTGGCGCGTTACCGGGCCGACGGCCGCCTGGACTTCCTCGGGCGCCGCGACCACCAGATCAAGATCCGTGGCTACCGGGTCGAACAGGGTGAAATCGAGCGGGTGTTGCGCAGCCATTCGGAAGTGCGCGAAGCAGCGGTGATCGCCCGCAAGCAGGACGACAACGTGCGCCTGGTGGCCTATTTCACCGACCGCCATGGGTATGCGCCGGCGGCCGCGGCCCTGGCCAGCTACCTGCAGGACCGCCTGCCGGCCTACATGGTGCCGTCCGCGTTCGTGCACCTGGACGCCCTGCCGCATACCCCCAACGGCAAGCTGGACCTCAACGCCCTGCCCGATCCGGACCGGCAGACCGAGGCCGACGCGCCCTACCTGGCGCCGCGCACCGACATGGAAACGGCCCTGGTGGACATCTGCCAGCAGGTGCTCAAGCGCGAGCGGGTTGGCGTGCTGGACAGCTTCTTCCAGATCGGCGGCGACTCGATCCTCAGCCTGCAGATCGTTTCCCGCGCCAATCAGCAAGGCATCCGCATCAGCGCCAAGCAGATCTTCGAATGCGAAACCATCGAGCGCCTGGCCCAGGTCGCCCAGCGCATCGAGCCCGGCGCGATACCCGAATCCCCCGAGACCCGTCAGGCCGACGGTGCCCCCCGCTCCGCCGCGGATTTCCCGCTGGCGAACCTGGATGACGGCGCCTTCGACGACCTGCTGGAGGAGTTGAACGCAGCCGACTGACTCGGCTCGCCCACCCCCACCCGCTCGCCCACGATCACCACAAGGCCGGACCAGGATGCAGAACAAGACCGCGCAACACATCGAAGACGTCTACCCGCTCTCGCCACTGCAGCAAGGCATGCTGTTCCAGAGCCTGCTGCACCAGGAGTCCGGGGTCTATCTGATGCAGGACCGCTACCGGATTGGCGGCCCGCTGGCGGTCGAGCCGTTCCTCGAGGCCTGGCGGCGGGTGGTGGCCGCGCACCCGGCGCTGCGTACCAGCTTCCTGTGGAAGACCCAGAAACAGCCGTTGCAGGTGGTGCACCGCAGCGTCGGCGACGTGGTCGAGTACATTGATCTGCAGCACCTGGATGCCGCTCAGCAGGAAGCCCATATCCAGGACCTGCTGCAGCAGGAGCAGCGCAACGGCTTCAACCTGGCCAAGCCGCCGCTGATCCGCTTCCGCCTGGTGTGCCTGGGCGAGAACCGCCACGAGCTGATCCGCAGCTTCCACCACATCCTCATGGACGCCTGGTGCATCTCGCTGATCATGGTGGACTTCGTCGACACCTACGAGGCCCTGCGTAACGGCCGCACTCCGGCCATGCGCGCGCCGCGGCCCTACCGCGAGTACATCGGCTGGCTGCAGCAACAGAGCCAGCCGCTGGCCAAGGCCTTCTGGCAGGAGCAGCTGCGTGGCCTGGATGCGCCCACGCCGCTGACCATCGAACAGCAGCCACGGCAGAGCCAGTACAGCGAAGCGGTGCTGGTGGACGACGACCTGGTCCAGCTCGACAGCGCCCAGACCCAGCACCTGATGCAGTTCTGCCAGCGCCACCGGGTCACCCCCAACACCCTGTTCCAGGGCGCCTGGGCGCTGTTGCTGTCACGCTACAGCGGCAACCCCGACGTGCTGTTCGGCGTCACCGTCGCTGGGCGGCCGCCGCAGCTCAGCGGCGTGGAAGAGATGATCGGCCTGTTCATCAACACCCTGCCGCTGCGCGTGCAGGTGCGCCCGGACCTCGACCTGGTCGGCTGGCTGCAGAGCCTGCAGCGGCTCAACCTGGACCTGCGCGAGTTCGAGCACAGCTCGCTGGTGGACATCCAGGGCTGGACCGACTTCCCCCGGGGCGAAGAACTGTTCGACAGCATCCTGGTGTACGAGAACGCGCCCATCGACGCCAAGCTGCTGAGCGGCGACCTGGCCTTCAGCCTGGACGGCATGGAGCACAGCGTGCACACCCACTACGGCCTGACCGTGGTGGTGATCCCCGGCGAGCAGCTGGCCATCCGGATTTCCTATGACCGCCGGCGCTTCTCCCGCGACAGCATCGAGCGCCTGCTCGGTCACCTGCGGCAGATCGTGCTCGGCATGCTGGCCCGACCCACTGCCACCGTGGGCGACCTGGAGCTGCTGGATGCGCAGGAGCGCCAGCAACTGCTGGTGGACTGGAACCAGAGCGCGCACCCGCTGCCCATCGACCGGACCTACGCGGCGCTGTTCGCCGAGCAGGTGGCGCAGCACCCGGACAAGCTCGCGGCGGTCTGCGACGGCGAATCGCTCAGCTACGCCGAGCTGGACGCCCGCGCCAGCCGCATCGCCGCGGCCCTGATCGAGTCCGGCGCGCAGCCCGACCGGCTGGTAGCCGTGCTCGCCGACCGCGGGCTGGCCTACCTCGTCGGCCTGATCGGCATCCTCAAGGCCGGTGCCTGCTACCTGCCCCTGGAGGTCAAGCACCCGCCGGAGCGCCTGGCGGAAATCCTCGACCTCAGCCAGGCGCCACTGCTGCTTGCCGGCCGCGAGCAATCGGCGCTGGCCCGTGACCTGTGTGGCCCCCGCCACACCCAGGTCATCGACATCGAAGCGCTGTGGCAGCAAGGCCCAGTGCCGGTGATCGAACCCCGCGGCAGCGCGGACGACCTGGCCTACGTGATCTTCACCTCTGGCTCCACCGGCACGCCCAAGGGCGCGCTGGTCGAGCAGCGTGGCATGCTCAACAACATCCTGGGCAAGGTGCCGACCCTGGGCCTGGGCGAGCACGACCGCATCGCCCAGACCGCCTCAGTGGCCTTCGATATTTCCGTCTGGCAGCTGCTCGCCGCGCCGCTGGTGGGTGCCACCGTGCACATCCTGCCGGACGCCGTGAGCCAGGACCCGGAGCGCCTGCTGCAAGCGCTGGAAAGCCAGCGCCTGACCCTCTGGGAAGCCGTGCCGGCAGTGATTCGCGGCGTACTGGCCGCCAGCACCGCCGACACCGACCTCAGCGCCCTGCGCTGGCTGCTGCCCACCGGCGAAGCCCTGCCGCCAGCGCTGTGCCGGGACTGGTTCGCCCGCTACCCGCGCACGCCGCTGATGAATGCCTACGGCCCGGCGGAATGCGCCGACGACGTGGCCTTCCACGCCATCACCGAGGCCTCGGACGAGCAGGCCCAGGCCATGCCCGTGGGCCGGCCGACGCCCAATACCCAGCTGTTCGTGCTGGACGCCCAGCTGCGCCCGGTGCCGATCGGCGTGCCGGGGGAAATCTGCGTGGCCGGTGCCGGCGTGGGCCGGGGCTACCTGAATGACCCCGAGCGCACCCGCCTGGCCTTCGTCGAGCACCCGCTACAACCGGGCGCCCGCTTCTACCGCACCGGCGACCTGGGCCGTTACCGCGCCGATGGCGTCATCGAGTTCCTCGGCCGCCGCGACCAGCAGGTGAAAATTCGCGGCCACCGCATCGAACTGGGGGAAATCGAGGCCCGCCTGCAGCGTCACCCGGCGATCCGCGAAGCCGCGGTGATCGCCCGCGCCGATGCGCGCAACGAGGCGCAACTGGTGGGCTATTGGGCCCGCCAACTGGGTGCCGAGCTGGACGAAGCCATGCTGCGTGCCGATCTGGCCCGGCAACTGCCGGCCTACATGGTGCCGGCCTACCTGATCGAACTCGACACCCTGCCGCTGAACGCCAACGGCAAGGTCGACCGCAAGCGCCTGACCGCCCAGGAGCTGGCGGTCAACCCGGCCAATGTCGAGCTGATCGCCCCGGTAGGCGACACCGAGCAGCGTCTGTACGCCATCTGGCAGGACGTCCTGGCCCTGGAGGCCTTCAGCGTCACCGACAGCTTCTTCGCCCTCGGCGGCCACTCGCTGCTGGCCACCCAGGTGCTGTCGCGCATCCGGGCGACCTTCAGCCGCGAGCTGCCGCTGAAAAGCCTGTTCGAACACCCCAGCGTGCGCCAGCTGGCCCAGGCCATCGAGGGTTTCCAGGCCGCTGCGCCCGCCAAGCCGGCACGGCCGAGCATCCCGCGCCAGCCGCGCCCGGAGCGCCTGCCTCTGTCGTTCGCCCAGCAGCGCCTGTGGTTCGTCGAACAGCTGAACCCGAACACCGCGCACTTCAACATCCCCTTCGCCCTGCGCCTGACCGGCACCCTGGACGTGGCGGCGCTGCGCGCCAGTTTCCAGTGGCTGATCGAGCGCCACGAGGTGCTGCGTACCGCCTTCCTCAACGACGCGGGCGAACCCTGGCAGCAGGTGATGGCCGTGCCGGAGTTCGACCTGCCCATCAGCGAGGTAGCCGGCGACGCGTCGCTGCCCGAAGCACTGCGGGACTGGTTCGACACGCCGTTCGACCTGGCCCGGCCGCCGTTGCTGCGGGCGCGCCTGCTGGTCCGCGACGCGCAGACCCATGACCTGGCCATCGTCCTCCACCACCTGGTGTCCGACGCCTGGTCCGCGACCCTGGCCATGCGCGAGCTGGCGCAGATCTACGCCGCGTTGCAGGCGGGGCAGACGCCGCAACTGCCGCCGCTGCCGATCCAGTACGCCGACTTCGCGCTGTGGCAGCGCGCCCACCTGACGCCGGAGGTCCTCGACCGGCAATTGGGCTACTGGACACAGACGCTTGCCCGTGCCGACGGCGAGGCCCAGGACTACCTGCTGCGGCTGCCGACGGACGTGCCGCGCCCGCCCATCCAGTCCCACCGTTCCGGCACGGTCGGCGTGCAGCTGTCGCCGGCCGCCAGTGAGCGCGTGCGGGCCCTGGCCGCCCGTCAGCAGCAGTCCGCCTTCAGCCTGGTGTTCGCCGCCTTCGCCGCCTTCCTGCAGCGCCTCAGCGGTCAGGACGAGCTGATTCTCGGCACCCCGGTGTCCAACCGCCTGCAGGCGGAAACCGAGTCGCTGCTGGGCATCCTGCTGAACAACATGCCGGTGCGGGTTTCCTTCCCCGCCGGGCAGACCTTCGCCGAGCTGGCGTGCCAGGTCAGCGACAGCCTGCTGGACGCCCAGCGCCACCAGGACCTGCCGTTCGAGCGGCTGATCGACCACCTGGCCCTGCCGCGCAGCCTGAGCCACGCGCCGCTGTTCCAGGTAATGGTCGCCCAGCAGCTGGCCGTGGAACGGCGTATCCGCTTCCCTGGCCTGGACTTCGAGGTGCTGGACACCGCCCTGAGCCATTCCGAGTACGACCTGGACTTCCACATCGTCACCCCCGCCGAGGGGCCGATCGAATTCAACCTGATGCACGCCCTCGACCTGTTCGGCGCGGCGACTGCCGAGCGCTGGCTGCAGGGCTTCGTGCACCTGTTCGAGCGCCTGCTCGATCAGCCCGGGCAGGCCCTGGCCACCCACCCGTTGCTGACGCCGGCCGAGGCGCAGCAGCTGGAGCGCTGGAACGACAGCCGTCAGGACCTGGCGCCGGCCCGGGACATCCTCGACGCCTTCGAACAGCAGGTTGCCGCCACGCCCGATGCGGTGGCCGTGATCCAGGGCGAGCGGCAGCTGAGCTACGGCGAACTGGATCGCCAGGCCAACCAGCTGGCCCACCTTCTGCGCGTACAGGGTGCCGGCGAAGGCCAGTGGCTGGCGCTGTGCCTGGACAAATCGCTGGAGCTGCCAGTGGCGATTCTGGCGGTGCTGAAGACCGGCGCCGCCTATGTGCCGATCGACCCGGCCCTCCCCCAGGAACGCATCCGCTACATCCTGGGCGATTGCGCCAGCCCGCTGCTGATCAGCCACAGCCGCCACCGCGCGGCCCTGGAGGGGCTGGCGGTCGACACCCTGTGGCTCGACGCGCAGCAGCCGATCCTCGACCTGCAACCGGTGAGCGCACCGGCCCGGGCCATCGGCGCCGACACGCCGTTCTATGCCATCTACACCTCCGGTTCCACCGGGCAGCCCAAGGGCGCGGTGGTCACCCATGGCGGCGTGCGCAACCTGCAGCGCTGGTACACCCGCGAATTTGCCTGGGGCCCGGGTGACAAGGCGCTGCTGGCCAGTGCCATCGGCTTCGACCTGACCCAGAAGAACCTCTTTGCCCCGCTGCTGACCGGCGGCACCCTGGTGTTGCCGAGCCACGACGGCTACGACCACCTGGCCCTGCTGGACGCGATCCGCCGTCACGGCATCACCCAGCTCAACGTGGCGCCCAGCGCGATCTACCCGGTGGTCGAAGCCGCCCGGCAGAACGGTTGGCGCGATCTGGCCAGCCTGCGTTACCTGATCCTCGGCGGCGAACCGATCCGCCTGGCGGCCCTGCGCGACTGGCTGCAGAGCACCAACAGCCAGTGCCAGCTGATCAACAGCTACGGCCCCACCGAATGCACCGACGTGGTGGCCTGGCACCGGGTGGACCCGGCCGCTGAGGGTCGGTTGATCCCCATCGGCCGTCCGGTGGACGCCACCCAGCTGTACGTCCTCGACCGCCACGACCAGCCGGTGCCGGTGGGCGTGCTGGGGGAAATCTGCATCGCCGGTGCCGGAGTCGGCAGCGGTTACCTGAACCGCGATGACCTCACCGCCCAGGCGTTCGTCGCCAACCCCTTCGGCGCCGGCCGGCTGTACCGCACCGGCGACCTGGGGCGTTACCTGGCCACTGGCGAGCTGGAATTCATCGGGCGCAAGGACTTCCAGATCAAGCTGCGCGGCCTGCGTATCGAGCCCGGCGAAATCGAGCATGCCCTGCGCCAGCTGGACGGGGTGCGCGACAGCCTGGTCCTGGTCCAGGAAGAGCGGCTGGTGGCCTATGCCGTGCTCGCCCCTGGCGCCGTGCTGACCGCGCAATGGCGTGAGGCGCTGGCCCGCTTCGTGCCGGCCTACATGGTGCCCCAGGCCCTGGTGACGCTGGAGGCCTGGCCCCTGAGCGCCAACGGCAAGATCGACCGCAAGGCCCTGCCCGAGCCGGTCGTGGAAGACGCCAGCGAGGCCTTCGAAGCCCCGGCCAGCGACAGCGAACAACGCCTGGCCGGCCTCTGGGCCGAGGTCCTGAACGTCCCGCTGGAACAGGTGGGCCGCAACGCCAACTTCTTCCACCTCGGCGGCCACTCGCTGCTCGCCACCGTGCTGCTGACCCGGGTCGCCCGGGAATTCGGCAGCGCGCCAGCGCTGCGCCACCTGTTCGAGCAACCGACCCTGGGCGCCCTCGCCCAGGTCATCGACCTGGCGCCTGCAGCGGCGGATGACGCCGTGGCCGTCGCCGGGCCGCGTCCCGAGCACCTGCCGCTGTCCTTCGAGCAGCAGCGCCTGTGGTTCCTCGAACAGCTGGCACCGGGCTCCGGCGAATACAACATGACCTCGGCCATCGCCTTCTCGGGTGAGGTGCAGGTCGCGGCGCTGCAACAGGCCTTCACCACCCTGGTGGCGCGCCACGAACTCCTGCGTAGCCGCATCACCGAAGACCGCACCGGCACCCGGCTGCTCATCGACCCGGCCCAGCCGTTCGAGCTGCTCGTCGAGCGCTTCGATGGCGCGGATGCCGCCTGGTCGGTACACCGCCAGCAGGCGGCGGAACAGGAAGCCCGCACGGGCTTCGACCTGGCCCATCAGCACCCGCTGCGTGCCCGCCTGATCCAGCGCGCCGACAACCGCGAAGCGCTGCTGCTGTTCACCCTGCACCACGCCGCCGGCGACGGTTGGTCGGTGCAGGTGCTGATGGACGAACTGGCCGCCTGCTACCGAGCGACCGTGCAGGGCCAGGCCCCGGCCCTGCCGGAGCTGGCACTGCAATACGCCGACTACGCCCTGTGGCAGCGCACCGCGCCGAGCCAGCAACGCTACAAGGCGCAGCTGGACTACTGGCAGCATACGTTGGAGAACGGCGACTACCTGCTGGACCTGCCCACCGACCTGCCGCGTCCCGCCACCCTCGACAACCGCGCCGGCACCTGCTTCGCGCAGCTGCCGGCGGCGCTCACCGAGCAGATTCGGCAGTACGCCCGGGACCAGGGCGTCACCCCTTACATGCTGCTGCTGGCCAGCCTCAAGCTGTTCCTCGGCCGTTACAGCGGGCAACGCGATATCCGCATCGGCACCCCGGTGGCCAACCGCCGCCAGGCCGCGCTGCAGCCGCTGATCGGCTGCTTCGTCAACACCCTGGTGATCCGTTCCGAACTGGCCGCCGAGCAGCGCTTCAGCCAGTACCTGGCCCAGGTGCGCCAGGCCGTACTGGCGGCCCAGGAACACCAGGACGTGCCCTTCGAGCAGGTGGTCGAACACCTGGCGCCGGAGCGCGACCTGTCGCGCACGCCGCTGTTCCAGGTGGCGTTCGTCATGCAGAACAGCGACGACACCCACCAGGACTGGCCCGGCCTGAGCCTGGAGCCCCTGGCCTTCCGCTCGCCGGCGGCCAAGTTCGACCAGAGCTGGGAGGTGCACGACGACAATGAGCGCCTGTCGGTCATGTTGGAATACCGCGCCAGCCTGTTCCACGAGGCCACCATGCAGGCGTGGCTGGCGCAGTGGCAGCGCTTCCTCGGCGTGCTGCTGGCAAGCCCCGAGGCGCGTCTGGAGCAACTGTCGCCGCTGAGCGACGAGGAACGTCAGCGCCAACTGGTGAGCTGGAACGCCACCGAGCGTGCCTACCCGGGCCCGGTGACCCTGGGCGAAGCGTTGAGCCAGCAGGCCCGCCGCAGCCCGGATGCCTCGGCCCTGACCGACGAACACACCACCCTCAGCTACCAGGCGCTGCATGCCCGCGCCGACGCGTTGGCGCAGGTGCTGTCGGCCAGGGGCATCGGCCGCGAAAGCGTGGTCGGGGTGTGCCTGGAGCGCTCCATCGACCTGGTCGTGGCCTTGCTCGGCATCGTCAAGGCCGGTGCTGCCTACCTGCCGCTGGACCCGGAACTGCCGGCGGCGCGCCTGGCGTTCATGCTGGAGGATGCCCGCAGCCCGCTGGTCCTCACCCACGCCCGCTGGACCGAACGCCTGCCCGCCGAGCGCCCCGTCCTGCTGCTGGACGCGCCGCTGCCAGAGGTTGCACAGGCCGGCGCCCTGCCCGTGCTCAACCAGCCGGGCGACCTGGCCTACGTGATCTACACCTCGGGCTCCACCGGCCAGCCCAAGGGCGTGCTCAACGAGCACGGCGCCCTGATGAACCGCCTGCACTGGATGCAGGATGCCTTCCCCATCGGTGCGGCGGACCGCGTGCTGCAAAAGACCCCGTACAGCTTCGACGTGTCGGTCTGGGAGTTCTTCTGGCCGCTGATCACCGGTGCCTGCCTGGTCATGGCCAAGCCCGACGGCCACCGCGACAGCGGCTACCTGGTGGACCTGGTGCAGCGCCAGGGCATCACCACCCTGCACTTCGTGCCGTCTATGCTGCAGGCCTTCGTCACCGAGCCGGGCCTGGAGCGCTGCACCACGCTGCGCCAGGTCTTCGCCAGTGGTGAAGCGCTGCCGCTGGCCCTGCAGCAGCGCTTCCAGCAGCGCCATCCGGCGACCCTGATCAACCTCTACGGCCCCACCGAGGCGGCCATCGACGTCAGTTGCTGGGTCTGCGACCCGCAATCGGAACTGGGCTTCGTGCCGATCGGCAAACCCATCGCCAACCTGGCGCTGTACATCCTCGACGACGCCCTCGAACCGCAGCCGATCGGCGCCGTGGGGCAGCTGTACATTGGCGGTGCCGGCCTGGCCCGGGGCTACCTCAACCGGCCGGAACTCACCGCCGCGACCTTCATCGACCACCCGTTCAAACCCGGCGAGCGCCTGTACCGCACTGGTGACCGCTGCCGCTTCCTGGCCGACGGCACCATCCAGTACCTGGGTCGGCTCGACCATCAGGTCAAGCTGCGCGGCCTGCGCATCGAGCTCGGCGAGATCGATGCGCAACTGCTCCGCCAACCCGGCATTCGTGAAGCGGCGACCCTGCTGCGCGACGACCTGGGCGCCCCGCAACTGGTGGCCTACCTGGTGACCGACAGCGGCACCCTGGACGTGTCCGGGATCAAGGCCGCCCTGGCGCAGACCCTGCCGGCGCACATGGTGCCCACGGTGCTGGTGGAGCTGGCGGCCCTGCCGCTCAACAGCAACGGCAAGCTGGACCGCAAGCAACTGCCCAAACCGCAGCTCGACGCTTCCGACGAGGCATTCGAGGCGCCGCAAGGCGATGCCGAGGTCCAACTGGCCGCACTCTGGGCGGAGGTGCTGGAGGTGCCGGTCGAGCTGATCGGCCGCCATAGCCACTTCTTCCGCCTGGGTGGCCACTCGCTGCTGGCCACGGTGCTGCTCGCTCGCCTGCGTCAGCGTTTCGGCACGGCGCCGGCCCTGCGCAGCCTGTTCGAGCAACCGACCCTGGCGGCCTTCGCCCAGCAGCTCGGCCAGCCGGGCGACGTGCAGGGCGAGCGCCTGGTGCCCCAGGTCCGCCCCGCGCGCCTGCCGCTGTCGTTCGCCCAGCAACGCCTGTGGTTCCTTGAACAGCTGAACCCCGAGGCCGCCGAGTACAACATCACCGCGGCCCTGGAACTGAGCGGCCCGGTGCGCATCGACTGGCTGCAACAGGGCCTGGAGCGCATCGTGGCGCGCCACGAGGTGCTGCGCGGCCGCCTGCGCGAACAGGGCTTCGGTGCCGAACTGGTCATCGACGAGGCCAGCCCGCTGGCCTTCAGCGTCGAATCAATGACCGACACCGACTGGGTCGAGTGCCTCGACCAACGGGTGGCAGATGAAGCCCGTCGCCCGTTCGACCTGGCCGCCGGCCCGCTGCTGCGCGCCCGGCTGATCCAGCGCCAGGGCCATGACCAGGTGTTGCTCCTGCTCACCGTGCATCACACCGTGGCGGACGACTGGTCCATGCAACTGCTGATCGATGAGCTGTCGCAGTGCTACCGCGCCAGTGCCGAACAGCGCGAGCCGGAACTGCCGGCGCTGCCGGTGCAGTACGTCGACTACGCCCTGTGGCAGCGTCAACCTGCCCAGGCCGAGCGCTACCGTGCGCAACTGCAGTACTGGCAGCGGACCCTGGAAGACGGCGACTATCTGCTGGAACTGCCCACCGACCAGCCGCGTCGGGCCGAGCCCGACACCGCCAGCGGCTTCCACGACCTGGTGCTGCCCGAGGCCCTGACCCGCCAGCTGCGCGACTGCGCCAACCAGCACGGCGTCACCCTCTACACCCTGCTGCTGGCCGCCACCCAGGTGCTGCTGGGGCGCCTGGCCGGCCAGCGCGACGTGCGCCTGGGCACCGCCGTGGCCAACCGCGGCCAACTGGAAACCCAGGCGCTGATCGGTTGCTTCGTCAACACCCTGGTGATCCGTGCCGACGTCGCGCCGGAGCAGCCGTTCGGCGCGTTCCTGCAGCAGGTCGCCCAGCGTGTGCTGGAGGCCCAGGAGCACCAGGACGTGCCCTTCGAACAGGTGGTCGATGCCCTGGCCGCCCAGCGCGACATGGCCCGTACGCCGCTGTTCCAGGTGCTGTTCGCCATGCAGACCGCGCGCCTCAAGGCCGATGACTGGGCCCCCGTCACCCTGCATGAGATCGAGGTGCCGACCACCGCGTCGAGCTTCGACCTGGGCTGGGAGGTGCACGATGACCAGCAGCGCCTGGCGCTGCGCCTGAAGTTCAAGCGCAACCTGTTCGACGCCAGCACCATCGCCCGCTGGGCCCAGGCCTGGCAGGCGGTTCTGGCCCAGGTGGTGGCGCTGCCGTCCGCCACCCTGGGTGAATTCGACCTGCTGAGCACCGAGGAACGCACCCGCCAGCTGGACACCTGGAACGCCACGCAGCGCGCCTACCCCGGCCCTCACACCCTGGTCGAGGCATTGGCCGGGCAACTGGCGCGCACCCCGGATGCGCCGGCCCTGGTGTACGACGGCGAATGCCTAAGCTACGCGCAGTTGCACCGCCGGGCCAACCAGCTCGCCCACCGCCTGCGCGAGCACGGCGCGGGCCGCGAACGCATCGTTGCGGTGTGCATGAACCGCTCCGTGGAAATGGTGGTGGCCCTGCTCGGCATCACCCAGGCCGGCGCTGCCTACCTGCCGCTGGCCCCGGACCTGCCCGCGGCGCGCCTGGCCCTAGTGCTGGAAGACGCGGCACCTGTGGTCATCCTGGCGCAAACCGCCACCGCCCCGCTGCTGCCGGCGGGCATCGCCACCTGGTGCCTGGACCAGCCGGCCACTGCGTCGTACCCCGAGCACACGCCGGCGCCTATCAACCAGCCGGGCGACCTGGCCTACGTGATCTACACCTCCGGCTCCACCGGCGTGCCGAAGGGCGTGCTCAACGAGCACGGCGCCCTGCTCAACCGCCTGTACTGGATGCAGGAGGCCTACCCCATCGGCGGCGAGGACCGGGTGTTGCAGAAGACCCCGTACAGCTTCGACGTCTCGGTGTGGGAGTTCTTCTGGCCGCTGATCACCGGCGCCTGCCTGGTGGTGGCCAAGCCTGACGGCCACCGCGACAGCCATTACCTGGCCGAGCTGATCCAGCGCGAACGCATCACCACCCTGCACTTCGTGCCATCGATGCTGCAGGCCTTCGTCAACGAGCCGGGCCTGGCCCAGTGCCGTTCGCTGCGCCAGGTGTTCGCCAGCGGCGAGGCTCTGCCGCTGGACCTGCAGCAGCGCTTCAACGCCCGACACTCGGCCACGCTGATCAACCTCTACGGCCCCACCGAGGCCGCCATCGACGTCAGCTGCTGGCAGTGCGACCCGCGTTCGACCCTGGGCTTCGTGCCCATCGGCACGCCCATCGCCAACATCCAGCTGTACATCCTCGACGAGGCCCAGCGCCTGGTGCCGACCGGCGCCGTGGGCGAGCTGTACATTGGCGGCAAGGGCCTGGCGCGGGGTTACCTGAACCGTCCGGAACTGACTGCCGAGCGCTTCGTGCCCAACCCGTTCGGCGCCGGACGGCTGTACCGCACTGGTGACCGCTGCCGCTTCCTGGCCGACGGCACCATCCAGTACCTGGGTCGGCTCGACCATCAGGTCAAGCTGCGCGGCCTGCGCATCGAGCTGGGCGAGATCGATGCCGCCCTGCTCGAGCAACCGGATGTCGACGCCGCCGTCACCCTGCTGCGCGACGACCTGGCCACGCCGCAACTGGTGGCGTACCTGGTCGGTAGCGAAGCGTTGGATGCTGACGCGCTCAAGGTGCGACTCGGGCAGACCCTGCCGGCGCACATGGTGCCGGCCTTCGTCCTGCAATTGCCGGCCCTGCCCCTGAGCAGCAACGGCAAGATCGACCGCAAGGCCCTGCCCAAACCCGAGGTGGAACGCCGCGCCGAGCAGCACCAGGCGCCGACCACCGCCACCGAGGAGGTGCTGTGCCGCCTGCTGGGCGAGCTGCTCGGCGTCGCCCAGGTCGGTACCCAGGACAATTTCTTCGCCCTCGGCGGGGATTCGATCCTGGGCCTGCAGTTCATCGCCCAGGCCCGTGCCCAGGGCATCGGCCTGACGCCACGGCAGCTGTTCCAGCAACGCACCCTGGCCGAGCTGGCCCAGGTGGCCACGGCGGTGGACGCCAGCCAGGCCGAACAGGGCCTGCTGGAAGGCCCCGCGCCGCTGCTGCCGATCCAGCACTGGCTGTTCGAGCAGGACCTGGCGGAGCCCGGTCACTGGAACCAGTCGGTGTTGCTGACCCCGGCCCAGCCGCTGGCCCTCGATGCCCTGCGCGACACGTTGCAGGCCCTGGTCGAGCATCATGACGGCCTGCGCCTGCGCTTCACCCACGTGGATGGCCAGTGGCAGCAGCACTACGGCGACAGCGCCGGTGCGGTGCAGGTCGAGCAGATCATGCAGACCGGCACCTCGCTGCAGCGCTGCATTGCCGCGCACATGACGCCGGGTTTCGACCTGGCCCGGGGGCCGCTGATCCGCGCCCTGCTGATCGACCGTGTCGATGGCAGTCAGCGCCTGTACCTGGTGGCCCACCACCTGGTGCTGGACGCGGTGTCCTGGCGCATCCTGCTGGAGGACTTCAGCGCCCTCTACCCACGTCTGGCGGCCGGCCAGGCCGCGCTGCCGGCGAGCAAGACCAGTTCCTACCGCCAGTGGGGCCAGCGCCTGCAGCAACAGGCGCAGAGCCCGGCGATCCAGCGCCAGGTCGATTACTGGTTGCAGCAGGGCCGGCCGACGACGCTGCCGGCGGATCACCCGAACGCGGACAACCACGTCGCCGACGAAGTCACGCTGACCGACAGCCTCAGCATCGAGGAAACCCAGCAGTTGCAGCAGGCCCAGGCCAGCTACCGCACCCAGGGTCACGAACTGCTGGTGGCGGCACTGGCCAGTGCGCTGAGCGAATGGACCGGCGCCAGCGCAGTGGGCCTGGAGCTTGAAGGCCATGGCCGCGATGCGCCGTTCCCCGACCTGGACGTCAGCCGTACCGTGGGCTGGTTCACCCAGCTCTACCCGGTGCGCCTGACGCTGCCGGAAGCGCGGAACACCGGCGCGGTAATCGTTGCGGTCAAGGAACAGCTGCGCGCCGTCGCCGACAAGGCCCTGGGCTACGGCCTGCTGCGCCATCAGGCCGATTCGCCGCTGCCGGCGAGCCGCCAGCCGGTGCTGTTCAACTACCTGGGCCAGGTCGACGGCGCCAGCGATGACAGCCTGCTGCGCCTTGCCGATGAGGCGCTGCCGCCCCATTCCGCGGCGCACAACCGGCGTAGCCACGAGCTGGAAGTGGTGCTGGCGATCCTCGGCGGACGCCTGCAGGTGGAGATGAAGTTCGCCGGCCAGCGCTACACCGAGGCCACGCGCGATCGCCTGTTGCAGGCCTGCATGGCCCAGCTGCGGGCGGTCATCCAGCACTGCCAGGACGACCAGGCGGGCCAGTTGTCGCCGGCGGACTTCCCCCTGGCCAAGGCCCTCGACCAGAAATCCCTGGACAAGCTGCTGGGCAAACTGAAGACCAAACCCATTTCCCAGAGTTAGCGGGCGGCGCCACGCCTTGCGCGCGCCCATGGGCCGCCAGGGCGACAACCCTTTCTATCGTTTTCACGGCATACGGACTGGAATCAGCACATGAGCAACATCGAGGACATCTACTCCCTCTCGCCCACCCAGCACGGCCTGCTGTTCCACAGCGTCTACGAGCCCGATTCGCGGGTCTATTACCAGCAACTGAGCCTGGACATCACCGGCCCGCTGGACCCGGCGGCCTTCCGCAGCGCCTGGCGCGCCCTGATGCAGCGCCATGCCGTGCTGCGCACGGCGTTTCTCTGGGAAGACCTGGACGACGCCTACCAGGTGGTGCAGCAGGAGGTGCCGCTGCCCCTGCTCGAACTGGACTGGCGCGAACGCGCCGCCGGAACGGACGAGCTGCTGCAACTGGCCCGCTCCCAGCGTGACGAGGCCCTGGAGCTGAACGAGGCGCCGCTGATGCGCCTGTGCCTGGTGCAGCTGCCCGAGCAGCGCTGGCACCTGGTCTGGACCTTCCACCACATCCTGATGGACGGCTGGAGCGTGGGCATCGCCATCCAGGAATGGCTGGCCCTGTACTACCAGCACCTGCAGGGCCGCCCCGCCGGCCTGACCCCGGCCCGCGGCTACCGCGACTACATCGCCTGGCTGGGCGAGCAGGACCAGGACGCCACCGAGCAGTTCTGGCGTGACCAGCTGCAGGGCTTCAGCGAGCCGACCCCGCTGCCGGATTTCGCCCTGCGCCCCACGGTCAGCTTCGACTACCCCTTCGCCGAGCGCGAAACCCGCCTGGACGCCGCCGAGACCGCGGCGCTGAAACAGTTCGCCCGCAGCCAGCACCTGACCGTCAACACCCTGATCCAGGGCGCCTGGGCGCTGCTGCTCGGCCAGCACGCGGCACGGGACGAGGTGGTCTACGGCGTGACCGTCGCCGGCCGTCCCGATGACCTGGCAGCGGTGGACGGCATGGTCGGGCTGTTCATCAACACCCTGCCGCTGCGTGTGCAGTGGGCCGACAACCCGCTGCTGGGCGACTGGCTGCACGACCTGCAGCAGCGCAACAGCGACCTGCGCCAGCACGCCTACCTGCCCCTGGGCAAACTCAAGCCGTTCACCCAGGTGCCCGCCGACCGGGCGCTGTTCGACTCGATCCTGGTGTTCGAGAACTTCCCGGTGACCGATGCCCTGAACCAGGACGCTGGCGGCCTGAGCTTCGGTGCACCGCCGGACACCCGCCTGGACAATGGCATCAAGCTGACCCAGGGGCGCAACCACTTCCCGTTGTCGCTGATCGTGGTGCCGGGTGAGCGCCTGGAATACCTGTTCAGTTATGAGCGCAGCCGCTTCAGCGACGGCGAAATCGTCCGCCTCTCGGCCCAATTGCGCGACCTGCTGCTGGCCATGGCGGCGCAACCGGATACCCGCCTGCAGGCCCTGGCCTGGGTGGCCGAAGAAGAACGCCAGCAGGTTCAGGCCCATGGCCGTGGCGTGCAACTGGACGTCGCTGCGGACACCCTTCACCAGCGCTTCCAGCGCATGGCCGCCGCGCACCCGGAGCGTATCGCCCTGGAAGACCGCCAGCAGGCGCTGAGTTACCGCGCGCTGGACACGCGGGCCAACCAGTTGAGCCAGCACCTGCGCGAACGGGGCGTCGTTCCCGGTAGCCTGGTGGCCCTGGGGCTGGAGCGCAGCGTCGAATTCGTGGTGGCGCTGTTGGCCACGCTCAAGGCCGGCGCGGCCTACCTGCCGCTGGACCTGAAACAGCCGGCCGG
Organism: Pseudomonas sp. GD03944; assembly: GCF_029839275.1. Classification (GTDB taxonomy): domain Bacteria; phylum Pseudomonadota; class Gammaproteobacteria; order Pseudomonadales; family Pseudomonadaceae; genus Aquipseudomonas. The sequence continues at coordinate 66,481 of NZ_JAOCAH010000015.1, forward strand.
GCGTTTGGCGGACATTCTCACCGGCAGCCAGGCCAACCTGCTGATCGGTGCGTCGCCGTCGCCGCTGCTTGCGCCACTGGTCGAACAGGTGCCCGCGCTGTGGCTGGTCCAGGAGGCCGAGGCCATCGCCGCGCACGCCGGTGATTCGCCCCAGGCTCCCTGCGCCGCCGAGGATGCCGCCTACGTCATCTACACCTCGGGTTCCACCGGCACGCCCAAGGGTGTGGTGGTCGAGCACCAGGCGCTGCTGACCTACCTGGATGCCGTGCAAAGCGTGCTGACCCCGCCCCCGGCGGCGCGTTACGCCCTGCTCTCCACGGTGGCCGCCGACCTGGGCCACACCCAGCTGTTCGGCGCCCTGTGCACCGGCGGCAGCCTGCTGCTGGCGGACGAGGACACCAGCTTCAACCCCCTGGCCCTGGCTGATTTCTTCGGCGCCCACCCGGTGGATGTGCTGAAAATCACTCCGAGCCACCTGGCGGGCCTGCTCCAGGCCCACCCCGACGCCCGGCTGCTGCCCCGCGCGCTGCTGGTGTTCGGCGGCGACGCCCTGAAACCGGCCCTGCTGGAGCAGGTGCGCACGCTCGCGCCCGGTCTCGCGGTGTTCAACCACTACGGCCCCACCGAAGCCACTGTGGGCGCGGTGGCCGCCCGCGTGGGCGAGTGCCCTACGCTGATCCCCCTGGGTCGGCCGCTGCCCAACCGCCAGCTGCGGGTGGTGGATGGCAATGGCCAGGCGACGGCCATCGGCGTGCCGGGTGAACTGCTGATCGGCGGCGCCCTGGCCCGCGGCTACCTGCACCAACCGGAGCTGACCGCCGCCAGCTTCCCCATCGATGAACAGCAACGGCGCTGGTACCGCACCGGCGACCGCGTGCGCTGGCTGGAGGACGGCCAACTGGCCTTCCTCGGCCGCATCGACAGCCAGGTCAAGATCCGTGGCAACCGCCTGGAAACCGGCGAGGTGGAGGCACAGATCAGGCGCCTGTCGCCGCTGATCCAGCAGGTACTGGTGCGGCCGGTCGAGCTGGAAGGCACCCTGCGCCTGGTGGCTTACATCGTCGCCAGCCAGTCGCTGTCACCCAGCAAACTGCGCGACGACCTGGGCATGCGGGTGCCGGACTACATGGTGCCGTCGCACTTCATCACCCTCGACGCCATCCCCCTGACCCGCAACGGCAAGGTCGACGTGCGCCAGCTGCCCCTGCCACGCCAGCAGGCCGAGGATGCGGCCAGCCATGTGGCACCGCGCAACGAGGTGGAATCGATCCTGGCGCGCATCTGGCAGGACGTGCTGAAGGCCGAGCGCATCGGCGTGCACGACAACTTCTTCACCCTCGGCGGCGATTCGATCCTCAACCTGCAGATCATCGCCCGCGCCAACCAACAAGGGCTCAAGCTGACGCCCAAGCAGCTGTTCGAGAACCGCACCATCGCCGACATCGCCCGGGTGCTTGGCGCTGATGCCGGCGCCACGGCGGCCCAGGCCCAGTCCGAGGGGCTGGACATCCCCCTGAGTGCCGGCCAGCACGCGCGGCTGGAACAGGGTGAGCTGAAAGCGTCCTGGCGCTGCCTCAAACTGCAGCGGGCGGTGGAGCCGGCCCTGCTGGCCCAGGCGCTGGCTGCCGTGCAACAGCATCACCAGGCCCTGCGCCTGGCCCTGCAGATCGCCGCGGACGGTCAGTGGCAACAACGGGTACTGGCCACGGCCAAGGCCCCGGCAGTCGACGAACCCGTCAGTGTCAGCCTCGACCCGGCAGCGCTCGACGCCATGGCCAACGCCCGCCTCGCCGGCCTGGACCTGGCGGCCGGCCAATCCCTGCAGGCCAGCCTGCTGAGCGACGCCAGCGGCCACTACCTGTTGCTGACGGCGCACCCGCTGTGCCTGGACGAAGCCTCCTGGCCGCTGCTGCTCACCGACCTCAACCTGGCGCTGTCGCAGCTCGCGTTCCAGCGGCCGTTGCGCCTCACCTACACCGGCGGCGAATTCGCTGCCTGGAGCCAGCACCAGCAGGCCCATGCCGAGGGCGAGCTGGACGAGGCCTGGGAACACTGGCTGCAGTACGCCGGTGTCGACCTGGCGCCGCTGGCGGTGCCGGCCGACGATGGCGTGTCCCTCGAACTGGCGCTGGATCGGCAGACGTCCGCCGCCCTGCAGCGCCTGGTCGACACCCTGCACCTGGACTGGACCACGCTGCTGGCGAATGCCGTGGTGGAACAGCAGCGGCAAGCCGGCAGCGACGGCCTGGTTGCCCTGAGCCTGCTGGCCGGGCGCCCGGACGCCAATCGCCTGCCCCTGGCGGCACCGATTGCCCATGCCGACCTCGACCCGGCGCGCCTGCTCGGCCCGCTGGCCCTGCCGGTGCCGGTGTTCCTGCAGGTGGCGGACGGCAGCGCGGTGCAGCGCCTGAACGCCGTGGCCGCGCAGCTGCGGGCCTACCCGCAACAGGGCGCGGACTACGGCGCCCTGCGCTACCTGTCGAGTAACACCTACCTGCAGGAACCGCTGCGGGAGCTGCCGGCGGCGCCGATCGCCCTTCACTGGCTGGGCGACTGGGATGCGCACCGCGAAGCCCATGCCCTGCTCGATGGCATCCACGGCGCCAGCCTCGAAACGAGCGCAGCGGCCGCCCTCAGCCTGCAGGCACACTGGCAGGACGGGCAACTGAACCTGCGGTGCCACGGCCCCCTGGCCAGCACCTGGGGCCCGCAACTCAGCGAACGCCTGGCCGAACTGGCCAGCCTGGCCGTGGACCCGGCCCTGCGCCCGGCCAGCGAGGCCTTCCCGCTGTGCCATGCCCAGGCCGCCACGCTGTCGTCGGAGCCCCTGGACTGGGCGCGCATCGAAGACATCTACCCGCTGTCGCCGATGCAACAGGGCATGCTGCTGCACACCCTGCTGCAACCCAACAGCGGCATCTACCTGATGCAGCAGCGTTACAGCTGGGACGGCGCCCTGGAGCGGCCGGCCATGGAAAGCGCCTGGCAGGCGTTCCTCGATCGCCACCCGATGCTGCGCACCGGGTTCTGGTGGCAGGAGGACCACGACCCGCTGCAATGCGTGTACCGCGACACGGCCCAGGCCTTCGACTGGTACGACTGGCGCCACCTGAACGCCGAGCAGCAGGAACAGGCGATGGACCAGGTGCTGGCCGCCGAACGCCAGCAGGGCTTCGACATGAGCCGTGCGCCGCTGACCCACCTGCGGGTGTTCCAGCTGGGCGAGCGGCGCTACAGCGTGGTGCGCAGCTTCCACCACATCCTCACCGACGCCTGGTGCTTCGGTCTGCTGATGGAAGACCTGCTGGCCATCTACCAGGCCGTGGCGCGCCAGGAGCCGGTGGCGCGGCCGCGCTTCCGGCCGTTCCGTGGCTACATGAGCTGGCTGACCCGCCAGGACATGCCCAGCGCGCAAACCTTCTGGAGCGCCGAGTTGGCCGGTTTCAGCGAACCGACGCCGCTGCAGGTCGACACCCCGGTCGGCCGCCCGGACCGCGCGCCGGAAGCCGTGGGCGACATCGACCTGACCCTGAGCATTGCCCGCACCCAACGCCTGCAGCAGCTCTGCCAGGAACACCAGTTGACCCCCAACACCTGGATCCAGGGCGCCTGGGCCCTGCTGCTGTCGCGCTACAGCGGCAGCCGCGACGTGCTGTTCGGGGTCACGGTGGCCGGCCGACCCACGGCGCTGGCCGGTGTCGAGGAAATGGTCGGGCTGTTCATCAACAGCCTGCCGCTGCGGGTCGACGTCGACCCCGGGCAGCCGGTGATCGGCTGGTTGCAGGCGCTGCTGTCGCACAACGCCGAGCTGCGTGACCACGAGTTCGCGCCGCTGGTCGACATCCAGCGCTGGAGCGACGTGCCCCGCGGCCGCCAGCTGTTCGACAGCCTGGTGGTGTTCGAGAACGCGCCGCTGGATGTCAGCGCGGTGCGCCTGGACGGTTTCAGCATCGACATCTACGAAGACCGGGTGCACACCAACTTCCCGCTGACCGTGGTGCTGTACCCCGGCGACCGCCTGGGTATCCGCCTGTCCTACGACCAGCAGCGGTTCACCCGGGACACCCTGCAGCGGATGATGGGCCACCTGGTGCAGCTGCTGGAAAGCATGCTGGACCGCCCCGAGGCGCCGCTGGCCAGCCTGGACATGCTGCCGGAACAGGAGCGCCAGTTGCTCCAGCGGGAGTGGAACCGCACCGAGACCCCGTTCCCGCTGGAGCGCGGCTATGCGGCGCTGTTCGCCGAGCAGGTACGGGCCCGTCCGCAGCAGATCGCCGCGGTCTGCGCCGGCGAATCACTCACCTATGCCGAGCTGGATCGCCGCGCCAATTGCGTCGCCCAGGCCCTGCAGAAGGCCGGTGCCGGCCCGGAAACCCTGGTGGCCCTGGCCGCCGAACGAGGCCTGGCGCTGCTGACCCTGCTGATCGGCACCCTCAAGGCCGGTGCGGCGTTCCAGGCTCTGGACATCCAGCACCCGCCGAAACGCCTGGGCGAGCTGCTGTCGCTGAGCGAGGCGCCGGTGCTGCTGGTGTCCGACGAGGCCGCCGGCCTGCTGGACCCGATTCTCTCGACCCTGCAACGCCAGCCCACCTGCCTGCCGGCCCAGGCCCTGTGGCAGAACACCGACAACCCAACGGTGAATTACACCCACGACCCGGACCAGCTGGCCTACGTGATCTTCACCTCGGGCTCCACCGGCACGCCCAAGGGCGCGATGGTCGAGCAGCGCGGCATGCTCAACAACATCTTCGGCAAGGTGCCCACGCTCGGCCTGAACGATGCCGACCGCATCGCCCAGACCGCGTCGCCGGCGTTCGACATCTCGGTGTGGCAGTTCCTCGCCGCGCCGCTGCTCGGCGCCACCGTGCACATCCTGCCGGACGCCGTGGCCCATGACCCGGCCGCCCTGCTCGATGCGCTGCACGCCGATCGCCTGACGGTGCTGGAAACCGTGCCCACGCTGATCCGCGGCCTGCTGCAGGAAAGCCAGGCGCAGCACGACCTGGCCAGCCTGCGCTGGCTGCTGCCCACCGGTGAGGCCCTGCCGCCGGCGGTGGCGCGGGCCTGGTGCGAGCGCTTCCCGGGCATCCCGATGATGAATGCCTACGGCCCGGCGGAGTGTTCCGACGACGTGGCCTTCCACCCCATCACCCGCGCGCCGGACGACGATTGCCTGCACATGCCGATCGGCCGGCCGACCGCCAACAACCAGGTGTTCATCCTCGACGAGGCCCAGCGCCCCGTGCCCATCGGCGTACCGGGCGAGCTGTGCATCGGGGGCGTGGGGGTCGGGCGCGGTTACCTGAAGGACCCCGAACGGACCCGCGAGGCCTTTATCGAGCACCCGTTGGTGCCGGGCGCGCGCTTCTACCGCACCGGCGACATCGGGCGTTTCCGTGCCGACGGCGTGATCGAATACCTGGGCCGCCGCGACCAGCAGGTGAAAATCCGTGGCTACCGCATCGAACTGGGGGAGATCGAGAACCGCCTGATGCAGCACCCGCAGGTAGACAGTGCCGCGGTGCTGGCCCTGCCGGACGCCCGCGGCACCCTGCAACTGGTGGCCTACTGCGTGGCCGAGGGCGACGAGGCGCAGTTACGTGCTGCCCTCACCGAGTACCTGGGCCAGCAACTGGCCAACTACATGGTGCCGGCGCGCTGGGTGCGGCTGCCGCAGCTGCCACTCAATGCCAACGGCAAGGTTGACCGGCGGGCCCTGGCGGCCCTCGGTACGCCGGAAGACGACGAACGTCATCAGGTGGTCGCGCCGCGCACGGCCACGGAACAGGCCCTGGCCGAGCTGTGGAAGGAGATCCTGGGGCTGAGCGAGATCAGCGTGTTCGATGATTTCTTCGCCGCAGGCGGCCATTCGCTGCTCGCCACCCAGGTGATGTCGCGGATTCGCCGGCGCCTGGGCATCGAACTGCCGCTGCGCACGCTGTTCGAGCGCAGCACCCTGGCGCAACTGGCCGAGGCGGTAGACGCCCAGCAGGCCAGCGCGCCGTTCGAGGACATCCCGGTGGTGCCGCGCGAGCAGCTGCTCCCGCTGTCCCACGCCCAGCAGCGCCTGTGGTTCCTCGATCGCCTGGAAGGCGCCAGCGCGGCCTACAACATCTCCTCGGCGGTCAAGCTGACCGGCGAGCTGGATGTCACGGCCCTGCAAACCGCCCTGCAGCGCGTACTGGACCGCCACGAATCCCTGCGCACCCGCTTCAGCGTGGACGGCGAGCAGCCGCACCAGGTGATCGAGGCCTGCTGCCCGCTCAACGTCCAGCTCGCCGACCTCGGCCACCTGGATGGCGAGCGCCAGACCGAGGCCCTGCAACGCCTGATCGACGACGAGGCCGGCCGGCCCTTCGACCTGGAGCTGGCGCCCATGCTGCGCGCCAGCCTGGTGCGCTTGAGCGACCAGCGCCATGTGCTGCAACTGACCCTGCACCACATCGCCACCGACGCCTGGTCCATGGGCATCCTGGTGCAGGAAGTGATCGCCGCCTACCAGGCCTACGCCGCTGGCGAGGCGCCGGCGTTCGCCCCGCTGCCGATCCAGTACGCCGACTATGCCCACTGGCTGCGCAGCGAGCCCCAGCAACGCCAGCTGGCGCAGTCGGTGGATTACTGGCGGCAGCAGCTGCGCGGTGCGCCGATGCTGATCTCGCTGCCACTGGATAAACCGCGCCCCGCCCGGGCCGACTACCAGGGCGCCGCGCTGCAGCAGCGTTTGTCCGCCGAGCAGGCGGGCCAGCTCAAGGCCTACGCCCGACAGCAGCGGGCGACGCTGTTCATGGTCCTGCTCAACGCCTTCAACAGCCTGTTGCAGCGCGCCACCGGCAGCAGCGATTTCATCGTCGGCACCGACCTGGCCAACCGCGAGCACCCGGCCCTGGAAGGGCTGATCGGCTTCTTCGTCAACGTGCTGCCGCTGCGCGCTCGCCTGGACAACGCCGGGGACTTCACCGCCCGCCTGCAACGCCTGCGCGAGGACACGCTGTCGGCCTTCCAGCATCAGCAGGTGCCGTTCGACCGGCTGGTGGAGGAACTGCAGCCGCCGCGCCAGGCCGGGGTCAGCCCGCTGGTCCAGGTGCTGTTCGTCATGCAGAACACCCCGCGGGGCGATGCCACCCTGCCCGGCCTGACCGTGGAAAGCCTGGCGCCGCGCCAGGAGAGCAGCAAGTTCGACCTGGCGGTGTTCGTCGAGGAAGACGATGACCAGTCGCTGAACGTGCGCTGGGTCTACCGCACCAGCCTGTTCGAGCCGGCCACCGTCGAGCACCTCAAGCGGGGCCTGGACAGCCTGCTGGAACAGGTCATCCGCGCCCCGGCGCAGGCACTCGACAGCTGGTCCTGGGCACTGCCCCGCCATTCCGATTCCGAGGTTCCTTCCATGAATGACGTCGCTACCGACGACGAGGCGCTGCGGGCCTCGCGCAAGCAATCGAAACTGAGCAAGCTCAAGCAGACCCGGGCCACCGCCGTGAGCCGGGTGCCGGAGGAACAGGTGCGCACCTCGGTGCTGGCCGCCGACCGGACGCTGCCGCTGGTCATCGAGCCGTTGCTTGGCGAACTGGACCCGGTGCAATGGGCGCTGCAGGCCCGGGGCTGGATCGACACCCAGCTGCGCACCCACGGCGGCCTGCTGTTCCGGGGCTTCGACCTGCCGGACGCGGCGGCCTTCGAGCAGTTCGCCCAGGCCATCGAACCGGCCCTGTATGGCACGTACGGGGACCTGCCGAAGAACACCTCGGGCAAGAACATCTACCACTCCACGCCGTACCCCGAGCAGCACATGATCCTGTTCCACAACGAGAGCTCGCACCTCGCCCAGTGGCCGCGCAAGCAGTGGTTCTACTGCGAGACGCCGTCGCCCAAGGGCGGCTGCACGCCGATCGTCGATTGCCGCGAGGTGCTGGCCCGCCTGCCCCAGGACATCGTCGCCCGCCTGAAAGCCGATGGCCTGCTCTACGTGCGCCATTTCACCGACAAGCTCGACGTGCGCTGGCAGGACTTCTTCAAGACCGAGCAGCGCGACGAGGTCGAGCGCGTCTGCCGCGAATCCGGCATGCGCTGGGAATGGTTCGGCGCCGACAACCTGCGGATCGAGCAGCACTGCCAGGCGATCGTCAGCCACCCGGACACCGGCGAGCTGTCGTTCTTCAACCAGGTGCAGCTGCACCACCCCGCCTGCCTGGAGCCGGAAGTGCGCAGCAACCTGCTCAGCCTGTTCGGTCCGGACGCCCTGCCGCGCTGCGTCTACTACGGCGACGGCAGCGAGATTCCGGACAGCGTCATGGCGGTGATCGGCGAGGTGTATGAAGCCTGTGCGGTGCGCTTCGCCTGGCAGAAACGCGATGTGGTGATGCTCGACAACATGCTGGTGGCCCATGCCCGGGATCCGTTCGAGGGCGAGCGCAAGATCTGCGTGGCCATGGGGCAGATGATGCGCCGCGACGAACTGGCCGAGGCCCGGTCCGTGGCGAGCCGTGACGTGGCCGTGGAGGCACAGCCATGAGTGCGCACGCAGACGCCTTCCAGCTGTCGCCCCAGCAGCGGGTGCGCTGGCTCGCCGGCCTGCCGCCGGCCACCCTGCAGCTGGAGCTGAACGGCCCGCTGGACCTGCCGCGCCTGACCGAGCGCCTGGCGCAGCTGGTGGCCAACCATGAAGCCCTGCGCCTGCGGCCCCGCCCGGAACCCGGCTTGCAGGTGCCGTTGCAGTGGGTCGACGATGCCCGGCCCCTGGCCGAGCGCATTCGTATCGTCGAGGCGCATTCGGCCGAGCACCTGGGCGCGGACGACGGGCAGATCACCCTGGCCGTCGACAGCCTGGACGCGGCGCGGCATCGGCTGCAGCTGCAGTTCCCGGCGCTGGCGGCGGACCGCGGCACCCTGCTGCGCATCGCCCGGGCACTCGGCGCATCGTCGCTGCCGCCGGTGGACGATGGCGCCATGAGTTACACCCAGTACAGCGCCTGGCTCTACGACCTGCAGGGCGACGAAGACGCCGAGTTCGGCCGCCGCTTCTGGGCCAGCCAGGCCTCCTACGAGGCGTCGGGCAACGAACTGCTCTACCGCGAGCGCCGCAGCGCCGAATCGTCTTCTCTCAGCCGCGTGCAGCTGGACGGCGATGCCAGACTCGCAGCCCTGCTGGAGAGCTTCTGCCAGCGACATGGGGCGACCGCCGAGGAGGTACTGCTGGCCGCCTGGTGCGCGCTGTTGCAGCGCCTGAGCACGGACGATGCCGGCGGCCTGAACCTGCACTGGGTCCACGACTGCCGGGACGACTACGAAGAACTGACCGATTGCTGGGGGCTGTTCGCCAAGGCCCTGCCGCTGTCCTGGCAGGCGGCGCTGGAGGCACCGTTCAGCAGCGCGCTGAGCCGGCTGCGCAGTGCCTGTGAGCAGGCCCGGGAATGGCAGGAATACTGCGGCGTGGTCGGCCAGTCGCAGTCGCAGACCCTGCGCTACGGCTTCGAATGGGGCGGCGACATTCCGGCACTGGCTGGTCTGCAGGTGCAGGCGGTCCAGGCCATGCCCCAGGCCTTAGAGCTGCTGCTGGTTCCCGAGTCGACGGCCAGTGGCTACCGGCTGAACCTGGAGCACGACGCCAGCTGCTACAGCCGCCAGGCCGCCCTGACCCTGCTGGAGCAATACCAGTCGCTGCTGCTCGACGCCCTGGCCCACCCAGAGAAAGCGCTTTCGGCCCTCTCCGTCCAGGCGCCGGGCTTCGCCGAACGTCTGGACGCCTTGCAACCCGTGGGCAGCGACGTACCGGCGGCTTTCGTCAGCCTGCCCGACCGCTTCAGCCAGCAGGCCCGTACCTTCGCCACGCAGCCGGCCCTGCGCGACCGCAGCGTGCACCTGAGCTATCAACAGCTGGACGCCCGCAGCAACCGGTTGGCCCAGTACCTGCGCGAACAGGGTCTCGGCCGGGAAGACCGGGTGGCGCTGTTCCTCGAGCGTTCGGCGGAGATGGTCATGGCCATGCTGGCGGTGCTGAAGAGCGGCGCGGCGTTCCTGCCCCTGGATACCCAGCAGCCCGCCCAGCGCACGCTGTCCATCCTGCAGTCCGCCGCACCGGCGCTGATCCTGACCGCGGGCAGCGAGGTGCCGACATTGCCAGGCATGCGCCACCTCGACCTCGCTCAGGCCGACACCTGGCAGCAGTACCCGGATAGCGCCCTGGACAGCGGCATCCGCCCCGAGGACGCGGCCTATGTGCTATTCACCTCTGGTAGCACCGGTACGCCCAAGGGCGTGGTGGTCGAGCATCGGCAACTGGTCAGCTACGTGGGCAGCATTCTCCAGCGCCTGCCCCTGGCGCCGGGCGACCGCAGTGCGGTGGTCACCTCCCTGGCGGCGGACCTGGGCTACACCCTGCTGTTCCCGGCGCTGCTCAGTGGCGGCGAGCTGCACGTGGTGGACAAGAACACCACCATGGACGCCCAGGCCTGGGCCGACTACCAAACCGCGCACGGCATCGACCACCTGAAGATCGTGCCGTCGCTGCTGGATGCCTGGCTGGGGCATGCCGAATCCGGCGGCGCGCTGCCGGCCAAGAGCCTGGTGCTGGGCGGGGAAACCTGCTCGAAACGCCTGCTCGACAGCATTCGTGCCCAGGCGCCGGCGCTGGCGGTGTACAACCATTACGGGCCGACCGAAACCACCATCGGCGTGCTGATGCACCCCCTCGAAGCGGGCGTGGACTACCGGCGCCTGCCGCTCAGCCTGCGTCTGGACGGCGTGCGCGTGTACCTGCTGGACGACCAGGGCCAGCCGGTGGCGCCCGGGCAGAACGGCGAGCTGTACATCGCCGGCCCGCAAGTGGCCCGGGGCTACCTGGACCCGCAACAGGCCCGCGATCGCTTTATCGACAACCCACAGGTGCCGGGTGAACGGGTCTACCGCACCGGCGACCTGGCGCGCTACCGCCCTGACGGCAGCCTGGAGATCACCGGCCGGGCAGACCGCCAGGTGAAGGTCCGGGGTTACCGCGTCGAACTCGACGAAGTGGAAGCGCAACTGGCGCAACTGCCAGGCGTTGCCCAGGCGGCGGTCGAATACGTACCCCGGGGCCTGTTCGCCTTCATCACCCAGGCGCCCGGGCACTCGCTGCGCATCGCCCAGCTCCAGGGGCAGGCCCAGGACCGCCTGCCGGACTACATGCTGCCGACCCTGCGCATCGTCGAGTCGCTGCCGCTGATGGGCAACGGCAAGCTCGACCGCAAGACCCTGCGCCAGTGGGCCGACAAGGTGCTGGACGCGGTTGGCGGCACCCAGCCACGCACCCCGCTGGAAGGCCTGCTGGCCCAGCTCTGGGCCGACGTGCTGGGCCTGGAACGGGTCGGTATCGAGGACGATTTCTTCGCCCTGGGCGGGCATTCGCTGGCGGCGGTGAAGCTGGCCAGCCGCCTGCAGAAAGCCCTGGCCACCAGCGTGTCGGTCAACGCCGTGTTCAGCGCGCCCAGCGTGATGGCCTTCGCCGCCCTGGTGCAGGAACAGATGGCGCTGTCGCCCCTGGTCCGGCTCTCGCCCGCACCTGCCGGCAACGCCGCGCCGGCGCGTCACCTGTTCTGTTTCCACCCCTCCACCGGCCATGTGCAGGATTACCGGACGCTGTTCGAGCCCCTGGGCGACTGGACGCTCTGGGGCCTGCAGGCGGCCTACCTGACCGACAGCCACGCCGCCATCGACGCCCACAGCATCGATTCCCTGGCGACCCTCTACGTCGAGCAACTGCGTCAGCAACAGGCCGACGGCCCCTATCACCTGCTGGGCTGGTCCCTGGGCGGGCTGCTGGCGATCGCCGCAGCGGCCAAGCTGGAACAGGCTGGCCAACAGGTGGCGTTTCTCGGCGTGGTGGACTCCCAGTACCAGCGGGCGTCCGCCGCGCAATCGGTGGCCGCACTGCTGGAATCGGCAGAACAGGCCCTCACCCCGGAAAGCCAGGCCTACTGGCGCCAGTTGCCAACCGACAGCCGCGAATCGCTCCGGCAGCGCCTGGCGGCCTTGCCCGCCGGCGAGCAACTGGGCGAATTGGTGCAGTGGGCGCGCCAGCAAGGCCTGCAACTGGCCGGCGACAGCTGGGAACACCTGGCGATCCGCCTGGGCCACCACGCGCAGACCCAGCACCTGCTGGCGAGCTTCCAGATGCCGGCGCTGCGTTGCCCGGTGCAGGTCTGGTGGGCCAGCGACACCCTGGCCGAAGCGGATTTCGGCGACCCCGACTGGGCGCGCCTGAACCCGGGGGCGGTCAGTCGCCAGGTGATTGAGGCCTCGCACCTGACTATCCTTCAGCAACCGGACTGGCAGCGGCAGTTGTCCACTTGCCTGGACCACCTGCCCCCTGCGACAGTGCCCGCGCACAGCCACCGCCTGCCGGCGACCGACGAGACGGCCTGACATGGACTTGCTACTTTTACTCGCCAAGCGCTCCTGGGGCGCCCTGCTGATCGCCACGCTGACCGGCCTGGTTTGCGGCCTGGGCGCCGCCGGCCTGATCGCGACGATCAACCATTCCCTGGCCGGCTTCGACCAGTTGCAGCCCCGCGACGGCCTGCTGTTCGGCGCCCTGGTGGTGCTGGTGGTGTTTTCGCGCATCGTGTCCGACGTCAGCCTGCTGCGCCTGGGCCAGGCGGCGGTCAGCGACATGCGCCTGCACCTGAGCAGCAAGCTGGTCGACACGCCCTACCCGCGCCTGCAACGCCTGGGCAAGCACCGCCTGCTGGCGATGCTCACCGACGACACCCAGACCATCAGCCAGGCCGTGGAGCTGGTGCCGATCCTGCTGGTCAACGGCGGCATCATCGTCGCCTGCCTCGGCTACCTGGGCTGGCTCAGCCTGCCGCTGCTGGGGGTGACTATTCTGCTGATCGTGCTGGGTGCGGCCACCTTCCACTGGCCCCAGGGCAAGGCGCTGACCTCCATCGCCAAGGCCCGGGAGCTCAAGGACCAGCTGTTCGGCCAGTACCGCCAGCTCACCGACGGCAGCAAGGAACTGCAGCTGAACCACGCCCGCCGCCAGCAGTTCTTCGAGCGCCTGCTGCGCCCGGTGAGCCTGCAATACCAGCGCGATTTCGTGCGCGGCATGAGCATCTACGCCCTGGTGCTGAACTGGGGCAACGGCATCTTCTACCTGCTGATCGGCGTGGTGCTGTTCGCCGCACCCCAGTTCATCGACCTGGGCGCGACGCTGGTGACGGGCTACATCCTCACCATCCTGTACATGATCACGCCGCTGTCGGAACTGATGAACGCCCTGCCCACCCTGGGCCGGGCCAGTGTGGCCCTGGGCAAGATCCGCACCCTCGAAGGGCAGCTGGAAGCGGTCGGCACGCCCGCCGAGCACCGGGTGGCGAATCAGGTCAGCCGCCTGCATTGCACCGCCGTGCAGCACACCTACTACCGGGAGCGGGAGGACGGCCACTTCACCCTCGGCCCCTTCGACCTGACCCTGAACGCCGGCGAGGTGACCTTCATCACCGGCGGCAACGGCAGTGGCAAGACCACCCTGGCCCTGTTGCTGACCGGGCTCTACCAGCCTGAAGGCGGCGAGCTGACCTTGGACGAACAGGTGTCGTCGACCACCGACAATCACCTCTACCGGCAGCATTTTTCGGCGATCTTCACCGATTTCTGCCTGTTCGAGCACCTGCTCGACGGTGACAACCCGGTGCTGATGCAGCAGGCCCGGGACTACCTGGCGCACCTGCAGCTCGACCACAAGGTCAGCATCGAGGGCGGCCGCCTGTCCACCCTCGACCTCTCCACGGGGCAGCGCAAGCGCCTGGCGCTGCTGGCCGCCTACCTGGACGACCGCCCGTGCTACCTGTTCGACGAATGGGCAGCGGACCAGGACCCGGTGTTCAAGCACTTCTTCTACACCAAGATCCTGTCGGACCTGCAGCAGCGCGGCAAACTGGTGATCGTGATCTCCCACGATGACGCCTACTTCCCGCTGGCCGACCGCCTGATCCGCGTCGACCAAGGGCAAGTGACCGAGGCCGAGCCGGCAGACGCTGCTCCGAACGCCGCCCGCGCCACCGCGCCGCTGAATGACGCACCGGCATGAACGACGCTCTGCTGACTCGCCCCGTCGCACGCGCCCGGGCCAGCCTCTGGGTGCAGACCCGGCCGCTGCCCCAGGCGCGCCTGCGTCTGTTCTGCTTCCCGTTCGCCGGTGGCAGCGCGGGCAGTTTCATGCCCTGGCTGCCGGCGCTGGCGCCCGATGTGCAGGTGTGCGCCATCCAGCTGCCGGGGCGCGGCGCGCGCTTCGGTGAGGCGCCGATCACCGACCTGGAGGCGCTAGTGGCCGAGCTGGGCCAGGTCATCGCCGAACACGGCGACCTGCCCTACGCCTTTTTCGGCCACAGCCTCGGTGGCTTGCTCGCCTATGAGCTGAGCCACCGCTGCGTGCAGCTGGGGCTGGAGCTGCCGCGCCACCTGTTCGTCTCCGCCAGCATCGCACCCCGGCACCGCACCAGCGGCCCGCGCTACGACCTGATGACCGACACCCAGTTGCTGGCCAAGCTGCGGGAGTACGCCGGCACGCCGCCGGAGGTGCTGGCCAACGAGGAATTGATGGCGCTGTTGCTGCCGGCGATCCGCGCCGACTTCACGCTGTTGCAGCACTACCGCTACCGGCCCCGCCCACGGCTGGAGGTGCCGCTCACGGTGCTGGCCGGCCGCGACGACACCCATGTCGCCGAGGCGCTGCTGGAGGATTGGCAGCTGGAAACCACGGGGGCTTGTCGTCAGCACTGGTTCGACGGGGGGCATTTCTTCCTGGCGCAGCAGCAGGACAAGGTCCTGGACCTGGTGCAGCACAGGCTGGGAGCGGCGTTGCGCTGACTCAGTCGGCCACGTCGTAGATGGTGCGCAGGTAACTGGCCTGTTCGGCGATGGGCAGGCGGTGCAGCTTGGGGCAGGCTTCGCAGAGCACCAGGGGCTTGCCCTCGACGGGCGCGTGCAGCTGGTAGTGCAGGCAGCAATGGGTACGCAGGGGAATCTCGGCGATGACATCCGGCGCCGGGGACTCGACCTGGCGCTGCAGCTTGCGCAGTTTCAGGCGGCCCTGGGCCACCGACATCTGTTCCAGCACCTGGTGCGCCTCGGCGAAGCCTTCGCGCGGGATCGAACCGCTGAGCCGGTCGAACGCCGCGTCCCAGACCGCCACCATGTTGCCCCACAGCACCTTCGGCGCCAGCCCGCCCCATTGCGACAGGGTGGCGTTCAGCGGTTCCAGGTGCTCATGGATCAGTCGGTCCCAGTAATCGGCCTGCTGGTTGCGGGCCAGGGCCGGCAGCCAGGGGGTGATTTTCAGGGCGCGGGGCTGGGCCTGGTCGTGCAGCAGTTCGATGTCGTGTTCCCAGGCGGGAATGGCCTTCCCCTGGGTCAGCGAGACGGCTAACGTGGCGGGCAGCAGCACACTGAGGTAGTTCATCGACCACTGGGACACCACCGCCGGCCGGCGGATGCCCGGGTAGCGTTCGGCGAACTGGTCCAGCAGCGGGAACAGCACGGCGGAATCGGACAGTTGCGTCAGCGGCACCGCCGAACGATCCTGGCGTTCGGTCTGGATGACACGCGCGATGGGTGGCCATGCCTGGCAGAGCCAATCCGGCAATTCGATGGTGCGCCTCCGGAGGCCTGGAGCCTCGCCCAATGAGAACGGTTAGCGTTGATGGTATAGACGTGCCCCTATAAACTCAACGCCGTTTCACCCCTGAGTAACTGAGGTCAAATGCATACGCTCCGCCACTTCTGGTTACTCGCCCGCCCGTTCTGGACCTCCTCCGAAAAGCTCCCGGCGCTGCTGCTGTTGCTCGGCACGGTGCTGATGAACCTGGCCCTGGTCGGGGTGACCATCCTCAACAACTTCTGGAACCTGCACTTCTACAACGCCTTGCAGGCGCTGGATTACGACGCCTTCCTGGTGGCGGGCCTGCAGTTCATCCTGCTGCAGCTGGCCCTGGCCACCTTCACCGTGGCGGCCTTCCACTTCCAGCAGAAACTGACCCTGCGCTGGCGGCGCTGGGCCACGGAAAACACCCTGCGCCAGTGGCTGGGCCAGCAGCGCTACCTGAGGCTGCAACTGAACGCACCGGAAATGGACAACCCGGACCAGCGCATCGCCGACGACATCAACCTGTACATCAGCATGTCGCTCAAACTCAGCCTCGGCCTGATGACGGCCATCGTCTCGCTGTTTTCCTTCCTGCACATTCTCTGGCAGGCCTCGAGCCTGATCAGCATCCCGCTCAACGGCCAGGACGTGGTCATTCCCGGCCTGCTGGTGTGGGCGGCCCTGCTCTATTCGATCCTGGGCACGGGCGGCGCCTTCTGGCTGGGACGCGCCCTGCCCCGGCTGAACTTCATCCAGCAGCGCCGCGAGGCCGATTTCCGTTTCTCGCTGATGCGCCTGCGCGAGAACGCCGAGCCGGTGGCCCAGTACCGCGGCGAGGCCGAGGAACACGCGCGGTTCTCCAAGCGCCTGGAGGCGGCCCTGCAGAACTTCTGGGCGTTGGTGAAGCAGCAGAAGATCGTCATGGGTTACTCCACCTTCTACATGCGCACCGCCACGGTGATCCCGATGTTCATCATGGCGCCGCAGTTCTTCGCCGGCGCCTTCTCCCTCGGTCGCCTGACCCAGATCAGCGCGGCCTTCGGTGAAGTGCACGAAGCCATGGCCTACCTGGTGCGGGTGTTCCCGGAAATCGCCGAGTGGAAATCCGTGGTCGACCGCCTGATGGGCTTCCAGAGCCGCCTGGACAACGTGGACAGCGACACCGGACTGACGCTGCAGCACAGCCCGGGCCGTTTTGCTGTGGAGAACCTCGACCTCTGGCTGCCGGGCGGCAAACGCCTGATCAGCGGGCTCGATCTGCAACTCGAAGCGGGCGACCGCCTGTTGATCCGCGCGCCGTCGGGCTACGGCAAGTCCACCCTGGTGCGGGCGATCACCGGTATCTGGGAGCACGCCTCCGGCACGGCGCGCTATGACCTCGGCAGTGTGCTCACCCTGTCGCAGAAGACCTACCTGCCCCTGGGCAGTCTGCGCGACATGCTCTGGTACCCGCACCCCGCCCAGCCCGGGAGCGACGCGCAATTGCAGCACTACATGCAACAGTGCGGCCTGGAGCACCTGGTGCCGAAGCTGGATGAAGAAGTCGACTGGTCGCAGATTCTCAGCCTGGGCGAGCAGCAGCGTTGTGCCTTCGTGCGCGCCCTGCTGAGCCGGCCGAGCGTGCTGTTCCTGGATGAAAGCACCTCGGCGCTGGACGAGGCCACCGAAGCCCAGTGCTACGCGCTGCTGAAGCGCGAGTTGAGCGACACCATCCTGATCAGCATCGGCCACCGGGCCTCGCTGGAACGGTTCCACGCGCAGTTGCTGGAGCTCAAGGGCGTCGATCAGGAGAGCCAGCACCCGGTTCGCCAGCTCGACGCGCCGCGGTTCGACACGGCAACTTGAGCCTCGAATGTCGCTCAGCCGTGGCGGGTTTCCTGCAGCGCAACGGATGGACAGGCTGACAGCGCGGGATCGATGCAGGTCATCACACGGTGCAGCTGCTCGCGATCCGGAAAGCCCGAGGCGAAGAAGGCAAAGGCGTGCACCGTGCTGGGCAAACCGATCACGCCCAGGCTGTAGCTGTTGTAGACCAGGAAGTAACGGGCCCGCGGGTAGGTGCTCAGCAGTTGGTCCAGGTCGAACGCCTGCCCGTCGATCAGGTCGGCATTGATCACCAGCAGGTCGAAGGGAACCAGCACCTGTTCGATCAGCAGCGCCACCTCCCCGGCACCGGCCACCGGCGCGATTCGGTGGTAGCCCAGGCGGTTGAGGGTTTTTTCCAGGCTCAGCTGGCGGTCATGTTCAGGTTCGGCGAGCAGGATGCGCAGGCGTGGATTGGCCATGGGAAGGGACTCGTTCGATCGGGAAAGGAATGGCATGGGTCAGGTCTTGCGCAGCCAGCCGGCCTGTCGTTCCAGCCACGGCAGGAGTTTTTCCGCGCTCATGGCGCGGGCATACAGGTCACCCTGGGCCAGGGTGAAACCGAGCTGGTTCAGCCACTGGCGCTGCCGCTGGGTGTCCACTCCGGTCACCACCGTCGACAGTTTCAGGGTCGCCGCCAGGGCCAGCACGCTGCAGATGACCGCACGGGATCGGCGGCCGCCGTCCGGCTCGCGGGTGAGCACGGCGCTGAGCTTGATTTCGGTGAATGGCAGCTGGCCCAGGCGCTCCAGCGAGGAAAAGCCGCTGCCGAAGCCGGCCATCGACAGGCGCACGCCCAACAGACGCAGCAGGATGAGGTTCTCCAGCACGGCTGGGGACAGTTCCAGCACGGCGTCTTCATCGAGTTCGAAGGTCAGCCGCGTCGGGGCGATATCATGCTGCGCCACGGCGCGTTGCACCTGCTCGATCAGTCCCGGTGCACCACACAGGCTGGCCGGCAGGTTGAAGGCCAGGTCGAGCCGATGCCCCAGGCGGTCGGCAGCCTGCAGGAACTCCAGGCCCTGCTCAAGCTGGGCACTGAACAGCTCGCCCAGCAACTCGGCGCGGGCCAGTAACGGCAGGAAATCGCCAGGCATCACCCAGCCATGACGGGGATGGGCCCAGCGCGAGAGCACGTTCAGGCGCCGGACATCGCCCTTGCGCAGGTCGACGGTAGGCTGGAACAACGGCTTGAACGCCTGGGACGCCAGGGCATCCTGCAGCTCGGCCCGGGAAATCGGCCCGAGGTATTCGCGGCGGCGGGGACCATCGCTCGGCAGGAATCGAGGGCGACCGATGAAGGCACTCACCAGCGGCGTAATGGCCCCGCTGATCACCGGTGACTGGATGTACCCCAGCAGCACCACACCCAGTTTTTCCGTCAGGCGACGGATCGCATCGTGGACATCCGCCTCGTGCTGGCTGCACAGGATCACGGCACCGAACAGCCGACGCTGGCTCAGGGCGGTGAAGGCACTCAGGTCGGCGACCTGCTGCGCACGCAGGCTGTACAGCAGAATGTCCACGGCCCCGCTGGTTTGCAGCACGTGCAGCGCCGCCTCGGCATCGGCCGCCAGCAGCACGGCGTCGCAGCCCAGCTCCTGGAACACCTGAGCCGCCGCTCGACGTTTGAACGGGTGCGCTTCGACGATCAGAACGCGGACGGGCAGGCAGGACATGGCAGGTACGCAGGCGGTAGGAATGTTCGAAATTATTGCCAGTGCCCCTGCGGGCTGTATTTAAGAACGCTCCTAATTTTTAGTGGTCGCCGAACCGCGGGCTTCCCACGCATTTAGGCGTGCATCTCATTGCTGCCACCCCGTTCATGAGCCTTAATCAGTGTTCAACGAAAACAACACCGAGGAAGCAACTATGCACGTTGTGATGTTTCGAGCCCTTGGCGTCAGTGCCGCGATTCTGGCCAGTTCCCCCGCATTCGCCCTGCCCCTGGACGGTGGTGCGGTGGCCGCTCCCGATCGGTATGGCGCACAGGTGGCCGCCGACGTTCTCAAGAAGGGAGGCAATGCCGTGGACGCGGCGGTCGCCACCGCCTTCACCCTGGCGGTGACCTACCCCGAAGCCGGGAACATCGGCGGTGGCGGTTTCATGACCCTGTACATCGACGGCAAGGCGTATTTCCTCGACTACCGCGAAGTGGCGCCCAAGGCGGCCAGCCGCAACATGTACCTGGATGACAAGGGCGAAATCATCGAGAACCTCAGCCTGATCGGCTCTCGCGCCGCGGGCGTCCCGGGTACGGTGATGGGACTGTGGGAGGCGCACCAGAAGTTCGGCAAGTTGCCCTGGGCCGAACTGATCACCCCGGCGGTGGGTTATGCGAAGAACGGTTTCGAGGTCGCGGCCAAGCAGTACCAGTACCGCGAAGACGCCAACGGCCTGTTCAAGGACAGCACCAACTTCAACGACTACTTCGGCAGCATGAAGGCGGGCGAGCCGTTCAAACAGCCCGAGCTGGCGCATACCCTGGAGCGTATCGCCGACAAGGGCGTGAGCGAGTTCTACCAGGGCAAGACCGCCGACCTGCTGGTGGCGCAGATGCAGGCCGACAAGGGCCTGATCAGCAAGGATGACCTCAAGGACTACAAGGCGGTGTGGCGCGACCCGATCGCCATCCAATGGCGCGGCAACGTGGTCTATACCGCGCCGCTGCCGAGCTCTGGCGGCATCGCACTGGCGCAGCTGCTGGGCATCAAGGAGCAACGTGCCGCAGACTTCAAGGGCGTGGCGCTGAACTCGTCGCGCTACATCCACTTGCTGGCTGAAATCGAGAAACGGGTGTTCGCCGACCGTGCCGACTACCTGGGCGACCCGGGGTTTTCCAAGGTGCCGGTGGCCGAGCTGACGGCGGCGGACTACATCGCCAAACGCGCCAAGGAGGTCAACCCCACGGCGATCTCCGAGACCGAAAAAGTCCGCCCGGGGCTGGAGCCGCACCAGACCACCCACTTCTCCATCGTCGACAGGGACGGCAACGCGGTCAGCAACACCTACACCCTGAACCTGGACTACGGCAGCGGCGTGGTGGTGAAAGGCGCGGGCTTTTTGCTCAACAACGAGATGGACGACTTCAGCGCCAAGCCGGGGACGGCCAATGCCTTTGGCGTGGTTGGCGGTGATGCCAACGCCATCGAACCGGGCAAGCGCATGCTGTCGTCGATGAGCCCGACCCTGGTGACCCGCGATGGCAAGGTCACCCTGGTGCTGGGTACGCCGGGCGGCTCGCGAATCTTCACCTCGATCTTCCAGGTGCTGAACAACCTGTACGACTACGACCTGCCTTTGAAGGAGGCCGTGGGCGCGCAGCGGGTGCATCACCAGTTGTTGCCCAAGGACACCATTTACTTCGACGCCTACGCGCCGCTGACCGGCAAGGTCGCGGATGAGTTGAAGCAGATGGGCTACACCCTGGAGGATCAGGGCTGGGAAATGGGCGATATCCAGGCGATCCGGGTCAATGGCACGGCGCTGGAAACAGCCTCCGATCCGCGGGGCCGCGGCCAGGGGCTGGTCGTCAAATAGGGGGCTGACGCATCGCGGGCGTGTCCCGCGATGCGTCTTCTGGGGTGGCGGCCCTGTCGAGACTGCCACCCGAACCGAGCGACGCCCGGCGTCTCTTGTTATCCTGCTGCGCCGTTCTAGCGCAGGCCTGTTTCCATGACGTTGCCGCCGCGTTTCATCCTTCATGAAACGCCCCACTGGATCATCAATCACCACTTGGCCAGTGCCCTGCCCGGCTATGTGATGCTGGGGTCCCGGGCGCCGGTGGATTCGCTGGCCGACCTGCCCGAGGCGGCGCTGGCGGAACTGGGCGGCCTGCTCGCCCGGGCCCAACGGATTCTCGAAACCCAGCTTCAGCCCAAGTGGTTGTACATCAGCCGCTACGGCCATGTGCCGGGGCAACCGATCCATTTTCATTTCATCCCGGTGTACGCCTGGGTCGAGGCGCTGTTTTGGAAAGACGCCCGCTACCGCGCACTCGACGCCTTCGCCACGCCAGGCAACGCCCAGTCGCTCACCGACGGCGCCGAGCTGACGCTGTTCATCTGGCGGGAATTCGGCGAACGGCCCATACCGCCGGCCATCCAGGGGCCGGGCGTGGATGAGATCATCACGCGCCTGCGCCAGGCATTCGCACAGGCCTGAGCCGGCCAACAAGGAGCATGCCGTGAACGAATCACCGGTAAAACCCGCCGAACCGCGCCTCGGGTGCGGCGCCGCTATCGTGCAGGATGGCCGCATCCTGTTGATCCAGCGCCTGCGCGAACCCGAAGCCCGACACTGGGGCCTGCCCGGCGGCAAGGTGGACTGGCTGGAACCCGTGGAGCAGGCGGTAAAACGCGAGATTCTCGAAGAGCTTGGCATCCACCTGGACGCGCTCGAACTGCTCTGTGTCGTCGACCAGATCGACCCGCACACGCCGGAACACTGGCTGGCGCCGGTGTACCTCGCGGAGCGGTTCGACGGCACGCCGCGCCTGGTCGAGCCGGAGAAACACGCGGCCTTCGCCTGGTTCGCCCTGGATGCCCTGCCCGCGCCCCTGACGGCCGCCACCCGCGCTGCCCTGCCACGTCTGCTCGACCGCCTGGGATAACCGCCCCTCAGCGCTGCAGGGCGACCTTCACCGCCTGGGCGGCGTCCTGGATCGCGCGTTCGTCGTACGGCGCAAAGCCCATCACCAGGCCGGCCGGCTTGCGCTCCACGCAGTAGTTGGACAGCGGCATCACATCGATCCCGGCACTGCCGAGGCGCGCGCAGGTGCCGGCTTCGTCCTCATGGGCCAGGGTGCAGGCGATGTCCATGCCCGCGCGGATGTCCGGCACATGAATCAGGTCCCGCCAGTGGGTGTGCGCCGCCTCGGCGAAGGCCTCTGCCCGGGAGGCGTAGATCTTGCGCTTCTGCCGCACGTGACGGTCGAAGTGCCCCTCGCTGATGAACTCGGCCAGCACCGCCTGCGCCAGGCTGTTGGCGTGCCGGGCGGTCAGTGCGGCGGCCCGGGTGAAGCTTTCCACCAGCGAGGCCGGCAGCACCAGGTAGGCCAGGCGGATGGCCGGGAACAGCAGCTTGCTGAAGGTGCCGGCGAGAATCACCGAGCGATCCGCCTCCGCCAACGAACGCAGCGCGGGAATCGGCTTGGCGATGAAGCGGTATTCGCTGTCGTAGTCGTCCTCGAAGATGTACGCGCCCTGGGTGTTCGCCCAACGCAGCAAGGCCAGGCGCCGCGCCGGCGACAGCTCGCTGCCCAGGGGGGCCTGCCGGGACGGCGTGACGTAGGCGAGGCGCGCCCTGGGGGCACGGCGAATGCCCTCGTCCACGTCCAGGCCGTGCTGGTCCACCGGTACATCCACCCGGTTCACCCCGGTCACGTCCATCAACTGGCGGGCCCCCGGGTAGCCCGGGTCCTCCATCCACACCGGCTCGCCGGGCTGCACCAGCAGCCGCAGGCACAGGTCCAGGCCCTGTTGCACGCTGCTCAGGATCAGCACGCGATCGGCCGACACCTGCACCCCACGGGCAATGGACAGGTACCCCGCCACCGCCTGGCGCAGGGCCGGCAACCCGGCCGGGTCGGAATCCAGCAGTGCCGACATGCGCGAGGAGCGCAGCTGCTGGATATGCAGCTTGCGCCACAGGTCCACGGGAAACGTCTGCACATCACCCCGGTGCGGGAAGAACGGGCGCAGCCCCGGGATTACCGAGCGGCGGCCGAACACTGGCTTGATCGCCGCCAGGCGTTCGATCCACGGCGTCTGCGGGGGCGGATCGTGGGTTTCCACGCTGGGCACGATGCGCCGGCGCACGTAGCCGGACTCCAGGGTGACGCCGGGCAACACCTGGCTGACCCGGGTGCCGCTGCCGGTGTGGGCATCCAGGTAGCCTTCGGAGAGCAACTGCTGGTAGGCCGCCTGCACCGTACCCCGCGCCAGGCCGTAGTGGGACGCCAGGACCCGGGTACCGGGCAGCTTGCTGCCGGCCGGCAGGCGCCCCTTGAGAATCGCCTCGCGCAGCCCGTCATACAGCCAGCGCTGCAGCGTGGTGCCCGGCTCCGGCGCACCCAGGGGCATGAAGACAACGAGCGGCGGTTGCTTGTCGCGTGGCATATGAGCTTCCCAAGTGGACCAATGACTTCGGCACGGAGTGGATCAATACCATGAACCGACGCAGCGGCACACTCGCTTTCGCAGTACGGGCCGTTATCGCGGTCGCCCGGTGATTTTTCCTCTCTTGTCTCGATCATGGAGTGAGTCATGAAACAACAGATTCTGATCATCGGCGCCGGCTTCGGCGGCCTGTGGAGCGCCCTCGCCGCCCTGCGCCTGCTCGACCAGCAGCAACGCCAGGACGTCACCGTCACCCTGCTCGCGCCCCAGGCCGAGCTGCACGTGCGGCCGCGCCTCTACGAGCCCGACGCGGCCAGCACCACGGCCCCGCTGGGCGAGCTGTTCGACGCCGTGGGGGTGAATTTCGTCCAGGGCACCGCCACCCAGATCGACACCCAGGGCAAGCGCGTCAGCTACGTCGATGCCACCGGTGCCGAGCAGGCACTGGCCTACGACCGCCTGGTGCTGGCGGCTGGCAGCCAGGTGGCGCGACCGAGCCAGGGCGGCATGGACCGTCATACCTTCGACGTCGACAGCCTGGCTTCCGCGCTCGAGCTGGAAGACCATCTGCGAAGCCTGCGCACGCTGCCGGATTCCCCCGCCCGCAACACCGTGGTGGTGGTCGGCGGCGGCTTCACCGGCATCGAGGCCGCCACCGAAATGCCCGCCCGCCTGCGCGCCATCCTGGGTGACAGCGCGGCGATCCGCGTGATCATCGTCGATCCCGGCAAGCGCGTCGGCATTGCCCTGGGCAGCCAGATCGCCGAGGTGGTGGCCGAAGCCAGCGACACCCTGGGCGTGCAGTGGCGCACCGGCACCCTGGTGACCGCGGTGGATGCCAATGGCGTGGTGCTCGACAACGGCGAACGCATCGATGCCAGGACGGTGATCTGGGCCGTGGGCCTGCGGGCCTCGCCGCTGACCACGCAGATCGCCGGCGAGCGTGATCGCTTCGGCCGCCTGCACACCGACCAGAACCTCAAGGTGATCGGCCAGGACGCGGTCTACGCCACCGGCGACACCGCCTTCGTGCCCTGCGACGACATGGGCAACCACGCGCTGATGAGCTGCCAGCACGCGATTGCCCTCGGCCGCTCGGCCGGCAACAACGCCGTGGCCGACCTGTTGGGCCTCAAGCCGATCCCCTACAGCCAGCCCAAGTACGTGACCTGCCTGGACCTCGGTGCCTGGGGCGCCGTGTTCACCGAAGGCTGGGAGCGCCAGGTGGTGCTGACCAAGGCCGAGGCCAAGGAGCTGAAGATCCAGATCAACACGCAGTGGATCTACCCGCCCGCCCCGGACCGCGCCAGCGCCCTCGCCGCTGCCGACCCGCTGATTCCTGTGGTGGCCTAAGGGCCGATATTGCCTGCCGGGTGTCGTCCTGCCTGGCAGGATTTTTTAAGGCTGTGCAGCGCGTTCCAGAGCGGATTGGCGCGGCAAGTGGATCAGTCGAAATCACCGTAATTGGATCAATACAGTAGTCCTTGGTCCCTGCATCCTCGCACCAGCCTTCCCTTACCGATGAGGAACTGACCGTGCCCGATGCCAACCCCCTGCTGTCCCCCACGCCCTGGCCCGCGACCCGCGTGGCCGCCTGGCCTTTGTGGTTGCCCGCCGTGGTTGCCGCGTTCTATCCCTTCCTGCTCGACGCCTTTCACCTGATGATCACCGGCCACGCCTATGTGCCGGCGGCGATTCTGCTCCTGCTGAGTTTTCTGGTGCCGGCCCTGGGCCTGTTCGTCGCGTGCCGGGAAACCGGCTTGGTCAGCACCCGCCAGGCGCGTGCCCGGCGCCTGGCGCTGCTGGTGGTGGCCGCGCCCACGTTGTACTGCTTCCTGGGGGTGAACCTGTACATGCTGGGCAGCCCGGTGCCGGACAGCTGGGTCTGGACGCCGATCTGGCTGGCCCTGGCCGCGTTCGCCGTGCTGCTGCCAAACCGTTCGACCGAGGCGCCGGCGGAACACCGCAGCAGCGCCGCAACCCGTGTGGCCCACGGCATTTCCGGCGCGCTGGTGACGCTGTTCATCGCCTTCCACCTGTTCAACCACCTGTTCGGCCTGCTCGGCCCCGAGGCCCACGCCGAGATCATGGAGCTGGGCCGTGTGGTCTACCGCTCGCCGGTGGTCGAACCGCTGCTGGTCGCCGCGCTGCTGTTCCAGGTGTTCTCCGGCCTGTACCTGGCCTGGCACTGGAGCGCCCGTGGCGGTGACTTCCAGCGCATCTTCCAGATCGCCTCGGGGGTGTTCCTCTCGGTGTTCATCCTCGGCCACCTGAACGCGGTGTTCATCTTCGCCCGCACCTGGGCCGGCATCGAAACCGACTGGGCCTTCGCCACTGGCGCCCCCACCGGTCTGCTGCTCGACCCCTGGAGCATCCGCCTGGTGCCGCACTACGCCCTAGGCGTGTTCTTCATCCTGGCCCACCTGGTGTCGGGCCTGCGGGTGGTGGCGCTGGCCCACGGCATGGCCCGCCGGGCGGCCGACCAGCTGTGGTTCTTCGGTGCCGGCGTCGCGGCGCTGGTCTCGCTGGGCATCATGCTGGGCATGACGGGTGTGCGGCTGGGCTGATGGCTGGGCTTAGACGAGGCGGCTCTCCAGGGGCCGCCTTATCGTTTGGGCCAGAACATCTTGTACAGCGCGAACATGATGCACAGCACGCCGGCGCTGTGTTGCAGGCCCAGGCTCATCATCATGCCCCGCTCGGGATCGATGTCGCGGCTGAACAGTTCGAGGCCGACTTCCCGGGTGCTGTTCACCAGTAGCAGGCCGATGAAGATGATGGCCAGGTACGGCCAGTTTCTGACGATAAAATTCTTTATAAACATTGAGATGGAAAATTTACTTGATGTTGATTGAGGGGTTTGTTCGTGGCCGTGAATAGGGCTCAGCCCGGCAGGTAGCGCGGCACCTTGGCCTGGAGCAGCTGAACCAGCTCCGGCGCCATGAAGGCGAAATCGTCGGGGATGTCCAGGCACACGGTGCGCTTGTTGGCCAGGTGCGCCTTGAAGCGCGCAGTCAGCTTGCGGCGGTGGGCCGGCTCCATCACGCAGATCAGTTCGGCCCAGGCCAGCACCTCGATATCCACGGGCACGTCGGCATCGTTGCCCACACCGGCCGAGGCGGTTTCCACCCCCGGCCAATCGGCAAATACCTGTTCTGCCGTCGGGCTGCGCAGGCGGTTTTTGCCGCAGATGAAAAGCACGTTCACGGTCGGTGCATCCTTGCTCGGTATTCAATGAATCAGGCGTATTTGCCGCGCCACTGCAGCGGGCTTTCCCCGGTCTTGCGGCGGAAGGCCCGGGCCAGGGCCGAGGGGCTTTCATAGCCCACTTCGTCGGCGATCAGCGCCACCGGTTTGCCTTCGCGCAGGCGCTTCTGCACCAGGCTGACCCGCCAGCTGGCCAGGTAATCGGCCGGTGTCTGCCCCACCACTTCACGAAAATGCGCGGCGAAGCTGGCCCGCGACATGTTGCACTGCGCGGCCAGTTCCACCAGGGACCAGGGATGCTCGGGGTTGTCGTGCATCAGGCTCATGGCCTTGGCCAGGCGCAGGTCCGCCAGCCCCGCCATCATGCCGCTGGAGACGCTGTGGCTGGCCATCATATGGCGCAACAGCTGGATGATCACCAGTTCGAAGAGTCGATTGAGCACGGCTTCACGGCCGCAATGGGTCGCGCTGGCCTCATCCAGCAGCCATTCCAGGGTGCTGCCCAGCATGGGTACCTCGTCCAGGCCGAAGATCAGGTAGTCCGGCAGCGAACCCGCCAGCGGGTTGCGCCCGCCGCCGTCGAAGCCCAGCCGGGCGCAGACCATCTGCGCGCTGTCTGCTTCGCTGGCGATCATGCGGTGCCGGTATGGCCGCGGGAACAGCACCAGCGAGGGCTTTTCCAGGCGGATTTCCTGGTCATGGGCTACGCGCAGGGTCATCTGCCCGGCGCGCAGGATGTGCAGGTAGCCGTATTCCTCGGAATCATCGAAGGCCGCGCTGCCGCACAGCCCGCCGGTGTGGTAGGTGCCGGCGCTGACACCGAAATGCTTGAGCAGGGTCGATAAGCGGTCCATGGGAAGCCTCATAAAGCGATTTGGACGATCTGCACAATAATTTCGACTATTTGCGTCCGAATGGAAAGCGTTCTTCGTCACTATCACTCCATCGCTGATGCACGAGGCATCAGCCACTCACGGAGTGCCGATCATGTCTGAAGTTACCCTGTACACCACCAGCACTTGCCCGTACTGCCGTAACGCCAAGGCCCTCTTGGCCAGCAAGGGTGTGGCGCCGCGGGAAATCAACATCGAATCATCCCCCGAGCTGATCCGCGAAATGATGGCCCGCAGCGGCCGCCGCACCGTGCCACAGATCTTCATCGGCGAACGCCATGTCGGCGGCTTCGATGACCTGGCTGCCCTGGACCGCGCAGGCCAACTGACGCCCCTGCTCACCCACTGAATCCAACCCTGCTGTCCCGCACATACCGGTGCGGGCAGCAAAACGCTTTAGCCCCTAACCGCCAATCAAAAGGAAATACCCATGTCCATCTCCCCACGCAATTGGGCCGCCATGACTGCCCTGATCGCCGCTAGCAGCCTGTCCACCTTCAGCGCCGTTGCCGCGCCGATCGCCCCGCCTTCCGACAAGGCCACGGTGATCCTGGTCCACGGTGCCTTCGCCGAATCCTCCAGCTGGAACGGCGTGGCCTCCCGCCTGCAGGCCGAGGGCTACCCGGTGATCGCTGTCGCCAACCCGCTGCGCAGCGTTAAAGGCGACTCCGACTACGTTTCGCAACTGGTCGAGCACACCAAAGGCCCGGTGATCCTGGTCGGCCACTCCTACGGTGGCCAGGTGATTTCCGACGCCGTGCATGGCAACGCGAACGTCAAGGCGCTGGTCTACGTGGCGGCCTTTGCCCCGGAAAAAGGCGAGACCGTGCTCGAACTGTCCGGTCGCTACCCGGGCGGCACCCTCGGCCCGACCCTGGCCGACCCGGTGACGCTGATCGATGGCAACCAGGACCTGTACATCCAGCAGGACAAGTTCGCCGAGCAGTTCGCTGCCGACGTGGCACCGGCCGACGCCGCGCTGATGGCCGCCACCCAACGTCCGATCACCACCGCAGCGCTGGGTGAGCCGGCGGTCAACCCGGCCTGGAAATACACCCCGTCGTGGTTCATCTACGGCTCGGCGGACAAGAACATCCCCGAAGCCGCGCTGAAGTTCATGGCCGACCGCGCTGGCTCCAAGAAAACCGTGGTGATCGACGGCGCTTCCCACGTGGTGATGACCTCCAACCCACAACAAGTGGCCGACCTGATCGACGAAGCGGCGCAGGCTACCAGCCGCTGATCTGTTGACCCGCTGCACCCGAAACCCCGCCCAGGTGCTGCCTGGGCGGGGTTTTCTGTTTTCGGCGTGTATCGCCATGGTGGATCGGTGAAGCGTGATCCACCCTACGGGATTGCCTTTGTAGGAGCGGCCTTGGCCGCGAGCTTCAACGGTTGTCGATTCGGGGAAGAGCTCGCGGGCAAGCCCGCTCCTACGGATGGCGGCATGCCTGGAAAATTCAGGGCATCCGTAGGGTGGATGTCGCTTTTTACATCCACCATGGCGTCGCCACGGTGAATCGGCGAAACCGCGATCCTCCCCCACCCTGCGGCAAGCCGACTCAGTGGAAATCCCGGCTGCGCACGGTCAGCCCGGTCAGCAGTGGCGTCAGGTCGTTCAGACGACCAGCAATGATATGGCGCACCCCGGCTTCGGATTCCAAGTGGCCATCCACCTCCAGCAACTGAGCCTCCAGCAGCACCCGGCGCTGACGCTGGGCCAGGTCGTGCCAGACCACCACGTTGACCATGCCGTATTCGTCTTCCAGGGTCACGAAGGTCACGCCGCTGGCGGTCTGCGGGCGTTGGCGGCCCACCACCAGGCCGGCTACGCGCACGTTGCGCCCATGGCCGACCGTGGCCAGCAAGGCCGAGCTGCGGCAGCGCCGCTCGCCCAGTTTCGGGCGCAGCAACGCCAGCGGGTGTGGCCCCAGGGTGGTGCCCAGGGTGAAGTAGTCGGTCTGCAGGTCTTCGCCCACCGTGGGCGCCGGGAGGTGCGCCCGGTGGTCATCTTCGAGCGGCAGTTGGGCGAACAGCGGCGGCTGCACCTCGACCCCCGCCACTGCCCAGCGCGCCTCGTGGCGGTTGCCGGTGAGCGGGCGCAAGGCGTTGGCATCGGCCAGCCGCTCCCGGGCCCGGGCATCCAGCGCGGCGCGGCGGCACAGGTCGCCGATGCTGGTGAAGGCCTGAGCCTGGCGCGCCTGTTCGATCCGCCGGCCTTCCTCTTCCTGCAGCCCGCGGACCATGCGCAGCCCCAGGCGGATGGCGAGCTGTTCGCCGTCGCCGGGCTCCAGGGAGCAGTCCCACTCACTCTGCGTCACGTCCACCGGGCGCACTTCGATCCGGTGGCGTCGGGCGTCCTGGAGGATCTGGTCGGGGCTGTAGAAGCCCATGGGCCAGCTGTTGATCAGCGCACAGGCATAGGCCGCCGGTTCGTGGCACTTGAGCCAGCAGCTGGCGTAGGTCAGCAGCGCGAAGCTGGCGGCGTGGGACTCGGGGAAGCCGTAGCTGCCGAAGCCCTTGATCTGCTCGAAGATGCGCGCGGCGAAGTCGGCGCTGTAGCCCCGTTCCAGCATGCCATCGGCCAGGCGCTTGCGGTGCGGTTCCAGGTCGCCGTGGCGCTTCCAGGCGGCCATGGAGCGGCGCAACTGGTCGGCCTCGCCGGGGGTGTAGCCGGCGGCGATCACCGCCAGTTCCATGACCTGTTCCTGGAACAGCGGCACGCCCAGGGTGCGCTCGAACACGGGCTTCAGTTCTTCCGAGGGATAGGTCACGGCCTCCTCGCCGTTACGCCGGCGCAGGTAAGGGTGCACCATGTCACCCTGGATCGGCCCCGGGCGGACGATGGCCACCTCGATCACAAGGTCGTAGAAAGTATTTGGTTTCAGCCGAGGCAGCATGGCCATCTGCGCCCGGGATTCGATCTGGAACACGCCAATGGTGTCAGCACGACTGATCATGGCGTAGGTCTGCGGGTCTTCAGCGGGAATGGTCGCCAGGGTCAGGTCGCGGCCCCGGTAGCGGCGCAGCAGGTCGAAGGTGCGGCGCAAGGCGCTGAGCATGCCCAGGGCGAGGATATCGACCTTGAGCAGGCCCACCAGGTCGAGGTCGTCCTTGTCCCACTGGATGATGGTGCGCTCGTCCATGGCCGCGTTCTCCACCGGCACCAGGGTGTCCAGGGGCTGCTCGGAGATCACGAAACCGCCGGGGTGCTGGGACAGGTGCCGGGGAAAGCCGATCAGTTGCCCGGTCAGGGTCAGCACCCGGTGCAGCACCGGGCTGTCCGGGTCGAACCCCGCCTCTTCCAGGCGTTCGCGCGGCGGGATGGTGTCGCTCCAGCGGCCGCAGCAGTCGGCCAGGGCATTGACCTGGTCCGGTGGCAGACCCAGGGCCTTGGCCACATCGCGCACGGCACCGGTGGCGTGGTAGGTGCTGACCACCGCGGTCAGCGCCGCCCGCCCCCGGCCATACCGCTGGAACACGTACTGCAACACTTCCTCGCGGCGCTCGTGCTCGAAGTCCACGTCGATATCCGGCGGCTCGTTGCGCTCCCGGGAGATGAAACGCTCGAACAGCATCTTCCTCTCCGACGGGTCGAGTTCGGTGATGCCCAGGGCAAAGCAGACCGTCGAGTTGGCGGCAGAGCCACGCCCCTGACAGAGGATGTGACGGCTACGGGCGAAGCGGACGATGTCGTGGACCGTAAGGAAGTAGCTTTCGTAGCCCAGGTCGCTGATCACGCCCAGCTCGTATTCCACCAGCTCCCGAGCCTTGTCGGGCGCCCCCTTCGCCCAGCGCCAGCGCATGCCCTCTTCCGTCAGGTGCCGCAGCCAGGACGCCGGTGTGTGCCCTTCGGGCACCAGTTCACGGGGGTATTCGTACTTCAACTGCTTCAGGTCGAAGGTGCAGCGCTGGGCAATGTGCAGCGATTCGGCGAGCAGCTCGGCCGGGTAGAGATCGGCCAGGGCCTGGGGCGTGCGCAGGTGCCGCTCACCATTGGGGAACAGGCGGTGCCCGGCGTCGCTCACCGGCAGGTGGTGGCGGATCGCGGTCATGGTGTCTTGCAGGGCGCGCCGGCCGCGGGCGTGCATGTGCACGTCACCTGTGGCCACCTGCGGCAGGTCCAAACGCAGCGCCAGGTCCTGCAACGCGGCAAGGCGCTGCTGGTCATCCGGCCCCCGGTGCAGCTCCACCGCCAGCCACAGCCGTTGCGGGAAACGCGCCCGCAGCCACTCGCCGTGAGCAGCATTCGGCTGCCGCTCGGGCAACCAGAGGGCCAGCAGCCCCTCCAGCGGCTCGTCGAAATCCTCGCGCAGCACGCAGTATTCGCCCTTGGGTGCCCGGCGCCGGGCTCGGGTGATAAGCCGGCACAACACCTGGTAACCGGGCAGGTTCTCCACCAGCAGCACCAGGCGCGGGCCGTTTTCCACTTGCAGCTCGCTGCCGACGATCAGCGGCACCTGGTGATCCATTGCGGCCTGCCAGGCGCGGACGATGCCTGCCAGGGTGCATTCGTCGGTGATCGCCAGGGCCGCGTAACCCAGCTGGCGTGCCCGCTCGAACAGCTCGGCGGCGCTGGAGGCGCCCCGCTGAAAGCTGAAATTGGACAGGCAATGCAGCTCGGCATAAACGGCGCTCATGCGAACCAGCCGTGCAGGTAGAAGCCTTCGTCATCGCCCACCGGCCGGTACACCCAGGCGCGCTGGCCTTCCGGGGTTTCGGCCAGGTAATAGTCGCGTCGCACGTCGTGGCCGTCCCACCAGCCGGACTCGATGCGCTCGGGGCCGGCCAGCAGCCGAGGCCGACCGCGCCAGGGCTGAGGCTCCTGCAAGAGCCAGCCGGGGCGCAGACTGGGGTCGAGGGGTGACAGCACCTTGCCTGTCTCGAGCGCCTGCCAGGCATGCTCGGGGCGGTGATCGGCCTGGGCCCACAAACCGTGCACGGCTTCATCGCCCAGGCGCGCCCGCAGGCGCTCGCGCAGTTGCTCCCAGGGCATGGATTGCTGCGGCCGCTCATCGAACAGCTGCCGGTGCTCCGGCACGAAGCGCGGCAGGTCCCGGGCCGTCAGGCGGATCGCCCGTACCGGTGCGATCACCTGCACCTGTTCCAGCCGTCCACGGGCCAGTTCGAACAGCATGCCCGGCTCGCGCTCGGCACTGAGCAGGCCCACCGGCACCTGGCTGTCGGCCCCGTCGACATGCTCCAGGTGCAGGGTGAAGCGCTGCACGCCGCTGTCACGGCCGGCGAGAAAGGCCCCCAGGTCGGCCGTCAACCGACGCAGGGGGAACAGCAGCGCCTGGTGCGACTCGACATCGAAATTCAGCTCGATGCGCACGTCGAACTCATCGGGTGGCGTATAGAAATCCAGCGCCAGGGCACGGTCCCCCAGCAAGGTGTCGAGGTGCAGCAGCACCTCGGCGGGAAAGCGTCGCGCCAGGCCGTTGCGCGGCAACGCCAGCACCTGCTGCAGGGTGCGCACGCCCATGCGGGTAAAGGCAGTGGTCACCTCCGGCGGCAAGCCGGCCCGGGCCACCGGCAATTGCCCGAGCAACTCGCGCATGCTCGGCCGGTCCGCGACCGCCAGACCATCGTGGGCGTTGGCCAGTACCCGCGCCGCCATGGCCGTGGGCGCCACCACGATGCGGTGGCGAAAGCCCAGGGCCGTCAGTTCTTCGCGCAGCCGCGCTTCGAACCGTGGCCAGGGGCCGAACAGACCGAAGCAGGATTCCACTTCCATCAGCAGCGTTCGCGGGTAATGCAGGCTGACGTGGGAGCTGAAGCGGTAGCCCCAGGCCGCCAGGAACTGCTGGCTGCGCTCGATCTGGGCCGCGTCGTATTCATGCTGGGCGAAATCCCGGGTCAAGGCATGGGCCGCCGCCAGGGATTGCCCCGGGCGCAGCCCCAGCTCGCGTGCGGCCTCATTCACCGCCTTGAGCACACGCCGCTGCGGCGTACCCGTGACCAGCACCAGGGGCGCATCCGGTGTGGCGCAACTGCGCAGCACGGCGTCCAGCGCCAACTGGGGGAACAGCACACAGGCCCAGCGCATGGGTCAATGCACCGCTGTCAGTTGCAGTGGCGCTGCCGGCGGCAAGCCACCCCGGCACTTGAGGATGCGCACCTGGGCCGGGCCGGCATCCAGGGCGATGCGCAGCGCCGCCGGGGATGGGTTGAGCGCCGCCGACGCCGGGCGGTAGGCGAAGGCCAGGGTCTGCCCTGTTTCCGCCGCCATCTGCAGGCGGCGCAAGGCCCGGTCATCCGCGTCGGGCAACCAGCACAGCACCGCGCCACAGCTGCCCGAGCGCAGGCACTGCTCGGCTGCCCACAAGGCATCGCGCCCACTCGCCTCGACGATCGCCAGGCGCTGCAGGGCCACGCCAGCCGCCTGCCAGGCCGGCGCGTAGGGCACATGGGGCGGCGCCACCAGCACCACCCGCTCGCCGCTGTGGGTCAGACGGGCCAGGGTCGGCCACAGCAGGTTCAGCTCACCGATGCCGTCGGCGGCCACCAGCACCTCGGTCAGCGCCCCATCCGGCCACCCGGCGGCCGGCAAGGCAGCATCCAGAGCGGCATGCCCGGTGGCCTGGGTGCTGGCCGGCGCAACGGTCGCACGCCCTTTCCAGACCCGCCGTGCATCCAGCAGGCTGTCCAGGGCAACCACGGCGCCCATTACGGCAAGCCCGCTGTGGGGCGGCGTACAGGGCTCCCCCCTGGTTTTGCAGCATGTGGGAAAAGAATCAGGCACGTCACGAACGGAACACTCAAAAATACTGTATGCATAAACAGTATATCGAGCAGCCGTTTTCTTCAATGCCTTCAAGACTGGCGGCAGCCTTGGCGCATTCAGGCTTCGTCGATGAGCCCCAGGAGTTGGTCGCACGCCTGGTCAACATTGTGCTCCTGAACATTGGGTATCCCCAGCAGCAAGCCTGATCTGGCCTGCTCGGGTTCGGCATACCAGACGCTCAGGGGCGCCGGCGCCAGGCCGATCTCCAGGGCCTGCCGGGCGATGCGCTCATCGTCCTGGCCGTCCGCCAGCGGCAGGAGCAATGCCAGGCCAGCCATGGCGTCCCGGGTGCCGTGGGCGCTCAACACCCCGTGCAGCAGCCCCAGGCGGGCGGCGTAGAGCCGTTTCATTCGCCGCAGATGCCGCAGGTAGTGGCCGCTCTTGATGAACGCGGCCAGCGCCAGTTGGGTCGCCATGGCCGGCGCCGGTGCCAGCACGGCAGCCGCATCCACGAAGCGATTGGCCAGTGCGGCGGGTACCACCATGAAGCCCAGGCGCAACGACGGGCTGATGGTCTTGCTGAACGTGCCGATGTGGATCACCCGCCCGTCCCGGTCCAGCGAGGCCAGTGCCGGCGCGGCCTTGCCCGCCAGTTGCAGTTCGCTGAGGTAATCGTCCTCGATGATCCAGCTGTCGCTGCGCGCGGCCCACTCCAGCAAGGCGTGGCGGCGCGCCAGGGACAGGGTCATGCCCAGCGGTGCCTGCTGCCCGGCCGTGACCACGGCCAGCGCGGCCCGGGGCGCCCTGGCGATGCCCTGCTCGACCTTCAGTCCCTGTTCGTCGACCTCGACCGGCACGGGCCGCAGGCCCGCCTGCTTCAGGGCGATGCGGGCCAACGGGTACCCCGGCTCCTCGAACCAGGCATCGGCGTTGCGCAGCGGCAACCCGTGCAGCGCCAGGCCCAGGGCGCCGGCATAGCCGCTGGTCAGCAGAATCTGGTCGGGCGAACACACCAGCCCGCGCGCGACTGCCAGGTAGGCGGCGATCTCTACCCGCAGGGCCCGTTCGCCACGCGGGTCCGGGTAATTGGTCGGGCTGCTGGCGGCCTGGCGGGCGGCACCAATCGCCATGCGGCTCCAGAGCGTGTACGGAAACGCGTCCTGCGCCGGCACCCCCACCTGGAACACCAGGGGCGCGCTGCCGAACGCCTGCACGAAAAATCCCGGCAACGGCGCGCGCAGGCCCGACGCTTCGCCTTCGCCCTGGCGGGCCGGCAGGTGCTCGCACACATAGGTGCCCGCCGCGCCCCGCGCCACCAGCAGCTGTTCGTCGATCAGGCGTTCATAGGCCGCACGCACGGTACCCCGCGCCACCCCCAGTTGCGCCGCCAGATCGCGCCAGGATGGCATGCGCGCCCCGGCATACAACTGCCCGTCGCGGATAGCGGTCGCGATGCCGAGGCGTATTTGCTCGATCAGCGAAGGCCCTGCCTGGCGATTGAGCTCGATCCGCACCTTATCCACGCGGCGTACTCATGCCGGCGCGTCCTGAGGCACGACACGCGCTTCGATCTGCACGGTCTCCTCGCGGGTGGCCTGTTTCAGCCATTCGGCCGGCGGCAACCCGATGTGCTGCACAAAGGTGCGGCTGAAGGCAGCCTGAGAGCCGTAGCCCACCGCATCGGCGACGATCTTGATCGGCACGCTGTCGCGCAGCAGATCCTGCGCGACCTTCATCCGCCAAGCCGTGAGGTAGGCCATGGGCGACATGCCCATGATTCGCGAGAAATGCGCAGAGAACTTGGAGCGTGACATCGAGGCCAGCGCCGCCAACTGCTCGACGCTCCAGGGCTCCTCCGGGGCGTTGTGCACGCTGCGCAGCACCTCGCCCAGGCGCCGGTCCTGCAGGGCGAACAGCAGCCCGCCGGAGAGTTTTTCCTGCTCGACCGCGCGCCGTACCAGCAGGATGAACAGGTACTCGAACAACAGGTTGAGCGCCTTGCTGCGCCCCGGTGCCTGGTCGGCGAACTCACCGGCCAGGGCCGTGATCGCCGGCACCAGCGTGTGCAGCGCACTCAGCGGGAAGATGAGGGTTTCGGTAAGGCCCAGGGGAAAGGCCTGCATCGACTGGCGGCCGAACTGGAAGGACGCACAGATCAGGTTCGCGCCCTGCTCGGTGCTGGCACGCAACTGGTAGCGGCAGCTGCTCGGGCAGAACAGCACGCTCGGCTCGGTCACCGAAATCGTCGGCACCCCTGGCTGCACCAGGTCGAGCCCGCCGCGTTCGATCACATGGATGAAGGCCATGCCCGGCGGCTTGTCGAGCAACAGCGTGCCGTCCACCTGGCCCGCGAAAAACAGCCGGCCCTGCAGGTTGGTGCGTTCGAAAAACTCGGAAAGAATGTCCATGAGCCCGCCGATCGATCGTCCGTTGCCGCGTGAAAGCACGCCTTGATGCCAGGCGCATGGGCCGGCACTGAATCGCGATGGTACAGGCGAGCGTGCCATTCTTGGCACTTTTTATTACACCGTCGATCCCTGATGATGGCGCCTGTTTTTACGCCGGCGGCCGTCGTTCGATCGAGCGCGAGCCGCGCATGCCCTGCACGCTGACTGAAAGGAAACCCTCCGTGCCACTCATGACATGCCTGACCCGGCTGGCCTGCCTGCTCACACTCCTCGGGACCTGCCACCTCGCCCACGCCGAAGACGCCAGCATCGATGAAGGCGAACGCCGCGCCCAGCAAGCCGGCGCCTCGCTGATCGGCAAACCCGCGCCGCAGGCCCGGCTCACGACCATCGACGGCGAAACGCTCGACCTGTCGCAGCTGTACGGCAAGAAGCCGGTCTACCTCAAGTTCTGGGCCACCTGGTGCGTGCCGTGCCGGCAGCAGATGCCGGGCTTCGAGGCGGTTCAACAGTCGCTGGGCGACGACATCCAGGTCATCGCGGTGAACACCGGCTTCAGCGACGACATCGAGTCGATCCGCGCCTACCGCAAGGAACTGGGGTTGACCATGCCCATCGTCGTCGACGATGGCAGCCTGGCCGCCGCGCTCAACCTGCGTGTCACCCCGCAGCATGTGTTGATCGGTCGAGACGGGCGCATCGCCCACGTTGGCCACCTGGACGACCCTCAGTTGCACGCGGCCCTGGAGCGTGTGCGCGCAGCGGCCGACACCACGGTCGCCAGCAAGGTGGACGACACCGCCGACCCGGCGCAAACCTTCAAGGTCGGTGACCAGGTGAACGGCCTGCGCCTGACCACGCTCAAGGGCGATGAGGTCGCGCTCGGCCAGGGCAATGGCCAAGCGCGGGCCCTGGTGTTCTTCGCCCCCTGGTGTGAGCCTTACCTGGCCGAAAGCCGCCCGCAGACCTCCCAGGCCTGCCAGCGCGTGCGCGAGGATGTCGAGCGCCTGGCCGACCAGCATGACCTCGACTGGCTCGGCATCTCCTCCGGCCTCTGGACCTCCCAGCAAGACCTGCAGGACTACCAGGCCTCCACCGGCACGCAACTGCCCCTGGCCCTGGATGAAGACGACGCGTTGTTCCGTGCCTTTGGCGTGCGCGACATCCCCAGTGTCGTGCTGCTCGATGCCCAGGGCCGTGTTGCCCGCGTGCTCGGCCCGCAAGACACGCAACTGGCCGAGGCCCTGAAGGCCATCACCCACCGCTGAAAACACGGTAGCGGCTCCCTGCCGCTACCGGTTCCGTTCAATCCACCAAGGCCCTCCATGTCCATTCGGCTGCTGACCGCCCTGCTGCTCACCCTGTTCGCCGGCCCAATCGCCTGGGCGCAAGGCATGCCCGGTAGCGACGAAACGCTCATCGCCACCTCGCTGGTGGCGCACAGCAAAACGCCCGCGGCAGGCCAGACCACTACCCTGGCCATTGTCATGGAGCCACAGGGCGACTGGCACGGGTACTGGAAGCAACCGGGCGATGCGGGCCTGGCGCCACGGCTGACCTGGCACCTGCCCGAAGGCGTCAGCGCAGGCGAGCCGGCCTACCCCGTGCCGCAGACGCTGCTGATCGATGGGTTGATGAATCATGTCTACGAACACCCCTACGCGCTGCTGGTCCCCCTTGAGGTGGCGGCCAACCTGCCGCATGGGCAGCCGCTGCCCATCCGCCTGGACATGGCCTACCTCGCCTGCCGCCACGATGCCTGCGTGCCGGAACGCGCCAGCCTCGAACTGCAACTGACCGTCGGCCAAGGCCAGCCCGACGACACCGTGCGCGACGCATTTGCTACCTGGCGCCAGGCCCTGCCCCGGCCGCTGGGCAGTCCGGCGCATTTTCAGGTCGAGAACGACGTGTTTCGTCTGAGCATCCCGCTGCCGGCCGCGCAGGCAATCGAAGCGCCCCACCTGTTCGCCCTCACCCCGGGCGCCATCGACCATGCCGCCGAGCAGCGCATCAGCCGCGACGGCGACCTGTTGATCATCGAGACTGCCGCCGGTAAACAGCGCCCCGATTCGTTCGACGCCGTGCTCGCCCTGGGCAACGGACTCGGCCTGGAACTGCATGCCACCCCGCAAACGGCATCGGCCAGCGACACCCTCGGCCTGACGCTCGTGGCCCTGGCTGGCGCTGTACTCGGCGGCGTGCTGCTCAACCTGATGCCCTGCGTGTTCCCCATTCTCAGCCTCAAGGCCCTGAGCATCGCCCGGGCCAACAGCAGCGCTGGCACTGCCCACCGTGAGGCGCTGGCCTACACCGGCGGCGTGGTACTGGTCTGCGTCGCGCTCGGTGCCCTGCTGCTGGCCCTGCGTGCGGGCGGCTCGCAACTGGGCTGGGCCTTCCAGCTGCAAGACCCGCGCGTGATCCTCGTGCTGCTGCTCCTGACCAGCGCCATCGCGCTCAACCTGGCGGGGCTGTTCGAACTGTCGTCGGTCGATGTCGGTGGCGAACTGGCCGCCAGCAAAGGCAGCCGGGGCGCCTTCTGGACCGGCGCACTGGCCGCCTTCGTGGCAACGCCCTGCAGCGGGCCGTTCATGGCTGCGGCGCTGGGCACCGCCCTGGTGCTGCCGCCGGTTGCCGCCATGCTGGTGTTCGCCGGCCTTGGCATCGGCATCGCCTTGCCGTTCCTGTTGCTGGGGTTCATCCCGCCCTTGCGCCGCCGCCTGCCCAAGCCCGGCCCCTGGATGACGACCCTGCGCCATGTCCTCGCCGTACCGATGTTCCTCACCGCCCTGGCCCTGACCTGGGTGCTCAGCCAGCAGGTCGGCAGCACCGCGCTGGTGGTGGGTATCGGCTGCACCCTGCTGCTGGGCTTGGGCCTGTGGGCATGCGGCCTTCGCCAGCGTGCGCTCAAGTCGCGCGCCTGGCTGCCGGCAGCCTTGGCGGGGGTACTGGCACTGGGTATCGGCCTGGCCCAGGACATCACCCCGCCCGCCTCGGCAATCCCAGCCGAACACCAGCCCTTCGACGAAACCCGCCTGAACGCGCTGCGCCAGGGCGAGCAAGCGGTCTTCGTGTATTTCACGGCCGACTGGTGCGTGACCTGCAAAGTCAACGAACAGGTCGCCATCCAGCGTGACGAAACCCACCGCGCTTTCCAGGACGCCAACGTCGTCGTGATGCGCGGCGACTGGACCCGCGGCGATGCAGCCATCACCGCCTTTCTCGAACGCCACGGCCGCTCTGGCGTGCCGCTGTATCTGTGGTACCACCCGGGCCAAGCCGAACCCCAGGTGCTGCCGCAGCTACTGAGCCCCGGGCTGCTGAGCGAGCTGTCGCGGCGCTGAACAGCCAGGCGCAAAGCTTGAACTCTCGGCGCTCTGCTTACTCTGCACTCTAGAGGCCCGAGACCGTCGGGCGTTGTACAGGGTCAAGGAGAACAGCATGAGCAACCGACCAGCCAAGACCGACGACAAGACCGTCATCCCCAAGGGCGCCAAGCCCAAAAAGGACCACGTCGACAGCGACGAGCAACTGGAACACCCCAACCCCGCCACCGAGGCGGTCGACAAGGTCATCACCCCGACCTCGATCAAGAAAAAGGAACGCCAGGCCGAGGCCATCGAAGCCGAAACAGCCAAGGTTAAAAAGTCGCTGGAGAAAGGCGGCAAAAAGCACGACGCCTGATCGCGCCACCGCCATTGCCACAGGGCGCCCGCCAGGCGAGCGCCCTTTTCGGCTACAGCCGCAGCGCCGTTTGCCGCGCCTGGTGGTTACCACCCAGTGGCGAACACAGGCGTTGGTGCACCCGGCTCAAGAAACCCACCTCGAACGCCCGCCGCTCCACACCGGTGGGCAGCGCATCGCGCTCGACAATCAGGTTGGCCCACAGCCAGCCGGAACCGTCGCTGTTCAGCCAGGCGCTGGCACAGGCTACGCCCTCACTGAACGCCTGCTGGCAATCCTGCGGCCAGCCGATCGAGGCGCCGGCGTGGCCGTCATGGCTGAGCAAGTGGCTATTGAAGGGCTTTGGCATGGCGCGCCCTCCCTTCGGCCTGCGCCAGCGCGCGGCCATAGAACGCCGAGACATCCCTGAGCAGCTCGCCAGCGGCCAGGCACACATCCGCCGTATTAGCAGAACCTGCCGGCGCTTGAGCCAGAGCCTCCAGCAGTTTGTGCAGCGTTGCCACACGCAGCTCGGCCCGAGCCTGTAATCGGCAGCCTTTGTTCGTACGGGGTTTAGCGTTGAGAGCGATTGCATCATTCGGC
The DNA here is from genome assembly GCF_029839275.1 of Pseudomonas sp. GD03944. GTDB lineage: Bacteria > Pseudomonadota > Gammaproteobacteria > Pseudomonadales > Pseudomonadaceae > Aquipseudomonas. Next base: position 107,580 of record NZ_JAOCAH010000015.1, read on the forward strand.
ATGGAACACCTCCAGGCTGGAGGTTGATGACGCAGCAGACAGCCCAAGGTGGAGCCCTTGGGTAAAAGGGGGGAAATGCATAATCCATATGCTCCTTGGTTCATTTAAGGAGCCGTCACCCATCCTTCTCACGGGAATTGGGTGGCGGACCGTACAAGGGTGAGAAACCGGGAACCAAGGAAACCGGCCAGGCCGAAGCCTGCCTCGCACGGCCCGCCATAGATGCACGAGAAAACAGCAGGCACAAAAAAAGCGCCTGCTCTCGGCTATAGCGCTGTCGCGCCCTGGTTTCCTCGGGTTCTCACACCCGGCCGCGGGATTGACCGCGACGGGTGGACTTTAGCGTGAGGGTGGTTGGGGGTGCAAGGGTTGAGGCGTTGAGCCTGATGGCTCGGGGGTCGTGATGGCTGAAGCTGCGTGCACTTGTTGCGGCTATACCGGCAGAACCTTTGGCTGTGCCGGTGAGAAAACCAGGCTCCCCCGCTTCTCTTATTCCACGGGCCGCTCAAGCCCTCTCAGTGCGATGCGTCGCCAGGTTTCATCATCCGGGTCCAACTCAGGGTGAGCCTGGATGGCCGCATGCAACGTAGCGCTGAAAATCGAGCCCATCACCCTTCCGACGGAGCGTTTGAGGTCTGCATGGGCATCTTCCGGCAGGTGCCGCAGGGCTTCCGCCAACCCTTCATTGAGCGCGGCAGCCGCCTGGATACCCGCATCGCGCAACGCTTCGGCGGCTGGGAAAGGTAGTGACATGAGCAGCTCCTTGGGATGTACGGCATCGATGCGAGATTTTCCGGTGCGGCGGCTCAGGGACATTCCTGCGTTTTTCGCCTGAACCTGCGCCACAGTGCATTGCCAATGGCGATCAAAACCCAGGTGTAAAGGGCTGCCATGAGGTCATCCAGCACGATACCCAGGCCGCCACCGACGGACTCGGCGAGGTTTATCGGCGGCAGTTTGAGGATATCGAACATGCGAAACAGCAGGAACGCCGTCACCAGCATCCAGGGGCAATTCACCAGGGCGAGCCCCAGCACGGAAACGGGAAACACCAGGAACTCATCCGCTACGATCCGCGGCGCATCCCCACTGCCCTGCCACAGCGACGCCCAGTGGCAGAGCGCTACGGCGACCATCAGCAGCAGGGCCATGATGAGGACTTGCCGCAGCGGGCGCTGAGTCAGCAATAGCCAAGCCAGGGGTAAGCCAAGCAACGAGCCGAGGGTGCCCGGCATGAATGGCGACAGCCCGAGGCCAAAGCCAGTCGCTGCCAGTGCAACCATGGTCTCCATCATGGAAATCCGAAGCCCTTCTCGTCCCTGTCAACCGGCTCAACGAACCGGAAGACGCGTTATTTGTCACCTGGAGCAGCGACCTTTCGCCGTTTTCCGAGCGAGCCGCCAGGCCCTAAACAGGTCCCGGCGGGTGCATGGAATGGCTTGGATCACGCAGCGGTTGCAACAGGCAGTATGCGTTCGAGTATGTCAGCGAGCGTGACGACACCCTTCATGTGCCCGTTACTCATGACCACGGCCAGCTGCACACTCGATTTACGCATGAGCGCCAGGGATTCATACACCGGCGTCTTGGCGTCCAGGATGAATGCCTTGCGGGCGACTTCCCGGACAGGCCGGGTATCCGGTTCAAGCAGCGTGTCACGCAGATGAGCGACCAGCGGCGGCCTGTCATCGTCGCTCAGGATCAGAATGCGCAGGTGTCCCGATCGAGCCGCGGCGGCACGCATGTCGGCCACCGAGGCACCGAATGTGACATGCACCGGAACGGAATCCGCCGTCAGCAGCGCCTCGATCGGCAAGGACCCCAGATCGATAAGGCTGGAAATCTGCTGCTGCAGGTCGGGTTTGAGCGTTCCGACTTCAGCGGAGTGTTCGACGAGCTTGCGAATGGTGGCGACGTCTCGTCCGCCGACCGCTGCACTCTCGACGGGCTCGACACCGGAGGCCCTTACCAAGCTGTTCGCAATCTGGTTTACCCAACGCATCAGCGGGCGCAGCGGCCAAATGTAGGCGCGTGAGATCAGCCCCACGGCAAGCGCGGATCGTTCCGGGTGGGCGATGGCCCATGATTTCGGTGCCATCTCGCCGACGACCAGATGCAGAAAGGTCACGGCAAAAAGCGCGAGCGCGAAGGAGGCGCCACCTGCCGCCCACTCGGGCATGCCCCAGGCGATCAGCAACGGGCCGAGCCAGTTGTCGACGGCAGGTTTGGTCACGGCCCCCAGGGCGAACGTGCAGAACGTGATGCCAAGCTGGGCGCCGGCGAGCATCAGAGTCAGGTCGTTCATGCCGCGCAAGGCTGCGCGGGCCGACAGGCTGGTCGAGGCGCGCTCCTCGAGGCGGTGCCGCCTGGCACCGAGCAATGCGAACTCGATGATGACGAAAATGGCACTGAGGACGATCAGGGCTGTAGTGACCCCTGTGATGATCAGAGGATCGTTCATTGCTCTTCCTCCCGCTGCATGGTCTCAACGAGCGTGACACGTACCTGGGTCGGGACATACCGCTCAACGCGCAGTACCTCGATCAGCAACTGGCGCTCCACCGACAGCTCAGACACAAGCTCTGCGGGGCTTTCAGGCAGCGTGATCGTCACGATGTCGCCTTCGGCAGGCAAGGCGCCAAGCTCGGCGATCAGCAGGCCGGCGATCGTCTCGACCTCCTCGCGCGGCAGGCTGTGGCCGAGCGCACGCTCGACCTCGTCCAGGTGCACGTCGCCCTCCATGGTCCAGACGCCATCGCCTCCAGGAATGACCGGCTCGCCGCCTTCTTCATCATGCTCATCCGTGATTTCGCCGACGATTTCCTCGGCAAGGTCCTCAAGTGTCAGCACGCCAACGAAACTACCGTATTCATCGATGACGCAAGCCAGCTGGTTATCGGTCTGAATCAGTTCGGCAAGTGCATCGGGCAGCGCCATGAGCGTGGGAACGACGATGGCCGGTCGCATCACCGACTCGACGGTTTCCTCGGCATCGCCGGCGGACAGGCGCATGAGCACGTCCATCAATTGAACGACGCCAACAGGCGTGTCTTCATGGATCACCGGGTAGCGGGTATGCCCACCATCGGCCATGAGCTCCCGCAGCTTGAGCAGTGTCGTATCAGGCGTAAGCCAGTCGACGCGTGAGCGGGGAATCATGGCGTGCTCAACGTCCCGCTGGGGAAAATCGAGGATTCGATCCAGCATCAGCGAAAGTTCTACGGGAAGGTCTCCACTGTCTCGCGAATCGGAGATGATGTGCGGCAGATCGTCGGCCGAGACACTGACATCCAGGTCATGGACCGGCTCGATGCGCAGCATCCGCAAGAACAGGTTGGCTGATTTGTCGAACAGCCCGATCAACCAGCCGAATACCGTCAGGTAAATGAGTGTCGAGCGGGCCAGCCCCCTGGCCATCGGCTCGGCATTGGCAATGGCCAGGTTCTTCGGATAGAGCTCGCCGAAGATCATTTGAATGATCGTGGCAGTCAGCAGCGCAAGCAGCGTACCGACGGTTACCCCGACCTCGGGCGCAATACCCACCCCGCCCAACAGCACACCGAGGGACTTGCCCACCAGCGGCTCAGCCACGAAGCCCACCAGCAGGCCGGTCACCGTGATGCCAAGCTGGGCCCCCGACAGCATGAAGCTGGTTCGTTTGGTGACTTCCAGCGCGCGCCTGGCGGACGCGTCGCCATCGGCGGCCAGGACGGCGAGTCGCGTGCGGTCGACGGCCATGTAGGCGAATTCCTGGGCGACGAAATAGCCATTGGCCGCAATGATCGCCAGGATGACGAGTGTGCCGAACAGAAGCGTGAGGGTCGGTTCGATCACCGTATCACCTCATCAGGTTTCGTTTCAGGTGTGCATCTACAACTGCCAGAGCATGATGTGTCCACGATAGATCCGACGTGAAAAAGGCCTTCTATCATAATTCCTCTGTCGGACATGGCCATGCCGACAATCGATACGAGAAAATTCAGATGGCCGTGAAACGAAGCGCCGGCATCACTCCTCCCGCGGCTCCGCCTCCCTGCACAACTCAACGTCATGCCTCATCACCACCCGCCGAATCTCCCCGTTAGCGAAGAACGGCACCTCCGGGCAGAGCCGTGTTCCTTCTGGCATGGAGGTTGGCTTCCACTCCACCTGTTCGGTGCGCAGCAGGGTTGTGCCGTCGGGTTTCCAGATGTCGATGTAGGTGCGTTCCGTGAATGACGGCGAGCCGCTGTCGCACTCTTTCAGGTCGATTCCGTGCAGGTTGAGACCGGTGTCGGTTTGTTCGACGCGGCTGGGGAAGATGATGGCGCCGTTGTCGTAGTCGGGCGTGATGTAGCAGTAGCGGCGTTCCTGACCAATCAGCACGGGCAGCAGGTAGCTGCTGCGGGTATCGACTTCGACCACGTCATCGCCCTGCCAGCGGTAGGTGGTCACGCCGTGTTCGCAGCAGCTGGAGCGCCAGGCCGTCCAGATGATCTTGTGCACCGGGTCGAAGCTTGGCGAGGTGATGTCTTGCAGGCCTTGCGGTGCGTCCTTGTACAGGCCGGTCTCGGGGTCGTACAGCCAGGTCTGGTGCGGGATGTTCGGCCCGGCCGGCAGGAACAGCGCCAGGGTCAGGTCGGGCCAGCCGTCGAAGTTGGCGTCGATCGCCTCGGGGATGTAGATGCCGCAGCTGCCCTGGGAGTCGGTCGGCAGGGTCTGGACGAGTTGGCCGTCCTTGTAGAGACGGATGGCCGAGACATGGGGCGGATGACAGTCGTCGTCATTGGCGGGCAGCGCATCGGCCACCAGGCGCATTTCATAGGGGATGGCCTTGGCTTCGTCTGCCACCACCGTGAGGTTGACCGGCAGCGTGCGGCGGCCATCGGGGGCGGTCCAGGTGCCGGTCAGGGCGGTGTCGGCCAGCGCCAGGCGCCAGTGGCCGGTAACGGTTTCGCTGTTGCGGGCGCTGATGTCCCGCTCGAACAGCTGGACGTGCGCCCCTTCCATTTCGCCGCGCAATTGCAGCAGGTAGCGCTTGGCGTTGGTGCAGGGCTGGTAACAGTAGCTGCCGGAGAAGTTATCGCCCTCGCGGCGCAGCGATACCTCGACCTGTTTGCTGCCGAGGGTGCCTGTCCACTGCCGTGCCCAGACCAGGAATTCGACGGTCGGCTCCCCCGCCACCGCTGGGAGCGCTTGCAGGCTGGCCAGGATCAGCGCGAGCGCTTGGGCAAATTGACGGATCGTGACGACACGCATGGCACCTTCCTTGATAGCGAATGGAACACCGCCGAATCCATGGCTCGGCCAGGCGTGATAATGCCAAAGAAACGGCCCGGGCAGATCACGATTGCTGCGTAGTTTTGCCAAAGAAACGCGGCGGGCCTTCTGGCGTTTTCGCGGCCTGGCCACTATAGACAGAGTGGTCGACCTGGCCAAACGTGCCCGTTCATGATTCGGAGCCTTCTCGCATGCCACCCGCCTTGCGCCCCCTGCCCCTGCATCTGCTCGTCATCGCCCTGGCGCTGGGCACACTTGCCGCCGCCAATGGGGTGTTCATGCTGGCAGACCCTGTAACCTGGTACGCGCGGATTCCCGGCGTGATCGAAACCGGGCTGTACAACGCGCATTTCATCCGCGATATCGGTCTGGTCTATTGCATGGTTGGGGCGGTGTTCGTGCTGGGCGCCCTGCATCGCCCAGCCAGCCTGCCACTGTGGGGATGTGCCACGCTGTGGCTGAGCGGGCATGCCGCGCTGCATATCTGGGAGGTGGCCGTGGGCATCTGCGCGCCCACGGCTTTGCTGCGGGATTTTCCGGCGGTCACCCTGCCCGCCTTGCTGGGGCTTTATCTCAGCCTGTGGGCCTACCGCGCACAACGCTAGAATGCGCGATCCCAAGCCGACCGCAGGACGCTACCGATGAACGAACACGACGCCTACACCCTGCTCCTGGCCACCCCGTCGGTGGAGACCTACCGGATGTTGCGCCGCGAAACGGGGCTGAGCCCGAAAACCGAAGAAGCGGCCAGCCGAGGCTTGCCGGCCAGCCTGTTCGCGGTGCAGGTGTTGTATCAGGGAAGCCCGGTGGGCATGGGTCGGGTGATTGGTGATGGCGGCTGCTTTTACCAGGTCACGGACATTGCCGTGTTGCCGGCGCACCAGGGCAAGGGCCTGGCCAAGCGGATAATGCAGGCGATCCGCGAGTACCTGGACGAACACGCGCCGGAAAGCGCCTATGTCAGCCTGTTGGCCGATGGCGAGGCGCATCATCTGTATGCGCAGTTCGGCTTTGCCCCTACCGCGCCGGCCTCGATCGGCATGGCGTACCGGGCAACTGGCAGGAAGGCCGCGCAGTAAGAAGGGAAAACCCTCCCCGCAGGGAGGGTGAACGGCGGATCAGTCCTTGGCCTTGCTCATTTTGGTGAAGAGCTCGGTGGGGACTTTCTTGCCGTTGGCGGTGAACTGGTTGGTGCGGTAGGTGTAGACCTCGGCCTCGGACAGGTAACCGTCGTGGTTGCTGTCGATGGCTTCGAATTCCTTGGTCTGCGTTGGCGCCACGGCCAGGAATTCCTTGAGCGAGACGCGGCCGTCGTGGTCGGTGTCGGTACGGGCGAAGGAGGCATCGCCACACTTGCCCTCCCCGCATTTGCCCTCACCGGCCTTGGCACTGGCTTCGTCGGCGCCGCATTTACCTTCCCCGCACTTGCCCTCGCCCGCCTTGGTGCCGGCTTCATCGGCACCGCACTTGCCTTCACCACATTTACCTTCGCCGCATTTGCCTTCACCGGCCTTGTCCGCCGACGCCAGTTGGTAGCCTTGCGGCAGGTCTTGCATGGCGAAGGCCGTGCTGGCCATGTTCAGGCCGCCGACCAGGGTCATGGCGATCAGTCCGATACGGGTTTTATTCGATACGTGGGACATGGTGTTCTCCATTGGCTGCGCGAGGTCGCGCTTGCTTGTCGATGAGGTCAACCCCGACCCTGGCGCCGCCGTGTCGAGCGGCGATTGCGTTGTGTGTCGGAGTGGGCTCATTGGGCCTTTGCGATGTATCCGCGACGTGTCGGGCGGCGGGCGCATTTGTATGCCAGCCCATCGAAACCCGGCCCTGGATACAGAGGGATACACCGGACTAATGGTGAGAGGTGTCAAATGCCGGGCGTTTGGGGTGGTGGCTGCGGGTTTGGCGGGATGGCCTATGGGGGTGGTGGCTGCCCCGGGTGTCGCTGCGCTCGACCCAGGCTACGCGCTGCGGTGCCCCTGTAGGAGCGGCTGGGCGGCAATCCGATTGCCTGCGAGCTTCAGCGGTTTTTGGGTTATAGCGAGGGCTTGCGGCTGAAGCCCCTCCTACGGAGTGTGGTATGTCTGCGTTTCGTAGCCTGGGTTGAGCAACGCGATACCCGGGGCCCTCACCCAAAATCACTCGCCCACAAAAAAGCCCGCTGTTTGGCAGCGGGCTTTTCCGTTTCACACCTGTGGCGAGCCGGTTACTCGGCCAGGCGCCAGGTGGTGCCGCCCTTGCCGTCTTCCAGCACCACGCCCATGGCGGTGAGCTGGTCGCGGATGCGGTCGGACTCCGCCCAGTTCTTGTCGGCACGGGCCTGCAGGCGCGCGGCGATCAGGGCGTCGACTTCGGCCGCATCGACCTTGCCGGCGGCACCGGCTTGCAGGAAGGCATCCGGCTCCAGTTGCAGCACGCCGAGCACGCTGGCCAGCGATTTGAGCTGGGCCGCCAGGCCGGCAGCGACCTGGACGTCCGACTCGCGCAGGCGGTTGACCTCGCGGATCATCTCGAACAGCACGGCGCAGGCTTCCGGCGAGTTGAAGTCGTCGTCCATGGCGGCGCCGAAACGCTCGACGAACGCCTCGCCACCGGCCGGTGCCGCTTCCGGCAAGCCCTTGAGGCCATTGTAGAAGCGCTCCAGAGCGCCCTTGGCTTCCTTGAGGCTCTCTTCGGAGTAGTTGATCGGGCTGCGGTAGTGGCTGGACACCAGCAGGTAGCGCACCACTTCGGGGTGGTACTTCTCCAGCACTTCGCGGATGGTGAAGAAGTTGCCCAGGCTTTTGGACATTTTCTCGCCGTCCACGCGCACCGCGCCGGCGTGCATCCAGGCATTGGCGTAGAGCTTGCCGGTGGCGGCCTCGCTCTGGGCGATCTCGTTCTCGTGGTGCGGGAACACCAGGTCCGGGCCGCCGCCGTGGATGTCGAAGGTCTCACCCAGGCAGCAGGTGGACATCACCGAGCACTCGATGTGCCAGCCCGGCCGGCCGGCGCCCCAGGGCGACTCCCAGCTCGGCTCGCCGGGCTTGACGCCCTTCCACAGCACGAAGTCCAGCGGGTCTTCCTTGGCTTCGTCGACCTCGATGCGGGCACCGATCTTCAGGTCTTCGATCTTCTTGCGCGACAGCTTGCCGTAGCCGACGAACTTGCCGACGCGGTAGTACACGTCGCCATTGCCCGGCGCATAGGCGAAGCCCTTGTCGATCAGGGTCTGGATCATCGCGTGCATGCCGGCGATGTGGCCGGTGGCACGCGGCTCGAGGTCCGGGCGCAGCACGGACAGGCGCGCTTCGTCTTCGTGCATGGCGGCGATCATACGATCGACCAGCGCCTCGAACGGCTCGCCGTTCTCGTTGGCGCGGCGGATGATCTTGTCGTCGATGTCGGTGATGTTGCGCACGTAGGTCACGTCATAGCCGCGCTGACGCAGCCAGCGGGTGACCACGTCGAAGGCGACCATCACCCGAGCGTGGCCGATGTGGCAGAAGTCGTACACGGTCATGCCGCATACGTACATGCGCACCTGGTTGTCGACCAGTGGCTTGAACGGTTCTTTGACCTTGGTGAGCGTGTTGTAAATGCTGAGTGCCATTTACTGACCCCACGAATCGCGCAGGGTGACGGTGCGGTTGAACACCGGCTTGCCTGGCTGCGAATCCTTCAGGTCGGCCACGAAGTAGCCTTCACGCTCGAACTGGAAGCGCTCTTCCGCTGCGGCATTGGCCAGCGACGGCTCGGCGCGGCAGCCGGTGAGCACCACCAGCGAGTTGGGGTTGATGTTGTCGAGGAAGCTGCCGCCCTCTTCGTCCTTCTCCGGGTTGGCGGAGCGGAACAGGCGGTCGTACAGGCGCACTTCGCACTCGACGCTCTCGGCAGCCGGCACCCAGTGGATCACGCCCTTGACCTTGCGGCCTTCGGGGTTCTTGCCCAGGGTGTTTTCGTCGTAGGAGCAGCGCAGCTCGACGATGTTGCCGGCGGCATCCTTGATGGCCTCGTCGGCGCGGATCACGTAGCTGCCGCGCAGGCGCACTTCACCACCCGGGATCAGGCGCTTGAAGCCGTCCGGCGGGGTTTCTTCGAAGTCGCTGGCGTCGATGTAGATCTCGCGGCTGAACGGCAGCACGCGCACGCCCATGTCCTGCTTGGGGTGGCGCGGCAGTTCGAGGTTCTCGACCTGGCCTTCCGGGTAGTTGGTGATGACCACCTTGAGCGGCTTGAGCACGCACATGGCACGGGCGGCGTTGGCGTCCAGGTCTTCGCGGATGGCGAACTCCAGCATGCCGATGTCCACCACGCCACCGGCGCGGTTGACGCCGATCATGTCGCAGAAGGTGCGGATCGAGGCCGGTGTGTAACCGCGGCGACGGTAGCCGGACAGGGTCGACATGCGCGGGTCGTCCCAGCCGCTGACGTGCTTCTCATCGACCAGTTGCTTGAGCTTGCGCTTGCTGGTGATGGTGTAGTTCAGGTTCAGGCGGGCGAATTCGTACTGGCGCGGCTGGGCCGGGACCGGCAGGTTGGCCAGGAACCACTCGTACAGCGGGCGATGGTCTTCGAACTCCAGGGTGCAGATGGAGTGCGTGATGCCTTCGATGGCGTCCGACTGGCCGTGGGTGAAGTCGTAGCTCGGGTAGATGCACCACTTGTCACCGGTCTGGTGGTGATGGGCATGGCGAATGCGGTACAGGATCGGGTCGCGCAGGTTGATGTTCGGCGAGGCCATGTCGACCTTGGCACGCAGCGAACGGGCGCCGTCCGGGAATTCACCGGCTTTCATGCGGGCGAACAGGTCCAGGTTCTCTTCCACCGAGCGCTCGCGGAACGGGCTGTTCTTGCCCGGTTCGGTGAGGCTGCCGCGGTAGGCGCGCATTTCTTCGGCGTTGAGGTCGCAGACGAACGCCTTGCCGGCCTTGATCAGCTCGACGGCCCAGGCGTGCAGCTGGTCGAAGTAGTTGGAGGCGTAACGCTCCTCGCCAGCCCACTGGAAGCCCAGCCACTGCACGTCGCTCTTGATGGCGTCGATGTATTCCTGGTCTTCCTTGGCCGGGTTGGTGTCATCGAAACGCAGGTTGCACTCACCACCGAATTCCTTGGCCAGGCCGAAATTCAGGCAGATCGACTTGGCGTGACCGATGTGCAGGTAGCCGTTGGGCTCCGGCGGGAAGCGGGTAATGATCTTGGCGTGCTTGCCGGCGTCCAGGTCGGCCTGGACGATGGGGCGAAGGAAGTTCGTGGCGGCGACAGCTTCTGGCTTGCTCATGGGGTCCTTAAAACATGTGCTGGGCGCGGCTTGGAGCCCGTTCACTCCGATGTGGACGGGCTCTCAGGGTAGGCCGACTTTTACAAAGCGCTTATCATAGCCGAAGCTGTCAAGCCCCTGACAGCGGGCTGCGGCAAAACTCCTGCCAGATGGTTCACGCCAAAGCGGCTCGAATTACGCGCGGACTCGCGTAAACTGCGTCTCCCTGACGGTCCGGGCCCGGCTCATCGATTGCCGCCCCGCCCGCCCAGACTTCGATTTTCCGACAGAGCGATTACTCACCATGATCAAGCTGCACACCAACCACGGCGTCATCACCCTCACCCTGTTCGAAGACAAGGCCCCGGAAACCGTGGCCAACTTCAAGGAATACGTGAAGAGCGGTCACTACGACGGCACCGTTTTCCACCGTGTGATCAGCAACTTCATGATCCAGGGCGGCGGTTTCGAGCCGGGCATGAAGCAGAAATCCACCCGCAGCCCGATCAAGAACGAAGCCAACAACGGCGTTTCCAACAAGATCGGCACCGTGGCCATGGCCCGTACCATGGAGCCGCACTCGGCCTCCGCGCAGTTCTTCATCAACGTCTCCGACAACACCTTCCTCGACCACAGCGCGCCGACCGTGCAGGGCTGGGGCTACGCGGTGTTCGGTGAAGTGACCGACGGCATGGACGTGGTCAACGCCATCAAGGGCGTCGCCACCACCATGAAGTCCGGCCACCAGGACGTACCGGTCGATGACGTGATCATCGAGAAGGCCGAGATCGTCGAGTGATCCTGCTGATCTCCGACCTGCATCTTGAAGAGGAGCGCCCGGACATTACCCGGGCGTTCCTGCATTTCCTGGCGACTCGCGCCACCGAGGCCAAGGCGCTGTACATCCTTGGCGACTTTTTCGAAGTGTGGATCGGCGACGACGCCATCACCCCCTTCCAGCGTTCCATTGCCCAGGCCCTGCGCCAGCTCGCTGACAGCGGCACTCAGGTGTTTCTGATGCATGGCAACCGCGATTTCCTGATCGGCAAGGCGTTCTGCCGTGAAGCCGGCTGCACCCTGCTGCGTGATCCGAGCCTGGTCGAGCTGGGCAACGAGCGCGTACTGCTGATGCATGGCGACAGCCTGTGCACCCTGGACGAGCAGTACATGCGCATGCGCCGCTGGCTGCGCAACCCGCTGGTGCTGTTCATCCTGCTTAACCTGCCCTTGAGCACCCGCCACAAGCTGGCGCGCAAGCTGCGCAAGGAAAGCCGCGAGCAGACCCGCATGAAGGCCAGCGCCATCGTCGACGTCACCCCGGCCGAAGTGCCGCAGGTCATGGCCGAACACGGCGTGCGCACCCTGATCCATGGCCATACCCACCGCCCTGCGGTACACAAGCTCGAAGTCGATGGCGAGCCGGCGCAACGCATCGTGCTCGGCGACTGGGACCAGCAGGCCTGGGCGCTGCAGATCGACGAACAGGGTTACCAGTTGGCGCCGTTTGCGTTGAATGCATGACCGTTGATAGCGCTGATCCGCGCTTTAGCCCTCATTTGAGGTTGCCCCAGGAGAGGAACGCCCACATGCGGCAACCATCCGCAGGTCGCCCGCAAGCCGCCAAAAAGTGGATTGCCGGCACGGGCCATACCGACTAAATGACATTCAAATCAATCGATAAGTTACTGATTTGTCTGAATTCTGATTATTTAATGTAGTTTCGAGGTATTGGGCTGTCATGGGCAGCGCGCGCTCCCGGCTGTCGCTGTGCTCGACCCAGGCTACTGCTCGCCGGATTACCGCGAGTGACGCGGAGCGTCACGGGATGCGTGCCCACGCAGAGCGTGGGAGCGATCAGCCGCCAGAATGCCGCAGCCACCCCTGTAGGAGCGAGCTTGCCCGCCAGCTCTTGAGGCTTTCCGTAGGGTGGATGACGCTTCATCCATCCACCGTGGCATACCAACCGATGGTGGATGAAAAGAGCGTCATCCACCCTACAGGTTGCCGCATACGTAGGATGGGTTGAGCGCAGCGATACCCATCAGAACATTCCCCCGTGTCGCTGCATCCGGCCCAGCCCACGGCTGGCCAACTACCGCGGGTGACACATGATTCCCTGTAGGAGCGGGCTTGCCCGCGAGCTCTTGATGTTCTTCAGCCCAAAGCTTTGCCAGGGCTCATTCGTCCGTCCATTACCGCTCGGTATGTCAGATCTGATGGAGGTATTTAGCCAGGTAGAGTTTTAGCGTGGCTGAACTGGTGGAAGCTCGCGGGCAAGCCCGCTCCTACAGGGATAAACCTCCAGTTAACTATCAATAAAGATATCTAACTGATTGTTCTGTAATGCATACGCAATAAAAAAACGCCCATCAGGGCGTTTTTTCTGCCATCAAATCAGGCCAACGGCACGCCACTGTGGAAGCGGAATTCCGTGTCAGGCGACTCGATCAGCTCCTGCTCCACTGCCCGCACTCGCTCGATGGCCTGGTCCACGTCCTCGGCCTCCCCGTACTGGTAGGCCAGTCGCAGGTAGCCCTGAAAATGCCGGGCCTCGCTCTTCAGCAGGCCGTAGTAGAACTTGCCCAGTTCTTCGTCCAGGTGCGGCACCAGGGCTTCGAAGCGCTCGCAGCTGCGGGCCTCGATAAAGGCGCCGACCACCAGGGTATCCACCAGCCGGTGCGGCTCGTGGGGGCGCACGATCTTGCGCAGGCCCGAGGCGTAGCGTGCTGCCGACACCGGGCGCAGCGGCACCTTGCGGCGTTTCATGATGCGCAGCACCTGCTCGTGGTGCACCAGTTCTTCGCGGGCCAGGCGCGACATCATGTTGATCAGGTCCACGTGGCAGGCGTACTTGGCCATCAGGCTCAGGGCCGTACTGGCTGCCTTGAACTCGCAGTTCTTGTGGTCGATCAGCATGATTTCCGGGTTGGCCAGGGCAGCCTGCACCCAGGCGTCAGGCGTGCGGCAACCGAGGAAGGCGTGGATTTCCGGAAGGTTCATGGGCGGCTCCCGGAGGGCGAGGCCAGGGACAGGAGCAGGGAGCGAAAAACGTCGGTATCAGGCAACACGTGCATAGGCTCGAGCAGGTAAATGAGCGTCCTGGCTGTTCGCCGGGCGCGCCATTATACGAATGGTGGCGTGAACAGCCAGCCGCCTGGCATTGATGCCGATCAAGAACTTGCAGCAAATCGACGATCTATAGTTGTACTGACTGCAATTGATATCAAAGGGAGACGATCATGCAAGCCATCCGCAGCCTCTTGGTAGTCATGGACCCGGAACTGACCGACGGCCTGGCGCTGAAACGGGCGAAACTGATTGCCGGCGTGACCGGCTCGCACCTGCACCTGCTGGTATGCGACAAGAAAGGCGACCACAGCGCCTACCTGCGCGACCTCACCACCCAGCTCGGCCAGGAAGGCTACAGCACCTCCGGCCAGCAGAGCTGGAGCGAAAACCTGCACAACACCATCATTACCGTGCAGCAGGCCGAAGGCTGCGGCCTGGTGATCAAGCAGCACACGCCCGACAACCCGCTGAAAAAGGCCATCCTTACCCCGGACGACTGGAAGCTGCTGCGCTACTGCCCCAGCCCGGTGCTGATGGTGAAGAGCGACAAACCCTGGACCGGCGGCGTCGTTCTGGCCGCAGTGGATGTCGGCAACTCGGACGGCGAGCACCGCAGCCTGCATTCCACCATCATCAGCCACAGCCACGACATTGCTGCCCTGGCCAAGGCATCCCTGCATGTGATCAATGCGCACCCGGCGCCCATGCTGTCGGCGGCCGACCCGACCTTCCAGCTCAAGGAAACCATCGAGGCCCGTTACCGCGAGCAATGCCGGGCGTTCCAGGCCGAGTACGAAATCGAGGACAACCGCCTGCACGTGGTCGAAGGGCCGGCGGATATCCTGATTCCGCACGTGGCGCATGAGTTGAACGCCGCCGTGACCGTCATGGGCACCGTGGCCCGCACCGGTTTCTCCGGCGCCCTGATCGGCAACACCGCCGAAGTGGTGCTCGATTCCCTGGAAAGCGACATCCTGGTGCTCAAGCCGGACGACATCATCGCCCACCTGGAAGAGCTGGTCGCACAGCGCTGACGTGCGATCTCCAATGAAAAAGCCGCCCTCGGGCGGCTTTTTTGGGGTGTATTCAAAAGCTCGCGGGCAAGCCCGCTCCTACGGAATTGCAGACCGTAGCCTGGGTTGAGCGCAGCGATACCCGGGGAGACGCGACGATGGGTATCGCTCTGCTCAACCCATCCTACGGATACAGGCCGTACGTAGGGTGGATGACGCTCTTTTCATCCACCATCGGTTGGTATTCCACGGTGGATGGGTGAAGCGTCATCCACCCTACGAAAAGCATGAAAGCTCGCGGACAAGTCCGCTCCTACAAAAGGCGGCAGCGCCCCGCTACACCCGTGAATCCAGGCCTTCGCGCAGGAACCGGGGGGCGATGTAGCGTTCGTAGTGGGCTTCGGAGAGCAGGAAGAATTCCCGGTCGATGGCGTCGCGCACGTCGGGGAGCGGCCAATTGCGGAATTCCGGCAGCAGGGTCATGCCGTAGGCTTCCAACTGGTTGATGACCCGGGCGCCGCGGGCGATCAGCTGGTACGCCCAGCAATACGGCGACTGTTGCGGCACGAAGCGGATCTGCCGCTGCTCCAGCTGCATGCGCAGGCACTCGGCATCGAATACTTCCACCTTAGCCGCCATCACCTGGACCAGCAGCACCTCGAGGCGCAGCCAGACGGCGCGTTTTTCCTCGTCGTTATAGCTGTTCCAATTGATCACTTCGTGGTGGAAGCGCTTGCAGCCACGGCACACCTGATCCCCGTAAACCGTGGAGCAGAGACCGACACAAGGGGTTTTGATGCGTTGATTGGGCATGGCGGAACAAATACGGGCAAGCGGACAGGCCTGGCATCTTAGCCCTTTGTCTAAGTCAGTTCACCCCTGCCTGACACGGGGGTTTAGCTTAACTTCCTCGCCGCATTGCAGTAGAATCGGCCCGCCTTTTATAGGCGCCAATGTCCGTTGGAAGCTGTTTTCAAAGCGTCACGAGCACAGTCGATCCTGCAGGTACGATAGTTGGCGCCGGCTCCTGAGTCCCATCCAGGAGTCTGCGTCAGCCCTCATCAAGCCCGTCCTGCCGGCGTAAAACTTTGAAAGCAGCTTCTGTTAGCGACGTGCGAAACCTCGGCTGAGGAACCCATAAAGTTCCGAGGCGCCTGGTTCGCTCGTCTCTGGATCGCGTCCCGGACAACCCTTTGGGACCACTGATGAGGGTAATAACTGTGCTTGAAGCCTATCGCAAACACGTAGCAGAGCGTGCCGCTCAGGGTATCGTGCCCCAGCCGCTGAACGCCGAACAAACCGCAGGCCTGATCGAGCTGCTGAAAAACCCGCCTGTCGGCGAAGAAGAATTCCTGGTCGACCTGATCACCAACCGTGTACCGCCAGGCGTGGACGAAGCAGCCTACGTCAAGGCCGGCTTCCTTTCCGCCGTTGCCAAGGGCGAAGCCACTTCCCCGCTGATCAGCAAGCAACGCGCCATCGAACTGCTGGGCACCATGCAGGGCGGCTACAACATCGCCACCCTGGTCGAGCAACTGGACGACGCCGCTGTCGGTACCGTTGCCGCCGAGCAACTCAAGCACACCCTGCTGATGTTCGACGCCTTCCACGACGTGGCCGAAAAAGCCAAGACCGGCAATGCCAACGCCAAGAGCGTTCTGCAATCCTGGGCCGAAGGCGAGTGGTTCACCAGCAAGCCGGCCATCGCTGAAAAGTACAGCCTGAGCGTGTTCAAGGTCACCGGCGAAACCAACACCGACGACCTGTCCCCTGCTCCGGACGCCTGGTCCCGCCCTGACATCCCGCTGCACGCCCTGGCCATGCTGAAAATGGCCCGCGACGGCATCGTGCCCGAGCAGCAAGGCGCCATCGGCCCGCTGAAGCAGATCGAAGAAATCAAGGCCAAGGGCTTCCCGGTTGCCTACGTCGGTGACGTGGTCGGTACCGGTTCCTCGCGCAAATCCGCCACCAACTCGGTGCTGTGGTTCTTCGGCGACGACATCCCGTACGTACCAAACAAGCGCGCTGGCGGCTTCTGCTTCGGCACCAAGATCGCCCCGATCTTCTACAACACCATGGAAGACGCCGGCGCCCTGCCAATCGAATTCGATGTGTCGAACATCGCCATGGGCGACGTGATCGACGTGTACCCGTACGCCGGTAAAGTCTGCAAGCACGGCACCGACGAGGTCATCACCACCTTCGAACTGAAGACCCCGGTGCTGCTCGACGAAGTCCGCGCTGGCGGCCGTATCCCGCTGATCGTCGGCCGTGGCCTGACCGAGAAAGCCCGCGCCGAACTGGGCCTGGGTGCTTCCGACCTGTTCAAGAAGCCCGAGCAGCCTGCTGCCAGCACCAAGGGTTTCACCCTGGCGCAGAAGATGGTCGGCAAGGCGTGCGGCGTAGAAGGCGTCCGCCCGGGCACCTACTGCGAACCGAAGATGACCACCGTCGGCTCCCAGGACACCACTGGCCCGATGACCCGCGACGAGCTGAAAGACCTGGCGTGCCTGGGCTTCTCCGCTGACCTGGTCATGCAGTCCTTCTGCCACACCGCGGCCTATCCGAAGCCGATCGACGTCACCACCCACCACACCCTGCCGGATTTCATCCGCACCCGTGGCGGCGTGTCCCTGCGTCCGGGCGACGGCATCATCCACAGCTGGCTGAACCGCATGCTGCTGCCGGACACCGTCGGCACCGGTGGTGACTCGCACACCCGCTTCCCGATCGGCATCTCCTTCCCGGCCGGTTCCGGCCTGGTGGCGTTCGCCGCGGCCACCGGCGTCATGCCGCTGGACATGCCGGAATCCGTTCTGGTGCGTTTCAAGGGCAAGATGAAGCCTGGCATCACCCTGCGTGACCTGGTCCATGCCATCCCTTACTACGCCATCCAGAAAGGCCTGCTGACCGTCGAGAAGAAAGGCAAGAAGAACATCTTCTCCGGCCGCATCCTCGAGATCGAAGGCCTGGACAACCTGACCGTCGAGCAGGCGTTCGAACTGTCCGACGCCTCCGCCGAGCGTTCGGCTGCCGGTTGCACCATCAAGCTGCCGGAATCGGCCATCGCCGAGTACCTGCAGTCCAACATCACTCTGCTGCGCTGGATGATCAGCGAAGGCTACGGCGATGCCCGTACCCTGGAGCGTCGCGCCCAGGCGATGGAAGCCTGGCTGGCCAAGCCGGTGCTGATGGAAGCCGACAAGGACGCCGAGTACGCCGAAGTCATCGAGATCGACCTGGCCGAGCTCAACGAGCCGGTCCTGTGCGCCCCGAACGACCCGGACGACGCCCGTCTGCTGTCCACCGTTGCCGGTGACAAGATCGACGAAGTGTTCATCGGTTCGTGCATGACCAACATCGGTCACTTCCGCGCTGCCGGCAAGCTGCTGGACAAGGTCAAGGGCGGTATCCCGACCCGTCTGTGGCTGTCGCCGCCGACCAAGATGGATGCCCACCAGCTGACCGAAGAAGGCTACTACGGAATCTACGGCAAGGCCGGTGCCCGCATGGAAATGCCGGGTTGCTCGCTGTGCATGGGTAACCAGGCACGCGTCGCCGCCAACTCCACCGTGGTTTCGACCTCGACCCGTAACTTCCCGAACCGCCTGGGTGACGGCGCGAACGTGTACCTGGCTTCTGCCGAACTGGCAGCGGTCGCTTCGATTCTCGGCAAACTGCCGACCGTCGAGGAGTACATGGCTTACGCGCAGGATATCGACAGCATGGCTGGCGACATCTACCGCTACCTGAGCTTCGACCAGATCGCCGAGTTCCGCGAAGCGGCCGCGAACGCCAACATCCCGGTCGTTCAAGCCTAAGCAGTCCTCAGCATCAGAAAAGCCCCGCCTCGTGCGGGGCTTTTTTATGGGCGGATAAAAGCAACGACGCGGGGTGGATGGCGCTTCATCATCCACCCCATGGGGAGTTGGATATTCATGGTGGATGAAAAGAGCGTCATCCAACCTACAAACAGCGCACCCTGTAGGAGCGGGCTTGCCCGCGAGCTCTTGATCCACCCGACACATAGACATCAGGAACAGACCGCCGAGCTCGAGGCCAAGGCCTCTCCTACAGGGTTCGCACGCAAAGCCGTAGCCTGGGTGGAGCGAAGCGATACCCGGGTATTCCGACCAACACCCATATCCAGCTCACCGCTTCCCATCCCACACATTTCTTCCCCCACCGCTTGCCCCGCCGCTCCCAGCAGCTACCGTCTGAAAGGAAGCACCCTGGAACCGCACACACCCAAGGAGACGCCCATGAAGCACTGGATCATTGCCCTGCTGTGCCTGTTCGCGCTGGCGGGCTGTAGCAGCGAATACATCATCACCACCACCGACGGCCAGATGCTCACCAGCGACGGCAAACCCGAGCTGGACGAAGACACCGGCATGCTCGAATTCACCGACAGCGAAGGCCGCCGCCAGCAGATCCCGCAATCCACCGTACGGCAGATGCTCGAACGCTGAACCACCCCGCCTCCGCCTAAGCCCCGCTCTGTCGGGGCTTTTTTTCTGTCCGCTGGCATATCGCTTGCTACAGCCTGTTGCAGACACGCTCTCTCCCCGCGCGTGATCGACCGAATGACAACGGCGTCGTTCTGATGGTGGCCGGCACGCCGCCATTGGCACGGCGCTTTTTGCTGGAACAAGGACAGGCGCAATGAGCGAGCACGAAACCACCCACAGCACCCCACTGGCCTGGGTCAACGGCAGTGATGCACCGGAAAAGAGCGTGCTGAACATCGGCTTCATGGCCCTCAACGACGCCGCCTCGGTCATCGTCGCGGCCACCCAGGGCTTTGCCGAGAAGCACGGCCTGAGCCTGCGCCTGCACCGCCAGGCCTCCTGGGCCGGCCTGCGCGACAAGCTGTTGAGCGGCGAGCTGGATGCCGCCCACAGCCTGTACGGCCTGATCTACGGCGTGCAGCTCGGCCTGGGTGGCGCCCCGCAAACCGACATGGCCGTGCTCATGGGGCTCAACCAGAACGGCCAGAGCATCAACCTGTCCCAGCCACTGCAGGCGTCCGGCGTGACCTCCGGCGAGGCACTGCGCAAACGCGCGCACCAAAATGAAGCAAGATTGACCTTCGCCCAGACCTTCCCCACCGGCACCCACGCCATGTGGCTCTATTACTGGCTCGCCAGCCAGGGCATCCACCCCCTGCGCGATGTCGACAGCGTGGTGGTCCCGCCGCCGCAGATGATCGAACACCTCAAGGCCCGGCGCATCGACGGCTTCTGCGTCGGCGAGCCCTGGACCGCCAAGGCCGTGGAAGAAAACCTCGGCTGCACCCTGACCACCATTCAGGCGATCTGGCCCGACCACCCGGAAAAGGTTCTGGGCTGCACCCAGGCATTCGTCGACAAACACCCCAACAGCGCCCGCGCCCTGGTCATGGCCGTGCTCGAAGCCAGCCGCTTCATCGATGAGAACGAGGAAAACCGACGCAGCACCGCCCAGTTGCTCAGCGGCAGCGAGTACGTCGACGCCCCGCTGTCGGCCATCCAGCCGCGCTTTCTCGGCCAGTACCAGGATGGCCTCGGCCACGCCTGGCAGGACGCCCACCGCCTGCGCTTCCATGCCAATGGCGCGGTGAACCAGCCCTACCTGTCCGACGCCATGTGGTTCATGACCCAATTCCGCCGCTGGGGCCTGCTCAGGGACGACCCGGATTACCTCGGCCTCGCCCGCCAGGTGCAGCAACTGACGCTTTACCGCGAGGCCGCCGAGGCGCTGAATATCCCGGTGCCTGCCGATATGCGCCGCTCCACCCTGCTCGACGGCACCCACTGGGACGGCAGCGACCCGGCCGGTTACGCCCGCAGTTTCACTCTCCACGCCCTGGCCGACAGCCCCGCTGTCGCCCTGTAACCGCCCGGAGAACTCACCATGCTGCGTATCCTGCTGATCAACGACACCCCGAAGAAGGTCGGGCGCCTCAAGAGCGCGCTGATCGAGGCCGGCTTCGAGGTGGTCGACGAATCCGGGCTGACCATCGACCTGCCCGAACGGGTCGAGGCCGTGCGGCCTGACGTCATCCTCATCGACACCGAATCCCCCGGCCGCGACGTCATGGAGCAAGTGGTACTGGTCAGCCGCGACCAGCCGCGCCCCATCGTCATGTTCACCGACGAACACGACCCCGGCGTGATGCGCCAGGCGATCCAGAGCGGCGTCAGCGCCTACATCGTCGAAGGCATCCACGCCCAGCGCCTGCAACCGATCCTCGACGTGGCCATGGCCCGCTTCGAGAGCGACCAGGCCCTGCGCGCCCAACTGCAAGCCCGCGATGCCCAGCTCGCCGAACGCAAGCGCATCGAACTGGCCAAGGGCCTGCTGATGAAAATGAAAAGCTGCAACGAAGAAGACGCCTACACCCTCATGCGACGCCAGGCCATGAGCCGCCAGCAAAAGCTCATCCAGGTGGCCGAACAGATCATCGCCATGCACGACATGCTGGGGCCTTAACCGCATGATCGTTCCCACGCTCTGCGTGGGAACGCCTCCCGTGACGCTCCGCGTCACCCACAGAACGTGCAGCCACCCTACGAGCCCGGTGAAAACCAATAAACCGTAGGGTGGATGACGCTTCACCCATCCACCGTGAATACCACTCGGTGGTGGATGAAGAAACGCTATCCATCCTACGTTCTTGGGCGTACCCACCATTCGCCGCGGGGCGCGGCTCCTACAGGTAAGCATGAACCCAGGGCGCCCTAGTGGGAGCCCCGTCCCCGGGGCGAAGCTCTTGATCGTTCCCACCATTCACTGGCGACTCTTCGCCCAACGGTGGATGGAAAAAGCGTCATCCACCCTACAAACAGCACATATTGCGATTCGCCGCGGGGCGCGGCTCCTACACACCGCACCTGTGGGAGCCCCGACCCGGGGCGAAGCTCTTGACTCGCGTCAGCCCAACTGTACGGCCAAATCCCCCGCTGTACCGGTCCACCTCACCATCACGGCCCCACTGTTCCGTCCAAAGCCCTCGCGGGCTGTATCTGCCGGTAATCACCGGCCTCGGCTAGCGTATGTCGATCACCTTCGATAACAGGCCACACCCCATGAGCACCACTGAACGCGCACTGCTGGCCGACGCGGATCGCCGCGCCCTGGCCTACCTGGACAGCTCCGCCACGCGCCGGGTGTTCCCCGATCAGTCGGCTCTCGATGCTCTGAGCGCCTTCGACCAACCGCTGCCCACCACAGGCCAACTGGCCGACCAGGTGCTGCAACAGCTCGATGAACTGGGCTCGCCGGCCACCGTCGTGTCCAACGGGCCGCGCTACTTCGGCTTCGTCATCGGTGCCACCCTGCCCGCCGCCGCAGCGGCCGAGCGCATGGTGCTGGCCTGGGACCAGTGCGCCTCCTCCTTCGACAACTCGCCCATCGCCGACAAACTGGAAAAAGTCGCCGGGCGCTGGGTCTGCGAAGCCCTGGGCCTGCCTACCGACAGCGCCGTGGGTTTTGGCACCAGTGCCACCGCCTGCACCCTCGCCTGCCTGTCCGCGGCACGGCGTCAGTTGCTGGCCAGACTTGGCTGGGATTTCGACCAGTACGGTTTGATCGGCGCCCCGGAGATCCGCGTGGTGCTCTCGGAAACCGCCCACATCACGGTGAAAAAGGCCCTGCGCGTGCTCGGCTTCGGCATGGGCCGCCTGCATTACGCACCGGTAGACACCCATGGCCGCATCGACCCGCAGCGCCTGCCGGAACTGGACGACCGCACCCTGCTGATCCTGCAGGCCGGCGAGGTGAACACCGGCGAGTTCGACCGCTTCGCCGAACTCATCCCCCGGGCCAAGGCCGCCGGCGCCTGGGTGCATGTGGACGGCGCCTTTGGCCTGTGGGCGCGCGCCTCGTCGTCCGCCGCCCAGGCCGACGGCGTCGAACTGGCGGACAGCTGGACCACCGACGGCCACAAATGGCTCAACACCCCCTACGACAGCGCCATGGCCATCTGCCGCGACGCCGACGCCCTGGCCTCGGCCATGAACAGCGACGCAGCCTACGCCACGGCCTCCAAAGACGCGCAGAAAAACCTCACCCTGGAGTTCTCCCGCCGCGCCCGGGGCATCGCCATCTGGGCGGCCCTGGCCAGCCTCGGCCGTGATGGCCTGCGTGAACTGATCGACCGCCACATCGCCCAGGCCGGGCGACTCGCCGAAGCCCTGCGCGCCGACGGTTACCAGGTGCTCAATCGCGTGCACCTCAACCAGGTGCTGGTACAGGCCGATTCTGACGAACAGACCGTCGCCATCCGCCAGGCCGCCCAGGCCTCAGGCGATACCTGGTTCGGCCCCACCGTCTGGCAAGGCCGCCCGGCGTTCCGCCTGAGCGTCAGCTCCTGGCGAACCACCGATGCCGACATCGACGCGCTGATCGCCCTGCTGTTGCGGCTCAAGCGCGAAACGCCATGAGCCCGGCAAGGTCATTCACGTGCGTCAGGGCAACACCGTGATCAGAAGACGTGGACGCTTCTGACGACCTCGATGGCCAACTCGTGCAGCGCGTCATCACCGATGAGGCTTACCTCGCGCTGATAACGATCGGAATCCGTGCAGGTCAGGATCGACAGGTCGAAGCCCGGGATATCCAGCATGGCAGCCGTGCTCGCGCCGTCGGTGCTGCAATAACCCGTGCAGTTTTCCACGGCCCGGGGTTGGGGCTGGGTGTAGTGGCAATCGGAATCGAGTTCCTGGAGGGAACGCTGATAGCCAGGAGCGGTTGGGGTTGCTGCGGCCGAGAGAATGGGCGCAGCGAAGAACAGTTGCCACAAGAGCGCCACGATCGCGCACACGATAGCCGCCAGACACGGCCACTCGCACAGCGCATAGGCCCTGACGAGCCTGTTTTTCTTCCTGATACGTCCCACATGACACCTCGGTAGGTTGCCCATCCTGGCAGAAGCAAGTGGCGCTAAAAAAAGCAGCCGGAGTGTGTAGCCTCACGAACTCTTGAGTCGCCGGTTCCCACAGACTGGCGCCTCGTGTCCTACGAATCGATGCGTGGGTATAGGTCGGCAAATCATTACCGCTGCGGTGGTCAACGACAGCGGAGATTGGCGAATCGGCACATTCGGCAATCAGATCGAACGTGGCCATTCGCACTACGTTAGCTGGCATTCACCTCACGCTCGAAACGCCTGCCGTTGTGCGCAAAGCCAGGTAGCACGCTACCGTCGGGACGACGGGCCAGCGCAACCCGATAACGGGCCAAACCCTGCCTGACTCCATTCAGATCCAGTGCCATCGGCGATCCCTCGAACACTGAGAATACCGCTGCAACGTGGCGGTACACGTAGTCGAATTTGGGATAACGGATCGGCGGTTCGCCTGGCCAGCAAGGCGATGTCAACCTGGACAGCAATAGCTGTACAACAGCTATGCATATATAGCCTCTGTACAGATTTTTTGCAGGGGGCTGACCTGAGACCTGTATCACTGATTCGTCAAAAACCTGCGTTCATCGACGCATCGGCGCGCTAAACAGCTAAGCAGGCAGATCGAACTTGTACAACCGCGCGAACGATGCCAGGCCGGATACAGATGTGCTTCCCGCCTGAACGAGATGCTAAGCGCCCTGCTGTTGCAGCGGAAACGCAACGTGACATGAGGAAGCTGATGGGTATCGCGCGGCTCAATCCATCCTACGCCCAAGCACCCCGTAGCCTGGGTTGAGCGCAGCGATACCCAGGGCACCCAATCGCCGTGACATACAAACCACGCGGGTCAAGCAGCGGCCAACACCGACCTCAGCAGCGTTGGACTCGCCGGCTCTACGTGCGATTTACCCAGCAACGCACTGCAGCGCGAACGCAGCCAATGCTCGCCGGCATCACTGTGAGTCGCCCCTCGCCAGACCATCGACAGCGCTTGTTGCGGCAGCGCAACGGGCACCTCTTCGGCCCGCAAGCCCGCCTGGCCCGCCATCGCGTGCGCCACATAATCCGGCACGATCGCGACCATGTCGCTGCCAGCCATCAGCATGGGTAACGCGCTGAACTGCGGTACGGCCAGCACAACCTTGCGCCGACGCCCGATCGCGCCGAGGGCGCGGTCGGCATCCTCGGCCACATTGCCCATGGACGACACGACGGCGTGGGATCGGCTACAGAATTCATCCAGGTTCAGCTCGCCAGGCTGCGAGTCAGCGCGCAGCAGCATCGGCCGACTCGACAGCAAGCCCTTGCACCGCGCATTGGCGGGCAAGTGCAAGGTAGGGCTGATACCCAGGGAAATCTCCCCCGAGGCAAGCAACTGCGGCAGCTGCCATTGATCGGTGCGGCGCACCACCAGCGTAATGTTCGGCGCCTCGCTGCGCAGGCGGCGCAGCAAACCGGGCAACAAGGCGTACTCGACATCGTCGGAAAGACCGACATGAAACGTGGCGTCACTCGTGGCCGGGTTGAACGCCTCGCACCGGCTCAGCGCGGCGGCAATGCCATCGAGCGCCGGCGTCAGGTTGGAAAAGATCTCCTGGGCCCGTGCGGTCGGCTCCATTACCCGCCCCGTGCGAATGAACAGCGGGTCGCCGAACAGATGCCGCAGACGGCCCAGGGCCGCACTGATGGTCGGCTGACCCAGGAACAGCTTCTCGCCGACACGGCTGACATTGCGTTCGTGCATCATCGACTCGAAGACCACCAGCAGATTGATGTCAGCGCGGCGCAGCTCATTTCTGTTCATCATGTTGGCCACCTACACAGGGTTGCGGATTCGGAAGCCTTTCTCGTGAGAGAGGCTGTGGCGTCATTGCCTGGCAGCCATATTGCTGTCGCGGATTCCGATGCGGTAGTGTCGCCATGCGGCTATCTGTGTCGCGAAAAGTGGAACGCCGATATGGACCTGGAAGACCTGCAGACCTTCGTTGAAGTCGCCGATGCCGGCGGGCTCTCGGCCGCCGCTCGGCGCCTGGGCGTCTCCAAATCGATCGTCAGCCGGCGGCTGTTCCGGCTCGAGGCGGAACTGGGCATCCAGCTGCTCGCACGCACCACCCGTGGCGCCGCCCTCACGGAAGCCGGCGTGACCTTTCGGGAGCACGCGGCCCGCGCCAGCGCCGAAATCGAAATGGCCAAGGACATCATCCTGCCCGCCGGCGACCTGCGCGGGCGCTTGCGGGTCGCGGTTCCGCTGTCCTCGGGCCCGATACATTTCGCCCCGGTGCTGGCGGAAATGGCCCGCCGCCACCCGCGGCTTCAGATCGATACCGCCTACGCCGATCGCTTCGTCGACCTGATCGCAGAAGGCTTCGATTGTGCGATCCGGGTCGGCGCCCTGCGCGATTCCAACCTGATGGCCAGGCGCGTGGGCCGGATCTTCGGCCAGCTCGTCGCCAGCCCCGACTACATCCGCGCACATGGCGAGCCACAAACGCCGGACGACATCGTCAACCACCAGGCCCTGGTCGGCGCCGAAGCCTGGCGCTTCATGGATGGCCAGAACCTCGTCACCGTGCAGCCCCAGGGGCGTTTCAAGAGCGACAACGGCGCGGCCATCGCCAGCGCCGCGGCAGCCGGCCTGGGCATTGCCTGGCTGCCCGACTGTGTGACCTACGAGTACCTGGCGACCGGCGCACTCGTGCCGATCATGGCCAACTACCCGCTACCGGTGGGTGACGTCTACGTGGTGCGACCGCCCAGCCCGCACCCGTCGCAAAAAGTGCGCATCCTCGCCGAATTGCTGATCGAATCCTTCGAAAGAAACCCGAATTCCCTGGGCAAAGTCGCCAAGGCGTGGTCGTCCCCGTAGGAGCGGCTGAGCGGCATTCCGATTGTCCGCGAGCTCCACGGTAACCGCCCCAACACCAATGTGTCGGTCGGATAAAAAGCTCGCGGGCAAGCCCGCTCCTACAGTGATCCTCTACAACCGCAACACCGCCTGCCGCGCCTGATGGTTACCGCCCAACGGAGAACACAACCGCTGATGCACCCGGCTCAAGAAACCCACCTCGAACGCT
>NZ_JAOCAH010000016.1 GCF_029839275.1 Pseudomonas sp. GD03944
CGGCGGAAAAAGCAGCAGGGCGGAATGGACCTTTTCACGTGCCCTCAAACCCGTACTGTCCCCCGCAACCTTTGCCTACCAGGCTGCTCAAATATGCGGCCTCTGGTTTATTCGAATCAGGGCTCGACTAGAATAAGCGGATATTTTCGAGAGCATGCTCCATGCCTGATTCGGCTGCCCCCACTCCGTTGGCGGAACTGCCTTTGGAGGACCTGATCGCTTGTCATGAGTGCGACCTGCTGATGCGCAAGCCTCAGCTTGTCGATCATGGTGAGCGGGTCGAATGCCCGCGCTGCGGCTACGAACTCTATACCCATCGGCATCAGGTCGTCCGTCGCAGCTTGGCCCTGGTGATTGCAGCGCTGCTGCTGTACGCGCCGGCCAACTTCCTGCCGATCATGCAGCTCAATCTCTTGGGGCAAACCAGCAGCGACACTGTCTGGAGTGGTGTGTTGGGCCTCTATGACAGTGGCATGCAGGGCATCGCCGTGGTGGTGTTCCTGTGCAGCATGGCGGTGCCCCTGCTTAAGTTGTTGTGCCAGTTTGCGGTGTTAATGAGTATCCGGCTGGATATCGGTCGCAGCTACGGCCTGCTCCTGTACCGCATTTACCACCACATGCGTGAATGGGGGATGCTGGAGGTTTACCTGATGGGCACTCTGGTGGCTCTGGTCAAGCTGGTCGACATCGCCGATGTCAGCCTGGGACTGGGATTGGTCTGTTTCATTGCCCTGCTGCTGTTGCAGGTCTGGCTCGAGGTGACGATGTCGCCGCACCAGATATGGGAAGCGCTCTCCGGGGAGGATATTCATGCGGGCGATTGATGCGGGGCTGCTGATTTGCCACGAATGCCACCAGCTCAACCGTCAGGAGGAGAGCAGCGGGCACCAGTACTGCACGCGTTGCGGTGGCATGTTGCACGCCCGCCGTCCCAACAGCCTGGTGCGTACCTGGGCACTGCTGATCACGGCCGCGATTCTCTATATCCCGGCGAACATGCTGCCGATCATGACGGTCAATTCGCTCGGCCGTGGGCAGTCCGATACCATCATGTCGGGCGTCATCGAGCTGGTTAACTACGGCATGCTGCCCATCGCTGCCGTGGTCTTCATCGCCAGTATCCTGGTGCCCACTTTCAAGTTGGTGGGTATCGCTCTGTTGCTTTATTCCGTCCAGCGCCACCAGCCGATGTCGGCGCGCCAGCGGAATCTGATGTACCGCTTCATCGAATGGATCGGACGCTGGTCGATGCTCGATATCTTCGTCATCGCGATCCTGGTGGCTGTCGTCAATTTCGGCAGCCTGGCGAGCATCGAGCCCGGTATGGGTGGTGCCGCATTCGCCAGCGTGGTGATCCTCACCATGCTGGCCGCTTTGACCTTTGACCCTCGTCTGATCTGGGATAACACGGAGTCGGCTGACGTCCATGAATGAGCTTCCCCTGGCTAAAACCCGCCCCGCGTCCAACTGGTCGGCCATCTGGGTCCTGCCGCTGATTGCCCTGCTGATTGGCGGCTGGCTGGCCTGGCGCGCCTACAGCGAAGCGGGTATCGAGATTCAGGTGATCTTCGAGAGTGGCGAAGGGATCCAGGCCGGTAAGACCGAGGTCATCTACAAAGGCATGTCGATCGGCAAGGTCGTGGCCATGGCCCTGGACGATACCGGTGAGCGCCGAGGCGTCATCGCGACCATTGAAATGAAGCAGGAGGTCGAGCCTCACCTGCGCGAAAACACCCGTTTCTGGCTGGTCAAACCCAGCGTCAGCCTGGCGGGCATCACCGGTCTGGAGACGCTGGTCTCGGGCAACTACATTGCCGTCAGCCCGGGCGACGGCGAGTCGGTCTTGAAGTTCAAGGCGCTGCCCGAGGCGCCACCGCTGTCGGATGATCGACCGGGCCTGCACCTGGTGCTGAAGGCCGAGCGCCTTGGCTCCCTGGACCGCGACAGCCCGGTGTTCTACAAGCAGATCCAGGTCGGTCGGGTGAAGAGCTACAGCCTGGCCAGCGACCAGAAAACCGTGGAAGTGAAGGTCTTCATCGAGCCGGCCTACACCGATCTCGTGCGCAAACACACGCGCTTCTGGAATGCCAGCGGCATCACGGTCAATGCCGACTTCTCCGGCTTCAAACTGCGCAGCGAGTCCTTGGCGAGTATCGTCGCCGGCGGTATCGCTTTCGCCACGCCCGAGCACCGCAAGGACAGTCCGCCGACCGATCCGAACATCCCGTTCCGGCTGTACGAGGATTTCGATGCGGCCCAGGCCGGTATCCGCGTACAGGTCAAATTCCCGGATTTCGAAGGCCTGCAGGCTGGCCGTACGCCTGTGATGTACAACGGTATCCAGGCCGGCACGCTGAAAGACCTCAAGGTCAACGATGACCTCACTGGTGCCGTTGCCGAGCTGGCCCTGGATCCGCGGACAGAGGATTACCTGGTCGAGGGAACCCAGTTCTGGGTGGTCAAACCGTCGATTTCCCTGGCAGGCATCACCGGGCTGGAAGCCTTGGTGAAGGGCAACTACATCGCCATACGCCCAGGCGAAAAAGGTGCTGTTGCTACGCGCGAATTCGAAGCCCGCTCCAAGGCGCCGCCGCTGAATCTGGATGCGCCAGGCTTGCACCTGGTGCTGTTCAGCGACACGCGCGGTTCGCTCGAGGTTGGCAGTCCCGTGCTCTACCGGCAGGTCAAGGTCGGTTCGGTCCAGAGCTTCCAGCTGTCGCGTGATGACCAGCAGGTGGTGCTCGGCGTGCACATCGAGCCGGACTACGCGCACCTGGTGAACCGCACCACCCGTTTCTGGAACGCCAGCGGTGTCACGCTCAAGGGCGGCCTGTCTGGTGTCGAGGTGAAGAGTGAGTCGCTGCAGACGCTGTTGGCCGGTGGCATCACCTTCGAGACGCCTGATCTCAAAGCGACGTCGTCCGGTAAACGCGTGCAGCGTTTTGCCCTGTATGGCAGCCGTGATGACGCGATTCAGAGTGGGCAGCGCATCACCATTCAGCTGCCCAGCGGCGACGGCCTGAGTCCTGGCACCGCCATCCGCTACAAGGGGCTGGAAGTGGGCAAGGTCGAAAGCATTGCGCTGACCGACGATCTGCAGGCGGTCATCCTCAACGCGCGGATCAACCAGGCGGCCAAGCAGATCGCCCGTGTCGGCACGCAGTTCTGGGTGGTCAAGCCTGAGGTCAGCCTCAGCGGTGCGGCCAACCTGGAAACCCTGGTCACTGGTCAGTACCTGGAGGTGCTGCCGTCCAGCAAGGAGGGCGCGGCTCAGAGTCATTTCACCGCGATTCCCGCACCGCCCAATGTCAGTGCCCGCGAAGAAGGATTGCGCCTCGTGCTGAGTGCCGCACGGCGCGGCTCGATCAAGCCGGGAGTGATCGTCAGTTACCGTGAAGTGCCGGTGGGCAAGGTCACCGATTTCGAACTGGGGCCGACCGCGGACCGTGTGCTGATCCATGTGCTTATCGAGCCGCGTTATGCGCCGCTGGTTCGCAGTGGCAGCCGGTTCTGGAACGCCAGCGGTATTGGGGTGGATGCCAGCCTGTTCAGTGGCGTGAAGGTGCGCACCGAGTCCCTGGAGGCAGTCATTGGTGGCGGCATTGCCTTTGCCACGCCAAACAATGCGGACATGGGCGGGCCCGCTCTGCCGCAGCAGACCTTCGCCCTGCATGACGATGTGAATGAGGAATGGCTGCGCTGGGCGCCGAAGATCGCGTTGAAGCCCTGACGTGTGGCCCGGGGTGTTGCCGGGCCATGTCTTTCAAGTACAGGTTCGCTGCCGTATCGCCGTTAAGGGGTACGGCTTTTTTATGGCTCCCGAAAACGCTCGCGGCTAAAGCCCCTCCCACACCGGTCGGATTGTGGGAGGGGCTTAAGCCGCGAGGTGTGTACCCGATAGAACGGCGCGAGTGCGCCGGGCCTCAGGCCGGCTCGGCCGCTTCTGCCTGCTGAGGCGCTTCCTGCCCCTTGGCACTCTCCCGCGGCTTGATGAACTTCCAGTCCGCTTCGTCGATGTAGATGCCGTTCGGGCCGCTGCCGCCTTCCAGGTCGATGGCCACGTGGGCGGAAACCTGCGGCTTTACCGAAGCCAGAATCGGCACGAAGCCCAGCTGCAGGCTGGTTTCGATCAGCGCCTGCTGGTTGCGTTCGTCGATGTCCGCCGCCTCGTCCAGGTAGTACGGCAGGCGCACCCGTCCGGCCTGCTCACGGTCCATCAGGTGCAGCAACAGGTACATGTTGGTCAGCGCCTTGATGGTCATGGTCGTGCCGTTACTGGCCGCCCCATCGATGTCGGTGTGAATGACCGGCTGGCCGTGCACCTTGGTGATCTCGAACGCCAGCTCGAACAGGTCCTTGAGGCCCAGCTGGTTCTGGTTGGCAGCCACCAGGCGGGCCAGGTACTCCTTGGCTTCCTCGTTCTTCGCGTCCTGGTCGCTGCTTTGCTGCAGATCGAACACCGACAGGGTTTCGCCTTCCTCGTACTGGCCGGCGCTGTGGATGATCTGGTCGATGTGCTTGAGCGCGTCCTTGTTCGGTGCCAGGACGATGCGGAAGCTCTCCAGGTTGGAGACCTGGCGCTTGTTGATCTCGCGGTTGAACAGCGCCAGCTGGTGTTCCAGGTTGTCGTAGTCGCTGCGGATATTGCGCAGGGTACGGGCGATATCGGTAACGGCGGCACGGCGCGCCTTGGCCAGCGTCAGGGCTTCGTCCTGGCGGTGGGCATAGGCGTTGACCAGCAGGTGCAGGCGACGTTCGACGTCGTCTTCGCTGTCGAACTTGGCCACGCCCTTGAGGCGCACCTGGGCGTACAGCGCGTCGATCTGGCCGTCGACCCGTTGCAGGCCCTGCCAGGCGTCCTGGTAATCGTTGAGCAGCGGCAGCAGGTTGTCCAGGCTGTCGTCTACCGGGTCCATGAACGGCGTGCCGAAGGGCAGGTCGGCCGGTAGCAGCTGGCGACGGCGCAGGGCGTCTTCCAAGGTGCGTTCCTTGGCTTCCAGGTCGGCCAGTTGGCGACCCACCAGTTGCAGCTTGGCGGACAGCTGCTGCACGCGCTCGGCGAAGGCATCGCTGGCACGCTTGAGCTCGTCCTGGGCGGCTTCCAGCTGCGCCAGTTGCTCCAGCTTCAGCGGCTCTTCCACGGTCAGGGTCTGGCTGCGGCGGAAGTCTTCCAGGGCCTTCTGCGCATCCAGCACGGCCTGGTACAGCTGCTCGGCCTGGGCCTTGCTCGCGGCACGGTCGGCGGCGACCGCCTGCTGGGTCTTGAGCTGCTTGTACTCGCGGTCGAGGCGGTCCTTCTGGTCGCGCAGGGCGGCGCGGTCGGCCAGGGCCTGCAATGCTGGCGGCTCGATGTGCGACAGGTCGATGGTCAGGCCGGGCACGTGGAACTGCTCGCCCTTGAAGCCATCCAGCACGGCTTCTAGGGATTTCACCCAGGCCTCGCCATCGTCCAGTTGAATGCCTTTTTCACCCAGTGGCAGGCTGAACAGCTGGCCGTTGAACAGGCGCATCAGGCGGTCGACATCGGCCTGGGAAAATTCTTCACGCAGGCGCGAGTAGCTGTTGTTGTCTGCATGGTCGAGCTGCTGCTTGACCGACTTCAGGCGTTTTTCCAGGTCACGCAGGCGTTCGTCCAGGTCTTCGCTGGAGAACTGCCGCGACTGGGCCAGGGCTCCGGCCAGTTCGTCGTGAGCGTCCTTGGCGGCCAGCAGTTGCGCTTCCAGGACCTGAACGTCCTCGACCAGCGCGAAGCGGTTCTTCAGCACTGACAGCTCGCCCAGCCAGCGCTGGATTTCGCTGATCTCGCGCTCCATGCGCATCAGTTCCTGGGTGCCGCCGCGTTGTTCCTGTTGCAGGCCGTCCTGTTCACCGCGGTAGTGCTCGGCCTGGATCACCAGTTCTTCGCGGCGTGCGCCGGCGTAGTCCTGCCAGGTACCCAGCAGCGAGTCGAGCAGCGGCGAGAGGCGGTGCAGCTTGCCGCGCAGTTGTTCGCGCTGGGCTACCCCGCCGGACAGGGCCTCGATCAGCGGGCCGGCGGTGACCAGCGCCTGGTAGTCCTGCTCCATGCGGCGCACGTCGCGGAAGGCTTCCTCGGTGGCGGCGATGTAATCCACGCTGCCCGAACGCAGGCTGTGCTCGAAGGCGTCGAGGAACAGCTGCTTGAGCTTGGCGGCGGTGATCTCGCGCATGTGCAGCAGGTTGATGAACAGTGCGCGGAAGGTCTTCAGGCTCTGCTCGCTGGTGGAGCGCAGCGGGATCAGCGTCAGGTCCAGCGGGATCGAGGTGTGGCCACCGACCAGCAGGCGGCGCAGTTCATCCGGCTTTAGCTCGTAGGCCTTGATACCTTCGCGCTCGAGGTTGGCGAACAGCTCGCGCTGGCGCAGGCAGGTACCGTTCTTCTGGTAGTGGTCCAGGTCCAGCGTGCCCTGGTAGGCGAAGAACTGGTGACCGAAACCACCACCCGGGCCGCGTCCGGCCACGCCGATCACATGGGGGCCGTGGGGCAGGGCGACTTCCACCAGGATGTAGCTGGTGTCGGTGGCGAAGTAGAACTTGCGCGACTGCTCCAGGCTGTACTTGCCGAAGCTCATGTCCGACATGCGCGCCAGGATCGGGAACTGCAGGGCGTTGATCGAGGCCGACTTGCCGAGGTTGTTGGCGCCGTAGACCGACAGCGGGTTTTCCAGCGGGAACAGGCCCAGGCTGTAGCCGGCGGTGTTCAGCAGGGCAAAACGGCGGATGCCGTAGCGTTCCTGGCTCATGCGTCCATCTCCTGGGAAGCGCGTTCTTCGGCCATGGCGCGGGCCAGGGCATCGTCTTCGGATTCTTCTGTTTCTTCGTCGCTACCGTCCAGGGCGATGATCGGCTCGCCGCTGTCGTCGTCGATCAGCACGGGGGCTGGCAGCGACAGGTCACTGCTGTAGAGGTTGGCGGCCAGGTCGCGGTCGTGCTGCACCGACAGGCACACGTCGAGGAAGCGGTGCATCGGCGGCAGGAAGCGGTACACGCCGTTGCTGTCCTCGGCAAAACCCAGCTGGGTCAGGCGGCGGATGATCTTGTCTTCCAGCTCTTCATGGGTGGTCACTTCTGCCTGCAGGAACAGGTCGCGGTACTTGTCCAGCAGGGCTGGCAGCTCGTCACGGCCGATGCTGCCGCCGTCGAGCACCGACAGCGGGTCGCGGCCCTGGTCGGCCAAGTGCTCGACCAGGATGAAGGTGAAAAGCGCCAGGCGCTGGGCAGTCTTATTGACCTGGGCGCCCATCTGCTCAGGCACGAAGTAATAGAAGCCGCGCGGGTCGCAGACCAGCTCGAAGCCCAGGGCCTTGAACAGCGCTCGGTACTGGTCCTGCATGCTGGACAGCTGGGCGTAGCATTCCGGCTCGCTGCGGGAGATGTGGTAGCCCTTGAACAGCTCGCGGAAGGCGGCTGAAAGCTGGGTCATTTCTTTCAGATCAATATTCATGCGTGATGCTCACAGGCAGTCGTAGGGTGGGAAGCCGCAAAGCGTTTCCCACCTGAGCGTTCGGTACGGCGGAGCGTTGTCCGCCCGGCAAAAAAATCAGGCATTGGGGCGGCCCACCAGTGCGTAGGAGCTCAGGCTCACTTCGTGTTCGCGGGTCAGGTACTGGCGGCGCTCCAGGCGCTCGCGCTGGAAGCGGCCATCACGTGACAGGCGCGAGAACCAGTACAACAGTTCGTCGGTGGCGCCTTCCGGCTCCTGTTCCAGCAGCCAGACCATCAGGTCCGGCAGCGGCAGGGCCTGTTCGCAGCGCTCGATCATCTCGCGGGCGGTCTTCGGCGCCTTGGGCGTGCCGCCCTTGCGGCTGCCACTGGCCTTGGGGAAGTGCGCCGGCTTGGCTTCGAAGCGCGCCAGGGCATAGACATACGCCTCGACCTGCGACGCGCTGCCAAGGAAGGTGCTCTGCGGGCGGGTGAACAGCGGCATCGCGGCTTGCGGCACGGCGTCCAGGCCTTTCTTGCGGATCACCGACAGGGCCAGCGCCGCGCCGCGGGTCACGGCGTTGTGCCGGCGCGCTTCTTCGCGCAGCGGCAGCAGCAGTTCGCGGGCCTTGCGCAGGGTCAGCTGGGCGGTGGTCTGCATTTCCAGGATGCGTGCATGGGTGCGCAGCAGCAGGTCGTCGTCGACCAGTTGGCCGAGGCGCTGCTGTTCGCCGAGCAGACGCAGCAGCACGTGTTCGACACGGTAGACGCCCTGTTCGAACGCCCCGTCGGCAGCCACCAGCTGGATCATCGGCTCGACGTATTCGTCCCACGTGGCCAGGACTTCGGCGTAGCGCTGGCGCAGGGGAATCTGCCGGTCGCTGGTCTTGGCCCGTTCGGCCACGGCGACCAGTGCCTGCTCGTCGTTGCCGAGTTTTTTCAGCACGTCGCGCACGCGCATGTCGAGCAGGCGCAGCTGGCGGGCCAGGTCGTTGCCATCGCGCACCTCGAAGGCGTCCTGGATGTAGCCGGCCAGGCGTTCGAGGTGGCGCAGGTACGCCTCGATCTCCAGGCACAGGCCCAGGCGGTGTTCGCGGCGCAGGTAGGCCAGGAAGTCATGGATCTGGGCGTTCAGCTCGAAGCGATTCGGGCTCTTGGCCACGGGCACCAGGATATCCAGGCGGATCCACTGGTCGAGCAGGGCGGTAATGTCCACCGCCGTGCTGTCCGGCAGTTGCGCAGCCAACTGGTTGCGCAGCTCGACCAGGCTCAGGGTGCCGGCATCGAAACGCTCGCAGAGCGGTTCGAGCAACGTCCAGTGTTCGGCAAGGGCGCGCAGTACGCGCTTGGGGTCGATCATCGAAGGGCCGGTCGCTCAATCTGGAAAAACGGCGATTGTACTGCATCGTTCGGCAATCGACGGAGCCCCAGTCGATCAGAGGCCGGGCAGGTGACCTAATGCGGCAGTTTGCGACTGTGAGGGCCGGCCGAATACGTACTGAAGCGGCCTTGTCGCCCCATTCAAGTACCTGAATTCATTGGCATGTTTTCTGCGAAGGGTTTGGTCGACAGATAAATGAATCCGACGTGAGCGAGCCCATGTCCGCTACTTCTTCCGTGTATGTCGATGCCCGCTGGACCGAGTTGCAGGGGCAGCGAGACCTGGCCTGGGACCTGGATGCCATTACCAATCGCCGGGAAGCGATCGCCTTTCTGCAGCGGTTCGAGAACCGCCTGTGCATCTATTCGGGCTATGTGGAGAAGCTCTACAGCAACTACAGCTTCGTGGTGCCCCAGGCCGACCATGGCGACATCACCATCCTGCCGGACGAGCAGGCCTGGCATGACACCTTTCACGACATCCCGCCCAACGCGGTGGAGCCCACCGGCATTCATATCCTGCCGGGGGAAACCATGGGCCACGCCGGGCTCTACCTGAAGATCCCCAGCGCCAATCGCCTGGTCGCCTCCAAGGAACTGCCGTTCCAGGACGGCTTGCGGCTGCTCATCGAACACTACCGGGCCAAGGGCGAATACTTCCTGCCGGTGCTGATCAAGGGGGACCTGCGTGAGTACGAGGCCCGCATGCCGTCGCTGCACCTGCACCGCATCGTCACCTCGCGCCTGGGGCACTGCTCCAAACTCGCCATCCATGCCATCGAAGGCGCCATCGCCGATCACTTGCTCGGCCTGTTCCGCCAGGGCTGAGCAGGGCGCCTATCGTTTTGCAGCATGTTTCGTCTGCCTGTCCCTGTGATACCGGCGCGAAGCCTTTGCGTAACGTGCGGCTTCTATAAAGGATGAGCGCTGCATCGGCCGACCTCACCGGCAACCCGCCCCATAGACCGCCCGGCGGCGTCATGCCCCTGTCATCCGTCATCGGCATGCTCGGCGCAAACCGATGGCACCTTGTGCTTTTGGCGTGGCGCCCAGGACCAACGAACGGACGAAATACCCCCCTCGCTCTTTCGATATGTGTCGGTTATCGGCACAATTCGCGTCCACTTTTTTCCGGGGGCTGAATCGAGCCCCCATCGGCCGACCTTCATGGGGTTCGAGATGATCAAGACGCCGTACTACCTCATCGACAAGCAGAAGCTGCTGGGCAACCTGGAAAAGATCGCCTACGTGCGCGAGCAATCCGGCGCCAAGGCGCTGCTGGCGCTCAAGTGCTTCGCCACCTGGTCGGTGTTCGACCTGATGCAGCAGTACATGGATGGCACCACGTCTTCGTCGCTCTACGAACTCAAGCTCGGCCGCCAGAAGTTCGCTGGCGAGACCCACGCCTACAGCGTGGCCTGGGCCGACGATGAAGTCGAAGAGATGGTCGCCAACTGCGACAAGATCATCTTCAACACCATCGGCCAGCTGGAGCGTTTCGAGGCGGCCACCGAAGGCACCATCCGCGGCCTGCGCGTGAACCCGCAGGTGAGCAGCTCCGACTACCTGCTGGCCGACCCGGCGCGTCCGTTCAGCCGCCTTGGCGAATGGGACCCGGAGAAGATCGGTGCGGTGATCGGCAAGATCTCCGGCTTCATGTTCCACAACAACTGCGAGAACGGCAGCTTCGAGCTGTTCGACAAGATGCTGGGCACCATCGAGGAGCGCTTCGGCCACCTGCTGCAGCAGGTCGAGTGGGTCAGCCTCGGCGGCGGCATCCACTTCACCGGCGAGGGCTATCCGATCGATGCCTTCTGCGCACGCCTCAAGGCGTTCTCCGAAAAATACGGTGTGCAGGTCTACCTGGAGCCGGGCGAAGCGGCCATCACCCTCAGCGCCTCGCTGGAAGTGACCGTGCTCGACACCCTGTACAACGGCAAGCACCTGGCGGTGGTCGACAGCTCCATCGAAGCGCACATGCTCGACCTGCTGATCTACCGCCTCAACGCCAAGATGGCCCCCAACAACGGCGAACACACCTACATGGTGTGCGGCAAATCCTGCCTGGCCGGCGACATCTTCGGCGAGTACCAGTTCGATAAGCCGCTGCAGATCGGCGATCGCCTGTCGTTCATCGACGCGGCCGGTTACACCATGGTCAAGAAGAACTGGTTCAACGGCCTGAAAATGCCGTCCATCGTGGTCAAGCAGCTCGACGGCAGTGTCGAGGTGGTCCGTAACTTCGAGTTCGACGACTACCTGTCCAGCCTGTCCTGAGACCGTGGTGGTGGACTGAAGCCCACCCTACCTCGTGCACCGCTGGGGCGGATGGTGATCCGCTTCAACCGTAGGGTGGGCTTCAGCCCACATCACTAAACGCTTTCAACAACGCAGTACCCTGGAGGTGAAACAATTGAAGAAGAACGTCCTAATCATTGGTGCAGGAGGTGTCGCCAAGGTGGTGGCCCACAAGTGTGCGCAGCATAACGACGAGCTCGGTCGTATTGCGATTGCGTCACGGAACATCTCCAAATGCCAGGCCATCATCGCCAGCGTGCAAGCCAAGGGGAGCCTCAAGCAACCCGCCGACATCAAGGCATACGCGCTGAACGCCCTGGACGTGGAAGCGACCAAGGCACTGATCCGCGAGACCGAATCGCAGATCGTCATCAACGTGGGTTCCGCATTCCTCAACATGTCGGTGCTGCGCGCCTGCATCGAGACCGGCGCCGCGTACCTGGACACCGCTATCCACGAAGAGCCAGGCAAGATCTGCGAGACCCCGCCGTGGTATGGCAACTACGAATGGAAACACCTGGCCGAGTGCGAGGAAAAGGGCGTCACCGCCATCCTCGGCGTCGGTTTCGACCCGGGCGTGGTCAACGC
Source organism: Pseudomonas sp. GD03944 (assembly GCF_029839275.1). Classification (GTDB taxonomy): domain Bacteria; phylum Pseudomonadota; class Gammaproteobacteria; order Pseudomonadales; family Pseudomonadaceae; genus Aquipseudomonas. The sequence goes on from NZ_JAOCAH010000016.1 coordinate 11,707, forward strand.
CTATGCTGCCCTGGCGCAGCAACAGTACTTCGACAAGATCGAGTCGATCGACATCCTCGACGTCAACGCCGGTTCCCACGGCAAGTACTTCGCCACCAATTTCGACCCGGAAATCAATTTCCGTGAATTCACCGGTCAGGTCTGGAGCTGGCAGAACAGCCAGTGGACCAGCAACACCATGTTCGAGGTCAAGCGCACCGACGACCTGCCGGTCGTGGGCGAGCAGAACCTCTACCTGACCGGCCACGACGAAGTGCATTCGCTGTCCAAGCACCTGGACGTACCCAACGTACGGTTCTGGATGAGCTTCGGCGAGCACTACATCAACGTATTCACCGTGCTGAAGAACCTTGGCCTGCTCTCCGAGCAACCGGTCAAGACCGCCGAAGGCCTGGAGGTGGTACCGCTCAAGGTGGTCAAGGCCGTGCTGCCGGACCCGGCGTCGCTGGCGCCTGGCTACAGCGGCAAGACCTGCATCGGCGACCTGGTCAAAGGCAGCAAGGATGGCCAGCCGCGCGAGCTGTTCATCTACAACGTAGCCGACCACAAGGACGCCTATGTCGAGACCGACAGCCAGGGCATCTCCTACACCGCCGGTGTCCCGCCGGTCGCCGCCGCCCTGCTGGTGGCCCGTGGCGAGTGGGATGCGCAGCGCATGGTCAACGTCGAGCAACTGCCGGCCGAACCGTTCCTCAAGCTCCTGGATGTGATGGGCCTGCCCACCCGCATCAAGGACGAGCACGGTGACCGCCCCTGGGATCAGTCGATCTGACCCACCCACAAGGCCCGCCATTCGGCGGGCCTTGTTCGTTCTGGCGCCTGGTTACCCTGTCGCGGCTAAAGCCCCTCCCACAGGTCCCCCGGGGCACACAATCTCGTGAGAGGCGCTTCAGCGGCGAGCTTTTCAGCCCCAAGGACCGACACCTTCCCGCTTAATCCGACCACAGCGCTTCCCGCTCCGGCCATTTCACGCGACAATCCGCCTTTGCGCCGACCCCGCTGCCAAGCGCCGGCAAACCCGAACCAGCCTTCCCATGGAGCGCGTGTGATCCCCGAACTCCGCCGTCGTGCCTACCTGGGCGCCATGCAGGTCGCCAGTTGGCTGCCGCGTACCGTACTGCCCTTCGCCGCGCCGTCGCGCCCGGCGTTGCTGGCACCGCCTGCGCCGGAGCCCGAGGTCGAGACGGCCATTGAAACCGAGCTGGCGCCTGCCGTGGCGAGGGAGTCGGCGCCCGTGCCGGTCCAGGTCCCCAGCGAGCGGCCGAAGATCGAGGTGCCACGCCCCACGCAGACCTCGCGCCTGGCCAAGCCAGAACCGCAAGACGAGCCGGTCGAAGCCCAGGCCCCGCGCGAAGCGCCCGTCGCGCCGCCGCGTTTCTCCCTGCAATTGCTGCGTGCCGGCGCCTGTGTGCTGCTGGTCGAGTTGCCTACCGGCGAGCCGCTGCAAAGCCGCGACCCGGCCTACCTGTTGCTCAAGGACCTGCTGCGCGCCGCCGGACTGCCCGACAGCCCGCAGCTGATCGGCGAACCGGTGCGCTGGCCGCTGCTGGTGCGCGGCAACATGGATCAGGGCCCGCAAGCCGCCCTGGAGTTCCTGCAGAGCTTCATCGCCGCCCGCCTGGAAGAACAGGAGCCCTGCGCCTGCCTGTGGCTGGTCGGCCTGCCGGCCATTCGTTTCGCCGGCGATGCCGATGCGGATGCCTACAACCGCGAATTGCAGGTCGAAGACCTGGGTGCCGCCTGGGCGGTACCAGGGCTGGAACTGCTGATGGATGAGCCCGAGCGCAAGGCCGCGCTGTGGGACGCCATGCGCCGGGTGCGGCAACGCTGGAGCAGCCCGGTGTGAACCTGCTGCGTACCGAGATTGGCCCCTGGCCATGTGATCCAAGGCCCTTCGAGCCCATCTGAGCGAGTTCACCCCACCATGAGTGATGCGATTTCCTTCCGCCCCATGACCGAGGCGGATATCGAGACCGTGCTGAAAATCGAGTACGCCGCGTTCAGCCACCCGTGGACCCGTGGCATCTTCCTCGACAGCATCAAGTCCTACGACTGTTGGCTGATGTTCGAAGGCGAGCAGCAGGTCGGCCATGGCGTGATCAACGTGATCATCGATGAAGCGCACCTGCTCAACATCACCGTCAAGCCGGAAAGCCAGGGGCGCGGCCTGGGCCTGCGTCTGCTGGAGCGCCTGATGCAGCGTGCCATGGAACTCAAAGCCGGCGAGTGCTTCCTCGAGGTACGCGCCAGCAACCAGAGCGCCTACCGCCTCTACGAGCGCTACGGCTTCAATGAAATCGGCCGCCGCCGCGATTACTACCCGGCTGCCGGCGGGCGCGAAGACGCCCTGGTCATGGCCTGCACCCTGATCGACTGATCCCGCGCGGCAGGCACCGTCCCGCCTGCCCGCCAGGGTAGCCTCCAGCCTTCCGACCAACGCCCGGAAATCCGCTGCGCCCCCGGCAGCAATGCCTGACATCATCGGCTACAGTGCTCGACGTCATTCGCCGCTGCCGCCCGCATCGCCTTGTCGCATACTGCGTGCCAACGGCCCTCCAGAGGTCGCTCTGCCCACTGCTCAAGGATGTGCCATGCGTTTGCTACGCCCTCTGCTTGCCCTTGCCTGCCTGCTCGTCGCGTCCGAGGCCTACAGTGCCGACCGCGAATTCACCATCCTGCACACCAACGACTGGCAATCGCGCCTGCTCGGCTTCGGCCCCAATAACGAATACACCCCGGCCACCGTCAATGACGACGACACGGTCGGCGGTGTCGCGCGCCTGGCGACCCTGCTCAAGGCGCGCCGGGAGGCGGCGGGGGAGCGGCCGGTGCTGGTGCTCGACGGCGGCGATTTCAGCATGGGCACGCTGTTCCACACCGTCACCCGGGAGATCGGCGGCGAGCTGCGGCTGCTGACCGAGCTGGGGTATGACGCCGCGACCCTGGGCAACCACGAATTCGATTTCCGCCCGGCCGGGCTTGCCGCGATGATCAGTTCGGCCTACCGCGCCAAGGGCGATGACCTGCTGCCGCTGCTGTCGAGCAACATCCTGTTCGACCCGGACCGTAAGGAAGACGACAGCCTGCAGGCCCATGCCGATGTCGGTCGCATCCGCCCCTACACGGTGATCGAGCGCGGCGGCATCCGCTTCGGCCTGTTTGGCCTGCTCGGCAACAACGCCGTGGCGGTCAGCCCGATGATCAAGCCGGTGGCGTTCGCCGACCCGCTGGCCACCGCCAGGGACATGGTGCAGATCCTGCGCGAGAAGGAGGAGGTCGACGTGGTCATCCTGCTCTCGCACATGGGCGTCAGCCAGCAGGCCGACGGCTCCTGGCGCGGCGAGGAAGTCGAGCTGGTGGAACAGGTGCCTGGCATCGACATCGTCGTCGGCGGTCATTCCCACAGCGCGCTGCCGCAGCCGGTGCTGGTCAACGGCAAGACGCCGGTGATGCAGGCCGGTTCGGAAATCCAGTACCTGGGCGAGTTGCGCATGCGCATCGACGAGGCTGGCAAGCCCCACGTCGTCGACTACCAGCTGCACCCGCTGAACGACCAGACCCCCGGCGATGCAGCGATCACCGCCCGGGTCGAGGATTTCAAGAACGTGGTCAGCGAACGCATGCTGGCGCCCAAGGGCTATCGCTTCGACCAGCCGCTGGCCAAGGTCGACCGCACCCTGACCCGTGCCTTCGACGACCCGATTCTCGGCAACCTGGTCACCGACGCCCTGCGTTACGCCACCGGCAGCGACCTGTCGTTCACCGGCAACGGCACCATCCGCGACAACATGATCCAGGGCCGCCACGGCATCCAGGATGTCTCCGACCTGTTCCGCATCGCGCCGCTGGGCATCGGCGAGTTCGACCAGGCGCCGGGGTATCCGCTGATCAAGGTCTACGTCACCGGGCAGGAGGTGAAGAACCTGCTGGAAGTGCTGCTGCTCGCCTACCAGATGCGCGACAGCAAGAGTTACTACCCGCGGGTGTCCGGCCTGCGCTTCAGCTACAACCCGCTGCGCGTGCCGTTCGACCGGGTCAGCCGCATCGAGATCGGCGACGCCGTGCGCGGCTACCAGCCCCTCGACCTCAAGGACGACCGCCTCTACAGCATCGGCGCCACCAGCTACGTGGGCAGCTTCACCTGGCTGGTGTCCGACCTGACCAAGGGCCTGCTCAGCGTGCAGCCCAAGGATGCCCAGGGCCAGCCGCTGCCCGAGATCAAGGCGGCGATCATCGACACCGACCCAGACCGGCCCGGCGTGCAGGAGTACAAGGAGTGGCAGGGCCTGCTCGACTACATCAGCAGCCTGCCGGATACAGATGGCGACGGACTGGCCGATATACCCACCACGGGCGCCGCCACCGAGCAACGTATGCTGCGTGAGCCGAGCCTGCACCCCGCCGAGCTGTACCGGTACGCGGGGACGTTGCAGTGGGGCGTGAGCGTCGTGTTGCTCGCCGGCCTGCTGCTGATTGCCTGGTTGCTCCGTCGCCTCGTGCGCCAGCGGAGAACTCGATAAGGACAGAGCGATGTGCGACACCCTGGTACTGCGCCAACACGGCCACACCTGGTTTGCCAAGAACAGTGACCGCGAGGCCGCCGAGCCGCAGCGCCTGATCCGCATCCCGGCCGTGCGCGGCGATCGCGTACCCACGGTGCTCGCCAGCTACCTGCAGATTCCCCAGGTGTCCGAGCGCTTCGACGTGATTCTCAGCCAGCCGAGCTGGTTGTGGGGCGGCGAAATGGGGGTGAACGAGCGGGGCGTGGCCATCGGTAACGAGGCGGTGTTCACCCGCCTGACCCTGAAGAAGGGCGAAGCCTTGCTCGGCACGGACCTGGTGCGCCTGGGCCTGGAACGTGGTGCCAGCGCGCGCGAGGCGCTGGAGGTGATCACCCAGCACCTGCAGGCGTTTGGGCAGGGCGGCCCGTCCGGCTACCGCAACAAAGGCTTTCGCCACGACAACAGCTTTCTCATCGCCGACCCCGACGAAGCCTGGGTGCTGGAAACCGCCGGCCACCTGTGGGTGGCCAAGCGCGTCGAGCGCTGGGCGATTTCCAATGCGCTGACGCTGGGCCATGATTTCGACCTGCACAGCCCGCACCTGCACGACCAGGCCCGGCGCCTGGAGTGCTGGGACGGCAAGGGCGACTTCCACTTCGCCCGGGCCTTCGACACCCGCCTGCTGCCCTGGATCGGCGGTGCCCACTGTCGTCAGAGCCATAACCAGCAGGTACTGGACGCCTGTGCCGGGCACACCGGCTTCGCCACCCTGAGCGCCATGCTGCGTGACCACGGCAGCTGCGGCGACCACTTCGACCACCACAACAACCGCCAGGTGTGCATGCATGCCGGGCGTTTCTGGCGGCCCATGCAAACCACCGCCAGCCTGATCGCCCACCTGCGTGCCGGCGACCCGCTGCTGGCCGCCACCGGCACCTCGGCCCCCTGCATGAGCCTGTTCCAGCCGCTGAGCTTCGATGACGAGGCGGGCGCCGCGCTGCTCACCGACCCGCTTGCCGCCATCGAGGACAGCCTCTGGTGGCGTTTCGAACCGGCGCACCGGCGCAGCCTGGTCGATGCCGACTTCCGTCACGCCCTGCGTGCCAGCCGCGATCAGCTGGAGCCGCAGCTGATGCAGGCTCTGGACACCCTGATCCCCGATTGGGCCCACCTGGCCAGCCAAGCTGCCGACTGGCACCGGCACTGGCAGCGTGAGGCGCCCCGTGCCGAGATCCAGCTCGGGCGCTGGTGGCAACGCAGCGGGCACCTCTGATCGCGACGTAAAGAACCTTGTCAAAGGCGGCAACCGCTACGTATGGTGCGCAACGGCACTTTCGGAGCGAACCGCATGAGCGATCTACAACACCTGTTCGACAACAATGCGCGCTGGGCCGAAGCGATCAAGGAAGATGACCCGGACTTCTTCGCCAAACTGGCCAAGCAGCAGGTACCCGAATACCTGTGGATCGGCTGCTCCGACGCCCGTGTACCCGCCAACGAGATCGTCGGCCTGCTGCCGGGCGATCTGTTCGTTCACCGCAACGTCGCCAACGTGGTGCTGCACACCGACCTCAACTGCCTGTCGGTCATCCAGTACGCGGTCGACGTGCTCAAGGTCAAACACATCCTGGTCACCGGCCACTACGGTTGCGGCGGCGTCCGGGCCTCCATGAACGACACCCAGTTCGGCCTGATCGACGGCTGGCTGCGCTCCATCCGCGACCTCTACTACGAGCACCGCGAGCACCTGGCGCAACTGCCCGGCGAAGAGCAGCGGGTCGATCGCCTGTGCGAACTCAACGTCATCCAGCAGGTGGCCAACGTCAGCCACACCACCATCGTGCAGAACGCCTGGCACCGTAGTCAGGCGCTGTCGGTGCATGGCTGCATCTATGGCATTCAGGATGGCCGCTGGAAAAACCTCAACGTCACCGTCAGCGGCCTGGAACAGGTGCCGCCGCAGTACCGCTTGCGTCCTCTGGAGCAACGCTAAGGATTCTGGATGTCTGATCGCTCCCGCCAACTGGCCATCGCCGGTGTCCTGTTGGCTGTGCTTTGCTGGGCCGGCAATGCCCTGGTGGCCCGTGCCTTCGCCGGGGAAATCCCGCCCTTTGCCCTGGCGTTCTGGCGCTGGAGCACGGCCCTGGTGATCGTGTTGCCCTTCGTCGTCAAGCCGCTGTGGCACCACCGCCGCGACCTGTTGCACGCCGGCTGGCGCCTGCCGCTGATCGCCGGTATCGGCATCGCCGGCTACAACACCCTGCTGTACAGCGCCGCGCAAACCACCGCGGCCATCAACATCACCCTGGTCAACACCTGCATCCCGCTGATGACCTTCATCTGCGCCGGCCTGCTGCTCGGCGAATGGCCGGCCCGCCGCGCCTGGTGGGGCATGGGCGTGGCCGTGCTGGGGCTGCTGGTGCTGATCAGCCAGGGGCAGTGGAGCACCCTGGCCAGCCTGTCGTTCAACCAGGGCGACATGATCATGCTGCTCGCTGTCACCGACTGGGCGCTGTACACCGTCCTGCTGCGCCGCTGGTCCCGCTACCTCACGCCCATTCCGCCGTTGGCGATGCTCGGCATCTTCATCATCCTCGGTGTGCCGCTGATCCTGCCGCTGTACCTCTACGAACTGTCCACCGGGGCGCACATGGCGCTGATCCCGGCCAACTTCGCGGCCATCGGCTACACCGCCGTCTTCGCCTCGCTGGTCGCCTACCTCGGCTGGAACCACGCCGTGAAAGTCCTCGGCGCCGCCAAGGCCTCCATGGCCAACTACCTGATGCCGGTCTTCACCGCCATCCTCGGCTGGCTGCTGCTGGGCGAAGGCCTGCAGGTGTTCCACTGGGTGGGCGGGGCGATGATCTTCTGCGGGCTGATCCTGGCGACGCGGCCGGGGAGGGTGTGAACGCCGCGTGCATCCGTAGGATGGGTTGAAGCGCGAAGCACTGATACAACTATCTGTCTCCCACCGCACCTTTGGGTGGCGTTGATGTGGCTTATCGCGCTTGAGTCTCCTTGCGTTGTTGCGTGTTGCGCAACATGCTAGGCTCTGGCGATGATCAAGTCTTTCCAGCACAAGGGGCTGCGCAAACTCTTCGAAACGGGCAGCACTGCCGGTGTGCAGCCTGCCCATGCCAAGCGCTTGCGAATGCAACTGGCAGCCCTGGATACGGCCATGACGGTCGACGACATGGATATCCCAGGCTTTCGCCTGCATCCGCTCAAGGGCGAAATGCGTGGGCGTTGGTCAATCATGGTGAACGGCAACTGGCGGCTGACGTTCGAATTTCGTGACGGAAACGCTTATGTCCTGGACTATGAGGATTACCACTGATGAGCATGCACAACCCTCCCCACCCTGGTGAGTTCATCACCGAGATCTACCTCGAGCCAAATGGCTTCAGCGGTCGCGAGCTGGCGGAGAAACTCGGCGTGGCTCCCTCGACCCTGAGTCGTGTGCTGAAAGGCACCAGCCGCGTGACACCCGAAATGGCACTGCGCCTGTCGGTAGCACTTGGCCGCTCGCCTGAGAGCTGGCTGGCCATGCAGGATGCCTACGATCTGTGGGTCGCTCGCCAGCATGTGGATTTGCAGCAGGTCGGCAAGTTGATGCTCGCCTGACGCATGTGCAGCGTGAGCCCCACTTCGTACGTGCCAACGTAGCCGACTCAACGAGGTCCGTTTCTTTTCTTCGTCAGGTGTACCCCGTTACTTCAGGAGCTTCATGGCCATGGAACTGCCCCATTTCCGTTACTACAAGGACCCCGTCGCCGCCGGGGTCATCAAGCCAAGCGATGCCGTTTGCCTGTGCTGTGAGCGCGCTCGCGGGCATATCTATGTGGGCCCGGTGTATTCGGTGGAGGACCTGAGCGAGCGCCTCTGCCCATGGTGCATAGCGGATGGGCGTGCTGCCGAGCGCTTCCAGGCTTCGTTCATCGGCTATCACGCGCTGGACGAAGCCGGCGCTGCACCTTCCGTCATCGAAGAAATCGACCGGCGTACCCCGGGTTATTTCACATGGCAGGAAGCGACCTGGCTCGCTCATTGTGGGAATGCCTGCGTGTTTCACGGTGATGCATCCGAGCAGGATGTACGCGACGCGAGCGTCGCCGCACGTCAGCAATGGATGCAGGACTATGAGCTGGCAGAGAAAGACTGGGAGTGGGCGAGCAAGGGCTACAAGCCCGCAGGCGACTCGGCCTTCTACAAGTTCGTTTGCGTGCATTGCCAGCAGGTCGTCCTGGCGTGGGACCTGAGTTAGGCACCGGCTTATCCCCAGCTACGGCCATGGCGGTTAGCGCTGTAAAGCGCGCATCAGGCACGGTTTCCCATTGGGGCTTCTGGCAGACTGAGCACGCCATCCCAGCAGGAACACGGACGACCCGCGATGCGTGCAGACAGCTTCGAACTCTACCTGGCCGCCGCCCTGGCCCTGATGGTGTTGGCCATCTGTTTCACCGGGCTGCTGCGTTTCTCCATCCGTCACGATGAAAGGCTATCCAGCCTGCTGTTACGCCGAGGCCAAGGCGTCAACAGCACCGTCACCACCCTCGATGCACGCTATCTGCTGCCATGGGTTTCCCTGCCAGCTTCCAGCCCGCTCAGCGGCGCGCCGTTCACGCTGTTCTGGTGTGCGCGCCTCTCGGCATGGGGCGCTGTGGCGGCGGTGATGGTGGGCTTGGTGATCAGCGTGGTGAGATAGGGCCTGGGCTGAAAGAACGTACAACGAGTGTGAGGGAGAAACACATGCGCAAGGAATTGGCTCGCCGGCTGCGGATGACGCGCCATGGATGATCTGCTTGGCCTGCTTCTGCGCGGCATCGGCTATGTGCTGGCCGAAATCCTCTTCAAGATCGTCTTCTATTTCATCGGCTGGCCTTTCGTCAAAGCCGCCACCCTCGGGCGCTACCCGCGCAAGTTCTGGCCGGGCACCACCCACCAGGAAACCTATGTGTGCGTCGTCGGGCTCGCCGTGCTGGTGTTCGGCGGGTTGATCATCCTGGCGGTGGTGACCTCTACGCCGTAATAGATGGCTGTGGATAACCGCGAGTTGCCAGGCGCCCAGTTCCCGCTATCGTGCACCTACACAGGGATAGCGAGGTGAACCATGAAGAAGCTGCTGATCGTCGCCATAGGCGTTGCCGTCTGGCAGTACTACCTCAAACCCGCCGACAGTCCGGTGGTCACCAACATCGGCAGCGATGGCAGCACCCTGACCACGCCGGTCACCAGCCAGCCCTTTTCCAAGCCCGTCGCCCAGCCCTTCACGACCCCCACCGCACTTGCGCAGGCCGCCTACCGCTGTGACGGCCGCACCCATTGCTCACAAATGCGCTCCTGCGAGGAGGCCACATACTTCCTGCGTAACTGCCCCGGCACCAAGATGGATGGCAACCATGATGGCGTGCCCTGCGAGCGGCAGTGGTGCCGATAGCGAGGGGCGAGAAGGGCGCGCAACGGCCATGGGCCGATCAGTAGGAACCTTGCGTGGCTCGCGGCCTCAGTTGTTAGGCACATGCCGCTGGCGCCCATCCGTCATGGCGCCCAACACGCAGGAGACTCCCGATGACCACCGCCACCCCCTTTCTGATGTTCGAAGGCCACGCGCAGGACGCCATGAACCTCTACGTCACCACCTTCCCGCATTCCGAAATCGAGCACGTCGAACGCTACGCCCAAGGCGAGCCCGGGCCGGAAGGCACGGTAAAGGTCGCCGCGTTCTCCCTCTGCGGCCAACGCTTCATGTGCTCGGACAGCCCCGCCAAACACAACTTCACCTTCACCCCGGCCAACTCCATCTTCATCGACTGCGACACCGCCGAAGAGCTGGAACAGGTCTTCAACCTGCTGTCAGAAGACGGCCAGGTCCTTATGCCGCTGGACAACTACGGCTTCAGCCAGCGTTTTGGTTGGGTTAATGACCGGTTCGGCGTGTCGTGGCAGTTGAATTTGCCGAATGGGTGAGGGGCGGCAACGCGCTGAGGGGGCTGCATCGAGCAAAGGGCAGTTCTTCGCCTAACTCAGAATCTTCCAGATCACGAACGCCACAAGGGGCGAAAGCAGCACCACGCCGCCTATCACCTCGGCAAAGCCGGACTGGTACCCCGATTCGCCCGTAAACCGGCCAGCCGAAACGGCCCGGAGAATCTTCTTTCCGATCCAGTGTGCGTCGATCTGCCGGTGGATTCGCTCCTTGAAGAGACCGAATACAAGCGCTACCACAAGACGTCCCGTGGCTTCTCGGGCAAGAACGTGGAGCTGTTCCTGGGAAACTTCATCAGCCTGCTGGCAAGGGAGCGGGTTGGCGCAAAAAAGGCGTTTGAGACCCTCCAGCAATGGGACTGCTGGCCGCTCATCCGCGATCACTACGCGGCCAAAGAAATGAGCGAGCGGGATCTGTACAAGCACATCAAAGACCTCTTGCAAGATTGTCATGTGCGGTGGGGCAGGGCCGTATGATCACCAAGGGGTGCCAACGGTTGGGACGTCGATTTCTGCTGGATAAGGCAGCGGGTATCCGCAAGCGTAAACGTAGCTTTCGCACCAAATCCGAGGCTGAGCGTTGGGTGTCCGACATGCGTCGTGAATACAGCCAGCGTGGCCGTGACCCTGGTGAGCGTCTGCTGGATCTGGTCGACGTCTGGTATGAGCTACACGGCTCAACCTTGAAAGACCCATCGCGCGACTCGCGTACCAAGGCGATCGCCGTCGCGCTGGGTAACCCGATCGCTACCAGCTTCACAGCCCTGGATTTCGGTCGCTACCGTACCGAGCGTTTGAAGACCTGCCCCCCGGCCACCGTGAACCATGAGCACCGCTACCTGAAATTCGTCTTCAATGAGCTGATTCGCCTCGGCGTGTGGAATGAGCCGAACCCGATTTGCGCCATTCGCCGGCTCAAGGTCGATGAGGCCGAGCGATCCTATCTCACCCTAGAGCAATGCCGTTTGCTGCTCGAGGAGTGCGAAGCATCTAGCAACAGCCACACGCTGCCAGTCGCCAGGATCTGCCTTGCTGCCGTGGCGCGCTGGGATGAAGCCGAAAGCCTTGCTCGAGCAGAGGTGCGCATTGGCCGGTGCGTTTCGTGCGTACCAAGAATGGGAAGGGGCGATCAGTGCCTATCCCGGCTGAGCTTGAAAAGCTGATATTGGAGCGCGGTTACCCAGGATCTGGCCGGCTGTTCACCCCTGCCGTGGCGCTTTCCGCAAAGCCTATGAGCGCACCGGGTTTGATACGCCTGGGCAACTCACTGACATCCTGCTGCGCACGTTCGCCAGCCACTACATGATGCAGGGCGTGAACATCCTCACGTTGCAGCGCATCCTGGGTCATGGCGATATCAAGATGACCATGCGCTATTCTATTTGCATCTGGCGCCTGATCACTTTGCCACTGCCTTGACCCTTTCACCGCTTGGGTTACTGAGCCAGAATGAGGGGCAATCCGCTATAATGATCGCTGGCGAAACGAACGAGGCAATCCTGTGACAGGTGTATCTCTGCAAGCCAAGAAGGCTTACTGCGCTAAGGCCCGCCGGTCGAACTACGCGGCCAGCCTGCGCCTTGAAGGGTTCAACACGACGCAGGCCGATGCCGAGCGTAAGCTCCCGACTCGTGAGGCTGCTCTGAACGCTGCGCGGTCTAGTCAGGCCTGATGCTCGACAAGTACGGCGTCGGGCAGGATCCTTACTGCTACCCAGGCACCGATGTTCTACGTAATCGTCTAGGCCTGACTGACGATAGCGCTCTCCATCAGGCTGAGCGCAATCTTTCTGAAATCGCAGCTAGCCAGTTGGACTTCGACCTCCCTCCCTACGATCTCGCTTACCTGCAGCGTATACACCGGCATCTGTTCGGCGACGTTTACGATTGGGCGGGTGAGTTGCGCACAGTTGATATCTCGAAGGGTGGAACGCATTTCTGCAACGTGACCCGTATCGGGGCTGAATCCACCAAGCTGTTCAAGCGAGTAGCTTCAGCTGGCTGGTTCGAGGCAATGGCTCGCCCGGATCTGGTCATTGCGGCTGCAGAGCTGTACGGCGATCTGAATATCATCCACCCGTTTCGTGAGGGCAATGGCAGGGCTCAGCGGATCCTGTTCGAGCATCTGATCATCAACGCCGGCTATCAGGTCGACTGGTGGGGCGTAGGTGAGGCTGAGTGGATTCAGGCAAACATCGATTCAGTGGTTTGCGACTATCGCGCAATGACCGCCATTTTCGAGCGCTGCATCGGTGACCTCATCGCTTGATGTGGGCGGGACAAGAAAGGGACAGTTTGGGGACACCCTAGAAACAAAAAAGGGCTTACCTTTCGGTAAACCCTTGTTTTGTTTGGTGGCTACGCAGGGACTTGAACCCCGGACCCCAGCATTATGAATGCTATGCTCTAACCAGCTGAGCTACGTAGCCGAGTGGCGCGCATTATTCTCGTCTGGTGGCTGGCTGTCAAGCCTGTCTCTCCATAAATTTTATGCACTTTCAAACGCTTAGGGTCTGTCGCCAGGGTGGCAGGCGGCTAGGGCGCTGCATCCGCATGCATGTTCCCTTTCTCTGGATACCTGAAGGCACCATGCCTGCGTTCCGCATTCTGTCGGGGCTACTCCAGAGGCCCTGGAAAAAATCGAAGGGAATCGCTTGACCTTGTAGTCGCTACAGGGTTTTCACTCCACCTATGCATGTGGGAGGTGTGAGTGATGAAGCGTTGCTGTGGCGGTGAATCGGGCCCTGATGGGCGGGCCAGCGTGGAGGTGTTCGACCCCAAGGCGAGCCAGGGCGGTGGTGTGCAAGCCGTGGAGCCTGAGTGCAAAAGCGCAGGGTGCTGTGCGTCGCAGGCTGAGTCCGAAGCCGTTCCGGCTGAGGGCGCTGGCTGTTGTTCCTCCACCGCCGGTTGCGCAACAACGGTTCCTGCCCCCAGCAGCCTATACGCCATCACGGAGCCTGGGCAGTCGGTTGCCGAGCCGACAGGCCATGCCGCGTTTGCAGCCACCGACACTTCGGCATCGCGCCTCAGCCGCTTCCGCATTGGTGAGATGTGCTGCCCCACCGAGCAGATGATGATCGAGTCCCGCCTCGGCAAGCATGGCGGTATCCAGAAGCTCGAATTCAACCTGATGAACCGCACGCTGGGGGTCTGGCACAGCCTGGCAGACGCCCGTGAGATCGAGCGCGAGGTCGCAGCCCTCGGCATGCGTGCCGAACCGCTGGATGCTCAGGATTCCGCCGCGCCGGCCCAGGGCGACCACCACGGGCACGACCATGACCACGGCAGCCTCAGCATGCGCGGCAAATGGCTGTTGGCGCTGTCCGGTATCTCTGCCGCGGGGGCCGAGGTGCTGCATTTCACCGAGGCTGCCCCGGAGTGGGTGGTGGCGGCCGTCGCGCTGCTGGCCATCCTCCTGTGCGGCCCGACCACCTACAAGAAGGGCTGGATAGCGCTCAGGAACCTTAACCTGAACATCAATGCGCTGATGAGCATCGCTGTGACTGGCGCGGTGCTCATTGGCCAATGGCCGGAGGCGGCCATGGTGATGTTCCTCTTCACCCTGGCGGAAATGATCGAGGCCCGCTCCCTGGACCGGGCGCGCAATGCGATCCGCGGCCTGATGGACCTGGCGCCCGAGCGGGCGACAGTGCGGCAGGCGGATGGCGAGTGGCTGGAGGTCGACGTCAAGACCGTCGTGATCGGCGCCCTGGTGCGGGTGCGCCCGGGGGAGCGGATCGGCCTGGATGGCGAGATCCAGCGCGGCAGCTCGGCGGTGAACCAGGCGCCTATTACCGGGGAGAGTCTTCCCGTCGAAAAGTCGGTCGGCGACCCGGTATTCGCCGGCACGATCAACGAAAACGGCTCGTTCGAGTACCAGGTCACGGCCGAGGCCGGTAACACCACGCTGGCGCGGATCATCCACGCCGTGGAGGAGGCCCAGAACTCCCGGGCACCCACCCAGCGCTTTATCGATCAGTTCTCCCGGGTCTATACGCCGGCGGTGTTCTTCTTCGCACTGGCCGTCGCGCTGGTGCCGCCGCTGCTGATGGGCGGGACGTGGACGGAGTGGATCTACCGGGCGCTGGTGCTGCTGGTGGTGGCGTGCCCCTGCGCGCTGGTGATCTCCACTCCGGTGTCTATTGTCAGCGGCCTGGCTGCCGCGGCGCGCAAAGGGATTCTGGTCAAGGGCGGGGTGTACCTGGAAAGCGGGGCCAAGCTGAGTTTCATCACCCTCGACAAGACCGGCACCATCACCCACGGCAAGCCGGAGCAGACCGATTACGTGGCGTGGGTGAGTGATTCAGGCGTCGATGTACCGCGTGTAGCGGCCAGCCTGGCTGGGCGTTCGGATCACCCGGTCTCGCTGGCCATCGCCAAGCGGGCAGCGTTGGATGAGAGTGCGCTGCTGGCCGTCGATGAATTCGAGGCGTTGCCGGGGCGTGGCGTCCGGGGTGTGGTCGAGGGCGAGCGCCATTACCTGGGCAACCAGCGCCTGATCGAGGAATTAGGGTTGGGCTCGTCGGCGCTCGATGCGGCGATGGGCGATCTGGAACGCCAGGGTAAAACCGTGGTGGCCTTGGCCACCGAGGCGCGGGTCGTCGCCTTGTTCGCGGTGGCCGATACGGTCAAGGCTTCCAGCCAGGCCGCCATCGAAGCCCTGCACCGGTTGGGTATCAAGACCATGATGCTGACCGGCGACAACGCCCATACGGCGCAGGCGATCGCCAGCCAGGTGGGTATCGACGAGGTGCGCGGCAACCTGCTGCCTGCGGACAAGCTGGCGGCCATCGGCGAGTTGCAAAGCCGGGGGCATGTGGTGGGCATGGTCGGTGACGGTATCAACGATGCGCCGGCCCTGGCCAGCGCCCAGGTCGGTTTCGCCATGGCCGCTGCCGGCACGGGAACGGCCATCGAGACGGCGGATGTCGCGCTGATGGACGATGACCTGCGCAAGCTGCCGGCCTTTATCCAGCTGTCGCGCAGCACGACGGCGATCCTGCGGCAGAACATCGGCTTCGCCCTGGGGATCAAGGCGATCTTCCTGGTGTTCACCTTGCTGGGATGGGCCACCATGTGGATGGCGGTGTTCGCGGATGTAGGCGTGAGCCTGCTGGTGGTGCTGAACGGGCTGCGACTGCTCAAGAAGTAGGGATTGGCTGGGGCGAGAGGGAGTAACGCCGATGGGATTGGATCATCGTGTACCGCCGGTGCTGGTCGTGCTGTTGTGGGCGCTGCTGATGGCATTTCTGGCCTGGCCCGAAGGCCTGGCAACGCCTCCGCTCTGGCGGCTGGGCATCGCCGGCCTGGTGGCGTTGCTGGGTGGTGCGCTGTGCCTGGCGGGGGTATTGAGCTTTCGCCGGGCGCAGACCACGGTCAACCCGCTGGCGCCGTCGAACGCCTCCGCGCTGGTGGCGTCCGGGGTCTACCGCTACAGCCGCAACCCCATGTACCTGGGCTTCGCCATCATGCTGCTGGCCTGGGCGATCTTCCTGGGTGTGCCCCAGGCGGTGTTGGGTGTGGTCGGGTTCGTGATCTACATGAACCGCTTCCAGATCGCCCCCGAGGAACAGGCGCTGCAGCAGCGGTTCGGGGAGGCGTTCAGCCGCTACCGGCAGCAGGTCCGGCGCTGGCTCTAGCTTTCGTGACGGGTTTTAACGAAAAAGCCCCTTGAGCGTCGCAGCTCAAGGGGCTTTCGTTCATCGAGGCCGTATGGGCCTGACGCGGGCTTAGACGTTGAAGCGGAAGTGCATCACGTCGCCATCCTTGACGATGTATTCCTTGCCTTCCAGGCGCCATTTGCCGGCTTCCTTGGCGCCGGCTTCACCCTTGTACTGGATGAAGTCGTCATAGGCGATGACTTCGGCGCGGATGAAGCCTTTCTCGAAGTCGGTGTGGATGGCGGCGGCCGATTGCGGGGCAGTGGCGCCGACCTTGACGGTCCAGGCACGCACTTCCTTCACGCCGGCGGTGAAGTAGGTCTGCAGGTTGAGCAGCGAGTAACCGGCGCGGATCACGCGGTTTAGGCCCGGCTCTTCCATGCCCATGGTCTCGAGGAACATCTGCATTTCTTCCAGGTCGCCCAGCTCGGCGATCTCGGCCTCGATCTTGTTGCACACCGGCACCACGATGGCGCCCTCGGCGTCGGCGATGGCCTGGACCACGTCGAGCAGCGGGTTGTTCTCGAAGCCGTCTTCGGCGACGTTGGCGATGTACATCACCGGCTTGGTGGTCAGCAGGTGGAAGGTCTTGGCCAGGCGCTTCTCGTCGTCACCCAGGTCTTTGAGCAGGCTGCGGGCCGGCTTGCCTTCGGTGAAGTGGGGGATGAGCTTCTCCAGCAGCGCCTTCTGCGCCACGGACTCCTTGTCGCCGCCCTTGGCGGTACGGGCCACGCGCTGCAGTTGTTTCTCGCAGCTGTCGAGGTCGGCCATGATCAGTTCGAGGTCGATGATCTCGATGTCACGCTTGGGGTCGACGCTGTTGGCGACGTGGATGACGTTCTCGTCTTCGAAGCAGCGCACCACGTGGGCAATGGCGTCGGTCTCGCGGATGTTGGCGAGGAACTTGTTGCCCAGGCCTTCACCCTTGGAGGCACCGGCCACCAGGCCGGCGATGTCGACGAACTCCATGGTGGTGGGGATCACGCGCTCCGGCTTGACGATTTCCGCCAGGGCGTCGAGGCGTGGGTCGGGCATCGGCACGATGCCGCTGTTCGGCTCGATGGTGCAGAACGGAAAGTTCTCTGCCGCGATACCGGATTTGGTGAGGGCGTTGAACAGGGTGGACTTGCCGACGTTGGGCAGGCCGACGATGCCGCAGTTGAATCCCATGGTGTTGTCCCTCGCGCGGATGGCGGTAAAGAGTTAAGAGGTGGCTTTCTGGCTGTGCAGCTTGTGCATCGCCTTGCTCCAGTCGCCTGCGAGCATTTCCGGCAGCACGCCGAGTGCGAAGTCGATGCTGGTGTCCAGCAGCTCCTGCTCGCTGCGCGGGGCGCGGCCTAGCACGAAGTTGGAGACCATGCTGCTGTGCCCGGGATGGCCAATGCCAAGCCGCAGGCGGTAGAAATTATTCTGGTTGCCGAGCTGGGCGATGATGTCGCGCAGCCCGTTATGCCCACCGTGCCCGCCACCCTGTTTGAGTTTGGCGACGCCTGGCGGCATGTCGAGTTCGTCGTGGGCCACCAGGATTTCTTCGGGCTTGAGCTTGAAGAAATTCGCCAAGGCCGCCACGGACTGGCCGCTGCGGTTCATGAACGTGGTGGGGATCAGTAAACGGACTTCGCGTCCCTGGTGGTTGAACTTGCCCACCAGGCCGAAATACTTGCGATCGACGCTGAGGTTGACGCGCTGGCTGTCTGCCAGGCGCTCAACGAAAAGGGCCCCTGCATTGTGCCGGGTCTGGTCGTATTCGGGGCCGGGGTTACCCAGGCCAACGATCAGTTGTACGGCAGTCATACAGGAGCCCTTTTTGTGAAGCTGGCGCGCACCGCCAGGCGGTGCGCAGCCCGACGATATTACTCGGCGGTGCTTTCGCCTTCGCCTTCTTCTGCACGAACGCGCGGCATGTGGATGCTGGCAACCGGCAGATCGCTGCCGTGGGCCAAAGCAACCAGCTCAACGCCTTTCGGCAGTTTGATGTCGGACAGGTGGACGGTCTGGTCGACCTCGACCTTGGCCATGTCGACTTCGATGAACTCCGGCAGGTCTTTCGGCAGGCAGGAGACTTCGACTTCGCTGAGGCTGTGCAGCACTTCGCCGCCTTTCTTCACGCCAACGGAGGTAGCTTCGTTGATGAAGTGCAGGGGAGCGTGGGCGGTCAGCTTCTGGCCGGCAACGACGCGGATGAAGTCAGCGTGCAGAACGAAACCCTTGGCCGGGTGGCGCTGCAGGGCCTTGATCAGAACGTCTTCTTTCTTGCCGTCGACGCTCAGGCTCAGCACGTGGCTGAACGCAGCTTCGTTTTCCAGCAATTTGGCGAGGTCCTTGGCGATCAGGCTGATCGATACAGGGGCTTTCTCGCCACCGTAGATAACGGCCGGAACCAGGTTGGCGTTACGACGCAGGCGGCGGCTCGCACCTTTCCCCAGGTCGGAACGCGCTTCGGCATTCAGGGCAAATTCAACAGTCATTTCACTTCTCCAAAATAACCAAACCGTCCTTCACGCTTGCGACCAGCGACCGGGACGGTAAGGTAAAAAAGCCCCGCAAAGAGCGAGGCGCATTACGTTCAGCGAATGTTCCGGGTTAACGGAACATCGCGCTGATCGATTCTTCATTGCTGATGCGGCGTACCGCTTCAGCGACAACCGGTGCGATATCCAGCTGGCGAATGCGCGAGCAGGATTGCGCGGCGGCGGACAACGGGATGGTGTTGGTCACCACCAGTTCGTCCAGCACCGATTTTTCGATGTTCTCGATTGCACGGCCCGACAGTACCGGGTGGGTGCAATAGGCGAAGACCTTGGCAGCGCCGTGTTCTTTCAGCGCCTTGGCCGCGTGGCACAGGGTGCCGGCGGTGTCGACCATGTCATCGACCAGGATGCAGGTACGGCCTTCGACGTCACCGATGATGTGCATCACTTCGGAGTGGTTGGCCTTTTCGCGGCGCTTATCGATGATCGCCAGGTCTACACCCAGGGATTTGGCGACAGCACGGGCACGAACGACGCCACCGATGTCCGGGGAGACGATCATCAGGTTATCGAAACGCTGGTCTTCGATGTCGTCCACCAGAACGGGGGAGCCGTAGATGTTATCTACCGGAATATCGAAGAAACCCTGGATCTGATCCGCGTGCAGGTCGACGGTGAGTACACGGTCGATGCCTACAACGGTGAGCATGTCAGCCACGACCTTGGCGCTGATTGCCACGCGGGCGGAGCGCGGACGGCGATCCTGGCGGGCATAGCCGAAGTAGGGAATGACAGCGGTGATTCGAGTCGCCGAGGAGCGGCGGAAGGCATCGGCCATCACCACCAGTTCCATCAGGTTGTCGTTGGTTGGCGCGCACGTCGGTTGAATCAGGAAGACGTCTTTACCGCGAACGTTTTCGTTGATTTCGATGCTGATTTCGCCGTCGGAAAACTTACCGACAGAGGCATCGCCGAGGGGGATGTGCAGCTGACGTACGATACGTCGCGCCAGATCGGGGTTAGCATTCCCCGTGAAGACCATCATCTTGGACACGCGCAGTACCTGCCGGCTGAGGGTATACCTGGATGAGTATAGAAAATGGCAGGGGCGGCTGGATTCGAACCAACGCATGGCAGGATCAAAACCTGCTGCCTTACCGCTTGGCGACGCCCCTGTATCGTGTGTTCCCGAATGCGTTTAGTCGTTAAAGCCCGAAGGCGTTAATGGCAGGGGCGGCTGGATTCGAACCAACGCATGGCAGGATCAAAACCTGCTGCCTTACCGCTTGGCGACGCCCCTACTGCGACTAACTCTCTTGCATTCACTTCCTGGCCAGTGTTTCGAGCTTGCGGTGCAACATCGAAACGTTGCGCCCTTGAGCGACGAAGCTCGGCAAAGTGGCTGGAAGTTGGCGGGCGACTTTATCAGCATCGACCTTGTTTGGGAAGCTCCCAAACACACAAGCTCCAGTGCCGGTCAATCTGGTTGGAACAAAATTGTTCAACAAGATCAGAGCGTTACGAACTTCTGGATAACGCTTCTGGACAACCGGCTGACAGTCGTTACGACCGCCCCCCTCAAGAAGGCTGCGAACTTTAATGGGCGGCGTATCCCGTGTCAACTCGGGGTCGGAGAAAACTTCCGCTGTGCTGACAAGGACTTGCGGAATGGCGACGAGAAACCAGGGTTCTTCCAGTTCGACCGGGGTGAGGCGCTCGCCAACGCCTTCGGCAAAGGCGGCGCGCCCGCGCACAAATACCGGCACGTCGGCGCCCAGTCCCAGGCCCAGTGCGGCCAGGCGATCTTCGTCCCAGCCCAGTTGCCAGAGGTGGTTGAGGCCGAGCAGGGTGGTGGCGGCATCCGAGCTGCCGCCGCCGATGCCGCCGCCCATGGGCAGGCGTTTGTCCAGCCAGATGTCGGCGCCCAGCGGGCAACCGGCTTCGGCCTGCAGGCGGCGGGCGGCCCGCACGATCAGGTTGCTGTCGTGGGGCACATCGGCGATCTCGGTGTGCAGGCGGATTTCGCCGTCATCGCGCAGGGCGAAGCCCAGTTCGTCGCCGTGGTCGAGAAACTGGAACAGCGTCTGCAGCTCGTGGTACCCGTCGGGACGGCGCCCGAGAATGTGCAGCATGAGGTTGAGCTTGGCCGGGGCCGGCAGGATGAGCGCGGCGCCAGCGGGTATTGCCGGTGCGGTCATTGGCCCAGCTGGCGGGGCTGCCAGTCCTTGATCACCAGGGTCACCTGCAGGTCGTGACCTTCCAGCTTGAGGCGCTCGGGCAGCCAGTAGCCGTTCTGCTCGGCGTAGCGGGTGTATTCCACGTCCCAGCCATCCTGGCTCAGCTGCGCCAGGCGGCTGTCGCCATCGAGGGTGACCCGGCTCTTGCTGTCAGGTGCCGGCAGGCCACGGATCCACCAGAGCAGGTGCGACACCGGCAGGTTCAGGCCGAGCTGTTGTTGCAGCAGTTCTTCGGGGGATTCGGCTTCGTAGCGGCCCTGGTTGGCCACTTCCAGCAGGATTTTCCCCGGGCGGCCCGTCAGACGCGCGGCGCCGCGCCCCAGCGGGCCGGACAGGCGAATGTCGTAGTAGTCCTGGCGCTGCAGCCAGAACAGGGTGCCGCTGCCGGAGTCGCGAGGGGCGCGGATGCCGACCTTGCCGTTGATCTGCCAGGCATCGAGGGCGGTGATTCTGGCCTTGTGGGCGTTCCATTGCTCGGGGTTGCCATGACCTTCGACGGCTTCGCGGGAGGTCAGGCCGGCGCAGCCGGTCAATACGGCCAGCAGGCCCAAAACGAGGATGTGGCGAGTAAACATCAAAGCGTTTCTGCTCCGGTCAGGCGCAGCACGGTGCTACGCAGAATGGGGCTGTCAGGTTGTTCTTTCAGGGCGTCGCCCCAGACCTTGCGGGCTTCGCGCTGCTTGCCCTGGACCCATAGCACTTCGCCGAGGTGGGCGGCGACTTCGTGGTCGGGGAACTGTTCGAGGGCCTGGCGCAGCCAGCGCTCGGCTTCTTCCAGGTTGCCCAGGCGGTAATTGACCCAGCCCAGGCTGTCGAGGATGGCCGGGTCGCTCGGGTTGAGCTGGTGGGCCTGTTCGATCAGGGTCTTGGCTTCGTCGTAGCGCGTGGTGCGGTCGGCCAGGGTGTAGCCCAGGGCGTTGAGGGCCATGGCGTTGTCCGGCTCGCGCTCGAGGATGAAGCGCAGGTCCCGCTCGAGCTGGTCCAGGTTGTCGCGCTTCTCCGAGAGCATGGCGCGGGTGTAGAGCAGGTTGAGGTCGTCGGGGTACTGCTCCAGGGCCTGTTCGATCAGTGCCCAGGCCTGTTCGTGCTGTTGCTGCTTGGCCAGGGCTTCCGACTCGATCAGGTACAGCTGGATGGCATAGTCGGGCTGGGCCTCGCGGCTCTTGGCCAGGCGCTGCGAGGCTTCGGCGCCACGCTTGTTTTCCACCAGCAGTTCGGTCTGGCGAGCCTGGGCGGGCAGGTAGTCACTGCCGGCGCCGACCAGGCCGTACTCCATCAGGGCGCTGTCGATGTCGTCCAGGGCCTCGTAGGCGCGCGCCAGGTTGTAGTGGGCAGCGTCGACGTGGGCGCCACGGGCGACCAGGTCTTCCAGGTAGACGATCGCCTCGTGCCAGGCCTCGGCTTCCATGCAGACCAGGGCCAGGGAGAAGCGCAGGTCGTCATCGTCGGGGAACTGCTGAACCAGGGTGGTGAACTCGCCACGGGCGTCGTCCATCCGGCCCTGCTCCACCAGTAGGCGGGCGTAGGTCAGGCGCAGGCGCTTGTCGTTGGGCTGGCGCTCCAGGCCGTCTTCCAGCAACGGCAGGGCTTCCTTGCCGCGGCCAAGGCTTTGCAGCAGGCGGGCGCGGAGCAGCAGCGGGGTGACTTCTTCGGACGGCTCGGTGTGCCGCTCGAGTTCCTTGAGGGCCTCCTCGGGGCGCCCGTCCTGTTGCAGCAGCACGGCCTTGCCGAAGTGCAGCTGGGTGTTGTCGGGGTACTTGCCGAGCAGGCGGTCGAAGCTTTGCAAGAGCCCTGCGCGGGTGTCCGGATCGGTTTCGGCGGCCGACAGTGCCAGGAAATCGAAATGGGTGTTGCCCTGGCGTTGCAGGACCTGCTCCATGTACGACATGGATTCGTCGTAGCGGCCGGCCCGGGCCAGTTG
The DNA here is from genome assembly GCF_029839275.1 of Pseudomonas sp. GD03944. Classification (GTDB taxonomy): domain Bacteria; phylum Pseudomonadota; class Gammaproteobacteria; order Pseudomonadales; family Pseudomonadaceae; genus Aquipseudomonas. The sequence goes on from NZ_JAOCAH010000016.1 coordinate 34,482, forward strand.
CACGGCGGCGGCGCGCTGCGCGTCGATGTTCTGCGGGGCGTTGCTGGCCCAGATCAGGGCCGTGTCGAGCGCGGCCTGCTCGGCGCCCAGGTACTCGGCGATGCGAAAGCCGCGTTCGGCCACGCCGGCGTCCTGGGTGGCGTTGGCCTGCTGCACGTAGTTGCCCAGGGCGATGTCGAAGCGGTTGCGCTGACCGGCCAGTTCGGCGGTCAGCAGCGCCAGCAGGGTTTCCTGGCTGAACGAGCCATAGACGGTCGGTTCGGTGACCGTGACCTGATCGGCCTCTTCCACGGGCGGGGTGCCGTCCGGCGAAGACGTGACGAATGATTGGCAGCCGCCTAGAAATGCAAGGGCGGTCAGTAACGCGAAGGATTTATTCATAGGAAGAAATGCGACTAACCTGCGGGTCTGGGCATCATGACACAAGCCGTACGGCAAGCCCATGGGGCGCGGTGTAATGGTCGGGCCTCAGCGAAACCCGTCTATTAGGACAATAGCCAACGGTGGTTGTTCTCTGCCTGACGAAGTAGGACAATTGCGCGCCTCCTTATCCCTGTCAGCGACTTTGCATGGCCTTCATCGCCCTCGGCATCAACCACAAGACCGCCTCGGTGGACGTCCGCGAACGCGTGGCCTTCACTCCAGAGCAGTTGGTTGAGGCGTTGCGACAGCTCTGCCAGCAGACCGCCAGCCGCGAGGCGGCGATCCTTTCTACCTGCAACCGCAGCGAGTTGTACCTCGAACAGGACAGCCTGACCGCCGACGCGGTGCTCGCCTGGCTCGCCGATTACCACCATTTGAGCCTCGAAGAGCTGCGCGCCTGTGCCTATGTGCATGAGGACGATGCGGCAGTTCGTCACATGATGCGCGTGGCGTCCGGCCTGGATTCGATGGTCCTCGGCGAACCGCAGATCCTCGGGCAGATGAAATCCGCCTTTGCCGTGGCCCGTGAGGCCGGCACCCTGGGGCCGCTGCTCGGGCGCCTGTTCCAGGCCACGTTCAGCACCGCCAAGCAGGTGCGCACCGACACCGCGATCGGCGAGAACCCGGTCTCCGTGGCCTTCGCCGCGGTCAGCCTGGCCAAGCAGATCTTCAGCGACCTGCACCGCAGCCAGGCGCTGCTGATCGGCGCCGGCGAAACCATCAGCCTGGTGGCTCGTCACCTGCACGATCAGGGCGTGAAGCGCATCGTCGTGGCCAACCGTACCCTGGAGCGCGCCAGCAGCCTGGCCGAGCAGTTCGGCGCCCACGCCGTGCTGCTGTCGGACATTCCCCAGGAGCTGGTGCACAGCGACATCGTCATCAGTTCCACCGCCAGCCAGCTGCCGATTCTCGGCAAGGGCGCGGTGGAAAGTGCGCTCAAGCAGCGCAAGCACAAGCCGTTCTTCATGGTCGACATCGCCGTGCCGCGCGACATCGAGCCCGAGGTGGGCGAGCTGGACGACGTCTACCTCTATACCGTCGATGACCTGCACGAAGTGATCGAGGAAAACCTCAAGAGCCGCCAGGGCGCCGCCCAGGCCGCCGAAGAGCTGGTTTCCGCCGGTGCCGACGATTTCATGCAGCGCCTGCGCGAGCTGGCCGCGGTGGATGTGCTCAAGGCCTACCGCCAGCAAGCCGAGCGCGTGCGCGACGAGGAGCAGGCCAAGGCCCTGCGCATGCTGGCCAACGGCAGCCCGGCAGAAGACGTGATCGCCCAGTTGGCCCGGGGCCTGACCAACAAGCTGCTGCACGCACCCAGCGTGCAGCTGAAAAAACTCTCGGCCGACGGTCGCGTCGATGCGCTCGGCGTGGCCCAGGAACTCTTTGCCCTCGACGAGGGTGCGCCGTCCAATAAAGGCCTGCAATGAAAGCGTCACTGCTCAACAAACTCGACCTGCTGCAGGATCGTTACGAAGAACTGACGGCGCTGCTCGGCGACGCCGAGGTGATCGGCAACCAGACCCAGTTCCGTGCCTATTCCCGCGAGTACGCCGAGATCGAGCCGGTCAACCAGGCGTTCCGCGCCTTTCGCAAGGTGCAAGGTGACCTGGAAGGTGCCCAGGCACTGCTCAAAGACAGCGACCCGGACCTGCGCGAAATGGCCGAGGAAGAGGTTGCCCAGGCCAAGGAACAACTGGTCGAGCTGGAAGACCGCCTGCAGCGCATGCTCCTGCCCAAGGACCCCAATGACGGGCGCAACGTCTACCTCGAAGTGCGCGCCGGTACCGGCGGCGACGAGGCGGCGATCTTCTCCGGCGACCTGTTCCGCATGTATTCGCGCTATGCCGAGAAGCAGGGCTGGCGGGTCGAGGTGCTGTCGGCCAACGAAGGCGAGCACGGCGGCTTCAAGGAAGTGATCGCCCGCGTCGAAGGCGACAACGTCTACGCCAAGCTGAAGTTCGAGTCCGGTGCCCACCGCGTGCAGCGCGTGCCGGAAACCGAATCCCAGGGTCGCATCCATACCTCGGCCTGCACCGTGGCAGTGCTGCCCGAGCCGGACGAGCAGGCGGCCATCGAGATCAACCCGGCGGACCTGCGGGTCGACACCTACCGCTCTTCCGGCGCCGGTGGCCAGCACGTCAACACCACCGACTCGGCGATCCGCATCACCCACATCCCCACCGGGACCGTGGTCGAGTGCCAGGAAGAACGCTCGCAGCACAAGAACCGCGCCAAGGCCATGGCCTGGCTGGCGGCCAAGCTCAAGGACCAGCAGGAAGCCGCTGCGCACAAGGAAATCTCCGACACGCGCAAGCTGCTGGTGGGTTCCGGTGACCGTTCCGAGCGCATCCGCACCTACAATTTCCCCCAGGGTCGGGTCACCGATCACCGCATCAACCTGACCCTGTATTCGCTGAGTGATGTGATGGCCGGTGGTGTCGACGCCGTGATCGAGCCGCTGCTGGCCGAGTACCAGGCCGACCAGTTGGCCGCCCTGGGCGATTGATTCGCCGGTACGGTGGATGGCGCCTTTTCATTCACCCTCAGCCCCGCACGGTGGATCGATATGCGTGAGCTGCGCGCCCCGATCCACCCGACGAGATGAACATGGCCAGCATCGAATCCCTGCTCACTACCGCCGACTTGCCTGACTCGCCCACGCCGCGCCTGGACGCCGAGCTGCTGCTGGCCGCGGCGTTGGGCAAGCCGCGCAGCTACCTGCGCACCTGGCCCGAGCGTGAGCTGGATGCCGTGCAGCAGGCTGCCTTCAATGAAAGCCTCGCGCGTCGCCGAGCCGGCGAGCCGATTGCCTACATCCTCGGCCAGCAGGGCTTCTGGAGCCTGGAGCTGGAAGTCGCCCCGCACACCCTGATTCCCCGCCCCGACACCGAGCTGCTGGTGGAAACTGCCCTGGCGCTGCTGCCGGCGACTCCGGCCAGCGTGCTCGACCTGGGCACCGGCACCGGGGCCATCGCCCTGGCCCTGGCCAGCGAGCGTCCGGCCTGGCAGGTGAGCGGCGTGGACCGGGTGGCGGATGCCGTCGCCCTGGCCGAGCGCAACCGCGCGCGCCTCGGGTTGGGCAACGCCCGCTTCTGCGCCAGTCACTGGTTCAGCGCAGTAGCGGACCAGCGCTTTCAACTGATCGTCAGCAACCCGCCTTATATTGCAGCCGGCGACCGCCACCTGGCCGAGGGTGATGTGCGTTTCGAGCCGAGCAGTGCGCTGGTGGCCGGTGAGGATGGCCTGGACGACATCCGCCTGATCATCGACCAGGCCCCGACTTATCTGGAGCCGGGCGGCTGGCTGGCGCTGGAGCACGGCTTCGATCAGGCCGAGGCCGTGCGCAACCTGTTGCAGGCCCGCGGGTTCACTGCCGTGGAAAGCCGCCGTGACCTAGGCGGCCACGAACGTATCAGCCTGGGGTGCTTCAATCATGAGTGAACAGAACATGCTGAGTGACGACGAACTGCTGCGTTACAGCCGGCAGATTCTTCTGCCGCAGATCGATGTGGACGGCCAGCTGCGCCTCAAGCACAGCCGTGTGCTGATCGTCGGCCTGGGCGGCCTGGGCTCGCCGGTGGCCCTGTACCTGGCGGCGGCCGGCGTCGGTGAACTGCACCTGGCGGATTTCGACACGGTGGACCTGACCAACCTGCAGCGGCAGATCGCCCACGACACCGCCAGCGTTGGCCAGAGCAAGGTGGATTCGGCGATGCAGCGCCTCACTGCACTCAACCCCGAGGTGCGTCTGCTGGCCCACCGGCAGGCGCTGGATGAAGACTCTCTTGCGGCGGCCGTGGCCGCCGTGGACCTGGTGCTGGATTGCTCGGACAACTTCGGCACCCGCGAGGCGGTCAATGCCGCGTGCGTGGCCGCGCGCGTGCCCCTGGTCAGTGGCGCGGCGATCCGCCTGGAGGGGCAGCTCTCGGTGTTCGATCCGCGGCGTGCCGACAGCCCGTGCTACCACTGCCTGTATGGCCACGGCAGCGAAGCCGAGCTGACCTGCAGCGAGGCCGGTGTGGTCGGTGCCCTGGTCGGGTTGGTCGGCAGCCTGCAGGCGCTGGAAGCCCTGAAGCTGCTGGCGCCATTCGGCGAGCCGCTGGTTGGCCGGTTGCTGCTGATCGACGCCCTGGGCTCACGCTTCCGCGAGCTGCGGGTCAAGCGCGACCCAGCCTGTGCCGTGTGCGGGGGCCAGCATGGGCAGTAACGCGCCGATCGGTGTGTTCGATTCCGGCATTGGCGGGTTGTCGGTGCTGCACGAGATTCGCCAGGCGCTGCCCGGCGAATCGCTGCTGTATGTGGCCGACAGCGGCCACGTGCCTTATGGCGAGAAGAGCCCGGAGTACATCCGCGAGCGCTGCGTGCTGATCACCGAGCACCTGCTGGCGCAGGGCGCCAAGGCCCTGGTGCTGGCCTGCAACACCGCCACCGCGGCGGCCGGGGCCGAGTTGCGCGAACGCTACCCGAACCTGCCCATCGTCGGCATGGAGCCTGCGGTCAAGCCGGCCGCCGCGGCGACCCGCAGTGGCGTGGTCGGTGTGCTGGCCACCACTGGCACGCTGAAGAGTGCCAAGTTCGCCGCCTTGCTCGACCGTTTCGCCAGCGACGTGCGGGTCATCACTCAGCCATGCCCCGGTCTGGTGGAGCGTATCGAGGCCGGTGACCTGGACGGCGACGGCACCCGTGCCCTGTTGCAGGGCTACGTCGCACCGTTACTGGACGAAGGCTGCGACACGCTGATTCTGGGCTGCACCCATTACCCGTTCATCAAACCATTGCTGCTCACGCTGGTGCCCGAATCGGTCAGCCTGATCGATACTGGCGCAGCAGTGGCAAAACAGTTGCAACGAATCCTGAACAGCCATGGTCTGTTGGCTGAGGGCGCCTCCCGACCGGCCGAATTCTGGTCGAGTGGCGACCCCGAGCAGATGCAGCAGGTGCTGCCGCGTCTGTGGGGAGAAACAGCTGCCGTGCGGGTGCTTTGACGGCACTCCGAACTGCTGCTGTTATGCATACGTATACTTCTCTTTAGCGCGAAGATTTCTATACTGGCAACGAAACCTGGATTTCATTCCTAGGGCTAATAACAAAGGGATTCCCATGAAGAAGCTGTTTACCCTGACTGCGCTTGCTGCACTCATCGCTGGGCAAGTGGGGACTGCACAGGCTGCAGACGTTACCTTCTCGATTGGCCAGAGCGGCGACTCGACCATGGTGTACCGCGTCGGTACCCAGTTCGACTTCGGCACCAGCTGGTTCCAGAGCGATGTGGGGCGTCTGACCGGGTATTGGGATGCGGGTTATACGTTCTGGGAAGGTGACGACACCGCCAGCAACCACAGCCTGTCGTTCGCACCGGTATTCGTCTACGAATTCGCCGGCCAGACCGTCAAGCCCTACATCGAGGCCGGTATCGGCGTCGCCGCGTTCTCCAGCACCGAGCTGGAAGACAACGACCTGGGTTCGTCCTTCCAATTCGAAGACCGTATCGGTGCTGGCCTGCGCTTCGCCGGCCAGGAAGTGGGCATCCGCGCGATCCACTACTCCAACGCCGGTATCAAGAAGCCGAACGATGGCGTCGAGGCCTACAGCCTGCACTACCGCTTCGCCTTCTAAGCGGTCTCGCAGCTGCAACACCGAATCGCCCCTCCCCGGAGGGGCGTTTTCGTTTCAGATCATCGGGTCCCAGCGCTGTGACCAGTCGGTGTCCTCGGCCACCACCTCGCGCAGCAGGTCGAACGCCTGTTGCAGCACCGCCGAATCGCGCTCGCGGGAGTACACCAGGTAGGTGGGGTAGCTGAACTCCGGCGCCCGTGGCACGCGCTTGAGCACCTTCTTGTCCAGGTAGCTTTGCACCACCCGCGTACGGAAATAGCCCGAGCCGCCGTGCTCGAGGATGTACTGCAGCGCCAGCGGCCCCAGGTTGAACGACACCGGCGCCCTGGCCTTGTCCGGCAGCGCGCTGTCGTGCTGCAGGCGAAAGGCTTCGCCCCAGTCGACATAGATGTAGGGTTCGGGGTTCCTGGCCCGCACCAGAATCAGTTTTTCTTCCAGCAACTGCTCCACCTGCATGCCCGGCCAGTAGTTCGGCTGGTACACCAGCACCGCATCCAGCACCCCCAGTTCCAGTTGGCGCAGCAGCTCCTGACCGTCGCCGATGCGCGTGTGCACGGCGTACTGGTCGATGTTGGCGCGAATACGGCTGACCCAGCGCAGCATCAGCGGGTTGCACAGGCTCACCTCGCCACCGATATGAATGACGTTGTGGTAGCCGTCCGGCAGCGGCAGGTCGCGCTGCGCCGCCTCCCAGGTCTGCAGGATCTGGTTGGCGTAGGCGACGAAGGCCTCGCCGTCCGGGGTCAGACGAGCACCGGCGCGGTTGCGCACGAACAGGGTGCAGTTGAGGTGGCCTTCCAGCTTCTGGATTCGCGCGGTGATCGCCGTCTGGGTGACGTGCATGCGTTCGGCGGCGGCAATGAAGCTGCCACCGCGGACGATTTCCAGAAAGGTGCGGGTGAGGTCGATGTCCATCGCGTCAGCCAGGCTCAGGGTGAAGAAGGCCAAGTGTACGGGCTGTGGACGCGCATTTCGACGCGCGGCCGTTGTTCAGCCCAGGTGGGTCAGCAGGTCCCGGTGCAGGGCGGCGATCAGGTCGGTCTGGGTGATGACCCCCACCAGCCTCCCCGCCTCCACTACCGGCAGGCAGTGCAGGCCACGGTCGGACAGCAGACCGATCAGGTCCACCACATGGCTGTCGACGTCGGTGTGCAGCACCGGGCTGCTCATCAGCTCGCCCAGGCGTGGGCGCGACTCGAACAGGCCGAAGCGTCGGGTCGGTTTGCGCCGCAGGGGATCTATCAGGTCCGCCAGGCTGACGATGCCGACCAGCCGCTGCGCCGGGTCGAGGATCGGCAGCGCCTTCAGGTGATGATGACGGAGCAGGTGCAGGCCGCGTTTGAGCGTGGTCGTCGGTGTGGCGGTGACAACGTCGCGGGACATCACCTGCCGAACCCGGATATCACCCATGCTGCGCCGCAGCGCATGACGTTCGGTGCTCTTCACGATCAGCTCGAGGTCTTCACGGGTCACGTCGACGAAGGCACCCAGTTCGTCGAGCGCCTGGTCCAGGTCGGTGCCGCGAATGCCCACGCGTTCACCCGGCAGCGGGTCGCGGGTGTGGTGTGGGTCCTGGGCAGGCGCGCTCTGGCGCGGGTAACGCATGCCGGTCAGGTTGTTGTAGAACAGCGCACAGGCGAGCAGGCCCAGGGCGCCGGTCCATGCCGCCGCAGCCGGGTGCCACGGCGGCAGCGACGGGTCGAGCGGGGCGAATACCACGCAGAAGGCGATGGCCCCACCCGGCGGGTGCAGGCAGCGCAGCGGGCACATCAGCAACAGGCTCACGCCGGTGGCCAGTGCCGCCGCAGGCAGGCTGTGGTCGGCGGCCTGGCCGATCACCAGGCCCACCAGGCTGGCACACAGGTAGCTGCCGACGATCGACCAGGGCTGCGCCAGTGCCCCGGAGGATACGGCGAACAGCAGCACTGCGGAGGCGGCCAGCGGGCCGGAGAAATGCACCGCCAGGTGTAGGCCGAACAGGTGGCTGCACAGCCAGGTGGCGAGCGCGAAACCCAGGGCGGCGCCGAGCGCGGCGCGCAGCCACTCGTGCAGGTGGGTATGCGGGGCTTCCGGCATGAAGGCCAGGAGCCAGGGGCGAAGGCGAGACGATGTTTTCATGGTGACCAGAAAAAGGCAGGGCCCCGCATCGCTGAAGAGCCCGCAAAGGTGCCGCGAACGGCACGCGGGAGTATCCGTCCATGGATGAAGGAAATCAGGCGAGCAGGTGAGGCCCGGGCTCAGGCGCATCGAGCGGTTGGGTGGTGACCTTGCAGGGCACCCCCGTCGCCTGCGTCATGCGGGCCGCCGCCTGCGGGTCGTCGGCGAAGGGCAGCACGCTGGCCTGCTCGAACCCGGCCGGTCGTGAGCAACACAGCCAGCAGCCGAGCAGGCAACCGAGGGTGGTAAGGACTGCCAGCAGCAACTCAGGCATGGGCCGCCCCTTCTGCCGGGGTGTGCATCGGCACGGTATCTACGCGCTCACCGGCGCGCACCGTCAGCCAGGTGTTCCAGGCCATCAGCAGCATGCCGCTGGCGAAGATGGCACCACCGATCAGGCGCACCACGTAACCGGGATGGCTGGCCTCCAGGGCCTCGACGAAGGAGTAGGTGAGGGTGCCGTCCTCGTTGACCGCGCGCCACATCAGGCCCTGGGTGATGCCGTTGACCCACATCGAGGCGATGTACAGCACGGTGCCCATGGTGGCGAGCCAGAAGTGCGCGTTGATCAGACCGACGCTGTACATCCGCTCGCGGCCGTAGAGCCGGGGCAGCATGTGGTACAGCGCGCCGATGGAGATCATCGCCACCCAGCCCAGCGCCCCGGCATGCACGTGGCCAATGGTCCAGTCGGTGTAGTGGGACAGGGCGTTGACGGTCTTGATCGCCATCATCGGCCCTTCGAAGGTCGACATGCCGTAGAACGCCAGGGACACCACCAGGAAGCGCAGCACCGGGTCGGTGCGCAACTTATGCCAGGCGCCGGACAGGCTCATCATGCCGTTGATCATGCCGCCCCAGCTGGGCGCCAGGAGGATGATCGACATCGCCATGCCCAGGGTCTGCGCCCAGTCCGGCAGGGCGGTGTAGTGCAGGTGGTGCGGGCCGGCCCAGATGTACAGGGTGATGATCGCCCAGAAGTGCACGATGGACAGGCGATAGGAGTAGATCGGCCGCTCGGCCTGCTTGGGCACGAAGTAGTACATCATCCCCAGGAAGCCCACGGAGAGGATGAAGCCGACCACGCTGTGGCCGTACCACCACTGGATCATCGCGTCGGTGGCGCCGGAGTAGGCCGAGTACGACTTGAGCAGCGAGACCGGCACCGCGATGTGATTCACCACGTGCACCATGCCGGTGACGATGATGAAGGCGCCGTAGAACCAGTTGCCCACGTAGATATGGCGCACCTGGCGGCGGGCGATGGTACCGAAGAACAGGTAGGCGTAGATCAGCCAGAGCACGGTGACCCACAGCGCGATCGGCCACTCCATCTCGGCGTACTCCTTGGAGTAGGTGATGCCCAGCGGGTAGCTGAGCACCATCGCCACCACCGCTGCCTGCCAGCCCCAGAACAGAAAGTTGGCCAGGCCGTCGCTGATCACCCGCACCCGGCAGGTGCGTTGCAGCACGTAGAACGAGGTGGCGAACAGCGCGCCGCCACCGAAGGCGAATATCACCAGGTTGGTGTGCACCGGGCGGATGCGCCCGAAGCTGAGCCAGGGGATGCCGAAATTCAGTTCCGGCCACACCAGCTGGGCGGCGATGAATACGCCCATCCCCATGCCGAGGATGCCCCAGAACAGGGTGGTGAGGGTGAACCGGCGGACGATTTCGTAGTTGTAGCGGGTGGGGGCAGTCGCAAGGGTGGCCATCGTTATTCCGTCTTCTCGGGATTTCAGGCGCAACCCTCCTGCCGCTCGGGTACGGGTCGACCGGGCCGCGAGCGAAGGGGAGGTAGGAGGGAGCAGAGAAAGTCTGCGGGATGACGATGGATGCGACTAATTAATAATAAATGCGGTTTTATTCTATTTTTTTGATATCAAAAGTCGTTCGCCAGACCAAGCGCCCTGTCCCGGGGGTTGCAGGCAGCTGTCGGCGAGCCCTTCGGCTGGACGATCCCAGCCAGGGCGTTATTTGATATTCGGAAAATTGCACGATCGAATCATTAAAATTCATCGTTTCGATGTCACTGCCGGTAGGCCGTGGCAATGCCGCGGCGTTCCTCCAGGCACTCGGCCGCGCCCAGCTCGAACTCGCGGCAGATCAGCGGGCGTACGTCGTAGATGGTGCAGCGCATGCTGTCGCGGTCCAGGGCGGCGCACCAGCCGTCATCGAGGCGGCGCATCACCTCGCCGCCCCAGTCATCCGTGTCGATGAAACGCTGGGGCACACCGGTGTCGCCGATCAGCATGACTTCCAGCTGGCAGCAGCAAGCCGCGCAGGTGCTGCAACTGACACGGGGTTCGTCGGGTAACTGGCGGTGCGCGATAGTTGTCATGGGGGCGCAGTGTACGCGAGCGATGCCGGCCCCAGGCGCACTTCGTCGGGGAATGTGCCCTAGGCGGGCGAGTACTGGCTGCGGTAGAGCCGGGCGAAGCCGTGCAGCACCGGCATTACCACGGCCCAGATCACCGCCAGCAGGCCCAGGGTCGGCACGGTGCCCAGGGGCAGGCCGACGCCGCCCAGCTCTGCGCCGGCGTAGTAGGCCAGCGGCGCGCCGATGGCGCCCAGCAGGCTGGCGCGCCACCAGGGCTGTGCGCTCCAGGCCAGGCAGTGGTTCAGGGTGGTGCCCAGCAACAGCCAGAGCAGGGCCAGCCACAGCGGGATCAGCGTGCGCGGCTCGCCGAAGTCGAAGACCCCCAGGTGCATCAGAAAACTGTCCACCGCACTGCCGCACAGCAGGACGCTGATCAGCAGCTTGCCTTCGCGCGCCCAACTGCTGACCCAGAACAGGTGCACCGCCAGCACCGCGCCCACCACCAGCAGCCAGGGGCCGTCGCCGCCGAGCACGCAGGCGAACCAGCCGAGCTGGAAGAGAAGGGCGTTGGCGATGAGTCTAGGCATTGAAACGTCCGAGCAGGGGCTGTGGTTGGGCCGCCGGTTTGGTCAGCAGCAACTGGGCGGTGCCGATGGTGCGCTCGATGAAGCCGCCCTCGCAATAGCAGAGGTAGAACTCCCACAGCCGGAAGAAGTACTCGTCGTAGCCCAGCTGTTCGAGCGTATGCCGCGCCTGGCGCAAGTTGTCGTGCCAGAAGCGCAGGGTGCGGGCGTAGTGCAGGCCGAAGTCTTCCATGTGGTGCAGGTTCATGTCGGTGCGGGCGTTAATGACCTCCAGCATCTTCTGCACCGATGGCAAAGCGCCGCCGGGGAAGATGTAGCGCTGGATGAAGTCCACGCTGTTCTTCGCCTGCTCGTAGCGCTGGTCGCGGATGGTGATGGCCTGCAGCAGCATCAGGCCGTCGTCCTTGAGTAGACGCGCGCAGCATTCGAAGTAGGTCGGCAGGTAGCGGTGGCCGACGGCTTCGATCATTTCGATGGACACCAGCTTGTCGTAGTGCCCGGTCAGGTCGCGGTAGTCCTTGAGCAGCAGGGTGATGCGGTCCTGCAGGCCCAGCTCGCGCACGCGCCGCTCGGTGTAGGCGTACTGCTCCTTTGACAGGGTGGTGGTGGTCACCCGGCAGCCGTAGTGGGTCGCCGCGTGGATCGCCATGCTCCCCCAGCCCGTGCCGATCTCCAGCAGGTGGTCGTCAGGGGTGAGGGCGAGCTTCTGGCAGATGCGCTCCAGCTTGTTCACCTGGCCCTGTTCCAGGGTGTCGTCGGGTCCGGTGAACATGGCGGCGGAGTACATCATGGTCGGGTCGAGGAACTGCTCGAACAGGTCGTTGCCCAGGTCGTAATGGGCGGCGATGTTGCGGCGCGAGCCCTTGCGTGTGTTGCGGTTGAGCCAGTGCAGGCCTTGCAGGAATGGCCGGCTGAATCGTGCCAGGCCACCTTCCATGGCGTCGAGCACCTCCAGGTTGCTGACGAACACGCGGACCACCGCCGTCAGGTCCGGCGAGCTCCAGTAACCGTGGATGTACGCCTCGCCCGAGCCGATCGAACCGTTGGCGGCCACCAGGCCCCAGACCGCGCCGTCGTGCACCACGATTTCGGCATGCAGGCTGGCGTGGGCGTCGCCGAACTCCAGGCGTTCGCCGCCTTCGACGATGACCAGGCGGCCATGGCGCAGGCCGCTCAGCTGGCGCAGCACACCTCGGCGCAACAGGTTGGCGCCCAAACCGTTGCCGGCGAGGACCGTGTGCTTGGCGGAGGTCAGGCTAGGGCTTTTCATGGGGAAATTCCTTGGGGGCCGGGTGAGCCACGCGCACGGTGCCGTCGGCTGGCTGGTGGTTGAACAGGGGGATGCGTTTGAGCAGCAGGCGCAGCGCCTGCCAGTAGATGGCCGCCAGGGTCTTGCCGGTCATCCAGGGAAAGGTCAGCAGGTAGCGGTGCAGGCTGCCGCGGTCCAGCGGCTGGCGGCGCAGGGCGAGGCTGGCGTCGAACAGCTTGACGTCGCCCTGCCAGTCGGCCATGTGGATGCCCAGGCGCTCGTCGACCGGGCTGAAGCGCATGCGGTACTCCAGCTCTCGCGGCAGGAAGGGCGACACGTGAAAGGCCTTGGTCACGGTGACCTGCTGGTGCCCGTTGCCGCTGCACGGCAGGACGTACTGGTAGCGTTCGCGCCACGGCGTGTTGCTGACTTCACAGAGGATCGCCACCAACTGCCCGGCCGCGTCGTGGCAATAGAAGAAGCTCGCCGGGTTGAAGGACAGGCCCCAGCTGCGTGGTTGCGTCAGCAGGCAGATGCGGCCGGCCGGGCGTTGCCCCAGGGCGTCGCCGACCAGCTGGCGCACCGCGTCACTCAGGCGCATGCCGGTGCGGGTGAGGTGCGGCAGGTAATCGCACTCACGAAAGGCGAATGGCGCCCAGCGCCCCCGCCCGGCCAGGGGCGAGAGCGCCAGCACCTCGTCCTGCTCGGCCAGGTCCAGGTACAACAGTCCCATGCGGTAGTGGAAGTCATGCGCGCGCGGCGCGAAGCGCCGGTGCTGCACCCAGCCGCTGTACAGGGCGCTGTTCATCAGAGCACCTCACCGAAGGCCCGGGCCACGCGCAGGGCGCTGACCACGCCGTCTTCATGGAAGCCGTTGGCCCAGTACGCTCCGCAGAAGTAGCTGTGGTTGGCCCCGAGCAGCTCTTCCCAGCGTGCCTGGGCGGCCATGCCGGCCAGGCTGTATTGCGGGTGGGCGTAGGTGTAGCGCGCCAGGATCCGCTGCGGGTCGATGGCGGCGGTCTGGTTCAGGCTGACGCAGAAGGTGCTCTCGCTGTCGATGCCCTGGAGGATGTTCATGTTGTAGGTCACGGCGGCGGCCCGGGCCTCGTCGTGGCCCAGGCGGTAGTTCCAGCTGGCCCAGGCCAGGCGCCGCTGCGGCAGCAGGCGGGTGTCGGTGTGCAGCACCACGTCGTTGTCGGCGTAGGGCAGGGCGCCGAGGATCTCCTGTTCCGCCACGCTGGGCCGGGCCAGCAGCGCCAGGGCCTGGTCGCTGTGGCAGGCGAAGATCACCTTGTCGAAGCGCTCGCTGCCGGCCGCGCTGTGCAGGGTCACACCCTGGGCATCGCGCTCGACCCGCTGCACCGGGCAGTTCAGGCGAATCCGTTCGCCGAAGGCCGCAGTCAGCGGGGCGACGTAGCTGCGCGAACCGCCCTCGACCACGCACCACTGCGGGCGGTCGCTGACCGACAGCAGGCCGTGGTTCTTGAAGAAGCGCACGAAGAACTGCAGCGGGAAGTCGAGCATGTCGGCCAGCGACATCGACCAGATCGCCGCGCCCATGGGCACGATGTAGTGCTCGACGAAGCGGTCGCCGTAGCCGCACAACCGCAGGTAGTCGCCCAGGGTGGTGGTCGCGGCGATGCGGTTGTGGTTGAGGTCGTCCAGTGCCTCGCGGTTGAAGCGCAGGATGTCGCGCACCATGCCGATGAAGGCCGGCGACAGCAGGTTGCGGCGCTGGGCGAACAGGGTGTTGAGGTTGTGCCCGTTGTACTCGACGCCGCGCACCGCATCGCTGACCGAAAAGCTCATTTCGGTCGGCTTGAAGCCCACACCCAACTGGGTCATCAGGCGAATGAAGTTGGGGTAGGTCCAGTCGTTGAACACGATGAACCCGGTGTCGATGGCGTAGCGGCGCCCCGCGACCTCAACGTCCACGGTGTGGGTATGGCCACCGATCCAGTCGCCGGCCTCGAACAGGGTGATGTCGTGGCGGCGGTTGAGCAGGTAGGCGCTGGTCAGCCCGGAAATGCCGCTGCCGATGATGGCGATCTTCATGATCTCAGGGATTCTCTTGGTGAGGGGCGGACGCCTGGCTGCGGCTCAGGCGTTTACCGAGCGCCACCTGCAGGCCAGTGGGAAGGCAGCCGAGCAGCCGCAGTACGGCAATGAACGGGCCGGGAAAGGCGATTTCGTAGGGGCGTTTTTCGAGGCGCCCGGCGATATGCCGGGCGGCCTTGTCCACGGGCCAGCGCATGGGCATGGGGAAGTCATTCTGCTGCGTCAGCGGGGTGTCGACGAAGCCGGGGCTGACCAGGGTGACGTCGATGCCCTCGGCGGCCAGGTCCAGGCGCAGCGCTTCGAGCAGGTAGCGCAACGCCGCCTTCGAGGCGCCGTAGGCCTCGGCCCGGGGCAGCGGCAGGTAGCTCACCGAACTGCCGATACCCACCAGGTGCGGGCGTTGGCCGCTTCGCAGCAGGGGCAAGGCGGTCTCGATGCAATGGCCGGTGGACAGCAGGTTGGCGCTCACCACGCGGTCGATCAGCGCGGCCTCGAAGTGCTGCGCGTCCATGTACTCGCAGGTGCCGGCATTGAGGATCGCGGTGTCCAGCGCGCCCCAGGTGGCGGCGATGCGCTCGCCGATGGCCTGGACCTGGAGCGGATCGCGCAGGTCGCCGGGGGCCACCAGCACCTGGCCGGGAAAGCGGGTCGCCAGCGCCTCAAGCGGCGCCACGGTGCGCGCGCTCAGCGCCAGGTGGTCGCCCGCGTGCAGCAACTGTTCCGCCAGGGCGGCGCCAATGCCGCTGCTGGCGCCGGTCAGCCAGATGCGCCTCATGCCAGTCGCCCCTTCAGCCAGCGGATGATCCGTCCCATCACGGGCAGGTGTTCGTAGAGCAGGTTGCCGGCGTCGAAGTAGTCGCGGTGCTGGTGCACCTTGTGGTTGTGCCACATCAGGTGCGAGCAGCCCGCGACCTGGATCAGCTCGCCACCGGCCAGGCGCGGGTGGCGGTAGCTCATGGTCCAGCGCAGGTAGCCCTCGCCGTCGCGTACCTGGTCCATGCCGTGAAACTGGAAATTCAGGTCGCTGACGTTGGCGTACAGCTCGGTGAAGTACTGGTGCACTCCGGCCAGGCCATAGACCTCGTGCAGTGGGTCGCGAAACAGCACGTCATCGGCGTACAGCTCGCCCAGACGGTCGAGGTTGTCCTTGTCGAGGGCGGCGAAGTCCCGGGCGAAACGTCTCAGGAAGTCACTCATGGGGCGTCTCCGGATTCAGCTTGGGCAGGTGCTTGAAGGCGTCCAGGGCGCGGGCGCGGCTCTTGCCCAGGTCGACGATGGGCCGCGGGTAGTCGGGGCCACCGAACAGGTCATCGAGGGCCGCCGGGTTGTGCACGTCCTTTTTGTTCAGGTTCGCCAGCTCCGGCAGCCAGTGGCGGATGAAGCGACCGTCGGGGTCGAAGCGCGTCGACTGGCTAAGCGGATTGAAGATGCGGAAGTAGGGCACGGCATCGGTGCCGGTGGAGGCGCTCCATTGCCAACCGCCATTGTTGGCTGCCAGGTCGCCATCGATCAGGTGGCGCATGAAGAAGCGCTCGCCTTCGCGCCAGTCGATCAGCAGGTTCTTGGTCAGGAACATGGCCACCACCATGCGCAGGCGGTTGTGCATCCAGCCGGTGGCGAGCAACTGGCGCATCGCCGCGTCGATGATCGGCAGGCCGGTCTCGCCGCGCTGCCAGGCTGCTAGTTCATCCGGCGCGTGGCGCCACGGCAGGGCCTCGGTTTCGGCGCGGAAGGCGCGGTGCATGGACACCCGCGGGTAGCCCACCAGGATGTGCTTGTAGAACTCGCGCCACAGCAACTCGTTGATCCAGGTGCTGGCACCCTGGTTGCCGCTGTCGAACTCACCGCGATTGAATTGCAGCGCCGCGTGCAGGCACTGCCGGGGCGACAGCACGCCGGCCGCCAGGTAAGTGGACAGCTGGCTGGTGCCGGGCTTGGCCGGGAAATCCCGCTCGTTGTGGTAGTAGCCGATCTGCTCGTCGGCGAAGGCCTCGAGCCGCGCCTGGGCGGCGTCCTCGCCGGTCGGCCAGAGCTGGCGCAGCGCCTCGCTCGGCGCGTCGAAGCCGGGCACCTCGGTCGGGATCGCATCGCTGGGTATGCCCAGTGGCGCCTGTGCGACAGGCAGGCGAACCAGGCCGGGCAGGGCGCTGTGCAGGCGCTGGTAGCAGACCTTGCGGAACTGGCTGTAGACCTGGAAGTAGCCGCCGCTCTTGGTCAGGATGCTGCCGGGGGCGAAGAACAGCTGGTCCAGGTGGCTGCTGAAGGCGATGCCCTGTTCGGCGAGCCGAGCTTTCACTGCCTGGTCGCGGCGGCTTTCATGCACGCCGTACTCCTCGTTGACCTGCACGCGCTCGATCTGCAGCTCCTGGCACAGGCTGGCGATCACCTTGGGCGCCGCGTCCCAGTGCTCGGCCACCCGGATCAGCAGCGGCACGTTGAGCGTGGCCAGGCGGGCCGACAGGGTGTGCAGGTTGCGCAGCCAGAAGTCGACCTTGCACGGGGCATCGTCGTGGGCGAGCCACTGGCCGGGGCTGATCAGGTAGACGGCCAGGGTCGGACCGGCCTCCATGGCGGCGCTCAGTGCGCTGTTGTCCTGTATCCGCAAGTCGGTGCGGAACCACATCAGTTGACGCATGGGAATCCTTGTTCAGCTGTCGAGCAGGTTCAGGTCGGTGAGCATCTGCAGCGCCGTCAGCGGGCTGTCCGCCAGGCGCGGGCTGTTCTCGCCCTCCATCAATACCCGCAAGGCCTGACGCTGGATGTGCGCGGTCGGCACGATAATCAGGCTGGGGCAGTCGTAACCGGCGACCAGGTGCGGCAGGTGGGCGATCTTCAGCGCCTGGCTGGAATACAGCAGCAGTCCCCGGGGCCGGATGTGCTCCACGGACAGCGCCAGCTCCGTGGGCGGAACGGGCCAGTCGAACACGGTGACCGGGTAGCCGGCATAGCTGGCCAGCCAGGCGGTCAGCCACAGGCCGGGTTCCATCGGGCGGTCCGAGAGGTTGATCAGCAGCAGCGGCCTGCCGTTGTGCTGACGGTTGCAGTGATACACCCGGGCGCCGAGTTTGCTGCGCAGCCAGGACTGGAAGAACACCCGTTCGGCCTGGGCGCCGAACTGGCCGCGCCAGCGCAGTTCCAGTTGGTCGAGCAACGGCAGCAGCAGTTGCTGGCACAGGGTATGGGGCGGGTACAGCGCCAGGGCACTGTTGAAGCCGTCGTCCAGGCGGCGTTCGTCCAGGTTGCTGATGGCTTCGATCAGGCTCTGGCGCTTGTCGCCCCAGAGCGAAGGGATTTCGAGGGTGGTCGGTTGCTCGTCGCGCAGCAGGCCCTTGACCTGGCCGATGGCCACGCCGCGGTCGATCCAGGTGAGGATGGCCTGGATCTTCGCCACGTGTTCGGCGTCGTACAGGCGATGCCCCTTGGGCGTGCGGTGCGGCACGATCAGGCCGTAGCGCCGCTCCCAGGCGCGCAGGGTCACGGCGTTGACCCCGGTGAGGCGGGCGACTTCACGAATCGGCAGGCGTCCGGGGAGGGCGCCTTCATCGTCGTCCTCGGCCGCCGGGTCGTGGTGCGGGGCGTGCGGGTTCATAGGCGGTTACGCAAGGCAAGGTTTTCCGGGTGCGGCTGCAGGTACACCTGCCGCGCGAGGTACGCGTCGGGGTGATGGCGCAGGTGGTGTTTGAGCAGGGTCAGGGGCACCACCAGGGGGATGATGCCCTCGCGGTACTGGTCGATCAGGCGTTGCAGCTCGTGGCGGTCGTCGCGGCTCATGGAGCGCTTGAAGTAGCCACTCAGGTGCTGCAGCACGTTGCTGTGGGTGCCGCGGGTGGCGCAGCGTCCCAGGGCGGTCATCAGGGTGCTGAAGTAGCGGGGCGCCAGGGTCTGCAGGTCCTCGCCGGCGAGGTTGCCGAGCATGCGCCCGAGTGTCTTGTAGCGCCGGGGATCGGTGGCCATCAGCAGGTACTTGTGACGGGCGTGGAAGTCGATCAGCGCCTTGCGCGTCAGGCCGTCGCGCAGCAGAGCCTGCCACTGCGCGTAGGCGAACACGCGGGCCAGGAAGTTCTCGCGCAATGCGGGGTCGTTGAGCCTGCCGTCCTCCTCCACCGGCAGGTCCGGGTGCAGCCGGCAGAACGCTTCGGCGAAGATGCCCCGGCCTTTTGGCTCGCTGGGGCGACCGTTGTCCTGGTAGACCTTGACCCGGTGCAGCCCGCAGGACGGCGACTGCTGCATGAAGATGAACCCGCACAGGTCATCCAGCTCGCCAGCCATTCGTTCGCCATACGCCGCCAGATCCTCGGTGACATCCAGCGAGCGCTCGACGCTGCCCACCGCCCGGGGCGCCGCCGGGTCACCGACCAGGCGAATCGGCGCCCGGGGGATGCCCAGGCCGATGGCCACTTCGGGGCAGACCGGCACGAATTCGACGTAAGCGGCCAGGCTGTCCATGCACAGCGCCGAGGCCTTGTGCCCGCCGTTGAAGCGCACTTCGGCCCCCAGTAGGCAGGCGCTGATACCGATTCGAGGCTTGGCGGGTTGGGACGGATTCATGGACAGGCTCGGGCATAAAGTTGTACGTGATGTATTTCATGTACAAGTTTTGTCCATGATAGGCGCGAAGTTGTACAAGTCAATTGGCTTGTACAGGTTTTGCATCGCGATATCGGATTGGCCCTGAGCCGGGCGGGTCACTGCCAGCCCATGCGCCAGCGGCTGCTGTCCTGCAGGGCGCGCCAGTTCAGGCGCTGGTTGCGTTGACTGAGCACGGCCTGGAGTTCGATCTCCAGCACCGTGCCGTCTTCGTCGCAGAACAGTTGGGTCACCAGAAAGTGCTTTTCGCGGTTCTGCGGCTGGGCTGCCGTCCATTTGGACAGCAGCAGCTTGCGGGGATTGAGGCGGTGGGGCGTGGTGCTCATTGCAGGTGCTGGAGCAGTTTGCGCGCGACCTCCTGGCCGCTCAGCCAGGCGCCTTCGACCCGGCCGGAGAGGCACCAGTCGCCGCAGGCGTAGAGGCCCAGGTCGGCGTCAGCCAGGGCGCCCCACTGGTGCGCGGTGGCGGGGCGGGCGTACAGCCAGCGGTGCGCCAGGCTGAAGGCCGGCGCTGGCACGGCGCAGCCGATCAGCTCGGCGAAGGCGCCGTGCAGGTGTTCGATCACCGCCTCCTTCGGCAGGTCCAGGTGCTGTTTGCTCCAGGTGCTGCTGGCGTGCAGCACCCAGGTGTCCAGGGTGGTTTCGCGCCCGGGCTTGCTGCGGTTGCGCGCCACCCAGTCGAGCGGGCTGTCCTGCACGAAGCAGCCCTCGACGGGGCTGTCGAGCGGCGTGTCGAAGGCCAGCGCCACCGCCCAGGTGGGGTCCATGCTGACGCTGGCGGCGGCACCGGCCAGCTTGGGCGCGGCGGCCAGCAGGGCAGTGGCCTGGGGCGCCGGCGTGGCGATCACCACATGGCTGAACGGGCCGTGGCTCTGGCCTTCCGCATCCTGCAGGCCCCAGTGCTGCTCGCCTCGGAAGACCTCGGTGATGCGGCAGGAGAAATGCACCGGGAGCGCGCCGAGCAGGGCGCGGGTGATAGCGCTCATGCGCGGGCTGCCGACCCAGCGCACCTGCTCGTCCGGCGACGCGCTCAGGCGGCCGTCCTGATAATTGAACAGGGTCGGGGTCCATTCGGCGACCCAGCCGCGGGCCTGCCATTGCTGGACGGTCTCGACAAAACGTCGGTCGCGGGCGGTGAAGTACTGGGCACCCAGGTCGAGGGCGCCGCCGTCGCTGCGCTTGCTGGCCATCCGTCCGCCACTGCCCCGGCTCTTGTCGAACAGCTGCACCTCATGCCCGGCGGCGTGCAGGGCCTGGGCGGCAGACAGTCCGGCGATACCGGTACCGATGATGGCGATAGGGGCTGTTGCTGTCATGATCTACCTCGTGTGTCAGAGCGCCAGGGCGGGGCGCTGTGAAACCGGAACGGGCCCTACGCTACGCGGTCGGCAAAAGCTATACAATGCCGGCCTGCTGTACAGCTTTGCGCTGCGTCGAATCGTCCCTCGCTATAGTTGGGACAACCCCGAGTTGGATTTTAGGCACGTCGTTCCGCCCTAAATCAGACTAGGGCGATAAGCGTGTTACGTCATGCGAGGACGATGTCATGCACATATTGCTGACCGGCGGTACGGGTCTGATCGGGCGTGCGCTGTGCCGGTACTGGGCAGCCCAGGGCCACCAGTTGACGGTGTGGAGCCGCTCCCCAGGGCAGGTCGCGGCGCTGTGCGGCGAGTCGGTGCGAGGCATCGGCCGGCTGGAAGAGCTGGGCGAGGAACCGCTGGATGCAGTGATCAACCTGGCCGGTGCGCCCATCGCCGACCGCCCGTGGACGAGCAAGCGCAAACGCCTGCTGTGGGCCAGCCGCATCGGCCTGACCGAGCACCTGGTGGCCTGGCTGGAAAGCCGCACGCACAAGCCGGCGCTGTTGATCTCCGGCTCGGCGGTGGGGTTTTACGGCGATGGCGGGGAGCGCGAACTGCACGAGGACTCACCCCCGGTCAGCGAGGATTTCGCGGCGCAGCTGTGCGGCGCCTGGGAAGAGACCGCGATGCGGGCCGAGGCCTTGGGCATCCGCGTGATCCGGGTGCGCACCGGCCTGGTACTGGCGGCGGACGGTGGGTTTCTCAAGCGTCTGCTGCTGCCCTTCAAGCTGGGGCTGGGCGGGCCGGTCGGCAAGGGGCGGCAGTGGATGCCCTGGGTTCATCTGGCCGATCAAATCGGTCTGATCGATTTTCTCTTGCGGCACCCCGGGGCCGAGGGTCCCTATAATGCCTGCGCGCCGCAGCCGGTACGCAATGCCGAATTCGCCAAGGCGCTGGGCCGCACGTTGCATCGCCCGGCCGTGATGCTGCTGCCGGCCCCTGTGCTGCGTATCGGGCTGGGGGAGTTGTCGGGGCTTTTGCTGGGTGGACAGCGGGCCCTGCCAAGCCGGGCAATCGAGGCCGGCTATGTGTTTCGTTTCACCGATCTGAACGTGGCCCTTGCGGACTTGCTGGGCCGCCACTGACTGAAAAGGATTACCCATGAGCGATCACGCCCTGTTACTGGTCAACCTGGGGTCTCCCGCGTCGACCGATGTGGCTGATGTCCGGCGTTACCTCGACCAGTTCCTGATGGACCCCTATGTAGTTGACCTGCCATGGCCGCTGCGGCGCCTGCTGGTGTCGCTGATTCTGATCAAGCGCCCGGCGCAGTCGGCCCATGCCTACGCCTCGATCTGGTGGGAAGACGGCTCGCCGCTGATCGTGCTGAGCAAGCGCCTGCAGGAGGCGATGAAGAGCCAGTGGACCCACGGTCCGGTGGAACTGGCCATGCGCTACGGCGAGCCGTCGATCCAGACCGTACTGACCCGCCTGGCGGCCCAGGGCATCAAGCAGGTCACCCTGGCGCCGCTGTACCCGCAGTTCGCCGACAGCACCACCACCACGGTGATCGAGGAGGCCAAGCGTGTGGTGCGCGAGCAGGGCCTGAGCATGAACTTCTCGGTGCTGCCGCCGTTCTACGACCAGCCGGAATACCTCGACGCCCTGGTCGACAGCGCCAAGCCGTACCTGGAACAGGACTTCGACCACCTGCTGCTGAGCTTCCACGGGTTGCCCGAGCGCCACATTCGCAAGCGGGTCGCCGGCATCGATCCCAAGCATGACCTGCGCGCGGCCGACAGCCGTGGCGTGAGCGACGCGGTCATGGCGGTCTGTTACCGCAGCCAGTGCCAGCGCAGCGCCGAGCTGTTCGCCGCGCGCATGGGCCTGCGGCCGGAGCAGTGGTCGGTGTCGTTCCAGTCGCGCCTGGGCCGCGACAAGTGGATCGAGCCCTACACCGAAACCCGCCTCGACGAACTGGCCGCCCAGGGGGTGAAGAAGCTTCTGGTGATGTGCCCGGCGTTCGTCGCCGACTGCATCGAGACCCTCGAGGAAATCGGCGACCGTGGCCGCGAGCAGTTCGTCGAGGCCGGGGGCGAAAGCCTGCAGCTGGTGCCTTGCCTGAATGATCACCCCAGTTGGCTGGCCGCTCTGAAAACCCTCAGCGAGCGTGCGCCCAAGGGGCTGTGACGGGCATTGCCAGGGGGCGCCCTATCGGACTGGGCGGCCCCTGTCATTCGCCTGAAAGGATGCACTGCATTCGTCTGACTGATAACACCTTGGGGCGATACTCACCGCCCTGTATATCGGCCTAAGCTGGCAGCTCTTTCCAACCGTCGCGCACCGCGTCTGCGGTGTCGAGGAGACTGCCCGTGCATAACAACAATAACGGCTATCCCTCCAGTACCCGAGCCTGGGTCACTGTTGCCATTCTGATGGTGGCCTACGTGCTGTCATTCATCGACCGGCAGATTCTCAACCTGCTGGTGGGCCCCATCCGCCGTGACCTGATGATCAGCGACACGCAGATGAGCCTGCTGATGGGCCTGTCCTTCGCCTTGTTCTATACCGTCTGCGGCATCCCTCTCGGCCGTCTGGCCGATACCCGCAGCCGGCGCGGCCTGATCGCCATCGGCATCCTGTTCTGGAGTGCGGCCACCGCGGCCTGCGGCATGGCCAAGCTGTACTGGCAGTTCCTGCTGTGCCGCATCGGGGTTGGCGTGGGCGAGGCGGCACTGTCGCCGGCGGCCTATTCGCTGATTGCCGACAGCTTTCCCGCCGAGCGCCGGGCCACGGCGATTAGTGTCTATTCCATGGGCGTGTACCTGGGGTCCGGCCTGGCGTTCCTGCTGGGCGGGCTGGTCATCCAGTTCGCGTCGGCCCAGGGCGACGTGGTGCTTCCGGTGTTCGGTGAAGTGCGGCCGTGGCAGCTGATCTTCCTGATCCTTGGGGCGGCCGGGATTCTCTTCACCCTGCTCATGCTGGCGGTCAAGGAGCCGGCGCGCCGTGGGGTCGGTGCCGGCGTCGCGGTGCCCCTGGCGGACGTCGGTCGCTATATCCGCGCCAACCGCCGCACCGTGCTCTGCCACAACTTCGGCTTCGCCGGCCTGGCCTTCGCCGGCTACGGCAGCGCGGCCTGGGTGCCGACCTTCTTCATCCGCACCTACGGCTGGGATGCCGGCCAGGTGGGCATCGTGTACGGCAGCATCGTGGCGGTGTTCGGTTGCCTGGGCATCGTCTTCGGTGGCCGCTGGGCCGACTGGATGACCAAGCGCGGCAGCAGCGACGCCAACATGCGCGTGGGCCTGTATGCCGCCGTCGGCGCGCTGCCCTGCGTGATCGCCTTCCCGCTGATGGACAGTGCCTTCGCCGCCTTCGTGCTGATGGGCCCGACAGTGTTCTTCCTGAGCATGCCGTTCGGCGTGGCGCCGGCGGCGATCCAGGACATCATGCCCAACTCGATGCGCGGGCAGGCCTCGGCCATCTACCTGTTCGTCATCACCCTGATCGGCCTGGGCATCGGACCGACCGCGGTGGCGCTGGTCACCGACTACGTGTTCGCCGACGACAATGCGCTGCGCTATTCCGTCCTGATCGTCACCGCACTGGCAGTAGTCAGCTCGGTGATCCTGCTCAGCCAGGGGCTCAAGCCGTACCGCGAGAGCGTGGTGCGCTTGCAGAACTGGAGCGCCAACCCGGCGTGATGCCAGGGTAGTTTTCAAGAGCTGTTCGAGAGCGCCCGATGCCGTTGCATCGGGCGTTTTCGTTTGTGCGGGAGGCGGTGGAGGGGTTCAAGGAGCAGCTATCCCGGGTGTCGCTGCGCTCGACCCAGGCTACTTCGCTGGGGATTGTGCGATGAGTGAGCACAAAGACTAGGCGTCTGTAGGAGCCGCGACCCGCGGCGAATGGTGGTCACGACATGAATTCCATGGAGTGGCTACAATCGTTTCGCGCCGAGGGCGACGCTCCTACACCCCAGCCTCTGAACAGGCTCTGGTAGACGATATACAGGTTTGCACGCCAGAAAAATGCCGCTTTCCTGGCGAAAGGAAAGCGGCATTTCTCGTGTGAACAGCATTACCGCATTGGCGGGGCTTTTTTCGTTACGTCTCAGGCTGTTCGCCTTCCTTGAGCGCTTTGTTGCGCCAGCCCTGGCCGCCGGGCAGTACCAGGTTGAGCACCAGCGCGCAGATGGCGCTGAGGGAGATACCCGACAGGGCGAACTCCGGCGTGCCGATGGTCATGCCGCCGATACCGAACACCAGGGTCACCGAGACGATGATCAGGTTGCGCGCTTCCGACAGGTCGACCTGGTTGCGGATCAAGGTGTTCAGGCCCACCACGGCGATCGAGCCGAACAGCAGGCACAGGATGCCGCCCATCACCGGCACCGGGATGCTCTGCAGGGCGGTGCCGAACTTGCCGATGAAGGCCAGGGCGACGGCGAAGATCGCCGCCCAGGTCATGATCTTCGGGTTGTAGTTCTTGGTCAGCATCACCGCGCCGGTCACTTCGGCGTAGGTGGTGTTGGGTGGCCCGCCGAACAGACCGGCTGCAGACGTCGCCAGTCCGTCGCCGAGCAGGGTGCGGTGCAACCCAGGCTTCTTGATGAAGTTCTTGCCCGTGACGCTGCCGATCGCCACCACGCCGCCGATGTGCTCGATGGCCGGTGCCAGGGCAACCGGAACGATGTAGAGGATCGCGCCCCAGTGCAGCTCGGGGGCGACGAAGGCCGGTACGGCCAGCCAGGGCGCGGCAGCGATGTTGCTGGTGTCGATCACGCCGAACAGCGCCGAGACGATGCAGCCGACGATGATGCCGGCCAGGATCGGCACCAGGCGGAAAATCCCGCGCCCCAGCGCCGCCACCGCCACGGTGGTGACCAGGGCCGACATGGAAATCACCATGGCGGTGGCATAGGGCACCAGCGCCACGCTGCCGTCGCCGGCCTTGCCCATGGCCATGTTCACGGCCACCGGCGACAGGGCCAGGCCGATGGAGATGATCACCGGGGCGATCACCACCGGGGGCAGCAGGCGGTCGATGAAACTCGCCCCCCTGACCTGCACCACCAGGCTGAGCACGATGTAGACCAGGCCCGAAGCGATGATGCCGCCGAGGACCGCCGGCAAGCCGAATTCGCCCTTGGCGGCGAGGATCGGAGCGATAAAGGCGAAGCTGGAGGCCAGGAATACCGGCACCTGGCGTTTGGTGACCGCCTGGAACAGCAGGGTGCCGATACCGGCGGTGAACAGTGCGACGTTGGGGTCCATGCCGGTGATCAGCGGCATCAGCACCAGGGCGCCGAAGGCCACGAACAGCATCTGGGCGCCAGACAGGATCTGGCGCGGCAGCGGATCGTTGAATTCATCCTGCATGGATCAGGCGTCCTTCTGCTTGGTGCCGAAGATCTTGTCGCCGGCATCGCCGAGGCCGGGAATGATGTAGCCATGCTCATTCAGGCACTGGTCGATGGAGGCGGTGTAGATGGTCACGTCCGGGTGCGCGTCGTTCACCACCTTGATGCCTTCCGGCGCGGCCACCAGCACCATGGCGCGGATTTCCTTGCAGCCGGCTTTCTTCAGCAGGTCGATGGTGGCGACCATGGAACCGCCGGTGGCCAGCATCGGGTCGATGATCATGGCCAGGCGCTCGTCGATTTCCGGCACCAGTTTTTCCAGGTAGGTGTGGGCCTGCAGGGTTTCTTCGTTGCGGGCCACGCCCACGGCGCTGACCTTGGCACCCGGGATCAGGCTGAGCACGCCGTCGAGCATGCCGATGCCGGCGCGCAGGATCGGCACCACGGTGATCTTCTTGCCGGAGATCTTTTCCACCTGCACGGGGCCGGCCCAGCCAGGGATTTCATAGTTTTCCAGCGGCAGGTCCTTGGTCGCCTCGTAGGTCAGCAGGGCACCGACTTCCTGGGCCAGCTCGCGGAAGTTCTTGGTGCTGATATCGGCGCGGCGCATCAGGCCTAGCTTGTGGCGGATCAGCGGGTGGCGGATCTCGAGGACGGACATGGCGGGTTCTCCGGAGGTGCTGGCAAAAATGGCGTTAGATTAATGCATTGGGCGGCCCGGGCGGTATCGGGACTTGCAGTCCGTGGTGCCCGGGGTGGCAGAATTCGTCGCATTGACGACAGATGGCGGGTGCTTGCAGGCTGTTCGCCGCGTTTGTCCGGTGGGGCTTGCTCTGCTCGAGGCAGATGCGTACCTTTGCCGGCTTTTATTTTGACCCATCGATCAGCTTCCCTGTCTATTGCCAGGCTGGCTCGTCACCTAGAGGAAAGACCATGTCCGCTGATCTCGCGCACATCCGCCAAATCATGGCCGAAGCCGACTGCCTGTACACCGAAGCCCAGGTGGAAGCCGCCATCGACCAGGTCGCCGTGGCGATCAATGGCGAACTGGCCGAGCGCAACCCGGTGGTGTTCTGCGTGATGAACGGTGGCCTGATCTTCTCCGGCAAGCTGGTGCCCAAGCTCAACTTCCCGCTGGAGCTTTCCTACCTGCACGCCACCCGCTACCGCAACGAAACCAGCGGCGGCGAGCTGTTCTGGAAGGCCAAGCCGGAGATTTCCTTCATCGACCGCGACGTGCTGATCATCGACGACATCCTCGACGAAGGGCACACCCTGGGCGCGATCATCGATTTCTGCCGCCACGCCGGCGCCCGTGCGGTGCACACCGCCGTGCTGATCGACAAGGAACACGACCGCAAGGCACGTCCGGACCTGAAGGCGGACTACGTCGGCCTGTCCTGCATCGACCGCTACATCTTCGGCTACGGCATGGACTACAAGGGCTACTGGCGCAACGCCGCCGGCATCTTCGCGGTCAAGGGCCTGTAACCGTGCCGGCGCCGCGCTTTCTCGACCAGGCCCTGTTCGCCGAGCTGGCCGAGAAGGCCGCGGCCAACCCCCGGCAACGCCAGCACCACAACTTCCACCAGATGGAAGAGCCCTGCCACCGCCTGGCGGTCGGGCTGCAACCCGACACCTACATCGCGCCGCACCGTCACCTGTCCGCCGACAAGGCCGAAACCCTGCTGGTGCTCAAGGGGCGCCTGGGGCTGCTGATCTTCAGCGAGCAAGGCGAGTTGCTGGAGCGGCGCGTGCTGAAGGCCGGTGGCGATGCGGTGGGCGTCGACCTGCCGCCTGGCGTGTTCCATGCGTTGGTGGTGCTGGAGGCGGACAGCATCCTGTTCGAGTGCAAGGCCGGCCCGTATCGGGCGCTGGGCGAGGGCGAAACGGCCGAATGTGCGCCTCGCGAACGTGAACCGGGTGTGGCGGACTACCTGGCCTGGATGCGCGCACAGTTCGCTTGAAACTGCAGGTGTTGTAGCGCTAGTCGAGTAGATGGGAGGGACTTTAGCCGCGAGCTTCTCCGTTCTCGAGACAGGTCGCGGCTGAAGCCCTTCCCACGGTCCCGGTGGCCGATACTCCGTCTATCCATTCCAGCGCCTTGCGCCGCGCCTGCTCCAGGTTGCGCACGTAGGCGAGTTCACCATCCCGGCGCTGGATGCCGGCGTGGCGCAGTTGCAGGCGCACCTGGGCGGTGGTGCCGCTGAGGATCAGGCCGGTGCCCTGTTCCTGGTAGTCACGCAGCACATTCTCCAGGGCCGCCAGGGCGGTCATGTCCAGCAGCGGCACGGCGCTGATGTCGACGATCACCACCTTCACCTCGGGAGCCAGCCGGCGCAGCACGCTGAGTGCCTTCTCGGCCGCACCAAAGAACAGCGGGCCGCGGATGGCGTAGACCAGCACCTGCTCCGGCAGGTCGGTAAGCGACTGGCGCTTGGGCAGCTCAGCGGTGTCGGTCAGCTCGCTCATGCGCTTGATGAACAGGCCGGCCGCCAGCAGCAGGCCGACGCCCACCGCCAGCACCATGTCGAACAGCACGGTCAGCACCAGGCAGCTCAGCAGTACCAGCACGTCGCTGCGCGGCGCGATGCGCAAGGTGTGGCGCACATGGCGCGCTTCGCTCATGTTCCAGGCGACCATCAGCAACAGCGCGGCCAGGGCCGCCATCGGCAGATGGCTGAACAGCGGCGCCAGGTAGAGGATGGCGATCAGCACCACCCCAGCGTGGATCATCGCTGACAGCGGCGAGAACGCCCCGGCCCGCACGTTGGCGGCGCTACGGGCCAAGGCGGCGGTGGCGGTGATGCCGCCGAACAGCGGCGCCGCCAGGTTGCCGATGCCCTGGCCGACCAGCTCGGCGTTCGGGTCGTGCTTGCTGCCGGTCATGCCATCGGCCACCACGGCGCACAGCAGCGACTCGATGGCACCGAGCATGGCGATGGCGAACGCCGGGGCGAGCAACTGGCGAAACAGTTCGAAGGACAGCGACAACGGCAGGCCATCGGGACCGGGCAACTGCCAGGGCCAGGCGAAGGTCGGCAGAAACGGTGGAATGCCCGGGTACTCGACGCCATCCAGGCTGTAGCTGAAGCGTTCGCCCAGGGTGGCTACCGGCAGGCCGGCGCGCTCCAGTGCCAACCCAAGAAGCGCCCCCAGGGCCAGCGCCACCAAGTGGCCAGGCACCCGCGGCACCCAGCGCGGCCAGACGATCAGCACCAGCAGGCAGGCCATGGCCACCAGGCTGTCGCCGGGCTGCAGCGTGGGCAGGGCGTGCAGCAGCAGGTTCAGATGCTCGACGTAATTGTCCGGCTGGCTGGGCAGGCTCAGGCCGAACAGGTCCTTGAGCTGCAGCGTCGCGATGACGATGCCGATGCCGGCGGTGAAGCCCAGGGTCACCGGGTAGGGGATGAATTCGATCAGGCGGCCTGCGCGTAGCAGCCCCAGGGCGATCAGGATCATCCCGGCCATGGCGGTGCACAGCAGCAGCCCGCCCAGACCGAACTGCTGGGTGATGGGCAGCAGGATCACCACGAACGCCGCGGTGGGCCCGGAAATGTTGAAGCGCGAGCCGCCGAACAGGGCGATCAGCGGGGCGGCGACCAGCACCGTGTACAGCCCGTGCTGGGGTGCGACGCCAACGGCGATGGCGAGCGCCATGGCCAGGGGGATGGCGATGATGCCCACTGTCAGCCCGGCGCTCAGGTCGCCGCGCAGGCGCTTCCTGGTGAAGCCCAGGCGCAGGCTCTGGCGCCAGGCGGCGAACAGCGGCAGACGAGGCAAGGACATGGCGGCTCCCTATGGCTGCAGCGAGTATAAGGCGTGGCCGGGTGGGCTTGTGCTGACCTAAGTCGGGTGTCGGGTGCGTGGCACCCATGGTAAAACGTGCGGCTGTTTGCCCACGCCGAAGGCGGATGCGTTGAGCGCCGAGGCATGGCGGGGGTACACTGCCGGCCCCGTTGAGGCTTGGTTAGCTGGAGTGAGCAATGCGCAAAGACAAGAAGCAGGTGATTGGTGAAGAAATTGGCGACGAGCCGATCAAGCTGTTCCTGACGGTCGAGCCCGCCGATGCCACGCCGCCGTCCCTGCACAAGCTGGTCAAGGCCTACCGTGGCCTGCGCATCGATGACTTCGAGCGTTTCGTGGGGTTCTTCGTGGCCGAGGGCTATGACCTCAATGCCAAGGATGCCCAGGGCAACGACTTCATCGCCTTGATCCAGGACCAGCGCCAGGCCGAGCCCTATATCGAGGTGATCAAGGCCGCGCGCGGCTGAGGCCCCTGCAAGCCGACACCTGATCCCTTCAGGACGGCTTCAGCGCAAAACGCCCGGTGCAGTGCACCGGGCGTTTTTGTTTGTGCGGGCGGAGTGTGGTGGTACGTCCTCCGGGTGTCGCTTCGCTCGACCAGGCTACGGCTGAGTGAGCAAGCCGGGAGCCGTCAGATGACGCCCGCCTTCTTCCAGGCCAGGTAGCGGCTGACCAGCTCGGGACCGAGTTCGCCGGGGCGCGCGTCGATCACCGGGACGTTGTGGGCCGCCAGGCGTTCGTGCAGGTCGGCGCGGGCATTGAGGTAATCCACGGTGCCGCAATAGGCCAGGGCGCCTTCGAAATCCTGCACCGGGGTGTTGCGCAGGGTATCGAGCACGTCTTCACGCAGGCTGGCGATCAGTACCCGGTGCTGGCGGCCGAGGCGCTTGATGGCGGCCATCAGCTCCTGGTCGTCTTCATCACGCAGGTTGGTCACCAGCACCACCAGGGCCCGGCGCCGCTGACGGCTGAGCAGGGCATCGGCGGCCGCACTGAAGTCGGCGGGTTGCTGGGTGTTGCGCAGGTCGTAGACGGCATTGAGCAGCACGTTCAACTGGGCCGTGCCCTTGACCGGCGGCAGGAAGCGCTTCTGCTCGCTGGCGAAGGTCGCCAGGCCCACCGCATCGCCCTGGCGCAGCGCTACGTAGCTGAGCAGCAGGCAGGCGTTGAGGGCGTGGTCGAAGTGCGCCAGCTCATCGTCCTGGCTGCGCATGCGGCGGCCGCAATCGAGCAGGAAGACGATCTGCTGGTCCCGTTCGTCCTGGTACTCCCGGGCGATGGGGGTGCGCTTGCGCGCCGTGGCCTTCCAGTCGATCTGGCGCAGGGTGTCGCCGTCACGGAATTCACGCAGCTGGTGAAACTCCTGGCCCAGGCCGCGGCGTGGTTGCTGGCGCACGCCCATCTGGCTCAGCCAGTCATCCACCGCCATCAGCTGGGCGCCGTAGAGGCGGGCGAAGTCCGGGTAGACGCGGGTTTCCTGGGGCAGCTCCAGGTAGCGCCGGGCGTGCCACAGGCGCAACGGGCTGGGCAGGCCGATCTCGCAGCAGGGAAAGCTGAAATGCCCGCGCTGCAACGGCTTGACCCGGTAGCTGAAGGTGGTCTGCTCGCCCGGGTGCAGGTCGACGCGCTGCGGCAGGTGCTCGAAGGCCATGTCACCGGGCAGGTGATCGAAGACGTCCAGGTAGGCGCTCTGGGCGTAAGGGTGGTGCACGGTGAGGTGCACGTCGCTCCAGCGGCCCAGGGGCAGGTTGCCCGGCAGTTGGCGCTGCAGTTCGGGCGATGGCAGCCGGCGCAGGCGCAGGGCATCGACCACGGCGGTGGCCAGCAGCACCAGCAGCAGGCCCCACCAGATCGCGTGCAGCGTGTCCGGCAGGCGAACCCCCAGGGCGTCCAGCGCCCCGAGCAGAATGGCCAGCCCGAACAGTCCGCCGAGCAGCGCGAGGAGTGTGCGTGACGGCTTCATTGAGCACCTGTCATCGAGCTACTCACAGGCGCGGGGCCGGTACCTGGTCGAGCAGCTGCAGGAGCACCTGGTCGACCGACAGGCCTTCGATGTCCAGCTCCGGCGCCAGGCGTACGCGGTGACGCAGCACGGCCAGGGCGCAGCCCTTGATGTCGTCCGGCAACACGAAGTCGCCGCCGCGCAGCAGGGCACGGGCTCGGCCGCCGCGCACCAGGGCGATCGAGGCGCGGGGGCCGGCGCCCATGGCCAGGCCCGGCCAGGTGCGGGTGGCACGGGCCAGGCGCACGGCGTAGTCCAGCACCTGTTCGTCGAGCGGCAGGTCGCCGGCGATCTTCTGCAGGGCCAGTACATCCTTGGCCTGCAGCAGGGTGCGCAGCGGGCTGACTTCCAGCATGTCGGCCTTGGTCGAGCGGGTGACCTGGCGGACCATGTTCAGCTCTTCGGCCTGCTCCGGGTAATCCATGCGCAGCTTGAGCATGAAGCGATCCAGCTCGGCTTCCGGCAGCGGGTAGGTGCCTTCCTGCTCGATCGGGTTCTGCGTGGCCAGCACCATGAACGGCAGCGGCACTGGCAGTGCGCGGCCTTCCAGCGTCACCTGGCGCTCCTGCATCACTTCCAGCAGCGCGGCCTGGGTCTTGGCCGGTGCCCGGTTGATCTCGTCCGCCAGCAGCAGGTTGGTGAAGGCCGGGCCCTTGCGCAGCTTGAACTGCTCGGTCTGCAGGTCGTACACGGCGTGGCCGGTGACGTCGCTGGGCATCAGGTCGGGGGTGAACTGGATGCGCGCGAACTCACCGCCGAAGCAACGGGCCAGGGCACGCACCAGCAGGGTCTTGCCGAGACCGGGCACACCTTCCACCAGCACGTGGCCACCGGCGATCAGGGCCGTGAGCACGTCGTCGATCACCGCGCTCTGGCCGATCAGTGCCTTTTCCAGCTCCGCGCGCAGTGCCTGGGCCAACTGGCTGGCGCGCTGGCGCTGGGCGGCCGGGTTGGCGGCTGGTGCAGCTGCAGCCGGGGCCGTCGTAGCGGGCGCAGGGGCCGGTGCCGGCGCGGGGACGGCGGGCTCGGCAGCCGCGGTCTCGGGGTTCTGCTCGGGGGTTGGCTCGGTTGGCGTGTGTTCGCTCATAGGGCGTTCCTGAGGGTTTGCAGGTGGGCGACCTGACGGGTGAATTCGGTGGCGGCCAGTCGCTGTTTGGGCAACGGCCGCATGGCTTGGCTGATGGCGCTGGACGGCAGGCGGGTCAGGCGACCCAGGACTTGCCACTGCTCGGCCACGCCGAGCCGTTCGAAACCGGGGTGCCGGCGCCGCGCGCGGCGCTGGATGTCCTGTTGCAGGCTGTGCAGCAGGCTGTGCTGGCCGCTGCGGCGCAGCAGGAAGTCGGCGCTGGCCCGCAGGTGTTCCTGCAACTGCCGGCGGCTCGGGCTGGCCGGGATCTGCAGCGGTCCCTGGCGCATGCCGACGAACCACAGGCCGGCGACGATCAGCAGGCCCAGGGCCGCCAGCGCCTCGCCGAAGTGGCGCAGCAGCAGGCTGAACAGGTCGTCGCGGTCGGCTCGGTAGAGCAGGGTGACGGCGCTGTCCTGGCCCAGGTACCAGAGCAGCCAGGCGTTGTCGTACTGGGCGATGTTGAAGGTCTGCCAGATCCAGGCATCGCTCAGCACCGTGACCAGGCCGGCCCCGTGATAGAGCTGCAGCAGGTGGGTGGCGTCGCCGCTGTTGGCCCAGGCATGGGCGCGGTTCTCGGCGTCGTAGAGGTGGTAGCGCGTGTCGAAGTTGATGTACGCCGGCGCCTCTTCGTTTTCCAGGTAGAGCTGGGTCAGTTCGGCGTAGGGCTCGGGCTCCGCCTGCTCGGTGTTGGCTTCGGCCTGGGCGTCGTCCTCGTCGGTGGCCTCGTCTTCGCTGGGGAGTTCGAGTTCGTCGCTCTCGTATTGCTGAATGCCCAGGCTGTCCAGCAGCAGGTCGCCGCTTTCGCCGTCGTCCTCGTCCCACAGCCGTTCCGCCACGAACACCAGGTGCCCGCCTTTTTCCGCCCACTCCAGCAGGCGCGCGCTCTGGCGCGGTGTCAGGTCACGGCGGTTGCCCAGCAGCAACAGGGTGTGATCCTTGCTGGGCAGCGTCGGCAGGACATCCAGGCCGCTGGCCCGTGTCACGTCGAGGCCCTGCCGACGCAGGAAATGCTCGGCGGCCAAGTACGGGTTGGCCCGGGCTTCCGGCGCAGGGCCGTGCTTGACCTCTTCTTCGTAGGGCTCGGCCAGGCTCAGCAGGTAGGCGCCAAATACGCCGAGGACCAGCAGCACGGCCAGGCCGAACCCCAGTTGGGTGCGCCGATTCATGCCCGGCCCCCCTTGTCGAACAGGCGCCGCCAGCCTTCGCACAGGCCGCGCTTGAGCGTCTCCGGCGGCAGGCGGTGGCCATAGGCGAGGTTCTGCCAATGGCGGGTCAGGGCCTGGCTGAAGCGCTCCAGCTCATCCTGGTCGAGCCCCTGGACCAGGCGCAGCACCTCGGCCTCGGTGTGGGCGCTGCGCAGGGGCAGGCGATAGTCGTGCAGCAGCCGGCTGAGCAGCGCGCGGTAGAGCAGGCCAAGGGCGGCGCGGGGCTGCTCTTGCCACAGGCGTTCGGCTTCGCTGGCCACATCGTCGGGCAGGCTTTCCGGGGCGACTTCCAGGCCGAACAGTTGCGTCGGCGCGCGGGACGGCCGGACCCGGGGGAGCCCCAGGCGCCCGGTGAAGGTGCTCAGCCATTCGCGGTAGCGCCACAGCAGCAGGCCCACCAGGCCGAGCAGGGCGGCCCACAGCAGGGCTTCGAAGAACAGCGCGACACCGTCGATGCTCTTCCAGAACTCGCTGAGTTTGAAGAACTTCTCCATCAGGTCCAGCAGGCCGCGGACCTCTTCTTCAGTGGGCTGCTCGGGTTCGCTTTCTTCACCGAAGCGCCAGCGGGTGACGGTTTCACGGTTTTCGAAGGGCGGCTGGTCGAGCACCTGGGTGATGGCTTCCTGGGCCGCCGCGCTGGTCAGCGGCTGCTTGAGCAGGCGCTCGGCACGGGGGCCGTTCGGGTTCTGGTCGGGCAGGGGGCAACTGCTGTGGCTGCTGGCAACGCTGGCGGCTTCGCTGGCCATGGCCGGCGCCGGCAGTTGCATCAGCAGCACGCCGCAGCCGAGCAGCAGGGCATAGGCGACGCCGCTGATGCGCTGGCGCAGCTGGCGGAACACCAGCTCGATATCCCAGGCTTCTAGCGCCGTACGTCGGTTCAGGTAGAGGGTGAAGCCGCAGGCGACGTACACCGGTTCCCAGATCACCAGCCCCAGCACGTACAGCAGGTTGGACAGGTGCTCCAGGCTGCGCCATTCACCGCTGGCGGCGTTGACCAGGCTCTGCCAGCTCCAGTCCAGTTCGATCTGTTGCGGCAGCATCATGTAGAACAGGGTGATGAGGCCCAGCCACAGCGCGCCTTCCAGGTGCATGCCGACCACCGTCAGCCAGGTCGCGCCCCCGGCGTCGCGCTGCCCCAGCACTACCAGGCGCTGGGCGCGGGCATCGCCCGACAGGCCTTCGAGCTGCAGCACCGGCAGGTCGAAGCTGCGCGTCGGGCTCAGGCGGCGCCAGGTCAGGCTTGCCAGCAATTGCGGCTTGAGCAGGCGCGGCCAGGCGCGCAGGGCCTGCTTGAGCGTCGGCGTGTCGCCGAACAGGGCGTGGGACAGGATGTACAGCGGCAGTCGCTCGTAGGCCGGCTTCAGCCACCAGAACAGGAACACCGCGACGCTCGGGTAATCCCACAGCAGCAGGCAGAGCACGGCGAAGATCGGGATAGTGACCAGCGCCCAACTGGCCATCAGCAGGCCGGCATGACGGCGGGCCAGGAGCACACCGAGGTCGACGGCTTCCCAGGCGCTGCGTGGGCGGATGGCCACGCTGGCATCAGTCAGGCGCATGGTCACCTCGCCCGGCGAGCAGCAGGTAGGCCAGCACCAGCGCCCAGAGTGCGGCGCCCACCCCGTATTTGATGGTCGGCGTGGCGAAGGTCATCGATGACCAGTAGGCCTCGATAAAGGCGGCCAGCAGCAGGAAGGCGACCACGCCGCCGACCAGGCGCACGGCGCGTGAGGCCGCCCGGCGCAGGGCCTCGCCCCGAGTCAGGCGCCCTGGCGCGAGCAGTGCCCAGCCGAGCTTGAAGCCGGCGGCGCCGGCCAGGGCGATGGCGGTCAGTTCGAAGGCGCCGTGGCCGATCACGAACGACCAGAAGGTTTCGCTGTAGCCGATCTGGGTCAGGTGCCCGGCCACGGCGCCGATCATCAAACCGTTGAACAGCAGGAAGAACAGGCTGCCCAGGCCCAGCAGCAGGCCGCTGGCGAAGGTCTGAAAGGCGATGCCGATGTTGTTCATGATGTAGAAGCCGAACATCGCCCAGTCGTCGCTGGAGCCGCGGTCGCCGAAACGCCCGAGGCGTCGGGCGTCCGGGTCGTACATGCGCTCCATGTTCGCCACCTGGTCGGGGGAGACCACGCTGTAGATCAGATCCGGGAACAGGTAGGTCAGCACGCCCATGCCGAGCAGGCTGCCGAAGAACAGCAGGCTGGCGGCCACGACACTGCGCCATTCGGCCCGCACCAGCCGTGGAAAGCCCACCAGCAGAAAGCCGATCAGTTGCGTGCCCAGCGGGCTGCGGTGCCGGTAGAACTGCTGGTGACCGCGCAGCACCAGTTGCTGCAGGTACTCGACCAGGTGGTTGCTGTAGCCGCGCGACTCCGCCAGTGCAAGGTGCTGGCACAGGCGCCGGTAGGCCGCGGCGAAGCCCTTGCTCTGCTCGCCGTCGACCTTGCCGCGTTCCAGCGCGTCGAGCTGCTGGGCGAACGCCTGCCACTCGCCTTGGTGCTGGCTCTCATAGAGGCTCTGCTTCATGTCGGCCCCAACAGACCACGGGCAATACCGTGGATGTGGCGTTCAGCCTGGTCCGGCGGCACCTGCAGCGGCTCGGCGAGGATACCCGCCAGCTCGGTGCGGCGTGCGGTGGACAACTGCTCGGCGCGTTCGGCGAAGCCCATCAGCGCGCGCTGCTCGGCCAGGCTGAGGACGAAGGGCGCGCGCAGCGGTTCGGCGTCTGGCAGGGTCGGTGTGCCCGGGGTGGTGTCGCGGTACACCACCAGGGTGCCGGCGGCGATATCGCCCAGGCGTTTGAAGGCCCGGTGGTTGAGGCAACTGATGATGCCCAGGGTATAGGCGAACGGCAGGATATCGACGAAGCGCAACAGGTTGCGGGTCAGGGAGGCGGCCCAGCCGATGGGCGTGCCGTCATCGTGGACCACGCGCAGGCCGAGCAGCTGCTTGCCGGGGGAGCGGCCCTGGTTGAGCACTTCGAACAGCACCATGTACCACCAGGTCACCAGGAACAGCAGGATGGTGGCGAGCCCCATGCCGAACTGCCCCAGGCTGCCGAGGGCCACGTACACCAGCAGCAGGAACAGCCCGCGGATCACCAGGTCGATGGCGAAGGCCAGGGCACGCGGCACCAGGCCGGCCGGGCGCAGAATGAGGTCGATGCCTTCCGGGGTTTCCACGTGGTAACGGGTGTCCAGCAGCGGGGCTGCGGGGCGTGGAGAACGAGGTGGGAGCGGGGCGGTAGACGGCATCGGCTGACTGCGACGGAGAAACTCAGGATGCTAGCCACCCGCCAGCGGCTAAGCAACCGTCATGCGCGCAAACTGCGTGCTGGATCGTAGCCAGGCATGTCTGCCGGCAGTGCTAGACTGGCGCGGCCCTTCGCTTCAGGAATGCACCGTGACCTCCAGTCTGTTCTGGTACGACTACGAAACCACCGGTATCGACCCGCGCCGCGACCGCCCCGTGCAGGTGGCCGGCATCCGCACCGATGAAGACCTCAATGAAATCGGCGAGCCGCTGAATCTCTATTGCCAGCCGAGCGACGACATCCTGCCGCACCCTGCGGCCTGCCTGGTGACCGGCATCACGCCCGGCCTGCTGGCGGAAAAGGGGCTGCGTGAAGCCGAGTTCATGCGCCGCGTGCACGCCGAGCTGTCGCTGCCGGGCACCTGCGGTGTGGGTTACAACAGCCTGCGCTTCGACGACGAAGTGACGCGCTACAGCCTGTACCGCAACTTTTTCGACCCCTACGCCCGGGAGTGGCAGGGTGGCAACAGCCGCTGGGACCTGATCGACCTGGTGCGCACCGCCTACGCCCTGCGTCCGGAAGGTATCGTCTGGCCGGAAGAAGACGGGCGGGTCAGCCTGCGCCTGGAGCGCCTGACCGCTGCCAACGGCATCGACCACGGGCAGGCCCACGACGCGCTGTCCGATGTGCGGGCGACCATTGCCCTGGCACGCCTGGTGCGCAGCCGGCAGCCCAAGCTGTATGACTACCTGTACGGCCTGCGTAACAAGCACCGTGTGCTCGACCAGATCAAACTGCTGCAGCCGCTGGTGCACATCTCGGGCCGTTTTGCCGGCGCCCGGCATTACCTGGCGGTGGTGCTGCCCCTGGCGTGGCACCCGCGCAATCGCAACGCCCTGATCGTCTGCGACCTGCAGGCCGATGTGTCGCCGCTGCTCGACGAAGACGCCGATACCCTGCGCGAGCGCCTCTACACCCGCCGCGAACAGCTGGCCGACGGCGTCGCGCCGGTGCCCCTGAAGTTGCTGCACATCAACCGCTGCCCGGTGGTCGCGCCGCTGAGCGTATTGCGCGAAGGCGATATTCAGCGACTGCAACTGGATGTGACGAGTTACCAGCGTGCTGCCGCGCAACTCACCGAAGCCCAGGCGCTGTGGCAGGACAAACTTGCCGGTATCTATACCGAAGAGGCGTTTGCCCAAAACGACGATCCCGAGCAACAGTTGTATGACGGTTTTATCAACGACCGGGATCGGCGTTTATGCGAGCAAGTCCGGCAGGCAGAGCCTCAGCGCCTCGCTCAGGAAGTCTGGCCGTTCGACGATGCACGCTTGCCTGAATTGCTCTTTCGATACCGGGCGCGGAACTTTTCAGCCGGTTTGAATGCAGAAGAACATCAACGCTGGTGGCGGTTTTGCCAGCAACGTTTAACACTGCCCGAATTCGGTGCACCCAATACCCTGACAACATTCGATACGGCAATGGCAGAACTCTTGGCCACGGCAACTGTCGAGCAGCGTGCGGTATTGCAGGCCTGGTCCGAACATGCGCAGCACTTGCGCCAACGCTATGCACTGCCGGCCCCGGTATTAGATGCGCCTGGCTGAATCGCAGGCATAAAAAACGCCAGCGTCTGCTGGCGTTTTTGTGTGCAGCGGGTACGGCGGGGAATTAACCCAGCAGCGTTGCCCAGCCTTCAACCACGTCCGAACCCCATTTGGCTTTCCACTCTTTCAGCGTCTTGTGGTTGCCGCCTTTGGTTTCGATGACTTCACCGGTGTTCGGGTTCTTGTACTGCTTAACTTTGCGGGCGCGCTTGGTGCCGGTTGCTTTGGCAGCGGTACGCGGAGCCTTGTTGATTTTGGCTTCCGGGTCCATCAGGGCAATGACGTCGCGCAGCGACTTCTGGTATTCGCCCATCAGGGTGCGCAGTTTGCCTTCGAACTCCAGTTCTTTTTTCAGCTTGTCGTCTTGCGACAGCTTTTTCAGGCGCTCTTGCAGTTCTTTGATGGTTTCTTCTGTAGCGCGGTATTCGTTGATCAGCGACATGGGGGTGTCCTAATTCGTAAAGGAGGGTGGCAAGTGTTGGTAATAATAGTCACGCACTTTTAACAAGTAAACCGCTTTGTAGGAATTTGCCACAGTTGGCAATTAATGGAGTTCAATGTTGGCGCTACATTTCATTACAGTCGGTTTTATCCGTTTAAGTCCTTAATTTGCCGATACCCATCCGTCGATGACGGCGAATGACGTCTGCAGTTTTCTCTGGCGTTCGACGAGGCCCTGTGTCGCAGGGGCCTATGTTTCGTGGTGTGGCACACTTGCACCCCACCCGCGCGATGCGCGCTCATGCGCATACTGCAGTTTTTCTTCGCTACGGCTAAAATGGCCGACTTTGTAAAGTTTTCGGAGTTCTCCATGCGCACTTTTAGGCTGGTCATTGCCTGCCCTGACCGCGTCGGTATCGTGGCCAAGGTCAGTAATTTTCTGGCTACCTACAACGGTTGGATCACCGAGGCGAGCCACCATTCCGACACCCAGAGTGGCTGGTTCTTCATGCGCCACGAGATCCGTGCGGATTCCCTGCCGTTCGACCTGGATGGCTTCCAGCAGGCGTTCGCCCCGATCGCCCGCGAATTTTCCATGGAGTGGCGCATCACCGATTCGGCGCGCAAGAAGCGCGTGGTGCTGATGGCCAGCCGCGAGTCCCACTGCCTGGCCGACCTGCTGCACCGCTGGCACAGCGATGAGCTGGACTGCGACATTCCCTGCGTCATCTCCAACCACGACGACCTGCGCAGCATGGTCGAGTGGCACGGCATCCCGTATTTCCACGTGCCGGTCGATCCGCAGAACAAGCAGCCGGCCTTCGACGAAGTGGCGCGCCTGGTGGAAAGCCACCAGGCCGACGTGATCGTCCTGGCGCGCTACATGCAGATCCTGCCGCCGCAGCTGTGCCGCGACTACGCGCAGCGCGTGATCAACATCCACCACAGCTTCCTGCCGTCGTTCGTTGGCGCCAAGCCGTATCACCAGGCCTCGCTGCGCGGGGTCAAGCTGATCGGTGCCACGTCCCACTACGTGACCGAGGAACTGGACGCCGGCCCGATCATCGAGCAGGACGTGGTGCGCGTCAGCCACCGGGAAAGCATCGAAGAAATGGTGCGCCTGGGTAAGGACGTGGAGAAGATGGTGCTCTCCCGTGGGCTACGCTATCACCTGGAAGATCGCGTACTGGTGCACAACAACAAGACGGTGGTGTTCGACTGATCGCCTGGTCGTGCGCCGACAGGCCGTACGACAAGGAGTTCGATCATGCTCAAGTCAATCAAGGTGCGGGACTACATGACCCGTCACCTGGTGACCTTTCGGTCCGATACGGATCTGTTCACCGCCATCAATCGTCTGCTGGAGCACCGCATTTCCGGTGCTCCGGTGACCGATGCGCACGGTCACCTGATCGGCCTGTTGTCCGAGGGCGATTGCCTGCGGGGCATCCTGTCGGGTGCCTACTACGAGGCCACGGGCGGAACCGTCGGTACCTACATGTCCACCGAGGTGGAAACCGTGTCCCCCGAGGCGGACGTCATCGAACTGTCCGAGCGCTTCCTGCGTGGACGTCGGGGACGTTTCCCTGTGGTCGAGCAAGGGCGCCTGGTCGGGCAGATCAGCCGCAGCGACGTATTGCGCGCGGTCAAGGAGTTCGCGCAGCATGAGCAGGGTAAGCATGTCACTGAGTGATCAGGAGCCGCGAGCATGAGTGATCCACTGGAACGAGCCACATCCAAGGCGCCACCGACGGTGGGGGACGGTTGTGTCCGGCGATACGACCCGGACGCCCTGAGCCCCGAGGATGGCACCAGCTTCCCGGGTGCCGCCGAGCTGTGGGAGCAATTGCAGCGAGACCCGGCGAATGCGCCGGGTACCGATAACGAAAAAGGGCGCTGACAGCGCCCTTTTTCGTTTCAGATGCGGAAGCTGTCCACCAGCTGCTTCAGGCGTGAAGCCTGCCGCTCCAGGTCGCCGCAGGCGCGCAGGGTCGCCTGCAGGTTTTCCACGCCTTCCTGATTGAGGGTGTTGATCTCGATGATGTCCATGTTCAGCGACTCGATCACCGAGGTTTGCTCTTCCGTGGCGGTGGCCACCGACTGGTTCATGCCGTCGATCTCGCCGATGCGCTGAGTCACGCTGCCCAGGCGCTCGCCGGCCTGGTTGGCGATCTCCACGCTTTCCTCGCTGTAGCGCTGGCTCTCGGTCATGGTGGTGACCGACTCGCGGGAGCCGACCTGCAGCTCTTCGATCATCTTTTCGATTTCCTGGGCCGATTCCTGGGTGCGGTGCGCCAGGTTGCGCACCTCGTCGGCGACCACTGCGAAGCCACGTCCGGCTTCACCGGCCCGCGCGGCCTCGATGGCGGCGTTGAGGGCGAGCAGGTTGGTCTGCTGGGAGATGCTCTTGA
Organism: Pseudomonas sp. GD03944; assembly: GCF_029839275.1. Taxonomy (GTDB): domain Bacteria; phylum Pseudomonadota; class Gammaproteobacteria; order Pseudomonadales; family Pseudomonadaceae; genus Aquipseudomonas. The sequence goes on from NZ_JAOCAH010000016.1 coordinate 75,993, forward strand.
TCACCTCGAGGATCTGCCCGATGTTCACCGTCTTGCCGTTCAGCGTCTCGATGTGGCTGCAGGAGCTGCTGATCTTGCCGGACAGGTCGTTCATCGCGCGGATGGTCTGCTGCACCACCTGCCGCCCATCTTCGGCCTGCTGGCGGGCGTCGGAGGCCTGGTTCGAGGCATCGGCGGCGTTGCGCGCGATCTCCTGGGCGGCGGCGCCGAGCTGGTTGATCGCCGCGGCCACGCTGTTGGTGCGCGAGGACTGCTCGTCCGAGTTGGCCATCGACGAGTTGGAGGCGTTGACCACCAGCTTGGCCACCTCGTTCACCTGGCTGGTGGCGGACGAGACCTCGCGGATCGAGCCGTGGATACGCTCGACGAACTGGTTGAAGGCGCCGGCCAGGGCACCGAATTCGTCGTTGGACTGGATCGCCAGGCGCCGGGTCAGGTCGCCCTCGCCTTGGGCGATGTCCTGCATGGCCTTGCCCATCACGTGCAGCGGCTGCATCAGCACGCGGATCAGCATGCTCAGCAGGAGGATGATCAGCACCACGGCAATCACCGTGGCGATGATCGCCGAGGTGCGGAATTCGTTGAGCATCGAGTAGGCCTTGGTCTTGTCGACGGACAGGCCCACGTACCATTTCACCGACGGCAGGCCGGCGACCGGGGCGAAGGTCAGGATGCGGGTTTCGCCGTTGGCCTCGACCTCGCTGAAGCCGCTGCCAAGGCGCGGGGTGTTTTCCGGCAGCACGTCCTTGAGGCTCTTCATCACCAGGTCCTTGTCCGGGTGGACGAGGATCTTGCCGTCGGCGCTGACCAGGAAGGCGTAGCCGATGCCGTCGAAATCCAGCGAGTTGATGATGTCCACCAGGGTCTGCAGGCTCAGGTCGCCGCCGACCACACCGGCGCTCTGGGCCGGGGTGGCGATGGTGATGATCAGCTCGCTGGTGGCGGCGTCCACGTAGGGCTCGGTAAGCATGGTGCCGCCGGCGCTCATGGCGCCGGTGTACCAGGGCCGGGTACGCGCGTCATAGCCTTCGGGCATGGTGCTGTCGGGGCGCATGGTGAATGCGCCGTCGGCGCTGCCCAGGTAGGTGAAGGCGAAGGTCGAGGTCAGGGCCTTCTGCTCCAGCAAGCCGACTACGCTGTCGGGAGCCGGGGCGCGGGCCACCGCCTGGGCGGTGCTTTCCACCAGCAGGATGCGCCCGGACAGCCAGTTCTGGATGTTGCTGGCGGTGACGTTGCCCATCTCCTGCAGGTAGCTCTCCAGGTCTTCCCGGATGGCGTTGCGTTGCAGGTAATCGTTGTAGAGGGTGAACAGGGAAAAGGCGGCGATGACCACCAGGGATGCAGCGAGGAGAATCTTGTGACTGAATTTCAAACCATTGCCCATGACTTATTGCCTCGAGGATAACGCCATCCATGAGCAGCTACCGATCACCCGTACTATCGGCCATGATTAACGTGTCGGCACAACCGCATTAAAGCTTTAACTCAGGGGATGGCAAGATGCCTGCAACTAACCAGTTCTTTTTGGGTGCTGACCTTTCCGGTCAGCCTGTCGGCCAGGCGCTGCGCCTGGCCAATCGGCATGGCCTGGTCGCGGGCGCGACCGGTACGGGCAAGACCGTGACCCTGCAGCGCCTGGTGGAAACCTTCAGCGACGCCGGGGTGGCGGTGTTCGCCGCCGACGTGAAGGGCGACCTCTGCGGCCTGGGTGCGGCCGGATCGCCGCAAGGCAAGGTGGCCGAGCGAATCGCCGGCATGCCGTGGCTCAATCACCAGCCGGCGGCTTATCCGGTCACGCTGTGGGACATCCACGGGCAGAGCGGCCACCCGCTGCGCACCACCCTGAGCGAAATGGGCCCGCTGCTGCTCGGCTCGCTGCTGGAGCTGACCGACAGCCAGCAGGCGGCGCTGTACGCCGCGTTCAAGGTGGCCGACCGCGAAGGTTTGCTGCTGCTCGACCTGAAAGACCTGAAGGCGCTGCTGACCCACCTCAAGGAGCACCCCGAGGTGCTGGGCGAGGACAGCGCGCTGTTCACCAGCACATCGTCCCAGGCGCTGCTGCGGCGCCTGTCGGTGCTGGAGCAGCAGGGCGCCGAGGCGCTGTTCGGCGAGCCGGCCCTGCAGTTGGAAGACATCCTGCACCCGGATCGCGACGGCCGCGGCCGTATCCACCTGCTGGACGCCAGTCGCCTGGTCCATGAAGCGCCGAAGGTCTATGCGACCTTCCTGCTCTGGCTGCTGGCCGAGCTGTTCGAGCAACTGCCCGAGCGTGGCGATGCGGACAAGCCGTTGCTGGCGCTGTTTTTCGACGAGGCGCACCTGCTGTTCGCCGACACCCCGAAAGCCCTGCAGGAGCGCCTGGAACAGGTAGTGCGGCTGATCCGTTCGAAAGGCGTCGGGGTGTACTTCGTAACCCAGTCGCCCAGCGACCTGCCGGATGACGTGCTGGCGCAGCTGGGGCTGCGCATCCAGCACGGTCTGCGCGCCTTCACCGCCAAGGAACAGAAGGCCCTGCGCGCGGTGGCCGATGGTTTCCGCCCCAACCCGGCGTTCGACAGCCTGTCGGTACTCACCGAGCTGGGCATCGGCGAGGCCCTGGTCGGCACGCTGGAAGAAAAGGGCACGCCGGCCATGGTGCAGCGCGTGGCCATCGCCCCACCGCAATCGCGTATCGGGCCGCTGAACGAGACCGAGCGCGCGACCCTGATTCGTCAATCCTCGCTGGCCGGGCGCTACGACAAGCCGATCGACCGGGAGTCCGCCTATGAGCTGCTGACCGCCCGTGCCGCCCAGGCCAGTGCCGAGGCTGCCGAGCAGGCGAGTACGAAGTCCGCAGGCAAGGCCGCCAAGGAAGAGCCGGGTCTGGGCGGAATGGCTGGTGACCTGCTGGGCAGCCTGGCGGGCCAGGTGATGAAAACCGCCGTGCGCCAGGCCGCCAACCAGATCGGTCGGCAACTGGTGCGCGGTTTGATGGGCTCGCTGTTGGGCGGCAAGCGGCGCTGAGTCCGGGCGGTTATCGGTAAGGAGGGCGCTGTCGGCAGCGCCCTTTTTTATTGGCCCTTTTCATTGGACAGGCACACGCTAACCGCCAATGCCTGTGGGCAGCGGCAGCGTGAGCATATGTTTCATGAGCGAGGGCGCGGACGTTTACATCGTTTGAATGTATTCAGTCAGTGGCCGCTTCGGATCTCTCTTGAAGATCCTTTTCGATCTTTTCGATTTCTTTTTCGAAGGCCTGATCCTGAATGGTGGCCTTCTTGCGCCATGGCTTGCGCTCGGGGTCCGGTTGAGCGGCGTAGGTGATGACTTCCCCGCCGTAGACATCCTTGTAACGCTGCGCCTGGCGCTCGAGTTCGGCGCGCAGTTCGTCTTTCGTCACGATATTACCTAATGGTTTCAACGATACAGGTGACAACGTAAGGCGCTGTGCCTTACTGCAACGGTCACCGGTTCCAGGCGGCTAATGCCGCTCTACAGAAATGGAAACAGACACTGGCGGTAGTGCCAGGCTATTTCAATTTAAAAACAGCAACAGGGTATTGGAGTTGGTGTTCTTAAATAAGTTGCGTCATGCGACTCGCGGGCAATTATGGCGAACGACCGACAAATGTCCAGTGGTCCGTCCGCAAGCGGCGGCAAACTGAAGTTGGGTTTTACCGGGAGCGAAGTCGGGCTCCCGGCGATACCACGAAGTTGCCGTTGTACAAACGGCGCCCCTCACGCCAGTGGGCGGTAATGCAGGCTGAAGGACAGCTGGGTCGACTCGCCCTGATGCAACAACTGCAGCCCCGGACGGCCCGGCAGGTGATGGGCGTTGATCGGGTGGGACACCGGTTCGAAGCAGAAGAATCCCTGGTCGACCGGGCAGAACACCAGGTAATAACCCGCGCCGCTGGCCTGGCAGTCGAGGCGGTAGCCGGCATCTTCCTGGATGATCTGGCAGTGGCCGTCCCAGCCGCTGAACGCGTGATCGAGCAGGTCGTGGGGCAGGGGCGACTGGGCCTGGAAATTCCAGTGCGCCGGGATGTCGGCCTCGTGGGTCGGCAAGCCGCTGCCGTCACCCAGCCAGATACGCGCGGCGCGCGCGTGCAACCGGGTGTGGGCGGTGCGCGGCAGGTAGGGATGAAAGCCCAGGCCGTGCCACGCCGCCCGGGTATCGGTGTGGGTGACGCGCAGTTCGAGGTTCAGGCGGCCGTCTTCCAGGCTGATGCGCTGCTCGGCGCGGTAGGCGAACGGCAGCGTGCTCTCCAGGTGCAGCGCCAGGCTCGATTCGCTGTGCTCGCCCACCTGCCAGGCCTGCTGCCAGGCGCTGCCGTGGATGGGGTAGGGGTCGTGGCTGGTGTTGGGCGGCAGCTCCAGCCAACCGTCCGGCCTCTCGACGCCGCCCTTGGCGATGCGGTTCGACCAGGGGGCCAGCGGGTAGCAACCCAGACGGCGGGCTGTTCCAGCCTCCAGTGCGGCCTGATCGCTGTGGCGCAGCAGGGCCTGGTCGCTGCCTTTCACGGTCCAGTTGACCAGGCTGCCGCCTTGCTCGGGTGCGACACTGAGTCGCGTCAAACGGTCTTCTAAGTGCAGCAATCGTGTCGACATCTGATAAGGCTCCATTCGTTGTATACATTTGCCGCGTATGGATATGTCATCGTACAACCGCCTAGGCTATGATGATGACTTCGTCGCTAGTCGAGATAGATCGTCAATATGGAAAACCAGAGCGCGCAACCGCGTGTCCGCCGAAAGCACCGCAGCCTGGCGCAGGAGCTGGTCGCTGAGCTTTCCCAGCAGATTCGTGATGGGGTGATCAAGCGCGGCGATAAACTGCCCACGGAATCGGCGATCATGGAAGCGCAGGGTGTCAGTCGCACCGTGGTGCGCGAAGCCCTGTCGCGCCTGCAGGCTTCCGGTCTGGTGGAAACCCGCCACGGCATCGGTACCTTCGTCCTGGACACGCCGAGCCCGAGTGGCTTTCGCATCGATCCGGCGACCATCGTCACCCTGCGCGAGGTGCTGGCGATCCTCGAGCTGCGGATCAGCCTGGAAGTGGAATCGGCCGGCCTGGCTGCCCAGCGCCGCAGTCCGGAGCAACTGGCTGCCATGCGCGCCGCCCTGGATGCGCTCGGCTACAGCGCGGCCCATTCCGGCGATGCGGTGGCCTCGGACTTCCAGTTCCACCTGACGATTGCCGAGTCCACCGGCAACCGCTACTTCACCGACATCATGAGCCACCTGGGCACCAGCATCATTCCGCGCACGCGCCTGAATTCGGCCCGTATCGCCCAGGATGACCAGGAGCACTACCTGGCGCGCCTGAGCCGCGAGCACGAGCAGATTTTCGAAGCGATTGCCCGCCAGGACTCCGATGCGGCCCGTGCCGCCATGCGCCTGCACCTGACCAACAGCCGCGAGCGCCTGCGTCAGGCCCACGAAGCCGCCGAAGCGGAAACCCGGCACGCCTGAGCCATCAGGAACAGGCGACCGGGTCGTCATTCGTCAGTTGGCCTTGCGATAGGCCAGCATGACGATGCCGCCCACCACGATCAGCCCGCCAACCACCTGCAGGCCACCCAGGACCTGGTTGAGAATCAGCCAGCCCAGCACCATGCCGGCCACCGGTTCCATGTTCATCACCGGTGCGTTGCGCGCGATGTTCAGGCGCGGCATGCAGATGAACAGGGTGGAGAACGCCGCGCCGTAGAGCAGCACCAGGCAGGCGAGGGCGATCCAGCCTTCGGTGGCGCTCGGCAGGCTCAGGCCACCCGGGATCAGCCCGGTGGCACCGAGCAGGGTCGAGGCGCCGAATACCACCGACAGGGTCAGCATGCTGCGCACCGAGCCGGCCATCTTGGACAGGCGGTGCTCGGTGACCCACAAGGCTACGGCGAACACCGCGGCGGCGGTCAGGCCGAAGAGAATCCCGGCAACCCATTCCGCATCCGGCTCGCCGGCGCTGAACAGGCGTCCCGGCACATCCAGCACCAGTACCAGGCCAAACAGGATCACCCCCATGATGCCCAGCGCCTGGCGCGTCGGTGCGGCGCCGCCCAGTGCCCAGGTGAGCAGGGCCAGCAGGATCGGCGAGAGGTTGACCACCAGCAACGCCAGCGCCACCGGAATCCGTGCCACCGCCGAGTAGATGCAGAAACTCTGGATCGCGATCAACAGGCCCAGCAGGATCTGCCAGCCCCAGGTGGCGCGGCTCAGATTCAGCGATTCACGCCGCCAGAACACCAAGGCTGCCAGGGCCACCAGGGTGACCCCGGCCCGGCAGAGCATGGCCAGCAACAGGCCGGTGTCGTGGTCGAAGGCGATCCGCGCGGCGACGTGGTTGGCGGCGAAGGAGCACGCCAGTGTCGCGAGGATCAGGACGGCGATGTGACGCGGAAACGGGGTGGAACCTTGCATGACGAAATTCCTGTTTGTCATGGCGCTGTTCAGCGCCTATTTACTGCCTGCTGCGTCAGCCAGTTCGATTGAAACCGGGCTTGGAAGCGGCGCTTCTTCACCGGGTTTCGCCTTGCCTGACTCCAGCCCGCGAGACGTTCAATAGGCGCTACAGGCCCTAAAAGCAAAACGCCGCCCGATTGGGCGGCGTTTTCGTTCAATGCCCGGGGTTGCTGTCAGAGCACGACGCTCGGCAGCCACAGGGAGATGGCCGGAACATAGGTCACCAGCATCAGAACCATGAACAGTGCTGCGTAGAACGGCAGCAGTGCCTTCACGGTATTTTCGATGGTGACCTTGCCGATGGCAGCCCCCACGAACAGTACCGCACCCACCGGTGGCGTGATCAGCCCGATACCCAGGTTGACCAGCATGATCATGCCGAAGTGTACCGGGTCGACGCCGAAAGAGGTGACGACGGGCAGCAGGATCGGGGTCAGGATCAGGATCAGCGGTGCCATGTCCATCAGCGTGCCGAGCGCCAGCAGCATCATGTTGATGCACATCAGGATCACGTAGCGGTTATCCGACAGGGTCAGGAAAGCGGTGGTGATCTTCGACGGGATCTGCATCAGGGTCATGATGTAGCCGAACGCGGCGGCGAAGGCGATGAGGATCATCACGATCGACAGGGTGCGCACCGTGCGGTGCAGCATCTTCGGCAGTTCGCTCCACTTGTAGTCGCGGTAGATGAACATGGTGACGAAGAGTGCCCAGAGCACGGCAACCGCAGCGGACTCGGTGGCGGTGAACACGCCGGAGAGAATACCGCCGAGGATGATGATCATGGTCATCAGGCCCCACAGGGCTTCGACGCAGATCTTGATCGCCTGGCGCAGCGGGATCACTTCGCCTTTCGGGTAGTTGCGCTTCTTGGCGAACCACAGGCACAGCGCCGCCATGGTGGCGCTCATCAGCAGGCCCGGGCCGATACCGGCCATGAACAGCGCAGCGATGGACACGGTGCCGCCGGCGGCGAGCGAGTAGATCACCGAGTTGTGGCTGGGCGGGGTGAGCAGCGCCTGCACCGAACCGGACACGGTCACGGCAGTGGCGAACTCACGCGGGTAGCCCTTCTTCTCCATTTCCGGGATCAGCACCGAACCCACCGAGGCGGTGTCGGCCAGGGACGAGCCGGAAATGGCGCCGAAGAAGGTCGAGGCGGTGATGTTCACCAGCGACAGGCCGCCGCGAACGAAACCGACCAGAACCCCGGCGAAGGCCACCAGACGGCGGGCCATGCCACCTTCGGCCATGATCGCACCGGCCAGCACGAAGAACGGAATGGCCAGCAGGGAGAACTTGTTGACCCCGCCGGCGATCTGGATCATCACGGCGTGCAGGGGGATATCGATCCACCAGGCACCGATCAGGGCCGATATACCGAGCGAGTAAGCAACGGGGACGCGCAGCAGAATCAGAAAGATGAAACTGCCTACGAGAATGGCGGCATCCATTTACGCGGCCTCCTTGGAATCTTCAACGTATTCGAAATCGACGGCACGGCGCTTGTGTTGATCGCCATACAGCAGCTGCTCGAGGACGAACAGCAGGGTGATGAAACCGCCCACCGGGATCGGCATGTAACTGATGCCGACGCGTACCGAAGGCAGGGTGCTGAGGTACTGGTTCCATGTGGCGACGCACAGCTTGTAGCCCCAGATCAGCATGAACAGGGCGATGGCGCCCATGCACAGGCGCACGAACAGGGTGAACACCGGCTCCAGGCTTTGCGGCAGTCGATCGGTAAGGGATGTCACGGCCATGTGAGCACCGGCACGGTAGCCGGCAGCCGCGCCGATGAAGGTGAAGACCACCATCAGCAGAACGGAGATGGGCTCGGGCCAGCCCAATCCTTGACCCAGCACGTAACGGCTGAAGACGCCCCAGGGGATGATCGTGGCCATGATCACGATCGCCACGCTGGCGACCAGGATACAGGCGCGGTAAATGGCGTCATTGACGCCCAGAACCAGGTTTTTCATGAGACTTCACCGGATGGCATGACACCGACGGAACGCCGGTGTCATGCGCTTGCGCGAGGGGATTACTTGACGGCTTCGATGCGCTTGATCAGATCGGCGAACTGCGCGCCGTACTTCTCGCGAACCGGAGCGGTTGCGTCGTAGAAAGGCTTGGTGTCGACTTCGATGAACTCGACGCCTTCAGCCTTCAGCTTCTCGTTGGATGCGGTTTCCTTGGCGACCCACAGATCACGCTCTTCCAGCTGGGCTTCCTTGGCCAGTTTCTTGACCAGTGCCTGCTGCTCGGGGGTCAGCTTGTTCCAAGTGGTCTTGGACATCAGCAGCGGCTCGGGCAGGATCAGGTGGTGGGTCTGGGTGTAGTACTTGGCTTCGCGGAAGTGGTTGTGCTCGAGCAGGGTCGGCGAGTTGTTCTCGGCGCCATCGATCACGCCGCTTTGCAGGGCGCTGAAGATTTCACCGGTGTCCATGGCGATACCGTTGCCGCCCATGGCGTTCAGGGTGTCGATGAACAGCGGGTTGCCGATCACACGGATCTTCATGCCTTTCAGGTCTTCGATGCTGCGCACCGGCTTCTTGGTGTACAGGCTGCGGCTACCGGCTTCCATCCACGCCAGGCCGACCATGTTGAAGTCGGAGTTGGTGATGGCATCGAGGATTTCCTGGCCGATTTCACCGTCCACCACTTTGCGCATGTGGTCGATGTCGCGGAACACGAACGGCATGTTGAAGACGTTGGTGGCCGGAACGACCGAGCCCACGGAACCCAGGCTGACGCGGGTCAGCTGAACGGCGCCGATCTGGGTCTGCTCGATGACCTCTTTCTCGGAACCCAGTACGCCGCCGGAGAACATGCGCGACTTGATTTCGCCGTTGGTGGCGGTATCGAGCTTCTTGCCGAGGTTTTCCATGGCGACTACGGTCGGGTAGCCGGCGGGGTGGATTTCAGCGATTTTCAGGGTCATGTCGGCCTGTGCCAGGGAGGACAGACCGAGGGCCAGCGGAAGTGCGGCGATAAGCAACTTGCGTTTGAAATTCATGGTGGAACTCCATCTTGTTGTTGTAGGTGTGCAGCGTTGCGAACCCCGGGGTGGCAGCTGTCAGGCAACCGCTCCCCAGGTGTTGAACTCAGTGAGCGAACGGCGTTTCCTCCAGCCCGGCGATACCGGGTTGCAGGGCGAACACGCCGCCTGCCAGGGGTTGGTCGGCCAGGTCACCGCCGGGGCGGATCGAGGTGACGAACAGGGTGTCCATGTTGCGGCCACCGAAGGCGCACATGGCGGGCTTCTTCACCGGCACGGCGAGGGAGCGGTCGAGGCGGCCGTCGGGGGTGAAACGGTGAACCAGGCCGGCGTCGTTGCCGCAGATCCAGTAGCAGCCTTCGACATCGATCGCAGCGCCATCCGGGCGGCCCGGGTAGGCGTTCATGTCGATGAACAGGCGGCGGTTGTGCGGGGCGCCGGTATCGATGTCGTAGTCGAAGGCCCAGACCGCCTGCACGGTAGGGTGCGAGTCGGACAGGTACATGGTCTTGCCGTCGGGGCTGAAGGCCATGCCGTTGGGCACGATGAACGGGGAGAGCTGTGGCGCCAGCACCGGTTGTCCCGGCTCGTGGCGATACACGGCACCAGCTGAGATGCCGGCGGCCATGTCCAGCAGCATGGTGCCGGCCCAGAAACGACCCTGCCGATCGCAACGACCGTCGTTGAAACGCATGCCGGCCTGGGCATGCTCCACGCGGTTCAGGCGGGTGCTGACCAGGCGACCGTCGGTGCCGGTCTCCAGGCGGAACAGGCCGCTTTCCATCCCGGCGATCCAGGCGCCGTCGCGGCCCTGGGCGATGCAGGCGATCATTTCGTCGCCTTCCCAGCTCTGCGTGGCGTTGTCGGACGGGGTCCAGCGGTTCAGGCGCTTGGCCGGGATATCGACCCAGTACAGGGCCTGCTCCCGGCTGCTCCAGACCGGGCTTTCACCGGTGGCATTGCGTGCGTCGAGAATCAGTTCAGCGTGCATGGCAGCTCGTTCTCTGTTGTTCTTGTTGTCGGTGTTGCGTGTCCGGATCAGTCGTCGCCGAACGGACCGGCCGCGACGAAGGCGCCGCCGTGGTAGATCGCTGCCGGGTCATCGGCGGCCGGCTTGGGCTGCGCTTCGACCTGGTCGCGGAAGACTTCCGAGGTGTCCTGCGGCTTGTAGCCCAGGTGATCGGCCAGGCGGTTGTCCCACCAGACTTCCTTGTTGTCGGACATGCCGTAGACCACGGTGTGGCCGACGTTCGGGGTGTAGAGCGAGCGCTCGATCAGCTGGGTCAGGTCGCGGAAGCTCAGCCAGGTGCTCATCATCCGGCGGTTCTGCGGGACCGGGAAGGACGAGCCGATGCGGATGCTGACGGTCTCGATGCCATAGCGATCGAAGTAGAAGCTGGCCATGTCCTCGCCGTAGGACTTGGACAGGCCGTAGTAGCTGTCCGGGCGGCGGGCGCAGTTGGCGTCGATGGTTTCGTTCTGCTGGTAGAAGCCGATGACGTGGTTGGAGCTGGCGAAGATCACGCGCTTCACGCCGTGGCGGCGGGCGGCTTCATAGATATGGAACACGCCGCAGATGTTGGGGCCGACGATTTCTTCGAAGGGGCGCTCTACCGAGACACCACCGAAATGCACGATGGCATCGACGCCTTCGACCAGCGCGTGGACGGCGGCTTTGTCGGAGAGGTCGCAGACCTGGATTTCTTCATGCGGGCCGGCGGCAGGTGCCATCTCGGCAATATCGGACAAACGAATGATGTTGGCGTAAGGACGCAGGCTTTCCCGCAGAACCTTGCCTAGCCCGCCTGCTGCGCCGGTGAGCAGCAGGCGATTGAAGGGGGTGTTGGCGTTGGACGTCGTGGTCATGGCAGGACTCTGCATTGTTGTTATTGGATGTCATCTGTTGTCGTATGACTTGCGCCGATTATCATCATCGGGCCATCAGTTTGTCAACGCGACCATGGGAGGAATTTGCGCAGTTGGCCTGGCGTTCGTCGGCGCTGAGCACCGCGCGAAGGTGCCGCGAAAAAGGCGGATTTTTAACGGGAGGAAGGCTCTAGCTCGGCGTTCTGTTGAAATCGTAGTGCCACCGTCGTCATCCGCGGCCAGCGGCTGGGCGGGCGGTGAAATATCAGCGTATTTCAGGCACTTATTGTTGTATGACAACGTATCTCTTATGCCTTTTAGGAATGATCCGAATGCCGGGCCGCCAGGCGGATGGCGTCGCGCATCGGCTGGCACGCCGGGTTGTCATTGTCGTCGCGCCACACCAGGTGCAGTTCGCTCCGCACGCCGGGGTCCAGGGTGATGGGGCAATAGCGCACCTGCCCGAAGCCGATGCGGCTGGCGCTGCGCGGCACCAGAGCCACGCCGAGGCCGGCGTTGACCAGCGACAGGATGGTCAGGGTAGAGCCGCTGTGCTGGACGATGTCCGGCGCCACCCGTGCGGAGCGGAACATGCCCGTCAGCAGCTCGTTGAACGGCTGCCAGGCGGCGTGCGCGTACAGAATGAGGGGCTGTCCGGCCAGGGCGGTGATCGCCAGGTCCGGGTGATCGGCCAGGGCATGTCCGGCAGGCACCGCCAGCACGAACGGCTCGCGCAGCAGGCATTCGCTGACCAGGCCTTGCTGGGGCACGGGTGTGCGCACGATGCCCAAGTCGATGCGCCGGGTGCGCAGGGCCTCGAACTGATCGAAGGTGGGCATCTCGTGCAGCGACACCGTCAGGCCGGGGTGTTCCTGGCGCGCCCAGCTCACCACCTGGGGCAGGAAGTCATGCGTTGCGGCGGCGATGAAGCTGATGCCGATCGAGCCGGCGTCGCCCCGAGCGATCCGTTGCGCGGCGGTGGCGGCGTTCTGCGCATGTTCGAGCAGCGCCTGGGCTTCGATGAAGAAGGCGCGGCCGGCGGCGGTCAGGCTCACCGAGCGGGTGCTGCGATGGAGCAGGCTGACCCCGAGGCTGTGCTCCAGCAATTGTATCTGCCGGCTCAGTGGCGGTTGCGTCATGTTCAGGCGTTCGGCGGCGCGGCGGAAATTCAGCTCGGTGGCCACCGTGGTGAAGCAGCGCAGTTGGGACAGTTCGAGCATTGATGCCTTTTCTGTATCAATCGCAAGGTTCATTAGATTAGACGCTTTCAATGAGCGTCGTCATGCTCGGCCACCTTGTCCATCTGGAGAGGTCGCAGTGATGAATGAACAGGCTGAGCGGGACCGTATTGTCTGGGTGGGGCTGCGCTCCATCGAGTTGCCACTGAACCTGGCTGTCAGTGATGCCAAGGTGCTGACCGGGCGCCAGCGCCCGCTGGACAGCGTGTCGATTCTGCTGGCCGAGGTGCAGAGTGCGTCCGGCCACAGCGGGCTTGGATTCGGCTACACCTTGCGCATGGGACGTGCGGCGCAGTTCGCCCAGGCCTGCGAGCTGGCGCCGCTGCTGCTGGGTGAAGACCCCAGCGACACCGGCCGATTGTGGGAAAAGCTGATGTGGGGGTGCGCCTCGATCGGACGCGGCGGCCTGAGCGCCCAAGCCATCGGGCCGCTGGACACGGCCCTGTGGGACCTCAAGGCCCGGCGAGCCGGCCTGCCATTGGCCAAGCTGCTCGGCGCCCACCGCGACGCCGTGCCCTGCTACAACACCTCTGGCGGTTACCTGCAGGCGCCCATCGAGCAGGTGATCGAGAACGCGCAGGGCTCCCTCGCGCGGGGAATCGGCGGTATCAAGCTCAAGGTCGGGCAGCCGGACCAGGCCCTGGACCTGCAGCGCGTCCGCGCGTTGCGCCGCGCCCTGGGGGACGGGGTGGCGCTGATGGTGGACGCCAACCAGCAGTGGGACCTCACCAGCGCCCTGCGCATGGGCCAGGCCCTGGAAGATCAGCACCTGGAGTGGATCGAGGAGCCACTGGACGCCCATGACGTCGAGGGGCATGCCGCGCTGTCCGCGCAACTGGTCACGCCGGTGGGCAGCGGGGAAATGCTCAGCTCGGCGACGGACGTGTGCGCCTTTATCGACCGCAACGCGGTGGATGTGCTCATGCCCGACGCGCCCCGGGTCGGGGGGATCACGCCGTTCCTGCAGGTGGCCGAAGCCGCGCGGCGCAAGCGGCTGTGCCTGGCGCCGCATTTCGTCATGGAAATCCACATTCACCTGGCCGCTGCCTACGAGCACCGCGTCTGGGTCGAGCATTTCGAGTGGCTGGAGCCGCTGTTCAACGAGCGCCTGGAGATTCGCGATGGCTGCATGCAGGTACCCGCGCGCCCAGGCCTGGGGCTGAGCCTGAGCGAGCAGGTCGAAGGATGGACCGTGGCGCGCTGGAGCGTTGGCCAGCGCGTCTAGAAGAAGGGCGCGGCACCCGACGATCGGGTGCCGCGCTGCGCTCAGCCCTGCTGCTTGCGGCCGATGCTGGGTTGCTTGGGGTCGTATTTCCAGCCAGGGATCAGGTATTGCATGGCCATGGCGTCGTCCCGGGCGCCGTTCGCCACTTTCTTGTACAGCGCGTTGGCGGCCTGGATGCGGTCCATGTCCGGCTCGATGCCGAGGCCCGGTTTTTGCGGCACCTTGACCTGGCCGCCGACGATCTGCAGCGGTTCGTGGGTCAGGCGCTCCTGGCCTTCCTGCCAGATCCAGTGGGTGTCGATGGCGGTGATGCGGCCCGGTGCCGCGGCGGCGGCGTGGGTGAACATGGCCAGGGACACGTCGAAGTGGTTGTTCGAGTGCGAGCCCCAGACCAGGCCGAACTCCTCGCACATCTGTGCCAGGCGTACCGAGCCCTGCATGGTCCAGAAATGCGGGTCGGCCAGGGGGATGTCCACCGCTTCGAGGCGCAGCGAGTGGCCCATCTGGCGCCAGTCGGTGGCGACCATATTGGTAGCGGTGGGGATGCCGGTGGCGCGCTTGAACTCCGCCATGATCTCGCGACCGGAGTAGCCGTTTTCCGGACCGCACGGGTCTTCGGCGTAGGCCAGGATGTGGCCCTGGCCCTTGCACAGGTCGATGGCTTCGGCCAGGGACCAGGCACCGTTGGGGTCGAGGGTGACGCGGGCGTCGGGGAAGCGCGCCTTGATGCCAGCGATGGCCTGCATCTCCTCGGCACCGGTCATGACGCCACCCTTGAGCTTGAAGTCCTTGAAGCCGTAGCGCGCGTGGGTCGCTTCGGCCAGGCGGACGATCGCCTCAGGCGTCACCGCTTCCTGATGGCGCAGCTGGTACCACGCATCGCCGGTTGTGTCGCCCGCAAGGTACGGCAGGTCGGTGCGGGTGCGGTCACCTATATAGAAGAGGTAGGCGAGCATCGGCACGCTGTCGCGCTGTTGGCCGCTGCCCAGCAGGTCGGCCACCGGCACGTCCAGGTGCTGGCCCAGCAGGTCGAGCAGGGCGGCCTCCACGGCGGTGATCACGTTGTCCAGGCGCAGGTTGATTTCGTGGGGCTGCTTGAGCACCGCGGCTTCGGATTCCGAGGTGACCTGGTGCACGGTGGCTTGCGGGCCGTTCCCGTCGCGCCCGGCAATGGCCCGGCGCAGGGTGTTCAGCGTGCGGTTGTACAGGCCGATGGGCTGACCGATGACCAGGCCGCGCACCCGCTCCAGGGCCTGGCGAATGCCTTCGCCGCCGGGGACTTCACCGATCCCGGTACGGCCGGTGCTGTCCTTGAGCAGCACCAGGTTGCGTGTGAAGTAGGGGGCGTGGGCCCCGCACAGGTTGAGCAGCATGCTGTCGTGGCCCGCCACCGGGATGACGTCCATCTCCAGCACCGTCGGGGTTGTCGTGCGCAGGTGTTCAACCATGGGGGTATCGCTCCAGTGATGCAGCGCGGGGCTGCTCGTTGAGGAAAGCCGGGGTGGCCAGGGAAATTCGGGCGCGGGTTCGCAGGCCGGGGTGGGGCAGGGTGGTCGCGGCAAGCGGGCGAGCGGGCGAGCGGGCGAGCGGGCGCAGGGTGATCGTCGGGCGAATCGGGCAGGGCCGGGGGTTGCGGCTGTGCCGATGCCTGGGAGGTGAGCAGGCAGACCAGCGCGGCGGCGGACCTGGCGTGCGGATGAGGCGCTGGCCTCGTGGCCGGTGATAACGTGATCATGGCTAGGCTGTTTGTGTTTTGTTTTTATAGGGCCGTTATACGTTGTCGTACGACGTGTCGCGATTATCGTTAGGGGTTTTGCGGCTTGTCAACGCGACCATTGAAGTGACCAACGGTCGGTCGTCGGACGTTATGCTCGCCACCGCCTTGCGGGTGGAAGCCCCGGTCAAAACCAGGCAAAGCCTGCGTTCTGCCTCGTTTTCAGCGGTTTTTGCAGGGCGAAGGCGCCGTCGCACGCGACGATGAAAAAGAGTGGTTTTGTTTTAAGTTGTACGATAACGTATCTCTCACAGCTCAGGCTGACGTACTTCATCACAACTCGCTTTACAGGGTGCTCGAATAATGAATCCACAAGAACTGAAGTCCATCCTTTCCTCCGGTCTGCTGTCCTTCCCAGTGACCGACTTCGATGCTGCCGGTGATTTCCGTGCTGACACCTATGCGCGCCGCCTCGAGTGGCTGGCCCCGTACGGTGCGTCGGCGCTGTTCGCCGCTGGTGGTACCGGCGAGTTTTTCTCCCTGACCGGCAAAGAGTATTCGTCCGTCATCAAGACTGCCGTCGACACCTGTGCTGGCAGCGTGCCAATCCTGGCCGGCGTCGGTGGCCCGACCCGTCAGGCGATCGAAATGGCTCAGGAAGCCGAGCGCCTGGGCGCCAAAGGCCTGCTGCTGCTGCCGCACTACCTGACCGAAGCCAGCCAGGAAGGTGTTGCCCTGCACGTTGAAGCCGTGTGCAAATCGGTGAAGATCGGTGTGGTCGTGTACAACCGCAGCGTCTGCCGCCTGAACGCCGCGCTGCTGGAGCAGGTTGCCGACCGTTGCCCGAACCTGATCGGCTACAAGGACGGTGTCGGTGACATCGAGCTGATGGTTTCCATCCGTCGTCGCCTTGGCGACCGCCTGAGCTACCTGGGTGGCCTGCAGACCGCTGAAGTCTACGCCGCTGCCTACAAGGCCCTGGGCGTGCCGGTCTACTCGTCGGCCGTGTTCAACTTCATCCCGAAAACCGCGATGACCTTCTACCATGCAATGGCCCGTGACGATCACGCGACCGTTGGCAAGATCATCGACGAGTTCTTCCTGCCTTACCTGGCCATCCGCAACCGTTGCGCCGGTTACGGTGTCAGCATCATCAAGGCCGGTGCCAAGATCGTCGGTCACGACGCAGGCCCGGTGCGTACCCCGCTGACCGATCTGCTGCCGGAAGAGTACGAAATGCTCGCCGCGCTGATCGAAGCCCAGGGCGCCCAGTAAGTTTCACGCAGTACCGCTTCTCCCTGACACAGCGGCGCCTTCCCTCCCGGGATGGCGCCGTTTTTCATCATAAGGAGACAACTCGTGGCTAATGCTCAACGTTTCGACAACTACATCAATGGCCAGTGGGTCGCCGGTGCCAGTTACGCCCCCAACGTCAACCCGTCGGACCTGTCCGATGTGGTGGGCGACTACGCCCAGGCCGATGCCGACCAGGTCAACCAGGCCATCGCTGCTGCCCGCGCGGCCTTCCCGGCCTGGTCCACCTCCGGCATCCAGGCGCGCAGCGATTCCCTGGACAAGGTCGGCAGCGAGATCCTCGCGCGCCGTGAAGAGCTCGGCGCACTGCTGGCCCGGGAGGAGGGCAAGACCCTGCCTGAAGCCATCGGCGAAGTGACCCGCGCCGGCAATATCTTCAAGTTCTTCGCCGGCGAGTGCCTGCGCCTGGCCGGTGAGCTGCTGCCGTCCGTGCGCCCCGGCGTGTCGGTGGAAATCACCCGCGAGCCGCTGGGCGTGGTCGGCCTGATCACCCCGTGGAACTTCCCCATCGCCATTCCGTCCTGGAAGGTCGCCCCGGCCCTGGCCTACGGTAACTGCGTGGTGTTGAAACCGGCTGATCTGGTACCGGGCTGCGCCTGGGCCGTCACCGAAATCATCTCGCGCGCGGGCTTCCCGGCCGGGGTCTTCAACCTGGTGATGGGTACGGGCCGCGTGGTGGGTGAAACCATCGTGCAGAACAAGCAGGTCGATGGCATCAGCTTCACCGGTTCGGTGGGTGTGGGTCGTACCATCGCCGCCAACGCCATTGCCCGCGGTGCCAAGGTCCAGCTGGAAATGGGCGGCAAGAACCCGCAGGTGATCCTCGATGACGCCGACCTGGACGTCGCGGTGGAGCTGGCGGTGCAGAGCGCCTTCTACTCGACCGGCCAGCGCTGCACGGCCTCCAGCCGCCTGATCGTCACGGCCGGTATCTACGACCGTTTCGTCGCGGCCATGGCCGAGCGGATGAAGTCGATCAAGGTCGGCCATGCCCTGGACAAAGGCACGGACGTCGGCCCGGTGGTGTCGCAGGCCCAGCTGGATCAGGACCTGAAGTACATCGAAATCGGCAAGCAGGAAGGTGCACGCCTGGTCTGCGGTGGCGAGCGGGTGGGCAGCGAGAAGGAAGGCTTCTACCTGGCGCCGACCCTGTTCGCCGACAGCACCGGCGACATGCGCATCAGCCGCGAGGAAATCTTCGGCCCGGTGGCCAACATCGTGAAGGTGGCCAACTACGAAGAAGCCCTGGCCATGGCCAACGACACCGAGTTCGGCCTGTCGGCGGGCATCTGCACCACCTCGCTGAAGTACGCCAACCACTTCAAGCGGCATGTCCAGGCCGGCATGGTCATGGTCAACCTGCCGACGGCGGGGGTGGATTACCACGTGCCGTTCGGTGGTCGCAAAGGGTCTTCCTACGGCAGCCGTGAGCAGGGCAAGTACGCCCAAGAGTTCTACACCACGGTGAAGACCACCTACATCGGCTGATCCTGCTGTGCCCGGTCTTGTCGGCGGTTCGCCCGTCGGCATGACCGGTTTCCCTCCGTCGAGCCTCAGGTTTCAGCCCAGGCACGGCGCCCGCTCCAACGCACTCCCGGGTGGCAACACCACGAAACCTTGCCCCTCTAGGCACTGCACGAAAGCGCCCGGTAAGATGCGGCTTCCCTCGTGAAGTCAGTCTCCCCGCCATGGCGAAGAAGCCCACCCGATCTGCCCTTGCGCCGCCCGCCGTTGCCGGAAGCCCCAGCATCACGTTGATCGATGTAGCCCGGGTGGCAGGCGTGTCGCCGATCACCGTGTCGCGTGCCCTGAACCGCCCCGAGGTGGTCAGCGAAGCCGCGCGCAACAAGGTGCTCGAAGCTGTGCGGCAGACCGGTTACGTGCCCAACATGCTCGCCGGCGGCCTGGCCTCCAACAAGAGCCGGCTGGTCGCGATCTTCGTGCCGACCATTGCCCACACCATCTTCGCCGAAACGGTGCAGGCGCTCATGGATCACCTGGCGGCTGCCGGTTACCAGACGCTGCTCGGTCTCACCGGTTATTCCGCCGAACAGGAGGAGCGCCTGCTCGGTGCCGTGCTCGGGCGTCGGCCGGACGGCATCGTGCTGACCGGCACGTTGCATACCCAGGAAAGCCGTACCCGTCTGAGCGCAGCCGGCATTCCGGTGGTGGAGGCCTGGGATCTGGGCAAGACACCGATCGACATGCAGGTCGGCTTCTCCCACGAGAAGGTCGGCAGCGCCATCGCCACGCACCTGCATGGCAAGGGCTATCGGCGTTTCGCCATCGTTTCGGTCGACGACTCCCGCGCCCTGAAACGCAGCCGCAGCGTGGTGTCGCAGTTGAAGAAACTGGGCATCGACGACGTGCCGACGGAAGTGCTGGCCGCACCGGCCTCGGTGCTCAGCGGGCGGGAAGGGCTGCAACGGTTGCTGGAAAAGGGCCATCGCCCGGATGTCATCGTCTGCAGTTCCGACACCGTGGCCCAGGGCATCCTCGCCGAAGCCGCCTGCCAGGGCATTCGCGTACCCGAGCAACTGGCGGTGATGGGCTTCGGTGATCTGTCCAGCGCAGCCCATGTTTTCCCGGCACTTTCCACGGTCAACGTGGACGGTTCGCGCATGGGCAAGCTGGTGGCCAATGCCCTGTTGCAACGCTTTCGCGACGGTGCACAGCCGCAACCGGTTCGGCTGGATACCGGCTTCACCCTGATCGACCGCGCGACCACCTGACCTCTTGTCCGGCAAACCCGTCTGGAACGCATTTTTCGCTTGAATGATTGCGCAATCATAGTAAAGTCATTCCCGTAGCGAACTGGGTAGTGGACTGCCCTCCGAGCTGATTTGATTGCGCAATCATCGTGCCAGCGAACAGCCGATCCACTGCCGACAAATAAGGATAATAACCGTGAAAAACGCCAGTCCCTGCTTCTCCCACCAGGCCCCGAACGGGGGCTTCTTCCGTTCATCCGCATCCGTCGCATTGCGGCCGAGGCCCGGCTTCCTGCCCGTGCCCGCCTAGGGCTCTCGGCTTCGCCCGAGCGCCCGATCGTACGAACTGCTTTCCGAAACTGCCTCTCGTAGGCGGCCGGCGCCTGCACGCGCCCGTTATCGACAAAAACAATACATGACGAGGTATGCCCATCATGGGTGATACGAAGAAAACCCACGTTCGGTACCTGATTCTGCTGATGCTGTTTCTGGTCACCACGATCAACTATGCCGACCGCGCCACCATTTCCATCGCCGGCTCCAGCATGCAGAAGGACCTGGGCATCGATGCGGTGACCCTCGGCTACATTTTCTCCGCCTTCGGCTGGGCCTACGTGATCGGCCAGATCCCGGGTGGCTGGCTGCTCGACCGCTTCGGCTCCAAACGCGTCTACGCCGCGGGCATTTTCATCTGGTCGCTGTTCACCCTGCTGCAGGGCTTCGTCGGCATGATGCCGGTGGCCTGGGCCGTGGTGACCCTGTTCGTACTGCGCTTCATGGTCGGCTTCGCCGAAGCGCCATCCTTCCCGGGTAACGCGCGCATCGTGGCCGCCTGGTTCCCCACCGCGGAACGCGGCACGGCCTCGGCGATCTTCAACTCCGCGCAGTACTTCGCCACCGCGCTGTTCGCCCCGCTGATGGGCTGGATCGTCTACAGCTACGGTTGGGAACACGTGTTCGTGGTCATGGGCGTGCTGGGCATCATCTTCGCCGGCGTGTGGATGAAGACCATCTACAACCCCAAGGAGCACCCGCGCGCCAGCGCCGCCGAGATCGAGCACATCGCCAGCAACGGTGGTCTGGTCGACATGGATCAGGCCAAAGGCAGCGGCGGTCCCAAGTGGAACTACATCGCTCAACTGCTCACCAACCGCATGATGGTCGGCGTCTACCTGGGCCAGTACTGCATCAACGCCATCACCTACTTCTTCCTCACCTGGTTCCCCGTGTACCTGGTGCAGGAGCGCGGCATGACCATCCTCAAGGCCGGCTTCATCGCCTCCCTGCCCGCGATCATGGGCTTCGTCGGCGGCGTGCTCGGCGGGGTGATCTCCGACTGGCTGCTGCGTCGTGGCCACAGCCTGACCCTGGCGCGCAAGCTGCCCATCGTCTGCGGCCTGATGCTGTCCACCAGCATGGTGCTGTGCAACTACGTGTCGGCGGAGTGGATGGTGGTCGGTTTCATGACCCTTGCATTCTTTGGTAAAGGTCTCGGAGCGCTCGGCTGGGCCGTTGTGTCGGATACTTCGCCCAAGCAGATCGCCGGCCTTTCCGGTGGCCTGTTCAATACCTTTGGCAACATCGCGTCGATCACCACCCCGATCGTCATCGGCTACATCATCAGCGCCACCGGTTCGTTCAAGTGGGCCCTGGTGTATGTAGGTGCCAACGCCCTGGTAGCGGTATTCAGCTACCTGTTCATCGTCGGTCGCATCCAGCGCGTCGTGCTGAAGGATGAGAACGGACTGGCGGTCAACGACCAGGCTTCGCCTGCACCGGCAACCTGACCCTGTTCACGACCTCGCCTGGTATCCGCGGGCGAGGTCGTGGCGTGTTCCTACAACAAGAAAAGGATTAGCCCCATGGAACTGATTCAACATCTGGACTCCCCGCGATACATCCGCCTGCATGCCGACGACAACGTCGGCGTCGTGGTCAATGAACAGGGGGTAGCGGCCGGTGGCCGTTTCGTCGATGGCCTGGAGGCGCTGGAGGGTATCCCGCAGAGCCACAAGGTGTCCCTGGTGGCGATTCCCGAAGGTGGCAGCGTCGTGCGTTACGGCGAAGTCATCGGCTATGCCCTCAAACCCATTCCTGCCGGCAGCTGGGTGACCGAGGCGGTGCTGCGCATGCCCGAGCCCCCGGTGCTGGACAACCTGCCCAAGGCGACGATCAAGGCCCCGGTGCCGGAGCCGCTGGAAGGCTACACCTTCGAAGGCTTCCGCAACCCGGATGGCACCGTGGGCACCCGCAACATTCTCGGCGTGACCACCACCGTGCAATGCGTGGTCGGCGTGCTCGACCACTGCGTGGACCGCGTGCGCAAGGAAATCCTGCCCAAGTACCCCAATGTCGACGACGTGGTGGCGCTGTCGCACAGCTATGGCTGTGGCGTGGCGATCAACGCGCCGGACGCTGTGGTGCCGATCCGCACCCTGTACAACATCAGCCGCAACCCCAACCTGGGTGGCCAGGCACTGGTCATCAGCCTGGGCTGCGAAAAGCTGCAGGCCAACCAGTTGATGGATGGCGACCAACTGACCAATAGCATGGAGGAGGAGGACTGGCTGTTCCGCCTGCAGGACTCCAGCACCGGTTTCACCGGCATGGTCGAAGAAATCATGGCGATGATCGAGACGCGCCTGAAAGTGCTCGACCAGCGTCGCCGCGAAACCGTACCGGCTTCCGAACTGGTGGTGGGCATGCAGTGCGGGGGCAGTGACGCCTTCTCCGGTATCACCGCCAACCCGGCGCTGGGGGTCGCCTCGGACCTGCTGGTGCGGGCCGGTGCCACCGTGATGTTTTCGGAAAACACCGAAGTGCGTGACGGCATCCACCTGCTGACGCCGCGGGCCTCGACCCCTGAAGTCGCCGATGCGCTGATCCGCGAGATGGAGTGGTACGACCGCTACCTGGAACGCGGCATGGCCGATCGCAGCGCCAACACCACGCCCGGCAACAAGAAGGGCGGCCTGAACAACATCGTCGAAAAAGCCATGGGCTCCATCGCCAAGTCGGGCAACAGCCCGATCGTCGGTGTGGTGGCGCCGGGTGAGCGGATTCGTGGCAAGGGCCTGTACTTCTGTGCCACCCCGGCCAGCGATTTCATCTGCGGCACGCTGCAACTGGCGGCCGGCATGAACATGCACATTTTCACCACTGGTCGCGGTACGCCCTATGGCCTGTCCATGGTGCCGGTGATCAAGGTGGCCACCCGTACCCAGCTGGCCGAGCGCTGGCCGGACCTGATCGACGTGGACGCCGGGCAGATCACTTCCGGGCGCATGACCCTGGATGAAATGGGCTGGCACATCTTCCAGCTGTACCTGGATATCGCCAGTGGCAAGAAACAGACCTGGGCGGAGAAACACCGCCTGCACAACGACCTGGTGCTGTTCAACCCGGCCCCGGTGACCTGAGGAGAAACCACGGTCGTCTGTCCTACGCGACCACCCGCATTGGGGTGGTCGCCCCTGATAAGTGAGCTGGCATTCGCCACTCGCCTATACGCTGCCATGGGTCACAAGCCCCGCGGCGTCCTTTCCTAGAGCCTCACCTGCAATACCCCGCGGTGCGCCAAAAGCGCACCGCTTTTTTTTGCCTGGACTATTACTTGATGCGCGGTGATTCGCCGTTGCAAAAATAGTTTGCAGGCGTTGTCGAATCACCGTGGTGCGCAACGACTACTCAGTACCCAGCGATCAATGCCGTCACGGAGAACACCATGAAATACCTTTGCCTGGTCTACAGCGATGAGCACGCCCTGCACAACTCGCCCGACAGCCCCCGTGACGAGGAGTGCCACGCCTACGCCTCGTCGCTGGCCGCCAGCGGTCGCATGGTCGCCGGCGAAGCCCTGCAGCCAGTGCGCACGGCCACCACGGTGCGGGTGCGCGGCGGGCAGCTGTCGATCACCGACGGCCCGTTTGCCGAAACCAAGGAACAGCTCGCCGGCTTCTACCTGATCGACGCCCGGGACCTCAACGAAGCGATCCAGATCGCCGGGAAGATCCCGCCGGCCCGGGTCGGCTCCATCGAAGTGCGGCCGGTCCGTGAACTGGATGTCTGAGTGCCGATGAACCTGGCGCTGCCTGCGCCCGTGACCGAGGAGGAGAACATGGCCATGAAGCCTGTCGAATACCCGGACGTCGTCAGCCGCGAGCAATGGCTGGTGGCCCGCAAGGCCCTGCTGGAGCAGGAAAAGGCCCTGACCCGCCAGCGCGACGCGGTAAGCGCCGCGCGTCGGCGCCTGCCCATGGTGGCGGTGACCGAGGACTACCGGTTCCAGGGCCCCGATGGCGAGTGCCGCCTGGTCGACCTGTTCGAGGGCCGCCAGCAACTGATCGTCTACCACTTCATGTACCTGCGCGATCGCGGCGAAGGCTGCGACGGATGTTCGCTGGTGGTCGACAACATCGGGCACCCGGCGCACCTGCATGCCCGTGACACCCGCCTGGTGCTGATATCGCGGGCGCCCCTGGAGGAGCTGGAGGCCTTCAGGCAGCGCATGGGCTGGACGCTGCCCTGGTACTCCTCCTGGGAGAGCCGCTTCAACTACGACTACCACGCCACCAATGACCCAAGCGTCGCCCCGGTCGAGTACAACTACCGCGATCAGGCGGAACTGGAGCGCCTGGGCATGGACTACCACACCCGGGGCGAGCAGCACGGCGTCAGCGTGTTCCTGCGCGATGGCGAGCAGGTCTATCACTGCTATTCCAGTTATGGCCGCGGCGTCGAGACACTCATGAGCACCTTCGACTACCTGGACCTCACGCCCTTCGGCCGTGGCGAGGGCTGGGACGGCATGCCCGACCTCCAGGGCAAGGGCCTGAACTGGACACGCCTGCACGACCGCTACGACCAACCCGCCGCCCACGCCTGCTGTGGCGGTGACGCATCCATTCGAACCACCGACAACAAGAAGGATGAATGACATGAACACCAAACACGCGACAGCCGAACAGCAGCAACAGATCCGCAGCGTCCTTGACGACTGGGCCCAGGCCTCCCAGGCGAAAGACGTGGAACGCATCATCAGCCACTACGCCGACGATATCGTCGCCTTCGATGCCGTCGGCCCGCTGCGTTTCGTCGGGCGCGACGCCTACAAGGCGCACTGGGATTTCTGCATGACGGTGTGCCCGGGCCCCAGCCTCTTCGAACTGCATCAGCCCACCATCCTGGTCAGCGGCGAGTTGGCCGTTTCCTATGCCCTGTTGCATTGCGGAGGCACCAACGAACAGGGGCAGATGGAGTCGTCGTGGATGCGGGTGACCCAGTGCCTGCAACAGTTCGGTGGCCAGTGGCGGATCGTGCACGAGCACTTCTCCGCGCCGTTCGACATGGAAAGCGGCAAGGCGTCGTTCGACCTGCAGCCCTGATCGCCGCGTGCTCTGGCGTCGGCTACTGACTCACTGGGTCAGGCGCAGCAGGCGTTCGGCCTGTTCGCGCACCGCCAGGCGCAGTGCCTCGGGCTGGATGACCTGGAAGTCGAAGGGCAGGCCGATCAGTTGCCGGGCGAACCAGGGGATGTAATCGGTACGGGTGCTCAGGCGCACCCCGTTGCCGTGCGGGACCAGCATGCCGAGCACATCGCCCCACTCGTTGCTGGCGCTGTGCAGGTCGGTGTGCAGCTGCACCTCCACGGCGTGGGCGCGGGGCAGGTTGGCGATGCTGCTGGCGAGGTGTTCGGCGGCGTCGAAATCGCCGGGCCGCACGAAGTGGTTCGGCAGCGGCTCGACGGCCTGGACGCGGTCCAGGCGAAAGGAGCGCAGGGCCTGGCGCAGGTGGCACCAGCCGCTCAGGTACCAGACCCCCCAGCGGTAGACCAGGCCGTAGGGATCGACTTCGCGCTGGCCGGGGTCGGCCTGTTCCGCGCAGTAGGTGAGCCTGACCCGCTGGCGCGTCTGCGCGGCATCCGCCAGCTCGGCCAGCCAGGTGGTGTCGCTGGTTGGCGGGCGGCGCGGCATCACCAGGGTGACGCTTTCGCTCAGGGCGCGCACGCGCCGTTTCAGTTGCGCCGGCATCACCCGTTCCAGCTTGGCCTGGGCACTGGCCAGGGCTGGCGTGGTTTCGGCCAGCTCCAGGCTGCGCGCTGCCAGCAGACCGAGGGACACCGCCTGGGCTTCGTCGGGGGTGAACATCATCGGCGGCAGCTTGAAGCCTGCCACCAGGCGATAGCCGCCGTAGCGACCACGCTCGCTGGTCAGCGGAATCCCCAGCTCTTCCAGGGTGCTGATGTAGCGGCGCAGGGTGCGGCCGTCGACGCCGAGGCGCCGGGCCAGCTCGCTGCCGCTGATCTGCCCGTGGCTCTGCAGCAGCTCCAGCAGGGCGAGGACGCGGGTCGTCGGGTTGGCCATGGGTTTTTTCCAGTGCCGATTTTCAATAGGGCGGAATATAGCCTAATTGGGTTTTAGCCTGTGTCCTGTCGCGCCCCCTGGCGCTCCGCACAGAGAAGGAACCCCTCATGCACCCGGTATTGTTCTATGGCGTCCCGCAAGGCTGCTCGTTCGGCTCCATCGTCGCGCTGGAGTGGTTGCAGCAGCCCTACCAGCTTTGCCGCATCGACATGCTCGAGTACCCCTGGGACCGCCTGTTCGGCCACCTCAACCCGCTGTACCAGACGCCCGCGCTGCTCACGGCCGACAACCGGCCGCTGAGCGAAAGCCTGGCGATCCTCCTGCACCTGGCCAGCCAGGCCGAAGGTTCGCCCCTGGGGCCGCGCCAGTGCACCCCGTCGTTCGACCGGCTCAACCAGTGGCTCGCTTATCTGGTGACCGACTTCTTCTCGGCCTTCGCGCCGCTGTGGATCACCTACGAGAAGGACGACCTGAGCGACGCCCAGCGCGCGGTGCTGCGCGAAGTCGGGCGCGAACAGGTGGCCAATGCCTGCCGCCACCTCGAGACGCACTTGGCCGGACGCGAGTGGCTGCTTGGCGAGCAGCGCAGCCTGGCCGACGCCTACCTGGCCGGGCTGGCGCGCTGGGTGGATTACCACCGCCTGTTCGACCTGTCGGCGGATTACCCCGAACTGGCCCGCTACCTGGATCGGCTGGCGAGCGACCCGGCGGTGCGTTTCGCCACGGCCATCGAAGAGGGTGCCCAGGCCGCCGGCAACGGTGCCTTCCGCGGGCACGTGAGCCTGGCGGACGTGCGCGATCGCCTGCCTACCGACTGACCCACCTGACAGACACGAGAGCATGACGATGATCGATCACTTTTCCATTGTGGTAGCTAACTACAACCGTAGTAAGCGCTGGTACACGGAGGCCTTGGCGCCCTTGGGCTATGAGCTGAAGTGGGATGGCGAGCAGGGGCCCGTGCGGGTTGCCGGTTTCGGCCCGAAGGAGGCGGAGCAGGGCGTGCTGTACCTGATCAGCGCCACCCGCGAGCGCGGCGTGTGCGAGCCGCGCCCGCACTTCTGCTTTCGTGCCGACAGCCGCGAAGCCGTGCAGGCGTTTCACCAGGCGGGGCTGCTGGCTGGTGGCGAAGACAATGGCCGGCCGGGCTGGCGCGACGAGTACGGCTACTACGCCGCCTTCGTCCACGACCCCGACGGCTACAACGTCGAGGTGGTCTGCTACGCCTGATGCCGTGCCGCGTCAGAGTGCGGAAAAGCGCTCGGGCAGCCGCTGCTGGTTGAAGTGCTCGACCAGGCTGTCGATGAAGGCACGGGTTTTCGCCGGCAGCAGGGCGTGGGCGGAGAAGTACACGCTGATGTGCCCGGCGTCCACGTACCAGGCCGGCAGCACCCGCACCAGGCGACCCTGTTCCAGGTAGGGCAGGGCGTGGGGCAGGCTTACCAGGGCGATGCCCAGGCCCATCTCGGTGGCGCGGCAGGCAGCGTCCGGGTCGCTCAGGGTCATGCGTTGCTGCAGGTCGACGGGGGCTTCGTCGTGCTGGCGGTTGCGCAGCGACCAGGGGCGTATCCGTCCGGTCTGGGGCGAGCGCAGCAGGATGCCGGCGTGCTGCGCCAGGTCGGCCGGTGCCTGTGGCGCCGGGTGCTGGGCGAGGTAGGCCGGAGCGGCGACCAGGATCCGGTGGGCCGGCGCCAGCTTGCGTGCGACCACCCCCGGCGACAGCTCCGTGGCGCCGCTGACGGCGGCGTCGAAGCCCTGGGCGATGAGGTCCACCGGGGCATTGTCGAAGTGCCAGTCCGGGACGATCGCCGGGTAGCGCTGCAGAAAGGTATCCAGCATGGGCACCAGGTAGTCGCGGCCGAACGTCACGCCCATGCTGACCTTGAGGGTGCCGGCCGGCTGCCCCGCGGCGCTGGCCAGGTTGGCCACGGCGAGCTGGATGGTGCTCAGGCCGCCACGCACTTCGCCCAGGAAGCGCTCACCGGCTTCGGTCAGGGTCAGGCGGCGGGTGCTGCGCTGGAACAGCCTGACCCCCAGGCTGGCCTCCAGCCGCGCCACGTTCTTGCCCACTGCCGCGGGCGTCAGGCCCAGGCGGCGGGCGGCTTCGGCAAAGCTGCCGGCTTCGGCACTGCGGACAAAACTTTCCAGGCTGCTGAGGGTTTCCATCGCGCTCACCTAAACCATTGGTATCGAGTGAATATAGCGACTACTGGCTTATCGGTATGCAATCACATGGGGATACTGACCTGGACCCCGGGCAACCGCCCGACACTTTCTGGAGTATTCCCATGTCTCAGATCAGCAGCCGTCCCCTCAACGATTCCGTCGCCCTGATTCAGGGTGGCTCCCGCGGCATAGGTGCCGCCATCGCCCTGCGCCTGGCCCGTGAAGGCGCCGCCGTGGCCCTCACCTACGTCAGCTCGCCGGACAAGGCCGCCGACGTGGTGCGCGCCATCGAAGCCGACGGTGGTCGGGCCATCGCCATCCAGGCCGACAGCGCCGATGCCGATGCGGTACGCAACGCGGTCAGCCGCACCGTGGCGCACTTCGGTCGCCTCGACATCCTGGTCAACAACGCCGGGGTGCTGGCCGTCGCGCCGCTCGAGGAATTCAGCCTGGAGGATTTCGACCGTACCGTGGCGGTCAACGTGCGCAGCGTGTTCGTCGCCAGCCAGGAAGCCGCCCGCCACATGACCTCGGGTGGTCGCATCATCACCATCGGCAGCACCAACGCCGAGCGCATGCCTTTCGCCGGTGGTGGCGTCTACGCCATGAGCAAGTCGGCCATTGTCGGGCTGACCAAGGGCCTGGCCCGTGACCTGGGACCGCGCGGGATTACGATAAATAACGTGCAGCCCGGCCCGGTGGACACCGACATGAACCCGGAGAACACCGAGTTCGCCAGCGCCCTGAAAGGACTGATGGCGATCGATCGCTACGGTCGTGCCGAGGAAGTCGCCGCGTTCGTCGCCTACCTGGCCGGCCCGGAAGCCGGGTACATCACCGGCGCCAACCTGACCATCGACGGTGGCTTCGCCGCCTGAGTCAGCCATCATGAAAAAAGCCCCGGCGGGATGACCGCCGGGGCTTTTTCGTGTGTCGGTGCTGGACGATCAGGGCAGGCTCTTGAGCGTCTCGCAACTGGCCGCGTACTGCTTTTCGCAGGCGCTGGTGAGTAGCCGCTTGGCTTGGCTGGGATCGCGGGGTACGCCCTGGGCGCCGCGCAGGTAGAGGTTGCCGAGGATGTGCTGGGCCATGGGGTTACCGCCCGCCGCAGACTGGTTGAGGTACTTGAGCATGCCCTGCTGGTTGGCGAAAGCCGGGTCGTCGCGACCGGTGTACAGGTAGGCGAGGCTGACCGCGGCCATGGGGTGGCCCTTGTCCGCTGCCTGCTTCCACCACTGCTCGGCCTGCTTGAGGTCCTTGGTCGGCTTGCCGACGAAGTAGGCGCTGCCCAGCTGGAACTGGCTGTCGAGGTCGCCACGGCTGGCCTGCTGGCGCAGTTGCCCGAGTTCATCGACCTGTTGCGGTGGTGCTTCGGCCGGGGCTTGCGGTGGCTCGGCGTCATCACGGCTGGCGCAGCCGGCGAACACGGCGAGGAGGCCGAGCAGGACGGCCATCGAAGCCCGTTGCGGTCGTGGTACGGCGATCATGGACATGTGCTCCTGGAAAAGTGTGTGCGGGCCGGGGGACATTGCCCCGGCGTGTGAACGTCTGACCGGTGCTCGGGCGCAGGGTTCGCTCGGCGGGCAACCGTTGGCCGGTTGAACAGGATAGTCCTTGGCTTTGTGAAATTGTCTGTGTAGATTTTCATGAAAATTTATATTTGAAATTTCACGAGACGCCCATGTTCAAGCAATCCGCCCAGCATATCGGCACCTACTACGCCCGCACTTATCCCGGGGCAATCCCCTTGCGGCCGCGGCAGGAGGGCGCTCTGGACTGCGACGTGGTGATCGTTGGCGGTGGCTTCAGCGGCCTGCACAGCGCACTGCGTCTGTCCCTGGCCGGCAAGCGCGTGGTGCTGCTGGAGGCCAGCCGGCTCGCCTGGGCGGCGTCGGGACGCAACGGTGGCCAGGCGTTGCTCGGCTGGTCCTGCGACATGCCCCCGCTGGAAGCCGCGCTCGGCCAGGAGCGGACCCAGCGCCTGTGGGACAGCATGCGCTGGGCCGCCGAAGAAATGCGCGAGTTGCCGCAGCGCCACGGCTTCGACATCGATTACCGCACCGGCAGCCTGTGGACTGCGGTGCAGCCGCGCCGCGTCACCGAGCTGCAGCACGCCCAGCGTGACCTCGAAGACAAGTGGGGCTACCGGCAGATGCGCTTCATCGACCGCGCCGAACTGCCGGAATGGATCGCCAGCCCGCGCTACCTGGCGGCGCTGTATGACCCCGAGGCCGCCCACCTCAACCCGCTGAAACTGGCCCAGGGCCTGGCGAATGCCATCGAGCAGGCCGGCGGGCAGATCTTCGAGCAGAGCCAGGCGGTGGCGTACCACGAGGCCAACGGCGGCTACAGCGTGCGCACCGAGCACGGGGAGGTGCGCGGCGACGTGCTGGTGCTGGCGTGCAATGCCTACATCGACCGGTTGGACCGCCACCTGTCCAGCCGCCTGCTGCCGGTGGGCTCCTACCAGGTGGCGACGGTGCCGCTGGATCCCGAGCAGGCCCGCGCTCTGCTGCCGCGCAACAGCTGCGTGATCGACAACCAGTTCGTCCCCGATTACTTCCGCCTGACCCCGGACCATCGTTTGCTGTTCGGCGGTGGCTGCACCTACCTGGGTGGCATCCCCCGGGATGTGGCGGCGGCCACCCGGCCCTACCTGGAGCGGGTGTTCCCGCAGTTGCGGGGCGTCGAGATCGAGTTCGGCTGGGGCGGGCACATCGACGTCAGCATGAAACGCACCCCGGACATCGGCCGTCAGGGCCAGCGCTATTGGCTGCAGGGCTTCTCTGGCCACGGCATCCTGCCGACCCTGGCCGGCGCCCGGGCGGTGACCGATGCGATCCTCGGCAACGACGACCTGCTGACGCTGTACCAGGCACTCGACAACCCGCGCTTCCCGGGCGGTTCGCGGCTGGCTGCACCCTTGGAGGCGGTCGGCAAGGCCTGGTACCGCCTGCGCGACGTGATCTGAAGGACGACCGGCATGGACATGCAGGATGAAGTCGAAGGCCTCGCGATCCTGATTCGCGACCTGCGCAAGCACAAGAACATGACCCTGGGCGAACTGGCGGCGAAGATCGACCGCTCGGTGGGCTTCCTGTCCCAGGTCGAGCGCGGCCTGTCGCGCCCGACCGTGGCCGACCTCACGGCCATCAGCGAGACCCTGGGAGTGCCGACCACCTACTTCTACAGCCTGAGCAAGCCCCGCGCGCTGCCCTGGGTCACCCGCCCGGGCGAGCGCCGCACCCTGTACTACGCCGGCGGCATCACCGATGTGCTGGTGTCGCCGAGCATGTCGGCCGGCTTCGCCATGCTCGAGAGCCTGCTGGCGCCTGGCGCCACCAGTGGCGACGGGCACCTGGACGACAGCTCGGAGCAGGGCGGCTTCGTGCTCGAGGGCGAGCTGAGCATATGGCTGGACGACCAGCCGGAGCCGGTCACCCTCGGCCCCAACGACAGCTTCCAGCTGCCGCCGCACAGCCAGTTTCGCTACGCCAACCTGACCGACCAACCCACGCGAGTGCTCTGGGTCTTTCGCTGAACCCAGGCCGCAGGATTCCCGTCATGACCCCAACAAAAAACCGTTCGGCCCTGCTCGATGAAGTCCGCGCCTTTCGCGACGCGAACCCCGACGTGCGCTATGTCGACCTGATTTCCCTGGACATCCCCGGGCATTTCTACGGCAAGCGCTACCCCATGGACATGCTGGAAAAGGTGGCTGCCGGCGGCCCGCTGAAGCTGCCACAGAACTGCGTGCTGCTCGGCGTGCAGGGCGGCCTGCACCCGATCGGTGACTACTGCTTCAACGACGGCGACCCGGACGCGCCGCGGCGCCTGGTGCCCGGCACGCTGAAGCCGGTGCGCTGGGAAAACCAGCCCCTGGGGCAGATGCTGATCAGCTCCGACGGCACCGAATCGCCCATCGAATTCGAGCCGCGCGAGGTGCTGGCGCGCGTGCTGCAGCGCCTGTCCGGACGCGGCATTCGCGCGGTGGTGGCGTTCGAGCTGGAGTTCTACCTGTTCGACCGGGCGCTCAAGGACGGCTTGCCGCAGTTCCCCCGCGACCCGCTGTGCGGCGATACCGATGACCAGCCGAACATGCACATCGAGCGCCTGTCACGCTTCTCCGACGTGCTGCACGAGATCGTCGACGCGGCCAACGAGCAGGGGGTCGACGCCAACGTGATCACCGCCGAGCTGGGCCCGGGGCAGTTCGAGATCAACTTCGGCCATTGCGACGACGGCCTGCAGGCGGCGGACTGGGCGGCGCTGTTCTGCCGCAGCACCCGCGGCGTGGCGCTCAAGCACGGCCAGCGCGCCAGCTTCATGAGCAAGCCCTATCTGGATGCGCCGGGCAGCGGCATGCACGTGCACGTCAGCCTCTACGATGAGGCCGGCAACAACCTGCTGGATGCCGATGACCAGCGTCCGTTGCGCCACGCCGTGGCCGGTTGCCTGGCGCTGCTGCCGCACTGCATGCCGATCTTCGCCGCCAACCACAACGCCTTCCGCCGCTACGGCGCCATGGTCAACGCGGCGAGCCGCGCCAGCTGGGGCTTCGAAGACCGCGATGCGTGCATCCGCATTCCCGAATCGGACGGCCGCAACCTGCGCATCGAACACCGCCTGGCCGGCGCGGATGCCAACCCCTACCTGGTGCTGGCGGCGATTCTCACCGGCATGGAGCACGGCCTGGATGCGCGGCTCGAACCCATCGCGCCGCTCAACGACGACCGCCAGAGCGGCATCGATTTTCCCCAGGACATGCTCGGTGCGGTGGCGGCCATGCGCGACCACCCGGTGGTCAACCAGGGCCTGGGCAGCGAGTTCGTCATGGTCTATTGCGAGAACAAGCGGCAGGATCACCTGCAGTTCATGAACGATGTCAGCGCCCGGGAGTACCGCTGGTTCCTCTGAGGCGGTGACCTGGGTGGCCGTTCCGTGGAGAATGCTGGCAGGCGTTCTCTCGCCCTCACGCGTCCCCACCCAGCCTGGAGCCGAACATGAAGTTGATCTACGCCGCTGCATCGCCCTACGCCAGAAAAGTCCGGGTCATGGCCAGCGAGGTCGGCCTGCTGGATTCCATCGAGCTGGTGGCCACGGCGGTACTGCCGACCACCGAGAACGACCTGGTCAACCCGCTCAACCCGCTGGCCAAGATTCCGGTGCTGCTGACCGTCTCGGGCGAGGCGCTGTACGACAGCCGGGTGATCTGCGAGTACCTGGATTCCCTGCACGGGGG
This sequence comes from Pseudomonas sp. GD03944, assembly GCF_029839275.1. Lineage (GTDB taxonomy): Bacteria > Pseudomonadota > Gammaproteobacteria > Pseudomonadales > Pseudomonadaceae > Aquipseudomonas. The sequence goes on from NZ_JAOCAH010000016.1 coordinate 109,273, forward strand.
CTCGCCGCTGTTCCCGGCCCAGGCCAACAAGCGCTGGCCCACCCTGCAACTGGCGGCCCTGGCCGAAGGCCTGATGGACGCCGCGTTGCTGGCGCGCTACGAGCGTGCGGCACGCCCTGCGGAGCTGCAGTGGCCGGCCTGGCTGGACGGGCAGCTGGGCAAGATCACCCGCACCCTGGATGCGCTGGAAGCCGATGCCGCACGCCTGAATGGCCCGGTTGATATCGCCCAGATCGGTGTGGCCTGCGCCCTGGGCTACCTGGATTTCCGCTTTGCCGACCTGAACTGGCGCGATGGCCGTGACGGCCTGCGTGCCTTCCAGGACGCCTTCGCCGCCCGCGAGTCGATGCGCCAGTCCGAGCCGGCCTGACGCCGAGGGACGGGGCGCCCGCGCAACGGCGCCCCGATGGCGTTGTCCATGGTGGGGCGCAAACGGGCGCGCGGAAGCTCTGGCATCGCCTGAGCGGCGAGGCTTCGCAACAGGATGAAATACTTTGCAACCTCTGTGCAGTTGAGTAAAAAACCGCGCCTCACTACATTTGCGCCCGCAACGCCGGGCCCCTCTGACAGCTAACCGCTGCCATGTCGGAGTTGCAGTTTGTACAACTTCGACACGAGAGGAGGGGCTCATGACTGCCCTAGAACCGTTCTTCCTATCCGAGTTTCTCGGTACCGCCACCTGGTTGTGGCTGGTCTTCATCACCATCGTCATCAGCCTGCTGGTCTTCGACCTGGGCGTCCTGCACCGCGAACACCGCGAAATCGGCGTAAAGGAAAGTCTCCTGCTATCGGGCGGCTACATCACGGCTGGCCTGCTGTTCGGCCTGTGGGTGTGGCACGTCAAGGGCGGCGACGCCGGCATGGACTTCTACACCGGCTTCCTCATCGAGAAATCGTTGTCCATGGACAACGTGTTCCTCATGGCGATGATCTTCAGCTTCCTGGCCATCCCGCGTAAGTACCAGCACGAAGTGCTGTTCTGGGGCATCCTCGGGGTGATCGTGCTGCGCGCGATCATGATCGGCCTGGGCGCGGCGCTGATCGCCGAGTTCGACTGGATCCTCTATGTCTTCGGCGTGTTCCTGCTGCTGACCGGGGTGAAGATGCTGTTCAGCAAGGTCGACGACCACCCGGACCTGTCGCAGAACGTGCTGGTGAAATTCCTGCGCAAGCACATGCGCGTCACCGACCGCCTGCACGAGGGCCGTTTCTTCGTCCATCAGGAAGATGCCAACGGGCGCATGGTGCGCTGGGCCACGCCGCTGTTCCTGGCGCTGGTGCTGATCGAGTGTGCCGACCTGGTGTTCGCGGTGGACAGCGTGCCGGCGATCTTCGCCATCACCCAGGACCCGTTCATCGTCTACACCTCGAACATCTTCGCGATCCTCGGCCTGCGTGCCCTGTACTTCGCCCTGGCGGCGATGATCCACCGCTTCGCCTACCTGAAGTACGCCCTGGCCCTGGTGCTGGTGTTCATCGGCTGCAAGATCTTCCTGGTCGGCATTATCGGCAAGACTCCGCCGGTGATTTCGCTGAGCGTGACCCTGGGCCTGCTGATCGGTGGCGTGCTGCTGTCGCTGTGGAAAACCCGCAACGACCCACCCGTGATTCCCGAGGAGCGCGTCTAAGCGCTACCCCGAGCATGCGCCTGCCGATGCGGTGGGCGCGTACAACCTGGCGCCGTCCGCGTGGCGGCGCACCTTTTTGTTCAGGAGCGACACCCATGAAATCCACGATCCCGATGTTCTGCCTGGCCGCTGCGCTGGTAGCGCTGGCCGGTTGCGACGCCGCCGAACAGTCCGCCCAGAAGCTGGTGGAAAAGGCCGAAGAGGCAGTGCAGGAAGTCGCGCGCGAAGCGATCAGCGAGACCGTCAACGAGCTGAACAAGCAGGTCGACGACATCCAGCAGTCGGCCAACGAAGTGCTCGGCAAGCCCGAGGCCTCGCAAGAGCAGCAGGACGGCGAGGACGAGCAGAAGCCGTCCGACCAGGTCATGCCGCCTGCCGGTGGCGTCGAGACCTGAGTCGGACCCGCCTCTGGTCAGGTGAGTGCCCGAATGCGTATGAGTTTGTCGCTTCGGGCGTTTTCACCGTCGAAGGGAACTGCGATGCTCGCCGGCAACCGTGGTGAACCAGCCCTGAGAGGCACCTATGCAGATCAGCTCCAATTTCGACAGCGGCAACATCGAGGTCATCGACAGCAGCAACCCGCAACGGGTGCTGCTGGCCATGCGGCCTGATCTCAACAGCCATCATTTCCAGTGGTTCCACTTCAAGGTCGACGGCCTGACTCCGGGGCAGCGCTACGGCTTCAGCCTGACCAATGCCGGGCAGTCCGCCTACAGCCATGCCTGGACCGGCTATAACGCGGTGGCCTCCTACGACCAGAAACACTGGTTCCGCGTGCCCAGCCGCTTCGAGCACGGCGCGCTGGAATTCGACCTCGACACCCAGGCCGAGCAGGTCTGGTTCGCCTACTTCGAACCCTACAGCCGCGCCCGCCATGACTGGCTGATCGACCAGGCGCTGAACAAGGCCGGGGCTGAGCTGGTGGCCACCGGCAAGAGCATCGAAGGCCGCGACATCCAGCTGCTGCGCTTCAGCCGCAACCCCCAGGCGTCGCGCAAGGTGTGGATCATCGCCCAGCAGCACCCGGGCGAGCACATGGCCGAATGGTTCATGGAAGGGCTGATCGAGCGCCTGCAGCAGTCGGGTGATGCCGAACTGGATCGCCTACTGGAACAGGCGGACCTGTACCTGGTGCCGAACATGAACCCCGATGGCGCGTTTCGCGGTCACCTGCGCACCAACGCAGCGGGGCGCGACCTCAACCGCGCCTGGCAATCGGCCACGGAAGCGGACAGCCCCGAGGTGTTCTTCGTCCAGCAACAGATGCGCCGCGTGGGCGTCGACCTGTTCCTCGATATCCACGGCGACGAGGAAATCCCTCACGTGTTCACCGCGGGCTGCGAAGGAAACCCGGGCTACAGCCCGCGCCTGGAAAAACTCGAAGAGGAATTTCGCCGCCGCCTGGTCGACATGGGCGCCGAGTTCCAGACGGCGTTCGGCTACAAACGCGACGAGCCAGGCCAGGCCAACACCACCCTGGCCTGCAATGCGGTGGGGCTGGAATTCGATTGCCTGTCCTTCACCATCGAAATGCCGTTCAAGGACCACGACGACACACCCAACCCGGAGATCGGCTGGAACGGCAAACGCTCCATGCAGCTGGGCAAGGACGTGCTGAGCGTGGCGGCGGCGATGGTGGGCGACCTGCGCTGACGACAGGCCCGGTCGTCCTAGGTGGGCGGCCGTTCCGCGTACTGGGGAATAGCGTCGTCGATGCACAGCCACTCGACCTTGGAGGCCGTGAAAATGTGCGCGGTGGGGGTGATATCCAGCGGTGTATCCAGGGTGCCGACCCGCAGGCGGACGATGTCCGGCATGCTGTCGCGCTTGCTGATCAGGGGCGAGGCGCATTGCGAGCAGAACAACCGCTCGACGCCCGCCTCGGTCCGGAAACCCTTCACCTGCTCTTCGCCGGTGACGATGCGAAAGGCCGTCGTCGGCACCGGCGCATTGGCGGCGAACGCCGAGCCATTGGCCTTGCGGCAGCGCTGGCAATGACACAGCAACAGTGTGTCGATCCGGCTGCTCACTTCATAGCGAATCGCACCGCACAGGCAACTGCCCTTGTGCATGGTTTACCTCCAGCGGATGGTCTTGGAAAAGCAGCCTGGCTCGCCTGAGCCCAGGCGGCGGCTTTACCTGGGCATCATAGGCCGTATTGGCAGCACAGGGTGATCATTGCCATCGCAGGCGCGTGCGAACTTCCGGCCGTCGATCGTTCCCACGCTCCGCGAGGGGATGCAGCCTCGGACGCTCTGCGCCCGCCACGGGGTTTGACACACCAGCGATTGCCGTTCTTGAGGCACATGGTGGGTTACGGCGCAGCCGATTTTCGTGGTGTAGCAGGGCTCGCGACCAGGCGCCTAACCCACCCTACGAGATGAATCTACCCCGTAGGGTGGGTTAGTGGCGCAGGCGGGTTTGAATGTCGGCTGCATTGCGAGTGCGCCACGTAACCCACCAGCGGTTGATCGTTCCCACGCTCCGCGTGGGAATGCAGCCTCGGACGCTCTGCGTCCGCCACGGGGTTTGACCCTCCAGCGGTTGTCGTTCTTGAGGCCACATGGTGGGTTACAGCGCAGCCGATTTTCGTGGTGTTGCAGGGCTCGCGTCCATGCGCCTAACCCACCCTACGAGATGAATCTACCCCGTAGGGTGGGTTAGTGGCGCAGGCGGGTTTGAATGTCGGCTGCATTGCGAGTGCGCCACGTAACCCACCAGCGGTTGATCGTCCCACGCTCCGCGTGGGAATGCAGCCTCGGACGCTCTGCGTCCGCTACGGGGTTTGACCCACCAGTGGTTGCCGCCCTTGCGGCCACATGGTGGGTTACGGCGCAGCCGGTTCCGGGGTGTTGCATGACTCGGGACCATGCGCCTAAAACCCACCCTACGAGATGAATGCACCCACCCTACGGATTTCGGCGGCCCATAAAAAAGCCCGTCACGAGGACGGGCTGAAAGTGCCGTAAACACATGGAGTCAATCAGACGCTAGGTGTTGCCTGTTACAGGATCGACAACGGGTAGTTGATGATCAGGCGGTTCTCATGCAGGTCCTGGCCAACGTCGCGGCGGACGTCGGAGTTACGCCAGCGTACGCTCAGGTTCTTCAGGGTGCCTTCCTGGATGGTGTAGGCCAGTTCGGACTCGCGGCCCCACTCTTCACCGTCCTTGCGGCCGTCGGTGGTGTGGATGCTGTCGCCGCTGACATAGCGGTTCATCAGGGTCAGGCCCGGGATGCCGACGCCGGCGAAGTTGAAGTCATGACGCAGCTGCCAGGAGCGCTCGTTCGGAGCGTCGTAGCTGTTGGTGAAACCGTCGTTGACCAGGGTGCCGCCACTGGCGCCGTCGACGCGCATGAACTTGGTGGAGCCGTTCAGCTTCTGGTACGCGACGGTGAAGGTGTTGCTACCGGTCTTGGCGGAGAAGCTGCCCTGGTAGACCTTGTTGTCCAGCTTGCCGGCCTTGGCCGCACCTTCGTCCTTGCCGTCGACGTAGCCGAGGTTGGCGCTCAGGGTCCAGTCACCGACCGGCTGGGCGTGGGTCAGTTGCACGTAGCTCTGCTGGTAGATGTCTTCCAGGCGGGCATGCCAGACGCCGACCATGGTGTTGTTGTCGTTGAACTTGTACTCACCGCCACCGAAGTTGAAGTCGTCGCCTGCGACTCCGTTGTAGGACATGTCTTCGCGGCTGGCATCGTGACGCTGGCTGTTCTTCCAGAACTGGCCGCCGTACAGGGTCAGGCCGTCGATTTCGTTGGAGGTGATCTGCGCACCCTGGAAGGTTTGCGGCAGGGAACGACCGTCGTCCGCGCGCAGGATCGGCAGCACGGCGAACCACTCACCGACCTTCAGCTCGGTCTTGGAGATCTTGGCCTTGGCGGCCACGGCGGTACGGCCGAAGTCGTCAGCGGCCTGGCCGTCGTCGTGGATCGGCATCAGGTTGGTGTTGGCGGCGCCGCGGTTGCCGTCCAGCTTGACGCTGTACAGGCCCAGCACGTCGATACCGAAGCCGACGGTGCCCTGGGTGAAGCCGGAGCGGGCGTCGAGGATGAAGCTCTGGGTCCAGCCTTCGGCCTGGCCCTGGAGTTCGCCCTGGATGCGCGGGTCGGTGCTGTTCAGGTAGTTGCGGTTGAAGTAGTAGTTGCGCAGGCCGAGGGTGACCTTGGCATCTTCGACGAAGCCGGCGGCGTAGGTGGTGGAGGTCGGCAGGGCGGCTGCCAGGCCGGCACCGATCAGGGCCAGGGTGAGGGCGTTACGTGGTGTCATTGTTGTTGTGCTCCCAGGTTTGACAAGCAGTTCCCCACTCGGCTGGATGGGCCGATACCTCCCAGGGGAACTCGTGTGTTGCCCTGTGCAGGGCTACAAGCATGCCCGCAGACGCAGGCAGGCCTCTGCTTCGGGCTTAGCCGTCAGCGAATTCGATAGGGGGATGCAAAGGGATATGGCTCGCCGGGAAGGGGAGCGATAACGCGCTGGATACTGGGCTGCCGAGTGTGGCGCGCAGGCGCGGTGCAACGATCGTGGTGGCGACAGTGGTCATGGTGGGCCCTGCTTTTTGTTTTTATAGTTGTCGTATGTCGTCATACAACTTGGCTGGATTATCGACAGCCCGGTCTGGCTTTGTCAACGCGTCTGTAGACGAAAGTTGCACGCCTTTCGTCGGTCGATTCGATCGGAGATCTTGGCCTCATTGGGCTGGCGACCGGTGTCGATTTCGCCGAACGGCCACGGAACCCTCGGCAAACCGCTGGATACGGGGCAGATGCGCACCCATTGTTGTGTGATAACGTATGACGAATTTCGCGTCCCCGGGCCGGATCGGCCCTCGTTTCCCGTCGGAGAATTGCCATGCCTCATTGCCTGGTCGAGGGCTCGCACGCCCTGGCGAACCTGATCGAACCTGCCGAACTCGTGCGCCTGGTGCATGACACGGCGGCGGCCAGCGACCTGTTCAAGCCGGGCGAAGTGAAGGTGCGCCTGAGCCTGTACGAGCACGCCTGCGTGGGCGGCGAGCAGAAGGATTTCATCCACCTGATCTTCTACGTCCTGGCCGGTCGCACCGACGAGCAGAAGAAGCACCTGTCGATGCTGCTGGTGCGCGCGCTGGCGCAGCGCCTGGCCAGCGTGGAGGCGATCTCCGTGGACATCCGCGACATCGACCGCGCGGCGTTCAGCAACAAGCGCAGCCTGGAAAACGCCTGATCCTCAGGCGTCGTCGGCCGGCCCCAGCAGGCGTGGCCCGGCGCCCTCTGCGGCCAGTTTGTCCCGGGGGTTGCGCAACGGGCAGTCGAGCATCGACAGGCAGCCACAGCCGATGCAACCGGTGAGCTGATCGCGCAGATTGGCGAGTTGTTCGATGCGCGCGTCCAGCTCGCTTTTCCACTGGGCCGACAGCCGCTGCCAGTCGGCGGCGCTGGGCGTATGGCCCTGGGGCAGGGTGGCCAGGGCGCGGCCGATCGACGCCAGCGGGATGCCCAGGCGCTGGGCGACCTTGATCAGCGACACCCGGCGCAGCACCTCGCGCGGGTAGCGTCGCTGGTTGCCGGCGTTGCGCCGGCTGTGGATAAGCCCCTTGGCTTCGTAGAAATGCAGGGTCGATACCGCGACGCCGCTGCGCTCCGCCACCTGCCCGACACTCAGCAATACATCCCGTTGACCCGGTTCGATGCCTTTCATGATCTTTCGCTTGACCTCAAGTTAAGTTGAGGTTTTACCTTCGGCAGCCTCGTTATTCAACCTGAGGTGCAGTCGATGGACGACAAGGTCCGCCTGGTTCTGATTTATGGCAGCGTTCGCGAAGGTCGCCTGTGCGACAGCGTGGTGAACTGGGTGCGCGAAGAGATCGCCCAGCGCAGCGAGTTCGAGCTGACGCTGGTCGACCCCGCCCGCTTGCAGCGGCCGGCGGTGGACGACGAGGCGGCCGTTGCTGTGCGCCACGGCTACCTGCAGCAACTGGCCCGCGCCGATGCATTCCTGATCGTCACCCCGGAGTACAACCACGGTTACCCGGCGGCGCTCAAGCAACTCATCGATGAGGTGCCGATCAGCTGGGAGGCCCGGCCGGTGGCGTTCGTCAGCTATGGCGGCCAGTCCGGTGGACTGCGCGCGGTGGAACAGTTGCGCCAGGTACTGGCGGAAATGCACGCGACGACGGTGCGCAACAGCGTGAGCTTCAGCAACGCCTGGGAGCAGTTCGACGAGCAGGGGCGCCTGGCCCAGCCGGGGCATGCCCGCTCGGCCCTGGCCCGCACGCTGGTGCAGCTCAACTGGTGGGCGCTCGCTCTGCGGGAAGGGCGCCGGCGCAGCCCCTACGAGCGGGTCCGGGGCTGAGCGGCGGGTGACAGCCGCAACGCGCCAGCGTAGGGTGCGGACATTGCCGAAACGATGGAGAGAACCATGCAGTTCGCTGCCCCGATTCCAATCCTGCGCATCTTCGATGAAGCCAAGGCGCGCGCGTTCTACATCGACTTCCTGGGCTTTCAGGAAGACTGGACGCACCGCTTCGAGCCGGGGTTGCCGCTGTACCTGCAGGTGTCCCGGGGCGGCTGCGTGCTGCACCTGTCGGAGCACCATGGCGATTGCTGCCCGGGTGCGGCGCTGCGCATTGCCACCCAGGGGCTGGATGAATACCAGGCGGGGCTGCTGGAAAAACGCTACGGCTATGCGCGCCCCGGTATCGAACACATGCCCTGGGGCCGGGACATGAGCATCAGGGACCCCTTCGGCAACCGCCTGGTGTTCACCGAGGCCGATCCCCAGGCATGAAAAAGGCCGGACATGTCCGGCCTCGTTGGCGCGCCTGATCAGCCGCGGTAGTAACGCTGCGGCACGAACGGCGTCTTCGCCACTTTCATCGCCACGCGCTTGCCGCGCACCATCGCCCAGACTTCGCTGTCCACCGGCACATGGGCGCTCTGCACGTAGCCCATGGCCACCGGTGTGCCGAGCGTGGGGCCGAAGCCGCCGCTGCACACCGAACCGATCACGTTGCCGTCGGCATCGACGATTTCCGCGCCTTCACGCACCGGCACGCGCTCCTGCGGCAGCAGGCCGACGCGCTTGCTGGCGACCCCTTCCTGCTGCTGCGCGAAAATGCGCTCGGCTCCCGGGAAACCACCGGCCCGGGGACCGTCGGCGCGACGCGTCTTGGACACCGCCCACAGCAGGCTGGCCTCGATCGGCGTGGTGGCGGTGCTCATGTCATGGCCGTACAGGCACAGCCCGGCTTCCAGGCGCAGCGAGTCGCGGGCGCCCAGGCCGATCGCCTCGACTTCCGGTTCGGCGAGCAGGCTGCGGGCCAGGGTTTCGGCGTGGTCGGCCGGCACGGAAATCTCGAAGCCGTCTTCGCCGGTGTAGCCGGAGCGGCTGACGTAGCAATCGACGCCGAGCAGGCGCACCGGGGCGAACTGCATGAAGGTCATCGCACCCACTTCCGGCGCCAGGCGCTTGAGCACCTCGACCGCTTTCGGGCCTTGCAGGGCCAGCAGGGCGCGGTCGAAGCAGGACTCGATCTGGCACTGGCTGGCGATGTGCTGTTGCAGGTGCATCAGGTCCTGGTGCTTGCAGGCCGCGTTGACCACCAGGAACAGCGTGTCGTTGCCGAGGTTGGCCACCATCAGGTCATCGAGGATGCCGCCGTTCTCGTCGGTGAACATCGCGTAGCGCTGCATGCCCACCGGCAGGTCGATGATGTCCACCGGCACCAGGCTTTCCAGGGCCTTGGCCGCCTGCGGGCCACGCAGGATGATCTGGCCCATGTGCGACACGTCGAACAGGCCGGCGGCCTCACGGGTGTGCAAGTGTTCCTTCATCACCCCCAGGGGGTACTGCACCGGCATGTCGTAGCCGGCGAAGGGCACCATGCGCGCGCCGAGCTCCAGGTGCAGGGCATGAAGGGGCGTTTTCGCCAGGGTTTCGCTGGTCATGCAAGTCTCCAAATCGACGAATGGGTGGAGCGCGAGGATCGCTTGTCGCCTCGGGCTCCCGGGGTTCTGTGGGGTGGACGGCGCATCAGCATTCGATGATGTTCACGGCCAGGCCGCCGCGGGCGGTTTCCTTGTATTTGCTCTTCATGTCGGCACCGGTCTGGCGCATGGTGCGGATCACCTTGTCCAGCGAGATGAAGTGCTGGCCGTCGCCGCGCAGCGCCATGCGCACGGCGTTGATGGCCTTCACCGAGCCCATGGCGTTGCGCTCGATGCACGGCACCTGGACCAGCCCGCCGACCGGGTCGCAGGTCAGGCCGAGGTTGTGTTCCATGCCGATCTCGGCGGCGTTCTCGACCTGCTGCACGGTGCCGCCGAGCACTTCGCAGAGCGCGCCGGCGGCCATCGAACAGGCCACACCGACCTCGCCCTGGCAGCCGACTTCGGCGCCGGAGATCGAGGCGTTTTCCTTGTACAGGATGCCGATGGCGGCGGCGGTAAGCAGGAAGCGCACCACGCCGTCTTCGTTGGCGCCGGGGATGAAACGCATGTAGTAGTGCAGCACCGCCGGGACGATGCCGGCCGCGCCGTTGGTCGGGGCAGTGACCACCCGGCCGCCGCTGGCGTTTTCCTCGTTGACCGCCAGGGCGTAGAGGTTGACCCAGTCGAGCACGCTGAGGGCGTCGCGCAGGTTGGCTTCCGGGCTCTTGCACAGCTGGCGGTAGAGGGCGGCGGCGCGGCGCTTGACCTTGAGGCCGCCGGGCATGATGCCCTCGTTGTGGCAGCCGGCCTCGACGCAGTCCTGCATCACCTGCCAGATCGCCAGCAGGCCGGCCCGGGTTTCCGCTTCCGGTCGCCACGCCGCTTCGTTGGCCAGCATCACCTGGCTGATCGACAGGCCATGCTCGCTGCAATGGCCCAGCAGCTGCTTGGCGGTGGTAAAGGGGTAGGCCAGATCGGTCTTGTCCTCGACGATGCGGTCGGCGCCGGCGGCTTCCTCGTCGACTACGAAGCCACCGCCCACCGAGTAATACTCGCGCGAGCGGATCTGCAGCCCGGCGGCGTCGAAAGCGCGAAAGACCATGCCGTTGGGGTGGAAGGCCAGCGGTTTGCGGATCATCGCCAGGTGTTCTTTCTCGACGAAACGAATGGTCTTTTCGCCGAGCAACTTGAGTTCGCCGCTGCTGCGGATGGTCGCCAGGCGCTGGGCAATGCCGGCGGTGTCGACGGTGTCCGGTTGCTCACCCTCCAGGCCGAGCAGCACCGCCTTGTCGCTGCCGTGGCCCTTGCCGGTGGCGCCGAGGGAACCGTACAGCTCGACCTTCACGCTGTCGGTGGTGTCCAGCAGGCCCTCGCGGCTCAGGCCTTCGACGAAGCGCACGGCGGCGCGCATCGGCCCGACCGTATGGGAGCTGGAGGGGCCGATACCGATTTTGAACAGATCGAAAACGCTCAGTGACATGCTTGGCTCCGGGGACGGCTGATCGGGCCCTGTATAGGTTCGATGGCGGCCGGAGTGACCGGTTCATCGCGTCTGTCGCAGAGCCCGCCGACACGCCGGCGGTGCTCGGAACGGCTCAGGTTTTGGCGCCCTTGCGCCACGTGGGTGTCACGGTGGGCGAG
>NZ_JAOCAH010000017.1 GCF_029839275.1 Pseudomonas sp. GD03944
TCTGGGGTTTCGTCTTTTCTGCGGCGGATGAAAGCTGCTGTCTGGCCGATCAGGCTGCAAGCCGCCGCCCCTTCCCCCCGGCCGCGACAGAAACTTACGGCCCAGCCCGTTTGGGCAATCACTCAGCAGGCGAAACCTTCTATCCTGGATTACCTGTATGGCTCAGGGCTGTACTTCCTGGTCGTGTTGAGGAGGAGGGCCGGTGAAATCCGCATAGCCGTTGTGTAGGCAAGCCGAGGGTGCGTCGTTATCATGCGTGCCTCATTGCTTGGTGGGACTCGCATGCTGCCCCTGCTTAAACTTCTACAGGATGGACGCTTTCATTCTGGCGAGGCGCTTGGCGCCGAGCTAGGAGTGAGTCGCTCGGCCATCTGGAAACAGCTTCAGTCCTTGCAAGACGAGCTTGGGCTCGTTGTGCATACCGTGCGGGGGCGGGGCTATCGTTTGCAAAACCCCATGATTCTGCTCGATGAGGCCACTCTGCAGGGGGCTTGGCCCTGCAGTGTCCTTTCTTCTGTCGACTCGACGAATGCTGAGGTGCTCCGGCGGTTGGCTCGGGGCGATGTCCCACCGTTTCTGGTGCTCGCCGAATGTCAGCGCGCGGGGCGCGGTCGAAGAGGGCGTGATTGGGTAAGTCCCTATGGCGATAACCTCTATTACAGCTTGGCTTTATCCGTGAATGGTGGGATGCGCCAGCTGGAAGGTTTGAGCCTTGTCGTCGGTCTGGCGCTGTTGCGTGCGTTGCAGGAGTTGGGTGTTCAGGGTGCCGGCCTGAAGTGGCCCAACGACGTTTTAGTGAATGGCCGTAAGATCGCGGGAATTCTCCTTGAGTTGTCCGGCGATCCAGCGGACCTCTGTCATGTTGTGATCGGGGTTGGCATTAATGTGAATATGCAGCCTGGTCACCGCGTGGCGATTGATCAACCTTGGACTTCGGTACGCGCCGAATTGGGTGAGTTGGTCGATCGAAATCAGCTTGTCGCGGTATTCAATGCCCAGCTTGCGCGTTATCTCGAGCTGCACCGGGTAGATGGATTTTCTTCTTTGCTGGGTGAGTGGCAAGACAATCATCTGTGGCAGGGGCGAAGCGTTGCGCTGACCGCCGGCGGCGAACCCATTGAGGGCGTCGTGCTAGGGGTGGACCAGACGGGCGCCATACGATTGAGGGTGAACGGTGTTGAGCGGCACTTCAGTGGCGGTGAGCTCAGCTTGAGGTTAAGCGATGATTCTTGAGCTCGATTGCGGAAACAGTTTCATCAAGTGGCGGGTGATCAGCCGAGATGCGTCGAGCTATGTGTGTGGCGGCGTCGTCGGCACGGATCAGGAGCTGATCGATGCGATTTTCTCGCAATCCATCACATTGCTCGCTTGCCGCTTGGTCAGCGTTCGCACGGATGACGAGACTGCGCGTCTTGTCGCGCTGATTGAGGATGCTTTTTCGGTTCGCTGTGTCTGTGCAAGGCCGGCGCAGGTCCTGGGTGGCGTGACGAATGGATACGAAGAGTATCAGCGTCTGGGTCTGGATCGTTGGCTTGCGCTTGTCGGTGCATACCGACTGGCGGGCAGGGCTTGTCTGATTATCGATCTTGGCACCGCGGTGACTTCCGATTTTGTGGGGGCTGCCGGCGAGCACTTGGGTGGGTTCATTTGCCCGGGCGCACCGCTGATGCGCAGTCAGTTGCGGACGCACACCCGCAGAATTCGCTATGACGATGCGGTGGCGGAGCAGGCTCAGCAAAGCCTGGCGCCAGGCCGCTCTACCGCTGAGGCGGTGGAGCGGGGTTGTTTGCTCATGCTGCGGGGGTTCGTCCGCACCCAGCTGGATCTTGCCCCTGAGTACCTGGGGGGCTCCTTCGATGTTTTCCTCACCGGAGGGGATGCCTCGCTTGCTGTTGATTTCGTGGCGGATGCGAGGGTTGTGCCTGATCTGGTGTTCATTGGCCTGGCTGTTGCCTGCCCGTTACCTTGAGGTTTGGCATGCGTTGGATGTTCTTGTTGTTGGTGGTCTTGAACCTGTTCTATTACGTCTGGCATCAGCAGCAGGCGCCCTTGAAAGCCAAGGAGGTTGCTCCTTTGGCGCTGCAGCAGCAGGGCAAGCGTGATATTCAGTTGCTCAGTGAGTCGGATGCGCCGACTCGGCGTGAGCGCGCGCCGGACGAATCGCCAGAAGCGGTATGCCTGTTTCTGGGCGGTTTCGAGCAGGAGTCTCAGGCCGCGCTTGTCGAGCAGCGCCTGTTGAGTCTCGATATTCGCTCCCGTGTTCAATCGGTTGATGCGGCAGCTGGGGTGGATTATTGGGTTTATCTCCCGCCCTTGGCATCCCGGCAGGCCTCTCTTCGTCAGTTGAGAGAATTGCAGGCGCGAAAGATCGACAGCTACATCATTACCCAGGGCGAGCTCGCCAACGGTATTTCGTTGGGGATCTTTCCTCGGGTGGATTCCGCCGAGAGCGTCATGCAGCGTTTGCGTGATGCCGGATATGAACCCTCGCTGCGAGAGTTGCCTCGCGCACACCGCAATTACTGGGTGCGTATCGCCCCGGAGAGTCGGCGTTTGGCCGATGATGCGCTGCTTCAGCGTTTGGCTTTTGACTTCAATGGGTTACAACATCAATTAATGCCGTGCGAGGGGGTTGCAACCCCTCGATAGAATGCATAGAATGGCGCCCGCTTCGCAGGGTGGCACTGAAAGGTGAATCTGCTGAAGTAGCTGTCAAAGTAGCTAAGCTCAGGTTTTTAATGAGAAAATGCTTGACAGTAGGGTGGCAGGAAAAGAGAATGCCGCCTCCTTTTGGAGGGATTCCCGAGTGGCCAAAGGGATCAGACTGTAAATCTGACGTCATAGACTTCGAAGGTTCGAATCCTTCTCCCTCCACCAGATTTAGCGAGAGCAATGGGCTCCGCGGGTATAGTTCAGTGGTAGAACCTCAGCCTTCCAAGCTGATGATGCGGGTTCGATTCCCGCTACCCGCTCCAGGTTTGTTGCTGTTGCAATGTGTTTCGCTCATGTAGCTCAGTTGGTAGAGCACACCCTTGGTAAGGGTGAGGTCAGCGGTTCAAATCCGCTCATGAGCTCCACTTAATAAAGGCAGATATGAAAGTATCTGCCTTTGTTTTAATGGTGGTATTGCTTGCTGAATTCTTCGCTCGGAGACGGTCAAAATGGCTAAAGAAAAATTTGAACGTAATAAACCGCACGTCAACGTAGGTACCATCGGTCACGTTGACCACGGTAAAACCACTCTGACCGCAGCTCTGACTCGCGTTTGCTCCGAAGTATTCGGTTCCGCTCGCGTAGATTTCGACAAGATCGACAGCGCTCCGGAAGAGAAGGCTCGTGGTATCACCATCAACACTGCACACGTAGAGTACGATTCCAACATTCGTCACTACGCGCACGTTGACTGCCCGGGCCACGCCGACTACGTCAAGAACATGATCACCGGTGCTGCCCAGATGGACGGCGCGATCCTGGTTTGCTCGGCCGCTGATGGTCCGATGCCTCAGACTCGCGAGCACATCCTGCTGTCCCGTCAGGTAGGTGTTCCGTACATCGTTGTCTTCCTGAACAAGGCTGACATGGTTGACGACGCCGAGCTGCTGGAGCTGGTTGAAATGGAAGTGCGTGACCTGCTCAGCACTTACGATTTCCCGGGCGACGACACTCCGATCATCATCGGTTCCGCGCTGATGGCTCTGAACGGCCAGGACGACAACGAGATGGGCACCAGTGCCGTCAAGAAGCTCGTCGAGACTCTGGATACCTACATCCCTGAGCCGGTTCGTGCAATCGATCGTCCGTTCCTGATGCCGATCGAAGACGTATTCTCGATCTCCGGCCGCGGTACTGTAGTTACCGGTCGTGTAGAGCGCGGTATCGTCAAGATCCAGGAAGAAATCGAAATCGTTGGTCTGCGTCCTACCACCAAGACTACCTGCACCGGCGTTGAAATGTTCCGCAAGCTGCTCGACGAAGGTCGTGCTGGCGAGAACTGCGGCGTTCTGCTGCGCGGCACCAAGCGTGACGACGTAGAGCGTGGTCAGGTTCTGGCCAAGCCGGGCACCATCAAGCCGCACACCAAGTTCGAAGCTGAAGTGTACGTTCTGTCCAAAGAAGAAGGTGGTCGTCACACCCCGTTCTTCAAGGGCTACCGTCCGCAGTTCTACTTCCGTACTACCGACGTAACCGGTTCGTGCGAACTGCCGGAAGGCGTTGAGATGGTAATGCCGGGCGACAACGTGAAAATGGTTGTCACCCTGATCAAGCCGATCGCCATGGAAGACGGCCTGCGCTTCGCAATTCGCGAAGGTGGTCGTACCGTTGGTGCTGGCGTGGTTGCCAAGATCGTCGAGTAATCGGTTGATCTGTCCCCTTCAGGCCGGCATAATGGTCGGCCTGATTTTGTTTTAGGTCAGTAGCTCAATTGGCAGAGCGGCGGTCTCCAAAACCGCAGGTTGGGGGTTCGATTCCCTCCTGACCTGCCATTTTCTAACGAATTTGGCGTGTCTTTCACAGGATCCTCGTAAATGAATGCTAAGGCTGAAGCCAAAGACTCTCGCTTTGACCTGCTCAAATGGCTGGTCGTTGCTGCTCTTGTAGTGGTGGGTGTTGTCGGTAATCAGTACTTCTCTGGCGAGCCGATTCTGTACCGTGTGCTGGCACTGATCGCTCTGGCGGTCGTGGCAGCCCTGGTTGCACTGCAGACGACTAAGGGTCAAGCCTTCTTCGTACTGGCAAAGGAAGCGCGTCTTGAAATTCGCAAAGTCGTTTGGCCGACCCGCCAGGAAACCACGCAGACCACGCTGATTGTCGTGGCTGTGGTGTTGGTGATGGCGCTGTTGTTGTGGGGGCTTGACTCCTTCCTGGGTTGGCTTGTTTCGTTCATCGTAAGCTAAAGGTGTCCCGTGGCTAAGCGTTGGTACGTTGTGCATGCTTACTCGGGTTACGAGAAGCATGTGATGCGTTCGCTGATCGAGCGCGTCAAGCTCGCCGGAATGGAAGATGGCTTTGGCGAGATTCTCGTTCCCACTGAAGAAGTGGTCGAGATGCGCAATGGTCAGAAGCGTAAAAGCGAGCGCAAGTTCTTTCCGGGCTACGTCCTGGTGCAGATGGACATGAATGAAGGTACTTGGCACTTGGTCAAGGACACTCCTCGTGTCATGGGCTTCATCGGTGGTACTGCCGACAAGCCTGCGCCTATCACGGACAAAGAGGCTGACGCCATTCTGCGTCGCGTTGCCGACAGTGGTGACAAGCCGAAGCCGAAGACACTCTTCGAGCCGGGTGAGATGGTTCGCGTCATTGATGGTCCTTTCGCGGACTTCAGTGGTGTTGTTGAAGAAGTGAATTATGAAAAGAGCCGAATCCAGGTGGCAGTGACCATTTTCGGTCGTTCCACTCCGGTCGAGCTGGAGTTCAGTCAGGTCGAAAAGGCATAACTGACAACCGCATCCCTTACCCCGCAGCCCAAGGCTGCGGGGTTTTGTCGTCACTGGGATAAATAGGTAATAACTGGGGAGCCGAAAGGCGTTCGTACCCATAATTGGAGTAGCTCATGGCTAAGAAAATCTCGGCTTATATCAAGCTGCAAGTGAAGGCTGGACAAGCCAACCCGTCGCCACCCGTTGGTCCTGCTCTGGGTCAGCACGGCGTGAACATCATGGAATTCTGCAAGGCGTTCAACGCCAAGACTCAGGGCATGGAACCTGGTCTGCCGACTCCAGTGATCATCACTGTCTACAGCGACCGCAGCTTCACGTTTGAAACCAAAAGCACCCCGGCTTCGGTTCTGCTGAAAAAGGCCGCCGGCCTGACCAGCGGTTCGGCTCGCCCGAACAGCGTAAAAGTGGGCACCGTTACCCGTGCTCAGCTGGAAGAAATCGCCAAGACCAAGCAGGCTGACCTGACTGCTGCCGATATGGATGCAGCCGTGCGCACCATCGCGGGCTCCGCTCGTAGCATGGGCCTCAACGTGGAGGGTGTGTAATGGCTAAGTTGACCAAGCGCCAAAAGGCTATCGCCGAGAAAGTTGAAGCTGGCAAGGCTTACAACTTCGTTGAAGCTGCCGCTCTGCTGGCTGAGCTGTCCGCTGTCAAGTTCTCCGAGTCCGTTGACGTTGCCGTTAACCTCGGTGTTGACCCGCGTAAATCCGACCAGGTTGTTCGTGGCGCTACCGTTCTGCCGAACGGCTCCGGCAAGACCGTTCGCGTTGCTGTCTTCACCCAGGGTCCGGGCGCTGAAGCTGCTCTGGCTGCCGGTGCTGACCGCGTAGGCATGGACGATCTGGCTGCCGAAATGAAGGCTGGCGATCTGAACTATGACGTCGTGATCGCTTCCCCGGATGCCATGCGCGTCGTGGGTCAGCTGGGTCAGGTTCTCGGTCCTCGCGGCCTGATGCCTAACCCGAAGGTCGGTACCGTTACTCCGGACGTTGCTACTGCCGTCAAGAATGCCAAAGCTGGTCAGGTGCGTTTCCGTACCGACAAGAACGGCATCATCCACGGTTCCGTTGGCAAGGTCGGTTTCGATGCCGAGAAGCTGAAGCAGAACGTAGAGGCGCTGATTGCTGACCTCAAGCGTCTGAAGCCTTCGACTTCCAAAGGTGTTTACGTCAAGCGCGTAACCCTGAGCACTACCATGGGCCCAGGTCTGGTCATCGACCAGAGCTCGCTCGACGCGTAATGAATGTGGCTGGCCGAAGCGATTCGGCCAGCCTGAAAAATTGGGGTCCCTGCCTGGCGGGGGCTATCCAAGACCGTAGGGGGCGCAAGTCTCAAACCAGAAGAGCGATCTTCAACCCTACGCAGATGGTGCTCCCGATTCTTACCGAATCAGACACCAAAACGCCGTCCGGCTCCGGCTGGGCGAAACGGTAACATCCAGGAGTAAACCCGTGGCAATTAAACTCGAAGACAAGAAGGCCATCGTCGCTGAAGTCAACGAGGCTGCCAAAGCTGCCCTGTCCGCTGTCGTGGCTGATGCCCGTGGCGTGACCGTAGGTGCTATGACCGGACTCCGTAAAGAGGCCCGCGAAGCTGGCGTATACGTACGTGTCGTACGTAACACCCTGCTCAAGCGCGCCGTTGAAGGCACTCAGTACGACGTGCTCAACGACGTGTTCAAAGGCCCGACCCTGATTGCGTTCTCCAACGAGCACCCGGGCGCTGCTGCCCGTCTGTTCAAGGAATTCGCCAAGGGTCAGGACAAGTTCGAGATCAAAGCAGCTGCGTTCGAGGGCAAGTACCTTGCAGCCAATCAGATCGACGTACTGGCAAGCCTGCCGACCCGCGACGAGGGCATCGCGCAGCTGATGAGCGTTATTCAAGGCGCCACCAGCAAGCTCGCTCGCACTCTGGCAGCCATTCGCGACCAGAAAGAAGCTGCTGCAGCCTAAGGCCGCGTAGCACCTTTCGAAATCACATGTTTAATTTGATGGCTGCATAAGCTGTCACCCCAATACAGGAATTGATAGTCATGTCTCTGACTAACGAGCAAATCATCGAAGCGATCGGCCAGAAATCCGTTATGGAAATCGTTGAGCTGATCAAAGCGATGGAAGAAACCTTCGGCGTTACCGCTGCCGCTGCTACCGTTGCTGCTGCTGGCCCGGCTGCTGCCGCTGCTGAAGAGCAAACCGAGTTCACCGTTGTTCTGGCCGACGCTGGCGAGAAGAAAGTGAACGTGATCAAGGCAGTTCGCGAACTGACCGGCCTGGGTCTGAAAGAAGCCAAAGCAGTAGTTGACGGCGCTCCTGGCGTGGTCAAAGAAGGCGTGTCGAAAGACGAAGCCGAAGCCGCTAAAAAGGCTCTGGAAGAAGCAGGCGCCAAAGTCGAGCTCAAGTAAGCGACGACCTTGCGTCTACAGCCCGAGCGACTCGCTTAAGGCTGATGGCTGGTGGCTTTTGCCACCGGCCTTTTTCCGTTCTAGCTCGGCTATTCGTGGCCGGGCCTGAATGGGAAATACCCACCTACGAGGTGGCGCAAACCTGGGGTTTGCAAGAGTTTCTGGCTGCTCCCGTCGGAGAGGCCAAATAAGCAGGTGACCAAGCTGGGGAACGCTGATGGCTTACTCATACACTGAGAAAAAACGTATCCGCAAGGACTTTAGCAAGTTGCCGGATGTCATGGATGTGCCGTATCTCCTGGCCATCCAGCTGGATTCGTATCGCGAATTCCTGCAGGCGGGAGCGACCAAGGATCAATTCCGTGACATCGGCCTGCATGCGGCCTTCAAGTCCGTTTTCCCGATTATCAGCTATTCCGGCAATGCTGCTCTGGAATATGTCGGTTATCGCCTGGGCGAGCCGGCATTTGACGTCAAGGAGTGCGTGCTGCGCGGCGTGACGTTCGCTGTGCCGCTGCGGGTGAAGGTTCGTTTGATCATTTTCGACAAAGAATCGTCGAACAAAGCGATCAAAGACATTAAAGAGCAAGAAGTTTACATGGGGGAAATCCCCCTGATGACCGAGAACGGTACCTTCGTTATCAACGGTACCGAGCGCGTCATCGTTTCCCAGCTGCACCGTTCGCCGGGCGTGTTCTTCGACCACGACCGTGGCAAGACCCACAGCTCGGGCAAGCTGCTGTACTCCGCGCGGATCATTCCGTACCGCGGTTCCTGGCTGGACTTCGAATTCGACCCGAAGGACGCCGTATTCGTTCGTATCGACCGCCGTCGCAAGCTGCCGGCTTCCGTGCTGCTGCGCGCGCTGGGCTACAGCACTGAAGAAGTGCTGGACGCGTTCTATGCAACCAACGTTTTCCACGTGAAGGGCGAAACCCTGAACCTGGAGCTGGTTCCGCAGCGTCTGCGTGGCGAAGTTGCCGTCCTCGACATCAAGGACGAGAAGGGCAAGGTCATCGTTGAGCAAGGCCGCCGTATCACCGCGCGCCACATCAACCAGTTGGACAAGGCTGGCATCAAAGAGCTGGAAGTCCCGATCGACTACCTGATTGGCCGTACCACTGCCAAGGCGATCGTGCACCCGGCTACCGGCGAAATCATCGCCGAGTGCAACACCGAGCTGAGCACCGAGATCCTGGTCAAGATTGCCAAGGCTCAGGTTGTCCGCATCGAAACGCTGTACACCAACGACATCGATTGCGGTCCGTTCATCTCCGATACCCTGAAGATCGACAGCACCACCAATCAGCTGGAAGCGCTGGTCGAGATCTATCGCATGATGCGTCCTGGCGAGCCGCCAACCAAGGATGCTGCCGAGACCCTGTTCAACAACCTGTTCTTCAGCGCCGAGCGTTACGACCTGTCGGCCGTGGGCCGCATGAAGTTCAACCGTCGTATCGGTCGTACCGAGATCGAGGGTTCGGGCGTGCTGAGCAAGGAAGATATCGTCGAGGTCCTCAAGACCCTGGTCGATATCCGTAACGGCAAAGGCATCGTCGACGACATCGACCACCTGGGTAACCGCCGTGTTCGCTGCGTAGGCGAAATGGCCGAGAACCAGTTCCGCGTTGGCCTGGTGCGTGTAGAGCGCGCGGTCAAAGAGCGTCTGTCGATGGCTGAAAGCGAAGGCCTGATGCCGCAGGACCTGATCAACGCCAAGCCGGTTGCGGCGGCGGTGAAAGAGTTCTTCGGCTCCAGCCAACTCTCGCAGTTCATGGACCAGAACAACCCGCTCTCCGAGATCACCCACAAGCGCCGTGTTTCGGCTCTTGGCCCGGGCGGTCTGACCCGTGAGCGCGCGGGCTTCGAAGTCCGTGACGTACACCCAACTCACTACGGCCGTGTGTGCCCGATCGAGACCCCTGAAGGTCCGAACATCGGTCTGATCAACTCCCTGGCTGCCTATGCCCGCACCAACCAGTACGGCTTCCTCGAGAGCCCGTACCGTGTGGTGAAGGACACCCTGGTAACCGACGAGATCGTCTTCCTGTCCGCCATCGAAGAGGCCGATCACGTGATCGCCCAGGCTTCGGCGACCATGAACGACAAAGGTCAGCTGGTCGATGAGCTGGTAGCTGTTCGTCACCTGAACGAATTCACCGTAAAAGCGCCTGAAGACGTCACCCTGATGGACGTGTCGCCGAAGCAGGTCGTTTCGGTTGCTGCCTCGCTGATTCCGTTCCTTGAGCACGACGACGCCAACCGTGCGTTGATGGGTTCGAACATGCAGCGTCAGGCCGTGCCGACCCTGCGTTCGGACAAGCCGCTGGTCGGTACCGGCATGGAGCGCAACGTCGCCCGTGACTCCGGTGTCTGCGTCGTGGCCCGTCGCGGTGGTGTGATCGACTCCGTCGACGCCAGCCGTATCGTGGTACGTGTGAATGACGACGAAGTTGAAACCGGCGAAGCCGGTGTCGACATTTACAACCTGACCAAATACACCCGCTCCAACCAGAACACCTGCATCAACCAGCGTCCGCTGGTCAGCAAGGGTGACAAGGTAGAGCGCAGCGACATCCTCGCTGACGGTCCGTCCACCGACATGGGTGAGCTGGCTCTCGGCCAGAACATGCGCGTCGCGTTCATGCCGTGGAACGGCTACAACTTCGAAGACTCCATTCTCCTGTCGGAGCGTGTGGTTCAGGAAGACCGTTTCACCACGATTCACATCCAGGAACTGACCTGTGTGGCACGTGACACCAAGCTCGGCCCAGAGGAAATCTCTGCGGACATCCCGAACGTGGGTGAGGCTGCACTGAACAAGCTGGACGAAGCCGGTATCGTCTACGTCGGCGCCGAAGTCGGCCCGGGCGACATCCTGGTCGGTAAGGTCACTCCGAAAGGCGAGACCCAGCTGACTCCGGAAGAGAAACTGCTGCGTGCGATTTTCGGTGAGAAGGCGTCCGACGTTAAAGACACCTCCCTGCGCGTACCGACCGGTACCAAGGGTACTGTCATCGACGTACAAGTCTTCACCCGTGACGGCGTAGAGCGTGACTCCCGTGCCCTGGCTATCGAAAAGATGCAGCTGGACGAGATCCGCAAGGACCTCAACGAAGAGTTCCGCATCGTCGAAGGCGCGACCTTCGAGCGTCTGCGTTCCGCCCTGGTTGGCAAGAAGGCCGAAGGCGGCGCTGGCCTGAAGAAGGGTGCAGAAATCACCGACGAGTTCCTCGACGGCCTCGAGCGCGGTCAGTGGTTCAAGCTGCGCATGGCTGACGATGCGCTGAACGAGCAGTTGGAAAAGGCCCAGGCCTACATCTCCGACCGCCGTCAGTTGCTCGACGACAAGTTCGAAGACAAGAAGCGCAAGCTGCAGCAGGGCGATGACCTGGCTCCAGGCGTGCTGAAGATCGTCAAGGTCTACCTGGCAATCCGTCGTCGCATCCAGCCGGGTGACAAGATGGCCGGTCGTCACGGTAACAAGGGTGTGGTCTCCGTGATCATGCCGGTCGAAGACATGCCGCACGACGTCAACGGTACGCCGGTCGACATCGTTCTGAACCCGCTGGGCGTACCGTCGCGTATGAACGTCGGTCAGATCCTCGAAACCCACCTGGGCCTCGCGGCCAAGGGCCTGGGCGAGAAGATCAACCGCATGCTCGAAGAGCAGCGCAAGGTCGCTGAACTGCGCAAGTTCATGCAGCAGATCTACAACGAGATCGGCGGCCGTCAGGAAAGCCTGGATGAACTGAGCGATCAGGAAGTCCTGAACCTGGCGAAGAACCTGCGTGGCGGTGTGCCGATGGCCACCCCGGTGTTCGACGGTGCCAAGGAAAGCGAGATCAAGGCCATGCTGAAGCTGGCGGATCTGCCGGAAAGCGGCCAGATGCGCCTGATCGACGGCCGTACTGGCAACCAGTTCGAGCGTCCGACCACTGTTGGCTACATGTACATGCTGAAACTGAACCACCTGGTGGACGACAAGATGCACGCGCGTTCCACGGGTTCCTACAGCCTGGTTACCCAGCAGCCGCTGGGCGGTAAGGCGCAGTTCGGTGGTCAGCGCTTCGGGGAGATGGAGGTCTGGGCACTGGAAGCCTACGGCGCCGCCTACACCCTGCAGGAAATGCTGACCGTGAAGTCGGATGACGTGAACGGCCGTACCAAGATGTACAAAAACATCGTGGACGGTGATCACCGTATGGAGCCGGGCATGCCCGAGTCCTTCAACGTACTGATCAAAGAAATCCGTTCGCTCGGTATCGACATCGATCTGGAAACCGAATAACACGACGTGAATCGGCAGCGGGGCTAACCCAGCCCGCTGCCTGCTCCGCCAGGAGGAAAGGCCTTGAAAGACCTACTGAATTTGCTGAAAAACCAGGGTCAGATCGAAGAGTTCGACGCCATCCGTATCGGGTTGGCCTCGCCTGAGATGATCCGTTCGTGGTCGTTCGGTGAAGTTAAAAAGCCGGAAACCATCAACTACCGTACGTTCAAGCCTGAACGTGACGGCCTGTTCTGCGCCAAGATCTTTGGCCCAGTCAAGGACTACGAGTGCCTGTGCGGCAAGTACAAGCGCCTCAAGCACCGCGGTGTGATCTGCGAGAAGTGCGGCGTTGAAGTTGCACTGGCCAAGGTTCGTCGTGAGCGCATGGCGCACATCGAACTGGCGTCCCCGGTTGCCCACATCTGGTTCCTGAAGTCCCTGCCGAGCCGTATCGGCCTGCTGATGGACATGACCCTGCGTGATATCGAGCGCGTGCTCTATTTCGAGAGCTATGTCGTCATCGACCCGGGCATGACCACCCTGGAGAAGGGCCAGCTGCTGAACGACGAGCAGTACTTCGAAGCGCTGGAAGAGTTCGGTGACGACTTCGACGCCCGCATGGGTGCCGAGGCCGTCCGCGAGCTGCTGCACGCTATCGACCTGGAGCACGAGATCGGCCGCCTGCGCGAAGAGATTCCGCAGACCAACTCGGAAACCAAGATCAAGAAGCTGTCCAAGCGCCTGAAACTGATGGAAGCCTTCCAGGGCTCGGGCAACCTGCCTGAGTGGATGGTTCTGACCGTTCTGCCGGTTCTGCCGCCAGACCTGCGTCCGCTGGTACCGCTGGACGGTGGCCGTTTCGCCACCTCCGACCTGAACGACCTGTATCGTCGGGTGATCAACCGTAACAACCGCCTGAAGCGTCTGCTCGACCTGTCCGCGCCGGACATCATCGTGCGCAACGAAAAGCGCATGCTGCAGGAAGCGGTCGACGCCCTGCTGGACAACGGCCGTCGCGGTCGTGCCATCACTGGCTCGAACAAGCGTCCGCTGAAGTCCCTGGCTGACATGATCAAGGGTAAGCAAGGTCGCTTCCGTCAGAACCTGCTCGGTAAGCGCGTGGACTACTCCGGCCGTTCGGTAATTACCGTAGGTCCGACCCTGCGTCTGCACCAGTGCGGTCTGCCGAAGAAGATGGCCCTCGAGCTGTTCAAGCCGTTCATTTTCGGCAAGCTGGAAATGCGTGGTCTGGCGACCACCATCAAGGCCGCCAAGAAGATGGTCGAGCGCGAGCTGCCGGAAGTGTGGGACGTTCTCGCCGAAGTGATTCGCGAACACCCCGTCCTGCTCAACCGTGCACCGACCCTGCACCGTCTGGGTATCCAGGCGTTCGAGCCGGTTCTGATCGAAGGTAAGGCGATCCAGCTGCACCCGCTGGTCTGCGCCGCGTACAACGCCGACTTCGACGGTGACCAGATGGCCGTTCACGTGCCGCTGACGCTGGAAGCCCAGCTGGAAGCGCGCGCGCTGATGATGTCGACCAACAACATCCTGTCGCCCGCCAACGGTGAGCCAATCATCGTTCCGTCGCAGGACGTGGTTCTGGGTCTGTACTACATGACCCGTGAAGCCGTTAACGCCAAGGGTGAAGGTCGCGTGTTCGCCGACCTGCAGGAAGTCGACCGCGTATTCCGCGCCGGCGAAGCGTCCCTGCACGCCCGCGTGAAAGTGCGCATCAACGAGACTGTCAAAGAGAAAGACGGCTCGATCACCAAGAACACCCGTATCGTCGACACCACCGTCGGCCGTGCGCTGCTGTTCCAGATCGTGCCGGCTGGCCTGTCCTACGACGTGGTCAACCAGTCGATGAAGAAGAAGGCGATCTCCAAGCTGATCAACCAGTGCTACCGCACGGTGGGTCTGAAGGACACCGTCATCTTCGCTGACCAGCTGATGTACACCGGTTTCGCCTATTCGACCATCTCCGGTGTGTCGATCGGCGTGAACGACTTCGTCATCCCGGATGAGAAGGCGCGCATCATCGACGCCGCCACCGAGGAAGTGAAGGAAATCGAATCGCAGTACGCCTCCGGCCTGGTAACCCAGGGCGAGAAGTACAACAAGGTGATCGACCTCTGGTCGAAGGCCAACGACGAAGTTTCCAAGGCGATGATGGCCAACCTCTCGAAAGAGAAGGTGGTCGATCGCGAAGGTCAGACCGTCGACCAGGAGTCCTTCAACTCCATGTACATGATGGCGGACTCCGGTGCTCGTGGTAGCGCCGCGCAGATTCGTCAGCTGGCCGGTATGCGTGGCCTGATGGCCAAGCCGGACGGCTCCATCATCGAGACGCCGATCACCGCGAACTTCCGTGAAGGTCTGAGCGTTCTGCAGTACTTCATCTCGACGCACGGTGCGCGTAAAGGTCTGGCGGATACCGCACTGAAGACCGCGAACTCCGGTTACCTGACCCGTCGCCTCGTCGACGTGGCCCAGGATCTGGTCGTGACCGAGATCGATTGCGGCACCGAGCAGGGCCTGCTGATGACACCGCACATCGAAGGCGGTGACGTTGTAGAGCCGCTGGGTGAGCGTGTACTGGGTCGTGTCATCGCTCGCGATGTATTCAAGCCGGGTACCGATGACGTCATCGTTCCGGCCGGTACGCTGGTCGACGAGCAGTGGGTCGAGTTCATCGAGCTGAACAGCGTCGACGAAGTCGTCGTGCGTTCGCCGATTAGCTGTGAAACCCGCTACGGCATCTGCGCCAAGTGCTACGGTCGCGACCTGGCTCGCGGTCACCAGGTGAACATCGGTGAAGCTGTCGGCGTTATCGCCGCTCAGTCGATCGGTGAGCCGGGTACCCAGCTGACCATGCGTACGTTCCACATCGGTGGTGCGGCCAGCCGTACTTCGGCTGCAGACAGCGTCCAGGTGAAGAACGGCGGTGCGATCCGCCTGCACAACCTGAAGCACGTCGAGCGCCTTGACGGCAACCTGATCGCGGTATCGCGTTCCGGTGAGCTGGCTGTCGCGGACGAGTTCGGCCGCGAGCGCGAGCGCTACAAGCTGCCGTACGGTGCTGTGATTTCCGTGAAGGAAGGTGACAAGGTCGACGCTGGCGCCATCGTCGCCAAGTGGGACCCGCACACCCACCCGATCGTGACCGAGATGAAAGGTACCGTGACCTTCGTGGGCATGGAAGAAGGCATCACCATCAAGCGTCAGACTGACGAATTGACGGGTCTGACCAACATCGAAGTTCTGGATCCGAAGGATCGTCCTGCCGCTGGCAAGGAAATCCGTCCGGCGATCAAGATGGTCGATGCCAATGGCAAGGAGCTGCTGCTGCCGGGTACCGACGTACCGGCTCAATACTTCCTGCCTGCCAACGCCCTGGTCGGTGTGGCGGACGGTGCGCAGATCGGTGTCGGTGATGTTATCGCCCGTATCCCGCAGGAAACCTCGAAGACTCGCGACATCACCGGTGGTCTGCCGCGCGTTGCCGACCTGTTCGAAGCTCGTCGCCCGAAAGAAGCGTCGATCCTGGCAGAGATCAGCGGCACCATCGCATTCGGCAAGGAGACCAAAGGCAAGCGTCGTCTGGTCATCACGCCAACCGATGGCAGCGATCCGTACGAAGAGCTGATTCCGAAGTGGCGCCACCTGAACGTGTTCGAAGGTGAGCAGGTCAACAAGGGTGAAGTCATCTCCGACGGCCCGAGCGATCCGCACGATATCCTGCGTCTGCTGGGTGTCAGCGCGCTGGCCAAGTACATCGTCAACGAGATCCAGGACGTTTACCGCCTGCAGGGCGTGAAGATCAACGACAAGCACATCGAGACCATCCTGCGTCAGATGCTGCGCAAGGTCGAAGTGACCGAGTCCGGTGATTCTTCCTTCATCAAGGGCGACCAGATGGAGCTGACCCAGGTACTGGGCGAGAACGAGCGTCTGTCCGAAGAGGACAAGTTCATTGCCAAGTACACCCGCGTGCTGCTGGGTATCACCAAGGCATCGCTGTCCACCGAGTCTTTCATCTCGGCGGCATCGTTCCAGGAAACCACCCGCGTTCTTACCGAAGCGGCGGTTACCGGCAAGCGCGACTTCCTGCGTGGCCTGAAAGAAAACGTGGTCGTGGGTCGTCTGATCCCGGCAGGTACCGGTCTGGCCTACCACAGCGAGCGCAAGCGCAAGCGTGATGCCGACAAGCCGGTTCGTGTCAGCGCCAGTGAGGTGGAAGCCGCACTGACCGAAGCGCTGAACTCGAGCAGCAATTGAGTGCGGAGCCCGGGCGACTTGTCGTCCGGGCTTTGCCTTGACTGGGGGCTGTAGTCTCTTTAGACTCATGCACCCCTAAATTTGGCAGGGCGCGTGCTCTGCCATTTTTTGCTTTTGTTGTAATAAATAGCGTCGAAAGACAACAGTGGAGCTAGTAGATGGCAACTATCAACCAGCTGGTACGTCAGCCGCGTAAGCGTATCGTCGAGAAATCCGACGTGCCTGCGCTGCAGAACTGCCCGCAGCGTCGTGGCGTGTGCACCCGCGTGTACACCACTACGCCGAAAAAACCTAACTCGGCACTGCGTAAAGTATGCCGCGTGCGTCTGACCAACGGTTTCGAGGTTTCCTCGTACATCGGTGGTGAAGGCCACAACCTGCAAGAGCACAGCGTGGTGCTGATCCGTGGCGGTCGTGTAAAAGACTTGCCAGGTGTTCGTTACCACACCGTTCGCGGCTCTCTGGATACTTCGGGCGTCAAAGGCCGTAACCAGGGTCGTTCCAAGTACGGTACCAAGCGTCCGAAGTAATCGGCGCTTTTACCCACTTGCAGTTTATTAATTTATTGAGTCGATAAGAGTAAGGTCGGGCGTCGCCATTGCGCGTGGTCCCGAACTAACCTGAAGACCGTTTGAGGGCTTATCAATGCCAAGACGTCGTGTAGCAGCCAAGCGTGAGATTCTGGACGATCCAAAATACGGAAGCCAGATTCTCGCCAAGTTCATGAACCACGTGATGGAAAGCGGCAAGAAGGCCGTAGCCGAGCGCATCGTTTACGGTGCCCTGGATACCGTCAAAGCACGCAAGAACAGCGATCCCCTGGAAATCTTCGAGAAAGCTCTCGACGCCATCGCTCCGCTGGTCGAAGTTAAGTCGCGCCGTGTAGGCGGTGCCACTTACCAGGTTCCGGTCGAAGTTCGTCCGTCCCGTCGTAACGCTCTTGCCATGCGCTGGCTGGTAGATTTCGCCCGTAAGCGTGGCGAGAAGTCCATGGCGCTGCGCCTGGCTGGTGAGCTGCTGGACGCTGCTGAAGGCAAAGGCGCTGCAGTTAAGAAGCGTGAAGACGTGCACCGCATGGCAGAAGCCAACAAGGCCTTCTCGCACTACCGCTTCTAATTTCGGCTCCATTAATTTTGCGAGGGCTTTATGGCTCGTACTACAGCAATTAACCGCTACCGTAACATTGGTATCTGTGCTCACGTTGACGCGGGCAAGACCACCACTACCGAGCGGATCCTGTTCTACACAGGCCTGAGCCACAAGATGGGCGAGGTGCATGATGGCGCCGCGACCACCGACTGGATGGTTCAGGAGCAAGAGCGCGGTATTACCATTACCTCGGCTGCCGTTACCACCTTCTGGAAAGGTTCCGTTGGTCAGTACGACAACTACCGCGTAAACGTCATCGACACCCCCGGCCACGTTGACTTCACTATTGAAGTAGAGCGTTCGCTGCGCGTACTCGACGGCGCTGTCGTGGTGTTCTGCGGCACCTCCGGTGTTGAGCCGCAGTCCGAAACCGTATGGCGTCAAGCCAACAAGTACGGCGTTCCGCGTGTTGTCTACGTGAACAAGATGGACCGTGCTGGTGCCAACTTCCTGCGCGTCGTCGGTCAGATCAAGAACCGTCTGGGTCACACTCCGGTGCCAATCCAGCTGGCCATTGGTGCAGAAGAGAACTTCGAAGGTCAGATCGATCTGATCAAGATGAAGGCTATCTACTGGAACGACGAAGACAAGGGCACTACCTACCGTGAGGAAGAGATTCCTGCCGAGCTGGTAGACCTGGCCAACGAGTGGCGCTCGAACATGGTTGAGGCTGCTGCCGAAGCCAGCGAAGAGCTGATGAACAAGTACCTTGAAGAAGGTGAGCTGACCGTCGAGGAAATCAAAGCCGGTCTGCGCGCGCGCACCCTGGCCAGCGAGATCGTTCCGGCTGTCTGCGGTTCTTCCTTCAAGAACAAGGGCGTTCCTCTGGTTCTCGATGCCGTCATCGACTTCCTGCCTGCTCCGACCGAAATTCCGGCGATCAAGGGTATCCACCCTGATCTGATCGAGAAGCCGAAGGAAGAGCTGGTAGAGGCTGACTACGACGAGCGTCATGCAGATGACGACGAGCCGTTCTCGGCCCTGGCGTTCAAGATTGCCACCGACCCGTTCGTAGGTACTCTGACCTTCGTTCGCGTCTACTCGGGCTTCCTGACCTCCGGCGACTCCGTGATCAACTCGGTCAAGGGTAAGAAAGAGCGCGTTGGTCGTATGGTGCAGATGCACGCCAACCAGCGTGATGAGATCAAAGAAGTACGTGCAGGCGACATCGCTGCGCTGATCGGCATGAAGGACGTCACCACTGGTGACACCCTGTGCAACGCCGACAAGCCGATCATCCTTGAGCGTATGGACTTCCCGGAGCCGGTTATCTCGGTAGCTGTTGAGCCGAAGACCAAGGCTGACCAGGAGAAGATGGGTATCGCACTGGGCAAGCTGGCTCAGGAAGACCCGTCGTTCCGCGTCAAGACCGACGAAGAAACCGGCCAGACCATTATCTCCGGTATGGGTGAGCTGCACCTGGACATCCTCGTTGACCGCATGAAGCGCGAGTTCAACGTCGAGGCGAACATTGGTAAGCCTCAGGTTTCCTACCGCGAGAAGATCACCAAGAACTGCGAAATCGAAGGCAAGTTCGTTCGTCAGTCCGGTGGTCGCGGTCAGTTCGGTCATTGCTGGATTCGCTTTGCTCCGGCAGACGAAGGCCAGGAAGGTCTGGTATTCGTCAACGAAGTCGTTGGTGGTGTGGTTCCGAAGGAATACATCCCGGCCATCCAGAAGGGTATCGAAGAGCAGATGAAGAACGGCGTTGTTGCCGGCTATCCGCTCATCGGCCTGAAGGCTACCGTGTTTGACGGTTCCTACCATGACGTCGACTCCAACGAGATGGCGTTCAAGGTGGCTGCTTCCATGGCGACCAAGCAGCTGGCCCAGAAGGGCGGCGGTGTTGTGCTTGAGCCGATCATGAAAGTCGAAGTGGTAACCCCTGAGGACTACATGGGCGATGTGATGGGTGACCTGAACCGTCGTCGTGGTCTGATCCAGGGTATGGAAGATTCGGTTTCCGGTAAGGTTATCCGTGCAGAAGTTCCGCTGGGTGAGATGTTCGGTTATGCGACCGACGTTCGCTCCATGTCCCAGGGTCGCGCAAGCTACTCCATGGAATTCTCCAAGTACTCCGAGGCTCCGTCGAACATCGTCGAAGCACTGGTTAAAAAACAAGGCTGATAAAGCCCTTTAGGCAAGAGGTTCACTGTCGTGGCTAAAGAAAAATTTGAACGTAATAAACCGCACGTCAACGTAGGCACCATCGGTCACGTTGACCACGGTAAAACCACTCTGACCGCAGCTCTGACTCGCGTTTGCTCCGAAGTATTCGGTTCCGCTCGCGTAGATTTCGACAAGATCGACAGCGCTCCGGAAGAGAAAGCTCGTGGTATCACCATCAACACTGCACACGTAGAGTACGATTCCAACATTCGTCACTACGCGCACGTTGACTGCCCGGGCCACGCCGACTACGTCAAGAACATGATCACCGGTGCTGCCCAGATGGACGGCGCGATCCTGGTTTGCTCGGCCGCTGATGGTCCGATGCCTCAGACTCGCGAGCACATCCTGCTGTCCCGTCAGGTAGGTGTTCCGTACATCGTTGTCTTCCTGAACAAGGCTGACATGGTTGACGACGCCGAGCTGCTGGAGCTGGTTGAAATGGAAGTGCGTGACCTGCTCAGCACTTACGATTTCCCGGGCGACGACACTCCGATCATCATCGGCTCCGCGCTGATGGCTCTGAACGGCCAGGACGACAACGAGATGGGCACCAGTGCCGTCAAGAAGCTCGTCGAGACTCTGGATACCTACATCCCTGAGCCGGTTCGTGCCATCGACCGTCCGTTCCTGATGCCGATCGAAGACGTATTCTCGATCTCCGGCCGCGGTACTGTAGTTACCGGTCGTGTAGAGCGCGGTATCGTCAAGATCCAGGAAGAAATCGAAATCGTTGGTCTGCGTCCTACCACCAAGACCACCTGCACCGGCGTTGAAATGTTCCGCAAGCTGCTCGACGAAGGTCGTGCTGGCGAGAACTGCGGCGTTCTGCTGCGCGGCACCAAGCGTGACGACGTAGAGCGTGGTCAGGTTCTGGCCAAGCCGGGCACCATCAAACCGCACACCAAGTTCGAAGCTGAAGTGTACGTTCTGTCCAAAGAAGAAGGTGGTCGTCACACCCCGTTCTTCAAAGGCTACCGTCCGCAGTTCTACTTCCGTACTACCGACGTAACCGGTTCGTGCGAACTGCCGGAAGGCGTTGAGATGGTAATGCCGGGCGACAACGTGAAAATGGTTGTCACCCTGATCAAGCCGATCGCCATGGAAGACGGCCTGCGCTTCGCAATTCGCGAAGGTGGTCGTACCGTTGGCGCCGGCGTGGTTGCCAAGATCGTCGAGTAATCAACGATCCGCTGTATGAAAAAGGGCCCTTCGGGGCCCTTTTTCTTTTGAACTGGTTAAAAGTTGACACCCCCAGGGGGCATCCGTACAATTGCGCCTCCCTCGAGCGGGCGTAGTCCGTCTGTGGGGATTAGCAGCTTGGAATCTGAGGTCAAAATGCAAAACCAACAAATCCGTATTCGGTTGAAGGCTTTTGACCATCGCCTGATCGATCAATCTACCCAGGAAATCGTGGAAACCGCGAAACGTACTGGTGCTCAGGTGCGTGGTCCGATTCCTCTGCCTACTCGCAAAGAGCGGTACACCGTACTGACTTCTCCGCACGTCAACAAAGACGCGCGCGATCAGTATGAAATTCGTACCCACAAGCGTGTTCTGGACATCGTCCAGCCAACGGATAAAACCGTTGACGCGCTGATGAAGCTCGATCTTGCGGCTGGCGTGGAAGTGCAGATCAGCCTCGGCTAAAACCTTGGGGTTTTAGTCGTGTAACGCTCTGAAATGGGCGGCCATAGCGGGTGAAAGCCCCGTACACTCATGAGGTTTACAACATGACTATTGGTGTAGTCGGTCGTAAATGCGGTATGACCCGTATTTTCACCGAAGAAGGTGTCTCCATTCCGGTCACGGTCATTGAGATCGAGCCGAATCGCGTCACCCAGTTCAAAACTGAAGAGTCCGATGGCTATCGTGCAGTGCAAGTCACTGTTGGTGAGCGTCGTGCCTCTCGTGTCAGCAAGGCTCAGGCCGGTCACTTCGCCAAGGCGAACGTCGCGGCAGGTCGTACTGTCATGGAATTCCGCCTTGAAGAAGGCGAGTACCAGGCTGGCGATCTGATCAACGCTGAAATTTTCCAAGCTGGTCAACTGGTGGATGTCACCGGTCAGTCCAAAGGTAAAGGCTTCGCCGGTACCATCAAGCGTTGGAATTTCCGCGGCCAAGACAACACTCACGGTAACTCCGTGTCCCACCGTGTTCCGGGTTCCATTGGCCAGTGCCAGACTCCGGGTCGCGTTTTCAAGGGCAAGAAAATGTCCGGTCACATGGGTGCTGAGCGTGTGACTGTGCAGTCCCTGGAAATTGTGCGCGTCGACGCTGAACGCAACCTGCTCCTGGTCAAGGGCGCTGTTCCTGGCGCGACTGGCGGCAACCTGGTTGTGCGTCCGGCAGCCAAGGCTCGCGGTTAAGGGGAAGCTGACATGCAATTAAATGTAAATGGCGCTCAAGCGATCGAAGTTTCTGATGCGACTTTCGGTGGCGATTTCAACGAGACCCTGGTTCACCAAGCAGTTGTGGCCTACATGGCCGGCGGCCGTCAGGGCAGCAAGCAGCAGAAGACCCGTTCCGACGTGTCCGGTGGCGGTAAGCGCCCGTGGCGTCAGAAGGGTACTGGTCGCGCGCGTGCTGGTACCTCCCGTGGTCCGATCTGGCGTGGCGGTGGTGTGACTTTCGCGGCCCGTCCGCAGAATCACGACCAGAAGCTGAATAAGAAGATGTATCGCGCTGCGATCCGTTCGATTCTTGCTGAGCTGGTTCGCACTGATCGCCTGGTTGTGGTCGAGGACTTCACCGTTGAAGCTCCGAAAACCAAAGAACTGCTGGGCAAGCTGAACGGCATGGGTCTGAACGACGTTCTGATCGTGTCTGATGCTGTCGATCAAAATCTGTACCTGGCTGCTCGCAACCTGCCGCATGTCGATGTTCGTGACGTGCAGGGTTCCGATCCGGTCAGTCTGATCGCGTACGAAAAGGTGCTGGTCACCGTTTCTGCCGTG
Organism: Pseudomonas sp. GD03944; assembly: GCF_029839275.1. Lineage (GTDB taxonomy): Bacteria > Pseudomonadota > Gammaproteobacteria > Pseudomonadales > Pseudomonadaceae > Aquipseudomonas. The sequence goes on from NZ_JAOCAH010000017.1 coordinate 22,672, forward strand.
AAGAAATTCGAGGAGCTGCTGGGATGAACCAGGAACGCGTATTCAAAGTGCTGCTTGGCCCGCACATCTCCGAGAAGGCCACGGTTCTTGCTGACAAGAAAAGTCAGTTCGTTTTCAAGGTTGCAACCGATGCAACCAAGCTGGAAATCAAGAAGGCCGTTGAAAGCCTGTTCAGCGTGAAGGTTCAGCGTGTGACTACTCAGAATGTTCTGGGTAAGACCAAGCGTACCGCTCGCGGCCTGGGCAAGCGCAACGACTGGAAGAAGGCGATCATCTCCCTTCAGCCAGGCCAAGATCTCGATTTCGCCAGCAGTGCTGAGTAAGGAAGGGGTGCATCATGGCAATCGTTAAGTGCAAACCGACTTCCGCTGGCCGCCGTTTTGTGGTCAAGGTGGTCAATCAGGAGCTGCACAAAGGCGCTCCTTACGCTCCGCTGCTCGAGAAGAAGTCGAAGTCCGGCGGTCGTAACAACAATGGTCGTATCACCACCCGTCATATCGGTGGTGGCCACAAGCAGCATTACCGTCTGGTCGACTTCCGTCGCAACGACAAAGATGGCATCCCTGCCACTGTCGAGCGTATCGAATACGATCCGAACCGTACCGCGCACATCGCTCTGCTGATGTACGCAGACGGCGAGCGTCGCTACATCATCGCCCCTAAAGGCGTGAGTGCTGGCGATCAGCTGGTTGCTGGTTCGATGGCTCCGATCAAGGCCGGTAACAGCCTGCAGCTGCGCAACATCCCTGTTGGTTCGACCGTTCACGGTATCGAGCTGAAGCCGGGTAAAGGTGCTCAGATCGCTCGTTCCGCTGGTGCTTCGGCTCAGCTGATCGCTCGCGAAGGTGTCTACGTCACCCTGCGTCTGCGTTCCGGTGAAATGCGTAAAGTGCTGGCCGAGTGCCGTGCGACTCTGGGCGAAGTCTCGAACTCCGAGCACAGCCTGCGTTCGCTGGGTAAAGCCGGTGCCAAACGCTGGCGTGGCGTTCGCCCGACCGTTCGTGGTGTTGCCATGAACCCGGTCGACCACCCACACGGTGGTGGTGAAGGTCGTACCTCTGGTGGTCGTCATCCGGTGTCTCCATGGGGCTTCCCGACTAAGGGCGCGAAGACTCGTGGTAACAAACGCACCGATAACATGATCGTCCGTCGTCGCAAGTAAATAGAGGGATACGACAGTGCCACGTTCTCTGAAAAAAGGTCCTTTTATTGATCTTCACCTACTGAAGAAGATCGAAGTGGCGGCGGAAAAGAACGATCGCAAGCCGGTGAAAACCTGGTCGCGCCGTTCGATGATCCTGCCGCAGATGGTCGGTCTGACCATCGCTGTACATAACGGTCGTCAACATGTCCCGGTTCTCGTGAACGAAGACATGGTCGGTCACAAACTGGGCGAGTTCGCCGGTACCCGCACTTATCGTGGGCACGTGGCTGACAAGAAAGCCAAGCGTTAAGGGGTAAGGAAATGGAAGTAGCCGCTAAGTTGTCGGGCGCTCGAATCTCCGCCCAGAAAGCCCGCTTGGTCGCCGACCAAATCCGCGGGAAGAAGGTGGGCGAAGCGCTCAACCTGCTGGCTTTCAGCAGTAAGAAAGCCGCGGAAATCATGAAGAAGGTGCTGGAGTCGGCTGTGGCCAACGCCGAGCACAACGAAGGCGCAGACGTTGATGACCTGAAGGTCAGCACCGTTTTCGTCAACGAAGGGCGTTCGCTGAAGCGCATCATGCCGCGTGCCAAAGGCCGCGCTGATCGCATCGTCAAGCGGTCTTGCCATATCACTGTCAAGGTTGCGGACAAGTAACGGAGTCGATCAGATGGGTCAGAAAGTACATCCCATTGGCATTCGCCTGGGAATCGTCAAGGAGCACACCTCCGTCTGGTACGCAGACGGTCGGACTTATGCGGACTACCTGTTCGCTGATCTGAAGGTGCGTGAGTATCTCCAAGACAAACTAAAAAGCGCGTCCGTAAGCCGTATCGACATTGCTCGTCCGGCTCAAACCGCACGCATCACCATCCACACCGCCCGTCCAGGTATCGTGATTGGCAAGAAAGGTGAAGATGTTGAGAAGCTGCGTCAGGACCTGACCAAGCAAATGGGTGTGCCGGTGCACATCAATATCGAAGAGATCCGCAAGCCGGAGCTCGACGGTATGCTGGTTGCGCAGAGCGTAGCTCAGCAGCTGGAGCGTCGTGTGATGTTCCGTCGCGCCATGAAGCGCGCTGTACAGAACGCCATGCGTATTGGTGCCAAGGGCATCAAAATTCAAGTGAGCGGTCGTCTCGGCGGTGCTGAAATCGCACGTACCGAATGGTATCGCGAAGGTCGTGTGCCTCTGCACACCCTGCGTGCCGATATCGACTATGCCACGTACGAAGCGCACACCACCTACGGTGTGATCGGTGTCAAGGTTTGGATCTTCAAAGGCGAAGTTATTGGTGGTCGCCATGAAGAGCTGAAGCCGCAGGCGCCCGCTCCTCGTAAAAAAGCTGCCAAGTAAGGGGTACGCCAAATGTTGCAACCAAAGCGTACGAAGTTCCGTAAGCAGATGACCGGCCACAACCGTGGCTTGGCTCAGCGCGGTAGCAAAGTCAGCTTCGGCGAGTTCGCGCTGAAGTCTGTTGCCCGCGGTCGTCTCACCGCCCGCCAGATCGAGTCCGCTCGTCGTGCTCTGACTCGTCACGTTAAACGTGGCGGGAAGATCTGGATTCGCGTGTTCCCTGACAAGCCGGTAACCAAGAAGCCTCTCGAAGTGCGGATGGGTAAAGGTAAGGGTGGCGTTGAATATTGGGTTGCCCAGATTCAGCCAGGCAAAGTCCTGTATGAAATCGAAGGCGTTTCCGAAGAGCTGGCGCGTGAGGCTTTCGCCCTGGCTGCTGCAAAGCTGCCGCTCGCCACCACCTTTGTTAAGCGGACGGTGATGTGATGAAAGCGAATGAACTTCGTGAAAAATCAGCACAGCAGCTGAACGAGCAACTGCTCGGCCTGCTGCGCGACCAGTTCAATCTGCGCATGCAGAAAGCAACTGGCCAGTTGGGGCAGTCTCACCTGCTCTCGCAAGTTAAGCGCGACATCGCTCGTGTGAAAACTGTGCTCAACCAGCAGGCAGGTAAGTGATCATGGCTGAAGCCGAAAAAACAGTCCGTACGCTGACCGGCCGTGTTGTCAGCGACAAGATGGACAAGACCATCACCGTATTGATCGAGCGTCGCGTCAAGCACCCGATCTACGGCAAATATGTCAAGCGTTCGACCAAGCTGCACGCGCACGACGAAAACAACCAGTGCCACATCGGCGACAAGGTTTCCATCCGTGAAACCCGTCCGCTGGCCAAGACCAAGTCTTGGGCCCTGGTTGAAGTTCTCGAACGCGCAGTGGAAGTCTAAGGGCTAAGGGTCGGAGAAATTATATGATTCAGACTCAATCCATGCTCGATGTGGCCGACAACAGTGGTGCACGCCGCGTCATGTGCATCAAGGTGCTGGGTGGCTCGCATCGCCGCTACGCTGGCATCGGCGACATCATCAAGGTCACCGTCAAGGAAGCAATTCCGCGCGGCAAAGTGAAGAAAGGTCAGGTCATGACCGCAGTGGTCGTTCGTACCCGTCACGGCGTTCGCCGTGCCGATGGTTCGATCATCCGCTTCGACGGCAACGCTGCTGTTCTGCTGAACAACAAGCAAGAGCCGATCGGTACCCGTATCTTCGGGCCAGTGACCCGTGAACTTCGTACTGAGAAGTTCATGAAGATCGTCTCGCTCGCCCCAGAAGTGCTTTAAGGAGATCCGACATGCAAAAGATTCGTCGTGACGACGAGATCATCGTGATCGCCGGCAAAGACAAAGGTAAGCGCGGTAAGGTGCTCAAGGTTCTCGCTGACGACCGTCTGGTCGTCGGTGGCATCAACCTGGTGAAGCGTCATACCAAGCCGAACCCGATGTCGGGCGTTCAGGGCGGTATCGTTGAGAAAGAAGCGCCTCTGCACGCTTCTAACGTGGCCATTTTCAATGGCGAAACCAACAAGGCTGACCGCGTTGGTTTCAAAATCGAAGACGGTAAAAAAATTCGTGTCTTCAAGTCGACCCAAAAAGCGGTTGATGCTTGAACACTGCTAGGTAGAAGACCATGGCACGACTGAAAGAGATTTATCGGAAAGAAATCGCGCCGAAGCTTAAGGAAGAACTTAAGCTCGCCAACGTGATGGAAGTTCCGCGCATCACCAAGATCACCCTGAACATGGGCCTGGGCGAAGCGATCGGTGACAAGAAAGTCATCGAGAACGCTGTTGCCGACCTGGAAAAGATCACCGGTCAGAAAGTCGTTGTGACTCATGCCCGTAAGTCGATTGCAGGCTTCAAGGTTCGTGAGGGCTGGCCGATCGGCGTCAAGGTAACCCTGCGCCGCGATCGTATGTACGAGTTCCTGGATCGTCTGCTGTCCATCTCCCTGCCGCGCGTGCGTGACTTCCGCGGCCTGAATGCCAAGTCCTTCGATGGCCGTGGCAACTACAGCATGGGCGTTAAAGAGCAGATCATCTTCCCGGAAATCGATTACGACAAGATCGATGCCCTGCGTGGTCTGGATATCACCCTGACTACCACTGCCCGTACGGATGACGAAGGCCGCGCTCTGCTGCGTGCTTTCAAATTCCCGTTCCGCAACTGATTGGAGTTGGATCATGGCTAAAACGAGCATGAAAAACCGCGAGCTGAAGCGTCAGCAAACGGTAGCCAAGTACGCCAAGAAGCGTGCCGAGCTGAAAGCTACCATCGCCAGCCCGAACACCAGTCCGGAAGCGCGTTGGGAAGCACAAGTCGCACTGCAGAAGCAGCCGCGTGACGCCAGCGCCTCGCGCCTGCGCAACCGCTGCCGCGTTACTGGTCGTCCGCACGGCGTATTCCGCAAGTTCGGTCTGTCCCGTATCAAGCTGCGCGAAGCTGCAATGCGTGGTGATGTACCAGGTCTGGTGAAAGCCAGCTGGTAAAAACAGAGCCGGCCTAGTGCCGGCTTTGTCTTTGTGTGAATCAAGCCCCTTTGGGGCTTGATTCATTTTTGAGCAGTCTCTAGAATGTCCGGCTCGCCTGAGCCTGGCTTAAATGCGCCCGGCGTTTTGGTGACTCTTTAGCCGCAAGGCTAATTCTTTTTGTATCAGGAGCGTCTAGCCCATGAGTATGCAGGACCCGTTAGCGGACATGCTAACTCGTATCCGTAATGCCCAGATGGCTGAAAAGTCCGTCGTAAGCATGCCGTCTTCCACGCTGAAGGTGGCTGTAGCCAAAGTTCTGAAAGACGAAGGTTATATTGCGGGTTATCAGATCAGCGGCGAAGCAAAGCCGCAGCTGTCCATCGAGCTGAAGTACTTCGAAGGCCGTCCGGTCATCGAGGAAGTCAAGCGCGTCAGCCGTCCAGGCCTTCGCCAGTACAAATCCGTCGATGATCTGCCAAAAGTTCGTGGCGGTCTCGGTGTCTCCATCGTCTCCACCAACAAGGGTGTGATGACGGACCGCGCTGCGCGCGCTGCCGGTGTCGGCGGCGAAGTGCTTTGCACTGTGTTCTAAGGGGGGATAAGCATGTCTCGCGTTGCTAAGAACCCCGTCAAGCTGCCTGCTGGTGTTGAGATCAAACTCGCCGGCCAGCAGCTTTCGGTAAAGGGTGCCAAGGGCACTCTGGAACTGAACGTTCACTCGTCCGTTGAAGTCCTGCAGGAAGCCGGTGAACTGCGTTTCGCTGCTCGCAATGGCGACCAGCAGACCCGTGCGATGGCCGGTACCACCCGTGCTCTGGTCAACAACATGGTCATCGGTGTCAGCCAAGGTTTCGAGCGTAAGCTGCAACTGGTTGGCGTGGGTTACAAGGCCCAGGCTAAAGGCCAGGTGCTGAACCTCGCGTTGGGCTTCTCCCACCCGATCGACTACGAACTGCCGGAAGGCGTTGTGGCCGAAACCCCGAACCAGACCGAGATCCTGATCAAGGGTGTCGACAAGCAACTGGTTGGTCAGGTCGCTGCGGAGATTCGTGACTTCCGTCGTCCTGAACCTTACAAGGGCAAAGGTGTTCGTTACGCTGACGAAGTCGTCCGCCGTAAAGAAGCCAAGAAGAAGTAAGGGGCTAGGAAATGACCGACAAAAAAGTTACTCGTCTGCGTCGCGCTCGCAAAGCACGCCTGAAAATGCACGAACTCGAAGTCGTGCGTCTCTGCGTGTATCGCTCTTCGCAGCACATCTACGCCCAGGTCATCTCGGCCGACGGCAGCAAGGTTCTGGCCAGCGCCTCTACCTTGGACAAAGCACTGCGTGATGGCGCCACTGGCAACGTCGACGCGGCCAAGAAAGTTGGTGAGCTGGTTGCCGAGCGCGCGAAAGCCGCTGGTGTGACCCAGGTTGCATTCGACCGTTCTGGCTTCAAGTACCACGGCCGCGTCAAGGCGCTGGCTGATGCTGCTCGTGAAGGCGGGCTGGAGTTCTAAGTTATGGCAAATAACGACCAAAAGCGCGACGAAGGCTATATCGAGAAGCTGGTACAGGTTAACCGCGTTGCCAAGACCGTTAAGGGTGGCCGTATCTTCACTTTCACCGCGTTGACCGTGGTGGGTGATGGTAAGGGTCGCGTCGGTTTCGGCCGTGGCAAATCCCGTGAAGTGCCTGCTGCCATCCAGAAAGCGATGGAAGCCGCTCGTCGCAACATGATCCAGGTGGATCTGAACGGCACCACTCTGCAATACGCAATGAAGTCTGCCCATGGCGCCTCCAAGGTGTTCATGCAGCCTGCTTCGGAAGGTACCGGTATCATCGCCGGCGGCGCCATGCGTGCCGTGCTGGAAGTGGCTGGTGTGCAGAACGTTCTGGCCAAGTGCTACGGCTCGACCAACCCTGTGAACGTGGTTCATGCCACTTTCAAAGGTCTGAAGGCTATGCAGTCTCCGGATTCCGTTGCGGCCAAGCGTGGCAAGAGCGTCGAGGAGATTCTCTAACCATGGCTAATACCGTCAAAGTGACTCTGATCAAGAGCACCAATGGCCGTCTGGCCAATCATAAAGCCTGCGTCAAGGGTCTCGGCCTGCGTCGCATCAATCACACCGTCGAAGTTCTGGATACTCCGGAAAACCGCGGCATGATCAACAAGGCTTACTACCTGCTGCGCGTGGAGGGTTAATCCATGTACCTGAACGATTTGAGTCCTGCGCCGGGTTCCCGTCGCGAGAAGCACCGTCCGGGCCGTGGTATCGGTAGCGGTTTGGGCAAGACCGGTGGCCGCGGCCACAAGGGTCAGACCTCCCGTTCCGGTGGCACCATCGCTCCGGGTTTCGAAGGCGGCCAGCAGCCTCTGCACCGCCGTCTGCCCAAGTTCGGTTTCGTATCCCTGAAAGCTATGGATCGCGCAGAAGTGCGTACTTCCGAGCTGAACAAGATCGAAGGCGACGTAGTTACTCTGCAGGCGCTGAAGGATGCCAACCTGATTAATCAAAACGTACAGCGTGTGAAAGTCATGCTGTCCGGTGAGATTACTCGCGCGGTCACCCTTAAAGGTATCGCCGCCACCAAAGGTGCGCGCGCGGCTATCGAAGCAGCTGGCGGTAAGTTCGAGGAATAAATGGCTAAGCAAGGTGCTCTCTCAGCGCTCAGCAACGGCGGGTTATCCGAGCTCTGGGCTCGTCTGCGCTTCCTGTTCATGGCGATTATCGTCTATCGGATCGGTGCGCATATCCCAGTTCCAGGTATCAACCCGGATCGTCTGGCGGAACTGTTTCGACAGAACGAGGGGACCATTCTTAGCTTGTTCAACATGTTTTCCGGTGGTGCGCTGGAGCGCATGAGCATCTTCGCACTGGGGATCATGCCGTACATCTCGGCATCGATCATCATGCAGCTCATGACCGCTGTCAGCCCGCAGCTGGAGCAGTTGAAGAAGGAAGGTGAAGCTGGCCGTCGCAAGATCAGCCAGTACACCCGCTACGGCACTCTTGTCCTGGCGTTCGTTCAGGCCATCGGCATGTCCGTGGGCCTGGCTAGCCAGGGCGTAGCGTTTTCGGTCGATTTCGGCTTCCACTTCGTCGCTGTCACCACCTTCGTGGCTGGCGCGATGTTCATGATGTGGCTGGGCGAGCAAATCACCGAGCGCGGTGTTGGCAACGGTATTTCGATGCTGATTTTTGCAGGCATCGTAGCCGGTCTGCCGTCGGCAATCGGGCAGTCTTTCGAGTCTGCTCGTCAGGGCGATATCAACATCTTCGCTCTGATTGCCATCGGTTTGCTGGCAGTAGCGATCATCGGTTTCGTGGTGTTCATCGAGCGTGGCCAGCGTCGTATCGCTGTGCATTACGCCAAGCGTCAGCAGGGCCGCAAGGTCTTCGCTGCGCAGACCAGCCACTTGCCGTTGAAGGTGAACATGGCGGGGGTTATCCCGGCTATTTTCGCTAGCAGCCTTCTGTTATTCCCGGCTTCGCTGGGTGCCTGGTTTGGTCAGTCTGAAGGTATGGGCTGGCTGCAGGATATTTCACAGGCTATCGCTCCTGGTCAGCCGTTGAACATTTTGCTGTTTAGTGCAGGGATCATTTTCTTCTGCTTCTTCTACACAGCGCTGATGTTCAACCCGAAAGACGTAGCGGAAAACCTGAAGAAGTCCGGTGCCTTTATTCCGGGTATCCGTCCCGGTGAGCAGTCCGCGCGCTATATCGATGGCGTGTTGACCCGCTTGACCATGTTCGGTGCTCTGTACATGACGGCCGTATGCTTGTTGCCCCAGTTCCTGGTGGTGGCGGCCAACGTACCGTTCTACCTTGGCGGGACCTCGTTGCTGATCGTGGTAGTGGTTGTGATGGACTTTATGTCGCAAGTACAATCGCACCTCGTTTCGCACCAGTACGAATCCCTGATGAAGAAAGCCAACCTGAAGGGCTACGGCGGCGGCATGCTCCGCTGATGTGTCCATAAGGTTCGAGGAGTTGGTGATGAAAGTTCGTGCATCGGTGAAAAAGCTGTGCCGTAACTGCAAGATTATTCGCCGTGAAGGTGTCGTGCGAGTAATTTGCAGCGCGGAACCGCGTCACAAGCAGCGCCAAGGCTGATTGTGGTTGAAGCGTTATAAGCCCGGCAGCTAGTGTGCTGCCGGGTTGATTATTTGTTTCTACAGCGTTAGTATCTCGCGCCCTATTTCTTGGCTTCCGGGGCGTAGGTAGCTGTCAATTGGAGTTCCACTGAATGGCCCGTATTGCAGGCGTTAACATTCCGGATAACAAGCACACTGTTATCTCGCTGACCTACATCTTCGGTGTCGGTCGCACCACTGCACAGAAAATCTGTGCTGCTACCGGTGTAAACCCGGCAGCAAAAATCAAGGATCTCTCTGACGAGCAGATCGAGCAGCTGCGTGGCGAAGTTGCCAAGGTCAACACCGAAGGTGACCTGCGCCGCGAAGTGAACATGAAAATCAAGCGTTTGATGGACCTGGGCTGCTACCGCGGTCTGCGTCATCGCCGTGGCCTTCCGGTCCGCGGTCAGCGCACCAAGACCAACGCCCGCACCCGTAAGGGCCCGCGCAAGCCGATCCGCAAGTAATCGCATTCGCGAATCGACAGGAATTTAGTCATGGCAAAACCTGCTGCTCGTACTCGTAAGAAAATCAAAAAGACGGTGGTTGATGGCATCGCCCACATCCACGCGTCGTTCAACAACACTATCGTGACCATCACTGACCGCCAGGGCAACGCCCTGTCCTGGGCTACCTCCGGTGGTTCGGGTTTCCGTGGTTCGCGCAAGAGCACCCCGTTCGCTGCCCAGGTGGCTGCTGAGCGTGCTGGTCAAGCTGCGCTGGAGTACGGTCTGAAGAACCTCGACGTGAACGTCAAGGGTCCAGGCCCGGGTCGTGAGTCCGCTGTCCGTGCATTGAACGGCTGCGGTTACAAGATCGCCAGCATCACCGATGTGACGCCAATCCCGCACAACGGGTGCCGTCCTTCGAAGAAGCGTCGCGTGTAATCAGGAGACAGTGAGAAATGGCTCGTTACATTGGTCCCAAATGCAAACTGTCTCGTCGTGAAGGCACCGATCTGTTCCTGAAGAGCGGCGTCCGCGCTCTGGAATCGAAGTGCAACATCGAAGCAGCCCCAGGTATCCACGGTCAGCGCCGTAGCCGTCAGTCCGACTACGGTACTCAGCTGCGTGAGAAGCAAAAAGTTCGTCGTATCTACGGCGTACTCGAGCGTCAGTTCAGCGGTTACTACAAGCAAGCAGCCAGCCAGAAGGGCGCCACCGGCGAAAACCTCCTGCAACTGCTCGAGTGCCGTCTGGATAACGTGGTGTATCGCATGGGCTTTGGCGCTACTCGTGCCGAATCCCGTCAGCTCGTTTCGCACAAAGCAATCAGCGTTAACGGCAAGACCGTAAACGTGCCGTCCTACCAGGTCAAAGCTGGTGACGTGGTTGCCGTTCGTGAGAAATCGAAGAATCAGCTGCGCATCGTTCAGGCTCTTGAACTGTGTGCCCAGCGTGGCCGCGTTGAATGGGTAGAAGTAGATATCGAGAAGAAGTCCGGCGTCTTCAAAAGCGTTCCGGCTCGTGGCGATCTCTCCGCTGACATCAACGAAAGCCTGATTGTCGAGCTCTACTCCAAGTAAGGGCTAGAAAATAGGTGCATCCATGCAGATTTCGGTAAATGAGTTCCTGACCCCCCGCCACATTGATGTGCAGGTGGTCAGTCCGACCCGCGCCAAGATCACTCTCGAGCCTCTCGAGCGTGGTTTCGGCCATACCCTGGGCAACGCGCTGCGTCGCATCCTGTTGTCCTCCATGCCTGGCTGTGCAGTAGTCGAGGCCGAGATTGACGGTGTACTCCATGAGTACAGCGCCATCGAAGGTGTTCAGGAAGACGTCATTGAAATCCTGCTCAACCTGAAAGGTCTGGCTGTCAAACTGCACGGTCGTGACGAAGTGACTCTGACTCTGGCGAAGAAGGGCTCGGGCGTAGTTACCGCTGCCGATATTCAGCTGGATCACGATGTCGAAATCGTCAACGGCGACCACGTAATCGCCAACCTGGCTTCCACTGGCGCGCTGAACATGAAGCTCACCGTAGCTCGTGGTCGCGGCTATGAGCCAGCAGACGCCCGTCAGAGCGACGAAGACGAAAGCCGCAGCATTGGTCGCTTGCAGCTGGATGCTTCGTTCAGCCCGGTCCGTCGTGTGTCCTACGTGGTGGAGAACGCCCGCGTCGAGCAGCGTACCAACCTGGACAAGCTGGTTATTGACCTGGAAACCAACGGTACCCTGGACCCTGAAGAGGCCATCCGTCGTGCCGCTACCATCCTGCAACAGCAGCTGGCAGCGTTCGTCGACCTCAAAGGTGACAGTGAGCCAGTGGTAATCGAGCAGGAAGACGAGATCGATCCGATCCTGCTGCGTCCGGTCGATGACCTGGAGCTGACCGTTCGTTCGGCCAACTGCCTCAAGGCAGAAAACATTTACTACATCGGCGACCTGATTCAGCGTACCGAAGTAGAACTGTTGAAAACGCCGAACCTGGGCAAGAAATCCCTGACCGAAATCAAGGATGTTCTGGCTTCTCGCGGTCTGTCCCTCGGTATGCGCCTCGACAACTGGCCGCCGGCAAGTCTGAAGAAAGACGATAAGGCGACTGCCTGATCGTCATCATCACCGAACGAACAAGTTTGGTAAGGAATTGAACCATGCGTCATCGTAAAAGTGGCCGTCACCTCAGCCGCACCAGCGCCCACCGCAAGGCCATGTTCCAGAACATGGCGGTTTCGCTGTTCGAGCACGAGCTGATCAAAACTACTCTGCCGAAAGCCAAAGAACTGCGTCGCGTTGCTGAGCCGCTGATCACTCTGGCTAAAGAAGACAGCGTTGCCAACCGTCGTCTGGCCTTCGACCGTACCCGTTCGAAAGCCATCGTCGGCAAGCTGTTCAACGACCTGGGCAAGCGCTACGCCACCCGTCAGGGCGGTTACCTGCGTATCCTCAAGTGCGGTTTCCGCGCTGGCGACAATGCTCCGATGGCTTATGTTGAGCTGGTCGACCGTCCGGTCGGCGGCGCAGTAGAAGCTGCTGAGTAAGTTGTAGGTTGCAAGAAAAACCGGGCTCTGGCCCGGTTTTTTGCTTTCTGGATTCTGCTTTCTGGCTCATGCCTCTGCGGCTCGCCTGTCAATCACTCGCACTGCCTATCCGTGGCGGTCACCGCCTCCCTTCCTTGTCGACTGCTTTCCGTAGCGCCTCGTACGCAGGTGCGACACCACACCGTCACGCCCTTTCCGGCCCCCGCGCTATCTGCGGCTGAAGGTCGATCTTCGAATGATCGCTGCTCGAGCCAATGGCGCGATTTCTGCCTGTCGATGAGAGATATTAACTATCGGTTCGTTTTGCTCAATAAATTGGTTCTGTCAAAGCGCCAGGACTACTCTTTTCCAGTCGCCCGCTCTAGCTGGCGGGGTCGAGCTGATAAGGAGAGAAGAATTTGAGCCTACGAACTGTTGAACAGTGCAGTAAAGGCAGTCCGGTCAACGATAAACAGTATGTCTTCACGGCCTGTTCAGGCCGGGTGCAACGAGCGGCCAATGACTAGCCGCCGCTGATTTTCGCTTGTCGGTGCCCGGTGCTGGAAAGCCTCGGGCGATAGGAAGTAAACGACCAAAGGTAGAGAGACATGACCACCGAAAGCAAATGCCCCTTTTCGGGCGGCGCGCCCAAGCGCTCCACTGGCCGCGGCACCACCAACCGGGAGTGGTGGCCTAACCAGCTGAATCTTAAACCCCTGCACCAGCAATCCTCCCTGTCCGATCCCATGGACAAAGACTTCAACTACGCCGAAGCGTTCAAGAGCCTCGACCTGGAGGCCCTCAAGAAAGACTTGCATGCACTCATGACCGACTCGCAGCCTTGGTGGCCTGCGGACTTCGGCCACTACGGCCCGCTGTTCATCCGCATGGCCTGGCACAGCGCGGGTACGTACCGTATCGGGGACGGCCGCGGGGGCGCCGGAACCGGCAACCAGCGTTTCGCACCGCTCAACAGCTGGCCCGATAACGTCAACCTGGACAAGGCGCGTCGCCTGCTGTGGCCGATCAAGCAGAAGTACGGTCGCAAGATCTCCTGGGCGGACCTGATGATCCTCACCGGTAACGTGGCGCTGGAGTCGATGGGCTTCAAGACGTTCGGCTTCGCCGGTGGCCGTGAAGACATCTGGGAGCCGGAAGAAGACATCTACTGGGGCGAGGAAAAGGTCTGGCTGGAGGACAAGCGTTACTCCGGCGAGCGTGACCTCGACAATCCGCTGGCGGCGGTGCAGATGGGCCTGATCTACGTCAACCCGGAAGGACCGAATGGCAACCCGGACCCGATCGCGGCGGCGCGGGACATCCGCGAAACCTTCGCGCGCATGGCCATGAACGACGAAGAGACCGTTGCGCTGATCGCCGGTGGCCATACCTTCGGCAAGACCCATGGTGCCGGCGATGCCGGTCTGGTTGGCAGCGATCCGGAGGCTTCCGGCATCGAGGAGCAGGGCCTGGGCTGGCGCAGCACCTTCGGCACCGGCATCGGTGGCGATACCATCGGCAGCGGCCTGGAAGTCACCTGGACCACCACCCCGACCAAGTGGAGCAACAACTTCTTCTGGAACCTGTTCGGCTATGAGTGGGAACTGACCAAGAGCCCGGCCGGCGCGCACCAGTGGCAGCCCAAGCACGGCGCCGGCAAAGGCACCGTGCCGGATGCCCACGACCCGGACAAGCGCAACACTCCGGCGATGCTGACGACCGACCTGTCCCTGCGTTTCGATCCAGCGTACGAGAAGATTTCCCGCCGTTTCATGGAAAACCCAGACCAGTTCGCCGATGCCTTCGCCCGCGCCTGGTTCAAGCTGACGCACCGCGACATGGGCCCGCGCGCCCGCTACCTCGGCCCGGATGTGCCGGCCGAAGAGCTGATCTGGCAAGACCCGATTCCGGCAGTCGACCATGTCCTGATCGATGAGCAGGATGCGGCCGCACTCAAGGGCCAGATCCTGGCGTCCGGTCTGTCGGTGTCCGAGCTGGTATCGACCGCCTGGGCATCCGCATCCACTTACCGCGGCTCCGATATGCGCGGTGGTGCGAACGGTGCGCGTATTCGCCTGGCGCCGCAGAAAGACTGGGCCGTCAACCAGCCGGAGCAGCTGGCCAAGGTGCTGCAGGTGCTGGAAGGCATCCAGGCGGCATTCAACGGTGCGCAGAGCGGCGGCAAGAAGGTATCCCTGGCCGACCTGATCGTCCTGGCCGGCAGTGCGGGTATCGAGCAGGCTGCGCGAAACGCGGGCCATGAGATCACCGTGCCGTTCGTCCCGGGCCGTATGGATGCGTCGCAGGAGCAGACCGACGTCGATTCCTTCACGCCGCTCGAGCCGGTTGCCGATGGCTTCCGCAACTTCCTCAAGGCCCGTTATTCGGTGTCGGCGGAGGAGTTGCTGATCGATCGCGCTCAGTTGCTGACGCTGACGGCGCCGGAGTTGACGGTACTGGTGGGTGGCCTGCGGATGCTCGGCACCAATGCCGACGGTTCGCAGCACGGCGTTTTCACCCAGCGCCCGGAAACCCTGACGAACGACTTCTTCATCAACCTGCTCAACATGAACACGGGATGGAAAGCGGTATCCGAAGGCTCCGAGGTGTACGAAGGGCGTGACCGTGTCACCGGTGAGGTGAAGTGGACCGGAACCCGGGCCGACCTGGTGTTCGGTTCCAACTCGCAACTTCGGGCCATCGCCGAGGTGTATGCGTCCGGGGATGCCGAAGAGAAGTTCATTCGCGACTTCGTGGCCGCCTGGACCAAGGTGATGAACCTCGATCGTTTCGACCTGGCCTGAAGGTGAATCTCGGGCGTGGGGCCAGCCTCGGCAGGCTCCACGCCCGACGCCTGCTGCGCCGAGCACAACGCCTCCCATCGGGAGGCGTTGTGCTTTTTGCTTGACCGGGCGGGGCAGGGCGCGGAGCATTCACGCTATTCCATGGCACAGGCAAGGACTCAGGCATGAAAGGCCATATCGAAGTCATCGACTACCTCAAGCACCTGCTCAAGGGTGAACTGGCCGCGCGCGACCAATACTTCATCCACTCGCGTCTCTATGAGGACTGGGGCTTTACCAAGCTGTACGAGCGCATCAACCACGAGATGGAAGAAGAGACCCAGCACGCCGATGCGCTGCTCAAGCGGATCATCTTCCTCGAGGGTGTTCCGGACATGACGCCGGACACCTTCGTCTTCGGCCAGACTGTGCCCGAGGCTCTGAAGTTGGACCTAGCGCTGGAGTACGCCGTGCGTGCCGCGCTGAGCAAAGGCATCGAGCTGTGCGAAAAGCACCAGGACTACCAGTCCCGCGACATCCTGCTGCTGCAACTGAAAGACACCGAAGAGGATCACGCCTACTGGCTGGAAACCCAGCTCCAGCTGATCGAGAAGCTCGGTGTGGAGAAGTACCTGCAGAGCCAGATGTAAACCTGGCTGCAAGAAAAAGCCCCGCAGTGCGGGGCTTTTTCGTTTCCGAGCGGGTGGTCAGGCCCGGTCGCGTTCCAGCAGTGGCTTGAGGAAGTGCCCGGTGTGCGAGTGCGGCATGTCGGCGACCTCCTCCGGCGTGCCCACCGCGATGATCTGACCACCCTTGGAGCCGCCTTCCGGGCCCAGGTCGACCAGCCAGTCGGCGGTCTTGATCACGTCCAGGTTGTGCTCGATCACCACCACGGTGTTGCCGTGATCGCGCAGGCGGTGCAGCACGTCCAGCAACTGCTGGATATCGGCGAAGTGCAGGCCGGTGGTCGGTTCGTCGAGGATGTACAGGGTCTTGCCGGTATCGCGCTTGGACAGCTCGCGCGACAGTTTGACCCGCTGCGCCTCGCCACCGGACAGGGTGGTCGCCGACTGCCCCAGCTTGATGTACGACAGGCCCACGTCCATCAGGGTCTGCAGCTTGCGCGCCAGGGCCGGCACCGCGTCGAAGAAGCTGCGGGCGTCCTCGATGGTCATTTCCAGCACTTCGTGGATGCTCTTGCCCTTGTACTTGATCTCCAGGGTCTCGCGGTTGTAACGCTTGCTCTTGCACACGTCACACGGCACGTAGATGTCCGGCAGGAAGTGCATCTCTACCTTGATCAGGCCGTCGCCCTGGCACGCCTCGCAGCGGCCGCCCTTGACGTTGAACGAGAACCGGCCGGGGCCATAGCCGCGGGAGCGGGACTCGGGGACGCCGGCGAACAGCTCACGGATCGGCGTGAACAGCCCGGTGTAAGTGGCAGGGTTGGAGCGCGGCGTGCGGCCGATGGGGCTCTGGTCGATGTCCACCACCTTGTCCAGGTGCTGCAGGCCATCGATGCTGTCGTGGGCCGCGGCCTCCAGCGTGGTGGCGCCGTTCAGGGCGGTGGCACTGAGCGGGAACAGGGTGTTGTTGATCAGCGTCGATTTGCCGGAGCCCGATACGCCAGTCACGCAGGTGAGCAGGCCAATCGGGATATCCAGGTTGACGTTCTGCAGGTTGTTGCCGCGGGCGCCCTTGATCTTCAGCGACAGCTTCTTGTCACGCGGCGTGCGCTTGGCCGGCACGACGATCTTGGTGCGCCCGGACAGGTACTTGCCGGTGACCGAATCCGGGTGGGCCATCACTTCTTCGGCGGTGCCTTCGGCGACGATCTGCCCGCCGTGCACGCCGGCGCCAGGACCGATGTCGACTACGTAGTCCGCCATGCGGATGGCGTCTTCGTCGTGTTCGACCACGATCACCGTGTTACCGATGTCGCGCAGGTGGCGCAGGGTGCCGAGCAGGCGCTCGTTGTCGCGCTGGTGCAGCCCGATGGAGGGTTCGTCGAGGATGTACATGACGCCCACCAGGCCAGCACCGATCTGGCTGGCCAGGCGGATGCGCTGGGCCTCGCCGCCGGACAGGGTGTCGGCGCTGCGGTCCAGGGTCAGGTAGTCGAGGCCGACGTTGACCAGGAATTGCAGGCGCTCGCAGATTTCCTTGAGGATCTTGGCGGCAATCTCGCCGCGTCGGCCATCCAGGGTCAGGCCGCCGAAGTAATCGCTGGCCGAGCCGATCGGCATGCCGGTCACCGCCGGCAGGGTTTTCTCGCCGACCCAGACATGGCGCGCTTCACGGCGCAGGCGCGTGCCACGACAGTCCGGGCAGGGCTGGGTGCTGAGGAACTTGGCGAGTTCTTCACGCACGCTGGTCGACTCGGTCTCGCGGTAACGGCGCTCGAGGTTGGGCACGATGCCTTCGAACGGGTGCGAGCGCTTGACGATGTCGCCGCGGTCGTTGAGGTACTTGAAGTCGACGTTCTGCGAGCCGCTGCCGCCGAGAATCACCTTCTGGTGTTCGGCGTCCAGCTCGGCGAAGGGCTCTTCCAGGCTGAAGCCATAGTGCGAAGCCAGTGAGCCGAGCATCTGGAAGTAGTAGACGTTGCGCCGGTCCCAGCCACGTATCGCGCCCTCGGCCAGGGTCAATTCGCCGTTGACCAGGCGCTTGGCATCGAAGAACTGCTTCACACCCAGCCCGTCGCAGGTCGGGCAGGCGCCAGCCGGGTTGTTGAAGGAAAACAGCTTGGGCTCCAGCTCGCTGATCGAGTGGCCGCATACCGGGCAGGCGAAGCGCGCGGAGAAGATGATTTCCTCGCCTTCTTCACCTTCCATGGGTGCGATCAGCGCCAGGCCATCGGCCAGCTTGAGGGCGGTCTCGAACGATTCGGCCAGGCGCTGCTGCAGGTCGCCTCGGGCTTTGAAGCGGTCGACCACGGCATCGATGCTGTGCTTCTTCTGTTTGTCGAGCTTCGGCAGCTCGTCCAGTTCGTGGAGCTTGCCGTTGATCCGTACGCGCACGAAACCCTGGGCGCGCAGTTCGTCGAACACGGCGAGGTGCTCGCCCTTGCGCTCGCGAATCACCGGCGCCAGCAGCATCAGCTTGCTGCCCTCGGGCAGGGCCAGGACCTGGTCGACCATCTGGCTGACGGTCTGCGCTTCCAGTGGCAGGTCGTGATCCGGGCAGCGCGGTGTACCGGCGCGGGCATACAGCAGGCGCAGGTAGTCGTAGATCTCGGTGATGGTGCCCACGGTCGAGCGGGGGTTGTGCGAGGTCGATTTCTGCTCGATGGAAATGGCCGGGGAGAGGCCCTCGATGGTGTCGACGTCGGGTTTTTCCATCATCGAAAGGAACTGCCTGGCGTAAGCCGACAGCGATTCGACGTAACGGCGCTGGCCTTCCGCATACAGCGTGTCGAAGGCCAGGGATGACTTGCCCGAACCGGACAGGCCGGTAATCACGATCAGCTTGTCGCGTGGCAGGGTCAGGTCGATGTTTTTCAGGTTATGGGTACGTGCCCCACGGATCAGAATCTTGTCCACAAACAGCGGCCTCGCTTGGCGGGCGGAAACGGTCGAGTATACGGCTCGGCCCTGCCCTGCGGCAAAGTGCGCGCCTGTGCCACGGGCAGGATGGCTGGTAGAATCGCCGGCCTGTTCGAATAGGACCTATGTAATGCACGATCTGCACAACGAGCGTATGAGCGCAGGGGAAACCCGCGCCGCCGGTGGCCTGGCGCTGGTCTTCGCCTTCCGCATGCTCGGTATGTTCATGGTCCTGCCGGTCCTGGCGACCTACGGGATGGATCTGGCGGGCAGCACGCCTGCCCTGATCGGCCTGGCCATCGGCGCCTACGGCCTGACCCAGGCGGTCCTGCAAATTCCCTTCGGCATGCTGTCCGACCGCATCGGCCGACGGCCGGTGATCTACGCCGGCCTGCTGATCTTCGCCGCCGGCAGCGTCCTGGCGGCCAATGCCGACTCGATCTGGGGCGTGATCGCCGGGCGTGTGCTGCAAGGCGCCGGCGCGATCTCCGCGGCGGTCATGGCGCTGCTGTCCGACCTGACGCGCGAGCAGCACCGCACCAAGGCCATGGCCATGATCGGCATGAGCATCGGCCTGTCGTTCGCGGTGGCCATGGTCGTCGGCCCGCTGCTGACCAAGGCGTTCGGCTTGTCCGGGCTGTTCTGGGCCACGGCGGCCATGGCGCTGTCGGGCATCCTGATCGTCGCGGGCGTCGTGCCGCGTGAGGCCGGGCCATTGCAGCACCGCGAATCCGGCGTTGCCCGCCAGGCGCTGCTGCCCACCCTCAAGCACACGGACCTGCTGCGCCTGGACGCCGGCATCCTGGTGCTGCACGCCGTCCTGATGGCCAGTTTCGTGGCCTTGCCACTGGCGCTGGTCGAGCAGGGTGGGCTGCCCAAGGACGAGCACTGGTGGGTCTACCTGACCGCGCTGCTGATCGGCTTCTTCGGCATGGTGCCGTTCATCATCTACGGCGAGAAGCGTCGGCAGATGCGCCGCGTGCTGCTGGGGGCGGTGAGCGTGCTGCTGGCCTGCGAGCTGTTCTTCTGGGGCTTCGGCGACAACCTGCGGGCGCTGGTGCTGGGGACGGTGGTGTTCTTCACCGCCTTCAACCTGCTGGAGGCCTCGCTGCCTTCGCTGATCAGCAAGGTCGCGCCGGCGGGCGGCAAGGGCACGGCCATGGGGGTCTACTCCACCAGCCAGTTCCTCGGTGCGGCGCTGGGCGGCATCCTCGGCGGCTGGTTGTACCAGCACGTCGGTCTGTCGGGCGTGTTCATCGGCTGCGCTGTGCTCTGTGCAATTTGGCTGGCCATTGCTGTTACTATGCGTGAACCACCTTACGTGACCAGTCTGCGCCTGCCGCTCGATGCTGCGGCACTGGCCGATGTCGGATTGGTCGAGCGTCTTGTGGCGACGCCCGGAGTGGCGGACGCCATGGTGGTGGCTGACGAGGCCGCCATCTACATCAAAGTGGATACCCAACAATTGGACCGCACGTCCCTGGAACGCCTGATCAAATCGGCGCCAGCGGCGTGCTGAAAGCCTAGGAGAACGTTATGGCCCGTGGGGTTAACAAAGTCATTCTGGTCGGCACCTGCGGACAGGACCCGGAAACACGCTACCTGCCGAGCGGCAACGCCGTGACCAACCTGAGCCTCGCCACCAGCGAGCAGTGGACCGACAAGCAGACCGGCCAGAAGGTCGAGAAGACCGAGTGGCACCGTGTCTCGCTGTTCGGCAAGGTCGCCGAGATCGCCGGTGAATACCTGCGCAAGGGTTCCCAGGTCTACATCGAGGGCAAGCTGCAGACCCGCGAGTGGGAAAAGGACGGCATCAAGCGTTACACCACCGAAATCATCGTCGACATGCAGGGCACCATGCAGCTGCTGGGCGGCCGCAACAACAACGAAGGCGGCGATTCCGCTCCGCGTCAGCAGCGCCCGGCGCCGCAGCGCGAACAGCAGCAGGCACCCCGCCAGGCGCCTCAGCAGAAGCCTCAGCCGGCGCAGGATTTCGACAGCTTCGACGACGACATCCCGTTCTGATCACCGGGTCAGCGCTCTATCATGCGTATGCGGCTGATGCTGCTAGGCGGCGGTAATGCACTGGGACAGGCGCTGATTCGCCTTGGCGCGGAGGAAGACATCAGCTTCCTCGCGCCCAGGCCGCCAGAGTCGGGCTGGGATGCTGCCAGCCTGACCCAACTGCTCGACGACACCCGCCCCGATGCCCTGATCAACCTCGCCTACTACTTCGACTGGTTCCAGGCCGAAGTGCTGAACGAGGCGCGCCTGGCTGCCCAGGAGCGCGCCGTCGAGCGTCTGGCCGAGCTCTGCCAGCACCATGAAATCCGCCTCCTGCAACCGTCCAGCTACCGGGTCTTCGATGGCTCGCGTGCCACGGCCTACAGCGAGAAGGAAGAACCGGTCCCGCTGGGCGCGCGTGGCCAGGCGCTGTGGCGTTTGGAGCAGAGCGTGCGTGCGGCCTGTCCGCGGCATGTGCTGGTGCGTTTCGGCTGGCTGCTCGATGACAGCGCCGATGGCCTGCTCGGTCGTTTTCTCACCCGTGCCGAACACGATGAAACGCTGTTCCTGGCCGATGACCGACGGGGCAACCCGACGCCGGTCGACGACGCTGCCCGGGTGATCTTGGCCGTGCTCAAGCAACTCGACTGTGAAACCCCGCTGTGGGGCACCTATCATTACGGTGGCCACGAGGCGACGACCTCACTGGCGCTGGGGCAGGCGGTGCTCAGCGAGGCGCGCAGTTTCCGCAGCAACCTGGTCGACGACGTGGCCGCACAGGCCCACGCCGCCCGCCCGGATGCTGCCGACGAACCCCAGCACGCCGTGCTCGCCTGCAAGAAAATCCTTCACACCTTCGGGATCAAGCCGCGCGCCTGGCGTGCCGGATTGCCGAGCCTACTGGATCGTTACTATCGCCATGTCTGAAATCCTCGTAACCGGCGGTGCCGGGTTTATCGGTTCGCATCTGGTCGACGCGCTGCTGGCTCAGGGGCATCAGGTGCGGGTGCTGGACAACCTGTCCATGGGCAAGCGCAGCAACCTGCCGCTGGATAACCCGAACCTGCGCTTCATCGAAGGCGATGTGGCCGATGCCGCCCTGGTCCTGGAGGCCGTTTCCGGCTGCCAGGCCGTGGTGCACCTGGCGGCGGTGGCCTCCGTGCAGGCGTCCGTGGATGACCCGGTGGCGACCCACCAGAGCAACTTCGTGGGCACGCTCAATGTCTGCGAAGCGATGCGTCAGCAGGGCGTGAAGCGTGTGGTATTCGCCTCCAGTGCCGCGGTCTACGGCAATAACGGCGAAGGCCAGGCGATTGGCGAGGACACCCCCAAGGCACCCCTGACGCCCTACGCCTCGGACAAGCTGGCCAGCGAGTACTACCTGGATTTCTACCAGCGTCAGCATGGCCTCGAGCCTGCGATCTTCCGTTTCTTCAATATTTTCGGCCCGCGCCAGGATCCTTCGTCCCCGTATTCGGGGGTGATTAGCATCTTCACCCAGCGCGCCCAGCAGGGGCTGCCGATCAGCGTGTTCGGCGACGGCGAGCAGACCCGTGATTTCTTCTACGTGGCCGATCTGGTCGAGCTGCTGGTGCAGGCCGTCAGTGCGCCCCAGGTGGTGTCTGGCGCGGTCAACGTCGGCTGGAACCAGACCACCAGCCTGAACCAGTTGCTTGCCGAGATCGGCGCGCTGTTCGGCGGTTTGCCGGCCGTGACCCACCAGGCGACGCGCCCTGGCGACATTCGCCACTCCCGGGCGAACAACGCCCGCCTGCAGGCCAGTTATCGGCTGCCGACCGCGACGCCGATCCGTGAGGGGCTGCGGCGACTGCTCGGACTCGAGTGAGTCGACGAAAAAGCCGCGCCCATGCGCGGCTTTTCATTACCTGGCCGCCCGTGACGCGGCCATGAAAAAGCCGGCGTCATGCCGGCTTTTGTTTGCTGGGGCGTGCCTCAGAATTTGTAGCCCAGGCCCACCATGTAGACCCAGGGGTCCACGTCCACGTCCACCTTGACCTTGGTACCGGCCAGGTCGGTGGTCGCCGTGGTGTCGATGTCCAGGTACCAGACCGAGGCGTTGAACAGGATGTTCTCGGTGATCTGGAAGTCCATGCCCGCTTCCAGGGCCAGGCCCACGGAGTTGTCCAGTTCCAGGCTGTTGAAGCCCTGGGCCTTGCGGGCACCGGTCAGGTCTTCATCGAAGAACAGGGTGTAGTTGATCCCGGCGCCCACGTACGGCTGCACCTTGGACGCGCTGTCCAGGGGGAAGTACTGCAGGGTCAGGGTCGGTGGCAGGTGCTTGATGTCCGCCAGTTTGCCATCCAGGGCGCCCAGGCCCTTGACGCCGACCGAGTGCTGGAACGGGGTGGCGGCAAGCAGGCCGATACCTAGGTGGTCGGTGACCATGTAGGTGCCGGTCAGGCCCAGCTGCGTATCGCTGTCCAGGGTTGCCTTGGTGCCCGCTGCCTTGGCGCCACCAATCGACAGGCTGGAGCTGTCTTCGTGCGGATCGACGGTGGCGGCGCCCACGCGCAGGATCAGATCACCGGCCTGGTGCGCGTGTGCCATGGGCGCCGCCAGCGCCATGGCAATCAGAGAGGCAGCGATCAGTGGCTTTTGCATACGAACTCCTATCGAGTCATCAAGTAAAAAGAGAGTGACTCCTAGACTACGGAGTGGGGCAAACGCCTTCTTGATCCAGCTCAATAAGAGGGCGCATTGTCTGGAATGCGCGTTGGCGAAGAGGATGCCAGGCGTAAAAAAGCCGGACGCGAGGTCCGGCTTCTCTGGCGGGCGGGGCAGGAGGGGATCAGCTATCCGGCAGCTCGTAGGCGTAGATCTTGTCGGCCTGCATCTGGTAGCCGACCTCGGCCAGCTCGCTGCTGCTGTGCTCGACCTTCAGCGGCCCCTCGATCCAGAACGGCTGGTACAACGCGTCGAGCAGCACGCCGAGTTCGGCACGCACATGGACGATCTGGTTCGACGGAGGCGGCGGCACATGGATGCAGGCGCCGAAGTACGGCACCAGCAGGAACTCGGTGACGCGGCCCTCGTCGGTCACATCCAGCGGCACGATGTAGCCCGGCAGCTTCACCGCCTGGCCGTCCAGCTCCTTGACCACTGGCGCGGCCGGCGACTGCTGCATGGCCGCCGGGCCGGATTCGGCCAGGGCGTCGGCCAACTGCGACAGGTCGTGGATCGGGGTTGGCTCCGAGACCTGGGGCGGTGCATCCGGTGGGATCAGCTCGGACCAGGTCAGCTCGCGCACCTCGGCAGCCGATACGGGCAGGGCCAGGGCGAGAAACAGCGATGCGAGCAGACAGCGGAGCATGGGCAACCTCATAGACGAATGGACAGGCCGTCGGCCAGCGACTGCCGGTAGGCACGCCAGGCCGGCAGGCTACCCATCAGCAGTGCGGCGCCCAGAATAGCGCCCAGCAGCGTCCACTCATAGGTCGTTGGTGCATTCAGTGCCAGATACAGGCCGTAATTGGCCTGCACGTAGCCCTGAGCCACCGCGATTCCCAGGTACAGCAGCAGGATGCCCAGCAGCACGCCGGCCAGGGCCAGGGTGAAGGCCTCCAGGATCAGCAGGCTGGCGATATGCCAGGGGCGCGCGCCCACCGAACGCAGGATCGCCATTTCCCGGCGGCGTTCGTTCAGGCTGGTGAGGATCGCGGTGAGCATGCCGATCAGGCCGGTCAGCACCACGAACAGCGACACCACGAACAGTGCCTTCTCCGCCGTGCCCATCAGGCTCCACAGCTCCTGCAGGGCCACGCCGGGCAGGATCGCCAGCAGCGGCTCGCCCCGGAATTCGTTGATCTCCCGCTGCAGGCTGAAGGTGGCGATCTTGCTGTTCAGACCCAGCATGAACGCGGTGATCTGCTTGGGCTGCAGGTCCATGGCCCGGGCCTGGTCGGCGCTGACCTTGGCTGCGCCACGGGCCGGCATGCCGTTCTGCCAGTCGATGTGCAGCGCCTCCATGCCGGCCAGGGAGATATGCAGGGTGCGGTCCACCGGTGTACCGGTGCGGCCGAGGATGCCCACCACGGTGAAGGGTTTGTCGTCGTGCTTGAGCAGGCTGATGGTGGCCACGCCATGGGCCAGCACCAGTTCATCACCCAGCTTGTAGTTCAGCGCCTGCGCCACCTCGGCGCCGAGCACCACCTCGAATGGGTCGTCGGCGAAGGGGCGGCCGTCGGTGAGGTTGAGGGGCTGGGTACGGGCATAGCGGTAGTGCTCGAAATAGGCCGGGCTGGTGCCCATGACCCGGTAGCCGCGGTGCGAGTCGCCCAGGGAGATGGGGATGGCCCACTTGACCTGGCGGTGCTCGGCGAAGTGCTCGAAGCTTTCCCAGCGAATGTTGTTGGTGGCATTGCCGATGCGGAACACCGAGTACAGCAGCAGGTTCACGCTCCCGGAGCGGGCGCCGACGATCAGGTCGGTGCCGCTGATGGTGTTGGCGAAGCTGGCGCGTGCCTCGGTGCGCACGCGCTCGACGGCGAGCAGCAGGCACACCGACAGGGCGATGGCGAACACAGTGAGCAGGGCGGTGAAGCGGCGGTTGGCCAGGCTGGCCAGGGCGATACGGAACAGGTGCATTTCAGGCCTCGGCAGGAGTGGCTGCGCGATTCAACTCGGCCAGGGACAGGCTGCGGTCGAACAGAGAAGCAAGGCTTTGGTCGTGGCTGACGAACAGCAGGCTGGCGCCGGCTTCGCGGCATTCGGCGAACAGCAGGTGCAGAAACGCCTCGCGGGCATCGGCGTCCAGCGCCGAGGTCGGTTCATCGGCGATCACCAGTTCCGGTTGACCGATCAGTGCCCGGGCCGCGGCGACCCGTTGCTGCTGGCCGATGGACAGACTGTCGGCGCGCCGCTCAAGCAGGCTGGCGTCTTTCAGGCCCAGGTGGGCGAGCAATTGAGCGGCGGCCTCGGTGACGCTGCCATGCCGCTGCACGGCCCGCTCTGCGCGCAGGCGGGAAAAACGGCAGGGCAGTTCTACGTTCTCGCGTACCGAAAGAAACGGCAGCAGGTTGAACTGCTGGAAGATGTAGCCGGTGTGGTCGACCCGAAAGCGGTCCCGGGCGCTCGAGGACAAACCGCTCAGGTCCTGGCCAAGCAGCTGGATCGTACCGCGCTGGGCCAACTGCACGCCGCCGAGCAGGCCGAGCAGGGTGGTCTTGCCGCTGCCGCTGGGACCCTTGAGAAAAAGGGTTTCGCCACGGGCCAGGGTGAAATCGGGGATGTCCAGCAGTTCGGGTTGGCCGGGCCAGGCAAAACCGAGGTTGGACAGGGTGATCAAAGGTGGACTCATAGGTAACTCATTGGGTGCATAAATGTGGGAGACGCTCTTTCAACGATGGCCTGTTCAGCACTCGCCGCCTCAGCGGCAGTGGGCCGCTGACCTGGCCACCCGCTTGGCCTGAAAGTGCGGGTTATCGGGCAGGGTCGGCTTCTGGCCTGATCTCTTTTTCGCCAGGCTCCTTGCCCTCTTGCGAGTAATGCTCGATGACCGCATTGAGCTCGGCGCCGAACAACAGCACCGCGCAGGAAATGTGCAGGTACAGCAGGAACACGATGATCGCCCCGATGCTGCCATAGGTGGCGTTGTAGTTGGCGAAGTTCTGCGCGTAGTAGGCAAAACCGAGGGATGCGCCGATCCACACCACCACGGCCAGCACCGAGCCCGGCGTGATGAAACGGAAGCGCTGCTCGACATCCGGCGCCACGAAGTACACCACCGCCACCACGACCATCAGCAGGAAGATCGCGATCGGCCAGCGCAGCCAGCTCCACAGCGTCACCACGATCTGCTCGAGGCCGATCTGTTGTGCCAGCCAGCCCATGACCTGGGGGCCGAGCACCATCAGCGCCGCCGCCGTCAGCAGGGCGCCGGCAATGCCGACGGTGTAGAGCAGCGACAGGGGAATGCGTTTCCAGGGCTTGCGGCCTTCTTTCACGCCGTAGGCCTTGTTCATCGCATCCATGGTCGAGCGCACGGCCGATGAGGCCGTCCACAGCGCCACGACGATACCGATCGAGAACAGGCCGGCCTTCTGGGTCTGCAACTGATCGATGACCGGATTGACCAGCTCGACCGTGGACTGTGGCAGCACCAGTTCGGCCTGCTGCCGCAACCAGTCGAAGAATGGCTGCAGATCCAGCAGGCTGATCAGCGCGACCAGGAACAGCAGAAAGGGAAACAGCGAGAAGAACATCTGGAAAGCCAGGGCCGATGCGTAGGTAGGCAATTCGTCCTCGATGAAATCGCTCACCGTGGTCTTCATCACCTGAAACAGGCTGACACCCTGCAGCGTGGGAAAAAACATAGCGCCTCCACTGGCTATGGCGGGCCGCGCGCCCGCGCCCTCTCGAGTAATCGATAGATGCAGCGCCGGACACAGGATCAGGCGACCGCTATGGATTGGAGGTACCGAGCCGGCATGAGTTCGGCTTATCCGTACTCACACCCTGCAACGCCAAATCAGGCGGTGCTCTGCGGAGGTGTTCCAGCTGTTCCTGCGAATGGCCGCCCAGCGCCAACCGGGCGGACGGCAACAACGCTCAGGTGAACCAAGGCGGATGGGCGAAGCGCCCACCCTGGGGGCTTCAGTCCGTTAAAAACCCAGTGTCGGCTGGGCCGGGGTCAGCTCAACACCTTGCTGGCCATTCGGGCCGATCAGTTGTACCTGAACTTTCTCGGTGGCGGGGAAGTGCTTGAACAGAGTGCCGAGGTCCAATTGTTTCAGCGCGTTGGCCTGTTTGCAGTCGAGCTGGTAGTGCGCATGGATGTCGCTGTGCTCGCCTTCGTGGCTGTGCTTGGCACCTTCGAACAACGGGCTTTCCAGTTCCTGCTTGCTGGTGCTGCAATTGCCGGCGGCCAGGCCGAACAGCTCCTGGGGTTTTTCCAGCAGGGCACGGGCGCTGGCGACCTTGGCCTTGTCGGCGTCGCTGCTGGCCGCGTGCTCGAAGCCGACCAGGTTCATCGCCGGGCTCACCAGCTCCAGCTCCAGGGTCTGGCCGTCGAGTACCGCATTGAGCTGTGCAACGCCGTGTTCATGGGCACCCAGGCTGTCGTGATCATGGTCGTGGTCGTGGTCGTGGTCGTGCGCATGATCGTGAGCGTGGCTATGGCTGTGGCCATGGTCGTGACCATCGTGGTCGCTGGCCTGGGCGGCGACCAGGGGCAGCAGGGCAAACGGCAGGGCAAGCAGCAGGCGACGCATGGGGATCTCCAGAGTCTCGGTTGGAATCGTTACGTTATAACGATTTTTGCGGCGAATGGCCAGCCACTTGGCCCGCGGGCATCGGCATGGGAGCATGCCGGGATCGATGTGGAGAGGTGGTGAGATGGTGCGTATTCGTGGACGGATCGGCGACTGGCCGGTGGACCTGAGTGTGGAGCTGGATGCCGACGACTGGGCGCAGCTTGCGGCCCACCTGCCGCCGGCTGGCGAGCGTTCTGCCGCCGCGGCGGCCGCTGTCGTCGGGCAGAGCGATGCGCTCTGGCAGACCACGCTGGAGCTGCTGCGCAAGGCCGGGAAGATCGAAGGTCCGCAGTTGCTGGCGCAACTGGCCGCGCTGGCCGGTGGGGAGCAGGCCGGGAAGCGCCTGCTGGTGCGCCTGCGCCATTGCGCTCAGGTGCGCATGGAAACCGGGGCAGATGCCCCGATCTATCACTGGGTCGACCAGGCGTAGTCGCTACGGCGCGTGAACGGACCGGCGGCCGATCACGCGGGTTGGATCAGTAGATGGCCTGGTACAGCTTGCGGCGGTAGGTGGTGACCAGTGCATGGTCATTGCCGAGCAGGTCGAACACCTGCAGCAGGGTCTTGTGCGGCAGCCCGTCGGCATAGTTGCGGTTGCGCACGAACAGGCGCAGCAGGGCGTCCAGGGCCGCTTCGTACTGCTGGCGCGCCAACTGCTGGATGGCCAGTTGGTAGGTGGCTTCGTCGTCCTCGCCGTTCTGCGCCAGGCGGCTTTT
The DNA here is from genome assembly GCF_029839275.1 of Pseudomonas sp. GD03944. GTDB lineage: Bacteria > Pseudomonadota > Gammaproteobacteria > Pseudomonadales > Pseudomonadaceae > Aquipseudomonas. The sequence continues at coordinate 51,034 of NZ_JAOCAH010000017.1, forward strand.
CAGCGTGGCGGCGTCAGGCAGGTCGGCGGCCTGGCGCAGGAAGGTCAGCTGGGCGCGGGCGCCTGCCAGCGCCTGCTTGTGTTCATCACCCTTGACCGCGCCGAGCACGGTTTCCGCCTCGCCCAGTTCGCCGCGCTCCGCCAGGCAGCGGGCATACAGAATCAGGGCTGCCGGCTGTTCGCTGTTTTCGCCGAGCAGTTGCTTGAGCAGCGCCTCGGCATCGGCGATGCGGCCATCGGCAAACAGGGTCTTGGCGGTTTCGAACGGATCGGCTTCGGCGGCCGGCGGCTCGGCCACATGCGGCTGGAGCATGGCGCGGATCGCCGACTCCGGCTGGGCACCGGCAAAGCCATCGACCGGCTGGCCGTTCTTGAACAGCACCACGGTGGGCAGGCTGCGAATGCCGAAACGCGCGACGATTTCCTGCTCCTGGTCGCAATCGACCTTGGCCAGCAGCAGCTCGCCCCGGTAGCCCTCGGCAATCTGGGCCAGCAGCGGCATCAGCGCCTTGCAGGGGGCACACCACTCGGCCCAGAAATCCACGAGAACAGGCTTGTGGAACGAGTTTTCGATCACCAGCTGCTCGAAACTGGCTGCGCCGGATACGTCGAAGATATAAGGGCTGTCGCTCATGGTGGGTCTCGCAGGGGCAGGATGTCGTGCACTATAAATGTGGGCGCGCGTCGGCAGAAACAAGTCGCGCGCTACTCACGCCGGGCATGGTACAGGCTGACGTGGCGAAATTCAGCGGGCTCGGCCAGGTCCGGCCAGGTGCAGGCCTCCAGCAGGTCCAGGCGCTGGTACAACGGGTGCTGGAAGTCGCGCACCCGGGAGTCGGCGACCAGCGCCTGGCGACCGCGGCTGAGAAAGTGGTCGAGCAACGGCAGGTTGGCGCGGTCGTAGAGCACGTCCGCGACGATGATCAGGTCGAAGCGGTCCGCCTCGGCGAAGAAATCCGGTGAGTAGCTCAGTGTCACGCCGTTCAGCGCCGCATTCGCCCGGCAGGCATCAAGCGCTACCGGATCGAGGTCGCAGGCCACCACCTCCAGGGCGCCGGCCTTGGCCGCTGCGATTGCCGCCACGCCGGAGCCACTGCCGAAATCCAGCACCCGCTTGCCCCGTACCCATTCCGGGTGATCGGCCAGCCAGCGCGCCAGCACCAGGCCGCTGGCCCAGCAGAAGCACCAGTAGGGCGGCTCTTCGAGAATGCGCCGGGTTTCTTCGGGGCTGAAGGCGCGGTCCATGTTGTTGGCGTCGATCAGCCACAGCCTGAGGTCGGTGCCGGGCAGGGTTTCGGCCACCAGGCGGGCGTCGCCAAGCAACGTTTCCAGGCTGGCCTGCAGTGTCGCGGGTACGGTCATGGCGCGGGCACGAGGTACAGTTCGCCAAGGGCTTGCGAGTCGGCCCGCTGAATCAACCGCGATGGCAGGTGCAGGATCAACCGACCGGACTGGCTGGCCCGGCCGCGCAGCTCGACCGTTTGCCCGGCGGGGAAGGCCAGGTGGTTGAACTCAAGGCGAAAGGGCAGGGGTGCACCCGAGCCGCGCAGCTTTAGGCTGGACAGCAGGCGCTGTGGCCGACCCTGGGCGTCGACCTGCAGCAGTGCCAGCTCGACATCGGCATTCGCCGGTACGCCCAGCAGGGTGCCCTGCAGCGCATGCAGGACCTTGGCGGGATCGGGCTCGGGGATCGTCACCGAGCGGGCGGGCTCGGCGGGGGCGCGTGCCGGAGGCTCGGAGGCGCAGCCGGCAAGGAGGGCGATGAGGGTGGGCAGGGCGATCTGGCGCAACGTCATGGGGCTACCACTGTGGATAAGGGGCCATGGTCGGGATTTTCCTCGCAGGCCGAGGGCAAATGCAAAGAAAAGCGACCGGGCAGCCGACAGGCGCGGTGCTGCCAGAGTGACCCGCGTCTTGTCCTCGCCAGGCCCTATTGCGCTACTATGAGCCTCCATTCATCGGGCGCCCTTCTGTCATGCATTGTCCATTTTGCTCGGCCAACGACACCAAAGTGATCGATTCGCGCCTGGTCGCCGAAGGCGAGCAGGTTCGACGTCGGCGCGAGTGCCTGGCCTGTGGTGAACGCTTCACCACCTTCGAGACCGCCGAACTGGTGATGCCCCGCCTGATCAAGCAGGACGGCAGCCGCCAGCCATTCGATGAAGACAAGCTGCGCGCCGGCATGCAACGGGCCCTGGAAAAACGCCCGGTCAGCATCGAACGGCTGGAAGGGGCCATCGCCCACATCAAGCACAAGCTGCGCGCCACCGGCGAGCGTGAGGTCAAGTCGCTGGTGCTGGGCGAGCTGGTCATGGCCGAGCTGCAGAAACTCGACGAAGTGGCCTACGTGCGCTTCGCCTCGGTGTACCGGCGCTTCCAGGACCTCAACGAGTTCCGTGAGGAAATCGACCGTCTGTCCCGCGACCCCGCCAAATCCTGATGATCACGTCCGATCAGGGCTTCATGGCCCGCGCCCTGGAACTGGCCCGAAAGGGGCTCTATTCGACTCACCCCAACCCCCGCGTGGGCTGCGTGATCGTCCGTGATGGCGTCATCGTCGGCGAGGGCTGGCACGCCCGGGCCGGCGAGCCCCATGCCGAGGTGCACGCCCTGCGCCAGGCCGGCGACAAGGCCCGGGGCGCAACCGCCTATGTCACCCTGGAGCCCTGCAGTCATCACGGGCGCACGCCGCCCTGTGCCGATGCCCTGGTCAACGCCGGCGTAGCCCGGGTCGTGGCCGCCATGCAGGACCCCAATCCCCAGGTCGCCGGCAGCGGCCTGTTGCGCCTGATGAACGCCGGTATCGCGGTGCAGAGCGGGGTGCTCGACGGTGAAGCCAGGGCCTTGAACGCTGGCTTCGTCAAGCGCATGGAGCACGGTTTGCCCTTCGTCCGCGTCAAGCTGGCGATGAGCCTGGACGGCCGCACTGCCATGGCCAGTGGCGAAAGCCAGTGGATCACCGGCCCCGAGGCGCGGGCCGCCGTGCAGCGGCTGCGGGCACGGGCCAGCGTGGTGCTGACCGGCGCCGACACGGTGCTGGCCGACAAGGCCCGCCTGACCGTGCGCCCGGATGAGCTGGGCCTGAGTGCCGAGCTGGCGGCCCTGGCCTTGACCCGGCCGCCGTTGAGGGTGCTGGTGGACGGACGTTTGCGCGTGCCGCTGACCCAGCCGTTCTTCCAGGAAGGCCCGGCGCTGGTGGCCACCTGCGCTGCCGCGGCGGCCCGGGACCGCTACCTCGGCGACGGCCACGAACTGCTGGCGGTGCCGGGCAGCAACGGCCATGTGGACCTGCGCAAACTGCTGGTCGAACTCGCCGCGCGCGGTGCCAACGAAGTGCTGGTCGAGGCCGGTCCACGGCTCGCCGGGGCATTCGCCAGGCTGGGCCTGGTGGATGAGTACCAGTTGTTCGTGGCGCCGAAGTTCCTCGGCTCCAGCGCCCGCCCGCTGCTCGACCTGCCCCTGGCGCGAATGGCCGAAGCCCAGGCCCTGAAGATCGTCGACATGCGTGCGGTCGGCGAGGACTGGCGCATCACTGCCGTGCCCGCCAAGGCCTGAGCCGCGGCGAGGGCAAACCGGTCAGGAAGCAGCACGGGGCGTCACGCAGGCATGCAGCCGCGGGGCAAGTGTGGTAAAACGCATCTCGGCCATTTCGGTGGCCACTAACGTTCTCAGGGCGGGGTGCGATTCCCCACCGGCGGTAATGTCGCGTATGCGTCTAGCCCGCGAGCGCCTGTCGACAGCGTTTCACAGGCTGTCAGCAGGGTCAGCAGACTCGGTGCGATTCCGAGGCCGACGGTATAGTCCGGATAAAGAGAGAGCGGGATTCCCTCCTCGGGCGCCTCGTGCGTGCCCGTGAAATCCCTATCGATCGGCATTTGCCCTGTTTTGACCAAAACAGGAGTTCATCCATGCTGTTCAACACCTCAATGCAGTGCACACCGGAGGGCGCATGTTCACCGGCATAATCGAATCCATCGGTTCCATCCGCGCGCTGACGCCCAAGGGCGGCGATGTGCGCGTCTATGTCGCCACCGGCAAGCTCGACCTGGCTGACGTGAAGCTCGGCGACAGCATCGCCGTGAACGGTGTCTGCCTCACCGCCGTAGAGCTTCCCGGCGACGGCTTCTGGGCCGACGTGAGCCGCGAGACGCTGGCCCGCACCGCCTTCATCGACCTCAAGCCCGGCAGCCCGGTCAACCTGGAGAAGGCCCTGACCCCGACCACCCGCCTCGGCGGCCACCTGGTCAGCGGTCACGTCGATGGCGTCGGCGAAGTGATTGCCCGCGAGGACAATGCCCGCGCCGTGCAATTCCGGATTCGCGCCCCCCGCGAGCTGGCCAAGTACATCGCGCACAAGGGCTCGATCACCGTCGATGGCACCAGCCTCACGGTCAATGCGGTGAATGGCGCCGAATTCGAGCTGACCATCGTGCCGCACACGCTGGCCGAAACCATCATGGCCGACTACCGTCCTGGACGTCAGGTGAACCTCGAAGTGGACCTGCTGGCGCGCTACCTCGAGCGCCTGCTGCTCGGCGACAAGGCCGCCGACCCGAAGTCCTCCGGCGTCACCGAAAGTTTTCTGGCCGAACACGGCTACATGAAGCATTAAGGAATTGCCCGCATGGCACTCAATAGCATCGAAGAACTGGTTGAAGACATCCGCGCCGGCAAGATGGTCATCCTCATGGATGACGAGGACCGCGAGAACGAGGGCGACCTGATCATCGCCTCGGAATGCGTGACCGCCGAACACATCAACTTCATGGCGCGTTTCGCCCGTGGCCTGATCTGCATGCCGATGACCCGCGAGCGCTGCGAAACCCTCAAGCTGCCGCTGATGGCGCCGCGCAACGGTTCCGGCTTCGGCACCAAGTTCACCGTCTCCATCGAAGCGGCCGAAGGCGTCACCACCGGCATTTCCGCCGCTGACCGCGCCCGTACCGTGCAGGCCGCCGCCGCCCGCAACGCCAAGGCCGATGACATCGTCAGCCCGGGCCACATCTTCCCGCTGATGGCCCAGCCCGGCGGTGTGCTGGCCCGTGCCGGCCACACCGAGGCGGCCTGCGACCTGGCGCGCATGGGCGGGTTCGAGCCGAGCGGGGTGATCTGCGAAATCATGAACGACGACGGCACCATGGCCCGTCGCCCGGAACTGGAAGTCTTCGCCCAGGAGCACGGCATCAAGATCGGCACCATCGCCGACCTGATCCACTACCGCCTGATCCACGAGCGCACGGTCGAGCGCGTCAGCGAGCAGGTCCTGGACAGCGAGCTGGGCCAGTTCAACCTGGTGACCTACCGCGACGCCGTCGAAGGCGACGTGCACATGGCCCTGACCCTGGGTGAAATCTGCCCGGAAGAGGCGACCCTGGTGCGCGTGCACAACATGGACCCGCTGCGCGACCTGTTCATGGTCAAGCAGCCGGGGCGCTGGAGCCTGCGTGCTGCCATGGCCGAAGTGGCCAAGGACGGCAGCGGCGTGGTGCTGCTGCTGGGCAACCCGCTGACCGGCCCGGACCTGCTGGCGCACCTGGAGCGCCAGCTGGGCAACGAGGCGAAGGTCGCCAACCCGACCACCTACAGCACCGTGGGCGCCGGCTCGCAGATTCTGCGCGACCTCGGCGTGCGCAAGATGCGCCTGATGAGCTCGCCGATGAAGTTCAATGCAATATCCGGTTTCGACCTGGAAGTTGTAGAATACCTGCCCGCTTGACCGGGCGTGGGCGCAGCCCCAAGCGACAACCCTTTTCAGGGCGCGCCCGATGCGCGCCCTGGCTCTTTAAACCCTGTGAGAACTCGTTATGACCCTGAAGACCATCGAAGGTACCTTCATCGCCCCCAAAGGCCGCTTTGCCCTGGTGGTCGGCCGCTTCAACAGCTTCGTCGTCGAAAGCCTGGTAAGCGGCGCCGTTGACGCCCTGGTTCGCCACGGCGTGAGCGAAAGCGACATCACCATCATCCGTGCCCCGGGTGCCTTCGAAATTCCGCTGGTCGCGCAGAAAGTCGCACAGCGCAGCGAGTTCGACGCCATCATCGCCCTGGGTGCGGTCATCCGTGGCGGTACCCCGCACTTCGAATACGTCGCTGGCGAATGCACCAAGGGCCTGGCCCAGGTGTCCATGGAATTCGGCGTGCCGGTTTCCTTCGGCGTGCTGACCGTGGACTCCATCGAGCAAGCCATCGAGCGTTCCGGCACCAAGGCCGGCAACAAAGGTGCCGAAGCTGCCCTGTCCGCCCTGGAAATGGTCAGCCTGCTGGCGCAGTTGGAGGCCAAGTGAGCCAGAATTCCAGTCAGCCGCCGAAGGGCCCCAAAGCACCGAGCGGCAAGACCCTGGCCCGTCGCGAAGCGCGTACGCTGGCCATGCAGGCCCTGTATTCGTGGCACATCGCCGGTCAGCCGCTGAACGAGATCGAAGCGCAGTTCCGCGTCGATAACGATTTCAGCAAGGTCGACGGTGCGTATTTCCACGAGATCCTGCACGGCGTGCCGCGTCAGAAGACCGAGATCGACGGCGCCTTCCAGCCGCTGCTGGATCGCCCGCTGGACGAGATCGACCCGGTCGAGCTGTCCATCCTGCGCCTGTCCACCTACGAGCTGAAAAACCGCATCGATGTCCCGTACCGCGTGGTCATCAACGAGGGCATCGAACTGGCCAAGGTCTTCGGCGCCACCGACGGGCACAAGTTCGTCAACGGCGTGCTCGACAAACTGGCGCCGCAGCTGCGCGCCGCAGAAGTTAGCGCCCACAAGCGCTGATGCCGCGGTGAACACCTGCCCGGGTTCTCCCCGTCACGCCGGCGCGCACGGTGGCACCGTGCCGCATGCCGCCGGCTTTTCGTGGAGCACATGCGGTGGGTGAGTTCGAGCTGATTCGCCAGTACTTCGCTGCCGCGCCTTGTGCGCGGGGTGGCGAAGGCGTCGCCCTCGGCATCGGCGACGACTGCGCCCTGCTCGAACTGGCTGCCGACCAGCAACTGGCGGTTTCCACCGACACCCTGGTCGACGGGGTGCATGTTCCCCAGGGGGCCGACCCCTTTCTGCTGGCCATGCGTGGCCTGGCCGTCTCGGTCAGCGACCTGGCGGCCATGGGCGCGACCCCTATCGGTTTCACCCTGGCCCTGACCCTGCCCACGGCGGATGCCGCGTGGCTGGAGGCGTTCGCCGCCGGCCTGGAACGCATGGCCGGGCAATGCGGGATTCGCCTGGTCGGCGGGGACACCACCCGCGGGCCGCTGAGCCTGACGTTCACCGTGTTCGGTCGTGTACCGCGGGGGCAGGCCCTGACCCGTCGGGGCGCCCGCGTTGGCGATCTGCTGTGCGTGGGCGGTGAGCTGGGCGATGCCGCCGGGGCGCTGCCGCTGGTGCTGGGCACCCTGACGGCCGATCCTGCCGTCGCCGACCCGCTGCTGGCCCGTTACTGGTCGCCGCAGCCGCAGCTGGCACTGGGACAGGCGCTGCTCGGCAAGGCCACTGCGGCGCTGGACATCTCCGATGGCCTGCTGGCTGACTGTGGTCATATCGCCCAGGCTTCCGGGGTGAAATTGTGTATCGAACAATCGCGTGTGCCGCTGTCTACCGCGCTACTGGCGCTGTGTGGCGAGGCGCATGCCCGTGCTTGTGCGTTGGGCGGTGGCGACGACTACCGCCTGGCCTATACCCTGCCGGCGGAGGCCGTCGAGCCCCTGCAGGCCGCGGGCTGGCCGGTGCATGTGGTGGGCCGTGTCGAGGCCGGCGCCGGCGTCGACCTGCTCGACGAACATGGGCATTGCATCCAGCCGCCGGCTCGGGGCTATCAACATTTTGGGAGTCGTGGTGACTGATTCGAAGCCAATACCGCCGTCGGTATGGACCAACCCCTGGCATTTCCTAGCCTTCGGCTTCGGCTCCGGTACCTTGCCCAAGGCGCCCGGGACCTGGGGTTCGCTGGTGGCGCTGCCATTCATCCCGCTGTGGCAGATGCTGCCGGACTGGGGCTACTGGCTGATGCTCGGGATCACCATGCTGTTCGGCTTCTGGCTGTGCGGCAAGGTTGCCGAAGACCTGCGGGTGCACGACCACGAAGGCATCGTCTGGGATGAAATGGTCGGCATGTGGATCACCCTCTGGCTGGTGCCGGAAGGGTGGGGCTGGTTGCTGCTAGGCTTCCTGATGTTCCGCCTGTTCGACATTCTCAAGCCATGGCCGATCCGCTGGCTCGATCGGCATGTGCACGGCGGCGTCGGCATCATGATCGATGACGTGCTGGCCGGTGTCTTCGCCTGGCTGGCCATGCAGGTGGTGGTGTGGGGCTGGGCCAACGGCCTGGCTTCGGGGTTGGGTTTCTAGCGTGGCGATCAGGTCGTTGTCGATTGGCACCTGCTGTGGAGACGTGCAGAGGGTGGTTATGGTTGTCTGGTGGCGGGTCTTGCTGCTTGCACTGCTGGTCGGGAACACCGCGCAGGCCGAGTCGGCCATGCCCAAGGAAGTGCGCCTGGCCAGCGAGGTCTGGGCCGACTACACCCACGCCGATGGCTCCGGGCTGGCGTGGGACCTGCTGCGCGAGGTGTTCGAGCCCCTCGACATCAAGCTGGAGATGCAGAGCGTTCCCTACACCCGGGCCATCGGCCTGGTGCAGCGGGGCGAGGCCGATGCCTGGGTCGGCTCCTATCTCAACGAGATCGAGAGCGGCGTGCGCTATCCGCGCTGGCACTACGACGCGGACCAGATCAGCGCGCTCGGGCTGCTCGACAAACCGACGCCCCGGCTGGACTCTCTGGAGGATTACCGCCTGGTCTGGGTGCGCGGCTACGCCTACCAGCGGTATCTGCCAAATTTGAAGCGCTACCAGGAAGTTCAGCGACGTAGCGGTATCCTTGGCATGCTGAACCACGACCATGCGGACTTCTACATCGATGCGCGCACTGAGGTCGACGATGTACTGGAAACGGCCGCCGATCCGAGCCGCTACCGCATCACCGACCTGACGCGCCTGCCGCTCTACCTGGGCTTCGCGGACACGCCCCGTGGCCAGAAGCTGATGGAGCTGTACGACCGGCGTATGGATGAACTGGTCGCCCGTGGCAGCCTGCGTCCCCTGTTCGTCCAGTGGCAGCAGCCGTATCCCTTTGACTGAGTAGGTGCGAGAAGCTCGATGCGTGGATTCGCCTTGTTGTGTGCCGGTGTCGTGCTGGTCGCTGCCGAAAGCGTCCTGGCAGCCTCGCAGGTGCTGGTGGTCGGTCTCTTCCCCGGCGCTGCCGTGATCAATGTCGATGGCCAGCGCAAACTGGTCAGGGTCGGACAGGCCGGTCCGGGTGGCGTGGTGGTGGTCAGTGCCGACAGCCGCAGCGCGGTGCTGCGCGTGGACGGCGTGGAGCGCAGCTACCCGCTGAGCCGCGAGTACAGCAATGGCTTCGCCGAGGCCAGCCGACAGCAGCTGAGCATTGCCAAGGGCATTGGCGGTCACTACTGGGTGGCCGGCTCGGTGAATGGCCACCCGGTGCAGTTCCTGGTGGACACCGGCGCCACCTCCGTGGCCCTGAATGACGGCCACGCCCGGCGCCTGGGCATCGATTACCGCGTCACCGGCCGCCCGCTGCAGGTCAGCACCGCCAGCGGCACCGTGCGTGGCTGGCGGGTCAACCTCAACAGCGTCAAGGTCGGCAGCCTGGAACTGCTGGGTGTCGAGGCCGTGGTGCTGGAAGGCAACTCGCCCACCGAAGCCCTGCTCGGCATGAGCTTCCTGAACCGCGTCGGCTGGCGTGTCGACCAGGATGCGCTGGTGCTGGAATCCAAGCACTGAGGACGTTTTCGATCCTTTTCATCGGTAATTCTGTCTGACCGGTTGGCCAGGGCTGCTGTTACAATGCGGCCCTCGTGATCTTCAGCCCCTTACCCACTTTCTAGGAGCATCCGGTGCCTGTCGTTTTCGTCGCCGCCTCCCAACTGCCCACGCCGTTCGGCGTGTTCACCATGCATGGCTTTCTCGAAAAGGCCACGGGCAAGGAGCATGTCGCGCTGACCTACGGCGACGTGGCCAATGGTGAGCCGGTCCTGGGGCGCCTGCATTCGGAATGCCTGACCGGCGATGCGCTGTTCAGCCTGCGTTGCGACTGCGGCTTCCAGCTCGAAGCAGCCCTGCGTGCCATCGCCAGCGAAGGCCGCGGCGTGCTGCTGTACCTGCGCCAGGAAGGCCGTGGCATCGGCCTGCTGAACAAGATCCGCGCCTACGAACTGCAGGACGGCGGCGCCGACACCGTCGAGGCCAACGAGCGCCTGGGCTTCGGTGCCGACCAGCGTGACTACGCGATCTGCCTGCCGATGCTCGAACACCTGGGCATCAGCAGCCTCAACCTGATGACCAACAACCCGCGTAAGGTCAAGGCGCTGGGCGACATGGGCATCCCGGTGGCCAAGCGCGTGCCGCTGCAGATCGGCCACAACCCGCACAACAAGAAGTACCTGGCGACCAAGGCCGGCAAGCTCGGGCACATGCTCGGCAGCCTGCACCAGGGTGAGGTCGAGGTGTGACACGCAACGAGGTCCGGCGCCGCCTGGCGCTCGTCTGGTGGCGGCAGTTGGGCCTGACCCTGGCACCGCTGTTCGTGCTCAACCTGCTGTTCGGCGATAACCGCCAGCTCGGCGTCCTGGCCATGCCGCTGTTCGTCGCCGGCATGGCCTCGATGTTCGTCAGCCTGCCGCTGTTCAGTGGCTACAAGCGCGCCCTGATCGACACCCAAAAAGCCCTCGACACCCCGGATGAGCCCGCAGCCTGGCTGGAACTGGCCAATCGCCGCCGCCTGGCCTTCCTGGGCGCCGGGCTGCCGGCCTGGATCGCCGCCATCGCGGTGTTTGCCGGGCTGGAAGCCATCCCCCTGATTCTCCTGGCGCTGTCCAGCGTCGTCCTGCTCTACCTCTACCGCATTCCTCGCCAGCTGGCCTGATGCTCCGCCTCTGCGCGTGCCTGCTCGCTCTCCTGTCCTGCTCGGCGCAGGCGGTGGAGCGGGTGGTGAGCCTGGCGCCTTCGCTGAGTGAAATCATGCTCGATCTGGATGCGGCCGATCAGTTGGTCGGTGTGCTCGACGGGGATGAGCGCCCCGCGGCACTGGCGCACCTGCCTACTGTCGGTCGTTATGGCCAGCTGGAGTTCGAACGTCTGCTGCAGCTGGCGCCGGATCTGATCCTGATCGCGCCGGGCAGCGTGCCGCCGGCGCAACAGGCGCAGTTGCGGGGGTTAGGTATCGATCTGATGATTGTCGAGCCGCAGCGCCTCGAGCAGCTCGGCGATGCGTTCGTGCGCATTGGCCAGCGAATTGGCCGCACGGAGCGGGGCGAGCAACTGGCCGCCGCGTTTCGGAACGATCTGGACAGGTTGCGCCAACGCTACCGACGCGATCAGCCGCTCACGGTGTTCTACCAGATCTGGCATCAGCCGCTTTACACCATTGGGGGCCGGCAACTGATCGGCGATGCCTTGCAGGTGTGCGGTGCACGCAACCTGTTCGATGACCTGCCGCAGCCGGCGCCTCAGGTCAGCGTCGAAGCGGTGTTGGCGCGTGACCCGGACGTGATTCTCGGCGGCAGCCATGCCGAACTGGAGGTCTGGCAGGCTTGGCCGCAGTTGCACGCGGTACGTCTGGGGCAGGTGTGGGCGGTACCGGACAAAGGGTTGGAAAGGCCCAGCCGGCAGATGCTGGAGGCCATTGAGCGGCTATGTGAGCGTATGGTGGAGGCGCGTTAGCGCCACAGGAAGCGCACCGCTCCTGTAGGGTGGGTTAGCCGCTTGTCGCGGTGGTTGGTTGATTCTCTTTGCTTGATGCGGCGTAACCCACCACCGTGCAGCGCGATCCATCGCCTGGTGGGTTACGCGGCGCTCCACGTTCATCCCGCGCCTGCAAGGTTGGCGTGCCGCGCCGCTAACCCACCCTACGTGGCGCGCACTTAGAGCTGCGGCGTCCAGGTCAGCGAGAGCAGGGCGCTGCGGCCCTCTTCGCGGTAGCCGTAGTACTCGACACTGCTGAAGAACGCATCGTCCGGGCGGCTGTACAGCGCCTGGGAGTAATCCTTGTCCAGCAGGTTGTCGACCTTCACCTGCCATTGCAGCGCCTCGTTCATCTGCCAGCTGGCGCGGGCGCCGAGCAGGCCGTAGCCGGCGATCTCGCGGCTGTTGGCCGCGTCGTCGTAGCGGCCGGAGAACGCCTGCCAGCTGAGGCCCGCGCCGAAGGCACCGAACCGCCGATCCAGGTCCAGACTCAGGCTGCGTTTGGCCCGGCGCGGCAGGGTGTGGCCGCTGTCGCGGTCGCGCGGGTCGAGCAGGCTGGCGCCCAGGGTCGCCTGCCAGCCGAACAGCTCCCGTTCGAGTTCGAGCTCCATGCCCTGCAGGCGGGCCTGGTTGACGTTCATCGGGGTGCTGAAGAAGGTCGTCGGATCGCTGACCACGCTGATCAGGTCCTTCACCTCGGTACGGTAGGCCGACAGGCTCCAGCGCGTGTCCAGGTGATCGCCGCGCAGCTGCACTTCGTAGGTCCTGGAGCGTTCGGCCTCGAGGTCCGGGTTGCCGCCGTAGAAGGCGCTGGTGGGGTAGTAGAGGTCGTTGAAGGTGGGGGCGTGGAAGCCTTCACCGTAGCTCAGCACCAGCTCCAGGCGTTCGGCCAGGTCCAGGGTCAGGGCCGCGTTCCAGGTGTTCTCGCTGCCGAACTGCTCGTTGTCGTCGTGGCGCAGGCCCAGCTCGGTGGCGAAGCCGTCGCCGCGGTAGCGGTGCTGGATGAACGCGGCCTGGTTCCAGCGTTCGTTCTGGCTGAAATCGGCATCGGTGCCCAGGCGGTCCTCGTACCAGTCCAGGCCCACCAGGACCTGCTGGGTGTCGCTCAGTTGCAGGGTGTTCAGCCAGCCGACGCTGTCACGGTAGGTGTTGAACGCGTAGTTGTTGTCGGCGTTGACCGGGTCGCGGTTCTCGCTCTTGTCCTCGCTGTGGCCGATTTCCAGGCGGCTGGTCCAGCGCTCGCTGAGTTGGGCCTCCAGGTGGGCGGCGGCGCTGGAGACGCTGAAACGCTCGCTGGGGTTGCCCGGCGCGAAGCTGAACAGGTCGTCGTATTCGCTTTCGCCCCGCTGGTCGAGCAGCGTCAGGCCCGCCGTCAGTTGGTCGTTGAAGCGGTGCTCCAGGTTCAGGTTGAAGGCCTTGCGCCGCAGGCCGTCGTGGTCGGCGTCGAGGCCGCGGCTGTCCTGGGAGCGGTCGAAGCCGGCACCTTCCACCAGGCTGGCACCGAGGTCGAAGCGGGTGCGCTCATCGCCGCCCGACAGGCCCAGGCTGCGCTCGAAGGTCTGCTGGGTGCCGGCGGCCAGACGCAGGCGCGGCTGCAGCCCCTCGCTGCCACGGCGGGTGAAGATCTGGATCACGCCGCCAATGGCGTCGGCGCCATACAGCGCCGAGCGCGGGCCGCGGACCACTTCGACGCGCTCGATCTGCTCGGGACTGAGGAACTCCAGGCGGGCCAGGCCGCTGGCCGCCGCGTTGAGCCGCACGCCGTCGACCAGCACCAGGGTCTGGTTGGCGTTGGCGCCGCGCAGGAACAGGCTGGTCAGGCTGCCGCGCCCGCCGTTCTGCACGATGGACACCCCGGGCACGCGGCTGAGCAGCTCGGGCACGCTGCTGACTTGCAGGCGCTCGATGTCCGTGCGCTCGAACACCGTGGTGGCGGCGGTGGCCTGCCGCTGGGGTTCGGCGATGCGGCCCGAGGTGATCACCAGGGGCGACGCCTCGTGGAGCACCGGGTCGGCCAGGGCGGAGCAGGCGCTGAGGGCGGTGGCCAGGGCCAGGGGCGTGTGTTTCATGGAAGGGGGTCCTCAAAAGATCGCAGGCTTCGAGGAGGGCAGGGGGCAAACGCGGGCAGGCCGACGCTTGACCACGCCGCCCTCCGCAGCATCGGTCGAATCGCCAGGGCCGGTCTCCGGGCTCTCGACCCCTGTCCGCCTTCCCGGGTGAACCCAGTGGCGGTTGGACAGGGTGGCAAGCCTGGGCTTGCCGTCGATTACCGTTGCGGGGGCAGCGCCGGGTTGGCTCTGGCGAGCGCACCGGCTTCCCGTTTAACGCCGCTTGCGCGGCGCACCCTGGGCGATGTCATGGAATGCGGCGAACCTTAGTGCGCAATGGCCTGCAGTGCAAGCTGAGGGGGCGCTGCTGGGATAGAAGGCAGCGGGTTAACTGTCGTGACGACCCAGGCGGTTGCCAGTCTTGCCCAGCCAGCGTCGCTCGCGGCCCTTGAAATCCATTGTGTGACTGCGCAACGGCATACGAGCTCCCGGCCGTCTCCCGACGACCCGTCAATGCTCAACCGTGAGGCACGATCAACAGCAAAAAACGGGCCGAGGTGACGGCCAGGGGCCATCAGGGGGCGAGGCGCTCCAGGCGGGCGCGAACCGCGGCTTCGATGCCGGCTTCGTCCAGGCCACATTCGGCGAGCATCTGTGCCGGCTTGGCGTGCTCGACGTAGTAGTCCGGCAGGCCCAGGTGCAGCACCGGCGTGGCGAGGACTTCGCGGGCGAGGAATTCACTCACCGCGCTGCCGGCGCCGCCCATGATGCTGTTTTCCTCGAGGGTCACCAGCAACCCGTGGCGGGCCGCCAGGTCGCGAACCAGGGCTTCGTCGAGCGGCTTGACGAAGCGCATGTCGACCACCGTGGCATCCAGGGTCTCGCCGACCTTCAGCGCCTCGCTCAGCTGCACGCCGAACACCAGCAGGGCCACGCCCTGGCCTTCGCGGCGGACCACGCCCTTGCCGATTTCCAGCGGTTGCAGGGCGGCGTCGATCGGCGCGTTCGGGCCACTGCCGCGCGGGTAGCGCACGGCCGCCGGGCCATCGAACAGGTAGCCGGTGGTCAGCATGCGGCGCAGTTCGTTCTCGTCGCTGGGGGTCATCACCAGCATGCCGGGGATGCAGCGCAGGTAGGAGAGGTCGAAGCTGCCGGCGTGGGTCGGGCCGTCTTCGCCCACCAGGCCGGCGCGGTCGATGGCGAACAGCACGTCGAGGTGCTGGACCGCCACGTCATGGATCAACTGGTCGTAGGCGCGCTGCAGGAAGGTGGAGTAGATCGCCACCACCGGTTTCACGCCGTCGCAGGCCATGCCGGCGGCCAGGGTGACCGCGTGCTGCTCGGCGATGGCGACGTCGAAGTAGCGCTCGGGGTAGCGTTCGCTGAAGGCCACCAGGTCCGAGCCTTCCTTCATCGCCGGGGTGATGCCGACCAGGCGCGGGTCTTCGGCGGCCATGTCGCACAGCCACTGGCCGAACACGCTGGAATACTTGGGACCGGAGGCCGGCTTGGCCTGGGCGGCGCTGGCCTTGATCGGCTCCAGCTTGGTGATCGCGTGGTAGCCGATCGGGTCGATCTCGGCCGGGGCGAAGCCCTTGCCCTTCTTGGTCACCACATGCAGGAACTGCGGGCCGTCCAGGTCGCGCATGTTGCGCAGGGTGGCCAGCAGGGTGGGCAGGTCGTGGCCGTCGATGGGGCCGATGTAGTTCCAGCCCAGCTCTTCGAACAGGGTGCCGGGGACCAGCATGCCCTTGGCGTGTTCTTCGGTCTTGCGGGCGATTTCCCAGGCGCCGGGCAGGCGCGACAGCACCTTCTTGCTGCCCTCGCGCATGCTGGCGTAGGTGCGGCTGGAGAGGATCTTGGCCAGGTAGTTGGACAGGCCGCCGACGTTGCGCGAGATCGACATGTCGTTGTCGTTGAGCACCACCAGCATGTTGGCACCGACATCCGAGGCGTGGTTGAGGGCCTCGAACGCCATGCCGGCGGTCAGCGCGCCGTCGCCGATCACCGCCACCGACTTGCGCTTGCTGCCGCTCAGGCGGGCCGCGATGGCCATGCCGAGGGCGGCACTGATGCTGGTGCTGGAGTGGCCGACGCCGAAGGTGTCGTACTCGCTCTCGGTGCGACGCGGGAAGGCGGCGACGCCGTCCTTCTGGCGCAGGCTGCCCATGCGCTCGCGGCGGCCGGTGAGAATCTTGTGCGGATAGGCCTGGTGGCCGACGTCCCAGACCAGGCGATCATCCGGGGTGTCGAATACGTAGTGCAGGGCGATGGTCAGTTCGATCACCCCCAGGCCGGCGCCGAAGTGGCCGCCGGTCTGGCCGACCGTGTAGAGCAGGTACTGGCGCAGTTCATCGGCCAGGGTTTCCAGCTCGGCCTCTCCCAGGCGGCGCAGCTCGTCCGGCGTGTTGGCGCGGTCTAGCAGCGGCGTCTGCGGGCGCTCACGGGGAATCTCATGGAAAGTCGTCGGCATCAGGCGAATCGTTATAGGCATTAGAAGATTCGGCAGTTTACCCGATGCGCCGGAAACTGCCCAAACATGGCGTTGCGTAAAACGCCCATCGACCAGTCCGGCGGCGACGGTAGTTCAGCGCCTCACCGCGAGCGGGCGAGGCGCCGAAGCCCGGCTACCAGGTGTCCAGGTGGCGTTTTTCGCCGGTGCGCGGGCCTGGGCGGGGGGCGGCATTGAGTCCGCGCACCAGCCAGGCCCGGGTTTCCTGCGGGTCGATCACCGCGTCGATCTCCAGGAAGCTGGCCATGTTGATGGCCTTGCCGTTCTGGTAGGCCTTGGCCACCAGCTTGTCGAACAGCGCCTGGCGGGCTGCCGGGTCTTCCTGGGCCGCCAGCTCCTTGGCAAAGCCCAGGCGCACCGCGCCTTCCAGGCCCATGGCGCCGAACTCGCCGCTGGGCCAGGCGATGGTGAACAGTGGCGAATGGAAGCTGCCGGCGGCCATGGCCTGGGCGCCCAGGCCGTAGCCCTTGCGCAGCACCACGGTGAAGAACGGCACCGTCAGGCTGGCGGCTGCCACGAACATCCGCGACACGTGGCGCACCGTGGCCTGTTTCTCTGCCTCCGGGCCGACCATGAAACCCGGGGTGTCGCAGAGCGAGACCATCGGCAGGTCGAACGCATTGCACAGCTGCATGAAGCGCGCGGCCTTGTCGCCGGCCTGGGCATCGATGGCGCCGCCCAGGTGGGCCGGGTTGTTGGCGATCAGGCCGAAGGGTTTGCCTTCGATGCGGATCAGTGCGGTGATCAGGCCGGGGGCGAAGCCCGGGCGCAGCTCCAGCACCGAGTCCTGGTCGGCCAGGGTGCGGATCACCTGGCGGATGTCGTAGACCCGCAGGCGGTTCTCCGGAATCAGCTGCCGCAGCTCGCGCTGATCCGCGCAGTGCCAGCCCGGCAGCTCGCCCTGGAAATACCCCAGGTACTGCTTGGCCACGCGCACCGCTTCGGCTTCATCGCGGACCTGCACGTCGATCACCCCGTTGGGGCCTTGCACGTTCACCGGGCCGACCTGTTCCGGGGTGAAACGCCCCAGGCCGCCGCCCTCGATCATTGCCGGGCCCGCCATGCCGATGCTGGCGTTGTCGGTGGCGATGATCAGGTCGCAGCAGCCGAGCAGCGCGGCATTGCCGGCGAAGCAGCGACCGGACACCACGCCCACCAGCGGCACCTGCCCGGACAGGCGCGCCATGGCGACGAAGGTGTGGCAGTCCAGGCCGGCCACGCCGACGAAGTCGGTATCGCCCGGCCGCCCGCCACCGCCCTCGGCGAACAGCACCAGGGGCAGGCGCCATTGCTCGGCCAGTTGCAGCATGCGGTCGGTCTTCTTGTGGTTCATCACCCCCTGGGTGCCGGCGAACACCGTGTAGTCGTAGGCGATGACCATGCAGCGAGCGGCCTGGTCGCCGAAGTCCTCGGCGTTCACCGTGCCCAGGCCCGCCACCAGGCCGTCGGCCGGGCTCTGGGCGATCAGTTCTTCTGCTGAACGTCGGCGCCGTTGGGCGGCCAGGGCCAGGGCGCCGTATTCGATGAAGCTGCCGGCGTCGAGCAGGTCGTCGAGGTTCTCGCGGGTGGTGCGCTGGCCGGTCTTGCGTCGCTTGGCCACGGCCTCGGGGCGGCGCGCGTCGCGGGTGATGGCGTGGCGCTCGAGCACTTCGGCCAGGTCGGCGCGCAGGTGATCGAGGTCGACGCGCTCTTCGCTCAGGGCCAGGTCGCCAGCCACTTCGGCGGGTTCGAGGAACAGCAGCGGCTGGCCTTCGCCCACGGCCTGGCCCGGCTGCACGGCCAGGGCGCGGACGATGCCGCTGTGGCTGGCCTTGATCTCGAATTCCATCTTCATCGCCTCGAGCACGGCGACCCGTTGCCCGGCGGCGATCGCGTCGCCTTCCGCCACGTCCAGACTGACCACCACGCCGGTGCTCGGCGTGGTCTGCGCCAGGCAGCCGGGTGGGGCATCGACGGTGTGCGCGCTATCGCGGGTCGCGTCGGGTGCCTGGGCGAAGTACAGGTGCGCATGGGCCTGGGGCTGCGCAGCCAGCAAGCGCTCAAGGTGGTGCTCGACGAAGCGGGTGCTGACCTGGTTGTCGGCGACTTCCGGCAGGCGCAACAGGGTCTGCAGCAGGTGCAGGTTGCTCGCCACGCCCTCCAGGCGGAACTCGCACAGGCCACGGTAGGCCCGGTGCAGGGCGGCGGAGTAATCCGGGCCATGGCTGATCAGCTTGGCCAGCAGCGAGTCGTAGCCGGGGTTGTACGGGTAGCCGGCGTAGCCGCAGCCGTCCACGCGCAGGCCCGGCCCGCTGGGCGGCTCGTAGGCACTGAGCACGCCGGTTACCGGGCGGGTGCTGCCGTCGCTGGCCATGCCTTCCAGGTTGATCCGCACCTGCACCGCGCAGCCGTTCAGCCGGGGTGGCTGGGTCAGGCCCAGTTCGGCCAGCGTCTTGCCGGCGGCCAGGCGCAGCTGGGTGTGCAGCAGGTCGACGCCGGTGACCTGCTCGGTGACGGTGTGCTCGACCTGGATGCGCGGGTTGGCTTCCATGAAATAGAAGCGCCCCGGCTGTTGCGTATCCAGCAGAAACTCGAAGGTGCCCAGGCCCTGGTAGCGCACCTCGGCGGCGAGGCTCAGGGCGGCGGCGATCATCGGTTCGCGAAGGGCCGGGTCCAGGCCGGGGCTGGGGGCGATTTCCACCAGCTTCTGCTGGCGCCGCTGCAGGCTGCAATCGCGCTCCCACAGGTGGCTGACCGCGCCGCTGCCGTCACCGATCACCTGGATTTCGATGTGCCGGGCCTCGCTCACCAGTTGCTCCACGTACAGCCCGTCGGCACCGAAGGCGGCGCGGGCTTCCGACTGGCAACGGGTGTAGGCCTCGGCGAGGGACGCCTCGTCGAACACCGCGCGCATGCCGCGTCCGCCGCCACCGGCCAGGGCCTTGAGCATCACCGCGCCTCCCGGTCCGAGGCTGCGCAGGAAGTCCCGGGCTTCGTCCAGGGTGATCGCGCGGTTGATCCCGCGCACCAGCGGCACCGCACAGCGCTCGGCCAGGGCACGGGCGGCGGCCTTGTCACCGAACAGCTGCAGCGTTTCGGGCGTCGGGCCGACGAAGGTCAGGCCGGCGGCCTGGCAACGGCGGGCGAACTCGGCGTTCTCGGCGAGAAAACCGTAGCCGGGGTGGATGGCCGCGCAGCCTTGTTCGCGGGCGATGGCGATCAACGGGTCCATGTCCAGGTAGGCGGCAACGCCACGCCCGGCGAGCGGCACGGCGAGATCGGCCTTGCGCACATGCAGGCAGGCGCTGTCGTCTTCGGCGAACACCGCCACCGAACGGATGCCGAGATCGGCGCAGGCCTGGGCAATGCGGATGGCGATCTCGCCACGGTTGGCGATCAGCAGGGCGGGGAAGGGCATGGCGGCTCCAGACGTCTTGTCGTTATGGAGCCCATCTTAGAAGGCTGGTCGCCGGGGTAAAGCAAGCCTCACGTGGCGATCATGCGGCCATAGATCGGAGTGATGACGCCGGGGCGGCGGTCATCGGATCGAGGCGATGGCCCGGGCCAGTTGCATGTCACTCAGCGTGGTGTGCGGGTGGGCGTGCCGGTAGTGACGCAGCGCGCTTTGCAGGTGTGCGCCGTGGATGTCGCCCGCGGAGGCGACGTAGGCCAGGGCATCGTCATGGGCGCGTTCGTATGGGGTCAGCGCCTGACTGGTGGAGGCGCTGGTGCCGGCGGTGCCGAGGCTGCTGGCGACCGTGAAGCGATCGACCGAGTTGCCCTGGCCGTCCAGGCCCCACGCCTGGCTGGCGGTGAGCAGGAGCAGGGCGGATGCCAGGGGTCGTTTCATCTCTCTGCGTCTGCGGATGATGGCGTCAGCTGCGCCGTTCGACGATGTAGCGCGCCAGCTCACGCAGCGGCTCGGCGGCGTGGTCGAAGGGGCGCAGCGCATGCAGGGCCTGGTCGCGCAGCTCCAGGGCATAGGCCTTGGCCGCGTCGAGGCCGAGCAGGGCCGGGTAGGTCGGCTTGTCGTTGGCCTGGTCCTTGCCCTGGGTCTTGCCGAGGGTCGCGGTATCGCTCTCGACGTCGAGGATGTCGTCCTGCACCTGGAACGCCAGGCCAATGGCCCGGGCGTAGGTGTGCAGGGCATTCAGCGCGCGCTCGTCGGCGCGGGCGCTGGCCAGGGCACCGAGGCGCACGCTGGCTTCGATCAGTGCGCCGGTCTTGTGCCGGTGCATGAATTCCAGGGCGGCCTGGTCGAGCTTGCGGCCCACGGCACCGAGGTCGATGGCCTGGCCACCGACCATGCCCGCCGGGCCGGCGGCGCGGGCCAGGGTGCTGATCATGGCCAGGCGCAGGTCGGTGTTGACCGGGTTGAGCCGGGCGTCGGCCAGGGCCTCGAACGCCAGGCTCTGCAGACCGTCGCCGGCGAGAATGGCACTGGCCTCGTCGAAGGCCTTGTGGGTGGTCGGCTGGCCGCGGCGCAGGTCGTCGTCGTCCATGGCCGGCAGGTCGTCGTGGACCAGGGAATAGGCGTGGATCAGTTCGACGGCGCAGGCGGCGCCATCGGCCTGGCCGGCTTCGCCGCCCAGGGCTTCGCAGGCGGCATAGGCCAGCAGCGGGCGAACCCGTTTGCCGCCGTTCATCACGCTGTAGCGCATGGCGCTGTACAGGCGTTCCACCTCTGGGGTCGGGGCGGTGAAGAGCGTGTCGAGGGCGGCGTCGACGCGGCGCTGGCACTGGGCCTGGTAGGCCGCGATCATGCCTCGGGTTCCGCGTCGAAGGGGGCTTCCTCCAGCTCGCCATCGCGCTCCAGCAGGATCTGCACCTTCTGCTCGGCCTGGGCCAGGGCGGCCTGGCAGTCGCGGGTCAGGCGGATGCCCTGTTCGAAGGCGGTCAGCGAGTCTTCCAATGACAGTTCGCCGTTTTCCAGGCGTTCGACCAGGTTCTGCAAGTCGGTGAGGGACTGCTCGAAGTCGAGCGTGGCTTTTTTACGGGCCATGGCGGTGGGTCTCGGCGGCATCGGAACGGGCGCGACACTAGCAGAGCCGTGCCGCGCGGGCAAATCAGCGGGCCGCTCGGGGCCCCGGTTCAAACGGCGCCGTAGGTCTTCCAGAAGTAGTACAGGGTCATGCCGCTGCCGACCAGGATCACCAGGGTGCGCAGGAATATCGGCGGCAGGCGCTGGCCCAGGGCGCCGCCGGCATAACCGCCGACGGTGGCGCCGATCAGCAGGATGACCAGCTCGTACCAGCTGACCCGCCCGGCCACCACGAAAGTGACGGTGGCGATGCTGTAGATCACGGCGGAAATCAGGTTCTTCAGGGCGTTGGCCCGGGCCAGGGGGTGGCCCTCGATGGAAAACGCCGCCAGTTGCAGGATGCCCATGCCCGCGCCGAAGTAGCCGCCATAGATCGACACCACCACGTGCGCGCCGAGTGACAGCGGACCATGGGGCGGGTGCAGGGCTTCCGCGCGACGCGCCGCCAGCCAGCGGCTCAGCCAGGGGCTCGCGGCGAACAGGGCGGTGGCCGCCAGCAGCAACCAGGGAATCAGCAGGGCGAACACCGAATCGCCACCGGCCAGCAGCAACAGCCCGCCGAGCAGGCCGCCGCACAAGCCGGCGAGCAACAGCGGAAGCAGGTAGCGGCCCAGGGGGCGCAGCGATTCGCGGGCCGCCCAGGCCCCCGCCAGGCTGGCGGGCCAGAGCGCGACGGCATTGGTCGCATTGGCGGTCACCGGTGGCAGGCCGGCAGCGAGCAGTGCGGGGAAGGAAAAGAACGTGCCGCCCCCGGCAAGGGCATTCATGCCGCCCGCCGCGAAACCGGCGGCGATCAGCAACAACAGGTCAGCTAGGGACATGGGCCAGGCTCGCACCAAAAAGAGGCGAGCATACGGGCTGACCGTCCGGTCAGCCAAGCCCGACCAAAGAACGCGTTCGGCCTGTGGGTTCGACGGGCGTCCGGGGCAAATCGCAGGCAATAAAAAAGCCGGCTTGTGGCCGGCTTTCAGGGGGTAGCTGTGGCTTACTTTTGGTAGGCCGCAGCTGCCTTGATGATTTCGGCGCGGGCGGCGTCAGCGTTGCCCCAGCCTTCAACCTTGACCCACTTGCCTTTTTCGAGGTCCTTGTAGTTCTCGAAGAAGTGCTTGATTTGCTCCAGGAGCAGCGCAGGCAGGTCGGTGTATTCCTTAACGTCCACGTACAGCTGGCTCAGCTTGTCGTGCGGAACGGCGATCAGCTTGGCGTCACCGCCGGCTTCGTCGGTCATGTGCAGCACGCCAACCGGACGGGCGCGGATCACGGAACCTGGGGCGACCGGGTACGGGGTCACGACCAGGACGTCCAGCGGATCACCGTCGTCGGCCAGGGTGTGCGGGATGAAACCGTAGTTGGCCGGGTAGAACATCGGGGTGGCCATGAAACGGTCGACCATCAGGCAGTCGGTGTCGTGATCGATCTCGTATTTGATCGGCGCGTGGTTGGCCGGGATCTCGATGGCGACGTAGATGTCGTTCGGCAGCTCTTTGCCGGCTGGAATCTTGCTGTAGCTCATTGGGGGGACTCCCTGGTGGGCCAAAAAAGTGGCGGGATTATAGGCACATTCCCAAGGCGTTGCTACGTCGGTTTACCTAGCCATTGGTCGCGACAGGCGGATCGTCCGGCCGCTCGCGGTAGTCCGGGTGGTCGATGAGCAACTGCTGCAGGCGCTGGTGCGGGTCCTGGCGGTAGAACAGGGCCAGTTGCGCGTAGACCTGGGGGAACGTCTCGAGCAATAGATCCGGCGCGCTGAAGAAATACTCACTGGTTACCGCAAAAAATTCCGCCGGGTTCTCGGCCGCGTACGGGTCGATCGGCGTTTCCGTCTCCGGGTCGGCATCCAGTTCGGCGTTCATCTGGTCGAAGGCGCCCTGCATGGCGCTGGCCCATTCGTCGATGCGCATGCCGCGGTGCAGGGGCGGCAGGCCGTTGGCGTCGCCGTTGAGCATGTCCAGCTTGTGGGCCAGCTCGTGGATCACCAGGTTGTAGCCGTCCCAGCTACCGCTGGACTGGACGCCCGGCCAGGCGAGGATCACCGGCCCCTGTTGCCAGGCTTCGCCGCTGTGTTCGCCGTCCCATTCGTGTTCGATGCCGCTGGCGTCGCGGTGGCGCTGCGGGCTGACGAAATCATCGGGGTACAGGACGATCTCGTGGAAGCCCTGGTACCAGTTGAGGTCAGCCAGGTGCAGCAAGGGCAGCTCGGCCAGGGCGGCCAGGGTCAGGCGGTCGGTGCCGTCCAGCTCGACGCCGGGCAGGGCGCTGAGGTGCTTGCCGTGCAGGAACAGCACGGCGCGCTCACGCAGGCGCTGGTCTTCGGCATCGCTCAGGCCGTCGAGGATCGGCAGGCGCTGGCGCACGGTGGCCCAGGCTGCGGGGTCCACGGGGTGGCGGGAAAGAATGCGCTGGCGGCGCCAGGCACGGAACGACCACATGCGTCAGTGGCTCCGGTCGAAAGGGCAGACCACCATAAGCGGCGGGCGGGGAGGCGGCAAGTTTCGCGGTTCGGCACTGCCACCCGAGGCGGTGTGCAGTGCCGGTGGCCGGTTTCAGTCGCTGTTGATGGGCAGCACGTAGTTCTTGAACTGGCTGTCTTCGACGAAACCGATGGATTCGTACACCTTGTGCGCGACTTCGTTGTCGCGGCTGGTAGCGACGCGCATGCGCACCGCGTTGGTGTCCCTGGCCATTTTCTTCGCGGTCTGCAGCAGGCGGTCGGCCACCAGTTGCCGGCGCGCGTCTTCGGCCACGTAGATGTCGTTGAGGATCCACACGCGCTTGAGCGAGAGCGAGGAGAAGCTGGGGTAGAGCTGGCAGAAGCCCATCAGCTTGTCTTCGTCATCGGCCAGGGCCAGGTAGATCACCGACTCCTTGCGCTTGAGGCGGGTTTCCAGGAATTTGCGCGACGAGTCGGGGAAGGGCAGCTCGTCGTAAAACTCGCGGTATTTGACGAACAGCGGGGTCAGCAGGTCCAGATGTTCCAGGGTGGCTTGGACAATGCGCATGGCGGGCCTCGGCTTCTGGTGATGGGCTGTCTCGGCAATGCAGGCGCTATGCCAGACCGTCAGCCCGATGCTGCCTAAAGCGTTTGGAAAGCGCAATCCAAGCAAGCGTTTGATTCTGTTGCAGGGGGCTCAAGGCCGCGCCAGGCCGGTGATCCGGCTTGGCGCGGGTGGGCGTCAGAAGAAGCCCAGCGGGTTGATGTCGTAGCTGATCAGCAGGTTCTTGGTCTGCTGGTAGTGGTCGAGCATCATCTTGTGGGTTTCACGCCCGACCCCGGACTTCTTGTAGCCACCGAACGCGGCGTGGGCCGGGTACAGGTGGTAGCAGTTGGTCCAGACACGCCCGGCCTTGATCCCGCGGCCCATGCGGTAGGCGCGGTTGATGTCGCGGGTCCACACCCCGGCGCCGAGGCCGAACTCGGTGTCGTTGGCGATAGCCAGGGCCTCGGCTTCGTCCTTGAAGGTCGTCACGCCGACCACCGGGCCGAAGATCTCCTCCTGGAACACGCGCATTTTGTTGGTGCCCTTGAGCAGCGTCGGCTGGATGTAATAACCGCTGGCCAGGTCGCCTTCGAGTTTCTCGGTGGCGCCGCCGGTGAGCAGCTCGGCCCCTTCTTGCTGGGCGATGTCCAGGTAGCTGAGGATCTTGTCGTACTGCTGCTGGGACGCCTGGGCGCCGACCATGGTCTCGGTGTCCAGCGGGTCGCCGCGCTTGATCACCTTGATCTTCTTCATCACCTCGGCCATGAACGGCTCGAAGATCGACTCCTGCACCAGCGCCCGGGACGGGCAGGTGCAGACCTCACCCTGGTTGAAGAAGGCCAGCACCAGGCCTTCGGCGGCCTTTTCGATGAAGGCCGGCTCGGCCTGCATGATGTCCTCGAAGAAGATGTTCGGGCTCTTGCCGCCCAGCTCCACGGTGCTGGGGATGATGTTTTCCGCGGCGCACTTGAGGATGTGCGAGCCTACCGGGGTGGAGCCGGTGAAGGCGATCTTGGCGATGCGCTTGCTGGTGGCCAGGGCCTGGCCAGCCTCGCGGCCGTAGCCCTGGACGATATTGAGTACGCCCGGCGGCAGCAGGTCGCCGACCAGTTCGGCCAGCAGGGTGATGGACAGCGGCGTCTGCTCGGCGGGCTTGAGCACCACGCAGTTGCCGGCGGCCAGGGCCGGGGCCAGCTTCCAGGCGGCCATCAGCAGCGGGAAGTTCCAGGGGATGATCTGCCCGACCACGCCCAGTGGCTCGTGGAAGTGGTAGGAGGCGGTGTGTTCGTTGATTTCCGCGCTGGTGCCTTCCTGGGCGCGGATGCAGCCGGCGAAGTAGCGGAAATGGTCGGCGGCCAGGGGCACGTCGGCGTTGAGGGTTTCACGCACGGCCTTGCCGTTGTCCCAGGTTTCGGCGATGGCCAGTTGTTCGAGGTTGGCTTCGATGCGGTCGGCGATCTTCAGCAGGATCAGCGCACGGTCCTGCACGGCGGTCTTGCCCCAGGCATCGGCCGCGGCATGGGCGGCGTCCAGGGCACGCTCGATGTCGTCGCTGCCGGAACGGGGGAATTCGCCGATCACCGAGGCGTCGACCGGGCTGGTGTTGGTGAAGTATTCGCCCTTGATGGGGGCGACGAACTCGCCATTGATGTAGTTGCCGTAGCGCGGCTTGAGTGCGACGACGGCGCCGGGGGTACCGGGTTTGGCGTAAATCATGGTGCTGACCTCTCCTGTCGTTACGCACGCCACCCTTGTGGGGCTGCGCGTGCGAAAAGGGTGGAACGGGAGGGCGCCGGCCGGTGCCTGCTCACTGGGGGCAGCCGGACGGCATCCGTGTCGTTAGAGCGTAGTTGCCCTGTGGCGTTTCACCCGGTCCTGACATGTCTTGAAGCGCATCGGCCTGTGCAGGGGCGCCGGAATCCGCGGCGATTCCTGCGGTCGAACAGGCGGTACGGCCGCGTGTCCGGCGCCCAGGGCGTGAGCGTTGCCGCGCTTGCCCGCCGGGGGCTGTGCTAACCTGCCGGCATCTCGCCCAAGGCCGCTGCGGCCAGCTTTTTGAGGACCTCCATGCACATCCATATTCTCGGTATCTGCGGCACCTTCATGGGGTCGCTGGCCGTGCTGGCCAAGGAACTGGGGCACCGCGTCACCGGTTCCGACGCCAATGTCTACCCGCCCATGAGCACCCAGCTGCAAGCCCAGGGCATCGAGCTGATGCAGGGCTACGACCCGGCGCAGTTGGAACCGGCCCCGGACCTGGTGGTGATCGGCAATGCGCTGTCGCGTGGCAACCCGGCGGTGGAGTACGTGCTGAACAAGGGCCTGCCTTACGTCAGCGGCCCGCAGTGGCTGGCCGACCATGTGCTGCAGGGGCGCTGGGTGCTGGCCGTGGCCGGGACCCATGGCAAGACCACCAGCAGCAGCATGCTGGCCTGGGTGCTGGAACACGCGAACATGAGCCCGGGCTTCCTGATCGGCGGCGTGCCGCAGAACTTCGGAATTTCCGCACGCCTGGGC
Organism: Pseudomonas sp. GD03944; assembly: GCF_029839275.1. Taxonomy (GTDB): domain Bacteria; phylum Pseudomonadota; class Gammaproteobacteria; order Pseudomonadales; family Pseudomonadaceae; genus Aquipseudomonas. Next base: position 77,849 of record NZ_JAOCAH010000017.1, read on the forward strand.
GGCACGCCGTTCTTCGTGGTCGAGGCCGACGAGTACGACAGCGCCTTCTTCGACAAACGCAGCAAGTTCGTTCACTACCGCCCGCGCACGGCGATCCTCAACAACCTGGAGTTCGACCACGCGGACATCTTCCCTGACCTGGCGGCGATCGAGCGGCAGTTCCACCACCTGGTGCGGACTATTCCGAGCGAAGGCCTGGTCATCCACCCGACCTCCGAGACCGCGCTCAAGCGCGTGGTGGGCATGGGCTGCTGGACGCCGGTGCAGACCACCGGTGCCGATGGCCAATGGCAGGCGCGGCTGCTCAGCGAAGACGGCTCGCGCTTCGAGGTGAGCTTCGAAGGCAAGGCCGAAGGCGTGGTGGATTGGCAACTGACCGGCCAGCACAACGTGGCCAACGCCCTGGCGGTGCTGGCCGCGGCGCGCCATGTGGGCGTGGTGCCGGCCCTGGGGATCGAGGCGCTGTGCCTGTTCCAGAACGCCAAGCGGCGCATGGAGAAAGTGGCCGAGGTCAAGGGCGTGACCATCTATGACGATTTCGCCCACCACCCGACCGCCATCGCCACCACCCTGGATGGCCTGCGCAAGCGCATCGGCGATACTCGCCTGATCGCCATCGTCGAGCCGCGCTCCAACTCCATGAAGCTCGGCGCCCACCGCGACGGGTTGCCGGAATCGGTGCAACAGGCCGACTCGGTGTACTGGTACGCGCCGGCCAACCTCGGCTGGGACCTGGCGGCCACCGTTTCCACTTCCACGGTACCGACCCGGGTCTGCGATTCGCTGGAAGCGATCATCGATGGGGTCAAGGCCGAAGCGACGCCGGGCACCCAGGTGGTGATCATGAGCAACGGCGGTTTTGGCGGGCTGCACGGCAAGCTCGCTGCCGCGCTGGAGGCGTGAATGTCCGGACCTGAGCGCGTTACCCTGGCCATGACCGGCGCTTCGGGCGCCCAGTACGGCCTGCGCCTGCTCGACTGCCTGGTGCAGGAAGACCGCGAGGTGCACTTCCTGATCTCCAAGGCGGCGCAACTGGTGATGGCCACGGAGACCGATGTCACCCTGCCGGCCAAACCCCAGGCGATCCAGACCTTCCTCAGCGAATACACTGGCGCCGCGCCCGGGCAGATCCGCGTCTACGGCAAGGAAGACTGGATGGCGCCGGTGGCCTCCGGCTCCGGCGCGCCCGGGGCGATGGTGGTGGTGCCGTGCTCGACCGGCACCCTGTCGGCCATCGCCACCGGCGCCTGCAACAACCTGATCGAACGGGCGGCGGACGTCGCCCTGAAAGAGCGCCGGCAACTGATCCTGGTCCCCCGGGAGGCGCCGTTCTCCAGCATTCACCTGGAGAACATGCTCAAGCTGTCGAACATGGGGGCGGTGATCCTGCCGGCGGCGCCGGGCTTCTATCACCAGCCACAGACCATCGATGACCTGATCGACTTCGTCGTCGCGCGGATTCTCAACTGCCTGGGCATTCCCCAGGACATGCTGCCGCGCTGGGGCGAGCACCATCAGGTGTCCGAGGAGTAGGGAGAATCACCATGTCCGTTGCGATCCGTTGTCTGCTGGGTGGTCTGTCGATCGCCCTGCTCAGCCCGCTGGCCCAGGCCTCCATGCGCTGCGGCAATGCACTGATCGACGAGGGCCAGCACAGCCTCGACGTGCTGCGCATCTGCGGCGAGCCGGACAAGCGCGAGGTGACGCCGCCCAGCAGCCCGCAGGGGGGCGGTGCCACGGTGGAACAATGGATCTACGGGCCGCGCAACGGCGTGCTGCGCTACCTGCGTTTCATCGACGGCAGGCTGGTCGAAATCCGCACCGAGCGCGGCTGATGCGTCGTGCCCTGTGCCTGATCCTGCTGGCACTGAGCCTGACCGGCTGCGCCAGCGTGCGCACCCTGGATGCCAACAAGCCGGGCGCGCCGGTGGTCTACGCCGGCACCCGGCTGGACTGGTACAGCCTGCAGGGCGGGTGCTGCCCGGTGGACCGTTTCGGCGCCGAGGCGCCGCGCCTGGCCTGGCTGGACCTGCCGGCCAGCGCCCTGCTCGATACCCTGTTACTGCCGCTGTCTCTGGCCAAGGCGTTGGGGATTGGCCTGCAGGTCAGTGGCGGTGGGTGAATGGCGGCGGGCCCTGTGGGAGGGGCTTTAGCCGCGATCATTTGAGACCAGAAAAGCTCGCGGACAAGTCCGCTCCTACACGGGGGCGTCAGATAGGGGTGCGCAGCGGTTGGCCGTTGAAGTGCCGTTCGATGTTGTCGAGGAACAGGCTGAGTGATTGCTCCAGGGCTTGGGGCGAGTTGCCGCCGACATGCGGGGTCAGGATCAGGTTGTCGAGGTCCAGCAGCTCGGTGGGCGGCAGCGGTTCGCTTTCATAGACATCCAGCGCCGCGGCGCGAATCTGCCCGTCGCGCAGGGCTGCGTTCAGGGCCTGGGTGTCCACCACACTGCCGCGCGCCACGTTGACCAGGTAACCCTGCGGACCAAGCGCGGCCAGCACCTCGGCATCGACCAGGTGGCGGGTCGCGGCGCCGCCGGGGATGGCGACCACCAGGCAGTCGCACCACTGCGCCAGCGCCTGCACGCTGGGGAAGTAGCGGTGCGGGCTGTCGGCCTTGGCCGAGCGGTTGTGGTAACCCACCGGCATGCCGAATGCCTCGGCGCGTTTGGCGATCTGCTCGCCGATGGCGCCCATGCCGAGAATGCCCAGGCGCTTGCCGTACACGCTGTCCTGCATGGGCAGGGCGTCGCGCCAGACGCCGGCGCGGCAGGCCACGTCCAGGCGGCGCAGGTCGCGGATCGCCCCCAGCAACAGGGCCATGGCGTGGTCGGCGACGCAGTGGGCGTTGCTGCCGGCGCCATTGCACAGGGCGATGGCGCGCTGGCGCGCGGCCTCCAGGTCGACCTTCTCGTAGCCCACGCCCAGGGTGGCAATCAACCCCAGTTGCGGCAGGCGGGCGATTTCCTCGCCGGTCAGGCCGATGGTACCGATGGTCAGCACCGCCTGGATGCTGGCGCCGTGGCGATCGATGGCCGCGTCACGCAGGTCGGCCTGGGCCGCGTAGATCACCTCGAAGCGTTCGGCGATGCGCGCCAGGCTGGCTTCGCTGAGCGGGTTGAGAATCAGCAGCTGCGGTTTCATGGCTATCCCGTGATCGAGGGTCAGGAGGCGACGGGCTCGGCGGCGGTCTCGGCGGGCAGGGCCTGGCACACGTCCACCCATTGGGCATTCACCAACTCGGCCATGCGTGTCGGGCAGATGCGCACGGCGCTGTGGATCGAGCCGGCCGCGGGCACCACTTCCTCGAAGGCGTGCAGCGACACGTCGCAGTACACCGGCAAGTCCGTGGCCAAACCGAACGGGCAGACGCCGCCGACCGGGTGGCCGGTCAGCGCCACCACGGTGTCGGCGTCGAGCATCTTACCCTTGGCGCCGAAGGCCTCTTTCATCTTGCGGTTGTCGATGCGTGCATCGCCCCGGGCCACCACCAGCAGGTTCTGTTCGCCGATGCGAAAGGCCAGGGTCTTGGCGATCTGCCCCGGCGCCACACCATGGGCTTCGGCGGCCATGGTCACGGTGGCGGTGCTGGTTTGCAGTTCGATGATCTGCAGGTCGGGCGCCCTCTCGGCAAGAAAGGCACGAACGGACTCGAGGCTCATGGGCGGGCTCCACGGGACGAAGCGACCACCTTGGCGTCATCCGTCTCCAGCGTCAAGACCAGCGCGGACGCCCTTGCGCTCGGCGCAGAACCGTAGGGTGGGTTTAGCAACGCCCCACTGTGCGCTTGCAAACGCCACGCCCTCGGCGCGTTGCGTAACCCACCAGGGGAGCCCTCTCGGATGATGGCGTGGCGACATGCAGCTCCTAGGCCTCAGTGCGCCCAGCCGCGGTAGATAAAGGTCATCGGCCGCGGGCCTTTCAGGTAGCCGGTTTCCACACTGCCCAGGGTGAAGCCGCCAGCCTGGATCAGCGCAGGGATGTCACGGTTGAGGTGGCAGCCCCCAGCCAGGGGTTTCCACAGGGGTGTCAGGCGATGCTGCCAGCGCACCACCGAAGCATCCGGTGCCAGCCCGTGTTCGCAGAACAGCAGGCGGCCGCCGGGCTTGAGTACCCGGCGCATTTCCACAAGGGCGGCCACTGCATCGGGAATGGTGCACAGGGTGAAGGTGCAGACGATGCAGTCGAAGCTGGCATCGGGCGCCTGGATCTCCCCCAGTTCCAGGGCAATCATTTCCACCGGGATGGCGATGTTGGCGGCGCGCTCGCGGGCCAGCTTCTGCATGTCGGCCGACGGGTCGACACCGACGATCACGCGCACCTTGGCCGGGTCGTAGAAGCCCAGGTTGAGGCCGCTGCCGATGCCGATCTCCAGGACCCGGCCATGGGCCTGGGGGACAATTTTCGAGCGGCTTTTCATGACCTCGCCCATGCCGCAGGCGAAGTCGATCAGGCGGGGCAGGACATAGCGGTCATAGAGCTGCATGCCACGTCTCCCGGTGCGGGGTCAGGCGTCGTCGGGTTCGTCGCTGTTGTCCGCGCTGATGGCGGCGAAGCATTTGAGCTGGTGCTCGGCGTCCTGGCCGGCCAGGTGCCAGGTGTCGGACGCGGCATCGAAGCGGGCCGCCGAAACGGCGGCCAGGCTGAATTGCCAGTGGCGCCGTTCACGGCCGTCGATGCATTCGATCTGCAGCAGCGGGCGGTTCTGGCTGTCGGCGTTCGCCGAGCCGGCACTGACCTGCGCCAGCAGCTCGTTGTCCACGGAGAATTGCCAGGCGTGCAGGCCGTCGATTTCCAGCATGTCGGTGGTGACCAGCGCTTCGATCAGGCTGTGGGGGGAGGTGCTCATGGTGATTCGGTTCTCGCGAATGAAGAGGGTCAGCGGCCGAGGCGGCGCAATTCGTCGGACAGCACCACGCGTACGCCGCTGTCTTCTTCCAGGGCCAGGCGCCACAGGGCGCGGGCCAGCACGGTGGTCTCGATGCCGCGGTACTTGCCCGGCAGCCAGCGCAGCAGTGGCGCGGCCAGGCGTTCGCCGAGGCGGAATTCGCTGCGCGGGCCGAGCAGCAGCGACGGCCGGGCCAGGGTCAGTTGTGGCCAGTTCTGGTCGATCAGGGCCTGTTCCATTTCGCCTTTGACGCGGTTGTAGAACACCGAGGAATGCTTGTCCGCGCCCAGGGCGCTGACCACGATCAGGTGGCGCGCACCCAGCTCCCGGGCGCGCAGGGCGAAGGCCAGCACCATGTCATGGTCGACGGCGCGGAAGGCGTCCTGGGAGCCGGCCTGCCTGATGGTGCTGCCGAGGCAGCAGAAGGCCGTGTTCACCGGGCCGTTCAGCTGGGGCAGGAGTGTCAGCAGCTCGCCCACCGGGTTTTCCAGGTGCGGGTGCTCGGACAACGGCCGACGACTCGGCGCCAGCACGCGCTCGACGGTGGGTTCGTTGAGCAGGCGATCCAGCAGGTGTTCGCCGGTCAGGCCGGTGGCACCCGCGAGAAGGATGTGCTGGGGCGTCAAATACATGGTCGGGATTCCCTCCGCTGATAATGGTCAGTCTAGTGTGTGGCGGTCGGTTTGTCGGTGGCGGCGGCGCTCAGCGCGTCCCGGGCCTGCTGTTCGCGCAGCGCCTGCCAGTGCGCGAGCACGGCCTTGGGCGCCCAGATCTGGGGTTCGGAAGGCTCGAAGCCATCGGCCTCTTCGCGTTCGGCCACGTGGGCCTTGGCCAGTTCGAAGGCGCGTTGCAGGTCGTCGGTCTGGGTCAGGGCATCGGCGAACAGCGCGCGGCCGAAGTAGGTGAAGTCGTTTTCTTCCGAGCAGCCGAAGGACACGCGATCCGCTCGGGCGGCGGTCATGAGCAGGGTCTTGTCATCCTTGAGCGGCGGGATGAATCCGCCGGAATAGCAGGCCGAGACCACCACCACCTTGTGCCGGTCCTTGAGCGGCGCCAGCAGGGCCGCCAGTTCGCTGGCCGGCAGATCGGCCAGGCGCAGGCGCGGCTGGTCCAGGTTCAGTTCGTGATGACGCGAGCCGTGGCTGGTCAGGTAGATGAAGATCAGGTCCTCTTCGCCACTGCGCTCGGCCAGGGCCTGCACGGCGCGGGTCAGGTTCTCGCGGGTGGCCAGCGGGCGGTCGGCCAGGTGGTTGCGGTGGTTGACCAGGGTGATGTTGCCGTGGGCGGCGAAGCGCTGCTTGAGCAGGTTGGCCACGTAGTCGGCCTCGCGCAGGAACACGCTCTGCTTGCCGTCGCCGGCCAGGGTCAGGGTGTACAGGTCGATCTCCGGCGTCGATGCCGGCAGCCCGGCGATGGCCTCGTCGAGCAGGCGGCCCTGGGTGAGCAGGCCGATTTCCAGCGGGTCGGGCAGCAGCGTGCCCTGTTCGTCACGCACCCGCTGGCCGCCCTGCCAGACACCGCGTTGCTGGCTGCCATCGGCCAGGGTCAGGGTGCCGCTGCCGGCGTATTCGCCGTTGGCGAACTGGCCCTCATAGACATCGCCGTTAGGGCGCGCCAGGCGGCCCTGGCCGTGGTAGTTCCAGCCGCGGAACGCGCCCTTGTAATGGGTGCCGTCGCTGCCCTGGTACTCGCCTTCGCCGTTCAGTGCGCCCTCGGCGAACTGGCCGTTCCAGGCGTCGCCGGCGGGGTCCTGGTAACGGCCCTTGCCGTGGAACTCGCCGTGGCGGAAGCCGCCGTCGTACAGGTCGCCGTCGGCGCCCTTGTAGTTGCCGGGACCGTTCAGTTGGCCCTTGTCGAATGCGCCGCTGAACTGGTTGCCGTATTCATCGGTGCGCACGCCCTGGCCGTGGGGCTGGCCCTTGCGGAACTGGCCCTGGTAGCGGCTGCCGTCGCTGAGGGTCAGGGTGCCCGGGCCGTCGAGCAGGTCGTTCTTGAACTGCCCGGCATGCACCTGGCCCTGCTGTTCCAGGCGGCCTTCGCCGGCGAAGTGGCCCTTGGCGAAGCCGCCGCGGTATTCGCTGCCGTCGCGCTGGCGCAGGAGGCCCTGGCCATGAAACACGCCGTCCTGGAACTCGCCGGCATAGTATTCGCCATTGGCGTCGTGCCATTCGCCCTTGCCGTGCAGTTGGCCATCCTTGAAACCGCCTTCGAACCAGCTGCCGTCCCGGTAGTCCAGGCGCCCCGGGCCCTGCAGCAGGCCGTCGACCACTTCGCCGCGGTAGCGGCTGCCATCGGGCAGGATTGCGTCGGGCGGCAGCAGGGGCTCGCCATCGCCGCAGGCAGCGAGGAGCAGGGCGAGGCTCAGGGGAGCCAGGTGAGCGAAGCGTGGCATGACGGGCATCCAGGTCGAACGGTTGCTGGGAGTATGCCGCAAACCAGGCGATCAGCGGTGTGACAGTGCACGGCAGGGATGACGAACGCGCCGCTCTGGGGCGGCACGTTGTCGGGGGCGGGGGTCAGACGAAGCAGAGGGTCAGCGGCTCGGCGATGTAGGCCGGTTTTTCCTGGCCTTCGATTTCCATCACGGCGCGGGCCTTGAGCAGCCACTGGCCGGGGTTCTTTTCGTTGGCATCGGTCAGGGTCACCACCAGGCGCACCTTGGAGCCGACCTTGACCGGCTGGATGAAGCGCACGCTGTCCAGGCCGTAGTTGACGGCCATCTTCAGGCCCTGGGGCATGATCATGATGCCTTCCATCAGTTTCGGGATCAGCGACAGCGAGAGGAAACCGTGGGCGATGGTGGTGCCGAAGGGCGTCAGTTTGGCTTTTTCCGGATCGACATGGATGAACTGATGGTCGCCGGTGCACTCGGCGAATCGATCGATGCGGTCCTGGTCGATGGTCAACCAGTCGGAGCGTCCAAGTTCCTTGCCCACGTAGGTATGCAGTTCTGCGACGGGTACTGACGGCATAGGTCCTCCTTGAGGAGCGGGTGTTTGTTATTGTTCTGCCGCCCACAAGATCATCACGCGCCGTGCGCCGGGTCAAGCCTGCCGCGCCCTGATGAATGGCGGGTCATAGCCCGCCGCGGTGACGGGCACCGCAGGTGCCCCGAGCCTCAGTCCGCCTGCAGGTTGCGCAACGCCTGCTGGCTCAGGTCCAACCACTCCTTGTGCAGCGTGCGGTAGTGCCGGGCAGCGCGCCGGGCGTGGGTCCGGATCTGCTCGTGCAGCTCCCGCGCCTCGCGCAGGCGGCCCAGGCGGGCCAGCAACAAGGCGTAGCGGTAGCTCGCCTCGGGGCCGGCGTAATAGCGATTCAGGGCCTGGTATTCCTCTTCGGCCTTGAGGTCGTCGCCGAGCCCTTCGAGGGCACGGGCATACAGCAGGTGCCCGTCGGCCGAGCGGAAGTCCGGGTTCTTGTCGATCAGGCGCTCCAGGGCGTCCCGGCAGCCGGCGAAATCGTCCAGGGCGAAGCGTGCGCGAGCCAGGCCCAGCAGGATGTCCGGGGCATCGGTGTGGATGCCGCGCAGGGCCATCTGATAATGCGTGGCGGCCTCTTCCGGCTGGCCCATGCGCAGCAGCTCGTCGGCCAGGTTGATGCGGGTTTCGCGGGTGTCGCGAATGTCCAACTCGTCGCGCAGCGCGCGCAGGTGGCGTTGCGGGTCGATGCTGTCGTGCAACTGGTTGAGGGCGCGGCGTCCGCGACGGCTGCCGAGCATGTCGGGCAGCATGATGCCGAGGAAGTAAATGAGGCAGCCCAGGCCGGGCAGGGCGATGATCAGGTAGAGCCAGTAGCGTTCCTGGCCGCTGCGAACCACATGCAGGCCGCAGGTGACCTGGCAGGCGATGACGAGCAAGGCGAGTAGGGGCATGACGACGATCCAGTCCATTGGGGCGAAGGCGCGTATCAAAGCATGGCCATGGGCGTTTGTCAGGCCGCTACCCCGACGTCCGTGCGCTGGTGCACAGGGCGGCTGGATTTCGTGGAGGGTTATAGCCGGCTGCCTCGCCAGCCTATAATGGGCGTCGTTTTGCCGGGCCGGTCGGGCCTGGCGTCGAGTAGACAGCGGCAGGTGCCCGCCGCGACCGATTCCCGGAGATATCCCCCCATGCTTTTACGCGGCCTGTCCTGGCTGGTGCTGTGCCAGCTGCTCGGCACTGCGCTCAACGTCCTGTTCCTGCCGATCCTGCCGGGGCCGATCATCGGCATGTTGCTGCTGTTCGTGTTCCTGCTGCTGCGCGGCGAGGTGGGCGAGCCCCTGCACCTGGCCTCGAGCAGCCTGCTCAAGTACCTGCCGCTGCTGCTGGTGCCGCCGGCGGTCGGGGTCATGGCCTACGCCGAGGCGATCGTCGCGGATTTCTGGGCGGTGGTCGGGGCCCTGGTGTTGTCGCTGGTGCTGTCGCTGGTCTTCGCCGGCTGGGTGATGCAGCTCCTGATCGAGCGCCAGCAGCGCCGCCGGGAGGATGCATGAACCTGGACTGGTACGGCGCCTGGCAGGCGGTCACCCATCACCCGCTGTTTGGCGTCGGGGTGACGCTGGGGGCGTATCAGCTGTCGATCGCCGCCTACGAGAAGACCCGCTGGGTGTTTTTGCAGCCGGTGCTGCTGTCGATGGTGATCGTGATTTCGGTGCTGCTGCTCTGCGGGCTGGGGTTTGAGGAGTACAAGACCAGCGCCGAGGCCCTGACCCTGTTCCTCGGCCCCGCCACCGTGGCGCTGGCGGTGCCGCTGTTCCTCAACCTGCGGCGCATCCGCCAGTTGTTCTGGCCGATCGTGCTGACCCTGCTGGTGGCAGGCACGGTGGCGACCCTGTTGGGCGTGGCCTTCGCCTGGTGGTTCGGCGCCGAAGACTTCATGCTGCTGAGCATGGCGCCCAAATCGGTGACGTCGCCCATTGCCATGCTGGTGGCCAGCCAGATCGGCGGCATCGCCGCGCTGGCGGCGGTGTTCGTCATGATCACCGGGGTGGTGGGGGCGATTCTCGGCCCGTCGTTGCTGCGCCTGTGCGGCATTCGCCACCACGCGGCCATGGGCATGGCCCTGGGCATGACCGCCCATGCGGTGGGCACGGCCCGTGCCATGCAGGAAAGCGAGGAATGCGGTGCCTTCGCGGCGCTGTCGATGAGCCTGATGGGCATGGTGACCGCGGTGTTGCTGCCGCTGGCGTTTGTCCTGCTGAACCGAGGGATGTGAGATGAACCTGCCGCTGTTTCCCCTGAACACCGTGCTGTTTCCCGGTTGCATGCTGGACCTGCAGATCTTCGAAGCGCGCTACCTGGACATGATCAGCCGCTGCATGAAGCAGGGCGAAGGGTTCGGGGTGGTGTGCATCATCGACGGCGAGGAGGTCGGCGAAGCGGCCGGGCAATTCGCCTCGGTGGGCTGTGAGGCGCTGATCCGCGATTTCCAGCAGCGGCCCAACGGCTTGCTGGGGATTCGGGTCGAGGGCGGCCGGCGCTTTCGGGTGCAGCGCGCCCAAGTGCTGCCCGACCAGCTAACCATGGCGGGCATCGAGTGGCTGGACGATGCCGATGACCTGCCACTGCGGGCCGAGCACGCCGACCTGGCCGCGCTGCTCGCCGCCTTGGCGGCGCACCCGCTGGTGGAGAGCCTGGGCATGGGCGGCGTGGCCACCGGCCAGGCGGAGCTGGCGAACCAGCTGGCCTACCTGCTGCCGCTGAACGCCGAGCAGAAGGTGCAGCTGCTGACGCTCGATCCGCCCCACGAGCGCCTTGAGCTGCTGCAGGTGTTGCTCGACGACCTGCAGGGGCAGATGAACGCGTAAGCGGCCTCAGTAGCGGTACAGCAGCACGCCCTCGGAAAACTGCCAGGTGGCGATGGCCCCCAGCAGGCCCAGGGAGGCCGGAAGAATCAGCCCCCAGACCTTGGCCGACAGGGCCGGCAGGGGGGTCTTCCACTGGCTGATGGCCAGGCTCAGGGCGCAGAAGCCGCTGGCCAGCAGGGCGCCGGCGATGATGTCGCTGGGCCAGTGAACTCCCAGGTACACCCGGGTGAGGGCGATGGCTGTGGCGGGCAGGGCGGCCAGCAGCAACCAGGTCAGGCGCAGGCGGGCCGGTTGCCCGCGTCCGGCCAGGATGCCGAGCACCAGGAAAAAGGCGAACGCCGCTGAACTGTGGCCGCTGGGGAAGCTGAAGCTGCTCAGCGGCTCCAGCAACACATCCGGCCGCGAGCGACCGAAGAACGCCTTGAGCGTGCCGTTGGCCAGGGCCGTGCCGAGCATCGCGCCGCCGGCGAACAGCAGCGCGCGCCACTGCCGCACGAGCAGCAACAGCAGGCACAGCAGAATGGCCGCGGCCAGCTGGGTGTGGAAGTCGCCGACCCGGGTGATCAACACCATCAGGTTGTCCAGGCTGTGGTTGCGCTGCTCCTGCACCAGGGCCAGCAGGCCCTGGTCGAGCTGAACCAGCAGGGGCCAGCCGATGAACAGGCCGATCAGCATCGCCAGGCTCAGGCCGGCACTGATCAGGCTGGCCCGGCGCTGTTCACGCAGGCTGCTCTGCACGCTGACCAGCAGCACCACGGCGATACCGCCGGCCACTGCGGCCGCCTGCGGCCAGAAGCCTTCGGGCAGCGGCAGGCGCAGCGCTGCCCCGGTCGCCCAGCCCGGCAGCAGGTAGGCCACCGACCAGCCGGCCGCGGCCAGCATGCTCACCGCGATGAAGCGCCCCAGGGGCATGTTGAGCATCCCGGCCACCATCGGCAGCATCGGGCGCAGCGGGCCGATGTAGCGGCCGACCAGCAGGCTGGCGACGCCGTAGCGCTGGAAATAGACCTCGGCACCGGCCAGCCACTCCGGGTGGTGACGCAGGCCGGGCAGGCGCCGGATATCCTGGTGGAAGTAGCGACCGATGCCGTAGGACAGGGCATCTCCCAGCAGGCCGCCGCAGTAGGCCAGCAGCAGGGTCTGCCACAGCGTCAGGGCGCCGTTGCCGGCCAGCACCGCCACGGTGAACATCAGGATGGTGCCGGGCACGATGATCCCGGCAATCGCCAGGCATTCGATACAGGCGATCAGGAAGATCGCCAGGCCCAGCCATTCGGGGTTGGCGGCGAGCCAGGTGGTCAGGCTGTCGAGCCATTCGCTCATCGGTGGGTGTCCTCGGGGTGGAGCCGGTAATAGTGAGTGTCTTCGACCTGCCCTCTGCGCAATGGGTTGCGTGTGCAATGACGGGCAAAGGCAGCGTCGATGAAACGGTAGGGCAGGTGTTCGTCGCGACCGTGGGGAATGCCCAGGCGCACGGTCTGGATCACCTGGGCCGGCTGTTCGCCAACGTCATCGACGAACAGCCGGCGGGTGTCGAAGCGTTGTGCGTCCCAGTCCCGGACCTTGAGCCCGAGCGCCTTGCACAGCAGGGTCTGCCCGGCGCAGAGCTTTTCCACGGGGCGGGGACCACCCAGGGCATCGGGGTTGTTGGCCTGCATGCGTGCCAGGCTGGCGGCGCTGGAGTGCGCATCGACCCAGGGGTAGGCGGACTTGATCAGCACGGCATTGCCCGGGCCATGGGCGCTGAAGTTCAGCGAGTCACCGCCCCGGGCGTAGTACATATAGATGTGGCCGCCGTCGAGGAACAGCGCCCGGCGTTTCTCGGTGTAGCCCAGGGAGGCGTGGCTGCCCTTGTCGCTCAGGTAGTAGGCCTCGGTTTCGATGATGCGTGCCGCCAGCCACAGATCGCCCTGGCGATGGCGGATTACCTTGCCCAGCAGCTCGCGGGCGACCTGGCGGGCGTCACGGTCGAAAAAACTGTCGGGAAGCGGCTTGGCCTGGGGCCAGGGCAGGTAGGGAGCGGACTCGGAGGGCATGCGGTATGGGGCTCGACATGAACTGGGCGCGATCATAGCAACAGAGTCTTAACTGTGCCTGAACGAATCCGGCATCCGCCCGGCGGGTATGAGAGGGGCGTGTTGCGCCTGAAACACCCGGTGTTGACCATCCGCCCGGCGCTGCTGGGCGTGAGGCGGCGGCGCGGCTATAATCAGCAACTTTTTCCAACTGCCAGACGACCGCAGCCCATGACTGAGTCCGTGCTCGACTACATGAATCGCCTGGGGCAGGCCGCCCGCGACGCCTCGCGCGTGGTTGCCCGCGCCTCGACGGCGCAGAAGAACCGTGCCCTGGAGGCCGCTGCGGCCGCCCTGGACGCCGCGCGCAGCGAGCTGACCGCCGCCAACGAGCAGGACCTGGCCGCTGGCCGTGCCAATGGCCTGGAACCCGCACTGCTCGACCGCCTGGCCCTGAGCCCGGCGCGTATCGACGAGATGATCGAAGGGTTGCGCCAGGTCGCCACGCTGCCGGACCCGATCGGCGAGATCCGTGACATGCGCTACCTGCCCTCGGGCATCCAGGTCGGCAAGATGCGCGTGCCGCTCGGCGTCATCGGTATCATCTACGAATCGCGCCCCAACGTGACCATCGACGCGGCGAGCCTGTGCCTGAAGTCCGGCAACGCGACGATCCTGCGCGGCGGTTCCGAGGCCATCCACTCCAACCGCGCCATTGCCGCCTGCATCCAGCGCGGCCTGGCCGAGGCCGGTCTGCCGGCTGCGGCGGTGCAGGTGGTGGAAACCACCGACCGGGCGGCCGTGGGCGCGTTGATCAGCATGCCGGAGTTCGTCGACGTCATCGTGCCGCGCGGCGGCAAGAGCCTGATCGAGCGCATCAGCCGGGACGCCAAGGTGCCGGTGATCAAGCACCTGGACGGCATCTGCCACGTGTTCATCGACGTGGCGGCGGACCTGGACAAGGCCATCCGCATCGCCGACAACGCCAAGACCCAGCGCTACGCACCGTGCAACACCATGGAAACCCTGCTGGTGCATGCAGGTATCGCCGAGCGCGTATTGCCGCCATTGGCCGCGATCTACTGGGAAAAGAGCGTTGAACTGCGGGGTTGCCCGCATACCCGCGCGCTGCTCGGCGACCGGGTGCTGGAAGCGACCGAAGAAGACTGGCGTACCGAGTACACGGCGCCGATCCTGTCGATCCGCATCGTCGACGGCCTGGAACAGGCCATCGAGCACATCAACGAATACGGTTCGCACCACACCGATGCCATCGTCAGCGAGAACTTCAGCGATGCGCGGCGCTTCCTGACCGAGGTCGATTCCGCCTCGGTGATGATCAACGCCTCCACGCGCTTCGCCGATGGCTTCGAGTACGGCCTGGGCGCGGAGATCGGCATCTCCACCGACAAGCTGCACGCGCGCGGGCCGGTCGGGCTGGAAGGCCTGACCAGCGAGAAGTACGTGGTGTTCGGCGACGGGCATGTGCGTACTTGATGAGTAAACGCGTCGGTATTTTCGGCGGCACCTTCGATCCGGTGCACATCGGCCACCTGCGCAGTGCGCTGGAAGTGGCGGAGTTCATGGCCCTGGACGAGCTGCGCCTGGTGCCCAGCGCCCGGCCGCCGCACCGCGACACGCCGCAGGTGTCGGCGCCCGACCGCCTGGCGATGGTCGAGCTGGCGGTAGCCGGCATACCGCCGCTGCAGGTGGACGATCGCGAGCTGCAACGCGACATGCCCTCCTACAGCATCGACACGCTGGAGTCGTTGCGTGGCGAACTGGCACCCGATGACCAGTTGTTCCTGCTGCTGGGCTGGGACGCTTTCTGCGGATTGCCAAGCTGGCACCGCTGGGAATCGCTGTTGTTGCACTGCCATATCCTGGTGCTGCAACGCCCGGATGCCGACAGCGAGGCGCCGGAAGCGCTGCGCAACCTGCTGGCAGCGCGCAGTGTGAGTGATCCGCTGGCCATGCAAGGAGCCGGCGGGCAGATATCGTTCATCTGGCAGACGCCACTGGCGGTGTCTGCCACCCAGATCCGCGGCCTGCTGGCCGGCGGGCAATCGATACGTTTTCTGGTACCCGACGCGGTACTGACCTACATCCAAACGCACGGGCTGTACCGTGCGGTGATTTGAACACGAGGCAAACGAGTTACTTATGAAAAACCAAGCAATGCTCAGCGACGACCTGGTCAAGGTGGCGATCGCAGCCCTTGAGGGCCTCAAGGCACAAGACATCACCACCATCGACGTGCGTGAGAAGACCAGCATCACCGACTACATGGTGATCGCCAGCGGTACCTCCAGCCGTCACGTCAAGTCGCTGGTCGACAATGTGCTGGAGAAGGTCAAGGAACAGGGCGTGCGCCCCCTGGGCAGCGAAGGCCTGGACAGCGGCGAATGGGCCCTGCTCGACCTGGGCGACATCGTCGTGCACGTCATGCTGCCGACCGCCCGTCAGTTCTACGACCTCGAGCGTCTCTGGCAGGGTGCCGAGCAGAGCCGTGCGCAGCATGCGCCCGAGTCGGGCCAGGAGTAAGGACCGCCAGCGGTGCGTATCAAACTGATCGCCGTGGGTTCGCGGATGCCACGCTGGGTGGAGGACGGCTGGCAGGAGTATGCCAAGCGCATGCCCTCCGAGCTGTCCCTCGAGCTGGTGGAAATTCCCCTGACCACCCGCGGCAAGAACGCCGACGTGGCCCGCATGATCCGCCAGGAAGGCGAAGCCATGCTGGCCAAGGTCCAGCCTGGGGAACGGATCGTCACCCTGGAAGTCGAAGGGCGACCCTGGAGCACCGAGCAACTGGCGGTGGAACTGGACAAGTGGCGGCTGGATGCCCGCACCGTCAACCTCATGGTGGGTGGTCCGGAAGGCCTGGCCCCGGAGGTGCAGGCGCGCAGTGAACAACGCTGGTCCCTGTCGCCGCTGACCCTGCCGCACCCGCTGGTGCGGATTCTGATCGGCGAGCAGATGTACCGTGCCTGGACGGTGTTGTCCGGCCATCCCTACCACAAGTAACCAGCAGTCACCGATGCCACAGCCGATTCGCCTCAAGGACCACGAAAAAGACGCCCGCCTCATTCGCAAGCGTGCAATGGTCGGTGCCGGGCTGATACTGGCGTTGGTGGCGATCCTGATTTCGCGGATGTACTACCTGCAGGTGGTGCAGTACGAGTACCACTCGACCCTGTCGGAAAACAACCGCGTACATGTCCAGCCGATTCCGCCGAACCGCGGGCTGATCTTCGACCGCAACGGGGTAATCATTGCCGACAACCGGCCGAGCTTCAGCCTGACCCTGACCCGGGAGCGGGCCGGTGACTGGGAAAAGGTGCTGGACACCATCGTCGAAGTGCTGGGCCTGAGCGAAGACGAGCGAGCCCTGTTCGAGCGGCGCGTGCGCCAGGGGCGGCGTCCGTTCGAGCCGGTGCCGGTGCTGTTCGAGCTGTCCGAAGAGCAGATCGCGCGCATCGCCATCAACCAGTTCCGCCTGCCGGGCGTCGAGGTGGCGGCGCAGCTGGTGCGGCATTACCCCCAGGGCGAGCACTTCGCCCATTCGGTGGGCTATGTCGGACGCATCAACGAAAAGGAACTGAAAAACCTCGATCCGGTGGCCTACAGCGGTACGCACCACATCGGCAAGACCGGTATCGAGCGCTTCTACGAAGAACAACTGCACGGCGAAGTCGGTTACGAAGAGGTCGAGACCAATGCGCGCGGGCGCGTGCTGCGGGTGCTCAACCGCACCGACCCCTTGCCCGGCAAGGACATCATCCTGACCCTGGACGCGCGCCTGCAGGAAGCGGCCGAGCTGGCCCTGGCCGGTCGGCGCGGGGCGATCGTGGCGATCCAGCCGGCCACCGGCGAGGTGCTGGCTATGGTCAGCCAGCCCAGCTTCGATCCCAACCCCTTCGTGACCGGCATCAGCTTCAAGGCGTACGCCGACCTGCGCGACTCCATCGACCGTCCACTGTACAACCGCGTATTGCGGGGCCTGTACCCGCCCGGTTCGACCATCAAGCCCATGGTGGCGGTGGCGGGTCTGGACGCCGGCGTGGTGACGCCGAGCTCGCGGGTGTTCGATCCCGGCTTCTACCAGTTGCCCAACCACAGCCACAAATACCGTAACTGGAACCGCAGCGGCGATGGTTGGGTGGACATGGAACTGGCGATCGCCCGTTCCAACGACACCTACTTCTACGACCTGGCCCACAAGATGGGCATCGACCGCATGCACGACTACATGACCCGCTTCGGCCTGGGCCAGCGGGTGGCGCTGGACATGTTCGAGGAAACCGCCGGCCTGATGCCGTCGCGGGACTGGAAGCGTGCTCGTTATCGCCAGCCCTGGTACCCGGGCGAGACCCTGATCCTCGGGATCGGCCAGGGCTACATGCAGGCCACGCCCATGCAGCTGGCCCAGGCCACGGTGCTGATGGCCACGCGCGGCAAATGGATTCGTCCGCACCTGGCCAAGAGCCTGGACGGCCTGCCTCCGGTCGATACGCGGCCGCTGCCGGACATCGTGCTGCGCGACCCCAAACTCTGGGATTTCGCCCGCTCCGGCATGGAGCAGGTGATGCATGGTACGCGCGGTACGGCGCGCAAAGTGGGCGATGCCTCGGTGTACCGGATCGCCGGCAAGAGTGGTACCGCCCAGGTGGTGGCGATCAAGCAGGGCGAGAAGTACGACCGCAACAAGGTGCAGGAACGTCACCGCGACCACGCCCTGTTCGTCGCCTACGCGCCGGCGGACAACCCGCAGATCGCGGTCTCGGTGATGGTCGAGAACGGCGAATCCGGTTCCGGCGTCGCCGCGCCCGTGGCCAAGGCGGTGATGGATGCCTGGCTGCTCGATGAGAACGGTCAGTTGAAGGCCGAGTATGCGCCGCCCCTGTCGGCAGAGGTCACTCGTCAATGAACAGCAGTTTCGACCGTACCCTGTCCAACGAGGACGTCCTGCGCCGCCGCGCCAGCCTGCTGCAGCGCCTGCACATCGACGGCATCCTGTTGCTGTTGCTGCTGATCCTGGCCTCCGCCAGCCTGTTCATCCTGTATTCGGCCAGCGGCAAAAACATCGACCTGCTGATGAAGCAGGCCAGTTCGTTCGGTATCGGCCTGGTCGGCATGCTGATCATCGCCCAGTTCGAGCCGCGCTTCATGGCGCGCTGGGTGCCGCTTGCCTACATCGCCGGGGTCGGGCTGCTGCTGGCTGTGGACATCATGGGTTACAACGCCATGGGTGCTACCCGCTGGATTCAAATCCCCGGGGTGATACGCTTCCAACCGTCCGAGTTCATGAAGATCATCATGCCGGCGACGATTGCCTGGTACCTGTCCAAGCGCAGCCTGCCGCCGCGCTTCAAGCACATCGCCGTCAGCCTGGCGCTGATCTTCGTGCCGTTCGGGCTGATCCTGGTGCAACCGGACCTGGGGACCTCGCTGCTGATCATCGCCTCGGGCGGTTTCGTGCTGTTCATCGCCGGCCTGCAATGGCGCTGGATCCTGGGCGCGGTGGCGGCGGTGGTGCCGATTGCGGTAGGGATGTGGTTCTTCGTCATGCACGACTACCAGAAGCAGCGCGTGCTGACGTTCCTCAACCCGGAAAGCGATCCGCTGGGCAGCGGCTGGAACATCATCCAGTCGAAGGCGGCGATCGGTTCGGGGGGCGTGCTGGGCAAGGGGTGGCTGCTGGGGACCCAGTCGCACCTGGATTTTTTGCCGGAAAGCCACACGGACTTTATCATTGCCGTGCTCGCGGAAGAGTTCGGTCTGGTGGGGGTTTGCCTCCTGTTGTTGCTGTACCTGCTGCTGATCGCCCGTGGCCTGGTGATTACCGTGCAAGCGCAGACGCTGTTCGGTAAGCTGCTCGCCGGGGCATTGACCATGACGTTCTTCGTCTATGTGTTCATCAACATCGGGATGGTAAGTGGTTTGTTACCCGTGGTCGGCGTGCCGTTGCCATTCATCAGTTATGGCGGCACCTCATTAATTACACTGCTGGCCGGTTTTGGGATTTTGATGTCGATCCACACACACCGTAAGTGGATCACTCAGGTTTGATTGGGGTTAAGAGATCAATGCATATTTTGCGTGGCTGGGCTGTACGGCATGCACATTGGCTGGCGTTGACCGGCGCGTTGGGGCTGTCTCAGCAGGCGCTCGCCGCTGACTACGACAATGCACCGCTGGTGAACGAGTTCATCACCGAGATGACCCGCGACTACGGCTTCGCCAGCGAACAACTGGTCAGCCTGTTCAGCCAGGTAGAGCGCAAGCAGGCGATCCTCGACGCCATTTCGCGTCCGGCCGAGAAGGTCAAACCCTGGAAGGATTACCGCCCGATCTTCATCACCGACTCGCGCATCGCCCGCGGTGTGGACTTCTGGCGCGAGCACGAAGAAGCCCTGACCCGCGCCGAGCAGGAATACGGCGTTCCGGCCCAGGTGATCGTCTCGATCATCGGCGTCGAAACCTTCTACGGTGGCAACACCGGCAGCTACCGCGTGGTCGATGCGCTGTCGACCCTGGCCTTCGACTACCCGCCGCGTGCGCCGTTCTTCCGCAAGGAATTGCGCGAGTTCCTCATGCTGACCCGTGAAGAGCAGGTCGACCCGCTGGGCCTCAAGGGCTCCTACGCCGGTGCCATGGGCTTGCCGCAGTTCATGCCGAGCAGCTTCCGCGCCTACGCCGTGGACTTCGACGGCGACGGCCATATCAATATCTGGACCAACCCGGTGGACGCCATCGGCAGTGTCGCCAGCTACTTCAAGCGCCACGGCTGGTTGCCGGGCGAACCAGTGGTCAGTGCGGTCACTGTGCAAGGCGACCAGGTCGACCAGGGCCTGACCCAGGGCCTCGACCCGATGAAGAATGTCGGCGAGCTGCAGGCGCTGGGCTGGACCAGTGGCGATGCGCTCGACCCGGAGATGCCGGTGACCGCGTTCCGCCTGGAAGGCGCGCAGGGTGCCGAGTACTGGTTGGGTCTCCCCAATTTCTATGTCATCACGCGCTACAACCGCAGCGTGATGTATGCGATGGCGGTCAACCAACTGGCCGAGCTGCTGGTTGAAGCACGAGGAGCGCGTTGATGCCGGGATTACCGTTCAAGCTGGCAGCCTGCGCGTCACTGGCCCTGGTTCTGGCCAGCTGCTCGTCCAACCGCGCACCGCAGCCGGCGGTACAGCCGCAACCGAGCGGTGGCGGGATTTCCGGTCCGGGCAACTACAGCCCGCCGCACAAGGATGGCGCGCCCTGGTGGGATGTCGACGTCTCGCGCATCCCGGACGCGATTCCCATGCCGCACTACGGGCCGGTCAAGGCCAGCCCCTACGTGGTGTTCGGCAAGCAGTACTACCCGATCCAGGACGCCCGCCGCTATCAGGCGGTCGGCCCGGCCTCCTGGTACGGCACCAAGTTCCATGGTCAGGCCACCGCCAATGGCGAGACCTATGACCTGTACGGCATGACCGCAGCGCACAAGACCCTGCCGCTGCCCAGCTACGTGAAAGTGACCAACCTGGAAAACGGCAAGACCGTGGTCCTGCGCGTCAACGACCGCGGGCCGTTCTATTCCGACCGCATCATCGACCTGTCCTTCGCCGCGGCGAAGAAGCTGGGCTACGCCGAAAGCGGCACCGCCCGGGTCAAGGTCGAAGGCATCGACCCTCACGAATGGTGGGCCCAGCAGGGCCAGCCGGTGCCGATGGTCCTGGCGTCGCCGCAGCCGGTCAAGGCCTCGCCCCAGCCGGTGGCGCAGCAGGTCGAGCAGTATTCGCCACCGCCGCAGCAGCACGCGGCCGCCGTGCTGCCCGTGCAGATCGACGCAAAAAAAAACGATTCAGTCGGAGCGTCTGGCCTGTTTCTCCAAGTCGGAGCCTTCGCCAACCCGGACGCTGCGGAACTGCTCAAGGCCAAGCTGAGCGAGACGGTCAGTGCACCGGTGTTCATCAGCTCAGTGGTGCGCAACCAGCAGATTCTGCACCGCGTACGTCTGGGACCGATCAGCAGCCAGGGCGAGGCTGAACAGGTGCGCGACAGCGTGCGCCTGGCCAACCTGGGCCAGCCCACGCTGGTCAAGGCAGACTGACGCGGCAACTTATCGCGGCCGCGTCTGACTAAGCACACAGTGCCACCGCCTTCGCCGGCGGTGGCCACTTCACCAGTTGCCCCGCCGGGGCCTGTATCACCACCAGCAACCTCGAGAGACGGATGAATATCACCAGCTTCGCGCAGCGCATTTTCCTGTCACTTTTCCTGCTCAGTGCCTCGACTGCCTGGGCCAATCAGCAAGTGATCCCCGCAGCGCCGCAGCTCGCTGCCAAATCCTATGTCCTGCTGGATGCAGCCAGCGGCAAGGTGCTCGTCGAGAACAACGGCGACCAGCGCCTGCCGCCCGCCAGCCTGACCAAGCTGATGACCGCGTACATCGCCACCCTGGAAATCCGCAAGGGCCAGATCGGCGAGCAGGACATGGTCACCATCAGCGAGAAAGCCTGGCGCACCGGCGGTTCGCGCATGTTCATCCAGGTCAACACCCAGGTCAGCGTCAATGACCTGCTGCACGGCATCATCATCCAGTCCGGCAACGACGCCAGCGTGGCCATCGCCGAGCACATCGCCGGTAGCGAGGAAGCCTTCGCCGACATGATGAACGCTACGGCCGAGCGCCTGGGCATGACCAACAGCCACTTCATGAACGCCACCGGCCTGCCGCACCCGGAGCACTACTCCAGTGCCCACGACATGGCGATCCTGGCCCGCGCGATCATCGAGGAAGACCCGGAGCACTATGCGATCTACTCGCAGAAGGAGTTCTTCTGGAACAACATCAAGCAGCCCAACCGCAACCTGCTGCTGTGGCGTGACAAGACCGTCGACGGTCTGAAGACTGGCCATACCGAAGAAGCGGGCTTCTGCCTGGTGGCTTCCGCCGTGCGTGATGGCGCCCGGATGATCACCTCGGTATTCGGTACCGTCAGCGAGCAGGCCCGTGCGGCCGAGACCCAGAAGCTGATGACCTACGGCTTCCGCTTCTTCGAAACCCGCACCTTCTACCAGAAGGGTGCCGAGCTGACCCAGGCCCAGGTCTGGAAAGGCGCGACCTCGCAGGTCAAGGCCGGCCTGGCCAATGACCTGACCCTGACCCTGCCGAAGGGCCAGCTGGACAAACTGCAGGCCGGCATGACCCTCAACCCGCAACTGACCGCTCCGATCGCCCAGGGCGATGTCATCGGCAAGGTGGAGGTCAAGCTGGGTGACGAGGTGGTGCACAGCGCCGACCTGATCGCGCTCAATGCGGTGGAGGAGGGTGGCTTCTTCCGCCAGCTGTGGGATAGCATCCGCCTGTTCTTCTACGGATTGTTCAACTGATCCAGCACGGATGCCCCTGTTCAGGGGCATTCTTTTTTGCAGTCGCGACGTACCGTGCGCGTGCGCCCCAGCCTAGGCGGGTTTCCCGGCCCGGCGTGGCGGCGCCTCCGCGACTCGTTGGACGGGCCAGGAGCCCGCTGAGACCATGACCGATACAGACATTCAAGCGCCAAAAATCGAGTTCCCCTGCGAGCGATATCCGATCAAGGTGATCGGCGACGCCGGTGACGGCTTCTCCGACCTGGTGATCGAGATCATCCAGCGCCACGCCCCTGACCTCGATGCGGGCACCCTGGTGGCACGTGACAGCCGCAATGGCCGTTACCTGTCGGTTCAGGTGCTGATCACCGCCACCAGCGTGGAGCAGCTGCAGGCCATTCACGTGGACCTGCGTGCGACCGGCCGCGTGCACATGGTGCTGTAGTGGCTGCAGCCGAACTCATCGTGCGTCACCTCGGGGTGGTGGAATACCTGCCAACCCTGGAGGCGATGCGCCAGCTCACCGCCGAGCGCGATCAACAGACTCCCGACGAAATCTGGCTGCTGCAGCATCCCAAGGTGTTTACCCAAGGCCAGGCTGGTAAGCCCGAGCACCTGTTGGCGCCGGGGGACATCCCGGTGATTCAGGTCGAGCGCGGTGGCCAGGTCACCTATCACGGTCCAGGCCAGTTGGTGGCCTACCTGATGCTGGACCTGCGCCGCCTGGGGCTGGGTGTGCGCGAGCTGGTGACGGCGATGGAGCAGAGCCTGGTCGATGTCATAGCGACGTACGGCATCGAGGCCGCGCCCAAGGCGGATGCACCGGGGGTGTACGTCAACGGCGAGAAGATCGCCTCGCTGGGGCTGCGTGTGCGCCACGGCTGTTCGTTCCATGGTCTGGCGCTGAACGTGGACATGGACATGTCGCCTTTCGGGCGCATCAACCCCTGTGGCTACAGTGGCCTGAAGATGGTGCAGTTGCGCGACCTGCTGGAGGCGCCGCCTGCTTTCGACGAGGTGGTGCAGCGACTCGAGCGAGCGCTGAGGGCGCGCCTGGGATACGAGCAGTAACGGGTTGCCATAACGAAAAAAGGTGCGCATTGCGCACCTTTTTTATTGGCCTGCCGACGCGAGCTTAATTCAGGTTGAGCGCCGGAATCAGGCTGGTGTCGAGCTGCTGGCCGGGGACCGGTACCGGCGCGGCCAGGCCCAGGTTGTTCTTTTCGAACACGCGGTCGGCGCGGTAGCTGGAACGTACCAGCGGGCCGGCGGCCACTTCCATGAAGCCCATTTCCAGGCCGATATCACGGAAGCGATTGAACTCTTCCGGGCTGACCCAGCGCTGCACCTTCAGGTGGTTGCGCGTCGGCTGCAGGTACTGGCCGAGGGTCAGGATGTCGACGCCGATGGCGCGCATGTCACGCATCGCTTCGAGGACTTCCTCGTCGGTCTCGCCAAGACCCAGCATCAGGCTGGTCTTGGTCAGGATGTCCGGACGATGGCGTTTGGCATGGGCCAGTACGTTCAGGGTCTTCTCGTAGCCGGCGCGCGGGTCGCGGACCACGTGGGTCAGGCGTTTGACCGTCTCGACGTTCTGCGCGAAGACTTCCAGGCCGGAGTCCACCACGCGCTCGATGGCGTGCAGGTCGCCGTCGAAGTCCGGGGTCAGGGCCTCGACCACCACCTGCGGGGTATTTTCCTTGATGGCGCGTACGCAGGCCGCATAGTGGCTGGCGCCACCGTCGTCCAGGTCGTCGCGGTCCACCGAGGTCAGCACGATGTAGCGCAGGGCCATCAGCTCCACCGACTTGGCGGTGTTCTGCGGCTCTTCCAGGTCCAGCCAGCCGTTCGGGTTGCCGGTGTCCACCGCGCAGAAGCGGCAGGCGCGGGTGCAGACCGAGCCCATCAGCATGATAGTGGCGGTGCCGTTGGACCAGCACTCGCCCATGTTCGGGCAGTGCGATTCCTGGCAAACGGTGCTCAGGCGGTGTTCGCCCACGTTGCGTTTGACGGCCTCGAAGCGGCTGCCGCCGGGGGCTTTCACACGCAGCCAGCTGGGCTTGGGTTCGAAGACCTGGGGTTCGGCGGAGGCCCGGCGCTTCTGGCCGTCCTTGATCGCAGTGATCCCTTGGACCGTGCGGAATTTTTCACCGCTGGCAACGGGTTTTGGCGAGGCTGTATCGGACATCGGGAATCTGGGCTCCGGTAGAGGCTCCATTGGCAGGGGGCTTTTGGCCGCCGCGCAGTGTACCACAGAAGGTGTTTTCGCACCCTTGCCGAGACAGGGCGATCGACCGTTGATCGCCCGTACAGAGGCCGGTGCGGGCGGCTCAGCGCCCGCGCAGCTGCTTCAGCAGGTCTTCGGTCGGGTAGCCGTCCGCCGGCTGGTTCAACTGGAGCTGCAGTGAACGGATGGCCTTGCGTGTGTTGGCGCCGATGATGCCGTCCGCCGGGCCGGGGTCGAAACCGTTCACCGTCAGCAGTTCCTGCAGCTCGATGCGCTCGCTGCGGCCCAGTTGCCGATCACCGCGTGGCCAACTGGCCTGGATGCCGCTGCCGCCGCGCAGGGCGTCGGACAGCAGGCCGATGGCCAGGGCGTAGGAGGTGGAGTTGTTGTAGCGCAGGATGCTGCGGAAGTTCGACAGGACCAGGAAGGCCGGGCCTTTGTGGCCGGCCGGCAACAGCAGCGTCGCGCTGGCCTCGGCGGCGGCGTTGGTGCTGCTGTTCACCGGGCGAATGCCCAGGGCTTCCCACTGCGAGAGGGGGAGGCGGTTGTCGGGATCGGCCAGGGCGTAATCGAACCCATTGGGCAGGCGCACCTCGAAGCCCCACGGCTGGCCCTGCTGCCAGCCGGAGCTTTGCAGGTAATGGGCGGCCGAGGCCAGGGCGTCGGTGGAGGAGTTCCACAGGTCGCGCTTGCCGTCACCGTCGAAATCCACGGCATGTTCGTTGTAGGTGGTGGGCATGAACTGGGTCTGGCCCATCGCACCGGCCCAGGAGCCGACCAGGCTTTCCGGGGCGATGTCGCCGTGCTGCAGGATCTGCAGGACCGCCAGCAGCTGGCTGCGCCAGAACGCCTGGCGCCGGCCTTCGTAGGCCAGGGTGGCGAGGGAGCGCACCACGTTGTGGTTGCCGATGTTGCTGCCGAAGTTGCTTTCCAGGCCCCAAATGGCCACCAGGGTTTCCGCGTTCACGCCGTAGCGCTGTTCGATGCGGGTGAGGTTGGCGCGCTCCTGGGTGATCAGGGTGCGGCCACGGGCGATGCGGGTGGAGGACACCGCGCCGTCCAGGTATTCCCAGACCGGGCGGGTGAACTCGGGCTGGCTGCTGTCGGCGGCCAGGACCTTGGGATTGGGTACGACGCCGGCAAAGGCGCGGTCGAACAGGGCCGGGTCGATACCGGCGGCGATGGCGTCGCTGCGCAGCAGGGTGCGCCACTCGTCGAAGCTGAGCGTTTCAACCGGAGCGGTGGTGGTCTGCGGTGGCGGCTGGATGGCTGCGGGAACGTTCGGTGCGGTGGCCAGTGATTGCGCGGGGGCATCAGCGCAGGCGGTCAACAGCACGAAGAAGCAGGCGGTAGCACTGTGGCTCAGGCAGCGAAAAAGCAGGTTGGGCATGGTGATCTCAACACGTTTTGCAGGCGGTTACCTTAGCACGGATGAGCTCTGATGCGGGGCGTGGCGCGGTTTTCAGGCCGCCATAAAGCAAGAAGCCTCCCAGTTGTGCTGGGAGGCTTCGCGGCGGTAGCTGCCTTTGCCTTTTCGGGGTGTTTCCTGGCGGCAGCGGAACAGGGGTTGGGCAACCAGGGATTTGGCCTTGTTCGGCCGGTGCTTGGCTTTCTTGCTCATGGCAGGTCCTCGTCGATGGCCCGCTGGTTCGCGGGCGCGGCGATCATGCGCTTGTGGTCAAAAAATGTCCAGCGCTGAGAGGGCGGGGTGTCGAGCGATCAGAAACCGGTTTCGCTGGGCAGGCCCAGGCGCTTGCCACAGATGGCCAGGGTCAGCAGGCTCAGGCCGCTCCAGGGATCGCCGGCGGCCTGGCCCTTGATCTGCGCATCGATGCGCTGGGCGTCCTGCAGCAGGGTGGCCCAGCGACTGGCCGAGTGACGCTGCAGAGCCTTGCTGACCAGCGGGCGACGCTTGTCCCACACGGGAGGGCGGGCCGAACTGAAGGCTTTTTCCAGGGGCACGCCCTGGGCGTATTGCTGGGCGATGGTGGCCAGCAGACGCAGCTCGCGGGCGAGGGCCCAGAGGATCACCGGCGGTTCCACGCCTTCCCCGCGCAGGCCTTCGAGCATGCGCAAGGCATGGGCGGCTTCACCATTGAGCGCGGCATCGATCAGGCCGAACACGTCGAAACGGGCGCTGTCCGCCACGGCGGCCTGGACGGTGGACGCATCGATCTGCCCGGCATCTGCGAGAAGCTTGAGCTTTTCGATTTCCTGGGCGGCGGCCAGCAGGTTGCCTTCCACGCGCACCGCGATCATTTCCACCGCTTCCTGGGTCGCGTTGAGCCCGGCCTGTGCCATGCGCTGGCGTACCCATTGCGGCAACTGGCCGGCGTCCACCGGCCAGATCTGCACGAACTGGCTGTGCGGCCCTTCGATCAGGGCCTTGGCCCACTTGGTCTTCTGCGTGCTGCCATCGAGCTTCGGCAGGCTGACCAGCAGCACCGTGTCTTCGGGCGGACGGGCGATGTACTCCAGCAACGCGGCCGCGCCCTTGTCGCCGGGCTTGCCGGTGGGGATGCGCAGTTCCAGCAGGCGTTTTTCGGCGAACAGCGAGAGGCTGGCTCCGGCCTGCAGCAGGTTGCCCCAATCGAAGTTGGCTTCGGCGTTGAACACCTGGCGCTCGGTGAAACCCTGCTGGCGGGTGGCGGCGCGGATGCTGTCGCAGGCTTCCTGGCAGAGCAGCGGTTCATCGCCACTGACCAGGTACACCGGCGCCAGGTTGCCCTGGAGGTGTTTGCCAAGTTGT
>NZ_JAOCAH010000018.1 GCF_029839275.1 Pseudomonas sp. GD03944
TTGTCATAACTCGCTCACGCAGCTTGGGCAGCCGCGCCAGCCAACCGGCGACAGCTGGCACGCGCATTAGCAAAAGCACCGTCCCTGCAAGCGCATAGAAAGCCCATTCCCGTAAATCCGCACGCACCACCCAGAGCATATGCACCAGGGCCAGGACGAGAATCGGATAGACCAGCCGATGCAACTGCTTCCAGCGCCGGCCAAGTGCTCGCACGCTGTAGCGATTGGAGGTGACCGCCAAGGCCAGCAATCCCAACAGTGCCGACGCACCAACGATGATATAGGGACGCTCGCCCAGATCGATCAGCAACTGCCCCATATCGAGTCCCACCAGGAACACCGCATAGGCTGCCAGGTGCAGCAGCGCATAAGTGAAGCACCACAGCCCCAGCTGTCGACGAATAGCGATCCAACCACCCCATCCGGTCATCTGACGCAAAGGCGTCATGGCCAGCGTCAGCAGCAACAGGATCAACGCCCCCAAGCCCAGGCGCTCCACCAGCACCTTGCCGGGGTCCGCCCCCAGCGCGAAGATCCAGGCCTGGTACAGCCAGTACAACGGGAACACCAACGCCCCCACGAACACTGCGCACCGCCACAGCCGATAGCGCATCAGTAGTTCTTCCGCAGATCGAGACCGGCGTACAGATCGGCCACCTCGTCGTAGCCGTTGAACATACGGGTGGGCATGACATTCGGACTGAACAGGCTGCTCGGCAAACGACGCTCACGCGCCTGCGTCCAGCGCGGATGATCGACCTCGGGGTTCACGTTGGCATAGAAGCCATACTCTTCCGGCGCCAGTGCTTCCCAAGTTGTGGTCGGCGCCTCACGCACCAAGCTGATACGCACGATCGATTTGATGCTCTTGAATCCATACTTCCAGGGCACGACCAGACGCAAAGGCGCCCCGTTCTGCGCCGGCAGCACCCGGCCATACATGCCCACGGCCAGGATTGTCAGCGGATGCATCGCCTCATCCAGCCGCAAGCCTTCCACGTAAGGCCATTTGATCAAGGAGAACCCTGAACGCTGCCCCGGCATGCGCTCAGGATCGACGAGCGTTTCGAAACGGACGAACTTGGCATTGCCGTTGGGATCAGCCTGCTTGATCAGTTCGCCAAGCGGAAAACCGAGCCATGGAATGACCATCGACCACGCTTCGACACAGCGCAAACGGTAGATGCGCTCCTCCAACTGGTGAGGCTTGACCAAGTCTTCCACACCATAACGTCCTGGCTTGTTGACCTCACCATCGACCATGACCGTCCAGGGCTCGACTTTCATGGCACCGGCGTTTCGCGCCGGGTCACCCTTGTCAGGCCCGAACTCATAGAAGTTGTTGTAGTGCGTGGCGTCCTTGAACGGCGTGAGCTTCTCGTCGCCGGCGGTAACGGCCTGCCAGCGGGTCTTCTCGAGCTTCTGTGCGAACCAGTCAGGCGCTGCAGCCGGCTCGACATCGGCGTAGCGCGCCATGTCGGCACGGGCCGAAACAGGGAGCATGGAGAGCGCCGCGAGCCCACCCGCCGCTGACAGCAGCCGACGACGAGACAGGTAGATGGATTCGGGAGTGACTTCAGACTCGTGCGAGGCTGAAGCAGGGGGGATGCGAATAAGCATGACAGCTCCGCAGCGACAGGAATGGATGCGCCTGTAGACCGCGGAGCCGGGAGGAAATTACATCACTCGACGCTCTTACGGCGACGCAGTTGCAACAAATACTGCACAGGGCCTGATGCAGCATACGCCAGGAAGATGATCAGCAGAATCCGGGGTGGGTCGCTGAAGACGACCGCGAAGACCAATACCACCGCCAGGATCGCCACGAACGGCACGCGACCTTTCAAGTCGAGGTCCTTGAAACTGTTGTACTTGATATTACTGACCATGAGCATGCCGGCTGCAGCGACGAGTATCGCGACTGCGAAGGCCATGTTCGATCCTTTGATGCCGAAGTCGCTGAACGCCCATACGGTTCCCGCCACCACGCCAGCGGCTGCCGGACTGGCCAAACCGATGAAATAGCGTTTGTCGGTACTGCCGATCTGAGTGTTGAAGCGCGCCAGGCGCAACGCTGCGCCGGCCACATAGATGAAGGCCACCATCCAGCCGACCTTACCCATGCTGCCCAGCGCCCATTCGAACGCCAACAGCGCAGGCGCCACGCCGAACGCCACCATGTCGGACAACGAATCGTACTCGGCACCAAAGGCGCTCTGCGTGTTGGTCAGGCGAGCGACACGGCCGTCGAGGCTATCGAGCACCATGGCGACGAATACGGCGGCAGCAGCCACGTAGAAGTTGCCGTTCATGGCGTTGATGATGGCGTAGAACCCGGCGAACAGATTGGCCGTGGTGAACAGGTTCGGCAGCAGGTAGATGCCACGGTGGCGAACCTTGCGCCCGTCGGCGTCATGCCCTTCCTCGACATGCTCATCAATGGGCAACAGGCTATCCGCATCGGGGGCCGATTTGGGCTCTTCTGGACGTTCGCTCATGAACTACACCTTGCAACGGGTTTGAAGAATTTCGACAGGCGCCCTCCAACGAGGTTCGAGGGATGTCCTGACACAACGATCAGGCTTTATACCAGAAGCCTTGCGTCATAACGAAAAAACGCGGCCATGGCCGCGTTTTTTCAGAACATCGGAAGGCCTTAGTTCTTAGCCTTGTCGACGATCTTGTTGGCAGCGATCCACGGCATCATGGCGCGCAGCTTCTCACCGACCACTTCGATGCCATGAGCGGCATTGTTGCGGCGGTAGGCGGTCATGGAAGCATAGTTGCTCGCACCTTCCTGGATGAACATCTTCGCGTATTCACCGTTCTGGATACGCTTCAGGGCGTTGCGCATGGCTTCGCGGGACTGCTCATTGATCACTTCCGGACCGGTGACGTACTCACCGTACTCGGCGTTGTTGGAGATCGAGTAGTTCATATTGGCGATGCCGCCTTCGAACATCAGGTCAACGATCAGCTTCAGCTCGTGCAGGCACTCGAAGTAAGCCATTTCAGGGGCATAGCCCGCTTCGACCAGGGTGTCGAAGCCAGCCTTGACCAGCTCCACGCAACCGCCGCACAGAACGGCCTGCTCGCCGAACAGGTCGGTTTCGGTCTCGTCCTTGAAGGTGGTTTCGATGATGCCGGTGCGGCCACCGCCAACGCCGGAGGCGTAGGACAGAGCGACGTTCTTGGCGTTGCCGGAGGCGTCCTGGTAAACCGCGATCAGGTCAGGAATACCGCCGCCCTTGACGAACTCGGTACGCACGGTGTGGCCCGGGGCTTTCGGCGCGATCATGATCACGTCGAGATCGGCGCGCGGAACGACCTGGTTGTAATGGATCGAGAAGCCGTGGGAGAAGGCCAGGGTGGCCCCTTTCTTGATGTTCGGCTCGATCTCGTTCTTGTACAGCGTGCCCTGGAATTCGTCCGGAGTCAGGATCATGACGAGGTCGGCGGAAGCGACAGCAGTGGCCACGTCGGCAACTTTCAGGCCGTGGGCTTCTGCCTTGGCAACGGTGGCCGAGCCTTTACGCAGACCGACAGTGACATCTACACCGGAGTCCTTCAGGTTGCACGCCTGTGCATGGCCCTGGGAACCGTAACCGATGATGGCAACTTTCTTGCCCTGGATGATCGAGAGGTCACAGTCTTTGTCGTAATAAACTTTCATGTTCTTGGCTCTTTTGGTCGAAAGGGATGGGTGCACGCACCGCGACAAAAGCACCTTAAGTGATCCTGCCCGTTGCGTAAAATGATATATTTGCAACACAACATGCCGAAAAATGAAATGCAAAAATGGACAGCCACGCCCTCAGGCTCTTTCTTTCCCTGGCCGACAACCTGCACTTCGGCAAAACCAGCCGTGAACAGCATGTCAGCCCTTCCGCACTCAGCCGCAGCATCAAGCAGCTCGAAGAAGAGCTCGGCGCCCCGCTCTTCTTGCGCGACAACCGCTCGGTCCGCCTGACCCGCGAAGGGCAACAGTTCCGTGAATACGCGAGCGAGGTCTTGAACGGCTGGCAGGCCATTCGCCAGGCATTCAAGCAGGACCAGTTGATCCTGCATGGCGAACTCTCTCTCTACTGCTCGGTTACCGCCAGCTACAGTTTCCTCTATGACATCCTGAGCAGTTTCCGGCAGGACTACCCACGCATCGAAATGAAGCTGCACACCGGCGACCCGGCAAAAGCTGTCGAACGCGTGCAGGAAGGCCTGGAAGACCTGGCCATCGGCGCCCGCCCCGACAGCCTGCCGGCCGGGATCGCGTTTCAATCGATTGCCCGCTCCGAGCTGTGCTTCATTGGCCCGCAGTCTCCTCAGTTGCTGAATGAGGACCAGTTGAAGAACCCGAGCGCCGCCAGTTGGCGGGACGTGCCGATGATTCTCTCGGAAGAGGGCTTGGCGCGAACCCGCACTGACCGCTGGCTGAAAAGCCACAACATCAAACCGCGGATCTACGCCCAAGTGAGCGGCAACGAAGCCATCGTCAGCATGGTGAGCCTGGGGTTCGGTATCGGCGTGGTGCCGCAGATCGTGCTCGACAACAGCCCTCTGACGGCGCGCATTCGTATCTACGACATCCAACCGCCGCTGACCGCCTACGACATCGGTCTGTTCGCCCTGGAAAAGCGTCTCAAGGACCCGCTGATCGCGGCCTTCTGGAACCGCCAGCCATAAATTTCGGAAAAAAAAGCCCCGCACGAAGCGGGGCCCTTTTTTACAGAACGATCAGATACTCAGTACCTTGTCGCCCCGGGCAATGCCGGTAACACCGCTACGCACGGTCTCCAGGATCGACGCAGTGCCGATAGCCTGGATGAAGCTGTCCAGCTTGTCGCTCGTGCCAGCCAATTGAATGGTGTACACGCTGCTGGTCACATCGACGATCTGCCCGCGGAAGATGTCGGTGGTGCGTTTGACTTCGGCGCGCTGAGCGCCCGTCGCCTTGACCTTCACCAGCATCAGCTCGCGCTCGATGTGCGCGCTTTCCGACAGGTCGACCAGTTTGACCACCTCGACCAGCTTGTTGAGGTTCTTGGTGATCTGCTCGATGACCTCATCATGCCCTACGGTGGTCAGCGTCAGACGCGACAGGGTCGGGTCTTCGGTCGGCGCCACGGTGAGGCTTTCGATGTTGTAGTTGCGTTGCGAGAACAGACCCACCACGCGGGACAGTGCGCCGGGCTCGTTTTCCAGCAGCAGGGAAATAATGTGTCGCATGGTTAGGTACGCTCCGTCTTGCTCAGCCACATATCGCGCATCGAGCCGTCTCTGATCTGCATCGGATAGACGTGCTCACTGGTATCGACCTGGATATCGAGGAACACCAGTCGATCCTTCATGGCGAAGGCTTCGGCCATCTTCGACTTGAGGTCTTTCAGGTCAGTGATGCGGATACCGACATGGCCATAGGCCTCGGCCAGTTTGACGAAGTCCGGCAGCGACTCCATGTAGGAGTGCGAGTGACGGCTGCTGTACATCATGTCCTGCCACTGACGCACCATACCGAGGGCGCCATTGTTCAGGTTGACGATCTTCACCGGCAGGCCGTACTGCATGCAGGTCGACAGCTCCTGGATATTCATCTGGATGCTGCCTTCACCGGTCACGCACGCGACGTCGTCGTCGGGGAAGCTCAACTTCACACCCATGGCCGCCGGGAAACCGAAGCCCATGGTGCCCAGGCCGCCGGAGTTGATCCAGCGATTGGGCTTGTTGAAGCGGTAGTATTGCGCCGCGAACATCTGGTGCTGACCCACGTCGGAGGTCACGAAGGCGTCGCCATTGGTGACTTCGCACAGGGTCTCGATCACGGTCTGCGGCTTGATGATGCTGCCGTCGCCCTTCTCGTACGGGAAGGTGCCGCGGCTGCCGCGCCACTCTTCGATCTGCTTCCACCAACTGGCCAGCGCTTCCTTGTTCAGGTGCTCGCCGATTTCCTTGAGGATGGCGACCATCTCGGTCAGGACGCTGTCCACCGGGCCAACGATCGGGACGTCTGCCTTGATGGTCTTGGAAATGGAGGCCGGGTCGATGTCGATGTGGATGATCTTGGCGTTCGGGCAGAACTTGCTCGGGCCGTTGATCACGCGGTCATCGAAACGCGCGCCGACCGCGAGGATCACGTCGGCATGGTGCATGGCCAGGTTGGCGGTGTAGCTGCCGTGCATGCCCAGCATGCCCAGGAACTGACGGTCGGTGCCTGGGTAGCCACCCAGGCCCATCAGGGTGTTGGTCACCGGCAGGTTGAGCATTTGTGCCAGCTCGGTCAGCGGCGCGGCAGCGCCCCCCATGATCACGCCACCGCCCGAATAGACCATCGGGCGCTTGGCGCTCAGCAGCATTTCGGCGGCCTTGCGGATCTGGCCGGAATGGCCACGCAGGGCCGGGCTGTACGAGCGCAGCTTGACCTTCTTCGGGTAGACGTATTCGAACTTCTCTGCCGGGTTGGTCATGTCCTTCGGAATGTCCACGACAACCGGACCTGGACGGCCGGACTGCGCCAGGTAGAACGCTTTTTTCAGGACTTCTGGAATTTCCGATGCGTGCTTGATCATGAAGCTGTGCTTCACGATCGGCCGGGAGATACCGATCATGTCGGTTTCCTGGAAGGCATCGGTACCGACCATGTTGCTCGGCACCTGGCCAGACAGCACGACCATCGGAATGGAGTCCATGTAGGCCGTGGCGATACCGGTGATGGCGTTGGTCGCGCCAGGTCCGGAAGTCACCAGCACCACACCGGCCTTGCCGGTCGCGCGGGCGTAGCCGTCCGCCATGTGGGTAGCCGCCTGCTCGTGACGAACCAGGATGTGATTCACTTCCGGCTCTTTGAACAGGGCATCGTAGATGTGCAGGAGGGCACCACCCGGGTACCCGTAGATATTCTTAACGCCTTCGTCACGCAGAAAGCGGACGACCATTTCAGCGCCGGATAAAAGCTCCACGTTGTTCACCTCTAAAACGCCAGAAAACCGCCCACCGGGGACGGCCTAAGATAGGTTTACTGCTAGCAGAGCATGAGCGACGGTGGTCGCCGACTACGTCAGCTACTACTGAGCAAGTATTGGGAACGCCCCAAAGTGTTGTGGGGTTTTCCCACCCAGCGCGAGGTAACGCGTTGCGGGTGTAACAAAGGTCGGCGTGGGTAACGCCTCATGTCTGCTGAGCTAAAGCCTGCTTGCGGCCGACTCCACTACAGCGAGCATTGGATTGTTGGGATTAGGCAAGAGCAAGTCAAGTAGTCCTTAACGGATTCTGTCATCTTCCGCTGTGACGTAGCGCAGAATGAAGATTCGATTGTTTTGGGTATAGTAACCATCAGGTTTCGCAGCTCTTAAAAGGAAACAGCATGCGCCGCATGATTCTCACCAGTAGCTTGCTGCTCGCCCTGAGCGCATCTGCCATGGCCAGCCAGGTCTACAAATGGGTCGATGAACAAGGTGTGACCCACTTCGGCTCACAGCCACCGCAGGGCCAGCAGGCGACCTCGGTCAATACCTCGACAGCCCAGCCCAAGACGACCACCCCGCCACCGCCCGCGCCGACCTTCGACAGCGTGGCCGACCCC
Source organism: Pseudomonas sp. GD03944 (assembly GCF_029839275.1). Lineage (GTDB taxonomy): Bacteria > Pseudomonadota > Gammaproteobacteria > Pseudomonadales > Pseudomonadaceae > Aquipseudomonas. Next base: position 7,574 of record NZ_JAOCAH010000018.1, read on the forward strand.
AAACAGGCGGAATATGATGAGAAAGTGAAAAAGGAAGTGGCACACACGGAAGCGGAACTGAGAAAGTTCTGCGACAGCATGCGCAGCAACCTCGCGCAGTTGAACAACAACCCACGCGTCGAATTCGAAGTGAACGGTGAAGTCCGCCGGATGACGGAAGAAGAGCGTCAGAAGCAAATCAACGACGCGAAGAAATCGATCAGCGAAAACTGCAAGTAAGGCAGGCGGTGCGCAGCTTCAGGCTGCGCCACCAATCAACCCGTCAAACTCGCCGAGTAGCATGACCACACCTTTCGCGCGAGTGCCCCGCTCGGCCAATGCCTGCTCAGCCATTGGCTGGATGCCGGAAACTTTCGGCAGTGCAGCCCCCCTCTCCAGCAAGACCTTCATCCGCGGCAGAAAAATCCACTGCAACCACTCTTCGAAGGCCATGCTGTCGACGCAGAACGGTTCTTGGCTGGCCAACGCCTTCGCACTGGGCGAAGCCTCCGACCACCAGCCCTGCTGACGCAGCTCTCGCTCGATCAGCAGCAGAAGTTCTGCAATCTGGGGCGTACGCGCATCCATCAGAGATTGACCCGCGCCTGCTCACGGGCTTGCGCCGCGCCAGCAGCATCGCCTTGGCGCTCGCGGGCCTGGGCGATGAGGTTCCACAGGCTGGCCTGCAAGGTCGGGCGACCACTCGCATAGCTCAGGCCGCGACGGGCGAACTGCTCGGCCTGGGCCGCATCACCCTGGGCCAGGCGCACTTCAGCCAGGCGATACAGCACCTGAGGCTCGCGCGGGGCAATGCGCTGTGCACGCTCCAGGCTGGAGGCGGCGCCGTTGAGGTCGCCACCGCCCTGTTGTTGCTGAGCAGTGGTCAGCAAGGCCAGTACCGGACCGTCGAGTTGCTCGTCAGCGGCCAGGCCGCCCGAGCTCGGAATCCCGCTGGGCATGCTCGGCGCCGACGGCGTGCTGTATGCACCGACATTCGCCGGCTGGCTGACCGACGGCCCGCTCGACAGCGGCTCATCGAACGTGAGACCGCCGCTGCTCGGCGCGCTGCCGGCAGGGAATGTCTGGATAGGCGTCGCACTGCCGCCACCCGGGACCATGACCACCACGCCGGAATCTTCCGGCATGGCTTGCGGCTGCGCCGCCGGTGCGTTGTAGCCGGTGTTGTTGCCGGCCGCCTGGTCGCGCCGATCGGATGCGGAAGTGCCGGAGTCAACCACCGGAATGGAGCCGCGCGGAACGCTGGCACAACCACCCAGGAGGACAGAGGCGGTTAAAACTGGAATCAACCACTTGGTCACGTCACACCCTCTTCAACTTAATCCAACCAGCCACGAACCCAATCCATCACCGAATCGACCGGTGCCTGGATACCACAAGCCACGCCAGGTGCCGGCTCACTTCCACGAATATACGGCATCTGCACCGCGCCCGGGCAGCTCGGGTCAGAGCCTTGGCCCGTGCCGGGATCGATCCACGCCTGCACGACGTTTTCCGGCATCGGCATATCCAGCGGCAGAGGATCGGCCTTGCGCATGAAGTCCGTCCACACCTGCAGGGCACCGGTCGCGCCGGTCAGCGGCGTCGGGCCGTTGTCATCGCGACCGAGCCACACCACGGCCAGCAGGTCCTGGCTGAAGCCGGCGAACCAACTGTCGCGCGAATCGTTACTGGTGCCCGTCTTGCCCGCCAGATTGAGCGACGCCGGCAGCTGGCTGTAAACCGAGCGCCCCGTCCCCTCGCGCATGGTGCGCTGCATGGCGTTCTGCAACAGATAGATGGCCCCGCCATCGAAACGCTGCTGGATCTGGAACGGGTAGCGCTTGAGCGGCTCACCCTCGGCCGTCAGCACGCTGCGAATCCCGCGCAGAGGCGTATTGAAACCACCATTGGCCAGGGTCTGGTACATATCTGCCACGGCCATCGGGCTCAAACCACCCGCACCCAGCAACATCGACGGATAGGCCGGCCAGCTGTGCTGCACGCCAAGGCGCTCTAATGTTTTGAGCACATTCGGCACGCCCAGTTCCAGGCCAAGCTTGGCGGTCGACAGGTTGTAGGAGTTGGCCAGGCCCTGGTACAGGTAAATAGTGCCATGGGCCTTGCGATCATAGTTCTGCGGCCGCCAGACCTGGCCATCCTGCCCCTTGATGGAGAACGGCTCGTCCTCCAGGAAGCTGGTCAGGGTGAACTGGCTCGGGCGCTCCAGCGCCGTCAGGTAAATGGCCGGTTTGATCAACGAGCCGATCGGCCGCACCGCATCCAGGGCGCGGTTGAACCCGGCAAAGCGCGGCTGACGGCTACCGATCAGCGCCTGCACCTCACCGGTTTCCGGGTTGGTCACGACCATGCCGGCCTCGACCTGATCGACACCTTTGCGCCCCGACAGACGCTTCAGCGAATCCGCCAATGCGGACTCCGCCTTCAACTGCAGAATCGGATCGAAGCTGGTGAAGATCCGCAGGCCTTCCTCGGTGAGGTCTTCCTCGCGGTAGTCTTCGCGCAACTGGCGCTTCACCAGATCCAGGAAGGCCGGGAACGAACTGTTGGCCATGCTGCCCCGCTGGGTCACACCCAGCGGCTTCTGCTTGGCGGCTGCGGCCTCTTCGGGCGTAACGACGCCTTGTTCGGCCAGCACATCCAGCACCAGGTTGCGGCGTTCCAGGGCGCGCTCCGGATTGCGGCGCGGGTTGTAGTACGTCGGCCCCTTGACCATCCCCACCAGCAACGCCACCTGATCGAGCTTCAGCTCGGACAAAGGCTGGCTGAAGAAGTACTGGCTGGCCAGGCCGAAGCCGTGCACGGCACGCTGGCCATCCTGACCGAGGAACACCTCGTTGAGGTAGGCCTCGAGGATATCGTTCTTGTCGTAATGCAGCTCCAGCAACACCGCCATCATGGCCTCGGTGGCCTTGCGGGTCAGACTGCGCTCGTTGGTGAGGAAGAAGTTTTTCACCAACTGTTGGGTCAGGGTACTGCCGCCCTGCCGCAATTGCCCTGCCGTGGCGTTGATCCACATGGCACGGGCGATGCCCTTCGGCGACACGCCGAAATGGTTGAAGAACTCACGGTCCTCGACCGCCACCAGGGCCTCCACCAGATAAGCAGGCACCTGTTCGAGCTTGATCAGCACACGGTCTTCCTGGTGCGCCGGGTACAGACCCCCGATCAGCATCGGCTCCAGTCGGGCCACCGCCAGATCACTGCCATTGGCCTGATTGAGGCCCGCCACATAATCACCGGAAAAGCGCACACGCACCCGCTGGGAAGGCTCGGTACTTTCGTAGAACTGGAATCCGCGGGAGTGTAACTCGATGTTATTGCCGGATACCGACACCGCGCCCGGGCCGTTGGACACACTTTCACGGCGATAGCCCAGGGCATCCAGCTCTTTGAGGAAGTCGTCCTTGGCCAGCTTCTGGCCGACGAACAACTCCAGAGGCCTGGCGTAGACCTTGGCGGGCACAGTCCAGCGCTTGCCGGAGAATTTCTCCTGCACCACGGCGTCGAGGTAAACCGCTACACCAGCCAGCACCACAAGACCAACCAGGCCGAGTTTTACGGCCCAGCCAAGCCAGGGGCGAAGGCCACGCGAGCGGCGCTTGGAACGAGAACGGGGGGATCGAGTACGAGTCATGGCGCGGCATTATACGCACTTTGCCGGGCACGGGCAGGCGCAGCCCGGCGGTTTGCACGACAGCGCACAACCGCCATAATGGTGGGCTCTGAACCCTACCAACAAGCCAAGGATAGTCCGTGAGCCAAGCCCTGATCTCCGCCCTGCAGAACCCGGCCCTTTACCCGCACCCGGTAGAGGGCTTCCAGGTCATCGAGACGCATATCTCCTGGGTTTTGCTCACTGGCCCCTACGCTTACAAGATCAAGAAGCCGGTCAACTTCGGCTTCCTGGATTTCACCCAGTTGGCCGACCGCAAGCACTTCTGCGAAGAAGAACTGCGCCTCAACCAACGCCTGACCGACGGTCTCTACCTGGAAGTCCTGCCGATCAGCGGCAGCGCCGAAGCTCCCCAACTCAACGGCGACGGCACGGTCATCGACTACGCCCTCAAGATGCGCCAGTTCCCGCAGTCGCAACTGCTGGGCGAAGTCCAGGCGCGGGGCGAACTGAGCGAGGCGCATATCGACTCCCTGGCCGCCCAGGTCGCCGCCTTCCACCTGAACACCCCGAAAGTCGCACTGGATCACCCGCTGTGCACGGCGACGGCAATCATTGCCCCGCTGCGGCAGAACTTCGAACAGATCCGCCCGCTGCTCAGCGATAAAGCCGACCTGCAGCAACTGGACGCCCTGGAAGCCTGGGCCGAGAGCAGCCTGGAACGCCTGTGGCCCGAACTGGAAGCGCGCGCCAGCCAAGGCTATATCCGCGAATGCCATGGTGATATTCACCTGGGTAACGCTGCCCTGCTGGAAGGCCAGGCCGTCCTGTTCGACTGCATTGAGTTCAACGAGCCGTTCCGCCTGATCGACATCGCCCTGGATGCAGCTTTCCTGGTCATGGACCTCGAAGACCGTGGCCTGAAGTGCCTGGCGCGCCGCTTCACCAACGCCTGGCTGGAGCACACCGGCGACTATGCGTCCCTCAAGCTGTTCAACCTCTACAAGACGCACCGCGCCCTGGTCCGCGCCAAGGTCAACCTGTTCCGCCTGGGCCAGGAGCAGGATGCCGTGCAGCGCGCCGTGATCCTGCGTCAGTACCGCGGCTATGCGAACCTGGCGGAAAGCTACAGCGCCATTCCGTCGCCGTTCCTGGCCATCACCCATGGCGTTTCCGCCGTTGGCAAAAGCCACGTCGCCATGCGCCTGGTCGAAGCCCTCGGCGCCATTCGCATACGCTCCGATGTCGAACGCAAGCGCCTGTTCGGCGAGCAGAAAGACGGTTCGCAGGACGACCTGAACACCGGCATCTACAGCCAGGACGCCAGTACCGCCACCTACCAGCACCTGCATCAATTGGCCGGTGAGGTGCTGCAAGCAGGCCAGCCCGTCGTGCTCGATGCCACCTACCTGATGCGCGAGCAGCGCCAGGCCGCCTGGCAGGTTGCCGAAAACACCGGTACGCCCTTCCTGATCCTCGACTGCCATGCGCCGGATGAGGTCATTTCCAGCTGGCTTGCTCAGCGTCAGGCGGAGAACCAGGACCCGTCCGACGCCAGCATGGCCGTGATCGCCGCCCAGCAAACCAAGCGCGAGCCGCTGAACGAAGACGAGCAGGCGCACAGCAAGCGCGTCGACACCCACGACAGCGCCAGCCTCGACAGCCTGGTGGAGCGCATCCGCCAGCGCCTGCCGGGTCTCTAACGCCCACGGCAACAGCCCGAAGCGCATGGCGAGCACAAGTCGCCATGCGCTCTATACTCCGGTGACCCACAACACCGGATGTTCCCAATGAGCCAGCCGCGCCAGCTCGACACCCCGCTCTACCGCCTGCTGCACAACGACGACGTGAAAGGTTTCAACGCGCAGAAACCGCAGGCAGGTGAAGTCGACCTGTCCGGCGGCGACTTCCGTGGGCTGGACCTTCGCGCCCTCGATGCTGAACGCATCAATTTCACCGACGCCTACTTCCGCGGCGCCGATCTGCGCGGCCTGGATTTGCGCAATGCCCAACTGGAAGGCGCCAGCATCGCCCACGCCCAGATATCCGGCGCCTATTTCCCGGTGGAGCTGACCGCCGACGAAATCCTCATGTCCATGAATTTCGGCACCCGGTTGCGCTACCGCACCCGGTAGCTGCACCAGCACCACCGACCGCCAACCCACACCGAGGCGCACCATTTTCGGCGGCGCCCCGGCCTGCCTTTATCAGCACAACCCGCGTAAACACTGAGGTGATATCAATCAGCCACGCATTTTTAAATGGCCGCTACACTTCCTGACAGGCAGACCGAAACCCGCCTGACAGCCGGTCGCGCCAGCAGCAACGCAAGGAGGCTCGATGAACGACGAATTGCAACACCTGAAGAACCTGGGCAAGACATCCGCACAATGGCTTCATGCCGCCGGCATCCACAGCGCCAAGGACCTGCGCCGACTTGGCGCCGTCAGCGCCTACCGCGCGGTCAGGGCACGCGGCTTTCGCGCCTCGAAAGTCCTGCTGTATGCCATCGAAGGCGCCTTGCTGGACATCCACTGGAGCGAACTGCCCCCTGCTCACAAGGCAGAATTGAACGGGCAGCTCAACGCCGGAACCCCTCACAATAAGAGATAGCTCACAACCTCTGTAAACAGAGATTTACCTCAGGCCTGGCGAGGCCTATTGTTTCAGGGACGTTCGTCTGCTTAGCCAGTTCAAGGAATTACGCGCATGTACTTACTCGGGGAGCAACCGGCTTACGCCGATCAGTTGATCAACCGCCTGCAGAGCATCCCCACGCAGCTGCTGGAGGGACTGGCACCCAGTGGAGAACCCCTGGTGCTGGATCGCGTTGATGACCTGGCCAAAGCACTCCCGGGCAACCAACTGTTCATCATCGAGAACGGCCTGCTGCACGCCCTGGTCGATGAACGTCCCTTGTTCTACCTGCAGGAAGGCGACCTCGTAGGCCTGCGCCAAGGGATCGACCTGCCCAGCTGCCGCTACAGCAGCGAAGAACCCCTGAGCCTGGTGCCGTATTCACGCACCGACGTGTTCAAGCACATTTATGCCAGCGAACAGCGCCAGGAACTGTTCATTCAGTACCTGATCGGCCATACCGCCCTGCTGTCCGACGCTCTGGCGCGCCTGAAGCAGCCGGAGATTCGTCCCTCCACCGGCTTCCAGCATTTCGCCGCCGGCGAAGAGCTGATCCACCAGGGCGACGCTGCCGACCACGTATTCATCATCATCGAAGGGCACGCCGAGGCGTACGTCGATGGGCACAAAGTGGGCGACGTACAGAAGGATGAAATCTTCGGTGCTATGGCCGTGTTCACCCGTGAAAAGCGCAGCGCCACCGTTTTGGCCAGCGAGCCCTGCACCGTGATGGTGATCCCCAAGGAACAGTTCCTGAGCCTGATGCAGAGCAATCCGCGCATCGCTCACAGCCTGATCGAAAGCATGGCCCGCCGTATCGACCTGCTGAACAAGGAAGTCACGCAATTGCGCCTTCCCGAGGGCGAAGAATAAGGCGCATCCGCCGCGCTGACGAACCCGGCCATGTGCCGGGTTTTTCGTTTTTTGGGCCCGCAAAAGGCCTCGAAAAATAACTGAGGAAAGGGTGTTGACTGCGAAATGAGAATTGTTATTATTAGCGCAACTGGTCGCGAGATCAGCCGATAAGCTCTAGAGACCTTCAGTCGGACTCTTCAGATTATCTCCTCATCAGGCTAATCACGGTTATTGACCCGGCTTTTGCCGGGTCTTTTTTTGCCTGTAAAAAAGCCTCGCCAAGCGAGCCGATGTTCACCGTTCCCTACCTGCACCGCGCAACCTATCGTCGCGAATTTCAGCGCCGACAACTGACAAAATGGCCACGCAGCCCGCTGTTCTCGCTGGAATTCAAGTACCGTGAATTGAGGCAAAAAAGAATGTTGACACTGAAATGAGAATTGTTATTATTATCGCAACTGATCGCGAGATCGGTCGATAAGCTCTAGAGACCTTCAGTCGGACTCTTCAGATTATCTCCTCATCAGGCTAATCACGGTTATTGACCCGGCTTTTTGCCGGGTCTTTTTTTGCCTGCAGAAAAGTGCCTGCTGGCGATCAGAAATCGACCTGTGCCAGCCATTCCGGCAGGTTGAAGTGCTGGCTGACCCGGCAGATCAAACCGTCGCGAATTTCGAAGAAGGTCGCCGCCTGCAACTGGTAGGACTGGCCGCAGGCATCAGGCAGGCCATCGTCCGTAGCCAGGTACTCGCCGCTCAAGGTGAATTCGCAGGCCGCATGCCGCCCGCTGGGTTCACCGAGTATCACCAGGTTGTCGAAGGATTCGCGGTAGCAGCGCTGGTTACGCGCCAGGTACGCGGCAAACGCCTGACGCCCTTCTTCGCGCATACCCTGATTGAGGTCCAGGCACACGTCATCGCTGAGCAGGGCCAGGCAGGCGCGCGCGTCCCGTTCATTGAGGGCGTGGAAATAGCGGGTGACCAATTCGTTTGCAACAGACATGCACGGCTTCCTCGACGCGAAAAGCGCCGAGAATAACCGTGGGACGGGATCGGGAAAGGGGCTAGCGTCGCAGTTTCGCGCAGTGATCCTGCTCGGGTGTCGACGGTGTGTACCAGACGAAATCCGCCTGCTCGGCACCCAGCGAGTCATCCCCCACCTCGGCAAAGATCAGCACCTGCCCGCCTGTAGCATCCCCCAGGTCGCGCAGGTGCAGGGGGACCCCCAGATCACGGCGTGTATGGAATGCCCCCGCCAACAGCACGGCGGGCTCCGGCGCCGCCAGCAAGGCCTCGGCCATGCGCCGGTCACGCTGCTGTTGCACGGCCAGCATCGGCGCCATCTGGCTCTCGGGCAGCAGCCCGCAGTGGGACTCGCGAATCTGCTCCAGCAGCGGTGCTCTCACCGTTTCTGCGGTGGAAAGCGCCCCAGTCAACGCGGGCGGATTCTGGTAAATGCTCATGATCTCCGAGCGATCAAGGTTGGCAGCCAGCAGCGGATACGGCTGCGCCAGGGCATGACGCACGATCGCGCCGTACCAGGACCAATCCCAACCCTTCTGCCAGGCCAGCGCTGTCGGCAGATCAGCGATGGCCTCACCCTTGGCCAGCCGCGCCTGGGCATCGTCGACCGCCGCCTGCTGGCCGGGGGTGAGCATTTCCAGCAGCAGGCTGCCCTGTTCACGCTGGCTGGCCAGCGAACGCAGCAGCCAGAGCTGCAGGGCGTGATGGTCAGGGTTGTCGTGACGCTCCCCCAGCAGAACCCGCGGCGAAGAAGCCAGGCGTTGCACCAGTTGCTCCGGCGTCAGCCGTTGCCCCGTGCGCAATTCGATGATCTGCCCGACCTCGGCATGATCGCGCCCTTCCGGGCTCTGCCAGGCGGGCAATGGCGCCAGAACGGCCTGGCAACCGGCCAGGAACAATAACAACAGGCACAGCAGCGGACGCATGGTGGTTTCCTTATCGTGCAACGATCAATGGATGCCCTCGCTCGGGATGCTGTTGCACCAGCACCTCCAGACCGAAAACAGCCAACAGCGGCTCGGCCCGCAACACCTGCTCGGGCGTGCCCAGCACATGGGGCCGGCCGCGCTCCAACAGCAGCAGCCGATCACAGTAACGGGCCGCCAGGTTCAGGTCATGCAGGATCACCAGCACTGCGGCGCCTTCCTGGGCGAACGCTCGGGTGGCCTGTAGCGTGGTGTGCTGGTGCAACGGATCGAGCATCGAGGTCGGCTCATCGAGCAGCAGGATCCTCCCCTCGCCGCCCGGCCAGAGTTGCGCCAGAACCCGCGCCAGGTGCACGCGCTGGCGTTCGCCACCAGACAGCGCCAGGTAGCTGCGCCCCGTCAGGTGCGCCGCATCGGCAGCCTCCAGCGCCTGCTGGACGATCTGTGCATCGCGCACCCGGCCGCTGGCGTGAGGCAGACGCCCCATGCCGACCACCTCTTCCACACGGAAGGCGAAGTTCAGGGTGGACGTCTGCGGCAGCACTGCCAGGCGCTTGGCCCGTTCGCTGCCAGGCCAATCCGCCAGTTGTCGCTGATCCAGACGCACCTGCCCCCCACTCGGGGCGAGTTCGCCGCACAGGGCCGCCAGCAGCGTACTCTTGCCGGCACCATTGGGCCCAAGGACGCCCAGGACTTCCCCGGGGCGAAGCTCCAGGTCGACATCCGCCAGGACCGTGCTGGTGCCGCGCTGCACCATCAGATTTTCCGCGCAGAGCATCAGGCACGTCCCCGCAATAACAGATAAAGGAAGAACGGCGCACCAATCAGTGCCGTGACGATCCCGATCGGCAATTCGGCCGGTGCCAGCACCAGCCGCGCCGCCAGGTCAGAGAACAGCAGCAGGCTCGCCCCCGCCAGCGCCGAGGCGGGCAACAGCACCCGGTGGTCGGGGCCGACCATCAGGCGCACCAGGTGCGGCACCACCAGGCCGATAAAACCGATCATGCCGGCCGCGGCCACCGCGGCCCCAACGCCCAGCGCGGTGCAGAACACCAGCTCGCGCTTGACCCGTTCCACCGCAAACCCCAGGTGCCGGGCTTCCGACTCACCCAGCAGCAGCGCATTCAACGCCCTGGCCCGACGCGGCAGCCATAGCGCCACCGCCAGCGTCACCAGCAACAACGGCCACAATCGCTCGTAGCTGGCACCGTTGAGGCTGCCCAGGTTCCAGAACGTCAGGGTCCGCAGGGTCGCGTCATCCGCCAGATAAGTGAACAGGCCGATCACCGCGCCCGCCAGGGCCGTCAGCGCGATACCGGCCAGCAACATGGTCGCCACGCTGGTCTGCCCATCCCGCCGCCCCAGCCGGTACACCAACGCGGTAACCCCCAGACCGCCGATAAAGGCACACAGCGACAGCAGGTACGGCTCGAAGGCCGGCGGCAGGCCGCCCAGCGACGCGCCACCGACGATGGCCACCGCGGCGCCAAGGGCGGCACCGCTCGACACACCGACAAGGCCCGGGTCAGCCAGTGGATTGCGAAACAATCCCTGCATCGCCACGCCGCACAGCGCCAGCACGGCACCGACCGCCAGCCCGAGCAATGCCCGGGGCATACGGATCTGGCCCAGAATCAGCTCGGCCTGCAGCAGTTCATCGCCGCCCAGCGACACCCCGAGCAGGCGCAACGACGCGCGCAACGTGTCCGCCAGCGGCAGGCTGACCGGCCCGAGCGCCAGCGACAGCCAGAGCGCGAGCGCGAGCAACAGGCCCAGTGCGATAAACAGTGAGCGCGGTTGGATGACTGGGTTCATGGTGTGGGTTGTGCTTCGGCGGCCAACGGTTGGCTGGCAGGATAAAAGGCCGCGGACAAGGCTGCCAGCCCATCCGGGATACGCGGGCCCAGGCCGCCGACCAACAAGGTCGGATCGAGTGCCACCAGGCGACCGTCACGGGCGGCACGGGTCGCCGCCAGCGCCGGATTGCTCTTGAGCAATGCCTGCTTCGCCTCTTCACCCACCAGACGCCGGTCTGCGAACACCACGACCTCGGGGTCGAGCGCCATCAGCGCCTCGGTGGAAAGCGCCTTGTAACCGTTGTGCGTAGTCAGGTTGCGCCCACCGGCCTGCTCGATCAGCCAGGCCGCCGCCGTGTCCTGACCGGCCGCCATCGGGCTGTTGCCCGCGTGCCCGAGCAGCAGCATGACGCCCGGTGCCTTCTGCTCACGCTGCGCCTGGGCAACCCAGTCTGCCTGCGTCGCCAGGCGCTGCTGGTAATCGGCCAGGGCCTTTTCGGCGCGCTGCGGATCACCCAACAGCGCTCCGATACGCGTCAGGTTGTCTTCCAAGGTAGCCATGTTCGCCTTGGCCGACAGCGATTCGACCCGCACACCGGCCGCCTGCAACTGTGCCAGCACCGGCGGTGGGCCCATTTCTTCGCTGCCCAGCAACACATCCGGTCGCAAGGCGAGGATGCCCTCGGCGGCCAGTTGGCGCTGATAGCCGATGCTTGGCAGCTTCTGCAGCGAGGCCGGGTTGAGGCTGGTGGTGTCGACCCCGACCAGCTTGCTTTCACCGCCCAGCGCGACCACCCACTCGCTCAGCGAGCCGCCCGCACTGACCCAGCGTTGCGGCAAGGGATCAGCCGACACCGGCAGGGCGTGGCACAACAGACTCGCCGCCAGCGCGAGTGCAGGACCGTAATATTTCATGTTTCGGCTCCAACCAAATGCGAGAGCCCCGACGGCATGTTGCCGTCAGGTCAGGAATGAGAAGTGACGGGGCCGGACTGCGGCCCCGTGGACACCGCAGGCTTCAGCTCGGCAGGGCCGCCGCGCCCTCTGCCAGCGCACGCCATTGCTCCAGCTCCGGCACGCCCGGTTTGCGGGCGCCGAACAGCTGCACCACGATCTCGCCGTCGGCGTCGTAGGCTTCCCAGCTGGTGATCACGCCGTCGCTGCTCGGCTTGCGCACCCGCCACAGTTCGGTAACGCCCGGCGTCTTCAGGTGCAGGTTGAACTCGGGGTCGAGCACGTTGAACCAGGTGTCCATCCAGCGCAGGTTCTTCACCAGGCCAGTATGGATCTGGATGCAGTGGCGGTTGCCGACGAACACCATCACCGGCACCTCACGGGCGCCCGCCTGCTCCAGCAGGCTCGGCAATTCACGCACGTCCAGCGGCTCGGCCCACTCACGCCCGGCCAGGCGCAGCGCCTGAGTGCGGGTAGTGCCGTGTTTTTTCAGCAGGGCGAAGAAATGATGGGTGTCCTTCAGCGTGGACCACCCCTCGCGCAGGGCTGCCACATCGATCTGATCATCGGCACGCGCCGGCGCCGGTTCGGGCAGCGGTTGCAGATCGAGCGGGCCGTCCTGCTCCTCGGCGCGGAAACGCTCGAGCAGCGGCGCCCAGGCGTCCAGCTGGCTCTGTTCCGTGAGGAACACTTTGTGCACCGCCGTACCCTGGCGGTCGAACACCTGCAGGCTGCGCTGGGTACCCTTGCCGGTTTCTTCGGCGATGGCGAATACGCTGGCCCAACCGCCCAGGAACAGGCGCAGGTCGATGTCGGGCGACACCACCAGGCCCATCTGACCGTTGCCGGTCACGGTCACGTCGCGGTAGTAACCCTTGCGCTCATGTACGCAATGCTCGTTGCGCGTCAGCGCCATGATGTAGCCCAGCGACTCCAGCGCCGGCAGCAGCGTCGCCCACTCGGGGCGCAGGCGCACGGTATCGATCCCCACGCGGCTGGCAACCAGCTCCGCCTCGCTCACCGCCAGGTGCTCGGCGGCATCACGCGCACGCAGGCGCGGCTGTTCGAGGCGCAGGGCCTGCCAGGCCTGGTAGAGGCCATTGTTCGCGGAAACGGGGGTGGTCTGGGTGGTCATGTGAAGCTCCTTCAGGAATCAACGGCCCGCCTTCAAGGCGAACTGCACGGGTATCTGGATTCGGCTGGGCACGGCCCGCCCATCCACGGTTTCTGGGTGAAACTGCCAACGGGAAACGGCGTCGAGCGCGGCCAGGTCGAGGCTTTCTACGCCCGATGAACGCAGCAACGTACGTTCGAGCTGGCGCCCCAGCTCATCCAGGCGCACTTCCAGCAACACCACACCCTCCTGGTTACGGCGACGGGCCTGCGAGGGGTAACGCGGTGGTGATGGCGGCGCGAGGAAACGGGGTTTGGTGCTGAGCACTTCTTTCGGCGGCGCAGAGGGAAGCGCGCTGGGCGTCACGGCCTGGGCACGAACGTTCTCGTGCGAGACCGGTGACGAGGCCAAGGGCTTGGCCACGCTCGGGCGCTCCGGCTCCGGGCGCGGTGGCGCCTTGGCAACCACCGGTTTGGGTTCCGGGCGCCTTTCGACAACGGACGTGGGGCTCTTGGCGGGTGGCGGCACGACCTTGGCCGGCGCCGGCGGCTCACTCTGGCGAGGCGGCGCGACAGGTACCGCCGCAACGGCCGGTGCAGCAGGCGCTGCCGGCAGCGGCGCCAGGCTGATCATGGTCACTTCGGCAGGCGTCAGCGGTTTGCCAGGCGACACCTGAAACTCGCGCAGCAGCCAGCCTACACCTGCGTGCAGCGCCACGGAGAGCATCAGGTAGAACGGCAAACGCAGCATCGCGCCTTAGACCTCTTGAATACGAATTCATTTGATAATTATTTGCATTTGAATGTCAAGCTGGTTATGTTCGCCGCCGATGCCAACCCCGGTGACCGCTTCACACCCGCCGCCTCCACCCTTTCCGATGACGACAGGCTGGACGCCGCGCAACCAGGTTGCGCCCGCCGCAGAGCAGGCCGATCCGTGTCGCGAGCACCCATTCAGGAGTACCGCCATGCTGCGCCGTCCGCCCTTCGCCCGCCGTCCCTGGCTGGCCTTGCTGTTGCTATCGCCCTCCCTCGCCATGGCTGCCGACAAGGCGGCCACCCAGTTCGATACCGTCACGGTAACGGCCACCCGCAGCGAGCAGACCCTGGACCAGGTGCCCAGCACCGTATCGGTACAGACCGAACGCGACATCGACCAGAAGAACGTGAAGAACATCCGTGACCTGGTGCGCTACGAGCCAGGCGTTTCGGTGAGCGGCACTGGCAGCCGCTTCGGCCTGTCTGGCTTCACCATTCGCGGCATCGGCGGCAACCGCGTGCTGACCCAGGTCGATGGCGTGTCGATGCCCGACGCCTTCACCTTCGGCCCGTTCCTGGACGCACGCCGCAACTACGTCGATGTCGACACCCTCAAGCAGGTGGAAATCATCCGCGGCCCGGCCAGCTCGCTGTACGGCAGCGACGCCATCGGCGGTGCCGTGAGCTTCCTGACCAAGGACGCCGCGGACTACCTCGAAGAAGGTGATGACGCCTACGCGCGTTTCAAGACGGGGTATGACGGTGCCGACGACAGCTGGCAGCGCAGCGCGACCTTCGCCGGCCGCCTTGGAACGGTCGACGGCCTGCTGCACATTGGCCGCCGCGACGGCCAGGCGCTGGACACCTACGGCGGTCGCAGCGGCATCGGCGCCTCCCGCGAGGAAGCCAACCCGCAGGACTACAGCGCCGACAACCTGCTGGCCAAAGCGGGCTGGAATTACAACGGCAGCGACCGCCTGCAGCTGACCTACGAACGCTACGCCGATGACGCCGACACCCAGGTGCTCAGCGAGCACAGCACCACTGCCGCCGTGCGCACCTCGAGCGCCACGGACAGCACCGACCGCGAACGCATCAGCCTGCAGCACACGTTCGAACTGGGCAGCCTGCTCGCCGACCATGTCGACTGGCAGCTCAGCTACCAGGACAGCCAGATTCGCCAGCAGACCCAGCAAACCCGCTTCGCCGGTGGCGGATTCCGCAACCGCACCCGGGACTCCAACTACCAGGAGAAGCTCTGGGCGCTCAACGCCAAGTTCGACAAGGCGTTCGCCACCGGTGAGGCTGCGCACCACCTGATCTACGGCTTCGACGTGAAGCGCCTGGAAAACAGCGACCTGCGCCGTGGACGCGAAATCGTCATCGCTACCGGCCTGCCGGCTCCTGCCGTCCCTGGCGATGAAATCTTCCCGCTGAGCGACTTCCCGGACCCGACCACCACCGAATACGCCCTGTTCGCCCAGGACAGCATCAGCATTGGTCGCTGGACCCTGCTGCCGGGGCTGCGTTACGACCATTACAAGCTCGAACCGGACGTTACCCCCGAATACCTGAACAGCCAGCCGGTTAACCGTTCACCGTCGAACTACAGCGACCACGCCGTTTCGCCAAAACTCGGCGTCACCTACCAGGTCGATGACGCCCACAGCGTCTACGGTCAGTACGCGGCCGGTTTTCGGGCTCCGAACGCGGTGGATATCTTCGGCGAATTCATCAACTTCGCCCGGGGCTACCAGACCATCGCCAACCCGAATCTGAAGGCCGAAACCAGCGACAGTTACGAGCTGGGCCTGCGCGGCCAATACGAGGTCGGCAGCTTCGGTCTGGCGCTGTTCTACAACCGCTACGACGACTTCATCGAGCAGGTCACCCTGGCCAGCGACCCCACCGGGGCTGGTCGCATGACCTTCCAGTACCAGAACCTCGATCGTGTAACCATTCGCGGCGCGGAAGCCCGGGGCGAGCTGTTCCTCAACCACTTCGGACTGCCTAACGGCACCCGCCTGCGCAGTGCCATCGCCTATGCCCGCGGCAAGGACGAAGCCAGCGGCGAGCCGATCAACAGCATCGACCCGATGAAAGCGGTGTTCGGTCTCGGTTATGACGCCCCGACCGGCAAGTTCGGCGGCGAGCTGGCCTGGACCCTGGTGGCAGCCAAGGACCGCGTGGATCAGGCGCAAATCCCCAACCAGTACGAGCCTTCGGGCTACGGTATCCTCGACCTGACCGGTTACTGGCAGGTTACCGAAGAAGTTTCGGTCAACGCCGGCCTGTTCAACCTGGGCGACAAGCAATACTGGCAATGGGGCGACGTGCGCAGCCTCACCGAAAACAGCCAGAGCCTCGGCCGCTACACCCAGCCAGGCCGCCATGCGGCGATCAACCTGATCTGGGAAATCTGAGTTCCACTTGGCACAAGGACGCGCCCTCCTATCGCTTCGCCATGCCCTGCGGGATAATCCACGGCTCAGGCATGGAGAAACCAATGATTCGTCTATGTGCACCGGAAGAGCTGGCCGAAGGCCGCAGCCTGGGCTTCAAGACCGACAGCGAGACCCTGTTCGCCGTCCGCAAGGACGGCCAGGTGTTCGTCTACCGCAACCGCTGCCCGCACCGGGGTATCCCCCTGGAATGGCAGGCGGACCAGTTTCTCGACGCCAGCGCCAGCCTGATTCAGTGCGCCACCCACGGAGCGCTGTTCTTGATCGAATCCGGCGAATGCGTGGCCGGCCCGTGCGCAGGCCAGTCACTCACGGCCCTGCCCTGCACCGAAACCGCTGACGGTATCTGGGTGACGCCGTAGTTACAGGTGCACCGCAAGCCGCCGCACCAGGCGCACTTCGTCAGCGCTGACCTCGGCCCCGTAAGCCAACACCTCGACACCAGCATCGACCGCTTCCCGCAAGGCGGCACCATACGCGGGGTCGATCTCCACCGCCGGGCGCACCGCCTCGATGTCGCTCAGGTTCACGCAATACAGCTGCACAGCACGCACGCCGGCTCGGGCCAGGCTGGCCAGCTCTCGCAGGTGTTTGGCGCCACGCTCGGTGCGGGCATCGGGAAACGCCGCCACCGGGCTGTCGGCAAACCCCAGGGTCACGCTTTTCACTTCGACGAACGCGGTGCCCGACGGGTACTCCAGGCAGAAGTCCACCCGGCTGCGCTCCTGACCGTAAGGCACCTCGCGCTTGAGCGCGGTGAACCCCGCCAGCTCGGTGATCAACCCGGCACGCAGGGCCTCTTCGACCAGCGCATTGGCGCGCCCGGTGTTGATCACCGCCAGCCGCCCGTGGGGCGTTTCGCCGATCTCCCAGGTGCCCGGCAGCTTGCGCTTGGGGTCACTGGAGCGGCTGAACCACACCCGCGCGCCTTCGCTCATGCAATTGAGCATCGAGCCGGTGTTCGGGCAATGGATGGTCAATCGCTCGCCGGACGCCGTTTCGATATCCGCCAGGAACCGCTTGTAGCGGCGCAGCAGGACGGCCTGTTCGAGCGGTGGATCAAAGCGCATCCGGCCTCCAGGTCTTCAGGCCGCGGGCGATGCGCTCGACCGCTTCCTGCAGGCGCGGCAAGTCCTGGGTGTAAGCGAAACGCACGTGCTGGGTCGCCTGGTGGCGGCCAAAATCCAGCCCCGGCGTGAACGCCACGTGCTCGGTTTCCAGGAAGTGCTGGCAGAAGGTGAACGCATCGCCACCTAAGGCGCTGATATCCGCATATAGATAGAAGGCACCCTCAGGCTCCACCGCGATCCTGAAGCCCAGCTCGCGCAGCGCCGGCAGGAGGAAATCCCGGCGCGCCTGGAAGGCATGGCGCCGCGTCTCGAGAATCTCCAGGGTCGGCGCCTCGAAGCAGGCCAGGGCCGCGTGCTGGGCCATGCTCGGCGCACTGATATAGAGGTTCTGCGCCAGTTTCTCCAGGTCGGCCACCGCAGCCTCAGGCGCCACCAGCCAGCCGAGGCGCCAGCCGGTCATGCCGAAATACTTGGAAAAGCTGTTGAGCACGAAGGCGTCGTCGTCCACTTCCAGCACGCTGGCTGCGTCCACGCCGTAGGTCAGGCCGTGGTAGATCTCATCGACCACCAGGTGACCGCCCCTGTCCTTGAGCGCCTGGGACAGGTCCGCCAGTTCGTCACGTCCCAGCAGCGTGCCGGTCGGGTTGGCCGGCGAGGCCACCAGGGCGCCGACGCTGTCTTGGTCCCAGTGCCGCGCCACCAGGTCAGGGGTCAGTTGATAGCGCACCTCGGGGCCCACCGGCACCAGCTGCGCCGCGCCTTCGACCAGGCGCAGGAAGTGGCGGTTGCAGGGGTAGCCGGGGTCCGCCAGCAGCCAGTGTTTGCCGGGGTCGACCAGCAGGCTGCTGGCCAGCAGCAAAGCACCTGAACCTCCTGGCGTAATCAGAATCCTATCCGGGTCTATGCTCAATCGATAACGCTGCGCGTAGAAGCCGGCAATGGCCTCGCGCAGGGCCGGCAGCCCACGGGCAGCGGTGTAGCGGGTATGACCGGCGGCCAGTGCCGCCTGGCCCGCAGCGACGATTGGCGCGGCAGTGGTGAAGTCCGGCTCGCCTATCTCGAGGTGGATGACATCGAACCCATCGGCCTGCAACTGGTTGGCCCGGGCGAGCAATGCCATGACGTGAAACGGTTCGATGGCGCGGCTGCGCGCACTGTAGGACTGTGCCATGGAGCTGCCTTGTAGAAGGTGGAGGCGCGGATTCTAACCAAGCCTCTGCCGAAACGGCAGCAACCTCGACAACCGGGAGTGGCGCGGCTTGAGTTGATCTGGTAAGTTCGCCCGCTTGCAGTCGCAGGGCCGTTTTGTTAATGGCAATGGAAATTATCCTGCGCAGTGGACTAGAGAGAGTGAGAGGCGGTCATCCATGCCCACCAAAGCAAAAGCAAAGAGCAGTCAACTGATTCGTGGCTTCGAACCCTATCAAGAGAGCAAGGGCGAGGAGTACATGAGCGATGAGATGCGCGCCCACTTCACCGGCATCCTCAACAAGTGGAAACTTGAGCTGATGCAGGAAGTCGATCGTACCGTTCACCACATGCAGGACGAAGCAGCCAACTTCCCGGACCCGGCCGACCGTGCCAGCCAGGAAGAGGAATTCAGCCTCGAACTGCGCGCCCGCGACCGCGAGCGCAAGCTGATCAAGAAGATCGACGAAACCCTGCAGCTGATCGAAGACAACGATTACGGCTGGTGCGACTCCTGCGGCGTCGAGATCGGCATCCGCCGACTGGAAGCCCGCCCGACCGCGACCTTGTGCATCGACTGCAAGACGCTGGCGGAAATCAAGGAAAAGCAGATCGGTTCCTGATCTGACAACGGGGCGCTGAGGCGCCCCGTGTTGTTTCTGCCCTCCGCACGACACGACCCTCCAGCATGAACGCGCCCGCCTACACAGGCCGCTTCGCACCGACCCCAAGCGGCTACCTGCATTTCGGCTCCCTGGTCGCCGCCCTGGCTTCCTACCTCGACGCCCGCGCGGTGGGCGGCCGCTGGCTGCTGCGCATGGAAGACCTGGACCCACCACGGGAAGTCGCCGGCGCCCAGACGGCCATCCTGCAGACCCTGGAAAGCTACGGTTTCGAATGGGACGGCGAGCTGGTGCGCCAGAGCGACCGCCATGCCGGGTACCAGGCCGTGGTCGACCGCCTGTTCAGCCAGGGCCTGGCCTACGCCTGCACCTGCTCGCGCAAGCAACTGGAGGGCTACCAGGGCATCTACCCGGGCCTGTGCCGCAACGCCGGCAACCCCGCCCAGGATGCCGCCATCCGCATTCGCGTGCCGGAGCTGACCTACCGCTTCACCGACCGCGTGCAGGGCGACTACCAGCAGCACTTGGGGCGCGAGGTGGGCGACTTCATCATCCAGCGCCGCGACGGCTTCTACGCCTACCAACTGGCCGTGGTTCTGGACGATGCCTGGCAAGGCATAACCGACGTTGTGCGCGGCGCCGACCTGCTCGATTCCACGCCGCGCCAGCTTTACCTGCAGGAACTGCTGGGCCTGCCCCAGCCGCGCTACCTGCACGTGCCGCTGATCATCCAGCCCGATGGCAACAAGCTCGGCAAATCCTACCGCTCGCCGCCCCTGCCGACCGACCAGGCCGCGCCCCTGCTGGTACGCGCCCTGCGCGCACTGGGCCAGGTGGTGCCGCCCGAACTGGACGACGCCCGCCCCCATGAGCTGTTGGCCTGGGCGACCACGCACTGGGATGCCACGCGGATACCGCGCAGCGCCACCCTGGCCGAAGCGAGCCTGTAGGCCTCCCCTGTTCAATTCAGGCGACAATCCGCCTGCGGGCCTTTATCCTTCGCGCCATTCCCCTCCCCTACAGGACCTCGCCATGCACGCCCAGCTCGAAGAATTGATCGGCAAAATCAGCTCGGGCTGCATGCTGCCGGAAGACATCACCCGGATCGCCGGCGAAGCGGCCCAGGCCTATGCCGACCCGGAGGCCTTCCTGGCCGCCAACCCGGACATCAACTACGACGGCAGCTTTCCCATTCCCCTGGGCGAGTGGATGGTGGTCGGCAGCCTGCCGGACACCGTGCTGTTCCAGGCCGATTCCTACGATGCGCTGTTCCAGCAGGTGGTCGACTCGTTCGGGCCCCAGGTGAGCTTCGTGCTCAAGCCCAAGCAACTGGTGAAAGTCGAGCCGCTCAAGGCGCTGAACCGCATCCAGGTGCAACTGGGCAGCCTCAGCCCGGAAACCGGTGGTTATGTGCTGGTCGACTTCAGTGAGCCGCTGGATGACGCCCTGCAGGCGGTGCTGGTCTACCGCAATGACCTGGAGCGGGTGCTGGCCCTGGCCGTGGAGATCGGCATCTACGCTGCGCCCGCCTACGAGGCCCTGAAAGCGGCCCAGGAACAGGACTGACCGCTAACGGTCGATGACCTGGGCCCGCATGGGCGCCAGGCGCGCCAGCAGGCGGTTCTGCGCCGGCACCGGCACCCCCTCGGTGTCCATGGCGTCCTGCAGGTTTTCCACCAGCGCATTGAAATCACTGGGCGTCAGCCGCTGGCCCTTGTGGCTTTCTTCCATGCTGTCGCCGGTGTAGGTGCACGGCCCGCCGGCCTCCACGCAGAACTGCTCCACCAGCTTGTCGCGCAAGCGCACGATATCGATCTTCTCGAAATGCCGGACGATGCGCCTATCCCGGGCGATGTTCATCAGCATGCCCTCCACGATCCGGGTGATCCCGGCCTGCTCCCCCAGGGCGCGGTACAGGCTGTCGTCCCTGGGCGGCTGCTGGGCGCAGGCGGCAAGGCTCAGGAGCAGAACGGCGGCGATCAGGCGCATGTTCAGAAGCTCCCCTGCACGGACAGGTAGAACCCGTCCTGGTTGTCCAGGGTGGCGATCTCCCCCAGGCGCGCATAGGCCAGCACCACCGCCAGGTGCTTGTTGGGGAAGTAGCCGATGAACAGGTCCGCCCAGTCTCTCTCGCCAGCGAAACCGAGGTTGTCGGGTTTCTCCCTGTACTCGATGCCCACCGCCCAGTCGCGGTCGAGCAGCACCGCCACCGAGCCCTCCTTGAGCACCGAATGGCGATCACGGCGATCACCACCGAACCCCAGCAGCCCCAGCTCGTTGGCCCGGCTGTAGCGCAGGCCGCCGTTGATCAACAGGTTGTAGCCGAACGCCCCGCCGAGGATCAGGCGACTGGCGGTGAGGTAGCCCTCGGTGTCTTCGCTGCGCTGGGCACCGACCAGGCTGGGGATGAGGAAATCCTTCTGCCGCTTGTGCTGCAGCCCCAGGGACACCTGCGGCAAGCGGTCGTAGATCAGGTCGCCGAACAGCCGCACCTTGAGCCCGAAAACGTCCTGGCTCAGGCTGTTTTCCGGCAGGCTCAGGTCGCGCGCCAGGTTGCCCAGGTCGAAGCGCTGGCGGGCGTAGGACAACTCCAGCCGATTGTCGAAGGACGCCGCCACCCCGGCCACGTCCAGACGGTAGTCGCCGGTTTCCACCCGGGTGGCGAACACATCGGCGCCCCATTCGCCCCGCTCGCCATAACCGGCCAGCACCGCCCAGGGCGTGATGCCGCCACCGGCCGCGCCCTCCAGGCTGGTGGCACCGCCCGTGGCAAGCAATCGCCCCTGATCGGCCCAGGCCAAGGCAGGCAGCAGGAGGAACAACGCAACGCTGAGGGAAGGCACGTATCGCATAGGCTCAATGCACCATCGAGAGGGAAGGTGTCAAGGGGTTGGCGACCCAGGCCTCGAAGGCCGCCGCCGACAGCGGTCGGCTGATCAGGTAGCCCTGGGCGGTGTCGCAACGCCAGTGCCGCAGCAGGCGCAGGCTGCTGTCGAGTTCGACCCCCTCGGCCACCACCTTGAGGCCCAGGCTGTGGCTCATTTCGATGGTCGAGCGCACGATCACGGAGTCTTCGCTGAGGTCGTCCAGCTCGCGGATGAAGGACTGGTCGATCTTCAGTTCCTGGACCGGCATGCGCTTGAGCTGGGCCAGGGACGAGTAACCGGTGCCGAAATCGTCCACCGACAGGCTGATGCCGCAATCACGCAGACCGTGCAGGACCCGCAGCGCCGCCTCGGGGTCGAGCATCATGCCGCTCTCGGTGATCTCGAACACCAGTTGTTCCGCCGGCACCTGGTACTGCTGCAACAGCTGGCATACCCGCCCAGGCAACTCGGCATCCACCAGGTCGGCCGTGGAGATGTTCAACGACAACTGCACCTGCAGGCCGCGCCGCGCCCACTCCTGCAACTGGCGCACGCATTCCTCGATGACCCAGGCAGTCAGTTGCTGGATGCTGCCGGTGCGCTCGGCCAGCGGGATGAACTCCCCGGGCGAGACCATGCCCAGGTGCGGATGCTGCCAGCGCAGCAGCGCCTCGGCCTGGCCGATATGCCCCGCCGCGATGTCCAGCTTGGGCTGGTAATGCAGCAGCAACTCGCCGTTGTCCGCGGCACGGCGCAAGTCGCGGATCAGCCGGACCTGGCGCTGCTGGTCGTCATCCCGGCCCCGCTGGTAAATCTGCAGACGCCCTGGCAGTTGGGCAGCGTCCTGCATGGCGATACTGGCCCGGCGCAGCAGGTCTTCGGGCAGGTCGCCATCGTCCGGGTAGGCGGCGATGCCGATGCGGCAGTCCAGCGCGATGTCCAGGGTGCCGACCCGCAGCGGCTTGATCAGCATCTGCTGCACCCTGTCGGCGATCGCCACCGCGCTGTCGCTGTCGGTGTTCTCCAGCAGCAGGAGAAATTCGTCGCCGATGATCCGCGCCAGGCTGTCGCCCGGCCGCAGAATGACCTGCAGGCGACGACTGAGCTGCTGCAGGGCCAGGTCGCCACCGCCCGGCCCGCAGCTCTCGTTGACCGAACGGAAGTTGCCAATACCCAGGTACAGCAGCGCCGTGGGGCGCCGTGCGGTGATGGCGCTGCCCAGCCGTTCCAGGGCCAATGAACGGTTGGGCAGGCCGGTGAGCGGGTCATGCAGGGCGTTGTGCGCCAGTTGCTGCTCGCGCTCGGCGATCCCCAGCTGCATGGCCTGCAGCGCCCGGGACAGGCGCCCCAGCTCGTCACCCCGGGCCAACTCCAGGGACTCCTGGTAATTGCCCTGGCCTACCCGCGCAGCCCCTTCCGCCAATTGCCGCACCGGCTGGGAAATACTGCGCGCCAGCAATAGCGCCCCCACCAGCGAAGCCACCAGGGCTGCCAGGGCGATCAGCAGAATGTGTCGTTCCAGCGGCACGAAGGCCTGCTGGGCCTGGGCCAGGGAGCGGTGCAGCAATGCCTGCATCTCGAAATCCGGCCCGCTGGCGAGCAGCAGGTGCTGCCCCAGGTACAGGGCCTGCCCGAGCTGCATCACCCCTTCCTGATCCGGTGCACCGAGGTCCTGGCGCAGGGCATCGTGGCTGGACACCGGCAAGGTGCTGATCCACACCTCCGGCAACCCCTTCTGGCGTGCCACCAGGGTCAACTCCAGGTGCGTGAGCTCATGCAGTTCGCGGGCAAAACGCTCGTCCACCTCGAAGCCCATCATCACTCGGGCGATGGGCAGCGGCGCCGCGATCACCGACTGCACCAGCAGGTAGACCTTGTCCGCCAGGGGCATGAGGAAGGTCTGCACCCCCTCGTTCTGACGCTGCAGGGTCTGGGCGCCCAGGCTGGCGGCCGTGAATTCGTCGAGCCGGCTGTCGGTGGACAGCATCAAGTTGCCGTCCAGGTCCAGCATCATCACCACGCTGGCGCTGATTCGCGCGCCGTGGTTGGCCATGGCCGACTGGATGGTCGCCGCATCGCCACTGGCCACGGCGTCCTTGAAGCCGAAATCGGCGGCCAGCACCTGCACTGCATCGTGCAATTGCCGCCCGCGCAGGTCGAGCAATTGCTCGAACACCTGGGTGCCGACCTGCAGTTGTTCGCTGGCCTGGGTGCGCACCGCCACGCCGGTGGCGGCCTGCACGGCGATGTACAGCGAACCCACGACCACCAGCAGCAGAAGCGTCAGGACACTGGCGATCCGCGCCTGGAAACTACTGCGCAGCATCGCGTGTGGCTTTCCTGAACGCATCGCCGAAGCTGCTGGGCGGCGGACCACTCGGTGCGGGTGTCGCCGGGGTCTGCAGCGCCAGCTGGTAGCGCTGGGTGCCGACCTCGGCGCCCACCTGCAGCTCCGCCCCGGCCTGGGGCAGCATGCCCGGTACGTTGGGGTGCCACAGGCTCACGGCGTAGCGCCCGGCAGGCAGGCCGTCGAAGGCGATCCGCCCCTGCTCATCGCTCACCGCGAACCACGGATCGTCGGTGACGTAGACGTACCCCACCATCCAGTCATGGATGTTGCACCCCAGCACCACTAGGCCCGGTTTGTCGAACACCACCGGCTCGCTGGGCGTGCCCTGGTACAGGCGCAGCTCGAAGCGCTTGGCCGGGGAAAAGGAATACACGTGGTGACGGATGTCATCGCTGTTGGGGAAGGACACCGCGGTGCCGGTGCGCACGGCCAGGACATTGGGCACGAACTGCTGGGCACGCTGGTCCATGATGGCCTTGCTGCTGGCCGGTTCGGCGTCCAGCGGGCCGCGCAGCGTGAGGACGGCATTGGCCAGCGGCTGGCCGGCTTCGTCGACCATGTCGGCCCGCAGCCCGGTCGCCGACGACGCCGTGCTGAACAGGCCCAGGCCCAGCGCCAGCAAGGTGGAAAGACAAGTGATGATGGGGGTGTTCGCTCGTGCCTGGTCCACGGTGTCCAGCCTCCGCCAGGCGCGTGCGCGTCCTTGGCATCCTCATGGGTTGTGCCAATGAGCGTAGCTGGCACTCGACAGAAGAGCACGTTCAGGGCGTGGCCACCTGCCATGCCCTGCCCGGTCGAATTATCGACACCGACGGCGGTCACTACCTTAGCGACCACCGATTGGCCACCGGGCCAGGAGAGGAGGAACCCATGAAGATCCTGATGGTGCTCACGTCCCACGAACAGCTGGGCGATACCGGACTCAAGACCGGCTTCTGGCTGGAGGAATTTGCCGCGCCCTACTACGTGTTCAAGGATGCCGGCGCCCGCCTGACCCTGGCCTCACCCCAGGGCGGCCAGCCGCCCATCGACCCCAAGAGCACCGCCGAAGAATCCCAGACCGAAGCCACCCGCCGCTTCAACGACGACTCGGCGACCCAGCGCGCACTCGCCACCACCGTGCCCCTGAGCGAGATCGATGCCAGCGACTACGACGCCCTGTTCTACCCCGGCGGCCATGGGCCGCTCTGGGACCTGGCCGAGGACACGCTGTCCATCGCCCTGATCGAGCGCTTCCTGGAACAGGGCAAGCCAGTGGCCGCGGTGTGCCACGCCCCGGCGGTGTTGCGCCATCCCAAGGGCAACGACGGCAAGCCCGTCGTCAGCGGCAAGCGGGTGACCGGCTTCAGCAACAGCGAAGAAACCGCGGTGCAGCTCAACGACGTGGTGCCATTCCTGGTCGAAGACATGCTCACCGCCAACGGCGGTCATTACACCAGCGCTGATGACTGGATGAGCCATGTCGAGATCGATGGCCTGCTGATCACCGGCCAGAACCCTGCCTCTTCCGAGGCCACGGCCAGGGCGTTGATCGAACGGCTTTGAGCGATCCAGGTGCGCGGCGCGGACCAGGCGCCGCCTCCACTACCCGGCGAACAACGGCAGGTAGCCCCGCTCCAGCAACCGGATATCGGTGTCAGCGACGCGCTGCACGTGGGTACGATCCTGGTCGTTCATCACCCCGGGGCAGGTCACCACCAGCGTGCCGCGCTGCGGAATCGCGAGCACGGCCTCAGCATCCGGTAGATCGGCGGCGCTCAAACTGTGCGGGCAAAAGCCGATCCAGCCGATGCTCTGTCGGTCCTTGAACACGCGCCGGAACAGGTAGTGGTCCTGGGGCACCGCCACCGCCCAGGTGATTTCCGGCCAGAGTTCCACCGCCGCCAGCATCACGGCCTTGATGGTTGCCGTAGGGTCCGGCAGCACCCGCAGCAAACCACCGATGTCTTCAATACGCATGCCGGATGACGCATGGCGGGTCATGGCGTCGTACGAGAGCGAGAGCCCGCCCTTGAAAATGTCCGGCTCGCCATTCCACAGCACGTACTTCACACGCTGGGGATCTTCCTGATCAGCCCACTGGTCCGCTTCGTCCTGGAGGTACTGGGGGTTCTCCATCACATTGAAACGCAGCCCATCGGCAATCGAGCCACCGCCGCGGTACCAATTGGCGAGCAGCGGGCTCGCCACCGCCATACGCTCGAAAAAACGCAGGCTGCGTTGCAGTTGCTCCTGCCTGGACACTGCCGCGATGCGCACCGGGTCGAACCGGAAGAACAGTTCGAACCCTACGAATTCAACGCCCATTGAGGAGCACCGTGTCGGAATGCGCGAGCCGGTAGCACGGGCTACCGCCACGCGTGTGTCAGGAAACGAAAAACGGCAGGAGGCCCTTGTCCAACAACCGGATATCGAGGCTGCCTACCCGCTGTACATCTGCCGAAGACTGCTCATTCATCGCCGCCGGGCAACTGACCACCAGCGTACCGCGCTCCGGCAGTTCGATCAGTTCGTCGGCTTCCGGGTAATCCTCGGCCTTGAGCGGATGAGGACAGAAACCGATCCAGCCGATGGTCTGGCGATCCTTGAAGACCTTGCTGCGCAAGTAGTGCTCTCGGGGCGCGAACACCGCCCAATCGATCTCGGGCCACAGGCTCACGGCCAATTGCAGGATGCGCAGCACCACCTGCCGGACGTCGTCGAAGGCCGCAATCAACGCCCCACCATCCTCGAAGCGCATGCACGACATGGTGCCCTGGTCATGGGCGCTGTAATGGAGTGCCAGGCCGCCCGCGAAGGGATCATCCTGCCCATTCCACAGCGATACCCGGAGCCAGCTCGGCACCTCGGCATCGAGGTTGTCCTGCGCTTCACCTTGCAACTGCTGCACATCGCCAACCACGGGCTTGCTGAGCGCCTCGCTCTTCGAACCGCCCTGACGGTACCAGTTCTTCAACAGCGGGTGGATTTCTCCCAGCCCCAGCAGAAAAGCGCTCAGTCGCTCCAGCTGGACACTGTGCGGCACCGCCACGATGCGAGATTGATCGAAGCGCAATACAAACGAAAACTTTCTGAATGGAACGGCCATTCCTTTCTCCAACTCAAGCCCAACGCTCGGGATTATTCTTCATATCCTCTTCCATCAGGCGCTTTTCTTCGTCTCGATGCTGCTGGTAGTCGTCGTGCTCCGAGTGACCGGGCATCGGGTTCCAGAACGCCTTGAGGTTGGTCAAGCCAAGCTCGGCGTACTGCTCAGCGCAATACTCGTACACGACCCGCTGCAGGAAATGCCATTCGACCGAAACCGGCGGAGCCGGCTGAGCTTTCCTGGCATGGTTTACCGCCGGTACGATCAATTCCTTTTCGACGTTGGCCCAGGGACGCGGTATGCCCACCAACGGAATGAACATGAACGCGTAATTGGCCTTGGCTTCCAGCAACGTACAGCGGGACTCGTCGAAACCATCCCACCAGGTCGCACTCCACAGCCACTCATAGGGAAACGGAAAGTTGGTGACCCACTGCTGATACTGGGCTGACAAGTCGGACATGCTGTGGCCCTTGCCCGCGTTGGCAGCGGCCATCGATCCTTGTTCCGGCGGGCACTCTACGCAGTCTCTGTCAGCACTGGTGCAGTCGCGCTCCGCCTCGCGGGTGCGCGGGACCGTCCGCGGGCGGGGTACCGCCTGGGGTGCCGGTCGGGTGACCGGGCGCGGTGCGGGTGGTGCCGCCGGTTCTGGAGCCCGAGGCGGTGCCGGGCGCGGCCCTGGACGAGGCGCCGGGGTGGGAAAACGCGGCCCGGGGAGCGGTGCTGGCGCGTCGAACGGGCCCCGGGGGCCGATACGGGGTCCGACACGAACCCCGCCCAACGGGCCAGTCACCACAGGCCCCGCCTGCAACAATCCGCTCATCGTGCCTCCTGCGTGGCCTCGTAGGCCTTCCAGTCCCGCATCAGGGTGTTGAATTCGACGATGCTTTCGTAATCCTGAAAGCGCTGCTCGGGGCTGTCATCGACCGGGCGTTTCATGAAATCGATGAACACCGGCTGCTGGTGGAAATCCGTATAGGCCAGGCCGTGGCGCATGAAGCGCTCGGTAACATCCGGATCACGAATGCCCAGCGCCCGAGCTTCTTCGCGCAGGTCGCGGAGCATCTGCATAGCCGGCCACAGGCCCTTCTGTTCGAGCCAGGTGGGGTTTTCCGTGCGCAGTTCCAGCAGCAGGCGCTCGATGATTTCGTCCTGGCGAATCTCTTCCAGCTGCAATACCTGCTCTTCGCTCAACTCAAGCATGCGTCGCCTCCTGCGACTTCCTGGTGTAACTCAGGTAGCTGCCTTGCAGCGGTTGCCAGACCAGCCACTCGTGCACCGGCTGCATCAGCGCCGCCTGTTGCTCGCCCGTCAGCACCAGGTCCAGGCTGCGCCGCACCGTCGGGTTGTAATAGCGAAACAGCGAGCGCCGGCCATCGGGCAGGCGGGTGAACAACAACTGCGTGTAGTGCGCGGCGAGGGTGCTGAACGACTCGCTGCTCCACAGCCAGGACACCATCGGGTCGCGCCGGTCGCGTTCGGTGAGCCAGCTGAGAAAATCATGGGGCAGCGCGGCCTGGGGAAATTCGACCAGCGCCGGGCCGCCATGGCGGATGCCGTCCAGTTCGCCACCTTCGAGCAGCCACTGGAAGCGGAAGGCGTCGCTGGCGTTCTCCAGGCGCTTGTCCAGGGTCAGGTAGCGGGCGCCGTCGACCAGTGCGTAGAGGGTGAGCGTCGGGTCGCTGGGGGTCAGTGAGAAACGTTGCAGCGGCTGGGTCATCGGCCACCGCCCAGGCTTTCCAGTGGCACGAAGGTCTGGTTGCGTTTGGCGGCGGCCAGCAGGCACGGCAGGCACAGCTTGGGCGTGACCAGGGCCGCCACCGGCGATACCGATGCACCACCGGAATTGCCGATGAGCACGGTGCCCGACCCGCCGACCACCACGTTGCCGTGGCTGCCCACCGTCCCAAGGACGGTGGCCGGCATGCCATTGATCAGCACAGTGGGAATGACATTGCCGGCCAGGGCAGAACCGCAGGCCGTGGGGTCGCCCTGGCGCGCGGCCGGCAGACTGTCGAAGAACACATTGGGCGAGCCGGCTGCAATGGGGTTCGTTCCATGCCCCGGCAGTGGACACGCGGTGGGATCGCTTAGGCGAGCAGCTGGTTTTCCAGACATTCCAATCTCCCTATCGGTCGCTGTGACAGGGAAAACTCTGCGCCAGGCCACACAACGGCCGCAACAGAAAATCGCTATTTATGTGGCTAAAAGCACCAAATAAAGGCAAATGCGCAAAAACTTGCGCACCTTTGCCACGCTGAATGTCGGCCGATTTAAAACGCCGTCATTAGCGTTTTCCCTTCATGCTGACCGTCAGTTGGCCAGAAACTGCCGCAGTGCCGCGACGGTGCGCAGCGGGTCTTCTTCCTGCGGCACATGCCCCAGGTCATCGAAGAGCACCAGGCGGCTGCCGGCGATATCACGCTGGAAACGCTCGGCGTTGTCCGGCGGAATCAGGCGATCCTGGCCGCCCCAGAGAATCAGCGTCGGCACCTTCAGCTCGGCGATGCGTGCATGGTCTTCGCCAGAGGGCGCCTGGACGAAACGCTGGCGCAGCGCCTGGCGGTTGCCCGCGCGCCGGGTCAGGTCGTAGTAGCGGTCGACCAGCGCCTCGTCCACCTTGTCCGGGTCGCCATAGACGTTGCGCACACTGGAGTCGATCATCGAGCGCGGCAGCAGGTTGGCCATCAGCGGCGCCAGCCCCGGCACCTGCGCCAGGCGGAAGCCGATGGGCACCGACGTGGCGTTGCGCGGATAGCCCGCGGCGTCCACCAGCACCAGCCGCTCGACCCGTTGCGGCTGGTCGAGGGCGAAGCGCCAGGCCAGCTGGCCGCCGAAACTGTTACCGGCCACCACCACACGCGGCACCTGCACCTGATCGAGCACCTGCGCGAGGAAGCGACTGTAGTGCGCCAGGCGGTAGTCGCCATCGGGGAACGGGCCGGTCAGGCCAAAGCCGGGCAAATCCAGGCTGATAACCCGGCGCTCCGCCTTCAGCGCGGCGACCCAGCCTTCCCAGGTGTGCAGGCTGGCCGAGGTGCCGTGCAGCAACAGCAGCGGCACCGGGTCGTCACGGCGCCCCTCGTCACGCAGGTGCACCTGCATGCCGTCGACCGTGACGAACTGCGACGGCGCAGGCGCCCAGCGCTCGGCCAGTTCCTCCACCGGAAGGTCGGGCGCCCAGTTGAGGGCGATGAACCCGGCGATGCCCAACAGCAGAACCAGCACGGTGGTCCGCAGGGCCCTGGCGAGGTGTCTCATGGTCGTGTCCTTGTCGTTGGCGAACCGTGGCGGCAATGGTACGGATTCGCCGGCGCGTCGGGCATCGCTCCTAAGACGGAATCTACAGGCCGGCCTCGCGCAGGCGCCGGGCATGTTCGAGAAACAGCTCGACCGGCCTGACCCCTTTGCCCACGAGGCCGAAGGTCTGGTTGACGATGTCGAAGTGATCGAGGGGGTAGTCGTCGCCGATCACCGTGCCGAGGTGCGAGCTGTAGCGCCCGACCATGCCGTCGCAATGCCCGGCTTCGCGGCGGAAGGTACGGGCAAACAGGCGACAGGCCAGGTTCGGGCCATCCAGGCGATTGCCACCGCGGTTGGTCACCCCCGGTTGCAAGGTGCCGGACCAGGAGTAGTAGCGCACGCCATTGACCTCGGCGGCGCCCTGCCCGCCCCAGGTATCCGGCAGGCCCTGTGGATAACGCACGTTGAAAGCGGCCACGCCCTCGCAGGTCAGCGACTGCTGGGCCGCGGCGACATCCATCGGCAGGGCAGGCCCCTTGTCGCCGGTTTCCAGCCAGGCCATGCAGCGCGCCACCCCGCGCAGCAGCGCCGACAACAGGCGCTCGCGCAGGCTGCCATGGGGCGCCCGGCGTGCCAGGTAGTCCGCCAGCTCGGAGCCGTGGTTGGGGCCCGCCACCGAGGTGACCGAGGCCACCCACTCTGGGCGTAGCGCCGCCGCGTAGCGGGCGGTCAGCGCGCCCTGGCTGTGGCCGATCAGGTGCACCTTGGCGGCGCCGCTCTGCTCGCGGACGCGCGCGATGTGCGCCAGCAATTGCTCGCCGCGCACCTCGGTGGAATTGACTGAAGACACCAGCACGGGAAAGACCGTGGCGCCCTGCCGGCGCAAGGCCGACACGATGCCGTACCAATAGGGGTATCCCAGCAGGCGAACGAAGCCGAGCAGACCCGGCACCAGCACCAGAGGGTAACGCGGTCCAGCAGTCGTCGACATGGCGAATCATCCGTGGTGAACACACAGCGAAACGAGGCAACCGACACCAGCCGATGATCGGGTGCGCCTCTCCCAATTCTTCGATTTCGACGTCGCCGAAGGGTTTTCCAACGCCCCTCGAACACGACGCACAGCGCCCTGAAGCCTAGACCATGGCTCGCTGAAAGCACCGTCCTAGAGCTGCAAAATCAACCATTACCGGTGTCGATGGATACTATCGAGCCAGTCAACTTCTTATTCGCGGTCAAGTCCCTACCATTGCCTCCCATACCCACTCGCAATCTCTTAGGAGGAACCATCATGAAACAGACAATCGCGATCAGCCTGCTACTCGGCCTGTTCACCACCAGCGCCTTCGCACTGCCCAGCCAGGGCCCGATGCCGATTCTTGGCGAAGTCCAGGACAGCCAGCAAGACGTCCTGCCGCAGGACCGTCACGTTGCTGAAGGTGGTGCCGAACGCACCCTGGAACAGCGCCTGCGCACCGCTGAAAACGACGCCCAGATCGACCGCCGTATCCGCGTCTCTGAAGGTGGTTCGGAGCGCACCCCTGGCCAACAACGCATCCGCGTCGCCGAAGGCGGTTCCGAGCGTACCCCAGGTCAGCAACGCATCCGTGTCGCTGAAGGCGGTTCCGAGCGTACTCCCGGCCAACAACGCATTCGCGTCGCCGAGGGCGGTTCCGAGCGTACCCCGGGCCAGCAGCGCATCCGCGTCGCCGAAGGTGGTGCAGAGCGTACCCTTGCCCAGCGTATCGGCTGAATGATCAGCCCAGCACGAGCATCCACAGCGGCAGTGTCAGCGCCGCCAGTACGGTAGAAAGAAAGATCGCCGAACTGACGCTGCGGATGTCCTCAGGCGTTTTGGCGAAAGGCAGGATGTTCACCCCGCTCGGACAGGCAGCCAGCACCACCAGCACGGTGCGCGCCGCGTCGTTGAGCCCCGGCAAGTGGCCGCTGAGCCACCACACCAGCGCCGGGAATACCAGCAGCT
Organism: Pseudomonas sp. GD03944; assembly: GCF_029839275.1. Lineage (GTDB taxonomy): Bacteria > Pseudomonadota > Gammaproteobacteria > Pseudomonadales > Pseudomonadaceae > Aquipseudomonas. Next base: position 40,124 of record NZ_JAOCAH010000018.1, read on the forward strand.
TGGCCGTCGCCAGCCCCACCGCCTGGGCACTGGGACGCAAGCGATAGCGCGACAGCCCCGAACCCAGCACGATCAAGGCACACGGCAACGCCGCCTGCGCCAGCCACTCGATCATTCGCCACAGCGTCGCGGGCACTTCGAGCCCCGAGACGTTGAGCAATGCCCCCAGCAACAGACCGATGATCATCGGGTTCGCCAGGTTCTTCAGCAGCGAGCGGGCATCGACCTTGTCGTGTCCGCCCAATGCCGCGTACACGCTCTGCAGGGAAAACAGCGTGAGGCTGTGGAACACCAGGATAGCGAACACATACACCAGCCCTGCAGGTCCCATCAGGGTGGTCACCAGGGGAATCCCCACCAGCACGTTGTTCGAGAAGGCCGCCGCCAGGCCGGATGCCGTGGCCGTGCCGGCGCGCCGATGGGCGATCAGGTTCACCAGCGTGAACACCACCAGCACCGGCAGGTAGTAGCCGAGCAGCAACATGGGCGACAGGCCGTCGGCCAGCTGTGCCTTGGCGATCCCGGCGAACAGCAGCGTGGGCATGAACAGCTTGAAGGTGATGGCCGCCAGCCCGGCCGCCGATTCGGCCGTCAGCCATTGCCGCACACCCAGCAGGTAGCCCAGCACAATCAAACCAAAGATCGGCAAAATCGCCTGAACAGCTACCATGTCTTCTGTGGCTCCATACACACGACGCATTTCGTGGCGCTCCAGCGGAGCGGCCACGATCGGGGGCCGCCAGCATACCGGGGCGCCCGCTCGAATACGACCGAGCATTCAATAGACGCGCCTTCCCGAGAACGAGTAAGGAGAGCAGCATGGACATTCGTATCGTCGGCAGCCTGGGCATCGCGACCATCCTCGCCGGTTGCGCCGGAACCCTGGAAAACCCCGCGGATCACTTCACCTACCGCAACGAACCGCTGGTGCAACAGGTCGACAACGACATGAGCAAGCAGCAGGTGCTGGAGATCGGCGGCCCACCCTCGAGCGAAAGCGCCCGCACCGTGCAACCCGGCACCTGCCACGACTACATCCTCACCCGCGACGGCCACCAGCAGCCCTACTACGTCAGCTTCAACTCCTCGGCGCGGGTCGACGGCCAGGGCTTCATGACCTGCAAGATGATGGAAAGCAACGAGCGCGCCCGCCGCTCCTGATCGAGTACCGTCAGGCCGACGCCGCCTCGGCGTTCGGCAGGCGGTAGACCCAGATACGCCTGAGCACCGTGGCGAACTGCGTGCTCAGGCGCCCGCAGTTGTACACCTGGCCATAGCGCTCGGCGATCTCTCGCACCTCCACCGCCAGGGCGGCGTAACGGCGTGCCGGCAGGTCGGGAAACAGGTGGTGTTCGATCTGGTGGCTGAGGTTGCCGGTGAGGATGTGCAGCAACGGCCCGCCGGACAGATTGCTCGAGCCGCGCAGCTGCCGCAGGTACCAGTGCCCCCGGCTTTCGCCTTCGATGCTTTGCGGGGTGAACACTGCCGCCTGCTCGGTGAAATGCCCGCAGAAAATCACGGTGAAGGTCCACAGGTTGCGGATCAGGTTGGCCAGCGCATTGCCCAGCAACACCGCCAGCCCGCTGGCCCCGAACAGCACCGCCAGTACGGGGAAAAACAGGTAGTCCTTGACCGACTGGCGCAGCAGCTTGGCATTGAACTGGCGCAGCAGCGGGCGCACCTCGTCGCGGCTGATCCGCCCCTTGTAGAGCTTGTCCAGGCGCAGGTGCTGGATCGCCACCGAATACTGGAACAGCACCGCCTGCAGCGTTACCCACAGCGGCTGCCAGCGGTAGAACGGGCGCCAGCGCTGCTCGGGAAACAGCCGCACCACGCCGTAGCCCACGTCATCGTCCTTGCCCAGCACGTTGGTGTAGGTGTGGTGGATGTGGTTGTGGGTGTGTCGCCAGAAATCGCTGGGCCCCACGATGTCCCACTCGTAGCGGCGGCCGGCGAACTCGGGGTCGTTCATCCAGTCGTACTGGCCATGCATGACGTTGTGCCCGAGCTCCATGTTCTCGAGGATCTTGCCCAGCCCCAGCAGCAGGCTGCCCAGCAGCCAGGTCGGCGGGAACCAGCCGAACATCAGCAGGGCCCGCCCGGTCCAGCAGCAGGCCCGCACCGCCGCGCGAATCCGCCGGATGTAGCGCGCATCGGCCTCCCCCAGGTCGGCCAGGGTGCGCTGGCGCAGGGCATCCAGTTCCGCGCCGAAGGCAGCCAGCTGCTCGGGGCTCAATTCACGGTCGTTACGCATGCATGCCTCGTCTCACCGGCATCGGCCGGGGCGTATCGGTTGTCACAGGTCGATCAGCACGTCGCGGTGCGGCGCGCTGATGCACAAACGGATCGGTTGGTCGGGCTCGCTGAACAGCTCGCCGGTGCGCAGATCACGCACTTCGCCGGCGAGCAGCAGGCAGGTGCAACTGGCGCAGATGCCCTGGCGGCAACCATGGGCTGGGCGCAGGCCCTGGGCTTCGGCCAGCTCCAGCAGGCTGCGTTGGCGGTCGCCCGCGACACTCAGCTGGCTGCGGGCGAACCCCAGCTGCACCGTGCCGGAGGCTTGCGCCGCGTCGCGGCTGGGCGGGGTGAACGCCTCGCCCTGAAACACCACCTGCGGCCCGGCGATACGCCGGTGCCAATCCCGCACCCGCTCGACGAAGCCCGCCGGCCCACAGGCCAGCACCTGCTGCACGGCCTCGGTATCGTCCAGGTGGGCGTCCTGGAAACGCCCGCTCGGCTCGCTGGCAGGATCGCCGGTCACCGCCCAGCGCACCGTCAGGTTGCGGTACTGCGCCTGCAGCGCCTGCAACTCGTCGACGAAGGCACGCTGACCGTGCTCACGGACGTAGTGCAGCAGCGTGACCGGCGCACGGAAACCCTGGGCCAGGGCCTCACGCAACAGCCCCAGCAGCGGCGTGATACCACTCCCGGCCGCCAGCAACAGGACGCCGGTGCTGCGTGAATCCCACTGCAGCTCGCCGAACGCCGGCCCCAGCTCCAGCACCTGGCCAACCGCCAACCAATCGAGCAGGTGCGGTGACACACGGCCACCGGGCTGGCGCTTGACCGCGATTTCCAGGCGGCCATCGGCATGCACCGCGGTCAGGCTGTAACTGCGCGACAGGCGCACGCCACGGTGTTCGACATAGACCTGCAGGTGCTGGCCCGGCTGCGCGCCACGCCAGTTGCCGTTGGGGCGCAGGGTCAGTGCCAGCATGTCGTCGGCGACCCAGCAGCGCTCCTCGACCCGGGCAAACACCCGGTTCAGGTGCAAGGCGGGATGCAACACCGCCAGCACGGCATCGACCTCGCTTTCGCGCAGCCAGCGCCGCGCCACCAAGGCACGCACGGGGCGAAGCCACGGCAAACGGGTGCGCGCCCAGGCAAAGGGAATCAGGGGCATGGAGGAATATTCCAGTGAACAATCGTTCACTAAACTGACAGAAGCACCACCACTCAGTCAACAGTTGTTCACTCAATGGCGGTTCGACGGGTGCGAAGCGCATTTGTTAGAGTGCGACGCAAATCCATGGAAGCCTCACCGCATGCAGCCCCGCGCCGAACAGAAACTGCAAACCCGCCACGCCCTCATGGACGCCGCTCGGAGCCTGATGGACAGCGGACGCGGGTTCGGCAGCCTGAGCCTGCGCGAAGTTGCCCGCAGCGCCGGCATCGTGCCGACGGGGTTCTACCGCCACTTCCAGGACATGGACCAGCTCGGCCTGGCCCTGGTGGCTGAAGTGGGCGAGACCTTTCGCGGCACCATCCGGGTGGTGCGCCACAACGAATTCGAACTGGGCGGCATCATCGATGCCTCGGTGCGCATCTTCATCGAAGCGGTGGCGGCCAACCGTTCGCAGTTCCTGTTCCTGGCCCGCGAGCAATACGGCGGTTCGCAGCCCGTGCGCCAGGCCCTGGCGACCCTGCGCGAAGGCATCACCGCCGACCTGGTGGCCGACCTGGCCCTGATGCCGAAACTGCAGCACCTGCCCCCCCAGGCCCAGGCGGTGATCGCCGACCTGGTGGTGAAGACCGTGTTCGCAACCCTGCCGGAGCTGATCGACCCGCCGGCCCAGGCGCTGCCGGCCCACCTGACCCCGGAAGCGAAGATGATCGAGCAATTGCGCTTCATCTTCATCGGCGCCAAGCACTGGCAAGGCCTCGGCCACGTCGCCTCCTGACTCCTCCTGCCCCGGCGCCCTCCCGCGGCGGCTGCCGGTAAAGCTGTCTCCAAAGGCCACCCGGCTGTCGCGATTCACCCCTCGCCGCTTCGCCTGTCGTTTGGCATAGTCCCCCGCGTTCGTTGCACACCTTCGCCTGGGGATTCGCCATGCTTCGTGTCGCTCGTTTTCTGCTCGTGCCGCTGTTGTTGATCGCCATCGCCCTGCTGGTGCTGTCGCAGACCAGCCGGCCCGCCACACCGCCCAAGGTGCTCACCGCCCTGGGGGACCAGCCACTGGTCATCGCCCACCGTGGTGGCAAGGGCCTGTGGCCGGAGAACAGCCTGTTCGCCTTCGAACGCGCCACCGCGCTCGGGGTGGACATGCTGGAAATGGACCTGCACCTGTCCGCCGACGGCGAACTGGTGGTGATCCATGACAGCACCCTGGACCGCACCACCAACGGCCAGGGCCCGGTGGCTGCGCTGAACCTCGACCAGTTGCAGTCGCTGGATGCCGGCTACCGCTGGACCGCCGATGGCGGCCAGAGCTACCCGTACCGCGGCCAGGGCGTGCGCATCCCGACCTTCGACGAGGTGCTGGCGCGTTTTCCCACCACGCCCAAGGTCATCGAAATCAAGGAGCCGGATGCCGGCATGGAGGCCCGTCTGTGCGACGCGCTGACAGCCCATGACCAGCTCGACCGGGTGATCGTCGGCAGTTTCTACGAGCGCAGCCTGCAGCTGTTCCGCGAACAGTGCCCGGCCGTGGCCACGTCCGCCGGTCCCGGCTCGGTGCGCCTGCTGGTGGCCCTGAACCTGGTGGGGCTGGGCAGCGTGCTGTCGCCGTCCTACCAGGCGCTGCAGATTCCCGAACGCCACAGCGGCCTGACGGTGGCCAGCGAACGCCTGATGCGCACCGCCCAGGCGCGCGGCCTCAATGTGCAACTGTGGACCATCAACGAACAACCGGTCATGCACCGCCTGCTGGACCAGGGTGCCCAGGGGCTGATCACCGACTACCCGGATCGCGCCCTGCAACTGCTCGGCCGCTCGACCCGCATCAGCGCCCTCGGCGACTAACGCCCTGCTCAAAAAAGCGACGACCTCACCAACCCCACGCCAACCGAGGCGTGGGGCCAGCCATGCGCAGCTTATCCACAGGACTGCCCACAGATTGGCGGGATAACTTATCCACTGCGCACCCTAGCCTCTCCCCAAGCCGTTGAAATAACTCGTTTATTTCTTGACTTTCACCGCGCGAGCGGCGCCACCCACACCCTGTACAAAAAACAGACACATCCCGCCAAGGCACATCGTGCGTGGCCTGCAGCGAGGCATACAAGACTTATCAACAGCTCTGCCCACAGCCAGCGTGGACAACTTGCCGGTTTCTGCGCCAACACCGAAAAACGTGGATAAGCAACTGTTTTTTCTATAAAAAACAGGTCGATCAAAAAACGTTCAATTACCAGAAACGGCCGATTCACGGCCTCTGCAAGGCGCTGCCACCACCTTACCCACAGCACTGTCCACAGCCTTTGTGGGCAACTGCACCGAGCGCTCTATCACGCCTATCGAGACAATCAACGAGCCCTGTCTGCGCCCCTAGGCCTATCGTCGACACCTGTTCCCGTGGAGACGTCCCATGTCCGTCAATGACCTGTTACGCAGCCTACTCGCCGCCTACGCTGGCGGTGCCAGTGGGCACGACATCGAATAGCGCACCACCCTTGGTGGATAGCGCACGACCCGCTACTCTTGGGCGCTTTTTCTGCCCAGGAGACCCACCCATGACCTTGCGCTCGATCTGTGTATTCTGCGGCGCCAGCCCCGGCGCCCACCCGATCTACCGACAGGCCGCCGAAGCCCTGGGCCGGCACCTGGCCGAACAGGGTGTGCGGGTGATCTACGGCGGCGGCGCGGTCGGCCTGATGGGCGTGGTGGCCGATGCCGCCATGGCCGCCGGCGGCGAGGTGGTCGGCATCATTCCGCAGAGCCTCGAGCGGGCGGAAATCGGCCACACCGGCCTGACCCGCCTGGAAGTGGTCGACACCATGCACACCCGCAAGGCACGCATGGCCGAACTCAGCGATGCGTTCATCGCCCTGCCCGGTGGCCTCGGCACCCTGGAAGAACTGTTCGAGGTCTGGACCTGGGGCCAGCTCGGCTACCACAGCAAGCCGCTGGGCCTGCTCGACGTCAACGGGTTCTACGCCAAGCTCGGCGACTTCCTCGATCACCTGGTGCAGGAGCGCTTCGTACGCGCCGAACACCGCGGCATGCTGCAACTGAGCGAAACGCCTGACGACCTGCTGCACAAGCTGCGCCACTGGCAGCCCAGCGTCGCCCCCAAGTGGGTCGATCGCCAGCCGGAGTGACCCGCTCCGCCCTTGTGTAACGCCCCAGTAGCTGCCGGCGAGCGCATCACGTATAAACCTGCGTGATTCGCCCCTCGGGCGTGTCCAATCCCCCATTACCGACGTTCCAGGAGAAGGAAATCTTATGGCCGGTGCCAGTCTGTTAACCCTGCTCGATGACATTGCCGCGGTACTCGATGACGTGGCGGTCATGACCAAGGTCGCGGCGAAGAAAACCGCCGGTGTGCTCGGCGACGACTTGGCGCTCAACGCCCAGCAGGTTTCCGGGGTCCGTGCCGAGCGCGAGCTGCCGGTGGTCTGGGCGGTGGCCAAGGGGTCGATGAAGAACAAGCTGATCCTGGTGCCGGCGGCGCTGCTGATCAGCGCCTTCGCGCCCTGGGCGGTCACGCCGTTGCTGATGTTCGGTGGCGCCTTCCTCTGCTACGAGGGCTTCGAGAAGCTGGCGCACAAATTTCTGCACAGCAAGGCCGAGACCCAGGCGCAGCATGGCGAGCGGCTTGAAGCCGTCGCCGATCCGGCGGTGGACCTGGTGGCCTTCGAGAAGGACAAGATCAGCGGGGCGATCCGCACCGACTTCATCCTCTCGGCAGAAATCATCGCCATCACCCTGGGCACCGTGGCCGGTGCCACGTTCGGCAAACAGGTGGCGGTGCTGTGTGGCATCGCGGCGCTGATGACAGTAGGTGTCTATGGCCTGGTGGCGGCCATCGTCAAACTCGATGACGCCGGCCTGTACCTCAACCAGCGTGGCGGCGAGAGCCTGGGCCGCCGCCTGCAGCGGGCCCTGGGGCGCGGCATCCTGGCGACGGCGCCGTACCTGATGAAAACCCTGTCGATTCTCGGCACCGCCGCGATGTTCATGGTCGGTGGCGGCATCCTGACCCACGGCATCCCGGTGGCGCACCACGGCATCGAGCAACTGACCGCCCAGCTGGCGGCCAGCAGCGGCATTCTCGCGGCCCTGTTGCCGACCCTGCTCAATGCCCTGGCCGGCATCGTCGCCGGTGCCATCGCCCTGGTGCTGGTGAGCCTGGCGACCCGCCTGTGGAAAACCGTGAAGAAGCCCGCCGGCACGGCCTGAGGCCGTCGCCTACCCGGCCGCCATGTCCGTGGCGGCCACCGGCAGCACCGTGACCTGCACCTCCGGGTCATGGTGCCCGCCCCCGAGAATCACCCCGCGCAACGGCGACACATCGGCGAAATCCCGGCCCCAGGCCAGGGTGATGTGCTCCAGCGCCGGCAGCATGTTGTTGGTCGGGTCGAAATCCACCCAGCCCTGTCGCGGGCAGTACACCGACACCCAGGCGTGGGACGCATCGGCACCGATCAGGCGTGGCTGCCCCGGTGGCGGCTGGGTCAGCAGGTAACCGCTGACATAGCGCGCCGCCAGCCCCCGGGAACGCAGGCAGGCCAGCATCAGGTGCGCGAAGTCCTGGCAGACCCCGCGGCGCTGCTCCAGCACCTGCAGCAAGGGCGTGGCAACCTGGGTGGCCACCGCATCGAAGGTGAACTCCTCGAAGATCCGCTGCATCAGCGCCGCCACCGCCACCAGCAGCGGCCGGCCGGGCACGAAGCACTCGGCACCGTACGCCGCGAACGCCTGCTTGAGCCGCACGTAGGGCGATTCGAAACGGTAGCGGAGCGCCTCCAGTTGTTCAGCCGTCAACGCCTGCCGGCTGTACGCCAGGGCATCGCGCACCTGTTCCCAGGGGGGGGAATCTGCCAGGTCGCGGCTTGCCCGCGCCAGCACCTCCAGGCGCAGACGGGCGCTGACGCTCAGGGCATCGTGAGGCCGGTCGAAGGCCAGGGTGGTCAGTGGGTTGCCGAACACATCCAGGGAATCACGGCGCTGACAGGGCTGTGGCGTGACCTCCAATTGTTGCCCATGGCAGACCTGCCAGGCACAGGGTCGCGGCCACAGGTGCGCCAGTTGCCGGGCCAGCGACACCGGCGCCGCATAGCGATAGTGCGTGTCGTGGAACACCTGGTAGTAGGCGCGGCTCATGACGACTGGGTCCGCTGGCTGGCGTCGACATGGACGAAGAAGCGCAGCCCCAGGTGGTCCGATACGTCCCCGGCGGCCCTGGCGATATCACCCAGCAGGCTCGCCAGGCCATCGAGCACCGCACGTACGCTGCCCGCGCCGAACAGCGGATTCTCCAGGCTGCCCAGGTTGAACGCGGTCAGTTGCCGCTCCAGACGCTCCAGCTGAACGTCGGCAGGCAGTTCGAAGCGCTCGTCGAGGCGTTCCAGGGAGCCCACCAGCAGGCGCAGCTGGAACAGCACGGCATGGGGGTTCTGCTCGTCGAGCAGCAGCAGGTCCAGCACCGGTATCAGCTGCGCCGACGCCAGGTAACGGGTGCGGTAGGTGATGCTGCTGTTGCCCAATTCCAGCAGCCATTCCAGGGCCGACTGGTCGTCCTCGGCACCGCTGCGCAGGAAGCCGGCGAGGCTGGCGGCGAGGAACTGCAGGCGCTCGATGCAGCGGCCGATCATCAGGAAGCGCCAGCCGTCGTCACGGGTCATGTCGTCGAGGGCGAAGCCGGACAGCGACGCCAGGGAAATCATCAGCCCGTCCAGGTAATCCAGCAGATCGCCCAGCGGCTTGCCATCCAGTTGCTGGGCCTCGCGCTGCACCTGCAGCAGCGCCTGCCAGTTGGCCTGGGACAGCTTGCCGCGCACGCTGCCGGCGGTCCATTGCAGGCGTTGCAGGTTGGCGCGCAGGCTGGACGGCCATGCGCTGCCGAGCAGGGCATCCAGCAGGCGCGCCTCCAAGGGACGGCTCTCGTCCCGGGACAGCAGCCCCAGGCGTTCGCCCAGGTTCAGGGCGGTCCGCAGGGCCTGGGGGTCGTCGTCATCGTCCACGTAGCGCGCCAGCATGATGCGCAGCAGGCGCGCGTTGTCTTCACAGCGCGAGCTGTAGCGGCCGAACCAGAACAGGTTTTCCACCACCCGCGACGGCAGATACGGGTCGCTGCGCACCAGGTCGGCCACCCCCAGCGGGCGCGGCCACTGCCAGGGTTCATGCCCGCCGTGGCGTTCACCCAGCACCCAGGTGTCCTTGCTGGCACCGCCACGCTGCATGGACACCACCTCGGCATCGGCCTCGGCGGCGACCCGGGTCAGGCCGCCGGGCAACACCCGGTAGCCGTCGACGCTGGCCACGGCGAAGACCCGCATGCCGATGGCCCGGGGCTGCAATTGCCCATCCGCCGCCTGCCACACCGGTGCCTGGGACAGTTGCGCCCGGGCCTGGGCAACATAGGCGTAGGGGCGCGCCCGTAGCCGCTCGGCCAAGGCGCTGCGCTGGGCGTCGTCGAGCGTGCGCCCGAACACCGGGGCGAAGCTTTGCGACGGAAAACTGGGCCGCACCAGCACCTCATCCAGCCGGGTCAATGCGTCATCCAGGGCCGGCGGCTCGCCGCACCACCAACTGGCGACGCTCGGCAGCAACAACGGCTCGCCGAGCAAGCGTTCGCTGATCGCCGGCAAGAAGCCCGGCAGCCCGGGGGACTCCAGCACCCCGCTGCCCAGGGCATTGGCCACCAGCACCCGCCCCTGGCGCACCGCCTCGAGCAGGCCGGGCACGCCCAGGGCCGAATCGGTGCGCAGCTCCAGCGGGTCGCAGAAGTCGTCGTCCAGCCGACGCAGCACCGCATGCACCCGGCGCAGGCCGGCCAGGGTCTTGAGGTAGAGGGTGGCATCGCGCACCGTCAGGTCGCTGCCCTCGACCAGCGGATAGCCGAGCTGGCGCGCCAGGTAGAGGTGTTCGAAATAGCTTTCGTTGAAGCGTCCCGGCGTCAGCAACACCACCAGGGGCGTTTCGCCGTCCGCCGGCGCCTGGCGGGCCAGGGTGTCCTGCAACGTGCGGAAATACCCGGCCAGGTGCTGCACGTGCAGGTCCCGGTACAGCTCGGGAAAGGCCCGGGACACGATCTGTCGGTTCTCCAGGGCGTAGCCGGCGCCCGACGGCGCCTGGGTGCGGTCGGCCGTGACCCACCAGCTGCCGTCCGGCGCCCGCGCCAGGTCGACGGCATACAGGTGCAGGAAGGTGCCGCCCGGCGGTTCGATGCCCTGACAGGGCCAGAGAAAGTTGTCATGACCGAACACCAGCTCCGCCGGCAGCAGGCCCTCGGCGATCAGCGCCTGCGGCCCGTAGAGGTCGGCCAGCACCCGGTTGAGCAGGCTGGCGCGCTGGGTCACACCGGCCGCGACCTGCTGCCACTCATCGGCTGGAATCAGGTTCGGCAACAGGTCCAGCTCCCACGGGCGGTCGGCGCCTTCCGGGTCGGCATAGACGTTATAGGTAACGCCGTTTTCCTGGATCTGCCGGTTGAGCAGGGCCTGCCGCTGCTGCAGGTGCGCCGGGGTGCTGCCCTGCAGGTGCTCGAACAGGGCGCGCCAGTGCGGTCGCACCTGCCCGTCGGCATCGAGCAGTTCGTGGTAGGCCGTGTCCGTCTGGGGATAACTGGCAAGCAGGTCAGGCATGTCGCACTCGGCATCGTGGCAAGTCAGGCACCCGCGGTTCCACGCGGGCCCGCCGGCAGCGCGGTCGACGGGCTGCTGCCGAGCGACCACCGGTCTGGACTATGGCCGAGACAGGCGCAACGCGCCAGCGGCAGGCGGGTGGACCGCCCACCACAAGCACGGGTGATGGGATGCACGGCACGGTGGCCTCCTGAGAACCTGGACAGTGCCGATGCGGCGCAAGACTTATGCCAGTGGCCTGTGCCTGGGCCACGGCGCAGCAGGCCGGCATGGCGTCCGCACCAGAACGGGGCTCGGCCCGCCCCGCGCCTGGCCCGGCGCACGAAAATGGTCCCTGTACCGGACCTTTCATGCGGCGACTGCATTGGCGCGCCTAGCAGTCGCCCTCCAGGCTGGCGATCCAGCGGCGCAGCACCTCGACACCCTGCCCATGGGCGGTGGAGCGCCCCAGCTCGGGCATCATGATGCTCGGATCGGTGCTTTCCATACGGAACATGATCACCGAGCGGTCCGGCTGCCCCGGATGAATGTCCACCAGGCGATCACCGGAGCCCTTGCCCGCCGCCACCGGCTGCTTGCATAGGCCGTAGGGGATACCCAGCGGGGTGGCAGGGTCGAGCAGCAGGCCCGAGGTGCGTGCCGGCCCCTGGGCGTTGTGGCAATGGGCGCAGTTGACGTCCAGGTAGCTGCGCGCCTGGTGCTCCAAGCTTTCGCCCTCGCGAGGCTGCGGCCAGCGGGCATTCTGCGGTACCCCGGCAAGGCCTTCCGGCACGCCCTGCAGGTGGCCCAGGCGCTGCCACTGCTCCAGTTGGTTGTGCTCGCCATCGGCGTAAGCGAAGGTCTTGTTCAGGTGACGGGCCTTGGGTCCCAGCGGGGTAACGCCTTGCCCGGCGCGCTCTTCGTGGCAGCCGGCACACTGGTTGGCGTCCGGCACCTGGTAATCGACCGCGACCGTTTGGCCGGCTTCGTCATGCAGCTCGAGGTCGAAGCTGGCCCCGGCCCACTCCAGTTGCGCCTCCTGCTGTTTGTCGTCCCAGACGTAGGGCAAGGCCACCCACCCGTCCTTCTGCCGCAGCAGGATGCGCGTTTCCACCATGTGCACCTGCTTCAGGGCCAGTCCGCGCTTCGGATCGCGCACATCGGCCTGTTCCAGCAGCAGGCGCCCCTGTTCATCACGGGGGTAGTAGAAGGTCTTGCTCAGCACCGTGCCCACGGGGTAATCGAAGGTGCCTTCGCCGTATTGGGCCGCCGAGCCGGTCGGCATCCACACCGTGCGGAACTTGTGCGCATGATCGCTGAACAGCGGGGTATTGAGGTCGTAGGGCAGCACCTCCCCCACCGGCTGCAGGTGCCCATCGACCTGTTGCACCATGCCCCATTCGCTGAGTGTCTGCGGGTAGGCATCCCCCTCCGGCAGATACAACGGTGCAGCCTGCTGCCCGCAACCGCCGAGCAGTAACGCGATCACGCCCCCCCACGCCCGTTTCATGCGTCCTCGCCCACCTCGCCCAGACCGGCCTGCAGTTCCACGCTCGGCAGACGCGGCAGGGTGCAGCGGTGATGGGTCATGTCCATGCTGATGTTGCTGTAGTTGTTGGGCCCATCGACGTTGATCATCTGCGCCTCGCCGTTATCGATGCAGATGGCGCGGTCGGCCGGCAGCTTGCCGTCCACCAGCAGCTTGGTGTTCACGTAGCCGTCCCAGAGGATGTCCGGCAGGCGGCCGTTGAGGCCGAACTGGGTGATCTTCAGCGCCTTGAGTTCCAGGTGATCCGGGCTGTCGCCGGCCGGCCCGAAGCGGTTGCCGTGGATGTAGATGCCTTCCGGATAGGGGTCGAAGGTCTCTGCCGTGGACAGGTCGGTGTAGCCGGTACTGAAGTAGCTGCTGATGATGACGTTGGCGGTCTTGTGCTCGCCGATATCGTTGTCGAAGATCTCGACGTCGTCGTTGGAGTTGATCACCACCCCCGAGCCGGCCGGCACACTGGCCACCGGCGTGCCCTTGTGGCCAAAGTTGCGGTGGTTGTTACCCTCGACCTTGTTGCGGTAGACCCGTGTTACCCGGCCGGCCTGGGGCAGGTTGGGCATGTTGAACACCAGGATGCCGCCGGTGTTACCGGTGGCGACGTTGTCGTAGACGTCGGCGTCGACGGTGTTCTCGATCTCGATGCCGGCCACGTTGCGCTCGGCACGGCTGTTGCGCACCACGACGTTGCGCGACTGGCCCACGTAGATGCCGGCATCCGAGGCGCCAATGGCGACCACGCCGTCGACCAGGGTGTTTTCGGTCTGCACCGGGTAGATGCCGTAGGCGCCGTTCTCGGTCGCCGGGCCGTTGGTCCACTCCGTGCGCACCCGGCGGATGATGATGTTCTTGCCGCCGACCACCTTGAGCGCGTCGCCCTTGGTGTCTTCCAGGGCGATGTCTTCGATGGTGAAGTCCGAGGCGTCGACCAGCAGGCCTTCGGCACCGGACTTCTGGCCCTTGAAGTTGAGGATGGTCTTGTCCATCCCGGCGCCGCGGATGGTCACGCCGCTGACCTTCAGGCTCAGGCTGCGGTCGAGCTGGTAGGTCCCGGCCGGGATCTCGATGACCGTGCCGGCCTTGGCCTTGATCAGCTGCGTCTGCAGGTCTTTCTGGAAGTCCTGGTTGGCCACCGGGGTGGGCTTTTCTTCACTGCAACCGGCCAGCAGCACGGTCGTGGCGACAAGCGAGGGCAACAGGGCACGCATGGGAGCCTCCGGGATTCTTGTTATTTAATTGGAACTATAGTCCCAATTAAATCGTCCGCCAAGCCTCCAGCCGGCCATTCGTCAGCCCCTGCGCCCTACGCAGCCACCCCCGCTTTCCGTTACCATCGGCGCCACTCACGCGAAGAGATGCGGCATGTATATCTATCGATTGGTTCTGATCCTGGTGGTGGGGATCTACCTGTTTTCCCCGGCCATCATGGACTGGTGGATCGACCCCAACGGGGCCTGGTACCGCCCCTACCTGCTGTGGCTGATCCTGATCGTGGTGACCTTCATCCTGCAGAGCCAGCGCGATGCCGATGAACTCTGACCCGTCGCGCAGCCGCCCGGTGGCTGCCCTTCTCCTTCGTTGCACAGAGCCGACACGATGCTGACGAGCTTTAGCCTGAGCCAACTGATCCTGATCAGCGCCGCCTACCTGCTGGTGCTGTTCGGCGTCGCCTGGGTCAGTGAACACGGCCTGATTCCGCGCTGGATCATCCGGCACCCGCTGACCTACACCCTGTCGCTCGGCGTCTATGCCAGCGCCTGGGCCTTCTATGGCACGGTGGGCCTGGCCTACCAGTACGGCTACGGCTTCCTGGCCAGTTACCTGGGGGTGTCGGGGGCCTTCCTGCTGGCGCCGGTGCTGCTCTACCCGATCCTGCGCATCACCCGCACCTACCAGTTGTCGTCGCTGGCCGACCTGTTCGCCTTCCGTTTCCGCAGCACCTGGGCCGGTGCCCTGAGCACCGTATTCATGGTGGTCGGCGTACTGCCACTGCTGGCCTTGCAGATCCAGGCCGTGGCCGATTCCATCGGCATTCTCACCCGCGAACCGGTGCAGGAGCAGGTGGCCCTGGCCTTCTGCGGGCTGATCATCCTGTTCACCATCCTGTTCGGCGCCCGGCACATCGCCACCCGGGAGAAGCACGAGGGCCTGGTGTTCGCCATTGCCTTCGAATCGATCGTCAAGCTGACTGCCCTGGGCGCCATCGGCCTGTATGCGCTGTACGGGGTCTTCGACGGGCCGAACGACCTGGAATACTGGCTGGTGCAGAACCAGGCCGCCCTGACCAGCCTGCACACCCCATTGCAGGAGGGCCCATGGCGCACCCTGCTGCTGGTGTTCTTCGCCTCGGCCATCGTCATGCCGCACATGTACCACATGACCTTCACCGAGAACCTCAACCCGCGGGCCATGGTCAGCGCCAGTTGGGGCCTGCCGCTGTTCCTGCTGTTGATGAGCCTGGCGGTGCCGCTGATCCTCTGGGCCGGCCTGAAACTGGGCGCCACCACCAACCCGGAATACTTCACCTTGGGTCTGGGCATCGCGGTGAACAGCCAGTCCCTGGCGCTGCTGGCCTATATCGGTGGGTTGTCGGCCTCCAGCGGCCTGATCATCGTCACCACCCTGGCGCTGTCGGGCATGGTCCTCAACCACGTGGTGCTGCCGCTGTACCAGCCGCCGGCCGAGGGCAACATCTACCGCTGGCTGAAATGGACCCGCCGCGCGCTGATCGTGGCGATCATCATGGCCGGCTACGCCTTCTACCTGGTGCTGGGCGCCGAGCAGGACCTGGCCAACCTGGGCATCGTCGCCTTCGTCGCCACCCTCCAGTTCCTGCCGGGGGTGCTCTCGGTGCTGTACTGGCCGACCGCCAATCGCCGCGGCTTCATCGCCGGCCTGCTCGCCGGTATCGGCGTGTGGGTGGTGAGCATGCTGCTGCCGATGCTGGGCAACCTGCAGGGCCTGTACCTGCCGCTGTTCAACCTGGTGTACGTGCTCGACGACAGCAGTTGGCACCTGGCGGCCATCGGTTCGCTGGCAGCCAACGTCCTGGTGTTCACCCTGGTGTCGCTGTTCACCGAGGCCAGCGACGAGGAAAAGAGCGCCGCCGAAGCCTGCGCCGTGGACAACGTGCGCCGTCCGCAACGCCGCGAGCTGGTGGCCCTGTCGCCCCAGGAATTCGCCACCCAGCTGGCCAAGCCCCTGGGCGCCAAGACCGCCCAGCGCGAGGTGGAACAGGCCCTGCGCGACTTGCACCTGCCGTTCGACGAGGGCCGCCCCTATGCCCTGCGCCGTCTGCGCGACCGCATCGAGGCCAACCTGTCGGGCCTGATGGGCCCCAGCGTGGCCCAGGACATCGTCGAGACCTTCCTGCCCTATAAATCGGGCAGCGAGGGTTACGTCACCGAAGACATCCACTTCATCGAAAGCCGCCTCGAGGACTACCACTCGCGCCTCACCGGCCTGGCCGCAGAACTCGATGCCCTGCGCCGCTACCACCGCCAGACCTTGCAGGAGCTGCCGATGGGCGTCTGCTCCCTGGCCAAGGATCAGGAAATCCTGATGTGGAACAAGGCCATGGAAGAGCTGACCGAGATACCCGCGCAGCGCGTGGTCGGTTCCCGCCTGTCGACCCTGAGCGAACCGTGGCGCGGCCTGCTGGAACGCTTCATCGAGCTGCCCGACGAGCACCTGCACAAGCAGCGCCTGGCCCTGGACGGCGAGGAGCGCTTCCTCAACCTGCACAAGGCCGCCATCGACGAGCCACTGGCCCCCGGTAACAGTGGCCTGGTGCTGCTGGTCGAAGACCTCACCGAAACCCAGTCGCTGGAAGACAAGCTGGTGCACTCCGAGCGCCTGGCGAGCATCGGCCGCCTGGCCGCCGGCGTGGCCCACGAGATCGGCAATCCGATCACCGGTATCGCCTGCCTGGCGCAGAACCTGCGCGAAGAGCGCGAGGGCGACGGCGAGATCACCGAAATCAGCGGGCAGATCCTCGAGCAGACCAAACGCGTGTCGCGCATCGTCCAGTCGCTGATGAGCTTCGCCCACTCCGGCAGCCGCCAGCAGGCCGACGAACCGGTGTGCCTGGCCCAGGTCGCCCAGGAGGCCATCGGTCTGCTGGCCCTGAACCGGCGCAACGTCGAGGTGGAGTTCTTCAACCTCTGCGATTCCGACCACTGGGCCGAAGGCGATCCGCAGCGTCTGGCCCAGGTCCTGATCAACCTGCTGTCCAACGCCCGCGACGCCTCGC
The DNA here is from genome assembly GCF_029839275.1 of Pseudomonas sp. GD03944. Taxonomy (GTDB): domain Bacteria; phylum Pseudomonadota; class Gammaproteobacteria; order Pseudomonadales; family Pseudomonadaceae; genus Aquipseudomonas. Next base: position 56,929 of record NZ_JAOCAH010000018.1, read on the forward strand.
CGCCGGGCGCGGCGATCCGGGTGCGCAGCGAAGCCTCCGAGCACACCGTCGATCTGATCGTCGAGGACGAAGGCAGCGGCATTCCCAAGGCCATCATGGACCGCCTGTTCGAGCCGTTCTTCACCACCAAGGACCCGGGCAAGGGGACCGGTCTCGGCCTCGCACTGGTCTATTCCATCGTGGAAGAGCATTATGGACAGATAACAATCGACAGCCCGGCTGACCCCGAGCTTCAACGCGGCACCCGGATCCGGGTGACCTTACCGCGGCATGTCGAGGCGACGTCCATAGCGACCTGACCAGCTACCCGTGAGCCTGTGGCCACTGCCGTTGTTCGCACGATCTGTTTCTGCGCCGGCACCTGTCCACAGTTTCAGTGACCGTCGAGAGATTCGATTAATGCCTCATATTTTGATCGTCGAAGACGAAACCATTATCCGATCTGCCTTGCGCCGCCTGCTCGAGCGCAACCAGTACCAGGTCAGCGAAGCTGGCTCGGTACAGGAAGCCCAGGAACGTTTCAGCATTCCCAGCTTCGACCTGATCGTCAGTGACCTGCGCCTGCCCGGCGCGCCGGGCACCGAACTGATCAAGCTGGCCCAGGGCACGCCCGTGCTGATCATGACCAGCTACGCCAGCCTGCGCTCGGCGGTCGACTCGATGAAAATGGGCGCCGTCGACTACATCGCCAAACCCTTCGACCACGATGAAATGCTCCAGGCCGTCTCGCGCATCCTGCGCGACCGCCAGGAAGCCCGCAGCGCGCCAAGCGCCCCGGCCGCCGCCAGCAGCGGTCGCCCGAGCGAAAAAGGCCCGGACAACAGCAACGGCGAAATCGGCATCATCGGCTCCTGCGCCGCCATGCAGGAGCTGTACAGCAAGATCCGCAAGGTCGCCCCCACCGACTCCAACGTGCTGGTCCAGGGCGAGTCCGGTACCGGCAAGGAGCTGGTAGCCCGCGCCCTGCACAACCTGTCCCGCCGCGCCAAGGCGCCGCTGATCTCGGTCAACTGCGCGGCGATTCCGGAAACCCTGATCGAATCCGAACTGTTCGGCCATGAAAAAGGCGCGTTCACCGGCGCCAGCGCCGGACGCGCCGGCCTGGTGGAAGCGGCGGACGGCGGCACCCTGTTCCTCGACGAAATCGGCGAGCTGCCGCTGGAGGCCCAGGCCCGCCTGCTGCGCGTCCTGCAGGAAGGCGAAATCCGCCGGGTGGGCTCGGTGCAGTCGCAGAAGGTCGATGTACGACTGATCGCAGCGACCCACCGCGACCTGAAAACCCTCGCCAAGAACGGCCAGTTCCGCGAAGACCTTTATTACCGCCTGCACGTGATCGCCCTGAAGCTGCCCGCCCTGCGCGAGCGCGGCAACGATGTGATAGAGATCGCCCGGGCGTTCCTGCTGCGCCAGTGCACCCGCATGGGCCGCACCGACCTGCATTTCGCCCACGACGCCGAGCAGGCCATTCGTCACTACCCCTGGCCGGGTAACGTGCGCGAGCTGGAAAACGCCATCGAGCGCGCGGTGATCCTGTGCGAGGGCACGGCGATTTCCGCCGAGCTGCTGGGCATCGACATCGAGCTGGACGACCTGGAGGACGAGGAAGACTTTATCGGCCTGCCCCCCCAGGGCGCCAATGGCACCGCCAACAGCCACGAGCCGACCGAAGACCTGTCCCTGGAAGACTACTTCCAGCATTTCGTTCTCGAGCACCAGGACCACATGACCGAGACCGAGCTGGCCCGCAAGCTGGGGATCAGCCGCAAATGCCTGTGGGAACGCCGCCAGCGCCTCGGTATCCCTCGCCGCAAATCGGGTGCAACCGCCGACTAGAGCCTGTCAGGGGCCTGGCATTCACGGAAGGGGCCTGCCGGTTGCAATGCCAACCAGGCAGGTCGCGCCACAGTCACGGCGCGACGCACGGGTCACGGTGACACACCGTCACCACACAGGTTCCCCAGGTTGTTACCGGACAAACACCTCGTAACAAACACCGGGTCTAATGGTAACGAAATCCTGGCATTTTCAGCCCCGACAATGTCCGACCAAAACGTTCAAGCCCTTGATTTACAAGGAATCTCAAAAACTGGCACGGCTTCTGCTTTATCTCTGGCACAACAACAATAACAAGCAATGCCCACTACAATAAAAATTAGACGTATCGACTCCAGCACAATAAAAACAAGACGGCGGGAGGCGCAGCTAACTGATTCTTTTGGAGAGGAATTGCAATTGGGGTTCGCCCCGCGACCAGGCCGAGAACAATAAAACTGCCCCGAGGCAGCTCCTGAACTGGTTGGATCATGGAATGGTCATTGCAGCGTCAGCATCCAAAGCAATCCGTTTGCCATTCGCTCCTGAATTGGGAGCACTTCCACTGGTCTTCGACCTGATGGAGCGGGCAATTGAACAAAAACAACAAGCCCGACATAACAATAAAAACAAAGCACGCACCTACTTGGGGGGGAGCTTCGGCTCCCCCAGTAGCTTCCGGCACACACGTTTGCCGTCCTGCCTTCCTCCTCGTCCTACACCATCCCCCGACTCAATGCTAGAATCCGCGCCATTCCTGCGGCCTTCATTTATTCTGGCCGGTCATTTCGTCAAACAGTGCATCCCATGCTGAAGAAGCTGTTCAAGTCTTTTCGTTCTCCCCTGCGCCGGCAATCGCACAGCACGCCTGAAGTGCTGAGCAACAATCAACACCCGATCAAGCGCTCGGAGATCAGCCGTTACGCCATCAGCGTGGTCGAGCGCCTGCAGAACGCGGGTTACCAGGCCTACCTGGTCGGCGGTTGCGTCCGCGACCTGCTGCTGGATATCGACCCCAAGGATTTCGACGTCGCCACCAGTGCCACCCCCGAACAGGTGCGCGCCCAGTTCCGCAACGCGCGGGTGATCGGTCGCCGCTTCAAGCTGGTCCATGTGCATTTCGGCCGGGAAATCATCGAAGTCGCCACCTTCCGCGCCAATCACCCTGAGGGAGACGAGGAAGAAGACAACAACCAGGCCGCACGCAACGAAAGCGGGCGCATCCTGCGTGACAACGTCTATGGCAGCCTGGAAGACGACGCCCAGCGCCGCGACTTCACCATCAATGCGCTGTACTACGACCCGGGCACCGAGCGCATCCTCGATTACGCCAATGGCGTACACGACATCCGCAACCACCTGGTGCGGCTGATCGGCGACCCGACCCAGCGTTACCAGGAAGACCCGGTGCGCATGCTGCGGGCCGTGCGCTTCGCCGCCAAGCTGGACTTCGACATCGAGAAACACAGCGCCGCGCCGATCTACAAGCTGGCGCCGATGCTCCGCGAGATTCCCGCCGCGCGCCTGTTCGACGAAGTGCTCAAGCTTTTCCTCGCCGGCTACGCGGTCTACACCTATGAACTGCTGGTGGATTACGGCCTGTTCGGCCAGCTGTTCCCGGCCAGCGCCGCTGCGCTCAAGCAGAACCCGGACTACACCGACAACCTGATCCGCAACGCCCTGACCAACACCGACCTGCGCATCCAGCAGGGCAAGACGGTGACCCCGGCCTTCCTGTTCGCCGCCCTGCTCTGGCCTGCCCTGCCGGCCCGCGTGCTGAAACTGCAGGAACGCGGCATGCCGCCGATCCCGGCGATGCAGGAAGCGGCGCACGACCTGATCAGCGAGCAGTGCCAGCGCATTGCCGTGCCCAAGCGTTTCACCCTGCCGATCCGCGAAATCTGGGACATGCAGGAACGCCTGCCGCGGCGCAGCGGCAAGCGTGCCGACCTGCTGCTGGAGAACCCGCGTTTCCGCGCCGGTTACGATTTCCTGCTGCTGCGTGAAAGCGCCGGCGAAGAGACCGACGGCCTGGGCGACTGGTGGACCGATTACCAGGACGCCAGCGACAGCGATCGCCGGGCCATGATCCGCGACCTCAGCAGCAAGGACGACAGCGGCGCAGCCCCGCGCAAGCGTCGCCGTAGCGGCCCCCGCCGCAAACGCAGCGCCGAGGGCGCGGCCAAGCCCGCCGGCGAATGATGGAACGGGTGTACATCGGCCTGGGCAGCAACCTGGCCGAGCCCCTCGGCCAGTTGCAGGCGGCCCTGGCGGCCCTGGCGGCGCTGCCGCAGACCCGCCTGGCGGCCACCTCGTCCTTCTATGCCAGCGACCCGCTCGGGCCGGCTGACCAGCCCCGCTACGTCAACGCCGTCGCCGCCCTGGACACCACCCTCGAACCGCTCGCCCTGCTCGACGCCCTGCAAGCCATCGAGCAGAACCAGGGCCGCGTGCGCAAGGCCGAACGCTGGGGGCCGCGCACCCTGGACCTGGACATCCTGCTGTTCGGTGAGCGCCTGCTGGACGAGCCACGCCTGCAGGTGCCGCACTACCATATGCATGCCCGCGCCTTCGTGCTCTACCCCCTGGCGGAGCTGGCACCGGACCTGCAGCTGCCGGATGGTCGCCCGCTGAGCACCCTGCTCGCACAGTGCCCGTTTGAAGGCCTCGAGCGCCTCCAGGCGTAGTGTTCCCGGCGGGTAACGTCAGTAACAGTCCGGTAACACCCGCAATTGACTTCGTACCGTGCCATCAGGACTATAGGCGTCCCGTTGCGCCGTACCGGTGCAAATCGAGGCCAATGCAGGCCAGATTGAAGCAGTCCACCTGCTTGTTGGACGCCTGAGTGAGGACGACTTTCATGCCTGATGTAACCCTGACCACCCTGCAAAGCCTCAAGCAAGGCGGCGAGAAGATCGCCATGCTCACGGCCTACGATGCCACCTTCGCCCAGGCAGCCAGCCAAGCCGGGGTCGAGGTGCTGCTGGTGGGCGACTCCCTCGGAATGGTTCTGCAGGGGCACGACAGCACCCTGCCGGTCAGCACCAGCGAAATGGCCTACCACGTTGCCAGCGTCAAGCGCGGCAACCAGGGCGCCCTGATCATCGCCGACCTGCCGTTCATGGCCTACGCCACCCTCGAACAGACCTTCGTCAACAGCGCCGCCCTGATGCAGGCCGGTGCCCACGTGGTCAAGCTCGAAGGCGCCGCCTGGCTGGCCGAGCCGATTCGCCTGCTGGCCGAGCGCGGCATTCCGGTCTGCGCCCACCTGGGCCTGACCCCGCAGGCGGTCAACGTCTTCGGCGGCTACAAGGTGCAGGGTCGTGGCGATGCCCAGGCCCGCCAGCTGCGCGCCGACGCCATGGCCCTGGAACAGGCGGGCGCGGCCATGCTGCTGCTCGAATGCGTGCCCAGCGAACTGGCCACCGAAATCAGCCAGTCGGTGAAGATCCCGGTCATCGGCATCGGCGCCGGTAACGGCACCGACGGCCAGGTCCTGGTGCTGCACGACATGCTCGGCCTGTCGCTGACCGGTCGCGCGCCCAAGTTCGTGAAGAACTTCATGGCTGGCCAGACCAGCATCCAGAATGCCCTGAGCGCCTACGTCAAGGCGGTCAAGGACCAGAGCTTCCCAGCGGCCGAACACGGGTTCAGTGCATGAATACGGTCAAGACCGTGCGCGAGTTGCGCGCTGCCGTCGCCCAGGCCCGTGCAGAAGGCAAACAGATCGCCCTGGTCCCGACCATGGGCAACCTGCACGCCGGGCATGCGGCGCTGGTGGAGAAGGCCTCCCAGCGGGCCGATTTCGTGGTCGCCAGCATCTTCGTCAACCCGCTGCAGTTCGGCCCCAACGAAGACCTCGCCACCTACCCGCGCACCCTGGCAGCAGACCAGGACAAGCTGGTCGAGGCCGGCTGCCACCTGCTGTTCACCCCCGATGTCGACGAGATGTACCCGCAAGGCATGCAGGGCCAGACCCTGGTCAGCGTGCCCGGTGTTTCGGAAGGGCTGTGCGGCGCCAGCCGTCCCGGCCATTTCGACGGTGTGTCCACGGTGGTCACCAAGCTGTTCAACATGGTCCAGCCGGACCTGGCGATCTTCGGTCAGAAGGATTTCCAGCAACTGGCCGTGATCCGCACCCTGGTGCGCGACCTGAACATGCCGATCCAGATCATCGGTGAACCGACCGTGCGCGCCGAAGACGGGCTGGCCCTGTCCTCGCGCAATGGTTACCTCAGCGCCGAACAGCGCGCCGTGGCCCCGACGCTGTACCGCGGCCTGGAGCAGATCGCCGCTGCGATCGCTGCGGGCGAGCGGGACTTCGCCGCGCTGGTCGAGCAGGCCCGCGCGCAACAGGTCGCCGCCGGGTTCCGCCCGGACTACCTGGAGATTCGCGAGGCCAACAGCCTGCGCCCGGCCACGGCCGATGACCGTCAATTGGTGATCCTGGTGGCGGCCTTCATCGGCAGCACCCGGCTGATCGACAACCTGGCCCTGGACCTGGATGGCGCACCGCAGTAACACCGTGCCCTCCCCGCAAACGCCAGTTACACTAAAAAGCCCGGATCACCCCGGGCTTTTTAGTGTCCACGTATAACCACAAGACCGCTCCAGCAAAAGGAAGCCAGCTTACATGGCGCACTACCAGCACCCGCTCGATGTCACCTCCCTGCCCGCCTGGCAGGCGCTGCTGTCACATCGCGACAGCCTGCAAAATTTCACCATGCGCGAGGCGTTCAACGCCGACGCCAAACGCTTTCACCACCTGTCCCTGAGCAGCTGCGGCCTGTTCCTCGATTACTCGAAGAACCTGATGACCCTGGAAACCCGGGACCTGCTGGTGCAACTGGCGCAGGAAGCCGGCCTCGAACAGTCGATCAAGGCCCTGTTCGCCGGCGAACCGATCAACGCCTCCGAGGCGCGCCCGGCACTGCACACCGCGCTGCGCCGGCCGATCGGCGACAAGGTGCTGGTGGATAACGTCGACGTGATGCCCGAGGTCCAACGCGTGCTGCACCAGATGACCGAACTGGTCGGGCGCATCCACGACGGCCTGTGGCGCGGTTACACGGAAAAGCCCATCACCGACGTCGTGAACATCGGCATCGGCGGCTCGTTCCTCGGCCCGCAACTGGTGTCCGAAGCCCTGCTGCCCTTCGCCCAGCGCGGCGTGCGCTGCCACTACCTGGCCAATATCGACGGCAGCGAGTTCCACGAGCTGTCGGCCAAGCTGCGGGCGGAAACCACCCTGTTCATCGTCTCCAGCAAGTCCTTCGGCACCCTGGAAACCCTGAAGAACGCCCAGGCTGCACGCAACTGGTACCTGGCCCAGGGCGGCTCGGAAGCCGAGCTCTACCGCCACTTCATCGCGGTCTCCAGCAACACCCAGGCCGCCGTGGCGTTCGGCATCCGCGAAGAGAACATCTTCCCGATGTGGGACTGGGTCGGCGGGCGTTACTCGCTGTGGTCGGCCATCGGCCTGCCGATCGCCATGTCCATCGGCATGTCCAACTTCAAGGAGCTGCTGTCCGGTGCCTACAGCATGGACCAGCACTTCCAGAGCGCGCCGTTCGACCGCAACATGCCGGTGCTGATGGCCCTGCTGGGCATCTGGTACGGCAACTTCTGGGGCGCCCAGAGCCAGGCAATCCTGCCCTACGACCACTACCTGCGTAACATCACCAAGCACCTGCAGCAGCTGGACATGGAGTCCAACGGCAAGAGCGTGCTGCAGGATGGCACCCCCGTGCCCTGCGCCACCGGCCCGGTGATCTGGGGTGGCGTGGGCTGCAACGGTCAGCACGCCTACCACCAGCTGCTGCACCAGGGCACCCAGTTCATCCCGGCCGACTTCATCGTCCCGGTGGTCAGCTACAACCCGGTGGCCGACCACCACCAGTGGTTGTACGCCAACTGCCTGTCGCAGAGCCAGGCCCTGATGCTGGGCAAGACCCTGGACGAGGCGCAAAGCGAGCTGCGCAGCAAGGGCGTGCCCGAAAGCGAAGTGCAGCGCCTGGCGCCGCACAAGGTTATCCCCGGCAACCGCCCGAGCAACACCCTGGTGCTCGAACGCATCAGCCCGCGGCGCCTGGGCGCCCTGGTCGCGCTCTACGAGCACAAGGTGTTCGTGCAGAGCGCCATCTGGGGTATCAACGCCTTCGACCAATGGGGCGTGGAGCTTGGCAAGGAATTGGGCAAGGGCGTGTACCAGCGGCTGATCGGCGACAACGAGCAGCCGGCCGAGGACGCATCGACCCAGGGCCTGGTCGACTTCTTCCGCGGCCGTCACCGCGGCTGATTCTGCGTCCCCCGCACCCTGCAACCCGGCTCCGGCCGGGTTGTTCGTTTTCAGGAACCGCCGGAAAAACCCCGGAGTCCATTACTTGAACCCGCCCCGGAACGAGAGTGCTACCCTTGTTCGGACCGCGGACACACAAGAATAAAGGACCCCGCCATGTTCGAGATCACACGTCACCCCGTGAATGATGCCGTACGCACGCGTGCGCACCTGAATGACGACGACTACGAGCGTCTCTACCGGCAATCCGTCGAACAGCCGGAAACCTTCTGGGCCGAACAGGCCAAGGCCTTCCTCGACTGGTTCAAACCCTGGAACAGCGTGCACCACGTCGACATGCGCAAAGGCCATGCGACCTGGTTCAAGGGCGGCCAGCTGAACGTCAGCTACAACTGCATCGATCGCCACCTGGCCGAACGCGGCGACCAGATCGCCCTGATCTGGGAGGGCGACAACCCCAGCGAATCGGCCAACATCACCTACAAGAAGCTGCACCACAACGTCTGCCGCCTGGCCAACGTGCTCAAGGACCGTGGCGTGCAGAAAGGCGACCGGGTGTGCATCTACATGCCGATGGTGCCCGAGGCGGCCTACGCGATGCTCGCCTGCACGCGAATCGGCGCCGTGCATTCGGTGGTGTTCGGCGGCTTCTCCCCCGACTCGCTGCGCGACCGCATCCTCGATGCCGATTGCCGCACCGTGATCACCGCCGACGAGGGCGTGCGCGGCGGCAAGTACATCCCGCTCAAGGCCAACGTCGACAAGGCCCTGAAAAGCTGCCCGAACGTGTCCACGGTGATCGTCATCGAGCGCACCCAGGGCGAGATCGAATGGACCCAGGGCCGCGACATCTGGTACCACGAGGCCCTGCACACGGCGAGCACCGACTGCGCGCCGGAGCCGATGGACGCCGAAGACCCGCTGTTCATCCTCTACACCTCCGGCTCCACCGGCAAACCCAAGGGCGTGCTGCACACCACCGGCGGCTACCTGCTGCAGGCGGCCATGACCCACAAGTACGTGTTCGATTACCACGACGGTGACATCTACTGGTGCACCGCCGACGTGGGCTGGGTCACCGGCCACAGCTACATCGTCTATGGCCCGCTGGCCAACGGCGCCACCAGCCTGATCTTCGAGGGCGTGCCGAACTACCCCAGCACCTCGCGCTTCTGGGAGGTGATCGACAAGCACCAGGTCAACATCTTCTACACCGCCCCCACCGCCATCCGCGCCCTCATGCGTGAAGGCGAGGGCCCGGTGAAAAGCACCTCGCGCAGCAGCCTGCGCCTGCTCGGCAGCGTGGGCGAGCCGATCAACCCCGAGGCGTGGGAATGGTACTTCCACGTGGTGGGCGACCAGCGCTGCCCCATCGTCGACACCTGGTGGCAGACCGAGACCGGCGCCATCATGATCACCCCGCTGCCGGGCGCCACGGCGCTCAAGCCGGGCTCGGCGACCCGCCCGTTCTTTGGCGTGCAGCCCGTACTGCTGGACGAACAGGGCAAGGAGATCGACGGGGCCGGGGCTGGCGTGCTGGCGATCAAGGCCAGCTGGCCCAGCCAGATCCGCAGCATCTTCGGCGATCACCAGCGGATGATCGACACCTACTTCTCGGCCTACCCCGGCTACTACTTCAGCGGCGACGGCGCGCGCCGGGACGAGGACGGCTACTACTGGATCACCGGGCGGGTGGACGACGTGATCAATGTGTCCGGGCACCGCATCGGCACCGCCGAGGTGGAGAGCGCCCTGGTGCTGCACGACGCGGTCGCCGAAGCGGCAGTGGTCGGCTGCCCCCACGACCTCAAGGGCCAGGGCATCTACGCCTTCGTGACCCTGATGAATGGCGTGGAACCCAGCGACGCCCTGGCCAAGGAGCTGCTCGCCCTGGTCGGCAAGGAGATCGGCAGCTTCGCCAAGCCGGACCTGCTGCAATGGGCACCGGGCCTGCCCAAGACCCGCTCGGGCAAGATCATGCGGCGTATCCTGCGCAAGATCGCCTGCAACGAGCTGGACAGCCTGGGCGACACCTCGACCCTGGCCGACCCGTCGGTGGTGGACAACCTGGTCGACCAGCGCCTGAACCGCTAGCCAGGGTCAGCGGGGGGGCACCTGCCCACCCGCGATTGGCGGACAGCGGTAGACTGTTCGCCAATCGCCCCGACCAGGCCCCCGTATGGAATTTCTTCGCCAACGCATCGAACGCCAGGTGCTCAGCCTCAGCGGCATCGCCCTCGGCCAGATCGACTTCTCCAGCCCCAAGGGCGACCCCGGCCTGTTCGGCCCCGATGCGGTGTGCTGGCGCGTGCACGGCGACTTCACCAGCATGATGATCGGCGGCATCAGCGCTTTGCTGTTGCAGGCCCTGCACCCGCTGGCCCTGGCCGGTGTGTGGGACCACTCCAACTTTCGCGACGACCTGATCGGCCGCCTGCGCCGCACCGGCCAGTTCATCTCCGGCACCACCTTCGGCGCCAGGGCCGACGCCGACTGGCTGATCGACAAGGTGCGCACCATCCACCTGCAGGTCGTCGGCACCGCGCCGGACGGCCGTCCCTACGCAGCCAGCGACCCGGAACTGCTGACCTGGGTGCACGTGGCCGAGGTGCACAGCTTCCTGCAGGCGCACCTGCGTTACCTCAACCCGCAACTGAGCCCCGCCGACCAGGACCGTTACTACGACGAAGTGGCGCTGATCGCCGAGCGCCTGGGTGCCTGCGATGTGCCGCGCTCGCGCCAGCAGATCGAGACCTACCTGGCGAACGTGCGGCTGCAGCTGGTGTGCGACGAGCGCTCCCACGAGATTCTGCGCATTCTGCTCGCGGCACCGGCGCCCAGCGCCATCGCCGTGCCCGCCGGCAAGCTGCTGATGCAGGCGGGCATCGACCTGCTCCCCCACTGGGCACAAGCGCTGTTCGGGCAACGCATCGGCCCGGCGCGCAGCCAGGCCATCCGCACCGCCGTGCATGGCCTGGCCCCTACCCTGCGCTGGGCGGTGCGCAGTGGCGCCGTGCACCGCGCTCGCCAGCGCATGGGGCTGCCGCTCAACGGATGACCGGCCGGTTCGCGTGCTGGTGATCGGCGAAGGGCCTGTGCCACCATAACCGTCTCTCGCGGCCCGCCGCGTTCGCCATTCGAGGATCGGTTCATGCAAGACGTTGTCATCGTTGCCGCTACCCGCACCGCCATCGGCAGTTTCCAGGGCTCGCTGGCCGCCATTCCCGCCCAGGAACTGGGGGCCGCGGTGATCCGCCGCCTGCTCGAACAGACCGGCCTCGACGGCGCCCAGGTCGATGAAGTGATCCTCGGCCATGTCCTCACCGCCGGTGCCGGGCAGAACACCGCACGCCAGGCCTCGATCCTCGCCGGCCTGCCCCATGCCGTTCCGGCCCTGACCCTGAACAAGGTCTGCGGCTCCGGCCTCAAGGCCCTGCACCTGGGCGCCCAGGCCATTCGCTGCGGCGACGCCGAGGTGATCATCGCCGGCGGCATGGAGAACATGAGCCTGGCACCCTACGTCATGCCCGGCGCCCGTACCGGCCTGCGCATGGGCCACGCCACGCTGATCGACACCATGATCACCGACGGCCTGTGGGATGCGTTCAACGACTACCACATGGGCATCACCGCCGAGAACCTGGTGGACAAGTACGGCATCAGCCGTGAAGACCAGGACGCCTTTGCCGCCGCCTCCCAGCAAAAGGCCGTGGCCGCCATCGAGGCCGGCCGCTTCGCCGATGAAATCACCCCGATCCTGATTCCCCAGCGCAAGGGCGACCCGGTGGCCTTTGCCACCGACGAGCAGCCCCGCGCCGGCACCACCGCCGAAACCCTGGGCAAGCTCAAGCCGGCGTTCAAGAAAGACGGCAGCGTCACCGCCGGCAACGCCTCCAGCCTCAACGACGGCGCCGCCGCCGTGCTGCTGATGAGCGCTGAAAAGGCCAAGGCCCTCGGCCTGCCGGTGCTGGCGCGCATCGCCGGCTACGCCAATGCCGGTGTCGATCCGGCGATCATGGGCATCGGCCCGGTCAGCGCCACCCGCCGCTGCCTGGACAAGGCCGGCTGGGCCCTTGGCGACCTCGACCTGATCGAAGCCAACGAAGCCTTCGCCGCCCAGGCCCTGTCGGTCGGCAAGGAACTGGGCTGGGACGCCGACAAGGTCAACGTCAATGGCGGTGCCATCGCCCTCGGCCACCCGATCGGCGCGTCCGGCTGCCGGGTGCTGGTGACCCTGCTGCACGAGATGATCCGGCGCGATGCCCGCAAGGGCCTGGCGACGCTGTGCATCGGTGGCGGTCAGGGCGTGGCACTGGCCATCGAACGCACCTGACGCTGAGCGACACCCCGTAGGGTGGATGACGCTCTTTTCATCCACCAGAAGCAGCAAGGGGCGGATGGGTGAAGCATCATCCACTCCGCCTGCTGGCCGAGAGCGCTCCTGATCAGTAGCAGCGATAAGTACCTGCCGGTTCCTGGGAACCGGCCTTTTTCTTGATAAACTGCCGCCCTCCTTTTTCGAGTCGCCGTGCATGCCCTCTCTCGACCAGGCGCTGCGCGCCGCCCTTGATTCTCGCCAGCCCCTGCTGGCCGATCTGCACCAGCAAGGCACCGATTGCTACCGCCTGTTCCACGGCAGCCAGGAAGGTGCCGGCGGGCTGACCGTCGACCGCTACGGCCCGCAGTTGCTGGTGCAGAGTTTCCACACCAGCCTGGAGCGGGACGCCCTGCTCGCCCTGCACCAGCTGGTCAACGAGCGGCTCGGCGTCGACAGCCTGCTGGTCTACAACGACCGCTCCCAGGGCAACTCGCGCATTGATCGCCGCGACCCGGTGTACCAGGCCGACGAGCAGGCCCTGGCCGACCTCACCGGCCACGAGTGGGGACTGACCTACCGCGTGCGCGGCCGCCATGCCGGGCAGGACCCGCTGCTGTTCCTCGACCTGCGCAATGCCCGGGGCTGGGTCAAGGCGCACAGTGCCGGCAAGCGCGTGCTCAACCTGTTCGCCTACACCTGTGGCGTGGGCCTCTGCGCGGCAGCCGGCGGCGCCCGTGAGGTGGTCAACCTGGACTTCGCCGAAGGCAACCTGGCGGTCGGCCGCGAGAACGGTGCACTCAACCCCGAGCTGCCACCGATGCAGTTCATCCAGTCCGACTACTTTCCGGCGATCCGTCAGTGGGCCGGCCTGCCCATCGCCCAGCGCCGCGGCCACAAGCTGCCGAGCTACCCGCGCCTGGAACAGCGCCAGTTCGACCTGGTGCTGCTCGACCCGCCCGCCTGGGCCAAGAGCGCGTTCGGCACGGTCGACCTGCTGCGCGACTACCAGAGCCTGCTCAAGCCAGCGATCCTGGCCACGGCCGAAGACGGTGTCCTGATCTGCTGCAACAACCTGGCGAAGGTGGCGCTGGAGGACTGGCGCGAACAGGTGCTGCGCTGCGCCAGCAAGCTCGGTCGCCCGGTGCGCGACTGCCAGGTGCTGCCGCCGGCGGCGGACTTCCCCTCGCTCGATGGCAACCCGCCGCTGAAGACCCTGATCCTGCAGTTCTAGGGCGTTCCTGAGCGGCCAGGGCGACGCTGGCGTGCGTAAAACATGAACCGCCCCCATACGGCGGAACTGCTTGCGCATGCCATACTCCAAGGCACTTCTCGTCAGGAAAGATGACGTCTTGCCATGTCCAAAGGATTGAAACGCACCGCTGGCGCTCTGCTGATCGCCGTTGCCCTGTACAGCCTGCTGGGCTTCCTGATTCTGCCCGGCGTCGGCCTGCGCATCGCCAACCAGCAGCTGGCGCAATACGCGACCCAGCCGGCCAGCCTGCACCGCCTGCAGTTCAACCCCTTCACCCTGGAGCTGACGCTCTGGGGCCTGCGTATCGGTGAGCCGGACGCGCCCCAGGTGGCCTTCGAGCGCCTGCACACCGACCTGCAGATCGACAGCCTGTGGAGCGGTGCCCTGCACCTGGCCACCGTCGAACTGGACACGCCGCACACCGAGGTGCACTTCGCCAAAGACGGCACCCTCAACCTGACCCAACTGTTCGCCCTACCGCCGAACCCCGAGCCGCCTGCCGATGAACCTTCGGGCGACCCGTTTCCCCTGCGCATCGACCGCATCCAGCTGAGCGGCGGCAACCTGCACTTCCAGGACCTGCGCCCGAGCGAGCCGATGGAGCTGCTCTACGACGACCTCAGCTTCGAGCTGCACAACCTCAGCACGCTGCCGGACGACAAGGCCGACATGACCCTGGTGGCCACCGGCCCCAACGGCGGGCGCATCGACTGGAGCGGCAACATCAGCCTGGTGCCGATCCGTTCCAGCGGCGAACTGACGATCAGCGAAGGGCAGATGAAGAGCTTCTGGCCCTATGTGCGCGATGCCGTGCCGCTGGTCCTGGAAGAAGGCCTGATCGACCTCGCCACCACCTACCAGCTGGACCTGTCCGAAGGCACCGAGCTGCGCCTGGACAACACCCGGATCAAGGTCGCCCCGTTCGCCATCAACGCACCCGATGGCCGACCGCTGGTGCGCCTGGCGAACCTGGAAGTCAGCGAAACCAGCCTCGACCTGGCCAAGCAACAGGTGGTGATCGGCAAGGTCCGCAGCCAGCAACTGGAAGCCTGGGCCGCCCGTGAGGCCGATGGCCAGCTGGACTGGCAGAAGCTCTTCGCCGGCCAAGCCGCCGCGCCGGCTCCGACCTCTGCTCCTGCTCCTGCTCCTGCTCCTGCTCCTGCTCCTGCTCCTGCTCATGCCAATGATACTCAGGCCGCAACCGAGGCCGATGCACCGCCCAGCGCACCGAGCACAGGCAGCAACGAGCAACCGGCTGCCAAGCCCTGGCAGGTGCTGCTGCGCGACGTGCAGCTGCGCGATTACCGTGCGCACCTCGCCGACCGGGTACCTGAGCAGGACGTCGAGCTGGAACTCGGCCCCCTGAACCTCGACCTGCAGGACCTCGACAGCCTGGGCACCTCCCCTTTCACCCTCAAGCTGGACACCGGCCTGGGCAAACAGGGCAAGCTGCAGGCCGAAGGCCAGGTGCAACTGACACCGACCACCGCCCGCCTGAACGTCATCACCCAGAACATCGACCTGCGCGTGGCCCAGGCCTACCTCAGCCCGTTCGTGCGCATCGAACTGCGCAGCGGCCTGCTGGCCAGCGACCTGGACGTCGACCTGACCAGCACCGAGCCGCTGGCGTTCAGCGTCAAGGGCAAGGCCACGGTCAACCAGCTGCACACCCTCGACACCATCAAGGAGCGGGATTTCGTGCGCTGGAAGCAGCTCGACCTCGACGGCCTGAGCTACATCCACGGCGACCGCCTGAGCATCGACAAGGTCCGCCTGGAGCAGCCCTATGCGCGCTTCATCATCAACGAAGACCTGAGCACCAACGCCAGCGAACTGGTCATCGCCCAGCCCGCGTCCAACGAACCGGCAGCGCCTGCCGGCAAGCCGCTGGGCATCCACATCGGCGGTGTGGACATCCGTGACGGCTCGGCCAACTTCGCAGACTTCAGCCTGACCCCCAACTTCGCCACGGCCATCCAGCAGCTCAACGGGCAGATCGGCACCCTCGACAACCGTGAGCCGAAACCGGCCACCGTCAGCGTCGCGGGCAAGGTCGACCGCTATGCCCCGGTCAGCATCAAGGGCAGCCTCAACCCCTTCAATCCGCTGGAAAGCCTGGACATTGCCACCCAGTTCAAGCAGGTCGAGCTGACCACCCTCACCCCCTACTCGGGCAAGTTCGCCGGCTACCGCATTCGCAAGGGCCGGCTCAACCTGGACCTGCACTACCGCATCAACAACGGCCAGCTCAATGCCGAGAACAAGGTGGTGGTCGAGCAACTGCAGCTGGGCGAGAAAGTCGACAGCCCGAACGCCGTGGACCTGCCGGTACGCCTGGCGGTGGCCCTGCTCAAGGACACCGAAGGCAGGATTGCCCTGGAGCTGCCGGTGCAGGGCGACCTCAACAACCCGGAATTCAGCGTGATGCCGATCGTCTGGCAGACCCTGCGCAACCTGGTGTTGCGCGCGGCCCAGGCGCCCTTCAAGTTCATCGGCGGCCTGGTCAGCGGCGGCAGCGACATGGACCTGAGCAACGTGCCCTTCGCCCCTGGCAGCGCCGAACTCGATGGCGACGCCCAGGCCGTGCTCGATACTCTGGCCAAGGCCCTCGGCGAGCGCCCGACACTGCGCCTGGAAGTCGAAGGCATGAGCGCCCTGAGCAGCGACGGCCCGCCTCTGGGCGAGCAGCGCCTGGAGCGCGAATACCAGAGCACCTTCTACAAGATCCTCCAGCGCCGCGGCGACACCGTCCCGGCAGAAGCCAGCCAGTTGCAGGTGCCGGAAGACGAGAAAGCGGTGCTGCTGGAGGGCATCTACCGCGCTCGCCTGAAGCAGCAGCCGCCAGCGGAATGGAAGGAACTGGACGACGAAGAACGCACCACGCGCATGCGCGATGCGGTGGTCCAGTCCTGGGCCCAGAGCCAGGTGCTGCAGCGCCAGCTGGGCCAGGCCCGGGCGGCGAGCATCAAGGCCTACCTGGTGGACCGCGGCGGTCTGCCCGCCGAGCGCGTGTACCTGCTGGACGCCAGCCTGGGCGAAGCCCAGGAAGACGGCAAGGTCGCCACGCCCCTGCACCTCGACAGCGAATAACCGGAGTCATCGATGCGTATTGCCTGCCTGCTACTTGCCCTGTGCTGCACCAGCCTCGCCCAGGCCGACACGATGCGCTGCGGCAGCCAGCTGGTCAGCATCGGCGACCGCGCCTTCGAGGTCGAGAAGAAGTGCGGCGCCCCCGAGTACCGCGACCTGGTGGGCTACACCCTGGGCAGCTATGAACGGCGCGAGTACAAGGTCGAGGAATGGGTCTACGGCCCCACCAGCGGCATGCTCAGCATCCTGACCTTCGAGGGCAACCGCCTGACCCGCATCGAACGCCGCCGCAACCGCTGACAAGCCCGCTCGCCCGCGGTAGCCTGATGCTCACCCCGTCCCGGACATGCCCTCTGTGAAAGCCTTTTCCCTGCTCCTGCTGATGCTGCTGGCCGCCACCGCCCAGGCGTCCACCCTGCGCTGCGGCAGCGCCCTGATCAGCCATGGCGACGACACCCAGGAAGTGCTCGCCAAATGCGGCACGCCCATCAGCCAGGATTTTCTCGGCTACCGCGAGGTGGTGGATTACTACGGGTTTCACACCGAAGTGGAGGTCGAGGAATGGAGCTACGGCCCACGCAACGGCATGTATCACTTCCTGCGCTTCGAAGGGAATCGCCTGGTTCGCATCACCAGCAAACGCGGGCGCTGACAAAGCCCGGCCCCGGTGGTAGGGTCAGCGCGTTCTGACCAGGCTGGACAAGGAAGCCACCGATGCGCCACCCCCTCTCGCTCCCGTGCGGCGCGCCTGACCACAGGCGGCCCGCGACATGCTGATCATTCCTGCCGAACACCCGCTCGATTGGAAAAAACCGCCAATCGTGACCCTGCTGCTGATCCTGCTCAACATGCTGGTGTACTTCGGTTACCAGGGCGGCGACAGCGAGCGCGAGGCGCACGCCATCCAGACCTACCTGGACGGTGGCCTGCTCAACCGCGAACGGGCGCTGTTCATCCCGGCCTTCGCCGAACGCCGGGAACTGGATGCCGACACGCAGCGCCAGGTCGAAGCCATGCGCCGCACCGACCTGGCGCGCCTGGTGCTGTACGACCTTGAGTTCGAGAACCGCCTGCACCACAACCCCGACTACCTGGCCGATGCCGAGTGGCAGGCGGCGCGCCAGAAGGCCGAAGCCGCCCGCGACCAGCTCAGCAGCATGCGCTTCGGCTTCATTCCCAAGCGTTTCACTTTCGAGGGGCTGTTCGGCGCCATGTTCCTGCACGGTGACTTCGGCCACCTGCTGGGCAACATGGTGTTCCTGTTCATCTTCGGCTTCGCCCTGGAAATCGCCCTCGGCCGCTGGTTGTACCTGGGCCTGTACCTGCTGAGCGGCGTCGCCTCGCACCTGCTGTGGTGGATCATGGACCCGGGCTGGATCACCGGCGTGGGCGCCTCAGGGGCCATCTCCGGGCTGATGGGCATGTACCTCGGCGTGTACGGCCTGCGGCGCATCAACTTCTTCTACTGGCTCGGCCCGCTGTTCGGCTACTTCCGCGCACCGGCGCTGTGGATCCTGCCGGTGTGGGCGGGCAAGGAGCTGTACGGCCTGCTGCTGGCCGACGACAACGTCAACTATTACGCCCACCTGGGTGGATTGATCGCCGGTTTCGGCGCCACCTGGCTGCCCAAGGCCATCGGTACGCTGAAGGTCGACGAGGCCTACCTCAACAAGGAGGACCCGCTGGGGCCCTTCAAGCGCGAGCTGCAAGGCCTCGATCAGTTGATCGGCAGCTTCTCCCTGGATCAGGCCTCCAGCCGGGGCCTGGACATGCTGACGCGTTACCCGCAGCAACTGCCGCTGCTTGAGCGCCTCTACCCGCTGGCAGTGACGCGCCAGGACAAACCCTTGCTCAGCGCCGTGCTGAAGCAGTTGTTCAGCCTGCCCGCCAACGCCGGGCACACCGGGCTACTCAAGCGCCTTGCCACCGACAGCGGCACCCCGGGCGCCGGGCGGCGCCTGCTGCAGCACCCCGCCATTCAGTTGCACCTGCTCACCCACCTGGTGCGCACCGGCGAAGGCGCCCTGGCCCTGGGGGCCTGGCGGCGCCTGAAGGACAGTGGACAACGACCAACCGCCCTGCCCACCCTGACCCTGCAACTGGCCAAGCAATTGAACCGCCAGCAGGACCTGCGTGGCATCGCCGAGCTGGGCCAGTTCCTCGACGGCCACTACCCCGACGCCGAACAGACCCAGCAACTGAACCTGCTCCGGCAGCACCTGCGCTAGAAAAGAGAACGGCACAAACGAAGAAGCCCCCGCTGGGCGGGGGCTTCTGGGGGAGCTGGGCGCTTACAGCTTGTCGCTGAAGTCGCGTAGTTCCTGTTGGGCCTTTTCCTTGGTCCAGCCATAGCGCTCCTGCAGGCGGCCAGCGAGGTACTCGCTGTGTCCTTCGGCGACGTCCACGTCGTCATCGGTCAGGTTGCCCCAACGTTCCTTGATACGGCCGTTGAGCTGCTTCCATTTGCCTTTGATGATGTCGGAATTCATGTGCCTGTCCTCCTCGTGAGGGTGGGGTGGCGGTTACCGGGGGCCATCCAGGCCCCGGGCAGCGTGGGTCAGTCGGCGGCTTTCAGGCCATCGGCGGACACAGCGGTAACACCTTTGATTTCCTTGGCCTTGGCGATGGCCAGGTCACGCTCGGCTTCGCTGGCTACGACGCCGGACAGCGCCACGACGCCTTTGTTGGTCTCGACCTTGATATCCAGGCCGCTCAGGCTGTCGTCGGCGATGAAGCTGGATTTCACTTTGCTGGTGATCCAGGTATCGGATACCGCTTCCTCTGCCTTGTCCATGGTGTTGGCGGCCAGCATGGTGGGCGCCACAGCGTCACGGCTATCGGCAAACGCGGTACCGGCTACCGACAGGCTCAGGGCAGTGGCAGCGACGGCGGCAAAGGCGAACTTGTTGATTGGCTGTTTCATGGGTATCGACTCCTGTACGTTCCAGACAATCTGCATGCCGTTCCAGGCTGCAGGTTCACCCATAACATCGCAAGCGCTGTGCCAACCCGAAAAACAATATTTTATCTTTATTTATCAATCACTTACATAAACTGCATTTTCTCTTTTTTCGTGCAGCCTGCATGCTCGGCCCGTTTCGCTCGGGCAAATTGCACGATGCCTGCGGCCGTCATCCGCGCTCGACCAGCTTCTCCAGGGTATTTTCCAAAGATGCCACCTCCGCGAGCAGGGGCGACTGCGGGTAACGGGCCCGAATGAAGGCCAGCAGCTTCTGCGCCGGCTCCACCTGCCCGAGCCCCTCGGCAAAGCCACGCGCCGCCAGCAGGTAGGCCCGGGGGATGTGCGGGTAGTCGGGGAAACGCTGGTGCAGGTTACGCAGCAGACTCAGCCCTTCGCGGGTCTTGTGGCGCTGCAGCAGCGCATCGGCCAGGCGTTCGCAGACCAGCGGATCGTCCGGCAGGTAATCCGCCTTCAGCTGCCGGGCATTGAGCAGCGCCTGGGCCGCCTGGGCCGGGTTGAGCCGTGTGGCCAGCGGCAGGTAATGGTCCAGGTGGCGCAGGCAGCGCTCGCGGGCATTGAGGCCATAGAGCAACTGGTGAAAACGCTCGTTGAGCTTGAGGTCGTTGGGGTCGCGCTCCAGTGCCACGGTCAGCGTTTCCAGGGCCTGGGCACTCTGGCCCTCCTTCAGGCGGATCTCCGCCTCGGCCAGGGCGCGACGGCGCAGGAACTCGGGGGCCGGGTAGCTGGCCTGGCCACTGTCATCATCGGCAATCACATAACCCAACGGCCCCTGATACTGGAACACCGCATAGCCCATCATGGCGCACATGACCACGCCGAAATAGGCGAACAAGAAGGTCGCGATCGGCACCAGCACCACCCGCGGCAAGCCGCTGGAGAGCATGTAGGTCACCCAGCCCGGCGACTGCCAGAGGATGAACAGGAAGCCGCAGAGAATCAGGTAACGCCAGCCCATGGCGGTGATCACCTGCCCGACCTGGTCGGGGCTGAGTGCCGCACCGAGCTCCTTGTCCAGCGCCAGGCGGATGATGCTGGCGGGCATGACCAGCAGCAGGCCGATGTTGACCGCCCAGTAGATCGCCTCGCTGTTGAAGTCCGCGGCCAGCCAGAGTGCGGCGAAGGCGATCAGAAACACCGCCAGTTGCTTGAAGAACAGGCTGAGCCCTTCGGTGGTGAAGGCGCTGGCCAGGCTGGGCGCTTCCTTCACGGCCTGGCTGCTGGCCTCGATCACGCTGTGGAAGTACTTGGTGGCCACGCTGAACAGGATGATCCAGAGAATGATCATGCGCGGCATGAACAGGCCCGCCAGGGCCAGGATGCCAGCGAAGGCCAGCGGCCCGCCCTGCAGGGCGTAGGTGAAGAAGCTGGGGATGCGCTCCCAGAACGGCTGGGCGGTGTTCGCCGCGCCGAGAAAATGCAGTTGCCCGACGCACAGGGGGCAACGGGGGGCGTCGTCGGGCGCATCGGCGTTCAACGGGATGCAGCAGTCGCCGTAGGCGTGCTGGCACGAAGGACACTGCCAGGTGGCAGGTTGCGCCGGGTGATAGCGGCAGAGGGTCTTGTCCATGCGTGCGGAATTCCTGATGAGAGCCGGGGCGACGGGCGCTATTGTCCGGGCAAAAAAAGAGGGCCCGCAAGGGGCCCTCTTTCTCAACGTGACGCGTGTAGACGATTAAACGCCCGACGCCTTGGCAGCCGCCACGTCCTTGATCGACAGTTTGATACGGCCGCGGTTGTCCACGTCCAGTACCAGCACTTCGACTTCCTGGCCTTCTTTCAGGATGTCGGTGACTTTCTCGACGCGTGCATCGCTGAGCATCGAGATGTGCACCAGACCGTCCTTGCCCGGCAGGATGTTGACGAAGGCACCGAAGTCCACGATGCGCTCGACCTTGCCGACGTAGATCTTGCCGACTTCGGCTTCCGCGGTGATGCCCAGAACGCGCTGACGCGCAGCTTCTGCAGCTTCCTTGGTTTCGCCGAAGATCTTGATCGAACCGTCGTCTTCGATATCGATCGAGGCCTTGGTTTCTTCGCAGATGGCGCGGATGGTTGCACCGCCCTTGCCGATGACGTCGCGAATCTTGTCCTGGTCGATCTTCATCGCGATCATGGTCGGTGCGTTGGCCGACAGTTCGCTACGGGACTGAGCAATGACCTGATTCATCTGGCCGAGGATATTCAGGCGCGCTTCCAGGGCCTGGCCCAAGGCGATTTCCATGATTTCTTCGGTGATGCCCTGGATCTTGATGTCCATCTGCAGTGCGGTAACGCCTTGAGCGGTACCGGCAACCTTGAAGTCCATGTCGCCCAGGTGGTCTTCGTCACCCAGGATGTCGGTCAGAACGGCGAACTTCTCGCCTTCCTTCACCAGACCCATGGCGATACCGGCAACCGGTGCCTTCATCGGCACGCCAGCGTCCATCAGGGCCAGGGAGGCACCGCACACGGAAGCCATCGAGGACGAACCGTTGGACTCGGTGATTTCCGACACAACGCGGATGGTGTACGGGAACACGTCAGCGGCTGGCAGCATCGCTTGAACCGAACGACGGGCCAGGCGACCGTGACCGATTTCGCGGCGGCCGGTGGCGCCCATGCGGCCACACTCGCCCACCGAGTACGGCGGGAAGTTGTAGTGCAGCATGAAGGGGTCTTTCTTCTCGCCTTCCAGGGTGTCGAGCAGTTGCGCGTCACGGGCGGTGCCGAGGGTGGCAACGACCAGGGCCTGGGTTTCGCCACGGGTGAACAGTGCCGAACCGTGGGTCTTGTCCAGAACACCGACTTCGATGTTCAGGCCACGCACGGTGCGGGTGTCACGGCCGTCGATACGCGGCTTGCCGTTGACGATGTTCTCGCGCACGGTGCGGTATTCTATTTCGCCGAAGGCGTCTTTGACTTCACCAGCGGACGGCTGGCCTTCTTCGCCGGAGAACTTGGCGACGACCTGGTCTTTCAGCTCGCCCAGGCGCGCGTAGCGGTCCTGCTTGATGGTGATGGTGTAAGCCTGGGAGATCGCTTCGCCGAACTCGCTACGGATAGCGCTCAGCAGCGCGGTGTTGGCAGCAGGAGCCTGCCAGTCCCAACGCGGCTTGCCCGCTTCGGCGGCCAGCTCGGTGACGGCCTGGATGACGGCCTGGAATTCATCGTGGGCGAACAGCACGGCGCCCAGCATCTGGTCTTCGGTCAGCTCTTTGGCTTCCGATTCAACCATCAGGACGGCGTCTTTGGTGCCGGCTACGACCATGTCCAGGCTGGAGGCCTTGAGCTGCTCGTAGGTCGGGTTCAGCAGGTAGCCGGTTTCCGGGTGGAAGGCAACGCGCGCGGCACCGATCGGGCCGTTGAACGGGATACCCGAGATGGCCAGGGCCGCCGAGGTACCGATCATCGCAGCGATGTCCGGATCGGTCTTCTTGCTGGTGGAGATCACGGTGCAGATGACCTGCACTTCGTTCTGGAAACCTTCCGGGAACAGCGGACGGATCGGACGGTCGATCAGGCGCGAGGTCAGGGTCTCTTTCTCGGAAGGACGCGCTTCACGCTTGAAGAAACCGCCAGGGATCTTGCCGGCTGCGTAGGTTTTTTCTTGGTAGTGCACGGACAGCGGGAAAAAGCCTTTGCTCGGGTCGGCAGTCTTGGCGCCGGTGACGGCAACCAGTACGGCCACGTCGTCATCAACGGTGACCAGCACAGCGCCGGAGGCTTGACGGGCGATACGGCCTGTCTCGAGGGTAACGGTCGATTGACCGAACTGGAACTTCTTGATTACCGGGTTCACGGTGTTTTCCTTCTCTTTGTTGCCCTTGGGGAAATCGTGTCTTGCAGAATTCGCGGGCGGCTACGGGAATCGGACCCGGTTCCGTCCAAAAAGCACGGTACAGAAACGCAAAAGCTGGAAGCGGGGCAGGCCCCACTTCCAGCTTCGGCATTCAGCTACGTGCAAGCATTGCTTAGCGACGCAGACCCAGGCGACCGATCAGGGCGCTGTAACGACTGGTGTCCTTGCCCTTCAGGTAATCCAGCAGCTTACGACGCTGGTTAACCATACGGATCAGGCCACGACGCGAGTGGTGGTCTTTACCGTTGGCCTTGAAGTGACCTTGCAGCTTGTTGATGTTGGCGGACAGCAGTGCAACTTGCACTTCCGGGCTACCGGTGTCGCCTTCAGCTTGCTTGTAGTCGTTAACGATCTGGGCTTTTTCTTCAACGCTGAGT
Source organism: Pseudomonas sp. GD03944 (assembly GCF_029839275.1). GTDB lineage: Bacteria > Pseudomonadota > Gammaproteobacteria > Pseudomonadales > Pseudomonadaceae > Aquipseudomonas. The sequence continues at coordinate 80,897 of NZ_JAOCAH010000018.1, forward strand.
GCCATGTGGGCATCCTCTCAGTTAGGAAACCGCTGCCGAAGCAACCGCTCCAATAGGCCGGGAATCGCTTCCCGTGTTTTTAAGATGAGGAATGACCGTGCCTATTAACAGCCACCCTCGGTACAGACCGTCGAACACCTGAGTGCCCGGCGGCCCGCTACGGTCATACCGACCGAATCAGTCGACGCGGCGCAATGCGCCCGTCATCGCTCACTTCACCGATACCGATGAAGCGACCGGTGTGATCCTGCACCCGAACCATGCCAAACGCTGGCGCTTCGGGGCTACGCACCGGCTGCCCTTGCAGCCAGTAGAACGAACTGTGCTCGGAGAACTGCAACAGGGGCCAGTCTTCCAGGCCGCTGTCCACCGGTAGCAGGAAGCGATCGAGCGCTTCGTTGCCGCCGTCGGCGTGCGCTTGCTCGAGTTCTTCCAGCGTCACCGTCTGCACCAGGCCGAACGGACCGGCCTTGGTTCTGCGCAGTTCCGCGACATGCGCGCCACAGCCGAGAAGCTGACCGATATCCTCCACCAGGGTCCGAATATAGGTGCCTTTGCTGCAATCGACCGCCAGGCGCGCCTGCTCGCCTTCGCAGGCCAGCAATTCCAAGCGCGCAATAGTAACAGAACGCGCCTCGCGCTCCACTACTTCCCCAGCGCGTGCCAGCTTGTAAAGTGGCTGGCCGTCGCGCTTGAGCGCCGAGTACATCGGAGGTATCTGACTGATTTCCCCACGAAAACGTGGCAGCAGCGCTTCGATATCGGCACGACCAACGGTCACCGGACGCTGTTCGAGCACTTCACCTTCCGCATCGGCGGTGGTGGTCGTGACGCCAAGCTGCATCAGGGTCTCGTAGCCTTTGTCGGCATCGAGCAGGTACTGGGAAAACTTGGTGGCCTCGCCGAAGCACAGCGGCAGAACGCCGGTGGCCAGCGGATCAAGGCTACCGGTGTGCCCGGCCTTCTCGGCGTTGAGCAGCCAGCGCACCTTCTGCAACGCCGCGTTGGAGCTGAAGCCGCGCGGCTTGTCGAGCAGGATGATGCCATCGACCTTGCGACGAATACGTTTCACCTGGGCCACGCGTGTTACTCCTTGGCCTCAGGATCAGCATCCGTATCGCCGTGCTGACGGTCTTCGGTCATCGCTCGGTCGATCAGGGCGGACAGATGGGCGCCGCGCTGAACGCTCTCGTCGTAGCAGAAGCGCAGGTTCGGCACGCTACGCAGCTTCATGGCCTTGCCCAGCTGCATGCGCAGGAAACCCGACGCGTCGTTGAGCACCTTGATGCTCTGGGCAATACCGTCGACGCCTTCCTGCTCCTCAAGCCCCATCACGGTGACGAAGACCCGGGCATGGCTCGCGTCACGGCTGACGTTGACCGCGGTCACGGTCACCAGGCCGCCCAGACGCGGGTCCTTGACTTCCAGACGGATCAATTGCGCCAGCTCTCGCTGCATCTGATCGCCGATGCGCTGGGCACGGCTATATTCTTTGGCCATATCTACCTTCACTCGTCACGCTGCCGCTGAAAAAGCAGCGGACCCAAAAGCGGCAAACGCCCGGCCGCGCAAAGCGAGGCCGGGCGTTGCATGTTGCAACTCGCGCTTACAGGCTGCGAGCCACCTGGACTTTCTCGAACACTTCGATCTTGTCGCCGACCTTGACGTCGTTGTAGCTCTTCACGCCGATACCGCATTCCATGCCGGCACGCACCTCGGACATGTCGTCCTTGAAGCGGCGCAGGGATTCCAGTTCGCCTTCGAAGATCACCACGTCTTCGCGCAGTACGCGAATCGGACGGTTACGGTGCACGACACCTTCGACCACCATGCAACCGGCGACCGCGCCGAACTTCGGCGAACGGAACACGTCACGCACTTCGGCGATACCCAGGATGTTCTCACGAACATCGCTGCCGAGCATGCCGGTCAGGGCTTTCTTGACGTCTTCGATGATGTCGTAAATCACGTTGTAGTAACGCATGTCCAGGCCTTCGGCCTCGACGATCTTGCGAGCACCGGCATCGGCACGCACGTTGAAGCCGAACAGTACGGCGTTCGACGCCAGCGCCAGGTTGGCGTCGGATTCGGTGATACCACCGACACCGCCACCGACGACGCGCACTTGCACTTCGTCGTTACCCAGGCCGCTGAGCGAGCCTTGCAGCGCTTCGAGCGAGCCACGGACGTCGGATTTGAGGACGATGTTGAGCGTCTTCTTCTCTTCCTGGCCCATGTTTTCGAAGATGTTTTCCAGCTTGCCAGCATGGGCGCGGGCCAGTTTGACTTCGCGGAACTTGCCTTGACGGAACAGGGCGACTTCGCGCGCCTTCTTCTCGTCGGCAACCACCGTCATGTCGTCACCGGCGTCCGGTGTACCGTCCAGGCCGAGGATCTCGACCGGGATCGACGGACCCGCTTCCTTGATCGGCTTGCCGTTCTCGTCGAGCATGGCGCGCACGCGGCCATAGTTGACGCCGACCAGCACCATGTCGCCCTGACGCAGCGTACCGTCCTGTACCAGCACGGTAGCGACCGGGCCACGGCCCTTGTCCAGACGGGACTCGACCACCACACCACGGCCAGGGGCCGACGGGGTGGCTTTCAGTTCCAGGACTTCAGCCTGCAGCAGAACGGCTTCAAGCAGTTCGTCGACGCCGGTACCCATCTTCGCCGACACATGCACGAACGGCGCATCGCCGCCCCACTCTTCCGGGATCACATCCAGCGCGGCCAGGCCGTTCTTGATGTTGTCCGGGTTGGCGTCCGGCTTGTCGATCTTGTTCACCGCGACCACGATCGGCACGCCAGCAGCTTTCGCATGCTGCACGGCTTCCTGGGTCTGCGGCATCACGCCGTCGTCCGCTGCCACCACGAGGATGACGATGTCGGTCGCCTTGGCACCACGGGCACGCATTGCGGTAAACGCGGCGTGGCCAGGGGTGTCGAGGAAGGTGACCATGCCACGCTCGGTTTCCACGTGGTAGGCACCGATGTGCTGGGTGATACCACCGGCTTCGCCGGAGGCCACCTTGGCGCGACGGATATAGTCGAGCAGCGAGGTCTTACCGTGGTCAACGTGGCCCATTACGGTCACGACCGGCGCACGGGCGAAGGTCTCGCCTTCGAACTTCAGCGATTCGGCCAGGGAGTCTTCCAGGGCGGTGTCGCTGACCAGGGTGACCTTGTGGCCCAGTTCCTCGGCAACCAGCTGGGCAGTTTCCTGGTCCAGAACCTGGTTGATGGTGGCCGGGGTGCCCAGCTTGAACATGAACTTGATGATTTCAGCAGCCTTGACCGACATCTGCTGGGCGAGGTCGCCCACGGTGATGGTCTCGCCGATCTTCACTTCACGCACGATCGGGCCAGTCGGGCTCTGGAAGCCATGCTGGTTACGCTTCTTCAGCTTGGACTTGCCACGGCCACCGCGACGGAAGCCATCGCTCTCTTCGTCCAGGGTACGCGGCGCGACACGGGGGGCCGGAGCCTTCTCCTTGACGCTCGGGCGGTGCTGAGTGACTTTGCGCTCGCCACGGCGATCGGCGTCGTCGCTGCGAACCTTGTCGGCACGGCGCGGCTCGTCCTTCTTGCGCTCTTCAGCAACCGGAGCGGCCGCAGGCACGTCAGCGACCGCTTCGACAGCGGGCGCCTCGGCAACAGGCTCCTGGACGGAGGCAGTAGCGGCAGCCTGACGCTTGGCGTCTTCCTCGGCGCGGCGCTTGGCCTCTTCCTCGGCTTTCAGGCGTGCGGCTTCCGCCGCGGCGCGCTGCTCTTCCAGCTCGCGCTGCTTCTCGGCTTCGATCTCTTCGTTGCTGCGCTTGACGAAGGTCTTCTTCTTGCGCACTTCAACGCTGATGGTCTTGCTGCCGGCTACCCGCAGGGTGCTGGTCGTCTTGCGCTGCAAGGTGATCTTGCGCGGCTCTTCGACCTTATCGCCGTGACTGCTCTTGAGATGGGCAAGCAGGGCTTGCTTCTCATTGTCGGTGACAACTTGCTCGGCACTGCTGTGCGGCAAACCCGCCTCACGCATCTGCTGCAGCAGGCGCTCTACCGGTGTGTCGACCACTTGGGCCAGTTCTTTCACCGTGACTTGCGTCATGCACTTCTCTCCTCAGGCCGTAAAACTTACTCGAACCAGTGGGCTCGGGCGGCCATGATCAGCTTGCCGGCACGCTCTTCGTCGATGCCGTCGATGTCGAGCAGGTCGTCGATCGACTGCTCGGCCAGGTCTTCGCGGGTAACCACACCGCGTACTGCCAGTTCCTGTGCCAGACCTTTGTCCATGCCCTCGAGGGAGAGCAGGTCATCGGCCGGGTGGGCGTCTGCCAGTTTTTCTTCAGTAGCGATGGCCTTGGTCAGCAGGCGATCTTTTGCCCGCGAACGCAGCTCATTGACGATTTCTTCATCGAAGCCGTCGATGCTCAGCATCTCTTCCATCGGTACGTAGGCGATCTCTTCCAGGCTGGTGAAGCCTTCCTCGACCAGCACCTGGGCCAGCTCTTCGTCGACTTCCAGCTCGTCGATGAAACGCTGCAGGATGTCGCCGGTCTCGGCCTGTTGCTTGGCCTGGATGTCCGCCTCGGTCATCACGTTCAGGGTCCAGCCGGTCAGCTGGCTGGCCAGTCGCACGTTCTGACCGCCACGGCCGATGGCCTGGGCCAGGTTGTCTTCGCCAACGGCGATGTCCATGGCATGGGCATCTTCGTCGACGATGATCGCGGCGACTTCAGCAGGCGACATGGCGTTGATCACGAACTGCGCCGGGTTGTCATCCCACAGCACGATGTCCACGCGCTCACCGACCAGCTCGCCGGATACCGCCTGCACGCGCGAACCGCGCATGCCGATGCAGGCACCCTGCGGGTCGATACGCTTGTCCTTGGAGCGGACGGCGATCTTGGCGCGCGAACCCGGGTCACGGGAGGCCGCCATGACTTCGATCAGTTCCTCGGCGATTTCCGGCACTTCGATGCGGAACAGCTCGATCAGCATTTCCGGCGCGGTGCGCGACAGGATCAGCTGCGGGCCGCGGTTCTCGGTGCGAATTTCCTTGAGCAGCGCACGCACGCGGGCACCGACACGGAAAGTTTCGCGGGAGATGATGTCTTCGCGGGCCAGCAGGGCCTCGGCGTTGTTGCCCAGGTCAACGATCACGTTGTCACGGGTAACCTTTTTCACCGTGCCGGAGATGATCTCGCCCAGACGCTCACGGTAAGCCTCGACCACCTGGGCGCGCTCGGCTTCACGGACTTTCTGCACGATGACCTGCTTGGCGGTCTGCGCGGCGATACGACCGAACTCGATGGACTCGATCTTCTCTTCCAGCACGTCACCGAGCTTGGCCTTGGCTTCCATCGCCTGTGGCATGTCGACGGTCAACTGGTGAGCCGGATCTTCAAAATCGGCGTCTTCGACAATCGTCCAGCGACGGAAGGTTTCATAATTGCCGGTGACACGGTTGATCGACACGCGCAGATCGACCTCGTCCTCGAAACGCTTCTTCGTCGCGGTGGCCAGAGCCAGCTCCAGCGCTTCGAAAATCACACCGGCCGGTACACCCTTTTCATTGGATACCGACTCAACAACCAGCAGTACTTCTTTGCTCATCGTACGCCTCGCCTTTCGCAATCCATTTGGATCCACGCAATCCGCGTACCCCGCGGGATCCGCGTATCAATCAAATCGGGGGATGATATTGGCCTTGTCGATCATATCGATCGGCAACAGGAACTCGTGGTTATCCACCTGCACGACCACGTCCTCTTCCTCCACACCGCGGAGGAGGCCTTGAAAGTTACGCCGCCCTTCGAAGGGCGAACGCAGCTTGATCTTCACTTGCTCGCCAGCATGATTGGCAAACTGTTCCAGGGTGAACAGCGGCCGATCCATACCGGGTGAGGACACCTCCAGGGTGTACTCCGCACTGATCGGGTCCTCGACATCGAGAACACCGCTGATCTGCCGGCTGACCTTCTCGCAATCATCAATGAGAATGCCATCGGCATGATCGATATAAACGCGCAGGAGGGAATGACGCCCCTGCGACAGGAACTCGATGCCCCAGCATTGATAGCCGAGCGCCTCGACTATCGGGGCCAACAAGGCCTGCAACTGTTCTAGCTTGCTCGACACCTGAACCCCTCGCGCATGCTGTGCAAATAAAAAATGGGCGAAACGCCCATCCCATGAACCGCCCTCTGCCAGAGGTCGGCAAATCTGTTCACCAGCTAGCAAAAAGCCCCTGAAAAAGGGGCTCCGCGACTACTGGTTGCGGGGGCTGGATTTGAACCAACGACCTTCGGGTTATGAGCCCGACGAGCTACCAGACTGCTCCACCCCGCGTCAAAGCTGGGGCCGAAGTATACGGCCGATCCCCCTTTAGGGTCAACCAAAGCTCCAGCAACAAGAAAGCCCGCATGGAGCGGGCTTGCTTGTAAATTGGTACCGAGGAGGGGACTCGAACCCCTACAGCCTATGGCCACTACCACCTCAAGGTAGCGTGTCTACCAATTCCACCACCTCGGCAAAATCGTTTGTTGCGTGTTACCTGTTACTGCTCTGGAGCCTGAGGTACGTCAGCCGCATCACCGGCTGGCGCTTTTTGCTCTTCGAGCACCGGCACGTCTTCGACCGCCGGTTGCTGCTGCGCTTCAATCACTGCCGGATCCGGCAGACCAACGTTACTCAGCGCATCAGCCTTTTCATTAGCAAAGAACGCTAAGCCCAAGCTAGTAATGAAAAAACCGGCGGCGAGTATAGCAGTAGTGCGACTCAAAAAGGTAGAGGAACCTTGACTACCGAATACGGTAGCGGAAGCACCCGAACCAAAAGACGCACCCGCATCAGCGCCCTTGCCCTGCTGCAGCAAAACCAGCACGACAACACCAATTGCGCCCAACAGATGAAGAACTACTACCAGTGTCTCGAGCATCTTTTCAGTTTCCTGCGGCGCGACAGATCGCACCGAACTCATCTGCATTCAGAGAGGCTCCACCCACAAGCCCCCCATCGATATCCGGCATGCCGAACAACTCGGCTGCATTGGCGGCCTTGACGCTGCCGCCGTATAGAATCCGTACACCTTCAGCCACATCAGCGCTGGCTGCCGCCAACTGAGCACGAATCGCCGCATGAACCTGCTGCGCTTGCTCCGGCGACGCCGTCAGCCCGGTACCGATTGCCCAGACCGGCTCGTAAGCCACCACTGCCTGGCGAAACACATCGACACCCAGCGACTCGATGACACTGGCCAATTGACGCCCAACCACAGCGAGCGTCTCACCGGCTTCCCGCTGCGCAAGGGTTTCCCCTACGCACAACACCGGAATCAAACCTGCGGATTGCGCAGCAGCGAACTTTCGCGCCACCACCTCATCCGACTCCTGCAGCAACGAACGCCGCTCGGAGTGTCCAACCAGAACCAGCTTGCAACCGGCATCGCGCAGCTGAGTCGCCGCCACTTCGCCCGTCAGCGCGCCCTGCTCCGGCTCGACTGCACAATTCTGCGCCCCGACCATCACCACACCGCCTGACACGCCATCGAGCACATCAGCCACATGCAGCAACACGGGGAAGACCGCGACATCGACGCCAGCTGGCACAGCCTGCTGGCGAAGACCTTTGGTCAGCTCTGCGACGCTGGCGCGGGTACCGTGCATTTTCCAGTTACCAGCAACCAAGGGGCGACGCATGCTTTACCTCGTCGGTCAAAGAGGGCGCAGATGTTACCCAACCGTTTCAGGCATGGCAAGCCGAATCAAGCACATACATCAGCAACAACCTTAGCCAATTCATTGGCATAGCTGAGAACCTGCTCTTCATCGTCGCCTTCCACCATCACCCGCACCAGCGGCTCGGTACCTGATTTGCGGAGCAGGACACGTCCACGCCCCGCCATTTGCTCGGTAACGCGTGCGCTGGCCTCCTGAACGGCCGGGTGCTCGAGCGGATCGGCACCACCGGCGAAACGCACGTTGACCAGCACCTGGGGGCACTTGCGCATGCCCTGCCGGGTCTCGGCCAGGCTCTGCCCACGACGGCGCAGCGCCAGCAACACCTGCAGCGCAGCGATGATCGCATCACCGGTGGTGGTGTGCTGGAAGCACACCAGGTGACCGGAGTTCTCGCCGCCCAGCTGCCAGTTACGCGCCAGCAGTTCTGCAATCACGTAGCGGTCACCGACCTTGGCTCGCACGAAGGGAATGCCCAGGTCAGCCAGGCCCAGCTCGAGGCCGAGGTTGCTCATCAGCGTACCGACCACCCCGCCCTGCAACTTGCCACGCTCCTGCAGGTCCCGGGCGATGATGAACAGCAGCTCATCGCCATCGACCAGGGTGCCGGTGTGGTCGACCATCAGCACGCGGTCGGCATCCCCGTCAAAGGCGATACCGATATCCGCCTGCTGGGCAACGACCTCGGCCTGCAGCGCCTCGACATGGGTCGAACCACAGGCATCGTTGATGTTCAGGCCGTTCGGCTGTGCCGACAGCACGGAAACCTGGGCACCCAGCTCTCGGAACACACTGGGCGCAACCTTGTAGGCAGCACCATGGGCGCAGTCAACGACGATCTTCAGCCCCGCAAAGCTGGTGCTGGTGGGCACACTGCTCTTGCAGAACTCGATATAGCGGCCCGCCGCATCATTGATGCGCGACACCTTGCCGAGCTGGCTCGACTCGACCACCGTCATCGGCGCATCGAGCAGCTCCTCGATCATCATCTCGATCTCGTCGGGCAGTTTGGTGCCCTGCCCCGAGAAGAACTTGATGCCGTTGTCATGGTGCGGATTGTGCGACGCACTGATGACGATACCGGCTTCAGCATGGAACGTACGGGTCAGGTAGGCGATCGCCGGCGTGGGCATCGGCCCGAGCAGCATGACATCTGCCCCCGCAGCGGAAAGACCGGCCTCCAGCGCCGATTCGAACATGTACCCGGAGATGCGCGTGTCCTTGCCGATCAGGATGCGGCACTTGCCCTGCTTGCGGAACGCCATGCCGGCCGCCCAGCCGAGCTTGAGCATGAAGTCCGGCGTGATCGGAAACTCACCGACGCGACCACGAATCCCATCGGTACCAAAATATTTTCTGCCCATAGCCGACACTTCCTTCTTGTTTACTCTGCCGCTTCAACTGCGGCGATCATGCGCACCACGTCGACCGTTTCCGCCACATCATGGACTCGCAGGATGTGGGCACCCTTGGCAGCGGCCAATGCCGCCAGCCCCAGGCTGCCATACAGCCGCCCCCCCACTTCATGACCGAGCACCTTGCCAATCATGCTCTTGCGCGAAACGCCGACCAGCAGCGGCCTTCCAAATTCATGCAGCGCCTCGAGGCGCTTGAACAGACTGAGATTGTGCTCCAGCGTCTTGGCGAAGCCAAAGCCCGGGTCCAGCACTACCCGCTCGGCGGCGATACCGACCGCCGCACAGGCCGCCAGCCGTTCCGCCAGAAACTCGCGCACCTCGACCAGCACATCGGCATAGACCGGGTTGTCCTGCATCGTGGTCGGCTCACCGCGCATGTGCATCAGGCACACGGGCAAGCCGGTATCGGCTGCGGCGTCCAACGCACCATCACGCTGCAACGACCGTACGTCATTGATCAGTCCGGCACCGAGCCGGGCGGTTTCCCGCATGACCGAGGGCGTCGAGGTGTCCACCGAGATGATCACGTCGAGCTCCGCCGCGATCGCCTCCACAACCGGCGCAACACGCTCCAGCTCTTCGGTGGGGGACACTTCACGCGCACCAGGGCGCGTGGACTCCCCGCCAACATCGATCAGCGTAGCGCCTGCGCGGCACATTGCCTCGGCGTGCCGCAACGCGGCATCACGCTGATTGTAGCGGCCGCCATCGGAAAAGGAGT
>NZ_JAOCAH010000019.1 GCF_029839275.1 Pseudomonas sp. GD03944
TGGCTTCCTTGGCGAAGTGATCACGGGTGAGTTTGATCACCACCGGGCTGAGCAGCAGCAGCGACAGCAGGTTGGGGATCGCCATCAGGCCGTTGAGGGTGTCGGCCAGCAGCCAGGCGAAGTCCAGCTGGGCGACGGCACCGAACGGCACGGCCAGTACCCAGATGATGCGGAACGGCAGGATCGCCTTGGTACCGACCATGAACTCCCAGCAGCGCTCGCCGAAATAGCTCCAGCCCAGGATGGTGGTGAAGGCGAAGATCACCAGGGCGATACTCAGAATCGCGCCGCCGAAGCCTGGCATGGCCGATTCGAAGGCCGCCGCCGACAGGGCGGCACCGCTGGCGCCGCTGGTCCATACGCCGGAGCAGATGATCGCCAGGCCGGTCATGCTGCAGATGATGATGGTGTCGATGAAGGTCCCGAGCATGCCGATCATGCCCGAGCGCACCGGGCTGTTGGTGGTGCCGGCGGCCTGGGCGATGCCCGCGGTGCCGAGACCCGCTTCGTTGGAGAAGATACCGCGCGCCACACCGAAGCGGATCGCTGCCATCACGGCCGCACCGGCGAAGCCACCGGTGGCGGCGATCGGGGTGAAGGCGTAGGTGAAGATCAGCTCGAAGGCGCCCGGGATCGCCGAGGCGTTGACCACCAGCACGACCACCGAAGCGATGATGTAGGCCACGCACATGAACGGCACCAGGGCCGCCGCGACCTTGCCGATGCGCTTGATGCCGCCCAGGATGACCAGGCCGACGATGATCATGGTCACCAGGCCGGTCACCCAGAGCGGGACGGCGAAGGTGGTTTCCAGGGCGTGGGCCATGCTGTTGACCTGAACCATGTTGCCGATGCCGAAACCGGCGAGGCCGCCGAAGATGGCGAACGCGGTGCCCAGCCACAGCCATTTCTTGCCCAGGCCGTTCTTGATCGCGTACATCGGGCCGCCCACGTGCTCGCCGCGCTCGTCCTTCTCGCGGTAGTGCACGGCCAGTACCACTTCACAGTACTTGGTGGCCATGCCGACCAGCGCCGTGCACCACATCCAGAACAGGGCACCCGGGCCGCCGAGGAAGATCGCCGTTGCGACCCCGGCGATGTTGCCGGTACCCACGGTGGCTGCCAGGCAGGTCATCAGGGCCTGGAAGGGGCTGATCTCGCCACTTTCTTCGTCATCTTTTTTGCGACCCTGCCACATCAGCCTGAAACCGGCACCGATCTTGGCCAGTGGCATGAACTTCAGGCGCAGCATGAGGAAGAAACCGGTGCCGAGGATCAACACCAGCATGGGCGGTCCCCAGACGAGGCTGTTGACCTGATTGACGAGAGAAGAGAGGAATTCCATGTAACGCTCCTTTTTCTTGTTGTTGGACACCGGGGATTACCCGGGCCGAATAAGGACTTTCGTGCGGTTGTGCCGCAAAGCCTGTTGCCAGGTCGCCAAGCATCTTCCGCCGTCATTCGGCAGAAGGAGGGCAGTGGCTACCCGATGCGCTGTGTATTGCCGACACAGGGTCGCACATCGGGCAGCCACAAACACGATGCGATCACCGATTCGGTGATCGTGGAGCGTTCGTGGTGTACCGTCCCGGCCCGGGCAGCGTGACCGCTTCGGTTCCGGGGCGGTGCATCGACGAGGGGCGTCAGACCTCCTGGTAGGCCTCGATGGACGGGCAGGCACAGATCAGGTTGCGGTCGCCGAACACGTTGTCGACGCGACCGACCGGCGGCCAGTACTTGGCTTCCACCAGGGTGGCGGTCGGGTACACCGCCTGCTCGCGGCTGTAGGAGTGCGTCCACTCACCGACCAGTTCCAGGGCGGTGTGCGGGGCGTTCTTCAGCGGGTTGTCGTCCTTGTCCAGGTCGCCGCGCTCCACCGCGCGAATCTCCTCGCGGATGGCGATCATGGCGTCGCAGAAGCGGTCCAGCTCTTCCTTGGACTCGCTTTCGGTCGGTTCGATCATCAGGGTGCCGGCCACCGGGAACGACATGGTCGGGGCGTGGAAGCCGAAGTCGATCAGGCGCTTGGCCACGTCGTCGACGCTGATGCCCGAGCTGTCCTTGAGCGGACGGATGTCGAGGATGCACTCGTGCGCCACCAGGCCGTTGCTGCCGGTGTAGAGCACGGGGTAGTGCTCTTCCAGGCGGCGGGCGATGTAGTTGGCGTTGAGAATCGCCATCTGCGAGGCGCGCTTGAGGCCGTCGCCGCCCATCATGCTGATGTACATCCAGGTGATCGGCAGGATGCTGGCGCTGCCGAACGGCGCGGCACTGACCGCCCCTTCCTTGCGGGCCATGTGGCCGTGGCCGGGGAGAAACGGGATCAGGTGCGACTTGACGCCGATCGGGCCGACGCCCGGGCCGCCACCGCCGTGGGGGATGCAGAAGGTCTTGTGCAGGTTCAGGTGCGAGACGTCGCCACCGAACTGGCCCGGCGCGCAGAGGCCGACCATGGCGTTCATGTTGGCACCGTCGATGTACACCTGGCCGCCGTTGTCATGAATGATCTGGCAGATGTCGCGGATGCCTTCCTCGAACACCCCGTGGGTGGACGGGTAGGTGATCATCAGCGCGGCCAGGCGCTCCTTGTGTTCCTCGGCCTTGGCGCGCAGGTCGTCGATGTCGACGTTGCCGCGGGCGTCGCAGGCGGTCACCACCACGCGCATGCCCGCCATGCTGGCGGTGGCCGGGTTGGTGCCGTGGGCCGATTGCGGGATCAGGCAGATGTCGCGCTGATCGTCGCCACGGCTCTGGTGGTAGGCACGGATCGCCAGCAGGCCGGCGTACTCGCCCTGAGAGCCGGCGTTGGGCTGCAGGGAGATGCCGTCATAACCGGTGGCGGCGCAGAGCATGGCCTCCAGTTCGTCGGTCAGTTGCTGGTAGCCCTGGCTCTGCTCGGCCGGGGCGAAGGGGTGCAGGTTGCCGAACTCCGGCCAGGTGACCGGGATCATCTCGCTGGCGGCGTTGAGCTTCATGGTGCAGGAGCCCAGCGGGATCATGCTGCGGTCCAGGGCCAGGTCCTTGTCGGCCAGCTTGCGCAGGTAGCGCATCAGCTCGGTTTCGCTGTGGTAGCGGTTGAACACGGCGTGCTGGAGGATCGCCGACTGGCGCAGCAGGCCTTGCGGCAGGCGCGTGGCGACCTGGGCAGCCAGCTCGGCGAAGGCCGGTGCGGCCTGGGTGCCGGCGAACAGGGCCAGCAGGTTTTCCACGGCGGCCTGGTCAGTGGTTTCGTCCAGCGACAGGCCCAGGCGGGTGTCGTCGATCACCCGCAGGTTGATGCCGGCAGCGCGCGCCTTGGCATGCAGCGCGGCGGTCTGGGCGCCGGTGGCGATGCTCAGGGTGTCGAAGAAGTGCTGCTGCTCGATGCTGTGGCCCAGCTTGCTCAGGCCCTGGGCGACGATCGCGGTGAGTGCGTGCACGCGCTGGGCGATGGCGGTCAGGCCCTGGGGACCGTGGTACACGGCGTACATGCTGGCGATGTTGGCCAGCAGCACCTGAGCGGTGCAGATGTTGCTGGTGGCCTTCTCGCGGCGGATGTGCTGCTCGCGGGTCTGCATGGCCAGGCGCAGGGCCGGCTTGCCGAAACGGTCCACCGACATGCCGACCAGGCGGCCCGGCATGTCGCGCTTGAACGCGTCGCGGGTGGCGAAGTAGGCGGCGTGCGGGCCACCGAAGCCCAGCGGTACGCCAAAGCGCTGGGCGCTGCCCAGGGCGACGTCGGCACCGAACTCGCCCGGCGGGGTGAGCAGGGTCAGGGCCAGCAGGTCGGCGGCCACGGCGACCAGGGCGTTGGCCGCGTGGAAACGCTCGACCAGGGCGCTGTAGTCGAAGATGTCGCCGTTGCTGGCGGGGTACTGCAGCAGGGCGCCGAAGTAGGCGCTGGCGTCGCCGATGGTGGCCTCGTCACCGATTTCGATCTCGATGCCCAGGGGCTCGGCACGGGTGCGCAGCACGTCGAGGGTCTGCGGGTGGCAGTGCTGCGAGGCGAAGAAGGTGTTGCTGGCCTTGTTCTTCGACAGGCGTTTGCAGAAGGTCATGGCTTCGGCGGCGGCGGTGGCTTCGTCCAGCAGCGAGGCGTTGGCGATCTGCATGCCGGTGAGGTCGCTGACCAGGGTCTGGAAGTTCAGCAGCGACTCCAGGCGGCCCTGGGAGATTTCCGGCTGGTAGGGGGTGTAGGCGGTGTACCAGGCCGGGTTTTCCAGCAGGTTGCGCAGGATCGGGCTCGGGGTGTGGGTGCCGTAGTAACCCTGGCCGATGTAGGTCTTGAACTGCTGGTTCTTGCCGGCGATGGCCTTGATGCGGGCCAGGGCATCGGCTTCGCTGAGGCCCGGCTGGCTGCCGAGCACGCTGCTGCCCTTGATGCTTTCCGGGATGACGCTGGCGGTCAGCGCGTCGAGGCTGTCGTAGCCCAGGGTGTCGAGGATCGCCGCGGTGTCGGCGTCGCGCGGGCCGATGTGGCGGGCGATGAATTCGTTCTGGGTGGTCAGATCGGTCATGTCGGGGTCTCAGGCGTCAGCGTTGGCGTTCAGCAGGCGGTCGTAGGCGGCCTTGTCGAGCAGGGCGGCCACGGCGGAGGCGTCGACGGGGCGGAAGCGGAAGAACCAGCCCTGGCCCAGCGGGTCTTCGTTGACCAGCTCCGGGCTGGCTTCCAGGGCGGTGTTGATTTCCACCACTTCACCGTCGAGGGGCATGGCGATGTTGCTGGCGGCTTTCACCGATTCGAGCACGGCGACTTCGGCGCCCATGGCGTAGTCCTGCACCTCCGGCAATTGCACGAAGACCACGTCACCCAGTGCTTCCTGAGCATAGGCAGTGATACCTACGGTGACCAACCCATCGGCGTCCTGACGCAGCCATTCGTGATCGACGGTATAACGCAACTCGCTCATGTGAACTCCTCAAGTGGTCGGCTCGCCCGTTTCTGGCGCGGGCGATGAAAAAAGCGCCCGTGCGGTGGCGAGCAGATGAAGAGCTGTTAGCAAAGGCAGTGCCATTGCTGTTATTTGTATATAAATCAATTGGTTGGATATTTTTCCGGTTGAACTTGAGATTTGCTGTGTATCGAAATCGATACGGTCTTTTCAGGCAAGGTTGCTGACTGTCGTAACGAATGGGTCATGTCGCCCGCTGGCAGGTATGTGTCGCTTTCATTACGCCGTATTGAAATCGATACGATTGCGGCGCGTTCATCCCGGTGATCTCGGCCGTCGGACCTTCTGCTGCGGCGCGCGACGGGCCTGATCGAGCGAGGCGCCCGCACGCATGGAACAGCTGCATCATTCATTCCGTGAATCGCCGCCCCGAAGCCGGCCGTCCCTGGCCGTTCACTCTTTCGAGCGACAGCGCGAATCCTCCCTTCGGGCGCTTATCCACCCGACAGGCCATGCGTACGGTTCTCCCAGTTTCACCAACCAGGAGAGCCGCATGACAACAACAAAAAGGCCCGGAGCATTCCAGCCAACGATTCTGGCTATCGCCATCGCCATGGGCACTGCCGCCCAGGCCCAGGCCGTCACCTTCAACATCGGGGAAATCGAGGGGCAGCTCGACTCGTCTATGTCCATCGGTGCCAGCTGGTCCACCGCCAAGCCGGACCGGGATCTGGTCGGCAGTGCCAACGGCGGGACCGGTTTCACCCAGACCAACGATGACGGGCGGCTGAACTTCAAACGGGGTGAAACCTTCTCGAAGATCTTCAAGGGCATCCACGACCTGGAGCTGCGCTACGGCGACACCGGTGTGTTCGTGCGGGGCAAGTACTGGTACGACTTCGAACTGAAGGACGAGAGCCGCCTGTTCAAGGACATCAGCGACAACAACCGCAAGGAAGGCGCCCAGTCCGCCGGTGCCGAGCTGCTCGATGCCTTCGTCTACCACAACTACGCCATCGGCGACCTGCCGGGCAGCGTGCGCCTGGGCAAGCAGGTGGTGAGCTGGGGCGAAAGCACCTTCATCGGCAACTCGATCAACAGCATCAACCCGATCGACGTGTCCGCCTTCCGCCGGCCCGGTGCCGAGGTCAAGGAAGGGCTGATCCCGGTCAACATGTTCTACGTGTCGCAGAGCCTCACCGACAACCTGTCCGCCGAAGCCTTCTATCAGCTGGAGTGGGACCAGACCGTGGTGGACAACTGCGGCACCTTCTTCTCCACCACCGACGTGCTGCAGGACGGTTGCACCGACAACTACCGCATCCTCGACGCCACCACCCTGGCCGGCCTGGCGCCGTTCACCGGTGCCCTCGCGGGCCTGGGCGTGGACGTCAACGGCGAGGGCCTGAAGCTGCCCCGTGGCGGCGACCGCGATGCGCGCGATTCCGGCCAGTGGGGCGTGGCGCTGCGCTGGCAGGGCGACGAGACCGAGTACGGCGCGTACTTCATGAACTACCACAGCCGTACGCCGAACCTGACGGTGAAGAACGCCTCGGCTGCCGACATCCTCAATGCCCTGACTGTCGCCGGGGGCGCCCTGGCCCAGCCGATCCTGCTGGGGCGCGGCCAGTATTTCTTCGACTACCCGGAAGACATTCGCCTCTACGGCCTGAGCTTCTCCACCACGCTGCCCACCGGCACCGCCTGGTCGGGTGAGCTGAGCTACCGGCCGAACCTGCCGATCGGCCTCAACACCGCCGACCTGACGCCGCTGATCGCCACCAGCGTCGCGGCCGGTGCTGCCGCTGGCGGCCTGGCGGGTGCACAAGCCATGGCGGGCGTCGAGCACCGCGGCTACAACCGCAAGGAAGTCACCCAGGCGCAGACCACCTTCACCCACTTCTTCGATCAGGTCATGGGCGCGGACCGCCTGACCGTGGTCGGTGAGGTCGGCGTGACCCGCGTCGGCGGCCTGGAGAGCACCCGCGAGGTGCGTTACGGCCGCGATGCGATCTACGGCACGGCCTATGGCACCGGCGCGGCCAACCTGCAATCCGACGCGATGTACGGCCGCCACGGCTACGTCACCGCCACCTCCTGGGGCTACCGCGCCCGGGCGATCTGGGACTACAGCGACGTATTCGCCGGGGTCAACCTCAAGCCCAACCTGTCGTTCTCCCACGACGTGGACGGCTACGGCCCGGTCTTCAACGAGGGCACCAAGGCCGCGAGCATCGGCCTGGATGCCGAGTACCGCAATACCTACACCGCCAGCCTGTCGTACACCAATTTCTTCGGTGGCGATTACCACATCAACACCGATCGCGACTTCGTCGCCCTCAGTTTTGGCGTGAACTTCTAAGGCCGGACTCCGGGAATACAGAGGAAAAGAACCAGCATGAACACCACAAAAAATCTGTTCGGCGCATTGGTCCTGTCGTTGCTCGCCAGCAGCGTGATGGCCGCCGTACCTGCCGCCGAGGTCGAGAAGCTCGGTACCAGCCTGACGCCCCTGGGCGGTGAAAAGGCCGGCAACGCCGCCGGCACCATTCCGGCCTGGACCGGCGGCCTGCCCAAGGACGCCGCACCGGTCAGCGCCAACGGCTTCCTGGGCAACCCGTTCGCCGACGAGAAGCCGCTGTTCGTGATCACCGCGCAGAACGTCGACCAGTACAAGGACAAGCTGTCCGCCGGCCAGCTGGCGATGTTCGCCCGCTACCCGGACAGCTACAAGATGCCGGTCTACACCACCCACCGCACCACCAACGTGCCGGATGAAATCAACGCTGCCGCGCGCATCAGCGCCGAGAAAACCACCCTGATGCCGGGCGGCAACGGCCTGAAGGATTTCACCGACAGCCGTTACTACGCCTTCCCCATTCCGCAGAATGGTCTTGAGGTGATCTGGAACCACATCACCCGCTACCGCGGTGGCAACCTGCGCCGCAACATCGTGCAGGCCACGCCCCAGGCCAATGGCAGCTACACCCTGGTGCATTTCACCGACGAGGTGTCGTTCCCCAGCGGCATGGCGGGCCTGGACCCGGCCAAGGCGGAAAACGCCCTGCTGTTCTTCAAGCAGCAGGTCACCGCGCCGTCGCGCCTGGCGGGGAACGTGCTGCTGGTGCACGACTCCCTCGACCAGGTGGCGGAGCCGCGCATGGCCTGGCTCTACAACTCCGGCCAGCGCCGCGTACGGCGTGCGCCGCAGGTGGCGTACGACGGCCCGGGCACCGCGTCGGACGGCCTGCGCACCTCGGACAACTTCGACATGTTCAACGGGGCGCCGGACCGCTACGACTGGAAGCTGGTCGGCAAGCGCGAGATGTACATCCCCTACAACAACTACAAGATCAACTCGCCTGAAGTGAAGTACAGCGACATCCTCAAGGTCGGCCACACCAACTCCGACCTGGCGCGCTACGAGCTGCACCGCGTGTGGGAAGTGGAAGCGACTCTCAAGAGCGGCGAGCGCAACATCTACGCCAAGCGTCGCTTCTTCGTCGACGAGGATTCCTGGCAGATCGCCGCCTCGGAAATGTACGACGGCCGTGGCCAGCTGTGGCGCGTGGGCGAGGCGATGATCTACCAGCACTACGTGGCGCAGGCGTCGAGCTACGCCTTCGAGGCGCTCTACGACATCATCGGCGGCCGCTACCTGGCGATCGGTATGATGAACGAGGAGAAGCGCTCCATCGAGTTCGGCATCAAGACCTCGGCCAAGGATTACACCCCTGCGGCCCTGCGTAACGCCGGCGTGCGCTGAGCCTTATGACGTGACATTCAGGCGGCCCTTGGGGCCGCCTTTTTCGTTGCGATGGGGGTAGGCTCGAAGGCCCGCCTTGCGGTGCTTCCACAACGATAAAAAAGGGAGCCGATGCCATGTCCGTGAACCCTCAACGCCACGCGACCATCACCCCGCTCAACCCACCGGTGCGCCGTTCGTCGCGCCTGCCCGCGCAGCATGTCGCGCGCCGTCGCCTGAGCGAGCCGTTGCTGACCAGCGAGTGCCGCCTGCGGCTGCTGTGCGCACCCGCCGGGTTCGGCAAGACGGTGCTGCTGCGCGAATGCATGGAACACCTGCCCCACGACACCCGCCTGCTCTGGCTCGACCTGGGCGGCCGCGCGCTGAGCGCCGGGCAGTTGCTGGCGCGCCTGGCCGCCGCCCTGGACCGACCGGTGCCCGAAGGGCCGGTGGTCGATGCCCTGCTGGCACTGCTGGACGTGCCCGGCCAGCGCCTGTGGATCGTGCTCGACGACTACCCGAGAACGCCCTGCGCCGAACTCGACGACTGCCTGGAGCAATTGCTGGAGCAGGGGCCGACGGGCGTCGCCTGGTGGCTCAGCAGTCGCCGCAAGCCCTTGTGCAACCTGCCGCGCCTGCTGCTGCAAGGCGACCTGCTGGCGCTGGATGCCCAGGCCCTGGCGCTGACTGACGAGGAGCTGGAGCAGGTGGCGCAGGGCTACCCCGTGAGCCTGTCGCCGGCGCAGCGGGAGCAGTTGCAGCAGTATTGCTCCGGCTGGCTGGCCGGGGTCTGCCTGACCCTGTTGGAGGCCGATGAGCCGTCGCTGCCGACGCGCCTGCGCACCGGCACCGCCTACCTGCACGAGTACATGCAGCGCGAACTGCTGGCGCCGCTCGATGATGAACTGCGTTACGTGCTGATGACCCTGGCACACCTGCCGCGCTTCACCGCCGAGCTGTGCGAGCACGTGCTGGAAGCACCGCAATCGCCGATCTTCCAATTGCTGCTGGACCACCAGTTGCTGGTGCGGGCACAGGAGTGCGAAGGCGAGTGGTGGTGCCTGTGGACGCCGCTGGCCGCGGCCCTGCGCCGTCAACCGGAGCGCTTCGCCCTGTCGCCCATGCACCTGCGGGCCTGCCGCTGGTTCGCCGAGCGCGGTGAACTGCGCGAGGCGGTGGAGCACGCCTTGCTCGCCCACCAGCCGGAAGTGGCGGCCAACTACCTGCAGCGTTTCGGCCAGGAGCAACTGCTGACCGGGCGCAACGTCTCGCTGTTCCTGCAATGGCGCACCGAGCTGCCCCAGACCCTGTTCGCCAGTACGCCGCGGCTGATCGTGCTGCACGCCTGGGCCTTGCTCACCTGCGCCCGCCTGGACGAAGTGGACGATTGCATGGCGGACCTGGCGCACTTCCTGCCGCAGCCGGATGCCCGGCGCCAGCGGGTGCTGCTGGCGCACTGGCAGGCGCTCAATGGCACGCTGTCACGCCAGCGCGGCGAGCCCGAGGCGGCCCGGCATTGCCTGGAGGCCCTGGAGGTGCTGCCGGAGCAGGCCTGGTCGCAGCGGGTGCTGTGCCACCAGGCCCTGAGCCAGCAGGCGATGGCCGAAGGGCGCATGGATGTGGCCGAGCACTTCAACCTGGAAGGCATCCGCCTGGCGCGCCAGTGCGGCAGCGTGCTGTACGAAAGCCTGCTCACTGTCGACCGCATCCACTGGCTGGAAATGAGCGGTGAAAGCGTGCGTGCGCTGGAATTGGTGGACCACGCCCTGGAGCACCTGCGGGCCACGGTGCGCCATAGCCCGGTGCTCGGCCGGCTGTTGTTGCTGCGTGGGCGCCTGCTCGCCGCCCAGGGGTTGCTCGAAGACGCCTGTGCCACCTACCAGACGGGACTGGCCGAGGCCGAGAGCTGCGAGGATGCCTATACCTTCTACGGCTACCTGGGCCTGGCCGGTCTGGCGTCGCTGAAAGACCGCTTCCCACAGTCGTTCCAGTGCCTGCGCGAAGCCGAACGGCTGATGCAGTGGCGGCATGTGCCGGAGGTGCGTTATCGCGGCGTGCTGGAGCTGAGCAGCGGGCTGTGCTGGCTGCGCCAGAATGAACTGGACAAGGCCCGCGAGGCGTTCACCCGGGTGCTCGAACAGTACGGCGACGGTGACCTGCTGGCGCCGTCCGGCTCGTTCGACCTGCTGCCGCGCATTCGTCGCTACCTGGCGGTCTGCCAGATGCTGGAGGGGCACCATGAGGAGGCGATCGAGGCGTTCCGCGAGCAGATGGCGCAGACACAGATGAGGGGGCAGTTGACCCTGGCCTGCGAGTGCCGCTTCGGCCTGGCCGAGGCGTTGTACCTGGCGGGGCAGATCGACGAGGCCGACGGTCAGTTGAGCGGAGCCCTGGCCGAGGCGGCGCGCCAGGTGCTGGTGCGGCCGCTGCTGGAGCTGCAGCAGCGCCAGCCGGCATGGCTCGACCAGCACCTGCCTGGGCAGCCGGACGAAAGCCTGCATGCGCGCCTGCTGGGGCAGGGCCGCGACCTGGTGGTTGCGCCGGCCCCGACCGAGGCCTCGCCGCTCAGTACCCGTGAGCTGGCAGTGCTGCGCCTGATCGCCCAGGGCTGTTCCAACCAGGAAGTGGCTGAGCAGCTGTTCATCTCGTTGCACACGGTCAAGACCCATGCCCGGCGGATCAACGGCAAGCTCGGGGTGGCCAGGCGTACCCAGGCGGTGGCGCGGGCCAAGACCCTGGGGCTGCTGTAGGGCGTCAGTGCAGGGCGCAGGTGCCGCTCAGCTGGCGCAGGCGCTCGCCCAGCAGCAGGCGCTGCGCCGGGTCGTCACACAGCAGCAGGGCGCGCTCCAGGTCGAAGCGTTCGGCATGCGGGCACTCCAGGCGCTGGTACAACTCGGCCCGGGCCAGATGATCGGCCATGGTCGGCGCACCCAGTTGCAGCACCCGTTCGGCATCCTTCAGGGCAGGCAGGTAGTCATCGTCCAGCAGGTGCAGCTGGCGCAGGTTGCGTGACAGGCGCAGCAGCATGCCGCGGGCATCGCAAGTGGTCAGGTGGGTGGCGTCGAGCACGCTGCCCTTGCCCTGGTAGCGCTGCAGCAACTCGCGGCAGTCGCGGGTGTACAGACGGCGGCCGCCGCAAGGGTCGAGCAGGTGGTCGGCACCGGGGACGCGCAGCAGGAAATGCCCGGGGAAGTTCACCCCCTGCAGCGGAATCTCCAGGCGGCGCGCCAGCTCCAGGGCGATCAGCGACAGGGACAGCGGCTGCCCGCGCCGGCGCCGCAGCACCTTGTGCAGCAGGGCGACATGGGGCCGCAGCGGGCTCTCTTCGTCCTCGTGGAAATCCAGCTCGTTGAGGCGCCGCAGCAGCGGCTGGGCCATTTCCTGCGCAGGCAGGTCCGGCAGGCCGGCCCGCACCTGCACCAGCAGGCTGTTGAGCTCCTGCATGACGTCCGCCGGTTGCACGGTGGGGTCATGTTCGGCGGCAACCCACAGCGCCGCTTCGAAGCAGGCAGGGGGCTCACGATCAAGGCAGGCAAAGCAGTGTTCGCGCGGGCTCATGGTCACCTCCGGTGATAGGTCGTTTTTAACCGTCTCCCCGCGCTACGTCCAGTCTCTGAATCCTTATGCCTCGTTGGGACAGCTGGTTTCGTGACTTAGATCGGTTCGGCCGGTCGCGACGGGAGGCGGCACCTATACTGCTGGTAACCGAAAGCAGGGGAGCCACAGCATGTTCACCATGATGGAAGCCGCCCGACTTGAGGCATTGCACCTCGCGCAGGACCCGGAGTCGGGCCTCAAGGCCATCATCGCCATCCACAACACCCGGCTGGGGCCCGCCTTGGGAGGCTGCCGCTACCTGGCCTACCCGGATGAACAGAGCGCTATCCGCGATGCCATCCGCCTGGCCCAGGGCATGAGCTACAAGGCCGCGCTGGCGGGGCTGGAGCAGGGCGGCGGCAAGGCGGTGATCATCCGGCCAGCCCATGTGGATAACCGCGGCGCCCTGTTCGAAGCCTTCGGGCGCTTCATCGAACGCCTCAATGGCCACTACATCACCGCCATGGACAGCGGCACCTCCAGCGCCGACATGGATTGCATCGCCCAGCACACCCAGCATGTGACCAGCACCACCCGCGAAGGCGATCCGTCGCCCCACACCGCCATGGGTGTGTTCGCCGGCATTCGCGCCACCGCCCAGGCGCGTCTGGGCAGTGACAACCTGGAAGGCCTGCGGGTGGCCATCCAGGGGCTGGGGAACGTGGGTTATGCCCTGGCTGAGCAGTTGCATGCGGTGGGGGCGGACCTGCTGGTCAGCGACCTGGATGCGGGGCGGGTACAACTGGCGGTGGAGCAGTTCGGTGCACGCCCGGTGGCCAGCGATGCGCTGCTCACCACGCCGTGCGACATCCTTGCGCCCTGCGGCCTGGGCGGTGTGCTCAATGCCGAAACGGTGGGGCAACTGCGTTGTTCGGCGGTGGCCGGGGCGGCCAACAACCAGCTGGCCAGCGCGGAGATCGCCGACACCCTGCAGGCGCGGGGCATCCTCTATGCGCCGGACTATGTGATCAACTCGGGCGGCCTGATCTACGTCGCCTTGCAGCACCGGGGTGAAAGCCTGCCGGCGATCACCGCGCACCTGGCGCAGATCAGCCGTCGGCTCACGGAAGTCTATGCCCATGCCCAGGTCGACAAGCGCTCGCCGGCGCGTGTCGCCGACAGCCTGGCCGAACGCCTGCTCTACGGGCGTTGAACCCTGGGGCGGCGCATCGCCGCCCGGTTCGTGCGTGGGTTACTCGGCCGGCTGGGACAGCTCGGCCAGGGCACCCACGTTGTTCTTGAAGGCCGCCGCGAACACCATGCGGTTCTTGGCCATGTAGATGCTGGCGTCTTCCGCCTGCTTTTCCGTCAGACCTTCGACATTCTTCAGCAGGATCTCCGTGAGCGATTCAGCCAGCTCCAGCATTTGATCGTGCGCGTCGGCAAGTTTGCGGTCCACGAAAGTAGTCTCCAGGTCGCGGGTACTGCGATACAGGGTTTCAACAGCCATCTTCGGCCTCGTCATCAGGTGCAGTAGGTGGAGGGGGTAGCCCCACGTCGTCATGCAGTTGGGTTACCGGCCCGTCAGTGGGCGGGCCTATCGTACGACCCCGGTGCTGATCCATGCACACGCTTTGCTGCGATCACCTGCCCGCGCTGTTCGGCCGGCGGGAGATTCGCAAGAATTACTGTGTATCCATACAGGTGTGCGAGCTTAATGAAAGCAGGGTCATTTGGCCAGCACTCATTTGCTCGGGCGAGATCGGGGCGCGTTCAGTATGACGTAGGCTCTGGGGCGAGCCTTGCAGGCGGCCTGAAGCGAAGCGGTGTTAGCAGGGAAGTTCGGAGAAAAACGGAGATTTATTGTCAAATATTCGTATTCACTGTTTTAAGTAAGAATATTTATCAATATCATGTCGCCCTCCGAAAAACCGCCAACAGACTGAGAGCCGCATGCTTGTCTCCTGTGTTTTTGCTCGTCGATCCCTCGCCCGTTCCATCCGCCTCGCCGCCCTGGGTGTTCCCATGGTGGCCGTTTCCATGGCGATCAGCGCGGAAGAAGCCGCCCAGGACACCATCGAGCTGGATGCTCAGAGCGTCATCGCCACCCCCATGGTCGAGCGGGCCAGCGACCCGGTCCAGGGTTACGTGGCCACCCGCAGCGCCAGCGGTACCAAGACCGATGCGCCGATCACCGAAATCCCCCAGTCGATCAGCGTCGTGACCGCTGACCGGATTCGCGACCAGGGCTCGCTGACCGTGCAGGACGCCCTGCGCTACAGCGCCGGCGTGCGTGGCGAGGCCTTCGGCCTCGACAGCCGTGTCGACTCCATCATGGTCCGTGGCACCTCGCCGGCCATGTTCCTCGACGGCCTGCAGCAGGGCGTGGGTTACTACAACAACACCCGGGTCGATCCGTTCACTCTGGAACGCATCGAAGTGCTCAAGGGCCCGTCGTCCATGCTGTACGGCCAGAGCCCGGTGGGCGGCCTGGTGAACATGGTCAGCAAGCGTCCGCAGGCCGAACAGAAGACCCAGATTCAGGCGCAGTACGGCACCTTCGACCGCAAGCAGCTGGCCGTGGACACCACCGGCCCGCTGAACGAAGACGGCACCCTGCTGTACCGCGTGGTGGCGATCAAGCGCGATGCCGGCTCGCAAGTGGACCATGTGCACGACAACCGCTCGCTGTTCATGCCGTCGCTGACCTGGAAGCCCAACGACGACATCGAATGGACCGTGATGGCCAACGTGCAGAAGGACGATTCGGTGTCCTCCTCGCAGTTCCTGCCCCATGAAGGCACGCTGTACCGGGGCCGTGCCGGCCACCTGAGCAGCAGCACCTTCTCCGGCGAGCCAGGCTTTGATGAATACGATACCGAGCAGGTCGCGTTGACCTCGAATTTCTCCTGGCGCCTGAGTGACACCTGGACCGTGCGGCAGAACCTGCGCTGGCAGAAGAGCAAAGCCAGTTACCAGACGGTCTATGGCTGGCCTTGGGTATACGCGGCGGACGGCCGCACGATCGATCGCGTTTCCTCCATCTCCAAGCCGGAAGTAAAAATGTGGACGGCTGACCATCAGGGCGAAGCGCGTTTCGATACGGGCGCGTTGCAACACACCGTACTTGTCGGGGTCGACTATCAGCACTCGGTGGCCAACGAAAAAACTGGTGGCGGCAATCCAGGGGCGCTTGATCTATACAACCCTGTCTATACGGGGTACGACGGTTCGGATATCAGCCTGAGCGATACTCCGGAGCAACGCGTGGCTCAGAAGGGCATCTATATTCAGGACCAGATGCGCTACGAAAACTGGTTGCTGACGCTGGGTCTTCGCAGGGACTGGGCAGACAACAAGACCGAAGGCAGCCGCACGCAGAAGGATGACGCCACCACCGGCCGTGTTGGTCTGACCTACCTGTTCGACAACGGCGTCGCGCCCTACATCAGCTACAGCGAGTCGTTCCAGCCAGTGATCGGGTTGAATAACGGCTTGACGCCTTACAAGCCGCTCGAGGGCGAGCAATGGGAACTGGGCATCAAGTACCAGCCGGTGGGTAGCAACAGCCTGTACACCGCTGCGGTTTTCGATCTGCGTGAAAAAAACCGTCAGATGTCTGACCCTACGGACCCGACCAACACCCTGCAGAGTGGCGAGACCCGCGTGCGCGGCCTGGAGCTGGAAGCCCAGGTTGAAGTCACCTCCAACTGGGACCTGATCGGCACCTACACCAAGCTCGACACCGAGACGATGGAAGGCGAGGCGGTCAACAAGGGCAAGCGCATCGAAAGCGTGCCGGACGACATGGCCTCGCTCTGGAGCATGCACCGCTTCAGCATCGCCGGCATTCCAGGCTTCCGCGCCGGTGCAGGCGTGCGTTACGTGGGCGCGAGCTGGGATGGCCAGGACGACCTGAAAACCCCATCCACCACCCTGTATGACGCCATGGTCGGCTACCAGTACAAGAACTGGGACTTCACCGTGAACGCCACCAACCTGGAAGACGAAACCTACTACACCACCTGCCTGGCGCGTGGCGACTGCTTCACCGGCAACCGTCGCACCGTGACCGGCACCGTCGCCTACAGCTTCTGATCCAAAACCCCTCCCCGACCCGGTGCGTCACGATGGCGCACCGGGTGTCTTTTCCCCGCGCAATACCCTCTCCTTGAGGCTGGTCCCGTTTCTGCATAGTGAAATTGTCACTGTGCGGGTGGAGCATCGCCCTGTCTTTTTCGAGGAGTACCGATGGTGAGTCGTAACTGGGCTGAACGCAGCCGCGAGCGGATGCACAAGCAGGCTAATACGGTGGGCAACCTCTTCGTCGAGGGCTTTCATTACCTGGGGCTGTTCGCCATTGGCGCCGCCACGGCGTGGGCGTCTGTCATGGCGTTCTGGGAAATGGTGCAGGCCCGCCACGCCAGCGTGGATGACATTCTGCTGCTGTTCATCTACCTGGAATTGGGGGCGATGGTCGGCATCTACTTCAAGACCAACCACCTGCCGATCCGCTTCCTGCTCTACATCGCCATCACCGCGTTGACGCGCTACCTGATCGGCGATGTCTCGCACCACAAGGCACCCGATATCGGGTTGCTGTACCTGTGCGGCGGCATCTTCTTCCTGGCGCTGTCGGTGCTGGCGGTGCGCTTCGCCTCGTACCGCTTCCCGTCGAGCAAGGCGATCGACTCGACGGGCGAAGTGATCGGGGATACCTACAACGAGAAGTGAACGCGCGCTGCGGGGGGGTGGAAATGAAGAGCGATTTCCACCCTACGAGGGTGTGCATCGGGGCATGCCGTTCGTAGGGTGGATGTCGCTTTTTACATCCACCGTGCAGGTTCCCTGCCGATGTACGTGCGTCAGTCACTGAGTGGTGCGAACAGCGGCCGACCGCGGGGCGTCAGTTTGTACCAAGTGGTGGAAATAAAGAGCGATTTCCACCCTACGTGGGCCTGGTATCGGAGCATGCCTTTCGTAGGGTGGATGTCGCTTTTTACATCCACCATTCAGGTTCCCTGTCGACGTTCGTGCGTCAGTCACTGAGTGGCGCGAACAGCGCCGCCAGGTCGTCTTCGGTCAGTTGCCACTGGGCCTGGCTGCCGCCCTCCAGCACGCCTTTGGCCAGGTTGGCCTTGGCCTGCTGCAGGTGCTGGATCTTCTCTTCCACGCTGCCGCGGGTGATCAGCTTGTAGACGAACACTGGCTTGTCCTGGCCGATGCGGTAGGCGCGGTCGCTGGCCTGGGCTTCGCTGGCCGGGTTCCACCAGGGGTCGAAGTGAATCACCGTGTCGGCGGCGGTCAGGTTGAGGCCTGCGCCCCCCGCCTTGAGGCTGATCAGGAAGATCGGCAGGTCGCCGGCCTGGAACTGCTGCACCGGCGTGCGGCGGTCCTGGGTGCTGCCGGTGAGCTTGGCGTAGCGGATGTTGCGTGCCTTCAGCTCGTCCTCGATCAGGCCGAGCATCGAGGTGAATTGGGAAAACAGCAGGACCCGGCGGCCTTCGGCGAACAGCTCCTCGAGCATGTCCAGCAGGGCGCTGAGCTTGCCCGAATCCTGGCTGCGCAACGGGCTGTCGTCGCCGTCCAGCAGGCGCAGGTCGCAGCAGGCCTGGCGCAGGCGCAGCAGGGCTTCGAGGATGACGATCTGGCTGCGGGCCAGGCCCTGGCGGGCGATCTCGTCGCGCACTTTCTTGTCCATGGCCAGGCGCAGGGTTTCGTAGCGGTCGCGCTGCAACGCGCTGAGTTCGACCCAGTGGGTGATCTCGGTCTTGGGTGGCAGCTCGCGGGCCACCTGCTCCTTGTTGCGGCGCAGCACGAAGGGCTTGATGCGGCCGTTGAGGTGCGCCAGGCGCTGCTCGTTGCCCTGTTTCTCGATCGGGGTGCGGTAATCCTGGGTGAAGCTTTTGCTGTCGCCGAGCCAGCCGGGCATCAGGAAGTTGAACAGCGACCAGAGTTCGCCCAGGTGATTTTCAAGGGGCGTACCGGTCAGGCACAGGCGATGGCGCGCGTTGATCTGGGACGCTGCCAGGGCGGCCTTGCTGCGCGGGTTCTTGATGTTCTGCGCTTCGTCGAGAATCAGCAGGTGATAAGGCTGGGCGCCCAGCACCTTGAGGTCGCGCGGCAGCAGGGCGTAGGTGCTGAGCACGATGTCGTGCTCGGCGATGTGCTTGAACTGGCCGCGGCGCTTTATCCCGTGCAGGGCCAGGACCTTGAGTTGCGGTGTGAAGCGCGCCGCCTCGTCCTGCCAGTTGGGGATCAGGCTGGTGGGCATGATGATCAGCGCCGGATGTTGCAGGCGCCCGGCGAGCTTTTCCGTGAGGATGTGCGCCAGGGTCTGCAGGGTCTTGCCCAGGCCCATGTCATCGGCCAGCAGGCCGCCGACTTCCAGTTCCGCCAGGGCCTGCATCCAGGCCAGCCCTTGCACCTGATAGGGCCGCAGCTTGGCGCGCAGGCCCTTGGGCGCCTTGATCGTGCTGACATCCTGGGCCTGCAGGCGCTGGGCGAACCCGCGCAGGCGTTCGCCGCCCTGCCAGGCCAGGGCCGGCCCCTGTTCCAGGTTGCCCAGGCGCGCGGCGTCGGCACGGGGCAGGCGCAAGCGGTGCGGGGTGTCGCCCGGTTCGCGGAAGAACAGCTCGCCAAGGGTCACCAGCAGCGGCCGCAGGCGGGCGAAGGGCAGGGCGATGCGGCGGTTGCCCTGGGGCAGACTGACCAGCAGCACCTCTTCGTCCTGGCGCTGGGCCAGGGCGTCGCCGGTGAGCAGCCAGGGCGTGCGACGGATCGCCTGCAGC
Organism: Pseudomonas sp. GD03944; assembly: GCF_029839275.1. Taxonomy (GTDB): domain Bacteria; phylum Pseudomonadota; class Gammaproteobacteria; order Pseudomonadales; family Pseudomonadaceae; genus Aquipseudomonas. The sequence goes on from NZ_JAOCAH010000019.1 coordinate 18,945, forward strand.
AGGATCGGCAACAGGCTGATGCGCTGGCCTTCGACCTCGATGCCGATTTCCAGATCGAACCAGTCGCGCTCCGGGGCCTCCTCGACCTCGGCGTACCACTCGTCCACCTGGGCCAGGTTGTACTGGAAGTCCGGCTGGATCAGCACGTCCCAGCCGTCCTCGCGCAGGCGCGGCAGGGCCTGCTGGATGAAGGCCAGCCAGGCGCTTTCGTTGGCCAGCTCGAAATGCTCACCGGGATGCTGGGCCAGGGCTTCGCTCTGGCGCAGCGCCACACGCATGCCGGCATCTTCCAGTTGCTGGCGCAGGCGTGCCTCGCCGGCGGCGTCACGCACGACCCGCAGCGGTGCGGCGTCAGGTTGGCGAATGATCAGGTCGCGGGCGGCTTTGCCATAGGCGATGTGGCCCTGGTAATCGAACGCCAGCGCCGCGCGGTGCTGGGTCTGTTCGTGCATGCGCCCCTTGCGCGCATCGAAATGCACGCGCACGTGGCTGCCCAGGGTCAGCACCGCTGACGGGGCTATGCCGCTGAGCACCTGTTCGGGCAGTTCGGCGGAAAAAGTGGGCGACGCATCCTGGGACATCGGGGCGACAACCTGGCTGAACGTTCATCGGGTGATTTACCCGGCCTGAGCGTGGGTAAAGCAGTCGATTCTGGCACAGCTGGGGGTGGTTGCGGCAGTCAGTCGACGACGCTTTGTCGGTAGTGCCCCGGCGTGGTGCCGAAGGCCTGGCGGAAGCGGTTGCTGAAATGGCTGGCGCTGGCGAAACCGCAGGCCAGGGCGATGTCACCGAGCGGCAGCGTGCCCTGGCGCAGCAGGTGCTGGGCGCAGGCGACGGCTGAGCAGGTAGCGGTGCGGCGGCACGCCGAAGCTCAGGCTGAACATGCGCGCGAAGTGGTACTCGGAGAGGTTGCAGAGGTCTGCCAGTTGGCCCAGGCTCAGCGGCTCGGCCAGGTGATCGTCGATGAAATCGCGTACCAGGCGCCGCTGCGCCGGGGCCAGGCCGCCCTTGAGGCGCAGGCCGTCACGCTTGCCGACCTGGGAGAGCAGGGCGTGATCGAGAATGGAGCGGGCCAGGCTGCTGGTCAGCAACCGCTCGCCGGGTTCCTGCCAATCGAGCTGGCTCAACTGGCGAAAGCGCTGGGCCTGCTGGGGATCGTCGAGAAAGGTGCCTTCGTGCAACTGCAGCTCGCGCGGCTCACGGTCGAGCAGGCGCACGGCGCCCAGGGCGAACTGGCTCTGGTTGACGTAGAGGTGGGCCAGGTGGATCTCGCCATTGATCACCCAGGCGGAGCGGTGCCCGGCGGGCAGGATGCACAGTTTGTCGGGCGCGCCCCGGTTGTCCGGGCGTTCGCGGCGGAAGGTGCCGGTGCCGCCCGCCAGGTAGCAGGACAGCGTATGGTGGGTGGGCGCTTCGTAATCGCGGGTGTCGTGGCGGTTGCTCCACAGCGCGGCCGCCAGTCCGTCGCCGAGTTCGGCGCTGTGGACCAGCATGGCATTGGGGGATTGGCCCATGGCTTGGAAAACCTGGCTTTGCTGCAATTGCGACATGACGCACCTCCGGCCTCGCCATGCTACGCCGCCCGGCAGGAAGCGCCAGCCCTTCGAGAAGAAAAGCGCAAGCGCGTGCAAGTTGTGACGCAAGGCACTTAGCCATCACGGTATAGCGAATGTCTTACACGCTCTAGCGGCATTAAGCGCTATTCCCCCTCGATCCAAATCCCTAATCTGTACCCATCCACTGAGCAGCAGGAAGCGTTCAGGATCATGGATGAACGGCCATTGCCAGGACGGCTACTGACAGGATGTCGGAATGGTCAGGAAAAAACCCGCTTAGGCGGGTTTTTTGTTGCCTGCAGAAAAGTCAGGCGCACCTGCAAGGCTCGTGGCACGGGCCTTCAATCGTCTGGCTGCAGCAGGCAGGCGGGCCACCAGCCGGGTTGGCCATCGCGGTAGGAATGGTCACGCGGCGCCAGTTCCGGCTGGTCCGGGTCGTCGAAGACCCCGACGGCGAGAGCCAGGGTCGGTGCATCGTCGATGGCGCCCAGGGTGCTGCCGCACACGGGGCAGAACGCCCGGCTCGTCGCCGCCGACGAGCGCCAAGTGGCGGGGTGGCCGCCGGGGCCGGTCCAGGTCACCTGGTCTCGGTCGAATTCGACCCAGCTCTGGGTCAGTGCGCCGGAGTGGCGCTGGCACTGGCGGCACGAACAGGTGTGGGGTGCGCGCGCCGGGCCGCTGGCGCGGAAGCGGATGTGTCCGCACAGGCAGCCGCCTTCGTATTGGCTCGTCATGGTCCGTTCCTTCCTGGTTACAGGCGCTGCGCCTGCCAGTCATCGAGCAGCAGCCCGTAGAGGGCTGAATCGGACACCACGCCGTCGATTTCCCAGCGTGCCCGCAGGAAACCCTCTTCGATAAAACCCAGGCGCTCCAGGGCCTTGGCCGAGGCGATGTTGCCGGGGTCGATTTCCGCCTCCAGGCGCCGCAGTCCGATCCGCGTGAACGCGTGTTCGATCAGCGCCTGGCCGGCTTCCTGGATGTAGCCCTTGCCCCAGAACGGCGCGCCGATGCCGAAACCGAGTTCGGCCCGGCGCGAGCTCTTCGAATAGCTGAACAGCATGCACTTGCCGATCAACTGGTAAGGGGCCTGGGTAAAGATGCCGAGCGTCAGGCCTTCGCCTTCCTGCATGCTGACCCGGTTGGCGGCGACGAAGTCGAGGGCATCGTCGATGGACGCCCAGGGCGGGGTGTTCCAGTACTTCATGACCTCAGGGTCGGAGAAGATGGCCAGCAGTTCGGTTGCGTCCTCCGCTTCCAGGGGGCGCAGGATGAGTCGCTGGGTTTCGATATGGGTGCCACTGAACGAAAGCAAGACGAAATCTCCTGTGAGGGGCGCACCTTCAACGTGCAAGCCCGGCCAGGTCATCATGACGAACCCGGCGCCCCAACTGGAAACAGAACTGTTGCGGCGCTTTACCTCCGCCGGCTGACGTCAGGCGCGGCGCAGCAGCGTGCGGATCCAGCCATGGCCGCTGACCAGCACGATACCGACCAGGGCCATGCCGGCACCGACCACGAAGCCCGGTTCGATGCGTTCGTCCAGCAGCCAGGCCCCGAGGACGACGCCGAACAACGGGGTGAGGAACGACAGCACGCCCAGGCGCGATGCCAGGTAACGGCGCAGCAGGGCGAACCAGATCAGGAAGCTGGCGAACGACACGATCACCGCCTGGAACGCCAGGCTGGCCCAGACCAACGGGGTCGGGTTGAAGGTGGTGTGGCCGATCAGCACGGCCATCGGCAGCAACAGCACGAAGCCCATCACCAGTTGGTAGAGCAGGGTTTGGGTCGCCGGCAGGCTGGACAGGGGCGTGACCCGGATGATGACCGTGGTGGCGGCCCAGGCGATCCCGCCGAGCAGCGCCAGGAAGTCGCCCCAGAGCATCCGCGGCAGGTCGCTGTCGCCGGTCTGCGCGCCTTGCAGGAAGGCCACCGCCACGCCGCCCAGGGCCAGGGCGATGCCCAGCCATTGCAGCAGGGCCAGGCGCTCGTTGGGCAGTTTCCAGTGCAGCCCCAGGGCGGCGAACACCGGGGCGGTGTAGAGAAACACCACCACATGCCCGGCCGTGGTGTGGTGCAGGGCCTCGCTGACCAGCAGGAACTCCAGAGCGAAGCAACTGCCCGCCAGGACCCCGGGCTGCCAGACGCCCGACGACAGGTTCATCCGCTCACGGCGCGCCACCATCAACAGGCCCACCAGCACGGCCCCGATGCCGGAGCGCAAGGCCAGTTGCAGCGTCGGCGAAAAATCGACGGCGGTGGCCTTGAGGGTGATCTGCTGCAGGCCCCAGATCAGGCACAGCACCAGCATCACGCCGATGGCCAGGCTGTCGAGCGGTTTGCGTGGGTCCATGGCGACGGTCCGGAAGGGGCGAGGGCACATTGTCAGGCCGGCAGGGATGCGATACATAACGCAAATACGACAACTCATCACGGCAGACCGACAACATGGCCAGCGGCGCGCGCGTCCAGCACCTGCACTTGCCTCCCTTCACCCACAGCCTGCCGGCGCCGCTGTATTTTCGTACGGCGCGCATGCCGGCCGAGGCCACCTACCCGACGCACCGGCATGTCTGGGGCGAGTTCGTCTATGCCTTCAGCGGGGTGATGGAAGTGGCGCTGCAGCACCAGCACTTTCTGGTGCCACGGCACTACGGTGTGTGGTTGCCGCCCGGCGTCGAGCACCGGGGCATGAACCGCGGCGAAGCCTGTCACTGTTCGTTGTACGTGTCCGCCGAGCTGACCGGCAAGCTGCCGGCGACCCCCTGCGCCCTGACGGTCACGCCGCTGTTGCGTGCCGTGCTCAATCACCTGCGCCAGCACCCGGATCGGGGAGCGGGCGATGATGCTCACCAGCGCCTGCTGCAGGTCGCGGTGGATCAGCTCGGCAGCGCTGAGTGCGCCGGCAGTTACCTGCCGGCGAGCCGCGATCCGGTACTGGAGCCGGTGCTGCAGGCCCTGCAGGACAACCCCGGCGATACCCGCACCATCGCCGAGCTGGCCCGGGCGGTGCACAGCACGGAGCGAACCCTGATGCGCCGCAGCCAGCGCGAGTTGGGCATGACCCTCAGTGAATGGCGGCAGCGCCTGTGCGTACTCGCTGCTATGCAGCAGCTGGAGGTCGGGCTGTCGGTGGAAAGCATCGCCCACGACCTCGGCTACAGCTCGGTGTCGGCATTCATCGCCATGTTCCGGCGGCTGATGGGCGTGACGCCGGATGAGTACCGCAAGGAGCGGGCCGGCGTCACGCCGGGGTAGAGGCGTTGCCCTGGCCAAGCTGCGCTCCCGTGGCGGGAGCGCAGCCAGGCGGGCTCAGTCGATCAGCGTCAGGGTGACGTCGATGTTGCCGCGGGTGGCGTTGGAGTACGGGCAGACGATGTGCGCCCGGTCGATCAGGATTTGCGCCCGCTCACGATCGAGACCCGGCAGGCTGATGCGCAACTCGACCTCGATGGCAAAACCGGTGGGCACCGCGCCGATCCCCACCACGCCCTCGATCGACGGGTTGGTGGCGATGGCCAGCTTGTCGCGGGCGGCGACGAATTTCATGGCGCCCAGGAAGCACGCGGAGTAGCCGGCAGCGAACAGCTGCTCCGGGTTGGTGCCTTCACCGCCGGTGCCGCCGAGCTCCTTCGGCGTGGTCAGGGCCACGTCGAGTACCCCGTCGGAGGAAATGGCACGACCGTCACGGCCGCCGGTGGCTTCTGCATAGGCACGGTAAGCGATGGTTTCAATCGACATGCGGGCAATCCTCTGGAAGGGCGTCGGGGGGAGGTTCTGAGGGTCGCGCCAGGCAGGCCCGAGATGCCGGTGAGCCGGCAGCCGGGGGCGACTCCGCCATGCAGTCTAGTGCAGCCCGGGAAATGTTCCCGGCAGTGATCGGCACCCCCGGTTGCCCCTGACGCTGCGTGACCTCGTGACCTCGTGACCTCGTGACCTCGTGACCTACTGGCCTATCCCGCGCCTCAGCCCGAGCCGGATGAACGCTTGGTGACGGTGCTCGAGCAGGTCGGCCTTGGTCGTCTGCGCGACCAGTTGGGGCGCCAGGCGGAGTGGAGCCGGGAGCTGTCCGGTGGCGAGCAACAGCGCATCGGCCTGGCCCGGGCGCTGCTGTATCGGCCGCAAACGCTGTACCTGGACGAAGCCACCAACCAGCTCGACGACCAGGCCGCGAGCGAGCTGCTGCGGCTGTTGCGCCGCGAGCTGCCGCGCTGCACGGTGATCGGCGTCAGCCATCAGGTGGCGGTGCAGGGCCTGTTCCAGCGTGCCCTGAACCTGCTGCCCACGCCGTCACCGCAGGCCGAGGCGGTGGTGTAGCCGCCGCCGGCGGACGACGAACGCCCTGGTCCGAAAGGGCCAGGATGCGTGTACTATCCGAGCTGGGTGTCTCCGCAATCGGGCGGACGGCAGGTTGAATTCAGTGCAGGTCGGGCCGCTTGCACGGAGTGACCGTTTTCGTGAGCCCTGACCAATCCCCCCGGCCAGCGTCGGCTGCCGCCACCCCCAATACCACCTTCCTCAAGCGTCTGTTCGCCGGAGAGTCTTCCGGGGGCATCGTGCTCATGCTGGCAGCCCTGTGCGCCCTGATCGTCGCCAACTCGCCAGTGGCCGGCACGTATTTCTCGACCCTGCACGTGAAAGCCCTCGGGCTGTCGATCGAGCACTGGATCAATGACGGCCTGATGGCCATCTTCTTTCTGCTGGTCGGGCTCGAGATCAAGCGTGAAATGCAGGTCGGCCAGCTTGCCACATGGGGCGCCCGAGCCCTGCCCGGGTTCGCGGCGCTGGGCGGCATGCTGGTGCCCGCGCTGGTCTATGTGGCCTTCAACTGGGGACACGGCGACACCATCGGCGGCTGGGCCATTCCGGCGGCCACCGACATCGCCTTCGCCCTGGGCGTGCTGTCGCTGCTGGGCAAGCGCGTGCCGGTGTCGCTGAAGGTGTTCCTCTCTGCCCTGGCCATCCTCGATGACCTGGGCGCGGTGCTGATCATCGCGCTGTTCTACGCCGGGGGCCTGTCGATGCCGATGCTGCTGGCCAGCCTGGGGGCGCTCGCCGTGCTGGTGGCGATGAACCGCCTGGGCGTACGTCGCCTGTCGCCGTACCTGGTGGTGGGCGCGGTGCTGTGGTTCTGCATGCTGCACTCGGGTATCCACGCGACCCTGGCCGGTGTGGTGTTGGCGCTGTGCATCCCCCTGGGCGATCCCACGGCGCACGAGCGTTCGCCGCTGCTGCGCCTGGAGGGCATGCTGTATCCGTGGGTGGCGTTTGCCGTGGTGCCGGTGTTCGGTTTTGCCAACGCCGGTGTGTCCCTGACCGGTATCACCCTGGACAACCTGCTCGACCCGGTGCCCCTGGGCATCACCCTGGGGTTGCTGCTGGGCAAGCAGCTGGGGGTCTTCACCCTGGCTGCGCTGACCATTCGCTCAGGGCTGGCGCGGATGCCCGAGGGCGCCACCTGGCCGCAGCTGTATGGCGTGGCGGTGCTGTGCGGTATCGGTTTCACCATGAGCCTGTTCATCGGCAACCTGGCGTTTCCAGGCAACCTGTTGCTGATCAGCGAGGTGAAGATCGGGGTGCTGGCCGGCTCCGTGCTATCGGCGCTGCTCGGTGCGATGATCCTCTGCTGCGTCGGGCACCTGCGGCAACGGGCCCGTTGAACGGCAGCCGCCCGCCTAGTGGGCGGGCGGCTCGATTACCCCAGAAAAGGACCGACCATGGCATTCGACTGGCACCGTGACCCGATCACCGAGACGACCCCGGTGGGTGAGGGTTACCGCAACACGCAGAACGTCCGCCGCTTCATGCTCGACCGCTGCGGCGCGGCCTTTCGTTTCGACCGCGAGTTCATGCACTGGATACGCAGCACCCCGTCGCTGACCATGGGCGACGTGGTGTGCGAATGGCGGCGCCGGCACGGTCTGGCCTGACGCTCGCCTAGGCACCCGTCAGCCGCGGGTGCCAATCTCTACGTCCTGGGCGGTCCAGCCCGCTACCCGTTCGCTCAGCGACAGCCCCAGGCCCGGGCGGGTCGGCACCAGCATGCGGCCGTCGCGGGTTTCCAGGCGTTCGTTGAACAGCGGTTCCAGCCACTCGAAATGCTCGACCCAGGGTTCGGTGGGGTAGGTGGCGGCCAGGTGCACGTGCAACTCCATGGCGAAGTGCGGGGCGATCATCAGGCCGGCCTGTTCGGCCATGGACGCCACCTTCAGGTAGGGCGTGATACCGCCGACCCGCGGCGCATCCGGCATCAGGTAGTCGGCACCACGGGCTTTGATGAACTCGGCATGTTCGGCGACGCTGGTGAGCATTTCACCGGTGGCGATCGGCGTGTCGAACGCCGCGGCCAGGGCGGCGTGGCCTTCGGCGTCGTAGCAGTCCAATGGTTCCTCGATCCACACCAGGTTGAAGTCTTCGAACTTGCGGCACATGCGCTGGGCGGTGGGGCGGTCCCATTGCTGATTGGCGTCCACCATCAGCGGGAAGCTGTCGCCCAGGTGCTGGCGCACGGTGCTGACGCGCTTCAGGTCGGTGGCCCAGTCCGGCTGGCCGACCTTGAGCTTGATCCCGCCGATGCCTTTTTCCCGCGACAGGTCGGTGTTCTTCATCAGTTGATCGAGCGGCGTGTGCAGGAAACCGCCGGAGGTGTTGTAGCAGCGCACGGAATCACGCTGGGCGCCGAGCAGGCGAGCCAGGGACAGGTTGGCGCGCTTGGCCTTGAGGTCCCACAGCGCCACGTCGAAGGCGCCGATGGCCTGGGTCGACAGGCCGCTGCGGCCCACCGAGGCGCCGGCCCAGCACAGCTTGGTCCAGAGCTTCTGGATGTCGCTGGGGTTTTCGCCGATCAGCGCCGGGGCGATTTCCCGGGCGTGGGCGAACTGGCCGGGGCCGCCGGCCCGTTTGGAGTAGCTGAAGCCGAGGCCGCGATGACCGTCCTTGCTTTCGATCTCCACGAACAGCATGGCGATCTCGGTCATGGGTTTCTGGCGGCCGGTGAGCACCTTGGCGTCGCTGATCGGGTTGGCCAGCGGCAGGAACACGGAGGCGACCCGGACCCAGGCGATCTGGTCGTGGTCGGCGCTGGCGGCGAAGGCAGTGGACTCGGTCATGCGGTGATACCTCTCTGACGGGTGGAAAAACCGGGCGAGGCGACGCGACGAGCCGCACGGCCGGCGCAGGGGCAGTGCAGGGAGAGCAGGGCAGTGGCTGGGGTGCGCATCGTCGTTGTCCGTCCTCGGCGAGGGCCGGCGCCTGCGGTTGAAGCAGGGCCGGCACAGCGGTGTTCAGTCGGACGTTAAGCTGATTACGCAATCATTCAAGGGCGGGAACGGGGCGATTTCGGCGGCTCAGGTGCTCTGCCGTTCGATGAGGCGAAAGCCGGTGTCGACCCGCACCCGGGCGCTGTCTTCATCGGGGCGTTCCAGGCGTTGCAACAGCGCCTGGGCGGCGCGGGTGCCAATCTCGCTGCCGTTGATGGCGACGCTGGAGAGTGCCGGGTGCAGGTGCGCGGCGGTGCTCAGGTCGCCGAAACCCATCACCGCCAGGTGGCCGGGCACGCTGAGGCCGCGCTCGGTAGCCTCTTCCATCACGCCATGGGCCAGGGTGTCGGAGCTGCACACCACCACATCGAAACGCTCGCCGCGGTCGAGCAACTGACCAAGCCCGGCGCACCCCAGTTGCACGGTGGCCGGTGGCGGCAGCACCACCGTGGGGATGTTTTCGATGCCGTGCTTGTGCAGGGTGGCGGCGAGGCTGGCGTAGCGTCGATGGCCTCGGGGATCATCCAGGGTCACGGCGGCGAAGCGCCGGTAGCCCTTGCCCAGCAGGTAGTCGGCCACCGCCTGGCCCACCGCCTCGTGGGAGAAGCCCACCAGCATGTCGAGGGGCTTCTTCGCCAGGTCCCAGCATTCCACGATGGGAATGCCGGAGCGCGACAGGCGCACGCGGCTGGCCTCGGTGTGCAGGGTGCCGGTCAGCACGATGCCGTCGGGACGGCGCCGCAGAATGGCATCGAGCAACTGTTCTTCGCGTTCGGCGGAGTAATTGGTCAGGCCGATCAACGCCTGGTAGTTGGCTTCGGTCAGGGTGTCGATGAGCGCCTGCACCGTGTCGGAAAAGATCGAGTTGGCCACCGTGGGCACGAGGATCGACACCAGCCGGTTGCGTTCCTCGTGGATACCGGCGGTCATCATGGCGGGCACGTAGCCGACCTTGCGCACCGCGCGGAACACCTTCTCGCGCAGGGCCGGGCGCACGATTTCCGGCTGGTTGAGGGTGCGCGATACGGTGATCGGCGATACCCCGGCGACCCGGGCGACATCCACCAGGGTCGGGGGCTTGTCCGGGGTGGCGGTGCGGCGCCGGGGCGCGGGCGGCTGGTCGTGGCTCATCAGGGGTCCGTTGTCGGGTGACGCGAAGGCCGCCCAATCCTGACGCGATCCGCCGCCCGGTTCAATCCGCGCCGTGTCGCCTCAACGAACGGATCAGGCCTTGGCCGGCAGGTGGCTGGCCAGGGGCACGGCCTTGAAAATCGGTTCGCGGCTCAGCACCCGGAGGCCTTCCGGGCTGCTTTCCAGCAGTTGCCGTTCGCTGTCGGCGACCAGCAGTGCCAGGTCATAGCCGGCGTCGGTCAGGGTCGTGGCCAGCTCGCGAACCGCGTCGGCGGCCCAGGGCGCGTCGGATTCGAAATGGCCGAGCAGTTTGTCCTGGCGGTGAATGGTCAGACGGAAGGTGTGCATGGGGGCCTCCTGAAACGGGCTGCCGGAGCAGGGCGGAAACAGCGGTCGAGGGTGTCAGCAATGAATACGGCCTGGGCCGAGGCCCAGGCCGTTCGTGCGGTGGCGCATGGAACGGGGCTTATTTCAGGTCGTCGATGGACGCGCCGAAGTTCAGGTGCAGGACCTGGCCGTCGACCACCAGGGCGGGGACGGATTTGACGCCGGCCTGTTCGGCCTCGCTCACGCGCTGGGATTGGTCACCGAGGTGAACGATTTCGACCTGGACCTTCGGGTCGAGCAGGTTCAGCAGGGTCTGTTCGGCGGAAATGCAGACCGGGCAACCGGCGTGGTAGAAGCGTGCTTGAGTCATGGTGAATCTCCTGTTTGGTTGGTATCGATTCGATACTGTGCGCAGCGTACTCCGATACGCTGCGCTGTCAATATGGTTTTTACTCGATACCAAGTATCGCCAGGCGTGATGCGAGCGCCCACGACCGAGCGCGCCCGTGCAGGCGACGTTCGGTTGTGGGATGAAGGGGAAGGGGCGCCGTCAGGCGAGGGGCTTGAGCAGTTGCCGTGCGGCTTCGAAGTCGACGGAACCGAAGCCTTCGGAGAAGGTGTCCATCAGCACGGTGAGTTCGCGTTGGGCCTGCTCGGGCTTGCCCTGGCGGACCCACAGCCGTGCCAGGCTGGTGGTGATGCGCAGCTCCCAGGCTTTCATGCCTTGCTCGCGGGCCATGTTCAGCGCGGTGTGCAGGCATTGTTCGCCCACGTACTGGCCAGTGCCGTCGGGCTCGTCGAGCAGCAGGTCGCCCTGGCAGCGCATCAGCTCGGGCAATGACGCCCGGTCGTCGTTGGCGGTGGCCTGGGTGATGGCGGTGTCGATCAGGCGCAGGGCTTCTTCCCGGCGGCCGTGGCGCGCCAGTTCGGTGCTCAGGGCCGACATGTAGGGGGACAGGTAGGAGGCGTAACGCACCTGGCCCAACTGCTCCAGGGCCGGGACGATGATCGACTCGTAGGCACTGCTTTCGCCCTGCCAGAAGCGGTACAGACCGCGCCAGAACTCGCCGCCCCAGAACTGCCCGGCACCGATGGCGTGGGCGCCGGGATGGTGCCAGTTGCGGGCATCGAGCAGGCGCTGGCTGGGAATCGCCAGCGCCGGAATGCCGCCGGTCAGCAGGGCGATGGGGCAGGTGCTCATGGTCAGTACGTGCCACTGGCTGGCCAGGTGGCCGATGGCTTCGGCGCGCTGCTCGGCGTTCTGCATGATGCGCACGGCCTGGTCGGAGTAGCCCTGCAGCCAGCGGGTGTAGGCCAGCGCGCAGAGCGCGGCGACCTTCTGGTCGTAGGCGTAGCGCAGGATGTGCCGGCGGCGCAGTTCATCCGGGTACTGCTTGAGCAGGTCGAGCAGGATGCTGTGGGCATCGTCCAGCTCGCCGAGGCACAGGCTCGACAGCGCCAGCATGCGCTTGGCGACGTAAACGTCCTTGCCGTCGGCGCTGTGCTGCGCCAGTTGCATGAAGTCCTGGGCGATCTGCAGGTTCTGCGGGTACGGGCCGTTCAGGTAACCGTGGGCCCACAGGCCCCAGGTGGCCAGAGCCTGGTACTCCGGCTCGTCGAGGCGCCGGGCGATCTCGAAGGCATGGTGGAAGGCCTGGCGGGTCGCCACGGTGGCGCCGGTGTAGAGCAGCGCCTTGCCGCGGGCGGCTTCGAGCTTCATCACCTTGTCTTCGGACTGCTCCGGGTTTTCCAGCTTCGCCAGGGCGCGGGTGGCGTTGCCCAGGCATTCGACCACCAGCGAGTGGTGCAGCCAGAACGGCAGGGCGGCGATGGTCAGGTCGATGCCCAGGGCGTTGTCGCCATGGGAGGAGAGCGACCAGCGCAGGGCTTCGCGCAAATCTTCCAGCAGCTCGTTGCAGTGCTGGCAGCGTGGGGAGTCCTCGACTTCCCAGACCAGGGCGACGCTGGCGAAGGTTTCCAGCAGGTACTGCGCATGGGCACGGCGCATGGCAGGCAGTTCGCCGCTGTCTTCGAGCTTCTCACAGGCGTAGGCCCGGGTGGTTTCCAGCAGGCGATAACGCGCTTCCGGGCGGCTGGCGGCCACCGACAGAAGGGACTTGGTGACCAGGCTGGAAATGCTGTCGATGGCCTCGTCGCGGCTGAATTCGTCACCCGCGACCACCGCCAGGGCGGCCTCCATGTCGAACGCCCCGGCGAACACCGCCAGGCGACGGAACACGATCTTGTCGGTGGGGCTGAGCAGGTCGAAGCTCCAGTCCAGAGTGGCGCGCAGGGTCTGGTGACGGGGCAGGGCGGAGCGATTGCCACCCTTGAGCAGCGCCATGCGGTCATCCAGGCGTGCCGCCACGGCGGCCAGGCCCAGGGTCGCGACCCGGGCGGCAGCCAGCTCTATGGCCAGGGGGATGCCGTCCAGTTCGCGGCAGATGCGTGCCTTGAGGTCGGACATCAGCGGCTCTTCCAGCACTTCGCTCCAGCCGTGCACCAGGCGTGCTTCCAGCAGCCGCACGGCGCTCGCTGCGCGGATCGCTTCCGGGGTGTCACCGGGCTGCGGCACGTCCAGCGGGGCGACCCGGTAGACGTACTCGTCTTCGATGCGCAGCGGCTCCTGGCTGGTGGCCAATACGTGCAGGCCCGAGCAGCGGTGCAGCAGGCTCTGGGTGACCTGGGCGACGGCGTCGATCAGGTGCTCGCAGTTGTCGAGGATGAACAGGATCTTGCGCGAGCCGACATAGGCCGCGATCTGCTCCAGGGTCGCCTCGTTGCCGGCGGGCGCCAGGCCGAGCGCCTTGGCGATGGTCGCCAGGAGGAACTCGGCAGTAAACAGTGGCGCCAGGTCGGCAATATGCACCTGGTCGCGAAAATGCGAGCTGAGTTCCCGGGCGCACTCGACGGCCAGGCGGGTCTTGCCGATGCCGCCCGGCCCGACCAGGGTGAGCAGGCGGTGCTCGCGCAGGTGGGCGAGCAGTTCGACGAGGGCCGACTCACGCCCGACCAGGGCGGAAATGCCCGACGGCAGGCCGCCGTGGTTGAGGCGTTGTTCCACCACCGGGATTTCGACCAGGTGGCCGGCCAGCTGATAGCCACGGCCGGACACGGTCTTGAGCAGGTGGCGCTCGGAGCCCAGGGCTTTGCGCAGTAGGGAAATCTGCGCTTCCAGGGTGTTCTCTTCAACGATCCGGCCCGCCCAGACGTTGCGCATCAATTCATCTTTGCTGACCACCTGGCCGTTGGCTTCGACCAGTGCGACCAGAACATCGAATGCACGGCCGCGCAGTTCCACCAGGGAACCGTTTACCTTGAGCTGGCGTTGTCTTGGCGCGAGTTCGCAGTTACCAAAACAGATTACCGACGCGGCGTCAGCACTCATGTGTCGTCTCCGTCAACACTCGAACCCCATCGTTCTATGGTTCATGGCTGACCCTTGAAAGCGTGAGTCAGCGCGGGTGGCGCAGGGTACACGGATGTCGCTTCCGAACTTTCCAGCGAAGCGGAAGAATCAGTTTTTTTCAGGAATAACCAGAGAAAGGTGGCCATATTTCACGAACCTCGCCTACGCTCACTGAGCATCTCCGACCCTGCCTGTCGACCTTGGGATACACCGGGCGCCAACAGGGGTGAGCGAGTCGTCCTGCCGGCGATGTCCCTGCGTGCCCTGCCTGCAAAAGGCGTGGCCAGGCGTTCGATGTCCATCGTGCGCCAGCAGGTCGTTGCAACTACTTGATGTCCTTCGGCCCTCGTCAGCCGCATGCCCTGAACCGTCAGGTTCCAGGAGGGATGACGGGTTCCCTGCCTACGCCGTTTCGCTTGTCCAGAAAACCTACTGGAGATGCAACGATGGGAACCGACTTACCTATTCCGATAGATCCCCAGCGACGAACGCTGCTCCTCGGGTCCGCCGCCCTGGCGGTCTCACTGCTACTCCCACTGGGTGGTTGCGCGCGGGGCGTCTCGGCGACGTCCGGCAGCCCATCCGCCGCCGATCGCCATGCCGCGAACAGCCACGCTGCCAACCGAGAGGAACGAGCCATGGGCACCATCACCACCCGCGACGGTACACAGATCTACTACAAGGACTGGGGCAGCGGCCCGGTTGTCGTCCTGAGCCACGGTTGGCCCCTGAATGCCGACAGCTGGGAATCGCAGATGTTCTTCCTGGCTGCCAGCGGCTACCGGGTCATCGCCCACGACCGGCGTGGCCATGGCCGCTCCAGTCAACCCTGGAACGGCAACGAAATGGACACCTATGCCGATGACCTGGCTCAGCTCCTCGATCATTTGGACGTCCGTGATGCCGCGTTGTTCGGTTTTTCCACCGGGGGCGGCGAAGTGGCCCGCTATATCGGCCGGCACGGCACCGGGCGGGTGGCCAAGGCAGGGCTGATTTCTGCGGTGCCGCCGCTGATGGTCAAGACCACGGCCAACCCCGGCGGGTTGCCGATCTCGGTGTTCGACGGCATCCGTGCCGGCTCCGTCGCCGACCGCTCGCAGCTGTACAAGGACATCGCCAGTGGCCCGTTCTTCGGCTACAACCGCCCCGGCGCCAAGCCATCCCAGGGCGTGATCGATGCCTTCTGGATGCAGGGCATGCTGGCCGGTCACAAGAATGCCTACGATTGCATCAAGGCGTTCTCGGAAACCGACTTCACCGAAGACCTGAAGACGTTCGACGTGCCCACCCTGATCCTGCACGGCGACGACGACCAGATCGTGCCGGTGGACGCCGCGGCGCGGGCCTCGGCCAAGCTGGTGCCCAACGCCAAGCTGGTGATCTACAAGGGCGCGCCCCACGGCATCACCGACACCCACAAGGAACAGCTCGGCAACGACATGCTGGCGTTCCTGCGCAGCTGATTTACCGCGAACCTTCTGCATCAACTCTTTTGGAGCATCTGAACATGAGCAGCAAAACAGCCTTGATCGTGGTGGACATCCAGAACGACTACTTCCCCGGCGGCCTGTGGACCTTGAGCAAGGTCGAAGCGGCGGCCTCCAAGGCGGCCGAGGTAATCGCCGCGTTCCGCAAAAGCGGCGACCTGGTGGTGCACATCCGTCATGAATTCACCAGCAACGACGCACCGTTCTTCCGCCCCGGCAGCGAAGGGGCGAAGCTCCACCCGAGCGTGATCAACAAGCCCGAGGAGCCGGTGGTGCTCAAGCACTACATCAACTCGTTCCGGGAAACCGAGCTGAAAGACGTGCTCGACCAGCACGGCATCGACAGCGTGGTGGTGGTCGGCAACATGAGCCACATGTGCGTGGACGGCATCACCCGCGCCGCGGTGGATTTCGGCTACGACACCACGGTACTGCACGACGCTTGCGCCACCCTCGACCTGGAGTTCAACGGGGTCAAAGTGCCGGCCGAACACGTCCACGCGGCGTTCATGGCGGCCCTCAGCTTCGGGTACGCGCCGGTGATTTCCACCGCCGAGTACCTGGCGAAACACGGCGCGCGCTGAGCGAGGACACGACCCTGAAAGCCCCCTGTGATCCTCACCCTTTCGGTGTGTGTTCTCGGTCAGGCCTGGGCCCACGGCCACGGCGGTATCCGCAGTGACAAGGGCGGCCAGGTCGTGGCGTCCGGCGATCTATCCCTGCCGGCGACCTGGCGCCAGGGCTGACCTGGCGGGTGTCGCCTTCGGTGCGCCTGCCCTGGCGGCGCGCCGGGGGCGTTTCGCTCCAGCGGGTTGCCAGGCTCGCGCGGGTGTTTGCCTTACGACTGGCGGCGCTGCACCACCAGGCCATTGGGCGGCAGGGGCAGGGCGGTCTTGTAGCGCACCTGCTTGAGCGCGAAGCTGGAACGGATGTTGGCCACTCCCGGCACCTTGGTCAGGTGGTCGACGACGAAGCGCTCCAGCGCCTGGATATCCGGCACCAGCACCCGCAGCAGGTAGTCCGCGTCGCCACTCATCAGGTAGCACTCCATCACCTCCGGGCGTTCGGCAATGGCCGCCTCGAAGCGCTGCAGGGCATCTTCCACCTGCTTCTCCAGGCTGACGTGAATGAACACGTTGACGTGCAGGCCGAGCATCTCCGGCACCAGTAGCGTGACCTGCTGGCGGATCAGCCCCAGTTCCTCCATGGCCTTGACCCGGTTGAAGCAGGGCGTGGGCGAGAGGTTCACCGAACGGGCCAGCTCGGCGTTGGTGATGCGGGCATCCTCCTGCAGGCGGTTGAGAATGCCGATGTCGGTACGGTCCAGGGAACGCATGAGAATATTTATCTCCAAATTGGTTTTTTTGAAGAATATAAGCCTGTAGATCGCCGTTGTGGCAGCCAACAACGGAGAAATTCTCCGGCCGCCACGCCCTAGCATGTTCTCGCCACCTGCCCTGCGAGGACACCGCCATGAATCACGCCACCTGCACTGCCGATCTGCCTGCCGCCCGCGCGCCGTCGCGGGGGCTGTCGACGGGCACCAAGGGTGGTCTGCTGCTGGTGCTGGCGATCCTGGTGTGGGGCGCCAACTGGCCGGTGATGAAGAGCGGCCTGGAGCACATCGGCCCGCTGTGGTTCGCCGCCAGCCGCTTCGCCCTGGGCGGCCTGTGCCTGTTCGTGGTGCAGCTGGGCACCGGCACCCTGCGCGTGCCGACCCGGCGCGACCTGCCCCTGGTGATCAGCGTCGGCCTGTTGCAGATGCTCACCTTCACCGTGCTGGGCACCTACGCCATGTTGCAGGTGGATGCCGGGCGCTCGGCGGTGCTGGCCTACACCACGCCACTGTGGGTGGTGCCGGCGGCGCTGCTGTTCTTCGGCGAGCGGGTGTCGCGCCGACAGGTGGTGGGCGTGCTGCTCGGCCTGTGCGGCGTGGTCGCCCTGCTCAACCCGTTCAGCCTGGACTGGGGCGATACCGCGCTGCTCAAGGCCAACCTGATGCTGCTGCTCGCGTCCCTGGCCTGGGCCCTGTGCATCCTGCACCTGCGCCACAGCAAGGGCGACTCCACTGCTTACCAATTGGCGCCCTGGCAGATGCTCCTGGCCACCGTGCCGTTGCTGGTGCTGGCCTGGGTCTTCGAGGGACCGTTCAACGGCGACGGTTCGCGCAGCCTGTGGCTGATCGCCCTGTTCGTCGGCCCGCTGGCCACGGCGTTCTGCTTCTGTGCGGTGAATGCCGCGAGCATGTGGCTGTCGAGCACCAGCATGTCCACCGCCATGCTCGGCGTGCCGGTGGTGGGGTTGCTGATGTCGTCCGCCTTCCTCGGCGAGACCCTGACGGCGGACCTGATCATCGGCGTGCTGGCGATCGTCGGTGGCATTGCGCTGATCAGTTGGTCGGGCCGCAAGCGCGCCACGAACGCGGACCAGCCGGCGTCCTGACCTGCATTTTCTGCCCGTCGCCAGCCCCTGGCCTGAGCTGAAATGACCTGCCTGGGCGGGCGCCCGCCGGGCGCCGAGAGGCGCCTGGCCGGCCAGGGCCGTCGGCTGCCTTAAACCAGGCTTAAAACCGGCGCGGCGCGGGCAATTGCCCTGAGCCCAAACGACCCCGGCGCGTAACCGAACTGTCATTCGCCTTTGTTTCCTTGTCGGCCATCTCGCCCTTTGGCCCAACGAGGAACACCCATGTCCCGCACCTGCCTTGCCGCCGCCATCGCCGTCACCTGCCTGCTCGGGCAGGCCGTGCAGGCGCAACCCCCCGCGCCGATCCACTCGCCGGGCGCGCCCTATGCCGCGTCCACCCTGGCCGACCGCATCGTGCTGACCCCCGGCGCCAACCCGGCCCGGCAGATGGCCGTGGCGTTTCGCACCGACCTGGCGCAGCAGACCGCGCACCTGGAGATCGGCCCGGCGCTGTCCGGCCCGACCCTGGAGGCCCGGGCCCGTGCCCTGACCGGCACCACCCAGCGCCTGGACACCGACAACGGCGCCGCCCTGTATCACCAGGTGCGCCTGAACGACCTGCAGCCCGACACCGCCTACGTCTACCGGGTCAAGGGTTCGGCCGGCTGGAGCGAATGGCTGCAGTTCCGCACCGCCAGCGAGGCCGCGCGGCCGTTCACCTTCATCTACCTGGGCGACACCCAGAACGACATCCTGGCCATCGCCTCGCGCACCATTCGCCAGGCCCTGCGTGCCGTGGCCAACCCGGCGCTGGTGGTGCATGCCGGCGACCTGGTGGCCCAGCGCGAGACCCTCAGCCATGACGACGAGTGGGGCGAGTGGAACCAGGCCGGCGGCTACGCCTATGGCGGCATGCCGCAACTGCCCGCGGCGGGCAACCACGAGTATGTCGATGACCTGACCCCGAGCGGCGAGGAAACCCGGCGCCTCGGCCCGCACTTCCCGCTGCAGTTCCCGCTGCCCGACAACGGCGCTGCCGGCACGCAAAGCACCAGCTACTTCGTCGACTACCAGGGCGTGCGCTTCGTCGTGCTGGACGGCACCTCGGCCCTCGACCTGGGCACCCTCGACAGCCAGACCGCCTGGCTGGAGCGCACCCTGGCGGCGAGCAAGGCGCGCTGGAACGTGGTGGTGATGCACCAGCCGGTGTTCACCTGCGCCCGTCCCGAGGACACCGAGCCGCTCAAGAGCGCCTGGAAGCCGATCTTCGAACGCCACCGGGTGGACCTGGTGCTGCAGGGCCACGACCACTGCTACAGCCGCCTGACCGACGAAGCCGGGCGTGATGCCAGCGCCAAGGCCCGTACTGCCAAGGCGCCGGTGGGGCCGGTGTACATGGTCTCGGTGGTGGGCTCGAAGATGTACGGGCTCAACGACCGGGCGCACCGCCAGCCGGACCGCATCGCCGAGGACACCCAGCTCTACCAGACCGTCGCCGTGAGCGCCGACCGCCTCGAAGTGCGGGCCTTCACCGCCAGCGGCGAGCCGTACGACGCCTTCGACGTCCGCCGCGACGCCAAGGGCCGCAACCACCTGGACCAAATCCCCGGTACCCGCCTGGCCGAGCGTTTCTGCCAGGGCGAGCAGGGGCCGGACGGCCTGCCGTGCACGGCACGGGACAAGTGATCCGATGATGACGGCCGTGGCGTCCCCGCGCAGTCATCGGGGTTCCAGGCGCGGCGGGACGCCGAGCATCGGGCTCGAGCGCGCCCCCTGGCCGTGGCGCGTCAGATCGACGAGGACGCGGATGAGCTGGCGAAGAAGTCCGGCACGCAGGCGGGATATGGCGTATCGTTGCGCCGCGTTGGGCTCGGCCGGTCACGGACCGCCGGGCCTGGTTTCAGGTTTTCGTGACGCGGCACCGCCGCCGTCACCTGTGTGGACTACCGATGGAATTCATCACCCTCATCATCGATTTCATTCTCCATGTCGACGTTCACCTCGCGGCGCTCACCGCCGAGCACGGGGCCTGGATCTACGGCATCCTGTTCCTGATCATCTTCTGCGAAACCGGCCTGGTAGTGACCCCGTTCCTGCCGGGGGATTCGCTGCTATTCGTGGCCGGCGCCATCGCCACCCACGGCGCGATGGACGTGCACCTGCTGGTGGGCCTGCTGATCGTCGCGGCGATCCTCGGTGATGCGGTCAATTACGCCATTGGCCGTACCTTCGGCCACCGGGCGTTCCGCAACCCGGACTCGAAGGTTTTCCGCCAGAGCCACCTGGACATGACCCAGGCCTTCTACGCCCGGCATGGCGGCAAGACCATCATCTTCGCCCGCTTCGTGCCCATCGTGCGTACCTTCGCCCCGTTCGTCGCCGGCATGGGCCGCATGCGCTACTCGCGCTTCGCCACCTACAACGTGGTGGGCGCCATCGTCTGGGTGACCTCGTTCACCTACGCCGGCTATTTCTTCGGCAACCTGCCGGTGGTCAAGGACAACCTGCACTACCTGATCATGGCGATCATCGTCCTGTCGATCCTGCCGGGCGTGCTCGAAGTGGTGCGCCGCCGCCTCATGGCCTCCCGCGCCAGCAAGGCCTAACCCCCCCCTATCATCCCGGCCACCGCGGTGGCCGGGGCGGTTGTCGCCGGGCCCTTGCTGGTCTAGTTTTCATCGCCTCGACACCACGCTTGCGAGGGCGCGATGAAACCCCGAATTTCCCTGATCACCCTGGCGGTCGATGACCTCGACCGGGCCGTGCGCTTTTACCGCGACGGCCTGGGCCTGCCCACCGACGGCATCGTCGGCACCGAGTTCGAGAACGGAGCGGTCGCCTTCTTCGACCTCCAGGCCGGCCTGCGCCTGGGCCTGTGGCCGCGCACCAGCCTGGCCGCCGACAGCGGCCTGCCGCCGTCCAAGGCAGGCGCGCCGGGCATGAGCCTGGCGCACAACGTGGCGTCCCGGGACGAGGTGGACGCAGTGATGACGCAGGCCGCAGCGGCTGGCGGGACGCTGGTCAAGCCGGCCCAGGAGACCTTCTGGGGTGGCTATGCCGGTTACTTCCAGGACCCGGACCAGCACCTGTGGGAAGTGGCCTGGAACCCCGAGGACCTGCCGCCGGCGTGACTCAGGCGTAGCGCAGCCCGGGCCAGCGGGCCGGCCAGTTCTTGTCGCGCTGGCGGGCCTGGTAGATCGCCTGCTTGTCGCTGCGAAAGCGCGCCGTGGGGCGCACCACCAGGCCGAACAGGTCGTCCAGGCCCAGCGGCGCCGCCACCTCGATCGTTCCTTCACGCGCCAACCGGACAGCCACCGCCGTGGCGGTCTCCGGCCAGCAGGTCATCGCCTGGGCGGCGCTGGTGTAGGGCGCATCGTCATTGCGTTGGTGCATGCGCGCCTGGTTCTTCACCGACCAGTTCAGGCTTGGGTCGCACTCGCGCAGCCTCCCTTCGAGGTGCGCGTCCCGCTCGGCAGACGCGTCGGCCGGGTCGAACCAGATAACGTCGATGTCGTCCGGCAGCGGGGAAGGGGAGCGCTGGTGCAGGTGATCCCACACCGCACTGCGCACCACGCCTGCCGCCACCCAGCAGTCCGGCAGGCCGAGGTCCCGCACCTGCTGCAGGATGCGCAGGCGCAGCGGGTCGGCGGCGAGCAGGGCCTGGAGCTGGACGTGGTGGTCCATGGGCTCAGTGCAGCGCCGGGGTCACGAGGTAGTTCAGCAGGTGCGGGTCGTCGTCCTGCCCCAGGGTCTGCACCGGGCGCGGCAGGTCTTCCAGTACCGCCTCCCAGAAGGCCTGGGCCGCCTGGTCCTGGTCATAGAAGCGCACCAACCAGACCGTGCTCCCTTCCTTCAGCACCTGGAGGGCGAGGGTCTTGCCGATCCCCCGGCGGCGGTACTTCTTGAGCAGGAACAGGTCCGCCAGCTCCAGGGCGTCGACGCCCGGCAGTTCGCTCTGTTCGATCAGCAGGAACCCGGCGATGAAACCGTCCACCAGCACCAGGTTGGCGCTCCACAGCGGTTCCTGCCAGTAGCGCTCGAAGTGCGGCTCGTGGATGTAGAAGCGGCCGTCGGCCTCCACGTCCTCCTGTTCCCAGTCGGAGGATTCATAGGCGTAGAACTGGTACAGGTTGCGAATCAGCTCGGCCTGCTCGGGGCCGGTCTGTATCAGTTCGATGGTCATTTCACGCATGCAGGGGACTCGTCGGTAGGGCAACGATGAACCGTCGCCGAGGGCGGGTATTTTTGACAAAACCGGTCAGTAACGCCATGGGCTATGCGGCCGCACCCGACCCGCCTGTCGCAAGGTTTTGACCGCGGCTGCGCCCGGTTGGGTCAGGGAAAATCGCGCGTGTGACCCAGGCGGTCGCGGCCAGGCTGGCGGCAACGCTAGAATGCCGGCGCCTCGATGAGGTCCGGCACACAGAAAAGGGAGAGGGCATGCAGGCCTGGCAATGGATAGGGGTGGCGCTGGCAGCGCTGGTCACGGGATACGGCATCTGGTGCTACAACCGCCTGGTGCTCAATCGCCACCGCGTGGCCGAAGCCTGGAGCGGCATCGACGTGCAGCTCAAGCGGCGTTCGAGCCTGATCCCCAACCTGGTGGCGGCACTGCGCGAATACATGGCGCACGAGCGCGGCACCCTCGAGGCGCTGACCGAACAGCGCAGCGCCGCACAGCGCCACGAAGGCGATACGGTGGGCGAGCGCGGCGTGGCCGAAACGCAATTGGGCACGGCGCTGATGCGCGTGCTGATCCTCGCCGAGGCCTACCCGCAACTGAAGGCGGACGGCAATTTCCTGGCCCTGCAACGCACCCTGAGCGAGGTCGAGGACCAGATCCAGATGTCCCGCCGCTACTACAACGGCGCGGTGCGCGAACTCAATATCCTCGTCGAGTCGGTGCCGAGCAACCTGGTGGCGCGTCTGCTGCGCTTCACCACCGCCGAATACTTCACCCTCGCCGATGCCCGCGAGGGGCACGCCCCGGCCCTGGAGTTCTGACATGCCTGGATGGCTCACACGCTTTTTGTGCCTTGCCCTGCTGGGGCTGGCCACGGCCGCACTGGCCAGCGAAGACGAACGCATAACCGACTACAGCGTGGACCTGCAGGTCCACACCGACGGCAGCCTGCTGGTGGCCGAGCAGATCACCGTCGAGGCCCGGGGCGATGCGATCAGCCGCGGCATCTTCCGCGACTTTCCGGTGCGCATGATCAGCCTGGAAGGCCTGCAGCGCAGCGTCACTTTCGACGTGCTGGAGGTGCAGCGCAATAGTCAGCCGGAGCCTTACCAACTGGAGTCGATGGGCGCCGTCGAGCGTGTGCGCATCGGCTCGGCCAGCCAGCTGCTGCAGCCGGGCCGCCACACCTACCGCATCCTCTACCGCACCGACCGGCAACTGATCGCCCGTGACGGCGAGGACGAGCTGTACTGGAACGTCACCGGCAACGACTGGCTGTTCGCCATCGACCGGGCGCGGATCAGCGTGCAACTGCCGGACGGTGCCAACGTGCTGCGGTTCGACGCCTACACCGGCCCGCGAGGCGCCCAGGGCAAGGCCTTCCGCCTGGTGGCGCAGGACGGGGCGCGTATCGAGCTGGAAACCACCGCACCGCTGGCGGCCTCCGAAGGATTCACCGTCGCCGTGGCCTGGCCCGCGGGGCTGATTCAGCAGCCTGCCCTGGGCAAGCGCCTGCTCTGGGCGCTGCAGGACAACCCCGGCGTGGCCTTGGGCAGCCTGGTGCTGCTGGCGCTGCTGGGGTACTTCCTGTGGCAGTGGCGGCGTGTCGGCCGCGACCCGCAGCGCGGCCTGGTCATTCCCCTGTTCCAGGCGCCGGAAGGGCTGTCGCCCGCGGCGGCCGGGTTCGTCTGGCACCGCGGTTTCGGCATGGCCTACAGCCCGGCCAAGGCACTGACCGTGGCCCTCACCTCGATGGCCACGAAGCGCGCCCTGAACCTGTCCGACAGCGGCAAGGGCTACACCGTCAAGGCGGCCGGCAAACCCGTGCCACCACTGCACCCTGGCGAGCGCAAGGTATACAGCGCGCTGTTCGACAGCGCCTCCGCCCTGACCCTGGGGGACAGTTACCAGCCACGCCTGAAAAAGGCACTCGACGCGCTGCACGCCAGCATCACCGAGAACTACCATGCGGCCTGCTTCCGGCTCAACCGCCAGCAATGGTGGCGCGGCGCGGTGCTGGCACTGCTCGGCGTACCGCTGACCGTGCTGCCTGGCCTGGCGCCCGGTGACCTGATGGCGGTGTGCATGCTCTCGCTGTTCGTCCTGGCGTTCGGCTCCTTCGGGGTGATGGCCCTGTTCCGCTGCCTGCGCAACTGGCGCGCCGGCCAGCGCCTGAGCATCCTGCCGGGCCTGCTGTTCGGTTTGATGTTCACCAACATCGGCCTGCTGGCGCTGGTGATGATGGTGAACGGCACACCGAGTCTCTCGACCTGGAGCCTGGCCCTGGTGCTGGCCTTCGCGGTGCTCTGCGTGCTGTTTCGCTGGCTGCTGGAGGCGCCGACCCTGCACGGTCGCGAAGTACTCGACAAGCTTGAGGGCTACCGCGACTACCTGATGCTGGCGGAAAGCGAGCTGCTGGAAAAGGTCGCCAACGCCCCGGCCATGACCATCGCCCTGTACGAGCAGCACTTGCCCTACGCCATGGCGCTGGGCGTCGAGCAGCAATGGAGCGCGCGTTTTTCCAAGGCACTGGAGAGCGGCCTGATCAGTGCCCCGAAAGACAGCTATCAGCCGCAGTGGTATTCGGGCCGCCGCCTGCCCGACCCGCAGGCGCTCAGCTCGAGCCTGTCCTCGAACCTCGGCCGGGCCGCCGCGGTGGCCTCCACCGCACCCACGCAGTCGTCCTCGTCGTCGTTCGGCAGCTCCTCGGGCGGATCGAGCGGTGGCGGTTCTTCGGGAGGCGGCGGTGGTGGTGGCGGCGGGGGCGGCTGGTAGGCCCGGACAGGGCGAAAGGGAAGGAGACGGCGGCGCCCGGCGGCCTATTCCAAAACGGCATGCCCCGCATCGCACAGTTCTATTAGTTCTCGTGAAAACGCTTGGATAGCATCGGCCCAGGAGTCCTGACAGGACCACTCGCAACTGGGACAACAATAATGAATCCAAGCGTAGCCTCATCCTCGACCCTGCCCGGCAACCGCCTTCGTCGCCTGCTGCCGGGCGCTGCCTTTTCCCTGCTTTGCGCGCTGCAGCCGGCGCTGGCGGCGAGTCCCGCCACGCCGGGTGTCATGGAGGGGTTTCCGCCTGCCGTGGAGATGCGTGTGAACAAGCTCAATGCCTTCCAGCCCCCCTACCTGCGCTGGTCGTTGCGCCATGCACGGGAAGTGTCAGCGACGCGCAACATCCCCCGTTCCGAACAGCCGCTGGTGCTGGCGCCCGGTTCGTCGCGGCCCCTTGGCGCGCTGACCTTCGCCGCAGGCGAGCAGACGCTCGCACTGGATGACTACCTGCAGCAAACCGTGACCGACGGGCTGATCGTGCTGCACCGTGGGGCCATCGTGTTCGAGCGTTACGACGACGGCTTCGAGGCGCGCCAGCCGCACATCTGGGCGTCCATGACCAAGTCGGTGACCGGGCTGCTGGCGGCGCAATTCATCGCCGAAGGCACGCTCGACCCCAACGCCAGGCTCGCCCAGTACGTGCCTGAGCTCAGCGGCACGCCATTCGGGGAAAGCACGGTGCGGCAGAACCTGGACATGCAGGTGGCCGTGACCTATCCCGAGCACGTGCCGCCGGACCTGGGGCTGTTCGCCGCCACCGGCCTGATTCCGCGGGGGCCCGACATGCCCGCCGATATCTATGCGTTCCTCCAGGTCTCCAAGGCGGTGGAAGGCGCCGCCGAAAAGCCGGTGTTCTTCTACCAGAACGGCTCGCCCGAGGCCCTGGCCTGGGCATTGCGGCGCATCTCCGGGCAGAACTGGGGCGAGCTGGTGAGTCAGCGCATCTGGTCCCGTTTCGCCCAGGAGGACGCCTACGTCCAGATCGACGCGCTGGGCACCGAGATGGCCAGTGGCGGCATCAGCAGCAACCTGCGCGACGCGGCGCGTTTCGCCGAATGGGTCCGGCGCGAACTGGGACGCAACGTGGCGGGGGACAGTTTCAACCAGGCCGTGCGCAGCCTCCTGGAAACCGGCGACGTCGAGGTGTTCGCCAAAGGCAACCTGGGGCCCGCACGCCCGGGCTACGCCTACCGCAACTACTGGCTGCAGAAGAACGACGCGGATGGCTCCCTGGAAGCCAGCGGGCGTTTTGGCCAGAAAATCTACATCAACCCGCAACGCGAGGTGGTGATCGTCAAGCTCTCGGCCACACCTGACCAGGCCCGCCGCGCGACCAGCGCCGACGGTCCCGCCAAGGTCGCTGCCAGGGCGATCGATTCCCCGGCCACCTTCAACAACATGGTCGACGCGATCCTGGCCGACCTGCCGCACTGATCCTTCCTGGCTGAACGGCGCAGGCCACTGCGCTTGGGCCAGCTATTGCCTGCAGAAACCTGCAACCACGACCCGACAACAACAACGAGAGGGTTTGTATGAGCCATTCAATCGGCAACTCGACACATCGCACCGGCTTCACCCGCACCGCGCTGGCGCTGGGCATCGCGCTGGCGGCGCAGCCCACGCTGTCCTCGGCGGCCACCTGGCAGCTGGACGATGACTGGAGCCTGTCCAGCAACACCACCCTGTCACTGGGTACCAGCTGGTCCCTGCAGAGCGCCGACAAGGGCCTGCTGAACAAGGCGGATGCCGCCAGCATCGGCAAGGTCGGTGTCGGCACCAACTACAACGGTGACGACGGCAAGCTCAACTTCGATAAGGGCGACACCATCTCGACCCTGTTCAAGGGGCTGACCGACTTCGACCTGAACGACGGCTCCCAGGGCGCGTTCATCCGCTTCAAGTACTGGTACGACCATGCCATGGCCACCGGCAATGGCGACTTCCGACGTTTCGACGACGCCGGCTGGCAGCGCCTGGCCCGGTTCAAGGGCTTCGAAGTGCTCGACGCTTACCTGTGGAAAGACTTCGAGGTGGCCGAGCGGCCGCTCAGTATCAAGCTCGGCAAGCACGTGCTGAGTTGGGGCGAGGCGCTGTTCCTGCAGAATGGGGTCAATGCCATCAACCCGCTGGACGTCTCGGCGTTCAACCGTCCCGGCACCGAACTCAAGGAAGGCCTGCTGCCGGTGGAGATGGTGTCCTTCAACTACGACCTGGCCGACAGCCTCAGTGTCGAGGGTTTCTGGCAGTTCAATTTCCGCCCGTCGGTGCTCGAGGGCTGTGGCACCTTCTTCAGCACCAACGACGCGCTTCAGGAAGGGTGCCAGTACGACAAGCTGATCGCTGGCGGCCTCTCCACCACCGACATCTCCAGCATCGACAACGTCCTCAACGCACCGCCCGGCATGGCGCCAGCCACCGAGCGCTACCTGCGCCGCACGGCCACCGACTGGGCCAGCGACACCGGCCAGTACGGCCTGGCCATGCATTACCTGATCGAGTCGCTCAACGACGCCGACCTCGGCCTCTATTACCTCAACTACCACAGCCGTACGCCACTGCTGTCCGGGGTGATCGCTCGCCAGGCGCCCAACTCGGGTGGCAATCCCGGCGCCAACCTCAATACCGGCGATTACTTCACGGTCTACCCGGAGAACATCCGTCTGTTCGGCGCCAGCATCAGCGGCGTGGTGGGCAGCACCGCGGTGTTCGGGGAGCTGACGTACCGCCCGAACATGCCGCTGGGCTACAACTCCGCCGACCTGATCAACCTGCTCGCCGGCCAGGCCAACAGCGCGATCATGCCCATGACCCCGGCCGAGCTCGCCGCCGCCCGCGGCAGCCGGGTGGACGGCTATACCCGCGCGGAGGTCTGGCAGCTCAGCCTGGGCGCCGCCGACAGCTTTTCCAACGTGCTCGGCGCCCAGCGCCTGGCCTGGGCGGCGGAAGTGGGGGGCAACTGGATCGGCGGCCTGGACCCGCAGGACCTGCGCCTGGGCCGTGCCGGTGCCTTCGGTCGCACGCCGACCTCCGACGGTACCCCCTGCTCGACGCCTGCCGCACAGAACCCCGCCGGGCTGACCGCCGCCGAGCTGGCGGCTGCCACCAACTGCAACACCCACGGCGTGATGACCGCCTACTCCTGGGGGTATCGCCTGCGCATGGGGCTGAGCTACGAGGACCTGATCCCCGCCACCGTCGTGACCCCGTCCGTCAACTGGCGCCACGACGTCGAAGGCTACGGCCCCAACTTCCAGGAGGGCCAGCAGGCGCTGGGCCTGGCCCTGACCTTCGACTACCGCAACGAGTACTCGCTCGAGCTGGCCTACAACAGCTTCTTCGGCTCCAACGAGTTTTCCCTCATCGATGACCGCGACTACGCCTCGGTCACTGTCAAAGCGAGCTTCTGACCATGACTGCCTTCAAGATCCTTCCCCTCGTCCTTGGCCTGCTGACCGCCTGCACCCTGGTACAGGCCAAGGAAAACGACCCGGCGCGCCTGGACGGCCCGCTCACCCCCGTGGGCGCCGAACGCGCGGGCAACGCCGACGGCAGCATTCCGGCCTGGGACGGCGGCATGAAGCCGGGCGTGGCGGCGGTCAGTGCCAATGGTGACTACACCGATCCGTTCGCCGGCGAGCAGCCGCTGTTCGTGATCACCAACGCCAACCTGGCCCAGTACAAGGACCAGCTGAGCCCCGGCCAGCAGGCCCTGTTCGCCCGTTACGCGGACTACCGCATGGCGGTGTATCCGACCCACCGCAGTGCCACGCTGCCCCAGGCCTACCTCGATGAAAGCCGCAAGAACCTGGAGCAGGTGACGCTCACCGACGAGGGCAACGGCCTGGACGGCTACCACTTCGGCGTGCCTTTTCCACAGCCCACCGAAGGCCTGGAGGTGATGTGGAACCACCTCACGCGCTACCGCGGTGGCTCGATCCGGCGCCAGTTCTCCTCGGCGACGGTGCAGGAGCGGGGCGACTACACGGTGGTCAGTTCCCACGGCCTGACGGTGTTCCGGGAGAACATCAGCGACCTGGACCCGAGCGAGAACCTGCTGCTGCTCAACCGCGTGCGCACCACGGCGCCCTCGCGCTATGCCGGGGAAGTGACCCTGGTGCACGAGCCGCTCAACCTGGTGGCCGGCGTGCGCTCGGCCTGGCAGTACAACCCGGGCCAGCGGCGTGTGCGCCGGGCACCGACCGTGGCCTACGACAGCAGCGCCCGCTACAGCTTCGGCCAGGTGGTCGCCGACAGCGTCGACGGCTACAACGGGGCGCCCGACCGTTACCAGTGGGCGCTGCAGGGCAAGCGCGAAATGCTGATTCCTTACAACGCCTACCGCATGGCCAGCAAGCAGACCCCCTACAGCGAACTGCTGAAGCCGGGTTACCTCAACCCTGAGCACGCGCGCTACGAGAAGCACCGCGTGTGGGTCGTCGAAGCCACCCTCAAGCCGGGGGCGCGCCATGTGTACGCCAAGCGCCGCTTCTACCTCGACGAGGACACCTGGCAGATCGTGGCCGCGGACATCTATGACAGCCGCGGCGAGCTGTGGCGCAGCTACGAATCGCACATCGCCATGCTGCATGACATCCAGCTGCCGCTCACCGTGGCCGAAGCGACCTACGACGTGATCTCCGGGCGCTATGCGGTCAACTACCTGACCAACGAAGTCACCGCCAAGGCGCAGTACGGCGAGACCCTGTCGAAGACCGAGTTCACGCCGGCGCAGCTCAAGCGCCTGGGCAAGTAGCGGCCAGCCGCCTGGCCGACCGGTTTGGCGACCACGCATCGCCAAAGTCGGCGCCCTTCGGGGCGCCGGCATTTTGCATTTTTCTCAGCAATGGATATGACCATGCCTCTCTTTCGCCTCAGTGCCCTGACCCTGGCCCTCATCGCCTTCGGGGCCCATGCCGAGCAGCCGGTCGCGGCCAAGCCTGCCACCGCTATCACCCAGCAGCGCAACCAGGCCTGGCTGCAACGCCTGCCGTTCGAAGACCGGGCCGATTTCGACAGCGCCCGGCGCGGCCTGATCGAACCCTTCGACGGGGTGATCCGCAACGCCGATGGCAAACCGGTGTGGAACCGCATGGCGTACAACTTCCTCGACGGCAACGATGCCCCGGCCAGCGTCAACCCCAGCCTCTGGCGCATCGCCCAGCTCAACAACATCGCCGGCCTGTTCGAGGTGCGCGAGCGCGTCTACCAGATCCGCGGCATGGACCTGTCGAACATGACCCTGATCGAGGGCGACAGCGGGCTGATCATCATCGATCCGCTGATCAGCACCGAGACCGCCCGCGCCGGCCTCGAGCTGTACTACAAGCACCGTCCGCGCAAGCCGGTGGTCGCGGTGATCTACAGCCATTCCCATGTCGATCACTTCGGTGGCGTGCGCGGGGTGATCGACGAGGCCGACGTGAAGGCCGGCAAGGTCAAGGTGATCGCCCCGGAAGGCTTCTACGAGCACGCCGTCAGCGAGAACGTGCTGGCCGGGCCGGCGATGATGCGCCGCGCCCAGTACATGTACGGCGCCGTGCTGCCGCGTGGCGAGCGCGGCCAGGTCGATGCCGGCCTGGGCAAGGGCACGCCGGTCAATGCGACGGTCACGCTGATCGCCCCGACCGACCTGATCGTCGAGCCGCTGGAAACCCACGAGGTCGATGGCGTGACCATCGAATTCCAGCTCACGCCGGGGACCGAGGCACCGGCGGAAATGAACATGTATTTCCCCCAGTTCAAGACCCTGTGCATGGCCGAGAACGCCACCCACACCCAGCACAACGTGCTGACCCTGCGCGGTGCCCTGGTGCGCGACGCCAAGGTCTGGGCCCATTACCTGGACGAGGCCCTGGTGCGTTACGGCGAAGAGGCCGAAGTGCTGTTCGCCCAGCACCACTGGCCGACCTGGGGCGGCGACAAGATCCGCGACTACCTGGCCGATCAGCGCGACATGTATGCCTTCCTCGACAGCCAGACGTTGCGCCTGATCAACCAGGGCCTGACGCCCACCGAGATATCCACCGAGCTGGCCTCGCTGCCGCCGCGCCTGGCCAGCAAGTGGTACAGCCGCGACTACTACGGCTCGCTCAGCCACAACGTGCGCGCGGTGTACCAGCGCTACATGGGCTTCTACGACGGCAACCCGGCCAACCTCGACCCGCTGCCGCCGGAAGACGCCGGCCGCCGCTACGTGGCGGTGATGGGCGGCGCCGAGGCCGTGCTGACCGCGGCGCGCCAGGCCTTCGAAAAAGGCGACTACCGCTGGGCGGCGCAACTGCTCAACCACCTGGTGTTCGCCGAGCCGGACAACGCCCAGGCGCGCGCGCTGCAGGCCGACACCCTGGAGCAGCTGGGTTACCAGAGCGAGAACGCCACCTGGCGCAACGTCTACCTGAGCGGCGCCCACGAGCTGCGCCAGGGCGTGGCCGAAGGCCGGGCACGCAACGGTGCCCCGGACATGGTGCGGGCCCTGACGCCGAGCATGTTCTTCGATTACCTGGCCGTGCGCATCGACGCCATGAAGGAAGCCGACCGCGACCTGCTGATCAACTGGCGCTTCACCGACCTGGGCGAGGCGTACGCGCTGACCCTGCGCAATGGCGTGCTGACCCACCGCAAGGATTCGCGCCACGCCCGGGCCGACATCGACGTGAGCATGAGCAAGGCGCTGCTCGACCGCATCGCCCTCAAGGAAACCGGTTTCCTCAAGGAAGCGACCATCGGTGGCATCGAGATCGAGGGCGGGCGCGTGCAACTGCTCAAACTGCTCGGCGGCCTGGACGAGGCGAACCCGCAGTTCAACCTGGTCACGCCATGAGGCATTGAACCAGGACGGTTGCGGTCTCCCTGTAGGAGCGGACTTGTCCGCGAGCTTTTTCTTGGGCCGGCAGATCAATGTCAGCCCCAAGACCGCCGAGCTCGCGGCTGAAGCCGCGCCTACAGGGGGCGCCGTCTGAACCATTGCCCGTTCAGGGTAGGGTCTCGATGACGGGCGGCAGCCAGCGTTGTTCCAGCACCTCGGGCAGCGGCCAGTACAGGCGCAGGAACAGGTTGAACGGCCCCTGCGGTGCCGGCAGCCAGTTGCGACGCTGTGTCTCCTCGGTCGGCGGTTCGTGCTGGATATGGATGTCCAGCGAGCCGTCGGCGTTGTAGTGCAGGTCATCGCGGTCGCCCAGGGCGTAGCGGTTCAGCGGGTTGGCCGACAGCAGCTGGCGTTCGTCATACAGCGTCAGCGACCAGAAGGCCCGCGCCGGCGGCAGCTGGTCGGCGGCGAAGTGCAGCACGTAACGCTGCTGGCCCGACAGTGGCTGGCCCTGCGCATCGACATGCAGGTTGGGGTAGATGGCGTCGTCAGGTGCGTTGGCCCCCAGCCCGATCTTCGCGACCACCGCCCGTTGCTGGTAGCGGGTGCCGTATTCGCCCAGGGTGTAGCCGATTCGCCACCCGTTGTAGGTCTTGCCCTGTTCCATCAGACGCTGGGCATCGTCGAGCAGGGCGACCACCCTGGCGTAACCGATCCGGCTGCCCAGGCGCTGCAGCGGGGATTGTGCCAGGTGGCAGTCATCCTCCAGCAAACCGGCTGCGCGTAGGCGCGCGAGCATGGGCGCGTCTTCGGGGCGGGCCGGGTTCACCTGCAGCAACTGGCAGAAGGTGGTGAAGAAGGTTTCGCGGTTCCAGCCGGCCAGTTGCCGGTCCGGCCCCCTGTCGCGCTGCAGGGGCGGCAGCGGTGCCATCTCGGGCGCAAGTGCGGTGCGCGGCTGGCCCTGCCAGGCACTGAGCGGCATGAGGCGAAAGCGGTCCTGCAGTGCGTGGATCTCGGCGTAGTCGTCGGGGCCGCGGCTCTGGATACGGCCGATCATCCACGCCAGCTGGGTCGGGATGCGGATCAACTGCATGCCCGGCGGCACGTCGCCCTGCCAGGAGGGGCCGGCGACCAGGAAAGTCTGGGCGCCGCTGCCGGTGGTGCGGGTGCCGGGGCTGCTGACCACGTTGGTCCAGGCGTCCATGATCGGCATCATGTAGTAGTGCCCGGTGGTGTCGGGGATGTCCATGACCACCGGTTCCTGTCGCAGGTCGAAGTGCACGATGCTGTACAGGGTGTCGACGTTTGGCGACACCACACTGTTGAAGCGGGCATCCGGGAAGCGTCGGCTGTGGCGGAAGGCGTTGACGGCCGTGGTGCCGAGTAATTGCTGGTGCTGCTTGGTCAGCTCCATCAGCACCAGCGGGTAGGCGAACAGGTAGGCCTGCGCCGTCTCCCTGGCCTGCTGCACCACCGAGTAGGCCGTCAGGCTGCCGGCGAGCGTGGCGGCAGCGGTGAACCCGAGGGCCCAGCGGGTCTTTCTGCCAAGATTCATGGGCACATCCTCCTGAGCTGCAGGTGGACGTGTGGGGCCGCGAGGGGCCGTTCCGAAGGGTTGTTCATTGTTGTTATCTCCGGTGGTGAAACCCCTGCCGGCAAGCCGACAGAGGGGGCGAGCGACGCACGGGGCGTCAGGGAAGGGGAATCGTCAGCGCCCGGAACATCGCCAGCGTGGCCATCGCCACCAGCAGCAGGCCGGTGGCGAATACCAGGTAGGGGCGCGCCCGGCCGCATTCATCGCGCAGCATCGCCAGGCTGTGCCGGTAACTGCGCTGCTGGTGCAACCAGAGCCCGCCTGCGGTGGCCAGGGCGATCAGCGTCACCGCGATGTCCAGGCCGCGCAGGGCCAGGCAGGCGATCACCAGCAACGACAGTTGCGTGCGACGCCACGCCAGCTCTGTGCGCTCGGCTTGCAGGCCGGGATCGACCGAGGCGTCAGCCATGCCAGCGGGGCCAGAACAGGCCGACCATGACCAGGGCGGTCAGGCAGCAGCCCAGCGCCAGAAGCGGCACCAGTACGGGCAGTGGCAGGGCGTGGCGATGCCGCAGGGCGCGCTCGACGGCCAGCCAGCGCAGGCAGGCGCCGGCGCCGACCAGGATGCTCAGCGACAACAGGCTCAGCGTCAGGGTCAGCCGCAGCAGCGGTTCGAATGCATTGCCGGCGAAGGTTTCCACGGCGATGCCGCCGCCGAGCAGGGCCAGGGCCGTGCGTATCCAGGCCAGGAAAGTACGCTCGTTGGCCAGGGTGAAGCGCGGGTCGGGTTCGTCGCCACCGAGCAGACGTTCGCTCAGTGGCTTGCAGGGTGTGGGCGTGTGCATGTCAGTCCGAAAAAAGACGCCGCCGGCCCGGGGAGACCGACGACGTAAAGAGCGTAGGTACGGCGCGACGATGGGGGTGAAACCAGGCCGTGGCAGGTTCATGTCCGGGCGTTCCTCATCCACCGGGGGAGGCGACATTCGAGTGCAAAAGAACGGCCGGCGGGTGCCGCCTGAACCGGCGCCTCGTCGCGCCTCGGGCTGTAATGTTGCGTTGCGAAAACTCCCTTCGCGTCCGCGTTTCGGGGATACTAGGGACGCACGAAAAACCCCACAAATAGGGTCTTCGGATAGACCCCATAACGCTTCGGCATGGCCCTGGTGAGAACCGCATGACCCTCAAGCAGCTCCGTTATCTGATTGCCATCGCCGAGGCGGGCAGCTTCTCCGCCGCGGCCAGACGGGCCTACATCGCCCAGCCGGCCCTGAGCCGGCAGATCAGCCTGCTGGAGAGCGAATTGCAGATGCAGTTGCTGGAGCGCCAGCATGACGGTGTAGCGCTGACCGATGCCGGCCGGCAGCTGTACGAGGTGGCGCGCTCGGTGGTGCAGAAACTCGACTCGGTGAAGGACGAGCTGACCTCGACCCGGGGCAATCCCAGGGGGCATGTGTCCATTTCGATTCCGGCCACGGCCTCGGCGCTGCTGTTGCCGGAGATCATCGCCCGGGCCACGGAGAAATTCCCCAGCATCAACCTGACCGTTTGCGACGGGCTCACCCGCGAGGGTGGCCAGGCCATCGAACTGGGCAAGGTGGACTTCGGTGTGGTGCCCAACGCCGAGGAGCTGGAGCACGTGACGGCCGAGCCGATCTTCACCGAAGACCTGTACTGGGTGGGGGATTCGACCGGCAGCCAGGACACCTCGCCCATCACCCTGGCCGAGGCGGGGGCGACCCGCCTGGTCATGGCGCCGCGGGTGCTGCACCTGCGCCGGCGCATCGAGCAGGCCGCCATGGAAGCGGGGGTGGTACTCAACGTGGCGTACGAGCAGCAGTCCGCTCCGGGGATCGCCAGCCTGGTGCGCAGTGGGCTGGCGGCGACCATCTGCAACTGGCCGCCCCTGGAAGAACTCTACCAGCCGACGGCTGCGCGACTGATCGTCGAGCCGCGCATCACCCGTACCGTGTCCATCGCCTATTCGGTGCACAAGCCGCTGTCGTTCGCGGCCTCGTGCATGCGTGACCTGGTGCGCGGCATCCTGCTGGATGCGGTGCGCACCGGTCGCTGGCGGGGCAGCCTGATCGAGCGCAGCGAGGGTGACGACACTCAGGCGCGCGAGCCGAGCGCCGGCGCGTCTTCCTGAGCCAGGCGCTCACGCGAGCGCTGCGGGTTCATGCTGATCAGGCCGATCAGGCCCGCCACGACCATCACTGCGCCACACACCAGGAAGCCCTGGGCGTAGCCCTCCGGGTGGTCGGCCCCGGCGCCGTGGACCAGCAGGCCGGTGATCACCGGTGCCGAGAGGCCGGCCAGCGAGGCCACCGCATTGCCGATGGCGAGGATGCCGCCGCGCTGGCTGCTGGGGGTGAACTCGGCGAGCATCGCCGGCCCCACCGAATACATCACCAGGGCCAGGCCACCACTGAGGGTCAGGGTGATGATGCGCGTGGTGACGGACAGGTCGGTGAGGATCAGCGACGCCGAGAACAGCCCACCGGCGATCAGACACAGCGAGACGAAGGCCCCACGCGCCAGGCGCGAGGGAATGCCGCGGCGCATCAGGCGCTGTGACAGCCAGGCCATGAACAGGCTGAGCGGGGTGGTCACCAGCACGAACATCACGAACATGTGGCCGGTCTTCAGCGGGTCGATGCCCAGGCCGATCTCCAGGTAGCTGGGCACCCAGGTCAGGGTCAGGGCCAGCGACCAGTTGGCGGCGAAGTGGCAGGCGTAGTTGCCCAGCACGCTGCCATCGGTGAGCAGACGGCGATAGGGCACGCGGTGGGTGTCCGGGGCCGCCTGGCCGCTGCGCAGGTTATCGAGCGTGCCTTCGCGACCCAGCATCAGCCACAGCGCGCACCAGACGAGGCCGATGGCGGCGAGCACCGCGAAGTTGGTGCGCCAGCCGTAGTTCAGGCTGATCCACGGGATCATCGCACCGGCCACCAGCAGGCCCATGGCGCTGCCAGAGTGGAGCAGGGCGACCGGCAGGCTGCGGCGGTCATCGGGGAACCACTTGTACAGGGCGTGGGTGGCCACCGGCGAGGCAGGCCCTTCGCCGATACCCAGCAGCACGCGGCAGGCGACGATCATCCACAGCGAGCTGACGAACAGCATCGGCAGCTGGATCACCGCCCAGAACAGCCCCATGCCGAACAGCAGGGTGCGGGTCGGCCGGCGGTTGGCGAGGAAGCCACCGATCACCGCGGAGACGGCGAACAGCCAGTGCAGGGCCCCGCCGATCAGGCCGAATTCGGTGGGCGTCAGGCCCAGTTCCTTGGTCATGGGGACGCCAACCAGGCCGATCACCACCTTGTCGAGGAAGTTGACCAGCATCATGAAGGCCAGCAGAAAGGCGATCGTCCAGGCCTTGCGCGGTTGGAAGCCCGTTTCTTCTCGGGTCATGGGAGTTCTCTCTTGTTGTTGTGAGTACCCCGCCCAGCCGAGCGGGCGGGGTGAGGCCGCCTGCTCAGCTGGGCATCAGGATGCCCTTGGCGATGGTGTTGCGCTGGATTTCGCTGGTGCCGGTCAGCACGCGCATCATGCGGCTGGCGCGGAACAGCCATTCTACGGGATGGCCCTTGATCAGCCCGCTGCCGCCATGCACCTGCACCGCCTTGTCGATGATTCGGAAGGCAGTTTCCGAGGCGAACAGCTTGCACATGGGGGACTGGACCTTGATGTCGCCGCCGGCGTCGTTCAGCGCCGCGGTGGCGTACATCATGCTGCGCGCGGCATACAGCTCGGTGGCCATGTCGGCGAGCATGTGGTTGATGGCCTGGAACATCGCGATCGGCTGGCCGAACTGCTTGCGCGTGCGGGCATGGTCGAGCGACAGGTTCAGGGCCAGGCCGGCCATGCCGAGCATGGTCGGGCAGTGCAGCAGGCGGTTGAGGGTGATACGCCCCATGGCCAGCTTGAAGCCGGCGCCTTCGTCACCGATGCGGTTTTGCACCGGAACGCGAACGTCCTCCAGGGTGATGTTGCCGTGGGCGCCGCCACCGGACATCACCGAGTAGTCGCTCTGCACGCTCACACCGGGGGCGTGCAGGTCGACGAAGAACGCCGAAATGCCCTGCGGGCCACGGCCCGGGCCGGTCACCGCGAGCAGCACGGCGAGATCGGCGTAGGGCGCGCCGGAGATGTAGCGCTTGGCACCGCGCAACACGTAGTGGTCGCCGTCGCGGTACGCCTCGGTGCTGATCGCCGTGGCGTCGGAGCCGGCTTCCGCTTCGGTCAGGGCGAAGCACACGGCTTTCTCGGCCCGGCAGATCGGCTGCAGGAAGGCCTCGATCTGGTGCTCGCTGGCGACCTTGAACAGATGGCCGACGCGGGGCGGGCCGGACAGCTCGCCGAGGATGTGCGGCGCCAGTGGCGAGCCGGTCAGCACCGCGGCTTCCTTCAGTGCGCAGAGGTCGACGACGCCGAGCCCGGCGCCGCCCAGCGTCTCGGGCAGCATGGCGTTGTAGAAACCCAGCTCGCACGAGCGGCGCCAGATGTCGTTGAGCAGCGGCCGGGGGACGGCTTCGCCCCAGACGATGTGCTCGCGCTGTGCCAGGGGGGCGAGTTCGTCACGCACGAAGGCGTTGATGCCGTCGATGAGGCGAGCGGCCTTTTCACTTGGTTTGATCATGTCTCTGCCCTCAGATCCGTCGTTCGCTGTTTTGCCAGTACGCTTCGCGGATCAGGCGGCGCACGACCTTGCCATTGGGGTTCTTCGGCAGCTCCTTGACGAAGTCCACCGCACGCGGCTTCTTGAAGCCGGCCAGCGTGGCGCCGCAGTGCTCGATGATGGCTTCGGCGCTGATCGTCTCGCCCGGCTTGAGCACCACCACCGCCCGCACCGCTTCGCCCCATTGCTCGTCGGGCACGCCGACCACCGCCGCTTCGAAGACCTGCGGGATGGCGTAGAGCACCTGTTCCACTTCGGTGGGGTAGATGTTGAAGCCGCCGGAAATGATCATTTCCTTCTTGCGGTCGACGATGAACACGTAGCCGTGCTCGTCCACCGTGGCCAGGTCGCCGGTGAGGTAGTAACCGTCGCGCATGACTTCGGCGGTCAGCTCCGGCGCCTGCCAGTAGCCCTGCATGATGTCCGGGCCGCGCACCACGATCTCGCCGATCTCGCCCGGCTTCACGTCTTCGAAGTCGTCGTTGACCACCCGCAGGTCGGTCTCGAAATAGCAGCGCCCGCAGGAGGCCAGGCGGCTGTGGTCATCGCCGTCGATCAGGTGGTCCTGCTCGGTCAGCACCGTCACCAGGGAGCAGGTTTCACCGGCGCCGTAGCCCTGGGCGAGGATCGGCCCGAACACCTCGATGGCGCGCTTGACCAGGGCCGGCGCCATGGGCGCCGCGCCGTACATCACCAGGCGCAGGCTGGAGAGGTCGAAACGCTCGACCTCGGGCACGTTCACCAGGCGGTTGATCATTGCCGGCACCAGGAACAGGCGGGTGACCCGCTCGCGTTCGATGGTCTCCAGCAACAGCCGGTCGTCATAGCGCTCCAGCAGCAGGTTGCAGGCGCCCACGGCCAGCACGGGCATGATCTGCATGCCGCTGGCATGGGTGATCGGGCCGACATGGGCCATCACGTCGCCCGGTGCCGCCCGGCGGGTCGGGCTGGCGATGCTCTTGCGGATCAGTGCCTTGCGGTTGCCGAACGACAGCATGGCGGCCTTGAGCACGCCGGAGCTGCCGGAGGTGTAGTGCAGCACCGCCAGGGCGTCGTCGGCCGGGTCGCTGTGCACCACGGTTTCGCTGCCACGCTCCAGCACCTGGGCGTAGCCGGTGTCGCTCGCGTCGTCGTCCAGCGAGACGATCCAGCGCAGGCGCGGCAGCTCGCTACGGCGCGCGTGCAGGGCGGCGGCGAAGCGGCCGTCGGCGATCACCGCCTGGCTGTGGGAGTCGTCCAGCACCTGGATGATTTCCTCCAGGGACAGGCGGGCATTGATCGGCACCTTGACCATGGCCGACTTGTAGAAGGCGATTTCCGCCTCCACCAGTTCGACGCGGTTGAGCGCCAGGATCGCCACATGGGCGCCCTGGCTCAGGCCGAGTGCCTGCAGGCCGGACGCCAGGCGGTTGGTGCGACGCTCCAGTTGGGCGAAGGTGATGCGCTGTCGGCTATCGACCAGTGCTTCGCGGTCGGGCCAGTACAGGGCGCTGCGACTAATGATCTTTCCTAGGTTCAATTTCTTGTTCTCATCGGCAGGACAACTGCGCCGATGCTATCCAAGCGATTTCGCCGGGAACTAATAGAACTGTGCGATGCGGGACATGCCGTTTTGGAATGGGCCCTTTGCAGGCCAGGCGGCCAGACGAAAAAAGGCCGCCCGGTTCGGGGGCGGCCTTTTTCATTCCAGCGGGTGCGCGGTCAGAAGGTGTAGGAGATACCCGTCTGCACGGTGCGCGGGGCGCCGGGGTAGGCGTAGAGGTTGAAGGCGCCTTCTTCGTATTCCTCGTTGAACAGGTTCTTCACGTCCAGGTTGATACGCACCTTGTCGGTCAGCTGGTAGAAGCTCAGCAGGTCGACCACGGTGTAGCCGTTCATGTCGTAGGCGGTGTTGGAGGTCTGGCCGGCGCGGTCGTCGACGTATTTCACGCCCATCCCCAGGCCCAGGCCTTTGGCCGCACCGTCCTGGAATTCGTAGACGTTGAGCAGGCTGAAGCTGTTGCGCGGGATGTTGGCCAGGCGGGTACCGGTCTTGAGGGTGTTGTCCTTGCGCACCTGGGCATCGACGTAGGCGTAGCCGCCGGTGACGCGCCACTCGGGGGTGACGTTGCCGGCGATGTTCAGGTCGAAGCCCTGGCTGCGCACCTCGCCCGCCGCCACGCTGAAGGTGGCGTCCACCGGGTCGACGGTGAGCACGTTCTGTTTGACGATGTGGTACACGGCAGCGTCGACGCTGAACTGCTGGTCGGGGGCCTCCCACTTCACACCCACTTCGTAGGATTTGCCTTCTTCCGGGTCGAATCCGTCGCCTTGCCGGCTGGCGCCGCTGTTGGGTTTGAACGAGCGCGCGGCGTTGGCGTACACCGCCACGCTGTCGGTCAGGTCGTAGATCACGCCCACGCGCGGCGTGGCGGCGTTGTCCGCGGCCTGCCAACTGCGGCTGCCCGGCAACAGGTTGTCGTAGTCATGTTCGAAGCGCTCGAAGCGTACGCCCGCCAGGACCTTCAGGCGCTCGGTGAGCGTTACCTGGTCCTGCACGAAGGCGGCCCAGGTGGTGAGGTTTTCCTTGTCGTGGGTGGTGGTGCGCGTCAGGGCCGGGCGGGGCTGACCGAGCACCGGGTTGAAGATGTCGATCGGGTAGGCGGTCAGCGCG
This sequence comes from Pseudomonas sp. GD03944, assembly GCF_029839275.1. Classification (GTDB taxonomy): domain Bacteria; phylum Pseudomonadota; class Gammaproteobacteria; order Pseudomonadales; family Pseudomonadaceae; genus Aquipseudomonas. The sequence continues at coordinate 59,204 of NZ_JAOCAH010000019.1, forward strand.
CCAGAGGAGCGGCGGATGATCGACTGATAGTGGTAGTCCTCGTACTCGACGCCGGTCAGCAGGGTGTGGGAGACACCGAAGGCATCGAAGTAACCGGTGAGGTTCAGCTGGTAGTCGCGGTCGGTCCAGTCGAGCTTGCGGTAGTTGAAGTTGCGGCCCAGGGTGCGGCCGTCGCTCTGCAGGCCGTTGGCCTCGACCGCGTTGCCCTCCAGGGTGCCGTTGAGGTCCTGCACGCCGCCGGCCAGGGTCCAGTTGTCGTTGAGCGCATGGTCGAAGCGCACCTGGACCATGTCGTTGTCGTTGTGCAGGGTGTTGTCGCTGCCTTTCTCCCAGATGTTGGTGTCGCGCGACGGGTTGCCGATCTGGTTGGGGTAGCGCGTCAGGCCGCGGTCGAGCGGGTGATTGTTCCGCATCAGGTCGGCTTCGAGCACGATGCGCGTGGCGTCGCTCACCTGCCAGCTGAGCACCGGCGCCACGTCGTAGCGCTCGGTCTCCACGTCATCGCGGAAGCTCTCGCCGCCTTCGCCCAGGAGGTTGAGGCGGTACGCCAGGCGGCCGTCGTCATCCAGCGCGCCGGTGGTGTCCAGCGTGCTGCGGTACATGCCCTGGTCGGTGATCTGGGCGCCGACGGTGGTCTGGCTTTCGGCCTGCGGCTGCTTGCTGACCACGTTGAAGGTGCCGCCGGGATCGCCCCGGCCATAGAGACTGGAGGCCGGGCCGCGCAGCACTTCCAGGCGCTCGATGGTGTTGGCGTCCGGCGCGTTGGGGTAGCCGCGGTTGATCGGGAAACCGTTGCGGTAGAACTCGCCGGTGGTGAAACCGCGCACCGTGAAGGTGGTCAGGCCCTGACCGCCGAAGTTGTTGGCGCGGCCGACACCGCCGGCGTAGTCGAGCACGTCGTGCAGCCGGGTGGCGGTGCTGTCTTCTGCCACGTCGCGGGTGACCACCGTCACCGACTGGGGCGTTTCATGCAGCGAGGTGTCGGTGCGGGTGGCGCTCTTCGAGCGGGTCGCGCGGTAGCCCTTCACCGGGCCATCGGCGCTGTCCATGAGATCGGCGTTGATGCTGACGGCATCGAGTTCGAGCGCGGAAGGGGAGTCGGGGGCGGGCTGGGCAGCCCATGTGGCGGAGGTAACGGCATTCAGAACACACAGCGAGATAAGCGAGCGACGCATCGACTACAGATTCCAGGCAGGATAGTGAAATGTAACCAATTGTACGCGTTATTGATAATGGATAGCATTCGCTAAATGACTGGCCGTCCACTTATTTTTCGGCGGCCGGTTCCGGGCTGGAGGCGGGCACGGATCGAGCCGGAAAAATTAATGTGATCGCTGTATTGACATATCGGTAAATCTCGATATTATCGCCTCCATGGAACTGATCGACGTATTCAAAGCCCTCTCGAACCGTACGCGCCTTGAAATCCTGAAAGGATTGAAGGACCCGGTGAATAACTTCCCTCCACAGGATGAAGGGGACGTTCATACAGTGGGTGTTTGTGTGAGCAGTATCCAGGAGGGCGTCGGGCTGTCGCAGTCGACAGTCTCCGATTACCTGGCGACGCTGCAGCGGGTTGGTCTGGTTGAAGTCCGGCGTATCGGGCAGTGGACCTACTACAAGCGCAACGAAGCGAACATCCGTGCACTTGCCGAAATGATAGGCAAAGAGCTGTAATTTTTTAACTGATCATATCGGCAAATCCCGATATCCCACTTTCTCGAAGCGAGGTTCACTGTGAACTGGTGAGCATAGGAATAGACCCGTAATTTTTTTTGCACCAACACATCGAAAAATCCCGATATCCCTTTTTACCGAAACGAGGAACTACCATGAAAGCGCAAGTACTCAACACCTTTGGCGGCCCGCAATCCTTCGAACTGAGCGAGGTACCCAAGCCGGTGCCGCAAGCAGGACAAGTGCTGGTACGGGTGCACGCCACCTCCATCAACCCGCTGGACTATCAGGTTCGCCGTGGCGACTACGTCGACTATGTGCCGCTGCCGGCCATTACCGGGCATGACGTGTCCGGTGTCGTCGAAGCGGTCGGCCCGGGTGTGACCAGCTTCGTGCCAGGCGATGAAGTCTGGTACACCCCGCAAATCTTCGACGGCCCCGGCAGCTACGCCGAGTACCACGTTGCCGCCGAAAGCATCGTCGGCAAGAAGCCTGCTTCGCTGAGCCACCTCGAAGCGGCCACCCTGACCCTGGTGGGCGGGACGGCCTGGGAAGCCCTGGTCGTGCGTGCCTCGCTGCGTGTCGGCGAGAGCATCCTGGTGCACGGCGGCGCCGGTGGTGTCGGGCATGTGGCGATCCAGCTGGCCAAAGCCATGGGCGCCAAGGTCTTTACCACCGTGCGTGATTTCAACTTCGAGTTCGCTCGCAGCCTGGGCGCTGACGTGGTCATCGACTACGAGCAGGAGGATTACGTCGAGGCCATCCTGCGCGAAACCGGCGGCAAAGGCGTGGACGTGGTGTTCGACACCATCGGCGGCGACACCCTGACGCGCAGCCCTGACGTGCTCGCCCAGTTGGGCCGCGTGGTTTCGATCGTGGATATCGCCAAGCCGCAGAACCTCATTCAGGCCTGGGGCAAGAACGCCAGTTATCACTTCGTGTTCACCCGGCAGAACCGCGGCAAGCTCGATGAACTGGCCGCCCTGGTCGAGCGCGGTCAACTGAAGCCCCACGTGGGCGCGGTCTACTCGCTGGCCGACATCGGGCTCGCCCATGCCCTGCTGGAAACCCCCAACAACGGCCTGCGCGGCAAGATCGCCATTGCCGTCGTGCCCCAGGCTCCTGTCAGCGCTGATGCCTGACCGTCGAACTCACTGTGAGGACATTCCCATGATTTATGAAATCGCTCTGCTGCCGGTTCACCAGGAACGCATCGCGCAGTTCAAACAGACCTTTGCCGACGTCACGCCGTTGCTGCGCCGTGCGACGGGGTACGGCGGCCACATGCTGGCGCAAGGCATCGAAACGCCCCAGGTGCTCAACCTCATCGTGCGCTGGCGCTCCCTCGAGGACCACAAGGCCTTCGAGGCGGGCGAAGACCACCAGGTGTTCATGGACGCCCTGGAGGAATTCTTCGCGCAAGAACCGACCGTCTACCACATCGAAGGGGCCGCGTTCACGGCAGGAGAACAGGGCGACCAGGACGCCGCCTTCGACAAGGTCGTGCCTGCTTCCTAGGTGCGGGCCGTGAAGCACTGGCCGGTGCCAGAACCTGCCCGCCAGGTATCGCCAGCCTTGACCTGACAGTGCCGTGCCTTCAAGCCGGCGGCTGTCAGGTCAAACCCAGCCGCTGCTCCTGCGGCAATACAGCGAATCTCTCTCTATCGATTGCTCCAAGAGCAGTTGGCGCACTGCCTTCGCCTGGAGAAAACCCAGTACTCAACCATTCGGAATCAAGATCATGACCCGCAACAACATCAGCAAATCAGCCCGCATCATTTTCGCCAGCCTTGGCGCGTTTTTATCCTTTGGCGCGTCCGCTGAAAGTGATCCGGTCACGTACAAATACGGCGCCAAACTGGACATCGTGAAAGTGTTGTCGATCACGACAAAAGACAGCCCGGTCTGCAAACCGGTGGATTACGTAATGAAATACGTCGACTCGACTGGGCAAACCCACGCGCTCAAATACAAGGCTCACTCCAGTGCATGCAGCAAACGGCGTTAACACGGCCCCGGTGGCGCCCGAGAGGCGCCCCTGGGACGTCTTGCCGCAGCGGCTGCCGCTAAAGAATCGGGCCAGGCTGCCGCTAGACACAAGAGATGCGACGCGCGCCTGCAACAGGCGATAGCAGATTCAGGGACTGGTGCGAACAGGGATTGCCGCCATGACTGACAGGCCCGTATTCAATTCATACACCGTTGCCGATCATCGATCGAACGACGTATGGCGCGTGACCAAGCCCACTGAGGCCACGCCGAGTTATGTAACCGAGCTGAATGAAGACGGCGAGCCGATACAGGTGGGCAACGCCGTGCATATCAGCCAGGAGGCGTTCGACAGATACAGGGATTACAGCGAGTCGCTGCGGGCCGCCAGCACCCACAGCCGTGCACTGGATATTTCCAGCGGCGTGCGGATGCATGATCCCGATGCACTCAGCGAGGCAGAGAGCAACGCCCTGTTGGAGAGCCTCAGGCAAGACCCGCTGACCCGGACGTTCCGGGACATCGATGCGCGCTTTCAGGCCATAGACAAAGCGACCCTCGAAGTGCGCGAGACCTCTGCGGGGCTGGCGCAGGCCTACGACAGCCTGATGACGAGCCTCAGCCAGCAGCGCCCCGATCTCGCCGACAAGGCCTTTGGCTTCAGCGTCAACGCCGAGGGCAGGATCGTCCTGCTCGACACCGATAGCCTGAACGGCGAACAGATCGATTACCTGGACCAGGCACTCAACGGCTCCAGCACCCTGGTCCGGCAGGCGAACGATGTCGCCAATGCGCATATCGCCCTGACAGACGCCGAATGGTGGAACAAGGGCATCATCCTCAACCGCGAGAACTACGCCAGGACCATCGACCTGGGCGCCGACCTCTCCTACCGACGCGCATCCAAGGCCCTGCCTCGCGGCACCGACTACATCCCGCCAACCCCCATCAATGTCCAGGATTATTGGCGGCAACAGCTGACCGTGTCGATAGCGCCGTTTTTTGTGAGTTGCTTGAGGGCATGGTTACCCGCCGGCTGCGCACGCAATTCGATGCACAGCAGATTACTAACCGGGCAGTAGAAGAGAGGCTGCAGCGAGACCCACTACTCGTAGACTTGATGAGCTCAAGGATCGGGGAGCACATTCATCCGAGCGTAAGTGGTAGTTTCGCCCGCTACCTAGCAGCAGCTGGCAAGCTTAGTCCTGAGGTGAGAGGTATAACGCTTGATCTTCTCCGAGTGTTTGGTGCTAAGCAGCGGCTGCCAGTTGCAGGGTATGACGCGATCTCAGACCAATGGCGAACTATACGTGCATCTCTGCTGGACGCCGTCTCGACCGGGTTAGACCTTATCTGAATCTGTGGAGTAAAGTTTGTACGAGCTATGTACTTGCAAGAGGACAAATTATAATTGAGTCTCCGTCCAGCGCATCACAAAAAAATAGACTCGCGTTCCCATCTGGCTCTCTTTCATGCTCTACGTCGTTTCTTATGACTCCAAGAATCCGAGTTGAGCGGCCGGCTTTAAGAAGTCGTGCGACTTCGAGTACTGACTTTTCTAGAATATTTATGAAGATAATAGGATTGCCGCCGATAAGAATATACTCGTAGTTATCTAGGAATTTGTCTCCAGCTTTGGAGTATCCCGCCTCGCAAAACATAAAGACTAGCTCTTTATTGCTAGATAAGTCTCGAAGAAGATGAGCTGCACCTTCTAGGCAATCAAATCTCTCGATCCACTTGCCAGGGGCATTTTCCGGTAAATTCAATAATTTATTTATTGGCGTCTCTGGCGTTGATGCCGCAATTGAGGTGCTGTCGAATTCATCAGGAAAGATGATAGTTGCCTCTTGTAAGCTCGGCAGGTCACCGGAATCAAGCAGACCTATTTCCTTGGCAGCGGAGATCCGATCTAAGACATGATCTCTCCAGACTGCTGAGATGGTAGATATCAGAACATTATTCATACTTAAGCCTTACTGGGGACCCCAACCATTTCCATAGTTATCCCAACGTTTGCCGTTCGGATCCGTGTAAGTGACATGAGGATCCTTTCCGGCTGGGTGGGTTCTGTCATCATGAAGTGATTCGCCGGTACTGGGGTTATGCCACGCCCCCTCTCTGGAACCTGGCTGCCCCCGACCGCGCCACTCCCAGCCATCACTAGGCGGTTGAGTCGGGTCATTAGGTATGGGTGGGGGATTGTCTGGTTGATCAGCCGACTCATTGAGTAGCTTGTCACCTATGTACCAACTTAATCCAGCACCTATACCTGCGCCAATGACACCACCGACGAAAGTTCCGAAGCCTGGACATATCGCCGTTCCGGCCGCAGCTCCAGCTTTTGCGCTAGGTAGGGTAAGAGCGGCGAGTCCTCTAGGGTCTACATATTTAAGAGGGTTCCCCAGCACATATCCATAGGTATTCAGGCCACCTTTCAGCCCGATCGGATCGCTCTCAACATACCGCCCAGTCTCCGAATCGTAATCGCGGAAGTAGTTGTAATGCAGCCCGGTTTCCTGGTCGAAGTACTGACCAGGGAAGCGCAGATTGACGTTCAGGCTGCCGACGGCCTGGCCTACGCCAAAGGCATCCGACTGCCATTGCCATATGTTTTGCTGGCTTTGGCTAGTGGCCAGCCGTGGGGTGTTGAGGTGATCGCTGTGTAGGTAGAACGGTGTGCTACTGGCGATGCCGCCTTGAGCGTTGTAGGTCACGCTGATGCCGGCAACGGGCAGATTGTCGAGCCAGATATAGAACTGGCCGCTGAGCTTGACCCCTTGAGTGGTAAAGCGCTGTTCACCCAGTAGCTGCCCGCCAGGCCCGTATAGGAAGGTGGTAATGCCTTGGGCGCTGATCTTGTGGGTGCGCTGGCCCAGGGCGTTGTAGCGGAAGTCTGCCACGCTGTTGCCGTTGATCTTCACGCTGGCCAGACGGTTCTGGGCGTCGTACACCAATTCGCGATCAGCCCTGTCCTGGATCAGGTTACCGACGGCATCACTGGTAACGGCCTGGCTGCCGATCTGGGTGAGGCGGTTGCTGTTGCTCGCATACTGATAAGTGACCGAGGTACCCGTTTGCGGGGTGCCGTTGACGACCGGGTTATCACCTTTTGCCGTGCGGTTGCCCACGGCGTCGTAGCTGTAGGTTTGCTGGCGGTCGGCTTTCTCTTCTGCGGTCAGGCGATCAAGGGCGTCGTAGGTGTAGTTGAGGTTACCCAGCAGGCTACTGTTCAGGCTGGTGATGTTGCTGTTGGCGTCATAGCCATAAGTGCTGTTCCAGCCGGCGACGCTTTGTTCGGTCAGGCGGTAATCCTGATCGTAGGTGCGGTTCAGGCTGACGCCATTGCCCCAGGTCAGGTCCTTCAGCGGCCCGAAGGGCAGGTAGCTGATCCCGCTGGCTAGGTTGCTGGGTTGGTTGCTTCCCACCTGCAGCTGGATATGGGTGACTTGGCCAGCGGCGTTGCGAGGGTAGAGCACACTAAGCCCTACCGGGTAATCGATGCGACTCAGTTGGTTAGCCCCGTCATAGGCATAACCCAGGCTGTCGAACTGATCGCTGCCGCTCACATCCACCGAGCGTAATTGCTCGATCAGGTTGCCCCGTGCGTCGTAGGTGTAACCCAGTACCCCGGTAGCATCCTGCACAGCAGTGAGGCGTCCGACGCCCTTGTTGCCGTCGGCGGTCATGTCGTAGTGGTATTGCACGTTCAGCGCTGGTGTGGCCGGGTACTGGCGGCCAGTCAGGCGATTGAGGGCGTCATAGGTGTAGGTGGTAACTACGCCCCGGGCGTCGGTCTTGCTGATGACATTACCGGCGGCATCATGGCTGAACGTGGTAGTGCCACTGTCCGGGCTGATCTGTTTGGTGAGGTTGCCGAGTCCGTCGTATTCATAGCGCGTAATGATCCCGCGCGGATCCTGCACGAGGGTCAGATTATCCTGGGCGTCGTAATTCAGCGCTGTTGTGCCGCCGAGCGCATCGCCGCTGGCCACCAGGCGATCGAGCGCGTCGTAGGCTTGGGTCGAGCTGAACTGGCGCGGGTTGGTCGTACCGGTCGGATTGTCGTTGAGGTCGTAGTGGTAGCGGTTGGTTTGCCCCGCAGCTCCCACCGAGCGCAACAAGCGGCCCAGTTCGTCGTATGTCCACTGACGCTGCTGGGTGAGGCTATTGGAGGCATCCTTCAGGCGTTGGGCGGTTCGATTGCCCATGGCATCCAGATCGTATTCGACCGTTTCCCCTTGATTGTTGCTGATTGCCGTCAGACGACGTGCACCGTCCCAAGTGTAAGCCTGCCAGCTGCCATCTCCACGGGTGACCTTGGTAATCAGCCCCACCGCATCATGTTCGAAGCTAGTGGTACTGCCCGCTGTACTGATCGAGGCCAGCCAGCCTTGCGGTGTATAGCTCAGACTGCTCGTTACGTTGTTGGCATCGATGACGGTCTGCGGGTTGCCGTAGATATCGAAGTTCGACAGCTGGGTCACGTGTCCCAGGGCATTGGTAACGGACGTCAGCCGACCTTGGGCATCGTAACTGTAGGTGGTGACGTCCGAGACATCGGTCCGCGGGCCATCGGCCGTTTCGACTAGGCCAAGGTTATTGTAGCTGTAACTCCAACTACGATCGGCAGACTGGGCGGACGACCAACCGAGGGCGCCGACAAGCGCGAGCGACAGTACGCTAAGGCGATACAAAGTGGGTTTCATATCAGTTCCTTCTGAGATCAGTGTGGAGTCACAGTTTGGCTGATCTGCCGTCCTTGGGGGTCATAGGTGTAATTAGTAGTTTGATGTGGTTCTACAACTGCTATTGGCGCGAAAAAATCTGAGTGCCAAGTTGTCGTAATCGTTCGCGCTTGCGGCGTACCTGAGGCTTCCGTTCTTGATGACTCAAGACCCCGCGTATTGTAATCGTAGGTAGTAACATAGCCTTTGTTATCAGTTTTGCTTTTCAGCAATCCTCTGGTGTCATATGTAAAGGCCGAATTGCTACTAGGGCAATTCGCTGAAGGCTGACCTTCAATCGCTACAACGTGCCTCACGCCCTGAATATTTTGAAACCGATAAGTCGTCTTCTTCCCAAGTTCATTAGTGATTGTAGTCGAGCCATCTGAATTGTATGTCAGTGTTATTTTTTCCACTGCGCCGGCATGTTCGCTACTGATGGCTCTCCCCTGAGAGTCATATGCCCATGTTGCATAACGAACGCCGCTTTCGTCGGTTATCCCGGTTAAAAATCTCGGATATGACGTATTCTCATAATGAAATGTTCTGTTTTGTGTAGCGCTCGACTGTACTTTTGTAAGGCTAATTAACCTAGAAACATTGTCATAGTTATAGGTGACTGAGGTGCCTGCGGTATTCATCGTGAGAGGCTGCCCACGATCATCTTGAGTAAGTGTTAGCGTGTGGCCGAAATCGTCAACGACCGTTACCGTAGATGAGCTATATGAGAGCGCATGCGTCTGACCCTGAGGGCTTGTAGTTGAAATTAGCCTCCCGAGATTATCGAATTTGAAGCGCTCCTGAGCTGGAGAGAGATAGATCCAGTTAGTCCCATCTTGAGAGATTTTTCCGAGCTCGCTAAGTTCGGATGTTATAGTACTTCCACTTACAGTGAATCGTGATTCGTTTCCATCGCGTTTAACTAGCGTCAGCGTATTTGCTGAAATTCTTAAGCGAGCCGAGTAATTGTGGCGCCAGTACCCGTCCACGCTGTTGTAGCTGCGGGAAAAGCGTATTGGATAAATCCCCATCCCCGTATAATCACTCTCTTCTTGATATTTGTTGCCGATGGCTATGTTGATAGGGTTGCCTTGTGCCTTGCCGGGTGCATCGCAGGTCAGATTGTCTCCAGGGTTGCCTTTGTTCTTGTTAAGAGTAATGTCCGGCGAGTACATAACAGTCATACTGTCGTTCGCACTACATCCCCCTACGCTGCCTGTAACAGAAAGGAAATTTAGTCCCGGCCTTAGGGTGACAGGAGCACCTCGAGATTGTAGAAACGTAACGGCTGCCGTGAATGATCCGGAATAATTGAAGAATGCTGCTCCGTTCAACGTCGCAGTGACGGTACCAGCATCCCCTTGTGATGCGTCTGCACCGCCCTGTCCAAAAACAGTGATGCTTGGAGTATTTACCGTTGCGCCATTAGCGGGAGATGTAAATCTCAGCGTGCATGATCCATACGCTGCTTGGGCGAGGATAAGTAGGCTCGTAACTGCCGCAATACGCGCTAACCGCATAGATGTGCTCTCCATAGCTAGATTGTCCTTATGACTGTTGCTAAGTCATCGTGATGATTGAGCGTAGCGACTGGCGGGACATTTTGTGACTATGAGTATGCGCAAGTGTATCTGTATGTTTCTGCTGGGTTGGGCGCAGGCAGAGACCCTTAGCCTAGAGCGGCTGTATGAATCAATCTGTAGCTCTTGCGCAGCAGATTGCTGACTTGGCACAGAGCTTAGCGTTGAGCTCAGCTTTGCTGCTGACGGCGGGGTTTATGAGTGTTGTGCTTCCAAGCTTCGATGAACAGACTTCAAAAGCGGTTGCTCACCATCAAAAATGGTATGGACTATGGACACTTCCGACACACGGACAGATGCTTCTAAAGCAGGGCTTACAAGCGATGTCCATAATGACCCTACTAACCTGTAGGTGGCGTTTAGACTTCACGATTAATGGGTTGCCCTTGATTATGTAGCCACTCGATGACCGCTTCTGGCCGAAAGCAGTCTCTGGCGCCATGCAGCTACCGACCAGAAGCTGACCCGTATGAAAAGTCAAAAAAACACTACCCCAGATCCTTAGTAACCAAAGATCTGGGGTGGCAGGTGTATTTAAAGACCCAGTTCTGTCAGGCCTGGGTGATCGTCAGGACGACGCCCCAGTGGCCAGTGGAACTTGCGCTCGCTTTCCTTGATAGGCATGTCATTGATGCAGGCGAACCGGCGGTGCATCAAACCATCTGCTTCAAATTCCCAGTTTTCGTTGCCGTAAGAGCGGAACCAGTTACCTGAGTCATCGTGCCATTCGTAGGCATAACGCACGGCAATACGGTTGTCGGTAAAAGCCCAGAGTTCTTTGATCAGGCGATAGTCCAGCTCTTTTTTCCATTTGCGAGTGAGGAAGCCTTTGGCCTCTTCGCGGTTGGTCGCGAACTCGGCGCGGTTACGCCATTTGGTGTCCTGGGTATAGGCGAGCGATACCTTTTCGGCGTCGCGACTGTTCCAGCCATCTTCAGCGAGTCGTACTTTTTCAATCGCACTTTCACGAGTGAAAGGAGGAAGTGGCGGGCGAGTTTGGGCATTGGACATGGTAGTACCTCCAAGTAAAGTTGGATCGATTGGTTGAATTGGCGTATGTGGAACTCAGGCCCTTAGCGAGATGCCTGTTTTAGCAGTAACTGCGCAACGTCCTTTGCGCTGTCGGCGGCGCTGTAATCGCCCATCACGCGTGCAGTGGTGATGGCGCCTTCGACCAGTACCAGCAACTGTTTAGCCAGCACCAATGGTTGCTCGATATTCAATTGCTCGGTCAATTCGAGTATGTAATTCAACAACTTTTGCTTGTGCAGTTTTGCGAGTTGGCGAATAGGGTCGTCGGGGTCGCCAACTTCGCCGGCCGTATTGATGAATGCACAGCCACGGAACCCATCTGATTCGAACCAGCCTTTGAGTACCGTGAACATGTTCAGGATGCGATCGTGCGGGTTATCCGCTTTGTCGCATTCAGTGCTGAACCAATACATCCAGCGTATATCGCGTGCTTTCAAGGCGGCTTCTGCCATTTCATCTTTGGTTATGAAATAGCGATAGATACTTTTCCGGGATACACCTGAGGTCTTCACCAGAAGGTCCATGCCTGTGGCGTGGATACCATTCTGATAAATCAGTTGCTCGGCAGTTGCCAGGATCTTTTCTCGGGTATCAGCGGGCGCGTTGTTCATGTTGGAGGCCAGTCGTCGTTGTGCGTGAATCTAAGGTAGAACGATCGTTCTCCTCGGTCAAGCGCCATTTTAAAAATCCCGGATGAACGGAGGTGGGCGGATAGTTGATGGCTGTGGATACAAGCGGTCGGGGAGGTCGGTTATCAGCAGCGAGCACCCACGCCTCTGCGTACGGCTTGCCTAACCAATCCGCACGGCCCTATAGTCCGTCCCGTCGCTGCCAATTCAGCGGCCGGGTGTGGAAGCCCGTTCAAAGCAAAAGGCGCATAGGCGCCACCGTGACTTCGCAGGCGCTTTTTTTGTGCCTGCGATTTGTTATGGCGGCTGTGCGCGGGAGGGTTTCGGCCCTACCGGGTTCCTTTTGCCCCGGTCTTCCACACCTGCGTACAGTCGCCACCCTTCATGTGGAAGTGAGGGAGCGACTTTTCAGCAAAAGGAGCTCTACCGATGACGGATCATCATTCCCCGCACCCCAGTCCCTGCACCCTGCCGCCTCTTCACGCGGTGCGAACCATCCACACCCCTTTTCACCCGATCAACACCGCCCGCCAGCCCTTGTTCGCCGTGCAGCCCGATGTGCCGTTGGCGGATGCGTTGGACAGTGCATATTGCCTGCTGGATGTGGCCGAGGGGCTGACGCTTCGGCTGGGCGAGCCGGGTGCTCCGGATCGCGAGCAGGTCGGGCATGCCTGCACCTACCTGGTGGAGATGGCCAAGGCCACGGTGCGCGCGTGCATCGAGGGGCTGGAGCAGGCGTCGCTCCCGGGGTGAGCCGGGCGGCCTCGTGTCCCTGCTGGAACAGTTACTGCTGTCGGTGATGCGCGTGTCAGTCTGCGGCGATGCAGCCGCGCAACCACTCGGCCGCTGCCTGGGCTTCGGTGCTGGGCTCGGGTTTCATCAGCAGGTGGTAGGTATGGCCTGACAGCGTCGGGCCGAAGGGCTGGACGAGGTGGCCGGCGGCCAGTTCGTCTGCCACCAGGGCCAGGCTCAGCAGGGCGATGCCCTGGCCGGCCACGGCGGCCTGGATGGCGTGGCTTTCGTCGGAGAAGCGCAGGTGGCCGTGGCGTGCTGCGTCCGGCAAGCCTGCCTGTGCGAACCAGGCCTCCCAGGTGGGGTTCAGGGGCGAGGGCGTCTGCCAGGCGAAGTGGATCAGCGGCACCCGTTGCAGATCGTCCAGCGAGTCAACGCCCAGCACCGGGTTAGCCACCGGGGCGAAGCGGTCGGTGAACATGGCCTCGGCCTGCAGGCCGGGGTAGCTGCCGCGCCCGTAGCGGATAGCGATGTCCACGTCGCTGGCGGCCAGGTCGACTGCGGCGTCCGAGGCGTGCAGCTGCAGGTCGATGTGCGGGTGCAGGCGATGGAAACCCGCGACCCGTGGCACCAGCCATTTGGCGGTAAAAGCGTGGGTGGCCGAGACGGTGACCCGGGCGCGTTTGCGGGTGCCGGTCAGCTGAGTCAGGGTCATCTCGAAGGCATCGAAGCCATCGCGCAGCACCGGGTACAGGCGAACCCCTGCTTCGGTCAGCACCACCTTGCGCAACTGGCGTTCGAACAGGGCAAGGCCGGTGTGTTCTTCCAGCGAACGGATCTGATGGCTGATGGCCGTGGGGGTAACGGCCAGTTCTTCAGCGGCCCGCTTGAAGCTGCCATGACGGGCGGCAGCCTCGAAGGCGCGCAGGGCCGAGAGGGGAGGGAGGCGGCGCATGGCGTCAGCTCTATAGGTGAGATGAGCTCAGCTTATAACTGACAAAGGATCGTTTGTCGAAGCGCCACGCTTTCCAGAATATCGATATCAGACAGGCCCTCCGCTCGGATGAGGCCGGTTGGTTCACTCACCCAGTCTGGAGATACCCCATGCGCGAGCGCATCGTCACCCAACCCGATAATTACGAACCCTTCCTGCTGTCCCAGGGCATCAAGTTCGGCAACCTGCTGTTCATCTCCGGTCAGGCCGGCGCCGGGAATGACGGCGTGATCGTCGACGGCGGTTTTCGCCGCCAGGGCGAGCAGGCCTTCGCCAACCTGAAACGGGCGCTGGAGGCCGGCGGTTCCAGCCTGCAAGACGTCATCAAGGTCACGATCTTCGTCACCGACATGAGTCACTTCAACGAGGTGGTCGAGCTGCGCCGCACGTTCTTCTCGGTGCCGTACCCGGCCGACACCATCGCCGAGATCAAGGCACTCTACGACCCGGCGGCGATGATCGAGATCGAAGCGATTGCGGCGGTGCGCACGGCTTGAGGCATTGCCCGGAAGCGGCAGGTGGGGCAGTTGTTCCGCCTGCCGCGCGGCAGGAACGAGGCTCAGTGCTCGACAGGCGCGGCAGGCTCTTGATTGGCCTCGGCGTCCAGTTTCAAGCGGTCCGCCTTGCTGATGTACTTGGGCTTGTTGCTCTTGGGCGCCAGCTTGGCGTTGGCTTTTTTCGCGTGGGCTTCCAGCAGCTGTTTGATCTTTTTGCGGCGGTTCATGGTGTTCTGCCCAAGGGGGACGGTTGCAGGAAGAGGGGCGTCAGCCAGCGCGATCGCCCTGGCCAGGCTGCCCGGTATGTTACGCCACTGCTGCCCGGTCGGGGTGCGGACACCTGCGTAACGGTGTGTCAGCCCGGCGACGCGGTGCTGGCGCGCACCACCAGCTCGAACGGCAACACCAGGTGCTGCGCCGCCTGCGTGGGTTGGTCGAGCAGGCCGAGCAGCATCTGCACGGCCTGCTCGCCGAAGCGCTCGGCGGGCTGGGCGATGGTGGTCAGGGGCGGGTCGCAGTAGGCGGCGAAGGAGATGTCGTCGAAGCCGGCGACCGAGATGTCCTGGGGGATGCGCAGGCCGGCCTGGCGGATGCATTGCAGGGCGCCCATGGCCATTTCGTCGTTCTCGCAGAAGATCGCCGTGGGGCGCTCGGTCAGGGCCAGCAGCTGTTGCGTGGCGGCGTGCCCGGAGGCCGGGGTGTAGTCGCCCCGGCACAGCAGCTGCGGGTCGAGCGCGAGCCCGGCGTCTTCCAGCGCCTGCTGGTAGCCGGCGAAGCGTTCGCGGGTCAGTGGGCTGCCCAGGGGGCCTTTGATCAGGCCGATGCGGCGGTGGCCCAGCTCCAGCAGGTGCTGGGTCATGGCGTGGGCGGCGGCGCGGTTGTCCAGGCTGACGGTGGGCCAGGTGGCGGCGTCGAGCACTTCACAGGCATTCACCAGGGGCGGCTGTTCGCTGGCCTGGGCGCGTTGCCGTTCGAAGGGGTCGAAGGCGCGTAGCTGGATGACGCCGTCAGCCTGCTTGGCGAACACCAGTTCGGCGAATTGCCGCTCGACCTCGTCCTGGCCCTGGGTGTTGCACAGCAGCACGCGGTAGTCGTGGGCGCTGGCGGCCTGCTGGATGCCGCGAATGACCCGGGCGAAGAAGGTGTTGGCGATGTCCGGCACCAGTACCACCAGGTTGCGGCTGCGCTGCGAGCGGAACTGGATGGCCATGAGGTTGGGTTTGTAGCCGGCCTGCTCGACCGCGCCGAGCACCTTTTCCCGGGTTTCAGGCGACACCACGGACGGGCTTTTCAGGGTGCGCGAGACGGTGGCGACGGAGACGCCGGCCAGTGCGGCCACCTTGCGGATATTGGTCATGAAACCTCTGTTGTCTGGCCGGCCACGCCGCCGAAATCGCCGCTAGGTTAACGCAATCGCGTCCGTCCGGGAGACGTTTTCGAGGGCTGTACAGGCAAAATGTAACCGGTTACATTGATTCGAAATCCAATAACAACACCTCACTCAGGAGGGCGCAAATGCCTGGTTCCGGTATTCGACTGGGGATGATCGGCGGCGGTGGCGGCGCGTTCATCGGCAAGGTGCACCGGCAGGCCGCGGGCTTGGCCGGCGGCATCCAACTGGTGGCCGGAGCCTTCAGCCGCGATCCGGCGAACAACGCCCGCACCGCGAACGAGATCGGCCTGGACCCGCAGCGCGTCTATGCCAGCTGGGAAGCCCTGCTGGAGGGCGAGGCCCGCCTCGATGCCGCTCAGCGCATCAACCTGCTGGCCATCGTCACCCCCAATCACCTGCATGCCCCCATTGCTGCTGCCGCGCTGCGGGCGGGCATCCACGTGTTCTGTGAAAAGCCGGCGGCGTTGAACAGTGCCGAAGTGCGCGAGCTGGCCGAGGTGCTGGCCGGCAGCGACGCGCTGTATGGCCTGGCGCACACCTACCAGGGCTACCCCATGGTCTGGCAGGCCCGGCACATGGTGCGCGGCGGCGAGATCGGCCGGCTGCGCAAGATTCATGTCGAGTACCCGCAAGGCTGGCTGAGCGACGACCTGGCCGGCCAGGGCAACAAGCAGGCCGCCTGGCGCGGCGACCCGGCCCTGGCCGGGCTGGGCGGTTGCATTGGCGACATCGGTACCCACGCCTTCAGCCTGGCGGAGTTCGTCAGCGGCCAGCGCATCGACCGCCTCTGCGCGCACCTGGGCAGCCACGTGCCAGGGCGGGTGCTGGACGATGACTGCGCCATGCTGTTCCAGACCGAGCAGGGTGCCAGCGGCGTGCTGCTCGCCAGCCAGGTCTGCGCCGGCGAGGAGAACGCCCTGAGCATTCGCCTGTACGGCGACAAGGGCGGCCTGGAGTGGCGCCAGGAAGAACCCAACAGCCTGATCCACCGTTCCCTCGATCAGCCCCTGCGCATCCTGCGTGCCGGGGTCAATCACACCTGGCTGTGCGACGAAGCCCGGGCGCGCCTGCGCCTGCCGGCCGGGCACCCCGAGGGCTACCTGGAGGCCATGGCCAACCTGTACACCGACCTGGCCGATGCCATTGCCGGCGGCCGCGCTTCGACGGTGCCCGGCATCGATACCGCGATCCGTGGCATGGCCTTTATCGAGACGGCCCTGGCCAGTCATGCCAGCGACACCAAGTGGACCCCGCTGACCCGCGCGTGAAGGAGAGCCCCATGCAGTCAGAACACCCCTCATCCGCCGCGGCCCCAGGCATACGCGGGCCGGGTATTTTCCTCGCCCAGTTCCTGGGCAACGCAGCGCCGTTCGACAACCTGGCCAACCTCGCGGCCTGGGCCGGTTCGCTCGGCTACCGGGGCATCCAGGTGCCGACCCTCGGCTCCCAGTGCCTGGACCTGCAGCGCGCCGCCGAGAGCCAGGATTACTGCGACGAACTCAAAGGCATCTGCGCAGCCGCCGGGGTCGAGATCAGCGAACTGTCCACCCACCTGCAGGGGCAATTGGTGGCCGTGCACCCGGCGTTCGACGGGCTGTTCGATGACTTTGCCCCGGCCGAGTTGCGCGGTCGTCCGAGAGAACGCACCGAATGGGCCATCGACCAGTTGAAGCTGGCGGCGCGGGCCAGCCGGCGCCTGGGGCTGACGGCCCACGCGACCTTCTCCGGCGCATTGCTCTGGCCCTACGTCTACCCCTGGCCGCAACGCCCGGCCGGGCTGGTGGAGGAAGGCTTTGCCGAACTGGGGCGGCGCT
This sequence comes from Pseudomonas sp. GD03944, assembly GCF_029839275.1. Lineage (GTDB taxonomy): Bacteria > Pseudomonadota > Gammaproteobacteria > Pseudomonadales > Pseudomonadaceae > Aquipseudomonas. The sequence continues at coordinate 76,268 of NZ_JAOCAH010000019.1, forward strand.
GGCTGCCGATTCTCGATGCCTTCGAGGAGGAGGGCGTGGACCTGTGTTTCGAGCTGCACCCCGGCGAAGACCTGCACGACGGCGTGACCTTCGAGCGCTTCCTGGATGCCGTTGGCCAGCACCCGCGGGCGCACATCCTCTACGACCCCAGCCACCTGCTGCTGCAACAGATGGATTACCTGGGCTTCATCGACCGCTACCACCAGCGGATTCGCATGTTCCACGTCAAGGACGCCGAGTTCCGCCCCGATGCCCGTTCCGGCGTGTACGGCGGCTACCAGTCCTGGGTCGAGCGCCCCGGGCGCTTCCGTTCCCTGGGCGATGGGCAGATCGATTTCCGCTCGATCTTCAGCAAGCTGACCCAGTACGGCTACCAGGGCTGGGCGGTGCTCGAGTGGGAGTGCTGCCTCAAGGATTCCGCCCAGGGCGCGGCCGAGGGGGCGCCGTTCATTCGCCAGCACCTGATCACCAAAGCGACCCAGGCCTTCGACGATTTCGCTGGCGTCACCGCCAGTGCCTCACGCAACCGGCGCCTGCTCGGACTGGAGTAGGCGCCTCTCGATAACTGCTGTCTCGTGAAAACAACAAGGACAAGAACATGAGCACTTTGACTACCCGATTGGGCGTGATGATGTTTCTCCAGTTTTTTATCTGGGGAGGCTGGTTCGTCACGCTCGGCACCTTTCTCGGCAACACCCTCAACGCCACCGGCGGGCAGATCGGCATGGCCTACGCCACCCAGTCCTGGGGGGCGATCCTGGCGCCGTTCGTGGTCGGGCTGATCGCCGACCGCTTCGTCAACGCCGAGCGGCTACTGGCGATCCTGCACCTGGGCGGCGCGGTGCTGTTGTACCTGCTGTACCAGGCCGCCGACTTCACTGCCTTCTATCCATTGGTGCTGGCCTACATGGTGGTGTACATGCCGACCCTGGGCCTGGTGAACGCCGTGGCGTTCCGTCAGTTGCGCGACCCGGCGCAGCAGTTCTCCAAGGTGCGGGTGTGGGGCACCATCGGCTGGGTGGTGGCCGGGCTGGTGATCAGCTTCGTGTTCGCCTGGGATGCCCAGCAGGCCATCGCCAGTGGCGCGCTGCGCAACACCTTCCTGCTGTGTGCGGTGGCGTCCCTGGTGCTGGGGCTGTACAGCTTCAGCCTGCCGGCGACCCCGCCGGTGGCCACCCAGGCCGTCGGCCTTGGCCGGCTGCTGGGCTTCGATGCTCTGCAGCTGCTCAAGGACCGCGGCTTTGCCACCTTCTTCGTGGCGTCGATCCTGATCTGCATCCCGCTGGCCTTCTACTACCAGAACGCCAACCTGTTCCTGGCGGAAATCGGCGTGGCAAACCCCACCGGCATGATGACCCTGGGCCAGGTCTCGGAGATTCTGTTCATGCTGCTGGTGCCGGTGTTCATCCGCCGCTTCGGGATCAAGAAGACCCTGCTGGTGGGCATGGCGGCCTGGGCGCTGCGCTACGTGTTCTTCGCCTACGGCAACAGCGGCGAGCTGATGACCTTCCTGATCATGGGCATCGTGCTGCACGGCCTGTGCTACGACTTCTTCTTCGTTTCCGGGCAGATCTACACCGACGGCAAGGCCGGCGAGAGCATCAAGAGTTCGGCCCAGGGGCTGATCACCCTGGCCACCTACGGGGTGGGCATGCTGATCGGTTTCTGGGTGGCCGGTGCGGTGTCGGACCACTACAGCGCCGAGGGGCTGCATGACTGGCAGGGCATCTGGCTGTTCCCGGCGGTGCTGTCCGGCCTCGTGCTGCTGGCGTTCCTGGTGACGTTCCGCGAGCGTGAGTCGGTTACGGCGCCGGCGCCCGAGGCCACCCGCGGCGCCTGACCCACAAGCGGGCCGCCTGCATCGGGCAGGGCGACCCGCTTTATTCAACAGGCCGCTGCAACGGCGGCCTCGAAGGCCAGGCGCTCGCCGTCCGCCGGTATCCGCAGGCGCTGGGCGACACCGGCCTGCCGGGCGGCGTGGGCCAGGTCGTTGCGGCTGACCGGGCAATGGCTGATCGCCTCCAGGTGGTTGGCCACCACCAGCCCCTGTGACAGCCGGGTAAAGGCGATCACGTCCTCGATGTCCATGATCAGCTCACTGCCGAGATCGAAGCGTGCGCCGCCGGCAGGCACCACGCTGACCTGGGGTTGATGTTGCTGGACGAAGGCGCGGATGGTCGGCGTCAGTACGGTGTCGCCCGCCAGGTACAGGCTGGGTTCGCCCGGCAGCTCGATCAGGTAGCCGACGCCGTGCTCCATGAGCGTGCCGATCCAGCCTTCGCCATGGGTGCAGGCGACGGTGCGGATCTGCCCGCCGAGAAAGGCGCTGGGCTCGCCATGGGCCTCGGGCAGCGGCTGCACGTTCAACCCGCGTTCAGCGAGGTAGGGTGCGTCATGGGGCGTGCAGATCACCGGCGTCTGGGTCTCGCGCAGCCAGCGTTTGCCGACGCGGTCCAGGTGATCGAAGTGGCCTTTCTGGCAATGGGTGATCAGGCAGTGGGTCACGGCGGCCAGGGCGGCGTCCGCCGAGTCGGGCAGCTCGACGATCGGGTTGCGCTGGCGCGCGCCGAACAGGCGCAGGGGCGGTAGGCTGCCCCGTGGCGCGAGCATCGGGTCGACCAGCACCCGGTGCGGGCCGAGTTCGAGGATGAGCGTGGCGTTACGCAACTGGTGGATGTGCATGGGGCGTCCTCCGAATGAGGGCTCCATGGTGTCCGTTGCCAAGCGGCGCCATAATGGCGGTTGTTGCCACTATTGGTTCATTTTCTGCCATGGCTGAATCCCTTCGCGTTGGCCTGCTGCTGTACCCCGGTTGCATGCCGGCGGGCCTGTTCGCCTTCGCCGACCTGCTGCACGCTACCAACCGCCGCACCGGCAAAGCGCTGTTCACCGTGCGCCATGTCGCCCTACAGCCCGGGCCGGTGCCCTGTGCCCACGGCATGGACCTGAATGCCAGTGCCGGCCTGGACGATCGCGAGCTGGATGCGCTGCTGGTGCCCGGTTTCTGGGCGGAGTCGGCACCCCTGGTGGAGGCGGCGTTGGCCAACCACGCAGCGCTGATCAAGGCGTTAACCGGCTTGCCCAAGCGGATTCAGCTCTGGAGTTACTGCACCGGCGTTGCCGTGTTGGCGGCCAGCGGGCGGCTGAACGGCCAGCCGGCGACGGTCACCTGGTGGCTGGCCGAGGCGATGCGCCAACGCCATGCCAAGGTGCGCTGGCAGAGCGAACGCAGCTGTGTGTTCAACGAACGAACGGCCACCGCGTCGGGGGTGAACGGCTACCTGCCGATTGCCCAGGCGCTGATCGAGCGTGGCGTCAGTGCCGAGGTGTTTCACGACCTCACCCGGCTCATGGTGCTGCCGCGCCCGGCCGTTGCTCATCCGGCGTTTCAGGGCGCGAGCCTGATGGAGCAGTCCAGCCCGCTGCTGCGCCAGGCGCACGGTGTGATCGAGCACCTGCCGGCCGAGCACCTGACGGTGCAGGTGCTGGCCGACCGACTCGGGCTGTCCGAACGGACGCTGGCGCGGCGGATCAAGGCGGAAACCGGGGAGGCCGTGGCGGCGTATGCCCGGCGGATCAAACTGAACCAGGCCAGCGAACGTCTGACGCTGACAGCGCTGCCGGTCACCGCCATCAGCGAGCAACTGGGCTTCAGCAGTGACGCCAACCTGCGGCGCATGTTCAAGGCGCTCACCGGGCTGACGCCCGCCGCGTACCGGCAGGCCTTCAGCCGTTATTGATCCCGCCCACGGGGCTGTCGTGGGCGGGGCAGGGGGTTGCCTCAGGCCACCGGGATCGACGGGTCGGCAGCGGCCAGGGCTGCGGCGCGGTCCGTGGCGGCCGGCGGGTAGATCCACAGCGTGTTGATCTGCTGCTTCAACTCCTTGGCTTCGGCGCCGACCAGCTTCTGCTGGCGGTCCCAGCCTTCGGTGTACACCGCGCCCCAGGCGCCGAGGTCCAGGCAGGTCACGTACTTGGGCTGGCTGTAGACCCGCGGCTTGACCCCGATCAGATCGGCCGCCGCGTTGTGCCCGGCGTAGCGCCCCAGCGGGATGGCGTGCTGGCAGGACATCGCGCAGATGTTGCCCAGCTCGTCGGTGGCGGCGCGGGCGGTGTCGCCGGCCGCGTACACATCGCTCAGGCCCTCGACCCGCAGGTAGCCGTCGACCTGCAGGCGGCCGGTGGGGTCGCGCGGCGCCGGTATCTGCTCGGTGAGCGGGCTGGCGCGAAAGCCTACGGTCCAGACCACCGTGCTGGCGTCGATGCGCTGGCCGTTGTCGAGCACCACGCCGCCGGCGTCGATGGAGGCGACCGAGGTGCCCAGTTGCCATTCCAGGCCCAGCTCGCGGGAGGCGTCGACGATGGCTGGGCGGATGCCGTCGCCTAGGGCTGCGCCGATCTGCGCGCCGCGGTCGATGACCACCACGCGGACCTTCGCGTCGTCACCGAGGATGTCGCGCAGGCGGGTCGGCAACTCGGTGGCGGTCTCGATCCCGGTGAAGCCGCCGCCGACCACCACCACTGTGTTGCGGGCGGGGGTATCCGGCTGGCTGGCCAGGCCCATCAGGTGCTGTTCGAGGCGCACCGCCTGCTCGATGCGGTCGACGTCGAAGGCGTGCTCCGCCAGGCCTGGGACCGGTGGGCGGAACAGCTGGCTGCCGGCGGCGAGGATCAGCCGGTCGTAGCCCAGTACCGCCTGCTCGCCGTCGGCGGTGCGGTAGGTCACCTCGCGGCCCTGGGTGTCGATCTGCAGCGCCAGGCCCTGGACGAAGCGCACGCCGGTGGCGTCGAACAGCGCGTCCAGCGGGGCGAACAGGCTGTGCGCGTCGGGCTCGTAGAAGCGCGGCCGGATGCGCAATTCAGCTTGCGGCGCGAGCAGGGTGACCTGCACGTCGCTGCGGTTCTGTTGGTCGAGTAGACGCATGGCGCCCAATGCACTCCACAGCCCTGCGAATCCAGCTCCTACAATCAGAATGTGGTTACCCATGATTGCTCCCGCGCACGCGCTCGTTTCGGTGGAAGCAGCCATGGTAGAAGCGAACCGCGGGCACACAAATGACAGAGAACCCTGATTTCATGCCAGCCCTGCCACGCGCAGTGCTGATCATCGTCTACCCCGGTGTGGGGCTGCTGGACCTGGCCGGTGCCCAGACAGTGCTCTGGGCCGCCACCCGGGTATTGGCCCAGCGCCAGCTGCCGGGCTACCGGCCCGTTACCCTGAGCCTCGCGGGCGGCCTGCTGCGCACGGCGGAGGGGCTGGAGATCGAGACCTGCGCGGTGCGTGAGGTGCCGCTGAACGGCATCGATACCCTGATCGTGCCGGGCGCGCCGGACATCGAAGGGGTAGTGGCCGAGTCTGCCGAGCTGCTGCGCTGGATTGCCGAGGCCGGCCGTGCCAGCCGGCGCACCGCCTCGGTGTGCCAGGGCGCCGTGCTGTTGGCCGAAGCCGGGCTGTTGCTGGGGTGGGACGCGTCCATCCCGCTGGAGCGCGGCGCGCTCGTGGTGCAGCAGGGCCGCCTCTGGACCTCGGCCAGTGGCGTCGACCTGGCGCTGGCCCTGGTGGAGGCCGACGGTGGCCGCGACGTGGCGATGCAGGTGGCGCGGGAGCTGGCGGTGGCGCTCAAACGCTCGGGAGATCACGGGGCGTTCGGCGAGGGGCCCGACTGTGCGGCGTTCGACGAGCTGCACCGCTGGCTGGCCGACAACCTCGCCGCGCCCAACCTGCGGGTGGAGGTGCTGGCCGAGCATTGCCACATGAGCCCGCGCAATTTCTCCCGCCTGTACAAGCTCAAGACCGGTCGCTCCCCGGCCAAGGCGGTGTCGATCCTGCGCCTGGAGGCGGCGCGCCGCCTGCTGGAGGATTCCGACCGGCACATCGACCAGATCGCCCGGCAATGCGGTTTCGGCGACGAGGAGCGCATGCGCACCACCTTCCAGCGCCACCTGGCCACCTCGCCCCGGGGCTACCGCAAGCTGTTTTCGCGCTAGCTCGATCCTGCCACCGTTGCACTGTGCCTGCCTCTTCGTCGGCCCTGCGCCGGCATGCCGCACCCCGGTGCCCAGGCCCGGTGATATGATCCGCGCCGTTTGCGCTGCCTTGCCGATGGACTAGGGTTAGGGCACCGCACGTTTTTCACCTGTCCTGAGCTCTTGCATGAAGCTGGCCCGCCGACACCGCTCGCTGATCGCCTGGATGCTGTATTTCAGCGTCCTGTTCAGCGCGTTCGTCTGCGCCATCAGTCACGGCCAGATGGCCGGCCTGCAGCTCAGCGGCCTGAGTGGCGAGTACTGCTCGTTCGAGGGCAACTTCGGCGCCGGCGCCAACCTCGACGGTTCCGGCATCGTCGCGCCGAACCCGGCCACCGGCACCGGCTGTGCCCTGGGCAGCCTGTTCAGCGCGATGATCCTCGCGGCGTTCTTCGGCCTGCTCGGGCTGCTTGCCGCCGAGGCCGTACGGCCCTTGCCGCGCCTGCTGCGGGCGCTGCCCGTCCGTTACCACTGGCCCCCCGCCAACCCCCGCGCTTCCCCGTTCCTGCTGTTCGTCCGCTGAAATCGCCTGTTCGGCCCGGCATTCGCCTGGCCGTGACGGGCCTGGTCGAACCTGATCTGGAACCTACTCATGTCCCTTCGCATGACCGCGCTGGCAGTGCTTGCCGGCGCCACCCCGCTTGCCTGGGCGCACGACAGCGCCCTGCAGTTGCCTGACAGCACCATTTCCGCCACTGCGCTGAACGCCGAGCCCACCGCCGTGGCGCTGGATACGCCGATCGAAAGCGGCTCGCGCCTGGGCCTGACCGCCCGGGAAAACCCGGCTTCCGTCAGCGTGGCCGACCGCGCCACCATGGAGCGCGTCGGCGCGCGCAACTTCCAGGACGCCGCCAACGCCTTGCCTGGTGTGAACGCCTCGGCGCCGCCCGGCTGGGGCGGCTACGTGTCGTACCGCGGGTTCAATGGCGCGCAGATCAGCCAGCTGTTCAACGGCATCAACCTGCAATACGGCGGCGCCGCGCGCCCGGTGGACGCCTGGATCTACGACCGCGTGGAACTGCTCGGCGGCCCGTCGTCGTTTCTCAACGGCAGCGGGGCGGTGGGCGGCAGCTTGAACGTCATCACCCGCCTGGCCGACCGTGATACCGAGGGCGGCGAAGCCCGCATCAGCTATGGCCGCTACGACACCCGGGAAACCGCCATCGGCTACAACCACGCCCTCAATGACGGCCCCGGCCCGCGCCACTACGCGCGGCTGGATTTCAGCCGCAGCGACAGCAACGGCTACATCGACCGCCAGGAGCGCGGGGCCAACAACCTGGCGTTCTCGCTGCTGAGCGACCTCACCGACAACCTGTCCCACACCCTGGCCATCGAGTACCTGGAAGAGCAGGAAGACAGCCCGTACTGGGGCACGCCGGTGCTCAACCCGCTGCAGGGCAAGCTGCGCATCGACCGGCACAACCGCTTCGCCAACTACAACGTCGAGGACGGCCGCTACGAGCAGCGCACCCGCTGGCTGCGCTCGATCACCGACTACCGCTTCGATGAGCGCACCGCGCTGCGCAACACCTTCTACCACTACGAGGGGCAGCGCGATTACCGCAACCTCGAACGCTACCGCTACACCGCCGACAATGCCCAGGTCGAGCGCCTGGCGGCCTACCGCCAGCGCCACGATCAGGAGGTCAACGGCAACCGCGTGGAGCTGACCCACGACAGCGAGCTGTTCGGCCTGGCCAGCGACTGGGCGTTCGGCCTGGACTTCAACCGCAACCAGCAGACCAACTACCCGTTGTCGCTGTCGGCGCTGGTCGACCGGGTGGCACCCGGCAACTTCACTCCCGGCCACTTCCTCGACATCCCCGGCACCGGCGCGGCGCGCACCAAGGGCCGCAGCACCGAAGTCGATACCACGGCGCTGTTCGTCGAGAACCGGCAGAAGCTCAGCGAGCGCCTGGCGCTGATTACGGCGCTGCGCTACGACCACATCGATTTCGAGGTCACCGAGCACGCCAGCGGCGCCCGCCTCGACCGGCGCTGGGACGCCTTCACCGGTCGCGCCGGGCTGGTCTTCGATGTGACCGACGACTTCAGCGTCTACAGCCAATACAGCACCTCGGCCGAGCCGCCGGGCGGCACCCTGACCAGCGCCAGCATCGGCCAGGTCAGCGACTACAAGCTGGGCACCGGGCGCCAGGTTGAAGTCGGCAGCAAGTTCGATTTCCTCGACGGGCGCGGCAGCGCGACGCTGGCGGCCTACCGGATCGTGCGCAAGGACTTCCCGGTCACCGACCCGAACAACCCCAACAGCACCATTCAGGCCGGCCAGCAGACCTCCGAGGGCATCGAGCTGGCGACCTCCTTCAAGCTCACCCCGCAGTTGTTGGCGGCGGGCAACATCAGCTGGCTCAAGGCCGAGTTCGACGACTTCAACGAAGCCAGCGGCGGCACGGTGATCTCGCGCAAGGGCAAGATGCCGGTGAACATCCCCAAGCGGGTGGCCAACCTGTGGCTGACCTATGACTTGGCCCCGGACTGGCAGTTGGGAGCGGATGCCCGCTACGTGTCTTCGGTCTACGCCAACAACGCCAACACCATGTGGGTGCCCTCGTACACGCTGTACGGCCTGTTCGTGAGCCACGACCTGGATGCCAACACTGCACTGACGGCGCGCCTGCGCAACGTCACGGACGAGGTCTACGCGCGCTTCATCCACCAGAGCAACACCCAGTACTACCTGGGTGAGCCGCGCAGCCTGGAACTGGCTGTGCACCTGCGGTTCTGAGCGCCATGAAACGCTACCTGTACCTCTGGCACCGCTGGCTGGGCATCGCCCTGTGCCTGGTCATGGCGCTGTGGTTCATATCCGGTGTGGTGATGCTCTACGTCGGCTATCCCAAGCTGACCCCGGGCGAGCGCCTGCGCAACCTGCCGGAGCTGCCGGCGGACTGCTGCACGGCGCTGGACGCGGCGCAGCAGGCGGGGGCGCTGAGCAGTCTGCGGTTGACCAGCATCGCCGGCCAGCCGCACTACGTACTGACCTTTGCCACGGGCGAGCGGCGGGTGCTGAACGCCGCCAGCGGCGAGGCGGCGCAAGCGGTGGATGCCCAGCGGGCGCTGGTCGGCGCCCGGCAGTTCGGCGGTGGCGTGCCGGTGCGTTACCTGGGGGACGTGCAAGAAGACATCTGGACCCATTCCCGTGGCCTGGACGGCGAGCGGCCGTTGCACCGCGTCGAGCTGCAGGACGAAGCGGGCACCTGGCTGTACCTGTCCAGCCGCAGTGGCGAGGTGGTACTCGACGCCAGCCAGCAGGAGCGCCACTGGAACCTGCTGGGCGCCTGGCTGCACTGGCTGTACCCGCTGCGCGGCGGCTTCGGCGTGGACAACGGCTGGCGGGTGCTGGTCATCGGCCTGTCCCTGCTGGGCACGCTGATGGCGGTGCTGGGCATCTGGGTCGGCGTGCTGCGCTGGCGCTTCCGGAGGCGTTACCGCAGCGGCTCGCGCAGCCCCTACGGCGCTGGCTGGATGCGCTGGCACCACGTCGGCGGCCTGCTGTTCGGCGTGCTGCTGGTGCTGTGGGTGTTCAGCGGGTTGATGTCGATGCGCCCCTGGGGCCTGTTCGATGCCCGCTCGACCCTGAACCTCTCGGCCTACCCGGGCGGGGTGTTGCAGGTCGGGGATTTCCCCCTCGACGTCAGCGAGGCCCTGGCGGTGCTGCGCCGTGAGCCGGGTTTTCTGCCGGTGGAGCTGGAGTGGCGCCGGGTCGGTGGCGAGGCGTACCTGGTGGCGCGCACGGCGGAAGGTGACAGTCGTGTTTTTGCTGCCAGCCAGCCCAGCCAGGCTCTGCGCCAGTTGCCCGCTGACGTACTGCTCGCGGCGGCCCAGGCGGTGGCGCCGGACACGGCGATGCACAGCGAATGGCTGGAGCGTTTTGACTTCCACTACTTCGCCCGGGCGGAGCAGAGCATGTACGGCTTCCAGCACCGCCGCCTGCCGGTGCTGCGGGTGCGTTTCGACGACCCCCAAGCCAGCTGGCTGCACATCGACCCGCACAGCGGTGCGATCGTCGACCGCACCGACCAGCACCGGCGTGCTGGGCGCTGGCTGTTCAACCTGCTGCACAGCTGGGACTGGCAACCGCTGCTGGAACGCCCACACCTGCGCGAAGCGCTGATCATCGCCTTCAGTGCCGGTGGCCTGTTTATCTGCCTCAGCGGCACCGTGCTCGGCTGGCGTCGCCTGCGCCGTGACAGCCGGCTGCGTCGCCAGGCACTGGCCCGCCGGGCGACGACAGGAGTGGGCGAAAAGCGCATGCCAAATAGCGTTCCTTAAATAGAACGCTAGAGGCAATTTTTGCCGTCTAGTGCGGGAAGGGTGTCGAATTTAATCTTTACCCCATGCAGCGACAACTGCACGGGAAAGACCCAATCAAGCCGAAA
>NZ_JAOCAH010000002.1 GCF_029839275.1 Pseudomonas sp. GD03944
TGCCGCCGTGGATTTCGGCTACGACACCACGGTGCTGCACGACGCTTGCGCCACCCTCGACCTGGAGTTCAACGGGGTCAAGGTGCCGGCCGAGCAGGTGCATGCGGCGTTCATGGCCGCCCTCAGCTTCGGCTATGCGCCGGTGATCTCCACCGCCGAGTACCTCGGCAAACTCAGACACGCCGCCTGACGGCCTGCTGACTGGCGGACCGTGGGCGAGTCATCCGGCCGAACCGGAACTCGCCCTGCCGCACCGTGATGTTCAAGCCCCCTCCCCTCATTCGAAGAAGCCAACCATGAAGAAGCTCACCACCGCCTTCGGCGCCCCCGTCGTCGACAACCAGAACATCCAGACCGCAGGCCCGCGCGGCCCCGCATTGCTCCAGGATGTCTGGTTCCTTGAAAAGCTCGCCCACTTCGACCGCGAAGTGATCCCCGAGCGGCGCATGCATGCCAAAGGCTCCGGTGCTTACGGCACCTTCACCGTGACGCACGACATCACCCGTTACACCAAGGCCGCCCTGTTCGCACAGGTCGGCAAGCAAACCGACATCTTCGTGCGTTTCTCCACGGTGGCCGGTGAGCGCGGGGCGGCGGATGCCGAGCGTGATATCCGGGGTTTCGCCCTGAAGTTCTACACCGAGCAAGGCAACTGGGACCTGGTCGGCAACAACACACCGGTGTTCTTCCTGCGCGACCCGCTGAAGTTTCCCGACCTCAATCACGCGGTAAAACGCGACCCGCGCACGGGCATGCGCAGCGCGCAGAACAACTGGGACTTCTGGACCAACCTGCCGGAAGCCTTGCACCAGGTCACCATCGTCATGAGCGACCGGGGCATCCCCCGCAGCTACCGTCACATGCATGGCTTCAGCAGCCACACCTTCAGCTTCATCAACGCCGCCAATGAGCGGCACTGGGTCAAGTTCACCTGGCGAACCCAGCAAGGCATCCAGAACCTCTCCGATGCCGAGGCGGCCCAGCTGGTCGGTGGCGACCGCGAGAGCCACCAGCGCGACCTCTTCGAGAGTATCGAGAACGGCGACTTCCCCCGCTGGACCCTGTACGTGCAGGTGATGCCGGAGAACGACGCCGGCAGCTACCACCTCAACCCGTTCGACCTCACCAAGGTCTGGCCCCACGACGACTACCCGCTGATCGAGGTCGGCACCCTGGAGCTCAACCGCAACCCGGACAACGTCTTCGCGGAGGTCGAGCAAGCCGCGTTCAACCCCGGCAACGTGGTCCCCGGGGTGGGCTTCTCGCCCGACAAGATGCTCCAGGGGCGGCTGTTCTCCTACGGCGACGCGCAGCGCTACCGCCTGGGCGTGAACCACTCGATGATCCCGGTGAACGCGCCGCGCTGCCCCTTCCACAGCTACCACCGCGACGGCCAGATGCGCGTCGATGGCAACCAGGGCGGCCGCCTCGCCTACGAGCCCAACAGCGCGGGCGAATGGGCCGATCAGCCGGATTTCGCGGAGCCGCCACTGAGCCTGGAAGGCGCAGCCGACCACTGGAACCACCGCGTCGATGACGACTACTACTCGCAGCCCGGCGCCCTGTTCCGCCTGATGTCACCGGCGCAGCAGCAAGCGCTGTTCGACAACACCGCGCGTGCCATCAACGGCGCCTCGTCCGTGGTCATCGAACGGCACATCGGCAACTGCAGCAAGGCCGACCCCGCCTACGGTGCCGGCGTCGCCGCGGCCATCGAGCGCCTCGGCCAGTAACCGTTCAGTCCCTTGCATGGGGCGGCCGCTACCAGCCCCCCATGCTTTTTTACACCCTCGGGTCGCCACCGGGCGGCCTGTCACCAGGAGATCCCCCATGCGTTACAGCACATTTGGCCGGCGTACCGGCTTGCGCGTATCCGAACTGGCCCTGGGCACCGGTAACTTTGGCACGGGCTGGGGCCATGGCGCCGAGCGTGACGAAGCCCGGCAGATTTTCGAAGGGTACGTCGAAGCGGGCGGCAACTTCCTCGACACCGCCAACGGCTACCAGGCCGGCCAGGCGGAAGCCCTGCTCGGCGAATTCATCGCCTCCGACCGCGATCACTTCGTCCTGGCCACCAAATACACCCTGGGCACGACCCCGGCCGCTGGCGTCTCCCAACTGGGCAACAGCCGCAAGAACATGGTGCGCGCCGTCGAAGAAAGCCTTCGACGCCTGAACACCGACCATATCGACCTGCTGTGGGCACACATCAGCGACGGCCTGACGCCCATGGAAGAAATCATGCGTGGCTTCGACGATCTGGTCAGCGCCGGCAAGATCCATTACATCGGCCTGTCCAACTTCCCGGCCTGGCGCATTGCCCGCGCCGACCTGCTGGCGGACCTGCGCGGCTGGTCTCCAGTGGCGGGCATCCAGCTGGAATACAGCCTGGCCGAACGCAGCGCCGACCGCGAGCTGATCCCCATGGCAGAAGCCCTGGGCCTGGCCGTCACCCAATGGTCACCGCTGGCCGGGGGCTTGCTGACAGGCAAGTACCGCAACGGCAACGACAACAGCCGCGCGACCAAACTGGGCATGCTCGTGCATGCCGAAACCAGCGCCCGGGAAACCGCGATCATCGACACCCTGATCGATATCGCCGGGAACCTGGGCAGCACCCCGACCGAGGTCGCGGTTGCCTGGCTGCTGCACAAGGCCCGGCAGTCCAGCACCAGCCTGATCCCCATCCTGGGCTCGCGCACCCGCGCGCAGTTCGATGCCACGCTCGGTGCGCTGCGCCTGAGCCTGTCCGAAAGCGACTACGAGCGCTTGAACGACGCCAGCGCCATCGCCCTCGGCGTGCCCCACGAGCAGACCCTCGAGATGCAGGCCGCCCTGGCCGGCGGACGTCACCTCGAACCAGCCAGGATACCCGTCAGCTAAACCCATCCCGCCTGGCCACTCACCAGGCACCAGCAACGGATAGAGAAGCAGGGCGCTCAGCGCAAGCGCCCTGCCGGGCTACAACCTCAGCAGCGTTTGCCGCGCCTGGTGATTGCCGCCCAACGGCGAACACAGACGCTGGTGCACACGGCTCAGAAAGCCCACCTCGAACGCCCGCCGCTCGATGCCGCTGGGCAACGCATCGCGCTCCACGATCAGGTTGGCCCACAGCCACCCCGAACCGTCGCTGCCCAGCCAGGCATTGGCGCACGCCACCCCGTCGCTGAACGCCTGCTGGCAATCCTGCGACCAGGCGATGGACGCCCCGGCATGACCGTCATGGCTGACCAGGTGACTATCGAAGGGCCTGTGCATCACGCGCCCTCCTCTCGGCCTCGACCAGGGCGTTGCCGTACAACTGCGCGACCTCACGCAGCAACTCGCGGGCATGCCGATACTGCTGCTCAACATCGTTCGCCAGCTCGGGCCGAACCCGGGCGTGCGCCAGCGCCTTGAACAACCGGCGCAGCATCGCCAGCCGCAACTCGGCCTGGGCCTGGAATGGGCAGCTTTGCCGCGGTTTATCGTGTGAAGGTTTGGGGTTTAGTGGAAAGGGAATGATCGTGTCATCGCGCATGACACACCTCCAGGCTGGAGGTTGATGGCACAGCAGGCAGCCCAAGGTGGAGCCCTTGGGTAAAAGGGGGAAAATGCATAATCCGTATGCTCCTTCGTGTTGGTAAAGACCGCCTCTTTCGCTACCACACGAATGGAGGCGGACCGTGCAAGGGTGGTAGACCAGCTCACGAAGGAACGCCGGCCAGGCCGAAGCCTGCCTCACACGGCCCGCCATAACTGCACGAGAAAACAGCAGGCACAAAAAAAGCGCCTGCTCTCGGCTATGGCGCTACCGCGCCTTCGTGAAAACTCCGGGCTACCACACCCGGCCGCGGGATTGACCGCGACGGAGGGACTTTAGCGTGAGGGTGGTTTGAAGGGCAAGGCTGTAGGTTGGTTTTCCAGTCGCACGGGGTTCGGGCCAACTCTCGCAGCGCCGAAGGTGTTAGACGCTATACGCCCCTATACATATCAACCAAGTACCATCATGATTCGGCCACTCGCGTAGAATCATTTCGACAGTACGGACACCTCGGCATCCTGGCAAATGGACTTGGTCAAATCCACCATGATCTTCATAGCCTCACTCCCTCGCCAATCAAGGGGCGGGTACAAAAACTATTGCAGCGCCCCTCCTTACTCGCTGAGTAGGCGACGTTTCTGGCTGCCCAAGAAACACACTATTAATCATCCCTAACGAGATAAACCATGACTAAAAAAACATTTATCGCACTGACATTACTGGGTCTGTCCGCAAGCGTCAGCGCAGCAAATTTTGTACACCCGATGGAATTTGACGGCTCAGAAGCGCAAAAACAGCAAGTAATCGCCTACATCAAGGAACGGGTGAAGCATGACTACTGCGAAAGCGGTCTCGACATGTGCCAAAACACAACATTAAGAATGATGGAAGAACAAAGCCTCACTGCATTCAAATCGGCCACCAAGGCAACAGACCGAGCGGTAATGGATCGCGTAATCAAAGACTACTGCCAAAGCGGTTTGGATATGTGCAACTACCCGACCATTTTCATGATGTATCAGCAAAATGAAAAAGCTGGAGCCAAGTCACTAGAGTGGTAATGCCTGAGGCTAGCGCGAAACTGCTAGCAGGCGATAACGATGAATGATCCGCTCATAGATATCCATGACTTATTGCACAAAAACAGGCATGAAGACGCCCTTGGAAAAATATACGACAAAACCAGGGGCCTCATAAAAAATATTGCCAGATCGATGAGAATCATGCCTGACATAGCGGATGAAATATTCTTCAAGCAGTCCAACTATGAAGTGGCCGCGCACTTATTCAAGGAATCACTAAAAAGCCGCGAGGATGACATCAAAGTCTGCTGCGCTCTGGCCAATGCTTATTCGGCAACGGACGATCGCTACAGGAAGCCACCTAACGAATACGGATGCCAACCATGAGACTCTTACTGAACGCATTCCTGGCCGCCGCTTTAATTTTTTCCCCCGACGTGAGGCCTCAAGAATATTTGTCTCCTCACAATTCAACGCTAGGAATGGCAGGGCAGTATTCAGAAAAGCTAAAAACTGTATTCAAGGATGCATACACCAGTGATTCAACTATACAGGTCCTGATCCGCAGCAGCTTGCCGGAAAGGGTGATATACATTAAAGACACTGCGCAAGGCCATAAACTTTCTATCTCAACAGCATCGGCGCGAGTGTATGACTTTGATATCAAGGACAACTGGCAAGAAATCGAGCAAGCTCGCGGAGTAAAATTTCAAAGACTCGATGCACTACAGTCCTTAGGTAGCGTGCAAGATATAAAGTTATCAACAAAAAGTCGCAACATCAGCCCAGAGCTGTACGCAAAAATTAGAACGCTATGGCAACAGGAGCTGATGTCTGTAAGACGTAACACAGGAGGCAAGCCAAACTTAACTCTGGACGGGGCAACTTACGACTACTCGATGCGACTCTCGCGAATGGTATTTATAAGTGGCACCGCAGCAGACGGAGCAAGTCAGCGCCTCGACAGGCTAGCCTCAATTGCTTACGACCTTGGCTCTTTCGTTGATGGAAAAAAGTCTGAGGCCGAGATCCTCGAAGAGATATCTATCTTCAATAAAATACCTGCCACGTAGGCTTGCATTAACAGATAAAATATCAAAAATTCAAAATTGTTAATCGCAAAACTACCCACAGTTCCATTTATGCCACAGTCAAAATGGAATTTTACTCATGCAAACATTAATCGAAAACCGTCAACCACCAAGAAACAGGCAAATCAATCATGCGATCACGGCTTGCAAACCAAGGCAACGAGACAAATATCGACGCCGACTACGTTGCAAAAGAACTGCATTCAAAGCGGGCAGGTTTCTACAGAAGCGATAGAAAAATTTATACCCCATGACTACTCCACTTTGAAAAAAGGGACAGATTTATTTATTGGGATCGCTGTCCCTCCTGGCCGATTGCGGACCTCCGCGAGTGGCAGCTATCGGTTGAATCCACAGCCAAAAGCAGACGCGTGGACTATGAATAATTTGTCCGCCCCTTTGCCACCAACGGGAAAGAAAACGGAACCGGGTTGTCTCCTTTGTGCACCGAGTACACTCGGCACTATCACTACCCTGCGGTTTAACAGGAAGTACCAACCATGCACGGCCTCTCAAAAGTCATTTGCGTCAGCCTCATGCTGTGTGGGGGCCAACTTCACGCCGCCGACGCCCAACCGGCGGTAAAAACCGCCGCCGAAGACAAGGCTGAAGTGCTGGAGCTAAAAGCCGCCGAGAAGGACAGTTTGAAGGCCGCCCCACAAGCGACGCCGCTGAGCAAAACTGAAGTTCAGGCCGTCGACCCCGCCGGCAAGGCCCCCATGGACGACGCCATTACATGCCTGTCACGGACGATTTATTGGGAAGCAAAAGGCGGTGCGATTGAGGATATGGAGGCGGTGGCGAATGTGGTGCTGAACCGCCTGGGCAGCAAGGATTTTCCCGATACGGTTTGTGCAGTGGTCAAGCAGGGTTCGGAAAAAAGTCCCTGTCAGTTTTCCTGGTGGTGTGACGGTCGGTCCGATCAGGTCGAGGAGGAAGATCGCTACACCATCGCCAAGGAAATCGCCCGCAAAGCCCTCAACCAGCAACTGCCAGACCGCACCAATGGGGCGCTGTTCTTCCACGACCGCAGCGCTTCTGTGGATTGGTCCAAGACGTATATCAAGACCAAGGAGATCGGCAGTTTCCTGTTCTATAAACCCAGAGGGGTGGCCGCGCGCTAGCGGCGAGGTTTGGCCGGTAGCAGCCAGCAAAGAGGGACTGCTTCCGGCCAAGAGCGGACATGCACTGAAGACTGCTTCTGGCCGATTGCTATCTGTGGCGATCGGAAGAAGTCGACCAATCGCGGCTATCGATACTCAGAAAAGCGCTCGATGATCCAGTCCAAAAAAACTCTGAGGCGGGCGTTAAGCTGCTGAGTCGGGGGATAAATAATTGATATTGGAATCACTGAGTTCGTGCACGTGTCCAAAACCGGCACAAGTTCACCCGATTGCAGAAACCGATTAGCTACAGAGCGGAAGGTCTGACCGACACCCATGCCATTCACCATCATCCCGATCAGCGCAGCGCTGTCGTTAGCCGCAATATCAAACCGAACAATTTGATGCTCCTTGCCCCGATTGCGAAAACGCAGCGGCCATACCTCTCCAGACGCAGCACTGAAATACCCTACAATCTTATGGCTGTTTTCCAGATCGGTCGGATTTCTAGGCACGCCGTGGCGTTCGAGATAGCCAGGGCTGGCGCAGGTGATCAGTTGATCTCTGTAAAGCGTTTTTGCAATCAGAGAGGAGTCCGCCAACTTACCTGCACGGATCACGCAGTCGACACCCTCCTCGATAAGGTTCACGGGCCGATCACCTACGCCAAGCGCTAACTGAATGTGTGGATAACGCTCTCGAAACTCCTCAAGAACAGGTATCAGCACAAAGTTCGCCATTGATGAGTGCAGGTCTATCCTCAGCCGACCGCCAGCGGCGGCGCCCATTCCGCGCATGGCCTCCTCGGTTTCGTCCAGCTTGTCGACGAGTGTGCTGATCCGGCGGTAATACTCGGCGCCCTCCATGGTCAACGCCACCGATCGGGTGGTGCGTTGTACAAGCTTGGTGCCCAGATGCGCTTCCAGGTCTTGGAGTGCCTTGCTCACGGTCGAACGAGGCATGCCCAAGTGCGCAGCGGCCTTGGTGAAGGAGCGCGTCTCAACGATGCGCTGAAAGGTGCGAATAGCGACGAGATGATCCATGCCAGCATGCTACCTACATCTCGGGGATTGTCCATGAGTATGAAAACAGAAGGCGGCTTTGACGGGATTATCCGACGGCTCAAGCCACGTATTCTGCGGTCATTGAATTTTCTCAGTTACGGAGATACATCACATGATCGGCCCTACAGACAACCAGGCTGCATTACTTGAACAACGGTATGGCTCGGCTCAGCAAAAGCCGGAGCACATCATCTGGACACCCCAGGTAGAAGCGATGGTGAGCCACAAGTCCGTCAGGACGTTTCTGCCGGACGCACTTCCTCAAGGTGCCCTTGAAACGATGGTGCTTGCGGCTCAGTCCGCCTCAAATTCATCGGGGTTTAACCAATGGAGCCTAATTGCCGTAACCGATCCGGAATTGAAGCAGAAGCTGTCTGACACCATTGCTCGCACCGTACCTACAGATCGCATCCCTTGGATCGAGGAAGCGCCTGTGCTCCTGCTGTGGATCGCAGATCTGTCTCGGAACGCTGAAATCACCAAAGAGCAAGGCAGCGATCCGGTGGTTCTTGAATATCTCGATTCGTTTCTGATGGCATCCATCGACGCCACCTTGGCCGCACAAAACGCATCGCTGGCCGCAGAGTCCATGGGGCTGGGCATCGTATTTCTGGGGGTAATGAGAAACGCCGCCAAAGAAGTCGCTGAGATCATCAACCTGCCGCACAACAGCTTCGTCAGCTTTGGCATGGCTGTGGGCCGCCCTGACATTTCTCGTACCAGCAGCATGCGACCACGTCCGGCCCAACCTGTAGTCCTTCACCATAACAGCTATAACCATGGCCGATATCGGGAGTATCTCGAACGCTACGAGCAAGCGTGTCTTGAATTCCGTACCACGCAGGGAATGAAGCCCAAGACCTGGCAAGGCGCGGTGCATGAAGGCGCAACGAGCATGGACTACATGGGTGGTCGTGAAAACTTGCGGGACATGGTTGCCAACCAGGGCTTCAAACTGCGCTGAAGACTATCTGACCGGATGAAATAGCACTCGTAACGCCGCCTGCTGAGGACTGCGCACAATGGACAGAGTAACTGGGCCTCAATCTCGCCAGCAGCCTTGGCTATGGTTTGCTGCGACGGCTTTCAGTCTCATCGCCTTTGCAGCGAACTCAGTTTTTTGCCGTCTAGCGCTGCGGAACGGAGATATAGATCCTAATTCCTTCACGGCAATACGTTTGCTCGGCGGCGCTCTCTTTCTTCTACCGCTCTGCTTGAAACCGTTCCGGTCAGGCTCGCTCGGTGGCAGCTGGCGCGGCGGTATACATCTCTTTGTGTATGCCTATCTATTTTCACTGGCCTATGTGCAGCTAGATGCAGGCGTCGGGGCATTGATTTTGTTCGGCGCCGTGCAGCTTACGATGTTCACCCTAGGCTGGAGGAACGGAGAGAAGCTTCGCGCGCGAGTGGCATTGGGAATGATGGTCGCGTTTTCCGGCGTAATCGTTTTGTTATCTCCAGGCGGGGAGGCGCAGCCCCCTAAAAGCGCTTTTCTCATGATGATCGCCGGTATCGCCTGGGGTTGTTATTCAGTGCTCGGCAAGCGCTCTGCGAGCCCTGCTCGGGATACGGCAGGAAACTTCCTGCGGAGCCTGCCGTTAGTGGCTGCTGTCGCGGTTGTAGCATTCTTGCAAGCGGATCTGTACATCACCTCGGCAGGCGCACTGTACGCCGTAGCATCCGGAGTTCTAGCATCCGGGGCAGGTTACGTAGTCTGGTACGCAGTAGTGAAACGCCTTCAGGCGCAAACAGCCGCAACCCTTCAGCTCAGCGTTCCAGTGCTTGCTTCTATTGCAGGTGTGATGCTGCTCAACGAGCCGCTTTCAGCCCGGATAGTAGTGGCGTCCTTAATCGTCCTGGGAGGCATTGGATTAGCTCTGCTTGGATCGAAGCGTTGAGGCAGGTACCACATCCGGGAACGTCCGCTTCTGGCCGGAAGCGGCCCCTCGTCGCCTGCTGCTACCGGCCAATAGCGGACGTGAGGCTGCATTCAAGCAATGCGCCTAACTGCCAGGCGCAGTGCTCGATTCAGGTTGAGCCGGTTCGACGCTGTTAAGGGATGCCCGAGAATCGGCCACGAGAGCGATGAACTCACGCACCCATTTGAAGCCGGCGTGCCCATCCGACCGCTCATGCCAGAACATGCCAATCGCAAAACCTTCCACCGGCAAGGGAGGGGCTACGCACAGCAGCTGCTCGCTACGCCCCTCTACGAGACGACGGGGAACCAGGGCCACACAATCCGACTGAGCGACCAACTCCGGTACTGGAAGGAATGACGACGCTGACAGCACCACGTTACGCCGCAGCCCCCGCGCTACCAAGGCGTTATCCACCGAGGTAGAGAAGCCTCCGCCGCGTAGCGACACCACGACATGTTCCAGCTGCGCGAACTCCTCCACCGTCAGGTCCGCGCGCAGGCTTGGATGCCCACGGCGCCCGATCAGCACGTAACGCTCGTCATAGAGGTGTTGCGAGTGCAGTGCGGGTGGAACCCCGTTCATGTTGATCACGGCCAGATCCACCTCGCCGCGGGTCATCTGCAGCTCCAGTTGCGGTACATCGAGGATGCGCAGTGCGATACGGACACCCGGCGCTTCGCGTCGCATGGCGACCACGAGGTGTTTGATCAAGGCCGCCTGCACGTAATCCGTGCAGGCGATCGATACAGTCAAGTTCGCCGTCGCGGGCTCGAAATTCAGGTGAGTGGTGACGGTGGCCCTTACCTGGTCGAGTGCCTGGCGAAGCGGGACGAGCAGCTCCAGGGCTTTGACGGTGGGTGTCATTCCACGCTGCGCGGGGACCAGAAGCGGGTCGTTGAAGACGTCGCGCAGGCGACTCAACTGTGCACTGACCGCTGGCTGGCTCAAATGCAGACGGGCGGCCGCCCTGGTCACGTTCTGCTCAATGAGAAGGGCCTCCAGTGTCACAAGCAGATTGAGATCAAGGCGTCTGGTATCCATCGGGCTGATGCTAGCAGGAAAATTTTGCGATTTCACAGGTTGTCCGAGCCCCGCGACACTCCCTCCGACATCACAGCGGAGCCGTCATTCATGTCGAAAAAAGTACTGATCATCTATGCCCATCCCGAGCCTTCGTCGCTGACGCGGCAACTGGTGGATGTGTCTGTTGAATGCCTGACTGCCCAAGGGCACGAGGTCCTGCAATCCGATCTATACGCCATGGGCTGGAAAGCGACGTTCGACGAACACGACTTTCCCGAGCGGGCCAACCTTCAGCGGCTGTCGTTCGGCGCAGAGTCCGCCCACGCCTACCGTCATAACCGCCAAAGCCCTGACGTGGCGGCAGAGCAAGAAAAGGTGTTAGCGGCAGATGCTGTCATCTTCCAGTTTCCACTGTGGTGGTACGGCATGCCGGCCATCATGAAGGGGTGGATAGATCGCGTCTGGGCCGCCGGACTCGCCCACGGCTACAAGGGCGCTGGCAACGCCTATCGCTATGGTGACGGGGCCTTCAAGGGAAAGCGGGCCATGTTGTCGGTCGCTGTCGGCGGGCCCGCTGAAGACTACTCACCCCGCGGTATCAACGGCCCACTTGAGCAGTTGCTGTTCCCGATCACGCACGGCTCGCTCTACTTCCCGGGGTTTGATGTGCTGCCTACGTTCGCCATCTACGGCACTGGCAGCTTGACCGCCACAGGTGCTGTCGCAGCCAAAGAGGCTTGGCGCAGACGCCTCGAGGATTTGTTCACCGACACGGCCATACCGTTCCGGTCCCAGAACGGAGGGGACTACACCCCCAGCCACGAGCTCAAACCGCACGTGGCCGTCGGCCAGACCGGCATAATGGCGCACGTTGCTGACGGCGCAACAACCCAGCGACAGCCGCTGGAAACGGAGGGGGTGTTATGAAAACCTTCGTGATTCTGACTCGCCGCGCTGATGGACCGGCAGAGGACTTCAAGCGACTCGCGGAGCCGGAGGTATTACACGTCTGGCAAGGCCTCGCCGACGGCATCGTTCGCGCCGTCCATGGGCTGGCCGCGGGTCCCGGTGCAGCGTTTGAACTGGAGTCCGCCACCTTCGAAGAGGCGCGTGGATATATCGAGGCGCTGCCTTACGTCAAAGAGAATCTGCTGCATGTGCAGTACTGTGCGCTCAAGCCGTTCTCTGACTACGAGAAACTGGTTTCCGCTTGATTGACGATCAGCGCCAAGCCGGGACTCGTTTGATGCGAGGTGGGCTGGAGCAATGCGCTTTAGGACCTCTCAAAGCGCAGGTAATGAGCCAGACGGTGCCCGTGCGCTGTGCTCTACCCAATCGATTTGAATTAATTTCCCGGATCAGGCCTTAGGCCTGTACCGGGGTGTCGTAGAGCTCAATAGCAGAATTTTTCTCAATTGCGGTGAGCGAAACAGCCGTTTACTGAACTTATGAGGCAGCGGCGCGCAGTGGAGCTATGAGGAAACCAAGTCGTTCCTGCTTCATCATTTGAACGTTGATAGGCGGCGGTGAGCTTCACCACCTAACCACCCAGCGCAACCCATGAGTAGCTGTCTTCTGGCCGGTTTGGCTAACCACCCGTGTCCCGCGGAGGACAATTCCATAGAGGTCCCTGGACCCCGCCGATAAATTTGCTTTCTGCTGATATTGTGCAGAACAAGCAGCCCTTGGGCGGTCAGTCTAAAAAAGCATGCAAGTCAATTTCTGTGGATAAGAACATGAATAAACTATCTGAAATGCATGCTTTCGTGGCTGTAGTGGACACCGGGAGTATTTCCGAGGCCGCTCGTCGTTTGGGCACAGCCAAGTCGATGGTTTCCCAGCGCATTCAGCAACTAGAGAAACGCCTAGGATGCATCCTACTGGAGCGTGGCCGACAGACCCGTCTGACTGAGTCGGGTGAGGTTTTTTACCGTCATTGCACCGGAATTCTTGCTGACATAGAAAATGCCGAGAATGCAGTTCTGACCTCACAGTCGAGTGTCCGTGGAAATCTGCGTATTGCTGCTCCGGCGGCTTTCGGTATGCGCTATCTGACGCCGATTTTGGCATCTTTTGCCAAGCAGTATCCTGAGTTGTATCTGGACGTTGAGTTCGACGACCGGCGCGTCAACTTGCAGGAAGAGGGTTTCGATGCCGCGGTTCGTATTGGTGAATTGCCGGACTCTTCGCTGGTGGCCAAGACCATTACTCCCAACCGCCATATCATCTGCGCCAGCCCTGATTACTTGAATGCTCATGGCACACCACAGACACCGCAAGACTTGGCTCAGCATTTCGCCATGCTGTATGTGAATCGAGAACCACATGGCATGTGGACGCTACCGGTGAACGACGCATTGGAGTCATTCCGTGTGCGCTGCCGGATGCGTACCAATTGTGGTCATCAACTGATGGAGGCGGCCAAGGCAGGGCTTGGGCTTGCCATACTGCCCACATTCCTGGCCGCGCAGGCCATTGTGAATGGTGAGTTGAAAGAGGTGCTGGAACCCTATGCGCCGCGTGGCGGCAATATATCTGTGGTCTATCGCCAGTCGCAGAGAGCTTCGCCCAAGCTGCGTGTGCTAAGTAGCTTTCTCAGTGAGCAGATCGGTAGCCCACCGATCTGGGATCAGATGCTGACAGACCATATGCGTCCATAGGTTGAAGCGTTCGAGAAAACCGAAACAGCTATTCATTTTTCTCTGGATTATGGATCGGTAAACCCTTGCTTATCCTTTTTCCAACAGGCGCTTTATCTGTGTCTGAAAAAAATAGGGAAAGGTGTCGATGACAAATACCTTAAGCCTCTTTTCGCCGGTGGTGTGGCTGCGGCTACCCTTGCAGCGGACAGATAGCTCTGTCCAGCAATAGCCAATTCGGCGTGGCGGCGCGATATCGATTGCTCATTACGGATTGCCCGCGGGTTCAAGGTCGGTGCTGTATGGGGCAATGATCAGGCTGTCGTCTACGACGTTTTCGAGGGGGCAGTGTCAAGCGATCGGGCCGAGATCACCAGAACAAATCACGGCGATGGATGATTTACAAACACGCCGCTTTCAATACTGCCTCACATCACTACTACACCGATCTCGCCGATTGTCATCAATCAGCAACGGTATCTTTATTCAACCCTGGCTAGACATGCCTTGCTGTCTTCATGGAGGGCACAGTATGAATCTCATTGGCAAACGTGCACTGGTAACCGGAGGCTCCCGCGGTATTGGTGCCGCGATCGCACAGGCCTTGGCTGCAGACGGCGCGGACGTTGCAATCACTTATCGGCGCTCTGCTGAGCAGGCAGAACACATTGTGGCTTCCATGGAAAAAATGGGTAGACGCAGTTTGGCCATTCAGGCCGATAGTGCTGATCCGGAGGCTATCCAGCGGGCCGTCAGGGAGATCGTCGATACATTGGGTGGCCTCGATATCCTCGTCAACAGCGCGGCCATCGGTTTGGTAGGACCGGTCGCGCAGGTCGACCTCGCAGAATTTCAGGCGATGATGGATGTTAACGTCCGCGGGCCGTTTGTGGCCGCACAAGCCGCAATACCGCACCTGAGCGAAGGCGGCCGTATTATTTCGATCGGGTCGGCTTTGGCTGAGCGTGTCCCGTTTCCGGGCATCACGGCTTATGCCATGTCGAAGTCGGCACTTCTTTCGTTCACCCGTGGCCTGTCACGTGAACTGGGCCCGCAGGGCATTACGGTCAATCTTGTCCTGCCCGGATCGACCGATACTGAGGCGAATCCTGCCAATGGCGAAAGTGCTGATTTCCAGCGAGGTCTGACATCGATAGGGCGTTACGCCGAGCCGCGAGAAATCGCCAGCGCAGTCGTATTTCTTGCAAGCCCTGCCGCGAATATGGTGACTGGCATCAGCCTGACGGTCGACGGCGGTGCGAATGCATAGAATCGGAATGCATATCTAGAAGGGAATGCCTGACAACGCTGGTGTAGCGTCAGTCATATCGTTCCCCCGGCCCACGAGCGGGCATTTGCCGAATGTCGGGCTCCTGGTCGGGTAAAGGTCGTAGATATTGACCCGACTTTTACCTGGTAAGTCGTGAGTTGTTGTCCACGGCTATGTCCAGCCTGGCTGCAGGTATCGGCCGTCTGTATATGAATCGCCCCTCTTAGCGGTTGCAGTGACCAGCCTTCGTCGTTGAAGCGACAATCGAGGCTGCGGTGTTTTCCGTAGAGCCGGAGAGCGCTATCTAGCTAGCTTCGCGTTGTGAAGATAGCCCTTGCTCAACACGCTGCACGGACTCGTACCGGTTGGCATCACAGATGCTCTTTTCGCACCTCTTATCCAGGGGCGAAATCAAGACCTCCCCAAAACAACAATCGAGGCCTTACTGATGACTACCAGTTACAACGCGACGCTTAAATACTCCGACTATCAGGACCTGAGTGAGCAGATTCGCTTTCAAAGCACAGAAGGCAAGATCTGGTTCGGCGAGCAGCGCATGTTGCTGATGCAGGTGTCGGCGATGGCAAATTTCCGCCGTGAACTCATCAATAGCCTGGGTATCGAGCGCGCCAAGGGATTCTTCCTGCGACTTGGCTACCAATCTGGACTCAAAGACGCCGAAATGGCCCGCAAGCTGAGACCGAACAGTCCAGAGCTGGAAATGTTCCTGGTTGGACCGCAGTTGCACTCCTTGAAGGGCATGGTCAATGCGAAGCCCATTCAGTTGGAAGTGGACCAGGAGGCTGGCCATTTTTACTGCGAGCTTGAATGGATTGATTCCTTTGAGGTCGAGAGCTGCCTGACCGAGGTGGGCCTGATGGATGAGCCCGTTTGCTGGTCCCTGCTTGGCTACGCATGTGCGTACAGCTCCTCGTTCATGAAACGCGAGATCATCATCCAGGAAACCAGCTGTCGCGGGTGCGGCGATGAACGCTGCATTATTATCGGCAAACCCGCCGAGCAGTGGGAAAACGCCGCGGAATTCAGACGCTACTTTCAAGCCGATCCAATCATCGAGGAGCTGTATGAACTGCAATCGCAGATCAGTTCGCTGCGCACGTGCCTGGAGAGGCAAGAGGGCCAGTACTACGGTATAGGACGCTCTCCCGCCTACATGACCGTTTGCAAGACGATCGACAAGGCAGCCAAGGGCAAAATCTCCGTCCTCTTGCTCGGAGAAACCGGCGTCGGCAAGGAGGTAATCGCACGGAGCGTCCATCTTCGCAGCGATCGCGCCGAGCAAGCGTTTATCGCCGTGAACTGCGCTGCCATCCCGCAGGACTTGATTGAGGCCGAACTGTTCGGCGTTGAGAAAGGGGCGTTTACCGGCGCCAATCAGACCCGCCCAGGGCGCTTCGAGCGCGCCAGCGGCGGGACCATCTTTCTGGACGAAGTGGTAGAACTGACGCCCAGAGCGCAGGCGACCTTACTAAGGGTGCTGCAAGAGGGGGAACTCGAACGCGTAGGCGGCTCTCGGACCCACAAGGTCGATGTGCGGGTCATTGCTGCCACCAATGAGAGCCTCGCCGATGCGGTCGAGGCAGGCCGGTTTCGCGCGGATCTTTATTACCGTCTGAATGTGTTTCCGGTTCAGGTCCCTCCGCTTCGCGAGCGGCTTGAGGACCTGCCGCTGCTGGTCGAGCACTTCCTAAGCAAGTTTCATCTGCAGTATCACAAGCGCACGTTAGGTTTGTCAGACAAGGCTCTAGAGCTGTGTCTCAGTTACGCTTGGCCGGGCAATATCCGCGAATTGGAGAATGTGCTTGAGCGCGGCGTCATTCTGACTGACAGCAATGAAACCATAGGGCAGGACGCTCTTTTTGCGGTCTCCCCGAAAGCGGGCACTCTGCATGGTAATCGTCTCAATGCCGATGGCTCGCTGATTCAGGCTGAAGACAGGGAAAGCGCAGCCGATTGGGTCACGCAGATATTCGAACGAAGCATAAGCCTGGAAGCGGTGGAAGAGCAGCTGATGCGACGCGCAATGGATCTTGCTCAGCAAAACGTTGCGCAAGCCGCTCGAATCCTCGGATTAACTCGGCCTGCGCTGGCTTACCGTCTCAAGAAGAGCGGCATCCTTGATGAGGATGCGACTGAGTGAGTTCGCTTACCTTCGCGAATGGGACAAATCGATCGTGAAGTTTCTGTGACTTAACCAAATAATCAGTACGCCGCCATGATTTATCAAATGATTAATTCCGCTCTCTTCGACAAACAATAGATTTGCTCTGAACTTCTTCCATCACCACCCTATCTCGCTGATAAATATAGATTTTCTATACGCCCTCCGGTGATGGCATACCCTTTGCTGATGTACTAACAGTTACTAAGTGCGCACCAGCACTTAGCGACGTATTAGGTCTCACGCCTCACAAACGGTAGTTAAACGGAGAAAGCTCATGATCATCCTTAACATCAAGTCGCTATTTGCAGCAATCACGCTAGCTGCGTGCCTTGTGACCGTTACTCCAGCGGTAGCGCAGTCAACTAGCGAAGCACAGTCCGCGGCTTCACTTTCGGTAGTCATGGAGTTCCTGGCCAATACTGCGCCCGATAAAGTTGAGGCAGCTGCCGAGAAACTGGCGGCTCCCGACGCCACTTATGTTTCTCTCAACTTTGACAACCCCGAGCTGAGGGAAATCATGCCTTGGACGGGTACAAACAAGGGGCCGAAAGCCTTTAGTTCATTATTCCTGCAGGTCCAGGATTACTGGAAAATCGAAGACTTTACCATCAGCACTAAAATAGCCTCCGGAGAGGACGTGGCGATTTTCGGTAAGTTCACCTATCGGTCCGTGGCAGTCGACCAGGTATTCACGTCGCCGTTCTCCATCCATGCCAAGGTGCGTGACGGCAAGATGACCTATTTCCAGTTCATGGAAGATACCTACGCGTCTGCCAGTTCCTTCCGACAGTCTGGCTCCTGGACTGTGAAGACCTCTGCGAACGCAGCCCCCTTTACAGTGGCCGCGGATTAACGATTTCGGTCGCGAGGACGAAGCCTTGCGCCGGCATCCCAGAGAACGAAAGCATTCCTGGCGTGCCGGCAGATGGCGCCCAGAGGGGGAAGCACATCATTGCCAACCTCTCTCTGTGCGCCGTTTCCAGAGATGCCGTTGGTGCCAACCAGAGTGACCTAATGGTCACCGAACGGATCGCAACCATGCGGGGACAGGTCCCGATACTTCACATCAGGCAACACGCAGGAGTTAGCCATGAATATTCATACCCCACACGCATCCAGACATGCGTTGAATTGGGTGGGTGGCGAGTGGATGGGCGGGGATACGATCCGTGGATCCATCAACCCTGCCACCTACGAGGTCATAGGTACCTATGCCGAAGGGGGTGTTGAAACCGCCGAAGCGGCCATCGCCGCGGCGAAACGCGCAATGCACGAGACCGATTGGGTGCACGATCGCAAGCTGCGCGCGCGCGTGCTCGACAACCTTGCAGACGTGTTCGAACGCAACCGGGGCGAGCTTATCAAGATCCTCTGCACCGAAAACGGCAAGATTCAACGCGAGGCCAGCTTCGAAGTCGATCTTTGCGCGCCGTCACTGCGATATTTTGCCGGTATTGCGCGCACTGAGGCCGGACGGGTCGTGGATTCCAAGCCGGGCAGAATCGCGATGATGATGCGACAGCCGATGGGCGTGGCGGGAATCATCGTGCCTTGGAATTCCCCGATAATCCTGACGGTACGATCACTCGCACCTGCATTGGCGGCCGGCTGTGCGGTAATCGTCAAGGTGCCGGGCAAGAGCGCGCAGATCGCCTCGACCTTATCCAAGATCTTCAGCAACGTAACGGCACTGCCCCGCGGCGTGATTAATATTTTTACCGACGAGACTGGCGATGGAGCCAAGCATCTGGTCGCCTCACCGAAGGTTCCGATCATCAGCTTTACCGGTAGCACGGGCACCGGCAAGGCGATCGCGCTCAGCGCCGCACCACACTTCAAGCGCGTTGGACTGGAGCTCGGTGGAAAGACGCCATCGATCGTGTTCGACGATGCCGATCTCGATCTAGCGCTACCGATCCTCGAAAAGTCAGTGACGGTGTTTGCGGGCCAATTCTGTGTGACGGGTCAGCGGGTGATTGTGCAGGAAGGGATCGCCGACGAGTTTCGCAAACGCTTTGCCGAGCGCCTACGCACGGTAAAGGTCGGGCCTGCAGCAGACCTGTCGAGCGACATGGGCCCGATGATCGACCGCGAGAACGTCGAGCGCGTCGATAACCTAGTTGAGTGCGCCATTGCGCAGGGCGCGGAGGCCATTGTGCGAGGCGGTCCGGTGGTCGAAGGCCCGCTGTCGAAAGGCGCATTCTTTCGCCCCGCGTTCCTAGAGGTGAACGATCCGACGATGCCAATCGTCCAGGAAGAGACGTTCGGGCCGGTGGTCACCATGCAGAGGTTTGCTACGGAACAGGAAGCCGTTGTGTTGGCCAATGACAGCATCTATGGCCTGGGAGCGAGCATCTGGACGCGCGATCTCTCCAAAGCGCTGCGGATCGCGCCCCGTATCGAAGCGGGTATGGTCTGGATCAACGAGTGGGGCGCACTCGGCGAAGACACCGAAGAAGGCGGTTCCAAGCAGTCGGGCCTCGGCCGTCTGAATGGTGTGGCTGCGATTGAGGACTTCACCGAGATCAGAACGATCACACTCAACCCGGGCCAGATAAGTAACTAAGCGTGCTCTTATGTCATGGTGCGATACGTCAATACCAGGGCAACTTCAACTTCAGCGATCAAGGTGTCGCCCAACAGTGTAATCATGAGAATGTCGATGTATTTTGGCGGCAAATGCCACGCAACTGGACATCTAGTTCATCTAGCCCCACTAGTGGGGCCATAAAAGTACGGAATAAAGAAACAGTCGTTGACTGCAGTACATGTGTACCGGTTGAGTCAGTTTGCTTCTTTGAGCGGTTCCCGCAAATTTTGGCGGCGCTACAAGCATCAAAAATATTTCTCAAATAATTGTCATGATCTCAATTATTTTGAGAACCACCCATTTGGCCATCTCGTAAGTAACACTCATGAATTAACCACCCAATCTTGGGGCGCGAGCTATGAACGGAATTATCGATACGGGTATCATGTTGAGTAACCGTGACACCGGTCATCCTGATCGTGCAGAACAAGCAAGACGACTGTTGATGTTGCTAATGGAGACGGAAAGGGCAATTTATCGTGATCCTGACATCGCTTCGACTTATCTGAATCAGGCAATTAGCTTGCTGACGGTCACCAAGCATAACAAACAAAACCCATGCAGGCCTCGCGGAGGGCTGGCGAGTTGGCAGATATCACGAGTAGATAAATTCATAACTGACAATATCAGCAGCAGTATACGGACAATCGAGCTTGCCTCATTGCTAAGGTTGAGCGTCAGCCATTTTACACATGCGTTCAAACAAACGACCGGCACGACCCCTTTGATATATATAGCGACCATTCGCATAAAGGCTGCGCAGCAATTCATGCTTTGCTCTACGCATTCATTAAGCGACATTGCGCTAAGTCACGGCTTCTGTGATCAGGCACACTTTTGCCGTGTATTCAGACGGGAAACAGGCTTGTCGCCACAAACTTGGCGAAGGTTATATGCCTCTAACGCCTGACTATTTGATCCATGATTTCAAAAGCTTCCTGGATATGCGCGCCTTTCACCGCCTGATTTTCAGGCAATGGAGCTTGATAACACCGCTGCGGCGATGGCCACTTGGGCTGAGCGGGTCGGCCGAATCGGCCATGGGATCACAAGTCCGCGATTGGGCAACAGTTCGGCGGGGCTTGGCAGAATTGCGGTCAGATGGACTACGTCTACGATATCTGGTCGAACATCCACTATGGCTACGTAAGACGCGCGGGATTTTTTTCTGAAAGCGTTCTGCCGGACGGCGCAGGACTTGAGCAGATTGCATCAGACTCCATTCGGAAAATTCAGAAATGAGACGAACGAAAAGGGCCTCACCGCTCAGCGGACATCAAGAGAATGAGGGCTTGGGATGACATCGGCGACCGGATTTCCATCAGCATCCAACCAAAAGGGGACAGATTTATTTTCATAACCCCGGGTGTGCCTGACGGCACCTGCTCGCGTGAAACTGATCCGTTCGCCGATCCGATGGTCTCAACGGTATGTGAATCGCTCGGTGGGGCCGCAGATGATCGCTTTCGATTGGCAACGCATACTGTTGGATGATTTTCCGGTTATGTTCCTGGGCGAGGTCGCGTTTCGCGCCTTCTTCGCTTTCGCTGTCGTGTTTCTGTTTCTCAAGATCAGTGGTCGCCGTGGCATTCGCCAGTTGTCGCTGTTCGAACTGGTGATGATCCTGACACTGGGTTCGGCAGCCGGCGATGTGTCGTTTTATGAAGATGTGCCCCTGCTGCCAGTGGCAATGGTATTCGCCACGCTGCTGTTGCTTTATCGCTTCACCGTCTTTGCGATGAGTCATAGCTCGCGGCTTGAGAATTGGATGGAAGGCAAGCCGGTGACGATCATCAAGGATGGGCTGTACGAGCTGAACAGCCTGGACCGTCTCAATATTTCGTCCGACGAGTTTTTCATGGAGCTGCGTCAGCAAAGCGTCGACCACCTCGGTCAGATACGCCTCGGCATTCTTGAAACCGACGGCGATGTCAGTCTGTTCTTCTACTCCACCGAGGACACCAAGCCAGGGCTGTCTGTCCTGCCGCCGGAACACCGGCCGGTGTACGAACGGGTTCCCGCGAGTGATCTGTATGCCTGCGTCCGTTGCGGTAATACGCAACGGCTGGAAGGCCAGCAGCAAGGATGCTGCAGTCGCTGTGAGCACGGCAGTTGGTCAGTCGCGCTGACGCAGCCCCGGTTGCGCTGACACCTGCCCCTGCGGGCGGGATCTCATCTGTAACCTTTACAGCCTCACCGCACTCAACTGCAACCACAACGAAAACGCCCCCAGCACCCACCAGAACACGGCGAACAGCCAGGGCGAGCGGAGCGAGAACAGCAGGGATTTGTGGTAGTTGTCCTTGCTCGATTCATGCTCGCTGAACAGCGGGGAGTCGTCGTAGGCGTGGCCGAACTGGGGTTCGCTGCGCAGCAGGTGTTCCTGCTTGAAGTGCCAGTGGCCGATGATGTGTGCCGAGGCCTTGATGCCCGGCCAGGCGTGCAGCGAGCTGACGATACCGAGCAGCGCCAGCAGCACCGGCACCACCAGGGTGAAAAGGTCACCCCACTCGGTGTTGGCGTTGGCCATGGATGAGGCATAAGCGATCACCAGGAACGACTGCGCCGACAGGTAGGCGTTGGTGCGATTGGCCAGCAGGCTGGTTTCGTACTGGATTTCCCGCCGGTAGAAATCCAGCCGCTCTTTCGGGGTGCCGAACATCAGCGAGTTCGAGACATCGCTGGGCTCTGGGGCGGGGTTTTCAGGGGAGATGATTCTGGACACGTTCGGCTACCGTTTCGCTGGGCATCCCTGGTCGCTACACACCTGGCACGGCCTCGTGCCCCACCTGCTGGTGGGACTGGGCCGGGCAATCATCGGTTCAGACTCTTTGCGGCATGGCCAGGCCCAACCTGCCCTGAAGGCGAAGCGCGCCACACAGGCCAGCAACCTGAACGGTCGCTCAAACCGGGCATGACGCGTGGCAATGGACCGCGCAGTTGCTTAGGCTATGCGCGCCACACTCGCCTCATCCCATTTCCAGGAAGGAAACCCATGTCCGCCAACCCTTACCAGGCCCCTGAAGCCGACCTCGCACGCCCTGAAGTTCAGGTCGAGATTCCAGACAAGATCGCCAGGAAGATCAAGCACTGCTGGGTGGCCGGGGTCATCTCCTCCAGCGCCACACTGTTCCTGATCGCCAGGCTGCTGAGCAGCGGCGCGACATCCGCTAACGGCATCGATGAATGGGCACTGATCGACGTGGCGATCATGCTGGGGCTGTGCTTTGGCGTGTACAAGAAGAGCCGTGCGTGCGCGATCCTGATGGTGCTGTTCTTCACCATCGGCAAGCTGTCGATGCTTGCCGACGGCGCCTCGCTGATCGCGCTGCCCATCGCGCTGGTGTTCCTGTGGTTCTTCGCCCAGGGCGTGGTCGGGACGTTCCAGTTTCACCGCTGGAAGCGCGCGGCCAGCGCGGCCCCTGCGTCGAACATCCCGTAAGGCTCCCCTGTGCCCTGCCCGCCCATAGGTGGCAGAACACCCACTCAGGCGTGGGTGTCGACGTTCTCGCCCGGAGCAGACGCGGACGAGCTGGACGGTGAGGCGGAGTAGACCGGCGATGCCCCGTCCGGTGTAGGGCTCGCCGAGCCTACGGCGGCAGCCTCGGGAGTCTCCGCGGCCTCCCCGGTCGTGGTCGGGGCGCTGCTGTCCGCCGATTCGGCGATCTCTTGCCCGGCCTCGAGAATGGCCTGCGCGTCCGCGCTCGACGCCTCGAGGATCTTCTCTTTCTCTTCCTGTTCGGCCCGGAGCTCGGCAATGTCGACGAGGCTCTTGTTGGCCTGCTCCAGGGGCTTCAGCAGCTTCTGTTTGGCCACTTCGGACAACGACGTGTCGTTGCGGATTTCCATCATCTTCACGGAGGTTTGCAACAGCGCGCTCAACTGGCCCGAACTCATGCCCGGCGCGGACATCGGCTTGGCCATGCTGGACGCGCCCGTGGGTTTCATCGCCGAGAAGGACGCCGCCGGTTCGCTGCGCGCCGTACCGTTCTGGGCAGGGGCTGCCGGGGGCTTGGCCGCGTCGGTCCTGGTGGCTGCTGGCATGGGCGGTAGAGAAGGGATTTTCATCGTTGTCTCCTGGGATCACCGATGCATCTATCGGGTATCGGCATAGGGGGCGAAAACGTGATCAAGCACCTCACGGCTCACACGCCGCTGCAGGCTGAGCGCGCGCATGGCGGTGCTTGGGTGGAAACGGCGACAACCACAGGCGCACCGCCCGCGCCGCCTTGATGGCGCTGGCGGCGGCCGCGTCGGCGATCATGCCCTCCTCGCCCACCCAGTCGCCGGCCAGGAACAGACCCGGTGCATCGGCCACGCTGACGCCGGGGCGGGGACGATCCCAGCGCGGCAAGCCATTGGAGACGGGCATGCCGCGCAAGGTCTGCCGCGAGACTTCCAGCTCACGCCAGCCGGGCATCGCCAGGTCGGCGACGGCCTCCAGCTCGGCGACCACATCGCTGGGTGTTTCGCCAACCGGCAGGTACTTGGCGATATGCACCAGCGCCCCGCCCACCGGTGCCAACCGGGCCGAGCCGGAGTGCACGGACAGGTAGTGCGCGGTGTCGATGCCCAGGACGAAATCATGGGCCTGGGACGGAAAGCGTCGCAGCGCGAGGTCCAGGGTGCTGGCCCGCACCGCCCGCACCTGCTCCGCCGCCTTTGCCAGGGAGTCGACCTCCGGGGCCAGGGCAGCGGCTTCGTGCGGTGCAACGGCCAGGATCACGACATCGACAGTGATCGACTCGCCGCCGTGCAACAGCAGGTGCAGCCCCTCGTCGCTGCGCACCACCTGGCTGACGCGCGACTTTACGCGCAGCTCGGCCCCTGCTGCACGCGCGGCATCGGCCAGGCCGTGCACCAGGCTGATCCAGCCGCCGTCGACGTACATCGTGCCGCCGGTGGTGAGGCGAATCTGCTCCAGCAGCGCCCGTGCGGAGATCTCTTCGGCCCCGTTGGCATAGCTCGACAGGCGCCCCACGGCCTCGACCACGGCACGCACCCGGGGCGGCAGGCGCTGCTCGTCCAGCCAGTCGGCAAAGGAGCTGGCGCCCGTGGCACCGCCCATGATGGCCCTGAACACGCGGATATAGGCGAGCTTCTCGCGCAGCCCGAACAGCGAGGTGCGCAGGATCGAGCCCAGGCTCGTGGGCAGCTCATGCAGCTGCCCATCGAAGATGGCCTTGCTCGAACCCGACAGCGAGCGGCCGCCGGAATAGGCAATGCCGAAGCGGTCCAGTTCGCGCTTGAACGCGCCCTGGCAATACAGCGCGTGCGGGCCTCGATTGAACAGGAAGCCCTCGACCTCGCGGGTTCGGGCACGGCCGCCGAATTCCCCTGCTGCCTCGTGCACCACGACCGTTACCCCGGCTCGCGCCAGCTCGATGGCGGCCAGCAGCCCGGCGATGCCGCCGCCCACGATGTGAACCGTCCGTTTCGTCATTTCCCTACCTGCCTTCTGGTGATACTGCCTGCGTTCACCGCGCTGCACGCCCTGGCCGAGTGCGGCGCTGATCAGGGCGATGGCAACGCACAGGTCGACGTTGGCCAGATGCGCGTTCAGCGGCGCGTCGATCCGACGCCTGTATCCGGTCGACGAGATCCATCGGAACGAATTCATATGGTTTCTCATGTCGCAGTGCCGCTAAATTAGGCACGCCTTGGCCTAACGGACAGGGGCAAATAGTGAATGGATAAATAGGACAGCTTCATGGACCTGCAGCACCTGACACCCTCTCGGGAGCACGACGCGCCGATCTACCTACAGCTTTACCGCCGTTACCGGGAAGCGATCGCCAGTGGCCGGCTCAACCCGGGGGACAGGGTGCCCTCCGTGCGCAGCCTGGCCAGTGAGTTGAACCTGGCGCGCGGCACGGTCGAGGTGGCCTACCAGATGCTGGTGAGTGAAGGCTATTTCATGACCCGTGGCACCTCGGGCACGGTCGTCTCCCCCCACCTGGGCAACCTCCTGGAGCCCGACCACAGCGCACGTTCAGCGCTCGAGGTGTCACCAGCGCCCCACCTGACGCTCAGGTCCAGTGAAGCCCTGCCGTTCCAGCTCGGCCTGCCGGCGCTGGATGCATTTCCGCGCAAGGCGTGGGTGCGCCTGACCGGGCGCCGTTTGCGCACGCTGGAGACCGTCGCGATGACCTATCCCGATGCAGCGGGCTACGAGCCATTGCGGCGGGCCATTGCGACCTACCTGGGCATCTCCCGGGGAATCGCCTGTTCGCACGAGCAGGTATTTGTAACGGCTGGCTACCGGGGCTCGCTGGAGCTGATCTGCCGGGCGCTGCTGCAACCCGGTGACCTGGGCTGGTACGAAGAACCGGGGTATCTGCTGGCCCGGCATTTCCTCGAACACGCCGGCATGCGCCTGGAGCCAGTGCCTGTCGACGAGCAGGGGCTGAACGTAGCGCAGGGGCAGCAGCAGGCCATCGACGCGCGCTTCGCCGTGGTCACCCCCACGCACCAGAGCCCGACGGGCGTCGCCTTGTCACTGCCCCGGCGGCTGGCACTGCTGGATTGGGCGAGCCGGCGCCAGGCCTGGATCATCGAGGACGACTATGACAGCGAATTCCGCTACCACGGCCGCCCGTTGCCGGCACTGAAAAGCCTGGATCGTGACGGCCGGGTGCTCTACAACGGCACGTTCAGCAAAGTGCTGTTCCCCGGCTTGCGGCTAGCGTACCTGGTCGTGCCGCAGGCCCAGGTCGACAGGTTCAGAATCGCCGCCGCCCAGTACTCCAGCGCCGGCTCCAACATGACGCAGGCCATGGTGGCCGACTTCATGGAGCAGGGCCACTTCACCCGGCACCTGCGCAAGATGCGCCCCGTGTACGCCGAGCGGCGCCAGCACCTGGTAGAGGCGCTGGCCCAGGTGATGGGCGAACGCCTGCAGGTGCAGCCACAGGTCGGCGGCATCCAGGTCCTGACCCACCTCACTACCCGTCACAACGACAAAACCCTGGCCGCGGCGGCATGGACCCAGGGCCTGGCCGTGCATGCCCTCAGCAACTGGCGGATACAGCCGTCAGACCAGGGTGGCCTGCTGATGGGGTTCGCCAACTTTAAGACCAAGGAGGAAGCCCTCACATCGGTCCGCGCCCTGGATGCCCTGATGGCCGAAACAGGCGAGCGCTAGGCCCTATAAGGCGCTGCCACGGCGGCCTGACGGCCACGGTGACGCTGCCTTTCGGCTGAGCGACACGTCTACGACGGCAGGCGCTTCTGCGCCCGGGGAATATTGTGTAACTACACTTCAGAAACCCCCGGGCACGCCGACTATTCGGTATGGCCGTCCACTAACCAGCGAGTCGCCCCCGTCATGTTCAACAAGCAACTGAAGAAGGAACTGGAAGCGCTCCGGGAAGAGTATTCCAAGAACCAGCAGATCAAGGAGTCGATCTACGAGGAAATGCTGGTGCTGGAGCTGGACGCACGGGGGCAGATCCTGTTCGCCAACGACAACTTCATCCGGGAAATGCTCTATCGCCGTGAGGACCTGATCGGTCGTTCGGTGGAGAACTTCATCCCCGACTCGTTCCGCCGTGAAGCCAACTACACCAAGCTCAAGACCGCCCTGTCGCGCGGCGAGCACGTCAGCGGCGCCTACCGCATGCTGCGCGCCGATGGCGAGGAAGCCTGGCTGCGCTCGATCTGGCAGCCGCTGAAGAACAGCAAGGGCCAGGTCACCGGCTTCACCCTGTGCGCCAACGACCTGACCCGCACCATCGAGACCTCCAAGGAGCACGAGGGCCTGATCAATGCCCTGCTGCGCTCCACCGCCGTCATCGAGTTCAACCTCAAGGGCGAGGTGCTGACCGCCAACGACCGCTTCCTGCAGGGCATGGGCTATCGCCTGGAACAGATCAAGGGCAAGCACCACAGCATGTTCTGCGAGCCGGAGGAGTACAACTCCCCCGAATACCGCGAGTTCTGGGCCCAGCTCAACCGCGGTGAGTTCGTCGCTCACCGCTTCAAGCGCATCGACGCCCATGGCCGCGTGGTCTGGCTCGAGGCCTCCTACAACCCGGTGCACGACGCCCACGACAAGCTCTACAAGGTGGTGAAGTTCGCCACGGTGATCACCGACCAGGTGGAGCGCGAAGAAGAAGTGGCCGCGGCCGCCAGCATCGCCTTCGGCACCTCGCAGCAGACCGACGCCACCGCCAAGAAAGGCGCGGCGGTGGTCAGCGAGACCGTGGCCGTCATGCGCCGCATCACCGAGCAGGTACAGGAGGCGGCGCAGGGCATCGAGGCGCTGGACAAGCAGTCACAGCTGATCAGCTCGATCATCAAGACCATCAGCGGCATCGCCGGGCAGACCAACCTGCTGGCGCTCAACGCGGCCATCGAGGCGGCCCGTGCCGGCGAGCAGGGCCGCGGCTTCGCAGTGGTGGCCGATGAGGTCCGGCAACTGGCCGGGCGCACCAGCCAGGCGGCGGAAGAGATCGTCGAGGTGGTGCAGAAGAACCAGAGCCTGGCGCAGACCGCCGTGGACAGCATGGCCAGCAGTCGCCAGCAGGCGGAACAGGGCCTGCACCTGGCCAACGAAGCCGGCGCGGTGATCGTCGAGATCCAGGACGGCGCGCAGCGCGTGGTCAGCGCCGTCGGCCAGTTCGCCAACCAGCTGAAGACCTGATCGCACCTCGCTGGCGCTGACCGATCAGCGCCAGCGAGGCTTGCCGACGCTCCCTCCCCCTCTTCGGCACTGGCTGCCGACACACTCGAACACCGCGCGAATCAACCGCCCGCTCTCACCCTTGTGGCTGCCACCTTGGCGGTTCGCAGACGCTCGCCAGCGCCACAACCAAATGTACCCCTCCCGCCCCAAGCCTCGCCTGGTGACGGCGAAGATGGCCTGTCTTTTGTCATATCAACAATGTTGACCTAAAGAATCCGCCCCGTTTAAGTTAGCGGCACTCCCTCAGCCAGCACCGCTCCCTTGCGAGGTTTTCATGCCCGATCGCCACGCGTTGACCCAGGTGGTGGAGGCCGCCTATGCCGCCTTCTCCGCCCGCACGCCCCATGACCTGTTGCGCCTGTGCAGCGCCGATTGTCACTGGCAGGCGCCGGGGCTCATCGCCTTCATGCCTTGGGCCGGCGAGCACCATGGTCATGCCGGGGTGCTCGAGTTCGTCGGGCGGCTGGAGCGGCACCTGGAGTTCCTGCGCTTCGAGGCCAACACCCTGGTGGTGGATGCCAA
Source organism: Pseudomonas sp. GD03944 (assembly GCF_029839275.1). Lineage (GTDB taxonomy): Bacteria > Pseudomonadota > Gammaproteobacteria > Pseudomonadales > Pseudomonadaceae > Aquipseudomonas. The sequence goes on from NZ_JAOCAH010000002.1 coordinate 28,641, forward strand.
GCAGGGCCAGGTGGTGGCCCTAGGCGTGGCGCACTGCCGGGTGAAGGCGACCGGCCGCCTGTACGTCAATCACTGGGCCCACCTGTTCACCCTGCGCGAGGGGCTGATCACCGCCTTCCGCGAATACCCCGACACCGCGGCGCAACTGGCCGCGATCCACCCGGCGCTGCATGGCGCTGCTTCGCCAGAGGACACCCTGCATGACTGACCACGAGATTTCCGGGCTGCAAGCCCTGCGCGCGCTGATCCGCGGCGAGCTGCCGTCGCCCTCCATCGGGCAGACCATGGGCCTGACGGCCGTGGCCGTGGAACCGGGGCGCATCACCCTGGAGGCGCGGCCTGACGGGCGCCACCTGAACCCGGCCGGTGCCGTGCACGGCGGTTTCGCCGCCACCTGCCTGGACGGCGTCGCGGCCCTGGCGCTGTTCTCCACCCTGGAAACCAGCACCGCCCATTCCACCGTGGACCTCAACGTGAAGTACGTGCGGCCGCTAACCGCCGGCCAGACCTACCGGGTCGAGGGCTGGGTCGTGGAGCGCACCCGCAGCCTGGCGATCTGCGACGCCCAGGTGCTGGACGCTGCCGGCAAGCTCTGCGCCAAGGCCACCACCACCTTCGTCATCCGGAGCTAGGCCGATGAAAGAATTGATCGTGCGCAGCCCCGGCCAGCTGGCCTGGATGGACGTGCCCTCGCCCACCCTGGCCGACGCCCGAGGCGCCCTGGTGCGCCCCATCGCGTCGGCGTCCTGCGATCTGGACCGACGCCTGATCGCTGGCGTCACGCCGTTCAAGCCGCCCTTCGCCCTGGGCCACGAATGCGTGGCCGAAGTGCTGGAAGTCGGCGGCGAGGTGACCAGCGTGCGCCGCGGCGACCTGGTGTCGGTGCCCTGGAAGATCGCCTGCGGCGACTGTCCGCAATGCCTGGCCGGGCGTGCCACTGCCTGCACCACGGTGCCGCGCCATGCCGCCTACGGCCTGCCCGCCGGCGGCCATTGGGGCGGGCTGTTTTCGGAAGTGGTGCATGTGCCCTACGCCGACGCCATGCTGGTACCGTTGCCGCCGGGGCTCAATCCCCTGGCGGTGGCCAGCGCCAGTGACAACCTCACCGACGCCTGGGTCGCCACCAGCCGCCCCCTCGCCACCCGCGACGACGCCCGGGTGCTGGTGCTGGGCGGTACGGAAAGCCTCGGCGTGCTGGCGGTGCAGATGGCAGTCGCTGCCGGTGCGGCCAGCGTCGACTACCTGGACAACAACGACTACCGCCGCGACCTGGCGCTGCGCAGCGGCGCCCAGGTCGAGTTGGACGCGAATCTCGACGAGCGCTATGACGTGGTGATTTCCGCCACCCGCGACCCGCAGGCCCTGCACCGCGGGCTGCTGGCCCTGGCGCCCGGCGGGCACTGCTCGTGCATCGGCATCATGTTCGAGGAGCCGAAGATCCCGCTGTTCGGCATGTACCTGCGTGACGTCACCCTGTCAGTGGGGGTGTGCAACGTGCGGCCGCACATCCCCACGGTGTTCGACCTGGTGGGCAGCGGGCGTTGCGATCCGATGATGGTGAGCCCGAGCGTGGTGCCCTGGGAGGAGGCGACCGAAGCCCTGGTGCAACCGCTGGCCAAGTGCATCGTGGTGCGCGAGCGCATCACGTGAGGCCGTCAGTTCAGGTGCTCGGCCAGCGAACGCATCACCCGCATCCAGGCGTCCTGCCCGCTGGCATCGGTGGTGGCGAATGCCTCGCGCAGGGCCTGGCGCTCCAGTTCGGTGGCTTTCTGCTCCAGCGCCCGGCCCGCCTCGGTGAGCGCCAGCAGTTTGTAGCGGTGGCGCTCCGGCGGGCGGGTGCAGGTGATCAGCTCCCGCTCGAACAGATGGGTCAGCGGCCGGTGCGCCGCCTGCTTGCTCACGCCCAGCGTAGCGGCCAGCTCGCCGACGTTGATCCCCTCGGCCCGGGCGATGACATACAGGATGCGGTGATGAACCCGGGACAACCCCTCGGTCTCGAGAAACGCATCCGCCTGCACCGTCAGCCCGCGAAAGCCGAAGTGCAGCAGTTCCAGGGAATGGTCGAGCGGGTCCAGCGATGCCATGCGCACCGAGGCCGTATTGATCTTCTTGTCTATGACCATGCTGCACCTGCCGACTGAATAGCGGCAAAGCCTAAGCCCTTCCCCCTCGCGGGAACAACCCGCATAACTGTCCACAACGAGCCGATATCCATGCAACTCATCAGCGCACCCGCTTCCCCCTTCGCCCGAAAAGTCCGCGTCCTGGCCAGCGAAACCGGCCTGCTGCCCCGCATCGAACTGATCGACACCGCCGTGCTGCCGGTTACCCACAACGAACAGGTCAATGCCAGCAACCCGCTGGGCAAGCTCCCGGTGCTGCTGACCGATGACGGCGAGGCGCTGTTCGACAGCCGGGTGATCTGCGAATACCTCGACAGCCTGCACGACCAGGCGCCGCTGTTCCCTGCCGAGCCCGCCGCCCGCTGGCGCACCCTGCGCCTGGCAGCCCTGGCCGATGGCCTGATGGACGCCGCCCTGCTGCTGCGCTACGAACGGGCCGTGCGCCCCGCCGAATACCAGTGGGACGGCTGGGTCGACGGCCAACTGGGCAAGGTACGCCGTGCACTGGCGAGCCTGGACGCGCAGGCGCACGAGCTGCAAGGCTCACTGAATATTGCATCGATCAGCGTGGCCTGCGCCCTGGGCTACCTGGACTTCCGCTTCGCCGACCTGCACTGGCGCCAGGATGCGCCCGCGCTGGCGGCGTTCCAGGCGGCGTTCGCCGCGCGCGAGTCGATGCGCAGCACCGAGCCGGCCTGAACCAGCGTGGGCCTCACACGCGGTGCGGTCCTACGCTGACGTGAGATGGCACCTTTGGCGCCGGTTGCAGTCTGCATCTAGTCCGCCAGCCGAACGCTGCGGTCGACCGGGCGCCGCATGTGTGTGGCGCCTACCACAGATGCTGGCCTCAGCCGTGTCGTCGGGTGCTGGATCATGAACGAGGGATCACCATGCCAGGCCATCGCTACCGCCCCCTGCTGCTCGCCAGCACCCTGACCGTTCCGCTGGCTGCCAGCGCCCTGGAACTGAACGTCACCACCTTTGCCGACGAAGACGACGGCGAATGCACACAGACCCATTGCTCGCTGCGCGAAGCCATCTCGGCGGCCAACGCGGCGCAGGAAGACACCCTGATCCGCCTGCAGAGCGGGCAATACCGGCTGGAATTGGCCGGCCCGCCCCCCGGGCAGAACTGGCCCGAGGATGAAAACGACAACGTCCTTGGCGACCTGGATGTGCATGGCCGGGTCAGTGTGATCGGCCGGGGCATGGAGGCAACCCGTCTGGACGGGCGAAGCCTGGACCGCCTGTTCCACGTGCACCCCGGGGCACAGCTGAAGCTCAGGGACCTGACCCTCACCCGCGGCTTCCAGATCTACGACGGCGGCGCCCTGCTCAACCAGGGCCATACGCACCTGCACCAGGTGGCGTTCGTGGAGAACGAGGGGATCGTCTACATGCCCTACCCGGCCGAGCACGCCGGCAACGGGGGCGCCGTCGCCAACTTCGGCACCCTGGAAGTGCACCGCTCGCAGTTCCGGGACAACACCCTTCAGAGCGAAGAAGCCATGGACGCGGGCAAGGGTGGCGCACTCTATAACGCAGGCACGCTGCTGGTCCGCGACAGCCTGTTCATTGGCAACCTGGCCTTCGACTACCACGAACGGGGCATGGGCGGCGCGCTCTACAACCAGGGCACGGCCGACATCGCCCGCACCACCTTCCAAAACAACTGGGTCCTGCGCAGTGGCGTCGGGGGTGCCATCCACAATGCCGGGCAGATGCGCCTGGCCAACAGCACCCTCACGGGCAACCAGAGCGACGAGCGCGCCGCCTTCGACAACGGGCACCCCTGGGACCAGCAGCTGTCGATGAATGCACGCGCCGAGCTGATTCACGTCACCATCGCCGGCAACAACGGCTGGGGGGTGAACAACCGCGGCACGCTGGTGCTGCGCAACAGCATCGTTTCCGGCAACTACTCCAACGAGTTCATGGCATTGCGCAACTGCCAGAACCTGCCGAGCGCCGTGGACTTCCAGGCCCGTGGCCTGCTGCTGGGCACCGATGGCGGCAACTGCATCGCCGACACCTACATCGACGACGCCACCACCTTCACCCACCACCTGTTCCCCGTGCAGGACAACAACGGCCACCCGGTGCACCCGCTGCGCCGCACCAGCGCCGCCATCGACGCGGGTGTGGGCAACTGCGCCAGCCACGACCAGCGCGGACTCGACCGCCCCCGGGACGGCAACGGCGATGGCCTCGCCAACTGCGACCTGGGGGCCTTCGAACGGGCCTATCCCTGAGGTCGCTCGCTATCGCTCGTGCAGCTGGCTGCGAGCGGCAATGAACCGGCAAGGTGGCTGGCGGCATCAGCCACCGCGGGTGCATTGCCTTGGTTCTCCCCTGGCCTTTTTCGTATGATGGCGGACCCCTTCCTGGAATGCTTCGGCGTGAAATCGTCATCTAAAAGTGCTGTACCGGGTTCAGCCGCGCTGGATTTGCACGACGCTGTAAACCAGCTTTCCTGGGACGATCTGCGCATCATCAAAACGCTCAGCGAGTGCGGCAACCGCGCTGCCACGGCGAAGAAGCTGGGCGTCAACGTCTCCACCGTGTCGCGCCGCGTGGCGGCGGTGGAGAAAACGCTCGGGGTCCGGTTGTTCGACCACCGTCGCTCCGGCTACATGCTCACCGCCGAAGGCGCGGAATTGCGCGCGCTCGGTGAGCGCGTTGAGCTCGATATCGTCAGCGTCACGCGGCGCGTATCGCGGGCCGGCAAGGGCACGCTGGGCAAACTGCGCATCACCACCAGCGACTCGCTGCTGCTGCACTTTCTCACCCCCATCATCGCGGACTTCAAGACCGTCAACGACGGAATCGCCATCGAGGTGCTGGTGGGCAACGAAACCCTGAGCCTTGCCCGCGACGAATCGGACGTGGCGGTGCGGGCCACCAAAAAACCTTCGGAAAGCCTGGTGGGACGCAAGCTCGCGACCATCGCCTGGGCACCCTACGGCCGTGTGGGAAGTACCTTTTCCGACGATCCCTTTTCTGACGATCAGGTGTGGGTGTCCTACTCGGCAGGCTTGGCCAAGCTCAGTGCCACCTGCTACGTCGAAAGCCGGGTCGAGGCCAACGCCATTGCCTACCGTACCGATTCGGTCGCGGCGGCGAGTGTGGCCATTGCGGCGGGGTTGGGTCTGGGGTTTCTGCCCTGCATGCTGGGTGACATCACCCCGGGGCTTGTGCGGGTCGGCCCGCCCGTGGCCGAGCTCAACGATGAGCTCTGGCTGCTCACCCACCAGGACATCCGCAAGTCGTGGCGGGTCCAGGCGTTCATGACGTTTTGCGCCGCGGCCGTGGCCGACCAGAAACGCCTGATCGAGGGGCAGCTGGCGCTCCCGGTTGCGTAGACCGCAACCGGGAGTCGGGCTTACTCGGCGCGGGCGCCAATGACCGCCTTGCAGGCGATTTCGATCAGTTGCGAACGCTGGGCCAGCCGGGACACACCGATGATGTTGCTGGCGCACTGGGGCCGCTCGAGGCCATAGGCGGCCTTGCGCACCTTGCCGACGACGGCGAACGCCGCGTCCATGTCCAATACGAACAGGGTTTCTTCGACCACGTCGTCGAGTGTCGCGCCGAACAGCGCCAGCACCTCGGCGATGTTCTCGTAGGTGACGCGCATCTGCTCACCCATGGCGGAGAAGTCGCTGGGCTTGCCGTCGTTGTCCAGGGGCGCCGGGGCGACCAGGTTGCCGTCTGCGTCATGGTTGAACTGGCCGGATACATAGATCTCGTTGCCTACCTTTCTGGCTTGCGGATAGCCATAGGCTTCCTCCCACGGGACGCCCCAGTAAGCGGTGTTCTCGTTGAACGGACGTGAAGCTGCCATGTGTATTTTCCTTGTGAGAAACGGACCGCGCCAAGACGGCCGATCCGGGTTGTCGGGAGCCAAATCCTAGCAGCGCAAACGCACGTCGAATGGCGCAATTTTGCGCCACCAAAGACGCAAAATTGCACAAACACAACGCCCGATCATCCGCTAATGTGTGTCTCAGCTCTGGACGACAGCCGCTCTAGAACGCGCCTTTCCAACACAAGGCGACGAGCGTGGCAGCGACCACCAGGGCCCACCATAACTAGACTCACACCCCCACAGGTAAACGCACATGAACACTCCAAAAACAGAAGTCCTCACCCCCCAGAACAGCCAGCTGATTTTCATTGACCAGCAGCCGCAAATGGCCTTCGGCGTCCAGAGCATCGACCGCCAGACCCTGAAGAACAACACCGTCGGCCTGGCCAAGGCGGCGAAGATTTTCAACGTGCCGACCACCATCACCACCGTCGAGACCGAGAGCTTCTCCGGCCACACCTACCCTGAGCTGCTGGCCGTGTTCCCCGAGGCGCCGATCCTAGAGCGCACCTCGATGAACTCCTGGGACGACCAGAAAGTGCGTGATGCGCTGAAGAAGAATGGCCGCAACAAGATCATCGTCTCCGGCCTATGGACCGAGGTGTGCAACACCACCTTCGCCCTGTCCGCCATGCACGATGCCGGCTACGAGATCTACATGGTGGCCGACGCCTCTGGCGGCACCACCCAGGCCGCCCACGACTACGCCATGCAGCGCATGATCCAGGCCGGCGTGGTACCGGTGACCTGGCAGCAAGTCCTGCTGGAATGGCAGCGCGACTGGAAGAACCGCGACACCTACGACGCCGTCATGGCCCTGGTGAAAGAACATTCCGGCGCCTACGGCATGGGCGTCGACTACGCCTACACCATGGTGCACAAGGCCCCCGAGCGCGTGCAGCACGGCCCGACCCTGGCGCCGATCGCCGCCCCCGTCTGACCCCGCGCCGCCCTCCGGGAAACCGGAGGGCCACCCTGCCTTGCCACGCACGCGAGCCATTCCAATGACTCAGACCCACGCCGATACCGCCACGCTGGTGGTACGCCACCAGGTGCATCAGCACCATGAACAACGCTACGAAACCTGGCTGCGGCAGACCATCGACACCGCCAGCCAATACCCCGGCCACCTGGGCGTCGACGTGGTGCGCGAGCACCAGGCCGGCCTGGTGAACTTCACCTGCGTGCTGCGCTTCGACCAGGTGCAGCACCTGCAGGGCTGGCTCGATTCCGACGCACGCAAACAGCTCGTCACCGAGGCCAAGCCCCTGCTGCACGCGGGCGACAACACCGAAGTGCTGCTGGGCAACGACTTCTGGTTCACCCCCGACAACGGCCAGCAGCCGCCGCTCTGGAAGCAGGCCTGCGTCACCTTCCTGGTGATCCTGCCGCTGAGCCTGCTGGTGCCGCTGCTCTGGCAACCGCTGTTCCGCGCCGTGCCGGCACTGGGTGGCTACGTGGCCAGCAACGTGCTGATCACCCTGAGCATCGTGCTGCTGGTGGTGTACCTGTTCATGCCCCTGGCCATGCGCGTCTTCGACACCTGGCTGACGCCCGCCCAGAAAGAGACACACCCATGAGCCAGGACTCGCACGATGAAAACCGTCGCCGCGCGCTCATCGCCGGTGGCGTCCTGGGCGCCGCCGGCGCCGTCTGGTCCGCCCTGCCCTTTGCCGCCTTCGCCGGCACCTCTTCCGCCAATGCCCAAGGAGGCTCCATGAGCGCCGATCTGATTCTGTTCAACGGCCGTCTGCACACGGTCGACCCGGAAAAACCCCACGCCACTGCCGTCGCCATCAAGGACGGCAAATTCGTCGCCGTGGGCAGCGATGCCGAGGCCATGGCCCTGCGCACTGCCGCCACCCGCGTGGTCGATCTGCAGAAGCGCACGGTGATCCCGGGCCTCAATGACTCGCACCTGCACCTGATCCGCGGCGGCCTGAACTACAACCTGGAGCTGCGCTGGGAAGGTGTGCCGTCCGTGGCCGAAGCCCTGCGCATGCTCAAGATCCAGGCGGATCGCACGCCGACGCCGCAGTGGGTACGCGTGGTTGGCGGCTGGACCGAATTCCAGTTCGCCGAAAAGCGCCTGCCGACCCTGGAAGAGATCAACAAGGCGGCGCCGGATACGCCGGTCTTCATCCTGCACCTGTACGACCGCGCCCTGCTCAACCGCGCCGCCCTGCGCGCCGTGGGCTACGACAAGAACACCCCCAACCCGCCGGGCGGGGAAATCCAGCGCGATGCCAATGGCAACCCCACCGGCATGCTGATCGCCCGTCCCAACGCGATGATCCTCTACGCCACCCTGGCCAAGGGGCCGAAGCTGCCGCTGGAATACCAGGTCAACTCCACCCGCCAGTTCATGCGCGAACTCAACCGCCTGGGCGTGACCAGCGCCATCGACGCCGGTGGCGGCTACCAGAACTACCCCGACGACTACCAGGTGATCCAGGAACTGGCCGACAAGGACCAGCTCACCGTGCGCATCGCCTACAACCTGTTCACCCAGAAGCCCAAGGAAGAACTGACCGATTTCAAGAGCTGGACCAGCAGCGTCAAGCTGCACCAGGGCGACGACTACCTGCGCCACAACGGCGCCGGCGAAATGCTGGTGTTCTCCGCCGCCGACTTCGAGGACTTCCTCGAACCGCGCCCGGACCTGGCGCCGAGCATGGAAGCCGACCTGGAGCCGGTGGTGCGCCACCTGGTCGAGCAACGCTGGCCGTTCCGCCTGCACGCCACCTATGACGAATCCATTTCGCGCATGCTCGACGTGTTCGAGAAGGTCGACCGCGACATCCCGTTCAACGGCCTGCCATGGCTGTTCGACCACGCCGAGACCATCAGCCCGCGCAACATCGAGCGCGTGCGTGCCCTTGGTGGCGGCATCGCGATCCAGCACCGCATGGCGTTCCAGGGCGAATACTTCATCGACCGTTACGGCGCCAAGGCCGCTGAAGCCACGCCGCCGATCCAGCGCATGCTGGCCGAAGGCGTCCCGGTCGGCGCCGGCACCGACGCCACCCGCGTGGCCAGCTACAACCCCTGGACCGCGCTGTACTGGCTGGTCAGCGGCAAGACCGTCGGCGGCACCACGCTCTACCCACAAGGCCTGCCACGTTCCACCGCGCTGCAGCTGTTCACCCACGGCAGCGCCTGGTTCTCCAGCGAGCAGGGCAAGAAGGGCCAGATCAAGGTAGGCCAGCTCGCGGACCTGGTGGCCCTGTCGGCGGACTTCTTCAGCGTCGAGGAAGAGCAGATCAAGTGGCTGGAATCGGTGCTGACCGTGGTCGGCGGCAAGGTGGTGCACGCCGCCCGCGAGTTCGACAAGCTGGCCCCGCCCACCGTGCCGGTGATGCCGGACTGGTCGCCGGTGGCCATCGTGCCCGGCCACTGGAGCCCCAGCGCTGCGCCGCTGACCGCCAGCATCCACCAGTGCATCGGCTCCTGCGCCGTGCACCAGCACCAGCATGACCGCGCGCGCCGCAGCAGCGTGCCGGTCAGCGATCACCAGGGCTTCTGGGGGGCGTTCGGGTGCTCGTGCTTCGCGTTCTGAGTCTGGCCCGCTGCCGGCCAGCTCCGCTGGGCTGGCTGCTGGGCACGCTGATGGTCGGCAGCTGCGGCCAGGCGATCGCCGCCGATGCCGCGGACGCCGGCAGCTGGAACCTGCTGCTGCGTAATTACTTCCTGCACAACGACCTGCGCGACGACGCAGGTCCGCAGAGCTATCAGCAGGAGTGGGCGCAAGGCTTCATCGGCAACCTGCAGTCGGGCTTCACCGACGGCCCGATTGGGCTGGGCGTGGATGTGCACGGTTTCGTCGGCATCAAGCTCGACGGCGGCCGTGGCCATGCCGGCACCGGCCTGCTGCCCGTGGATTCCGATGGCCGCAGCCACGGCTACGCCTCTGCCGGCGGCGCGCTCAAGCTGCGCGCCGGCAACCACCTGCTGCGCATCGGCGAGATGACGGTCGAGACCCCGGTGTTCGACACTGGCGACAAGCGCCTGCAACCGGAATACGCCACCGGCCTGATGCTCGACAGCACCCTGTCACCCGACCTGCAGCTGCAGGCCGGGCGCTTCACGCGCTTCAGGAACCAGGACGGCAGCTCCGGCCACGACGACTTCAGCGGCGTCGGCGCGTCTACCCGTGGCGCGGCCATCAGCCTGGCCGGCATGCGTCTGTTCGCGACCCGCGACGTCAGCGCCGCCGTCTACGCCTCGCAACTCGACGACACCTGGCGCCAGGGCTACCTCAACCTCAAGGCCCGCCACGCCGGCTGGACCCTGGACGGCAACCTCTACCGCACCCGCGATGAGGGCGCAGCCCGTGCCGGCGAGATCGACACCCTGGCCTACAGCCTGCTGGGCAGTTACCAGCGTGGCGCGCAGACCTTCACCCTCGCCTACCAGCGCGTCGACGGCGACACGCCCTTCGACTTCGTCGGCGGCGACTCGATCTACCTGGCCAACTCGGTCAAGTACGCCGATTTCAACGGCGCCGGGGAGCGCTCCTGGCAGGTGCGCTACGACCTGGACTTGGCCACCTTCGGCGTCCCCGGGCTGAGCCTGATGGCGCGCTACGTGCGCGGCCATGGCATCGACGGCAGCCATGCCCCGGCCGACGGCGCCTACGCCGATACCCGCCAGCACAGCGGCGGGCGCCACTGGGAGCGTGACATCGACCTGCGCTACACCGTGCAACAAGGCCCGGCCAAGGACCTGCGACTGAGCCTGTCCCACGTCAGCCACCGGGGCAACGACGCCCAGGCGCAGCGCGACATCGACCGCCTCTACCTCATCATCGAATACCCACTACAAGGCCTGCTCTGACATGACCACCGCCAAGCAATCGCCCTGGGGCGCCCTCAACCACAGCACTTTCCGCTGGCTGTGGCTGGCCAGCATCGCCTCCAACATCGGCACCTGGATGCACGAGGTCGGCGCCGGCTGGCTGATGACCAGCCTGTCGAGCAACCCCATGCACGTGGCGCTGGTTCAGGTGGCCGGCTCCGCGCCGATGTTCCTGCTGGCGCTGCCGGCCGGGGCCATGGCCGACATCATCGACAAACGGCGCTACCTGCTGATCGTGCAAGTCTGGATGGCCACCGTGGCGACCGCGCTGGCCGCCCTGACCCTGCTCGGCCTGACCACCATCTGGCTGCTGCTCGGCCTGACCCTGGCCATGGGCGTGGGCACGGCGCTGATGATGCCGGCCTGGTCGGCCCTGACCCCGGAGCTGGTGAGCAAGCGTGACCTGCCCTCGGCCATCGCCCTGTCGAGCCTGGGCATCAACGTCGCCCGCGCCCTCGGCCCGGCCATCGCCGGCGTGCTGGTCAGCCTCAGCGGGCCGTGGGCGACCTTCGCCCTCAACGCCTTGTCGTTCTTCGCGGTAATGGCCGTGCTGCTGACCTGGAAGCGCGAGCGCCAGGTCGCCGCCTTCCCGGCCGAGCGCCTGCTGGGTGCGATCCGCGCCGGCTGGCGCTACAGCCGTGCCTCGCGCCCCTTGCAGGCGGTGCTGGTGCGGGCGGCGGCGTTCTTCGTCGGCGCCAGCGCCGGCATGTCGCTGCTGCCGCTGATCGTGCGCGGCGAGCTGCAAGGCAGCGCCAGCGACTTCGGCATGCTGCTGGGCAGCGTCGGCATCGGCGCCGTGCTCGGCGCCATGCTGCTGCCGAAACTGCGCGAGCGCATCAGCGCCAACACCCTGGTGGTCATCGCCAGCGTGCTCTACGCCCTGGTGCTGCTGGCCCTGGCCTGGGTGCGCGACTTCATCGCCCTGCTGCCGGTGATGCTGCTCAGCGGCGCGGCCTGGATCGCGGTGCTGTCGAGCCTGCAGGTCAGTGCGCAGACCTCGGTGCCGGACTGGGTGCGCGCCCGTGCCCTGTCGGTGTACATCCTGGTGTTCTTCGGCAGCATGGCCGCCGGCGGCGCGCTCTGGGGCTATGTGGCCAGCCATGCGTCGATCCCGGTTGCCCTGCTCGCCGCGGCCGGCTGCCTGGTGGCCGGCCTGGTGCTGACGCCCCGTTTCGCCCTGCCCGTGACCGACAGCGAAGACCTCGCCCCCTCGCTGCACTGGCCGGCGCCGATCCTGGCCGATGAAGCCGACCGTGAGCGCGGCCCGGTGATGATCACCCTGCACTACGACATCGCCCCGGAAAACGTGGCCAGCTTCCGCACGGCCATGGCCGAGGTGGCGCGCATGCGCAAACGCAACGGCGCGTTCTCCTGGGGGCTGGTGCAGAACAGCGAGAACCCGCGGCACTGGCAGGAGTTCTTCTTCGATGAGTCCTGGCTGGAACACCTGCGCCACCACGGCCGGGTCACCCAGGCCGAACAACGCATCGAGGCCGCCGCACGGCAGTACCAGACCGCTGGCGTGGCCCTGCGCATCGAGCATTACCTGACGCCCGCCAAGGACGTTCGGCAGGTGCCGTAACCAGTGCCTGGCAGGCACCGACACCTCGGCGCCTGCCAGCCGTATGGCGTCAGCCTGCCCATCAGCGTGGGCCTGCCGGCCCACGAAGCACCACCTACCCCCTACCGTTGCCGGCTGCTTGGTGCAAAATAGGGCACCTGGCGAGCAGCGCTCGCGCCCCAATCCCGAGGGCACCCTACGGCCCACCCTGCAGCGAGTGATGACGACATGATCGAGGTAACCGAGGTTTCCATTGCCGAACTGCGCGCCGCGCTGGAGGCCGGCCGCACCACGGCGGTCGAGTTGGTCCAGGCCTACCTGGCACGTATCGACGCCTACGACGGTCGCGACACCGCCACCGCGCTGAACGCCGTGGTGGTGCGCAACCCCGAGGCCCTGGAAGAAGCCCGCGCCTCGGACGCCCGACGCGCCCGGGGCGAGACGCTCGGCCCGCTGGACGGCATTCCCTACACCGCCAAGGACAGCTACCTGGTCAAGGGCCTGACCGCCGCCTCCGGCAGCCCGGCCTTCAAGGACCTGGTCGCCCAGCGCGACGCCTTCACCATCGAGCGCCTGCGCGCCGCCGGTGCCATCTGCCTGGGCAAGACCAACATGCCGCCGATGGCCAACGGCGGCATGCAGCGCGGCGTCTACGGCCGGGCGGAAAGCCCCTACAACGCCGCCTACCTGACCGCGCCCTTCGCCTCCGGCTCGTCCAATGGCGCCGGCACCGCCACGGCAGCCAGCTTCGCCGCCTTCGGCCTGGCCGAGGAAACCTGGTCGAGCGGCCGCGGGCCGGCCTCCAACAACGGCCTGTGCGCCTACACGCCCTCGCGCGGGGTGATCTCGGTACGCGGCAACTGGCCGCTGACCCCGACCATGGACGTGGTGGTGCCCTACGCGCGCACCATGGCCGACCTGCTGGAAGTGCTCGACGTGGTGGTGGCCGATGACCCGGACACCCGCGGCGACCTGTGGCGCCTGCAGCCCTGGGTGCCGATCCCCAAGGCCTCCGACGTACGCCCGGCCAGCTACCAGGCCCTGGCGGCCGGCGCCGGCGCCCTGGCGGGCAAACGCCTGGGCGTGCCGCGCATGTTCATCAACAAGGACGAACAGGCCGGCACCAGCGAGGCACCCGGCATCGGCGGGCCGACCGGCCAGCGCATCCACACCCGCGCCACGGTGATTGCCCTGTGGGAAGCCGCCCGCCAGGCGCTGGAAGCGGCCGGCGCCGACGTGGTCGAAGTGGATTTCCCGCTGGTGTCCAACTGCGAGGGCGACCGCCCCGGCGCGCCGACCGTGTACAACCGCGGCATCGTCAGCCCCGAATTCCTGCATGACGAGCTGTGGGAGCTGAGCGGCTGGGCCTTCGACGATTTCCTGCGTGCCAACGGCGATCCGCAGCTCAACAAGCTCGCCGACGTCGACGGCCCGCAGATCTTCCCCCATGACCCGGGCACCCTGCCCAACCGCGAAGGCGATCTGGCGGCCGGCATGGACGAGTACGTCAACATGGCCAAGCGCGGCATCAAGCCCTGGGACCAGATCGCCACCGTGCCCGACGGCCTGCGCGGCCTGGAGCACACCCGCAAGATCGACCTCGAAGACTGGATGGAACAGCTGGGCCTGGACGCCGTGCTGTTCCCCACCGTGGCCGATGTCGGCCCGGCGGATGCCGACGTGAACCCTGCCTCCGCCGACATCGCCTGGAGCAACGGCGTGTGGGTGGCCAACGGCAACCTCGCCATCCGCCACCTGGGCGTGCCCACCGTCACCGTGCCGATGGGCGTGATGGCGGACATCGGCATGCCCGTGGGCCTGACCTTCGCCGGCCGCGCCTACGACGACTCGGCCCTGCTGCGCCTGGCAGCGGCCTACGAGTCGACCGGCAGCAAGCGCCAGGTTCCGCCGCGCACGCCGCCGCTGTCGCGCGGCTGAGCCAGGAGGGATCGGCATCCGCGGGTGCCGATCCCCTTCACCAGCAACGTGACCCGCGCAGCCTCGACCGCCCCCGGAACGGCAACGGTGATCGCCTCGCCGACTGCCCCAGGGGCCTTCGAGTGCGCCGATCCCTGACCGACCGCGGGCTCAGCCCAGGGACTTCTCGAAGAACACCCGCCGGAAGCCATCCTCCTCACGACGCCCCACTTCCCGGTACCCCAGCCGTGGGTAGATCGCCAGGTTGTCGGTCATCTTTTCATTGGTGTACAGGCGCACGGCGCACAGGCCCTGCCGCCGCGCCGCGTCCTCGCAGTGCCGGATCAGCGCCTTGCCGATCCCCTGCCCGGCGGCCTCTGGCTGCACGGCAACGCTTTCCAGCAGCATGTGATCCGCCGACGGGTAAAACACGATAAACCCCACCACCTCACCACCCGCCGCCACATACACCTGCACCTGCCCCGCCTCGATCAGCGCCGCAAAATCCGCCCCCATCGGCGCCGGCGGCCGGCCAATGGCCGCGACATACCGACCATAGGCTCGCTGCGCACAGGTGCGTATGGCCGTCAGGTCGGTGGTGTTCGCTTGTCTGATCATGGGGGCTCCAGATGGTCTTCATGGATTTTTCCTCCCGTACGGAAGGACAAGGATGGCCTCGATAAAATCAGGGCGATTCCGTGGTCGCCATCCATCAGGCGATGTTCTATAAACCTATAACTGATACAGCCGCCTTACACATTGAGCCTGGAACAACGCGCGGTAAAGCGGATGGACGACCTGTAATGACATAAGGAATTGCGCCATGAAGTACAGCGCTGCAGCATTCCCGCTTCGCCATTCCCTGATTCTCTCCGCCGCGATTGCCACCTGCATATGGGGCGCTGACAGTGCCCGACTGGCGAGTGCGCAAGTGACCTTCACGGGTGACGTGAATCCCCTGCCGCCCCCTGGCAGTGACTGGGTCGTCGGCGGCGATCTTATTGTGGGTGATGGTGCTGCCGGAACCTTGCTTATCGATGCCGGTGGAACCGTCAGCGGCACCGCAGATGCCTATGTCGGCAACTTCGACAGCGGCACGGTGACCGTCCAGGGACAGGGTGGAGCAGGCAATGCATCCACCTGGACGATAGACGGTGAAACCTATATCGGCGCCGAGACGGGCAGCACTGGCCGGCTGGATATCCTCGATGGCGGCGTGGTGAGTAGCGAGGGCGGCGTTTCTGTCGGTCGCGACGTTGGCAGTATCGGCAACGTCACCGTGTCGGGGGCCGACTCCTTGTGGGACGCCAGGTCGACCACGAACCCCAGCCCCAGCTTTCAGATCGGTGTCGGTGGCGTTGGCACGCTGGATATCAACGATGGTGGCGTGGTGCGCAGCCAGCAGGGGTTGATAGGCGTCATTGCCGGGGGCAATGGCCGTGTCACCGTCAACGGTCTTGGGTCGAGCTGGGCTCCGATCGACAACATCTATGTCGGTTTCGAGGGCACGGGTCTGCTGCAGGTGGAGGACGGTGCCGCGGTCAGTACCGAGCAGGCCGGCGGTGGCGCTGCGACCATCTACATCGGCTATTACGCAGGCAGTGACGGCACGGTGAGCGTATCGAGCAGCACGGGCGATGTCTCGACGCTGAGCGCGACCGACGACCTGCGGGTGGGCGTCGAGGGCAGCGGCTCGATTTCGATCGACAGCGGTGGCCTGGTGCAGATCGCCGACAACGTGCATATCGCCGATACCGCCACCAGCAGCGGCACGCTGCAGCTCAACGGCAGCGCCGCCGGGCGCGGCGTTCTCGAAACCGGGGCGGTGATTGCCGGGCTGGGCGCGGCAGACCTCGATCTCGATGGCGGCATTTTGCGCGCCAACCGCGACGAGAGCGACTTCCTGAGCAACTTCACGACGGGATTGGCCGTCGGCGCGGAAGGCGCCTGGTTCGATAGCAACGGCTATGACATCGGCATCGACACGGCCTTTTCCGGCTCCTCGACCTTCAACAAGCTGGGGGCGGGAACGCTGACGCTCACCGGCAACAGCGCCGCCTTTACCGGTGACGCCCTGGCACAGGCCGGAACCCTGCAGGTCGATGGCACCCTGGGCGGCACCATGGACGTGCTGGCAGGGGCACGTCTTACCGGTATCGGCCAGGTCGGCGTCACCACCAACCGCGGGGTGATCGCGCCGGGGCAACCCGGCAGCCTGGGCACGCTGACGATTGCCGGGGATTACACGCCAGCCGGTGGCAGCATCGAAATCCGAACCCAGCTGGGCGACGACAGCTCGCCGACCGACCGCCTGGTGATCACCGGCTCCACCTCCGGCAGTACGCCCATCACCGTCATCAACGTCGGCGGTGTCGGTGCGCAAACCACCGAAGGGATCAAGATCATCGAGGTCGGTGGTGCGTCCAACGGCGTATTCACCCTGGCGAGCAGCACGACCTACGAAGGTGACCCGGCGGTGGTGGCCGGGGCCTACGCCTATCGGCTGTATCAGGGCGGCGTCTCGACGCCCCTGGACGGCGACTGGTACCTGCGCTCGGTCATCCAGAACACCTCTGCGCCGCCCGGCACTCCGCTCTACCAGCCGGGGGTGCCCAGCTACGAGGCTTATCCGCAAATCCTGCTCGGGCTCAATGGCGTGCCGACGCTGTATCAACGCGTGGGCAATCGCCTCTGGGAGGAAGGCCATGCGGCGTCGTCAGCCGAAGATCCCAGTGGCCGTTTCACCACCCCAGGTGGCGTCTGGATACGGGTCGAGGGTGGGCACAACCGTGTCGATCCGCAGCATTCGACCTCCGGCAGCGAGTACCGCTATGACATGAGCAAGACGCAGATCGGTGTCGATGCGCTGTGGCTGCAGAACGACGGCGGCCGCCTCGTTGGCGGCCTTTCCCTGCATTACGTCAACGGCAGTGCTGATACCTCGTGGCGATATGGCGCGGGTGACTATGGCTCTGGCGACATTTCCACCGATGGCTATGGCCTCGGCGCCACGCTGACCTGGTATGGCAACGACGGCTTCTATGTCGACGGTACTGCGCAGGCGACCTGGTACGACAGTGACCTGTCGGCGCGCCCGGTGCGTGGCCTGGTCAGCGACAACGATGCCTTCGGCTACGCGTTCTCGCTGGAAAGCGGCAAGCGCATCACCCTGGATCGCGGCTGGGTCATCACCCCGCAGGCCCAGGTGACGTATTCGAAGGTGCGTTTCGACAGCTTCAGCGATGTATTCGGCACCTCGGTTCGCCCTGGTCGTGACGACAGCCTGCAAGGGCGTGTGGGCGTCAGCCTGGAGCGTCAACTCGACGGTACGCGCCTGTATACCATTGCCAATCTGTACAACGAGTTTCTCGACGGTACCTCGGTGCGTGTCGACGATCAGGTGTTTCGCAGCCGCGACGACCGCATGCGTGCCGGCCTCGGCTTCGGGGGTTCGCATGACTGGGACGGCGGCAAGTACTCGCTCTACGGTGAAGGCAACTTCACCCGCAGCCTGGCCAACAGCGACTCCTACGGCTATGGCGCCACGGTCGGTTTTCGCGTCAAGTGGTGAGCACGAACCGCGACCGTCAAGAAAAGGGGGCGGATTTGCTGATCGGCGCACACACCAGCCCCCCAAAAACAAATCTGAACGAGCCCCGGCTTCAAGGGCGCCGACCTAGGCGACACGGGGGCTGTGCCAAAGGGAGCGTTGTGAACTGGCTGTTATCGGCCAATAGCGGCCATTTGCTTCAGCCGTGAAGGGCCCCCGCACCATGCACTCTTCCGACGAGAAGCTCAGGCGAAAAGAGGCAGTACATACTCCCCAAGCTCCTGAAGAGTGTCCTTCACCGGTCGATGTGACACACGCATATTTAACGCAACGTGCGAGACACCCTGATCGTATTGCCGAAGCCATAGATCGATGAGCGCTTTGCGGCCACCGCGTACGCCTCTGCCCCAATTCAGAGGGGCATTCGGATCACTGTCCAGCTCGAAGAATGTACCGTAACCGTAAGGCTTGAAGGTTTCAGGCCCACAAGCTGATCGCCATAACTCAATCACCTTCGGCAGGTGTTCAAGATTACTTTGATGCCAAATCCAGCCATCCAGATTTTCGGCTAGCCAAGAAATTTCCTGCCCACAGCGACCAACCGCAACCATCGGCAACCTAGAAGCAAAAGCCTTGGGAACTAGGTCGAGCGAACCATCTAATGAGCCGAAGTGCATCGACTGATGAACCGGGAAAGACTCGTTGGCCACCACCTTTATCAGCGAGTAGGCATCGCGGAACCGTTCTGCACGTTTTCCGAAATCGACTCCGAATGCAGGGTACTCCGATGGTCGGTCTCCAATGGATACGCCCAGCAGGAAGCGGCCGTTCGATATTTGATCCACTGACAGCGCTTGTTTGGTGATGGCGATAGCATCACGCAGCGGCAGGATCATGCCAGCCGTCCCGATGGCGATACGTTGAGTAACCGCAGCAAGCCAGCTTGCGTAGACCATGGGGTCGAAGATCTGCGCAACATCACCGAAGTTAGGATCACGAAATGGTACATCTCGCAGCCAGAGTGCAGCGAAACCTAGTTCGTCTGCCAGTTTGGCCAACGCGGTATGCCCCTCCATGGACGGGGTATCGCTCAGCGGGTACCCCTCAAGTGGAGTCAGAAGCCCGAACGTCAGTTTTTCCGGGCGAAAGACCTTGCTGAAAACACTGTTATCCAGTTCAGCAGGGGGAAGTCGGTCAGACATAACGTACCTCTCAAGATGAGCTTTCAATCCAGCAATACGGATGGGCCCGTCAATGAAAAGAGGCCACGGTTTCCTCGTGACCTCTCATGACAGTGCAGATGCTAATTAGCGGTCAGAGTTAATCGGGCTGCGGTATTCAACGGGTACCCAGCTGTATCCCTTCTGCTCTTTACGCAGATGGCCTATGCCTGGAAATGGCAGGTGTGCAGCTGCAACCATCCAACGCTCTTTAGTCGCTTCAGCCAGTAGCCGAGTACGCGACGCCATCGCTGCCTTCGGGTCGACATCCACGGATATTGTGACCTCTGGGTTTTCCAGCTGCACCGCGTGCATGTGGATGATGTCGCCCCACAGCAGCAGCTTTTCCGAGCCTGAACTCAGCAGGAAGGACGTGTGCCCAGGAGTATGGCCGTTCGACGGTACAACTTGAATATCCGGAACGATTGACTCGCCATCGTTAAAGGTCTTGAACTTACCGGCGTTGACATAGGGCTCAACGGCCTTACGAGCCATCTTGAAGAATGGGCGCTGATCTGCGGGGAGACGGCTTTCCATTTTCTCATTGAGCCAAAAATCTGCATCACGACGGGCTGCCCAGACGGTTGCATTGGGGAATGCTGGCTTGCCATCAGGTAGCGTCACACCGCATGCATGGTCTGGGTGCATGTGGGTCAACAATACCGTGCTGACATCCTCAGGGTTGAAGCCGGCAGCGCGGATGTTGTCGACCATGCGCCCCATAGTTGGGCCGAAGCAGTCCGAGGAACCGGAGTCGATCAGCACCAGGTCTTTGTCGTCAGAAACCAGAAATGCGTTTACTGCGGTCTGTACGGCTGGGGCCGCCTTTTGATATTCGTTGAGGATGCGCGCCTGGATCTTCTCTTGGCTCATACCAGAGAGTTCTTTCGGATCGAGATTGACATAGCCGTCATAGACAGCCGTGATCACCTTTTCGCCGACCATCTGCCGATAGAAGCCAGGCGCCTGTTGGTAGTGATCCACTGGGGCAGCATAGGCTGTCTGAGATGCAGCAAGAATTACGAATAAACCCAAGACACTTCCGAATTGGGGGATTTTCTTGAATGCGTTCATATAATTGCTCTTATTGTCCTGCTAAGGCTGTTATTAGGCCGATTATTGAAACGGCAATTGGCTTCAAGAAACCTTGATAACCACTTTGCCAAACGCACCTCGTGCCAGATGTTGATAGGCTTGGTGCGCTTCTTCGAATGAGTAGGTCTGATCGATCACTGGCCGGATTGCGTGCTGGCTCAGGAAGGCATTCATGCGGTCGAAGGATGAACGAGGAGCCACTGCGATTCCGCGAATGGTTGTCTGCCGGAATATCAGCGGCATCAGGCTGAGCGTGGTGGTCTGCCCGGTCAGGAAGCCGATTTGGGCAATACGGCCCGCCGCCTTTGTTGCTGCGATGGACTGGTTCAGACCCTCTCCGCCCGCAACGTCCAACAGGAGGTCTACGCCCTTGCCGTCGGTGAGTTCCAGAACTTCCTCTTCCCAGCGTGGAAAGGTTCGATAGTTAATGCCGGCAACGGCTCCGAGCTTCTTCACCGCGTCCAGATTTTCGTCGCTGCTGGAGGTGACGATCACCTTGGCACCCAGAGCGGTCGCCAGTTGCACGGCGAAGATCGAGACACCGCCAGTGCCCTGTACGAGTACGGTTTGGCCTGGCTGGATTTGGCCGTAATCCACCAACGAGTACCAGGCTGTCAGCGCAGCAATCGGCAGGGTCGAGGCTTCTTCGTCAGACATGTTGTCAGGCGCACAAACTGCGCTTTCTTCGTGGATGATCATGTATTCGGCCAGACCACCTGGAAGCGGCATCCCGAAGCAGTAGGCGGGCTCGTTGGGGCCTGGCTCGCCGTCAATCCAGCGCGAATACAGGTGCGAGTTGACGCGGTCGCCCACCTTGAAGCGGCTCACACCTTCGCCGACTGCAACTACAGTGCCGGCAGCATCGCTGACTGGGATCAGCTCCTTGGGCACCAAGTGCGGTTCGTAGATGCCATCGACGATGGCCTTGTCGCGGAAGTTAAGGGAAACGGCACCGACCTTCACCAGCAACTCGCCCGCTTTAGGCTCGGGGGTGGCCGTGTCGCCAAGTACCAGGTTGTCCAGACCAAAATCTTTCAAAAGCCACGCTTTCATCTGTCTATCTCCAGCTGGGTTAGGGAACCTTCTGGCGATATTGTTCAAGAGTGTCAGGGTTCGATAAATGCGCAGGGCGGCACAGGATTGTTATTTTAAAAGGCAACAATTAACTTGTTTTCCTTCTGGAAACCGAAACAAATTCGATAGGTGAGCGAGGACATTATGGAACTGCTCCAGACAATGCAGGTGTTCGCCCGGTTGGCCGAGTTGGGGAGCTTCACTAAAACAGCAGACGCCATGCAGATAGGACGCCCCCAAGTGACTCGGGCGATCCAAGAGCTAGAGACATCTTTAGATGTACGGCTATTTCAGCGCACCACCCGCAAGGTGCGGCTTACCGCTGAAGGCGAGCGGTTCTATGAGCGAGTCAAAGAGATACTCAGCAATGTCGCCGAGGCCACGTCGATGTTCGGACAATCCGGCACCGCCCTGCGTGGGCGGCTACGGGTCGACATCCCGACTGCATTCGCCCAGCCAGGGCTTATTGCGAGTCTCCGTGATTTCACCGTCCTCTATCCGGAGATCGAACTGGCCCTCGGGGTCACAGACAGAACCGTCGATTTGGTAGCGGAGGGAGTTGACTGTGTATTACGCATTGGTGAGCTGCCTAGTTCGAGCCTGGTTGCCCGGCGCATCGGCCAAGCCACCATGGTCACCTGCGCATCTCCCAGGTATCTCCAGGAACATGGCGAACCCAAGACGCTGAGCGATCTGAGCGCACACCGTGGAGTTACCTTTCTCTCCGGTCAGAACAATCGTTCTCTGCCTTGGCAGTTTCTCGATGGCAGTAGCGACCAAACCTATATCTGTCGCCACGGCATTACGGTTAACGAATCCAACGCCTACGTGGAATGTGGTGTGGCTGGGTTCGGCATTTTGCAGGCACCAGGTATTACCCTCGACCGCTACCTTGCAGACGGGTCACTGGTCGAAGTGCTCAGGGCCTATCGACCTCGGCCTCGTCCCGTTTCAGTGCTGTACCCAAGTCGATCTCACCTGGCACCGCAAGTCCATGTCTTCGTCGAGTGGGTGCGCGAGCGATTCCCGAATCTTTATGGGCGCTGGCTAGAGAAGTAATTGTGTGGCTGATGCCAAGATATTCGAGGGTACGCATCGCAGGGAGCGTTGACGTTGCTTACACCACGCAATTATCGCTGCATGGTGAATTCACATTTGGGCACGGAAGCCCCGACGTCACCGCCTTGATGAGTGACCGCCTCTGGCCGATTGCAGTCGGTGGCAGCGGGCAGCTATTAACCGATACCAGCTATCCATGCCTAGAGCCCCCAACCAACACCAATCCTCCAAAACCCCACACCCAGCCTTGCCCTCTCCATCCCCCTCGGGCTACAGTCCGCCCGTCGCGGTCAATCCTGCGACCGGGTGTAGGAACCTGGATTTTCACGAAGGCGCGGTAGCGCCATAGCCGAGAGCAGGCGCTTTTTTTGTGCCTGTTGCTTTCTCGTGCATCTATGGCGGGCCGTGCGAGGCAGGCTTCGGCCTGGCCGGCGTCCTTCGTGGCCGGTATTCCTACCCTCGTACGGTCCGCCACCCAAACCCGTAGGAAGGTTAGTTGGCGGCTCCTTAATCTCACGAAGGAGCATAGGGATTATGCATTTTCCCCCTTTTACCCAAGGGCTCCACCTTGGGCTTGCCAGTGCGTCATCCACCTCCCGCCAGGAGGTGCGCCATGCCTGATCACACCGTCATCCCCTTCCCTCTCACCCCCAAACCGTCAAACGATAAACCGCCACAAGACTGCCCGTTCCAGGCCCTGGCCGAGTTGCGCTGGGCAATGCTGCGCACGCTGGTCAGGGAGCTGGCTCGGTTGCAGCCGACCGGCAACCGTGACGAGCAGCGCCACCATGCCCGCGAACGGCTGCGCGACGTCGCGGCGCGGTATCGCGCGCCGTTGGCCGAGGCCGGATGGAGGGCTCGCCATGCAAAAGCGTTTCAATAGCCACCTACTCAGCCACGACGGCCACGCGGGCGCATCCATCGGTTGGCCGCAGGATTGCCAGCAGGCATTCAGCGAGGGGGTGGCCTGTGCCAATGCCTGGCTGGACAGCGACGGCTCCGGCTGGCTGTGGGCCAACCTGATCGTCGAGCGCGATGCATTGCCCACGGGCGTGGAGCGGCGCGCGTTCGAGGTGGGGTTCTTGAGCCGGGTGCACCAGCGCCTGTGCTCGCCCCTGGGCGGCAACCACCAAGCTCGGCAAACCGCACTGAGGCTGTAGCCGACCAGGGCCGTAAAACAACCAAGCCCGCACAGGGCGGGCTTGGTTGGCGGCATGTTCAGCGACTTACGGGCAGACCGTTCCGTCGGTGAAGTACAAGGTGCCGATGGATGACCCGGGCGCGCCATTGAGCAGGCAGGTTCCGCCCTGCTTCACGTTGTCCACCGAGCCCGACAGAAACTCCGGCGCGATGCCGTAGGTATCGACCAGGAACACGGCATACGAACCGCTCGCGCCGCTGGCATACAGGGTATTGCCGTAGGCCCTGGCGCTGGCACTGACAAGCTGCAGGGCCACGGCGTTCGCCGTGGGGTGCAGGGCGGTGACATAGTTATTGGCCACCGTGATGTTGAAGGCGTTTTCCAGGCGTATGCCGAACGACGTACCCCCCTCGGACGCGCTGAACACGGTGTTGCCGATCACGCTGGCGTTGCTGACGTTTCTGACCTCGACCCCAATCGGGTTGTTGAGGAACGGGTCCGTGGTGGTGTGCGTGATGTTCAGGCCGGTCAGGGTGCTGTTGTCAGCCATCCTGACGAGCCCAGTGCTGCCGACAAGCGAGCCACTGATACTGGCACCCGGCAGCGAGACGGTCGCCGCGCGGCCGCTGGCGGTGCGTACCTCCAGGTTGCCCCTGCCGATCAGGCTCTGCCCCGGTTGCAGCCGGAGCTGGCCGACGTTGGTGAAGTCGCCTGACAGCACCACGGTGCTGTTGGCACCGGCCCCTGTCACGGCGCCCGACAAGGCGCTGCCCGCGAGGTCGGCACTGGACAGGGCGACGAGCTGTTGCCCATTGGCGGTGGCGGTGGCCAGCTCCCGCTCGGTGTGGGCACGCACCTGGCTGACGATGTCCACGTCGCGCACGATGGGCGCCAGCATGCGCCGTTCCTGGGCGTTCAGCGACGAGGCGCGCGAGGCACCGCCGCCCAGCGGAATGCGCAGGCGCAGCCCCAGGAAGCCCTGGTCGTCACGCGCGTTGTCGTCCTGGTACTCGGCACTGAGGGTCAGCTGAGCGCCCTGCAGCCAGCCGCGAAACGGCGTCATGCTGTATTCGCTGCGCACGCGGGCGCCTTCGACCTTGATGCCATCGTCCTCGAAGCGGTAGCCCGCGAGAAAGACCCGCAGCTGGCGCTCATCCTCGGCATCGAACAGCGGCAGGCGCCAGCCGGCCTCGAGGTCGAAACCGGGCAGTGCCTGTTCCTGCTGGTACGTGGTGGCGACCATCAGGCCCGAGCCGACCACCTCGCCACGGCTGGACTCATCGAACGTGTGGCGGCGGGTGCCGATGGGCTGGTAGAGGTTGGCGCGCCATTCCAGGTTCGGGCCGAGGGCCTCCAGGCCGAACGTGGCCTGGTTGAAGGTGTTGTCGAACTCCGTGCGGCGGTGGTCCCAGAAGCCGTAGGCACCCAGGTTCCAGCCGCTGTCGAGCATATGGCGCACGCCGCCGCCGATGCTGCCTTCGTTGTCGCTCGAATCATCGACCCGGCCGCGCAGGTTGGCGAAGTACAGGGTGCGCTCGCTCTGCAACAGCGGGAAGAAGAAGTTGCCCTCGCCGATGCTGCGCTCCGTGCCCCACTTGCCTTCGAGGTCTAGGTACGGCGACCACTTCCCGGCCGGTGCCTGCTCGGCAGCCAGGCAGCCCGTGGCCCCCACCAGCAGGACGCCCGGCAAGAGTGAAGAAAGACGCGAACGGTTGGCGTGGCAACGGGCGTGGCGAGGCCGGCGGCTCGATGGCTTTTGCATGGACTGCTCCGATCATCCAATCGAATGACATTTTTTGTTGTGTGAGTGCGCTCAGCGACCGCGGTTGGCTAGGCGGCGAGGTGCTCTTTGGCACCTTCGTACTGATAGGCAAGTAGTGTGCGGGGGCGCTTCGCCACTGTCCATCGCTCCCGGGCCACACAGCCGACCAACGGCCGGTTGTGGGTCACGATTCAATCCGTTCACGGGCTAGGGCCCGCCGGGTGCCCATCGTGCGCCCAATCCGGCAATGACCGGGGCCTGGGGCCGTCGTCTTATGGCAGTGGCATGAAATGAGGGTGAACTATCACGACAACGCAGCGATCCCTTCTTAGACGCAGTCAGCGTGAGCCTGACGGTCCGTGCGCCTGCAGCGGGCCTCAGTCCAGGACCTCTGAACGTTAAGGAGCTACCGTGACCGTTACCACCCACCCCGCCTACCGAAGCACGCCGGGCCCGCTGCACGCGATCCTGCTGGCCGGCACCGTGCCCCTCTTTCTCGGCGCCCTGCTGAGTGACATCGCCTACTACCAGACCTACCAGATCCAGTGGAGCAACTTCGCCTCCTGGCTGATTGCCGGGGGCCTGGTGTTCGGCGGGCTGGCGGCGCTGTTCGCCCTGGTCAACCTGCTGCGCGCCCAGCCGAAGACCGGGCGGCCGCTGGTCTACTTCCTGCTGTTGCTGGTCACCTGGGTGCTCGGGCTGCTGAACGCCTTCGAACATGCCAAGGACGCCTGGGCCGTGATGCCCCAGGGCCTGGTGCTGTCGGCCGTCGTCACGCTGCTGGCACTGGTCGCGTCCTGGATCGGTCTTACCAGCCTGCGCGCGGGAGGTGAGCAATGAAAACGTCGAGCACCCTGACCCTGCTCAGCCTGGCAGTCCTGCTGAGCGCCTGCGGTGGCGAACAGGACACCGCCCAGGAATACGGCAGCAACCCGACCCTGCCCGAGCCCCAGCGCGGCCTGCTGCCGAGCATGAAGATCGCCGAGCCCGCCGAGTGGGGCGAGCGCACGCCCACCGTGCCGGAAGGGTTCACGGTCACGGCGATCGCTACCGACCTGAAGATCCCGCGCCAGAGCCTGGTGCTGCCCAATGGCGACATCATCGTTGCCGAAGGCCGGGGCGGTAACGCCGCCAAGCTCAAGCCCAAGGACGTGATCGCCGGCGTGATCAAGGCCGAGGGCAATACCAAGGTCAAGGGCGGCAACCGCCTGACGCTGCTGCGCGACGCCGACGGTGACGGCACCTACGAGGTGCAGACGGTGTTCGCCGAGAACCTCAACGCGCCCTATGGGCTGGCGTTCGCCAACGGCAACCTGTACGTGGCCAACCAGGATGCGCTGGTGCGCTTCGAGTACCAAGACGGCCAGACCGAGGCCGGCGGCCCGCCGATCAAGGTCACCGACCTGCCCTCGGAGATCAACCATCACTGGACCAAGGCCCTGACCGTCAGCGAAGACGGCCGCTACCTGTATGTCGGCATCGGCTCCAACAGCAACATCACCGAGCGCGGCATGGAGGCCGAGGTCGACCGCGCCCTGGTGTGGCAGGTGGACGCCGAGACCGGCGCCTACAAGCCCTACGCCACCGGCCTGCGCAACCCCACCGCACTGACCATCCAGCCGGACACCGGCGTGCTCTGGGCCGTGGTCAACGAGCGCGACGAACTCGGCCCCGACCTGGTGCCGGACTACCTGACCTCGGTGCGCGAAGGCGGCTTCTATGGCTGGCCCTACGCCTACTGGGGCAAGAATGTCGACCCGCGGGTGAAGCCGGAAAACCCGGACAAGGTGGCCGCCTCCATCACCCCGGACTACGCCCTGGGTTCCCATGTGGCGGCGCTGGGCGTGGACTTCTCCATCCCGGAAATGGGCGAAGCGTTCGCCGACGGCGTGTTCGTCGGCGAGCACGGCAGTTGGAACCGCGACAACCCGGTGGGCTACAAGGTGATCTTCGTGCCGTTCAGCAACGGCCGCCCGGCCGGCGACCCGATCGACTTCGCCACGGGCTTTCGCGGTGATGACGGGAAAACCCGCGGCCGCCCGGTGGGCGTGACCGTGGACCCGAAAGGCGCGCTGATCATCGCCGACGACCTGGCCAACACCGTCTGGCGCGTGACCCGCACCCAGTAAGCCGTACCGCACGGGGCGTGCAAACGCCCCGTGTGGCTAGCCTTCGGAACGCCCCGTGGCATCGCGGTCGTGGGCGTAGCGTCGGCTGAGCGGGAACGCCGGCAACCAGGGTTCGCGGCGCACGATCCAGCTTTCGTAGGTCGGTTTGAACTGGTCCGGTATGTCCAGGGTGCCCAGGTTCACTTCGACTTCATCGCCACTGCGGGCGAACACCGAAGAGCCACAGCGGGGGCAGAAAAAACGCCCCTCGTAGTCCCGCGTCTCCCCTTCGACCGTCACCGCCTCCTCGGGGAACACCGCGGCCGCATAGAACAACGCGCCATGGTGCTTGCGACAGTCCATGCAGTGGCACAACCCGACCCGGTAGGGTTGGCCCGAGGCCACGAGCCGAACGTTGCCGCACAGGCAACCGCCAGTGAACGTCTCCATCTTGCGCCTCCTCTGAGATCGAACCTCACCCCTTGCTATAGCGCTCAATCCGCGCCCGGGAAAGTGGCCAGGCCATCGCGCCCTGCCACGTCGCCCACATGAGTTGTGATCGTTTCAGATGAGTGTCGTTCAGGGAGCGCGTCAACCGGCCCGCCCAGTGGGCGGGCCTTGCGATCAGTACTTGCCGACCGCGTTGAAGAACCAGCCCTGGCTGCGGTACGACAGGTCGGTCAGGTCGTCGCTGAAGTCGCTGAAGTTGTAGCCCACACCAGCCTTGAAGTGGTTGCCGAAGTGCCGGTAGACGCCGAACAGCGCGCCCACGCGGCTGTCCTTGGCGGCGAATTCGTCGCGGCGGCGGATCTCGGTCATCAGGTCCCACTTCTTGGTCACGTGCCAGTCCACCCGGGCGGCGATCAGCTGGCCGCGGCTGTCGAACCAGTCGGCCGAGGTGTCGCGGCTCATGCGCAACTCGCTCAGGCGGTAGGCGTACTTGCCGCCCACGCTCCAGCGCTCGTTGAGGTCGTAGATGCCGTCGACGGCGAATACGTGGCTGCGCTGGGCGTAGTCCACGGTGCTGCCGGTGGCGGTCGAGACCTGGTCCGGGGGCGGCATGTCCGCCAGGTAGGTGTACTTGGCGAGCAGGTTCAGGCGGTCGTTGAACACCGGGCGGTAGGCATAGCCCAGGGACGCTTCGACGAAATCACCGTCGAAGTAATCGCCGCGGTCGGAGTCACCCACCGAGAAGTCCAGCTTGCTGATGAAGCGCCAGTCCGGGTTGACCTGGTAGCTCAGGTTATTGCGCATCAGCCAGACCGACAGGTCCTGCACGTCGCTCTGGTCCTTGCGCAGTTCCAGGCGGCTGGCGTAACGCACATCGCCCCCGCTGTAGCCGACCTTGACCCCGGCCGCGCGGCGCTTGAGCTCGTAGTCGCTGCCGCTGTTGAAGGTGCCGAACTCGGTGGTCAGGCCGTAGCTCCAGCGGTCGTTGGGCGCAAAATCCAGGCCGTAGCCCTGGATCACGCCGGCCTGGTCGCCGTGCTGCATGCGCTGCTCGGCGTAGACGCTGGTGCTGTCCGTCCAGCGCGAACGGGCGCCGGAAACGAACTGGCCGTTGCGCCCGTTGCCGTACAGGCCGCTGCGGTCGGCGAAGCCATTGTCGGTACGGTCGCTGTCCAGTTCGTAGTTCAGGTACAGGTTGGTGCGGTCGGAGGCGTCGTAATTGACCCCGCCCTTCATGCCCAGGCCCAGGTTGCCGCCGGACACCTCGCCGTTGAGCGAGGTGCGCTCGTTCAGGCGGTAGTCACCACCGACGCCGATGCGGTTGTTGGCCTGGCGGCCACCGGAACGGCTCAAGGTGCCCTGGGTCAGGCCGTACACCGACCAGTCGTCCTCGGCGTGGTACAGCGCCTGGAAGATGGCGTCGTTGCGCGTGCCTTCGTCATAGTTGCCCGTGTCGTAGCCGGCGTAGGTGCCGGTGTACAGGTTGCGGTAGGCGCTGCCGTAGCGCTGCTGGTCGTTGCGCACGCCCGCCGACAGGCGCCAGGCCTCGCTCAGGTCATAGGCGACGCTGCCCTCGGCGGCGCGCCGGGACCGGCCGCCGTCTTCCTCGGTCTGGTCGGCCTTGATCTTCATCTCGGTGCGTTCGTTCAGCGGCGTGGTGAAGCTGCCGCCCACCTGGTCCGCCGCCAGGGCTGACAGACGCCCCGGCGAGGAGAAGCCGGCGTCGCGGCTCTCGTAGTAGAAGGTGCCGCGCCCTTCGGAATCCTCGACCACGTCCTTCAGGTCGAACGCCGTTTCCACCCGGTTGGCGTAGGCCGCCGAATCGCTGCCGGTGCTCTGCAGGCCGAAGCCGAAGCCGCCGTCATAGGAGAAACGCTGGTCGAAGCTGTCGCCCTCGCTCTGCGCCGATTCCAGTTTCAGCCAGGTGCCTTCGCTGTGGCGCAGCAGCAGGTCGCCGCCGGCCAGGGTCTGGTCGGCACGACCGGTCTGCTCCTGCATGCTGCCAGTCAGGCCGACCCGCACGTTGTCGTTGAGCCAGTAGGCGGTGCGCCCGCCGTAAGCCAAGTCGTCGAGCTTGTCCAGGCCCGGCGAGTACTCATAGCCGATCACCAGGTACGCGGGGTTGCCCGACAGGCTGCCGCCGGAGCGGATCAGGGTGTTGGCGTCGGCGTTGGCCGACAGCGGGCGGCTGAGCATCACCCGGCCCTGTAGCGAACTGATCTCGTAGTCGATGCCGGCCACCAGGTCCTGGCTGTAGAGCACCAGCCCGGAATCCTGGTCGCGCACCTCGATGCGCACCCGCTCGCTGCCCTCGGTGATGTCCTGGTGACGGAGGTAGTAGAGCGAACCGCCGGTGCCACGGAAATCTTCCCGCGCCGAGGCCGTGCCCGGCTCGGCAGCGAAGCCCTCGACCTGCAGGCGACGCTCGCCGAAGCTGGTGAAGCCGTCGCTGCGGTAGCGTGCCTGGGCACCGTAGAGGCTGCGGTCGATCTGGGTCAGTTCGGTGTCGCGGATCTGCGCACGGAAGTTACCCCACATGGCGTGGGACTTCTCGTCCTCGACCTTGACGTAGAACTTGCCCCGCGTCGGCGCGTCCTCGACCAGGGTCGAATCGTCGCCGAAGGTGGCCCAGCCCTTGTCCGAATCGGAGTCGAGGCGACGCAGGAACTCGCGCGGGTCCTTCTCGTTGAAGTTGCTGAACAGGCTGTCGGCCGGCTCTTCGCCGGTGTCGACGCTGGCGGTGACGGTGTACTTACCGTCCACCTTGCCCTTGCTGTAAAAGGCCAGGCGACCGTCGGCGTACAGCTCGTCGTCGTAATAGCGGTCTTCCTGGGTCACCAGACGCGCCGGGCCGCTGGTGTTCTGCTGGCCCACGGTGAAGTCCGCGATGGCCACGGTGAACCAGTCCTGTTGCGGCAGGCGCAGGTCGCGGCGGTAGATACGGCCCTTGCCGGCGTCGTCCAGCACCGCGACTTCCACGGTGTGCAGGCCGCGCGGGATGATCTGCGCGGCAGCGAAGGTGCCATTGCGGTCGACCGGCACCGGGCGGCCCATGACGAACACATGCTGGCCGTCCTTGATCTGTTTGCCGTTGACCGTGACGGTACCGCCGGCCACTGGAATGTTGTGGCGCTGCAGGCGGTTGCCGCCGTAGCCGGCCAGCAGGTCGGCGGCCTCGTCCTCCTCGCTCGGCGCTGCAGTGCCGCGGGTGACCTCCAGGGTCTGGGGCGCTGTTTCGTCGAAACGCCCCTGCTCGTCGTACACCCGCAGCTGGTAGTGGACCCGCTCCGGCAGGTCGGCCGGCGGCGTCCAGCTGCCGGCCAGTAGCGGGTCGAGCGGCACCACGCCGAGCAGCTCGGGCTCGCCGAACAGGCGCTTGCGACCGAGGATGCGCACCTCGGCCCGGTCGATCCAGTGCAGGTAGTTGCTGTAGCCGTTGAACTGCAGCGGCTCGCCGACCGTGGCGGTACGGGCGCCGCTGACTAGGTTCAGGCGCGGCTGGGCCGACAGGTTGTCGAAGCGCACCTGCAGCAGGTCGCGGGCCAGGCTGAGGTCCACGCAACGCTGGGCATCCGCACTGCCACGGGCGCCTTCGTCCCCACCCCGGCTCTGGGGCTGAGGCTGACCGTCGACGCTGATGCGGAACGGTACGGTGTCCTGCTCGGGCACGCTGCCGGCGGCGCAGGTCGGGGCTTCGTCGGTGCGGGTGACCACCGCCTCGTCGTACCAGATTTCCACCTCGACCCGGCGGTTGACCGCCCAGGCTTCCGGGCTGTCGCCCGCCACCAGCGGCTCGTTCGGGCCACGGCTGTCGACGCTGACCTGCTCGGGGTCGAGCTTCAGGCGCTCGATGAAGATCGCCGCCACTTCCTTTGCACGCTGCAGGCCCAGGCCCAGGTTGTCCTGGTAGATCGCCTGGCTGCGCGGCGACAGGCGCTGCGGGTCGGTATGACCGACCAGGTGCAGGCGCAGGTTGCGCTTGCCGACCAGGCGCTGCATCAGCTCGCCCAGCGCGTCGCTGTCGCGCGCCGGCACCACCGAGCGGCCGGAGGCGAAGCGCACCAGCGGCAGGCCGTCGCGCAGCACCACGCTGTCGATGCGCTCGTCATCCACGCTCAGCAGTTGCTCGCGGTGGCCGAGGGCATCCTCGCGCTGCCAGAGAATCAGTTTTTCGCGCGGCAATTCGCGCTCGGCATTGTGCGGCAGCGCCGGCAGGCCGCCCGGCGTCAGCGGCCGACGCTGCCACAGCGACTCGTCTTCCATCGCGCCACGCGGGCCTTGCAGGCCGCAGCCCTGGTTCACGCCACACTGTTCGGTGGCGGCCGCAACGGCGACCGCCAGGGGGTTCAGGGACAATGCGGCCACACCGCACGCCAACCACTTGCGCATGCTCATCGAACTACCTCCACGCTGTCACCGACCGGTACGATTTCTTCCTCCACTTGCAGGTCGTAACAGCAGTCGTGGGGCTCCCAATGGGCCTTCAGCCAGTCGCTGACATGGGCGATGCGCGTCCGGGCGTCGTCCACCGAGCCCTCCAGCGGCAGGCGGTAGGCGATGCGCAGCACCGATGGCTCGGCGTGCAACAGGTTCAGCACGTCATCCAGCTGCGCCTGGTACGGCTCGGTCAGGCGGTTGTCCGCGCCGAAGGCCGCGTCCGACAGGTCCAGGCGGATCACGCGGTGAATGCTCGCGCCGAAGTTGGCCTTGACCAGGCGACCCTGGGTCATGCGCACCACGCGCGGGTTCTCGGTGATGATCCGGTAGCCGCTCGGCAGGCTGCGCTCGTCGACCTTGACGATGAAGTTGCTGCCGCGCATTTCGCTGGGCACGTCGGCGCAGGCGATGTGATACCGGCCGTACTGGTCGGTGGTCACCAGCCAGCCCTTGGGCGTGGCCAGGCGCACGCCGGGGATGCCGGGCTCGCCTTCGTCCTGGTAGCCGTTGCGGTTCTGGTCGTCGAAGACCTTGCCGATCAGGTCCGAGCAGTCGAAAGTCGGGTCGGCCACCACGCGCACGGTGGCGCTGGCGACGTTGGAAACCCGCGCATCGGCCAGCATGTTCAGGGCCCAGGCCTGGTTGACGTATTCGTTGAAGCCCACGCCCGAACCCACCACCAGCAGCAGCTTGACGGTCAGGCTCTGGCCGGCGGCCAGGGTCTGGTTCGGCCAGCGCAGACGGCGGCCCACCACTTCCGGCTCGGTCGGCACGCCTTCGATCTGCGCCGACCCGGCGATGTACTTGAAGCCCGGCGGGATCTGGTCGTCGATGGCGACGTTGGCCAGGGTGCTGCTCAGGGTGTTGCGGGCAGTCAGGGTGTAGGGCACCAGCTCGCCACGGGTGACGTTCACCTTCGGCGTGGTCTTGGTCATCACCACCGCGCCACCCAGGACCGGGTCGAGCGGGATGTGGTTGTTCAGCACATCGTCCACCACCCCGCCGAGGATGAAGCGCAGGTAGTACTGGGTGGTGCCGCTGCCCACCGGCAAGGCGCCGGACGCTGCCGGGCACGCCGCCGGGTCATGGGCCGGCACACCGGCGCCAGGGGCCAGCGCGCTGTTCTGCACGTACACCGGCGCACCGGCATTGCCGACCGACAGGGTCGCCTGGCACGCCGGGATCAGCGTCGACGGTTCCGGCAGGTAGCCGGCCGGCGCCGTGACGTCCAGCAGGTAGGTGCCGCTCGGCGCCGCCGGGGTCAGGAAGAACTGGTAGAAACCGTCCGGACCGGTGGTCTGGCTGGCGCCGGCCACGCCGCCGACCAGGTGGGCCGCCGGGTCGAAACCGCCCGGACCGACGATGCGCACCACCGCACCGGCAACCGGCTCGCGGGTGACGGCGTCATAGACCACGCCCGACGGATCGACCGGCAGGTTCTGCTCGATGATGTCGCCACCACCGGTGACGTTGATGGTCAGGGTGCGGGTGGCGGTGTCGACGGTGCCGTTGACCGCGCCGTTCGGGTCCTGCGGCACCGGCGTGCCGTACACCGCGCGGCTGACGGGGTGGTAGAAGGCCAGGCGGTACGTACCTGGCAGCAGGGTCAGGCGGTAGCTGCCGTCTGCACCGGTGATGGTGCTGGCCTGCAGGCGCCCGGCGCTGTCGCGCGCCTCCACGGTCCAGCCTTCGAGGCCGCGTTCGTTGGTGTTCTGCTGCTGGTCACGGCTGGACGACTCGAACCAGACCTTGCCCGACACGCTGGCGCTGGTGGCGGTGCCGTCGCGCTCGCCGAACAGGTAGCCGCTGACGTCGCTGCCGTTGATCTGCACATTGTCGATCACGTCGGTGCCCGGGCCGCCTGGCACGCCACCACCGGTACCGGCGGTGTCGCGCCCGTCCTGGTAACCGGCCGGCTGCGCTTCGGTAACGCGGTAGGTGCCGTTGGGCAGGCCGTCGAAGCGGTAGGTGCCGTCGGCCTCGGTAACAGTGGTGCAGGCGCTCGCCGGCAGCAGCGTGCCGCAGATCGCCGTGCCGTCGGGCGTGGTGCCGCTGAGGGTAATGGTCACCCCGGGGATGCCCTGCTCGTCCGCGCTGCGCTGGCCGTCGTCGTTGCCGTCCAGGTAGACCAGGCCGGACAGGCTGGAACCGGTCTCGCCGAAGTCGTACTGGGTGCCGCGGTCGTCCGGGGCGACCACGATGGCGCTGATGCTGTCGCTGCCGGTGGGGTTGTCGTTGACCGTGCCGCCCAGGCTACCGGCGTGCTCGCGGCCGTCGGCGAAGGCGTTCAGCGGCGCGCTGCCGTTGGCCTGCTGGGTCAGGGTGTAGCCGCTGGCGTCGCTGGCCGGCACGGTGAACTGGTAGGCGCCGCTGGCATCGGTCTGCACCGTGCAGCTGGTCTGCACGTCGCACACGTCGACGCCGTTGATGGTGGTGCCGGACAGGGTGATGGACACGCCCTGGATGCCGGTCTCGCCGGCCTCGCAGATGCCGTTGTCATTGCTGTCCACGCACACCCGGCCCGCCAGGCTGGCGCTGACCAGCTCGCCGAACAGGTAGCCGGTGGCCGCGGTGTCGCGCCCCAGGGTGATGCCGCCGACTTCGTCGGTGGTGCCGTTCTGGGTGTGGCTGCCGCCGGCGTCGCCGATGCTGTCGCGGCCGTCGAAGTAACCGGTGGGCAGGACTTGGATCAGGGTGTAGCCGGTGGCATCAGCCGAATTCAGGTCATCGAACAGGAAGGTGCCATCGGCACGGGTCTGCACGGTGACGTCCACGGCATTGCCATAGGCATCGTTGCCGGTCAGGCGCACCGGGGTGTTGCCGATGCCGCTTTCGCCGCTGTCGAAAATCCCGTCGTTGCTGGCGTCGACGAACACCGCACCGGCGATGCTCGACTTGATCACCTGCACCGTGCCGCAGGCGCTGACGTTGTTGCCGGAAATCGGGTCGATCTGGTCGGTGGTGGCGCTGGCGCAGTTCTGCGCGGTGCCGCCGGTGGGGTAACGGATGAAGCGCACCGGCGCGGTGACCACAGCGGTGGCGCCGGCGGTCACGGTGCCGAAGTCGCAGGACAGGGCCTGCCCCACCACGCTGCAGGTGCCGTTGGTGTTGTCGGTGGCGTTGACCCAGGTGACGGGCGTACCGCTGATGTACTCCATGTCCGCCGGCAGGGTGCTGGTCAGGTCGGTCTGGCCGGAGGTGCCGGGGCCGTTGTTGGACACGTTGAACTGCCAGTCGAACGGCTCGCGCACTTCCACCGGGCCCTGGTTGGGCACCGCGATGTCGATGTCCGAACGCACGCGGATGGTGGTGGTCTCGGTGTCGATGTCGTCGGCCGGGTTGGTGTCGTTCTCGTTGGTGCTGACCTGGGCACGGGTGCTGACGGTGTAGCCGCTGGTGTCCGGCATGCTCAGCACGCGGTAGGTCAGGTAGCGGGAAATGCTGGCGTCGACCGCGAGCTGGCTTTCGTTGCCGGTGAACTGGCAATTGACGGTCAGGGTCGCCGGGCCGGTGACGCTGCTGCCCACCTGGTCGCACAGACCGATGTTGGCACCGCCCGGCGCCAGGGCGGCGCCGGTGAAGCGTACGGTCTTGCCCGCTGGCGGGGTCATGTCGTAGGTGAAGCGCACCCCGGTGGCCAGTGACGGCCCCTGGTTGGTGATGCGCACCAGGTAATCGATGTCGTTGTTGGCGTTGTCGCCGCCGTTGTCCGGGTCGAAGCCCAGCGGGTCCGGGCCGGCCGGGGTGTTGTCGTTGGTGACGATCAGGGCGTTGAGCGCGGCATTGACCACCGTCACGCTGGCGCTGGCGAAGTTGCCCTGGGTGCCACGGGTGACCGAGGCGTCGGTGCCGATATCGCCGACCACGCCGGTCAGGTCCTCGGCAGTGGTTGTGCTGTAGACCCGCGCCTGGTTGACCAGGGTCGCGGTGCCCTGGGTGCCGGCCTGCCAGTTCGGCCGCACCACCACGGTGACGGTGCGCTGCTCGCCCGCCGGCAGGTTGAAGCCGGTACAGGTCAGGGTGTGGCGCCCGGTGGTGGTGTAGGAGGTGCCGGCGGTCAGGCCGCTGCAGGTGCCGCCGCCCGTGGCGCTCGCGGACAGGAACGTGAAGCCAGGGTCACCGGCGCCGAGGATAAAGTCATCCTTGACCACCACGCTGCTGGCGGTGTTCGGCCCGGCGTTGCGGAAGGTCAGGGTGTAGGTGGCGTTGGTACCGGCCTGGAGGCCGGTCGGGGTGACCACCTTGGACACCATGTGCAGGTCGGCGATCGGCTGGATGCGCAGGTCCGCCGAGGCCACGTTGTCGCCACGGCGCGGGTCGCCCTGGCTGGTGGAGTACACGGAGGCCTGGTTGGTGAAATCACCGGCATCCAGCGCACGGCTGACCGGGATGTTCACGGTCACGGTGTCGCCGGTCTTCAGGACGCCGCCGGTCTGGTCGCAACTCACCAGCCCGGTGCCGCTGACCGAGCAACCGAAGGCAGCAGTGGAGCCATTGACGGTGCTCACCACCGCGCTGGGCGCCGCCACCACGGTGCCGCTGCGGTAGGCCGGCAACTGGTCGCGGATCTGCAGGTCCACGGCGTCGATCGGCGCGCCGGTGGTGTCGCCGTTGTTGCGCACCACCAGGGTGTAGGTGAGGCCGCTTTCGGTGTTGAGCAGGGTGATGCGGTTGCCGGGGGCGGTTCGGCTGTTCGAGGGCGTGCTCACCGATTTTTCGATGGACAGGTCCACCGAGTTGGTGGCGGCGGTCGCGGTGACCGAGGCGGAAATGACCCCGATCGGGTTCCACTGGCCGGGGTGGCTGACCGTGGCAGCGTTGGTGAGCACGCCGGCCTGCTGGGCGCGGGTGACGATCACCAGCGGATCGTTGTCGTTGTTGCGCACCGGAATCGCCTCGGTGTTGGTGCACACCACCGAGGTGCGGCCGGCGCTCGGCGTGTTCCCCTGCACCGCGCAGTTCCAGGGGCCGCTGGCGCTGACGAAGGTTTCCTGGTTGTCGTTGAGCACGTCGGTCAGGGTCACGCTGCCGGCTTGCGCCGCGTAGGGGCCTTGCTCGTTGGTGACGCGCAGGACGCTGGTGATATCACTGCCAACCGCCACCGGGTTGGGGCTCTTGGCCTTGGTGAAGGCCAGGTCCACGGCGTTGTCCGGGCTGACCAGCAGGCTGCGCACCGCGGTGTTATTCGCCGGCAGCGGGTCGACCGGGCCGGCCGCGCCGCCGGTGATGGTCGCGCGGTTGTCGTTGGCGCCATCGTAGAGACGCGGCGTCGGGTCGTTCGGCGCCAGGGCGGTGATCGTGACGGTGTCGCTGCGGCCACTGGCGAAGCTGCCCGCGTGGGGGCAGGTCAGCAACTGACCGCTCCAGCTGCAGGCGCCCCAGCCCGCGCCGGCCGGCACGGCGCTGCCGGGGGTGAAGCCCGCTGGCAGCTGGAAGGTCACGCTCAGGCCATCGCTGGCGGCGCTCGGGCCGGCGTTGCGCGCCGTCAGCACGAAGCGCACTTCCTCGCCCGGGCGGACCGGGGACGGCACCGGCACCGCCTGGGTGATCTGCAGGTCGGCACCGGGGCTGACGCTGACGGTGGCACTGCTGCTGTTGTTGGCGGTGTTCGGGTCACCGGTGGCCGAGCTGATGGAGCCGCTGACCGTCACGTTGCCGCTGCTCACCGCATTGGACAGGCGGGTGACGAACGACAGCGCCGGGTAGCTGGCCCCGGAGGCCAGGCTGGCGCCGCGGGTACAGGTCAGGGTCTGGCCGGCTGTGGCGCAGTTCCAGCCCGAGCCCGAGGCGGACTGGTAGCTCAGGGTGGCGGGCAAGGTGGTGGTGAAAACCTGGTTGCTGGCCGCATCCGGGCCGGCGTTGTTGCCACTCACGGTCCAG
Organism: Pseudomonas sp. GD03944; assembly: GCF_029839275.1. Taxonomy (GTDB): domain Bacteria; phylum Pseudomonadota; class Gammaproteobacteria; order Pseudomonadales; family Pseudomonadaceae; genus Aquipseudomonas. The sequence goes on from NZ_JAOCAH010000002.1 coordinate 66,743, forward strand.
GTGATGTCGCTGCCGCCGGGCGCGTTCGCCGGCCCGCTCAGCGTGGCGGCCAGGTCGGCACCGTTGTTGATGGTGGCGCTGCAGTTCTGCTGGTTGTTGGCCGCGTTGGGGTCGGTGTCGGCCGGCCCGGTGGCGAATACGCTGATGCTGCTGATGCTCGGGCCGGTGGCCGCGGTGGTGCGCAGCTGCAGGCTGACCGTGCCGGACGAGGCGCCCGGCAGCGTCGGGAAGCTGCAGGTGACCGCCCCTGGCGTCGCCCCGTCATGGGCACAGCCGGCGGAGGCCGAACCGGCGACGTAGGTGGTGGTGGCCGGCAACGGGATGCGGATCGACGCGCCGCTGGCACTGGCCGAGGAGCCGTTCTCGTAATTGAGATCGACCGTGACCACGCCGCCGCGGATGCCCGGGTTCGGGCTGGTCAGACACTGGGTCAGGCTCAGGTCGACGCTGGCCGCATGCGCCGCCCCGCCGACCAGCCAGACACTCCCCAACAACGCTTGCAGCAAGCGCTTCCTGCGAATCAAACCCGACACGTCGCGACGCTCCGTTATAGCCGTTGCCCTTTTCGCCGTTCGCAGACGCGCGTCGCGGCGGGGGCAGGAACGAGAAAACGTCTCTGCCCGGAAAGGTCTTGAACGGCGGTGCCAAAAAGTGCGGCGAAGATCGGGGAACGCGGGAGGTGGAACAAGACAGCAGGCGGCAATCAAAGGTCGCGCCTGGCGCAACGCCCGTCCGGGCAATCAAAGCCCGGCACGGCGGCGCTTCACGCCCTTGGAAGGTGGGAATTCAGGCAGGCCGGGGGCCGGCTGGCGCGCGCAACGAAACGCTCACCTTTGCCCGGGCGGACGCCCGCATGCGGTCGTTGCGCGCAGGCAAACGACCAGTGGCAGGAACCATTCGATCAGTAGCGTGTCCGCAGCGTCACCCCGACGCTGCGCGGGTCGCCCACCAGCACCCCGTAGTCGCCGGCACCGAGCTGCGCATAGACGGCCGTGAGGTACTGCGTGTCGAACAGGTTGCGCACCCACAGCTCGGTCTCCCAGCGCCCGTCACCCTGGCGCAACCCCAGGCGCAGGTTGGTCAGCGAACGGGCCGGCAGCCGGCTGCCGGGGCCACCTTCCAGGGTGCCCTGGTAGCCGCTGCGGAAGCTGTAGTCCAGGCCGCTGTAGGCCTGCCAGCCGGCACTCAGCGGGTGGCGGTAGTCGAGGCCGGCGCTGACGCTCCAGGGCGGCGCGTTGAACAGCCGCTCGCCACTGCGGTCGCAGGAGAAACGTTGCACGCCCGGGCTGCACGGCGCGTTGTCGAATTCGCGGTAGCGGGCGTCGCTCCAGGCGATGCCGAGACGCAGGTCGAGCCGCTCGCTGGCGCGCAGCGCCCCTTCCAGCTCGATGCCGCGCAGGCGGACCTTGCCCACATTGATAAGGTTGTTGCGGATCGGCGGCGCGAACTCGTCCACCGGCGCACTGTTGGAGAGCGCCTGGTAGTCGTCCACATCGGTCTGGTACAGGGTCAGGTCGATGGACGCGCGCTCGTTCCACAGCGTGTGCTTGAGACCCAGCTCGTAGGCGGTCGCCCGCTCGGCATCGAAGGTCGGCTGGGCGCCGGGCTGGATCACTTCCAGGTTGATGCCACCGGCCTTGTAGCCCCGCGACCAGCTGGCGTAGCCGAGCAGGTCGTCGCGAAAGCGGTAGCTGACCGCGAGCTGACCGGACAGGTTGCCCTCGTCGATGCTGTCCTGCCGGTAGTAGCGGCCGCCCAGGGTGGTGGCCCGCAGTTGCGCGCCGCCCAGTTGCGAGACCGGGTCCAGGCCCAGCGGCGCCAGGTCGTGGACCTCGCGCGACAGCCAGCCGCGCTTGCGTTCCTGGGTGTAGCGCAGGCCGGGGGTGATCGCCAGGCGCGGCGTGGCCTGCCAGGTGAACTGGCCGAACACGGCGCGGCTGTCGCTCCGTTGCTCGCCGTCGAATGCCTGGCGTGCGCCGGACAACAGCGAGGCCGGGATCATCGCCGGGGTGATGCCCAGCGCCTTGAGTTCTGGCCGGTCGCCGAGGAAGAACGACGCGGCATCGTCGCCGAAGCCGACACCGATCTGCCGGTTGAAATGCTGACGCAGGTAGTAGAGGCCGACCACGTACTCCAGGGTGTCGCCGACCGAATCGCTCAGGCGCAGCTCCTGGCTGAACTGGTGCTGGTCGAGGTCCGCGCCGACCTGGGCGACATCCAGCGCCCCGCCGTCGCCGTCCAGATCGGCCTGGTAGCGCCAGTCCCGGTAGCCGCTGATGCTGGTCAGGGTCATGCCGTTGTCCAGCTGGTGCTCGAGCTGCAGGGTCAGGCCGTTCTGCCGGGTGCGGGTGACGTTGCGCTGGTCCTGCTGCACCTGCCGGGCGTAGGGGTCCACCGGCAACGGCCGGTAGCCGACGTAGGCCGAGCGTTCCAGGGTCTGCCGGCTGTAGTGGCTGGGCAGGAACACGTTGCTGTGCTCGTCCTGCCAGCCGTACTCGCCGATCAGCCGGGCACTGAAGCGCTCGTTGGGCGTCCACAGCAACTGCCCGCGAAAGCCTTGGCGCTGCTGGTCGGCGAGGTCGCGGCCGTCGTAGCGGTTGTCGATCAGGCCGTCGCGCGACACGTCATAGGCGGTGAAGCGCCCCGCCAGCACCTCGTCGACCAGCGCTCCGGAGACGGTGCCGCGGTACTCGCGCTGGCCGTGTTCGCCATAGGTCAGCTCGGCGCTGCCCTCGGGTTCGAAGGTCGGCGCGCGGCTGAACAGGCTCACGGCCCCGGCGGTGGTGTTCTTGCCGAACAGGGTGCCCTGGGGGCCGCGCAGCACCTCCACCCGCTCGATGTCCGTCAGCTCGGACACCGCCATGCCGGCACGCCCCAGGTAGACCCCGTCGAGGAATACCCCGACGCTGCCTTCGAGGCCATCGTTGTAGGCGCTGGAACCGAGCCCGCGAATGCCGTAGCTGGCAAAGCGCGTGTTGGGCACCGACACCAGCAGGGACGGCACGGCCTGCTGCATGTCCTCCAGGCGGTGCTTGCCTTCGGCGTCCAGGCGCGCGCCGTCGAGCACACTAAGGGCAATGGGCACGTCCTCGGCACGCTCGCTGCGGTGCCGGGCACTGACCCGCACCTCTTCCAGCTGCAACACCGGCGCCGCGGCCGGGGCTTCGGCCGCGCCGGCACCGGGTGCCAGCACCGGGGCCCAACTGGCCAGCAACAGGGTCTTGAAACGCTTCATCCTCACCACACCGCCTGCCCCGCCGACGCCAACGGACACAGGCGGTCGATGCTGGCCAGCAGCTCCGCGCTGGCGGCGGGCTTGAGCAGCACGGCGTCGAACTGCAGCGCCTCCCCCGCCGGTGGGCGCGCCGGGGCGGCGGAATAGAGCATCACCGGCAACTGCGGATGGCGCCGACGCACGGCGCGCAGCAAGGCCCAGCCGTCCATGCCCGGCATCATCTGGTCGCAGATCAGCAGCGCATAGGGCGCTTCGTCCAGCACGGACAGCGCGGCCTCGGCATCGGCCACCACGTCCACGTCGAAGCCGTAGCCGGCGAGCAGGTCGAACAGCATGTCGCGGTTGTGCGCCACGTCGTCGACGAACAGCACCCGGCGCCCGGCACCGTCGATGTCGCCGCCGTGGCTTTCCGCGAGGCTGGATTCCAGTTCGTCTTCTTCGGCCAGCTCGAAGCTCAGCTCGAAGACGAAGCGGCTGCCGGTGCCCGCCGGCGCATCGAGCTGCAGCTCGCCGCCCATGTGGTGCAGCAGCTGGGTGACGATTGACAGGCCCAGGCCCGTGCCCTGGAAGTCCGCCGCGTTGCGCCCGCGCCGGAACGGCAGCAGCAGTTGCTCGCGCTCGTCGGGGTGAATGCCGATGCCGGTGTCGGTCACGCTGAAGCGCAGGCGCGCGGTGCCGGCCTCGCTGTCCAGGCACTCGACAGCGAAGCGCACGTCGCCATCGCGGGTGAACTTGGCGGCATTGCTCAACAGGTTGATCAAAATCTGCCGCAGGCGCTGGAAGTCGGCGCGCACCAGCAGCGGCAGGTCGGCGGCCAGGTGGCAGTCGAAGCGGTTGCCCTGACGCGCCGCGAGGAACGCGCCCTCCTCCTCGATTTCGTGCAGGAAGCCATAGAGGTAGCCGGGGGCCAGGCTCAGCTCCATCTGCTGCAGCTCGCTGCGGGAGAACTCCAGCAGCTCGTCGATCATTTCCAGCTGCTGGCGGGCATGGCGTTCGATCTTGCGCGGGTAGTCGCGCAGCTCGCCGCCCTGCAGCAGACGACTGTAGTCGATGATGCCGATCAAGGGCGAACGCAGGTCGTGGCTGATCCGCGCCATCAGCGAGCTGCGCGCACGCAGTGACTCGCGGAGCTGGCGGGTACGGCGCTCGACGGTGCTTTCCAGGCGCTCGTGCTCGGCCTGGCGCTGGGTTTCCAGATCGCTCAGGGCGCCCTTCTCGCGGCGACGGCTGAGGGTCACTTCGGTGATCAGGGTGCAGACCAGCAGCACCACGCCAGGCAGGGTCGACGACAGGCTGAGAAAGGCCTCGCGCGACTGCCCGGGCACCAAGTCGTTGAGTTGCAGCACGTAGCGCACCACGAACTGCAGCAGGAACAGCAGCGGCACGGCCCAGGCCATCCAGCGCAAGCGCAGGCCGTGGTACCACGCCGCCAGCAGCGTGGCCGGCAGCAAGGCATAGACGCCGATGCGCATCACCCACTCGACCACGATGCGCCCGTCCGGGCGGGCCACCAGCCAGTCCCAGGCATAGCCGCCCAGGTACGCCACGAGCAAGAAATTGAACAGCATGCCCCAGACCCGCGGCAGCTGGCGCACTTCGAGCAGCACCCGGGCATAGCCGAGCACGCAGATGAACGAGACCATGCTGACCAGGGCCGTGATCTCCTGCGCCCAGTGCAGCAGCGACGGCAGGAACACCAGGTAGCCGTTGATCACGGCGGTCAGCACGACGTAGCTGAACACCGAGGTGGCGTGCACCTGCAGCAGCCGCGAGCCGAGAATCCAGCCCACGATCAGGCTGAAGGGTACGATCAGCAGCACGATGCCCAGGGTGATGCCGTCGGCCATGTACACCGACTGGCGCTGCTCCAGCAGGGCGTCATCGGTCCACAGCGAGGGCGAGAGGATGAACAGCGAGGCGCCCGCGACCCGGATCAGCACCGTGGCCTGCTCGCCAGCGCCCAGCAGCAGCGGAAAGCGCGGCTGCCGGTCGGCCACCGGCCACTGTTCGAGCGGGTAGTCGCTGCCGGCGCGCATCACCTCCAGGTGCCCCGCGCGCTGCGGGTACACGCGGATGTCCTGCAGGCGCGGGTCACCCACGGTGAGCCAGCGCGTGCACTCATGGTCGCTGTCGTTGCGCAGTTCGAGGCGCATCCAGTAGGCGTTGCGGCTGTATTCGCGCACCAGCGGCTGCTCGCCCATGACCGTGAACGCCTCCTCGTTCAGGGCCAGCACCTGCTCGGCGTTCAGGCGCGCGCCGCGGTCTTCCAGCAACCCGGCATGGGGCGCGAGGTCGGTCCTGCCGGAGGTGCACAGCGAGGCCGCCGAAACGACACCCGAGACGCACAGGCAGAACAGCAGCAGCCACAGTCGGGTCATTGGGAATCCGGCGCCGAAGGATCGCGCACCTGCTGGCGAAACTGGCTGGGCGTCATGCCCTGGCGTTCACGGAACGCCGTGGTGAAATTGCAGGCACTGCGAAAACCCACCAGTTCGGCGATGTCCTGCATGCTCATGGCGCTGTCGGCCAGCAGCTCCTGGGCGCGGCGGATGCGGGCGTCGCGCACGTAGGCGAACACCGTGGTGCCCAGGTGCTTGCGGAAGATCGCGGAGAGGCGCTTGTCGTGGGTGCCGACCTTGCGCGCGATGTCGGCCAGCGACGGCAGGTCCTCGAGGCTCTGGCTGATCAGGCGCATGGCCGCGCGCAGCATCAGTTGCTCGTCGTCCGCCGCCTCTTCCGTGCGGGCCGGGCTGGCGACCGCCGGCTCGCGCCAGGACAGTTGCAGGTGAATCTGGATGCGCGCCAGCACTTCCTCCGGCGCACAGGATTTCAGCACGTAGTCGACGCCGCCCAGTGACAGCCCTTCGAGGCGCTCTTCCAAAGCACCGGCCGACGTCAGGTAGATGATCGGCACGCGGGCGGTGGCGGGCGACTCGCGCAGCAGGCGGCCGAGGGTGAAGCCGTCCATCTGCGGCATGCGCACGTCGAGCAGGATCAGGTCGGGGCGCAGCGCCAGTGCCCGCTGGTAGCCCTGCCGGGCATCGGTGGCCAGGGACAGGCGCCAGGGTTGGGCGCGCAGCAGTGCCAGCAACGAGCGAATGTCCTCGGGTACATCGTCGATCACCAGAATCTGCGGCACATGACCTGCCGTCATGCGGTCGTTCATCCCACGTTCCCCTCACCTGTCGTCGCTGTCGATCTGATTGTTTTTTGTTCGGCAGCGTCCCCGTAAGCAAAAGCGCCATACGCCCATTCAAAGGCGGCGCTTTTACGGGGTGCATAAGATAACGCAACAACGCCAGGGGGACACATGTCAGAGCGTTCTTATCAGACCAACGAACCGTTGCCGAGACAGCAACCTCAGGCCGTTACCCAGGCCGGCCTGCTCAGCGACTTCTACTGGTACGTCCGGGTCATCGAGGCGGGCGGGTTTTCCGCGGCGGCCGAACAGACCGGCGTGGGCAAATCCAGCCTCAGCCGGCGCATCGCCCAGCTGGAACGCCAGCTCGACGTGCAGCTGCTCAACCGCAGCGCCCGCCTGTGCACCATGACCACCATCGGCGAGCAGATCTACCGCCACGCCCTGGACATGATCAACGCCATGGAGGCGGCCCTGCGCAGCGCCCAGGAGTCGGCCGAGAGCCCCGGTGGCCTGCTGCGCCTTGCCGTGCCCAGCGCCCTGTCCGACTGGGCGCTGGGGGCGATGGCGGCCTTCCAGCGCAGCCATCCACGGGTGCAGTTCGCCCTGATCCTGCAGGACAGCCCGGTGGACATGGCCGGGCAGCGCCTGGACCTGGCCCTGACCCTGGACAACATCCCGGACATGAGCGCCTCGGTGGTGGCCCGGCCGCTGGCCGCGCTGAAGATGGCGATCGTCGGCAGCCCGCCCCTGCTGGCGCGCCTGGGCCACCCGAAACGGCTGAACGGCGTGCCCGACGGCGCCCTGCTGACCAACGGCACCCCGGAGCTGCCCAGCCCCTGGGTGCTGGCGGGCGGGGTGCGGACCCTGGTGCAGCCGGCGCTGATCGTCGACTCCACCCAGACCCTGCTCAAGGCGGCGCGGGCCGGCCTGGGGCTGGCCTACCTGCCGCTCTACACCTGCTCGCGCTACGTGGACACCCAGGAGCTGTTGCCGGCCTGCGTGGAGGAAACCCTGCCCTCGGCCACCCTGTACGCCATGACGCCGCCGCACAAGGGAATCACCTCAACGGCCCGTAGCCTGATCGAGCACATCAGAGAATCCCTTAAGGCGTCCCCTCAGGACGGCATCAGAGTGATCTGATATCGCCTAGCGCGCCATCAGCGACGAGCGCACCGGCAACGTGCTGCGCTCGGGGTGCTTGCGCAGGAAACTCCGGACCGCCTGCGCCTGCCGGTCGACGATGCACACACCGACGGTGGGCGACGGCACCGAGCAGGTGCCCAGGGCCAGGAACCCGCAGCTTTTCACCCCATAGAGCGCTTCCGGCCGCGTGCTGGCCGAGCAGCCGTAGACCATCTCGCCCAGGTAGTTGATCTGCCCCTGGACCACGTCGAACCGCAGCGGCGCCTGGTACGGCCCCATCACGCCCCGGCGCGAGCCCAGGGCAGACACCTCGTACTGGCCGGCCGGCAGCCAGGCCGAATAGTAGTCCTTGGCGCCCCAGCCGTAGGTTTTCCCGGTCTTGATGTCACGAAACTCCAGCCAGGTGCCGTAAGGGCCGCCCTGGATCAGCGCCCCGACCACCAGGCCGGCATTGGCCTCGGACTGCACGGTCGAATTCAATGCCATCTCCTCGGGCATCGTCGAGCAACCCGCCATCGCTCCCACCAGGCAGATCGCCAGGAGTCCACCAACCTTGCGCATTCATGACCTCTATCAATCAAAAACAAAGACGTAAGCCCCACATCCCGTCCGGTCCACTGGACGCCTGGGTGCTCGTTCACTAGCATGGCCGCCCCCTGCATCAAGGACGATAACCACCATGTTCGATTTTCCCCCATTGCGCGCCCTCGGTGCGATGACCGCCGTCGCTGTTCTGCTCAGCGGGTGCAGTATCCATGGCAGCTACCCGGATGCCGTCGAACCCGACGCCGCCAAGCTGCGCTTCATCAGCGACCTGGATAACTCCACGCTCGACCTGTTCGATACCCAGCACTGCGACGGGCGCACCACCGGGATGCTCAACAATATGTTCATGGCCAACAGCACGCGCCGGGTGGACATGACCATCCCGCCGCCCGCCAACGCCGCGCCATACCTGGAAATCCGCCTCAAGCCCGGTGCCGAGCTGTACATGCAGACCAACACCCTGGGCCGCAGCACCGTCTGCACCACGCGCTTCAACTTCACCCCGCAAAGCGGTGCGGAATACGAACTGACCTTCGACTACGAAGGCAGCCGCTGCATCACATCGCTCAAGCGCCTGCACCAGGCCAACGGCCAGGTGGTGCGCACACCGATCCCGCTGACCAACAAGGGCCTGCCGTCCTGCGCCGGCAGCAACGCGATCTTCCCGAAGATGCCCAGCCCGCAGGCCGACACCCCCGAGCGCACGGCGATGATCGAGCAGATCGTCAACGAGAGCGTCATCGATTCCATGACGCTGGAACCCGGCGTCGCCGAGCGCGTCGCGGCCGGGGTCAACCTCGACAAGCTGATCGAAGAGCGCAAGCAGCGGGTAGGTTTCTCCCTGCCGGATGCCTACTGGGACGAATACCGCCAGAACATGAACACCCTGACCAGCGAGGCGGTGAACAACAAGGCGCGTACCCTGCAGCTGTACAAGGACGAGTACCGCGCTCGCCTCAAGCGCATGGACACCGACGAAATCCGCAAGCGGGTTCCTGACACCGACGCCACCGACCTGACCCAGGCCCTGCTCACCAACAATGCGATGCTGCAGTACTACCAGCAGCAGAGCAAAGAGGTGCTGCGCGAAAGCCTCAGCGCCCACGTGGCGCGCATGGCGGACCTGGATCGGCGCTACAAGGTGTGCGAGCGCTTCGCCGATTGCTGGAAGAACTGACGCCCCCGCTCGGCCCACCCAGGGGCTTCGATTTGTTGCCCCTGGGTTTCCCTCCCCTCCCGATCAGTCAGCCAGCAGCTGGCCTTCGATCGCCGCCTTGTCGATCACCGACCACACGCGCTCGATCCTGCCGTCGCGGAACTGGTAGAAGACGTTTTCCGTGAAGTGCACGGTCCGGCCGTTCACCGGCAGCCCCATGAACGTTCCCACCGGCGTGCAGGTGAAGGCCAGGCGGCTGGCGACCCGTTGCGCATCGGCGACCAGCAGCTCGATGGTGAAACGCAGGTCGGGGATCTGCTGGAAATCCTGTTCCAGCATGCGTCGGTAGCCGTCCAGGCCGATCCGCTGGTCGTTGTAGTGCACATCGGCGTGGACGAATTGCCCCAGGGCCGGCCAGTCCTGTCGGTTGAGGCAGTCGATATAGGCCGCGTAACGCTGGGAAAGCTGGGATTCAGTCATCGTCGTCACCCCGGATTGGTGAGAAATCGGCATGGCGCGGCCTCTTGCAGGACGGCCGTGCCGGACCAGCATGCGACCCCGAGGCGTCTGGAAACGTTCACCGGCAGTGGCCAATGGTCGGTGCGGGCCGCGCAGAGCTTGACCCAAGTCTGACTGTCGCCACGCCCCTGTTTTCAAGTGCCGGAGAATTGATAACAATCAAGCGAAACCGCACGCGCATCGGACCCCTCATGGACCAGCTACTGTCGTTCCTGACCGAAACGGTTCCCAAAGCCCAGACCGTCGAACAGCTCACCCGCCCGCTGCTGGCGCTGCTGGGGCGGATCACCGGCATGGAATCGACCTACCTGACCACCATCGACACCGAGCAGGGCATCCAGCGCGTCGAGTTCGCCCGCAACACCGGCGAGATGGCGATTCCCGAAGGCCTGGTGGTGCCCTGGGAAGACACCCTGTGCAAACGCGCCCTGGACGAGAACCGCCTGTATTCCGATGACGTGGCCCAGCACTGGGGCGACTCCGAGGCCGCCAAGGCGCTCGGCATCAAGACCTACCTGAGTGCGCCGATCAAGGGCCAGGACGGCAAGGTCCTGGGCACGGTGTGCGCCGCCAGCTCATCGCAGATGCCCCGCGCACCGGACGTGGAGCCCCTGCTGGCGTTGCTGTCGAGCCTGCTGAGCCACTCCCTGGAGCGGGAAATCCTCATCGAGCGCCTGCAGCTCGCCTCCACCCAGTTGGCCAAGCTGGCGCTCACCGATGCCCTCACCGGCCTGTACAACCGGCGGGCGATCCTCAGCGAACTGCCCCGCCTGTTCGCCCTGGCCACCCGGGAACACAAGTTCGTGCTGGTCGGCGTGGTCGACCTGGACGGTTTCAAGCAGATCAACGACACCCACGGCCACCAGGTGGGCGACACCTTCCTGCAGGCGGTGGCCGAGCGGTTGAAGGACAGCCTGCGCGCCAGCGACGTGCTCGGCCGTACCGGGGGCGATGAGTTCATCGTGCTGGCCCTGGGCACGCCGTCGGGGGACAGCGACCTGGCCAGCGACATGCAGCGTTCCGCCGAACTGTTGCAGGCGCGCATGACGGAGGCGACGGTGGGCCTGTACGAGCCCGGCGATGGCCTCGAACCGTTCCACTATGCCGGCGCCAGCGTCGGGGTGATCGGCGTGGAGCCGGAAACGGTGAGCGTGGACGATGCCATCAAGCTGGCCGACCGCGAGATGTACCGGGTCAAGCAGCAGCGCAAGCACGGCCAGGCGCCGCGCTGAGCAGCGACCACGGCCGTGACCGTGGTCGCTGGTTCATGCCGTCACCCGTGCCGGGCGAGGCGGTGGAGCACATGCAGGCGCAGCACGTAGCCGAGCTTGATCAGGGTCGGCCCCAGGATGGTCATCAGGTGCGCGAGCAGCAGCGCCGGTATCGACAACCGGGCCTCCAGCCCGTAGGCCAGCACCACGCCGACCAGCAGCATCACCAGCCCGCCGATCAGCAGCAGGCCAGACAGCGCCATCAACCGCTGCGGGTGTTCGAACAGGCTCATCCCTCCCCCGGCCGTCGCCACGGCCATCACGCCACGGGAATCGCAGGATCGGCCGCGGCCAAGGCCTTGGCGCGATCGGCCACCGGCGGGTAGATCCACACGGTGTTGATCTGGGTCTTGAGTTCCTTGGCTTCCTGTTTCACCAGCTTGAGTTGACGGTCCCAGCCTTCGGTGAACACGGCGCCCCAGGCCCCGAGGTCCAGGCAGGTCACGTACTTGGGCTGGCGATAGGGGGTCGGCGCAATGCCCAGCAGGTCCGCCGCGACGTTGTTGCCGGCGTGGCGCCCCAGGGCGATGGCGTGCTGGCAGGACATCGCCGCGAAGTTGCCGAGGTCATCGGTGGCGGCATAGGCGACGTCGCCGGCGGCGTAGATGAAATCCTGGCCGAATACCTTGAGGTTGTTGTCCACGTGCAGCCGCCCCTGGGCGTCACGCACGCTGGTCAGTTGTTCGGTCAGGGCGCTGGCGCGGAAACCCACGGTCCAGATCACGGTACTGGCCTCGATGCGCGACCCATCGGCGAGCATCACCCCACCGGCATCCACCGAGGTGACGCTGGTGTCCAGTACCCACTCGATGCCCAGGTGCTCGGAGGCGTCGATGATCGACGGCTGGATACCCGCGCCCTGGGACGCGGCGATCTGCGGCGCACGGTCCACCACGATCACGCGGATGTCGTGGTCATAGCCGAGCACCGAGCGCAGGCGCGCCGGCATTTCGGTGGCGGTCTCGATGCCGGTGAAACCACCGCCTGCCACGACCACGGTGTTACGTGCCACGCTGTAGGGCTGGTCCTTGAGGGCCTTGAGGTGGTTTTCCAGGAAGGACGCCGATTCGATCTGGTCCACGTCGAAGGCGTAGCGGCTCAGGCCCTCCACATTGGGACGCATCAGCTGGCTGCCGGCGGCGAGCACCAGGCGGTCGTACGTCAGGGTGGCCTTCTGGTTGGCGCTGTCCATGTAGGTCACCGCCTTGCCCTGTTCGTCGATGGCCATGGCCGTGCCTTTGACGAACCGCACGCCCACGGCCTCGAACAGCTCGTCCAGCGGGGCGAACATCTTGTGCACGTCCGCCTCGTAGAAACGCGGGCGGATGCGCAGTTCCGCCTGGGGCGCCAGCACGGTGATCGCCACGTCGTTGCAATCGTGCATGTCCAGCAGGCGCGCCGCGCTCAAGGCGCTCCAGACACCGCCGAATCCCGCGCCAATGATCAGAATCTGCTTCATGGGGTACTCCTGAAATAAGAATGAATGACCGGGACGTTTCACAGGGCGCGATGGATCCCGACACTCCGGGCGGAGTCTTCAGGGCGCTTGCTTGCCGGTGATTCATGCTAGAGGCGGGGGGTGCGGGAAACACTTGTACCCAGGTGCCGGTCGGCTATGCCTAGGTGCCGGCAGGTCATACCGCGGTATAGGGCGCGGCGTCAGGCGTGGCGCGCGAGGGCCAGCTCAATGAAGTCCATCAACTGGTCGGCCTGGAACGGCTTGGCCAGGCAGGCGATCAGGTCCTGGGCGCCGGCGCTGACCACCGGCAGTTCGCCCGGGTAGCCGGTGATGAAGATGATGGGAATGTGCACGCCGCGGGCGACCAGCGCCTCGTGCATCTGCACGCCGCACATGCCGGGCATCTGGATATCGGAAATCAGGCAGTGGGTTTCGCCGGGGCCGGCGGACTGGAGAAACGCGAAGGCATCGGCGTAGGTGCGCACGCTGTACCCGCTGGCGCGCAACAGGCTCTCAACCGCCGTTCGAACAGACTCATCGTCATCGACAACCGCAATAACGGACCGGCTGCGTGTATACGCTTCTTGCATCATGTGCGGGGTCGCTCGTACGGCGCCTATCGTGGGTGCACGATACGCGGTCCAGCGAGGCAAAAAAGTATACCTGCGTATGGTTTCACGAGACCAAGGCGTTGACGCCGAGGGCTTCGGCCATGCGCACCAGGTCCGCGAAGGTGCGCGCATTCATCTTGCGCATCGCGTGGCCGCGGTGGGTCTTGACGGTGATCTCGCTCAGGCCGATTTCACCGGCAATCTGCTTGTTCATCAGGCCCGAAACGGCCAGGGCCATGACCGTCTGCTCGCGGGCGGTCAGGCTCGCGTAGCGGCTGCGCAGCGAGGCCAGGCCGCGGTCGGCTTCGCGGCGCAACCGGTCGCGGGACAATGCCAGGGACACGGCGTCGATCAGGTCCTGTTCGCGAAACGGCTTGGTGAGGAAGTCCACCGCCCCGGCCTTCATCGCCCGCACCGTCATGGCGATGTCACCGTGACCGGTCATGAAGATGATCGGCAGGCTGATGTTGGCGGTGGCCAGGTAGTTCTGGAAATCCAGGCCGCTGGTGCCCTGCAGGCGCACGTCCAGCACCATGCAGCTCGGCACGTCGGGGCGGTTGAACGCCATGAACTCGGCGGCGGAGCTGAACAGCCCGACCTTGAGGCCGATGGAACGCAGCAGGCTGCCGAGGGACTCGCGCAGCAGAGTGTCGTCGTCGACGATGTAGACGAACGGGTCGGCGCTGCCAGGGCGGCTCGGGGTGAAGGCTTCGTGCATGGACATTCTCCGGGCTCCGGGGCCCGCTATCGGTATGGCGAGCGGCGTCGCCCCTGCGGGCGGCGCCGGTTTTGCGTGATGCGCTACAGGGGGTCGCGGCTGACCAGCGGCAAGGCGATGAAGAACGAGGCGCCCTGCCCCGCCGGGCTGCTGGCCCAGATCCGGCCGCCGTGGAATTCGATGATCGAGCGGCAGATCGACAGGCCGATGCCGAGGCCGTTTTCCTTGGTGGTGAAGAACGGGTTGAACAGCGACGGCAGCACGTCGCTGGCGATGCCCGGCCCCTGGTCGGCGATTTCCAGCACCACCTCGTCGCCCTGCACCCCGGTGCGAATGTGCAGGGTTCGCCGCTGCACCTCGACCGCGGCCATGGCCTGGCAGGCATTGATGATCAGGTTGATGATGACCTGCTGCAGTTGCACGCGATCGGCGCTGACCCGGCCGTCCAGGGCCGCCAGCTCGACCTTGGGGGTGATCCGGTGGTGCACGATGTCGTGCTGAACCAGGCTCAGGGTCTCGCAGAGAATGGCGTCCAGCGACTCGACCTGGCGCAGCGGGTCGCACTTGCGGGCGAGCGCGCGCACGCGCCCGATGACTTCGCTGGCGCGCCCGGCGCTGGCGATGATCCGCTCGATGGATTGCCGGGCCTCGCCGAGGCAGGGCTCGGGGCGGTCCAGCCACTTGCGGCAGGCCTCGCCGCTGGCGCTGATCGCCGTCAGCGGCTGGTTGACCTCGTGGGCGATGGAGGCCGCCAGCTCCCCCAGGGAGGTCAGCCGGGTGACGTGGGCCAGTTGCGACTGGGTGCGCACCAGGGCGTCCTCCGCCTGGCGGCTGACGGTAACGTCCATCAGCGCGCCGACGTATTCACAGCGCCCGTGATGGATGGACAACGGGCTGGCGATCATGTGCACGTGCTTGATGCGGCCATCCGGCATCAACAAACGGTGGCGGAGCTCGATCAGGCGCTCATGGCGGGCGGCCTTGTCGAACACCTGCTGCACCATGGCGCGGTCATCGGGGTGGGTGCGCGCCATGATCAGCGACACCGTCGGCTGCTCGGACAGCGGGTACTCGAAGATGCGCGCCGACTCGTCCGACCAGGACAGCGCCTCGCGCCCCGCGACGAAACCGATGCTGCCGGTCTGGCTCAGGCGCTGGGCGCCGACCAGGTAGGCCTCGTTGTGGCGCAGGCTGTCGGCGGCGTACTTGCTGCGCATGGCCAGGAAGGTGATGGCCGACAGGGCCGTGAGGCAGCGGAAGAAACCGGTGGCCGATTCCCAGCTGTGGTAGCCGCCGTTGAGCAGGAAGGTGAAGGTGAGCAGCAGCATGCAGATCACCGCCACCAGGATCACCACGTTGATGGAGAACAGGTTGGCCGCCATCAGCAACAACGTGATGTAGAGAATGGTCGGCGCCAGGTGGCTGTGGGTCTCGGCGTTGATCACCAGGATGCCGCAGGCCACGATCAGCCCGACGATCCAGCCCAGGGCATTCTCCAGGGGCTTGGGGCTGATGCCGATCAGTGGCCGGGACGAGCGCTGCCCCGGGCCGTTGCGCCACGAGCCGTTTGCGGGCCTCAAGCTGTGCCACCAGCGTGCGGGGGCAGTTCGGCTGCTGTTCATGTCGCGTCTGCCTTCCTTGTGAGTGAACGGAGCGCACCGGTGCGCTGGCTCATCCTAAAAGCCAGTCCGATCAGAGGGTTAGGCCAGAAAACCCTGAGTTTCTGCCAACCGTTCCGATACCCGAGGACGGCGCGCCATACCCAGGCATGGCAGCACTGACCTCAGGTACAACTGACGCCCCCGGGGCGCGTGCGTAAGCTGGACCGACGTCGATCGAGGGTGCCCTGGCGCGGCGATCCGTCGTTCGAATCCACTTACCTGAGCGGCCCCGGCCGGACGGCGAACCTGATGAACAGAAATGACCTGCGGCGTGCCGACATCAACCTGCTGGTTGTCTTCGAAACCCTGATGCGCGAGCGCAACCTCACCCGCGTGGGTGAAAAGCTGTTTCTCGGCCAGCCGACCATCAGCGCGGCGCTGGGGCGGCTGCGCTCGCTGTTCAACGACCCGCTGTTCATCCGCGTGGGGCGGGCGATGGAGCCCACGGCCCGGGCCGAGGAAATTCATGCGCGGCTGACGCCAGCCCTCGACGCCATCGCCGCGGCCCTGGCCAGCAGCCAGACCTTCGACCCGCAGACCAGCGACACGGCGTTTCGCATCGGCCTCTCGGACGACGTCGAATACGCCATGCTGCCGCGCTTCATGCAGCGCCTGCGCGACGAGGCGCCGAACATCACCCTGGTGGTGCGCCGGGCGGACCAGTGGCAGCTGCCGCAGTTGTTGGTGGCGGGCGAGATTTCCCTGGGCATCAGCCACACCGAGGACCTGCCGGCCAACTCCCGGCGCATGAACCTGCGCCCGATACGCCCCATGCTCCTGCACGCCGGCGCTGCCGCCGAGCCCCTGGACCTGGACGCGTTCTGCCAGCGCCCCCATGTGGTGGTGTCGTCGATGGGCAATGTCACCGATGAGACCGACCGGGCCCTGAGCCGCCTCGGCCGGCAGCGCAAGGTGGTGCTGGCGGTGCCGCAGTTCAGTTGCCTGCCGACGCTGCTGGCCAACAGCGACCTGGTCGCCCTGGTGCCGGACTACGTGGCCCGGGCCATGGCCCAGCGCGAGGGGCTGAACGCAGACCGTGCACCGCTCGACCTGCCGGTACCGGACCTGTCCATGGCCTGGCACGGGGCGAGCCACAACGACCCACGGGAACGCTGGTTGCGCTCGCGCTTCAGCGCCTATTTTCGCCAGTGGCAGGAACGCCCGGACTCGCGGGCGGTGGCCTGAGAAGGGTTCAGTCGAGCCGCGAAAAACGGCTGCGATAGTCCCGCGGGGAGATCGACAGGTTGCGCTGGAAGGCGCTGCGCATCCGCTCTTCATCACCGAAGCCGCACAGGCGCGCCACCTGGTCGATGTTGCGCGGCGAGCTTTCCAGCATGCGCCGGGCCGCTTCCAGGCGGAACAGTTCGATGGCCTTGGCCGGGGTGCGGCCGGTCTTGAGCTTGTAGACCCGGGCGAAGTTGCGCGGGCTCATTTTCGCCTGCTCGGCCAGGCGCTCCACCGTGAGTTTGTCGTTGCCCAGGTTGTCCGCCAGCCAGACATGCAGGTCGTCGAACACGCTGCTGTCGTGGGACTGCGACTGCAGCAGTTCGCTGTACTGGGCCTGGCCACCGGGACGCTTGAGGTAGACCACCAGTTCCTTGGCCACCTGCATCGCGACCTCGCGGCCGCAGTCGGCCTCCACCAGGGCCAGCGCCAGGTCGATGCCGGCGCTCACCCCGGCCGAGGTCCAGACAGTGCCCTGCTGGATGAAGATCGCGTCGGCATCCACCTCGACCTCCGGAAAGCCGTGCTTGAGCGTGTCGCACATGGCCCAGTGCGTGGCGGCGCGCCGGCCATCGAGCAGCCCGGCCTTGGCCAGCAGAAACGCGCCGCTGCAGACCGAGGCGATGCGCCGGGCCTGGTGGCCGGTGTCGCGCAGCCAGGCCACCAACTCGTGGTAGTCGTCCAGGGTACGGCAGATATCCGGGGCGCCCGGCACGATGAAGGTGTCCACCGGCGCCCCGCCCAACTGGTCCAGGCGCGTGGTGTTCACCGCCAGGCCTTCGACCGTCTGCATCAGGCCGCCTTCCAGGCTGGCGGTCTGCAGCTGATAACCGGGCAGGCCGCGTTCATGGCGGGCCTTGGTGGCGGCCCAGAACACGGTCTGGGCGCCGCTCAGGTCGAGCAGCCCCATCTGCTGGTAGGCGACGAAGATCACGTGCCTGGGCTGATCCAGGGCATGCGGGATGACCGCCTCCGCCGATTGCGTGTGTGCCGCTTGCGCGCCTTGGGACCCCACCATCGCTGCACGTACCCTGCCGGTTGAAAAAGGGCTGCCGAAATACGGTCTGCGCCGCGGCCTGTCAAGCGAACCGCCCCGGGAGCCGACGCCCGGCACACAGGCGCCGGAAGTGGCGGAAATCCGGGGTTATCCGTCAGGGCACAGGGTGTCGCAGCGCCGTAGGATGCTTGAGGATAGGCCAGTTTCGTGCCGCGTTCACGCCACGATTTGGCCGGGCATCGGCGTGCCCAGGGAGGCGCTCGGGTAACGGTCATCGCGAGGCCCGAACGGGCCCTGGTGAGAGTCGGCAGGTTCAGCCGTGTTTCGCGGTCGATTGGGCCAGCGCGGGCAACGAACAATGGAAGGCCGCGCCGCCCGCCAGGCGCTCGTCGACCCAGATCCGCCCGCCGTGCCGTTCGACGATGGCGCGGCAGATGGGCAGCCCCATGCCCATGCCATCGGTCTTGGTGGTGAAGAAGGGGTTGAACAGCCTGGGCAGCGCCTGCGGGTCGACCCCCGGCCCGGTGTCGGTGACCACCAGCAACGGATCGCCCTGGGCGTCGCGCCAGACGCGCACCCGCAGCCGGCGCTCGCCCTCGGGGCAACCCGCCATGGCCTGGATCGCATTCATCGCCAGGTTGACGATCACCTGCTGCAACTGCACGCGGTCCCCGCGCACCGCCAGGACCTCGGCGGTCAGCGCCACCGACAGCAGCACGCCGTTGTGCACCGCCTCGCGCTGGACCAGCGCCAGGGCGTCCTCCACCACTTCGCGCAGATCCAGCGGTACGTACTGCGGGTCGGATTTTCGCGACAGCGCCCGGATGCGCAGGATGACGTCGCTGGCCCGGCGCACCTCGCTGAGAATGCGCTCGATGCCGCTGCGCACTTCCCTGATATCCGGCTCGGCATGCTGCAACCAGCGCAGGCTGGCTTCGCCATTGGCGGCCATGGCCGACAGCGGCTGGTTGACCTCATGGGCGATGGAGGCGACCAGCTCGCCCAGGGTCGTGACTCGGGTGACGTGGGCCAGCTCGACCTGGGATCGGTGCAGGGCCTCCTCGGCGATCTTGCTGGCGGTCACCTCCATCAGCGCGCCGATGTACTCGCAGTTGCCGGCCGCATCCAGCACCGGGTGGGCAAGCAGGTGCACATGCTTGATCCGCCCGTCCGCCATGGCCAGGCGGAACTCGACGTCCAGCGTCGGCTCGCGCCCGAGGGCACCGGCGATCACCTGTTCGATGATGCCGCGGTCATCAGGGTGGGTGGCCTGCAGGATGCCTTTGAGCGCCGGCGGCTGCTCGGCCGGGAACTCGAACAGGCGCAGGGCCTCCTCGGAAAAGTACAGCTCGCCGCCGGGCACCCTGAACCCGATGCTGCTGGTGCGGCTGATGCGCTGGGCACCGGCCAGGAATGCCTCGCTGCGGCGCAGCGCTTCCACCGCCTGGTTGCGCTCGGTGACGTCGTTGTGGGTGGCGAGGATGGCCACCGGCCGCCCGTAGCGGTCGCGCAACAAGGCACAGCGGCAGGCCACGGTGATCGCCTCGCCGCTGCGTCGATGGACGTCCAGCTCGCCTTCCCAGGTCCCGGTGCGGTGCAGCGTGCCCAGGATTTCGCCCATGGGCCGGGGGAAGCGGGTCTGCAGCAGCGCATGCAGGTTCTGCCCCTGGGCTTCCTCCTGGCACCAGCCGTAGAGCTTCTGCGCGCCCGGGTTCCAGCGGGTGATGATGCCCGCGAGGGTGCGGATGATGATGGCGTCGTGGGTCTGCGACAGCTCCTTGAGCTGCACCTGCAGTTCGTCGTTGGCCACCTTGTTCTTGAGCGCGAAGACCGTGGTGATGGTGATGGCGATCAGGCTCACCACGCAGCGGATGGACGCCGGCGTGGCCACTTCGCCGGGGTGGGAAACCAGGAAGGAAATGGCCGTGAGGGCCATACAAGTCACCGCCACGACCAGCACCCCCCGGCGACTGAACACCTCCACCGCGATCAGGATGACCGTCACGTAGAGAACGGCGACGGCGATCTCCAGGCCGGTCACGGTGTCAATGATGAAAATCAGCGCCGCCAGCGCCAGCGCGCCCATTCGCAACAGGGTTTCTCGAATCGTCTGCATGCGCCTGCATCACCTGGGTTGACCGTGTGGGGCGTGACGCCGGTGAAAGGCAGGCGACATCCCGCTCGGCAATGACACGCAGCCGGAGCATAGGTCGATGTGACGAGGGGATGAACTATACCTAGGTGTCTGTGCGGGACACCCCGGGATGGGCGGCGAGGGTCATGGCCTGGACCGGCAGGCCGCCAGCACGCCGCTGACGGCCAGGGTCTGCCGCTCCGGCTCGGGGCTCAGCAGGTGGCGGATGCGTCGCACCAGATCGAGGCTGGCGTCATTCAGCACGTTCAGTGGCTCGCCCCGGGTCGCGACCTGCTCCAGCAGGTGCTGGACGGCCCCGGTCAGCGTAGCCAGCTCATCACAGTCGCGCTGCACGCTGGCGAGGCAGAGGGTGAAGGAGGTGTCATCGAACCACCACGGCGCCGCGTCCAGATTCCCCGGGCCGACGAAGCCTCCCAGCTCACGGATGTACCCCGCCTGCGCCACCAGATGCCGTCCGGCTGTCATCGCCATGTCCCGCAGCACCGTACGCGGCACCTTGAAACTCACCTTGCGCAAGCGCCACTGGGCCCGCTGCAGGCTGACATACAGGTCGCGCGTCGTGTCGTGCTGGCGCAGCAACAGGTCGATCAGCTCCACCCGGTTGTCACGCGACAGGGGCCTGGCCAGGATGGCCACCGCGTGGGGTTCTGGTGCATGACGCATGGTGACGCTCCTCTTCCGGTGCCTCGATGGGCCGAGCGGTGTATCGATCCTGGGAAAAACGATACGCCTGGCGCCACGCGCCAACACTTCTACATGCAGGTGAAGCGGCTCATACCCTCGAATGCGGTCCCCATACGTACGTTCACCGCGGCGTGTCACGGCCGGGTCTCGCTCTACGCCCGCAACGTCACCAACAACGACTACATCGAAACCATCGCCAACTGCTGAGCGTGGGGCTCTAAGGCTCTACGCGGTACTCGCTGGGTGGCTTGCCCGTCCACTTCTTGAACGCGCGGCGGAAGTTCGAGGGGTCGCTGAAGCCCAGCAGGTAGGCGATCTCGAAGAGCGGCAGGTGGGTGGTGGTGAGGTACTGCAGGGCGAGTTTCTTGCGCACCTCATCGAGCACCTGCTGGTAACTGGTGCCCATGCCCGACAGGTGCCGGCGCAGGCTGCGCCCGCTGGTGTGCAGGGCGCGGGCGGCGCTGTCGAGGTCGGGAAACTCGCCTGGGCGTGCCAGCAACAGGCGGCGCACCCGGGTCAGCAGGTCGTCCTGCACGTCCAGGCTGGACAGCAGCGCCTCGCACTGCTGCTCGCACATCTGCACGGTCGCCGGGTTGGCCAGGGCCATGGGCCGCTCCAGGTAGGCACTGGGCATGCTCAGCCAATGGCAGGCCTGGTCGAACGCCACCGGCACCCCGAACAGGCGCTCGTAACGCTCCGCATAGCCGGGCGCGGCGTGGGCGAAACCCACCGCCATGCCCTCCAGGCGTTCACCGACCAGAAACCGCGCGATGGTATGCAGGCTGGCCAACAGGCCTTCGGCGGCGAAGCGACCCAACGGTCCCAGGGGCATGCTCTCGCTGGCGCGCAATTCGACCCGGTTGCCCTGCTCGACCATCTCCAGCTCGTAGGTCAGGCCCAGCACGCGGTAGTACTTGAGGGCGAACTGGATGGCCTTGCCCAGGTTGGCGCTGGACAGCACCGCATAGCCCAGGATGCCGTGGGTGGAGACGTTCAGCCGCTGCCCGAGCAGCAGGCCCAGCGCGGGTTCGTCGCAGCGCAACAAGGCGCAACTGGTCAGCTGGTTGAAATCGAGAAAAGACAGTCGTCCCTGGGGATTGTCGAGAATCTCGGGCCGCAGCCGCGCCTCGGCGAACAGCTGGTGGCGCGGTACACCCAGTTCTTCGACCAGGTCGAGCAAGGCCACGGCGTAGGCCACGGGTACCAGTTCAGCGGCGAAGTTGAGCGATGGTTTCATGTGCCTGCGGTGTCGGCCGGTGGCCGCTTATGACCCAGTTCGCCCCACCATAGCCGCGCCCTCGCCCGCGCAGCAAGGCGAACCGGCCAGCCGAAGGTTGGGTCCGTCTGGCCTGCCCGTTTACCGTGACGTGGCGAATCGACACGCGGATGGCCGGAAATGACCGCAAACTTGGCTGTTGTGAACCTGTGCCAACCGCACCGGGACTTCCATAGTGGTGCCATGGTTAATCACAGACTCGAGGAGTCCGTATGGTCAGCACCACACCGGCCGGTTTGCAGATTCGCCCACGGCACATGGATTTCGACCTGCCCAAGCCCCTGCCCCGTCACTGGCACAGCGGCGATGCGTTCAAGAGCCACCTGTTCGATGCCATGTCGGTGCTGTTCCCCGATGGCGAGCGGTTCTTCATCGATTCTGTGCGGCACTTTCGCGACCGCATCGATGACCCGGTGCTGAAGGAGCAGATCCGCGGCTTCATCGGCCAGGAAGGCCACCACAGCCGCGAGCACCTGGAGTACAGCGACCGCCTGCGCGACCTGGGCTACGACATCGAGACCATCGAACGCCGGGCCCGGGCGCGCATTCGCTACACTCAGAAGCGCTTCTCGCCCCAGCGTCAGTTGGCGGCCACCGCGGCCCTGGAGCACATCACCGCGATCATGGCCGACGGCCTGCTCAAGGACGCCCGCGTCATGGAGGGCGCCCACCCGACCATGGCGCGCCTGTGGCGCTGGCATGCCCTGGAGGAAACCGAACACAAGGCGGTGGCGTTCGACGTGTACAACCAGGTCTGCGGCAGCCGCCGCCTGCTGCGCAGGGCGATGGTGATGGGGACCTTCTTCTTCGTCCTCGATACGACCCGCGGCCTGGTGCATATGCTCAAGCGTGACGGTTTGCTGTGGAACTGGCGGGTGTGGCGCGACGGCCTGCGCTGGACCTGGGGCAAGGACGGCGTGTTCCGGCCCCTGCTCGCCACCTACCGCGACTTCTTCCGTCACGACTTCCACCCCTGGCAGCACGACAACCAGGACCTGCTGCACCAGGCCCGCTGGGAGTTCGACGGTGAGCCGGAACCTCGGGTGGCTTGAGGCCCGACCTCCCGGGTATCGCTTCGCTCGACCCGGGCTACGTTCGTACGACCTGCAAACCGTAGGAGAGGCCTTGGCCTCGAGCTCGGCGATTTGTGTTTCGCACCGATCTGACCGCTGAATCAAAAGCTCGCGGGCAAGCCCGCTCCTACAATTCCAGCCCGCGACAGGTCGCTCGATCCAGGCAACGTCTCCGTAGGAGAGGCCTTGACCTCGAGCTCGGCGGTCTGTGTTTCGCACTGATTCGACCGCCGGATGAAAAGCTCGCGGGCAAGCCCGCTCCTACAATTTCAGCCCGCAACAGGGCGTTCAGGCTTGAAGGAAACGCAGGGCGTCGGCAGCGCTTTGTTGGGGGATTTCTTCCATGGGGATGTGCCCGACGCCGGGGTAGGTCCTGGCCTGCAGGTTCGGTGCGTCGCGCTGCCACAGCAGCACGTGCTTGGGCGAGATCCAGCGGTCGCGTTCGCCCCACAGCAGCAGGGTCGGCGTTTCGAGCCGCGCCACCCGCTCCGGGGTGCCGTGCAGCTCCTGGCGGTTGACGGCCAGCAGGATACGGAAGATGTCCATCATCGCCCGGCGGTTGCCCGGTCGACGGGTCAGGTCGTTGTAGCGGTCGATCACCCCCGGCTTGATCCGCGACGGCTCGCCGTACACCTCTTTCACGCCCTGGGCGATCAACGCCCGGGGCATCCACACCGGCATGGCCACCGTCGCGCCTGGCAGCGCCGCGGCGGCGATCATCCAGGGCACCTTGCGCATGGGATAACCCGCCGGGTCGATCAGCACCAGTTTCTCCACACGCTGCGGCGAGGCCAGGGCGAAGTTCCAGGCGATGTAGCCGCCCAGGGAGCTGCCGGCGATGGAGGCCTGCTCCACCCCCAGGTAATCGAGCAACAGCCCCAGCACCCTGACCATGCGCTCGGCCGAATACACGCCATCACGGGCCGGACCGGTCAGGCCGAAACCGGGCACGTCGAAGCGGATCACCCGGTAATCCGCCGCACAGGCCTCGACCCAGCCGTCCCAGGTGTGCAGGGACGCAACGACCCCGTGGATCATCACCAGTGCCGGTTTGTCCCGGCTGCCTTCGTCCCGGTAATGGACGGTGAACCCATCCAGCTCGACGTAGCGCGAACCGGCCTCGGCGCTGCCGTAACGGGCCTTCAGGCGATCCAGCGGCAAGGCGCCGAAACCCAGGCGGGCGAAACCGGCCGCCAGCGGCGGGGCCAGGGAAAGACTGCTAGCGGGCATGGTGTACCTCTGATCGTGGTGATGAACGACAGCGCTCATCACAGCACGCCCTGCGGCCCCTGACGCCTAACCTAGGTTGAGCACCGCCGGTGGGCGCTCAGGGGCGATCGCGGGTATGGGGCGCACCACTCAACCAATGGCCGGTGGGAAGATCGAGGGAAGACGTGTTGCGCCCTCAGCGCAGCAGGCCCAGCCCCTTGGCCCGCGCCACCGCCTGGGTGCGGCGTTCGACGCCCAGCTTGCTGTTGATGTGCCGGGCGTGGGTTTTCACCGTATGCAGGGAGATGAACAACTGCTCGCTGATCTCCTGGTTCGAACAGCCCTGGGCAATCAACTGCAACACCGCCAGCTCGCGGGAGCTGAGCGCGTCCACCACGCCACCCGACGCTTCGGCGGCATCCGCCTCGCCCTCCGGCAGGTGCTCCAGCAAGGCCTGGCGTAGCGGACACGGTGCCAGGCGCGACAGCTGCTCGCGCAGCCAGTGCGGGTGGTGCTTGATCAGTTCGCCGTAGGGCAATAGGCCGCCCCCGCAGGACACCTCGACGGTGGCCGCCAGTTGCTGCTGCGCTTCACGTTCATCGCCTCGCGTACGCAACACCGCCACCAGGTGCACCTGGGCGGTGATCGCCAGCAACTGGCTGCCCGCTGTCTGGGCCCGCTGGCTGAGGGCGCGCAGGCGCCGCTCGGCGGCTGGCAATTCGCCCTGCATGCGCTCCAGCACCGCGCGCTGCAACTCGATGTACAACGGCAGTTGCGGGTGCGATTCCGGCGCCGCCGCGGCCTGCTCGCCGCTGTAGGTATCCGCCAGGCGCTCCAGCCAGGCACCGGCCAGTTCGACCTGCCCCTGCAGCAGCCACAGCTCGCACTTGGCCAGGGTGATCATGGCCAGGTAATAGATCGGCGGGACATCCCAGATGTGCATCAGCCGCTCGACCTCGGCCAGCAGCGCGAACGCCTCCGGCAGCCGGCCGCTGCGCCCTTCCAGGCTGGCCAGCACGCAGTGCCCGATGAGCACGCCGATGTCGCGGCAGGCGCGCGCCTCATTGATGCCGGCGCGCAGGCGCTGGCGGGCCTTGTCCGGTTGCAGGCGCAAGGTCAGCAGGTAGCCTTCGTACAGGCTCAGGCGAGCCCGCGCCCCGTAGGCACGCTGCGAGGACAGGCCACTCAGGCAGCCCTGCCCGTGGCGGACCTCCTCGCTGGCACGCAGGACTTCGCCCCGGGCCTGCAGCACCCGGGCGCGGTCGTAATGGGCCAGGGCTTCGAACAACGGGTTGCCGACCCGCTGCGCCAGCTCCAGGGCCTCACGGTTGAGGCCGCGGGCGCGCCACATGTCGCCCTGCACGATGGCCAGATTGGCCAGGGTGGAAAAACACATCAGGCGCGGCCCGTAGCGCTCCGGCGGCAGCCCGGCCAGGGCCTCGCTGCAGTACTGGGCCGCCCGCGTGCTGTCACCGCGCCCGCGGGCAATCACCCCGCTCAAGGCCAGCCACTGGGCCATCAGGCTGTTCTGCTGGGCGGCCGGTTCGGCGGGCAGGAACCGGCTCAGGTGCCCGGCCAGCTCTTCGGCGGCATCCAGTTGGCAGGCCAGCGCCAGCGCCCAGCCGTACAACACGATCAGCCGAGGGGTGCTGGCCAGCAGGCTGTCCGGCAGGTCCATCTTCCAGCGCAGCAGCGTGGCGACGTTCTGCTCGGCCAGCATCTGCTCTTCGGACAGGCTCTGCACCAGATTGGCCGCGACGTCCGGCTGCCCGGCGCGCAGGGCCTGCTCGATGGCTTCGTCCAGCAGCCCCTGGGCGGTGAACCAGCGGCAGGCCCGCAGGTGCAGGGCAGAGGCCGGCAACGAGCCGCCAACCGGGCGCTCGCGCAGCAGATCGGAAAACAGGTGGTGGTAGCGAAACCAGCGGCCCTGGTCGTCGAGGGGCACCAGGAATACCTGGTGCGCCTGCAGGTGGCGCAGGATCGCCGCGCTGTCATGGGCATCACGCAGGGCGTCGCACAGCTCGGCGCAGAAACGTTCCTGGCACGCGGTTTCGTAGAGAAACGCCTGGACCTCCGGCGGCTGCAGCTCGATCACTTCTTCGAGCAGGTAGTCGCGAATCAGCCCTTCGGCACCGTGGGGCGCGGGCGCCAGTTCCGGCGGCGCGTCGGTTTCCGCCGCGGCCAGCAGCCACAGGCGCAGGCCGGCCACCCAGCCCTCGCTGCGCGACAGCAGCGTGTGCAGGGCATCGCCGGACAGGTGCGCCCCCTGGCTGTCGAGCAAGGCGCAGGTTTCGTCCTCGGTCAGGCGCAGGTCCTGTTCCTGCAGCTCCAGCAATTGCCGGGAAAGCCGCAGGCGTGCCAGGTGCCAGTCCGGCCGCTGGCGGCTGGTCACCAGCAGCACCAGGCCCGCCGGCAGGTGGTTGAGGAAGAATTGCAGGCAGCGATCGAGCACCGCGCCCTGGGCCAGGTGGTAATCGTCCAGCACCAGCAACAGGGGGCGTTCGGGGTCCAGGCGCACGGCCAGTTCATCGAGCAGGCCGTCCAGCCATTCCTCGAAGGCGAAGGGCTGGTGGCGCTGACGCAGTTTCAGCAGGCCCAGGGCATCGTCGCCCAGGCCCGGGTAGAACGGTTGCAGGCCACCGAGCAGGCGTTCGAGAAAGCGCCCGGGGTCGCTGTCGCGGCTGCTCAGGCCCAGCCACAGGCTCTGCCAGTGAGCCGGCAGGCGTTCACAGAATTCGATGGCCAGGGAGCTTTTGCCGAAGCCGGCCGGGGCACTGACCAGCAACAGGCGACCATTCAGCCCGGCCGTCAGCCGCTCGCACAGGCGCGGGCGCAGCACGTAGCCTGACGGCAGTGGCGGACGGAAATAGTGCCCTTCTGCGGGGGACGCCGCGGGCAGCGCGAAACGGTGCGAACGAGAAAGCTCTGTCATCACCCGGCTTCTTGGTCTGGTCTGTCCATGAGGGTGTATCAATGCCAGCAGCCTAGCCCCTCGGGCCAGGGTTTAGAAGCCCGATCACACTTATGGATGATTCAAGATACATCGACGGTCATTCCGACGCGGTAACGCGCCGCGCCGCAGGACCGTGCAGGCAAGAAAAAACCGGCCCGAAGGCCGGTTTTCAGTACCGCAGGGGGATGCAACGGTGATTAGCGAACACCCGCCTGGCGCAGCGCGGCCGGGGTGTAGTCGCTTTCGCGTGCCGGGTAGTCGAACTCGTAGGCACTCTTCTCTTCGTTCTTCATACCCAGGGCCAGGTAGCGACCGGACAGCAGGTCGTACAGGGTCTCTACGCTGTACCACGGCACTTTCTTGTCGTAGTAGTGCTGGGCATGGGCCTCGGCGACGCGCCACAGGGTACCGCGACCGTCGTAGTGGTCGATGGCAGCGGCTTGCCAGGTGTCCTCGTCGATGAAGAAGTCACGCTTGGCATAGATGTGACGCTCGCCGGACTTCAGGGTCGCGGTCACGTGCCAGACGCGGTGCAGCTCGTAACGGGTCAGGTCCTGGTTGATGTGACCGGCCTTGATGATGTCGCTGTACTTGAGCTTCGGCGAGTCCAGGCGGTAGCTGTTGTACGGGATGTAGATTTCCTTCTTGCCGTTGAGCTTCCACTCGTAGCGATCCGGAGCACCGTTGTACATGTCGAAGTTATCCGAGGTGCGCAGGCCGTCGGCTGCGGTACCCGGACCGTCGTAGGACACCTGCGGGGCGCGGCGTACGCGACGCTGACCGGCGTTGTACAGCCACGCCAGACGCGGCTCCTTCACCTGGTTGAGGGTCTCGTGCACCAGCAGCACGTTACCGGCCAGGCGCGACGGTGCGGTTACCCGCTGCTTGAAGTAGAACAGCACGTTGCTCGGCTTGCTGGTGTCGGCATCCTTGAGCGCACCGCGGAAGGTGAACTCGTCCTGGAAGTACACCAGGCTGTAGGAGCCGTTCGGCTGCGGGGTGGCCTGGGTCACCAGGCGCTTCACGCTGCCACCGCGGTAGCGGGTGATGTGGTTCCAGATCGCTTCCAGACCGTCCTTCGGAATCGGGAACGGGTTGGCCTGGTCGAAGTTTTCCAGGCCGTTCCCCCCCTCCACCAGCTTGGTGTTCACCGCGTTGTTCTTGGTCGCGGCGATGATCGAATCCGGCACGTTGGCCGAACGGTGGGTGGTGAACACCGGCATCTTGTAGCTGTCCGGATAACGCTTGAACATCGCCAGCTGGCCCGGGGTCAGCTTGTCCTTGTACTGCTCGGCGTTCTGCGCGGTGATGGTGAACAGCGGCTGCTCGTTGGGGAACGGATCGGACAGGAAGCCCGCCGAATCCACGGTACCGGCGTTGGTCGGCAGACCACCGGTCCAGGCCGGGATCGAGCCATCGGCATTGCCAGCCATTTCAGCGCCCAGCGGCGTCAGGGTGGTGCCCAGCTTGGCCGCCTCTTCGGACGACACCGCCGCCATGACGCTGCACGCCATCAGCGACAGGGTCAGGACACCGGTTTGCAACAGACTTTTTGTTGTTTTCATAAGTAGAGTCTTCCTCAAATTTCCTGGCCGCTTAGAAGTTCATGCCGAAGCTGAGAGCCACGAAGTCGCGGTCAATGGAGGTGTTGTACTTGCCACCAAAGAAGTCGGTGTACGACAGGTCCGCGGTGTAGGTGTTCTGGTACTCGGCGTTCAGGCCCAGGCTGACGGCCTTGTTACCTTCGTTGAACAGACCGTTCGGACCATAACCGTCCACGTCATGCGACCAAGACACGCTCGGGCGCAGGTTCACACCGGCGAACACGTCCGGGTAGTCCCAGATGGCGCGAGCGCGGTAGCCCCAGGAGGTGGAGGTCACGAAGCCGTCGTCATTACAGTGCTTACGGGCGTTAGCAGCATCAGGGCTGGTGGACCCGTTAACGGTCAGGTCATTCAACAGGCCGCAAGTAGCGGTACCCGCAGGGAACCCAGGAGCAGTGACATTCGGCAACTGCCCAGGACCAAATACCGGATCACGACCATAGCGACCGTTGCTCGTATTCTCCAGGCCACCGACGTGAACAACAGCAACCTCACCCACCAAGGTCAGACGGCTTGCACCCATGACCTGATCAAAGAAGTGAGTAAGCGTGGTCTGGAACTGGGTGATTTCCTTACGGCTGTAACCATGCAGGTCTTGTCCTGGCGTCGCGGACAGCGGAGACGCGCCACTGAAGAAGCTGGTGCCGCCCTCCAAGGGAGTGACTGCTGAGAACAGGATATCGGTGGTGTTGTAAGCAACCGGCGCATTGGGACGATAGCTCAGTTCACCGCTCCAGGCGGAGCCTGTGGGCAAGGTCGTGGAGAAGCTCATGCCGTAAAGACGAATATCTTCTGGATACTCCATGAAATAGGAGGAGTTACCCGCCAGAATCAGCGCAGCAGCCGGGCCAGTTGCCAGAGGGGCCGCCGGGTTATACACCTGGTTGGCCGCCGCATATACGTTCGCTCCCGGAGCAGTGGCGCTCAGGAACGGGGTACGGCTGTGGTAGTTCATCGCATAGAAGCCGAACTCGGTATCGAGCGGCTCGGCGAAGTAACGGAAGGCCAGCCCCCACTGCCCGCTGTCGCGTGCATCACGGTCACCGGCGCGCTTCACCAACACACCTTCGGAATTGCCATCGATATTGCCGATGGTGCCAAAGAGGCCAGTGCCATTGAGCCCGTTAATAATGCCGTTGACGGTTGCCTGGCTAGTCGGGTTGTTAGTCAACAACCGCAGGCCATCATCACAACCGTCGGCCGCCACATCTGCCTGCGAGAAGAAAGTGCCGCAGTTATCAATAACGGTCTGGTCCCACTCCAACTGATAAAACGCCTCCATCGAGAGGTTGTCAGTCAGGCTCTGGGACACGAAGAACATGTTGACCGGAATCAGGCCTTCTTTGATTTCCGCGCCAGGACGGCGGAAGGCCGCGACATCGAGCGGGTTGATCGAGTTGATGCTGTTCAGGATGAAGGTACTTTCACCCCAGCTCACAACCTGCTTGCCCAGACGAACGCTGCCTGGCTGATTGCCAATGGCGTAGTTGTGATAAACGAAGGCGTCGAGGATTTCCCCGCCGGATGCCTGGGCGCCTTCTTTACGGTTATGGTCGTCGATGTCCTTGAACTGACGGCTTTCATCCTTCAGTTCGAAGTCGTACCAGTACTTGCCACGGACGAAAACACCCGTGTCGCCATACTTCAATTCCAGGTCATGGATGCCCTTGAAGATCTTCGAGAAGGTTTCACCCTTCTTGAAATTCAAGCGGCCATCATCAGTGGTCTGCGACAGGCCTTGCCCGCCATTGTTAACACCGATCAGATCCCTGTCAGCGTCGCGCACCGACCAGCTTGCCCCCACGGACAGCGAGGAGTCGAACTGGCCTTCGATTTCACCGATGTTGAAAGTAACGCCGAATGCTGGGGCGGCGAGGGTAGATGCGAGGCTGACGGCCAGCGGCAGTTTTGCCAGGCGCCAGAACGGTTTTGTAATTGTTGTCATCGACGCTACTCCATGTACTTTTTTTGTTATGGATGGTTCGGACTATAGCCAGCGGGTGATTCTGCTTGATCCCTCGAAAGTGTGATTTGCAGCCCCAGGCACTCTGGCTCGCTGGTTTCGGCGGACTAGTCAATTCCGCGACAAGCCAAGAATGGCTCGAAAACAGCAATTAGCAAGCCAAACGCTTGTTTGACTGATCAGTCACACCGCCGGCACTCCATTTCCGGGCCTCAGACCGTGGACAAAAATGTGCTGCCTGCGGCCTGCCATTGGGCGATATCCACGCGGATGCGTTTCTTATCGAGCTTGCCGACACTGGTCTTGGGAATTTCAGTAACAAGGGCGATCTGCGTGGGGATGGCCCACTTGTTGATGTGCCCCTGCTCCACGAATGGCTTGAGGTGTTCCTTGAGTCCCTTGGCGTCCAGCGCCTGCCCTTCGCGCGCCACCAGCAGGGCGAACGGCCGCTCGCCCCACTGCGGATCGGGCACCCCGACCACCGCCACTTCGCGCACCGCCGGGTGACGGCTGATCAGGTCCTCCAGCTCCAGGGAGGAAATCCATTCGCCGCCGGTCTTGATCACGTCCTTGATGCGGTCGCGGATCTCGATGAAGCCCATGCCGTCGATCGTGGCGACGTCGCCGGTGTGCAGCCAGCCATGCTCCCAGAGCTCCTCGCCCTTCTCCGGCTCGCGGAAATAGCCCTGGGTGAGCCAGGGTGAGCGCAGCACCAGCTCGCCCTGGGCCTCGCCGTCGGCCGGCAGCAGCGCACCGTCGGCGGACATGATCGCCGCCTCGACCAGCGGTACCGGAACGCCGGCCTTGATGCGGTAAGTGATGCGCTCGTCTTCGCTGCCCTCGCGCAACTCTTCGTTGAGGTAGGCGCAGGAGATCAGCGGGCAGGTCTCGGACATGCCGTAGGCGGCGGTCAGCTGGATGCCGCGGGCCTTGGCCGCGTCGTACAGCGCCCGGTTGAGCGCGCTGCCGCCGATGATCATTTTCATCCCGCCGAAATCGTGCCCCTGGGCATTCGGCGCGCCCAGCAGCATCTGCAGGATGGTCGGCACGCAGTGGGAGAACGTGACCTTCTCCGACTTGATCAGGTGGCACAGCATGTCCGGCTCGTAACGCCCCGGATAGACCTGTTTGACCCCCAGCATGGTCGCCACGTACGGCACGCCCCAGGCGTGCACGTGGAACATCGGGGTGATCGGCATGTAGACGTCATCGGTACCCATCAGGCGGATGCTGTCCAGGCTGCCCAGGGTGCTGGCCATCGACAGGGTGTGCAGCACCAGCTGCCGGTGGGTGAAGTACACGCCCTTGGGGTTGCCGGTGGTGCCGGTGGTGTAGAAGGTGGTGGCCACCGAGTTCTCGTCGA
The DNA here is from genome assembly GCF_029839275.1 of Pseudomonas sp. GD03944. Taxonomy (GTDB): domain Bacteria; phylum Pseudomonadota; class Gammaproteobacteria; order Pseudomonadales; family Pseudomonadaceae; genus Aquipseudomonas. The sequence goes on from NZ_JAOCAH010000002.1 coordinate 98,705, forward strand.
AGTCGGCGAAGTCGTAGCTGGGCGAAGCCGCCGCCAGCAGGTGCTCGTACTCGCCCACCAGGCCCGGCAGGTCGGCCTGGGTCTCGTCGCCATCGGTGAGCAGCAGGGTTTTCTCGACCGTGGTCAGTTGGCCGGCGATCCCCTTGTACAGCGGCACGAACTCGGCGTTGACCAGGACGAACTTATCCTCCGCGTGGTTCATGGTGTAGAGAATCTGGTCCGGCGACAGGCGGATATTGATGGTGTGCAGCACGGCGCCCAGCATGGGGATGGCGAACATGCACTCCAGGTAACGGTGGCTGTCCCAGTCCATGACCGCGACGGTGTCACCGGCCTTGACCCCGGCACTGGACAGCACGTTGGCCAAGCGGGCCACCCGCTCGTTGAAGATGGCGTAGCTGTAACGCACGCGGTCCCGGTAGACGATTTCCCGGGTTTTCTCGTAGCGCCCCCCGGACAGCAGCAGCCGCTTGATCAGCAACGGGTAGGGGTGAGCATTGGGTGCAGGGGGAATGATGCGGGTTGGCAGCATGGCAGTTACCTGGGGTGGTTTTCCGATGAGATGCACTCTAGAGCGGTTGCCACGGGGCAAAATCAGTCAAAAGAATGATTTGAAACGTGACTCTATGGCCACTTTCAGTCACACGATAGAATCGAGCAAACGTGCGGTCGCAATCCGTCACGGCCAGACCACTTACGTATAGAGGTAACTGCAATGTCCGATATCGTCATCGTCAGCGGCGCCCGTACGCCCATGGGCGGCTTCCAGGGCAACCTGTCGAGCGTGCCGGCCGTGGACCTGGGCGCAGCCGCCATCCGCGAAGCCGTCGCCCGTGCCGGCATCCAGGCCGCCGATGTCCAGGAAGTGATCATGGGCTGCGTGCTGCCCGCCGGCCTCAAGCAGGGCCCGGCCCGCCAGGCCTCGCTGAACGCCGGCCTGCCCAGCGCCACCGGCTGCACCACCATCAACAAGCTGTGCGGCTCCGGCATGAAAGCGGTGATGCTGGCCCACGACCTGCTCAAGGCCGGCACCAACCAGGTGATGGTCGCTGGCGGCATGGAAAGCATGTCCAACGCGCCCTACGTGATCGAGAAGGCCCGCACCGGCCTGCGCATGGGCCACGGCGAGATCAAGGACCACATGTTCCTCGACGGCCTGGAAGACGCACGCACTGGCCGCCTGATGGGCTCCTTCGCCCAGGAAACCGCCGATAAATACGGCATTACCCGGGAACAGATGGACGCCTACGCCATCGAGTCGTTGAAACGCGCCCAGGCCGCCATCGCCGACGGCTCGCTCGCCGCCGAGATCGTTCCGGTCACCGTCACCACGCGCAAGGGTGAGGTGCTGGTGAAGGACGACGAGCAGCCGCTGACCGCCAACCTGGAAAAGATTCCCGGCCTGAAACCGGCGTTCCGCAAGGACGGCAGCATCACCGCCGCCAACGCCAGCTCGATCTCCGACGGTGCCTCGGCGCTGGTGCTGATGACCGCCGAAGAAGCCGCCCGCCGCGGCCTCAAGCCACTGGCGAAGATCGTCGGCCACGCCACCCAAAGCCAGGACCCGAGCGAATTCACCATCGCTCCGATCGGCGCTATGAGCAACCTGTTCAAGAAGACCGGCTGGAGCAAGGACGAGGTCGACCTGTTCGAGATCAATGAAGCCTTCGCCATGGTCACCATGCTCGCCATGCGCGAACACGGCCTCGACCACGCCAAGGTCAACGTCTACGGCGGCGCCTGCGCCCAGGGCCACCCGGTGGGCTCGACCGGCTCGCGGATCATCCTCACGCTGATCAATGCCCTGAAGAACACCGGCGGCAAGCGCGGCGTGGCCTCCCTGTGCATTGGTGGCGGCGAAGCCACGGCGGTGGCGGTCGAGCTGCTGTAACCGTCAGCCTGAAATGAAAAAAGCCCCGCCAGCGCGGGGCTTTTTCTTGGCTGCTTGGAACCCCACTGCCCCCTGTAGGAGCGGCTGGGTGGCAATCCGATTGCCCGCGAGCTCTTCGCTCTACTTTCAGATCACCACGAGGCTAAAGCCGACAAGCTCGCGGGCAAGCCCGCTCCTACAAGAATGCCTTACCGCAGTTCGGTGAACGCCAGCTTGATGCCCAGCCCCACCAGCACCACGCCCATCAGGCGGTCGAACCAGTGGCCGAGCCGGGCGAAGCCGGCGCGTACGCGTTGCTGGCTGAACAGCATCGCCACCAGGCAGAACCACAGGGCCGTGGCCACGGCGAGGTAGACGCCATAGCTGGCCTGGACGGCCAACGGGGTGTGGGGGTTGATCACCACGGTGAACAACGACAGGAAGAACAGCGTGGCCTTGGGGTTCAGGCCATTGGTCACGAAGCCGGCCATGAACGCCCCGCGGACGGAGCGCTCGTCGATCACACGGCCGGGCTCGGCGCTGGCCGGGTCGGCCGGCCGGGCGCGCAGGGCCTTGATCCCGATGTAGAACAGGTAGGCGGCGGCCAGCCATTTCAGCGCATTGAACAGCATGACCGACTGCGACACGATCAGGCCGATACCCATCAGCGAATAGGCGACGTGCAGGAAGATCGCCGACCCCACACCCAGCGCCGTGAACACCCCAATGCGACGCCCGTGGGCCACGCTCTCGCGCACCACGACGGCGAAGTCCGGCCCCGGGCTGGCGACCGCCAGCAGGTGGATAAGGGCCACGGTAAAAAACTCGGTCCAGTACATAGGGGCTCCGCATCGGCGAATGAGGTCTGTTAGGCTCGCCACATTACGCCCTCAACGCCCTGGAATTAAAGGTACAGCTGATGAGCAATACGAGCCGCGCAGTCTTTCTCGACCACAGTTCCCTCGACCTCGGGGACCTGGACCTGACACCGCTGGCCCAGTGCTTCGACCACCTCGAACTGCACGGGCACACGGCACCGGAGCAGGTGGCCGAACGCCTGCAGGGTGCCCAGGTGGCCATCAGCAACAAGGTGACCATCGATGCCAAGACCTTCGCCGCCTGCCCGGACCTCAAGCTGGTGCTGGTCACCGCCACCGGCACCAACAACATCGACCTGGCGGCCGCCCGCGAACACGGGGTGACCGTCTGCAACTGCCAGGGCTACGGCACCCCGTCGGTGTCCCAGCACACCCTGATGCTGCTATTGGCCCTGGCCACCCGCCTGCCGGATTACCAACAGGCGATCCGGGGAGGCGCCTGGGAAAAGGCCCAGCAGTTCTGCCTGCTGGATTTCCCCATCGTCGAACTGGAGGGCAAGACCCTCGGCCTGCTTGGTCATGGCGAACTGGGCAGCGCAGTCGGTCGCCTGGCCGAAGCCTTCGGCATGCGCGTGCTGCTCGGCCAACTGCCGGGCCGCCCTCCACGCGCCGACCGTATCCCGTTGGATGAACTGCTGCCGCAGGTCGATGCCCTGACCCTGCACTGCCCGCTGAATGCCGACACCCTGAACCTGATCGGCGAACGCGAATTGAACCTGATGAAGCCCACGGCCTTCCTGATCAACACCGCCCGCGGCGGGCTGGTCAACGAAGCGGCCCTGGCCGACGCCCTGCGCCGCGGCCACCTGGGCGGCGCCGCCACGGATGTGCTGACCCAGGAACCTCCGCGGGACGGCAACCTGTTGCTGGCCGGCGATATCCCGCGCCTGATCATCACCCCCCACAGCGCCTGGGGCAGCCGCGAGGCCCGGCAGCGTATCGTCACCCAGGTCCAGGAGAACGCCCAGGCGTTCTTCGGCGGTGCGCCGCGTCGCGTAGTCAGCTAAGCTGCGCGGCTTTTTTGAGGAGCATCCATGGACCCGCGAAGCGAAGTGCTGCTGCGCCAGGCCGAGCTGTTCGGCGGCCCGCTGCTGATCGCCGGCCTGCCGGCCGATGACCTGCTCGGCCAGTTGCCCGACGCCCGGGGCTGGACCTGGCACGCCGGCGACCAGGCGACCCTCGAGGCCCGCTTCGCCGGGCGCAGCCATTTCGGCGTCAGCCCGCCCACCGGCGGATTCGACGCCGCCGTGCTGTTCCTGCCCAAATCCCGCGAATTGACCGAGTACCTGCTCAACGCCCTGGCCGCGCAACTGGCCGGGCGCGAGCTGTTCCTGGTCGGTGAGAAACGCGCCGGGGTGGAGCGGGCTGCCAAGCAACTGGCCGCCTTTGGCAAGCCGCGCAAGCTCGACAGCGCGCGCCACTGCCAGCTCTGGCAGGTACGGGTGGACGAGGCACCTGCCACGCCGGACCTGGAGGCCCTGGCCCAGCGCTATGCACTGCAACTGCCCGACGGCCCGCTGACCATGGTCAGCCTGCCGGGCGTGTTCAGCCACGGCCGTCTGGACGTGGGCAGCGCGCTGCTGCTGGAGCACCTGGAGGCCCTGCCGAACGGCCACATGCTGGACTTCGGCTGCGGAGCCGGTGTCCTGGGCGCCACGCTCAAACGCCGTTACCCCGACAGCCGGATCACCCTGCTCGACGTCGATGCCTTCGCCGTGGCCAGCAGCCGTCTGACCCTCGCAGCGAACGCGCTGGAAGGCGACGTGATCGCCGGTGACGGCATCGACCATGCACCCCACGAACTGAGCGTGATCCTCAGCAACCCCCCCTTCCATCAGGGCGTGCACACCCATTACCAGGCCACCGAACACCTGTTGCGCGAGGCCGGCCGCCACCTTGCACCCAAGGGGCAATTGCGCCTGGTGGCCAACAGCTTCCTCAAGTACCCGCCGCTGATCGAGCAGCACCTCGGCCCCTGCCAGACCCTGGCCGATGCCCGCGGTTTTCGCATCTACCGGGCGGACAAGCGCTGAAACGGGCTTGCCCAATTCCCGGGCCTTGGGCAAAATGGCGCCCGTCCTAGGGGAGTAGTCTCCCGCGAGCGCCCTGCTCGCCCGGTACGCGTCAACACACTTGCTCCGCAGAGCATGGCGCGTGCGACCCAAGGCCCACACAGAGGGGCCTGCGGTTTGACAAGACCTATGACACGCACACCTTACCCGGGGCGGGAAGGCTGTACGTGTCATAGCCGTGTCGACCCGCCCCCTTTAGGAAGCCTGATGTTCGAATCCCTGCTGGTACCTACCCTGATCGTTGCCTTGGCCGAAATCGGTGACAAGACGCAGCTGCTCGCCCTGCTGCTGGCCGCCCGTTTCCGCAAGCCGTGGCCGATCATCTGGGGCATCGTCGTGGCGACCCTGGCCAACCATTTCGCAGCAGGGGCCATCGGCAACTGGGTCGCCGGCTTCTTCTCCCCGGCCACGCTGAGCTGGATTCTCGCCGCCAGTTTCGTTGCCGTGGCCCTGTGGACACTGGTTCCCGACAAGCTCGATGAAGACGAGGAGTCCGGCCTGAAGAAATACGGCCCGTTCCTCACCACGCTGATCGCTTTCTTCCTGGCCGAAATGGGCGACAAGACCCAGGTCGCCACCGTCATGCTCGCCGCCCAGTATCCGCACTTCGTGCTGGTGGTCATCGGCACCACCCTGGGCATGCTGCTCGCCAACGTACCGGTGGTGCTGGCCGGCAACTTCGCCGCCGAGCGTCTGCCCCTGACCCTGATCCGGCGCCTGGCCGCCTGCGCCTTCGCCGCCCTGGCGGTGTACGCGGGTTATCAGGCGATCATGCTGAGCACCGCCCCCTGACACCCCATTGACGTCAGTCGACTGGCGTTTCGGCCAATGCTTCGCGCGCCCTCCCCTCGCTAGATTGAGCAAGAACTTGCGCATTCACTACGACAGCCACGGAGAGCACCATGTCGTTGGACGAGCGGAAAAAGGTGGTTCGCCAGCATATCGACCTGTCCTGGAACCGGGGCTGCCTGGCCCTGGCCGAGCAGTCGCACAGCAAGGATTTCCTCTACAAGAGTTCCTTCCTGGGGCGACCGCTCAACGGTCAGGCTTTCGCCCAGATGGTCCAGGAAATCCGCCACGCGATGCCGGACCTGGAAGTCCTGGTGGAGGAATGCATCGCCGAGGACAACAAGGTGGTGACCTGGTGCACGCTGATGGGAACCATCCAGCGCCCCGCCCTGGGTTATCTGCCAAGCGACAAGGTGCTGAGCATCTCGGCCATGGCGTTCTGGACGCTGAATCACAGCAACGAGATCCAGGAAATCTGCACCATGTTCGACATGGAGAGCTTCCGCGCGCAGCTCGGCCTGGAAACCCGCGCCTACGCCGAAAAAGCGCTGCCCTGAACGCGGATCAGCGCTCGATCATCCCTTGCTCGCGGAACCACTGGAGGGTACGCGCCAGCGTGTCATCCAGTGACTGCCGCGCAACGAAACCCAGTTCGGCCTGGGCTTTCGCCCCATCGAGAAACTGCCCGCCGGCCATCACCGCGATCGCCGTGTCATCCAGCAGCGGCAACTGGCCGGTCAGCGCGTAGCGCATCCGCCCCAGGGCCGCGACGCAACGGGCGGCCAGCAGCGGTACGGGCCGAGGCGCCGGTACGCCCAGCAGCCCGGCAATGCGTGCCGTCAGGTCAGACAACGCGATGTTCTCGCCCGCCAGCACATAGCGCTCCCCCACCCGCCCTTTTTCAAGGGCCAGCACCAGCCCACGCCCGGCTTCGGCCGCGTCGATCACATTGCGGTTACCGGGGACATAACGGGTCATGCTGCCGTTGGCGATGGCGGTGATCAGCCGGCCGGTGCTGGGCCCGGCATCGAATTCACCCAGGGTCATGCCCGGGATGCCGATCACCACTGGCAAGCCGGCACGGGCCTGCTCCCGCGCCTGTTCATCCAGCGCCCATTTGCACAGCAGGTAGGGGTTGCGCCAGCGCGGCATGCCTTCATAGAACAGGCCTTCGTGTCCTGGCAGCCCCTGGGGGTGCCGCGGCAAGGCGATGGCGGCGCCGACATACAGGATGCGCGGCACCGCCGCAGCCAGGCAGGCCGCATAGAAATGGTTGTTGAAGTTCAGGGCCGTGGCGACTTCATCCTGCCAGGGCCGGGGGCGTGTCGGGTAATGCCCGGCACAGAAGATGACGCCATCGAGCCCCTGCATGGCCCGGGTCAGGGCCTCGTGGTCGAGCAACTCGGCCGCGCGGCTTTCGCCCTGCAGGTAGTCCAGGCGCTCGATGCGCGACGAGGGTCGGTGAATCAGCACCAGCTCATGGCCGGCGGCGCGAATGGCACGGGCCGCGTGGTGGCCCAGCAGGCCCGTGGCCCCGAGTACCGCAATCTTCACCCCAAATCCCTCTGGTAGGTTGCCTGGCAACCCGGCGTCCTCACGAACGCCGGGCACGGTCCGTCAGCGCGACGCCTTGGCCTGCTCGTACAGCGGCATGACCTTCGGAATCGCCGCCTGCAAGGAGGCAATGCGGCTGCTCGACGACGGGTGGGTGCTCATGAACTCCGGCGGTGCACCCTCGCTGGCCGCGGCCATTTTCTGCCACAGGCTGACCGCGGCATTGGGGTTGTAGCCACCACGGGCCGCCAGCTCCAGGCCGATCAGGTCCGCTTCGTTCTCGTTGCCGCGGCTGTTGGGCAGGGTCAGGCTGTACTGCACCACGGTGTCCGCCATGGCCATGGTGCCTTCGCCCAGGCCGAACAACGCACCGGCGCCCTGCTTGGCCACCTGCACGCCATAGGCCTTGGACATGGCCTCGCGGCCGTGTTCGCGCAGGGCGTGGGCCATTTCGTGGCCCATGATCGCGGCGATCTCGTCGTCGGTCAGCTTGAGCTTTTCGATGATGCCGCTGTAGAAAATGATCTTGCCGCCCGGGCCGCAGTTGGCGTTCAGCTCGGGGCTGTCGATCAGGTTGACCTCCCACTGCCACTGCGCCGAATCCGGGCGGAACAGCGGGGCCTGCTTGATCAGACGATCGGCGATAACACGCAGGCGCTTGGCGTTGGCGCTGTTCTTGTCCAGTTTGCCCTGGCCCGAGGCTTCGCTCAGGGTCTGCTGGTAGGACTGGGCGTACATCTGGTTGACCTCTTGGGTCGACAGCATGCTGAACATGTATTGCTTGCGCTCGACCCCGACCGCACCACCGCTGGTGGTATTGACGGCTTGGCATCCTGCCAGCATCAGAGCCGCGGCCAACGCGGATAACGACAACGACCGATTCATGCTGAATCTCCTGGTGAATAAGGCCCGTATGCTAGGCCGCGGGCTCAAGCCCGGCAACCACCAGGCTTGCAGGTTGCGCAACCAGCGTCTTACATCAGCTCGGCGGCAGCGAATTTTCAGACACCGGTTGCCCATTTGCGACACGGCACCAGCACCGCCTCATGCTTTCAACCCGGCCTGCCGATAGCCAGGAAGCAGGCCCACCGTTGCGCGGAGTCTCCATGAAACTCAAGTCGATCCAGTTTTCCGTCGCTGCATTGGCAGGGGCGAGCGTGCTCGCCGTGGTCGTCGCTCTGGTGCTGTATGCGCTGTTCGCCAGCGGCCGCAGCCAGGCACTGGTGCAGGAGCGGACCCAGGCTCTGCTGGAGCAAGTCATCGAACAGCGCCTCACCGCCCTGGCCCGCGCTCAGGTCCTGCAGATCCAGCGCGAACTGGAGATGCCCCTGCAGGTCACCGCCGACCTGGCCCGGGTCAACGCCCTGCTGGGCATGCAGGACAGCAACGGCAACCCGATGCTGTCCGCCAGCCGCGAAGAGCTGGCCAACCTGGTGCACGAAACCACCGCACAGAACCCCAAGCTGCTGGGCAGCTACATCGGCTGGGAGCCCAATGCCTTCGATGGCAACGACGACCTGTATGCCGGCCCCAAGGACAACGGCTACGACGGCACCGGCCGCTTCATCCCCTGGTGGTTCCGCAACGCGGATGGCAGCCTGGGCATCGACTCCCTGGGCTCGCTGGACAGCGAGAAGCTGTCCGCCACCGGCGTGCGCGAAGGCGAGTACTACCTGTGCCCGAAAGAGCGCAAACGGCCCTGCGTGATCGACCCGGCACCCTATGACGTGGGCGGCAAGATGACCATGCTCGCCTCCTTCACCTCGCCGATCCTGGTCAATGGCGAATTTCGCGGCATCGCCGGGGCGGACCTGGCGGTGAACTTCATCCAGGACCTGCTGCTGGAGGCCGACCGCCAGCTCTACGACGGTGCCGGCGAGCTGGCCCTGATCGCCAGCAACGGCCGGCTGGTGGCCTCGACCCAGGCCCCCGACAAGCTCGGCAGCCCGGCGACCGAACTGCTGGACGCCAACGAAGTGGCCAACCTGCAGGCGCTGGCGGCGGGACAGGCCACCTACGACATCGACGAGCAGGCCGATCCGTCGAAAAACCACATCGAGCTGTTCCTCAGCTTCAATGTCGGCAACACCGACGCGCGCTGGGTGCTGATGCTGGTGCTGCCGGTCAGCACGGTGATGAGCGACCTGCACGCCATGCAGGCCGACCTGCGCGATCAGGGCGAGGCGGACACCCTGGGCATGGCCCTGGTGGGCCTGCTGATCGCCGCCATCGGCCTGCTGGTGGTGTGGTTCGTCGGCTACGGGATTGCCCGTCCGCTGCGGCAGATGGTGGCCATGCTCGACGACATCGCCAAGGGCGAAGGCGACCTGACGCGGCGCCTGAACACCGACCGGGCCGATGAGCTGGGGCTGATCGCCAAGGGCTTCAACACCTTCCTGGGCAAGCTGCAGGCCATGATCAGCCAGGTCGTCAGCTCGGTGCAGAAAGTCAGCGACTCCTCCGAACACACCGCCGACATCGCGATCCGCACCAACCAGGGCGTGCACAAGCAACTGGCGGAAATCGAGCTGGTGGCCACCGCGGTTCACCAGATGACCGCCACCGCCCAGGACGTCGCGCGCAACGCGACCCACGCCGCGGAAGCGGCCAACCATGCGGACCAGGCCGCCAGCCAGGGCAAGCAGATCGTCCAGCACACCAGCGACGCCATCACCGCCCTGGCCGGTGAAATCGGCCGTGCGGTGGGCGTGGTGCAGAACCTGGCCAAGGACAGCGAGAACATCAACGCCATCCTGGTGGCCATTCGCGGTATCGCCGAACAGACCAACCTGCTGGCCCTCAATGCCGCCATCGAAGCGGCCCGCGCCGGCGAACAGGGCCGTGGCTTCGCCGTGGTGGCCGACGAGGTGCGCAACCTGGCGCAAAAGACCCAGCAGGCCACCGAAGAAATCCAGAGCATGATCCAGCAACTGCAGCACGGCACCCGGGAAGTGGTGAAGGTCATGGAGGACAGTCAGCAGAAGACCGACGTCAGCGTGCGGCAGGCCAGCGAGGCGGCCAGGGCACTGGAATCCATCACCCAGGCGGTGTCGGTGATCAACGACATGAACACCCAGATCGCCAGCGCCGCCGAGGAACAGAGCGCGGTGGCCGAAGACATCAACCGCAACGTCACCAGCATCGGCCAGGTCGCCAACGAGGTGGCCGGCGGGGCGGACGAAGCCAGCCAGGCCAGTGCCGAGCTGACCAAGCTGGCCGAGCAGCAGCGGCGGCTGATCAATCAGTTCAAGGTCTGACGCGGCGACTCAGGCCGGGGTCAGGCACTCGGGGGCGTCGAGCTTGGGGTCGTTGACCAGGTTGGCCAGCACCCGCTCACGCAGCGGCGGCTGGGGGCTGTCGAGCAGCGCCCGCAGCGTCTCGAGCGGCGTCTCGGGGTTCAGCCAGGCCGCCTGGCCCGCTTCATCCAGCAGCATCGGCCGACGGTGCGTGGCGGCGGCCTGGGTCACCACCGCGGTGCTCAGGTAGACCTGCCCCTCCACCGGATAGGCTTCCCACAGCGCTGCGAAATACAGGGTCGGCGCCTCGCCGGTCAGCCAGTAGGGCCGCTTGCGCGCTGCGCCCCGCCACTCATAGAAACCATTGGCCGGCAGCAGGCCGCGGCGCAGGCGAAAGGCGTCGCGAAACATCGGCTGGTCGGCCAGGGTTTCCGCCCGCGCCTGGGCCGGGGTTTTCGACAGGTCGGTCAGCCAGGGCGGCGTCAGCCCCCAGCGCACCCGGGCCAGCTGGCGCGCGCCATCCACCTCACGCAGCAGCAACACCTGGGCGTTGGGCGAAATGTTCCAGTGAGGCATCTGGTCGGCGGGGAATCCGGGCGTGGCGGCAAAGGCCGGCGACCAGCGGAACAGGGCGTAACGTCCACACATGGGCAACTCGATAACGGAGGGAAAAACAGCGGAGCCGGACCGGCCTCAACAGAGCAGCACGCCCTGGATGGGGTTCGGCTCGTCGCCTGGCAGCGGCTGGGCGGCATTGTACGCGGCGATCAACTGCTGCGCGCGCTCGGCATGCGGGTTATCGACCAGCAGCCCCAGCAGCCCGCACACCGGCAACTCGCCAATGCCCCCGGTCAGGTGCCGCCCCGTGAGGTGCGCATCGATGCCTTCGCTGGCGAGCATGCTCAACAGCAGCTCGCCCTCCATCAGGTCCTGCGGTTCGTAGATTCGCTGCATCACTCGTTCTCCCCCCGGACATCCAGTGACCATTGCACCCCATCGGTCTGCACATCGAACACGATCGGCCGGCAGCACACCGGGCAATCCTCGATGTACTGCTGATCCCCCGCCGACAGGTCGAGCACGGCCTCGACCGGCTCGCCGCAATACGGACATTCATACGCCTGTGTTTCCAGCATCGAAGCCTCCGTGTGACTTGCAGGTATAATCGCTGGTCTATTGCTGGCCCCTTCCTGCGGGGCGACCACCCCTGACCGACACAAGAGAGCATGATGGGCGAATTCGATGCCATCCGTCCCTACGCCGACGCCGAAGTCCCTGCCGTTCTGCGGCGCTTGCTGGCCGACGAGGTTTTTCTCGACATCCTCACCCGCTTTCGCTTCCCGCAGATGGCCGGTTCGCTGGGCTGGTTGCTTAAACCACTTATAGCCTATCGCCTGCGTTTCGAGTTCCGTTCGATCACATCGGTTTCAGCGCTGCAGGACAAAATCGAGCCCTACGTGGACCGCAGCATCGAGCGGGCCACCGACGGCGTGACCTACTCCGGCGTCGAGGGGCTCAAGTCGGGCAGCGCCCACCTGTTCCTCGCCAACCACCGCGACATCGTCATGGACCCGGCCTTCGTCAATTACGCCGTGTACCACGCCGGCCTGCAGACGCCGCGCATCGCCATCGGCGACAACCTGCTGCAGAAGCCCTTCGTCAGCGACCTGATGCGCCTGAACAAGAGCTTCATCGTGCACCGCTCGATCTCGGGCCGTCGCGAGAAGCTGGCGGCTTATCAACTGCTCTCCGCCTACATCAATCACTCGATCCGCCACGACGGCGAATCGATCTGGATCGCCCAGGCCGAGGGCCGGGCCAAGGACGGTGACGACCGTACCGATTCGGCGATCCTCAAGATGTTCCACATGAGCCGCAAGGACGAACCGTTCGCGGACGTCATCGGTGCGCTCAAGCTGACGCCGGTCTCGATCAGCTACGAGTACGACCCGTGCGACCAGGCCAAGGCCCGCGAGCTGTTCATCCGCGCCACCACCGGCAGCTACGAGAAAGCGCCGGGCGAAGACGACAAGAGCATCGCCCTGGGCATCACCGGCTATAAAGGCCGCGTGCACGTGCACTTCGGCACACCGGTCAGCGAGCCCGAGAACCTGGTCGACAGCAAGCAACTGGCCATCGAAATGGACCGCCGCATCCTCTCCGGCTACCGCCTGTTCCCCGTGCACTACCTGGCGTACGCGATGTGGAGCGGCCGCGACCCGGCGCTGGACGTGCCCGATGCCTCCGACCTGTTCTCCGTCCAGGAGCTCGCGGCGGCCCAAGCCGAATGGGACAAGCGCCTGGCGGCCTGCCCGCTCGACCAGCAGCCCTACCTGGTGCTGCAGTACGCCAACCCGGTGCGCAACCAGTACCGGATCAAGGCCGGCCTGCCGCTCTAAGGTCTGGCAGAAACGAAAAAGGCAGCCCAAGGGCTGCCTTTTTATTGCCGGTGAATCGCGTCAGAGCTGGGTGCTGCCCCACGACAGCAGGGACGCCAACACCAGCGTCACGGTGCCGAAACGGTAGAAGAAGCGGTTGATCCGCTGCACCGGCTCCTCGAGCAGGCAGGCTTCGGCGTCCAGGGCATCGCCCTCGGCCACCAGCCGCGCCATGGCCCGCTGCTCCCGTACACGGGTGGCCAGCAGCAACCAGCTGCCGCACAGGGCGAAAAACAGTGCCAGGCCATTCAGCGCCTGCGACGGGTAGGTGTGGACGATGGACCACAGGAATTGCAACGACATCCGCGACCTCGACATCAGAGTGGTGCACGAAACGCAGTGGGCGCACCAGGAGAGGGAAAACCGGTCGATCGCAGGGGGTACAGGCTGGCTGGAACGCCCCAGGAGAAGGGACAACGCCAGGTTTTCCGGGCTTTGCAGGCAGCGCCTGCGCCCTGTTTCGCACCACGCGGGCAGATCGACTCGCCCGAAATACCGGGCGCAGTGTACTGGAGGCGCCTTTTTATTCGTTTCGTTTCCGACGAACGCACCGTGCTATCCCGATTCTGTCTGAAAACCGTCACCTTCCTGGCCTAGGGTTTGAATCTCTTCAGATACGCCACCGAGATTGCCGTACGGGAGCGCACTCAATACTGTCTTCGGAGGAATTGACATGCTCAACCCACAACCGCTAGATCGCGACTACCTGATCGACTCGCTGGACGACGTGGAAGCCGTGGTCGACGAACTCTCCTTCAACGTGCAGGACTACCACTGGCTGGTGTATTGCAGCCTGGGCGGCCATGAACATTACGACCTGCCCGACGTGGACCTGCACACCGGCTTCGCCCTGCCGGAGCTGTACGCCGAAGCAGCCTGACACACGACACTGCCCCAACGAAAAAGCCCGGCATGAGCCGGGCTTTGTTGTTTCTGCGAGCTGCCTGTTACTGGCCGCCGAGCATCTGGCCGATGGTCGGGTCCTTGAACGCGCGGGTCAGTGCATCGCTCAACACGTCGCTGATCAGCTTGGTGTTGGTTTCCTGGTTCGGCGCCATGCCGAAGCGCTGGTTCAACGACGCACCGTAGCGGCCGCTGTAGCGACGCGAGCTGTTCTGTACTTCAGCGCGGAATGTGGCGGTGATGTCCGCCTCGGTGACGTACATGCCTTCCTTCGGCGACTGGTACTTCAGCTCGGCCAGGGTCAGGGTCAGTTGTGGTGCGTTGTAGGCGTTCGGCGTCGGGGTGTAGCCGAGCAGGCGTACGGCAGTCTCGGCCTGGGTCTGCAGCTTGGGCAGGATGTCCTGGCCGCTGACGCTGATGGCGCTGGTTTCAGGGTACAGGCCACCACGGGTGCCGAGCACCGGCGACGGGCGACCGTCGGCAACCCGGACCACGACCGGCTGGCCCTGACCGACGGCGGTCAGCGGACCATTGATCTTCGGTTGCGGGCTGAGTTGTTGCGGGCTGTGGGCACAACCGACCAGGGTCAGGCTGACGACAGCGATCAGACCAAACATCAGGCGTTGCAGCATACTCATCTCTCCATGGTGAAACGCAAAGTGGCCGGCAGTATAACCACCGGCACGTTACGCTAACAGCGCTGCGATTAAGACCCGCCCGCGCCCATCGGGGTTCCTGTCATCAGGCTGTAACAGGAGCGCGGCATAAGACTTTAGTCGTTGTCCATTCGAGCGCCCGCTGATGTTTTCCCTCCTTTCACTGCTCATCCCCCGCCAAGCCGATCGCCTGTTCGCCCTGCTCGATGGCGACGGCCTGTGCCGTGCCTTCCATCGCGCAGCCCAGGCCCCGCAAGGCTCCGGCTGGGTCGAGGTGAACGAACAGCGGCTCACCTGGCTGCACAAGCCCCTTCCCCAGAGCGCGCTCATCGCGCCAGTCGTCGCACACGCAAGCACTGGCAAAGCGTTGGCGGCCTGACCGCTGGCAGAATAAAAGTCACGGCGGACGATCAATTTTTTCGCTTTCGTCTTATAATCGCGCCCCGATTATAAGGTCGTCTCCTGATCGGGCCCCGCTGTCCCGCTGATGCCCCTGGCAATCAGCCCCGCCCCAGAGAGTCGCCCACTTCGCGCTGCCTCACCGGTTAGCCGTCTTACCCACCCCGCAGAACGCCTTGCCTACGCGCACGGGCCTTGTGCGCGAACGAAAAGACAGGCCTGGCAAGCGAGCTTTTTTGAGGTTCACGGCTCCAAAAGAGCGTGAAAAGAATGGTTTCAACAACTTCACAAGAGTGTGGCGGATATGAACAATCGTGCGGCTGGTAACGCCCCCAACCCCTTCCCCAACCCCAATCTGCGGTTTGGCGACCACTGACAGGCATCGCTTCATGCCGAGGCCTCGGGCCGTCAATTGGGTGCTGCAATTTCTGGAGACGTGGTAATGGCGCAAAACGATTACGAAACTGTGGATGTGGTGCTGGTCGGTGCCGGCATCATGAGCGCAACCCTCGGGGTGATGCTCAAGGAGCTCGATCCGGCGATCAAGCTGGAAATCGTCGAACTGATGGCGTCCGGTGCGGTTGAAAGTTCCAACCCGTGGAACAACGCCGGTACCGGCCACGCAGGCCTGTGCGAACTGAACTACACGCCGGAATCGGCCGATGGCTCGATCGACATCAAGAAGTCGGTGACCATCAACACCCAATTCGAAGAGTCCAAGCAGTTCTGGGCCTACCTGGTCGAGAAAGGCACCTTCGGCTCGCCCAAGACCTTCATCAACCCGGTTCCCCACCTGAGTTTCGTGCGCGGCGATTCCGGCATCGAATACCTCAAGAAGCGTTTCAAGGCGCTGACCGCCCACCACGCCTTCGCGGAAATGGAATACACCGAAGACCGCGCCACCATGGCGCAGTGGATGCCCCTGATGATGCCGGGCCGCGATCCCAACGAGCCGATCGCCGCCACCCGTGTGATGTCCGGCACCGACGTCAACTTCGGCGCCCTGACCAAACACCTGCTCGACTACCTGGGCAGCAAGCCTGACGCCCGTGTCACCTGCAACCAGAAGGTCACCGGCCTCAAGCGCAACGATCAGGGCTGGCGCGTCAGCATCAAGAACCAGGAAGACGGCAGCCACCGCGAGATCCAGGCCAAGTTCGTCTTCCTCGGTGCCGGCGGCGGCGCCCTGCCCCTGCTGCAGCTGTCCGGCATTCCGGAAGGCAAGGGCTTCGGCGGTTTCCCGGTCAGCGGCCAGTGGCTGCGCTGCGACAACCCGGAAGTGGTCAAGCAGCACCAGGCCAAGGTCTACAGCCAGGCCGAAGTCGGCTCGCCGCCGATGTCGGTCCCGCACCTGGACACCCGCGTCGTCGACGGCAAGACCTCCCTGCTGTTCGGCCCGTACGCCGGCTTCTCCACCAAGTTCCTGCGCCATGGCTCGCTGCTCGACCTGCCGCTCTCGGTGCGCCCGAACAACATCGGCCCGATGCTGGCCGTGGCCCGCGACAACTTCGACCTGACCCGCTACCTGATCAAGGAAGTCATGCAGTCCGAAGAAGCGCGCCTGAAGACCCTGCGCGGCTTCTACCCGGAAGCCAAGGCCGAGGACTGGCGCCTGGAGATCGCCGGGCAACGCGTGCAGATCATCAAGAAGGACCCGAAGAAAGGCGGCATCCTGCAGTTCGGTACCGAACTGGTGGCGGCCCAGGACGGCTCCATCGCCGCCCTGCTCGGCGCCTCGCCAGGTGCCTCGGTGACCGTGTCGATCATGCTCGACCTGATCCAGCGCTGCTTCCCCGAGCGCGCCAAGTCGGCCGAGTGGACGAGCAAGCTCGACGAGATGTTCCCGGCGCAAGGCAAGGTGCTGGCCGCCGATGCCGAGCGCTACCGCGAAGTCCAGGCGCGCTCCAACGCCCTGCTGCAGCTCGCCGAGCCTGCTGCGATCTGACGCGTTGCGCTGAAATGAAAAAACCGCCTTCGGGCGGTTTTTTCATTTCAGCCAGCCTGATCGACCGACACAAGGCAACTCAGGCGTTGAAGCCCGCATCCACCGTGACCACCGAGCCGGTCATGAACGCGGCTGCCGGGCTTGCCAGGAACGTCACCGCCGCCGCCACGTCAGCCGGTTTGCCGTATCGCCCCAGGGACGTCAGGCTGCGGTTGATGTCCGCCCAGGCGCCGTCCGCGGGGTTCTGGTCGGTGTCGATCGGCCCCGGCTGCACCAGGTTCACGGTGATGGCCTGGGGCCCGAGTTCACGCGCGAGCCCACGGGTAAAGGCAAGCAACGCGGACTTGGTCATCGAGTACACCGTGAGCCCCGGAAACGGCACCCGCTCGGCAACGCAGGAGCCTACGGTGACGATGCGCCCACCCGACTTCAGGTGAGGAATGGCCGCTTGCGACGCCAGCACGGCGGCGCGCGCGTTCACGTTCATCAGGGCGTCGATATCGGCCAGGCTCATGTCGACGAAGGCACCATCACGGGCAATCCCGACGTTGTTGACCAGAATGTCGAGGCCGCCCAGTCCCTTGACCGCTTCCTCGATCGAGCGCTTCACCGCAGCCGGGTCGGCGCTGTCGGCGCGAATGGCCAGCGCCCGCCGGCCTTTCGCCTCGATCGCCCGCACCACGTCGGCGGCGCGGTCAGGCGAGTTCAGGTAGGTGATGACCACATCCGCGCCTTTGTCCGCGAGCGCCAGGGCGATGCCCGCGCCGATGCCCCGTGAGGCACCGGTCACCAGCGCGCGCTTGCCCGCCAGATCCTGCGCCGGTTTCGCCTCGCCGGGTTGAACGGTAGAACTCGCGGCAGCGGCCGACGACGCCGCGATAGCGGCCAAGCCGGCGGCCGCGCCGATCAGGGCAGTGCGCCGGGTAATGCCGTACGTATTCTTCTCTTGCATGGTGCTCTCCGCACATCAGGGGCGATTGAGGATTGCTGTGGTCATCGGCACGCGGCACGTACCTGTAGGGCGAGCGGGAAATGACCGTCCCACGCACGGCGCGTGATACGCCTTGCGTCAGGTGTTCAGGCCACCGTCGACCGTGAGGATGGCACCGGTGATCTGCCGCGCGGCCGGGCTCGCGAGAAACGCCACGGCAGCCGCCACATCTTCGGGTTCGCCGAAGCGGCCGAGCGGCATCAGGGCACGCTGGATATCGGATAAGGCGCCGTCCGCGGGATTCATGTCGGTATTGGTCGAGCCGGGCTGGACCAGATTGACCGTGATGTCGCGCGGCCCGAGTTCGCGGGCAAGACCGCGGGTAAGCGAATGCAGCGCGGATTTGGTCATGTAGTACACCGCACCGGTGTCACCCACGATGCGCTCGGCACCGACCGACCCGATGTTGATGACCCGCGCGCCCGCCTTCAGATAAGGAATGGCAGCCTGGGCCGTAAGGATGGGCCCACGCACGTTCACATCCAGCAGCGCATCGATGTCTTCGACGGAGAACTCGGCAAAGGTGTTGAAGAGCGCGATACCGGCGTTGTTGACCAGGATATCGAGGCCGCCGAGGGCCTGGGCCGTTTCATCGACCGACCGCTTGATCGCGACCGGATCGGCGCTGTCGGCCTGAATGGCGATCGCTGTGCGCCCCTTGGCTTCGATCGCCCGCACGACCTCGGCGGCCCGTTCGGCCGACCGCTCGTAGGTGATCGCCACATCCGCCCCCTTGTCGGCCAGCGCCAGCGCGATGGCCGCGCCGATGCCTCTGGACGCCCCGGTTACCAGCGCGCGCTTTCCACGTAATTCACTCATGACAGTCTCTTTATGTGTTGATCGATACAAAAATAGTAAGAAGGCGCAGCGAGGACTGTCAATTTATTTTGTATCGATTGACACAAAATAAATCACCTTACGTTGTGAGGGGTTGGCGATGGTCTTACAATGCCGCCATGCAGACGCCAGACGACACCGCGAAAACCGACACGACGTGCACGCCCCGTACACGCGGACGGCCGCGCGTTTTCGATCGCGAGGCCGCGCTGGCGCAGGCCATGCGGATCTTCTGGCTCAAGGGCTATGAAGCGACGTCGCTGACCGACCTCACCGAAGCCATGGGCATCCGCTCCCCCAGCCTGTACGCCGCGTTCGGCTCCAAGGAAGCGCTGTACGCCGAGGCGCTGCGCCATTACGCCAGCACGTACGAAACCATCGGCTGGAATGAGTTCTATACCGCCACGACGGCCCGTGAAGCGATCCTGGCCTGGCTGCAGGGCGCCGCGGCCTTCCTGTCCGGCTCGCTGACGGACACCCCACGCGGCTGCATGGTGACGCTGTCGACCGTCGCCAACGAGGGCCACAAGGAACTCGGCGAGCTGGTACAACAGGCCCGCAGCGTGCCGTTCGAGCGGGTGAAGGCGCGCATAGCCCTGGCCATCACCGACGGTGAAATCCCGGCCTCCGTCGATCCCCACGCCCTCGCCCGCTTCGTCCAGGCGGTGCAGAACGGCATGTCGATCCTGGCCCGTGACGGCGCGAGCCAGGCGGAGCTGGAAGCGGTGGTCGACGTCGCCATGCTTGGCTGGGATGCCCGCACCCGCGTGCAGTGAGCGAGGCCCCGTCAGGGGTCACAGGCCGCAGCAGCCACAAAGGGCACATGAAGGGATGGAGAGATGAGCGTGGGCCGAAGGCACCACGCCAGCTTCGCTACGTCAGGCAGATGCCGCCAGCGGTTTGAAGCTGAAGTAGAAGCGCAGGGCGTCGACCATTTCGACGTAGTCGGCCGGCGGTGCCACCAGGGAGAAGCCGGAGTCGAAGCCACCCGGGGTCACGTCCTCGCGGCACCATTGGCAGGTGGCGGAGAAGTCGATGAAGTGCTGGGTATCCACGCCCGGAATCTTCAGGCGCATGTCGAAGCGCGCGCCCACCAGCATGGGCAGCGGGCTGATCAGCATCAGGCCGTCCAGCGAGACGTTGCCGATGTACCCCATGGGCTTGTCGGTGATGCGGTTGAACACCTTGAGGTAGTAAGGCAACTGGTGACGTTCTATACGGCGATGGATATACATGCTGGCAAATCGCTATAGATGGCCCTTGAGTATGGCCCCGTGGCCTGGCTTAAACCAGATTCAACTGCAGCGTTCGGATACTCGGTCACGAAGCTGACGACGAGCGGCATCGAGTTGTTCGTCACTGTAGTAGGTACGATCGCCGTTCGCCTCCTGGCGAAAGTAGCGGCGTCCCTCGGGCATCTGGGCCAGCCGATGGCGCAGTTCGCTGCATTCCTGCTGCTGTTTGGAGCGGCGCTCCGCCGAGGCGGCCGAATCCTGGGCCTGTTCCTGGCGGCGGGCGTCATAGAACCGCTCCATGCGTTCCATGCGCTCGCGGGTGGCCTGATCGGTCTCGACCACCTGAGGTTTCACCTGGATCTGCTCCGCCCCTTCGACCGCAGGGCGCTGGCCGAAATGCACCCGCCCGTTGGCGTCGGTCCAGCGGTAGATTTCCGCAGCCACCAGGCCAGGCACCATCAGCAGCAGACACAGCAATACGCGCATGTTCTTCCTCCGTGAACGGCCACGTCCCTCCCCGTTCACGCGAAGAGAGGACTCAGAGCGCGGCAGGCGACGCCTTGGCCGGCTCCGGCAACGTACTGTGCCCCAGTTGACGCAAGGTATCCAGCCGGGCGCGGGCGCGGTAGGCGTACTCGCTGGCCGGGTAGCGGCCGATGATGAACTGGTAGGTCTGCGCCGCGTCGACGAACAGGCTCTGGCGCTCCAGGCACTGGCCGCGCAGCAGGGAGATTTCCGGCTGCAGGTAGTTGCGCGAGCGGCTTTTGCGTTCGGCCTGGGACAGCTCCAGCATCACTTTGTCGCACTCGCCCTCTTCGTAGGCGCGGTAGGCGTTGTTCAGGTGATGGTCGAGCGACATACGGGTGCAGCCAACGGCGCTCAGCGCCAGGGTCAGGATCAACAGGGTTCGCATGGGGATTCTCCTTCA
Source organism: Pseudomonas sp. GD03944 (assembly GCF_029839275.1). Taxonomy (GTDB): domain Bacteria; phylum Pseudomonadota; class Gammaproteobacteria; order Pseudomonadales; family Pseudomonadaceae; genus Aquipseudomonas. The sequence continues at coordinate 119,436 of NZ_JAOCAH010000002.1, forward strand.
ATGTGCAGCGTATCGGCTGGCCCGCAGAAAACTGCAGGGGCGCCGAACGGCCCGCCACATCGACTCGCCACGGTGAGGCGATGAGTATATGCCGGCCGCTGCGCGCCGCCAGCAGGCGCCCTCGTTTTTGGCACCCGGCACAACCGCGCTGGCGGATTGCCCGAAAAACAGGCGCCAAGGTAGTGCAGCAGAACAATGACTACAGCGCCGCGCCGTAGTAGCCTCGCCGACAGCTTCAACTCAGGAGTCTGCGCATGACCTTTCGTCGTACCAAAATCGTCGCCACCCTCGGCCCGTCCAGCAACTCGCCCGAAGTACTCGAACAACTGATTCTCGCCGGCCTCGATGTGGCCCGTCTGAACTTCTCCCATGGCTCGCCGGCCGAGCACAAGGCCCGCGCCCAGCTGGTACGCGACATCGCCGCCAAGCACGGCCGCCATGTCGCGCTGCTCGGCGACCTGCAGGGTCCGAAGATCCGCATCGCCAAATTCGCCAACAAGCGCATCGAACTGAAAGTCGGTGACCGCTTCACCTTCTCCACCAGCCACCCGCTGACCGAAGGCAACCAGCAGGTCGTCGGCATCGATTACCCGGACCTGGTCAAGGATTGCGGCGTCGGCGACGAGCTGCTGCTCGATGACGGCCGTGTCGTCATGCGCGTCGAAACCGCCACTGCCGACGCCCTGCACTGCGAAGTGATCATCGGCGGCCCGCTGTCCGACCACAAAGGCATCAACCGCCGTGGTGGCGGCCTGACCGCGCCGGCCCTGACCGAAAAAGACAAGGCCGACATCAAGCTCGCCGCGGAAATGGAGCTGGATTACCTGGCCGTGTCCTTCCCGCGCGATGCCTCGGACATGGAATACGCCCGTCAATTGCGCGACGAAGCCGGCGGCACCGCCTGGCTGGTGGCCAAGATCGAACGCGCCGAAGCCGTGGCCGACGATGAAACCCTCGATGGCCTGATCCGCGCCAGCGACGCGGTCATGGTGGCCCGTGGCGACCTGGGTGTGGAAATCGGCGACGCCGAGCTGGTGGGCATTCAGAAGAAGATCATTCTGCACGCTCGTCGCCACAACAAGGCCGTGATCACCGCGACCCAGATGATGGAGTCGATGATCCAGAACCCGATGCCGACCCGCGCGGAAGTGTCCGACGTCGCCAACGCCGTGCTCGACTACACCGACGCTGTGATGCTCTCGGCCGAAAGTGCCGCCGGCGCTTACCCGCTGGAAGCCGTCCAGGCCATGGCACGCATCTGCCTCGGTGCCGAAAAGCACCCGACCAGCAAGAAGTCCAGCCACCGCATCGGCACCGAGTTCAACCGCTGCGACGAAAGCATCGCCCTGGCGGCCATGTACACGGCCAACCACTTCCCCGGCGTGAAGGCGATCATCGCCCTGACCGAAAGTGGCTACACGCCGCTGATCATGTCGCGCATCCGTTCCTCGGTGCCGATCTTCTCGTTCTCCCCGCACCGCGAAACCCAGGCGCGCGCCGCCATGTTCCGCGGCGTCTACACCGTGCCGTTCGACCCGGCTTCCCTGCAACCGGGCGAAGTCAGCCAGGCGGCGGTGGACGAGCTGCTCAAGCGCGGCGTGGTGGAGCAAGGCGACTGGGTGATCCTGACCAAGGGCGACAGCTACCACACCATCGGCGGCACCAACGGCATGAAGATCCTGCACGTGGGTGAAGCGCTGGTCTGACCCGCGCCACGCTGAACGAAAAAGGCCGCTCATCGAGCGGCTTTTTTTGTGGGCGACGAAAACAACGCTGCATACCGGGCGTAGCCTGGGTAGAGCGAAGCGACACCCGGGTCAGCAGGCCCTAGGCGAACCGCGAGAAGTCCGCCGGGCGCCGCTGCATGAAGGCGGTCAGTGCCTCGATGGCTTCCGGCGAGCGCAGGCGCTGGCCAAACAGCGCGCCCTCCTCCTCGATCACCTGGCGCAGCTCCTCGCGGCCCGGCGCACGCATCAGGCGCTTGCTGTCGATCACCGCCGACGGCGCCAGCTGCAGGAAGCGCTGGGCCATTTCGCGGGCCTTGGCGAGGGTCGCGGCCTCGTCCTCCAGCGCCTGGTTGGCGATGCCCCAGGTTGCCGCCTGTTCCCCGGTGAACGAGGTACCCAACAGCAGCAGTTCGGCGGCCCGGGCATGACCCAGCAGGCGCGGCAGGATCAGGCTGGAGCCGTACTCGGGGCACAGGCCCAGGTTGACGAAGGGCATCTTCAGGGTCGCGTCGCGGCTCACGTACACCAGGTCGCAATGCAGCAACAGGGTGGTGCCGATGCCCACGGCCGGGCCGCTGACCGCCGCCACCACCGGCTTGCTGAATTCGAACAGCGCCTGCATGAACTGGAACACTTCGCTGTTCAGGCCGCTGGGCGGCGCCTGGATGAAATCGGCCACGTCGTTGCCGCTGGTGAAGCAACCCTGGCTGCCGGTCAGCAGGACCGCGCGCACGGTGCGGTCCTGGTCGGCCTGCTCGAGCACCTCCGCCATGCCGCTGTACATGGCGCGGGTCAGCGCATTCTTCTTGTCCGGTCGGTTCATGCGCAGGGTCAGCAAGCCGCCCTCGCGCTCGACCTGCAGATGCTCGTTCATGCAACAGCCCTCGATAGGCACCGAAGGCCGAAGCGGGCGTCAGTGCGCGTGCGGTAGAAACAGGTCCGAGTACATCTGGCCACGGGGCAAGCCGGCGAGATACAGGCGCCGAGTGAAGCCTTCGACCCGGTCGGGATGGCCGCAGAGTAAGGCGATGGTTTGCCGTGAAACAAGCCGCAGTTCCGCCAAAGCCGCAGGCAGCTCGGCCGCCGTCCACAGCTCGACCTGCACCTGCGGATGGTCCGCGGCCAGCGCTGCCAGCGGCTCCGCGAGGTAATGCCCGGCCTGGTCATGGGCCAGGTGAATGACCCGGATGGCGCCCTGATGATCCTGGCGCAAGGCTTCGCGCAGCACGGCGTACAGCGGCCCCAGGCCGGTGCCGGCGGCCAGCAGCCACAGTGGGCGCGCCTGCCAGTCCGGGTCGTACTGCAGGGCGCCGCCACGCAGCTCGCCCAGGCGCAGTCGATCGCCCACCTTGAATTGCCGGGCCGCATCGCTGAAGGCCCCGCTGCGCCGGCAATCGAGGTGAAACTCCAGCCAGGGATCGTCCCCCGGCAGGCTGGCCAGGGAATACGGCCGGGCGATGCCCGTTTCGGTCCACAGCACCAGGTGTTGGCCGGCCCGGTAGCGCAGCGGCCGCTCCGGTTGCAGGCGCAAGCGCAGCACCTCGCCGAGCCAGTCGCACTGCTCGACACGCGCCGGACTGCCGTCGCGCAACGGGTCGAACAGTTCCACCTGCAGGTCATCGACGATGCGGCACTGGCAGGCCAGGCGCCAGCCGGCATCGCGCCGGACGTCATCCAGCGCTTCGGGCTTGCCGTCCAGCGGCTCGCCGCGCACGCAACGCACCAGGCAGGCGTGGCAACTTCCGGCCCGGCAGCTGTAGGGGATGGCGACGTTGGCCTCGAGCAAGGCGTCCAGCAGGTTGCGCGCGGGGTCGACGCTCAGGCGTCGCTCACCCACCTGGAGTTCAGGCATCGGCGTCCTCCCAGGCGGCAGCGCAGCGGTTACGCCCGTTGCGCTTGGCCTGGTAGAGCGCCTGGTCGGCACGTTGCAGTGCCTCGTCCAGGTCATCGTGCTGGTTCAAGAGGGTCATTCCGACAGACAAACTGAGATTATCCACTTTCACCCCCAGCGGTTCAGCCCGGCTGAAGGCCTCGCGCAACCGCTCGCAGCAGGCGGTGAACTGATCCGCGTCGGTATTGGGCAGCAGCAGCACGAATTCCTCACCACCGTAACGCGCAATCACGTCGTCGTCACGCAGGCAGGCCCGGGCGACCCCGGCGAAGGTCTGCAGCACCCGGTCCCCCGCGGCGTGGCCGTGGATGTCGTTGATGCGCTTGAAGTGGTCCAGGTCGATCAGCGCCAGGCCATGCTGGCGGCCGCCGCGCAGCCCTTCCAGCTCGCGCCCCGCCAGGCGCAGGAAGTGCCGCCGGTTGAACAGGCCGGTCAACTCGTCCGTCGCCACTAGGTCTTCAAGCTGACGCATCATGCCGCGCAGGGTGTCCTGGTGGGCCTGCAGGGCGAAGCGCCGCTGCCGCATGCGCTGGCGCATGGCCTGGATGTAACTGGCGAACAGGCTCAGCCAGACCAGCACGATACCCAACGCGCACGCCTGGAGAATGGCATGGGCCGGATCGGCCAGCTGGTAGGTGTAGGCCTCGTAGAGGTTGAGCCCGACGAAGCCGGAGAATGCCAGCACCGCACAGCGGGCGAAGACCCGTGGCTGCAGCTGAAACACACCGAACAGCAGCACCAGGATATAGACCAGTAACAGGCTGCCGCGCGCTTCGCCGAACATCGCCAGCAACACGGTTTGCCAGCCCAGGCCCACCAGGACCTGCGCCTCGGTCAGGCTGGGGTCGCGAAAGCGCAGGTTGCGGCCGCTGAGGAACATCGCCAGGAACGCCACCTGACTCAGGGCGACCGCGCCGAGAAACAGCAGCACCACGCTCATCGGTGCGTGGAACAGGTCGTAGAGACCGGCGACCAGGCACACCAGCGACGTCAGGAAATACGTCGCCGCTGCCATGCCGAAACGCTTCAGCAGCAGGTTTTGCAGAGATCGCTGAGTGACCCGCTGGCTGCTTGCGCTCAAGGGCTCCATCCCATACCGGCATCTAGCCACTACTGTAACGCCGTGATCACAAATTTCCTAGCTGGAAGTAGGGGTATGACCGACCAAGGTCGACCGTCGGCGGGTGTCCCCCCTGCGCGCTGCGCGGTATACTGCCGCGCCTTTTTTACCGCACTCCATGCGCCGGCTCGTGATCCGGCGCCTCAAGAAGTTCCTGCCCTACAAAGGAGCGCCAAGCATGACCGTGATCAAGCAAGACGACCTGATCCAGAGCGTCGCCGATGCCCTGCAGTTCATCTCCTACTACCACCCCGTGGACTTCATCCAGGCCATGCACGAGGCCTACCTGAAGGAAGAGTCGCCGGCCGCCCGCGATTCCATGGCCCAGATCCTGATCAACTCGCGCATGTGCGCCACCGGTCACCGCCCGATCTGCCAGGACACCGGCATCGTCACCGTCTTCATCAAGGTCGGCATGGACGTCCGCTGGGACGGCGCCACCATGAGCGTCGACGACATGATCAACGAGGGCGTGCGCCGCGCCTACAACCTGCCGGAAAACGTCCTGCGCGCCTCGATCCTGGCCGACCCGGCCGGTGCCCGCAAGAACACCAAGGACAACACCCCGGCGGTGATCCACTACTCCATCGTCCCGGGCGACAAGGTCGAAGTGGACGTCGCGGCCAAGGGCGGCGGCTCCGAGAACAAGTCGAAGATGGCCATGCTCAACCCGTCCGACTCGATCGTCGACTGGGTACTCAAGACCGTGCCGACCATGGGCGCTGGCTGGTGCCCGCCGGGCATGCTCGGCATCGGCATCGGCGGCACCGCCGAGAAAGCCGCGGTGATGGCCAAGGAAGTGCTCATGGAGCACATCGACATCCATGAACTGCAGGCCCGCGGCCCGCAGAACAAGATCGAAGAACTGCGCCTGGAGCTGTTCGAGAAGGTCAACCAGCTGGGCATCGGCGCCCAGGGCCTGGGCGGCCTGACCACGGTGCTCGATGTGAAGATCATGGATTACCCGACCCACGCTGCCTCCCTGCCGGTGTGCATGATCCCAAACTGCGCCGCCACCCGTCACGCCCATTTCGTGCTCGACGGCTCCGGCCCGGCCGAGCTGGAAGCGCCGGACCTGGACGCCTACCCGGAAATCGTCTGGGAAGCCGGCCCGAGCGCCCGCCGTGTCGACCTCGACACCCTGACCCCGGAAGACGTGCAGAGCTGGAAGCCGGGCGAAACCGTCCTGCTCAATGGCAAGATGCTCACCGGCCGCGACGCCGCGCACAAGCGCATGGTCGACATGCTGAACAAGGGTGAAACCCTGCCGGTGGACCTCAAGGGTCGCTTCATCTATTACGTCGGCCCGGTCGACCCGGTGCGTGAAGAAGTGGTTGGCCCAGCGGGCCCGACCACTGCGACGCGTATGGACAAGTTCACCCGCCAGATCCTCGAAAGCACCGGCCTGCTGGGCATGATCGGCAAGTCCGAGCGTGGCCCGATCGCCATCGACGCGATCAAGGACAACAAGGCCGTGTACCTGATGGCCGTCGGCGGCGCCGCCTACCTGGTGGCCCAGGCGATCAAGAAGTCCCGCGTGGTGGCCTTCGCCGAGCTGGGCATGGAAGCCATCTACGAGTTCGAAGTGAAAGACATGCCGGTCACCGTGGCCGTCGACACCCAGGGCGAATCGGTGCACATCACCGGCCCGGCGATCTGGAACAAGAAGATCGCCGACAGCCTGGCGGTGGAAATCAAGTAACACCCGCTGCACATGAAAAAGCCCGGCCAATGCCGGGCTTTTTCATGCACCAAAGAAATGCCTGTCGCGGTAGGAGTGGCTTGCTGTAGGAGCGGGCTTGCCCGCGAGCTCTTCATCACCCCACCACCTACGTGCCTACCACGCCCCAACCATCCCTACCCAATAACCGAACCCGATCACCCCGATAGCGACAATCCAGTTCACCGCGCCCCCTGCCTGCGTCGATCATCGCCCTCCACATTCATCGCAGAGGGAACACCCCATGACCTTGCTCAAGCACCTCGTTCAGCGCATTCGCCCAACGTCCCAGTCCGCTGCACCAGAAGCCCAGGAACCGCACCCCAACTTCTGGATGTATCAGTGAGCCTCAACCGGCGCTGCTCACCACCCGCAACGGCTGCACCCGCCCGGCCTTCTGCGCCAGGAAACGGCTGCAACTGACCCGCAGGAACGAGGCGAAGTTGACCACCTCGCCCCGGTACTCCATGACCTCGTCATAGAGTTTGGTGATCAGCTGGTTGGTGGTCATGCCGTCGGTTTCGGCGATCTCGCGCAGGATGTCCCAGAACTGGTTCTCCAGGCGCAGGGTGGTCACCACCCCGCGGATGCGCAACGAGCGCGAGCGCGACTCGTAGAGAATCGGGTCGGCTTTGACGTACAGCTCGCACATGGCGGCCTCCGGTCAGGGTTTGATTTCGGTCCCGAGCACCTGCAGGAAACCCGCCAGCCAGGTCGGGTGCGCCGGCCAGGCCGGGGCGGTCACCAGGTTGCCCTGGATGTGGGCGTGGTCCACCGCGATCTCCATGTAGGTGCCGCCGGCCAAGCGCACTTCAGGCGCACAGGCCGGGTAGGCGCTGCACTCGCGGCCCTTGAGCACACCGGCCGCCGCCAGCAGCTGCGCGCCATGGCACACCGCCGCGATGGGTTTCCCGGCCTTGTCGAAGGCTTGCACCAGCGCCAGCACCTCCGGGTTCAGGCGCAGGTACTCCGGCGCCCGGCCGCCCGGGATCAGCAGTCCCTGGTAATCCTCAGCGCTGACCTTGGCGAAATCGAAGTTCAGGGCGAAGTTGTGCCCCGGCTTCTCGCTGTAGGTCTGGTCGCCTTCGAAATCATGGATGGCGGTGCGCACCGCCTGCCCGGCGACCTTGTCCGGGCACACCGCGTGCACCGTATGGCCGACCATCTGCAGCGCCTGGAACGGCACCATCACTTCGTAGTCCTCGACGTAATCGCCGACCAGCATCAGGATCTTTTTCGCACTCATGGCCGTTCTCCGGGCTCGGTGGATGAGCCAGCAGTATTCGCCGCTTTCGCAGCCGTCGGGTAATAGCCTAGAACTACGTGGAAAAAAATCCGGCCGGCGGATTAGCGGCGGCGATCGAGCAAATTGACCACCAGGCGATCCAGCCAGCCCCACACCCGCTGCTGCGCCCGCCGCCACCAGGGCCGTGCGCGCCAATGGGCCATGTCCACCTCACGGCTTTCGGCGAAATCCGCCTGCAGGCTGGCCATCACCGCCGCGGTCAGCTCCGGGTCGAGGGCCTCGACGTTGGCGTCTAGGTTGAAACGCAGGTTCCAGTGATCGAAGTTGCACGAGCCGACGCTGACCCAGTCGTCCACCAGCACCATCTTCAGGTGCAAAAAGCGCGGCTGGTACTCGAAGATCTTCACCCCGGCCTTGAGCAGGCGCGGGTAGTAGCGCTGGCCGGCATAGCGCACCGGCGGGTTGTCGGTGTAGCGGCCGGCGAGCAGCAGCCGCACGTCCACGCCCCGGGCGGCGGCCTTGCGCAGGGCCCGGCGGACCTTCCAGGTCGGCAGGAAATACGGCGTGGCGAACCAGATACGGCCTTTGGCGTGCTGCAGGGCGCGCACCAGCGACTGCAGGATGTCCCGGTGCTGGCGCGAGTCGGCGTAGGCCACGCGCCCCAGCCCTGCCTCCGCCGCCGGAATCAGCGGCAGGCGTCCCAGGCCCATGGGCAGCGAGGGACGCCAGGCGAAGCGCGCATGGCAGGCGTGCCACTGGTGGTCGAACAGCTGCTGCCAATCCAGCACCAGCGGGCCGCTCATCTCGACCATGGTTTCGCGCCAGGCGCTCTGTTCGTCACCCGGCACCCAGAATTCATCGGTGGCACCGGTACCGCCGACGAAGGCCGATTGCCGATCGACCACCAGCAGCTTGCGGTGGTCCCGGTAGAAATTGCGCCAGCCGCGGCGCCAGCGCAGCGGGTTGTACCAGCGCACCTGGACCTTGGAAGCCAGCAGGCGATCGCGGTCGGCGGGCAGGATGCCCTGGGCACCGAAATCATCGAACAGGCAGCGCACCGCAACGCCCCGCTCCGCCGCGGCTATCAGCGCGGTGAACAGCACCTCGCAACAGGCGCCCCGTTCCAGCAGGTACAGCTCCAGTTCGACCTGGTGCTGCGCGGCGTCGATGGCCTCGAGCATGCGCGGGAAGAACACCGGCCCGTCGTTGAGCAACGCAAACCGGTTGCCACTGCGCCAGGGGAACACCATGCCGGGCATCAGCGCTCCGTGAAAATCAGCACGGCACTGACCGGCACGGCCAGGCTGATCGCCGACAGGCCGGCCACTTCGCGCAGGCGCTCGACGCCGGGCGCGAGGTCGAAGGCATCGAGGTGCAGCACCAGCGGCGCCAGGGTCACCACCTGGAAGCGGCGGTCGTCCAGGCGCGTGGCCAGCAACTCGGCGTCCAGGCGCTGCTCGCGACCGTGCAGGCTGATGGTCAGTGGTAGGCGCAGTTCCAGCTGGGCACCGGGGGCCAGGGTGCTGATCGGCCCCAGGTCTAGATCGGTCTCGACCTTCGCTTCGGCGAACTGCCGGGTGTCGAACAACAGGCTGCGCAGGCGCTCGTCACGCAGGGCGATGCCGGTGCTGACCGACTCCAGGTCCACCCGCAGGCGCGCCTTGCCGGCGTCGCTGACCTGGCCGTGCAACGTCAGGAAGCGATGCACTTCCGAGACGTTGACCGCCTTGGTGGAAATGAACGACAGCCGCGACGACTCGTTGTCCAGGTACCAGCCGGCCTGTGCCGGTAGCGCCATGCATGCCGTCGTGATCAGGGCGAAGAGCCTGCGCATAAATCCTCGAACATCAACCGATCCAGGCGCCACGATAGCGACCCGGCCGGTGCGTTGCAAAGCCCGTTACGGCCCTCAGCGTTCCGGCAGCGGCAGCGCCTCGGGCAACAACTGGCAGCCCTGGCGCGGGCTCAGCCACTGCGCGCTCTGGGTGCTGCCCAGGCCACGGGCGGTCACGCGCTTGTTGGCCGCATCGTCGAAGAAGCCGCTCAGGGGCACGTACTGCTCGACGTAGGCCAGGCAGTACTCCGCCGGGTTGTTCATGACGTAGCGGCAGGAGCAGTACTCCTTGGCCGAATAGGCCCCAATGATGCCGGGGAACGCCTGCAGGTGGGTGCGGTTGCTCCAGGCCAGGGCCAGGAGCAGCACAACGACCAGCAGCAACAGCGAGGTGAACGGACGGCGGCGGATCATGGCTGCACCTCCTCGGCAAAGGCGGCGGTCACGCGTTTCAGCAGTTCGTTGTGCTGGTAGCTGCCATCGCGGTCATCGGCGTAGCGCACCACCACCAGCTTTTCTGTCGGCAGCACATACAGCGCCTGCCCCCAGTGGCCGAGCGCGGCGAAGGTATTGCCCGGTGCATCCGGCCAGGGCTTGGCGATGGCGCCCACGGCGGCGTTCAACCACCACTGGCCACCGGGCACCGCGTCGCCAGCCTTGTCCGGTTGCGGCTGGTAGTTAGCGAACGGCGTGCGGTTGAACTCGACCCAGGCCTTGGGCAGCACCTGGCGCTCCTGCCAGCGGCCGTCGCGCTGCATCAGCAGGCCGATGCGCGCCAGGTCGCGGGCGGTGAGGTAGGCGTAGGACGAACCGACGAAGGTCCCGGCGGCATCGGTTTCCCAGACCGCCGAGGTGATGCCGATCGGCTCGAACAGCGCGGTCCAGGGGTAGTCAGCGTAGTTGCCCTGGGGCCCCAGCATGCCGCGTAGCGCGGCGGACAGCACGTTGCTGTCGCCGCTGGAGTAACGGAAGCGCTGGCCCGGCGCGGCATCGGCCTCATGTTCGGCGGCGAACTGCGCCATGTCGCTGCGACCGCGGGTGTAGAGCATCGCCACCACCGAGGATTTCAGCGGCGCGTATTCGTAGTCTTCCTGCCAGTCGAGCCCGGAGGCCCAGTTCAGCAGGTGGCCGACCTTGACCCCGGGGTGCCGGGCGAACGGCGGGTAATACTCGGCGGCCGGCGCATCGAGCTTGAAACGCCCTTCGCCATAAGCCACGCCGAGCACGGTGGCCATGATGCTCTTGCTGATCGACCAGGTCAGGTGCGGCGTGTCGACCTGGGTCGGCCCGGCATAACGCTCGTAGACCAGGATGCCGTCGCGGATCACCAGCAGGGCGTCGGTGCGCACGCCCTGGCGGGTCGCGTCATCACGCGCGGGGAAGGCATAGGCGTCCAGCGCCTCGATGGCCGGGCTGCCGGCGATCTTGGTCCGCGGCCACTCGGTGGTGGGCCAGGCCTCGGCCAGGGCCAGTCCAGGGGTCATCGCCACGGTCAGCGCGAGCGTCAACCGGCGCAGCAGGGAAGCGGGCATTGGAACGCCTCTCACGAATCAGGAGGCCGGCACCCTATCACGGCTGAAATGACAGTAAAAAGCGCCGAACGCGCCGAGTCAGCGGGCTATTCGGCGCAAAACGTCAGTTCACTTGGGCAGGCGGTAGTCGTCCGGCCCCATCAGGTCCAGGCCGCATTCGAGGTTTTCGATCCAGTACAGGAATGCGCTGATCATTTCTTGTCCCACGAACGGCCGGCCGTGCTGCGGCACGATCATCTCGATGTCCATGTCCCGCACCATCGCGGCCCACAGGCGGCAGGCCTTGTTGCCCGCCATGTAGCGGCGGTGGAAGCCCTCCATGTTCGGCACATGGTTGACGAAGTCCTGCACCGGACTGGCGTCGTCCACCATCGAGGCGCCCATGTCGCCGGAGAACAGGATCTTGCTGACCGGGTCGTACAGCTGGAAGTTGCCCACCGAGTGCAGGAAGTGCGCCGGCACCGCCTTCAGGCTGCAGCGCCCGAGCGGAATCGACTGCCCGCGGTCCGGCAGCGCGATGATGCGGTCGTAGGTGGAAATGCCGTGGTTGATCGACAGGTAGTTGGCCGTGAGGTGCGGCAGGAAACGCGCCCACAGCTTGGAGCAGATGACCCGCGCCCCGGTGTGCAGCAGCCACTTGTCCAGGGAGGCGATGATGTCCGGGTCCTGGTGCGAGGCGAAGATGTAGGTCAGGTCCTGCACCGGGATGAACCGCGACAGCCCCAGCGACAGCGGCGTGTAGGTCAGGTCGCCGCCCGGGTCGAGCAGCAGGTACTGGCCGTGGTCGGTGATCAGAAACTGATTGGACTGCACCCCCTCGCCGCTGACCAGATCATCAAACATCAAGCATTGGTGACTGCCGTTGTCGAACAGCACGATAGGTTCGCGTCGCATGGAGGGCTCTCTGTCTAAACCACGCGACTCTAGCCCCGGCGCCCCTCCGGCTTACTGATCTGGATCAAGGCTTTGGTGAGCGGCTGCCGCTCACCCCAGGGTCAGCGCCGCCTTCGCCTTCTCCAGGCGCTTGGCGCGGGCCGCCGCGGCCAGCTGCAGGATGCCCTTGTCGCGCGCCCACAACCCGACCCACTGCGCAGGTCCGGCGGCGAAGGCGGCATCGAGTTCCGTCTCCAGACTGGCGAACTGGGCGTACACCCCGGCCAGCATCAGGTGCGTGGCCGGTGCCGCCGGCGGCAGGCGCGTCACCTCGGCGCAGCCGGCCAGCACGCCGAGCAGGCGCAGCTGAACGGGCTGCGGCCAGGCGCACCGTTGCCCGATACCACTCAGCCAGGCGCACAGGGCCGTGAGCACATAGGTGTCTTCGATGCTGCGAAACGGCTTCACGTAGGCGTCCCAACCGTCGCCCGGCAGGCGCTCGCACTGGGCGTCCTCCAGGTGCAGGCGGCCATGGTCGATATCCGGCACCAGGGGCAGTGCCGGCAGCCGCTCCACCCGTACCCCGGGCGCGCCGTTGCGCACCACGCCCAGCGCCAGCTTCACACCGTCCCCCGGCGCCTCTTCCCGGGCCGCCACCAGCAGCCAGTCGGCGGCGCTGGCCGCGGTGACGAAATCCTTGCGCCCGTTCAGGCTCAGGCCGTCGAGCCGGGTGTGCATGTCCGCCGGGCGCACGCTGCGGTTCTCCGTGGCGCACAGGGCGCCGAGCGAGCGCGGTGCCGACGGCCAGAGCACGCGCAACGCACTCTGGTAACCGGCGAGGAACGCCAGGCCCGGCGTGGCCGCCAGGCGACCACCCAGCACCGCCAGTTCGAGGGCGGAACACTGGCCTGCACGCGCCAGCAACTGGGCGTACCACTCGTCCAGGCTGGCCTGCTCGGGCAGGTGGCCATCGGTCTGTAACAAGGTCGGCCAGGGCATGCACAACTCCTCGGTTTCGGGGTCTTGGTCCGGCGTCACACAAGCATCACCAAAGCTTCACAGTGGTGACACTCGTCCTGCCTAGCCTGAGCTTGCCCAACAAGATCGACCGGCTGCAACCCACAAAGCCGGCTTACGGAGGCATAGGCATGACCCAGAACGCTACGAACACCGCTCGCCGCCTGCAGGCCGAACGCCTGGTTGGCCCCTCTGCCCTGCGTGAAGCCCAAGCCTTGCGCTTCCGGGTCTTCAGTGCGGAATTCGATGCCAAGCTCAAGGGTGCCGAACTGGGCCTGGACATGGATGACTACGACGTGCACTGCATGCACATCGGCGTGCGCGACCTGAACAGCGGCGAGCTGGTGGCCACTACCCGCCTGCTCGACCACCGTGCCGCCGCCGGCCTCGGTCGCTTCTACAGCGAAGAAGAATTCAGCCTGCACGGCCTGCCGCACCTCGAAGGCCCGGTGCTGGAAATCGGCCGCACCTGCGTCGACACCGCCTACCGCAACGGCGGCACCATCGCCGTGCTCTGGGCCGAACTGGCCGAAGTGCTCAACGAAGGCGGCTACCGCTACCTGATGGGCTGCGCCAGCATCCCGATGCAGGACGGCGGCATCCAGGCCCAGGCCATCATGCAACGCCTGCGCGAGCGCTACCTGTGCACCGAACACCTGCGCGCCGAACCCAAGCTGCCGCTGCCGTCGCTGGATGTACCGAGCAACGTCATCGCGGAAATGCCGCCGCTGCTCAAGGCCTATATGCGCCTGGGCGCGAAGATCTGCGGCGAGCCCTGCTGGGACCCGGACTTCCAGGTCGCCGACGTGTTCATCCTGCTCAAGCGCGACGAACTCTGCCCGCGTTACGCCCGCCACTTCAAGGCGGCGGTCTGAGGCGCGACGGATCGCCTGGCCGCTTGCAGGAACCGCCGGCACTGTGTAGACAATGCCGGCTTTCGTGTCTGTACCCGTGGAACCCTCGATGAAGAAACTGCGCTTGTACCTGCGGCTCGTTCGCCTGGTGGGGGTCATCGCCCTCGGCACCCTGTTCGCCGCCACCATCAGCCTGCTGGAACGCGTGGTACGGCATGACCTGATGGGCCTGCGCCAACGCCTGACCCGCTGGTTCATGGCGCGCCTGAGCGCGGCCCTGCCGTTCCGCCTCACGGTTCAGGGCGAACTGCCCCGCGAGCCGATGCTGTGGGTCAGCAACCACGTGTCGTGGACCGACATTCCCCTGCTCGGCATGCTCACCCCGCTGTCCTTCCTGTCCAAGGCCGAAGTGCGTGCCTGGCCGGTGGCCGGCTGGCTGGCACTCAAGGCCGGCACGCTGTTCATCCGCCGCGGTTCGGGGGATGGCAACCTGCTCAACGAACAACTCGGCCGTCACCTGCAACAGGGCCGCCACCTGCTGATCTTCCCCGAAGGCACCACCACCGATGGCAAGAACGTGCGCACCTTCCACGGTCGCCTGCTGAGCAGTGCCATCGACAGCGGCGTGAGCCTGCAACCGGTGGCGATCCGTTACCGGCGCGCCGGCGCGGTGGATGAGATCGCCCCGTTCATCGGCGATGACGACATGCTCTCGCACCTGCTGCGCCTGCTCGGCAGCGACGTGGCCGATGTGGATATCCAACTGCTGCAACCGATCGCCAGCCGCGACGCTAACCGCAACGAACTGGCGCGCCGTGCCCAGGCCGCGGTGGCCGCTGCCCTGGCCGGCCAGCCACTGATCGACGACACCCTGACCGTGGAAGACATCGCCGCCTGAGGCAGCGTCAGCCCCGCTCCTGCTCGCGGGCCACGAAGGCCTGCAGTTCCGGGTAGAAACGCTGGAAATCCCCCATCAGCGGCTCGTACAGCCGCTGCAATTCCAACATCGAACCGTCCAGCCCCTCGGGGCGCGACAGACGCCGCTGCATGCCGCGCACCACGTCATTCAATACCTCGAACTCGGTGTAGCTGCCCAGCCAGTCCTGCGCCGCCATGCGCGGCGCGATCAGCGCCAGGCGCCCCGGTAACACCGGTTCGGCCGCCAGCACCCGGTACACCCGCCCGGTGAACTGCGCGAGCGGCTCGTCGGCGTAATCCGTCCAGTTCAAGGCCAGGCAGTGGTCGAAGAACAGGTCCAGCAGGATGCCGGCATAGCGGCGCCGCTCACGGGGAAAACGCGCCCGCGCCTCGGCCTGCAACGGATGGCTGTCGGTGAAGGCATCGATGCGCCGGTGCAGGTGGATGGCCGCCTCGATTTCCGCCGGCCACTGCCCGGCCAGCGGCCCTTTGACGAAGTCGCCGTAGAGGCTGCCGAGCAGTTGGGCCGGCGCAGCGCCGCCAAGGTGCAGGTGAGCGAGGTAGTTCATGCCCTCAGCTTACACATCAGCCCTGTCGATGAGCACTATTGCCCGGAACGATCTGTATATCGCCCGAGACCGATATAAGGTTCGCCCTATCGCGATACAGCGTTACAGCCTTCCCGGAACCCGCCCATGCAGATCGACATCGACGACGTCATCAAGGCCCTGGCCCACCCCGTGCGCCGCGACATCCTGCACTGGCTGAAAGACCCCGAGGCGTATTTCCCCGAGCAGGAGCATTCGCTGGAAATCGGCGTGTGTGCCGGGAAGATCGACCAGCGCACCGGGCTCTCGCAATCGACGGTCTCCGCCCACCTGGCGACCCTGCAGCGGGCCGGCCTGATCACCAGCCGCAAGGTCGGCCAGTGGCATTTCTTCAAGCGCAACGAACCCGCCATCCAGGCCTTCCTGCAGCACATCGGCACCGAACTCTGACTCCCCTTCCCTTCATCGTTCAATCAGGAGCTGGCGGCATGCCCACAGCACTTCTCGTCTTGGCGTTGTCCGCCTTCGCCATCGGCACCACGGAATTCGTCATCATGGGCCTGCTGCCCGAAGTGGCCGCCGACCTCGGCGTGTCGATCCCCGGTGCCGGCTGGCTGGTCACCGGCTACGCCCTGGGCGTGGCCATCGGCGCCCCGTTCATGGCCCTGGCCACCGCCAGTTGGCCACGCAAGGCGGCGCTGCTCTCGCTGATGGGCATCTTCATCGCCGGCAACCTGTTCTGCGCCCTGGCCAGTGACTATCAGATGCTGATGCTGGCGCGGGTCATCACCGCCCTGTGCCATGGCGCGTTCTTCGGCATCGGCTCGGTGGTGGCAGCCAGCCTGGTGCCGGCCAACCGCCGCGCCTCCGCCGTGGCCCTGATGTTCACCGGCCTGACCCTGGCCAACGTGCTCGGTGTGCCCCTGGGCACCGCCCTGGGCCAGTACGCCGGCTGGCGCTCGACCTTCTGGGCGGTGACGCTGATCGGCGTGTTCGCCCTCATCGGCCTGTGGCGCGTGCTGCCGAGCAAGACCGACGAAGCCAAGGCCGACCTGGCCAGCGAAGTGCGTGCCCTGAAAGGCGCAGGCCTGTGGCTGGCCCTGAGCACCACCGTGCTGTTCTCGGCCTCGATGTTCGCCCTGTTCACCTACATCGCCCCGCTGCTCGGCGACGTCACCGGCGTGTCGCCCAGCGGCGTGACCTGGACCCTGCTGCTGATCGGCCTGGGCCTGACCCTGGGCAACGTGATCGGCGGTCGCCTGGCCGACCGCAACCTGAAGAACACCCTGCTCGGCGTGTTCGTCGCCATGGCGGTGGTCACCAGCCTGTTCACCTGGACCAGCCAGGCGCTGGTGCCGGCAGAAATCACCCTGTTCCTCTGGGCCATGGCCGCGTTCGCCGCCGTGCCGGCCCTGCAGGTCAACGTGGTGGCGTTCGGTAGCGGCGCGCCCAACCTGGTCTCGACCCTGAACATCGGCGCCTTCAACGTCGGCAACGCCCTCGGCGCCTGGATCGGCGGCGTGGTGATCGCCGAAGGTTTCGGCCTCACCCGCGTGCCGCTGGCCGCAGCCGCCCTGGCCGTGCTGGCGCTGCTCGCCACCCTGCTCACCTTCCATTCCCGCAAACCCGAACCTGAACTGGCACTCGCCGACTAACAGAGGACTGTCCCCATGACCACGCTTTTCGACCCGATCACGATCGGCGACCTGGAACTGAGCAACCGCATCATCATGGCGCCGCTGACCCGTTGCCGCGCCGACGAAGGCCGCGTGCCCAACGCGCTGATGGCCGAGTACTACGTGCAGCGTGCCTCCGCCGGCCTGATCATCAGCGAAGCGACCTCGGTGACGCCGATGGGTGTGGGCTACCCCGACACCCCCGGCATCTGGTCCGACGCCCAGGTGCGCGGCTGGCATAACATCACCCGCGCCGTGCACGCGGCCGGTGGCAAGATCGTGCTGCAGCTGTGGCACGTCGGCCGCATCTCCGACCCGCTCTACCTGAACGGTGAAACCCCGGTCGCGCCGAGCGCCCTGCAACCGGCCGGGCACGTCAGCCTGGTACGCCCGAAGAAGGCCTTCGTCACCCCGCGCGCCCTGGCGACCGAAGAAATCGCCGACATCGTCGAGGCCTACCGCCTGGGCGCCGAGAATGCCAAGGCCGCCGGTTTCGACGGCGTGGAAGTCCATGGTGCCAACGGTTACCTGCTGGACCAGTTCCTCCAGGACAGCACCAACCAGCGCACCGACGCCTACGGCGGCTCCCTGGAGAACCGCGCGCGCCTGCTGCTGGAAGTCACCGACGCGGTGATTGGCGTGTGGGGCGCCGGCCGTGTCGGCGTGCACCTGGCACCCCGTGCGGACAGCCATGACATGGGCGACTCCAACCGCCGCGAAACCTTCACCTACGTGGCCCGCGAGCTGGGCAAGCGTGGCGTGGCCTTCCTCTGCGCCCGCGAGGCCGAGGCCGACGACAGCCTGTCGCCGAGCCTGAAGGACGCCTTCGGCGGCGTCTTCATCGCCAACGAAGGCTTCACCAAGGACCAGTCCAACGCCTGGCTGGCCAGCGGCAAGGCCGATGCGGTGGCCTTCGGCGTGCCGTTCATCGCCAACCCGGACCTGCCTGCGCGCCTGGAGCAGGACGCCCCGCTGAACGAAGCCCGGCCGGACACCTTCTACGCCGGCGGCCCGGTGGGCTACATCGACTACCCGCGTCTGTAACCGCAAAAGGCTGAGACAAAGGCGCCCAATGCAAGGCACTGGGCGCCTGGTGCAGGGGGGCGATCCGGTTCCGTACTCTGTAGGAGCGGCCTTGGCCGCGAGCTCGGCAGCCTGCATGACGCATCGGACGAGGCGTAGAGCAAGAGCTCGCGGGCAATCGGAATGCCGCCCAGCCGCTCCTACAGGTTCAGCCCGTAACCGGGGAAAAACCAGGACCACAATAGAAAACGCCCGATACAGGACGCATCGGGCGTTTTGTCATACGGGTGTAGCCTGGGTTGAGCGAAGCGATACCCGGGACACCTTGCGCCCTGAGCAGGCCAGCCTGCTCAGGTCTCGACGAACTCAGCGCGCGTCGATCTGCTGCTGCAGGTTCTGCACCTGGGCTTGCAGGGTGCTGATGTTGCGGGTCATCTGCGCGCGGAACGCATCGAACTCGGCGGTGTTGTTGCTCGGTGCGGGACGGGTTTCCAGGTCGCTCTTGAGCACCAGCAGGTCCTGCTCCAGGCGACCGATGGCCTGGTTCGGGTTGCCGATCTTCTTCAGGGCCTCGACATCGGTGCCCAGGCGCTTGAGCTGCTCCTCGACCTTGCCCAGGCCGCCCTGGGCGGACTTCAGGCTGGCCAGCTCGGCCTTCAGCGATGCCTGCTCGGTGGTCAGGGTCTTCAGCGGGGCTTCGAACTTGCTGGCAGCGCCTGCCTGGCCTTTCAGGTCCGCGCCCAGTTGCTCGAGGCGCTTGGTTTGCTCACCCTGCTGGCTGGCGATGCCCTGCTGCTGCTTGGTCAGCTCGGCGAGCTTGCCTTCCAGCTGCTTGACCTGCAGCTTCAGCGCTTCGCTGCCGCTGGTGACGTTGGATTCGGTGGCCACCACCTTGCCGGAGATGTCCTGGATGCGACCGGCGGCTTCTTCGCTGATGCGCGCGAAGCTTTCCTGGGTGGCAACCAGTTGCTGCTCCATCAGGCTGATCTGCTGGAAGCTCCACCAGCCGAGGCCACCGAGGGCGATCATCAGGGCCCCGACCAGCGCCCACAGCGGCCCGGTGCTGGCCCCTTTGACGGGGGCTGCCGCAGCCGTGGAACGGCCATAGGCGGGCGCACGCGCGGGCTCCGGATGATCGGTCTCGTAGTCATCGTGATCGCGCTGGTCAGCCTTCAGGCTGGGCACGTGATCGAGTTCGTCGTGAGCATCGTTACGCATGGATAAACCTTCATGAATACGCCGTAGAGGCACTTTGCCGCGCAGTATAACGGTTCGCGCGTCGCGCTTCAGTGTCGCACCGCACCGGTGCAACACGCGCTGACAAAGGGCGAGAACCCAGGCTCCTTGACCGTGCCCACCCCGCGCAGTTCCTCGCGTTGTGAACTGGTATGCACTTTGCACCGGCCCGCTTGCGACGTATTCACACGCCTCGGGAAGAATATCCGGCGATGTAGGCGCAACCCGTACGCGGTCAACGCGACAAGATCAGCTCGGTGCGATTCGGGATGAACGCCACCCGGCTACTTCCGCAAGCAAGGGGGTACAGCCAATGGAATTGAACAGAGAAGTGCTCGACTGCATGAAAAGCCTGCGCCGCCGGCTTCGCGACGAACTGGCGGTGGATATCCGCATGAGCCAGCCCGACGCGGTCACCAGCATGCTCAGCGCCTGCCTCACCTCCGCCAGTGAAGAAACCCGGCAACTGGGCAAGCGGCTGGCCAGTTACAGCGACCAGCCCTTCGAAACGCCAGAGGACGAGCCGGCGCCGCGCCTCCAGGCCGGCCGCCCACTGCTGGTGGACACGCCACCGCCGCCCTCGACGAGCCCCTCGGTGCTGATCTACCGCGGTCAGCGGGTGCACGCCTGAGCGACGGGTTCAGGCCGGATGGTGGGCCTTCCACCAGTGGCAGAACTCATCCAGGGCGGTCCACAGGCTGACCCTGGGGTCGTAGTCCAGGTACTGCCGGGCCTGGCTGATGTCCAGGGAGAAGTCCTTGGCCATCACCGCCACGCCCAGGCGAAACAGGGTCGGCTCCGGTCGGCCCGGCAGCAGCGCGCACACGCCCTCGTTCAGGGCCGCCGCGCTGTAAGCCAGGCCGTAGGGCATGTGCCGGGTGACCGGTGGCAGCCCCAACTGGCGCATCACGTAATTCACCAGGTCCCATAGCGGTACGGGCTCACCGTTGCTGATGTTGTAGGCTTTGCCAAGGGCCGGGCCGGCGGCCAGCAAGGCGCTGAGCAGGGCATCGTTGAGGTTGTGGACACTGGTGAAATCGACACGGTTCAGGCCGTTGCCGATGATCGACAACCGCCCCTTGCGCTGCATGTTGATCAAGCGCGGGAAGATGCTGGTGTCGCCGGCACCGGTCACCGAGCGCGGCCGCAGCGCCAGCACTTCGAGGCCGAACTCCTGGGCATCGAACACCTGCTGCTCGGCCAGGTACTTGGTCTTGCCGTAGTGGTCGAAGAAACGCGACGGCACCTGCTCCTCGCGAATCCCCACATGGGAGTGGCCATCGAAATAGATCGACGGCGACGACAGGTGCACCAGGCGCCGCACGCGCTGCTTGAGGCAGGCCTCGACGACATTGCCGGTCACCACCACGTTGGCCTGGTGGAAGTGCTCGTAGCGCCCCCATACGCCGACGGCACCGGCGCAATGCACCACCGCCTCGACGTCCTGGCACAGCTGCTGCACCAGCTCGGGGTCGGACAGGTCGCCCTGGATGAACTCGGCTCCGCGCTTGACCAAGTGCGCCACGCCGTCCGCCCGGCGCCCGTTGACCCGCACGCTCAGCCCCTGCTCCAGGGCGAACCGTGCAAACCGCCCCCCGATGAAACCACTCGCCCCTGTCACCAGAATCTTCATGCAGGTTCTCTCATCACCCATGACGTTGAGGGCACTCTAGCAGCGCCGCCTGGCCGCCGCCGTGGCGTTGCACGCCAGAACGACGGCCCTGCGAGCCGCGAGCGGCTACCCTGTATCGCTCAGACACCCCACTTCACAGGAGTTCGGCATGCCCCGGCACAACTGGCTGATCTACGGCGCCAATGGCTACACCGGCCACCTGCTGGCCGAGCAGGCGCGGCGCGAGGGGCTGACGCCGATCCTCGCCGGCCGCAGCCCGGACGCGGTGCATGCAGTGGGCAGCGCCCTGGGCCTGGAATGCCGGGTGTTCGATGTGCAGCACCCTGAGCGGACGCTGGAGGCCCTGGCGGACGTGGCGGTAGTGGCCCATTGCGCTGGGCCCTTTTCAGCCACCAGCGCACCGATGATCGACGCCTGCCTGGCCAGCGCCAGTCACTATGTCGACATCACCGGCGAAATCGGCGTGTTCGAGGCCGCCCACGCCCGCGATGCCCAGGCCCGGGAGCTGGGCGTGGTGGTCTGCCCCGGGGTCGGCTTCGACGTGATCCCCACCGACTGCCTGGCCGCCTGCCTGCACCAGGCCATGCCGGACGCCCGGGAACTGGCCCTGGGGTTCGACACCGCCAGCGGGCTTTCGCCTGGTACCGCCAAGACCACGGTGGAAGGCCTGTCCCTCGGCGGCAAGGTACGCCGGGGCGGCGTCATCACGGACGTGCCGCTGGGCTACAAACGCCGGACCATCGACTTCGGCCGGGGGCAGAAAAGCGCGGTGACCATCCCCTGGGGCGACGTGGCCACGGCCTACTACTCCACCGCCATCGACAACATCGAGGTCTACCTGCCCACCCCACCCGCGCTGGCCATGGGCATGCGCCTGATCGATCCGCTGCGCCCGCTGTTCGGCCTGCCCAGGGTGCAGGACTGGCTGAAGCAGCAGGTGCAGGCGCGTATCCAGGGTCCCGACCAGAACGCTCGGGAGCGGCTGCGCACCTGGGTCTGGGGCGAGGTACGCAACGCTGTCGGCCAGGTGAAGAGCGCACGGGTGGAGACCGCCAACGGTTATGAGGTGACGGTGCATGGCGCCCTGCTGGCGGTGCGTCACCTGCTCGCCTACCACGGCGCTGGCGGCTACTTCACGCCGTCCCGCCTGCTCGGCGCACGCTGCGTGGAACAGCTCCCGGGCTCCGGCAGCATCGTGCTGGCCTGACCACTGCGCAGCAGTCCTAGGGCAGCGGCACCAGGCAACTGGCAGACGCCCGGGCCAGGTGCCCGGTCAGGCTGGCGAGCAGCTCGCCGCCGTTACGCCAGTGGTGCCAGTACAACGGTACATCGATCACCTGCTGCGGAATCAGCTCGACCAGCTCGCCCCGCGCCAGCTCCTCGGGAACCTGGTGTTCGGGCACCAGCCCCCAGCCCAGGCCGCCGAGCGCCATGCGCACGAAGCCCTCTGACGACGGGCACAGGTGATAGGCAAAACCGCCCCCGACGCCGAGCGCCGCCAGGTAGCGGTGCTGCAACTGGTCGTCCGGGCCGAAGACGATGGCCGGCACCCGCGCCAGCTCACTGGCCACCACACCCCGAGGAAAGTGCCGGGCGATGAACGCCGGGCTGGCCAGTGCCCGGTAGCGCATCGCCCCGAGCGCCAGGCTGCGCGCGCCGGCCACCGGACGATCGCTGGCGCACACGCAGGCCGCCACGTCACCGGCGCGCATGCGCTTGAGGCCGACCTCCTGGTCTTCCACCACCAGGTCCAGCAACACCCGGTGCTCGGCGCAGAAGTCGCCCACCGCCGCCGCCCACCAGGTCGCCAGGCTGTCGGCGTTCACCGCGATGCGCAGTCGCTCCGGCAGGCCGCCTTCATCCAGGGCCGGCACCTGGCCCTGCAGGTCGCGTTCGAGCAGGCGCACCTGCTGTACGTGGTTGAGCAGGCGCCGGCCGATCTCGGTCGGCGTGGGCGGTGTGGCGCGCACCAGCACCGGCTGGCCGACCCGCGCCTCGAGCAGCTTGATGCGCTGCGACACCGCCGACTGCGACAGCCCAAGGACCTGGGCGGCGCGCTCGAAGCCCGTCTGTTCCACCACCGCTGCCAGGGCGGCCAGCAGTTTGTAATCGAACAAATCAGTTCTCCTAATGAGCGATCAGCAAGATTGCTTTTTCTTATACAGGCAATCCCCGCAGACTGGCCACCTCCCAACGCGACAGAGCACCTTTTCAATGGCCGGCGAAACCTCCCTTTCCACCCTGCTGCGCAGCATGAACCCCGTACTCAACGACGGCGCCTATGTGTTCTGCACCCTGGCGGGCCGAGAAGCCCTGCAGGGCCTCGAACCACTGGGCAGCTTCCACGAACGAGAAGGCCTGACGGTGATCCTGCCGCAGCAGGACGCGGAGCGACTGGGCCTGACGGTCGATTACGTGGCAGCCTGGATCACCCTGGAGGTGCACTCGGCCCTCAGCGCCGTGGGCCTGACCGCCGCGGTGGCGGGTGCGCTGGCAGCGGTCGGCATCAGTTGCAACGTGGTGGCCGCCTACTACCACGACCACCTGTTCGTCGCCCAGGTCGACGGTGCGCGTGCGCTCGACGCCCTGCGCCACCTGGCGCAGACGGCGGAGTGACGGCCATGTGGCAGAGCTACAGCAACGGCCTGCTGATCGCCGCCGGCCTGATCATCGCCCTCGGCGCACAGAACGCCTTCGTCCTGGCTCAGAGCCTGCGCCGGGAACACCATCTGCCGGTGGCGCTGCTGTGCATCGTCTGCGATGCGCTGCTGGTGGCCGCCGGCGTATTCGGCCTGGCCGCGGTACTGACCCAGAGCCCGTTGCTGCTCGGCGTGGCGCGCTGGGGCGGCGCGGCCTTCCTACTCTGGTACGGCGCCCAGGCCCTGCTGCGCGCCCTGCGCCCACAAGGCCTGCAAGGCGAGCAGGCGCATACGCCGAAGTCGTTGCGCACGGTGATGCTGGCCGCCCTGGCGGTCACCCTGCTCAACCCCCACGTGTACCTGGACACGGTGCTGCTGATCGGCTCGCTCGGGGCGCAGCAGAGTGTGCCCGGGGCCTACGCCCTGGGGGCAGCCAGCGCCTCGATGATCTGGTTCCTGACCCTGGCCCTCGGCGCCGCCTGGCTGGCGCCCTGGCTGTCGCGCCCGGCCACCTGGCGCCTGATCGACCTGGGCGTGGCCGCCATGATGTTCAGCATCGCCTGGCAACTGCTGCGCAACGGCGCCGCCACCTGACCGCCAGCGGGTGGCCAGGGCGACAGGCCGGGGGCTATGATCGACCCACCTCCGGCTCCGTGCCCTGCCTGCCGAACAAGGACCTCCCGCTTGCCCACCTCGGTCTTCATCGCCGTGATGGTTGCCGCTGCGCTCCATGCCGGTTGGAACGCGCTGCTGAAAATCGGCCTGGACCGCTTCCTCACCGCCTCGCTGATCCAGATCGCCGCCGGCCTCATCGCCCTGCTGGCCCTGCCGTTCGTGGCCTTCCCGGTGGCGGCCGCCTGGCCCTGGATCGCCCTCTCGGCGCTGCTGCACATCGGCTACAACGTGTTCCTGGCGCGGGCCTACCAGCATGGCGACCTGGGCCAGGTGTACCCGATCACCCGCGGCAGCTCGCCCCTGCTGGTGGCCGGGCTGTCGCTGCTGTGGCTGGGCGATACGCTGTCCACCGGCCAGTTGATCGGCCTGCTGATCCTGGTGGGCGGTATCTGGCTGATGGCCCTGCGCGGCGGGCGCCAGGCTGCACCGCTGAACCTGCCGCTGCTGGGCAGTGCGCTGCTGACCGCGGCGTTCATCGCCGGCTACACCTTGTCCGATGCCGCAGGCGCCCGGCTCAACCAGGATGCGTTGTCCTACTCGGCCTGGCTGTTCGCGGTGAACGGCGCGGTGGCGGCCGCGGTCATCGCCCTGCGTCGCGGCCCACGGGTCTTTCTCCAGCTCGGCGCCCACTGGCGCGGCGGCCTGGGCGGTGGCGCCCTGTCGCTGCTGGCTTACAGCATCGTCATCTGGGCCATGACCCAGGCGCCGGTGGCGCTGGTGTCGGCCCTGCGAGAAAGCAGCGTGGTGTTCGCCCTGCTGATCGGCTATGTGCTGCTGAAGGAGCCCATGCCGCCGATTCGCCTGATTGCCTGCGGCGTGATCGTCGTCGGCGTGGTGCTGATGAAACTCGGTTGATGGAACCCTGCCCGGGCGATCCGTTCCATACAGGAAGAGGCCCTGGCACCGGCTTTCCCACACAGTTGCTGCGTGGTTATGACGCAGGCCCGGTGCTATGATCCTCGGTCTGCGTCGCAAAGAGTAAAAACTCCCGGCGTATGTCTGGCCGCCCGTGATCGGCCTTGCGCTCACCGCAACTGACCTGATTATTAGGAGATAAACCATGGCTTTCGAATTGCCGCCGCTGCCTTACGCTCATGACGCCCTGCAGCCGCATATTTCCAAGGAAACGCTGGAATACCACCACGACAAACACCACAACACCTATGTCGTGAACCTGAACAACCTGATTCCAGGCACCGAGTTCGAAGGCAAGACCCTGGAAGAAATCGTCAAGACCTCCTCCGGTGGCGTGTTCAACAACGCCGCTCAGGTCTGGAACCACACCTTCTACTGGAACTGCCTGTCGCCGAACGGCGGTGGCCAGCCGACCGGCGCCCTGGCTGACGCGATCAACGCAGCCTTCGGTTCCTTCGACAAGTTCAAGGAAGAGTTCAGCAAGGTCTCCATCGGCACCTTCGGTTCCGGCTGGGGCTGGCTGGTGAAAAAGGCTGACGGTTCCCTGGCCCTGGCCAGCACCATCGGCGCCGGCTGCCCGCTGACCAGCGGCGACACCCCGCTGCTGACCTGCGACGTGTGGGAACACGCCTACTACATCGACTACCGCAACGTGCGTCCGAAGTATGTCGAGGCGTTCTGGAACCTGGTCAACTGGGACTTCGTAGCCAAGAACTACGCTGCCTGATACCGCGTTCCGCTCCCGAGAAGCCCGGCCCTTGCCGGGCTTCTTGCGTTAGGGCCCTGGCATTTGCCGCCGCACTGGCACCCACCCTGCATTGACCTGCCCGGCGGTCCATGACATACCGGGTACGAATGGGGTGAAACCAGCAGGCACCAGGAGGGTCAGGAGAAGAACAGGGAATCACGCCGCCCGCACCGGAACGAATCGCCGAATGGCATTCAAGTCTGAGGCAGGCGCACCGACACAGTACGAACGGGATTGAAAGACCCTTGCGACGCACCATGGCGGCGCAGAATGCTGGCACAATCGCCTCCGCCATACTGGCCCTTTGACGGCAACGGCGACTTTGCCAATACTCACAACGGTCTGAGGCCTTTGGCATCGAACAAGGAATCGTCACTTGAAGCTGGAACTCAAGAACAGCCTGTCCCTGAAGTTGCTGCGCGTCGTGCTGCTCTCGGCACTCGTGGTTGGCGTGGTACTGAGCTGTGCGCAGATCGTCTTCGACGTGTACAAGACCCGTCAGGCCGTCGCCAACGATGCACACCGGATTCTCGGCATGTTCCGCGACCCATCCACCCAGGCGGTCTACAGCCTGGACCGCGAGATGGGCATGCAGGTGATCGAAGGCCTGTTCCAGCATGAATCGGTGCGCGTCGCCTCCATCGGCCACCCCAACGAACCCATGCTCGCCGAGAAGTCCCGCGACCCGGTCCAGGTGCCGACCCGCTGGCTGACCGACCCGATCCTCGGCAACGAACAGAACTTCAGTACCCAACTGGTCGGCCGCGGCCCCTACAGCGAGTACTACGGCGACCTCAACATCACCCTGGACACCGCTCCCTACGGCGAGAGCTTCGTCACCAACTCGGTGATCATCTTCATCTCCGGGGTCCTGCGCGCCCTGGCCATGGGCCTGGTGCTGTACCTGGTCTACCACTGGCTGCTGACCAAACCGCTGGCGAAGATCATCGAGCACCTGTCCAACATCAACCCGGACCGCCCCAGCGAGCACAAGCTGCCCATGCTCAAGGGCAACGAAAAGAACGAACTGGGCCTGTGGATCAGCACCGCCAACCAGCTGCTCGCCTCCATCGAACGCAACACCCACCTGCGCCGTGAAGCGGAAAACAGCCTGCTGCGCATGGCTCAGTACGATTTCCTCACCGGCCTGCCGAACCGCCAGCAGCTGCAACAGCAACTGGACCAGATCCTCGACGACGCCGGCCGCCTGCAACGTCGGGTCGCGGTGCTGTGCGTGGGCCTGGACGACTTCAAGGGCATCAACGAACAGTTCAGCTACCAGACCGGCGACCAGTTGCTGCTCGCCCTTTCCGACCGCCTGCGCAGCCACAGTGGCCGCCTCGGTGCCCTGGCCCGCCTCGGTGGCGACCAGTTCGCCCTGGTGCAGGCGGACATCGAGCAGCCCTACGAAGCCGCCGAACTGGCGCAGGCGGTGCTCGATGACCTGGAAACCCCATTCCTGCTCGACCAGCATGAAGTCCGCCTGCGCGCGACCATCGGCATCACCCTGTTCCCGGAAGACGGCGACAGCACCGAGAAGCTGCTGCAGAAAGCCGAGCAGACCATGACCCTGGCCAAAAGCCGCTCGCGCAACCGCTACCAGTTCTACATCGCCAGCGTCGACAGCGAGATGCGTCGCCGCCGCGAGCTGGAGAAGGACCTGCGCGAAGCGCTGGCGCTGAACCAGCTGAGCCTGGTCTACCAGCCCCAAGTGGACTACCGCGACCACCGCGTGGTGGGCGTCGAGGCGCTGCTGCGCTGGCAGCACCCGCAACACGGTTTCGTCCCGCCGGACCTGTTCATCCCGCTGGCCGAACAGAACGGCACCATCATCGCCATCGGCGAATGGATTCTCGACCAGACCTGCCGCCAGCTGCGCGAGTGGCACGACCAGGGCTTCAACAACCTGCGCATGGCGGTCAATCTGTCCACCGTGCAGCTGCACCACGCCGAGCTGTCGCGGGTGGTCAACAACCTGATGCAGGTCTACCGGCTGCCGCCCCGCAGCCTGGAGCTGGAAGTCACCGAAACCGGCCTGATGGAAGACATCAGCACCGCCGCCCAGCACCTGCTGAGCCTGCGCCGCTCCGGCGCGCTGATCGCCATCGACGACTTCGGTACCGGCTATTCGTCCCTGAGTTACCTCAAGAGCCTGCCGCTGGACAAGATCAAGATCGACAAGAGCTTCGTTCAGGACCTGCTGGAAGACGAAGACGACGCGACCATCGTTCGCGCCATCATCCAGCTCGGCAAGAGCCTGGGCATGCAGGTCATCGCCGAGGGGGTGGAGACCGCCGAGCAGGAGGCCTACATCATCGCCCAGGGCTGCCACGAAGGTCAGGGCTACTTCTACAGCAAGCCGCTGCCGGCCCGCGAGCTGACCCTCTACCTCAAGCAGGCCCGACGAATGATCGCCGCCGCCAACAACCCCGCCACGCTCTGAGCCCGTTGCATGAAAAAGCCCGCCATCATGGCGGGCTTTTTCGTTCAGGCACTACCACTGCTCAGACCTGCTGCACGCCCAGCATCCAGGCCGTGGCCAACGCACCGGTCAGGCACAGCACTGCGCCGCCGGCGGCCTGCCAGTAGAAGCTGCGGGCGACTTCATCCTCACCGGCATTGGACAGGATGAACGGCCGCGACTCGCCCGGCTTGCTCATCTGGTTGCGAGCGGGCTGGCTACTGGTGTTGCGGTGACGGTCCTCGGCTTCCAGCTGGGCAGCCAGTTGCACCCGGGACCACTCACGCTCGTCCAGCTGGCCATTGCTGTCGCCGTCGAAGCGACGCAGCAGACCGGCGTAGTCCTGCTTCCACTCGCGGATCACCTGGCCCTGGGCCGCGACGGCATCGAACCCCTGCTGGCTGGCGCCAGAGGTGCGGAAATCGCCGATGGCGTAGAGCGGCTGCTCGGCATGGAACCGCTCTTCGGTGTAACGGTAGCGCTTGCCGCCGGTGAAAAGCGCCAGGAAGCCGGTCTTTGCCACGCCCATGGGGTGGCGCAGGCTGCCTTCCCAGACTTCGCGGACCGCCGGGCGGATTTCAGCGCCGCGCGGGTCGATCAGGCACTCGCCGGTGCCATCGGACAACGACAGCCAGGCGTCGCTGGTACCGCTTTGCACCACGTGCCAGCTTTTCTTCTTGTCGCTGCCGCTCCTGTATTCCTCGATGCTAAAGCGCCACCACAGGCAGGGTTTGCCCGTCAGCGGGCCGCGCACGTCAGCGCCGGGTAACTCCTTGAGCAAGCCGTAAAGTTCAACATAGCCCTGGGCGGCGGAGCGGATCTTCGAGGTCGGCGTGTCCAGCAGGTAGCGGGCCTGCGACAAGCGCCGCATGCTCCACCAGGCACCGCCCACGCAGGCGCCGCCACTGAATGCGAGGGCGAGCAGGTAGCCGCCGAGTTCTCCGTCGACCACGTCAGTTGAACAGCGACTTGAGGTTGACGTCGGCCTTCTCGGCGTCGCTGAACACCAGCAGGTCGGCCGACTTGAAGCCGAACGCGCGGGCGACCAGCACATCGGGGAACTGCTCAATGCGCACGTTGTTCAGGTTGACCGCCTCGTTGTACAGCTCGCGGCGATCGGCGATGCCGTTCTCCAGGCCGCTGATGCGCTGCTGCAGGTGCTGAAAACTGTCGTTGGCCTTGAGCTCAGGGTAGTTCTCGGCCAGGGCGAACAGTTGCCCGAGGCCGGCGCGCAGGCCGCTCTCGGCCTTGCCCAGGGCGCTCACATCCTGTTGCTCGCGGGCGCTGGCCACGGCACTGCGTGCAGCGATCACGCGCTCCAGGGTCGCGCCTTCGTATTGCATGTACTGCTTGCAGGTTTCCACCAGCTTGGGCAGCTCATCGTGGCGCTGCTTGAGCAGCACGTCGATGTTCGACCAGGCCTTGCTGACGCCATGCTTCAAACGCACCAGGCCGTTGTACAGCCCCACGGCGTAGGCCGCGGCCAATCCGAGGGCGACGATCAGGGCAATGCTGGTAAGGCTCATGCAGTGTTCTCCATTCATAGACTGCGACAGGTTCCGTGCTGGCATTCTAACGGTGCGGCGCTGCAAACGCGGAGACGCTGTGCACGACTCCCGCGGGATTTATTCGCCGTCACCCTTTGCGCAAAATGCAAATCTTTCGCATTATTACGCGGCTCACGTGCGCATTCGTGCACGCTCCCCCGTTCACACGCAAAGGATTTCGTCATGATTCGTATGCCTCTGGCATCTGCCAGCCTGCTGGCCATCGCTATTTCCCTCGCCGGTTGCGGCGACGACAAAGCGCCTGCGACCCAAGCCGCAGCACCAGCAGCCAGCAGCGCCAGCGCACCCGCCACGGCCGGCACACTCGACGAAGCCGCTGCCAAGGCGGTCGTCAGCCACTACGCCGACCTGGCCCTGGCCGTGTTCAGCGACGCCGCCAGCACCGGCAAGAACCTGCAGGCCGCTGTCGATGCCCTGCTGGCCAATCCGAACGACGAAACCCTGAAAGCCGCCCGCGACGCCTGGCTGGCCGCCCGCGTGCCCTACATGCAGACCGAAGTGTTCCGTTTCGGCAACCCGGTGGTCGATGAGTGGGAAGGCCAGCTCAACGCCTGGCCGCTGGACGAAGGCCTGATCGACTACGTCGCCACCGACTACCAGCACGCCCTGGGGAACCCGGGCGCCAGCGCCAACATCATCGCCAACACCGAGATCCAGGTCGGCGAAGACAAGATCGACGTCAGCGAAATCACCGGCGAGCTGCTGGCCAGCCTTAACGAGCTGGGCGGTTCCGAAGCCAACGTCGCCACCGGCTACCACGCCATCGAATTCCTGCTCTGGGGCCAGGACCTGAACGGCACCAACCCGGGTGCGGGCGAGCGTCCGGCCACCGATTTCGTGGTGGGTGACGGCGCCACCGGCGGCCACAACGAGCGCCGCCGTGCGTTCCTCAAGGCCGCCACCGACCTGCTGGTGAGCGACCTCGACGAGATGGTCGAACAGTGGAAAGGCGGCGTCGAAGGCAACTACCGCGCGAGCCTGGAAGGCGAATCCGCCGAGAACGGCCTGCGCAAGATGCTGTTCGGCATGGGCAGCCTGTCCCTGGGTGAACTGGCTGGCGAGCGCATGAAGGTCGCGCTGGAAGCCAACTCCACCGAAGACGAGCACGACTGCTTCAGCGACAACACCCACAACTCGCACTTCTACAACGGCAAGGGCATCCGCAACGTCTACCTGGGCGAGTACAAGAAGGTCGACGGCACCACCCTGACCGGCCCGAGCCTGTCTTCCCTGGTCGCCAAGGCCGATGCCCAGGCCGACACCACCCTGAAGGCCGACCTGGAAGCCACCGAAGCCGCCCTGCAGAAGCTGGTCGACAGCGCCGAGAAGGACAACGTGCACTTCGACCAACTGATCGCGGCCGAGAACACCGACGGCCAGCAGATCGTGCGTGACGCCATCGCCGCCCTGGTCAAGCAGACCGGTGCGATCGAGCAGGCTGCCGGCAAGCTGGGCATCAGCGACCTGAACCCGGACACCGCCGACCACGAGTTCTGATCGGCTGCGTGACCTGTGTGGTGTGCCCTTCGGGGCACACCATTTCCCATCTCGCTCCCCCGCCCGCGCGGCCCCAGCCGGCGCCCTTCCCCACTGAACCGCCCCTCGCCTTCTTCCGGCGAACCGCAGATTCACACACGACCCAATTTCAGGCGTATCGACGGCGATACGAACGGAAACGGGGCGTTTTCTCGCCATCAAGAACCCCAAACCCCGCTGCGGTCACAGGCTGAACGCCGTTCGCGCCTTGGCACAGGGATTGCCTTTTCCCTCTGCGAACGGCCCATAACAACAACGACCGCCATCCCCTTCGGGCACGCCCCTTCACTTCCACTGCCAATTCCGACCACAAGAACGTATCGAGGATTGATTGATGGACGAGCAGAAGACACCCCCTACTCTGGAGGAGCTGCAGGCTCTGATAGAGATGACCAACACCCTGAACATGGAAATCTTCTACTGGTGGTGCATTGCCCTGATGATCTGCATCCACGCCGGTTTCCTGTCCTATGAGATCGGTGCCTCGCGCCTGAAGAACGCCCTGGCGGCCGGGGTGAAGAACATCCTGGCCTTCGGCTTCATCGTGCCCAGCGTGTTCCTGCTCGGCTGGGCGGTGTACAACGCCTTCCCGGACGGCCTGGTGCCGCGCATGGACGCCTTCCTCGCCGGCATGCCCTGGAGCCAGTCCATGGGGCCGAACATCCAGGACAACGCCACCGGCATCTTCTGGGGCGCCTTTGCCCTGTTCGCCGCCACCACCGGCTCGATCCTCTCCGGGGCGATCATCGAGCGGGCGCGGATGAGCGCCTTCCTCATCCTGACCATCGTCCTCGGCGGCTTCCTCTGGCTGCTGGCGGCCTCCTGGGGCTGGCACCCGGAAGGCTGGCTGACCGTGAAGTGGGGCTACCATGACGTCGGCGCCGCCGGCGTGGTGCACATGATTGCCGGCTTCTTCGCCCTCGGCGTACTGATCAACCTCGGCGCGCGCATCGGCCGCTTCAACGCCGACGGCAGCGCCAATGCCATCGTCGGCCACAGCATGCCCATGAGCGTGGTCGGCCTGATGCTGATCATCGTCGGCTTCTTCGGCTTTCTCGGCGGCTGCATCATCTACAACAGCGGCGCACAGTGGATCACCATCTACGGCCAGCCGACCAACCTCTCGGCCTTCGCCTTCAACACCCTGATGGGCTTTGCCGGCGGCCTGATCGGCGCCTACCTGACCACCCGCGAACCCTACTGGATGATGTCCGGTGGCCTGGTGGGGATCATCTCCGTGGCCCCGGGCCTGGACGTCTACCACCCCGGCCTGGCCTACCTGATCGGCATGGGCGTGTCGGCCCTGGCGCCGCTGGTCAACAACCTGCTGCTCAAGTTCCGCCTGGACGATGCGGTCGGCGCCTTTGCCGTGCACGGTTTCGGCGGTTTCGCCGGCCTGGTCATCAGCGGCCTGTTCCTGTCCGGCTACCCGAACATGAACGGCATGCCGGAGGTCAGCTTCTTCGGTCAGGTGGGCGGTGCCCTGGTGATGGCAGCCCTGGGCTTCATTCCCGGCTACGCCATTTCCTACGCTCTCAAGCGGTTCGACATGCTGCGGGTACCGGCCCATGCCGAAGAGCGCGGCCTCGACCTGACCGAGGTGCCGGCCCAGGCCTACCCGGAATGGAATTCGCTGTACGGCCCGCGCACCGAGGTGGGCGGCTCCGCCCAGCCGACGCTCACTGCCGAAAGCAAACCGGCCTGAAGCGAATCAACTGACCCGCTGCCCACCCGGGCAGCCCCTGTGAGGACACCGTCATGAGCATTTCCACCTACGAAGGCGCCAGCGCCGTGTTCACCTTCGCCGACAAGCCGGCGATCCTGGTCGTCATCAGCCTGCTGGTCGCCGGCGTCAGCCTCTATGCGCTGATCGCCACCATGATCCACGAGAAACACAGCTACGCCTTGCCGGATGAGGAACTGAGCAAACTCAAGTAGCCGCCAGGCACCCGCAGCGGTGCGGGCAAGGCTGTGGGTGCGCGGGAGGAAGGTCGCCAGGAAGGCGTGGGAAACGGCAGCCGCCAGGGTGCAGGACGCACCCTGGCGGTGGCCGGCAACACTCAGAGCTTGTCGTCGCGCAGACCGGCGTACAGGCGGGTCATTTCGTTCAACTGGCGGAACATGGAGTCCGCGTTGACCGCGATGATGGTCGGTGTGAAATCAGTGGAGGCAAACGCCTTGCTCGCAAACTGCCATTTGACTTCGGTCTTGCGCAGGGCCTCGGCGATTTCCGCGTTCGGCGCGCCTTCGGCGTGCAGCTCCTTCATCACCGCGTCGAACTCGGCGACCGACTCGTTGAAGGTGGCTTCCAGGTTCGGCACCTCTACGCCCCAGGCGCGCGCCATGTAGAACATCGCGGTGCGCTGGGTCAGTACGCGGTTCCAGCCGCTTCGGTTGATTGAGTGCGAGGCGGCGTCGCCGTTGTGCTTCTCGAACAGGTCGGTGACGTGCTGGGTCTGCTTCACCAGTTCCTCGGCCTTGGCCAGCATGGCCGGCGCCTGGGCCTTGTCCGGCGTGGCGGTGGCCAGGGCACGGAAATCGGTCCACAGACGCTCCACCTCACCCAGGGCAGCCTGGATTTCAGGGTTGGACGGCTGGGCCTTGAGCTTGGCGTGGTGATCTTCGAACAGGGCGATGCTTTCATCGCGCTGTTTGAGCGCTGCGTCGGCCCGCACATCGGAGCCGATCATCAGGTAGTTCTTGGCCACGATCTGGCCGAGGGTGCGCTGCAGGCCCGCCATGTTCATCGCTTCCAGGGGCGCCATCTGCCCCCAGCACGCGAAACTCAGCAAGCTACAGCCCATCAGAAGTGCACGCATACAACCTTTCATCGACACAAAGTCCTTTGTTGATCAAAAACGTCGGCAAAGAGCGAGCGCGCTCCCAGCGCCGACAAAGGCGGGAGCGAACGGTGGACGAAGTCCTGTTATTGGAGGGGGCAAAAGGGGGCGAAGCGCTGCCAGACGATGCTGGCATTCAGCCACCCGTGACCAGGTCGGCGCATTCTAAACCAGCCGGTCACGAATAACGCGGCACCTGCGACATCCCGTCACACAAGGCCCGGGGTTTGTGCAGCAAACGACGATGCCCGTCACACTTTTCAGGCCAGCGACCGGCCTTCATCAGGGCTTGAAGGGCGTTTCCAGCGCCTGAAACCGCCTGCTGGCGACCTTTCTGGCCTGCCGATCAAACGCTAATTCATCTTATTTAAAGTCCGTTAGGGTGCTAATCTTGGCGCCCCGTTTTTCGCTCGCCCGGACTGCCTCTCGATGTCGCCGCTCCTGCGCCGCCTGTTTCCCCTGCTGGCACTGGCCCTCGTCGCCTGCGACCAGCAACCGCGCTTCACCGCCGCAGAACCGGGAGAAGCCCGCTCCGGTGGCGCCGCCACCTCCCGGGTGTTCGATCACAACGCCTTTTCCATGCCCTCGGCCAACCTCTCGCCCAGCCGGCGCCTGGACTTCAGCGTGGGCAACAGCTTCTTCCGCAACCCCTGGGTGATTGCCCCCGCCACCACCACCGCCCGCGACGGCCTGGGGCCGCTGTTCAACACCAACGCCTGCCAGAACTGCCACATCAAGGACGGCCGCGGCCACCCGCCGGAGCCGGACGCGATCAACGCGGTCTCGATGCTGGTGCGCCTGTCGCTGCCAGCCAGTGCCGAGCAGGCGCGGATCGTCGAGCGCCTGGGCGTGGTGCCGGAACCCACCTACGGCACCCAGCTGCAGGACATGGCCAACCCCGGCGTGCCCCCCGAGGGCAAGGTCCGCCTGCGCTACAGCACCCACACCGAGACCTTCGCCGATGGCCATGCGGTCGAACTGCGCCGGCCCGAGCTGCAGCTCAGCCAGCTGGGCTACGGCCCCCTGCACCCTGACACCCTGTTTTCCCTGCGCATCGCGCCGCCGATGATCGGCCTCGGTCTGCTCGAAGCCATTTCCGAGGCCGATATCCTGGCCAACGCCGACCCGGACGACGCCAATGGCGACGGCATTGCCGGGCGCCCCAACCGGGTCTGGGACGATGCCCTGCAGAAGACCGTGCTCGGCCGCTTCGGCTGGAAGGCCGGGCAACCCACGGTCAACCAGCAGAACGCCCACGCCTTCGCCAGCGACATGGGCCTGACCACCTCCCTGCTGCCCAGCGACCAGTGCACCGAGGCGCAACGCGAGTGTCGGGCCGCGCCCCACGGCGGCGAGCCGGAGGTCAGCGACAACATCCTCGCCACGGTGCTGTTCTATAGTCGAAACCTGGCGGTGCCGGCACGCCGCGACGTGGATGACAAACAGGTACTGGAGGGCAAGAGCCTGTTCTTCCAGGCCGGCTGCCAGGGGTGCCACACGCCGCAGTTCACCACCGCCAGCGACGCGGCCGAACCGGAACTGGCCAACCAGGTGATCCGCCCCTACACCGACCTGCTGCTGCACGACATGGGCGAAGGCCTGGCGGATGGCCGCCCGGAGTTTCTCGCCAGTGGCCGCCAGTGGCGCACACCGGCCCTGTGGGGCATCGGCCTGACCGAAACGGTCAATGGCCATACCCAGTTCCTGCACGACGGGCGCGCGCGCAACCTGCTGGAAGCCATTCTCTGGCACGGCGGCGAGGCGCAGGCGGCCAAGGATCGCGTACTGAGGTTCAATGCCGACGAGCGCGCCGCGCTGTTGGCCTTTCTGAATTCGCTGTAAGGAGCCACCCATGATTCGCTCACCCCTTTCCATCGTGCTGCTGGGCCTGGCCCTCAGCGCCTGCACCCCGTCCGACCCGCAGCAGAAGGTCAGCACCGCCCTGGCCGACGGCGTCTTGCTGCCGGCCTACAGCGCCTGGAGCGAAGCGGACCGGCAACTGGCCGCCAGCGGCAAGGCGTTCTGCGCCGGTGAGCAGGACGTCACCGAGGCGCGCCAGGCGTTCCTCGCCGCCCAGAGCGCCTGGGCCGGCCTGCAGCCGCTGCTGCTGGGACCGATGGCCGAGGGCAACCGGGCCTGGCAGGTGCAGTTCTGGCCGGACAAGAAGAACCTGGTGGCGCGCCAGGTGGAAGCCCTGCTCAAGAACAAGCCGGCCCTGACCAACGCCGACCTGAAGAACGCCAGCGTCGTGGTGCAGGGCCTGACCGCCTACGAGTACCTGCTGTTCGACCCGGCCATCGACCTCAAGGACGCCGAGCAGAAAGCCCGCTACTGCCCGCTGATCAGCGCCATCGGCGAACACCAGCAGCAACTGGCTGCCGACGTGCTGCAACAGTGGCAGGCCAAGGGCGGCATGGCCGACCAACTGAAAACCTTCCCCAACGACCGCTACGCCGAGGCACCCGAGGCCATGGCCGAGCTGCTGCGTACCCAGGTCAGTGCCATCGACGGCCTGAAGAAAAAGCTCGGCACCCCGCTGGGCCGCCAGAGCAAGGGCCTGCCGCAGCCGTACCAGGCCGAAGCCTGGCGCAGCAAGGCGAGCCTGGCCAACCTGGCCGCCAGCCTGGCCAGCGCCGAACGCCTCTGGCACGGCGCCGAGCAGAACGGCGTGCAGGCCCTGCTGGGCAGCGATCAGGCCGAGCTCAAGCAGCGCCTCGACAACGCCTACAACGACACCCGCCAGCGCCTGGCCGCCCTCGAGCGCCCGCTGGGCGAGCTGCTCGCCGACGACGCGGGCCGCCAGGAGCTGAATGCCCTGTACGACAGCCTCAACAGCCTGCACCGCCTGCATGAAGGCGAGCTGGCCAGGGCCCTGGGCATCCAGTTGGGCTTCAACGCCCACGACGGTGACTGAGCCATGCACTTGAAACGCAGAGCCTTCCTCGGCCTCACCGCGACGCTCGCCACCGCGGCAGCCGCCACCGCTGCCGGTGCGTTCAACGGCTGGACCCTGATCAGCGGCGGCCCGCAGCCGCTGCTGGTGTCGGCACGCAACGACGCCCAGGGCGTCCACTACGCGGTGGGCTATCGCCTGGACGGCACCCAGGTCTTCGCCACCCCGGTCGCCGAACGCTGCCACGACGTGGTGCCGCACCCGAGCCTGCCCATGGCATTGTTCGTCGGCCGCCGCCCGAGCACCCAGAGCTACCTGATCGACACCCGTGACGGTCGCCTGCTGCAGACCCTGGATTCGCCCGCGCACCGGCACTTCTATGGCCACGCGGTGTTCCACAAGGACGGCGAGTGGCTGTACGCCACCGAGAACGACACCTCCGACCCGGGCCGCGGGGTGATCGGCGTCTACCGCCTGAGCGCCGACGCGCAACGCCTGGAACGCACGGACGAGCTGTCCAGCCACGGCCTGGGCCCGCACCAGCTGCTGTGGATGCCCGATGGCGAAACCCTGGTGATCGCCAACGGCGGTATTCGCACCGAGGCCGACAGCCGCGTGGAAATGAACCTCGACGCCATGGAAGCCAGCCTGGTTCTGCTGGGCCGCGACGGCACCCTGCACAGCAAGGAACAACTGCCCGAGCGCATGAACAGCGTGCGCCACCTGGCCGTGGCCCGCGACGGCACAGTGGTCAGTGGCCAGCAGTACATGGGCGAGATGACCGACAGCGCCGCCCTGCTGGCAATCAAGCGGCCGGGGCAGCCGTTCCAGCCCTTCCCCCTGGCCGAAGCGCAGCGCCTGGTGATGAACCAGTACACCGCCAGCGTGGCCATCCACGACGAGCTGCGCCTGCTGGCCCTGACCGCCCCGCGTGGCAACCGGGTGTTCATCTGGGACCTGGACACCGCGGCCCTGCGCCTCGACGCGCCGCTGGCCGACTGCGCCGGCGTCGGTGCGGTGGCCGACGGCTTCGTGGTCACCTCGGGCCAGGGCCGCTGCCGCCTCTACGACTGCCGCCAGGCCACGATCGCCACCCGCCCCCTGGAGCTGCCCGCCGGCCTGTGGGACAACCACCTGCGCCTCGCCTGACCCGCCGCGCCCCGCGTCCCACCCGGGAAACGGGGCGACCGCCCATCCCCTTGTCTCGCAATTGTCATCAAACCGTCATCTGTGACGGCTAAAAGCCATTACACCGTAACCAAACTGTGCTCCAGCGACCGGCGCCCTTCCCGGCGTCGATCCGATAGGGATATCGCTCGACGCGTCACCGTTGGCCTCCCACCGTTCTTTCTCCGAGGCGTGTATCCCATGCAAACGTCCCTGCGCACCCAGATCCTTACCCTGCTGGGCGGCAGCCTGGCGCTGATCCTGCTGATCGCCCTGGCCTGCTTCAGCTTCCTGTCCAACGGCATCCAGTCCTACCGTGGGCTGGTCGACGGCACGCTGCACGCCTCGCGCCTGGTCGATGGGGCCAACGTCGAGTTCAAGGTCCAGGTCCAGGAGTGGAAGAACGTGCTGCTGCGCGGCAAGGACACGGCCCAGCGTGACAAGTACTGGGCCCAGTTCCAGGCCCAGGAAACCCAGGTCCAGCGGATTCTCGGCGAGCTGCTGAGCAGCGCCGACCAGCAGCAGGACAACGCCCTCAAGCAGCAGATCGAACAGCTGCGCAACGAACACCGCAGCATGGGCGCCGCCTACCGACAGGGCTACCAGGCATTCGTCGCCGCCGGTGCCGACGCCGCGGCCGGGGACGCCGCGGTCAAGGGCATCGACCGTGCCGCCAGCGAGCAGATGAGCGCGCTGGTCAAGCAGCTCGGCGAACGGGGTAGCGAACAATCGGCGGCGATCAGTGCCGCCGCCGACCAGACCCTGCGCGCCGGGCTGGCGGTGATGCTGATTTCCAGCGTCCTGATCGGCCTGCTCGCCCTGTGGCTGATCAACCGCAGCCTGATCATCCCGATCCGCGAGCTGATCGAGCACATTGCCCAGCTCAGCCATGGCAACTTCGGCCAGCGCGTGGACGCCAGCCGCCGCGACGAACTGGGGCGCCTGGCCGCGGCCGCCAACACCCTGCGTGATTTCCTCGCCGAGACCTTCAGCCGCCTGCAACGCAGCACCACCGACCTGGACAACGCCAGCGGCGAACTCAACGCCATCGCCGCGCTGATGGCCCAGGGCACCCGCGAACAGTTCTCGCGCACCGACCAGGTGGCCACCGCCATGCACGAGATGTCCGCCACCGCCCAGGAAGTCGCGCGCCATGCCGCCGAAGCGGCGAACGCCGCCGACGAGGCCGACCGCTCCGCCCAGGAAGGCGAACGGGTAATGCAAGCGACCATCCACACCATCACCGACATGCGCGGCGAGATCGCTAACACCGCCGAGGTCATACGCCGCCTGGAAAGCGACAGCGGCCGCATCGGCAAGGTGCTCGACGTGATCCGCGGCATCGCCGAGCAGACCAACCTGCTGGCCCTCAACGCCGCCATCGAGGCCGCCCGGGCCGGTGACGCCGGCCGCGGTTTCGCCGTGGTCGCCGACGAAGTGCGCACCCTGGCGCAGCGCACCGCCGAATCCACCGCCGAGATCCACCAGATCATCGACACCGTGCAGACCGGCGCGGTGAACGCGGTGCGTGCCATCGAAAGCGGCCAGAGCCGCAGCGACGAAGGGGTCGAGCAGGTCACCGCCGCCGGCAGCATGCTGCAGCGCATCACCACCTCGGTCGAAGCGATCCGCGACATGAACCGTCAGATCGCCACCGCCGCCGAGGAGCAGACCTCGGTGGCCGAGGACATCTCGCGCAACCTGGTGGAAATCACCGCCATCGCCACCACCAACCAGGAAAACGTGCAGCGCACCGAAGCCGCCAGCAATGACCTGCACGGCCTGTCCGGCCAGCTCAGCGACGTCACCCGCCGCCTGCACGCCTGACGTCTCCCGCGCGTTGCCCGCCCGCTCGGGCAACGCCGCGCCTGCCGCCCGCACAGGGCAAACAGCCAGTATCTGCTGCCAATTGCATCGATTTACCGGACAGTTCGTTGCGTTGATAGCACCTCGCAACCTTTTGCAAATCCGCTCCTTTGACTTGCCGACGCAGCCGGACTAATGTGCCCGTCTTGCCTATTCCCAGGCCCCATCTGCCTTGCCAAGGAAACGGAATATGTTGCTCCGCCGCATGCTCATCATGCTGGGCGTCGTCGTCCTCGTGGTACTCGCACTCGCCGCCTATAAAGGCTTCTCGATCTATCAGCAGATCCAGCAATTCTCTGCACCGCAGCCGGCCATCAGCGTGGCCGCCGGTACGGCCGAGCAGATCCCGTGGCAGGGTCGCCTGCCGGCGATCGGCACGCTGAAGGCCTTGCAGGGCGTGGACCTCACCGTGGAAGTGGTGGGCACCGTGCGCGACGTGCTGTTCGAGTCGGGGCAGAAGGTCACCGTCGACCAGCCGCTGCTGCAGATGGACAGCGCGGTCGAACAGGCCAGCCTGGCCACCGCCGAAGCCGAGCTGGGCCTGGCCCGCGTCGAGTTCGAACGGGGCCGCAGCCTGGTCAGCCGCTCGAACATTTCCAAGAGCGAGTTCGACCGGTTGTCCGCCGAGCTGCAGAAATCCAACGCCAGCGTCGCCCAACTGAAGGCCCTGCTGGCCAAGAAGCGCATCCTCGCGCCCTTCTCCGGAACCATCGGCATCCGCCAGGTGGACGTCGGCGATTACCTGGCCTCGGGCACCACCATCGCCACCCTGCAGGACCTGAGCAAGCTCTACGTCGACTTCTTCCTGCCGGAGCAGACCGTGCCCCAGCTGGCCATCGGCGAACGCGTGCGCTTCAGCGTGGCGGCCTACCCGGGCGAGGTGTTCGAAGGCGAGATCACCGCGATCAACCCGAAGGTCGAAGACACCACGCGCAACGTGCAGGTGCGCGCCATGCTGGCCAACCCGGACGAGAAACTGCTGCCGGGCATGTTCGCCAACCTGGAAGTGCTGCTGCCCGACCGCCGCGAGCAGGTGGTGGTACCGGAAACCGCCATCACCTACACCCTCTACGGCAACTCGCTGTATGTCGTCGCCGAGAAGAAGGACGACGACGGTGCCGTGGTGAAGGACGACAAGGGCGATCCGCACCTCATCGCCGAGCGCCGCTTCGTCAAGACCGGCGAACGTCGCGAAGGCCAGGTGGTGATTCTCGAGGGCTTGAAAGCGGGTGAGCAGGTGGTCACCGCCGGCCAGCTGAAGCTGGACAACGGCGCCCACATTGCCATCGCGCCCAATGCCGCCGCCGTCGACAGCCAACCCGCCGCCCAGCCGTAACGGACGCTGACGCAAAGGAACAGAGCCATGGCTTTTACCGATCCCTTTATCCGTCGCCCGGTGCTGGCGACGGTGGTCAGCCTGCTGATCATCCTGCTCGGCTTGCAGGCGTTCAGCAAACTGACCATCCGCCAGTACCCGCAGATGGAAAACGCCCTGATCACGGTGACCACCGCCTACCCCGGTGCCAACGCCGAGACCATCCAGGGCTACATCACCCAGCCGCTGCAGCAGAGCCTGGCCAGCGCCGAGGGCATCGACTACATGACCTCGGTCAGTCGTCAGAACGCCTCGATCATCTCGATCTACGCGCGCATCGGCGCCGACAGCGACCGCCTGTTCACCGAACTGCTGGCCAAGGCCAACGAGGTGAAGAACCAGCTGCCGCAGGACGCCGAAGACCCGGTGCTGAGCAAGGAAGCCGCCGACTCCACGGCACTGATGTACATCAGCTTCTACAGCACCGAGTTGTCCAACCCGCAGATCACCGACTACCTGTCCCGGGTGATCCAGCCCAAGCTGGCCACCCTGCCCGGCATGGCCGAGGCGGAAATCCTCGGCAACCAGGTGTTCGCCATGCGCCTGTGGCTCGACCCGGTGAAGATGGCCGCCTACGGCATCACCGCGAGCGATTTCAACGAAGCGGTGCGCGAGTACAACTTCCTCGCCGCCGCCGGTGAAGTGAAGGGCCAGTACGTGGTCACCAGCATCAACGCGGAAACCGACCTGAAATCCGCCGAGGCCTTCGCCGCCATCCCGCTGAAGACCGTCGGTGACAGCCGCGTGCTGGTACGCGACGTGGCGCGGGTGGAAATGGGCGCGGAAAACTACGACTCGATCAGCTCGTTCGACGGCATTCCGTCCGTGTACATCGGCATCAAGGGCACGCCGAGCGCCAACCCGCTGGACGTGATCAAGGAAGTGCGCGCGGTCATGCCGGAGCTGGAATCCCAGCTGCCGCCGAACCTCAAGGTGTCCATCGCCTACGACGCCACGCTGTTCATCCAGGCCTCCATCGACGAAGTGGTGAAGACCCTGGGCGAAGCGGTGCTGATCGTCATCGTGGTGGTGTTCCTGTTCCTCGGCGCCTTCCGCTCGGTGCTGATCCCGGTGATCACCATCCCGCTGTCGATGATCGGCGTGCTGTTCTTCATGCAGCTGATGGGCTACTCGATCAACCTGCTGACCCTGCTGGCCATGGTGCTGGCGATCGGCCTGGTGGTGGACGACGCGATCGTGGTGGTGGAGAACATCCACCGGCACATCGAAGAGGGCAAGACGCCGTTCGACGCGGCCATCGAAGGGGCGCGGGAGATCGCCGTGCCCGTGGTGTCGATGACCATCACCCTGGCGGCGGTGTACGCCCCCATCGGCTTCCTGGAGGGCCTCACGGGGGCGCTGTTCAAGGAGTTCGCCCTGACCCTGGCCGGCGCGGTGATCATCTCCGGGATCGTCGCCCTGACCCTGTCGCCGATGATGTGCGCCAAGCTGCTGCGCCACGAGGAGAACCCTTCGGGCCTGGCGCACAAGCTCGATGAACTTTTCGACCGCCTCAAGCGCCGCTACCAGCGCGCCCTGCACGGCACCCTGAATACCCGGCCGGTGGTGGTGGTGTTCGCGGTGATCATCCTGTGCCTGATCCCGGTGCTGCTGATGTTCACCAAGAACGAACTGGCGCCGGACGAAGACCAGGGCATCATCTTCATGATGTCCCAGGCCCCGCAGCCGACCAACCTCGACTACCTGAACACCTACACCAACGAGTTCGTGACGATCTTCAAGGAGTTCCCCGAGTACTACTCGTC
This sequence comes from Pseudomonas sp. GD03944, assembly GCF_029839275.1. GTDB lineage: Bacteria > Pseudomonadota > Gammaproteobacteria > Pseudomonadales > Pseudomonadaceae > Aquipseudomonas. The sequence continues at coordinate 162,733 of NZ_JAOCAH010000002.1, forward strand.
CTTCCAGATCAACGGCTTCAACGGGGTGCAGGCGGGTATCGGCGGCTTCCTGCTCAAGCCCTGGGACGACCGCGACCGCACCCAGATGGAAATCCTGCCCGAGGTGCAACAGCGCCTGGCGCAGATTCCCGGCCTGCAGATCTTCGGCTTCAACCTGCCGTCGCTGCCCGGCACCGGTGAAGGCCTGCCCTTCCAGTTCGTGATCAACACACCCAACGACTACGAGTCGCTGCTGCAAGTGACCGAGCGCATCAAGCAGCGGGCCGAGCAGTCCGGCAAGTTCGCTTTCCTGGACATCGACCTGGCCTTCGACAAACCGGAAGTGGTGGTGCAGATCGACCGGCAGAAAGCCGCGCAAATGGGCGTCTCCATGCAGGACCTCGGCGTGACTTTGGCCAGCCTGCTGGGTGAAGGCGAGATCAACCGCTTCACCATCGACGGGCGCAGCTACAAGGTCATTGCCCAGGTGGAGCGCGCCTACCGCGACAACCCGGGCTGGCTGAACAGCTACTACGTGAAGAGCCAAAGCGGCGACATGCTGCCGCTGTCGACCCTGATCACGGTCAGCGACCGCGCCCGGCCGACCCAGCTCAACCAGTTCCAGCAGCTCAACTCGGCGATCATCCAGGGCTTCCCGATCGTGAGCATGGGCGAAGCCATCGAAGCGGTCCGGCAGATCGCCATCGAAGAGGCCCCGCCCGGCTTCAGCGTCGACTACGCCGGCGCCTCGCGCCAGTACGTACAGGAAGGCAGTGCGCTGTATGTGACCTTCGGCCTGGCCCTGGCGCTGATCTTCCTGGTGCTGGCCGCGCAGTTCGAGAGCTTCCGCGACCCGCTGGTGATCCTGGTGACGGTGCCGCTGTCGATCTGCGGGGCGCTGGTGCCGCTGTTCCTCGGCTTCTCCAGCATGAACATCTACACCCAGGTGGGCCTGGTGACGCTGATCGGCTTGATCACCAAGCACGGCATCCTGATCGTCGAGTTCGCCAACCAGCTGCGCCGCGAGAAAGGCCTGGGACGCCGCGAGGCGGTGGAAGAAGCCGCAGCGATCCGCTTGCGCCCGGTGCTGATGACCACCGCAGCCATGGTGTTCGGCATGGTGCCCCTGATCCTGGCCACCGGCGCGGGCGCGGTCAGCCGCTTCGACATCGGCCTGGTGATCGCCACCGGCATGAGCGTGGGCACCCTGTTCACCCTGTTCGTGCTGCCGTGCGTGTACAGCCTGCTGGCCCGACCGGATACGGCGCCACAGGCACGACCGGCCACGGTCCACGACGCCCGGCCGGAGCCGAGCTGACCCGGCGTCGGCTGATCCGCACCACGCCCCAACGAAAACGCCCGATGCAGTGCATCGGGCGTTTTCGTTTTCGGCCTTGCTCGACCGCAGGGCTCCCCTGCCCTCTCGCGCCTGTGCGTCAGCCATGAAAAAGCCCCGCCTGAGCGGGGCTTTTTCATGACGGACTAGCCGTTCAACCCTGAGGGCCCATGCCCTGGGACAAGCCGAACATCAGCAGCAACAGGTCCTGGTCGGGACGCATCTGCTCCGACACCTTCGCCACAGGCGGCATCGGGCAGTAACTTCGGTCCTCGTGGGTCAGCACCCCAGGCTGCGGTTCGTGCCAGGCCGCGGCGGCGATCGACGCCACGCCCAATGCGGTGACCAGGAACAGACCTCGTGCAATTTCTAACTTCATCACCACAACCTCTTGATAGCGCTGCCAAACGCTGTTCGCTAACCCTAGAACACCCCTTCCGGTTTCGTTGCCTGATGCGACGAACGGTACATTTCTTGATCAACCCGGCCGGCAGGCGGCGAATGCCGCGTCGCGGGGTACCTTTTGCAAGGTTGGAGTTGAATCGTTCGGTGGGGTGTTTCACCGCGGTAACACCGCAAGGGTCACCCAAATGCCCACCTTTTCGGGGAGGGCCACAGTACCGTCGCTTCATGACAATTCGTGTGCGGGATCACCATGCCGCATGCCAGAGCCCGTCCTGGGACCACAGGGCCGACGACAAGTTGCCGTGGGCCGATAGCGCGGACGAAATAAAGCAAAGGGCGTACCGCTTTGCTGACCGCAGGGCAAAAAAAACCCCGCGACAGGCGCGGGGTTTTCGGTACAGCTCAGGGTGCCGGCTGGCTTACATCATGCCGCCCATGCCACCCATGCCGCCCATGTCCGGCATGGCCGGAGCAGCCTTGTCGTCAGCCACTTCAGCGATCATCGCTTCGGTGGTGATCATCAGGCTGCCGATGGAGGCAGCAGCTTGCAGCGCGGAACGGGTGACCTTGGCCGGATCGAGGATACCCATCTCGATCATGTCGCCGTAGACGCCAGTTGCAGCGTTGTAGCCGAAGTTGCCGGAACCTTGCTTGACCTTGTCGACCACGACGCTCGGCTCGTCACCGGCGTTGGAGACGATCTGGCGCAGCGGGGCTTCGACAGCGCGACGCAGCAGGGCGATACCGACGTTCTGGTCGTCGTTGTCGCCTTTCAGCTCGGAGATGGCCTGCAGGGCACGTACCAGGGCCACACCGCCGCCAGGTACCACGCCTTCTTCGACGGCTGCGCGGGTCGCGTGCAGGGCGTCTTCAACGCGGGCTTTCTTCTCTTTCATCTCGACTTCGGTACCGGCACCGACCTTGATCACGGCAACACCGCCAGCCAGCTTGGCCAGACGCTCTTGCAGCTTCTCTTTGTCGTAGTCGGAGGTGGTGTCTTCGACTTGCTTGCGGATCTGCGCAACGCGGGCTTCGATGTCGGACTGCTGGCCAGCACCGTCGATGATGGTGGTGTTTTCCTTGCTCAGCACGACGCGCTTGGCTTGACCCAGGTGCTCCAGGGTGGTGCTTTCCAGGCTCAGGCCGACTTCTTCGGAAATCACGGTACCGCCGGTCAGGATGGCGATGTCCTGCAGCATGGCCTTGCGGCGGTCGCCGAAGCCCGGTGCCTTGACGGCAGCGACTTTGACGATGCCACGCATGTTGTTCACGACCAGGGTCGCCAGGGCTTCGCCTTCGACGTCTTCAGCCACGATCAGCAGCGGGCGGCCGGCTTTGGCAACGGCTTCCAGCACCGGCAGCATTTCGCGGATGTTGGAGATCTTCTTGTCGACCAGCAGGATCAGCGGGCCGTCGAGCTCGGCGACCATGGTGTCCGGCTTGTTGATGAAGTACGGGGACAGGTAGCCACGGTCGAACTGCATGCCTTCTACGACGGACAGTTCGTTTTCCAGGCCCGAGCCTTCTTCAACGGTGATCACGCCTTCTTTACCGACTTTTTCCATGGCTTCGGCAATGATGTCGCCGATGGAGTTGTCGGAGTTGGCGGAGATGGTGCCTACCTGAGCGATGGCCTTGGTGTCGGCGCACGGCTTGGACAGCTCTTTCAGTTCCTTGACGATGGCGATGGTCGCCTTGTCGATGCCGCGCTTCAGGTCCATCGGGTTCATGCCGGCAGCGACGGCTTTCAGGCCTTCGTTGACGATGGCCTGAGCCAGAACGGTGGCGGTGGTGGTGCCGTCACCGGCCGCGTCGTTGGCCTTGGACGCAACGTCCTTGACCAGTTGAGCGCCCATGTTTTCGAAGCGGTCTTTCAGCTCGATTTCTTTGGCGACGGATACGCCGTCCTTGGTGATGGTCGGAGCGCCGAAGCTCTTTTCCAGGACCACGTTGCGGCCTTTCGGGCCGAGGGTCGCTTTGACGGCGTCAGCCAGGACGTTCACACCGGTGAGCATTTTCTTGCGGGCGGAGTCGCCGAATTTAACTTCTTTAGCAGCCATGGAAATGGTTCCTCAATTCTTGACGTTAAACGGAGATTCGCGGGGATCAGGCTTCGATGACAGCGAGGATTTCGCTCTCGCCCATCACCAGCAGGTCTTCGCCGTCGACCTTGACGGTGTTGCTGCCGGAGTAAGGACCGAATACCACCTTGTCGCCGACCTTGACGGCCAGGGCGCGCACTTCGCCGTTGTCCAGCACGCGACCGGTACCAACAGCCACGATCTCGCCCTGGTTAGGCTTCTCGGCAGCGGAACCCGGCAGCACGATGCCGCCTGCGGTTTTGGTTTCTTCTTCGCTGCGACGGATCACGACGCGGTCATGCAGAGGACGAAGCTTCATTGTCGATCTCTCCCAATAGGTTGTTTTAAGCGGCCGGTGCTGTCACCGGCGGGTTAGCAAAGTCCGGCGGGGCCGGTTGCGCTGCGCCAGGCACAACGCTGAAGTCTGATCTGCCGAAACCGGCAGAAAACCTTGCGGTGTCCGCTACATAAGGGCGTACAAGGGGATTTCAAGGGCGTCTGGTGAAAATTTTTTGACCTGCCGCCCTGGCGAGCAGGCAAGGAAAAGGCAGGCAGCCCAAGGGCTGCCTGCCTGACAGCGGGCATCGGTCAGTCGCGGCGCTCGTACTCGCCTTCCAGCACATTGGGGCGGGTCTGCCCCGAGCGGGCGGCCAGGTCATCGGCGAAGGCGCGCTGACGCATGGCCTGGTCGGCGGCACGCTGGCGCACCTTGTTCACCAGCAGGCGGCGGGTGAAGGGGATCAGGCACAGCACGCCGAAGAAGTCGCTGATGAAACCCGGCAACAGCAGCAGGCCGCCACCGACCGCGATCAGCAGGCCTTCGAGCATTTCCTGCTCGGGCAGCTCGCCGTGGGCCAGCTTCTCGCGGGCCCGCCAGGCCGTGGCGACGCCGGCCACGCGCAGCAACACGCTGCCGAGCACGGCGGTACCGATGATCAGCAGCAGCGTCGGCAATACGCCGATCATGCTGCCAACCTGGATCAACAGCGCCAGCTCGATGATCGGGAACAGCAGAAAGAGGAACAGAAAAACTCGCATCACAGGGTCCTTAAAGGAAGAACGGCTTCCAGTCAGTAGGAAGTATGGGGCATTGCTCTTAATTCAAGCTGAAGCCGGTCCGGAAAGTATGTAAAAGCGTTACAGCGCGTCGGGTACCGCCGTTGGCCAGGCTTCGGCTCGCGCCAGCAATACCAGGGCCTGGCGCACTTCACCGGGGTTGCGGCACGGCGTCGGGAACGCCAGCCAGTGCAGTCCCTGGCCGATGCGCAGGTGGAAGCCTTCGCTGTCGATGCCCGCCAGGTGCGCCGGAGCATGGGTCGGCAAGCCACTCAGCTCGACGTAATGGGCGATGGCCGACGCGTGGTCTTCGTTCATGTGCTCGACCATGCTGCGCTCGGCCTCCCCGGCGAAGGCGTTGGCCAGCGCCACCTGATCCAGCCAGTGGATCGCACCGAAGCCGCCGATGTAGCGCCAGCGCACCGGTTCCAGGCGCCAGAAATCGAAATCGTGGGCCTGGTGGTAGCCCTGGGACTCGGGGAAGTAGCGGTAGTAACGCTCGGCCGCCCCCGCGATCTCGGCCTCCTCCTGCAGTTGCCGGGCCTCGGCCAGCAGGGTCAGGCGGCCAACGGCCTGCACGTCCTTGGCGCCCCGCTCGCCTACCAGCAGGGAGCACTTGGCGTCCTGCTTGAGGTTGTGGGTGTGCTGGGCAATGCGGCTGATCAAGATCAGCGGATAACCCTGGGCATCCAGGCAGTACGGCACCACTGATCCGAAAGGAAAGCCAGGCATGGCCTTGGACAGGGTGCTGAGCACGCCGCGGTATTCCTTGAGCAACAATTCTCGTGCATGCTTGCCGGCTTTCACGCTCACCTTATGACTCCTTGCATAGAATCCGTCACAAACGGACAGGCGCCTCGACCAGCGGTTACCGCGCCAGCAAGGCCAATCAAGCACCATCTTGAGGGGAAAACCATGCAGCTCAAAGACAAAGTCATCATCATCACCGGCGGCTGCCAGGGGTTGGGCCGTGCCATGGGCGAATACCTGGCGGCGAAAGGCGCCCGTCTGGCCCTCGTCGACCTCAACCAGGAGAAGCTCGACGAAGCCGTGGCCGCCTGCAAGGCCGCCGGCGGTGACGCCCGCGCCTACCTGTGCAACGTGGCCAATGAAGAGCAGGTGACCCACATGGTCGCCCAGGTGGCGGAAGACTTCGGTGCCATCAACGGCCTGGTGAACAACGCCGGCATCCTGCGCGACGGCCTGACCATCAAGGTCAAGGACGGCGAAATGAGCAAGATGAGCCTGGCCCAGTGGCAATCGGTGATCGACGTCAACCTGACCGGCGTGTTCCTCTGCACCCGTGAGGTCGCGGCCAAGATGATCGAGCTGCAGAACCAGGGCGCGATCGTCAACATTTCCTCGATCTCCCGCGCCGGCAACATCGGCCAGGCCAACTACTCCGCCGCCAAGGCCGGTGTCGCGGCCGACACCGTGGTCTGGGCCCGGGAACTGGCGCGCTACGGCATCCGTGTCGCCGGCGTGGCGCCGGGTTTCATCGAAACCGAGATGACCGGCAACATGAAGCCCGAAGCCCTGGAGAAGATGACCGCGGGCATTCCGCTGCGCCGCATGGGCAAGCCGGTGGAAATCGCCCACTCGGTGGCCTACATCCTGGAAAACGACTACTACACCGGTCGCATCCTGGAACTCGACGGCGGCCTGCGCCTGTAACCGTCGCCGCCGCGAAAAGCCCCGCCAGCCACGGCGGGGCTTTTTTATGGGCGCATGAAAAAGCCCCGCGATCGCGGGGCTTTGCAGAACACGTGGCTTACCAGCCGACGCCGAAGCCCAGGCTGTAGCGGGTCTCGTCGACGTCGCCGTCGGAGCCGCTGAGAATGTCCTTCTCGGCCTTCATGTTCAGCGACGCCCAGTCGGTCACCTTGTAGCGCAGGCCCAACTCCGCATCCAGGGTGTAGCTGGCGGCGTCGTCGAGCGGACGGCCCAGTTCGCCGGTGCTGAACAGCTCGATGGTCTTGCCCACCAGGTAGCGGTTGTAGTCCCAGCGCATGCTGATGGCGTAGAAGTTTTCCTTCTCGCCGGTGGCGTACTCGTGGTCCGTGCGATTCAACAGGCCGGCCACCGAGAAGGCGCCCAGCTCGTTGTCCCAGAACTGGTAACCCGGACCGGTACCGATGGTGCGCTCGCGGGCCAGGTCTTCGATCTTGTCGCGCTTGTAGGCCAGGCGGCCCTGCCAGAACCATTTCTCGTCGATGAAGCGGTCCAGCGCGTAACCGGCGTTCCAGTTGTCGGTAGTGACCACGTCATCCTTCAACTCGCGGTTGTAGCCGGCCTCGGCGTTGTGCCGCCACAGGCCATGGCGTGCCTGGGTCTTGAAGTCGACGTCGTAGTCGTCGGTGTCGTTCTCGGCGCGCTTGTAGTCCAACGCCGCGTCGATGTTGCCCTTCCAGGTCAGGTCTTCGATCACCGGCTTGGGCTTGATGATCTGTTCGATCTTGGCCAGCTCGATGGTGCGTGGCGTGTCGCCATTGGCCAGGATCACCTTGCCCGGCTCGGCGGCCTTCAGCGACTTGGCGCGCTCACCGGTCACCGCGTCTTCCTTGACCAGCAGCTCCTGGTCGCTTTCCAGGGTGGCGATCTTTTTCCAATCCAGGGGGATCGAGCCACCGTAGTCGGTTTCCAGCAGCAACTTGCCGCCATCGAAGAGTTTGATCTTGCCGGTCAGGCGATCACCGTTCTTCAACCAGACGGTATCGGCCATCACGGGCGTCGTGGCCGCAGAAAGGGCCAGGCAAAGCATTGTTCTGGAAAACATAGGCGGACGTTAACTGCTCTGATTCGCAAGGTGCCGGCATTATCCGCAAGCACGGTGGCTGAGCAAGGAGTGACCGACAGAATACGGTCGAGTTCACGTCAATCGATCAATAAATCAACATTTTGCAGCGGCTTTCAGCGCTGCACGGGTAACTGACGCCGCGCAAGACGACGGATTACGGGCGCTCAGGAACTAAGCGAAGCCGCGCCCTTCCAATCCTTCAGTTTCTGGCCGACCTGCCGTTTCAACGCCAGCTGACCGCTGCCACACAGTAGAATCGTGGCGAACACCGGAATGCCTTCGACAGGGCCCATCGCGGCCGACGAAGTACGCCGATTCACCAGCACTGGCAGCGGGATACCGAGCATGGCAGGCAAACGACAGAAGGACCCCGCACAGGACAGCCTGCATGCCACGCAGCCGCCTGCGCCGACGAATCAGGAGATACGCCGTGAAGCCTTGTACATCGCCCTCTCGCAGGTTCCGGAAGGCCACGTGGTGAGCTATGGCCAGTTGGCCGAGCTCGCGGGCCTGGGCCGTGCCGCCCGCTGGGTGGGCCGTACGCTCAGCCAGTTGCCCGAAGGCACCACCCTGCCCTGGCACCGCGTGATCGCCGCCGGCGGACGCCTGAGCCTGGCCGCCGGCACCGTATCCGGCGAGGAGCAACGGGCCCGTTTGCGTGCCGAAGGTGTGTTTATCCACAACGAGCGGGTGGATATCCGACGGCATGGCTGGCGCCCGATGGAGCACAGCGGTTAGAGTGCGCCCTTTGTCCGATCACCCCCAGGCCGAAACCCGCCCAATGCCTCGTAAAAGCTGGCGCGATGCCATCGACGCCTACTCCAGTCCTGCCACGCTGGTTCTTCTGATCCTGGGGTTCGCCGCCGGCCTGCCCTACATGCTGGTGTTCTCGACCCTGTCGGTCTGGCTGCGCGAAGCGGGCGTGGCCCGTGAAACCATCGGCTTCGCCAGCCTCATCGGCCTGGCCTACGCCTTCAAGTGGGTGTGGTCGCCGCTGCTCGACCAATGGCGCCTGCCGCTGCTCGGGCGCATGGGCCGTCGCCGCTCCTGGCTGGTGCTGTCGCAGGTGCTGATCGCCATCGGACTGGCCGGCATGGCGCTGTGCGACCCGCAGACCCACCTCACCTGGTTGATCGCCCTGGCAGTCTTGGTGGCCTTCGCCTCCGCCACCCAGGACATCGCGGTGGACGCCTACCGCCTGGAGATCGTCGACGATACCCGCCAGGCCGCCCTCGCCGCCAGCTACATGGCCGGCTACCGGGTCGCCGCGCTGCTGGCCACCGCCGGCGCCCTGTATTTCGCCGAAGGCTTCGGTTCCACCGCCCAGCTCTACCAGCACGGCGCCTGGGCCGGCACCTACATGCTGTTCGCCATGCTGATGCTGCCGGGCCTGCTGACCACCCTGTGGATGCGCGAGCCCAACGTGCCGCTGCGCACCCAGCTGGCCGCCGGACGCTACGGGTTCAGCCATCAGATCGCCTCGGTGCTGGTACTGATCGTCCTGCTGATTTCCGTGCCGGCGATGTTCACCCAGCTCTACCACACCGATTTCGAAAGCGTGATCCGCGGCGAAGCCAGCCTGCTCGACCTGCTGCTGGAAGACCGCGCGTTCCTGCGCGCCCTGCTCTACACCATCCTCACCGCCCTGTGCCTGTCGTCCATGGGGCGCCGCGGGCTGGCGCCAGTGCTCACGCCGGTCAACGACTTCATCCTGCGCTACCGCTGGCAGGCCCTGGTGCTGCTCGGCCTGATCGCCACTTACCGCATGTCCGACACGGTCATGGGCGTCATGGCCAACGTGTTCTACATCGACCAGGGCTTCACCAAGGACCAGATCGCCAGCGTCAGCAAGCTCTTCGGCCTGGTCATGACCCTGGTCGGTGCCGGCGTCGGCGGCCTGCTGATCGTGCGTTTCGGCATCCTGCCGATCCTGTTCATCGGCGGTGCGGCCTCGGCGGCCACCAACCTGCTGTTCCTGGTGCTGGCCGGCATGGGCCCGGACCTGAGGATGCTGATCTTCACCATTTCGGCGGACAACTTCAGCGCCGGCCTGGCGACCTCGGCCTTCGTCGCCTACCTGTCGAGCCTGACCAACCTGAAGTTCTCGGCCACCCAGTACGCGCTGCTCAGCTCGATCATGCTGCTGCTGCCGCGCCTGATCGGCGGCTATTCGGGGGTCATGGTGGAGAAGCTCGGCTACGCCCAGTTCTTCCTGGTCACCGCCCTGCTCGGGGTGCCGACGCTGATCCTGATCGTCCTGCAGTGGCGCCGGGGTGCGCCGCAGCCCATGGACGAAGCGCCCGCGGCACCTGCCAAGTCGCCCGAACAACCATGAAAAAGGCCGGCATCATGCCGGCCTTTTTCATTCCCGCTGATGCCTCACTCCGCCTTGCCGGGCAGCACCTGCAGCAGCCGGGGCGGCTGCGCCAGTTCCACACCCGCTTCGCGCAGGCGATCACGCACCGTCTCGTTGAGCATGAAGATCACGCCCCAGTAGTCGCTGTTGGCGGTCCACAGGCGCAGGGACAGGTTGATCGAGGTTTCGCCCAGGGCCGACACCACGACCACGGGCGCCGGCGTCTCGTGCACGCGCGGGTCCTTGGCCAGCTCCAGCAGAACCTCGCGGGCCTTGGCCAGGTTGGTGTCGTAGTCGACCTTCACGTCATACAGCACCTGGCGCGTGGCCTGGCGCGAGTAGTTGGTGATGATGCCGTTGGACAGGGTGCCGTTGGGCACGATCACCACCTTGTTGTCGCCAGTGCGCAGCACGGTGTGGAAGATCTGGATGTAGTCCACCGAGCCCGAAACGCCCTGCGCTTCGATCCAGTCGCCGGCCTTGAACGGGCGGAACAACATGATCAGCACGCCGCCGGCGAAGTTCGCCAGGCTGCCCTGCAACGCCAGGCCGATGGCCAGGCCCGCGGCACCGATCACGGCGATGAACGAGGTGGTTTCGACGCCGATCATCGAGGCCACGCTGATCACCAGCAGGACCCGCAGGATGATGCTCGCCAGGCTGGTAATGAAGCTGTGCAGCGCGCGGTCGATCTTGCGCGTGTCCATCAGCGCGCTGACCTTGCGGGTCAGGGCGCTGATCAGCCACCAGCCGATCAGCAGGGTAATCAGCGCCAGCGTCAGCTTGCCGCTGTAGTGCAGCACCACCGGTAACCAGGCCTGGGACATGGTTACCAGTTGGTCGAAATTCATCTCCATTGGACACTCCTTCTCATGTTGTCTGGGTCACGCAACCGTTTTCCCGCGCCTGAAACGAAACCGCCATGGCAAGCCATGGCGGTTTATTCGCGACGACACCAGTTGCGACGCCAATCCGTCGCCTGGGTTCAACGCTGGCGGACTCAGTCGCGGAAGTTGTTGTACTGCAGCGGCATGCCGAAGTCCTTGGCACGCAGGCTGGCGATGGCTTCCTGCAGGTCGTCACGCTTCTTGCCGGTGATGCGCACCTGCTCGCCCTGGATGGCGGCCTGCACCTTCAGCTTGCTGTCCTTGATGTGGGCGACGATCTTCTTCGCCAGCTCCTTGTCGATGCCTTCGCGCAGGGTGGCTTCCTGCTTCACGTTCTTGCCCGAGGCGTAGGCATCTTTCAGCTCGAGACACTGCACATCGATCTTGCGCTTTACCAGGCAGAGCTTGAGAATCTCGATCATCTGCTCCAGTTGAAAATCGGCTTCGGCGGTCAGGTTGACGGTCAGCTCTTTCAGCTCGAAGCTCCCTTTTCCACGCAGGTCATAACGACGCTCCAGTTCCTTGATGGCGTTATCGATGGCGTTGGTCACTTCGTGTTTGTCCAGCTCGGACACCACGTCGAACGAGGGCATGGGCTTCCTCCAGATAGACGGCGCGACCCACATCACGGATGGGCTTCGCCTGGCTTGACGGTAAAAAAACGCAGTCATTATATATCCGTAGCGACATAGACTGCCCGGCATTGCACCGGGCCCCCGCGACTTTTAACGAGCCTGTCACCATGCCCAACCCTCATCTCAGCATTCTGGTGGTGGACGACGCCAAGTTCTCCAGCGCCATGATCGGTCGTGCCCTGACCCAGGCTGGTTACCAGGACGTTCGCTTCGCCAACAGTGCCGCCGAAGCCATCCGGCAGCTCGAAGAGCGCCCGGCCAGCGTGCTGCTGGCGGACTGGCTGATGCCGGAGATGGACGGGCTGGAACTGACCGGCCGGGTGCGGCAGCTCGACGAGATGGCGGACCACTACACCTACGTCATCCTGCTCACCGGCAAGGAAGGCGAGAACGTGCTCAGCGAGGCGTTCGATCGCGGCGTGGACGACTTCATCAGCAAGTCGGCGATGAACGAGCAACTGGTGCCGCGCGTGTACGCCGCGGACCGCCTGTGCAACACCCTGCAGCGCCTGCTCCAGGAAAACCGCCTGCTGACCGAGAACATCGCCAGCCTGGAAAAGCGCAACCTGGTCGACTCCCTGACCGGCCTGGGCAACACCCGCTACCTGCGTCAGAAGCTGCTCGACAGCCTGCGCCAGGTCGAGTCCCGCGGCGGCGCCCTGTGCTACCTGCTGATCGGCCTGCAGGAAGCCGGCGAACTGCGCAACCAGTACGGCAAGACCTTCTACAACGAACTGCTGCACGGCGTCGCCCGCCGCCTGCAGCAGCTGGTACGCCCGCTGGACGTGCTGGTGCGCCTGGACGACAACCACTTCGCCCTGATCACCCTGCTCGAAGACCTGCACGAGTGCTCGCCGAGCAGCTTCAAGCGCCTGCACGAGGGCATCAACCTCAAGGCGTTCAAAACCAGCGAAGGCTTCATCACCCTCAAGGCCGGTATCAGCCTGGTGGGCCTGGACAGCAAGGCGCTGCCGATCGAGCCTGAACAGCTGATCGAACATGCCGCTAAACTGTTGCCCGAGTCCTACGGCAGTGGCCGGGTCGCCGCCATGCGCCTGCCCCTGCCGAAGTGATGCCGCACCCGGCGATGGCCGGGGCCTCCTTCACCGCTGAATAGGCAACACAGATGTGGCATATCCTCGGCGCCGGTAGCCTGGGCAGTCTCTGGGCCGTGCGCCTGGCCCGCGCGGGCCTGCCGGTGCACCTGCTGCTGCGCGATGAACAGCGCCTGGCCGACTACCGCCAGGCCGGCGGCCTGACCCTGGTCGAACAGGGCGAGGCCTATCACTGCCCCCTGCCCGCCTCCTGCGTCACCGACAAGGCGCCCATCCAGCGCTTGCTGCTGGCCTGCAAGGCCTACGACGCCGAAGCCGCCGCGACTCGCCTGGCACCGCGCCTGGTCCCAGGCGCCGAGGTGATCCTGCTGCAGAACGGCCTGGGCAGCCAGGATGCGGTGGCCGCCCGCCTGCCCCACGCCCGCTGCATCCTCGCCTCGAGCACCGAAGGCGCGTTCCGCGATGGCCCCTGGCGCGTGGTCTTCGCCGGCCACGGCAACACTTGGCTGGGCGACCCGCATGACCTGACCCCACCGGCCTGGCTTACCGACCTGCAACGCAGCGGCATCGCCCACGAATGGAGCCTGGACATCACCAGCCGGCTGTGGCGCAAGCTGGCGTTGAACTGCGCCATCAACCCCCTGACCGTCCTGCACGATTGCCGCAACGGCGGCCTGGCGCAGCACCCGGCGGAGGTCGCCACCCTGTGCGCCGAACTCACCGAGCTGCTGACCACCTGTGGCCAGCCCGCTGCCGCCGAGAACCTGCTGGAGGATGTGCGCCGGGTGATCCAGGCCACGGCCCTGAACTACTCCTCCATGCACCAGGACGTGAGCCAGGGCCGGCGCACCGAAGTGGCCTATCTGCTGGGCCATGCCTGCGCCACCGCGCAGCGTCATCGCCTGGTCCTGCCGCACCTGACGGCACTGCATGCACGCCTGCTCGACCACCTGGCGGCCCGTGGATTGCCCCGCCAGTGAGCCCCGCGTTACCCTGCGCCAACCTCCTGCCATAGCGACTTTCCCGCCATGCCCCTGCGCCAGCGCCTCGAAAATCTGCCGGTTGGCCGCAAGCTGCTCGCCGCGCTGCTGGTCCTGCTGGCCACCGTCCTGCTGGTGGCCAACCTGGCCTTCATCAGTGCTGCCTACTGGATCTCCCAGGAGAGCGTCGCGCCCCAGGCCCTGAACACCCTCGGCCGGCTCATCGCCAGCCCGTCACTGAGCCGCGAGGCCCTGAGTTCGTCGCAGGCGGCAGAAGAAGTGCTCAAGCGCCTGGACAACTATGCACCGCTGCGCGCCGCGATCATCTACGACAGCAACGGCAACAGCCTGGCCCAGCTGCAACGTGGCGAAAAACTGCAACTGCCGTTGCGCGTCGAGCAGCTGGAGAGCTGGCGCCACAGCGAATTCCGCACCAACCACATGGTCGACCTGCCCCAGCCCAATGGCCGCCCCGGCCACCTGCTGCTGGTGGCCTCCAGCGAGCTGCCCGGCGCCTTCTACACCGGCACCCTGACCGCCAGCCTGGCGATCCTGGCATTCAGCGTGCTGCTCTGGCTGCTGGTGGCACGGCAGATCCGCCGCCTGGTGACCAAGCCGATCCGCAAGCTGGAAGAGCTATCGCGCCAGGTCACCCGCGAGGAGAACTACTCCCTGCGCGCGCGCCGCGGCAACCAGGACGAAATCGGCAGCCTGGCCGATGCCTTCAACACCATGCTGATGCGCATCGAGGCCCGCGAGCAGCAGCTCAAGCGCGCCCGGGACGATGCCCAGGAAGCCTTCGACCAGGCCCAGACCCTGGCTGAGGAAACCCGTCATTCCAACCGCAAGCTGGAACTCGAAGTCCAGGTGCGCAGCAAGATCGAGAAGAAGCTCACCGGCTTTCAGAACTACCTCAACAGCATCATCGACTCCATGCCGTCGGCGCTGATCGCCCTGGACGAGCAGCTCTACGTCACCCAATGGAACCAGGAGGCCAGCGCCCTCTCCGGCACGCCGCTGGACGAGGCCCTGAACCAGCCGGTGTTCCTCGCCTTCCCACCGCTCAAGCCGTTCCTGGTGCAGATCAAGCGCACCGTGGAGCTGCACCGGGTGGAGAAAATCGAGCGGGTCACCTGGAGCAAGGACGAGGAACTGCGCCACTACGCCCTGACCTTCTACCCGCTGATGGGGGGCACCGGCCGCGGCGTGGTGATCCGCATCGACGACATCACCCAGCGCCTGAGCCTGGAAGAAATGATGGTGCAGTCGGAAAAGATGCTGTCGGTCGGCGGCCTGGCCGCGGGCATGGCCCACGAGATCAACAACCCGCTCGGCGCCATCCTGCACAACGTGCAGAACATCCGCCGACGCCTGTCGCCGGAACTGGAGAAGAACCGCGACCAGGCCCAGCAGATCGGCGTGGACCTGAGCACCATCGACCGCTACCTGGAGGCCCGGGAAGTGCCGCAACTGCTCGACGGCATCCAGCAGGCGGGCACCCGGGCCGCCAAGATCGTCACCCACATGCTCAGCTTCAGCCGCCGCAGTAACCGGCAGCTGACGCCCTGCAACTTGCCGGTACTGATGGACCAGGCCCTGGAAATCGCCAGCAACGACTTCGACCTCACCGAAAGCTTCGACTTCAAGAGCCTGCTCATCCACCGCGAGTTCGACGCGCACATCGAACCGGTGCCCGGCACCGCCAATGAACTGGAGCAGGTGCTGCTCAACCTGCTGAAGAACGCCGCCCAGGCCATTCACCAGCGCGAAGACGACAGCATTCCCGGGCAGATCACCCTGCGCATCCGGCAGAGCCCGCCGTGGATGGAAGTGCAGGTGGAAGACAACGGCGTGGGCATGCCGGAGTCCGTACGCAAACGCATCTTCGAGCCGTTCTTCACCACCAAGGAAGTGGGCCAGGGCACCGGCCTGGGCCTGTCGGTCTCCTACTTCATCGTCACCAACAACCACAAAGGGCAGATGGAAGTGCATTCCAAACTGCACCAGGGCACCTGCTTCACCCTGCGCCTGCCCCTCGCCTTCCCCACCTCGGACCTCTGACCATGGGTTATCGACTGTCGAAAATCTACACCCGCACCGGCGACGCCGGTGAAACCGGTCTGGCCGACGGCCGTCGCGTGCCCAAGGACCACCCGCGGGTCGAGGCCATCGGCGAGGTGGACACGCTCAACAGCCAGCTCGGCCTGCTGCTGGCGGAACTGGCGCAGCAGCAAACGACCTGCCCGGGGCTGCTCGAGATCACTGAGGCGCTCACGCCCTGCCAACACCGCCTGTTCGACCTGGGCGGTGAATTGGCCATGCCCGAGTACCAGGCCCTGCAAGCGGGCGAAGTCGAGCGCCTGGAGGCGCTGATCGACCGCTGGAACGAGGAAGTCGGGCCACTGGAAAACTTCATTCTGCCCGGCGGCTCCCGCCTGATCGCCCAGGCCCACGTCTGCCGCAGCCTGGCCCGTGGCGCGGAGCGACGCTGCCAGGCGTTGAACGCCATCGAGCCGATTCGCGGCGTGGGCCTGGCCTACGTCAACCGGCTGTCCGACCTGCTGTTCGTCGCCGCCCGCCTGATCGCCCGGCGTCAGGGCATCGACGAAGTGCTGTGGCAGGCGGCGCCGAAAGCGCCCGGAGAGTAAGGCTGTTGAGCAGGCGAGGCCGCGCGGCCGCTGAAAACGACAAAGCTCGCGGGCAAGCCCGCTCCTACGGAAGGTACCGTCCGCGTCTAGGAGCGGGCTTGCCCGCGAGCGCTTCAGAACGTCATCCACCTTACCGAACGTAGCGGACGCAGAGCGTCCGGGGCTGCATGCCCACGCAGAGGGTGGGAACGAGCGACAGGAAGCGCGCTGTATTCGCGTGATGGCTCCCATGCTCCGCGTGGGAGCCGAATCCCGTGACGCTCTGCGTCACCAGCGGTAGTCCTGGCACCTCCTCCTCCGTAGCGGAGCGTGGGAACGATCAGGCCAACGATCAGGTCAGGCTCAACTGGCTCTCGAAGTACCGCTCGGCGCCGGTCACCGGGTCGATGAAGCGCAGGCTGTGGGCCAGGAGTTTGAGGGGTTTGCTGTAGTCGTCCGGCGCATCGGCGGCATCACTCACCTCGGGGTAGAACGGGTCGTTGCAGATCGGTGCGCCCAGGGCCGCCATGTGCACCCGCAACTGATGCTTCTTGCCCGTCACCGGGTACAGCGCGTAACGCCACAGGTCACCCAGCTTCTCGGCGACGTCGACACGGGTTTCGGTGTTCGCTGCCCCGGGCACTTCCTGCATGCGAAAGAACGGTTCGCCCGCCTCGAAACGGGTGGCCCGGGTCAGCGGGAACGCGAGCCCGGGCAACGCCGGCGCCAGGGCCTCGTAGCGCTTGTCCATCAGGCGTTCGCGAAACAGCGCCTGGTAGGCGCCACGGCTGGCACGGTGGGTGGAGAACAGCACCAGCCCGGCAGTGTGCCGGTCGATACGGTGCAGCGGCACCAGATCGTCATTGCCCAGGCGCTTGGCCAGGCGCGCCTGCAGGGTCTGCTCGACGTACTCGCCGGCCGGCATCACCGGCAGGAAATGCGGCTTGTCGGCCACCAGCAGGTGTTCATCCACGTACAACACGCTTTCGGTGAAGGGAATCGGCGTCTCTGCCGGCACCTCGCGAAAATAGTGCACCCGCAGCCCCGCCTGGTACGGCGCCTCAGGGCCGATCGGCTGGCCGCCGGCATCCAGCACCCGGCCGCGCGCCATGCGCGACAGCCACACCTCGCGGTCGATGGCCGGGAAATGCGCGCACAGGCAGTCCAGCACGGTGTCCCATTGCCCCTGGGGCAGGTGCAGGGTGCTGGGGCGCATGTTCGACGGGGAGCGGGCGGATACGGGCATGGCAGGACTCACGAAATCAGGCGGCTATTAGGCCGCAGCCAGGCGCCCAGCGTCAAAGCGCGAGGCGCTGCCCTACCCCGCGGTTCCCATCAGGTACAGGCACAGCGACAAGGTCACCAGCGAGCCCAGGGTAGAGAGCAGAATCGTGTAAGACACCACGGCGGCTTCGCGCCGGTAGAACTCGGCGAGCATGAACGGCCCGGTACCGGTGGGCAACGCGCTCATCAGCAGCGCGGCATAGGCCCACAGCGGCGGAAGGTTGAAGACGTGGAACGCCAGCACCCAGGTGATCAACGGGTGGGCGACCAGCTTGATCAGCACCAGCGGGATGCTGCCCTCCCCGCGACCGACCTGCTTGTGGGCCAGGAACAGGCCCAGGGAGATCAACGCACAAGGCGCGGTGGCGCTGGCCAGCAGGGTCAGGAACTGCTCCACCGGCACCGCCAGCGATTGCCCACTGGCGGCCCACAGGCCCCCGAGCAAGGGCGACACCACCAGCGGGTTCTTGGCCAGCGCCAGAGCCACCTTGGCCACGGCGCGGTGCAGGCTCTTCTCGTCCTGCAGCGCCACTTCGATACACACCACCGCCAGGGCGAACAGCACGCATACCACGATCAGCGTGGCCACCAGGGCCGGGGCCAGGCCGGCGTCGCCCAGCACCAGCAGGCACAGGGGAATACCCATGTAGCCGGTGTTGGCGTAGGAGGCGCTGAGGCCCTGGATGCTGGCGTCGGCCAGGTTGCCGGTGTGGCGCAGGCGCCAGAGCAGGGTGACGGCGAACACCGCCAGCGTGGCGCCGCTATAGACCAGGATGAACTGCGGCTGCCAGATCTGCTCCCAGGCCGCCGTTGCCGTGGCCTTGAACAGCAACGCCGGCAGGCACAGCCAGACCACCATGCGGTTGATTTCCGATGCGGCGCTGGCGCCGAGAATACCCCAGCGGCGGCACAGGAAACCGGCCAGGATCAGGGCGAAGACCGGCAGAATGACGTTGAAAACGGAGGCCATCGAAATACTCGGCGTGCAATCGCGAACGGTGGGCAAGCGTAGAGCTGGCAATCGATACCGTCTAATGCTATTTGAAGGCTCTATCCATACCCGAAACGCATCGATGATCGAATTTCGCCAGTTGCGCTATTTCACCCTGCTCGCCGAGACCCTGCATTACGGCCGGGCAGCTGAATTACTGCACATCACCCAGCCGCCGCTGAGCCGGCAGATCAGCGCCCTGGAGCAGGGTCTCGGCGTGCAATCGCGAACGGTGGGCAAGCGTAGAGCTGGCAATCGATACCGTCTAATGCTATTTGAAGGCTCTATCCATACCCGAAACGCATCGATGATCGAATTTCGCCAGTTGCGCTATTTCACCCTGCTCGCCGAGACCCTGCATTACGGCCGGGCAGCTGAATTGCTGCACATCACCCAGCCGCCGCTGAGCCGGCAGATCAGCGCCCTGGAGCAGGAACTGGGGGTGCAGTTGTTCAACCGCACGTCGCGCACCGTGCAACTGACCCAGGCCGGCGAGCAGTTCTACCGACAGGCCAAGGCCCTGCTCGACGGCCTGGATGGCGCGCGGCGCAATGCCCAGGCCACCGCCCGGGGCGATCAGGGCGAGCTGCGCCTGAGCTTCACCATGAGCGCCGCCTGGAACCTGCTGCCCAGGCTGATCAAGGCCTACACCGCCGAACGCCCATCCGTGCAACTGCACCTGAGCGAAACCCTGCCCCGGGACCTGCAGAGCGCCCTGAGCAGCGGCAGCACCGACATCGGCATCGCCTTCCCCAGCCACCTGCCGCGGCACCTGCGTTACCAGGCGCTGCACCACGAGCCGCTGTGCGCGGTGCTGCCGGCCGACCATCCGCTGGCTGCACAGGCACGCATCGACGTGGCACAGCTGGCCGATGAGCCCTTCATCAGTTTTCCCGCCAGCACCGCACCGGCGTTGCACGAAGCGCTGTTCCGCTGCTGCCGGGAGCACGGCTTCACCCCGTTGATCCGCTTGGAAACCCACCTGCAGCAGACCATCGTCAACCTGGTGTCCGCCGGCCTGGGTGTGGCCCTGGTGCCGGACTCGATGCGCCGCATGCAGCTGGAGGGCGCGGTGCTGCGCCCGCTGCTCGACTCGCCGCGCATCGAGCAGGGGCTCTACTGGAATGGGGACAACGACAACCCGTGCCTGCCGGGCTTTCTCGACTGTGCCCGGCGACTGCTCGGGATTCAGGAGCGAACGGAATAGGTTTCCAGGGAGACGCGGAACAGCGCGGCCACCAGGTCGGACTGGGTGATGATGCCCAGCAGGTGCCTGTCTTCGTCGACCACCGGCACCTTGTGCTCCAGGCCGTCGGACAGGGTGTCGACCAGGTAGGTGATCGGCCAGTCGGCGCGGCAGGTGCTGACCTGGCGGCGCATCTGGCTGCGCACCGACAGCGCGGCATCGTCGAGGTCGACAGTCAGCAGGTCGTGCAGGTACAGCATGCCCTGCAGCCGGTTGTCCTCATCGATCACCGGCAAGGCGCCCAGGCGGTGTTCGGCGAGCTGGGCCATGGCGTCGGCCAGGCTCGCATCCGGCAGGACGCTCAGCACGTCCCGGGACATGATGTCTTCGCAGCGAATCTCGCCGAAACGTCGGCGGTAAGCGCGCAGCTCGGTCTGCTGGAGGATTTCTTCCAGGTCGTCGCGGCTGATGTCCAGCAACTCGCCCCGGGCCTCCAGCACCGCATCCAGGTCTTCCGGGGTGAAGCCCAGGCGATCGCGCGGGATGGCATCGCGGGTGCCGTGTGCATTGGCGTGCTCCACCGGACGGTGCGGGTAACGACGGCGCAGGGCGTTGTTGAACAGCAAGCCGAGCAGCAGCAAACCCGAGGCATTGAGCGCCACCGGGTACAGGGCGAAATAGAACCCCAGATCGGACACTTCCGGCCCGGCCAGCACGGCGGTCAGGGCCACGGCGCCGCCCGGTGGATGCAGGCAGCGCAGGCTGAACATCGCGGCGATGGCCAGGCCACCCGCCAGGGCCGCTACGGGGGCGCTATGGCCCAGCCAGGTGGCGCAGGCAACGCCCACCAGGGCACTGAGGGTGTTGCCACCGAGAATGGACCAGGGTTGTGCGAGGGGGCTGGCCGGTACCGCGAACAGCAGCACCGCCGAGGCGCCCATCGGCGCGATCAGCCAGGGATTGTCCAGGCCTTGGGTGTAACCGCACAGCCAGGCGGTGAACAGCAGGCCCAGGCCCGCGCCCAGGCAACTGAGCGCCTGCTCGCTGCGCTTGACCGGCATTGCGGCAGGCCAGAACGACCTCACCCACTCATCGAATGCACTCACCGCCACACCTTACCGCACCATTTGAGGGCGCGAACTATAGCGCGCCCGCACATTCCTGCGTCAAGTCGCAGCCGGTTGCGGCCACAGCGCACGGATACCGGCGATGCCCTGGGCGCCCACCCGCCAGGCCTGTGGCAGATCATCCGGCCCGACGCCACCGAGGACGTAGGCTGGCTGGTTGAAGTCCTGCAGCCATTCGGCGACCCGCTCCCAGCCCAGCGGCGTGGCCTCCGGGTGAGTCTGGGTGGCCTGGACCGGCGACAGGGTCACGAAGTCCACGCCCATGCGGGTGGCCAGCTGCAGTTCCTCGGCACTGTGGCAGGACGCCGCCAGACGCCGCTCCAGCGGGAACGGGCGGCCCTTGTCGACGTACTTGCGCAGTTGCTCGGCCGTCAGGTGCCAACCCGCTGCCGGAAAGTCACCCAACCACTCCAGCGGCCCCTTGAGCATCAATTGCGCTTTCCCAGCGCACAGGCCCTGGATATCCACGGCCAAGTCACGGTACTGGGCGTCGAACATGCCCGGCGCCCGCAACTGGATCAGGCGGATGCCATCGGCCAGCGCCTGGCGCACGCCACTGAGCAGCACATCGGGCGGCAGGCCATCAGGGGTGATCAGGTAACGCTCGGGCAAACGCGCGGCCATCACGATCGGCGTATTGGCGGCGGGGAACGTATAGTCGTCCAGCTGACGCGGGCTCACCCAGGCCAGGGGCTGGCCCTCGGCGCCATGGGGCTCACCGGTGAAGGCCGAGACTTCCCAGACATCCAGCAGCACCTGCTTGTCCGGGTAGTCGTGGCGTACCTGGATCAGCGGACGTGCTGCGGTGGGACGAATGCCCAACTCCTCCTCCAACTCGCGGGCCAGGGCGTCGGCCACCGGCTCGTCCGCCTCGACCTTGCCGCCGGGAAATTCCCACAGGCCGCCCTGGTGTTTGTCGTCCGGCCGCTTGGCGATGAGGATGCGCCCATCCCGTGCGCGGATCACCGCAGCGGCTACATGAATGCGTTTCACGCCAGTCTTTCCTCCTGGGCACTCTGGTACCAGCGCTGGAACGCCGGCCATTGATAAATGGTGTCGACATAGGCCTGGGCCTCGGCCGGCAACGCGACCCGGTAGCTGCGCAGGCGCGCGGCCACAGGCGCGAAAAAGGCGTCGGCCAGGCTGACTTCGCCGAACAGGTAGGGGCCCTGCTGGCCGAAACGGGCCCGGCAATCGGCCCACAGGGCGCAGACACGCTCGATATCCGCCTGGGCGACCTCGGGGATCGCCTCCAGCGCCAGGTCGCGCTTGAGGTCCATCGGCAGGTGCGTACGCAGGCCGACGAAACCGCTGTGCATCTCCGCGCACACACTGCGCGCCACGGCGCGGGCATAAGGCTCGCGGGGCCACAGGGCTGCCTCGGGGAAACGTTCGGCGAGGTATTCGGCGATGGCCAGGGTGTCCCAGACCGGACCGTCCTCGGTTTTCAACACCGGCACCTTGCCTGCAGGAGACTGTTCGAGCATGCGGGCCCGGGTGTCCGGACGGTTGAGCACGATGAGCTGCTCATCGTAGTCGGCTCCCGCCAGTTCGAGCGCCAGGGCGGCGCGCAGGGACCACGACGAAAGGGTTTTGTCACCGATCACCAGCGTAAGGGGCATGGGCATCTCCTGAAGGTCTGCTCACCCGGAATGGGTGAGCGACTGAACATAAGCGGCGCAGCCCCTGGAAGGCCAATTCCCTTTTTTCATCCTCGGATGACTGCCGGGAATGGCCGGCGATCAGGTGCGGTACTCGGCGTTGATCTTCACGTACTCGTGGGACAGGTCGGTGGTCCAGATCGTCTCGCTGCAGGTGCCACGGCCGAGCTCGATGCGGATGGTGATTTCCTCTTGGGCCATCACCGCCGCGCCCTGCTCTTCGGTGTAGGTGCTGGCACGGCAACCGCGGCTGGCGATGCACACCTCGCCGAGGAACACGTCAATCTTGCTCACATCCAGCTGCGCCACGCCGGCACGGCCGACGGCGGCGAGAATGCGGCCCCAGTTGGGGTCGGAGGCGAACAGCGCAGTCTTGATCAGCGGCGAATGCGCCACGGCGTAGCCGACGTCCAGGCACTCCTGGTGAGTCGCCCCGCCATTGACCTGCACGGTGACGAACTTGGTCGCGCCTTCGCCGTCACGGACGATGGCCTGGGCCACTTCCATACACACGGCGAACACCGCTTCCTTCAGCTTGGCGAACAGGTCGCCGCTGGCCTGGGTGATTTCCGGCAGCGCCGCCTGGCCGGTGGCGACCAGCATGCAGCAATCGTTGGTGGAGGTGTCACCGTCGATGGTGATGCGGTTGAACGACTTGTTCGCGGCATCGCGCAGCAGGTCCTGCAGCACGCCCTGGGCGACCTTGGCGTCGGTGGCGATGTAACCGAGCATGGTGGCCATGTTCGGCTTGATCATGCCGGCGCCCTTGGAGATACCGGTCACGGTGACGGTCACACCATCGTGCACGAACTGACGGCTGGCACCCTTGGGCAGGGTGTCGGTGGTCATGATGCCGGTGGCGGCCTCGGCCCAGTTGCCTTCGGACAGGTTATCCAGGGCCGCCTGCAGCGCGCCTTCGATCTTTTCCACCGGCAGCGGCTCACCGATGACACCGGTGGAGAACGGCAGCACCGCGCCTTCGTCCACACCCGCCAGCTGCGCGAGGGCGGCGCAGGTGCGTGCGGCGTTCTGCAGACCCGACTCGCCGGTGCCGGCGTTGGCGTTGCCGGTATTGGTCAGCAGGTAGCGCACGCTGCCCAGCACACGCTTCTTGGCCAGAATCACCGGCGCGGCGCAGAACGCGTTGAGGGTGAAGACCCCGGCCACGCTGGAGCCTTCGGCACAGCGCATCACCACCACATCCTTGCGCCCGGGGCGCTTGATACCGGCAGACGCAATGCCCAGCTCGAAACCTGGAACCGGGTGCAGGGTAGACAGTGGGCCAAGACCGACAGCCATAAAGTGCGCTCCTTGAGATATCGCGCCATCCGGCGCGTCTGAATTCGATGGTAAAACGCCGCGAGCGGCTGGGCCGTTCGCGGCGTTGGGTGGGACGCTCCGGCAAGGCCGAGTGGCGTCCCCTATCCAGCAGTCAGGTCTTCAGGTTAGCCGACCTGGCCGTGGCAGTGCTTGTACTTCTTGCCGGAACCGCAGGGGCACGGCTCGTTGCGACCGATCTTCGGCTCGGTGCGCACCGGGGCAACTGCCGCGGCCACTTCGCCGTCCTCGGCCTGGGCGTCGGGCTCGTCGAGGGCAGAGGCATCGGCATGCTGGAACTGCATGCGCTGGGCCATGGCCTCGGCTTCGCGGCGCAGGCGCGCCTCCTCTTCGGCCGGGTCTTCGCGGCGGACTTGAACGTGCGACAGCACGCGAATGGTGTCGCGCTTGATCGAGTCGAGCAGTTCCTGGAACAGGGCGAAGGACTCGCGCTTGTATTCCTGCTTCGGGTTCTTCTGGGCGTAGCCGCGCAGGTGGATACCGTGACGCAGGTGGTCCATGGTCGACAGGTGGTCTTTCCACAGGTCGTCCAGCACGCGCAGCAGAATCTGCTTCTCGAAGGTGCGCAGCGCCTCGGCACTGGCCTGCTCTTCCTTCTCGTTGTAGGCCGCCAGCAGCTCCTGCAGGATGCGTTCGCGCAGGGTTTCTTCGTACAGCTTGTCGTCTTCGTCCAGCCACTGCTGGATCGGCAGGCGCAGAGCGAAGCCGCTGTACAGCGCCTCCTCCAGGCCGGCGATGTCCCACTGCTCGGGCAGCGACTGCGGCGGCAGGTGAGCGTTGATGGTGTTGTCCAGCACTTCCTGGCGGAAGTCCTCGATGGTCTCACCGATGTTCTCGGCGGCCAGGAGGGTGTTGCGCATGTGGTAGATCACCTTGCGCTGTTCGTTGGCCACGTCGTCGAATTCGAGGAGCTGCTTGCGCATGTCGAAGTTGCGGCCTTCGACCTTGCGCTGCGCCTTTTCGATGGCGTTGGTCACCATGCGGTGTTCGATGGCTTCGCCGGACTGCATGCCCAGGGCCTTCATGAAGTTCTTCACCCGGTCGGAGGCGAAGATGCGCATCAGGCTGTCTTCCAGCGACAGGTAGAAACGGCTGGAACCCGGGTCACCCTGGCGACCGGCACGGCCACGCAGCTGGTTGTCGATACGGCGGGATTCGTGGCGCTCGGAGGCGATCACGTGCAGGCCGCCAGACTCGATGACCTGCTGGTGGCGCTTCTGCCACTCGGCCTTGATCTGGGCGATCTGCTCGTCGGTGGGGTTTTCCAGGGCCGCCACTTCGACTTCCCAGTTACCGCCGAGCAGGATGTCGGTACCGCGACCGGCCATGTTGGTGGCGATGGTCAGCGCGCCCGGACGACCGGCCTGGGCGATGATTTCCGCTTCCTTCTCGTGGAACTTGGCGTTGAGCACCTTGTGCTCGATACCTTCGTTTTCCAGCAGGCGCGACATGTATTCGGAGGTTTCGATCGAGGCGGTACCCACCAGGATCGGCCGGCCCACGGCCTGGCATTCCTTGATATCGGCAACGATGGCGGCGTACTTCTCTTCCTGGGTCAGGTAGACCAGGTCGTTGAAGTCCTTGCGCGCCAGCGGACGGTTGGTCGGGATGACGATCACCGCCAGGCCGTAGATCTGGTGGAACTCGAACGCCTCGGTGTCGGCGGTACCGGTCATGCCGGACAGCTTGTTGTAGAGGCGGAAGTAGTTCTGGAAGGTGGTCGACGCCAGGGTCTGGCTCTCGGCCTGGATCGGCAGCGATTCCTTGGCCTCGATGGCCTGGTGCAGGCCCTCGGACAGGCGACGGCCCGGCATGGTCCGGCCGGTGTGCTCGTCGATCAGCAGGACCTGGTTGTTCTGCACGATGTATTCGACGTTGCGGTGGAACAGCTTGTGCGCACGCAGACCGGCGTAGACGTGGGTCAGCAGGCCCAGGTTGTGCGCCGAGTAGAGGCTCTCGCCTTCGGCCAGCAGGCCGGCCTCGCCGAGCATTTCCTCGATGTACTGGTGGCCCGCTTCGTTGAGTTCGACCTGACGGCTCTTCTCATCGATCTTGTAGTGGCCTTCCTGGGTGACGACGCCCTCTTCTTCCTCGATGTGCTGCTTGAGGCGCGGGATCAGGCGGTTGATTTCGATGTACAGCTTGGAGCTGTCTTCGGCCTGGCCGGAAATGATCAGCGGCGTACGGGCTTCGTCGATCAGGATGGAGTCGACTTCGTCGATCACCGCGAAGTTCAGCTCGCGCTGGAACTTCTCTTCCACGCTGAACGCCATGTTGTCGCGCAGGTAGTCGAAGCCGAATTCGTTGTTGGTGCCATAGGTGATGTCGGCGGCATAAGCGCTGCGCTTTTCTTCCGGCGGCATGAACGGGGTGACGATGCCGACCGTCAGGCCCAGGAATTCATACAGCGGGCGCATCCAGTTGGCGTCGCGGCGGGCCAGGTAGTCGTTGACCGTCACCACGTGCACGCCCTTGCCTTCCAGTGCGTTGAGGTAGACGGCCAGGGTACCGACCAGGGTCTTACCCTCACCGGTACGCATCTCGGCGATCTTGCCTTCATGCAGGGTCATACCACCGATCAACTGGACGTCGAAGTGGCGCATGCCCATCACACGCTTGCCGGCCTCACGCGCAACGGCAAAGGCTTCCGGCAGCAGCTGGTCGAGGGTTTCACCCTTGGCCAGGCGGGCTTTGAATTCTTCGGTCTTGGCGCGCAGTTGCTCATCCGAGAGCGCGAGCATTTTCTCCTCGAAGGCATTGACGGCCTGAACCGTCTTGAGCATGCGTTTGACTTCACGCTCGTTCTTGCTTCCAAAGAGTTTCTTCAACAAAGGCGCAAACATATCGGCAGGATCTTCCACGCTATGGATGGAGGGCGGCCCCGTGAGTCGCCCATGCAGCCCTCATGGCTGCGTGCGAAGCCGGCATTCTACCCGGAAACGCGTATGAGGAAAGGGACGTTATTCGACGCCGTTGGCACGGGCGATGTACAACGCCGGGTTGACCTGGCGGCCACCCTTGCTCACTTCGAAGTGCACATGGTACCCGGTGGACCGCCCACTGCGACCGACCTTGGCGATGGTCTGGCCGCGCTGGACGAGGTCACCGATCTGCACCAGGTTGCTCTGGTTGTGCGCATAGAGGGTCACGTAGCCATCGGAATGACTGATCTCGACAGTGTGGCCGTAACCGTTCTTGCGACCCGAGAAGGTCACCACGCCGGCCGCGACCGCAACCACATCGCTGCCAGCCTTGGCCGCGAAATCCACACCCTTGTGCACGCTCAGGCGCCCGGTCAGCGGATCGCTGCGACGGCCAAAGGGCGACGACATGTAGCCCTGGCGAACCGGGCGGCCGGACAGGTGTTCGGCTTCGCTCAGGCGGCGCTCGCCCATCAGTTGCTCGAGCACTTCCAGCTGTTGCTCGCGGCTGTCGAGGCGCATGGCCAGGTCATCGAGGGTGCTCATGAACGGCGGTGGCGAATAGGCGGAACCATCCACCAGTTCCTCGGGTCCACCTTGTCCGACGTTAAGGGAAAAATCGAATTCGCTGGAGTCCAGTTCGGCCAGCTCGGTGAGGCGTTCGCCCAGGGCATCGAGGCGCGTCAGGCGTGCTTGCAGTTCGGCGACATGGGCGGCGAAAGCGTCCAACTGGCGCTGGGCATCGACCCGCACGGCACCGACTTCGGCGCGCTGCTCGTCCAGGGCCTGGGTAATCAACGCGGTGTCGTCGGTGTGGCCGGTCTGCGGCATCCACCAGGCGCCCATCGCCACACCACTGGCAACGGCCAGGGCGATCAGCATCAGCAGTGCGGCCACCAGCCAGCGTAAATCCAGGCTGAGAGAACGTGCAGCGCCATGGCGCCGGCTGAGAAGAATGATGTGCATGACGTCCCCTAAATACGGTGGAACCCAAGTCGGTAACAGCGTTTCTGCTACCATGGCGGCTCCACAATCTCAGGCGTCCTGCCATGACGTTTCGTCCTTTGCCGGCTCAAGCCCCCGCCGCGTTGTTACGCGAAGCGAAGCCTCTGAAAGCGCTGTTCAGTCAGGCGCAACGCCTCGACCATTTGCAGCGTCTATTGGAAAGCCAGCTACAACCCGCTGCCCGGGAACACTGCCACGTGGCGTCCTGGCGCGAAGATTGTCTGCTTCTTATCGTCACGGACGGCCACTGGGCCACCCGCCTGCGTTACCAACAAAGACGCCTGCAAAGACAACTGCAGGCGCTCGAAGAATTCGCGACCTTAGCGAAAATCCTGTTCAAGGTGCAACCGCCGACCGCTGAAAGGCGTGGACCGGGTCGCACTATCCAGCTCTCCAGCACCGCGGCCGAGAACATCCAGGCCACCGCCGAAGGCATCAGCAATCCCGAGCTGCGCGCGGCACTGGAGCGTCTGGCCCGGCATGGTGCTGCCGGCAAGAAGCCGGACTGAGCGCTGCGACCAAAGGTCGCAGGCAAAAAAAGGCCACCCGAAGGTGGCCTTGATAAAAAGCAAAAGAGAGAGTGTTTACACGGCCGCTACAGGGCGCATGTAAGAGATCGGCGCGGTCTTCGGGTCGTCGAAGGTCACCACTTCCCAGGCATCCGTCTGCTCCATCAGGGTGCGCAGCAGGCGGTTGTTGAGGGCGTGGCCCGACTTGAACCCACGGAACTCGCCAATCAGGCTGTTACCGAGCAGGTAGAGGTCACCGATGGCGTCGAGAATCTTGTGTTTGACGAATTCGTCCTCGTAACGCAGGCCGTCTTCGTTCAGGACACGGTATTCATCGACCACGATGGCGTTTTCCACGCTGCCGCCGAGTGCCAGGTTCTGCGAACGCAGGAACTCGATGTCACGCATGAAACCGAATGTACGGGCGCGGCTGACTTCCTTCACGAACGACGTGCTGGAGAAGTCGACGCTGGCCGACTGGGTGCGATTGCGGAAGACCGGGTGATCGAAATCGATCTCGAAGGTCACCTTGAAACCGTCGAAAGGAACGAAGGTGGCGCGCTTGTCGCCCTCCTGGACCGTCACTTCACGAAGGATGCGGATGAACTTCTTGTGGGCTTCCTGCTCCTGCAGACCCGCGGATTGAATCAGGAATACAAAGGGACCGGCGCTGCCATCCATGATCGGCACTTCGGACGCGGAGAGCTCGACGTAGGCGTTATCGATGCCCAGGCCAGCCATGGCCGAAAGCAGGTGCTCTACCGTATCCACCTTGACATCACCATTGACCAGTGTGGTCGACATGGTGGTTTCACCGACATTCCCGGCCCGCGCGGAGATTTCCACGACAGGATCGAGGTCGGTACGACGGAACACGATACCGGTGTCCACAGGTGCCGGCTTCAGGGTCAGGTATACCTTCTCCCCGGAATGCAGGCCGACGCCAGTGGCGCGGATAATGTTCTTCAGGGTGCGTTGTCTGATCATGGCTTTGGCCGCTATAGCACTAGTTGCGAATTGTTTTCAACAATGGCCGGCGATGATAGCAGAACCGGCCTTTGCTGAACACCAATCACCCCAATACTCCTGATACATTTCATCAATCGGCCTGGCGACGCAGGAACGCCGGGATGTCCAGGTAATCCAGGTCATCCTGAGGGTTCAGCTTGGCCGCAGTGGCCCCGCCGGCGTGGCTTTGACGCTGTACGGTCGGGCGCTCATAGTCCTTGTAGTTGACACTCTGCTCGCTGCGAACCGGCGCGGCGGTCGGTGCGGCTGCGCTGGCAACCTGAACAGTGTTGTCGACAACTTTGACCGGCTTCTCAATACGCGCACCCAGGCCAGTGGCGACCACGGTGACGTGCAGTTCGTCGCGCATGTCCGGATCGATCACCGCGCCCACCTTGACGGTCGCGTGCTCGGAGGCGAACGCCTCGATGATTTCACCGACGGCAGCGTATTCGCCCAAGGACAGATCCAGGCCAGCCGTGATGTTGACCAGGATGCCACGCGCGCCCTGCAGGTTGACGTCTTCGAGCAGCGGGTTGCGGATCGCGGCTTCGGTGGCTTCGCGTGCACGGTTCGGACCGCTGGCGCAGCCGGTGCCCATCATCGCCATGCCCATTTCGCTCATGACAGTTTTCACGTCAGCGAAGTCGACGTTCATCAGGCCTTCGCGCAGCATGATGTCGGAGATGCCACGGACCGCGCCGGTCAGCACGTCGTCAGCCTTGGCGAAAGCAGCCAGCAGGCTGGCGTCCTTGCCGAGGATGGTCAGCAGTTTTTCGTTCGGGATGGTGATCAGCGAGTCGACGCACTCGGCCAGCGCACGGATGCCTTCTTCGGCAACGTTCATGCGCTTCTTCCCTTCGAACGGGAACGGACGGGTGACCACGGCGACGGTCAGGATGCCCATCTCCTTGGCGATCTGCGCGATGATCGGCGCAGCACCGGTACCGGTACCACCGCCCATGCCGGTGGTGATGAAGACCATGTCGCAGCCTTGCAGCACTTCGGTGATGCGCTCGCGGTCTTCCATCGCGGCCTGACGGCCGATTTCCGGATTGGTGCCGGCGCCCAGGCCCTTGGTGATGGCCGTGCCCAGTTGCAGGATGGTGCGCGCGCCCACACGACCCAGGGCCTGTGCATCGGTGTTGGCGCAGATGAACTCGACGCCTTCGATGTTGCTCTTGACCATGTGGTTGACGGCGTTGCCGCCACCGCCACCGACGCCGATTACTTTAATGACCGCACTTTGTGGGACATTGTCTACGAGTTCGAACATTTTCCCTCTCCTTTACTTTCTAGTTGTAACGCCTACTGCAAATCAGAAATTGCCCTGGACCCAGCGCTTGATGCGCTCCAGAACAGGTGTTTTCGGTTCGTCCCCGTAGCTGCCCAGGGCAGACATGGAGACGCCGTCGGACTGCTTCTGCAGCCCGTACAGCAACAGGCCAACGCCTGTGGAATAAATCGGGTTGCGCACCACGTCGGCCAGCCCCTTGACGCTGTGGGGCACGCCCAGGCGCACCGGCATGTGGAAGATTTCCTCGGCCAGTTCGACCGCACCTTCCATCTTCGCCGTGCCACCGGTCAGCACGATGCCGGCCGGGATCAGGTCTTCGTAACCGCTGCGGCGCAGTTCCGCCTGGATCAGGGTGAACAGCTCGTCGTAACGGGGCTCGACCACCTCGGCCAGCGACTGGCGGGACAGGTCGCGCGGCGGGCGATCGCCCACGCTCGGCACCTTGATGGTTTCACCGGCACCGGCCAGCTTGGCCAGGGCGCAGGCGTAGCGGATCTTGATTTCCTCGGCGTACTGCGTGGGGGTGCGCAGGGCCATGGCGATGTCGTTGGTCACCTGGTCACCGGCGATCGGGATCACCGCGGTGTGGCGAATCGCGCCTTCGGTGAAGATGCAGATGTCGGTGGTGCCGCCGCCGATGTCGACCAGGCACACGCCCAGCTCTTTCTCGTCGTCGGTGAGCACCGCGTAGGCCGAAGCCAACTGCTCGAGGATGATGTCGTCGACTTCCAGGCCGCAGCGGCGGACGCACTTCTCGATGTTCTGCGCCGCGTTCACGGCGCAGGTCACCACATGCACCTTGGCCTCCAGGCGGACGCCGGACATGCCCAGGGGCTCGCGCACCCCTTCCTGGTTATCGATCACGTAGTCCTGCGGCAGGGTGTGCAGCACACGCTGGTCGGCCGGGATCGCCACGGCCTGGGCCGCGTCCAGTACCCGCTCGAGGTCGGCCGGGCTGACTTCGCGATCACGGATGGCGACGATGCCATGGCTGTTCAGGCTGCGGATGTGGTTGCCGGCAACGCCGACGAAGGCCGAGTGGATACGGCAGCCGGCCATCAGCTGGGCTTCTTCCACCGCACGCTGGATCGATTGCACGGTCGACTCGATGTTCACCACCACGCCCTTCTTCAGGCCGCGGGACGGGTGAGTGCCAATGCCGACGATTTCCAGCTGGCCATCGGCCGTCACTTCGCCCACCAGCGCCACCACCTTGGAGGTGCCGATGTCGAGACCGACGATCATCTTGCCACTCTGTACGTTTGCCATGAGTCCTGCCTTCTCCTGATTCACTGCACGACAGCGGTTTCGGCCGCCGTGGGCGCGACCGGCTCGTGCCACGCCACGGCCAGGCCGTTGGCGTAACGCAGATCGATCCGCGCGATATTCGTTTGCTGCGCTTTCAGTTCCTTGTCGTAAATGGCGACAAAGCGGCGCATTTTTTCCACCAGATGATCACGTCCCAGCAGCAATTCGATGCCCTGCCCCGTGGACAGGAACCAGCTGCCGCGCTCGCGCAATTCCAGGCGCGCCACCGAGAACCCCAGGGGCCGCAGCATCTGGCTGAGCACCTGGTACTGCTGCATCACTTGCTGCTGCGCACGCTTGGGACCGTACAACTGCGGCAAGTGTTCATAATTCGCCAGTTCCTTGGGCGCGAACGCCTGGCCCTGGTTGTTCAACAGCGCCTCATCACCCCAACGGGCAATCGGCAATTGCTCTTCCAGGCGCACCAGCACCTGGTCAGGCCAGACGCGACGGACTTCGGCGCTGGCGATCCATGGCATCCGCTCCAGCTCGTGACGCATGCCCAACAGGTCGACGCTGAAGAAGCTCGCCGTCACATAAGGCGCGATGCGATGCTGCACGGCCTGCTGGCTGATGTAGCTCAGGTCGCCTTCGACGCTGATCCGCGCAATCGGCCGGTCGGCATAGGGCATCAGGCGCAGGGACAGCTCATACGCGCCCACCCCGAGCACCACCAGCAGCAACGGCCAGGTCAGGCGCTTGAGCAGGCCGAAGTTCGGCTTGGGCAGGCGCACGCTGATCGGCTCCTTGGCCACCAGGCGGCTCGCACCGCGCGGCACAGACTTACCCCCGCGCAGCGGTGCGCGGGTAGAGCCTGGCTGATGACGAAGGGTCGCGCTCATGGTTTAGCCCCGCGCCTCCACGCTGTCGGCGAGAATCGCCAGGACCAGTTGCTGGAAATCCAGACCGGCCGCATTGGCCGCCATCGGCACCAGGCTGTGGTCGGTCATGCCCGGAACGGTGTTCACTTCGAGCAGCCAGAACTGCCCGTCGGCGTCCTGCATCACGTCGGCCCGGGCCCAGCCCTGAATGCCCACAGCCTCGCAGGCCTTGACGGTCAGTGCCTTGAGTTCTTCTTCCTTGGCGGCATCCAGGCCGCAGGGAATGCGGTACTGGGTGTCATTGGCCAGGTACTTGGCGTCGTAGTCGTAGAAGCTGTGCGGGGTGCCCAGGCCAATCGGCGGCAGCACCTGGCCGCGCAGCACGGCGATGGTGTACTCCGGGCCCTGGATCCACTGCTCGACCAGCACCTGGGCGTCGTAACGGCTGGCGTCCTGCCAGGCGGCGACCAGCTCGGCGACGTTGCCCACCTTGGCCATGCCGATGCTCGAGCCTTCGTGGGCCGGCTTGACGATCAGCGGAAAGCCCAGCTCGGCAGCCGCCGCTTCGCAATCGGCGACGGAGCTCAGCACGGCATGACGCGGCGTCGGCAGGCCGAGGCTCTGCCAGACCTGCTTGGTGCGCAGTTTGTCCATGGCCAGCGACGAGGCCAGGATGCCGCTGCCGGTGTAGGGAATCCCGGCGCATTCGAGCAGGCCCTGCATGCTGCCGTCTTCACCGCCACGGCCATGCAGCACGATGAAGGCCCGGTCGACCTTTTCGGCCAGCAGGCGCTGCAGGAAATCGTCGCCCACGTCGATGCCGAACGCGTCCACGCCGGCGCTCTGCAGGGCGCTCAGCACGGCGTTGCCGGACTTCAGCGACACCTCGCGCTCGGCGCTCTTGCCGCCGAACAGGACCGCCACGCGGCCAAAGGCGGTGACCGGCAATTGTGATTTCAAGTTGGCGCCACTCATTTCGACTTACCTTCTGCCGCTGCGAACAGCGGGCTTTGCAGCAGTTGCGGGGCCAGGCCACCGATGTCGCCGGCGCCCTGACACAGCAGGATGTCGCCAGCACGCAGCAGCGGCTTGATCAGCGGCGCCAGGTCGACACCGCGCTCGATATAGATCGGATCCAGCTGACCACGCTGACGAATGCTGTGGCACAGGTGGCGGCTGTCGGCACCGGGAATCGGCTCTTCGCCGGCCGGGTAGACCTCCATCAGCAGCAGCACGTTGGCGTCGGCCAGCACCTGGACGAAATCGTCGTACAGGTCACGGGTGCGGCTGAAACGGTGCGGCTGGTAGACCATCACCAGGCGGCGCTCCGGCCAGCCACCGCGCACGGCCTTGATGACCGCCGCGACTTCACGGGGGTGGTGACCGTAGTCATCGACCAGCATCACCTCGCCGCCCTGGACCGGCAGCTGACCGTAGACCTGGAAGCGGCGACCGACGCCCTGGAACTGCGACAGCCCCTGGACAATCGCCTCGTCGCTGATGCCTTCGTCGGTGGCAATGCAAATGGTCGCCAGGGCATTCAGAACATTGTGGTTGCCCGGCATGTTGACCGAGACATCCAGCGGCTCGCGGTCGGGGCGCAGCACGGTGAAATGGGTCTGCATGCCTTGCTGGCGCACGTTAATCGCGCGCACGTCGGCATCCTCGGTGAAGCCATAGGTCACGGTCGGACGTGCCACCTGCGGCAGGATCTCGCGCACCACCGGGTCATCCACGCACACCACGGCCAGGCCGTAGAACGGCAGGTTGTGCAGGAACTCGATGAAGGTCTTCTTCAACTTGTTGAAGTCGCCCTCGTAGGTGCTCATGTGGTCCATGTCGATGTTGGTGACGACCGAGACCATCGGTTGCAGGTGCAGGAAGCTGGCGTCGCTCTCGTCCGCCTCGGCGATCAGGTAGCGGCTGCTGCCGAGTTGGGCATTGGTGCCCGCAGCGTTCAGGCGGCCACCGATGACGAAGGTCGGGTCCAGGCCACCGGCAGCGAACACCGACGCCAGCAGGCTGGTGGTGGTGGTCTTGCCATGGGTACCGGCAACGGCGATGCCATGGCGGTAGCGCATCAGCTCGGCGAGCATTTCGGCACGCGGCACTACCGGGATGCGGCGTTCCAGGGCGGTGGCGACTTCCGGGTTGGAGGTGTTGATGGCGCTGGACACCACCAGCACATCGGCGTGTTCGGCGTTCTCGGCGCGGTGGCCGATGAAAATCTGTGCCCCGAAGTTTTCCAGGCGCTCGGTGACCGCCGAGTTCTTCAGGTCGGAACCGGAGACTTCGTAGCCCAGGTTGAGCAGCACTTCGGCGATCCCGCACATGCCAGCACCGCCGATGCCCACGAAGTGGATACGGCGGATACGGCGCATGCGGCGGACTTCAGCCTTGGCAGCGGCAGGGGATTTAGCCACGGGCCACCTCCAGGCAGATATCGACCACCGTGCGCGTGGCATCGGGCTTGGCCAGGCGGCGAGCGGTGCTCGCCATCTCATTCAGACGTTCAGGGTGCATCAAGACCTCGGTCAGCTGCGCGGCCAGCGTGGCGGCGTCAGTGGAGCGTTGCGGCAGAAGGACGGCAGCGCCCTCCTTCGCGAGATAGTCGGCGTTGCGGGCCTGGTGATCGTCGATCGCATGGGGCAGTGGCACCAGGAACGACGGCAACCCGGCCGCGGCCAGTTCGCTGATGGTCAACGCACCGGAGCGGCACACCACCAGATCGGCCCACGCGTAGGCACGGGCCATGTCCTGGATGAACGGCGCGACCTGCGCTTCGACGCCAGCGGCGCGATAGCGTTCAGCGGTCACCCCATCATGTTGCTTGCCTGCCTGGTGGAACACCTCGGGACGCAGCTCGGCAGCGACCAGGGACAGGGCTTCAGGCAGCAGTTTGTTCAGCGGTTCGGCACCCAGGCTGCCGCCGAGAATCAGCAGCCGCGGCTGGCGATTGCTCAGGGCCGCGCGGGGCGTTTCCAGGAACAGTTCTTCACGCACCGGGTTGCCGGTGGTGCGACGCTTGGCGCTCGCGCCGAAGGTATTCGGGAACGCCTCGCACACACGGCTGGCGAACGGTGCCAGGCTGCGATTGGCGGTACCGGCCACGGCGTTCTGCTCATGGATGATCAGCGGCACGCCGGCCAGCTTGGCCGCGAGGCCGCCCGGGCCGGTGACGTAGCCACCCATGCCCAGCACGCAGACCGGATTCAGCTCGCGCACGACCTTGCGCGCCTGGAGCAACGCCTTGATCAGCTGGAACGGCGCCTTGAGCAGCGACAGCTTGCCCTTGCCACGCAGGCCGCTGACATCGATCAGGTGCAGCGGCAGGCCCGCTGCGGGCACCAGCTCGTTCTCGATCCCGCGGGGCGTGCCCAGCCAGTGCACGCGGTAGCCGCGGGCCTGGAATTCACGGGCGCAGGCCAGGGCCGGGAACACGTGCCCGCCGGTGCCGCCCGCCATGATCAGGACGTTACCGGACATGAGTCACCTCCTCGGTGCCCTGTCCTTCGAGGAAATCCGATTCGTCGAAGTCGACGTCTTCACTACCCAGCACCGTACGACGCTCCCATTCGATACGCAGCAGCAGCGCCAGGCTGACGCAGCAGATGACCAGCGAGCTGCCGCCGTAGCTGAGGAACGGCAGGGTCAGGCCCTTGGTGGGCAGCAGACCGATGTTCACGCCGATGTTGATCAGGAACTGGCCGATCCACAGGAACGCCAGGCCGTAGGCGACGTAGGCGGCGAAGAATTGCTTGGCCTTCTCGGCCCACAGGCCGATGTACAGGGCGCGCACGCTGACGAAGACGAACAGGCCGACCGTGGCCAGGGCGCCGATCATGCCCAGTTCCTCGGCCAGCACGGCGAACACGAAGTCGGTATGCGCTTCCGGCAGGTAGAACTGTTTCTGGATGCTGTTGCCCAGGCCGACACCGAACCATTCGCCGCGGCCAAAGGCGATCAGCGCCTGGGTCAGCTGGTAGCCGGAGCCGAACTGGTCGGCCCAGGGATCGGTGAAGGTGATCAGGCGTTGCAGTCGGTACTCCTGGGTCTGCACCAGCACGAACACCGCGCCCACGGCCAGGGCCACCATCAGGCTGAAGCGGAACAGGCCCACCCCGCCGAGGAACAACATCGCCGCCGCCGCGCCCATCATCACCACGGTGGCACCGAAGTCGGGTTCCAGCAGCAGCAGGCCCGCCATCGGCAGCAGCACGACGAAGGGTTTGAAGAAGCCGGCCCAGCTTTCGCGTACTTCTTCCTGACGACGCACCAGGTAGGCGGCCAGGTAGATAATCACGAAGACCTTGGCGATTTCCGACGGCTGCACGTTGAACATGCCGAAGCCGATCCAGCGCATCGAACCGTTCACTTCGCGACCGATGCCCGGCACCAGCACCAGCACCAGCAGGCCGAACGCCGCCAGCAGCAGCATCCAGCTGAAGCGCTGCCAGGTGGCCAGGGGCACCATCAGCACCACGCCCGCCGCGCCCAGGCCGATCAGCAGATAGATCAGGTGGCGGATCATGTAGTACAGCGGGCTGCCGGCATTCACCGCCGCCACTTCGGTGGAGGCCGAGGAAATCATCACCAGGCCCATGCCCAGCAACGCCAGGCAACCGGCCAGCAGCGGGAAGTCCATGTCCAGGCCACGGCGGCTGAACAGCGGGGACGGATAGGGACGCAGGAAGGCGAGCATCAGGCGAGCGCCTCCACCGCTTGGGCGAACAGGCGCCCGCGTTCTTCGAAATTCTTGAACATGTCCAGGCTGGCGCAGGCCGGCGACAGCAGCACCGCATCGCCCGGCTCGGCCAGTTCGGCGCACTGCTGGACGGCTTTATCGAGGGTATGCACGCGGATCAGCAGTACGCCGGCGCCTGCCAGCGACTCGCCCAGGCGTTCGGCATCACGGCCCAGCAGCACCACCGCGCGGCAGTAACGACCAACCGGGGCGCTCAGGGCAGAGAAATCAGCACCCTTGCCATCGCCACCGGCGATCAGCACCAGCTTGCCGGCGATATCCGCACCCAGGCCTTCGATGGCGGCCAGGGCAGCGCCTACATTGGTGGCCTTGGAATCGTCGTAGTAGTTGGCGCCCTGGCGCTCGCCCACCCACTGGCAGCGGTGCGGCAGACCGGTGAAGGTTTTCAGGGTGTCGAGCATGGCGGCCATCGGCAGGCCGACGGCATGACCAAGCGCCAATGCTGCCAGGGCATTGGACTGGTTGTGCGCGCCACGCACCTTGAGTGCCGAGACCGGCAGCAAGGTGTCGAATTGATACGCCAGGTACTTCTCGCCGTTCTCTTCCAGCAGGCCGAAGCGCTTGAAGTCAGGCTTGCCCAGGCCGAAGGTCCAGCACGGCACCTGGTCGGCGATCAGCGGACGGGACAGCGCGTCATCACGGTTCACCACGACCTGACGCGCGCCACGGAAAATACGGTGCTTGGCCAGGTGGTACTGCGGCAGGCCGTCGTAGCGGTCCATGTGGTCTTCGCTGACGTTCAGGCAGGTCGCCACTTCAGCGTTGAGCTGGTCGGTGGTTTCCAGCTGGAAGCTCGACAGCTCCATGACGTACAGCTCGACATCGTCCGCCAGCAGGTCCAGCGCAGGCGTGCCCAGGTTGCCACCCACGGCAACCCGCTTGCCCGCTGCCGCCGCCATCTCGCCCACCAGGGTGGTGACGGTGCTCTTGGCGTTGGAGCCGGTGATGGCGATGATCGGTGCCTTGGCGTGGCGCGCGAACAGGTCGATGTCGCCCGAAATCTTCACCCCACGGCGCGCCGCTTCCTGCAAGGCAGGCGTGGCCACGGCCAGGCCGGGGCTGACCAGCAGCTCGCTGGCACGGCAGAGGAACTCCACGTCCAGCTCGCCGCAACGCACTTCCACCTGCGGGAACTGTTCACGCAAGGTGCTCAGCTCCGGCGGGTTCGCACGCGTATCGGCCACGGCAAAGCGCACGCCCTGACGCGCCAGGAAGCGCACCAGGGACATGCCGCTCTTGCCGAGGCCGACAACGATGCGGAAGTGGTCAGAAGCGATCAGGCTCATTCGTTCCTCAACGCAGCTTCAGGGTGGCAAGGCCGATCAGCACCAGAATCACGGTGATGATCCAGAAACGTACGATCACGCGCGGCTCCGGCCAGCCTTTGAGTTCAAAGTGGTGGTGAATCGGCGCCATGCGGAACACGCGCTTGCCGGTCAGCTTGAAGCTGGCGACCTGGATGATCACCGACAGGGTTTCCATCACGAACACGCCACCCATGATGAACAGCACGACTTCCTGGCGGACGATCACGGCGATGGTGCCCAGTGCAGCCCCGAGGGCCAGTGCACCGACGTCGCCCATGAAGACCTGCGCCGGGTAGGTGTTGAACCACAGGAAACCGAGGCCGGCACCGACCAGCGCGGCGCAGAACACGATCAGCTCACCGGAGCCGGCGACATAGGGGATCAGCAGGTATTCGGCGAAATTCACGTTGCCCGACAGGTAGCAGAAGATGCCCAGGGCGCCGCCGACCATCACGGTGGGCAGGATCGCCAGGCCATCCAGGCCGTCAGTCAGGTTGACCGCGTTGCTCGAGCCGACGATCACGAAATAGGTCAGGACCACGAAACCGATGCCCAGCGGAATGCTCACGTCTTTGAGCAGCGGCAGGATCAGGGTGGTTTCCACCGGGCTCTGCGCAGTCATATAAAGGAAGATCGCCGCGCCCAGGCCGAACACCGACTGCCAGAAGTACTTCCAGCGGCTCGGCAGGCCACGGGAGTTCTTCTCGATCACCTTGCGGTAGTCGTCGACCCAGCCAATGGCACCGAACAGCAGGGTGACGATCAGCACCACCCACACGTAGCGGTTGGACAGGTCGGCCCAGAGCAGCGTGCTGACCGCAATGGCGGATAGGATCAGCGCTCCGCCCATGGTCGGCGTGCCCTTCTTCGACAGGTGCGACTGCGGACCGTCGTTGCGCACGGCCTGGCCGATCTGACGGATCTGCAGGGTGCGGATCATCCACGGCCCGAGCCACAGCGACAGCGCCAATGCAGTCAGCACCCCCAGAATGCCGCGCAGGGTCAGGTACTGGAATACGGCGAAACCCTTGTGGAACTGTTGCAGGTACTCGGCCAGCAGCAGCAGCATTTAGTGACTCTCCCCAGATACGCCACAGAGCGCCGCCACGATGTTTTCCATCGCGGCGCTGCGTGAACCTTTAATTAGAATGGTGGTGTCGCCCTGCTCGGCGCGAAGCGCTTCGATCAGGCTGGCTTGATCGGCAAAATGCCGGCCATTTTCGCCAAAAGCTTCGATTGCACGGGCCATCTGTGGCCCTACGGCGTAGAACGCGGATACCTTGCCGACGGCGTAGCTGCCCACCTCGCGGTGCGCCTGCTCGGCCCAGGCACCCAACTCGCCCATGTCCCCCAGCACCAGGACGGTGCGACCGGGAAACCCGGCGAGTATATCAATGCCGGCACGCATCGACGCCGGGTTGGCGTTGTAGGTGTCGTCGATGACCCGCACGCCGTTCGGCGCCAGCTGCGCAACGGCGCGGCCCTTGACCGGTTGCAGGTTTTCCAGCCCGGCCTTGATGTCGACCAGCGGTACGCTCAGGGCCGACGCCGCGGCAGCAGCCGACAGGGCATTGGCCACGTTATGCGCACCCAGCAGGTTGAGCTGGACACGGGCCTGGCCGGTGGCGCAATGCAGGGTGAATGCCGAGCAACCGCGGGCATCGCGCTCGATGTCGCTGGCGTGGAAATCCGCCTGCGGGTCGTTCAGCGAAAAGCTCAGTACGCGCTTGTCGCCGGCGCGGGCTTTCCAGGTGGCGAAGGCCGCGTCGTCCAGGTTGAGCACGGCGACACCGTTCTCGCCCAGGCCTTCGAGGATCTCGCCCTTGGCCAGGACAATCTTGTCCGGGCCGCCGAACTCGCCGACATGGGCGGTCCCGGCGTTGGTGATGATGGCGACATGGGGCTGGGTCAGGCCGACGGTGTAGGCGATTTCGCCCACGCGCGATGCGCCCAGCTCGATGACCGCACCCTTGTGCTCGGCGCCCAGCTCCAGCAGGGTGAGCGGCGCGCCCAGGTCGTTGTTCAGGTTGCCACGGGTGGCGAGCACGGCATTGCCCTGCTCGGTGAACGCAGTACGCAGGATACTGGCCAACATTTCCTTGACGGTGGTCTTGCCACTGGAACCGGTGACGGCCGCCAGCGGGCCGCCGTAGGCCTGGCGGTTCAGCGCACCCAGTTGGCCCAGGGCCTGACGGGTATCGCGCACCAGCAGTTGCGGCAGCGGCGCACCGGCCACTTCGCGCTCGACCAGGGCGGCCACGGCGCCCTTGGCCGCCACGTCCGCCAGGTAGTCGTGCCCGTCGAAACGCGGCCCGGTCAGGGCGATGAACAACTGGCCCGGCTTGATGCCACGGCTGTCGGTGCTGACGGCGTCGAACACCCGATCTTCACCGATCAGGCGCGCATCCAAGGCCACGACCACCTCGCTCAAACGCAGCGGCTTAAGCATGGGCCACCTCCCACGCAGCGAGGGCCTTGGCGGCCTCGTCGAGATCGGAGAAAGGCTGGCGAACGCCGTTCACTTCCTGATAGTCCTCGTGCCCCTTGCCAGCCAGCACCAGCACGTCTTCGGCGGTGGACTCGGCAATCAGTTGGGCGATGGCAACGCCACGGCCATGGACGAAACGCACGCCCTGCGCCGAGGTGAAACCGGGGCGAATGTCGTCGAAAATCTGCGCAGGGCTTTCGCTGCGCGGGTTGTCATCGGTCACCAGCACCGCATCAGCCAGGCGCTCGGCCACACCGGCCATCAGCGGGCGCTTGCCGCGATCGCGATCGCCACCGCAGCCGAACAGGCACAGCAGGCGCCCCTGAACGTGAGGACGCAGGGCCTCGAGCACCTTTTCCAGGGCATCCGGGGTGTGGGCGTAGTCGACCACCACCAGCGGCTTGCCGTGCCCACCGAGGCGCTGCATGCGGCCGACCGGGCCCTGCAAGTTCGGCAGCACCTTGAGAATCTCGTCCAGCGGGTAGTCCATCGCCAACAGCGCACCGACCACCGCCAACAGGTTGCTCAAATTGAACCGACCGAGCAGCGAACTGCGCAGACGGCCTTCGCCGCGCGGCGTGACCAGGGTGGCGCGTACGCCCAGGTCGTCGAACTGGGCGTCATGGCAATACAGGTAGGCGCTCTCGTCTTCCAGGCTGTAGCTGATCAGGCGGGAGTCGTGCTCGGCCTGTGCCAGTTGACGACCGAAGGCATCATCCAGGTTGATGACGCGGCAGCGCAGACCCGACCAGGCGAACAGCGCGGCCTTGGCCTCGCCGTAGGCCTCCATCGAGCCGTGATAATCCAGGTGGTCGCGGGACAGGTTGGTGAACACCGCGACGTCGAACTCCAGGGCCGCGACGCGGCGCTGGTGCAGGCCATGGGACGACACTTCCATGGCCACGGCACGGGCACCGGCCTTTTTCAGGTCCGCCAGGGTGGCCTGCACGCCAATGGGATCAGGCGTGGTGTGGCGACCCAGCTCGAGGGCGTTGTAGAAGCCGTTGCCCAGGGTGCCGACGATGCCACAGCGCTCGCCCAGCAGATCCAGGGCCTGGGCCAGCAGCTGGCTGACGCTGGTCTTGCCGTTGGTGCCGGTGATCCCCACCAGGTGCACGCCACGGCTTGGCTCGCCATAGAAACGGCCGGCGATGGCGGACAGCTGGCCGGCCAGTCCCTTGATCGCGACCAGTTCGGCACTGCTGGCCGTCATGTCGGCAGCGCCTTCGGCCTCGTAGGCCACGGCGGCGGCACCCCGGGCGATTGCGTCGGCAATGTGCACGCGACCGTCCTGCTGGGTGCCGGGCACGGCCAGGAACAGGTCACCCGGACGCACCTTGCGGCTGTCCAGGGTCAGTTCACGAATCAGCACGGCACTGGAGGCTTGCGGCAGGAGTTGATTAAGCGGCATGGGCATCAGATACGCCCTCCCTTACCGTCGTTCACTGCGGCCGTCTGCGATTCGACAGGCGGTGGCAGGTTGTCTGGAACAATGTTCATCAGGCGCAGCGCACCGGCCATCACCTTGCCGAAGACCGGCGCGGAAACCAGGCCGCCGTAGTAGCCGCCCTTGCTGGGTTCGTCGATCACGATGGCCACGGCGATACGCGGGTCGCTCACCGGGCCGAAGCCGGCAAACAGCGAGCGGTAGGCGTTCTCGCGGTAGCCGCGGCTGTCCGAAGACACCTTGCGCGCCGTGCCGCTCTTGCCCGCCACGTGGTAGCCCGGCACCTTGGCCCGGAATACGCCACCTGGCGCTTCGATGACCTGCTGCAGCATGCCTTGCATGGTGATCGCCACGGACTCGGGAATCACTTGCACGGACTCCGGCTTGCGGTCCATGCGCACCATCGACAGCGGTACGCTGCGGCCGTTGTTGGCCAATACGGAATAAGCGTGTGCCAGCTGCACAGCGGTAACCGACAGGCCGTAGCCATAAGAAAGCGTGGCGGTTTCGGCCTTGCGCCACTCGCGGTGGTTCGGCAGACTGCCGACGCGCTCGCCCGGGAAGCCGAGACCGGTGTCCTGGCCCAGGCCGACCTGCTGCATGACCGAGTAGATGGCTTCGCCACCGATGTCGAAGGCGATCTTGCTCATGCCGACGTTACTGGATTTGATCAGGATGCCGGTCAGGTCGAGCACGCCATCGGGCGCGCGGGACACGTCCTTGATGGTGTAGCGACCGATCTGCAGCGTGCCGCCCTGCACGTCCACTTTGTCGGTGGACTTCCAGCGCCCGCTTTCCAGGGCCGCGCTCATGGAGAACGGCTTCATGGTGGAACCGGGCTCGAACACGTCGATCATCGCGCGGTTACGCATCGCGGCAGGCTGCATGTTGCGGCGGTTGTTCGGGTTGTAGGTGGGCTGGTTGACCATGGCCAGCACTTCGCCGGTCTTCACGTCGACCATCACCAGGCTGCCGGCCTGGGCACCGAACTCGACCAGCGCATTGCGCAGCTCGCGGTGGGCCAGGTATTGCAGGCGCAGGTCGATGGACAGGGCCAGGGACTTGCCCGCCTTGGCGTTCTGCGCCACCTGGACGTCCTTGATCAGACGACCACGGCGATCCTTGAGTACCTGGCGCTTGCCCGGTACGCCGGCCAACCAGTCCTCGAACGCCAGCTCCATGCCTTCACGACCGAAGTCGTCGACATCGGTGAAGCCGACGACGTGGGCCGCCACATCACCGGCCGGGTAGAAACGACGGAATTCCTCGATGGCGTAAACGCCCGGGATTTTCAGGTCGAGGATGCGCTGGCCCTGCTCCGGGGTCAGGCCGCGGACCAGGTACATGAATTCGCGCTCGGCATTGGCCTGCAGACGCTGGGAGAACCCGTTCGGGTCCTGGCCGAGGGCCTGGGCCAGGGTTGGCCACTGGGCCTTGCCGGCCTGCAATTCCTTGCCATTGGCCCACAGGGTGGTGACCGGGGTGCTGACCGCCAGCGGCTCGCCGTTGCGATCGGTCATCAGGCCACGGTGCGCTGGGATCGGGATATGCCGCACGCTGCGCGCATCGCCATGGGCCTTGAGGAAGTCGTGGTCGAACACGTGCAGGTCGACGATGCGCCAAGCGATGGCGCC
Organism: Pseudomonas sp. GD03944; assembly: GCF_029839275.1. GTDB lineage: Bacteria > Pseudomonadota > Gammaproteobacteria > Pseudomonadales > Pseudomonadaceae > Aquipseudomonas. The sequence goes on from NZ_JAOCAH010000002.1 coordinate 207,024, forward strand.
GACCATCAAGGCCAAGAGCAGCAGCACCAGGCGGAAACGCCAGGGGTAGAGTGCGCCTTCGAGGCCGATCATGGCTTCACCATCCGCACTTCGGCCGCTTCCGGGATGCGCATTTTCAGCTGTTCGCTGGCCAGGGTCTCGATCCGGCTATGCGCGGTCCAGGTGCTCTGCTCCAGGATCAGGCGGCCCCACTCGGCCTGCGCCTTGTCCCGTACGCTCAGTTCGCTGTACAGGTTATTCAGCAGTTGGCGGTTCCAGTGGGCGCTGTAGGACACGGCCAACGACGACCCCAGTACCAGCAGGAACAGAATCAGCATCAGCAGGCTGCCCTTCGGCAGGCCACCGCGCAGTTGGCCGCCCAGGAGTGACTTGGCGGAAAAGGCGTTCAACGCAACTTCTCCGCAACACGCATGACCGCGCTACGGGAGCGCGGGTTGGCTTTCAGCTCGGCCTCGGAGGCGAACTGTGGCTTGCCGATCAGCTTGAGACGCGGCTCGAAGGCCTTGGGAATGATTGGCAGGTCGCGGGGCAGCTTGTCCATCTCACCCTTGGCATGCTTGCGCATGAAGAGTTTGACGATGCGGTCTTCCAGCGAATGGAAGCTGATGACGACCAGACGGCCACCGACCTCGAGGTTATCCAGCGCCGCCTCAAGGCCACGCTCCAGATCACCCAGCTCGTTATTGATATGAATGCGCAGCCCCTGGAAGGCGCGGGTGGCCGGATTCTTGCCCTTTTCCCAGGCCGGGTTGGCCACGGTCAGGACATTGGCCAGGTCGGCGGTGCGCTCGAACGGCTGCTCGGCACGACGCTGCACCACGACACGGGCCATGCGCTTGGCGAAACGCTCTTCGCCGTATTCCTTGAATACGCGGGCAATCTCTTCTTCGCTGGCACTGGCAATGAACTGCGCGGCACTGACGCCGCGATCCGGGTCCATGCGCATGTCCAGCGGGCCATCGTTCAGGAAACTGAAGCCGCGCTCGGCGTCATCCAGCTGCGGCGAAGACACACCCAGGTCCAGCAGAATGCCGTTGACCTTGCCCGCCAGGCCGCGGACAACGACTTCGTCGCCAAGTTCCGCAAAACTGCGCTGCACAACGACAAAGCGGCCGTCTTCGGCCGCCAGCGCATTTCCTGTCGCAATTGCGAGGGGATCTTTATCGAACCCCAGTAGGCGACCGTCTGGCCCGAGCCGCTCCAGGATCAGGCGGCTATGTCCGCCGCGCCCGAACGTGCCGTCCAGGTAGCAGCCATCGGCGCGCAAGGCCAGGCCTTCGACGGCCTCCTCGAGCAGCACGGTGATATGGCTATAGGCGCTGGTCATGGTCACAGGATCAGGTCACGTAGTTCGTCGGACAAAGCACCCGGTTGCTTGATGGCCGCCAGATCGGCATCGGCCACGGCATTCCAGGCATCTTCATCCCACAGTTGAAATTTATTGAGTTGGCCAACCAGCATTGCGCGCTTGTCCAGCTTGGCGTACTCACGCAGGCGGGGTGGAACCAGGAAGCGGCCACTGGCATCCAGCTCCAGGTCGACGGCATTACCGATCAGCAGACGTTGCAGGCGGCGGTTCTCTTCGCGGAAAGAGGCCAGCTCGCGCAGCTTGTTCTCGATCAGTTCCCATTCGGCCAGGGGATAGACGCACAGGCAGGGGTCAACGGCATCGATGGTCACGATAAGCTGGCCGGCACAACGCGAAACGAGCTCATCACGATACCGACTCGGCATCGCGAGGCGCCCTTTGGCGTCGAGACTGATGGCGTTAGCTCCGCGAAACACGCTGCGCTCCCCTCTGATTAGCTATCCATGCCCAAAAAAACCCACTTCATGCCACTTTTTACCACCTGCGCACACTATAGGAACGCATCCACCCCACCGTCAAGGCGCGCCAGAACGGAAAAATCCTTACAGGACGGAGATTTAGCGAATATTTGAGGGGTAAAAACGGAGGCTTTCGAGGGTTTTTCGAGCACAAAAAGCAGGCAGCACAAAGCACTGAACTTCGAACTTAAAGTAGTTTGTTAAGAGTAAGAATTTTTCGATCTTAGAAAAGCGAGAGATAAAAGGCGAAACGCGGGAAGAGAAAGGTGGAGAGTCGATCTGTAAGCCGGGTTCTGTCGAGGACAGCCATTCCTCTACGGCGTACATCACTGCACGCCTTTAGCAACCTACCCGGTTCCAGCGCGGGCCACGCCAATGGAACCCTATTTGGTCTTGCTCCGAGTGGGGTTTGCCTAGCCACGGACTGTTACCAGCCGTGCGGTGCGCTCTTACCGCACCTTTTCACCCTTACCGGCGCCGAAGCGCTTAGGCGGTTATTTTCTGCGGCACTTTCCGTAGGCTCACGCCCCCCAGGTGTTACCTGGCACTCCGCCCTATGGAGCCCGGACTTTCCTCCCCCATGCTTCGCGGAACGAAACACGGCAGCGACTGTCCGATCGACTCTCCGCCGCCAAGGTTAGCGGCAGCGACACAATAGAACAAGGCTCACGCGTCTTTCTGTCGCGCCAATGCCGCCTGGTAGAGCAGGTTCTTGCGTACCCCGGTGATCTCCGCCGCCACGGCTGCCGCGCGCTTGAGGGGCATTTCGCCCAGCAGCAGATCTAGCACCCGCATCGCTTCCGCACTGACGGCGTCTTCGTCTTCCGCCGCCTGCCAGCCCGCCACCAGTACCACGCACTCGCCCCGCTGCTGATTGGCATCGGCCGCAACCCACGCGCACAACTCGCCCAGGGGCATGCCCTTGAGGGTCTCGAAGGTCTTGGTCAGCTCCCGCGCCAACAGCGCCGGTCGCTCATCACCAAACACGGTTCGCATGTCTTCCAGGCACTCGAGGATACGGTGCGGCGCTTCGTAGAAAATCAGCGTGCGCGGCTCTTCCTTTACCTGCTCCAGACGCGAACGGCGCCCCACGGCCTTGGCCGGCAGAAAGCCCTCGAAAATGAAACGGTCCGACGGCAGGCCTGCCGCCGACAGCGCGGCAATGAGCGCACAGGCCCCCGGCACGGGGACCACGGCGATGCCGGCCGCCCGGGCCTGGCGCACCAGGTGAAAGCCCGGGTCGGAGATCAGCGGCGTGCCGGCATCGGAGATCAGCGCCACGTCATCCCCCGCCTGCAGACGTGCGATGAAGCGGCTGCCGTGATCCCGCTCGTTATGCTCATGACAGGCAGCCAAGGGCGTGCCGATACCGAAATGCTGCATCAGACGAGCCGAGTGGCGAGTGTCCTCGGCCGCGATCAGCGCCACCTCACGAAGGATCTTCAGCGCACGGGCGCTGATGTCGTCCAGATTGCCGATCGGCGTGGCGACCACATAAAGGGTGCCAGGAGTGGGAGTCGCCGCGCCGGTTGCAGTCACAAGCCATGCCTCTTCAAATCGGGAAAGCGCGCATTGTAGCCCGTTTGCGTCCGCCCCACGATTCACCACCACCGATAGATTTCCGCCCCGCTCCAGCGCCGCACAAGAGAGTTCGTGGACAGGTTCTCGCCCTTCGTCATCGCGTCACCGCCAGGGCTTGGGTACAATTCGACGTTCATTTGATCAAGTATCAGGAACGTTTACATGATCGCTTGCCTGCGCCCGCTTACTCTCGCCTGCATGGTCGGCCTGCTTGCCGCCTGCGCCAGCTCCCCGTCATCCAACCTGGGCGAGTTGCCCCGCACGCCACAAGCCAATATCGACCAACTGCTGCAGCAGGCTGGCAACAGCCAGGCCGAGCAAGCGGCGCTGCTGCGCCTGTCGGCGGCCGACCTGGCGTACCAGCAGAAGGACATCGGCCGCGCCGCCGGCATTCTCGAACAGGTCCCCCTGGAAAGCCTCAAACCCGCCCAGCAAATCTACGCCAGCACCCTGGCCGCCGAACTGGCCCTGGCGCGCAACAAGCCCAAGGCCGCGCTGACCGCACTCCAGCACCCGAGCCTGGAGCGCCTGGCCGAGCTGCCGATCGAGCAGCAGATTCGCACCCAGCTGGCACGCGCCAGCGCCCTGCAGGCCACCGGCCAGCCCCTCGCGGCAGCGCGCGAGCGCGTGTTCATCGCCCCGCTGCTGAGCGGCGAAGCGGCAGCCAGCAACCATGAAACCATCTGGACGCTGGTGTCCAGCCTGCCCGCCGATCAATTGCAGGCCAGCGCCGACGCCGACCTGGCCGGCTGGCTGGCCCTGGCCCGTGCCTCGAAGAGCGCCGGCACCCTGGAACAGCAACAGGCCGCGATCGACACCTGGCGCACGCAGAACGCCGACCACCCGGCGGCCATTCAACTGCCGAAACCACTCGCCCAACTGAAGGAACTGGCCAGCCAGCCACTGACCGAAGTCGCCCTGCTGCTGCCCCAGGAAGGTCAGCTCGCCAGCGTGGCCCGGGCACTGCGCGACGGCTTCCTGGCCGCTCACTACCAGGCTCAGCAGGCCGGCCAGAACCCACCGAACATCCAGGTGTACGACAGCTCGCGCATCAGCTCCCTGGACGACTTCTACCGCCAGGCCCAGGCCGCTGGCGCCCAACTGGTGATCGGCCCGCTGGAGAAGCCGCTGGTCAAGCAGCTGGGTGACCGCGAGCAACTGCCGATCACCACCCTCGCCCTGAACTACGCCGACGCCGGCCAGGAAGGCCCACCCCAGCTGTTCCAGTTCGGCCTGGCTGCCGAAGACGAAGCCCGCGAAGCCGCGCGCCGCGCCTGGGCCGATGGCATGCGCCGTGCCGTGGCCCTGGTGCCGCGTGGCGACTGGGGTGATCGTGTACTCGATGCCTTCCGCCAGAGCTGGCAGGCCCAGGGCGGCACCCTGATCGCCGCCGAGCATGTCGATCAGCCGGTGGAGCTAGCCCGCCAGATCGCCGAACTGTTCCAGCTGCGCCAGAGCGAAGCCCGCGCCAAACGCCTGCAGAACACCCTGGGCGTATCCGTGGCCGCACAACCGTCGCGCCGCCAGGACGTCGACTTCATCTTCCTGGCCGCCACCCCGCAGCAGGCCCAGCAGATCAAACCGACCCTGGCGTTCCAGTACGCCGGCGACGTACCGGTCTATGCCACGTCGCACCTGTTCACCGGCAACCACAGCCAGGCCCAGTACCTGGACCTGAATGGCATCCGCTTCTGCGAAACCCCGTGGCTGCTGGACGTCAACGATCCGCTGCGCCAGCAGGTCGACAGCCAGTGGCCACAGGCCGGTGGCAGCCTTGGCCGCCTGTACGCCATGGGCGTCGACGCCTACCGCCTGGCGCCGCGCCTCAGCCAGCTGAAAGCCCTGCCCGCCTCCCGCGTGGACGGCCTGTCCGGCAGCCTGAGCCTCAATCCGTCGCAGCGCGTCGAGCGCCAACTGCCCTGGGCAGAATTCCGTGACGGCCAGGTCCAGCGCCTTCCTGACACGCCGAATTGATCGGACGACGCGACGCACAAGGCAGCGGCAACGCTGCCGAAGCGCTGGCCCGCCAGCTCCTGGAACGAGAAGGCCTGCGCCTGATTGCCCAGAACTGGCGATGCAAGCGGGGCGAGCTCGATCTGGTCATGCTTGATCGCGATACAGTAGTATTCGTCGAGGTTCGCTACAGGCGGCATACCGCCTGGGGCGGCGCAGTGGAAAGCGTGGATGCGCGCAAGCGCGAGAAGCTCATACTGGCCGCCACGTATTTCTTGCAACAGGATTCGCGCTGGGCCAAGCACCCATGCCGTTTTGACGTGATTGCCATCGACGCCGATGGCAACTCACCCCCGCGGCCGAACTGGATTCAGCATGCTTTTGAAGCCTGAACGGTCGACACACTAAAGGTTATCTCTCCGATGGATATGCAAGCCCGTATTCGCCAGCTGTTCCAAGCCAGCATCGAAACCAAGCAACAGGCCATGGAAGTGCTCGTTCCGTTCATCGAGCACGGCAGCCAGGTCATGGTTCAGGCGCTGCTCAGCGAGGGGAAGATCCTCTCCTGCGGCAATGGCGGTTCTGCCGGCGATGCCCAGCACTTCTCCTCCGAGCTGCTCAACCGCTTCGAGCGCGAGCGTCCGAGCCTGCCTGCCATCGCCCTGACCACCGACAGCTCGACCATCACCTCGATCGCCAACGACTACAGCTACAACGAGGTGTTCTCCAAGCAGATTCGCGCACTCGGCCAGCCGGGTGACGTCCTGCTGGCCATCTCCACCAGCGGCAACTCGGCCAACGTGATCCAGGCCATCCAGGCGGCCCATGACCGCGAGATGACCGTGGTCGCCCTCACCGGCCGTGACGGCGGCGGCATGGCCTCCCTGCTGCTGCCCGAGGACGTGGAGATCCGCGTCCCGTCCAAAGTCACCGCACGCATCCAGGAAGTCCACCTGCTGGCCATCCACTGCCTGTGCGACCTTATCGACAGCTCACTGTTTGGGAGTGAAGAATGACGCGTTCCGCACTGATCCTCGTCACCCTGGCGTTCACCCTGGCGCTTGCCGGCTGCGGCAACCGCAGCATCGGCAACAAGATCGATGACCAGTTCCTCGCACCCGAGGTCAGCTCCAACATCAGCAAGGCGCACAACGACCTGAACAGCCCGACCTCGCACATCGTGGTCACCAGCTACAACGGCGTGGTACTGCTGGCCGGCCAGACGCCGCGCGCCGAGCTCAAGCAGATCGCCGAACAGGCCGCGCGAAAGGCAAATGGCGTGGTGCGCGTCCACAACGAACTGCAGATCCTGCCGCCGACGTCCTTCCTGGCCCGCAGCAACGACTCGCTGCTGACCACCAAGATCAAGACGCAGATGCTGGCCGACAGCAACATCCCCGGCTCGCGCATCAAGGTGATCACTGAGAACGGCATCGTTTACATGCTGGGCCTGGTGACCCGCCAGGAAGCCAACCAGGCGACCAACCTGGTGCAGGGCGTTTCCGGCGTACAGAAGATCATCAAGCTCTTCCAGTACACCAACTAACGCTGCGCAGCAGGCACAAAAAAGGCGATCCTCGGATCGCCTTTTTCATTACTTGACCACTTTCAGGCTGGGGCGTCCGCTCGGCCGTGGCGGCTCGTCATCAGGCGGCCCCTGGTCGTCATCGCCCTCTTCCTCGTCCACCACGGGCGGCTCCAGGTCGAAGACCATGCCCTGGCCATTCTCACGCGCGTAGATGGCCAGCACGGCACTGGTGGGGATGAAGAGGCTGTGTGCCACTCCGCCAAAGCGCCCCTCGAAGCTCACCGCCTCGTTATCCATGTTCAGGTGACGCACCGCACTGGGCGATACGTTGAGCACGATCTGCCCGTCATTGGCGAACCCTGGAGGCACCTGCACCCCCTCGTACTCGGCATTGACCAGCAAGTGCGGCGTGCAGTCGTTGTCGACGATCCACTCGTACAGTGCGCGGATCAGGTAGGGGCGACTGGAGTTCATCAGGGTTTCCTCAAGCCTCAACGCATATCGCGTTCAACGGGTGACAGACTGGCCTGGAAGGCCTCGCGAGCGAACTGGCGATCCATGTAATCGAGCAGCGGCTTGGCTGGCTTCGGCAGTTCGATACCCAGAACCGGCAAACGCCAGAGAATCGGCAGCAGGCAGCAATCCACCAGGCTGAGCTCTTCACTGAGAAAGTAAGGCTTGTCAGCAAACAGCGGCGAAACACCGGTCAGGCTTTCGCGCAATTCCTTGCGCGCCTGCACCCGAGCCGGCTCCTTGCTGCGCGGATCCAGAATCAGATCGACCAGGGCGCACCAGTCACGCTGGATACGGTGGATCAGCAGACGGCTGTTGGCACGCGCCACCGGGTAGACCGGCAACAGGGGCGGATGCGGATAACGCTCATCCAGATACTCCATCACCACGGTCGATTCGTACAAGGCCAGATCGCGATCGACCAGCGTCGGCAAGGTGGCGTACGGGTTGGCTTCCAGCAGCTTCGGCGGGTAACGCCCCGGCTCGACAGTGATGATCTCCGCGCCAACACCCTTCTCGGCGAGCACGATGCGTACGCGGTGGGAATAGTGGTCGGCGGGGTCGGAGTAACAGGCCAACCGATTGGTCACGCCCATGGCGATCCTCCTCGCTTATCAGGTTATGTGGTGCAGAAAAACCTGCGCGCCCAATAGGGCGCGCAGGTCTACAACGGAGAAGCGATAACTTAGTGTATGTCCTTCCAGTATTCACGCTTGAGCAGGTAGGCGAATACAAAGAAGAAGGCCAGGTACAGCAGTACGTAGGTACCGATGCGGCGGCTTTCGAGCTTGACCGGGTTGGACGAGTAAGCCAGGAAGGTCACGAGATTCTGGATCTTCTCGTCGAATTCCGCTTCGTTCAACGTGCCGGTGTTCGGCTCGATGGTCAGCTGGTCGCACGCTTCATGGGTGATCGGCGTACCGGTCAACGGATCGAATTGCTTCTTGCCGTCTTCGACGACCTGAACCTGCTTGCAGCCGATGTACTGGCGACCCTGCAGGCCGACCAGGACGTTGGGCATACCGACGTTCGGGAAGACCTTGTTGTTCGCACCCAGAGGACGGGTCGGATCTTCGTAGAACGTACGCAGGTAGGTGTACAGCCAGTCGGTGCCACGTACACGAGCGACCAGGGTCAGATCGGGCGGAGCCGCGCCGAACCAGTTCTTGGCGTCGTCGGGCTTCATACCGATCTTCATGTGATCGCCGATCTTGGCGTCATTGAATACCAGGTTGTCCAGCATGATTTCGTGCGGGATGCCGAGGTCGTCGGCAACGCGCTCGTAACGCTGGTACTGGGCCGCGTGGCAGCCCATGCAGTAGTTGGCGAAGGTACGCGCGCCGTCCTGCATGGCAGCTTTGTCGGTCAGGTCGATATCCACTTTATCCAGCGGATAGTTGCTCGCAGCACCCATAGCCAGGGCTGGCAGCGCAGCAATAACAAATGCAGCAAATAGCTTTTTCATCAGCCAGTCACCCTTTCCGGAACCGGTTTGGTCTTCTCGAGCTTGGTGTAGAACGGCATCAGCAGGAAGTACGCGAAGTACAGGAACGTACAGACCTGAGACAGCAGCGTACGACCCGGAGTCGGGGACAGAACGCCCAGCACACCCAGAATCACGAACGACACGCAGAAGATCACCAGCCAGGCCTTGCTCATCCAGCCCTTGTAGCGCATGGATTTGACCGGGCTACGGTCCAGCCATGGCAGCACGAACAGAACAGCGATGGCCGCGCCCATGGCGATTACACCGAGCAGCTTGTCCGGAACCGCACGCAGAATCGCGTAGTACGGGGTGAAGTACCAGACCGGTGCGATGTGCTCAGGGGTCTTGAACGGGTTGGCCGCTTCGAAGTTCGGCTTCTCGAGGAAGTAACCGCCCATTTCCGGGAAGAAGAACACCACGAAGCAGAACACGAACAGGAACACCACGACACCAACGATGTCTTTGACGGTGTAGTAAGGGTGGAAGGCGATGCCGTCGAGCGGCACACCGTTCTCATCCTTCTTCTTCTTGATGTCGACGCCATCCGGGTTGTTTGAACCCACTTCGTGCAGCGCCAGGATGTGCAGAACCACCAGACCGAGAATCACGATCGGCAGGGCAACCACATGCAGGGCGAAGAAGCGGTTCAGGGTGATACCGGAGATCAGGTAGTCACCGCGGATCCACTGGGTCAGGTCATCGCCGATCACCGGAATCGCGCCGAACAGAGAGATGATCACCTGGGCACCCCAGTAGGACATCTGGCCCCAAGGCAGCAGATAACCCATGAAGGCCTCGGCCATCAGCAGCAGGTAGATCAGCATGCCGAAGATCCACACCAGCTCGCGAGGCTTCTGGTAGGAGCCGTAGAGCAGGCCGCGGAACATGTGCAGGTAGACCACGACGAAGAACGCCGATGCACCGGTGGAGTGCAGGTAGCGCAGGATCCAGCCGTACTCCACGTCACGCATGATGTACTCAACCGAAGCGAATGCTTCTTCGGCCGACGGGGTGAAGCTCATGGTCAGCCAGATACCGGTAACGATCTGGTTGACCAGCACCAGCAGTGCCAGGGAGCCAAAGAAGTAGAAGAAGTTGAAGTTCTTCGGTGCGTAGTACTTGCTCAGATGGTCTTCCCACATCTTGGTGGCGGGGAAGCGGGCATCCACCCATTCCATGAACTTATTCATCATGCTTGCTCCTGGTCCACACCGATGACGATCACATCATCCGACTCGTACATGTGCGGCGGTACTGGCAGGTTCAAGGGTGCAGGCTGCGACTTGTAGACACGGCCAGCGAGGTCATAGCGAGAACCGTGGCATGGGCAGAAGTAACCACCGACCCAATCCGCGCCCAGGTCCGCCGGCGCGACTTCCGGGCGGAAGGACGGCGAGCAGCCCAGGTGGGTGCACAGGCCGACCAGCAGCAGGATCTCAGGCTTGATCGAACGCGTTTTCGGGTCGACGTAGGTCGGCTGCACGGATGCCTGCGACTCGACGTCGGCCAGTTGGCCTTCGATCTTGGTCAGGTTGCCCAGGATCTCGTCGGTACGGCGCACGATGAACACCGGCTGCCCCCGCCATTCGGCAACCATTTGCTGGCCCGGCTCGATCTTGCTGACGTTCACCTTTACAGGTGCACCGGCAGCTTTGGCCTTGGCGCTAGGGAACCATGACCCCACGAACGGGACCGCGGCACCCACCGCTCCAGCAGCACCCACCACAGAAGTGGCTGCTACCAAGAAGCGACGCCGGCCTGCATTCACGCCGTCATTGCTCATTCAGTCGTCTCCCATCAGCTTTGTGGCCTGTTGTTCAGGCCTCTACTAAGTAAAAATCGAGTCGCGCAAAAAATTCGCCAAATGGTAAAGAAAAGCCCCTTTTCTGACAAGGTAATTACCCCATCAGAAGGCCTTCGAAACCTTACAGGACGCAGGGTTCATGGCTGCGGCATGATGTCGCATAACAACTTAGCAACCATAAAAAACGCCCAGTTCCGGAAGGAAACTGGGCGTTCTTGAACGCAAGTAGCGAATTAACGCTTGGAGTACTGCGGACGCTTACGCGCTTTACGCAGACCAACTTTCTTACGCTCTACTTCGCGAGCATCGCGAGTCACGAAACCGGCCTTGCGCAGGGCAGGACGCAGGGATTCGTCGTAGTCCATCAGGGCACGGGTGATGCCGTGACGGATAGCACCGGCCTGACCGCTGACACCACCACCGACGACGGTGACGTAGATGTCGAACTTCTCGGTCATCTCGATCAGTTCCAGCGGCTGGCGAACGACCATGCGGGCAGTTTCGCGACCGAAGAAGGTGTCGAGGGTGCGGTTATTGATGGAGATCTTGCCATTGCCCGGACGCAGGAATACGCGTGCGGTTGCAGTCTTGCGACGGCCAGTGCCGTAGTTTTGAGTCGCCGACATAATGAACTATTCCGTTAAATCTTCAGTTCTTGGGGCTGCTGAGCAGTGTGCGGATGAGTAGCGCCCGCATAGACTTTCAGCTTACGGTACATGTCGCGACCCAGCGGGTTCTTAGGCAGCATGCCCTTGACCGCGGTCTCGATCACACGCTCTGGCGCCTTGGCGATCAGCTTTTCGAAGTTGATCGACTTGATGCCACCCGGGAAACCGGAGTGAGAGTAGTACATCTTGTCAGAGGTCTTGGCACCGGTGACACGTACCTGCTCGGCATTGATCACGACGATGTAGTCGCCGGTATCAACGTGCGGAGTGTATTCAGGCTTGTGCTTGCCACGCAGACGGCTCGCGATTTCGGTGGCCAGACGACCCAGGGTCTGACCAGCAGCGTCGACGACAAACCAGTCGCGCTTTACTGTTTCCGGTTTAGCAGTAAAAGTTTTCATTCTTTATAGCCTCAGGGGCCGCCCTGATAAATAAGACGGCGGATCTTACTGAATAGTGCGTACTTTGACAAGTCAAAGGCAGCCGCAGACAGACGCTATCGGGGGCTCGGGTCAGCGCGTCCGTGTTACGGCAAGATTCTTCGGCAGGCGGCGCATCACTTCCACCGCTGAAAGAGGTGCGCAATTATGCAGATTGCGAAAATAAATTCAACCTGCTTGTATGCATCCCTTCACGCAGAAGGAGCACCTGATGAATTACCGCAAACTTGGCCGTACCGATCTGAACGTCAGCGCCCTGTGCCTGGGCACCATGACCTGGGGCGAGCAGAACGTGGCCAGCGAGGCGTTCGCCCAGATCGAGCGCGCCAAGGCCTACGGCATCAATTTCATCGATACCGCGGAAATGTACCCGGTACCGCCACGGGCAGAGACCTACAGCAAGACCGAACAGATCATCGGCGAGTACTTCCAGACGCGCGGTGACCGCGCCGACTGGATCCTCGCCACCAAGATCGCCGGCCCCGGCAACGGCATCACCCACATCCGCGACGGCCAGTTGAAATTCAACCGCCAGCACATCGTCGCCGCGCTGGACGCCAGCCTCAAGCGCCTGCAGACCGACTGGATCGACCTCTATCAGATGCACTGGCCGGAGCGTCCGACCAACTTCTTCGGCCAGCTTGGCTACCGTCACCAGGACACCGACTTCACGCCGCTGGAGGAAACCCTCGAGGTGCTCGACGAGCAGGTCAAGGCCGGCAAGATCCGCCACATCGGCCTGTCCAACGAAACCCCGTGGGGCACCATGAAGTTCCTGCAACTGGCCGAAAGCCGCGGCCTGCCGCGCGCGGTCTCGATCCAGAACCCCTACAACCTGCTCAACCGCAGCTTCGAGGTCGGTCTGGCCGAGGTGGCCATCCGCGAGCAATGCGGTCTGCTGGCCTACTCGCCACTGGCCTTCGGCATGCTCTCGGGCAAATACGAAGGTGGCGCTCGCCCGGACAAGGCTCGCATCAGCCTGTTCAGCCGCTTCACCCGCTACACCAACCCGCAGTCCGAGTCCGCCTGCTCGCAGTACGTGGCCCTAGCTCGCCAACACGGCCTGGACCCGGCACAGATGGCCCTGGCCTTCGTCACCGCCCAGCCGTTCGTGACCAGCAACATCATTGGCGCGACCAACCTGGAGCAGCTGGAAAGCAACCTGACCAGCAGCGAGCTGACACTCTCCGAAGAGGTGCTGGCCGGCATCGACGCCATCCACAAGGCCCAGCCCAACCCGGCGCCCTAAAACAGCGACGGCTGACCCCGCCTGGTATCGCGCCGCGATGCCAGGCGGTCGGCCAGTCGGGTCGGCTCGGGCAGGCGATGGCGGCGAACGCAGGCCATCACCAACTCCGGCGCACGCTCGAGACTGACCCGATTTCCCGGCGACACGATCAGCGGCCGTACCCGGTCCTTGCTGCGCAACACCCAGCCGATCAGCTCGCCTTTCCTGTTCAGCAGCTCGACCTGAGCGCCCCGTTCCTGCCCCAGCTCGCCATGGCTGCCCGTGAGAATCTTCTTGGCCACGCCGATGGTGGGAAAGCCACTGACCACCCCCAGGTGCGCGGCAATGCCCAACCCACGCGGGTGCGCAATACCGTGACCGTCGACCATGATCAGATCCGGCTCCTGCGGCAACCCGGCCAGGGCCTGCAGCAACGCCGGTAATTCGCGAAAGGACAGCAGGCCCGGTACGTAGGGCATGCAGGTGGGAATCCGCGCCACGCATTCCGCCAGCGGCTCGAGCGTATCGGCGTCGAGCAGCACCGCGGCGGCGCGGGTGATGCTGCCGCCCTCCTCGAAGCCGACGTCCACCCCGGCCAGCCGCCGCAACGGCGGGTAGTCATCCTCCAGCCGCACCTGCCTGGCCAGGCGCGTCTGCAGCTCACGGGCCGCTGCAGGGCTGCCATCCCAATCGGCAAAGGGGGATGTCGCGAGGTCGCTCAGTCGGGTCATGGGGTTCTCCAGGCATTTCTGCCTTGGAGCCACAGGGCGACGCGCGAGTTCGCCCTATCGATCACCCCACTCACGCACAGGCGAACGCCACTGACTCAGAGCGCGCGGGCAATGATTTCCTTCATGATTTCATTGGTACCGGCGTAGATCCGTTGCACCCGGGCATCAGCCCAGGCACGCGCCACCGGGTACTCCCACATGAACCCGTAGCCGCCATGCAGCTGCACGCACTCGTCGAGCACCTTGCATTGCAGGTCGGTGCCCCAGTACTTGAGCATCGCCGCCGTCGGCACATCCAGCTTGCCCTGCAGGTGCAGTTCCAGGCAGCGGTCGACGAACACGCGCCCCACCTGAATCTCGGTGGCCATTTCCGCCAGTTTGAAACGGGTGTTCTGGAAGTCGGCGACCGACTTGCCGAACGCCTTGCGCTCACGGGTGTAATCGAGGGTCCAGCGCAATGCCGCTTCAGCCGAGGCCAGCGCGCCGATACCAACGGTCAGGCGCTCCTGGGGCAGCTCCTGCATCAGGTAGGCGAAGCCCAAGCCGGCCTGGCCCAGCAGGTTTTCCTTGGGCACGCGCACGTCCTGGAAGAACAGCTCGGAGGTGTCCTGAGCCTTCATCCCGACCTTCTCCAGGCGCTTGCCCTTGGAGAACCCTGGCGTACCGGCCTCGACCAGGAACAGGCTGGTGCCCTTGGCACCGGCCTTCGGGTCGGTCTTGGCGACCACGATCACCAGGTCGGCCAGGTAGCCGTTGGTGATGAAGGTCTTGGACCCATTGATCACGTACTCGTCGCCGTCCAGCACAGCGGTGGTCTTTACCCCCTGCAGGTCGGAGCCGGCGCCGGGCTCGGTCATGGCGATGGCGGTGACCATCTCGCCGGACACCAGCTTGGGCAGGTACTTGTGCTTCAGCGCCTCGGAGCCGTAATGCAGGATGTAGGGCGCCACGATGTCGGAATGCAGGGAGAAACCGATGCCGGTCAGCCCCAGCCGACCGATCTCCTCGATCACCACGGTGCTGTAGAGGAAATCGGCGCCCATGCCGCCATATTCCTCGGGAATGTGCGAGCAGAGCATGCCGGCCTCCCCCGCCTTGTTCCACAGCTGGCGATCGATGTAGCCGTCCTTCTCCCACTGGTGATGAAAGGGCACCGCCTCCTGTTCGAGAAACTTGCGCACGCTGTCGCGAAACAGTTCGTGGTCGGAGCTGAAGATCGTTCTTGGAATCATGGGGGCACCTGAAGGAACATGGGTTGGGCATAACGAGCAGGCGAAAACTGTAGGACAGTCGGCGCAGCACTCACACTGGACACATGCGCCAAAAAATAAGACGATCCAGCCGTATCTTGACCACTTTACCCCCACCCGAACCCACCAGGGCCGCGTGGAACGCGCTCCTCCTTTCGTCATAAGAATAAAAGCAATGAACACTCAGTCGTCCGCGCGGCTCACGCGCGTCAGTATCCTTGCCACCGAAGGCGTGTTCGCCTCCACCCTGATGCAGGCCAAGGATTTCTTCCACATGGCCAGCCTGCGCTACGGCAAGCAACAGGGCTTGGGCCTGACCCCCAGTTTCGAGATCCACCTGGTCAGCCCCGACGGGCAACCAGTACGCAGCTTCAGCAATGTCATGATCCCCGTCGACGGCGCCCTCGATGAGGCCGACATCATCATCCTGCCCGCCTTCTGGGACGACTTCGACGCACTCTGCCAGCGCCACCCCCAGGTGCTCGCCTGGCTCAAGACTCGCCACGCCAGCGGCAGCGCCATCTGCGGCGAGGCCACCGGTGTGTTCTGGATGGCCCAGGCCGGGCTGCTCGACGGCAAGGAGGCTACCACCTACTGGCGGTTCTTCCGCGAGTTCGCCGAACGCTTCCCCAAGGTTCTGCTGAACCAGGAAAAACACCTGTCCGACGCCGACAACCTGTACTGCGCCGGCGGTGTGACCTCTGCCTGCGACCTGTACATTTACCTGATCGAACGCTTCTGCGGCGCCAGCGTGGCCCAGGGCGTGGCCCGCGACATCCTCTACGAGGTGCAGCGCAGCTACACGCCCGGACGCATCGGCTTCGGCGGTCAGAAGCTGCACCACGACCTGACCATCCTGCAGATCCAGCAGTGGCTGGAGGAACACTTCTCCGACAAGTTCCGCTTCGAAGACGTCGCCCGGGAACACGGCATGAGCATCCGCAACTTCATGCGCCGCTTCCAGACCGCCACCGGCGACAAGCCGCTGCACTACCTGCAACGGTTACGCATCGAAACAGCCAAGGGCCTGCTCAGCGCCACGCGCAAGAGCATCAAGACCATCAGCTACGAAGTGGGCTACGACGACGCGAGCTTCTTCGCCCGCCTGTTCCGCCAGCACACAGACCTGTCACCCAACCTCTACCGTCGCCAGTTCCAGCACAAGGACGGCCATGCTTAGGATGGGGATGACAGGAGCCGCCGCGGCGTTCCGCGAGGCCCGACTCACCCTTGGATAGGTAGGCGGCGCAGGGCATCGCCCTATGATCGAGACATCCCCACGGGACTCTTCATCATCACCACAGGTCATTGCCATGCGCCGCCTTCTCACTGCCCTCCTCGTCTTCTGCAGTTTTGCCGTCGCGGCGGAAGACGCCTGGAAACCTTTCCCCTACGACCAGAGCGCCTACGACTACTCCGGCGACAAGCTGCGCCAGGCCTGGCCACAGCTGACCCGGGGCTTCGGCGCCGATTACCCCTTCCCGGATGCCGCCTGGGTGACCGCCATGGCTGCCCGCTACCCGAAAGCCCTGGACGCTAGCGGCAACCCCAGGGATGCCGAAGCCTATGCGGCAAAGCTCCAGGACGTGTGGCGCCTGATGTTCCGCGGCGACTTCGCCGAAGCCCGCCAGCAAGGCGAAGCGCTCGGGGTCGGCGGGCAGATTCCCGCACTGTTCGCCCAGGTGCTGTATGCCATGTTCCTGGCGCCGAACCAGGAGGAGAAGCACCGGTTGCTGGAAGAGGTGATCGCCTACACCGACCAGGCCGGCGACCTGGTGCAGGCCGACACCGTGGCCCAGTTCGGCCGCGTCTATGCCAAGGCCCGCCTGGGCGAAGAGCTGTCGGTGCCGGTGGTGCTGAAGCGCGGCTACACCTCACAGATCCCCGATGAGCTCGACGCCCTGCTGGCCAAGCAGCCGCAGCACCCGTTCGCCCTCGCCCTGTATGGCGGTTACGAGGCCGGCGTGATCCGCAAGGTGGGCAAGCTGGTCGGGAAAATGACCTACGGGGTCAGCGCCGACAACATGGAGAAGTACTTCTCCCTCAGTTTCAAGGCCAAGGATGACCTGCCCATCGGCCACTACGAATACGCCAATGCCCTGGGCTACGTGTACGGCGACGACGAAGAGGCCAAGGCCCTGGAGCACCTGAAGCGCGCCGCCAATGCCCGGCCGATCAGCGCCATGGAGGCCCTGGAAGTGGCCCATGCGCAGAAACTGCTCGCCCAGCACGAGCAGAAACTGGCGAAAAACTGAGGCCCACAAAAAAGGCTGCCTCTCGGCAGCCTTTCTGGTCAGGGCTTGTGCGGTCGCGAGAGGAACTCGTGGGACTGCATCTCCAGCAACCGGCTCAGGGTCCGCTGGAACTCGAAGGTCAGGCGTCCGCCGGTGTACAGGTCCTTCAGCTCCACCTCAGCCGAGATGATCAGCTTGACGTTGCGGTCGTAGAACTCGTCCACCAGGTTGATGAAGCGCCGCGCCATGTCGTCCTTGGCCACGGTCATCTGCTCGACGTTGGCCAGGATCACCGCGTGGAAGATCTTGCCCAGCTCGATGTAGTCGTTCTGGCTACGTGGGCCATCGCACAGTTCGCGGAATTCGAACCAGGCCACATCCTCGCAGACCCGCACGGCGTTAATGGCGCGGTTCTCGATCATCAGCGCTTCGTTCTCGACCATGTGCGTGCAGTCCGGCAGCAGGCTGCGGAAGCTGGTCAGCAGGCTCTCTTCGGCAGCCGGACCGAGCGGGAAGTGGAACAGTTCGGCCTGCTCCAGGGCACGCAGGCGGTAATCGACCCCGCTGTCGACGTTGACGATGTCGGTGTGCTGCTTGAGCAGTGCGATGGCCGGCAGGAAGCGCGCGCGTTGCAGGCCATCCTTGTACAGGCCGTCCGGGACGATGTTGGAGGTCGCCACCAGCGAAACGCCGTTCTTGAACAGCTCTTCCATCAGGGTGGCGAGGATCATCGCATCGGTGATGTCGCTGACGAAGAACTCGTCGAAGCAGATCACCCGCGCCTCGTCGGCGAACCGCTTGCCGATGATGGTCAGCGGGTTCTTCTCGCCCTTGAGGGTGCGCATTTCCTCGTGCACGCGCTTCATGAAGCGGTGGAAGTGGGTGCGCATCTTCTGCTCGAACGGCAAGGCGTCGAAAAAGGTGTCCACCAGGTAGGTCTTGCCGCGACCCACGCCGCCCCAGAAGTACAGGCCCTTGACCGGACCCTGCGGCTTCTTGCCGAACAGCTTGCCCAGCAGCCCCGGCTTGGCCGACTCACTGGCCACCAGGTCGTCGTAGAGACGCTGCAGATGGCGCACGGCAGTTTCCTGCGCCGCATCATGGAAGAAGTCCGGACGTTTGAGGTCGGCCTGATAGCGCTCTAGCGGAGTCATGATTCGTTAGCCGGGCAAGTAAAAACGGGGGCGTACTTTAGGGTCTGTTGCGCGTTCTGCGCAAGCTGTGGACGACGGGAGCCGCTACCAGGAAGGTACGTACCGTGACAGCAGCGATAGGGGCGGCGAGTCATCGCCGCCCCCACTGCCTCATTCAGCCGGTGCCAGCGCCTCGCGCAGGCGGGTGGTCGCGGTTTCCAGTGCCGCTGCATCGGTGAACTCGGGGCTGTTGGCCACGCACTCGCCCTCCAGCCAGACGCCGACGCTCAGGCCTTCGCTGCGCAGGTCCAGCGCCTCGCCGGACTGCAGGCGCTTGTTGACCATGCCGGCCGACTTGCCATCGGCGAAGGATTTCGACAGCAGCAGTTGCTCACCATCGGCATCCAGCAGGCGGAAGCGGAAGCTGCCGTCCTCGTCGCGGAAGCTGACGAAGCGTGCACTCTTGGCCGCTTTCTTCTTCTCGCCACCAGCGACCTGCACCTGCTCGCGGAACGAACGCAGGCCAACGGCTTCGCGCAGCTCACCGAGGAATGGCGTGGCGATCCGGCGCGCCTTGGCCGCGCCCGCCAGCAGGATGTCTTCCAGGTCGGCCGGGCGGGCGATCAACGCGTTGTAGCGCTCACGGGCCTCGCCCAGTTCGCCTTCGAGCAGTTGATACAGACGATTCTTCGCCTCACCCCAGGCCAGGCCACCTTCCAGCTCGGCACGGAACTCGGCCTGCTGCGACTGGCTGGCGAAGGCCTGATACAGCGTGAACAGGTGGGCGTTGTCCGCATCTTTCGGCTCGCCCGGCAGGCGGGAGTCGGTGACGATGCGGGCCACGGCGTCCTTGAGCTGCTTGGCAGTGCCGAACAGCGGGATGGTGTTGTCGTAGCTCTTGCTCATCTTGCGCCCGTCGAGGCCTGGCAGGGTCGCCACGTCTTCCTCGATCACCGCCTCGGGCAGGGCGAACAGCTCCTTGCCCTGGCCAAACAGGTGGTTGAAGCGCTGACCGATGTCACGGGCCATCTCCACGTGCTGGATCTGGTCGCGGCCGACCGGCACCTTCTGCGCGTTGAACATCAGGATGTCCGCCGCCATCAGCACCGGGTAGCTGAACAGGCCCATGGTCACGCCGGCGTCCGGGTCTTCGCCCTGCTCGACATTCTTGTCCACCGAGGCCTTGTAGGCATGGGCGCGGTTGAGCAGGCCCTTGCCGGCCACGCAGGTCAGCAGCCAGCACAGCTCCGGGATTTCCGGGATGTCGGACTGACGGTAGAAGGTCGCCGTGTCGGTATCCAGGCCGAGCGCCAGCCAGGTGGCTGCGATTTCCAGGCGCGAACGCTGGATGCGCGCCGGGTCGTCGCACTTGATCAGGGCGTGGTAGTCGGCCAGGAAGTAGAACGAATCGGCATCGGCAGCGCGGCTGGCGACGATGGCGGGACGGATGGCGCCGGCATAGTTGCCGAGGTGAGGCGTCCCGGTGGTGGTGATACCGGTAAGGATACGAGTGGTCATGGCGTTCGCTTGGTCAGGTGCAGGCAATATAAGGAATCAGAGACGTGGCAGCACCAGATCCTTCAGATCGGTGAGCTTGCCGTGAAAAAAGTGCCCGCATTCTGCCACTTTCAGCAGCTCGTGGGGGCGTTGCAGTGCCGCCGACCAGGTATAAACCGACGCCGGATCGACCACTTCATCGGCCTCCGGCTGGATCACCGTCAGCGTGCCGCGCTCGGCAATCGGATTCTCTGCCGTGAGCCGGTGCACCGCTGGCGCGACCATGAACAGCCGCTCCACCGCTGCGCCCTGACGCTCCAGGCGCCCGGCCAGGCTGGCCGCGACGAAACCGCCGAAAGAGAAGCCCAACAGCGTCAGCGGCAAGCCTGGGTACTGCGCCTGCACCCAGCGCGCTGCCGCTTCGGCGTCATCCACCTCACCGGAGCCCATGTCGTGGCTGCCGGCGCTGGCGCCCACGCCGCGGTAATTGAAACGCAGGGTGGCGTACCCGGCATCGCGCGCAGTGCGCTGCAGCGTCGACACGACCTTGTTGAGCATGGTACCGCCCTGCACCGGATTCGGGTGGCACAGCAGCGCCACGCCACGGGCGTCGGCGACCTCGAGGGACAGGGCTTCCAACTGGCCGCAGGGGCCATCGATAAATACGGGGGTTTCGCGGGTAAGCAACGGGGAACTCCGTGACCTCAGGCTGGGTCGACTCGTCTAGCTGACAGCCTGCACGGCATCGCGATTGCGGTATACAGCGCAGGTTCGAGCCGTTAACGTAAAGCAAAGCCGTTTAGAGAGGAAGGACTCGTGGAACAGACGCTCACAGCCTGGCTGCTACCAGCTCTCACCCTGGTAGCCGGCATCGCCATCGGTTTCCTGATCGCCCGTCTCGCGCCCAATGCAGCCCCAGGCCGCACGCAGCGCCAGCTGGACGAAATGCAGGAGCGCTTCGAGGCGTACCAGAGCGAGGTGGTCACCCACTTCAATACCACCGCCAACCTGGTCAAGAAGCTCACCCAGAGCTACCAGGACGTGCAGGAACACCTGTCCGACGGTGCCAACCGCCTGGCACTCGACGAACTGACGCGCCAACGCCTGCTCGCCGCCCTGCACACGGACGAAAGCAGCGACAAGCGTGAAAAGCGCGATCGCCTCACGCCGCCGCGCAACAACGAAATGCCCAAGGACTACGCGCCCAAAAGCGCCGATGTTCCGGGCATGCTCGACGAAAGCTACGGCCTCAAGGGTCGCCAGTAACGTCCTCCAAGGCCCCGGTGTTCCGGGCTCTCCGCAGTCTGTTGCAGAGCCCCGCTCGATGCCCACAAAAAAGCCCCGCCTAGGCGGGGCTTTTTTGTGGGGCAATGACGCGACTCAGATCGCGCCACGCTCACGCAGGACATCCAGCACCTGCTTGACGCCCTCCTCCACGCTCACCGTCTGCGTGTCGATCACCAGATCGGCATTCAGCGGCACGTCGTACGGGAAGGACTCGCCCGGGATGTTGTCGCCAGCGGCGGCGTACAGGCCCTGCGGGTCACGCTCGGCGCAGACCTGCGGAGACGCCTGCACGTAGACGGTGACCAGGCGCTCGGCACCGATCAGCGCCTTGGCCTGCTCCCGACCTTCCGCATCCGGCGCAACGAACGCCGCCAGGGTCAGCAGACCGGCTTCGTTGAACTGACGGGCCACATGGGCCGCACGACGCCAGTTCTCGGTGCGCCCGGCACGGTCCTGCGGCAGGCCCTTGTTGAGGTCATGGCGCAGGTTCTGGCCATCGAGCACGTACACCGCACGGCCCATGTCGAAGAGCTTGCGCTCCACGGCGTAGGCCAGGGTGCTCTTGCCAGCGCCCGACAGGCCGCTGAACAGCACGGTGGCCGGCTGCTGACCGAAACGCGCAGCACGCTCCTCGGTGGAGACGTGGGCGAACTTGCCGTGGCTACCACCGCTTCCCTGCGCACCCACCGGCTCGGCGATGATCATGCCGGCGCCGACGGTGCCATTGGTCAGGCGATCGATCACGATGAACGCGCCCGTGGTGCGGTTGTAGGCATAGCCGTCGAGAGCGATCGGTGCATCCAGGGCGATCTTGACCTGGCCGATCTCGTTGAGCTGCAGACTGCTCGCGGCGCCCTGCTCCAGGGTGTTCACATCGACCCGGTGGGCGATGCTGGCAATGGAGCCCGGCACGTAGCTGGTCGCACGCTTGATGTCGTATTTCTTGCCGGGCAGCATCGGCTCTTCGGCCATCCACACCAGCATGGCGCTGAAGCTGTCGACCACCTGCGGACGGTTGTCGGCATGCACCAGCATGTCGCCGCGGGATACGTCGATCTCGTCTTCCAGGGTCAGGGTGATGGCCTGGCCGGGGCCGGCCTGCTCCAGTTCGCCCTCATAGGTCACGATCGACTTGACGCGGCTGCCCTTGCCGGACGGCAAGGCCACGACTTCATCACCCTTGCGCACGATGCCGCTGGCCAGGGTGCCGGCGAAACCGCGGAAGTTCAGGTTCGGCCGATTGACGTACTGCACCGGGAAACGCATGTCGTCGAAGTTGCGGTCACCCGACACCTCGACGGTTTCGAGGATTTCCATCAGCGACTGGCCTTCGTACCACGGCGACTGCTCGCTCTTGTTGACCACGTTGTCGCCCTTGAGCGCGGACATGGGCACGAAATGCAGCGAGGTCGGCTTGAGCTGGATGCCTTCGGCGAACTTCAGGTAATCGGCCTTGATCTGCTCGAATACGCCTTGATCGAAGCCCTTGAGGTCCATCTTGTTGACCGCGACCACGATGTGCTTGATGCCCAGCAGCGAGGCGATGAAGCTGTGGCGCTTGGTCTGGGTCTGCACGCCGTAGCGCGCGTCGATCAGGATGATCGCCAGGTCGCAGGTCGAGGCGCCGGTGGCCATGTTGCGCGTGTACTGCTCGTGGCCGGGGGTGTCGGCGATGATGAACTTGCGCTTGGCGGTGGAGAAATAGCGGTAGGCCACATCGATAGTGATGCCCTGCTCGCGCTCGGCCTGCAGGCCGTCGACCAGCAGTGCCAGGTCGATGTCGTCGCCGGTGGTGCCGACTTTCTTCGAGTCGCGGCTGATGGCTTCGAGGTGGTCCTCGTAGATCATCTTGGAATCGTGCAGCAGGCGCCCGATCAGGGTGCTCTTGCCGTCATCGACGTTACCGCAGGTCAGGAAGCGCAGCAGTTCCTTGCGTTCGTGCTGGGCGAGGTACGCGAGGATGTCCTCGCTGATCAAATCAGACTGATGACTCATGGTGCGCGATCCTTAGAAATAGCCCTGACGTTTTTTCTCTTCCATCGAACCTGCGCCGTCGTGATCGATCACGCGGCCCTGACGCTCGGACGTCCGGGTCAGGAGCATCTCCTGGATGATGTCGGTCAGGCTGGTCGCCTCGGACTCCACCGCGCCGGTCAGCGGGTAGCAGCCCAGGGTACGGAAGCGCACCATTTTCTTGGTGATGCGGGCTTTTTCTTCGTCGGACAGGTGCTCGAGGATGCGGTCGTCGTCGATCATGATCAACGTGCCGTTCTTCTCGATCACTTCACGCTCGGCCGCGAAGTACAGCGGCACGATCGGGATCTGCTCCAGATAGATGTACTGCCAGATGTCCAGCTCGGTCCAGTTCGACAGCGGGAAGACGCGGATCGACTCGCCCTTCTTGACCTTGCCGTTGTAGACGTTCCACAGCTCGGGACGCTGGTTCTTCGGGTCCCAGCGGTGTTTGCTGTCGCGGAAGGAGTAGACGCGCTCCTTGGCCCGGGACTTCTCTTCGTCACGGCGCGCGCCACCGAAGGCGGCATCGAAGCCGTACTTGTCCAGCGCCTGCTTCAACCCTTCGGTCTTCATGATGTCGGTGTGCTTGGCACTGCCGTGGGTGAAGGGGTTGATGTTCTGCGCCACGCCATCGGGGTTGATGTGAGTGATCAGGTCCAGGCCCATTTCCGCGACCATCTTGTCACGGAAGGAATACATCTCCTGAAATTTCCAACGGGTGTCGACGTGCATCACCGGGAACGGCAGTTTGCCGGGAAAGAACGCCTTGCGTGCCAAGTGCAGCATCACGGCGGAGTCTTTACCGATGGAATAGAGCATTACCGGATTGTCGAATTCGGCGGCCACTTCACGAATGATGTGGATACTTTCCGCCTCCAGCTGCTTCAGGTGGGTCAATTTATCGAGCATGGCTACTCACGGATTGCTGTTTTATTGGGCCGGCGGGCCGTGGACGAGCGCGCACTCTAGCACAGCACCCTCTTCTATTCAGGGCGCTGCTTAGATCGAAAAAGTCTAGGTTTATACCCGCTGCACAGGGCGCTCAGATGGGGTTGGGGCAGTCGATGAACAGGTGCTCGATGGCGAACCGACGGGCCAGGTAGTCACCCAGCGCCTGGACCCCGTAGCGCTCGGTGGCGTGGTGACCGGCCGCTATGAAGCTGACGCCGTTTTCACGGGCACTGTGGAAAGTCTGCTCCGAGGCTTCGCCGGTCAGGTACAGGTCCACGCCGGCGGCAATCGCCTGATCGATATAGCCCTGGCCGCCGCCCGTGCACCAGCCGACGCGGCGGATCATGTCGTCCCCTTCCACCAGCAGCGGTTCACGTCCCAGCACATCCTGCACGCGCCGGGCGAAGTCGCGGGCGCTCATGGGCTCGGCGAGCGAACCGACCAGCCCCACCGTCCGCGGGTTCTCCGGCTCCAGCGGGCCCTCCACGGTGATGTCGAGCTGACGGGCCAGTTGTACGTTGTTGCCCACGTCCGGGTGCAGGTCGAGTGGCAGGTGATAGGCCAGCAGGCTGATGTCGTTGGCCAGCAGGGTTTTCAGGCGGCGCTGCTTCATCCCGGTGATGCAGGGATTCTCGCCCTTCCAGAAATAGCCATGGTGCACCAGCAGCACGTCCGCCTCGGCCTCGACCGCCGCGTCGATCAGCGCCTGGCTGGCGGTCACACCACTGACGATACGCCTTACCTGGGGACGTCCTTCCACCTGCAGGCCATTCGGACAATAGTCGCTGATCCGGGCAGCGTTCAGAAACCGGTCCGCCTCATCGACCAGTGTTGTCAGGGAAATGGCCATAAAGATTCCTCACGAGCTGTTGCAAGCCGCTGCTTTATTGCCGAACGGCCCTCTATAATGGCGCCACCTTAAGGGGCGCCTTTCGCCCCCGCAACCCTCAGGATTTCATTGATGCTCAAGGCCCTGCGTTTTCTCGGCTGGCCCCTGCTGGTCGGCGTCCTGCTGGCACTGCTGATCATGCAGTACCACCCGCAGTGGGTCGGTTTGCCGAACCAGGACGTGCAGGTCCGTCAGGTGCCTATCTATAGCCGCATGCAGGAAGGGCCGGCGTCCTATGCCGATGCCGTGAGCACCGCCTCGCCCGCCGTGGCCAACCTCTACACCACCAAGTTCGTCAACAAGCCGAACCATCCGCTGTTCGAAGACCCGCAGTTCCGCCGCTTCTTCGGTGACAACCTGCCGAAACAGCGACGCATGGAATCCAGCCTCGGCTCCGCGGTGATCATGAGTTCGGAAGGCTACCTGCTGACCAACAACCACGTGACCAGTGGCGCCGACCAGATCGTGGTGGCACTGAAGGACGGCCGCGAGACCCTCGCCCGGGTCATCGGCAGCGACCCGGAAACCGACCTGGCAGTGCTCAAGATCGACCTGGAAAACCTGCCTTCCATTACCCTCGGCCGCTCCGACAACATCCGCATCGGCGACGTCACCCTAGCCATCGGCAACCCGTTCGGCGTCGGGCAGACCGTGACCATGGGCATCATCAGTGCCACCGGGCGCAACCAGCTGGGCCTCAACACCTACGAAGACTTCATCCAGACCGACGCGGCGATCAACCCCGGCAACTCCGGCGGCGCGCTGGTCGATGCCTACGGCAACCTGGTCGGCATCAACACTGCCATCTTCTCCAAGTCCGGCGGCTCGCAAGGCATCGGCTTCGCGATCCCGGTAAAGTTGGCGCTGGAAGTCATGCAGGCGATCATCGAGCACGGCCAGGTCATTCGTGGCTGGCTGGGTATCGAAGTACAACCGCTGACGCCCGAGCTGGCGGAATCCTTCGGCCTGGAAGGTCGCCCCGGCATCGTCGTCGCCGGCATCTACCGCGACGGCCCCGCCCAGAAGGCCGGCTTGCAACCCGGCGACCTGATCCTCAACATCGACGGCGAACCCGCCGGCGATGGCCGCCGCTCGATGAATCAGGTCGCGCGCGCCAAGCCCGGCGACAAGATCCGCATCGAGATCATGCGCAACGGCAAGCCGATGATGCTGACCGCTGAAATCGGTATCCGCCCCCCTATCAACGGCAACTGAAAAAACACCGCAGGAAGCGAGTTGATAATTTCTCTTGAACAATATGTAATGTTATTACATAAAAATACAGAGAAGGATGCGTCATCTTGCGCCCCGTCCATGCCCTTATCGCCGGCCTGCTCATCTCGAGCAGCGCCAGCGCCGTCGAATCGTCCGACGCCATCGTTCTCGACGACAGCCTCATCTCCGCCGACCAGGAACGCGCCGACGGTCCCGTACAGGGCTATCGCGCCACCCGCTCGAGCAGCGCCACCCGAACCGACACCGCCCTGGAGGCAATTCCTCAAGCCATCAGCGTGGTACCTGCCCAGGTTTTCGAAGACCTCAACACCACGCGCATCGACCGTGCCCTGGATTTCGCCGGCGGCGTGTCGCGGCAGAACAACTTCGGTGGCCTGACCTTCCTCAACTACAGCGTGCGCGGCTTCACCACCGGCGAGCTGTACAAGAACGGTTTCGCCATCAACCGCGGCAGCTACAGCACCCCCGACGCCTCCGGCATCGAACGCATCGAGGTTCTCAAGGGGCCGGCAGCAAGCCTTTATGGGCGGGGCGACCCGGGCGGCCTGGTCAACATCGTCACCAAGAAGCCCCAGGCCGAAGCGTTCACCCGACTCGACGCCAGTGCCGGCAGTTGGGATCGCTACCGCACCGCTCTGGACGTCAACACCCCGCTGAACGAAGACGGCAGCCTGCTTTCGCGGGTCAACCTGGCCGTGGAAGACAACCAGAGTTTCCGTGACCACGTGGGCAACTCCCGGCAGATCATCAGCCCGGCGTTCAGCTGGCAGATCAGCCCGGATACCTACCTGCTACTGGAAAGCGAGTTCTCGCGGACCGAGTCGGTGTTCGATCGCGGCATACCGGCGCCCAACAACCAGGTCGGCGCAGTCAAGCGCTCCGCCTTCTTCGGGGAGCCCAACGACGGCGAGATCCACAACAACAACCAGATGATCCAGCTCACCCTTGAGCACTACCTCAACGACGATTGGAAACTGCGCCTGGCCAACCACTATTCCCAGGGCAACCTTCATGGCTACAGCTCGGAAACTTCGCGCTTGGTCGGCGACGCCGTCACGCGCTTCTACCGGCACCGCAATTTCGAGTGGAACGACAGCATCACCCAGGCGGAGCTGCACGGTAATCTCGATGTTGCCGGCTGGCAGCACCAGTTGCTGCTGGGCCTGGAATACGAGAACTACCGCAACAGCCAGAAGTATCCGCAGAGCGCGACGAGCCTGGGCTATGGCCTGGATATCTACAACCCGGTCTACGGGCAGCCCAAGCCGGCGATCATCAACCCCAACGATTTCTTCGAGCAGGTCGAAAGCCAGGCCATCAACCTGCAGGACCAGATCACCTTCACCGACCGCCTGAGCGGCCTGGTCGGCGTGCGCCTGGAGCGCTTCGAGCAGACCGCCCTGAACCGCACCAGCCGGGTGAGCAACGAACAGGATAAGGACGTGGCGACGCCGCGCGCCGGCCTGCTGTACCAGTTGACCCCGGCCGTGGGCGTGTTCGCCAACGCCTCCACCTCGTTCAAACCCAACGCCATCAGCAGCCAGGGCACGGTGTTCAAGCCGGAAAAGGGCGTCGGTTATGAAACCGGTCTGAAGCTGGATCTCTTCGACAGCCGGCTGGGCGCCACCCTCGCCCTGTTCCACATCGAAAAGGAAAACGTGCTGACCGCTGACCCGGCGAGCCCGGGCGACAGCATCGCCGCCGGTAAGGCGCGCAGCCAGGGCATCGACCTGCAGTTCAGCGGACAGTTGACCGATGCCCTGCGGGTGATCGGCGCCTACGCCTACATCGACGCCGAGGTGACCGAGGACAACACCCTGCCCGAGGGCAGCCGCCTGCTCGGCATCCCCGAACACAGCGGCAGCCTGCTGGGGGTATACGAGTTCCAGGACGGCTGGCTGCGCGGCTCCGACGTTGGCGCTGCAGTCAATTACGTCGGCGACCGCTCCGGCCAGGCCGGCAGCAACTTCGAACTGCCCGCCTACACCACCGTCGACCTGCTGGCCCATTACCAGGCCAGCGACACCGTGCGCGTGGGCCTGAACCTCAACAACGCCTTCGACCGCAAGTACTACGAGCGCGCCTTCAACAGCGTGTGGGTGCTACCGGGCGACCCGCGCAACCTCAGCCTCAGCCTGTCCATCGATCTGTAACCAAGGAACGACCATGAAAAGAAGCTTCGTCTTTATCGCTGCCGCCCTGTTCATCGCCGATGCCGGCGCCCATGGCCTGTGGACCGAACAACGCCGTGGCAATATCGAGATCGTCTACGGCCACGGCGCCGAGGACGACGCCTTCAAGCCCGAGAAGATCAGCGGCGCCTGGGCCTTCGACCGGGCCGGGAAAATGGTTCCGGTCACCGTGGAGCGCCTGGCCGACCATGCCCGCCTCAAGCCCCTGAAAGCCCCCGCCCTGATCGGCGTCGCCCTGGACAACGGCGCCTGGTCGCAGACGCCGGACAAGCAATGGATCAACCAGGGCCGCACCCAGGTGAGCAACTCGACCCAATCCCTGCACGCCCTCAAATACAGCCTGGCGATCTACCAGGAAGGCGTGAAGCTGCCAGCCCTCGACCACCTGAAGATGATCATCCGACCGGAAGTCGATCCGCTCACCGTCGGCCCGGGCAAACCGCTCCCGGTGCGCGTGCTGGTGGACGGCAAGCCGGCTGCCGGGGTCAAACTGATCGGCGATTACCGCAGCGCGCCGCACCAGATCAGCGCCACCACCGACGACGAAGGGCGCGCGCAGGTGATCGTGCGTAACGAAGGGTTGAACATCATCGCCGCGCAGACCAGCGTCCCGGTCAAGGGCGACAAGAACATCGAAAGCCGCAGCCTGTTCACTTCCCTGACCTTCGCCGGCGAACCGCACCACGAGTAACCCGTCTGGCAGGCACAAAAAAGCCGGAGCATTGCTCCGGCTTTTTGCATTCAGACCAATGCTCAGAGGCTGCGCAAGGCGTCCAGCAGTGCCTGGTTCTGCTCCGGCGCACCGATGGTGATGCGCAAGAATTGAGCGATACGCGCCTGTTTGAAATGACGCACGATCACCCCCTGCTCACGCAGCATCGCCGCCACACCGGCCGCGTCGTGTTGCGGGTGACGGGCGAAGACGAAGTTGGCGGCCGAAGGCAGCACCTCGAAGCCCAGCGCCTGCAGGCCGGCGGTCACACTTTCGCGGCTGTCGATCACCTTCTGGCAGGTTTGCTGGAAGTAGGACTCGTCTTCGAATGCCGCCGCCGCGCCGGCAATCGCCATGCGGTCCAGCGGGTAGGAGTTGAAGCTGTTCTTGACCCGTTCCAGCGCTTCGATCAGGTCCGGGTGGCCAACGGCCAGGCCAACCCGCAGGCCGGCCAGGGAGCGCGACTTGGACAGGGTCTGGCTGACCAGCAGGTTCGGGTACTTACTGACCAGACTGATGGCCGTCTCGCCGCCGAAGTCGATGTAGGCCTCGTCGACCAGCACCACGCTGTCCGGGTTGGCCTGCAGCAGGCGTTCGATGGCCTCCAGCGCCAGGACACAGCCGGTGGGCGCGTTCGGGTTGGGGAAAATGATGCCGCCATTGGGCCGCGCATAATCCTCGACGCGAATCTGGAACTGCTCATCCAGCGCGATCGTCTCGAACGCGATGCCGTACAGGCCGCAGTAGACCGGGTAGAAGCTGTAGCTCACGTCCGGGAACAGCAAGGGTTTGCCGTGCTGGAACAGGCCATGGAAGGCGTGAGCCAGCACCTCGTCGGAGCCATTGCCGACGAACACGTGGGCGGTGCTGACGCCGTAGTACTCGGCGACCGCCTGCTTCAGGCGATCCCCGTTGGGGTCCGGGTACAGGCGCAGGTTGTCGTTGAGTTCGGCCTGCATGGCCGCGATCGCCTTGGGCGACGGGCCATAGGGGTTCTCGTTGGTGTTGAGCTTGACCAGTTTGGCCAGTTTCGGCTGCTCACCCGGCACGTAAGGCACCAGGTCCTTGACGAAGGGGCTCCAGAATTTGCTCATCTGCCCTTCTCTCCTCGAATTCGTTGCAAGTGGCGGGAGCGCTCGCTCCCGCAGTATGGGGTCAGGGCTTGATCCGGTACTCGGCGCTGCGGGCGTGGGCCGTCAGCGATTCGCCACGGGCGAGCACCGAGGCGCTCTTGCCCAGTTCGGACGCCCCGTCAGCCGAGCAGTAGATGATCGACGAGCGCTTCTGGAAGTCGTACACACCCAGCGGCGAGGAGAAACGCGCCGTGCCGGAGGTCGGCAGCACGTGATTCGGGCCGGCGCAGTAGTCACCCAGGGCCTCGGCGGTATAACGGCCCATGAAGATCGCACCGGCGTGGCGGATTTCAGGCAACCATTTTTCCGGTTCGGCCACCGACAGCTCCAGGTGTTCCGGCGCGATACGGTTGGCCACTTCGATGGCCTGGGCCATGTCGGCGACCTGGATCAGCGCACCGCGCCCTTCGAGGGACGTGCGGATGATCTCGGCACGCTCCATGGTCGGCAGCAAGCGGGCAATGCTCTCGGCCACCTTGTCGAGGAAGGCGGCGTCCGGGCTGACCAGAATCGACTGGGCATCTTCGTCGTGCTCGGCCTGGGAGAACAGGTCCATGGCGATCCAGTCCGGGTCGGTCTGGCCATCGCACACCACCAGGATCTCCGACGGGCCGGCGATCATGTCGATGCCGACCTTGCCGAATACGTGACGCTTGGCGGTGGCCACGTAGATGTTGCCCGGGCCGACGATCTTGTCCACCGGCGGTACGCTTTCGGTGCCGTAGGCCAGGGCCGCAACGGCCTGGGCGCCACCGATGGTGAAGACGCGGTCGACCCCGGCGATGCAGGCGGCAGCGAGGACGATCTCGTTGATCTCGCCACGCGGCGTCGGCACCACCATCACCACTTCCGGCACACCGGCGACCTTGGCCGGGATGGCGTTCATCAGCACCGAAGACGGATAGGACGCCTTGCCGCCCGGCACGTACAGACCGGCACGGTCCAGCGGCGTGACTTTCTGGCCCAGCACCGTGCCGTCGGCTTCGGTGTAGGTCCAGGAATCCTGCTTCTGCTTCTCGTGGTAGAGACGCACCCGCTCGGCGGCGACGGTCAGGGCCTCGCGCTGTGCTTCGCTGATACGGGTCAGGGCCAGTTCCAGGCGCTCGCGCGGCAGGATCAGATCAGCCATCGAGGCGACTTCCAGGCCGTCGAAACGCTGGGTGTATTCGACCAGCGCGGCATCGCCACGCTGACGCACGGCATCGATGATTTCCAGCACACGCTGGTTGACGCCATCGTCCGACACGCTTTCCCAGCTCAGCAGATGATCCAGATGACCGGCGAAATCCTGATCAGCAGCGTTGAGTCGGCGGATGGCGGTAGGAGCAGTCATGGCTAAGCCTCGTGTGATGGCAATTTTCAGGCGCCGCTAGAGTAGCAAGCCCACCGTGCGGGCACCTGAGAAATTTGGCTATGACACGGATAGGCGTGTGCGGCTGACCGCCGCACAGGGGGAATCAGTGCGGATGTCGCGACTCGACCGCTTCGCGGAGGGTATCGATCAGGGCCTGGATGCGGCCGTGCTGCATTTTCATGGAGGCTTTGTTGACGATCAGGCGCGAACTGATCGTGGCGATCAGCTCCTGGGCCTCGAGGCCGTTGGCACGCAGGGTGTTGCCGGTGTCGACCACGTCGATGATCTTGTCGGCCAGGCCGACCAGCGGCGCCAGCTCCATCGAGCCGTAGAGCTTGATCACATCGACCTGACGGCCCTGTTCGGCGTAGTAACGCTTGGCCACGTTGACGAACTTGGTGGCCACGCGCAGGCGACCCTTGGGCTCCGGCGCACCCACGGCACCGGCGGTCATCAGCTTGCACTTGGCGATACGCAGGTCCAGGGGCTCGTAGAGGCCCTGGCCGCCGTATTCCATCAGCACGTCCTTGCCTGCCACGCCCAGGTCGGCGGCGCCGTGCTCGACGTAGGTCGGCACATCGGTGGCACGCACGATCAGCAGGCGCACGTCATCCTGGGTGGTCGGGATGATCAGCTTGCGACTCTTGTCCGGATTCTCGGTCGGCACGATGCCGGCTGCCTCGAGCAGCGGCAGGGTGTCATCCAGAATACGGCCTTTGGACAGCGCAATGGTGAGCATGGAGCAGATATCCTTTGAAACCTGGCGAAGCTGGCGCCGGCGGCCCAGACAAGCAGATGGTTCAGGTCAGTCGGACACCACCGGCCGCGCATGCTTCATGCACGGACCGGGTGGCGCCGGTGCAGGTGATCAGCCCGGAACGCGGCGGATCTTGGCACCCAGCAACTGCAGTTTTTCCTCGATGCACTCGTAACCACGGTCGATGTGGTAGATCCGGTCGATCAGCGTGTCGCCGTCGGCGACCAGCGCTGCCAGCACCAGGCTCGCCGAGGCACGCAGGTCGGTGGCCATGACCGGGGCGCCCTTGAGCTTGTCGACGCCGGTGACGATCGCGGTGTTGCCTTCGACCAGGATCTGCGCGCCCATGCGCGACATCTCGTAGACGTGCATGAAACGGTTTTCGAACACGGTCTCGATGACGGTGCCAGTACCTTCGGCAATGGCGTTGAGGGCGATGAACTGCGCCTGCATGTCCGTCGGGAAGGCTGGGTACGGTGCGGTACGCAGGTTCACGGCTTTCGGCCGCTTGCCCTTCATGTCCAGCTCGATCCAGTCGTTGCCGCAGGTGATTTCCGCACCGGCTTCCTGGAGCTTCGACAGCACGGCTTCCAGGGTGGTCGGGTCGGTGTCTTTCAGCTTGACGCGACCGCCAGTGGCCGCAGCGGCCACCAGGTAAGTGCCGGTTTCGATACGGTCGGGCATCACGCTGAAACGCGCGCCGCCCAGGCGCTCGACGCCTTCGATGACGATGGTGTCGGTACCGGCACCTTCGATCTTGGCACCCATGGCGATCAGGCAGTTGGCCAGATCGACCACTTCCGGCTCGCGGGCAGCGTTTTCCAGCACGCTGCGGCCCTTGGCCAGGGTCGCGGCCATCATGATGTTTTCGGTACCGGTCACGCTGACGGTATCGAAGAAGAAGTGCGCACCGCGCAGGCCGCCCTCAGGCGCCTTGGCCTTGATGTAGCCGCCCTCGACGTCGATGATCGCGCCCATGGCTTCCAGGCCGCGGATGTGCAGGTCCACCGGACGCGAACCGATGGCGCAACCGCCGGGCAGTGCCACTTCGGCTTCGCCGAAACGGGCCACCATCGGCCCCAGCACCAGGATCGAGGCGCGCATGGTCTTGACCAGCTCGTACGGTGCGACCAGGGTCTTGATTGCCCGCGCATCGACTTCCACGCTGAGCTTCTCGTCGATGATCGGCTCGATGCCCATGCGGCCGAACAGCTCGATCATGGTGGTGATGTCGTGCAGGTGCGGCAGGTTGCAGATGGTGATCGGTGCATCACCCAGCAGGGTGGCGGCGAGAATCGGCAGTGCAGAGTTCTTCGCCCCGGAAATGCGGATTTCGCCATCGAGGCGCACGCCGCCGGTAATAATCAGTTTGTCCATGACTCTCTCGGTTTAGGAGCGCGCGGCCCAATCGGCACGGCTGAAGAATTTCATGCTCACGGCGTGGATGCTGCCATCGGCGATCCAGGCGTTGAGGTGAGCATAGATCTGCTGCTGACGCTTGACCGGGCTCAGCGCGGCCAACTCATCACTAATCAGGTTCAGTTGGAAGTTACAGCCTTCGCCTTCCACTTCCACTACGGTATCCGGCAGTTTAGCCTCCAGGAGGCTTTTCACTTCTAAGGCCTGCATGCTCAACCTCGATCGGCGCATTCATTAACGACAGCAGAGCCTAGGCTCGCGGGCCGAGCATGATACAAAAAAGCCCTTCGCCTGCGAACCCCGGATGCGGTCGCGCCGATCAATGCCCTGTGGGGCGGCTCAATCGGCCTGCGGCAGGATATCGAGCAGCCCCGACACCCCGGCGATTTCACGCATGTCGTTGGGCAGCGCGCGGATGCTCAGGGTCTTGTTCGCCCGCTGGGCATCACGCATGAAGGCCAGCAGCAGCGACAAGCCGACGCTGCTGGACTTCTCCACCGCACCGCAATCCACCACGCAGGTGCTGGCGGTACTGGCGGCAATCAGTCTCGCCCCCTGCTCGCGCAGGGCCGGCCCACTGAGGTGGTCCAGCACACCACTGAGCTGGAATACCCCCGGGGACTGTTCGACGAAACCGGCGCGACTCACTGCTCGCCCCTGGCCTGACGGGCCTTGGCCACGGTGTCGGCCCAGGTGTCGATGACCTTGTCCAGGTCGTTGCCGTTGTTCTGCATGGACTGGGCGAACTGGTCGCGGAACAGCTTGCCGACGTTGATGCCGTTGATCACCACGTTACGCATCTTCCAGGAACCGTCCTGGGCGACCATGGTGTAGGACAGCGGGTAGACCGTGCCGTTGCCGTCCTTGATCTCCATGTTCACCGCGGTGCGCTCCGGGTTCTGCTTGCCGCTGACCGGCAGCACGCGGATGTCCTGGTTGTTGTATTCCAGCAGGGCATTTCCGTAGAACTGCATGAGGCTGCGCTTGAAGTTTTCCTGGAAGCGGGTCATCTGCTCCGGAGACGCCTGGCGCGCGTAGCGCACGGTCATCACGCCACGGGAGATGCCATCGACGTCCACCACCGGGCCGAGGATGCGGTCCAGCGAGGCATAGAATGCCCCCGGGTCCTTGCGGTACTGCTCCTTGTTGGCCTTGAGGTCGGCCAGCAGGGTATCGGTGGTTTCCTGCACCACTTCGTGAGCGGCAGGGGCTGCCACGGCTAGCATCGGCAGGGCGGCCAGCAGAACCAGCAGGCCATTACGCAGAGTCTTGATCATTTCCAGTGTCCTCAATTGGCTTGGTCTTTGTTGACCGAATTGAGCAGGAACTTGCCAATCAGGTCTTCGAGTACCAGCGACGACTGGGTGTCGTGAATGGTGCTGCCCTCCTTGAGCAACTCCTCATCCCCCCCCACGCTGATGCCGATGTACTTTTCTCCGAGCAGGCCCGCCGTGAGGATCGACGCGGTCGAATCGAGCGGCAGGTTGTTCACGTCGTCGTCCAGCAACATGGTCACGCGACCGGTGTAGCTGTCGCGATCCAGGTCGATAGCAGTCACCTTGCCGATGGTCACACCGGCCATGGTCACCTTGGAACGTACCGTTAGACCGGCAATATTGTCGAAGTGCGCATAGACCTTGTAGGTATCCGCGTTGCTGCCCACGGCCAGACCACTGACACGCAGCGCCAGCAACAGGGCTGCCAACAGACCGGCCAACAGGAACAGGCCGACACCAATCTCCAGTGTGCGGTTTTGCATCAGAAGTCTCCAAACATCAAAGCGGTCAGAATAAAGTCCAGCCCCAGCACGGCCAGCGAGGCGTAGACCACCGTTCGGGTGGTTGCGCGGCTGATCCCTTCCGAAGTCGGTTCACAGTCATACCCCTGGAACACGGCGATCCAGGTGACGACGAAGGCGAAGACCAGGCTTTTGATTACCCCGTTGAGGACGTCTTCGCGGAACGAAACACTGTTCTGCATATTGGCCCAGAACGAGCCCTCGTATACCCCCAGCCAGTCGACGGCGACCATCGCGCCGCCCCAGATGCCGACGACACTGAAGATCATCGCCAGCAGCGGCATGGAAATGAAACCGGCCCACAGGCGCGGGGCGATGATGTGCTTGAGCGGGTCGACACCGATCATCGCCAGGCTGGACAGCTGCTCAGTGGACTTCATGTTGCCGATTTCCGCGGTCAGGGCCGAACCGGCCCGCCCGGCGAACAGCAACGCAGTGACCACCGGCCCAAGCTCGCGCAGCAGCGTCAGGGCCACCATCTGGCCGACCGCCTGCTCCGAACCGTACTTGGCCAGGATGCTGAAGCCCTGGAGCGACAGCACCATGCCGATGAAGATGCCCGAGACCACGATGATCGCCAGCGACATGACGCCGACCGAATACAGCTGTTTAGTCAGCAGTTGCAGCGGGTTGCCCGAGGTGCCGCGACCGAACAGTGCGCCCAGCAGGAACAGCGTCGAGCGTCCCAGGGTGGCGACTACGTCAATACCGGCACGGCCGAACAGACGGATCCGTTCGAGCGGAGATGTCTTGCGCATCAGCGCCCTCCCAGAAGGTCGTCGCGGAAGCTTTCCGCGGGGAAGTGGAAGGGTACCGGACCGTCAGGGGTCCCTTTCATGAATTGGCGCACACGCGGGTTCTCGGATTCCATCAACTCGGCCGGTGTCCCCTGCCCCAGCACCTGGGTATCGCCCACCACATAGATGTAGTCGGCAATGCTGGCCGTCTCGGCTAGGTCATGGGACACGACGATGCTGGTGATGCCCAGCGCATCGGTGAGCAGGCGGATCAGGCGAACCAGAACGCCCATGGCGATCGGGTCCTGGCCCACGAACGGCTCGTCATAGATGAGGATCTGCGGATCGAGGGAAATGGCACGCGCCAGTGCCACCCGGCGCTTCATGCCGCCCGACAATTCATCGGGCATCAGCTCGACGGCACCGCGCAGCCCTACGGCCTGCAGTTTCATCAGGACGATGTCACGAATCATTTCTTCGGGTAGCTGGGTATGGACCCGCAGCGGGAAGGCGACGTTCTCGAACACATCGAGGTCGGTGAACAGCGCGCCGCTCTGGAACAGCACGCCCATCTGCTTGCGCATGTCGAACAGTTCGCTGCGCGACAGGGTGGGCAGGTTCACGCCATTGACCCACACTTCGCCCTGGCTGGGGCGCAGTTCGGCCGCGATCAGGCGCAGCAGCGTGGTCTTTCCGCAGCCGGAAGGTCCCATGATGCCGGTGACCTTGCCCCGCGGAATGCTTATGTCGACATTTTTGAAAATGTCCCGGTCGCCACGCTGAAAGCTCAGGTTTTTCAGCTCGACCGCGTACTGATTCTCGGCGCTCATCTGGACTCCTTGCGAACGGCCTTCCTTGAAGACGTACCCCCTGGCGCTCAGGACACTACAGTCTGCAGGAGGGGCCGAAACAGCCGCGCACTATACCATCGCAGAGCCCGCCCGCCCACGACGGAACATTTGTTTACAGACGTGGTTCTAAACGCGCCATCACATTCCTTGCACGATTGGAAGGTGAGCACGGCAGGCTTTCCCGGTATAATCGCCGCCTTTTAACTTGGCACGCCTATCCAGACGCTATGAGTCAGTCCAACGATCTGATCAAGTCCGCGCAACGCACCATCCGCCTCGAACTCGAAGCGGTTGAAGAACTGCTGTCCCGGATCAACAGCGAATTCGTCCGGGCCTGCGAGCTCATCCTGGCCAGCAAGGGCCGGGTGGTCGTGGTCGGCATGGGCAAGTCGGGGCATATCGGCAACAAGATCGCCGCCACCCTGGCCAGCACCGGCACCACCGCCTTCTTCGTGCACCCGGCGGAAGCCAGCCATGGCGACATGGGCATGATCACCCGCGACGACGTGGTGCTGGCCCTGTCCAACTCCGGCTCGACCGCCGAGATCGTGACCCTGCTGCCCCTGATCAAGCGCCTCGGCATCACCCTGATCAGCATGACCGGCAACCCGGACTCCCCCCTGGCCAAGGCCGCGGAAATCAACCTGGATGCCCGCGTCGCCAAGGAAGCCTGCCCACTGAACCTGGCGCCCACTTCCTCCACCACGGCCTCACTCGTGCTGGGTGATGCGCTGGCCATCGCCCTGCTGGAAGCCCGCGGCTTTACCGCCGAAGACTTCGCCTTTTCCCACCCGGGCGGCGCCTTGGGTCGTCGCCTGCTGCTGAAGGTCGAGAACGTGATGCACGCCGGCGACACCCTGCCCTGCGTCTCCCGCGGCACCAGCCTGCGCGACGCCCTGCTGGAAATGACCCAGAAAGGCCTGGGCATGACCGCCGTGGTGGAAGACGACGGCCGGCTGGCCGGTATCTTCACCGACGGCGACCTGCGCCGCGCCCTGGACAAGGGCATCGACGTGCGCCAGGCCCGCATCGATGACGTCATGACCCTGCACGGCAAGACGGCCCGCGCCGAGATGCTCGCCGCCGAGGCCTTGAAAATAATGGAAGACAACAAGATCAGCGCCCTCGTCGTGGTCGACGACGCCGACCACCCGATCGGCGCCTTCAACCTTGGCGACCTGCTGCGCGCCGGAGTGATGTGATGAACGACCTGCTGCAGCGCGCGCGCGCAATCAAGCTGGCCATTTTCGATGTCGACGGTGTTCTGACCGACGGCAAGCTGTACTTCCTCACCGACGGTAGCGAGTTCAAGACCTTCAATACCCTGGACGGCCACGGCATCAAGATGCTGATCGCCTCGGGCGTGCGCACCGCGATCATCAGCGGACGCAAGACCCCGGTGGTCGAGCGCCGGGCCCAGAACCTGGGCATCCAGCACCTGTACCAGGGCCGGGAAGACAAATTGGTGGTACTCGACGAGCTTCTCGGCGAACTCGGCCTAAGCTATGAAAACGTCGCATTCCTCGGGGACGACCTGCCAGACCTGCCGGTCATTCGCCGCGTCGGCCTCGGCATGGCCGTCGCCAGCGCAGACAACTTCGTCCGCCAGCACGCCCACGGCGTTACCCAGGCCCGCGGTGGCGAAGGCGCAGCCCGTGAGTTCTGCGAATTGATCATGCGTGCCCAGGGCAGCCTCGATGCCGCCCAGGCCGCCTACCTGTAGAGCCCACTATGTTGCGTAAACTGCTGAATCCAGCCCTGTTCGTCATTGCCGCCCTGCTGCTGGCGGCGGTCGGCTACTGGAACATCAACCCCAACAGCTTCTCCGATCGCCCCGCGCAGACGGCCAGCGACAATCCGATCGACTTCTACGTGACCAATGCCCGGACGCTGCAGTACCAGGCGGACGGCAAACTGCACTACGAAATGACCGCCAGCAAGGTGGAGCACGTCACCGCGACCGACGTCACCCTGCTGACCGATCCACACATGGACCTGTACCGTGGCACCGAGTACCCGTGGAAGATTCGCAGCGAGAAAGGCGAAGTCGCGCCGCAGGGTACCGAGGTGGAGCTGATCGACAAGGTGCGCGTGGAGCGCACCGACGCCAAGGGGCGCCCGACCATCCTCACCACCAGTCGCCTGACCATAATCCCCGAGAAGGAATATGCGCAGACCGAGCAAGCCGTTAGAATCGACGCGGCCAATGGGGTGACCACGGCACAAGGAATGAAAGCGTATTTGAATGACGGCAGGATGCTCCTGCAGTCCAACGTAAGAGGCCAGCATGAGGTTCGTTAAAACCCTCCCCCTTCTGCTCAGTTTGGGCGCGGTGCTCGGAAGCGCCAGCGCTTGGGCGCTGCCAACCGATCGCGACCAGCCGATTCGCGTGCAGGCCGACAGCGCTGAACTCGATGACAAGCAAGGCGTCGCCGTGTACCGCGGCGACGTGATCATCACCCAGGGCACCCTGAAGATCACCGGCGACACCGTGACGATCACCCAGAATGCCCAGGGCGACATCGAAGTTTTCACCTCCGTGGGCAAACCGGCCTACTACGAGCAGAAACCGGCTGCCGACAAGCAGATCGTCCAGGCCTACGGCCTGACCATCCAGTATTTCGCCGCCAACGAACGCATCGTGCTGATCGACCAGGCCAAGGTGATCCAGGAAGGCAATACCTTCGAAGGCGAGAAAATCGTCTATGACACCCGTCGCCAGATCGTCAACGCAGGTCGTGCCACCGGCAACAACGTGACTACGCCACGTCCGCGCATCGACATGGTGATCCAGCCGAAAAACAAACCAGCCGACCAGCAGGCGCAGTAACCGATGGCCATCCTGAAAGCCCAGCACCTGGCCAAGAGCTACAAAGGCCGCCAAGTCGTTCGCGACGTCAGCCTCAGCATCGAAAGTGGCCAGATCGTCGGACTCCTCGGCCCCAACGGTGCCGGCAAGACCACCTGCTTCTACATGATCGTCGGCCTGGTACAGGCCGACCAGGGCCGCGTGCTGATCGACGACCTCGACGTCAGCCACCAGCCCATGCACGGCCGCGCCCGCGCCGGTATCGGCTACCTGCCGCAGGAAGCCTCGATCTTCCGCAAGCTCAGCGTGGCCGACAACATCATGGCCATCCTCGAGACGCGCAAGGAGCTGGACCGTGCCGCCCGTCACAAGGAACTGGAAAGCCTGTTGCAGGAATTCCACATCAGCCACATCCGCGACAACCTCGGCATGAGCCTGTCCGGTGGTGAGCGCCGCCGCGTGGAAATCGCCCGTGCCCTGGCGACCGCCCCCAAGTTCATCCTGCTCGACGAGCCCTTCGCCGGCGTCGACCCGATTTCGGTGGGCGACATCAAACAGATCATTCACCACCTCAAGGCCAAGGGCATTGGCGTGCTGATCACCGATCACAACGTGCGTGAAACCCTCGATATCTGCGAAACGGCCTATATCGTCAACGATGGCCAGCTGATTGCCGAGGGCGGCGCCGATGCCATCCTGGCCAACCAGGTGGTCAAGGAAGTCTATCTGGGGCACGAGTTCCGCCTGTAAACGCGGTTTTTCACCGCAGAGCATCGAGCAGAGCTAGGCAAAAGCCTCAGATTCAGGCATATAATTTGCTTCCTAGTGGCGCCTGGCGCCCTGTAGTGGATCGCGCACAGACGCCGGTAAATTAAGGTCTGCAATGAAACCATCGCTAGTCCTGAAGATGGGCCAGCAGCTGACGATGACGCCGCAGCTGCAACAGGCCATCCGCCTACTCCAACTGTCCACCCTGGATCTGCAACAGGAAATCCAGGAGGCCCTGGAGTCCAACCCGATGCTCGAACGCCAGGAAGAAGGCGACGACTTCGACAATTCGGACCCCATGGCCGACGGTGCCGAAAGCGCGACGCCGGCCAGCCAGCAACAGGACACCTACCAGGAAAGCACCTACCAGGAATCCTCGCAGACCGTGGATAACCTGGAGGACGGCGAATGGAACGAGCGCATTCCCAATGAGCTGCCGGTGGATACCGCCTGGGAAGACGTCTACCAGACCAGCGCCAGCAGCCTGCCCAGCAACGACGATGACGAGTGGGACTTCACCACCCGCACCTCCAGCGGCGAGAGCCTGCAGAGCCACCTGCTCTGGCAACTCAACCTGGCGCCGATGTCCGACAAGGACCGCCTGATCGCCGTCACCCTGATCGACTGCATCAACGAACAGGGCTATCTGGAAGAAACCCTCGAGGAAGTGGTCGAGGCCTTCGACCCGGAACTGGACATCGAACTCGACGAAGTCGAGGCCGTCCTGCACCGCATCCAGCAATTCGAACCCTCCGGCATCGCCGCACGTGACCTGCGCGAATGCCTGCTGCTGCAACTGCGCCAGCTGTCCGCCAAGACGCCATGGCTCAGCGAAGCCCAGCGCCTGGCCAGCGACTACCTGGACCTGCTGGGCAGCCGTGACTACAGCCAGCTGATGCGCCGCATGAAGCTCAAGGAAGACGAGCTGCGCCAGGTGATCGAGCTGATCCAGAGCCTCAACCCCCGCCCCGGCTCGCAGATCGAATCGAGCGAACCGGAGTACGTGGTCCCCGACGTCATCGTGCGCAAGCACAACGAACGCTGGCTGGTGGAGCTGAACCAGGAAGCCATGCCGCGCCTGCGCGTCAACCCGCAATACGCAGGCTTCGTCCGCCGAGCCGACTCCAGCGCCGACAACACCTTCATGCGCAACCAGTTGCAAGAAGCCCGCTGGTTCATCAAGAGCCTGCAGAGCCGCAACGAAACGCTGATGAAGGTGGCCACGCAGATCGTCGAGCACCAGCGCGGCTTCCTCGACTACGGCGACGAAGCGATGAAACCGCTGGTGCTGCACGACATCGCCGAAGCGGTGGGCATGCATGAATCGACCATTTCGCGGGTCACCACGCAGAAGTTCATGCACACCCCGCGTGGCATTTACGAGCTGAAATACTTCTTCTCCAGCCACGTCAGCACCTCGGAAGGCGGTGAATGCTCGTCGACCGCGATCCGCGCGATCATCAAGAAACTCGTCGCCGCGGAAAATGCAAAAAAGCCGTTGAGCGACAGCAAGATCGCTGGTTTACTGGAAGCACAGGGTATTCAAGTGGCCCGCCGCACCGTCGCGAAGTACCGCGAATCCCTCGGTATAGCGCCCTCCAGTGAGCGCAAACGATTGATGTAAGGCGCCATCCTACGGAAGACCGAAAGAGCCAGAAAAGACTCAGCCCGCATCCCATTTGGCAGCTTCGCTGCAACAGACGGCGAAGCGACAGCGACAGTTCTGCCTGCGTCGACCAGGCCAAAGTGTTCCGGCGGCAGGCCCGATAGCCTGCCTCTCACACACGGCAACAAGGAGAAAGCGGTATGCAAGTCAACATCAGTGGACACCAGCTGGATGTGACCGACGCCCTGCGTGACTACATCGACGAGAAACTGAGTCGATTGGAGCGCCACTTCGACAAGATCACCAACGTACAAGTCATTATGGAGGTCGAGAAGCTCAAGCAGAAAATCGAAGCGACTCTGCACATCGCCGGTGGTGAGGTGGTCGCCAACGCCGAACATGAAGACATGTACGCCGCCATTGATTTACTGACCGACAAACTCGACCGTCAACTGATCAAGCACAAGGAAAAGCAGCTCGAACGTCAGCAAGGCGCCATGGCTCGCTGACATCGCCTCCCTCCTATGATTCGACTTGAAAATATCCTGACCCCCGGCCGTTCCCTGGTGAACGTGCCGGGCGGCAGTAAAAAACGTGTTCTCGAACAAATCGCCAACCTGATCGCGCGCGACCTGCCCGATCTCGATGGACAAGATATCTTCGAAAGCCTGATTGCCCGTGAAAAACTCGGTTCCACCGGTTTCGGCAATGGCATTGCCATTCCGCACTGCCGCCTGCCTGGCTGCCAGGCGCCGATCAGCGCCGTGCTGAAGCTGGCCACGGCGGTCGATTTCGATGCCATCGATGGCGCCCCGGTCGACCTGCTGTTCATTCTCCTGGTCCCTGAAGCCGCCACCGACGAGCACCTTGAATTGCTGCGCCAGGTCGCCAGCATGCTGGACCGCAGCGAGGTCCGTGAGCGCCTGCGCATGGCCCAGAGCAACGAAAGCTTGTATCAGGTCGTCGTCGACGTACAGAACGGTCGCTAACCCGGGGACAGAGTCATGCGCTTGATCATTGTCAGCGGTCGCTCCGGCTCCGGTAAAAGCACCGCCCTCGACGTCCTTGAAGACAATGGCTTCTACTGCATCGACAACCTGCCCGCCGGCCTGCTGCCCGAGCTGGCCGAACGCGCACTGCTGCACACCGAACTGCTGCACCCGCAAGTCGCGGTCTCGATCGATGCCCGCAACCTGCCCAGCCAGCTGAAACGCTTCCCCGAGCTGCTGGATGAAGTCCGCGCCCGCCACATCCAGTGCGATGTGCTGTACCTGGACGCCGACGAGGAAACCCTGCTCAAGCGCTTCTCGGAAACCCGTCGACGACACCCGCTGACCAACGAAAACCGCTCCCTGGCCGAGGCCATCGCCGACGAGAGCGCGCTGCTCGGCCCGATCACCGACCTCGCCGACCTGAAGATCGACACCACCCACCTCAATCTCTACCAGCTGCGCGACACCCTCAAGCTGCGCCTGCTCAATCAGCCGGAACCGGGTACCGCGTTTCTGGTGGAATCGTTCGGCTTC
This sequence comes from Pseudomonas sp. GD03944, assembly GCF_029839275.1. Lineage (GTDB taxonomy): Bacteria > Pseudomonadota > Gammaproteobacteria > Pseudomonadales > Pseudomonadaceae > Aquipseudomonas. Next base: position 250,938 of record NZ_JAOCAH010000002.1, read on the forward strand.
AAGCGCGGCATGCCCGTGGATGCCGACCTGGTGTTCGATGTCCGCTGCCTGCCCAACCCGTACTGGAAGCCCGAGCTGCGCGACTATTCCGGGCTGGACCAGCCCGTGGTCGAGTACCTGTCCGCGCAAGCCGATGTGGAGGAGATGTACCAGGACGTGTTCACGTACCTGAAGAAATGGCTGCCCCGCTTCGCTGCCAGCAACCGGGCCTACGTCACCGTGGCCATCGGCTGCACGGGAGGGCATCACCGCTCGGTCTACTTGGCCAACCGCCTGGGCGAGGCCCTCAAACCCATCCTGAAGAACGTTCAGGTTCGCCACCGCGACCTCAGCTAAGGAACTACCGCGATGCCTGCCTGCGAAATCACCATCATCAACAAGCTCGGGCTCCATGCCCGGGCAGCCGCCAAGTTCGTGGGCGTGGCCGGCCGCTTCCCCTGCCAGATCAAGATCGGCCGCGCGCCGGACAGCCTGGTCGACGGCAAGAGCATCATGGCGGTCATGATGCTGGCCGCCGGCAAGGGCACGCCGGTCTACCTGTACACCGAAGGTGATCAGGACGCCGATGCACTCAATGCCCTCGTCGAGCTGATCAACAACAAGTTCGACGAAGGCGAGTGAGCCGAAGGCGAGCCACCCGCCTCGCCCGAAGCATTCAGACCAGCGCGGTATCCATCACCATCATCAGGCAGAAGCCTGCCGCCAGCCCCAGGCTGGCCTCGGTTTCATGCCCCTTGCGATGGGATTCCGGAATGATCTCGTGGGTCACGGCGAACAGCATGGCGCCGGCGGCCAATGCCAGGCCCCACGGCAACAACAGTGCCGAAACACCCACCAGCCAGGCGCAGATCACCGCGAACAGCGGCTCCACCAACCCGGATGCCGCGCCAATCAACAGCGCCTTGCCCCGCGACATGCCGGCACTGACCAGCACCAGGGAAATGATCAGGCCCTCGGGCAGGTCCTGCAGCGCGATCCCCATCGCCAGGCTGTCCGCCCCCGCCAGCCCCGCTCCCGCCGCTACCCCGACGGCCATGCCCTCAGGAATGTTGTGCAGCACCACGGCGATGACGAACAGCAGGACCCTCGGTTCGAGCCCCCGCACCCCACCGGTTTCCTCATTCAATACCGGCTTCGGCAACACCCGCCCCAGGCCGAACAGCGCACTGGCCCCGATCATCAGCCCGAGGCTGGCGAGAAACCCGGCACCCCACTTGGAAAAACCGATGTCCTGGGCTGCCCCCATGGCCGGGATCAACAGGGAAAACACCGTGGCGGCAAGCATCACCCCGCCGCCGAACCCCAGCAGCGTGTCCGACACCCGGGTCGAGATCGAACGCATGAACAGCACCGGCAGCGCCCCGAGCGCCGTTCCCAGCGCGCACAGCATGCCGCTCTGCAGGGCTCTCCAGATCTGCGGCTCGATGGACTGGGCGGCGATGGCGGACGCCTGCATCAGCAGCAGCGTGCTGCCACCGAGCAAGACGCAGAACCCGACCAAGTAGCGCAGCGTGCGGCCGTTGGAAAGCGTGATGGTTTGCAGCAAGGTTCGCATGAAAGCCCTATTTGTCAGCGGCGCGGCAGTCATCACCGTCGGGATGAACCGGCACCGTTCAGCGATTGGGAAGGTATCGAGCCCCGACGCGGAGCGCCTCCCCAGGCACCCCGACACCGCGTGGAGCACCTGAAGAAAGCCTAGCAGGCAGCGGCCCTTCTGCCGGTGTCAGGCCAGTGCGGCCTGGTAGCGCCGCGCCACTTCAGCCCAGTGAATGACGTTGTAGAACGCCCCGATGTATTCGGGACGGCGGTTCTGGTAACGCAGGTAGTAGGCATGCTCCCACACGTCCAAGCCCAGAATCGGCGTGTTGCCGTGCATCAGTGGGCTGTCCTGGTTGGCACTGCTCTCCACCACCAGGGTTTTCCCCGGGGTCACGCTGAGCCAGGCCCAGCCGCTGCCAAAGCGGGTCAGTGCCGCCTTGGTGAACGCGTCCTTGAACACGTCGAAGCCACCCAGCTGCGATTCGATCGCAGCGGCCAGCGCACCCTCGGGCGTACCGCCGCCCTGGGGTGACATGACCGCCCAGAACAGGCTGTGGTTGGCGTGGCCACCGCCATGGTTGACCACCGCACCACGCACGTTGTCCGGTACCTCGGCCAACCGGGTCAGCAGTTCCTCGACCGGCAGCTCACCGAGGGCGTTGCCCTCCAGCGCTGCGTTCAGGCCGTTCACATAGGTCTGGTGGTGCTTGCTGTAGTGAATCTCCATGGTCTGCGCATCGATGTGCGGTTCCAGGGCGTCGTAGGCGTAGGGCAAGGCAGGCAGCAGGTAAGGCATGGGCGATTCCTCAATGTAATAGGCGAGCATGGGGCGCGGCCGACGCCCCAGGGATTGCCTGGGGACTGGTCGGCCGTTCAAGCAGGCGATCCGTGCGCGGGTAGGCGCCGTATTCACCGATGAAATGCAGCAACACGCTGTAGGTACGGCTGCTGTGGCGCAGCGCCGCCGCACGCAATGCCGGCGGCAGGCGCTCATCGGAGCGGCTGCTCAGCAGCCGCTCGTGGCAGGCGCACAGGCATTCGGCGGCCTCTTCGGGCTGGCCCAGCATCAGGTGCAGGTCCGCCAGGTTGTGCTGGGAAATGACGAACGCGGCGACCGCGCCGTCGACATCCGAACAGCGCGCGAACAACACCTGGGCCAAGGCCAGCGCCTGCAAGTAATGCTCCCGCGCCTCGACCCAGAGTCCTGCACTGAAACAGCGGTTACCGGCTTCGATGGTCCGTTTCCAGAGCTCCATCAGACTTGCCTCCTCGCCCACCCGGGGCATCAGTGGCGCCGCCTCAGGGCCGCGCCGGGCTCATGACCCTGTTACAGACCGCCTTCGGTCAGCCGCTCCGGATTGAGCAGTTGCTCCAGCTGGGCGCGGTCGAGGTCGGTGTTTTCCAGCGCCACATCGATGATCGGCCGACCTTCGCGGTAGGCCTGCTTGGCGATTTCCGCTGCCTTCAGGTAGCCGATCAGGGGGTTCAGGGCCGTCACCAGGATCGGGTTGCGGCCCAAGGCTTCCTTGAGCTTCGGCTCGTTGACCTTGAAGCTGGCAATGGCACGGTCAGCCAGCAACCGGCTGACGTTGCTCAGCAACTGGATGCTGCTGAGCAGGTTGTGCGCGACCACCGGCAGCATCACGTTCAGTTCGAAATTGCCGGACTGCCCGGCGACAGTGATCGCCGCATCGTTGCCGATGACCTGCGCCGCCACCATGGCGGTCGCCTCCGGGATCACCGGGTTGACCTTGCCCGGCATGATCGACGAGCCGGGCTGCAACGCTTCCAGCTCGATCTCGGCCAGGCCGGCCAGGGGGCCGGAGTTCATCCAGCGCAGGTCGTTGGCAATCTTCATCAGCGACACGGCGGTGGTTTTCAGTTGCCCGGACAGCGCCACGGCGGTGTCCTGCGAGCCGATCAGGGCAAAGAAATTGGTGCCCGGCGCGAACTGCTGGCCGGTCAGCGCGTTGAGCTCCACACAGAAGCACTCGGCGAAGCGCAGGTGGGCATTGATCCCCGTGCCGACGGCCGTCCCGCCCTGGGCCAGGCACTGCAGGCTGGGCAGCAAGGCGTTCAGATGCTGGATGTTGGCCTGAATCTGTTGCGCCCAGCCGTCCAGTACCTGGCTCATGCGCACCGGCATCGCATCCATCAGGTGGGTGCGGCCGGTCTTCACGTAGGGCTGGACCTCCAGCGACTTGTCGCAGAGCACCGCCAGCAGGTGCCCCAGGGCCGGCAGCAGTTGCTCGCTCAGCTCGATGACCGCGCTGACGTGGATGGTCGTAGGAATGATGTCGTTGCTGCTCTGCCCGCAATTGACGTGGTCGTTGGGGCTGACTGTCTCGCCGAGAATCCGGCTGGCCAGGGTCGCGATCACCTCGTTGGCGTTCATGTTGGAGCTGGTGCCGGAACCGGTCTGGAACACGTCGACCGGAAAATGCGCGATGAAATCCCCCGCCAGCAGTTCCTGGCAGGCCGCCACGATGGCATCACCCTGGGCCGGCAGGATCTGTTCGAGATCGACGTTGGCCCGCGCAGCGGCGGCCTTGGCCAGGATCAGCGCACGGATGAAGGCCTCGGGCATGCGCTGCCCCGACACCGGGAAGTTGTTCACCGCTCGCTGGGTCTGCGCGCCATAGAGCGCCTCGGTCGGGACAGCCAGCTCGCCCATGCTGTCGCGTTCGGTCCGGGTGTTATGCATAGGGATTTCCTTGTGCCAGTTCGGCGGGAGAGAGGGAGGGCACCAGTTGCAGCGTTGCCAGGCGGTTGCGCATCTGGTTGAGGCTGCGCTGCTTGGCGCAATCGTCGGCCAGGTGCTGCAGAACGCGCATAGGCCGGTAGACGTGGTCCAGGCAGAGGCTGCGCCAGTGCCAGGGCAAGGCCGGGTCGCTGGCGGTGTCGAGCAGCAGGCGCAGCATGGTGCTCGACACACGCCAGGGGCTCATCACGCCCTGCTCGATCAGCAGCGCGCTGTGCATCATGTAGTGATCGAGTTGTCGCGGCTCATCGGGGAACAGCGCACAGCGGATGCGCCATGCCTGCCAGTACCAACAATCCTTGCAGGGTGTGGCGCGGGATCGAGATGTCATGGAAAGCAACCCTGGCAGAAAAGTAATGATATTTATTATCATTTGATAAAAATAATCAATACCTTGCGCCACTGGACTAAACGACAGCCGCGCCTCGCCCGGCGCGATGAATACGCACCCGGCAAGCGGCAGGAAAACAGAAGGGAGAAAGCAAGGAGGCACAGAGTGTGCCTCCGGGGAACCGGTCAGCTGCCGGCGACGGTCATCCGCTCGATCAGCACTGAGCCCGTACGGATATTGCTGCGCAGCTCCAGGTCGCTGCCGACCGCGACGATCTGTTTGAACATGTCGCGCATGTTGCCGGCGATGGTGACTTCCTGGACCGGGAACTGGATTTCGCCGTTTTCCACCCAATAACCGCCAGCGCCCCGGGAATAATCACCGGTGACCATGTTCAGCCCCTGCCCCATCAGCTCGGTGACCAGCAGGCCGCGGCCCATGCGCTTGATCAGGGCCTGCTGGTCTTCGTTGCCATGGCTGACGAACAGGTTGTGCACGCCACCGGCGTTGGCCGTGCTCGGCATGCCCAGCTTGCGCCCGGAATAGGTGCCCAGCACGTAGGACAGCAATTCGCCCCCTTCGACGAAGAACTTGGCGTAGGTCGCCAGGCCATCGCCATCGAACGACGCGCTGCCGAGGGCCCGCGGGATATGCGGTCGCTCATCCAGGCTCAGCCACTCAGGGAACAGCTTCTGCCCCAGCGAGCCTTCGAGGAAGGACGACTTGCGGTACAGGTTGCCACCGGAGATAGCGGCCAGGAAGCTGCCGAACAACCCGGTGGCCAGTTCTGCGGAGAACAGCACCGGCACCTCGCAGGTGGGCACCGGGCGTGCCCCGAGGCGGCTGACCGCACGCTGCGCGGCGCGACGGCCGATGCCCGCCGGGTCGGCGAGCAGCTCGCCCTGGCGGTTGACGTCATACCAGTAATCACGCTGCATCTGGCCGTTATCTTCGGCGATCATCACGCAACTCAGACTGTGCCGTGTGCTCGCGTAGCCGCCCACGAACCCATGGCTGTTGCCGTATACACGGCAGCCCTGATGAGTGTTGAGGGTGGTGCCGTCGGCGTTGCGAATGCGTTTGTCCGCCGCAAAAGCCGCGCCCTCGCAGACCAGCGCCTGCTCGATGGCCTGTTCCGGAGTGATCGACCAGGCGTGGTACAGGTCCAGGGGCGGCAACTCGCGCGCCATCAGCCCGGCGTCCGCTAGACCGGCACACTCATCCTCCGAGGCGTGCTTGGCGATCGCCAGGGCCGCCGCCACCGTTTCCCGTATCGCCGCGTCGCCACTGGCCGAGGTGCTCGCCGAGCCCTTGCGCTGGCCGACATACAGCGTGATGCCGAAGCCCTGGTCACGGTTGAACTCCACCGTTTCCACTTCGCCCTGGCGCACCGAGGTGGACAAGCCCTGCTCGACGGAAACCGCTACTTCGCAGGCGCTGGCGCCCTGCTTCTTCGCTTCGGCGATGATCTGCTCGACCTGGGCCTGCAATTGCGGCAAGGCCTCGGGGCCGACGACGTCTACTGCACTCATAAGAACTCCTGAACGAAGGCTGCAAACGCGCCCATACGCGGGCCGAACGCTTGCAGCCGGAAACTTGCTGCTATCATGACGGCGTTTTCCACTGGACCGCCCCCATGTCTGAATACCTTGACGACTTCTCCGGAGAGAAGAGCAAATCCCAGGTCAAACGCGAGCTGCATGCCCTGCAGGATCTCGGGCAACGCCTGACCACCCTCAAGCCCGACCTGCTCAACAAACTACCACTGACCGACGGCCTGCGCCGGGCACTGGAAGAGGCGCCGAAACACACGGCCAATGCCGCCAAGAAGCGCCACGTGCAGTTCATCGGCCGGCTGATGCGCGAGCAGGACGTCGAAGCCATCCTGCAACTGCTCGACCAGGTCGACGCCTCCACGCGTCAGTACAACGAGCGCTTCCATAACCTGGAACGCTGGCGCGATCGCCTGATCAATGGCGACGACGCCGTGCTCGAAGCCTTCGTCAACGACTATCCGCAAACGGACCGTCAGCACCTGCGCCAGCTCCTGCGCCAGGCACAGCACGAAGCCGCGCAGAACAAGGCCCCGGCCGCTTCGCGGAAAATCTTCAAATACATCCGCGAGCTGGATGAAACACAGCGTGGGTTGCGCTGAGCGCACCCCACACCTCCTTCGCCATCAGGCGCCGGTCCCGCCTACGGTAATCGCATCGATCTTCAAGGTGGGCTGTCCGACGCCCACCGGCACCGATTGCCCATCCTTGCCACAGGTTCCCACACCACTGTCCAGCGCCAGGTCGTTGCCGACCATGGAGACCCGGCTCATCGCCTCGGGGCCGTTGCCGATCAGCGTGGCGCCCTTGACCGGGGCGGTGATCTTGCCGTCCTCGATCAGATAGGCCTCGCTGGTGGAAAACACGAACTTGCCGCTGGTGATGTCCACCTGGCCGCCGCCGAGGTTGGCGCAGTAGATGCCCTTCTTCACCGAACGGATGATTTCTTCCGGATCGCTCTCGCCGGCCAGCATGTAGGTGTTGGTCATGCGCGGCATCGGCAGGTGCGCATAGGATTCGCGGCGACCGTTACCGGTCGGGGCCACGCCCATCAGGCGGGCGTTGAGCTTGTCCTGCATGTAGCCCTTGAGCACGCCGTTCTCGATCAGCGTGGTGCACTCGGTCGGCGTGCCTTCGTCGTCGACACTCAGCGAGCCGCGACGGCCCGCCAGGGTACCGTCGTCGACGATGGTGCACAGGCTCGACGCCACGCGCTCGCCGACCCGGCCGCTGTAGGCGGAGCTGCCCTTGCGGTTGAAATCACCTTCCAGGCCATGGCCCACCGCTTCGTGCAGCAGCACACCGGACCAGCCCGCGCCCATCACCACCGGCAGGGTGCCCGCTGGTGCGGCGATCGCCTCGAGGTTAACCAGTGCCTGGCGCAGGGCTTCACGGGCATAGCCCATGGCCCGGTCTTCATTCAGGAAGTAGCGGTAGTCGGTGCGCCCTCCACCGCCGTGGCCACCGCGTTCCCGGCGACCGTTCTGCTCGACGATGACGCTCACGTTGAAGCGCACCAGCGGGCGGATGTCCGCGCCCAGAGAGCCGTCATTGGAGGCCACCAGCACGCGGTCCCACACGCCCGCCAGGCTGACGGTCACCTGCTTGATGCGCGGATCGAGGGCTCGGGTGGCCTGGTCCACCTGCTTGAGCAGCTCGACCTTCTGGGCGCGGTCGATTACATCCAGCGGGTTATCCGGCGCATACAGCGGCGTCACCAGCGGGCTGCTGAACGCCTGGACGCGCCCATGCTGACCGGCCCGGGCAATCGAGCGCGCCGCACGGGCCGCCTGACTCAGGGCCTCGGCGGTGATCGCGTTGCTGTAGGCGAAGCCGGTCTTCTCGGCGGACTGGGCGCGCACCCCGACACCCTGGTCGAGGTTGAAGCTGCCTTCCTTGACGATGCCGTCCTCCAGCACCCAGGTCTCCGAGACCTGGCTCTGGAAATACAGGTCGGCGGCATCGATACCGGGACCCGCCAGCTCGGTCAGGACACCCGGCAGGTGATCGATGGTCAGGCCTCCCGGCCCCAGCAGGTGCTCACTGACGGCACTCAACGTCGCGTTCATAACTACTCCAAACCTGGCAGCCGCGGTTCGGCCGCTGCAAAAAATCGTTTATGCCGGGACACCGGCATGCGCTGGCGAATCGCCGCCTGCTCCGCCGCATCGTGCGGCGCCAACAGCACGGCCTCGCCCTGGGCCTGTTCGGCCAGTACGCGGCCCCATGGGTCGACGATCATCGAATGGCCATAGGTCTCGCGTCCGCCGGGGTGTACGCCACCCTGACCAGGCGCCAGCAGGTAACACTGGGTTTCGATGGCCCGGGCCCTGACCAGTACATGCCAATGCGCTGCCCCGGTCACCGCCGTGAACGCCGAGGGCGCGGTGATCAGCTCGGCACCGGCCTCGCGCAAGGCGCCATAGAGCTCAGGGAAGCGCAGGTCATAGCACACCGTCAAACCCAGGCGCCCGACGGGCGTGTCGGCGACCACCACCTGTGCGCCGTGGGCGTAGTCGTCCGACTCCCGATAACGGCCACGGCTGTCGGCCACATCCACATCGAACAGGTGCAGCTTGTCGTAACGCGCCACCTGCTCGCCGTGTTCATCGATCAACAGCGAACAGGCCCGCACCTTGGCCTCGGGCTGCCCGTCCGGCGGCAGCGGCAGGGTCCCACCCACTATCCATAACCTGAGGTCGCGGGCCGCCTGTTTCAACCAGGGCAGGATCGGACCCTCGCCCAGCGCCTCGGCCCGGCCGATCGCCGCCTGGTCACGCCGGCCCATGGCGGCGAAGTTTTCCGGCAGCACTGCCAGCCGCGCGCCCTGCTCGGCCGCCTCTTCCAGCAGGCGCCGCGCCTGCTGCAGATTGGCCAGGATATCGTCCTGACTGACCAGTTGAATGACGGCGAGGCTCATACAGGCTCCAGACCGGTGAGGGATACCTGGCCAGCTTACACAGCCTGGCCGGGCGGTTAACGCGGTTTTTCGAACGGTTTGTCGAAGGTGATTTCCGGGTCCTGCAGCGGGCCCTTGACGTCGTACTGCACGCTGGCGAAACGCGCGACGCGGTCGCCCAGCAGCTTGTCGACCACGAACAGCGCCCCGCCGATGGCCGGCGCACCAACGATCAGCGCAGCGATCGGCAGGTTGTTGGTCACCGGCAGGGTCACCAGCAACTTGGCGTCGATCAGTTGATCGGCCATGTTCAGGGTGCCGTCCAGTTCCAGGTTGCTCGACGGGCCGGTCAGGGTGATCGGCTCGCGGGTGACGAACACCCCGTTGTTCGCCGACAGCAGGCCTTTGACCCGGTCGTAGCTCAGGCCCTTGCCGAGCAGGTCGGAGAAATCCAGGCGCAGCCGGCGGCCGATGGAATTGAAATTGAGCAGGCCGAACACCCGCAGCGCCGACGCCGAGCCCTGCACTTCGGAGAATTGGCCCTTGCGCAGGGAGGCGTCCATGGTGCCGGAGAACCGCTTGAGGCTGAGCCAGGCCGGCGAGCCGGGCCAGGTGCCATCGACATCCAGGCGGAACGACTCGCTGCTGGCGGTGGGCGCGAAGCCCCAGGCCAACAGCACGTCCGCCAGGTCCTTGCCCTTCAGGCGCCCCTTGTACCAACTGCTAGTCGAGCCGGGTATACCCTGCCAACCCGCGCTGCCATCGATCTCCAAGCCCTTGAGGTTGAGGTTCAACTCGCTGAACTGCACCCCGTTGGCTTGCGGCCTGGCCTTGAGCGACCAGGCCCCCAGCAGGTCATCGCCTTGCTGGACCCGCGCGATGCGCACATCCACCGCCGGGATCGACCGGGGGTCGAAATCAACCAGTGGGTCGGGCTTGTCCACGGGCGCCTTGCCCTGCGGTTCCGCCGCCGGCAGGCGCAGGTGATCCAGATCGATGACAATCGGTGCCTCACCGCCATCCGGGAGGTTGACCCGGCCCTTGACCACCTGGCTGTCCAGGCTCAGGGCCCAGGTCGACTGGGCGCGCTCCAGGCCCACGCTGAGGTTGTCCAGCGAAGCCCCCATGCCGGTGACGCGGCCGATCTGCAATTGCGCATCGCGGAACAGCTGCTGCGCATCGTCTCGCGGCACGCTGGCGTAGGGTTTCAGGGTGTTCTGCCAGGCCGCGAGGTCGAGCTCGGCCACCCGTCCACGCAAGCGGACACCCCTGGCGGAGGGCAATACCGCCGGGCCGTCTGCCAGGCGCAATTCACCGCGTCCTTCGTTGAGTTTCCCGGCCGGCGAAGCGAACGAGAAACTGGCCAGGTCGGCGTAATCGAACCAGTAGCGCTGCTCGCGTCCGCCCAGGCTCATGCGCCAGCGGGCCTGGCGCTCGTCGTTGGCCGCCTTGCCGAAGGGGGCCGGCAGGTCGACCGAGACGCCCTTCAGGTTGGAATCCACGCGCAGCTGGCTGTCGTCGCCATCCAGGGTCAGGTTCAGGGTATAGGGCAACGACCCTTTCAGCGGCAGCGGCTGGGTCACGCCGAGCCAGCCGCTCAGGGTGTTCACCGGCGCGGTACCGAGCGCTTCGATGCGGCTGCGCGCCTTGCCGCGCGCGCCTTCGGCCACCGCCTTGCCGCGCACGGCGTGCCCCAGGGCCTTGGCGCGAATGTTTGGCGCACTCAGACCACGGGCGGTGTCGTAGCGAAAATCCCCCTGAATATCGCTGAGTTCCAGCAGTGGCTTGCTCAGCTTGAGGCGTGCGCGCTGCGTGGCGAAATCCACCACCACCTCAGGGGCAGCACCCTTGGTCAACGGCAGGTCGAGCTTGAGCGCGCCCTGCAGCGCCCCGTCGCCTTCCCAGCCAGCGAACACCTCCTGGGTGCCCATGGGCGCGTTCTGCAGAATGTTCAACGCATCGACCACGCTGCTCTCCAGGTCGCCGCTGAGTTTCAGGCGCGGTGGCTGGCCCTGGGTCGAGGTGGGCACCTCGGCGTAGGCATTGGTGATCCGGGTATCGAGCAGGCGGCCTTCGCTGACCGCTACCCGCACGCCACTGTCTTCGATCTTGACCTCGCCACGGGCTTCGCGCAGCGACGGCCAGCCCGGCTGGAACGCCAGCTCGGCATCGTGCACGGCGAAGAACAGGCTGAGGCTGCGTGCCGCGTTTTCCGCGCCCTTGTTCAGCGAGCCCTGGTACTGGAAATAGCCCTCGTCCACCGCCCCGCCGACGATGGCGGTTTTCAACCAGTCCGCCAGTTGCGGGCTGAGGCCGGGTGCCAGGGTCGGCAGGTACTTCTCGGTGTAGCGTGCATCGCCATCGCGCAGGCCCACCCGCAGGTCCATGTAATCTTCGGCCTCGGGATCGAACAGCAGGCGGATCAGGAAATCCCCGGCCACGTTGCCTTCCTCGCCCACCACTTGCAGGTAAGGGCTGCGCAGGGTGAAGCCCTCCTCGTTCAAGCGCCAGGTCAGCCGCGCGCCCGCCTGGCTGTAGTGCCAGGGTTTCGGGAACAGGGTGTCCAGGTGCAGGGAGAAGTCCTCGGTGGCCATGCGCAACTCGCCCTGGCCGAGATCGCCGGCAATGCTGCCAGTGACGTTTTCCGCCGCAGGCGAGGCGTGGAACGCGGAAAACCCGATGCGCTGCAGGTTGGCGAAGAAACGCAGGCGCTCGTCGCCCTCGGCCTGCGGGCGGATATCCAGGTGGACATTGCGCAGCGAACCGTGAGGATTGAGTTCGTGCAGCACCGTCATGTGCTGCTCCTGCAAAGGCGCCAGGGCTTCGACCAGCGGAACCAGCGGGCCGAGGTCGAGGCGGTCGGCCTCGATCACCCAAGCAGCCGGGCTGTCGGTCGCTGCCAGTCGGTGGTTCAGCGCCAGTTGCACCTCGCCCCAACGCACATCGTCACGGCTGAACGCCAGGTCATCGAACTGCAGCTGAAAGCCCTGCGCGGTGCGCTCGAAATACGCGTTCAACGCCAAACCCTGGATCGCCACGTCCTTGCGCGTGGCGTAGCCGCCACGAACCTGCGGCGCATGCAGGCGGCTGACCGCCCGCTGCACGGTGCCATCGGCCCAGGTCATCCACACTTCGCCACCGGCCTGCAGCTCCTCGAGTCGCCAGTCGCGGGTCAGGCCCGGCGGCAGCCAGCGCGCCCAGTCGCTCTGGGGCAGGCTCACGTAGGCTTCGGCCTTGGCCTCGCGCCAGCGCTCGGCGCGCATCCGGGTGCGAACCTGCAAGGCTACCGGCTGGCCGTCCGGCAACAGCAGGCGACCGTCCAGGCGCTGGCGGCTGACACCGTTGCGCCAGGTGAGGTTGACGTAAGTGAGGGTCTGCGCAGGCTGCTCGAATGCCTCGACGGTCACCTGGCTGTTGACCAGGAAAAGCCGTCGCACCATCTGCAGTTGCTTGAGTGTCTTGGCGACATCCAGGTCAGCGGCGTCGTCGCGCTGCGGCAAGCCCTTGAGCACCCACTTGCCGTCCTGATCCTGCTGCACATGCAGTTGCAGGCCGTCCAGTTCCAGACGGGCCACCTGCGGTTGCCACGCCATCAGGCTGCCCAGGACATCCGGCACGATGCGGATCTGGTCCACGCGCAGGACATTGTCGCCCTCGCCCAGCTGGATATCGTGACCGATCAGGTGCGGCGACAACCCGCGCCAGCGGCCTTCCAGGCTGCCGATCTCCACGGGGATGCCCAGGGCGGCGCGCGCCTGGTCCTCGGCCTCCAGGCGGTACTCGGCCACCAGCGGCACCAGTTCGCGCCCGAGGCTGACATACAGCGCCGCCAGCACCAGCAGCGCGGCGCACACCCCCAATCCCCAGCGCAGTGCGCCGGACAGCCAGACGGCGAGACGCGTCATTCAGCGCGGGCCCGGCGCATCAGAGCAGCACCACATCGTACTGTTCCTGGGAATACATGGTCTCGACCTGGAACTTGATGGTGCGGCCGATGAAGGCTTCCAGGTCGGCGACGTTGCCGGACTCCTCGTCGAGCAGGCGATCGACCACCTTCTGGTTGGCCAGCACCCGGTAGCCTTCCGGCTGGTAGGCCCGCGCCTCGCGCAGGATTTCGCGGAAGATCTCGTAGCAAATGGTTTCCGGCGTCTTCAGCTTGCCGCGCCCCTGGCAGCTGATGCACGGCTCGCACAGCACCTGCTCCAGGCTTTCGCGGGTGCGCTTGCGGGTCATCTGCACCAGGCCCAGCTCGGTGATGCCGATGATGTTGGTCTTGGCGTGGTCGCGCTCCAGCTGCTTTTCCAGGGTGCGCAGCACCTGGCGCTGGTGCTCCTCGTCTTCCATGTCGATGAAATCGATGATGATGATGCCGCCGATATTGCGCAGGCGCAGTTGCCGGGCAATGGCCGTGGCCGCCTCGAGGTTGGTCTTGAAGATGGTTTCTTCGAGGGTGCGATGACCGACGAAAGCGCCGGTGTTGACGTCGATGGTGGTCATCGCTTCCGCCGGGTCCACCACCAGGTAGCCGCCCGACTTCAGCGGCACCTTGCGCTCCAGGGCCTTCTGGATCTCATCCTCGACGCCGTACAGGTCGAAGATCGGCCGCTCCCCGGGGTAATGCTCCAGGCGGTCGGCGATTTCCGGCATCAGCTCGGCGACGAACTGGGTGATCTTGCCGAAGGTTTCCCGGGAGTCGACACGGATTTTCTCGGTGCGCAGGCTCACCAGGTCGCGCAGGGTACGCAGGGCCAGGCTCAGGTCTTCGTAGATGACCGACGGCGCGGGCGCGGTCTGCATCTGCGAGGCGATCTGGTCCCACAGGCGCCGCAGGTAGCGGATGTCGATGAGGATTTCATCGGCCCCCGCGCCCTCGGCCGCAGTACGCAGGATAAAACCGCCCGCCTCTTCGATGCCTTCGGCGCTGACGCAATCGGCCACCACCTGTTTGAGGCGCTCGCGCTCGGCTTCGTCCTCGATCTTCAGGGAAATCCCGACATGGCTGGTACGCGGCATGTACACCAGGTAGCGCGACGGAATCGACAGCTGGGTGGTCAGGCGCGCGCCCTTGCTGCCAATCGGGTCCTTGGTCACCTGCACGACCAGACTCTGGCCCTCGTGGACCAGGGCGCTGATGCTTTCCACCGCCGGGCCTTCGCGGTTGGAGATTTCCGAGGCGTGGATGAAGGCGGCACGTTCCAGGCCGATGTCGACGAACGCCGCCTGCATGCCGGGCAGCACGCGGACCACACGGCCCTTGTAGATATTGCCCACGATGCCGCGACGCTGGGTGCGCTCGACATGCACTTCCTGCAGCACGCCGTTTTCCACCACCGCGACCCGGGATTCCATCGGGGTGATGTTGATCAGAATCTCTTCACTCATGCGCTCATCTCTTCTGAAACCTGTCCTTGATCGGCTGCATGTCGGCCCTGCGTGGATCGTGCAGGGCGCCGGCTCGCGAACTCGTGAGCAGGTTCTGGAGCAAAGCCGGGGTGTTCAGCGCACGCGGCCCGCCACCTCTTGATTGTCGACCGGCAGAGACTGCCAGCACGGAATAGCGAATTCTGCGAGCAGTTCGGCCGTTTCGCACAGGGGCAAGCCCACCACGGCCGAATAGCTGCCTTGCAACTGGCTGACGAACACCGCCGCCAGCCCTTGAATACCATAACTGCCCGCTTTGTCCTGCGGCTCGCCGCTGGCCCAGTAGGCCGCGATTTCCACCTCGCTCAGGGTCCGGAAGCGCACCTGGCTGACCACCACCCGGGAGCGCACACGGCCGCGACTGGCCAGGGCAATGGCGGTCATCACCTGGTGCTCGCGGCCGGACAGGGCGTTCAGGGTCGCCAGCGCATCGGCGCGGTCCAGCGGCTTGCCCAGGATCCGCCCGTCCAGCACCACGGCGGTGTCGGCGCCCAGCACCACAGCATCCTCCAGATCGCCCAGGCTGGCCAGGCCCGCTTCGGCCTTGGCACGGGCCAGACGCTCTACATAGACGTCCGGAGCCTCGTCTGGCAATGGGCTTTCATCAATGGGGGCGATTTGCGTGACGAAGGGCACACCGATCTGGGTCAACAGCTCGCGGCGGCGAGGTGATCCCGAGGCGAGATAGAGTGTGGCCATGGCAGACTGCTCCCTGTCGGATTAGCGCAAGGCCGAAAGGCCTGCTCAGTTGACGCTGAGACGTTGGTGAATACCGCGCAGGATCATGCAGACCCAGGGCCACAGCAAGGCACTGACCAGGGCCGGCAGCAGGAAAACCAGGGTCGGCGGGCGGCTGCCGGTCAAGGCATTGAGCCAGAGCTGGACCAGCTGGGCCAGGCCGAACACCACCATCAGCACCATGCTCTGCTGCCACATGGGGAACATGCGCAGTCGCTGATGCAGGCTCAACACCAGGAAGGTGATCAGGGTCAGGATCAGGGCGTTCTGGCCCAGCAGCGTACCGTTCAACACGTCCGCCAGCAGGCCGATGATCCAGGCCGTCGCCATGCCCACCCGGTGAGGCAGTGCCAGCACCCAGTAGGTCAGAAACAGCGCCAGCCAGAGCGGCCGGCCCATTTCCATGAACTTGAGCATGGGGGCCACACTGAGTAACAGGGCCAGGGCCAGACTCAACCAGATCACCCATACATTGCGCGCACGTGCAGCAATCATTGCTCGCTCTCCTGGGTCGGGGCCGGGGCGCTGTCGGTTTCAGCCGCCGGCGGCGTGGTGGACTCGGCGGCCGGCGTAGCATCGGCGGCCGGAGCGGGCGGCTGGCCGGTTTCCTGGGCCTTGCGGTCGGCGGCTTCCTGGGCCTCGGCCGACTCGGTGGCGCGCTGCTCGGGCGTGCGAGGGTCGGTGGACACCAACAGCATGTAGCGGCTGCGGTTCAGGCTGGCGGTGGGCACCGCGCGTACGATGGCGAACGGCTGGCCGGAGTCATGAACCACTTCGCTCACCGTGGCCACCGGGTAACCTGCCGGGAAACGCTGGCCCAGGCCGGAGCTGACCAGCAGATCGCCTTCCTTGATGTCGGCGGTGTCGGCCACGTGGCGCAGCTCGAGGCGCTCCGGGTTGCCGGTGCCGGTGGCGATGGCGCGCAGGCCGTTACGGTTGACCTGCACGGGAATGCTGTGGGTGGTGTCGGTCAGCAGCAGCACCCGGGCGCTGTAGGGCATCACTTCGACGACCTGGCCCATCAGGCCGCGGGCATCGAGCACCGGCTGGCCCAGCACCACGCCGTCCTTCTCGCCCTTGTCGATCAGGATACGGTGGGTAAAGGGGTTGGGATCGATACCGATCAGCTCGGTGGCCAGCACTTCGTCATCGACCAGTGCGGCGGAATTGAGCAGCTCGCGCAGGCGAACGTTCTGCTCGGTGAGCGCGGCGAGCTTCTGCAGGCGACGCTCCATCATCAGGCGTTCGGCCTTGAGCTTTTCGTTTTCAGCCATCAGCTCCGTGCGGGAGCTGAGCTCCTGGGTCGCACTTTCCCACAGGGTGACCGGTAATTCGCCCAGCCAGAACACCGGCTCCACGATCACCCCGATCTGACTGCGCACCGGCTTGAGCACGGTGAAGCGGGCATCCACCACCATCAGCACAGCCGACAGCACGGCGAGTACCAGCAGGCGCACACCCAGCGAAGGACCTTTGGCAAAAAGCGGTTTTATGGGGCAGCTCCTCGTAACGTCAGCAGCAACAAAAAGCTGCAAGCGGATCATCACCCGGCTTGCAGCTCAGTGGTCGTACGAAAAGCATCGTGCGGTGGCCGGGCCCGGCAGAAATCAGCTGGGATGCGCACTGTACATGAACATCCCCCAGCTTCGCTCCCCCGTGAACGCTGCACCGGCGACCTGTCGCCAGAGGGTGCAGCACACCGAGCGCAGTCACTTCCCGTATCGGGCCAGGGACCGTAAGCGGACGCCTTACTCCGTGGACAGCAGGTCCATGGTGTGACGGTCCATCATTTCCAGCGCCTTGCCGCCGCCACGGGCCACGCAGGTCAGCGGGTCCTCGGCAACGATCACCGGCAGGCCGGTTTCCTGGGACAGCAGCTTGTCCAGGTCACGCAGCAGCGCGCCACCACCGGTCAGCACTAGACCGCGCTCGGCGATGTCCGAGGCCAGCTCGGGCGGGGACTGCTCCAGCGCGCTCTTGACCGCCTGGACGATGGTCGCCAGGGATTCCTGCAGTGCTTCGAGCACTTCGTTGGAGTTCAGTGTGAAGCTGCGCGGTACGCCTTCGGCCAGGTTGCGGCCACGGACGTCGACTTCACGCAGCTCGCCACCGGCGTAGGCGGTGCCGATTTCCTGCTTGATGCGCTCGGCGGTGGATTCGCCGATCAGGCTGCCGTAGTTGCGGCGCACGTAGGTGATGATGGCTTCGTCGAAGCGGTCGCCACCGACACGCACGGATTCGGCGTACACCACGCCGTTCAGGGAGATCAGGGCGATTTCGGTGGTACCACCACCGATGTCGACGACCATCGAACCGCGGGCTTCTTCGACCGGCAGGCCGGCACCGATGGCAGCGGCCATCGGCTCTTCGATCAGGAACACTTCACGAGCACCGGCGCCCAGGGCCGATTCACGGATGGCACGGCGCTCGACCTGGGTCGACTTGCACGGTACGCAGATCAGTACGCGCGGCGACGGTTGCAGGAAGCTGTTCTCGTGCACTTTGTTGATGAAGTACTGCAGCATCTTCTCGCAGACGCTGAAGTCGGCGATCACGCCGTCCTTCATCGGACGGATGGCGGAAATATTGCCCGGTGTACGACCCAGCATGCGCTTGGCTTCGGTACCGACGGCGACAACGCTCTTCTGGTTGCCATGGGTGCGGATAGCAACGACCGACGGCTCGTTCAGGACGATGCCGCGCTCGCGAACATAAATCAGGGTATTGGCAGTGCCCAGGTCAATCGACAGATCGCTGGAAAACATGCCACGCAGTTTTTTGAACATGGGATATGGGACCCTAGGAAACGCGTGGGTAAAAAAGTGCGGCAAACTCTAACAACGGCAGGGATTTTGAGCAAGGCGCCAATATGGTAGATTGCCTGTTTTTCCGGGCTTCCAGGCCCATCATCGCGGCCTTTGACCGCCTGCTCACGGCATCCGTTCCCTGCTACGTTCACGCACGGTAACCCGTTCACATTCCCGCTGGCGGCCGCTTACCGGCCACCTTATATATGGAGAACCCGATGGCGCTTGACCGCTCCGACGTGGAGAAAATTGCCCACCTGGCCCGCCTGGGCCTGAATGACGGCGATGTTCCGGCTACCACCGACACCCTCAACAACATCCTCGGCCTGATCGACCAGATGCAGGCCGTCGACACCACCGGCATCGCGCCCCTGGCCCACCCCCTGGAAGCCACCCAACGCCTGCGTGCCGACGCCGTTGCCGAAGAAAACCACCGCGATGCCTACCAGGCCATCGCCCCGGCCGTGGAAAACGGCCTGTACCTGGTTCCGAAAGTCATCGAGTAAGGGAAAGCGCACGCCATGCATCAATTGACCCTGGCCGAGATCGCCCGCGGACTCGCCGACAAACAGTTTTCCGCCGAAGAACTGACCCGCAGCCTGCTGGCCCGCATCCAGCAGCTCGACCCGCAGCTCAACAGCTTCATCACTGTCACCGAAGAACTGGCCCTCGACCAGGCCAAGGCCGCCGACGCCCGTCGCGCCGCTGGCGAGAACGGCGCCCTGCTCGGCGCGCCGATCGCCCACAAGGACCTGTTCTGCACCAACGGCGTGCTGACCAGCTGTGGCTCGAAGATCCTCACCGGCTTCAAGGCCCCCTACGACGCCACCGTGGTCGAGAAGCTGGCCACCGCCGGCAGCGTCACCCTGGGCAAGCTGAACATGGACGAATTCGCCATGGGGTCGGCCAACGAGTCCAGCCACTACGGCGCCGTGAAAAACCCCTGGGACCTGACCCGCGTACCGGGCGGCTCCTCGGGCGGCTCGGCCGCAGCCGTCGCCGCGCGCCTGCTGCCCGCTGCCACCGGCACCGACACCGGCGGCTCGATCCGCCAGCCGGCGGCCCTGACCAACCTCACCGGGATCAAGCCGACCTACGGCCGCGTGTCGCGCTGGGGCATGATCGCCTACGCCTCCAGCCTCGACCAGGGTGGCCCGCTGGCCCGCACCGCCGAGGATTGCGCGCTGATGTTGCAGGCCATGGCCGGTTTCGACCCCAAGGACTCCACCAGCGTCGACCAGCCGGTCGATGACTACCTCGCCGCCCTGAGCCAGCCCTTGGCCGGCCTGCGCATCGGCCTGCCGAAGGAATACTTCGGCGCCGGCCTGGACGCCCGCATCGGCGAGAAGGTCATGGCCGTGGTCGAGGCGCTGAAAAAGCTCGGCGCCACCGTCAAGGACATCAGCCTGCCGAACATGCAGCACGCCATCCCGGCCTACTACGTGATCGCCCCGGCCGAAGCCAGCTCCAACCTGTCGCGCTTCGACGGCGTGCGTTTCGGCTACCGCTGCGAGAACCCGAAAGACCTGCAGGACCTGTACAAGCGTTCCCGTGGTGAAGGCTTCGGTGCGGAAGTGAAGCGCCGCATCATGGTCGGCACCTACGCGCTGTCAGCCGGCTACTACGACGCCTACTACCTGAAGGCGCAGAAGATCCGCCGCCTGATCAAGAACGACTTCGTCGCCGCCTTCAACGAGGTGGACGTGATCCTCGGCCCGACCACGCCGAACCTGGCCTGGAAACTGGGCGAGAAGAACGCCGATCCGGTTTCTGCGTACCTGGAAGACATCTACACCATCACCGCCAACCTCGCCGGCATTCCCGGCCTGTCGATGCCAGCTGGCTTCGTCGACGGCCTGCCGGTCGGCGTGCAACTGCTGGGCAACTACTTCCAGGAAGGTCGCCTGCTCAACGTCGCGCACCAGTACCAGCAGGTCAGCGACTGGCACAAACAAGCACCGAGCGGATTCTGAGGAAGGGTTACGACATGCAATGGGAAACAGTGATCGGGCTCGAGATCCACGCTCAGCTCAGCACCCAATCGAAGATTTTCTCGGCCAGCGCCACCACCTTCGGCGCCGAGCCCAACACCCAGGCCAGCTTGGTCGACCTCGGCATGCCCGGCACCCTGCCGGTGCTCAATGCCGAAGCCGTGCGCATGGCCTGCCAGTTCGGACTGGCGATTGACGCCGAGATCGCCGAGCGCAACGTTTTCGCCCGCAAGAACTACTTCTACCCAGACCTGCCGAAGGGCTACCAGACCAGCCAGATGGATCACCCCATCGTCGGCAAGGGTTTCCTCGACATCACCCTGGAAGACGGCACCGTCAAGCGCATCGGCATCACCCGCGCGCACCTGGAAGAAGACGCCGGCAAGAGCCTGCACGAAGACTTCCACGGCATGAGCGGCATCGACCTGAACCGCGCCGGCACGCCGCTGCTGGAAATCGTCTCCGAGCCGGACATCCGTTCGGCCAAGGAAGCGGTCGCCTACGTCAAGGCCATCCACGCCCTGGTGCGCTACCTGGGCATCTGCGACGGCAACATGGCCGAAGGCTCGCTGCGCTGCGACTGCAACGTGTCGGTACGCCCCAAGGGCCAGGCCGAGTTCGGCACCCGTGCCGAGATCAAGAACGTCAACTCCTTCCGCTTCATCGAGAAAGCCATCAACCATGAAGTGCAGCGCCAGATCGACCTGATCGAGGACGGCGGCAAGGTGGTCCAGGAAACCCGCCTGTACGACCCGAACAAAGACCAGACCCGCTCCATGCGCAGCAAGGAAGAAGCCAACGACTACCGTTACTTCCCCTGCCCCGACCTGCTGCCGGTGGTGATCGAGCAGAGTTTCCTCGACCAGTTGCGCGCCGGCCTGCCGGAGCTGCCGCCGCAGAAGCGCGAGCGTTTCGAGAGCCAGTTCGGCCTGTCCACCTACGACGCCAGCGTATTGAGCGCGAGCCGCGAGCTGGCCGACTACTTCGAAGCGGTCAATGCGGCCTGCGGCGACGCCAAGCTGGCGGCCAACTGGGTGATGGGCGAGCTGTCCAGCCTGCTCAACAAGGACAACCTGGAAATCGACCAGTCGCCGGTGTCCGCCGAGCAGCTGGGCGGGATGATCCTGCGCATCAAGGACAACACCATCAGCGGCAAGATCGCCAAGATGGTCTTCGAGGCCTTGGCGGCCGGCGAAGGCGCCACCGCCGATGAGGTGATCGAGAAGAAGGGCCTCAAGCAGGTCACCGACTCCGGCGCCATCGAAGCGATGCTCGACGAGGTCCTGGCGGCCAATGCCGAGCAGGTCGAACAGTACCGTGCCAGCGACGAAGCCAAGCGCGGCAAGATGTTTGGCTTCTTCGTCGGGCAGGCCATGAAAGCCTCCAAGGGCAAGGCCAACCCGGGGCAAGTGAACGAACTGCTGAAGAAGAAGCTCGAAGGCTGAGGCCTTTGCCAGACAGACAACGCCGGGCTTGCCCGGCGTTGTTTCGAGTGGATGGCCATCGGGACACATGACGTGGAGTCGACATGCGTGCACTTTCCCTGCTACTGGTTTGCCTGGCGCTGCTGCTGAGCGGTTGCGCCAGTTCCCGCTACAGCCTCGACGGCACCAGCGCCGAAGGCCAGGCGTCCTATTACGGCGCCCGTCACCACGGCAACAAGACCGCCAGCGGCGAGCGCTTTGACCAGAACGCGCTGACCGCCGCGCACCGCACCCTGCCCTTCGGCACCCGCGTGCAGGTGACCAACCTGAACAACGGCAGGACGGTGGTGGTGCGCATCAACGACCGCGGCCCCTTCGCCAAGGGCCGCATCATCGACCTGTCACGACGGGCGGCGGAGCAGATCGACATGATTCGCTCCGGCATCGTCCCGGTACGTCTCCAACCATTGACGGACTGATTCACCCCACGGTGATCGATCCGCACCACTGATGGCGCGGCGCCAAGCGTCAAACTGGCCATTTTTCGGGGGAACCCTGTCATGACCGCAACAACCTTTATCTACCTGATCGCCGGCCTGGTGCTGCTTGTGGCCGGCGCAGAGGTGCTGGTACGAGGCGCCGCCCGCCTGGCTGCACAATTCGGCATACCACCTCTGATCATCGGCCTGACTGTGGTGGCCTTCGGCACCAGCGCACCGGAAACGGCGGTCAGCGTCCAGGCCGCGCTCGACGGCAGCGGCGACCTTGCCATCGGCAACGTGGTCGGCAGCAACATCGCCAACGTCCTGCTGATCCTTGGCGCGACAGCGCTGATCGCGCCGCTGATCGTGTCCCGGCAACTGATCCGCCTGGACGTGCCAATCATGATCGGCGCCAGCCTGCTGGCCTACGCCCTGGCCTGGGACGGTAGCTTGAGCCGCCTGGACGGCGCCCTGCTGTTCGCCGGCATCCTCGGCTATACCGTTTTCCTGGTCATCAGCAGTCGCCGCGAGAAAGCCGCGGGCAACGACGACGAATTCACCCAGGAATTCGGGCTCCATGAAAAACCCAGGCCTTACGCCTGGCTGATCAACCTGGGACTGGTGGTCATCGGCTTGGTCCTGCTGGTGGCCGGTTCCAACTTTCTGGTCGAAGGCGCTGTCGCCCTGGCCCGCGCCCTGGGTCTTTCGGAGTTGATCATCGGCCTGACCGTGGTCGCCGTCGGCACGTCACTGCCGGAACTGGCGACCTCGCTGCTCGCGGCGATCAAGGGCGAACGCGATATCGCGGTGGGCAATATCGTAGGCAGCAACATCTTCAACCTGCTGTGCGTACTCGGCCTGGCCTCGCTCATCTCCCCTCTGCCGATCTCCGTATCGCCGAATGCCCTGGCCTTCGACTTCCCGGTAATGATCGCCGTCGCGGTGGCCTGCCTGCCGATATTTTTCTCGGGTTTTCGCATCAACCGCTGGGAAGGGCTGCTGTTCCTCGGCTATTACGCGGCCTACACCCTTTACCTGGTGCTGTTCGCCACCGGCCGCCCTGCCGCCCAGACATTCGCCGCCGCCATGATTGGCTACGTGCTCCCACTGACGGCCGTGACCCTGGTCGTGATAGCCGGCCGCGCCTGGCACCGGCAACGCAACACCCACGATGAGACAGGTTCCTGAGGGGCGAGCCCAACCTGACAGCGCGGTCGGGCGTTCAGACGCAGCCCTGAACGCCCAACCGCGCTAGATCCAGCCCGCCCACTGCAACAGCAGCAGGCCGACGTTGGTGGTGACCACCGCCGCCAGGGTGGTGATCACGATGATCACCGCGGCCAGCTCGTGGTTGCCATTCACTGCCCGGGCCATGACGTAGCTGGCCGCCGCCGTCGGGCTGGCGAAATAGAGGAAGAGAATCGCCAGGTCCGCATCGCGGAAACCCCACGCCCATGCCCCCAGGGTCGAAAGCAACGGCAGCCAGACCATTTTCATCAGGCTGGAGCTGAGGGCGATGCCGCTGCTGGCACGCAGCGACGCCAAAGTCAGGGTGCCGCCGATGCAGATCAGCGCCAGCGGCAGGGTCATCTGCGCGAAGTACTCGCCGGACACCAGCAGCCAGTCAGGCAGCGGAATCTGCCAGTAGGCGATCGGCATCGCCGCCAGCACGCCGATGATCAGCGGGTTGTTGAAGATGCTCTTGCAGATCGCCCAAGGACTGGATTTCACGTCCGGGCTGTAGATCGCCAGGACGATCGACGACAGGGTGTTGTAGCAGAGGATCACCACGCCGCCGAGCACCGCCCCCACCGACAGGCCGTAGTCGCCGTACATGCTGGTGGCCAGGGCCAGGCCGACGATGCCGTTGTTGCCGCGAAACGCGCCCTGAGTGTAGATGCCGCGATCGACCAGCGGGCAGCGCCAGACCGCCCAGGCCCAGGCGATGGCGAAACACACCAGGGTCGCCAGCACGAAATAGATGATCAGCTCGGGCTGCAGCGCGGTGCTCAGGTCCGCCTTGACGATACCGAGGAACAGCAGGGTCGGCATGGTGCCGCGAAACACCAGGGACGACGCCGTGTTGATGAAGTTGGTATCGATCCAGCCCAGGCGGCGCAACGCGACGCCCAGGAAGAGCATGGAAAAGACCGGTGCGGTGATCGCGAGGGTTTGCTGAGCGACAGCGAGCATGGCAGCCCCTGAACAGGCAGTTTGCTTAGGAGACTAATGATAGCAAGGGAAATGACCGCCGGGTCTGGCCTGGCGATCGGAGCGGATATTTAATCCGATTTCGTCGACAGCGCCCGCCGTCAGCGACGGACCGGGCGCTTCTGCAGCTTGCGCTGCAAGGTCCGGCGGTGCATGCCCAGGGCCCGTGCCGTGGCGGAGATATTGCCTTCGTGCTCGGCCAGTACACGCTGGATGTGCTCCCACTGCAGGCGGTCCACCGACATCGGGTTTTCCGGCACCAGGGTGTCGAGGTCGGCATGCTGGGTCAGCAGCGCCGCCAGCACGTCGTCGGCGTCCGCCGGCTTGCACAGGTAGTTGCAGGCGCCCCGCTTGATCGCCTCCACCGCCGTGGCGATGCTCGAATAGCCGGTGAGGATGACCACGCGCATCTCGGCATCGAGCTCCAGCAGCTTGGGCAGCAGCACCAGGCCCGAGTCGCCGTCCATTTTCAGGTCGACCACGGCGTAGTCCGGCAGGTCCTGCTCGGCCATGCTCAGGCCTTCTTCCGCCGACCCGGCGATCGACACGCGCAGGCCCCGCCGGCTCATGGCCCGCGCCATGACACGGGTGAAGGTCGGATCGTCGTCGACCAGCAACAGGTGCGGTTGCTCTTCGCCTTCGAACAGAACGTCTTCGCTCATACTGAATACTTCCTCAGGGTCTGCCATAGACACGCGGCAATTTGAGCTCGGTGAGCGTGCCGCCTTCTTCATGGTTATACAGCTTTACCGTGCCGCCGGCACGGGTGACGCTGGCCTGGCTGAGAAACAGCCCCAGGCCGAACCCCTTGCCCTTGGTGGTGAAAAACGGCCGGCCGAGCTGCTCGGCGATGGCCAGCGGCACGCCGGCGCCGAAGTCGCGAATGCACAGACGCAGCCACTGGTGATCCCAGTCCAGGCGGATGTCCAGCTTGTCCGGGCAGGCATCGGCGGCGTTGTTCAGCAGGTTGAGCAGCGCCTGGGTCAGGTCGGCCGGCGGCATCAGCCGCGGCGGCGTACCCTGGCCCAGGCACTGGTAACGGTAGCTGGCCTCGGGGCGCATCAGGTGCCAGCGGTTGAGGGTGGTTTCCAGCCACTCCACCGACGACTGCTCGACCACCGCCTGGCGCCGGTCGGCCTCGGCGGCACGCACCAGTTGCTGCAGGGTGTCCTTGCACAGCTTCACCTGCTCCTGCAGCACCGCCAGGTCTTCCTGCAACAGCGGATCACGGTGCTCGCGGCGCAACTCCTTGATCAGCACACTCATGGTCGCCAGCGGCGTACCCAGTTCATGGGCGGCACCGGCAGCCTGGGTGGCGACGGCCAGCAACTGCTGGTCACGCAGTCCTTCCTCGCGACGCTCGGCGCGCTGCTCTTCCTGACGGCGCAACTCTTCAGCCATGCGCGCGACGAAAAAGGTGATCAGCGCCGCGGCCAGGGCAAAGCTCAGCCACATGCCGTAGATCAGCAGGCTCTCGCGGGGGCCGGTCGGCAGCTCCAGCGGGTGCGACCACACCAGCAGCAGGGTGTAGCCCGCCAGCGCCAGGCCCGACAATGTGATGGTGTAGAACCACGGCAGCGTCGCCGCAGCGATGGTCAGCGGCACCAGGTAATAGGACACGAAGGGGTTGGCGGAACCGCCCGAGTAGTAGAGCAAGGCGCTGTGGATCACCAGGTCCAGGCCCAGTTGCACGGCGTACTCCTGCTCGGTGACCGGCCACGGGCCGCGCAGGCGCAGTGCCGTCAGCAGGCACAGCACCAGGGAAACGCCGAGGGTCAGGCTCAGCTCCTGCCACGGCAGCGGCAACAGGCCCGATTTGTAGGCGAGCCCCACCGAACCGGCTTGAGCGGCCAGCACCAGGATACGAATAAGGGTCAGACGCCATAGATTTTGTCGACTGGCCGACAATAACTGCACAGGTGCGAGCATAAGCTCTCCGAAAAGGCGTGTTGGCCGAGCCTGGCGAGTATAACCAAACGCGGCCGCGGCCTTCCGCCGCTGCGTCAACAGGCCGCAGCGAAAATTATTCGGAAAAAAAAGAACCCGGTTTAACCCCGACGGTCATTTGCCTTCGTCTACCGTCAGGAAATGGCCAGATCGGCCACCAGAAAGGAGCTTCACATGCACGCCATGACCCGCCTCGCCACCGCCTTCGCCCTGGCCGCCGCCACCTTCGGCAGCAGCGCCCTGCTCGCCGACGAAGCGCGCTACAACCAGGTCGCCCTGCGCGCCGAAGTGAGCCAGGAAATCGCCCATGACCTCATGCACGTCACCCTCTACAGCGAGTCGCAGAACGAGGACGCCGCCAAGCTGGCCGCCGAGATCACCAACACCCTGAACGCCGGCCTGACCCAGGCCCGCGCGGTCAAGGGCATCACCGTGGCCCTGGGCAGCCGTCACAGCTACCCGGTCTACGACGACAAGGGCCAGACCATCACCGCCTGGCGCGAGCGTGGCGAAATCCGCCTGGAAAGCGCCGACTTCGCTGCCCTCTCGACCCTCACCGGCAAGATGCTCAAGACCCTGAAGATGGGCGGCATGAACTTCAGCATCGCCTCGCCGACCCGCAAGACCCACGAGGACGCGCTGCTCAAGGATGCGGTCAACGCCTTCAAGGCCCGCGCCCAGCTGGCCACCGACGCCCTGGGCGGCAGCGGTTACAAGCTGGTCAGCCTCAACCTCAACAGCGGTGGCTTCCAGCCGCCGATGCCGATGCGCATGAACGCCATGAAGGCTGAAATGATGGACGGTGGTGCCTCGCCGCAGATCGAGGCCGGCACCAGCCAGGTCACCGTCAACGCCGATGGCGTGATCGAAGTGCAGATGCCCTGAGTCCTGCCCTGAAAAAGCACAGCGCCGCTATCGGGGCGATAGCGGCGCTATGCCAGCTTCTGCGGGAAAATTTTCAGATATGCGACAGGGACGTACAGCCGCGTTACAGATACTAGACTGAACCCCACTTGCCGCTTTACGGCGGCACATGCCGTGCATAGTTTCATCCGAGGTTTCCACAAGAAGCCCCTCACCGAGAACCACAATAAACATGAGGTCACTATGCGTAAGAACGCCGTTATCCAGGCAATGGTCGTCGCTGGGCTGATCGCCGGCGCACCGCTCGCTCAGGCTGCCAACCTGGTGTTTTGCTCCGAAGGCAGTCCCGCCGGTTTCGACCCTGGCCTGTACACCACCGGCACCGATTTCGACGCCGCCGCAGAAACCGTCTTCAACCGTCTGACCCAGTTCGAGCGTGGCGGCACCGCCGTGATCCCGGGCCTGGCGGAAAAATGGGACATCGCAGCCGACGGCCTCAGCTACACCTTCCACCTGCGCCCCGACGTCAAGTTCCACACCACCGAATACTTCAAGCCGAGCCGCACCTTCAACGCCGATGACGTGCTCTTCACCTTCCAGCGCATGCTCGACAAGGAACACCCGTTCCGCAAAGCCTACCCGACCGAATTCCCCTATTTCACCGACATGGGCATGGACAGCAACATCGCCCGTATCGAGAAGGTCGACGACCTCACCGTCAAGTTCACCCTCAACGAAGTCGACGCCGCGTTCATTCAGAACCTGGCCATGAGCTTCGCCTCGATCCAGTCCGCCGAATACGCCGATCAATTGCTCAAGGCCGGCCGCGCCGCCGACATCAACCAGAAGCCGGTCGGCACCGGTCCGTTCGTCTTCAACCGCTACCAGAAAGACGCGGTCATCCGCTTCAAGGGCAACAAGGACTACTGGAACCCGGCCGACGTGAAGGTCGACAACCTGATCTTCACCATCAATACCGACGCCTCGGTGCGCATGCAGAAGCTCAAGGCCGGCGAATGCCAGGTGACGCTGTTCCCGCGCCCCGCCGACCTCGACTCGCTGAAGAAGGACCCGAACCTGCAGATGCCCGAGCAGGCCGGCTTCAACGTCGGCTACATCGCCTACAACGTGCGCCACAAGCCGTTCGACCAGCTCGAAGTGCGCCAGGCCCTGGACATGGCGGTGAACAAGCAGGCGATCATCGACGCGGTCTACCAGAGCGCCGGCCAGCTGGCCACCAACGGCATGCCGCCGACCCAATGGTCCTACAACGAGACCATCAAGGACCCCGCCTACGACCCGGAAAAAGCCAAGGAGCTGCTCAAGGCCGCCGGCGTGGCCGAAGGCACCGAGATCACCCTGTGGGCCATGCCGGTGCAGCGGCCCTACAACCCCAACGCCAAGCTGATGGCCGAGATGCTGCAAAGCGACTGGGCCAAGGTCGGGATCAAGGCCAAGATCGTCACCTACGAGTGGGGCGAGTACCTCAAGCGCGCCAAGGCCGGCGAGCACGACACCATGCTGATCGGCTGGAGCGGCGACAACGGTGACCCGGACAACTGGCTGGGCACCCTGTACGGCTGCGACGCGGTGGACGGCAACAACTTCTCCAAGTGGTGCTTCGAGGAGTACGACAAGCTGGTCAAGGCCGCCAAGCGCACCTCCGATGTCGCCGAGCGCACCGAGCTGTATAAGCAGGCGCAGGTGATCCTCAAGCGTGAAGTGCCGATCACCCCGATCGCCCACTCCACCGTGTACCAGCCGATGCGCAAGAACGTGCAGGACTTCAAGATCAGCCCGTTCGGCCTCAACTCGTTCTACGGCGTAGGCGTGGAAAAATAGCGGCACCCCCGCCCTGGCAGCGACCCGTTGCTGCCAGGTGCTCCGACCCGCGACGGCTACCCGCCGTTGCGGGTCTTGCGTCAGCGCCGGGCCACCCCTCCGCCGCCGATCCGCACCGCCGCCAACCGGAACCCCAGATGCCAAAACGCCCACGCACGCTTGCCCACCTGCTCTGCTGCACCAGCCTGTTGATGGCCAGCCAGCTGCACGCGGCCGCCGAAAATCTGGTGGTCTGCACCGAGGCCAGCCCGGAAGGGTTCGACATCGTCCAGTACACCGCGGCCACCACCGCCGACGCCTCGTCGGAAACCGTCTTCGAGCGCCTGATCAGCTTCGCCCCCGGCAGCACCGCCCTGGTGCCCGGCCTGGCCGAACGCTGGGAGGTCTCCGCCGACGGCCT
The DNA here is from genome assembly GCF_029839275.1 of Pseudomonas sp. GD03944. Taxonomy (GTDB): domain Bacteria; phylum Pseudomonadota; class Gammaproteobacteria; order Pseudomonadales; family Pseudomonadaceae; genus Aquipseudomonas. The sequence continues at coordinate 280,148 of NZ_JAOCAH010000002.1, forward strand.
GCGCTACACCTTCGAGCTGCGCAAGGGCGTCGCCTTTCACCGCACCGCCTGGTTCGAGCCCAGCCGGCCGTTCAACGCCGACGATGTGATCTGGAGCTTCCGGCGCCAGCTGGACCCCGAGCACCCCTGGCATTCGCTGTCGCTGCGGGGCTTCCCCTATGCCGAAGCGATGGCCATGGCCGACCTGGTCGAACGCATCGAGAAGCTCGACGAGCACCGCGTGCGTTTCACCCTGAAGCACCCCGAAGCGCCGTTCCTGGCCAACCTGGCCATGGGCTTCGCCTCGATCTATTCCGCCGAGTACGCCGACCAGTTGCTGGCCCAGGGCAAGCCCGGCCAGCTCAACACCCTGCCGGTGGGCACCGGCCCGTTCGTCTTCGAGCGCTACGCCAAGGACGCCCAGGTGCGTTTCAGCCATCATGCGGCGTACTGGAACGGCGTACCCGCGATCAAGCGCCTGATCTTCGACATCACCCCCGAGCCCAACGTGCGCCAGCAGAAACTCAAGGCCGATGCCTGCCAGATCGCGCTGTTCCCGCGCCCGGTGGACATCCCGGCGCTGAAGGCCGACCCCAACCTGCAGGTGCTCGAACTGGACTCGCTGCTGGTGGCCTACATCGGCATCAACACCCGCCACACCCCGCTGGACGACGTGCGCGTGCGCCAGGCGATCAACCTGGCCTTCGACAAGAACGCCTACATCCGCGCGCAATACGGCGTGGGCGGCGCCAGCGCGGCCGTGGCGCCTTACCCGAACACCCTGTGGGGGCACGACGCCAGCCAGCCCGGCTGGCCCCATGACGTGGCGCGCGCCAAACAACTGCTCAACGAGGCCGGGCACGCCAGCGGCCTGAAGCTGTCGATCTGGACCCGCCCCGGCGGCGGCCCGACCAACCCCAACCCGGGCATCGGCGCGCAGATGCTGCAGGCCGACCTGGCCGCCATCGGCATCGACAGCGATATCCGCGTGTTCGAGTGGGGCGAGCTGATCAAGCGCGCCAAGAATGGCGAGCACGACCTGGTGTTCATGGGCTGGGCCGGCGACAACGGCGACCCGGACAATTTCCTCACCCCCAACCTGTCCTGCGCGGCGGCGCAGAGCGGCGAAAACCAGGCCGGCTGGTGCAACAAGGAATTCGATGCGCTGATCCGCCAGGCGCGCCAGGTCAGCGACCAGGACCAACGGGCGGCGCTGTACCGCGAAGCCCTGGCGATCTTCCACCAGCAGGCCCCGTGGATTCCCCTGGCCCACCCGAAACAGTTCGTTGCCCTGCGCAAGAGCGTGCAGGGCTTCACCCTCAGCCCCCTGGGCTCGAACAACTACGCCCGGGTTACCCGGCGCTGATACCAAAGAACAGCCCCTGGCCACGTAGCCAGGGGCACCGTGTTAACCGTTGGAGTGCTGATATCGCATGCTGTCCTTTATCGCCAGACGCCTGGGGTTGCTGATCCCCACCTTTTTCGGCGTCACCCTGCTGACCTTCGCGCTGATCCGCATGATTCCCGGCGACCCCGTGGAAGTGATGATGGGCGAGCGCCGGGTCGACCCGGAAATGCACGCCCAGGCCATGGAGCGCCTCGGCCTGAACAAACCGCTGTACGCCCAGTACCTGGACTACATCGGCCAGCTCGCCAGCGGCGACCTGGGCGAATCGCTGCGCTCGCGCGAAAGCGTGTGGAGCGAATTCATCGCACGCTTCCCGGCCACCCTGGAGCTGGCCCTGGCCGCCCTGCTGTTCGCCGGCACCCTGGGGGTGATCGCCGGCGTGGTGGCGGCGCTCAAGCGCGGCTCGCTGTTCGACCATGGTGTGATGGGCATTTCCCTGACCGGCTACTCGATGCCGATCTTCTGGTGGGGCCTGCTGCTGATCATGTTCTTCTCGACCGGCCTGGGCTGGACGCCGGTCTCCGGGCGCAACGACGTGCTCTACGACATCCCGCCGGTCACCGGTTTCATGCTGATCGACACCCTGCTCTACGACGAAGAAGGCGCGTTCCTCGACGCCGTGCGCCACCTGATCCTGCCTGCCATCGTGCTGGGCACCATCCCGCTGGCGGTGATCGCCCGCATGACCCGCTCGGCCATGCTCGAAGTGCTGCGCGAGGACTATGTGCGCACCGCCCGGGCCAAGGGCCTGTCGCCGGCCCGCGTGGTGTTCGTCCACGGCCTGCGCAACGCGCTGATTCCGGTATTGACCGTATTCGGCCTGCAGGTGGGCAGCCTGCTGGGCGGCGCCGTGCTGACCGAAACCATCTTCTCCTGGCCGGGCATCGGCAAATGGCTGATCGAAGCCATCGGCGCCCGCGACTACCCGGTGGTACAGAACGGCATCCTGCTGATCGCCTGCCTGGTCATCCTGGTCAACTTCGTCGTGGACATCCTCTACGGCCTGGTCAACCCCCGCATTCGCCACCAGCGCTAAGAGGAGCTGCCCATGTCCCTGCACCCGTCCTGCTGGCCAAAGCTCTATGTCATAGGGTGGACGACGCTTCAGCCGTCCCCCCTGAATAAACCGCAATGCGTAACCTGGGTTGAGCGCCGCGATACCCGGGAAACCTTCTCCCGGGTGTCGCCTCGCTCGACCGGGGTTACCCCAACATCACATATTCGTGAGGTGCGTCCATGACCTCGACCCCAGCAACGCCCCTCGACCAGAGCCTGCTCTACCCCTCGCCGCTGAAGGAATTCTGGCAGGCGTTTTCCCACAACAAGGGCGCCGTGGCCGGCCTGGTGCTCATCCTGATCATCGTGTTCTGCGCGCTGTTCGCGCCCTGGGTGGCGCCGCACGACCCGAGCGAGCAGTACCGCGACTTCCTGCTGACCCCGCCCGCCTGGCTGGAGGGCGGCCAGTGGCAGTTCCTGCTGGGCACCGACGAACTGGGCCGCGACCTGCTTTCGCGGCTGATCCACGGGGCGCGCCTGTCACTGATGATCGGCCTCGCCTCGGTGCTGCTGTCGCTGATCCCGGGCATCCTGCTGGGTCTGGTCGCGGGCTTCTTCCCGAGCCTGATCGGCCCGTCGATCATGCGCCTGATGGACATCATGCTGGCCCTGCCCTCGTTGCTGCTGGCGGTGGCCATCGTCGCCATCCTCGGCCCTGGCCTGATCAACACGGTGATCGCCATCGCCATCGTCTCGCTGCCGTCCTACGTGCGCCTGACCCGCGCCGCGGTGATGGGCGAGCTGAACCGCGACTACGTGACCGCAGGCCGCCTGGCGGGGGCTTCACTGCCACGCCTGATGTTCATCACCGTGCTGCCGAACTGCATGGCGCCGCTGATCGTGCAGGCGACCCTGAGCTTTTCCTCGGCGATCCTCGACGCTGCGGCCCTGGGCTTCCTCGGCCTCGGCGTGCAACCGCCGACCCCGGAGTGGGGCACCATGCTGGCGTCCGCGCGGGACTACATCGAACGCGCCTGGTGGGTGGTCACCCTGCCCGGCCTGACCATTCTGCTCAGCGTGCTGGCCATCAACCTGATGGGCGACGGCCTGCGCGACGCCCTCGATCCGAAACTCAAGAATGCCGTCTGAGGAGGCCACCATGCAGATCAACCCCGTGGAGCGCCGCCCATGAGCCTGCTCGACATCAAGAACCTCAGCGTGCGCTTCGGCGACGCCAACGCCGTGCCCGTGGTGGACGGCCTCGACCTGTCGGTGGGCAAAGGTGAGGTGCTGGCAATCGTCGGCGAGTCCGGCTCCGGCAAGTCGGTGACCATGATGGCCCTGATGGGGCTGATCGACGCCCCCGGCATCGTCACCGCCGACAGCCTGCAATTCGACGGCACCGACATGCTGCGCCTCAAAGGCCGGCAGCGTCGGCACATCATCGGCAAGGACCTGTCCATGGTGTTCCAGGACCCGATGACCGCGCTCAACCCGAGCTTCACCGTCGGCTTCCAGATCGAGGAAGTGCTGCGCCAGCACCTGGGCCTCAAGGGGCGTGCCGCCCGCCAGCGCGCCCTCGAACTGCTGGAACGGGTGGAAATCCCCGCCCCGGCCAGCCGCCTCGACGCCTACCCGCACCAGCTGTCCGGAGGCATGAGCCAACGGGTGGCGATTGCCATGGCGATCGCCGCCGAACCCAAGCTGCTGATCGCCGACGAACCGACCACCGCCCTGGACGTGACCATCCAGGCGCAGATCATGGAGCTGCTGCTGAACCTGCAGCGCGAACAAGGCATGGGTCTGGTGCTGATCACCCACGACCTGGCCGTGGTTGCCGAAACCGCCCAGCGCGTCTGCGTCATGTACGCCGGCCAGGCCGTGGAAATCGGCACCGTGCCCGCGCTGTTCGACGCCCCGACCCACCCCTACACCGAGGCGCTGCTCAAGGCGATTCCCGAGCACAGCCAGGGCGAACGGCGCCTGGCGACCCTGCCAGGCATCGTTCCCGGTCGCTACGACCGCCCCCAGGGCTGCCTGCTGTCGCCACGCTGCCCGTACGTCCAGCAGCGCTGCCGCGACCAGCGCCCGACCCTGGACCCACACGAGCGTGGCGCAGTGCGCTGTTTCTACCCCCTTAACCTGACCGCCGAGGTGGCTTGATGGACGCGCCCATTCTTTCCGCCCGTGAACTGACCCGGCACTACAGCGTGTCCCGCGGCCTGTTCAAACCCGCCGCCAACGTGCAGGCACTCAACGGCGTGTCGTTCGAGCTGCACGCGGGCAAGACCCTGGCCGTGGTCGGCGAATCCGGTTGCGGCAAATCCACCCTGGCCCGCGCCCTGACCCTGATCGAAGAACCCAGCTCCGGCTCCCTGCAGATCGCCGGGCAGGAAGTCGCCGGGGCCAGCCGGGCCGAGCGCAAGCAACTGCGCCGCGACGTGCAGATGGTGTTCCAGAACCCCTACGCCTCGCTCAATCCGCGGCAGAAGGTCGGCGACCAGCTCGCCGAGCCGCTGGTGATCAACACCTCGCTGTCGCGCAGCGAGCGGCGCGAGAAGGTCCAGGCGATGATGCAGCAGGTCGGCCTGCGCCCCGAGCACTACCAGCGCTACCCGCACATGTTCTCCGGCGGCCAGCGTCAGCGCATCGCCCTGGCCCGGGCGATGATGCTGCAACCCAAGGTGCTGGTGGCGGACGAGCCGACCTCGGCCCTCGACGTGTCGATCCAGGCCCAGGTGCTGAACCTGTTCATGGACCTGCAGAAAACCTTCAACACCGGCTACGTGTTCATCTCCCACAACCTGTCGGTGGTGCGCCACGTGGCCGACGACGTGCTGGTGATGTACCTCGGCCGCCCGGCGGAGATGGGCCCCAGCGAGCGGATCTACGAGCGACCGCTGCACCCCTACACCCGCGCCCTGCTGTCCGCGACCCCGACCATCCACCCGGATCCGGCCAAACCGAAGATCAAGATCGTCGGCGAACTGCCCAACCCGCTGGACCCGCCGGCCGGCTGCGCCTTCCACAAGCGCTGCCCCTATGCCAGCGAACGCTGCCTGAGCGAGGTGCCGCTGCTGCGTCCCCTGGATGGGCGGCAGGTGGCCTGCCACAACGCCGAGACCATCGGCGCCTGAAACCGCCGGGGCTTGCCTTGGCGGCCGTCGCTCAGGCCGCGTCCAGCTGCGCCCGCAACCGGCGCAGCACGGCCAGCGCCTGCGGGTTGTCGCCATGCACACAGAGGCTGTCGGCCTGTAGCTGCAATGGCTTGCCGTCGATGTCCGGGAAGGGCTCGCCCCGGGCGATCGCCAGGGCCTGGTCGAGAATGCGCTGCGGATCGTGGTGCAGCGCCCCACTCAAGCGCCGGGGCGCGAGCTGGCCATCGGCTTGGTAGGCCCGGTCGGCAAAGGCTTCGAACATCAGCGGCACGTCGGCCTCATCGGCCAGTTGCAGCTCGCGCCGGTTGTCGCGTAGCGCCAAAACCATCAGCGGCAGGCCCTTGCGGTACAGGGCGCAGGCCTCCAGCACCGCCGCCAGCAAGGCATCGTCACGCACCAGGTCGTTGTACAGCGCACCATGGGGTTTGACGTAGGCCAGCTGGGTGCCAGCGGCTCGGCAGAACGCTTCCAGCGCACCGATCTGGTACAGCACCAGCGCCGTCACTTCTTCGGCCGAACACTGCATCTGGCGCCGGCCGAACCCCACCAGGTCCGGATACGCCGGGTGAGCGCCGATGCGCACGCCGTGCTCCACCGCCAGGGCCACGGTGCGCTGCATGGTCAGCGGGTCCGCGGCATGGAAACCACAGGCCAGGTTGGCCTGATCCACCAGCGGCATGGCATGGGCATCGTCGCCCATGCGCCACGCGCCAAAGCTCTCACCCATGTCGCAATTCAGCAGGATTCTGTTCATGCCTTCAGCGTAGAAGGGCGCGGGCCTGAGGAAAAGCGCCGCCGGCCGATCACACGTGCAAACGGCTCGGCCCGTTCCGCAACGCGCCAGGCTGTACAAACAAAAACGCCGCGAATGATCGCGGCGTTTTCGTCAGCTCCAGGCCTTACAGGTAGAAGGCCTTCAGCGGTGGGAAGCCGTTGAATTCCACGGCGCTGTAGCTGGTGGTGTAGGCACCGGTGGACAGCCAGTACAGGCGGTCACCGCTGGCCAGGTTCAGCGGCAGGCCGTACTTGTAGTTCTCGTACATGATGTCGGCGCTGTCGCAGGTCGGGCCGGCGATGATGACTTCTTCCATCTCGCCCTTGCGCTCGGTCCAGATCGGGAACTTGATGGCTTCGTCCATGGTTTCGATCAGGCCGCTGAACTTGCCCACGTCGGTGTAGATCCAGCGCTCGACGGCGGTGCGCGACTTGCGGGCGATCAGCACTACTTCGCTGACCAGGATACCGGCGTTGGCGATCAGCGAACGGCCCGGCTCCAGGATGATTTCAGGCAGCTCGTCACCGAAGTCTTCCTTGAGGAAACGGATGATTTCCTCGGCGTAGGTTTCCAGGCTGTTGGTGCGGGTGATGTAGTTGGCCGGGAAGCCGCCGCCCATGTTGATCATCTGCAGCTGGATGCCGTCTTCTTCCTTGAGACGCTCGAAGATCACCTTGACCTTGGCGATGGCGGCGTCCCACACGTCGATGTCGCGCTGCTGCGAACCCACGTGGAAGGAGATGCCGTACGGCACCAGGCCCAGCTGCTTGGCCAGGATCAGCAGGTCCAGGGCCATGTCCGGGTTGCAGCCGAACTTGCGGCTCAGCGGCCAGTCGGCGCTGGTAGAGCCTTCGGTGAGGATGCGCACGTAGATCTTCGAGCCCGGCGCGGCCTTGGCGATGTTGCGCAGGTCGGCTTCGGAGTCGGTGGCGAACAGGCGCACGCCCTTCTCGTAGAAGTAGCGCACGTCGCGGGCTTTCTTGATGGTGTTGCCGTAGCTGATGCGATCCGGGCTGACACCGCGGCCCATGACCTTGTCCAGCTCGTAGATCGAGGCGATGTCGAAGCTCGAACCCTTGTCCTTGAGCAGGTCGATGATTTCGACCGCCGGGTTGGCCTTGACCGCGTAATAGACCTTGGCGAATTCGAAACCGGCACGCAGGTCGTCGTAGGCCTGGGCGATGATCTTGGTGTCGATCACCACGAACGGGGTTTCGTGCTGATCGGCGAACGCCTTCATGCGCTGGAAAGTAGCGGGTGCGTAGTAGTCTTCGACCTTGATCGACATGCTAGGACTCCAAATGGCAAAACCAGGAACACATTGATTCGGGCAATCGAACCGGGCACAGGTTCAATTGCGTGTCGGGGGTGTCAGCACCTGATGTGCCGACCGGAACGCCTGATCAGTTTCCCCACTTTGGTTCGCCTACTTCCCAAGGCATGTCGCCGAGTACCCGAGGGGTCTCTCGTCGTCAGTACTTGAGCCGGATGGATCGTTGCCAGCATGGACGTTCGGGCGCGAACTTTAGGACCATGCTGGTTGTATATCAACCAAAAATTTTCGCTGTTTTACAGACGGGCGCCAACTGTTTTTAATCCTCAACAAAACGTCCTGAATGCTGCACAAAACCTGGCGCGGACGCGGTTTTATGACAGGCGCCTGACAAGCGGCACGCCCGTCCTCGACACGCCCTTTCTGCCCTGCTTGTTTCCGGCGTCAGGTCCAGGCCAGCACCAGGTCGTCCTGGGCGAGAAAGCCTTTCAGGTGACGCTGCATCACGTCCTGCACTTCGAGCAGGTCCGCGGCGTTGTCAGCGGTGCAGGTCAGGCTCAGGCCCTGGGCGTCTGCCAGCAACTGGCAGTGGCCGATGGAAAACGTCAGCTCGCCCCGGGTTTCGTCCCACACGGCGGTGATCTTGTGCGAGAAGTGCTTGCACAGGCGGGACAGCAGGCGCGAGGCCTGGGGCGTCGGCAGGTAGCAATGGCTGGGTGACACGGTGGAACTCCTGTCAGCGATGATTGGCCAGTGGACGGTCCACCAGCACCAGGGGGAAGCCTTGGGAGCAGCGCTCGATGCGCGCCTCCACGCCATAGGCCAGGCGCAGCCAGTCAGGGTCGAGCACCTGTTCGGCCGGGCCCTGTCGGTAGCGCCCGCCGGGGGCCAGCAACAGCAGTTGGTCGCAGAAGCGCAAGGCCAGGTTGAGGTCATGGCAAGCCAGCAGGCCGATGCTGCCCCGCTCCCGGGTCAGTCGGTGCACGGCCTCCAATACCCGCAGTTGCCAATGCAGGTCGAGGGCACTGGTGGGCTCGTCCAGCAACAGCAGGTCCGGTGTGCCCACCATGACCTGGGCCAGACCGACCAACTGGCGCTGGCCACCCGAGAGTTCGTCCAGCCGTCGCAGGGCCAGGTCGCCGATGCCCAGCATCGCCAGCACCTCGGCGATCCGCTCACGCACAGCCACCGTACTCAGCTCAGGACAGCGCGCACGACAGGCGCCCTGCAGGCTTTCGTACGCCAGCAGCGAGGTGGTCTGCGGCAGTTGCTGCGGCAGGTAGGCCACGCGCTCGCGCTGCTTCCACGGCGCAACGCCGAGCAGCGGCGAATCGCCGAAGTGCGCCTGCCCCGCACAGGCCTGCAAGCCACCCAGGGCCCGAAGCAACGACGACTTGCCGACGCCATTGGGCCCCAGCACGGCCACCAGGCTGCCCGCCGCAATGGGGTGCAGGTTCAGGTCGTGGAGGATTCGCCGTCCGCCGTAGGCCAGGTTCAGGCCCTCTGCACGCAGGCTCATACGCCGCTGCTCCGACCACGGGCCAGGATCAAGCCGATGAAAAGTGGCACCCCGACCACCGCCGTCACCAGGCCTACCGGCAGGATCACACCGGGCAACAGGGCACGGCTGGCCAGCGAGGCCAGCGACAGCAGCAAGGCGCCGGCCAGGGCACTGCCCGGCAGGTAGAAGCGGTGATCCTCGCCCAGCAGCAGGCGTGCCACATGCGGGCCGACCAGGCCGATGAACCCCACCTCGCCGACGAAGGCCGTGGCCACGCCAGTGAGCAGGCTGACGCGCAGCAGCACCATCGTGCGCAGGCGACCAACACGAATACCCAGGCTGCGCGCTTGTTCCTCACCGGCCCGCAGGCTGGTCAGCGACCAGGCCTGGCGCATCGACCAGGCCATGCACAGCGCCAGCACCAGGGCCACCAGAGCGACCCGTTGCAGGTCGGCACGGGCCAGGCTGCCCAGGGTCCAGAACACGATCTGCTGCAAGGCATCGGCATCGGCGAGGAACTGCAGCAGGCCGACCAGGGCGTTGAGGCCGAACAACAGGGCGATGCCGAACAGCACCAGCGTGTGCAGCGCCGATCCCAGGATTCGTGCCACCGCCAACAGCAGCAGGCACGACAGGAAGGCAAAGATGAAGGCCGCCAGCGGCAGCAACAGGTCGGCGCCCAGGCCGGCGATGTTCGGGCGCAGCAGAATCACCAGCGCGGCGCCCAGGGTCGCCGCCGCGCCAACCCCCAGGGTGAAGGGACTGGCCAGCGGGTTGTTCAGCGCCGTCTGCATCTCGGCACCGGCCAGGCCCAGGCTGGCGCCCACCACCAGGGCCATCAGTGCATAGGGCACGCGGATGTCGAGGATGATCACCGCCTGCGCCGGGTCCAGCGCCTGGGGCTGCAGCAGCCCCCGCGCCACGTCCCACCAGCTCAGGCCAGCCGGGCCGGTAGCCAGGTCGGCGATGAAGCTGGCCAGCACCAGCGCCAGCAACCCGCCCAGACAGGCCCAGCGCCACCACAGGGTGCGCCGATAGCCGCGGTGCAGCGTCTGCTGCGCACTCAGCGCGGTCACAGGCTGATCCAGTACTGGCCGTCCAGCGCAACGGGCTGGAAGTCACGGTAGAACGCTTCCAGGGTATGCCGCGGATCGACGTCGGCGAACGCCTCGGGGTGCAGCCACTTGGCGAAAACCTGCACCGCCACCACGTTGAACGGGCTGTTGTAGAAGCCATGCCAGATGGCATGCACCCGCCCTTCGCGCACCGCCTTCAGGTGCTGCAAGCCACCACGCCCGACCAGCCGTGCCAGGGACACCAGCGCCGGCTCCGCCTGCACGCCAGGACCCAGTGCGATGTAGGACGCACCGGCCGCCAGGCTGTCCGCCGAACCGACGGCGCTGGCGATGTACAGGTCTGGCGGCTCGCTGAGCAGCAGTTCCAGGTTCAGCACGCCGGCATGCCCGGGCAGACGGTCGCGGGCGATGTTGTCGCCCCCCGCCTCGGTCAGCAGGTCGGCGAACATCCCCCGTGCCATGCTCTCGCAGCAGCCGTCGCCCAGGCCGGCGCGGCTGTGCAGGAACACCTGCGGCCCCGGCGCTTGCGGCAGCCGCTCACGCACCGCCGCCAGCGCGGCGGCGTGGGCAGCGTTGAAGGCGTCGGCCCGGGCTTCACGCCCCAGCGCACGGCCGAGCAGCGTCATGCTGCGCGGCGTGTTGGCCAGGGGCTGCTCGCGAAAATCGACGAACAGCACCGCCACACCGGCGCGCTGCAACTGCTCGATCAGACGGCCCTGTGCACTGCTCGGCCCGTGCCCGGAGAGGCTGAAAATGGCCAGATCCGGACGCAGCGTCAGCACCTGTTCCAGGCTGAAGGTGTCGGCCGAACCCTGGCCGATGCGCGGCACCTGGGCCAGCGCCGGAAACGCCTGCTGGTACTGCCGGGCACTGCCCGGGTCGATCAGCGCCAGGTCCGCCGGCATGCCCACCAGGCGTTGCAGCAACTGCTCGCGTTCGAGCACCGCCAGCACCGGCAGCAATCGCCCTTCACCCAGCACGATGCGCTCGACCTTGGCGGGCACCTCGACCTCACGCCCGGCCAGGTCGGTCAGTACCTGCGCATGCGCCTGTCCCTGTGCGAGAGTTGGCAACGCCAGCCCCAGCAGTACAGCCAGAATCACCCGGTGCATCAGATCCGCCACGCCAGACCCAGACGCAGTTCACGACCCGGCTCGAACGAACCATAGACCGCCTCGTACCCCGGAATATGCCGGAAGTCTTCGTTGCTGGCGTGGTCCACGTACTGCTTGTCCAGCAGGTTCTTCAGGGTCAGGGTGAAGGTCAGCTGCTCCGGCAGCGCCTGCCACTCGGCGGACAGGTCATGCACGCCGTAACCCGCCTTGGAAACGTCGCCGGCGCTGGTGTCCAGGGAGTCGATGCCCCGCACGAAGCGGCCCTGCCAGCCAAGGGTCAGGCTGTCGCTGACACGGTAGTCGGCGAAGGTGGTCCAGGTGTCGCCCAGGCTGGTGCCCAGGCCGTTGTGCTCGTAGACGTTGAGACGGTCGCCATCCAGACGGGCATCGTTGCGGTGGTAGCTCACGCCCAGGCTGACCTGCTGCCAGTGGTAGGCGGTCTGCAGCAGCAGGCCCTTGGTCTTCAGGTCGCCGATGTTCTGGTACAGCGCGGGCGGCTCGACCGGGTCGGCAATGGCGTCCTTGATTCGCGTCACGTAGGCCTTGGCCGACAGTTCCAGGCCGCCGTCGCGGTAGTCGAAACCGACTTCCTCGGTGCGCGCCTTCTCGGCCTTGAGGTCCGGATCGTTGCCGGCAACGTCGAGCTTGAACGCATCGCGCACCTGCGGCCCGCGCAGCGCCTGGGAATGGCCGGCGAACACCGCCAGCTCAGGCGTCAGCTGGTAACGCAGGCTCAGGTTGGGGCTGACGCCGTCTTCACGGAAGCTCTGCTTGGCGCGGTCGTCCAGCTTGTAGCGGTCGTAGCGCAGGCCGGCGCTGAGCAGCAGTTGCGAGGTGATCTGGTAGGCGTCCTGCACGTAGAAGCCGATGACTTCGCCGTCTTCGTGGTCCAGCTCGCGGTCACCTTCCGGGCCGAGGGTGGTGCGGTCGTCGCGGTAGTCCGTGCCGTAGGTCACGGTGTGCGTGCCGATCCGGCTGGTGTTGCGCAGGTCGTAGCCGGTGCTGCGGGTGTCACCGAAGTACAGGCCGAAACGCCCATCCTGCTCCAGCTCGTTGGTGGTGTGGTAGGCGGTCAGTTCCAGGTCCAGCAGGTCGTTGTCCAGCGCCTGCCAGGCATAGTTGGCCGTCCAGGTCTCGCGCTCGGTCTGCAGCGGGTACAGCGGGTTGCGCGGGGTCACGCCCCATTGCGGGCGCTGCGGGCGCTCGCCCTCGTCGAGACGGCGCTCGTAGCTCAGGCGCAGGGTCTGCTCCTCGTTGAGCTTGCCCACCAGCTTGGCGTAGCCGAACTTCTGCCGCGAGGCGGTGCCGAGCACGTCGTCGTTGTTGCCGTCTTCGTAGTCGTTCTGGTCCTGGTAGCTGGTCATGGCCAGGGCCGACCAGTTCTCGCTGAACCGCCCGAACACGCTGGCGCTGGTCTTGTAGCCTTCGCCATTGCTGAAGTAACCAGTCTTGAGCAGCGCACCGAGTTGCTCCCCTTCACGCAGCAGGTCATCCGGGTCCTTGGTGACGAAACGCACCGCACCGCCCAGGGCACCGGGGCCGGCGGTGGCATCACCGGTACCGGCCTGCACTTCGGCACGCTTGAGCAGTTCCGGCTCGATGCTGATGCGCCCGGTGTGGTGGAAGGTCTGCCCTGGCTGGCTGGCACCGTCGATGGTGATGTTCAGCAGGGTGTCTTCCAGGCCGCGCAGGTACAGTTTCTGCGCCGCGGTGGAGCCACCGGCCACGGACACTTCGGGGTTGGACTCGAACACTTCCTGCAGGTCGCTGGCCTGGTAGCGCTCCAGTTGCTCGGCTTCGACGCTCTCGCTGCGGTCCAGCGCGGCGGCGGTAATTTCCTGTGCGTTCAGCTCCAGCGGCTGGGCGCTATGCGCCTGAGCAGCGGCGAGCAGCCCGCCAAAGGTGACAGCGCCAAGCAGACTCAGGCGATACGGGCAATGCGACATGATCGTTCCTCCCCAGAAAAGATGTGAATGTTTCGCATTTGCGAATTCTCATCACATCCGCGGCCCCAGGGAATCACTTTTACAACTGTTACACCGCCGCACGGGGCAGGCGCATTTCCATGATCAGCCCGCCCTCGCGGCGGTTGCGCGCACGGATGCTGCCGCCCGTGGCGCAGATCTGCCGCTGTGCCAGCGCCAGGCCCAGGCCGAACCCGGCACGCTCGCTGCCACCGCGGAAGAACGGCTGGAAGATGCGTTCCAGCCACTGCTCGGCCACCCCCGGCCCCTGGTCGGCAACGGCCAGCAGCCAGTGGCCCTGCTCTTCTGCTAGGTCGACGTCCACGCGGCCGCCAACCGGTGTGTGGTCCAGGGCGTTGCGCACCACGTTCTCGATGGCCTGGCCCAGCGCCCGGCTGCTGCTGCCATGCAGCGGTGCGCTGTCCGGCAACTGGCAGGCAATCTGCCGGTCCGGGTACTCGAAGCGGGCGTCGTCGAGAATGCTGTCGAGCAACTCGGACAGGTCCAGGCTCTCGTCGCGCAATTCCGGCCGTTCGTTTTCCAGCCAGCTCAGGGTCAGGGCATCCTCGACCAGCCGGCGCATGCCGCTGCAATCCTCGCGTATGCGGTCGAGCAAGCCGCGGTTGCCGCCGTCCTGCTCGGCCAGGCTGACCGCCATCTCGATGCGCGTCAGCGGCGTGCGCAACTCATGGGACATGTCCGCCAGGCGCTGACGCTGGTCGATGATCAATTGCCCGGTGCGTTCGGCCATGGCGTCGAACGTGTCGGCCAGGCTCGCCAGCTCGTCGTTGCGCGAACCGAGCAGCGAGCGCACCCGCACATCCAGGCGGCCGTCGCTGAACTGCCGGGTCGCCTGGTCCAGGCGACTCAGCGGCTGCATCAGGTGACGGTAGAGGATCAGGCAGAGAATCAGCAGCAGCACCAGCGGCACCACCAGTTGCAACAGCAGCTTGGCGTAGTGCCAATACAGGCCGGGGCGCATGCGCTGCGGCAGCTGGATGAGGAAATGCGCGCTGCCGTCGCTGAAGGGGATGTCCATGATCGGGTTTTCATGGAAGTACAGGTGAATCTTCCAGCTCAGGTCGCGACCCAGGCCGAAGCTCTCGGTGAAGCGCTGGGACAGCACGCTGCCGGCCAGCGGGCGCACTTCGGCCTCGACCAGCGCGGCCCAGGTCTGCTCCTGTTCCTGCAGGGTGTCCAGCCAGCGCTTGAGCGCCGCGTGGTCGCCGGAGCGGTACATGGCTTCGGCCTGCTGGGCGTAATGGCGCAGGGTCTGCTGGTGCTCGGTGTCGATGAAGCTCATGCGCTCCTCGTTCTGCCAGGCGACCCGGGCGATCACCCAGAACAGCACCACGCTGCCCAGCGCGATGACCAGGCACAGCTTCCAGAACAGGCGCCGGTTCATACGAAGCTGTACCCACGGCCGTGCAAAGTCTGCAGGCGGTCGGTGGCCAGCCCGGCCTCGGTCAGGCGTCGGCGGATGCGGCTGACGTGCATGTCCAGGCTGCGATCGTAGGTGCTGTACTCGCGCTCCAGTGCCACGCGGTAGAGGTAGGGTTTGCTCAGGGCTTCGCCACGGTGACTGACCAGCAGCCAGAGCAGGCGGAACTGCAGCGGCGTCAGCGCCAGGTCGCACTCGCCGACCCGGGCCTGCTGGGCATGGCGATCCAGGTGCAGGGTGTCCACCTGCAGCTGCTCGGCCTGGCTGCCGCGGGCCAGGTCGTGGCTGCGGCTGCGGCGCAACACGGCGTCGATGCGCAGTTGCAGCTCGGTGATGTTGAACGGCTTGGGCAGGTAGTCGTCAGCGCCGTGGCGCAGGCCGCGGATGCGCTCCTCTTCGGCTCCGCAGGCGGTGAGCATGATCACCGGCACCTGCTGCTGCTCGCGCAGGCGGCGCAACACCGTGAAGCCGTTGACGTCCGGCAGCATCACGTCGAGCAGCAACAGGTCCGGCTGCTCGTTCAAGGCCATGTCCAGACCGCTCTCGCCCAGGTGGCTGGTGAGGGTCGCATAGCCCTGGCCACGCAGCAGCTCGCCGAGCTGGGCGGCCAGGGTGCGGTCGTCCTCGATGATCAGGATGCGGGCGAGGCTGGCGGTCATGGCGGGTGCTCGGAGGGTTAAGGCGAATGATTCTCATATATAACCATGAGAACTGCAAAGCCCCTGCACGCCGTAAGGCAAAAAACGGCGGGGACGGCTCAACACCGCGCCGCCGGATCAGTACACGTCGCGGCGGTAGCGCCCGGTCTCGGTCAGGGCCTGGACGGCTTCCGTCCCCAGCAGCTCGCGCAGCGTACTGTCGACCCCGCCGGCCATGCCTTCCAGGCTGCCGCAGACATACAGCGATGCCCCGTCATCCAGCCAGGCCTGCAGCCGCTCGCGGTGCTGGCGCAGCAGATCCTGCACGTAGATCTTCTCCGCCTGATCGCGGGAGAACGCCAGGTCCAGGTGCTGCAATTCGCCCTGGGCCAGCGCGGCGTCCAGCTCGGCGCCGCAGAAGAAGTCATGGGCACGGCTGCGCTCGCCAAACAGCAGCCAGTTGCGATGCTGCCCGGCCAGCGCACGGGCCCGCAGCAACGAACGCAGCCCGGCCAGGCCGGTGCCGTTACCGATCAGAATCACCGGACGCTCGTCGTCCGGCAGGTGGAAACCGCTATTGCGCCGCACCCGGCCCAGCACCTGGCCGCCGTCTGCCAGGTGTTCGGTCAGCCAGCCGGAGCCCAGCCCCAGGAGGCCGTCGCTGCGCCGTTCCTGGCGGACGACCAGCTCCAGCACACCGTCGGCAGCCACCGAAGCGATGGAGTATTCACGGGAGCCTACCGGCACCAGCGCGTCGAGCAGCGCCTGGGCATGCAGGCCCACCAGGTGGGCGAAGGTATCCGGCAACTGGCGCTCGCCCAGGGCCATGGCCAGTGTGGTCGGCTGGTCGCCCAGCATCACCGGTTCGCTGCCATCGAGGCCATGCGCCTGCAACCACTGCTGCACGAACGGCTGCCCGTGGCAGGGACGGATTTCCAGGATATCGCCCGCCTCCCAATCGCCACGCGCCGGGGGCGTGAGGGCGACGTGGTACACCGGTGCGCCCTGGCTGCCCGGGTTGAGCAGCACGCGGCGCTGCAACGCCCAGCCTTCCCAAGGGGTTTCCTTGAAGGCGATCGGCGCGGTGCCGGTCAGGTCACCCAGTTGCTGCTGCCAGCGCTGCAGGGCCGCATGGTCTTCGCCATCGACCTCGATGGTGTCGAACAGACGATGGGCACCCTGCCGCCCCAGCCAGTCACTGACCCTGCGGGCAAAGCCGCAGAACTGTTCATACTGCCGATCGCCCAGGGCCAGCACTGCGTAATTCAGCTGATCCAGGGCCTGGGACGCACCCAGTACCTTGCGTTCGAACGCCTGGGCGCTGTCCGGCGCTTCGCCGTCGCCGAAGGTGCTGACCACGAACAAGGCGTTGCGCGCCTGGCCCAGGCTGTCGGCGTCTAGGCGCGAGAAAGGCTCGACCCGCACCGGGATACCGGCGGCCTGCAACTGGCTGGCGCTCTGCCAGGCCAGTTGCTCGGCGAAACCGCTCTGGCTGGCGAAACCCACCAGCCAGCCTTCGCCGGACGACCCGCTGGTCAGGGTGCCCCGGGCGGCGCGGACGGCTTTTTTCTTGCGGCGTCGGTCCAGGTACAGCAACCAGCCGGTGATGAAGAACAACGGCAACGCGCCAGTGGCCACCATCATCAGGATGCGCCCCGGCAGGCCGAAGTACTCGCCCACGTGCAGGGCGTACATGCTGGCCAGGATCTGCGCCTTGAAGCTCTTCTCGGCGTAGCGTTCGTGCTGGGTGACCTCGCCGGTCTTCGGGTCGATCTGGAACTGGTTGAAGGCACGCACGTGCTCGGCGTCTTCGAGGATGTAGAACACCGTCCCGCTCTGCCCGGCAACTGGTGGCAGGCGCAGGTTCCAGCCGACCATCTGCGGGCCGGCTGCCTGTTGCATGCTGCGCCACACGGCCACGTAGTCGACCTCGGGCGGCGGCCCGACCGGCGCCTCGCGACCCCGGCCACGTCCCTCCTGGCGCTGTTCGGGCGGCGTATCGGACAACAGCCGGGTCATGCCGTCGCGGTACCAGTCATACGACCAGTACAGGCCCGTCAGGCTGGCACAGAGGTAGAACAGCAGCACCCAGGTGCCAGCGACGGCGTGCAGGTCCCAATTGAAGCCGCGGCCTTTCTTCGCCCAGTCCAGCGTCAGCCAGGCGCGCCAGCTCCCCGACTGGCGCGGCCAGCGCAGGTACAGCCCGGACAGGCAGAAGAAGATCAGCGCCACGGTGCTGGCGGCGGTGATCTGCTTGCCCACTTCGCCCATGGCCAGGAAACGGTGCAGTTGCAGGGAAACGCGGAAGAACTCCTGCCCGACCGGGGCCTCGAGGATCTTCCCGGTGTAGGGGTCGAAGGGAAGCCGCGGCCCGCGCCGCTCCCCTGGCGCCGGGCTGAGAAACACCGTGCCCGGCATCGCGTACCGACTGTCCACGAACAGCCCGGTGACCCGATCGTCGGTGGCCGCCTCGATCCGCGCCACCAGTTCGACCGGTTCGAGCATCTGCCGGCCGTTGGCCTCCAGCTGCCAGCGGTCGCCATTCAGCGCCCGCAGGACCTCACCTTCGAAGGTGTAGAGGGCACCGGTAATTCCCATGACGGACAGCACCAGCCCGGCGCTGATGCCAAAGAACCAGTGCAGCTGAAACATGATTTTCTTGAACACGATGGCGAGATACCAAAACGACCCTGGCAATGGGCGCGCACTCTATATGAGAAGCATTTTCATCGCATGACTTTTACTCGATATTTACGAATCCGTCCTACGAACGGTGCCGGAACCGGCGCAGCAGAGGCGCCGCCGACCGATGAACCGCCCCGTGCGCCTTGTTTCGGTCAGCTCCGGCGTTTGACGGTATAATCGCCCGTTTTCCGGGCCCAGCCGCCCCACCATCGATTCCATTCAGGCACGCAATCCATGACCACTCAGGCCGCCGAAGTCGCCAAGCGCCGCACGTTCGCGATCATTTCCCACCCCGACGCCGGTAAGACCACCATTACCGAAAAGCTCCTGCTGATGGGCAAGGCGATTGCCGTGGCCGGTACCGTGAAGTCGCGCAAGTCCGACCGCCACGCGACCTCCGACTGGATGGAGATGGAAAAGCAGCGCGGTATCTCCATCACCACCTCGGTGATGCAGTTCCCCTACCGCGAGCACATGATCAACCTGCTCGACACCCCCGGCCACGAAGACTTCTCGGAAGACACCTACCGCACCCTGACCGCGGTGGACAGTGCGCTGATGGTGCTCGACGGTGGTAAGGGCGTCGAACCCCGCACCATCGCCCTGATGGACGTCTGCCGCCTGCGCGACACGCCCATCGTCAGCTTCGTCAACAAACTCGACCGCGACATCCGCGACCCGATCGAGCTGCTCGACGAGATCGAAGCCGTCCTCAAGATCAAGGCCGCGCCGATCACCTGGCCGATCGGCTGCTACCGCGACTTCAAGGGCGTGTACCACCTCGAAGGCGACTACATCATCGTCTACACCCCGGGCCACGGCCACGAGCGCACCGAGACCAAGATCATCCAGAAACTGGACTCCGACGAAGCTCGTGCCCACCTGGGTGATGAATACGACCGTTTCCTCGAACAGTTGGAGCTGGTGCAGGGCGCCTGCCACACCTTCGACCAGGACGAGTTCATGAACGGCCAGTTGACCCCGGTGTTCTTCGGCACCGCACTGGGCAACTTCGGCGTCGACCATGTGCTCGACGCCGTGGTCGACTGGGCCCCGCGCCCGCTGGCCCGCGTCGCCCGCGAACGCACCGTGGAGCCGGTGGAAGAGAAGTTCAGCGGCTTCATCTTCAAGATCCAGGCGAACATGGACCCCAAGCACCGCGACCGCATCGCGTTCATGCGCATCTGCTCGGGCAAGTACGAGAAAGGCATGAAGATGCGCCACGTGCGCACCGGCAAGGACGTGCGCATCGGCGACGCCCTGACCTTCTTCTCCAGCGAGCGTGAGCAACTGGAAGAAGCCTATGCCGGCGACATCATCGGCCTGCACAACCACGGCACCATCCAGATCGGCGACACCTTCAGCGAAGGTGAAGTGCTGGGCTTCACGGGTATCCCGCACTTCGCGCCGGAACTGTTCCGCCGCGTGCGCCTGAAAGACCCGCTGAAATCCAAGCAGCTGCGCCAGGGCCTGCAGCAGTTGGCCGAGGAAGGCGCGACCCAGGTGTTCTTCCCCGAGCGCAGCAACGACATCATCCTCGGCGCCGTCGGTGTGCTGCAGTTCGACGTGGTCGCCAGCCGCCTGAAAGAGGAATACAAGGTGGAATGCGGCTACGAGCCGATCACCGTGTGGTCCGCGCGCTGGATCGAATGCAGTGACAAGAAGAAGCTCGAGGAATTCTCCAACAAGGCGGTGGAAAACCTCGCCCTCGACGGCGGCGGCCACCTCACCTACCTGGCCCCGACCCGGGTCAACCTGGCGTTGATGGAAGAGCGCTGGCCGGACGTGAAATTCCGCGCCACCCGCGAGCATCATTGAGCGTGTAAAGGATCAGCAGATAAGAAAGAACCGGCCTCTCAAGGCCGGTTCTTTTTTGGGCCAGACGACAGCCCGGGCTGAGCGCTCATCCTGGGTATCGCTGCACCCGACGCCAGGCTACGAGCAGTCCCGTAGGGGAGATACCGCTTCCCCCATCCACCACGCTGCGATTGCCCTGATGGATGAAAGAGCGCGCCATCTACCCTAACGACTGGCTAGTTCCGACTGACCCGCTACTCTTCTGCCAGCGTCCAGGCCGTTACAGAGTCACCGATCTTCGTGCCAAACGAGCCGTGTCCGCCGGCCATTTGTACTACGTACTGTCTGCCTGTTTTTTCCGAGACATACGTCATCGGCGTCGCCTGCCCACCAGCCGGCAAGCGCCCCTTCCAGAGCTGTTCACCGGTCTGCAGGTCGTAGGCGCGCAGGTAATAGTCCAGCGTGCCGCTCATGAACGCCACGCCGCCGGCTGTAACGATCGGGCCACCCAGCGCCGGCGTGCCGACCGGCAGCGCAATGCCCAACGGCGCGCTGTCACGGCTGGTGCCATTCTTGTGCATCCAGACCTTTTTCATCGTGTGCAGGTCAACCGCGGTCACGTAGCCCCATGGCGGCGCCTGGCAGGGCAGTTTGAGCACCGACAGGAACGGCTCCAGACGTACCATGTAAGGCGCGCCAAGGTTGGGCTGCAGCCCGGTCTCGCTGCCACCGCTGCGCACTTCGGGGTCGACCTCGCTGCGCTTGACCATCTGCGAAATGAACGCCAGGTAGTTGGGCGCACCGAACAGCAATTGCCGGCTCGGGTCGACCGCCACCGAGGGCCAGTTGAAAGTGCCGACGTTGCCCGGGTAAATCAGCGAACCCTGCTGCGACGGCGGCGTGAAATCGCCTTCGTACCGCAGCTTGCGAAACTGGATACGGCACATCATCTGATCCAGCGGCGTACCGCCCCACATGTCGCGCTCGTGCAAAGGCTCATCGGGGGCATAGCTGAGCGTCGATACCGGCTGGCTGGGCGCGGTGTGATCGCCGTAGTCGGTGCCCTGCGATACAGGCCTTTGCTCGACCGGCACGATGGGTTTGCCGGTCCGACGGTCGAGCACAAACAGATCGCCGCGCTTGGTCGGCTGGATGATGGCCGGCACCTTGCCTTCGGGCCGGTCGATGTCCACCAGCGTGGGCTGGGATGGCAAGTCGCGGTCCCACAGGTCATGGTGCACGGTCTGGAATTCCCAACGTATTTTGCCGGTCGCCAGCTCCAGCGCGACCAGGGTGGCGGTGAACCGCTCGGCCAGCGGGCCTCGCGGGATCGACCACTGGTCCGGGGTCTGGTTGCCCATGGGGATGTACACCAGACCCAACGTTTCGTCAGCCGTGGCGATGGTCCAGGAATTGGGGGTGCTGCGCACATAGGTTTCGCCCGCGGGCAGGGGCTCGGTGGCATCGGGATTGCCCGGATCGAAATTCCACACCAGGCGGCCACTCTTTACGTCATAGGCGCGGATCACGCCGCCCGGCGAATCCACCGAACCGTTATCGGTAATAGATCCACCCGCGATGACCAGCTTCTCAGTGACCACCGGCGGTGATGTAGGCAGGTAGACGCCTCGCGCATCTTCACCCAGGCCAACCTTGAGATCGACCACACCGGCCTCGCCGAAATCCTCGCACGGCTTGCCGTCGCCGACGTCCAGCGCGATCAAGGTGCCGTCATTGGTAGGCAGGAACAGCCGCCGCTCGCAGCGGGCCGCGGCCTGATCCGGCTGCCCGGGCGGCGCAGCGTAGCGACGACCATCATGGTAGGCCAGGCCGCGGCAGGTCATGTGCTGGTAGTACCCGGCATCGCGATTGATGCTGGGATCGAAGCGCCAGCGCTCCTCGCCCGTGTCCGCATCGAGGGCGATCGCCACGCTGTGCGGCGTGCAAATGAACAACGTATCGCCGACCTTCAACGGTGTGACCTGGTTGGTCAGCTCGACGGGGTCGCCCTCACCCGGCAGATCGCCTGTGTGATATTCCCAGGCCTTCTCCAGCTTGCCCACGTTCTCTGGAGTGATCAGGTCGGCTGTCGAGTAACGGTCACCTCGCTCGGCGCCACCATAAGACGTCCATTCATGCTGCGAGCGACCGACTTGGCCCTGCGAGTCAGGCCCGCGCATCTGAGCGTCGCTGAACGCGCCGTCGATGGTGTGATAATTCTGGGTCAGCGCGTATGCGGCCATCAACGCACCGGCCAGCAACCCGACGCCCAGCAGGACGCTGGCCCCATCGCGCCATACGACTCGCGCACTCACGTGGCGATTGACGAACGGCAGGACCAGCCAGAGGCCGAGGATGCACCAGAGATCGATGCGGGGCGCCAGTTGCCACCAGTCGAAACGCACCTCATAAAACGTCCAGACCAACGTGCCCAGCAACAGCACGGCATACACGCCGATCGCCGCGCGCCGCCGGGCAAACAGCAGGCCTGCCACTACCAGTAACCCGACGCCCGCCACCAGGTAATACCAGGAGCCTCCTAGCATCGCCAGATACCCACCGCCAACGCTCATCAAGGTACCCAGCACCAGCATGATGATCGCTGTCAGGGTGATGCGCAGTGGACGCCGACCATGTTCGCTACTCATCACACTCTCCAGCCGATTCATATCACCACCATCGCCGGTGAACTTTCTGAAACAAGCCCGGCCAGCACTCAGTGGATACGGCGCGACAGCGTTTGTTCAGATTTTCTGACCCGGGCATGGCCGCCGGCGTGGCGCGTGTCAGCTAGGCGATCTCAGCGATTGCCCTGCAACTGCTTCAACAGCGGCCCGCACTGGTCGGGCTGATCGCCGCTGGGCGCGACCAGGGCGAGGACGCCCGCGGCCGGGGCCAGGGTGACGCCGAGCAGCACCATGCCCGCGCCGCGCAAGGCCAGCGGCGTGACCTGCACGCCTGCCGACGGGTTCTTGAAACTGCCCTGGACATAGAGCGGCGAACGCAGGGAGAAGATGCGCAGGCCCTTGGAGGCCGGGGTGATGTCCATATCCAGGCGTTCCTTGGCGAAATCGGCGGTGCCATCGACCCGGATGATGGCGTTCTCGGTGTCCACCACCGCCAGGCGCGTGGTCATCAGGCCATTCTTGAAGCCGAGGTCAGCCAGTGCGCAATTGATCTGCACCTCTTCGTCACCGAACAGCCGGTTCACCAGGTAGTTGCCGACGTTCAGGCCGGCAATTTCCATCAGGCCACGGCTAACCGCGCCATCGTTGATCACCATTTTCAGGTCGCCATTGGCGGTGCCGAGCAGGGCTGCCACCGAGTTGCCCTGGCCGCGCAGGTCGGCGTCGCCATTGAGCTCGCCCAGGCTGGTCTGCATCGGTTCGAAGGTGGGAAACAGCTGCTTGAGCTTGAAGCCCCGGGCGTTCAGCCGTGCCCGCCCCTGCAGCGGCGTGCGGCTGCCGTCCAGGTGGATCAGCGAATCCAGGGTGCCGCCGGCCACGCCGAAGCGCAGCGGGTCCAGGCTCAGCACCCCGGCATCCAGCAGCAGGCGGGTCGACAGGTCGCTGATCGGCAACGCCTCGCTGTGCACGATGCGTTTGCCAGTGAAGCGCACGTCGGCGTCCATGGCCTGCCAGCGGTCGGTCTGGAACTCCTCCACCGGCAACACCCGGTCCGCCGGCTGCCGGCTGGAGGCACCGCGCTCCTTCTTCTCGGCATTGGAGTCGGCGCCGATCAGCGGGGCCAGGTCGGCGAACCGCAACTGGTTGGACACCAGCGTGCCGGACAGCTTGGGCCGCGGCTCGCCGGCGACGAACTCCAGGTCACCCTGGATATCGCTGTCACCGATCCGGCCGCTGAAGCCCTGGTAGCGGAACCGGGCACCGCCCTCATCGTGCAGGCGGGCGATCAGGCGGCCGTCGGTGGCGTAGGCCGGAGTCTCCGGCAGGATCACTCCCGTCAGGCCGTACAGATGCCCCAGGCTGCTGCCTGACAGGCTAAGTTGCAGATCGAGTTCGCCCAGGTTCTTCGGATCGGTCAGGGTGCCGGCCAGGACGATACGGGTGGCACCGGCGCGGATATCCGCCTGCAGCGGGAATGGCACCTCGGCATCGTGCAGCGCCAGCAGCCCGCCGAGCTTGCCATTGCCATTCAGCGGCTGGCCCTTGTAGCGCCCCTTGGCCGTCCAGGCGAAGGCGTAGGCCAGCGCCTCGCTGGCCGGCACCCGCTCCGCACGCTGCTTGCCGACCACATCGCTGAAGGCGAGGGGCGCGCCCAGTTGCGTGACCTGCACCTCGAACGCGCTGTTCAGGCTCTGGTCGTTCAGGGTGATCTGTCCTTCATCGAAGGCGATGCTGCCGATGTCCAGGGTCCAGGGTGAGGGGGCGTCGTCGGTGTTCTCGTCGCCCAGGTCGAAGGTCCAGTTGGCGCGGCCATCGGCAAGGCGCTGCAGGTTGGCCTTGGGCGCACCCAGCTCGATGTAGGGAATCTGCACGGTTTTCCACAGCAACGGCAGCGGCGCCAGGCGCAGGGCTACCCGGTCCAGGCTGACGAAGGTTTCGCCCTCGGCCCACTCCGGGTTGCCGAGCACCAATTGCTCGGCAGACAGATGGGGCCAGGGCACCCAGGCATGCCAGCCGTTCTCGCCCTCCTCGCGCCGCCACACCAGTCGCAGATCACCATTGATCGCAAACGGACGGTGCAGGGCTTCGGACACCTGAGTGTTGATCGTCGGCCGCAGCAGGTTCCAGTCGAACAGCACCACGAACAGCATCAGCGCCGCCACCGGCACCAACACCAGGGCCAGACAGATCCCTACCACTCTGCGAACACGCGTCATGCACACTCCCTTCTCAAACCGCTCTCCGGCGCTCGGTGCTCCATCCTGACGAAGACGGCAGGTTTCCTGCCCGCCTATGTTATCGACAGGAACAATGCCCGTATGATTCCCCATTCCCCCTCAGAAGGGCACCTCTAAAAACGTCGGCGAGGCAGTCAGCGCAAAGCAAAAACAGGCGAAAAAGCGGCATTTACGGCGTGTAAATGAGCATTTTGACTGGGCTGGCAATCCAGCCTGCTTTTAACGCTGCGATGACAACGTAGCCAGTTTTAGAGGTGCCCAGAAGCGAATGCGCCAGGAAATCCACGATGCGCCTCATCGACACCCACACCCACCTCGACTTCCCTGACTTCGACGCCGACCGCGCGGCGTTGCTGGCGCGCAGCCGTGCCGCAGGGGTCGAACGGCTGGTGGTATTGGGCGTCTACCAGGCCAACTGGCAGCGCGTCTGGGACCTGGTGCAGACAAACGATAGCCTGCACGCCGCCCTGGGCCTGCATCCGATCTACCTCGACGACCACCTTCCCGAGCACCTGAGCGAGCTGGGCCAGTGGCTGGAACGTCTGGCAGGCCATCCCCAGCTGTGCGCGGTGGGTGAGATCGGCCTGGACTACTACGTCGAACACCTCGACCGCGACCGCCAGCAGTCCGTCTTCGAGGCGCAGCTGGCGCTGGCCAACGAATTCGACTTGCCGGCGCTGATCCATGTGCGCCGCGCCCACGCCGCCACCATCGCCACCCTGAAACGGGCGAAGCTCAAACGCGCCGGCATCATCCACGCCTTTGCCGGCAGCTACGAAGAAGCCCGGGAATACCTCAAGCTGGGTTTCAAGCTCGGCCTTGGCGGCGCCCCCACCTGGCCCCAGGCCAACCGCCTGCACAAGGTGGTGGCGCGCCTGCCGCTGGAGGCGGTGGTGCTGGAAACCGACGCCCCGGACATGGCGCCGGTGATGTACCCCAACCAGCGCAACAGCCCGGAACACCTGCCCGCCATCTGCACGGCCATCGCCGAGCTGATGGGCGTCAGCGCCGAGCAACTGGCCGACGCCAGCAGCCGCAATGCGGCGGAGCTGTTTGGCTGGGAGCCTGATCCAGCGTAAGCGCTTTAGTGATCCCGGGTATCGCTTCGCTCCACCCAGGCTACGGCTTGTGTCGAGATCCCTTGTAGGAGCCGCGCCCCGCAGCGCATGGCGGCCACGGCATGGATTCCATTGACTGGCTGCAATCGGTTCGCGCCGAGGGCGACGCTCCTACACCCCAGTTGCAGCCCCAGAAAAATGCCGCTTTCCTGGCGAAAGGAAAACGGCATTTATCAAGTGAACAGCATTACGACAGATGGCTGGCCTTCTACAGCGAGAGCAGCGATCAGACGCGAAATGCGCCGATCAGCATTTTCAGACGTGACACCAGTTCGGTCAGTTCGCGGCTGGCCTGTTCGGTCTGGCTGGCGCCCATGGCGGTGCGCTCGCCGGCGTGGTTGATTTCGACGATGTTCTGGTCGATGTCATGGGCCACGGCCGTTTGCTGCTCGGCAGCGGCGGCGATCTGCTGGTTCTGGTCAACGATAGTGCCTACCGCGCCCAGGATGTTCTCCAGGGCCTGCTGCACCTTGCCCGACTCGTTGACCGTGCCGTCCGCCATCTGGTGGCTGACATGCATGGTCTTCACCGCCGCGCCGACGCCGCCCTGCAACTTGGCGATCATCGTCTCGATTTCTTCGGTGGACTGCTGGGTGCGCTTGGCCAGGTTGCGCACCTCGTCGGCCACCACCGCGAAACCGCGGCCCTGCTCGCCCGCGCGGGCCGCTTCGATCGCGGCGTTGAGGGCCAGCAGGTTGGTCTGCTCGGCGATGCCCTTGATCACGTCCAGCACCTGGCTGATCGAGGCGCTGTCGCTGGCCAACTGGTTGATCACCAGCACCGACTGATCGATCTCACCGGCCAGGCGCTGAATACTGCCGACCTGGGACGCCACCAGCGCCCGACCGCTCACGGTTTCCTGGTTGACGCTCTGGGCGCTATCCACAGCCGCCGAGGCGCTGCGCGCCACTTCCTGGGCAGTGGCGGACATCTGGTTCATGGCCGTGGCGACCTGTTCGATCTGGCTGCGCTGCCCGGCCACCGCCTGGTTGCTTTCCCCGGACACCACCTCGACGCGCCCGGCCTGCCGCTCGACTTCGACCACCGTCTGGTCGACCCGCTCGATCAGGTCGTGGATCTTGCGCACGGTCTCGTTGAACACCTGGCCCAGCTCGCCCAGCTCGTCGCGGCTCTGGGCGGTGAAACTGACCGTCATGTCACCCGCCGCCACCTTGTCCATGACCCGCCCCAGGCTTTTCAGGGTGGTGCGGGTGGACACGTAGAAACCGCTGTAGAGGTAGACGATCAGCAGGAACACCACCACCAGGGCCACCACCAGCAGCATCATCTGCGCCCGGTTGTCCTGCAGGCGGGTCTGCAACTGCTGGTCGAGGAACGCCAGCACCGCGTCGTTGAACTGGTAGGTCTTGCCCATGGCGGCGCTGACCTCGTCGTAGAACTGCAGCCACGGGGTGTCCAGAGTGTCAGCGATCACCACCTTGTCTTCGAACAGAGCGATGCTGTCCTTGAGGGTCGCCTGGCTCGCCTTGGCCTGCTCTTCCAGCGCGGCGCGAGCCGCCGGGCTGCTGGTCAGGGCGTCCTGCAGGTTGAGGCCGTATTCGGCGTGCAGCTTTTCCAGCTCCAGCAGCAGCTCATCGAATTTGGTGCTGGCGGACGAATTGAGGAAGCCCTGACCCAGGGAAAACGCACCAATCGCCCGGCCTTCGCTGAGCGGGGCGGTGACCAGCGGCGTGACTGCGGTGACCAGCTCGGTCATCTGCCGCACTTCACGCTGGCGGTCCTGGCTGAGGCCGGCCTGGCTGGCGATCAGTTTGATGAAGACCTGGGAGCTGGCCAGCAGCTTTTCCGCCAGGGCGATCTTGCCCTGCAACGAGGATTCGCTCTCCACCGTCTGCAATTCGGCAAGCATCTCGTCGCGTTTGGCGGTGAACTCCGTGATCTGCTCCGCTTCGTGCACCACCGGCTGCAATGCCTGGATACGCTCGCGCAGTGTAGCTTGCAGCTGCTCGATGCGGTTTTCGAGGTCACCGGCCTGACCGGACTGGCCGATCATGGCGTTGATCTCCACCTGGTCGGCGTAGCTCTCCAGGTCGCGGCGCAGCGACAGCGATTCGCCCAGCAGGTCCAGGCTGTCCAGGGCCGCCTGGGTGCTGACGAACTGACGATAGGAGTCGCGCACCAGGTAGAAATTGGTGACGAGCATGGGCAGGAAGAACAAGACACTGATCAGGCTGAACTTCATCCCGAAGCTGAGACGATTCATCAGCGCGATGGCCGGATACAACACAGTCTTCACAAGACGTCTCCAGTTCTAATTATTGTTGTAGACAGCAGGAACGGCTGCAGAGGATCGCAGAAACGGATGCCCCCGTCCCTTGCCCCTCGACCCGCAGCGCTCTGATCAACAAGCTGGATGCCAGCCGATTAACGTGACTGATGTCACAAAAACCCCAGGCGAGTCCGGCGTCTTATATACCTCTTATCGACGCGTTTCTTTGTAACTTAAGGTTAAGCGCATGCACATTGACGCCGTCGATCTGGCGCCTGGCAGGGAGGCAAGCAAGCCGGTATATCGCGCTACAGCGTGCTTGCGAGGCCTGGTTGGCGGTGGGCGCGAGGCCCTGGCGCGGCAATCCGCCGCGCGGAAGATCAGGTGCAACGCGCTCCTGGGTGGAGCGCGTGAGGGGAAGTTGGCCGTAGCCTGGGTGGAGCGAAGCGATACCCGGGGATGGCGCCCTCCTTCATCAGGTGCTCGACCACGGTCAGATCTCTTGCCAGGCCGCGGTCTGGCAGCCCGTCAGAGAAACAGCGTCCACAGGGCGAAGCCGGCGTACCAGAGCACGGCCGCCCGGACCAGCAGTTGCCAGAGCCCATCCAGGGTGCTGACCCCCTCCTCGCCCACCACAGGCTCGGGCGTTTCGCTGGCGGCACGCCCGACGCTGATCACCAGTTGCGCCGCCGAAATATCCCAACTCAGCAACTCGTGCAGCAGCGCGCGGCTGACCGCGACGAAGTTGCCCACCAGGGCGAAACTCGCCGCCAGCACCCGCACCGGCAGCCAGTCGAAGGCATGGCGCAGTTGCACGGCCCGCTCACGCAGGGCTTCCTGCTCGGCATGCTCGGCCAGCAATGCGAGCAATCGATAGGCCAGGGCCGCCAGCGGCCCCAGCAATGCGTACCAGAAGATCACCGCGAAAAAGCTCTGGTAGGCGTGCCACACCAGATGGCGCTGCACGCTCTGCAGCAGCGCGCCCTCTTCGGCCTCCTCCACCCCCAGGTCACGGCGAGCCACCAAATAGGCGGCTTCGGTGTCGGCACGGCGCCAGCTGTCACGGAACGGCCCCAGCGCGGCCTGCAGATCGCCACGGCCCAGGCTATAGATCACCACCAACAGGTGCACCGGCAGCGCCAGCCAGCCATAGGCGATGGGCTCCAGGAGCGTCAGCACGAGCGCCAGGGCCAACAGCGGCAGAACCACCAGGGCGGCGATCGCCAGCCAGGGGTTGGCCATCAGGTCCTTTTGCCGCTCGACCTTGGCCAGCGCGCGCAACCAGGGCCCATCCTGCTGAATGGCATGACGCCAGGCGGAAAACTTCTCCACCCAGAGCACCAGCAGCAACACCAGAAAACTCATGACGCCTCCTTCGTATCCATCAATGCGCTGCGCAAGCGCTTCCAGTCGAACGCGGGACCGGGGTCGGTCTTGCGCGTCGGGGCAATGTCGCTGTGCCCGCAGATCCGCGCCGGGGTGATGGCCGGATAGGCCGCCTGCAGCGCCCGCGTCAACGCTACCAGCGCGTCATATTGCGCATCGGTAAATGGCAATTCATCGGTGCCTTCGAGCTCGATTCCCACGGAAAAATCATTGCAGTTCTCGCGCCCTTCGAAGCTCGACACACCCGCATGCCAGGCCCGTTCGTTACAGGAGACGAACTGGGTCACCGCACCATCACGTTCGATGAGGAAATGCGCCGACACCTGCAGGCTGACGATGCTGGCGAAGTAAGGATGCTCGTTGGGGTCCAACTGGTTCTGGAAGAAAGTCTGCACCTTGCCCGTGCCGAACTGCCCAGGCGGCAGGCTGATGTTGTGAATCACCAGCAGGGAAATCTCGCCCGCCGGACGTGCGTTGAAATTCGGCGAGGGACAGTGGCGTGCCACATCGCACCAGCCACTGGAACGGTCCAACTGCATAGGGGCTCCTTGAACGAGCCCCCACTCTAGAGCAGCGCCTCGCTCAGGCCAAGGGTGAAGCCGGCTTGCTGGGAAGCGGAACGGTGCCCAGGTGTGACATCAGATTGCCGAGCGCGAGGCCAAAGCCTCACCTCAAGTCGCGCACCTGCGCTGAACCCAACGTAGGGTGGATGACGCTTCACCCATCCATAACCTGCGATTCCATGGTGGATGAAAAAAGCGTCATCCACCCTACATTCGACGCGGGAGTTGTGCAGAAAAGAGGCTTTTTGTAGGAGCGGACTTGTCCGCGAGCACTTCATTTCCGCCGAGATAGAGGCGCACGATCGGCCGCCAAGCTCGAGGTCAAGACCTCTCCTACCGGGCGAAGGCTCACGCAATGTGCCACCCAATAAAAACGCCGCCCTTGGGGGCGGCGTTTTCGGAAGCGCTCGAGCGATGACGATCAGGCGCCCTTGAGCTTGCGCAGGTTGCCGATCACCGACTCCAGGGCACGGTCGAACAGCAGCGCATCGTCCAGCAGGCGAATCGCCTGACGACGGAACTCGACGGCCAGGCCCATACGGGTCTTTTCCAGCACCTTCATGCCGGTGCGGTTGACGAACACGTACTTGCCCGTGGGCTTGATGATCGCCGCCAGCTTGCAACGCACCTTGTGCTCTTCGTCTTCCTGGAACTCGACCCAGCTGCCAACCCGCAGGCTATCAACCTGGATCAGGCTTTCGTCATCGTCCGGCAGGCTGACTTCCGGCTCGCTGACGCGGGTTTCACCCGGCGCGAGCAGGACGATTTCCTCAACCACCTCCACCATCGCCGGAGCGTCTTCTTCCTCGGCGGGCGGCAGCTCCAACAGCGGCAGCTCGAGGCCCATCTCGGCCAGGGCTTCCTGCTGCTCGCTGGTCACTTCCTGAGGCTGTTCAGCTTCCGCAATGCTGCGCTTGAAGCGCTGGAACGCCTGCACATGCAGGGCCTCCAGCTGGCTGAAGAATTCGCTGGTGGAGAACGGGTCGAACGCGGCGCTGGCCATGCCTTCACGCAGGGCCTTGAGCAGCCCGGGCACCAGCTCCAGCAGGCGCAGACGCGCTTCCGGATCCTCGTGGGGCTCGACGCTCCAGACCAGGTCGTCCATGGTATCCAGCGCAGCCTGCCACTCGGCGGATTCCACGCCGTGCTTGAGGCAGATCAGCATCAGCACCTTGCTCCAGGCTTCCTGCAGCAGGCGCACGACGACTTCCGGCAGGGTCTTGCCCAGCAGGCGCTCGTTCAGCGCATGCTCCACCTCGCGGCGGGCCAGTTCGGCCTTGGCGCTGCCCTCTTCGGCATCGCGGGTACGCTGCTCCAGCAGTTCGCTGCGGCGACGCTCATCGCCGGTGAACGCCAGAAAATCAGCCAACAGCTCGGAGAAGATCACCGGATCGTCGGCGAAGTCGTTGAGCAGGCGCATCACCACCTGTTCGATCTTCTGGTACAGGCTGTCGCGTTGGGCGTCATCCTGCTCGCCCCAGCCGAGGGCGGCCGAGGCGATTTCGTTGAGCAGACGACGGGCCGGGTGGCTGCCGCGGCTGAAGAAGGTCTTATCGAGTACCGCGACCTTAAGCATCGGGATCTGCAAACGGCCGATCAGAGCCTTCAGCGAATCCGGCAGGGTGCGGTCGTCGAGAATGAATTCGAAGAGCATCGACACCAGGTTGATGACGTCTTCATCGACCTCACCCACCATGCGCGCCTTGCCGCTCTTGGCACTGGCACGAACCAGCAGGCTCTCGAGCTGCTCGCGCAGGTCGAAATCATCGCTGACCTGGGCCGGCGCACGCTGCTGCATATGCGACAGCAGGCGCATCAGGTCATTGCTGGAAATCGGCAGGGCGCCAGCCGGGGCCTCGCGGCGCGGAATGACGCTACCACGTGCCTGGGACAGCAGTTCCTGCAGGGCACTGAACACTTCCTGCACGCCTTCGTCGGCGAACTCGCCCTGGGCCATCGGCTGCGAGGCATCGCCAGCACCACGGGACACGCTCGAAGAACGGCCAGGATTGCGGCGCGGCGGAGCGGTTTTCAGCTCAGGCAGCACGCCCGCGACGACCAGCGCCTGGTTCGCTTCGGCGTAGAGCTGATCCAGATCGCCCAGCACATACTTCTCGAACAGCTTGAAGATGATCAGCTTGACCTTGATCTCGACCCCGAGGCTGCCACAGGCGTCGAGGAACGCTTCGCACAGCGCGGTCGGGCCCAGCGGGTTGCTCTTGTCGTCCAGCTTCTTGCTGACCATGGCATTCAGGCGCGTGGTCAGGTGGCCGAGGGCCAGGCTGTCGCGACTCATGACCTTGGCAACCATGGCGTCCAGGGCGACCGACTCTTCCAGCTCGTCGTTCTGCACCAGCGACAGGTTGTCGTACGAAACGGCGTCCAGCGGAGCCGGCTTGCCGATTTCGTATTGATTGAGGGTGGCGAAGGTTTCGAACACTTTCTGCAGGAAGCCGCGTTCGATGTTCTTGCGCTTCAGGCGCAAGTCACGCATGGCTTCGAAGAACGCGTTCTGTTCGGCGTTGCTGGTCGCCCGATCCGCCATCTCGAACAGCGTGTCGTCGGCATTGTCGAACAGCGCCTGTAGCGCCTGCTTGAGCTGCTGGGCAGCTTTGTCCCGCACTTGAATGAGCGCCACGGGCAGTCTTCCTACCGACGAAGTGGGCGATTGCTCAGGGGCGATCTTGTTCAGATGCACCACATTCGCATCAGTCTTCATTGCGAGTCTCCTGCAGGCGGCCCCTCTTGGGCGAATACGGCCTGCATAGCGATCAACCGAGCGTCATCCTTAACGTCAAAGGCCTGGCGTCAATTTCGTAAAAAGTAAAGGCATTATAGGGATGTGGGCGCACATACCAAGTCGGCTTTTACTTCAGACATGATCCAGATCACAGATGTAGCGCACTACCCGCTCACCGGCTACTGGCACGCGACAAACGCGACGGAATCGCGTCAAAAGTCCCCAATACGGAACACGTACGGCGACAAAAGTTGCCTTTATCCGCATTTTCGCCCGCTCGACCGGCTCAGCCCTGTGCCGCGCGGCTCGTATTCGCGCTGCAGCATCGCGCCGCTGTCCTTATAATCGCCAAACCTGAACCTGGAGCCCGCGCATGCCGAACCTGACCCTCGCCGACCTGACCGCCGAAATCGATGCCAACGTGCGCCGGGCCCTGGCCGAAGACATCGGCAGTGGCGACATCACCGCCCAGTTGATCCCCGCCGAGCGCCTGGCCCACGCCACCATCATCACCCGCGACGAAGCGGTGGTCTGTGGCGTGGCCTGGGTAGATGCCGTTTTTCGTCAGCTCGATCCACGGGTCGCCGTGCACTGGCAGGTCGGTGATGGCGATCGGGTAAAACCCAACCAGGCCCTGTTCCACCTCGAAGGCCCGGCCCGCGCCCTGCTCACCGGCGAACGCAGCGCCTTGAACTTCCTGCAGACCCTGTCCGCCGTCGCCACCCGCTGTCAGCATTACGCCGACTTGGTGCAAGGTACGTCGGTGAAACTGCTCGACACCCGCAAGACCCTGCCCGGCCTGCGCCTGGCCCAGAAGTACGCCGTGACCCAGGGCGGCTGCCACAACCACCGCATCGGCCTGTACGATGCCTTCCTTATTAAGGAAAACCACATCGCCGCCTGCGGCGGCATCGCCCAGGCCGTCGCCGCCGCCCATCAAATTGCCCCGGGCAAGCCGGTGGAAGTGGAAGTGGAAAGCCTGGAAGAACTGCAACAAGCCTTGGACGCCGGCGCCGACATCATCATGCTCGATGAACTGTCACTGGACGACATGCGCCAAGCCGTCGCCCTCACCCAAGGCCACGCCAAGCTGGAAGCGTCAGGCGGGGTGAATGAAACGACGTTGCGAGGGATTGCGGAGACGGGAGTGGACTACATCTCGATCGGGACGTTGACCAAGGATGTGAAGGCGGTGGATTTGTCGATGAGGTTGGGGCTTTGAAAGCGCCAAAGCAATCCAAAAGTTATCGATATAACCTTAATACCTATGTGATTTTCATTCGGCAGCTAAACGCAGGCGCATAGGGCTGAAGTAGAATCTCAAAGGAGTTTGGATACGAGCGCAATATATAAAGCAGCCAGCAACACACAAGAGATGCATGCACACCAAAAATTGCGCCAAGCTGGGCAGCCAAGCAACATGATCATGAGCCCATGATTACAACCCTACCTCAAAATCGATGTAGTGATCTTAAGGCAAGGGCATAGTAAGCCAAAAAAATTACTTTCAGCCATCAAAAAACAGAACATTGCTATTTAATTGCTACACACCCCACCGTCGACAAGGCTGCAAGTGACAACCGCTGTTCCGGGCGTACGCGGAGTAGCGGTAAAAGATCCAGCCATGGTCAAGCTTGGCCCAGCACCATTGTATGCAGAGCATGCACCAGTACTAGAGGCGACACTTGGCGATTGCGAATTATTTAAACGCACAAGCGCATCATTCGCATAGGCCTTCGCTTCAAGCAAACAGGCGCGGTTCGCCGATGTAACTGTGTAATTCTGGTACAAAGGAAAAGCAACGGCAGCCAAAATACCGATGATTGCCACAACAATCATCAATTCAATCATCGTAAACCCGTTACTGAGATAACGCTTCATACCAGTCCCTAGCCAAAACTTTCACTTGATTCACTAGACAAGCATTAAAATTCGATTTCTTCAACTCAAAAACCGAACACCCCACTAGATGTGGGGTGTTCGTAAACATTACGTTATGATGCCTAGCGCGGCACCATCATGCTTAGTTAGTGCAGGATGCACTTTCATCGCAGGTGGTAGTGGCAGTACCAGGGCTACGCGGAGTACCGGTCATCGGAAGCGTGGTTGTCAAACCAGTACATGCAACGTTTTTAGGGTTCGGAATATCCGCAGCAACGCTACCATTGGAGGTCCACACCAGCACCGCACTGGCCTGAGCCTTGGCTTCAGCCAGGCACGCGTTTTCGGCGGCGGTTTTGGTGTAGTTCTGATAAGCCGGCAGAGCAATGGCAGCCAGAATACCGATGATCGCAACGACGATCATCAGTTCGATCAGGGTAAAACCTTTTTGTGCTTTCATTTCAAATTCTCCTGTTGAGGTTAGGCTTGGGCCTGCCAGAAACCGAGCAGAATGCGTGCCAACTTTTCGCTCCAGCCATTTCCAGGCCTGCGCCCTATCCTGATGCAACAACCTTGATCACTTAAGTGCACCTTCTGACATTTTTCGTCACCTCAAGACATCACGTTTGGCAGGCGCGTCCTTCTGCGCTATAAGGCACGGTACTGCACCTACTGGCTCCTTATCGTTATGAATGACGCCCCATCGCTCTCCGGCCTGGCCAAACAGATCGTCAACGCACAACTCCTCGACGAAAAATCCGCCCTGAATGCCCAGGTTCAAGCCAAACGGAACCAGTTGTCGCTGGTGACCTATATGGTGCAGAACAAACTGGTAAAGAGCCGAGACCTTGCCGAGCTAGCGGCCGAGCAATTCGGCGTTGCCTTTGTCGATCTGCAGGCACTGGATAAAGAAGTTCAGCCGAAGGATTTGATCAGCGAAAAGCTGATGCGTCAGCATCGCGTGCTGCCACTGTACCGTCGGGGCAACAAGCTCTTTATTGGCGTATCGGACCCCAGTAATCACCAGGCAGTCACGGATATCCAGTTCAGCACCGGACTGACCACCGAATCTATCCTGGTAGAGGACGATAAGCTCGGCGATGCCATCGACAGGTTCTTCGAGTCGGCCAATACCGGCATGGGCGACCTGGCCGATGTCGACCTCGACGGCCTGGATGTGGAAGCGGTCGATGATGACAAGCAAGGCGGCGATGGTACCGGCCAGGATGCTGACGACGCTCCTGTGGTGCGCTTCGTCAACAAGATGCTGCTGGACGCAATCAAAGGTGGATCCTCGGATCTGCATTTCGAGCCTTATGAAAAAGCCTACCGTGTGCGCTTTCGTACCGACGGCATGCTGCATGAAGTCGCCCGCCCACCGATCCAACTGGCCCCCCGAATTTCCGCACGATTGAAGGTCATGGCCGCCTTGGATATCTCCGAACGCCGTAAACCGCAGGACGGTCGGATCAAGATGAAAATATCCAAGACCAAGTCCATCGATTTTCGCGTGAATACCCTGCCCACGCTGTGGGGCGAAAAAATTGTGATGCGGATCCTCGACCCCACCAGCGCTCAAATGGGCATTGATGCACTGGGCTATGAGGAGGATCAGAAAACCCTCTATATGAATGCCCTCAAACAGCCCCAAGGCATGATTCTGGTCACCGGGCCTACGGGCTCCGGCAAGACGGTATCCCTCTATACCGGCCTGAATATTCTCAATACACCGGACGTGAACATCTCCACTGCTGAAGACCCGGTGGAAATCAACCTGGAAGGCATTAACCAGGTCAACGTCAACCCCAAGCAAGGCATGGACTTTACCCAGGCCCTGCGTGCGTTTCTGCGCCAGGACCCGGATATCATCATGGTCGGCGAGATCCGTGACCTGGACACCGCCTCCATTGCCATCAAGGCCGCACAAACTGGCCATATGGTGATGTCGACCCTGCACACCAACAGCGCAGCGGAAACCCTGACCCGCATGCGCAATATGGGCGTCCCCTCCTTCAACATTGCCACCTCGGTCAACCTGATCATCGCCCAACGCCTCGCGCGCAAGCTGTGCAGCACCTGCAAGAAGGAAATCGATGTCCCCCGCGAGACATTACTGGCAGAGGGATTCCCGGAAAACAAGATCGGCACCTTCAAGATTTACGGCCCGGTTGGCTGCGACAATTGCAAGGGCGGCTACAAAGGTCGTGTCGGGATTTATGAAGTGGTTAAAAACACGCCCAACCTGCAACGGATTATCATGGAGGAAGGCAACTCCATCGATATCGCTGCGCAGATGCGCAAAGACGGCTTTAATGATCTACGCACCTCGGCCCTGGTAAAAGCCATGCAAGGCGTCACCAGCCTCGAGGAAGTCAACCGCGTGACCAAGGATTAACCATGGCGACAAAAGCACTCAAGACCAGTGTATTTACCTGGGAAGGCAAAGACCGAAAGGGCTCCGTCGTCAAGGGAGAACTCAGCGGACAGAACCCCGCGCTCGTAAAAGCACAACTACGCAAGCAAGGCATCAACCCCACCAAGGTTCGAAAGAAAGCGGTCTCTATTTTCAGTCAAGGCAAAAAAATCAAGCCGCTAGACATTGCGATGTTTACCCGGCAAATGGCCACAATGATGAAGGCAGGCGTTCCACTCCTGCAGTCCTTCGACATTATTAGCGAAGGTGCGGACAATCCGAATATGCGAAAGCTGGTAGACGAGATAAAGCAAGAAGTAGCTGCCGGTAACTCGTTTGCTTCCTCCTTACGCAAGCATCCACGCCACTTTGATGATCTATACTGCAACCTGGTTGACTCCGGCGAGCAGTCCGGCTCGCTTGAAGCCTTATTAGATCGAGTTGCGACATACAAAGAAAAAAGTGAATCACTGAAAGCCAAAGTCAAAAAAGCAATGACTTATCCGATTTCGGTTTTGGTAGTCGCGGTCATTGTGTCGGTGATTTTGCTGGTCAAGGTGGTACCGACTTTTGAAGGTGTTTTCAAAGGATTTGGTGCCGAACTCCCTGCCTTTACTCAATTTGTGATCAACCTTTCCTATGGCCTCCAAGATTGGTGGTTCCTTATTCTAATTGTGTTATTTGCCTCTGCCTACACCTTCAAAGAAGCACACCATCGCTCCGAAAAATTTCGGAATATGATTGATCGTAGCCTGTTGAAGCTGCCAATTCTCGGCGATGTTCTTTATAAATCCGCAGTAGCTCGTTACGCCCGTACATTGTCTACGACTTTCGCAGCCGGCGTTCCATTGGTGGAAGCCTTAGACTCTGTAGCGGGAGCGACGGGCAACGTAGTTTTCAAGAATGCCGTGATGCAAATCAAGCAAGATGTGTCCAGCGGCACGCAGCTTAATTTCTCGATGAAGAACGTAGCAGTTTTTCCTACACTGGCTGTTCAAATGACGGCTATTGGCGAAGAATCGGGCGCCTTGGACCAAATGCTGGATAAAGTGGCGACATTTTATGAAGAAGAGGTCGATAACATTATCGACAACCTCACGACCTTGATGGAGCCAATGATTATGGCAATCCTCGGCGTACTAGTCGGAGGTCTGATCATCGCCATGTACCTGCCTATATTCCAACTTGGTTCGGTGGTTGCAGGCTAACCTATGCACCTTATCGACTTCCTGGCCGGCAACTTGCCGGCCTTTGTTTTGTGCGCCCTGCTGCTCGGCTTGCTGATCGGTAGCTTCCTCAATGTCGTGGTGTATCGCCTGCCAAAGATGATGCAGCGCGATTGGCGGATTCAGGCCCGTGAAGTGCTGGAGCTGCCGGAAGAGCCCGCGGGCAAAACCTTCAACCTGATTCTGCCGAACTCCAGTTGCCCGCGTTGCAACCATGAGATCAAGGCCTGGGAAAACATCCCGGTAATCAGTTACCTGGCGCTGCGGGGCAAATGTTCCGGGTGCAAGGCGCCCATCAGTGCGCGCTACCCGCTGGTGGAATTGGCGTGCGGCCTACTCTCGGCCTATGTGGCCTGGCATTTTGGTTTTACCTTGCAGACCGCCGGCATGCTGGTGCTGACCTGGGGCCTGTTGGCCATGAGTCTGATCGACGCCGATCACCAGTTGCTGCCGGATGTGCTGGTACTGCCGCTGCTCTGGCTGGGGCTGATCGCCAACCATTTTGGCGTGTACACCAGCCTGGAAGATGCGCTGTGGGGTGCCGTAGCGGGCTACCTGAGTCTGTGGTCGGTGTATTGGCTGTTCAAGCTGATCACCGGCAAGGAAGGCATGGGCCATGGCGATTTCAAGCTGCTGGCCATGCTCGGTGCCTGGGGCGGCTGGCAGGTGCTGCCGCTGACGATCCTGCTGTCGTCGCTGGTGGGCGCGGTGCTCGGGGTGATCATGCTGCGCCTGCGCAATGCGGAAACCAGCACGCCAATTCCCTTCGGCCCGTACCTGGCCATCGCTGGCTGGATCGCGCTGCTCTGGGGTGATCAGATCACCAGCACTTACCTGCAGTTTGCCGGGTTTCATTGATAAGCGGCTCGCG
The DNA here is from genome assembly GCF_029839275.1 of Pseudomonas sp. GD03944. GTDB lineage: Bacteria > Pseudomonadota > Gammaproteobacteria > Pseudomonadales > Pseudomonadaceae > Aquipseudomonas. The sequence continues at coordinate 319,246 of NZ_JAOCAH010000002.1, forward strand.
CCCATAGGCACTGCACACTCTGTAGGAGAGGCCTTGGCCTCGAGCTCGGCGATTTTTGTCCACCCTCAACCTGGAGGGTGAAAGAAGAGTTCGCGGGCAAGCCCGCTCCTACAGGGCCTTAGCCAGAAGACCGCCCCACCGATTCGCCAGCCTGCTTGCACCTACACTACAATCGTCGCCCTGTTGAACACTGACGAGCGTTTTGCCCGATGACTAGACCCTGGATTCTCGGCCTTACCGGCGGTATCGGTAGTGGCAAGAGTGCGGTTGCCCAGCTGTTTATCGAGCAGGGCGTGCACCTGGTGGATGCCGATCACGCGGCACGCTGGGTGGTCGAACCGGGCCGGCCGGCCCTGGAAAAGATCGTCGAACACTTCGGGTCCGAAATTCTGCAGGCCGACGGCCAACTGGACCGCACGGCGCTGCGGGCCCGGGTGTTCAGCGATGCCGAGGAGCGTCGCTGGCTAGAGGCCTTGCTCCACCCGCTGATCGGCCAGGAAATCATGCAGTACTTGGCTAAGGCCGAATCGCCGTACGCCATCCTGGTTTCGCCGCTGCTGATCGAATCCGGCCAGCGCGCCCTGACTCAGCGCATCCTGGTAGTGGACGCCCCGGAGCATCTGCAGATAGAGCGCACCATGCTGCGTGACCAGGCGACAGCCGAGCAGGTGCAGGCGATCCTCAAGGCCCAGGCCATTCGCGAAGAGCGCCTGCGCCATGCCGACGATGTCCTGCTCAACGACCGTGATCTCGACTGGCTACGCAGCGAAGTCGAGCGCCTGCACACCTTTTACCTGACCCTGCGCGGAGGCCAACCATGAGCACCCCCACCCTAGTCGCCTGCCCGACCTGCGGCGCGCCTGTCGAATGGGGCCCACAAAGCCCGAGCCGCCCGTTCTGCTCGGAGCGCTGCAAGCTGATCGACCTCGGTGCCTGGGCTTCGGAAGAGCACGCCATTCCTGGCAACGACCTGGAAGACGACCTGTTCTCCGACGACCTGCCACCCCGTCGCCACTGATCCCTCAAGGCCGCATGAAGCTGTAGTCGCGCTCGTCATCCAGATTATCGGCGAGAAACTGCAGCTCGGCGGCCAGGTCAGCAGCTTCTCGCCGCTCGCGACTGCATTCGACCACCGCACTCAACAGTGCCCGCAGCGCCAGCCCTTGCTCCAGCCCCTCTGCCGCCGCCTGCGCCAGGCTCTGCCGTATTTCCTGACGCGCCCACTCATGCATGCCCATCCCGCTTCTCCCATGATTGCCCTGAAGGCGTCGTCCGACACGTGATCAACTCGGCGACTGGTTGCCGCCAACGCACCGAGCCTAACTCTGTCAGTCGGGCACGGCTGTCCGTTGACCTGGATCAAGCCAGACCGGGGTATCGATACGGTGAAGCAGGCGCTATTACTTGCGCGTACTGTCGTCTTTCCAGGGGGCGGACAGGTAACGGCTGCGGTTGAAGGTTTCCAGCCAGTCCGGATAGAAGACCACCAGCGCGGTGACCAACATCCCGTTGATGAACGCCTCGGGAAAGATCACCAGCCACAGGTAGCCGACGAAATCCTCCAGCCAGGGCGGCATTGGGAACAATCCATCGAACCACAGCACGCCAAGGCCGAGCAGGATGCACGCCAGCGCCGCCAGGGCTGCAGGAAAGAAGCCGCAGAAGAAGATGTAGACAAACAGGTTGCGCGGCTGCGCCTTTTCGACCCGCAAGGCGCACAGCTCGGTCACCGCCACCGGAATCAGCACCAGCAACAGGCCATTCACCCCCAGCGCTGCCAGTTCCTGACGCCCCAACGCCAACAGCCCCAGCTGCGCGGCTACGCCGGCCAGGATCGCCAAGGGCCAGTCGAGCAACAGGGTGACGGCTGTCATGCCGATGAAGTGGTAGGAAAGGCCGGACTCGAAGTCCCGCCGCACCAGCCACAGCAGAAACAGGGCAAATGCGGTGCCGAACAGCAGGTGCTGGCGGCGCAGGTCGCTGAACAACTCCACCCACGGCGCTCGACAGACGGCCCAGAGCACCAGCGGCGCATACAGCGCCCAACCGGCAACCTGGGTGAAGGGTGAAAGGAGTTCGGCAGCGATCATGGCGGGCAATCCGGTACTTAAGCAGGTCGCGGCCAGTCTACACCGTGCCCTCGCCAACGCGCTGTACTGACCACCCGCCGCCCGAACGGAATGCATGCTCGGGATACCGGAGCACCATGAGGACGCGCTAAGCTCTGGACATGGATGACTCCGACTACCTGCGCCTGCTCACCCATCAGGCCGAGCAGGCCAATGCCTTTCTCTCCAACGCCCGCAAATGGGAGCGTGAGCGCTGGGTCTGCCAGCGCCTGTTGCAAGCCCTCAACATCAGCCATCGCCTCGAAGAATTCGGCGCAGCCGGACAGGAGCCGCCAGACGTGCTGTTTCGGGAGGCCAGCTTCGAGGTGTTCTTCGTCCTGGACGAAGGCCGCCGTCTGAACGACGAGTGGCGCGCCGAGCTGGAGCGCCGTCGTAGTGCGTTCTCCCTCAGCCAACTGGTTCGCCGCGAAGCACGGCCAAGGCGCATCCCGGCGGCCGACCTGCAGGCGCGCCTGGCACCCACCTTGCGCAAGAAGGCCCACAACTACCGGGAGCGCGGGTTGGATCTAGGTGAGCTGGACCTGCTGGCCTACGTGAACCTCAAGCGCGCGGTACTCGACTTCAACAGTCATTTCCCGCCACCTACCGAATACCTGCGCCAGGGCTGGCGCTCGCTGTCACTGGTTGGCCCGACCTTCGCCCGGGTACTGTTCGCCCATCCCGATGCTCCGGATTTTCTGCGCAACAACCTGGGCCGCAGCGTGCAATTCGATGTCGGGATCAGCCTGTGAGCCCCTTGCAGGAGTTGCTGGCCGCGGTGCCCCAGCAAGGCCAGGTACGCTGGATAGGCGTACGCCCAGCCTTGCGCGCCCGATGCTCGAACTGGATGCCGTGGAAGCGCGCCGCGAAGCCGGCCTTACCGGTGACCACGCACGCCCCGGGCCACGCAATGCGCGCCAGGTCACTCTGATTCAGTGGGAGCACCTGACGGTCATCAGCGCCCTGCTCGGCCGCCCACCGGAGCAGGCCATCCAGCCGCAGGATCTGCGCCGCAACATCGCGATCAGCGGTATCAACCTGTTCAGCCTCAAGGGCAGGCGCTTTCGCATCGGCCAGGCCATCTTCGAGACCACGGGCTGGTGCCAGCCCTGCGCGAAACTGGAAGAGCGCCTGGGCAGCGGCGCGTTCCAGGCCATTCGCGGGCACGGCGGCATCACAGCCCGCGTGCTCATGGGTGGAATTATTCGCCTGGATGACGCTCTACGCGTTGAGCCCCTGTGAAAGGCACGGCAGAATGGCAGTCAACAGCAGGCCACGCGCCCATTCGCGCCCCTGAACCTTCGAGGTCACTATGCCCAGCCGCCTGAACCCCGATGACCAAGCCCGCGTCGACCAATACCTGAGCGCGCCTCAACACCAGGTCGAGCGTCAGCCCTTCAAGGTCTGGCGATTGCTGGGGATCATCCTGGTCGTGGTTGTCGCCCTGGGCCTGCTGAGCCGTCTTCTGAGTCGACTGGTGCTATGAGCTGCCTCGCGCTCGCCCAGCCGCGCTCTTCCCGCTTTATTCAAAGCCTTGTGAGCGTATCCCATGTCCCATCGAATCGTGATCGTCGGCGGTGGCGCCGGCGGCCTGGAGCTTGCCACCCGCCTGGGTAGAACCCTGGGCAAACGTGGCCAGGCGCGTATAACCCTGGTCGACGCCAACCTGACCCATATCTGGAAACCCCTGCTGCATGAAGTGGCGGCAGGTTCGCTCAACTCCTCGGAAGACGAGCTGAACTATGTCGCCCAGGCGAAATGGAACCGCTTCGAGTTCCAGCTGGGACGCATGAGCGGGCTCGATCGCGCCGCACGCCAGATCACCCTGGCGGCCACGCTGGACGAGCGGGGCGGTGTGCTGATGCCCGAGCGCCAGCTGAGTTACGACAGCCTGGTCATTGCCGTCGGCAGCACCACCAATGACTTCGGTACGCCGGGCGCCGCCGAGCACTGCATCTTCCTCGACACCCGTGAGCAGGCCGAGCGCTTCCACCGTCAGTTGCTCAGTCACTACCTGCGCGCTCACGCCAGCCAGGGCGAGAACACCGAGCAGGTCAGTGTCGCCATCGTCGGCGCCGGTGCCACCGGTGTGGAGCTGGCTGCCGAGCTGCACCACGCCGCCCATGAGCTGGCCGCCTACGGCCTGGACCGCATTCGCCCGGAAAACATGCGCATCACCCTGATCGAAGCCGGTCCGCGGGTGCTCCCCGCCCTGCCGGAGCGAATCAGCCAGCCGGTGCACAAGACCTTGGAAAAGCTAGGCGTCACCGTCATGACCAGCTCGGCCGTAAGTGAAGTCACCGACGACGGCCTGCTCACCGCTCAAGGTGAAACCATTGCTGCCAGCCTGAAAGTCTGGGCGGCCGGTATCCGGGCGCCGGAGTTCCTCAAGAACCTCGACGGCCTGGAGAACAACCGCATCAACCAATTGCTGGTCCGCCCGACCCTGCAGACCACGCTGGACGACAACATCTTTGCCTTTGGCGATTGCGCGGCCTGCCCCCTGCCCGACAGCGAAGGTCGCAACGTACCGCCCCGGGCCCAGGCCGCTCACCAACAGGCATCGCTGCTGGCCAAGTCGCTGAAGTTGCGCATCGATGGCCAGCCACTGCCGGAGTACCACTACCGGGATTACGGCTCGCTGATCTCGCTGTCGCGCTTCTCGGCGGTGGGCAACCTCATGGGCAACCTGATGGGCAGCGTGAAACTGGAAGGCTGGCTGGCGCGGGTGTTCTATATCTCGCTCTACCGCATGCACCAGATGGCCCTCTACGGCGTGTCGCGCACCCTGCTGCTGATGCTCAGCGATCGCATCGGCCGCAGCACCGAACCCCGCCTCAAGCTGCACTGACAAACAGCGCGCCCCGTAGGAGCGGACTCGTCCGCGAGCTTTTCGCGGCATCAGCCTGCCGCAGAGCCCGAGGCCAGGGCCTCTCCTACGGACCGCGTGCCCCTTGCGCGTGAGGTTTTCCGTAGCAACAGCCAAATCGCAGGCAATAAAAAACCCGCTCTAGGCGGGTTTTTTACTTTCAAGCGTGCTTGAAATGGTGGGTCGTGTAGGATTCGAACCTACGACCAATTGGTTAAAAGCCAACTGCTCTACCAACTGAGCTAACGACCCTAAAATGGTCGGGGTAGGGGGATTCGAACTCCCGACATCCTGCTCCCAAAGCAGGCGCGCTACCGGACTGCGCTATACCCCGATAAGAAGTTTGGCTCCGCGACCTGGACTCGAACCAGGGACCCAATGATTAACAGTCATTTGCTCTACCGACTGAGCTATCGCGGAACTGTGCAACTTCCAGTTCTCCGTTACCGGCTTTGGCTTTCGCCGTTTCCCGTATCAGAGGCGCGCCATTTTACGGTTCCAGAACGCGCTGTCAACCCCTTAAATTGCTTTTATGACAATGCTTTGCAGTCGACAGACAGGCTGCTATATCTTCCATAGGATAGTCTTCATTCGCAGGACGCTCGGCCACATGGCCTCTGCCAGGAAAGTCCATGAGTAACCGGGACACCCCCGCCAATCCCCCTCCCCTTAACCAAACCCTTGCCAGCCGAGGCATCCAGCCGCGCTTTGGCGAGTTGGGGCAGAGCTGTCGCAAGCTGGTGATGAACCGCCTGGCCGAGCACCTGGCCGGTGTTTTCGGGCAGGTTGACGACACCCTGTTCGATTGCGCGGAGAAGGCCGAGAACAATCAGGTGCAGACGCTGTTCTTCGACAGCATGCGCGAGATACGCAAGCAGCGCCCGCTGATCGAACGCACCTACCACCAGAAAGTGTCGCAGAACTTCAGCGACTTTCTCGACGGCACCCTCAAACCGGTGCCACTGGCCACCGAGGTGGATGCCGAGCAACTGGCCCTGGTGCAGAACGAGGATTACGAAGAGATCCTGCAGGTCACCAATATGGTGAGCCGGGTCAAATCGCGCTGCGCCCAGGCACTGTTCGCCCTGGAACAACGCCTAGCCCTGCTCAACAGCGGCCAGAAGCTTGGCGAGGACAGCAACCCTTTCGGCCCGCAAATGATCGCCCAGGCGTTCCAGGAAGCCCTGGCACCCTGCCCGTTTCCGCTGCGCATCAAAGTCATCCTTTATACGTTGTTCGACCAGCACGTCATGCACAGCCTGGATGGTGTCTACGACGCCCTCAACCGGCGCCTGATCGACGACGGCATACTGCCGAACCTCAAATACAGTGCCCCGCGCAACCCGGACAGCGGCCGTTCCAGCGCCCCTCGCGAGGACAAGAAGGAAAGTACCGCCGCGGCGCCCACGGCAAAGAACACCACAAGCCAGGCAACCGTAAAGGCGACCCAGGCAGACCTCAACGGCCCGCCGCCGGATGACCCGGACACCTTGCTCGACGGCCTGTCGACCCTGCTCGGCGAACACCGCCAACGCGACGTGCACGCGCCCCTGCTGGGCGGCACCCGCAGTATCGCCAGCTATGCGCCCCAGGGCGCCACGCGGACCTACAGCGCCAACGAGCTGATCGAAGCGCTGAACCGCATGCAGCGCCAGTCGGCCGATGACCTGGCCCAGCGCCTGCAAGCCCCTCAACCGGTCGAGAGCCTTAAAGCGGATCTGCAACAACAACTGGAAACCCACAGCGACCTGCCGGGCCAGCAAAAGCTCTCCGACCAGGAAGCCGATGTCATCGACCTGGTGGGCATGCTCTTCGACTTCATCCTCGATGACGACAACCTGCCGGACGGCTGCAAGACCGCCCTCTCCCACCTGCACACGCCGTACTTGAAAATCGCCCTGCTGGACAAGGCGCTGTTCACCCAGCACCACCACCCGGCCCGCCGCTTGCTCAACACCATGGCCCAGGCCGGCGTCCTGTATGGCGGAGAAGGCGACGAGCGTGGCCTGCTGGCCAAGATGCAGTGGGTCGTGGAGCGGGTCATCCACGACTTCGCCGGCGACCTGCAGCTGTTCGACAACCTGCTGGAAGAATTCAACGAGTTCACCGCCACCCTGCGGCACAAGGTCGAGCTGCGCGAACGGCGCGCAGTGGAAGCGGCCAAGGGCCGCGACAAATTGCTGGGGGCCCGCCAGCAGGCCGTCGACGTCATTACCCACTGCCTGCAGAAGCGGGACTTGCCAGCCATCATCCGCAGTTTCCTCGAACAGACCTGGACCGACGTCCTGGTGTTCGTCCTGTTGCGCCACGGCGACCGCAGCGACGACTGGCGGCGTGCCAGCGACGTGGCGGAACAACTGGCCTGGAGTGCCACCCCGCTGGATGAGGCCGGCGCCCTGCGCTTGCAGGAGATACGCCTGACCATGCTGGAAGACCTACGAGAAGGCTTGCAGGTGCTCGGCGGCTACCACGAAGACGGTATCCGCCGCCTGCTCCAAGACCTGGTGGCCTGCCAGCATGCCGTGCAGGCCAAGCAACCGCAGCTCGCTGCCAAGCTCAATCCCACCCTGCTGGAAAGCCCCCTCGGCGCCATGCTCGGCGAAGACGCCGCGCTGGCCACCCTTGCGCCGCGCGTCTCGGGCTTGTCACCACGGGCGCAGGCGCTGGCCAAGGAGCTGGAGCAGGTCGAATTCGGCACCTGGTTCGAGTTTGTCACAGACGGGCAAACTCGAACCCTCAAACTCTCCTGGTTCAGCCCAACCACCCATAACTACATGTTCGTCGATCACAGCGGCCAGCGCGTGGCGATCAAGCCTATCGCCCTGCTGGCCAGTGAAATGGAACAAGGACTGGCACGGATCGTAACCCCGGAACGCAGCACACCCTTGGTGGACCGCGCCCTCTCGGCCATCTACCGGGTTCTGCAACGTTTCACCGGACGTGCGGCCGAGACCCGCTAAGGAGCTTCTATGGAAGATCGTCGTCAGCACAGCCGCCAGAGCACCGAGCTGCAGCTGGAAGTCTTCGAGCTGCACACCGGCCAGCGCCTGGGCCGGGTCGTGGACCTGTCCTTCGACGGGTTCATGCTGTTCAGCGATACGCCTCACACAGCGGACGCGCTGATTGAGTGCCGGCTGGTGAGCGAACAGGTGGTGGAGGGCGTCTGCGAAATCAAACTGGGCGCCGATTGCCTGTGGAGCCGACCCGGCGCCGACGGCCAGCACTGCTGGGCCGGGTTCCACATTATCGACCTGGCTGAAGACCAGGCCGCAGCGCTGGAGATACTGCTCAAGCACCTCTGAGCCAAAAAAGCGGCGTCGCCAGATTTGGCGACGCCGCTTTTTTGAACCGATACACCGTCGAGTGCCGACCTGTAGGAGCGGGCTCGCCCGCGAGCTTTTCCCTCAATCAGCCCAGTTGCTAACAAACTCACCTATTAAAGCTCGAGGCCAAGGCCTCTCCTACAGATTCGGGCACCCACAAACGTGCAGGCGCCCTCTCAAGGCCAAACAGCCTCAGTTGAAGACGATCTCCTCGCCCTCGACGCTGCCGCTCACGCTGCTGCCCGGCGCAAACTTGCCTGCCAGGATCAGCTGCGCCAGCGGGTTTTCGATCCAACGCTGGATCGCCCGCTTCAGCGGCCGAGCGCCATAGACCGGGTCGTAGCCAATGGCGATCAGCTTGTCCATCGCCTCCTCGGATAGCTCCAGGCTCAGTTCGCGCTCGGTCAACCGCTGACGCAGACGGCTCAGCTGGATCTGCGCAATACCCGCGATCTGCTCGCGCCCCAGCGGCTCGAACACCACCACTTCGTCGATCCGGTTGATGAACTCCGGCCGGAAGTGGCTGCTCACGGCGTCCATCACCGCCGCATGCTGCGCCTCGCGATCGCCCACCAGCTCCTGGATCTGCGCCGACCCCAGGTTGGAAGTCATCACCAGCACGGTGTTCTTGAAGTCCACGGTCCGGCCATGGCTGTCGGTCAGGCGGCCGTCTTCTAGCACCTGCAACAGGACGTTGAACACATCCGGGTGCGCCTTTTCCACCTCGTCGAGGAGGATCACCGAGTACGGTTTGCGCCGCACGGCCTCGGTCAGGTAACCGCCCTCTTCATAGCCGACATAGCCCGGCGGTGCGCCGATCAGGCGAGCCACCGAGTGCTTCTCCATGAATTCGGACATGTCGATGCGCACCAGCGCCTCTTCGGTGTCGAACAGGAACTCGGCCAGGGCCTTGCACAGCTCGGTCTTGCCTACGCCGGTCGGACCGAGGAACAGGAACGAGCCACTGGGCCGGTTCGGGTCTGCCAGGCCAGCGCGTGAACGCCGCACGGCATTGGAAACCGCGACCACCGCCTCGTTCTGCCCGATTACCCGCTGGTGCAGCAGGCCTTCCATCTTCAGCAGCTTGTCGCGCTCGCCCTCGAGCATTTTCGACACCGGAATGCCGGTCCACTTGGACACCACCTCGGCAATCTCTTCCTCGGTGACCTTGCTGCGCAGCAACTGGTTTTCGGTCTTGCCGTGCTGGTCGACCATCTGCAGGCTGCGCTCGAGGTCCGGGATGATGCCGTACTGCAGCTCGGCCATGCGGCTCAGGTCGCCCTTGCGCCGGGCTGACTCCAGCTCCTGGCGCGCCTGCTCGATCTTCTGCTGGATCTGCGCCGAGCCTTGTACCTCGGCCTTTTCCGACTTCCAGATATCTTCCAGGTCGGCGTATTCACGCTCCAGGCGTGCGATGTCTTCCTGCAGTTTGACGAAGCGCTTCTTGGCCGCTTCGTCTTCCTCTTTCTTCAGCGCCTGGGCCTCGACCTTGAGCTGGATGAGTCGACGGTCCAGGCGATCCAGCACTTCCGGTTTGGAGTCGATTTCCATGCGGATACGGCTGGCCGCCTCGTCGATCAGGTCGATGGCCTTGTCCGGCAACTGCCGGTCGGTGATGTAGCGGTGCGACAGCTTGGCCGCCGCGATGATCGCACCGTCGGTGATCGCCACCTTGTGGTGAACCTCGTAGCGTTCCTTCAGCCCCCGCAGGATGGCGATGGTGTCTTCCTCGCTGGGCTCGTCCACCAGCACCTTCTGGAAACGCCGCTCCAGCGCCGCGTCCTTCTCGATGTACTGGCGGTACTCGTCCAGGGTGGTGGCACCGACGCAATGCAGTTCACCCCGGGCCAGGGATGGCTTGAGCATGTTGCCCGCGTCCATGGCACCCTCAGCCTTGCCGGCCCCGACCATGGTGTGCAATTCGTCGATGAACAGGATGATCCGCCCTTCCTGCTTGGCCAGCTCGTTGAGCACGGCCTTCAGGCGCTCCTCGAACTCGCCACGGAACTTGGCGCCGGCGATCAGCGCGCCCATGTCCAGGGACAGCAAACGCTTGTCGCGCAGGCTGTCCGGCACTTCGCCATTGACGATGCGCTGGGCCAGGCCCTCGGCGATGGCAGTCTTGCCGACGCCGGGCTCACCGATCAGCACCGGGTTGTTCTTGGTGCGACGCTGCAACACCTGGATAGTGCGACGGATTTCGTCGTCACGGCCGATCACCGGGTCCAGCTTGCCTTCTTCGGCGCGCTTGGTCAGGTCGACGGTGTACTTGTCCAGTGCCTGGCGGGATTCCTCGATATTCGGGTCGTTCACCGCATCGCCACCACGCAGGTTGGCGATGGCATTTTCCAGCGCCTTGCGGCTGACGCCCTGCCCCAGCAGCAGTTTGCCGAGACGGGTGCTCTCATCCATGGCAGCCAGCAGCACCAGTTCACTGGAGATGAACTGATCGCCCTTCTGCTGCGACAGACGGTCGGCCTGGTTGAGCAGGCGCGCCAGGTCCTGGGACAGGTTCACGTCACCGGTGGGGCTCTGGATTTTGCCCAGGTGATCGAGTTCCTTGGTCAACGCCTGGCGCAGGCTGTTGACGTCGAAGCCTACCTGCATCAGCAGGGGCTTGATCGAGCCACCCTGCTGGTCGAGCAACGCCTGCATCAGGTGCAGCGGCTCGATGGCGGCATGGTCGAGGCCGACGGCCAGGGACTGGGCGTCGGACAGCGCGAGTTGCAACTTGCTGGTCAAACGGTCGATTCGCATTGCGTCATCCTTCCTGTAAAGAGCAGGCCGGCGCGATGAAAGCACCTGAACTGAAAACCTGCCGAGATGAAGACTAGATGAGGCCGATTGTCTGCGTTTCAAGCCATAGGGCATTGATCGAGGTCAGGCACGCACGCCGGCCATGAAGGCGCGGATTGACCAGACGGGCGGCAGGCACCCGGCGGGGATCAGTCGGCCAGCCAGATGAGGGAGGCGAAACGCCCGGTGCGCGGGGCGCGGCGATAGGAGAAGAAACGCGGGTCCGTGTAGGTGCAGAAGCCGCCGCCGTAGACGGCAGTCACGCCGCGCGCCGCCAGACGGATGCGCGCCAACTGGTAGATATCCGCCATGAAGCGACCGGCATTGGCGCTGGGCACGAAGGCATGGGCCGCGTGCGGGTGCTGCGCGAGGAATACGTCGCGAACCTCGGCCCCGACTTCGAACGCCTGCGGACCGATGGCGGGCCCCAGCCAGACCAAGACGTCTTCGGCAGCGCATTCGAAGGTGTCCAGCGTCGCTTCCAGCACACCTGCGGCCAAACCACGCCATCCGGCATGGGCAGCAGCAACGCGGGTGCCCGCACGATTGCAAAACAACGCAGGCAAGCAGTCGGCGGTCATTACCGTACAGGCAACACCGGATCGATCGGTCCAGCTGGCGTCGGCCTCGACCACCTGCTCCGGATCGGCCTGGGCGACGACGATTCCGTGTACCTGGCGCAACCAGGCCGGCTGACAGCCCAACTGGCTGACCAGGCGCTGGCGGTTCACGCCGACGTGCTGCGGGTCATCCTCGACATGGTCGCCCAGGTTCAGGGTGTCGAAGGGCGCGACGCTGATGCCGCCGGAGCGCGTGGTGGTACAGGCCCGGACCCGGGACGGTGCCGGCCAGTCCGGAATCAGCCAGTCATGGGGCTCGTGCGTCACCCGATGAACGCCTCGCGGTCCTGGCGCAGCAGCGTCAGCAGCCAGACGAAATCATCCGGCAGCGGCGACTGCCACTTCATACGCTCGCCGGTCAGCGGGTGGTCCAGCTCGAGAAAACGCGCGTGCAGCGCCTGGCGCGGGAACTCCTTGAGGTGCTGCACCATGGTCTGGCTGGCCGCCGGTGGAATACGGAAACGCCCGGCGTACACCTGGTCGCCGACCAGCGGATAGCCGATGTGGCTCATGTGCACGCGAATCTGGTGGGTCCGGCCGGTTTCCAACTTGACCCGGGCGTGGGTGTGCGAGCGGAAACGCTCCAGCACACGGTAATGGCTGACCGCCGGCTTGCCGCCGTCGGTCACCGCCATGCGCTGGCGCTGGGAGGAACTGCGGCCGATCGGGGCATTGATCTTGCCGCCCGACGTAATCACACCGATCACGATGCACTCGTAGATCCGGCTGACAGTGCGCTTCTGCAACTGGTCGACCAGGCGGGTCTGCGCCTCGATGGTCTTGGCCACCACCATCAGGCCGGTGGTGTCCTTGTCCAGGCGGTGAACGATCCCGGCACGCGGCACATTGACGATGTCCGGCACGTGGTGCAGCAGGGCATTGAGCAGGGTGCCGTCGGCATGACCGGCGGCCGGGTGCACGACGAGGCCGGCCGGCTTGTCGATGACCAGGATCTGGTCGTCTTCATAGACGATATTCAGCTCGATGTCCTGGGCGATCCATTCGCCCTGGGCTTCCTGCTCGGCGGACAATTCCAGCTTGGCGCCGCCATGAACGATGTCACGCGGACGCACGACTGCGCCGTCGACAGTGAGCAGCCCATCCTTGATCCAGGCGGACAGGCGCGAACGCGAATGCTCAGCGAACAGCTGGGCTGCGACTTGGTCGAGGCGCTGTCCACCCATGTCGGACGGGACCTCGGCACTCAATTGAATGGCCTGCTTATTTATAGAAGACATGCTCTGCAACGGCGGGAAGGTGGAGCCTTTGGTTTCGGCTGCACGCTTGTGGTTAAATACGGCGTCTTTGCCCCAGGGGTACCGGGGGCGCTCATCATAACAGGACGGCCATGTTCAAGACAGCCGCCGTCACAGGGACGCAAGCCGCCATGCAAGTGAAACACCTGCTGCTGATCGCCATCCTCGCCCTTACCGCCGCTTGCTCCTCCAACGAGGTGCTGGACGAAAACCTGAGCGAGACCGAGCTCTACCAGCAGGCTCAGGACGACCTGACCAACAAGAGCTACACCAGCGCCGTGACCAAGCTCAAGGCCCTGGAGTCCCGCTATCCGTTCGGCCGTTACGCCGAGCAGGCCCAGCTCGAGCTGATCTACGCCTACTACAAGAACGTCGAGCCGGAAGCCGCCCGCTCCGCCGCCGAGCGCTTCATCCGCCTGCACCCACAGCACCCCAACGTCGATTACGCCTACTACCTCAAGGGCCTGGCCTCCTTCGACCAGGACCGTGGCCTGTTGGCGCGCTTCCTGCCGCTGGACATGACCAAGCGTGACCCAGGCGCCGCCCGCGACTCCTACAACGAGTTCGCTCAGCTCACCAGCCGCTACCCGAACAGCCGCTACGCCCCGGACGCCAAGCAGCGCATGATCTACCTGCGCAACCTGCTGGCCGCCTATGAAATCCACGTAGCCCACTATTACCTGACCCGCCAGGCCTACGTTGCCGCTGCCAACCGTGGCCGCTACGTGGTGGAAAACTTCCAGGAAACCCCGTCCGTCGGCGATGGCCTGGCCGTGATGACCGAGGCCTACCAGCGCCTGACCCTGGATGACCTGGCGGCCACCAGCCTAGAAACCCTCAAGCTCAACTACCCGGATCATCCGAGCCTGGTAGACGGCGAGTTCGTCCCGCGCGAGGAAGAAGCCGACAACCGCTCCTGGCTGGCCAAGGCCACCCTGGGCCTGATCGAGAACGACGCGCCGCTGCCGCCGGGCGAAACCCGTGCCAGCCAGGACGTGATCCGTCAGTACGAAGAAGCCGAAGAGCAGATCCCGGACGAGCTGAAGCCGGAAAACCAGGATGAAGTGCGCGAAGAGCGCAGCGAAGCGGAAGCCAGCAACAGCAACCGCTCCTGGTTCAGCTACATGACCTTCGGCGTCTTCGACTGAGTCGCAGACCCGGAATGAAAAAAGGAGGCCACTGGCCTCCTTTTTTATAGCTCGCTCGCCTCAGTCGCCCAGGCGCCAGCCCGAGGTGATCGGGTAGCGGCGGTCACGCCCGAAACCGCGCTGGGTCACTCGCGGCCCCACCGCGGCCTGACGGCGCTTGTACTCATTGATATCCACCAGGCGCAGAACGCGCTTGACGGTTTCTTCGTCAAACCCTTCGCCGATGATGGCGTTGGCCGACAGGTCATGTTCGATATACAGACGCAGGATTTCGTCGAGTACCGGGTAGGGCGGCAGGGAATCCTCGTCCTTCTGGTCCGGCGCCAGCTCAGCGGATGGCGGACGGTCGATGACCCGCTGCGGAATCACCAGCCCCAGGGTGTTGCGGTACTCGCACAGGCGGAAAACCAGGGTCTTCGGCACATCCTTGAGCACGTCGAAGCCACCGGCCATGTCGCCGTACAGGGTGGCATAGCCCACCGCCATCTCGCTCTTGTTGCCGGTGGTCAGGACCAGGTAGCCCTTCTTGTTGGAGATCGCCATCAGCATCGTGCCGCGGCACCGTGCCTGTAGGTTCTCCTCGGTGGTATCACGGCCCAGCCCTTCGAACACCGGCGCCAGCGTGCCCAGGAAGGCCTCGACCATCGGCGCGATGGGCAGCACGCGGTAGACCACGCCCAGCGCCTGGGCTTCGGCCTCGGCATCGTCCAGGCTGATCTGGGCAGTGTAGTGATACGGCATCATCACCGCCTCGACATGCTCGGCACCCAGGGCATCGACGGCCACCGCCAGGGTCAGCGCGGAGTCGATACCGCCAGACAGCCCCAGCACCACGCCCTTGAAACCGTTCTTGCGCACGTAGTCCCGCACGCCCACCACCAGCGCCTGGTACACGCTGGCCTCCAGCTCAGGCAGGGGAGAACGCGCCGCCTGTTGCGGCGTGACCTGCTGGCCCGCAAGCGCCAGCTCCAGCGGGTACAGGCCCTCTTCAAAGGCCGGGGCCCGCTGGCAGATATCACCATCAGCCGCCACCACACAACTGCCACCGTCGAAGACCAGCTCGTCCTGACCGCCGACCTGGTTGACGTAGACGATCGGCATGCCGCCCTGCCGGGCGCGCTCGGCCAGCAACTCTTCACGCTCACGCTGCTTGTCGAGGTGGAACGGCGAGGCGTTCAGGCTCAGCATCAACCGCGCCCCCGCCTCCCGGGCCTGCAGCATGGGCTCCGCAAACCAGATGTCTTCACAGATGGTCAGGGCCACCGGCACGCCCTTGATCGTCACGATGCAGGGCTGGTCACCCGCCTCGAAATAACGCTTCTCATCGAAGACCCGATAGTTCGGCAGGTTCTGCTTGTAGTAGCGCGCGAGCACCTGGCCGTCGGCAATCACCGCACAGGCGTTGTAACGCCCTTCTTCCGCCAGCCAGGGAAAGCCGATGACCAGGTGAATCCCCTGGACCTGCTCCTGGATCTGCTGCAACGCCTGTTCAATGCGCAGTTGCATGCTCGAACGCAGCAGCAGGTCCTCCGGGGGATAGCCGCACAGCGACAGCTCGGAAAACACGATGACATCCGCCTGCCACTGCTCACGGGCAGTGCGCGCAGCCTCGACGATCCGCTCGGTGTTGCCATGCACATCGCCAACACGCAAATTCAACTGGGCCATCACGACCCGCAGGGTTTGGCTCATCGCCGTCTCCACCTATGAATACCGATTCGCGCACGCCTCTTGCGAAGGGTCGCGACCTGAATGCCATTCTCCCGCATCGCCCGCCACGGAAACAACGCACAGCGTGGTGTTTAGCCGCTGGGCTGCGAGGATATCCTTGGCTAAACTGCCAGCCTTGCCAAACAAAGCCCGCTTCGCAAACAACGCCGGCTTAAAACAAAGAGAGTGCCATGGGTCTGTTCCGCCTGCTGTTCTGGATCGCCATCATCGTTGCCGCCTTCTGGCTCTGGCGTCGCTTCATGCGCCCAACCCCTCGCCCCGCACCGAAGACCGAACAGGCCTCGCCGATGGTGCGATGCGCCCAGTGCGGCGTGCACCTGCCCCGCGAGCATGCCCTGCCGCTGGCGGAGCGCTGGTACTGCACCCAGGCCCATTTGGAACAAGGCCCCAAACCCGGTGCACGCTAACGCCCCCAGCCTGAAAGGCCCACACGGTGGCCGCATCCTGCGGCTGTACCACCTGTATCGCCTGGCCATCGGCCTGGCCCTGGTGCTGCTGATCTCCAGCAACCTGGACACTCAGTTACTTGACCTCGCCCACCCCACGCTGTTCCGTAATCTCAGCTGGTTCTACCTGATCCTGAACATTCTGGTCGCCGTGCTGGTACAGCGCCCCCGCAGCCTGGTGCAGGTCTTCAGCCTGGCCCTGGCGGACGTAATCTTGCTGTCCGGGCTGTTCTACTTCGCCGGCGGTACCGCCAGCGGCATCGGCAACCTGATGATCGTCGCGGTGGCCATTGCCAACTTCCTCCTGCGGGGGCGTGTCGGCCTGCTGATCGCCGCGATCGCGGCCATTGGCCTGATCTACCTGACGTTCTACCTCAGCCTGGCCCACCCCACGGCGACCGCCCAGTATGTACAGGCCGGCGCCCTGGGTGCCCTGTGCTTCGCGGCCGCCCTGTTTGTCCAGGGGCTGACCCGGCGCCTGCAGGCCAGCGAAAGCCTGGCCGAACAACGGGCCGCCGACGTCGCCAACCTTGAGGCTCTCAACGCACAGATCCTGCAGCGCATGCGCACCGGCATCCTGGTGCTGGACGAGCAGCACCGTGTCCTTTTGGCCAACCAGGGGGCCCTGAGCCTGCTGGGACAGACCGCGCTGGAGGGCAGGATCCTCGACCCGCACTGCCCGGAACTGATCAAGCGCCTGCAACAGTGGCAGGACAATTCCAGCCTGCGCCCACCAAGCCTGCAGGCCTTCGCGGACGGCCCGACCCTGCAGCCGAGCTTCATCCCCCTGCAGCGGGGTGAACAGCAACACATCCTGGTGTTCCTCGATGACATCTCGCAGATCGCCCAGCAGGCCCAGCAGCTCAAGCTCGCTTCCCTGGGCCGACTGACCGCGGGTATCGCCCACGAGATTCGCAACCCTCTGGGTGCCATCAGCCACGCCGCTCAACTGTTGCAGGAGTCGGAAGACCTGCAAGGCCCTGACCAGCGGCTGGCCCAGATCATTCAGGATCACTCGCGCCGGATGAACCTGGTGATCGAGAACGTCCTGCAGTTGTCGCGTCGGCGCCAGGCGGAACCGCAGCTGCTTGACCTGAAATACTGGCTGCACCGCTTCGCCAGCGAATTTCGCAGCGCCGCACCGGTGACCCAACGCCTGCACCTGGAAACCGCCAGCGGCACCATCCAGACTCGCATGGACCCGCACCAGTTGAACCAGGTGCTGACCAACCTGGTGCAGAACGGCATGCGCTACAGTGCCCAGAAACACAAGCAGGGCCAGGTCTGGCTGAAATTGTTCCGTGATGCCGACAGCGACCTGCCCGTACTGGAAATCCTCGACGACGGCCCCGGAGTTCCTGCGGAGCAGGTGCACCATATCTTCGAGCCCTTCTACACCACCGAGAACAAGGGCACCGGCCTGGGCCTGTATATTTCCCGCGAGCTGTGCGAAAGCAACCAGGCGCGACTCGACTACAAACCTCGCGAAGAAGGCGGAAGCTGCTTCCGCATGACCTTTTCCCACCCGCGCAGACTGAGCTGAACATGACCCGCCAGAGAGCCCTGATCGTCGATGACGAACCCGATATCCGCGAACTCCTGGAAATCACCCTGGGGCGGATGAAGCTCGACACCCGCAGCGCGCGCAACGTCAAGGAAGCCCGGGAATGGCTGGCCAAGGAGCCATTCGACCTGTGCCTGACCGACATGCGCCTGCCGGATGGGACCGGGCTGGATCTGGTGCAGCACATTCTGCAGCGCCACCCCCAGGTGCCGGTGGCAATGATCACTGCCTACGGCAGCCTGGACACGGCGATTAACGCGCTCAAGGCCGGGGCTTTCGACTTCCTCACCAAACCCGTCGACCTGGGCCGCCTGCGAGAACTGGTGGCCACGGCATTGCGCCTGCGTCAGGGTGACGACGAAGAACAGACCGTGGACAGCCGCCTGCTCGGCGACTCGCCCCCCATGCGCACCCTGCGCAAGCAGATCCAGAAGCTCGCCCGCAGCCAGGCGCCGGTCTACATCAGTGGCGAGTCCGGCAGCGGCAAAGAGCTGGTTGCCCGCCTAATCCATGAACAGGGTGCGCGCGAGCAACACCCCTTCGTGCCGGTGAACTGCGGCGCCATCCCCTCGGAGTTGATGGAAAGCGAATTCTTCGGCCACAAGAAAGGCAGCTTCACAGGTGCCGTCGAAGACAAGCAGGGGCTGTTTCAGGCGGCCAATGGCGGCACGTTGTTCCTCGACGAAGTGGCCGACCTGCCATTGCCGATGCAGGTCAAACTGCTGCGTGCCATCCAGGAGAAGGCCGTGCGCGCGGTTGGTGGTCAGCAGGAGGTCGTGGTCGACGTGCGCATCCTCTGCGCGACCCACAAGGACCTCGCCGCCGAAGTCGCCGCCGGACGCTTCCGTCAGGACCTGTACTACCGCCTCAACGTGATCGAACTGCGTGTTCCGCCGCTGCGCGAACGCCGTGAAGACATCGCCCAGCTTGCAGAGGTGATGCTCCAGCGCCTGGCCGAAGGCACCGGCCTCAGCGCCGCCCGGCTGCACGCCGATGCCTTGGAAAAGCTCAAAAGCTACCGTTTCCCAGGCAACGTCCGCGAACTCGAAAACATGCTCGAACGTGCTTACACCCTGTGCGAAGACGACCAGATCACCGCCCAGGACCTGCGACTCGCCGACGCCAGCCCCGCCGGGGAAAACGGCGAAGCCAGCCTGGCGCAGATCGAGAACCTGGAAGACTACCTGGAAGACATCGAGCGCAAACTGATCATGCAGGCCCTCGAAGAAACCCGCTGGAACCGCACCGCGGCCGCCCAGCGCCTGGGCCTGACCTTCCGTTCGATGCGCTACCGCCTGAAAAAGCTCGGGATCGACTGATCAGTCCCTCAGCGAGAGTGGCGTTTCTACTGATCGGTAGATGAGCAGAGCGTCATCCACCCTACCCAGGTTGCCGTCTCGGCTGTTCCTTCAGCACGAGTATGCAATCCGTAGGAGAAGCCTTGGCCTCGAGCTCGACGAGCTTCGCCTGACATTGGTCCAACGACCGGACGAAGCCCGCGAGGCCTCACGCTACAGCCTGGCCAGACGCTCAACCGGCGCATACGGCATCGGATCAATGATCGGCGTTCGCCCCAGCATCAGGTCAGCCAACAACCGACAGGACGCCGGCGCCAGGACCAGGCCATTGCGGTAATGCCCGCAGTTCAGCCACAAGCCCGCCTGCCCGGGCACCTCCCCAATAAAGGGGATACCGTCCGGCGAGCCGGGGCGCAGGCCCGCCCAGTGCCCGACGACCTCCGCCTCCGCCAGTGCCGGCAACAGTTCGACGGCCGAGGCCTTGAGGCTGGCGAGAGCCGAGTCGGTCGGCGTCTTGTCGAAGCCGGCGTGCTCCAAAGTGCTGCCGACCAGGATATGACCGTCCCGACGCGGGATCGCATAACGCCCTTTGGCCAGCACCATGCTCGGCAGAAAATCCTCGGCGCACTTGAAGAGAATCATCTGGCCCTTTACCGGCTCTACGGGCAACTCGATGCCCAACGTCCCCAGCAGCTCGGCACTCCAGGCGCCCGCTGCCAATACAACTTGCTTGCCGCGCACATCACCCTGTTCGGTCCGCACGCCCCGGATACGCTCCCCTTCTCGGATGAAACCCGTCACTGGACACTGCTCACGTACCGTGACATTCGGCATCTGCTGCAACGCTGCCCGCAGCGATTTGACCAGGCGCGGATTGCGCACGTTGGCCACATCAGCCATGGCCACCGCTCGCGTGTAGCCCTCGCCTAGCACGGGCACCGCCTGGTAGACGCGCACCATCTCGACCCGACACAGCGGCCGTTGCTCACGCTCGGCCCACGCCAGCGCATCGGCCTCGTCGTCCAGATCCAGCCAGTACAAGCCTGTTACCTGCACTTCTGGATCGATCCCAGTCTCCGCCGACAGACGCGCGCCCAACTGCGGATAGAAATCCTGCGACCAATGCGCCAGCGCCGTCACCGCTGGGCTGTAGCGCCAGGGGTAGAGCGGCGAGACGATACCGCCACCGGCCCAGGAAGACTCACGGCCGGCCTCGCCTCGCTCCACCAGACAAACCGAGACCCCAGCCAATGCCAGCATGCGGGCACTCAGCAAACCGATGACCCCGCCACCGAGAACAATCACTTCATACGTGTTTTCAGTACTGTGCATTCACGCAACCTGTTCTAGTCTTACTCCAGCAACACCCATCACCCACTCTGGCAAGGACGCTGGAATATGGATCGTTATGCTTGCGGCATTTCGCTTGTCGAATGCCTGTGTACCCTGATCATTGTCAGCATTATCGCAATGATCGCATTGCCCCCGCTCAATACGATGCTGGAAAACAGCAATCGCACCCAAGCCACCAACCAACTGCTCGCCACCCTGCACTTCGCACGCAGCACGGCCGTCTATCAACGAGGCGTGGTTACCGTCTGCCCCGGGGTGACGCAATGCACCGGTGAGCGGGTTTGGAGCGAGTCCCTGATGGTCTTTCACGACACGAATCGAAACGGTCAGCTCGACATGGGCGAACAGGTCATTCGCCTGGAAAGTCTGCTCGATGATTATTCTTGGCGCTGGGCGAGCTTCCGCCAAGGCACCTTCATTCAGTTCGAGGCCAACGGCACCACCCTGGCCCACAACGGCACCTTCACCCTGTGCAAGGAACAACAGCCCCAACGCCAGGTGGTCATCAGCCTCTCGGGCCGCGCCCGGACCCAGGCACCCGCCGGGACCGCTCGTTGCTAAGCGCCGACATTCCGTGGACTTCGTCACAGATAGCGGGCGACAGCAGCGTGTTCCGCTCCTGTTGGTAGCAAAATGCGCCCGCTTGTCCGCCGCGACTAAGCGCAACGCACGCGCGTTGCTAAATTACGCTGGCACAGTAACCCGACCTTTCGGTGCGGGTCGACGCAGAATGATGGTGGGGAACTCATGGGATCAAACAAAGGGTTTACGTTGATCGAGCTGATGATCGTGCTCGCACTCATCACCATCATCGCGCTCATCGCCGCTCCCGGTTACCAAGGGCTGATGTCCGGTAACCGAATGATATCCGTCAGCAACAACCTGATGGGAGCGCTACAGCTTGCACGTAGCGAAGCTGTTACACGCAACCAGTCTGTGTCCGTCTGCAGCAGCAGCAACCAAACCAGCTGCGGCGGCAGTTGGGCGGATGGTGGGATCGTTCTCCTCGCCAACGGAGAAGTTCTAAGAGTGCTGACACCACTTCCAAGCGATATCGCAGTGAATGGCAATACCATCCAATACAACAATGAAGGCCAACTGGCTGCTTCATCAGCACTGACCGTGACGAATAGCGGTGGCGCAAGAACCGTTCAAGTCAATCGAATTGGACAGGTTTCAATCTGTAAAGGGAGCAGTTGCTGATGCAAGCAACATTTCGCAGCAAAGGATTTACCCTGATCGAGGTAATGATTGCATTGATTATCCTCGCAATCGGTCTGCTGGGTATGGCGACCCTGATGACCCAGAGTTTGCAGTCCAGTGAAAGTGCCTATTCTCGTGGTCAAGCCACCCTACTGGCTTACGACATTATCGACCGGATGCGGGCTAACAAGGTACTCGATACCTCCAAACCCTTTCAGAACTATCGTGTCAGCCACGCCACTCTGGGCAATAACTATACGCTGGCCAACCCATCCTCTTGCCCCAACACGGTATGCGCGGCGGATTGCGAAGGGGCGGAAAAAGCCACGAGCGACCTCACTCAATGGTGCCGAGCCCTAAACTCAAGCTTGCCTAACTTACTCCCGGCAACGTCCATTGTCCGCAACGGCACGAATGGCTACAGAGTGCGGGTGGAATGGCAAGAGCCTAGTGGAGAAACCAGCAATGTAATTGTGGAGGCCGAACTGTGAACAATCACCAACAAGGCCTATCTCTTATTGAACTGATAGTTGCCATTTTTATTAGTACCCTCCTTATCTTGGGCGTAACAGAACTGTTCTCCCAAACATCAGCTGCTGATCGGGACAATACAGAACTTGCTCGCATGCAAGAGAGCGGGCGCTTGGCACTGGAAATCATTGGCCAGGATGCTCGCCGCTCTGGCTATCAAGGCTGTGTTGCTGCAGATACCGAAACTCCATTCCCAGGAGGCGGGACTCTGCCGAATGACGCGGTATCCAGCACCGCTGCGAACACCGTAACGTTCCGTTATGCCACACCGAGCAGTGGCTGCGGCACGGTTGCACTCAACTTTGAGCCTGCAATTATTTATACCAGTGCCAATAACACGATCAGCCGCAACAATGATCCCATTTTGGACAATGCGGCGATGCAAATCAATTTCATCCCTGCCGGTAACCCTGCCTTGGCCAAAGCGATAAATATTCAAATCACTGTTTTTGATTCGCGCCAAGGTAACGACAACCTGGGAAATCGGACATTCAGTGCCACTT
Source organism: Pseudomonas sp. GD03944 (assembly GCF_029839275.1). GTDB lineage: Bacteria > Pseudomonadota > Gammaproteobacteria > Pseudomonadales > Pseudomonadaceae > Aquipseudomonas. Next base: position 341,995 of record NZ_JAOCAH010000002.1, read on the forward strand.
ACGAACTACGGAATCGTCTGTAATGAACGGTTATGCCAAACAGAACGGTATTGTCCTGCTTGTCAGTCTTGTGCTGCTGCTGATGCTGACAGTGATCGCGATCACTGCTGCCTCTCAATCCAATCTGCAGTTGCGCATTTCCTCTAACAGCGAGCAGAAGAATGGTGCATTTCAAGCGGCTGAAAGTGGGATACAACGCTGGACGGCCCAATACTTCGCGATGGATAACAACAATAGCTTCCCGCCCCCGATCGAGACACCAGTAGCACTGGGAACTAAAGAGCAGTTCAGTGTGGCCGTCGTCTACGCAGGCCCTTGCCCAGGGAGCGGAGGTCGCGTTGGTCTCAATTGCTTCGATATCCAGAGCACTGGAAAAAACTGTGACGCAGGAGGCGACTGCCGGACCACCGCCTTACATCGACAAGGTGGCCAGCGCCGCCAGCTCCAGCAGTGACCCTATCGACACCGTATTCTCTCTGGGCCCAGCGAGGCCAAGGAACAGTTACATGAAAAGCACCCATTTCCTGCGCACGACGCTGTCCTCTTGCCTGGCCGTAGCCCTGGTATTGCAAAGCGCGGTCAGCTTCGCTGACGACACTGAAATTTTCTTCGGCGGCCCTAGCGCCAGCGAGGGCATCAAGCCCAACGTCCTGTTCATTCTGGATAACTCCGGCTCCATGGCGTGGCGCCTGGATCGGGACTCCACACCGACGAACTCTTCGCACGGCCCGAGTCGCATCAATGTGTTGAAAGAGTCGTTCAACGACATCATCAGCAATACCAACAACATCAATGTCGGGGTCATGGCGCTTAACCCGCGCACTGACTATGGCAACACCCGCCTGGTCTACCCGGTTGAAAATATCGATGGACCCGTTGGTATCGCGGCGGCCACACCGGAAATCATCGTGTCGGCGGACGATGCCAGCCGACAGGGCGCAACCACCACCATCGACTCCCCCACGCTGGTCATGGGGCATATCAACAATCACCCGGGCAGCACGGTAATTCGTGACCTGGGCAACACCAGCACCTACTCGAATGACAATTCGTCCTATTACCTGAAAGGCAATTACAGCTGCTCGGTGAAAATCGGTACGGCACGTGATTATTGCGACACCGGCACCAAAACACAGCTGAACGCACGTAGCAGCAGCGCAGGGCAGACCGGTATGTTCCTGTTTCGCAACCTGAACATCCCCGCTGGTGCCACCATCGTCTCGGCCACCCTGACGCTGACACCGTCCAATACGCAGACCGCGGCCAATCGCCCTGCCCTCAACATCAAGCTTGAGAACACCAAGACACCGGCGGCAATCAACGACGCCACCCCGGCAAATGACCGGGACTTCTCGATCAGCCGGGACTACACCGCTGCCAGCCTACCTACCTGGACGGCCAATACCCCCTTCGCCATCGACGTCAAGACCAACCTGATGGACACCCTGAAGGCAGGAGCTCCGGCTAACGATCCCATCGGTGATATGGCGCTCCAGATTCGTTCAACCAGCAATCGGGACTACACCTACTACGTAGGTGATCACGCCAGGGCGCCTGTCCTGACGATCGTCTACACCGGCTTTTCCGGAACAATGCGCGAGACTGGCCTGCGCTTCCAGAACGTCGCGGTCCCCCAAGGGGCAACCATCACCTCGGCACGTATCGACTTCGTACCCGCCAGTTCGGATGACCGCCCCGTTACCTTCGAGGTCACCGCGCAGGCTGCCGGGGATGCGGCTCCTTTCAGTGCCTCTGAAAATTTCATGGGTCGCGCCAAGACAACCCTGACTACTTGGGCTCCTGCCGAATGGCGGACGGAAAACCCGCCCGCCTATATCGAAGGACCGAGCGTCATTCAACAGGCGCAGGAAGTGGTCAGCAATGGCAGTTGGTGTGGCAACAACTCCATGGCGTTCTTCTTCCAACCGAGAACGGGTGACGGCAACCGCACCACCTACAGCGTGGATGGCTCGCCCCTCAAACCGGTACTGAAGATCACCTATGAAGGCGGTACCAATGGCTGCTTCCGACCCGTTCTGGAAGCCCGGGTCACCGCTCCCAAGAACGATGCACGCCAGTACACGGCAGAATCCTGCAACTGGTGGGGCCAATGCACAACCAGCCAACCAGTGGTCATCAACGAAGAGGCGATGCCATTTGGTAGCAACACCACGCACATCGGTGCCCGTTATGAAAACCTGCCTGTAGTCCGTGGCGCCCAGGTAGTCGATGCCCAGGTCATTGTTACCCGCAGCGGCACCAGCGGCAGCTCAAACGTCACAGTGCATGTGGAAAACACAGGTAATTCCAGTGAGCTGCTGACCAATAACAACAACCTGGGAGCCCGAACCCTGAGCACCGGTGTCGCCTGTACGCTCACTGGTGCTCAAACCATTTGCAGCGGAACCGCACTGACCACCGCCTTGCAAGCGGTATTCGCCCGTACCGGCAGCGGTGCCAATGGCTGGACTGATGGTAATGCTCTATCGATCGTCCTCAAGCCAACCAGCGACAGCGGCTACAGTACAGTGGCCTATGACAGTAGCCCGTCGGAGTCCATCAAGCTGCGCTTGAAACTCGGCACCGGCGGTTTGGGCACCAACTTCCGCACAGTACGGACCCACGTCAACAGCTTGGTACAAGGCATGAACGCCAGCGGCGGCACGCCAATCGTGCCAGCCCTCTATGACGGTGCGCGCTATCTGTCGGAGAAATATCATGCTGGTAACAACCCAAGCCCTATGACGAGTTCCTGCCAGGCAACCCATCTGGTCTTGCTGACCGACGGTAAGCCGGAAGGCACCTCCAACGACGCCACCAATGGCATCGCCAGCCTGGCAGGGAGCTGCAGCAGCAGCGGATTGGGTTTTGCCGATGAACGCTGCGCCCGCGAACTGGTGCGCTGGATGGCCAAGACCGACCAATCCAGTTTTGCCGGTGACAACCATATCCTGACCCATACCGTTGGTTTTGCGCTTGACGCACGCGGCGCAACAGAAGCGGCACAAATCAAGACATTCCTGGCTGATCTGGCACGAGAAGGTGGTGGCGGTTTCTACTCTGCTGAGAACGCATCATCTCTCTCCAAAGCCTTCAACCAGATCCTGCAGCAGGTACTGGCAACCGACACCACGTTCGTCAGTGCCAGCGCCCCAGTCAACACCTTCAACCGTCAGGACAACAAGGACGAACTGTATTTCTCGCTGTTCCGTCCGTCCGTCACAGACCGGTGGATCGGCAATCTCAAGCGCTATGGCATGGCTACTCGTAACGGCGGTGCTTACATCGTCGATCAGGACGGTCTGGCCGCTATCGATACCAACACTGGCTTCTTCCGTAATGACGCCCGTAGCTGGTGGTCCACCAGCAACGACGGCAGCAACGTGGGGGCAGGTGGTGCCGCCTCTCGCTTGCCGACTCCCAACAGCCGCAACCTGCTGACCAACGTGTCGACCAACAACGCCCTGACGGCGATCACCACGGCCAACGCAGAACTCACCGCCGCCAAGATGGGGGCGGCCAATGCGACCGAACGGGAAAACCTGATTACCTATATTCGGGGTTACGATCCCAACGATCCAGCGGTCGAGCGCAAGTCCTTGGGCGACCCGATTCACGCCACCCCAGCCCTGGTGACCTACGGATGTAATGCCACAACCAATGGCGTTTGTACCAGCGAACAACAAAGCGCGATTTTCGGCACCAACGAGGGCTTTGTGCAGATGTTCGACACCGCGACGGGTGTAGAGCAGTTTGCGTTCATGCCAAACGCCCTGCTGCCAAATATCAAGCGCCTGCGTGCCAATGCCGCCACTGGCAGCAACAGCCATATGTACGGCATGGACAACACCGTGACCGTATGGGCCAACGATGCCAACAACAATGGAGTGATTCTCAACGGCGGCTCCGCCGAAAGCGGCGAATTCGTTTACGCCTACGCCACCATGGGCCGCGGCGGGCGCGGCATTTACGCCCTCGATATCACCAACCGTACTTCACCCAAACTGCTGTGGCAGATCCAGGGCGGTACTGGAGCGTTCGCACGCCTCGGCCAAACCTGGTCGGCCCCGGTGAAGACCAAGATCAAGGTCGGAGGCACCATCACCGACGTACTGGTCTTTGGCGGCGGCTACGATCCCGATCAGGACAATGCCACCATCCGCACCGCTGACGACCAGGGCAATGACCTGTTCATCGTCAACGCCAGGACTGGCGCACTGATCTGGTCGGCATCCGGCGCCGGCATCACCGGCATGAACTACAGCATCCCCAGCGGCGTCAACGTGGTGGGCCTGCAAGCCAACAGTCAGGGTCAGGTATTTACCGATCCAGACGGCCTGGCCGGACAGATCTTTGTGGGCGACATGGGGGGCCAGGTATGGCGCTTCCATGTGAAGAATGGTGCGAGCGGCAATGGCCTGGTAACCGGCGGCCTCTTCGCCAGCGTCGCCGGAGCGGATGTTGCCAGTGCTCGACGGTTCTACCATGAACCGGAAGTTGCACTGGTCACTGTCGAAAACAAGCTGCAACTCACAGTCAACATCGGCTCCGGTTACCGTGGTCATCCGTTGAACAAGGTCATCGATGACCGCTTCTATTCATTCCGTACGGAAAATCTCGGGGGTACCGGTGGCGTTCTGACCGAAGCCGACCTTTACGATGCTACCAGCCTTACCCAGGCGACCGCGGAACAGCGTAAAGCACTGCTCACCAAGAATGGCTGGTATATCCGACTGGTGCCCGATGGTGAGAAGGTGCTCTCGCGCCCGCTGGCCATCGACGGTAAGCTCTACTTCAATACCTACGAACCCAAGGCCAACCAGAACTCCTGCCAGGCGGCCACCGGTGTGACCCGTGCCTACGCAGTCAACTTGCTGGATTCGACGGCGCTGAGCACCACGCGCTATGTGGTGGCCAAGGGCGGCAGCTTACCCTCCAACCCGCAGGTCTATTGCAAAGGCAATAGTTGCTACGTCTACAATGATCCGTCTCAACTGATCCCTCGGAACGAGCCGCCTAACTGCAATAACTCACCCAACCCAGAGAAATGCCGCTGTGATAGCAACCCTGACTTTTGTGTCTGGGCTCCTTCGACGCCCCGCACCTACTGGATTGATGAACAGTGAGAGAAGGTTCAATGAACAAACAAAACGGATTTACTTTACTAGAACTGGTGATCGCAATTGTCATCATTGGAATACTGGTGGCTATTGCAATCCCCCAATACACGAGCTATCTAGAAAAGGCGGCCTGTGAAGATGGAAAATCACTGCTACTTCAAGGTTCTGCGGTAATGGAGCGCAGCAGGGCACGTAATAATGGTGCTTACAACGCCAACGTTGCTCTTCCAGGAAACACCAAGGAATTCGGAATAGCAGTGGGAAGCGTCACTGCCAGCGCCTACACCCTAACAGCTACAGCTATTGGACGCCTCAGTGGTGACCTGACACTCACAGCGACCAACGCACGCAATGGCTCCCTTAAGGCGAAGTGCAGTTGGTAGTGATCTAATCAGCAAATATAAAGCCGGCTAATTAGCCGGCTTTTTTATTACCACCAGAAAGCAGATCAAACCGCCTTCACCCTCAACTCCTTCGGCATGGAGAACGTCACGTTCTCTGGACGGCCATCCAGTTCGCTCTCCCCTTCCGCGCCCCATTCGCGCAGGCGCTCGACTACGCCGCGCACCAGCACCTCAGGGGCGGAAGCACCGGCGGTGATGCCGATGCCGACGGCGCCTTTGAACCACTCTTGTTTGAGGTCTTCGGCACCGTCGATCAGGTAGGCCGGGGTACCCATGCGCTCGGCGAGCTCGCGCAGGCGGTTGGAGTTAGAGCTGTTGGGGCTACCGACCACCAGCAACACGTCGCACTCGGCGGCGAGTTGTTTGACGGCGTCCTGGCGGTTTTGGGTGGCGTAGCAGATGTCGTCCTTGCGCGGTCCGCCGATGGCCGGGAATTTCGCGCGCAGGGCGTCGATGACCTTGCTGGTGTCGTCCATAGACAGGGTGGTCTGGGTCACGAACGCCAGGGCTTCGGGATTGCGGACCTGCAGGCGCTCGACATCCGCTTCGTCTTCCACCAGGTAAATAGCCCCGCCATTGCTGGCGTCGTACTGGCCCATGGTACCTTCGACCTCCGGGTGGCCGGCATGGCCGATCAGGATGCATTCACGCCCTTCCCGGCTGTAGCGCACGACCTCCATGTGCACCTTGGTCACCAGAGGACAGGTCGCATCGAACACCTTCAGGCCACGGCGGGCTGCCTCGCCCCGTACGGCCTGGGAGACGCCGTGGGCGCTGAAGATGACAATCACATCATCCGGCACCTGGTCCAGCTCCTCGACGAACACGGCGCCGCGTGCGCGCAGGTCTTCCACCACGAACTTGTTGTGCACCACCTCGTGACGCACGTAGATCGGCGGGCCGAAGACTTCCAGGGCACGGTTGACGATTTCGATGGCGCGATCCACGCCTGCGCAGAAACCGCGAGGGTTGGCGAGTTTGATATGCATGACGACGCTCGGTACGCGAAAACGGTAGAAAGGAGTGTAACGCGGTATGCGTTCGGAGGCAGCGCAGGATAGGACTAACCAGAGGTCGCCCTATCCACAGCAGTGTTACAGGGCTTTGACGTCGATGATCTCGACATCGAAGCTCAGCGACTTCCCGGCCAACGGGTGGTTGAAGTCGATGGTCACCTGGTTGTCGTCGAAGCTTTTGACCACGCCCGGCAGCTCAGTATTGGCAGCGTCGTTGAAGATCACCAGCAAGCCCTCGGACAGCTCCATGTCCTGGAACTGGCTGCGCGGCATAACCTGCACGTTCTGCGGGTTGCCCTGGCCAAAGCCCTGCTCCGGAGCGATCGGCAGGCTGCGCTTGTCACCTGCTTTCAGGCCATAGATGGCCTGTTCGAAGCCCGGCAGCAGGTTGCCATCGCCCACCTTGAAGGTGGCCGGCTGCTTGTCGAACGTGCTGTCGACCACATCGCCGTTCTCGAGCTTGAGGGCGAAATGCAGGGTGACTTCCTTATCCGGGCCGATACGTACGTCAGTCATGGGCTACTTCTCCGGATTTCTTGCTTTTGAACATGTCCAGCGCCAGCAGGATGGCGCCAAGGCTGATGGCGGTATCCGCGATATTGAACGCCGGGAAATACCAGCGGTTCTGCCAGTGCACCAGGATGAAATCGACCACATGGCCGAACACCACACGGTCCACCAGGTTGCCCAGCGCCCCGCCCAACACCAAGGCCAAGGCAACGGCCAGCCAGGTTTCATCGGACTTCAAACGCTTGAGCCAGACCACCAGCACCACGCTGACCACCACGGCAATGGCCGCGAAGAACCAGCGCTGCCAGCCCGAAGCACCGGCCAGGAAGCTGAATGCCGCGCCGGTGTTGTAGGCCAGCGTCCAGCTGAAATAGTCCGGGATCACCACGATCTGCTGGTACATGGTCAGGCTGTTGTCGAAGTAGAACTTCGTCACCTGGTCGACCACGAACACCAGCAGGCTCAACCACAGCCAGGACAACCGCCCGAAGCGACTGGTGTTAAGCATAGTGACGCACCTCACCAGCCCCTTCGATGTTGTCGACGCAACGGCCACAGATTTCCGGATGCGCCGGATTCACACCGACGTCTTCACGGTGGTGCCAGCAACGACCGCACTTGGCGTGGCCCGACTTGACCACTTTGAGTTTGAGCCCCTCGACCTCGGTGTCCACCGCATCGCTCGGCGCACTGGCAAGTGGCGCCAGGCTGGCGGTCGAGGTGATCAGCACGAAGCGCAGCTCGTTGCCCAGCTTGTTCAGGTCGGCCATCAGGCCGTCTTCGGCATACACAGTGACTTCAGCCTGCAGGTTGCCGCCAATGGCCTTGGCGTTACGCTGATTCTCCAGCTCCTTGTTCACCGCTGTCTTGACCGCCATCACCCGATCCCAGAATTCGCGATCGAGCTCGAAGCCCTGGGGCAGCTCGCTCAGGCCCTGGTACCAGCCGTTGAGCATGACCGACTCGTTGCGCTCGCCCGGCAGGTACTGCCACAGCTCATCCGCGGTGAACGACACGATCGGCGCGATCCAGCGCACCAGCGCTTCGGCGATGTGGAACAGTGCGGTCTGGCAGGAGCGCCGCGCCACGCTGTCGCTGGCGGTGGTGTACTGGCGGTCCTTGATGATGTCGAGGTAGAAGCCGCCCAGTTCCTGCACACAGAAGTTGTGCACCTTCTGATAGACGTTCCAGAAGCGGTAGCTGTCGTAGGCCTCTTCGATCTCGCGCTGCAACAGCAGCGCGCGGTCCACGGCCCAGCGGTCCAAGGCCAGCATGTCCTCGGCAGGCAGCAGGTGCTGTGCTGGGTCGAAACCGCTGAGGTTGGAGAGCAGGAAACGCGCGGTATTGCGGATACGGCGATAGGAGTCGGCGCTGCGCTGCAGGATGACCTTGGACACTGCCATCTCGCCGGAATAGTCGGTGGACGACACCCACAGGCGCAGGATGTCCGCGCCCAGGCTGTCGTTCACTTCCTGCGGCGCGACCACGTTGCCCAGCGACTTGGACATCTTGCGGCCGTTCTCATCCACCACGAAGCCGTGGGTCAGCAATTCCTTGTACGGGGCATGGCCATCGATGGCGCTGCCGGTCAGCAGGGACGAGTGGAACCAGCCACGGTGCTGGTCGGAGCCTTCCAGGTACAGGTCGGCGCGCGGCCCCTCGGCATGGCCCAGCGGGTGCGAGCCGCGCAGCACATGCCAGTGGGTGGTGCCGGAGTCGAACCAGACGTCCAGGGTGTCGCTGATCTTGTCGTAGTCGGCCGCCTCGTCACCGAGGAGTTCGGCTGCATCGAGCTTGAACCAGGCTTCGATGCCTTCCTGCTCGACGCGCTTGGCAACGTCTTCCATCAGCTCGGCGGTACGCGGGTGCAGTTCACCGCTGGCCTTGTGCAGGAAGAAGGGAATCGGCACGCCCCAGTTGCGCTGACGCGAGATGCACCAGTCCGGACGGCCGGCGATCATGCTGTGCAGGCGCGCCTGGCCCCAGGCTGGCACGAACTGGGTCTGCTCGATCGCAGCCAGCGCGCGCTCACGCAGCGGCGCCCCCTGGTTCGGCTGTTTGTCCATGCCGACGAACCACTGCGCCGTAGCGCGGTAGATCAGCGGCGTCTTGTGGCGCCAGCAATGCATGTAGCTGTGCTGGATGGCTTCGTGCTTGAGCAGCGCGCCCACTTCCTGCAGCTTGGCGACGATGGCCGAGTTGGCCTTCCAGATGAACTGGCCGCCGAAGAACGGCAGGTCAGCGACATACACACCGTTGCTTTGCACCGGGCTGAGGATGTCATCGTTGCTCATGCCGTAGCGTTTGCAGGAGTGGAAGTCGTCTTCACCATAGGCAGGCGCCGAGTGAACGATACCGGTACCCGCGCCCAGCTCCACGTACTCGGCCAGGTAGACCGGCGCGAAACGCTCGTAGAACGGGTGACGGAAGCGGATCAGCTCCAGGGCGGCACCCGGTGCGATCGCCAGAACGCTGCCTTGCAGGCCGAAGCGCTGCAGGCTGCTCTCGACCAGTTCTTCGGCCAGCACCAGCAGCTTGTCGCCGGTATCGACTAGGGCGTAGTTGAATTCCGGGTGGACGTTGAGCGCCTGGTTGGCCGGGATGGTCCAGGGTGTGGTAGTCCAGATGACGATGCTGGCCGGCTTGCTCAGCGCCGCCAGGCCGAAGGCTGCCGCCAGCTTGTCGGCATCCTCGACCAGGAACGCCACGTCGATGGCATCGGATTTCTTGTCCTGGTACTCGACCTCGGCTTCCGCCAGCGCCGAACCGCAATCGAAGCACCAGTTGACCGGCTTCAGGCCCTTGAACACGAAGCCTTGCTTGACCATTTCCGCCAGGGCGCGGATTTCCCCAGCCTCGTTGGCGAATGCCATGGTCTTGTAGGGGTTATCCCAATCACCGAGCACACCAAGGCGCACGAAATCAGCCTTCTGCCCCTCGATCTGCTCGGCGGCATAGGTGCGGCAACGCTCGCGGGTCAGGTCGGACGGCTGGTTCTTGCCGAAGGTGGTTTCCACCTTGTGCTCGATCGGCAGGCCGTGACAGTCCCAGCCCGGCACGTAGGGTGCGTCGTAACCCGACAGGGTCTTGGAACGGGTGATGATGTCCTTGAGGATCTTGTTGACCGCGTGCCCGATGTGGATGCTGCCGTTGGCGTAGGGAGGGCCGTCGTGCAGGACGAACTTCGGCCGCCCTTCGCCTTGCTGACGCAGCTTCTGATACAGGCCAATCTCGTTCCAGCGCTGCAGAATCTGGGGTTCGCGCTGCGGCAGGCCGGCCTTCATCGGGAACTGGGTATCGGGCAGATTCAGCGTGGCTTTATAGTCGGTCGTCATCTCAGGCTCTTAGGTCAGCGGTTGGCACTATGTTCACGCGCCCCAATGGGCACGGGCGGCGGCAATATCGGCAGCAATTGCCGTCTTCAGGGCCTCGAGCGAGGCGAAACGCTGCTCATCGCGCAGCTTGTGGTGGAAAGCCACCGTCAAACGCCGGCCATACAGGTCTCCGGCAAAATCCAGCAGGTGCACCTCGAGGTGGGCGCTGCCGTCGCCGGCCACGGTCGGGCGCACGCCAATATTGGCCACTCCCGGCCAGGGCTGGCCATCTACTTCGGTACTGACCAGGTACACCCCGGTCAATGGCACGCGCCGGCGCTTGAGCTGGACGTTGGCGGTCGGCGCATTCAATTGCCGTCCCAGCTTCTGCCCGTGCAGCACGCGGCCGGCAATGCGGAAAGGCCGACCGAGCAGCTTCTCGGCCAGAACGAAATCCCCCGCCGCCAGCGCTTCGCGTACCCGAGTGCTGCTGACCCGAATCCCGTCGAGCTCGACCGTGGTCGCTGCCTCGACGGTGAAACCTTCCTGCTCGCCGGCAGCGGCCAGGAAGGCGAAGTCGCCGGCACGGTCGCAGCCAAAACGAAAGTCGTCGCCGACCTCCAGGTGCGCGACGCCCAGCCCTTCGATCAGCACCCGCTGGACGAACGCCGCGGCACTCAGCTCCCGCAGACGCGGGTTGAAGCTCAGGCACAGCACCCGGTCGACACCCTCGGCGGCAAGCAGCGCCAGCTTGTCACGCAGGCGAGTCAGACGGGCCGGCGCAGTGTCCGGCGCAAAGAACTCTCGCGGCTGCGGCTCGAAAATCACCACGCAACTGGGCAGGTTCAACTCGACCGCGCGCTCACGCAAACGCGCCAAGATGGCCTGGTGGCCACGATGGACGCCGTCGAAATTGCCGATGGTGGCGACACAACCCCGATGCTGGGGCCGCAGGTTATGAAGGCCTCGAACCAGCTGCATAGCGCGCTTCTTGCTCATAAAGTGGTCGATTATACGCACACCCGCCGACAGACAACAGTTGGCGACTGCTCAAGAAATGGCCCGCCGGGTGAAGTCACGCAAGCGGAAGCCGAGCACCAGCAACATGCCGAAGTACGCCACTAGCCCGGCGACCACCAGCGCGCCCAGGCGCAGGAAACGCAGCAGCATGCCATCGGCGGACCAGGCCGGCATGAAGTGCATGCCCACCAACAGCACACCGGCCATCACGGCCACCGCCAGCGCCACCTTGAACAAGAAGGGCATCCAACCGGCCTGGGGCTGGAAAATATCGCCCTTGCGCAGCTGCCAGTAGAGCAGCCCGGCGTTCAGGCAGGCGCCCAAACCGATCGCCAGGGCCAGTCCCACGTGCCCCAACGGCCTCCAGAGCGCCAGGTTCATCAGTTGGGTGGCAATCAGCGTGACGATGGCTATTTTCACCGGCGTCTTGATGTTCTGCTGGGCATAGAAGCCCGGCGCAAGGATCTTCACCAGAATGATGCCCAGCAACCCGACGGAATAGGCCACCAACGCCTGCTGGGTCATCAGCGCATCGTGGCTGGTGAACTTGCCATACTGGAACAGGGAAACCGTCAACGGCTCGGCCAGCACCGCCAGGGCGACGGCACTCGGCAAGGCCAGGAGAATGCACAGCCGCAGCCCCCAGTCGAGCAGGCGCGAATACTCACTGCGGTCGGAGCCGGCGTAGGTCTTGGACAGCGCCGGCAGCAGGATCGTCCCCAGAGCGACACCGAGTACGCCGGAGGGCAGTTCCATGAGGCGGTCCGCGTAGTACATCCAGGACACCGAGCCGGCCGCCAGAAACGAGGCGAAGATGGTGTTGATGATCAACGAAATCTGGCTGACCGACACGCCAAAGATCGCCGGCCCCATCAACTTCATCACCCGCCATACGCCGGTGTCTTTCAGATTCAGCCGCGGCAGCACCAGCATGCCGATCTTTTTCAGGTGCGGCAGCTGGTAGAGCAATTGCAGCAAGCCGCCCACCAGCACGGCCCAGCCCAACGCCATAATCGGCGGATCGAAATACTGAGCAAAAAACACCATGAACACGATCATGCTGACGTTCAGCAGCGTCGGCACGAACGCCGGTACGGAAAAGCGGTTCCACGTGTTGAGCACGGCCCCGGCCAGCGACGACAGGGAAATCAGCAATATATAGGGGAAGGTCAGGCGCAGCAGGTCGGTGGTTAGCTCGAAACGGTCCGGCTCATCGGCAAAGCCTGGCGCAGAGGCCCAGACGATCCACGGCGCAGCCACGATCCCCAGCAGCGTGACCAGCGCCAGCACCAGGGTCAGCAAACCACTGACATAGGCCACGAAGGTACGGGTCGCCTCCTCGCCCTGCTGGGTCTTGTACTCGGCCAGGATCGGCACGAACGCCTGGGAGAACGCGCCCTCGGCGAAGATTCGGCGCAACAGATTCGGCAGCTTGAACGCCACGACGAAGGCGTCCGAAGCGACGCCGGCGCCGAACACCCGCGCGATCAGGGTGTCACGCACGAACCCCAGAACCCGGGACAGCATGGTCAGGGAGCTGACGGCGGCCAGCGACTTGAGCAGATTCATGTACTATTTCGACTTCTGTGGACGAGCACCTCAGCAGACGATCCACCGGCGCACGAAGGCGTCGAGTGTAGCGGTCTGCCACTGGTCAGGCCAGCACAGGTAAACGCCAACGGGCTTGACAGGCGCACTTCATCTCGGCATGATTCGCGGCCTTATTTGTTTGTATCCCCCCAGTTTTCGAGGAGCTTGACGGTGGCCAATACACCTTCTGCCAAAAAACGCGCAAAACAGGCTGAGAAGCGTCGTAGCCATAACGCCAGCCTGCGCTCCATGGTCCGTACCTACATCAAGAACGTGGTCAAGGCTATCGACGCCAAAGACCTCGATCTGGCCAAGAAGGCCTACACCCTGGCTGTTCCGGTCATCGACCGCATGGCTGACAAGGGCATCATCCACAAGAACAAAGCTGCTCGCCACAAGAGCCGCCTGAACGGCCACATCAAGGCCCTCGGCGAAGCTGCTGCAGCCTGATCGCAGCATGTTCTTGAAAAACCGGCCTGATGGCCGGTTTTTTATTGTTCGCGATTAATGCAAGGCCCTTTTATTTCTCAGGCCAGGGCAGGATCGGTATCGCAGTGACCGCATTCTGCGGACTGCCTTCGATGATTCGGTCGCTATAGACCAGGTACACCAGCGTATTGCGCTTCTCGTCGAAGAAACGCACCACCTGCATGGTCTTGAAGACCAGCGAAGTGCGCTCGCGGAATACTTCCTCACCCTCCTCCAGCTCAGCCTTGAAGCGGATCGGCCCGACCTGCCGACAGGCAATGGATGCCTCGGCACGGTCCTCGGCCAACCCCAAACCACCCTTGATCCCGCCGGTCTTGGCGCGCGACAGGTAGCAGGTCACCCCCGCCACCTTGGGATCATCGAAGGCCTCCACCACGATCTTGTCGTTCGGCCCCATCCACTTGAACACCGTGGAAACCTCGCCGATCTCCTCAGCCGACACGAACAGCGGCAGCGACAGGCATACCGCAAGCACACCCTTGAACAGGCGCATGGAGACGCTCCTTATCAGACCAGAATCAGGTTATCGCGGTGCACCAGCTCCGGCTCATCGACATAGCCGAGCAGCTTCTCGATGGCATCCGACGGCTTGCCGATGATCTTCTGCGCCTCAAGCGCGCTGTAGTTGGCCAACCCCCGGGCGATCTCGCGACCTTCCGGCGACACGCACACCACCATTTCACCGCGACGGAAACTGCCCTGCACGGTTTTGACCCCTACCGGCAACAGGCTCTTGTGATCGACCGTCAGCGCCTTGACCGCGCCCGCATCCAGCACCAGCGTGCCACGGGTCTGCAGGTGGCCCGCCAGCCATTGCTTGCGCGCCGCCAACAGGCTGCGCTCAGGCGCGAGCAACGTACCCAGGCGCTCACCAGTCTTGAGGCGCGCCAACACCTGTTCGATCGCACCGCCCACGATCACCGTGTGCGCACCGGATCGGGCCGCCAGACGCGCCGCGCGCAGCTTGGTCTGCATGCCGCCACGACCCAGCGCACCACCAACACCGCCCGCCACGGCATCCAGCGCCGGATCGTCGGCGCGCGCTTCGAAAATCAGCTCGGCATCGGGATTGTGCCGTGGGTCGGCGTTATACATGCCGTCGCGATCCGTCAAGATCACCAGCAGGTCCGCCTCGACCAGGTTGGCCACCAATGCCGCCAGGGTGTCGTTGTCGCCGAAACGGATTTCATCGGTGACCACGGTGTCGTTTTCGTTGATCACCGGAATCACGTCGAGATCGACCAGGGTCCGCAGCGTACTGCGGGCATTCAGGTAACGCTTGCGATCCGACAGGTCATCGTGGGTCAGGAGAATCTGCGCGGTGCGACGTCCGTGCTCGGCAAAGCTCGACTCCCAGGCCTGGATCAACACCATCTGACCAATTGCCGCCGCGGCCTGCAGCTCGTGCATGGCACTGGGGCGCGACGCCCAGCCCAGGCGGCTCATGCCCGCCGCCACGGCGCCGGACGACACCAGCACCAACTCGACGCCCGCTTCGCGCAACGCCACCATCTGCTTGACCCAGACAGCCATGGCAGCCCGATCGAGCCCCTTGCCGTCAGCCGTCAGCAGCGCACTGCCAATCTTCACCACCCAGCGCTGAGCACCGGTTACCTTGTCACGCATGATCATCCAACCCCAGCAGCGACCCGTGATTACAAAAACGCCGCAATTAAGCGGCGCTGGAAATGGCTCGACACTGCACAGAAGACAGAGCGAGCCCGTATCAAGTACGGCGAAATCAGTCACGAGTGCCTAGTGTACTGCTGTACACGGGCATTTCGAGCCCTATTTCACCGGTCCGTGACCGGGCACGATCGCCTCAGCAAGCATCAGTCCCGGACATAGATGATTTCCGGACCGTCGTCCCCGTCTTCCTCATCCCAGAAGCTGTCGTCATCATCCTCGTCGCCAACCGCACGGACACCCGCACGACGCAGCGCACGCTTGTCATCCAGGGCCTGCAACTGAGCGCGCGCTTCGTCCTCGATACGCTGATCGAGCGCCGCAACCTCGGCCGCGAACTCCGGATTCTCCTGGATACGCTCCGAGCGCGCCTCGAGGTATTCCATGATGTCGTAGCACAGCTTCTCGGTACCCTCGCGGGCCAGCGCCGAGATCACATAGACCGGACCTTCCCAGTTCAAGCGCGCAACCACCTCGGCAACCCGGGCGTCACGCTCTTCATCCAGCATCTGGTCAGCCTTGTTGAGCACCAGCCAGCGGTCACGATCAGCCAGCGCCGGGCTGAACTTGGTCAGCTCCTCTACGATCGTTACCGCAGCCTCGCCCGGATCGGACAGGTCCAACGGCGCCATGTCCACGAGATGCAGCAACAGACGAGTACGCGCCAGGTGCTTGAGGAAGCGAATCCCCAGACCCGCACCTTCGGAAGCACCTTCGATCAACCCCGGAATATCGGCGACCACGAAGCTTTTGTAGCGCTCCACGCTGACCACACCCAGATTCGGTATCAGGGTGGTGAACGGATAATCCGCCACCTTCGGCTTGGCGGCCGACACGGCACGAATGAAGGTGCTCTTGCCGGCGTTCGGCAAGCCGAGCAGGCCCACGTCAGCCAGCACTTTCAGCTCCAGCTTCAGATCACGGGCATCGCCGGGCTTGCCCGGCGTCGTCTGACGCGGCGCACGGTTGGTACTGGACTTGAAGCGGGTGTTGCCCAGACCGTGCCAGCCACCTTGAGCCACCAGCAAGCGCTGCCCCGGCTTGACCAGGTCGCCAATCACTTCCTGGGTGGACGCATCGATCACCGTCGTCCCCACCGGAACCGGCAGGATCAGATCCTCGCCCTTGGCACCCGTGCAGTCGGTACTACCGCCCTTCTCACCGTTCTGCGCCTGGAATTTGCGCGTATAGCGGTAGTCCACGAGCGTGTTGAAGTTCTCAACGGCCTCGATGAACACCGAGCCGCCATCACCACCATCACCGCCGTTAGGGCCGCCTTTCTCGATGAACTTCTCACGACGGAAGCTCATCATCCCGTTACCGCCGTCACCGGCCTTTACATAAATCGATACTTCATCGACGAATTTCATGGGTACGCCTCCCGCCGTAAACGCGGGTCAACTGAAACATAAACACCAGGCTCTTGCCGGATGACCCCGCGCATGTCGCGCGGCAGCCCGGGTAATCGGGCAAGAACCCCTAGGATACAGAAACAAAAAAGCCCCGTCGCAAGGACAGGGCTTTTCCAGCAGCCTCGCGATTAAGCCGCGACGACGCTCACGTAACGACGACCGAAGGCGCCTTTTACTTCAAACTTGATCACGCCTTCGATTTTCGCGAAGAGGGTGTGATCCTTACCCATGCCAACGCCGTAACCAGCGTGGAATTGGGTGCCGCGCTGACGCACGATGATGTTGCCTGCCTTGATAGCCTGGCCACCGTACATCTTCACGCCAAGTCGTTTGGCTTCTGAGTCGCGACCATTGCGGGTACTACCGCCAGCTTTTTTGTGTGCCATGAGTTCAATACTCCTGTTAAGGGATCAGACCGAAATGAATCAGGCCTGGATACCGGTGATTTTGATCTCAGTGAACCACTGACGGTGGCCCTGACGCTTCATGTGGTGCTTGCGGCGACGGAACTTGATGATGCGCACTTTATCGTGACGACCTTGCGAAACGACTTCAGCCACAACCTTGGCACCGTCAACAACCGGAGCGCCGATTTGCACGTCGTCGCCGTTGCCGATCAACAACACGCGATCGAAAGTCACGGCTTCGCCAGTGGCGATTTCGAGCTTTTCGATCTTGAGGAATTCGCCTTCGGTGACTTTGTATTGCTTGCCACCAGTAACAATTACTGCGTACATGGTAAATCTCCGTTGATCCTGCTCACCCAGCGCTTTATAGGAATAATGTCGGCTGGCATGGCTGCTCGGGGCCGGAAAGCACCCTTGCAATTGCGTAAGGCAGGGAAATACCCAGGGGGAAGTTCAGGGTGCGCGATTGTACGCAAGCCGCCACGCCAGTGCAAGGCCTGCCTGGGCTTGCCTTGACAGCCCCCACCCTGCCCCCTAGCATGCCGCGCATCCGAGGCGGGCCACGGCTACGCCAATCGCTGCAAACACGCCTTACGGAGCACCTGTCGCTGATGCAACAACCCCAGGCTTTCTACCGCGTAGTTGCGGACGACTTCACCGCCGTCGACGGCATCATCCGTCAGCAGCTCGTCTCGCGCGTACCGCTGGTGGAAAAGATCGGCGACTATATCATCTCAGCCGGCGGCAAACGCCTGCGCCCGCTGCTCGTCCTGCTCAGCGGCAAGGCCCTGGGCCTTGAAGGCGACAGGCTGCGCCTGCTGGCGGCCACCATCGAATTCCTGCACACCGCCACCCTGCTGCATGACGATGTCGTCGACATGTCCGACATGCGCCGCGGCCGCAGCACTGCCAACGCCCAGTGGGGCAACGCCCCCAGCGTACTGGTCGGCGACTTCCTTTATTCCCGCTCCTTCGAAATGATGGTCGAACTCGGCTCGATGCCGGTGATGAAGATCCTGTCCAAGGCCACCCGCGTGATCGCCGAAGGCGAAGTGCTGCAGCTGTCGAAGGTTCGCGACGCCAGCACCACCGAAGAAACCTACATGGAAGTCATCCGCGGCAAGACCGCGATGCTCTTCGAGGCCTCGACCCACAGCGCGGCTGCCCTGGCAGACGCGTCGAGCGAGCAGACCGAAGCGCTGCGCACCTTCGGCGATCACCTGGGTGTCGCCTTCCAGCTGGTGGACGACCTGCTCGACTACCGCGGCGACGCCGCCACCCTGGGCAAGAACGTCGGCGACGACCTGGCCGAAGGCAAACCCACCCTCCCCCTGATCTACACCATGCGTGAAGGCACCGCCAACCAGGCGGCCCTGGTACGCCAGGCCATCCAGAAAGGCGGCATCGAGAACCTCGAAAGCATCCGCGAAGCCGTAGAAGCGTCTGGCTCCCTCGATTACACCGCCCAGCTGGCACGGGACTACGTCGAACGCGCCATCGCCTGCCTGGATGCGCTGCCGGACAACGAATACCGCGATGCCCTGATCGAGCTGAGCCGCTTCGCCGTCGCCCGCACCCACTGAGTCGACGCCGCATGAAAAAAGCCCGTCCCCGTGACGGGCTTTTTTATGTCACGACGAAAGGCAGCGATTAAAGCTTGCTATAAATATAATAAGAATTATTCTCATCTAACCACTTGAAAGGGAGATGAGTCATGACCTACTTGATCGATGCCTGGCTGGACCGCCCGCACCCCTACCTGCGCATATTGCATCGTGAAACTGGCGAAGTCTGCGCGGTGCTGGAAGAGGAGGCACTGGACGAATTGCGCGACCAAGGTGACCTGGATATCCATGAACTGAATTCCAGCGAGCCACTGGTGCTGAAGGAGCTGGTCCGCAGCCTGTTTCTCTACTGCTACGCACGGGCGCTGCGCTGATCGGAGCGCCCCTTCAGCAGCCCACCACAACGTTGCGGGGGCTACCGAAAGGCGGTGGAAGGGGCGAAACACCCTCCACCGGAACGGGGTTACAGGACGTCCAGCAACTCGACGTCGAACACCAGCACGCTGTGCGGCGGGATGCTGCCAACACCCTGGGCACCGTAGGCCAGCTCGCTCGGTACGTACAGGCGCCACTTGCTGCCGGCGTTCATCAGTTGCAGGGCTTCGGTCCAGCCGGCGATCACGCCGCCCACCGGAAACTCGGCCGGCTCGCCACGCTCGTAGGAGCTGTCGAACACGCTGCCGTCGATCAGGGTGCCGTGGTAGTGAGTACGCACGGTATCTTCCCGGGACGGCTTGGCACCCTCACCGGCGGTCAGCACTTCATACTGCAGACCGGAAGCCAGCACGGTGATGCCATCACGCTTGGCGTTTTCGGCGAGGAACTCACGGCCGGCGCCGGCTGCCGCTTCGGCCTTGGCCTGAGCTTCTGCCTGCATGATGTCGCGGATGACCTTGAAGCTGGCCGACAGCTCGGCCTCGCTGACGCGGCTGGCCTGACCGTGGAACGCATCGTTCAGGCCGGCCAGGATCGCTTCCAGGCTGACGCCCGGCGGTGGGTTGTCGCGCAGTTGCCCGCCAAGCTGACGGCCGATGCCGTAACTGACACGGCCTTCGTCGGAAGACAGGTCGGGGCTGAAGGTGAATTCGGACATGAAAGGCTCCGCTTGGGGCTACGAAAAGGCCGGCCAGACTAGCACACAAGTGGCCTTCTGCCGCGCAAGGCGAGCGTGTCAGCCCCGGGCACGGGGCAGCATGCCCGCCATCACCTCGTCCTTGTCGACGAAGTGGTGCTTCAACGCCACCAGCACATGGCCACCGACCAGCGCCCCGCAGGCCCAGGCGGTCCAGGTGTGCATCAGCTTGGCCAGGTCGTACAGGTCGGGATTGGGCGAGACCAGCGCCGGCACCTGGAGCAGCCCCAGCATCATGATCGGCTTGTCCGCCACCGAGCTCCAGAACCAACCGGACACCGGCAGAGCAACCAGGGCCACCACATAAAGCAGCACATGTCCCACCAGCGCCCCGCGCTGCATCAACGGGCTCATGCTGCCCGGCAACGGCGGCGCCGGATGGGTCAGGCGCCAGGCGATGCGCGCGACCACCAGGATCAGCAGGGTGCTGGCCAGCGCCTTGCGCAGGATGGTCAGGCCATGATCGGGGTTCAGCTCATCACGCCAGTGCACAGCGACGATGCCGATCAGCCAACTCCCGATCCAGATAGCCGCGACGACCCAGTGCAGACATTTGGCGGTACCGGTGTAGGTGGTGGAGTGTGCCGTGCTCATGCTGCCTCGCGTGTCCGGGTAAGAAAGGCCGGCATTATTGCCAAGGCATTTCGATCGATAAAATCGTAATTTCGGCCATATCAATCGAATAACCTGACAAATAGCCAAGCCGGTGTCGAAACAAAAACGCCCGACCTCAACGAGGCCGGGCGCTTGTTCAGCGAGACGGGTATCAGTCGTGCTTGGTCAGCTTGTCCAGGTAGCCCATGGCGAAGGCCGAAACCACGAATGTCATGTGGATGATCACGTACCACATCAAGTAATCGGTCTCGTAGTTCTTGGCATCCATGAACACCCGCAGCAGGTGGATCGAGGAAATCGCCACGATGGAGGCCGCTACCTTCATTTTCAGCGAGCTGGAGTCCATCTTACCCAGCCAACTGAGCTTTTCCTTGCCTTCATCGATGTCCAGCTGGGACACGAAGTTCTCATAGCCGGAAATCATCACCATCACCAGCAGACCACCCACCAGCGCCATGTCGATCAGCGACAGCAGCACCAGGATCAGCTGGGCCTCGGCCATGGAGAACACCGCCGGCAGGATGTGGAACACTTCCTGAAAGAACTTCAGCGCCAGGGCCAGCAACCCGAGCGACAGGCCGAAATAGATCGGCGCCAGCAGCCAGCGCGACGCATACATCGCATTTTCGAGAAAGCGTTCCATGGGGCCTCGTAAGGGGTGTGATCAGAACAGGCGGCGAGTATACCCAGCCCCGCATGACGGACAAGAGGCACCCTGCCGCAGGCGCCCAGCGCTTATCCCCAGGAGCTGTGGATAACCTTGTGGAGAGATGCAGGATGAGTGGCGCAAACGCACGCACGTCCAGCGTTGCCGCCAGCCGTACAAAAGCTGATCAACCCGCGCGTCAGGTTTCCGGACGGAACTGGTAATGGCCCGGGTGGCTGCATCGCTCGCCGTTCAGGCGTCGCAGTTCGGCCTGCATGTGCAGGCGCCAGATGGGCAGCTCGTGGCATTCGCTGTAACCCTGCACGCAGAGGCTCTCGGCAATGCCAGCCAGCACTCCTTCAGCGACGAAAGGCCCGCAGAACGGGCCCTGGGCTTTGATGGCGGAGGGTTGCGCGCCCGACATACCAGCGACGCAGATGAGTGTCCAGAGTCCCTTCTCACCAGCCAGAGGCAGCACCACGCATTCGATACGCGTCACCAGGCCCAGGCACCGACGGATGAGGCAGAGGTTGCGCGGCATCGCGGCGGCCCTCATGAGATCCAGACTCCAGCCTACACCCGCCGATGCGGATCAGGAAGCCAGGAGTTATCCCC
This sequence comes from Pseudomonas sp. GD03944, assembly GCF_029839275.1. Lineage (GTDB taxonomy): Bacteria > Pseudomonadota > Gammaproteobacteria > Pseudomonadales > Pseudomonadaceae > Aquipseudomonas. Next base: position 363,536 of record NZ_JAOCAH010000002.1, read on the forward strand.
GGTTACTGTGGATAAGTGTGTGGATGACAGGTGGGCAAGCAACGCGGGACCGCGTCATGTGGCGCCCACCGGCAACCGCTCAATGACTGATCAATCATCGAGCGGAGGCTGGCATCTGCACTCACGCCTCGGGCTTTTTCGCCCGGGGCTTCTTCTCCTTGACCGGCGCCTCGGCCTTGAGTTCCTCCTTCCGGGGTTCCTCCTTCTCCTCTTCGCCCATGCCGATTTCGGCGATCTCCCGCAGGCGCTCGAGCACCCGCGCATTGACGCTGCCTTTGGGAAACTGCCCTTTCTCGTTCGGGCTGCCCGCGTCTTCGCCCACCAGCAGGCTCAGGGCCTCGTCGACATGACGCACCGCATAGACGTGGAACTGCCCGGCACGTACGGCCTGCAGCACCCGCTCATCGAGCATCAGGGTCGCCACGTTGGAATGCGGAATGATCGCGCCCTGCTCGCCCGTCAGCCCCCGCGCCTCGCACAGGCGGAAGAAGCCTTCGATCTTCTCGTTGACCCCACCCACCGCCTGCACTTCGCCGAACTGGTTGATCGAACCGGTGATGGCGAAGCACTGCTTGAGCGGCGTGCGCGACAAGGCGGAAATCAGGGTGCAGACCTCGCCAAGGGAGGCGCTGTCACCGTCCACGTACCCGTAGGATTGCTCCAGGGCAATGCTGGCGGAGATTTCCAGGGGGAATTCCTGGGCATAACGGCTGCCGAGGAAGCCGGTGAGGATCATCACCCCCTTGGAGTGGATCGGCTGGCCGAGGTTGACCTCGCGCTCGATGTCGACGATGCCGCTGCCGCCCGGGTAGACCGTGGCGGAAATTCGCGCCGGCACACCGAACGCCGAATCGCCCACCTCCAGCACGGTGAGGCCGTTGCACTTGCCCACCGCGGCACCCACGGTGTCGATGAGGATGATCCCGGCGAGCATGTCGTCGATGATTCGCGCCGACACCCGCCCGGTGCGCGTGGCCTTGGCCTTCAGCGCCCGCTCGATATGGCCGACGTCCGTCACAGTCTCGCTGGCCAGTTGGCGAATGAAATCGGCCTCGCTGACCAACTGGAACAGGTCACCGATACGCGCCGACAGCCGCCCCTGGTGCTCGGCCAGCCGTGCACTGTAGGTCGCGAGGCGTGCCACCGCGGCCGCAGTGAGCGGCGCCATGCCTTCCTCGGTGGTGCGGGTTTTCATCAGTTGGGCAAACTGCTCCAGGCTTTCATCGCCCAGCGGAATGTCCTCGTCGAAATCGACCAGCACCCGGAACATCTCCTGGAAGTCCGGATCATGGTCCTGCAGGGCGTAATAGAGTTGCCGGGCGCCGATGATGATCACCTTCACCTGCAGCGGAATCACCTGCGGGTTGAGAGTCACGGTGGCGATACGCCCCAAATCGCCCAGCGGGGATTCCATCTTCAGCTTGCGCGAGTGCAAGGCGCGCTTGAGCGCATCCCAGACGAAGGGTTCGCCGAGCATCTTCTCCGCTTCGAGGATCAGGAACCCGCCGTTGGCGCGGTGCAGCGCGCCCGGACGCAGCTGGCGATAGCTGGTGTAGAGCGCGCCCTGGTCGGTGTTGTATTCGATGCGACCGAACAGGTTGTCGTAGGTCGGGTGCGACTCGAAGACCACCGGCGCACCGCCATGGGCATGGTGCCCCACCACGAGGCTCGGGCAATACTGCTCCTCGAGCATCTTGCGGGTCTGGGCATCGGCCTTCTCTACCTCGACCAACTGATCGACCACGGTCTTCAGCAGGTTGACCTGCACGGCCTGCAGGTAACCGCAGACCCCGGCGTTCTCGGCGTACTTCTCCGACAACGGCGCCAGCAGCGGCTGCAGCGCCACGGTGATGGTCTCTTCGTTCAACTGGCGCAGCTGATTGCTCGACTCACGCTTCCACTGCGGCAGGCTCGCCAGCTCTTCGTTCAGGCGCTCCTCGAGGGCCGCGATGTCGGCATGGAAGCGCTCGCGCTCGGCTTCCGGCAACTGAGCGAACTCGGCTTCGTCCAGCGCCTTGCCATCGAGCATCGGGGTGAAAGCGATGTTGCTGCTGTCGCGGTACAGGGCCACGCCCTTCTCCAGCGACAGGCGCTCGATCACGTCCAGGGCCAGGTCGTAGCGCTTGTTGAACGCGCGGTCGATGGCGCTTTTCTTCTGCTGGAACGACGGATGCTCGAAGACCGCCGGGAAGGTCGCCAGCAGGTTGTCGATCAGGCTATTGATGTCCGCCAGGAACTCGCCGGCGGTACCGGCTGGCAGTTCCAGCGCACGCGGCTCGCGGGGCTCGTCGAAATGGTTGACGTAGACGCGGTCGGCCGGCGTCTCCATGCGCTTGGCTTCGGCCTTGAGGTAGCGCTTGACGAAGGAAAACCGGCCGGTCCCCGGCTCGCCCATGACAAAGACGTTGTAACCGGGGCGCGGCATCGCCACGCCGAACTGCAGGGCTTCCACCGCCCGCTCCTGTCCCAGGACGCCGCGGAAGGGCTCCAGATCATCGGTGCTGGTGAAGTTGAACTGCTCGGGGGCGAAGGGGCGGGTTAGCGCATCGGGTGCCAGCCGCAAACGGGCTGCAACGGAATCGGACATCGGTAATCCTTAACGAAAGGCACAGGCCAGGGAAATCATGGGCGCTTCACACGGCGCCGACAAGCCATAAGAACGGCAACCGCGGGCAAAATCCCCTCGCCCGCCCGTCGCGGGCCTGCACCGTCAGGCACCGGGGTAGCTCAGGTCGTCGAGCGGCGGTGCCCAGGGTGCGCGCCCATCCTGTGCAGGCGGTCACAGTGCCCATACGGCCCCCTGTAAAAACTTGCGCAAATGAGCGGCCTGAACATGCTTGACAGGCTTCCATCGCTTCGCCAAAGCTCCAGCGTCGCCATACCGAGAAGAACAACGCCCTTGAAACGGATTTTGGCTTTTCTTGCCCTGTGCAGCAGTGTCCACGCCCTGGCCTCGCCTTCCGCCTCCGATGAGCGCCTGAACGCCCTGAGCAACGATCCGTACTGGATCGCACTCGGCCACTACGAGACCGGCAAGTTCGGTGGGTGGCGCAGCTACGTGGACGACGATGAATTCTTCCTCGCCGAGAACGGCGACAGCGACCCCGCCGCCGAACTGCGGGCCACCCTGGCCGCCATTCAGCAGCCGCTCGGTGCCGATGACGACAAACACCCCCAGTGCGTGTACCCAGCCCGCACCCGCTGGTTGCGCCAGCAGCTCAACCTGCAGGACCTGCCGCAGCCGACCTGCAACGAGTACCGCACCTGGTACCGCGATGTCGCCCCGCACAGCACCGTGCTGGTGTTTCCCGCGGCCTACCTGAACAGCCCGTCCTCGATGTTCGGCCACACCCTGCTGCGCATCGACCAGGCCGACGTGGACAGCAACAACACCGCCCTGCTCAGCTACGCGCTGAACTTCGGTGCCTTCATCGAAGGGGCGGACAACAGCATCCTCTATGCCTGGAAAGGCCTGATGGGCGGCTACCCCGGCCTGTTCGCCCTGGTGCCCTACCGGGAGAAGCTGGCCGAATACCGCAGCCTGGAAAACCGCGACCTCTGGGAGTACCGCCTCAACCTCACCCCGGAAGAAACCGGGCGCATGGTCGAGCACGTCTGGGAACTCAAGCAGATCCGCTTCGACTACTTCTTCTTCGACGAAAACTGCTCCTATCGCCTGCTCGAATTGCTGGAAATCGCTCGTCCGGGCATCGAGCTGACCGAGCACTTCCCGCTCACCGCCATCCCCACCGACACGGTGCGTGCGATCAAGGACGCTGGCCTGGTCGACCGGATCGACTACCGCCCCTCCCGCGAGCGTGAACTCCTGGCTCGGGCAGAACCGCTCAGCGCCGACGAACAGGACTGGGTGCTGAGCCTGGCCGATGATCCACAGGCCTTGGAAGACAGCGCGTTCAAAGCATTGCCCACCGACCGCCAGTCGCTGATCCAGGACGCCGCCTTCCGCCTGCTGCGCTACCGCAACACCGGCGAAGCCCGTGATCCGGAAACCGCCCGGCACAGCTTCACCCTGCTCAAAGCCATCAACCAGAACCCGCCGCCGCCCTTCGAGATCGAACGCCCCGGCCTGCCGGAGCAGGGCCATGAATCGCGCACCTGGCAGCTGGGCGCCGGCAGTCGCGACGACCGCGCCTTCGCCGAATATGGCCTGCGCATGGCCTACCACGACCTGAACGACAACCTGTACGGCTTCCCCCTCGGTGCGCAGATCGAAATCCTCCAGCTCAAACTGCGCCAGTACGAAAACAACCATTGGCAGTTGCAGCGCCTCGACCTGGCCAGCATTCGCTCCTTCACCCCACGCAACCAGCTGCTCAAGCCTTGGTCATGGCAAGTGGCGGGCGGCCTGGAGCGTGTACTGGGCAAGGATGGCGACGAAACCCTGGTCAGCCATATCAATGGCGGTGCCGGCATCACCTGGGAATTGAGCGACGAACTGCTGGGCTTTGCCCTGGGCACCGTACGCGTCGAACACAACGAAGACTTCGCCGCCTTCGTCTCCCCCGCTGCCGGCTTCAACAGCGGCATCCTGTGGCGCAACGACATGGGCAACCTGCTGCTGGAAGCCAAGGGCGACTACTTCCACAACGGCGAAGTACGCCGCAGTCTGAGCCTGGCCCAGCAATGGGAAATCAGCCGTAACCTCGGCCTGCGCCTCAGCGCCAAACGCGACTTCAGCCACCTGGCCAGCCCGGAAAGCGAAGTGATGCTGGAACTGAAGTGGTACCACTACTGATCCAGCCGTCAACAGGCTTCGCACGGCTACAGGGGGACAGCTCCCTGTAGGCACGGGCTTGCCCGCGAGCGCCATCGACCAGCACCCACCCATGCACTCAGCCCCACCAAAACACGACCACCCAGACCGTGCCTGTTTTCACCCCTAAAAGGACCCGCCATGCGCACACCGCTACGCTTGCTCTCCAACGGAATGATCCTGTTCGCCACGCTCGGTCTCACCGGTATGGCTCATGCCGAGATCAGCTTCGGCTCGTTCGGTAGCAGCAGCTCAGAACACAGTCTGGTAACGAGTTCCGGACATCCCGAAAGCACAAAAATCAGTCGATCGAGCATCAAGGTGATGGGACCTGGAAGACTCGTTCAGGCAGCAGAAAGAAGACCAGAGAAAGCTTGCGGAGATGCAAAGTAAGCTCGACGCACAGGAGCGCACCCTCAAGGACCTGCGCGGAAGCTCCAGCAGCCGCAGCCTCGAAGAACTGGAAAGAAAAGTGGACAAACTGGCCCAGCTCGAACGAAAACTGGATGAGCAGGCGCGCACGATCGACTCGCTGAGACGGGAGCTGGAACAGCTCAGCCGAAAGGTCAATTGATCGCCAGATAATAAAAAACGGGGCCGATGGCCCCGTTTTCATAGTTGGCAAAGCCGAGGTCGGCAGCCAACCGGATACACCGGCTCTCGCCGGACGCCTGCCGACTTGGGCACGCAGGGTACGGTGGGAAGGTGAATCAGACACCCAGCTCGATAAGCACCGCACCGCGACGAGGCTCGCTGCAGCGAACCTCGACAGACAGAAAACGCTGCAACACCTGCAGGTTGCTAGTCATGTGCTCCGTCATCCTGGGAGTGGTGAAACTCCCGCCGCCCGCCAGCGCCATGGGCAGCAACAACTGATCGGCTAGGTGTTCCGCCACTGCCGTTCCACTCTGCAGCCATTCACGCGCCTGCTCGATGGCGAGATCAGCCACCCGCTCGGCCCGCACGCCATTCTGACCGAAGGCACTGAACAGCTCCGTGACCTGCTCGCAGGCAACTTCCAGCAACAGGGCATTGCCCGGTCCTTCGTCCTGGTCCAGCCAGACGAATCGCAGGTCCTCCTGCGGCCACTTCATCCGGCTGCCAACCCGGGCCAGCTCGCGCTCCGCGACATGCCCCGGAACACCGGCGAGCAGCGCCCTGGCGTGCTGCTGCACCACCGACCCAGGCTCCAGCAGATGCAGCGGCTGCAAGGTGGACGGCTCGACACTCGTCACCACGGCGCCGCCGCCCGCCGGCGCAAAGCCGTGACGCAGCAGACTCATATCGGCCTGGGCGCCCATGCGCCGCAACAGCGGCAGCCAGGCATGCAGCAGGAAATCCGCCGGGGGTGCCAGGGGATTGTGGGTGCCTCCACTGATATGCAGCGTGCTCGGTGCGTCCGCCTGCAGCAATGCCGGAAGTAACGTCTGCAGCACCAGGGTGCAACTGCCGGCGGAACCGATCGCCACGTTGTACTCGCCGCCACGAATACCCGACGGCGCAAAGAGTAGCGTCTGCGAGCCCAGCTCCGCCCCCTCGACCTGGGCCGAGCTGATCTGCGCCGCTGCCAGCACGGCGCTCAGGTGCTGGCGCTGCAGGCCGGGACGGCTGCGCTTGGCGCGGATATTGCGCATGTGAAACGGCCGTCCGGTGATCATCGACAGGCTCAGCGCACTGCGCAGCACTTGGCCTCCGCCGATGGCGCCGTCCAGTTCGAGAATGTCCTTGTTCATCTGTATAAATCCTTGTTGTTCGATCATTGCCGCGCTACGTGGCAGCGCCTCTCTGGACGCTATGGGGCCCAGGTAGCAAGCGGTAGCCCGGGTTGAGCCTGCGAAACCCGGGACTGCCACCCTCGTATCGCTGCGCTCGACCCAGGCCACGAAACATCGCCCGCTCAGGCGTAGCGCTTCACCATCTCACGCAGGTAGGCATCGAGCCGGCTGCTGTCCGCGTGAGTACGCGGCAGGCTCGGCACCGGCCGCTCCAGTTGCGCCTCGATGAAGGCGTGCAAGACCGGACGACGCGGGCCATAGGCCGACTCGTCGGCACTGCGTTTGAGCGCCAACAGTTCGTCGACTTCCTCCAGCAGCGCAGGATCATCCACGGTCTGCAGCAATTCGGCGAAGGTCATCGGCGGTCGGCCGCGGCCCTGGTCAATCCAGCGCACGGCCAGCAGCGGCCGCAGTACATAGAAGTACTTCTTGAAACGCACGGACTCGCCTTGCAAGTAACCGCGGAAGTTCTTCCGAGCCATCGACAGGTAGTGGTTGCGCGCCGCCGGTGGGCTGTAGAACTGCTCGGCCAGCTCTCGCAGGCGCGCCGTCGCATTGTCTTCCTGGCAGTACACCAGGGGCGAGTCGAGCCACTCCAGCAGCGTCGGGTTGGACTTGCGCAGCAAACCGAGGGTCTTGCGCAGCTCCCAACCGCTGACATCCAGCTCATCGTCCAGCGGACGCTCGATCACGTCGCGTGGTTCGTCGACCTGGACGAACCAGTCCGGCTTCTCCACATAGACGAAACGTACGTCGTAGTCGCTGTTGGTCGAGGCGAAACCCCAGGCGCGGCTGCCCGACTCGCAGGCGTACAGCACCTTGACGTTGCGCTCGCGCTCGACCCGTTCGAGCTCTTCCAGCACCCGCTCGCGCATGGCGGCGCTGAGCGGGTGGCGTTGTTGCATGTCCATGTCTTTCCATCCTTGTTCAGTCTGTCGCGCTGGCGGCCAGCGCGGACAATGTCCGACGTCGCGGGTTGTATAACGTGAGGCACCAGATGCCCCACCATTCCTTGCCGTCGTCGAAATAGTCGCTCCAGGCGCTGCGCTGTGGCTCTTCATATGCGTCCCCGACCCAGTCGAGCACCTGCAGCTCTTCATCGGGATACAGCCGCAGCATTTGTAGCCACTCGCGAAAGTCCGCCACTTGCAACTGCGTGCCGTACGGCGGGTTGCGGAAGTTGCGGCACAACAGGCCATCCTCGCTGACCAGCTCATGTAGCTCTATATGGTTGAGAGTCGTCGGGCGTGCTTGTGCAAAATCGGGTGTCAAATCGGGCCAGCGCTGTTTAGCAAAGCGGGAGTCCTGGGCAATCAGCTCCAGTCGGCCAAGACGAGCGCGCTCCTCGATAATCTCGAACAGTATTTGCAGTGCCCGTCTATGTTCCTCCTCGCCAGGCGTGGCGGTCGGGTCGAGCGTGGTCACCACGAAGTCGAACACGCAGCCCGCCTCTTCCAGGCGGGTGCGCAGTTCATCGAGCCGCTGGCTTTGCATCGGTTGCAGCATGGCCTCACCTCATCCTTTCACGCACACCACCTGACGCAGGGTGTGCACCACTTCCACCAGCTCGCGCTGGGCGTCCATGACCTGGTCGATGTCCTTGTAGGCCATCGGAATTTCGTCGATCACGTCGGCGTCCTTTCGGCACTCGACGTGGGCCGTGGCCTTGATCTGGTCGTCCACGGTGAACAACTTCTTGGCCTTGGTTCGGCTCATCGTTCGTCCGGCACCATGGCTGCAGGAGCAGAACGCCTCCTCGTTACCCAGGCCGCGAACGATGAAGCTCTTGGCCCCCATCGACCCCGGGATGATCCCCAGTTCGCCTTTTTTCGCCGATACCGCGCCTTTGCGGGTCACCAGCACCTCTTCACCGAAGTGGCGCTCCTTCTGCACGTAGTTGTGGTGGCAGTTCACCGCCTCCAGTGCCACGTCGAACGGCTTGGTGATCACCCCACGGGCCGCCCCGATCACCGCGTGCATCATCAGCGCGCGGTTCTGCTTGGCGAAGTCCTGGGCCCAGCCCACCGCTTCCACGTAGTCGGCGAAGTGCTGGCTGCCTTCCTCGAAGTAGGCCAGGTCGCGGTCCGGCAGGTTGGCGATGTGCTGACGCATATCGGCCTGGGCCAGTTCGATGAACAGGTTGCCGATGGCGTTACCGACGCCACGCGATCCACTGTGCAACATGAACCAGACGCGGCCTGCCTCATCCAGGCAGACCTCGATGAAGTGGTTACCGGTTCCCAGGGTTCCCAGGTGCTTTCGGTTGTTGGTCTTCTCCAGCTTCGGGTATTTGTCGGTGATCACCTTGAAACGGTCGCTGAGGGCCGACCAGGCGTGGTCGGTCATCTCCGGCACGTTTTCCCAGGCGCCCTTGTCTCGGCCACCGCGGCCGGAGGTACGCCCGTGTGGTACGGCCTTCTCGATGGCGGCGCGCAGACCGGCCAGGTTGTCCGGCAGGTCGTGTGCCATCAGCGAGGTGCGCGCGGCGATCATTCCGCAACCGATATCCACCCCGACTGCCGCCGGGATGATCGCGCCAACCGTGGGAATCACGCTGCCGATGGTCGACCCCTTACCCAGGTGCACGTCCGGCATCACAGCCAGGTGCTTGAAGATGAAGGGCATCTTCGCGGTGTTCATCAACTGCTGCTTGGCGTCCTCCTCGACCGGAACGCCTTGCGTCCACAGCTTGATCGGTTTGCCGTTGGCGACTTCCAGCAGATTGTAGGTGTTCTCTTTCATGTCCATTTCCTTCGTTGCCAAGCAGGTCCGTGTCAGGCCTGCTTCAGCGTTACCAGTCCATTCAATACCTGATCCAACCCGCCAAATACCGAGATGCGGTCGATCCGTTCGGCGACTCGTTCCAGGGTTTCCAGCTCCTTCAGGCGCAGGGCGGTAGGGTTGTCTTCCATCACCTTGGCCGTGTTGAGCAGCGAGCGGGTCGCCGATGTTTCCTCGCGGCGGCGGATCACATTGGCCTGCGCCGCTTTTTCCGCCTCTACCACCTGAGCCAGCAGGGCCTTCATTTCACCCGGCAGGATGATGTCGCGCAGCCCGAGGCCGCTGACTTCGATGCCGGTGCCCGCCATCCGCTCCTTCAGGTAGGCGCCGACCGATTCGTCGATCACCTGCTTGTTCTCCAGCAGCTCATCCAGCGAGCGTGTGCCCACCGCCGCCCGCAGGCCGAATTGCAGTTCACGGTAGAGGTGTTCCTGCGGCTTGGACAGGCGCGAGAACGCCGTCAGCACGTCGCTATAACGCCAGTTGGCAGCCAGGTTCAGGCGCAGGCTCACCTTGTCGCGGGTGAGGATTTCCTGACCGCTGACTTCCAGGGCCTGGATGCGCGTATCGATCAACTCCACGCTCACCTGGCGGTTGTAGCGCCAGAAACCGTACTGGCCTGCCGGCAGCAATTCGATGACTGCGCCATCGACCTTCAGCACGCCAACCTGATAGGCCGGTACCTGAGCCATCAGCATCGCCTCTACACCGATCACGCTGCGGCCACGCAGGTTGCCCTGTAGCTGTTGCAGCAGGGCTTGTTGCACACGGTAATCCTGGCTCAGGTCGATGCGTTGCAGGCGCTGCTCTGTCTGACCTTTCCAGTACAGCCGGCGGCTGCCCGGCGCCAGGATTTCCACCAGTACGCCGTCCTCGTAACGCAGGCCCGCTTCGTTCTCGAGCAGATCCATGCGGGTGAAGTAACGTTCGACCAGCGCGGGTTCCGACTGGCGTAGATAGCCACTCAGGCGGTGCTCGAACAGCGGGGTATTCAGGCTGAAGGTTTCCACGCTCAGGCGGTTGTACAGATCCAGATGGCGATAGGTGCCCGGCTCGAGGATGGCCAGGAAGTCGCCTTCGGAGTACAGCAGGCCACGTTCGTTCTTTTTCACGGTAAAGCGCTTCAGCATTTTCATTATCTCTTCCTTCTTCTCTATATCCTGGGTTGCCGGTGTTTGCCGTCCCGTCGAGTGGCGAAGAGGGAGTTTGCGAGAGGCTGACGCTGTGGGCTTCCTGCCCGCTTGGCCTAGTCCTTCGGCCAACGTCTGCCTTGTCACAAACCCGATCCTCGTACCGGGCGGGTCGGCGCTGGCTTCGAGTCCCTGGCGTTTCCGGCCATTCTGGCCGCTCTGCGCCTGTCCCGTTGCCACACCGGCGGGGTGTTGCATTCATGAGTAGCTGCCTTAACAGGGCAGTGTTCGAGCGGGAGTCGAACCCGCGACAGGCCATCTTCTGGATGGCTGCTCTACCCGACTGAGCTATCGAACGGCGCGGGCAGGATTCGAACCTGCGACGGCTCCAGCTAAGTGGAGTGCTCTACCGGACTGAGCTACCGCGCCATTGACCTTCACTGCTGCAGCGGCATGCACGAAGCCGACACCTGGGGGTGGGCTCGGGCACCGGCGGGAGTTGAAGTCCCTGCCCGTGGGCTACATCAGTGATGCGGTCGAGAGGTATATAGCGAGAGGCGTGCCAGTTCTTTCCGGTCTTGCCGGACTCCTTTTAACCCATTGATAAATAATGATTTTATATTTACATCGTGATCGCCTTGTATTTTTCCGGCGATTGATTTTCGGATTTACTGATACTGTTATATCGTTGATTATCTTTTTGGATAGAAAATGAAGACAAGGAAAACGGTCGCCATTGGCTTCATCGGCACCACCCTCGACCGGGTGGGCAAGGGCGCCAATCGCTGGAACAAATGGCGGCCCAGTATCGGCCTGTGTCAGCAGCCGGACCTGCTGATCGACCGCCTGGAGCTGATCCACGGCACCGACGCGCGCGACATCAGCCTGGCCGAGCGGATTCGCGCCGATATTCAGCAGATATCCCCCGAGACCGAGGTGCGCCTGCACATGATGTGCCTGCATAACCCCTGGGACTTCGAGGAGGTCTATGGCGCGCTGCACGACTTCACCAGCAACTATGCCTTCGATACCGAGCACGAGGACTACCTGGTGCACATCACCACCGGTACCCACGTCGCGCAGATCTGCTGGTTCCTGCTGACCGAAGCGCGCTACCTGCCGGCACGACTGGTACAGACGTCCCCCACACGCAGGCGTGCCGAGGTCGATCCGGTCACGGGCACCCATGCACTGATCGACCTCGACCTGTCGCGCTACGACCGCATCGCCACACGCTTCCAGCATGAACGGCTGGAGGGGCTGGCGTTTCTCAAGTCCGGTATCGCCACGCGCAACGCGGCCTTCAACCGTTCCATCGAGCAGATCGAGCGGGTTGCCGTGCGTTCTTCGGCACCCATGCTGCTGATCGGGCCAACCGGTGCGGGCAAGTCGTTTCTTGCCCGCCGCGTGTACGAGCTCAAACGCAGCCGACACCTGGTGGATGGCCGTTTCGTCGAGGTCAACTGCGCCACCTTGCGCGGCGACGGCGCCATGTCCGCCCTGTTCGGGCACATCAAAGGTGCATTCACCGGGGCCCAGAACGCTCGTGACGGTCTGTTGCGGGCTGCTGACGGCGGCATGCTGTTCCTCGACGAGATCGGCGAGCTGGGCCTGGACGAACAGGCCATGCTGCTCAAGGCGGTCGAGGAAAAACGGTTCTTTCCCATGGGCTCGGACAAGGAAGTGAGCAGCGACTTCCTGCTGATCGCCGGCACCCATCGCGACCTGCGTACGCGGGTGGCCGAAGGGCTGTTTCGCGAAGACCTCTATGCACGAATCAACCTGTGGACCTTCGACCTGCCAGGCCTTGCCGGGCGACGCGAGGACATCGAGCCGAACATCGATTTCGAGCTGGAGCGCCACGCCCGCGAACAAGGGCGGATGGTGCGCTTCAACCTGGAGGCGCGCCGCCGCTACCTGGCCTTCGCCAGCTCCAGCGAGGCAGCCTGGCAAGGCAACTTTCGTGAGTTGTCGGCCTCGATCACGCGCATGGCGACTCTGGCCGACAGCGGGCGGATCGATGAAGCCCAGGCGCAAGAGGAAATCGAACGTTTGCGTCGGGCCTGGGGCCTTGCCGCAGAGGATGACGGACTATCGAGCCTGCTGGGCGCCGAGGCGGCCAATCTCGACCTGTTCGACCGCTTGCAGCTCAAGGCGGTGATCGACGTGTGCCGTCAGTCCGACAGTTTGTCCGATGCCGGGCGGCGCCTGTATGACGTGTCGCGCCAGGCCAAGGCACAACCCAACGATGCCGACCGGCTGCGCAAGTACCTGGCGCGGTTCGGACTGGAATGGCAAGCCATTCGACACCGCACCTGAGGCACCGCGTTCAGTGGCGGGAGCGGGAATACGCCAAACAAAAACGGGGCCAATGGCCCCGTTTTTTTGTTTGCAGCAGCGGCGCTTACTGCGCCAGCTTCTTGTGCCGTACCCGGTGCGGCTGGGCGGCGGCGTCGCCGAGGCGTTTCTTGCGGTCGGCTTCGTACTCGGTGTAGTTGCCTTCGAAGAAAATCACACCGTCGTCCTCGTAGGAGAGGATGTGGGTCGCCACGCGGTCCAGGAACCAGCGATCGTGAGAGATCACGACGGCGGCGCCGGGGAAGTCCAGCAGCGCATCTTCCAGCGAACGCAGGGTTTCCACGTCGAGGTCGTTGGACGGTTCGTCGAGCAGCAGGACGTTGGCGCCCTCCTTCAGGGTCAGGGCCAGGTGCAGACGGCCGCGCTCACCACCGGAGAGGTCCTTGACGAACTTCTGCTGGTCGGCGCCCTTGAAGTTGAAACGGCCCACGTAACCGCGGGACGGGACCTCGTAGTTGCCGATCTTGATCATGTCCAGGCCATCGGACACGGCTTCCCAAACGGTCTTGCTGCCGTCCAGGTCGTCGCGGCTCTGGTCGACGCACGCCAGTTGCACGGTTTCACCGATCTCGATGCTGCCGGAGTCCGGGGTTTCCTTGCCCATCAGCATGCGGAACAGGGTCGATTTACCGGCACCATTACCACCGATCACGCCAACGATGGCGCCCTTCGGCACGCTGAACGACAGGTCTTCGACCAGTACGCGGTCGCCGTAGCCCTTGGTGACGTTCTTGAATTCGATGACCTTGTCGCCCAGGCGCGCGCCGGCCGGGATGTAGATCTCGTTGGTCTCGGCGCGTTTCTGGAATTCCTGGGACTGCATTTCCTCGAAGCGCTGCAGACGAGCCTTGGACTTGGACTGGCGGGCCTTGGCGCCTTTGCGCACCCACTCCAGTTCTTCCTTCATGGCCTTTTCATGGGCCGACTGCTGCTTGGATTCCTGCGCCAGACGGGCCGACTTGGCCTCCAGCCAGCCGGAGTAGTTGCCTTCGTACGGGATGCCCGCGCCGCGGTCGAGTTCGAGGATCCAGCCGGCGACGTTGTCCAGGAAGTAACGGTCGTGGGTGATCGCCACCACGGTGCCCGGGAAATCGTGCAGGAAGCGCTCCAGCCAGGCCACCGAGTCGGCGTCCAGGTGGTTGGTCGGTTCGTCGAGCAGCAGCATGTCCGGGGCCGAGAGCAGCAGGCGGCACAGGGCCACGCGGCGCTTCTCACCACCCGACAGCACCGAGACCTTGGCGTCCCAGGCCGGCAGGCGCAGCGCGTCGGCGGCAACTTCCAGCTGGCGCTCCAGGTTGTGGCCGTCGCTGGCCTGGAGGATGGCCTCCAGCTTGGCCTGCTCGGCAGCCAGCTTGTCGAAGTCGGCGTCCGGCTCGGCGTAGGCGGCGTAGACCTCATCCAGGCGCGCCTGGGCATCCTTGACGCCGCTGACCGCTTCCTCGACCACTTCGCGCACGGTCTTGTTCGGGTCCAGCTGCGGCTCCTGCGGCAGGTAGCCGACATTGATGTCCGGCATCGGGCGGGCTTCGCCGTCGAACTCGGTGTCCACGCCAGCCATGATGCGCAGCAGGGTCGACTTACCGGCGCCGTTGAGGCCCAGCACGCCGATCTTGGCGCCCGGGAAGAACGACAGGGAAATGTTCTTGAGGATTTCACGCTTCGGCGGCACGACTTTGCTCAGCCGGTGCATGGTGTATACGTATTGAGCCATGGAAGACCTTGGTTCTATAGACAGAAACTGGGAGGCCGGGGCGGCCATGAACAGATGATGGCGAACGGCCCCTGGCGGAGGACGAATCGCTTCGCCCGGCGCTGTCAGGCAGGCGCCCCGTTTTCCGACGGAGCACATTGCAGGCATGCGCGCGTGCGGCAAAGCTACCGGAATGCGCGGTACAGGGCAAACGACGCTCGTCGGACGAGCTGGCACTTTGCCACAGTTGTGGCATCCTACCCGCCCCGCGCGCGCCCGTTTCTTTACCGGCCTGCTTTCCAGGCCGTAGCTGCAGGATTTCCACCACGTGCCCAGCAACACCACGCCTTCTCTACCACGTGCACCCGGCGAGCCGCAGGCGGCGCCTCTGCGCAGCCTGACCAAAGGTGCCTTGGTCATGCTGGTCGTGGGCATGCTGGTCCTGCTGTTCTGGCAGTTGCAGCTCGAAGCGCGGCAGCGCCAGGACAGCCTGCGCCAGCTCAATCACGCGTACGCCTCGCAACTGGCCAGCCACCTGAGCCTGAGCATGCAGCTCAAGGCCCATGCCGGCCTGGCCATGCTGCGCCAGAGCGACAGCATGGCAGCCGGCGGCGCCTCCGTGCAGACCCTGCACAACCTGCGGGCGGTCTTCCCGACCTTGCGCAGCATCGCCTGGCTCGGGCCGCGCGGCGGCGTGCTCGGTGACAGCGACGGCAAGGCCGACGACGCCCTGTACCTGGCCAACCTGTTCCAGCGCAACCAGGGCGCGCCCTATCACTATGCGTTCAGCGCCCGCGAAGGCGGCCAGCTCTACCTGCTGCTGCGCCAGGAGGCAGGCAAGGAGGCTAGCGGTTACTGGGCCCTGCGCCTGGGCACCAGCTCGCTGCAGGGCTGGCTCAAGGATCACCGCCAGCCCCCGCACCAGTGGCTGCTCGAAGACCGCCTGGCGCAGCGGGTCATCGCTCACCAGGACGAAGCGCCGTCCGGCGGCTACCCGGTTTTTCCGCCGATCACCGCCGAGGAACTGGCGCAGAGCATCCTGCTGATTCCGCTCCAGGGCAGCGACTGGCAGCTGCGCGCCCTGTTCGATGAGCGCCACGTACGCGCCGAGTTGCTGCCGGACCTGGCCGGCAAGTTCCTGCTGTTCACCCTCTGCACCCTGCTCACCCTGCTGGCGCTGTACCGCCTGCTGCGCGAGCAGAGCACGCTGCACGCGCTCAACGCCGCCTCGCGACGCTCCCTGCACCAGGCGGCCAGCGCCCTGCGGGTTATCGAGGAGCGGGTACTGATCACCGATCACAACGGGCAACTGAGCTACCTCAACCCCCAGGCCGAAGAGCTGTTCGGCCTGCGCAGCGAGGACGCCCATCACTGGCATCTGTTGCAACTGCTGCCGCGGCTGAACCCGCTGCTGCTGCACAGCACGCCGTTCATCAGCGACAACGGCCCGGACCTGGTGGAAATCCAGCAAGGCGGCGTCACCCGCCTGCTTGGCGTGCACCGCAGCGACCTGGGTGATGAATCCCGACGCCTGGGCTACGTGTGGGTGCTGCGCGACGTCACCGAAGAGCAGCAATCGACCCGGGTGTTGCAGGAAGCCCGCCGGCGCTACCAGGACATTTTCGAAGGTTCGGGCACGGCGCTCTGCGTGCTGGACATGGCCAGGCTGCACGAGTACCTGCGCCAGCAGGAGGTGTACGACGCGCCGACCCTGGAACACTGGCTGCAGGACAATCCGCAGCGGCACAGCCACCTGCTGGAGCTGCTGCGCGTCACCGAGAGCAACCAGGTTGCCCTGCGTCTGCTGGGCGTGACCTCCAGCGAGCAGGCCTGGGGTCAGCTGATCAACCATGGGCCGCTGCGCCCGGACGGCTTCCGCATGAAGCTGATCGGCGCCCTGCTCGAAGGCGCCAGCCAGGTGGAGCTGGAAAGCCAGCTGACCACGCCCACGGGCCAGGTCCGTCACCTGTGGCTGGTGGTTCGCCTGCCCGACAGCCCGCAAGACCTGCATGCCGTGACCCTGAGCATCAGCGACATGACCAGCCGCAAGCGCATCGAGCTGTCGCTGATCGAGCGCGAGCGGTTCTGGGCGGAAGTGGTCCGGGCCGTCCCCGACACGCTCTACGTGCACGACCTGATCGACAAGCGCGTGCTGTTCAGCAACCACCACCTGGGGCTGCAGCTGGGCTACAGCGCGGCCGAACTCAAGGAGATGGGCGAGCACTTCTGGGAACGCATCCTCCACCCCGACGACAGCGACTACTACTGGCGCATCCGCAACCTGCAGAAGGTGGTGGGCAACGGCGTACTGCTCGAATCGATGGTGCGCTGGCGGCAGCGGGACGGCGTCTGGCGCACCTTCAGCATCCGCGAGCAGGCCCTGGCGCGGGACGAGGCCGGCCGGGTCAGCCGCCTGATCGGCGTGGCCAAGGACATCACCGAACAGATCGAGCGCAGCGACTCGTTGCGCGACAGCGAACAGCGCTACCGCCTGTTGGCGGAAAGCACCAGCGACGTGATTTTCTCCACCGACAACGGCCTCGAACTCGACTACGTCAGCCCCTCGGTGCAGAGCGTGTTCGGCTACTCGCCGGAGTGGATCATCGCCAACAACATCCACAACCTGGCGGCCAATCCGCAGCAGATGGCCGGGCTCTACATGTTCCTCGACCGGGTGCGGGCCGCCCTCGGCAGCCGCCAGCGCCTGGCCACGCTGCGCAGCGAATTCCAGTCGCAGCATTTCGTCTTCGATTGCCTGCGCGCCGACGGCCGCAAGTTCCCGGTGGAACTGCGCCTGGTGCCCATGTGGGACGAACACGAGCGTTTCGAAGGCCTGCTCGGCGTGGTGCGCGACATCAGCCAGCAGCGGCGTGCGGAAAAAGACCTGCGCATGGCCGCCACGGTGTTCGAGCACTCCACCGCGGCGATTCTGGTCACCGACCCGGCGGGCTACATCGTTCAGGTCAACAAGGCGTTCACCCGGGTCAGCGGCTACAGCTCGGCCCAGGTGCTCGACCAGTTGCCGGGCATGCTCACCGCCGACCGCCAGCAGGCCAGCCACCTGCACTACATCTTGTCCCAGCTCAACCAGCGCGGCAGCTGGGAGGGCGAGGTCTGGCTGAAACGCCGCGACGGCGAAAGCTTCCCCGCCTGGGTCGGCATCACCGCGGTGCAGGATGAGGAAGGCGACCTGGTCAGCTACGTCTGCTTCTTCAGCGACATCAGCGAACGCAAGGCCAGTGAACAGCGCATCCATCGCCTCGCCTACTACGACGCCCTGACGCACCTGCCCAACCGCACGCTGTTCCAGGACCGCCTGCACACCGCCCTGCAGCATGCCGAACGGCATCAGGAGTGGGTGGTGCTGATGTTCCTCGACCTGGACCGCTTCAAGCCGATCAACGACTCCCTGGGCCACGCTGCCGGTGACCGCATGCTCAAGGACGTGGCCGTTCGCCTGGCCGCCTGCGTCGATGACGACGACACCGTGGCGCGCATGGGCGGCGACGAATTCACCCTGCTCCTGCAATCGCGCGGCAGCCGCGACGGTGCCCTGAACCGGGCCATCCACGTGGCCGAGCAGATCCTCGACAGCCTGGCCCGGCCGTTCGTCCTCGAAGGGCGCGAGTTCTTCGTCACCGCCAGTATCGGCATCGCCCTCAGCCCGCAGGACGGCAACGAACTGAGCCAGTTGATGAAGAACGCCGACACCGCGATGTACCACGCCAAGGAGCGCGGCAAGAACAACTTCCAGTTCTACCAGTCGGCCATGAACGCCAGCGCCCTGGAGCGCCTGGAACTGGAAAGCGACCTGCGCCATGCCCTGGAACAGGGCGAGTTCATCCTCTACTACCAGCCGCAGTTCTCCGGCGACGGCATGCGCCTGACCGGCGTCGAGGCGCTGCTGCGCTGGCAGCACCCGCGCCGCGGCCTGGTGCCACCGGAGGCGTTCATTCCGGTGCTGGAAGAGCTCGGCCTGGTGGTGCAGGTGGGCGACTGGGTGCTCAGCGAGGCCTGCCGCCAGCTCAAGGCCTGGCACCAGGAGAAGATCCGCGTGCCCAAGGTGTCGGTCAACCTGTCCGCCCGCCAGTTCACCGACGGCGGCCTGGAGCAGCGCATCGAGCGGATCATCGACAACAGCGGGATCGCCGCGGCGTGCCTGGAGCTGGAGCTGACCGAAAGCATTCTGATGCACGATGTGGGCAGCGCCCTGAACACCCTCTCGCGCCTCAAGCGCCTGGGGGTGTGCATCGCCATCGACGACTTCGGCACCGGCTACTCGTCGCTCAACTACCTCAAGCAGTTCCCCATCGACGTGTTGAAGATCGACCGCAGCTTCGTCGACGGCCTGCCCCAGGGCGAGCGCGACGGGCAGATCGCCCGGGCGATCATCGCCATGGCCCATAGCCTGGACCTGGCGGTGATCGCCGAGGGCGTGGAAACCCAGGCCCAGCTGGAATTCCTGCGCGCCCACGGCTGCGACGAGGTACAGGGCTACCTGCTGGGCCGGCCGATGCCCGCCAACCTGTTCGCCGACGAATTCAGCGGCATCGCCTCTCTGGTTCTCACCTGAACCCCGGCGGGCCTGCGGGACATGAACCCCGCTTGTCCGCCATATGACCGACCTTCATATGCCTGATGCTGGCCTTTGAGGTAGAATCCGCCCCCTCTTTCATCCGCCCAGCTGATTTTTCAGGGGATTGCCATGTTCAGCCGTGATTTGAATCTCGCCCGTTTTGACGCCGAATTGTTTGCTGCAATGGAGCAGGAAGCCCAGCGCCAGGAACATCACATCGAGCTGATCGCCTCGGAAAACTACACCAGCCCGGCGGTGATGGAAGCCCAGGGCTCCGTGCTGACCAACAAGTACGCCGAAGGCTACCCGGGCAAGCGCTACTACGGTGGTTGCGAGCATGTCGACGTCGTCGAGCAACTGGCCATTGACCGCGCCAAGCAACTGTTCGGCGCCGACTACGCCAACGTCCAGCCGCACGCCGGCTCCCAGGCCAACGCCGCCGTCTACCTGGCCCTGCTGTCGGCCGGTGACACCATCCTGGGCATGAGCCTGGCCCACGGCGGTCACCTGACCCACGGCGCCAGCGTCTCCTCCTCCGGCAAGCTGTACAACGCCGTGCAGTACGGCATCGACGCAAACGGCCTGATCGACTACGACGAAGTCGAGCGCCTGGCGGTCGAGCACAAGCCGAAAATGATCGTGGCCGGTTTCTCCGCCTATTCCCAGGTCCTGGACTTCCCGCGCTTCCGCGCCATCGCCGACAAGGTCGGTGCCTACCTGTTCGTCGACATGGCCCACGTGGCCGGTCTGGTCGCCGCTGGCGTCTACCCGAACCCGGTGCCGTTCGCCGACGTGGTCACCACCACCACCCACAAGACCCTGCGCGGTCCGCGTGGCGGCCTGATCCTGGCCAAGGCCAACGAAGAAATCGAGAAGAAGCTGAACTCCGCCGTCTTCCCGGGCGCTCAGGGCGGCCCGCTGGAGCACGTGATCGCCGCCAAGGCCGTGTGCTTCAAGGAAGCCCTGCAGCCTGAGTTCAAGGCATACCAGCAGCAAGTGGTGAAGAACGCCCAGGCCATGGCCAGCGTGTTCATCGAGCGTGGTTTCGACGTCGTCTCCGGCGGTACCCAGAACCACCTGTTCCTGCTGTCGCTGATCAAGCAGGAAATCTCCGGTAAGGACGCCGACGCCGCGCTGGGCAAGGCCTTCATCACCGTGAACAAGAACTCGGTACCGAACGACCCGCGTTCCCCATTCGTCACCTCCGGTCTGCGCTTCGGCACCCCGGCCGTCACCACCCGCGGCTTCAAGGAAGCGGAGTGCAAGGAGCTGGCTGGCTGGATCTGCGACATCCTGGCGGACCTGAACAACGAAGCGGTGATCGACGCCGTTCGCGAGAAGGTCAAAGCCATCTGCAAGAAGCTGCCGGTTTACGGCTAAGCGCTTAACCGCAGCAACAAAAAGCCCGGCATATGCCGGGCTTTTTCGTTTCAGGCGTCGGCTAGTCGGCCACCACCGCCGCGAAGCCTTCGCGAATCTGCGCCTCCGGCAGGCTGTCGCCGATGAACACGATCACGCTCTCGCGCGCTTCATCCGCGCCCCACTCGCTGTCGTAATCGAAGCCGTACAGCCGCAGCACGCCCTGGAAGACCATGCGCCGGGGTTCGCCGGCGATCTCCAGCACACCCTTGTAGCGCAGCAGGGAATTACCGTGCTCCTCCAGCAGCGACTCCATGAAGGCGCTCAGCTTGTCGATGTCCAGCGGCTCGCTGCTGCGCAGCACCAGGGTGCCGATACGGTCCGGGCTGTTCGCCGGCGCCACGGGGCGCAGCGTCAGGGCCGGGCCGACATCAGCATTGAGGTTGAAGCCGCGCACATCCAGCAGCTCCGCCAGGTCGATGCGACCGTGCTCGACCACGCGAATCGGCGCACGGCGGTTGATGCGTTGCAGGCGCTGGCTGAGCGCCTCGAAATGCGCGTCATCCACCAGGTCGCGCTTGCTCACCAGGATGCGGTCGGCGAACCCGACCTGGGCCTGGGCGATGGTCTCGCTCAGGTGGCGCTCGGCATTGGCGGCGTCCACCAGGGTGATGATGCCGTCGAGCACGTAGCGCTCGCACAGTTCGTCATCGGCAAAAAAGGTCTGCGCCACCGGCGCCGGGTCGGCCAGCCCGGTGCACTCGATCACCAGCCGGTCGAAGGCAATCTCCCCGGCGTCCAGGCGCTCCAGCAGCAGGAACAGGGCCTTCTCCAGCTCCACGTGGATCGAGCAGCATACGCAGCCATTGGCCAGGGTCATCACCTGCACCGGGTCATTGCCCAGCAACTGACCGTCGATCGGCGTTTCGCTGAACTCGTTTTCGATCACCGCGATCTTCAGGCCGTGCTCGGCCTTGAGGATATGGCGCAGCAAGGTGGTTTTTCCGGCCCCGAGAAAACCACTGAGCACGGTGACCGGAATGGGCAAATTCGACATGAAAACAGGACCCTCGAAATGAAACGCGCCACGACGAGGCGTGGCGCGTGTTGATTGCAGTGGACGCTCAGCAGCAACGCACGGGTCGTCCCTTGCCTCCACCATACCGGGCTTCCTGGCGTTCGCGGAAGAACGCCTCGTAGCTCATCACCGGTTTGTCAGGGTGTTTGTTGCGCATGTGCTCGACGTAGGTGTCGTAGTCAGGCATGCCCACCAGCATACGGGCAGCCTGCCCCAGGTACTTACCCATACGGCTCAGGTCGTTGAACATGCGCAGCCTCCTCAGGCGTCCGGAATCGGTTGGTAAGGCGCTTCCTGGTCCGTGCGCTCCGGTTTGATCCAGGCGCGGCGCCCCACTTTCAGGGCATAGAACAGGATGCTCATGACCACGCACAGGAACAGCACGGTCAGGGTCGCGTTGGTGTAGGCGTTGAAGATCACGTGCTGCATCTGGCCGATGTCCTTGGCCGGTGCCAGTACCTGACCGGCATCCAGCGCGGTGCTGTACTTGTTGGCCAGCGCCAGGAAGCCCACGGCCGGGTTCGGATCGAACAGCTTGATCAGGCCCGCGGTGGTGGTGCAGATCAGCAGCCAGGTGGCCGGGATCAGGGTGACCCAGACGTAGCGCTGGCGCTTCATCTTGATCAGCACGACCGTCGCCAGCATCAGCGCGATACCGGCCAGCATCTGGTTGGAGATGCCGAACAGCGGCCACAGGGTGTTGATCCCGCCCAGCGGATCGACCACGCCCTGGTACAGCAGCCAGCCCCACATCGCCACGCAGCCTGCCGTGGCCACCACGTTGGCGCCCCAGGACTCGGTTTTCTTCAGCGACGGCACGAAGTTGCCCAGCAGGTCCTGCAGCATGAAGCGCCCGGCACGGGTACCGGCGTCCACTGCGGTGAGGATGAACAGCGCCTCGAACAGAATGGCGAAGTGGTACCAGAACGCCATGGTGTTCTCGCCCGGCAGTACGCTGTGCAGGATCTGCGCGATGCCCACGGCCAGGGTCGGCGCACCACCGGCACGGGCCAGGATGGTGCTTTCGCCGATGTCATCGGCCACCTGCTGCAAGGCTTCCGGGGTGATCACGAAGCCCCAGCTGCTGACGGTGGCGGCGACGCTCTGCACGTCGGAGCCGACGATCGCCGCCGGGCTGTTCATGGCGAAGTACACGCCCGGCTCGATCACCGAAGCGGCAACCATGGCCATGATCGCCACGAAGGATTCCATCAGCATGCCGCCGTAGCCGATGTAGCGGGCATGGGCTTCGTTGGCCAGCAGCTTGGGCGTGGTGCCCGAGGAGATCAGCGCGTGGAAGCCGGACACCGCACCGCAGGCGATGGTGATGAACAGGAACGGGAACAGCGTGCCCTTCCACACCGGGCCGGTGCCGTCGGTGAACTGGGTCAGCGCCGGCATTTTCAGCTCGGGGGCGATGATCAGGATGCCGATCGCCAGGCCGACGATGGTGCCGATCTTGAGGAAGGTCGACAGGTAGTCGCGCGGCGCCAGGATCAGCCACACCGGCAGGACCGCGGCGACGAAGCCGTAGCCGACCAGCATCCAGGTGATCTGCACGCCGGTGAAGGTGAAGGCCGGGCCCCAGACCGGGTCAGCCGCCACCACGCCGCCGAGCCAGATCGAGCCCAGCAGCAGCGCCACGCCGATCAGCGAAATCTCACCGATGCGGCCAGGGCGGATATAGCGCATGTAGATGCCCATGAACATCGCGATCGGGATCGTCGCGATGACCGTGAACATGCCCCACGGGCTTTCGGCCAGGGCCTTGACCACGATCAGCGAGAGCACCGCCAGGATGATGATCATGATCAGGAAGCAGCCGAACAGCGCGATCGTGCCTGCCACCTGGCCCATTTCCTCGCGCACCAGTTCGCCGAGCGAACGGCCGTTACGGCGGGTGGAGATGAACAGCACCATGAAGTCCTGGACCGCACCGGCCAGCACCACGCCGGCGATCAGCCAGAGCGTGCCGGGCAGGTAGCCCATCTGCGCCGCGAGCACGGGACCGACCAGCGGACCGGCGCCAGCGATGGCGGCGAAGTGGTGGCCGAACAGGATGTGCTTGTTGGTGGGAACGTAGTCGAGGCCGTCGTTGTTGAGTACGGCCGGGGTCGCGCGGGTCGGGTCGAGTTGCATCACCCGATTGGCGATGAAGAGACTGTAGTAGCGGTAGGCAACCAGGTAGATGGCGACCGCAGCGACCACTATCCACAAGGCGTTGATCGATTCACCACGGCTCAGCGCCACAGTACCCAGGGCAAATGCACCCAGCACTGCGACGGCGAACCAGGCAACATGGCTGGCCAGTCGAGTCATTGAGGGTCTCCTGCCGCGCACCGGTGGCGCCACGGCAATCATTGTTATTGTAGGAGCTCCGGCGACGGAGCCGACCTACTATCCCTGTATGAAACCTGCGGCGACATTCGCAGAACTACTGGCCGGCACTACGTAGTTCTACGCAGTGCAATCCACAACAACGTTCCGGCTATCCTGTGTCGTCGTGTCGCTTCCTAAGGATAGCTCGGCCTGCGCCAGGCGCACGGCCACGCAAGCGCGCAAGAACGGTAGACACAGCCCGTCCCGGTGGGCCTCCATCCAGTTTCCCGAGTGTCCGGCATGCAACTCAAACACAAGATCGTGGCGTTCGGCATCCTGCCCCTGCTGCTGGCTGTCGCCGTGGTGTGCGTCCTGGTGGTGGTGCAGAACCAGCGACTGGGCGAACAGCAGGCCCGGCTGATCGAAAGCAGCATCCTCAGCAGCAAGCAGGCCGAGCTCAAGCACTACGTGGAAATGGCCACCAGCGCCATCGCCCCCCTCTACGACAGCGGCCGCAACGACCCGGAAACCCGCCAGCAGGCACTGGCCATCCTGGAGCGGATCAGCTTCGGCAGCGATGGCTACTTCTTCGTCTACGACAAGGACGGCAAGAGCCTGATGCACCCGCACCAGGCGGACCTGGTCGGCAAGAACATGTGGAATATGACGGATCCGGACGGCCTGCCGGTGATCCAGGCCCTGCTGAGAACCGCCAGGAGCGGCGACGGCTTCCAGCGCTACGACTGGCAGAAACCCTCCACCGGGCAGGTCTCGGACAAGCTGGCCTACGTGGTCATGCTCGACCGCTGGGACTGGATGTTCGGCACCGGCATCTACATCGAGGACGTGGAGCATGCGATCCAGCAGGCCCGGGAAGAAGTCTCGAGCGGCATTCGCACGACGATGCAGGCCATCGTGGCAGTGGCCTTGGTCGCGGTGCTGCTGGTGTTCGCCTGCGGGATGATGCTCAACGTCAGCGAGCACCGCCTGGCCGACCGCAAGCTGCAGCGGCTGACCCAGCGCATCGTCACCTCTCAGGAAGAAGAGCGCGCGCGGGTCTCCCGGGAGCTGCACGACGGCATCAGCCAGCTGCTGGTGTCGGTCAAGTTCCAGTTCGAACTGGCCAGCCAACAGCTGGCCTCCGGCGACGCTCGGGCCGCCGACACCCTACGCCAGGGCACCGAACGCCTGGTGGCGGCGATTGGCGAAGTCCGCCGTATTTCCCACGACCTGCACCCGTCCTTGCTCGACACCCTGGGCCTGCCGTCCGCCATCGGCCAGTTGGTATCGGAGTTCCAGCAGCGCAGCGGCCTGAGCGTCGACTACCGCAATCAGCTGGGCGATATACGCCCGGCGCCCGGGGTGACGGTGGCGCTGTTCCGGGTGCTGCAGGAAGCGCTGGCCAACATCGAACGCCACGCCCGGGCCCACCACGTGGAGATTCTGCTCGATGGCCGGGCCCGCGAGGTGCTGCTGCGGATTCGCGACGACGGCAGCGGCTTCAACCCGCGCCAGGCCGACCAGCACAGTGGCGGCATCGGTTTGCGTAATATTCGCGAACGGGTCGAGCACTTCGGTGGTCAGTTCACCATCCACTCGACACCCGACGGAACCGAGCTGAGCGTGCTGCTGCGCCCGGAACCCGCCTGGAAAGACGCCGACGCGCCGGAGCACCTGCCGCAATGAACGACCCCGCCTCGATTCGAATCGCCCTCGTCGACGACCACACCCTGGTCCGTGACGGCATACGCGCCCTGCTGACCATGGCGGGGTTCGCGGTCATCGGCGAAGCCAGTGGCGGGCGCGAGGCCCAGGAGCTGCTACAACGTGAAGTGCCGGACATCCTGCTGATGGACATCGGCCTGAAAGACAGCAACGGGCTGGAACTGACCGCCACGCTGAAGAAGCAGTACCCGGCGCTCAAGGTCCTGATCCTGAGCATGTACGACCACCAGGAATACGTGAGCAATGCCCTGCGGGCCGGGGCCTCGGGTTATGTGCTGAAGGACGCCCCGTCACGGGAAATCATCGCCGCCATCGAAGTGCTGGCCGTCGGCGGCCAGTTCTACAGCGGCGGCATTGCGCAGAAATTGACCACCGAGGAGCCGCAGGAGCATGAGCTGACCCCACGCGAGCGCCAGGTGCTGCTGATGATGGCTCAGGGGCTGAACAACAAGGCGATGGCCCGCGAGCTGCAGATCAGCGTGCGCACCGTGGAAACCTACCGGCTGAACATTCGCCGCAAGCTGGATATCGAGAAGCCCGCCGATCTGGTCAAACATGCGCGGGAACACGGCTGGTCACCGGAGTGACCGACGGCCAGGGCGGCCGCTGAACGAGGCGGGAACGACACGATGACGAGGCTGCCGGTGGCAGCCTCGTCACGCTGCCCTGAACGGATCAGGTCGGTTGTTTGGCGTAACGGGCCAGTTGGGCATCCTGGCTCATCACGTCCAGGGTGGCCGCCAGCACTTGCTCGCTGGTCACTTCAGCGCCGCTGAAGATGGTGCCGAAGTTCTGGTGGGTGACCTTGGCGAAGTGCGCGCGGTCAGCGGCTTCGACACCCAGCAGGGTGGCATAGGCATCCAGCGCCTCGCCCTGGCCCTGGGCCATGTCTTCAGCGATCGAGTCGAGCATGCCATTCATCGCCAGCATCGAACGGCCGCCGTAGCCCAGACGCACGGTGGTGTCGCAGCCGTTGGTACCGGAAGTCATGCCGAAGGTGGCGTTACCCGAAGTGCCGTTGGTGGTGGTGGCCAGGAAGTGCGGAACAAATCCACGTTGTCCTTCGAATAGCATGTTGCCCCAACCGCAGCCATTACCGCCTGCCGCATCGGCCTGGGCCGCCACGCTGGCCGCACTCAACAAACCGAAAATCAACCCTTTGCTCAGCAGTCGCTTATTCATACTGGAGATGCTCCGCTCATAAATAGTAATAAAACCGCTCTAGCAGCTTTGGCGACGTATGCCCACCTGTCAAACCGCCCCCCTGAAAATCCGCCCGGAGGCCACCAAATCTGTGACGTCGGCCCAACATTTGCCGCCGCAAAGTTCTGCCGGGCGCACGCGCCTTGGCTATAGTGGTTGAAACCGCGCAGGAGTGTTTTTGCATGAGCAACGCAGCCAACGATCGTCGGCGCTTCCACCGCATCGCCTTCGATGCGCCCACCGAGCTCGTGCAAGGGTCACGGCGCTGGGCGGTCGAACTGCACGATATTTCGCTCAAGGGCCTGCTGGTCAGGCTCCCCGAGGGCTGGAACGCCGATCCACATCAGCCGTTCGACGCGATCATCGAACTGGGCGGCGGCACGCAAGTGAAGATGGAAGTGGTGCTGACCCGCAGCCAGCGCGACCTGCTCGGCTTCGTCTGCCGGCACATCGACCTGGACTCGATCAGCCACCTGCGCCGTCTGATCGAGCTCAACCTGGGCGATGAAAGCCTGCTCGAGCGTGAGCTGGCGGCCCTCGGCGAGGACGACTGAACGCCCTCGCCGTTTACCGGCCCTATTCGAACAGCGCGTCCAGGGCCTGTTCGAGCCGGGTCACGGCAATCACCTGCAACCCCGCCGGCGCCTCTTTCGGCGCATTGCCCTTCGGCACGATGGCGCGCTTGAAGCCATGCTTGGCCGCCTCCTTGAGGCGTTCCTGACCGCTCGGTACCGGGCGGATCTCCCCCGACAGCCCCACCTCACCGAACACCAGCAGGTCGTGGGCCAGCGGCCGGTTGCGCAGGCTGGATATCACCGCGGCCATCAACGCCAGGTCCGAGGCGGTTTCCAGCACCTTGACCCCGCCCACCACGTTGAGGAACACGTCCTGGTCATAGGTGGGAATGCCGCCGTGGCGGTGCAGCACCGCCAGCAGCATGGCCAGGCGGTTCTGGTCGAGGCCCAGAGTGACGCGGCGCGGGTTGGCCAGGTGGCTGGTGTCGACCAGGGCCTGCACCTCCACCAGCATTGGCCTAGTGCCCTCCCAGGTGGCCATGACGATGCTGCCGGGCACTTCTTCCTGGGCGCGGGTGAGGAAAATCGCCGACGGGTTGGTGACCTCCTTCAGGCCCTTGTCGGTCATGCCGAAGACGCCCAGCTCGTTGATCGCGCCAAAGCGGTTCTTCACCGCCCGCAACAGGCGCAGTCGGCCATCGGCTTCGCCTTCGAAATACAGCACCGTGTCGACCATGTGCTCCAGCACGCGCGGCCCCGCCAGGGCGCCCTCCTTGGTCACATGGCCAACCAGGAAGATCGCCGTGCCGCTCTGCTTGGCGAAGCGCACCAGCAAGGCGGCGCTTTCGCGCACCTGGGCCACCCCGCCGGGTGCCGATTGCAGTTGTTCGGTGAAGATGGTCTGGATCGAGTCGATGACCATGACCTTGGGCTTTTCCACCCGTGCCGTGGCGATGATGGTCTCGATGCAGGTCTCGGTCATGACCTTGAGCTTGTCTTCCGGCAAGCCCAGGCGCCGGGCGCGCATGGCCACCTGTTGCTGCGATTCCTCGCCGGTGACGTACAACGCCGGAAAGCGCGTGGCGACGTTGCACAGGGTCTGCAGCAGGATGGTCGACTTGCCGATCCCCGGGTCGCCGCCGATCAGCACCACCGAGCCGTCCACCAGGCCGCCGCCCAGCACGCGGTCCAGCTCGCCGGAGGCGGTGGAGAAACGCGGCATTTCCTCGACGCTGACCTCGGCCAGGGTCTTCAGCTGCGCCTGCTGCCCGGCCCAACCGGTGCGGCCGCTGGGCGTGCCGGACGCAGCGTCGAGCACGGTTTCCACCAGGGTGTTCCAGGCACCGCATTCGCCGCACTGGCCGGCCCATTTGGGAAAGGTGGCACCGCATTCGGTGCAGCCATACATGCGCTTGGCCTTGGCCATGGGAAGAGTCGTCCTGCCTGATGAGCGAAGGCCGAAACGATACCGAACAACTGGATAAATTTACAGACCTTGGGAATCGAGCGACGCGAATGCCGGGCACCGCGAAGGGGCGAAACAAAGTGGCGCGGCCGCGGACGGACCGCGCCAGGGCGGGCGGTGGCGTCTAGCCGTAGGTCAGTTTCTGGACGATCTTGTCCTTGAGCAGCACCCGCTCGCGACGCAGGCGTCCGAGGGTTTCATCGTCGAACGACTGGGTGCCCGACTCGAGGCCGACGATGCGTTTGTCCAGGTCCTGGTAACGCCCCACCAGGCCATCGAATCCCGGATCGCTCTTGCGCAGTTCGGTCAGCTGGTCCCCGAACTCGCGAAACTCCTCACGCAGATTGTGCTCGGCAGTCATGGGTCACTCCTCTTGGTGTGGATGTTCAAGGATTGACCTTAGACCATCGGCCGCGACTGCAACCGTCCGACCGGCTGTCGTCAGCCGCCGCAGTTGCGACCACAGTTGCAGCAGTCGCCCTTGGCCTTGTGCTGCAGGCGCACCAGGTCTTCGCGCAGACCGGAGCGGCGCAGCTTGAGGGCGGACAGCGGTACGCCATCGGGCCGCTCGATGCCGTCCTCGATGCGGGCGATGCGGCGCACCACGTCTTCGTACTGCTCGGCCAGGGCGGCGTAGGCCGGGTTGCTGCGCAGCCGCTGAAAGTCCGGCTCGGCCTGGCTGGAGTAATCGATGTGCATGGCGATGCTCCCATTTGCTGAAATTTCTGCCACTCTAATTTGGTATCCGGCGTGACCTGTTGATCCGCGTCAATGGCGGCGCAGAGGCGCGGCGCAGGGCCGTTGCGCCCGTGCCAGCGCTATCGCCCCTGGCGGTCACTGGATAGACTGGCCGCGAGACTGAACCGTCCGCGCGTGACAGAGTCCGTTAAGCAACACCCTTCCTGCCAAAACCCGCCTCACATCAAGGAGCAGTCCATGAGCATTCTCAGCGAATTCAAAGCCTTCGCCGTCAAGGGCAACGTGGTCGACATGGCCGTCGGTATCATCATCGGCGCGGCCTTCGGCAAGATCGTCTCGTCCTTCGTCGGCGACGTGGTCATGCCGCCGCTGGGTATCCTGATCGGCGGGGTGGACTTCTCCGACCTGGCCATCGTGCTCAAGGAAGCCCAGGGCGATCTGCCCGCCGTGACCCTGGCCTACGGCAAGTTCATCCAGACGGTCATCGACTTCACCATCATCGCCTTCGCCATCTTCATGGGCATCAAGGGCCTGAACAAACTCAAGCGTGCCGAAGAGGCCACGCCGAGCGCCCCGCCTGCGCCGACCAAGGACCAGGAACTGCTCAGCGAAATCCGTGACCTGCTCAAAGCCCAGCAGAACCGGGAATAAAAAAACGGCGCCTACTGGCGCCGTTTCTTCATGGGTCGGTATTACTCGGCCTTGGGCTTGAGCAGCAGCTTGGCCACCCGACGCTCCTTGACCTCGATGACCGTCAGCGTCCACTCGGCGTACTCCACCTGGTCGCCGATCAGCGGCAGGCGATCGAGCAGGCTCATCACCAACCCCGCCAGGGTCTGGTAGTCGTCGGTGGCCTTGGCCTTGAAGCCGACGCGGTCACGCAGCACCGCCAGGTTGAGCGCACCACTGACGCGGTAGCCGCCGTCGACGGTCTCGATGTCCGGCCCATCCACTTCGCTGGCATCCGGCAACTCGCCGGCAATCGCCTCGAGGATGTCGGTCAGGGTCAGCAGGCCTTCGAAACCACCGAACTCGTTGACCACGAAGGCCACGTGGGTCGACGCCTGGCGCATCTGCTCCAGGGCGCTGAGCACCGAGGCGCTGTCCGGCAGGTTGACCGGCGCACGCACCAGGCTTTCGATGTCCGGCTGCTGGCCCTTGAGCAATTCCTTGAACAGCTCTTTCTTGTGGATGTAGCCAAGCGGCTCGTCCGCGGCATCGCCACGCGACACCAGCAGGCGCGAGTGCGGCGACTCCAGCAGTTTCTGATGAATGATTTCCACCGGGTCGTCCAGGTTGATCCGGTCGACTTCCATGCGGTCGGTCATCGCCTTCTGGATCGACTGCTCGGCCAGGCTCAGTACGCCACTGATCATCACCCGTTCACGGCGGTCGAACAGCACCGCTTCGCCTTCACCGCCCTCGAGCATGTCGGCGATGTCCTCGCCCACTTCGTCGGCCTGGACCTTGCCACCCAGCAGGCGCATCACCGCATGGGCGGTGCGCTCACGCATGCCACGTTCGCCCTGCAGGCTGCGCTTGCGGCGCGAACGGGCCAGCTGGTTGAACACCTCGATGAGGATCGAGAAGCCGATGGCCGCGTACAGGTAGCCTTTCGGAATATGGAAACCCAGGCCTTCGGCGGTCAGGCTGAAGCCGATCATCATCAAAAAGCCCAGGCACAGCATGATCACGGTCGGACGGGCGTTGACGAAGGCGGTCAGCGGCTTGCTGGCGACGATCATCAGACCGATGGAGACGATCACGGCGATCATCATCACTTCCAGGTGTTCGACCATGCCCACGGCGGTGATCACCGCGTCCAGGGAGAACACCGCGTCGAGCACGATGATCTGCGCCACCACCGGCCAGAACTTGGCGTAGGTGCGCGCGCCGCCCGGCTGGTGCACGCGCCCTTCGAGGCGTTCGTGCAGCTCCATGGTGGCCTTGAACAGCAGGAACACGCCACCGAAGAGCATGATCAGGTCACGCCCGGAGAAGGTCTTGCCGAACACGTCGATCAACGGGTCGGTCAGGGTCACCAGCCAGGCCATGCTGGCCAGCAGGCCCAGGCGCATGATCAGCGCCAGGCTCAGGCCGATCACCCGCGCGCGGTCACGCTGCTCGGGCGGCAGCTTGTCGGCGAGGATGGCGATGAACACCAGGTTATCGATGCCCAGGACGATTTCCAGGACGATCAGGGTCAACAGGCCCAACCAGGCCGTGGGATCAGCGATCCATTCCATTTAATGCGGTGCTCTCTCGGGTAAAAATCGGACACGGCAAAGCGCGCGACGCAGGGATGCGACACGTACGCAAGCGGTTGTCTGTGGGGAAAAACGTGCAGCACAGCGCTGCCGGAGGGACGTACGCCGGGAGGCGTCGCCGGAGGGAATCCGCGCCCTCAGCCTTGATGGTGAGGGCGGTCTACAACTGTCACTGTCCATGAGATCCGTGAACGGTAATAACGGCCGACCAATCTAATCCACTTGGTCACATCTGCTAAAGCCCCATTCGTAACTTTTTTTTACCAGTAGCTTTCCACCGCCACCTGGCCCGGCCGCCGCGAGAGGCTCAGTTGCAGGTCACGCTGCTTCAGGCGCTGGCGGGTGTCGTCGATCATCTGGGGATTGCCGCAGATCATCAGGCGCGAGTGCTCGGGGCTCAGGTTCAGGCCGGCGGCCCGCTCCAGTTCGCCGCTGTCGAGCAGCGTGGTGATGCGCCCGTGCAGGCAGCCCGGCGCCTGTTCCCGGGTGACCAACGGCAGGTAGACCAGCTTGTCGGCGTATTCGGCCAGGTGCTCCAGCTCGCGCAGGCCGTGGATCAGCGGCTGGTACGCCAGCTCGGCGGCGGTACGCGCGCTGTAGACCAGCACGATGCGCTCGAAGCGCTCCCACACCTCGAAGTCCTGCAGGATCGACAGGAACGGCGCCAGGCCGGTGCCACTGGCCAGCAGCCAGAGGTCGCGCCCGCCGATGAAGCGGTCAAGGGTGAGGTAACCGAAGGCCTGCTTGTCCAGCAGCAGGTGATCGCCGGTCTTGAGCTGGCTCAGTTCGGAGGTGAATTCGCCGCCCGGGACGACGATCGAGAAGAATTCGAGAAACTCGTCGTGGGGCGCCGAGACCATGGAATAGGCGCGCCAGACCACGGAGCCGTCGGCTTTCGTCACCCCGAGCCGGGCGAATTGCCCGGCGCGGAAGCGGAAGCCCTGGCCGCGCGTGGTGCGCAGGGTGAACAGGCTCGGCGTCAGGGTCTGCACGTCGAGCAGGGTTTCGCGGGTGAATTTCTCTTCACTGGCGGACATGGGGGCTCCCGGTCTGGTTCATGCCCCCAGTGTCGCGCAAAGGCCGCCGGCGAAACACCCGCAACCTCAAGGGCCTTTGCAGCCGATCAGCGACGGTTGACGATCTGCGCGGCGCGGATCACGTCGGCACCGATGTCCGCTTCGAAGGTTTTCCACAGCGGGCGCATGGCAGCGCGCCAGGCTTCACGCTCGGCCTCGGTCAGGGTGACCAGCTTGCTGTGGCCGCCGGCAGCGATCTGCTCACGGCTCTTCTGGTTCAGCGCCTCGGCTTCCTGGTTCACCGCGAAGGACACTTCTTCGATGATCGACTCCAGCTGCACGCGCACCTGGTACGGGATGCTGGTCCAGAACTTGGTGTTGCTGATCAGCATGTAGTTGAGCGAACCGTGGTTGCTCTCGGTGATGAACGACTGCACGGTGTCCAGGCGCTGGCTGGCCAGGTTCGACCAGGGGTTCTCGGCACCTTGCACCGAGCCGTTCTGCAGGGCCTGGTACATGTCGCCGAAGGCGATCTTCTTGCTGGTCGCACCGATCGCGCCGAACTGCGCCTCGATCACCGGCGACGGCTGGATACGGAAGGCCAGGCCCTGGGCGTCGGTGGGCACGTGCAGGGCGCGGGTCGCGGAAAGCTGCTTCATGCCGTTGTTCCAGTACGCCAGGCCATAGATGTCGTGCTTGGCCATGGAGCGCAGCAGTTCACGGCTCTTTTCCCGCTTCTGGAAGCGCTTGACCGCCTCCAGGTCGTCGAACAGGAACGGCAGGTCGAACACCTGCAGCTGCTTGGTGTACTGGTCGAACTTGGACAGCGACGGCGCCAGCAGCTGCACCTTGCCGGCGCGCAGGGCTTCCAGCTCGTCGGCATCGCCGAACAGCGTCGAGTTCGGGTAGACCTCGACCTTGACCTGGCCGCCGAGGCGCTCGTCCACCAGTTTCTGGAACATCAGGGCACCGCGCCCCTTCGGTGTGTCGTCGGCCACCACGTGGGAGAACTTGATGACGATCGGTTCGCGGGCGTTCGCGGTCGAGGCGAACGCCAGGGTCGTGGCGAGGACGGCGGTAAAAACGGACTTGAGCATGGTGCACCCTTGAGCAATAAAACATCGGCAAGCGAGCGCACAGGCGCTGGCCCGACATGGAAAAAGTTGGCGGTATGGAGCGGCGAGAGCCCGGTCAGGCGCTGCGCGTCCAAGGAGATACTGGGTCTGTTCAGGCTGCTGGAGCCGACGCCCAGTTATTGTTGGCATGCTGCCCGGGGGGATGACTTGTCAGTCTTCGACGCGCCCCATGCGGACAGGTGGGTGATTTTTCGTGAAGTGGCGCTGCACGACAAGTGCGCATAACTCCAACCAACTCGCACTTTAAGGAAAATTCTCACGCGCCCGTGCCAAAATACCCGGCTGATGCCGCCCCTTCGTCTTGCGAGCCCCTTCGATGCCGTTATTCGTCACCCCCTTCGCCCAGCTCGACCTGGTTCGCCAGCCCGAGCAGCAGGCCGACCCACTGCAGGCCTTCGATGCCGCCGACGAGTACCTGCTCGCCCACCTGCATGAACAGGGCCTGGCCCCCGACGCGCGGGTATTGGTGCTCAACGACAGCTTCGGCGCCCTGGCGGCCAGCCTGGCCGGCCGTGCCACGGTCATCAGCAGCGGCGACTCGCACCTGGCGCACCTGGGTCTGACACTCAACCTGGCGCGCAATGCCCTGCCGGCGCAGGCCGTCGAGTTCGTGCCGGCCAGTGCCGTGGCCCAGGGGCCGTTCGACTGGGTGCTGATCCGCGTGCCCAAGACCCTGGCCCTGCTCGAAGAACAATTGATCCGCCTGCATGGGCAACTGGCGCCGGGCGCGCGGGTGGTGGCGGCCGCCATGATCAAGCACCTGCCCCGGGCTGCCGGCGACCTGCTGGAAACCTACGTCGGCCCGGTCCAGGCCTCGCTGGCGGTAAAGAAGGCCCGCCTGCTGCACGCCACGCCGAGCGAGCGTCCGGCGCCGCAATCGCCCTACCCGACCCGCTACCGCGTGGACAAACCAGCACTGGAGCTGCTCAACCACGCCAACCTGTTCTGCCGCGAAGGCCTGGACATCGGCACCCGAGCCTTTCTGCCGCACCTGCCCAAGCACCTGAGCAAAGTACGTGCGGCCGACCTCGGCTGCGGCAACGGCATCCTGGGCATCGCCTATGCGCTGGGCAGCCCGCAGGCCGAGCTGACCCTGGTGGACGAATCGTACATGGCCGTGCAATCGGCCCAGGTGAACTGGCAAGCGGCGCTGGGCGAGCGTCCCGTGACGGTACGGGCCGGGGATGGCCTGGCCGAACAGCCGGCCGATTCACTGGACCTGGTGCTGTGCAACCCGCCGTTCCACCAGCAGCAGGTGGTCGGCGACTTCCTGGCCTGGCGCATGTTCCAGCAGGCCCGCGCCGCGTTGGTCACCGGGGGAGAATTGTGGATCGTCGGCAACCGCCACCTGGGTTACCACGCCAAGCTCAAGCGCCTGTTCCGCGGCGTCGAGCAGGTGGCGGCCAACCCCAAGTTCGTGGTGCTCAAGGCGACCAAATAGGTTCGTGCCCAGCGGCCCGGCCACCTGCCGCAAACCGTAGGGTGGGTTAGCGGCACCGTACGCTTGCCTCAATGCCACACTGCCATTCGCGTGCCGCGTAACCCACCAGACAGGCTCAAACCCAACAACCGCTGGCGGGTTACGGCGCGACAGGGATAGGTGTGGGCTGAAGCCCACCCTACGGGGGAAACGGCTGCTGCCTGTAGGGTGGGCTTCAGCCCACCTGAACTGTGCGCAACGCCTACTTTCCAGACATGCACCTGACCCACCCTACGAACAACCAGATCGTTGCACCCGGCAGAAGCGCCAACCGGCCGAGCCTTATGGCGTGCCCATCCCCGCGGCCTGCATGAACTGGCGCAGCAGCCAGGACACCGTGCCGAGCGCCAGCACGCTGCCGGTCCAGATCACCACCAGCCAGCCGAGGCGCTGCCAGAGCGGCTTTTTCTCCGAATGATCGCTCATCGCACGCCCCTCAGTGGTAGCCGTCATCCTGGGTCACCTTGCCGCGGAACACGTAGTAGCTCCAGGCGGTGTACATCAGGATGATCGGGATGATGAACAGCGCACCGACCAGCATGAAGCCCTGGCTCTGAGGCGGCGCCGCGGCTTCCCAGATGCTGATCGACGGCGGGATGATGTTCGGCCACAGGCTGATGCCCAGGCCGCTGTAGCCCAGGAAGATCAGGGTCAGGGTCAGGATGAACGGCCGGTAGTTGGCGTTATCCGCCACCGCCCGCAGCAGTTGCCAGGTGCACAACAGCACCAGCACGGGCACCGGCATGAACCAGAACAGGTTCGGCAGGCTGAACCAGCGCTCGGCGATATCGGCGTGGGCCAGCGGCGTCCAGATGCTGACGACACCGGTGACGGCCAGCACCACGAACACCAGCGGGCGCGCCAGGTCGTGCATCTGCTTCTGCAGGCGGCCTTCGGTCTTCATGATCAGCCAGGTGCAGCCGAGCAAGGCATAGGCCGCGATCAGCGCCACGCCGCAGAAGATCGAGAACGGCGTCAGCCAGTCGAACGCGCCACCGGCATAGGCCCGGTCCACCACCTGGAAGCCATCGATGTAGGCCCCCAGCGCCACCCCCTGGAAGAAGGTCGCCGCCAGCGAACCGCCGATGAAGGCCTTGTCCCAGATGTGCCGCTTGTTGGCCTTGGCCTTGAAGCGGAACTCGAACGCCACGCCACGGAAGATCAGCCCCAACAGCATGAAGATCAGCGGCAGGTAGAGCGCGCTCAGCACCACCGCGTAGGCCAGCGGGAAGGCACCGAACAGCGCCGCGCCGCCCAGCACCAGCCAGGTTTCGTTACCGTCCCAGACCGGTGCCACAGTGTTCATCATCACATCGCGCTCCCCTTCGTCCTCGACGAAGGGGAAAAGGATGCCGATGCCCAGGTCGAAGCCGTCCATGACCACGTACATCATGATCCCGAAGACAATGATCACGGCCCAGATCAGCGAGAGATCGATACCCATATTCAGCTCCTTTCCCGGGTGGCGTCGTCGGTACCGCCGTCATCGAGGTCTTCCTTGGCGGCGGACAGCGGACGGGCAGGTGTGCGTTTCTGGCCCGGTCCGCCATCGGCGGTTTCCTTGCCTTCGTCGGTGATCGGCCCTTTGCGCACCAGGCGCAGCATGTAGCTGATGCCCACGCCGAACAGGGCGAAATAGACCACCACGAACATGATCAGGGTCAGGCTCATCTGCGCGAAGCTGTGCCCGGACGACGCATCGGCGGTGCGCATCAACCCGTGAATGATCCAGGGCTGGCGACCGATCTCGGTGGTGTACCAGCCGGCCAGGATGGCGATGATGCCCGATGGTCCCATCCACAGCGCCATGTGCAGGAACGGCCGGCTCTGGAACAGGCGCCCGCGCAAACGCAGCCACAACGCCCAGATACCGGTGACGATCATCAGCATGCCGAGGCCGACCATGACCCGGAAGGTCCAGAACACGATGGTCGAGTTGGCCCGGTCTTCCGGGGCGAACTCCTTCAGCGCGGGCACCTGTTTATCCAGGCTGTGGGTCAGGATCAGACTGCCCAGGGCAGGAATCTCGACCTTGAAGCGGGTTTCCTCGCGTTCCATGTCCGGCCAGCCGAACAGGATCAGCGGGGTCGGCTCGTCGCCGACGTTTTCCCAGTGCCCCTCGATCGCCGCGATCTTGGCCGGCTGGTACTTGAGGGTATTGAGGCCGTGGAAGTCGCCGATCACGGCCTGGACCGGCGCTACCAGCAGGGCCATCCACATCGCCATCGACAGCATCTTGCGAATCGCCGGGTTATCGCGGCCACGCAACAGGTGCCAGGCCGCCGAAGCGCCGACGAAGAACGCCGTGGCGAGGAACGCCGCCGTGGCCATGTGCGCCAGGCGATACGGGAAGGACGGGTTGAACACCACCGCGAACCAGTCCACCGGGATAACACGGCCGTCGATGATTTCGTAGCCCTGCGGGGTGTGCATCCAGCTGTTGGAGGCGAGAATCCAGAAGGTCGAGACCAGCGTGCCCAGGGCCACCATCACCGTGGAGAAGAAGTGCAGGCCCGGGCCGACGCGGTTCCAGCCGAACAGCATGACCCCCAGGAAGCCGGCCTCCAGGAAGAACGCGGTCAACACCTCATAGGTCAGCAGCGGCCCGGTGATCGCACCGGCAAAATCGGAGAACGCGCTCCAGTTGGTGCCGAACTGGTAGGCCATGACCAGGCCAGAAACCACCCCCATGCCGAAGTTGACGGCAAAGATCTTGGACCAGAAATGGTAGAGGTCGCGGTAGACGTTTTCGTGAGTTCGCAGCCATAGGCCTTCCAGTACCGCCAGGTAACTGGCCAAGCCGATGGTGATCGCCGGGAAGACGATGTGGAAGGAGATGGTGAACGCGAACTGGATTCGGGCGAGATCTAACGCCTCTAAACCGAACATAGAACATCCTCAGTCAGGTTACTCGGAGCACTGTCCTGTGCAAGGGTTGGAACTTGATTGCACGGAATTGTTCTTGTTTTTCAGCGGGGATGATTGAAGAACGAAGCCCAGCGGGCTCACCATCAAAAACCGAAGCGCGGTTTTGACCTGGATCAACCATGCCACAAAGAGTACCCCCAGCCACCCCGTGCACCGCTGTGGTTATTTGTCGCGCAAGTCGCACCGATGCAACAGTGTTTCCCTCCCCAACCATGAAACCCAAGCCCTGCAGTCATGCTAGGCTGGCCATCCTTTCCAATAGCTAGCTATCTATCCATGAGCACCCACGGCACGCTTCTCCTGCGTCACCACCGGCCATTCATCTTCTTCTGGCTGGCCCGCGTGTTCACCGCCAGCGGCTTCCAGATGATCACCGTGGCCATCGGCTGGCAGATGTACACCCTCACCGGTAGCGTGCTCGACCTGGGCCTGGTGGGGCTGATCGAATTCTTGCCGAAGATCCTTTTCATCCTGATTACCGGGCATGTCGCGGACCGCTTCGACCGGCGCAAGGTCGCCGCGCTCTGCCAGGGCGCCCAGGGGCTGATTGCCATGGCCCTGCTGATCGGCAGCAGCACCGGCGGCATCAGCCGCGAGATGATCTTCGCCATTGCCTTCCTGCTCGGCACCGCCCGTGCCTTCGAGATGCCCACCACCCAGGCACTGCTGCCGAACATCGTGCCGCCGGGCCTGTTCCCCGCGGCCGTGGCCGCTTCCGCCTCGGCGATGCAGAGCGCGACCATCATCGCCCCGGCCCTGGGCGGCCTGCTCTACGCCGTGGACTCGGCCTGGGTCTACGGCCCGGCCATGGTGCTGTACGTCATCGCCCTGAGCCTGATGCTCAGCCTGCCGTCGCAACAGAAGCCGCTGAAGCAGAAGGTTTCGGTGGAGTCGCTGCTGGCCGGCTTCCGCTTCATCCGCAGCCGGCCGGAAGTGTTCGGCGCGGTGTCCATGGACATGGTGGCGGTGCTGCTCAGCGGCGCCACCGCCCTGCTGCCGGTGTTCGCCAAGGACATCCTGCTGACCGGCCCCTGGGGCCTGGGCCTGCTGCGCTCGGCCCCGGCAGTGGGCGCGTTGCTGATGTCGATCTGGCTGGCACGCCACCCCATCGAGCGGCGGGTCGGCCCGGTGATGTTCACCTCGGTGGCGATCTTCGGCGTCGCCACCATCGGCTTCGGCCTGTCCACCTCGCTGTGGTTCAGCCTGGCGACCCTGGTGGTGCTCGGTGCCGCCGACATGATCAGCATGGTGATCCGCGGCGCCTTCGTGCAGTTGCAGACCCCGGATGAAATGCGCGGCCGCGTGGGGGCGGTGAACGGCCTGTTCATCGGCGCCTCCAACCAGCTCGGCGACTTCCGCGCGGGCCTCACCGCCAGCTGGTTCGGCACCGTACCGGCGGTGATGATCGGCGGCGTCGGTGCGCTGGTGGTGACCGGGCTGTGGATCAAGCTGTTCCCGGCCCTGGCCACCCGCGATCACATGCGTGATCCGCTGGTGGGCGATACCAAGGCGCCCTGAGGCGCCCTCTCGGTTACGGTGCCTGCCACTCGGCAGGCGCCTGCTCCACCCCCTCCATCACATCACGCACCATTCGCCTGGCCTCGTCGCAGGCCTCCTGGGCTGCCCTGTCCGACCGCTGCAGAGCGCCAGCGGGTCCCATGACAGGGGCGTATTCACCTCGCGCTCCTGCTGCTTCGATTCGATCACCCTCCGTGACAACGCGAAGGCCAGCGCCAGGATCACCACCCAGACCAGAATCTGCTTGCCCACTGGGGCCATCTGCCGCCAGACGAGTACTGGCCAGGCAGCCGGCGCGCCACCGCGCGAAGCGAGATCGAGGAAGCAAGCACAGGGTGAACGTCAGCAGCCCCAGCACGGCCGACAGGATCGGCCCGACACCCAGTCGGCCGCGGGAAAACGCACCGGGATCGGGTCGCGCATCACACGGTGCACCCTGTCGGCACCGTGCCCAGAGAAGACGCACCGACGGCTAGCCGACCAGCATGGCCTCCGCCACCTGGCGCCGGGTGCCTTTGCCGCGCAACTGCTCGACCAGGGTCAGGGCGAATTCCAGGGCGGTGCCAGGGCCCTGGCTGGTGATGCAATTGCCGTCGACCACCACCGGCTGGTCGACGAAGGTGCAGCCGCTCAGGCGGTCGCTGAAGCTCGGGTAGCAGGTCATGCGCCGCTGCCTGAGCACACCGTACTGCTGCAGGGCCACGGCAGGCGCGGCGCAGATGCCGGCGAACAGCTTGCCGGCCTTGGCCTGCTGGCGCACCCGTTCGGCCAGCGGTTCGTGCTCGGCCAGGCGCTGGGCGCCCGGCATGCCGCCGGGCAGCACGATCAGGTCGAAATCCTGGGCCAGCACATCGACCAGCATGGCATCGGCGGTCAGCCGGGTGCCGCGGGCGCAGGTGATCATCCGGCGGCCTTCGATGCTGGCCACCACCACCTCGACCTCGGCGCGGCGCAGCACATCGATCAAGGTCACGCATTCGAGGTCTTCGACCCCATCGGCAACGGTGATTACGGCACGTGTGGTCATGGCCTTCTCCTTGCGATACAGAACCCGAACAGCCCGTCCGGTCATAAATT
This sequence comes from Pseudomonas sp. GD03944, assembly GCF_029839275.1. GTDB lineage: Bacteria > Pseudomonadota > Gammaproteobacteria > Pseudomonadales > Pseudomonadaceae > Aquipseudomonas. Next base: position 404,405 of record NZ_JAOCAH010000002.1, read on the forward strand.
CACCGGCCCGGGGCATGCTGTTATGATGCGCGCCTTTTTTCTGATCGGCAGCACAATCCTGCATCTGGCCCGGGATGTGCTTTGCTTTCGATCAGTTAGTCAACGGCGCGATTGCCGCCCTGGGGAGCCCAGCATGCTGGAAAGACTGTTCCAACTCCAAGCCCACAACACCAACGTGCGTACCGAGGTGCTCGCGGGCGTTACCACCTTCCTGACCATGGCCTACATCCTGTTCGTCAACCCGAGCATCCTCGGCGAAACCGGCATGGACAAGGGTGCGATCTTCGTCGCCACCTGCCTGGCGGCCGCGTTCGGCTCGGTGGTCATGGGCCTGATCGCCAACTACCCGATCGCCCTGGCACCGGGCATGGGCCTCAATGCCTTCTTCACCTACACCGTGGTGCTGGGCATGGGCCACACCTGGCAGGTGGCACTGGGCGCGGTGTTCCTCTCGGCGTGCCTGTTCTTTCTGCTGTCGATCTTCAAGATCCGTGAATGGATCATCAACAGCATTCCGCTGGAGCTGCGCTCGGCCATCGCCGCCGGCATCGGCCTGTTCCTGGCGCTGATCGCCCTGCAGAACGCCGGCATCGTCGTTGCCAACCCGGCCACCATGGTCGGCATGGGCGACATGGGCAGCCCACAGGCGCTGCTGGCAATCCTCGGTTTCTTCCTGATCATCGGCATGGAGGCCATGCGCGTGACCGGCGCCGTGCTGATCAGCATCCTGGTGGTCACCGGCCTCAGCATCTGGCTTGGCGTCAGCGAGTTCGGCGGCGTGGTGTCGATGCCGCCCTCCCTGGCCCCGACCTTCATGCAGCTGGACATCGCCGGCGCGCTGGATGTGGGCCTGATCAGCGTGATCTTCGCCTTCCTGTTCGTCGACCTGTTCGACAACTCCGGCACCCTGATCGCCGTGGCCAAGAAAGCCGGCCTGATGCGCAAGGACGGCCACCTGCCGAAGATGGGCCGCGCCCTGATCGCCGACAGTACCGCGGCGCTGGGCGGCTCGCTGCTGGGCACCAGCACCACCACCAGCTACATCGAATCGGCTGCCGGCGTCAGCGCGGGCGGACGTACCGGCCTGACCGCCATCGTGGTCGCCGTGCTGTTCCTGTTCGCCCTGTTCTTCGCCCCGCTGGCCGGCAGCGTGCCGCCCTTCGCCACCGCACCGGCGCTGCTGTTCGTCGCCGTGCTGATGGCCTCGGGGATGGCCGAGATCGACTGGGACGACATCACCGTCGCCGCCCCCGTGGTCGTCACCGCGCTGGCCATGCCGCTGACCTACTCCATCGCCACCGGCATCGCCTTCGGCTTCATCACCTGGGTGGCCGCCAAGACCCTGGCCGGCCGCGCCCGCGAGCTGAACGGCATGCTGGTGGCACTGGCGGTGTTCTGCGTGATCAAGCTGGCGCTGTTCTGAGTCCCTGGTGGGCTGAAGCCCACCCTACAGCCAGCAGCCACTCCCCCGTAGGGTGGGCTTCAGCCCACCACACAAGCAGCAGCCACTCCCCGTAGGGTGGGCTTTAGCCCACCACACAGCCAGCAGCCATTCCCCGTAGGGTGGGCTTTAGCCCACCACACAAACAGCAGCCATTCCCCGTGGGGTGGGCTTCAGCCCACCACACAAACACCACCCCGCCTGATCGTTCCCACGCCCCGCGTGGGAACGACTCCCCGGAGCTCCGCGTCCCGCCTCACCGATGATCGACGACGGCGGCACGCTGGCAAGGGAATCGCTACAATGGCGCCCCGTTTTCCTGCCCCATGAGTGACCGATGAGCCGCCCTGCATTCGACCCTGCCCTCTATGACGCCCAACTCGCCGAGAAGAAGGCCCGCCTGGTCGAACTGCTGGCGCCGTTCGACGCCCCCACCCCCGAGGTGTTCGAATCGCCGCGCGAGCACTACCGCCTGCGTGCGGAGTTCCGCCTGTGGCGCGAGGGCGAGGACCGGCACTACGCCATGTTCGAAGCCGGCGACAAGCACACGCCGATCTTCTTCGACGACTTCCCGATCGCCAGCGCCCGCATCAACGAGCTGATGCCGCGCCTGAAAGCGGCCTGGCAGGGCAGCAAGGCCCTGGGTTTCAAGCTGTTCCAGGTCGAGTTCCTCACCACCCTGTCCGGCGACGCCCTGATCACCCTGTGCTACCACCGCCCGCTGGACGACGCCTGGCAGGCGGAAGCCGAGAAGCTGGCCGCCGCGCTGCAGGTGAACCTGGTCGGCCGCTCCCGCGGCAAGCGCATCGTCGTTGGCAAGGACTACGTGGAAGAAGCCCTGCAGGCCGCGGGCCGGACCTTCCGCTACCGCCAGCCGGAAGGTGCCTTCACCCAGCCCAACGGCGAGGTGAACCAGAAGATGCTCGGCTGGGCCTACGAGGTGCTGGGCGAGCGCCAGGACGACCTGCTGGAGCTGTACTGCGGCAACGGCAACTTCACCCTGCCCCTGGCCACCCGCGTGCGCAAGGTGCTGGCCACCGAGATCAGCAAGTCCTCGGTCAACGCGGCCCTGGCCAACCTGGACGACAACGGGGTGGATAACGTGACCCTGGTGCGCCTGTCCGCCGAGGAGCTGACCGAAGCGCTGAACGAGGTGCGCCCGTTCCGCCGCCTGGCCGACATCGACCTGAAAAGCTACGACTTCGGCAGCGTGTTCGTCGACCCGCCGCGCGCCGGCATGGACCCGGATACCTGCGAGCTGACCCGGCGCTTCGAGCGCATCCTCTACATCTCCTGCAACCCGGAGACCCTGGCCGCCAACATCGCCCAGCTCAACGACACCCACAAGGTCACGCGCTGCGCCCTGTTCGACCAGTTCCCCTACACCCACCACATGGAAAGTGGCGTGCTGCTGGAGCGGCGCTAGTCGCGGTCCAGGCCGCGTAGCGCCCAGAAGCACAGCCCGGCCGACACCACCTCCAGCAACAGGGCATAGAGGTTGAAAGTCTGCTGGGTGCCGCCGTCCAGCCACAGGCCGCCGATGCGCGCCATGGCCAGCGCGCAATAGAGCAACACCATCAGCATCAGCGCGCCCCGCATCAGTTCCAGGCGGCTGAGCGACAACGCCAGGAAGGCCGCCAGGCCGATCTGCAGCCCGCCGTAGTAGGCCCGCACATCGGTGGCCGCCGCCGGCGCCAGCAACAGCATGCCGCTCAGGTTGGCCATTTCATGGGGCCGGATGAAATACGCCAGCCCCAGGCCCGCCAAGGCCAGGATCTGGATGATCAGGATCACGCGTGCGAGCAGCATGGCCGGTTCACCTCGGGGTCATCGTGTTCGCAGCATAAGCCCCCGGGGCCCATCCGCAAACCACGGCCCTTGGGGCCGTGCTGTCGGCGCGCTATGCTCGCCTCTTTATCCTCAGGAGTAAGCCGCATGCGCCCGATCATGATGCTCACCGCCCTGTTCGCCGGGTTCGTCCAGGCCGCCGAGCCCTTGACCATCGACGTGCACCGCGACGCCAACTGCGGCTGCTGCACGGCCTGGATCAGCCACCTGCAGGACAACGGTTTCACCGTCAACGACCACGTCGAGCCGGACATGGCCGCGGTCAAGCAGCGCCTCGGCGTACCGCCGCGCCTGGGGTCCTGCCACACGGGTGTGATCGACGGCAAATTCGTCGAGGGCCACGTGCCCGCCGCTGACATTCTCAAGCTACGCGCCCGGCCGGATCTGCTGGGCGCCGCCGTGCCCGGCATGCCCACCGGTTCCCCGGGCATGGAGCGCGGTAACATCCGTGACGCCTACCAGGTCATCGGCCTCGACAAGCAGGGCGGCGAACAGGTGATCACCGCCTACCCGGCCCAGTGATGCGCTGACGGCCGGGCTGGCGCGCCCGCCGGACTGCGACGACACTGAGGAACGGGATTGGCAGCAGGAGCCGGGCAATGCGCTGGAAACGGGCACGACGCAGCGACAACGTAGTGGATGCGCGCGGCAGCGGTGGCGGCATGCGCATGGGCGGTGGCAAGGGCCTGAGCCTGGGCGGCGTCGCCATCGTGGTGATCGTCGGCCTGCTGATGGGCCAGGACCCGCTGCAGATTCTCGGGCAACTGGCCGGCCAGGCCACCCAGAACAGCGCCCAGGCCCCTCGGCAGGCGCCACCGGCCAACGACGAGCAATCGGAATTCGTCCGGGCCATCCTCGGCGACACCGAAGACACCTGGCGCGAAATCTTCCAGGGCGCCAACCGTCAGTACCGTGACCCGACCCTGGTGCTGTTCAGCGGCGGCGTGAATTCCGCCTGTGGCTTCGCCAGTTCGGCGGTCGGTCCCTTCTACTGCCCGGGCGACCAGCAGGTGTACCTCGACCTGGAGTTCTTCCGCGAGCTGGAGCAGCGCTTCGCCGCGGCCGGCGACTTTGCCCAGGCCTACGTCATCGCCCATGAGGTGGGCCACCACGTGCAGACCCTGCTGGGCGTGTCGGCCAAGGTCAACACCGCGCGCCAGCGCGGCGAGAAAATGGAGGGGGACAACGGGTTGCTGGTTCGTCAGGAGCTGCAGGCCGATTGCCTGGCCGGGGTCTGGGCCCACCACGCCCAGCAGCGCCTGGACTGGCTGGAGCCGGGGGACCTGGAGGAAGCGCTGAACGCCGCCAATGCCATCGGCGACGATCGCCTGCAGAAACAGACCCGTGGCCAGGTGGTGCCGGACTCCTTCACCCACGGCACCTCGGCGCAGCGCATGCGCTGGTTCAGGCTGGGCTTCGACGAAGGCAACGTCGCGCGCTGCGACACCTTCCAGGCGGCCCGCCTGTAACCCTCAGCGCATCCAGGGCGGCGTCGGTTCCTCGCCCTGGGGCGCGTCTTCGGCATTGAGCAGGGCCTGGCGCCGCGCCTCTTCGGCCAGCGCCGCCTTGATCTCGCGCATCACGGCGTCCACGTCGGCGCTGTCTTCCTCGTCCTTGAATTCGCCGGTCAGCGGGGTGTCCGGGGTCAGTTTGCCTTCCTCGTACAACGCCCACATTTCCTTGGCGTACTTGCTGTACTTGAGCTCGGGCGCGTACTGGCCGAAATAGGCCGCCATGTTGCCGACGTCGCGCTCCAGCATGCGGAACGCGTGGTTGTTGCCGGCCGCGTCCACCGCCTGGGGCAAGTCGATGATCACCGGCCCTTCCGGGCCGAGCAGCACGTTGAATTCGGACAGGTCGCCGTGCACCAGGCCGGCGCACAGCATCTTGACGATTTCCTGGATCATGAACGCGTGGAACTCGCGGGCATCCTCGGGCAGCAGGTCGACGTCGTTGAGGCGCGGCGCCACATCGCCCTCGCCATCGGTGACCAGCTCCATCAACAGTACGCCTTCGAGAAAGTCGTAGGGCTTGGGCACGCGCACGCCGGCGTTAGCCAGACGAAACAGCGCCGCCACTTCGGCGTTCTGCCAGGCTTCTTCCTGCCCCTTGCGCCCGTACTTGGAGCCTTTGGCCATGGCGCGCGCGTCACGGCTGTTACGAACCTTGCGGCCCTCCTGGTACTCGGCGGCCTGGCGGAAACCCCGCTTGTTGGCTTCTTTGTAGACCTTGGCGCAGCGCAACTCGTTGCCACAGCGCACTACGTAGACCGCCGCCTCTTTGCCGCTCATCAGGGGGCGTATCACCTCATCGACCAGACCGTCTTCGACCAGGGGTTCTATACGTTTTGGCGTCTTCATCAGCTTTGACCGCGGATCCTTTGTTGCCCAGTTCCTGTTTGTTGCCCGTTATACGGCAATCCTCCGGCAGCGCCCAGCCCATGGCGGGCCTCAGGTCTCAACCGTTGAACAAATGCCGGCGCAATGCCTCGATGGCATAACGGACCTTGGCCGGCTGCGCATCCCGGCGTGGCGTGACCAGGTACACCCCGGAAGCCGGCAGGTGCCACTGCGGCAGCAATTCCCTCAGGCTGCCGCTCGTCAGTTCTTCGCGCACTTCCTGCTCCGGCTGCAGCGAGATGCCCATGCCCGCGAGGGTGAAATGGCGCACCGCGAGGATGTTGTTACAGCCTACACGACTCTCGACGCGCAGCTTCTGCACCTCGCCGTCGGTGGCATGCTGCAGGCTTAGCACGCTGTTGTGGGGCGCACCGTTGAGCGTTACCCAATCCTGCCCGATCAGGTCTTCAGGGTGGTTGATCGGCGCTCTGCGCGCCAGGTAGGCGGGGGCTGCGCACAGCAGCATGCGGGTATCGCCGATATGCCGCGCCACCAGGCTGGAGTCCTCCAGGGTGCCCACCCGGATGGCCAGGTCGATGCGCTGTTCGATCAGGTCGATCTGCTCGTCCTGGAAGAACAGCTTGATGCTGAGCCCGCTGTGGGCCTGCAACAGCGGCGCCAGGGCGGCACTGATCGGCCGGCCGGAAAACCCCACGGGCGCGGCGATGCGCAACTCCCCCACCGGCGCGTCGCGCAACTCGGCCAGGCGCTGTTCGGCCTGCTGCGCCAGGGCCAGGACCTGGGCGCAGCTCTGGTAAAAGGTATGCCCCGCCTCGGTCAGGGTCAGCTTGCGGGTGGTGCGGTGCAGCAGGCTGACCTGGGTGCTGTCCTCCAGCTTGCGGATCTGCTGGCTGACCGCCGAGGCCGTCATGCCCAGCACCTCGGCCGCCGCCACCATGGACCCGCGATCGACCACCGTGGCGAAGATCGCCATGCGCTTTAGCTGTTCCATTAATAAGATCCGCTTAATAGTCAAAGCAGTTTTAGCCTATTTTTCCGCCATTTATCCAGCTGTCATTATCTTTCCACCTCAACACAAGCGGATAACCCCCTATGAAAATCGCCTTGATCGGCGCCAGCGGCTTCGTTGGTGCAGCCGTCCTGCAAGAAGCCCTGGACCGCGAACACCAGGTCACCGGCATCGTGCGCAACCCGCAGAAACTGCCGCAGCATGCCGCCCTCACGGCGGTTGCTGGCGACGTGCATGACGCAAGCGCCCTGGCGGCGCTGATCGCCGGTCACGATGCGGTGATCCATGCCTTCAACCCGGGCTGGGGCAATGCCAACATTCGCGCCGAGTTCATCCAGGGCACCGAGGCCATCTATGCCGCCGCCAAACAGGCCGGCGTGAAGCGCCTGCTGGTGGTCGGCGGTGCCGGCAGCCTGTACGTGGCGCCCGGCCTGCAACTGATCGACACCCCGGACTTCCCGGCCGAATACAAGGACGGTGCCGAAGGCGCACGCCAGGCCCTGAACCTGCTCAAGACTGAAACCAGCCTGGACTGGAGCTTCATCTCACCGCCCGCCCACCTGCACCCCGGCGAGCGCAGCGGCCAGTTCCGCATCGGCGGCGACGAGCTGCTGATGAAGGGCGACGAGCCGGCCGGCATTTCCGTGGCCGACCTCGCCGTGGCGATCATCGATGAACTGGAACGCCCGGCTCACGTCCAACAACGCTTTACCGTCGGTTATTGATCCACCGTGCGGGCGTGGCACCGGCCACGCCCGCGCAACCTGCGAGGAACTTCCATGCTGTCCAGCAGTGCATTCGTCACCACCGAAACACCCGGGCGCTACATCGGCCGCCTGTGCAAACACTTCGCCCACAAGATCCCCGTCGAATTCGACGAGCAGCACGGGCGCATCGAATTCGAAATGGGCCTCGCCCTGCTCACCGCCGAAGCCGGCGGCCTGCGCCTGAGCGTGCAGAGCAACGACGCCGCCGGCCTGGAAAAACTCCAGCACGTGGTCGCCAGCCACTTCGAACGCTTCGCCTGGCAGGAAGCCCTGACCCTGGACTGGCAGTAGCCATCCATCCCAGGATCGCCTCAGACCGTGGGAGGGGCTTCAGCCACGACAGGCTGCGCGGCCTCCCGTACCGGCAGCAGTTGGGCGATGCACCAGGCGAGTTCGAGGGCCAGGAATACCGCGATCAGCACCGTGGCGCCCTGGCTCAGGGCGTAGGCCTGCCAGGTGGCGAACAGCAGGCGGCCGGCGGCGTCGTAGCGGCCGAAGAGGATCTGTGGCTGGCGGATGCGCAGTACCGACCAGACGCAGACGATCGAGCCCATCAGGTTGGCCATCAGCATGTGCATCGGCTCGAACGGCGGCAGCGTGCCCGGCAGATCCAGGCTGCGGCTGATCAACTGCAACGCGCCGTGCAGGGCGGCGAAGCTCCAGGGCGTGACGAAGGCGATGGTCACCAGCAGGTCGTACCAGCCGCTGACCCGCACCAGGCGGCGGTAACGTTCGGGGGTCCACATGGGTACAGCTCCATTGATGTGAGGAGCCGCGAGGCTAAAGCCTGGAGTACACTCCAAGGTCAAGCCCCTTCGAGTTCACCCCATGCGCATCGGACAACTGGCCCAGGCCTGCGATGTCAGCCGCGACACGCTGCGTTTCTACGAGCAGCGTGGGCTGATCGCCGCCCGGCGCACCAGCAACGGCTACCGGGATTACCCGGCCGACATGGTGCAACTGGTGCTGTACATCAAAACCGCCCAGCGCCTGGGCTTCACCCTGGGCGAGATCGGCGACAGCGTCGGTGCGCTGTGGCAGGCGAGCGACCCGGACAGCGCCGTGACCCGCCTGCTGCAGGACAAGCTGGCACTGATCGAGACCCGCATCGCCGAGCTGGAACACCTGCGCCACGAACTGCGACAACGGCTCGGCCAGGCCTGCCCGTTGAATCCCGAACCCCGCTAATACTGCTTTCATGCCAGGGCGATGGCCCGGCGGCATGAAGCCCGTTTCGTTATCAGGAGAAACCCCATGCGTTCGACCCGAACCGCTCTGATCATCGGCGCCTCGCGCGGCCTTGGCCTGGGCCTGGTGCAGCAGCTGCGCGCCAACGGCTGGCAGGTCACCGCCACCGTGCGCGACCCGCAACGCGCCGACGCCCTGCGTGCCGTGCCCGAGGTGCGCATCGAAACCCTGGACATCGACGACGGCGCCTCACTCGATGCCCTGGTCACCCGCCTGGACGGCCAAGTGTTCGACCTGCTGTTCGTCAACGCCGGCATCCTCGGCCCCGACCACCAGTCGGCCAGCGGCGCCACGGCCGCCGAACTGGGCCAGCTGTTCATGACCAACGTGGCAGCACCGATCCGCCTGGCCGAGCGCTTCATCGGGCAACTGCGGCCCCAGGGCGCGGTGCTGGCATTCATGAGTTCGGGACTGGGCAGCGTGGCCAACCCGGAAGGCAACAACCTGGCGCTGTACAAGGCGAGCAAGGCGGCGCTCAACTCGTTGACCAACAGCTTCGTCTGCACCCTGGCCGAGCCACGCCCCACCGTGCTGTCGCTGCACCCCGGCTGGGTCAAGACCGACATGGGCGGCGACGGTGCCGAACTGGAAATCGTCGACAGCTGCCGCGGTCTGGTGGCCCAGGTCGAGGCCTACAGCGGCCGCGGCGGCCACCACTTCATCGACTACCAGGGCCAGACCATCCCCTGGTGATTGCCCCTTGCGACGATGCCGCCTGTGCGCGTATCGTCGCCACCACGCCCTCACCGGGCGCACCTGGATCAGCAGACAGGGTCAACACTGAGCTGGCTTACCTGAACTCACCCTCAGAGGAGCCTGCTCAATGGCAGCTACCCGCACCCGTATCTGGATCAAGAACCCCCTCGCTATTTTCACCGCCAATGACCTCGACGCCGCCGGCGGTCTGGTCATCGAGAACGGCGTCATCGTCGAATTGCTCGGCGCCGGCCAGCGTCCTTCGACACCCTGCGACCAGACCTTCGATGCCCGCGAGCATGTGGTCCTGCCGGGCCTGATCAACACCCATCATCACTTCTACCAGACCCTGACCCGCGCCTGGGCGCCGGTGGTCAACCAGCCTCTGTTTCCCTGGCTCAAGACCCTGTACCCGGTGTGGGCGCGCCTGACGCCCGAGAAGCTGGCGCTGGCCAGCAAGGTGGCCCTGGCCGAGCTGCTGCTGTCCGGTTGCAGCACCGCGGCCGACCACCACTACCTGTTCCCCGGCGGCCTGGAGAACGCCATCGACGTGCAGGTCGAGGCGGTCCGCGAGCTGGGCATGCGCGCCATGCTGACCCGTGGTTCCATGAGCCTGGGCGAGGCGGACGGCGGCCTGCCGCCGCAACAGACCGTGCAACAGGGCGAGGTGATCCTGGCCGACAGCCAGCGCCTGATCGAGCGGTATCACGAGCGTGGCGACGGCGCGCAGATCCAGATCGCCCTGGCGCCCTGCTCGCCGTTCTCGGTGACCCAGGACATCATGCGCCAGAGTGCCGAGCTGGCCGAGACACTCGACGTGCGCCTGCACACCCACCTGGCGGAAACCCTCGACGAAGAAGACTTCTGCCTGCAGCGCTTCGGCCTGCGCACCGTGGACTACCTGGACAGCGTCGGCTGGCTCGGCCCGCGCACCTGGCTGGCCCACGGCATCCACTTCAACCCGGATGAAATCGCCCGGCTCGGTGAAGCGGGCACCGGCATCTGCCACTGCCCGAGCTCGAACATGCGCCTGGCCTCCGGTATCTGCCCGACCGTGGACCTGGAAGCCGCCGGCGCACCCATTGGTCTCGGGGTCGACGGCTCGGCGTCCAACGATGCCTCGAACATGATCCTCGAAGCCCGTCAGGCCCTGTACATCCAGCGCCTGCGCTACGGCGCCGAGAAGATCACCCCCGAGCGAACCCTGGGCTGGGCCAGCAAGGGCTCGGCGCGGCTGCTGGGGCGCAGTGACATCGGCGAGCTGGCGGTAGGCAAACAGGCCGACCTGGCCTTCTTCAAGCTCGACGAACTGCGCTTCTCCGGCAGCCACGACCCGCTGTCCGCCCTGCTGCTGTGCGGCGCCGACCGGGCCGACCGGATGATGATCGGCGGCACCTGGCGGGTCATCGACGGGCAGATAGAGGGGCTGGACGTGGCGCAACTGATTGCCGACCACCGCCAGGCGGCCCGTGAGCTGATCGCGGGGTGATGGGCTGGGCGCTTCGCGGTGATCCACGCTCTGCAAGAGAAGCGCATCGCCGCTGAAGCGCCTCCCTCGGGATGGGGTTGCTGCCCGTGACGCCAGCCGTCGCGGCTGGCGTCACGGGGCGAGGCGAAATCCTGTCCTAGCGGTTAAACTTTGCGGCTAACCCGCCTGATTGATGAGATACGCCCCCATGTACGACTGGCTCAACGCCCTGCCGAAAGCCGAACTGCACCTGCACCTCGAGGGGTCGCTGGAGCCCGAGCTGCTGTTCGCCCTGGCCGAACGCAACAAGATCGCCCTGCCCTGGAACGACGTCGACAGCCTGCGCAGCGCCTATGCGTTCAACAACCTGCAGGAGTTCCTCGACCTCTACTACCAGGGCGCCGACGTGCTGCGCACCGAGCAGGACTTTTACGACCTGACCTGGGCTTATCTGCAGAAGTGCAAGGCGCAGAACGTCATCCACACCGAACCGTTCTTCGACCCGCAGACCCACACCGACCGTGGCATTCCCTTCGAGGTGGTGCTGCGTGGTATCCAGCAAGCGCTGGTCGACGGCCAGAAGCAACTGGGCATCAGCCACGGTCTGATCCTCAGCTTCCTGCGCCACCTGTCCGAGGAAGAAGCCTTCAAGACCCTGGAACAGGCCATGCCCTTCCGTGACGCCTTCGTCGCCGTCGGCCTGGACAGCTCCGAGATGGGTCACCCGCCGAGCAAGTTCCAGCGGGTGTTCGACAAGGCACGCAGCGAGGGCTTCCTGACCGTCGCCCACGCCGGCGAAGAAGGCCCGCCCGAGTACATCTGGGAAGCCCTGGACCTGCTGAAGATCCAGCGTATCGACCACGGCGTGCGCGCCATCGAGGACGAGCGCCTGATGCAGCGCATCATCGACGAGCAGATCCCGCTGACCGTGTGCCCGCTGTCCAACACCAAGCTCTGCGTGTTCGACCACATGGGCCAGCACAACATCCTCGACATGCTGGAGCGCGGCGTGAAGGTCACGGTCAACTCCGATGACCCGGCCTACTTCGGCGGCTACGTCACCGAGAACTTCGCGGCCCTGCACGAGCATCTCGGCATGACCGAAGACCAGGCCAAGCGCCTGGCCCAGAACAGCCTGGACGCCCGTCTGGTCTGATCGCCGGATCGTCAGGGCCACCTCACCGCGGCGGCCCTGGCGAACGGATCAATGGTGGTGCTGGTGCTCGGCCGCCGGCGCATCGCTCTGCACCGCGACTTCCACCTCCACCTTGCCCGCCTTCTCGAAGGTCAGGGTCAGCGGAAAGCGCTCGCCGTCCTTGGCCTGCTGCTTCAGGTTGAACAGCATCACGTGGTAGCCCATGGGCTCGAACTTCACCTCGCCGCCCGCCGGGATGTCCACCGTCTGCACGTGCTGCATCTTCATCACGCCATCGGCATGCACGTGCTCGTGCAGCTCGGCCTTGCCGGCCACCGGAGTCTGCACGCTGAGCAGGCGGTCGGCGCCCTGCCCCTTGTTCTGCACCACGAAATACGCGGCGGCGGTTGGCGCCACCGGCGGCATGGCCCGCGACCACGGGTGTTCGATGTGCAGCTCACCAACGCTGTAGTCGTGGGCGTTGGCCAGCAGGCTGGTGCCCATCATCACGGCGGCCAGCAGGGTTTTCTTCAACATGCTCTTCCTCCAGAAATGGACCCAGGGTCCATGACACAACGTTTCATGTAAAGGCACGCAACGGCGCCACCTGGGCAGCGCCGGCCGCGTCGAATCAGTTACGCACCGCCCGGTTCCAGGTGGCCAGGCGCGACAGCACCAGCCAGTCCAGGGCCCAGATCGCCACCAGGGAAGCGCCCACCAGCGGGAATGCCACGCCCAGCAGGACCATGATGACGATGGCGGTCTTCCAGCGCGGCAGGTCATGGCGCAGCGGCGGTACGCCGAAGCGGCCTTGCGGGCGACGCATCCACCACATCACCAGACCGCTGATGGAGCTGAGCAGGATCAACAGGCAGATCGCCGCCATCACCAGTTGATTGGCCAGGCCGAACAGCTTGCCTTCATGCAGCATCACCCCGGTTTCCACGGTGCGCGCCACCAAGCCGTAGTCCTTCCAGCGCACGTCCGCCAGCACCGCACCGCTGTACTGGTCGAGGTGCAAGGTGGCGTCATTGCGCGGGTCATTGGCGAACAGCGCCACGCTGTAGACCCCGGTTTCACTGGTGGGCAGGGTGATGCTGTAGCCCGGCCAGACGCCCCGCTCGCTGGCGGTGTCCACCACCTGCTGCAGGCCGACCGTCGGTGCGGCGGCCGGCGTATGGCCAGCGCCATGCCCCTTGTGCGCAGCATGCGGGTCCGACTCGGGCAGCGGCGTGGTTTCCACCGCCCAGGCCACGGTCTGCCGGGTGCTGGTGTTGAGGCTGCCGGCCAGCTGCTCGGATTTCGGCACGTCGTCCCACATGGCCGCCGGGAAGTGGTTCCAGGCCCCGGCGAACTGGGCGCCCCAGTAACCGGTCCAGGTCATTCCGGTGAGCAGCATGAACAGCAGCAACAGCGAGCCCCAGAACCCGGTCACCGCGTGCAGGTCGCGCCAGAACAGGCGCCCGCGGGCGGCCAGGCGCGGCCACAGCACACCGGCGCCGCTGCTGCCCCGGGGCCACCAGAGGTACAGCCCCGACACCACCAGCACGACGCCCCAGCCGGCGGCCAGCTCGATCAGCCGGTCGCCCAGGGTGCCGATCATCAGCTCGCCGTGCAGCTTGCGGGCGATGGCCTGCAGGTTGTCCTCGGCGTCCTGGCTGCCAAGCAGCGTGCCGCGGTGCGGGTCGACAAAGACGTTCAGGCCCTGGCCTTCGTGGTCGATGACGAACTGCGCGCTGCGCCCGGCGTCCACCGGCGGCAGGTACTGCTTGATCGTCGCCTGCGGGTAGGCCTGGCGCACCGCCTCCAACTGCTGGTCGGCGCTCAGGCGCTGCTCGGCCACCGGCACCTGCAGCAGATCGGCGTACATCAGTTGGTCCAGTTGTGGCTTGAACAGGTAGATGATCCCGGTCACCGACAGCAGGATCAGGAAGGGAATGACGAACAGGCCGGCATAGAAGTGCCAGCGCCAGGCCAGGTTGTAAAACGAAGGAGCACCTTGGCTCATGATCGACTCCGATAGCTTGCGAACGCCGTCCCGTCAGCACGCGTGCGCGGGTGAACGGCAGGAAGGTCCGGGGCACGGCACAGGGGCCACGCCAGAAGCGGGGGTCAGATCGACGGGGAGGCGCGGGGGTTGGCCGAGGGCCACAGGTAGCGGGCGGGTCGTGGCGCGAACAGCGGCGCGGCGAGCAGCGGGCGGCTGGCCGCCAGCAACCCGAGCAGGCCGAAGAAGGCGGCCAGGATCAGGGCACTGAAGCTGGAGCTGAGCGAGCATCCGGCATCGGACGCCGGGTTCGGGGCCACCACGCCGGAGCCGGTGAGGTCCGCGCCAGCGCCAAAGTTGCCCTCGAAGGAGCAGTACTGGCCATCCAGGCCACTGAGCTGCAGGCCGGCCATCTGCCCATGACTGATGCTGCAGACGAACGCACTGAACAGGACGCTGAAATACAGCATCCAGGCAATCAGTGAGCGGTCGTTACGGGCCAGTTTCATGGGGCGCGACTCTAACATTGGGGCAGGTGCATCCCGCGCCAGGCGGCTGCGATGAATTGCCGCAACCGTATTTCGGCAAGTCTAGTGCTGCCACGGAGGGTTCGCCAGCAGCTCGGCGCACCGCGCCTGGACGAACTCGCGCAGCAGGTGCACCGGCTTGCTCAACTGCGCACGGTGGGCGCAGATCAGGTTGAGCGGCGTGGCCTCCCCCTGCCACTGCGGCAGCACCACGGTGAGCCGCCCGGCGGTAACGTCACCTGCCACGTCGAGCCAGGACTTGTACACCAGCCCGGCACCCGCCACCGCCCAGCGCCGTACCACGTCGGCATCGTCGCTGACCCGGTCGCCGCGCACCGTCACCGCGGCCTCGCGCTTGCCGGCCTGGAAGCGCCAGCGCTCATGCACCCGCCCGCCGAGCATGTACAGCAGGCAGTTGTGCTCGGCCAGCTCCTCCACGCTTTGCGGCTCGCCCCGTCGCGCCAGGTAGTCCGGCGCGGCGCACAGCACCCGGCGGTTGCCGGCGGCCACCGGCAGGGCCACCAGGCTGGAGTCCTCCGGCGCTCCGTAGCGCAGGGCGATGTCCACCGGCTCGCGGAACAGGTCGGTGACCCGGTCGCCCAGCAGCAGGCGCAGGTGCAGATGGGGGTGGATCCGCTGAAATTCATCGAGCCACGGCAGCAGCGTGTTGCGGCCGAAATCCGACGGCGCCGACAGCTGCAGCAAGCCGCTGATGCCGGACTTGCTCCCGGCCAGTTGCTGGCGGCCGTCTTCCAGGCTGGTCAAGGCCTGGCGCGCGTGCACCAGGAACGTCTCGCCTTCCGGGGTCAGGCGCAGGCTGCGGGTGGAACGGGCGAACAGCCGCGCTTCCAGCTGCTGCTCCAGGCGTTTCAGCGCGGCGCTGGCCACCGCCGGCGAGATGTCCAGCAAACGGGCGGCCGCCGACAGGCTGCCGACTTCGGCGGTGCGCACGAACACCTGCAGATCATCCAGACGCAGCACGGCGGCCTCACTTTCAAAAAAAAATTGAAAGAGACTCTACTTGCCCGCTGTTTTTCTTGCCACGCAAATAAACGAGCATGGCTCCACCTTACAGCGGAGCTCCACCATGACCCTGACTCTGGTTGCCACCATCACTGCCAACGACGGCCAGGCCGACACCGTCGAAGCCGGGCTGCGCGAACTGGTCACCGCCAGCCGTGCCGAGGCCGGTTGCCTGCAGTACGACCTGCACCGCCACCAGGACGATTCCCACGTCTTCGTGATGATCGAGCAGTGGCAGGACGCTGCCGCCCTCGCCTTTCACCAGAACACCGCCCACTACCGCCATTTCAAGGCCACCTGCGGCGACGCGCTGCACGGTGTCGCCCTGCAACCCCTGAACCGTATCGCCTGATCCCGAGGAACCCATGAAAGCCATCGCCTATTACCAATCCCTGCCGGCGGACAACGCCGAATCCCTGCAAGACGTCCAGCTCGCCGAGCCGACGCCCGGCCCCCGCGACCTTCTGGTCGAGGTCAAGGCCATCTCGGTCAACCCGGTGGACACCAAGATCCGCCGCAACGTCGCCCCGGAAAACGGCGAGGCCAAGGTCCTCGGCTGGGACGCCACCGGCATCGTCAAGGCGGTCGGCGCTGACGTCACCCTGTTCCAGCCCGGCGACCGCGTGTTCTACGCCGGCGCCATCCACCGTGCCGGCGCCAACAGCGAACTGCACGTGGTGGACGAGCGCATCGTCGGCCGCATGCCGAGCAGCCTGTCCTTCGCCGACGCCGCCGCCCTGCCGCTGACCGCCATCACCGCCTGGGAACTGCTGTTCGAACGCCTGCAGGTGGCCGAAGGCCGCGAAGACCAGGGCCAGAGCCTGCTGATCGTCGGCGCCGCCGGCGGCGTGGGTTCGATCCTGGTGCAGCTGGCCCGCCAGCTCACCGGCCTGACCGTGATCGGCACCGCCTCGCGCCCCGAAACCCAGGCCTGGGTCCGCGAGCTGGGCGCCCACCACGTGATCGACCACCGCCAGCCGCTGGCTACGGAACTCAAGCGCATCGGCATCGACCAGGTGACCCACGTGGCCAGCCTGACCCAGACCGACCAGCATTTCGATCAACTGGTCGAGGCCCTGGCCCCGCAAGGCCGCCTGGCCCTGATCGACGACCCGGCGCAGCCGCTGGACATCATGAAACTCAAGCGCAAGAGCCTGTCGCTGCACTGGGAGCTGATGTTCACCCGCTCGCTGTTCGACACCCCGGACATGATCGAGCAGCACCGCCTGCTCAACCGCGTGTCGACCCTGGTGGACGATGGCGTGCTGAAGACCACCCTGGGCGAGCACTTCGGCACCATCAACGCGGCCAACCTGCGCCGCGCCCACGGCCTGCTGGAAAGCGGCACCGCCAAGGGCAAGATCGTCCTCGAAGGCTTCTGACGCCTGCCGTCAGGCAGCGTCTCGCCGTACCGACGCCCGGGAAATCCCGGGCGTTTTTATTCGTACCCGCGTACACATTCCCCCGCATTTCACGGGAGCCCTACTAGACTCAGTTCTATCGTTCCAACTCCCGATCCTTCTTCCGGCGGCGATCATCAATGCGAGCCGACTTCACTGCCCCCCTGCGCCTCGCCGGCGTCTACATCCTGTTCAGCGCGATCTGGATTCTCTCCAGCGACAACCTGCTGGTGGCCCTGGTCGGCGACCACGAATGGGTGGCCCGCCTGCAGACCCTCAAGGGCCTGGCCTTCGTGCTGCTCAGCAGCCTGCTGATCTTCTACGTCAGTTACCGCGACCGCCGCGCCCACCGCCACCTGCTCGACGCCCTGCGGCGCAACACCCGGCTGCTGGTGCAGGCCCAGCGCAATGCCGCCCTGGGGCTGTGGGAATACAACGGGCATTTTCGCTGGAGCACCGAGGCCTTGCAGTTGCTCGGCCGCGACGAAGGCAGCGGCGTCGGCAACCTCGAACAGTTCCTGACCTGGCTGCACCCCACCGACCGGCCGGCGGTGCAGCGCGCCCTGCTCGCGCTGTTCGAACAGCGCACACCGCTGCGCATCGCCGTGCGCCTGTACCAGCCGCACCGCAGCCAGACCACCTGGCTGATGCTGCGCGGCGACGCCGACGAACAGGGCCAGGTCCTCGGTACCCTGCAGGAGATTAGCAACCAGAAACGCGACGAGGTCGCCCTGCGCGAAAGCGAGCAGCGTTTTCGCCAACTGTTCGAGCAGACCCCACGCATCGCCGTGCAGGGCTACGACAAGGACCGCCGGGTGATCTACTGGAACCAGGCCAGCACCCTGCTGTACGGGTTCACCTTGCAGGAGGCGATGGGCAAGCACCTGGAAGAGCTGATCGTGCCGCCCGGCGCGCGCAAGCAGGTGGCCCACGCGGTCAACAACTGGCTGCTCGGCGGCCCGCCGATCCCGGCGGCAGAGGTGCAACTGCAACGCAAGGACGGCGCCAGGCTCTGGGTCTATTCCAGCCACCTGATGCTACGCAACAGCCGCGACCAGCTGGAGATGTACTGCGTCGACATCGACCTCACCGAGCAGAAGCAGATCGACAACGAACTGCGGGTCAGCGAGGCGCGCCACCGCGAACTGGTAGAGCAACTGAGCGACGTGATTTTCGTCACCGACCTCGGCGGCCACCTGACCTTTCTCAACCCGGCCTGGGAAAAGCTCAGCGGCTACGTTGGCTATGAAAGCCTGGGGCGTCCGCTCAGCCAGTTCTTCGACGGTCCCGATGCCGCCCGCCTGCAACAACAGATGAGCGCCGTCGCCGGCCGCGAACGCCTGATCATCCGCGGCGAGTTCCGCCTGCTGACGCGCCAGGGACAACTGCGCTGGGTCGAGGTGCAGGTGAGCAACACCCTGCCCGATGACAGCCTGCGCGGCAGCCTGCGCGACATCCACGAGCGTTACCAGGCGCAGCAGCTGCAACAGGCGCGCAACGCGGTGCTCGACGAGCTGCTCGCCCGCCATCCGCTGAAACAGATACTCGAAGGGATCAGCCTGAGCCTGCAGGACCTCAACCCGCACATGCTGGTGTCGATCATGTTGCTGGACGAGGCCTTTCGCCTGCACGTCGCCTCCGGCCCCGACCTGCCGCCGGACTACCGGGCGGCCATCGACGGCATCAAGGCCGACCTGGAGGTGGGCTCCTGCGGCCACGCCGCCCGCAGCGGGGAACTGGTGATCGCCGAAGACCTCAGCACCCACCCTTACTGGAAGGCGTTCCGGGAACAGACCCAGCTCGCCGGCTTGCGGGCCTGCTGGTCGCTGCCCTTCAAGGATGAGAGCGGCCGGGTGCTGGGCACCTTCGCCGTCTACTACCGCAAGCCGGTGCGCCCGAGCGCCTCGGATATCGCCCTGGTCACCGAATTCACCCGGCTGGCCGGCCTGGCGGTGCGCCAGGGCATGCCGGATCACCCGTCGGCGATCGACCCGTTGCGCGACTAGCGGACGTGGCTGCGGGCCACCAGGCGGATGCTGTTGCGCCCACCGCGCTTGGACTCGTACAGCAGGGTGTCGCCCTGTTCGATCAGCGCCGCCAGGCTGGCCGGCGGCTGGTCGAACAGGTTGGCGCCGATGCTCAGGGTCACCGGCTCGGGGGTGACGAAGGACTGCGTCGCCTCTCGCTGGAAGCGCTCGCGCAGGGTGCTGCCCAGGGCCATGATCCGTTCGCTCGAGGCGTCGCTGAGCAGGATGACAAACTCGTCACCGCCCAGGCGCGCGACCAGCGCGCCCTGGGGCAGCACGGCGCGGATCATCTCGCCCAGGGCCACCAGCAGCCGGTCGCCGGCGGTGTGGCCGTAGAGGTCGTTGACCAGCTTGAAGTTGTCGATGTCGATCAGCAGCAGCGCGCCCGGCTGCTCGGGCGTGGCCTTGGCCAGCAGGCGCGGGGCGCGCAGGTCCAGGGCACGGCGGTTGTAGAGCCCGGTCAGCGGGTCGCGGGCGGCCAGCCGGGCGATCCGCTGCTCGCGCCGGTAGCGCTCGGAGCCGGTCATCGACAGGGCGATCAGCATGATCGCCATCACCCCTTCCACCAGGGAAATGCGGATGATCTCGCCACCGAAGGCCGCCAGGTCGATCAGGGTGCCCGGGATCACCACGCTCAGGGCCTTGCCCACGTAGAAGATGCCGTGCGCCAGCAGCACGTAGCGCAGCTGCACCGCGCCCACGCTCAGCGAGCGGCCATGGGGCCGCAGCAGGTAGCTGGCCCAGAGCGTCGGCAGGGCCACCAGCAGGGAGTTGACCACCAGCATCAGCTTCGACCACGGCTGATCGCCCGGCAGCAGGAGCAGGGCGAACCAAGCCGCGGGCACCAGGAACCAGCTGCGCGACAGGCGCGCCTGGGTGAAGCGGGCCACCCCCAGCAGGAACAGCCAGTGAGCCAGCACCAGCAGGCCGTTGGCGAACCAGATGCCGACCAGCAACAGGCCGTTCATCCGCAGCAGCGACAGGGTCGAGCCCACGGCGATCGTGGCGAACCCGGCGCTCCAGCACAGCAGTGACGGCTCGCGCACGGTGCGCCATTCGACGGCCATATAGAGGGCGGCGGAAGCGGCAAGGGCGATCGTCAGTATCAATATCGTGGGGGGATCGAGCGCCAACACCTGACGGTTCTGCCTGCAAGAAAAAAGGGGCGCGATTGTACGCGCTTGCGCCATTTCTTAGCAGCGGCCGCACGGGCGGACACTGACAAACGGCGGGCCGTCGGTCGCCGACCACAAGATTGATCTGCATCAGGGCACATTCCCGCGCAGTGACTAGACTGGGGGTCCCACGTTGGAGGTGCCGATCATGCTTATCCGCATACAACCGCTGACCCAATCCGGCCGTACCTGCTGGCAGGTGCAACTCGGTGCCCATTGCGTGACCTTCCGCAGCGAGGAGGAAGCGCGGCAGTTCCTTGAGACCCTCCAGGCCCGTCTGCAGGCGCCGCACCAGCTGCCGGCCGCCGAACGGCGCCTGGCCGGTTGAGCCGGGTCGCTCAGCCGGTGGGGTGGCCCGCGCGCCGCTCGGCCCAGTAGGTCAGGCGCGAGAACACCACCGCCAGCAGGGCGCAGCCGCCCACCACCATGGCCATGGGCGTGGCGCTGCCGTCGTGCAGCACCCCAACCAGCGCCGCGGCCGTGGCGGCAATGCCGAACTGCAGGCTGCCGAGCAGTGCCGAGGCGCTGCCGGCGTGGCGCCCCTGACCGGCCATGGCGCAGGCCGAGGCATTGGGCAGCAGCACGCCCAGGCAGGCGATGCAGGCGAACAGCGGGATCAGCAGCGGCCACAGTTGCGTCGGCTGGGCCAGTGCCACCAGCAGCAACCCTGCCCCACCGAACAGGTAGAACCAGACGATCCGTCGCAACCAGTAGCCTGGGCCGTGGCGTGCCACCAGCCAGGCGTTGAGCTGCGCCATCAGGATGAAACCCAGCGCGTTGCTGCCGAACAGCCAGCCGTAGTGCTCGGCCGGCACCCCGTACAGCTCGATGAAGACGAAGGGCGAACCCGCGATGTAGGCGAACATCCCGGCCACCGACACGCCGCCGGTCAGGGCGTGACCGAGGAACGGCAGGTCACCGAACAGTCTTAGGTACTCGCGCCCGGCCCCGCGCAATGGCGCCGCCGGCACGCTGCGGTCCAGGGTTTCCGGCAGCCACGCCGCCACAGCGGCCAGGCACAGCGCGCTGAACAGCGTCAGGCAGACGAAGATTGACGGCCAGCCGTAGCTGTTGAGCAACAGGCCACCGGCCAGGGGCGCGAGGATCGGCGCCAGGCCCATCACCAGCATCAGTTGGGAAAACACCTTGGCCGAGGCGATCGGGTCGCACAGGTCGCGCACCACAGCCCGCGACACCACCATCCCGGCGCAGCCACCCAACGCCTGGACGAAGCGTGCGGCGATCAGCCATTCCAGGCTGGTGGCCAGGGCGCAGGCCAGCGACGCCAATGTGAACAGGGTGACACCGATCAGCAGCGGCAGGCGCCGTCCGTAGCGGTCGGCCAGCGGGCCGTAGACCAGTTGGCCGATGGCCAGGCCGATGAAGTACGCCGAGAGCGACAGCTGCACGTGCTCCACGTCGGTGGCGAACACCGCGGCCAGGGTCGGAAAGCTCGGCAGGTAGAAATCGATAGCCAATGGGCCGAAAGCGCTGAGGGCGCCGAGGATCAGCAAGATACGCAGGTTCATGAACATCCAGACAGTCAGAAAGCGGTCGCCCGAAGGCGGTGAACACCGGAAACGGCCAGCGCCGTTTCCGGTCGGTCGGCCTAGTGGCCGTGCCCGGGGGCCTCGGGGGTCCCGGTGGGCTTCTTGCGGCGGTTGGCGACTTTTTCCGCCAGCGATTCTACCAACAGGTAGAACATGGGGATCATGAAGGTCGCCAGGATCGTGGCCGCCAGCATACCGCCGATTACCCCGGTGCCGATCGAGTGCCGGCTGGCCGAGCCGGCCCCGCTGCTGATGGCCAGCGGCACCACGCCGAGGATGAACGCCAGCGAGGTCATGACGATCGGCCGGAACCGCAGGCGCGACGCCTCCAGCGCCGACTCGAAGATGCCCATGCCCTGGTGCCGGCAGAGCACGGCGAACTCGACGATGAGGATCGCGTTCTTCGCCGCCAGGCCGATCAGCGTCACCAGGCCGACCTGGAAGTACACGTCGTTCTCGATGCCGCGCAGCCACACCGCGAGAATCGCCCCGAACACCGCGAACGGCACGGCGGTGACCACCGCCAGCGGCAGGGTCCAGCGTTCGTACTGGGCGGCCAGGATCAGGAACACCATGATCAGGCCGAAGACGAACGCCTGGCTGCCGGAGCCCTGGGTCGCCAGCTCCTGGTAGGCCGAGCCGACCCAGCCGATGCTGTATTCGCTGCCCAGCACCTCGTCCGCGATTTCCTGCACCGCCGCCAGGGCCTGGCCCGAGCTGTAGCCCGGTGCCGGCCCGCCGAGGATCTTGGCGGCCGGGTAGACGTTGAAGCGCGCGTAGGTTTCCGGCCCGAGGATGCGCTCGACCTTGACCAGGCTCGACAGCGACACCAGGTCACCACCGGAGGAACGCACGTAGACCTGGGACAGGTCCTCCGGCTTGCGGCGGAACTCCGACTCCGATTGCAGGCTGACCTGGAAGATCCGCCCGTACAGGCTGAAGTCGTTGACGTAGTAGCTGCCGAAGGTCGCCTGCATGGCGGTGAACACGTCGCTGATCGTCACCCCCAGCGCCCGCGCCTTGGTGCGGTCCAGGTCGATGTAGTACTGCGGCACGTCGGCGCTGAAAGTGGTCTGCACCCCGGCCAGCTCGGGCCGCTTGTGCGCCGCTTCGAGGAACGCCGCCACACGGCCCGCGAGCTGCGCGGTGCCGGCGCCACTGCGGTCCTGGATGAAGCCCTCGAAACCACCGGTGGTGCTCATGCCGGTGATCGGCGGCGGGTTGAAGGTCAGCACCAGGCCGTCCTTCTGCGCGGCGCCCATGCCCATGAAGGTGCCGGTCAGGTTGCGTGCGTCCAGCTCCGGCGTGGTGCGCTCGCTCCAGTCCTTGAGCGGCACGAACGACACCCCGGCGTTGCTGCGCGTGCCGAAGGTCAGCACGTCGAAGCCGGCGAAGGTCACCACGTCCTGCACCGCCGGGTGTTCCATCAGTTGTTTGGTGACGGTGCTGGAAAGCTCTTCGGTGCGGGTCAGCGACGCCGCCGGCGGCAGGATGTAGGCATTGATCACGTAGCCCTGGTCTTCGTCCGGCACCAGCGAGCCGGGCACCCGGCCGAACAGCACCACCAGCAGGGCGATCATCCCGCCGAACAGCACCAGCCCCACCAGCGAGCGCTTGAGGAAAAAGCGCACGCCGGCCGTGTAGCCGTGGGTGATGCGGTCGAAGAACCGGTTGAAGACGCGGAACGGCGCGATCGGTTCGTGGTGCCCGGGTTTGAGCAGCAAGGCGCACAGCGCCGGGCTCAGGGTCAGCGCGACGATGCCGGAAATCACCACCGACACGGCAATGGTGATGGCGAACTGTTTATACATCTCCCCCGCCAGGCCGCCGAGGAAGCCCACCGGCACGA
Organism: Pseudomonas sp. GD03944; assembly: GCF_029839275.1. Lineage (GTDB taxonomy): Bacteria > Pseudomonadota > Gammaproteobacteria > Pseudomonadales > Pseudomonadaceae > Aquipseudomonas. The sequence goes on from NZ_JAOCAH010000002.1 coordinate 427,915, forward strand.
ACACCGCGCAGAGCACCAGGACGATGGCGATGATCGGCCCGGTCACCTCCTCCATGGCCTTGATCGTCGCCTCCCGCGGGCCGACCTTGTCGGCGGCCATGACCCGCTCGACGTTCTCGATCACCACGATCGCGTCGTCCACCACGATGCCGATGGCCAGCACCATGCCGAACAGGGTCAGCAGGTTGATGGAGAAGCCCAGCAGGTACATGCCGGCGAAGGTGCCGACCAGCGACACCGGGATCGCCAGCACCGGGATCAGCGTGGCGCGCCAGTTCTGCAGGAAGATGAAGACCACCAGGACCACCAGCACCAGGGCCTCGAAGAAGGTGTGGATCACCTCCTCGATCGACACCTCGACGAACTTGGTGGTGTCGTAGGGAATCTTGTAGGTGATGCCCTCGGGGAAGTTCTTCGACATGCGCTCCATCGCCGTGCGAATCGCTTCGGCGGTGTCCAGGGCGTTGGCCCCCGGCTGCAGGTAGACCCCGAACGCCGCGTTCAGCTGGCCGTTGAGCGAGGTCATCAGCGAGTAGTCCTGGGCCCCCAGTTCGATGCGCGCCACGTCCTTGAGCAGCAGGCTGGCGCCGGTGGGGTCGCTGCGCAGGATCACGCTCTCGAACTCCTCCGGCTCGGTGAAGCGCCCCTGGGTGGTCACCGTGTAGGTGAAGTCCTGTTTCTGCTCCAGCGGCTGCTGGCCGAAGCTGCCGGCGGCGAACTGCGAGTTCTGCTCGCGGATGGCGTTGACCACGTCGGTCGGTGTCAGGTTGTACTGCGCCAGCTTGTCCGGGCGCAGCCAGATGCGCATGGAGTAGTCCTTGGAACCGAACTGGCTGACGTCACCCACCCCCGGCAGGCGCTTGAGCTCGTCGATCACGTTGATCAGCGCGTAGTTGCTGATGTACACCGGGTCGCGGGAGCCGTCCGGGGAAAACAGCGTGACCACCTGGAGAATGTCGGAGGATTTCTTCTCGACCTTCACCCCCTGCCGGCGTACCTCCTCCGGCAGCTTGGCCAGGGCCGCCTGGACCCGGTTGTTGACGTCGATGGTGGCCTGGTCGGGATCGCGCCCCACCTCGAAGTACACCGACAGGCTCATGGCGTTGCCGCCCGAGTTGGACTGCTGGTAGATCATCCCCTCGACGCCGTTGATCGACTGCTCCAGCGGCGCGGCCACCGTCTCGGCGATGACCTGGGCGCTGGCCCCGGCGTAAGTCGCGCTGACCGCCACCTGGGGCGGCAGGATCTGCGGGTACTGCGCGATGGGCAGCGCGCGCATGGCCATCAGGCCGGCCAGGACGATGATGATCGAGATGACCGCGGCGAAGACCGGGCGGTCGATGAAGAATCGTGAGATCACCGCCGGCGCTCCCTATGATTGCTTGGCAGGCTGGGCGGACGCCTCGGCGACCTTGACCGGCGAATCGGGGCGCACCTTGGGCAGCCCGTCGACGATCACCCGGTCACCCTCGCTGACCCCCGACTCGATGACCCAGCGCCCGCCGGACGTGCGGCCGGTCCTGACCTCGCGCATGCGCGCCTTGTCCTCGCCGTCGACCACGTAGACGAAGGTGCCGCGCGGTCCCTGGGCCACCGCCCGCTCGGGCACGGTAATGGCGCGGGGCACGCTGATGCCGGTGACCATCACCCGCACGAACTGGCCCGGCAACAGCTTCTGCTCCGGGTTCGGGACCACCGCCCGGGCGCTGACGGTGCCGGTGGTACGGTCGACCAGGCTGTCGGTGAAATCCACCTTGCCCTGCAGCGGGTAGCTGGAGCCGTCGCCGAACATGATCTTCACCCCCATCTGCTTGCCTTCGAGCAGCAGCTCGCCGCTCTGCAGGCCGCTGCGCACCATTTCCACGTCGCTGTCCGGGGCGGCGAAGTTGACGTAGATCGGGTCGAGCTGGGTGATGTTGGTCAGTAGGCTGGCGTTGGGGTCGCCGGCCACCATCAGGCTGCCCTCGGACACCGTTTCCTTGCTGGTGATGCCCGAAATCGGCGCCTTCACCGTGGTGTAGTCGAGGTCGATCTGCTTGGACTGCACCTCGGCCTCGGCGGCCTGGATGTTGGCCTTGCTCTGCTCGAAATTGGAGATGGCGTTGTCCAGCTCGCTTTCGCTGGCGAAGCCCTTCTTCTGCAGCTCACGGATGCGCTTGAGGTCGCGCTCGGTCTGGCGGTAGCGCGCCTGCTCCTGGGCCAGGGCGCCCTTGGCCCGGGCCAGGGCTGCCTGGTAGGTGCGCGGATCGATGCGGAACATCAACTGGCCCTGGGTCACCTGGCTGCCTTCCAGGTAGGTGCGGGCCTGCAGGATGCCGCTGACCTGGGCGCGCACCTGCACTTCGCGAAACCCGGCGGTGCGGGCGGAGTACTCCAGCTCCAGCGGGAACGGCGCGACCTTGGCGGTTTCCACCACCACCTCCGGCGGCGGTGGTGTACCGCCGGCCAGGGCCACCGAGACCAGGCCGCTGGCAACGAAGAGCGAGAAGGCAAACGCGTGCTGGCGAACGGAAACCATAAACCTCTCCGACAGATCGATGATCGGGGGTATGGGACCTTGGGTTCGTTTACATACAACTACGTTCGTAAACTGACCACTGTGCTTAAATTCATTACACTCTGTCCCCCATCGCTGAGCCTAGACAGAAATTTTCCCGCTGCCATGCGCCGAACCAAAGAAGAAGCTGAAAAGACCCGAAGCACCATTCTCGAGGCGGCCGAAGTGCTGTTCCTGGAGAAGGGCGTGGCGCACACCAGCCTGGAGCAGATCGCCCGGCAGGCCGGCGTGACGCGGGGCGCGGTGTACTGGCACTTCGAAAACAAGGCGCACCTGTTCCACGAGCTGCTCAGTCAGGTCCGCCTGCCGCCGGAACAACTGGCCGAGCGCCTGGGCTGCTGCGCCGAGCACGACCCGCTGCTGGGATTGCGCGCGTTGTGCGTCGAGGCCATCGAAAGCCTGCCCCATGACGAACAGCGCCGCCGCATCTTCACCATCCTGCTGCGCCGCTGCGAATTCACCGAAGAGCTGCGCGAGGCCGAGCAACGGCACGAGGCCTTCATCAACCAGTTCATCGAGCTGTGCGAAAGCCAGTTCGCCCACCCCCGGGTGGTCACCCGCCTGCAACCGGGCATGACCCCGCGCCTGGCGGCGCGCGCGCTGCACGCGATGATCGTTGGCCTGTTCAGCGACTGGCTGCGCGACCCCAAGCTGTTCGATGCGCAGGCCGACACCGCACCGATGATCGACGCCTGCTTCCGCGGGCTGATCCGCGACTGGCCGGACGTGGCCGCCCTGCCCCGCCCGCCGGTCGCCTGACACCTACGCCTGGACGGCGGTGTACCCCTCGGCCAGGATCGCCTCGAGCACCTTGTCCACCGCCAGCTCGCTGTCCACCCGGACCTCGGCGCCGGCCAGGTCGACCGCCACCTTCGCCTGCGGATCGCGGGCCTGGATGCTGCGCTCGATGGCCCGCACGCAATGCCCGCAGGTCATGCCCTGCACCTTGAATACCTGCATGGTTCACCTCCGTCGTCGGGCCCGGGATCAGGCCCCGTTTGTCTGGATGCAGGCAGTTTCAGGCTTGCCACAGTGGCAAGGTCAAGCCCCGGGCTTGTCCTATCGCCCGACCTCGACCAAGCTCAATCCGTTGGAGCCCTTTGGGGAGAACGTCATGCTCCGTCCGTATGCCCTGATCCTGCTCGGCGCGCTGGCATCCGCCCCGCTGCACGCCCAGGTCCTGTCCACCCTGCTGCCTCAGGCCGATGGGTACGCGGTGCTCATCGTGTCCCGCGAGCGCCTGGAAGTCGCCACGCCCTGTGAGGTCGGCCTGTACCTGCAGGACCAGCTCGCCGCCCGCATCTACCAGGGCCAGGCCGTGTCGTTCAACCTGCCACCGGGCGATGTCTCGGTGCGCCTCGGGGTGATCGGTACCGGCGTGTGCGAGCCGGGCATCGTCCAGCTCAAGGGCCAGCACCTGCAGTTGGAGGCTGGGGAAGTCCGGCGCCTGCGCGTGGCCCTGAGCACCTCCGGCCTGTACCTGATTCCCGCCCCGGCACTGCAATAGGCATTCAGGGCTTGACCTTGCCCCTATGGCAAGGTTGATTCTGGGGGTGAGTTCACTGCCCCACAGGAAGCATGCCCCATGGCCACCCTGTCCACCTTCGACCTGCCGATCAGCGGCATGACCTGCGCCAGCTGCGCCGGGCGTGTCGAGCGCGCCCTGCGCAACCTGCCGGAGGTCGCCACGGCCAGCGTCAACCTGGCCACCGAACAGGCACGCATCGAAGCCCCGGCGGACAGCCTCGACCGGCTGATCGCCGCCGTGCAGCACGCCGGCTACCAGGTCCCCAGCACGCGCCTGGACCTGCAGATCGGCGGCATGACCTGCGCCAGTTGCGTCGGCCGGGTCGAACGGGCCCTGGCCCGGCAACCCGGGGTGCTTGGTGTGAACGTCAACCTGGCCACCGAGCAGGCGCAGGTGAACATCGCCCCGGGTACCGACAGCGCCGACCTGCTGGCCACGGTGCGCGAAGCGGGCTACACCGCCCAGCTCGTGGACGACGCCCCGCCCAGCGCCGAACACGACGCCGACCGCGCCCTGCGCCAGGAGCGCTGGCGGGTCGGTGTTGCCCTGCTGCTCGCCGCCCCGCTGGTGCTACCCATGCTGCTGAGCCCCTTCGGTATCCACTGGATGCTGCCGGCCTGGGCCCAGCTGGCCCTGGCCACGCCGGTGCAGTTCATCCTCGGCGCGCGCTTCTACCGCGCCGCCTGGCGGGCCCTGCGCGCAGGCGCCGGCAACATGGACCAACTGGTCGCCATCGGCACCAGCGCCGGCTACGGCCTGAGCCTCTACCAGTGGTCGATCACCCCGCCGGGCATCACGCCCCACCTGTATTTCGAAGCCTCGGCGGTGATCATCGCCCTGATCCTGCTCGGCAAGTACCTGGAAAGCCGCGCCAAGCGCCAGACCAGCAGCGCCATCCGTGCCTTGCAGGCGCTTCGCCCGGAGCGCGCCCTGCGCCTGCAGGACGGCCGCGAGGAATGGGTCGCCCTCGGCGAGCTGGCCCTCGGCGACCGCATCGTGGTCAAGCCCGGCGAACGCTTCCCGGTGGACGGCCAGGTGCTGGAAGGCCGCAGCCACGCCGACGAAGCCCTGATCAGCGGCGAAAGCCTGCCCCAGGCCAAGGAGCCGGGCGATGCGGTCACCGCCGGGGCGATCAACGGCGAAGGCCGCCTGCTGCTGGAAACCACCGCCCTGGGTGCGGAGACCGTGCTGGCGAAAATCATCCGCCTGGTGGAAGACGCCCAGGCCGCCAAGGCGCCCATCCAGAAGCTGGTGGACCGGGTCAGCCAGGTCTTCGTGCCGGTGGTGCTGCTGATCGCCCTGGGCACCCTGGTGGCCTGGATGATGCTCGGCGCACCGTTGCAGGTGGCGCTGCTCAACGCCGTGGCAGTGCTGGTGATCGCCTGCCCCTGCGCCCTCGGCCTGGCCACTCCCACCGCGATCATGGCCGGCACCGGCGTGGCCGCCCGCCACGGCATCCTGATCAAGGACGCCGAAGCCCTGGAGGTCGCCCACAGCGTGACCGCCGTGGCCTTCGACAAGACCGGCACCCTCACCTCCGGCAGCCCGAAAATCGCCCACCTGCAAGCTGCCGATGGCGACGAGCAGGCGCTTTTGCGCCTGGCCGGCGCCCTGCAGCGCGGCAGCGAACACCCGCTGGCCAAGGCGGTGCTGGAACGCTGCACCGACCAGGCACTGCCGGACGCGCAGGACAGCCGGGCCCTGCCGGGCCGCGGCATCAGTGGCCAGGTCGAGGGCCAGCAACTGGCCCTGGGCAACGCTCGTCTGCTGACGGACAGCGGCCTGGCGCCGGGCGAACTGGGCGACACCGCCAGCGCCTGGGAAACCCAGGGGCGCACCGTGTCTTGGCTCATCGAGCAGGCGCCGGACGCCCGGATACTGGGCCTGCTGGCCTTTGGCGACACGCTGAAGGACGGCGCCCTCGACGCCGTGCAGCAGTTGCACGCCCAGGGCATCCACAGCCACCTGGTCAGCGGCGACAACGCGGGCAGCGCCGCGGCGGTGGCCAACACCCTGGGCATCGATTCGGTACACGCCAACGTGCTGCCGGCGGAAAAGGCCGCGCTGATCGCCGACCTGAAACGCCAGGGCGTGGTGGCCATGGTCGGCGACGGCATCAACGACGCGCCGGCCCTGGCCGCGGCGGACGTGGGCATCGCCATGGGCAGCGGCACCGACGTGGCCATGCATGCAGCCGGCATCACCCTGATGCGCGGCGACCCGCGCCTGGTCCCGGCTGCCCTGGACATCAGCCGACGCACCTACGCCAAGATCCGCCAGAACCTGTTCTGGGCCTTCGTCTACAACCTGATCGGCATTCCCCTGGCCGCCTTCGGCCTGCTCAACCCGATGCTGGCCGGCGCCGCCATGGCCCTGTCGAGCGTCAGCGTGGTGAGCAATGCCCTGCTGCTGAAAACCTGGAAACCGCGCATGACCGGAGACGATCGATGAACATCGGCCAAGCCGCCCGCAAGACCGGCCTCAGCGCCAAGATGATTCGTTACTACGAGCAGATCGAACTGCTGCCCAGCGCCGGGCGCAGCGACAGTGGTTACCGCCAGTACAACGAACAGGACTTGCACCGCCTGGCGTTCATCAAGCGCTCACGGGACCTGGGGTTTTCCCTGGCGGAGGTGGCCAGGCTGCTGACCCTGTGGCAGGACCGCCAACGCGCCAGCGCCGATGTGAAGGCCCTGGCCGCCGAACACATCGTCGAGCTGAACCGCAAGATCGAAGAAATGAGCAGCCTGCGCGACACCCTGCAGGAACTGATGGACCACTGCCAGGGCGACCACCGCCCGGACTGCCCGATCCTCAAGGACCTGGAGTCCGGTGGGTGTTGCTGAGCCTGTAGCCCGGAGCACCTGAGCGGCGTTCAACCTGGCATCGGCGGCGCCCCCGTGGTGGATGAAAAGAGCGTCATCCACCCTACGGCAGCCTCCCGGGTTCTGGCTTACCACTGGGGATAAAACGGATTCGTAGCCTGGGTCGAGCGAAGCGATACCCGGGTATCGCCAGGCTCAACCCAGGCTACGGACTGAGCGGCGTTCAACCTGGCATCGGCGGCGCCCCCGTGGTGGATGAAAAGAGCGTCATCCACCCTACGGCAGCCTTCCGGGCTCTGGCTTACCACTGGGGATAAAACGGATTCGTAGCCTGGGTCGAGCGAAGCGACACCCGGGTATCGCCAGGCTCAACCCAGGCTACGGGCTGGAGCAATTGCGAGGTCAGGCCGGGGCGAGTGTCTGCACGGCCTGTTGCAGGGCGTGGCAATCCGGCGCGAAGTGGTCGGTCAGTTCGGGCCAGGGGTTGTCCGGCAGGTTGACCAGTACGCTGGTGGCACCCGCCGCCCGGGCGCATTCCAGGTCGAAGCGGTAATCGCCCACCATCACCAGCGCCTCGGGCGCCACCTGCCAGCGCGCGGCCAGGTGCAGCAGGCCACCCGGGTCGGGCTTGGGCGGCACCTCGTCGCGGCCCAGGATGTCGTCCACCGCGAAGCAGTCGTCCAGGCCGATGGCCTGCAGGGTCAGCAGCGCCAGGCAGTGGGCATTGCGGGTCAGCACGCCGAGCCGGCAGCCGCGCTCGCGCAGGGTCCGCACCAGCTCAACCGCTCCCGGGGCCGGGCGCGCCGCCAGGGCCAGCTCGTGCTCGTGCTCCATCAACCAGGCGTGCTTGATCGCCGCTTCATGCGCCGGCAGGGCCGCCAGGTGGTGGAGGATGTCCGCCGTGAGGGGGATGTCCAGGGCGCGCTTGATCGCCTCGAAGTCATGCACCGCCAGGGTCAGGGTGCCGTCCATGTCGAACACCCAGTGGCGAGCGACCTTCAGGTTCACTTCCAGTCCTCGCGCACCCGGGTCAGCCCTTCCTGGGCCACCGAGGCCACCAGTTGCCCCTGGCGGTTGAAGATGCTGCCGCGGGAGAAGCCGCGGGCGTTGCCGGCCCACGGGCTGTCCATGGCGTAGAGCAGCCAGTCGTCCATGCGCAGGTTGCCGTGGAACCACAGCGAATGGTCGAGGCTGGCCACCTGCATGAACTTCTGCCACACCGACACGCCGTGGGGCAGCATCGAGGTGGTCAGCAGGTTGAAGTCACTGGCGTAGCCCAGCAGGTACTTGTGCAGCTGCGGGTCATCCGGCAGGTCGCCGGCGGCGCGGAACCACACGTACTTCACCGGCTCGCTCGGCTCCGGAGCGAAGGGGTTGCCCACGGTCACCGGGCGGATCTCGATCGGCTTGTCGCTCACCGCGCGCTCGCGCATGCGCTCCGGCAGGGAGCCCGCCACCAGGCGCGCCAGCTCGGTTTCCGAGCGCAGGCCTTCGGGGCCCGGCACGTCGGGCATGAGGTTCTGGTGGTGGAAGCCCTCTTCGTCGTACTGGAACGAAGCGCTGCAGGTGAAGATCGGCTTGCCCTTCTGGATCGCCATCACCCGGCGGGTGCTGAAGCTGCCGCCATCGCGCACCCGGTCGACCTGGTAGACCACCGGCAAGGTGGCATCCCCCGGTCGCAGGAAGTAGCCGTGCAGCGAGTGCACGTGGCGGTCGGCCTCCACGGTCTGGCTGGCCGCCGACACACACTGCCCCAGCACCTGGCCACCGAACAGCTGGCGGAAGCCCAGGTCCTGGCTGACGCCACGGAACAGGTTTTCCTCGATGGATTCCAGGGTCAGCAAGGCAACCAGTTCATCCAATACGTGACTCATGCAGTCTCTCCCCAATCGCCGCTCACGGGTGCGGCGGTCTTCTCAAATCGTCGTAGGCAGGCAGGGACAGCAAGCGCTCATCCCACACCGCACGGCCAAGGGTGAAATGGTAAAGGCTTTGCCAGCGGCTGTCGGCAAGTCCCAGCAATTCGTGCACCGCTTCGTCGAAATAACAGCCGATGCCGGTGGCGGACAACCCGGCGGCCTCGGCTTCCAGGTACAGCAGCTGACCAATCTGCCCACACTCCCAGTAAAGCCGCGGATAACGCCAGGCGCCGCCCGCCAGCGCAGAATCGAAGCGCGCCAGCATGGCCACGGCCAGGCAGCCGTCACTGGCGATGTCCTGGCCGCACGAAAGGAACGCCGCCAGGCCCCGGGCATCGCCCTCCAGCAGGCGGTACAGGGGGAGTTCGTCGTGCACCCGCTGCCAGGTGAAATCCTCACGCAGGCCGGCCTGGGCCTGGCCATCGCACCGGGCCAGCCAGTACAGCCCCGGGGTCAGGTCGCGCACCCGGTGGACGAACAGCAGCAGGTCGACCTCGGGCGGCTCGCCGGTCACCGCGAAGGGCACCGGGGAGTTGGCCGGCATCAGGCGCTGCAACCAGGCGAACAGCAGCTCGGCGGTGATTCCGGCCTTGCCGTCCATGTCCTGGGCACTGCGTCGACGGTGCAGGATCGGCCGCAGCGGCAGCCCCGGGTTGTCCGCCACCTGGCGCCCCGGAGCCGCTTGCCAGGGAACCGGCGGCAGCGCCGGCGCCCGGCACAGGGTATGCACCCGCGCCAGCTCCGGCCAATCCCGGTACTGCCGCGACAGGCGATTGGGACGGCCGCTCAGCTCCAGCGCCGCCAGGCTGTTCAGCAGGCTCGTCGGCAGCGTGAGCTCGCGGTCCCGGGCCGGGCCGATCCACAGCAGGCAGTCGATGTGTTCCGCCTCGTGGAAGCCCTCGCGGTCCAGGCCGAACGCGCCGTCCAACCGGACCTCGGGAACGCTGCGCAGCAGGCGCACCTGCCAGCCCAGGGCACTGGCGGCAATCGCCAGGGCTGCCAGGGCGTGGCCGAGGTCGTGCTGGCAGTAGCGGTAGGCCCGCTCGCCGTACTTCCAGGCTTCGCGCCAGGGAATGCTGGCTAACGCCAGCAGGCAACCGTCGGCCGGCAACGCGCTCCCCAGGGCTGGCGGCAGCTCGGCCCGCACCTCCAGCGCGTGCACGTCGGCGCTGTAGTGGGCCAGCAGCGCGCCCTCTTCCAGTACGCCCGGGGGCAGCAGCAGGTAGGCCTCGGTGGGGTGCAGGTTGCCCGACGAGGGATTGACCCGCAGCGCCCAGCGGCTGCCGCCCGCCTCCTTCCAGGCGGACAGCGCCAGGCTGTCGTAGAGCAGTTGCGACAGGCTGGCGCGGTTCATCGGCTGCACGGTGGCACTCGGCGCAGCGAACACCGAATCGAAGGGTGGCGACTCCTCCTGCGGGCGGTGCCACAACTCGATCAGCCGCGCCCCGTCATAGCGGCGGAACGGCGCAGGCTGGGTGGCCCAGTCCAGTCGCCCGGGGCCGGGGGCAAACTGCTCGGGGCGGTGTTTGCTGAGCTGGTGATAGGCGCGGACGTCGTCGCTCATGGCAGCGCCTCCCAGTCACGGCGTGTCAGTCGGTAGAGCACATGGCGGCGCAACGGGTGGCCCACGTCGAGGGCCGGGTGGTCGAAGTCGCCGGCCGGGTCGTGGCGCATGCCGATGGCCTGCATCACGCCTTGCGACGGCCGGTTTTCCCGCGTGGTGAAGGAGACGATCTGCGCCAGCCCCAGGTCCCGGAAACCACTGGCCAGGGCCGCGCTCGCCGCCTCCCGGGCAAAGCCCTGGCGCCAGCGGGCACGTGCCAGGCGCCAGCCGATCTCCACCGCCGGCACGAAGGGCGCGGCAAAACCCACATGCATCAGCCCGGTGGCACCGATGAAGGCCCCGCTGTCCCGGTGCTGCACCACCCACCAGCCAAAGCCGTGCTCGGCCACATGACGCTGCACCCGCTCGACCAGCGCGTCGCTCTGCCCCCGGTCCAGACAGGCGGGGAAATAGCGCATCACCTCGGGGTCGGCGTTCAGCGCGGCGAATTCGGCCCGGTCCTCGTCACGCCAGTGGCGCAGGATCAGCCGCGGGGTATGCAGTTCGGTGGGTGATGCCATGCTGACTCCGCTTGAATGAGGTCCGACAACGCCGCCATACTCGGCGCTCGCCATCCGAGCCCAGTGTATGCGCCTGCCTCTCGTCTATCACGACGACTACAGCCCGCCCTTCCCGGTCGAGCACCGTTTTCCCATGGAGAAGTTTCGCCTGCTGCGCGATCACCTGGTCGACAGCGGCCTGACCACCGACGCCGACCTGCTGCGGCCCGAACCGTGCCCGGTGGATATTCTCCGCCTGGCCCACTGCCCTGACTACATCGAACGCTTTCGCCACGGCCAACTCAGCCGCGACGAACAGCGCGTGCTGGGCCTGCCCTGGAGCGCGCCGCTGGCCCAACGCACCGTCCGCGCCGTGGGCGGCTCGCTGCTGGCGGCCGAGCAGGCGCTGCAACACGGCCTGGCCTGCCACCTGGCAGGCGGCACCCACCATGCGCATTACGATCACCCGGCGGGTTTCTGCATCTTCAACGACCTGGCGGTGGTCAGCCAGTACCTGCTGGCCAGCGGTCGCGTGCAGCGGGTGCTGATCTTCGACTGCGACGTGCACCAGGGCGACGGCACCGCCCGCCTGTTGGCCGACACCCCCGAGGCGATCACCGTGTCGCTGCACTGCGAAAAGAACTTCCCGGCACGCAAGGCCAACAGCGACTGGGACATCCCCCTGCCGATGGGCATGGGCGATGACGACTACCTGCAGGTGGTGGACGACGCGCTGAACTACCTGCTGCCGCTGTACCAGCCGGACATCGTGCTGTACGACGCCGGGGTCGACGTGCACAAGGACGACGCCCTCGGCTACCTCAAACTGACCGATGCCGGCGTCGCCGCCCGCGACGAGTGCGTGCTGAACCAGTGCCTGGGCCGTGACATCCCGGTGGTGGGGCTGATCGGTGGCGGCTACGACCGGGACCGCCAGGTCCTGGCCCGGCGCCACGGCATCCTCCACCACAGCGCCGGGCGGGTCTGGCAGGCACGCGGCCTGGGCTAGCGACTATCATGAGCGGCAGATCGCTCAAAAAAGGATGTTCGACCGTGCGACGATTTCTTACCGCCCCCCCCACGACTCTCGCTCTGTGCACCCTGCTGCTGGCCAGCCCCGCCACCAACGCGCGCGACCTGACGGCCGCCGTGAACGCCACCATCGAACCGCTGATGCAGGCCCATGACATTCCCGGCATGGCCGTGGCGATCACCCACAACGGCCAGGGCCAGGCCTTCTACTACGGCCTGGCCAACCGCGAAACCCGCCAGGCCGTCGGCCCCGACACGCTGTTCGAGATCGGTTCGGTGAGCAAGACCCTCACCGCCACCCTCGCCGCCCTCGCCCAGGAACAGGGCAAGCTGTCGCTGACCGACACGGTCGAACGCCATGTACCGGAGCTGCAGGGCAGCGCCCTGGCCCAGGTGCCCCTGCTCGACCTCGGCCTGTACACCGCCGGCGGCCTGCCGCTGCAATTCTCGGAGAACGTGACCGACCACGAATCGATGGTCGCCTACTACCGCCAGTGGCAACCCGAACACAGCCCCGGCACCTCCCGGCGCTATTCCAACCCCAGCATCGGTCTGCTCGGCTACATCACCGCGCAACGCCTGGAAGCACCTTTCGCCAGCGCCCTGGAAACCCACCTGCTGCCGGCCCTGGGCATGCGCCACAGCTACGTCCAGGTGCCGAGCGCGCAGATGCCGCATTACGCCTCCGGCTACAGCCGGGACAACCAGCCGGTGCGGGTCAACCCCGGGATGCTCGACGGCGAGGCCTACGGGGTGAAGACCACCGCTGCCGACCTGCTGCGCTTCGTCCACGCCAACCTGCAACCCGGCGCCCTGGAGGGCCCGCTGAAAGGGGCGATCGCCACCACGCAGCGCGGTTACTACCAGGTCGGCGACATGACCCAGGGCCTGGGCTGGGAGTTCTACGCCTACCCCATCCCTCTGGAGCGCCTGCAGGCCGGCAACTCGTCCGCCATGGCCCTGGACGCCCACCCGGTGGCCGAACCCCAGGTGCAGACCGGCGAGGTGCTGTTCAACAAGACCGGCTCTACCGGTGGCTTCGGCGCCTACGTCGCCTTCATTCCTGCTCGTGGCCAGGGCGTGGTGCTGCTGGCGAACAGAAACTACCCCAACGAGGCGCGGGTGGAGGCGGCGCTGAAGCTACTGCACGCCCTCGACGACACCGCCCGCTGATCCCTGCCCGAGTCGCGCACCGCACGCCTCGGGTAGAATGCCGCCCCCTTTTATCCAGAACCGCGCCCCCACCATGCCCAACGCTGCCCGCCCCTCCGTTCCCTGTGTCGCCATCGTCGGCGGTGGCCCTGCCGGGCTGATGGCCGCCGAGGTGTTGGCGCAAGGCGGCGTGCGCGTCGAGCTGTTCGATGCCATGCCCTCGGTGGGGCGCAAGTTCCTGCTGGCCGGCGTGGGCGGCATGAACATCACCCACTCCGAGGCCAAGCCGGCCTTCCTCGGCCGCTACGCCGAGCGCCAGCAAGAAGTCGCCGAGCTGCTGCGGGATTTCGACGCCGACGCCCTGCGCGCCTGGATTCACGGCCTGGGTATCGAGACCTTCGTCGGCACCTCCGGCCGGGTCTTTCCCACCGACATGAAAGCCGCGCCGCTGCTGCGTGCCTGGCTCAAGCGCCTGCGCGAACTGGGCGTGCAGATCCACACCCGGCACCGCTGGCTCGGCTGGGACGACAGCGGCGCCCTGCGCCTGGCCATGGCAGAAGGCGAACGCACCCTGCAGGCCGATGCCACCCTGCTGGCCCTGGGCGGCGGCAGCTGGGCGCGGCTCGGCTCGGACGGTGCCTGGGTGCCGCTGCTGCAGGCACGCGGGGTCGCCGTCGCGCCCCTGCAACCGAGCAACTGCGGCTTCGACGTGGCGGCCTGGAGCCCCTTCCTGCGGGACAAGTTCGCCGGTGCGCCGCTGAAGAACGTCGGCCTGTGCCTGGACGACGACACCCCGCGCCTGGGCGAATTCGTGCTCACCGCCCAGGGTATCGAGGGCAGCCTGGTGTACGCCCTGTCGGCGCGGATTCGCCAGCGCATCGCCGAAACCGGCAGCGCCACGGTCAACCTCGACCTGCTGCCGCAACACAGCCTGACCAAGGTGCAGACGGCGCTGGGCAAGCCGCGGGGCTCGCAGTCCATGGCCAAGTTCCTGCACCGCCAGCTCGGCCTCGACGGGGTGAAGGCCGCGCTGCTGCGCGAGCGGGCGCCCGCCGAATTGTTCAATGACCCGGTGCAGCTGGCCCTGGCGATCAAGCACCTGCCGCTGGTCCTGGTCCGCCCCCGCCCTCTCGACGAGGCGATCAGCAGCGCCGGCGGCGTGTCCTTCGAGGCGCTGGATGCCCAGCTGATGTTGCGCGAGCTGCCGGGGGTGTTCTGCGCTGGCGAAATGCTCGACTGGGAAGCGCCCACCGGCGGCTACCTGCTGACCGCCTGTTTCGCCAGCGGCCGCGCCGCCGGCCTGGGCATCCTGCGCTGGCTGCAGCGCGGCGCCTGAGCCCGCTCTCCAGCCAATCAGCAACTATGCTTGCAGGACAGCGCCCGCCGGCGGCGCCTTCCCTGCACAGGTCCTGACCCGATCGTGATTGCCCTGCTGGTCTGCGACGACTCGAACATGGCGCGCAAGCAACTGATCCGCGCGCTGCCCGCCGAATGGCCGGTTGCCCTGAGCCAGGCCGGCAATGGCCAGGAAGCCCTGGAAGCGATTCGCCAGGGCAAGGGCCAGGTACTGCTGCTCGACCTGACCATGCCCGTGCTCGACGGCTACCAGACCCTGGCCGCGCTGAAGGCCGAAGGCTTGCAGAGCCAGGTGATCGTGGTGTCCGGCGACGTGCAGGACGACGCCATCCGCCGGGTCAAGGAACTGGGCGCCCTGGCCTTCCTGAAGAAACCCGCCGACCCGCAACAGTTGCGCGACACCCTGATCGGACTGGGCCTGTTCATCCCCGACGCCGCGCCGGCAGTACCCGCCCCGACGGCGCCCCTGGACGACTTCAAGGTCAGCTTCCGCGATGCCCTGCGCGAGGTCAGCAACGTCGCCATGGGCCGCGCCGCCGCTCTGCTGGCCAAGGTGCTGGGGGTGTTCGTGCAACTGCCGGTGCCCCAGGTGAACATCTTCGAAGTCAGCGAGCTGCACATGACCCTGGTCGACGCCCAGCGTGGCGAACGCCTGAGCGCGGTGTGCCAGGGCTTCATCGGCGACGCCATCGCCGGCGAGGCGCTGCTGCTGTTCCACGATTCGGAAGTGGCGGACATGGCGCGCCTGCTCAAGTGGCAGCCGCAGGACGATACCGAGACGTCGGAAATGCTCCTGGACCTGTCCAGCATCCTGATCGGCGCCTGCCTGGCCGGCATTGCCGAGCAGATCGACGTGCGCTTTTCCCAGGGCCACCCGATGCTGCTGGGCCAGCACGCGGCCATCGAACAGCTGATCCAGCTCAACCGCCAGCGCTGGAAGAAAACCCTGGCCGTGGAGATCAGCTACAGCCTGGAGGAGCACGACATCCACTTCGACCTGCTGCTGTTGTTCACCGAAGACTCGATAAAGCGCCTGAACGACAAGATCCATTACCTGATGAGCTGACCCCATGCCCACCCAGATCGACATCAAAGAGGTCCACTGGCTGCTCGACATCGTGCAATGCATCGACGTCGGGGTGATCGTGCTCGACCGCCAGTACCGGGTGGAGGTGTGGAACAGCTTCATGGAAAACCACTCCGGCCTGGGCCCCGACGAGGTGCACGGACGGCCACTGTTCGAGCTGTTCCCGGAGATCGACCGGGCCTGGCTCACGCGCAAGGTGGACACCGTGGTGCAGCTCGGCACCCGCGCCTTCAGCCTGTGGGAGCAGCGGCCCTACCTGGTGCACTTCAAGAACTACCAGCCGATCACCGGCCAGGAGCCGTTCATGTACCAGAACGTCACCCTGCTGCCCCTGGCCGGCGCCAGCGGCGCGGTGGAGCACCTGTGCGTGGTGATCTACGACATGACCGCCGCCGCGACCCACAAGAAACAGCTGGAAGCGGCACGGGCCCAGCGCTAACCTGCCGCTTCGCCAGGCCCCGCCAGAGGGCCGGCATGACCGGATGAACAGCCTGTGAACACCACCGTCGACAAGGGTCCCGTGATGTTGCAGAGCGTCGAACTGAAAACCTTCGTCCCGGCCCGGGACTATGAACGGAGCAAAGCCTTCTACCTGGCCATGGGCTTCAAGCCCGGCTGGGCCGATGACCAGCTGGCCTACTTCAGCCATGGCGACCATTGCGCCTTCCTGCTGAAGAATTTCTACGTCAAGGAGCTGGCCGACAATTTCGTCATGCACCTGCTGGTCGAGGACGTCGATGCCTGGTGGGACACCCTCATGCAGGCGAAGCTCGACGAGCGTTTCGGCAGCCGCCTCGTACCGCCCCAGGACCAGCCCTGGCGCATGCGCGAGTTCATGGTCACCGACCCCAGCGGCGTGCTCTGGCGCATCGCGCAGAACACCTAGGGCGAAAAACCGCAAAGCATTTTCCACCAGATGATCTGCTGTGCCTGTCGGTTACGGCGGACAAGCTTCGCGTTGTCCGCCCACACTCTGGTGCCATCTCAAGGCCACGTAGGGTGGAAAACCGCGCAGCGTTTTCCACCACTCGGCAGGTATCACCGCTCCCGTTGACCGGCTTGCCTGCGGGTTACGCCCTGGGCGTCGCCCGTCCTACGGTTTCTTGCCGCCCTTCTTCGGCTTGCCGCCGAAGCTCGGCACCTTGCGCACGGCCTTGGGCGCCGGGGTGTCGTCGGACTCGAACCAGTTGCCCAGGTGGATCTTGCCCTTGCCGGCGCCGGGCACGGTTTTCTGCTTGAGCTTCTTCGGCTTCTTCACCACCACGCCACCCGCCACGGTCTGCGGCACGCGGTGATCCGGGATGAAGTCCGGCTCGTCGACCCGCGGCAGCACCTGCTGGATCAATGCCTCGATGGCCGACAGGAGCTGCACCTCGTCCGCGCACACCAGGGACACCGCCTGGCCCGTGGCGCCGGCACGGCCGGTGCGGCCGATGCGGTGCACGTAGTCCTCGGCGACGATCGGCAGGTCGAAGTTGACCACCAGCGGCAGGTCGTCGATGTCCAGGCCGCGGGCCGCCACGTCGGTGGCCACCAGCACCTTGACCTCGCCGGCCTTGAAGCGCTGCAGGGCGCGCAGGCGGGTCGGTTGCGGCTTGTCGCCGTGGATCGAGTCGGCGGCGATGCCCTGGCGCAGCAGCTCGTTTTCCAGCTCATCCACGCCCTTGCGGGTATTGGCGAACACCAGCACCTGGCTCCAGCGCTTGCTCTGGTAGAGGTGCAGGAACAGCTCGGTCTTGCGCTTCTTGTCCACCGGAATCAGCCACTGCTTGACCGACTTGGCCGCCGCGTTGCGCGGGCTGACCTCGATCGACAGCGGGTCGCGCAGCAGCTCGCCGGCCATGGCGCGGATGGCGTCGGAGAAGGTGGCGGAGAACAGCAGGGTCTGGCGCTTCTTCGGCAGCGCGACGAACAACTCGTCCAGCTCGCGGGCGAAGCCCAGGTCGAGCATGCGGTCGGCTTCGTCGAGCACCAGGGCCTGCAGCTGGTTGAACTTGACCGCGTTCTGCCGGTACAGGTCGAGCAGCCGACCGGGGGTGGCGACCAGCACGTCCAGGCCCTTGCGCAGCTTCATCATCTGCGGGTTGATGCTCACGCCGCCGTACACCGCGTAGCTGCGCAGCGGCAGGTCCTGGCCGTAGGTGAGGAAGCTCTGCTGCACCTGCTCGGCCAGCTCGCGGGTCGGCACCAGCACCAGGGCGCGCACCGAATTGCTGGCGACCTGCGGCCCCTCCATCATCAAGCGCTGCAACAGCGGCAGGGCAAAACCGGCGGTCTTGCCGGTGCCGGTCTGCGCCGCCGCCATCAGGTCGCGGCCCTTGAGGATCGGCGGGATGGCCTGGGCCTGCACGGGCGACGGGGTCTTGTAGTCGAGGCTTTCGAGGGTGCGCAGCAGCGGCTCGATCAGGCCAAGGGAGGCAAAGGTCATAGGTTCCAACCGGACGGGGCAGTAAGCGATGGCGCACAGTTTATCCTGCCTGCACCCCGCAAGCCCGCCTTCTTCAACGGGCAATGGCGGATAACCCGCTTGGTGGGAGGGGCTTCAGCCGCGACCGCGACCAAGGCCGCGACGCTAGGCGCCGCGGATGCGCTGCAGGGTCTGCGCCATCTTCGCCGCCGGCACTTTCTGCAGGCTGCACAGCAGGCCGTGGGACAGCTCGGCGATGCCGTGCCGCTCGCGCAGCAGTGCGCCCATGAAGCACAGCAGGTTGGCCGCCATCTCCGCATCGGCCAGGGCCCGGTGCGCCTTGCCGGTGTCCGGCAGTTGCGCCCAGCGGTTGAGGTTGCCCAGCTTGTGGCTGGGTGCCTGGGGCAGCAGGCGCCGCGACAGCAGCAGCGAACAGGCGAAAGCCTGGCGGCGCTGACGGCGGATCAGCCCCAGCTCGGCGTCCCAGAATTTCTGGTCGAAGGCGGCGTTGTGCGCCAGCAGCGGGATATCGCCGACGAAATCCGCCACCTCGTTCATCACCTGCTCGGCCGGCGGCGCGGTGCGCAGCATGGCGTTGCTGATGCCGGTGAGCTGTTCGATGAACGGCGGCACCCAGGCGCCGCTGTTCATCAGGCTCTGGTAGCGGTCGACGATGCGTCCGTCCTCGACGATGGCCACGCCGATCTCGGTCGCCCGGGCCTGCTGCGCCGGGGACATGCCGGTGGTTTCGAAATCGATGACGGCAATGCGTTCTGCAAACATGGTTCAGTTTCTCAACAACAGAGCGCCCTCGATGGGCACGTAGCGGCTGGCGGCGCGCACCAGCGATTGCGCGGTCAGGCCGGGCACGCCGTAGGCCACGGCCTCGACACCCTGGCTGCTGCGGATCTTCTCCAGCAACAGGTCGAAGTCGCCGTCGCCGGAGGCCAGCACCACCGTGTCGACCCGGGGCGCGGCGTCCATGATGTCGATGGTGATGCCCACGTCCCAGTCGCCCTTGGCCGAGCCATCGCTGCGCTGGATGAAGGGTTTCAGCTTCACGGTAAAGCCGAGGTTGCGCAGGATCTGCTGGAATTGCTGCTGCTTGGCATCGCCGCGATCGATGGCATAGGCATAAGCCTCGACGATCTGCCCGTGCTGGCTGATGTCGGCCCACAGTGCGGCGTAGTCGAAGTGGCAGCCGTAGGCCTGGCGCACGGTGTAGTAGAGGTTCTGGACATCGGCGAACACAGCGATTTTCTTCACCGGGGATCCTCGGCGGGCAGCGGGCGGGTTAAAGTCGGCGCCCAGTATGACAGCCTCCGGCACAGGACAGTCGACATGCAGCTCCATGAATCGCTCGGCGCCCTGCTGATCATCGACATGCAGCAAGGCATCCAGCAGACCGGCAAGCCGCGCAACAACCCCGATGCCGAAGCGCGCATCGCCCGGTTGCTCACGCACTGGCGACACGCCGACTGGCCCCGCGTGCATATCCGCCACATCTCGCGGCAGGCCGACTCGGTGTTCGCGCCGGGACAGCCCGGGGTGCTGTTCCAGCCCGCGCTGGCGCCCTTGCCCGACGAAGCCGTGTTCGAAAAGAACGTCACCGATGCGTTTATCCACAGCGGCCTGGAACGCTGGCTGCACGCCCGCGGCATTCGTCGAGTAGTCATCGTCGGCGTCGCCAGCGAGAACTCGGTGGAGGCCACCGCCCGCACCGCCAGCAACCTCGGGTTCGTCACCCAGGTGGTGGCGGACGCCTGCTACACCTTCGCCAAATGCGACCTGGCCGGGCGCCTGCGCAGTGCCGAAGAGGTGCACGACATGGCCATGGCCAACCTGCGCGACGAGTACGCCCAGGTGCTGGGTTGTCACGAATTGCTACCGGGTGCGTTTGGAGCCCCCCGGACGATCGGCTAGAGTGGCGGCCTGTCCACCGAGCCCGACTACGCCCCGATGAATGCTTTCCACGCCCTGCGCGACACCTGGTTCTTCTTCAGCACTCACCTGGTGTCGATCGCACGACTGTGCCTGCCGCTGGTGTTCCTCGAGACCCTGGTGCAGTACCAGGTCAGCGAGGCCCTGGGCAACGACTCCAACGCGCCCCACGGCCTGCTCGTCGGCCTGTTCTTCTACCCGCTCTATACCGGGGCGCTGATCCTGTTCCTCAACGCCCGCAGCAGTGGCGGCGAAATGCCCAGCGACCGCGAGCTGCTGGCCCGCAGCCTGCAACTGTGGCCACGCTTCGCCATCCTCGCCGGCGCCACCACCCTGGCCACCCTGGCGGGGGTGTACCTGTACGTGCTGCCGGGCATCTGGATCATGATCAAGCTGGCCTTCGCCGATTACCTGCTGGTGCTGCGCGGCGTGACCCCGCTGCGCGCGCTGTACCAGAGTTTCACGCTCACCAGCGGCTTCTTCTGGCCGATCCTGCTGTGCGTGCTGTGCGTCATGCTGCCGGTCTGGGGCTTCGAGCTGTGGCGGGTCCAGGGCGATGGCAGCGAGCCGAACGCACTGGCCGAGCTGCTGTTCGGCACCATCGGCCGCTTCTTCCAGCTGTTCTCCACGGTGGTGCTGTTCCGCCTGTTCATGTTGCGCGACGCCCTGCCGCAGCGGGCCTGACCGCGCCGGCCCGGGGGCCTGCTAGGCTTGGGGATCGTCACCCAAGGAGCACGCCCCATGGCGGATACCAACCCGAGCATCCTGTCGCACATTTCCATCGGCACCAACCGCTTCGACGAGGCGGTGGCCTTCTACGACCAGGTGCTGCAATGCCTCGGCTGCAAACGCATTCTCGCCCACCCCGGCGCCGTGGCCTTCGGTCGCGAGTACCCGGAGTTCTGGGTGCAGACGCCGATCAACGGCCAGCCGGCGAACGTCGGCAACGGCACTCACTTCGGCTTCGTGGCCCCGGACAAGGCCGCCGTGCATGCCTTCCACGCCGCGGCGCTGGCCGCCGGGGCCACCGACGAAGGCGCCCCGGGCCCGCGCCCCGAATACGGCGAACCCTACTACGGCTGTTTCGTCAGGGACCTGGACGGGCACAAGATCGAGGCGGCGTTCTGGGACCTGGCGCTGATCGAGGCGCTGTACGGCACGCCCCACGAACACTGATCAGGGCGTCTCGCCCTGGTAGCGGCGCGCCGCGCGGGTGATCCAGCCCTCGGCGCGCAACTGCTCGAGGGCCTCGCTGAGGGTGCGGTATTCGACCTGCCGGTTGCGCAGACGGGAAAAGCCGATGTACAGCTCGGTGCGCGCGTCCGGCTGGTAGACCGCCTTGGCCACCTGGCCGCGCCAGGCCGACTCCTGCAGCTGGTAATCGACCTGGCAATCGGTGCCGATCACCGCCTGCAGGCGCCCGCGGGTCAGCATCTCCAGCAACTGGGTCTCGGTGGTCACCGCCACCTTGTTCAGGCGCGTGTCGGAATCGAACGGTTCGAAATAGGCCGACTCCAGCACGTAGCCGATGCGCAGCCCGTTCAGTTGCTCGTAGCGGTTAAGCGAGGCGGCGTGCACCGGTGTGGCGTAGAAGCGGGGCGAACAGGCGTAGTAGGGCTGCGCCAGGTAGTGGATGTAGGCCTCACGCTCGGGGGTTTTCGCCAGGCCGGTCATCAGGTCGGCACGCCCCTGCTGCAGTTCCGCCAGACCCCGCGCCCAGGGCGCGCGCTGCACATCGAAGCGCAACCCGGTGCGTGCGCTCAGTTCATTCAGCAGGTCGATGTCCAGGCCCTGCAGCGAGCCGTCCGCCCCCTGCATGCGGAACGGGGGCCAGAGGTCGGTCATCACCACCAGTGGCGCTGGCTCGGCTGCCCGCAGCGACAGGCTGAACAGCAGCAGGCACAGCAGCCACGGCGCACGCATCAGGGGCGTCCCGCACGCACAGCGGGCAAGGGCGGCAACACCGCCTTGCGGTCGAACACCTCGCGATACATGAACGCTCCCCGGATGACGCAAAAAAGTGACGGCGTGCAGGCAGGCGGCAGGGACCTGCTCTTTTTTGTCGGCAACAATACCGCGTGGCGTGCCGTTGTGCATGATATCTCAATGACATCCATTCGCCGCCAGGGGCCTGAGCACCGGCGCTGCCGGCGATCTGCCGCCGCCGATGGCCGGTTTGCCTGCAGCGAGGCATCGGCGTTCTCGGGTATGCTCGGCGCCATGCCAGCCCCTGACCACGCCCGTCCATGACCGCCTCCCGTTTTCTGCGCCGTACCCTGATCGCCCTGCTCATCCTGTGCGGCCTGGTGCCCGTGCTGTTCTACGCCCTGGCCTGGCGCCCCGCCCCGCAGGAGGACGTGGCCGTGAGCTGCACCGGCAAGGCGCCGCTGCTGCAACCGGGCCAGGCCCTCAAGGTGATGACCTGGAACGTGCAGTACCTGGCCGGCAAGCGCCATGTGTTCTGGTACGACCTGGCCAGTGGGGATGGCCCGGACAGCCGCCCCAGCAGCGACGACCTGGCCCGCACCCTGGACGAGGTGGTGCGGGTGGTGCGCGAGGAGCAGCCGGACATCCTGCTGCTGCAGGAACTGCACGACGGCGCCAAGGCCAGTGACTACCAGGATCAACTGGCCCTGCTGCAGGAGCGCCTGCAGGGCGTCTACCCCTGCAGCGCCCAGGCCTTCTACTGGAAGTCCGCCTTCGTCCCGCACCCGCGCATCCTGGGCAGCGTCGGCATGAAGCTCGGCACCCTGAGCCGCTACCGCATCGAGCGGGCCGAACGCCTGCAATTGCCGGAGATGCCTGGCACCCTGCTGAGCCGGCCGTTCGACCTGAAACGCGCTCTGCTGGTCAGCTACCTGCCGCTGCGCGACGGCGGCCGCCTGGCGGCGATCAACACCCACCTCGATGCCTTCGCCCAGGGCGACGACACCATGCAGCGCCAGGTGGCGATGACCACCGCCCTGCTCGACCGGCTGCAGGCCAAACGCACGCCCTGGCTGCTCGGCGGCGACTTCAACCTGCTGCCGCCGGGCCAGTACCGCCAACTGCCGCCTGAACAACGCAGCTGGTACGCCCCGGAAGGCGAACTGCGCGGCCTGGCCGAGCGCTACCCGATGGTCCCCGACCTGCACCAGGCCAGCGGGCCGCAGCGGGCCCAGTGGTACACCCATTACCCCAACGACCCTGGCGTGAAGGGGCCTGACCGGACCCTCGACTACCTGTTCCACAGCCCGCAGCTCACGCGCCTGGACGCCAGCGTGCGCCAGCACGACACCCTGGCCATTTCCGATCACCTGCCGGTCCTGGCGCGCCTGCTGCTGCCGCTCGAGTGAGCGGCAACCGGCCGGCTGGACGGCACTGGACAAAGCCTCTGGCACTTCGCCATGCTCGACTACGCTGAAACAATGACAAGACGGTCGTGAGCCGCTACCTGATCCATGCGAACCATTTCGTGCCTGCTACTCGCCCTGGGCCTCTGGGCCAGCCCCGGCCATGCGCAACCCGCCCCCGACGACACCAGCCCCCTGGTCAGCGTCGGCTATTACGAATTTCCGCCCTATTCCTACAGTGACAGCAAAGGCCGCCCCCGGGGCGCGATCCTCGACCTGACCCTGCGCCTGCTGGAACACGCCGGCTACCGCGCCGAGCTGCGTTCCTACCCCGGCGCCCGCCTGTACGGCGCCCTGCAGGACGGCAGCGTGCAGCTGTGGCCCGGCGCCCCCGGCAAGCCGGAACTGGTCGACCACACCCTGGAAGGCCGCACCCAGCTGGGCGAGATGGTCCTCAACCTGTATTTTCGCCGCGACACCCTGCTGCCGCGGATTCCCGAGGACCTGAAGGGCCGAGGGGTGATCCTGATCAGCGGCTACACCTACTGGCGCCAGAGCAACGACCTGATCAACGACCCGGCCCTGGGCATCACCCAGCACCGCACCCGCACGCACACCGCGGCGTTGGAAATGCTGCAACGGCGCCGGGCGGACTTCCTGCTGGATTACCAGGCACCGGTGGAACAGGCCCGCCGGCGGCTGGGCATGAGCGAGCTGCCGTTCGTGCAACTGCAGCGCATGCCCATGAAATTCATCCTGTCACGCCACGCCCCGGGGGCCGAAGCGCTGCGCGATGCCCTGGACCGCGCGTATGAGGAATTGCAGGCCGCGGGTGAGGACCTCAGCCTGCCGATCCCCTGAGCACGGCCTACACCGGCCGGGCGTTGAGCTGGACGCGGCTGCGGAACTGCCCCGGGGCGATATCGAACTTTTCGCGGAAGCATCGGTGAAAGTGCGAGACGGTGGCGAACCCGCACGCCACCGAGATTTCCAGGTGGGAACGGTTGGTGTGCTGCAGCAGTTGCCGGGCGTGGGTGAGCCGCAGCTCCAGGTAATAGCGCGGCGGCGTGGCATGCACATGGCGCTGGAACAGCCGCTCCAGATGACGCCGGGAAATGCCGCTGTAGCGGACGATCTCGGCGATCTCGATGGGGTCTTCGATGTTGTTGTGCATCAGCTCCAGTGCGACCTTGAGCGCCTGCGGCAGCGTCGGATGAAGCCCGATCGGCACCACCGAGACATCGGTGATCTCCGGTTTCTTGTCGCAGCCCAGCACCTCCTCGACCGCATTGCGCACCTCCGGCCCGACGATGCTGCCGACCACTTCCAGCATCATGCCCAGCGAGCTGTTGGCCCCGGCGCAGCTGATCCGCCGGGACGAATGGGCGAACGACAGGTTGGTCACCCGGACCCGCGGAAACAGCTCGGCGACCATCGCCCGGCCATCGGGGTGGAAGGCGCAGTCATGCCCGTCCAGCAGGCCGGCCTCGGCCAGGAAGTAGGCACCGTTCCACAGCCCGCCAAGCATCGCGCCGGCAGTATCGGCACGGCGCAGTTTGCTGCGCAGCAGGGGTTCGCTGTCCAGGCGCACGCGGAAACCGCCGCAGACGATGAGGATGTCCGCCTGCTTCTCATCCAGCTCGGCCAGGGACACGTCGGTGGAAATGGCGATACCCAGGTCGCTGACGACCTGCTTGCTGTCGCCGCCGACCACCTGCACCTGGAACACCGGCGATGGGCTCATCAGGTTGGTGGTCACCAGCGCATCCACCGCGCCGGTGAAGGCCATCATGGAAAAGTGCTCGCGCAGGATGAACGAAACCCGCCGCACCGGCGGGTTCGTGGGCGTACTGGCGGCCTTGTCCAGGTGCATGAGGTTCTTGCACTTGAGGACACTTTCGAATGAGGTCTTCATGGTGGGCTCGTGTGAAGGCGACGGTCGAATCGGCACTATGCCTCGTCGCCCCCTCCGCGCACAGCCCCCGCGCCGCCTTGCACCACCCGCAGGTTCCAACCACTAGCCGTTGCTGATGCAGACACTGGCTTCTTTCAGAAACGTCAGGGTCTCGATGTCCCCGCGGGAGGTCTCGTAGGTCATCGTGGCCTGCACCACCTCGCAGGTCGTCGGCTGCGGTTCTTCGATACGGATGACCCGGGCCACGTCCAGCTCGCTGCCGTAGCGGTAGGCCGGGGTGTCGGAGCGTTCTTCGGCGAACAGCGACGGGCTGGCCAGGACGACGACCAGCAGGCCAGCGAAGGAAAACGGACGGATGTTCATGTGCACTCCACAACGGCTGATGACCCGCAGCCTGAACGGTTCTGATGTGGGTGACACGTTAAGGGGGGGCCGCTGACGTCAGGGTGACTGCCGCCTGACAGGAAGATGTCAACCGCCTGGGTCCGGGCGAACGCAGGCGGTGACGGGAGGATCAGCCGAGGGATTCGCTGGTCAGGGAAAAGCCGAAGGTGTTCAGGCCGGCCTCGCTGCGGGCGAACACCCGGCCGCCGTGCATGGACGCCACGGCGCGCACGATGGACAGGCCCAGGCCATGGTGCGCGTCGCTGCGCGCCCTGGCCGCGTCGGCGCGGTAGAAGCGTTCGAACAGGTGCTCCAGGTGCACGCTGTCGATGGGCTCGCCGGCGTTGGACACGCTCACCTCGGCCTGCAGGCCGTTGCTCACCAGGCTGACGGTGATGGTGCTGTCCGGCGCCGCGTAGCGTGCCGCGTTCTGCAGCAGGTTGGCCAGGGACCGGTGGAACAGGCGCCGGTCGATGCGCACCCGCATGTCCCCTTCGATCACCACCGTCAGTTGCTTGTCGAGCAGCACCGGCTCCAGGTACTCCACCGTCTTGGACGCTTCCTCGTACAGCGATACATCGCTCAGTTCGGTGGCCCGTTGGCCGCTTTCGGCACCGGCCAGGAACAGCATGTCGTTGACGATGTTGCCCATGCGTTCCAGTTCTTCCAGGTTCGATTGCAGCAGGTCCTGCAGCTCGTTCAGATCGCGCTCGTGGGCCAGCGCGACCTGGGTCTGGCCGATCAGGTTGGTCAACGGCGTGCGCAGTTCATGGGCGACGTTGGCATTGAAACCTTCGAGCTGGCACCAGGCGGTCTCCTGGCGCGCCAAGGCGCCGTTGAACGACACCGCCAGCTCCAGCAGCTCGTGGGGCAGCGCGCTGGTGTCCAGGCGCTGCTTCGAATCGCCGGGCGGCAGGCTATTGGCCTGGCGGCTCAGGCGCTGCACCGGCCCCAGGCCGAACCGGGCGATCCAGTAGCCGAGCAGGGCCACCAGCACCACGCCCAGGGCCGAGGTCAGGACCAGGGTTTCGGTGAAGGTGCTCAGGGTGGCCATGAAGGGGGTCGAATCCAGGGCGACGATGAAGCGCAGCTCCGGGCGGCTGCCCATGGCCGGGATGGTCTTGGTCAGCAGCACCATGGGGCAGTGCTGTTCCGGCACCTCCATGATGGAAAAACCGTCCGGCTGCCGCGAGCGGTCTTGGCCATCGGGCATGGCGCCGCCATAGCTGTAGTTCGAATCGTCGCTGAGCACCCAGTAGCGCACGCGCTCGTCGGTGGGCGTCAGGCTGTCCAGTTTCTGGTGCACGCCGACCCAGACCGCGGGCGACTCATACTTGGAGAGCAACGGGTCGAGCACCGAATGGCGCAGGACCAGTTCGTTGTGCATCTGCGTTTCCAGCGACTGCTGCAGCGAGCAGCGCAGCAGCACCGCACTGACTGCCGTGATCAGCAGCACGGCCATGGCGAACATCAGCGCCAGGCGCTTGGCGATCGAGCCCCTCATCCGGCGACACTGCCCTGCCGCGGCTGTTCTTCGCGGCTTTCCAGCACGTAGCCCATGCCACGCACGGTATGCAGCAGCTTGCGCGCGTAGGGGGCGTCGACCTTGGCGCGCACGCGCTTGATCGCCACTTCCACCACGTTGGCGTCGCTGTCGAAATTCATGTCCCAGACCTGCTCGGCAATCATCAGCTTGGAGAGGATTTCGCCCTGGTGCCGCGCCAGCAGGCTCAGCAGCGAGAACTCCTTGGCGGTGAGGTCCAGGCGCATCCCGGCGCGGGTCACCTTGCGCGCCTGCAGGTCCATTTCCAGGTCGTCGATGCACAGGTGCGTGAGGTCGGCGGTATCGGCAGCGCGACGGCGGATCAGCGCCTGGATGCGCGCCACCAGCTCGGCGAAGGAAAACGGCTTGCCCAGGTAATCGTCGGCGCCCTCGCGCAGGCCGCGCACGCGATCGTCCACGGTGCCGCGGGCCGAGAGCATGATGACCGGGGTCTTCTTCTGCAGGCGCAGGCCCTGCAGCACGCCGTAGCCGTCCTTGCCCGGCAGCATGACGTCGAGGATCACCACGTCGTAATCGATCTCCAGCGCACAGTGCAGCCCGTCGATGCCATTGTGCGCGACGTCGACGATATACCCGAGCTCGCTCAAGCCCCGATGCACATATGAGGACGTCTTTTCTTCGTCCTCGACCATGAGCAAACGCATTCGGCAACTCCTCTGTAAGTGGCGGTATACGACACGCGAACCGGCGCGCGCGCAACCAGCAGCCGACCGGCTGCTGCTCACCGCGCTCTCCAGTCTATACAGGCCAGGGTGTCCGCCGGCTGACCGCTTCCTGACAATTTTGTCAGGAAGGCGCACATGGCCCTCACGCCGCGCAGGATCAGGCAAGCATTCCGGAGTTTTGGCGCTGTTCCCGGGCGGCGCCGGCACCGACAATCGCGCATCATCCTCGGCCAGGGCCGCCATGAACACACCCCGTTTATCCCTGCTTCTCGCCGCCCTGGCCATCGCCCAGGTCGACGCCGCTCATGGCCAGGGCGCCTCGCTGCCCCTGGGGCAGACCAGCTTTGCCGCCTACCGGGAGCAAACCCGCCAGTGGCTGCAGCACGCCCGTGAGTTCCAGAGCCCTGACCACGCCGCCGAACTGGACTGGAACGCACCCCAGGAATGGCGCCCCGAGCAACCGCCCAGCCGCGGCATCCTGCTGGTCCATGGCCTGGGCGACTCGCCCTGGTCGTTCAGCGACCTTGGCCCGAGTCTGGCCCGACAAGGCTTTCTGGTCCGCACCCTGCTGCTGCCCGGCCATGGCAGCAAACCCGCCGACCTGCTGGACACCCGCATCGAACAATGGCGCCAACTGCTGCGCGAACAGGCCGCCGTGCTTGCCCGTGAGGTACCGAATGTCTACCTGGGCGGGTTTTCCACCGGGGCCAACCTGGTGCTGGACTACGCCTACGAACACCCGGAGGTCGACGGCCTGCTGCTGTTCTCGCCGGCGTTCAAGTCCGACACCGCCTATGACTGGCTGCCCTCGATGATCGCCTGGGCCAAGCCCTGGCTGCGCGCCCCAGGCCCCGGCCGGCCATCACAGACGCCGGTGCGCTACCTGAATGTGCCGACAAACGCCTTCGCCCAGTTCTACCGCAGCAGCGTGGCGGTCCAGGCCCGGCTGAACACCGGCAGCTACGACAAACCGGTGCTGGTGGTGGCCGCCCAGCATGATTCGGTGCTGGACACCGCGCACATCCGCGACACCTTTACCCGGCGCTTCACCCACCCGGCCAGCCGCCTGGTGTGGTACGGCAGCCCAGTTCCAGACATGCCCCAGACTCCACGGGTACTGACGCGCAGCGACGCCCTGCCCGAACAGCGGATCAGCCAGTTTTCCCACATGGGCGTGCTGTTCTCGCCCGGCAACCCGCTCTACGGCGCGAACGGCGCGCAGCGGATCTGCTGGAACGGCCAGGACGACCAGGGCATGGCGGCGTGCCAGGCGGGCGAGACCGTCTGGTACTCGGACTGGGGTTACCGCGAGGCCGGGAAATTCCATGCCCGGCTGACCTACAACCCGTACTTCGAATGGCAGAACGGCGTGATGTTCGAGGTGCTGAATGCCGCCGCACCGGCCCTGCCGCTCACGCCGAAAGCAGGTGGAGAGAATCAGGCAACTGCCTTGCAGTAATGGACTAACAGGCCCTGCCGGGCGCTCTTCATACTGGCCCCAGAACCTAGAGATGGAGACCTGCCCCATGCGAACCAAACTGCTGATGACCACCCTGGCCCTGACCTTGCTGGCCGCCGCCCAGTTCAGCACCGCCGAAGAATCCCCGGCCTTCGTGGCCCGCACCGAAGCCCTGCAGCAGAAACACCAGTCAGCGGCCCAGGCGCAAGCCGTCGCCGACAACAACGCTGCGCGCAAGGCGGAGAAAACCAAGGACTGCTGAAACACCCCCTGCTTCCTGTGGCCCGAGACCCTGCTTCGCTCCCGTAACTCGGTGCCATATTCCGGCCGCTTTGGATAAGCGGCCTTTTTTTGCCCGCTCGACAGCCGCGATGGCAGCCATAAAAAAACCGGGCACTGAGGCCCGGCAATGGCAGAACGGATGAAGCTTGTTCGATCAGAGGCTCGCACGCCGCAATGCCACGATGTGGTTGCGCGGCGAGGCACCGAAGAAGCGGCTGTACTCACGGCTGAACTGCGACGGGCTTTCATAGCCCACGCGGTAACAGGCCACCGAGGCCTCGACCCGCTCCTGCAGCATCAGCCGGTGCGCCTCTTCCAGGCGCAGCCGCTTCTGGTACTGCAGCGGGCTCATGCCGGTCATTTCCTTGAAACGGTGGTGCAGGCTGGAGGTGCAGAGGTTGATGCGCTGGGCCAGTTCCTCGATGCGCAACGGCTGGCGGAAATGCTGGTTCAGCCACTCCACCGCCTGCGCTACCCGGTGGTTCTGGGAATTGACCATGACCACGTCGCGCAGCTGGTGACCGTGCTGGCCACGCAGCAGCCGATAGAGGATTTCCTTGTAGGCCAGGGGCGCCAGCATGGCGATGTCCTGGGGCGTGTCCAGCAGGCGCAACAGGCGCAGCATCGCCTCCAGCAACGGCAGGTCGAGCGGTTCGACATGCAGCCCGGAAGACGGCTTTTTCTTCAGCAGGTGCTTGAGGTCGGCGTCGAAGATCAACTGGCTGATGATCGCCGGCTCGATGTCCAGCCGGATCAGCAGCAGCGGACGGCTCTGCGACGCCTCTTCGGAGCGAAACACCAGCGATTGCGCCTGGGTGACCAGCAGGCACTCCAGGCTGCCGAAGCGGTAGCGCTCGTCCCGCAGACGCACTTCCTGCTGCCCCTGGATGACCACGTACAGGGCCGGTTTCTGCTCCGCCTGGAACGTCTCGACCATGGCGCCGTTTCGGATCAGTTGCAAAGGTGCGATCGGCGTGCGGTGCGCACCGTCGCTCGGCGCGAAACGCGACAGGATCGCCGTCATTTCCAGCAACGGCTCGGACAGGTCATCGGTAACCGAGTAACGGAATTGGCTCACCACAGCCTCCTTCTACGAAGTTCCCACGACCGGCGTGCCGTCGTTCAGCCGCACCGGTCAGGTCGAAGGTTGCAGTCTAGGGAGCGCCACGTGTCCCGGAGCTGACCGCTTCCTGACAATTTTGTCAGGAGAGGCCCGGGACGCCACGGATGCCTCAGCGCAGCAATCGGGCGAGGTGGCGAGCCGCGGTCTTGGCCTGCACCCGGGTCAAGGCGGCAAACCCCAGTACGAACGCAGGCGCCAGGTCGATGGTGCGGCAGTACTGTCGAAGGGGTTGCAGCAGTATCCCCAGTGTCTCGGCCTCCCGGACCAGGGCGTCCTGATCCTGGTCCGGCGACAGCCAGAGGATCAGCTGGAACCCCGCGTGCTCGCCGCTGATGCGGTAGCGCCCCGGAGCTTCGGCCTTCAAGGTGTCGAGCACGGTATCGCGCAGCACCTGGTACTCCTGGCGGGCTCGGCGCAGGTGCCTGAGGAACGCCGGCCCCTGCATGAACGCCGCCAGGCCGAGCTGCTCCGAAACACCCACGCTACGCCCTACCGTGTGCCACAAGGTCAGGATGCGCTGATGCAGCTCCGGTGGCGCCACCATGTAGCCGAGCCGCAGGTTGGAGAACAGCGCCTGGTTGAAACTGCCGCAGTAGATGACGCGGTTCATCGAATCAATGGATTTCAAGGCCGGCAGCGGCGCACTCTGGTAATTGAACTCACTGTCGTAGTCATCCTCGATGACCCAGGCATTCTGGCGCTGCGCCCAGTCCAGCAGCTCCAGGCGGCGCGTGGCCGACATGATCACCCCCAGGGGCGACTGATGGGCGGGCGTGACATAGGCCAATCGGCAGTCGGCCAGGTTGGGGACGCCGCGCAGGTCGATTCCGGCCTGATCGATCGGGGCGTAAGACAGCGTGGCGCCGGCCTTCTCGAAGATCCGATGGACAGCGGTGTAGCCGGGGTCTTCGACACACACGGGGTCCCCCGGCGCCAACACACAGCGCGCCACCAGATCGATGCTGTGGCGAATGCCGTTGGTGATCAGCAATTGTTCGGCGTCGCAGTCGATCCCACGGTGATTGCGCAAGTACCTGGCAATCTGGCTGCGCAGGGCCAACGCGCCCTGTGGCTCGATCCTGCACATCTGCTCGGGCTGCATCGACGCCATGGCCCGCTGCAGGTGCGCGGCCCATTCGACAGGCGAGATGAGCAACGGATTGGCCAGCCGCGCGACGAACGGCACCCCCACCTGAGCCCGGTAATCGCGCACCTGCTGGACCGGTGCCTGCTCGACCGGCTCACGCGACGGCGCGTCCGTCCGCCCATCGTCAACGGCCTTCAGGTAGTTGTCTGGCACGACCGCACTGACCAGGCTGCCGCAACCGACCTTGCGCACGATGTAGCCCTCGAGCTGCAGGCGCTCGAAGACACTTTCCACGGTGCCCCGCGAGACGCCCCAGCGCTGCGCCAGCACACGCGACGACGGCAATCGGTCAGCCGCCTGGAGCAGGCCGTTGAGAATGGCATCGCGGATGGCCTGGTAGGCCTGCTCCTGCTTCGTTACGCCCGGCGCGCTCACCGGCAGCGGAAGGTCCACACCCGACGAAAATTTACCCTTGCCCATAATGGTCCATAGCAATTTCGCTTATATGGCCCTACCTGCCGGACCACTTTGTTCCTAGTGTACCGACTCCCTCTGCGGAGTTCGCCCACCCGGTCCGGGCGCCAGCTCGGCGGGATGGTTCCGGACTCAGGTTCACGCGGCGGCCAGCGTAGTGAGTGATTTCCCAATCAGGCAGCAGATGTCCACCGGTGGAACCGGCCGCCGTGCGGGCGCGGCGCTGGCCATCCCGCTGCTCCTGGCCTGTCTGTCACTGTGCAGTGCGTCGGTCACGGCGTCTGGCAGTTCACTGGACAGGCGCGAGCATCACCGCTGGACCGTCGCCGATGACGGCCCCAGCCAGGTCGGCGCGCTGGCGCAGACCCGGGATGGCTATCTCTGGCTCGGCACCAACGACTCGCTCTACCGCTTCGATGGCCTGCACTTCACACGCTACACCCCGCCCGACGGCAAGCCGCTGGGCATCGTTTCCGCACTCAAGGCAGCCGATGAAGGCTTGTGGGCCGGCCTGCGAACCGGGGGCATGAGCCTGATCACCGAGACCGGCCTGGTCAGTTATCCGGTCAGTGCCGGGTTGCCCGGTGGCGTGATCTACGGCATCGCGAAGGATCACAGCGGCGCGGTCTGGGTCGCGGCAAACGATGGCTTAGCGCGTTTCGACGGTACAGCCTGGCAACGCATCGGTGCCGATTGGAACATGCCGGGAGAAAATGCCCGCGCCGTATTCGTCGACCGCGAGGGGACGCTGTGGGCAGCCAATGAGAACCGCCTGCTCTACCTGCCGCCTGGCGCCCGCGCGTTCATCGATGCGGACATCGAGGTCGGCTGGGTGAGCCAGATGGCCCAGGCCCCGGATGGCTCCATCTGGGTGATGGAACGCTTCGGCGACTCGCTGCGCCGAATCCTGCCCGCCACGAGCGGTGAGCCGATCCAGGTGAACGTCATCGATCACACCAACGGCCTGTTGTTCGATGGCACCGGGGCGATGTGGATCGGTACGAGCGGCAAGGAGATTAGTCAGGTGCCTCCCCCGGCACCGCAGATACAGGAACGCGACCACAAGGCGTTCATGGCCAAGGGCGGTTTGAGCGCCGAGGAAACGGTGCTCCGCTTCAGCATCCAGCCAGTCTTCTACCGCACCCCGCTCTTTCTGGTGCTGAGCGGCATCGTCGTGGCGGGCATCCTGTGGTTGCTGCATCGGTTCAACGTGCGCCGGTCCGCCGAGCACCTGCACGCCCGCCTCGAGGAGCGGCACACCGAGCGTGAGCGCATCGCCCGCGAGCTGCATGACACCCTGCTGCAAGGCGTGCAGGGGCTCATGCTGAGTTTCCAGGTCGTGACCGAGCAGATCCCCAGTACGCATCCCGCACGCTGCAAGATGGAGAAGGCAATGGACCGTGCGGACCAGGTCCTGGCGGAAGCCCGCGACCGCGTCAATGACCTGCGGGACCTGAACGAACCGACGCAGGACCTGGTGGATGCGCTGTCCGCCGTCACCTGCGAGCTACAGCGAGAGGGCAATGCGCACTTTGTCCTGAGCAGCCAGGGCTCGCCACGCCCGCTGCACCCGATCGTCTGGGAAGAAAGCTACCGGATCGGCCGCGAAGCGCTCGTGAACGCCGCCCGGCATGCCCATGCGCAGAACGTGGAAATCCGCATCCGCTACACCCGCTACGCCTTTCAGCTGACGATTGCCGATGATGGCAAGGGCATCGACCCGCGGTTCCTGCCACCCAATGCCCGCCCCAGGCACTGGGGCTTGTGCGGCATGCAGGAGCGCACCCGCAAGATCGGCGGACGCCTGTCGATTCAGCGAGGCGCCCAGTGTGGCACCGAAATCCAGCTGACCGTGCCGGCGCCCACGGCCTATCGGCACGTCCCGCGACGCTTCACGCTGCGGCTGCCCGCCTGGATTCGACGGTGACCCAACCGCAGAGGGAACAGGACTGCCGCAGCGCCGATCAGGAACGGGGCTTGGCCCGGGCAGTGGGCTCGGCGATCAGCGGGTCGTCCGGCCAGTAGTGCTTAGGGTACCGGCCCTTGAGGTCTTTCTTGACCTCGGCATAGGTGCTGGCCCAGAAGTTCGCCAGGTCCTGGGTCACCTGCACCGGGCGACGTGCCGGAGACAGCAGGTGCAGAAGCACCTGCTGGCGGCCGTTGGCGATGCGCGGGGTCTGCGCCAGGCCGAACAGCTCCTGCAGGCGCACCGCCAGCACCGGCGGCTGCTCGCTGTAGTCCAGGCCGATGCGCGAACCGGACGGCACCGCCAGGGCCTTGGGCGCCAGTTCGTCGAGGCGCTGCGGCAGGGGCCAGGGCAGCAGGTTGTGAAGGATGCTGGCCAGTTCCAGGTTGGCGAAG
Source organism: Pseudomonas sp. GD03944 (assembly GCF_029839275.1). Taxonomy (GTDB): domain Bacteria; phylum Pseudomonadota; class Gammaproteobacteria; order Pseudomonadales; family Pseudomonadaceae; genus Aquipseudomonas. The sequence continues at coordinate 462,468 of NZ_JAOCAH010000002.1, forward strand.
TGACTGAGCCGGTTGACCTTGCCCAGGTACGGCGCCAGCCAGGTCTCCAGGCTGGCACGCAGGGCCGGGTCGGAGACGTCTGGCCATTCGCTTTCGCCTTTCTCCGCCAGGTCGAGGCCGCGCAGCAGCGTCACCCGCGCCTGCCACTGGCGCAACTCGGGGGTCCAGGGCAGCAGTTCCAGCCCTTTGCGCCGCACCAGGCCGACCAGGGCGCGGCCCCGGGCTTCGTCATCCAGCCCCGGCAGGGCTTCGCGCGCCAACACCAGCTCCCCCAGCTTGCGCTGGCGCTCGGCGCGCAGCACGCCTTCACGCTCGTCCCAGTCGAGCACCTGGTGGTCGCGGATCAACTCGGCCAGTACACCGTCGAACAGCGCCGGGTCGAGCGCCGCCGCCAGGTAGATGCGTTCTTCCCGCTGGCCCTGGCGACTGCCCAGGTCGGCCACCACCAGCCAGGGTTCCTTCATCAGCCCATCGGGCTCGCCGAACTGGGCCGCGCGACCGTTGGCCAGTCGGTACTCGGCGCCGCCCTCACGCCGCTGCTGGGCGACCCGGTCCGGGTAGGCGAACGCCAGCAGGGCCCCCAGCCAGCGCGGGTGATCGGGATCGGCCACCGGCGTGGTCACCGGTACGCCCTTGAGGTAGCCCTGGAACTGCCGGGCCAGTTGCCGGGTGCGCTGTACGCCACTGGCGGCGCCCCGCGACGCCTTGCTTTCGCCGGACAGCAAGGCCAGGCGGCTGTGCAGGTCGGCACCGGCGCCGCGCAGGATGTCGCGCTCACCCAGCAGGGCCGCCAGGTCGCAGGCCAAGGCCCCCAGCCCCAGCGCCTGGGCCCGCAACAGCAGGTGGGCGATGCGCGGGTGGGCGGGCAGCTCGGCCATGGCCTGGCCGTGGGCGGTCAGGCTGCCCCGCTCGTCCAGCGCCCCCAGGCGCCCGAGCAGGTCGCGGGCCTGGGCAAACGCCGCAGCCGGCGGTGGGTCGAGCCAGTCCAGCTCGTCCGGCTGAACGCCCCAGCGGGCCAATTGCATGGCCAGCCCGGCGAGGTCGGCCTGAAGGATTTCCGCCGACGAATAGGCCGCCAGTTGCTCATGCTGCGCCTGCGACCACAGGCGGTAGCAGGCGCCCGGCTGCAGGCGTCCGGCCCGGCCGGCGCGCTGTGTCGCCGAAGCCCGGGAAATCCGCTGGGTGTCGAGGCGGGTCATGCTGCTGCCCGGGTCGAAGCGCGGCACCCGTGCCAGGCCGGCGTCCACCACCACGCGCACGCCGTCGATGGTCAGGCTGGTCTCGGCGATGTTGGTCGCCAGCACCACCTTGCGCAGGCCCGCCGGGGCCGGTTCGATGGCCTGGCGCTGGGCGGCCAGGGCCAGGTCACCGTGCAGCGGGCACAGCAGGATGTCGCTACGCCCCGCCAGGGCCTCTGCCAATTGTTCGGCCACCCTGCGGATCTCCGCCTGCCCCGGCAGGAACACCAGCACGCTGCCCGGCTCCTCTGCCAACACCTGGAGCACGGTGGACAGCACCCGCGGCTCGACCCACTCCCCGGCCTGGTACGGCGCGCCCCAGTTCATGGTCACTGGGAACATCCTCCCCTCGCTGCGCAGCACCGGCGCATCGTCGAGCAGCCCGGCCAGGCGCTCGCCTTCCAGGGTTGCCGACATCAGCAGGATCTTCAGCGGCGGCTCGCCGGCGTCCTCACCGCGGAACATCGCCCGGCCATTGAGCGCCAGGGCCAGGGCCAGGTCGGCATCCAGGCTGCGCTCGTGGAATTCGTCGAAGATCAGCAGGCCGATGCCTTCCAGGGTCGGGTCGTCCTGCAGGCGCCGGGCAAGGACACCTTCGGTCACCACTTCGATGCGAGTGCGAGCGCTGACCTTGCTTTCCAGGCGGATGCGGTAGCCCACCGTCTCGCCCACGGCCTCGCCCAGCTCGCTGGCCAGGCGCTCGGCGGCGGCCCGTGCGGCCAGGCGCCGGGGCTCGAGCATGATGATGCGCTGCCCGGCCAGCCAGGGCTCGTCCAGCAGCGCCAGCGGCACCCGGGTGGTCTTGCCGGCACCGGGCGGCGCCTCCAGCACTGCCTCGTCGCGGTGGGCCAGGGTCTCGCGCAGGGCGGGCAGCAGAACATCGATAGGCAACGAAATCATGGACACTCCAATCAGGCCGGCGATTATACCGGCGAACTGCCAGTGCGCTTCGGTGGTCTTAGTACCGTCACCCGCAGCGGTAGCGGTTTTGCCATTACCGGCTTGCTATAGTGGCGCGAATTTTTCTGGAGGTGCTTCATGCGCACGAAATCCCGCATTATCGGTGGTGTTGTCGCCGCCACCCTGATCACGCAACTGACTGCCTGCGGCACGATTTTCTTCCCGGATCGCCGTGGGCAGATCGAAGGAAAGATCGACCCGGTGGTCGCCGCCCTGAACGCCATCGGCATCCTGTTCTATGTCATTCCCGGCCTGATCGCCTTCGGTGTCGACTTCGCCACCGGCGCCATCTACCTGCCGGGTGGCCAGACCGCCCAGGTCGACCCGCAGGAGCTGAAGAACGTGGTGGATGCCGAGGGCAAGGTCGACCAGGCCAAACTGAAAGCCCTGATCGAAGTGCAGACCGGCCACACCCTGCCACTCGATGACCCGCGCCTGATCCAGCACAGCGGCAGCGCCGAGCAACTGGCCGCCTACGGCCTGCGCCCCGCCGCCTGATGAACCGCCTGGCCACCTGCTCTGGTGCAGGCGGCCAGGCCGATCTGCTGTTGCACCTGCGCGCCCTGGCACGCATCATCCCGCCAGACCAGCGCGGCCCTGACGGCCCGCTCCCGTTCTCGACTCTGTACGACCCGCCATGAGCATTCTTCCCCATCACGCCCGGCTGATGCGCCTGGCCACCTTCGCCGCGCTGACGGTCGCCCTGATCCTGGTGCTGGCGAAAGCCGTGGCCTGGTGGCTGAGCGGCTCCGTGAGCCTGCTCGCCGGTCTCACCGACTCGCTGCTGGACAGCGCCGCCTCGCTGCTGAACCTGATCGCCGTGGCCATCGCCCTGCGCCCGGCGGACGATGACCACCGCTACGGCCATGGCAAGGCGGAAGCCCTGGCCGGGCTGGGCCAGGCGTTGTTCATCGGCGCCAGTGCGATCCTGGTCGGCATCCAGGGCATCGAGCGGCTGCGCGCCCCGGAACCGCTGAGCGGGGAAGGCCTGGGGATGGCGGTGATGGTGCTGTCGCTGGCGCTGACCCTGGCGCTGCTGCTGTTCCAGCGCCACGTGGTACGGGTCACCGGCTCCACCGCCATCCACGCCGACTCGCTGCACTACCGGTCGGACCTGCTGCTCAACGGCAGCATCCTGCTGGCCCTGGCGCTGACGGCCTTCGGCTGGCAGCAGATGGATGCGCTGTTCGCCATCGGCATCGCCTTCTACATCCTGTGGAGCGCCATCAGCATCGTCCGCGAAGCGGTGGCCGTGCTGATGGATCAGGAACTGTCCCCCGAGGTCAGCGAGCAAATGCACCAGCTGGCATGCGCCGTACCGGGCGTGCTCGGCGCCCACGACCTGCGCACCCGGGTGTCCGGCACCCGCTGGTTCGTCCAGTTGCACCTGGAGCTGCCCGGCGAGCTGAGCCTGTCCGAAGCGCACCAGCGCTGCGTCGACGTGGAAAACGCGATCCGCGGCCAATTCCCCCGTGCCGAAGTGCTGGTGCATGCCGATCCCTCCGACGCCGTGCAGCCCGCGCCCCAGGCGACGCTCTAGCCATACCCGCGCGGGCGACGCACCGCGCAAATACCCCGGGCGGTTCTAGACTCAACTCCGACACCCCGTGCTGATCAAGGAGTTCCGTCATGTCGCTCTCTCCCAGTGCCTGCGCGCTGCTCGGCTTGGTCGCCTGGACCTTGCTGTTGCTGGTCCTGCTCCTCAACCAGCGCGGCCTGCTGGTGCTCAGCGGCAAGCTCGCGATCAACGGCTTCGCCCCGGACGGCAGCAATATGCCCGGCGGTTTCGGCCTGCGCGTGGTCCGCGCCCACGCCAACTGCGTGGAAAACCTGCCGCTGTTCGCCGCCGTGCTGCTGTACGCCATGGTGGTCGACCAGACGCTGGTCACCGACCCGCTGGCGCCGGTGCTGCTCGGCGCGCGGATCTTCCAGTCGGTGATGCACCTGATCAGCACCAGCCCGCTGTTCGTCTGGCTGCGCTTCACCGCCTTCCTGGTGCAACTGGTGATCCTCGCCTGGTGGCTGCTGCGCCTGGGCGGGTTGCTGTAACGCAGGCAACAAAAAAGGAGGCCTCTCGGCCTCCTTTCGGGAATGTGTCCTGTGCTGGCAATGATGTCGCCGCTTTCGTCGCCCGCCTGGTTGGGCAGTGCGGACTCGGATGCCATGACGACCCTGTAGGACCGCTGGCGCCTGCTCGCCTGATTGGGTGAGCCGGTTGGACGTGTCGTCCGAGCCGTGAAACTGAGGTAAAGCTTACGCCTGCCCGCGCGACGAAAGATTGCGAAAATTGCTCACAGACACACCTATTGCGCAATTTTCTGTCTTTCAGTAAAACTATTCGGCAATTATCTAAAACAAAAAGCCGAACATGAACAAACTCGACCGATACGACCTGAACATTCTTGCCGAATTGCAGCGCGACGCGACCCTGTCCAACCAGGACCTGGCCGAGCGCATCGGCCTGTCGCCCTCCCCCTGCTCGCGCCGGGTCAAGCAACTGGAAGACGACGGCTACATCCTGGGCCAGGTGGCGCTGCTGGACCGCAAGAAGCTGGGCCTGAGCCTGACCGCCTACGTGTTGATCGGCATGGACCGGCACACGCCGGAGCGCTTCGAGCATTTCCAGGAAGTGATCCGCAAATGCCCCGAGGTGCTCGAATGCTCGCTGGTCACCGGCATGGACGCGGACTACCAGCTCAAGGTGGTGGTGCCGGACATGGACCATTACCAGAAGCTGCTGCTCGGCACCCTGACCCGCATCGATGGCGTGTCCAGCGTGCGCTCCAGCTTCGTCCTGCAGCAGGTGCTGTCCAGCACCCAGTTGCCGCTGCAGCACCTGCGCAGTTGATCCGCCTGCGACCTCCTGGTCGCTGACATTGTCGCCAGCAGGCGTATAATCGCCTGCATTCCGCTGTGCCCCGCGTTGCCTGCCATAAGCGCTTTCGCGCAATCCACAAGAACGCTCGCCCCGCCCCTGCGTCCTCTGGCGCACAGCCTGTTGTCAGTCAATCGAGGTCACGATGGATCCGAAAGTATTCGAAGAGTTGATGATGACCGCGCTGGTCGGCGGCCTGGTGCTGTTCATGGCGTTCATCGTCTGGGACCTGGCGAAGAAGTCCAAGGCCGGCCGTTTCGGCACCATGATCCTGTTCCTCGCCCTGGGCCTGGGCGTGCTGGGCTTCATCATCAAGACCTTCGTCATCGCCGGTCTCGAAGGCGTCTGACCCGCTTCGGCGCGCCGCCTACAGGCGCGCCTCGACCTCACGCCACTCGCCGGGCTGCAAGCCGTCCAGGGCCCAGGGCCCGATGCGCACCCGCACCAGACGCAGGGTCGGCAGGCCCACCGCCGCCGTCATGCGCCGCACCTGACGGTTACGTCCTTCACGGATGACCAGCTCCAGCCAGGACGTCGGCACGCTCTTGCGAAACCGCACCGGCGGGTTGCGCGGCCACAGCGACGGCTCGTCGAGCCGCCGCGCCTCGGCCGGCAGGGTCGGCCCGTCGTTCAGTTCCACCCCTTCACGCAGACGCTGCAACTGCGCCTCGTCCGGCTCGCCCTCGACCTGCACCCAATAGGTTTTCGCCAGCTTGTGCCGCGGATCGGCGATGCGCGCCTGCAGGCCGCCGTCGTTAGTGAGCAGCAACAGGCCCTCGCTGTCGCGGTCCAGGCGGCCGGCCGGGTAGACGCCCGGCACAGTCACGAAGTCCTTGAGCGTGGCCCGCCCCTGGTCGTCGTTGAACTGGGTCAGCACGTCGAACGGCTTGTTCAGCACCAGCAGGCGCGGCGTGGCGGGTGGGGCCTTGGCCACACGGCGAGGCGCCGGCTTGCCGGCCGGGCGTGAAGGAGGTGGGGTACGGGTAGAGCGTGACATCGGGCATCCGGGTGCGGCGTGACAAGGGCGCAGTGTAACCGAGGCCATGCCCGTCCCATCACCCACCTTTATCGAGGGTTCGCCCCGCGTGCCGGGCGTCTATGCTGCGTCGATCATGTGTCTGCCAGGAGGAATGCCCCATGAGCACAACCGCACCGGAATCCACCCTGTTCACCGGCTGGGCCGCCAACGCCCCGGGCGAAGCCCTGGTACCCCACCGTTTCGACCCAGGCCCCCTGGGCGCCGAAGAGGTGGAAGTGGCGGTGGAGTACTGCGGCATCTGCCATTCGGACCAGTCGATGATCGACAACGAATGGGGCAACGCCCGTTATCCCTTCATCCCCGGCCACGAAGTGGTGGGCCGCGTGGTGCGCCTCGGTGAGCAGGCGCGCGGGCTGAAGGTCGGCCAGCGGGTCGGCATCGGCTGGAACAAGGGCAGTTGCATGCACTGCCAGGCCTGCATGGAAGGCTCGCACCAGCTGTGCGGCTCGGTGAAACCCACCATCGTGGGCGGCAACGGCGGCTTCGCCGACCGCCTGCGGGCACACTGGGCCTGGACCATCCCGCTGCCGGACAGCCTCGACCCGAGCCTCGCCGGCCCGCTGTTCTGCGGCGGCTCGACGGTGTTCAGCCCGCTGCTGGAACTGGACGTGAAGCCCACCGACCGGGTGGGCGTGGTGGGCATCGGCGGCCTCGGGCACCTGGCCCTGCGGTTTCTCAATGCCTGGGGCTGCGAAGTGACCGCCTTCACCTCGTCGCTGAGCAAACAGGAAGAAGCCAGGCGCCTCGGCGCCCACAAGGTGGCCGCCTCGAACGACAAGGCTGCGCTCAAGGCCATGGCCGGCAGCCTGGATTTCCTCCTGGTGACCGCCAGTGCCGACCTCGACTGGGCCGCCCTGATCGGCACCCTGGGCGGCAAGGGCCGCCTGCATTTCGTCGGCATCGTGCCCAGCGCCATCCCGGTGCACGTGTTCAACCTGATCCCGCGCCAGCGCAGCCTGTCCGGTTCCCCCGTCGGCTCGCCGGCGCACATGGCGACCATGCTGGAGTTCTGCGCGCGTCATCAGATCCTGCCCCAGGTGGAGCATTTCCCCATGAGCCGGGTCAACGATGCCATCACCCACCTGCGCGCCGGCAAGGCCCGCTACCGGATCGTGCTGGACGCCAGCTGCTAGGCGCTCACCAGCGTCGCCGCGGTTGGCCGCGTCCAGCGCAAGCGGCGTGAGACCAGCACTTCGGCGGCGATGAACGCCAGCAACAGGCCCACCTGGACGAACAGGGCGATATACAGGGGCTTGAAGATCCACTGGACCTGTTTTCGCAGCAGGTCCAGCAGGAAGTCCGCGTGGAACAGTTGCTCGACGCGGGCGTCCAGCGCCTGGCCCAGCACCTGCTTGTCCAGGCTGGTGTAATAAGCGACCTCCCCCACCACGCGCTCACCCACCAGTTGGCCGATCAGGCTGGCGCGCAGCCGGTCGTACAGGTTCAGCGAGACACGCTCGAACAGCGACGCCTCCTCCAGCTGCTGCGCTTCGTCCTGGCGCATCTCGCGCAGGTAATCCAGCGCCACCTGGCCAAGCACCTGCTGCACGGTCTTGTGCTGCAGCTCGTCCAGCAGCGCGGTCTGGTCCTGTTCGGCCAGGTAGGCGTCGAAACTCACCCGCACGCTGTCGGCCATCTCCTGCACCAGCGGCGCGTAGCTGTTCATGTGGCGATAGATCTGCTGCTGGGTGCCATACAGGCTGCCGGCCTGGAACCCGAGGAGGCCGCCGGCCATCGGCAACAGCAGAAAATAGAGCTTCAACACACCGTGGTGCCAGCGGTTGCGCCGCGCCAGCCAACCCCGCCGTTGCAGCAGGATCGCCAGGATCAACCCGATCAGCGTGAAGATAACGGTCCCCGCACTGGCGTACAGAAACAGCATGAAGGTGTTGAACGGCTCCCAGAGCCGGAGAAGCAGTATCTGAGCATGATCCATTGCAAAGGCCTTCGATCGTCCATGAAACCGCGAATGTTACACCGCCCGATCGCCCGGTTCGGCGACAGCGGGCCGGCCTTGTGCACCAGCACACACCCTGCGCGCCTCGGCACGGCGTGCCGGTTGCTGACAAGCCCGCAGCACACCGGCACACTGCGGGCCTTTCCCAGGGAAGGTCCGCCATGCCCCCTCGTATCGACACCCCGACGCCCCTCGATTTCCCCCGCATGCTCGACGTCTGGGAGGCCGCCGTACGGGCCACCCATGACTTTCTGCCGGAGAGCGACATCGAACTGATCCGCCCGCTACTGAGCAGCCAGTACTTCCCCAACCTGGCGCTGACCTGCGTGCGTGACGCCAGCGGCCAGGTCGTCGGTTTTCTCGGCGGTGCCGAAGGCAAGGTGGAAATGCTCTTCGTCGATCCCGCCGCCCACGGCCAGGGCATCGGTCGCGCCCTGCTGCACCACGCCATCGAGCAGGACGGCGCGCACCAGGTGGATGTCAACGAACAGAACCCGAAGGCCCTGGGCTTCTACCTCAGCCAGGGCTTCGTGGTGGAAAGCCGCTCACCGCTGGACGGCGGCGGCCGGCCCTACCCCATCCTGCACCTGCGCCTCGACCCCGCCGTGCAACGCGCTACCTGACCTGATGCCTCATAGAAACGGCGGCGGCATGACCGCGCCGAACGGTGGCAACGGTCAGCGTGCTCATGACATCGCCCCGCTCAGCGGCCAGGCGGGCTGCTGCTGGGTGATGCAATGCACCCCGCCACCACCGTGGGCCAACTGGTTGATCCGAACCGGCACTACTTCACGGCCGGGAAAGGCCATGCGCAGTGTCGTCACCGCCTCCTGATCGGCGGCAATCCCGTAGGCCGGCATGATGATCGCGCCGTTGCAGATGTAGAAGTTGGTGTAAGACGCGCAGAACACCTCGACCTCGGTGTCCACGGCATCAGTCGCGTCGAACAGCTCGAGCAGCTCGAACTGACGGCCACGGGCATCAGTGGCCAACTCGAGGGCACGGCGGTTCTCGCGCACCACCTCGGCATACACTGAGCCGTGGTCATGGGTCGCGTCCACCAACAAGGCACCGGGCCTGGCAAAGGCACACACGCCGTCGACATGGCCGTCAGTCACATCGCCCGTCACGTACTGCGGATCACCTGGCAGCCAGATGGTTTTCTTCACGCCCAGCAGGCGGGCAAAGACTTCCTCCATCTCGGCCTTGTTCATCCCCGGGTTGCGGTTGGGGTTGAGCAGCACCGACTCGGTGGTGATCAGGGTGCCCTCGCCATCCACATGAATCGCCCCGCCCTCGTTGCAGAGCGGCGTGCCGAAGCACTCCATACCCAAGCCGTTGAGAATGCGCCGAGCCAGCCCCTCGTCCTGGTCATGTTCGGATTTGCCACCCCAGGCATTGAAGCGCCAACTGACGCCCGCCAGGCCATACCGAGGGTGACAAACGAAGCTCGGTCCGGAGTCGCGGCACCAGCTGTCGTTGACCGGCAGCTCGACCAGTTCGATGTGCGGGGCGCACAGCGCACGGGCACGCGGCACCGCCGACGGGTCGACCACCATCTTCACCGGTTCGAAGCGGGCGATGGCGTTGGCCACCCGGGCGAAGTCGACCTGTACCTCAGCCAGGGTTACGCCCCAACCGAACTCCCACAGCTCCCGGTTATGCGGCCAGACCATCCAGGTGGCGGCATGGGGTCCCCACTCGGCGGGCATGAACCACGCGTTTTCTGCGACTGAACTCTGCTGCATACAAGCACCTTCAATTGAATATTTTTTATCAATTAAAACCGCGAATGCGGTAATGGCTTGCATGCTAAGCCTGTAAAAATGCGGCAACAAACGATAGATTTTGCAGGCATTCGATTAGACAAACTTATCAATCATGCTCAAACACTGGCCCCCGCTAAACGCCCTGCGCGGCTTCGAAGCCGCCGCTCGCCTCGGCAGCTTTCACAAAGCCGCCGAAGAGCTGCACCTTACCCAGTCTGCCATCAGCCAACAGATTCGCAGCCTGGAAGGCTTTCTCGAACAGCCGCTGTTCCACCGCAGCGGCCGTAGCGTCAGCCTGACCGATGCAGGGCATGACCTGCTCAGCACCACACAGTCACTGTTGCAGCAACTGGCCGTGGGGATTCGTCGCCTGGAGCAGTACCGCAAACCCAACCAGCTGGTGGTCAATACCACCCCCGCATTCGCTCGCCATTGGCTGGTGCCGCGCCTGGGCGAGTTCCACCGCCTGCATCCGGAGATCGATCTGTGGCTGTTCACCACGGACGAAATGCCTGACATGGCGACCCAGACCGTCGACGTGGCTGTGCGCGACGACCTCTCGGCACAGGCCGAATGCAGCTTTCGCATCCTGCTGGAAGATCGCCTCTATCCAGCCGCCCACCCCAGCCTGATGACGCAACAGCCAGACGAACGCTGCACCTTGCACGGTGAGCGCGAAATGGACTGGAGCCACTGGGCGATACAGGGGGGAGCGGATGTGGGTCAGCAGAGCCACGGACTGAACTTCTCAGACCCCGGCCAACTGCTGGATGCGGCCAGCCAGGGATTGGGAATTGCCTTGGTCAGCCAATTGCTGGCTGACCAGGCGCGGCGCAATGGCGTGCTGCAACCACTGGTGGAACAGCGCGTACGCGGTCCCAACTGGGCCTGGCTGATACACCGCGACAGCGAAAGCGACCCGCTGACCCGCAGTTTCTGCAACTGGCTGCAGACAGCTCTGGCTCGCGAGACACCTTAACGGAACGGCGGCTCGTCGAAGCTGCGCAGCTTGCGCGAGTGCAGCGAGTTGAGCTGGCTGCGCATCAGTTCCAGGGCGGCGATGCCGATGTGCAGGTGCTGGGTCACGGCGCGCTCGTAGAAGGCACCGGCGGCGCCGGGCAGCTTGATCTCGCTGTGCAGCGGCTTGTCCGACACGCACAGCAGCGTGCCGTACGGCACCCGCAGTCGGTAGCCCTGAGCGGCGATGGTGCCGCTTTCCATGTCCACCGCCACGGCACGCGACAGGTTGATCAAGGGGCGCTCCTGGGCCCAGCGCAGCTCCCAGTTACGGTCGTCGTAGGTCAGCACGGTGCCGGTGCGCAGGCGCTTCTTCAGCTCGTCGCCCTGCTCGCCGGTGACCAGCTTGGCCGCCTCCTGCAGCGCCTGCTGCACCTCGGCCAGAGCCGGCAGCGGAATGTGCGGCGGCAGCACGCGGTCGAGGATGCCGTCGCGGCGCATGTAGGCGTGGGCCAGCACGTAGTCGCCGATGGTCTGCGACTGACGCAGGCCGCCGCAGTGGCCGATCATCAGCCAGCAGTGCGGGCGCAGCACGGCCAGGTGGTCGGTGATGTTCTTGGCGTTGGACGGGCCGACGCCAATGTTGACCAGGGTGATGCCGTGACCGTCCTCGGCCTGCAGGTGGTAGGCCGGCATCTGGTAGCGGTGCCAGACCACGTTTTCGATGATCGCCTGCATCTCGCCCTCGGCCATGCCGCGTTCGACCACCACGTTGCCCGGCAGCACCATGCGGGTGAACCGCGAGTCGCCCACCAGCATGTCCAGGCCATGGCGGATGAACTGGTCGACGTAGCGGTGGTAGTTGGTCAGCAGGATCCATGGCTGCACATGGCGCCAGTCGCTGCCGGTGTAGTGCACCAGGCGGCGCAGGGAGAAATCCACCCGGGCGGCGTCGAACAGCGCCAGGGGCAGCGGATCGGTGTTTTCCCAGTCATACAGGCCATCGGCCGTGCCATCGGTGGCGGCGGACAGGTCGGTGCTGGGGAACACCCGCGCCAGTTCGGCGGCGGTAACGCCGGAGCCGGCCAGCTCATCGCCCTGCTCGACCACGTAGGGGTAGGGAATGTTCTGCTGGCTCATGCCGACTTCGACCCGCACGGTGAAGTCGCTCATCAGCGGTCGCAGCTGTTCCAGCAGGTATTTGCGGAAGGCCGCCGGCTGGGTGACGGTGACGCTGTAGGTGCCCGGCACCTGCACTTTGGCGTAGGCGCGCACGGTGGTCGGCACCTCGCCCTGGCACAGGTAGGTCAGGCGCAATTCGGGGTAGCGGAACTGGCATTGCTGCTGCGCGTCGGGGCGGATGCGCTCCTTGAGGTAACGCTTGAGCGCCCGGCTGAGGCCCTGGGTCGCTTGCTGGTGCAGCGCGGCCAGACGGTCGACCGCCTCTTCCGCACTGTTGGCAACGATGAAGTCTTCGGAACAAGTCACGGCGTGCATTCCTGGCTGGACGAACGCGCCTATCTTGCCTGTATCCGCCCGGCTTGGCATAGCCGCTCGTAAGGCCGCACCCACCCGGGGCGGATGGGCGCGGCCGACGATCACACCACGTGCGGCGTGCTGCGGGCCACCAGTGCTTCGACGTCCAGGCCCCGCGGCAGGGTGCCGTAGACGCGGCCGCCCTGTTCCAGGCGGCTGGCGATGAAGGCGTCGGACACCACGGCATTGCCCGTTTCCAGCAGCAGCTTGGCCTGCAGGGCCAGGGCCACGTCTTCGGTCAGTTGGCGGGCGCGGTACTGGATGTCGGCGGTGTCGCGGAAATCCGCCTGCAGGCGCTGGATGTGCGCGGCCAGGCGCTTGTCGCCGTGGCCGTCACCCAGCTCGGCGAACAGCGCGTCGAGTACGCCTGGCTCTTTCGACAGGGCGCGCAGCACGTCGAGGCACTGCACGTTGCCCGAGCCTTCCCAGGTCGAGTTGACCGGCGCCTCGCGGTACAGCCGCGGCAGGATGCTGTCTTCGACATACCCGGCGCCGCCCATGCACTCGGCGGCCTCGTTGATCATGGCCGGCGCCCGTTTGCAGATCCAGTACTTGCCCACGGCGGTGACCAGGCGGGCAAACTTGTCTTCCTGCTCGTCGTGCGGGTTGTCCAGGGCCTTGCCCATGCGCATGGTCAGGGCCAGGGCCGCTTCGCTTTCCAGCGCCAGGTCGGCCAGGACGTTCTGCATCAGGGGTTGCTCGCTGAGCACCCGGCCACCGACCTGGCGGTGGGCGCAGTGGTGCGCGGCCTGGGTCAGCGCCTGGCGCATCAGGGCGCTGGAGCCGACCATGCAATCGAAGCGGGTCAGGGAAACCATCTCGATGATGGTCGGCACGCCGCGGCCCTCTTCACCAATCATCCAGGCCAGGGCGCCGCGGTACTCCACCTCGCTGGAGGCATTCGACTGATTGCCCAGCTTGTTCTTCAGGCGCTGGATGTAGAACGCGTTGCGCTGGCCGTCCGGTCGATGACGCGGCAGCAGGAAGCAGCTCAGGCCCTTGTCGGTGTAGGCCAGGGTCAGGAAGGCATCGCACATTGGCGCCGAGCAGAACCACTTGTGCCCGACCAGCTCGTACGCCTGCCCCGGCCCGCCGATGCCCACCGGGTAGGCACGGGTGGTGTTGGCCCGCACGTCGGTGCCGCCCTGTTTCTCGGTCATGGCCATGCCGATGGTGGCGCCGGTCTTCTGCTCGATGGGCAGGTTGCGCGAGTCGTACTGGGTGGACAGGATCTTGGGCAGCCATGTGTCCGCGACGTCGCCCTGCAGCTTGAGCGCCGGGACGCAGGCGTAGGTCATGGTCAGCGGGCAGCCGGTGCCCGCCTCGGCCTGTGAATGCAGGTAACTCAGTGCTGCCCGGGCGACCTGGGCGCCGCTGCGCGGGTCGGTCCAGGGCATGGACGGCAGGCCATGGGCAATCGCCGCCTCCATGAGCTGGTGGTAGGCCGGGTGGAACTCCACCAGGTCGAGGCGGTGCCCGTAGCGGTCATGGCTCTTGAACACCGGCTTGTTTTCGTTGGCGAGGAACCCCGCGGCCATCAGCTCGCCGCCCGCCAGTGCACCGTAGGCGTCCAGGCGCGACTCGGCCCAGCTACCGCCGAAGCGGCGGGTCCATTCCTGCAGAGGCAGGTCGACGCGGTACAGGTTGGCGCCATCGAGGGGCGGCACCTGGTTGAAGACGTCATGGGTTTCGGCTTGCAGGGCAGGGTTCATGGTTTCAGCTCCTCGGCACCAACGGCACGCAGACAGAAGGTCACCAGGCTCTGGCAGACCTCATCAAGATCCAGGGACAGCTGCCCGGCTTCGCGGGCGGCACGGGCGGGCGGCGACAGCGGGCCGACCAGGGCTTCGGCGATGGCGCCCACCAGGCAGGCGGCGATCAGGCTGATGTGCCGAACCTGGAAGGCGCCCTGGGCCACGCCGTCCTCCAGCAGTTCGATGAACAGCTCGGCGTAGGCTTCGCGGTACAGCAGGCGCTGTTCGTCGACCTCGGGGTCGACCGGCTCGGCGATCAGGGCGAAGGCCAGGCGCCGGCTGTCCCAGGCACGGGCCGCGAACTGGCGCAGGCCGGCATTCAGGCGTTCGGCAGGTGTGCCCGGCCCGCGCAGGGCGGTGGCCAGGGCATCGACCTCGCGCTGGCTGGCGCTGGCGAAGACTTCGGCGGCCAGTTCACCCTTGCTGTGGAAGTGCCGGTACAGGCTGCCGGTGGCGATGCCCACGCGTTCGGCCAGGCTTTGCATGGTCAGCGCGGCGAAACCGCCCTCGGCGACGCACTCCAGGGCGCAGGCCAGGATGCGCTCGCGCAGTACCTGGTCGCGGTCGAGACGAAGGGCGGTGGTGCGATAGACCATGATCTGAATCCCGATTCACGTTTTCATCAGTGAATCAGCATTCAGACTTTGCTCAAAGGGGCATTTCGGACAAAACCGCTGCCGAACCGTCGCCGGTTCGGCAGCACGGGATCAGGCGATCTTCGGGCGGCACAGCACCCAGTCGTGCAGCAGCGCACGCAGGGTGTCGAACTTCACCGGCTTGGCCAGGTAGTCGCTCATGCCGGCCGCCAGGCAGCGCTCGCGGTCGCCGCTGTGGCTGTGGGCGGTGATCGCCAGGACCGGCAGGTCGGCGCAGTCCGGCAGGTTGCGCAGGGCCCGGCAGGTGGCGAAGCCGTCCATCATCGGCATCTGGCAATCCAGCAGGATCGCGTCCACCGACTCGCGCCCCAGGACCTCCAGCGCCTCCATGCCGTTGTCGGCGGTGCGCACCTGGTAGCCCAGCTTGAGCAGCATGCCGCGGGTCACCAGCTGGTTGATGGCGTTGTCCTCGACCACCAGCACCACGCACTGCTCCGGACGGCGCACGGCCTGGGCGCTGGCGCGCCGTACCGGCGCCGCCTGGGCCACGTTCTGCACCGGCAGGGTCAGCGGCACGTTGAGCTGGAAGCGACTGCCCTGCCCCACCTGGGATTCGTGTTCCAGGCTGCCGCCCAGCAGGTCGACCAGTTGCCGGCAGATCGCCAGGCCGATGCCCAGGCCGCCGTATTCCCGGGTCATGGACCCGTCCAGCTGACGGAAACGCTGATACAGCGGGCCATCCTGATCGGCGCTGAAACCGACCCCGGTGTCGACCACTTCGATGCGCAGCGGCAGGCTGGCGCCGGGCTCGCCCACCCGGCTGACGCGCAGGCTGACCGAGCCGTGGGCGGTGAACTTGATGGCGTTGTCGAGCAGGTAGCCCAGGGCCTGGGCGAGCTTGCCGGCGTCGCCTTCCAGGGTGTCCGGCAGTTCTTCGTCCAGCTCCAGCACGAACGCCAGGCCCTTGTCCTCGGCCCGCGGCGCGTACTGCGCGCGCAACCCATCGAACAGGCCGCGCAGGCTGAAGGGCTCGCGGCGGGGGTAGAGCTTGCCGGCCTGCAGCTCGGTCAGGGCCAGGATGTCGTTGACCATGCGCATCATGTCCCGCGCCGAACTGGCGGCGGTCTTCTGGTACTGCGCCAGTTCGATGTCGAGATTGACCGTCTGCATCAGCTCCAGGGAGCCGATCACCCCGTTCATCGGGGTGCGCAGTTCGTGGGTCACGGTGGACAGGAATTCGTCTTTCAGGCGGTTGCTGTTGGCCAGTTCTTGGTTCAGCGTTTCCAGCTTGCGCCCGGCCTCCTGGAGGATGCGCGTGCGCTCTTCCTTCATGGCGTTGATGCGGTCGGCCAGGGCCAGGGACAGCAGCCCGACTTCCAGCGCCGAGCCGATCTGGCTGGCGTACATGGTCAGGAACACGTTGGGCAGGTAACCCAGCACCATCAGGGTGTTGATCGCCCCGCCGACCAGGAAGGCGGTCCAGGCGATGATGAAGTAACGTGCCACGCGCATGCCGCGCAGCCAGGCGAGCACCCCGGAAACGAAGATCATCACGGTGAAGATCAGCGCCAGGTAGGTGGCCAGGCGCAGCGACACCGCGTAGCTGGCGGTCAGCGCCAGCACCATCACCACCGCGCCGCTGCCCATCAGCAACAACAGGATGCGGTCCACCCAGGGGCTGTGCTCGGCGGTGTGCAGGAAGCTGCGGGCGAACTGGCAGCCGAACAGCGCCGCCGAGCCGATCAGGAACGGCGTGGCCGCGTTCGCCCACCAGGGGCTGTTGGGCCAGAAATACTCGATGCCGGCGCCGTTGACCGAGACCTGGTAGAGGCCGAACGAGGCGATATAGAGGATGTAATAGAGGTAACTGGTGTCGCGGACGCTGAGGTAGATGAACAGGTTGTAGATCAGCATCACCAGCAACACGCCATAGATGATGCCGAGCACATAGATGCGCCCCGGCTGCTCTTCCAGGTAGGCATTGGGCGACCACAGCGCCAGCGGCGCCTGGATCGAGCCCTGGCTTTCCAGTCGCAGGTAGACGCGCTCGGGCTGGTTGGGCTGGAGCTTGAGTTCGAACAGGTAGTTGTTCTGCTTGATCTGCCGGCTGGAGAATGGCAGTGCGTCACCGGTGCGCTGGATCAGCTGGAAGTTGCCCTGGCCGTCGTCCTGGTACAACTCCAGGTGGTCCAGCGGCGGGTAGGCCAGCTCCAGCAGCCAGGGCTGCTGCCCGCCCAGGCTCTGGGGGCGGTACTCCAGGTCCAGGCGCAACCAGAACACCGAACGCGAGTAACCGGCGTTCAGCACGGGCTTGTCGTGCCGCCGGAAACTGCCCTGCAGGGCCGGCGACGCGATGTCGTTGATGGTCGAATCCCCGCGCACGTCCTCGAAGACGTACATGTCCTGACCCAGGGGTAACGAGCGGGTGTACTCGTCGAATGTCACCGCCCCGGCCAATACCGGCCAGACGGCGAGCAGGAAAATCACGATGTTGCGCATGCAGCCCCGCATAAACCCTGTCGAACGATACCGGAGAGCCCCACCTCTCGCGGACGGCATCGCCACGCACGGTCTGGTTGTTCGAATGCCAGTCACTCTAGCACAGCGCCACCGCGGAAAAACCCAGTGCTCACGGGCAATTTAATCGCCTTCCGCCGCTCTAGGACGGCCGATCCACCCGAATAGAACCCTCTACCGACTACCTGACATGTCGTTCAGGAACATGTGCTGTCGGCGACAGGAAGGCTGCGCCGGCACGGCCCAAATCGGCGGTTTAGTGGTAAGCTCGCGCACCATGAAAATGCCTACCTCCCGCCCCGTAGTACTCTGCCTCTCCGGTCATGACCCCAGTGGGGGGGCCGGTCTGCAGGCCGATATCGAAGCCCTGCTCGCCCAAGGTTGCCACGCGGCACCTGCCGTCACGGCACTGACCGTGCAGGATACCGTCGACGTGTCCGACTTCCGTGTGCTCGATCGCGACTGGGTGCTGGCCCAGGCCAACGCCGTGATCGCCGACCTGCCGGTGGCGGCCGTGAAGCTCGGCATGCTCGGCTCGGTGGAGATGGTCGAGACCGTATTGATGGTCATGGACAAGTTGCCCGGCGTACCGCTGGTCTGCGACCCGGTGCTGCGTGCCGGTGGCGGCGGCGCCCTGGGCAAGGACGAAGTCGGCTATGCCATGCGCGAGCGGCTGTTCGCGGTATCCACCATTGCCACGCCGAACCTGCCGGAAGCGCGCATCCTCGCTGAATTGCCCGACGGCACGGCGGACGAGTGCGCCGAAAAGCTGCTGCCCTACATTCGTCACCTGCTGATCACCGGTGGCCACGGCGACGAGCACGAAGTGCACAACCGCCTGTACGCCCGCGACGGCAGCCGCCACACCTTCACCTGCCAGCGCCTGCCCGGCAGCTACCACGGTTCGGGCTGCACCCTGGCCAGCGCCCTGGCCGGTCGCCTGGCCCTGGGCGAGGAACTGGTCAGCGCGGTGAAGTCGGCCCTCGATTACACCTGGCGCACCCTGCGTGACGCCGAGCAGCCCGGCCACGGCCAGTACGTGCCACGGCGCCTGCCCCTGGATTTCTGCTGATGGAGCACCGGCCATGACCCTGCGCGGTCTGTACGCCATTACCGACAGCCAGCTCCTGGCCGGCGGCCGTTTGCTGCCATACGTCGAGGCGGCCCTGAAGGGCGGCGCGAAACTGCTGCAGTACCGCGACAAATCCGGCGACGAGGCCCGTCGCCTGCGTGAGGCCGAAGCCCTGCGCGAACTGTGCGGCCGCTATGGCGCGAGCCTGATCATCAATGACGATGCCGAGCTGGCCGCCCGTTTGGGCGTCGGCCTGCACCTCGGCCAGGGCGACGGTTCGCTGTCCGCCGCCCGCGCCCTGCTCGGTCGCCGGGCCGTGATCGGCGGGACCTGCCACGCGCAGCTGGAGCTGGCCGAAAACGCCGTCAAGGAAGGCGCCAGCTACGTGGCCTTCGGTCGCTTCTTCAATTCCACGACCAAACCCGGCGCCCCCGCCGCCACGCTCGAGCTGCTGGCGCAGGCCAGGGAGCGCCTCGACGTGCCCGTGGTCGCCATTGGCGGCATCACCCTGGACAACGCGGGCGAACTGATCGCCCAGGGCGCCAGCATGGTGGCCGTCATCCACGCCCTGTTTGCCGCGGACTCGGCCACGGAAGTCGAACGCCGAGCCCGTGCCTTTTCTACCCTGTTTGCCACGACCTGATCGTTTCTGGGGCGGCATGGCCGCTCCGACCTGACTCAAGAGGCCCATCATGTCCCGTTCCGAAACCCTTTTCGCCGACGCCCAGAAGCACATCCCCGGTGGCGTCAACTCGCCCGTGCGCGCCTTCAAGAGCGTGGGCGGCACGCCGCTGTTCTTCAAGCACGCCGCAGGCGCCTACGTCACCGACGAAGATGACAAGCGCTACGTCGACTACGTCGGCTCCTGGGGCCCGATGATCCTCGGCCACAGCCACCCGGACGTGCTCGAGGCGGTGCGCAACCAGCTGCAGCACGGCCTGTCCTACGGCGCCCCGACCGCCATGGAAACCGAAATGGCCAACCTGGTGTGTAGCCTGGTGCCGTCGATCGAAATGGTGCGCATGGTCAGCTCCGGCACCGAGGCGACCATGAGCGCCATCCGCCTGGCCCGTGGCTACACCGGCCGCGACAGCATCATCAAGTTCGAAGGCTGCTACCACGGCCACTCCGACAGCCTGTTGGTAAAAGCCGGCTCCGGCGCCCTGACCCAGGGCGTACCGAGCTCAGCCGGCGTACCGGCGGCGTTCGCCAAGCACACCCTGACCCTGCCCTTCAACGACATCGCCGCGGTCGAGCAGATGCTCAGCGAGGTCGGCAGTGAAGTCGCCTGCATCATCGTCGAGCCTGTGGCCGGCAACATGAACTGCGTGCCGCCGGCCCCGGGCTTCCTCGAAGGCCTGCGCAGCCTGTGCGACCAGCACGGCGTGGTGCTGATCTTCGACGAAGTGATGACCGGTTTCCGTGTGGCCCTGGGCGGCGCCCAGGCGTACTACGGCGTGACCCCGGACCTGACCACCTTCGGCAAGATCATCGGCGGCGGCATGCCGGTCGGCTGTTTCGGCGGCAAGCGCGCGATCATGGAGCGCATCGCTCCGCTGGGCCCGGTCTACCAGGCCGGCACTCTGTCGGGTAACCCACTGGCCATGGCCGCCGGCCTGACCACCCTGAACCTGATCAAGCGCCCGGGCTTCCACGCCGAGCTGAGCGACTACACCCAGCGCATGCTCCAGGGCCTGCAGGACCGCGCCGATGCGGCGGGCATCCCGTTCGTCACCACCCAGGCCGGCGCCATGTTCGGCCTGTACTTCAGCGGCGCCGACGACATCGTCACCTTCGAGGACGTGATGGCCAGCGACGCGGAACGTTTCAAGCGCTTCTTCCACCTGATGCTCGACGGCGGCGTCTACCTGGCACCGAGCGCCTTCGAAGCCGGCTTCACCTCGATCGCCCACGGCGACGCCGAGCTGAAGATCACCCTGGATGCGGCTGAGCGCGCCTTCGCCGAACTGAAGAAGGACTGATCCCCGCCACGCCGAAAACGCGCCGCCCCTCTCTATAGATGCAGGGGCGGCGTAGCGCGGTCGACCGCTCCGCTCCGACAGAGACCTCCCATGCAGTACAGCACCGCACTCTCCGACGGCGTCCTCGCTCTGGCCTGCCTGGCCTGCGTGATCGCCATCGGCAAGGCTCGCAAGCACTACCCGGAAGCCGATCAACCCGCCCTGTTCTGCGCCCTGCTCGGATTTCTGATGCCGGCGGCCGCCGCCTTCGCCGGCACCGTGCGCTATGCCATTGACCCGGGCTGGATCGAAGCCCACCAGTGGTTGACCCAGGCCAGCACCTTCATGGCGCTGCCGCTGCTGGGGTTCTGCGCGCTGGTGCTGGGCCGTGGCTGGGTCTGGAGCCGGCCGAACTGGGGCCGGGTGATTCTCGGTCTGTGCGCCTTTTTCGAACTGTTCCGCCAAATGAATATGCTCGACGACTACCGCCTGGTCCTGAGCACCGGGGCGTTGTTGCTGATCCTGTATGCCGGCGCCGTGCAATGGCCGCGCCGCCTGCCGGCCCTCGCCGGGCTCATGGCGGTAGGCCTGTTTCTGGTCGCCGGGCTGGTGGTGGGCACCGAGGGTGTTATCGGCCCGATACGCCGCGTCGACCTGTTTCACGCCCTGCTGACCGCGGCCTACCCGCTGATCGCCTGGCTGTTGCTGACCCTGCCAGCCAGCCATACGACAGAAAACCCCGTAAAGACTTTGTAAGAACCCCACTGCTTATTTCATAATGTGATGGCTGACGCGTTTCGTCGGCCGGGCCTGGCGCCCGCACTGCCTCAGAGGTACACGGATTTTCATGAACTGCACCGGCCGCACCCTGTCACTGGGCTGCCTGTTGCTCCTTCTCCCTCTGCTCGCGCTCGCGGGCGGCAACTCCTTGCTGATCCCGGCAACCGGCAGTTGCGCCCTGAACACGGCCCCCGAAGACCTGCCAGACGCCCTCACCGCCTGTGAAGAAGCCGCCCGCAATGGCGACCTGCAGGCCGAATACGAGTTGGGCGAGTTCTACTACGACGGCAAGCGCGCGCCCCGCGACCTGGCTCAGGCGCTGAACTGGTTCGAGCAGGCATCCCTGCAGGGCCACGCCCAGGCCCAGTACCGCCTGGGCATGATGTTCTTCAATGGCGAGGGTGTGCCGGCGAACAACGTGCAGGCCTACATCGTGCTGAAGATGGCCGCGGTCAATGGCTCGGACGAAGCCATGGACAGCGCCGACCAGGTGTCGGCGCAGATGCCGCGCAATGAACTGGAGATCGCCAGCCAGGTGCTGGGGCAGATCTTCCGCAACTACCTGCTGGAATTGCAGACCCGCGACACCCCGTCGTCGCCGTTCTCGCCACTGCCCTGAGCAGCCGCGCCGGCGACGCGAATCCCGTGCTTACTTGTCAGGCATCGGCATCGGGAACGGCATGATGTTGCCGCCACCCTTCGCCTCGCTGATCTTCGGCGTGCCCAGTCGCTCGACTTCATCGATGCGGATGATCGCGTGCATCGGCACGAAGCTGCGCACCACGCCATCGAACTGGGCCTTGAGCTTTTCTTCGCTGGGGTCGACCACGACCTGGGTGCGCTCGCCGAAAACGAATTCCTCCACTTCCAGAAACCCCCACAGATCGCTCTGGAAGATCTGCTTGGCGTACATCTCGTAGACCTGGCCCTGGTTGAGGAAAATGACCTTGTAGATAGGCTCGCGCTTGCTCATGGATGACAACGAATACCGCGGAAAAAGAGGGCGCGGATCATAGCACAGGCACCGAATCACAGCGCCCGCTCGTCCCCTGCCCTAGAATGGCCCTGCCTCGACAAGGACGTACCATGCCCAGCACATCGCCTTTCCCCGCCTGCTCGCCCTGCTGTTGAGCGCCGCCCTGCCATTCTGCGCCGCAGCGGGCGACAACGAGTGCTCACCCGAAGGGCTCGCCCGCCCGACGGTGGAACCACTGTTCGCCAGCAAGCAGTACGAAACCGCCATCGCACGCCTGGAGAAAACACGGGCGGCCCAGGACCGCTGCCCAGGGCAGCCCCTCGATACCGCCTGGTACTGGCTGCGCAGTGACCTGTCGCTGGCCTACCTCAAGGCCGGGCGCGAACAACAATGCCTCGCCCTGCTGGCCCCGCTGGTCGACAACCCGCGCAGCCCGCTGGATACCCAGCACAACTTGGAAGACGGTAACCGCGTCGTCCGTGCCCTGCAGACCAACCAGCGCCTGTGCCTGGCGGCCCATGAGGCACGCCTGCAGCATTACCTCGCCGCCCCTTGCCCGGATGCACCGGCGGCCGCGCTGGACAGCGTGACGGTCGCTCCCTGCCAGTGCCTGGCGCTCATGCCCGCCAGCGAGCCCGGCCGTTGCCCCAGCCTGGAATCCGTCAAGAACGGCCAGCGGCAGGGCACGCTGCTGGTGGTCGATGCCGAGCAGCGTTCGCCGCTGGCAGATACGTCGCGCTGCTGCAGCATCCAGTCGCTACGCCTGTCACAGCAGGCCGGGCAGCAGAGCGTGCGCCTGCAGGGCGAAGGCCGCGACTGCTTCGGCGGCACCGCCTACGACCGGATCGACACGCTCTACGGTTGGCAGGGCGATCAACTCAAGCCCCTGGCCGACTATTCGCGCACCGATTGAGCGCGCCATACGGCGGTGGCACCCGGCACGACGCGCGCATATAATGCGCGGTCATTTTTTAGCCAGACCAGATCGCGCCATGACCAAGAAGCTCTATATCGAAACCCACGGTTGCCAGATGAACGAGTACGACAGCTCGCGCATGGTCGACCTGCTGGGAGAGCATCAGGCGCTGGAAGTGACCGAGCGCCCGGAAGAAGCCGATGTCATCCTGCTCAACACCTGCTCGATCCGTGAAAAGGCGCAGGACAAGGTGTTCTCGCAGCTCGGCCGTTGGCGCGAACTGAAACTGGAAAACCCGGACCTGGTGATCGGCGTCGGTGGCTGCGTGGCCAGCCAGGAAGGCGCGGCGATTCGTGATCGCGCGCCCTACGTCGACGTGGTGTTCGGCCCGCAGACCCTGCACCGCCTGCCCGAGATGATCGACGCCGCGCGCAGCACCAAGACCGCCCAGGTGGACATCTCCTTCCCCGAGATCGAGAAATTCGACCGCCTGCCGGAGCCCCGGGTCGATGGCCCGAGCGCTTTCGTGTCGGTCATGGAAGGCTGCAGCAAGTACTGCACCTTCTGCGTGGTGCCCTACACCCGCGGCGAAGAAGTCAGCCGCCCGATGAACGACGTCCTGGGTGAAATCATCCACCTGGCCGAGAACGGCGTGCGCGAAGTGACCCTGCTCGGGCAGAACGTCAACGGCTACCGCGGCGACACCGAAGACGGCCAGATCTCCGACTTCGCCGAACTGCTGTACGCCGTGGCGGCCATCGACGGCATCGACCGCATTCGCTACACCACCAGCCACCCGCTGGAGTTCTCCGACGCGCTGATCCAGGCCCACGCGGAGATCCCGGAGCTGGTCAAATACCTGCACCTGCCGGTGCAATCGGGTTCCGACCGCATCCTCGCGGCCATGAAGCGCAACCACACCGCCCTGGAATACAAATCGCGCATCCGCAAGCTGAAGGCCGCCGTGCCGGACATCCTGATCAGCAGCGACTTCATCATCGGTTTCCCCGGTGAGACGGAAAAAGACTTCGAACAGACCATGAAGCTGGTCGAAGACGTGGCCTTCGACTTCTCCTACTCCTTCATCTACAGCTCGCGCCCGGGCACCCCGGCGGCCGACCTGCCCGATGACACGCCGGACGAGCTGAAGAAGCAGCGCCTGC
Source organism: Pseudomonas sp. GD03944 (assembly GCF_029839275.1). GTDB lineage: Bacteria > Pseudomonadota > Gammaproteobacteria > Pseudomonadales > Pseudomonadaceae > Aquipseudomonas. Next base: position 486,534 of record NZ_JAOCAH010000002.1, read on the forward strand.
AGATCCTGCAACAGCGCATCAACCAGCAGGGCTTCGAGAACAGCCGCCGCATGGTGGGCAGCGTGCAGCGCATCCTGGTCAGCGACTATTCGAAGAAAGACCCCGGCATGCTCCAGGGGCGCACCGAGAATAATCGAATCGTCAACTTCCGCTGCGACAATCCCCGCCTGATCGGCCAGTTCGTCGACGTGCACATCGATGACGCCCTGCCGCATTCGCTGCGTGGCACCCTGCTGGCACAGGGCAGCCTGCACTGAGCCGAACGGCCGGAAAAGGACCCCTTGTGATGCCGCAACAAGCCCCGGTCGTCGGGCAGCTGAACGTCATTGCCGCCGGGCTTCGCATGGGGCCCATGGCGACCGAGACCATGCCCCGGGCCGGGTTCGCCGCTTGGCGACGCGCGGCCCGCGACGTCCTGTCCCGTTTCCCCCAGCAGCCCGAGCTTTCCCCTTCCGGCCACTGGGGTTATTCTTCAGTTCACTCTCCCAGCCGACTGGCGGCCATCCCAAGACCTTGAACGCACCCATAGAACCGCATCGTTTTGTCCTCGAACCCTTCGAGGCCCGTCGCTTCGCCAACCTCTGCGGGCAGTTTGACGAGCACCTGCGCTTGATCGAACAACGCATGGCCATCGAAATCCGCAACCGCGGCAACCAGTTCGAGTTGCTCGGCGCCCCGGAACAGACCTCTTCGGCGGAACAGCTGCTCAAGCGCCTGTACCGCGAGACCCAGAGCACCGAACTGTCCCCCGACATGGTGCACCTGTTCCTGCAGGAATCCGGCCTCGAAGAACTGGCCAGCCCCACCGTCGAGGCCAGCGTGGCCCTGCGTACGCGCAAGGGCATGATCCGTCCGCGCGGCGCCAACCAGCAGCGTTATGTCCGGGCAATTCTCGACCACGACATCAACTTCGGCATCGGCCCGGCCGGCACCGGCAAGACCTACCTGGCGGTGGCCTGCGCCGTGGACGCCCTGGAGCGCGAGCAGATTCGCCGCATCCTGCTGGTGCGTCCGGCGGTCGAAGCCGGCGAAAAACTCGGCTTCCTGCCGGGTGACCTGTCGCAGAAGATCGACCCCTACCTGCGCCCGCTCTACGACGCGCTGTACGAGATGCTCGGCTTCGAGCAGGTGGCCAAGCTGATCGAGAAGCAGGTGATCGAGGTTGCCCCGCTGGCCTACATGCGCGGCCGCACCCTGAACAACAGCTTCATCATTCTCGACGAAAGCCAGAACACCACGCTGGAACAGATGAAGATGTTCCTCACGCGGATCGGCTTCGGCTCCACCGCCGTGATCACGGGCGATGTCACCCAGGTCGACCTGCCGCGCGGCACCAAGAGCGGCCTGAAGCACGTGATCGAGGTGCTCAAGGACGTGCCGGGCATCAGCTTCACCCACTTCCAGCCCAAGGACGTGGTCCGCCACCCACTGGTGCAACGCATCGTCGAAGCCTACGAGCGCTACGACGAACGCCAGCAGGCACTCCGTCCGCACACGACAGCCGATAACGATCCAGGCGCACGCCGCGATGATTGAACTGGACCTGCAGGTGGCCAGCGAGGCCGACCTGCTCCCCACCGAAGCCCAGTTCCGCGCCTGGTGCGAACTGGCCCTGCGCCAGCGCAGCGCCGACTCCGAGCTGACCATCCGCCTGGTGGATGAGGCCGAAGGCCGCGAGCTGAACCACACCTACCGCCAGCGCGACTACGCCACCAACGTGCTGTCGTTCCCCGCCGACCTGCCTGACGAGCTGGACGGTGTTGCGCTGCTGGAAATCCCTCTGCTCGGCGACCTGGTCATCTGCGCCCCGGTGGTCGAGCGCGAAGCGCACGAACAAGCCAAAAGCCTGGAAGCCCACTGGGCCCATCTGGTGATTCACGGCTGCCTGCACCTCCTCGGCTACGACCACATCGAGGATGAAGAAGCCGAGGAAATGGAAACGCTGGAACGTAAATTGCTCGCAGAACTGGGTCATCCCGACCCGTATGCCGACGACTGATTGCCCACAAGCAAGGACCCCGAGTAAACACTCATGAGCGAAGACCGATCGAGCAACGAGCCGAAGTCCTGGTTGAACAAACTGACCCAGGCTTTTGCTCACGAGCCGAAAAACCGCCAGGAACTGCTGGAAGTTCTGCGCGACGCCCACCAGAACAAACTTCTCGACACCGAGGCGCTGTCCATCGTTGAAGGCGCCATCCAGGTGGCAGATCTGCAAGTACGCGACATCATGGTTCCGCGTTCGCAGATGATCAGCATCAAATCCACCCAGACGCCCCGGGAATTCCTGCCAGCGGTGATCGAAGCGGCTCATTCGCGCTATCCGGTGGTGGGCGAAACCCTCGACGACGTCGTAGGCATCCTGCTGGCCAAGGACCTGCTCCCGCTGATCCTTCAGGGCGAGCAACCGAACTTCAACATCAAGGACATGCTGCGCCCGGCGACCTTCGTCCCCGAGTCCAAGCGCCTGAACGTGCTGCTGCGCGAGTTCCGCGCCAACCACAACCACATGGCCGTGGTGATCGATGAGTACGGCGGCGTCGCCGGCCTGGTCACCATCGAAGACGTGCTGGAGCAGATCGTCGGCGACATCGAGGACGAGCACGACGTCGAGGAAGACAGCTACGTCAAACCGCTGCCCAGCGGTGATTTCCTGGTCAAGGCGCTGACCCCGATCAGCAACTTCAACGAAGCCTTCGACACCGAGTTCTCCGACGACGAGTTCGACACCGTCGGCGGCCTGGTGATGAGCGCCTTCGGCCACCTGCCCAAGCGCAACGAAATGACCGAGATCGGCGAGTTCCGCTTCCGCGTGCTGAACGCCGACAGCCGCCGCATCCACCTGCTGCGCCTGACCCCGCTGACCCGCTAAGCATCTTGAGAAGCAGGCCCGGGGCGCCGTGATGAATGCGACCCGGGCATCTCGCCCTTCCCCCCTTTCGCATTCCCCTCTACCCTTGCGCCACCGTTCTCCAAGGACCTGCGCTCAATGCACTGGATTACCCGCCCCGGCTGGCCGGGCAACCTGATCAGCCTGGTGGCCGGGGCCATCACCACCCTGGCCCTCGCCCCCTTCGACCTGTGGCCGCTGGCCATCCTGTCCATCGCCCTGTTCTACCTGGGCCTGCGCGACCTGCAACCGCGCCAGGCCGCCTGGCGCGGCTGGTGGTACGGTTTCGGCCTGTTCGCCGCCGGCACCAGCTGGGTCTACGTCAGCATTCACGATTACGGCGCCGCGTCACCGCCCCTGGCCGCCTTCCTGACCCTGGGCTTCGTCGCCGGACTGGGCCTGTTCTTCACCCTTGCCGCCTGGCTCTGGGCGCGCTGGATTCGCCGGGTCGAAGCGCCCCTGGCCGATGCCCTGGCCTTCGCCGCCCTGTGGCTAGCTCAGGAAGCCTTTCGTGGCTGGTTTCTCACCGGTTTCCCCTGGCTCTACGCCGGCTACAGCCAGCTCGACGGCCCACTGGCCGGCCTCGCCCCGATCGGCGGCGTGTGGCTGCTGTCGTTCAGCCTGGCCCTGAGCGCCGCCCTGTTGGTCAACCTGCCGCGCCTGCGCGCGGACAAACGCTTCCTGGCGGCCGGCATCGTCCTGCTGCTGGCGCCCTGGGTCGCCGGGATCGCCTTCAGTGGCCACGCCTGGACCAAACCCGCCGGCCAGCCACTGAAGGTGGCGGCCATGCAGGGCAACGTCCCGCAGAACCTCAAGTGGGACCCGGCGCAGCTCAACGCCCAGTTGGCGCGCTACCGTGACATGAGCCTCAGCGCCGAGCCCACCGACCTGATCGTCTGGCCGGAAACCGCCGTGCCAGTGCTCAAGGAACAGGCCATCGGCTACCTCAGCGTGATGGACCGCTTCGCCAGCGACCGTCAGGCCGCGCTGATCACTGGCGTGCCGCTGCGCCAACCCAACGAGCGCGGCGAGATGCGCTACTACAACGCCGTCAGCGTGATCGGCCAGGGCAGCGGCGATTACCTGAAACAGAAGCTGGTGCCGTTCGGTGAGTACGTGCCCCTGCAGGAAGTGCTGCGCGGCCTGATCGAATTCTTCAACCTGCCGATGTCGGATTTCGCCCGCGGCCCGTCCGAGCAGCCGCTGCTGGAAGCCAAGGGTTACCGGATCGCGACCTACATCTGCTACGAGGTGGTCTACCCCGAGTTCGCGGCGGAACTGGCGGCCAGGAGTGACCTGCTGCTGACCGTCAGCAACGATGCCTGGTTCGGCCGTTCGATCGGCCCCCTGCAGCACCTGCAGATGGCGCAGATGCGTGCGCTGGAAGCCGGCCGCTGGATGATCCGCGCCACCAACAACGGCATCACCGTACTGATCGACCCGTTCGGACACATCACCGAGCAGCTGCCGCAGTTCGAGCAAGGCGTGATGTATGGCGAGGTCCAGCCGATGCAGCACCTGACACCGTACCTGCAATGGCGCGCCTGGCCGATGGTCATTCTCTGCGCGCTGCTGTTCGGCTGGGCATTGCTGGCCAGCCGCATGGCCAAGACTGTCTGACACCGGTGACGGGCGGGCAGCATCACGCTGCCCGTCCTCGCACACTCAGGGCGTGCCGTTAAGCACGGGATAGAGCGCCAACCCAATCACCTCGTTGAGCAGCAGACCGCTCTGCCACAGCGCCTTGCCCTCCGGCAGCCAGCCCCCGAACGGGCGACCGTTCGGCACGCCGAGAAATCCCACCGGTGCCGCGATCACCTCGAACCCTGCCTGCTCGAAGCACCAGCGAGCCCGGGGCATGTGCCAGGCCTGGGTCACCAGCAACACCCGACGTATACCCTGCGGCTGCAATAGGGCGGCACTCAGTTGGGCGTTCTCCCAGGTGGTGCGGCTCGCCTCTTCCCGCCAGCGCACGGCCACGCCGAAATCCTCCTCCAGAACCTCCGCCATCAGCGCGGCCTCGCTGGGCGGCTGGCCGAAGTGCAGACCGCCGGTGGCCGCCAAGGGCAGACCGGACGCCTTACTCAGGCGTGCGGCGTAACGCATCCGCTCCAGCGCCAGCAGGCTCGGCTGATCACCGTTCCAGGCCGGATCCCCCTGGGCGCGCCCGGCACCGAGCACCACGATCGCATCGGCCCGCTGCGCCAGCGTGCCCCACTGCGCCTCGACCAACGCCGGCTCGCGTTCCAGCAGGCGCGCCGCCCATTCGACGGAGACCGGCAGGCTCATGACCCACAGACCGCCCAGCCCCGCCACGAAACAGGTGGCGGCGAAACGAGGGAAACGCCGACGCGTCCACCAGGCCAGCACCAGCAGCAGGAACAGCACGCCTGGCGGCATGAAGATCTGTTTGAGCATGTAGCGAATCGGCATCGGTTCTCTCCCTGACCGGCCAAGCCTATCAGAGAGCCGACCCGGGCTCGGAAAGGAGAAGTATCAGCGCGGGCTGCCGACCCTGAAGAGCTGTGAACCGCAGGCCAGGCAGGCCTGCACGCCGCGCCCGGCCTGCCATTCGGCCGCCGCGCCGCACAGCGCGCAATGCAGCGGCATGCGCCGCTTGGGCAGGATCTTGTAGCGACCCAGCACCTTGGCGCCGGACTTGAGTGCGGGGCGTGACGGTTTGGCGGTGCGGGCTGCCGGCCACTGCTCGATCAGCGCCAGCTCCTCGGCGGCGGCATGCCAGCCGCGCAGCCATTCGAGGTCACGGTCCAGGTAAGCGCGGATCAGCTCCAGCTCGGCCGAGGTCAGGTCCCTCAACTCCAGCTCACGCAACGGCTCGCCCGAGAGCCGATTGAGGTTGTCGGCCTCATCCAGCGCCAGGGCAAGGCGTTGCAACAGCCGCTCGTACAGACCGCCGCACGCCTCTGCTCGTCGCAGTTCACCCATCCATTCACCTCATGAGGGCTCGCCCCTGCAGCCCTACTACAAGCTTAGCGGTCCGCCTCCGCCGGGTGAGAAGCCGCGACAAACGGCGGCATCCGCCGCACCCGGCACGGCCTGGCCTGCAATCAGGGTTTCCCTCAGTCAAGGGGGGTCATGTATGCTACGGCGTTTCCCGAACGCCTCCATTCTCCAGCGCCAGTAGCCATGCACGAACAGTATCAGCCACGCGAAATCGAAGCCGCCGCGCAGTCCCACTGGGACGCGCAGAATTCCTTTGTAGTCAGCGAGCAGCCCGGCAAGGACACCTTCTATTGCCTGTCGATGTTCCCCTACCCGAGCGGCAAGCTGCACATGGGGCACGTGCGCAACTACACCATCGGTGACGTGATCGCCCGCTACCAGCGCATGCAGGGCAAGAACGTGCTGCAACCGATGGGCTGGGACGCGTTCGGCATGCCGGCGGAAAACGCCGCCATGAAGAACAAGGTCGCGCCGGCCAAGTGGACCTACGAAAACATCGCGTACATGAAGACCCAGCTCAAGAGCCTGGGCCTGGCCATCGACTGGTCCCGCGAAGTGACCACCTGCAAGCCGGACTACTACCGCTGGGAACAATGGCTGTTCACCCGCCTGTTCGAGAAAGGCGTGATCTACCGCAAGAACGGCACGGTCAACTGGGACCCGGTCGACCAGACCGTCCTGGCCAACGAGCAGGTCATCGACGGCCGCGGCTGGCGTTCCGGCGCGCTGATCGAGAAGCGCGAAATCCCCATGTATTACTTCAAGATCACCGCCTACGCGGATGAACTCTTGAGCAGCCTGGACGAACTGGATGGCTGGCCGGAACAGGTCAAGACCATGCAGCGCAACTGGATCGGCAAATCCCGTGGCATGGAAGTCAGCTTCCCCTACGACGTGGCCAGCATCGGCACCGAGGGCGCGCTGAAAGTCTTCACCACCCGTCCCGACACCCTGATGGGCGCGACCTACGTTGCCGTGGCCGCCGAACACGCGCTGGCCGGCATCGCCCTGACCAGCCTGCCCGCCGACAAGGCTGCCGAGCTGCAAGCCTTCATCGACGAGTGCAAGCGCGGCGGCGTCGCCGAAGCCGACATCGCCACCCAGGAAAAGAAAGGCCTGCCGACCGGCCTGTTCGTGGAGCACCCGCTGACTGGCGAGAAGCTGCCGGTATGGGTCGCCAACTACGTGCTGATGCACTACGGCGACGGCGCGGTGATGGCCGTTCCGGCCCACGACGAGCGCGACTTCGAGTTCGCCCATAAGTACAACCTGCCGGTGAAGGCCGTGGTCCGCACCGCCGCAGGCGATGAAACGCCTGCACCGTGGCAGGCCGCCTATGGCGAGCACGGCGAGCTGATCAACTCCGGCGAATTCGACGGCCTGGACTTCCCCGGCGCCTTCGACGCCATCGAAGTGGCCCTGCTGAAGAAGAACCTCGGCCAGGCCCGCACCCAGTTCCGCCTGCGCGACTGGGGCATCAGTCGCCAGCGCTACTGGGGCTGCCCGATCCCGATCATCCACTGCGACAGCTGCGGCGATGTGCCCGTGCCGGAAGACCAGCTGCCGGTGGTCCTGCCTGAAGACGTGGTGCCGGACGGCGCAGGCTCGCCCCTGGCGAAAATGCCCGAGTTCTACACCTGCACCTGCCCGAAATGCGGTGCACCGGCCAAGCGCGAAACCGACACCATGGACACCTTCGTGGAGTCGTCCTGGTACTTCGCCCGCTACGCCTCGCCCCAGTACGACAAGGGCATGGTCGACCCGGCCGCGGCCAATCACTGGCTGCCGGTGGACCAGTACATCGGCGGTATCGAACACGCGATCCTGCACCTGCTCTACGCGCGCTTCTTCCACAAGCTGATGCGCGACGAAGGCCTGGTCAACTCGAACGAGCCGTTCAAGAACCTGCTGACCCAGGGCATGGTGGTCGCCGAGACCTACTACCGCCTGGCCGATAACGGCGGCCGGGACTGGTTCAACCCGGCCGACGTCGAAGTCGAGCGCGATCCCAAGGGCAAGATCATTTCGGCGAAGCTCAAGAGCGACGGCCTGCCGGTGGAAATCGGCGGCACCGAGAAGATGGCCAAGTCGAAGAACAACGGCGTCGACCCGCAATCGATGATCGACGCCTACGGCGCCGACACCTGCCGCCTGTTCATGATGTTCGCCTCGCCGCCCGACATGAGCTGCGAGTGGTCGGACGCCGGCATCGAGGGCGCCAACCGCTTCCTGCGTCGCGTCTGGCGCCTGGCCCACGGCCACGTCGCCGCCGGCCTGCCGGGCGCACTGGATGTCGCCAGCCTCAACGACGAGCAGAAAGCCGTCCGCCGCGCCATTCACCTGGCCATCAAGCAGGCGAGCAACGATATCGGCCTGCACCACAAGTTCAACACCGCCGTCGCCCAGGTGATGACGCTGATGAACGTGCTGGAAAAAGCCGCCACCGCGACCGAGCAGGACCGTGCGCTGGTCCAGGAAGGCCTGGAAACCGTCGCCCTGATCCTCGCCCCGATCACGCCGCACATCAGCCATGCGCTGTGGCGCGAACTGGGCAAGCAAGGCGAAGTGATCGACGCCAGCTGGCCGAAGGTCGACGAATCCGCCCTGGTGCAGGACAGCCTGACCCTGGTGGTCCAGGTCAACGGCAAGCTGCGCGGCCAGATCGAAGTGCCGGCCAGCGCCAGCCGCGAGGAGGTGGAAGCCGCGGCCCGTGGTAACGAGAACGTCCTGCGCTTCACCGAAGGCCTGAGCATTCGCAAGGTCATCGTGGTACCGGGCAAACTGGTCAACATAGTCGCCAACTGATTACGCTTGGCGCGACCGCCCAGCGGCGCGCCGGCAAGCTCGACAAGGGGATAACAAGATGATGAAGCGGAATCTGTTGGTAATCGGCCTGGCGACCCTGCTCAGCGCATGCGGCTTCCAGCTGCGCGGCACCGGCGACACCGAGTTCGCGCTCAAGGAGCTGGACGTCAGCGCACGCAATGCCTATGGCAACACCGTCAAGGACGTCAAGACGGCCCTGGAGTACAACGACGTGCGCGTCTACCCGGGCGCACCGTACAGCCTGATCATCAGTGACGAGCGCGAAACCCAGCGCACCGCCAGCTACACCAGCGCGGCCCGTAGCGCCGAACTGGAACTGACCACCTCGATCACCTACGAGATCCGCGGCTCCAAGAACCTGCTGCTGATGAGCAACCAGCTGGACGTGCAGAACTTCTACGTGCAGGACGGCAACAACCTGATCGGTTCGGGTGAAGAAGCCACGATGATCCGCACCGAAATGCGCCGCGACCTGGTGCAGCAGCTGGTTCAGCGCCTGCGCCTGATCACCCCGGAACGCCTCGACGAGCTGCAGCAAGTCGCCGAAGCCAAGGCCAAGGCGGAAGCCGACGCCCTGGAAGCCGCCCGCCAGCGTGAAGCCGCGCAGCCGC
>NZ_JAOCAH010000020.1 GCF_029839275.1 Pseudomonas sp. GD03944
CTGACCGAACCACCAACAGAGCCAAACCACCACCCCATCAGCCCGGCGCATTCTACTCGAATCCGCCGCCAGTGCAACCTCTTATTTCGTCTAACTCATTGTTTAACAAGGAGTTTTCAGATCGGGCTGCGCCGGAAGTGGTGCGCATTATAGGCCCGCAGAATTCCTCGTCAACCGATTATTGCGAGAAATATCAAATACTTGCCGAACGGCACCTATAGCCTCGAAAAACGCCTCTCTCACATAGAAGCGACAGACCTACAGCACACCCGCCACACGCAACTCGGCGATCTGCTCAGCCCTCAGCCCCAGCCATTGCTGCAGCACCTGTTCGGTATGCTCCCCCAATAACGGCGGCGCCTGTCGATACTCCACAGGCGTAGCCGACAGGCGAATCGGGCTGGCCACCTGGGGCACCACACCGGCCAGTGGATGCGGCAGCTCGACCCTCAAGCCACGCGCCTGCACCTGAGGATCGGCGAAGACCTGCTCCAGGTCGTTGATCGGCCCACAGGGAACGCCCGCCTGCTCGAGCGCAGCAATCCACTCCTTGGTGGTCTTGAATACCGTGGCCTGACGAATCAACGGGATCAGCTCCGCCCGGTGCGCCACCCGCCCCTGGTTCGTGGAGAAGCGCGGGTCATCCGCCACGCCAGCCAACCCCGCCACCTCGCAAAATTTACGAAACTGTCCGTCGTTACCCACCGTCAGGATGAAATCGCCATCGGCGGTCGGGAAGTCCTGGTACGGCACAATGTTCGGGTGTGCATTGCCCAGGCGACGTGGTGCTATCCCAGTGGTCAGGTAGTTCATCGCCTGATTGGCCAGACACGCCACCTGCACATCGAGCAGCGCCATGTCGATGTGCTGCCCTTCGCCGGTCTGCTCCCGACTGGCCAGCGCCGCCAGGATCGCCGCCGTCGAGTACAGGCCCGTGAGAATATCGGTCAGCGCTACGCCTACCTTGACCGGCCCCGCGCCCTCCTCGCTTTCGGCCCGCCCGGTCAGGCTCATCAAACCACCCAAGCCTTGGATCATGAAGTCGTAACCCGCCCGCTTGGCATAGGGACCACTTTGACCAAAGCCGGTGATCGAGCAATAGATCAGGCGCGGGTTGATGGCTTTCAGCGTGGCGTAGTCGAGACCATAGGCCGCCAGACCACCCACCTTGAAGTTTTCGATCAGGATGTCCGACTTCGCCGCCAGCTCCCGCAGCAGGGCCTGCCCCTGGGGCTGGGTGAAGTCCACGGTCAGCGATTGCTTGTTGCGATTGGCCGCCAGGTAATAGGCCGCCTCTCCGGTAGCCTGCCCCTCCGCATCCTTCAGATAGGGCGGCCCCCAGTGACGGGTATCATCCCCCGCGCCCGGCCGCTCGACCTTGACCACATCAGCCCCAAGGTCGGCGAGGATCTGACCGGCCCACGGCCCCGCCAGCACTCGGGACAGATCCAGAACACGCAGATGGGAGAGCGCGCCAGCCATGACAACTTCCTTCTATATAGAAGAAGGGGTGCCGACGAACGCGCCGCACCCGTGGATTGACTCAGAAGAACGCCTGGATGCCGGTCTGCGCGCGCCCCAGGATCAGCGCATGCACGTCATGGGTGCCTTCGTAGGTGTTGACCACCTCGAGGTTGACCAGGTGGCGCGCCACACCGAACTCGTCGCTGATGCCATTGCCGCCGAGCATGTCCCGCGCCAGTCGCGCGATATCCAGTGCCTTGCCACAGCTGTTGCGCTTCATGATCGAGGTGACTTCCACCGCCGCCGTGCCTTCGTCCTTCATCCGCCCCAGGCGCAGGCAGCCCTGCAGGGCCAGGGTGATTTCCGTCTGCATGTCGGCCAGCTTCTTCTGCACCAATTGGTTGGCAGCGAGCGGCCGACCAAACTGCTGACGGTCCAGGGTGTATTGACGCGCGGTGTGCCAGCAGAACTCCGCCGCGCCGAGCGCACCCCAGCTGATGCCATAACGGGCCGAGTTCAGGCAGGTGAACGGCCCCTTCAGGCCACGCACATCCGGGAAGGCGTTTTCTTCCGGGCAGAACACGTTGTCCATGACGATCTCGCCGGTGATCGATGCGCGCAGACCAACCTTGCCGTGGATCGCCGGCGTGCTGAGCCCCTGCCAACCTTTCTCCAGGACGAAACCGCGAATCTCACCCGCCTCGTCCTTGGCCCAGACCACGAACACATCGGCGATCGGGCTGTTGGTGATCCACATCTTGCTGCCGGTGAGCCGATAGCCACCGTCCACCTTTTTTGCCCGCGTGATCATCGAACCCGGGTCGGAACCATGATTCGGCTCAGTCAGGCCGAAGCAGCCGATGTACTCGCCCGACGCCAGCTTGGGCAGGTACTTCTGCTTGGTGGCCTCGCTGCCGAACTCGAAGATCGGCACCATCACCAGTGACGACTGCACGCTCATCATCGAACGGTAACCGGAATCGATGCGCTCCACTTCGCGAGCGATCAAGCCATAGCACACGTAGTTCAGGCCACTGCCGCCATAGGCCTCGGGGATGGTCGCACCCAGCAGGCCGGTCTCGCCCATTTCGCGGAAGATCGCCGGGTCGGTCTGCTCATGACGGAAGGCTTCGAGCACACGGGGCGCCAGCTTGTCAGCGGCGAACTGCCGGGCGCTGTCACGCACCATGCGCTCCTCTTCGCTGAGCTGCTGATCCAGCAGCAATGGATCTTCCCAGTTGAACTGCGCTTTACCCGCCATGAGCCAATCCTCGATACGTGACAGTGAATGCAGGGCGCGCCTGCTCGATAGATTCAGCCTAGGCACCCAGGCCCCAGGGAGCAAACGAGAATTCCGCACTCATCTGTGCATAAACCTCACTTCGAGATAGTCTGGAACGGCCTTTATCTCCATCACGAGTGAGTGCTTCGCATAGATGCGCCGCAAGATCCCCAGCACCACCGCCCTGATCGCCTTCGAAGCGTCCGCCCGGCACCAGAGTTTTACCCGCGCCGCCGACGAGCTGGCCCTGACCCAGGGCGCCGTGTGTCGGCAGATCGCCAGCCTGGAAGCGTTTCTCGGGGTCGAGCTGTTTCGCCGCTCACGCCGGGGCGTGGTCCTCACCGAAGCCGGCACCGCCTACAGCCGCCAGGTGGCGGCACAGCTGGACGCCGTGGAGCGCGATACCCTGGCCCTGATGGGCGCGCAAGGCGCCATGAGCATCGAGTTGGCGGTGGTGCCCACCTTCGGCACCCAGTGGCTGCTGCCCCGGCTCAAGGCCTTCCAGCGATTGCACCCGGAAGTCACCGTGCACCTGACCAACCGCACGCGTCCGTTTCTGTTCGCCGACACCCACTTCGACGCGGCCATCTACTTCGGCGATGCCGAGTGGTCCGGTACCGAGGCGCACTTCCTGATGCACGAACACCTGCTGCCGGTGTGCAGCCCCGCCCTGCTTGGTGGCCAGCCGGCGAGCGCATCGCGCATCGCCGAACTGCCACTGCTGCAGCAGACCACCCGCCCCTATGCCTGGCGCCAGTGGTTCACCGCCCAAGGGATGAGCGTTGCCCGCGACATGACCGGGCCGCGCCTCGAACTGTTTTCCATGCTCGCCCAGGCCGCTCGCCATGAGATGGGCGTCGCCCTGATCCCGCCCTTCCTCATTCAGCGAGAACTGGATGAGGGTAGCCTGATGGTCGCCCTGGACAACCCCGTACCGCACAACGACCGCGCCTATTACCTGATGGTGCCGGAGCGCAAAGCCCAATCCGCAGCGCTCACGGCCTTTCGCGACTGGCTGCTGGTCGAGGCAGGCGCCTACCGCCAACGCTGATCAAGAGTCGCGTGCGGGCGCCCATTCGCCCAGCGCTGCGAACACGGTGGTGCGTTGTCCCGGAATCCCCGCACCAGATACCGAAAAGCCCCAGCCAGCCTGGCCTGCAGCAAAGTAGTGACTCGATCACAGCACTACATAAAAAGTTCAACCTAAAATGGCTGAAACGCCCGTCACCACTGGCATTCACGCTATTTCGAACAGCCTGTGCATTACCTTCCACACCCTGCCGGGTGCGACAATCTGTCATTCACATGACGAATGCCCCCATCCACGCTACAGGCAGCGCCAGCAAAGGCCTAAGCTAGAAACGACGCGGCCTGCAGGACGTATGAAAATTCGTCATGCGCCCATAACTTGTAGTTATCCAAATTTTTTACTCCATAACTTATTGTAAGGGCTCGTGTTCGCCTGCAAAATGCCGCGCCCGGCCCGATTGCTGTGTCGGTCGGGCAGGTTTGTGCTGATCCTCCTTTCGCTGGCGTGCCATCCGTAGTGCGCCGGTTCACTAAAAAGATCACGCAGGAGATTTAACGTGCACATCGGTGTTCCTCTCGAAACCCACGCAGGCGAGACGCGGGTAGCCGCAACGCCCGAGACCATCAAGAAGCTGATCGGCCAGGGTCATCAGGTCACTGTGCAGAGCGGGGCGGGCGTCACCGCCAGCATCCCGGACAGTGCCTATGAAGCCGTTGGCGCAACCGTTGGCGACAGCGCCGCTGCCTTTGGCGCCGAGCTGGTGTTGAAGGTCGTCGCGCCGAACGATGCCGAACTGGCCCTGATGAAACAGGGTGCCGTGCTGGTCGGCATGCTCAATCCGTTCAGCAACGAAACCATTGCGCGCCTGAATGCCCAGGGCATCACCGCCTTCGCCCTGGAGGCCGCCCCGCGCACCTCCCGCGCGCAGAGCCTGGATGTGCTGTCCTCGCAGGCCAACATCGCCGGCTACAAGGCCGTGCTGCTGGCGGCGCATCACTACCCGCGCTTCATGCCCATGCTGATGACCGCTGCCGGCACCGTGAAGGCCGCGCGCATCCTGATCCTGGGTGCCGGTGTGGCAGGCCTGCAGGCCATCGCCACGGCCAAGCGCCTGGGCGCGGTGATCGAGGCCTCCGATGTGCGCCCGGCGGTGAAGGAACAGATCGAGTCCCTCGGCGCCAAGTTCGTCGACGTGCCGTTCGAGACCGATGAAGAGCGCGAGTGCGCCCAGGGCGTAGGCGGCTATGCCCGCCCGATGCCGGCGTCGTGGATGGAACGCCAGGCCAAGGCCGTGCATGAGCGCGCCAAGCAAGCCGACATCGTCATCACCACGGCACTGATTCCGGGCCGAAAGGCTCCGACCCTGCTGCACGAGGCCACCGTTGCCGAGATGAAGCCGGGCTCCGTGGTCATCGACCTGGCCGCCGCACAGGGCGGCAACTGCCCCCTGACCGAAGCCGAACAGGTGGTGGTCAAGCACGGCGTGACCATCGTCGGCCACAGCAACCTGGCGGCCCTGGTGCCGGCAGACGCCTCGGCCCTGTATGCGCGCAACCTGCTGGACTTCCTCAAGCTGGTCATCGACAAGGACGGCCAGTTCCACCTCAACCTCGAAGACGACATCGTCGCCGCGTGCCTCATGTGCCGCGACGGTCAGGTCGTCCGCACCAACGGCTAAGGGGAGCGCACAGACATGGATCTGATTTCCGATGGCATCTACAACCTGATCATCTTCGTGCTGGCGATCTACGTCGGCTACCACGTGGTCTGGAACGTCACCCCCGCCCTGCACACCCCACTGATGGCGGTCACCAACGCGATCTCGGCGATCGTCATCGTCGGCGCCATGCTCGCCGCGGCGCTGACCGTCACCCCCCTGGGCAAGACCATGGGCACCCTGGCCGTGGCCCTGGCGGCGGTCAACGTGTTCGGCGGCTTCCTGGTCACCCGGCGCATGCTGGAAATGTTCAAGAAGAAGGCCCCGAAGGCCCCGGTGGAGAAGCACTAAATGAGCATGAACCTGATCACTGTTCTCTACCTCGTGGCCTCGGTGTGCTTCATCCAGGCGCTCAAGGGCCTGTCGCACCCGACCACCTCACGCCGCGGCAACCTGTTCGGCATGATCGGCATGGCGATCGCCGTGCTGACCACCGTGGGCCTGATCTACAAGCTCGGCGCCGAGCTGGCGACCCAGGGCATCGGCTACGTCATCGTCGGCCTGCTGGTCGGCGGCACCGCCGGTTCGATCATGGCCAAGCGCGTCGAGATGACCAAAATGCCGGAGCTGGTGGCTTTCATGCACAGCATGATCGGTCTGGCCGCGGTGTTCATCGCCATCGCGGCGGTGGTCGAGCCGCAGTCGCTGGGCATCGTCGCCAGCCTGGGTGACGCCATCCCGGCCGGCAACCGCCTGGAGCTGTTCCTGGGTGCCGCCATCGGTGCGATCACCTTCTCCGGTTCGGTCATCGCCTTCGGCAAACTGTCGGGCAAGTACAAGTTCCGCCTGTTCCAGGGCGCCCCGGTGGTCTTCAAGGGCCAGCACTGGGTCAACCTGGCGGTGGGCCTGGCGATCCTCGGCCTGGGCCTGTACTTCACCTTCACCGGCAACATCACTGCCTTCGCCATCCTGGTGGCCCTGGCGTTCGTGATCGGCGTGCTGATCATCATCCCGATCGGCGGCGCCGACATGCCGGTGGTGGTGTCGATGCTCAACAGCTACTCGGGCTGGGCGGCGGCCGGTATCGGCTTCTCGCTGAACAACTCGATGCTGATCATCGCCGGCTCCCTGGTGGGCTCCTCCGGCGCCATCCTCTCGTACATCATGTGCAAGGCGATGAACCGTTCGTTCTTCAACGTGATCCTTGGCGGTTTCGGTGCTGACGCCGATGCCGGCGCGGCAGCCGGTGGCAGCAAGGAGCAGCGCCCGGTGAAGTCGGGGTCGTCCGACGACGCAGCGTTCCTGCTGACCAACGCCGACACCGTGATCATCGTCCCGGGCTACGGCCTGGCGGTGGCCCGTGCCCAGCACGCGCTGATGGAACTGGCGGAAAAACTGACCCACCGTGGCGTCACCGTGAAGTACGCGATCCACCCGGTGGCAGGCCGCATGCCCGGCCACATGAACGTACTGCTGGCAGAGGCCGAAGTGCCTTATGAGCAGGTGTTCGAGATGGAGGACATCAACTCCGAGTTCGGCCAGGCCGACGTGGTCCTGGTGCTGGGCGCCAACGACGTGGTCAACCCGGCGGCGAAGAACGATCCCAAGTCGCCGATCGCCGGCATGCCGATCCTCGAGGCCTACAAAGCCAAGACGGTCATCGTCAACAAGCGCTCGATGGCCAGCGGCTATGCCGGCCTGGACAACGAACTGTTCTACCTGGACAAGACCATGATGGTTTTCGGCGACGCCAAGAAAGTCATCGAAGACATGGTCAAGGCCGTCGACTGATCCCCTGTCGGCAGCCTCCTGAAGCCCGGCCTTGAGCCGGGCTTTTTTTCGTCTGCCACACCCTTCGGCCAACCCCTGAAAAAGTGATACAGATCACTCGCCTCGATACTGAAAATCAGCAAAAAGCTGAACTTCAGGTCAGTCGATCAAACCGATCAATTTGAAACTGTACCTATAGACAAATCTCGCCGGTAACATGCTTCACAGGAAAATATCTCGCCTGTTGTACCGGTACGCGGCAAACCACTTATGGCCAGTACAGTTGACTGAAAAAACGATCAAACAGTTACAAAGCAACCTATCTAATAGGGCAACAATTTAATGCATCTGTGACTACTGAGTCGGTCGGCAAAAGCGGATTATTGATTTCAGTAAACAACCCTTACCAGACCCGCCACAAGCGGAAGGATGCACACCATGGAACGTACCCTCAGTTCCGACCTGCTCTTCGAACAAGCTTCCACCAAGACCCAGGCCGCCTGGCCGCTGCGCCTGATCGCCGCCCTGACCATATGGCAGCGCCGCATCGTCAGCCGCCGCCAACTGGCACGCCTCGATTCGCGCCTGCTCGCCGATGCCGGCATCAGCGAAAGCCAGCGCTACGTCGAGATGAACAAGCCGTTCTGGCGTTGAGCAGAGCGGCACCTGCCGCTCGCACACGACTTGCGACAAAGCCCGCCATTGGCGGGCTTTGTCATTTCTGGCGTCGCACGTCCGATACAGATTCCGCCCACCCGAGCAGAACAGTTAGCAGGAAATCCAAACTGCGCCAATACAATCCTCTTCCACTGTGTCTGCCGGTTCTCGCCCGATAGCGCGACGATGGTCTCTCATACCCCTACTCCGCATGACGCGGAAGGTTGAAGACCATGGAGCAGATACTCAGCCGCTCGGCACACGCCCTTCAGAGCCCCCCACACCGCGCCCCTCAATCTGGCCTGCTAGCCCTCCTGCGGCGCTGGCAACTGAACCGCCGCACCCGCCAGCAACTGGCCCTGCTGGATGAACGCCTGCTGGCCGACGCGGGTATCAGTCCCAACGAACGCAACGCCGAACTGGACAAGGCCTTCTGGCAATAAGCCAGGCTGTGCCGCGCCGGACGCCTGCGCTACCCTTGCGCCTGAACGGGCACGACAGCAGGTCGTGCTCCCCTGAGCCCTGGGAGTGATCGGGATGAATTCTGTGCGTGTAATCGGTTTCGTCACCTTGATGGCGGCGGCCTCCAGCGCGGCGGCAGGCAGTTTCCTGCTCACCACCGACACGGTGCTCGGCGCCGTGGCGGCAACGGTGGATGGCGTATCCGATCTCACCTCGTCCCTGCAGGACGCCAAGGTGGTACGGGCGGCCCGGGATGACGCCGCCAGCTTCGTCGCCAGCGAAGGCACGATCCGCGGTGCGCGCCTGGAGGCGGCGTTGCGCTATATCCGCCAGGAAGCGCCCGCACTCGTCGCCGACGACCTGCAATTGGCCCAGGCCATTCTCAGCCGCTGACCCCGCGGGCCACGGGCCGGTCAAGCCCATGCTGGCTCCCCCCGAGACATTCCGTTAGCCTTGTGCCGACCCCATACAGACAGCCCATCCTTCATGGCCTGCCGGAACTGATGCGGTCGTTCGTCGTCGAATCGCCATTCCCTGATTTATTGGAGACTCCGTCCATGCATCGCCCGTTGCTCGCCGCCGTTGCGCTGGCTGCCCTGTTCGCCGGTAACGTCCAGGCCCAGACCCTGGTCGCCACCAGCAATATCATCGTGCGCGCGCTCGACCGCACCATCAACTTCACCTCGGACACCACCACCTCGATTCGCGACATGAAGGTCGTGATCGCCGCCCGGGATGACGCCGCCAGCTTCGTCGCCAGCCAGGGCGAGATCCGCGGTGCACAACTGGAAGCCGCACTGGTCGCCGTGCGCACCCACGTACCCGAAGCCCAGCACGCGTCCGACCTGGACCTGGCCGAAGCCATTCTCGCGCTGTGAGCAAACGCCCTGCCTGGCTCCTGACGCTGGCCCTGTTGGCCAGCACCAGCAGTCAGGCCGCCCTGCGCCTGGTCCTGGATGCCGAGCCGCTCGATGCGGCACAGCGCCAGGCCAGCCAGGCCTTGCTGGACGAAGCCAGCGCCGCCCTCCCCCCGCTGTTCATCCAGCGCCTGGACCGCGATGTCCCGGTGCGCTGGACACCGATGCCCACCGACATCTATGGCCGCGCCGGTCGCTTCAGCGGTATCGAGCTGAATGCCGGCCTGCTGCCGGCGCTGACCGACGGCCGGGCTGCCGAGGACCGGACCGACCGCCCCCACGGCACCGTCCGCCAGGAACTGCTGGCCACCGTGCTCCATGAGCTCACTCACCTGTACGACCGGGGCCAGTTCTGGCCAGCGGCCGACCGGCGCCAGCAGCAACGCTGCCGCCAGCGCGAGAAGAGCCAGGGCCTGGTCGGCCTGCCCGATGACTGCCGTGGCCAGACCGAACGGCGCTTCACCCTGAGCGATGACCCGACCTTTCTCGACCTCGCCGGCTGGCCCCAGCAGGTCGGCACCCGGGGCGAGCGCGAGCGCAACAACGGCCAGGTGGCCCGGACTCCGGACCCTTACGAGCTGAGCAACCCGCGCGAGTTCATCGCGGTGAACATGGAGTACTTCCTGCTCGACCCGGCCTACGCCTGCCGCCGGCCGAGCCTGGCCCGCTACCTGGGAGAGCATTTCGGCTGGTCGCCCGCCAACCAGGCACCGTGCGCCAGCGAGCTGGCCTACCTGAACGCCGGCCGCGATTTCGCCCGCCAGCCACTGGGCAGCCTGGACCCCGAGCGGGTCTATGAGGTCGACTACCTGCTGGCGGAAGCCAACCAGGCCTGGGCCAGCCGCTGGGGCCACAGCATGCTGCGCCTGGTCATCTGCGCCCCGGGGCGCCCCCGTGGCCCGGATTGCCGGCTGGATCTGGAGCACCACCTGGTGCTGTCCTACCGCGCCTTCGTCGGCGACGTGCAGCTGTCCAGCTGGGACGGGCTGACCGGCGTCTACCCGTCGCGCCTGTTCGTCCTGCCGCTGGAGCAGGTGATCGAGGAATACACCAAGGTCGAGCTGCGCAGCCTGGCCTCGGTGCCGCTGAAACTGCAGCGCCCGGAACTGGAACAGTTGGTGGTGCGCGCCGCCGAGCAGCACTGGAGCTACGACGGCGACTACTACTTCATCTCCAACAACTGCGCGGTGGAAACCCTCAAGCTGCTGCGCAGCGGCAGCCGCAACCCCGGCCTGCAGGCGCTCGACAGCATCATGCCCAACGGCCTGCTCGACACCCTGGTGGCACGCGACCTGGCGGACCGCAGCGTGCTCGACAACCCGCAGGAAGCCCTGCGCCTCGGCTACCGCTTCGACTCGTTCCGCGACCGCTACCAGGCCATGTTCGCGATCCTGCAAACGCGCCTGCCGATTACCCAGAACACGGTCGAGGACTGGCTGGCCCAACCGTCCAGTGAGCGCCGCCCGTGGTTCGAGCAGGCGGACCTGCGCACCAGCGCGGCGCTGTTGCTACTGGAGCAAGCAGCCCTGCGCCGGCAACTGCTGCTGGCCCAGGACGAACTCAAGCGACGCTACCTGACCGGCCGTGCGGCCAATGACCCGACCCTGAACAAGGCCGGCGGGGCGCTGGACCAGATTCTGGCCAACAGCGGGTTCCTCAGCCGCCCGGCCGAGCTGCTGGAAGGCGGTTACGGCCTGCCGCAACAGGCCGAATGGCAGCGCCTGGAAGCCGAGAGCCGCAACCGCCAGCAGCAACTGCGCCAGCTCAGCGACGACCTCGACCATGAGGTACGGGGCCTGCTCGAACCAGCGCGGCTGGCCGAGCTGGAAGCCAACGAGGCCAACCTAACCCAACTCGGCGACCACCTGCGTGCCCTGCACAAGGCCAGCGGCGGGGTGCAGCTGCCCTGACCGAGTCGGTCAGGGCCGGTTTCAGAAACCGACGGTGGCCGACAGGATGAAGGTGCGCGGCGCCGACAGAGTCAGGCCGGGTTCGCTGTCATCCGAGGCACCCGCCGAGATCCAGTCCCGCGAGTCCGCCACGTTTTCGACGTTGCCGCGCAGGGTGACGTCCGTGCCATCGACCTTGAAGGCATAGCGCGCGCCGACGTCATAGCGGGTCCAGGAGTCGATTTCCTTGGTGTTGGCCTGATCCAGGTACTGCGAGCTGCTGTAGATCTCGCGGCCGGTGAGCGTCAGGCCCGGCACGCCCGGCACGTCCCACTCGATACCCAGGTTGGCGTTGAACTTCGGTGTGGCCGGTGCGCGGTTGCCGTCGGTCAGGCCGCCCACGGTATCGTTCAGCTCGCTGTCGATGTACATCACGCCGCCCAGCACGCGGAAGCCCTGCACCGGCTCGCCGAACACGCTCAGCTCCACGCCGTCGTTGACCCGCTTGCCGTTGGGGCCGAACACCCGGGACGTGGCGTTGGTCTCGTAGGCCGGCTGCTTGATGCGGAACACCCCAGCGGTCAGGGCGAACGAACCGAAGTCGTACTTGGCGCCCGCTTCGACCTGGCGGCTGATGAAGGGCGGGAAGATCTGGTCTTCGTTGATCGAGGTCGACGGGGCGATCTTGCCCTGGCTCAAACCTTCCATGTAGTTCGCGTACAGCGACAACTGGTCGGTGGCCTTGAACAGCACGCCCACCGATGGCGAGAGTTTTTCCTCGTCGTAGGCGGTCGGGCGCTTCACGCCGCCGGCCCAGTCGTCCACCTTCACCCGCTGCCAGCGCGCCCCCAGGGTCAGCAGCACGCGGTCCTCCATGAAGCCCAGGGTGTCGGACAGCGCGACGCCGGTGAAACGGTTCTCGGTGTAGACCTTGACGTCGGAGCGCGTCGGCGTGGCCGGCGTCGGGGTCGGCCGTGGGTTGTAGAGGTTGCTGGGGGACGCCGCATAACGCGCGCCGCCGTTCTCGAAGTCGAAGGAGAAGTAGTCGGCAGCCAGGTTCACCTCATGGCTGACCGACCCGGTCTGGAACCATTTGCGCAGGCCCATGTTCACGGTGCGCACGTCCTCGTCACGGGTGAAGTCTCGGGGCTGCACGCTGAAATCGCCGGCGTCGTTGGTGATCGACACGTTGTGCCGCAGGAAGTCGTGGTTGCTCTTGCGTGCCCCCACGGCGCCGTAGACCATCAGCGAGTCATCGATGTCGAACTCGCCGCGCAGGGCACCGAAGGTGTCGCGGGTCCGCGCCTTGCTCCAGGCCTGTGCATAGTTGTGCCGCACATCATCGGCGTCCGGCACCTTGGCGTTGGCGCCGACCAGCACCCGTTCCTGGGGCGCATCGGTATCACGCTCGGTATGGCCCACGTCCATTGACAGGCGCAGCCGCTCGTCACGCAGGTCCAGGCCCAGCACCGCCATCTCGCGGTTGACCTTCTGGTCATCCCATTCGGTATCGCCCGACTGCTTCACGCCGTTGAAGCGAATACCGAAACGGTCCCCTTCGCCGAACCGACGGCCGATGTCCACCGCACCGCCCACCTGGCTGTCGGACACATAGCTGCCGGTGAATTCGGTGATCGGCTTGCTGGTCGCGCGCTTGGGCACCACGTTGACGCCACCGCCGACGCTGCCGCGTGGCGAGATGCCGTTGACCAGTTGGGTCGGCCCGCGAAGGATGTCGACGCGGTCGGCCATCTCCATGTCGATCGAGTAGGTCGGCAGGATGCCGTACAGGCCGCCGTAGGACACGTCGCTGTTGAACAGGCTGAAACCGCGGATGGTGAACTGCTCGAAGCGTCCGCCCGCCGGGTTGGTGGAGCGCACCGCGGGGTCGCTGGCGGTCAGGTCATTCAGGGTCCGGGCCTGATTGTTCTTCACCGCCTCGCTGGTGTAGGTGGTCATGCTCAGCGGCGACTCCATGAAGTCCCGCGAGCCCAGCAGTCCCTGGGAACTGCGGCGCGCCACCTGGCCACCGGCGTAGCGCTCGCCGTCGAGGCTATCGGCCGGCAGCGTGAGCCCGGTGATCGCCGTCGGCGCGATTTCCAGGGCCCCGGCGTCCTCGGGCACCGGGATCAGGGTATAGGCCGAGCTGCCGACCGGCTGCAGCTGCAACCCGCTGCCCTGCAGCAGGCGCGCGAAGCCTTCGTCGACGCTGTAGCTGCCGGACAGGCCCGGGCTGCGACGCCCGCCCACCAGGGCCGGGTCCACGGAAATGCTCACCCCCGCCTGGCTGGCGAAGCGGGTCAGGGCCGCCCCCAGGTCGCTGCTCGGCACGTCGTAGGTACGCTCCTGGGCGTGGGCCACCAGCGGTGCGACCGCGCCGAAGCCGAGCAGCAGGCTCAGGCACACGGAGGAGCAGGAAAGGGAATGCAGCGGGCGCTTGCGGAACGGGGGTACGGCGGGCATCGGTGGAACTCTCTTGTCGATTCACTTACTTCCCATGACAAGCGAGTAAGAAAAAGGGGACAGGCCTCAGGCGTTTTTTTCACGGGGCACGAGCGTGACCCAATAGCGCGTGCGGGTGCGCACCTCCAGCGGCAGGCTGGCGGCCAGCAGCGCAAGGATCTGGTCCGTGTCGTCCAGGCGGAAGCTGCCGGTGACACGCAGCGATTCCAGGGCCGGCGACCAGCGCAGAATGCCGGGCCGGTACCGATCCAGCTCGCGCAGGAACGCACCGAGGGCCTGGTCGTTGGCGGTGATCACCCCTTCGCGCCAGCCGGGCTGCTGGGCATCGAAAGTCGCGATCGGCTCGACGCCCTGCGCCGTGAGACGTACCCGCTGACCCGCCTGCAACTGCAGCGTGCCGTGGCCACGGGTGCGCAGGATGCTCTCACCGGCGAACACCGAGAACTCGCACCCTTGCTCGTCCCGGCGTACGCAGAGTTCGCCGTGGGCCACCGTGGCCTGCCCGAAAGGCGTATCCACCCTGAACGGCGTGGCATCGGCCAGGCGCAGGGCAATCTCGCCGCGCACCAGGGACAGGCGCCGCTGCCCGGTATCCAGGTTGACGGCCGAGGCAGTGTTCAGTGCGAGCACGCTGCCGTCACCCAGGGACAGGTTACGCCGCTCGCCAGTGGCGGTGGACAGGTCGGCGCGCCAGGCCTCGAGGGGCAGTTCGCGGGTCACCAGCCAGGCAGCAGGTGCCACCGCGGCCACACCCAGCATGCCCTTGAGCAGGCGTCGACGCCCCGGATCGGGACGGTCCAGGCTGGCCATCGCCAACTCGGCGGGCAACCCGGAAAAGCGCTGGCGCAGCGCCTGGGCCTTCTGCCAGGCGTGTTCGTGACTGGCGCTGAGCGCGCGCCATTGCTGCAACCCGGCATGGTCGCGCTCGCTGGCCGAGCCCGATTCGATCAGCGCCAGCCAGCGCGCCGCGGAACGCGCGACGCTCCGGGCGTCGTCACTGACGTCGCGGTTCAGCACAGTTCCACCAGCAGGCAATGCTCGTAGGCCTGGGCCATGTAGCGCTTCACGCTGCGCTCGGAGACCTCGAGCCGCTCGGCGATTTCCCGGTAGCCCAGGCCCTCCAGTTGGCTGAGCAGAAACGCCCGGCGCACCACTGGCGGCAGGCCGTCGAGCAATTCATCCAGCTGCTGCAGGGTTTCCAGCAGCAGCCAGCGCTGCTCGGGGGACGGCGCGCAGGCCTCGGGCAACAGCGCCAAGGCGTCGATGTAGGCCTGCTCCAGGCTGCGGCGCTTGTGGAAATTGATCAGCAGCCGCTTGCCGATGGTTTTCAGGTACGCCCGCGGCTCCTGCAAGTCGGCGATCTGCTGCGAGCTGGCCAGCACCCGTACGAAGGTGTCCTGTCCCAGGTCGGCCGCATCCCAGCCGTTGCCCACCCGGCGGCTCAGCCATTGCTCCAGCCAACTGCGGTGATCGCGGTAAAGGTCGTGGAAAGCCTGCTCACTCGATACCGTCGTACCCGACATACCGCGCACTCACTGCGGAAACCAATAATGAGATCGATTCTAATTAACATGCGTAGCAAACGGTACCCTCGGCCCTGCGATTTGTCGTGACGTTCATCGGTGCAAGGCGGCGAACGCGGGGCAATCAGTCGATGCGCTCTTCGTCTTCCTCAGGCAGGTGCGGGTCCAGGTGCAGCCACGGCAGTCGGCTGGTGACCCAGATATGGCGGTCCGCCGGGGCCTGTTCCGGGTGATCCAGCGTGGCGATGGTGACATCCAGGGTCGTCGGGCTGTGCGAGGTGAACAGCGCCAGGTGCGCGCCACAGTCCACGCAGAAATAACGCGCGCAACTGGCGGAAGACTCAAAGCGCCGCGGCTCGCCGGCTAGCCACTCGAAGCTCGCCAGCGGCACCGTGATCCAGGTGGTGACGAGACCGCCGCTGCTGCGTCGGCACACCGAGCAGTGGCAATGGGCGATATCGCGCAAGGGCGCCTGGAACTGGTAACGCAAGGCTCCGCACTGGCAGCCGCCGGTATGGATATTCATCATCACCGCCTCTCGCAGTACTGCCTCACCGCTGAGAATGCTCCCGAATGAAAAGCAGCACCATGCCTTCGGATAACACTCCGCGTCCCAGGCGCGCGTGCTGTCTGCCGGGACCGCTCATCGTGGCTTGTCAGAAGCATGGCGCAAAGCCCGCACCGCCGGCGGCATCCGGCAGTGCGAGCTCTTTACTAGAACAAGCTCACCGTATAACTGACTATCAAGCGGTTTTCGTCAATGTCGGTTCGGTAGTTGGAGCGGGCCGTGACATTGCGCCAGCGCAGCCCGACCCCTTTGAACAGGCCATTCTGCACAACGTAGGCCAGATCCAGGTCACGCTCCCAGTCCTTGCCTTCATATCCCCGCCCGGTACGCACGCTATCGCCGGTGACGTAACGCAGAGTACTGGTCAAACCAGGGACACCCAGCGCCGCAAAATCGTAGTCATGACGTACCTGCCAGGAGCGCTCGCCAGGGGCGGAGAACTCATAGGTGGGCAGGGTATTACCCATGGGATTGGTATTGGCCCCTACCTGAATAAAGCCATCGTCACCGTCGATACGCTGGTGTCCCAGGTAGAAGGTATGGCCGCCGTGCCGAGCCGAGAGCAGGGCGAAGGCGGCCTGGTTATCCAGCTTGCCGGCGATGCTGCGCCCTTCGTCGCGGCTGTCGAAGTAGCCGGCGTTCAGCGCCAGTGTCCAGTCGCCGATCGGCTCGGCATGCTTGAAGCTGTAGAAGCGCTGCTGGTAGATGTCCTGCAACTGCGCCTGCCACAGGCCGACACTGGTGCGGTTGGTGTTGAAGGCGTAGTCGGCGCCAAGGTAATTGAAGCGATCACTGGTGAAGCGGGCGATGCGCGCCGGGTTGACCGGATCGTTGATCAGCCCGTACATCTCCTGGCGATCGGTGGAATCGCGCAGGCTGGTGGAACGCATTTGCCCGGCCTGCAGCGTTAGCCCCTGGATCTCGCTGGATACCAGCGCCGCCCCCTGATAGGTCGGCGGCAGCAGGCGCAGGTCGCTGTGCACCAGCACCGGCAGGTTAGGACGCAGTTCACCGACTTTCAGTTCGGTGCGCGACACCCTGGCCTTCAACGCTGCCCCCATGCGCCCGTACTCGTCGGCAGCCCGACCGTCGTGCACCGGTAGCAACCCGCTGCTGGTATGGCCACGGCCACTGTCGAGCTTGATGCCGTACAAGCCCAGCACGTCCACGCCAACACCCACCGGGCCCTGGGTATAACCCGAGCGAAAATCGAAGATGAAACCCTGGGCCCACTCCTGGGTTCTCGACTGTGGATTGCTGCCAACGATGCCGGAGTAGTCGCGACTGAAGAAATAATTGCGCAGTTGCAGATCGGCATGGGAACCCTCAAGGAAACCGGCCTCTTCGGCCTGGACGGCGATACTCAGGCCAGCGGCCAGCCAACCGGCGAAAACACGATGCAGACGACTCATGATCGACTCCAAAAAAAGCGCGCACGTCACCACGCGCGGCCTTTGGCAGCGCAAGCGAATGCAAAATAGGGGGGAAATTCCGCAGCACGTCCCGCGACGCGCTGCGGCAAACCAGGAGTGCTGCGTGCTTAGCGATTAACCAGCTTGGCCGGTAGCGCAATCACCAGGAAACAGCTGAGCAACAGGCAGCCGGCGAAGAACCACAACGCCGCGTGGGCAGTACCGGTCAGGTCGGTAACCAGGCCCATCAGCGAGTTGCTCACCAGACCGGCGATATTGGCCAACGAGCAGGCCAGGGCGAAACCGGTGGCCGCTGCCGTGCCCTTGAGAAAGGTCGCCGGCAAGCTGAAGAACACGGGCACGGAGCCGATGATCGCTGCCGAAGCAATGGAGAACAGGACCACCGTCATCACCAGGTTGTGACTGAAGATGGTACTGCTGGCCATGGCGATGGCGCCGATGATGAACGGCACGATGATGTGCCAGCGGCGCTCGCGATGGCGATCGGAACTGGCGCCAATCAACAGCATGCCAGCGAGTGCGGCAAGGCTTGGTATTGCCGTCAGCAGCCCGATGTGGAAGGTATCCATGACACCGGTATTACGGATAAACGTCGGCATCCAGAAGCCCATGGCATAGGCACTGAGCAGGATGGAAAAGTCGATACCACCGAGCATCCACACCTTGAGGTTGAAGAAGCCATCACGGAAGCTGTGCTTGCTGCCCTTGCCTTCCGCGTCGTCGGCCGCCAGGTCGCTGGCCAACCGCGCTTTTTCATCGGCACTGAGCCACTTGGCCTCGTTGAAGCGATTGGGCAATACCCAGAAGGTCAGGATGCCCAGCAGTACGCTGGGAATGGCCTCCAGGAAGAACAGCCACTGCCAACCGCGCAGACCGTGCATCTGATCGAAGTAGTCCATGATCCAGCCAGAAAGCGGTCCACCGATGACACTGGAAAGCGGCAGGCCGATCATGAACAGCGCAATGATCCGGCCACGCCGGTAGGTCGGGTACCAAGTCGTCAGGTAGTACAGCACCCCCGGCAGGAAGCCCGCTTCCGCAGCCCCCAGCAGAAAGCGGATGATGTAGAACTCCGTGGTGGTGGTGACGAACATGGTGCAGCCCGACAGCACGCCCCAAGTGATCATGATTCGGGCGATCCAGACCTTGGCACCAACCCGTTCCAGTATCAGGTTGCTGGGAACCTCGAAGATGATGTATCCGACGAAAAACAGACCGGCGCCGAGTCCGAAAGCGGCCTCGCTGAATTGCAGATCGTCGAGCATCTGCAGCTTGGCGAAGCCGACGTTGATGCGATCCAGGTAGGCGGCGAGGTAGCAGAAACACAGGAAGGGGATCAGCCTCCAGGTCACTTTGCGATACAGCTCGCGGGTACTGTCGGTCGCACTGCCCAGGGCAGTGCTGGTGTTGGGTACGTAAGACATTGCGTTGTCTCCTGGCGGTGACTTGTGATTTTTGTTGAGGCCAGCAGTTGTCGACGCACCCAGGCGTCACCAACTGGCGACCGTCCAAGGCAGCGTCAGTGCCACACCATGGGCGTGGCAGCCATCCCGCACGAGGATGGCCAGTGGAAAAAACGGCGTACCGCAGATTCCTTATTGGGTATTCACGCAGACAGTTGAGCGAGATAAGCCAGGGCCTCCTTCAGCCCCACCACATCGCCGTATTTACTATCGATGTCGAAGAGGTTGGCTTCGTGTGGTGCCTGGTGCCGGTCACCTACGCAGTCGCGCACAACGATGGTTCGAAAGCCGTGCTGCACGCCGTCAACTGCGCTGGCGCGGATGCAGCCACTGGTCGAGCAGCCGGCCATAAGCAATGTGTCGACGCCCTGCGCGTGCAGCTGAGAAGCCAGGCTCGTGCCGAAAAACACACTGGCGTACTGCTTGGTCAGAACCTGCTCGCCTGGCTGCGGAACCACCTGCGGACAGAACTCGGCGAGCGGGTTGCCCTCGATCATGGCCTTCATCACCGGCGCCTTACGCACCCACATGCCCCCATCGACACAGTCGTTGGCCAAGTAGCGGATATTGCTGTGCACCACTGCAATACCGGCGCGGCGCGCACCTGCCAACAGCGCCACCGACTGCCCCACCGCCGCAACCACACCCGGTGCATATAAAGGAGCACCCGGCGTGGTGTAGGCCTGCATGAAGTCGATCATCAGCAGGGCGGGACGGCTGCCGAAACCGATGCGCTGCCCCCACACGCCCTGGTAGTTGTCGCTCAGGCTTTGCTCCTGCATGGCCATTTCCTCAGTAAGCACCGGACAACAGCGCGCCGGCGCCCGGTACAACCGGTTCCAGATCCAGCGCCTTGAGCAGGGCGTAGGTGGTGGCAATGGCCGCAGTCACCACCGGCTTGCCGGTTTGCGCCTCGACCTTGGCGACCGCCGCCAGCGAGGGCATCTGTACGCAGGCGGAAAGCACCACCACGTCGACCCCCTCCAGGTTCATGCTGGCAACGATGCCTGGCAGGTTGGCCGGATCATGGCGGGCCACATCGAGGTTGTCGGGGATTTCCAGGGCACGCCAGTCGACCACCTCGAAACCTTCCTCGCGGATGTAGTTGACCACCAGTTCGGTCAACGGCTTCATGTACGGCGCGACAATGGCGATACGCTTGGCCTGCATGACCTTGAGCGCTTCAACCAGGGCGCCGGCACTGGTGACCACTGGCGAATTGGCGTCGTTGTCGACCGTTACCTGGCGCAGGCGCCGCTCGGACTGGCGGTGATAGCCCAATCCCATGGCCATGATCGCCACCAGGCAGGCGTAACCCAGCACGTCGACCTGGGCGTCGGACAACTCCAGCGCGCAGCGATCCGACTCGGCATCCATGGCCGCCAGTTCTTCCTTCTTCACCTGTTTCATGCGCATGCGCGCCGAGTGAAAGGTGAAGCGCTCCGGGCGAATGGCCTGGCGTGCCAGCAGCATCGCCGGGATTTCGGTTTCCATGGTGGTATTGGAGCTCGGCACGATCTGGCCGATACGGTAGAGCCTGTTCATGGCTGAATCCCCTGGCGAATCGGCTGACCGAGAAAGTCGCCGAAGGCAGCGAAGAACCCCTCGAGATCGTCCCAAGGGATCATGTGTCCTGCATCCGCGACGCGAGCGACCTGCAGGTCGGTTTTCAGTTCGCGCAGCTCGACTTCGTCGGCCGGCTCGATGACACCACCACGCCCCGCGACCATCAGCAGCGTGGGCTGCTGCACGGCCGGCAGATGCTGGTGAATGTCCACCGTGTGGAACTCCTCGAAAGCCTGCACGATGGCTGGTTCAAAGCAGGTGTGCAGCCACTCGGCGCGCAGTTGCAGTTGCGCCAGGCTCCAGGTTGGGCAGAAGGCTTTCATCGCCTCGGCATCCATGCCCTGCTCGGCCTGGCGAATCGAGTCGACGTACCAGGGCAGCTTGCTCGGATAGGCGCGCCGGCCGGGGCCGGACACCGGTGGGTCGATCAGCACCAAGCGCTCCAGCCCGGGAGCACCTAGAGCAGCGGCGCGAACGGCGAAGCGCGCACCCATCGAGTGTCCAAGCAGGCTATACCGCGTCAATCCCAGCGCCGCAGTGAAAGCGAGAATGTCCGTAGCACAGGTGTCGGTGTCATAGGCCAGTTGCGGACCGCTCGACGACAGGCCACGGCCACGCACATCGAGGATATAAGTATCGAACTGACGCCCCAGCACCTCGCCAACAAAACCCCAGGTAATGGCCGGGCTGGTGATGCCGGGCACCAGCACCAGCACCGGGCCCTGCCCGCCGTAACGCAGGTAGTGCTGGCGGATGCCGTTGGCTTGCACGTTTCCGCCGCCAATCAGGGTGCTCATGCCGTTACCCCGCTTTTCAGCGGATGGGCGTAGACGTCATAGCCGTAAACCCAGGCAGGATCTTCCTGAGTACGCAGGAACGTGTTGGCATTGGAGACCGCCTGCACACGCGATGCACGTTCCTTGCGATTGGTCTCATAGAGTTCGAAAGCCGTGCGGAAATCCGATAACCCGGTTTCCTGCAGACAGCGGGTAAGCATCGCCGCATCCTCGATCGCCATGCCGGCACCTTGCGCCATGTGCGGCTTCATCGGGTGGCAGGCATCGCCCAGCAACACCAGACGACCACGGCTCCACAGCGGCAGCGGGTTGCGATTGCGCAGTGGCCACTTGGTAATGTCCTCGGCGGAGCGGATCAGCTTCTGCACCGTGGGGTGATAGCCCTCGAACGCGGCCAGCATTTCTTCCTGGCTGCTGTCGACATAGTTGCCCTGGAAGTCCCAGGCCTCATGCGGCACTCCCGAGACGAAGTAGTACTCATCACGCTTGCCGGTGGTGTGATAGACCATCAGGTGACGATCATCCGTCCACCACTTCACACAAGGCTCGAACAGATCGGCGTGACGGACCAGGCTTTCACCGCGAATCAACGCACGGTGCGCGACCCAACCGCTGTAGATGGGCGATTCGGCACCCAGCAGCTCCTCGCGTATCTTCGAATGAATGCCATCGGCACCGATGACGATATCGGCGGTAGCTTCGGTGCCATCGGTGAAGCTCAGGCGCACCTGATCGCCTTCATCGACGATGCGCTCCAGCTTCTTGCCGAACTGCACCGAGCCCGGCGCGATGCTGTCCATCTGCAAGACATGCATGTCGCCACGATGAACGGTGATATAGGACGCGCCGTACTCGCGACGAGCGAACTCACCCAACGGAATGCGCGACAGATACTCCCCTGACTGGCCGTCGCGGCTATGCCAGAAATCAGGATGCGAGCCCATTTCCTCGAGTGGCTTCTCCAGCCCCATGCGCCGGAAGATCTTCATCACGTTCGGCCCGACGTGAATACCGGCCCCTAGTCGGGAGAACTCCGGTGACTGTTCGTAGACGGTGACTTCAAACCCTGCCTGCTGCAACAAGGTGGCGGCAGCCGCGCCTCCCAGACCGGCGCCGACGATGGCAATTTTCTGCTGAGCCCCCATGGGCATGTCTCCTCTTCTTGGGTACGACCATGCGGGATATCCCGCCAGACGATTACAGTGTATGCACTGTAATTTTAAAAAGTGAAGAGGCCTTGTCGATTTTTTAAAAAACAGCTGTTTGAATCTCACAAACAAGATCAAGCCGCTTACTAATGGGGATTGTGTAGATCGGTAACGTAACACCAAGAACCTTGCCAACTGCTTTTGCTTGGTGTTTTATCTATCCAAATAGAGTGCACACTCTTTAAAAACGCACCGAAATGCAGCGCGACACACCAAGTCGGTGCAGTCCCTTCACACCCACCAGGAGGCATGTCATGCCGGTAAGTGATAGCGAACTGACCCAGATGTTCGAACAGGTGCTGACCCTGTCCAGGGTCGACGCGACCCAGAGCGTCGCCATTCTCAAGAGTCATTACTCGAACCCGCGCACCGTGCGCGCAGCGATGGATGCCGCGCAGCGCCTGAAGGCCAAGGTGTATGCGGTAGAGCTGCCGTCCTTCAACCATCCGCGGGCGATGGGTAACGACATGACGGCCTACTGCGGCGATACCGCGCTGACCGGCAACCTGGCCGCACAGCGCGCCCTGGAGGCCGCCGACCTGATCGTCGATACCATGATGCTGCTGCACTCACCGGAGCAGGAACAGATACTCAAGACCGGCACTCGCATCCTGCTGGCGGTGGAGCCACCCGAAGTGCTGGCGCGTATGCTGCCCAGCGAGGAGGACAAACGTCGCGTACTGGCCAGCGAGACCCTGCTCAAGCAGGCGCGCAGCCTGCACGTGAAATCCGCTGCCGGCAGCGACTTCCATGCCGACCTGGGACAGTACCCAGCGGTGACCGAATACGGTTTCGCCGACGAACCCGGGCGCTGGGATCACTGGCCCAGCGGGTTTCTGTTCAGCTGGCCGAACGAAGAAAGTGCCCAGGGCACCCTGGTGCTCGACATCGGCGACATCCTGCTGCCGTTCAAGAACTACTGCCGCGAGCGCATCACGCTGGAGATCGACAAGGGGTTCATCACCCGCATCCACGGTGGATTCGAAGCCGAATACCTGCGCGACTACCTGAAGTACTTCAAGGACCCCGAGGTCTACGGTATCTCCCACATCGGCTGGGGCCTGCAGCCTCGTGCCCAGTGGACAGCCATGGGCCTGCACGACCGCAACGACGGCATGTGCATGGACGCCCGCGCCTTTTACGGTAACTTCCTGTTCTCCACCGGCCCGAACACCGAAGTGGGCGGCACCCGCAAGACGCCGTGCCACTTGGACATCCCGCTGCGCAACTGCGACATCTACCTGGATGATCAGGCCGTGGTACTGGCCGGCGACGTGGTGTATCCCGAAGCCTCCAGAGCCAGCTGACCCGCGTAGGGGAGCATCCAGCGCTGCTCCCCTACAACCAGACACGCCGCAACGCTACACGGTTATACTCGACACACTGCGCCTCGAACCGAACCCTTCCCATGTCGACCGAAGATTTTCCAGCAGACAACTATCAAGTGACCGAGCAGATCGGTCACCTGCTGCGCAAGGCCTACCAACGCCATACGGCGATCTTCCAGCAGAACGCCTGCGACGCTCAGCTCACCTCCATCCAATTCGTCACCCTATGCGCCCTGCAGGATCACGGCCCCAGCTCCCAGGCCGAACTGATCAAGGCCACCGCCGTCGATCAGGCCACCATCCGCGGCATCGTCGAGCGCCTGAAGGCTCGAGGCCTGGTCGCCCTGTCACCAGACCCGGATGACCGACGCAAGATCATCGTCGAGCTCACCAGCACTGGCCAGGCCCTGCTGACCGAGATGATTCCCTGTGCCCAGCAGATCAGCGAGCTAACCATGGGCAGCCTCAACCCAGGCGAGCGTATCGCCATCCTCTACCTGCTGCGCAAGATGAACGACAACAACGAATGACCCCCCGGCCACACCACTGACGCAGACGGGATCAGACTGCCCATAAGCCTGATCTCGATCTTATCGCGGTGCGCGTGGCCAATTTGGTGGGCTGAAGCCCACCCTACAGCGCATCCTCGATCACCGTAGGGTGGGCTTCAGCCCACCAAAGTCGCGTGCCAGTCCCCGCCTTTCACACCGTAGAACGTAGCGCGACCAGCCGCAGGCGTATCCCGGGGCCGAAGGTCTGATCCGCCGCCCAATACAGCTCATCGAACGCTCGCTCTTGCCACCTTGCGTGGCGTACATGAGCAAACGCCTACCGACATTACCTCCTGCCGCCTCGTCAATGGCCCGTTCCTTGCGTACATGAATACGCACTTCATGTAGTAAGCACTTAATGAACAAAATCCCCTTGCCCTGAGTACAACGGTAACGACGGGACTTGGGCCAACGGCAAAGCAAGGCATCCCATGGAAAAGAACCTGACCCTGCTGGTGAACGGGAGAACGGTGCAACTGAGCGCCGAACCCCAGACTCCGCTGCTGTACATCCTGCGCAACGACCTCGCCCTCAACGGCCCCAAGTACGGCTGTGGCCTCGGTGAGTGTGGCGCCTGCACAGTCATCGTCGATGGCCGCGCCACTCGCTCCTGCGTGTTCCCCGTGGCCGGTGCCGCTGGCCGCTCGGTGACCACCCTTGAAGGTCTGGGCTGCCGCGAACGGCCCCATCCGGTGCAGCAGGCCTTCATCACCGAGCAGGCGGCACAGTGCGGCTATTGCCTCAACGGCATGATCATGACCATCAAGGCCCTGCTCGATCGCAACCCCAATCCCAGCGACGCACAACTGCGCAACGAGCTCTCGGCGAACCTGTGTCGCTGCGGCACCCATGTTGAAATCATGCGCGCGGCCCTGCGCGCCGCTGGCCGCCCGGCCGCCCCGCACGGAGAAACCCCATGCGCCTGACTCGTGACCAATGGCTCGAACGCCAGGATGTACTGCTGGTAGTCGATACCATCCAGCCGCCCTCCGGCCCCATGCCCAAGGGCCAGATTCCCGAAGCCAAGCCCAGGGAGCTGGGTTTGTTCCTGGCCATCACCGGCGAAGACCAGGTGTACGCCTTCAACGGCCACGTCGACCTGGGCACCGGCATCCGCACGTCGTTGGCGCAAATCGTCGCCGAGGAACTGAACCTGGATCTGGAACAGGTGGAAATGGTGCTCGGTGACACCGAACGCGCGCCCAACCAGGGCGCTACCATCGCCAGCGCCACCATCCAGATCAGCGCCATACCGCTGCGTAATGCCGCCGCCGAGGCGCGGCGGCACCTGAGCCAACTGGCCAGCGAGCGCTGGCAGACCGGCAGCGAGCAGCTCATCCTGGAAGGCGGCCACTTCCGCCACCCCGACGGTCGCCAGTTGAGCTTCGGCGAACTGGTCGCCGGCCAGCACATCCGCCTGCACATCAGCGGCGACGCGCCCCTCAAACCGGCGAGCGAATACCGCCTGGTCGGCCAGGGCGCAGCGCGTGTGGATATCCCGGCCAAGGCCACCGGCGAACTCACCTACGTCCACGACATGCGCTTGCCCGGCATGCTGCATGGTCGCGTGGTGCGCCCACCGTACGCCGGCTACGACAGCGGCGAGTTCGTCGGCAACAGCCTGTTATCGGTCGACGAAAGCTCCATCGCCGACATCCCCGGCATCGTCGCCGTGGTGGTGATTCGCGACTTCGTCGGCGTGGTCGCCGAACGTGAGGAACAGGCCATTCGCGCCGCGCAGCAGTTGAAGATCGAGTGGAAACCCTGGACGCACAAGCTGCCCGACATGTGCGATGTGGCCCAGGCAATCCGCGATAACCCGCGCATCGTCCGCACCGTGCTGGACAAGGGTGACGTCGAGCATGCATTGGCCAATGCCGATCAACGCCTGACCCGCAGTTATCTGTGGCCGTACCAGTTGCACGCCTCGATCGGCCCGTCCTGCGCCCTGGCCGATTATCAGGAACAACACTCGCGGGTCTGGTCGGGTACGCAGAACCCCCATCTGTTACGCGCCGATCTGGCCTGGCTGCTGGAGTGCGATGAGAACCAGATTGAAGTGATCCGCATGGAAGCGGCGGGTTGCTATGGGCGCAACTGCGCCGACGATGTGTGCGCCGACGCCCTGTTGCTGTCACGGGCGGTGGGCAAGCCAGTGCGGGTTCAGCTGACCCGCGAGCAGGAGCATGTGTGGGAGCCCAAGGGCACGGCCCAATTGATGGAGGTGGATGGCGGCCTGAACGCCGATGGCAGCATCAGCGCCTATGACTTCCAGACCAGCTACCCGTCAAACGGCGCGCCGACCCTGGCGCTGCTACTCACCGGCCGTGTCGAACCGCTGCCGATGATGTTCGAGATGGGAGACCGCACCTCGATCCCGCCGTACGACTATGAGCACATGCGCGTCACCATCAACGACATGGCGCCGCTGGTGCGTGCATCCTGGATGCGCGGCGTTTCCGCCATGCCGAACAGCTTCGCCCACGAGTCGTACATCGACGAACTGGCATTCGCCGCCGGGGTAGACCCCGTGCAATACCGGCTGCAGCACCTGGACGACCCTCGCGCCAAAGACCTGATTCAGGCCACCGCCGAACGCGCCGACTGGCAACCCAGAACCCAGCCACAGCAGACGCCTGCCGAGGGTGATGTGCTGCGCGGTCGCGGCTTCGCTTATGCCCGCTATATTCACAGCAAGTTTCCCGGCTTCGGCGCCGCCTGGGCGGCCTGGGTCGCCGATGTGGCAGTAGACAGGCGTACCGGCGAGGTGGCGGTTACCCGCGTGGTGATTGGCCACGACGCGGGCATGATGATCAATCCGGAGGGCGTGCGTCATCAGATCCACGGCAATGTGGTGCAGTCCACCAGCCGGGTACTCAAGGAACAGGTGCAGTTCGAGGAGTCCAGGGTCGCCAGCACAGAATGGGGCACCTACCCGATCCTGACCTTTCCCGAAGTGCCCGCCATCGACGTGATGATGATGCCACGGCAAACGGAGCCGCCGAT
Organism: Pseudomonas sp. GD03944; assembly: GCF_029839275.1. Classification (GTDB taxonomy): domain Bacteria; phylum Pseudomonadota; class Gammaproteobacteria; order Pseudomonadales; family Pseudomonadaceae; genus Aquipseudomonas. The sequence goes on from NZ_JAOCAH010000020.1 coordinate 27,035, forward strand.
GGGCAGCGGCGAATCGGCTTCGGTGCCGAGCGCGGCCGCCATCGCCAATGCCATCTATGACGCCACCGGCCTGCGCTTTCGCGAGTTGCCGATCACCGCTGAGCGGGTTCGCGCTGCACTCAATGGTGGCGAAGCAGGCGGCACCGCAACGCCAGCTACACCTGCCGCCAGCAAGCGTGGAAAATGGTGGTTTGGCGGGTTGGCTGGGGTGTTTGGCGCGACGCTGGGGCTGCTGACGACCGCCCTGCCCTGGCGTGCGGAAATCGCTCCGGTGGCACCAGCACCATCGGGAACCTGGTCTGCCGCCACCCTGGAGCGCGGTCGACTGCTGGCGGCCGCAGGCGACTGCGCTGTTTGCCACACCGCCCCGGACGGCGTCATCAACGCCGGCGGGCTGGCCATGGATACGCCCTTCGGCACGCTGTACAGCACCAACATCACCCCAGATCGTGAAACGGGTATCGGCTCCTGGTCCTTCGGTGCCTTCGAACGTGCCATGCGCGAGGGCATCAGCCGCGATGGCCGCCACCTGTACCCAGCGTTTCCCTATACAGCGTTTCGCAACATCAGCGATACCGACATGCAGGCGCTGTACGCCTACCTGATGTCGCAGGAGCCGGTGAAGCAGCCAGCCCAGGCCAACAGAATGAGCTTCCCGTTCAACATTCGCCCGCTGATGGCCGGCTGGAACGCGCTGTTTCTCGGGCGTGGCGAATACCAGGCCGATACCACGCGCAGCGAGCAGTGGAACCGTGGCGCCTACCTGGTCAACGGCCTGGGCCACTGCGCGGCCTGTCACTCACCACGCAACCTGCTGGGGGCGGAAAAAGGCGGTCAGTCGTTTCTCGCCGGCGGTATGGTCGACGGTTGGGAAGCGCCAGCACTCAACGGCTTGCGCAGCAACGCCATTCCCTGGACGGAGGCCGAACTCAGCGATTACCTAAGCAGCGGTTTTTCCGAGCGACATGGCGTGGCAGCAGGCCCCATGGGACCAGTGGTCACCGAACTGGCGATGTTGCCCAAAAGCGATGTGCAGGCCATCGCCAACTACCTGATATCGCTCGATACGCCCGCACCGCAGACAACGACCTCAAGCACCGCCAATGCACCCGATACCCTGGCGCTGGCCCGCGGCCAGCGCACGTTCGAAGGCGCCTGCCAGGCCTGCCACAGCGATGGTCTCGGCCCCAAGCTGTTCGGCGTGAGCCCGTCGATGGCCGTCAACAGCAACGTGCATAGCGCCATACCGGACAACCTGCTGAACGTTATTCTGCATGGCATCGACAAACCCGCCACCCCGGAGCTGGGCTACATGCCAGCCTTCAAGGACAGCTTCAGTGACCGCCAGGTGGCAGAGCTGGTCGCTTATCTACGCCACCGCTTCGCCAGCGAACGACCGGCCTGGAACGGCCTGCTGGAAAAGGTCGCGCAGATCCGCGCCAACCCCGGCAGCCACTGATCGCCATCATCCCTGCGCGCGGCGTAGCCCGCGCAACACCAGGTCGCAGATGAAATCCAGCCAACGCTGCTTCTGTTCGGCAGTGGCCAGGCCATCGTCGAGAAAGCAACTGAGGGTGTGCAGGTTGGAGTTGTAGAAGTAGCACAGCGAGGCAATCATCAGGTAGACGTGATTGAGCTCGATATCCTCGCGGAACAGCCCCTGCTCCTGCCCTGCCCGAATGATCGGCTGCAAGACTCCGACGGCCTTGCCGGACAACGCGCGCAGGTTGCCGGACTTGCGCGCGTGCACGCCCTTGAGCAGGTTTTCCGTGCCCAGAATGGTGATGAATTCCGGGTGCTTGAGGTAATAGCCCCAAATGAAGGTAACCATCTGGCGCACGGCCTCCTCGGGCCGGCTCAGGTCGAAGCGCTGACGCGCCTCGGCGCGATTGAAGCGCTCGTAGATGGACTCCAGCACGCAGACGAACAGCTGATCCTTGTTGCCGAAGTAGTAAAAGATCATCCGCTCGTTGCACTTGGCCAGGCTGGCGATCTGCTCGGTACGCGCTCCGGCATAACCCTGGCGGCTGAACACGATGACAGCGGCCTTGAGAATCGCTGCCCGACTGCGATCGGCCTGGGCGACCCGGGTGCCGCTCTTGGGCTTGTCCATGGGTACTCCGCAGAGGAAAGGGAACCAAGTATGCGTCATCGGCAACACCCGCTCCAAGGCGAGCGCCTGGCCACGGCGCATTTACCCACCACCCTGACGACTTGCATGCTCGCCAAACGCTGACCAAGATAGACGCCTACCACCACCGGGGGTCCCCGTGACAGAACTGCTGCTGGCCCTCTGGCCATTGTTCGCCTTGATCGTTGCCGGCTACTACCTGCGCCGCCGCGCCTTTCCCAACGAGGAGTTCTGGCCCGGTGCCGAGCGCCTCAACTACTTCATCCTGTTTCCTGCCCTGCTGTTCAGCAGCCTGGCCAAGGCACCGCTGAACAACCCGGCCTTGCCGCGCCTGGCGTTGGCGGTGATGCTGGGGCTGGGCATCGGCTGGCTGGCCCTGCTCCTGGTCAGGCGCCTGCGTGGCTGGCCTGCCGGACGTTTCGGCGCCTTCAGCCAGGGCATTCTACGCTTCAACACCTACCTGGGGCTGGCCGCCGTCGGCAGCCTGTTCGGCCAGGAGGGCCTGACCCTCGCCGCGCTGATGCTGGCGCTGATGGTGCCAACCGTGAACGTGCTGTCGGTCTGGTCGCTGACCGCCGAGCGCGGCGTGAGCGCCCGCAGCCTGCTGCTGCCGATCATCAAGAACCCGCTGATCCTCGCCTGCCTCGGCGGCGCCCTGGTCAACCTCAGCGGCCTCGGCCTGCCGGGTGGCAGCGATCGCCTGCTCAGCCTCCTGGCGGCCGCCAGCCTGCCCCTGGGCCTGCTGTGCGTGGGCGCGGCACTGAAACCCGAACAGCTCACCGGTGAAGTCCCGGCCCTGGCCTGGAACAGCCTGCTGCGCCTGCTGGCCATGCCCGCACTGGCGTGGGCCGTCGCCTACGGCCTGAACCTGCCGCCCATGGAAAGCACCGTGCTGGTGCTGTTCTTCGCCCTGCCCACGGCGCCGACCGCCTACGTGCTCACCCGCCAGCTCGGCGGCGACAGCCAGCTCATGGCCGGCATCATCACCCTGCAGACCCTGCTGGCCGTCGCTAGCCTGGTGCTCATCCTGACACTGATCCAAGGCATCGCGGCCTGATCCCACCGTTCATCCGCTGCGTGGCCATCGTCACGCAGCGAAAGCTCGCTGAAAGCTTCGCCCCCTAGCATGTGCGCATAGCCGGCATCCGACCGGCCGATCCCGATAACAACAAGATGGTGATTGCCATGTGCCGCTGCAACCGTTTCCCCGCCCTAGCCATGCCCGCTCTCCACCTGCCGACGGCCTCGCGCTGATTCCACTCAGCCCACGCCGCCCCCTCTGGAGACTACTGCCATGCTGACATTCCTTGGCTTCGCCATGGTTTCGACGTTCATGTTCCTGATCATGAGCAAGCGCCTGTCGGCGCTGATCGCGCTGATCATCATCCCGATCCTGTTCGCCCTAATCGGCGGGTTCGCCACCGAAATCGGTCCGATGATGCTCGAGGGCATCAGCAAGCTCGCGCCCACCGGCGTGATGCTGATGTTCGCCATCCTCTACTTTGCGGTGATGATCGACTCGGGCCTGTTCGACCCGCCCGTGCGCCTGATCCTCAGGCTGGTCAAGGGCGACCCGATGAAGGTCGCCGTCGGCACCGTGGCCCTGGCGCTGATCGTGTCTCTGGACGGCGACGGCTCCACCACCTACATGATCTGCGTCGGCGCCATGCTGCCGCTGTACAGCCGCCTGAAGATGAGTCCGACCATCATGGCCGGCCTGATCATCATGGCCGGCGGCATCATGAACATGACCCCGTGGGGCGGCCCGACCGCCCGCGCGGCCAGCGCCCTGCACGTCGATCCGTCGGACGTGTTCGTGCCGATGATCCCGACCATGGTGTTCGGCGCGATCGTCCTGTTCGGCGTCGCCTACCTCTATGGCCTGCGTGAGCGCAAACGCCTGGGCGTGCTGCACCTGCCGGACGAGCAGGTCAACCACGAAGAAATCAGCGTGTCGCAGTTCCCCGAGGCGCGTCGCCCCAAACTGCTGTGGATCAACGCCCTGCTCACCGTGGGCCTGATGACCACCCTGATCGCCGGCCTGCTGCCGATGCCGGTGCTGTTCATGATCGCCTTCAGCATCGCCATGATCATCAACTACCCCTGCCTGCAGCAGCAGAAGGAGCGCATCGCGGCCCACGCCGGTAACGTCCTGGCAGTGGTCGGCCTGATCTTCGCGGCGGGCATCTTCACCGGCATCCTCAGCGGCACCGGCATGGTCGATGCCATGTCCAAGAGCCTGCTGGCGGTCATCCCCGATGCACTCGGCCCACACCTGGCGGTGATCACCGCGCTGGTGAGCATGCCGTTCACCTTCTTCATGTCCAACGACGCCTTCTACTACGGCATCCTCCCGGTGCTGAACCAGGCCGCCTCCGGCTACGGCATCAGCGCCGTGGAAATGGCCCGCGCCTCCATCGTCGGCCAGCCGGTGCACCTGCTCAGCCCGCTGGTGCCCTCGACCTACCTGCTGATCGGCCTGGCGAAGATCGAATTCGGCGACCTGCAGCGCTTCACCCTGAAGTGGGCGGTGCTGGTGTGCATGGCCATCATGGTGACTGCATTGGTGCTGGGTGCGTTTCCGCTATTCGGTAGCTGAAGCGCACATATTTTGACGAAATTTTCACACGACTGGCGTTAGAATCCGGCACCTGGCCGGTATCTGGCGCCAGTCTGTTCTATCACTCGCAAGGAACCTCTATGGAATGGCTGACCAACCCGGAAATCTGGGTTGCCTTCTTGACTCTGACTGCTCTGGAAATCGTCCTGGGCATCGACAACATCATCATGATCGCCATTCTGGTCGGGCGCATGCCGCCTCACCTGCAGGCACGCACCCGGATGTTCGGTCTGGCCCTGGCCATGGTCACGCGCATCCTGTTGCTGCTGTCCATCACCTGGATCATGCGTCTGACCACCGACCTGTTCCACATCTTCGACCAGGGCATCTCGGGCCGCGACCTGATCCTGTTCTTCGGTGGCCTGTTCCTTCTGTGGAAGAGCAGCAGCGAGATCTACCACGGCCTGGAAGGTGAAGACGAAAGCGCCGAAGCCCCGAAAGGCGCGGCCAAGCACTTCATCGGCACCATCATCCAGATCGCCATCATCGACATCGTGTTCTCCCTGGACTCGGTCATCACCGCTGTCGGCATGGTCGATCACGTACCGGTCATGGTCGCCGCGATCATCGTCGCCGTCCTGGTGATGATGCTGTCGGCCGGCACCATCAGCGCCTTCATCGACCGTCACCCGTCGCTGAAGATGCTGGCGCTGTCGTTCCTGATCGTGGTCGGTACCGTCCTGATCGCCGAAGCCTTCGAAGTGCATGTGCCGAAAGGCTACGTCTACTTCGCCATGGCGTTCTCCCTGGCCGTCGAAGCGCTGAACATCCGCATGCGCATTGCCCGCCGCAAGGCAGAAGGCAAGGACGTCGACGACCTCGACCCGGTCAAGCTGCGCAAGGACATCCCAGGGCAATAAGCCTGGCGGGATGACAAAAAAACGGGGCCTGATGGCCCCGTTTTTCGTTTCTGCACGGTTACCCCGGCTCGAACCGCTCACCGCGAAACACCCGCGTCGGGTTGCCCCGCTCCACCTGGTGGTGGGACAAGCGCCGCTCGGCACGCAGGGCGATGCCGGCCTCCTGCTCGCGTTGGGCCAGGCGCTGGCCGATCAGCAGCAGGGCCAGGCGCTTGTTGGCGTGCTGGCTGCGCTCGCTCTGCACCTTGACGCTGATGCCGCTGGCCAGGTGGGTGGCGCGCACCGCCGAGTCGGTGGTGTTGACGTGCTGGCCGCCCGGGCCGGACGAACGCAGGGTCTCGAAGCGGATCTCGCTGGCCAGTTCAGCCGCCGGTGCAGCGAAGCGCGCCCCGCCGAAGAACCAGTTCTTGCGAGCATGGGTCGGCCGGTACGGGCTGACGCAGATCCATTGCAGCGATCCCTGCCACCCCTGCGCCAGCGTGTCGGCCTGTCCGCCTTCCAGCGCCAGCAGCACCGAACGCAGGGTGCCCTGGCGTGGGCCTGGCTCCCGTTCGAGCACCTGCACCCCGACGCCCAGCGCCTGGGCTTCGTCCTGCAGCCTGTGCAGCGCCCTGGCCACGGCCAGCGCGCATTCATCCGGCCCCTGGGCCGCCGAGAGTTGGAGAAGGATCATCAGCAGCACCCTCCCCGCGTCTTGTAGGTCAGCACCGGCTTGAGCCGTGCCAGTACCCGCACCAGGCCCGCTTCGCGCAGCGCGCCGACCACCGAATCGATGGCCTTGTACGCCTCGGGCGCTTCTTCGTAGATCAGCGCGCGATCGGCACAGATCACCCGACTGCCCAGCGCGGTACGGCCCAGTTGCTCGACGCTGTAGCGAGCGGCGAGGCGGTCCTTGCATTCGCTGCGCACCTATTTGCGCCCGGCGCCGTGGGCCAGCGACAGCAGGCTGCGCTCGTCCGCCAGCGGCTGCACCAGGTAGCTGTAGTCGCCCCGGGAGCCGGGGATCACCACCAGCCCCTGGTCCGACGGCGTGGCGCCCTTGCGGTGCAGCCAACCGTGCTGGTTGCCGATGACGGCAGGCGATACCAGGTTGTGGTTGATGTCCAGCAGCGCCTCCCCCTCGCAGCGCAGTGCGTCGAGCATGCGCCGGGCGATCAGTTGGCGGTTGGCCTCGGCGAAACGCAGGGCGCCGTCATGCCGCGCCAGGTAATGCGTGCACGCTTCGCTGCCTGCCTCCAGGCCCTGATGACCGAACAGCTCGACCTGCTCGCGCAGGATCGCCTCGCCCAGCCCGCGCGAGCCGCTGTGCACCAGCAACAGCAGGTGTTTGCGGTCGATGCCGAGCGCGGCAACCGCGTCGGCGTCGTAGCAGGTGTCGAGTTGCTGCAGCTCGGCGAAGTGGTTGCCGCCGCCGATGGTGCCCAGGGAACGCTCGTGCCCCGAATGTGGCAGGCCGAAGGCCGCCACGGCCCCCTGCCAGCTGTCGTCCAGGAGCGTGTCGAGGTTGCCGAGGCGTTTCTCCAGCTTGTCCAGGTTCAGCTTGGCGGTGGCGATACCGGTGCGCCACAGCGCCATGCCGCAGCCGATGTCGTTGCCGACCAGGGCCGGGTACAACCGGCCCACGGAAAAGAACGCCGCGCCGACCGGATAGCCGCGCCCCGGGTGCAGGTCCGGCATGCCGGCCACCCGGTGCATGCCCGGCAGGCGTGCGGTGGTTTCAAGTTGCTGGATCGCTTTTCCTTCGATCCAGGTGTCGTCCGCGGCGATCAAGGCGATGCCGTCGGACAAATGGCGAATGCAAGTGCCCATAGTCCAATCCTGATGGGTTGAAACAGAAGATGTCTTGGATTGGCAGGCCGAAGGCCGGGCGTTGCGGGACCGCTAGCGGGTAGCGGAACGTGCGATCAAACCAGGCGCGACCTGCAAAGGGTAATCAGGGAATGCATGATGAACCTCCTTTGCTGTCGGTTGAGAGAAGGCGCGCATCCTATGCCGATGAGGCGCGCCGTGCAACACCCGCCTCAGTCAGGCAGCGTCAGTGGCAGGCGGCCGGGGTGCTTTTTGACCACGGCGTAGGGCAGCACCGGCCACTTGAGGCCCTCACATGTACGGTCGACCCGCGCGAAGACGGGATCGAAGACGATGCCTTTGTCATTGAGGTACCAGCTGGGGTAGTCCCAGACCTCAGGGTCGCTGTAATCGCAGCGGTCGGCATCCCCCGCACCTGACAGCTCGCCGGGCGCAATGCGCCGCCACTGCTCGACCAGCCAGGGCGCGAAATGCTCGTTGCGGTAGCGCGAGTAGGTGTTGAAATCCACCGAGTTGACGCTCGTGCGGCCACGCAACTCCACGTAGTGGAAGGCCGGGCCCTCACCAACCCAGAGCAGGTCCTCCAGGCCCAGCGGCTCGCCTGTCCGGGCATCCAGCGTGAGCGGCGCATCGCCAAAGTCGGGGTGCGCGCCGCCGCAGCTGTAGCTGGTGAAGATGCTCAGGCTGACGAGATCGGCCGATAACAACCCCGGGGTCACGGTCTGTTGGAACTCGCCCCAGTCACCGCCCGCCCCCAGCTTGCAGGCGTGGTAGCTGATGATTTCCTGGCGAAGCCGCTGCCGCAGCTGCTGGTTGATCAGGTCCAGTTGCGCCTGCGGGTAGCCGCTCACGACTTCGAACAACGTCAGGCCGGAAACCGGTTCCGTCCACCACTGCAGGTCGTGTCCCATGAAGCGCTGCACCTTGCCCGGCTGCAGCGGCGAATCCCTGAGGCGCAGGAACTCGTAGGGCGCTTCTTCGTGGAGCTGGTACCAGAAGGGCTCGGCGCCGGCCGGTGGCGCCTCGACGGCCGCCGGGACCAGATTGACGTCGAGGCGCTTGCCCTCGGGCCCGATCCACTCGCCCGCCCACCCATCGGCGGCGCGCTGCAGGACCAGCTCGGGACGAGGCGTATCGTCATAGCGATCCCGTCCTTCCACCAGGTTGACCTGCGAATGCTCGAGGCGCCCCTCCAGGGCCAGGTCGTGGCGGTACTTCTGGTAGAAGTAACGCCCCGTGACCCGCTCGGGATCGCGCACATCGAGCTCGATCACGATCGCCGCCCTGCCCAGCGTGCCGGTGAAGACTTCGGGCGCGTCGGCCGCCAGCAGTGCGGGCGACAGGGTCCACAGCAACAGCGCCGTCATCCGGCGCCGGAACAGTCCCTTGCTCATCAAAAACTCCTAACTGAACAGATCGAGTTGGCCCCGCTCACTCGCGGGTATGGCCGGGCCAGTGGTGCTGGCGCCGGTTGACGCCAGGCGCTCGGCCAACCCCGCCGCGCGCTCGGCGCGGGTGGCGACGGCATCGCCCAGGCGCTGGGCCAGGCCCCAGATTTCCACCTTGTGCTTGGCCCGGGTGATGCCGGTGTAGAACAGGCTGCGGGTCAGCAGCGGGCTGGGTTGCTCGGGCAGCACCAGCAGCACTTCGCTGAACTCCGAGCCCTGGCTCTTGTGCACGGTCATGGCGAAGGCACTGTCGTGGCTCGGCAGACGGGCAGGGGCGAAGAAGCGGAAGCCCTCTTCGCCTTCAAAGCACACCCGCAGGCCGTGTTCGGTCTGCAGGCAAATACCGATGTCACCGTTGAACAGGCCCAGGGCGTAGTCGTTCTGGCGCACCATCACCGGCCGGCCAATGTACCAGCGCTCACGGCTGGCGACCTGGGAGCGGCGCTTGATGCGCGCTTCCAGCGCCTCGTTGAGCCCGGCCACGCCCCAGGCGCCCTCACGCTGCGCGGTCAGCGCGCGGAAGGCGTTGAAAGCGTCGAAGGTGGCCTGCGGCTCGCCCGTTCGAGCCGTGGCGATAAAGGGCGCGTAGCCCTGGTCCAGGCGCTCCAGCAGGTCGGCGGGCGTCGGCTGCTCGTACCAGGCCAGGTCCGCACGCCCCTCTCGAAGCAGCGCGAGGGTACCGGCCACGTCGCCGCCGTTGATCCGCCGTGCCAGTTCGCCGATGCCGCTGTCGCCGGCGAAACGGTGGCTGTGGGTCAGCAGCACCACCGCATCGCCCAGGGCCGATCGGGGTGTTTCCACCGCCACCTGTTGGCCGGTGATGCGCTGCAAATCCGCCGCGGCCTGGGCATCGAAGCCCCGGCCTTCGCACAGTTCGGCGAACACCGCACCGGCTTCCACGGCGGCCAGTTGGTCCTTGTCGCCCAGCAGGATCAGCCGCGCCGAGGGCGGCAGGGCATCCACCAGCTTGGCCATCAGTGCCAGGTCGACCATGGACGCTTCGTCCACCACCAGCACGTCGAGGGCCAGCGGGTTGGCCGCGTGATGCCGCACCTGCGGGCTGTCGCCCCGGCTGCCGAGCAGGCGGTGCAGGGTGCGCGCCTCGTCAGGCAGGGCGGCCTTGATCGCCTCGCTGACCGGCAGGCTGGCCTTGGCCGAACGGATCGCCTCGGCCATGCGCGCCGCGGCCTTGCCGGTGGGCGCCGCCAGGCCGATGGCCAGTGCGCCGCCTTCGGACTGCTCCAGCAGGGCCGCCAGCAGGCGCACCACGGTGGTGGTCTTGCCGGTGCCGGGGCCGCCGGAAATCACCGCCAGCTTGCGCCGCACCGCCTGGGCCGCCGCCAGGCGCTGCCAATCCGGTTGCTGGGTGTTGAAGGTAAACAGCCGCGTCAGGCTCTCACCCAGACGCACCTCATCGATCGCCGGCCAATCGGCCGCGCGGCTCAGCAAGCGCTCGGCCAGTTGCTGCTCGTAGGCGTGGTAGCGCGCCAGGTAGAGCCGTCCGCCGTCGAGAATCAGCGGGGCGAATTCACCGCTCGCGCCCACCAAGGGGCTGGCCGTCAGGACGCGCTGCCACTCTGCGAGCGGCGGCAGGCTGAACGGGTGCTCCGGCCAGGGCCGCTGGCCGGCCAGGCGCGCCAGCGGCAGGCACACGTCGCCGCGCTCCAGGGCCGCGCAGAGCAGCGCCGCCGAGGCCAGCACCAGCGAATCGGCCTCGGGATCGAGCCGCGTCAGGCTGTCGACCAGGGCGCGTTCCAACTGGCCAAGGGGCAGGTCATTGAGCACGGTACTGGCCATCAGTGCGCCCCCTCGAACAACTGGTCCAGGGCATCCAGCAGGCTGTCCGCCGGGCGGGCGAAGTACACGCCGGCACCGGGCATGCCGCGCAGGAACAGGTAGTAGGCGCCGCCCAGCTGATCCGAGGTGAAGTCGCTCAGGCGCTGGCGCAGGAAGCGCCGTAGCGCCACCAGGTAGATCTGGTACTGCAAGTAGTAGTGCTCGGCGGCGAGGGCCTGGAGCAGGCGCTCGCCGCTGTAGTGGCTGACATCCGGGCCGAGCCAGTTGGATTTGTAGTCGGCGATGTACCAGCGCCCTTGGTGCTCGAAAGTCAGGTCGATAAAACCCTTGAGGAAGCCCTTGAGGCTGTCGAACTCCAGGCGCGCCGCCGCATCGCGCATCGGCGCCGGCAGACCATGGGCCGGGTCGGCCAGAATCGCCCGCAGACGCTGCACGTCGAGCCCGGCCACCGGGAAGGTGAAGCCCAGCTCGGGCAGGCGCCTGGCCGGTTCGAGCGTGGCCAGGGTCAGCCCCTGGCCATCCAGATCGGTGTCGATCACCCGCTGCAGGTGCTCCAGCGCCACGGCGCTCCAGTCGCTGCTGATGCCGTGGCCGCCGAGGGCCGGCTCCACCAGCTCGGACAGCGGCGCCTTGCCGCGTGCCCAGTCTTCGAGGATGGCGTGCAGGCAGGTACCGGCCCGCGCGCCGCGGGGGAAGGCGAAGAAGCCCGTGCCCGGCTCGGCGGCATCCGGCAACGCCAGGCCGTCGCGATCCGGCGCCTCCATGTGCATCCCGGCGGCCAGGCCGGAGAAGCTGCCGATGCGCCAGGCGCTGTACAGCGCGCGCTGCAGCGTGGCCAGGTGCTGGGGCGCCGGGGCGCGCTGCTCGCCGGCGGCGCTGGCTTCCGCCTCGCGCAGCGGCTGCAGGACCATGCCGCCCTGGCTGCCATCCACCAGCAACTCGACCTCCAGCTTCAGGCTGGCCGGGGTCTGCGTCTGCAGGTGGCCGGCCATCTCGCGCAGGGCGTCCTCGCCCGGCAACTGGCGGCCGTGCAGCAACCAGGCCAGGGCGCTGCTGTGCAGGCCACTGTCGGCCAGGGAACCGTCCTTCTTCGGTTTGCAGTCAACCGGTCCCCAGTGCAGCCACAGGCGGTCACGGGCACGGGTCAGGGCCACGTAGGTGAGCCGCAGTTTTTCGGCGAAGCGCTCATGGCGCGCGCGCTCGCGGTGGTCGTCCAATTGCTCGCCACCCAGGTCGAGCAGCGGCGTGCCGTCGTCGGCGTGGCAGCTGATGTCTTCGTGTTGACGCAGCAGCGCGCCGTCCCACAGGTAGGGGCAGAACACCAGCGGGTACTCCAGGCCCTTGGACGTGTGGATGGTGACGATCTGCACCCGCTCGGCATCGCTTTCCAGGCGCAGCAGCGCTTCCTCGCCGTGGCTTTCCGCGGTGCGCTGGGCGTTGAACCAGGCGATCAGCGATTCCAGGCCGGGGCGCTGCAGGCTTTCGGTCTGCAGCAGTTCGGCCAGGTGCAGCAGGTTGGTCAGGCGCCGTTCGCCATCGACCAGCGCCAGCAGGCGCGGCGCCACCTGCTGCTCGTCCAGCCAGGCACGGAACACGCGCATGAAACCCTGCTGCTGCCACAGCTGGTGATAGCGCTCGGCGGCTTCCCGCTCCAGGTCCCAGGCCTGCGCGTCCTCGGTGCAGGCGGCCAGGTCGGCGGCGCTGCGGCCCAGCAGGCGGGTGGCCAGGGCGTAACGCAGCACGCCTTCGCGACCCGGCTCGGCATAGGCGGCCAGCACCGCGCCCAACTCTTCGGCCTCCTCGCTGTGCCAGACGCTTTCCTTGCCACGGCGCACGCTGGGCACGCCGCGTGCCGACAGCTCGTCCGCCACTTCCCCGGCCTGGCGGTGGCTGGCGACCAGCACGGCAATGTCGCCGCCGCGCAGTGGCGTGCGCTCAGTGTTCTGCTCGAAATACGCCTCGCCGGCGGCACTGGCCGCCAGCAGCGCCGCAATGCGCCGGGCCGTGTCACGCGCCGCGAGGCTGCCGGCCTCGCCCTTGCCGAGGTAGTCGTCGTCCAGCCAGACCAGCGCCAGCGGCGCTTCGTCCTCACCCTCCACGGCCGGCAGCACCAGGCGCGCGCGGTCGCGCTCGCTGGCACCGACACGGGGATACACCAGGCCTTCTTCGGCGAACGGCCGTGGGCGGTCGAACAACCGGTTCAGGGCGTCGATCAGTTCCGGCGTGGAGCGGTGGTTGGTGGCCAGGCTGTACTGCCGCGCCGCCTCTTCGCGCGCCTTGAGGTAAGTCGCCAGGTCGGCACCGCGGAAAGCGTAGATGGCCTGCTTGGGATCGCCAACGAAACACAGGTCGCCGGCCCCGTCGTAGATGCGGTGGAACACCTGGTACTGCACCGGGTCGGTGTCCTGGAATTCATCGATCAGCGCCACCGGGTACTGGTTGCGCAGCGCCTGCGCCAGGTGCTCGCCGCCCTCGCCGTGCAGCGCCTGCTGCAGGCGGTTGAGCAGGTCGTCGAAGGCCAGCAGGCGTTGCGCGGCCTTGCGCGCCGGCAGTTGCTCATCGAGCTGGCCGATCAGTCGCACCTGCAGGTCGATCAACCGCCGGGCGGCCTGGGGCTGGGCGTCGTCCAGCGCCTCGCAGAGGCTCTGCAGGGCCTCGCAAAGCGGGCTGGGCGGCGCCTCGACATCCTTCTTGCAGGCCTTGGCCAGGCCATCACGGGACAGGCGACGGTAGGCGTCACTCTTGCTGAACAGCGCCGCGGCATCGCTGAAGTAACCGTCCAGCTCGCTCTGCCAGGCGCCCAGCTTGGCGGCATCGACCATGTTGCTCTTGAAACCGCCGAACGCCTTGAGCTGCACCAGCCAGTCGCCGCTGTGCGCCAGCCACAGGCGCTGCGCCTGGGCCCAGGCCTCGCGCAAGGCGCCCAGGTCGGCATCGGCGCCCGGCTGCGGCTCGATACGCAGATAGGGTTTGCCCAGGTGATTGCGCAGGCGCTGACGCAGGCTCTGCGGGGTGATCTTTTGCTGCACCAGGAATGCCGCCCATTCCGGCTCGGCGCTGGCCAACTCATGGCGCCAGAGGTCGGCCAGCAGCGCGTCGAGGATTTCCCGGTCGTCCTGGGTCAGCTCGTTGTCGAAATCGCCACCGGCCTCGAAGGCCGCATCCTGCAGGGCCCGCTGGCAAAAACCGTGGATGGTGAAGATCGCCGCTTCGTCGAAGCCATGCACGGCCAGCAGCAGCCGGCGGTGACTGGCATCGTCCGGGTACTGGGCGTGCAGGCGGTTGAGCAGGTCGTCCGCACCCGGCCCGTGTTCATAGACGGCGAGCAGCTCGGCCAGGCGCTTGCGGATGCGCTCGCGCAGCTCGGCGGTGGCGGCGGTGGTGAAGGTCACCACCAGGATCTGCCCGACAGTGAGCTGCTTTTCCAGCAACAGGCGCGCGTAGAGCGCGGTCAGCGTCCAGGTCTTGCCGGTGCCGGCGCTGGCCTCGATCAGCGAGCGCCCGCTGAAGCTGTCCTGCAGCAGGTCGAGTGACTGGCTCATTCGTCGTCCTCGCCCTGCAGGGCATCCAGGGCCGGGCCGTACAGCTGCTCGGCCAGTGCCTCGAAGGTGGCGTCCAGTGGGTCGCGGTCACGGAAGGCCAGGGCATTCCACGGGTCCTGGCCTTCGCCGGTCATGAAGTCGTTGCCTTGCCACATCACCCGCGCTTCGCTGCGCGCGGCGTCGATCGGTTCCTTGCGGCCCGGGTGGCGCCATTTATGGGCAAAGCCGTGGCTGCACTTGGCGAACAGCGGCAGCGGCTCGCACAGCGCCCGCTGGTAGGCCTGCAGCCAGGGCTCGAGCAACGCGCGGGCATCGACCAGCGGGCCCAGGCGCCATTCGCTTTTCGGCGACAACAGGCGGCTGTCGCGGGCGATGCCGGCCCCGGCGGCGCAATTGAGCAGCAGGTGGCGCAGCCAGAACGGCGCCAGCTCCCAGGCGCCGAGGTCGCGCAGGCGGTAGTCGAACAGGCCCTCGTCGGTCACGCCCTCGAGCCAACCGTGGATGCGTACGCCAGCCAGCTCGATGTCCACCAGCAGCGGCTGGGGCGCACCGGCCGGGCGCTCATCGAGCAGGGTCGGGGCGAAGGCACGGATCGGCCCGCGAATCTGTCCCCAATGCGCCTGGCCCAGTTCGCCCACCGGCAGCCAGCCGGACGCCGCCGCCAGGGCCCGTTCTTCCTGCTCGCTCCAGCCGTTCTCGAAGGCTTGCAGGGCCAGTTGGCGCAGGCCGTGCTGGCGCGTCCACTCGACACTGAACGGCTCGTCGCCGGCCAGCGCCTCTTCGCTCTGCACCAGGCGCAGGCCGAGACGCTGCTCCAGCAGGTAGCGCGTCGGGTGCTTGAAGCAATGGATCAGCTGGCTCGGTTCCAGGGTCAGCGCCGCGCCATCGTCGTCTGGCGCAGCCAGGGTGGTGGCGAAGGGCGGTGCGGCCGCGGCGGGCTGGTTGAGGCGCTGCGCGGCGCGGAACCAGGAGCCGGCGAAGCCCAGGTGGCGGTCGCCGCCGAAGTTGCCGGGGGCGAACGGCTGCAGCGGGTGGTCGATGGTGATGTGCTGGCTGACCCTGTCGTTGGCCGGCGCTTCGTCGCGGCTGAAGCCCCTCCCACACACCGCGGTGAGGTCGACCACATCCAGCAGTTCGCTGACCAGCACCGAGGGCGGCAGCTCGGCGTTGCTGCGCGGGTCACGGCCAACGTGGCTGAGGTACAGGCCATCACGGGCCGACAGCAGGGTTTCCAGCAGCAGGTAGCGGTCGTCCAGGCGCCGCGCGCGGTCACCTCGACGGGGGCGCTGGCTGATCAGGTCGAAACCGGCGGCCGGGGTGCGGCGCGGCAGGGCGCCGTCGTCCAGCCCCAGCAGGCAGACGTGGCGGAACGGCAGGCTGCGCATCGGCACCATGGTGCAGAAGGTCACCGCACCGGTGAGAAACCCCGAAGCGCCGCCACCCTGCTCCAGCGCCGCCGTCAGTTGCTGGCGCACCAGGGCCAGTTCCAGCGGCCGTTCGATGCCGGCGGCATCAGCCTGCTCCTTGAGCGCGGCGCAGGCCTTGGCCAGCAACAGCAGGGTTTCCCCGGCCTCGCGCTCGTCGAACAGATCGTCGATCACCTGTTGCAGCGACTCGGCCCAGGCCGCCAGCGGCCGCGCGCGTTGCAGCTCACGGGCCAGCGCGGACAGACGCTCGACGAAGCCGATCAGGCGGCCGAGCAGCTGCGCGCGGCCACCTTCGAGGGCATCCAGCGGCCAGTTGCCGCCCAGCAGCGGGGCCTGCTGGCCGGCCAGTTGCGGGGGCACGGCGAAGCCCAGCAGCAGACGATCCAGGCCCTGGCGCCAGGTGAACGCGGCGTCCGCCGGCAGGCCCAGGTCACGCCGGTGCGCCTCGTCCCGACCCCAGCGCACGCCGGCATCGCGCAGCCAGTCGCGCAGCAGCGGCAGGTCTTCGGCCTCGATGCCGGCGCGGCGGGCGATGGCCGGCTGTTCCAGCCAGGCCAGTACCTCTTCGGCGGTGAAACGGCTGTCGGGCAACGCCAGCAGGCCGAGGAAGGCTTCGATCAGCGGCAGCTCGGCGCGCAGGCTGCGGTCGGCCAGGCTGTAGGGAATACGCGGGGCGGACGCGGCGCGGGGCGCAAACACGGCTTCGATATAGGGCGCGTAGCGTTCGATGTCGGGGGTCAGTACCACCACCTGGTCCGGGGTCAGCGTCGGGTCGGCGGCAAAACGCGCCAGCAGCTGGTCGTGGAGAATTTCCACTTCGCGCAGCGGCGAATGGGCGACGTGCACTTCCAGCGAGCGGTCGTCGTCGCGCAGCACCAGGCGTTCTTCCGGCAGCCGTGTGCGCAGGCGCAGGATGTCGTTCTGCAGGGCACGCAGCAGGCTGCTGTCGTGCAGGTCGGCGTCTTCGGAATAGACGCCCAGTTCCTGGCAGCCCTCGCCGGAGGCCAGGGCGAACAGGCTGTCGAAGAAATCCCGGCCTTGCTTGCCGAGGCTCGCCAGCAGCGGGTGACCGACATCCAGGTACCAGTCGTCCGGGTTCAGCTCGGGTTGCCGCGCCAGCTCGTGGATATCGCGGATTTCGCCCCAGGCCTCACGGCACGGGTTGAGCGCGAACAGCACCACCTCGGTGTGCCGGGCCAGGCCCTCGAGCACCCGCAGGTGGTGGGCCGGCAGGCTGCTGATGCCGAACACCAGCAGGCGCTCGGGCAGGCCGTCGATCGGTTGCGAGTCGTGCAGGCGCCGCAGCAGGTCGTCAAGCAGGCGCGCGCGGTGCGGGTGGCCGTCCCGGGTCAGTTCGCGCCAGAGCAGGGCCTGCCAGGCTTCGTCCAGCCCCAGGTCGAGCAGCTCGTTGCGCTCCCAGGCGGCCAGCCAGTCGTCGCGGTACAGCAGGTATTGGTCGAATACGTCGGCGATCTTCGCCGCCAGGGACAGGCGCCGGCGTTCATCGCCGCCTTCCAGGTAGTGGGCCAGGCGCGGCGCTTCGGCGACATTCGCCGGCTCGCACAACCAGTCGTACAGGCGCCAGCTCAGGGTGCCGGGGGAAAAGGCCGACTGCTCGGGCAACTGCCCCAGCACCTGGCGCGACAGATCCCAGACGAACGCCGAGGGCAATTGCACGTCCAATTGCATGGCGATGCCCTGTTTGCGCGCCAGCTCCAGCGTCAGCCAGCGCCCGATACCCTGACTCGGCACCACCACCCGCGCAGCGGCGAACGGCTCGCGCAGCGGCTGCGCCAGCAGGGTGGTGGCCAGCTCGCCAAGGGTTTCCAGGTCGGACGCGTGGTACAGGGTCAGCATCGGGCAGGCCAGCTCCATTCGGTCGGGCTAGGTTACCAGTTCAACCCCAGCGGCGGGATCGCCCGATGGCCACTGGCACATCGGATCATCCGCGACTAAAGCTAAAGATGAGGCCGGCCCGCGCATGGCCTTCCATAACACGTGCGGCCCCCTGCAGGCGTGCAGGCGGGCGGCCACCGCCAGGGGAGATGCACGATGCTGACCCTGCTCAACCTGCTCTCGGCCATCGCGCTGCTGATCTGGGGCACGCACATCGTGCGCAGCGGCATCCTGCGGGTGTACGGCTCGCACCTGCGCAACGTGCTCAGCCGCCACGCCGACAACCGGCCGCTGGCCTTCGTCGCCGGGATCGGCGTCACCGCCCTGGTGCAGAGCAGCAACGCCACCGCGCTGCTGGTCACCTCCTTCGTCAGCCAGGGGCTGATGGCCCTGACGCCGGCCCTGGCGATCATGCTCGGCGCCGACGTGGGCACTGCGCTGATGGCCCGGGTGCTCACGCTGGACCTGAGCTGGCTGTCGCCGCTGCTGATCTTTCTCGGGGTGGTGTTCTTTCTCTCGCGCAAACAGACCCGCGCCGGCCAGCTCGGCCGCGTGGCCATCGGCCTGGGGTTGATCATCCTGGCGCTGGAGCTGATCGTCGCCGCCGCCACGCCGATCACCCAGGCCCAGGGCATCAAGGTGCTGTTCGCCTCGCTCACCGGCGACCTGCTGCTGGATGCCCTGGTCGGCGCGCTGTTCGCGCTGATTTCCTACTCCAGCCTGGCCGCCGTGCTGCTCACCGCGACCCTGACCGGCGCCGGCCTGATCAGCCTGCCGGTGGCCATCGGCCTGGTGATCGGCGCCAACATCGGCAGCGGCCTGCTGGCCTTTCTCACCAGCAGCCTGCAGACCCCGGCGGGCCGGCGCGTGGCCCTGGGCAGCCTGCTGTACAAGCTGATCGGCCTGCTGCTGGTGATCCCGGTGCTGGACCCGCTGGCGAGCTGGCTGGACAGCTTCGACTGGCGCCCGGCGGAGCTGGTGATCGGCTTTCACCTGCTCTACAACGGCCTGCGCTGCCTGCTGATGCTGCCGAGCATCGGCCTGATGGCGCGCTTCTGCAATTGGCTGCTGCCGGATCGCGCCGACGACAGCGGCGTGGCGCGCGCTCGCCATCTCGACCCCACGGCCCTGGCCACGCCGAGCCTGGCCCTGGCCAACGCGGTGCGCGAGACGCTGCGCATCGGCGACCTGATCGACACCATGCTCGGCCACCTGCTGGAGGTGCTGCGCGACAGCCAGCCCGCGCAGAGCCGCGAGCTGCGCCGCCTCGATGATGACGTGGAGGCGCTGTACAGCGCGGTCAAGCTGTACCTGGCCCAGGTGCCACGGGAGGTGCTGAGCGAGCAGGACAGCCGGCGCTGGGCGGAAATCATCGAGCTGGCGGTCAACCTCAAGCAGGCCGGGAGCATCATCGAACGCATGCTCGGCAAGGTGCAGGATCAGAAGACCGCGCAGCGCCATTCCTTCTCCGACAGTGGCCTGGAGGAGCTGACCAGCCTGCATGCGCACCTGATGGCCAACCTGCGCCTGGGGCTGAGCGTGTTCCTCAGCGCCGACACCGAGAGCGCACGCCAACTGCTGCGCGAGAAACGCCGCTTCCGCGCCCGGGAGCGGCACCTGGCCCATGCCCATGTCGGGCGCCTGCACCACCAGGTGCTGCAAAGCATCGAGACCAGCTCCCTGCACCTCGAACTGATCGCCGACATGAAGCGCCTCAACTCGCTGTTCTGCGCCAGCGCCTACGTGGTGCTGGAGGCCTGGGAAACCGGCGCGCTGTCGGCCGGGGAGGTGGGCGGCGAATGAGCCGTCAGGTCGGCCGGTAGTCCAGGGAGCGCTTGGACGATTCCGGCAGCGCCATGCCGCCGGCCAGGGCCAGCAGGGCGATGGCGATCAGGTAGAAGGCCGGCGACATGCGGTTGCCGGTCTGCTCGATCAGCCAGGTCGCCACCAGCGGCGCGGTGCCGCCGAACACCGTGTACGCCAGGTTGTAGGTGAACGCCGAGGCGGTGTAGCGCACCCGGGTCGGGAACTGCTCGGACAGCAGCACCGCCGTCACCACGCCGCAGATCACCGCGCCCACGGCCAGCAGCGCCGCTCCCAGTGCCGAGGCCAGCAGACTGCCAGAGCCCGCCAGCATGAACGCCGGGTAGACCGCGACGATCAGGCAGGTGCAGGCAGTAAAGATGGTGCGCCGGCGCCCGACCCAGTCCGAGTAGCGCCCCACCAGCGGACACAGCAGCGCGGCGAACACCAGGGCCATCAGGCTGGCGAGCAGGGCGGTGGGCCGCGAGGCGCCGCCGACCACCTGCATGTAAGTCGTGAGGTAGGTGGTGAAGGTGTAGAACGACAGCGCCGTGGCGGAAATGAACGCCGACAGGCAGAGGATCGTGCCGCCGTGTTGCTGCAGGGTTTCCTTCAGCGGCGAATGGGCGGCCTGGGGCGCGGCCGCCAGGGCACGGAATGCAGGCGACTCGTCCAGGTGCATGCGCATGTACAGGCCGATCAGGCCCAGGGGCGCGGCGATCAGGAACGGCACGCGCCAGCCCCAGTCCTGCATCTGCGCCTCGCTCAACAGCAGGCCCATGCCGAACACGATCCCGGCGGCCGCGGCGAAAGCCATGAAGGTCGAGACCGGCACGAAGCTGCCGTAGCGAGCCTTCTGCTCGGTAGGCGCGTGCTCCATGACGAAGGCGCAGGCGCCGGCGTACTCGCCACCGGCGGAAAAGCCCTGGACACAGCGGGCCAGGGCCAGCAGCAGCGGGGCGAATAGGCCGATGGTGGCATAGGTCGGCAGCAGGCCGATGAGGGTGGTGGCGCCAGCCATCAGCAACACGGTGATGGCCAGGATGCGCTTGCGCCCGATCTTGTCGCCAAGAATGCCGAAGAAGATCCCGCCCAGCGGTCGCAGGGCGAACGACACGGCGAACACGGCGAAGGTCTGCAGCAGCGCCAGGGACGCATTGCCCGGCGGAAAGAACAGGCTGGCGATGGTCACGGCGAGGAAGCCGTAGACGGCAAAGTCGAACCACTCGACGAAGTTGCCGATGGCCGAGGCAGCGATGACCTTGCGCAGGGTGGCCGGGTCGACGGCGGGGGTGGTGTGGGAGAGGTCGTGGGCTGTCATGGTCGCTCCGTGCCGGCCGGTAGTCACGGACACCTCTAGCCTGGGCCTTGGCGTCCACCTACCGGCAACCTACCGGGCTTGCCCGCCCCACCGGCTTCCGGATGCGACCCACAGGCAACCGGCAGCGACACCGCCTACAGCCAGCCGCGCTCCCGGTAGTAGCGCAGCGCGCCTTCGTGCAGCGGCGCGCTGAGGCCGGCGCGGATCATTTCGTCTTCCTTCAGCTCGGCGAAGGTCGGGTGCATGCGCCGCAGCCGCTCCAGGTTGTCGAACACGGCCTTGACCAACTGATAGACCATTTCCGCATCGGCATTGGCCGAGGTGGCGAACACCGCCCGAGTGCCGAGCGAGGCGGTGGCGCCCGGCGTGCCCCGGTACAGCCCGCCGGGGATTTCGGCCCGGGTGTAGTAGACCTTGGTCGCCAGCAGCGCATCGACCAGCGTGCCCTCCAGCGGCACCAGCACCACGTCGTTGGCCAGGGTCGCTTCCTTGATCGCGCCGTTGGGGTGGCCGACGAAATAGCCCATGGCATCGATGCTGCCGTCGCCCAGGGCAAGAATCTGCTCGGCCGGCTTCAGCTCCGCCACCAGGCCGAAGGCCGAGAGGTCCCAGCCCTTGGCCTGGAGAATGTCCTCGAAGGCGCTGCGCTGCCCCGAACCCGCGCTGCCGATGCTGACCCGCTTGCCCCGCAGGTCATCGAACCCCTGGATACCGGTTTCGCGCCGGACCAGGATCGCCAGCACTTCGTTGTGCAGGGAGAACAGCGCGCGCACATCGTGCATCGCCCCGGCACCCTCGAACGGCGGCAGGCCGTTGAGCGCCTTGTACTGGTGGTCCGACTGGACGATGGCGAAATCGAACTCGCCGCTGCGCAGGCCATTGACGTTGGCCACGCCACCGCCACTGGACGGTGCCTTGCAGCGCAAGCCGTGGGCGGCGGTATCGGTGTTGAGGAACCGGCAGATCGCCTGGCCGGCCACGTAGTACACCCCGGTCTGCGCCCCGGTACCGATGCTGACGAAACGCGCCTCGGGCGAGTCGCCGGCCACCGCACCGGTGGCGAGTGCCGCGCAGAAAAGCCCTGCAAGGAATCGACGGTTCAAGGGGAAGCTCCTGTCCTGATCGCTGCCTGTCCCACACAGCCTAAACGCTGGGACGCATTTTGCCCGGCACAGGTTCACAGCAGCGGCACGGTCGTGGTGCGCGGGCGGGCTATCGCCGCGGCATGCCTTTAGGCAGAATCGACCCATGCCCACGTCAACCCCCGATCCGCGCCACGCCTCAGTCAGCGCCAGCCTCACCCAAGCGGTGCTGCATGCCGCCGGCCGCCTCGGCGTGGACCGCGCCAGCCTGCTGGCCGGCTGCGGCCTCACGGAAAGCCAGCTGGTTGATCCGGATGCGCGCCTGCCGTTCGCCACCCAGGAAGCCCTGTGGCAGCAGCTCAGTCGCCTGCCGCACAGCGAGCCGGGGCTGGCACTGGGGCTCAACCTGGCGCCAGGGCCGTTCAGCGTGCTGGGCTACCTGCTGCAGAGCAGCGCCACCCTGGGCGACGCCCTGGCGGCCGGCCTGCGCTACCAGCGCCTGGTGGGCGAGGGCGGCGAGCTGCACCGGCACGAGCAGGGCGAGGAAGTGCACCTGCTGTACCGCCCCCTGCACCCGAACCTGCCGGCCACCCGCACCCGGGTGCTGGCGCTGATGGCCAACTGGGTGCAGATGGTCACGCCGCTGCTGCATGACTTCCGCCCGCTGCGGGCACAGTTCGTTCATGCCCAGCCCACGGACCTCGCGCCCTACACCGAGGTCTTCGCCTGCCCGCTGCAATTCTCGGCCCCGGACTACGGGCTGGTGCTGCCGAAAGCGCTGCTCACGGCGCCGCTGATCCAGGCCAACTCGCCGCTGCAGAGCCTGCTGCGCCAACATGCCGAAGCGCTGCTCGCGCGCCTGCCCAGCGAAGGCCTGAGTGCCCGGGTGGTGACCCTGCTCGGCGAACAGCTGGCCCATGGCGAACCGGATCGCAGCGAGCTGGCGCGAGCGCTGAACCTCAGCGAACGCACCCTGCAACGGCGCCTGGCGGAAGAAGGCAGCAGCTACCAGCAGTTGCTCAACGACACCCGTCGGCAACTGGCCGAGCACCACCTGAGCAGCGGCACGTTGCCGGCGGCGGAAATCGCCCTGCTGCTGGGCTACTCCGAGCCCAGCGTGTTCTTCCGCGCGTTCCGCCAGTGGACCGGCCTGACGCCGGGCGAATACCGCAGCCAGCAGCACAGCAAGGGCTGAGTCAGGCGCGGGCGCTGATGCCCTGGGCCTGCAGGAAGGCCAGGAAGGCCTCGCGGGTGCTGTAGCGCGGGGTGTAGCCGAAACCGTCCTTCAGGCGCTGGTTGGCCAGCACCGGCCGGTAGCGCAGAAAATCCAGCTGTTCCGGCCCATAGGGCGTCAGCCCCAGGGGTTTGAGCACCCGCAGCGCGGTGCGGATCAGCCCGGCCGGCAGCGGCCGGTAGGGCTTGCCGAGCAGCTCGGCGATCTCGCGCAGCGACAGCGCCCCGTCGCCGGCCAGGTTGAAGATGCCCTCGGCGCCCCGCTCGAGGCCTTGACCGATGATGTTGACCACGTCCTGGTCCCAGATGAACACGAAGCGGCTGTCGCTGCCGCGAATGCCCATGACGCTGCGCTTCTTGAACAGCTCGGTGATCTGGTTGTTCACCTGTTTGCCGAGGATGGTGCCAGGGCGCAGGATCAGTTGCTTCAGGGCCGGGTGGCGCTGACGCGCCTCGGCCAGCAGTTCCTCGACCTCGCGCTTGTGCCGGGCATAGGCGAATTCGGCGTGACCACGCAGCGGGTGATCTTCGTCGATCCACTCGGCATTTTCCGGGAAATAGCCATAAGCGGCACCGGAACTGGTCACAATCAACTGCTCGACGCCCTCCGCCGCCGCGGCCTCCACCACAGCCTGGGTGCCGCCCACATCGATGGCGTGCAGCTGTGCGTCGCTCATGCCACGGGGCGGGGTGACGACCGAGGCCAGGTGCACGATGGCCTGCGGCTGCCAGGTGGCGATGCAGTCCCGCACGGCCCGGGCCTGGCTGATGTCGAGCAACACCGGCTCGACGTTCAGGCGCAGGGTCTTGCGGCTCTGCGGCCGGATGTCGGCGGCGATCAGCGTCCAGTCCGGGTGCTGGATGGCCAGTTGGTCGAGCACTTGCTGGCCGATGAAGCCCGCCGCTCCGGTGATCAAGACACGCATAGCCACCCCTCGGTTGTTCAGTGAACGCCGCCGGCCCACCCGCGGGCCTGGCGCTCGAAGCAGCTTAGAGCGAGGCCCCGCCGACAGCAGTGACGGAGCCGGCCAGCGGCCATGGCCAATCGCGACAGCCGGCGTCTGCGAGTATGCTGCCCGGGTGACCGTCAGGAAGACCTTCATGCGTGCCCTGCTGCTGATATGCCTGCTGCTGATCAACACCGCCGTTGCCGAAGACCGCCTGCAGGTCGAGGGCTACCCCCTGGAGAACGGCCTGCAACTGTTGCTCAAGCCCACTGCCGACCGCGGTCATGTGGCGATCCGCCTGGTGGTCGGGGTCGGTTTCGACCAGTTCGGCTGCCGCGACAAGGAGCTGCCGCACCTGCTCGAACACCTGCTGTTCAGTGGCATCGACGACAGCGGCGAGGCCGGTCTGGAAGCGAAGATGCAGGCCCTGGGCGGTGACTGGAACGCCTACACCCGCGACAGCGATACCGCGTACGTGCTGGAAGTCCCGGCACGCAACCAGCGGGCCGCCCTGGACCTGCTGCTGGCCAGCCTGGTGAACACCGAACTGACGGCCGAGAAGCTGGCCGCCGCCCAGCAGGTGATCGAACGCGAGAACGGCGGCCACTATTCCAACCTGCAACGCCTGCTCGACCGGCAGAACACCAGCCGGGACGCGCACCAGCAACTGGCCGTGGAACTGGGCCTGGAATGCCCCGAGCGGGCCCAGGTCGATCACCTGCAGTTGGCCCAGCTCGAACGCCTACGCCAGGACTGGTACGTGCCGAACAACATGACGTTGATCGTGGTCGGCGACCTCGACCCGCTGCTGCCCGCCTACCTGGACCGCAGCTACGGCGCCCTGCCGGCCGGCAGCGTGCCCGAGGCACGGGAGCTGCCCGAGGCCCGGGGCGAAGCCGCCAAACGCCGCACCCTGATCACCGGCCTGCTGGACGACACCGCCAGCCTGCACTGGCTGCTGCCCGAACCCTGGGTCGGCGATCACGACCACGAGACCTGGGAGCTGCTGCGCGATTACCTGGACTGGCAGCTCTACCAGGCGCTGCGCCTGGAGCAGCCCTTGAGCTACGGGCCCTGGAGCGCGCGCAACGTGTTCGGCACCAGCAGCTTCTTCAGCCTCAACGTCAAACTGGAACGCCAGGACCGGGACCGGGCCGAACAGGCCATGCGCCAGCTCGGCGCGCACCTCAGCGCAGACGGCCTGGACGCCAGCACCTTCGAACGCCTGCGGCACGTCGCCCTGGCTCGGCTGACCTGGGCCACCCAGGGCAACAGCGCCCTCGCCGATTACTACTGGAACGCCCTGGGCGACTACCAGGACGGACGCTTCAGCGACCCGGCCGTGGGCCTGCGGGCCGTCACTCTGGAACAGGCCAACGAGGCCGTGCGCTTACTGTTCAAGACACCGGGCTACCTGCGCACCGAACAGGCGCTGCTCAGCAGCACCCAGCTGTATGCCGCACTCGTCGTGCTCGGCGCCCTGCTGCTCGGCGGCCTGGTGGGGTGGTGGCGCCGCACCCGCGCCACGCCCTGAGCACCCGCCGTTGATCAGGGCGACCCGGCTATCGGACCGGGGCCCTGGCGAGCCGCCCGGTGGCTGAGTATCCTGCGCCCCCTCGCACCCTGTGATGCCCCCGATGCTCGTCTGGAAAACCTACCTGCTGCGCCTGATCGCCCTGATCCAACGTCATCCGGGGGCCGTGGCGGTGTTCGGCTTCGTCTCCGGGGTCGCCAGTTTCATGCTGGTCGATCGCCAGGCCGAGCTGGCGCGGGTGCTGGCCGCGGTGATGCTGGTGAGCTGGCTGTGGCTGATCCTGGAAAACATGCTGCGCGAGCGCATCGCCGCCTGGTTCGGTTTCGAACTGCCGCCCCCGGTGCTGCGCTACGCGACGCAGATGATCCACCAGGAAAGCCTGTTCTTCGTCCTGCCGTTCTTTTTCATCACCACCACCTGGAACAGCGGGCAGTTGCTGTTCAGCGGCCTGCTGGCCGTGGCGGCACTGGTGTCGATCATCGACCCGCTGTACAACAAGTGGCTGGCGCCCCGGCGCTGGATCTACCTGGCCTACCACACCCTGGCGCTGTTCGCGGTGCTGCTCACGGCCCTGCCGATCATCCTCAAGCTGACCACCACCCAGAGCTACCAGTGGGCCCTGGCCGCCGCGGTGGTGCTGTCGTTCCCCAGCCTGATCGGCATCATCACGGTGAAACGCTGGTGGCGCGGTCTGTTGCTGATCGGCATGACCCTGGCGCTGGGCGGCGCCGGCTGGCTGATGCGGGTCTGGGTGCCACCGGCCACCCTGTGGCTGACCGAAGTGGCCGTGACCACCCAGTTCGACAATCGCAGCCGCTCGCCGGGCGAAAGCGTCAAGGAACTGAGCCTGGCCCAGCTGCGCAGCAGCGGCCTGTACGCCTACACCTCGATCAATGCCCCCCGGGGCCTGAACGAGCGCATCTACCACGTGTGGAGCCGCGACGGCGGCGAAGTCGAGCGCATCGCCCTGGATATCCACGGCGGGCGCAAGAAGGGCTACCGTGCCTGGACCCACAAGCAGAACTTCCCCGTGGACTCGGTGGGCCGCTGGCAGGTGCAGGTGCGCACGGAAGCCGGTCAGATGATCGGCGTGCTGCGCTTCGACGTGGTGGAATGACCGGCGTGTGCGCCGATCAGCCGAAGAACCAGTAGCACACGGCGATGGCCGCGATCACCCCGGACAGCTCGGCCAGCAGCGCACAACCCACGGCATGGCGTGCCCGCTGGATGCCCACCGCGCCGAAGTACACGGCCAGCACGTAGAAGGTGGTTTCCGTGCTGCCCTGGATGGTCGCCGCGGCCAGGGCCGGGAAGCTGTCCACCCCCTGGCTCTGCATGGTTTCGATCAGCATGGCTCGCGCCGCACTGCCGGAGAACGGCTTGACCATCGCCGTGGGCAGCGCATCGACGAAGCGGGTGTCCCAGCCGCCCCATTCGACGATCCAGCGGATGCCGTCCAGGCCGAATTCCAGGGCACCGGACGCGCGCAGCACACCGATGGCGCAGAGCATGGCCACCAGGTACGGCAGCAGGCTCTTGGCCACGTCGAACCCTTCCTTGGCGCCTTCGATGAACTGCTCGTAGACCTGCACCTTGCGCAGCGCACCGATCACCAGGAAGGCCACCACGATGCCGAACAGCGTCAGGTTGCCGAGCAGCGAGGACAGGGCTGCCAGGGCCGTGGCCGACATGCCCGCCAGCAGCGCCATGAAGCTGCCCAGCAGCAGCGCGCCCGGGATCATGTAGGCCAGCACCACCGGGTCCCACAGGCGCAGACGCTGCATGATCGCCACGGAGAACAGCCCCACCAGGGTGGACGCGCTGGTGGCCAGCAGGATTGGCAGGAACACCAGGGTCGGGTCCGGCGCGCCCTGCTGGGCGCGGTACATGAAGATGGTGACGGGCAGCAGGGTCAGGGATGAGGCGTTGAGCACCAGGAACAGGATCTGCGCATTGCTCGCCGTGGTGCTGCTGGGGTTGAGCTCCTGCAGCGCGCGCATGGCCTTGAGGCCGATCGGCGTGGCGGCGTTGTCCAGGCCCAGGCCGTTGGCGGCGAAGTTCATGGTGATCAGGCCGAGGGCCGGGTGGCCGCGGGGCACTTCCGGCATCAGGCGGGCAAACAGCGGGCCGAGCACTTTCGCCAGGGCATCCACCAGGCCGGCCTTTTCCGCGATACGCAGCAGACCGAGCCACAGGGTCAGGGTGCCGAACAGCAGGACCATGACCTCCACCGACAGCTTGGCCATGGCAAACAGGCTTTCGACCATGGCCGCGAATACCGCCGGGTCATCGCCCAGCAACCAGCGCGACAGGCCGGCAATCGCCGCCACCACGAAAAAACTCAGCCACAAGCCGTTCAGCATCGCTTACCTCCCCCAACTGTGCGGGCGATGATAACGCGGCCAACCGCGCTTGGGCGGTCCGGACTCATTTAGCGGCGAAAAGCTGAGCGGGCCGAATGGCCCGCGACAGGGAGGGATCGATCAATACCAGTTCGGGTCGCTCTTGAGCTGCTCTTCCAGCAGCGTCTTCACCCCGTCATCCGGGTCACCCAACCAGCGCAGGGTCGCGTGGTTGCTGGGCGACTTGTCCGCCGGCAATCCCGCCGGCAGCTGGACATACAACGCATAGGCGTCGTCCTTGTCCCAGGTGAAGGCCACATACAGACGCTGGTTATAGCAGTCCTGGGTCTCGCAGAGATGGCCGACGAGGTACTTGTCGCCATCGTCCTCCAGCGCTTGCATGGGCGGAGCCACACCACTGAGGTTCATGACCCATTCGGGCAGGCGGCTCTCGTCCTCGACCAGGTCGCGCCAGGCTTCCTGGAATTGCGGATCGCTGGCCAGCAGCTCGTTGAGACGGAACTCGGCATCGGTATCGGCGGCAGAAGCCGCCGCGCTACCGCCCAGCAACAGGGCGGCAACGAGCGCCTTGAGGGGCTTCATGCAGATCCTCCCAGGTCAGCGAGGGCGGCGGCCCATGATGAAGGAGACGATGAACATCACCAGGAAGACCACGAAAAGAATTTTCGCAATGCCCGTGGCGGTGCCGGCGATACCACCGAAGCCCAGAACGGCAGCGACGATGGCGATGATCAGAAAGGTAATTGCCCAGCTCAACATGGCGTTTCTCCTTGGGTTATGGATGGTGCGGTGCAGCACTTCACTGTCAGCGCATGGCGGCGACGCCGGCCCATTGCGCGCGGTGACCGGTGTCCGCCGTGGGGCGGGCGTCGATCGATGCCTGGTGCATGTCGAAGTCGCTCAGGTCATGGCTCTCGTGGAGGGCCTGGGCGACGGTCAGTGCGCTGCCGAGCATGGCGGCGAGCAGCATGAACAGAGTGACCAGCAGCACGGCGGCGATAATCCACATGGCAGTTCTCCTCTCGTTCGGCGATCGCGGTCAGAACACCCAGCGCCCGGTATTGCGGGGCTGGAAAGTCTGGGTGGCTGGCTGGATGGTGGCGTTGCCCACCTGCTGGATGGTGGGGGCGACCGGCAGCGTGATCGGCTTCACCTGCTGTACGCCTGCCTCGACCTTCTCACTGCGGGACTCACCCAGCAGACCCAGCCCCATCACCAGGGCGACACCCGTCAGCAGGCCCTTGGCCGCGATCTGACGATTGAAAGGATGAGTGTTCATGCCGGATAGCCTCCCTCTGCGTGTATGCCGTTACCGATCCTGTTACAGCGCCACTGCTTGGCTGCGTTTACTGCTACTGCTGATATTGCAGGCTGCATGCCAGCCTTGAGAATAATAAAAATGCTTGTAAATCAATCAGTTAAAAATGGTTTTGCTAACGTCTTGCGGGCAACTTGCACGATGGCGATATTTGGGTCGGGCGTTTTGCACGATCGAATTCGTGGCGGAACGTCCTTGTTCCGTACAGGACTCATTGCATGCTGAGTTTCAGGCTGCGCATGCGGTCATGACAGGCCCGGACCTTGGGCATCTCCACCGCCAGCAGGGCGCGGACATCCGGCTCCGCGCTCTCCAGCGCATCCTCGAAGGCGTGCAGGATGCGGTCCTCGGCTTCTTCCAGCTGCGCCACGTAGGTGGCCTCTTCGTCACTCGACAGGCTGGCGCGGGTGTCGGCGTAGACCTGGCGCAGCTTGCCGATCACGGTGCCCCCCGAAGACGGGGTTTCCTGATTGGCGGCGACTTTCACCGCCAGTGCCTGGATCACCTGGGTCTTGACCTGGGACATGTCGCGGAACAGCGCCTGCAGGCGTACGTCCTTGACCGCGTCGTGGGCGTGCTCGTAGAAGCGCTGCCCATCCCGGGTGATTTCGATCAACTCGTTCAGTTGTGCTGTCTTGCTGGTCATGGTGGTTCTCCTGTATCGGTAGGCCCTGCTCAGCAGCGCCCTGACTGGAGCCGCCGACCACATCGATCGGCGGTAGATGCTCGTCACGAGGCGACACGCAGGGCGTCGGCCTCGACGCCGCGCACGCCACGAATGCTGCGCGCGGTTTCGATCGCCAGTTCCTTCTCGGCCTTGCTGGCCACGGTGCCGCCCAGGTTGACCACGCCATCGCGGGTCTTCACCGAGATGTTCAGGCCGTCGAGGTTGCGGCTGGAGAAGTAGCTGGACTTCACCTTGCTGGTGATCCAGGCGTCGCTGATGATCGCGCCGGCGTTATCGGCCACGCGGCTGACCTCGCTGGTGGTGCCGTCATCGGTGGCGCCCACCTCCAGCTGGTTGTTCACATCGCGGACCCCGTCGGTGTTCTCCGCCAGGCGACCGGCCAGCTCCTTGGCCGCCGGGGTCTGGGCATGACCGCTCAGCATGATCACGCCGTTCTCGGCGCTCACCTTGATGTCCAGCCCTTCGGTGTTGCTGTTCCACAGCAACTTGGATTTCACCGTGGCGGCCAGGGTCGCGTCGTCGAAACGCTGGGCCAGGCCCGAGGAAGACGGCTCCTTGGGTGCGATGCCCGGGTTGACCCGGATCTGGTTGTCGACGTCCTTGACCCCTTCGATGCCCAGGGCGACCTGCTCCGCCAGGTCACGCTCGACGTCCGTTTCCACTTCACCCCCCAGGATGGCGACGCCCTGTTCCACATCGATGGAGATGTCGAACGGGTTGAGGTGTCGGTTCAAGGCAAATGCCGTCCAGATCGATCCTTCCTGACGCGCCTCGCTCAGCGCATTGCTCACATCACCTTCGGCGGCATGAGCGGCCATTGGCAGGCCGCCGAGCAGACTTGCGGTCGCGGTGGCCAGTGCCAGGGTTTTCAATGGGTGCATGGCGACTCCTCCTTCTGCCAGTAACCGATGCCGTCACATTTTTCGTGGCGGATACCAGAACTTTCGCAAGGGCTGTGCCAGCTTTCGACCAGATAGAAATTCGTTATTAATCAAATATTTAGGTGTTCCATCGGGGTACGAGCGGCGTGCACCCTGCAAGGTTCCCTTGAAAAAACCGTGCAACTTGCACGATCTTTTCTGGACTAATCTCTGCAATCACCTTTTGGAGCGGGCGATGGACGCACAACAAGAACCCAAAACCGGGCGCATCCTGCTGGTCGACGACGAATCGGCCATCCTGCGCACCTTCCGCTATTGCCTGGAAGACGAGGGCTACCAAGTCTCCACCGCCAGCAGCGCGGCCCAGGCCGAAGCGCTGCTGCAACGCCAGGTGTTCGACCTCTGCTTCCTCGACCTGCGCCTGGGCGAGGACAATGGCCTGGACGTGCTGGCCCAGATGCGTGTGCAGACCCCCTGGATGCGGGTGGTGATCGTCACCGCGCATTCGGCCGTGGACACCGCCGTGGATGCCATGCAGGCCGGCGCCGCCGATTACCTGGTCAAGCCGTGCAGCCCCGACCAGTTGCGCCTGGCTGCGGCCAAGCAACTGGAAGTGCGCCAGTTGGCAGCGCGCCTGGAAGCCCTGGAAGAGGAAGTCCGCCGTCCCAAGCAGGGCCTGGACTCCCAGAGCCCGATGATGATGGGCGTGCTGGAAACCGCTCGCCAGGTGGCGGCCACCGACGCCAACATCCTGATCCTCGGCGAATCCGGCACCGGCAAGGGCGAGCTGGCCCGCGCCATTCACGGCTGGAGCGCCCGGGCGAAGAAGGCCTGCGTCACCATCAACTGCCCGTCGCTGACGGCCGAACTGATGGAAAGCGAGCTGTTCGGTCACAGCCGCGGGGCCTTCACCGGGGCCAGCGAAAGCACCTTGGGCCGGGTCAACCAGGCCGACGGCGGCACTCTTTTTCTCGACGAGATCGGCGACTTTCCACTGACGTTGCAACCAAAGTTGCTGCGCTTCATCCAGGACAAGGAATACGAGCGGGTCGGCGATCCGGTCACCCGCCAGGCGGACGTACGCATCCTGGCCGCCACCAACCTGAACCTGGACGACATGGTGCGCGAGGGGCGCTTCCGCGAAGACCTGTTGTACCGCCTGAACGTCATCACCCTGACCCTGCCGCCGCTGCGCGAGCGCCGCGAAGACCTGCTGGACCTGGCCGAGCGCTTCCTCGCCCGCTTCGTCAAGGACTACGCCCGACCGGCCCGGGGCTTCAGCGACGAGGCCCGCGCCGCGCTGCAGGCTTACCACTGGCCAGGCAATATCCGCGAGCTGCGCAACGTGATCGAGCGCGCCAGCATCATCTGCTCGGAGGAATGGGTGCAGGTCACGCACCTGGGCCTGGGCGAACCGGCGGCGGATAACGCGCCGCGCATCGGCGCCGACATGAGCCTGGAGGCGCTGGAGC
Source organism: Pseudomonas sp. GD03944 (assembly GCF_029839275.1). Classification (GTDB taxonomy): domain Bacteria; phylum Pseudomonadota; class Gammaproteobacteria; order Pseudomonadales; family Pseudomonadaceae; genus Aquipseudomonas. Next base: position 59,207 of record NZ_JAOCAH010000020.1, read on the forward strand.
GGGCCCACATCGCCGCGGTCCTGGCCAGTAGCGACACCCTCGACCAGGCGGCCAGGACCCTCGGTATCGACGCCTCGACCCTGTACCGCAAACGCAAGCAGCTCGGCCTATGAAGCTGCGCAATCAGCTGTTCCTGAGCGGCAGTGCGCTGCTCACCGTGGCGCTGATCGGCCTGCTGCTGGGGATGTTCAGCGTGCTGCTGCTGACCAAGTCCCAGAGTGAGGCGATGGAGCGCAACCTGCAGATCATCGATGCCACCATCGGCCTGCGCCAGGAGCTGGGCAGGCAGGTGATCCTGATGCTCGGCGAAAACCTCGACAAAGAAGCGCTGCAGCACTCGGACCAGCGCTTCCGCCAGTGGCTGCAGGAAGCCCGGGCGGGCGCCATGAACGACACCGACCGGCAGGCCATCGGGGAGATCGAACAGGCCTACGCGCTGTTCGACGACAACCTGCAGCAGCCGGTGGCGGTACGCCGGGCGCTGCTCGACAACGACGAATTCGCCAGCTCGCTGGAGGGCATACGCAAACGCCTGGACAACGTACAGATCCGTTACGTGGAAGCGGTGAAGAACTCCCAGAGCAACGCCCGCGAACGGGCCTGGCAGATCGTCGGGCTACTGGCCTTCATCGGCCTGGCGGTGCTATTCATCGGCTTCATCACCGCCCACAGCATCGCCCAGCGTTTCGCCCACCCGATCGAGGCGCTGGCGAGCGCGGCCGACCAGATCGGCAAGGGCGACTTCCAGGTGACCCTGCCGCTGTCGCCGGTGGCGGAACTGGCCGCCCTGAGCCGTCGCTTCGGGCTGATGGCCGAGGCCCTGCGCCAGTTCAAGAACACCAACGTGCAGGCCCTGATGGCCGAACAGCAGCGCCTGCAGGCGGTGCTCGACAGCATCGACGATGGCTTGCTGATCTTTGACCGCACCGGCCTGCTGGAGCACGTCAACCCGGTGGCCCGGCGCCAGCTCGACTGGCAGGACGACCCCCTCGGCCGTAGCCCGGGCCAGGTGTTCAACAGCCCTGTGCTGGATGAGCAGCTGCAACAGGTCCTGCATGGCGAGAACCTGCAGAACGTCACGGAAGAACTGCAGATCGAGGTGGACAGCGAGACCCGCCTGCTGAGCTACAGCCTGACGCCGGTGACGCTGGACGACGAGGTCCTGCACGGCGCGGTGATGGTCCTGCGTGACGTCACCGAGCAGCGCGCGTTCGAGCGGGTACGCAGCGAGTTCGTGCTGCGCGCCTCCCACGAGTTGCGCACCCCGGTGACGGGCATGCACATGGCCTTCGGCCTGCTGCAGGAGCGCCTGTCGTTCGCCCCCCAGGCCCGGGAAACCGACCTGCTGCGCACCGTCGATGAAGAAATGCATCGCCTGGTGCGGCTGATCAACGACCTGCTGAACTTCTCGCGCTACCAGAACGGCCTGCAGAAGCTGGAGCTGGTGCCCTGCGACCTGGACGAGCTGCTCAACCAGACGCGCCAGCGCTTCCAGGCCCAGGCCGAGGAAAAGGAAATCACCCTGTCGGTCGAGCTGCACGGCAACCTGCCTCACCTGCAGCTGGATCGCCTGCAGATCGAGCGGGTGCTGGACAACCTGGTGGGCAACGCCCTGCGCCACAGCTACCCAGACGGTTCCATCCGCCTGCAGGCCCGCATGCAGGACGATCGCGTCATCCTCAGCGTCGAGGACACCGGCGAGGGGATTCCCTACAGCCAGCAGACGCGGGTGTTCGAGCCGTTCGTCCAGGTCGGTCGCAAGAAGGGTGGCGCGGGCCTGGGCCTGGCGCTGTGCAAGGAGATCGTGCAGCTGCACGGCGGGCGCATCGGCGTGCACTCCAAACCCGGTCAGGGCACCCAGTTCTACCTGGCCCTGCCGGTCTGAGCGGTGGCGGTCCTATCGACCGCCATCACAGGACCTGATGGCTGTTGACCAGGCGCCACCGCAGATTCAGGCTGATCCGCTCATCCGTACCAGGAGCCGTGCACATGCCCAGCCTGAACCCGACCCATGAACAGCTGGCTGCGTTTGTCGACACCATGCCGGCAGACACGCCGATTCTGATGCTCAATCTGTTGCGCTTCACCGCCGCAGCGCGCTATTCGTCCGACAGCCCGCACGGTGCCTGCAGTGGCCGCGAGGCCTATGCGCGCTACAGCCAGACGGCGCTGACCAAGGTTCAGGGCGTAGGCGGCGAGGTTCAGGTCATGGCCAGGGCGCATGTCGCGCTGATTGCCCCGGCGGACGAGCAGTGGGATGAAATGCTGTTGGTACGCTATCCGTCGAAGGCGGCGTTCCTCGGCATGCTCGCCGACCCCGAGTATCAAGCCGCCACCGTGCACCGCAGTGCCGCCCTGGCGGACTCGCGGCTGGTCGGCTGCACACCCCGCTGACCGATAGGGGACGTCAGTGCGTCTCGGCAGCGGCCCGCTTCCGCTCGGCCGCGGCCTGGGGCGTCGGGGAACCATCGTCGACCAGCGGCACCTCATTTCCGCCCGCATCGAACAGCTTGCCTCCTTTGAAGTAGTCGCCGTCGTTGAGCGCCGCGATGTCCTGGTAGCACAGGGTTCGCTCGCTGCCGGCGACGAACACCGACTGCTGGTCCGAGTTGCCGGTCTTGACGTGGTTGAACGCCAGGTTCAGCAGGATGGCCATGATCGCCGCCGAACTGATGCCGGAATGGAAGATGGTTTCGAACCAGGCCGGGAAGTGGTGGTAGAAGGTCGGCGCGGCGATGGGGATCATGCCGAAGCCGATGGACGTGGCGACGATCACCAGGTTCATGTTGTTGCGGTAGTCGACCTTGGACAGGGTACGAATGCCGCTGGCCGCGACGGTGCCGAACAGCACCACCCCAGCCCCGCCGAGTACCGAGGTGGGCACGGCGGCGACCAGCCGCCCCATCACCGGCAGCAGCCCCAGTGTCACCAGGATCAGCCCGCCGGTGGCCACCACGTAGCGGCTCTTCACCCCAGTCACCGCCACCAGGCCGACGTTCTGGGCGAACGCGCTCTGGGTGAACGAGCCGAACAGCGGCGCGAACATGCTGGAAATCATGTCGGCCCGCAGGCCATTGCCGAGGCGCTTGGAATCCACCTTGGTCTCGATGATGTCGCCCACCGCGAGGATGTCGGCGGAGGTTTCCACCAGGGTCACGATGATCACGATCAGCATCGACAGGATGGCCGCCACATGGAAGGTCGGCATGCCGAAATGCAGCGGCGCCGGGAAGGCCACCAGCGGCCCCTCGCCCACCTGGGAGAAGTCCGCCATGCCCAGCACGACCGCCACCAGGGTACCGATGACCATGGCCAGCAGGATCGACAGGCGCGAGATGCTCGAGCTGCCCAGCTTGCTCAGCAGCAGCACGGTGACCAGGGTCAGTGCCGCCAGGCCGATGTTGGCCATGCTGCCGAAGTCCGGTGCGGTGCTGTCGCCGCCCATGGCCCAGCGCGCCGCCACCGGCATCAGCGTCAGGCCGATGGTGGTGATGACGATGCCCGTGACCAAGGGCGGAAAGAACTTGGTGATGCGGGAAAACACCGGGGTGATCAATAGACCGATGAGCGAGGCGGCGATCACCGCACCGAACACCGCGGGCAGCCCCCCGGCGCCATCGCTGCCAATGATCGCGATCATGGTGGCAACACCGGCGAACGACACACCTTGAACCAGGGGCAGCTGGCAGCCGAAGAACGGCAGGCCGATGGTTTGCAGCAGGGTGGCGAGGCCACCGGCGAACAGCGAAGCGGCGATCAGCAAGCCGATGTCCGCCGAGGACAGGCCGGCGGCCTGCCCCACGATCAGCGGCACCGCAACGATGCCTCCATACATCGTCAGCACATGCTGCAAGCCATACGCAAGGTTGGCGCCGATACCGAGATTCTCGTCTTCCGGGCGTAGCGATGGAGACGTCTTAGCCGATGAAATCGTCATGCCGTGGTACTCGCTGTTGTTCTTGTCCGAGCACTGTAGACAATCAATGGATCACTTGACCATAGTTTTGTATACATTTTTGCATGCACTTTGTCCGAAAGCTTGACCTAGAGCCTTCGAGCAAAAAACACCGCGCACGGCGACGCAGGAAACAGGAGACAGCGGCTTCTGATTCAGTAGCTAAATGACATCGAGGCGGGACAACAGACAGGCACCCTGACCAACAGGCAGGGCACCTGCCTGCGAGGTATCAAGGCTTCTGGGTGCCGAGAACCAGCAGCAGGGCCGCGGTTTCCGCATCCGGCTGGCCGTCGTAGCGGGCCGGGCGGTATTTCATCTGGAAGGCGGCCAGCACGTTGCGCGTGGCCTGGTCCAGCTCGCCATGGCGGTCGACCCGGTAGCCCTGGCGGGCCAGCTGCTCCTGGAACCACGCGACGCTGGGCAGGGCATTGGCGAACAGCGCCTGCTCGCGGGCGACGGCGCTGGCGTCCGGCCAGGGCATCAGGCCCTCGTCGGCCAGGCGCTTCCAGGGGAACAGCGGGCCCGGGTCGACCTTGCGCTGCGGTGCCACATCGCTATGGGCCAGGATGCTGCCCGGCGGCAGCTGATGGCGCTGCATGATGTCCTTGAGCAGGACGACCAGCTGGTCGATCTGCGCCTCGGAGAACGGCTGCCAGTAGCGGCCGCGCGGGGTGTCGTAGTAGCCCTGGTTGACCAGCTCGATGCCGATGGTGGTGCCGTTGAGCCAGGTCCGCCCTTGCCACTCGCTGTCACCGACGTGCCAGGCCCGGCGGTTCTCGTCCACCAGGCGGTAGATGGTCGGTGGCGCGTCGCCGATCAGGTAATGGCTGCTCACCTCTTCCTGGGTCAGCAGGCGCAGCGAGTTCGCCAGGTCGGTGGAGGTGTAGTGCAGGACGATGTACTGGACCCGGCTGTTCTGGCCGACGGCGGTGTAGCGGGTATCGATAGTCGGCCCGCTGGCGCAGCCAGCGAGCAGGGCGAACAACAGGGTCAGGCAGAGAACTCTCATGGGCTGATATGCAACACACTCTGTAGGTTGTCCAACAGCATGTCGACGCTGAGCATGATCAACAGCATGCCCATCAGTCGCTCCACTGCGGTCAGCCCGCGAGGGCCGAGGAACCGCTGCAGGAAAGACGCCTGCAACAGGATGAAGGCCGTTGCCGCCCAGGCCAGGATCACCGCCAGGTACAACTCCCAGAGGGGTCCTTCGTGGGTATTGCGCAGGGTCATCAGCACCGCCAGGGCGGAAGGCCCGGCCACTGCCGGCGTAGCCAGCGGCACCAGCATCGGCTCGCCATCCGGCACGTCGCCGAGCACGCCCTGAGGGCTGGGGAAGATCAGGCGCATGGCAATGACGAAGAGGATGATACCCCCGGCGATCGCCGTTGCCTCCCGCGACAGGCCGAGGCCGCTGAGGACTTTGTCACCAAAGGTAAGGAACAGCAGCAACAGACCGAGGGCGAACAGCAGCTCGCGACCGGCCACCAGCAGGCGCCGTTTGGGCGCCACGTTCTTCAAGGCGGCGATGAAAATGGCGATGTTGCCGAAGGGGTCGGTGACCAGAAAGATCAGCACGGCGATGCCGAAGATATCCATGTAGCACTCCTGAAACAGATCGCCACAGTTTACTGGCGCAGGACCAGCTAGTCTGTTTGCAATACGCCTCGTTGCGCCGGTTTGGCGTCAGCCCGACCCGCCCGCCGCAGACGCCACTGAACTTGTTTCGACATTCGTTATCCGAATCCCATCGACTCACTCGCTGAGGATCACGCCATGCGCGCGTTGCTCTGGTTCAAACAAGACCTGCGTCTCGACGATCACCCCGCTGTACAGGCCGGCCTGAGCGCCGAACAGTTGCTGCCTGTGTTCATTCTCGACCCGGCGCAACTGCAGTTGAACGAGTTCGGCAGCCGACGCCTTGGCGTGCACCGCGCGCGCTTTTTGCTGGAGAGCCTGGTGGCCCTGGACGGCGCCCTGCGCCAGCGTGGCTCGAACCTGCTGGTGGTGCCGGGCATCCCCGAGGAGGTGATCCCCGAGCTGGTCGAACGCTTCAGCCTGCAGCAGGTGCTGACCCTCGCCGAAATCGCCCCGGAAGAATCCTCCCAGCTCAACCGCGTGCGCCAGCGCCTCGGCACCCTGCCGCTGGTGGAGCTGCAGAGCAACGGTCTGTTCAGGACCGACGACCTGCCGTGCCCGGTGAACGAGCTGCCCCAGGTGTTCACTCAGTTCCGTGCGCTGATCGAAGAGCGCCTGCACGTGTTCCAGCCCCGTCCCGCGCCGGAGCAATTGCCGCCGCTGCCCGACGGCGCCCACGAGCTGCTCGCCGGCCTGCCGACGCTGTCGCAGATGGGCCTGGGCGAACCGCTCAGCGTGGCCGGCAGCGCCTTCCCCTTTTCCGGCGGCGAGATCGCGGCCCAGGCACGCCTGCGCGACTACCTGTGGAATACCCAGGGGGTGCGCCAGTACAAGGACACCCGCAACGGCATGATCGGCAGCGAGTACTCCTCGAAGTTTTCGCCCTGGCTGGCCAACGGCAGCCTGTCGCCGCGCCGTGCGGTGGCCGAACTGCGCCGACATGAATCGCAGTACGGCCGCAACGAATCCACCGACTGCCTGTGGGCGGAATTGCTGTGGCGTGAATTCTTCCGCTGGACCCTGCTGCGCCATGGCAGCGCCCTGTTCAAGGCGGGCAGCCTGAAGGCTACCGAACACGCGCCGATGCAGCTGGACGAACGCTTCGAGCACTGGTGCCAGGGCCGCACCGGCATGCCGCTGGTGGACGCCACCATGCGCGAACTGGCCACCACGGGCTATATCTCCAACCGTGGGCGACAGGTGGTCGCCAGCTACCTGATCATGGACCTGCAGCAGGATTGGCGGTACGGCGCCGCCTGGTTCGAAGAGCACCTGATCGACTATGACCCCGCCAGCAACTGGGGCAACTGGGCGTACCTGGCCGGCATCGGCAGCGACCCGCAGCGCCGGCAGCTGTTCAACGCCCTGCACCAGGCCCGCGAGTACGACCCCGAGGCCGAGTACGTCAGCCTGTGGCTGCCGGAGCTGCGCCATATCCCGCAGCACCTGCGGCACACGCCGTTCCTGCTGCCGCACCTGCAGCTGGATGCGCTGAACTATCCGCGCCTGGAGCAGATTCCGGAGACCTGGCGGCCGTACATGCCGCACGCCGCCTGACGCGGCGGGCGGTCAGCCGCGCTCGACGCGATTGCGCCCGTCGCGTTTGGCGCGGTACAGCGCCTGGTCGGCCCGTTCGAAGACCTGATCGCTGCGCTCCGATGCGTTGAAGGCGCTGATCCCGGCCGACAGGGTGATGGTGACCGGCTCGCCCTTGAAGTGAAACGGGCAGGCCTCGACGGCCCCGCGCAGGGTTTCCATCAGTTGCACGCCGGCGTCGAACGGCGTGGACGGAATCAGCAGCACGAATTCCTCGCCGCCGAAACGGGCGATGAAGTCGGTCTTTCGCAGGCGCTTGTTCAGCTCACCGGCAATGATCTTCAGGACCTTGTCGCCGGCCAGGTGGCCGTAGGCGTCGTTGATACGCTTGAAGTGGTCGATGTCCACCACGGCCAGCAGCAGGTCGCCGCCGTAGCGCTGCCAGCGTGACAGCTCCAGGTCGAGGCGCTCGCTCCAGGCCGCGCGGTTCGGCAGGCCGGTCAGCGGATCGAGCAGCGCCTTCTGCCGCTGCTCTTCCAGGTGATCGCGGAAGCCCTTGGCTTCCTGCTCCATGCTCGCCACGCGCTCGACCAGGGTCTGCAGCCGGTCGGCCACCGCCTGCTCGCGCTCGTCGCGCTGGAACTGGTACTGCTCCATGGTGCCCAGCAGCCCGTTGAGGCGGGACTCCACCAGTCCTTTGAGGCTGTCCAGGTCGGTGGCGTCCTGCACGCTGCTGTGCAGCCCATCGACCTGCTGGCGCAACTCGTTGTCCAGTTCACGCGCCGCGTCCATGGACACGGCGTAGCCGTCGTGGGCGTCCTGCAAGCCCCCCTGGAAGGTCGCCAGGCGCTCGTTGAGCTGCTTGAGGTAGCCCTCGAATTCGCGCTGGCCAACGTCGGCGATCGCCAGCATCAGCACGGCCAGGTCGTCCAGGACCGGCACCAGCTCGTACATGTTCAGGCCCGCCTGGATGCGCTCGCGCAGCACCTCGGCCTGGCCCTGGTGACGCTCGGGCAGGGTCAGTTGGTCCAGCAGGCCGAGCAGCGTGGCCTCCACGTGGCTGGCAATGGCGCTGTAACCGGGCTCTGGCACCGGCGGCAGGGCGTATTCCGGGTCGGCAGAGGTCTGCGCGACCTCGTCGACCGGCGCCGCATCGTCTGCCGCCCGTTCGACCTGCAGCAGGTCGAGCGGAACCGGCAGGCTGTCCAGCGCCGATGCCGAGCGACCCAGCGCGGCCCTGGCGGGCGCACTGGGCACAGGCGATGCGACGGGTGCGGGTGCGGGTGCGGGTGCGGGTGCGGGTGCGGGTGCGGGTGCGGGTGCGGGTGCATCGAGCGGTTCGAGGCGCGCGGCGTCAAGCGCGGCCACGGAAGGCTGGCGCTCGGCAATCTCCAGCGGGGCGGCGACCGGAGCCGGTTCAGGCGTCAGGCTGACTTCGCCCTGCACCGGTGCAGGTTCGGGCGTCGGGGCGGAGGGTTCCGCCGGGGCGCCTTCGGTGTCACGGTTGCCGAACAACCGGGCGAGCAGGCCGGGTTGCTCGACGTGTTCACGGCCGAGCACCGCCAGTGCCTGCTCCTGCAGGCGGCTGAGTTCGGCGAGCAATGCCGGCAACTCGCGCACCTGTCCGGCCCGGCCGCCGAGGCTCTTGGCATAGCTTTTCAGCGGCTTGCGCACATCCCGCGGCAGGTCTTGCTTGAGCAGCTGTGCAGCCAGGGCGGAGAGCGCGGTCGTGACCTGTTCGGCGCGCTGCTGACGGCGCTGTTCGGAGTCGAGGACGGTCTTTTCCAGACGCGGGATCAGCGCCGAGAGGCCGCCATCCATGTCATCGCGGCGCAGGATCTCGCGCAGGTCCTGCATGCACTGGTCGACCGCCTTGTCCGCCCCTTCGGCGGCCAGGCTGCTGCGCACCAGGCCACGGCGCAGCAGGTCGACGCGTGAATCCCAGCGTCGCTCCAGCTTTTCCTGCTGCTCGAGGCTGGCGAGGTACTTCTCTTTCCACCGCTGAACATCGTCGCTCATATGTGGTTGTTACCCGTGGGATGGCGTATTCAGCATAGGTGGCGTAGGGCCACCCAGTGTACCGGGCAAACGAATTTCTACCGCCACCGGCAGGTGGTCGGAAATGGGCATGGGCAGCACTTCGAAGCGTTCCAGCTGCAGGCCGGGGCTCAGCAGGATGTGGTCCAGGCAGCGCTGGGGCCGCCAGCTGGGGAAGGTCGCCTCGATCTGCGGGGCGAGCAGGCCCAGGTCGCGCAACGGCGAATGCTGCAGCAGGTCCGTGGCGTGGGTGTTCATGTCGCCCATCAGCACCTGGTGCCGGTAGCCGCTGATCAACTCGCGGATATAGGCCAGCTGGCGCGTACGGGTCCGCGGCCCCAACGCCAGGTGCATCATCACCACCACCACGGCATCCGGACCTTCGCCCAGGCGCATGAGCATGGCACCCCGTCCGGGCGGGCCGGGCAACGGATGGTCTTCCAGCAGGGTGGGCCGCAGCCGGCTGAGCACGCCGTTGCTGTGCTGGGCGAACCGCCCCAGGTTGCGGTTGAGCTGCTGGTACCAATAAGGAAAGGCGCCGAGGTGGGCGAGGTGTTCGACCTGATTGACGAAGCCGGAGCGCAGGCTGCCACCATCGGCTTCCTGCAGGGCCACCAGGTCGTAGTCATTGAGCATCTCGCCGATGCGTTGCAGATTCAGGGCGCGGCTGTTGTGCGGCAGCAGGTGCTGCCAGCCGCGGGTCAGATAGTGCCGATAGCGCTCGGTACTGATGCCGACCTGGATGTTGAAGCTCAGGAGACGCAGCCGGCCATCCGCCGGCCAGTCGTCAGAGACAGCGCATTGCGGGTTGACCCGTGGATCACACAGGCCAACCTGCCGAGTACGTTGCCAGCGGCGCAACATACGCGTGGCGCAGCGCTTACTGCGCGGCGCGTTCCTTCTGGATCAGGAAGTCAGCCACTTCCAGCGCCTGCTGCGGGCCGCCGGAGCTGCCGATGTCGAAACGGTACTTGCCGTTGACGATCATCACCGGAACGCCAGTGATCTGGTAGGCCATGGCCAGCTTCTTGGCCTTTTCCATCTGGCTCTTCACGCCGAAGGAGTTGTAGGCCTTGATGAAGGCGTCGTAGTCGATGCCCTGGGTGGCGAGGAAGTTGCCCATTTCATCCGGGGTCGCCAGCTTCTTGCCCTGACGGTGGATGGCATCGAACACGGCGCTGTGCACCTTGTGCTCGACCTTCATGCTTTCCAGGGTGATGAACATCTGGCCGTGGGCGTTCCAGACACCGCCGAACAGTGCAGGAATACGCACGAAGTTGACGTCTTTCGGCAGCTTCTCGGCCCACGGGTTGATGGTGGACTCGAACTGGTAGCAATGCGGGCAGCCGTACCAGAACAGCTCGACCACCTCGATCTGGCCCGGCTTGGAAACCGGTACCGGATTCGACAGTTCGACGTACTGCTTGCCGGCCTCGATGGTGTCGGCGTGGGCAGCCATACCGAACAGGCTCGCACTGGCGAGGACAGCAGAGAGAATCAGGTTACGCATGCGTGACTCCTTGGCGATGAGTACTGCGGACAGCTGCTCTTCGACTGGCAGCCGCACGTCAGGTTCCGGCTATTGTAGCGGGGCCGATAACGAAAAAGGGTGGCCGTAGCCACCCTTTTCCAGATTCAGCGTTTCACTCTGTTACGCACTCAGTGCAGACCTTGCACGTAGCTGGATACCGCTTCGATGTCCTTGTTGCTCAGCTTGGCCGCGATGGCGCGCATGATCATGCTGTCGCCGTCGTTGGTGCGGTTGCCTTCGCGGAAATCGGTCAGCTGCTTGGCCACGTAGCCGGCGTGCTGGCCACCCAGGTGCGGGAAGCCTGCAGCGGCGATGCCGGCGCCGTTCGGGGAGTGGCAACCGGTGCAAGCCGGCATGCCTTCTTCCAGCTTGCCGCCGCGGAACAGCGCTTCACCGCGCTCGACCAGTTTCGGATCAGCCGCGCCGACGCTCATTTTCTGGCTGGCGAAGTAGGCCGCCACGTCTGCCAGGTCCTGATCGCTCAGGCCATCGAGCATGCCGGTCATTTCAACGATCGGGCGAGCGCCGGACTTGATGTCGTTCAACTGCTTGAGCAAGTAACGTTCGCCCTGACCAGCCAGTTTCGGGAAGTTCGGGGCGGCGCTGTTGCCGTCGGCACCGTGGCATGCGCCACACACTGCCACCTTGCCCTGACCGGCAGCGGCGTCACCAGCGGCGTGGGCCAGGCCGGTGATGCCCAGGGTCAACAGCAGACTCACGAGTACTTTGTTCATCAGCTAATCCAACTACGGCTAAGAGAGAAAGAGTTATTGTCCGGGCTTACTCGGTCATCAACTTGATGACGGCTTGGTAATCCTCGGCTGTGCAGTCCATGCACAAACCACGCGGCGGCATGGCGTTCAAACCATTGGTGACGCTCTGCACCATCGCGTCCATACCTTTTGCCATACGCGGCTCCCAGGCGGCCTTGTCGCCTTTCTTGGGCGCCATCGGCAACTGGCCGTTATGGCAGGCCGCACACGCACGGGCGTAGACGGCTTCAGGATCCTGAGCAGCCTGGGTATTGAAGGACAGCATCAATACACCAGCAACGAGCAGCATTTTTTTCATCATCAGATCAGCCTCATCAGGGAGGGGAACGGTCCGCCTTCTATGGGCAGCCTGTTTATGGCGTTCCCGTGAACATATCCTGCGGTTGGGACAATGTGCACACAAAATCTGCGGCATTATATACTTGGCGAAGACGAAACGGAAACGACGCCGCTTGCCGCACGGGGCCATGAGCGGCCGCCTGCGCTGATATGTCGCAAGCACCCTGCACGCCACCCAGGCTGCGAAAAGGGGTCGTGTCGGCGGATGAGTCGGACACAGGGCGGCATTCGCCGGCCATTGTCCGTACACTGCGCGCCCATGCCACTCTTTTACGCTTGCCCGGGCACGCCCCGCCATCACCGGAATTCCTGATGCACGCCAAGAACCCCATCATCGGCCTGTGCCAACAAGCCACCTTTCAGATCAGTGCCGCCAAGGTCGACCAGTGCCCGGATGACCAGGGTTACGAGGTGGCTTTCGCCGGGCGATCCAACGCCGGCAAGTCCAGCGCGCTGAACACCCTGACCCACGCCAGCCTGGCGCGCACCTCGAAGACGCCGGGGCGCACCCAGTTGCTGAACTTCTTCCGCCTGGATGACGAGCGCCGCCTGGTCGACCTGCCCGGTTACGGCTACGCCAAGGTGCCGATCCCGCTCAAGCAGCACTGGCAGAAGCACCTGGAGGCCTACCTGAGCAGCCGGGAAAGCCTGCGCGGCATCATTCTGATGATGGACATCCGTCACCCGCTGACCGAGTTCGACCAACTGATGCTCGACTGGTCCCATGGCAGCGACATGCCCATGCACATCCTGCTCACCAAGGCCGACAAGCTGGCCTTCGGCGCGGCCAAGACCGCCCTGCTCAAGGTCCAGCAGGACATCCGCAAGCGCTGGGGCGAGGGCGTGAGCATCCAGCTGTTCTCGGCACCCAAGCGCCTGGGCGTGGAAGATGCCCAGGCCGTTCTGGCCGAGTGGATGGAGCTGGGCGAGTTCGCGCAGGACGCGGAAGAAGAGGCCTGAGCGGCACGCCGCCACTTTTCTTCAGGCAAAAAAAACCCCGAGCTTCATATGGGGAGGGAGAAGTTCGGGGTTTAAGGGTCTGAACCGCTAGGGCGGGGTTCAGATGTCTGCCAACACTTAACACAACAAAGGAGCATTGAAAGGCTTTAACGGCCATTCCAAAACTCTGACTGCCCGTTCAACGGCAAAGTTCATCGCCGCCTAAAATCCTTTAGGAATAAGCAGCGATTTCCTGATGCGTTATAGGTGTAAGCAAACTGAAACAGATGCGGCGTTATGCCGCAGCCCTTTCGATCAGTGCGCTTCATCCCAGTTGTCGCCAATCCCCACCTCGACCAGCAGCGGTACATCCAGTGCCGCGGCATTGCCCATCAACGGCCGGATCTGCTCGCTCACCTGCTCGACCAGGTCCTCGCGGACCTCCAGCACCAGTTCGTCGTGCACCTGCAGGATGACCTTGGCGTCCAGGCCGGATTCGCTCAGCCAGTTATCCACCGCGACCATCGCCTTCTTGATGATGTCCGCCGCCGTGCCCTGCATCGGCGCGTTGATCGCGGTGCGCTCGGCACCGGCGCGCTCCTGCGGTTTGCTGGATCTGATCAGCGGCACGTACAGCCGGCGCCCGAACAGGGTCTCGACGAAGCCCTGGTCCGCCGCCTGGGCGCGGGTGCGCTCCATGTAGTCGCGCACCCCCGGGTAACGGGCGAAGTAGGTGTCGATGTAGGCCTTGGCCTGCTTGGTGTCGACGCCGATGTCCTTGCCGAGCTTCTGCGCACCCATGCCATAGATAAGGCCGAAGTTGATTGCCTTGGCGCTGCGGCGCTGTTCGGACGTCACGTCCGCCAGCTCGACGCGGAACACTTCCGCTGCTGTCGCGGTGTGCACGTCCAGGTTGTTGCGGAAGGCGTTGAGCAAACCTTCGTCCCGGGACAGGTGGGCCATGATGCGCAGCTCGATCTGCGAGTAGTCCGCCGCCAGCAGCTTGTAGCCCTTGGGCGCGACGAACGCCTGGCGGATGCGCCGGCCTTCGGCGGTGCGCACCGGAATGTTCTGCAGGTTCGGGTCGCTGGAGGACAGGCGCCCGGTGGAGGCCACGGCCTGGTGGTAGCTGGTGTGGATACGCCCGGTGCGCGGGTTGATCTGCTCCGGCAGGCGGTCGGTGTAGGTACTCTTGAGTTTGCTCAGGGAGCGGTACTGCATCAGCACCTTGGGCAGCTCGAACTCCTGCTCGGCCAGTTCGGCGAGCACCGCTTCGGCCGTGGACGCCTGGCCCTTGGCGGTCTTGCTGAGGATCGGCAGGCCGAGCTTTTCGTAGAGGATCACCCCCAGCTGCTTGGGCGACGCCAGGTTGAACTCCTCACCGGCAATCTCGAACGCCTGGCGCTCCAGCGCCACCATCTTCTCGCCCAGCTCGTGGCTCTGCTGCCCGAGCAGCTTGGCATCCACCAGCGCGCCCTGGCGCTCGATGCGCGCCAGCACCGGCACCAGCGGCATCTCGATGTCATGCAGCACGGAGGTCAGGGACGGGGTCGCTTCCAGCTTCTGCCACAGGGTCTGGTGCAGGCGCAGGGTCACGTCGGCATCTTCCGCGGCGTAGGGCGCCGCCTGCTCCAGGGGGATCTGGTCGAAGGTCAGCTGCTTGGCGCCCTTGCCGGCGATGTCCTCGAAACCGATGGTGCTGTGCCCCAGGTACTTGAGGGCCAGGCTGTCCATGTCGTGGCGGGTCGCGGTGGAGTCCAGCACATAGGATTCGAGCATGGTGTCGAAGGCCACGCCCTGGACGCTGATTGGCGTCGAGGCATTGGCCAGTACGTTCATGTCGTACTTGGCGTGCTGGCCGACCTTGGCTTTGTTCGGGTCTTCGAGAATCGGCTTGAGCGCCTGGAGCACCGCATCACGGTCCAGCTGCGCCGGTACGCCCATGTAGGAGTGGGCGACCGGAATGTAGGCGGCCTCGCCGGCCTTGACCGCGAACGACAGGCCGACCAGTTGCGCCTGCTGGGCGTCGATGCTGGTGGTCTCGGTGTCGAAGGCGATCAGCTCGGCGGCCTTGAGCTTGGCCAGCCAGGCGTCGAACTGGGCCTGTTCGAGCACCACCTGGTAGTCGCCAGTCGGCTCCGGCAGCGCGGCGGTGCCGGGGGCAGCGGGCTCGCCGCTCTCGCTGTGGGCCAGGCTGAACAGGTCGGCAGACGGGGCAGCCACCGGGGCGGGCTTGGCCTCCGGGGTCTTGTTCTGGCGCAGCAACTCATCGCGCCAGCTCTTGAATTCCAGCTCGCCATACAGCTCCAGCAAGGCGGGCACGTCGGCCTCGCCAGGCAGCAGGGTGTCGATCTGGATGTTCAGCGGCACGTCGAGCTTGATGGTCGCCAGCTCGTAGGACAGGTAGGCCATGTCGCGGTGTTCTTCGAGCTTGGCCGGCAGGCCCTTGGCGCCGCGGATCGGCAGTTCCGGCACCTTGTCGAGGTTGGCGTAGATCACATCGAGGCCACCGCCCACACCGACCAGCAGGCCCAGGGCGGTTTTCTCGCCGACACCGGGCACGCCGGGAATGTTGTCGACCTTATCGCCCATCAGCGCCAGGTAGTCGATGATCAGCTCAGGACCGACACCGAACTTCGCTTTCACGCCATCGATGTCGTAGACGCTACCGGTCATGGTGTTGACCAGCGTAACGTGCGGGCAAACCAGCTGCGCCATGTCCTTGTCGCCGGTGGAGATCACCACGTCGCGCCCCTCGGCGGCGCTCTGGCGTGCCAGGGTGCCGATCACGTCGTCCGCTTCGACGCCTTCGACGCACAGCAGCGGATAGCCCAGGGCCCGGACGCTGGCGTGCAGCGGATCGACCTGGACGCGCAGGTCATCGGGCATGGACGGGCGGTTGGCCTTGTACTCGGCGAACAGTTCATCACGGAAGGTGCCGCCCTTGGCATCGAACACCACCGCGAAGGGGCTGTTCGGGTACTGCTTGCGCAGGCTCTTGAGCATGTTCAGCACGCCCTTGACCGCTCCGGTAGGCATGCCTTTGGAGGTGGTCAGCGGGGGCAGGGCATGGAACGCGCGGTACAGGTACGAGGAACCATCGACCAGAACGAGGGGGGCGTTAGACATGCGCAGGATCAACCTTTTCCTGAGGGCCGGGGTTAAACTGGGCCGACCATTGACGATAAAGGGATAAGGTTATCATGCGCACACTCAATCGCCTGGTACTGCTCAGCCTCCTGGCCTGTGTTCCGCTGGCGAGTTACGCGGATGATGCACCGTCCGCCGATCCCGATGTGACCATCCGCCAGGATGGCGATCGCACGGTGGAGGAATACCGGGTCAACGGTTTCCTGTACGCAATCAAAGTCACCCCCAAGGGCGGCAAGCCCTATTTCCTGGTGCGCGCCGATGGCAGCGAAGGCAGTTTCGTCCGCTCGGACGACCCGGACATGCTCATCCCGGCCTGGGAAATCTTCAGTTGGTAAGGCAATAAGGCAGTCCTGATATGTCGGTGTTCACCCCCCTGGAGCGTCCCGAGCTCGAAACCTTCCTGGCCCCTTATGGCCTGGGTCGTCTGCGCGACTTCCAGGGTATTGCCGCCGGTAGCGAAAACAGCAACTTCTTCGTCAGCCTGGAGCAGGGCGAATTCGTCCTGACCCTGGTCGAGCGTGGCCCCAGTGACGACCTGCCGTTCTTCATCGAACTGCTCGACGTCCTGCACGACGCCGGGTTGCCGGTGCCCTACGCCCTGCGCACGACCGAAGGCGAGGCGCTGCGCAGCCTGGCGGAAAAGCCGGCGCTGCTGCAGCCGCGCCTGGCTGGCAAGCACATCAGCCAGCCGAACCCCCATCACTGCCAGGAAGTGGGCGCGCTGCTCGCGCGCATTCACCTGGCCACCCGCAACAGCCCCCTGGAACGCAAGAGCGACCGCGGCCTGGACTGGATGCTTGCCGAAGGGCCGAGCCTGGCCCTGAAGCTGCCGGAGGCCGAGCTGCCGCTGCTGCGCTATGCGCTGGCGGAAATCCAGGACATGAAGGCCCGCATCCAGGCACTGCCGCGCGCCAACCTGCACGCGGACCTGTTCCGCGACAACGTGCTGTTCGACGGGCCGCACCTGGCAGGGGTGATCGACTTCTACAACGCCTGCTCGGGCCCGATGCTCTATGACCTGGCCATCGCGTTGAACGACTGGTGTTCCGATGAAGAGGGCGCGCTGGACGCTGCCCGCGCCCGGGCACTGCTGGGGGCCTATGCGGCCCTGCGCCCGTTCAGCGCCGCCGAGGCGGAACTGTGGCCGACCATGCTGCGCGTGGCCTGCGTGCGGTTCTGGCTGTCACGCCTGATCGCCGCTGAATCCTTCGCCGGCCAGGAAGTGCTGATTCACGATCCCGCCGAGTTCCAGCGCCGCCTGGCACAACGGCAGCGGGTCGACCTGCCGCTGCCATTCGCCTTCTGACAGGCGCCTTCTGACTGTCGCTTTCTGAAAAAGGGGCAGGCTCAGAGCGCGCCCAGGCAATCCACCAACTGATCGGCCATGCTGTCCAGCAGGGTTTCATAGCCCTGCTTGTCCGCTTTCAGGGCGCCGCCCATGGCGTCCAGCTCGGCCAGGGTCACCGGCAGGCCGGCGGTCAGGGTCTGCGCCAGGCGCGGGCGCATCGGCGGCTCGCTGAACACGCAGGTCGGGCCGACGGCCTCCAGGCGCGCGCGCATGGCCGCCACGTGTCGAGCCCCCGGCTGAACCTCGCTGCCCACGCTGAACACCCCGGTGTGCTTGAGGCCGTATGCCGCCTCGAAGTAGTCATACGCCTCGTGGAAGACGAAGTACGGCTTGCCGGACAGCCCTGCCAGGCGCTCCTTCAGGCGTTTATCCAGGACAGCCAGGCGCTGGTCGAAGGCGGTGAAGTTGTCCTGATAGCGCGCCGCGTTGGCCGGGTCGGCAATCGCCAGGTCCGCCGCCATGCGCGCCGCGATGACCCGGGCATTGGCCGGCAGCAACCAGAGGTGGGCATCCAACGAGCCCGGCCGGTGGTCATGGTCGTGCTCGTGGGCATCGCCATGATCGTGGTCGTGGTCGTGGTCGTGGTCGTGGTCGTGGTCGCCTTGATCGTGATCGTGATCGTCGTGTCCATGGTCATGCTCGCCATGGCTGTCACCGAAGTGCCGCAAGGTCATGCCCGGCAACGCTTGCACCGCCACGCTGGGCTTGTCGCGCCCGCTGAGCACCCGGGGCAGGAAGTTCTCCAGGTCTTCGCCGACCCAATAGAACAGCTCCACCTCGCGCAGTTGGCGCACGTCGGAAGGACGCAGGGCGTAATGGTGCGGCGAGGCACCCGGCGGCAGCAGTACCGCAGGCTCGCCGACACCGTCCTGGACGGCGGCGGCAATCAGTTGCAAGGGTTTGATGCTGGTCAGCACGCTCACCTCGGCCCGCACGGTGAGGCTGGTGGAAAGACCGACGACAATCAGACCAATGATCGAAAAAAGACGCGACACGGGGAACACTCAAGCAGGTAGGAACGGGTAATATAATAACGTCTCCACGCCAAGTCGTCGCCGCCCATGATTCTTACACCCCTGGCTTCACGCCCACATGACCATTCCCGCTGCGTCAGCCACGCCCTGAGCGAAGCGGAAAACATCTGCGCACGCCAAGGCCTGCGCCTGACCGCCTTGCGCAAGCGTGTGCTGGAGCTGGTCTGGCAAAGCCACAAGCCGCTGGGTGCCTACGACATCCTCGGCGTGCTGAGCGATGAAGACGGCCGCCGCGCCGCGCCGCCGACCGTGTACCGTGCGCTGGATTTCCTGCTGGAAAACGGCCTGGTGCACCGCATCGCCTCGCTCAACGCCTTCGTCGGCTGCAACCAGCCGGAACACGCGCACCAGGGGCAGTTCCTCATCTGCCGCACCTGCCACGCGGCGATCGAGCTGGAGCAGACCTCCATCAGCGAGGCCATCGTCGCCAGCGCCAAGGAAGTCGGCTTCAGCGTGGAAGGCCAGACCGTGGAAGTGATCGGCCTGTGCGCGGGTTGCCGGGAGTCCTGATGAGCGACGTGCTGATCCGCCTCGATGGCGTGGGCGTCAAATTCGCCGGGCAGCCTGTGCTGCAAGACGTCCAGCTGGGCGTGAAGCCCGGCGAGATCGTCACCCTGATCGGCCCCAACGGCGCCGGCAAGACCACTCTGGTGCGCACCGTGCTCGGCCTGCTCAAGCCCGACACCGGCGACGTCTGGCGCAAACCGCGCCTGCGTGTCGGCTACATGCCGCAGAAGCTGCACGTGGACGCCACCCTGCCGCTCAGCGTGCTGCGCTTCCTGCGCCTGGTGCCGGGGGTAAAACGCGACGACGCGGCCGCCGCCCTGGCCGAAGTGGGCGCCAGCCATGTGATCGACAGCCCGCTGCAAGGCATCTCCGGCGGTGAACTGCAGCGCGTGCTGCTGGCCCGCGCCCTGCTGCGCAAGCCGGAACTGCTGGTACTCGACGAGCCGGTGCAAGGCGTGGACGTCGCCGGCCAGGCCGAGCTTTACCGCCTGATCACCCGCCTGCGCGACCGCCACGGCTGCGGCGTGCTGATGGTCTCCCACGATTTGCACCTGGTGATGAGCACCACCGACCAGGTGGTCTGCCTGAACCGCCACGTCTGCTGCTCCGGCCACCCCGAGCAGGTCAGCGGCGACCCGGCATTCGTCGAGCTGTTCGGCCAGGACGCCAAGAGCCTCGCGGTCTACCACCACCATCACGACCACGCCCATGACCTGCATGGCGAAGTGGTCGCCCCGGGCCTGACCATCAAGGGCCGGGTCCAGCCCCATGTGCACGGAGACGGCTGCAACCATGGCTGATTTCCTGCTCAACGCCCTGCTCGCCGGCCTGGCGCTGGCCCTGGTCGCCGGCCCCCTGGGTTCGTTCGTGGTCTGGCGGCGCATGGCCTATTTCGGCGACACCCTGTCCCATGCCGCGCTGCTCGGCGTCGCTCTGGGACTGATGCTGGATGTCAGCCCGACCTTCGCGGTGACCGTGGGCTGCGTGCTGCTGGCGGTGCTGCTGGTCACCCTGCAGACCCGCCAGCCGCTGGCATCCGACACCCTGCTCGGCATCCTTGCCCACAGCACCCTGTCCCTGGGCCTGGTGGTCCTGAGCTTCATGCGCGACGTGCGCATCGACCTGATGGGCTACCTGTTCGGTGACCTGCTGGCGGTGGGCCCCACCGACCTGGCCTGGATCATCGGCGGCAGCGCCCTGGTGCTGGTGATGCTCGCCGTGCTCTGGCGCCCTCTGCTGGCGATCACCGTGCACGAGGAACTGGCCAGGGTCGAAGGCCTGCCGGTGGCCGCCATCCGCCTGAGCCTGATGCTGCTGATCGCCGTGGTCATCGCCGTGGCCATGAAGATCGTCGGCGTGCTGCTGATCACCTCGCTGCTGATCATTCCGGCCGCCGCCGCCCAGCGCCATGCCCGCACGCCTGAACAGATGGCCTTCGGTGCCAGCCTGCTGGGGATCGTCGCGGTGTGCGCGGGCCTCAGCCTGTCCTGGTTCGAAGATACCCCCGCCGGACCGTCCATCGTGGTCGCCGCCGCCAGCCTGTTCCTGCTCAGCTTCGCCCTGCCACGCCGCGCGGCGTAGAAGACGCGATCGCCGCCAAACCTGCGTCGAAACGGCGCAGGTTTGGCTCTGGCCCGCTGGCGGTGTAGACTTGCGCGTTTTTTGCACAACTTGAGACTCGCAGGAATGAAGTCGTTCGCCTCACGTGCTCTTGCTTTACTCACGGTTTCGCTGCTGTTGCACGGCTGCCAGAGTGCGCCACAACCGGCCAACCTGCCGACTGACGACCTGGTCAGCTCCTTCCGTCAGCTCGACCAGAGCCTGGCCAGCGGTCAACTGACCGTGGCCGAAAGCCAGCTGGCCAGCCTGCAGCAGCGGGCCCAGGGCGACACCCGCCTGGAGCAGTACCAGCGCCAGCTCGCCGAAGCCTACCTGGCCCAGGGGCAACAGGCCCTGCAGAGCGGCGACCTGAACCACGCCACCAAGGCCCTGAGCCACGCCCGCAGCCTGATGCCCCAGGCACCGGCCCTGACCACCGGCCTGGACGGCGCCATCACCCAGGCCCGTGAAGCCGAAGTGAACGCCGCCGAAAACGCGCGCCGAGCAGCCGAACAGGCTGCCGCGCGGGCCGAGCTCGCCCGCCACGAACAGGCTCGCCAGCTGAAACTGGCCGCCGACCACCAGGCCGCGGCGCTGCAGGCCACCGAACAGCAGCCTGCCCCGGCGCCGGCCGCGCCCAAGGCCAAGCTGATCGACCCGGCCGCCGCCAGCAGCGTGGTGCCCTTGCCGATGCTCGACAACCAGGACAATGAACGCCTGCGCAGCCTGCTCGACCGCGTGGCCGAAGACGTGGTGGCGTTCCGCTGTGCGGTGCACATCGAAGTGCGCCAGGCCAAGGACTACCCCTGGGTCGCGGCCCTGCTCAATGCACGCATCAAGCGGCTCGACCCGGGTTTCACCCCGCGTCTCAGCCAGGCGATCAAGCCGACCCAGACGCCGCAGCTGATCCTCAGCCCGCAGCGTCCGTAACGCAGGCACGGCGGGCAACTACACTGGCTGCAACGCGCCAGTGACTAATTCTCTCTGGCTATATTCATAGCTCCAGAAAGATTTTTGCGGCCTAAGCGGCGGCGAGTAGACTAGCCGCCTTTTTATGCCTACCCGGCAGCTCGACAAACCCAAAAGGTTTCAACGCGTGATCGAATTCCAGTCTGTCCACAAGGCGTATCGCGTCGGTGGCCACGCCATTCCTGCCCTGCAGCCGACCGACCTGCACATCGCCCGCGGCGAAGTGTTTGGCATCATCGGCCACTCCGGCGCGGGCAAAAGCACCTTGCTGCGCCTGATCAACCGCCTCGAAGAGCCTTCGGGCGGACGCATCAACGTCGACGGTATCGACGTCACCGCCCTCGATGCCGATGGGCTGCGCCGATTCCGCCAACAGGTCGGCATGATCTTCCAGCACTTCAACCTGCTGTCCTCGAAAACCGTCGCCGCCAACGTCGCCCTGCCCTTGAAGCTGGCTGGCGTGGCAACCGCGGAGATCGATCAGCGCGTCGCCGCGCTGCTCGAGCGCGTCGGTCTTCAGGACCACGCCAACAAATACCCGGCACAGCTGTCCGGCGGGCAGAAACAGCGTGTGGGCATCGCCCGGGCTCTAGCGACCCGGCCGAAGATCCTGCTCTGCGACGAGGCCACCAGCGCCCTCGACCCGCAGACCACCGCCTCGGTGCTGCAACTGCTGGCCGAGATCAACCGCGAGCTGAACCTGACCATCGTACTGATCACCCACGAGATGGACGTGATCCGCCGGGTGTGCGACCGCGTGGCGGTGATGGATGCCGGCGTGATCGTCGAACAGGGCCCGGTAGCCGATGTCTTCCTGCACCCGCAGCACCCGACCACCCGCCGCTTCGTGCTCGAATCCGAGCATGTCGACGAAGAGGAGCAGCGCGACGACTTCGCCCATGTCAGCGGCCGCATTCTGCGCCTGACCTTCCAGGGTGAATCGACCTACGCACCGCTGCTCGGCACCGTGGCCCGGGAGACCGGGGTGGACTACAGCATCCTGGCCGGCCGTATCGACCGCATCAAGGACACCCCCTACGGCCAGCTGACCCTGGCCCTGACCGGCGGCGACATCGACGCCGCCATCGCCCGCTTCGGCGCCGCCGACGTTCACCTGGAGGTGCTGCGCTGATGGAAGCCCTGATGACTCGCCTGCTGCCCAACGTCGACTGGGCGGAAATCGGCTACGCCAGCCTCGATACCCTGTACATGCTCGGCGGCACCATGCCATTCACCATACTGTTCGGCCTGCCCCTCGGCGTGCTGCTGTTCCTTATCGGGCCTCGGCAGATGTTCGAGCAGAAGGCGCTTTATAGCGTCGTGGCGCTGGTGGTGAACGTTCTCCGGTCGATCCCTTTCGTTATCCTGCTGATCCTGATGATCCCTCTCACCGTGATGATTACCGGCACGTCGCTTGGGGTAGTGGGCGCCATTCCGCCGCTGGTAGTCGGTGCCACGCCGTTCTTCGCACGGCTGGTGGAAACCGCCCTGCGCGAAGTTGACCGCGGCATCATCGAGGCGACCCAGGCCATGGGTGCCAACACCCGGCAGATAATCTTCAACGCCCTGTTGCCCGAAGCGCTGCCTGGCATCCTTGCAGCCATCACGGTGACCGTCATTACCCTGGTGTCCTACACCGCAATGAGCGGCCTGATCGGCGGCGGCGGCCTGGGCGACCTGGCGGTGCGTTATGGCTATCAACGCTATCAGACGGACGTGATGTTCGTGACCGTGGCGCTGCTTGTGGTGCTCGTACAAATTCTGCAAACCGTCGGCGACAAGCTGGTGGTGCACTTTTCAAGAAAATAAGGCGACAGGCGTCGCCACAAGGAGTCGTTCATGAAAAAACTGCTGACTGCCCTCGCCGTCGTCGCCGCGTTCTCCGGCGCCGCCCAGGCTGAATCCCTGCGCATCGCCGCCACCGCCGTGCCGCACGCGGAGATCCTCGAATTCGTCAAACCGGCCCTGGCCAAAGACGGCGTCGAGCTGGACATCAAGGTCTTCACCGATTACGTGCAGCCCAACGTGCAGGTCGCCGAGAAGCGCCTGGACGCCAACTTCTTCCAGCACCAGCCGTACCTGGACGAGTTCAACAAGAGCCGTGGCACCGAGCTGGTCAGCGTGGTCGGCGTGCACGTCGAGCCCTTCGGCGCGTACTCCAGCAAGATCAAGGACATCAAGGAACTGCCGCAAGGCGCCGCCGTGGTGATCCCGAACGACGCCACCAACGGCGGCCGTGCCCTGCTGCTGCTGCAGAAGGCGGGCGTGATCACCCTCAAGGATTCCTCGAACATCCTGGCCACCCCCAAGGACATCGCCGAGAACCCGAAGAGCATCAAGGTGCGTGAGCTCGAAGCCGCGACCCTGCCGCGCGTGCTGACCCAGGTCGACCTGGCGCTGATCAACACCAACTACGCCCTGGAAGCCAAGCTGAACCCGACCAAGGACGCCCTGGCCATCGAAGGCAGCGACTCGCCATACGTCAACAACCTGGTCGCTCGCGCCGACAACAAGGACAGCGTGGCCATCCAGAAGCTGGCCAAGGCGCTGAACAGCCCTGAAGTCAAAGCCTTCATCCTGGAGAAATACCAGGGTGCGGTGGTGCCGGCGTTCTAAGAACCCGCCCCCGTAACGGCCTCGAAGAATGCCGCGCCCCTTACCGGGCGCGGCATTTTTTATGGCCACAACACCGTCCTGTAGGAGCGGCTGGGCGGCATTCCGATTGCCCGCGAGCTTTTAGCGAACTCAGCCGGAAAAAAGCTCGCGGCCAAGGCCGCTCCTACGGTGCCGATAGCTCTCCCTGACTGGCCTCGCACAGGCACGCCAGCAAACTCTCCAGGGCGGGCTGGCGCTGGGCCCGGCGCAGCACCGCCACCAGCTCGCGGTGAAAGGTCAGCGCGCCCAGCTCGATCACCCGCACCCGCGTATTCCGGTGCAGCCACAGGCCGGCCCGCGGGATCAGCGATACCCCCAGCCCGCATTCGACCATGCGCACGATGGCGTCCACCTCGTCCAGCTCCAGGGCTTCGTGGACCTCCAGGCGCTGCTCGCGCAGAAAACGGCTGACCTGGCGCCCGCCGAACGAGCTGCGGTCGTAGCGCACGAAGGGTTGCTCGGCCAGCAGGCGCAGCGGCTCGTCGCCCTCGACGCCCGGTGGCGCGATCAGCACGAACGGCTCGCGCTTCAGATCGACCAGCAGCAGTTCCTTGGGCAGCTCGAAGGGCGGCTTGATCATCACCGCCAGGTCCAGCTCGCCGGCGTCGATCTGGCTCAGCAGGTTCAGCGACACCCCCGGTACCAGCTTCAGCTCGACCCGCGGCGCAATGGCACGAAAGCGTGGCAGCACCTCCGGCAGCAGGCCGGTCTGCACCGTGGCGATGGCCCCGATCTTCAGCTCGCCCTGCCACTCGGCCACCGCCGTCGGCAGGGCCATCTGCGCATACAGCGCCAGCATCTGTTCGGCCAGCGGCAAGGCATGCCGGCCGGCCGCGTTCAACACCGCGGCGCGACCACTGCGGTCGAACAGGCGCACGCCCAGGCCCTGTTCCAGCACACGCATCTGCGCGCTGACGGCGGACTGGGTCAGGCCTACCCGCTGGCCCGCGGCGGCGAAGGTGCCCTGGCGGGCGACCGTCACGAAGGTTTTCAACTCACGCAGCATGGGCCACCCGACTGATCGATTTTGTTCGTGGTTGCGAGCAAGGATATTCGCTTTTAATCAGAATTATCGTTACTAGAATCAACGGACATTCATCGTTCTGGAGTTCCGCCATGGCCCTCGGTCCCTTTCACCTCGCCATTCCCGTGTACGACCTGGCGGCCGCCCGGCATTTCTACGGCGAGGTTTTCGGCTGCGCCGAAGGCCGCAGCAGCGACCACTGGGTGGACTTCGACTTCTTCGGCCACCAACTGGTGATCCACGAGTCGCCGAAGATGGCCTACCAGGAAGCCGCCCACAGCAATGCGGTGGACGGCCACGACGTACCGGTCCCGCATTTCGGCGTGGTGCTGGGCTGGGACGAGTGGGAGCGCCTGGCCGATCGGCTGCGGGCGCGGGACACGCGGTTCGTGATCGAACCCTATGTGCGTTTCCAGGGGCAGGTGGGCGAACAAGCCACGATGTTCCTCTTCGACCCCTGCGGCAACGCCCTGGAGTTCAAGGCGTTCAAGGACATCGGTCAGCTGTTCGCCAAATG
>NZ_JAOCAH010000021.1 GCF_029839275.1 Pseudomonas sp. GD03944
GCCCTGGGCTGCTGGCTGCTTTGTCGACTTCCGCCGTGGAGGTGCTGCATGGCCAAATCTGATCCCGTCGTTATCCCCTTCCCGGCTCCCGCCAGCTCGGCCTCGGCTGATCGCCCCATTCCCGATGCGTTACCCGAGTTGCCGCCCGACTTGTCGTCGGCGCAGCAGGAAGCCGGCAAAGCGCTGCTGCATGACTTGATCCTGCTCTACGGCCAGACCCAGGCCGCAAGGAGGAACGGCCATGAATGAGCGGCTGATGACCCACCTCCCCGCCCACGATGGGCACCCGGCTGCGGCATTCGGGCTGGGCGAGGATTGTCAGGAGAGTTTCGCCCGGGGCGTGCAGCAGGCGCAGGCCTGGCTGGATGCGAAAGACAGCGGTTGGCTGTGGGCCAATCTGTTGCTGGAGCGCCAGTTGTTCCCGCCGGGTGCGCAGCGCCATGCCTTCGAGCTGGGCTTTCTCAGCCGCGTGCACCAGCGCCTGTGTTCGCCGTTGGGTGGCGAGCACGTGGCGCGGCGCACGGCGTTGAGGTTGTAGCGGCTGGCGCCTGGAGGGCTTGCCTGCTGCGGTGCCAGCGGCGGGCAGGCCTTACGCCGTCGCTGGATCGATGCCCTCCCCCCGGCTGCCTGGCGAAAAATAAACCCCTCCCCTTTTCTAAGGGGCGCTCATTGTGCGTTCGTTGGCCGAGGACCTGCGGTAGTTTTTCAGCAGCACGAACACCACCAGTGCAAGCAGTCCCAACAACGCAGCACAGGTACTCAGCAAAACCGACGTGGTGGAGGAAAAGGCAACCTTCGCGCCCTCTATCAGCGCGGCAGCCTGGCCTGCCGGGAGTTCACTGGCCACCAGGTAGCTGTCACCAATCGACGTCACAGCGCGTGCAGCAAGCGTCGGCTCCAGGTCTGGAGGAAGCGAGAGCGAGCGACTGAAGACGCTGGACATGAACACGCCAAAAAAGGTGATGCCCAGACCGGATCCCAGCTCGTACGCCGAGGCCTCGAGTGAACCGGCAGCGGCCCCCTTGCTGGCGTCCACGGCGCCCATGATGGCGATGGACGAAGCGGTCAGCCCGATGCTCAGTGCCAGCCCGAGCAGTGCCAGCAGAAACGGAAGGACCAGGCCCGCCTCGAAGCCCACCAAGGGCAGCAGGGCCAGGGAGCCTGCCGACACGACCAGCGACAGGCTTGCCACCAGACGCAGACCGAGCCGGTTGGACAGAAGACCGGCCACCGGCCCGCCAACGGCGGCTGCCACCATGATGGGAATCATGAAAATACCGGCTTGAAGCGGCGTTCGGTCCAGCACGTATTGCAGTTCCATCGCCAGGGTCAGCTCGACGCCAGCCAGCGCGCCGGTCACGAACAACGCCATGACGATTCCGGCCAGGATGGCTGGATGTGCGAACAATCCCAGATCCAGCATGGGCACGGTCGATTGCAACTGCTTGCGCACAAACACCCCAAGCAGCCCCAGACCGAACAGCATGATCGCGGCGATGACCGGCAGCGATGCCGTCGCGCCAATCCCGGCCTTGACGCCATACACGACGGCGATGACGCCGATGATCAGCATAAGGGCCTGGCCTATCTTCCATTCGCCCGGGTTGATGGTTTCCACGCGGGGCAGCAGTACGCATGCGGCTGGAATAACCACCGCCATCAGCGGCACATTGATCAGGAACACCGACCCCCACCAGAAATGCTCCAGCAACGCACCGCCAACCAGTGGTCCCACGGCAGCGCCTGCTGCGCTGACCGTCCCCCATATGCCCAAGGCCATGGCCC
This sequence comes from Pseudomonas sp. GD03944, assembly GCF_029839275.1. GTDB lineage: Bacteria > Pseudomonadota > Gammaproteobacteria > Pseudomonadales > Pseudomonadaceae > Aquipseudomonas. The sequence continues at coordinate 1,786 of NZ_JAOCAH010000021.1, forward strand.
GTTCCTGCTCATCTTCGAAGGTGCGACGGATGATCCCCAGCACGCAGGGCATGATCATCGCCCCACCCAGCGCGAGCAGCATGCGCGCACCGATCAGCATGGCGGGTGTCCGGGAAAACGCGGCCAACAGAGACGCCATGCCGAACACGGCCAAACCGATCAACAACACACGGCGATTACCCAGGCGGTCGGCCAGCGTCCCCATCGGCACCAGCAACCCGGCCATGAGCAACGGATACACATCGATGATCCACAGTACCTCGGTGCTGCTCGCTTTGAGCGCCTGGGTCAGCGACGGCACGGCAATATGCAGGATGGTCATGTCGATCACCACCGGCAGGAACGCCAACATGACGGCAGTGAGGATCAACCAACGGTTGTGGGGGGTGGAGGACATGGCCGCTATCTCAGTTTTAACGAGCGGCGCATGATTCACCAAAGGACCTAATGAGTCAACATTGACTCATTTGAGACAAATCAACCGAATAAAAACCAGTTTCTCGCAGGTGGCTCCCGGACAGATGACCGGCAATGGGCCGATTTATCATGCTTTAGCCGTCACCTGTCTTCGGCGCAGCAGGACGCCGGCAGAGCGCTGCTGCATGACTTGATCCTGCTTTACGGCCAGACCCAGGCCGCAAGGAGGAACGGCCATGAATGAGCGGCTGATTACCCACCTCCCCGCCCACGAAGGGCACCCGGCTGCGGCGTTCGGGCTGGGTGAGGATTGCCGGGAGAGTTTCGCCCGGGGCGTGCAGCAGGCGCAGGCCTGGCTGGATGCAAGCAATAGCGGTTGGCTGTGGGCCACGCTGATGCTGGAGCGCCAGCTGTTCCCACCGGGTGCCCAGCGCCACGCGTTCGAACTGGGCTTTCTCAGCCGCGTGCACCAGCGCCTGTGTTCGCCTCTGGGTGGCGGCCACATGGCGCAGCGTACGGCGTTGAGGTTGTAACGGTCGGCGCGTGAAAGGCCTGCCCCCTGCGGTTCCAGCGGCGGGCAGGCCTGTTCATCACGTGCCCGCCCCCTGCAAACACTCGATAAACCCCGCCGCCGCATGGGAGTGGCTGATCTTGCGGTGCAGCGCGCCGATTTCGCGGTGGGCCTGGGTGGGTTCGAGGGGGATGGCGCGGACGGTGGGTGGCAGCGGCAGGATGGTTTCGGTCAGCGGCACCACGGCCACACCCAGGCCGCTTTCGACCATCGCCACCATGGCCTGGATATCGTCGACCTCGATCCACTCCTGGACTGCCACTGACTCTTCGAGCAGGAAGCGCTCCACCTGGCGCCCGCCGAACGAGGAGCGGCTGTAGCGAATGAAGGGTTGCTCCAGCAGCACCTCTCGCCAGTCATTGCCGTCGATAGCCTGGCCGGCGAGCAGCACATAGGGCTCGCGCACCAGGGGCGTCCACATCAGGTCCCGGGGCGGTTCGAATGCCGGGCGGATGAGGATCGCCAGGTCCAGCTCACCGGCTTCGACCTGGTCCATAAGATGCAACGAAACGTCCGGCGACAGGTGCACCCGGCACTGCGGGAAGCGCTGGCGGAACGGCACCAGCGCGCGCGTAAGGAGGGTGGCCTGCACCGAGGCAATCGCGCCGATCTTCAGCGGCGTGTTCCACTCTTCGTCCTTCAGTGGGTCGCCGAGGGCGTCGAACTCGAGCACCAGCGCTTCGGCCCGGGCCAGGGTGCGCAGGCCGGCGGCATTCAGCGTCGCCGAGCGGCCGGTTCGCTCGAACAGGTCGAAGCCCAGGGTTTCTTCCAGGCGCCGCATGTGGCCGCTGACTGCCGCCTGGGTCAGGCCGATGCGCTCGCCCGCGGCGCGGAAGGTGCCATGGCGCGCCACGGCGATCAGGGTACGCAGTTCAGTGATCATGGCGACTGATAACGCTCCGTTTTACTCACGATCAGAACATATCGTTTTTCGTGATTCTTGTCGCCGACTAGGATGGACCTCGCTGACCCACTCCCGCCCCCAACGAGGAAGCCCCCATGACTGCGCTCTGCCCCTTCCACCTTGCATTTCCGGTTGACGATCTGGCGGCCGCCCGCGATTTTTACGGCAACCTGCTCGGTTGCAGCGAAGGCCGCAGTTCGGCGGACTGGATCGACTTCAATTTCTACGGTCACCAAATCGTCGCGCACCTGGCGCCCGATGAAGCGGGCGCGGTGCCGGTCAACGCGGTGGACGGCCATGGCGTGCCGGTGCGCCACTTCGGTGTCGTCCTGCCGATGCAGGACTGGCAGGCGGCCGCCGAGCGCCTGACCGAGGCGAACGTCGAGTTCATCATCAAGCCCTATATCCGTTTCAAGGGCGAACCGGGTGAACAGGCCACCATGTTTTTCAAAGACCCCAGCGGCAACGCGGTCGAGATGAAGGCCTTTGCCGACATCAACAACCTGTTCGCCAAGTAACCGCGCAAGGACAGAACCCATGCAAACGCTCAAGGTTGCTATCGCCGGCTTCGGCGGCGTGGGCCGCGCAACGGCACAGCTGCTGCTGTCGCGCCGCGAGCGCTATCGCCAGGTGTATGGCGTGGACGTGCGCCTGGTGGCGGTGTGCGGCTCGCGCACCGGCCTGGCCGATGCAGCCGGCCTGGAAGCGGACCGCCTGGATTCCCTCGAAGCGGGCCTGTCGGGGCCGGATTTCATCCAGGCCAGCGATGCCGAGGTGCTGATCGAGGCGGGGCCGAGCGACTTCCGCACGGGCGGGCCGGGCCTTGCCTACCTGCGCGAGGCGCTGGCGACCGGGCGGGACTGCATCGTCATTTCCAAGGGCGCACTGGTGCACAGCGGGCCGCACCTGCGCGACCTCGCCCAGGCGTCCGGGGCGCTGCTCAAGCTCAGTGGCGCGGCCGCCGCCGCCCTGCCGACGCTGGACTTGCTCGAACACAGCTTGGCCGGCTGCCAGGTGTTCAGCGTCGAGGGCATCCTCAATGCCACCACCAACTACCTGCTGGACGCCATGATCAACCAGGGCCTCGGTTTCGACGCCGCGTTGCGCGAGGCCCAGGCCGGCGGCTTTGCCGAAGCCGACCCGCGCAACGACACCGAGGGCTGGGACACCGCCTGCAAGCTGTTGCTGCTCGCCAACTTCGGCCTCGGCGCCGACCTGACGATGGACGACCTGGTGGTCGATGGCATCCAGTCGGTCACCGCCGAACGCATCGCCGCGTGGCGCGCCCAAGGGCTGGTGCCTAAGCTGGTGGGCAGCCTGACCCAGGTGGGTGGGGAGGTCTGCGCCAGCGTCGGCATCAAGACCTATCCCGCATCCGACCCCTTCGCCCAGGTGAACGGCAAGAACAAGGCGATCCGCATCACCACCGATGCCATGGGCGAAACGCTGGCGATCGGCTGCGGCGTGGAGCCGCTGGCCACGGCCGCCGCCGCGCTGAAAGACCTCGAACACATCCTATTGGCCAGGGCCGCTCGGCCCGCCTGACACCCGGAACACTGACCATGACCCAACGCACCCTGCTCGCCATCCGCCACGTCGGTTTCGAGGACCTCGGCAGCTTCGCGCAACCGCTGCGCGACGCTGGCTACCGCATCGATTACATCGAGGCCGCCGAACACGACATCAGCCAGCTCGACCCGCTGGGCCCCGACCTGCTGGTGGTACTCGGCGGGCCGATTGGCGTCTACGACCACGAGGCTTACCCGGTGGTCTCCGCCGAGACCGCCTTGCTGCGCGAGCGCCTGGCGGCCAACCGCCCGACCCTCGGCATCTGCCTCGGCGCGCAGCTGATGGCCGCCGCCCTCGACGCGCGGGTGTATCCCGGCCCGGCCAAGGAAATCGGCTGGTCGGTGCTCGACCTGGCCAGCAACGTCGAGCACCAGCCCCTCGCGGCGCTGCGCAACGTGCCCGTGCTGCACTGGCACGGCGACACTTTCGACCTGCCGGAAGGCTGCGCACGCCTCGCCTCCACTTCGATCTGCCGCAACCAGGCGTTCTCCCGCGGGCCGAACGTGCTCGGCCTGCAGTTCCACCCGGAGGCGCTGGGTGCGCGCTTCGAGCACTGGCTGCTGGGCCATGCCAGCGAACTGGCCACCTCAGGCATCGACCCGATCACCCTGCGCTACGACGCCAAGCGCTACGCCCAGGGCCTGGAACAGGCCAGCGCGACGCTGATCACCGAGTGGCTGGCACGGCTGGAACACTAAAGAGAGCAGGCAAAAAAACGCCGACGCGGCTGGGCCGGTCGGCGCGAAACTGCAAACCTGTTTGCACAGGTTCACCACCGTGGTCGTTGCTCACCAGGCCCCGGTGCGGAGCTGGTGAGGCTGAGGTCGATCAGAACGCCGGGACAACGGCGCCCGAATAGCGCTTCTCGATAAAGGCTTTCACTTCAGGACTGGTCAGCGCGGCGGACAGCTTCTTGATGGCATCGCTGTCCTGGTTGTCCGGGCGGGCCACCAGGTAGTTCACGTACGGGGAGTCACGGCCTTCGATGACCAGCGCGTCCTTACCCGGATCGAGCTTGGCTTCCAGGGCGTAGTTGGTGTTGATCAGCGCCAGGTCGACCTGATCCAGCACGCGCGGCAGGATGGCCGCTTCCAGCTCCTTGAACTTGAAGTTGTGCGGGTTCTCGGCGATGTCCTTCGGCGTCGCCTGGGCGTTGCTCGGGTCTTTGAGCTTCAGCAGACCGGCCTTCTGCAGCAGCAACAGAGCACGGCCGCTGTTGCTGCCCTCGTTCGGGATGGCGATGGTCGCGCCGTCCGGCAGCTCGCTCAGCGCCTTGTACTTGCTGGAGTAACCGCCGAAGGGCTCGACGTGCACGCCCTTGACGATCACCAGGTCAGTGCCGCGGCTGGAGTTGAAGGTGTCCAGGTAAGGCTTGGTCTGGAAGTAGTTGGCATCCAGCTGCTTCTGCTGCACCTGCAGGTTGGGTTGAACGTAATCGGTGAAGACTTTGACATCCAGATCGACCCCCTCCTTCGCCAGCTGCGGCTTGATCAGCTCGAGGATCTCCGCGTGCGGTACAGGCGTGGCGGCCACGACCAGCTTCTCGCCAGCCTGGGCGGCAGAAATCGAAAAGGCAGCCGCGAGGGCGGTCAACAGCAGTGCTTTCTTCATCGTATTGTTCTCGTGTTGGCGACTCTGGCTGGATCTTCAGCCATGAGCAGGGAGTAATGACCCGGCCTGGTGCAGCGGGGTGAGCGCGACATTACGGGGATTTTTTATTCCACAAAAATACTTAATTATTATTTTGTTATTTCTTTTAGAAATATAAAGTGAAGCGCATTAATCCGGAAAACCGGCGATACGCCAGCATCGCGCAGGTGCTACAGCCGGGGCGAACAGGGCAGGAAAAACGACGGGAACGCGCAAGCACCTGAAAGCATGCGAAAAAATTGCGAAACGGGCTTCGCCAAACGCACTTAGGCTGCTATCATGCGCGCCGCCACGGGAAGATGCCGGAGTGGCCGAACGGGACGGATTCGAAATCCGTTGTATCAGCGATGGTACCTAGGGTTCAAATCCCTATCTTCCCGCCATATCGCAAGACTGAAAGCCCCTGAAGCTCGTTGAGTTTCAGGGGCTTTTTGTTTCTATGGCGAACGAAGTGTCGAGGAAAGCCACCACTTAAGGCTGAAGGGACGGCCACATTCTGGCGACGTGCACCAAGGCCAGAATCCATACCGCATCGCTTTCTACCTGATAGACGAGCCGGTAGTTGTCGTGAGGAATCAGCTCGCGGGTACCGGGAGCCGTTCCCAATCTGCCCCTGTCGGGGAAGTCGGCCAGGGCGGCTGCCGCTGCGCTGAACCGCTCATCCATATGGACTGCAGCGCCGGGATTGGCAGCGCTTATGTATTCCCAGATATCCAGACGGTCCGCAGCGATTTAGGGGTCCAGATAACCTTCATTCGTGTCCCTGCGCCTTGGCACGGCGAGCGGCGAACTCGGCCTCTACGTCGTGATTTGAGCGGCCACGGCCGGCCTCGACCGACGCCCTGGCAGCATCAACCTTGTGCTGCACGAACTCGTCATGTGCCATGGCCTGCTGTTGCTGCCGGATGAAATCGCGCATGAGGTCTCGCATGACCTGGGAGGCTGGCAGGTGAACGGCCTGAGCGGCAGCCATGAAAGCCTCCCACAATTCAGGTTCCAGCTTCAGGTTGAAAACGGCTTCTTTGGCCACGGTGATCCCCTCGTGCCTCAACAGGTATTCACAATGCATATACGTTTATGCAGGAGAAGCCAAGCCAGGAGAACGGCAAACCACTGGAACCGCATGACAACTAACGAAGGAGTCAACCTACCGGCGGGCGCCTTCATCGCACGTCTGCCGCTCACTTTTGTGAACTCATTCGGTTACAAAAGGTTGGCACAGTGCCACCAGCGCGTTACCCTCCCCGGCCACTGGGTTAACGAAGTGTGAACCGGCAGGATGCTGACCCCAGTGTCTTCGTTAGCCCAGTGCTTCCCGCACCGGTATTTCAGTCTGCCGCCCCCTCCCCTACGACCACAAAGCCCCGATGCCTGAAACGGTGGCTGGCTGGCGCCTTTTCCTCTTGCTGTTTGTTCGCCTCAAAGCGCCCCGGCGTTCTTGAACACGCGGGCGATCTCGGGGTGCTGGGCGCGTTGGCGGGGCGGCATGGCGATGCTGAGGGCGTTGGCCAGGGTCCAGCGCTGGAGGTTGTCGGTTTCTTCGGTGAATGCCTGGTACAGGGCGGACCAGACCGCTTCGCCGCCATCCTTGACGGTCAGCGCGCGGATGATGCCCTCCCGTATCCGTGGGTGGTGGGGCTGGCGAAGGTGTTCGATCAGCATCGGGTAGGCGCGTTCATACGGGCCAGTGAAGGGGCTGTCGAGCCCGGGCCGCGGGGTGTTGTTGACGAAGTCCCAGACCGACTCGATGGCGTAGCCCAGGGCATTGGCTGCGGCCACGAGCGCCTGTTCATCCGCTGCCAGCGCCTCGGCGCTGACCTTGGTCACCTGTGGCCCCGTCTGTGACAGCAATGTATCCGCAGTGACGGGCTTGCGAGAGCTCATGGGTTGCGTACCTGCATAGTGAGACGGGGTTTCACACTAGCCCATCGGCAGGCGTCTGCACACGGCGGGTCCTCCAGCTGCGAGCGATATCCCGTTTCAACCTGTAATCAGTTGTCGAAACGCCAAGTGGTAGCCATTGCAATCGCGGATGCCGAATTCCCGCCCGCCATAGGGCATGACTTGCAGCGGCCAGGCCAGCGGTACGCGGTCCTTGAGGGCGGCGAACAGAGCATCCACATCCGGCACGCTGAAATAGAAGGTGCCGGTGAACCCAGGCTGGCCGTGCCACAGGTCCTGCTCGGTGAAGATCAGCACACCACCATACTGCTCGACCGTCAGGGTGTCCCCCGCCCGGGCCACGGTAAAGCCAAGCAGCGCTTGGTAGAAGTGGCGGGTGGCGTCGAGGTTGTCGCAACGCAGGAGCACGGTGAGCGCCATGGGCAGGCCTCGTTCATAGGTGGAGGGCCGCCGCCGGCGACCGTCGCCAGAGGCTAGCCCAGCCAGCCGGAAGGCGCATGCGCCACCAACGAAAAGAGGCGCCGAAGCGCCTCTTGGGATCGAGCGTGACCGCGATCAGGAGGTCAGCTTGGTCAGGGCTTCGCGGTACTTGTCGGCGGTCTTCTTCGCGACGTCAGCCGGTACGGCCGGGGCCGGCGGCTCCTTGTTCCAGCCGGTGGATTCCAGCCAGTCACGCACGAACTGCTTGTCGAAGCTCGGCGGGTTCTTGCCTTCAGCGTAGCTTTCGGCCGGCCAGAAGCGGCTGGAGTCCGGAGTCAGCACTTCGTCCATCAGGGTCAGGGTGCCGTCTTCGTCCAGGCCGAACTCGAACTTGGTGTCGGCGATGATGATGCCGCGGGTGGCCGCGTACTCGACGGCCGCGGTGTACAGGGCGATCGAGGTATCACGCACCTTGGCCGCCAGCTCGGCACCGATGATGGCTTCGCAGCGCTCGAAGGAGATGTTCTCGTCGTGGTCGCCAACGGCGGCTTTGGTCGACGGGGTGAAGATCGGCTGCGGCAGCTTGGAAGCTTCCTTCAGACCAGCCGGCAGCTGGATGCCGCAAACGGTGCCGCTCTTCTGGTATTCCTTCCAGCCGGAGCCGACGATGTAGCCGCGCACGATGGCCTCGACTGCCACCGGCTTGAGGCGCTTGGCGACCACGGCACGGCCCTCGACCAGGGGCAGCTCGGCGGCCGACACCACGTCCTCGACCTTGTCGCCGGTGAAATGGTTGGGCACCACGTCCGCCAGTTTGTCGAACCAGAAGTTGGAAATCGCGGTGAGGATCTTGCCCTTGTCCGGAATCGGTTCGGCGAGGATGACGTCGAAGGCCGAGAGGCGGTCGGTGGCGACCATCAGCATGCGCTTGTCGTCCACTTCGTAGAGGTCGCGGACTTTGCCCGAATAGATTTTCTTCAGGCTCAGGTTCGAGGGTGTGGTCATGTCGAGATTTCCGCCTTTAGGAAACGAAACAGGCGAAACCCGGTGGGGTTTCGCCTATTGGTGGTGCGGGTACGCAGCCGTGTTTAGCCGAGGTTTTCCTGGATCAGACCCAGAATCCGGCGCGCCACATCGGACGGTGCTACGGTGTTGAGGTCTTTTTCCACGGTCACCTGCACGCTGTCGCCAACCGGCGTCAGGCGTACCTGGTAGCGCTCGGCACGCGCTTCGATTTCTTCCTTGGTCGGTGCGCTGCCCCACAGACGGCTGAAGAAGCCAGGCTCTTCATCCTTGCGCTGGGCACTTTCGGCCAGGTTGACGTAGTACACGCCCAGGCTGCGGTTGATGTCGTCGATGCGTACATCGGCCATTTCCAGGGAGCGGCCGACGCCGGACCAGGCACGGTCGAAATCGGCGCCCAGGTTCAGCACCGGGTTGCCGTTGCCGTCTTCGGAGAGGCTGACGCGGCTCGGGGCGTCGTAGTCGCGGGCGGCCAGCAGGGACACGGAGCCGCCCTGCTCGGCGCTGCGGGCCAGGCTGGTCAGCAGCTCGTCGAGCAGCGCGGAATCAGCACCGGTGTTGACGCTGTTGGCGGTAAACGCGACATCGGCGGTGCTGCCGGCAGGACGCTCGGCGCTGACCACGAAGATTTCGCTGGTGTTGCGCTGCACGCCCGGCTCGATGCGCACCCGCACGCGGGTCTCGGCATCACCGGAAGTCTCGCCGCTCAGGCGGCGAGCCAGGGCGCTGGACAGTTCATCGGTACGCTGCCAGGCGGTGCTGAATTCACCGGTCTGCGGACGCTCGTCGGCGATGCGGAAACCGTTGTCTTCGAAGAACTGACGGGCGATAGGCCACACTTCGGCCGGTACGCGCTGCGCCACGACCCAGCGCGACTCGCCGCTGCGCTGCAGGCTGAATTCGCTGACGTTGGCGGTCACGGCCAGGGCCTGCGGACGCGGCACTTCGAACTCGCCCTCGACAGCGGTGCTGTCGGCGATGTGCTGCGGCACCGGCAGCAGCGGGTCGAGACGCTTGGAGTCGGCGTCAGGCGGCAATTGCATCGGTGCGGTTTGGCGAGCGTTCAGGTAGTCACCGCCGCGGTCGCGGAAGTAGCCATCTTCACCCCACAGCCAGCCGCAACCGCTGGTGCTGGAGATGATCAGAGCAAGTGCAGAGAGTCCGGCCAGTCGCTTCATGCGCAGTAATTCCTCGATTAAACCAATACGCCGGACTGGCGCAGGGCCTGACGCAGCGGTTCATGACAACGCGGGCTGAGCCAGGTCAGCGGCAGGCGGATGCCGTCGGGCATCTTGCCCATTTCGTGCAGGGCCCACTTCACCGGAATCGGGTTGGATTCGATGAACAGCGCCTTGTGCAGCGGCATCAGACGATCATTGATGGCGCGGGCGATGGCGGCTTCGCCACGCATGGCGGCGGCACACAGATCGCTCATGGCGCGCGGGGCGACGTTGGCGGTGACCGAGATGTTGCCCTTGCCACCGATCAGCATCAGTTCGACGGCGGTGGCGTCATCGCCGGAATACACCAGGAAGTCCTTGCTCACGCGGTCCAGGACTTCCTGGCCACGCTGCAGGTCGCCGGTGGCTTCCTTGATGCCGATGATGTTGTCGATCTTCGACAGGCGCTCGACGGTCTCCGGCAGCATGTCGCACACGGTGCGGCCCGGTACGTTGTAGAGGATCTGCGGGATCGCCACGGCTTCGGCGATGTGGCGGAAGTGCTGGTACAGGCCTTCCTGGGTCGGCTTGTTGTAGTACGGGGTGACCAGCAGGCAGGCGTCGGCGCCCACGTCCTTGGCGGCCCGGGTCAGCTCGACCGACTCGCGGGTGGAGTTGCCACCGGTACCGGCGATCACCGGAATGCGCCCGGCGACCTGGTCGACCACGCGGCGGATCACTTCGATGTGTTCGGACACGTCCAGGGTAGCGGACTCACCGGTGGTGCCGACCGCGACGATGGCATTGGTGCCCTCTTGCAGGTGGAAATCCACCAGTTTGCTCAGGCTGTCCCAGTCGAGACCACCCTGCGCATCCATGGGCGTGACCAGTGCCACCATACTGCCCGCAATCATGCAACCGCTCCTGCCGGAAAAAGAGAGCCGTAATGGTACTGGCGCCACCAGCCTTGCACAAGCGACGCACAAGGCTGCCGGGCAAGAGAACTTTCGTCGCGAATGCAGCAACATTCGCTGCATGAGGCGGTGGCCGGCATTCCCCTGCGCCCTGCTTTTCGCTACCCTTCCGGCTTTGGTCGGCCACGTCGAACCGCGCCGACCGTTCATCGTTTAGGAAGGCTGCATGTCCACCCCCCCAGTTCGCGAACAATTCCTCGTCATCAGTGCGCTCGGCCCCAACGCCATGGAGCTGACCAATGTCCTGTGCCGTGCCAGCCATGAGAACCGCTGCGCCGTGATCAGCACACGCCTGAGTCGCCATGGTGAGTTCAGCGCCCTGGTCCTGCAGATCTCCGGCAGCTGGGATGCCCTGGCCCGCCTGGAGTCGAGCCTGCCGGGCCTGGCGAAGAAGCACAGCTTCTCCGTCAACGTGATCCGCAGCGGCGCCTCGGAAGCCCGTCCGCAGGCCCTGCCGTACGTGGCGTACGTCAGCTCGGTGTACCGCCCCGACATTCTCAACGAGCTCTGCCAGTTCTTCATCGACCACCATGTCGAGCTGGAGAACCTGACCTGCGACACCTACCAGGCGCCCCAGACCGGCGGCACCATGCTCAACGCCACCCTGACCGTGACCCTGCCCGCCGGCACGCAGATCAGTTGGCTGCGCGACCAGTTCCTCGATTTCGCCGACGCCCTGAATCTGGATGCCCTGATCGAGCCCTGGCGCCCGCAAAATCCATAAGGAGCTGTTCATGGCCGTCACCCTCGACCAACCGGTTGCCGACTTCACCGCCGAGGCCACCAGTGGCCAGACCGTCTCGCTGTCCGCCCTCAAGGGCCAGCAGGTAGTGATCTATTTCTACCCCAAGGACAGCACCCCGGGCTGCACCACCGAAGGGCTGGATTTCCGCGCCCGCTACCCCGAGTTCCAGGCCGCCAACACCCAGGTGTTCGGCGTGTCGATGGACAGCCTGAAGAAGCATGAAAGCTTCAAGTGCAAGCAGGAGTTCCCCTTCGAGCTGATCAGCGACCCGGAGCACACCTTGTGCGACCAGTTCGGCGTGTATCAGCTGAAGAAGAACTACGGCAAGGAATACATGGGCATCGTGCGCAGCACCTTCCTGATCGACAAGGACGGCGTCCTGCGTCAGGAGTGGCGTAACCTCCGCGTGGCCGGCCATGTGGATGCGGTGCTGGCAGCCGCCCAGGCGCTGCACAAGGCCTGACCGCCACGTTCAAAAGAAAAGGCCGCCATCGCGGCCTTTTTCGTGTCAGGTGTTCGGCTCCGGCGGGGCCACCCGCGGCCAGGCATCGAGCAGCGCCTTGAACAGGTTCGCCAGGGGGATCGAGAAGAAGATACCCCAGAAACCCCACAGCCCGCCGAACAGCAGCGCAGCGCAGATGATCACGATAGGGTGCAGGTTGACCGCTTCGGAGAACAGCAGCGGGTTCAGCACATTGCCATCGAGGCCCTGGATCACCAGGTAGGCCAGCATCACGTACATGAACTGATCACCGAAGCCCCACTGGAACAGCGCGATCAGCGCCACCGGTACGGTCACCACCACGGTGCCGATGTAGGGCACCACCACCGACAGACCGACCAGCAGTGCCAGCAGCGCCGCGTAGTTCAGCCCCAGGAAGGCGAAGACGACGTAGGACACCACCGCGCAGATGATGATCTCGATGACCTTGCCACGGATGTAGTTGGCCAGTTGCTGGTTCATCTCCTCGGCCACCTGGGTGATCAGGGCGCGCTCGCGCGGCAGGTAGCCGCGCATCCAGTTGCCGATCAGCTCGCGGTCCTTGAGGAAGAAGAACACCAGGATCGGCACCAGCACCAGGTAGATCATCACCCCGATCAGCACCGGCAGGCTCGACAGCGACAGCGACAACACCCACTGGCCGATCTTGCCCGCCTCGCCCCGCACCGTGTCGATGGCCTGCACCACCTGCTGGTCGGTGATCAGGTTGGGGTAGCGCTCCGGCAGCAGGAGCAGCAACGACTGGCCCTCGCCGAGCATCCGCGGCAGCTCGTTGAACAGGTTGATCACCTGCTGCCAGAGCAGCGGCACCAGCACCAGCATGACCAGCACCAGCGCCCCGACGAACAGGGTGAACACCAGCCACACTGCCACGATGTGCGGAATGCGCAGGCGCACGAAGGCATTGACCACGCCCTGCATCAGGAAGGCCAGCACCACGCTGGTCAGCACCGGCGCCAACATGCCACCGAACGTCAGGATCACCGCGAACGCCAGGATCAGCAGCAGGGCCAGTACCACGGCCTGTTCATCGGAGAAGTAGCGGTGTAGCCAGTCGCGCAGCACCTTGAGCATCAGGCGTCCTTTCAGGTCGGTTCAGCGGGCAACACTACCCGCCTCAGGCCTTGCGCAACCAGTAGCGGTAGACACCTGCGTCGGCCTCTTCGTGTAACAGGGCGTGTCCCGCCAGCGAGGCGAAGGCACGGAAATCACGCTGCGAACCGGCGTCCGTGGCGGTGACCTTGAGCACCGCGCCGCTGGCCAGTTTGTTCAGTTCCAGCTTGGCCTTGAGCAGGGGTAGCGGGCAGTTCAGGCCGCTGGCATCCACCTCGGCATCGCACTCGTCCAGCCAGGCTTGCGTATCAGTCATTCGATCACTCCCAAGTAGGCCCCTAGGATACCCAAGGCACCGCAACCCTGGCCAGGCAAGCGCCTGCCCGGCTACAGTAGCGGCTTTGTACGCCACGAGCCCTGTACATGAATGTTCTGCGCCCTACCCTGCTGACGCTCGCCTGCCTGATGCCCCTGCCCAGCCTGGCCAGTGACCTGCCGTCACTCGGCGACGCCAGCTCGGCGCTCGTCTCCCCGCAGCAGGAATACCAGATGGGGCGCGCCTGGCTGAGCCTGGTGCGCGGCCAGGTCGACCAGTTGTCCGACCCGCAGCTCAAGGACTTCGTCGAGACCAGCGTCTACCGCCTCGGCGAGACCAGCCAGGTGCAGGACCGTCGCCTCGAATTCGTGCTGCTCAACAGCCCGCAGATCAACGCCTTCGCCGCGCCCGGCGGGATCATCGGGGTCAACGGCGGGCTGTTCCTCTATGCCCAGACCGAAGCCGAGTACGCCTCGGTCATGGCCCACGAACTGGCGCACTTGTCGCAACGTCACTTCGCCCGCGGCCTGGAAGCCCAGCAACGCATGCAACTGCCGATCATGGCGGCGATGCTGGCCGGTATCGTCGCCGCGGCAGCAGGCGCCGGTGACGCTGGCATCGCTGCCATCGCCTCGACCCAGGCGGCGGCCATCCAGGAGCAGCGCCGCTTCTCCCGACAGAACGAGCAGGAGGCCGACCGCATCGGCCTGATCAACCTGGAGAAAGCCGGCTACGATCCCCGCGCCATGCCCAGCATGTTCGAGCGCCTGATGCGCCAGTACCGCTACGACCGCATGCCGCCGGAATTCCTGCTGACCCACCCGGTGTCCGAATCGCGTATCGCCGACACCCGCAACCGTGCCGAGCAGTACGAGGCCGGCGGTGTGACCGACAGCCTGCGCTACCAGCTGATGCGCGCCCGCGTGCAGTTGATCTACGAAGACACCCCCGGCGTGGCCGCCAAGCGCTTCCGCGCCATGCTCGATGAGAACCCCAAGCTGGACGCGGCACGCTATGGGCTGGCGATTGCCCAGAGCAAGAGCGGCCAGCATGAGCAGGCGCGGGAAAACCTGCGCATCCTGCTGGAAAAGACCCCGGACGACGTGGTCTACAACCTGGCACAGGTGGAGTCGGACATGGCCACCAATCGCCTGGGCGAGGCCCAGTCCCGGCTGGATCGCATGCTCAATCTGTACCCGGGCAACTACCCCCTGCGCCAGGCACGCATCGACCTGCTGATGAAGCAGGGGCGTATCGAACAGGCCGAGCGCGCCCTGGACGAATTGCTGAAAAGCCGGCCGAAAGACCCGGACGTCTGGTACCTGGTGGCCGAGGTGCGTGGCCTGAGCGGCAACACCATCGGCCTGCACCAGGCCCGTGCCGAGTTCTTCTCCCTGGTCGGCGATTACAAGCAGGCCATCGAGCAGCTCGACTTCGCCAAACGCCGCGCCACCAACAACTTCCAGCTGGCCTCGCGAATCGACGCCCGCCAGCGCGAGCTGATCGAAGACCAGCGCATCATCGAGCAGATGCTGCGTTGAGCAGCTGCGCAGCAACCAAAAAAGCCCGGCACACGCCGTAATGCTGTTCATATGAGAAATGCCGTTTTCCTTTCTCCAGGAAAGCGGCATTTTTCTGGGTCTGTATCTGGGGTGCAGGAGCGTCGCCCTCGGCGCGAAACGATTGCAGCCAGTCAACGGAATCCATGTCGTGGCCGCCATTCGCCGCGGGACGCGGCTCCTACAGGCGCCTGGTTGGCGAACCACTTGCGCGACCTGCTCCCCTCTCCCGGCGTTCTTTCAAGTGAACAGCATTACGACACAAGCCGGCTTTTTCCATCCTGACTCCCCCAGTAGCCTGGGTCGAGCGAAGCGATACCCGGGGCGTTCGCACCACGCCCGTCCTGAATGCAAAACGCCCGCTGCATCACTGCACCGGGCGTTTCAAGGACACAGCTGCCGATCAGGCGTTGCCGGACAGTTTCATCCGCGCAGCCTGGGTGAAATCCAGCATGCGCTTGAGCGGGCGAATGGCCTTGGGGATCAGCGACGGGTCGACGAAGATCTCGTTGCTGCCCTGGCGAAGGCACTCGAGGGTGCGCTCCAGGGTGTTCATGGCCATCCACGGGCAGTGTGCGCAACTGCGGCAGGCCGCGCCGTTGCCAGCGGTGGGCGCTTCGACGAAGACCTTGTCCGGGCACAGCTGCTGCATCTTGTAGAAGATGCCGCGGTCGGTGGCGACGATGAAGGTCTTGTTCGGCAGGGTCTGGGCCGCGGCGATCAGCTGGCTGGTGGAGCCCACGGCGTCCGCCAGGTCGATGACCGCGGTCGGCGACTCGGGGTGCACCAGTACGGCTGCGTCCGGGTACAGCGCCTTCATGTCTTCGAGCTGCTTGGCCTTGAACTCCTCGTGGACGATGCAGGCACCGTCCCACAGCAGCATGTCGGCACCGGTCTTGTTCTGGATGTAGCGGCCCAGGTGCTGGTCCGGCGCCCAGATGATGCTCTCGCCGTTGTCCATCAGGTGCTCGACGATCTCCACCGCGCAACTGGAGGTCACCACCCAGTCGGCACGTGCCTTGACCGCCGCCGAGGTGTTGGCATACACCACCACGGTGCGCTGCGGGTGCTGGTCGCAGAAGGCGGAGAACTCGTCCACCGGGCAGCCCAGGTCCAGCGAGCAGGTCGCTTCCAGCGTCGGCATCAGCACGCGCTTTTCCGGGTTGAGGATCTTGGCGGTCTCGCCCATGAACTTGACCCCGGCCACCAGCACGGTCTGTGCCGGGTGCTGATTGCCGAAGCGGGCCATTTCCAGGGAGTCGGACACGCAACCGCCGGTTTCTTCGGCCAGGGCCTGCAGCACCGGGTCGCAGTAGTAGTGCGCGACCAGCACCGCGTTCTGCTTCTTCAGCTCGGCGGCAATCTCGGCGCGGTAAAAAGCTTCCTGCTCGGGAGTCAGCGGCTTGGGCTGCTTGGCATCCAGGTGCGCTTGAACCAGAAGGCGTTCGGAAATCTGCGTCATGTCATCAGGTCTTGTCGAAAGTCTATCGGCACGGCTGGTCGAGCATCGCTGCCCGGCCCGCTCACGGCTCTCCGCAGTCGGGCGCTTTCAGTACGCCCTGTTCTCTAATGGCGGAATTGTACGCGGATCGCCTGCGACGCCGCTATCCGAACCGCAGCCCGCAAGACCGGCGCAACGCGCCAATTGAAAACCATTATCACTTGATATATGTTCGTCGCACTTCGTCCACCCGCCCTCCAGCATGACCACTCCCTCCGATCCCCAGTCCGCCGATGGCCAGTTCCAGCGCCACTCCAGCGAGCTGCTGCGCTTCCTCACCCGACAGGTCAAGTGCGCAGAGCTGGCAGCGGACCTGCGCCAGGAAACCTGGCTGCGCTTCCGGCGCCGCGATCCGGAGCAGGAGATCGGCAACCTGCGTGCATTCCTCTACCGCATCGCGCGCAACCTGGTCATCGACCACCGCCGCCAGCAGGAAACCCGCCCCATGCAGGAGGAGATGACCACCGAGCTGGTCAGCGAACACCCGGGGCCAGAACGGGTCGCCAGCGATGGCCAGCGCCTGGAGCAATTGCAGGCGCTTCTCCAGCAGTTGCCACCGCACCTGCGCCAGGCCCTGCTGTGGAACCGCCTGGACGGTTTGACCCAGCGCGAGATCGGCGAACGCCTGGGTGTCTCGGAAAGTATGGCCGGACGCTATATCCTCAAGGCCCTCGAACACTGCCAGCAGCATATGGATAGCGCACCGTGAGCCATTCCCCTCTTCTCGCCCAAGCCCGCGAATGGCAGGTTCTGCTGAACTCCGGGCGCGCCACGGCGGCCGACCGGGAAAACCTCGACGCCTGGCGCAACGCGGCGCCGGAGCACGAGCAGGCCATGCGCCAGGTGGAAGACCTGTGGGCCCTGCTTGGCCAGGTCCAGCGCCCCGCCGAGCCCGCTGTTGTCACGCCCATCGCCAGCCGCCGCCGAGGCCTGGCGCGCTGGAGCGTACCGCTGGCCAGCGCTGCGCTGTTGCTGCTGGCGCTCTGGCTGCCGCAGGGCACCTGGGTCGGGCTGTACGCCGACATGCACACAGCACCGGGCGAGCGCCGCGAGGTGCAGCTGGAAGACGGCTCGACCTTGACCCTCAACGGCGACACCGCGCTGGACTGGCGCGTTTCTGGCGACCGCCGTGAAGTGCACCTGTACCACGGCGAGGCGGATTTCCAGGTCGCCGCGGACAGCACACGGCCGTTCCTGGTGAGCGCCGGCGCGATGCGCATTCGGGTCACCGGCACCCGCTTCGACGTCAACCACAGCGGCGACCGCGTGGACCTCGCCGTCACCCACGGCCACGTCCAGGTGGGCACAGCGCAGCAACCGAACGCCCTCGCCGTGCAGGCAGGCCAGCAAGTGCAATGGCGCGATGGCGACCTGCAGGCGGTGCAACCGCTCGATGCGCAGCAGCGCCTGGCCTGGCAACGGGGCAAGCTGGTGTTCCGCGACCGCCCGCTGGCCGAGGTGTTCGACGAGCTCGAGCGCAGCCAGGGCGACCGAGTGGTATTCCTCGACGACCAGGCCCGACGCCTGCAGGTGACTGGCGTGTTCCCTCTGGATGACCCGGACGCCGTACTGCGTGCGGTGGCCGACACCCTGCCGGTGCGGCTGGTCCGGCTGCCGGGGCTGATCCTGGTGAGCGCGCGCGACTAGCCGGCACCGCTTTTTTTCATTCAACGAAAATATTTTTGCGGCCGCGGTTCAGAAATGCGCAGCGCTTTCGTCTTCTGTCTGCAAATGCGAATACGTCGCATGAAATCAGCAGAGAACAGGAAACCAGCATGCGGTCGATCTCCTTCCTCATCCCGCCCTTCGCCGCTCTTCCCCTCGCCCTTGCCACCACGAGCGCCCTGGGTATCGAACTCGACGTCCCGGCCCAGAACCTCGACGCCGCGCTGACCTACTTCGCCGAACAGGCCGACGTGCGCCTGCTCTACGACGCCTCCCTGACCCGTGGCGTGGGCACCGCCCCCGCGCTCAAGGGCGATTACTCGGTGTCCGAAGGGCTGCAACGCCTGCTGCAGGGCAGCGGCCTGACGTACCGCATGGGCACCGACGGCACCATCACCCTGGTGCCGGTCGCCGAGGAACAGGGGGCGCTGGAGCTCGGCGCGACCACCGTCAGCGGCCAGTACAGCGGCCGCAATGACCTGCCCAGCGAATACGCCGGTGGCCAGGTGGCCCGCGGCGCCCGCATTGGCATGCTGGGCAACCAGGACATGCAGGATGTGCCGTTCAGCTTTTCCAGCTACACCAACGAGCTGATCGAGAACCGCCAGGCGCAGACCGTCGGCGAGGTGCTGCGCAGCGACCCCGCGGTGCGCCAGTCCTACGGCTTCGGCAACTTCTCCCAGGTGTTCGTCATCCGCGGCTTCGCCCTGGCCGGCGACGACATCGCGTTCAACGGCCTGTACGGCGTGCTGCCGCGGCAGATCATCTCCACCGAAGCGGTGGAACGCGTGGAAGTGTTCAAGGGCGCCAGCTCCTTTCTCAACGGCGTATCGCCTGGCGGCAGCGGCATCGGCGGTAACGTCAACATCGTGCCCAAGCGCGCCGAGGACGACCCGACCCGCCGCGTGACCCTGGACTACGCCAGCGACAGCCGCGTCGGCGGGCATATCGACCTGGGCCAGCGCTTCGGCGAAGACAACCGCTTCGGCGTGCGGGTCAACATGGCCAAGCGCGACGGCGAAAGCGCCGTGGACGGCGAACACCAACACTTCAGCCTGTTCACCGTCGGCCTGGACTACCGGGGCGACCGCCTGCGCCTGTCCGGCGACTTCGGCTACCAGAAGCAGCGCATCAACGAAGGGCGCTCGGTGGTGTACCTGCCGACGCCGATCCCGGCCGGCCTGACCAAGGTCCCCAAGGTGCCAGACGCCAATGACAACTACGCCCAGCCCTGGTCCTGGTCGCAGCTGGAAGACACCTACGGCATGCTCAACGCCGAGTACGACCTGAGCGATGCCTGGACCGGCTATCTGTCCGTCGGCAGCAAGTACACCCGTGAGAATGGTGTCTACTCCTCGCTCTATGTGAGTTCGCTGGACGGCACCGCCACGGTCGGACGCCTCTACGCACCGCGTGACGAAGAAAGCGACAGCGTCAGCAGCGGACTGCGCGGCAACTTCGCCACCGGCCCGGTAACCCACCAGTTCAACCTCGGCCTGACCGGCAACTGGCGCGAATTCTTCAGCGCCAACGAATCCACGACGGCCGGCAACCGCCTGCCGGGGAACCTTTACAACCCCTTCCCCAGCCCCGAACCCAGGCCGACGATTGCCGGCGATATCCACCACCCGCGCAAGACCGGCTCCACGACCTCGCGGAGCATGGCGGTGTCGGACACCCTGGGCTTCTTCGATGACCGCGCCCTGTTGACCCTGGGCGTGCGTCGCCAACTGGTCTCCAGCAACTCCTGGGCAACGGCCACGCAGGCCCGCACGGCCAACTACGATGCCGGCGTCACCACCCCGGTCTACGGCCTGGTGATCAAGGCCACGGACAACCTGTCGCTCTACGCCAACCGCATCGAAGGCCTTTCCCCCGGCCAGGTCAGCACCGCGGCGAACAACCGAGGTACGGTGCTGCCGCCCTACCGCACCAAGCAGGTGGAGGCCGGCGTGAAGCTGGACTACGGCACCTTCGGCGCCCAACTCGCCGTGTACCAGCTGGAGCAGCCTCAGGTCATTACCGTCAACAACGTGATGGCGGCGGATGCCGAGCAGCGCAACCGCGGCATCGAGTTCAGTGTGTTCGGCGAGCCGATCGACGGGCTGCGCCTGCTGGCCGGCGGCACCCTGCTGGACAGCGAGCTGTCGGGAACGGTGGGCACCGTTGGCACCGGCGCCAGCGCCCGCCAGGTGCGCGGCCTCAACGACGGCAACCGTGCCGTGGGTGTGCCGGAGTTCCAATACAACCTCAGTGCCGACTGGGATGTACCCGGCGTGCAGGGCCTGGCGGTCAACGCCTTGCTGCAGCGCACCGGTGGCCAGTACTACGATTCGGGCAACACCCTGAGCATCCCCGCCTGGACCCGCGTCGACCTGGGTGCGCGCTACGCCTTCAAGATGGACGAGCGTGACATCACCCTGCGCGCCGGCCTGGAGAACGTGGCCAACAAGGATTACTGGGAATCGGCCTACGGCGGCTACCTGACCCAGGGCAGTCCCCGTACGCTGAAAGTCTCGGCGACCGTGGACTTCTGATCGCGGCAGCGCATGCACGAAAACGGCGAACCAGGTGTTCGCCGTTCTTTTATCTCCCCCCACCGGTGACCGACATGGCCTCACAGACAAACCACTCTGGCGTGCAGATGACATCCAACCGCGGGGCCCCACGTGCGCGGCGGGCAGCGTTCGCCACGCTATGGATGGCTGCCCTGCTGGCGCCACCGGTGATCGCGACAGAGGACGCCGGGGTGGAGATCCGCTGGACCGCATTCGGCGTTCCCCATATCCGCGCCAGCGACGAATACGGGCTGGGCTATGGCGTCGGCTACGCCTATGCCCGGGACAACCTGTGCCTGCTGGCGGACGAAGTGCTGACCGTTCGCGGCGAACGTGCACGCTTCCTGGGCCGTGACGCCAAGTCCTCCAGCGGCCTGGACAACGTTCGCTCGGATTTCTTCTTCCGCTGGCTGAACGACGACGCCCGCATTGCGCGTTACCTGGATCGCCAGCCGCCGCAAGCCCGGCAACTGCTCGCCGGCTACGCCGCAGGTTTCAACCGCTACCTGGCATCGGACGGCGCGGAACGCTGCCGCGGCAGCGCCTGGCTGCGCCCTCTGCAGGAAACCGACATGGTGCGGCTGGTGCAGCGCCTGCAGGTCGGCGCGGGGATTGGCCGTTTCGCCGATGCGATGCTCGCGGCCGTGCCGCCGAGCGGTCAGGCAGCTAAACCCGCCTCTGCCCAGGCCTTCGACAGCACGCGCGACAAGAATTTCGCTCAGGAACAAGGCAGCAATGCCATCGCCGTGGGCGGGCAACGCACGGAGAACGGCAAGGGCCGACTGCTGGCCAACCCGCATTTCCCCTGGGTCGGCGCCCTGCGCTTCTACCAGATGCACCTGACCATTCCCGGCAAGCTGGACGTCATGGGCGCCTCGCTGGCGGGCATGCCCGTGGTGAACATCGGTTTCAACCAGCACCTGGCCTGGACCCACACCGTCGACAGCTCGAGCCACTTCACCCTGCATCGCCTGACCCTGAACCCCGATGACCCGCTGCACTACCAGTTCGACGGACAGCGCCAGGCCCTGAGCAGAACCACCTTGAGCATCGAGGTGCTGGAGGCCGACGGGCAACTGTCGACGCAACGCAAGGACGTCTATCTTTCGCGCTTCGGGCCGGTCGTCGTGCGGCCTGGGCTGCTCGACTGGAGCGAACGGCACGCCTATGCCCTGCAGGACGCCAACCTGGACAACACCCGGGCCCTGCAGCAGTGGCTGAGCATGAACCAGGCCCTCGACCTGGATGGCTTCAAGGCGTCGATTCAGGACACCCAGGGCATCCCCTGGGTGAATACCCTGGCCGTCGATGACCGAGGCGATGCCCTGTACCTGAACGCCTCGGTGATACCCAACGTGTCGGTCAGACAGCTGCAGACCTGCGCCCTCCCCGAACTCATCGCCAAGGGGCTGCCTGGCCTGGATGGAAGCCGCAGCGCCTGCGACTGGCAGCAGGACGCGGCTGCCGCACAGCCGGGCCTGGTGCCGGGCCGGCATCTGCCGCAGCTGCAACGCCAAGACTTCGTGCAGAACGCCAACGACAGCGCCTGGATGAGCCACCCTGACGCGCCGCTGACCGGCTTTTCACCGCTGATCAGCCGCGAAGGACGGGCACTCAGCCCGCGCACCCGCTATGCCCTGGATCAGCTCCACCAGCGCGCCGAACAGCCGCTCAGCGAGGCCTTTCTGCAACGCCTGGTGACGGACAACCGGGTCTACCTGGCTGACCTGCTGCTGGAGGATGTATTGGCCTTCTGCGCGTCACGTCCGCAGCCCGACGACGTCAAGCGGAGCTGCGCGGCGCTGGCAGATTGGGACCGCCATGCCTCCCTGGAAAGCGGCCTCGGCATGTTGTACTTCCAGCACCTGGTCGCGGCGCTCACCCAGCTCGACAAGAGCTGGCGCGTTCCTTTCGACGCCACCGACCCGGTCAACACACCGCGGGGCCTTGCCTGGCAGCGCTCGGAGGTGGCGACCCAGCTGGAGCAGGCACTGGCCAAGGCGGCGGGCGCCGTGAAGGCCACCGGCCTGGCACAGGGCACGCGCTGGGGGCAGGTGCAGGGCGCACGCCAGGGTGACACCTGGATTCCCGTTCCCGGCGGCGATGGTCAGTTGGGTGTCTACAATGCGATCCAGAGTCAGCCCCGGGACGCGGGACGCCGGGAAGTGGTCGGCGGCACCAGCTACATCCAACTGGTCAGCTTCACCGACAACGGCCCGGTGGCCAGGGGGCTGCTCGCTCACTCGCAATCCAGCGATCCCGCCTCCCCGCATTACCGGGACCAGACAGTGCTGTTCTCACGACAGGAATGGCCGGTGCTGCCATTCACCCAGCAGCAGATCGAGGCGGATCCGAACCTGCAGACCCTGCGCCTCCGGGCACGGGAATGAGTACACCCGGCTCAGGGCCAGTGGCATAGGCAGGCTGGAAAAGAAAAACGACAGACACAAAAAACCCGCCTCTCGGCGGGTTCTTCGTTCGGTTGCAGATCCAGCTTAGCGTCGCTGTTTCTGCACCGGTATGTAGGTTGGTGGGTCGTGTAGGATTCGAACCTACGACCAATTGGTTAAAAGCCAACTGCTCTACCAACTGAGCTAACGACCCAACGCGAGGCGCATGATACTGATTTAATTCATAAAATCAACACTTCGCGAAAAACTTTTTAGCGATAGCGGGTCGGATCGGCCACACCCGTCGCCTGGAACCCGACCGCACGCAGGCGGCAGCTGTCACATTTGCCGCAGGCACGGCCCTCGTCATCGGCCTGGTAGCACGACACGGTCAGGGCGTAATCCACGCCATGACGCAGCCCGGCTTCGACGATCTGCGCCTTGGTCATGTTCTGCAGCGGTGCCTGGATACGGAACGGCTGACCCTCGACACCGGCCTTGGTAGCCAGGTTCGCCAGGCGCTCGAAGGCTTCGACGAACTCAGGCCGGCAATCCGGGTAGCCCGAGTAATCCACCGCGTTGACCCCGATGAAAATATCCTGGGCACCCAGCACTTCCGCCCACCCCAGGGCCAGCGACAGAAACACCGTGTTGCGCGCCGGCACGTAGGTGACCGGAATGCCTTCAGTGGGCGCCTCGGGCACGTCGATGGTGCTGTCAGTCAGGGCAGAGCCGCCCATGCCATTGAGATTGAGACCAATCACCTTGTGCTCGATCACGCCCAGTTGCCGCGCGACCTGTTCGGCGGCCTGCAGCTCGGCACGGTGACGCTGCCCGTAGTCGAAGCTCATGCTGTAGCAGGCATAGCCCTGCGCCTTGGCCAGGGCTACCACGGTGGCCGAATCCAGGCCGCCGGAAAGAAGGATGACCGCTTTCTTGTCGTTCATGTCAGTGTCCCGGCTCGTCGTTCCAGAGAATCTTGTGCAGTTGCAGTTGCAGGCGGACCGGCAGGTTGTCGGCAACGATCCAGTCCGCCAGGGCACGGGCGCTGACCTGCTGGTGGCTCGGCGAGAACAGCACCTCCCCCGCTCGCGCGTCCAGACGGTACTGGATCAGCTTGCTCACCGCCCAGTCGTAGTCCTCACGGGAGCAGATAACGAACTTGACCTGGTCGTTGGGCGTCAGGTGCTCGATGTTCTCGTAGCGGTTGCGCCCGAGCTCGGCCGAGCCGGGCGTCTTCAGGTCGAGTACCTTGCTCACCCGCGGGTCCACGGCCGACACGTCGAGGGCGCCGCTGGTTTCCAGCGAGACCTCGTAACCGGCATCGCACAGGCGCTTGAGCAACGGGATGCAGTTGGGTTGGGCCAGGGGCTCGCCACCGGTCACACAGACGTAGCGCGGCGAATAGCCGGCCACCTGCTCGACGATGGCGTCCAGGGAGGTGATCTCGCCGCCACTGAAGGCATAGGCGGTATCACAGTACTGACAGCGCAGGGGACAGCCGGTCAGGCGAACGAACACTGTCGGTAGACCGGCAGTGCGCGTCTCCCCCTGCAACGAGTAGAAAATCTCGGTAATGCGCAGGGTTTCTTGCATATGAGCCACGGGCGTGACGGCTAAACAGGCCATCCGCCTCCGTTGCGGGAAAAGGGGCGCAGAGTCTAACGAAAAAACCCGCGACAGGCGCGGGCTTTATTCTGCGAAGCGGTGTCAGCGGTCAGGGCAGACGCTGCAGGTCACGCTGGGCCAACTGGGCTGCGGAGGTACCGGGGTACTGCGCGATCACCTGCTGCAGGATGCCCTTGGCCTTGTCGGTATTGCCGAGGCGGGACTCCACATCGGCCAGCTTGAACAGCGAATCCGGCACCTTGGCGTGCTGCGGGTAGGCCTGGCTGACCTTGGCGAACGCCTGACCGGCGCCCTGCAGATCACCCTTGGCCAGGTTGACCTCACCCAGCCAGTACTGGGCATTGCCCGCGTACACGCTGTTCGGGTAACGGCGCAGGAAGGCACCGAATGCCTGGCTGGCCTTGTCGAAGTCCTTGGCCTTGATCAGGTCGAAGGCGGCTTCGTAGAAGAGTTTTTCCTTGGCGGGATCAGCCGGTTCTTCACCCGCTGGCGCCTGAGCCTGCCCCCCTGCCGGGGCCGGCGAACCACCGGCGGCATTTGCCGAGCCGGTAGCCTGAGAATTCTGGGTGGCCGCTGCACCTGCAGCACCACTGCCCAAACGTCGATCGAGGTCCTGATAACGCTCCAGGCCTTCCTGTTTCAGACGTTGGATTTCATTCTGCTGCTCTTCGAGCATGCCACGCAGCTGGGCAATTTCTTGCTGCATCTGCTGTAGCTGGCTGAACAGCATGCCTTGCGCGGTGGCAGGGGCTTGCGCCCCTCCCCCCGCGTAGGCGCCAGCCGTGCCATAACCAGCGGGTGGATAGCTACTGCTGCCGGAACCGGCATTGCCATCGACCACAGGAACCTCTGCAACAACCGAGAACGGCAGGCAGAGCGCCAGAACTGTTACGACACGGCGGCACATACGCATATCGAATTACTTACGCAGTTCGACGCGACGGTTCTGAGCCCAGGACTGCTCGTCGTTGCCAGTGGCAACCGGACGCTCTTCGCCGTAGGAAACCAGCTCCAGCTGAGCCGGGGAAACGCCCTGCAGCACCAGGTAGCGCTGAACGGCTTTCGCACGACGCTCGCCCAGAGCCATGTTGTACTCACGGGTACCGCGCTCGTCAGCGTGGCCTTCCAGAACGACGCGAGCGCCGTTGCCTTTCAGGTCCTTGGCGTGAACGTCCAGGGAGCGCATGGCTTCTGGCTTCAGGTCCGAGCTGTCGTATTCGAAGTAGAAAGTGGTGATAGCGCGCAGAGCCGCTTCTTCGCTCAGGCTGCCATCGACAGCACCGCTGTCAGCGCCGTAGCCAGCGTTCGGATCAACAGCGCCTTCGCCAGCAGCGTCGCCGCCTTTCGAGGAGCAACCAACAGCTACGGCCAGAGCCAGGCTCAGGGCAGCGAATTTGCCAAATTTCAACATTTCCATAATGTAACTCCTAATGAACCCCAGTGTATTAAGTGGTGTAGCGCCGCATCAGTTCAGGAAGGGGGACCAGGAAGGCTCTCGAACTTCGCCTTGAGCGGTAGGAAGAGGGAGCTTAACGCGACCATTGATGGACGCTAACATCAAGACTCCCCGCCCCTGCTGGCGGGTGGCGTAGATTAGCATGGTGCCATTGGGCGCAACAGTGGGCGACTCATCCAGACTTGTATCAGAAAGAATGCGCAGATTGCCCCGTTGCAGGTCCTGGGCCGCTACCTTGAACACGGTGTAACCATCCTGGCGATGGATCATCACCAGGGTCTTTTCATCAGCCGACAGTTTCGGGTTGGCGTTGTAGTTACCGACGAAGGTAACGCGCTCCACCGAACCGGAGCTGATGTTGGTTTTATAGATCTGAGGCTTGCCCGAACGGTCGGAGGTGAAATAGATGGTCTGGCCATCTTTACCCCAGAACGGTTCCGTATCGATGGAAGCCTGGTTGGTCACGCGGCGCAATTGGCGGGTGCCCATGTCCATGACGTAGATTTCCGGGTTGCCGTCGCGCGACAGCACGAACGCCAGGCGATTGCCGTCCGGCGACCAGGCCGGCGCACCGTTCAACCCTTCGAAATTGGTGATCTGCTCACGACGGCCGGTGTCGATGTGCTGGACGAAGATGCGCGGACGCTTCTGCTCGAACGACACGTAGGCGATGCGACGGCCATCGGGAGCGAAAGACGGCGACAGGATCGGCTCGCGCGACTGCAGCAGGGTCACTGCACGGGCGCCGTCGTAGTCGGAACGCTGCAGGGTGTAGCGGGTGTTGTTCACACCGAAGCGCTCGGCCGTCACGTACAGCAGGCGCGTGGAAAAGGCACCCTTCACGCCGGTCAGCTTCTCGAACGACTGGTCGGCGATGTGGTGCGACATGTCACGCAGCTGGTCGACGCCGCCGCCCACGTTGCCGGTCATGACCTGCTGCTCGGTGGCCACGTTGAACAGGGCGTACTGCACCTGCAGACGGCCACCGTTGGGCACGATGTTGCCCACCAGCACGTACTGGGCACCCAGGGCTTTCCAGTCGCGGTAGATGACTTCGCTGGCCTGGGTCGGCAGGCTGATCATGTTCTGGCGCGGGATGGGCTCGAACACGCCCGAGTTGCGCAGGTCATTGCCGATGATTTCCGACATGTCCTCGGGCAGCACGTTGCCGCCCTGCCAACCGAACGGCACGACAGCGATGGGCGTGGCACGGTCGGTACCGGTGCTGATCACCAGGGGATCAGCCGCCTGCACGCTGCCGACCATCATGGCCAGGCCCAGCAGGACGATACGCATCAGGGTATTCACAGACCTAAATCCTCCGGTTTAAACACGGCACGACGTTGCCGGTATAACTGATCAAATGTAGCGCGGTCCAGCTGTTGCATCTCGGCGATGCGTCCCACGTTGCGCACTGCCTGTACCGCGGAATTGTCGAACGGCGCATCACCACTGGAACGGCTGACGCTGGCGTTGGTGATGGTGCCGTCGGGCAGCATCTCGATCAGCACTTCCACGCTCATGCCGTTGCGCGCCGAGGGCGGACGACGCCATTGCTGGCTGACCAGCATGACGATCAGGTCGTCCAGGTTGCCTGCCACTTGGTCACCCACGGTATCGGCAAGCGCTTGCTGACGCCCCACGTCCTCGGACAACAGTTCGGCCAGTGCGGCAGCCTTCTTGTCCTCGACCGCCTTGCGCTGGGCCGCCTCTGCAGCAGCTTTTTTCTTCTTCGCCTCTTCCGCTTTTTTCTTTTCGGCTTCGGCAGCAGCCTTTTTCTTCTTCGCCTCTTCAGCGGCCTTCTTCTGGTCCTCGGCGGCTTTCTTCTTCGCTTCGTCTTCCGCAGCTTTTTTCTTGGCTACATCAGCCAGTCGCTTCTGTTCAGCAGCCTTTTTCTCGGCTTCAGCCTTTTTAGCCGCCTCCGCCTTCTGAGCCTCTGCTGCTTTCTTTTGTTCCGCTGCCTTGGCCGCTACTTTTTCCTGCTCGGCCTTTTTCTGCTCGAGCTGTTCCTGTTCGTAGACCGGTGCCGAGGTTTTCTTGGTTTCGCCGGCGATCTTCTGATTGGTCTGGGTCGTGGCCTGGCTTTGCGACTTCAACTGATACAGCGTGGCCTGCACGATCGGCTTGGCCGGCGGCAGCTCCGGTGCGAAAGCAAAGCTGACGAACAGCATGGCGAACATCAGGGCGTGCAGCCCCACGGCCCAGACCACAGGCCAGAAGAAGCTTTCCGAAGAAGAGCGCTCGCGTTGCTGCTGCATCAGGGCGCCTCGGTAATCAGCCCGACGTTACCCACGTCAGCCTGCTGCAAACCACCCATGGCCGACATCACGGTGCCGTAATCCACCGATTTGTCGCCCCTCACGAATACCTGGACCTGCTTACCCGTGCTGCGGCTCTGGTTGATGATGGCCGTGACCGCGCGGGTCATCTCTTCCAGGGTCAAGGCCTGATCCTGAACGGTATCGGTATCGACCTCGGTGCCCATGTTCCAGTAGTAGGACTTGTCGGCCTTGATCGAAATGGTCAGCACCTGCGAGTTGTTGTCCTGCGGCAGGGCTTCACTGCTCACCTTCGGCAGGTCGACCTTGACCCCCTGGTTGAGCATGGGCGCCGTCACCATGAAGATGACCAGCAGCACCAACATCACGTCGATGTAGGGCACCACGTTCATCTCGGCGACCGGCTTGCGTCTGTTGCGAATTCTGGCCATGGCTTAAAACCTGTGTAGTGAATGCCTAAGGCTTAGTCGTCGCTGGTGTGGACTTTGCGATGCAGGATCGCCTGGAACTCATCGGCAAAGGTGTAGTAGCGGGCGATGAGCATTTCACCGCGGGCCGAGAAGCGGTTGTAGGCGATAACGGCAGGAATCGCGGCGAACAGGCCGATCGCGGTGGCGATCAGGGCTTCGGCGATACCGGGGGCCACGGTGGCCAGGGTAGCCTGCTGGACCTGGGCCAGACCACGGAAGGAGTTCATGATCCCCCAGACGGTACCGAACAGGCCGATGTACGGGCTGGTGGAACCGACGGTGGCCAGAAATGGCAGGCTCTGCTCCAGCTTTTCTTCCTCGCGGGAGATCGCCACACGCATGGCACGCGCCACACCGTCCATCACTGCATCCGGGTCGACGCCCTGCTGCTGGCGCAGGCGGGAGAATTCCTTGAAGCCGGCACGGAAGATCTGCTCGAGCCCCGAATCCGGGTCCGGGTTGCTGCCGGCCTGACGGTACAGCTTGGACAGGTCGATGCCCGACCAGAAGCGGTCTTCAAAGTTGTCCAGGGCGCGTTTGGCGGCCCGCAGCAGGGTGCCGCGCTGGAAGATCATGACCCACGAAGTGACCGAAGCGGCCACCAGCGTCAACATCACCAGTTGCACCACCAGACTGGCGTTGCTGATCAGACTCCACATCGACATGTGGTCAACGGCGTTGGCTTCCACGCTTACTCTCCTGCTTTGGATGTACCCGCACCACCTTGCTCGACAAACGCTGCACGCAGCACCTGGGGCATGGCACGGGGTTTCAAATTGTCGGCGCCTACACAGGCCACCAGAAACTGCCCTTCACAGAGCAGCGCATCATCCGTAGCCCGCCTGACCTGTTGACGAAAGCGCAGGCTGGCACGGTTTAACTCGATCACTTCAGCACTCACCAGCAGTTCGTCGTCCAGACGGGCCGGCGCGTGGTAACGCGCCTCGCTCGAGTGCACGACGAACAACAGGCCCTCACCTGCCAGCGTCGACTGGGCGAAGCCCAGGTCGCGAAGCCGCTCGGTGCGAGCCCGTTCCATAAACTTGAGGTAGTTGACGTAGTAGACGATGCCACCGGCATCGGTATCTTCGTAATAAACACGACACCGATGGGCGAACGGCTGAACTCCGTTTTGCGCGCGCATACTCTAGTGCTAGCTCCTGAACTTGCCAATTGGCTGCAGCAAGTATTTTTTATTGGTCATCATCGTTGCCGAACAGGTCCGCCGTCGGCTTCTCACCCATGCGTTTCGGTACGTTCAGGCCGAAGTGCAGGTAGGCATGCCGGGTGACAACGCGCCCCCGCGGGGTGCGCATGATGTAGCCCTGCTGAATCAGGTAAGGCTCCAGTACATCCTCGATGGTGTGGCGCTCCTCGCTGATCGCCGCCGCCAGGCTGTCCACGCCGACCGGACCGCCATCGAACTTCTCGATCATGGTCAGCAGCAGGCGCCGATCCTGGTGGTCGAACCCGTGTTCGTCGACATCCAGCAGGTTGAGGGCCTTATCGGCCACCTGCCGGCTGATCTCCCCGGAACCGCGCACCTCGGCAAAATCGCGCACGCG
This sequence comes from Pseudomonas sp. GD03944, assembly GCF_029839275.1. Taxonomy (GTDB): domain Bacteria; phylum Pseudomonadota; class Gammaproteobacteria; order Pseudomonadales; family Pseudomonadaceae; genus Aquipseudomonas. The sequence continues at coordinate 32,064 of NZ_JAOCAH010000021.1, forward strand.
GCGCAGCAGGCGGTTGGCGATCCGCGGCGTGCCCCGCGCCCGACGCGCGATTTCGAACGCGCCCGAGCCTTCGATCGGCAAACCGAGAATACCCGCCGAACGGCTGACGATGGTTGCCAGATCGTCCGTGTTATAGAACTCAAGACGCTGCACGATACCGAAGCGGTCACGCAGCGGGTTGGTCAGCATGCCGGCCCGGGTCGTCGCGCCCACCAGGGTGAACGGCGGCAGGTCCAGCTTGATCGAGCGGGCCGCCGGCCCTTCGCCGATCATGATGTCGAGCTGGAAATCCTCCATCGCCGGGTACAGCACTTCTTCGACGATGGGAGACAGGCGGTGGATCTCGTCGACGAACAGCACGTCGCCGGGCTCGAGGTTGGTCAGCAGCGCCGCCAGATCACCCGGGCGCTCTAGCACAGGCCCCGAGGTGCTCTTGATCGACACCCCCATTTCCTGGGCGATGATGTTGGCCAGTGTGGTCTTGCCCAGCCCCGGGGGGCCGAAGATCAGGGTGTGATCGAGGGCTTCGGCGCGCCCCTTGGCCGCCTGGATGAACAGCTCCATCTGTTCACGGACACTCGGCTGGCCGATGTACTCGGCCAGCTTCAGGGGGCGAATGGCCCGGTCTACCTGCTCTTCGCGGTCACGGGTGCTGGCGGTAATCAAGCGGTCGGCTTCGATCATCAGGTGTTACACCATCCCCTTGAGGGCACGACGAATCATATCTTCACTACTCAATCCATCTTCCTTGACCGCAGAAACGGCTCGACTGGCCTCTTGAGGCTTGTATCCCAAGGAAATCAACGCACTAACCGCGTCATTCTCCGCGCTTGAGACTCCGTTACCCCCCCGAGGTTCCACCACCAGGGTGGCCATGCCCGGCACGGACTCCCAGGCCTTGAAGCGGTCCTTGAGCTCGACCAGCAGGCGCTCGGCGGTTTTCTTGCCCACCCCGGGTATCTTCACCAGGGCGGCGGTGTCCTGGGCTTGCACGCAGCGCACCAGCTCATCGACCTCCAGCCCGGACATCAACGCCAGGGCCAGCTTGGGGCCCACGCCATTGAGGCGAATGAGCTCGCGGAACAGTTCACGCTCGCGCTTTTCATAAAAGCCGTACAGCAGATGAGCGTCTTCACGCACCACCAGATGAGTGTGCAGCGTCAGGGGCTCGCCCACTGCAGGCAAACGGTACAGGGTGGTCATGGGCACTTCCAGCTCATACCCCACACCATTCACATCCAGAATCAAATGCGGCGGCTGCTTTTCCGCCAAGGTGCCGCGCAAACGTCCAATCACCACTGCATTCCTTGAGTCACGTTATAAACGAAGGCGACCGCCGCGTCGTTTCGCAGCGGCCAGGCCATGGGGAACAAGACTTTGCCGATGATGGGCATGGCACAGGGCGATGGCCAGGGCATCCGAGGCGTCGATCTGCGGCTTCTGCACCAGCTTGAGCAGGTGCATGACCATCATCTGCACCTGCTCCTTGTCGGCACCGCCCGTCCCGGCAATCGCCTGCTTGACCTGGGTCGCGGTGTATTCGCTGATGTCCAGGCCGGCTTCGACGCCCGCCACGATGGCAGCGCCCCGTGCCTGCCCCAGCTTCAGCGCCGAATCGGCGTTGCGCGCCATGAACACCTGCTCGATGCCCATGGTGACCGGGCCGTATGTGGCGATCACCTCCCGCACACCGCGGAACACGATCTGCAGCCGCTCCGGCAATGGCCCGTTTCCGGTACGGATGCAGCCCGACGCCACGTATTCGCAAGTGCGCCCCGTGTCCCGCACCACGCCGTAGCCGGTGATGCGCGAGCCGGGGTCGATTCCAAGAATCAGCGTCATGCCTTGCCATCCACGTGCAAAACCGGAGGACACCGGCTCGACACTGTCTATTTATCCAGCCGCGAGTATAGGGGGCCGGCAGGATGCCGTCACCACCGGACGGCCATTAAAAAGCCGGAAGTCTCAGGGCGCGAGCCCGGAATACTTCCGGCTGGAGGGTACCGCTCAGGAGTCAGCCAAGCTGCTCCATGATCTCGTCGGCGACCTCGGCGTTGTGGTAGACGTTCTGCACGTCATCCAGGTCTTCGAGCATGTCGATCAGCTTGAAGACCTTCTGCGCGGTTTCCAGGTCGGCGATCGGTGCGCTGATCGAAGGGATCATGGCGATTTCCGCCTCTTCCGCCTTGAACCCCGCCGCGTTCAGCGCCTCGTTGACCGCATGGAACTCGGTGAAGCTGGTGGATACCAGGGCGGAGCCATCGTCGCCCATTTCCACGTCATCGGCGCCGGCTTCCAGCCCCGCTTCCATCAGCGCGTCTTCGTCGACGCCCGGCCCGAAGCTGATCTGCCCCTTGCGCTCGAACATGTAGGCCACCGAACCGTCGGTACCCAGGTTACCGCCGCATTTGGAAAAGGCATGACGCACTTCGGCCGCCGTGCGGTTGCGGTTGTCGGTCATCACTTCGACGATGATGGCCACGCCGCTCGGCGCGTAGCCTTCGTAGCTGAACTCGACGACGTTGTCGGCTTCGTTGTTGCCGGCGCCACGGGCGATGGCACGGTCGATCACGTCGCGGGACATGTTGTTGGTCAGCGCCTTGTCCACCGCCAGGCGCAGACGCGGGTTGTCCGCCGGGATCGGGCCGCCGTGCTTGGCAGCCACGGTCAGCTCACGGATGAGCTTGGTGAAGATCTTGCCGCGCTTGGCGTCCTGACGCCCCTTGCGGTGCTTGATGTTGGCCCATTTGGAATGACCGGCCATATTCCACTCCAGATTTTTCAGGTTTCACAATGAACAAGCCCAGGTTTCCCTGGGCTCGCACGACCGCGTGGCGTTTACTCAGCCTTCGGCTGCTCGCGCAGGCGAATGTGCAGCTCACGCAGCGACTTGCCATCCACCACACCCGGCGCCTGGGTCATGACACAGGCTGCGCTCTGGGTTTTCGGGAAGGCGATGACTTCGCGGATCGAGCTGGCGCCGGTCATCAGCATCACCAGACGGTCGAGGCCGAAGGCCAGGCCACCATGGGGCGGCGCGCCGTACTTCAGGGCGTCGAGGAGGAAGCCGAACTTCTCCTGCTGCTCGTCTTCGCTGATGCCCAACACGCGGAACACGGTCTGCTGCATGGCCTTGTCGTGGATACGGATCGAACCGCCACCCAGTTCGGTGCCATTGAGCACCAGGTCATAGGCACGGGACAGGGCCGCGGCCGGGTTGGCCTCCAGCTCTGCCGGCGAGCACTTCGGCGAGGTGAACGGGTGGTGCATGGCGGTCAGGCTGCCGTCATCGTTCTCTTCGAACATCGGGAAGTCGACGACCCACAGCGGCGCCCACTCGGCGGTCAGCAGATTCAGGTCATGGCCGAGCTTGATGCGCAGCGCACCCAGGGCATCGTTGACCACCTTGGCACGGTCGGCACCGAAGAACACGATGTCACCGTCGACGGCGCCAACGCGGTCGAGGATGGTGTTGAGGTTCGGCTCGGCGATGTTCTTGACGATCGGCGACTGCAGGCCTTCGACGCCCTTGGCGCGCTCGTTGACCTTGATGTAGGCCAGGCCCTTGGCGCCGTAGTTGCCGACGAACTTGGTGTAGTCGTCGATCTGCTTGCGCGGCATGCTCGCACCGCCCGGTACGCGCAGCGCGGCAACGCGGCCTTTCGGGTCGTTGGCCGGGCCGGAGAAGACCTTGAAGTCGACGTCCTTGAGTTGATCGGCAACGTCCACCAGCTCCATCGGGATACGCAGGTCCGGCTTGTCGGAACCGAAGCGACGCATGGCGTCAGCCAGGGTCATGTGCGGCAGCTCGGCGAATTCGACGCCCAGCACTTCCTTGAACAGGTTGCGGATCATGGTCTCGGTGAGGTGCATGATGTCCGCTTCGTCGAGGAAGCTGGTCTCGATGTCGATCTGGGTGAATTCCGGCTGGCGGTCGGCACGCAGGTCTTCGTCGCGGAAGCACTTGGCGATCTGGTAGTAACGGTCGAAGCCAGCCACCATCAGCAGTTGTTTGAACAGCTGCGGCGACTGCGGCAGGGCGAAGAAGCTGCCGGGGTGGGTGCGGCTCGGCACCAGGTAGTCGCGGGCACCTTCCGGGGTGGCGCGGGTCAGGATCGGCGTCTCGACGTCGAGGAAGCCGTTTTCATCCAGGTAGCGGCGGATGCTGCTGGTGATGCGCGAACGCAGCTTGAGCTTCTCGGCCATTTCCGGACGGCGCAGGTCGATGAACCGGTAGCGCAGGCGGGTTTCTTCACCGACGTCGGTGTATTCGTTGAGCGGGAACGGCGGGGTTTCGGCTTCGTTCAGGACTTCCAGCTCGTAGCCCAGCACTTCGATGGCACCGGATGCCATGTTCGCGTTTACCGCACCGGCCGGACGCAGGCGTACCTTGCCGGTGATCTTGACCACGTACTCGCTGCGCACGCGGTCGGCCTTGGCGAAGGTCTCGGCGCGATCCGGATCGAACACCACCTGGGCCAGGCCTTCACGGTCGCGAATGTCGAGGAAGATCACGCCACCGTGGTCACGACGACGGTGAACCCATCCGCAGAGGGTGATTTCCTGGCCGTCCAGGCTTTCGTTCAACTGGCCGCAATAGTGGCTGCGCATCATGGTGGTAATCGCTTCTCTCGAGTCTTGAATACGGTGGGTCGCCCAGGTGGCGACACGCTTGGCCGGCTGCATGCAGGCGGTGTTTCCGGCATTTCTGCCACGCCGCAGGGCCGCAACGGCAGGCGGCGCCTCGATAGGAGACAGCCCGCGCGCCACAGCAAAGCGACGGATTATATATGGTTAAGACGCGACGTGCAGCCGCCACCCTGCGTGCATTTCCCGCGGACCGAGACCGACTCGACGGTCCGGTGCCATCCCCATGCGCCATGACCACAACTGAACTTGCAGTCATGGATAGTCTCTATAAATCGCCTTCATTGATATAAGGCAGAGCCGGCGGCGACAGCGCCTGTGTTAGGCTCTGCCCATCACGGGCCGCCAACGCCCGAACCACCTGAGAGGAGAAATGGTATGGAAATCAACATCGGTATTGCCGAACAGGATCGCGCCGCCATCGCCGAGGGCCTGTCCCGCCTGCTCGCCGATACCTACACCCTCTACCTGAAAACCCACAACTTCCACTGGAACGTCACCGGGCCGATGTTTAACACCCTGCACCTGATGTTCGAGGGGCAGTACAACGAACTCGCCCTGGCCGTCGACCAGATTGCCGAGCGCATCCGCGCCCTGGGCTTCCCGGCACCTGGCACCTACGCCGCCTACGCACGCCTGTCCTCCATCAAGGAAGAAGAAGGCGTTCCGGCCGCTGCCGAGATGATCAAGCAGCTGGTCCAGGGCCAGGAAGCCGTTGCCCGCACCGCCCGCAGCATCTTCCCGCTGCTGGACAAAGTGAGCGACGAGCCCACCGCCGACCTGCTGACCCAGCGCATGCAGGTGCACGAGAAGACCGCCTGGATGCTGCGCAGCCTGCTCGATGCCTGATTCTGCCAGCGCGTAAAAAAGGCCCGATTCGTTCGGGCCTTTTGCTGGGCGGCCCACAGGGCCGTGTTCTATGCTTTGCCCATTCGCAACCCGCCGCCGTGACCCCGCATGAGCCAACCACCCAAAGCGCCAAGCATTCTGGAACTGTATCCCGAGGAAACCCGCGAAGCGGCTGCCCTCCTCAAGCAGGCGGTTCCGCTGATGATGCGTCACGACATCCCGCCGAACCCGGTGCATTACGCGCTCTGGTACACCTACAGCAAGGGCCAGGACGCCGAATTGAACCGGCGCATGGACAAGACCGTCAGCGACTTCGATGGTGTTCCGCCGGAAACGGCGGCCAAGCTGTTCCGCGAACACGTCATCCGCGGCGAACTGGACGAAGCCCGGGCCGGCCAGGAACAGGTCATCGACCTGGTCGATGACATCGAAACGGACGTCTCGCGCAGCGTCATCGGCAGCCGCAACTTCCAGGCGAGCCTGGAACAGGGCTTGGCCGCCCTGCAAGAGCCGATCATCGATGACCTGCCGAGCGTGCTCAACGACCTGCAACACAGCACCCAGCTCATGCAGGACCAGCAGGAAAAATTCCTGTACCGCCTGCGCGCTGCCCAGAGCGAAATCCAGCACCTGCGCAGCCAGCTCGAACGGGCACACATGGCCGCCACGGTCGACAGCCTGACCCAGGTGTTCAACCGCCACGCCTTCACGCGCCTGCTCGAACAGACCCTGAGTGCCGATCACAACGGCGTCGCCCTGATCATGCTGGACATTGATCACTTCAAGCAGTTCAACGACCAGTACGGCCACCCACTGGGTGATCGCGTGCTGCAGCACGTCGGCCAACTGCTGCGCGACCTCCTGCCCTCCCGCGCCATCGCGGCGCGCTACGGCGGTGAAGAGTTCTGCGTGATCCTGCGCGAGTGCTTTGACAGTGCCAACGCCCACGCCATCGCCGAACAGATACGCACGAAGATCCAGTCGCTGCGCATTCGCGCCCGCCGAACCGACCAGGTGCTGGACAGCATCAGCGCCTCCCTGGGATTCGCCATGGCCGAGGCCGGCGACACCCTGGAAAGCCTGCTGACCCGCGCCGACGACGCGCTTTATGAGGCCAAGCGCAACGGCCGCAACCAGGTGCACCCGGCCGTCACCACCGAAGCGCTCAGCGCCTGATTTGAGTACCCCCACTCTTTACGGTTAAATACGCCCCGTGCCCAGCCTTCACGCTCGGGCATAGGCGGCCTCTGCACGCATCACCAATGCCCTTCATCCTGGCAACGCATGTGCGGCCGCTCTTCCTGGCTAAATCAAGTGAGTTCATTGCATATGTTGAAAATCGTCCACCTGCTGACAGGCCTGGCAGCGCTATTGCTGTCTTTCGTGCCAAGCCTGCAATCAGCTGCTCCATCGTTCCTGCAACACCCCGATGCCCTGTGCCTCGCCCTGTTCGGGTTGCTCAACCTGATCCTCGCTCCGCAGCTGCCGATCTGGCATGCCGCATTGCGCCACCAACTGCAGAATCTGGTATCCGCCCTGCTGGTACTGGCCACCCTGCTGCAAGCCCTGATCCTGCTGGCGCCGCTGCCACTGATCGGTAGCCTGCCAGCCCTGCTGTTCAGCCTGCTGGCGGTCTTCGTGGCCGTGCTGCTGCACCTGGGAACCAACCTGCGCCTGCAATCCCGGCGCTCGGCACCCAGTGTCAGCACCACCGACCGCGAAACCGGCACGGTCAAGTGGTTCAATACCTCCAAGGGCTTCGGCTTCATCTCCCGCGACTCCGGCGACGACATCTTCGTGCACTTCCGGGCCATTCGCGGTGAAGGTCATCGCGTACTGGTAGAAGGTCAGCGCGTCGAGTTCTCGGTCATGCAACGCGACAAGGGCCTGCAGGCAGAGGACGTGATTGCCGCCCTCCCCGCCCGCCGCTAAGCGAGCGCCCATGAAAAAGCCCGCCTGGTGCGGGCTTTTTCATGCCTGTCTGTTCAGTAATGCGGCGGCGGGGCTTCGTCCTCGCTGATACCGAACTGCCCGCTGGCCTCTTCCTGACGCCGGGCCAGCTCCTTGATCTGCACCTGCAGGCGCTCGATCACGCGCTGCTGGGCGACCAGGGCATCGTTCAACGCCTGAATCGTGTCGTCCTGGAACGCCATGCGGCTTTCCAGTTCGGTGATCCGCTCTTCCAGCGCCATTTATTGTCCATCCTCGAACACGAAATCCTCGGTCAACACCAGGCGCAACTTCGCCCGGATCACCTCCACCGCCGCGGGCTCATAGGGCTGAGCGGGTTGCTTGCCCCAGACCGGCGCCGGCCAGGCAGCATCGGTGCGACGACGCACAATGACGTGCATGTGCAACTGACTGACCACATTGCCCAGCGTGGCGACGTTCATCTTGTCAGCGGCAAAGGTGTCCTTGAGGATTTCAGCCAGCTGCGTGGTCTCCTGCCACAGCAGACGCTGGTCCGCAGCGTCCAACTGAAACAGCTCACTCACCTCCTCGCGTCGCGGAACCAGGATGAACCAGGGGTACTGCGCATCGTTCATCAGCAACAACCGACACAGAGGAAAATCCCCCACGACCAGGGTGTCCTGCTGCAAACGGTAATCCAGAGCGAACATGCCTATTTCTCCAACGACGAACCAATCGAACATGCGGGCGCGATGCGCACCCTGCTCACGCAAGGATACCCGCCCACCCGAAACAGCGACAGCGCCGGCCGCGCACCATAAAGGCGCACCAAAACGCGAATGCCGCACCCGCCCTGCACCATTTTGTTTCCTCCCGTAATCAGCCCACCGCCTGCGTTACCGAACACAGCCCAGTCAGCGCTAGATCAAGGGCTTACGGACGGACCGAGCCAGAACCCGCAGTCGCGTGGCCGCAATTCTCGAAAACCTGCAGAACCCTTGAAAAATCTGGCCGCGGCCAGGAGCGGACGCTTAGCAACCACACTTTCCGCCTGCATTTTCACAGGGCCCGGGCATTTTGAGCACGACTTTTGCTTTCTGCTAGACCAGTGCCTGGAAGGCGCGCAATACATACAAAGAACGGTTGATCACAACCAGACATTCAGCATCCGTCGACACCGCTAAGCGCCGGTCAAATCTACAAAATTGCGACATGCTTCATCAGCTTTTGCGACACCGCCGTGAAGAAGCCGTAACGAATAGATGGCAACTATCGCCAACATTGGCTGCGTGCTATAAGTTAGCGCCGACACAAAAAGAAAGAGCTGTCCGCCATAACAATTAACTGGACAGCACAACTCTTCTAAACCAAAGGAGCAATCACGATGCAAGTGATGAAGTGGAGCGTAATCGCCCTGGCAGTCGCCGCGGGCAGCACCCAGATGGCAGTCGCCTCTAGCCAGTCCGAGTCCAAGGGCTTTCTCGAAGACAGCAGCTTCAACATCTTCAACCGCGTTCTGTATATGAACCGCGACTTCAAGAATGGCGCTGCGAACGGTGCAAGCACTTCTGCCGATCCGGCAGGCTATCGCGAAGAGACCGGCCTGGGCATTCGCCTGCTGTACGAATCCGGCTTCACCCAAGGTACCGTAGGCTTCGGTTTCGACGCTCACTCCCTGAGCAGCATCAAGCTCGACAGCGGTCGCGGCCGCTACGGCACTGGCCAATTCTCCCAGACCGATGACGGTCGTGGCGATGACACCCAGAGCGAAGTCGGTGGCGCTGTCAAGCTCCGCATTTCCGACACCGTTCTGAAGTATGGCAGTCAGTTCACCTCCAGCCCGGTATTCTCCACCGACGACAGCCGCATCCTGCCAGAAGTCGCCACCGGTACTTATCTGGTAAGTAACGAAATTGAAGGCCTGGAACTGAGCGCCGGTCGCTTCACTGCCATGAGCAGCCAGACCGGCACCAGCCGCGATGACATCAACGGCAAAGGCGAAGCTGGCCTGAAGTATGCCAACATCGTGGGTGCCTCCTATGCGTTCACCGATAGCCTGAGTGCAGCATTCCACGCCTCCGATGTAGAAGACTACTGGAAGAAATACTACGGCAACGTCAACTACAACCTGTCGCTTAGCGAAGAGCAGGCTCTGAACTTCGACGTCAACATCTACAAGACCGACTACGACAAGACCTACACCGGCACTGGTAGCGATGAAGACAACACCATCTGGAGTCTTGCAGTTGCCTACTCGCTGGGCGCCCACACCTTCACTCTGGCCCACCAACGCTCGAGCGGTGATCGTGGTTATGAGTATGGTGTAGACGGCGGCGGCACTGTCTGGCTGGCCAACTCCGTACAATACTCCGACTTCTTTGGTAAAGACGAGCGCTCCTGGCAGGCTCGCTACGACCTGAACATGGCCGAGTATGGCGTACCGGGCCTAAGCTTCATGACTCGCTACATCTACGGCGATAACATCGACGTTGCAGGTTTCGATGATGAAGGTAAAGAACACGAGTTCAACTTCGAAACCAAGTACGTCGTTCAGGATGGCGCCGCCAAAGACCTGTCGTTCCGCCTTCGTAGCGCCATCTGGCGTGCTAACAGTGCGTACAACTCGGTCAACGGCGCAGACAACAATGACCTGCGCCTGATCGTCGAATACCCGCTGGAAGTGCTGTAATCCTGCGGTAATTCGTCTGCAATAAAAAAGCCCGGCTTATGCCGGGCTTTTTCTTTTCTTACTGTTTTAATCGGGTATTACAGCGGCAATGCATAAGTGCCCGTTACATGGGCCACCAACTCATCTTCCGCACCCAACGAATACAACGACACTTCGCATACAGCCTGTCGCCGACTTAATCTCAGAATGGTGGCCTCTGCGAGTAAATCAACCGGCCTGGGTTTGACCAGGAAGTTGATATTCAGATTCGACGTCACCGCCATTTCCACGCGCCCCAACCGTCCCAGCACCACCGCGTACATCGCCGCATCGGCCAGCGCCATGATGGTCGGCCCCGAGAGCGTGCCGCCCGGGCGCACCAATTTGGTGTGGAACGGCACCCGCGCTAGCACGCCGCCTTCGTCCAGCCGGTCGATCCGCAGGTCGATGTCCTCGGCCATGGGCAATCCCGCACGGATCAGTGCTTCAACGTCGCTTGCCATCAATGTCGTCACCTTGCCTCCTCGCTCGCCTTGCGTTCTGTACGCAACACCACAGGCACCGTACAATGCCTGCCTATTAAAAGCCCTTGCAACGGACAGAACGGCCAAACATGCGTACCAGTCAGTTCCTGCTTTCCACCCTCAAAGAAACCCCTTCCGACGCGGTTGTCATCAGCCACCAGCTGATGCTGCGTGCCGGCATGATCCGCAAACTCGCCTCCGGCCTCTACACCTGGCTGCCGATGGGCCTGCGCGTGCTGCGCAAGGTCGAGCGCGTGGTGCGTGAAGAGATGGACGCGGCTGGCGCGCTGGAAGTGCTGATGCCAGGCATCCAGCCGGCCGAGCTGTGGCAGGAATCCGGGCGCTGGGAGCAATACGGCCCCGAGCTGCTGCGCATGAAAGACCGCCACGGTCGCGATTTCTGTGCCGGCCCGACCCACGAGGAAGTGATTACTGACCTCGCGCGCAACGAGCTGAACAGCTACAAGCAGCTGCCGATCAACATGTACCAGATCCAGACCAAGTTCCGTGACGAGATCCGTCCGCGCTTCGGCCTGATGCGCGGCCGCGAATTCATCATGAAGGACGCCTACTCCTTCCATGCCGACCAGGCGTCCCTGCAGGAAACCTACGACCGCATGCACCAGGCGTACTGCAACGTCTTCACCCGCCTGGGCCTGAACTTCCGCCCGGTGCAGGCCGACACCGGCTCCATCGGCGGCACCGGCTCCCATGAATTCCACGTATTGGCCGAATCCGGTGAAGACGATATCGCCTTCAGCGACAGCTCCGATTACGCCGCCAACATCGAGAAGGCCGAAGCCATCCCGCGTGAAGCAGCCCGTGCGGCGGCCACCGAGGCCATGCGCCTGATCGACACCCCGAACACCAAGACCATCGACGCCCTGGTGCAGGGTTTCGCCCTGGCCATCGAGAAAACCATCAAGACTCTGGTGGTCCATGGCGCCGAAAAAGGCACCCTGGTTGCCCTGATCGTGCGCGGCGACCACGAGCTGAACGAAATCAAGGCCGCCAACCTCGAGCAGGTCGCCAGCCCGCTGGTGTTCGCCTCCGAGGCCGAGATCCGCGCCGCCATCGGCGCCGGTCCTGGCTCCCTGGGCCCGGTCAACCTGCCGATCCCATGCATCGTCGACCGCTCCGTGGCGCTGATGAGCGACTTCGCCTCCGGTGCCAACATCGAAGACAAGCACTACTTCGGCGTGAACTGGGAGCGCGACCTGCCGCTGCCGGCCGTGGCCGACCTGCGCAACGTGCTGGCCGGTGACCCGAGCCCGGACGGCAAGGGCACCCTGGAAATCAAGCGCGGCATCGAAGTCGGGCACATCTTCCAGCTGGGCACCAAGTACAGCCAGGCCCTGAACTGCCAGGTGCTGGGCGAGAGCGGCAAGCCGGTCACCCTCACCATGGGCTGCTATGGCATTGGCGTGTCCCGCGTGGTGGCCGCTGCGATCGAGCAGAACAATGACGAGCGCGGGATTCTCTGGAACGATGCTTTGGCCCCCTTCCAGATCGCCCTGGTGCCGCTGCGCTACGAAACCGACGTGGTACGTGAGGCGACCGACAAGCTGTACGCCGAACTGACCGCCGCCGGCTTCGAAGTCCTGCTGGACGACCGTGACAAGAAGACCAGCCCGGGAATCAAATTCGCAGACATGGAATTGATCGGCATCCCGCACCGCATCGTCGTCAGCGACCGCGGCCTGGCCGACGGCAACTTGGAATACAAGAGCCGTCAGGAAACCGAGGCCCAGGCAGTTGCCGTCGCCGATATCCTGTCGTTCATCCAGGCCCGTATCCGTCGCTGATTTCAGCCTTCCAACCCAGAGCCGACATGTTCAAGCGAAACACCCTTCACCTCATTGGCGCCGCCCTGGGCGGCGTCCTGTTCCTCAGCGGCTGTGCCAACCACTTGCCGCAACGCAGCGAACACGAGGAGCGCATCGAGCGCAAACTGCTGGATCACAGCCTGCAGATCGATGTCGGTGAACCCCGCGTGCTGGAGCTGCCCCAGCGCCGCGTGCGGGTGCATGAACAGAAGACCTTCGAAGTGACGGTATTCGAAGTCACCCGCCATTACGACCGCTACACGCCCTACCAGCCCTGGCGTGAACTCTACGAAGTGCCCCTGGGCGCCGTGGCGATCGTCGGCGGTATCGGCGCCAACGTGCTCAACGTGGTGCTGCTGGGCAGCCTTCCCGACAGCGTGACCAAGGACTGGATCAGCTACGGCTTCGCCGGGATCAACCCGGCCATGAACGTCGAGTCCAACGGTCGCGCCCAGCAGAACCTCGCCAGCCTCCAGGAAAACCGCCAGGATGCGCGCATGGAGTACTCCAGCCTGCCCTGGGTGGAGCGCACCGTTCAGGTCAAGGCCGGCGAACAGACCCACGAACTGCTGACCGACCGCAACGGCGTGCTGCGCCTCAACCTGCTCGACAGTCCCTTTGCCGAGCAGGACATCAGCCGCATCGGCACCTTGCTGCTGAGCGTCGAAGACCCCGAGGGCTCGACCCGGGCCGACGCCACCCTGCTGGTCAGCCGTAGCCTGCGCGGCAAGCTGCAGGAGGCCCACGACCTGATCTACGACGACCTGGAAGACGACGACGTGGCCCAGTGGGTCCACCGGGTCAAACGCCTGTCGGAACTGGGCCTGGAAGAAGAAGCCAGCGAGCTGGAACAGAGCCTGATCGAGCTGACCCGCAACGATCCCGAATTGCAGGAAACCTTCCTGAAAGCCCTGATGCAGGATGCCGGGCGCCTGGTGGCCGACCCCGGCGAAGACTGATCCCCATGGGCTGGCACCTGGGGCTGCTGCTCGGCATGGCGCTGCTGTGCCTGCCCCTCCACGCCTCCATACGCCAGGCCCCCGAGCCCGAGCTGCGCAGCCTGCTGCAACGCACCGTGGCAGACGCCGACAGTTTCCAGGATCGCTTCGACGCCGAAGTCTGGCTGCTGGACATGTCCACCCGCCTGACCCGCTACATTCCCGATGCCGAAGAACGCCTCACGCTGCTGCGGCTGATCCACCGCGAAGCCAGCAAGGCAGACCTGAGGCCCGATTTGGTGGTGGCGCTGATCCACGCCGAGAGTCATTTCGATCGCTTCGCCGTGTCCTCGGCGGGCGCGCAGGGCATGATGCAGGTCATGCCGTTCTGGAAAGCGGAACTGGGGCGGCCACAGGACAACCTCACCGACAACGCGACCAACCTGCGCTACGGCTGCACCATCCTCGCGTTCTACCTGCGCAAGGAGAACGGCAACGTCAGCCGCGCCCTCGCCCGCTACAACGGCAGCCTGGGCAAGCACACCTACCCCGCCAAGGTCATGGGATTCTGGTACGACTACTGGTTCGTCAAACCCTGAGCGCGCGCCTCAGCGGCGGACGATGAACCCGGCGATGCCTTGCACCGCCTGCTCCGTCAGCGCTACGCAAGACACCTCAGCCGCGTCAGGCCCGTGCTCCAACCAGGTGGCCAGGGTTCGTACCGCCGCTTCGTCGCCTTCGATCAGCACCTCGACCCGGCCGTCGTCGAGATTACGCACCCAGCCATCCAGGCCAAGCGCCTCGGCCTCCGCGGCCGTGCTCTGGCGGAAGTATACGCCCTGCACCCGACCACTCACGTAGCCATGCAGGCAAAGACTGGCCATGTTCAGGGCGCCTCGCTGCGCAGCGCCTGCAGGCGCTCGGTCAGCCCGGCAGCGGTCTGCTCGCCCAGCAGGCGCTCACGCATGCGCCCCTTGTCATCGATGATGTAGGTCACCGGCAGCGCTTCGCTGCGGGGCAGTTCGTAACGCGCAGCCGGATCGTCCTCCAGCACCGTGAATTCGATGCCCATGTCCTGCGAAGCCTTGCTCAGTTCCTCACCGCGCAGGCCATCGAAATTGACCCCAAGCACACTGGCCGACTGATTCTTGAACTGTTTCTCCAGCGCGTTCAGCTCCGGAATCTCGGTGCGACACGGCGCACACCATTCGGCCCAGTAATTGATGACTAGCCACTGGCCATCCAACCGTTCAGCCGGTACCTTCTGTCCATGCTGATCGACGCCCACGTCCTCGGCGCAGCCGGCCAGGATCAGGCCGGCGCACACCCCCATGAACATCCGAATGACAGCCTGGAGTCGCGTTCCCATGCATTCGATCCTCGTACACGCAGGGTTGATATGACGTTAGATGCCTTGCGCCTGGAAGTGCCGGACATCCTCGAAGAAGACGCTGCGCCATTGGCCGATCTCAACGAGCAGCTCGGGCAGGCTCGCCAGCAGCCGCGCGAAGCGGCCCTGCAGCAGGTACTTGGCCTGCTGTTCCGGCTCAATCGCAGCGCCATGACCTTACTCGAAAGGCAGCGCGCCCTGCAAAGCTTCAGCGATGAATATCGCCACTATGCCATGGCCAGCAGCGATGGCGCGCCTCCGTCTTCCCTGCTCCTGCACCTGTGCGGCGAACTGGCCATCGGCTTCAAGCGCTTGCTGCTGCAGATCATCCAGGGCCGGCAGCCGTCACGCCCGCACCTGGCCTGGTGCCTGTACATGGCCCAGCACTTTCTCGCCCAGACGCTGCTGCGCCACTGCCAGCTGTACCAGGAGCCGCCAGCCGGCCTCTGGCGCGACAGCCACCTGCTGTACTGGCTCGGCGAGCACCAGGACTGCCTGGACGACCCGATCGCCGCAGCCTTCCAGCCAACGCCGGCAAGCACCTTGCGCGGCGTCTACCAGCAGATGCTGCTGCTCGCGCTGAGTAATCCCTTCCACCTGACCGAGGGCGAATGCGCGGTGCTGTTCTCGGCCTTGGCGCCGCTGAGCGGCCTCGCACGCCTGCTCCCGGTGGACGATGAAGAGGATAGCGACGGCCCACTGGTGGACCTGACCGAATCGCAGCCCTGCCTCGCGTACAACCAGCCGGTCGAAGGCAATCACGTTTACCTGCGGCGCTTCGAACTGGGCGCCCTGCTGGTCGCCCTGCACGAGCCCGCCCCCCTGCGCACTCCGGCCGAACGGCAACTGCTCGAACAGGTCCGCCAGCACTGGCTGGGCAAGCAGCAGCGGCGGCACCCGCGGGCCGAGCAGCGCCAGGACTGCGAGCTGGTGGCCGGCCTGACCGCGATCCACGCCCAGCTGCTGGAGCAGCGGCCCAGCCGCAAGCCGGCACAGATGATTGATGCCAGCCCAGGCGGCACGCGACTGCTGTGCCATGCCGATGAGGCAGCTCATCTGGCGGTCGGTCAACTGGTCCTGCTGCTGACCGGCAGCGACACCACGACCCTGGCCTTGGTGCGCTGGCGCCACCTCAACGGCGAAGGCCTGCACCTGGGCCTGCGCTACCTCAAGGGCCTGCCGCGTCCCGTGTGGCTGCGCCGTGCGCCCAGCGCGCAAACCCACCCAGGCGTCCTGCAAAGCACCCCGGACCCGGGCAATGGCTGGCACCACGGTCTGTGGCTGCCCGGCGGGCAGTTCAGCGAAGGTGAAAACCTGTGGCTGCAACTGGTCGGCGTGCACAACCAGACGGTCCTGCCGTTGCCCGCCGCCAACCTCAGCACCCCCTCGGTGGCGCGTCACCCGCTGCGCCTCGCATAAAACCAATTCTGCGAGGCGGGTCACGCCAATCGTCGGCCGAGTGCACAGTTTCGTCGGCAGTCACTTGCTTATAATTTGCGGCACTGGTGACTGACACGATTCGCTATTAGCCTGGAACTCGACCATGACTCAAGCCAACGACAAGTTGATCGGCCCGGTGCCATCGCGCACCGTCGATGCCGCCCACTTGATGGTCACGCCCTACGAAGGGCGCGTAGCCGAATTCAATATCGCCGCCTGGCTGCAGTTGCCGGGCCTGGCCAACCTGCCGGTGTCGCTGCTGGTCAGCTACCGCGACGGGGAAAAACGCCACGAAGTCTCGGTGGACCACGGCAAGGTGGGCCCACACAACAAGATCCTGCTCTCCGGCATCGCCCGCCTGCCGGTCAAACAGAAGATCGAAGACATGCAGGTTCGCCTGCGCTCTGCGGTGGCAGCGCCCAGTGTGTCGGTCGAGGAATTGTTCGTGCAGGCCGTGGAAGTGGCCCAGAACGACAGCCGCCAAGCCCTCGCCTGACGCCAAGCCGCTGCGAAGATCCCGCGCCTGTCGCGGGATTTTGCTATCTGGGCTATCGGGCGGACGACAGGCTGATGGTATCGACAGCAGAATCAGCTTCCGGCGCCTCGTCCACCTGCGGCACAAGGGATTCGGGCCAGCGGGCGAATTGCAGGCCGGTAATCCGATTCAAACGCTCCAGCGCCGCTTCCGGATCGCGCTGATGGAGATGAATCACCTTGCTCTTGGTTTCAGTCATACGCTGTCTTCACCCTTTGCCAAACCTGCATTGCTGGCAGTCTGATTGCACATTGCATGAGACGTGCCAGTGGTCCACGTCCCACTGGCGGCGCCGGCTCCAGCGCACGCGACCGACGAACGGTCATCGCCTTGCCGCAAAGTGACTTTTTTTGTCACTCCGCAGGTGCGTGCAGCCAGTCCGCCAGGCTGCCCTCGAATATCGCGGCCTGGGCTTCATGCAACTGCTCCAGCGCCGCCTTGAATGCCGGGTACCAGGGTTCGTCCAACTGCTCGGGCAATTGATCCAACTGTGGCAACGGCCAGGGCACTTCGTTCAACAGGCGGTGCAGGGAATAATGGCTGAGGTCGCGGCTCAGCACCCAGGCCCCGGCGGAGGTCGATGAAATCATTCGGGTCTTTTCCAGCACCGTCATCATTTCTTCCCACTCATGCTCCGGCACCAGCCACCCTCGGCGCTGCACATCCCGGTGGCGCACCTTCAGGCCCGACTGCTGCCGATCGTGAAACACCCGCAGAATACCCAGCAACACCAGCACCCGGGGCAGTGCGCGCTGCCGCCACTGGTGGGAAATGCCCAGGTTGCACACCAGCTCGGCCCCGAGCATCACGATCAGCCAGGACAGGTAGATCCACAGCAGGAACAACGGGAAGGTGGCAAATGCCCCGTAGATCAGCTGATAGCTGGGGAATAGCCGCACATACAGCCCGAACAGCGCCTTGGCCACCTCGAACAGTACGGCGGTGAACAGCGCCCCCAGCAGGGCATGCTTGAACGGCACCCGGGCGTTGGGCACCGTGGCGTAGAGCAGCGTGAAGGCCGCGACACTGAACAGCAACGGCATGTAGCTGAGCAGGGTTTTCGCCCCGAGCAATGCATCCGGCCCTGACAGCATCGACAGCGAGGCGATGTAGGTGCTGATGGCGAACCCGGCCCCCAGCAGCAGTGGCCCCAGGCTGAGGATCGCCCAGTACAGCAGGAAGCTGGACACGCCGCGGCGCGGCTGGCGCACGCGCCAGATGGTGTTGAAGGTCTTCTCGATGGTCACCAGCATCCAGAAGGCGGTCACCGCCAGTACGCCGACGCCGATCCACGTGAGCTGCCGGGCCTGGTTGGTAAAGGCGCGCAGGTATTCCTGCACCGTCTCGCCGGCCGAAGGCACGAAATTGTGGAAGATGAAGCTCTGGATCTGCTCGCCCGTGCCCTGAAAGGCCGGGATCGCCGAGAGCATGGCGAAGGTCACCGTCATCATCGGCACCACCGCGAACAGGGTGGTATAGGTCAGCGCGGCCGCGTTGTTGAGGCCGTCGTCATCGAAGAAGCGCAGCAGCAGAAAGCGCCAGAACAGTAACCAGTCTTTGAAACGCTGCCGCATGCCCTCTCCTTTAGCGGTGGCTCCAGTGGCCTCTACCAGACAGCAAAGACGCCAGGCTGTTCAGCCTCGGACCCCGACCCGGTTAGAATAGCCGCCACCTGACTCACGATGCGACCCTGCCAATGACCGATCTGACGCTTTATCACAACCCGCGTTGCTCGAAATCCCGCGCCGCCCTCCAGCTCTTGGAAGAGCGCGGCCTGACGCCCGACATCGTGCGCTACCTGGATACCCCCCTCAGCGCGGCCGAACTGCGTGATCTGCTCGGCAAGCTGGGCATTGGCGCCCGTGAATTGCTGCGCAGCGGCGAAGACGAATACGCGCTACTCGGCCTCGGCGCCACCGACCTGGACGATGCCCGTCTGATCGAGGCCATGGCCGCCCATCCCAAGCTTATCGAACGCCCGATCCTGGTGGTCGGCGACAAGGCGGTGATCGGCCGGCCGACGGAAAAACTGCTGGAGATCCTGCCGTGAGTGCGCCGTACATCCTGGTCCTGTATTACAGCCGCCACGGCGCCACTGCCGAGATGGCCCGCCACATCGCCCGGGGCGTCGAGCAGGCCGGCCTGGAAGCGCGCCTGCGCACCGTGCCTGCGGTCTCCACCGAATGCGCAGCCGTGGCTCCGGAGATCCCGGCCGAAGGCGCGCTCTACGCCACCCTGGACGACTTGAAGAACTGCGCTGGCCTGGCCCTCGGCAGCCCGACCCGCTTCGGCAACATGGCCGCGCCCCTGAAGTATTTCATCGACGGCACCAGCGGCCTGTGGATGACCGGCGAGTTGGTCGGCAAGCCCGCCGGCGTCTTCACCTCCACCGCCAGCCTGCACGGCGGCCAGGAAACCACCCTGCTGTCGATGATGCTGCCGCTGCTGCACCACGGCATGCTGATCACCGGCCTGCCCTACAGCGAATCGGCCCTGGTTGAGACCCGTGGCGGCGGCACGCCCTACGGTGCCAGTCATCACGCCGGTGCGGACGGCAAACGCGCCCTGGATGAACACGAAATCAGCCTGTGCCGCGCACTCGGCCAGCGCCTCGCCGTCACCGCACTGAAACTGGAGCCTGCCCGTGGCTAAAACCCCCATGCCCCTGCCATCGCTCGACTGGCTGAAACCGCGCCTGGCCATCAGCCGGGCGATCAGCCTGGTGAGTTTCGTGGCGCTGGTGCTCTTGTTGCTGGTGTGGAACCTGGTGTATGCCGAGCTGCCGGGCAACCTGCTGTGGGTCATCCTGGCCTTCCAACTGGTACCGCTCCTGCTGCTGGCGCCCGGCCTGGTGCTGGGCAACGCCCGGGCGCACGCCTGGACCTGCTTCGTGGTCAACCTGTACTTCATCCAGGGCGTGCTCGCCGCCTTCGACCCGTCCAAGGCGCTGTTCGGCTGGCTGGAAACCCTGCTCAGCTTCACCCTGTTCTGCGCCGCCCTGATGTACACGCGCTGGTGCTTCCAGCACGCCCGCAAACTGGCCGGGGAAGCCTGATGCGCCTGGTGCTGCTGCCGGGTTTGAACGGCAGCAGCCACCTGTTCCGCCCGTTGCTGGATGAACTGGACGGTATCCCCATCGAGGTGCTGGAACTGCCGGCAGAAGGCCCGCAGGACCACGACAGCCTCGCTGCGACCCTACACAGGCAACTGGGTGAGGAGCCCTTCGTTCTGCTCGGCGAGTCGTTTTCCGGTGCCATCGCCTACCGCATCGCCTTGCAGCAACCGCCAGGCCTGCGCGGCGTCATCTTCGCGGCCTCGTTTTTATCCCGCCCCTCGGCACTGCTGCCGCTGATTCAATACCTGCCCATCCCGCGTCCGCTCTCGACCCTTTCAGCGGCGCTGAAACTATTCTGCGTCGGCCGGGATGCCAGTGACGAGCTGCTGCAGCAACTCAAGCAGGAGATTCGGCTGATACCCGATGCACTATTGCGCGCCCGGCTGCAGAGCCTGGCCGAACTGCGAGCACCGCAGCAACGCCTGGCGCTGCCAGCCTTGCACCTCTGGCCCCGGCAGGACCGGCTGGTCTCGCACGAAGCCGCCCGCCAACTGGCCGAGCACTGCGACGATTTACGCCAAGTTCAGGTGGAAGGCCCGCACTTCATCCTGCAAACGCAGGCTGCGGTGTGTGCGCACGCCATCCGCGGCTTCATGGCCGAACTGCAGGGCGGAGAACAGGCACTGGATCAGCGGTAGGGCCGTGCGCCCTACCAGCCCAGGGTTTCCTTGAGGAAGGGAATGGTCAGCTTGCGCTGGGCCTGCAGCGAGGCCTGATCCAGGCGCTCCAGCAGTTCGAACAGGGCGCTCATGCTGCGTTCGCCGCGGGTCAGGATGAAACGACCGACCTCGTCGCTCATGTGCAGGCCGCGACGCGAGGCCCGCAATTGCAGCGCACGCAGCTTGTCCTCGTCGGACAGCTCGTGCAGCTGGAACACCAGTGCCAGGGTCAGGCGCGACTTGAGGTCAGGCAGGTTGACCGCCAGCTCCCGCGGCGAATGACTGGCCGCCAGCAGCAGGCGCCGACCGCTGTCGCGCAGGCGGTTGAACAGGTGGAACAGCGCCTCTTCCCACTGGGCATTGCCGACCACACCGTCCAGACCGTCCAGGCAGACCAGTTCGCACTGTTCGAGGTTATCCAGCAGCTCCGGGCCGTACTGCGACAGCTCGCGCAGCGGCAGGTAGACCGCCTGCTCGCCCCGCTGCTCGAAACGCAGGCACGCGGCCTGCAGCAGGTGGCTGCACCCGACGCCCTCGGCGCCCCACAGGTAGATCAGGCTTTCCGTCCAGCCGGCATCCGCTTCGCACAGGCGCTCGACATAGCCGAGCGCCGCGGCATTGGCGCCCGGGTAGTAGTTGGCAAAGGTGGCGTCGTCGCGCAGACGCACCCCTAAAGGCAATTGAATGGGTTTCATGCAGGGCTAGGCGGCTCGTCAGGCCCGCCTCCAGACTCTCCGTAAAGTGAGGAAAGTTTATAGAAATCATGCGCATGGCGCAGCAAAACCATGATCACCGCCGCCACCGGCAACGCCAGCAGCACACCGGTGAAGCCGAACAGCTGCCCACCGGCCATGATCGCGAAGATCACCGCCACCGGGTGCAGGCCGATGCGGTCGCCCACCAGCAGCGGGGTCAGCAGCATGCCTTCGAGCAATTGCCCGACCATGAACACCACGCAAATCCCCAGCAACGGGTAGAACTCGACGCCGAACTGGAACAGACCGGCGGTGATCGCGGCACCCAGACCGACCACCACGCCCAGGTACGGCACGATGCTGGCAAGGCCCGCCAGGATGCCGATCAACAGGCCCAGCTCCAGGCCGATCAGCATCAGGCCAACGGCGTACATGGCCCCCAGCGCCAGCATCACCAGCAACTGGCCGCGCAAGAACGCACCCAGCACCTCGTGGCACTCGCCGACCAGCTGCACCACGATGCCTTCACGGCTGCGCGGCAGCAGGCCACGCAGCTTGGTCATCATCACGTCCCAGTCGCGCATCAAGTAGAAGCTGACCACCGGGATCAGCAGCAGGTTGGCCAGCCAGGCCATCAGCGCCAGGCTCGAAGCGGTCACCTGCGAGAGGATGCCGCCGGCAATGTCGGTGGTCTTGCCCAGGTGCTCCGAGAACGCCGCCTTGAGCTGGTCAAAGCGCCAGAAACCCTCGCTCAGCCCCAGCTTGAGCTGCACCCAGGGCAGGACCTGGTGCTGGACCCAGTCGATCATCTGCGGCGCCAGCTCATAGAGGCGTACCAGCTGACGACCGAGCATCGGGATCAGTACCAGCAGCAAAATCGCCAGGACCAGGCTGAACAGGGTGAACACCACCACCACGCCCCAGGTGCGCGACAGCTTGTGGCGCTCCAGGCGGTCGACCAGGGGATCCCCCAGGTAGGCGAGCAGGATGCCCACCAGGAACGGCGAGAGGATCGGATGCAGCAGGTAGAGCAGCCAGCCGAGCAGCAGCACCCCAGCTATCCATAGCCAGCGAGTCGTCATGATCATGTCCAATCCTCGGTTCGCAAAACAGACGGTCCGGGCCGCTTCACCGCGCAGCCCCCGGCGGGCAAAAAGAAACCGCTGCACAGTGTGCAGCGGTTTCATGACTGAAATCGGCGGCCAGTCTACCAGCGAAAGCGCAGGACATCCGTGCGCGGTTGCACCGGTGCGGTCGGCTGTTGAACCGTCGGCGCCTGGCTCGCATCCACCGCTGCCGGATCGGCTGTGGCAGGTTCGACCGGGGCGGGTTCGGCGGCAGGTGCTTCGGCCGGGGCCTCGTGCAGGCCGATCAGGCCGAGCTGGGCACGCAGTTGCTCGGCACTGGCATTGACCTGGTAGACCAGGCGGTCGCCGTCGACCTCGCTCAGTTGCGCCGCGAACGGCTCGAGAATGCGCTGCAGCTCGGCATAGCGCGCAAGGTCCGCGCCGAGAATTTCCAGGGTCAGGCTGGACGCGGCACCGGCACGCACCACAAAACGCGGCGCCAGGCGCTCACTCACCGCCAGCATCACCGCATCGGCCAGTGCGGCCTGGTCGACGCCTTCGGCCTTGCCCTGTTCGCGCTCATCGCCCAGCCACAGGCGCCATTCGGCACGCCACTGGCCGCTCTCTTCCCGTGCCTGTACCGCCAGCAGCGCATCGGCCGCATAACGCTCGGAGGCCGAACGCAGGGCCGCCGGATCGGTGGCGGAGAGGTTTTCCGCGGTGGCCACCAATTGCTCGCTGAGGTCACCCAGGGGCAGACGCAGCGGCAGGCCACGGTGCTGGGCCGCCTGGCGCAGCGGTGCGGCGCTGGCCTGGCCATCACCGACCATGTTGGTGCCGGTGCTGGCGTCGTTCAGCCACCAGGCCAGGATCGCCGGGCGGTTGGCGCCCCACAGCGACAGGCCGGCCTGGCGCAGGCTGCGGTCGGTGCTGACCGGATCGAAGTCGACCAGCAGCTTGTCGTCTTCGTACCCGTACTGGCTGACGATCTGCTGCGGGTCCTTGCGCAATTCGGCGAGGGCCTGGCCCTGGGCAGCCTCGCGGCTGCCGGTCAGGCGCAGCACCAGGGTTTCCAGGGCGCGCCCGAGGGCGGCGTTGCGCTCTTCCGGATCCTGGCTGGCGACGGGTTCGCGCACCTGGTACAGGTCGTTCACCGTCGCCGCGAATCCCGGCAGGCTCAACAGTGACAGACACAGAACAAGCAAGCGAGCGATCGGGCGCATGTAAGACGTTCTCGACGGATGGAAAGTGAGGTGCAGCGGCCTGGCAGGCCCTGCCTGAAGGCCTATACCTTAAACAGCCGCCTGCGCCCCGGCAACCTTGGCACCGCTTGGCTGGCCGCTGCCGGGCAAGCCTGATAAAATCGCGCGCCTTCGCGGACCGGTCCCTGAATGCCGGTGCATATCCGATTTTCCCCTTCAAAGGCCTGGATCTATGAGCAAGCAACCTTCCATCAGCTACAAGGACGCAGGTGTAGATATCGACGCGGGCGAAGCCCTGGTCGAACGCATCAAAGGCGTTGCCAAGCGCACCGCCCGTCCTGAAGTCATGGGTGGCCTGGGCGGCTTCGGCGCCCTTTGCGAGATCCCGGCCGGTTACAAGCAGCCGGTGCTGGTATCCGGCACCGACGGCGTCGGCACCAAGCTGCGCCTGGCGCTGAACCTGAACAAGCACGACAGCATCGGCCAGGACCTGGTCGCCATGTGCGTGAACGACCTGGTGGTCTGCGGCGCCGAGCCGCTGTTCTTCCTCGACTACTACGCCACCGGCAAGCTCAATGTCGACGTAGCCGCCACCGTGGTCACCGGCATCGGCGCCGGCTGCGAACTGGCCGGTTGCTCCCTGGTGGGCGGTGAAACCGCCGAGATGCCGGGCATGTACGAAGGCGAAGACTACGACCTGGCCGGTTTCTGCGTCGGCGTGGTGGAAAAGGCCGAGATCATCGACGGTTCGAAAGTGGCCAGCGGCGACGCCCTGATCGCCCTGCCGTCCTCCGGCCCGCACTCCAACGGCTACTCGTTGATCCGCAAGATCCTCGAAGTGTCCGGCACCGACATCGAAAAGACCCAGCTCGACGGCAAGCCGCTGGCCGACCTGCTGATGGCGCCGACCCGCATCTACGTCAAGCCGCTGCTCAAGCTGATCAAGGACACCGGCGCGGTCAAGGCCATGGCCCACATCACCGGCGGCGGCCTGCTCGACAACATCCCGCGCGTGCTGCCGGACAACGCTCAGGCCGTCATCGACGTGGCCAGCTGGACGCGTCCGGCGGTGTTCGACTTCCTGCAGGAAAAAGGCAACGTCGACGAGCACGAGATGCACCGTGTGCTGAACTGTGGCGTGGGCATGGTCATCTGCGTGGCCCAGGACCAGGTCGAAGTCGCCCTCAAGACGCTGAGCGCTGCCGGCGAGCAGCCGTGGGTGATCGGCCAGATCGCTGACGCCGCCGCAGGCGCCGAACGCGTCGTGCTGAACAACCTGAAAAGCCATTGATGCCGACAGCCTGCAATGTAGTGGTGCTGATTTCCGGCTCCGGCAGCAACCTGCAGGCGCTGATCGACAGCCTGCAGCCGGGCGTGAGCCCGGCGCGCATTCGCGCCGTGATCTGTAACCGCGCCGACGCCTATGGCGTCGAGCGTGCCCGCAACGCCGGGATCGACACCCGGGTGCTCGACCACACGCAATACGACGGCCGCGAAGCCTTCGACGGGGCGCTGATCCAGACCATCGACGCCTTCGAGCCGCACCTGGTGGTACTGGCCGGGTTCATGCGCATCCTCACCCCGGGCTTCGTCCGTCATTACGCCGGGCGCCTACTGAATATCCACCCTTCGCTCCTGCCCCGGCACAAGGGCCTGCACACGCACCAGCGCGCCCTGGAAGCCGGCGACCGCGAGCATGGCTGCAGCGTGCATTTCGTGACCGAGGAACTCGATGGTGGGCCTCTGGTCGTACAGGCAGTGGTACCGGTACAGTCCGACGACACGCCGGAGAGCCTGGCCAGACGCGTACACATCCAGGAACACCAGGTTTACCCCATGGCCGTTCATTGGTTTGCCGAAGGCCGCTTGCAACTGGTAGAACAAGGCGCAATGCTGGACGGCAGCCTGCTGCCGAGCACCGGTCAGATCATTCGAGCCTAGATTCCACCACGCGCCACCTACTCAGCCGTATTAGGAGACAACATGCGTCGCGCACTACTGTTCGCCCTCGCCCTGTTCAGCCTGCCAGCCCTGAGCGAAGAGCTGAAGCCTTTCTCCGCCAGCTACACCGCCGACTGGAAACAGCTGCCCATGAGCGGCTCTGCCACCCGCAGCCTCGAAGCGCTCGACGAAGGCCGCTGGCAGCTCAACTTCGAAGCCTCGATGCTGGTTGCCGGCCTGACCGAAGAAAGCACCTTCCGCCTGGACCAGGACACCTTCCTGCCCCTGACCTACCGCTTCGAGCGCAACGGCCTGGGCAAAGGCAAGGAAGTCGAGCAGGACTTCGACTGGAACGAAAAACAGGTCATCGGCAACGACCGCGGCGACCCGGTTCGCTTTCCGCTGAACCGCGGCCTGCTGGACAAATCCACCTACCAGCTGGCCCTGCAGCATGACGTGGCCGCCGGCAAGAAAAGCATGAGCTACCAGGTGGTCGATGGCGACGAGATCGAAACCTACGACTTCCGCGTGCTGGGTGAAGAAGTGGTACGTACCAAGGCCGGCCTGATCGACGCGATCAAGGTCGAGCGCGTGCGCGACCCCACCCAGAGTAGCCGCAAGACCGTGCTGTGGTTCGCCAAGGATTGGGGCCATCTGCTGGTGCGCCTGCATCAGGTGGAGAAAGACGGCAAGGAATACCAGATCATGCTCAAGGACGGCACCGTCGACGGCAAGCCGGTCGAAGGGCGTCGCGACTGAAGCAGGGTATCCAACAAAAAGCCGGGCAATGCCCGGCTTTTTGTTGCAGCCACCTTCGCCCCGAGTCGGGGCTCCCACAGTCCATCGCCTGCTCCGCAAGCCACGCCAAGCCACGTTATTTGTAGGAGCAGCGCCCCGCGGCGAATGCTGGCCTCAGCGCTGCAGGAGTAATCGGTTACTCTTCGGCTCACACAATCGTGCGACACGGGTGAATGACATGAGCGATGACTACCAACCCCTGGCCTGCGCGCTGTACGACTACCTTGAGGTTGCCTGCCTGCACCATTACCGGCTGCACATCGAACTGGTCGACGGCGGTACGCTGGACGCCGAGGCGCTGACCACGGAAACCCGCGCCAGCAAGGAGGAATTTCTGGTGGTGCGCAGCGATCAGGGTGAGCAGCACCTGCGCATGGACCAGATGATCGCGGTCACCCCGCTGACGCCGGGTGCCCGTTTCGGTCGGGTGCTGTTGAACAACCGGGCCTGCTGAGCGCCCCGCCAGGCGCGCTCAGCAGGCAGGTGGGTCACCACATCAGGTCGTCCGGCACCTGGTAGGCCGCGTACGGATCGTCCTCGTCCGGGGCCTCGGTCGGGGTATTGAGCAGCACCACGCGCCGCTCGTCGCGCTCCTGGATCTTCAGCGCGGCCTCACGGGGGATGACTTCATAACCGCCGCCGTGGCGCACGATGGCCAGCGAGCCGCGGCTGAGCTTGTCGCGCATCAGGGCATTCACCGACAGGCGCTTGACCTTCTTGTCGTCGACGAAGTTGTAGTAGTCCTCGGTGGTCAGCTTGGGCAGGCGGGACACTTCGATCAGTTGCTTGATCTGCGCGGCGCGGGATTTCTGCTCGGCCTTTTCCTGCTGCTGGCGGTTCAGTTCCTGGTCGCGGGCCGCTTTCTCGGCCATGGCCTGCTGGGCGGCGAGCTTCTGCGACTCATCCTTTTCGACCTGCCCTTTCTGCTCGAGGCGCTTCTGCTTCTGTTGCTGCTTGCCGGCCTGCTTGGCCTGCTTTTCGTTGACCAGCCCGGCCTTGAGCAGCTGATCGCGTAGTGAGAGAGCCATACCTTACCTATAACAACGAAGGATAAATGCAGGGCAGGACCACGCTGCCCGATCGATCCGTGCAGTGCCCTAGCAGCCTGACGGACCCTGTTTTTCCAGCTTCTTGGCTTCGCCCCACAGGGCATCCATGTCTTCCAGGCTGCAATCTTCGATCGGACGACCGGCTTCACGCAATGCCTGTTCGATAAAACGAAAGCGCCGCTCGAACTTGCCGTTCGCCGCCCGCAACGCCGCCTCGGGGTCGACCTTGAGGTGGCGGGCCAGGTTGGTCACCACGAACAACAGGTCGCCGATTTCCTCGGCAATGGCCGCCGGGTCGTTTTCGCTCATGGCTTCGAGGACTTCATCCAGTTCCTCGCGCACCGCATCGACCACCGGCAATGCATCCGGCCAGTCAAAGCCGACCTGGGCTGCGCGCTTCTGCAACTTGGCCGCCCGGCTCAGGGCCGGCAACGCGGCCGGGACGTCATCGAGCAGGGACAATTGCTCCGGCGCGGCCGCTTTTTCAGCGCGCTCCTCGGCCTTGATCGCTTCCCAGCGCTGCTTGATGGCGGCCTCTTCGAGCCGTGCCATGTCCGGCGCACCATACAGGTCGCCATCGGGAAAGACATGGGGATGGCGGCGCACCAGCTTGCGGGTGATGGCGTCGACCACCTCGGCGAACGCGAAACGCCCCTCTTCCTGCGCCAGCTGGCTGTAGTAGACCACCTGGAACAGCAGGTCACCCAGTTCCCCCGGCAGGTGCTCGAAATCCGCCCGCTCGATGGCGTCGGCGACCTCGTAGGCCTCCTCCAGGGTGTAAGGCACGATGGTCGCGTAGGACTGCTTCAGGTCCCACGGGCAGCCGTACTGCGGATCGCGCAGGCGGGCCATGAGGTGCAACAGGTCGTCGAGTTGGTACATGGGAACTCACACGATGGGAAAGGCCGTCACGGCGCGCATCGGGCAACCCGACGCGCGCCGCAGTGCACGTCAGGACACCCGGTGACGGCGCGCTTCGATGATGTTCGGCAGTTGGCTGATGCGCCCCAGCAGGCGCCCCAGGGCATCCAGTCCGGGGATTTCCACGGTGATCGACATCGACGCGGTGTTGTCTTCCTTGTTCGAGTGGGTGTTCACCGCCAGTACATTCAGGCGCTCGTTGAGCAGCACCTGGGTCACGTCGCGCAGCAGACCCGAACGGTCATAGGCACGGATGACGATATCCACCGGGTAGGTGGACACCGGGACCGGGCCCCAACTGACCTGGATGATCCGCTCCGGCTCGCGCCCCGCCAGTTGCAGCACGGCGGCGCAGTCCTGGCGGTGGATGCTCACGCCGCGGCCGAGGGTGATGTAGCCGACGATCGGGTCCCCCGGCAACGGCTGGCAGCAGCCGGCGATCTGCGTGAGCAGGTTGCCGACCCCTTCGATCTGCACGTCGCCGCGCTTGCCCGGCTTGAACCCCAGGGCCTTGCGCGGGATCAGTTCGAGCTGCTCGCTGCTGCGCTCCGGTTCGACCAGTTGCTGCGCCAGATTGACCACGTGGGCCAGGCGCAGGTCACCCGCACCGAGCGAGGCGAACAGGTCCTCGCTGGACTTCAGGTTGGCTTTTTCGCCGAGCTTTTCGAAATCCACGTTCGGCAGCGCCAGGCGGCCCAGCTCGCGCTCGAGCATGGCTTTGCCCGCCGCGACGTTCTGGTCGCGGTCCTGCAGCTTGAACCAGTGGACGATCTTCGCCCGCGCCCGCGAGGTGGTGACGTACCCCAGGTTGGAGTTCAGCCAGTCGCGGCTCGGCGTGCCGTGCTTGCTGGTGATGACCTCCACCTGCTCGCCGGTCTGCAGGCTGTAGGTCAGCGGAACGATGCGCCCGTTGATCTTCGCGCCCCGACAGTTATGCCCGATCTCGGTGTGCACCCGGTAAGCGAAGTCCAGCGGCGTCGCGCCCTTGGGCAGGTCGATCGCATGGCCGTCGGGGGTGAAGACGTAGACCCGGTCCGGTTCGATATCAACCCGCAACTGCTCGGCCAGGCCGCCGATGTCGCCCAGCTCTTCGTGCCATTCGAGGACCTGGCGCAGCCAGGAAATCTTCTCTTCGTAATGGTTGGAGCCGGATTTGACGTCGGTGCCCTTGTAGCGCCAGTGCGCGCACACCCCCAGCTCGGCTTCCTCGTGCATGGCGTGGGTGCGGATCTGCACCTCCAGCACCTTGCCTTCCGGCCCGAGCACGGCGGTGTGCAGCGAGCGGTAGCCATTTTCCTTGGGATTGGCGATGTAGTCGTCGAATTCCTTGGGAATGTGCCGCCACAGGGTGTGCACGATGCCCAGCGCGGTGTAGCAGTCGCGCATTTCCGGCACCAGTACCCGCACCGCGCGGACGTCATAGATCTGACTGAACTGCAGGCCCTTGCGCCGCATTTTCCGCCAGATCGAGTAGATGTGCTTGGCCCGGCCGCTGAGGTCGGCCTTGATGCCGGTGGCTTCGAGCTCGTCACGCAGCTGGTTCATCACCTCGTTGATGTACTGCTCGCGGTCGAGCCGGCGCTCGTGCAGCAAGGTGGCGATCTGCTTGTACTGCTCGGGTTCCAGGTAGCGGAAGGACAGGTCCTCCAGCTCCCACTTGATGTGGCCGATGCCCAGGCGATGGGCCAGCGGCGCGTAGATGTCGAAGACTTCCCGGGCCACCCGCTGGCGCTTCTCGTCGTCGGCTTCCTTGACCGCGCGGATCGCGCAGGTGCGCTCGGCGAGCTTGATCAGCGCGACGCGCACGTCGTCGACCATGGCCACGAGCATCTTGCGCAGGTTGTCGACCTGGGCCTGGGAGCCCAGGACCAGGGAATCGCGGGGGTTGAGGCTGGTGCTGATGGCGGCCATGCGCAACACGCCTTCGATCAGCTTGGCCACCACCGGGCCGAAACGCTGATGGACGGCGGCCAGGGTCACCTTGCCCTCGCGCACGCCGCGGTAGATGACCGCGGCGATCAGGGAATCCTGATCGAGCTTGAGGTCGGCGAGGATTTCGGCGATTTCCAGCCCCGCGCGGAAGCTGGACGCCCCTTCCGACCACAGGTTCTGGGCCGCATTGGCCTGCTGTTCGGCCTCACGGGCAAACTCGCAGGCATCGCGCAATGCGTCATGGTCCAGCGCCGGGTCGACGCTGAGGACATAGGCCAGCCAGGCCTCTAGGTTGATGCTGCCGTCATCGTTGATCGGCTGGTGCGCTCTAACCTGAACCATCTTGCTTACCTTCCCTACGGCAGACCCGGGGTCCGCCGAACAGTCGCCAGCCTTCTACGAGGCGGTCGGTTTAACCACATGTGGGCGCACTCCTTGTGCACCCCTACTGGCCGTAGATAAGGCCGGTCCGGTCAAAACCCAAGGGCCTCGCACCGCTTGCCTCTACCACGACCGTTCACGCTACTGCCGCACGAACAACGCCATCGCTTCGACATGCGCCGTCTGCGGAAACATATCGAGGATGCCGGCCCGTTTCAGCCGATACCCTTGCGCCTGCAACTCGGCGCTGTCTCGCGCCAGGGTTGCCGGGTTGCATGACACATACAGCACCCGCTCGGGCGCCAGTGACGCCATCTGCCTGACCGCCTGCAATGCCCCGTCGCGCGGGGGATCGAGCAGTACCGCAGCGAACCCACCCTGAGCCCAGGCCGTATCGGCCAGCGGGTTGGACAGGTCCGCCTGGAAAAAGTGCGCATTGCCCAACTGATTGCTCACGGCATTCTGCGCGGCGCGGTCCACCATCGTCTGCACGCCCTCCACCGCCACCACCTCGGCGCTCTGCCGGGCCAGTGGCAAGGCAAAATTACCCAAACCGCAGAACAGATCCAGCACCCGTTCGTCCGGTCGAGGCGCCAGCCAGCTCAGCGCCTGGGCCACCATTGCCTCGTTCACCGGCGCGTTCACCTGCACGAAATCGCCGGGACGGTAGGCCAGCTCGACGTTCCAGGCCTCCATCCGGTAGCCGAGCGGCAGCGCGGCATCGTGCGGTTGCGGCTCACCCGCTCCCTGCAACCATAGCTGCGCCTGGTGCTCGCGGCAGAAAAGCTGCAGGCGTTCCAGGTCCGCCGGTCCCAGGGTGGCGGTGTGGCGCACCAGCACCGCGCTGTCGGTGCCGTTGAACAGTTCGACATGGCCAATGGCCTGGGGCTTGTCCAGGGCACGCAGGGTGGCCGGCAACGCCTGCAGGATCGGCTGCAAGGGCTGTACCAGAACCGGGCACTGGTCCATGGCGATGATGTCCTGGCTGGCGGCGGCGCGAAAACCGACGTCCAGTTGCCCGGCCTTGGCGTTCCAGCGCACCGCGATGCGCGCGCGGCGGCGGTAAGCGAATTCTGGTCCGGCCAACGGCGGCGCCCATTCTTCGGGCTGCACGCCGCCAAGGCGTTCGAGCTGCTCGGCCAGCATGCGCTGTTTCAGGGCGAGCTGGTCGTCGTGGGGCATGTGCTGCACCGTGCAACCGCCACAGGTGCGGGCATGGGCGCAGGGTTCGGTACGGCGCTCCGGGCTGGCCTGCAGCACCCGCTCGGCGCGTGCTTCGACCACTTTGCTGTGGGCACCGAGCACCCGGGCCTCGATCTCCTCACCGGGCAACGCACCACTGACGAACCAGGTGCGGCCCTCGACGAAACCGATGCCCCGGCCGTCATTGGCCAGGCGTTCGATCGCCAGGCGCTGCTTCTTGCCCACGGGAACCTGCGGCGCGCGCGAACCGCCGCTCGGCTGAAAGCGCAAACCGCCCGACTTCTTGGCCATCAGGCCTCCGGCGTGTCGTACACGCCTGTGGACAGGTAACGGTCGCCACGGTCGCAGATGATGGCCACCATCACCGCGTTCTCCACCTCTTGGGACAGGCGCAGCATGGCCGCCACCGAACCGCCCGACGACACGCCGCAGAAGATGCCTTCTTCACGGGCCAGACGACGCATCACGTCCTCGGCCTCGCGCTGGGCCATGTCGACCACGCGGTCCACGCGCTCGGCCTGGTAGATCTTCGGCAGGTATTCCTGGGGCCAACGTCGGATGCCCGGGATGGCCGCGCCTTCCATCGGCTGCAGGCCGACGATCTCGATCGCCGGGTTCTGCTCCTTGAGGTAGCGCGAGGTGCCCATGATGGTCCCGGTGGTGCCCATGGAGCTGACGAAATGGGTGATGGTCCCGCCGGTCTGGCGCCAGATCTCCGGCCCGGTACCGCTGTAATGGGCTTCGGGGTTGTCGCCGTTGGCGAACTGGTCGAGCACCTTGCCGCGGCCTTCGGCCTGGAGTTTTTCCGCCAGGTCGCGGGCGCCCTCCATGCCCTCCTCCTTGCTGACCAGGATCAGCTCGGCGCCGTAGGCGGTCATCGCCCACTTGCGCTCGTCGGTGGAGTTGTCCGGCATGATCAGGATCATCTTGTAACCCTTGATCGCCGCCGCCATCGCCAGGGCGATGCCGGTGTTGCCACTGGTGGCCTCGATCAGGGTGTCGCCGGGGCGGATGTCACCGCGCAGCTCGGCCCGGTTGATCATCGACAGGGCCGGACGGTCCTTGACCGAACCGGCCGGGTTGTTGCCTTCCAGCTTCACCAGCAGGGTATTGGACGTAGCGCCGGGCAGTCGTTGCAGGCGCACCAGCGGGGTGTTGCCGATGCAATCGGCGATGGTGGGGAATTGCAGGGTCATGGGGTCGCTCGAATCCGGACTGACGCGAAGGGCCGTCATGATACGCCTAACCCGTCGCGGCATCACGCCGCGATCAGCATCGCGGCGTGACGCCCCCATTCCTTGCCGGCGGGATCACAGCGCGGCGCTGAAATCCTTCAGGGTGGCCATCAGGCCCTGATAGCCGCCGGTGGCGATGTACCAGGTGGCTGGCTCGAGGTAGAACACCTGGCCGTTCTTGTAGGCGGAACCGGCGGCGATGCCTGCGTGGTTGGCCAGGGTCTGCGGGCCCTTGCCCTCGCCACCGGTGGCCGCGCCACGGTCCAGCACCACCAGCCACTGCGGTTGCTCCTTGAGGGCAGCCTCCAGACGGACCTTCTGCCGCTCGCGCAGCTGCTTGGCTTCCGGTGAATCCGGGGCCGGGCGCGCCTGGGCCGATGGCGCCACCGCCTCGACCACCGCCCGGGTGCCCAGCACCTCGTTGAGCATGCCGAAACGCTCACCCGGCGCATGCAGCATCAGCGCATCGTTGATGGTGAACAGGGTCAGCGAACTCAAGCCCTGGCTCTTGCCGTGCAGCGCGGCCAGGGCCTGCTTCAGCTCGGCATCGAGCTGCGCGGCCCGCTGTTCCTTGTCGAAGAGGGCGCCCAGCAGTTGCAGGTTGCCGTACACGCCCGCCAGGAACTGGTCCGGGGCAATGCTCAGGTCGATGGTCGGCGCCACCTCGGACAGCTGGTCGTAGGCCGCGCTGGAACGCCCGCCGATGATGATCAGATCAGGCTTCAGCGCTTGCAGGGCGGCGTAGTCCGGCTCGAACAGGGTGCCGATGTTGGCGGCGCCACGCCCCTCGTACTTCGCCTTGAGGTACGCCGGGCCCGCCATCTGAGGCACGCCAGCGGCGGAAACGCCGAGGGCGTCCAGGGTGTCGAGCACGCCCAGGTCGAACACGGCCACGCGCTTGGGCGCCTCATCGAGCGTCAGGTTGCCCTGACGGTGCTGCACATCCAGCGGGAATGCCGCCTGGGCAACGGGCATGGCCACCATCAGGCTGGCGATCAGCAACAGTTTCTTCGCAATGGGTTGGAACAAGGGCACGGTCGTTTTCCTTTTATCAGGCTTTTATCGGGTGAAACCGGCTGGGGACTCTCTGGAGCCTGGGGTTCAGGCAGTCAGCCACAGGGAATGCCCCGATCCGCGCCTGCAGCAGGCGCGGATCGGGTGAGGCGGATCAGAAACGCTGGGTGAAGGCGAACATGTAGCGCCGGCCGTCCAGGTTGGAGGCGAAGCCGTCTTCGATGTTGACCTTCTTGTTGCCGAGGTTATAAACGCCGGTCTTCAGGCTCAGGTCCTTGGTGGCCTGGTAGACGAGGCCGACATCGACAAAGCTGTAGGACGGGTAGGTCACGCCGTTGGTACTGGCACCGCTGGTGCCGGTCTGCCAGCGCCCCGAGGTTTCGCCCCGGAAGTTGAACTGGGTCCACAGGTTGAGTTTTTCGGTGGCCTGCCAGTCCAGGGAGGCGTTGAACATGTGCTTGGCCACGTCGTTGAGCGGCTCGCCCTTGTACTCGCCGGACTTCTGCTCGGTGTGGGTGAAGGTGTAGCTGTGGCGGTACATCACGTCCGGCAGCAACTGGTAGTCGAGGGTGAACTCGACGCCCTTGAGTTCGGCCTTGGCGATGTTCTCGTAGGCGGTGTAGCCGAAGGCATGGGCCGGATAGGAGGTGCCGTTGTATTCGCACGCGACGTTCTGCGCGCACACGCGGCCGGTGCGGTTGATCTTGTCTTCGTAATCGATCTTGTAGACGGTCAGCGTGGTGTTCAGGCCGTGCTCGATGTTCTCGTAGGCGATGCCGAGCTCATGGTTGACGCTGGTTTCCGGCGTCAGATCGGGGTTGCCGATGATCACCCCGCCCCGGGAGGTCGCCCCGAAATCGGTGGCGCTAGACCGCAGGCTCGGTGCCTTGTAGCCGGAGGTCATGCCGCCCTTGAGGGTGAAGTTGTCGTTCAGGTGGTAAACGGCATAGACCTTGGGACTGAAATGGCCGCCGAACACCTGATTGTCGTCGTAGCGGCCGCTGAGGGTCAGGGTCAGGTCGTCGGTCAGGCTCCAGTCGTCCTCGAGGAAGATCGAGTTCTGGTAGCGGTTCATCTCGACCACCGCGTCGGCCACCGGCACCACGGGCGGGCGCAGACCACTGGTGGAGCCGTCTTCCAGGTTTTCGTACTTGTGCGTCAGGCCGCCGGTCAGGGTGTGGGCACCCATGAAATAGGTGGCCTGGGTGTTGGCGGTCAGCACCTCGAACTCGATGCCGTTGCCGGTGTTGGCGTTGACACGGCTCGGGTTCTCGGTGGTGTCGTAGTCGATGTAGCTGTTCCACAGCAGGTCGTCAAAGCGGCCTTCGTGGGTCACGTAGTAGTTCTTCTTGATCGACTCGTTGTAGGACGCCTCTTCGGTGGCGGCCACGCTGCGGCCCGGGTGGGTCCAGCGCTCCTGCACGGCCTGGGTGTGACCCAGGGTCAGCATGTTCTGCTCGTCGATGTTCCAGCTCAGCTTGCCACCGGCGTTGCGGCGCTTGTACTCAGGGTCGGAAGCCTGGCTGTCATCGGCGCCGGTGAAATGGCTTTCTTCCTGCTTCTGGAAGTCGCCGGTCAGTTGCAGCGACAGCACGTCGTCGATCAGCGGCGCATTGAGGTAGGCGCTGGTCTGGAAACCGTCCTCGTTGACCTTGTTCGAGCTGTCGGCCATCAGGTATTCGCTGGTGATGCTGCCCGACCACTCATTGCGGCTGCGCTTGGTGATGACGTTGACCACACCGCCCATGGCATCGGAACCGTACAGGGAAGAGGCCGGGCCGCGAATGACCTCGATGCGCTCGATGGCTTCCAGCGGCGGCAAGAAGTTGATCGGCGTGCCGCCCTGGGTACCGTTCAGGCCGAAGGAGTCGTTGCCCTGCACCGGGCGGCCGTCGATCAGGAACAGGGTGTAGTCGGAGGTCATGCCGCGAATCATCACGGAGCGCTCGACCCCGCCGCCGGCGATCTGCACGCCGGCCACGTTCTTCAGCGCATCGGTGATATCGCTGTAGGACTTCTTCTTCAGCTCTTCGGCGGTAATGACCGAGATACTGGCAGGCGCATCTTTGACGCTCTGTTCAAAACCGGAGGCCGTGACGACCACCGGACCGAGGTCCGCCGGCTCATCGGCGTGGGCCGAACAGGCCAGGGACGCCAGGGCAGTGACCAACAGGGTGTTCTTGAACGCTGGCTGCCGTGCGGCACCGAGCGCGTATGAAGCGCGTGACATCTGGATCTCCTGATCATCACCGAAGGTGATTCGTCGGTTCAGTAAGTGCGACGAGCCAGGCGGCTCGACTTACGACCGGAAAGGCCGCAGGCATGCAGGCGGAAGGGGGGTCACCCCCATCGAGAAGCGCCGTTCAGACATGCCCGCGCCAACCGCCGACGCAGATGATACGCAGAGCTAAATGCGAGTAAATCCTATTTACAATCTATACACTTTTCATCCGCAGGCAGACCCGCAGGCCGGGGTCACCCGCTTCCGCCCACACGCCACCGCCCTGCATCTCCACCACGCTGCGTGCGATGGCCAGGCCGAGGCCGAAGCCATCGCCGCCCGGGCGGGCTGCATTGAGCCGGGTGAACGGACGGAAAATCTGTTCGAGCTGATCCGCCGGGACACCCGGCCCCTGGTCATCGACCCACAGGTGCCAGTGGGTTCCTGCACGACGCCCCGCCAGGCGCACCACGCCATCGGCGGGTGAATGGCGAATGGCGTTGCGCAGGATGTTTTCCAGGGCCTGGGCCAGGCCGTTGAGGTTGCCCCGCACCCTGCACTCGGCCGGCAGCTCGCAGGGCAGTTGCTGCACGTTCCAGCCGGTCTCGAAGCAGGCGTTTTCCCGCAGCACGTCCCACAACCGGCCGACATCCACCGGTTCCAGCGGCAGGCTCGGGCGTTCGGTGTCCAGCCAGACCAGTTCCAGGGTTTCGCCGATCAGCTTGTCCATGCCCTCGACCTCGCGCTCCAGGCGCTGGCGCAGCGCATCGATGTCCTGCTCGTTCTCCCCCGCCACCCGCAGCCGGCTGAGCGGCGTGCGCAATTCGTGGGACAGGTCGCGCAGCAGCTGGCGCTGGAACGACACGGTGTTTTCCAGGCGCCCGGCCATGTGGTCGAAGGTGCGCGCCAGCTCGCCCAGCTCGTCGCGTCGGCGCGCCACCTGCGGGCCGACCCGGGCGGACAGATCACCCGCACTGAGGGCCGCCGCCTGGCGGCGCAGGATCGCCAGCGGCGCGATCAGCAGGCGGTACAGCAGCACGCCGAGCACGATCGCCAGCAGGGTCGGCAGCACCCGCTGCGCCAGCACTTCCCACAGTTCGCTGTACTTACGCGGACTCAAGTGCGCGGGCAACTCCATCACCAGGCGCCGCTCACCATCGGTGAAGGGAATGTAGAAGGTCGGCGTACCGCCGGGCCGGCCCACGGGGAAGTCGAGCTTGCGCACGAAATTCAGCCGCTGCCGTTCCTCCTCGGTCAGCGGCACCGAGGACAGGGAGTGCTGGTGCTCATCGACCACCACCGCCCAGATCTGCTCGCGCTGGCGCAGGTCCTGCAGAAAGTCATCGACGCCGGCCACGCCGCGCTCATCCAGGGCCGTCTCGGCCTTGCGGGCATGCTCGACCAGCACCGCCTTGGTCGACGCCGGCAGGTAGGACGTGGCCTCCGTCAGCAGGCGCCCCAGGTCCACATGCAGGCTCACCAGCAACAGGCAGAACAGCGCCAGTGCGCCGGTCAGTCTCCAGAACAGCGAGTGCCAGCCTGGCAGGCTCATGGGTTGGCCTGGACGAGCACGTAACCCTTGCCCCAGACCGTTTCCACCCGCGACGCGGTGTAGCCGATGGACTGCAGCTTGCGGCGGATATGGCTGACGTGCATGTCCAGGCTGCGGTCATGCTGCGCATAGGCCCGGCGCAGGGCCTGCTGGTACAGGAAGGGTTTGCTCAGGGCTTCGTCCTTGTGCCGCCAGAGCAGATCCAGCAGCCGGAACTCGGTGGGCGTCAGCCCTGCCCAGGCACCCGCCAGGCTGACATCCGCCCGGCCTTCGTCGAACTGCAACGCGCCTTCCGGCACGGGAGCCGACTGGTCCCGGCGCTCGTAGGCCACCCGCCGCAGCACGGCATCGATACGCACACTCAGCTCGCCGAGGCTGAACGGCTTGGGCAGGTAATCGTCGGCGCCCTGGGTAAAGCCGGCGATGCGGTCCTGCTCGGCGCCCAGCGCCGACATCAGAATCACCGGCACGCCGCGGCGCTTGCGCAGCTGCTGCAGGGCCTCCAGGCCACTGAGGCCGGGCAGCATGATGTCCATCAGCACCAGGTCGTAATCGCCCCGCTCGGCCAGGTGCAGCCCCTTGCCACCGTCGTCGCTCAGGGTCACGTCGAAGCCGCGGCCCTGCAGGTGCGATTGCAGGTGGGCGGCGAGCAGCGGGTCGTCTTCGACCGCCAGGATACGGGGGGAAACAGAGAAACAGGCCTGCATCACGAATACACCACAACGGTAAATGAGAACAATTCTACCGCCGATCCACGTGACACTCACCTACAGATTCTCGAACGGTGAATCGCTACACTGCGCAAACGACAACGCGGGAGGAATCGAGTGTTCAAGGATCTAGGCATCAAAGGCCGCGTGCTCATGCTCACCCTGCTGCCGACCAGCCTGTTGGCGCTGGTGCTCGGCGGCTACTTCACCTGGGTGCAACTCTCCGGCCTGCAGGCGCAGCTGCTGCAACGCGGGCAAATGGTCGCCGAGCAGCTTGCGCCCCTCGCTGCACCGGCTCTGCAGCACAGCGACGCGGCCCTGCTGCAGCGCATCGCCAGCCAGGCCCTGGAACACCCGGACGTTCGCGCCGTGAGCTTCCTCGGCGCCGAACGCACGCGCCTGGCCCATGCCGGGCCGAGCATGCTGACCCCGGAACCGGTGCTCGGCGAATCCCAGGCTGGCCAGCACAGCGGCCAGGACACCACGCGCTTCCTGCTGCCGGTGCTGGAACAGCACCTGAGCTTCACCGACGAAGCCTCAGTCCCCGACAGCGAACGCCTGCTCGGCTGGGTCGAGCTGGAGCTGTCGCACCACAACACCCTGCTCAGCGGTTACCGCAGCCTGGTCACCAGCCTGCTGCTGATCGCCACCGGCCTGATCGTCACCGCCCTGCTCGCCCTGCGCATGAGCCGCAGCATCAACGAGCCCCTGCTGCAGATAAAGAACGGCGTCGCGCAGCTCAAGGACGGCCACCTCGAAACCCGCCTGCCGCCCCTCGGCAGCCATGAGCTGGACGAGCTGGCATCCGGCATCAACCGCATGGCCGAGGCCCTGCAGAACGCCCAGGAAGAGTTGCAGCACAGCATCGACCAGGCCACCGAAGACGTGCGCCAGAACCTGGAAACCATCGAGATCCAGAACATCGAGCTGGACTTCGCGCGCAAGGAGGCCCTGGAGGCCAGCCGCATCAAGTCCGAGTTCCTGGCCAACATGAGCCACGAGATCCGCACCCCGCTCAACGGCATCCTCGGCTTCACCAACCTGCTGCAGAAGAGCGAGCTGACCCCGCGCCAGCAGGACTACCTGGGCACCATCGAGAAATCCGCCGACAGCCTGCTCAGCATCATCAACGAGATCCTCGACTTCTCGAAGATCGAGGCCGGCAAGCTGGTGCTCGAAAGCATTCCGTTCAACCTGCGCGACCTGCTTCAGGACACCCTGACCATCCTCGCCCCGGCGGCCCACGAGAAACAGCTGGAACTGCTCAGCCTGGTGTACCGCGATACGCCGCTGTCGCTGGTCGGCGACCCCCTGCGCCTGCGCCAGGTGCTGACCAACCTGGTGAGCAACGCCATCAAGTTCACCCGCAAGGGCAGCATCGTCATCCGTGCCATGCTCGAGGACGAGGACGCCGACCGCGCGCAGTTGCGCATCAGCGTGCAGGACACCGGCATCGGCCTGTCGCCGGACGACCTGCGCGCGCTGTTCCAGGCCTTCAGCCAGGCGGACAACTCCCTGTCGCGCCAGGCCGGCGGCACCGGCCTGGGGCTGGTGATTTCCAAGCGCCTGATCGAACAGATGGGCGGCGAAATCGGCGTGGACAGCAGCCCGGGCCAGGGTTCCGAATTCTGGATCAGCCTGAGCCTGCCCAAGGCCCGCGACGACGCCGAAGACCTGCCGCGTCCGCCGCTGCTGGGCCGTCACGCGGCGATCCTGGAAAGCCACGACCTGTCGCGCCAGGCCCTGCAGCACCAGCTCGAAGACTGCGGCTTGCAGGTCCACGCCTTCGCCGACATCGATGCCCTGGTCGAAGCGGTCGGCACCTCACGCCAGGGTGCCCAGCGCATCGACCTGGCGGTGCTCGGCGTCACCGCACAGCACCTGCCCCCCGAATACCTGGGCCAGCGCGTCTGGGACCTCGATCACCTGGACTGCAAGAGCGTGGTGCTCTGCCCCACCACCGAGCAGACGCTCTACCACGACATCCTGCCCGACGCCCACAGCCAGTTGCAGGCCAAGCCGGCCTGCACGCGCAAGCTGCAACGGGCCTTGTCCGACCTCATCAGCCCGCGCCACACCCGCCAGGAAATCGTCCAGCCGGGGCCGAGCCGCACACCGAAGATCCTCTGCGTCGACGACAACCCGGCCAACCTGCTGCTGGTGCAGACCCTGCTGGACGACATGGGCGCCAAGGTCACCCCGGCCGACAGCGGCTATGCCGCGCTGGACCTGGCG
Organism: Pseudomonas sp. GD03944; assembly: GCF_029839275.1. Classification (GTDB taxonomy): domain Bacteria; phylum Pseudomonadota; class Gammaproteobacteria; order Pseudomonadales; family Pseudomonadaceae; genus Aquipseudomonas. The sequence goes on from NZ_JAOCAH010000021.1 coordinate 72,722, forward strand.
AAGGCAGAGAATTTCGACCTGATCTTCATGGACGTGCAGATGCCCGGCATGGATGGTCGGCAGACCACCGAAGCGATCCGCCAGTGGGAAAGCGAGCGCAACCAGACGCCGGTGCCCATCGTCGCCCTCACCGCCCATGCCCTGGCCAACGAAAAGCGCGCGCTGCTGCAAAGCGGCATGGATGACTACCTGACCAAGCCCATTGGCGAGCGGCAACTGGCCCAGACCCTGCTCAAGTGGACCGGCCTGTCGCTGCGCAACCTGGGGCCGGAGCACCCGCAGAACCACGAAGGTCCCGGCCAGGCAGCCGAAGTCCTCGACGCCGCCGAAGGCCTGCGCCTGGCCGCCGGCAAGGCCGACCTGGCGGCGGACATGCTCGCCATGCTGCTGGCCGGTTTGCCAACCGACCGGCAGGCGATCCGCCAGGCCCGGGAGTCCGGCGACCGCACGGCGCTGATCGAACGCGTGCACCGCCTGCACGGCGCGACCCGCTACTGCGGCGTGCCGCAGCTGCGCGCAGCCTGCCAGCGCAGCGAAAGCCTGCTGAAGCAGAACGACCCGGCGGCGCCCCAGGCCCTGGATGAGCTGGACGAAGCCATCGAGCGGCTGGCCACGGTCGCCGAAACCACCGCCTGACCGGCAACGGAGACGCCCAGTCGATGCGCATCATCCTGTTCAGCAGCAAGCCCTATGACTGTGACAGCTTCGCCACGGCCGACTTTCCCGCTTCCTGGCACCTGCAGTACCAGGAAGCCCGGCTGTCGCTGGACAGTGCCGCCCTGGCCAAGGGCTGCGAGGTGGTCTGCGCCTTCATCAACGACGACCTCGGTGCCCCGGTACTGGAGTGCCTGGCCGAGGGCGGCACGCGCCTGATCGCCCTGCGCTCGGCGGGCTACAACCATGTCGACCTGGCGGCCGCCGAGCGGCTCGGCCTGTGCGTGGTGCATGTCCCGGCCTACTCGCCCTTCGCGGTGGCCGAGCACGCCGCGGCGCTGATCCTGGCGCTCAACCGCCGCCTGCACCGCGCCTTCAACCGCACCCGCGAAGGGGATTTCTCCCTGCATGGCCTGACCGGCTTCGACCTGCACGGCAAGACCGTCGGCATCGTCGGCGCCGGCAAGATCGGCCTGGCCCTGGCGCGGATCATGGCCGGGTTCGGTTGTCGCCTGAAGGTGTTCGATCCCTACCCGGTCAGCGACCTGGAGCGCCTGCCAGCGCAGCAGGTGCCGCTGGAACAGCTGATCCGTGAAAGCGACATCATCAGCCTGCACTGCCCGCTGACGGACAGCAGCTACCACCTGATCGACGCCGAACGCCTGCAACACATGAAACGTGGCGCCATGTTGATCAACACCGGGCGCGGCGCGCTGATCGACACCCCAGCGCTGATCGACGCCCTGAAGAGCGGCCAGTTGGGCTACCTGGGCCTGGACGTCTACGAGGAAGAAGCGGCGCTGTTCTTCGAAGACCACTCCGACCTGCCGTTGCAGGACGACGTGCTGGCGCGACTGCTGACCTTTCCCAACGTGATCGTCACCGCCCACCAGGCCTTCCTCACCCGCGAGGCGCTGGCGGCCATCGCCGGCACCACCCGCGACAACATCGATGCCTGGGCGGCCGGCTCGCCGGTCAATCGGGTTCAGCCCCGCCCGTGATAGCATTCGCGCCAATCCGGAGGAACCATGGCTGAACACGATTTTCGCTACAACCTGCTCAACCCCGAACACACCCTGATCGAGTGCCGCGCCCTGGCGCCGGGCCGTTACCAGGTCACCGGCAACGGTGGCTCGATACAGGGCGGCGACAGCCTGCTGGTCACCCTCAAGGGCAGCAAGGACCTCTCCATGCGCCTGCAAGTGGAAAAAGTCCGCCACCTGATCAACCCGCCCGGCCAATGGGTGGCCGTCGCCCACGGCCCGGTCTTCGGCGAACTGGCCATCCACACCTGGCAGGTGAAATGCGACAGCTGTGACAAACAGCTGGACTTCGAATTCGCCGTCGACGCCAGTCTCGGCAAGAAAGCCCAGGCCCCCGCCGCCCAAGCCCGCATCCATGAACTGGGCTGGCGCAGCGTCGGGGAGCGCCACCTCTGCCCACGCTGCCAGAAGGAAGCCTGATGAAACACGCACTCAGCATCGGCCTGCTCGGCACCAGCCTGCTCGGTTGTGCCAGTGCCCCCCTGCAACTGGAAACGGAACGCACTTACCAGGTGGAATGGATCGGCGAGCGCCCGCTCATCGACCGCAGCCACCTGACCATCACCCTCGACGGCGAAGGCCGTGCCTATGGCAACGCGGGCTGCAACCACTGGTTCGCCAGCTACACCCTGGACGGCAAGAGCCTGAGCTTCGGCGCGCCGGGCAGCACGCGCAAACTCTGTGCGCCGGCGTTGATGGAGCAGGAAGGCCGTTTCCTCGAGTACCTGGGGACGGTGGTGCGCTGGGACATGTCTTCGCAGGACCAACTGCGCCTGTGGCCGGCCGACGGCAAGCCGATCCGCCTCTGGCCGGAAGAAGGCTGAGTCCAGCCGCGGCTAGGACGAGAACAGCTCCAGCTGCTCCTGCCGGCCCCGCAGGTCGTGCAGGCGCACGCCCACCCCGAGCAGGCGCACCGGCTTGTTGCCCCGGGCGAACGCGGCGCCCAGCAGTGCGGTGTAGCTGGCCAGGTCGCGCCCTGCACCGGCCTGCTCCAGGGTGGTCTGGGTGAAGTCGTGGAACTTGACCTTGACGAAGGGTTTGTCCGGCCGGTAACTCGCATCCAGCCGCGTCATGCGCCTGGCCAGTTCGTCGAGCAATTGCGGTAACTGCGCGACGCAGGCGGCAAGATCGGGCAGGTCCTGATCGTAGGTGTTTTCGACACTCACCGACTGGCGGCGACTGTCGGTCTGCACCGCCCGCTCGTCGATGCCACGCGCCAGGTTCCACAGGCGCTCGCCGAAACTCCCGAATTCCCGAACCAATGACAACTTGCCGCGCTCGCGCAGGTCCTGGCACAGGACAATGCCCCGACGGGCCAGCTTGTCGGCGGTGACCTTGCCAACACCATGCAAGGTGCTGACCGGCAGCTCCGCCACGAAATCATCGACCTGGTCCGGGGTGATCACGAACAGGCCGTTGGGCTTCTTCCAGTCACTGGCGATCTTGGCCAGGAACTTGTTCGGCGCGACCCCGGCAGACACCGTGATGTGCAGTTCCTGGGACACCCGCCGACGGATTTCCTGGGCGATTCGCGTGGCGCTGCCCGCGCAGTGCGGGCTGTCGGAGACGTCCAGGTAGGCTTCATCCAGCGACAACGGCTCGATGATGTCGGTGTAATCACGGAAGATCGCGTGAATTTCCCGGGAAACCGCCTTGTAGACATCCATCCGCGGCTTGACGATCAGCAGGTCGGGACAGAGTTTGAGCGCATGCCCCGACGCCATGGCCGAGCGTACGCCGTAGGCCCGGGCCTCATAGTTGCAGGTGGCGATCACGCCCCGGCGATCCGCCGCCCCGCCCACCGCCAAGGGCTTGTTGGCCAGGCTCGGGTCGTCGCGCATCTCGATCGCCGCGTAGAAGCAGTCGCAATCGACATGAATGATCTTTCGCGCGCCCATCGTTTCGCTACAGGCGGCAGGTCACTGTTCGGCCGCGCTGGCGGGCGCCGCTGGCGCGGTGTCGGTTTCGGCGGGCTTGTCCAGATACGCCTTGGCCACCAGCACCACGATCATTGCCAGAGCCGCCAGGCGCAGGTAAGTGACTTTGTTGGACAAGCGGGTGCCGCACGCCGGGCAGGCTTCCAGGCCATTCATCACGGTTGCGCCGCAGGCTTTGCATTCACGTCCCATGGGGGTCCTCCTGTTGAATAGCCGCGGACTCTAGCCCAACACTCCCCTCCGGGGCTACGCCGCGCCGATGAGGCCACACTGCCTGTCGATACCTATCGACATTCAACCGGCAAAAAGCCGCCCCTTCAAGCGGCTGAAACGCCCGTATGACAGGGCCGAAGCCGCTTCGAGGCGTTGACCGGAAACGCTAAGCATCTGAACAAAAAACATTTTTTCCGAAGGTAACGGTTGACAGCCCCCCGCAGATGGATAGAATGGCCG
>NZ_JAOCAH010000022.1 GCF_029839275.1 Pseudomonas sp. GD03944
GCCGGGCCACCGATTGGCTTCTCGGGAACATCTGTCTCGTCGACCTTCGCCACTGGCGTGCCGGCATCGCTGCCACCACCGCTCCAGTCGCGCGGCTCACGCGGCGTACGACCATTCATGATGTCATCGATCTGATCGGAGTCGATCGTTTCGTACTTCATCAGTGCTTCGGCCATCGCGTCGAGCTTGTCGCGGTTTTCCACGAGCAGGCGCTTGGCGGTGTCATAGCAGTGGTCGATGATGCTGCGCACTTCGAGGTCGATCAGCTTGGCCGTGTCAGCGGATACGTTGCTGTGCTGGCTGCCCATGCTGCGCCCAAGGAAGACTTCGCCTTCCTCCTCGGCATACATCAGCGGGCCCAGCTTCTCGGACAGGCCCCACTTGGTGACCATGTTCCGCGCCAGCTGAGTGGCACGCATGATGTCGTTGGAGGCACCGGTGGTCACACCATCGAAGCCCAGGGTCATCTCTTCGGCGATACGGCCACCGAACAGCGAGCAGATCTGGCTGGTCAGCGCACGCTTGCTCAGGCTGTAACGGTCTTCTTCCGGCAGGAACATCGTCACACCCAGCGCACGACCACGCGGGATGATCGACACCTTGTAGACCGGGTCGTGCTCGGGCACCAGGCGACCGACGATGGCATGGCCTGCCTCGTGGAACGCGGTGTTGAGCTTTTCCTTGTCCGACATGACCATGGTCTTGCGCTCAGCGCCCATCATGATCTTGTCTTTGGCCAGTTCGAACTCTTTCATTTCGACCAGGCGCTTGCCGGCGCGGGCAGCGAACAGCGACGCCTCGTTCACCAGGTTGGCCAGGTCGGCACCGGAGAAGCCCGGCGTACCACGCGCGATCACTGCAGGCGCGACATCTTCGCCCATCGGCACCTTGCGCATATGAACCTTGAGAATCTGCTCGCGACCGCGGATATCAGGCAGGCCAACCACGACCTGACGGTCGAAACGACCGGGGCGCAGCAGCGCAGGATCGAGCACGTCCGGACGGTTGGTGGCCGCGATGACGATGATGCCATCGTTCATCTCGAAACCGTCCATCTCCACCAGCAGCTGGTTGAGGGTCTGCTCACGCTCGTCATGCCCACCGCCCATACCGGCACCACGATGGCGACCGACGGCGTCGATTTCATCGATGAAGATGATGCAGGGCGCATGCTTCTTGGCCTGGTCGAACATGTCACGGACGCGGCTCGCACCGACACCCACGAACATTTCCACGAAATCGGAACCCGAGATGGTGAAGAACGGCACCTTGGCTTCGCCGGCAACCGCCTTGGCCAACAGGGTCTTACCGGTACCCGGCGAGCCGACCATCAGCACACCGCGCGGGATGCGGCCACCGAGGCGCTGGAACTTGCCCGGGTCACGCAGGAATTCGACCAGCTCGCTGACTTCTTCCTTGGCCTCGTCGCAACCGGCGACGTCAGCGAAGGTGGTCTTGACCTGGTCTTCGGAGAGCAGGCGCGCCTTGGACTTGCCGAAGCTCATCGGCCCGCCCTTGCCGCCAGCACCGCCCTGCATCTGGCGCATGAAGAACATGAACACCGCGATGATCACCAGGATCGGGAAGCTGGCCACCAGCAACTGGGTCCAGATGCTCTGCTGCTCCGGCTGCTTGCCGACGATCTCGACGTTGTTGTCGATCAGGTCCTTGATCAGGCCGTTATCCTGGATAGCCGGACGCACGGTTTCGAACGACGAACCATCGCCGCGCACACCGCTGATGATGTAACCGTCGACGGTCACACGCTTGACGCCGCCGTCTTGAACCTGCTGGATGAACTCCGAGTAATTGAGCTTGCTCGACTCACTCGGGCTCGAGAAGTTGTTCATCACCGTCACAAGGACAGCGGCGATGATCAGCCACAGGATCAGATTCTTTGCCATGTCGTTCAATTAGCTACCCTCTGAAGCAGGCCCCGTGTCGAAGCGTGCTTCGCATGACGACCAGTTATGTACCGATCTAACTTACTACACAACGCCTGCCCCTGGCAGACGCCGTCTGTAACCCTTTATTTGACGCCATCCAGGCCGTCATAACCAAATGCATCATACTGCTTGGACTGGCAAGTCAGTCCTTGGTTGCACGACCGGTCAATCGCCCCGAAAACCCCGTGCCAGCAGGTATTGTTCGCGCGAACGATCCCGGGAGGACAGCGGCTTGCGCATCTGCACCTTGTCGAACATTTCGCGCACCTGCTTGTGGTACTGATCGAAGCCTTCACCCTGGAAGATCTTGATCAGGAAATCACCGCCCGGGCGCAGCACACGACTAGAAAGATCCAGCGCCAGCTCGCACAGGTACATGGCACGCGGCTGATCGGCAGCCCTCACACCACTCATATTGGGGGCCATATCGGAAATCACAAGGTCTACCGGATTTTCGCCGATTGCCTCGAGGATCCGCGCGAACACCGCATCCTCGGTGAAGTCGCCCTGGATAAAGGTGACGTCGGGAATGCTGTCCATCTCGAGGATGTCCGAGGCGATCAACGTCCCCTTGTCACCGATCACCCGGCTGGTGACCTGCGACCAGCCGCCCGGCGCCGCACCGAGGTCGACCACGGTCATGCCGGGGCGCAGGATGCGGTCCTTTTCCTGGATCTCCAGCAGCTTGTAGCTGGCGCGCGAGCGATAACCATCCTTCTGCGCCATCTTCACATAGGGGTCGTCGAAATGTTCTTTCAGCCAACGCTGGCTAGTCTTGGAACGGGCCACGCGGTACCTCGAATGACAAAGCATGAATAATTGGGCGGGCCTGGAGGCGCTCGGGTAAACTAGCCGCCGTTTTTACCAGACCAGACGCAGGGGTCAGATTATGCCGCTCACTCAAGAGCAGAAGAAACAATACAAATCTATCGGCCACCACCTGAAACCGGTATTGATCGTGGCGGATAACGGTTTGACCGAAGGCGTACTGGCCGAACTGGAGCGCGCACTGAACGATCACGAACTGATCAAGGTGCAGCTGCGCATCATCGAACGCGAAGACCGCATCGCCGCCATCGACGAGCTGTGCAAGGCCGGCCGAGCCGAACTGGTGCAGATCATCGGCAAAATGGCGCTGATCTACCGCAAGAATCCCAAAGTGAACAAAAATCTCTCGAACATCAGCCGCTACCAGGCCTGAGTCGAAACGCACGGGCCGGTCGCATGACCGGCTCGTCGCCTCTCTATCCGCGCCGTACTGGCGCCGGCTGCAACACCAGCATCAATCCGCAGAACGCCATCACCAGGTAGTTGAACAGCATCCAGCGCAAGGCATCCGGCCACACCTGGAGCGCGATCAGGTAACTGCCTGCCATCACCAGCACCATCAACAACAGCTGACCGCGAATATCCTGCCAGAGGCTCGACAGGCGACGCTCCGCGCGCACCAGCACCAGCGCCTGGAAGGCCGCGCAGCAGGCTGCCAGGCTGACCAGCAGCGGTGCCACGCTGGTGGCGATGTAGTCCACCAGCAACGGCGCAAGCCCCAGCCGGGACAAGGCCGGCAGCACGACGAATTTCAGCAGCCAGAGGCCGCCAACCCAGAACGTCTGAGCCAGCAGCCAACCAACGACCCAGATATTGAGCCGCACCGGGTTATACGTGGCGAACTTCGACAATCTCGTACTCGACCATGCCGCTCGGGGTTCTCACCGCCACCACGTCGCCCTCTTCCTTGCCCACCAGGGCACGGGCGATGGGCGAACCGACCGAAATCTTGCCTTGCTTGATATCGGCTTCGTCCTCGCCAACGATCTGGTAGGTGACGCTTTCGTCGGTCTCGACGTTGGCGATTTCCACCGTCGTGCCGAAGATCACCTTGCCAGTGTGGGCGATGGTGGTGACATCGATCACCACCGAGTTCTGCAGACGGCCTTCGATATCACGGATGCGCGCCTCGACCATGCCCTGCTGCTCGCGGGCGGCGTGGTACTCGGCGTTTTCCTTGAGGTCACCCAGTTCACGGGCTTCCCCGATGTCCTGGCTGAGCTTGGGGCGCACCACCTTGGTCAGGTGAGCCAATTCTTCTTCCAGGGCGCGAGCGCCCTGGACGGTCATTGGGTATTTGGTCATGCGTTGATTCCTGCATGGAGATCCTGCAAGCGACGCACGGTCTTCTCTGGACCGAACTTGAGCGCCTCACAGACCGCCTGCCCCGCCGCAATGGTGGTGGTGCAGTAGATCTTGTGCTGCAGGGCATTACGACGGATCGAGTAGGAGTCAGCAATCGACTGACGCCCCTCGGTGGTGTTGATGATCAGGGTGACTTCGTCATTCTTGATCATGTCGACGACATGCGGGCGACCCTCGGTCACCTTGTTCACGCGGCGAACCGGCAGACCGGCCGCCTCGATCACCTTGGCGGTACCGGCCGTGGCGACGACTTCGAAGCCCAGCGCGACCAGGTCACGGGCGACCTGAACGGCTTCCGGCTTGTCGTCTTCGCGGACGCTGATGAACGCGCAACCGGAGTTCGGCAGGATTTCGCTGGCACCCAGCTGCGCCTTGGCGAAGGCCTCGCCGAAACTGTCGCCCACGCCCATCACCTCACCGGTGGATTTCATCTCTGGGCCGAGGATCGGGTCTACACCCGGGAACTTGGCAAACGGGAACACCGCTTCCTTCACGCTGAAGAACGGCGGGATGATTTCCTTGGTGTAGCCCACTTCGGCCAGGCTCTTGCCCGCCATGACACGGGCCGCCACCTTGGCCAGGGACTCGCCCACGCACTTGGAGACGAACGGCACGGTACGGGAGGCACGCGGGTTGACCTCGATGACGAAGATGTCCTCGCCCTGCACGGCCATCTGCACGTTCATCAGACCGACCACGCCGAGCTCCAGGGCCATTTTCTTGACCTGCTCGCGGATCTCGTCCTGGATGTGTGCCGGCAGCGAATAAGGCGGCAGCGAGCAGGCGGAGTCACCGGAGTGCACGCCGGCCTGTTCAATGTGCTGCATGATCGCGCCAATCACCACGGTTTCGCCGTCGCTGACCGCGTCCACGTCCACTTCGATCGCGCAGTTGAGGAAGCGATCCAGCAGCACCGGGCTGTCGTTGGACACTTTCACCGCTTCGCGCATGTAGCGCTTGAGTTCTTCTTCCTGGTAGACGATTTCCATCGCCCGGCCGCCCAGTACGTAGGACGGACGCACCACCATCGGGTAGCCGATGTTCTTCGACAGGGCCAGGGCCTCGTCTTCGCTGCGCGCGGTGGCGTTGGCCGGCTGGCGCAGGCCGAGGCGCTGCACCATCTGCTGGAAGCGCTCGCGGTCTTCGGCGCGATCGATGGCTTCCGGGCTGGTACCGATGATCGGCACGCCCGCCTCTTCCAGGGCACGGCAGATCTTCAGCGGGGTCTGGCCGCCGTACTGGACGATGACGCCCTTCGGCTGCTCGACACGGACGATTTCCAGCACGTCCTCCAGGGTCACCGGTTCGAAGTACAGGCGGTCGGAGGTGTCGTAGTCGGTGGAAACGGTTTCCGGGTTGCAGTTGACCATAATGGTCTCGTAACCGTCTTCACGCATGGCCAGTGCCGCGTGTACGCAGCAGTAGTCGAACTCGATGCCCTGGCCGATACGGTTCGGGCCGCCACCGAGGATCATGATCTTGTCGCGACCGCTCGGGTTGGCCTCGCACTCCTCCTCGTAGGTCGAGTACATGTAGGCGGTGTCGGTGGCGAATTCAGCCGCGCAGGTGTCCACGCGCTTGTACACCGGCAGCACCTTGAGCTTGTGGCGATGGGCACGCAGGCTCTTCTCGGAAACACCGAGCAGTTTGGCCAGGCGCGCATCGGAGAAACCCTTGCGCTTTAGCTTGAACATCAGGTCGCGGTCGATGGTGGACAGACCCAGGGTCTGCACGGTCGCCTCGTCCTTGATCAGGTCTTCGATCTGAACCAGGAACCACTCGTCGATACGGGTCAGCTCGAACACTTCAGCCACGGTCTTGCCGGCGCGGAACGCGTCGGCCACGTACCAGATGCGATCGGCGCTGGGCACGGTCAACTCGCGACGCAGGGTGCTCTCGGCTTCCGGATCGTTCAGGTCCAGCTTCTCGTCGAAGCCGGCGACGCCGACTTCCAGGCCGCGCAGGGCTTTCTGCATGGACTCCTGGAAGGTACGGCCGATGGCCATGACTTCACCGACGGACTTCATCTGGGTGGTCAGGCGGGCGTCGGCCTTGGGGAATTTCTCGAAGGCGAAGCGCGGCACCTTGGTCACGACGTAGTCGATCGCCGGCTCGAAGGAGGCCGGGGTGCGGCCGCCGGTGATGTCGTTGGACAGCTCGTCCAGGGTGTAGCCGACCGCCAGCTTGGCGGCGATCTTGGCGATCGGGAAGCCGGTGGCCTTGGAAGCCAGTGCCGACGAACGCGACACGCGCGGGTTCATCTCGATGACCACCATGCGGCCGGTGTTCGGGCAGATGCCGAACTGCACGTTGGAGCCACCGGTTTCCACGCCGATCTCGCGCAGCACCGCCAGGGAGGCGTTACGCAGGATCTGGTATTCCTTGTCGGTCAGGGTCTGGGCCGGCGCGACGGTGATGGAGTCACCGGTGTGCACGCCCATCGGGTCGAAGTTCTCGATGGAGCAGACGATGATGCAGTTGTCCTTCTTGTCACGGACCACCTCCATCTCGTATTCCTTCCAGCCGATCAGCGATTCGTCGATCAGCAGCTCGCTGGTCGGCGACAGATCCAGGCCTCGCGCGCAGATTTCTTCGAATTCTTCACGGTTGTAGGCGATACCGCCACCGGTGCCGCCCATGGTGAAGGACGGACGGATGATGCACGGGAAGCCAACCTTCTCGAGCACGCCGTAGGCGTCTTCCATGCTGTGGGCGATGCCGGAGACCGGGCAGGCCAGGCCGATGTCTTTCATCGCCTTGTCGAAGCGCGAGCGGTCTTCGGCCTTGTCGATGGTGTCGGCGTTGGCGCCGATCATTTCAACGCCGAACTTTTCCAGGACGCCGTGTTTTTCCAGGTCCAGTGCGCAGTTGAGCGCGGTCTGGCCACCCATGGTCGGCAGCAGCGCGTCCGGACGTTCCTTCTCGATGATCTTGGCCACGGTGGACCACTTGATCGGCTCGATGTAGGTGGCGTCGGCCATGGCCGGGTCGGTCATGATGGTGGCCGGGTTGGAGTTCACCAGGATGACGCGGAAGCCTTCTTCCTTCAGGGCCTTGCAGGCCTGAGCGCCGGAATAGTCGAACTCGCAGGCCTGGCCGATGACGATCGGGCCAGCGCCGAGGATCAGGATGCTTTTGATGTCTGTACGTTTTGGCATGAGCTTACTCTCGAATCCTTGGGTCAGTCGGCGGGCTTAACGGCGCTTGGCCATGGCTTCGATAAAACGGTCGAACAGCGGCGCGACGTCGTGCGGACCGGGGCTCGCTTCAGGATGACCCTGGAAGCTGAATGCCTCTTTGTCGGTGCGCTCGATGCCCTGCAGGGTGCCGTCGAACAGCGACTTGTGAATGGCGCGCAGATTGCCCGGCAGGCTGGTCTCGTCCACGGCGAAACCGTGGTTCTGGCTGGTGATCATCACCACGCCGGAGTCCAAGTCCTGCACCGGGTGGTTGGCGCCGTGGTGGCCATGCCCCATCTTCAGGGTCTTGGCGCCGGAGGCCAGGGCCAGCAGTTGGTGACCCAGGCAGATGCCGAACACCGGAATGTCGGTTTCCAGCACCTCTTTGATCGCCTGGATGGCGTAGTCGCACGGCTCGGGGTCGCCAGGGCCGTTGGACAGGAACACGCCGTCCGGATTCAGGGCCAGCACGTCGCTGGCTGGCGTCTGGGCCGGCACCACGGTCAGGCGGCAGCCGCGCTCTACCAGCATGCGCAGGATGTTCAGCTTGACGCCATAGTCGAAGGCCACCACGTGATACGGCAGCTCGCTCGCCGGGATTTCCGGGTGGCTGTCGTCCTTCAGGTTCCAGGTGCTTTCGCGCCACTCGTAGCGCTCGGTGCAGCTGACCACCTTGGCCAGGTCCATGCCCTTGAGGCCCGGGAAGCCACGGGCCAGCTCCAGCGCCTTCTCTTCGGTGGCGTCGTCGCCCACCAGAATGCAGCCGTTCTGCGACCCCTTCTCGCGCAGGATGCGGGTCAGGCGACGGGTATCGATACCGGCGATCGCCACGGTGCCGTTTTCCTTCAGGTACTCGGGCAGCGACTGCTTGTTGCGCCAGTTGCTAGCCAGCAGCGGAAGGTCGCGGATGATCAGGCCGGCGGCCCAGACGCGATTGGATTCGGCGTCTTCCGGCGTGGTGCCGGTGTTGCCGATGTGGGGGTAGGTCAGGGTGACGATCTGCTGGGCATAGGAAGGATCGGTAAGGATTTCCTGATAGCCGGTCATGGCGGTGTTGAAAACCACCTCTCCAATAGTCTGGCCATCGGCACCGATGGCCTCGCCGCGAAAAATGCTGCCATCAGCAAGGGCCAGAATGGCAGGTTTAAGGGCTGGCTTACTCAAGAAAACCTCCGGGGATCAAAGCTTGAAGCAAACGCAGATTGTAAAAAAGCGGGATGACGTATCGACCGTCACCCCGCTTTTTTATCTGATTCATTCTGCGTAACTTTTAGTGGACACACTAAAGCGGGAAGCTTACAGGAAAGTGCTTTTTGGGTCCACCCGCAAGTTCGATTCCAGCCGGAGCAAGCGCTGCCTTTCGGACAAACCGCTTAGTTGAGCCCCAGCACGTCCTGCATATCGAACAAGCCCGGCTTGCCCGCCTGCAACCACAGCGCAGCCCGAACAGCGCCCTTGGCGAAGGTCATGCGACTGGAGGCCTTGTGGGTGATTTCCACGCGCTCACCGTCAGCGGCGAACAACACGGTGTGATCACCCACCACGTCCCCGGCACGCACGGTGGCGAAGCCGATGGTCTCGCGCTCACGGGCACCGGTCTGGCCTTCACGGCCATAGACGGCCACTTTCTGCAGATCACGCCCCAGCGCATTCGCCACCACTTCCCCCATTCGCAGGGCGGTGCCGGACGGCGCATCGACCTTGTGCCGGTGGTGAGCCTCGACGATCTCGATGTCGACATCATCGCCCAGCACCCGCGCAGCGGTGTCGAGCAGTTTCAGGCAGAGATTGACCCCAACGCTGAAGTTCGCGGCGAAGACGATCGGAATCTGCTTGCCCGCCTCGACCAGCAGTTGCTTTTCTTCCGGCGAGAAGCCTGTCGTGCCGATCACCATGGCCTTGCCGGCCTGGCGGCAGACTTCCAGGTTCTTCAGGGTCACCGACGGGTGGGTGAAGTCGATCAGCACATCGAACTGATCGAGCACCGACGCCAGGTCACCCGACAGGCTCACGCCGATCTTGCCGAGCGCCGCCAGCTCACCGGCGTCCGCGCCGACCAGGCTGCTGTCGGGACGGTCGACCGCCGCGCTCAGGCTCGCGCCATCCGCCTGGTGCACCGCCTCGATCAGCGTCTTGCCCATGCGCCCCGCGGCGCCCATCACTGCAATACGTTGCATAACTCAGCTCCACATACGGCTGGCAGGCTGGCGACCCGAAGACCACCCACCCGCCACCTTTGACTTACAGATCGCCGAAGAAGCGCTTCACGCCTTCGAACCAGCCATTGGCCTTGGGCGAATGCGAACTGTCGCCCGCCAGCGATTGGCGGAACTCCTCCAGCAACTCGCGCTGGCGACGCCCCAGGTTGACAGGGGTTTCCACCGCCACCTTGCACATCAGGTCGCCCGCGCCGCCGCCGCGTACCGGCGCCACACCTTTGCCACGCAAGCGGAACAGCTTGCCGGTCTGGGTACCTTCCGGAATCTTCAGCTTGACCCGACCATCGAGGGTCGGCACTTCCAGCTCGCCACCCAATGCCGCGTCAGCGAAGCTGATCGGCACTTCGCAATACAGGTGCTTGCCGTCACGCTGGAAGATCGCGTGCTCGCGCACATTGACCACCACGTACAGGTCGCCAGCCGGACCGCCGTGCGCACCCGCCTCGCCCTCGCCCGACAGACGAATGCGATCGCCGGTGTCGACGCCCGCCGGCACCTTGACCGACAGGGTTTTGTGCTCTTCCACACGGCCATGGCCATGGCAGGAGCCACAGGGGTCGGTAATCATTTTGCCGCTGCCGTGGCAGCGCGGGCAGGTCTGCTGGACCGAGAAGAAGCCCTGCTGCATGCGCACCTGGCCAATACCGCCACAAGTGGTACAGGTCACCGGGCTGGTGCCCTTCTTGGCGCCCGAACCGTCACAGGTCTTGCAGTTGACCAGGGTCGGCACACGGATGGTTACCGTGGTCCCACGAACCGCTTCCTCCAGATCGAGCTCCAGGGTGTAGCGCAGGTCGCTGCCACGCTGGGCACCGCCACGCTGGCCACCGCGCCCGCCCCCGAAGAAATCACTGAACACGTCGCCGAAGATATCGGAGAAGTTCGCGCCACCGAAGCCGGCACCACCGCCACCACCCATGCTCGGATCCACACCGGCGTGACCGTACTGGTCGTACGCCGCACGCTTGCTGGCATCCGACAGCACTTCGTAGGCCTCGTTGGCCTCCTTGAACAGCTCTTCCGACGCTTTGTCGTCAGGGTTACGGTCCGGGTGATGCTTCATCGCCAGGCGCCGGTAAGCCTTTTTCAGCTCGGCCTCGCTGGCGCCGCGCTCAACGCCCAGCACCTCGTAATAGTCACGTTTAGCCATAAGTCTTCAACACCCTTAAATCGTCTGCCCCAGACACGCCAACGCGGGAGCAAGCTCCCGCGTGGCGGATCATCCGATCGCAGCTCGCGCCACGATCGGCTGGAGCGGCAGCAAGCTTGTGCTTACTTGTTGTCCTTCACTTCTTCGAACTCGGCATCGACCACGTCATCGGCGGCACCGCCTTTGGCATCGTCAGCACCCGGCGCGGCTGCGCCCGGCTGCGGCTGTTCGGCGTACATCTTCTGCGCCAGCGGCGTGGTGGCCTCGGACAGGGCATTCATCTTGGCTTCGATAGCCGCCTTGTCATCACCCTTGACGGCCACTTCCAGCTCGCCCAGCGCCTTTTCGATGGCCGCTTTTTCGTCCGCAGTCGCCTTGTCGCCCGCCTCGGTGAGCATCTTGCGGGTTGCATGCACCAGTTGGTCACCCTGGTTGCGCGCAGTCGCCAGCTCTTCGAACTTGCGGTCTTCCTCGGCATTGGCCTCGGCGTCGCGGACCATCTGCTGGATCTCTTCCTCGGACAGGCCGGAGTTGGCCTTGATCACGATGGACTGAGTCTTGCCGGTGGCCTTGTCCTTGGCGGACACGTGCAGAATACCGTTGGCGTCGATGTCGAAGGTCACTTCGATCTGCGGCACGCCACGCGGCGCCGGCGGAATCTCGGCCAGGTCGAACTTGCCCAGGGACTTGTTCTGCGTGGCCTGCTTGCGCTCACCCTGCAGCACGTGGATGGTCACGGCGTTCTGGTTGTCGTCCGCGGTGGAGAACACCTGCGACTTCTTGGTCGGGATGGTGGTGTTCTTCTCGATCAGCGCAGTCATCACGCCGCCCATGGTTTCGATACCCAGGGTCAGCGGGGAGACGTCGAGCAGCAGGACGTCCTTGACATCACCAGCCAGAACCGCGCCCTGAATGGCGGCGCCCATGGCAACGGCTTCGTCCGGGTTGACGTCCTTGCGCGCTTCGCGGCCGAAGAACTCGGTCACCAGCTTCTGCACCAGCGGCATGCGAGTCTGACCGCCGACCAGGATCACGTCGTTGATCGAGCCCACGTCGACACCGGCGTCTTTCAACGCGATGCGGCACGGCTCGATGGTGCGCTGAACCAGGTCTTCGACCAGCGATTCCAGCTTGGCGCGGGAAATCTTCACGTTCAGGTGCTTCGGACCGGTGGCGTCTGCGGTGATGTACGGCAGGTTCACGTCGGTCTGCTGACTTGAGGACAGCTCGATCTTGGCCTTCTCGGCAGCTTCCTTCAGGCGCTGCATGGCCAGCGGGTCGCCCTTGAGGTTCATGCCGCTTTCTTTCTTGAACTCGTCGACGAGGTAGTCGATCAGGCGGATGTCGAAGTCTTCACCACCGAGGAAGGTGTCACCGTTGGTGGCCAGTACTTCGAACTGGTGCTCGCCGTCGACTTCAGCGATCTCGATCACCGACACGTCGAAGGTACCGCCGCCCAGGTCATAAACGATCACGGTGTGATCGCCCTTGGCCTTGTCCATGCCGTACGCCAGCGCAGCCGCAGTCGGCTCGTTGATGATGCGTTTGACGTCCAGACCGGCGATACGGCCGGCGTCCTTGGTTGCCTGACGCTGGCTGTCGTTGAAGTAGGCCGGAACGGTGATGACCGCTTCGGTCACGGCTTCGCCGAGGTAGTCTTCGGCGGTCTTCTTCATCTTTTTCAGAATTTCAGCCGAGATCTGCGGCGGCGCCATTTTCTGGCCGTTCACTTCGACCCAGGCGTCATTGTTGTCAGCCTTGACGATCTTGTACGGGACCATCTGGATGTCTTTCTGCACGACGTCTTCGTCGAAACGACGGCCGATCAGGCGCTTCACGGCGTACAGGGTGTTGTGCGGGTTGGTCACGGCCTGACGCTTGGCCGACTGGCCAACCAGGATTTCGCCATCGTTGGCGTACGCGATGATCGACGGCGTGGTGCGCGCGCCTTCAGCGTTCTCGATGACCTTGACGTTGCCGTTTTCCAGAATGGAGACGCAGGAGTTGGTGGTCCCCAGGTCGATACCGATGATTTTGCCCATATTCACTCTCCCGAAACTTGGATATATCCGCCACGGCATCTGGCCATGTGCGGTAGCACTAATTCGCTTGACTCAATAGATTGGGGCCCTGCGGCGAATTTCAAGCCTGCTCGTCAATCGACGGCGGCGCTTCGCTGGGCGCCTTGCTGACCACGACCATGGCCGGGCGTAGCAGGCGACCATTGAGCAGGTAGCCCTTCTGGAACACCTTGAGCACGCTGTTCGGCTCGACATGGGTGCTCTCCTGAATCGCCATCGCCTGGTGATGCTCAGGGTTGAACGGTGCACCGTGCGGGTCGATCGCTTCCAGCTGGTAGCGTTTGAGCGTGTCCTGGAACAGCTTGAGGGTCAGCTCCATGCCATCACGCACGGCCTTGATCGCCTCATCGTCCGGGCTCGACAGCTCGAGGCCTCGCTCCAGGCTGTCCACCACCGGCAACAGGTCGTTGGCGAACTTCTCAAGAGCGAACTTGTGCGCCTTTTCCACGTCCTGCTCGGCGCGGCGGCGTACGTTCTGCAGATCGGCCGCCATGCGCAGCGATTGATCCTGCGCAGCCGCCAGCTGCTCTTCCAGCGTTTGCACGCGAGCAGTCAAGTCATCCCCGGCCTGCTCATCGGGAATCTGCGTATCCAGGGTCTGTTCGTCAGCCATGCGTCTCTCCTCTTGAAATTCGACGTAAGCCTCAACTCACGTGTCTGCCGCCTATATGGGGACGAATTCCGTCGCTTCAAGCCCTCACGTGGATTGTCAGAAAAGAAACAACTACTGTATAAATAACCATATCAATCCCTGGGAGGCCTCGCCATGCTGGTGCACCTGTCCGTACACAACTACGCCATCGTTGAACACCTCGACCTCGAACTCGATGGCGGAATGAGCGTGATCAGCGGTGAAACCGGCGCAGGCAAGTCGATCATGCTCGACGCCCTGGGCCTGACCCTGGGCGATCGCGCCGACAGCGGCGTGGTGCGCCCGGGGGCGGACAAGGCGGACATCCTGGCCAGCTTCGACCTGCACGACATCCCGGAGGCCAAGGCCTGGCTGGCTGAACGTGACCTGGATACCGACGGCCCGTGCATCCTGCGCCGCGTGATCACCGCCGAAGGTCGCTCGCGCGGCTACATCAATGGCGCCCCATGCCCCCAGGGCGACCTCAAGGCCCTTGGCGAGCTGCTGATCGACATCCACAGCCAGCACGAGCACCAGTCGCTGCTCAAGCCCGACACCCACCGCCGCTTGCTCGACGAATACGCCGGCAGCCAGGAACTGGCCCGCCAGGTCCAGCTCGCCGCCCAGCGTTGGAAGCAGACCCGCAACGAACTGGAGCGCCTTTCCAGCGCCAGCGACGAGCAGCGCGCCCGCCACCAACTGCTGAGCTACCAGCTGGAAGAGCTGGACAACTTGGCCCTGGGTGAAAACGAACTGGAGCAACTGGAGCTGGACCACAAGACCCTGACCAACGCCGAAAGCCTGCTCAGCGCCTGTCGCACGGTGCTCGAGCTGTGCAGCGAGAGCGATGCCGGCAACGTCCTGTCGGCCCTGAACAGCAGCCTGACCCGACTGAACAGCTTTCCGTCGCAACCCGGTGCCCTGGGCGAAGCCACCAACCTGCTGGCCAGCGCGCAGATCCAGGTCGAGGAAGCCATGGGCGAACTCAATCGCTTCCTCGATCATTTCGACGCGGACCCGGAACGCCAGCAGATGCTGGAAGAGCGCCTCGACACTATCTATACGCTGGCACGCAAGCACCGCATCCAGCCCAGCGAGCTTGGCGCCCTGCAACAGCAGCTTTTCGAGGAACTCGAAAGCCTGAACGCCGACGATCAGGCCAGCGAACGCCTGGCCGAAGAGCTGGCCGCCTATGAGCGCCACTACCAGGACAAGGCCGCCGAGCTGAGTACCCTGCGCCATGCCGCCGCCACACGCCTGGCCGCGGCCGTCGAGGAAGAGATGCAGGCGCTTGGCATGCCGGGAGGACGCTTCAGCATCGAGCTGCACCCCACTGACAGCAAGGAGCCGCAAGCCAACGGGCTGGAGCACCTGGAGTTCAAGGTCAGCGCCAACCCGGGCCAACCGCTCAAGGCTCTGGCCAAGGTGGCGTCCGGCGGGGAACTGTCGCGCATCAGCCTGGCGATCCAGGTCATTACCGCCCAGACCTCACGCGTACCGACCCTGGTGTTCGACGAGGTCGATGTCGGCATTGGCGGCCCCACCGCCGAGGTCGTCGGGCAACTCCTGCGTCGCCTTGGCGAGCGCGGCCAGGTCCTCACCGTCACGCACCTGCCGCAAGTCGCCGCCCAGGGGCACCAGCACTTGTTCGTGCACAAGGTTCGCGAAAGCGACGCCACCCGCACGGCCGTCAGCAAACTGGACAGCGCCCAGCGGGTCGAGGAAATCGCCCGAATGCTGGGTGGCGTCGACCTGACCGACGAATCCATCGCCCATGCCCGACAGATGGTCAGTCGCGCCCAGGCCTGACACTCCAGCCAATAAAAAAGGCGACCCAAAGGTCGCCTTTGTCATTGAAGTCAGTCGCTGCTTACTTCTTCTTGCGCACGTAGAGCACAAGGTTGTGATCCACCAGCTCAAAGCCGTGCTCACGAACGATTTCCTTCTGACGCTTCTCGATTTCGGCATCGAAAAACTCGATGACCTCACCGGAGTCGACACAGACCATGTGGTCATGGTGGCCGCTGTCGGCCAGCTCGAAAACAGCGTGGCCGCCATCGAAGTTGTGGCGCACCACCAGGCCGGCAGCCTCGAACTGAGTCAGAACACGGTAAACGGTAGCCAGGCCAACGTCCTCGCCCGCCTCCATCAGTGCCTTGTAAACATCTTCTGCACTCATGTGACGCTGCTCGGCGGAGTCGAGCATCTGCAGAATTTTGACCCGTGGCAGGGTCACTTTCAGGCCAGCTTTGCGTAGTTCGCTATTTTCAACCATGGTCTGCTTTCTCGCGGAAGCGGCTTCGCAGCTTCCTTTATTGCGGGTATGATCCGGGTTTACGTTGCCCAGCCAAGATAGTGGAAGTCGCCCACCGATGCAAAAAACCAAGCTCCTGCTGACCAGCCTCACCCTCACGGGGCTCATCGCACTCGCCGGTTGTTCATTCCCCGGGGTTTATAAAATCGACATTCAACAGGGCAATGTCGTGACGCAAGACATGATAGACCAGTTGCGCCCCGGAATGACCCGGAGCCAAGTAAGGTTTATCATGGGCAACCCACTGATGACCGACACGTTCCACGCCAACCGCTGGGACTACCTCTACAGCATCCAGCCGGGCGGCGGGCAACGTCTGCAGGAGCGCGTGAGTGTCGTGTTCAACGGCAACGATCAGCTGGTAGGGCTGTCGGGCGACTTTATGCCAGGCGTCAGCCGCGACCAGGCCATCCTCGGCGAAGACGGCACGCCACAAACCGTTCCACAGCAGCCGCAGACCGAAGAAGCACCAGCCCCCGGCTCGCTGCTCGAGCAGATCCAGCAGGAAGTCGACAGCGTCGAGACCGTACCGGTACCGACTCCGGAGCCGCTGGAAACCTCTCCGCAGTAATCTCCGCACACAAAAAAAGCCCGGCCAAGCCGGGCTTTTTTATTGGGCGACATCCCTGAGCGAGCAGCTATTCGCCAGCTCTCGCTTTGGCCGCCTTGGCCGCTCGCTGCTTTCGCACTTCTTTCGGGTCAGCGATCAGCGCACGGTAAATCTCCACACGCTCACCGGCCTCGAGAACCCGCTCTTCGGGCTTCGCCACCGACTTGCCGAAGATGCCCAGCGGACTGTTTGCCAGGTCCAGGCCTGCAAACTCCGCCGCCAGGCCGGATTGCTCGGCAGCCTGCCGCGCGGTGGTGCCACGGGGCACCTCCAACCGAACGAGCGCCTGCCGATCAGCCAATGCATAGGCCACCTCGACCGCGATCATGGGCTCAGCCATACAGCTGCTTGGCCCGCTGGCAGAACGCATCCACCAGGGTATTGGCCGCCTGATTGAACAGCGGCCCCAGCGTGGCACGCACCAGCGGCCCGGCGTAATCGAAGGTCAGGTCGAGGCTGATCTTGCAGGCCTTGTCGCCCAGCGACTTGAACACCCAATGA
The DNA here is from genome assembly GCF_029839275.1 of Pseudomonas sp. GD03944. Classification (GTDB taxonomy): domain Bacteria; phylum Pseudomonadota; class Gammaproteobacteria; order Pseudomonadales; family Pseudomonadaceae; genus Aquipseudomonas. The sequence goes on from NZ_JAOCAH010000022.1 coordinate 16,825, forward strand.
CCGTGCAATTGAGTGAACGGTCCGTCTTCCAGGTTCAGCTCGATCGACTGCCCCGGAACCAGCACATTGCGCGTCACGAAACGCTGGCTGATCCCACCCTTGGCAACCGCCAGGCTCGCGCGCATGTGCGTATCGCTCTCCTCCATCACCTCGCTGGCCGAACACCAGGGCAGGAACTGCGGGTAGCTCGCGACATCGTTGACCAGGTCATACAGGGCCTGTGCCGGATAAGGCAACAGGGCCGAACGCTGGATATGCGTACTCATAAACCGGCTTTTTCCATCCTGCGTAACAATTGATCCACCCTTCCCCATGATCTTCGCGATACTGGCGAAGAAGTGGCATTTACCGCTCTTCATTGAAACAGATGACAGCCCTCCCGGCTAACGGAAAGGTCGCCCAGCGAGGCGCAGCAACCCCAACCAACCCGTCCTGCGACGGCGATCGCGCATTCTCCGGGATAAGCCCCCGGCTCTCAAGCATCAGCCTGTCGCCAGCCGGCCAGCAACTCCCTATAATGCGCGCCCTATGGCTAAACAAAAGAAACACCCACAAGGCAACATCGCGCAGAACAAGAAAGCTCTGCACGATTATTTCATCGAGCATCGGTTCGAGGCTGGCCTGGCCCTGTCCGGCTGGGAAGTGAAAAGCCTGCGCGCCGGCAAGGCCCAACTGGTCGACAGCTATGTCCTGCTGAAGGATGGCGAAGCCTGGTTGATGGGCTGCCACATCACGCCGCTGAAAACCGCCAGCACCCACGTGATCGCCGACCCGATCCGCACGCGCAAGCTGCTGCTGAATCGGCGCGAGCTGGAGAAACTGTTCGGCTCGGTCCAGCAGAAGGGCTACACCTGCGTGGCGACGTCGCTGTACTGGAAGGCGCACCTGGTCAAGTGCGAGATCGCCCTGGCCAAGGGCAAGAAGGACTTCGACAAGCGCAACACCGAGAAAGAGCGTGACGCCGACCGGGAAGTCCAGCGCGCCATGCGCACCAAGGGCAAGGAAGAGTAACGCCCGCGCCGCTGTCGCTCACGCCCCGCGAGCAACAGCGGCCTCGAATCCCTATAGCCCGCTCCGACGCTGGGCCCGGGCAACGCGCTGAGTTTCCTGCTGCACTTCCGCCAGCACCTCCTGCACATAATCGATGTGCCGGTTCGACAATTGCCGCGCCTCTTCGGCCCGCCCCTCGATGATCGCCTGATACAACGCCCGGTGCTGATTGATCAGCATGTCGCGCGTCTCTTCCCGCTGCGCATACATGCCACCGATATTGGTCACCACGTTGCGCTTGAGCAGATCGAACAAGCCACGAATGGTATGCAGCAGCACCGCGTTATGACTCGCCTCGGCAATCGCCAGGTGGAAGCGCGCATCGGCCGCGCCCTCCTCGGCCCGGGTTACCCGCCCGCTGCGCCCATAGCAGTCGAGCAGCTGATCGAACGCCTCGGTCAAACGCTGGCGATCCAGCTCGGTCGCGCGCAATGCGGCGTAATAGGCGCACGAACCCTCCAGGGTATGGCGAAACTCCAGCAAATCGCGCTGCGCCTCGGGATTGCTTTCCAGGAGATGCATCAGCGGATCGCTGAAGGTCGAGCCCAATGACTCGGCCACATAATTGCCCCCGCCCTGGCGGCTGACCAGCAACCCCTTGGCTGAAAGCTTCTGGATCGCCTCACGCAGGGAAGGCCGTGAAACACCGAACCGTTCAGACAACACGCGCTCGGCAGGCAGGCGCTCACCCGCCTTCAGCGTGCCCTCAAGAATCATGGTTTCCAATTGCGCAACGATGTCATCCGACAGGCGCCGCTGGCGAACCTGACCTACCTCCATATACCGCTCTCCACTGGTTTTACCACGCACTGACACGCGAAACAGAAAGCCTATAGCCCGCCTACAGGCCAGACAAGACGCGCCTATTCGACCAAAGTCGAAGACCCTCTATTTGACAGCACTCCTGCCCACTCTTACCCTGAGCAGGCAACATTGTAAATTGGTATTACCAATTAAATCAATGTGTTTGAAAACAATTCCAAGAAAAGACGATATCGAGGTTTCCATGCAGCTCATGCCCGCACCGTTTGCCATAGCCTGGTCGCCGCCCTCGTCCCCCCGCGCTGCGCGCTATTGAACGGAGCCCACTGTCATGTCATCCGGCCTACTCGCCCTCCTAGCGTTTTCCCCTATTCTGCTCGCCGCCATCCTGTTGATCGGCCTGCGCTGGCCAGCCAAATACGCCATGCCGCTGGTCTACCTGCTGACAGCCGGCATCGGCCTGTACGCGTGGGATATGAGCTTCAACCGCATCATCGCCTCCACGGTGCAAGGATTGATCATCACCGGTGGCGTCCTGTGGATCATTTTCGGCGCCATCCTGCTGCTCAACACGCTCAAGCATTCCGGCGGCATCACGGCTATTCGTGCCGGCTTCGCCACCATCAGCCCTGACCGCCGCATCCAGGCAATCATCATTGCCTGGCTGTTCGGCTGCTTCATCGAAGGCGCCTCCGGCTTCGGCACCCCAGCCGCCATCGCCGCGCCTCTACTGGTCGCCATTGGTTTTCCAGCGCTGGCAGCCGTCATGCTCGGCATGCTGGTTCAGAGCACGCCCGTGTCTTTCGGCGCGGTGGGAACCCCCATCATCATCGGTATCAACAGCGGGCTGGACACCAGCACGCTAGCCGGGCAACTGACTGCCCAGGGCTCGAGCTGGGAGCTCTTCCTGCAACTGATCACCAGCAACGTGGCCATCATTCACGCACTGGTCGGCACGGTCATGCCGTTGATCATGGTGCTGATGCTGACCCGCTTCTTCGGCAAGGAGAAAAGCTGGAAGGCCGGTTTCGAGGTGTTGCCCTTCGCGGTCTTCGCCGGCCTGGCCTTCACCCTGCCTTACGTGGCCACCGGCATATTCCTGGGCCCCGAGTTCCCATCGCTGGCAGGCGGCCTCATCGGCCTGGCCATCGTCACCAGCGCGGCACGCCTGGGCTTCCTCATGCCGAAAACCACCTGGGACTTCGCGCCGGCCAAGGATTGGCCGAACGAATGGGTCGGCAGCGTGGAGATGAAGCTCGAAGAACTGACCAGCAAGCCCATGAGCAGCGTACGCGCCTGGTTTCCCTACGTGCTGGTCGGCGCCCTGCTGGTCGTCAGCCGCGTGTTTCCAGAGGTTGGGGCCGCTCTCAAGTCGGTGGTCCTGGTGTTCCCGGACATCCTGGGCGAAACCGGCATCAAGGCCGATTTCATGCCGCTGTACCTGCCAGGGGGCATTCTCGTCGCCGTCGTACTGGCCACGTTCTTCCTCCATCGCATGAAGGTGCGCGAGCTGAGCGCGGCGGTGGGTGAATCGACCAAAGTGCTCCTGGGGGCCGGCTTCGTCCTGTTGTTCACCGTGCCAATGGTGCGCATCCTGATCAACTCTGGCGTCAACGCCGCGGACCTTCCCAGCATGCCGATCGCCATGGCCCGCTACGTGGCCGACAGCGTAGGCGGGGTCTACCCACTCCTGGCGCCGAGCGTAGGGGCACTGGGCGCGTTCATCGCGGGATCGAACACCGTCAGCAACATGATGCTCAGCCAGTTCCAATATGGCGTCGCGCACAGCCTCGGCATATCCGGCGCGCTGATCGTGGCCGTACAGGCCATTGGCGCGGCGGCCGGCAACATGGTGGCCATCCACAACGTGGTTGCCGCGTCCGCCACCGTCGGCCTGCTCGGCCGCGAGGGGATCACATTGCGCAAAACCGTGTGGCCTACCCTGTACTACGTGTTTTTTACTGGACTCATCGCCCTGATTGCGATTTATGTCCTGGGGGTCAGCGATCCGCTGGTCACCACCTGATACAAGCCCGAGAGCCTGTCCAGCCCATCGGCGGGCAGGCTCACAGAGGCCGGCATAGGTCGGACGCCAGCCAGGCGTGCCGACCTTTCCACCTTCGAACATGGGGAAATCAATGATCATTTCTGCCTCCACCGACTACCGCGACGCCGCCCAGCGCAAGCTGCCACCCTTCCTGTTCCACTACCTGGACGGGGGCGCCTACGCCGAACACACCCTCAGGCGGAACGTGGCAGACCTGGCCGACATCGCCCTGCGCCAGCGCGTACTCAAGAACATGTCGGAACTGAGCCTGGAAACCCGGCTGTTCGATGAAACCCTGTCCATGCCGGTGGCGCTGGCCCCTGTCGGCCTGTGCGGCATGTACGCACGCCGTGGCGAGGTCCAGGCGGCCAAGGCGGCTGCCAAGAAAGGCATCCCCTTCACCCTGTCGACGGTCTCGGTGTGCCCGATCGAAGAAGTGGCCCCGGCCATCGACCGGCCGATGTGGTTCCAGCTCTATGTGCTGAAAGACCGCGGTTTCATGAAGAACGCCCTGGAGCGCGCCAAGGCCGCCGGCGTCACCACCCTGGTATTCACCGTGGACATGCCGGTGCCCGGTGCCCGCTACCGCGACGCCCACTCGGGCATGAGCGGCGCCAACGGCCCGACCCGCCGCATGCTGCAGGCCATGACCCACCCAGCCTGGGCCTGGGACGTCGGCGTCTGCGGCCGCCCGCACGACCTGGGCAATATCTCCACTTACCGGGGCAACCCCACGGGCCTGGCCGACTACATCGGCTGGCTGGGTGCCAACTTCGACCCGTCGATCTCCTGGAAAGACCTGGAATGGATTCGCGAATTCTGGGACGGCCCGATGGTGATCAAGGGCATCCTCGACCCTGACGACGCCAAGGACGCCGTGACCTTCGGCGCCGACGGCATCATCGTGTCCAACCACGGCGGCCGCCAGCTCGATGGCGTGTTGTCCAGCGCCCGGGCGATGCCGGCGATTGCCGACGCGGTCAAAGGCGACCTGAAGATCCTCGCCGACTCCGGCATCCGCACCGGCCTCGACGTGGTGCGCATGATCGCCCTCGGCGCCGACACCGTGCTGCTCGGCCGCGCCTTCATCTACGCCCTGGCCGTTGCCGGCGAGGCGGGCGTCAGCAACCTGCTCGATCTCATCGAGAAGGAAATGCGCGTCGCCATGGTGCTCACCGGCGCCAAGTCGATCAGCGACATCACCACCGATTCGCTGGTCCGCGAACTGGGCCGCTGAACCGCAGAAACCACTCAGGCGATCGCCCCGGCGACGCCTGCAGGGGCTGCCGGCCGTGTCACCCGTACTCAGAATAATCCGGAGCGCCCATGAGCCTGCCCGCCGCCTTCCTCGCCGAAGTGCAACGCCTGATCCCCGCCGACCGCCTGTTCGATGACCCGTTGTCGACCCTCGCGTTCGGCACCGACGCCAGCTTCTACCGGCTGATTCCCAAGCTGGTGGTGCGCGTCGAGTCCGAGGCAGAAGTGGTCGCCCTGCTGACCCTGGCGAGCCGCGACCAGGTTTCCGTGACCTTCCGCGCAGCCGGCACCAGCCTGTCAGGCCAGGCGCTGAGCGATTCGGTGCTGATCGTGCTGGGCGACAACTGGAACGGCCGCGAGATTCGCGACAACGGCGCGCAGATCCGCCTGCAGCCCGGCGTCATCGGCGCCCAGGCCAACGCGGTACTGGTGCCCTTCCAGCGCAAGATCGGCCCGGACCCGGCGTCGATCAATGCCTGCAAGATCGGCGGCATCGTCGCCAACAATGCCAGCGGCATGTGCTGCGGCACCGCCCAGAACACCTACCACACCCTGGCCGGCATCCGCCTGGTGCTGGCCGACGGCAGCGTGCTCGACACCGAAGACAGCGCCAGCGTGAGCGCCTTCCAAACCCGGCATGCTCCCCTGCTGCAGCAACTGGCCGAGCTGGGCCGCAAGACCCGCGCCAACAGCGCGCTGGCTGCAAGAATTCGCCACAAGTACCGGCTGAAGAACACTACAGGGCTGTCCCTCAACGCCCTGGTCGACTTCGACCAGCCCCTGGATATCCTCAGTCACCTGATGGTCGGCTCCGAGGGCATTCTGGGCTTCATCAGCGCGGTCACCTACGACACCGTGCCCGACCACCCGCACAAGGCCAGCGCACTGTTGGTGTTCCCGGACGTGGAAAACTGCTGCCGCGCCGTGACCGTGCTGAAAAGCCAACCGGTCTCCGCCGTGGAGCTGCTGGACCGGCGCAGCCTGCGCTCGGTGCAGGACAAGCCCGGCATGCCGACCTGGGTCAAGGATGTGTCACCGACCGCCTGCGCCCTGCTGATCGAATCCCGGGCCGCCAGCCAGAGCCTGCTGCACGAGCAGTTGGCGCAGATCATGGCGTCCATCGCCCACTTCCCGCTGGAAAAACAGGTCGATTTCAGCGAAGACCCGGTGGTCTACAACCAGCTGTGGAAAATCCGCAAGGACACCTTTCCCGCCGTCGGCGCCGTGCGCCAGACCGGCACCACCGTCATCATCGAAGACGTCACCTTCCCGGTGGAACAACTGGCCGAGGGCGTCAACCGCCTGCTCGCCCTGTTCGACACGCACGGCTACGACGAAGCAATCATTTTCGGCCATGCCCTGGAAGGCAACCTGCACTTCGTCTTCACCCAGGGCTTCGACACCACCGAGCAGGTCGCCCGCTACGACGCCTTCATGCAGGACGTGGCCCAGCTGGTTGCCGTCGAATTCGGCGGGTCGCTCAAGGCCGAACACGGCACCGGCCGCAACATGGCCCCCTTCGTCGAACTGGAGTGGGGCTACGACGCCCACCAGTTGATGTGGGAGATCAAGCGCCTGCTCGACCCCAAGGGCATTCTCAACCCGGACGTGATCCTGTCCCACGACCCGCAGATCCACCTCAAGCACCTCAAGCCCCTGCCGGCTGCCGACGAAATCGTCGACAAGTGCATCGAGTGCGGCTTCTGCGAACCCGTCTGCCCGTCCAAGGGGCTGACCCTCAGCCCGCGTCAGCGCATCGTCATCTGGCGTGACATCCAGGCGCGTCAGCGCGATGGCCAGAACACCCGCGCCTTGCGTGAGGACTTCCAGTACCAGGGCGTAGACACCTGCGCCGCCACCGGTCTGTGCGCCCAACGCTGCCCGGTGGGCATCAACACCGGCGACCTGGTGCGCAAGCTGCGCGCCAGTGCGGCCAACCACGGCACCAGCGCCACCTGGCTGGCCGGGCATTTCGCCGGCGCCTTGCAGGGCGCGCGCCTGACCCTGCGCCTGGCTGACGGTGCGCGCCGGCTGCTGGGCGCGCCGCTGCTGACCAAGACCAGCGAAACCCTGCACAAGGCTTCCGGCAATCGCCTGCCACAATGGACACCGGCCATGCCCCAGGCCGCCGCCCCCATCCAGTTCCATGCGCCCATCACCGACGCGCGCCCGCGGGTGGTGTACCTGGCCGCCTGTGTGTCCCGGGCCATGGGGCCGTCCTTCAGCGACCGCGAGCAGGTGCCGCTGATTGACAAGACCCAGGCGCTGCTGGAAAAGGCCGGCTTCCAGGTAGTCTTCCCCGCCGAGCAGGACAGCCTCTGCTGCGGCCAGCCGTTTGCCTCCAAAGGCTACGCCGAGCAGGCCGACAGCAAACGCCAGGAACTGATCGATGCGCTGCTCAAGGCCAGCCGTGGCGGGCTGGACCCAATCTACTGCGACACCAGCCCCTGCACCCTGCGCCTGCTGCAGGACGGCCTGGACAGCCGGCTCAACCTGTTCGACCCCGTGCGCTTCATCCGCGAGCAGTTGCTCGACCGCCTGGAAATCCAGCCCCAGGCCACCCCGGTGGCTGTGCACGTCACCTGCAGCACCCAGCACCTGGGCGAGTCCCAGGGGCTGATCGACATCGTCAAACGCTGCACCCGCGAGGTGATCATCCCGGAAGGCATCCACTGCTGCGGGTTCGCCGGTGACAAAGGCTTCACCACCCCGGAACTCAATGCCCACTCGCTGCGAAGCTTGAAGGATGCCGTCCAGCACTGCGACGAAGGCGTCTCCACCAGCCGCACCTGCGAGATCGGCCTCAGCCACCATGCCGGCATCGACTACCACGGCCTGGTCTACCTGGTCGATCGCGTGTCACGCCCGCGGGTACTTTGAATCACGTTTTGCCTGTCCCGCCCCGCGCCGAGCGGTTTTTTTTTGCCCGGAGGAAGGCATTCGCCACCAGCTCGTCAGCGAAGCGGAAAATGCAACTGAACTCTCGCGGCAATGGGAGGGTCACTTTTCATGAGCCCGAAAGGACGGGGTCGATATCGCTCTCGGTTACGCCGCGCCTCGTGATGCGAATCGCCGGGAAAATCGTTCATGATGAGAGGACTATCAAATGAAACTCACCGCCCTGTTGTTCACTGCGGCCGTGGCCGTGTCAGCAACACCTGCCTTTGCCGATGACCTGTGCGCCCTCAACTTGCAGAAGCTGAGCGACAGCCTAGCCACCGACACCACCACCGCAGAGTCGGTCAAGACACAGGTGCTGGAACACCAGAAGGAAGCGCAGCAAGCGCAGAGTGCAGGCGATCTGGAAACCTGCGCCACGCTCGCCACCAAGGCGCTGACCCTGCTCGAAGCGCCCGATGAAAACGGTTGAACAGCCGCGTTCGTGACACCCGACAAGGCCGCCCACTGGGCGGCTTTGTCGTTTCGCTACCGCCCATCGCTTTCTTACCTTTCCCCAGCGACTCTCCTACAGTAGAGGTTCCACACCCTGAAGGAGATACGCCATGCGACGTCTTGCCGTTTTCCTGAGCACCCTGCTTCTGAGCACCAGCCTCTGGGCCATGCATTGTCCGGCGGACATGGCCAAGATCGATGCGGAGCTGAAAAACAATCCACCCAGTGACCCCACCGTGCTGGCCCAGGTGCAGAAACTCCGCGCCGAAGGCGAGGAGCTGCACAAGGCGGGCAACCACAGCGAATCCGTGAAAGTACTCGGCGAAGCGCTGCAGTTGCTCGACGCCAGCGAGTAGGCGTTCTCTAGAGGCCCTGGCCCAGCAAGGACAGGGCCAGGCGCCGTACCTGCGCCAGCTCGATGGGCTTGGCCAGGCAGGCTTGCGCACCACGACGCCGCGCCTCGGCGAACCCGGCTTCATCCACCGTCGCACTGATCACCATCACCGGCACCGCCTGCAAACGCAGGTCCCTGCGCATGGCATCCAGTACCTGCAAGCCATTGCCGTCTGGCAGGTCCAGGTCGAGCAGCACCAGGGTCGGTGTGCTCTGCGCCAGTTCGGCCAGCGCACGCTGCACCGATCCCGCCCCGCGCACCGCGGCGAATTCGCGCAATGCCTCCTGGACCACCTTGGTACAGGCCGGGTGATCCTCCACGCACAGCACGTCAGCGAGCTTCAGCGGCTCCTCGAGATCGCCCGGGGCGTCGCTCGGCACAGCCGGTGGTGGCGGCGCGGCCCCCGGCAGGTCGATCCAGAAGCGGCTGCCCCGACCGACCACACTCTGGAAGCCCATGTCCCCGCCCATCAGCGTGGCCAGCTCGCGGCACAGCACCAGGCCGATGCCGGTCCCCGGGATGCTAGAGTTCTCGCGCCCGAGGCGCTGGAACGGTTGGAACAGCTGCACCTGCTGGGCGGCGGTAAGCCCCGGTCCGGTGTCCTCGACCCAGAGCCGCACACACGCCGGGCGGACTTCATAGCCCATGCTGATCAGCCCCTGGGGGCTGTTGTACTTGATGGCGTTGGACAGCAGGTTGAGGATCACCTGGCGCAGCCGGCGCATGTCGGCCTGCACATACAGGCCGGTATCCGCGGCCGCGACCACCTGCAGCTGCAGGCGCCGTTGCTGCACCTCCGGTTGCACCAGCTCGGCGCAGCCATTGAGCAGCGCGCCGATCTCCACGGCCTGCAACTGCAACTGCTGGCGCCGGCTCTCGATACTCGACAGGTCGAGGATGTCGTCGACCAGTGAGGTCAGGTGACGGCTGGCGTTGACGATCTCGCGGGCGTAATCGGCCTCCTGCTGCGAGCCGGGCTTGTCCTGCGCCTCCATTTCGATCAGTTGCCCGAACCCGTAGATGGCATTGAGCGGGGTGCGCAGCTCGTGGCTCATGCTCGACAGGAAGCGGCTCTTGGCCTGGCTGGCCTCCTGCGCCTCCAGGCTGGCGTGACGCAGCTTTTCCTGGACCTGCTTGAGCCGGGTGATATCCACATGCGTGCCAGCGACGCGCAGAGCCTGCCCCTCGGCGTCGCGCTCCAGCACCCGCCCGCGGCTGAGCAGCCAGGCGTACTCGCCCCGGGCGTTGGCATAGCGGTACTCGCTCTCGAAACGGTCCTCGCCACTGACGGCGAACAGCTGGCGCAGGTGACGAATCCGTTCCAGGTCATCGGGGTGCACGCGCTGGTTGAATTCGCTAAAACTCATGCACTCGCTGGCCAGGCCATAGCGTTTGACGAAGCGCTCGCTGAGCGTGATGGTCACACTGGTGGTGTCCACTTCCCAGAGGCTTTCCGTGGTGCTTTCCAGCACCACCTCCAGCAGGCGCTGCGCTTCGTGACGCTTCACCTCGCTGGCCTGTAATTGCTCGCCCGTCTGCTGCACGGCCTGCGCCATGAAGGCCAGTTCATCGATCTGGGTAGCCGGCGCACTGGGGTGGAAATCGCCCAGGCCGAGCCGGCGCATCATGCCGATGATGCCGTTGATCGGCAGCACCAGCTCATCGCTCAGGCGTCGGGAACGCACCCACATCCAGGCGAAGAACAACAGGTAGAACAGCCCCAGACCGGCGATCAGCAGGTAGCCGATCTGCAGGTAGCGCTCGGCCAGGCGATTGGTCTCGCTGAAGATATGCTCCTCATCCACCACCAGCAGCAGGCGCCAGCCGGTCTGCGGAATCTCGCTCCAGGCCACCAGTTGCTTGCGCCCGCCGAGCAGCACCTCCTGCACGTTGTGGCCGCCCGAATTCATGGCGTCGAGCAGGGGTTGCAGGTCCGGGCGCCTGCTCAGGTTGAAGTCCTCGGGCTTGAGCACTTCGCGGTGCACCGCTTCGGCGTAGGAGTATTGGGTCAGCTCGCGCAGCCCGAAGTCGGCCTCGCCATCCTGCGGCAGGGCCATGATGTTGTTGTCGCGGCTCACCAGCATCGCGTAGCCCTGCCAGGGCACATTCAATTCACCGATCTCGGCGAGCATCTGCCCGACCGTGATATCCAGCCCCACCACCCCTTCCAGAAAGTCGCCCCGGTAGACCGGCGCGACCGCCGACATCATCCAGCCCAGCCCGGCCGGATCGAGGTAGACGTCCGTCCACATCACCTTGCGCCCGGGGTTGTGCGTGGCGTCGGCCAGGTAATAGAAATTGAAATCGGGTATCACCATGTCATGGGGATACTGCTCGGGCGTGATGAAAAACGGGTAGATGCGGTTGTAGCTGTCCCAGGTGTTGATATAGGTGGCGGCCACCAGCGGGTTGGCCGAGCGGATCGAGCGCATCAGCGGGTCGAGCTGCGACAGGCGCAGGGCCTTGGCGTGATCCTGCTGCGCCGCCGGGGTGCTGTTGGCATAGAACGAGGCCGCGCGCCCATCGTCGCTGTGGCTGTAGAACACGCCGGAGTCGGTCATCCGGTGCCGCCCCACCTCCAGGGCATCGGGCTGAAAGCCCTCATTGAGCACCGCCTGGACCGCCGCGTCGCGGAAAATCTGCGCCTGAGACTCCACCGCTCCGAGCCGGCTGTCGATCACCTGAACCTCACGCTCCACCGCCGCCGACAGGTCCTCCAGCGCCCCCTGCTGCAGGTGGCCGATCTGCGCGTCACGAATGGCCTCGTTGCTCAACAGATAGACCGCGATCAGCACCGATTCGACCAGAATCAGTGGTATCAGGGCACTCTGTACAAACGCGCGCCAGATCCACTGGCGCAGGGGGTGACGCGTCGCACGGGGCGGCATAGGCAAGGTCTCATCCCAAAGACATGACAGCTCTGACCGGCAATCATAGCTGCACTCGACGATCAGCGTCCGGCACGCGTATGCGGGTCGACGCTGCGGAACCTTTGCCGTACACTGCACGTCTCACGTTTACCACCAGTTTGGGGGCCGATTAGGATTCGACGCCGGTAGCGAAACTCGAGGTGCATGCCGAGTTGGTAACAGAACTCGTAAATCCACTGTTGCAACTTCTATAGTTGCCAATGACGAAAACTACGAGGGTTACGCTCTCGCTGCGTAAGCAGCCGAGCCCGCTCTCCTGGTAGCTTCGGCTCCAGCAATCATCAGGGGATGCCTGTAAACCCGAAATGATTGTCAGATAGAACAGGATCGCCGCGTAGTACGTTGTGGACGAAGTGGCTAAAACTTACACAACTCGCCCAATGCACCCTGCCCGTCGGGCGGCTGAGGGTTAACTCAATAGACACGGCTAAGCATGTAGTACCAACAGCGGAGAACTGGCGGACGGGGGTTCAAATCCCCCCGGCTCCACCAAATAAGCAAGCTAAAGCCCCTGCCAAGTCAGGGGCTTTTGTTTTTCTGCGCGTGCGCCATCACCCCACCTGCTGTCGCCCCATAAACCGTGCAACAGTCGCCACAATTCTTCGATTTATCTGCTGGACGCCCTTGAGCAAAAAGCGTACAAGGTGAGTAATGCGGCCGGTTCCAGGCCGCTGACCCCCACTCTCCCGCCCAAGCCCAGGTCGCACCGCTGAACGCGACTAACCACAGCTTCGCTGAAGCCTAATCAGGACCGTGGATTTCATTCGCCGAGCCGCTTGATCAGACGACGTCACTGTGCGTGCTCGCCATCAGGAATTCGTTATGGGACTGGTCAATCGCGCCTGTTTTGAAGCCCCCCTGTATCTGCAGAATGACTCGCTGCACGTCGATGTGCTGTGGCACGGGCAGCAGGTGGTCGCCGTCAATATTCTCTTCAACGGGGCCATCCAGGCGGTCTACTACCCGCCCCAGCCAACCTCGGCCGAGGCCGATGAACTGGAGCGGTTGTGCCGCCTTGCCCTGGGCCGGTACCAGATGGACGGGAAGGATCGAGCAGGCGCCGATAAACGCCCGGCCATCGTGCTGGATTCGGATATCCCGAAATACGAAGGGGTGCTGCTGAGCCTGCCGAACGGAACGCAGTTCCTGCTGGAGGACGAGCGCCAGCCCGCGTAGTTCAGGCGAAAGGCCGACCCGCACAGCGGTTGCCGAGCCCGAAGCCCCTTCGCCTCGGCTGAAAGATGCATGAAAAAGCCCGCTCGAAGCGGGCTTTTTCATGTCCGTCAGAACGAGTACGTCAGACCGATGCGCGCGGAAGAACTGGTCCACTCGCTCTTCACGCGGCCGTTGGCGGACGAAAAAAGGGCGCCGGTGTTATACAAGACCCGGCTGTGCGCATCCACCTGGGTGTCGCCCAGGTCGTAATAGAGGTACTCGGCACGGATACGCAATTGCGGCGCGACGGCGAACTCGCCCCCCAGGCCCGCGACCCACCCGGTGCGATTTGCCGAGCTGCTGGTCGTCGAGGAGAGGAAAGCAGGTGGCGGTGCCGTCGGCCCCAGCAGCGGCGCATACGAATTGAGCTCGGTCGACACCTTGGCGCGGGCGACACCCGATCGTCGGGCAACATCTGCGAACAACGCCCAAGATCACGCAGGCATCACCCAACCGCCGTCACACCACTTTGTCCAGTGTGATCGGCAGCCGCCGAATTCGCTTCCCGGTGGCGTGGTAGACGGCGTTGGCCACCGCGGCGGCGACGCCGACGATGCCTATTTCACCAACGCCCTTGGAGCCCAGGGCGTTCACAGCCAGGTCATCCTCTTCGACGAAGATCACCTCGATGTCGCCCATGTCGGCGTGGACCGGCACATGGTATTCGGCGAGGTTGTGGTTCATCACGCGGCCGAGGCGGTGGTCGACCTTGGCTTCTTCCTGCAAGGCCATGCCAAGCCCCCAGACCACGCCGCCGAGGATCTGGCTGCGAGCGGTTTTCGGGTTGATCACGCGGCCGGCGGCAATGGCGCTGACCACCCGGGTGATGCGGATGCTGCCCAGGGCCTCGTCCACCTGCACCTCGACGAAGACCGCCGAGTGGGTGGCGCTGGCAAAGGGCTCGCGCTGTTTACCCGGCTTGGCATCGACGTGCGCCTCCAGGCTGCCATGACGTGCCAGCAAGGCCTGCCAGTCGATGGCGCGACTGCTGTCGTCGCCCTGCTGGACGCGCCCGCCGCTGCAGCGCAGCCGGCTGGCATCGGTGAACGGCGCATCGGGCAGTTGCCGGGCGGCTTCGCACAGGCGTTGCGCCAAGGCCAGGCAGGCCTCGCGCACGGCGCTGCCCACCGACGACACGGTAAAGGAGCCGCCCTGCAGCGGCGCGGTCGGCAGGGCGGAATCCCCCAGCTTGAACACCACCTGCGCCGGGTCCAGGCCGAGGGTGTCGGCGGCGATCTGGGTCATGGCGGTGGCGGTGCCCGGGCCGATGTCGCAGGTGGCGCTGGCAACGATCAGGCGGCCGTCGGCGCTCAGGCTGGCCCGCGCGCTGGCGGGCATCTGCATGGCTTCCCAGACACCGGTCGCCATGCCCCAGCCGATCAGTTGCTCGCCGTCGCGCATGCTGCGTGGTTGCGCGCTGCGCCGGCTCCAGCCGAAGGCGTCGGCGCCCTGCTGGTAGCAGGCCCGCAGTTCCTTGCTCGAATAGGGCTTGCCCTTGTTCTGGTCGGTGTCGCTGTAATTGAGCAGGCGCACCTGCAGCGGGTCGGCGCCCGTGGCCCAGGCCAGTTCGTCCATGGCCGACTCCAGGGCGAACAGCCCGGTGGCCGCGCCGGGGGCGCGCATGTCCAGCGGCGTGTAGGCGTCCAGCGGCACCAGTTTGTAGTCCAGGCGCAGGTGGTCGCAGTGGTAGAGCATGCCGGACCAGGGCACTACCTGCTCGGTGAAATCCTCGAAGCGCGAGGTCTGGCCGATGGCCTCGTGAACCAGTCCCTGCAGCTTGCCGTCCTTCGACGCCCCCAGGCGCAGCCGCTGAACCGTACGGGGGCGGTAGCCGAAGGTGAACATCTGTTGGCGGCTCAATACCACCCGCACCGAACGTTTGAGCACCAGCGCCGCCATGGCCGCCAGCGGCAGCTGGTACTGGGGGCGCAGGCCCGAGCCGAACGCGCCGCCCACGAAGGACGACAGCACCCGCACGGTCGATGGCTCGAGCTTGAGCACATCGCACAGGTAACGCTGGCTGTTCTGTGGCCCCTGGGTCTTTTCGTGCACCAGCAGGTGGCCGTTGGCCTGGTAGATCACCGTCGAGGCGTGGGGCTCCATCGGGTTGTGGTACTCGTTGGGCAGTTCGTACTCCAACGCCAGCTGCACCTCGGCAGCCTCGATGGCCGAATCGGCATCGCCCCGGGGCTTGGGCAACTCGGCCGGCGCCGGGTGGGCGCGGTCCAGTGCCTCGCCCAGGTCCGTGGCGTGGTCGTCGACCTCATAGTCCACCCGCACCAGGGACGCCGCATGCCGCGCCAGCTCCAGGCTGTCGGCCACCACCAGGGCCACCGGCTGGCCGCTGTAGCGCACCCGCGCATTGAACAGCGGCCGGAACGGCGAGCCGTCCGCCGCATCGTCGTCTTCGTAGCTCTCGTCGTCATTGGCCATGGGCGGGCGATTGTCGTGGGTCAGCACCAGCACCACCCCTGGCAGTGCCTGGGCCGCCGAGGCGTCGATCTGGCGGATGCGGCCCCGGGCAATCGAACTGCAGACCACGCTGCCGTGCAGCAGGTCGTCGGCCGGGTGTTCGGCGGCATAGCGCGCCCGGCCGGTGACCTTGAGCACGCCGTCGACGCGGTCGAGGGGCTGGCCGATGGAATGCGTGGTCATATGGGCGTCCCCTTGGCGGCGGTGGTCAAGGCGCGAACGATGGCGCGGCGCAGCAGCTCGACCTTGAAGGCGTTGTGGTGCAACGGCTGCGCGCCCTCCAGCATGCGCGCAGCGGCGGTTTCAAAAGCCGTTGCGTCAGGCTGCTGGCCGAGCAGCACCGCCTCGACCTCGGGGCGGCGCCAGGGCTTGTGCGCCACCCCGCCCAGCGCCAGACGCGCGGCCTGGATACGGCCATTGGCATCGAATGCCAGGGCTGCCGCCACCGACACCAGCGCAAAGGCGAACGAGGCCCGGTCGCGCACCTTGAGGTAGGTGCTGTGCTTGGCAAAGTCCTCGGGCGGCAGCTCGATGGCCAGGATCAGCTCGCCGTTCTCCAGCACGCTATCGCGCTGCGGCGTGTCGCCGGGCAGCCGATGGAAATCACTGAACGCCACGCGCCGCTCGCCTTGCGCACTGGCCACGATCACCTGGGCATCGAGGACCGCCAGGGCCACACAGAAATCGGACGGGTGCACCGCCACGCAGTGCTCGCTGGCGCCGAACAGCGCGTGGTTGCGGTTGAGCCCGTCACGCGCCGGGCAGCCACTGCCGGGCTCACGTTTGTTGCACGGTACCTGGCTGTCATAGAAGTAGTGGCAGCGGGTGCGCTGCAGCAGGTTGCCACCCGCGCTGGCCATGTTGCGCAGTTGCGGCGATGCACCGGACAACAGCGCCTGGCCCAGCAGCGGATAACGCCGCTCGACCTCCGGGTGCCAGGCCAGGTCGGCATTGCTCACCAGCGCACCGATGCGCAGGCCGCCCGCCGCCGTCGCTTGGACCTCGCGCAGGGGCAGCCCGTTGATGTCGATCAGCCGCCGCGGGCGCACCAGGTTTTCCTTCATCAGGTCGACGAGGTTGGTGCCACCGGCGATGAACAGGCTGTCCGGGCCGGCCAGGCGCAGGGCGTCCTCGACCTGCCCGGGCTTGCTGTAGGCGAACGGGGTCATGGGCGCACCGCCGTTTCGCAATCGGGCAAGGCCTCTTCGATGGCCGCCAGGATGTTGCTGTAGGCGCCGCAGCGGCACAGGTTGCCGCTCATGCGCTCGCGGATATCGTCCGCGCCGGCGACACGCCCTTCCGCCGCCAGCCCCACCGCCGAGCAGATCTGCCCCGGCGTGCAGTAGCCGCACTGGAAGGCATCGTGACGGATGAAGGCGCGCTGCATCGGGTGCAACTCATCACCCGCCGCCAGCCCCTCGATGGTGGTGACCTCATGGCCATCGAGCATCACCGCCAGCAGCAGGCAGGCATTCACCCGGCGGCCGTCGAGCAGCACCGTGCAGGCGCCGCACTGGCCGTGGTCGCAGCCTTTCTTGGTGCCGATCAGGTCGAGTCGTTCACGAAGCAGGTCGAGCGCGGTGATCCACGGATGGACCTCGACCTGGTGGGAGGCTCCGTTGAGCGTCAGGGATATCGCCTGGCGCTCGAAGCCGTCGGTGCGGGTATCGCTCATGGGGGCAACCTCGGTCAGTCGGATGTCTTGGTGCATCCATGAGGTTTCTGAGACCCCCGCGTGCAAATCGTTCAGGTCATGTGAACAGCGGCACGGCGCCGCGCCTCAGCGCACGACGCCCGCTGCCGGCCGCGGCGCCAGGGCCTCGGCAAGCTCGACCTCCCGGGCTCCGGTCAGCTCGGGCAGCTCCTGGACCGTGGCGTCCGTTTCCCGGGCGGCCCGGTAGCCATGGGGATTCATGTGCTGCCAGCGCCAGGCATCTTCCAGCATGGTGCGCAGCCCGCGCCGGGCGCTCCATCCCAGTTCCCGCTCGGCTTTGGTCGGATCGGCCCAGCACTCGGCGATGTCCCCGGAGCGCCGCGCCGTGATGCGAAACGGCAGCGCTCGGCCGATCACCCCTTCGAACGCGCGGAGCATTTCCAGCACCGAATAGCCTCGGCCGGTGCCCAGGTTCCAGACCGACACGCCCTGGGTCCGGGCGAGCCGATCCAGGGCGCACAGGTGCCCTTCGGCCAGGTCCACCACATGGATGTAATCACGCACCCCGCTGCCGTCCCGGGTCGGGTAGTCGTCGCCGTAAATGCGCAGGTAGGGCCGGCGGCCGATCGCCACGTGCAGCATGTACGGCAGCAGGTTGTTGGGGATGCCGTCGGGGTCTTCGCCGATCAGGCCCGAGGGATGCGCACCGATGGGGTTGAAGTAACGCAGCAAGGCGATGGACCAGCGACTGTCGGAGTCGGCGAGCGCCTTGAACACGTTTTCCGCCATCAGCTTCGACTGGCCGTAGGGGTTGGTCGGAATGCCCGTGGTGCAGCGCTCGCTGATCGGTGCGTTGACCGCTTCGCCATAGACCGTGGCCGACGAGCTGAACACCAGCTCGAATATGCCCGCATCCGCCATGGCCTGGCACAGGGTGATGCTGCCCGCCACGTTGGTTTCGTAATAGCGCAGCGGGTCCTGCACGCTCTCGCCCACCGCCTTGAGGCCGGCGAAGTGCATGACCGCGGTGACCGGCCACTGCTGGAACAGCCCGTCGAGCACGGCACGGTCACGGATGTCGCCTTCGACGAACCAGGGCGCTCGACCCGCGATCTGCGCCACCCGCTCGAGCGAGGCGCGCGAGCTGTTGCACAGGTTATCCAGCACCAGCACGTCGTGGCCGGCTTGCAACAGCGAGAGCACCGTGTGGGAACCGATGTAGCCGGCTCCTCCCGTGACCAGAATCATATGACCTCCAGCGAGACAAGGGCTTGAAGGGACCGGCCATGAGCTTGCCGATGGAGGAACCTTCGCCGCGGTTTTAGGGGCGCGATCCCAGATACCGACGGGGCCACGAGGGCGGGAGTTCAAGGAGAACGATGAACGCACCCGCCGGCGGCAGCTCGGCCGATTTGTTGAACTGCCCGCTCCGCCCGGCCTCCACTGCTGGTATCACTTCTTCGCTCGAATCGACTGATGCCGGCGCGTTGCACGACGCGCTGCGCCGGCCACCTAGGGAGACGGAACCATGAGTTGGGCAGGCCCCTTTCAGCAGCCGATCGGAAAATCGCCGTCGCAACCCGACACCTCTGAGGCGGCGGTGGTGTTCGATCCGCTGATCCCGACCTTGCTGTGCCTGTCGCACCTGCGCTGGAGCTTCGTCTACCAGCGCCCGCAGCACCTGATGTCGCGCTTCGCACGGGAATACAACGTGCTGTTCTTCGAGGAGCCGGTGCCCACCGACGAAGCCGAACCCTGGCTGGAGGTACGCCCCGACGAGGAAGGGGTGCAGATCCTGGTGCCGCGCCTGCCGGCGGGCCTCGACGCGCAGCGCACCCAGGCCGCCCTGCGCACCCTGCTCGACACCTACCTGGAGCGGCTCGAGGTCGAGGACCTGTTGCTCTGGTACTACACGCCGATGAGCCTGGGGTTCACTCGCCACCTGCAACCGAGCACCGTCGTCTACGACTGCATGGACGAGCTGTCGGCCTTCGACGGCGCGCCGCCCGACCTGCTCGAGCACGAACGGGAACTGCTCGAACGCGCCGACCTGGTGTTCACCGGCGGCCATAGCCTGTGGGAGGTCAAGCGCGAGCTGCACGGCAACGTCCACGCCTTTCCGAGCAGCGTGGACATCGCCCATTTCGCGACGGCGCGAGCGTTCCAGAACAACCCGCCCGACCAGGCCGGCATCGGCCGACCGCGCCTCGGTTTCTACGGGGTGATCGATGAACGCTTCGACGTCGCGCTGCTCGACCAGGTCGCCGCGCTGCGCCCGGACTGGCAGTTCGTGATGATCGGCCCGGTGGTGAAGATCGACCCGGCCTCCCTGCCCCGGCGACCGAACATTCACTTCCTCGGCGGCAAGACCTACGACGAACTGCCGCAGTACCTCGCCGGTTGGAACGTGGCGCTGATGCCCTTCGCGCTGAACGAATCGACCCGCTTCATCAGCCCCACCAAAACCCCGGAATACCTTGCCGGCGGCTGCCCGGTGGTCTCCACCCCCATCACCGACGTGGTGCGCAGCTACGGCAAGAGCGGCGTGGTGCTGATCGCCGACACCCCGGAAAAATTCGTCGCCGCCTGTGAAAAGGCCCTCGACCTGGCGGCCGACCGACCGGCCTTTCTCGAACACGCCGACCGTGTGCTTGGCGACATGTCCTGGGACCGGACCCAGGCACAGATGAAGGAGCAGATCGAATGCCTACGCTGAACGCCAATGACCGCCTGGAAGGCGAACGAGGTTTCGATTACCTGATCGTCGGCGCAGGCTTCGCCGGCAGCGTGCTCGCCGAGCGCCTGGCGGCCGGACTGGGCAAGCGCGTGCTGCTGATCGACCGCCGCCCGCACATCGGCGGCAACGCCTACGACCACCATGACGAGGCCGGCGTGCTGATCCACCGCTACGGCCCGCATATCTTCCACACCAACGCCCAGCGCATCGTCGACTACCTGTCGCGCTTCACCGAGTGGCGGCCCTACGAACACCGGGTACTGGCGGTGGTGGACGGCCAGCAGGTGCCGATCCCGATCAACCGCACCACACTCAACGCCCTGTACGGCCTCGCACTGAGCAGCGACGAAGAGGCCGAGCAGTACCTGGCCAGCCGCGCCGAACGGGTGGAAACCATCCGCACCAGCGAAGACGTGGTGATCAACCAGGTCGGCCAGGAGCTGTACGAGAAGTTCTTCCGTGGCTACACGCGCAAGCAATGGGGCCTGGACCCGTCGCAGCTGGACAAGTCGGTCACCTCGCGCATCCCCACCCGCACCAACACCGACGACCGCTACTTCACCGACAGCTTCCAGCAGATCCCCCTGCACGGCTACACGCGGATGTTCGAGCGCATGCTCGACCACCCGAACATCACGCTCCTGCTCGATACCGACTACCGCGAGGTGCGCCACCGGGTCGAGCACGAGCACCTGATCTACTGCGGGCCGATCGACGAATACTTCGACTTCCGCTTCGGCAAGCTGCCCTACCGCTCGCTCCGGTTCGAGCACAAGAGCCTGGACCAGGAACGGTTCCAGGCCGTCGGCACGGTCAACTACCCGGACGAAGCCGTGCCCTACACCCGCATCAGCGAGTACAAGCACATCACCGGCCAGCAGCACCCGACGACCAGCGTCACCTACGAATACCCCTCCGCCGAAGGCGACCCCTACTACCCGATCCCGCGCCCGGAAAACGCCGCGCTGTACAAGCGCTACCAGCAGCTGGCGGACGCCACGCCGGGCGTCACCTTTCTCGGCCGCTTGGGCACCTACAAGTACTACAACATGGACCAGGTGGTGGGGCAGGCGCTGGCGCTGTACCAGCGCATCGAGGAGGCGCAGCGACAACCCGTCGTGCCGCCACCCACCGCGCCGGATGACAGTCTGGTCAGCCAGGCGCGGTGAGGATCGTCGACGATGCACGCTCCTTCCCTGTTCGACAGTTTCTTCATGGGCGGTTTCGAGTGTTCCACCCACCGCCGGCAGGACGGTCGGCGCCTCGACCTGATCGAGGGCACCGCCCACCACCGCTGGGCCCGTGAGGACTACGCCGCCCTGCGCCGACAGGGCCTGCGCACCGTCCGTGACGGCCTGCGCTGGCACCTGATCGAAACGGTGCCCGGGCACTACGACTGGTCCAGTTTCCTGCCGCAACTGCGGGCCGCCGAAGGCACGGGCACCCAGGTGATCTGGGACCTGTGCCATTACGGCTGGCCGGACGACCTCGACATCTGGCGACCGCCGTTCGTCGAGCGCTTCGCCCGCTTCGCCGCAGCCACCGCGCGCATCGTCCGGGAGGAAAGCGACCGCATTCCCTTCTATTCGCCCCTCAACGAAATGTCGTTCTGGGCCTGGGCCGGCGGTGAAGTCGCCTACTTCGCCCCGCTGGGCACGGGACGTGGCGACGAACTCAAACACCAGCTGATACGCGCCAGCATCGCCGCCATCGAGGCGATCCGCGCGGTCGATCCCCGTGCCCGCTTCGTGCAGGTCGACCCGGTCATACACGTCGTGCCGCGCGGCAGCCGCAACAGCGAGCAGGAAGACGCCGAACGCTATCGCCTCTCGCAGTTCCAGGCCTGGGACATGCTGGCGGGCATGCAATGGCCGGGGCTCGGCGGCAGACCCGAGTACCTGGATATCCTCGGGGTGAACTACTACGACAACAACCAGTGGTTCATGGGGGGCGGCACCCTGTGGCGCGGCGACCCGCTGTACCGGCCGTTCAGCGGCATCCTGGCGGAGGTCTACCAGCGCTATCGCCGGCCGATGCTGGTGGCCGAGACCGGTGCCGAGGGCGAACAGCGCGCCGACTGGCTGCGCTACATCGGCGAACAGGTGCACCTGGCCCTGCAGCGTGGCGTGCCGCTGGAAGGCATCTGCCTGTACCCGATCCTCGACTACCCCGGCTGGACCGATGATCGCCATTGCCAGGCCGGGCTGTTCGGTTTTGCCGACGCCACCGGACAGCGCCCCGTGCATGCGCCACTGGCCGACGAGCTGCGCCATCAGCAGACGCTGTTTGCCGCCATGGCCGAACAACTGGCCCGGCAGGCATGAACACCCCACCTGCCGGCGCCGCGCCGCACGCCCTGCCGGGCAAGCCGATCGCCTTCCTGGCGCGCTACGTCCGTCGTCGTCCCTGGCACTTCGGCGGCATGTTCCTGCTGATCGTCGGCGCCGGCAGCTGCGCGGTCGCCGTGCAATACGGCATGAAACTGCTGGTCGACGCGATGGCCACCGATGACCGCCAGCAGGCGGATGTGTGGTTCCCGCTAGGCCTCTTCATCGGCCTGATCGTGGTGGAAAACGTGTTCTGGCGCCTCGGTGGCTGGCTGGGCTGCCGCACGGTGGTGGCCAGCTGCGTGGACATCCGGGTCGACCTGTTCCGCCACCTGACCGGCCACCCCATGCGTTATTTCGCGCAGCACTACGCCGGCGCCCTGGGCAACCGGATATCCGCCACCGGCCAGGCCGCCGGCGCCATCTATGGCGGCCTGGCCTGGAAGATCATGCCGCCGTGCGTGGATTTTCTCGGCGCGGTCATCGTGCTGTTCACCGTGCACACGCACATGGCCTGGGCGCTGATCGGCTTCGTCCTGGTGGTCGGCGTGCTGATCATTTCCTTCGGCATCCGCGGGCGCAGCAAGCACCAGCGTTTCGCGGCCCAGGCCGCCCGGGTCGGCGGCGAGCTGGTGGACGTGGTGTCCAATGTCTGGACGATCAAGGCGTTTTCCGCCCGCGACCGCGAGAGCCAGCGCCTGGCCGAGGAAATCGGCCTGGAAGCCCGCGCCCAGCGGCGCAGCTGGATGTACCTGGAAAAGGCCCGGGTCATCCATGACATCTGCCTGTCGCTGATGGCCGGCGGCATGCTGATCTGGGCGATCCAGCTGTGGGTCGCCGGCAGCGTGACGGCGGGCGACGTGGTGATGGTCAGCGCCCTGACCTTCCGCATCCTGCACGGCTCGCGCGACCTGGCGCTGGCCCTGGTGGACACCACGCAGCAGATCGGCGCCATCGACGACACCCTGAAGATCATCGTGCAGCCCCACGGTCTGGACGACCCCGAACCGCAACTGGCGCTGTTTCGCGGCGACATCGAATTCCGCGACGTGAGCTTCGCCTACCCGGACGGGCGCCAGGTGTTCGAGCATTTCGACCTACACATCCCGGTCGGACAGAAGGTCGGCATCGTCGGCTCGTCCGGTGCCGGCAAGTCGACCCTGATCAGCCTGATCCAGCGCCTCGACGATGTGCAGCACGGCAGCATCATGATCGACGGGCAGGACATCAGCGAAGTCAGTCAGGACAGCCTGCGCGCCCGCATGGCCGTGGTGCCCCAGGAGACCGCCCTGTTCAACCGCAGCATCCGCGAAAACATTCGCTATGGCCGACCGGAAGCCACCGACGAGGAGGTCATCGCCGCGGCGCGCCATGCCTTCTGCGACGCCTTCGTGCGGGAGCTGCCCGAGGGCTACGACACCTTGGTGGGCGAGCGCGGCGTGATGCTCTCGGGCGGCCAGCGGCAACGTCTGGGCATCGCCCGCGCGTTCCTCAAGGACGCGCCGATCCTGGTGCTCGACGAAGCGACCTCGGCCCTCGACACCCACTCCGAGGCAGAAATACAGACCGCCCTGGGTGACCTCATGCAGGGCCGCACGGTGCTGGCCGTCGCCCATCGCCTGTCCACCCTCGCCAGCTTCGACCGGGTGCTGGTGCTGGAAGACGGCAGAATCGTCGAAGACGGCCCGCCGCAGCAGCTGTGCCTGCAAGACGGCACGTTCTCGCGGCTCTGGCGCACCCAGGCCGCCGGTTTCATGGATGTCGAAGGCTGAGCACGGAGCCCCCAACCACGTATCACGCATGGGCTATTCGCCCTGGAGCAATCACATGACCCATCCCTCCATTCCCCTGCTGTTATGCGCTGCCCTGTCTCTGCCCCTCGCCGCCCACGCCCAGGCGCCGGCCGGCACCCCGGGAGACGGGCGTGGCTCCGTTTCCAGTCCGTCCGGCAACCCGGGCCCACAGGAAGAGGTCGAGACGCGCCGCAACGCCGATGGCGAGGTCGAGACCCTGGACGGCCGCCCGGTAAACACCCGCGACGGCAACATGACCAACGACGGCGAGCGCGACGACTCCCCCGAGCACTCCAACCCCGGCGGGCCGACCGATGGCGGGACGGACCCGGGCACACGCGAATGACACGCCCCTGCCAGCCAGGACAACATGCCCGGCTGGCGCCCCACTGCACGCCCTCGAGACCGAGGCAGGAGCATCGCCATGAGTGACATCCGGGTCGGTATTTCAGGCTGGCGCTACGCCCCCTGGCGCGGCGACTTCTACCCCAAGGGCCTGGTGCAGCGGCGCGAGCTGGAATTCGCCTCCCGCGCAGTGAACAGCATCGAGATCAACGGTTCCTTCTATGGCCTGCAGACCCCGCAGCGCTATGCCGCCTGGTACGCCGAAACGCCCGAGGACTTCGTCTTCAGCGTCAAGGCACCGCGCTTCATCACCCACGTGCGCCGGCTCAACGACATTGGCCAGCCCCTGGCCAACTTCTTCGCCTCCGGCCCCCTGACGCTCAAGGAAAAGCTCGGCCCGGTGCTCTGGCAGTTTCCGCCGAGCTTTCGCTTCGACGAACAGCAGTTCGGCGACTTCCTCGCGCAACTGCCTGTCGACACCGACCAGGCACGCCACCTGGCCCGCCGGGCCGACGCCCGCCTGCACGTGAGCGGCTACCTGGACGCGGCGGCCGACAACGCGCTGCGCCACGCCGTGGAAATCCGCAACGACAGCTTTCGCAGCCCCGCCTTCGTCGCGCTGCTGCGCCAGCACAACGTGGCCCTGGTGGTGGCGGACACCGCCGGCAAATGGCCCTACCTCGAGGATGTCACCGCCGACTTCCTCTACCTGCGCCTGCACGGTGATGCCGAACTCTACGCCAGCGGCTATTCAGACGACGCCCTGCAGCGCTGGCAGGCGCGCATCGAAGCCTGGACAGCCGGCGGGCAGCCCGACGATGCCCACCTGATCGACAGCGACCACCGCCCCCGCCGCACACCCCGCGACCTGTACTGCTACTTCGACAACGACATCAAGGTCCGCGCTCCCTACGATGCCCGCCAGCTGTGGCAGAACCTGACCGACAAACGCAGCGGCTGAGTCCCCGCGCCTGGGTGCCCTCACCTCGCGCAGCAAAGACGCCCTCACGACACTCCAGCAATAAATCGCAATCGCCTCTGACTCCCATTCCAGAGGCGTCGCCGCCCTTTGCGCCGCTGAAAACCCACCGAAAATCCCTACCGTTCGTCGCATGACAATTCGGTGACAAGCCGCTTTCAAACGAGCGTTTTCAAAAAACTGACGCCCCGCTCTAGACCGGGGCTGGCGTCGGCAAAGGACGGGACGATTTCGCCGTTTCGTTGCCGAGCCGCAAAAATGATCTCATTTCAATATCAAGGCCATAATTCGTCTGTTTTTTGACGTCATTAAGGTGACGATCGGTCATTAACAACACCCCACGCACCCCGTATAAAGCGTCCCGCGAGACGGCCACAGCCTTCGGACAAGAACTGTTTCATCCCCCTTTTAGTTCGTGTGCAACAGGCTGGATTGCCAGGTAAGACCTACCACCTCGTGGATGAGAATTGCCCCCGGCTGAAAGCTCACTTTTGAGGTTTTAGTCAATGATCGACCTTGCTACCTGGAACCTGTCCATCCCCGTTGGCGTACCAGCGGCGACCATCGAGACCCCCGTGCTCACCGGCGGCTACCAGGATCACTATTTCCAGAACATCGGCGGCACCGTGTTCTTCTGGGCGCCGGTCAATGGCACCACCACCGAGAACGCCTCGTACCCGCGCTCCGAACTGCGCGAAACCTACGCCGATGGCAGCCTGCGCAATTGGACCTACCCGGGCGCCGACCACTACCTGCGTGCCGCGCTCAAGGTCAGCCAGGTGCCGTCCACCGGCAAGCTGGTGATCGGCCAGATCCACGCGCACAAGAGCACCGCGCCGCTGCTCAAGCTCGAGTACCAGTACAAGGTGAAGACCAGCACCGGCAACCTGGTGGTCAAGGTACGCCCGAGCCCGGACAGCGAAACCCAGGTGTACACCGTGCTCAGCGGCATTCCGCTGGAGCAGCGCTTCACCTACAGCATCGCACTGAGCGCCAAGGGCACCCTGACCGTGAACGTCAACGGCACCAAGTGGACAGCCAAGATGGATTCGGCCTGGGCGGACAAACCGTTGTATTTCAAGGCGGGGGTCTATACCCAGGACAACAGCGGCTATGAAACCGAGGCCGGTGCGGCGACCTTCTACAAGCTGGACATCGATCACAACCCGCTGGCCGTGGCAGCGCCCTGAGGCCACGGCCACAGACGCCTGAGTGAGTCACAGCGCCCCTGCCCGCTTCGGCTGCCAGGGGCGTTTTTTTACCTGACACGAAACGGCGATTCGCCGGTCCAACCTTCGACCGAATCCGATGGGGCAGACCATGACGCAGCGCTCTCAGAAAGAACTCATGCTGGCCGGCGAACTCTACCTCGCCAGTTGCCCGGAACTGCAGGCGGACGCCCAGCGCGCCGCCGAGTGGATGGCGCAATACAACGCCACGGGCGCCGCACCGGCGTCAGAACGGCAGCGCCTGCTGAGCGAGCTGTTTGGCGAGGTGGGAGCGGACGTCTACATCCGGCCGCCCTTTCACTGCGACTACGGCTACAACATCCACCTCGGCGACGGGGTGTTCATGAATTTCAACTGCGTCATCCTCGACGTCTGCGCCGTGCGGATCGGCGCCGGCACCCAGATCGGGCCCGGCGTGCAGATCCTCACCGCCGACCACCCGCGAGACCCGGCGTTGCGGGCCCGGATGCTGGAGTTCGGCAGGCCGGTGAGCATCGGCCGCAATGTGTGGATCGGCGCCGGCGCGCTCATCCTGCCGGGCGTGACCATCGGCGATGACGCCCTGGTGGGCGCGGGCAGCGTGGTCACCCGGGACGTACCGGCGGGCGCCACCGTGGTGGGCAACCCGGCCCGGGTACGACCGGCAGACCATGCCGCCGATCAGCGGTGAGCGGCGCTAATTGAGGATGCCCGGGTCGGTCCGGCCGTCACCGCCGGAGCCGCCAGGGTCCGTGGGATCGGTGGAATCACCGGGCTCGCCCTCGGGCGTGTCGTCGCCATCGAGGGTATTGGGCTGCCCATCGGTTGGCTCCCGCCCCTGGCGATCGCTGTGGCGTTTGGCGGCCTTGTCGCGTTGCCCTTCCTGGGCTTCCTCCTGCGCGCTTTCGGAGATGCCGGGGGCAACGTCGTGCTCGCCATGGGCGTCCTCGTTGGACGCCTGGGCGTACAGGCCAACGGATAACAGGGTGCCCAGCACGATGGCCGGGAAACGCAGCATGTTCATGGTGTGCTCCTCAAAGACAGGTGGCACGCGAAATCGCCCACCCTCAAGAGTTCCTACTGCGTTTGGGGGCGGAAAGTTCAGCCAATACGACGTATGCCTGCGCGTCGATCGCGGCGATCGCATGTCGGCCGGGAGGGGTCATGCCTGACCCGCGATTCTTTGGCGGCCCGCGTGCGCCTCTTGTAAACTCTCGCGGCCTTGCGCCACGCCGACCGGCACCGCCCGCAAGCCCCCCGGACCGCCTGGTAGTTCCTAGCATGCATGCCCACCGCCTGTGTCAGCGTCTGATCCTCTGGTTGCTGCTGAGCCTGACCGTGCTGGCGTTTCCCGCCTGGTCCGCGGAACCGGTGCTGGACGCCGCCTCGGTCGATGCCACGCCGCTGTCGCTGACCACCTACGTGGCGCTGCTGGAAGACCCTGACCGCACCCTCACGCTGCAGGACGTGCAATCGCCCACGGTGGCCGCGCACTTCAAGGGCGACCAGCCGCCCGGCAGTGCCCTGGGCCTGGGTTTCACCCGCTCGGCCTACTGGCTGCGCCTGACCCTGCGCAACACCGGCGCGACGCCGCTGCAGCGCATGCTGGTGGTGGAAAACCCGCGCATTTCCCATATCCAGCTGCACCAGCCGGACGGCCAGGGCGGCTACCGTTCGACCTCCACCGGCTGCGACACCGACGCCTCCACCCGGGTCTACCCCAGCCGTCATTTCGTGTTTCCGCTGACCCTCGCGCCGGAGTCCGAACAGGTGCTGTACCTGCGCATGGAATCCAGCGTCGGCCTGCTGATCCCGCTGCAACTCTGGGAGCCGGCGGCCTTCCATGCCTACGAGCGCGACGACTACGTGGGCAAGGCCTGGTACTTCGGCATCGCCGCCGCGATGATCCTGTTCAACCTGATGCTGTTCGTGGCCCTGCGCGACCGCGTGTACCTGCTCTACGTGCTGTTCGCCGTGTGCATCTCCACCACCCTGGCGATCAAGAACGGCCTGGCCCCGGAGTTCATCTGGGGCGGCACCTACCTGGACTCCAACGTGGCGTACTACTCGGGCGTGTCGCTGTCGCTGGCCGCCATGTTGCTGTTCATGCGCCGCATGCTGCAGACCGACCGCCTGCTGCCGCGGGTCGACCGGCTGCTGCTCGGCCTGGTCATCCTGTACCTGCTGACACCGCTGGCCTATGCCGTGGCGCTGCCGGTGTTCGGCCGCTTGGCGATCCTGCTGAACCTGGCCACCGCCATCCTGATCATCGGCGTGGGCCTGGCCTGCGCCATCAAGCGCCAGCGCAGCGCCTACTTCTTCCTCGGGGCCTTCGCCCTGCTGATGCTGGGCGGTGCCATGACCACCCTGCGGGCCATGGGCGTGATGCCCACCAACGTGTTCACCGTGGATGGCATCCAGCTGGGTTCGGCCCTGGAAATGATCCTGCTGGCCTTCGCCCTCGCCGACCGTTACAACGTGATGCGCCGCGACAAGGCCCGGGTCCAGGAGGAGCTGCTGCAGGCGCAGCAGGCGCTGGTCGACACCCTCAAGAGCTCCGAGCGCGAGCTGGAACAGCGGGTCGCCCAGCGCACCGACGAACTGCAATTGCTCAACAGCAAGCTGGAAACCCTGAGCCTGACCGACGCGCTGACCGGCATCGCCAACCGCCGGCACTTCGACCAGGTGCTGGCCCAGGAATGGAGCCGCGCCCAGCGCCTGGGGCACCCGGTGGCACTGGCGATCATGGACGTGGACTGGTTCAAACCCTACAACGACCACTACGGCCACCCGGCCGGCGACGCCTGCCTGCAGCAGGTCGCCCAGGCCCTGGACGCCACGGTGTGCCGCTCCAGCGACCTGGTGGCGCGCTACGGCGGTGAGGAGTTCGTGTTCCTCGCGCCCATGACCGACGACGCCGGCGCCCAGGAGATCGCGCGCCGGGTGGTACAGGCCGTGCAGGCGCTGGCCTTGCCACATGCCGCATCGCCCCTCGGGCACGTCACTGTGAGCATCGGCGTCGCGGCGCTGCAGCCTGGGCACGACACACTCCCCGGACAGCTGATGCAGCGGGCCGACGCCGCGCTCTACCAGGCCAAGAAACAGGGCCGCAACCGCGTCGCCCTGGGCTGATCCAGCACACCCGCAACAACACCACGGCGTGGGCCTCATGGGTAGTGATAGTTATTCCCATTTGAAATGCATTCTCCCTTAGGTAAGATGCTGCTCCTTTCCCAGTGCGCCAGGAATCGCGTGTGGAGCCTGATCTCAAGAGCCTGTTCGCCAAGCATTCGCAGGCTCTGCAACGTCTGCTGACGCGCAAGGTACGGGACCCCCATCTCGCCGCCGACCTGGTTCAGGAGAGTTTTCTGCGGCTGGCCGAACAGCGCGGCAAGGAGCCGATCGAGAACATTCCGGCGTACCTCTACCGCACCGCCCGCAACCTGATGGTCGATCATTCCCGGCAGAACCAGCGGCGCCGCACCGACCTCGTGCCCCACGAAGCCCTGCACGACATCGTCGAAGACGCACCGTCCCTGGAGGAACAGGCCGTCGCCGCGCAACACCTTCGACAGTTGCGCGAGGCTGTGGCTGAATTGCCGCCGCGGACCCGGGACATCTTTCGCCTCAACCGCCTCGAAGGCCTGACCCACGCCGAGGTGGCGCGCCAGCTGGGGATCTCCGACAGTTCCGTACAGAAACACCTCGCCAAGGCGCTGGCCCATGTCATGCAGCGCCTGCAAGAAGGGTGACGAATGGTTTACCGAGTTATCGCCCCCCGAGCGTCATCAGTCTTATAAAAGAGAAACGAGACCACCACGTGATCAGCCAGGAACGTCGGGACCAGGAAATACGCCAGGAGGCAGCACAGTGGGCGGTGCGCCTGAGCGCGGGCGCATTGAGTGCCGAACAGCGCGAGGAGCTGCAGCGCTGGCTGGCCGCGGACGAACGGCACGCCCAGGAACTGACCTTCGCCCAGAACACCTGGAAGGCCCTCGGCAAGCTGGGCAGCCCGTCCACGCCGCGCGCCCGCCCGGACAGCGCGCAGCAGATGCCGCGACGCAGCCGCCCACGGCGCATCGCACGCTGGGCCGCCAGTGCCGCGGCGATAGTCGGCGTGGCGCTGATGCTCGGCGGCGAACCGCGTCAGCTGTGGCTGCCGCTGGTGGCCGACCACGCCACAGCGCGGGGTGAAGTCCGCAAGGTCCCGCTGCCCGACGGCAGCCTGGTCGAGCTCAACACCCG
Organism: Pseudomonas sp. GD03944; assembly: GCF_029839275.1. Lineage (GTDB taxonomy): Bacteria > Pseudomonadota > Gammaproteobacteria > Pseudomonadales > Pseudomonadaceae > Aquipseudomonas. Next base: position 47,633 of record NZ_JAOCAH010000022.1, read on the forward strand.
CAGCGCCATCGACATCGTGTACACCGCCACGGAGCGGCGCGTGCGGCTGCTGTCGGGCGAAGCCTACTTCACCGTCGCGCCCATGGCCGGCGACGAGAAACGGCCCTTCGTGGTGGACAGCGCCGGCGGTACCACCCAGGCCCTCGGCACCCAGTTCCTGGTCCGCCGCAGCGACAGCCGCGAAGCCCTGGTCGGGGTGCTGGAGCACAGCGTCGCAGTCACCCTCGACGAGCGCCCCGACAGCGGCGTGCAGACCCGCACCCTGCATGAAGGTCAGAGCGCGCGCTACACACCCGGCCAGGGCGTTCAGCCGGTCGCCGGGCTCGACCTAAAGCGCGCCGACAGCTGGCGACGTGGCGTGCTGGTGTTCGAGCGCGCGCCCCTGGCCCAGGTAGCCGAGCAACTGGGGCGCTACCGCGCCACCCGCATCCTGATCACCGATGCCGCCCTGGCGAAGCGGGAAGTCAGCGGCGTGTTCCGCCTCGACATGCTGGATGACGCCGTGACCACCCTGGCCAAGGAAATGCGCGCCCAGCGCCTCGACCTGCCTGGCCTCACCGTTCTCTACTGACGCGAAACGCCCGCGCCATGCGGGCTTTGGCTGTTTTCGCAAAAAAAAAGAAAAAACGTTACTGACTTTTCCTGCACTGCACGTCTTGTTTATGAGAGTGATTTTCATTCGCCAAGAAAAACAACACAGCAGTAAGGGAAACGGGATGAACGTTAAAAAAGGGCCAGGCATGCGATTCCGCCGTTCGCTGCTCGCCTTGGGGGGGAGCTGGGTGCTGGCCTGCAGCGGGCCCCTGCACGCGGTGACCGATCAATCGCCAGCCGTACAGAACCAGCAGGCCCTGGTGGCCTTCGACATCCCGGCCCAGGAGCTGGACCGCGCCGTGCTGGCCTTCGCCGAGCAATCCGGCGTCCAGGTGATCTTCGACGCCGCGCTATTCGCGGGCCTGCGCAGCAACCCGGTGCAGGGCCGCTACCCGTCGGACCAGGCCCTGCAGCGCCTGCTCAACGGCATGCCGGTGTCCTACCAGTTCATCTCGCCCCGCCAAGTCAGCCTGGTGCGCCACGCCGAAGGCGAGGTCATGGAACTGTCGGCCACCCACGTGCGGGGCCTGGCTGCCAGTGACTGGGTCTATGAGACACCGCGCTCGGTGGCCACCATCGACCGCGAACAGATCGACCGCAACCCGCCGCGCCACGTCGCCGATATGCTCGAAGAAACCGCCGGCGTCTACACCGCCGTCAGCCAGCAGGACCCGGGCGTTTCGGTGAACATCCGCGGCATCCAGGACTTCGGCCGGGTCAACATGTCGGTGGACGGCATGCGCCAGAACTACCAGCAGAGCGGCCACCAGCAACGCAACGGCACCATGTACATCGACCCCGAACTGCTCGGCGGCGTGACCATCGAGAAAGGCGCCACCTCGGGCATGGGCGGCGCCGGGGTGATCGGCGGGGTGGCCGACTTCCGCACCCTGGACGCACGCGACTTCATCCACGAAGGCAAGGAATTCGGCGGCCGGGTTCGCGCCACCACCGGCCTCGGCGGCTACGCCAACGGCACCGACTTCATCGGCAGCAGCGCCTTTGCCCTGGGCAACGAGATCGGCGACATCCTGGTGGCCGCCAGTGAGCGTCACCTGGGCGATTACGACCCGGGCACCCACGGCGACATCGGCGAATTGCGCACCGGCTCAAGGGCCAACCCCACCATCGCGGACCGGATCAAGAACTCCCCGGTTTCCCACTCCGGCTCCACCATGCGTTCGCGCCTGGCCAAGCTGGGGCTCAACCTGCCGAACGACCAGCGCCTGCAACTGAGCTACCTGCGCACCCAGGTGGCCTACACCGACACCAACATCATGAACGTCGAGAACAACGAGCTCTGGGATGCCCTCGGCAGCAGCAACGTGGTGTCGCAGAACTACGCCCTGGACTACCGCTACACCCCGGACAACCCGCTGGTGGACTTCCAGGCCAAGCTCTACGTGGTCGACAACCAGAACGACCAGAGCACCTACGCACGCAGCACCACGCCAGCCTACGAGATCACCTACCAGACCCGCACCTACGGCCTGCAGGCGCAGAACACCTCGACCTTCCAGTTTGGCGAGGCCCTGACCACCCGGGCCAACTACGGCCTGGAGCTGTTCCACGACAAGGTCAGCCCGGAATCCAACCAGGCGGTCGCCGCCGGTTCGGCGGTGGACTTTCCCTTTGCCGAAGGCATGACCCCCGAAGGCAAGCGCACCATGGCCAGCCTGTTCACCGGGCTGGATTTCGCCTACGACGACTGGCTGAGCCTCAACGCCGGCCTGCGCTACGACCGTTACCGGCTGCGCGGCGAAACCGGCATGAACATCAGCACCTTCATCCTCGGCACCACCCGGCAGACCACCGTCCCCCTGCTCTACGAGGTGGACCGCGAGGAAGGCCGGTTCTCGCCGACCTTCGGCATCGCGATCAAGCCCGGCGTCGACTGGCTGCAGCTGTTCGCCACATACGGCAAGGGCTGGCGCCCGCCGGCGGTCACCGAAACCCTGATCACCGGCCGCCCCCATGCCAGCGGTTCCTCGACCATGCACCCCAACCCGTTCATCGAACCGGAGCGTTCGAAAAGCTGGGAAGTGGGTTTCAACGTGCTGAAGCAGAACCTGTTCTTCGACGAAGACCGCCTGGGCATCAAGGTCGCCTATTTCGACACCCGCATCGAAGACTTCATGTACATGAGCTCCGGCCTGATGCGGCCGGGCTACAGCAGCATGGGCACCTTAGGCACCTCCGCCTACGTCAACAACCTGGAAACCACCCGTTTTCGCGGCGTGGAATACAGCCTTGATTACGACACCGGTGGCGCCTACGCCAACCTCGCCTACACCCACATGATCGGCAACAACGACTTCTGCAAGCGCGACGCCTGGCTCGGCGGCGTAACGAGGCCTGTATCCGCCGGGCCGCGACAGCCGATCACCAGCATGGCACCGAACCCGACAGCCAATAGCCTGACCTCCTGCGGCGGCATCATGGGCAGCGCCGAGCACATGCCGATGGACCGCGGCAGCCTGACCCTCGGCACCCACGTGCTGGACCGCAAGCTGGATATGGGCGTGCGCGTGCGCTACAGCGAAGGCTACTCGCTGTCCCACGGCGACTCCGGCGCCGCCGACATGACCTACCCCGCCGACTGGAAGCCCTACACCGTCTACGACCTGTTCGGCAGCTACCAGGCCACCGACGCCCTGACCCTGCGCCTGGCCGTGGACAACGTCACCGACCGCGCCTACCTGGTGCCCCTGGGCGACGTGCTGGCCTTCAGCCTCGGCCGCGGGCGCACGGTTCAAGGCACCGTCGAATACACCTTTTGACCAACGGTTTGCCCGTCTCGGGCAAAACCGTCGTGCCGGCCCCGGGCTGCACGGCGGATCACTCTGCAATCTGAATCGGAGACATGCGATGAGCCTTTCCATCAGTTACAGCACCACCTACTCCAACTGGACCATCAGCGACTACCTGGCCGACTGGGCCGGTTACTTCGGTGACGCCGATCACCGTGAAGGTCAGGTCCAGGAAGGCGTGAACACCGGCGGCTTCTACCCGGGTTCGCTCAGCGGCACCCAGTACGCCCTGACCAGCCCGAACAGCGATGCCGGCTTCCTCGCCGAAGGCAGCCTGAACTACAGCCTGTTCAGCAGCCCGGCACACACCCTGTACGGCAACCTGAACGAGCTGTCCCTGGGCTCGCGCCTGGAAGCAACCGGCACCGGTTTCGAGTTCGAAAATGGCTACGAAGAAGTCAGCTTCGGCGGTCTGGGTATTTCCAGTGCCCTAAGCGAAGGCCATGCCGGCGACGTCCATCAGATCATCTACAACCTGATGGGCGGCAACCCGTCGGCACTGGAAGGCGCGCTCAACAGCCTGCTGAGCGGCTACGGCGTCGACACCGACGACACCTTCGACGTGGTCGCCGCTGCCCTGGCAGCCGGCCCGCTGAACGTGGCACCGGCCGAAGCCGTGGGCATCCAGCAGCCGGTGGATGAGCTGGCCCTGGCGGCCTGATCGCCACAAAAGAAAAAGCGAATGGAAGATCGCTCCTCCATTCGCTGCGCTACCACCCGCTGCCGCCCGTGTCTTGCAGGGCCCAGGTTGCGGCGGGTTCCAAATTCTGTGGGGTGCCCCGGTGGACGTCAACCCGCCGGCGTCGCCCCTGGGGCTGTCCATGAAGAAACCCACCTCCCGTGACGAACTGCTGAAGGTGCTGGCCGCGTGCCGACCGGCGCTGGTCAACGTCGGCCTGTTCACCGCCGTCACCAACCTGCTGATGCTGGTCCCGGCGCTGTACATGCTGCAGATCTACGACCGTGTGCTGGCCTCGGGCAACGAGATGACCCTGCTGATGCTCAGCCTCATGGCCGTGGGTCTCTTCGCCTTCATGGGACTGCTGGACTGGGTGCGCAGCCTGGTGGTGATCCGCCTGGGTGCGCGCATGGACATGGCCCTCAACCAGCGGGTGTTCGACGCCGCCTTCGCCGCCAGCCGCCACAGCCCGACGGCGCCCCCGGCCCAGGCCCTGGGCGACCTCAACACCCTGCGCCAGTTCGCCACCGGCCAGGCGCTGTTCGCCTTCTTCGATGCGCCGTGGTTCCCCGTCTACCTGGCGGTGATCTTCCTGTTCAGCCCCTGGCTCGGCCTGATGGCCCTGGTCGGTGCCCTGCTGCTCACCGCCCTGGCCTGGCTCAACGAGCGCCTCAGCCATGAGCCCCTGACCCAAGCGGGACAACTGTCCGCCCTGGCCAGCCAGCAGGCGGCCGCCAACCTGCGCAATGCCGAGGCCATCGACGCCATGGGCATGCTCGGCCGCGTGCGCCAGCGCTGGCTGGAGCAGCACCGCGGCTTTCTCGGCCTGCAGGGCCTGGCCAGTGAACGCATGGCCGCCGTCAGTGCCTGGTCGAAGGGCATCCGCCTGGCCCTGCAGTCGCTGATCCTCGGCCTGGGCGCCTGGCTGGCGCTGGAGCAGCTGATCACTCCCGGCATGATGATCGCCGGCTCGATTCTCATGGCCCGCGTGCTCGCCCCCATCGACCAGGTCATCGCCGTGTGGCGCCAGTGGAGTTCGGCGCGCGATGCCTGGCAACGCCTGCGCGAACTGCTGCAGACCCAGCCGGCCCGCAGCCCCGGCATGCCCCTGCCGGCGCCCCGTGGCGCGCTGGAAGTGGAACAGCTGTCGGCGCTGACGCCCGGCACCCGGCGCCCGTGCCTGGCCAATATCGGCCTGAACCTGGAAGTGGGGGATTCGCTGGGCATCATCGGCGCCTCCGGCTCCGGCAAGTCCACCCTGGCGCGCCTGCTGGTGGGTGCCGCCACACCGGCCACCGGCAAGGTACGCCTGGATGGCGTGGACCTCGTCCAGTGGGCGCGCAGCGAGTTGGGCGACCACATCGGTTACCTGCCCCAGGACGTGCAGCTGTTCGCCGGCAGCATCGCCGAGAACATCGCCCGCTTCGCCGAACCGGATGCCGAGCAGGTGGTGGAAGCCGCGCGCCTGGCCGGCGTGCACGAGCTGATCCTGCGCCTGCCCCAGGGCTATGACACGCGCCTGGGCGAAGGCGGCGCCGGGCTGTCCGGCGGCCAGCGCCAGCGCATCGGCCTGGCCCGGGCGATGTACCGCCTGCCGGCACTGGTGGTGCTGGACGAACCCAACGCCAACCTCGACGAAGACGGCGAACGCGCCCTCCTTGAGGCAATCGCCCACCTGCGCAGCCAGCGCCGGACCCTGGTGCTGATCACCCACAAACCGAGCCTGCTGGCCGGCGTGGACAAGCTGTTGGTGCTGCGCGGCGGCCAGATGCAGGCCTTCGGTCCCGCCGCCCGGGTGCTGCAGGACCTGCAACGGGCGACCGCCACAGCACCAGCAACCGCGCCAGCCGCCACCCCGCTGCCCACGGCACGGCGCCCCGCGCCGACCCCGGGCTTCAGCCTGAACTACCGAATGGATTCGGCCCAGAACTGACGTCGAGATCACCATGAACGCACCCCTCGCTTCGCCACCGCCGCACCTGGCCGATGTCCTGACCCTGGACGAACACCGTCCCGCCCGCCTCGGACGCTGGCTGGTGGTCGCCGGCTTCGGCGGTTTTTTCGCCTGGGCGGCGCTGGCCCCGCTGGACAAGGGCGTCGCGGTGAGCGGCAACGTGGTGGTCGCCGGCAACCGCCAGGCGGTGCAACACCCCACCGGCGGGGTGGTCGAGCGCATCCTGGTGCGCGATGGCGACGAAGTCGCGGCGCGCCAGGTGCTGCTGACCCTGGACCCAACCCGCGTCCGGGCCGAGCGCGACACCCTGCGCCAGCAGTACCTGGACGCGCGCATCGGCGAAGCCCGTCTGCAGGCCGAACGTGATGGCGTCGACCACCTGGCCTTGCCCGAGGCCCTGGCCACCACCGACAGCCTCACCGCCGCCAGCCTGGCCCTGCACCAGCAACTGCTGGCCAGCCGCCGCGACGCGCAACGCGCCGAGCAGGCCGGGATCCGCGAAAACATCGCCGGTACCCGCGCCAGCCTGGGCAGCCTGCAGGCCTCGAAATCGTTCAAGGAAGAACAGCGCAACACCCTGGCCGAACAACTCGCCAGCCTGCGCGACCTGGCCCGGGACGGCTACATCCCGCGCAACCGCCTGCTGGAGAACGAGCGCCTGCTGGCGCAAGTCAACGGCAGCATCGCCGAGGACATTGGCGCCATCGCCCGGGCCCAGCGCCAGGTGCAGGAACTGCAATGGCGCGAGCGACAGTTGGCCGAGGAGTACCAGCGCGACGTGCGCCAGCAACTGGTGGAAACCCGCCTGCGCATCGGCGAGCTGGCCAACCGCCTGGAACACGCCGAGTACGAACTGGCCCACACCGAAGTGCGCGCCCCGGTTGCCGGCACCCTGGTGGGGCTGTCGGTGTTCACCCAGGGCGGTGTGATCTCCCCGGGCCAGCAACTGATGGAGGTGGTGCCCACCGGCGCGCCGCTGCTGATCGACGCCCGCGCCCCGGTGCAACTGATCGACCGCCTGCAACCCGGCCTGCCGGTGGAGCTGCTGTTCGTCGCCTTCAACCAGAACAGCACGCCCCGGGTAGCGGGGGAACTGGCCATGGTGTCCGCCGACCGCCTGCTCGACGAGCAGACCCAGGAGTCCTACTACCAGGTGCGCATCCGCGTCAGCGAGGCCGGTACCCAGCAGCTCGCCGGCCTGGACATCCGCCCCGGCATGCCGGTGGAGGCCTTCGTGCGCACCGGCGAACGCTCGCTGCTCAACTACCTGTTCAAGCCGGTCAGCGACCGCCTGCACCTGGCCATGGCGGAGGAGTGATGCGCTACCTGCTTCTGCTCGTCCTGCTGACGGGCGCCAGCCACGCCGCCGCCCTCGACCTGCGTGACGCCTACGCCCTGGCCCTGCGCCACGACCCGACCTTCCACGCGGCCCTGGCCGAGCGCGACGCCGGGGTGGAGGCCAAGGCCCTGGGCCGCGCCGCCCTGCTGCCGAAGCTGTCCTACAGCTACAACAACGCGCGCAACAACTCCGAAGTGACCCAGTCCACGCCCATCGGCGACGTCGTCAACCAGCGCGACTACCGCAGCTACGCCTCGACCCTGAGCCTGCAGCAACCGCTGTTCGACTACGCCGCCTGGGCCGAGTACCGCCACGGCGAAGCCCAGGCGCTGCTGGCTGACGAACGCCTGCGCGGGCGCAGCCAGGAGCTGCTGGTGCGGCTGTTCAATGCCTACAGCGAAGCGCTGTTCGCCGGCGACCAGATCGAACTGGTGCGCGCCCAGCGCCGCGCCTACGCCGAACAACTGACGCTGAACCAGCGCCTGTTCGACGGTGGCGAAGGCACCCGCACCGACCTGCTGGAAACCCGCGCCCGCCTCGACCTGGCCCGGGCCCAGGAAATCGAAGCCGCGGACAGCCTGGACGCCGCCCTGCGCACCCTGCAAGCGATGGTCGGCGAGCCCCTGGCCATCGACGACCTGACACCGCTCAGCGCGGGCTTCCAGGTACAGCCGCTGCAGCCGACGCGCTTCGACAACTGGCGCGACCTGGCCCTGGCCAATAACCCTGACCTGGCCGCGGCCCGACATGCCCTGGACGCCGCCGGCCATGCCGTGACCCGCAGCCGCGCCGGGCACCTGCCGACCCTCAGCGCCTACGCCAGCACCGGGCGCAGCAGCTCCAGCTCGGAGAGCACCTACAACCAGAAATACGACACCGACAGCATCGGCATCCAGATCAGCGTGCCGCTGTTCGCCGGCGGCAGCGTGTCGGCCGCCACCCGCCAAGCGGTGGCCGAACGCGAGCGCATCAGCTACGAGCTGGACGCCACCACCGCCGACACCCTCAACCAGCTGCGCCGCCAGTTCAACCTGTGCGCCAGCAGCGCCGCCAAGATGCGCGCCTACGAACTGGCCGTGGAGTCGGCCAGCACCCTGATCGAAGCTACCCAGCGCAGCGTCACCGGCGGCGAGCGGGTCAACCTCGACGTGCTCAACGCCGAGCAGCAACTGCACGGTGCCCGCCGCGACCTGGCCGAAGCGCGCTACGGCTACCTGCGCGCCTGGCTGCAACTGCGCTACCTGGCCGGCCTGCTCCAGGCCTCCGACCTCGACGCCCTGGCCGGCTACTTCGTCAGCGCCGGCTGAGCGGCGGCTTTTACTGAATCGAGCCCGCTCGGACGTCATTACTTCAAAGCCTGCCCCCTCGGGCGGGCGCATAACCACAAGGTGAGTCCATGTCCGCATCACAACCGCAACTGAGCCATCACCTGCGCTCGCAACGCCTCAACCACCTGACCCACGAGCCGCACAGCCGCCTGGACGGCGTGGTCAAGGCCCATGACCCGTTCGCCAGCCGCGAGCGCTTCGCCCGCTTCGTCGCCGCCCAGTACCTGTTCCAGTACGACCTGGAGCGCCTCTACCAGGACCCGGCCCTGCAGGCCGTGGTCGCCGACCTGCCCCAGCGCTGCCGGGTGGAGCAGGCGCGCCTGGACCTGATCGACCTGCAACTGCCGCTGCCGCAGACCGACGAAAGTATTCGCGAGCAGACCCTCGGTGTCGGTGCGGCCCTCGGCTGGCTGTTCGTTTCCGAAGGCTCGAAACTGGGTGCGGCCTTCCTGCTCAAGCGCATGCCGGCACTGGGCCTGAGCGAGACTTTCGGCGCCCGCCACCTCGGCGAGCCGGAAGGCGGCCGTGCCCAAGGCTGGAAGGCCTTCGTGGCAGCCCTCGATGAGCTGGAACTGGACGCCGAGCAGGAGCGCCAGGCCGAAGCAGCGGCAATCGCCGCGTTCAACCGCTTCACCCTGCACCTGGAACGCTGCTTCGCCTGACCCGGCACCGGCCGGGCCAGCACGCTGTCGCGTGTGCCGACGCGCCCGCGCCTATGGGGTAGCGGGCTGGCGGAGCACTTCCAGCGCCCGCGCCAGGCTGGCGCTGGACAGCTCGCCCAGGTGACTGCCGAGCTGGCGCCCGTCGGCGTCGTAGAACAGCGTGGTCGGCAGCGCCCGGGAGCCGACCTGCTGGCCCAGCTGGCCGTTGGCGTCGAGCAGCACGTTGCGCAGGCCCAGTGACTGGCCATCGAGAAAACGCTGCACCTCGCCCACCCCTTCACCCTGGTTGACGAACAGGAAGGTCACCCCGGGTTCGTTGCGCTGCGCCTCGGCCAGCACCGGCATCTCGCGCCGGCACGGTGGGCACCAGGTGGCCCAGAGGTTGATGACCAGCGGCTTGCCCCGGTAGTCCTGCAAGGCCACGGGTGAGCCCTGGCTGTCGGTCAGGCTGATGGCCGGCAACTGGGTGCCGCGCTCGAACGCCTGCAGCACCAGGGTACCGCCGCCCCAGCTCAACACCCCCACCAGCAGCGCGCAGCCCAGGGCCTTGCGCGCACCCCGGTCGCGCCAGGCCAGCCAGGCCCCCAGCAGCGAGGCGACCAGCACGCCCGGCCAGGCGATGAAGCCGCCGTCACGGATATCCAGCATGCGCCAGGGCGCGGCCTGGTAATGCTCGAAATAGCCCACCACGAACGCCACCCGAGCCGCCAGCAGCGCCACCAGCAGCAGGCCGAACACCTGTTGCTCGGGGTTGGTCTGGCTGCGCCGCCCGACCCACCAGCCGGTCAGCGTGGCCAGCGCCAGGCTGCCGATCAGCAACACGTGGTGCACCGCGAGGGCCAGCGGGCCGATATCGATTGTCAGCATGAAGGGGCTCCTGTTTCTGCGCGGCAGTATACGGGGCCCTCGCCCACCCGGCCGCCGCGCAGACGTTCCAGCAGGTTTCAGTACCCGACCGGACGACCATCCCAAAACCGCACGCTGATCCAATGCTCGAGAAGCGCGCTCTGCAATAGTGCCCGCCAGTGCCCACGCGGCAGCACCTCTTCCGCTCGCGCCACGGCTTCCGGCCCGGCACGAACCTTCCCCCGCAACAACAGCCACAGGTGACTGAACATGGCCGACCCAAAACTCCAGGTACTCACGCCCCAGAACTGCCAGCTGATCTTCATCGACCAACAACCGCAGATGGCCTTCGGCGTGCAGAGCATCGACCGCCAGACCCTGAAGAACAACACCGTCGGCCTGGCCAAGGCGGCGAAGATCTTCAACATCCCGACCATCATCACCACCGTCGAGACCGAAAGCTTCTCCGGCCACACCTACCCCGAGCTGCTGTCGGTATTCCCCGATGCACCACTGCTCGAACGCACCTCGATGAACTCCTGGGACGACCAGAAAGTGCGTGATGCGCTGAAGAAGAACGGCCGCAACAAGATCGTCGTCTCCGGCCTGTGGACCGAGGTGTGCAACACCACCTTCGCCCTGTCGGCCATGCACGACGCCGGCTACGAGATCTACATGGTCGCCGACGCCTCCGGCGGTACCACCCAGGCCGCCCACGACTACTCCATGCAGCGCATGATCCAGGCCGGCGTAGTGCCGGTGACCTGGCAGCAGGTCCTGCTGGAATGGCAACGCGACTGGAAGAACCGCGACACCTACGACGCCGTCATGGCCCTGGTCAAGGAGCACTCCGGCGCCTACGGCATGGGCGTGGACTACTGCTACACCATGGTGCACAAGGCACCGGAGCGCGTGGAACACGGCCCGACCCTGGCGCCG
>NZ_JAOCAH010000023.1 GCF_029839275.1 Pseudomonas sp. GD03944
TGACCGACTTCACCACGATCCAGCTTGAAACCGACCCACGCGGCTTCGCCACCCTCTGGCTCAACCGCCCGGACAAGAACAACGCCTTCAACGCCGAGATGATCCGTGAGCTGATCCTCGCCCTCGACGCGGTGGCCAGCGACAAGTCGCTGCGCTTCCTGCTCCTGCGCGGCCGTGGCAAACACTTCTCCGCCGGTGCCGACCTGGCCTGGATGCAGCACGCCGCCACCCTCGACTACACCGCCAACCTGGGCGACGCCCGGGAACTGGCCGAGCTGATGAACAACCTGTACTACCTGAAGACCCCGACCCTGGCGGTGGTCCAGGGTGCGGCGTTCGGCGGCGCGGTGGGTCTGATCAGTTGCTGCGACATGGCCATCGGCAGCCAGGACGCGCAGCTGTGCCTGTCCGAAGTGCGCATAGGCCTGGCGCCGGCGGTGATCAGCCCCTTCGTGGTCCAGGCCATCGGCGAGCGCGCTGCCCGCCGCTACGCCCTGACCGCCGACCGTTTCAGCGGCGAGCGCGCCCGCGAACTGGGCCTGTTCGCCGAAAGCTACCCAAGCGATGCCCTGGACGCAGCGGTCGAGACCTGGATCGCCAACCTGCTGCTCAACAGCCCCCAGGCCATGCTCGCCAGCAAGGACCTGCTGCGTGAAGTCGGCACTGGCGCGCTGACCCCGGCCCTGCGTCGCTACACCGAAAACGCCATCGCCCGCATCCGCGTGAGCGCCGAAGGCCAGGAAGGCCTGCGCGCCTTCCTCGACAAGCGCCAGCCCAACTGGCAGGAGAAACAGGCATGAGCCCACGCACCCTCGACACCCTGCTGGTGGCCAACCGTGGTGAAATCGCCTGCCGCGTGATGCGCACCGCCAAGGCCATGGGCATTCGCACCGTGGCGGTCCATAGCGCCATCGACCACGCCGCCCGCCATGCCCGCGAGGCCGACATCCGCGTCGACCTCGGCGGCGCCCGGCCCGGCGAAAGCTACCTGCTGATCGACAAGATCATTGCCGCGGCCAAGGCCAGCGGCGCCCAGGCCATCCACCCCGGGTATGGCTTCCTCTCGGAAAACGCCGGGTTCGCCCGGGCCATCGAAGACGCCGGGCTGATATTCCTCGGCCCACCCGCCTCGGCCATCGACGCCATGGGCAGCAAGTCGGCAGCCAAGGCGCTGATGGAAGCCGCCGGCGTGCCGCTGGTGCCCGGCTACCACGGCGAAGCCCAGGACCTGGCGACCTTCCGCGAGGCCGCCGAGCGCATCGGCTACCCGGTGCTGCTCAAGGCCGCCGCTGGCGGTGGCGGCAAGGGCATGAAGGTGGTCGAACGTGAAAGCGAGCTGGCCGAGGCCCTCGCCAGCGCCCAGCGCGAGGCGCAGTCCTCGTTCGGCGACGCGCGCATGCTGGTCGAGAAATACGTGCTCAAGCCGCGCCACGTGGAGATCCAGGTATTCGCCGACCAGCACGGCCACTGCCTGTACCTCAACGAGCGCGACTGCTCGATCCAGCGGCGCCACCAGAAGGTGGTGGAAGAAGCCCCGGCCCCCGGCCTGTCGCCCGAACTGCGCCGCGCCATGGGCGAAGCGGCGGTGAAAGCCGCGCAGGCCATCGGCTACGTCGGTGCCGGCACCGTGGAGTTCCTGCTGGACGAGCGCGGCGACTTCTTCTTCATGGAGATGAACACCCGCCTGCAAGTCGAACACCCGGTCACCGAGGCCATCACCGGCCTTGATCTGGTGGCCTGGCAGATTCGCGTGGCCCGTGGCGAAGCGCTGCCCATTACCCAAGACCAGGTGCCGCTGATCGGCCACGCCATCGAAGTGCGGCTGTACGCCGAAGACCCGGACAACGACTTCCTGCCGGCCACCGGCACCCTGGCCCTGTACCGCGAAGCCGCGACCGGCACCGGGCGCCGCGTCGACAGCGGCGTGGCCGAAGGCGACACGGTGTCACCGTTCTACGACCCGATGCTGGGCAAGCTGATCGCCTGGGGCGAAAACCGCGAGGAAGCGCGCCTGCGCCTGCTGGCCATGCTCGGCGAAACCTGCGTGGGCGGCGTGCGCACCAACCTGGCATTCCTGCAGCGGGTACTCGCACACCCGGCCTTCGCCGCCGCAGAGCTGGACACCGGTTTCATCCCCCGCCACCAGGCGCAACTGCTGCCGGCGCCCGCCGCCCTACCCGATGCGTTCTGGCAACTGGCCGCCGAGGCCCTGGTGCAGAGCGAGCCTGCCCGCACACGGGACGACGACCGCCATTCGCCCTGGGCGGCCAACAGCGGCCTGCGCCTGGGCCTGCCCGCAGCCATCGACCTGCACCTGAGCTGCCAGGGCGAGCGCCAGGTGGTGCGCCTGCGCCACGGCGCCCCGTCCACCGTGCAGTGGGCCGGCGAAGGCCTGACGGTCGAGCACGACGGCGTGCGCCAGCAACACCTGGCCCTGCGCCGCGGCGACACCCTCTACCTGCGTTGGCAGGGCGAATTGCGCGCGGTGCAGGCCATCGACCCGATTGCCGAAGCCGAGGCCAGCCACGCTCAACACGGCGGCCTGACCGCCCCCATGAACGGCAGCATCGTGCGCGTGCTGGTCGAACCGGGCCAGGCCGTGGAAGCCGGCACCGCCCTGGTGGTGCTGGAAGCCATGAAGATGGAACACAGCATCCGCGCCCCGGAAGCCGGCACGGTCAAAGCGCTGTACTGCACCGAAGGGGAAATGGTCAGCGAAGGCACCGTACTGGTGGAGCTCGAATAGCCCCTTGGCCCCGTAGGGTGGATGGCGCTTTTTACACCCTCCATCGCGACTCGATTGGCCATGATGGCGCAATCCTGTAGGAGGGGCTTCAGCCCTGAATTTCGCCGCTGAAGCGCCTCCCACAAAGGTGCTGTATTGGTGGAGATCGGGAAGCGGACGTAGAGTGGATCACGCTTTATCGATCCACCATCTTGTCATTCACCCGGATAGGGTGGACATGAAAAGCGATGTCCACCCTACACAAGTGCGGGAGAGGCTTCAGCCATGAGCATCGCCGCTGAAGCGCCTCCCACGGTAGGCTGCTCCAGGCACCGTAGGGTGGATCACGCTTCATCGATCCACCACTTGGTCATTCGTCAGGCGGGTCGACATGAAAAACGATCTCCACCGTGGGAGGGGCTTCAGCCGCGACGGTGACGCTGAAGCGACGCCCAGGGCAGCCGCCTGCGACAACAGCTTTACGCGCGCGCCCAATCCCAGTATCTACGACACATGGAACACGATGAGGAATCCCGATGAGCCTGCCCCACTCCGTACGCCTGGTCGAAGTCGGCCCCCGCGACGGCCTGCAGAACGAGAAACAGCCGATCAGCGTCGCCGACAAGGTGCGCCTGACCGATGACCTGAGCGCCGCCGGCCTGGGCTACATCGAAGTCGGCAGCTTCGTCTCGCCCAAGTGGGTGCCGCAGATGGCCGGTTCCGCCGAGGTGTTCGCCGGCATCCAGCGCAAACCGGGCGTCACCTACGCCGCCCTGGCGCCGAACATGAAAGGCCTGGAAGCCGCTCTGGAGGCCAAGGTCGAGGAAGTGGCCGTGTTCGCTGCCGCCAGCGAGGCCTTTTCGCAGAAGAACATCAACTGCTCCATCGCCGAGAGCCTGGAGCGCTTCGTGCCGCTGATGGCGGCGGCCAAAGCCGCCAATGTGCGCGTGCGCGGCTACGTGTCCTGCGTGCTCGGCTGCCCCTACGACGGCGCGGTGGACGCCGCCCAGGTCGCCAGCGTGGCCCGCGAGCTGTACGCCATGGGCTGCTACGAGGTGTCGCTGGGCGACACCATCGGCACCGGCACCGCCGGCCAGACCCGCCACCTGTTCAACGTGGTCGGCCGCGAGGTGCCGCGCCACCTGCTGGCCGGGCACTTCCACGACACCTACGGCCAGGCCCTGGCCAATATCTACGCCAGCCTGCTGGAAGGCATCGCCGTGTTCGACAGCTCGGTCGCCGGCCTGGGCGGTTGCCCCTACGCCAAGGGCGCCACCGGCAACGTCGCCACCGAAGACGTGCTGTACCTGTTGCAGGGCCTGGGGATCGAGACCGGCATCGACATGGACCGCCTGATCGACGCCGGCGCCCGGATCTGCAGCGTGCTGGACAAGCCCAACGGCTCGCGCGTCGCCCGGGCGCGCCTGGCCAGCCGCTGAGTGCTGCGACCTTTGTCAGATTGCCCAACCGCCCGCGCCGAGTAAGCTCGGCCTCTTTGCGCCGCATGAGCACCGCGATGACAGACACTTCCCCCCTGCGTGACTACCAGCACGTGCGCCTGCTGGCGATCCGGTCGCTGTTCGAGATCGTCGAGCAGTCCAGCGAAGGCACGGTCATCGTCGACCGCGCCGCGCGCATCGTCTGGATGAACGAACGCTACGCCCGCCGCTACGGGCTGGACGAAGCCAGCCAGGCCATCGGCCAGGAAGTGGAAAAAGTCATCCCCACCAGCCTGCTGCGCCAGGTGGTGGAAACCGGCGAGCCGATCCTGCTGGATATGCTCGACACCCCCGGCGGCCCGCTGGTGGTGATGCGCCTGCCGATCCACGACGACGACGGCGCGGTGATCGGCGCCATCGGCTTCGCCCTGTTCGATCAGTTGAAGAACCTGGCGCCGCTGGTCACCCGCTTCATGCAGATCCAGGAAGAGCTGGCCTCGACCCGCTCGCTGCTGCAGGCGCGCCAGGCCAAGTACAGCTTCGCCCATTTCATCGGCAACGGCGCCGCCAGCCTGGAGGTCAAACGCCGGGCCCGGCGCACCGCGACCAGCGACCTGCCGGTGCTGCTGCTCGGCGAAACCGGCACCGGCAAGGAGCTGCTGGCCCACGCCATCCACAGCGCCTCGCCGCGGGCGCACCGGCCTTTCGTCAGCGTCAACTGCGCGGCCATTCCGGAAAACCTGCTGGAAGCCGAGTTCTTCGGCACCGCGCCCGGCGCCTTCACCGGCGCCGACCGCAAGGGCCGGCCGGGCAAGCTGCAGGTCGCCCAGGGCGGCACGCTGTTCCTCGACGAGATCGGCGACATGCCCCTGGCCCTGCAGAGCAAGCTGCTGCGCGTGCTGCAGGAGAAGGAGTTCGAGCCGGTCGGTTCCAACGACGTGCGGCGCAGCGACATCCGCCTGATCGCCGCCACCTCCCTGAACCTGGAACAGGCCATCGAGAACGGCAGCTTCCGCGCCGACCTCTACTACCGCCTCAACGTGCTGCCGATCCAGCTGCCGCCGTTGCGCGAACGTCTGGATGACCTGCCGGCGCTGTGCGAATCGATCCTCGACGACCTGCCCGGCCACCACGAGCTCGACGACGATGCCCTGGCGCTGCTGGCCAGCCACGCCTGGCCGGGCAACATCCGCGAGCTACGCAACGTGCTGGAGCGCACCGCCCTGCTCAGCGACGACCTGCGCCTGAGCGCGGCGGCCCTGCGCACCGCCATCGGCCGCCTCAGCCCGCTGCCGGCCCCGTTCCAGGCGGCGGCAGTGATCAACGGCCGGGATTTCTACACGGCACGGGACGCCTTCGAGCGCGAGCTGATCCGCCAGACCCTGGACAGCCACGACGGCAGCGTGGTCGAGGCCGCCAAACACCTCGGGCTGGGCCGCTCCACCCTGTACAAAAAGATGCTGGCCCTGGGGCTGTCGTCCTGAAACGGAGACATGTCTCTATTTAGAGACACCCTGATTTACGCAGCTCCAGGCCGATACGCCAGCGATCTGTCCACGAACGGAGACAACGCCGGTAAGCGGAACCTACCAACCTTTTATATTTCTGTTTTATTTCAATGACTTAACGTTCTGGCACGGAAGTCGCTATCACCTGTTTCACGACCCTGGCGGTCGCCAACAAAAACAATGATGCCGCGCAACGACGCGGCGCCAGGAGATAGCTCCATGAGCGTGATCATCGCCCTCGCGGCACTCGCCTTGCTGATGCTCGCCGCCTACCGCGGCTACAGCGTCATCCTCTTTGCCCCCATCGCCGCCCTCGGCGCCGTGCTGTTCACCGACCCGTCCGCCGTGGCGCCCATGTTCACCGGGGTGTTCATGGAGAAGATGGTCGGCTTCATCAAACTCTACTTCCCGGTGTTTCTGCTCGGCGCGGTGTTCGGCAAGCTGATCGAACTGTCCGGCTTCTCCCGGGCCATCGTCGCCGCCGCCATCCGCATTCTCGGCACCGGCCAGGCGATGCTGGTGATCGTGCTGGTCTGCGCCCTGCTCACCTATGGCGGCGTGTCGCTGTTCGTGGTGGTGTTTGCGGTCTACCCGTTCGCCGCCGAGATGTTCCGCCAGAGCGACATCCCCAAGCGCCTGATTCCAGCCACCATTGCCCTCGGCGCGTTCAGCTTCACCATGGACGCCCTGCCCGGCACCCCACAGATTCAGAACATCATTCCCACCACCTTTTTTGGCACCACCTCCTGGGCGGCGCCATGGCTGGGGGTGATCGGCACGATCTTCGTGTTCAGCGTCGGCATGTACTACCTGCACCGCCAGTTGAAGAAGGCCCGGCGCAAGGGCGAAGGCTATGGCACCGAGCTGCGCAACGAGCCGGAAACCGCCGAGGACATCGCCCTGCCCAACCCCTGGCTGGCGCTGTCGCCGCTGGTGCTGGTGGGCGTGGCCAACCTGGCGTTCACTCACTGGATTCCGCAGTTCTACGGCAAGACCCACACCCTGCAACTGGCCGGCATGGCCACGCCAGTGACCAGTGAAGTGGCCAAGCTGACCGGTATCTGGGCGGTGCAGGCCGCGTTGCTGCTGGGCATCCTGCTGGTGCTGATCTGCGGCTTCCGCGCCATCCGCGCACGCCTGGCCGAAGGCACCAAGACCGCCGTCGGCGGCGCGCTGCTGGCGTCGATGAACACCGCCTCGGAATACGGTTTCGGCGCGGTGATCGCCGCCCTGCCCGGCTTCCTGGTGCTGGCCGATGCGCTGAAGAACATCCCCGATCCGCTGGTCAACGAAGCCATTACCGTGACCCTGCTGGCCGGTATCACCGGCTCGGCCTCCGGCGGCATGAGCATCGCCCTGGCGGCCATGTCCGACACCTTCATCGCCGCCGCCAACGCGGCCAACATCCCGCTGGAAGTGCTGCACCGGGTGGCCTCCATGGCCAGCGGCGGCATGGACACCCTGCCGCACAACGGCGCGGTGATCACCCTGCTGGCGGTGACCGGCCTCACCCACCGCGAGGCCTACAAGGACATTTTCGGCATCACCATCATCAAGACCCTGGCGGTATTTTTCGTCATCGCCGTGTTCTACAGCACCGGCATCGTCTGACCGCAGCGCGGCAAAGGAGACACCCATGAATCTGCACGGCAAGACCGCACTGGTCACCGGTTCCACCAGCGGCATCGGCTTAGGGATAGCCCTCAAGCTGGCCGAGGCCGGCGCCAACCTGGTGCTCAACGGCTTCGGCGACGTGGAGGCGGCCGTGCAGGCCGTCTCCGCCCATGGCGGCCAGGTCCGCCACCACCCGGCGGACATGAGCAAACCCGAAGAGATCGAAGCCCTGATGCAGTTCTGCGATGCGCAGTTCGGCAGCCTCGACATCCTGGTCAACAACGCTGGCATCCAGCACGTGGCGCCGGTGGAAGCCTTCCCGGTGGAGCGCTGGAACGCGGTGATCGCCATCAACCTCAGCTCGGCCTTCCACACCACCCGCCTGGCGCTGCCGGGCATGCGCGAACGCAACTGGGGCCGGATCATCAACATCGCCTCGGCCCACGGCCTGGCGGCCTCGGCCGGCAAGAGCGCCTACGTGGCGGCCAAGCATGGCCTGGTCGGCCTGACCAAGAGCGTGGCCCTGGAAACCGCCACCACCGGCATCACCTGCAACGCCATCTGCCCAGGCTGGGTGCTGACCCCGCTGGTGCAGAAGCAGATCGACAGCCGCGCCGTGGACGGCGACATCGCCCGCTCGCGCCACGACCTGCTGGCGGAAAAACAGCCCTCGCTGGACTTCGTCACCCCCGAGCAGCTCGGCGAGCTGGCCCTGTTCCTCTGCAGCGACGCCGCCATCCAGGTACGCGGCGCCGCCTGGAACATGGACGGTGGCTGGCTGGCGCAATAAACGCTATAGACTGGGGTCCAAAGGCGTCACTACAACAACAAGAAGAGGTCACCCGATGTTCAGTCGAATCACCCATTGGAGCGTGCAGCTGGTCCAGCGCTACCTGCCCTCCGCCTTCGTGTTTTCCGCGTTGCTCACGCTGTTCGTGCTGTTCCTGGCCATGTTCAGCACCCAACAGGGCCTGCCCGCCATGGTCAGGCACTGGAACGTCGGTTTCTGGGCGCTCCTGGCGTTCGCCATGCAGATGGCCCTGGTGTTCGTCACCGGGCATGCCCTGGCCAGCGCACCACCGGTGCGCCGCCTGCTCGACCGCGTGGCCGCCATCCCAAGAACCCCGACCCAGGCAATTCTGACCATCAGCCTGATCGCCCTGGCCGGCTGCTGGATCAACTGGGGATTCGGCCTGGTCATCGGCGCCGTGATGGCCCGTGCCCTGGCCCGCCAGGTCAAGGGCGTGGACTACCCGCTGCTGGTGGCGTCGGCCTACTCGGGCTTCCTGGTCTGGCACGGCGGTTTGTCCGGCTCGATCCCGCTGGCGCTGGCCGGCGGCGGCCCGGACGTGGCCAAGGTCAGCGGTGGCGTGATCGATGCCCCCATCGGCGTGGCGCTGACCCTGTTCACCCCGCTCAACCTGACCATCATCGCCCTGCTGGTGATCGGCCTGCCGCTGCTCAACCGTGCTATGCACCCCAAACCGGAGCAGACCAAAGTCGCCGATCCGGCGCTGCTGCAGGAGCCCGAAGCCGAAACGCCCGAGCGCGATACCCCGGCACAGCGCCTGGATGACAGCCGCCTGCTCGGCCTGGCGCTGGTGGCGATGGCCGCACTGTTCTATGTCGGGCACTTCATGGACAAGGGGTTTGCCCTCGACCTGAACACGGTGATCGGCATCTTCCTGTTTCTCGGCCTGCTGCTGCACGGCAGCCCGGAACGCTACATGCGCGCCGTGGACATCAGCGTGCGCGGCATTGGCGGCATCGTCCTGCTGTTCCCCTTCTACGCCGGGATCATGGGCATGATGACCGGTGCCAACGCGGACGGCACCTCGCTGGCCGGGCAGATCAGCCAGCTGTTCATCGACGGCTCGTCAGCGGACAGCTTCCCGTTGCTGGCGTTTCTCAGCGCTGGGGTGGTCAACGTCTTCGTGCCTTCGGGTGGTGGGCAATGGGCCGTGCAAGGCCCGATCATGCTGCCCGCCGGACAGGCGCTGGGCGTGGCGCCCGCCGTTACTGCCATGGCCATCGCCTGGGGCGATGCCTGGACCAACATGATTCAGCCGTTCTGGGCCTTGCCGCTGCTTGGCATCGTCGGCCTCGGAGCCCGCGACATCATGGGCTACTGCCTGATCGCCCTGGTCTATTCCGGGATTGTCATTTCCGCCTGTTTCTATTTCCTCGCCTGATTACTGGATGTACCGATGAACGCACCGCTTTGGACTCCGTCCGCCGAACGCCTCGCCGCCACCCGCCTGGACGCCTTCCGTCACTTCGTCAACCAGCGTCATGCCCTGCAACTGGCCGATTATCCGGCCCTGCACGCCTGGAGCGTGGCCGAGCGCGAGGCCTTCTGGCAGGCCATCGTCGATTTTTTCGACTTGCGTTTCAGCGCCCCCGCCGAGCGCGTGCTGCGTGAAGGACCGGCCATGCCGGACGCCCGATGGTTCCCGGGGGCGCGGCTGAACTTCGCCGAGCACCTGCTGCGCCGCCGCGACGACCACCCGGCGCTGGTGGCCATCGGCGAAGACGGCAGCCGCGAGCAACTCAGCTACGCCGAGCTGGCCGGCCACGTCGCCGGTCTGCAGCGCAGCCTGCGCGAGGCCGGTGTCGGCATCGGCGACCGGGTGGCGGCGTTCATGCCCAACACCTGGCAGACCCTGGTGGGCATGCTCGCCACCACCAGCCTGGGCGCCACCTGGTCGAGCTGCTCACCGGACTTCGGCACCCAGGGCGTGATCGACCGCTTCGGCCAGATCGAACCCAAGGTGCTGATCGCCGCCGCCGGCTACCGCTACGCCGGCAAGAACCTCGACCTCACCGGCAAGCTCAACGAAATCCTCGAGCGCCTGCCGAGCCTTCAACAACTGATCGTCGTGCCCTATTCGCGTGCCGGGGCTAGACCGACTGATTACAAGTCAGTTGCTCTCACAACCCTTTGGCAAGATTTCTACCAGCCCGGCGGCGAACCGCAGTTCACCCAGGTGCCGTTCGACCACCCGCTGTACATCCTCTACTCCAGCGGCACCACCGGCGTGCCCAAGTGCATCGTCCACGGTGCCGGCGGCACCCTGCTGCAGCACGTCAAGGAACTGGGGCTGCACACCGACCTGAGCGCCGACGACACGCTGTTCTACTACACCACCTGCGGCTGGATGATGTGGAACTGGCTGGTCTCCGGCCTGGCCCTGGGCGCCACCCTGGTGCTGTTCGACGGCTCGCCCTTCCATCCGGGCGCCGAACGCCTGATCGACCTGATCGATGCCGAACGCATCAGCATCTTCGGCACCAGCGCCAAGTTCATCGCCGCCCTGGAAAAAGCCGGCATCAAGCCCCGTGAAAGCCACAACCTGGAGCGCCTGAAGGCGATCCTCTCCACCGGCTCGCCCCTGGCCCACGAGAGCTTCGAGTACGTCTACCGCGACATCAAAGCCGACCTGTGCCTGTCGTCGATCTCCGGCGGCACCGACATCGTCTCCTGCTTCGCCCTCGGTAACCCGACCCTGCCGGTCTGGCGTGGCGAGCTGCAGTGCAAGGGCCTGGGCATGGACGTGCAGGTGTGGAACGACGATGGCCAGGCGGTACACGGCGAAAAAGGCGAGCTGGTCTGCGCCCGGCACTTCACCTCGATGCCCGTGGGCTTCTGGAACGACCCGGACGGGGAGAAATTTCGCTCGGCGTACTTCGAGACCTTCCCCGGCGTCTGGGCCCACGGCGACTACGCCGAGGAAACGGAACACGGCGGCTTGGTGATCCACGGCCGCTCCGACGCGGTGCTCAACCCGGGCGGCGTGCGCATCGGCACGGCAGAAATCTACCGCCAGGTGGAGAAGATCGACGCCGTGCTGGAGTCCATCGCCATCGGCCAGCAATGGCAGGACGACGTGCGCGTGGTGCTATTCGTGCGCCTGCGCGAGGGCGTGGTGCTGGACGACGCGCTGCAGGCACGGATTCGCCAGGTGATCCGCGACAACACCACGCCCCGGCATGTGCCGGCCCGGATCGTCGCGGTGGCCGATATCCCGCGCACCATCAGCGGCAAGATCGTCGAACTGGCGGTGCGCAACGTGGTGCACGGCAAGCCGGTAAAAAACACCGACGCCCTGGCCAACCCCCAGGCCCTGGAGCTGTACCGCGACCTGCCGGAGCTGCAAGCGTGATGGCCTGACACTGGCCAAACCGGACCGGGTTGGGTAGTGTCCCACCCTGTCCGGGCCCATGCAGGGCCCCTCGTTCAAGGAAGAAACCATGCGTAGCACGCCCCTGCTCATCGCGCCCCTGGCGCTGGCCGCCTTCACTCAGGCCCAGGCCGCCACCGTCGCCGACGTGTTCAACGGCGACATGCTCGGCACCAACCAGCGCTATTTCGAATCCATCGCCGGTATTCCCCGCGAGTCCGTCGGCGATGACCACACCTTCCGCATCCAGGGCTGCACCCTGACCGCCACAATCAGCAACGGCAGCGTCACCGCCATGCGCCTGGAACTGGCGCCCAGCTGCCAGGCCGACCTAACCAGTTTCATTGGCGACTTCGCCCCGGCGCCCGGCCAGCCCCTGACCTTCGGCGCCTTCGAGCAGGCCGCCGGCAGTGCGCTCAGCTACTCGGCCGACTGCCTGACGATGTGCGGCAACGCCTACGACCCGTCGGTCTACGCCGCCTGGGAAGGCCCGCGGGTGGTCGGCTTCATGGAGGTCCGGCTGGAAGCGCTGCAGGTCGGCGATGCGGCCATCGACGCCGCCTCCGCCTGGAGCGAGCAGATGACCAAGACCATGGGCGAAGACTGGGTGATCGACGGCCGTTTCAACTGCGACACACGCTTCGACCAGACCGCCAGCCAGCTCTTCCAGAACGTCCCGGTCACCGCCGTCAGCATCGGCACCGGCCTGCCCGGCAACCACTGCGAAGGCTGAGCCCGCTACACCGGCTGCCAGGCGGCTCAGCCCCTGGCAGCCCCCCTGTCATGCAGGCTCCAATTGCCCTGCCGCTGGGTTTATGCTGGACTGCCCAGCCGTCTTGCATGAGAACCCAGCATGGTCCCCTACCCGGCACTCTTCGCCATCGGTGAACACTTCGACGCCTTCATCATTCGTGGCCTGCCCGCCGAGGTCGCCACGGTGCAGGCTGCCCGTGACCGGCTGAATGCCACCCCACTCAGCGCTGCGATTCAGCAGCGGCTACAGGCCGTCGAGGGGCGTTATCACCTGCTGGCCGCCGCCGAAATGTGGTGCCCGGATTGCCAGCTCAACCTCGCGGCGATGGATCACCTGCAACGGCTGCAGCCGCGCATCGGACTGGCGATCGTCTCCAAGAGCCGCGCCGAGCACGCGCTGAAGGAGCGCCTGGGCCTGGAGCGCATCTCGATCCCGCTGGTGCTGGTTCTGGATGAGCAGTTCGAGCTGATCGACCGTTTCGTCGAACAGCCGCACGCGGTGACGGCCGGCGGCGACGCCGTGAAATCGGACTACCGCGCCGGCGGTTACCTGGAAAGCACGCTGGACGATGTGCTGGCGATCATCGAGGCGCATGAAGGCCGCACGCACGCCTGAGCCATCTCAGGCGGCCGAGGCCAGGAGATAGGGCCGGATAACCGCCAGGGCCCGCTCGACGAAAGCCTCTTTCTCGCCCACCGGCGCCACGTAGTGCAGCACCTCGGCGCAGGCCTGCTCCCCTGCCAGGCGGGCGATGGCCCAGGCAGCCAGGTACGGTGCAGACAGGCAACCGCCCGCTGTCGCCAAATTGCCCCGGGCGAAGAACGGCTGGTTCAGCACCTCGACGCCAGCCTCGATCACCCAGGGTTTGCTGGTCAGGTCGGTACACGCCGGCATGCCCTGCAACAGCCCGAGCCGCGCCATGAGCAAGGCGCCGGAACACTGGGCACCGATCAGTTGCTTGCGCGGGTCGAGTTGCAGGCGTTCAAGAATGGCGCTGTCTTCGGCAATCTGGCGAGTCTTGATACCACTGCCGAACAGCACCACATCTGCTTCGCGGGCGAACTCCAGGGGTTGCTGAGCCAGGACCTGCACCCCGTTCATCGAGGTGACCCGCTCGCCCGGGCAGGTGATCTGCGCCTGCCAGCCACGGTCACGCAAGCGATTGAGCAGCGCGCTGGCGACGAAGGAGTCGAGTTCGTTGAAACCGTCGAAGGTCAGTATGGCGATGCGCATGGCCGGTGCTCCTGGCAGGTGAGTACCCACCAGAATCTACGGGCAATGCGCCCGCCGCGCTAAGCACAGACCGTGGCTATTTCTGCCATACAGGGCGTCAGATGCCCTGCCGCCCCGGGTCTTCCGGTGGCTGCTCCACTTCGATGTCTTCGAGCTTCAGCTCCAGGCCCCAGTCCCCGGACTCCGCCGCCTTCGGCTGGACGGCCGCCGCCACGGGCGCAGCAGGTGCCACCGGCGTCGGCGTGGATGGGTTGTCGCGGTAGAGCTTGAGCTTGAGGCGCACGTTGTTCGCCGAGTCGGCGTTCTTCACCGCCTCTTCTTCGTCGATGGCGCCCTCGTTCACCAGGTCGATCAGCGCCTGGTCGAAGGTCTGCATGCCGAGGTTCTTCGACTTCTCCATGATCTCCTTGATCTCGGAAAACTCGTTGCGCTTGATCAGGTCGCGGATGGTCGGCGTGCCCAGCAGCACCTCCACCGCCGCCCGGCGCTTGCCGTCGGTGGTTTTCACCAGGCGCTGGGAGACAAAGGCCTTGAGGTTGTTGCCCAGGTCGTTGAGCAGCTGCGGACGGCGGTCTTCCGGGAAGAAGTTGATGATGCGGTCCAGGGCCTGGTTGGCGTTGTTGGCGTGCAGCGTAGAGATCGCCAGGTGCCCGGTGTCGGCGAAGGCCAGGGCATGCTCCATGGTCTCGCGGTCGCGGATCTCGCCGATCAGGATCACATCCGGCGCCTGGCGCAGGGTGTTCTTCAGCGCCGCGTGGAAGCTGCGGGTGTCCACCCCGACCTCGCGCTGGTTGATGATCGACTTCTTGTGCCGGTGCACGTACTCCACCGGGTCTTCGATGGTGATGATGTGGCCGCCGCTGTTGCGGTTGCGGTAATCGATCAGCGCCGCCAGGGAGGTGGATTTGCCGGAGCCGGTGCCGCCGACGAACAGCACCAGGCCGCGTTTTTCCATGACGGTCTTGAGCAGGACTTCCGGCAGTTTCAGGTCTTCGAACTTGGGGATGTCCAGCTTGATGTTACGGGCGACGATCGACACCTCGTTACGCTGCTTGAAGATGTTGATCCGGAAGCGCCCGACGCCCGACACGGAAATCGCCAGGTTCATCTCCAGTTCGCGCTCGAATTCCTCGCGCTGCGCCGCATCCATCACGCCATTGGCGATGGTGGCCACGTCGCCCGCCTTCATCGGCTCCTGGCTGAGGGCCTTGAGCACGCCATTGAACTTGGCGCAGGGTGGCGCGCCGGTCGACAGGTAGAGGTCGGAACCGTCCTGGCTGGAGAGGATTTTCAGCATTGCTTGAAGGTCCATGAGCAGCATTCCCGTCGACTGGATGTAATACGTTAGGTCAAGATTCGGTGGTCTACCGGCGCGAAAGAGCCGGAAAAGTGGCGCCATTCTGATGGCGCAGCAAATGCTGGCACAATACGCGCCCGGTAAAAATGAGGAACCCGTCATGGCAAAGGCAATGGCCCGCCACATCCTGGTCAAGACCGAAGCGGAAGCCGCTGCCCTGAAGAAGCGCATCGCCGCCGGCGAAGCCTTCGACGTGCTGGCTCGCAAGCACTCCACCTGCCCGTCCGGCAAGAAGGGTGGCGACCTGGGCGAAGTGCGCCCGGGGCAGATGGTGCGGGTCATCGATCAGGTGATTTTCAAGAAGCCGCTGCGCGAGGTGCACGGCCCGATCAAGAGCCAGTTCGGCTATCACCTGGTGCAGGTGTTCTTCCGCGACTGACCCGGCGGCAAGCTGTAAAGGCGATGTAAATAGGATGGATTATCATTAAGCAGTGACGTAAAAGGTGGCTCGCTTTCGATTTCGCACGTTGCTCGCGACGTGTTCTGTCTCAGGAGTTGCCATGTCCCTGACCGCCTTCCTGCAGCGCGGCGCCACCCTGGTCGCCGCCTGCCTACTGCTCAGCGCCCCCCTCCACGCCGCCGAACGCACCCTCGAGGGCGCCTACGGCCCGGTCACGTTCAAGGGATCGCCCCAGCGCGTGGTTGCCCTCGGCGACAGCGCCCTGGACGCAGCGCTGTCACTGGGCATTCAGCCCCTCGGCACCCTGGCCAGCCGTGGCGGCAACGACGTGCCGGACTACCTCAAGGAACGCGCCGGCACCCTCGCCCTGGTCGGCAGCGTGCGCGAGCCGAACCTGGAAGCCGTGCTGCGCCTGCAGCCGGACCTGATCCTCGCCTCCAGCGACCTGTCCCGCGACCTGTACGCCAAGCTCAGCCTGATGGCCCCCACCGCCGTGCCCAAGGGCGGCAG
Organism: Pseudomonas sp. GD03944; assembly: GCF_029839275.1. Classification (GTDB taxonomy): domain Bacteria; phylum Pseudomonadota; class Gammaproteobacteria; order Pseudomonadales; family Pseudomonadaceae; genus Aquipseudomonas. Next base: position 15,722 of record NZ_JAOCAH010000023.1, read on the forward strand.
CCTCGAAGACTGGCGCCAGGCCTATGCCTTCTACGCCCAGGCCCTGGACAAGGCCGAAGACGGCCAGCAGCGCATCGCCGAGATCGACGCCCGCGTCGCCGACCTGCGCCAGCGCCTGCCGCAGGGCCAGCACGCCAGCGTGGTGCGCTGGAACCCGCAAGGCCCCTTCATCATGTCCAGCCACCTGTTCGTCGGTCAGTTGCTCCAGGGCCTGGGCTTCACCGCCAACGAACTGGCCGCCGCCCAGACCAACAAGCCGCACAGCGACGTGCTGAGCCTGGAAAACCTGTCCCGTGTCGACGCCGACTGGATCTTCCTCGCCACCCTCAACCCGGACGGCCGCAAGGCCCTCGACGCCGCGCGCCAGCAGCCGGCATTCAAACGTCTGAAAGCCGTGGGCAACGACCGCGTGGTCAGCGTCGACGGGCAGATCTGGAGCAGCAGCTCCGGCTACCTCGCGGCCCAGCACATCCTCGATGATGTGGAGAAGGCCCTGCTGCACTGATGCCCGCCTCCCGCATGCCCCTCCCCCGGGCACTGGGTCTCGCGACCCTGTGCCTGTCGTCGTTATGCCTGCTCAGCCTGCTGCTGGGTGCCGGCGATGTCGGCATCTGGCCAAGCCTGCAGGCGCTGCTGGGCGGCGCGGACGACGACGCCCGTTTCGTGGTCCACGAACTGCGCTGGATGCGCACCGAACTGGCCCTGCTGGTCGGTCTGGCGCTGGGCTGCGCCGGCGTGCTGCTACAGGCGGTGACCCGCAACCCGCTGGCCGAACCGGGTCTGCTGGGGGTCAGTGCCGGCTCCTCGTTCGCCGTGGTACTGGCGATCAACCTGGGCGCCAGCGCCGCCACCCTGCACCTGGGCGTGGCCATGCTGGGTGCTCTGGTCGGCTGCGTGCTGGTCCTGGCGGTCACCCGCCTGCGCGGCGTCGGCGATGACCCGGTGCGCCTGGTGCTGGCCGGCGCGGCGTTCTCCGGCATTCTTGGCGCCCTGAGCAGCATGCTGTTGCTGTGGGACCAGCGCACCGCCGACGAAATGCGTTTCTGGGTGATCGGCGCCCTCGCCGGCCGCCCGACCGACACCCTGAGCTGGGCGTTGCCCGGGCTGCTGCTCGGCCTGCTGATCGCCCTGCCGCTGATTCGTCCGCTGTCAGCTCTGGCCCTCGGTGAACGCGTGGCCAGCGGCCTGGGCCATCACCCGCAATTGACCCGCCTCGGCACCCTGCTGGCGGTGTCCCTGCTGGTCGGTACGGCCACTGCCGCGGCGGGCCCAATCGGCTTCATCGGCCTGATCGTGCCCTACATCGCCCGGCGCCTGGTGGGCTCGGACATCCGCCGCACCCTGGTCCTGAGCATGCTACTCGGCCCCTGCGTGCTGCTGTTCGCCGACGTACTCTCGCGCCTGTTGGTGAGCCCCTATGAATTGCCGGTGGGGGTGGTGACCGCCTTCGTCGGCGCGCCCATCCTTATCGCCGTGGTGAGAAATCACCGCCTGCCGACGCTGTGACATGAACGTTTCCCCCCTGCTCCACGCCCCCACCGGCTATCGCCTGCTGCGCCTGGGTGACTACAGCCTGTTGTTGCATGCACGCAGCAGCCTGATCGCGCTGCTGTTGAGCCTGATCCTGCTGCTCAGTGGCGCCTGGATACTCGCCGCCGGCGACGACACCCTGAATGCCTGGAGCGCCCTGGCCGCTGCCCTTGGCCACGGCGAACCAATGCAGGTGTTCCTGATCCAGGAATTGCGGCTGCCGCGGCTGATCGCCGGCCTGCTCAGCGGCGCTGCACTCGGTGCCGCCGGTTGCCTGCTGCAGACATTGGCGCGCAACCGCCTGGCCACACCGGGGGTGATTGGCATCGACGACGGTGCCACGGCCTTTGCCGTCGCCTCCATCGTGGCCGTGCCGACCAGCCTGGCGCCGTCGGTTCTGGCGCTGTCCGGCGCCGCCACCGCCGCCGTGCTGACCTTCGCCCTCGCCGCCGGCGGTGGTGCGCGGGGCTACCGCTTCATCGTGGTCGGCATCGCCATCGGTGCGCTGTTCGGCGCCCTGACCAACCTGATGCTGGCGCGCAGCGATATCGACGCCGCCAACGCCGCCTATCCCTGGACCGTCGGCAGCCTCAACGCCCGCCCCGCCGATGCGGTGCTGCTGCTCGGCATCGGCCTGGCGCTGGGCCTGCCGCTGGCCAAGTTGCTGGTGCGGGCGCTGAGCCTGATGCGTTTCTCCGACAGCGTGGCCATCGGCCTTGGCGTGCGCCTGCAACTGATGCGCCTGCTGACCCTGGGCCTGTGCGTGTGGCTCACCGCGCTGGCCGTGGCGGTGGTCGGCCCGGTGGGCCTGATCGCCCTCGCCGCCCCGGAAATGGCCCGCCACCTGTGCGCCCGCCACGGCGTGCCGGTGCTCAACGCCGCGCTGTCCGGGGCGCTGATGATGATCGTCGCCGACTGGCTGGGCCGCACCCTGCTGGCGCCCACGGAAATTCCCGTGGGGATCATCGCCGCCATCGTCGGCGGCCCTTACCTGCTGTGGATCCTGCTGCGCCAGTCGCCCCGGAGTTCGACATGACCTCGCTACCCTCGCTGCTCACCGAAGGCGCCCGTGCCGATGTGCGCCTCGAAGCCCGCGCCCTGAGCATGGGCTACGGCCAGACCCGCATCATCGAGCACCTCGACCTGCTGATCCCCAGCGGCCAGGTCACCGCCATCGTCGGCCCCAACGGCTGCGGCAAATCCACCCTGCTCGCCGGCCTCTCGCGCCTGCACAAACCCAGCGCCGGTGCGGTGCTGCTCGACGGCAAGGCAATCAGCAGCCTGCCGTCGCGCGACGTGGCGCGCCAACTGGCCCTGCTGCCGCAGGACGCCAGCGCCCCGGATGGCCTGACCGTGGCCGAACTGATCCGCTTCGGCCGCCAGCCGCACCAGAGCCTGCTGCGCCAGTGGAGCGAACAGGACCAGGCCATCGTCGATGCGGCCGTGGAAGCCGCCGACCTCAAGGCGCTGGTCGACCGCCCGCTGGATTCCATGTCCGGTGGCCAGCGCCAGCGCGCCTGGATCGCCATGGCCATCGCCCAGGCCACCCCGCTGCTGCTGCTCGACGAACCGACCTCGGCCCTGGACCTCGGCCACCAGATCGAAGTGTTCGAACTGATCCGCCAACTGGCCGCCGCCGGCAAGACCATCGTCATGGTGGTGCACGACCTGTCCAGCGCCTGCCGCTACGCCGACCACCTGGTGGCCATGCACAACGGCCGCATCATCGCCGAAGGCGCCCCCGCCGAGATCGTCACCCCCGAACTGGTCGAACAGCTCTACGGCGTGCGCTGCACCCTGCTGCGCGACCCCGAGAGCGGCACGCCGGTGATCGCCGGGGTGAAGAAGTTCTAGGCGGTCAACGGCTGTGGCTTCAGCTAGCCCTTCACTTCCCGCGCCACGAAACGCTGCGCTGGCGCGACGATCTGCTCCTGTGCCGCCACCAGCGGCAGATCGCGCGCCGCTTCGGGCGTCTGCTCGACCAACGCATAAAGCGTTGCGGTAGCCAGTTCCAGCGCCTGCGGCAGAGCCTGGCCAGCGAGCAGGCGGCCCAGCAGCGTGGCGGAGAACACATCGCCCATGCCATTGGGCAACGGGTGCAAGGTCAGCCGTGGCGTGGTCACCAGCCAGGCGCCCTCACCGCTGACCGCCAGAGTGCCCAGCTCGTCATCAGCGATATCCGGCGTGGCCAAGCTGGTGATCACCACGGTATCCGGGCCACGACCACGCAACTGACGAGCAATCTTCACCGCCTCGGACAAGTTAGCCGGCTTGGAACCGGTGAGCAGTTCGAACTCGAACTGGTTGGGCGTGATGATGTTGGCGAAGGGAATCGCCTGGTCACGCAGGAAATCAGGAATGGCCGCATTGACGAACACGCCACGCCCCACATCGCCCATCACCGGATCGCACAGGTAGCGCAACGCTGGGTTGTGCTGGCGAATCTCCCCTACCGCCTCAAGGATCACCCGTCCGCTGTCGGCATCGCCCAGGTAACCGGACAGCACCGCTGACAGGCGCTGCAGCACGCCGCGCTCACGCAGCCCGTGCAATACCTCGCGCACATGCTCGGCACCGAACACCTGGCCACGGAACTGGCCATAGCCAGTATGGTTGGAGAACTGCACGGTATGGATCGGCAGCACCTCGAAACCGAGGCGTTGCAGGGGAAAAACCGCAGCGGCATTGCCGACATGTCCCCAGGCAACGTGCGACTGGATGGACAGAACGAGGGGCGGCAGCGTGGCGCTCATGGCGATCCTGACGGTGACGGAACAAGAAGACGGGGATTATTCGCCAAGCTGCCAAGCCATGCCAACATCTTGAGTGCCACTACTCATGGCACCTGCATCACCAAATGCCAACGTGCCTGGTCCGCCCCACCCGGTCTGCACGCACACCTGCGCCGAGGCGCAGGCCGCTGCGAGCCGCGCAAGAAGAAATGCTGCTGGCAGAGACGCGCGACTACCGCGCCTATCGAAAAAAAGCACAGACGATGACGCCCTTCTGCGTTTTCGCATCGGCTTCACAGCGCAGATGGCGAGCCGAGCAGCACGCTTGCCCCCTCACAACCGGAAGCAGTCGTTCAGTCCAGTGACGTGGCCTGGGAGGCGTTGGCCGGCGTGAGCAATAGGTAAAGCGCAGGCACGACGATCAGCGCGAGAACCGAAACGGACACCAGGCCGAAAATGATCACCAGCGTCAGCGGCCGGTAGAACGCACTGCTGACCGCCAGGGGCACCAGCCCGACGATGGTGGTTACCGCCGTGGTCAGCAAAGGTCGCAGGCGGCGTGCCGAGCCGGCCGCCGCAGCCTCGGCGATGGCCATACCCTCCTTCAGATAGCCGTTCATGGTGTCGACCATGATGATGCCGTTGTTGATGGCGATGCCGATCAGCGACACCAGGCCGATCATGGCGAAGAAGGAAAAGGTGATGTCGAAGGCCCAGAACCCCAACGCAGAACCGATGACGGCCAGCGGCATGGTGGCGAAGATGATGAACGCCTGGCGGAAGCTGTTGAACACGATCACCAGCACGCCAACGATCAGCACCACTGCGATGAGCAGCGCGATCAGTGCCGAGGAAAAGGTCTCGGCCGTATCAGCCGACTCACCACCGATCACTGCCCGATAGCCGTCCGGCCAGCCTTCCTGCAGCTCGTTCAGTCGCGGAGCGAGTTCGGCCATGATTTCCCCGACCGTGCGCCCTTCGTTCTTGGCCATCACGGTCAGCGCCCGCTCGCCATTGTTGTGGGAGATGGCGATGGCCGCTTCCGACTGGATCGGCGTAAGCAACTGGTTCAACGCGATCGAGCTGCCATCCTCCTTGAAAGCGCGCACCCGCGACAGTTCCTCGGTGTTGTGCGGCCCGCCTGCCTCGCCGGGCCGGCTGGGCCACTCGGTGCCCAGGCGGATGTCGATGTCATCGGTATCGCTGGCGGTAAGGAAGGTGCCGACGACGTCGGAACTGAAGGCAATCCGGATCTGCGACGCCAGGTCATCATGGCCAATACCGAAGAAATTCGCCGCCTCGCGGTCCGGGCGTAGCGCCAGTTGCGGCTTGAGCATGCCGATGTTGTCGCGCACATCCACCACGCCCTCGACGCTGGCCAGCGACGACTGCATCTGGCGCGAGAGCACCAGCAGTTCGTCCATGTCCGCGCCGATCAGCTGGATCTCGATCGGGTCGCCAGCACTCGGGCCACTGGCCTCCGGCACCACCAGCAGTTGCGCTGCCGCCACATTGGCTTGCAGATACTCGCTCAACTCGTGGCGCAGCTCTTCGGCCAGCACGTAGGAGTCGGCCTCGCGCTCGGCGCGCGGCAGGAAGATCGCCGAGAAGCCCAGGTAGTTTTCCGCCTCGCTGGGCTGCAGCGCCGCAGCCATCGAGCCACCGGCGAACGGGCTCTTGAGACCGACCAGCTTGACCACGCTCTGGAAGTACGGCTTGCCGCGCAGGATTTCCCCCACGTCGTCAGCGACCTGCTGCGCGGAGGCCAATTGAGCCGTGGGCGGCAGCTCGATGTTGATCCCCAGGCGTTCGCCATCGGCAGGCGGGAACAGTTCGATCCGCGCCTGGGTGAAGGCCAGCATCGCCACCATGAACAAGCCGATGGCCGCCAGCACCCACAGCCATGCCTGGCGTCGCGTACGCACCACCCAGCGCGCGTTCCAGCCCTCCAGCGCATTGACCGCGCGGCCAGTGATGCGATCGGAAAACCCCTGTTGCTGCGGGTTGTCGGGCTTGCGCTGGCCACCGAGCAACGCGCGCGACAGCGGCAGCGAGCAGAGCATCGCAACGATGAAGGAGATGACCAGGCAGACCACCGCCGTGGCGGGCAGCACGCGGATGAACTCACCCACCGTGCCACCGATGGACATCAGCGGCGCCAGCGCAAGGATGGTCGTCAGCTGCGCGGCAAACGCCGGCATCGCGTAGCGCTTGACCGTCGCCAGCACGCCCTGACCGAAAGTCTTGCCCTGCACGTAGATTTCATCGTGCAAGCCCTCCATGAGGATGATGAAGACGTCGATGATCATCACCAGGGCGATTACCATGCCGATCACCACCAGTTCATTGAGCGAATAGCCCATGACCAGGATGGCCAGCAATACCCCGGCAAAGGTGATGGGCACCGACAATCCGGCCACCACGGCCTCGCGCCAGGCGATGGTCAGCAGCAGGATGGCGAAGACGATGGCCATGGTCTGCAGAGCGCTGACGAACACCTCGGCGAGCGAGTCCCAGATCTGCCCCGCCTCGTCCTGGGTGATGGTGTACTCCAGGCCTGAGGGCCAGCCGCCACCGCGTTCCATATCCGCCAGGGTGCTGCGCAACCGCTCCACGAGGTTGACGGTGTCGGCGCCGGGCGACTTGCGCACCGATATTTCCAGCGAAGGCTCGTACCCGGCGCCCCGGTCAGCGAAGAAGGCCCGGCTCGTTTCGGTTTCCTGCATGCGGTTGACCGTGGCCACCTCGTCCAGCCGCACGGCGCGCCCGGCACCGCCACTGCCCAGGCGCGCAATCGGCAGCGCGCGCAGGTCGGCCACATCGCGGAAGCGCCCTTCCAGACGGACCACCGCGCCAATACTGTCGCTGCGAATCTCACCGAAGGGCTGCTCGATATTCGCCTGCTGCACGGCACTGCGTACCGCCGCCGGCGAGAGGCCGAGGGCCAGCAGGCGTTCGGGACGCAGCAGGATCTGCACGATCTCTTCGCGCTCGCCACCGATATCCACCTCGTTGACCCCGGCCACTCGCTCGAGCGTGTCACGAATGCGCCGCGCCTGGTCATTCATCGTCGCCGAGCCAGCGGCACCATGCAGGGTGAAGGTGAAGATCGGCCGGTCATCCACCGAAGCCTGGGCAATGGTCGGCCGCTCGACGTCCTCGGGCAACTCGGCTTCGGCGTCAGCGACGGCAGCACGCAAGCGAGTCATGGCATCCAGCGGATCGGCCGAAGCCTCGAATTCGACGGAGATGATCGAGAAGGAATCGAACGAGGCGCTGTCGACACGACGCACGCCCTGCAAGGTGGTCACCTCGTCCTCGATGACATCGGTGACCTGCTCCTCCATGGTGCGCGGATCGGCGCCTGGCCATTCGCTGGTGATGGTGGCCTGGGGAATGTTCAGATCAGGCAGGGATTCCTTCACTAGTTGCGTATAGGCCATCAGCCCGCCCAGCAGCAGCGTGGTGACCAGCAGGATTCCGAAAATCGGCTGCAGGAAGAAGAACCGCGCCAAGGGATGGGCGTTGCGCACCTCTGCGCTTTCCGCTGGCGCCCCGGCATCAGCCAGGCGCTGCTCGTCGACACCCTTCATGGAGCCTCTCCGGCGCCGCCAATGATGCGCACCTGCTGGCCGTCATTAAGGGCTGCGCGGCCGTCCGTCACGACCCGTTCGCCCTCCTCCAGGCCAGAGGTGACAGCTCGGTACTCGCCCGACTGCTGGCCCAGCTCCACCCGCCGCTCGCTGACCTTGTCGCCACCCTCCTCGACCACAAACACGAACGCCTGGTCGTTGCGAAAGCGCAGCGCCTCCAGGGGAACGACCAGGGCATCCTCGACCGCAGGCTCGGCGATCCATACTGCAACGAACTCGCCGTCCTGCAGGCCGGTTTCGTTGCCATGGGTGTGCACGATCACCTCGAAGGTGCGCGTTTCAGGGTCCAGCGAGGGGCTGATGGCGTAAACCTGCCCCTCCACCCGCGAGCGGTTCGCCAGCGGGTCGACATCCTGGCCACCCACCGACACGTTCTCGCCAATCACCGCCTTGGCGCCATCGGCAATCTGTCGGTAGTTGTAGGATGGCAGGTCGACCCTGACCTCGAAGCGGTCGGGATCGATAACCATGGCGGGCACGGTGCGCAAGGCGTTCTGCTCGGTATCGGTCTGTACGGTGCTGGGCATGAAGTAACGCCCCTTCTCGACATTGAGGCGCGCCAGCACCCCATCGATGGGCGATACCAGGCGCGATTCGTCGACACTCAGCTGCGCCTGCGCGAGTTCGGCACGAGCGTTGTCACGCACGGCCCGGGCCTGCTGCACCTGCACCTGCGCTTCGTCGAGTTCCTGGCGGGAGGCGGAGCGCTGTTCGATCAGGTTCTCGTAGCGTTTCTCGGTCACCTCGGCGAGCTTGAGACTCGCTTGCGCCTCGGCAAGCGAAGCCCTGGCAGCCTGCAGGTCGGCCGTCACCCGCTCGGGCGCCTGATTGGCTATCAGTTGGCCGGCCTTGACCGGCATGCCGACGCGCAGCTCTTCATCGACATGGGACACCACGCCCTGCTGGGTGAAGGTCAGGAATTCGCGTTGCCGCGAACGGGCAGTCCCCTGGCTGTACACCCAGGCCTGCAGCTCGCGCCGCTGCGCAGCCTCCACCTTGACACTGGTGGCGCGCTGGGCACTGGTTTTCGCCTGCGAATCATCCTGCGGCTCCTCGGACGGCGAGCCGCCACAGGCTGCCAGGCCGAGCAGCGCAGCGAGGGCAAGGGAGTAGCGACAGAATCGGGTCATGGCGTACGTGCTCATCAGGGTGCGTCCGGTTCGGCAGCAGGCAACGCATCCTCGAAACCGCCGCCCAGCGCCAGGTGCAGGGCAATTCGGTTCTCCAGGCGGGCATGCCGCGCGGTGATCTGTGCGCTGCGCCCATCGAGCGCGCGCTGCTGGCTTTCCAGCACGTTTAGGAAGGGATCGATGCCCTGCAGGTAGCGGTTGAGCGAAACGGTCACCGCCGCCTCTGCCGAGCTGGCCGAGGCGTCCAGGGCCGACTCGCGGCGCGCCAGCAAGGTGTCCACGGCCAGCGCACTCTCCACTTCAGAAAGCGCTACCAATGCGGTCTCGGCATAAGCGTTCAGCGCCTCGTCGCGCTGGCTTTCGGCGATATCCACCTGTGCCACCAGACGACCGCCCTGGAACACCGGCTGCAAGGCCCTGCCGGCGATGGACCAGATCAGGTTGCCGTTGCTGAACAGCTCGGCGAACTCGCTGCCGGCATAACCCGCCGAACCGGTCAGCGACAACGACGGCAGGAAGGAACGCTCGGCGGCGCCCAACTGATAACCGGCGCTGAGCAGGCCCAGTTCGGCCGCCCGGACATCAGGGCGGCGGGCGAGCAGATCGGCAGGTACGCCACTGGCGGGCGCAAGCGGCACGGCGGGCAGCGACGCGGCGGTCTCGACCTGTCCCGATGGGTAATCGCCCATCAGCACCTGCAGCTGGCGCAGGCTGCGGGCCAGGGCCTCACGGCGCTGTTCCAGCCCTGCGCGCGCCGACTCCAGGTTGGCCTCGGCCAGCATGCTGTCCGCCGGCGAGGTGATGCCGACCTCGACACGGTTATTAATCTGCCGGGCCATCTCGGCCAGGGCTTCGGTCGTGCGTTCGGAGAGTTCGACCTGAGCGTGGGCATGTACGATCTCGAAGTACAGTTGCACCGCTTCGGCCGCTACCGACTGGCGCATGCCCCGCAACTGCTCGGCACTGGCCAGGTAATCGGCGCGTGCCGACGCCGTCAGCGCCGAAAGGCGCCCCCACATGTCCAGTTCCCAGCTGACATCCAGCGCGACGTCGTAGTTGTTGCTGATCACCGGGGCCGTACCGCCGCCCATCAGATCGGGCATACCCTGCCGCTGCCGGGCCGCCCCGGCACCGATGCCCACCTGCGGCAACTGGTCGGCCCGGTTCAGCCGCACCTGGGCCTCGGCCATGCGCGAACGTGCGAGCGCCTGGGCCAGGCCAGGATTTCTCTGCAGTGCGATGTCGACGAAGGCATCGAGCCGCTCATCAGCGAACTCCCGCCACCACAGGTCGGCCGGCGCAATTGCGCCAGCGGGCTGCGCTACGAAGGTATTCGGCAGGTCGAAAGGCAGGTGCGCGGGCTCGGGGGTAACACTGGCACAGGCCCCCAGCAGGGCGGCAAGCACGAGCGGCAGGCAATGAGCTCGCTTCATCGACGTTCCCCCCCGGCAAAGAGCATCAGCAGCATCTCCCGGTGGGCACGACGAATACCGGCTACCTCCTGCTCGGCCAGTTCCGAGCCGACCAGCAGGTAGGCCAGCATGGCTATCAGCGCCGGGGCGGTGGTCAGGGAGAAGTTGCGCGACACGGCATTGTCCGGAATCACGCCGCGCTCGACGCACTCGTCGATCTCCGCCTGGCGCCGCTGGGCATGGGGCAGGAAGATGCACGCGTGCCAGTTGCGCAGCCTCTCGGGCGAGCGCCCGCTCTCGGTGATCAGCAGGCGGAAGATGGCCCTGGTCTGCGGGTCGCCGATAGCGGCATAGACGCGATCGAGAAACCGGTCGACGACCTGCTCCAGCGTAGCGCCCTCCTCCCACTGCCACTGGCCCTGGGTCGAGGTGGAGAAGATGGTTTCCCGCAGCAACGCTTCGAAGATCGCGTCCTTGCTCTCGAAGTGGGCGTACAGCCCCGCCTTGGTCAGACCGACACGCCGGGCGATGCGCTCCACGGTCGCGCCCTCGAATCCCAGGGCGCTGAACTCGACCAGGGCGGCATCGAGAATTTGCTGGCGTCGCGCCCCGGCGCTCAAGCGCACGCGCTTGCGCGTCACAGCGGATTCGGCGGGAGCGTTCTGCGACGTCATAGGCCCATGGGCTCCTGGCAGTGGACGAAGGGAAACGACGCTAACATACAAACGGTAGTTAAATTCCCACCCCTCTGTTACGAAGTTTTACTCGCCCATTCCAAAACAGCATGCCTGTGCCCCGTCCATCAACAGGGGATTGGCGATACGATCACGACCGCTGCCATATGACTGCCGTCTCAGCTATGCGACAATTATGCGGCTTCGCCCAGCAACCGGGTTCAACTGCCTGGCCCATCCCTGCGCCACGACGGCGCGCCTCTCGGCACGGGCACCGACAGCAAGTCGAGCCGGCCGAGGCAGCCACATTGCAAGTCACTGATAGGTAACCCCTTGATTTCCACCGCTAATATCACGATGCAGTTCGGCGCCAAGCCGCTGTTCGAGAACGTTTCCGTCAAGTTCAACAACGGCAACCGCTACGGCCTGATCGGCGCCAACGGTTGCGGCAAGTCGACCTTCATGAAGATCCTCGGCGGCGATCTGGAGCCTTCCGCCGGTCAGGTGATGCTCGAGCCGAACGTGCGCTTGGGCAAGCTGCGCCAGGACCAGTTCGCCTACGAAGAATTCAACGTGATCGACACCGTGATCATGGGTCACGAAGAGCTGTGGAAGGTCAAGGCCGAGCGTGACCGTATCTATTCGCTGCCGGAAATGAGTGAAGAAGACGGCATGAAGGTCGGCGAGCTCGAAGGCGAGTTCGCCGAGATGGATGGCTACACCGCCGAATCCCGCGCGGGCGAGCTGCTGCTTGGCCTGGGCATTCCGCTGGAACAGCATTTCGGACCGATGAGCGAAGTCGCCCCTGGCTGGAAGCTGCGTGTGCTGCTGGCGCAGGCGCTGTTCTCCGATCCGGATGTGCTGCTGCTCGACGAGCCGACCAACCACCTGGACATCAACACCATCCGCTGGCTGGAAAACATCCTCACGGCGCGTAACAGCACCATGATCATCATTTCCCACGACCGTCACTTCCTGAACTCGGTCTGCACCCACATGGCCGACCTGGACTACGGCGAGCTGCGCCTGTTCCCGGGCAACTACGACGAGTACATGACCGCGGCGACCCAGTCCCGCGAGCAGCTGCTGGCCGACAACGCCAAGAAGAAAGCGCAGATCGCCGAGCTGCAGACCTTCGTCAGCCGCTTCTCGGCCAACGCCTCGAAAGCCAAGCAGGCCACCAGCCGCGCCAAGCAGATCGACAAGATCCAGCTGGCCGAGGTCAAGCCGTCGAGCCGCGTCAGCCCGTTCATTCGCTTCGAGCAGACCAAGAAGCTGCACCGCCAGGCCGTGACCATCGAGAAGGTGTCCAAGGCCTTCGACGACAAGGTGCTGTTCAAGAACTTCAGTTTCACCGTCGAAGCCGGCGAGCGCGTGGCGATCATCGGCCCCAACGGCATCGGCAAGACCACCCTGCTGCGCACCCTGGTGGGTGAAATGGCGCCGGACGCCGGCAGCGTGAAGTGGACCGAGAGCGCCGATGTCGGCTACTACGCCCAGGACCATGCCCACGATTTCGAGGACGATGTCAGCCTGTTCGACTGGATGGCCCAATGGACCACCGGCGAGCAGGTGATACGCGGCACCCTCGGCCGCATGCTGTTCTCCAACGACGAGATCCTCAAGTCGGTCAAGGTGATCTCCGGGGGTGAACAGGGCCGCATGCTGTTCGGCAAGCTGATCCTGCAGAAGCCCAACGTGCTGGTAATGGACGAACCGACCAACCACCTGGACATGGAATCCATCGAGGCGCTCAACCTGGCGCTGGAGAACTACCCGGGCACGCTGATCTTCGTCAGCCACGACCGCGAGTTCGTCGGCTCCCTGGCCACCCGCATCATCGAACTGTCGGACAACGGCGTGACCGACTTCAGCGGCACCTACGACGATTACCTGCGCAGCCAGGGCATCATCGTCTGACCTGCTGATTGATTGGCGACATGAAAAAGCCCGCTCGATGAGCGGGCTTTTTTGTGGGCGCCAGGTGCGATCAGGCGGTGACGAACAGGTCGCGGATCTGCGCCTGGGCGCCGCCGATGGCGTTGGCACGCGGCTCTTCGCCGTAGGCCAGGCCCTCGGCCCGTACGATTTCGATGTCGGTGATGCCCAGGAAGCCCAGCATGAACTTCAGGTATTCTTCGTGGGCCTGGCCGCTGGGCTGCCCGGCGTGGATGCCGCCGGCGGTGGATACGATCACCACGGTCTTGCCGCCCGCCAGGCCTTTCGGGCCGTTCTCGTCGTAGGCGAAGGTCTTGCCGGCGACGGCGACACGGTCGATCCAGGCCTTGAGCTGGCTCGGGATGGCGAAGTTGTACATCGGTGCGCCGATGACGATGGCGTCGGCAGCCAGGAATTCGTTCAGGGTCGCCTCGGCCAGGGCGATCTCATGCTTCTGCGCGGCATCGCGCAGCTCGGCCGGGGTACCGCCGGCCACCAGGCTGGCAGCGGACAGGTGGCTCAGCGCATCGGCGTCGAGGTCACGGTAAGTCACCTCGATGTCCGCCGAGGCCGCTTTCCAGGCGTCCACCACGGCGCGGCTGAGCTGACGCGAAGCAGAGGCTTCGCCGAGGATGCTGGAATCGAGGTGCAGTAGTTTCATATCGGTCTCCGGGAAAAGGGTCGCTGCTGAGCGGTCAAGATGGTGGAGATACTACCGATGAAAACAATCGCGTATTAGTCGCCGAAAATGCGATAGTTCGTCCCACTGACAGGACAATGACCATGCATGACCTCAATGATCTGTTCTATTTCGCCAAGGTGGTGGAAGCCGGCGGCTTCGCGGCGGCCGGGCGTTTGCTGGGTATTCCCAAGTCGCGCCTGTCGCGGCGTATCGCCGAACTGGAGGACCGCCTGGACGCGCGCCTGCTGCAACGCACCACGCGCAAGCTGGCACTGACCGACATCGGCGAACGCTACCTGCGCCATTGCCAGGCCATGCTGCTGGAGGCCGAGCAGGCCGAAGAAGCCGTGGCCACCCTGACCAGCGAGCCGCGCGGCCGCTTGCGTATCAGCGCCCCGGTGGGGATCGCGGCGCTGCCGGAACTGGTGTCCGGCTTTCTGGCGACCTACCCCCGGGTGCAGCTGGAACTGATGCAGACCAACCGCCGCGTGGACCTGCTCAACGAAGGCATCGACGTGGCCATGCGCGTGCGCAGTGCCGACGACGAAGACCCCAACCTGATCACCCGACGCCTGTCGCCGGCCCAGGGTTACCTGGTGGCGGCGCCCGCCCTGCTTGAGGGCCAGGCCATTCTGACGCCGCACGACCTGGGCAAGCTGCCGACCCTGGGCGCCCTGGAAACCGACCGCAAGGTGCACCTGCGCCTGGTGCACGACAGTGGGCATCAGCAGGAGGTGATCCTGGAAGCGCGGCTGGCCATCGAAGACTTCACCGTGCGCAAGCGCGCGGCCCTGGACGGGCTGGGTTTCAGCATGCTGCCGGCGCCCTTCTGCCGCGAGGAGCTGGACAACGGCCAACTGGTTCGCCTGCTGCCCGACTGGTCATTGCCCCCGGCCCACTTCCAGGCGGTGTACACCCACCGCCGCGGTATGCTGCCGGCGGTGCGCGCCTGGATCGAATACGTCAGCCAGGCCTCGCACGACTGGGAACAACCGATCTGATCCGGCGGTCATCCACCTGGCCGTCCCTTGAACACCACACCTTGGCGCACTTCAGATGAATCAACAGGATATCGCCGCGTTCTGCCTGCAACTGCCCGGGGCGCGGGAAGACTTCAAGTGGGGCAACAACCAGGTGTTCTCGATTGCCGAGAACAAGATGTTCGCCATCCTCAACTTCCTCGGCCATGACCTGGCCTTCAAGGTCGACCGCGACCTGTTCCTCGGTTACGTCGACCGACCGGGCATCCGCCCGGCGCCTTACCTGGCGCGCGCCCACTGGATCAGCATGAGCTGCACGAAACTGCCGATCGGCGATGACGAGCTGCGCCAGTTGCTGACCCGCTCCCATCAGTTGGTGGTGCAGAAGCTGTCCAAACGCAGGCAGGTCGGCCTGCTGCTGGATGACGATCAGATCGGCAGGTAGCGGCGCAGCAAGTCGCCCAGGAACGCGCCGTCGAGCAGCAGCCAGTCGATCCAGACCGCCTGGTGCAGCACGATAATGCCCCAGAACACCACCTGATACGTGGCCTTGCGGGTCTTGTGGCGGAAGCATTGCTGGGCCACCAGCGCGCCGGGCCAGCCACCCACCAGCTCCACCACATGCAGGGCCTTTTCCGGGGTGCGCCAGCGACCGTTCTGCGCGCTGGATTTGTCCTGCCAGTACTGCACGAAGCTGACCAGGCTGGCCACCGGGTAAGCCACCAGCACCCAGACGAAACCCGACGACACCAACAGCTGCAGGCCACCGAGCACCGGCAGGCAGCACAACGCGGCGAGGATCAGCAGTTTGCCGCCGATGTTGTGCACCGGGCCGCTGTCGTTGCGCGGTGCGCGGGCTTTCCTGGGTGCGGCCTTGCGTGCGGCAGGCCTGGCCGCAGCGGGTTTGTCGGCCTGGGGCCGGGGTTTGCGGCGGATGGCCGGACGGTCCAGAGCCAGCTCGCCGTCCAGGCGGATGTGTTCGGCGCGGGGCCGCCCCTGGGCGTCCTTGCCGGCGATGTACAGCACCTGGTCACCCGCTACCGGGCGACGGTCGCCGCGCATGGCCGAGATGTGGGCGAACAGCTCGGCGCCGCCGCGCTCCGGCTGAATGAAGCCGAAGCCCTTATCATCGTTCCAGCTGCGCAACACCCCACGTTGTTCCATCTGTGCCTGCTCGTGCGAAAAGGCCGCACTCTAGCCATTCAGGCGCAAAAGTGGCGCGCCATAAACGCCAGCAACAGGCGATTGACCTCGGCAGCCTGCTCGTTCTGCACCCAGTGCCCGCAGTCGCTTAGCAGATGCTGCTCCAGATGCGGCACACGCTTGGGCATCTGCTTCAGGGTGTAGGCCTCCAGGGTGCCGACCGGGTCCTTGTCGCCCAGCAGGAACAGCGCCGGCTGCTCGACATTCAGCGCGTCCAGCGGCTCGGTGCGCTGCCAGTTGCGCGCGAAGTTGCGGTACCAGTTCAGGGCCCCGTGGAAGCCGCGGCCGGTGAAGGTCTGCTTGTACACGGCAAAGGCCTCGGCATCGCACCAGGGTGGCAGCACGCCGGGGTCCTCCAGGCCGTCCAGCAGGCCAGCGCCAGCGGGCTTTTCCTGGAGGAAGAAATCCTTGGGCACGGCGGCCGAGGTGTTGTGCATCATCAGGCGCAAGGTGCGGGTGATGTCTGCGTCCATCTCCCGTTCGGCCACGCCGGGCTGCTGGAAATACAGCATGTAGTGGAAGCGGTCGGCGTAGTGCTGGCGCATGAAGTCGATCGGTGGCTGGCGCGGCCGCCCGCCATAGGGCACCGCCATGGCCGCCACCGCCCTCACCCGCTGCGGTTCGAGCAACGCCAGGTGCCAGGCCACCGGCGCGCCCCAGTCATGCCCGACCACACAGACGTGCTGCTGGCCAAGCTGGTCCATGGCGGCCTGGATGTCGGCGCAGAGCGTGATCAGGTCATAGGCCGCCGGGTCGGCCGGGGCGCTGCTCTGCCCATAGCCGCGCATCTCCGGGATCAGCACCCGGTAACCGGCCTCGGCCAGCGGCGCGATCTGCTGCCGCCAGGAGTGCCAGCACTCGGGGAAGCCATGCAGCAGCCACACCGGCGCCCCGTCCTCGGGCCCGGCCGCGTAAAGACTGAGAGTGATGCCATTGACGTCGAGCAAGCGGTGGTCGAGTGCGTGCATGGTGCCTCCTTGTCCGTGGCCCACTATGACAAAGGCGCACCCCGGGGTGCGCCTTTCATCACTGCGGCGAATACGGCCCTACGCCTCAACCGGCGGCGGTGCTCCAGTCGATCAGGTGCAGTTGCCAGGTGGCCAGGATCAACAGGCCGAAGCCGATCCGGTACCAGGCGAACACCGCGTAGCTGTGGTGGCCGATGAACTTGAGCAGGGCCCGCACGGCGATCATCGCGAAGATGAACGAGGTGACGAAGCCGATGGCGAACACCGGCAGGTCGGCGGGCTGGAACAGGTCCCGGTACTTGTAGCCGGAGTACACCGCGGCGCCGACCATGGTCGGCATCGCCAGGAAGAACGAGAACTCGGTGGCCGCCTTGCGCGACAGGCCGAACAGCAGGCCGCCGATGATCGTGGCGCCTGAACGCGAGGTGCCGGGAATCATCGCCAGGCACTGGGCGAAGCCGATTTTCAGGGCGTCGGTCCAGCGCATGTCATCCACGGTCTCGGCATGCACCAGGTGCTGACGGCGCTCGGCCCAGAGCATGATCACGCCACCGATCACCAGCGCGGTGGCCACGGTGATCGGGTTGAACAGGTATTCGTGGATCAGGTCGGCGAAGGCTACGCCCAGCACCAGGGCCGGGCAGAAGGCGATCAGCAGGTTGCCGGTGAAGCGCTGGGCCTGCTGCTCTTTCGGCAACCCGACCACGACCTCGAGGATTTTCCGGCGGTATTCCCAGACCACCGCCAGGATGGCCGCGAGCTGGATGATGATGTTGAAGGCGATGGCCCGTTCGCCACCAAAGCCGATGAGATCGGCAACGATAATCTGGTGCCCGGTGCTGGAAATCGGCAAAAACTCGGTGATGCCCTCGACAATACCCAGAATCAGCGCCTGTGCGCCTGCCCAAAGGTCCATCCAAACTCCTATAACGCGCTGACTGCTGCGCAAACTGCAAAATGAGTGGCCGGCCAGCCAGGCCAGCGACTCTCGGACTGAAAGCCTGCACCTTGGTTCCGGCCATGGAGAAAAAACCATGAGCACTCAGGTTTGCGGCGCAAGTGCCGAAATGCTATCAGAGAAGCAGGCTATAAAGCCGCTGCGCTGAATGACTCCGCGCCGCTAAAAAGAAAGACCAGTTGTTACGACGCCAGCCCAGCGTTCACGGGCCGGCGTAAACAGGTGGTCCCCTCCTCGCCCCGACCGCAATAACAATAACCGGGAGCAATCCGATCCATGAACAGTCTGCGTAGCCTTCCCATCAGCCGTCGCCTGTGGCTGATTCTTGCCGTTTCCGTCCTCATGCTGGTCAGCCTGGGCATCATCATGCTCAAGCAGGTGCACAGCGACCTGTACGCCGCCAAGGGCGAAAAGACCCAGCACGTGGTGCAGAGTGCCGTCGGCATTCTTACCTACTACCAGAAGCTGGAAGCCGCCGGCACCCTCACCCGGGAAGAGGCCCAGAAGCAGGCGATGGACGTGATCCGCGGCCTGCGCTATGCCGGCCAGGAGTATTTCTGGATCAACGACCAGACCCCCACCATGGTCATGCACCCGACCAATCCCAAGCTCGAAGGGCAAAACCTCTCCGGCTACAAGGACCCGGACGGCAAGCCGCTGTTCAACGAGATGGTGCGTATCACCAAGGCCCAGGGCGCTGGCCAGGTCGATTACCGCTGGCCCAAGCCGGGCTCCACTGACCCGGTACCGAAGATTTCCTACGTCGAGCTGTTCCAGCCCTGGGGCTGGATCCTCGGTTCGGGTGTGTACGTCGATGACGTGCAGGCCGAGTTCCGCAGCCAGGCGGTGAGCGCCTCGGCGATTGGCCTGGGCATCGCCGTGCTGCTGGCCCTGCTGGTGACCCTGATCGCCCGCAGCATCTCCCGCCCGCTGCAGGACGCGGTGAACGCCATGGCCAGCATCGCCAGCGGCGAAGGCGACCTGACCCGCAGCCTGGATGCCAATGGCCAGGACGAGCTGGGCGCGTTGGCGCGGCACTTCAACGCCTTCACCGACAAGCTGCGCCAGGTGATTCGCCAGTCCCTCGACTCGGCCGGGGCCCTGGACCAGGCGGCGCGCTCGCTGGGCGGCATCGCCGGCAACGCCCAGCAACACAGCCAGCAGCAGTCCCAGCAGATGGAGCTGGTGGCCACCGCGATCAACGAGGTCACCTATGGCGTGCAGGATGTGGCCAAGAACGCCGAACATGCCTCCAGCGAAGTGCACACTGCCGAGGAACAGGCGGCCCAGGGCCAGAAGAACATCGACGCCAGCCTGCGGCAGATCGGCCAGCTGTCCGGCACCATCGATCAGGCGGTCAGCGTCATCCAGACCCTGGCCCAGGAAAGCACCCAGATCGGCAGCGTGTTGGAGGTGATCCGCTCGATCGCCGAACAGACCAACCTGCTGGCTCTCAACGCCGCCATCGAAGCCGCCCGCGCTGGCGAACAGGGCCGCGGCTTTGCGGTGGTGGCCGACGAAGTTCGCCTGCTGGCGCAACGCACGCAGCAATCGACGGCCGAGATTCAGGGTATGATCGAGCGCCTGCAAGGCAACTCCGAAGCCGCGGTGAAAGTGATCAACGAAAGCAGCCGTGCCTCGCAACTGACCGTCGAGCAGGCCAGCCAGGCCGGTGAAAGCCTGACCCAGATCGCCCAGTCGCTGCGCAACCTGACGAGCCTGAACGCGTCCATCGCCAGTGCCACACTGCAGCAGTCCCATGTGGTCGAGGACATCAACCAGAACGTGACCCAGGCCGCCGGCCTGGCACACAACAACGCCATGGCGGCCGAGCAATCCAGCGACGCCAGCCAGCGGCTCGGGCAACTGGCCGAACAACTCAACCGGCTGTTGGGCCAATTCCGCGTCTAGAGGTAGCAGTCTGCATGAGCAGCATGGAACACCAGGAAATCGACCTCGCCCGGCCGCAGAACCAGGACCTGATTTGGGACCTGGACAGCATCGCCCGGCGCGAACTGGCGGAGCGCTTCATCAAGCTGTTCGAGAACCGCCTGTGCGTCTATTCCGAGTCCGTGCGCCAGCTCTACACCAACTACAACCTGCACTTCCCCAGTGACCTGGGGCGCAAGATGGTGGTGCTGCCCAACCCCTACGCCTTCCACGACACCCTGCACGGCATCGAGGCCCATGCCGTGCGCAAGACCGGCCTGTGCGTGCTGCCCGGCGCGGTGATGGGCAAGCCGGGCCTGCTGCTCGCCACCCAGGTTCGCGAAGGCGGCCCGGCGCCCCGCACCATGCCGTTCAAGCCGGCGCTGGCGCAGATCATCAGCAACCAGAAGAAGGTCGGCGACGTGTTCCTGCCGATCATGATGAAAGGCGATCTGCGCGAGTTCGACCAGCAGATGCCCTATATCCACCTGCACCGGCTGCAGGTGGCGCGCCTGACTCGCCTCTCCACCTTCGAGCGTGACGACATTCAGCAGACCATCACCCGCAAGCTGCTGATGCTCTACCGCCAGGCCGACAGCCTGGCCTGCTGAACCGCCCGCCGGACCAAGACCGCGCCCGGCGGAGCCGGTACAATCGCCGGCCATCCCGCCTGCCACACCGGAGTCCCATGTCGTCGATTGAATTGCTGGCGTCCGCCCTCGGGGTCTGGGCGGTCTGGCTCACCGTGCAACAGAACCGCTGGTGCTGGCCGATCGGCCTGGTGATGGTGCTGCTGTATGGCTGGATCTTCTTCCAGGGCAAGCTCTATTCGAACATGTTGCTGCAGGGCGTCTATGCCGCTCTGCAGGTCTATGGCTGGTGGCAATGGAGCCACGGCGGCGATCGCCACACCGGCGTACAGGTCAGCCGCCTCGGCGCCCAGGGGCTGCTGCTCAGCCTGGCGCTGGGCTGCGTCGGCGCGGCGGCACTGGGTTTTGCCATGGCCCATTACACGGACGCCAGCGCCCCCTGGCAGGACGCGGCGCTGAGCGCCTTCAGCCTGGTGGCGCAAGTCTGGATGGCGCAGAAACGGGTCGAATGCTGGCCGCTGTGGATCGTCCTCGACCTGCTGTTCGTGGCGCTCTTCATCGACCAGGGGCTCTATCCAACGGCGGCGCTGTACGGCCTGTTCACCCTGCTGGCCGCGACCGGCTGGGTGACCTGGCGGCGCGACCAGGCGCTGGCGCGCCCATGAAGGTCCTGGTGCTGACAGGGCCGGAGTCCAGCGGCAAGAGCTGGCTCGCCGCCGAAATCCAGGCAACCTTCGGCGGCCTGGTCGTCGGCGAGTATGTGCGCCACTTCATCGACCAGGAGCAGCGCGACACCTGCTACGCCGATATCGGCACGATCGCCCGTGGTCAGCTGGCGTGGGAAGACCAGGCCCGCGCTGAGCGACCGGAACTGCTGATCCTCGACACGCACCTGCTCAGCAACATGCTGTGGAGCCAGATCCTGTTCGGCGCTTGCCCGGCGTGGCTGGAGGGCGAACTGCTGGCCCGGCACTACGATTTGCACCTGCTGCTCGACCCGGTGGACGTGCCCTGGGTCGATGACGGCCAGCGCTGCCAGCCGGAGCTGGAGCAGCGCGTGGCCTTCCACCGTGCCTGCGATGACTGGCTGCAGCGTCACGCCCTGCCCGTCCAGCACATCCAGGGTGACTGGCAGCAGCGCCGGGAGCAGGCCTTGGAATGCGTCGGCCGGTGGCTGCACTCTCCGGCATGAGACCGAACCTCCTGCTGGCGGATGGAAGAGGCACCACGGCCTAGCGCATGCGGTGCTTGTGCAGCAGCCGGTAGAAGGTCGGCCGGGAAATCCCCAGCACCCGGGCGGCCTGGCTCATGTTCTTCGAATAGCAGCGCAGCACGTCGTTGAGCGCCTGCCGTTCCGCCTGCAGGATGTAGTCGGCCAGGGTGCCGAGCGCCTCCCCGATATGGGGTGGATCGAACCCCAGGTCGCTGGCCTCGATCTGCACGCCTTCCCCAAGCGCCACGGCCCGGCGCACCCGGTTGCTCAGCTCGCGCAGGTTGCCCGGCCAGTCATGCTGCTGCAGGGCGCTGATTGCCTGGTCGCTGAAGCGCCGTGGCCGCACCGCGAGGTCGCTGGCGTAGCGCCGGGCAAAATGCTCGGCCAGCAGGAGGATATCGGCGCTCCGCTCGTACAGCGTCGGCAGGCGCACCTGCACACCGACCAGGTGCTGGTAGAGCGCCTCGTGCAGGCGCCCTTCGCTCAGGAGCACAGCCAGGTTCTCATCACTGGCCACTACCAGCCGCCAGTAGCCGTGGGGCACATCCCACGCCTGGACCTCGCGCAGAAACTCGACGAGCAGCGCCTGCTGCGCCTCGTTCAGTGTTGGCAGGCTGGCCACGAACAGGGTGCCGCGCGGATGCTCGGGATTCTCGCCAGCCAAGGCGGCCTGGAGAGTCCCGGCATCGGCGGCGATGAGATCGTCGAATACCACGAAGGATCCAGGTGCATGGCCAGCCGACTGGTGCAACTTCCGCGCGAGCATTTCCTTGCCGGTACCGGACTCGCCCTGGATAAACAAAGAGGCTTCGGTTTCCAGCAATGCGGGTAATGCCTTGCGCAACTCGCGAATCACCCGGCAATTACCCAGCGCGACACTGTCGGCAAGCGGATTCACTTTCGTCGATACGCGCAAACGGGCGACCGCAACGGCACGCTCCAGTGCCAGATGCAGGGAGTCATCGTCGACGGGTAGACAGTGGTAATCGAACAGCCAGTCGACCGCGAAACGCATGACGGAATACTCCGCAGCAGTTGCTTCACCCAACACGGCAATCCATTCGATCTCGCTGTGGGTGATCAGCGCCCGTAATGACGGAAGTTCGTGACGCAGCGGGCCGTCCAGGCAAATCAGCACGGCGTCCCCGGCCTGCCGGGTAAAGGCCGCGCCTGCGACCGGACGTACCTGCCAGCCGCGCGCCTGCAATGAGGCAACGATGCGGCTGCACGCAGGGCATGGCTCAATGATCAATAACTGCCGGGTGGCAATGCTAACGGCTTCCAACCTAACCGATCCTTGGCGCCATTAATTTGTAATTCTATTAAAAACAATAGTTTGGCGCGCGTAGGTGTAACGCTAGCAAGAACTTTGACGCCCTATGGAACAATTACTTATAACGCTAATTTCGGTTCGTTCTGGAACAGGGAATAACACGTCACTTTGCTCGACCGTGGCGCTGTGAATAGGCGATAGACAATTGCGCTATGGCGGCTTGCCATTATTGAGCTTACTTGGCATAAAGTTGCACAAATAATAAAGCTACAAGGACGTCTCCAATGCGCACACTACGCCGTGTTCTCCTCGGGTTTCTGTTGCTGCTCGCAGCCGTGCTCGCCGTGGCCCTGTACTTCATCGCGTTCCCCAACCTTCCGCACTACCAGCAGCCCGACAAGCTCCATTACCTGGATCAATGGAGCGCCGAGCAACGGCAGACGTACTACTACACCCCCCAGGGGACCCAGGTAAAAGGCCTGCAGTACGAGTGGTTCAGCGCGCTGGAAATGCCCTTCGGCAAAAGCAAGTTCGCCACGCCGGACTACCTGGCCCGCTTCGGCTTCCTGGTGGACCCGAAGCAACAGCCGACCGCCCTCAATCCAGGCAACCTGCCGGTGGGTTTCGCCCGTCATGAAGACAGCGAGAGCGGCATCAACTACCTCGACATCAGCTGCGCGGCCTGCCACACCGGCGAACTGCGCTACCAGGGCCAGGCCATTCGCATCGACGGCGGCGCCGCCCTGCACTCCCTGGCGTCGACCGTGCCGACCATCCGCGGCGGCAGTTTCGGCCAGTCGCTCGGCATGAGCATGGCCTTCACCTATTACAACCCGCTCAAATTCCGCCGCTTCGCCAAGGAAGTTCTTGGCGAAGCGTACCCGACGGGCCGGGATGAGCTGCGCCGCGACTTCAAGATCGTGCTCGATCGCCTGCTGGGCACCGCCTTCAACGACTGGCACCGCGGTCTCTACCCGACCGAGGAAGGCTTCGGCCGTACCGATGCCTTCGGCCGCATCGCCAATACCGTGTTCGGCGACGCCATCGACGCCAGCAACTACCGCATCGCCAATGCGCCGGTCAGCTACCCGCAGGTCTGGGACATCTGGAAGTTCGACTGGGTGCAATGGAACGGCTCCGCCATGCAGCCCATGGCGCGCAACGTCGGCGAGGCGCTTGGCGTCGGCGCGACCCTGCGCCTGATGCAGCACAACGGACAAGCGGTGCCTGAAAACGAGCGCTATGCCTCGAGCGTCCGCCTGCACGACCTTTACACCCTGGAAGAAACCCTCAAGCACCTCAAGCCGCCAACCTGGCCGCAGGAGGTGCTCGGCAAGATCGACATGCCGCTGGCAAGCCGCGGGCGCGCCCTGTTCCAGGAAAACTGCGCCTATTGCCATGCCCCCGATCCCAAGCCCCGTGATGAGCGCATGGCGCCCGATCGCGACCCCGAATGGCGGATGCGCATCGTCTCCACCGATGTCATCGGCACCGACTCGACCACCGCCGACAACATTGCCGACCATCGCTTCGACATCAGCAAGCTCGGCTGGACACCTGAAGAGCTGGGCCGTCTCGACGTGACGCTGCAGAACATCACCCCGAGCGAACTCGACATGCGCAGCATCTCCAGCGCCAAGGGCCTCGCCTACATCACCGCCTACGTGGAAAACCGCGCCTATCGGGATGCTGGCGTCACGCCCGAGGAGCGCTGGCGCATGGATGGCTACGGCCTGCCCATCGGCGTCCAGGAGCTACGCGGCTACAAGGCCCGCCCGCTCGACGGCATCTGGGCCACCCCGCCCTTCCTGCACAACGGCTCAGTGCCCACGCTGTTCCAGTTGCTCTCGCCAGTGTCCGAGCGCCAGACCAGCTTCTGGGTTGGCAACTTCGAGTTCAATCCGAAGCAGGTCGGTTTCGTCAGCGACAAGTTCCCGGGCGGCTTCCTGTTCGATACCACCATCACCGGCAACGGCAACCGCGGCCACGAATTCCGTGACGGCTGTCGCCAGGACGGCGTGATCGGCCGGGCACTGCAGCCGGAAGAACGTTGGGCGCTGATCGAATACCTCAAGGTGCTGGGCGATACCGCGCGCGAGGAACAGTTGGAACCGATTCCGGCCAAACCCTGGCGCCCGGGTCCGACCTGTCAGCTCTGAAACGAACGGACCGTAGCGGCAAAGCCGCCAGGAACAACCAACAAGAACAAGGAGTCATTCGATGATCAAACGGCTTTGGCTGTGGCTGGGTCGCCTGCTCGGCAAACTGCTTCTCGCAGTGCTGGTCCTGGGAGTGGGTGGCTGGCTGATTGGCACCGCGTACTACAGCTGGAAGTTCTCGGGCCCGGTGTCCAGCGAAGAGCAGATTCCCCCCGAGGAAGCGGCCCTGACCCAGGGCATCATCGAGGATGCCATCCGCGTCGTGGAACAGCACCGGGACAACACCCGGGTGTTGCGTGATGCTCACGCCAAGGCTCATGGCTGCGTGAAGGCCGAGGTCACGGTGCTACCGGACCTCGACAGCAGCTTGCGCCATGGCGTCCTCAGCGAGCCAGGCAAGACCTGGAATGCCTGGATGCGCCTGTCCAACGGCAACGCCTACCCGCAATTCGACCGCGCCCGCGATGCCCGCGGCATGGCCATCAAGCTGCTCGATGTGCCGGGCCAGAAGCTGCTCAACGCCCCGGGCCGAACCGACGAGCAGGACTTCGTGATGTTCAATCACCCGGTCTTCTTCGTCCGTGACGTCGCCGAGTACAAGACCAACTTCGCCGCCCAGGCCGACGGCAAGAAAGCCATGGCCTTCTTCCCCAGTTGGGACCCGCGCACCTGGGAAATCCGCCACCTGGTCATTGCCCTCAAGACGCTCTCGCCTGCGCCGGAAAGCCCGACCGAGACCACCTACAACTCCATCGCACCGTTCAAGCTCGGGCCGCACAACATCAAGTACCGCGTGATCCCCACCCCGGAGAACTGCCCGACCTACGCCGTACCGGAGCAGAACAAGGACCTGCCCAACTTCCTGCGCAGCGCGCTTTATCAGCAGCTGTCCCTGGACCGGGCGCCGGCGTGCTTCGCCCTGCAGGTGCAACGACAAAACCCCGAGTACTACATGCCCATCGAAGACCCGAGCGTGGAGTGGAGTGAGTCGGTTTCGCCCTTCGAGACCGTCGCCACCATCAAACTCCCAGCCCAGGACTTCGATAGCAGCGAACAGAACCTGTTCTGCGACAACCTGTCGTTCAATCCCTGGCATGCATTGCCGGAGCATCGCCCTATCGGTGGCATCAACCGCCTGAGAAAGGCCGTGTACGAAGCAGTCAGCGTGTATCGGCATGAACGCAACGGGGCCCTCGACGCACAGTGATGCCCGCCAGGCGCGATCGACAAGACTAACGGCACAGGGCGATGGCTTCGGCATTGGTTACAGCACGGACCGAGCTGCTAAAATCGCCCTCCACTTCAGGCGCCCCATCACCATGGGGCGCTCCGCCGCATTGTCGAAGAGAGATCGCGTGGAACTGTTCAAAGAGTTTATGTTCGAGGCCGCTCACCGCCTCCCTCACGTCCCGGAAGGCCACAAGTGCGGGCGCCTGCATGGGCACTCGTTCCGCGTGGCGGTCTATATCGAAGGTGAGGTGAATCCCCATACCGGCTGGATTCGTGACTTCTCCGAGATCAAGGCAATCTTCAAGCCCCTCTATGAGCAGCTTGACCACAACTACCTGAACGACATCCCCGGCCTGGAAAACCCCACCAGCGAAGTGCTTGCCAAATGGATCTGGCAGCAGCTCAAGCCGTTACTTCCGGAGCTGTCGCGCATCCGTATCCATGAGACCTGTACCAGCGGTTGCGAGTACCGCGGCGACTGAGTTGTCGGTGCATTCAAGAAGCCACCCTGCGGGGTGGCTTTTTTGTGCCTGCTGGAAAGAGGCGGCGCCAGGGGGATTGGTGCTTCAAGCTATTGCACAAGTGGTGCGGCTGTTTTGAGCACGATGAGCCTGAGGCGAAGGAGCCCATCCAGGCCTAGTCCATCTCCGCCGCTTTTTCCGCCCTTAAAAGACGAAACCCCAGC
>NZ_JAOCAH010000024.1 GCF_029839275.1 Pseudomonas sp. GD03944
TTGTCGTTCTTGAGGCCATATGGTGGGTTACGGCGCAGCCGATTTTTGTGGTGTTGCAGGGCTTGCGGCCAGGCGCCTAACCCACCCTACGGATGGCGGCGTCGCCATAAAAAAGCCCGTCGCGGGGACGGGCTGAATAAACACTGGGAGTCAATCAGAAGCGGGTGTTACAGGATCGACAACGGGTAGTTGATGATCAGACGGTTCTCGTGCAGGTCCTGGCCAACGTCGCGGCGGACGTCGGAGTTGCGCCAGCGCACGCTGAGGTTCTTCAGGGTGCCTTCCTGGATGGTGTAGGCCAGTTCGGACTCGCGGCCCCACTCTTCGGCGTCCTTGCGGCCGCCAGCGTGGATGCTGTCGCCGCTGACGTAGCGGTTCATCAGGGTCAGGCCAGGGATGCCGACGCCGGCGAAGTTGAAGTCATGACGCAGCTGCCAGGAACGCTCGTTCGGGTTGTCGTAGCTGTTGGTGAAACCGTCGTTGACCAGGGTGCCGCCGCTGGCGCCGTCGATACGCATGAACTTGGTGTCGCCGTTCAGCTTCTGGTAGGCCACGGAGAAGGTATTGCTGCCGTGCTTGGCGGAGAGCATGCCCTGGTAGACCTTGTTGTCCAGCTTGCCGGCCTTGGCCGAGCCTTCGTCCTTGCCGTCGACGTAGCCGAGGTTGGCGCTCAGGGTCCAGTCACCGACCGGCTGGGCGTGGGTCAGTTGCACGTAGCTCTGCTGGTAGACGTCTTCCAGGCGGGCGTGCCAGACACCGACCATGGTGTTGTTGCCGTTGAACTTGTACTCGCCACCGGCGAAGTTGAAGTCGTCGCCTTCATGGGCAACTCCATTGAGGGTGAAGGTCATCTCCTCACGGCTGGCGTCGTGACGCTGGCTGTTCTTCCAGAACTGGCCGCCGTACAGGGTCAGGCCGTCGATTTCGTTGGAGGTGATCTGCGCACCCTGGAAGGTTTGCGGCAGGGAACGACCGTCGTCCGCACGCAGGATCGGCAGCACGGCGAACCACTCACCGACCTTCAGCTCGGTCTTGGAGATCTTGGCCTTGGCGGCGACGGCGGTACGGCCGAAGTCGTCAGCAGCCTGGCCGTCGTCGTGGATCGGCATCAGGTTGGTGTTGGCGGCGCCACGGTTGCCGTCCAGCTTGACGCTGTACAGGCCCAGCACGTCGAGGCCGAAGCCGACGGTGCCCTGGGTGAAGCCGGAGCGGGCGTCGAGGATGAAGCTCTGGGTCCAGCCTTCGGCCTGGCCCTGGAGTTCGCCCTGGATGCGCGGGTCGCTGTTGTTCAGGTAGTTGCGGTTGAAGTAGTAGTTACGCAGGCCGAGGGTGACCTTGGCGTCTTCGACGAAGCCGGCGGCATGGGTGGTCATTGGCAAGGCGCTGGCGGCGATGGCCAGTGCCACGAGGCTGGGTGGCAATGCGGCGATGGTTTTTGTCATTGTTGTTTTCCTTTGTTGTTGTGGTGAAGCGGCCCCCGTCGCTCCCACGGCGGGGGAGGTGAAACAGGGGCGTCAGGTCAGCCAGCGCACCAGGCACAGGGTGATCGAGGGGAACAGCACCAGGATGATCACCCGCACGATGTCCGAGATCAGGAACGGCACGACCCCGATGAATGCGTCGCGCATGCTGATATCGCGGGCCATGCTGGCGATCACGTAGACGTTCATGCCCACCGGCGGGGTGATCATGCCGATCTCCACCACCATCAGCGCCAGGATCCCGAACCAGATGGCCTTTTCCGTCTCGTCGAGGCCGTAGAAGTCCAGGCCCATGATGATCGGGAAGAAGATCGGGATGGTCAGCAGGATCATCGACATGGTGTCCATCACGCAGCCGAGCATCAGGTACAGGATCAGGATGCCCGCCAGTACCAGGAACGGCGGCAGTCCTGCCCCGGCCACCATGTCGGCCAGCGCGTTGGGCAATTGCGAGATGGCCAGGAAGGCGTTCAGCACGTCGGCACCCAGCAGGATCATGAAGATCATGGCGGTGGTGATCGCGGTGCCCAGCAGCACTTCCTTGAACTCGCCGAATTTCATCTTGCCCAGGGTAAAGGCGAAGAAGCCGGTACCCACGGTGCCGATGGCCGCGGCCTCGGTGGGGGTGAACCAGCCGCCGTAGATGCCGCCGAGCACCACCAGGAAGATCAGCAGCACCGGCCATACGCCTTTCTGCGCGATCAGCCGTTGCTTCCAGCTGGCCCGCTCCTGCGCCGGCCCGGACTCGGGAAAGAGCCGCACATAGATGGCGATGGTGATCATGTAGCCGATGACCGCCAGGATGCCGGGCACGAACGCGGCCATGAACAGGGTGGAGATGTTCTGCTGGGCCAGGATGGCGTAGATCACCAGTACCACCGAAGGCGGGATGAGAATGCCCAGGGTGCCCCCGGCGGCCAGGCAGCCCACGGCCAGGGAGTTGGAGTACTTGTAACGGCGCAGCTCCGGCAGTGCCACCTGGCCCATGGTCGCGGCGGTGGCGATGGAGGAGCCGCATACCGCGCCGAACGCCGCGCAGGAGCCGATGGCGGAAATCGCCAGACCGCCGCGCCAGTGGCCGACCATGCTGGCCGCCGCACGGAACAGGCCGGTTGCCAGGCCACCGCGGGAGGCGAACTGCCCCATCAGCAGAAACAGTGGAATCACCGACAGGTCGTAGACGGTGTAGCGGGCGTAGGCGACCGTCTTCAGGTAATTGAGCAGCGGGTCCCAGCCGCTGATCGAGACATAGCCGGCAATGCCGGTGATCAGCATGGCGATGGCGATCGGTATGCGGATGGCCAACAGGATCAGCAGGAAAACGAGGAACAGCCCTCCCAATGCGAAACTGCTCATGGCCGTTCTCCTTCACCGAGGTAATCCAGCCAGGCGGTGTAGAGCGCGACCACGGCCAGCAGGGCGAAGGCCGGGGCGAAAGGGGTCATCGACCACCACATGGGAATGCCCATGATGATCGACTCTTCGCCGTTGGCGTAGGTGTCGAGGGTGCCGACCGCCGAGCGCCAGGCCAGCAGCACGGCGCAGACGGCCATCAGCAGGCAGCCCAGGGTGTCCAGGAACCGGCGCACGTTGGCCGAGGCCTTGAGGGTGAAGGCGTCGACGATGACATTGCCGCGGCGCAGCTGGCACAGCGGCAGAAAGCTGACCACGGCGATGCCGCAGCCCATCTGCACCAGCTCCACGTCGCCGAGCAATGGGGCGTCGAAGAGGGTGCGCATGGCGATGCTGTAGGCCGACAGCAGGGTAATGGCGACCAGGATCAGGCCACCGACGATGGCCAGCCAGCGTGCCAGGGCATCCAGCAGGCGGCCAAGCGGCCGCGTGCGATGAGCCTGCCCCGGGTAAACAGGGTTTTCGATCATGAGGAAACTCCGCAAGGGCCGGTGTTGTTACACCGGCCATGGCAACGACGGTGACGGTTTCAGTTGGCGAGCTTGGCGTTGTACGCCTCGACCCGGTCACGTACGTCCTGCAGCAGGGCTGCACCGTTCTCGTTGCCTTTGCTCTCGACTTCCTTGATCCAGTCCTTGTCCAGCTTGCTGCCGATGGCGACCCACTTGGCCTGTTCTTCTGCGGGCAGCACGTAAATCTCGTTGCCACGCGATTCGGCCAGCTTGTGGCCGGTCTCGATCACGTTGGTGTCCCAGATGTGCCCGGCCTGGCGCGACAGCTCGCGGCCGCTGTTGTTGTCGATGATCTGGCGCAGGTCATCGGGCAGGCTGGCGTACTTGGCCGGGTTCATGGCCAGGACCAGGGCGGTGTGCATCAGCGCCGGCTGACCGGGGGCCATTTCGGTGTGGTACTTCACCAGTTCATGCAGTTTCAGCGCCGGTACCACGTCCCATGGCAGCACGGCCCCGTCGACGACCCCTTTGGACAGCGCCTCGGGAACCTGGGGAACCGGCATGGCCACCGGCGTGGCGCCGAGCATGGAAATGAGCTTGGTCGACACGCGGTTGGCCGAGCGCAGCTTCAGGCCGCGGAAATCGGCCAGGGTGCGAATCGGCTTTTTCGCGGTGTGCAGCAGGGCACCGTCGGTGAGGTGGGTGGCCAGCAGGTGCACGCCGGCGAATTCCTTCTGCCCGTGGGCTTCGAGGAAGTCCCACATGGCCTGGCTGCTGGCTTCCGAGGAGCGGCTCATGAACGGCAGTTCGAAGGCCGAGGCCAGGGGGAAGCGGCCGCTGGTGTAGCCCGGCAGGGTCCAGACGATATCGGCGACGCCGTCGCGGGCCTGGTCGATCAGTTGTGGCGGGGTGCCGCCCAGTTGCATCGAGGGGTAGAACTGGAACTGGATCCGGCCGTTGGATTCGGCGGTGACCTTCTCGGCCCAGGGCTTGAGGAAGTCGGCCTGGGTGACCGAGTGGGCGGGCAGGAAGTGGTGAATCTTGAGGGTCACCTCGGCCTCGTCGGCGTGGGCCTGGAGGGAGAAGACGCCAGCGGTCAGTAGGGTCACGAAGGCTTTGGAAAGCTTGTGCATCGCAGTGTTCCTTTCTTATTAATTGTTAGTTGGCGATCAGTTGCAGCCCTTGGGGCTGCCCGTTGTGGCAGGCAAAGTGGCCCGCACCCTGTGCGACTCGCTGCCTGCATGGTGCGAGGTCGCACGTCGCGATTCAATTCGATCAAAGGCTTAGTGGGCGATAATCGAACGCATTGCGATGACGGCGCGGGGACGCATTCAGGTCGCCGGTGTCCGGCGCCCCGTCGTTACTCGATCGTTTCGTACGGCAGGCCGACGTAGTTCTCGGCGATGGTCTTGCGACCGGCCTCGGAGCTCACGAAGTAATCCAGCTCGGTTTCCTGCATGCGCCGGCTGAAATCGTCGGTGTCGGGAAAACGGTGCAGCATCGAGGTCATCCACCAGGAGAAGCGCTCGGCCTTCCAGATGCGCCGCAGGCAGATCGCCGAGTAGCGTTCGGTCAGTTCAACGCGCCCTTCGCGGTAGACCTTGAGCAGGATGCGGAACAGCGTGTTGACGTCGCTGGCGGCCAGGTTCAGCCCTTTGGCACCAGTGGGCGGCACGATGTGCGCGGCGTCGCCGACCAGGAACAGGCGCCCGTACTGCATGGGCTCGACCACGAAACTGCGTAGCGGGGCGATGCTCTTTTCGATGGAGGGGCCGGTGACCAGCTTGTCGGCGATGTGCTGTGGGAGACGGCTTTTCAGCTCGTCCCAGAAGCGCTCGTCGGACCAGTCTTCGACGCGCTCGTCGGCGGCGACCTGCACGTAGTAACGGGTGCGGGTGGGGGAACGCATGCTGCACAGGGCGAAGCCGCGCTCGTGGTTGGCGTAGATCAGCTCGTCGTTCACCGGCGGGGTGTCGGCGAGGATGCCCAGCCAGCCGAAGGGGTAGACCCGTTCGAACTCGCGCAGTTGGTCCGCCGGGATGGATTGCCGGGACACGCCGTGGAAGCCGTCGCAGCCGGCGATGTAGTCGCATTCCAGGCGCAGGGTCTGGCCCTGGTGGACAAAGGTCACCGAAGGGCGCTCGCCCTGCAGGTCGTGGGGCTGCACGTCGCTGGCTTCGTAGAAGGTGGGGGCGCCGCAGGCCTGGCGGGCGTCCATCAGGTCGCGGGTGACTTCGGTCTGGCCGTAGACCATGACGCTCTTGCCGCCGGTCAGGCCCTTGAGGTCGATGTGTTCGCAGCGGCCGTTGAAGGCCAGCTCGAAGCCGTCGTGGACCAGGCCCTCGCGGTCCATGCGTTCGGCCACGCCGGCCTCGCGCAGCAGGTCGACCATGCCCTGTTCCAGCACCCCGGCGCGGATGCGCCCGAGGACGTAGTCGGGGCTTTGCCGTTCGATGATCACGTTGGCGATGCCGGCGTTGTGCAGCAGTTGGCCAAGCAGCAGCCCGGAGGGGCCGGCGCCGATGATGGCGACTTGTGTCTTCATTATTGTTCTCCTGTCGACCGGTGCCGACGCACGTGGTGTCTGATGCACCGTGCCTGTATTTTTTGTGGATCGGCGGTGGGCTTTGAAGGCACTATCGAACGCAATTCATGGACTTTTCATGGTTTCTGGAGGCGCGTGTGCTGAAACACCAGGAGGCGGCGGTACCGGTTTTCAAGCTGTATGGCGAGACGGCGGCCTGGCCGACACCGGATCTCATTCACTGCGAGTCGATCCCCGAGCGCAGCCGCTTGCACGAATGGGAGATCAAGCCGCACAGGCATGGCGACCTGGTGCAGGTGCTGTATGTCCAAGGCGGGCAGGCCGAGCTGGAAGTGGAGGGGCGCAGCAACTTGGTCGCCATGCCGGCGCTGCAGGTGGTGCCGGCGCTCAGCGTGCATGGTTTTCGTTTTTCCCGGGACATCCAGGGCTATGTCCTGAGCCTGGCGCAGCCCCTGGTGGAGCAGCTGTGCAGCACCCTGGACAGCCAGGTGATGAAAACCCCGGTGTGCTATGCGGTGGGGGATGAGGTGCCGCAGCTGGATGCGCTGTTCGCCTCGATCGTGCAGGAGTATGGCCGCCAGGCACCGGGCCGTGACCTGATGCTGCAGGCGTTGATCAGCGTGCTGCTGGTATCGATCAGCCGCCGCTGGCTGGCGCTGTCGAGCCAGGAAAGCCCGGCGCGCGACCGGGGCCGCGAGCACGTCGAGGCGTTCACCAAACTGCTCGAGGCGCACTTTCGCGCCCACTGGCCCATCGAACGCTACGCGGCGGCGGTGGGCATCAGCGCCGCGCACCTGAACGCGCTGTGCCGGCGCCTGGCGGGGCAGTCGGCGTTGCAGATGGTCAACCAGCGGCTGGTGCTCGAAGCCAAGCGTTGCCTGGTGTACACGGTGATGACTGTGAACCAGGTGTCGGACAGTCTGGGCTTTTCCGAGCCGGCGTATTTTTCGCGGTTCTTCAAACGGGAAACGGGCGTGGCGCCCAAGGCGTTTCGCATTCAGCGTTGAGTGTAGGCGTGGTGGTTGTCGCGGCTGAAGCCCCTCCCACAGTCAGCGCAGGATGGATCGATCCCGGGTATCGCTGCGCTCGACCCAGGCTACGGGATGGTGTCGGTTGCCGCGACAGAAACATGCCCACGGAGCATGTTCCTGTAGGAGCGGGCTTGCCCGCGAGCTTTTGGGCAGGCTGGAGTGAGAGATCACGCTTCCTCGATCCACACTCGATGGTGGATGTAAAAAGCGACATCCACCCTACGGGGCTGGTCTATCCCGGGTATCGCTGCGCTCAGCCCAGGCTACGGGAGGAGGCGGTTTTTCGGTGGCCGGAAACTGAAACGCCTCCCAAGGCATGACCCTGTGGGAGGCGCTTCAGTGGCGACTGCGCGGGCATCAGCCAGCGCTAGGCCAGTGGCTTACGGCTGCGGAATACCGACGGAATCCGGCGAGACTTCGATGGCCTTGGCCTTGTACATCGACCAGGCGGTGACCGACTGCCAGCGCTTGAGGAACTCCTCGGCTTCGGCGCCGTTGAGGTTCAGGCTCTGGGCGCCGTAGTTCTTAAGGAAGCCCTGGAACTCTTCATTGGCAACGGCTTTGCCGTAGGCATCGACCAGCTTCTTCTTGATGTCGTCCGGGGTGTCCTTGTGCACGAAGGCGCCCCAGAACGGGCCCCACGGCAGGTACTCGGCGATGTCCGGCAGGGCCTTGGTGATCGGCTCGACGCCCGGCAGCTCCGGCACTTCCTCGGCGGCCAGCACGGCCAGGGCCTTCAGCTTGCCGGAGCGCACCAGCTCTTGTGCAGCAGCCAGGCTCAGCGGCATGAAGTCGATGTGCTTGCCCATCAGTGCGGTGATGCCCGGGCCGTCGCCGCCGAAGGTCACCTCACGGACTTTCATCTCGCCCACGGCGTTGACCATGGCGTGTACGGTGCTGGGCAGGCCGCCCGCGCCGGTGGAACCCATGCGCAGGGTGTCCGGTTTGGCCTTGGCTTCGGCCAGCAGCTCGGCCATGGAGTTGAACGGGCTGTCGGCGTTGGCGGCGATCACCACCACGTTCTGGCCGATGATGTTGACCGGGTAGAAGTCGGCGTAGTCGAAGTCGGCCAGTTTCAGCACCTTGTACAACTGCGGGTTCTCGGCGCCCAGCAGCAGGGTGTAGCCGGTGGGCTTCTGCTGCAGCACGTAGCTGCTGCCGATCACCGCGGTGCCGCCGGGGCGGTTGTTGAGGATCAGCTTGGTGCCCAGTTCCTTCTCGACGTAGGGGGAGAGGCTGCGCATCACGTTGTCGGTGGCGCCGCCGGCCCCCCAGGGGATCACTGCCTGGATGCTGCGCTCCGGGTATTCGGCATGTGCGGGCAGGGCGAGCGTCAGTGCGCTGAGGGAAAAAGCGACGCCGGTCAGTAGGTGTTTGAGCATGTGGAGTTTCTCCATTGGTTGTTTTTATTTATCCGTTTCCGGAGCATGCGTGACGCGGTGGATCAAGGTTGAATCGATGCAGCTTTGCGTTTGCGTTTCAGCCAGCCGAACAGCGGCGTGTTGCTCAGCAGGACCAGCACCAGTGCCGTTGTCAGGATCAGCGACACCGGGCTGCCGATCAGTTCGCCGAACAGCTCGACCGGGTTGTCACCCACCGAGGCCATGGCCTGGCGGTAGGAGCTGTCCATCAGCGGGCCGAGGATGACGCCGAGGATGATCGGCCCCATCTGGAAGCCGAAGGCCTTGAGGAAGTAACCGAGCAGGCCGAAGCCGAGCATCCAGTAGACTTCGGTCATGCTGCTGTTGATCGAGTACGTGCCCACGGTGCACAGCACCAGGATCAGCGGGATCAGTACCGCCTTGGGAAGCTCCACCACCTTGGCAAAGAGCTTGATGCCCATCAGGCCGAAGATCAGCAGGAACACGTTGGCCAGCGCCAGGTTGCCCACGGTGAACCAGAAGATGTGCGGGTTCTCGACCATCAGCATCGGGCCGGGGTTGAGGCCATGGATTACCAGGGCGCCGATGATCACGGCGGTGACCGCATCGCCCGGCATGCCCAGGGTCAGCATCGGCACGTAGGCACTGCCGACCGCGGCGCTGTTGGCGGTTTCCGGTGCCACCAGGCCTTCGTAGGCGCCTTCGCCGAAGGGGGTGGTGGGGTTTTTCACGGTGCGCTTGGCATGGTCGTAGGCCATCAGCGCGGCGATATCACCGCCAACGCCCGGCAGGGCACCGACGATCACGCCGATGGCCGAGGTGCGCAGCGACAGGGGCAGGAACTTGAGGATCATCGCGAGTGGCGGAACGATCTTGCTGACGTTCTGCTTGACCACCTGGGTGTTGAGGTTGTGCAGCTGGTAGAGGGCTTCGGCGACGCCGAACAGGCCGATCATCACCACCACGTAGTGGATGCCGCCCATCAATTCCATCTGGCCCATGGTAAAGCGTCCCTGGGCCGTGACCGGGTCCATGCCGACCATGCCGATGACCGCGCCCAGTGCCACGGCGAAAATGCCCTTGGCCAGGCTGCCTTCGGCGAGGCTGCCGACCAGCATCAGGCCGATAGCGGCGATCAGGAAGTAGTCACGCGGGGCGAACTTCAGCGCCAGGTCGCCGAGAACCGGCGCTGCGCCAGCCAGCACGACGGTCCCGGCGAGGCCGCCGATGACCGACATCACCGTACTCAGGCCAATGGCGCGACCGGCTTCGCCTCGCTTGGCCAGCGGGTAGCCGTCGAACGAGGTCGCCACTGAGGACGGGCCGCCGGGAATATTCAGCAGAATGGCGCTACGCGAGCCGCCGTAGACTCCACCGATGAAGATGCCGACGATCAGCGCCAGGGCCTGGTTGACGTCCCAGGAAAAGGTAAAGGACACCAGGATCGACACCGCCATGGTGACCGACAGCCCCGGGATCGCGCCGATGTAGATGCCGGCGAAGGTGCCCAGTGCCGTCAGCAACAGCAGGTTGGGGTCCATCCAGGCCAGCAGCAGGTAAGAGAGTGTTTCGCTCATGGGAATATCGACTCAGGGCAGGTAGACGCTGAACGCCAGGGTGAAGAGGGCATAGATCGTCAGTACGGAAACGGTGGCGGCGAACAGGGCGGAAAGGAGCTTGCCGCGGCGCAGGTAGACGATGGACGCCATCAGGAACACGAAGGTGCTGACGTAGAAGCTGACCCACTGGATCGCGGCCAGATAAGCGATCGAGAGCAGGGTGAAAACCACGATGTGACGAGGAAAGTGTTCGTGGTTGAAGCGCTTGAACGCGTCACTCCAACTGGTGCTCTGGCGTTCCTTGCCGCGCAGTTCGTAGAGCACGCGCACGGAGGAGATCAGCATGACGATGCTGATGCCGAGGGGGAACGCACCTGGCGAACTGACGGAGGAAAAGCCGGCGATCAGGTAGGCCTGGTAGAGCACGGCGACGCTGAGGATCACCAGCAGGACGCAGAAGGTACGCTCGCCGACCGGCACTTTTTTCTGGGTGTTCATGCAGAGCTCCAATGGAAAGGGCTGAAGCATCCATGGCTTGGGCGGACAGGTGTCCGGCGTTCGGTATCAGGCGCGCGTGCAACGCTCGCGAAGCGGCAGGCCGTCGTGTCGTCGTGCGAACAGGGGGCGAGTCTGCAAGGACCGGGTGTGGTCGTGCGCCAGGGCCGGCATGATGGCCGTGATGGCGGCAGGGGAAAGGGACGACCAGCCTTCGGACGAAGGCCCGGCAGTCGCGCGAATGGCGTCGGTGACCATTCGTTGTGCAGAGGCAAACACAGACAGGAGCTGTGACATGGGGCATGACCTTTTTATATTTATAGGTTCAGTGATGCTGAAACGAAGCATGCGTTCAGCGGCTATAAAGGCCGCGAACGACAGCGAACATGGACCGAATAGTGTGATGGGATCCGCCTCATTTCAATTCGCTAATCCTGTTTGTGTTCGATAACCGAACAAGAACGGACTGGTTAGTACATAGCGTTGCGCCCCGATTATGGCAGCGTCCGGCGCGGATCAGCCAGTAGCCGAAAGGCGAAAATCTCGATGTGTGCGAGGGCATGAACGAGGCGGGCGCTGCATCGGTGGATTCCGCCGGGCGCGCGAAGTCTTTTAGAATCGCGCAAATTCACTCAGGAACCGAGCCATGGCCGGGAGTCAGATAGAACGCGCGTTGGGCCTGCTGGAAAGCCTGGCGGACGACGCCGCGGGTGTACCGATGCAGACCCTGGCGGACCGGTTGGACATTCCTAAAAGTGCCACGCACCGCATGCTGGCCGAGCTGATTCGCCTCGGTTACGTACGCCAGGACCCGCAGACCAGCCGCTATCGGTTGTCGACCAAGCTGGTCGCCCTGGGCTTTCGCTACCTGGCCAGCAGCGGGGCGGACGCCGTGCAGCCGGTGCTGGATCGCCTGGCGGTGCAGAGCGGCGAGTTGGTGCGCCTGGGGGTGATCGAGGGCGAACGCCAGACCTGGATCGCCAAGTCTCAAGGCGCGCGCTCCGGCCTGCGCTATGACCCGGACATGGGGCGTGATGCGCCGCTGTTCTACACCGCATCGGGCCATGCCTGGCTGGCCAGCCTGGCGGATGACGAGGCGTTGGCGCTGGTGGCGCGCCAGGGCATTGCCGACCCGGCGCAATTCGGCCCCAACGCACCGCGCGATGAGCAGGCGCTGCTGGAGCGCCTGGCACTGGCCCGCCAGCAGGGGTATGCCTGGGTAATGGAAAGCTCGTCGCTGGGTACCGCAGCCCTGGCGGCCGTGGTGCGCAACCCGCTCGACGGCCGGGTGATCGGTGTACTCAGCATCGCCGGCCCCAGCGCGCGCCTGCCGCTGGCGCGTATTCACGAACTGGCTCCGGAACTGCTTGCCGCCGCCGAAGAACTCTCCGCCGCCAGCCCCGCCTCCGAGTTGTTCGCCTAGCCCTCTGCGATTCACCGTTCTGGTGGATGTAAAAAGCGACATCCACCCTACGGGCATGCTGTTCTGTGGGAGGGATTTATCCGCATTGCTGCATAGCTTGTCGCGGCTAAAGCCCCTCCCACGAATGGTGAGGCGTTCCGCCCTCCCGTAGGGTGGATCACGCTCCATCGATCCACCACCGGTGGTGAATCACCGATCTGGCGGATGTGAAGCGCGACATCCTCCCTACGGAGGAGCGATGAGATGTGGGAGGGGCTTCAGCCGCGACATCCACGGCTCTCCGTCCCCGTTAAAAACGCTTCCCGCGTGCGACAAGCCCCCAGCGAACGCATCTGTCCTTCGTTGTATTTTCGCCTTGCGTAAATTTTGGAACTGAGTTCTAAATTAAAAAAGAGCAGTACCGGAGCAATTCGGTGCTGGCGCGCGAGAACGACAACAAGAGGATCAACCGCGTGACGTTTCCCCTGCGTATTGCGCTGATCGGTGCCGGTGTCATGGGCCGCCAGCATTGCCAGCACCTGCGGCGCTGCGATGAGGTGCAGTTGTGTGCCATTGCCGACCCGGGCCTCCAGGCTGAGGCATTCGCTGCCGAGCACGGCGTGCCATATTTCACCGATCACCGGCGGATGCTGGAGCAGGTGCGGCCTGAGGCGGTCATCGTCGCCAATCCCAATGCCCTGCATGTGAGCACGGCGCTGGACTGCATCGCCGCTGGTGTCCCGGTGCTGCTGGAAAAACCGGTTGGCGTGCACCTCGATGAAGTGCGCGAGCTGGTAGCGGCCAGCGAGCGCCACGGCGTACCGGTGCTGGTTGGCCACCACCGGCGGCACAACCCGCTGATCGCGCGTGCCCATGAGCTGCTGCAAGACGGGGCGCTGGGGCGACTGACCACGGTCACCGCGCTCTGGCAGTTGCAGAAACCCGCCAGTTACTACGACATCCCCTGGCGCCGCGAACCGGGCGCCGGAATGCTGCTCACCAACCTGATCCATGACCTCGACCTGCTGCGCCACCTCTGTGGCGAAGTGCGGCAGGTGCAGGCCTTCACCAGCAACGCGGTCCGCGGTTTCGCCAACGAAGACTGCGCCGCCGTGCTGCTGCAGTTCGAGAACGGCGCCCTGGGGACGCTGACGGGGTCCGACGCGGTGGCGGCGCCCTGGAGCTGGGAGCTGGATTCCGGGGAGAACCCGGTGTACCCGCGCCAGGCCGACCAACCCTGTTACCTGTTGGCGGGGACCGGCGGCGCCCTGAGCATTCCGCAACTCAAACGCTGGCATTACGCCGAGCCCGGCGCGGGCTGGCACCAGCCCTTGCTGCAGGAGCAGGAGGTGTACCCCCGCGAGGAGGCACTGGACCGACAGCTGCGCCATTTCGTGCAGGTGGCCCGCGGCCTGGCTGAGCCCCTGGTGAGTGCGTCTGACGCTGGGCGGACCCTGGCACTGATCGAGGCGATTCGCCGCGCCGCCGAAAGCGGCCAGGCCTGCTGCCCCGAAACCCTCTGATCAATCGCGGCGGTGAGCCGAGCGCTATGAAGAGAGCATCCCATGAGTGAACGTGTATTTTCCCTGGCGGCCCTGACGGTCCTCGAGCTGTCGCCGCCCGAGATGGTTGAGGTGGCTGCACGGGCCGGCTACAGCCACGTCGGGCTGCGCCTGGTGCCGGCGACCCCCGAGGAGCACCATTTCCCGCTGGTGGCGGACGCCGGTTTGCGCCGGCAGACCCGTCAGCGTTTGAGCGACAGCGGCATCGCTGTGCTCGATATCGAGATCCTGCGGCTCAAGCCGGACACCGTGGTGGCGGACTTCGATGCCATCCTGGCGGGGGGCGCCGAGTTTGGTGCCACCGAGGTGCTGGTGGCGGGCAACGATGCTGATGAGGCGCGTCAGACCGATAACTTCGCCGCGCTCTGCGACCTGGCCAGGCCCTATGGCTTGCACCCGCACCTGGAGTTCATGCCCTGGACCGATGCACGCGATCTGGAACAGGCGGCGCGCATCGTCGCCACGGCGGACCGGGCGAACGGCGGGGTGCTGGTGGATGCCTTCCATTTCGATCGCTCGGCCTCGCGGCTGGAGGCGCTGCGGGCCGTGCCGCCCGCGCGTCTGCGCTATGCCCAGTTGTGCGATGTGGCGGGGCCACGGCCAGACGACATGGCGGAAATCCTGCGACAGGCCCGCAACGAGCGCCGCTTTCCGGGGGATGGCGACTGCGACCTGCTCGGGCTGCTGAGAGCGTTGCCGGCCGGTATTCCGCTCAGCCTGGAAATCCCCACGCGGCAGTTGCTGGAGCAGGGGGTGAGTGCGTTGCAGCGGGCGCAGATGGCGCTGGACAAGGCCCGTGCGGTCGTGGCCGGTGCGGCAGGCTGATGGGCTGCACGTCGCCTCGGGTTGTTCGCCGGTATGCAGTTCTATATCGTCTGCGGAGCACCAACCGGTTCGTCCATATAGTTAGCAAGCTATAAATTAGCTTGCGTGCTGTCCTGCCATGAGTAGCCCATGAGTTCGCCCAGTTCACCGCTGTCAGGCGCCAGTCATCCGCTGAAGGGGATTCTCCTGCTGGTGCTGGCGACCTTCCTGTTCGCCAGCCACGATGCGCTGTCCAAATACCTGTCGGGATTCTACCCGGTGGTCATGGTGGTGTGGGCACGCTACGTGGTGCACACGCTGCTGATGGCCGGCATCTTCCTGCCGCAGTCCGGGCTGCGGGTGCTGCGCAGCAAGCGACCGGGCCTGCAGACGCTGCGGGCCATGTGCCTGCTGGGGACCAGCCTGCTGTTCACCAGCGGCCTGCTGTTCATTCCGCTGGCCGAGGCCACGGCGGTCAACTTCCTCGCGCCGCTGCTGGTCACTGCGCTGTCCGTGCCGCTGCTGGGCGAACGGGTATCCGCGGGGCAGTGGGGCGCGGTGCTGCTGGGCTTCGTCGGGGTGCTGGTGATCGTCCACCCGGGCGGCGAGCTGTTCACGCCGGCGGTGCTGCTGCCGTTCGGCTCGGCGCTGTGCTTCAGCTTCTACCAGATCCTCACGCGCAAGCTCAGCGAGTACGACAGCCCGACCACCAGCAACTTCTTTGCGGGCTTGGTCAACACCATCGCAATCAGTTTGCTGGTGCCGTTCTTCTGGCAGGTGCCGAGCCTCGAGCACCTGTTCTTCATGCTGGCGCTGGGTGCCTGCGGGATGAGCGCGCACCTGTTCCTGACCCAGGCCTTCCGCCAGGCGGCACCGGCGCTGCTGGCAC
Source organism: Pseudomonas sp. GD03944 (assembly GCF_029839275.1). Classification (GTDB taxonomy): domain Bacteria; phylum Pseudomonadota; class Gammaproteobacteria; order Pseudomonadales; family Pseudomonadaceae; genus Aquipseudomonas. The sequence goes on from NZ_JAOCAH010000024.1 coordinate 15,016, forward strand.
CGTTCGGCTACTGCCAGATCGTCTTCGCCGGGCTGCTCGGGTTCGTGGTGTTCGGGCATACGCCGGAGCTGGTTACCCTGGTAGGGATCGTGCTGATCTGCTGCAGCGGCTTGGGCGCCGTGTGGCTGCAACAGCGTGCCGGCAAGAAGTGAGAGGCCCTTGCGGGCCTCTCTGAAGGACTCAGTCGCCGGTTTGCGGTAGCTCGCGTGGCGCCATGAAGAACAGCCACAGCAGCGCGGTGAAATAGGTCGCCGGGATCAGGGTGAACAGCACCGCGTAATTGTTCTGGGTCGTGGTCAGTACGTAGCCGACGATCTGTGTCATGAACATCCCGCCAATCGCCGCGCACATCCCGCCGAAGCCGAAGACCGTGCTCATCAGGTGCTTGGGCGTGTAGTCCATGACCAGGCTCCAGATGTTCGCCGTCCACGCCTGGTGGGCACCGACTGCCAGGGCAATGGCCAGCACGGCGATCCACAGGCCACTGGCGTTGGCTGCGAACACCACGCTGACGATGGTGCTGGCGAAAATCAGCATCGAGGCCAGCCGCGCACTGGTGGGGCGGACGCCGCGGCCGATCAGCCAGGACGACAGCACGCCGCCGCCGATGCTGCCGAAGTCGGCGGTCAGCCAGATCAGGATCAGCGGAATGCCCATCTGGGTGACGCTGATGCCGAGGTTATACTGCTGGTTGAGGAAGGGCGGCAGCCAGTAGAGGTAAAACCAGAAGACCGGTGCGGTGATGGTGTAGGCGAGGGCGAATGCCCAGGTGCCGCGCATGCGCAGGATCTGCGACAGGGCCACCTTGGTCGGCTCCGGCTCGGCTTCCTGCTGGATGTAGTCCAGTTCGCTCTGCTTCACCCGCGGGTGGTCTTCGGGGTTGTAGTACTTCAGCGCCCAGAACACCAGCCAGACCAGGCCGAGAAAGCCCATGCCGATGAAGGCCGCTTCCCAGCCCCAGATGCTCAGGATTAGGGGCAGCAGGGCAGGGGTGACCATGGCGCCGACGTTGGTGCCGGCGTTGAAGATGCCGGTGGCGATGGCCCGCTCCCCGGCGGGGAACCAGATACGCGTGGTCTTGACGCAGGCCGGGTAGTTCGCCGCCTCGGTGAGACCAAGAATGAAACGGCAGACCATGAAGCCGGCCGCCGAGGTGGCCAGGCCGTGGGCGCCCGTGGCCAGGCTCCAGAGCAGCACGGCGAAGAAGAACGCGCGCTTCACGCCGACCTTGTCGATGAGTCGTCCCTGGATCAGGAAGCCGATGGCGTAGCCCACCTGGAACCAGAAGTTGATGTTGGCGTAATCCATGGCCGTCCAGCTCATCTTCTCGGCCAGGATCGGCTGCATGACCCCGAGCGCAGCGCGGTCGATGTAGTTCAGGGTGGTGGCGAAGAACACCAGGGCGAGCATGCCCCAGCGGGTCTTGCCGACCGCCATCGCGCCGCGGATCTTGTCGCCCATGCCGCCATGGCCAAGGCCGGGCGCCGGTGTGCGGGAGGTGTACTGTGAGTGGTTCATCGTGGTTGCCATCCAGTCCTGTACAGGACGCGTGTCAGTCGTGGTTTCATGCGCGCGCACGGCATCCGTCGGCAGCGAACGGGCTGCGGGCGAGGCTTGTAGCGAGCGTGGCGGGCCGTGGCCTGTGCCCTCGAAGGGCAGCAGGTTGCGGTTTAAGGAGAAGCCTTGTCGGCGCGGGAGTCTGGGCGGGCGGATCGCTGCCAGGGGGTGCCTGTTGGCGTAGCGTGATGAGAACAAGAGTAGGCAGCAGGCAGGCTGAATACGAACATCTGGGACACCATTTCTTGAAATTGTCATGGCGGGCAGCGCGGCGCGTCGGGCCGCGGTTGCACGCCTGGTTTCAGTCGCCGAGGGGCGCGCTGCGCGGCTCGGCTTGACTGCGGTGGAGGGATGGTGGGCAGTTGCCGATGTGACGTCAATTCGAATGGGCGGCCTTGTGTTCGATTATCGAACGAAAAACTAACCAGTTCGTACACTTTGAATTGCTGTCCCCAAACGCTGCGCCAATAATCGTTGAACCCTGAAACGCGTCCGCGCGAAACAACAGGCCAGGCCATAAGCCGCAGGCCAATAACCAGGAGTTGAACATGCAGCGTTCCATTGCCACCGTGTCCTTGAGCGGTACCCTGCCAGAGAAGCTCGAAGCCATCTCCGCCGCCGGTTTCGACGGGGTCGAGATCTTCGAGAACGACCTGCTCTACTACGATGGCAGCCCGCGCGACGTGCGGCGCATGTGTGCCGACCTGGGCATCGCGATCACGCTGTTTCAACCTTTCCGCGATTTTGAAGGCTGTCGCCGCGACCGCCTGGCGCGCAATCTGGACCGGGCCGAGCGCAAGTTCGACCTGATGCAGGAACTCGGTACCGACCTAGTGCTGGTGTGCAGCAACGTGGCGGCGGACTCGCTGGGCGATGAGGGAATCCTGGTGGATGACCTGCGCCTGCTGGCGGAGCATGCCGGTGCCCGCGGTCTGCGCATCGGTTACGAGGCGTTGGCCTGGGGGCGTCACGTCAACACCTACCAGCAGGTGTGGAGTCTGGTGCGCCAGGCCGACCACCCGGCGCTGGGGGTGATCCTCGACAGTTTCCATACCCTGTCGCTCAAGGGCGACCCGACGGCGATCCGCGAAATTCCCTGCGACAAGATCTTCTTCGTGCAGATGGCCGATGCGCCGATCCTGGCCATGGACGTGCTGGAGTGGAGTCGGCATTTCCGCTGCTTCCCGGGGCAGGGGGAGTTCGACCTGCCGGGCTTCCTCGCGCCGATCATCCAGACGGGTTACAGCGGGCCGCTGTCCCTGGAAATCTTCAACGACGGCTTCCGCGCCGCACCGCCGCGCGCCAATGCCGCCGATGGCCTGCGCTCGCTGCTGTACCTGGAAGAGAAGACCCGGGCGCTGCTGCAGAAAGACGCGGCATCCGCTAACCTCGATATCCTGTTCGCGCCGCCAGTGGCCAGCCGTTACGACGGCATCGAATTCCTCGAATTCGCCGTGGACGAGGCGGTGGGTGCCAAGCTCGCCCACTGGCTGGAGCGTCTCGGCTTCGCCCGCGCCGGGCAGCACCGCTCCAAGGACGTCAGCCTGCTGCGTCAGGGCGATATCAACATCGTGTTGAATGCCGAGCCCTATTCGTTCGCCCACAACTTCTTCGAGTCCCACGGCCCTTCGCTGTGCGCCACGGCGTTGCGGGTCAAGGACGGTGCGACAGCCCTGCAACGGGCGTGCGATTTCCGTGGCCAGCCCTATCGCGGGCTGATCGGCCCCAATGAGCGCGAGATTCCCGCGGTGCGCGCGCCGGATGGCAGCCTGATCTACCTGGTGGGGCAGGCCGCTGAAGGGCAGACCATCTATGACAGCGACTTCCGCCTCGACCCGGCCGCGTCTGAAACCGGCAGCCTGCAGCGCATCGACCACATGGCCCTGGCGTTGCCGGCGGACAGCCTCGACAGCTGGGTGCTCTTCTATAAAAGCCTGCTGGATTTCGAGGCCGACGACGAGGTCGTGCTGCCCGATCCCTATGGGCTGGTAAAAAGCCGCGCACTGCGCAGTCGCTGCAGCTCGGTGCGGCTGCCGCTGAATATCTCCGAGAACCGCAACACTGCCATCGCCCACGCGCTGTCCAGTTACCGCGGCTCGGGGGTGCACCACATCGCCTTCTCCTGCGAGGACATTTTCAAGGAAGTGGCCCGGGCCAAGGACGCCGGCGTGCCGCTGCTGGACATTCCGCTCAATTATTACGACGATCTCGCCGCGCGATTCGATTTCGACGACGAGTTCCTCAGCGAGCTGGCGTACTACAACGTGCTGTACGACCGCGATGCCCAGGGCGGCGAGCTCTTCCACGTCTACACCGAGGCCTTCGAAGAACGCTTCTTCTTCGAAATCATTCAGCGCAAGAATGGGTATGTCGGCTATGGCGCCGCCAACGTGGCCGTACGTTTGGCGGCCATGGCCAAGGCACGCAGCGGTTCGACCCGGCGTGTGCAGTTGTAAACCAGCAATGGGCGCTTTCTGAATAAATAAGTCGAGTGTGCGGCGCCCGTCCGCACGCTCCAATAAACAGTGAGTCCGTATGAGTAATCCTGCTGTAGCCGTGGCTGACGCCAGTGAGGAGCCCGCTCGCAAGGGGCGCAAGAACAACCCGGAGAAAACCCGCGAAAGCATCCTGCAGGCGGCGATCACCGAGTTCGTCCAGTATGGGCTGTCGGGGGCGCGGGTCGACGCGATCGCCGAGCGCACGCAAACCTCCAAGCGCATGATCTATTACTACTTCGCCAGCAAGGAGCTGCTGTACATGGCCGTGCTGGAGAAGCTCTATGGCGACATCCGGCGCACCGAGAATACCCTGCACCTGGCGGAGCTGGACCCGGTCGACGCGATTTGCCGGCTGGTCGAGTTCACCTTCGATCACCATGACCACAACGTCGATTTCGTGCGCATCGTCAGCATCGAGAACATCCACCATGGCGAGCACATCACCCAGTCCGAGGTGATACCGACCCTGAACAACTCGGTGTTGCAGGCGATTGCCGACATTCTGCGCCGGGGAGAGGAGGACGGTACGTTCCGCAGCGGGCTCGATCCGCTGGATGTGCACATGCTGATCAGCTCGTTTTGCTTTTATAGGGTGTCGAACCGACACACCTTCGGCACGATTTTCCAGATCGACCTGTCCGATGACGCGGTGCGGCAGCGGCACAAGCAGGTGATCTGCGAATCCGTGTTGCGCTACATGCGCCGCTGATCCGGTATATAGAAAGAAGAAAGGGCCCCGCGGGGCCCTTTGTCGTTTCAGCGGTAATCAATCGAAGCTGGCAAAGTGATCCAGCATGCGCTGGGCGTCTGGTGCGACACCGCTGAACAGCTCGAATGCTTTCACTGCCTGGAACACCGCCATGGTGCCACCGTCCAGCGTCTTGCAGCCCAGTGCGCGGGCGTCGCGCAACAGTTCGGTTTCCAGTGGGAAGTAGACGATCTCCGCCACCCACAGCTCACGACGCAGCAGCGACTTGGCCACCGGCGTGCCGGGCAGTTTGGCCATGCCCATGGGGGTGGTGTTCACCAGCCCGTCGGCAGCAGCCATGGCCGCTTCGAGATCATGCCCGGCGCGGGCCCTGATCGAGCCGAAGTGGCGATTGAGGTTGTCCGCCAGCACCTGGGCACGTTCGGGCTCGACATCGAACACAGAGAGTTGCTCGACGCCTTCGCTCAACAACGCATGGGCCACGGCTGCTCCGGCACCGCCCGCGCCCATCTGCACCACATGGCGGCGCGCGACGTTCGGCAGGCCCCGGCGGAAACCTTCGGCAAAGCCCAGGCAATCGGTGTTGTGACCGACGCGCTTGCCGTCCTTCAGCACCACCGTGTTGACCGCACCGATGCCCTTTGCCTCGTCCGACAGTTCATCCAGCAGCGGGATGATGACCTGCTTGCACGGGAAGGTGATGTTCAGTCCGGTAAAGCCCATCTGTTGAGCGGCGGTTAGCAGAGAGGGCAGGGCGTCGCTGTCGAGCTTGAGCTGGTCGAGGTCGATCAGCCTGTATAAGTAGCGCATGCCCTGGGCGTCGCCTTCGCGCTCATGCATGGCGGGAGTGCGGGAGCCTTGGATGCCGGCGCCGATCAGACCGGCAAGAATGCTGGGAGAAAGTGAAGGCATGGTCGCATTCATCCTTTGAGCTGGTGGCTGAAGTGCTGCAGAGCCAGGCGATAGCCCTGGCTACCCAATCCACAGATCACACCGACGGCGATCGACGACACGAAAGAGATGTGCCGGAAGGCCTCGCGCTTGTGCACGTTGGACAGGTGCACTTCGATCACGGGCAGCTCGCTGGCAACCAGCGCATCGCGAATGGCGACCGAGGTGTGGGTCCAGGCGGCGGGGTTGATGAGGATGCCGGCGCAACGGCCGCGCGCCTGGTGGATCCAGTCCAGCAGTTCGCCTTCGTGGTTGGTCTGGCGGAATTCGATGACCAGGCCGCATTCGGCAGCGGTATCGGCGCAGAGTCGGGAGATGTCGGCCAGCGTTTCGTGCCCGTAGGTCGCCGGTTCGCGCGTGCCAAGCAGGTTCAGGTTGGGGCCGTTAAGCACCAGTATGGTGTGAGTCATGGATCGAGCCTCTATTGTTATTCTGGCCAAGCCGAGCAAGGGCCTGGGCGATGTGAGGCGAAAATGTACTAACTGGTTAATTCGGTCAATGGCTTGCCCGGCTAAACCGAGGTGCTTTGCCATGGGTGGGGCCGATTGGAAATCGCTTCTATCGTGCTATCTAGCTGTTTTTGTTGGATTTTATGGGTTTTATGAAGCCGGCTCGATGTGGGCAGGTGGCGCTTACAAACCGTTCGATTATCGGCCTGCCCTGGCGTCCATAAGCGATGTCGCTATAGAGGAAGGGGCGCCATTTGGCGGCGTGTACGGCCAGATGACAG
>NZ_JAOCAH010000025.1 GCF_029839275.1 Pseudomonas sp. GD03944
ACTGCCAACCATCCTCACCACCAGCTTCGAAACCGGCCCCAACGGCCCGCTGGTGCCGGAACTGAAAGAGATGTTCCCGGATGCCCCGTACATCGCTCGCCCCGGCCAGATCAACGCGTGGGACAACGAAGACTTCGTCAAGGCGATCAAGGCCACCGGCAAGAAGCAGCTGATCATCGCCGGCGTGGTGACCGAAGTGTGCGTGGCGTTCCCGGCGCTGTCGGCTCTGGCGGAAGGCTTCGATGTGTTCGTGGTGGCCGATGCCTCCGGCACCTTCAACGAGATGACCCGCGACGCCGCCTGGCGCCGCATGGAAGCCGCCGGGGCGCAACTGATGACCTGGTTCGGCGTGGCCTGTGAGCTGCACCGCGACTGGCGCAACGACGTGGAAGGCCTGGCCAAGATCTGCTCCGATCACATCCCGGACTACCGCAACCTGATCACTGCCTACAGCACCCTGACTGCCGGCAAGTAACCCTCCCATGACGCACGAACCGGAGCCTGATCGGGCTCCGGTCTTACCAACGACAACCCAACGCCGAGCGCTCGACGCAACGGGCCGGCTCGGCATGACACTCTTTTATCTGGAGCAATAGTGATGGCTAATCAGAACAGCAAACTGGTCAAGAAAAGCGCAAGTTTCGGCGTCGCCTGGGAGGGCCTGTACGGCTACGTCCAGGCGATTCAGGTCAAGGACACCGTCTACCTGTCCGGGCAACTGAGCCACGACCGCGAAGGCAACCTCATCGCCCCCGCCGAGCTGAATGCAGAGGGCAAACCGGCTGACTTCTCCACCATGGAAGCGCAGATGCGCCAGACCTACGCCAACATCGTCGAGCTGCTGGCCGAATTCGGGGCCACCCTGGACGACGTGGTGGAAGAAACGCTGTTCGTCATCGACGTCCCGGCGGCCTTCGCGGCGGCCGGCACGGTGCGCAAGGAATTCTACGGCGCCGAGGTGCCCCAGGTCGCCAGCAACCTCATCGGCGTCTCGGGCCTGGCCTTCCCGCAGCAGCTGATCGAAATCACCATTCGCGCGGTGGTCGAATAACCCGACGCCACGCACGCCAACGCGCAGCCTCCTTGCCAGGGGGCTGCGCGTTTTTCGTTGGTGGCCGGTGAGGGCAGTGGCCGTGTCGGCCGCGCGCTGGAACGGTCAGGCGCCGGGGTGGGAAAAACCACCGATCATCTCGGCAAACCCCGTGTCGAACGCTCAGGCCATGAAGGCCCTATCGAGAGCAGCGGGAGGTGAGGTGCCAGGTCCAGTTGCAGCGCGCAATCACAGGTGGCGGTCCTTCACCGCCGATACGCTGGCGTTGGTGCTGTTCTTCACCACCACCGGCGTGATCAACGAGCGTTTCATTGCCGGGATGACCTGGGAGCAGGTGCTCGATGCGCGGCTGCTGGGCGCCGGGCTGATGGTGCTGTCCGGCCGGCCCTATGGGCTGTGGCGCGACTGGGTCATGGGCTTTGCCGGCACGGGGCGGTGGTCCCAGCTCGCCTGGGATTCGCTGGCGCTGGTCAGCTTCCAGGTGCCCATCTATGCCGCGATCCTGGCCATCAGCGGCGCCAACGCCCAGGAGCTGCTGTACGGATCGCTCGGGGTGATCGTCATCATGCTGGCGATGGGGCGGCCCTACGGCGCCTTTCTCAATTTCGTCCGCGCGCGCTTCGGCCTGCCGGCCGGTGGCGAAAAACCGATGTCGTTGAATGTGTGAAGCGCGAGACGCGGTTCAGCTGTCGAGCTGCGCCAGGAACCATGTGCGAAACCGCACCAGGGCATCGTCGTTGGCGCTCTCTTCGCGGTAGGCCAGGTAGTGGTGGGTTTCTTCCAGCACCATTTCCTGGGGCACGGGGCGGACCAGTTTTCCCTCGGCGATCAGCGGGGCCACCAGGTGGTCCCAGCCGAGCGCCACGCCCTGGTCGTTGAGCGCCATTTGCACCAGCAGGCTGTAGTCGTTGACGTTGAAGTAGTGCGAGCCGGTGCTGGGGCGGTCGTCGATGTCGAGGTGGTGGATGGCCAGCCACACCCCCCAGTCCACGTGCTCGGCGATCTGCGAGCGGCCGTAGGGACTCAGGTTCAGCAGGATGCCGTCGCGCAGCCCTTCCAGGGTGCGGGCCTCGGGGTGCGCGTCCAGGTAGGACGGCGTGCACACCGGGTAGATGCGGTCATGGAACAGCGTCTTGCTGACATAGCCGTCACGCACGCTGGCGTGCTTGGTGATGAACACATCCGGGTAGACCCCGGGCTCCATCACCAGGAAGTTCTGGGTGGTCACCAGGTCGAGGTCGATGTCGGGGTTTTCGTCGAAGAAGCTCGGCAGCCGGCGTGACATCCACAAGGCGGAAAACGCCGGGGTGCAGCACAGCGTGAGGGTGCGCCGGGCGTTGTCGCCGTAGTCCTTGCGGATGCGGGTGGCGGCCTGGGCCAGGTTGATGAACGACACCTGCGCCGCGTCGAAGAAGATCGAGCCCGCCGGCGTCAGCTTGACCGAGCGCCCGACCCGCTCGAACAGGGCGGTGCCCAGGTGCTCTTCCAGTTCGCGTATCTGCCGGCTGATCGCCGCCTGGGTCACGCACAGCGTTTCCGCCGCGCGGGTGAAGCTCTCGTGACGGGCCGCCGCCACGAAGCATTTCACGGCCCGCAGCGAGGGCATCTTGAGCAGCATCTGGTCGGCGTTGGCGTGCTTGGTCATAACGTCACGTTATCAATTGCGGGCAGAAAAGGTCGATTGTGCCTGGAAAGCAGCGTTTCTAGACTTTTAGAACTTCAAAAATAATAAGTCGGATCCTGCAAGATGACAAAAGTAACTGCCACGCCTGCCGATGATGCTACTTGCGGTTGGTATCATCTGAGCCCCCCGCGCCACGCCAAACCCAGTCATTCGGGTAATACAACTGCACGTTGGGTAATTATCGGTGCCGGTTTTACCGGGCTGGCCGCTGCCCGGCAACTTGCACTCAACTTTCCTGATGAAAAAATCGTCCTGATCGATGCCCAGGAAGTGGGTTATGGAAGTTCGGGCCGAAATGCAGGATTCGCCATCGATCTGCCCCACGATATCGGTGCCGACGATTATATCGGTGATATCGAAACCGCGAAGATCAGCCTGAAGTTGAACCTCACCGGGCAGCAGATTCTGAAGTCGCTGGTCGAGCAGCACAAGATCGATTGCCACCTGCGCCCCTCCGGCAAGTACCAGGCCGCCATCGAGAACCGCGGCATCGCCGTGCTCGACGCCTACCGCCGCGGGCTGGACAAGCTCGGCCAGCCCTATGAAGTGATTTCCGGCGAAGACCTGCCCGCGCACATCGGCACGTCGTTCTATCGCCAGGCGCTGTTCACCCCGGGCACGGCGCTGGTCCAGCCAGCCGCCCTGGTAAAGGGGCTGGCCGAGAGCCTGCCGGCCAACGTGGAGCTTTACGAGAACACCGCCATCACCGACGTCGAATACGGCGAGAAGACGGTGCTCAGCCACCGGGGCGGGCGCATCACGGCCGACAAGCTGGTGCTCACCAACAACGCCTTCGGCATGCGCTTCGGCTTCCTGCAGGGCACCATGCTGCCGGTCTTCACCTACGCCAGCCTGACCCGCCCGCTGACCGAGGCGGAGCAGGCCCGCCTGGGCGGCAAGGACTTCTGGGGCCTGATCCCGGCCGACCCGTTCGGCACCACGCTGCGCCGTACCCACGACAACCGCATCCTGGTGCGCAACAGCTTCAGCTTCAACCGCGACGGACGCAGCAAGCAGAAGTACCTGGACCGCTTCGTCGGCCGCCACCGCGACTCCTTCGCGCGGCGCTTCCCGATGCTGCCCGGTGTCGAGTTCGACTACACCTGGGGCGGGTCGCTGGCGCTGTCGCGCAACCACATGGGGTTCTTCGGGCAACTGGCCCCCAACGTCTACGGCGCACTGTGCTGCAACGGCCTGGGTGTGACCCGCGGCACCGTGACCGGCACCCTGCTGGCCGACTGGCTGGCCGGCCAGCGCAATGACCTGATCGATTTCCTGCTGGCTTCGCCGGGGCCTAATAAGAACCCGCCCGAACCGCTTCTTTCCATTGGCGTGAACATGAATCTTCTCTGGGGGCAGTCGCGGGCCGGTAAAGAGGCCTGAGCAATAACTGCTGCCCAATAAGTTGCTTCAACTGTTCACGGTTAATAACGAGGTTTATAGCGCTTTAAACAATTAAGGAATTCGTGCGCGGCACTGACGCCCGATTCATACCTGTGCGTTTCACCCGATATCCGGAGATATAACAATGACAACAAATGTATCTGTCGAGGATGTACCTCTCAATTGGTTTCACCAACTGCTGTGTATTCGTTCTGGCGGCGGTTGGGTACTGGATGGTTATGTATTGAGCATCATTGGCGTGGCCATGGTGCAGTTTTCCAATGACTTGGGCCTGAGCAACTTCTGGCAGGGCATGATCGCCGCCTCGGCGCTGATCGGGATTTTCTTTGGCGGCTTCCTGGGCGGGGTGCTGACCGGCATCGTCGGGCGCCAGAAGTTGTACTTCGTGGGGCCGGCGCTCTTCATCATCTGCTCGGTGGCGCAGTTCTGGGCCGAGTCGGCCATCGTGCTGTTCCTGTGCCGCTTTCTGATCGGCGTGGGGGTGGGCTTCGAGTACCCCGTCGCCGGCTCGTTGCTGGTGGAGTTCCTGCCCAAGAAATACCGCGGCCCGCGGCTGGCGATGCTGACCATCCTCTGGTTCGTGGGCGCGGCGCTGGCCTACATCGTCGGCAACATCCTGCTGGAAAATGCCGGCGACGACGCCTGGCGCCTGGTGCTGGCAAGCCCGGCGGTCATCGGCGTGCTGCTGTTGCTGGTGCGCATCGGCACCCCCGAGTCGCCGCGCTGGCTGATCAGCAAGGGCCGTCACGACGAGGCCGAGCGGATCATCAAGAAGGTCTACGGCCCGTCCTTCTCCCTGCGCAACCTGCCCGAGCAGGAAGCCGAGAAGAAGGTCTCGCTGAGCGACCTGCTGCACTCCGGCTACGGCAAACGCATGCTGTTCGTGGCGGTGTTCTGGAGCTGCTCGGTCATCCCGGTGTTCGCGGTGTATTCCTTCGCTCCGAAAGTGCTGCAGGCGCTCAACCTGCAGGGCAGCTGGGCGTCCTACGGCTCGGTGGTGATCACCCTGATGTTCGTGGTCGGCTGCGTGATCGCGACCCGCCTGATCAACAGCCTGGGCCGGCGCAGCATGGTGATCCACAGCTTCCTGTGGTCCGGGCTGGCGCTGTTGGGCCTGGGGTTCTTCTCCCACAGCAACGAGCTGCTGGTGCTCGCGCTGTTCGGCGCCTACGCCGTGCTCATCGGCGGCGCCCAGGTGCTGCAACTGGTTTACCCCAACGAACTGTTCCCCACCGAAGTCCGTTCTGCGGCTGTCGGCATGGGCGCGTCGCTGTCGCGTATCGGGGCCGCGATCGGCACCTGGCTGGTGCCCATTTCGCTGGATGGCATCGGCATCGCCAACACCATGTTCGCCGCGGCGGGCGTGACCATGCTGGGGCTCATCGTGTCGCTGGCCCTGGCCCCGGAAACCCGCTCCATGAGCCTGCAGGAAGCGGCGTCGCTGAATCGTTGAATCACTCGGGGCCTGCCTGGTGAGGGCAGGCCCCTGAATTCTTGTCCCGTATTACTGGAGAAAACCCCATGAAATTCCAAGGCATCTACACCCCGGCCATCACCCCGCTGGACAGCGCCGGCCAGATCGACAGAACCGCCTTCGCCGAAGTGCTGGAATACCTGATCGAGGCCAAGGTGCACGGCATCATCATCGGTGGCTCGACCGGCGAGTACTACGCGCACACCGCCCAGGAGCGTTTCGACCTGGGCGCCCTGGCCAAGGATGTGATCGGCAACCGCCTGCCGCTGATCATCGGCACCGGCGCGGTGCGCACCGAGGATTCGGTCGAGTACGCCAAGGCCGCCAAGGCGATCGGTGCCGATGCGATCCTGGTGGGTTCGCCACCTTACGCACTGCCCACCGAGGCGGAGAATGCCGCCCATGCACTGGCTGTCGACAAGGCCGCCGGCCTGCCGATCATGCTCTACAACTACCCCGGCCGCATGAGCGTGTCGATGGGCCGCGAGTTCTTCGACACCGTGCTGGGCGCTTCGAAAAACTTCGTCGCGATCAAGGAAAGCTCCGGCGACATGGGCCAGCTGCACATGCTGGCACGCGAATACCCGCAGCTGGACGTGTCCTGCGGCTGGGATGACCAGGCACTGGAGTTCTTCGCCTGGGGCGCGCGCAGCTGGGTGTGCGCCGGCTCGAACTTCATCCCGCGTGAGCACGTGGCGCTGTACGAGGCCTGCGTGCTGGAGAAGGATTTCGACAAGGGCCGCCGCATCATGTCGGCAATGATGCCGCTGATGGATTTCCTCGAGGGCGGTAAGTTCGTGCAGTCGATCAAGCACGGCTGCCAACTGGTCGGCCTGCGCCCGGGTGGCGTGCGTGCGCCGCTGCAGGGCATGACGGAAGACGAGCAGCAGCGGTTGCAAGCCGTGGTCAGCGAGCTCAAGCGCGAAGTCGCCGCGGCGGTCGGGGGTAACGCCTGATGGCCCGGTTGCTGACCGCACAGGAATACGCCGCGCTCGCGGCCGACCTGGTGCTCCCCACCCAGGCCTTCATCGACGGGGCGTTCGTGCCCGGGGTGTCGGGCAGAACCTTCGCCACCAGCAACCCGGCCACTGGCCAGGTGCTGACCCATATCGCCGCCTGCGACACGCAGGACGTCGACATCGCCGTGGCCAAGGCCAAGGCGGCGTTCGAGGATGGCCGCTGGCAGCGCCGCTCGCCGGGTGAGCGCAAGCAGGTGCTGCTGCGTTTCGCCGACCTGCTCAAGCAGCACGCCCACGAACTGGCGGTGATGGAAACCCTCGACAGCGGCAAGCCGATCAGCGAGTGCCAGAACACCGACATTCCCGAGGCGATCCACACCATCCGCTGGCACGCGGAGCTGATCGACAAGATCTACGACAACACCGCGCCGGTCGGCTCGAACAGCGTCGCCCTGGTGGTGCGCGAGCCCATCGGTGTGGTGGGGCTGGTGCTGCCCTGGAACTTCCCGCTGCTGATGCTGGCCTGGAAGATTGGCCCGTCGCTGGCCGCCGGCTGTTCGATCATCGTCAAGCCGGCCAAGGAAACCACCCTGACCGCGCTGCGCGTGGCGCAGCTGGCGCATGAGGCGGGCATCCCGGCCGGGGTCTTCAACGTCCTGCCCGGTGGCGGCAAGGAAGTGGGCGCGCCGCTGGGCCTGCACCGTGACGTCACCATGGTCAGCTTCACCGGCTCGACCGACACCGGCCGGCTGTTCCTGCGCTATGCCGCCGATTCCAACCTCAAGCGGGTGGTGCTCGAATGCGGCGGCAAGAACCCGGCCGTGGTGATGAACGATGTCGAGGACATCGATGCCGTCGCCCAGCACATCGTCAACGGCGCGTTCTGGAACATGGGGGAGAACTGCTCGGCGTCGTCGCGGCTGATCGTCCATGCCGCGGTCAAGGACAAGCTGCTCGAACGCATCGGCGTGCACATCCGCGAGTGGAAGATGGGCAACCCGCTCGACCCGCAGTACCGCCTCGGCTCGCTGGTCAGCGAAGCGCACTTCAACAAGGTGCGCGAGTACCTGGAGCAGGCGGCGGCAGAACGGCTGCCGGTCGCGTTCGGTGGCGAGCATGCGGCGGGCAACTTCGTCGAACCTACCGTGTTCGACGGCGTGGGCCCGGACAGCCGTCTGTTCCGCGAGGAAATCTTCGGCCCGGTCCTATCCGTCACGACCTTCAGCACTATCGATGAGGCCATCGCCCTGGCCAACGACACCGTCTATGGCCTGGCGGCTGCCGTGTACACCAGCAGCCTGAAGCATGCCTTCCGCCTGTCCCGCGAGATTCGCGCGGGGGTGGTGACGGTGAACTGCTTCGGCGAGGGCGACATCACCACGCCGTTCGGCGGCTACGGGGAATCCGGCTTCGGCGGGCGCGACAAGTCCGTCTGGGCCCACGACCAGTACACCGAGCTCAAGACCATCTGGATCGACCTGTCCGAGTAACACCGTACGCAACGCCTCCTGCCTGGTTGCGGCTGGGTAGGGGGCGTTGTGCTGCGCACCCCCTCTTTTCTGCCTGCCCCCTGGCGTTGTCCGGGGGAGGGCGAAGCATTTTTTCTACTTTCGGTTCACCCCAAGCAGGATGGCATGACTCAGCGTAAAGCAACCCTCATCGGGCTCATCGCAATCGTATTGTGGAGCTCGATCATCGGCCTGATTCGTGGCGTGAGCGAGAGCCTTGGCGCGACCGGTGGGGCGGCGCTGATCTACAGCGTCGCCTCGGTGCTGTTGCTGTTCACGGTCGGCTTCCCGCGCCTGAGGAAATTCCCCCGACCATACCTGGTGTGGGGCAGCCTGCTGTTCGTGTCCTACGAACTGTGCCTGGCGTTGTCCATCGGCTACGCCAACACCAGCCGCCAGGCCATCGAGGTCGGCATGGTCAATTACCTGTGGCCGGCGTTCACCATCCTGGCGGCCATCGCCTTCAACAAGCAGCGGGCCAACCTGATGATCGTGCCCGGCATCCTGCTCTCGATACTGGGCATCTGCTGGGTGCTGGGCGGCGAGCAGGGGCTGGACGCCGCCGGCATGCTGGCCAACCTCCAGGACAACCCCCTGAGCTATGGGCTGGCCTTCGCCGGGGCGGTGATCTGGGCCGCGTACTGCATGGTGACCGCGCGCCTGGCGGGCGGCAAGAACGGCATCACGCTGTTCTTCATGCTCACGGCGCTGGTGCTCTGGGGCAAATACCTGGTCAGCGGCGAGGCGGCGATGACGTTCAGCTACCCGGCGCTGATCTACCTGCTGATGGCGGCCTGCGCCATGGGCTTTGGCTATGCCGCCTGGAACGTCGGTCTGCTGCACGGCAACGTCGCGCTGTTGACCGGTGCGTCGTACTTCATCCCGATCTTCTCGGCGGCCTCGTCGGCCCTGCTGCTGCGCACGCCGCTGGGGCTGTCCTTCTGGGAAGGGGCGGGCATGGTGTGCGCGGGCTCGATCCTGTGCTGGTTCGCCACGCGTGCCAGGCGTTCGCCGGCCGGCTAGGAGAGCGCCGGTCAGCGACGAGCAGGACGCCAGCGTGCTGGTGGACGGGCAAGCTGGCGCGTTTGAGGGCGCGGCGTTGTCAGGTGAACAGCTCGTCCAGCGCATCCAGAAGGTGAGAAGAGGCCGGCTCGCGGATACTCAGGCTGCGTCCGCCGTCGTCTTCCTCGGTGATCGCCGCGTTACCGGACTCGAACTGATCGGCCAGCCATTCCAGGAAGGTGGCCACCGAGCCGGCCAGCACGAACTTGTTCTCTTCGTCCCGACCGAAATTGATGACCTGTCCCACCGTGCCGTTGTCACCGGGGTCCAGGTCGACGCCGAGGTGGTTGCCGCCGTGGTCGTAGGCGAACGGAATCCAGTAGGCATTCGCATAGACGGCCTTGACCGCGCCGGGCGTGGCGGAGGTGCAGAACTCACTCAGCTCGGCCATGTCGTCCTGCGAGGCGTCATCGACGACCTTCTTCCAGGATTCCCAATGTGCTCGGGCATCGGCCAGGGACAGGAAGTCCAGACCGAAGAACGGGCCGGTGTCGGCGCCCCCGCGCTGCCCGTCGTGCCACTTGTACAACGCCTTCAGGCTCTCGGGAAACGTCCGACCGACCAGGTGTTCGAATTCGGCGATCTCGGTGTCCGAGCATCCCGGCGCCAAGTCGTCACCGACCTCCGGCAGGTTGGCGTTCAGCCAGTTATCCAGGCGTTCCATTGCTGTCGTCATCATCGACGTCCTTGTGGGTAAAAATGTGAGGGTACAGCGGGCCGGCGCGTGTTGTTGGT
This sequence comes from Pseudomonas sp. GD03944, assembly GCF_029839275.1. Classification (GTDB taxonomy): domain Bacteria; phylum Pseudomonadota; class Gammaproteobacteria; order Pseudomonadales; family Pseudomonadaceae; genus Aquipseudomonas. The sequence continues at coordinate 9,878 of NZ_JAOCAH010000025.1, forward strand.
ACTGGGCCGCATTGTGTGAGCGCGGTGTGTTCGGGACAGACAAACCGCTTGCCCTGCGCCCGGCGCTCGTAACAGGGAACGGTCGGCCGTCCAGGTTGCCTGCTATGCTCGGCGCCTTCGCTTCATTCCATTGAGCCAGGAGCTTTCATGTACAAGGGAGTGATGCCCATCGTCCTGTCCGCGCTCGGCGTCGTGCTGCTGGCCGGCTGCGCCAGCAAACCGGAGCCGCAGGCGCAAGCGCAGGCCGCGGCGCCCACACTGCCGGGGTTCTGGTGCTACAGCAGCGTCTACGACCCCGACGGCCTGAACAACACCGTGAACCTGTGCCTCAAGGGCACCATCGCGATCATGGGCGTGTACTTCTCCAACCCGGACACCGAGCCGACCTTCTGCCGCCAAACGGGCACCAAGCAGACACTGCCGGAATACGTGTCGCTGCTGTTCGGCCATGGCATCTGCAAGAACGGCCGGGGCATGAGCCCTTCCCGCTGGCAGTGCCAGGCGGCCGGTGAGAACTATGATTGCCACAACATCGAAGAAGACTTCTCGCTGATCTTCAGGCCGACCTCGAAACCTGATCAGTAACGATCAGCGCGTCGTGGGAGGGGCTTCAGCCGCGACAACGACCATTATTTGATCGCCGCTGAAGCGCCTCCCACGGCCTGAGGCGTGGCGCGCCGTTATTCCATCTGCTTATCTCGTCAAAACTATTGGTTATTTTTGAGCGCTGGGTGCCGCGCATAGAGTAGGGCTCTGCCCAGGCCTCCAGTCTGGGCCTGAGGGCCGGCCTTCACGGCAGCGGCCGGCGGTATCGGCTAGTCTCAAGCCTCGTTCACTCGTCTTAGCCTCACAGCGCGCCGCGACTCGCGGCCGCGCTCAAGGAACCCCAATGTCCAAGAAACTCGATGCAACCCCCGAGGGCTCAGCCCGACGCCGACCGAGTCGGTGGTGCTGCCGGTGAACTGGCAGCTGGACCAGATCGTCGACCAGTTGCGCGCCGTGCGTGCCGAGTGGCGCACCAGCACCGGTCGGGCGCGGGAACTGGGCGGGCGTGAGCTGCCGTCGCGGCAGGCCATCGCCGAGGTGATCCAGGCCCTGAGCGGGGCACTGTTCCCGATGCGCCTGGGGCCCAACGAGCTGCGCGCCGAGAGCGAGGATTTCTACGTCGGCCATACCCTGGATCTGGCGCTCAACAGCCTGCTGACCCAGGTAAAGCTGGAGCTGCGCTATGCCGCTCGCTCCCGGGGCGAGGAAGCACAGGACGTCGATAACCAGGGGATACGCATCGTGCGCGAGTTCGCCTCGCAGCTGCCGGCGTTGCGCCGGGCCTTGGACCTGGACGTGATCGCCGCCTTCAATGGCGACCCGGCGGCGCGCACGGTGGACGAGGTGCTGCTGTGCTACCCGGGCATCATCGCGGTGATCCACCACCGCATCGCCCACCATTTCTACAAGGCCAACCTGACCCTGCTGGCGCGGATCATCGCCGAGCTGGCGCATTCCTCCACGGGCATCGACATCCACCCGGGAGCGCGGATCGGCGCTTCCTTCTTCATCGACCACGGCACCGGGGTGGTGATCGGCGAGACCGCGATCATCGGCGACCGGGTGCGCATCTATCAGGCGGTGACCCTGGGCGCCAAGCGCTTCACGGTCGATGAGTCCGGCCTGCTGCACAAGGGCCAGCCGCGCCACCCGATCGTCGAGGACGACGTGGTGATCTACGCCGGCGCCACCATCCTCGGGCGCATCACCATCGGCCAGGGCTCCACCATCGGCGGCAACGTCTGGCTGACCCGCAGCGTGGCCGCCGGCAGCAACATCACCCAGGCCACCGCACAGCAGGCGGATGGCGCGGGCGGCGTCACCGGCTGATCCCTCGGGCGGCGGGGCGGTTCTGGCGTGGCCGGATTTCCGGTTGTCGAACCACCGCCGCTACGCTCCCCAGCACGCACCACGGGTGTTACCCAGCGCGGCCAGCGAGAGATAGCCGCAGGCCTCGCTGCGTCGACAGCCTGCGCTGACCCGTCATAAACATATGCTTAAACGATATTTAAATTAAGGTTTTTATATCTGTAGAGTTTGCTCATGCGTACCTGCCGACCAATCGGCGCGCCGCACTTGATACGGGGACCAAACCATTGGCCCTTCTAAGAGTGATGCGCCGATTGGCGCTTTTACGTGGAGTATTTCTATGTCGGCAGCTGCCACTACCCTCGCCACCCCGGCGTCGGCACACGCCTTCGAGGTTCGCCCCTTTGACGCGCCGCTGGGTGCGGAAATCATCGGCCTGGACCTGACCCGTCCGCTCGATGACGCCGACTTCGCCCGCGTCCACCGCGCCCACCTCGACCACGGTCTGCTGGTGTTCCGCGACCAGCGCATCACCCCCCAGCAACAGATCGATTTCAGCCGCCGTTTCGGCCCGTTGCAGATCCACGTGCTCAAGCAGTTCCTGCTGGAAGGCCACCCGGAAATCTTCATCATCTCCAACATCGTCGAGAACGGTCAGCCGATCGGCCTGGGCGATGCCGGCAAGTATTGGCACTCCGACCTGTCGTACAAGGAACTCCCCAGCCTGGGCTCCATGCTGCTCGCCCAGGAACTGCCGGAAGAGGGCGGCGACACCCTGTTCGCCAGCCAGCAACTGGCCTATGACACGCTGCCGGCGCACCTGCTGCAGGCCATCGAGGGCAAGCGCGCCGCCCATTCCTACACCGCCCGTTACGCCGACGAGGTGTTCGCCGGCATCCGCCGTCCGACCTTGACCGAAGCGCAGCTGGCCGAGGTCAAGGCGGTGATTCATCCGGTGGTGCGCACCCACCCGGAAACCGGGCGCAAGGGCCTGTTCGTCAACGAGAACTTCACCACCCACATCCTTGATATGCCCGAGGACGAAAGCCGGCAGATCCTCGCCGAGATCTACGCCCACAGCGCCAAGCCGGACTTCACCTACCGCCACCAGTGGCAGCCCCACGACATGGTGTTCTGGGACAACCGCGCGCTGATCCACCTGGCCACCGGTTGCCCGAGCCACCTGCGCCGCCGTATGCACCGCACGACGATCCAGGGCGACGTGCCGTTCTAACCGATCCACCTCCCGGCTTTTCCCTTTTTCATGGAGTCTCGACATGTCTCTAGGTAAACGCTTTGCCTTCATTCCGCGGTTTGGCCGGTTGGCCGGTGGTATTGGCCTGAGTCTCAGCCTGCTGGCTGGCACACTCGTGGCGCCGCAGGCCGCCCAGGCCGAGGGGCAGATTCGCATCGCCGAGCAGTTCGGCATCGTCTACCTGCTGCTCAACGTGGTGCGTGACCAGCAACTGATCGAGAAGCACGGCAAGGCCGAGGGCCTGGATATCAAGGTCGACTGGCAGCAGTTGTCGGGTGGCTCGGCGGTCAACGATGCGCTCCTGTCCGGCGCCATCGACATTGCCGGTGCCGGCATCGGCCCGCTGCTGACCGTGTGGGACCGCACCCAGGGCAAGCAGAACGTGAAGGGCGTGGCGTCGCTGGGCAACTTCCCGTACTACCTGCTGAGCAACAACCCGCAGGTCAAGACCATCGCCGACTTCACCGAGAAGGACCGCATCGCGGTGCCGGCGGTGGGGGTGTCGGTGCAGTCGCGCTTCCTGCAGTACGCCGCCGCCAAGCAGTGGGGCGACAAGGAATTCGACCGCCTCGACAAGTACACCGTAGCGCTGCCGCACCCGGACGCCACCGCCTCGCTGAAGACCGGCGGCACCGAGCTGACCGGGCACTTCTCCAACCCGCCGTTCCAGAACCAGGCGCTGGAGAACCCGGACGTGCATGTGGTGCTCGACACCTACGAGCTGCTCGGCCCGAACTCGCCGACCGTGCTCTACGCCACCGAGAAATTCCGCACCGACAACCCCAAGACCTACAAGGCATTCGTCGCCGCGCTGGCGGAGGCGGCCGCCTTCGCCCAGAACGACAAGGGCGCGGCCGCCGACACCTACATCCGCGTGACCAAGGCCAAGATCAGCCGCGAAGACCTGCTGAAGATCATCGACACCGAACAGTTCCAGTTCACCGTCACGCCCACCAACACCTACCCGCTGGCGGACTTCCTCCACCGCGTCGGTGCCATCAAACACAAACCGGCCTCGTGGCAGGACTACTTCTTCGAAGACGTCGCCATCGGCCAGGGAAGCTGAAGCATCATGAACGCCCCACTGCAAGGCCACACGGTCAGCACATTGAATGACGGCGCCTTCGACACCCTGTTGCAGGTGGAGAAGGTCAGCCTCGAATACCGCACCCCGCAGCGCGTCGTGCGCGCCACCCACGAGGTCAGCTTTGCAGTGGACCGCGCCGATCGTTTCGTGCTGCTCGGCCCGTCCGGCTGCGGTAAATCCACCCTGCTCAAGGCGGTGGCCGGTTTCATCGAACCGGTGGGCGGCACCATCCGCCTCGACGGTGCCCAGGTCCGCGAACCGGGACCGGACCGCATCGTGGTGTTCCAGGAGTTCGACCAGCTGCCGCCGTGGAAGACGGTGAAGCAGAACGTCATGTTCCCGCTGCTGGCCTCGCGCACCCTCAAACGCAAGGAGGCCGAAGAGCGTGCCCTGCATTACCTGGAGAAGGTCGGCCTGGCCGCCTTCGCCGATGCCTACCCGCACACCTTGTCCGGCGGCATGAAGGCCCGTGTGGCCATCGCCCGCGCCCTGGCCATGCAGCCGAAGATCCTGCTGATGGACGAGCCGTTCGCCGCGCTCGACGCCCTGACCCGACGCAAGATGCAGGAAGAGTTGCTGGAGCTGTGGGAGGAGGTGCGCTTCACCCTGTTGTTCGTCACCCACTCCATCGAGGAGGCGCTGATCGTCGGCAACCGCATCCTGCTGCTGTCGCCGCACCCGGGGCGGGTGAGGGCGGAGATCAACAGCCACCAGTTCGATCTGCACAGCCTGGGCGGTGTGGCCTTTCAGCAGACCGCGCAGCGTATCCACCGCCTGTTGTTCGACGAGGACGGCGAGGGCGGTCATGCCGCCGAGCTGGGCTTCCAGGACATCCGCATCGCCTACTGAGGAGCGTGAAATCATGAGTCTTTCCCCCGCACGGCGTGAGGAATACGAAATCCCCCTGCAGCCGCTGCCCGGCCTCAAGCTGGAACGCGAGCTGTCACTGGCTCAGCGCCTCTGGCAGCAGGGCTGGCTGCGCAAGTCGCTGATCCTGCTGGCCCTGGCCGTGATCTGGGAGCTGGCCGCCCGTTACCAGGGCAATGACTTGTTGCTGCCCAGTTTCCTGCAGACCGCCGCGGCCTTCGTCGACGGCATCGGCAGCGGCGAGCTGCTGGAGAAGGTGGGTATTTCCCTGTCGGTGCTGATCAAGGGCTACCTGATCGGTATCGGCCTGGCGTTCCTGCTGACCACCCTGGCGGTGTCGACCCAGCTCGGCCGCGACCTGCTGTCGACCCTGACCTCGATGTTCAACCCGCTGCCGGCCATCGCGCTGCTGCCGCTGTCGCTGCTGTGGTTCGGCCTGGGCGAGAACAGCCTGATCTTCGTGCTGGTGCACTCGGTGCTCTGGGCCCTGGCGTTGAACACCTACGCCGGCTTTCTCGGCGTGTCGGAAACCCAGCGCATGGCCGGGCGCAACTATGGCCTGAAGGGCATGCGCTTCGTGCTGTTCATCCTGATTCCCGCGGCGCTGCCGTCGATCCTGGCCGGCCTGAAGATCGGCTGGGCCTTCGCCTGGCGCACGCTGATCGCCGCGGAGCTGGTGTTCGGCGCGTCCAGCGGCAAGGGCGGATTGGGCTGGTACATCTTCCAGAACCGCAACGAGCTCTACACCGACCGGGTCTTCGCCGGCCTGGCCGCGGTGATCCTGATCGGCCTACTGGTGGAGAACCTGATCTTCGCCACGGTCGAGCGCGTGACCGTAAAACGCTGGGGGATGCAGCGTTAGAGCTTTCTGTCACCCCGTAGGGTGGGCTTCAGCCCACGGGGGGCGTACCCCATTTAATTTGGTGGGCTGAAGCCCACCCTACGCCCGACAAGACCCACAAGACCAACTCACTGATCACATAACGAGAAACGACCATGACCCACACCTTCACTCTCGGCCGTCTGGCCACCACCCTGGGGCTGCTGGGCGCCCTGGCAACGCCGCTGGCCGCGCAGGCCGAAGGCCAGATCAGCATTGCCCAGCAGTTCGGCATCGGTTACCTGGTGCTGCACGTGGTCAAGGACCAGCAACTGATCGAGAAGCACGCCAAGGCCCAGGGCCTGGACAAGATCGAGGTCGAGTGGCGCACCATTTCCGGCGCCACCGCGATGAACGAAGCGCTGCTGGCCGGGGCCATCGACGTGGTGTCTGCCGGTGTGCCGCCGATGCTCACCGTGTGGGACCGCACCCACGGTCGCCAGAACGTGAAAGCCGTGGCGTCCCTCGGCTCGCTGCCGAACTACCTGCTGAGCAACCGCGCCGAGGTGAAGACCCTGGATGACCTGTCCGAGAAGGACCGCATCGCCGTGCCGGCCGCCGGCGTCGGCTTCCAGTCGCGCACCCTGCAGATCGAAACCGCCAAGCTGTATGGCAAGGACGATTTCCAGCGCTTCGACAAGATTTCCGTCAGCCTGCCGCACCCGGATGCCACCGTGGCCCTGACCAAGGGCGGCTCGGAAATCACCGCGCATTTCTCCAGCCCGCCGTTCCAGTACCAGGCGCTGGAAAACCCCAACGTGCACAAGCTGATCAGCAGCTACGACATCCTCGGCGGCCAGGCCACGTTCAACGTGCTGTACGCCACCGAGAAATTCCACGACGAGAACCCGAAGACCTACAAGGCCTTCTACGATGCCCTGGTCGAAGCCGAGCAGATCATCAAGGCCGACAAGGCTGCCGCGGCCGAGATTTACATCCGTGTGGAGAACTCCAAACTGCCGCTGGACTTCGTGAAGAAAATCATCGAAGACCCGGAGAACGACTTCACCGTGTCGCCGCAGCGCACCTTCATCTACGCCGAGAAGCTGCATGAACTGGGCGTGCTGAAGAACAAGGCGGCCTCCTGGAAGGACTACTTCTTCGAGGAAGCCCACGCCAACCCGGGTAGCTGATTGCAAGACATCCACCCTCGTCAGCGCTGCCTTTGGTAGCACGAAAAAAGGACCCGCCCCGGGTCCTTTTTTCGTTGGGGTGGCGGCTGCGTCACGCCCTGAAAAAGCCTGAACCCTCCCAGGTGCTGCCCGGATTGCGCTACCGTGTGAACGCCATGGCGGGCCCGGCCGAATCCTTGCTTAGTAATATTCGAAATAAATTTATGATTATTTAGTTCTTTTAAGGAATAACAGGATTAGGCAAACTCCAGCCACCCTCATGCAGGCGAAGTGGCATCAGCCACGCCCACCGAACTCATGGATCATCCGAGGAACACCAGGATCATGCTGAAGAAACTACTGTTAGCCTCTGCCATCACCAGCTCCCTGTTCGTCAGCGGCTCCGCCCTGGCGGCCGACAAGCCGATTCTCAACGCCTCGTATGACGTCGCCCGCGAGCTGTTCGCCGAGATCAACCCGAAGTTCCAGGCCCACTGGAAGGCCGAGACCGGCAAGGACCAGAAGATCGATCAGTCCTTCGCCGGCACCTCGCGCCAGGCTCAGGACATCATCCAGGGCAAGAAGGTCGACACCGTGACCTTCAACCAGGTGACCGACGTGGACATCCTGGCCAAGCGTGGCCTGGTGCGTAAGGACTGGGCGCAGCAGTTCGACAACAACAGCTCGCCGTACTACAGCACCACCGCCTTCCTGGTGCGCAAGGGCAACCCGAAGAACATCAAGGGCTGGGAAGACCTGGCGCGCGATGACGTGAAGCTGGTGTTCCCGAACCCGAAAACCTCCGGCAACGCCCGCTACAGCTACCTGGCGGCCTGGCTGTACGCCAACGAGGCGTTCGGTGGTGACGAAGCCAAGATCAAGGCATTCGTGGGCAAGGTCCTGCACAACGTGGAAAACTTCCCCACCGGCGGCCGTGGCGCCACCGTGGCCTTCGCCCAGAACGGTCAGGGTGATGTGCTGCTGAGTTTCGAATCCGAAGTGGTGAATATCGCCAAGGGCGAAGAGTTCAAGTCCGGCGAATTCGAAGTCGTGGTGCCGCAAGTGAGCGTGCTGGCCGAGTTCCCGGTTGCCGTCGTGGACAAGGTGGTGGACGAGAAGGGCACCCGTGACGTGGCCACCGCCTACCTGAAGTTCCAGTACACCAAGGAGGTCCAGGAGCTGCTGGCGCGCTATCACTACCGCGTGCACAACCCCGAGGTGGTCGCTGCCACCAAGGCCCAGTTCCCGGAAATCCGCCTGATCAACCCGACCGAAGTCCTGGGCACCTGGGACGAGATCACTGCCAAGCACTTCGATGGCAATGGTATCCTTGACCAGTTGCTGGCTGAAGGCCGGTAATCGGCTTGCATCGATCTGCTGCGCGTCGGCCCTGTTGCATCAGGAGCAGGCTCTGGCTCGCTGGATCTCGACCCTCGCTGAAGGTTGATTTGCATTAGATGTATCCCACAAACCGCCGACCTTCCGGCGGTTTGTGCATTCAAGGATTGTTGAGTGAGCAAGACCCCCATCTTCTTCATGCAGAACCCGCTGTTGCCCGGCTTCGGCCTGAGTTTCGGCTTCAGCGTGTTCTATCTCTCCCTGGTGATCCTGTTCCCGCTGTCGGCGCTGTTGCTGTACGTAAGCGACATGAGCTGGGCCCAGTACTGGCAGGCGATCAGCGACCCGCGCGTGGTGCAGAGCTACAAGGTCACCATCAGCGGAGCGTTCTATTCGACCATCATCGCCGTGCTGATCGGCCTGCTGATCGCCTGGATCATTTCCCGCTACGATTTCCCCGGGCGTCGCCTGGTGGACGCGCTGGTCGACCTGCCGTTCGCGCTGCCGACCTCGGTGGCCGGCCTGACCCTGGCCACGCTGCTGGTGCCCAACGGCTGGCTCGGCCAGTATTTCGAGGTGCTGGGCATCAAGATCGCCTACGCCTACCCGGGGCTGCTGATCGCCATGGTGTTCACCAGCCTGCCGTTCGTGGTGCGCACGGTGCAGCCGGTGCTGCAGAGCCTGGGCAACGAGTACGAGGAAGCCGCCGGCACCCTGGGTGCCAACAAGGTGCAGACGTTCTTCTATGTGGTGCTGCCGAGCCTGGCGCCGGCGCTGATCACCGGGGCGTCGCAGTCGTTCATCCGCAGCCTGGGTGAGTTCGGCGCGGTGATCATGATCGCCGGCAATATCCCCTTCAAGACGGAAGTCTCCTCGCTGATGATTTTCGTGCGCCTGCAGGAGTTCAACTACCCAGCGGCTGCGGCCATCGCCTCGGTGATCCTGCTGGCGTCGCTGTTCCTGCTGTTCGGCCTGCAGATCCTGCAGGGACGTCTCTTCAAATGGCAGCGGCAAGGCAGATGAAAAAACCACGTTCCTGGCACCAATGGGTGCTGATCGGCCTGGGCCTGCTGGCGGTGGGCCTGTTGTTGATCGTTCCGCTGGTGCTGATCTTCAGCAAGGCGCTGAGCGGCGGTGTCGGCCTGCTGCTGGAAAACCTGTCCCAGGACTACATGCAGCACGCCATCGGCCTGACCCTGCTGGTCGCCGTGCTCACCGTGCCGCTGAACCTGTGCTTCGGCATCATGCTGGCCTGGTGCGTGACCCACTACGACTTCCGTGGGCGCAAGCTGCTGACCACCCTGGTGGACATTCCCTACGCCGTGTCGCCGGTGGTGGCAGGCCTCTGCTACCTGGTGGTGTACGGGCTGGAAAGCGCCCTGGGCCGCTGGTTCTACGATAACGACATGCAGTTGATGTTCGCCTGGCCGGGCATCGTCATGGTCACGGTGTTCGTCACCGCGCCGTACGTGGCACGCATCCTGATCCCGGTGATGCAGTCCCAGGGCAGCGACGAGGAAACCTCGGCCCTGTGCCTGGGGGCCAACGGCTGGCAGATCTTCCGCCACATCACCCTGCCTAATATCAAGTGGGCGCTGCTCTACGGCGTGGTGGTCAGCAACGCCCGGGCGGTGGGCGAGTTCGGCGCGGTATCGGTGGTGTCCGGCACCATCCTCAACCAGACCCTGACCCTGCCGCTGCTGGTGGACCAGCTGAACAACGACTACAAGCCGGCCGCTGCCTTTACGGCCGCTGCGCTGCTGGCGTGCATGGCGCTGTTCACGCTGCTGCTCAAGACCTACATGGAGTGGCGCCAGCGCAACCTGATGACCCGCGCCGCGGCGAACTGAGTCCTTCCCCGACCCTGCGTAGCAGACCGTTTGCGCAGGGTGTCTTCAGCCTGATCGGGCCGGCTCCTGCCTTGCCTTGTTGCTATTTGCCGCGATGTGTTCGTGCCAGCTTAAGCCGTGCGCGCCGGCGGTCGCTTTCAGCCTGTGTGTCCATTCGGATGTGAAGAGGTCGCTGTGAAGATCAGCCGTGAACAATGGAAGAAATGGACCCTGCCCAGCAAGGCAAGTTACCTGGGACTGTGGATCGGCCTGGCGGGGGCTGTGCTGGGTGTGCTGGGCATTGGCCTGGCGTTCTGGTTCTACCTGAACCCGCCAGCGTCGCCGCCCAGCGAGTCCGACATTTTCGTGCGCGAGACCAACCCCACCGAGGTGGTGCTGGCCGAGGTCAAGGTGCTCAACATGATGGGTGATCCGAGCAGCTCGCTCGCCGTTGAGTACCACAACCTGTCGAAGCTCACTGCCCGTGCGTTCAAGGTCAAGGTGGCGTTCGGCGTGGAAGAGTTGGAGCGTTTCAAGTCCCGGGCGTTTGACGGAGTGGACTTGGACACCCTGGGTATCAAGGGTGAGTCGCGCCTCGAACTGCCGATCGTGCCGCTGCCCGAGCTGGAGAAGCGGGTGGGCGGTCACATCTGTGGCGTGGGCCTGGAGCCGCTGGATCTAGTCAACAGGGCGCCCGAGAGCTGTGCGGGAAGCAACACAGTGCAGTCCACGCCGCTGCTGGTGGCGACCTTCTACGAAACCGTGTTCAACGAGCGCCGGAGCATGAACCGCGCCGTGTGGCTGTACCACTGCACGACGTGCCGCTCGCTCAATCGCGAGCTCTGACGAGGAAGCAGGCCTGGCCAGGGC
>NZ_JAOCAH010000026.1 GCF_029839275.1 Pseudomonas sp. GD03944
TTGGTAGTGGTCATGGCAAGGCTCTCTCTATTTTTAGGTTGGGTGCCGATTCTTCGGCTTGATTGGGTCTTTCCCGTGCAGTTGTCGCTGCATGGGGTAAAGATTAAATTCGACACCCTTGATGCACCAGACGGCAAAATTTGCCTCTAGCGTTCTATTTAAGGAACGATCAGAAAAGCCACTTTCATGGTGCAAACCGCATGAGAGACCGCCCAGTTGTTCGCAACCCGGCTTAGCACATGTGAGCTATGGAACACCGGCGCCGCTGCGGCTACGGTGGCCCATCAGGCGGCCCTGCCGTGCTGCGTTTCGGATTGACCACAGGGAGTTCCACCATGTTGTCGCTTACCCGGATGTGTTCCGCAGGCCTGCTGCTGGCGTTAGTCGCCGGCAATGCGCCCGCGGCAGAGATCGAGGACATCTTTCGCGCGGAAGACACCAACGGCGACGGCGCCATTTCCGTCGAGGAAGCCCGGGCCGCGGCGCCTGCCACCTTCCGGCGCATCGACCAGGACGGCAACGGCAGCGTCACCGTCGACGAAATCGCCGCCTACACCGTCGCCGAGGGCGGCACGGACATGGTCTGGCCGGCCGAGGTGCTGGCCTCGGTGGCGCAAAAGACCCTGGAATACTGGGACGCCAACCGCGACGGCAAGGTGTCCGAGCAGGAATACGTGGAGGTCACGGTGGCGCTCCTGCTGCTCGCCGACACCAACGGCGACCGCCAGGTGACCCGGGAAGAACTGCAGCGCTTTCGGGGGGAGCCGGTCACGCCCTGAGGCGCCGCTGGCCGTCGTCCTGCCCAACAGGCGCGCCGGTGACGCCCCCCTCGACCACACCACAATCAGCACCGGGCGCGAGCCGGTGCGTTGGGGTATTGAAGTGGCGTTAGATCGATGCTTGTTCCACTCGGGCGGAGAGCTGCTCGGCACTCTCCTTCCGCTCTGAGTAACGATCCACCAGGAACGCCTGTTGGTCGCGTAGCAGCACGGTGAACTTCACCAGCTCCTCCATCACGTCGACGACACGGTCGTAGTACGCCGAGGGCTTCATCCGGCCAGCCTCATCGAACTCCATGTAAGCCTTGGGCACCGAAGACTGGTTGGGGATGGTGAACATGCGCATCCAGCGGCCCAGCACGCGCAACTGGTTGACCACATTGAACGACTGCGAACCACCACACACCTGCATCACCGCCAGGGTCTTGCCCTGGGTCGGGCGCACAGCACCAAGTGCCAGGGGAATCCAGTCGATCTGCGCCTTGAACACCGCAGACACCGCACCATGTCGTTCCGGGGAACACCACACCTGCCCTTCTGACCACTGCACCAGATCGCGCAGCTCCTGGACCTTGGGGTGCTCCACGGGGGCGTCATCGGGCAGCGGTAGCCCGGATGGGTTGAACACGCGAGTTTCCGCGCCGAAGTACTCCAGCAGGCGTGCGGCCTCCTCGACCAACAGGCGGCTGAATGACCGCTCGCGGGTCGATCCGTAGAGCAGCAGGATGCGCGGCTTGCGGCTGTCGTGATCGATCGCCTGTGGCCTATCGAACAGCGAGAGATCGAGATTGGGCAGTTGCTCTGACATGACGCCTCCTACTCACAGCGTGCCGATTCGGTCGAGCTCACGCTTGAGCTCGTCGCGGCCGAGACGCTCGAACGGGAGCGCCAGAAAGGCTCGGCATCGCTGTTCGATGCGGGCCAGCGTGTCGCGGAATGCGTGATCGACCGCCGCCTCGTCCCCCATGACATCGGAGGGGTCTTCCAGCCCCCAGTGGGCCTTCAGCGCGGGGCCGAAGTAAACCGGGCAGGCTTCCCCGGCCGCTTTGTCGCAAACGGTGATGACGATATCCGGCGGGTTGTCCGCAAAGGCGTCGTTGCCCTTGCTGCTGAGCCCCGCTGTGGAGATGCCGGCCTGCTCCAGCGTGGTGAGGCTGCGCGGCAACACCTGCCCTTTGGGAAAACTGCCAGCGCTCACCGCCTCGATCCCCTGGGGGGCCAGGTGGTTGAACATGGCTTCGGAAAGAATGCTGCGGCAACTGTTGGCCGTGCACATGAACAGGACTCGCATGGATGGCTCCTACCGCTCCAGGGCGGCGATCAGAGGCTCAGGCGAAGCGCCAGGGCCGAGAGAGTGATCAACAGGACCGGGAGCGTCAGCACGATGCCGACCTTGAAGTAGTAGCCCCAGGTGATACGCAGCCCCTTGCGCTCCAGCACGTGCAACCAGAGCAATGTGGCCAGGCTGCCAATGGGGGTGATCTTCGGGCCGAGGTCGCAGCCGATCACGTTGGCGTAGATCATCGCCTCGCGAACGACCCCCTCAGCGCCGCTGGCCTGGATCGACAAGGCGCCGATCAACACACTGGGCATATTGTTCATCACCGAGGACAACAGCGCCGAAAGCACACCCGTACCGATGGCCGCGCTCCACAGCCCCTGCTCGGCGAAGCGGTCCAGCACCTGGGTCAGGAGGTCCGTCAGCCCCGCGTTCTTCAGGCCATACACCACCAGGTACATGCCCAGCGAGAACACCACGACCTGCCAGGGGGCTTCGCGCAGCACCCGTCGCGTGGAAATCCGGTGGCCCCGGGCCGCGACCGCAAACAGAATCGCCGCGCAGACAGCCGCCACGGCACTGATCGGAATACCCAGCGGCTCCAGGGCAAAAAGCCCTATCAGCAGAACCAGCAGCATCCACCAGCCGACGACGAATGTGGCGCGATCACGGATGACCGTTTCCGGCGCGGGCAGCACATCGAGTGCGTAGTGCTGCGGCAAGTCGCGGCGAAAGAACAGGAACAGCACCAGCAGCGTGGCAGCCACGCTAACCAGGTTCACCGGCACCATCACCGAGGCGTACTCGGAAAAACCCAGCCCGAAGTAGTCGGCGGAAACGATGTTCACCAGGTTGGAGACCACCAACGGCAGGCTGGCCGTGTCGGCAATGAACCCGGCGGCCATGACGAACGCCAGGGTCGTGGCCGCCGAGAAGCGCAGCGCCACCAGCATGGACATGACGATGGGTGTGAGGATCAGCGCCGCACCGTCATTGGCGAACAACGCAGAAACGGCAGCGCCCAGCAGTATGCAAAAACAGAAAAGACGATGGCCGCTGCCTTTCGCCCAGCGTGCCACATGCAGGGCGGCCCATTCGAAGAAGCCGGCTTCATCCAGCAACAGGCAGATAACGATGACGGCGATGAACGTAGCCGTCGCATTCCAGACGATGGCCCACACCGTGGGAATGTCCGACAACGACACCGCGCCGACGGCCAGCGCGATGAGCGCGCCGATGCTCGCGCTCCAGCCGACCCCGAGGCCCCTGGGTTGCCAGATGACCAGCACGAGGGTGAAGACGAATACCGCGATAGCAACCAGCATGGACGACACGCTCCAACAAGGTCAGCAGCACGCGGCCGCACGAACGGGACGGTCATCCATGTTCTGCAGGCGCGAGGTGTTGTCCTTGAGCCAGTCGGCGTTGGCCTTGAGCGTCACCTGCAACATCTCATGCACCCAGGCAGGCAGTTCGGGATTCAGGCGGTAGTACACCCATTGCCCTTGGCGACGGTCCAGCAGCAGCCCGGTGCTGCGCAGCTGAGCAAGGTGACGGCTGATCTTCGGCTGGCTGTCATCGAGGGCACACATCAGCTCGCAGACGCAAAGCTCGCCCAGCTCGGCGATCAACAGCGTGGCGCGGCCGCGCGTCTCGTCGGCCAGACTTTTGAACAGGTCGGTGGGGGTCATCATGGCACGGCCTGAATATACGGAAAAACGAATATATGCCTATCCATATATTCAGGCAACAGGCGTAATCAACTCGGCTGCACGCGTTTGCCAACGGTGACATGATGACCAGACGCCGGATGGGTATGAAAAAGGCCCGCTGATTAGCGGGCCTTCTCACACGTGAAGAACTAGATCGTTCTGACATCGCCGTCCTGGCGAATCTCGGCTTCCTGCCCCGCCTCTTCCTGAAACTGGTCGTGCGCCTTGGGGGCGAAACGCAGAATCGCACAGGCCACGAAGGCAGACAGCAGCGAGCCGAGCATGATGCCGATCTTCGACTCTTCGACAAACGCCGGGTGGCCAGGGAACGCCAAGCCGCTGATGAACAGGCTCATGGTGAAACCAATGCCGCAAAGCATCGAAATCGCATAAATCTGCAGCCAGGTGCAGCCCCGGGGTTTGGCCGCGAGCCCGGTCTTCACCGCCAGCAGCACCCCGCCGAACACGCCGAGCTGCTTGCCAATGAACAGGCCGGCCGCGATGCCCAATGGCAACGGTGCCACGATATCCGCCAGGGAAATACCGGCGAAGGAAACGCCAGCGTTGGCAAAACCGAAGGCCGGCACGATCAGGAACCCCCCCCAGGGCGCGATCCCGTGCTCCAGCCTGTGCAAGGGCGAATCCGCTGCGTCCGGTTGGCCCGGCGTCGGGATGTAGGGAATCAGGAACGCACCCACCACACCGGCGATGGTGGCATGAACGCCAGAGAGCAGGGTCGCGTACCACAGCAATGCCAGGCCGATCAGGTACGGCCAGAGCACCAGCACCCGCAGGCGGTTCAGCAGGTACAACACACCGATGATCGCCGCCGCCGCGACCAGGGCGACGAGGTTGATCGAGGACGTATAGAAGACCGCAATGATCGCCACCGCCCCCATGTCATCGATGATCGCCACCGACACCAGCATCAGCTTCAGAGACAGCGGCGCGTGGCGTCCCAGCAGCGCCAGCACACCGATGGCGAAGGCGATGTCGGTCGCCGCAGGAATGGCCCAGCCGTTGGTGAGCACCGGGTCGCCCTGGGTCAGCATCAGGTAGATCACCGCGGGCACAGCCATACCCATCAGTGCAGGCAGCGCCGGCAGGCGCCGCTGCTCCCAGGACGACAGGCGCCCGTCCACCAGTTCGCGCTTGATCTCCAGCCCCACCAGCAGGAAGAAGATCGCCATGAGGCCATCGTTGATCCACAGGTGCAGCGTCATGGGCCCGAGCTTTTCACTGAGCGTTGGGCCAACGGTCGCGTGCAGCAGGTGCTGATAGGCACTGGCCAATGGGCTGTTGGCCACCAGCACGGCAGCCGCAGCGGCGATCATCAACAGCACGCCACCGGCCGCCTCGCTGGCCAAAAAGCGCTTGAGCGCCGACTGCTCAGCCAATGCTGGGGTTAATGACGATTGAGTCATGCACGGTTCTCCTTGGACATATGAAACCTGGCACATCGAACAGCCACAGCCGGGCTGGATGCGAAAAGACGGACACGGCAAAACGCCGGCCGTAGAAACGTAAGGCCAGTGTTGGAATTTGAGACGGGAGGTGGCGTGAAAGCCCTGAAGCGACTCGAAGAGCCGGGGCGTAGCCATGGATAACGGAGTCGCTGCATAAATCTGAAAGCCTCACGGAAAACGACTGATCGTTCTCCGTATTCGGGGCTTCCCCCGGGCGCACGCAGCACACGCCAAGTGGTCGGATAGTATCTCGGTATCAGCCGTCCTTCAACCCAAAGACGTGCTGGCGCTGCTGCACCCGAGCCGGCACAACGCGCAGGCCTGCCGCCTGGGTTACAACGCGAAATCCTTCGAGCAGATCGCCGCGCTCATGACCGAACGGCTGGGCCAGCCCTTGCGCGATGAGGCACCGTTGAGTATCCACCGCTGTGCATGGCGCCCCCATGGACGCCCGCCTTTACCACGCGCAGCTCACAGGTATCACGCCAGCCAGGGGGCTGTTCTGGAGCTTCCCCAGGGAAGCACCAGAAAGTACAGACCTGTTCTAGCCGTGCAGCTTGGAGGCGATCCGGGCAACGTGCTCGCCCTGATGGCGGGCAACTGCCAGCTCTCGTTCGTTCGGCTGGCGAGAACCGTCGCCACCGGCAATGGTCGACGCGCCATACGGCGTGCCGCCTGCCACGTTCGAGAGATCGAGCAGTGCCGGGGTGGTGTAGCCGATCGGTACGATGACCATCCCGTGGTGCGCCAGCGTGGTCCAGGTCGAGGTAATGGTCATCTCCTGGCCACCGCCCGTTCCGGTTGAGGTAAACACGCTGGCAACCTTGCCAGCCAGAGCGCCCTTGGCCCAAAGACCACCCGTGCGGTCAAGGAAGTTGCGCATTTGTCCGGACATGTTGCCGAAGCGGGTCGGCGTGCCAACGATGATGGCATCGAAGTCCACCAGCTCTGCCGGCTGTGCCTCTGGCGCACTCTGGTCGGTCTTGCCGCCTGCGGCCGCGAAGGCTTCCGGGCTCATGGTTTCAGGCACCCGCTTTACGACGACCTCCGTCCCCGGAACGCTGCGCGCCCCTTCGGCGATGGTGTTCGCCATGGTCTCGATGTGGCCATACATGGAGTGATAGAGCACTAGAACTTTAGCCATTGGTGGTTCCCATTCTTCTGTGGATTTACGGTGCCGAGGCGCTATGAAAGCGTGGCAGTGGAGCACCAAAACTCGACGCCCAATAGAACAGGACTGCTGTACTGGTACGTTGTTATGAAAAAAATCGTCGGTCGCCTGGCTGCAACAGTGACTGTTTCTACCCACAGGCCTTTTGCCTGATCCGCGTTCTGCCGCTATAGCTGAAAGGCTCGCCAGCTGCCCGGTACACCCGCAGCGCGGGCTTGATGACAGCCAACAACGGAGGTTCGGCCATGCCCAAGGTCACCACGGAACAGCTCGAAGAAATGCGCACACTCCTGCAGACCGGCCCACTGATCATCGGAGAGAACCACAGGGTCAAGCTCGGCCGACAGGCCATCAAGAAGCTGCTGCGGATGTCGGCGATCCGCTTTCTGTCCCTGGAAACCCCGGTTGGCCCGGAAGCCATCCTGAAGGCTGAAAACAACGCCGTGGATGAGGACTTCTTCGACCGCTATTTCGGCGAACAGATAACCCTGAACAGCTCGATCACACTGCAAGGACTGGCCCACTACGCCGCGGCCAACACCTATGACGGCAAGCAAGGGAAGTATGAGACTGGCAACAAACAAGCGGTGCCGGTCTACTTCCACGATGCCCCGCACCAGAGAAACAACGTGGCGTTTTCCGGATTGGCCCGTGAAGACCGCTATACCTCCGACAAGCTAGGCGAGCTCAGAAAAACCTACGTGGCGCACGCCAAGAAATTCCTGCCGGAGGGCGCCCCCCCGTTACCCCCCAACCCTGATCCGCTGGCCAGTAATAAATGGGTGGTCATCCGCAACCATTTCGCCAAAAACGCACTGACCCATATGCTCGGCACAGACCCAGGTCGGCTGGCCGGCCTGCTGATACTGGCCGGCAATGATCATATGAGCGAAGGGGTCTGCGGACCGGACGGCACCCTGCAGCAGGTGCTGGGCATCGCCCAGGATCGGGTGTACGACTTCAGTGAGTGAAGCGGGCCACGGCCACTTCTGACTGGAAACTGCCGCTAGCGGGTGTCCACTTTCGGCCAGAAGCAGTCATAGGACGTCTACAAAAGCCGGAGCGATTCAGGCCATGAAGAACGTTTCATAGGATTTCAACCTCGCTTTCGTGAAGCCAGCCAGCATCGACAACGTTTCGCTTGGCCAGCGACGGCTTGGGCGTATATACGACAATCGCCAAGCTCTTTTCAGCCCGGCTGCATGTAACGTACAGCAGCCTACGAGTACGTGCGAGTGCGTTGTCCTTGCCATCACGCTCGTTGTCTTTATCAGTTTTTGTTGGTTCCTTCACTCCCAGCAATTTGTCGTAGCTGAACAAAAAACCACCTGCCTCCTCATCGTTGATAACAACCATGACCCGTGGAAATTCCAGTCCCTTTACGCCTTGGTGCGTACCGTAGGGCGAAAGATCATTCACGTAGTCAGCAAAAGCTCTCAATTCTGAAAATGGACGTTCAAGCAGATTCTGGTAGGCAAAGTTTTCCATTGCGTTTCGATCTTCAGGGTCAGGAGCGTCACCCGGTGCTCCCAATATTATTGCCCCGAGCAACTTATCCGGAACTTCAAGCAATCCCGTATCTATCAAAAGCAACGCTACTTCACGGAGTGTCGGATCTCTATCTTCAAAAAGGGAGAGCAGGGCGTACGTCGCGTCCTGGACACTTTGCATATGGGTCGATTGATCCCCTGTTGCTTTGAGCGAGCCCTTGTCCAGCAAGGGAGAGCGAGAACGGACAGCTTCAAGCAGAAGAAAGTGGTCATCCTTTGCGGCGAGGATGGGAAGAACTCCTTCGCTGAATACTCGAAGAGCAGGCAACGTTCCATCCATCAAGCCAGTTTGTAAGTGGTCGACTGCGTATAGCGGGGTAAACAGCTTTTCGAACCCCATTCGCCGTCCGGCCATCTTGTGTTCGAGGATTAGCGTCTTTCGCCCGTTGGGACCGGAAGCCCAGTTTTCGTCGTCGGTAAACGCAGCCATCCGCTGAGCAATGGCATTCTCAGTTTCATATGACGGCCCTTGGTCTGTTCCGATACAGAACATGCGAACGACGCCTTCTATGGCATCAGCTATTGGAGTCTGCTGATGAGAGTCTGCAGATTTTCGAATCACGTTGATTAGATCTACCACCCTACGAGGGCAGCGGCGATTAATGACCTTTTCGGGTTTCAGCCAGTCTGCCGGTATCGCTTTGTCCAGACGTGTCACACCATGGCCGTAAATCTGTTGCATGGTGTCGCCCAAAAGCCCCAAGCAGAACCGTGTTTTCGTCAATTGTTGGACTTTTAGGAAAGCCTCCATAACAGGAGCGTGGGTGTCCTGGCTTTCGTCGATCAACACAACCGGGTAGCGGTCTACTAGAACATCCATAACAGGACGCTCAGGAGCGAATGCCGCAGTTATTTTGATAACCTCATCGTGATTGAGTGCCTGCCGCTCTCGGTTGTCACCGGTGGGGCTATAGATAAACTTCGTAATCTCGTCGAGTGCCTCGAGTCTGCGCGTTTTGCTTTGCAGCTTTCGTCTGTTTTCTCGAGCCGTTTTATTTTCACCTCGCGAACGTTCGAGATCGCTTTCGATTTTGATGATGTCTTGAGCAAGTTTGACCCGCAGCCACTCTCGGATCTCGTTGTCGAACCCATGAATTAGGCGCCAGGCGAATGCGTGAATTGTTGAGACCTCTACAAGCGGATCAAACTCCAATCTCCGAAGAATCTCGGCACAAGCTGCGTTGGTATATGTGATTACTGCAATTCGCCGGCCCTCGAACGTGAGGCGTTCCCGCTCGCGGTTTTTAAGCTCGCGAATAGCCTCGACGAGTGAGTGAGTTTTTCCTGACCCAGCACCTGCGTAGAGGAAAAAACTTTTCGGATCTGTCAGGTTTAGACATGCCTGTATAGTGGCGTCTGCATCTAAGGCAGAGACTTCGTTCATGGTGTCACCTCTGCGCCATCAGGCGGAATCACCAGAAGCTCCTTTTGCTTACTCCTCAACTTGGACTCAAGCCAACTGAGGCCTTCACTGATGTATTCAGGGATTTTAAGACTCGGAAAATTTTTGTCCCCCAATACGAGCAAAACAAACTCTGCCTTTTTTCCGTCGCGTAATTCGTTGAAAAATCCTTCTCCTATGGCATCTGATGTTTGTGCTTCTTTCAAGATTTTAACGAAAGCTTTCATCAGGCCTGCGCTGCGCTCTATCTTCGCAAAGTAAACAGCGTTGCTGAGCACAAAGCTGTCTTCAAAGGTATTTGGAAGAGCTTGGATTGCTTCTCCAGTAGCGGGCAGGTGGGTATCAATTGGGGTTTGATAGGCGACACGTACGGAGTACAAATCGTCAATTTTATGTTCTTTCTGGGCAGCTGGCAGTTCAAGCAATTCATCCACTGTGCTGCCCAGACGCATCGTTCTCATCCAGCTCCGCAATGTCGGATTGTTCGTGATCTGCTCAGCGTTTCTTTGCACCGGTTTTGCGGCCTTATTGAACCCAGCATCGAGGTCCGTGATTACCAAGGTGACGATGCCGAGAGCGTCAATTAAAGGACGTAGCCGGTGCGCATGACTGCCACCGATATCGAGGGTTGTAATGTAACAACGGTCAAGGAAGGAAAACTTATTCCGCAAAAAATGCGGCAGCATCATTCTCTCCGCTGAGCCCTCCACCAAGATGACTGCGTCGGCAAAGAATATGTCCGCGTGCTGTGCCCGCAAATATCGGGTTACGAACTCCTTCGTCTTTGTTCCCTCTCCGAACACGTTAGAGAGATTTGAGACTGTAGATACTGGCACTCCAATGCCATACATTCCGGCAGGCAGACGTCTGAAATACCTTAGGCTCTGGTAATCTACTTCATGAGTTACATGGCTGGAGTGGGTGCTTACCAAAAGCTGAGTATTTAGATTTGGGTAGCGGTCAAGTAGCGCGTCGCAGCATAGAACTTGATAGGCGTGCCGTACGAAAACTTGTTGAACTTGAACATGGAGATGGGCTTCGGGCTCCTCAACGAGTACGAGGTGGATGGGCTCAATACGGTCTATTGCCTCAGCGCTAGCTGCCCTGGTTTTTTTTAGCCACTCATCCCTAAAACCCATCAAACGGAAAATCATAGATATCAAGTTTTGATATCCCAACCCGTTAGCGGTCTCTGGTAAATGAAGAGGAGGAGCCCCTGGGGCGCCCTCAATTGAATCCAACTCAAAAAGGACAGCCGCTTCATGGTTCATGCCGTCCGTTGTGGCCAGGCGACTTGCGACTTTGATGCGTGGATCATTGCGACCAGGGTAGCCCAACCCCTCGACCTCTCTAATGGCAGGTTCGAAGCTGCTGCTTAGCCTGGTATCGAATGCTGACTGGGCTGCCTCTATCGCTCGCAATGCTTCGAGGTCTGAGATATCTGGGCTGTCACCTGGGTCGAGATGCCGGGAATAATAAGATCTGAGCTGTTCCGATAGTTTTCGAGCGCCGTTGGGGCCAACGTTGTCGCCTTGATTGCTGTCCGAATGGTCTCCGAATCCTCGCTGTGCATTGATCTCATGTACTCGAATCAATCCACTGAGGGGATTGTTTTCCAAGGGGAGGGCGGTAGGACTCAGCTTCTGCATCTGAGCCATTCGAGTCGATTTGTCTGGCTTCTCAAGTTGTTGCGGATCTAGACGATACCAACGGACCTTGAATTTATCGGCCAGTCGGCGGTTAAGGTAATCATGAAGATTCTGCGGCCATAATGTCAGTGGACTACCTGGTGGGTCCTCCTTCCCGAGAGCGTCTTCAAGCTGGGCGACCCTTGCACGCTCCTTGCGATAGTCCGTGTACAGCGCACTCATTTCATCTGGTTCAAGCAGGAAACGCATTCCTACAAGCCCACCACGCCAAGCAAAGTTGGGTATGAGGTCACGGATGTAGTGGAACTCTCCTTGATCTGCCGACACCCATATATCAAGACTAGGAAGCCAATTTGCCCAGTCCTTGGTAGTAGGAATTTCGAAGTTCGCTGGTGGGTTTTCCCACTCCCTACCAATTTCGTCGAGCTTGACGAGATGGCAAAGAGTTAGATCCTGTAGCCGAAAAGCAGATGCCTTTGAAACCAAAAATCTCCGAAGCGCCAGCATGGCTGATGATTTACCGCTGTTGTTTGCCCCTACAAGCAGCGTGGTCTCATTAGCGAAGTCAATTCGCACAGAAAGCAGTTTTCGAAAGTTGGCTATCTCTACGTGCTGGATGCGCATGAATCGTCCTTGAAAGCCTTGGGAGTGTCAGTTTGCTATCAGTGTAGCTAGCCGCCAGTGACAATCAAAGGAAGAAAAATTGGGGGAATGAATTGACCCGGAACCCGTAGACGCTGAATGGCCGCTGTTGCCGATAGCCGCCCTTCAAGAGCCTGCATAGCACCACCCCAACCCTTGCCCTCCCCCGCTCCTCACGCTACAGTCCACCCGTCGTGGTCAATCCCGCGACCGGGTGTGACAACCTGAAAACACACGAAGGCGCGGTAGCGCCATAGCCGAGAGCAGGCGCTTTTTTTGTGCCTGTTGCTTTCTCGTGCATCTATGGCGGGCCGTGCGGGGCAGGCTTCGGCCTGGCCGGTTTTCCTTCGTGTACCGGTTTGTCACCCCCGTACGGTCCGCCACCCAATCCCGTGTGACAACGGCTGGGCAGCGGCTCCTTAATCACACGAAGGAGCATAAGGA
>NZ_JAOCAH010000027.1 GCF_029839275.1 Pseudomonas sp. GD03944
AAGCTCCACACTACCATCGGCGATGCATCGTTTCACTACTGAGTTCGGGATGGGATCAGGTGGTTCCAACGCTCTATGGTCGTCAAGCAATTCGGTTGCTGCTTCGGGGTTTAGCCGCTGCAGCGAATTGGGTATGTGATGTCTGGGTATTGCGTGTCTTGCAAACTTTCGGTTTGTTGTCGACTTCAACCATCGAGCACACAAACAACAAATTGTTTGGGTGTTATATGGTCAAGCCTCACGGGCAATTAGTACTGGTTAGCTCAACGCCTCACAACGCTTACACACCCAGCCTATCAACGTCGTAGTCTTCGACGGCCCTTTAGGGGATTCAAGATCCCAGTGAGATCTCATCTTGAGGCAAGTTTCCCGCTTAGATGCTTTCAGCGGTTATCTTTTCCGAACATAGCTACCCGGCAATGCCACTGGCGTGACAACCGGAACACCAGAGGTTCGTCCACTCCGGTCCTCTCGTACTAGGAGCAGCCCCTCTCAAATCTCAAACGTCCACGGCAGATAGGGACCGAACTGTCTCACGACGTTCTAAACCCAGCTCGCGTACCACTTTAAATGGCGAACAGCCATACCCTTGGGACCGGCTTCAGCCCCAGGATGTGATGAGCCGACATCGAGGTGCCAAACACCGCCGTCGATATGAACTCTTGGGCGGTATCAGCCTGTTATCCCCGGAGTACCTTTTATCCGTTGAGCGATGGCCCTTCCATACAGAACCACCGGATCACTAAGACCTACTTTCGTACCTGCTCGACGTGTCTGTCTCGCAGTCAAGCGCGCTTTTGCCTTTATACTCTACGACCGATTTCCGACCGGTCTGAGCGCACCTTCGTACTCCTCCGTTACTCTTTAGGAGGAGACCGCCCCAGTCAAACTACCCACCATACACTGTCCTCGATCCGGATAACGGACCAGAGTTAGAACCTCAAGGTTACCAGGGTGGTATTTCAAGGATGGCTCCACGCGAACTGGCGTCCACGCTTCAAAGCCTCCCACCTATCCTACACAAGTAAACTCAAAGTCCAGTGCAAAGCTATAGTAAAGGTTCACGGGGTCTTTCCGTCTAGCCGCGGATACACTGCATCTTCACAGCGATTTCAATTTCACTGAGTCTCGGGTGGAGACAGCGCCGCCATCGTTACGCCATTCGTGCAGGTCGGAACTTACCCGACAAGGAATTTCGCTACCTTAGGACCGTTATAGTTACGGCCGCCGTTTACCGGGGCTTCGATCAAGAGCTTCGCGTTAGCTAACCCCATCAATTAACCTTCCGGCACCGGGCAGGCGTCACACCCTATACGTCCACTTTCGTGTTTGCAGAGTGCTGTGTTTTTAATAAACAGTCGCAGCGGCCTGGTATCTTCGACCGGCATGTGCTTACGGGGTAAACCCTTCACACTCACCGGCGCACCTTCTCCCGAAGTTACGGTGCCATTTTGCCTAGTTCCTTCACCCGAGTTCTCTCAAGCGCCTTGGTATTCTCTACCTAACCACCTGTGTCGGTTTGGGGTACGGTTCCTAGTTACCTGAAGCTTAGAAGCTTTTCCTGGAAGCATGGCATCAACCACTTCGTCGTCTAAAAGACAACTCGTCATCAGCTCTCGGCATTAAGCGCCCGGATTTACCTAAGCACTCTGCCTACCACCTTAAACAAGGACAACCAACGCCTTGCTGGCCTAGCCTTCTCCGTCCCTCCATCGCAGTAACTAGAAGTACGGGAATATTAACCCGTTTCCCATCGACTACGCATTTCTGCCTCGCCTTAGGGGCCGACTCACCCTGCGTCGATTAACGTTGCGCAGGAAACCTTGGTCTTTCGGCGTGCGAGTTTTTCACTCGCATTGTCGTTACTCATGTCAGCATTCGCACTTCTGATACCTCCAGCAAGCTTCTCAACTCACCTTCACAGGCTTACAGAACGCTCCTCTACCGCTCATCCAAAGGATGAACCCGTAGCTTCGGTGTATGGTTTGAGCCCCGTTACATCTTCCGCGCAGGCCGACTCGACTAGTGAGCTATTACGCTTTCTTTAAAGGGTGGCTGCTTCTAAGCCAACCTCCTAGCTGTCTAAGCCTTCCCACATCGTTTCCCACTTAACCATAACTTTGGGACCTTAGCTGACGGTCTGGGTTGTTTCCCTTTTCACGACGGACGTTAGCACCCGCCGTGTGTCTCCCGTGCTGACACTTGCTGGTATTCGGAGTTTGCATCGGTTTGGTAAGTCGGGATGACCCCCTAGCCGAAACAGTGCTCTACCCCCAGCAGTGATACACGAGGCGCTACCTAAATAGCTTTCGAGGAGAACCAGCTATCTCCGAGCTTGATTAGCCTTTCACTCCGATCCACAGGTCAT
This sequence comes from Pseudomonas sp. GD03944, assembly GCF_029839275.1. Classification (GTDB taxonomy): domain Bacteria; phylum Pseudomonadota; class Gammaproteobacteria; order Pseudomonadales; family Pseudomonadaceae; genus Aquipseudomonas. The sequence continues at coordinate 2,369 of NZ_JAOCAH010000027.1, forward strand.
CCGCTAACTTTTCAACGGTAGTCGGTTCGGTCCTCCAGTCAGTGTTACCTAACCTTCAACCTGCCCATGGATAGATCGCCCGGTTTCGGGTCTATACCCAGCGACTAAACGCCCTATTAAGACTCGCTTTCGCTACGCCTCCCCTATTCGGTTAAGCTCGCCACTGAATATAAGTCGCTGACCCATTATACAAAAGGTACGCAGTCACCTAACAAAGTAGGCTCCCACTGCTTGTACGCATACGGTTTCAGGTTCTATTTCACTCCCCTCTCCGGGGTTCTTTTCGCCTTTCCCTCACGGTACTGGTTCACTATCGGTCAGTCAGTAGTATTTAGCCTTGGAGGATGGTCCCCCCATATTCAGACAAAGTTTCTCGTGCTCCGTCCTACTCGATTTCATTGAAAAGAGATTTTCGCGTACAGGGCTATCACCCACTATGGCCGCACTTTCCAGAGCGTTCCGCTAATCTCAAATCAACTTAAGGGCTAGTCCCCGTTCGCTCGCCACTACTAAGGGAATCTCGGTTGATTTCTATTCCTCAGGGTACTTAGATGTTTCAGTTCCCCTGGTTCGCCTCATACACCTATGTATTCAGTGCATGATACCTAGCTTGTGCTAGGTGGGTTCCCCCATTCAGACACCTCCGGATCAAAGTCTGTTTGCCGACTCCCCGAAGCTTTTCGCAGGCTACCACGTCTTTCATCGCCTCTGACTGCCAAGGCATCCACCGTATGCGCTTCTTCACTTGACCATATAACCCCAAGCAATCTGGTTATTGTCTCTAACGTGAAGACGACATTCGCCGAAAATTTGCAATTGAGAACACGCAAATTTTACCTTGATTGATTAACTGCCAGTGAAAGCAGCCAATCAGTCACTTCTATCACATACCCAAATTTTTAAAGAACGATTTTCTTACTGGCCAAAGACCAGAAATCAACATTCAACTGTCACCAGGAATGCTCATTTCTGAACTCTACACAGACGCTGTAATGGTGGAGCCAAGCGGGATCGAACCGCTGACCTCCTGCGTGCAAGGCAGGCGCTCTCCCAGCTGAGCTATGGCCCCATATACCTACAAGGCCTTACCCCACAACAATTGGTGGGTCTGGGCAGATTCGAACTGCCGACCTCACCCTTATCAGGGGTGCGCTCTAACCAACTGAGCTACAGACCCAATCGTCTTTCGCAATGAATCAAGCAATTCGTGTGGGAGCTTATGAAGAAGCTGATGTCGTCGATTAAGGAGGTGATCCAGCCGCAGGTTCCCCTACGGCTACCTTGTTACGACTTCACCCCAGTCATGAATCACACCGTGGTAACCGTCCTCCCGAAGGTTAGACTAGCTACTTCTGGTGCAACCCACTCCCATGGTGTGACGGGCGGTGTGTACAAGGCCCGGGAACGTATTCACCGTGACATTCTGATTCACGATTACTAGCGATTCCGACTTCACGCAGTCGAGTTGCAGACTGCGATCCGGACTACGATCGGTTTTATGGGATTAGCTCCACCTCGCGGCTTGGCAACCCTTTGTACCGACCATTGTAGCACGTGTGTAGCCCTGGCCGTAAGGGCCATGATGACTTGACGTCATCCCCACCTTCCTCCGGTTTGTCACCGGCAGTCTCCTTAGAGTTCCCACCCGAGGTGCTGGTAACTAAGGACAAGGGTTGCGCTCGTTACGGGACTTAACCCAACATCTCACGACACGAGCTGACGACAGCCATGCAGCACCTGTGTCTGAGTTCCCGAAGGCACCAATCCATCTCTGGAAAGTTCTCAGCATGTCAAGGCCAGGTAAGGTTCTTCGCGTTGCTTCGAATTAAACCACATGCTCCACCGCTTGTGCGGGCCCCCGTCAATTCATTTGAGTTTTAACCTTGCGGCCGTACTCCCCAGGCGGTCAACTTAATGCGTTAGCTGCGCCACTAAGTTCTCAAGGAACCCAACGGCTAGTTGACATCGTTTACGGCGTGGACTACCAGGGTATCTAATCCTGTTTGCTCCCCACGCTTTCGCACCTCAGTGTCAGTATCAGTCCAGGTGGTCGCCTTCGCCACTGGTGTTCCTTCCTATATCTACGCATTTCACCGCTACACAGGAAATTCCACCACCCTCTACCGTACTCTAGCTCGCCAGTTTTGGATGCAGTTCCCAGGTTGAGCCCGGGGCTTTCACATCCAACTTAACGAACCACCTACGCGCGCTTTACGCCCAGTAATTCCGATTAACGCTTGCACCCTCTGTATTACCGCGGCTGCTGGCACAGAGTTAGCCGGTGCTTATTCTGTCGGTAACGTCAAAATTGCACGGTATTAACGTACAACCCTTCCTCCCAACTTAAAGTGCTTTACAATCCGAAGACCTTCTTCACACACGCGGCATGGCTGGATCAGGCTTTCGCCCATTGTCCAATATTCCCCACTGCTGCCTCCCGTAGGAGTCTGGACCGTGTCTCAGTTCCAGTGTGACTGATCATCCTCTCAGACCAGTTACGGATCGTCGCCTTGGTGAGCCATTACCTCACCAACTAGCTAATCCGACCTAGGCTCATCTATTAGCGCAAGGCCCGAAGGTCCCCTGCTTTCTCCCGTAGGACGTATGCGGTATTAGCGTTCCTTTCGAAACGTTGTCCCCCACTAATAGGCAGATTCCTAGGCATTACTCACCCGTCCGCCGCTGAATCATGGAGCAAGCTCCACTCATCCGCTCGACTTGCATGTGTTAGGCCTGCCGCCAGCGTTCAATCTGAGCCATGATCAAACTCTTCAGTTCAATACTGCTTGGGTTTTGAGAAAACCCTAAACTTGGCTCAGCAATCGCAAATAAACTCTCGAATTCACGAGTGTTACTTGTGTTGCTGATAATCTGTTGACTACCAGTCTTACATCACAAGCACCCACACGAATTGCTTGATTCAGTTGTTAAAGAACAGTTGGTTAAGTCTTTCGTCTCAACCGAGGCGCGCATCTTACAGCACCCTCATCTTCCGTCAAGCGATTTCGAAAATTTCTTTTCAAACTCAACCGCTTGCACCTTCGATTCGCTTCA
>NZ_JAOCAH010000028.1 GCF_029839275.1 Pseudomonas sp. GD03944
GAGCTACGCTTTGGCGGGGGATCTTTCGGAGGTCGCCATCATGAAAGACATAAAACTGATCGGTATCGATCTTGGTAAACATTGCTTTTACCTCCACGCCCAGGACGAGCTTGGGCGAGAGGTTTTCCGTAAAAAGCTCTCACGTCAGCAGATGATGAAATTCTTCATCAACTTGCCTACTTGTATTGTGGTCATGGAGGCCTGTGCAGGCTCCCATTTTGTTGCTCGTCAGCTGGTTTCCATGGGGCATAACGCCAAGCTGATTTCTCCGCAATTTGTCCGCCCCTTTGTCAAAAGCAACAAAAACGATTTCGTCGATGCCGAGGCGATTTGCGAAGCCGCCTCCCGGCCCTCAATGCGCTTTGTCTCGGTTAAAACGGAAAGTCAGCAGACGCTTTCTGTGTTGCACCGCATGCGTGAGTCCCTAGTCAGGGACAGGACCAGAGCCGTGAATCAAATGCATGGTTTTCTTCTGGAGTTTGGAATCAGCCTGCCTACTGGTTCGGCAAGCATAAAGCAGGTAACGAGTGTCATCGCAGAACACGAACTGCCCGTGCGTCTGAAGGTATTGCTGCAGCGTTTGTATGAGCACTTCTGCTATTTGGATGATCAGCTCAAAGCCCTGAATAAGGACCTGACAAACCAGTTGGCTGACGATGATCTGGGCACTCGTTTGCTGAGTATCCCCTGTGTCGGGCCGATCACCGCCAGCCTACTGGCTGTGGAGATGGGCGACAGCCAACAGTACAAATGTAGCCGTGACTTTGCTGCGTCTGTCGGGTTGGTACCTAAGCAGCACAGTACAGGGGGCAGAGCGAATCTACTGGGCATCAGCAAGCGGGGCGACAAGAAACTTAGGCATCTGCTGGTCCAGTGCGCCCGGGTGTATATACAGCGGCTTGCCAATCAACGAGGCCCCTTGGCTGATTGGGTTCGTGAGCTTCTCAGCCGACGACATTCGAATGTCGTCGCCTGCGCGCTGGCTAACAAGTTGGCACGAATTGCCTGGGCATTAGCCGCACATAGAACGGAGTACGCAGCAGAATCAGCCTCACCCAGCGCCCAGTAATACGGAGCTTGCACCCGTGAACTTCAGGTTTTGCGATAACTGGACAATAGATGAAATGAACGGCCTACCGGCCTGGCGAAAAACCTGCATAAGGAGGCGGCTCGCGAAGCCGTCGCATTTTTAAGGATCGCTAGGCGCGACTCTCATCGTGGCGCGGGATATCCCAATGGACGCCGGATAGA
>NZ_JAOCAH010000003.1 GCF_029839275.1 Pseudomonas sp. GD03944
CGCGTCGTGCGCGAGCGGCAGTGATCAGGGGTGGAAGGGCGCTTCTTCACGGACCTCGATGACCAGCGGCCGGTCCGCCGGGGCGCCGCGCAGCAGCTCGGCCAGGTGGGCGTGGTCGCGGGCGCGCTCGGCTGCGCAGCCAAAGCCACGGGCGATGGCCAGCAGGTCCGGGGTGTAGATGTCGACGGCGATCGGGGTGATGTCGCGGCGCTGCATGTAGCGCTTGATCTCGCCGTAACCGCTGTTGTTCCACAGCAGCACGATGATGCCGACGTTCGCCTCCACCGCACTGGCCAGCTCCGGCAGGGAGAACTGCAGGCCGCCGTCGCCCATCAGGCTGATCACCGGGCGCCCCGGTTCGGCCAGCGTGGCGCCGATCGCCGCCGGCAACCCGTAGCCCAGGGTGCCGTAACCGGTGGACGAATTGAACCAGCGCCGCGCGCCGTCCAGCTCCACCAGGTGGTTGCCGCTGTAGACGGTCTGCGTCGAGTCGCCGACGAAGCGGGCATCGGGCAGGGCGTCCAGGATCGTGTCGAACAGCTGGCGGTAGTGGGCCCAGCCGCTGAACTCTTCACCCAGGCGCGCCTGGACGGCGGCGGTTCGCTCGGCGCCAGGGCTGTTGGGGTTCAGCTCCTGGGAGCCGAACTCGGCCAGCAGCATGCGCATGGCCAGGCGGGCATCGCCCTGGATCGCCAGGTGCGGCGTGAAGTTGCGCTGCAACTGCTGGGCGTCGATGTCGATGCGGATCAGCCGCCCCGGCAGCTTGAAGTTGCCGTCGAATACCACGTCGTAATCGGTTTCTCCCAGCTCGGTGCCGATGGCCAGCACCACGTCCGCCTCCAGCGCCAGCTCGCGCACCGGCACCAGTGACTGGTTGCTGCCGAGCAGCAGCGGGTGGCCCGGTGGCAGCAGGCCCTTGGCATTGATGGTCAGGGCGGTGGGGATGTCGAGTGCGGCGGCCAGGGCGCGGGCTTCGGCCTCGGCGCTGACGCAACCGCCACCGAGCAGCAGCAGCGGTTGCCGGGCCTGTTTCAGCAGGTCGGCAGCCTGGCGGATCAGCGTGCGGTTCGGCGCCGGGCGGCGTACTTCAGGGCGAGGCGCCAGCGGCATGTGCGAGGCGTCGGCGGTGATGATGTCCAGCGGCAGTTCGATGTGCACCGGGCGCGGCCGTTCGCCCTCGAACACGGCGAAGGCGCGGGCCAGCACCTCGGGCAGTTGCTCGACGCTCATGACGGTGTGGCTGAAGGCGGTCACACCCGCGGTCATGGCCCGCTGGTTGGGCAACTCGTGCAGGTAGCCTTTGCCCAGGCCGAGGCGCTCGCGCTCGTTGACGCTGGAGATCACCAGCATCGGGATCGAGTCGGCGTAGGCCTGGCCCATGGCGGTGAGGATGTTGGTCATGCCGGGGCCGGTGATGATGAAGCACACCCCCGGCTGGCCGGTCACCCGCGCGTAGCCGTCGGCCATGAAGCCGGCGCCCTGTTCGTGGCGCGGGGTGATGTGGCGGATGCCGCTGGACGGCAGGCCGCGGTAGAGCTCGACCGTGTGCACCCCGGGGATGCCGAAGACGGTGTCGACGCCCCAGGCCTGCAGTTGTTTGACGAGGTATTCGCCGCAGGTGGTCATGATCGGTTCCTTGTGCTGGACATCGAGGTGCCGGCTCAGGGCCGGCACCGTGGGTTGAGGGTAGCGCGTCGCGTCACGCCAGGCTGGTGGCCCGCACCTGGGGCCGGGTCAGCAGGCTGCCGATGACGAAGGCCAGCAGGCCGACGGCCAGGCTGTAGTAGATCGGCGTGTTGGCCTCCAGGCCGTCGCGGAACATGAACACCAGCGCGGTGCCGCAGCCCAGGGCCATGCTGGCGACGGCGCCGGCGGTGGTGGCGCGTTTCCAGTAGATGGCGCCGAGCATCGGGATCAGGATGCCGCCGACCAGCAGGTTGTAGGCCAGGGTCAGGGCGCCGATCACGTCGTTGACCACCAGGGCGATACCGAGCACCACCAGCCCGGTGAGCAGGGTGAACAGGCGCGCCAGACCAAGGGTCGAGGCGCGGCCGCCACGCAGTTTCGGCAGCAGGTCTTCGGTGACGGTGGTCGAGGCGGCAAGCAGGCCGGCGCTGGCGGTGGACATCATGGCGGCCAGGGCGGCGGCGATCACCAGGCCGCGAATGCCGTTCGGCAGGGCGTCCTGGACCACGGCGGCAAAGGCGTTGTTGGGGTTGTCCAGCTCCGGCAGCAGCACTTTGGCACACATGCCGATCAGTGCGCCGACCAGGCCGTAGATCACGCAGTACACGCCGGCCAGGCTACCGGCCACCCGTGCCACCCCTTCGCTGCGGGCGGTGAACACCCGCTGCCAGATGTCCTGGCCGATCAGGATGCCGAAGAAGTAGATCAGGAAGTAGGTGAGGATGGTGTCGTAGCCGATGGTGGTGAAGCTGAACGCGGTGTCCGGCAGCCTGGCCACCAGTTCGTCCCAGCCGCCGACGCGATACAGGCAGATCGGCAGCAGCACCAGCATCAGGCCGATGGTCTTGATCGCGAACTGCACGATGTCGGTGAGGGTCAGCGACCACATGCCGCCGATACTCGAATACACCACCACGACGCCACCTGCGAGCAGGATGGCGACCCAGAACGGCAGGTCGAACAGCACCTGCAGCACGGTGCCGCTGGCCAGGGTGGAGACCACGGCGATCATCAGGGCGTAGGCGAACATCACCACCGCGCTGGCCTGGCGGGCCATGGGGGTGTAGCGGCGTTCGAGGATCTGGGTGACGGTGTAGATCCGCAGCTTGAGCAGCGGCTTGGCCAGGAACAGGTTGAGCACGATGATGCCGGCGCCCAGCGCGGCGCACAGCCAGAAGCCGGAAATGCCGTGCACGTACCCCAGGCGCACGGTGCCGACGGTGGCCGCGCCGCCGAGCACGGTGGCGGCCATGGTGCCCAGGTAGAAGGCCGGGCCGAGGTTGCGGCCGGCCACCAGGTAGTCTTCCTGATTGCGCGCGCGGCGCATGCCGTACCAGCCGAGCAACAGCATGGCGGCGGCGTATATGACGACAACGGAAATATCCAGGATCATCTTCTTGTTCTCATGTTGCTGGCATGGGGCGAGCGCAGTGCGCCCGCGGTTCGAAGCGTTCGGTGGGCGCGCCTCAGGGGCGCAGGCCGGAAGGACGGGGCAGGTCCGGCGGCGGGCTCACTTCGAAGTGGCAGGCGCGCAGGGGCAGGGAAAGGGTATGCATGTCACGTCTCCTGAGCCGCCCGTGGGCGGCCGTCTTGTTGTTGTTATGGCGAGCGGGTGTCAGCGGCGCTGGACACCGGGCAGTACACAGAGCATTTCGTAGAGCAGGTTGGCACCGAGCAGCGAGGTGTTGCCGGTGGTGTCGTAGGGCGGCGAGACCTCCACCAGGTCGCCGCCGATCAGGTCCAGGCCCTGGCAGCCACGGATGATCTCCATGGCCTGGATGGTGGTCAGCCCGCCGATTTCCGGGGTGCCGGTGCCGGGCGCCCAGGCCGGGTCGATGCCGTCGATGTCGAAGGACAGGTACACCGGGCCGCCACCGACCTTGTCACGCACTTCGGCCATCAGCGGCGCCAGCGACTGGTGCCAGCACTCTTCGGCCTGCACCACGCGGAAGCCCTGCTTGCGGCTCCAGTTGAAGTCCTCGGCGGTGTAGCCCTGGGCGCGCAGGCCGATCTGCACCACGCGCTGGCTGTCGAGCAGGCCTTCTTCCTGGGCGCGGCGGAAGGTGGTGCCGTGGGCGATCTTCTCGCCGAACATGTGGTCGTTGACGTCGGCGTGGGCGTCGACGTGGACCAGGCCGATCTTGCCGTACTTCTTGTGCAGGGCCCGCAGGATCGGCAGGGTGATGGTGTGGTCGCCACCCAGGGTCAGCGGCTTGATGCCGTATTCGACGATCTCGTCATAGGCCGCTTCGATGATGCGCACGGCGTCGAGCAGGTTGAAGGTGTTGATCGCCACGTCACCGATGTCGGCCACGTTGATCGAGTCGAAGGGGGCGGCGCCGGTGGCCATGTTGTAGGGGCGGATCATCACCGACTGGGCGCGGATCTCGCGGGGGCCGAAGCGGGTCCCGGAACGCAGCGAGGTGCCGATGTCCAGCGGGATGCCGACGAAGGCCGCGTCGAGCTGGCGCTTTTCCTCCGCGGACTGGATGTGCGGCAGGCGCATCATGGTGGCGATGCCACCGAAGCGGGGCATCTCGTTGCCACCCAGGGGTTGGTGCAGGGTCTTGTCCATGGGAAGGCCTCAGGCTCGTTATGGTTGTGGCCGAATTCTTGGTCAGCCACGCGTTGGGAAAAATCCGTGGGGGCAAAAAATCAGTTCAGGGATTCCTGAACTGAGCCGCAAAGCCCCGTCTTAGTGGGCTTGGCGCTAGTCCCGATAGCTCGGATCGAGGCGATCCAGCTTGCGCAACCAGGCCTGCCACAGCAGTTGTCGCTGCCATTCGGCGCCTTGCAGCTGTTCGCAGGCGTGCCGGCTGAGGTGCTCGGGAATCGGGGTTACCGGCCTGCCGCTACCGGTGGCCGCCAGCTGAATTTCGCAGGCGCGGTTCAGGTAGAACATGATGGCGAAGGCATCGGCCACGCTGGCGCCGACGCTGAGCAGGCCGTGGTGACGCAGGATCAGGGCGATGTGGTCGCCCAGCGACGCCTGGATGCGCCGGCGTTCGTCCAGGTCCAGGGCCACGCCCTCGTAGGCGTGGTAGCCGACCCGCTGGTGGAATTCGGTGCTGATCTGGTTGAGTTGCAGCAGGCCGTCGTCCTGGGCGGCCACCGCCATGCCGGCCAGGGTGTGGGTGTGGATCACGCAGTGGGCGTCGTCGCGGGCCATGTGCACCGCGCTGTGGATGGTGAACCCGGCGACGTTGTAGTCGGCCCGGCCTTCCACCACCTTACCGTGCATGTCGACCACGATCAGGTCGCTGGCGCGGATTTCCTCGAAGAACAGGCCGAACGGGTTGATCAGAAAGCGCGGCTCGTCCCCCGGCAGGCGCACGGAGAAGTGGGTGTAGAGGGTGTCGTCCCAGCCGAACAGGGCAGCCAGGCGGTAGGCCGCGGCGAGGTCGCGGCGCAGGGTGTCGAGGTCATTCATGCCGGGGTCTCCAGGCCGATGAAGCGGCGCACGCGCTCGTGTTCGCCGTGGCGAATGGCGTCGGGCGCGGCATCCAGTTGCACGTGGCCGTCTTCCATGAACAGCACGCGGTCGGAGATGGACATGGCGAAGTCCATCTCGTGGGTGACGATCAGCAGGGTCATGCCCTCGCGGGCCAGGGCGCGGATCACCGCCAGCACGTCGCCGACCAGCTCGGGGTCGAGGGCCGAGGTGGGTTCGTCGAACAGCATGATGTCCGGCTTCATCGCCAGGGCGCGGGCGATGGCCACGCGCTGTTGCTGGCCGCCGGAGAGCTGGTGCGGGTACTTGTCGGCGTGGGCCAGCAGGCCGACCTTGTCGAGCAGGGCCAGGGCCTCGGCGCGCAGCGTCTCGCGGCTGTCCAGGCGGTGATAGCGCGGCGCCAGCTGGACGTTGTCGAGGATGGTGCGGTGCGGGAACAGGTTGAAGTTCTGGAACACCATGCCGATGCGCCGTACGCCGTCGCGCTGGCGACGGTTGTCCGGGCGGTCGCCGGCCTGGATGAAGTGTTCGCCGAACAGCACGATCTCGCCCTGGTCGATGCGCTCCAGGCCGTTGATGGTGCGGATCAGCGAGGTTTTGCCGGAGCCGGAGGGGCCAATGATCGACACCACTTCGCCGGGCTTCACGGTGAGGTCGATGCCCTTGAGCACGTGGTGGTTGCCGTAGTGCTTGTGCAGGTTGCTCAGGCGCAGCGCATCCGGCGTGCCGGGGGCCTGCACCGACGCGGCGCGGTTGGCCAGGGTCGGCAGGGTGGTGCGCAGCGCGGCGACTGCGGGGTCGTCCAGGGTGTCCGGCTTGCGCCGGCTCAGGTCGAGGTGGCGTTCCAGGTACTGCAGGCCCCAGCCAAACAGGGTGACGATCAGCACGTAGTACACCGCCACGGCGCCAAGGGTTTCCAGCACCAGGAAGTTCTGCGCATAGAGGCGCTGGCCGACCAGCAGCAGTTCGGTCAGCGAGATCACCGAGACCAGCGAGGTCAGCTTGACGATGGTCACGTATTCGTTGGTCAGGGTCGGCAGGGCGATGCGAAAGGCTTGTGGCACCACGATCAGGCGCTGTGTGCCGAGGCTGCTGATGCCCAGCGCCCGGGCGGCTTCACGCTGCCCCTTGGCCACGGACAGCAGGCCGCCGCGGTGAATCTCGGCCATGTACGCCGCTTCGGTCAATACCAGGGCGATCAGGCCGGCGTAGAACGGCTGCGACAGCAGGCCGCCGCTGCCCGGCAGCAGTTGCGGCAGGTTGTAGACGAAGATCAGCAGCACCAGCAGCGGCACGCTGCGGAAGAACCACACGTAGGTCGAGGCCGGCAGGCGCAGCCAGCGGCTGTCGGCCTGTTTGGCGCTGGCCAGGCCGAAGCCCAGCACCAGGCCGATCAGCCAGGCCAGGGCGCTGAGCTTGACCACCGTCCAGCAGGCCAGCCAGAAGGCCGGCATGGAGAACAGGGAGAAGAAATAGCTCCATTCGAATTGCATGCAGTGCACCCGCGGCTCAAACCGAAAAAAGGGTTAGCGGCCGGATCAGGTGCCGGCCGCCAGTGTGTTGCCTGGGAGATGTGGGAGGGGCTTCAGCCGCGACTGAGCACTGCTGAAGCCTCTCCCACAGGTCCAGCTCAGGCCTCTTCCAGGTTGTATTTCTTCAGCAGCTCGGCGTAGTCGCCGCTGGCCTTGAATTCGTCCAGGGCGGTTTTCAGCGAGTCGAGCAGCGGGGCGTTGCCTTTCTTCACGTAGATGCCCAGCACCTGCGGGTAGATGGCGTTCTTCGAACTGATGGCGATGCGGCCCCGGGCCTTGTCGACGATCAGCAGCGAGGCGGCGTCGATTTCCAGGTGCGCCTGGATATGGCCGGAGAGCAGGGCTTGCGAGGTTTCCGAGGTGGTCGGGTACTGGTTGATGGTGATGGTGCCAGCGCCCTGTTCCTTGCAGTAGCCGTCGGAGACTTTTTGCAGGGCCGGAATCCACGAGGTGCCCTGCTGCAGGCCGACGGTCAGGCCGCACAGCTCTTCTGGGGTGGCGGGTTTCTTCTCGGCGTTGCTGCGCACCATGATCGCCGCGCCGGTCTTGGCGTAGGGGATGGCGTCGGCCTGTTCCAGGCGCTCCGGCAGGATGTACATGCCGGAGATGATGGCGTCGAAGCGCCCGGCGTTGAGACCCAGGATCAGGTTGGGAAAGCGCGTGTCATCGAAGCTGGCGCTGAGGCCCAGGCGCTTGGCCAGTTCGGTGGAGACTTCGGGGTCGAAGCCCATCACCTTGTCGCCTTCGTAGTACTCGAACGGCGGGTAGGAGATTTCCATACCCACCTTCAGCTCGCCGCTGGCGATGGTCTTCGGGGCGTCGGCGGCCTGGGCGGCGCCGAACTGGAACAGGCCGGCCAGTACGCAGCTGGCCAGGGTGGTGCTGCGGATCGAGGTGCGGATTGCCATTGTCGTTATCTCCGGATCAGGGTGTTGTGTTGGCAGGTGGAAATCACAGGGCGTCGGGCTGGTGCTTCAGGTGGCCGAAGCTGGAGGGCCGACGCGCGCGTTCGGGCAACTGCAGGTGCCCGTCCTCGACGCGCTTCTTCAGGTATTGGTAGGTCTGCAAGGCCTGGCTCCACATGTGCTCGCCGATGCTGATGGCCTCGTAGGGCTGGCCTTCGGCTTCGAACTGCGGCAGCGGGCGGATCTGCGTGTGGTAGTCGCAGGCATAGAAGAACGGGAAGGAGTAACGCTCCTCGCTGACCTTGCGCACGCGGTGTGAGGTGGCGACGAAGGTGCCGGCGCTCATCACTTCGAGCATGTCGCCGATGTTGACGACGAAGGCGCCGTCGCGCGGCGGCGCATCGATCCACTGGCCGAGGTCGTTCATCACCTCCAGGCCCGGGCGGTCGGCGAGCAGGATGGTGAAGCACTCGTAGTCGGTGTGGGCGCCGATGCCGGGGGCGTCGTGGGCATCGCCGTCGTAGGGGTAGTGGATCAGGCGCAGCTTGGACGGCGGGAAGTTGGCCATGTCGTCGAAGGTGTGTTCGGGCAGGTCGAGGGCCAGGGCAAAGCCACGGAACAGCACCCGGCCGAGCTGGAATATCTGCGCGTAGTAGGCCTGCACGGCTTCCTTGAAGTCCGGCACGCTCGGCCAGTGGTTCGGCCCCAGCAGCGGGGTGCCGGCCAGGAACAGCGGGTTGTCGGCGGGGACCTCGAAGCCGATGTCGAAGGCTTCCTTGTGGTCCGGCTTGCCCAGGGAGTAACGCTCCTCGCCTTCGGGCACGAAGCCCTTGTGGCTTTCCGACGTGCCGATGTAGTGCTGCATCTTGGCGTCCAGCGGCTGGGCGAAGTAGCGCTCGGCCGCCCGGTGCAGACCATCGATCAGCGCCGGGTCGATGCCGTGGCCGCTGATATAGAGGAAACCGACCTCGCGGGCGGCGCGGCCCAGGGCGTCGGCCACGGCCTGGCGATCGGCGAGGTCGTCGCTGAACAGGCCGGCGATATCGACCACGGGGATTTCGGTGAAATGCTTGGCGGTGTGGGTCATCACGGGTTCTCAGCGGCTGGTGAAACGATGGAAGTGCTGGCGCTCGTTGCGCGCCATCCACTGGTTCAGCTGCCACAGGTCGGCGACTGGCACGTCGGTGAAGGGCAGGTGGTGCAGGTAACCGTCTGGGCCGAATTCGGGGGTCATGCTGGTGACGGCTTGGCCCCGGCGCTGCTGGCTGGTCCAGATGGTTTCCCAGTGGCGCTGGTGAAAGGCCAGGGTGTCGGCGTATTCCGGCGCGCCGGGGTGGGGCACCTGCGGGCCCTGGTCGTAGCCGACCCGGGCCTGGATATGGTCGACCCGCTCGGTGAAGGGGGTCAGGTCATCGATGGCGTCGTCCAGCAGGCGCTCGCAGGTCACCACCCAGTGGCTGATGTCGCTGGTGAAGCGCAGCTCAGGCACCTGGCGGATCAGGTCGAGGGTCACCCAGGGGCTGTAGAGGGAACGCCCCCGGTGGATCTCGAAGCAGCAGTGCAGGCCGCTGCGCTGGCCCAGTTCGGCGGCGCGACCGAAGAAGTCGACCTGTTCTGCCAGGGACCAGCGGTCGTTGCCAGCCAGGATATTGACCAGGCGCGGCGACAGTTCCGCCGCCCAACCGAGCTTGTCGGCGAGGTCCTGCAGGTGCACCTTGGGTGAGTCGCTCTGGCGCGGCAGCACCGGGGTGGAGGTGAACAGGGTGGCGATATAGGGGATGTGCTGCTCGCGCAGCAGGCGGGCGTTGCTGCTGCGCTGCACGGCGGTTTCGGGAACGCGGGCTTCGAGGCCGTCGAAACCGGCACCGAGCAATTCGTCGAGTGCCTGTTGCCAACTGCCGCGATACCCCCAGAGGGTGCGGAAGAGTTCCAGTCGCATGGCCATCTCCTGAGAGGGCGAGGGTCTGCGGCAGCTTGGCAAGGGGCGCGGCATGGCGCCCGGTGGTATCCGGCTGGAGCCGGTACCTCGTTATGGCCTCATTCTTGGCCGGTTGGCGTGCGGGATAAATCCTCTTCAACAAATTCTTAGTTCAGTAAATCCTGAACTAAAGGGGCGGAGCAGGGTGCCGCCGTTGCGACAGCAGCGCTACACTGGCTTCCCGTTCTCGCTGTGCGGCCCGCCATGTCCTTTACCTTGCCCGACCTGAAACTGCTGCGCATCTTCGCCGCCATCGTCCGCCATCAGGGCTTTGCCGCCGCGCAGCAGGAACTGAACCTGTCCACCTCGGCGATCAGCACCTACATGAGCCAGCTGGAAAGCCAGCTCGGCATCGTCCTGTGCCACCGCGGGCGGGGCGGCTTCAGCCTGACCAGCAAGGGCGAACTGTTCCACCAGGAAACCCTGCGCCTGCTCGGCGAACTGGAAGGCTTCGAGCGCTACTCGGCGGCGCTCAAGGGCGAGTTGCGTGGCACCCTGAATCTGGGGGTGCTGGACTCCACCGTCAGCGACCCGGCCTTGCCACTGGCCGAGGTGATCGGTGCCTACAGCCAGGAATACCCCGGCGTGCACCTGCACCTGTCGGTGATGAGCCCCTACGAATTGCAGTTGGCGGTGATGGACAATCGCCTGGAGCTGGCCATCGGCGCCTTCTCCACGCGGATGAACGGCCTGATCTACCAGCCGCTGTACCGCGAGCAGCACTGGCTGTATTGCAGTGAGCGCCACCCGCTGTTCGAGCAGCGGCGCATCCCCATCGAGCTGATCACCCAGCAGCGCATGGTCGGCCGTGGCTACTGGAGCCAGGCGGAGCTGGCCCGCCATGGTTTCAAGCACAGCGCGGCGACGGTGGAGTCCATGGAGGCGCAACTGATCCTGGTGCTGTCCGGCGCCTACATCGGCTACCTGCCCGAGCACTACGCCCAGCATTGGGTCGAGTCGGGGAAACTGCGGGTGCTGTCCCCGGCGACCTTCGGCTACCAGGCGCCGTTTTCCCTGATCCTGCGCCGCGGGCGGTCGCGCGAACCGCTGATCCAGACCTTCCGCGACCTGCTCAAGACCCAGCTCAACCAGGCCTGAGCCGGTTCGCTGTCAGCCCTGCTTCGGCGCGGCAGGCACCGCCGCCGGCAATGCCGGCGTGCGCACCACCAGCCACAGGGCGATGGCGATCAGCACGCCGCCGTACAGGTAGCTCCAGGACAGCGGCTCGTCCAGCAGCAGGGCGCCCCACAGCACCCCGAACGGGGGGATCAGGAAGGTGGTGGTCGAGGCCTTGATCGGGCCGACGTCGCTCAGCAGGCGGAAGTACAGGACGTAGGCGAACGCGGTGCAGACGAAGCCCAGGCCCGCCAGCGACAGCCAGACCTCCAGGCCACCCCAACTGGCCGGTGGTTGCACGATCAATGAACCACCGAACAGCGGCAGTATGAACAGACTGGCGCCGCACAGGCTGGCGAACGCCGTGAGCCGGTTGTCCAGGCCGCCTTGCTGGCCGATCCAGCGTCGGGTCAGGAAGCCGGCGAAGCCGTAGCAGGCGGTCGCCACCAGGCAGGCGCCAGCGCCGAGCAGCAGCGACAGGTCGAAGTCCACCGGGCCGGTCTGGGTCAGTACGCCCACGCCGAACAACCCCAGTGCCACGCCTGCCGCCTTGCTGGGCGTGATCGCTTCAGAGAAGAACAGCATGCCGATCAGCACGCCCATCATGGGGGTGGTGGCGTTGAGGATTGCCGAGTAACCGGCCGGCAGCACCAGCGCCGCCAGGCAGTACATTACCGACGGCAGGCCGGCGTTGATCACCCCGAGCACCAGGCAATGCCTGAGCTTGCCGCGAAAATCCCAGCTCACCCGCATCAGCAGCAACACCGCCAGCAGGCCGAGCATGCCCAGGCTGGCGCGGAAGAACGCGGTCGGCACGCTGCCCAGCACCGGCGCTACGATGCGCATGAACAGAAAGCTCGCGCCCCAGATGGCGGCCAGGGAAAGCAGGCGCAACAGATCGACAAGACGCACAGTGACCTCCTCGTGGGGTACAGAGGCATGCAGTGTTGCCGGGCGAAGACGCCAAGGCAATCCGGATTCGGCTTTTAAATCGAGGGGCCCAGGATTTCGCAACACCTAACGCCTCCCTGTGAAGCAGGAGGCTACGGTGGCGTTGCCTGGGAGAGGGCGTTCCATGTGATGAGAAGGGCCCGCCCGGCAGTTGTCGGGCGGGCTTTAAGATCAGAAGTAATAGCCGATGTTGATGTTGGTCCGGTGGTACCAGTCGTTGCTGCCAACCGAGCTGGTGCTGCTCCACCCGGTGCCGTTCTCGGCACCGCCAAACGGATTGGCGTTGCGTGCCCAGGTGAAATCGATCCAGGCCATGATCGGCATGGCCAGGAACTGCGCGCCAACGGTGAACATCTGCGAATCGTCCCAGCCGTTCTTGTCTTTCATCATCCGGCTGTAGTCCGTGTACAGCTTGATCTTCTTCAGTTGGCCCAGGTTCGGGGTGAATACGTCGTAGCCAAGGCTGACGGTGGCAATGGTTGCCTTCGAGGCGATCAGGAAGGCCGGCGTCAGGCCGTTACCGCCCATCAGCACCGAGTCTTCGCTGACGCCTGCGGGGTTCTTTGGATCGTATTCATATCGAATCGCCTGGCTGGTCAGGGTCCATGGCCCGCGATTGAGGATGGCGTGCACGCCGCCGGCCCAGTAGCTGCCATTGTCATCGGTGGTGGCGTTGTACAGCTGGGCAGCGGCCAGCGAGGCGCCGATTTCGGTCTTCCAGTCTTCGCCGCTGAACGTCCGGGCGAGCCGGCCATTGAGCTGATTACGCTTTTCGTTGTCCTGGCGCGAATGGGCAACGGGCACGGCATTGTCCGCGAGATCGGCATAGCGGCCGACTTCGGGGGAGTAGCGCAGGCTGGACGGCATCATGCGAGGGAAATAGCCCAGTTGCAGGTTCCAGTTAGGGTCCTTGTAGCTGTACTTGAGGCCTGCGCCGGCGCTGGAGGCGTAGCCCATGAAGAACGGGATGTGGTAGGTCCAGCCGAATTGCGGGTAGGGCTCCAGGCCGAACGGTTTGAAGGGCGCACCCAGTTGCAGATTGGCCTGAGGGGTGAAGCGATAGCCGATGTAGCCGCGGTCGATGGAGCGTTTGCCGTCGTCCTGGAACCAGTAGCCAATATCGCTGAACAGTTGCTGGTGGCTGGCTTGCACGTCGAGGCGAAAGGTATCGAACAGGAAGCGGCCGTTGTTTTCGGTGGTCTCCCAGTGCTCGTTGCGGTAGTTGGTGCGCAGGGTTCCGCCTATGTCCAGGGTGCTCTGACCATCGTCGCTGTGCCAGGTCATGTGCGGGAAGGGTTTCTTTGCCGCCGGCGGTTTGTCGGAGACGGGTTCGGTTGCCAGGCAGGCGGTACTGCTGAACAGCAAACCGAGGCTCAATACATAGTTGTTCATATTAATGCCCTTCAGGTTGAGCACTTTCCTGCGACAACACGCTCCCCTCGCCTGAACAATGGCGTGATAAAAATCGAGATGTGTCGAATAAAGTGCAGCGTATGGATCGGTTTTTTTATTGTTTTACAGATGAAAACTTTTAAAGGTTGAGGCAGAGGGGAAAGAGCAGAAACTGTGCCAGCCGAGAGGGTTCTTCTGTCGAGATAAATTTCATTTAAAACAATTATTTATATTTGAACGAGCAGCTCTGTGCCGTATCTGGAACGGCGCGGAATATAAGTAACAGCCGCGTGGGGAAACGGTGGCGCCAATACGCAAGGTGATGCGGATCGGTACGTTCGTTGTTTGGTAAGTGGAATCTTTGCCGCATTGTTTTACGCAAAAAAAAACCGACCCTGATGGGTCGGTCAAAGTGTGGAGCAACTCGGTCAGTCAGATATCCAGCACCAATCGGCGGCTCTTGCAGCCAGACACACAGACCATCATCGATCTGTTCGCCGCCCGTTCGGCTTTGGTCAGCACACCATCGCGGTGGTCGAGTTCGCCTTCCAGTACCGGTGTTTCACAGGAGCCGCACACCCCTTCACGGCAGCTGTATTCGATATCGCACCCTGCTTCGAGCAGCACATCCAGCAGGTTCACGCCAGGTTCGACAGCCAGTGTCTTGCCCGACCGGCTAAGCTCGACGCTGTAGCGGTCCAGGGCATCCGCCGAGGGCGGCAACTCGGCTGCGCTGAAACGCTCGATATGCGCATGCGCATAACCCAGGCGCTCACAGGCTCCTTCAAAGGCGTCGAGCATCGGTGTCGGCCCGCAGCAATAGAAGTGCGTATCGGTCGGCCGCCCCACCAGATACCCGGCCAGATTCGGCAGGGCATCTTTCTCGTCATTGAAGTGGTAGATCACCTTGCCGCCGCTCTCGGCGATTTCTTCCAGCAACGCTGCCTCGCGGCGGGAGCGGGCGCAGTAGATCAGCTCGACCGACCTGCCCAGCGCCAGCAATTGGCGAAACATGCAATAGATCGGCGTGATACCGATGCCGCCCGCCACCAGCACGCTGTTGCTGGCGTGGGTGTCGAGGGCGAAATTGTTACGTGGCTGGGAGATTTTCAGCTCGCTGCCCACCCGCAATTGCTCGTGAACGAAGCGCGAGCCGCCGCGGCTGTTGCGGTCGCGCAGGATGCCGACCACGTAACGGCCCTGGTCGCTCGGCGCGTTGAGCAGTGAGTAGCTGCGCACCAGGCCGTTGGCCAGGTGCAGGTCGATGTGGGAGCCGGCCTCGAACGGCGCGAACACGCTATCGCCCCAGGGGCGTAGCTCGACGCTGATGATCCCTTCGGCTTCATGGCGCAGGGTGTGCACCAGCGCGCTGACTACGGATGCGTTCGACATCGTCCACCTCATGGCAGTTGCTTGGCTTCGATCAGGGCCAATTGCTCCTTGGCCTTGCCCTTGAGGTAGCGGCGCAGGCGGACCACGCCCAGGTCATGCTGGTAGAGGTTCTCGCGCTGATTGGCGTCGAACTCCATGAACTCCAGCAGCACGCGGTCCTGCTCCAGCACCGCCCAGTGGCGTGCTTCGAGGCGGTTCTTGTAGAGGAAGCGCCAGGTGTCGCGCTGCCAGCCGGTCAGCGGTCGGGCGCGCCAGTGGAAGACTGCCGATAGCGCCCGGCTGCTCGGGGTGTAGCTGCCGATGATGGTGAAGTTGCCACCCGGGCCACCAGTCTTCGGGTAGGGTATTTCCAGGCGTAGCCAGTGGCAGCCGTTGTCGAGGAATTCGGTCCAGTCGAAGTTGACCCCGCGCTGGCCTTCTTTCTCGAAGAAGAAGCCTTGTGCGGTGTCACGGGTGATGAACCTGGCGGTGGCTTCGCCCTCGCTCATGGAGTGGGACATCTTGTGCAGGTAGGTGCCGTGCATGGGGTCCATGACGTTGTCGAGCACGTAGCGATAGTCGCCTTTCCACTCGGTGTAGCAGAGGAAGCTGCTCCACTCGGGGGAACTCAATTGCTCGGGCAATACCAGCTCCGGTGGTGTCTCCAGGTGCGGGTCGTCGGCATTGAACAGGAAGATCGCGCCAGCGGTCTCGCGGGTATGGAACATCCGCGTCGGGCGGCTGCCTTCGAGCTTGCAGCCGGGGCTGCCGGGGACCTTGGTCACCGTGCCGTCGCAGCGCACTTCGACGCCGTGGTACGGGCACTGCAGGCGGTCGCCCAGTACCGGGCCCTGCGACAGCGGCGCGCCGCGGTGCGGGCAATGGTCTTCCAGGGCGTGAACGCGACCATCGTTGTCGCGCCACAGGGCGATCTTGTAACCCAGGCGGCGAATCGAGACGGGTTTGTGGGTCAGCAGCGCCGATGGCAGCACCGGGAACCAGAGGTCTTTCAGGCCATTGGCCAGGTGGTGTTCAACAGGGTCGGCGGTCAGTTGCATATTCATCTTGTTATTCCTTGTGCCGGGTCATTCGCCCAGCCGGGCCATCAGGGTTTTATAGGCCTCCTCGGTCCACTCGCCGCTGGTCAGCGGGCAGGGCGGCCCGGCCAGGTTGAGGTGGGCGAGCAGCGCCGGCAGTTCGCTCACGCCGTTGCCGAATGCGCGTTCTATGGCGTCACCCAGCAGCTCTTCGAACTGGGTGTTGGGCCGCGTGCGAGCCTGATGGGGCTCGAGGAATCGTTCGCTGGTGCTCATGTCATTGACCTCCGTTGCGTATCCGTTCGCGGATCGTTTCGCGTACCGGAATAAAGGGGGGGGGTCGGGAAAACCTCAGTGCTGAACGGGGCCCCGCTCTGGTTGAGCTCGACCGGGGCTGGCGCGAGGCCCGGCGGCAGGCGCAGGGCCTCGCGCCATGAAGCCGGGCCATGCTTGAACCGTTCGGTGCTCAACAAGGCGCGGCTCATGCACAGACCGCGTTATTGGTGGGCACGGCCCAGGCGTCATAGCCGTAGACCCAGTCGGCGTTGCCGCCGTCCTTGAGCCACTGGTTGCCCCGCGAGCCGATCTGGATCTGGCTGGTGCGCTCAAGGCGCGCTTGCTGGTAAGCCTGCAAAGCCGCGGCAACGGATGCCGGGCTGTCGATGTCTTGCAGGTGGCGTGCAAGCACCACCGCGTCTTCGATGGCCTGGCCGGCACCCTGAGCCATGAACGGCATCATCGGGTGGCAGGCATCGCCCAGCAGGGTGATCCGCCCCTTGGACCAGAACGGTAGCGGGTCGCGCTCATACAGTGCCGTCTTGAGCACATCGCTGCAGGCATCGAGCAGGGCGCGGGCATCCGGGTGGAACCCTTGATAGTGGCTGCGCAACTCGTCGGCATCACCTGCGCTGGTCCAGGACTCTTCATGCCAGCTGTCTTGAGCCGTGGTGGCGAAGATGAAAATGTCTTTGCCCTGATTCAGCGGGAACGTGACGATCTGGCTTTGCGGGTTCGGTCCCCACCATTTGGTGAACGCCTGGATGTTCGGCACATGCGCGACCCGCTCGGTCGGAACCACCGCGCGGTAAGCCACCACACCGGTGAAACGCGGATGCTCTTCGCCAAACAGTGCGTTGCGCACCACCGAGTGGATACCGTCGGCGCCGATCAGTACATCGCAATGGTGCTGGCTGCCATCCCTGAAATGCAGGGTAATGCCGTCGTCAGCCTGTTCCACCCATTCGGCGCGCTTGGCGAACTGCACCTGCTGTCGCGGAAAAACGTCGGCCAGCGCCGCGAGCAGATCGGCACGGTGGATGGTCAGTTGCGGTGCGCCGTATTTCTGCTCAGCGGTGTCGGACATTTCCAGGCGCGAGGTTTCTTCGCCACTGTCCCACATCCGGCTGATGCGGTGGGTGGGCCGGGCGGCAGGGATCCGCACGGCGGGGCCGATACCCAGACCATCCAGCGCGCGCACCGCGTTGGGCGTGAGGTTGATGTCGGCGCCGACCCGCAGGAAGGCTCTGGACTGCTCGAATACGGTGACCTGGTGCCCGGCTCGTTGCAAGGCAATGGCAGCCGTCAAACCACCGATGCCTGCACCGGCGATTGCAATATTCAGGGAATGCATGGGTAACTCCTGCTCAAGGTTTCGGCTTGTCGGTGAGGAATTTGCCTTGGGGGGCGTCGACGTGCTGTTGGCGCCGGGTGTTGCCATCGATGCCGCCGGCGATCGCCCATTCGGCGAACACCGTCGGGCCGGGTTCGAACTCGCGCGGCTGCCATTCGCCGGTCAGCTGGTCTTCGTCGGCGTAGTACTCGACCAGAGCACCGGCCGGGTTCTTGAAGTACCAGAAGAACGCCGACGACACCGGATGACGGCCGGGACCGATTTCGGTGGCCCAGCCGCAGCGCGAGATGTGCATGCCGCCGCCGAACACTTCATGCAGGTCGCGCACGGTAAACGCCACGTGGTTGAGCCCGGCGCGTGGCGCTGGAAGCTGAAGCATGAACAGGTCGTGGTGGCCGCCTTCCTCGGCGGTCCGCAGAAAGGCACCGCGGTTGGGGTAGCGGTCCGAGGCCTGGAAGCCGAAGCGTTCGTGGTAGAAGGCCTCGCAGGCGTTGACGTCCTTGACGAAAAACACCACGTGGCCGACTTCGATCGGCGCGGCACGGTCATAGACCGGTGCCGGTTTGTTGATCCGGCCCTTGCTCTGCCAGGTGTTGTGGCCGCTGCACTCGATGTCCAGCGTGCACTTGCGGGTCACTTGCAGGCGGATCGCCAGGCCGTTGGGGTCGGTGCAACCAATGCGGCCATTGCCTTCGACAAAGCCTGGGTCGTTGGCAATGCGCTGGCTGTACAGCTCCAGGTCTGCCTCACTTTCGACGCCCCAGACCACCTCGCGGACGGTCGAGCCAGGCTCGATGGCGGGTGGGAGTCCTGGTTTGTCGAGGGCGGCGAGTACAACGCGGCAGCCATTGAGGGTCTCGAAGATCACCTCGTCGGGCTGCTCGCTGACCTTGTTCAGCCCCCAGTCGGAGAAGAAGTGCGCGCAGGTGGCCAGGTCCTCCACGCCATAGGTGATTTCGTCGATGCCCAGTACGCTCATTGCTCTGTCTCCACGCCGGCCCAGGCCAGCGGTTGTTGGTTCATGCCCCAGTAGAGGCTCTTCTGTTCCATGTACTGCAGAATGCCCAGGCGACCCTTCTCGCGGCCCAGCCCGCTGTCACGCCAGCCGCCGAACGGGGTCGAGATGGAAAACTGCTTGTAGGTGTTGATCCACACCGTGCCGGCCTGCAGCTTGCGGCCCAGCGTCCAGGCGCGTTTGTAGTCGCGGCTCCAGATTCCGGCGGCAAGGGCATACAGGCTGTCGTTGGCCTGCTCGATGAGTGCGTCTTCACCGTCGAAGGGCAGGGCCACCAGCACCGGGCCGAAGATTTCTTCCTGGCATACCTGCTGGTGATTACCCAGGCCTTCGAGGATGGTCGGCGGGTAGAAGTGGCCCTGGTCGAACAGACCGCCGCTGGGGCGTTCGCCGCCCAGGCGCAGGCGGCCACCTTCGGCCAGGCCGAGGGCAACATAACGCTCCACCGACTCGCGGTGGCTGGCGCTGATCAGTGGGCCCATCTGGGTGCGTTCGTCTGCCGGATCGCCCAGGCGCAATTGCGCTGCGGCAGCGGTCAGGCGGGTCATGAACGGCTCATACAGGGCGCGTGCGATGAACAGCCTGGAGCCGGCGATGCAGGCTTCGCCCGAGGAACTGAAGATGCCGTACAGCACGCCGGCCACCGCATGATCGAGATCGGCATCTTCGAGGACGATGGTCGGCGATTTGCCTCCCAGCTCCAGCGATACCGGCATCATCTTGTCGGCAGCAATGTGAGCGATGTGCTTGCCGGTGCGGGTACCGCCAGTGAACGACACGCGCTTGACCAGCGGGTGGCGAGTCAGTGCATCACCCAGCAGCGAGCCCTTGCCCGGCAGTACGCTGATCAGCCCTTTGGGCAGGCCGGCGTCTTCGCAGATCTGCGCCAGTTGCAGGGCCAGCAGAGGCGTGATCTCCGCAGGTTTGATCACCACCGCGTTGCCACCGGCCAGGGCCGGCGCGACTTTTTGCGCTTCGCTGGCGATCGGCGAGTTCCAGGGGGTGATCGCCGCGACCACCCCCATGGGCTCGTAAACGCTCATGCTGATGAAGTCACCCCGTGACGGAGTGATGGTTTCTTCCAGCGTTTCGCAGGCGGCGGCGAAGAACTGGAAGGTGCCTGCGGCACTGGCAACCAGGGCGCGGGTTTCGTTGATCGGCTTGCCGTTGTCCTGGCGTTGCAGCTGCGCCAGCTCCTCGGCACGTTCGCGAATCAGCCCGGCGATGCGGTACAGCACCGTTGCGCGCTCGTGCGGCTTGCGTTGTGCCCAGCCGCTGTGCAGGAAGGCCTGGTGCGCACCCTGCACGGCGGCTTCGACATCCTCCAGGCTGGCGGCATTGAGCCAGGCGACGGGCTCGCCGGTCGCCGGGTAGTGGGTGGCGTAGCGCTCACCGCCACCCAGACGCCAGGTGCCGGCGATGCATATGGGTAAGCTCTGTTCCACAGTCATGGGCAGTCCCCTAGATGGAAATGGCATGTGCGTGGTTGCCCAGGGCGCGGACCACGCTGTAGACGGTCAATGCCGAGGTCTTCGGATTGGCCGGCAGCGGCTTGCCGCGCAGGCTCATTTCGAAGCCGCCGAAGGCGCCACGTGCTTGAAACTGATGCACGTTGTCTTCGCTCAGCGGGTCGGCGATCAGCGTTACCCAGGTTCGGTCCAGGCCCAGGCCGGCGAGCGACAGGGTGGCGGCAACATTGGCGTTCTTCGGGTACAGCCGTGCCGCTTCCCGGGCGCTGCCTTCGAAGATCACGGTTGGCTCGTTGAGGCTGTCCAGATCGCACACCTGTTCGGCCAGGGTGTTCTTCCAGGCTCGTGCCGGCTTGCGACCGATGTAGTCGACCGAATCGAGGCCGCCGACCTTGGCCGCCGACAGCGCATCGATGCCACCGATGGCCCCGGGCAGCAGTTCGATGCGGGTGTTGCCGCGTGCGGCTGCCGCTTCCAGGCGTTCGACCAGGCCGGCCTCGGACAACGCGCCGACAGAGACAATCAGGCACGCGATGCCGCGTTCCAGCGCCGGCAGTACGTGTTCTTCGATGGCCTTGTGGCCGGCGCACTCGACCAGCAGGTCGGGGTGCGCATCGGTGGGCAGGGCGGTGAGCACCTGAGGGGGCTGACGAAAACGGGCCATGCGCTGGCGCACCAGGTCTTCGGAGCCGGCCGAGGCGATCACCGCGTCGACGCACAACTGCGGGTCTTGCTCCAGCAATTCGAGTACGCCGACGCCAATGGCGCCGCAGCCGATCATGGTGATATGCAACATGATGGGGTCCTCAGGCCGTGGCCTTCTGTGCCTTGGTTTCGCTGTTGGGAGGGCCGGCGAACTGAGTGGCGAAACCACCGACGCTGAGCATGTCGACTTCCAGCAGGAACGGGCCTGGCTCGCCGAGGGCGCCATCGAGCACCGCGCCGAAATCATTCAGGTCGCTGACCAGGCCATGGCGCAGGCCAAGTGACTCGGCGAGCTTGCCGTAGTCCGGGGTGTGCAGCTCGACGTAGGCGTGACGGGCGCCGTAGATGGCATCCTGGATGTTGCGGATCACCCCGTAGCGTTGGTCGTTCATCAGGAAAATGACCACGTTGGCCTTTTCCTGGACCAGGGTTGCCAATTCGCCGAGGTTGAGGATGAAACCACCGTCGCCAGCCAGGACGAACACCTTGCGTCCCGGTGCGGTTTCCGCTGCCGCGACCCCGGCGCCAATGCCCATCGCCAGGCCCTGACCGATACCGCCACCAAGGGCGTGTACACCGGAGAGCGGGTGGTAGAGGTTGAGCAGGCGATTACCCCAGATGCTGTTGGACAGCGTCACGTCGCGTACCCAGGTGAAGTCGCGCCCGGTTTGCCCCTGCAACTGTTCGACCATCGCCGAGTACGGGCCCAGGTCGGCGATCAGTTGTTTGCGGGCCTGTTCACGCACGGCCTTGAGCTCGGGCAGGAAGTTTGGATCGAGGTTCAGACGGCCTTGCAGGCGGTCGGCCAGGCCATCTAGGGCTTGCGCGGCGTCGCCGCAGATGAACAGGTCGCTGGGGTAGCTTCGCCCCTCGATCGCCGGATTGACGTCGATGCGCAAGGTGGTGGGTGGCAGCTTCAGGGCGTATTTGAAGGTCTCGTTGCTGCGCAGGCGTGAGCCGGCTACCACCAGGGCATCGCAGGTCTGCAGGAAATCTTCGACCCGTTTGTTCTGCGAGAACGCCCCCAGGCAGCGCTCGTCGTCTTCGTTGACCACCCCCCGGCCCTGGGTCGAGGTGATCACGCCAACGCCCATGTCCAGCAGGCGTTTGACCTGCGCACCGGCATGGCGCGCGCCGCCACCGAGCCAGAGCAACGGGCGTGTGGCGCTGGCCAGGCGTTCGGCGACCAGGTCGAGTGCTTCGGCGGCAGGCGCGGCGATCGGGATCGGCAGCGGTGACAGGTCGCTGGGCATGGGGATGTAGGCTGACTGGATGTCGATCGGGATTTCCACGCTGACCGGGCCGGTGGGCGCGGTCAGGGCAGTCTGCACGGCGAGTTTCAAGGTGCTTAGCGCGGTCTCGACGCTGCGCACGCGGAATGCCGCCTTGGAGACCGCCTTGAGCATGGTCAACTGGTCGCGGGCTTCGTGTATGTAGGCCAGCTCCTGGTCGAGGTACGGCGTTTCGATCTGACCAGTGATGTGCAGCAGGGGAGTGCCGGCGGTCAGCGCCTCGACCATCGCCCCGGCGGCGTTGCCGGCGGCCGTGCCGGTGGAGGTCAGGCACACGCCCAGGCCACCCGTGCTGCGGGCGTAGGCATCGGCCATGTTGGTCGCCCCGGCTTCGCCGCGGGCCATGACGAACCGGATGTTGCCGCGCACGGCGAAGGCATCGAGGATCGGCATGTTGTGGATCGAGATCACACCGAAGGCAGCCTTGACCTCGCATTGTTCGAGAAACGCGGTGATGACGGCACCGACGGTGACAGTGTTTTCGTTACGCATGGCGGGACAGGCCTCCGGATACATCGATATGACTGCCAGTGGTGTAGGCCGACAGGGGCGAGGCGAGGAACAGGATCGCCTGCGCCGCTTCCTTCGGCAGGCCCAGGCGGCCCAGGGGAATTTGTTTGCGTTGCGCCAGCTGCGCGGTCCATTGCGACCAGTTCTGCTCGCGTTCTTCGCGGGCCTCGAAGCGGCGCCGCCATTGGCCGGATTCGACCAGGCCGATGAGGATGCCGTTGACCCGGATGTTCTGTTCGGCGAACTCGAACGCCATCGAGCGCACCAGGTTTTTAACCCCGGCCCGGGCGGCCGAGGTGGCAACCATATGCGGCTCCGGCTGGCAGGCCAGCAGCGAGTTGACGCAGACGATCGAGGCGTTCGGTTGGCTCTGCAGTTGGCTCATGAAGGCGCGCACCGGGTTGATCACCGAGAAGAACTTCAGCTGCAGTTCGTCGCTCCAGGCCTCGTCGGTGGTATTGGCAAAGGTCGATACACGGCCTTGACCGGCATTGTTGACCAGCACCTGGGCCGGACCGAGCGCGGCCAGGCTGGCGGCGGCGAAGGCACGGACCGAATCGGCATCGAGCACGTCGCACACCTGGGCCCACAAAGCCGCTTCGGGAAAGCGCTCGCGCAGCCGCGTTTCGGCGTTACGCAGGCGCTCTTCATTGCGCCCGCAAAAAGCCACCCGGGCGCCGGCTTCCAGCAGCAGCTCGACGCAGGCATAGCCGATACCGGACGAGCCACCGGTGACGATTACCGTGCTGTCGTGAAGTTGGTAGGGGTTCATCTCAGTCCCTCATCAGCGCTGTGACGCGCCCATGGCCGGCGTTGGGGGTGTAGTCGAGCAACTGCGACAGCTCAGCAGCGCTGTTGCGTACCTGGTTGAGCAGATTGACGAAGTTGATGTGGCCGATCTGCACGGTGGGGATGGTCAGGCCGAGGGCAGCGACCACGTGGCCACTGGCATCGCGTACCGGGGCGGCGATGGACGAGATGGTCGACTCGAAGAAGCCTTCACCGCTGACGTAGCCGCGCAGGCGGTCAGCCTGTACCAGATCGAACAGTTCCAGCACGGTTTTCGGGGTGCAGTGCGAGTGCTGTTCCAGGTGTTCTTCCGGGTACAGCTCCCGCAGCTCGGTCAGGCTCAGGTCAGTCAGCAGAATCCGCCCCAGCACCGTGGCGTGAGCGGGGAGTCGGGTGCCGACGGTCACCGCGCTGGAAAACACCGATGGCGGTGAAACCTTGGCCACGTAAACGATCGAGCGACCGTCGCGCACCACCAGGTTGCTCGGGTAGTTCAAGTGGTCGCACAGACGCGCCAGCAGCGGCTGGCCCAGTTCGGTCAACTCTAGCGACGCCAGGTATTCGAAGCCCAGGCGCAGGACCGACATGCCCAGACGGTACTCATTGCCGCTGCGGGTGACGAACCCCATGGTTTCCAGCGTCGTCAGCAGGCGAAAGATGGTGGAACGTGGCAGGGACAGGCGCCGAGCCAGTTCGGGAGCGGTGAGGGTGCGGTTCTGCCGGCTGAATTCGCAGAGCAGCAGAAGACCGCGCTCCAGGCCGGGGACGATGTATTTGTCCTGATGTTCTTTCAACGAGTCGGTGTCGTTCATCGTGTTCCACCTGCGAAAGAGGCGTCCAGTGCCAGGGCCAGGCGCCCGGTCACCTCGTCGGGTTGTTCGATGGCGCAGGCATGGCCTGCACCGGCAATCAGGCTGAACGGTGCATCGAATGCGCTGGCCAGGGCCTGGCAGGCTTCGGCGCGGGTGATGCTGTCGGCGCTGCCGCAGTGCACCTCGCACGGCACGTTCAACGGGCTGTAGCGCAGCAGGTCGTCGCCGCAGAGCAATTCGATGGCCTGGCGGTAGCCTTGGGGCAGCAGGCGTGCCATGTTCCATTGCGCCCAGTGCAGGGCTGTCGCACTGGCAGCAGCGGACACCAGGTGCACGCTGCGCTCGCGAGCAATCTGCGCGATGCCATGTTGTTCCAGGGCACTCAGGCGTGCGGCGCGTACCGCCTGACCCTGCTCGCTGAGGTCGGAGGCGCCATAGCCACGTGCCGGGCTCAGCAGGACCAGGCGACTGACCCGATCCGGATGAGCCTGCGCAAAGGCTGCTGCCGGGAGTGCGCCCAGGGAGTGGCCGACCAACACGCAGCATTCGATGGCCAGGGCATCGAGCAGCTGCCCCAGGCGCCTGGCGTAGTCACCGGCCTTGGGCATGGGCAGCGCAAGGGGTGTGGAGCGGCCATAGCCGGGGGCGTCCCAGGCGATCACACGGGCCCGATCGCTCAGGGCCATGGCCACCTGCAGCCAGGACGCGGCACCGGAGCCGATGCCATGTAGCAGCACGATAGCCGCGCCACGACCTGCTTCACGCAACCCCTGCTGGCCCTCGCCGATGCGCACCGTGCGCTCGGCGAAGCTTTGCTGGAGCTGCTCCTGCAGCGGCGCGAGGGGATTTTCGATGACCGTGGTCATTGGCTCATCCGCGCTTGATGGTGGCCAGCGGGTGCGCTGGCGGATAGGTGGGTGTCACCGGCTTCTTGGCACCGAGCATCACGCACATCAGCGCGTCTTCATCGCCAATGTTGATCTCCTCGCGGTAGACCCCAGGCGGCACGGAAATCAGGTCACGGTCGGTAAGGATGGTCTCGAAGCGCTCGCCGTCCTTTTCGATGATGACCTTGAGCTTGCCGCGCAAGACGAAGAACACCTCTTCGACGTCGGTGTGCAGGTGCGGTGGGCCTTCATGGCCGGCGGGAATGACCATGGTCGAGAAGGTGAAGTGCTCGGACGGAATGGTGTTCATGTCGTTGCTCACGCCCGTGCCCCCCGTACCCACGTAACGCATCTGCGCACGGCGGAACTTGGGGTCGTAGTCAGCCTGGAATTTCAACGCGTTCCAGTCGTAGCGGCGCGTCTCGTAGCGGGCGATACGGGACTGCATCCAGCTGGCCAGGTCCGCGCCGGCGGGGCGGTCCCAGGATTTCGGGGCATCGTGTTGTTGGGAAAGGTCGGTCATGGTGTTCTCCTTGCTCAGGGCATGACGAACCCGCCGTTGACCGGCAGGGTTTGTCCAGTGATGAAGCGCGACAGGTCGGACAGGGCGAACAGCACCGCGCCATTGACGTCATCGGGCAGTTGCGGGCGCTGGATGGCCCGTTGTTCGGTGTACAGCCGGTGGCGGGCCTCGGGGACGTAGGCGGTGGCCTCCACCCGCACCAGGCCGGGTGCGACGGCGTTGACGGTAATGTTGGCGTTGCCCAGTTCACGGGCCAGGCTGCGGGTCATGGCGATCAACGCGCCTTTGCTGGCGACGTAGGCCAAGAGGTTCGGCGCGCCCCACAGCGGGGTATCGGAAGCCAGGTTGATGACCGCACCACGGCCGCTTTCGCGCAGGGCCGGGAGGGCGGCACGGGTCATCAGCCAGGTGCCGCGTACGTTGACGTGCATGACCCGATCCCACGTCTCGATGTCCAGCTCTTCGCAGCTTTTACCGCCGGAGTTGGTGATCGACGCGTTGTTGACCAGGCCATCGAGCCCGCCCAGCCGCTTGACGGTGCGTTCCAGGCAGGTGTCGATGGACACCGGGTTGGCCAGGTCCAGCGCCACACCGCTGACATCCAGGCCAAGCTCGCTCAGTTCGCAGGCAGCCTGCTGCACCCGGCCAGCGAGCACGTCGGCGATCACCACCCGGGCACCGGCCTCGGCGATGGCCTGGGCGAAGCTGTAGCCCAGGCCGCCAGCACCGCCGGTGACCAGCACGCGGCGGCCTTCGAGCAGATTCTTGAAGGCGGTCATCATTGCGTGCTCAGCATGGCTTTGGGGAGGTAGTGGAGAACGCGCTTCTCCGCCCAGACCACCGCGCCATAGGCCAGTACGCCGATGACGGTGAGCATGACGATGGCAACGAACACGCCGGCGGTGTTGCCCTGACCTTCGGAATGCACCAGCAGGAAGCCCAGGCCCTGGTTGCCACCGACCAGTTCGCCGACGGTCACCCCGATTACCGCCAGGGTCGACGCGATGCGCAGACCGGAGAACAGAGCGGCCATGGCCGACGGAAATTCCACCAGGCGGAAGATCTGCCAGCGGCTGGCGTTCATGGTCCGCACGAGGTTGATCATGTCCGGATCAACCGTGCGGATGGCCGAGAGCACGTTGATCATCACCGGGAAGAAGACGATCAGGATGGCGATGAGAATCTTCGGGTAGATGGTGTAGCCCAGCCACATGACGAACAGCGGGGCGAAGGCCACCTTGGGCGCTATCTGCAAGGCCAGGATGTACGGCGAGAGGATGGCCTCGGCCGCTGGTGAAAGCCCTAGCGAGACGCCAATCGCCACGCCGAGCAGCGCCCCCAGGGCGAAGCCGACGATGATCTCGAAGGCGGTGATCAGGGTGTGCTGCAGCAGATTGCCGGACTGCCACATCAGCAGGCCTTCCTGGGTGACGCGGCTGAGCGGCGGCATGACGAACTCGGGCATGCCGAACAGGCCGGGGCCCCATTGCCAGAGCAGCAGAAAGAGAACCAGCAGGGCGATGCTGCCGAGCATGGACGTGTTGAGGTTTCTCATCGGGCATTTACCTCGGAGGCGGTGACGGGGCTGTTCCGGGCTATGAACTGGTTGCTGTAGAGCTCGTCGAGCGCCGGTTCGCGGGTCACGATGCCTTCGCTGACATAGAACGTGCGCACCGCATCCAGGCGGGCCGGGTCGATACGGCCGAGCACGGGCTGTCCGGCGTAGACGTACTCGATGTACAGGCGCATGGTCCGCTCCAGCAGGTCTTCCTTGCCGGCGTAGGTCGGGACCGCGCGGGCGAAGCTCGCGGCGGCGGCTTCGGGGTCTTCGATGATGTCCTGCAGGCCGCGCAGGGTGGCGTGGACCACGCCCCGGACGATCTGCGGGTGGTTTTCGATGGCGTCGTCGGAGGCAAGGATGGCCTGGGCCATGCTTTCGAAGACCTGTTCACGGGGGATCAGGTCGTAGGTGACCCCGGCCTCTTCGGCATTCACCACCCAGTCCGGCACGCCGGCCATGGCCTGGGCCTTGTTCGCCGAAAACAGCTGCCAGACACCCGATGGCCCGGCGGCCTGGATATCGACGTCGTTCTTGCCCAGGCCGGCCTTGCGCAGCGAGGCGAGCAGGGCGTAGTAGGTGGTGTCGGAGTAGGACATCACGGTCAGGGTCTTGCCCTTGAGCTCGCTGATCGAGCGGATGTTCTCGCCGGCATTGGTGGCGATCATGGTCACGCCACCGCCGCCGAGTATGGCCACTGCACGCACCGGAATGCCGTTCGGGCGAACGATGATCGGTGTGTCACCGATGGCGCCGCCGATCAGGGCGTTACCCGCACCGATCTGCTTGGCCACATCGACACCGCCCTTGGCCGCGATGAATTTCAGGTCCAGGCCCTCGGCCTCGTAGTAGCCCTTTTCCTTGGCCAGAACCCACGGCGCGAAGGCCGGCAGGCTGGGTGGAGCGGGCAACAGGTAGGTGACCTTGGTCAGCTCGGCGTGAGCAGGGGCGGTCAGGCTGAGCGCAATGGCGGCCAGCGCCGTATGAGCCACGCGCTTGATAGAGGTGGTGAGCATGCGTACTCCCGATTCGATTTTGAGTGGGGCGTCAATCAGTGCAGGTCGAGGTCTTCGCCGACCTTCAGCAGATCCATCAGGCGGCCGGCCAACGGGCCGATTTCCGGCAACTTGCGGCGTTCCAGGGGGTTGTCGCGAAACGGCAGGTCAATCTCGATTTCTTCGATGATGGTGCCGGGGCGTGCGCTCATGACCAGGAGGCGGTCGGACAGGGCGATGGCCTCGACCAGGTCATGGGTGATGAACAATGCGGTTTTCTTCTCTTCGAAAAGCATCCGCGCCAGATCCTGTTGCAGAATCATCTTGGTCTGCGCGTCGAGGGCCGAGAATGGTTCGTCGAGAAACAGTACCTGGGGGTCGATCGCCAGGGTGCGGGCCAGCGCTGCACGTTGACGCATGCCGCCGGACAGCTGGAACGGGTAGTGATCACCGAAACCATGCAGGTGGCAACGCTTGAGCAGGTTTTCAGCGATGGCGGTGCGCTTCGTTGCTGCCATTCCCTGGATTTCCAGGCCCAGCTCGACGTTCTGCCGAATGCTGCGCCAGGGCATGAGCAGGTCCTTCTGCAGCATGAACGCGACCTTGGGTACCGGGCCGCTGACCACTTCGCCACCGACCAGCACTTCACCCCGGGTGGGGAGGTACAGGCCGGAGCCCATATTGAGAATGGTGCTCTTGCCGCAGCCGGAGGGGCCGATGATCGAGACCACCTCGCCGCGGCGAATGGTGAAGTTCACGTCCTGAATGGCGAAAGGCGCTTCGGATTGTCCCTTGGTCGAGAACGACTTGCCGACATTACGGAACTCGATTTCGGTAGGGGCATGTTCGGTTTCTGAGTGTGTGGCGTTCCAGGGCGAAGCGATTGCGTACATCTCTTTCACGGCCATGGGGAAACTCTCGGGTCTGTCTTATTGGTATTGAACTCCGCTGAGTGCATTAAGAATGCCAGTCACAAAAAGTGCTGATTTAATTTAAAAATTCTTTATTAATCATGTGGTTATGTCGTGTAAGAAATTTCCTTACGTTTTATATATGGAACATGGTTTTTTATATGGGACAGAATTTCACAGTGTGACCGTCGGACGCCGGGAGTGAGCCAGAGGCTGGTGTGCAAGCGGTAACGCTGCCGAGGGACATTTGTTTCATGGGTGAAACCGATGCGGGCTGCGCCGTGCTCAACATCATGTGCGGGTCGCCGCAGTCCCGATGGCCCGAAAGGCCTTCTTTCGTTTTCTACCTGAGTATCAGGCTGGCGTACCGCGTAGGACGCTGGCTAAGCTCATCGCTCTATCTGACAGAGGTCCTGTTTATGCCCCCGTCATGGCCGGCTACCGATATCGCCCAGCAGATACTCGCGGGTTTCGACGACTACCGTGAGCATTTCCGCCAGATCACCGACGGCGCCCAGGCGCGCTTCGAGCAGGCGCAGTGGCAGGAGGCGCAGCAGGCCTCGGCGGCGCGCATCAACCTGTACGAGGAAAAGGTCGGTGAAGTCAGCGACGGCCTGCGCCAGCGGTTCAGCGCACAGCTGCTCGACGTCACCCAGTGGCCGCTGGTGAAGAGCGCCTACATCGGCCTAATCGACTTGCGTTTCGACGACGAACTGGCGGAAACCTGGTTCAACTCGATCTTCTGCAGCCTGTTCAGCCACGACCTGATCAGCGACGGCTGCATGTTCATCCACACCACCCGGCCGTCGCTGCACGACCGCCAGCGTGCGGCGCAGACCCGTCGCTACCGCTGCGAGCAGAACCTCGGCGACATGCTCCAGGCGATCTTTGCCGACTACCGCTTCGCCGTGCCGTTCGCCGACCTGCCGCGGGATCTGGCGCGCCTGGAGCGTCAGTTGCGCGCCAGCCTGCCGGACTGGGTGTGCAAGGACCCGGTGCTAACGGTGGAACTTTTTTCCTCGGTGCTGTATCGCAACAAGGGCGCCTACCTCGTGGGTCGCGTGTTCACCCAGGACGAACAATGGCCGCTGGTCATTCCGCTGCTGCATCCCGAGGGTCAGGGTATCCAGGTCGATGCAGCGATCACCGACGAGGCCGAGGTGTCGATCATCTTTTCCTTCACCCGCTCGTACTTCATGGTCGATGTAGCGATCCCGGCGGAGTTCGTGGGCTTCCTCAAGCGCATCCTGCCGGGCAAGCACATCGCCGAGCTGTACACCTCGATCGGCTTCTACAAGCACGGCAAGTCGGAGTTCTACCGGGCGCTGATCAACCACCTGGCGACCACCGACGACAAGTTCATCATGGCCCCCGGCGTGCGCGGCATGGTGATGAGCGTGTTCACCCTGCCGGGGTTCAACACGGTGTTCAAGATCATCAAGGACCGCTTCTCGCACGCCAAGAGCGTCGACCGCAATACGGTGATCGAGAAGTACCGCCTGGTGAAAAGCGTGGACCGGGTAGGGCGCATGGCCGACACCCAGGAATTCGCCGATTTCCGCTTTCCCCTGAGCAAGTTCGAGCCCGAGTGCCTGGCCGAGCTGCTGGAGGTGGCGCCGTCCACCGTGGTGGTCGAGGGCCACAGCGTGCTGGTGCGCCACTGCTGGACGGAACGGCGCATGACACCGCTCAACCTGTATGTCGAGAACGCCAGCGAAACCCAGGTGCGCGAGGCGCTGGACGATTACGGCCTGGCGATCAAGCAACTGGCGGCGGCCAACATCTTCCCCGGCGACATGCTGCTGAAGAACTTCGGCGTCACCCGCCATGGCCGCGTGGTGTTCTACGACTACGACGAGATCTGCTACCTCACCGAGGTCAATTTCCGGCGCATTCCGCCCCCCCGTTACCCCGAGGACGAAATGTCCTCCGAACCCTGGTACTCGGTCGCTCCGCTGGACGTGTTCCCCGAGGAGTTTCCGCCGTTCCTGTTCGCCGATATCCGCCAGCGCCGGCTGTTCAGCCAGCTGCATGGCGACCTGTACGACGCCGATTACTGGAAGGGCCTGCAAGCGGTCATCCGGGCCGGCAAGGTCATCGATGTATTCCCCTATCGCCGCAGAGTCGACCAAGACCCCCAATGACTGTTCATTCGAAAACCTGGTTCAACGCCGTCGCCGGCATCTTTCTCACCAGCGGGGCCAGCAGTTCGCTGGCCGACACCACCGACGAAACGTCGGTTGCCGAAACCGCTCCGTTGATCATCACCTCGCCCCGCACCAGCAGCCGCTGGCTGACCGCCCCCGCGGCGGTCAGCGCGGTGGATGCCCAGGACGCTCCCGGCGAGCAGAACCTGGCGCTGGACCGCCTGCTGGCGCCGGTGCCCGGGGTGTTCAGCCAGAACCGCTACAACCTCGCCCAGGGCCTGCGCCCGTCGATTCGCGGCTTTGGCGCCCGGGGCAACTTCGGCGTGCGCGGGGTGCGGGTGCTGGTCGATGGCGTGCCGCTGACCATGCCCGACGGGCAGACCGAACTGGACGGCCTCGACCTCGGGCTGGTGGAACGCATGGAAGTCATCCGCGGGCCGGCATCGGTGCTGTATGGCAACGCCGCCGGCGGCGTGCTGGCGATCCAGACCCGGGAACCGACGGCCGAGCCCCATGCCGCGGTGGAACTGAGCGGTGGCGAACTGGGCTACCGGCGCCTGCGCGCCGAGGCCTCGGGCATGCACGACAACCTGGGCGGGCTGCTGGCCTTCAACAGCACGCAGCTGGATGCCTACCGCGAGCACTCCCGGGCGGAAACCAACAGCCTGACCGGCAAGCTGCGCTGGTACAGCGATGCCGGCCGGCTGGGCCTGAGCTTCAATGCCATCGACAACCGCGCCGAAGACCCGGGCGGCCTGACCGCCGCCGAAGTACGGGCCGACCGCAACCAGGCGGCGCCGAACAACCTGCGTTTCGATGCCGACGAGTACATCCGCCAGCAGCGCCTGGCGCTGGTCTGGGACGGCTTCGCCAGCGGCGCCGACGAGTACCAGCTGCGCAGCTACGTGGCGCGCCGCGAGTTCGGCAATCGCCTGTCGTTCACCAACGGCGGGCAGACCACCTTCGATCGCCTGTCCGGCGGGGTGGGCGGGCAGTACAGCCATCACCGCGAGATGCTCGGGCTGCCGCACAAGCTGACGGTGGGCTTCGACGTGGAAACCCAGGAGGACGACCGTCGCCGCTACGACAACCTGCTGGGCACCCGGGGCAACCTGACCCAGCGCCAGGACGAGTCGGCCGACAGCAGCGGCCTGTTCATCGAGGACGAGATCACTCTCAGCGACAAGTGGCAGGCCACCCTTGGCCTGCGGTACGACAAGGTGCGCCTGGCGGTGGACGACCGCTTTCTCGCCGACGGCCGCGACGACTCCGGCTCGCGCAACCTGGAGGACTGGAACTACAGCCTGGGCCTGAGCTACCGGTTGAGCGCGCACCAGTCGCTGTACGGGCGGATTTCCACCTCCTTCGAAACGCCCACCGTTAACGAGCTGGCCAACCCCGGGGGGGGCGGTTTCAACCCGGGCCTGAGCCCGGCCCAGGCGCTGAACCGGGAGATCGGCCTGAAAGGCGAGTGGTCGACCCTGCGCTACGAACTGGCGCTGTTCAGCATGGACCTGGAAGACGAACTGGTGACCTTCACCTTGCCCGGGCAGCCGGGGCGCAATTTCTACCGCAACGCCGGGGAATCCAGCCGCGACGGCCTGGAAGCCAGCCTGCAGTGGCAGTGGCACGAGCGCTGGCGCCTGACCACGGCCTACACCTACAGCCGTTATCGCTTCGACCAGTACCAGGTGGCAGGCACCGATCTGCAGGGCAATCACATCGCCGGCCTGCCGCGCCAGACGCTGTTCGCCGAACTCGGCTACGAGCACGAAGGGGCGTACGCGCGGCTGAATGTCAGCGCCTTCGACCACATGTTCGCCGACGACCGCAACGACGTGCGGGTGCCGGGTTATGCGCTGACCAACCTGCGCCTGGGCAAGCGCTTCGATGTCGGCGAGCAGAGCTGGGAGCCGTACCTGGGCGTCGACAACCTGCTGGATCGGCGTTACTTCGACAACGTGCGGATCAACGACGCCAACGGTCGCTACTTCGAACCCGGCCCGGGCCGCACCCTGTACGTGGGGATGCGCGCGACGTTCTGAGGCCTGTCGCGGCTAAAGCCCCTCCCACACAGGTGGCCCACACAGGCGGCTGTGGGAGGCGCTTCAGCGGCGAGCTTTTCATATCGGCTCGGCGCAGACGTCCTACGACCGCTCGGCATGAAAGGCGGGCGTTTTGCCGCACTTTCATCTAGGCTTGGGTCAGGTACCCTGAGTACCCAGTCGATGTCCTTGGCAGGAGGAAGTCTCATGATCGCCAAGATGCAAAACACCCTGGAAGACCTGCTGGTTGCCCTCGGTCTGCTGGAACGGCCGCAACCGCAGCCTGTCCCGGTACGCAACAACCCTCCGCGCGAGCCCCAGGCTCCGCGTCGTCGCCGCTGATTCACGCGGCGTCCACCGTGTCCGTCCTGCCCGTCCGGCAGGCGGCGTTCCAGAGCGGGTGAGCACCGTTAGCCGGCGTTCATCCCCATTCTGTTCGGGCCTGTTCAGGCCGTCATCTACCTGCGTTTTTACCTGCGTCACATGCCGACCTTCGGCTGCCTGTCGCGAGGCGCTTGGGTATTGGACTTTCCGCTGAGAGCGTTCCTTGTCGCGCGGACCTATTCTGCAAGCAGTATCAATCGGTTAGGGGCGACATTGCTGGCACTGTGCCAAGTCTGTGCTAGACCTAATGATTGTGGGCCGGGAAGTACACATCACCTTCAACGACAGGGATTGCAGCAATGCGCCAGAACCTCCCAGTGACCCAGCGCGAACGCACCTTCGCGGGAAATGAGCGACTGATTTCCACCACTGATCTGAACAGCAAAATCACCTACTGCAATGACGCATTCGTCGAGATCAGCGGCTTCACTCGCGAAGAGCTGATCGGGCAACCTCACAACCTGGTTCGCCACCCGGACATGCCGCCCGCGGTGTTCGGGCACATGTGGGACACCATCAAGCAGGGCAAGCCCTGGATGGGGATCGTCAAGAACCGCTCGAAGAATGGCGACTTCTACTGGGTCAGCGCCTACGTCACGCCGATCTACGAGAACGGCCGCATGGCTGGCTACGAGTCGGTGCGCTCGCTGCCCACCGAGGCGCAGAAGCGCCGGGCCGAAGCGCTGTATGCGCGCCTGCGCAATGGCAAGGCGCCGGTGCCCAAGCTGGAATACCTGACCTACGACCTGCTGCGTTCCTGGCCGCTGATCCTGGCGGGACTGGTGATCCTCGGCGCCCATTACGTGCTCAGTGGCGCCTGGCTGATGGCGTTTATCCTGGCCACCCTGTTCGCCCTGGGTTCCTACCAGCTGTACAGCAAGCGCCAGCTGATTCGCAAAACCCTCGCCGACCACCCCAAAGCCTTCACCAGCGCCCTGGTGGCCCTGACCTACAGCGACAACCGCGGCGCCCAGGCCTTGCTCGACATGGCGATGATCAGCGAGGAGGCGCGCCTGCAGACGGCCCTGACGCGCCTGGAAGACGCCGGGGTCAACGTCAAGAAACACGCCGCCCAGGCTGCCGGGCTGGCGCGTTCGGGGGCCGAGTTGCTGGACCAGCAGCGGGTGGAAACCGACCAGTCGGCCACGGCGATCAACCAGATGGCAGCGACCATCCAGGAGGTCACGCACAACGTGCAGAGCACCTCCCACGCCGCCGAGGAAGCCGAGCACCTGGCCCAGCAGGGCCGACAGCTGGCCAGCGGCAGCCTGACCTCCATGCAGCACATGGCCAAGGCGGTGGTGGACATCGGCCAGGCAGTCAACGACCTGGCCAATTCGACCCAGTCGATCGGCAGCGTCGCCGACGTGATCACCTCGATCGCCGAACAGACCAACCTCCTGGCCCTGAACGCAGCCATCGAAGCGGCGCGGGCCGGGGAGCAGGGCCGGGGCTTTGCCGTGGTCGCCGACGAGGTGCGGTCCCTGGCCTCGCGCACCCGCGAATCCACCGAGCAGATTCACCAGATCATCGCCTCGTTGCGGGCTGGCGCGGAGCGGGCGGTGGAAACGGCGGGGCGCGGCGAGGAAATTTCCAAGGAGAGTGTGCAGAGCGTCGAATCGGTGCGTTCTGCCCTGGACGGCATCAGCGAATCGGTCAGCCGCATCACCGGCATGAGCCAGCAGATCGCTGCGGCGTCCGAGCAGCAGAGCCACGTGGCGGAAGACATCAGCCGGCAGATCACGCGCATCGCTCAGCTCTCCGACCACAGCGCCGGGCAGGCCCACCAGGGCGCCGCCACCGGCAAGGAACTGGAACAGATGGCCGATTACCTGCATAGTCTGGCGGAACGTTTCAATCGCTGAGTGGCCCGCCGGGCATGGGCCGCTTACGTTCGTCGGCGGCCTATGCCGTTTCCGTTGACCTGATCGAAGAGTGTTCCATGAGTACCAGCAGCCAGTCCCCCGTCGTGCTGATCGCCGACGAGGACCCCTGGACCCGCGACCTGTTGCAGCAACTGGTGCGCACCGCCCGCTGCGATGCGCGCATACGCGGCGTGAGCGACGGGTCCAGCGCCCTCGACCAGTGCCAGCGCGAGCGCCCGGCACTGGTCATCGCCGACTGGGCGCTGCCCGGTGTCGATGGCCTGGAACTGCTGCGCCAGTTGCGGCGCAACCGCCAGGCGCCGGTGCCGTTCTTCCTGCTGTCGAGCAAGGCCGACGCCAACAGCGTCAAGGCCGCCTTGCAACTGGCGCCCACCGCCTACCTGACCAAACCCTTCGACGCGGAAAAGCTGCTGCAGCGCTTGCGCCAGGTGCTGATCCTGCCGGGTGAGGAGGTGGTCTGCCCGATCCCGGCCCTGGCCCAGGGCGAAAGCCTGGACGCCTTCCTCGACCGCTGCCGTGACAGCGCCCAGGGCGCGCCCATGCTGGAGTCGGTGCAGGAGGCCGTGCAGCGCCTGAGCAGCAACAATTGCGACCTGGGGCAGCTGGAGCGCCTGTTCGGCGTCGACCCGCAGCTCACCGCGCAGCTGATCGCTGCCGCCAATTCTGCCGACCGCCAGCGCGGTGCTGCCTGCCAGAGCCTGGCCCAGGCGCTGCCGAAGCTGGGCCTGGTGCACGCCCTGAACCTGGCACTGGGGGTGGCGATGCAGCGCAGCGCCAACCTGCAGCATGACGTGCTGGCGACCAGCGCCGCGCACTACTGGGCCTTGTCCCAGCGCACCGCCGATCACGCCCGCTGGCTGGCGGTGCGCCTGCGGGCCAACGCCGACCGCTGCTACACCGCCGGCCTGCTGCATTGCCTGGGCGACCTGGCGGTGCTGCGCACCCTGAATGACTGGCACGAGGCCGGTGGCGAGCTGAGCGAGCTGCAGATCGTCGGTGCCCTGCGCGCGCATTCGGCGTCCTACGGCGCGGCGTTGCGCACCCGCTGGCGCCTGCCGCTGGAGATGCGCGAGCTGATCGGCGCGGCGTGGAAACTGGGCAGCGGGGTGTTTTCCCGCGAGGCGCTGATCATGAACGTGGCGGCGCAACTGGCGCACCTGCCGGCAGAGGCGCCGACCGACGAGGTGCTCGAGAGCAAGGCGGCGCGCATGCTCGGCATCCAGAAGGCGCTCTTCGCCGAATTGCCCCGGGCGGAAACGCCGACGTAAGCCAGCCTCGCTCTGTGGCACACTGGCGCGCTGAGGAGAACCCGATGCCGCGCCCCCGTTGCCCCCGCTGTTGCCGCCCCCAGGTGCATTGCCTGTGTGCCCTGATTCCCCATCTGCCGAGCCGAACCCGGGTGCTGATCCTGCAGCACCCGAGCGAGGTCGATCACGCCCTCAATACTGCGCGGCTGGCGGCCCTGGGCCTGGCCAATGCCGAACTGCGGGTCGGCGAGGTGTTCGACGACCTGCCGGCATTGCTGGCACAACCGGGTTATCGCGCGCACCTGCTGTTTCCCGGGGACGACGCGCAGGTGCTGCCGGCTGCCGGCGAGGGCGATGAAGGGGGGGCGATGTTGCTGGTGGTGCCCGACGGCACCTGGCGCAAGGCGCGCAAACTGCTGCACTGCAACCCGGCGCTGGCTGCCTTGCCACGGGTTACCCTGGCGCCGGGCCTGACCTCGCGCTACCGCCTGCGCAAGGCGCCGGAGCCCGGTGCGCTGTCGACCCTCGAAGCGGTGGTCGCCGCGCTCAACCTGATCGAGGCACCGGCCACCTTCGACGCCTTGCTCGCGCCGTTCGAGGCGCTGATCGAGGGGCAGATCGCGGCCATGGGCGAGGACACCTACCGCCGCAACCACCAGCGCGACGGCTCGCCCGACTAGCGCTCGCGCATGGCTTCGGAACGGGCCTTGAGCACCGGCTTGAGCAGGTAGTCCAGTACGCTTTTCTCGCCGGTGATGATGTCCACCGTGGCGATCATGCCGGGGATGATCAGCAGTGGGTGTTCGTCGCTGCCCAGGTGGCTTTTCTCGGTGCGCACCTGGATCAGGTAGAAGCTGTTGC
This sequence comes from Pseudomonas sp. GD03944, assembly GCF_029839275.1. Classification (GTDB taxonomy): domain Bacteria; phylum Pseudomonadota; class Gammaproteobacteria; order Pseudomonadales; family Pseudomonadaceae; genus Aquipseudomonas. The sequence continues at coordinate 37,086 of NZ_JAOCAH010000003.1, forward strand.
CTTCTTCGTCGGTGATGGTGTCGGCGCTGATCAGTTCCAGGTTGGCCTTCATGCCGCCGTAGATGGTGTAGTCATAGGCGCTGAACTTGACCATGGCCTTCTGCCCGGGGTGGAGGAAGGCCACGTCCTGGGGGCGCACCCGGGCTTCGATCAGCAGGTTGTCTTCCAGCGGGACGATTTCCAGCATGTCGCTGCCCGGCTGCACCACGCCGCCGATGGTGTTGACCTTGAGCTGCTTGATGATGCCCTTCACCGGCGAGGTCACCGTGGTACGGCTGACCTTGTCCTCGATGGCCGAGCTGGTGGCGGTGATCTTCTTCAGCTCGGTGCGCACTTCGTTGAGCTCCTTGAAGGCGTCGGAGCGGAACACCAGTTCGGACTCGTCGATCTTGCTCTTGATCTCGCTGACGGCGGCTTCGGCGCGGGGGATCGCCAGGTTGGTGGCGTCCAGCGAGCCCCGGGCTTCCACGGCGCTGCGGCGCAGGCGAAGGATTTCCACCTGGGAGATCGCCCCGGTGGCCACCAGCGGCTGCGACATGTTCAGTTCCTGCTGCAGCAGGCCGAGGCTGGAGCGGTACTGCTGGGCCTTGGCGCGGAATTCCGCCAGTTCCTGGCTCTTCTGTCGCAGCTGTTCGTTGAGGGTGCGTTGTTCGCTCTGCAGGCGCTGCTGCCGCGAGCGGTACAGCGCCAGCTCGTCCTCGGCCAGTTGCGGTGCTTCGTTGGCGATCTCCTCCGGCATGGCGATCGGCCGGCCCTCGGCTTCGGCTGCCAGGCGCTCGACGCGGGCGATCAGCGCCAGGCGATCGGCTTCGGTCTCGCCCTTGTTGGACAGGAAGCGGGTGTCGTCCAGGCGCAGCAGCACGTCGTCCTTGTCCACCACCTGGCCTTCGCGCACGAAGATTTCGCTGACGATGCCGCCTTCGAGGTTCTGGATCACCTGGATCTTGCTCGACGGAATGGCCTTGCCCTCGCCGGTGGTGACTTCCTCCAGCACCGCGAAGTTGGCCCAGACCAGCGCGCAGAGCAGGCAGGCGCTGACCGCCCAGACGGTGATGCGGGCGAACCAGGGCGAGTCTTCGAGGATCGCGCCGTCGACTTCCGGCATGAATTCGGTGTCCTGCCGGCGGCTGCGCAGGCTGGACAGGTAATCACCGATGTTCTGGCGTACTTCCATGGGGCTGTCCTTCTGTCCGGGGCTAGCTGGCGGCCGGGCCGACACGGCCCTTGCGCAGCGCTTCGATCACCGACTCCTTGGGGCCATCGGCGACGATCTGGCCGTTGTCCAGCACCACCAGGCGATCCACCAGGCTGAGCATCGAGGTGCGGTGGGTGATCAGCAGCAGGGTCTTGTTCTGCGTCCAGCCGTGCAGGCGGTTGCGCAGGATGTCTTCGCTGGTGTTGTCCATGGCGCTGGTCGGCTCGTCCAGCAGCAGGATCGGCGGGTCCAGCAGCAGCGCCCGGGCCATCAGCACCGCCTGGCGCTGGCCGCCGGAGAGCAGCTGTCCGCGCTCGCCCACCGGGCGGTCGAAGCCTTGCGGGTGCTGCCGGGCCATTTCGCTGACGCCGGTCAGGTCGGCCACTTCGAGCATGCGCGCGTCGCTGATGTAGCGCGCGCCCAGGGTCAGGTTGTCGCGCAGGCTGCCCGCCAGCAGCGGCAGGTCGTGAGCGACATAGCCGATCTGGTGGCGCAGATCGGCCACGTCCAGTTGGCGCAGGTCCAGGTTGTCGAGCAGGATCTGTCCTTCGTCCGGGGTGTAGAAGGCCATCACCAGCCGGGCCAGGGTGCTCTTGCCGGAGCCGCTGCGGCCGATGATGCCGACCCGTTCGCCCTGTTTCAGCTTCAGGGTGACGTTGTTCAGCGCCGCGGCGCTCTGGCCCGGATAGCGGAAGGTGACCTGGCGGATCTCCAGGCTGCCGCTGAGCTGGGTGCGGTCCAGCGGACGCTGCTTGGCCTGGCGCTCCTGGGGCAGGGCCATGAGCGCGTCGGTGCTGGTCATGGTCAGGCGTGCCTGCTGGTAGCGGGTGATCAGCCCGGCGATCTGCCCCAGGGGCGCCAGCACGCGGCTGCCGAGCATGTAGCAGGCCACCAGGGCGCCGACGCTGAGGTCCCCGGCGATGATGCTGTAGACCCCGGCGACGATCGTCGCCATGCCGGCGAACTGCTGGAAGAACATCGTGCCGTTGGTGGCCAGCGACGACAGGAAGCGCGCGTGGCTGTCGAGGCGGGTGAGGGCGCCGTGGGTCTTTTCCCAGCGGTGCTGGCGCTCGCTCTCGGCGCCGCAGGCCTTGAGGGTTTCCAGGCCGCCAAGGGTTTCGATCAGCAGGGCCTGGCGCTCCGAGGCCAGGGCCAGGCTTTTCTCCACGGTGTCGCGCAGGCGGGCCTGGATGATCAGGGCGAACAGCGCGGTCAGCGGGAAGGCCAGCAGCGGAATGACCACCAGCCAGCCGCCGAGCAGGCCGATCACCACGATCATCAGCACGGCGAAGGGCAGGTCGATCAGGCTGGTCAGCGTTACCGCCGTGAGGAATTCGCGCAGCCCCTGGAAGTCGTGGATGCTCTGGGCGAAGCCGCCGATGGTGGCCGGGCGGGCCTTCATCGACATGCCGGTGATGCGCTCGAACAGGGTGGCCGACAGCACCACGTCGGTCTTCTTGCCGGCGGTGTCCAGCAGGTGCGCGCGCAGCACGCGCAGCAGCAGCTCGAAACCGGTGCCGACGAACAGGCCGATGGCCAGGACCCACAGCGTGGAGGTGGCCTGGTTGGGCACCACGCGGTCGTAGGTCTGCATGACGAACAGCGGCACCATCAGGCCCAGCAGGTTGATCAGGAAGCTGGCCAGTACCGCGTCGGTGTAGAGCCAGCGCGAGAGTTTCAGGGTGTCGCGGAACCAGGCCTCGATCCGTGGCACCAGGGGCGTGCGCACTTCCTCCAGCTCGTGCCGCGGCCGGGCGAAGAAGGCCCGGCCACTGTAGGCCGCATCGAGCTGCTCGCGGCTGACCCACTGCTCGCCGCCTTCCGCTTCGCACGGCAGGATCAGCGCCTGGTTCCTGTTGTCCCACTTGCGCAGCACCGCGCTGCGACCGTCCTTGAGCAGCAACAGCACCGGCAGGCTCAGGGCCGAAATCGCCCCCAGCTCGCGGCGCAGCAGGCGCCCCTGCAGGCCGGCCCGAGCCGCTGCGCGGGGCAGCAACTCGGCGTCGAGGCACTGCTCGGGCATCGGCAGGCCGGCGCTCAGGCTGCCCCGGCTGACCGAACAGCCGTGCAGCTTGCACAGGATCAACAGACCATCCAGAAGCGGATCGTCATGGCTCAAGCGCGGGTCACTGGCGGTGCCAGTCCGTTCCATGGTCGTCACGTTCTACTGCTCCTCTGCCGGTACTACTTCATTTCCGGTAGACGCGCCTCGCTCTTCACTTCCGACAGGGCGACGGCTTCGGCCGGGACAACGACCTGCTGCTGGCGCAGCAGCTCACCCATGGCCGCCATCACGCGGTACATGGCGAACTCTTCGGTGAAACGCACATCGGTGTAGCGACGGTTGGCGGTGAACAGCTCGTTCTCGCTGTCGAGCAGGTCGAGCAGGGTGCGCTGGCCGAGGCCGAACTGGTCCTGGTAGGCGCCGCGTACCCGCGAGGTGTAGTCCGCGTAGTCGCGGGCCTTGGGCGTTTGCAGGCGGGCGTTTTCCATGGCGTTCCAGGCCAGCGAGAGGTTCTCGTTGATCAGGCGCAAGGCGTTGTTGCGGATGTCCATCGACTCGTTGACCTGGTGCGCGGTGGACTGCAGGCGGGCCTTGTCACGCATGCCGTTGAACAGGTTGTAGTTCATCACCACCGCGGCCCGCCAGGTGTTGTAGTGGCCCTCGTCACCCTGCACGTTGTCATCGGCGCTGGTGGCCAGCTCCACGTCGAAGCGCGGGTAGAAGGGCGCCTTGGCGGTCTCGTACTGCTTCTCGGCGGCATGCACGTCGGCCTGGGCGGATTTGAGCAGCGGGTTGTTGTCCATCACCATCTGCCGGGCCGTCATCAGGTCGGCGGGCATCGCGCTCTTGATGCTGACCGGTGAGCTCAGCTCGTCGGGCATGCGGCCGGTGGCGCTGAAGAAGTTCGCCTCGGCATCGGCCAGGTTGACCTGTTCGGTGTAGAGGTTGTTTTCCGCCAGGGCCAGGCGCGCGCCGGACTGGTCGAGGTCGGCGGTGCTGCCGACACCCTGGCGGCTGCGCAGGTCGATCTGGTCGTTGATGCGCTGGTGGGCCTGCAGGTTGTTCCTGGCCAGGTCTACCATCTCGCGGCGCCGGAGCACGTCCAGGTACACCTCGACGGTGCGCAGCGCCAGGCTTTCCGAGGTGCCGAGCACGCGGTACGCCCGGGAATTGACCACCGCTTCGGTGCGGCCGACCTCGTTGGGGGTGTTGAAGCCGTCGAACAGCATCTGCCGCAGGCGCAGCTCGGCGTTGCGGTAATTCAGGGTTTCGGTGTTGTGGTCCCCGTCCAGGGCACGCGTGCTGGGGCTGTCGGTGTTTTCCCGGCCATAGCCGACCAGCAGGTCGACGGTGGGCAGGTAACCGCCCTTGGCGATTTTCACTTCTTCATCCGACGAAAGGCGGCTGTTGATCCCGGAACGAATCTCCGGGTGGTTGTCCAGCGTGCTCTGGATGGCTTCGGTGAGGGTAATGGCCTGGGCCTGGGAGCAGGCCATCGCCAACAGAATACTGCTCCACAGCGGATTGAAAGCTCGCATGTGTGAATCTCCATAGATAGTTGTGCTGTTCTTGTCGCCAAATATTTGGCTTTTTTGCCTGTAAAACCGTTTCAGGCTTGTAACATCACAGCTAAGAACAACTTTTGGAGAAGCTCAGAAGAATTTCGCACAAGGCTTATTCCGAAAAAAACTTATGCAGACTTTGAAATCGAGCACATTGTTTCCACCCAGGAGTCGCGTATTTCGCCGCCTACGGGCTTGTGCGCGACAAAAGCAGGTGGTCAGGAACGATTTTGTAGTGCATAGGGCGGGGAGGATTCTGATGGAGTAGTACGGCGCGGTTTGCGCGACATTTTTTTGTCGTAGTATTTTTTTGACGCAGTAGGCGCCGTTCCATTTCACTCAGTTGCTTCGTTGTAGCCCATGTTCGGGAAGGTGTTTTTGACCCTTTTTGAATTGTGTCGGCGGTTGTCGGCAGGTGCAGTGAGGTAAGGAACATGGCTACTTCAATCGGTGTCGTCAGTCAGGTTGTCGGCGAGGTATTTGCGGTAGCGGGCGATGGAACGCGCCGGCCTCTGGTCGAAGGCGATCGCGTTTTCGCCGGCGAGCAATTGGTGACGGGGGCCGCCGGTGCGGTTGCCGTGAACCTGGGGAACGGTCAGCAACTGACCCTCGGGCGCGACAGCAGCGTGAACCTCACGGTGCAGATGCTCGCGCAGAACCCCGATAACACGGTGGGTGCCCAGGACGCCGCGCCTGTTGCGCCGAGCGCCAACGACCTCACCGATGTCGAGCAGCTGCAGGCCGCTATCGAGGCTGGCGCCGACCCGACCATGGCCGGCGAGGCCACCGCAGCCGGCCCAGGCGCCGGTGGTGGCGCAGGCGGTGTCGGCGGTGGACACAGCTTCGTACTGCTCGATGCCGTCGGCGGCGCGATCGACCCGGTCATCGGCTTCCCCACTGCCGGCTTCAACACCCCGGTGGAATTCCCCGATCCCGATCCGGTCTTCACCGATGACCCGCAGCCCTTCGTCGACGGTATTCCCACCGGTGGCACCGCCAGCAACGCGGTGGACGAAGACGGCCTGCCGGACGGCATTGCCGGTGGCGTCAACGACGCCGCTGGCGAAGACGTCGAAGTCAGTGGTTCGCTGGGCTACAGCTTCGGCCCGGACGGCATCGGCAGCTTCGCCTGGAGCACCGCAGGCCTTGATGACCTGGGCGTGACCTCGGGCGGTATGCCGCTGACCTACACCGTCAGCGACGATGGCCTGACCCTCACCGCCTTTGCCGGTGACAGCGTGGTGTTCACCCTGCAAGTCACCAACATCGCCACCGGCGAGTACACCTTCACCCTGGAGGCGCCCATCGACCATGCGGCCCCGAGTGAAGGTGGCAGCGACGAAAACGACCTGGACTTCCCGTTCGGCTACACCATCACCGATGGCAACGGCACGCCGGCCAGCGGCTCCCTGACCCTCACCGTCAACGACGATTCGCCCGCGCAGCAAGAGGGCGAGCGCCCGGTGGTGCGCGAACTGGTGCATGAAGATGCGCTGGCCGATGGCAATGGTGAAGACACCGATCCGGCGCAGACCACGACCGTCTCGGCGCCGGCCGGTACCCTGAGTGCCCTGGTGAATTTTGGCGCCGACGGCCCTGGCGGCATTTCCCTCAGCGGTAGCGAGGCCGCGTTGCAGAGCCTGTACGACCTGGGGCTGACCTCCGGCGAGGTCGACCTGGAGTACAGCGTGGTGGTGGACCCTGAAACCGGCGTCAGCACCCTGACCGCCATGGCCGGGGATGCCCCGATCTTTACCCTGGAAGTGAGCCCTGACGGCAGTTACACCTTCACCCTGGAAGGCAAGATCGATCACCCTGAAGACGATGGTGTCGACAGTGAAACCCTCGGCGACAGCAGCATTGCCCTGGACTTCTCGGCCCTGCTGGTGGCCACCGATTATGACGGCGATACGCTCGAAGGCGGGTTCGGCGAAGGCAGCTTCGTCATCGATATCGAGGACGATGTGCCGGTGCAGACCGGTAGTGCCGGCGACCGTCCGGTGGTGCATGGCCTGGTGCACGAAGATGCGCTGGATGACGGCAATGGCGAAGACACCGACCCGGCGCAGACCCTGGTCGCCGAAGGTGGCCCCGGTAGCCTGGATGCCCTGGTGAGCTTCGGCGCCGACGGGCGCGGCGGTTTCGCACTGAGCACCGACACCGGAACCTTGGAAGCCTTGCTGCTGGAGTCTGGCGGTGTGCCGCTGGTGTACAGCGTGGTGGTGGACGAGGTCACCGGTATCAGCACCCTGACCGCTACGGCGGGTGAGGGCGGTGCGCCGGTATTTACCTTGGAAGTGAACACCGACGGCAGTTACACCTTCACCCTGGAAGGCAAGATCGACCACCCCGAGGGCGACGGTGTGGACGGCGAAACCCTGGGTGACAGCAGCCTGGCGCTGGACTTCTCCGGCCTGCTGATTGCCACCGATGGCGATGGCGATCCCCTGGCAGACGGTTTTGACGAAGGCACCTTCGTCATCGATATCGAGGACGATGTGCCGGTGCAGACCGGTGGTGCCGGCGACCGCCCGGTGGTGACTGGCCTGGTGCACGAAGATGCGCTGGGTGACGGCAATGGCGAAGACACCGACCCGGCGCAGACCCTAGTCGTAGAGGGCGGTCCGGGCACCCTGGATGCGCTGGTCAGTTTCGGCGCCGACGGGCGTGGCGGTTTCGCGTTGAGCGCCGACACCGGAACCTTGGAAGCCCTGCTGCTGGAGTCTGGCGGTGTGCCGCTGGTGTATACCGTGGTGGTGGACGAGGTCTCGGGTATCAGCACCCTGACCGCCACGGCAGGCGAGGGTGGTGCGCCGGTATTTACCCTGGAAGTGAACACCGACGGCAGCTACACCTTCACCCTGGAAGGCAAGATCGACCACCCGGAAGACGACGGCGTCGACAGCGAAACCCTGGGCGATAGCAGCCTGGCCCTGGACTTCTCCGGGATGCTGATCGCGACCGACGGTGACGGTGATCCGATTCTGGATGGTTTCGATGAGGGCACGTTCGTCATCGATATCGAGGATGACGTGCCGGTACAGAGCGGCACGCCGGGCGACCGCCCTGTGGTGACTGGCCTGGTGCATGAGGATGCGCTGGGCACGGGCAACGGTGAAAGCGGTAATGTGCCGACCCAGACCCTGGTCGCTACCGGTGGTATCGGCGCCCTGGATGCGCTGGTCAGCTTCGGTGCGGACGGTCGTGGCAGTTTTGAGCTGAGCGAGGACACCTCCAGCCTGGAGGGCCTGAACCTGGAATCCGGCGGTGTGCCGCTGGTGTACAGCGTGGTGGTGGACCCGGATACCGGGATCAGCACCTTGACCGCTACGGCGGGCGTCGATGGTCCGGAAATCTTCATCCTCGAAGTGAATGCCGACGGCAGCTACACCTTCACCCTGGAAGGCAAGATCGATCACCCTGAAGGCAACGGCGTCGACAGCGAAACCCTGGGGGACAGCAGCCTGGCGCTGGACTTCTCCGGCCTGCTGATCGCCAAGGACGGGGATGGCGATCCGCTGGCCGATGCGTTCGAGCCGGGTAGCTTCGTCATCGATATCGAAGACGATGTGCCGGTGCAGGCAGGTGAGGAGGGCGATCGCCCGGTCGTGCGCGGTCTGGTGCACGAAGATGCCCTGGGCATGGGCAATGGTGAAAGCGGCAATGTGCCGACCCAGACCCTGATCGCTACCGGTGGTGCCGGTGCCCTGGATGCCCTGGTCAGCTTCGGTGCCGACGGCAAGGGCGGTTTTGCCCTGAGCGCCGACACCGGCACGCTGGAAGCCCAGCAGCTGCAATCGAACCAGGTCGACTTGGAGTACGACGTGGTGGTGGATGACATCACCGGTGTCAGCACCCTGACCGCCACGGCCGGCGGTGCGGACATCTTCACCCTGGTGGTGAACCCGGACGGCAGCTACACCTTCACCCTGAAAGGCCCGATCGATCATCCGCTCGACAACAGCGATGACAGCGAAACCCTGGGCGCGCTGGGTATCGACTTCTCCGGCCTGCTGATCGCCACCGATGGCGACGGCGACCCCTTGGCCGACCCGCTGGAGGCGGGCAGTTTCGTCATCGATATCGAGGACGATGTGCCGGTGGCCTGCGATGAAACGGTCAAACCGATCCTCGACGACGAAGGGCTGGACGGCGGGATCAATGGCGGTCTTGGTGACACCAACGGTGCCGCCACCACCGCCACCGGTACGCTGAATTTCTCGGCCGGCGCCGATGGCCAGCAATCCTTCGAACTGACCGGCCCCGACACCCTGGGCAACGAGGCCGTGACCTCGACCTGGGACCCGGATACCAACATGCTGACCATTACCTCGGCAGAGGGCCGTGGTGATTTGATGACCGTGCAGGTCGATCCGGAAACCGGCGATTACACGGTGAGCCTGCTGCAGGCCTTGCGCCATGAAGAGGGCGGCCACGAGAACAATATCCACCTCAACATCGGCTACACCGTGACCGACGGCGATGGCGACAGCGCCAGCGCCACCATTCGGGTGAACATCGACGACGACACCCCGACCATCAGCCAGAGCGACGTGTCCGACAAGTCCTATGTGACCTTCAAGGGCAGCGACGCCGGTTACGCCAACAGCTACGGCTACTACGTCAAGGGCCCGGATGGTGCCCCGGTGAGCGGCAAGGTGCTCTGGGCCAACGTGCTGGACCTGGATATCGGCGACCAGGCCAGCCTGGATGGGCTGAACCCGGAAGACGTGGGATTCTTCATCATTCCCGATGGTGCCGAGAACGACGGCCTGAGTGACGGCGCCGAGCTGACCTTCGAGTTCGATGGCGGCAAATGGCACGCGGTGCTCGATGGTGTTCGTCTGGAAGGCGCGGACGGTGCCAATGTGCTGTTCAGCGATGCCACCCTCAACCCGGGCGGCGCTCACCTGCAGGACACCGATCACCCGGGCAACCAGAACTGGGAAGACAAGACCGACACCTCCGACTTCGACTACAACGACGTCAGCATCTCGGTCACCTGGGGCGGCCAGTTGCAGGTCGATGAAAGCGACTTCGACGTGGACGCCAGCCGCGATTTCAGCGGGGTGTTCAATGTCGATGCCGGGGCGGACGGGCAGCGCAGCCTGGAGTACGAGCTGACCCTGAAAGGCAGCGAGGACGGTCCGGTGGATTCGGGCCTGATCGATACGGAAACCGGTGAATCGGTGTTCCTCAGCCTGGTGGGTACCTCGACCATCGAAGGGCGTAACGAGAGCGGCGAACTGGTGTTCACGGTCAGCGTTGATGACGCCGGTGTGGTGACCCTCGATCAGCTGCGCGCGCTGAAGCACCCGAGCACTGACCCGGACGAGCCGATCGGCCTGGATGCCAAGCTGATCGGCCTGAAGGCGACTGTTACCGATAACGACGGCGACACGGCCAGCAGCACCCTGGACCTGGGCAAGCTGATCAGCTTCAAGGACGACGGCCCCACTGCCGAGGACGACACCCCTGACGCCCTGGTCGAAGGCGAGAGTGCCAACGTGGTGTCCGGCAATGTGCTGGACAACGACTCGGCCGGTGCCGACGGCGGCAAGGCATTCGTTGGCTGGAACGGCTCGCCGGCCAACACCGCGGCCATCGCCGAGCTGAGCAAGTACGGCACCCTGGTGCTGAACCCGGCCACGGGCGAATACAGCTTCACCCTGAACAACGATGACCCGGACACCCTGGGCCTGGCCGAAGGGGAGACCGTCAGCGAGCGCGTTCAGTACACGATGAAGGATGCCGACGGCGATATTTCCACGGCGTACCTGACCATCAGCATCACCGGTACCAACAACGGCATCACCCTGGAGGGCCTGGACGTCAACGGTGGCGAAGTCACGGTCGACGAGCAGCACCTGCCGAATGGCTCCGCGCCGGATGACGGCGCCCTGACCCAGACCGGCAGCTTCAGCTTCGAGTCGCCGGACGGGCTCGACACCCTCACGATCGACGGCGTGGCGTTCACCTTCGCCCAGTTGCAGGGCGCAACGGAAGGTGCGCCGCTGGTCATCGAAAGCGCAGGTGGTGTGCTAAATATCACCGGCTTCACCGGGACCGCCAGCGGCGGCACGGTGAGCTATGCCTACACCCTGGAGAATGCCGTCGGCCATGATGCCGTGCAGGGGCCGAACACCCTCACCGAGCAGTTCGAGGTGGTGGTCACCGACCGCGATGGCGACAGCGCAACGGGCACTATCGACGTCAACATCGTCGATGACGTACCGGACGCCAAGGACAACAAGGTGTGCATCGAAGGCACCGGCCTGCCACCGTACAACCTGACCCTGGTGCTCGACTCGTCGGGCAGCATGGATGACATCGTCAAGGCTGACCTGGATGGCAATGGCACTCCGGAAAACGTCACGCGCCTGGATGTGGCCAAGGCTGCGCTGGTCAACCTGATCAACAGCTACATCGCCCTGGGCGTGCCGCTGAACTTCAAGGTGATCGATTTCGACAGCAGTGCGCGCCTGGTCTACGAAGGCACGGACCCGGCCGCGGCGAAGGCGGCCATCAATGCCATGACCGAAGGCGGTAACACCAACTACGACGCGGCGCTGGACCTGGCCCGTGACGAGCTGGAGCAAGACCTGGCCAACTCGGACCTGGATGACTACGAGAACCGCCTGTACTTCCTGTCCGATGGCGAGCCCTACCCGTCGGGCAACGGCGCACCGGCCAGCTGGCAGGACTTCGTCGATGACAAGGATATCGACGTGATTACCGTGGGTATCCAGATCCCGACTGGCGGAAACGCCGAAAACGCCCTGGAGGCCGTGGGCAATGACGGTGACTCGGTGATCGTGGTGACGGACCCGAACCAACTGTCGGCCACCCTGGACGACACGGTGCCGGATGGTGTGACGGGCAACGTGATCAGCGACGTGGGCACCGAGGGGGCGGATGTCGCGGGTGCCGACGGCGCGCTCAGCGTGATCTCGGTCACCTACCTGGATGCGGACGGCAACTCGCAGACCGTCGACGTGCCGGCGGGTGGCACGACCGGCCCGCTGGAAACCTTCCTGGGCGGCACGCTGACCATGTCCAGCGACGGCACCTACACCTACCAGGCGCCGGCGAATGTCACCGGCGACAGCGAGGATGTCTTCACCTACACCGTGAAGGATGCCGACGGCGACACCGACAGCGCCAACCTGACCATATGCATCAAGGACAGCGTGCCGGTGGCCAAGGACAACGAGGCCAGCGTCGTGGAAAGCGGCCTGCCGCCGTTCAACCTGACCCTGGTGCTGGACTCCTCGGGCAGCATGGATGACATCGTCAAGGCTGACCTCGATGGTGACGGCAAGAAAGAGGACGTCACGCGCCTGGACGTGGCCAAGGTCGCCCTGGTCAACCTGATCAACAGCTACATCGCCCTGGGCGTGCCGCTGAACTTCAAGGTGATCGATTTCGACAGCGGTGCCCGCCTGGTGTACGAAGGCACGGACCCGGTGGCGGCGAAAAATGCCATCGACGGCATGGCGGAGGGCGGCAACACCAGCTACAGCAATGCCCTGGCCCTGGCCCGTGACGAGCTGGAAGACGATCTGGACAACCCGGACCTGGACGACTACGAGAACCGCCTGTACTTCCTGTCCGACGGTGAACCCTATCCGTCCGGCAACGGCGCGCCGTCCGGATGGCAGAACTTCGTCGACAGCAACGACATCGACGTGATTGCCGTGGGCATCCAGATTCCGAGCAACGGCACGGCCGCGACCGAACTGGGCAAGGTGGGCAACGCCGGCGACACGGTGATCGTGGTGCAGGACCCGAACGAGCTGTCGGCCACCCTGGGCGAAACGGTGCCGGATTCGCTGGAGGGCAACGTCATCACCGATGCCGGCCCCGATGGCGTGGACGACCCGGGCACCGACGGCCCGATCAGCGTGGTGTTCGTCAGCTACACCGACGAAAATGGCGATGAAGTCACCGTGGGCGTGCCGGAAGGCGGCTCCACCGGGCCGCTGACCACGCAACTGGGCGGCACCCTGGTGATCGCCAGTGACGGCAGTTACACCTACTCGGCGCCGAGCAGCGCTCCAGCCGGGGCGGTGGACGTGTTCCGCTACACCATCGCCGACCGCGATGGCGATACGTCGAGCGCCGACCTGACGATCACCATCGAAGACGGCGGCCCCGTGGCCAAGGACGACATGGCACAGGCTCAGGAGGGTTACTGGACGCTGAGCGGCAACTCCACCTACACCGCGCAGTACGCGGTGCATGGCGGCGGACCGACCACCAACGTCAACATCGGTGACATCGACAACGCCCCTAACATGGGCCAGAAGTCCTCCCAGTCCAGCACCTTCACCGTGAACGCTAATGCTGGTGCGCCGGCGCAGGTGATCTTCAGCGCGTCCACCGGCAACTGGAATTCGGCGGACCGCTGGGATGCCGAGCTGTTCCGGGTGGGGGACAGCAACCCGGTCGCGCAATTGCTGAACCAGACCGGCAACCGGAGCAACGCCAGCTTCGATTCGATCACCCAGTCGGGCCAGTACTACGTCAAGTTCACGGTGCGCGACAATTCGGGCAGCACCTCCTTCCCGGGCAACCTGTCCGGGCGGGCGGACCTGGACATCACCAAGCTGCAGTACACCAACCCGCTGCAGAACGTCAGCGTGACGGCGCCAGGCGTGGTCTGGGTCGCAGCGCTGATGGCATCCGGCAACGTGCTGAGCAACGACAACCCGGGGCCGGATGGCGGCGTATCGGTGACCGGTGTCAACGGGCAGGACATGGAGGCGGGCGGGCTGACCCTGGTGGGCCAGTACGGCACCCTCTATATCGCGGCGAATGGTGCCTACACCTACATCCCGCTGACGGGCGATCTTCCGTCGGGGGCGTCGGACAGCTTCACCTACGACATCGTCGACGCCGATGGCAGCACGGACAGCGCGGTGCTGACGGTCGGCATCAAGGACACCCAGTACAGCAGCACGGGCACCAGCGGCAATAACCTGGTGGGCGGCAACGAGGGCAACAACAGCCTGGATGGTCTTGCTGGCAATGACGTGGTCTACGGCGGGGCCGGCAACGACACCCTCCATGGCGGCAACGGCAACGATAACCTGATGGGCGGCGAGGGCGACGACATCCTGTATGGGGGCGCCAACGACGATGTGCTCAACGGCGGGGCCGGCAACGACAAGCTGTACGGCGGTGCTGGCAACGACTGGCTGATCGGCGGGGAGGGCGAAGACATCTTCATCTGGGGCGCGGGCGAGACCGGCATCGACGTGGTCGCCGACTTCCAGACCGGCCCCAATGGCGATGCGCTGGACCTGTCTGCGCTGCTGACGGGCGAGAACGCCGGGAACCTGGAGTCCTACCTGACCTTCTCGTTCGGCCCGTCCACCACCATCGTGGCGGACAGCAACGGTGCCTCGAACGGCGGCAACATCCAGACCATCGTGCTCGACGGCGTCGACCTCGGCGCCGTGTACGGCTCGACCAATGCCGGGGATGTAATTGCCGGCATGCTCAATGATGGCTCTTTGGTGGTGAACGCCTAAGCTCTATGGCAAGAGCAGCCCGCCAACCGCAAGGCTGGCGGGCTTTTTTATGCCCCGTTGCCCTGCATGGCACGGGGCTCGGGCAGATGCAGGAGGCAGTCATGCTTTATGTGCAGCGCGATGAGAAGAACCGGATTCTGCGGGTCGAGTACGAACCCTTTGCGGCCATGAGCCAGACCCTGCCGCCGGACGACCCCGACGTGCAGGCCTGGCTGGCCACCCACGCCCTGCACAACCACCTGGCGGCCCTGCAGCATTCCGACCTGGAACTGGTGCGGGTGCTCGAAGACCTGGTCTCGGTACTCGTGCACCGCGGCGTCATCCGCTACACCGACCTCCCCGAAGCCGCCCGCCGCAAACTCCACCAACGCGCCGAAACCCGCGCCGAACTGGAAGGCCTGGGCGGTTTACTGGACGACGAGCCGCGGTTGGTCTGAGCCATCGCCGAAAGCGCTTGGGGCACGTTCGCAGGGGGGGGCACAGCGCGAACTGGTTCACCACGGGCCTGTATCGCTGGGGACGCGGAGCGTCCCGGGAGGCATTCCCACGCGGAGCGTGGGAACGATCAGTGTGCGAGGTCGAGGCCGCTTGCGCTGTTCGTAGGGTGGACAACGCGAAGCTTGTCCACCACGGGCCTGTAACGCTGGGGACGCGGAGCGTCCGGGATCGATCGAACCAGGCCGTGCCGTAATCACTCCTGCCACGGCGCCGGTGCACCGATCAGGCGGCCCATGGCGCCGTGGATGCCGAGTTCGTCGAGGGTGGTCAGTTCGCCTTCGGTTTCGACCATTTCCGCGATCAGCGGCAGGTCGATGCTGTTGGTGGCGCGGAAGATCGCTTCGATGAACAGGCGCTTGTCGCTTTCCTGGTCGATAGCGCGGATGTAGGTGCCGTCGATTTTCAGGTAGGCCAGGCCCAGGTGGGTGAGGTTGCCGATCAGGCTGAAACGCCCGCCGAAGTGCTGCAGGCCGAGGCCGTAGCCGGCGGCGCGGATCGACTGGCTCAGGGCTTCCAATTCGGCCGGCGGCGGCAGGTGGCGTTCGTCCACTTCCAGGGTCAGCCATTGCGCCTGTTGCGGGTGCTGTTTCAGGCAGTCGATCAGTTTCGCCAGGCTAGCCGGTTCGCGCAGGGTGGCGGCGGACAGGCTCAGCGCCAGCGGTTGCGGGTGCTCGGCGAGGTGCGCCAGGCAGTGTTCGAGCATGGCCAGGTCGAAGCGCGGGGCCCAGCCCAGGCGTTCGACCCAGGGCAGGAAACGCCCGGCGGCGATGGTTTCGCCCTGCGGGTCGCGCAGGCGGGCGAGCACCTTGTGGTGCAGCGGCGTCGTGGGCCTGGCGCAGGTGACCACCGGCTGGAAGTACAACTGGATCTGGTGGCGGGTGAGGGCGTCGTCGATCCAGGTGCTCCAGTCGTGCAGGCCGTTGCTGGCCTGGCCGTTGAAATCGTCCTGACGCGCCCACGGGCGGCTCGGGTCGCTCTGCGCCTCGGCCAGGGCCTGGTCGGCGCGACCGATGACCTGGGCGCTGGCTTCGCCGGGGCGGAAGGCGGCGATGCCCAGGTGGGCCACCGGGGTGCAGTCGCTGGCGCCGGTCTGCCGCAGGCTTTCCAGCCCTTCCAGCAGGGCCTCGACCAGGTGCTCGACATCCTCCCGGGCCAGTCCGGGGGCGAGCAGGGTGAATTCGCCGCCGCGGCTGCGCGCCGCCAGCCAGTCGGAGCGGCCGGGCTGGGCCAGCAGGCGAGTGAGCAGCTCGCCGATCGCCGCGATCAGGGCATCGGTGCGCTGCCCGCCAAGGCGCTGGTTCAGCCCGCCCAGGTCGTTGACGCGCAGCAGCAGCAGGTAGCCTGTGGTGCTTTGTTCGGTGACCAGCAGGTGGTTGGCCAGTTTGATGTCGAACAGGCGCCGGTTGCCCAACCCCGTCAGGCTGTCCTGGTAGGCCTCTTCACGCAGTTTCTCGCTGCGCGCGGCTTCCTCGGCGAACAACGTCTTGAGCTTTTCCACCATCTGGTTCATGGCCATGACCACGCGTTTCAGCTCGGCGGTGCGCGGCACCTTGGGCAGGGTCAGGAACTCGCGGCGGCTGATGGCCTGGGCCTGCTGGACCATGGTGTCGAGGGGGCGCAGCTGGCTGCGCAGCAACCAGCCGCCGAGGATCGCGCTGACCAGCCCGCACAGCAGCAGCCAGGCCAGGCTGCCCAGGGCGCTGCCCCACAGCCGCGCCAGGGCGAACTGCGGATGGCTGAGCACTTCGACCCGCGCGGCCTGGTCCCAGCCGCGCATGATCAGCGCGTCGCCGCCCTGGGGATGGATGTCGACCAGTTCGGCGAACCAGTCGGGCACGGTGTCCGAGTCGCTGCCGGTCTGGCGTTCGACGATCACCGCGTCGTCGGGAATGCGCACCACGCGGATGCTGGTGAAGTAGCCGCTGTCGAAGATCGAGCTGACCATCAGCTCGACCATCGCCGGGTCGTCGATGTGCGGCGTCAGCGACAGCCCCAGGGCAGTGGCCGCGTCCTGGGCGTGGGAGCGCAGCTGGCTGAGCAACTGCTCGCGCGAACTCTCCACGCTGGCGATGAAACTGCCGGTAAAGGCCACCACCAGGAACAGGCAGATGGCGAGGAACAGCTGTTTGAGTAACGACATAGAGGTCTCCTAGCCTTCGCCGATGGCGAAGCCTTCCGCACGCATCTTTTTCAGCAGGTCCTGCCAGCGGGACAGTTTCTTGGTATCGCTCTTGCGGCTGTTCGACCCCGCCAGGTACAGGCCTTCGGCATTGAAGGCGTACACCGGCAGCAGGTCCTTGCGTTGCGAGGCAGGGCGTATTTCGGCGATCAGGTTGTCCAGCACCAGGGGTTCGGCACCGGGGCTGGCGTAGTAGGTCAGGACCATGTGCGCCTGGTTCTGGCGCAGCGCCTTGACGTAGGTGATGCGCAGCTTTTCGCTGGGCACCCCGAGGCGGCGCAGGGTGAAGTACTTGGCGATGGAGTAGTCCTCGCAGTCGCCGGCGCCCTTGACCAGGGATTCGATGGGGGTGGCCCAGTAGTCGTTCTCCTGCCAGACACGGGTGTCGTCGGAGAAACGGATCTGCCGGTTGAAGAAGCGATTGACCTCGCTCAGCAGCTCGCGCTCGGGCAGGCCGGCACTGGCGTTGATCAGCGCGTCCCAGGCCTGGATGCGCTCCTTGGCGGCGCCGAGGGTGCCGTAGCGGGTTTCCGCGTTCTGCAGGATCAGTCCGAAGTCCCAGTTGGCCAGCGCGCCGCTCAGGCCGATCAGCAGCAACGACGCGCCCAGCCAGGGCCGCAGCTGGCGCTGGAATCGTCCTTGAGTGAGCTGCCCTGGCTGCATGACGCGCGCCTCTGCCGGTAATGGACAGAGTCTAGGTGGTGTGCCTGGATTTTGCCGGAAATAGCCAGTGGCCAGGTGTTGGCGTCAAGGGTTTGGCAGAGTCTTCTGCTTGAGGATGTACAGGCTGACCAGCACCGCGCTGGTGAGCATGAACAGACGGGCCCAGAACAGCGGCACCAGGTAGCAGGAAAAGCCGATGCTCAGCCACATCAGGCCGAGGGCGTAGACCTTGCCCTTGAGAGGGATGCCGTTGCCTTCCAGGTAGTCGCGAATCCACGGGCCGAGGCGGGGGTGATCGACCAGCCAGTGGTAGAAACGCTCGGAGCTGCGCATGAAGCAGGCGGCGGCCAGCAGCAGGAAGGGCGTGGTGGGCAGGATCGGCACGAAAATACCGATCACGCCCAGCGCCACGCTCAGCCAACCGACGGCCAGCAGCGCGTAGCGGATGGCCGGGTTGCGATTGATGCGGACGTCGCGCGCCATGGCGCGACTTAGTGGTGACGGGGCTTGAGCAGCGCCGGCTTTTCTTCCGGTGCGTTGCACAGCAGGAACAGGGCGGTCAGCAGCTCGGGGATCTGATCGACCATGCTGTCGACCAGGTCGCGGTCGCGGGCGATCTCGGCGAACTCCGGCTGTTCGTCGAACAGACCCGAGCCAACCATGATCGGCAGCAGCAGTTCGCTGACCTCGTCTTCGGCGTCTTCGAACCACACCGACTCACGCAGGAATACGCCTTCCATGAAGCCGATGCACCAGCCGCGCAGTTCGGAATCGTCCGGGTCGTCGCCCAGGTCGAGGTCGCAGGGCATTTCCGGGTCGTCGTCGCTGGCCAGTTGGCGAGCGATATGGGCTTGCAGTTGCAGCAGGGTGGTTTCGATCTCTTCGCGCTCGGCGTCGCTGCGGTAGTGCGGCGGCTCGGCGAACAGCGCGTCGATCCATTCGCGGGCCGGGACCTGGTCCGGGCAGATCGACAGGGCGGTCAGGTAACCGTGGGCGGCCACGTAGTCCAGGGCCTCTTCGTGCAGCTCATCGGCATCGAGGAAGGCTTGCAGGCGGGACAGTTGCTCGGCGAAGGACATCGTGGGGCTACCTTGAAGGAGTAAACGAGGCTGGATTCTAGTCCAGAGGCGCTTTAGCGGCCATAGTTCCGCTTAAATTGGCTGCTTTTGAAAAGGGCCCGGTTACAGATGGTCAGCCCCTGGGGTGGCAGATGCGTATAATGCCCGGCTCGCTCCGGAGACCCGCAATGCTCGACCACGCACAACGCATCCTCAAAGACGTCTTTGGCTACGACAGTTTCCGTGGTCGCCAGGGGGCGATCATCGAGCGCGTGGCCGGTGGCGGCGATGCGCTGGTGCTGATGCCCACCGGTGGCGGCAAGTCCCTGTGTTTCCAGGTGCCGGCGCTGATGCGCGAGGGCCTGGCGGTGGTGGTCTCGCCCCTCATCGCGCTGATGGACGACCAGGTCGCCACGCTGGAGGAGCTGGGGGTGGCCGCGGTGGCGCTGAACTCCACCCTGGGTGCGGACGAGCAGCGCAGCATCGCCGACCGTATCCGCCGCGGCGAGATCAAGATGCTCTACCTGGCCCCGGAGCGCCTGGTGCAGCCGCGCATGCTGGCCTTCCTGCAGAGCCTGGACATCGCCCTGTTCGCCATCGACGAAGCCCACTGCGTGTCGCAGTGGGGCCACGATTTCCGCCCCGAATACCTGCAGCTGGGGCAACTGGCCGAGCTGTTCCCGAATGTGCCGCGCATCGCCCTGACGGCCACCGCCGACATGCGCACCCGCGAGGAAATCGTCACCCGCCTGCACCTGCAGAACGCCGAGCGTTTCCTGTCGAGCTTCGATAGGCCGAACATCTTCTACCGCATCGTGCCCAAGGAGCAGCCGCGCAAGCAGTTGCTGAGCTTCCTGGCGGCGCGCAAGGGCGATGCGGGCATCGTCTATTGCCTGTCGCGCAAGAAGGTCGAGGAGGTGGCGTCGTTCCTCTCCGAGCAGGGCTTTCCGGCGCTGCCGTACCACGCCGGGCTGGCCAGCGACCTGCGCGCCTACCACCAGAAGCGCTTCCTCAACGAGGAGGGCCTGATCATGGTGGCGACCATCGCCTTCGGCATGGGCATCGACAAACCCAACGTGCGTTTCGTCGCCCACCTCGACCTGCCCAAGTCCCTGGAGGCCTATTACCAGGAAACCGGGCGGGCAGGGCGCGACGGCCTGCCGGCGGATGCCTGGATGGCCTACGGCCTGCAGGACGTGATCTTCCTCAAGCAGATGCTCAACAACTCCGAAGGCGACGAGCGCCACAAGCGCGTCGAGCAGCACAAGCTCGATGCCATGCTGGCGCTGTGCGAGGAAACCCGCTGCCGCCGCCAGGCGCTGCTGGCCTATTTCGACGAAGAGCTGCCGACCCCCTGCGGGCACTGCGACAACTGCATCGACGGGGTGCAGACCTGGGACGCCACCGAGCCGGCGCGCCAGGCGCTGTCGACCATCTACCGCAGCGGCCAGCGCTATGGCGTGGGCTACCTGGTCGATATCCTGCTGGGCCGTGACAACGAGAAGATTCGCGCATCCGGCCATCAGCACCTGGCGGTGTTCGGCATGGGCAAGGCCTTCAGCGAAGGCGAGTGGCGCTCATTGTTCCGCCAGTTGGTGGCGCGCGGCCTGGCCGATGTCGACCTGGAAGGTTTCGGTGGCCTGCGCCTGTCCGACAGTTGCCGGCCCCTGCTGCGCGGCGAAGTGACCCTGCAACTGCGCCGCGACCTGAAACCGCAGCAAAGCGCCAAGGCCTCCAGCAGCGCCGCCAGCCAGCTGGTGCGTGGCGACGAGCGTGAACAGTGGGAAGCCCTGCGTGCCCTGCGCCGCAAACTGGCGGAAGAGCACGGCGTGCCGCCGTACGTGATCTTCCCCGATGCCACCCTGCTGGAAATGCTGCGCAGCAAGCCGGGCACCCTGGCCGAGATGGCCCAGGTCAGCGGCGTCGGCGCGCGCAAGCTGGAGCGTTATGGCGAGGCCTTCCTCGAGGTGCTGGGCGGTGCGGAGGAGGCGCCGAGCGTGGTGGTCGACCTGCGCCACGAACTGGTCAGCCTGGCCCGGGCGGGCATGACCCCGCTGCAGATCGCCGGCCAGCTCAAGTGCACGGAAAAGAACGTCTACAGCCTGCTGGCCGAGGCCATCGGCAGCCAGCAGTTGTCCCTGGAGCAAGCCCTGGACCTGCCGGAAGAGCTGCTCGGGGAAATCCAGGACATGTTCCTCGACGGCGAAGGCGAGCTGCCCTCGGTGGCCGACGTGGCCGATGCGTTTGCCGGTCGCGTCGACGAAGGCGTGCTGCATTGTGTGCGGGCCGCGTTGCAGGCCGAGTTCGAGGTCTGAGACGCTGGCCGCCGGCTTGCAGGTAGTGACTTTTGCCATCTAAGGTGAGTGCTGGAACACGAAATCGAGGTGGCGGTGTCGAGCGATCAAACCTGGCTTGAGGACGTTCAGCCGAGTCCCTATGCCGACCAGTTGGCCAAGGGATTTCGTCGCTTGCGCTTTTCCCGGCCCCTGGAGTCCGAGTACCGCCGCCACCGGCAAGGCGAAAGCTCGATGCTCAAGCGCGTCGCCCTGGTCTTCACTCTCCTGATCTGGCTGGCGTTCATCTCGATCGACATACTGCTCATCCCGCCGCCCTACCTGGGGTGGATTCTCGTGGTTCGTCTGGCGGTTCTGGGCGTGCTGCTGGGGTTGGGAGGGCTGCTGCTGTGGGGAGTTCGCCTCTCTTGCTACCAGCCGTTGAGCATCCTGGGGGCGCTTGCCCTGGGCCTGGGCATCGCCGCCATCGTCCCCATCGGGCGCCTGTACGATCCGAACTACCCCTATGAAGGGCTGCTGCTGGCGAGCATCGCGATCTACTTCCTGCTTGGGCTGCGCCTGATCGAAGCGGCGTTGTGCGCGCTGGCGCTGATGCTGATCTACGCGGGCGTCGAGGTGCTGTCCGGGCTGCCGCTGGTGGAGCTGACCAGCAACCTGTTGTTCCTGCTGTGCAGCAACCTGATCGGTGGCGTGGGCTGTTACCTGCTGGAGTACAAGTCGCGCGAGGATTTCCTGCTGCGCAACCTGATGCGCCTGCTGGCCGATCACGACAGCCTGACCGGGCTGAACAACCGGCGCAGCTTCAACCGCCAGTTCGAGCGGCTGTGGCGCCAGGCCCTGCGCGAGAGCAAGTCCCTGGCGCTGCTGCTCTGCGACATCGACCACTTCAAGGCCTACAACGACCGCTACGGGCACCAGGCCGGCGATGTCGTGCTGCAACGGGTCGGCACGCTGTTGCAGGAGGCTGCCCGGCGTCCGCTGGACATGGCGGTGCGCCTGGGCGGCGAGGAGTTCGCGGTGTTGCTGTACGACATCGGCGAGATGGAGGCCCGGCACCGCGCCGACGCCATGCGCAAGGCCCTGGAAACCCTCGGCATCGAACACGAGAAATCCACCACGGCCAGCGTGCTGACCATGTCCGTCGGCGTGGCCTGCATCTGCCCGGGGGAAGAGGGCGCGTTCGCCGTGCTGTACGAGCACGCCGATCGGGCGTTGTACGAGGCCAAGGCATTTGGGCGCAACCGCGTGGTGGCCTGATTGGCGCGTTTTGTCGCTCGGCTGGCGCGGCGCGTGAGTGGCGACGCGAAGCGGCACTGCTAGCATTCCAGCACTGTTTTGCGAGCGATTTACCCGATGGAACGACTGATCCAGGCCAATGGCCAGCCTCACTACGGCCTGTTTTCCAGCCCGCCCGGCCTGATCAACTACCGCGATTTCGACTTCCGCTCCCCCATGGGGCGCCGCCTGGGCGCCCTGGCCAAATGGCGGCGTTTCCACCAGTTCCAGTATTTCGGCATCATCAGCGACACCCTGATCGGCGGCTGCGCCCTGGCCAACCTGAGCCTGGCGGGGATCGGCTTCGTCTACCTGTTCCACCCGGCCAGCGGGCGCATGATCGAACGCCAGTTCAAATTGCCGTTCGGCCTGGGCACGCAGTTTTCCCAGCGCCCGGATGATGGCGTGTGCGAGTTGCGCAGCGGGCGCAACCGCTTGCGTCTGGAGAACCAGCCCGGCGTGCGCGAGAAGCGCCTGCTGGTGGAACTGGACGACGGCACGCGCATCGATGCGGCATTCAGCGAGACCGAGCCGGCCTTCCAGCCCATGTGCATCAGCACGCCCACCGCGGTGAATGGCTGGGTCTACGCGCAGAAGGTGGCGGGGGTGCGCTGCTCCGGGCACATCCGCAGTGCCCTGGGCGAATTCGACCTGGAACAGATCGATGCCTTCGCCCACCACGACTGGTCGGCCGGCTACATGCGCCCGGAAACCCACTGGAACTGGGCCTGCCTGTCCGGCCGTGCCGAGCGGCAGCGGGTCGGCCTGAACCTGTCGTGCGGGGTCAACGAAACCAGTTTCACCGAGAACTGCTACTGGCTGGACGGCGAGCTGATCAAGGTCGACACGGTGCGTTTCGATTTCCAGCGCCGCCGCCCGCTGGAGCCCTGGCGCATCGATTCCCACGACGGCCAGGTGGCGCTGCGTTTCGAGGCCCGGGGCCTGCACCAGGAGCACATGAACCTGGGCATCCTGGCCAGCAACTTCAAGCAGATCTTCGGTCAGTTCAGCGGCGTGCTGCGGCCGGTCGGGCGGCCGGAGGTGCCCATCGCCAACTGCTGGGGCTTCGTCGAAGATCAATATGTGAAATGGTGAAACATATCGACGCGCCGGAGTATTGCTCTCGGCATTGCAGTCATGGTTAGCTGGCTAATAATTAGTTTTTTATACTTATAAGAGCCGTTGCCACCATGTCGCTAACCGATCAACACCGTTTTGCCATGCAGCTTGCCCAGTTGTCCCGCGCCTGGCGCGCCGAATTGGACCGTCGCCTGGTCGGGCTGGGCCTGTCACAGGCGCGCTGGCTGGTGTTGCTGCACCTGGCGCGCTTCGATGAACTGCCGACCCAGCGTGAGCTGGCGCAGAGCGTCGGGGTGGAAGGGCCGACCCTGGCGCGCCTGCTCGACAGCCTGGAAGCCCAGGGCCTGGTGAGCCGGCACATGGTGCCCGAGGACCGTCGCGCCAAGAAGATCGCCCTGAGCCCCAAGGCGCAGCCGCTGATCGAGAAGATCGAGGCGATTTCCACCCAGCTGCGCCAGGAGCTGTTCGCCGGCATCGACGAAGACGAACTGCGCCGTTGCCAGCAAGTCCACGCGCGCATCCTGAGTAACCTGGAAAAGCGCTGATGCAGCACGACCTGGCCGCCTTGCAAGCGCGCTATGGGGCGCGCTACCCGCAATGGCTGCTGGGTATCCTGATGGTCGGCAGCATGGCCATGGTGCTGGCCTCGACCAGCATCAACGTCGCGCTGCCTGCGATCATGCAGGACTTCGCCATCGGCCGCCCCCTGGCCCAATGGCTCTCCACCGGATTTCTCGCAGCGATGACCGCCGGCCTGCTGCTGGCGGCCTGGGCCCACGCACGCCTGGGCGCCCGCCGCACAGCCCAGGTCGGCTTGCTGCTGTTCATCGTCAGCTCGCTGCTGGCACTGGTGGCGCAAGCGGCCTGGCAACTGATTGCGCTGCGTATCATCCAGGGGCTGTGCGCCGGTATCGTCCAGCCCCTGGCGATGGTGCTGATCTTCCGCGTCTTCGCCGACGGCGGCCGCGGCACGGCCCTGGGCCTCTACGGGCTGGGCGTGATGATCGCGCCGACCCTGGGGCCGACCATCGGCGGTTACCTGGTCGATCATTTCGGCTGGCACGCGGTGTTCTGGTTGCCGCTGCCGTTGTGCGTGCTCGGTGTGCTGGGCGGCCACTGGCTGTTGCCCAACCAGCGTGAGCGCAGCACGCCATTCCTGGATGTCTGGGCGTTTGCCCTGCTGTGCGTGGCGCTGTTCGCCTCCCTGGGCGCGCTGGCCGAGGCGCAGCGATTTTCCTGGCTCGATGCGCGGGTCTGGGCGCCGGGGTTGCTCGGCGTCGTTACCGCGGTCGGTTTCTTCGTGCGCAGCTGGCGCAGCAGCACGCCGTTGCTGCCGCTGACACTGTGGCGCCACGCCGGGTTTCGCAGCGCGAGCTGGGTGGCCCTGGCCCTCGGCCTGGGCTTGTACGGCTCGACCTACCTGATCCCGCTGTACCTGCAGACCGTGGAAGGCTATGGCGCCGGTCGCGCCGGCCTGCTGCTGTTGCCCACCGGCATCATGATGGGCTTCGCCTCGTTTTTCGGCGGCTGGCTGAGCGATCGCCTGAGCGCCGCGGTGCTGTTGACCGGCGGCCTGCTGGTGTTCGCCGTGTCCTGCGCCGGCCTGGGCTGGCAGGGGCAGGGCGCTTCGTTCCTGGTGCTGTGTTTCTGGGCCTGCGTCGGCCGCATCGGCCTGGGCATCCTGCTGCCGGCGTTGAGCACCGGGTCGCTGGATATCCTCAGCCAGGACGAACTGGCCCAGGGCGCCGGGGCGATCACCTTCGTTCGGCAACTTGGCGGCGCATTCGGGGTCAATTTGTTGACCTTCTTCCTCGAGTGGCGGCACGCGCGCGAAGGGATGGGCCTGCTGGCGGAGGCCAGGGCTTTCCAGCAGAGTTTCTGGCTGATGGCCGGGGTGTTCGTGCTGACGATGCTGGCTGCCTGGCACGTGCGTTCGCGTGCGGCATGACAGCGGTCGGCAAGAATGTGAACTGCGTCGGTTTTTTTGGATAGCCACCTACGCATTGCGTATGATGGCGCCATGCCCAGTGTCATGCATGCAGAGAGCCGAGCAAGACTGCAAATCATGGCCATACTCACTTATTAGCCGGGTTCGACATGGACCGTCACCTGCCGCTTGAACACGTTGCAACGTCTGCGTCATCACCTTCAGGGCAGGTACGCCTGGGTGTCAGCAGCAGACGGGTTGCTAGGGATCTACCGGGAGTTTTCATGACCCCAGTTCGCCAACTGCTGCTTGGCCTGGCTTCGAGCTCGGCACTTTACTCGGGGGTGGTCCCTGCGCTCGGTCTGGGTGAGATCACCCTGCATTCCGCCCTGAACCAGCCCCTGGACGCCGAAATCGAGCTGCTCGAAGTCGGTGACCTGACGTCCAGCGACGTGCTGGTGCGCCTGGCGTCGGCGGAGGTGTTCAGCCGCTCCGGGGTCGATCGCCTGTTCTTCCTCAATGACCTGCGTTTCACCCCGATCCTGCGCGGCTCCAACAGCGTGATCCGTGTGGTGTCGAATCGGCCGGTCAACGAGCCGTACTTGAATTTCATCGTCGAGGTGGCGCGCCCCAACGGGCAGTTGCTGCGCGAATACACCGTGCTGCTGGACCCGCCGGGGTCCTCGGCCTACCGCACCATGGCCAGCGTGCCGTCGGCCCCGTCGCAAGCGGCCGCCACCCCGGCGCGCCCGGCCCCGGTGGAGCCGACCCAGACCTACAGCGCGCCCGCGGTGATGCCGTCGGCAACCCAGGGTCAGCGCTACCAGGTCAGCCGCGGCGACAGCCTGTGGAGCATCGCCGCCGGTCTGCGCGCGGCGGGCAGCGAGCTGTCCCAGGATCGGCTGATGCGGGACATCCACGCCCTCAACCCGCAAGCCTTCAGCAACGGCGATATCAATCGTTTGCAGGCCGGTGCCGATCTGCTGCTGCCGGATGCGGCCAATCCCCAGGCTGCTGCGGCGCCCGAGGCGGTGAGCGCCGCCCCGCAGGACACGGTCGTCACCTCGGAGCAGGCGCCACAACAGCCGCTGGAACCGCAGGCCGAGGCCCTGGTGGCCGCGCAGCGCCGTATCGACGAGGCCCTGGCCGAACAGGCCGAGGAAAACCAGCAACTGCAACAGGGCCTGGCGGATCTGCAGGCGCAGGTGCAGGAACTGCAATCCCAGCTGGCCAGCAAGGACCAGCGCCTGTCCGAGTTGCAGGCACGCCTGGATGCACCGCCAGCGCCAGTGGTGGACGCTGCTCCGGTGGCCGCGCCGGCTGAAACGCCAGCTGCCCCGGTCGAGGCGCCAGCCAGCCAGGAGCGTTCGTGGTTGAGCGCGACCCTGGCCCTGTTGCTCGTGTTGCTGGCCGGTTTGGTTGCCCTGTACTGGCGTGCCCGCCGTCGTCCGGCCCCGGTCGAGCCGACGCCCGCCAAGCCCGAGGTCGTCGCGGTGGCCGCTCCGGCCCCGGTCGCCCCGGTGGTTGCTGCCGCGCCCGTGGTGGCGGCTGCGGCGGTCGCTCCCGCGCCGGCTCCGGTTGCGCCGCTGCGCTCCGCCGTGCCGGTGGACGCCCTGGAAGGCGCAAACATCTACATTGCCTACGGCCGTTTCAGCGAGGCCGCCGTTGCGCTGCGCAAGGCCCTGGATGCCCAGCCGATGCGCAGCGACATCCGCTTCCGTCTGCTGGAGGTGTATGCCCAACTGGGTGATGCCCAGGCCTTCGCACGCGAAGAGGCGGTGTTGCGCGAGGAGGGCTTTACCCCGGCCCGTCTCGACCAGCTCAAGGCCCGTCATCCGCACCTGCTCAGCGACACCGCCGCCCCCGACGACCTGCTGCTCGACGACACGCCAGCGCTCGCACCGGCTGCCACGCCTGAGCTGTCGGATGACTTCCAGCTCAACCTGGACGACCTGTCGCTGGATGCCGACTGGGACCTGGTCAGCCCGTTCTCCACCACCGCCCGCGCCAAGGTGGCTCCGGCTGCCCCGCAGGAGCCGGAGCACCACGGCCTGGACAAGCACGATGTGCGCAGCCCGTTCGCCGCATCGATGCTGGTCGAGGAACACCCTTCGGAGGACTGGCTGCAGAGCGAGCTGGACGATAATTTCCTGAAGCAGCCGGACGCCGCCGACAGCCTGTTGTTGAGCGACCTGGGTGACCTGGACGACAACCGCGACACCCTGTCCAAGCTCAACCTGGCCCTGGCCTATATCGAGCAGGGTAGCCTGGAAAGCGCCTGCAACATTCTCAACGAAGTGATCATCGAAGGCGACGACGCGCAGAAGGAACAGGCGCGCGAGCTGTTGGCGAAAATCGCCTGACCCGCGCCGGATGCCGCCTGACAGGTGGCATCCGGGCGAGGCAAATCCCCGTCGCAGGCGTATCATGGGTGGCTCCTGTCCACTGCGAGCCGCGCCATGTCCTCCCGTAAAGTCGAAGTGACCATCACCTATTGCACCCAGTGCCAGTGGATGCTGCGTGCTGCCTGGCTTGCCCAGGAGTTGCTGTCGACCTTCACCGACGACCTGGCCCGGGTCAGCCTCGAACCGGGTACCGGCGGGGTGTTTCGCATCACCTGCGACGGCGTGCAGCTGTGGGAACGCAAGGCGGACGGCGGTTTCCCTGAAGCCAAGGTGCTCAAGCAGCGCCTGCGTGACCACATCGACCCCGAGCGCGACTTGGGCCATAACGACCGCGTGAGTACCTGAGTCTGTAGGGGCGAGGGTGTACCTGTAGGAGCGGGCTTGCCCGCGAGCTGTTCGGCTCACCGCCGACTCGGTATTGCTCAGGCCGCCGAACTCGCGGCCAGGGCCTCTCCTGCAGGGCGCGCGTTCAGCGGGCCATGCGGGCGGAGTAGAAGATCGCCAGGATAATCAGCGCGCCGCCGGCCAGCATGCGCAGGGTGGGGATCTCGTGGAACAGCCACCAGGCGAAGACGATGCCGTAGACCGGCTCCAGGGCGAAGATCACGGCGGCGGTCCGGGCTTTCAGCACGCGCAGGCTGGCAACGAACAGGCTGTGCGCCAGGCCGGTACAGAACACCCCGAGCATCGCCAGCCACAGCCAGTCGAGCAGCGTCACGCTGGGCAGCAGCGGCCAGGCGAAGGGCATGAAGCACAGCAGCACGGTTAGGTTCTGGCACAGCGCGGCCTGCACCGGGTCCAGGCCCCGGGTGCTGGCGCGGTTGAGCAGTGACAGCAGGGCGAACAGCAGCCCCGACAGCACTGCCCAGAGCAGGCCGACGGTCGCTTCGCTGCCGAGGTCGAAGGTCGGCGTGACCAGCACCAGGCCGATGCACACCAGGGTCACCATCAGGTATTCGCTGGGGCGGGTGCGTTCACGGAACAGCAGGCCCTCCAGCAGCACGGTGAACGCCGGGAAGCTGGCGAAGCCGAGGGTGGCGATGGCCACGCCGGAGACTTTCACCGCCTCGAAGAAGGTCATCCAGTGGCTGCCGAGCAGCAGCCCGCCGAGGGCCAGCAGACCCAGCTGCCGAACCGTGGGACGGTTGCCCCGGGACGGCGCGAACAGCTGGGCGAACAGGGCCAGGGCGGCCACGGCGAACAGCGCCCGGCCGGCGACGATGGCCAGCGGTGTGGTTTGCGCCAGTTTGCCGAAGATGCCCGACAGGCCGAACAGCAGTGCGCCCAGGTGAATGGCCAGCAGGGCCTTGCGTTCGGTCATGCCAGGCGCGCCCCGTTGGGCAGCGGCTTGTCGAAGCTGGCCAGCACCACCTTGTCGTCGGCGTCGTAGACCCCGGTTACCAGGACCTCGGAGCGCACCCCGGCCACCCGCTTGGGCGCGAAGTTGCACACGCACAGCACCTGCCGGCCGACCAGCTCGCTGGCGCTGTAGTGGGCGGTCAACTGGGCGCTGGAGGTCTTCACCCCGCATTCGCCCAGATCGACCTGCAGCACGTAGGCGGGTTTGAGGGCCTTGGGGTTCGGCTCGGCGGACAGCACCGTGCCGACGCGCAGCTCAACCCGTTGAAAATCGTCCCACTCGATCGTGTCCATGGTGCCTCCCCATTACGGTGTCGCGGTGCAGTCTAGGGGGCGTGGCCAGGGCTGTCTGTCGCGGGAGTGGCGCGCTTTGTCGCGTTACTCGCGCCCCTGGCGCAGGCTGCGGGGCGTCACGCCGAACTGGCGCGACAGGGCCGCGGTGAACGCGCTCTGCGAGGCGTAGCCGACCCGGGCGGCGATCTCGCCGATCGGCAGGCTGCTGCCTTGCAGGAGCTGGCGGGCCAGGTGCAGGCGACGGCTGCGCACGTACTCCATGGGCGTTAGCCCGGTCTCGTCGAGGAAACGCGCGTGGAAGCGCGCGGCAGACAGCCCGCTGAGGCGCGCGAGGTCGGCGACCTGCAGCGGGTGGGCGGCGTGCTGGTCGATATGGGCATCGATCGCGGCCAGCGGCAACCGGCCGCCGTCCTGGATGGGGTGTGCGTTGGCCAGGCTGGCCAGGAGCAGGGCGGCACCCTGCTGGGCGATCACCGGGTCGTTGATCGGGCTGGCGGCCAGCCAGCCGACCAGTTGGCTCTGGGACGGCGTGAGGCTGATCGCCCCCGGTTTTTCCATCAGGCGCCGGCTGGCGTCGGCATGGGGCCCCAGGTGCTGGGCGAGCCAGTGTTCGGACGGCACGTCGAGCACCAGGCACTGGCTGCCGTGGCGACTGCCGCAGGCATGGGGGGCCTCCGCCGGCACCACCGCGAGCACCTGGCGCAGCACCCGGCTGCCCAGGCCGGCCACTTCGAAGTCCAGCTCGCCGCGCAGGCCGAACACCAGCTGCGCATGGGCGTGGCTGTGGCTGAGCAGTTCGTGGCTGTAGTGACGCAGGGAAAGCAGCGAAGGCATGGCGGGGTTCCTCGTCCGAGGCGGCAGTTTAACAGGGCGGCCTGCCGGTGTAGCTGTCATTGAACTGCCATGGTGGCGTCACAATCACTTCACCGCTGGCGAGCAAGCTCGTAGAAACCCAGCCGGAGGTCGCCCCATGACCAGCGCTCTGCTCGCCAAGCCCAGCCGCAAACAACGTGTCCGAACCCTGTGGATCTCCGATGTACACCTTGGCACCCGCGATTGCCAGGCGGAGCACCTGTCGGCCTTTCTCAAGCGCTACCAGACCGACCGCATCTACCTGGTCGGCGACATCATCGACGGCTGGAAGCTGCGCGGCGGTATCTACTGGCCCCAGGCGCACACCAACGTGATCCGTCGCCTGCTGACCATGAGCAAGCGCGGTACCGAGGTGATCTACGTCACCGGCAACCACGACGAGTTCCTGCGCCGCTACTCCAGCCTGATGCTGGGCAATATCCAGCTGGTCGACGAAGCCGAACACATCACCGCCGACGGCCGCCGCCTGCTGGTGATCCATGGCGACCAGTTCGACGTGATCACCCGCTACCACCGCTGGCTGGCCTTTCTCGGCGACTCGGCCTACGAGATCACCCTGACCCTCAACCGCTGGCTGAACCACTGGCGCAGCCGCTATGGCTACGGCTACTGGTCGCTGTCGGCGTACCTCAAGCACAAGGTCAAGAGCGCGGTGAACTTCATCAGCGACTTCGAAGAAGCCATCACCCACGAGTGCGTCAAACGCGGTTTCAACGGGGTGGTCTGCGGCCACATCCACCACGCCGAGATTCGCCCGATGGGCGAGGTCGAGTACATGAACTGCGGGGATTGGGTCGAGTCCTGCACGGCGCTGATCGAGCACCTGGATGGCACCATCGAACTCTATCGCCTGGCCGAAGACCAGCTACGCCAGACCCAGCAGGTACTGCCGGCCGCCGAGCCCGTGGCATGAGGGTTCTCATCGTCTCGGACGCCTGGCTGCCGCAGGTCAACGGCGTGGTGACCAGCCTGCAGGCGCTGGTGCGGGAGCTGCAGGCCCTGGGGCACGAGGTGAAGGTGCTGTCGCCCCAGGACTTTCGTTCGCGGCCTTGCCCGACCTACCCGGAAATCCCGTTGGTGTGGGACCTGTGGCGCGTCGGCCCGGCGATTGGCGATTTCCGCCCGGACTGCGTGCACCTGGCCACCGAAGGGCCGCTGGGCTGGGCGGCCCGGCGCTGGCTGCGCAAGCGCGGCCTGGGGTTTTCCAGTGCCATTCACACGCGCTTTCCCGAGTACATCCACACCCGCTGGCCGCGTATTCCGCTGGCCTGGGGCTACGCCTACCTGCGAGCGTTCCACCGGCCGAGCCAGGCGGTGCTGGTGACCACCGAGCGGTTGCGCGACGAGTTCGCGGCCTGGGGCATGCAGCACCTGGCCCTGTGGCGCAAAGGCGTGAACACCGAGCTGTTCCATCCGGCACCACGCGACGACGGTCAGCCTCCGGTGTTCCTGTACGTCGGGCGCATCGCCCCGGAAAAGAGCCTCAAGGCCTTCCTCGACCTGGAACTGCCGGGCGAGAAACAGGTAGTCGGTGACGGACCGCAGCGCGACGCGCTGGAGGCGGCGTATCCGGCGGTGCGGTTTCTCGGCTATCAGCACGGTGAAGCCCTGGCCGAGCGGTATCGCCAGGCCAGCGTGCTGGTCTTTCCGTCCCGTACCGATACCTACGGGCTGGTGATGCTGGAAGCGCTGGCCTGTGGCACGCCGGTGGCGGCCTTTCCCGTGCCGGGGCCGCTGGATGTGCTGGAGGCGGGGGTGACCGGGGTGATGAACGAGGACCTCGGCGAAGCGTGCCGGGCGGCGTTGGCGCTGGATCGGGCGGTGTGTGCCGAGCGGGCAGGGCGCCAATCCTGGCGGGCTTCGGCCCTGGAGTTCCTGGCGCACCAGCCGGTGCCCGGTGGCGAGGCCTGCGTGGCGGCAGAGGTGGCGGTACCGTAGCCGTCCCGCCGAGCGCCCATGAAAAAAGCCGCCTGCTGGCGGCTTTTTTCATGGCTACATGATGACCTTGTCCCGGAGTTTTTCCGCCGCCTGTTGCAGGGCGAGGATGACCCGTTCCTTGTCGAAGTTCTGGATGCCGTTGGTGTCCAGGTACATGGAGAAGCCCGGCAGCTCGTGCTCGACGTAGCTGGAGGTGGCGCCCAGGTCGCGGCGGAAGTCCACCACCTGGTAGATCTGCACCGGACGGGTGAAGCCCTTGACGGTGATCTGGCCCTTGTCGCGGCACATGATCACGTCCTTGATCAGCGAATAGGTCTCGTGGGAAATCAGGATTTCCCCGGATTCGGCGGCGCTTTCCAGGCGGCTGGCCAGGTTCACGTCGCGGCCGATGATGGTGTAGTCCATGCGGGTGTCGGCGCCGAAGTTGCCCACGGTGCAGTAACCGGTGTTCAGGCCCATGCGGATTTCCAGGGGCTTGGTGATGCCCTGGGCGCGCCACTGCTGGCGCAGCACCTTCATGTGCTTGCGCATGGCGATGGCCATGGACACGGCGGCCACCGCGTCCTTCTTGGCGCCCTGGCTGGTGGGGTCGCCGAAGAACACCATGACGCTGTCGCCGATGAACTTGTCGATGGTGCCGCCGTATTTCAGGCAGATCTTCGACATTTCGGTGAGGTAGGTGTTGAGCAGGTCGGTCAGGGCTTCGGCTTCCAGCTCTTCGGACAGCTCGGTGAAGCCCTTGATGTCGGAGAAGAACACGGTGAGCTTCTTGCGCTGGGTTTCCAGGCGCACGCTCTTCTTGCCGCTGAAGATCGATTCCCAGACCTGCGGCGACAGGTACTTGGCCAGGTTGCGCGCCAGGCGCGCGGCCTTTTCCTGCTCGCGCTTGATCTCGCTACGCACCTGGGCCAGACGCAGGCCCTGCTGGTGCACGAAGTAGGCGGTGATGCAGATGTACAGGGTGGTGAAGGCGATGCTGACCAGGGCCACCAGGGCCGGGGTCGACACATTCACCTCGAAGCCGGTGATGGCGGCGGTGAGCAGCGTGCCGCTGACCGCGATCAGCAGGGCCAGCCCCATGTGGCGCAGGCCGCCGAGGACCAGGGAGCTGAAGCACAGGGTCAGCACGGCCATCAGGCTCGGCACCACGGAGAACCCGAGCAGGGCCAGGGCCGCGCCGCAGTGCAGGGAATCGATGAACAGCAGGCACAGGGTGGTGGTTTGCGGGTGTTCGCGCTTGAAACGCAGGCTCAGGTGGTGGGCCAGGTGCGGGTAGAGCAGCGCGTAGGGCACCATCCACAGGATGTGGTAGCCAAAGTGCTGGGCATAGGTTCCGGCAGCAATGCTCGCGGCGATCGCGATATAGGCCAGCACGCGCGAGTAATACTCACGCAGCGGCGGGGCCGGCAAGGTGTTGAGCCGGTTGAGTGTGGCTGCATTCATGGGTTGGAACGATCCCTGCTGATTTTCTGGCGCCTCTACCGGACGCCTGGGCTGTCTGCAATGGCCAGGCCAGGCTTGCGAACAAAGCGGGATCATAACCAAGCGCAGCAGTGCCAGCCAAGCACTGCTGCCGAACGGCGATAAGGTTCAGGCCAGCGGTCATGCCGCCGGCTGGACCACCGCCTTGTACAGGGTGTTCTTCGGCTGGGCGAACACCCGGCGCAGCATGGGCTCGAAGAAGCTAAGCGGCAACGTCTCGAAATCCGGGTCGAAGGCCGCGGCGTCGTACTTGGCGCAGAAGTCGATGGTCGCCTGGTACTGCGGGTGGTCCTTGAATTGCTCGCGCAGGTGCCGGTCCATGCCCAGGTGGTGGAAGAAGTAGTAGCCCTGGAACACCCCGTGTTTTTCCACGATCCAGTGATTTTCCGCGCTGACGAAGGGCTTGAGGATGGCGGCGGCGATGTCCGGGTGGTTGAAGCTGCCAAGGGTGTCGCCAATGTCGTGGAGCAGCGCGCAGACCACGTATTCCTCGTCGCGACCGTCCAGGTGGGCGCGGGTCGCGGTTTGCAGCGAGTGGGTCAGGCGATCCACCGGAAAGCCGCCGAAGTCGCCATCGAGCAGTTTCAGGTGGGTGAGGATGCGGTCCGGCAACTGGGCCGCGTAGGCCATGAAGTCCTGGGCGATGATCGCCCAGTCGGCGGCGCTGCCGTCCTGCATGTGGTTGAACTGGGCTCGGGCTGTCATGGTTGTGTTCTCGTTCTTGTCGTTATGGGGGAATGATCAGAACTTGATGCGACCGGTGAAGGCGTCCTTGAGCATGACCCAGTCGCCCATCAGGCTGTACAGCGGGTACTGGAAGGTGGCCGGGCGGTTCTTTTCGAACACGAAGTGCCCGACCCAGGCGAAACCGTAGCCGGCCAGCGGGATGGCCAGCAGCCACAGCCACTGCTGGGTGAACAGGGCGTAGGCGAGGATGCCGAGCACCAGCAGGCTGCCGGCGTAATGCAGGCGGCGGCAGGTCGGGTTGCTGTGCTCCTGCAGGTAATAGGGGTAGAAATCGGCGAAGCGGGTGAATCGCTCATCGGGCTGGGTGGTCATGGTCACCTCCTGTTGTTCTGCCTGCCAGTCTAGGCCGAGTGTCCCACCGGGCCAGTGACATTAGGTGCCAGTTTAGTATCCTTCGCTGCCAGCCCGCGGCGAGCGGGTTTCCTCAGTCGAACAAGAATAACGCCATGAGCGAACGTACCACGTCGTCGAATTGGGCCCTGGGTATCGTCCAGGCACTGGAAATGGGCGGTGTCGATTGCCGGGCGATCTTCGCCGAACTGGGCCTGGACTACGAAGCGCTCAACGACCCCGACGCGCGCTTCCCGCAGGACGCCATGACCCGCCTGTGGCACCGCGCGGTGGAGGTATCCGGCAACCCGGCGATCGGCCTGAACATGGCCCGCGTGGTGCGGCCGGCGTCGTTTCATGTGGTGGGCTATGCGCTGATGTCCAGCCGCACCCTCAAGGAAGGGTTCGCGCGCCTGGTGCGTTACCAGCGGATCATCGGCGAGGGCGCTGACCTGAGTTTTCGCCCCACCGCCAAGGGCTATGAACTGATCCTGGCGATCCACGGCGATCGCCTGCCGCCGGCCCGGCAGAGCGCCGAGGCCTCCCTGGCTTATGCCCTGGCATTCTGCCGCTGGATGACCGGGCGGCAGATTCGCCCCCAGGAGATCCTGTTCCAGGGCGATCCGCCCGCGGACATTGGCCCGTTCCAGCAGGTGTTCCAGGCGCCCCTGACCTTCAATGCCAGCCACTACGGCGTGCGCTTCGAGCGGGCTGACCTGGAGATGCCCCTGCCCACCGCCAACGAGTCCCTGGCGCAACTGCACGATGCCTTCGCGGGGGATTACCTGGCGCGCTTCTCCGGCAGCCGGGTCACCCACCAGGCGCGCCAGGTGCTGTGCCGCCTATTGCCCCAGGGGGAGCCGAAACGGGAAGTGGTGGCGCAGTCGCTGCACCTGTCGCAGCGCACCTTGCAGCGCCGCCTGCAGGACGAAGGCACCAGTTTCCAGCACCTGCTGGACGAAACCCGGCGCGAGCTGGCCGAGCAGTACCTGGCGCAGCCCAGCCTGACGCTGCTGGAAATCGCCTACCTGCTGGGGTTCGCCGACCCGAGCAACTTCTTCCGTGCGTTCCGACGCTGGTTCGACTGCACCCCGGGCGAGTACCGCGCGCGCCTGTAGCCGGTCAGTGCCGCCAGAAGGCCGGCATCAACAGCACCAGCACCGTGAGGATTTCCAGGCGACCCAGCAGCATGCCCAGGGTCAGCAGCCACTTGGCCATGTCCGGCAGGCTGGCGAAGGTGCCGGCCGGGCCGATCACCGGGCCCATGCCCGGGCCGACGCCGGATACCGTGCTGGCCGCGCCGCTGAGGGCGGTGATCCAGTCCAGGCCGCAGAGGGTCAGGGCCAGCGCCAGGGCGGCGATGGTGATGGTGAAGAAGAACGAGAAGGTCAGGATCGAGCGGACGATGTCCTCGTCGAGGCGGTGGCGGTTGTACTGCTGCTTGATCACCGCCCGCGGGTGCACCAGCTGCTGCAGGTTGGCCTTGAGCAGGATGTAGGCGACCTGGAAACGGAAGATCTTCAGGCCGCCGGCCGTGGAGCCCGAGCAGCCGCCGATGAAGCCCAGGTAGAAGAACAGCATGCCGGCGAAGCCGCCCCACAGGGTGTAGTCACCCAGGGCGAAGCCGGTGGTGGTGAGGATCGAGGTGGTGTTGACCGCCACGTGGCGGATGGCGTCGAGCCAGTGCAGGTCGGTGGTCAGGTAGTACCAGGTGCCCAGCGTCACCCAGGTGGCCAGGAGGATGCCGAGAAAGCCCCGGACCTGCTGGTCCTTGATCAGGGCACGGTAATTGCCGCGCAGGGTCGACACGTAGAGCACGAACGGCAGGCTGCCGAGGATCATCACCACCACCGCGACCCAGTGCACCGCCGGTGCGCTCCACTTGGCCAGGGACTGGTCCGAGGTCGAGAAACCGCCGGTGGCGATGGCCGACATGGTGTGGTTGATGGCGTCGAACAGATTCATGCCCGCAGCCCAGAACGCCAGGCAGCCCAGCACGCTGATGCCGAGGTAGGCGGCGACCATGTACTTGGCCACCATGTGCGAGCGCGGCATGACCTTTTCCGAGCGGTCCGAGGATTCGGTCTGGAACAGGCGCATGCCCCCGATGCGCAGCATCGGCAGGATCGCCACCGCCATGGCGATGAAGCCGATACCGCCGAGCCAGTGCAAGAGTGAGCGCCAGATCAGGATGCCTGGCGACATGCTGTCCAGGCCGGTGAGCACCGTGGCCCCGGTGGCGGTGATGCCGGACATGCTTTCGAAGAAGGCGTCGGTGTAGCTCATGCCCTGGGCGAGCATGAACGGGATGGCGGCGAAGATCCCCACCAGCACCCAGCTGGACACCGTCAGCATGTACATGTCGCGGGGGCGCAGGTGAGTGCCTTCCTGGCGGCCCTGGGCGATCATGGCCAGGCCGGCGCAGAGGGTGATCAGGCTGGACCAGAGAAACGCGTTGAGCTCCTGGGGCCGGTCGAAGAGGACCAGGGTGAGCATGGGAATCACCATGCTGATGGCCAGGGTCACGAGGAAGATACCGTTGATGAACGCGATGACGCGCAACGTCGGCAGGGCCATGGAGTGAGGTTCGCTCTGGTGTGGCAAAGGGCGCCATTCTACGCCAGCGATACGGCCTGTAAACCCGTCGATATTTGCCGCTTTACAAGCGTTTGGCGCTGCATAGAATAGGCGCCAGGTGCCGGCCCTTGCCGGTTTCTGAGCCCTCTCAATCATGTCGAATAGCAATCCCTGTCTTACGTGCGGCGCCTGCTGCGCGCACTTTCGTGTGTCTTTCTTTTGGGGTGAATGCCAGTCGGCCGGCGGTCTCGTGCCGGACGATCAGGTGGTGCTGATCACCCCGCATCGGGTTGCCATGCGGGGCACCGAGAGCAAGCCCGCACGCTGCGTGGCGTTGCTGGGTGCCGTGGGCGAGGGCGTGCGCTGCACGCTGTATGAACAGCGCTCCAGCCCTTGCCGGGACTTCGAAGCGTCCTGGTCCAATGGCGAGCACAACCCGCGCTGCGACGATGCCCGGCGTGCCCACGGCTTGCCGCCGCTGACCCCGCCGCAGCAACCGGAACTGTCGCCGGAACGCGTGGCCTGAGGCAGTTTTTCTCCTGTTGCCGGCCGGCAGGCTCTAGAATTCCTCCTCTTTTTATTCTGTGAGGTGGCAGATGGATGCTCTCGAGGCCTTGATCAATCGTGTGTCGGCACCGCGTCTGCGCGAGCCGGCGCCTTCTGCCGAGCAGCGTGAGCAGTTGTTCCGTGCAGCGCTGCGCGCGCCGGACCACGGCCAGCTGCGGCCGTGGCGCTTTCTCACCATCGAGGGCGACGGGCGCCAGCAACTGGGTGAGCTGTTCGCCCAGGCGGTGGCGGAAGGTTCCCCCACCGAAGAGGCGCTGACCAAGGCCCGGGCCATGCCGTTGCGCGCGCCGCTGCTGGTGGTGGTCATCGCGCGGGTGCAGTCGCATTTCAAGGTGCCGAAGGAAGAGCAGGTTATCGCGGCTGGCTGCGCGGCCCACGCGATCATCCTCGCCGCCTATGCCCAGGGCATCGGTGCGGTCTGGCGCACCGGCGACATGGCCTACAACCCGACGGTGGAAGCCGGGCTGGGCCTGGGCGAAGGCGAGCAGATCGTCGGCTACCTGTACCTGGGCACGCCGGAGCGCGAGCTGCGCACGGCGCCGCAGGTGAACGTGGCGGACTTCGTCAGCCGCTGGCCGAACTAGGCCGTGCCGCGCTGTTCCAGGGGCAGGATGACCCTGGCGCAGAACCCGCCCTCCGGGCTGTTGCCCAGTTCGAGACGCCCGCCGTGCCGCTCGATGGCGCGGCGAGCGATCGCCAGCCCCAGGCCGTGACCGGCCGCACTTTGCCCCGGCGCACGGTAGAACGGCTCGCCCAGGTGCGGCAGGTGATCCTCGGCCACGCCCGGGCCGTGGTCGCGCAGGGTGATATGCAGGTGCTCCGCCTGGGGCGCGACCTCGATGTCGATCGGCTGACCCGCCGGGTTGAAGCGCAGGGCATTGCGCAGCAGGTTGTCCAGCGCCCGCTCCAGCATGTCCGGCCAGCCCTGGACCGTTACCGTCTCCGTCTGTTCGATGACCACGCGCTGCTCCGGCGCGGCGAGCTGGGCGTCCTCGCGAATCTTGCGTAGCACCAGGCCGATGTCCACCGGTTGCGCCGCGCCGGGGTCCGCGTCCAGGCGGGCCAGGGCGAGAATCTCGCTGATCAGCGCTTCCAGCCGGTCGCATTCCTGCACCAGGCGTGGCCACAGGCGTTCCCGTTCTTCCGGGTCGGCCCGCTCGGCCAGGGCGAGGGCGATGCGCAGGCGCGCCAGGGGCGAGCGCAATTCATGGGACACGTCGCGCAGCAGTTGGCGCTGGCTGCCGATCAGCCCTTGCAGGCGCGCGCCCATGCGGTTGAAGTCGCTGGCCAGCACGCCCAGCTCGTCGCGCCGGGTGGAGAGGCGGGCGAGGCTGGTCTGCTGGTAGGCGGTCTGCCCCAGGTCGTGCACCGCGCCGCGCAGGCGGTTGAGCGGGCGGGTGATGGACAGGGTCAGGAACAGGCTGATCAGGGTCAGCACCACCAGGGCGATGCCCAAGGCGCTGAGCGGCCAGAACAGGCTGCCGCGGTGCCAGGCGGCCAGCTCCGGGTGGGGAATGCGGTAGATGAACAGGTAGCTTTCGTCGGTGGTCGGGCTGGTGTAGTCGTTGCTCAGGCGGCGCCAGGGCAGGCGGCGTTCGTTCTGTTGGCGGGCTTCGAGGGCCGCGGCCCGGGGTGGGAAGGTGCCCCTGACCAGGGGCTGGCCGTTCTCGCCCAGGACCTGCACGTCGATCCTGAAACGCTTCTTGCGGCGTTCGAGAAACGCCTGGGCGGCTTCCGGGCCCTGGGTTTCGTAACGCTGGGTCCAGGTTTCGGCCAGGCCGTCGATGCCCGGGTGGTGGGCGAGGATCCAGGCGTCCTGGTTCAGCGCGCGGCCCAGCAGCATGGACAGGCCGGCCACCAGGGCGATTGCCAGCCAGAAGCTGGCCAGGATGCGCCAGAACAATGAACGCACGTGAACTCCTAGGTCAGGCCTCGAGGCCCGATATGACGATGACGGGGGTGAATCCTGCTGGAGCTGCCCTCAACGCACAAGCGCCAATGCCCACCCAGCCAGTGGCGGGGTGGGCAGGCGCAGGTTGCGGTTACTGGGTCTTCTTGGCCTGGTCGGCTTTCCAGGCTTCGAAGGCCTTGCGGTCGGCACGATGGGCTTCCATCTTCTTCTGGTGCTCATCGAAGGCTTTCTGCTGCTCGGGCTTGAGCAGGGCGCGGATGGCGCTCTGCTGCTTGTCGCGGGCGGCTTTCAGCTCGTCCTGCATGGCCTTCTGCTCGGCAGCCGGCAGCTTGTCCAGGTAGCGCTGGGTGATGGTGTGGCGGCTCTTCATCTGCTCGCCCATCAGTTTGCGGATTTCGCGGTGCTGCTCCTTGCTCAGGTCCAGCTCCTTGAAGAAACGCGGGCCGTGCTCGCCACCGTGGCGCGGGCCGCCTTCGGGCATGGCCATGGCCAGGGTCGGCAGGGTCAGGACGAGCAGTACGGCGGTCAGGGTCTTGCGCATGGTGTCTCTCCTTGTCTCGAAACCGGTCATTTACCGGATGAGCCCAGTCTAGGGCGGTCAAGGTCAAGGGCGGTCAGCCAAGGGTAAAGCTTGGGTAAAGGCGGTCGGCGCCGGCCTTTACACAGTCCTCAGGCGCAGTAGTAGTAGCCGCGGCTGCGCAGGGCGACGATCCGCGGGCGGCCGTCAGGGTGCGGGCCGAGTTTCTTGCGCAGGTTGCTGACGTGCATGTCGAGGCTGCGATCGTAGAGGGTCAGCTTGCGGCCCAGGGCCAGTTGCGCCAGTTCCTGCTTGTCCACCGGCTCGCCGGGTTGGCGCAGCAGGGTTTCCAGCAGGCGGCTTTCCGAGAGAGTGAGGATCACCTCGTGGTCGCCGATCATGACCACGCCACGGGCCAGGCTGAAGCACAGGTCGCCCAGCTCCAGCTGGCTCGGTGCGCTGGGCGGCAGGCTGCGGCGCAGCACCGCGCGCAGGCGGGCTGTCAGCTCCCGGGGGTCGCAGGGTTTGGCCAGGTAGTCGTCGGCGCCCAGTTCCAGCCCGAGGATGCGGTCCAGCGGTTCGCCCCGGGCCGACAGCATCAGCACCGGCAGCTCGGGGTGGTCGTTGCGCAGTTGCTTGAGCAACTCCAGGCCGCTGCCATCGGGGAGCATCACGTCCAGCACCACGGCGTCGGGCGTGTGGCTGGCCAGGTTGCGGCGGGCGCTGCCGCCATCGTGGCAGGCGCTCACCTGGAAGCCTTCCTGGGTCAGCCAGTTGACCAGCAGTTCACACAGCTCGACGTCGTCGTCGATGAGTAACAGGGTGCTCATAGGGCCGTCAGTTGATCCATTCGCGCCGCGAACGACGGTTGCCACGCAGCATCGCGCCCAGGACGACGCCCAGCAGGCCCGCGCCTGCGCCCACGGCGAACCACCACTGCTCGACGCTGAGCAGCCCCTTGGGCTGGCTGGACTGGGCTTCCTTGAGTTGCAGCTTGAGGCGCTGGTTTTCCTGGCGCAGGCGTTGCAGTTGCGCCGTTTCGCGCTCGCCGTTGTTGGCCTGCAACTCGGCGCGCAGCGCTTCTCGCTCCTGCTCGCGCTGCTCCAGGTCCTGGGTGCGCTGCTCGACTGTTTCGGTCGTGGTCGCCGGTTGCGGCGGGCTTTGTTCTGCATGCAGGCCGATCGGCAGCATGACTACGGCAAACAGCAAACACAGCGAGGCTGGGCGCATCGGAACTCCTAATTCCTACGGGTGGTCATCGGCTGAGTGCAGGGGATGCGGTCAGGGCAGGACCCGCTTGAACGGCTTGACCACCACGGAGGCATAGACGTCCGCTGCGCGGTAGGGGTCGGCGTCGGCCCAGCTCTGGGCGGCGTTCAG
Organism: Pseudomonas sp. GD03944; assembly: GCF_029839275.1. Taxonomy (GTDB): domain Bacteria; phylum Pseudomonadota; class Gammaproteobacteria; order Pseudomonadales; family Pseudomonadaceae; genus Aquipseudomonas. Next base: position 78,739 of record NZ_JAOCAH010000003.1, read on the forward strand.
CGACTCGAACTCGGCGACGATCAGGCTGCCGGAGAAACCGGCGCTGCCCGGGTCGTTGCTGTCGACGGCAGGATGGGGGCCGGCGAGGATCAGGCGGCCTTCGCTCTTGAGCTGCTCCAGGCGGGCGAGGTGCGCCGGACGGGCGGCCAGACGGTTTTCCAGGGAGTTGGCGACATCGGTGGCGATAATGGCGTAGAGCATTTCGATCCTTAGTGTGAGGCTGGCGCGACAGGGTGTGCCGCTGCCTGTGCAAGGCAGAAAAGCAGTGCGGGCACGCAAAGTCGAGGAATTATTGTGTAAGGGCAGCGAGAATCGTTATCTGGGGCATAATAACAAACATGAATGAACGGGAAAGCGCCTGTATGGAAGTCGATCTGCATTGCCACAGCACCGCCTCTGACGGCGCCCTGGCGCCCTCGGTGGTGGTCGCCCGGGCCCATGAGCGCGGCGTGCGCGTGCTGGCATTGACCGACCACGACACCCTGGAGGGGCTCGAGGAAGCGCGTGCCGCGGCCGAGGCCCTGGACATGCAGCTGGTCAACGGCATCGAACTGTCCTGCACCTGGGGTGGGGCGACCATCCACGTGCTCGGGTATGCCTTCGCCAGCGAGGCGCCGGCCCTGCGCCAGGCGATCGCCGAGCTGCACGAAGGCCGTTGGCTGCGCGCCCGGGAAATCAGCCGTAGGCTCGAGCTCAAGGGCATGGCCGGGGCGCTGGACGGGGCGCGGGCGATCCAGCAGGAACTGGGCGACAGCGCCAACGCGCCGGCCCGTCCGCATTTCGCCGATTTCCTGGTGCGCGCCGGCCATGTGAAGGACCGCGCCGAAGCGTTTCGCAAGTGGCTGGGGGCGGGCAAGCTGGGGGACGTGAAGCAGCATTGGCCGACCCTGGAAGAGGTGGTCGGCACCCTGCGTGAAGCCGGCGCGTGGATCAGCCTGGCGCACCCGTGGCAGTACGACTTTACTCGTAGTAAGCGACGCCGGTTGGTCGCCGATTTCGTCCAGGCGGGTGGTCATGCCCTTGAAGTGGTGAACGGCATGCAGCCGGCCGAGCAGGTCGGCGGTCTGGCGATCCTGGCGCGCGAGTTCGGTATGCTGGCCAGTGCCGGCAGCGACTTTCACGCACCGGGCGATTGGTCCGAGCTGGGCATGTACCGCCCGGTTCCCGACGACCTTCCCCCTCTTTGGGCGCGCTTCCATCATGTCCAGCAGCCACGCGCAATCTGAACAGGGAGTCAGTGTGAGCCAATTTTTCCAGGTCCATCCGGAGACCCCCCAGCCGCGGCTGATCAAGCAGGCGGTTGAAATCATCCGCTCGGGCGGCGTGGTGATTTATCCCACCGACTCGTCCTATGCCCTGGGGTGCCGGTTGGGGGAGAAGAACGCTGTCGAACGCATCCGCCGCCTGCGCCAGCTGGACGACAAGCACAACTTCACTCTGGTCTGCCGCGACCTGTCCCAGCTCAGCCTGTTCGCCAAGGTCGATACCGGCGCGTTCCGCCTACTGAAGACCCACACGCCCGGGCCGTACACCTTCATCCTCAATGCCACGCGGGAAGTGCCGCGCATGGTGTTGCACCCCAAGCGGCGCACCATCGGCCTGCGGGTGCCGAGCCATCCGATCGCCCAGGCCCTGCTCGAGGAACTGGGCGAGCCGCTGATGAGCGTCAGCATGATCCTGCCGGGGGAGCAGTTGCCCATGAGCGACCCCTATGAAATGCGCCAGATGCTCGAGCACCAGGTCGACCTGATCATCGACGGCGGCTTCGGCGGGCTGGAGGCTTCGACCGTGGTCAGCCTGGTGGAAGACGACCCCGAGGTGATCCGGGTCGGCTGCGGTGACCCGTCTCCGTTCGGCGCTGACTGAGCGGCAATGCCGAAACGCTACAAACCCCTCTGTAGGTAACCGGTCGCATTGTTATAGTGGCGCCTTTGGCTGGCCGAAACGCCAGCAGCCCGACTGACCACGAATGCGCCGATAACGCCGCGATCACGAGATTGACCATGCAACCGACGTCCCCTCACGAGCCTGTCGACAGCCAGGCCGGTGCCCAGCAGGAACTGCCGTTCGCGCTGGTCTACGGCCAGGCCGTGACCGAGCTGCCGGTTGACCTGTATATCCCGCCGGATGCGCTGGAGGTGTTTCTCGAGGCATTCGAGGGGCCGCTGGACCTGCTGCTGTACCTGATCCGCAAGCAGAACATCGACGTGCTGGATATTCCGGTGGCGGAAATCACCCGCCAGTACATGGGCTATGTCGAGCTGATGCAGTCGGTGCGCCTGGAGCTGGCGGCCGAGTACCTGGTGATGGCGGCGATGCTGGCCGAGATCAAGTCGCGCATGCTGCTGCCGCGCTCCGCCGATGCCGAAGAGGAAGAAGAGGACCCGCGGGCCGAGCTGATCCGCCGGTTGCAGGAGTACGAGCGCTACAAGGCGGCCGCAGAAGGCATCGACCAGCTGTCGCGGGTGGGCCGCGACCTCAGCGTGCCGCGTCTGGACGCCCCGGAGGCGCGGGCGCGCAAGCTGCTGCCGGACGTCAGCCTGGAAGAGCTGCTGGTGTCCATGGCCGAAGTGCTGCGCCGGGCCGACATGTTCGAAAGCCACCAGGTGACCCGCGAGGCGCTGTCCACTCGCGAGCGCATGAGCGAGGTGCTGGAGCGCCTGAAAGGCGGCGCGTTCGTGCCCTTCGTCGAACTGTTCGCCCTGGAGGAGGGGCGCCTGGGGGTGGTGGTGACCTTCATGGCAGTGCTCGAATTGATCAAGGAATCCCTGGTCGAGCTGGTGCAGAATGAGGCCTTTGGACCGATCCACGTGCGTGCGCGAGCCGAGTGACGATGAACCTGAACGATCCCCGCGAACTGGCGAGCCTGCTGGAAGCCTTTCTCCTGGCCTCCGGCAAGCCGCAATCCCTGGAGCGCCTGTACGAGCTGTTCGAAGAGGCCGAACGTCCGGAACCGCCCGTATTCAAGGCGGCGCTGGAGGTGTTGCAGGCGTCCTGCGAGGGGCGTGCCTTCGAGTTGAAGGAAGTGGCGTCGGGCTATCGCCTGCAGGTGCGCGAGCGTTTCGCACCCTGGGTCGGCCGCCTGTGGGAAGAGCGGCCGCAGCGCTACTCGCGGGCCATGCTGGAAACCCTGGCGCTGATCGCCTACCGCCAGCCGATCACCCGTGGTGAAATCGAAGACATCCGTGGCGTGGCGGTCAACAGCCATATCGTCAAGACGTTGCTGGAGCGCGAGTGGATCCGGGTCGTCGGCTACCGTGACGTGCCAGGACGGCCCTCGATGTTCGCCACCACCAAGGCCTTTCTCGATCACTTCAACCTGAAGAGCCTGGAAGAACTGCCGCCGCTGGCCGCCCTGCGCGAGCTGGAGCCCGAGCCGGTGCTGGCGTTCGACGATGATGTGGCGGCGCCCGAAGGCCTGCAGGCCCGTGCCGACCTGGCGCTGGCCGACGAGTCTCAAGCGACTGAACCCCGCGAAGAAACCAGCTTCAGCAGCCTGCTGGCCGAGCTGGATTCGATGGAGCAGGGGCTCAAGACCGATTTCGATGACCTGCCCGAACACACGGACGAAGCCGAGGCGGCGGATGAACAGGGCGAATCCCTGGACGAAGAGCCCCTGCCAGGCCATTGAGGTCTGGTGGTACGCGTTGCCGGAGGTGCCAAGGCGATGAAAGATCCCTGTATCGGCGTCTGCAAGTTCGACGATGCGGTCTGTGTCGGGTGTGGCCGCAGCAAGGCGGAAATCAAGGGCTGGAAAAAGCTCGGCAAGGCCGAACGACGGGCCGTGCTGGCCGAGGCCGACCTGCGCCTGCTGGCGCTCCAGGCCACCGGCCGTCGCAAACGCTGACAGCGCCAGGCGCGGTTCTTCGGTGTGTGGCTGGCCCCGGGTGACTCTTTGTAGGAGGGGCCTTGGCCTCGAGCTCGGTGGCCTGTGCCTGGTGCGGGGCGGGCTGTCTGAATAGAGAGCTCGCGGACAAGTCCGCTCCTACGGTGTGGAACTCTTTGTAGGGGAGGCCTTGGCCTCGAGCCCGGCGGCCTGTGCCTGGTGCGGGGCGGGCTGTCTGAATAGAGAGCTCGCGGACAAGTCCGCTCCTACGGTGTGTGGCGGGCATCGGGGGACTCTTCGTAGGAGAGGCCTTGGCCTCGAGCTCGGCGGCCTGTGTCTGGTGTGGGGCGGGCTGTCTGAATAGAGAGCTCGCGGACAAGTCCGCTCCTACGGTTTGTGAGCGACCTGCGGTTTCTCATCGGCGGGCCGGGCGGGTTGTACAGCTGGGCCATCAGGTCCTAGTCTGAAGCCGTGCGCACGGCGCCTGATCCGCGTATGATGCGCGCCCCTTCGACGACATATCGTCATCCATCACTAGAGAAACACCGGGAGGTGCCCAGATGAGTGAATCCGAAGAATACAGCCCCGCTGGCGAAAAACTGCAGAAGGTCCTGGCACGCCTGGGCCTGGCCTCGCGTCGCGAGATCGAAACCTGGATCACCCAGGGTCGCGTCAAGGTCAACGGCGCCGCCGCCAGCCTGGGCCAGCGGGTCGACCTGCATGACGCCATCGCCATCGATGGCCGCGTGATCAAGCGCGAAGAAGCGGCGGAAACCGTTCGTCGCGTGCTGATCTACAACAAGCCGGACGGCGAAATCTGCACCCGCGACGACCCGGAAGGCCGCCCGACCGTGTTCGATCGCCTGCCGCGCCCGAAAGAAGGCCGCTGGATCAACATTGGCCGCCTCGACATCAACACCACCGGTTTGCTGATGTTCACCACCGACGGTGAGCTGGCCAACCGACTGATGCACCCGTCCTACCAGATGGACCGCGAGTACGCGGTGCGTGTGCGTGGCGAGGTCGACGAGGAAATGATCGAGCGCCTCAAGGCCGGCGTGATGCTCGAAGACGGCCCCGCCAAATTCACCGACATCAAGGAAGCGCCCGGCGGCGAAGGCTTCAACCATTGGTACCACTGCGTGGTGATGGAAGGCCGTAACCGCGAAGTACGCCGCCTGTGGGAATCCCAGGGGCTGGTGGTCAGCCGCCTGAAGCGCGTGCGTTTCGGCCCGGTGTTCATGACCTCGGACCTGACCATGGGCCGCTGGCGCGAAATGAGCCAGCGTGAAGTCGATATCCTCAGCGAGGAAGTCGGCCTCAAGCCGGTCGCACTGCCTGACATGAAGGAAAAGGTCCGCGACAAGCTCGACCGCCTGCAGCGCAAGTCGGCCAAGCCGGTCGGTCGGGGCGAGCGTCCTGCACGCACCCTGCGCCCGGCCCATGGCGGCCCGGCAGAGGGCGACCAGGGTCGCTCGCGCACGCCCCGTGGCGAAGGCGGCGAGCGTCCGTCGCGGGCGCCGCGTGATCAGAGCAAGGGCACGCCGGTTGCCGAGCGGCCCAGCGATGTGGGCAAGAAACGCCCCGGCAAGGGCGCCCAGCGTCCCGGTGTCGAGCTGGCGGATCGTCCGGCACGCAAGCCGGCGGGTGCACCCGCCAAGCGTCGCCCGCAGCCGGCTGGTGACGGCCAGCGTCCGGGATTCGGGCGTGGCAGCCGCAAGCCGCAGTAAGCGGCGAACGGGGTGAATGAAAAAAGGGGCCGATGGCCCCTTTTTCTTGCGCGTTATCTGACGTTCAGCCGGCCATGGTCAGGCGGTTGCGGCCATCGCGCTTGGCCACGTAGAGCGCATTGTCGGCGCGGCGCAGCAGGCTTTCCGCCGACTCGCCCGGCAGCAGGGTGGAGCAGCCGAGGCTGATCGACAATTCGATGGCGCGCCCCTGGTCCATGCATTGCAGCTCGAGCACGGCGTAGCGCAGGCGCTCGCCAACCATCGCCGCGGCTTCCCGGCAGGTGCCGGAGAGCAGCACCAGGAATTCCTCGCCGCCGTAACGGAACACCATGTCCACGTTGCGCAGCTGGCTCTTCAATGTCGTGGCTACCGCCCGCAGCACTTCATCGCCGGTGCCGTGGCCATGCTGGTCGTTGATCTGCTTGAAGTGGTCCAGGTCGAGCATCAGCAACGACAGCGGCTGCAGGTTGCGGCGAGCCAGGTCGACTTCGCGCTGCAGCACCTGGTCCATGGCGATCCGGTTGCCGGTGTCAGTCAGCGGGTCGCGCAGTGCGCTCTGCAGGGCCGAGCGGTAGAGCAGGGCGTTGCGCAGAGGGAACAGCAGGCTGGCCAGCAAGGATTCCAGCTGCGCCAGCTCTTCGTCCTCGAAACGCACCTTGCGCCGGAAGATCAGCTCGCCCAGGTACTCGCCGTCATGGCTCAAGCGGTAGGCCGCCGAGTGATTGGCGCGCTCGCCCAGCTCCAGGCGCAGGTCGCTGATCTGGTAGTGATAGGCTAGGGCATCCAGGCTCACCAGGCGCTGCACTTCGCTGAAGAACAGGCGCAGGATGCGCTCGACATCCAGGCTGGTCTGCAATTGCAGGCTGAGCTGCTGGCGCAACTGCAGCAGGGTGACCGGCTGCAGGGACGGCGGGCGCGAGCCGGTGAAGCCCAGGCGTTGCAGCTTGGCGGCGTCGAAATCGATGGTGTTGGTCGGGCTGGGAGGGACCATGAGCGCTGAACCTCTGGCGCGTTGTACGGCGATGGAGGGGTTAGAGCGAATTCCGTGCCAATGGGTTCAGCGGAGGGAAAAATTATGTGAAGTCAGCAACTTACGCGGCTTTAGTGAAAGCAAATGGCCAGTGGTGGCCATTTATATGACATCACAGCGGCAAATCGTTGCCGCTGTGAGCGGGATACGCCAATTTCTTGCCGGAAGCGGCAGGTTTATTGGGCGTCGAACGCCTGACCATTGACGCCGGCGCTGTCCGGGCCCATCAGGTACAGGTAGACCGGCATGATGGCCTCGGGCAGCGGGTTGTTCGCCGGGTTCTCGCCCGGGTAGGCCTGGGCACGCATGTCGGTGCGGGTGGCACCCGGGTTGACGCTGTTGGCGCGGACGTTGGCGATGCCGTCGACTTCGTCCGCCAGGGTCTGCATCAGGCCCTCGGTGGCGAACTTGGACACTGCGTAGGCGCCCCAGTAGGCGCGGCCCTTGCGGCCGACGCTGCTGGAGGTGAAGACCACCGAGGCGTCGGACGACAGCTTGAGCAGCGGCAGCAGGGTGCTGGTCAGCATGAACATGGCGTTGACGTTGACGTGCATCACCCGCATGAAGTTGTCGCCGGACAACTGTTCCAGCGGCGTGCGTGGGCCAATGATCGAGGCGTTGTGCAGCAGGCCGTCAAGCTTGCCGAACTCGTTTTCGATCATCGCCGCCAGTTCGTCGTACTGGTGGGGCTGGGCGGTTTCCAGGTTGAACGGGATGACCGCGGGCTGCGGATGGCCGGCGGCCTCGATGGCGTCGTAGACGCGGGTCAGGTTTTCCTCGGTCTTGCCCAGCAGCAGCACGGTGGCGCCATGGGCGGCGAAGGTCTTGGCGGCGGCGGCGCCGATGCCGCGTCCGGCACCCGTTACCAGGATCACGCGGCCCTGGAGCAGGTCGGGGCGGGCGCTGTAGTCAAACATGGTGGTTTCTCTCTTGGCGGGCGGGTCGAGGCGGCGAACGGCTGCGACCCGGCTTGCGGTGGTCAGGTAACGGAGTCGATCAGCAGCTGCACAGGGCCTGATCGAGCACAGCGCGCAGTTCGTTCGGGTGGTCGACGACCACATCGGCGCCCCAGTGGCGCGGGTTGTCGTCCGGGTGGATGTAGCCATAGGTCACGGCGGCGGTGCGGCAGCCGGCGGCGCGGCCGGCTTCGATGTCGCGGGCGTCATCGCCGATGAACAGGGTTTCCCCGGGATGCAGGCCCAGCTGTTCGCAGGCCAGCAGGAGCATTTCCGGATCGGGCTTGCTGTTGCTGACGTGGTCGGGGCAGACCAGCACGGCCGAGCGCTGGGCCAGGCCGAGTCGCTGCATGATCGGTTCGGCGTAGCGCACCGGCTTGTTGGTCGCCACGCCCCAGCGCAGCTTGGCGTGCTCGATGTCGGCCAGCAGCTGCTCGATGCCGTCGAAGGGGCGGGTGAGGGTGGCGCAGTGTTCCTGGTAGCGGTCCAGGAATTCCTGGCGCAGCGCCTCGAAGCCTTCGTCCTCGGGGTTCATCTCGAAGGTGGTGGCCACCATGGCGCGGGCGCCGCCGGACACCTGGTCGCGCACGCGCTTCTCGGCGATCGGCGGCAACTGGCGCTCGGCCCGCATGGCCTGGCAAATGGCGATGAAATCCGGCGCGCTGTCGAGCAGGGTACCGTCCATGTCGAAAAGAACTGCACGTAGGCGCATGGGGTGTGGCATTCGTTGTTTTCCTCGCTGCATCGCGGCCCGTGGGTGCCAGCATGATGCCGGGTTGTTACACGTCAATGGTGTGAAGCACCGCCCAGGCCATGCCGGATCGGGCCGCCCTGATTACGGGACGGTCACGAGCCGGCGCAAGACACGCCTCAGTCCTCTTTCAGGGTCTGGATCATGTAATTGACGTCGACGTCCGACGACAGCTTGTAATGCTTGGTCAGCGGGTTATAGGTCAGGCCGATGATGTCCTTGACCTGCAGGCCGGCCGAACGGCTCCAGGCGCCCAGTTCCGAGGGGCGGATGAATTTCTTGAAGTCATGGGTGCCGCGCGGCAGCAGGCGCAGCAGGTACTCGGCACCGATCACCGCGAACATGTAGGCCTTGGGGTTGCGGTTGATGGTCGAGAAGAACACCTGGCCACCCGGCTTCACCAGGGCGTGGCAGGCGCGGATCACCGAGGCCGGGTCCGGCACGTGCTCGAGCATCTCCAGGCAGGTCACCACGTCGAACTGCTCGGGCATTTCCGCGGCGATGGCTTCGGCGGTGATCTGGCGGTACTCCACCGACACGCCGGACTCCAGCTGGTGCAGCTGGGCCACGGCCAGCGGCGCCTCGCCCATGTCGATGCCGGTCACGGTGGCGCCACGCTGAGCCATGGCTTCGCTGAGAATGCCGCCGCCGCAACCGACATCCAGGACTTTCTTGCCGGCCAGTCCGACACGCTCGTCGATCCAGTTGACCCGCAGCGGGTTGATGTCATGCAGAGGCTTGAACTCGCTCTCGCGGTCCCACCAGCGGTGGGCGAGGGCTTCGAATTTGGCGATTTCTGCGTGGTCGACGTTGCTCATAGTAGTCCCTGGGTCAAGCTGGAGACGGGAAGCCTGGGCTTTGGCTGTCCATGTTGCCAGTTTCATGCGGTGGAGGGGGCGCCATGTGGCGGCCCAGTGTATGTCAGTTTGTCGCAGCGCCCTGCGGCTATCGCGGCCTGATCCGGCTACCCCAGGCCTGGGCGGTGGCGATGATCTGCTGTTCGTCCAGGCGGGTCAGCTGGCGGTCATCGAGCAGCGCCTTGCCGCCGACCCAGACGTGCTCGACGCACGAGCGGCCGCTGGCGTAGATCAGTTGCGAGACCGGGTCGTAGATCGGTTGCTGGGCCAGGCCGGACAGGTCGAAAGCCACCATGTCGGCCTCCTTGCCGAGCTCCAGCGAGCCGATGCAGTCATCCAGGCCAAGGGCGCGGGCGCCGTTCAGGGTGGCCATGCGCAGGGCGCGGTGGGCATCCAGGGCGGTGGCGGAGCAGGCGACGGCCTTGGCCAGCAGGGCGGCGGTGCGCAGTTCGCCCAGCAGGTCGAGGTCGTTGTTGCTGGCGGCGCCGTCGGTGCCGATCGCCACGTTGACGCCGGCCTGCCACAGGCGCTCCACCGGGCAGAAGCCGCTGGCGAGCTTGAGGTTGGATTCCGGGCAGTGGATGACGCTGGTGTTGCTGGCCACCAGCAGCGCCAGGTCTTCGTCGTCGATCTGGGTCATATGCACCGCCTGGAAGCGCGGGCCGAGCAGGCCCAGGCGGGAAAGGCGGGCCATCGGCCGCTCACCGTGCAGCTCCAGGCTCTGCTGAACCTCGAAGGCGGTTTCCTGGACGTGCATATGAATGCCGGCGTCCAGTTCCTCGGCCAGCATGCGGATGTTTTCCAGCTTGTCGTCGCTGACCGTGTAGGGCGCGTGGGGGCCGAAGGCGACTTTCACCCGGGGGTGGTGCTTGAGGTCGTCGAACAGCGCCAGGCCCTTGCGCAGGGCCTCGTCGGCGTCGCGGGCGCCCGGAATGGCGAAATTCAGCACTGGAATGGTGATTTGCGCGCGAATGCCGCTGCGGTGTACCAGTTCGCTGGCCATCTCGGGGAAGAAGTACATGTCCGAGAAACAGGTGATGCCACCTTTTATCTGCTCGGCGATCGCCAGCTCGGTACCGTCCTGCACGAACTGCTCGTCGACCCACTTGGCTTCGGCGGGCCAGATGTGCTGTTCCAGCCAGGTCATCAGCGGCAGGTCGTCGGCCAGGCCGCGGAACAGGGTCATGGCGGCATGCCCGTGGGCGTTGATCAGCCCGGGGGTGAGCAGGCGCCCGGGCAGCTCCCGAACTTCCGTGGCGGCGTGCCTGAGCGCTTCGGCGCGGGGGGCGATGAGGGCGATGCGCCCGTCGCGGATACCGATGCCATGCTCGTGCAGCACGACCCCGGCGGGCTCGACCGGCACCAGCCAGGTGGGGAGCAGCAGCAGGTCGAGCGGGGCTTCAGGCATGGGGTGGCGTCCGGTAATCAGTCAAGGCGCAGAGTTTATAGAGGAACGCCGTGCGCTTGAAGTCGCAACGCCACCGGCAGGTCGGGGGATTTCATTGCGGCTAAGCTTTTGCTGGGCTTGGGGCGAGGTGCTTGTGCGTATAATCCGCGGCTTTTGTTTCATGGGGTGAGGTGTGAGATGCGCGAGCAGTTGCTGGCAGCGGAGAAGGTCACGGCCATCGATTGGCGGGATGGCGCCCTGTACCTGCTCGACCAGCGTGTATTGCCGTTCGAGGAAAGCTGGCATGCCTGTCACTCGGCTGCCGGCGTAGCCCAGGCCATCCGCGGGCGGGTGGTGCGCGGGGCGCCGGCCATCGGCATCGCGGCGGCCTTTGGCGTGGTGCTGGGCGCGCGGGCGCGCATCGAGCAGGGCGGTGACTGGCGGGCCGAGCTGGAGGCGGATTTCCAGCTGTTGGCGGACGCGCGGCCGACGGCGATCAACCTGTTCTGGGCACTCAACCGCATGCGTGAACGGTTGGGGCGCCTGAAGCAAGGCGACAACCCCCTGCGGGCGCTGGAGGTCGAGGCCCTGCAGATCCATCAGAGTGACCGCGAAGCCAACCTGACCATGGCCCAGCTGGGGGTGGACCTGATTCGCAAGCACCAGGGCAGCCAGCAGAACCTGCTGACCCATTGCAACACCGGCGCCCTGGCCACCGGCGGTTTCGGTACCGCCCTGGGGGTGATCCGTGGGGCGCACCTCGAAGGGCTGGTGGAACGGGTGTATGTCGGCGAGACCCGTCCCTGGCTGCAGGGCTCGCGCCTGACGGCCTGGGAGCTGGCCAATGAGGGCATTCCGGCCAGTTTGTGCGTCGATTCCGCGGCGGCGCACCTGATGAAGACTCGTGGTATTACCTGGGCTATCGTCGGCGCGGACCGCATCACCGCCAATGGCGATGTGGCGAACAAGATCGGCACCTACCAGATGGCGGTCAACGCCATGCATCACGGGGTGCGCTTCATGGTGGTGGCGCCCAGTTCGAGCATCGACCTGGCCCTGGAAAGCGGCGAGGACATCCCGATTGAGGAGCGCGACGCCAGCGAACTGCTGGACGTCAACGGCCAGCGCGTCGGTGCCGGGCTGGACGTGGTGAACCCGGTGTTCGACGTGACCCCGGCCGACCTGATCGACTTCATCGTCACGGAGAAAGGCGTGGTCGAGCGTCCGGATGCCGCGAAGATGGCCCAATTAATGTGCCGCAAGCGTTTGCACTGATCACCGGGCAGGCCATTTCCGCCGGTTGCGCGCCTGCCGGCTGGGGATAGGTGTGGGGCGGTGTTTGTGATAAGCTCCGACGGTTTTCAGGGGCGCTCCGCATGAGCGCCCGAACTGCGCAGATACGTGGCATAACTCATTGATTTGTCGTGAGTCACTGCTGGCCTGTGGCCTGTATGGCGAGTTGATTGGCAGCGATCCCGCAACCCGGGCTCCAGATGCGGCGAATGCCGCTCCGGGGTGCGGCTGACGAATCGTCCGATTGAACCCGTCATGCAGCCCGTTCGAGCCGCAGCGGCACGCTTCGCCCCATTCAGGACGAATGGCGCGAAGTTTCACCAGAAAAAGGAACCAGGCTACTCATGGGCGAACTGGCCAAAGAAATCCTCCCGGTCAACATCGAAGACGAACTGAAGCAGTCCTACCTCGACTACGCGATGAGCGTAATCGTCGGGCGTGCTTTGCCGGATGCACGCGACGGCTTGAAGCCCGTGCACCGTCGGGTCCTCTATGCGATGAGCGAACTGGGCAACGACTGGAACAAGGCCTACAAGAAGTCCGCCCGTGTGGTCGGTGACGTGATCGGTAAATATCACCCCCACGGTGATACCGCGGTGTACGACACCATCGTGCGTATGGCGCAGCCCTTCTCCCTGCGTTACCTGCTGGTCGACGGTCAGGGCAACTTCGGTTCGGTGGACGGCGACAACGCCGCGGCCATGCGATACACCGAAGTGCGCATGACCAAGCTGGCCCACGAACTGCTGGCCGACCTGCACAAGGAAACCGTGGACTGGGTGCCCAACTACGACGGCACCGAGATCATCCCGGCGGTCATGCCGACCAAGATCCCGAACCTGCTGGTCAACGGTTCCAGCGGTATCGCCGTGGGCATGGCGACCAACATCCCGCCGCACAACCTCAGTGAAGTCATCGATGGCTGCCTGGCGCTGATCGACAATTCCGAGCTGACCGTCGATGAACTGATGCAGTACATCCCCGGCCCGGACTTCCCGACCGCCGCGATTATCAATGGCCGCGCCGGCATTATCGAGGCCTATCGCACCGGCCGTGGCCGCATCTATATCCGCGCCCGCGCCGAGGTCGAGGACATCGACAAGGTCGGTGGCCGCCAGCAGATCGTCGTCACCGAGCTGCCGTACCAGCTGAACAAGGCGCGTCTGATCGAGAAGATCGCCGAGCTGGTCAAAGAGAAGAAGCTGGAAGGCATCACCGAGCTGCGCGACGAGTCCGACAAGGACGGCATGCGCATCGTGATCGAGCTGCGTCGCGGCGAGGTGCCTGAGGTCATCCTGAACAACCTCTACGCCCAGACCCAGATGCAGAGCGTGTTCGGCATCAACGTGGTGGCACTGATCGACGGCGAGCCGAAGGTCCTGAACCTCAAGGACATGCTCGAGGCGTTCATCCTGCACCGCCGCGAAGTGGTCACCCGCCGCACCGTGTTCGAGCTGCGCAAGGCCCGTGAGCGTGGCCACATCCTGGAAGGCCAGGCGGTCGCGCTGTCGAACATCGACCCGGTCATCGCCCTGATCAAGGCCTCGCCGACGCCGTCCGAGGCCAAGGAAGCGCTGATCGCCACGCCGTGGGAATCCAGCGCGGTAGAAGCGATGGTCGAACGTGCCGGTGCCGATTCCTGCCGCCCGGAAGACCTGCCGCCGCAATACGGTCTGCGTGAAGGCAAGTACTACCTGTCCCCGGAACAGGCCCAGGCCATCCTGGACCTGCGCCTGCACCGCCTGACCGGCCTGGAGCACGAGAAGCTGCTGGCCGAGTACCAGGAGATCCTCACCCAGATCGGCGAGCTGATCCACATTCTCACCAGCGCCGTGCGCCTGATGGAAGTGATCCGCGAGGAACTGGAAAGCGTCAAGGCCGAGTTCGGCGACAAGCGCCGCACCGAGATCCTCGACACCCGTCTGGACCTGACCCTGGGCGATCTGATCACCGAAGAAGAGCGCGTGGTCACCATCTCCCACGGCGGTTATGCCAAGACCCAGCCGCTGTCGGCTTACCAGGCCCAGCGCCGTGGTGGCAAGGGCAAGTCGGCGACCGGCGTCAAGGACGAGGACTACATCGAGCACCTGCTGGTGGCCAACAGCCACGCCACGCTGCTGCTGTTCTCCAGCAAGGGCAAGGTGTACTGGCTGAAGACCTACGAGATTCCGGAAGCGTCCCGCGCTGCCCGTGGTCGTCCGTTGGTCAACCTGCTGCCGCTGGACGAAGGTGAGTTCATCACCACCATGCTGCAGATCGACCTGGAAGCCCTGCAACAGAGCGCTGGTGCCGACGAGGACCTGGACGACGCCGAAGACGTGATCGAAGGCGAAGTGGTCGAGGCCGAAGAGGCCGTGGAAGTCGAAGAGGCCGAAGGCGAGACCGCCGAGCTGGTCGCCGAGCCGACCGGTGCCTACATCTTCATGGCCACTGCGTTCGGTACCGTGAAGAAGACCCCGCTGTCGCAGTTCGCCCGTCCGCGCACCAGTGGCCTGATCGCCCTCAAACTGAAAGAAGGCGACACCCTGATCGCGGCGGCCATCACCGACGGCGCCAAGGAAGTCATGCTGTTCTCCGACGCCGGCAAGGTGATCCGCTTCGCCGAAAGCGTGGTGCGCGTCATGGGCCGTGGCGCCCGTGGTATCCGCGGTATGCGCCTGGGCAAGGGCCAGACCCTGATTTCCATGCTGATCCCCGAGTCGGGCGCGCAGATTCTCACCGCTTCCGAGCGTGGTTTCGGCAAGCGCACCGCGCTGAGCAAGTTCCCGCGCCGTGGCCGTGGTGGCCAGGGTGTGATCGGCATGGTCACCAAAGAGCGTAACGGCAAGCTGATCGGTGCCATCCAGGTGCAGGACGGCGAGGAAATCATGCTGATTTCCGATCAGGGCACCCTGGTGCGTACCCGTGTGGACGAAGTGTCCAGTTCGGGTCGTAACACCCAGGGCGTTACCCTGATCAAGCTGGCCAGCGATGAAACCCTGGTCGGCCTGGAGCGTGTGCAGGAGCCTTCGGAAGTGGAAGGCGACGTGGTGATCGGCGAAGACGGCGAGGTGCTGGAAGGTGTCGAGCCGGGCGACGAGGCCGACGGCGTGGCTGACGCTGCCGAGCCGGATGCGGACGCCCCGGCACCAAACGAAGAGTAAGCGGGCAGGGCGCAGCGCCACGGTGCTGCGCCCCACACCTGCAGGAATGACGGCATGCACCGTCGCCGGTTGGCGGTGTGGGTGAACTGAGAGAGTACGACGTGAGCAAGCGAGCCTTTAACTTCTGCGCCGGCCCTGCCGCGCTTCCCGAAGCTGTACTGCAACGTGCCCAGGCTGAACTGCTGGACTGGAACGGCAAAGGCCTTTCCGTCATGGAGATGAGCCACCGCAGCGATGACTACGTGGCCATCGCCGAAAAGGCCGAGCAGGACCTGCGTGATCTGCTCGCCATCCCGTCGAACTACAAGGTGCTGTTCCTGCAGGGCGGCGCCAGCCAGCAGTTCGCTGAAATCGCCCTCAACTTGCTGCCCGAAGATGGTACGGCCGACTATGTCGACACCGGCATCTGGTCCAAGAAGAGCATCGAAGAGGCGCGCCGTTACGGCAACATCAATGTCGCCGCCAGCGCCAAGCCTTACGATTACTTCGCCATTCCCGGCCAGAACGAGTGGCAGCTGAGCAAAGACGCGGCCTACGTGCACTACGCCAGCAACGAAACCATCGGTGGCCTGCAATTCGACTGGATTCCGGAAACCGGCGACGTGCCACTGGTGGTGGACATGTCCTCCGATATCCTGTCGCGTGAAATCGATATCTCCAGATTCGGCCTGATCTACGCCGGCGCGCAGAAGAACATCGGCCCGTCGGGCCTGGTCGTGGTGATCGTTCGCGAGGACCTGCTGGGCCGCGCCCGTTCCAGCTGCCCGACCATGCTCAACTACAAGGTCGCAGCCGACAATGGCTCGATGTACAACACCCCGGCGACCTTCTCCTGGTACCTCTCCGGCCTGGTGTTCGAGTGGCTGAAAGAGCAGGGCGGTGTCGCTGCCATGGAGCAGCGCAACCGCGCCAAGCAGGAGTTGCTGTACAAGGCCATCGATGCCAGCGGCCTCTATAGCAACCCGATCGCGGTCAATGCCCGCTCCTGGATGAACGTGCCGTTCCGCCTGGCGGACGAGCGTCTGGACAAGCCGTTCCTGGCCGGTGCCGACGCCCGTGGCCTGCTCAACCTCAAGGGTCACCGCTCGGTCGGTGGCATGCGTGCCTCCATCTATAACGCCGTGGGGCTGGACGCCGTCGAGGCGCTGGTGGCCTACATGGCGGAATTCGAGAAGGAGCACGGCTGACATGTCCGAGCAGGAGTTGCAGGCCCTGCGCCTGCGCATCGACAACCTCGATGAGCGCATTCTCGAGCTGATCAGCGACCGTGCACGCTGCGCCGAGGAAGTCGCCCGGGTCAAGATGAAGGAACTGAAGGAAGGCGAATCGCCGGTCTTCTACCGCCCCGAGCGTGAAGCCCAGGTGCTCAAGCGCGTCATGGAGCGCAACCAGGGGCCGCTGGGCAACGAGGAGATGGCGCGTCTGTTCCGCGAGATCATGTCGTCCTGCCTGGCCCTGGAAAACCCGCTCAAGGTGGCCTACCTCGGCCCTGAGGGGACCTTCTCCCAGGCCGCGGCGATGAAGCATTTCGGCCACGCCGTGATCAGCGTGCCGATGGCTGCGATTGACGAAGTGTTCCGGGAAGTGGCCGCCGGGGCGGTCAACTTCGGCGTGGTGCCGGTGGAGAACTCCACCGAAGGCGCGATCAACCACACCCTGGACAGCTTCCTCGAGCACGACATGGTGATCTGTGGCGAAGTCGAGCTGCGTATTCACCACCACCTGCTGGTCGGTGAAACCACCAAGACTGACAAGATCACCCGCATCTATTCCCACGCCCAGTCCCTGGCCCAGTGCCGCAAGTGGCTGGACGCGCATTACCCGAACGTCGAGCGGATCGCTGTCTCCAGCAACGCCGATGCGGCCAAGCGGGTGAAGAGCGAGTGGAACTCCGCGGCCATCGCCGGCGACATGGCGGCCAACCTGTACGGGCTGACCAAGCTGGCCGAGAAGATCGAGGACCGCCCGGACAACTCCACACGCTTCCTCATCATTGGCAGCCAGGAAGTGCCGCCGACCGGCGATGACAAGACCTCGGTCATCATCTCCATGCGCAACAAGCCGGGCGCGCTGCACGAGTTGCTGGTGCCGTTCCACAACAACGGCATCGACCTGACCCGTATCGAGACCCGTCCCTCGCGCAGCGGCAAGTGGACCTACGTGTTCTTCATCGACTTCGTCGGCCATCACCGCGATCCGCTGATCAAGGATGTGCTGGAGAAGATCAATCAGGAAGCCGTGGCGCTGAAAGTGCTGGGGTCCTATCCCAAGGCTGTGCTCTGACAGACAGCCCGGCCCGATAGCGCCCGAGCGGGGCGCCGGGCAGCGTCACCGGCTGTGGCCGGTTCGACTGGCAGGATCAACGAGGTAAGTGATGAGTTGCGATTTTCTGACCCTGGCCCAGCCGGGTGTGCAAAAGCTGTCCCCTTATGTGCCGGGCAAGCCCGTCGATGAATTGGCACGCGAGCTGGATCTCGATCCGGCCGCCATCGTCAAACTGGCCAGCAACGAAAACCCGCTGGGCCCGAGCCCGCGGGCGCTGGAGGCGATCCGTGCCGAGCTGGCCGAGCTGACGCGCTACCCGGACGGCAACGGGTTTGACCTGAAGAGCCGTCTCGCTGCGCGTTACTCCGTGGATGCCAGCCAGATCACCCTGGGCAACGGTTCCAACGACATTCTCGAGCTGGTGGCGCGCGCCTACCTGGCGCCGGGCCTGAATGCGGTGTTCAGCGAACACGCCTTCGCCGTTTACCCGATCGCCACCCAGGCCGTGGGAGCTGCGAGCAAGGTCGTGCCGGCCAAAGACTACGGTCATGACCTGGAGGCCATGCTGAAGGCTGTCGATGGCAATACCCGTGTGGTGTTCATCGCCAACCCGAACAACCCGACCGGCACCTGGTTCGGTCCGCAGGCGTTGAGCGACTTCCTGGCGCGCGTGCCTGAGAACGTGCTGGTGGTCCTGGACGAGGCGTACATCGAGTTCGCCGAAGGCGATGAGCTGCCAGATGGCCTGGATTACCTGGCGCGCCACGCCAACCTGCTGGTTTCGCGCACCTTCTCCAAGGCCTATGGCCTGGCGGCGCTGCGCGTGGGCTACGCGATCAGCTCGGCACAGATCGCCGATGTGCTCAATCGCGTTCGCCAGCCCTTCAACGTCAACAGCCTGGCGCAGGCTGCAGCCTGCGCGGCGCTCGAGGATACCGAGTACCTGGCGCGCAGCCGCGAAGTCAACGATGCTGGAATGGCGCAGCTGGAAGCCGGTTGCCGGGCGCTCGGCCTGGGCTGGATTCCGTCCAAGGGCAACTTCATCTGCATCGATTTCGGCCGCGACACCGCCGCCATCAACCAGGCCTTGTTGCGTGACGGCGTGATCGTGCGCCCGGTGGCAGGCTACGGCATGCCCACCTACCTGCGGGTTTCCATCGGCCTGCCGGAAGAGAACGCACGTTTCCTCGAGGTGTTGGGCAAGGTGCTGAGCGCGTGACGGAATCGAAACAGCCTGTCACTGGGGTTCAGCCCGCTGTTCCTATGATCGGCCGCTTGGTGGTCATCGGCCTGGGCCTGATCGGCGGATCGTTTGCCAAGGGGCTGCGTGAGCGTGGCCTGTGCCGCGAGGTGGTGGGTGTCGATCTCGACCCTGAGTCCCGGCGCATGGCCGTCGAGCTGGGTGTGGTCGACCGCTGCGAGGAGAGCCTGGCGGCTGCCTGCCAGGGTGCGCAGGTCATTCAGTTGGCCGTACCGATCCTGGCCATGGAAAAGCTGCTGGGCGAACTCGCCAGGCTGGACCTGGGCGACGCGGTACTGACCGATGTCGGCAGCGCCAAGGGCAACGTGGTGCGCGCGGCGCGCCTGGCGTTCGATGGCATGCCGGCGCGCTTCGTGCCCGGGCATCCGATTGCCGGGTCCGAGCAGAGTGGTGTCGAGGCGGCCAATGGCGAGCTGTTCCGCCGGCATAAAGTGATCCTCACGCCGCTCGAGCATTCCGACGCCCAGGCGATTGCCCTGGTGGATCGCCTGTGGCGCGAGCTGGGCGCGGATGTCGAGCACATGCAGGTCGAGCACCACGACGAGGTGCTTGCCGCCACCAGCCACCTGCCTCATCTATTGGCATTTGGTCTGGTCGATTCGCTGGCCAAACGCAGCGAGAATCTGGAAATTTTCCGCTATGCCGCTGGTGGTTTTCGCGATTTCACGCGAATCGCCGGCAGTGATCCGGTGATGTGGCACGATATCTTCCTCGCCAACCGCGAGGCCGTGCTGCGGACCCTGGATGTGTTTCGCGACGACCTCGACGCCTTGCGCGACGCGGTCGACGCAGGGGATGGGCACCAGTTGCTGGGCGTTTTCACACGCGCCCGTGTGGCCCGCGAGCATTTCAGCAAAATTCTGGCCCGCAGGGCCTATGTGGACGCTATGCACTCGAACGATCTGATTTTCCTGGCCACTCCGGGTGGCAAACTTTCCGGGCGAATTCGTGTTCCGGGCGACAAATCCATTTCCCACCGCTCGATCATGCTGGGTTCGCTGGCCGAGGGCACCACGGAGGTCGAAGGCTTCCTGGAAGGCGAGGATGCATTGGCCACCCTGCAGGCGTTCCGTGACATGGGCGTGGTCATCGAAGGCCCGCACCACGGTCGCGTGACCATCCATGGCGTGGGCATGCATGGCCTGAAACCGCCACCTGGCCCGATCTACCTGGGTAACTCCGGCACCTCGATGCGCCTGCTGTCCGGCCTGCTGGCTGCCCAGCCGTTCGACACCACCCTGACCGGCGATGCGTCGCTGTCCAAGCGCCCGATGAACCGGGTGGCCAAGCCGCTGCGCGAGATGGGCGCTGTCATCGAGACCGGTCCGGAAGGCCGTCCGCCAGTGACCATCCGCGGAGGCCAGAAACTGACCGGCATGAGCTACGAGATGCCCATGGCCAGCGCGCAGGTCAAATCCTGCCTGCTGCTCGCCGGCCTCTATGCCGCTGGCGGGACTTCGGTCACCGAGCCAGCGCCGACCCGTGACCATACCGAGCGCATGCTGCGTGGCTTCGGCTACCCGGTGGCGGTCAAGGGCAGCACCGCCAGCGTCGAGTCCGGCCACACGCTGAGCGCTACCCATATCGAAGTCCCGGCGGATATCTCTTCCGCCGCGTTCTTCCTGGTGGCGGGCAGTATCGCCCGGGATTCCGAGCTGGTGCTGGAGCACGTGGGCATCAACCCGACCCGTACCGGCGTGATCGACATCCTCAAGCTGATGGGGGGCGACATCACCCTGGAAAACCAGCGTGAAGTCGGCGGCGAGCCGGTGGCGGACATCCGTGTGCGTTCGGCTGAGCTGAAAGGCATCGATATCCCGGAAGACCTGGTACCGCTGGCCATCGATGAATTTCCGGTGCTGTTCGTCGCCGCGTCCTGCGCCCAGGGCCGCACCGTGCTGCGCGGTGCAGAGGAGCTGCGGGTCAAGGAATCCGACCGTATCCAGGTCATGGCCGATGGCCTGATCGCGCTGGGCGTGAAAGCCGAGCCGACCCCGGACGGCATCGTCATCGAAGGTGGCGTGATTGGCGGCGGCGAAGTGCACAGCCATGGCGACCACCGTATCGCCATGTCCTTCAGCGTGGCCTCGCTGCGTGCGACCGCGCCGATCCGCATCCACGACTGCGCCAACGTCGCCACCTCGTTCCCGAACTTCCTCGCCCTGGCGGCGCAGGTGGGGATTCAAGTGGCCGAGGAGGGCAAGTCATGACTGTCCAGGCACCGGTCATCGCAATCGACGGGCCAAGCGGCTCGGGCAAGGGAACGGTTGCCGGCCTGCTGGCCAAGCAGCTCGGCTGGAGTCTGCTCGACTCGGGCGCGCTCTACCGCCTGCTGGCATTCGCCGCGAGCAACCACGGCGTGGACCTGACCAACGAAGAGTCGATGAAAGTCCTCGCGGCTCACCTGGATGTGCAGTTCATCGCCGGGGCCGATGGCCAGGGGCAGCGCATCATTCTGGAAGGCGAGGAGGTCACGGACGCCATCCGTAACGAGCAGGTGGGTGCCGGTGCTTCGCAGGTCGCTTCTCTGCCGGCCGTGCGCGAAGCCTTGCTGCAGCGCCAGCGGGCATTCCAGGAAATGCCGGGCCTGGTGGCCGATGGCCGCGACATGGGCACAGTGGTGTTCCCGGACGCGCCGCTGAAGATTTTCCTGACCGCCAGCGCCGAGGAGCGCGCGCGTCGCCGCTACTTGCAGTTGAAGGCCAAGGGCGATGATGTTAATCTCGCGAGTCTTCTTGATGAGATTCGGGCGCGCGACGAGCGCGACATGCAGCGAACCGTGGCACCGCTCAAGCCGGCCGCCGATGCAATTCAGCTGGATTCCACCGAACTGTCCATCGAGCAGGTGCTTGAACGAATTCTGAGCGAAGTCGCCAATCGCGACCTCGCTGGATAACCTGAGCAACAGCTGCTTAAGCTGATCCGCTCGCAAGGAGGCATACGGGAAACCAGTCCTAGTCCCGTAGGCCTCTTTTTACGTGAACGAACCCACATTGTCTGGAGTGTGGTTTGGGCAAATCCCTGCCCTTGATCAACAGGAATCAACATGAGCGAAAGCTTTGCAGAACTTTTTGAAGAAAGCCTGAAATCCCTCGACATGCAGCCGGGTGCCATCATCACCGGCATCGTGGTCGACATCGACGGTGACTGGGTCACTGTACATGCCGGTCTGAAGTCCGAGGGCGTCATCCCGCTCGAGCAGTTCTACAACGAACAAGGCGAGCTGACCATCAAAGTCGGTGACGAAGTCCACGTTGCGCTGGACGCGGTTGAAGACGGCTTCGGTGAAACCAAGCTGTCCCGCGAGAAAGCCAAGCGCGCCGAGTGCTGGATTGTTCTGGAAGCTGCTTTCGCTGCTGAAGAAGTGGTCAAGGGCGTTATCAACGGCAAGGTCAAAGGCGGCTTCACCGTTGACGTCAACGGCATCCGCGCGTTCCTGCCGGGTTCCCTGGTCGATGTCCGTCCGGTGCGTGATACCACTCACCTGGAAGGCAAAGAGCTGGAATTCAAGGTCATCAAGCTGGACCAGAAGCGCAACAACGTTGTCGTTTCCCGTCGCAGCGTCCTGGAAGCCGAAAACAGCGCCGAGCGCGAAGCTCTGCTGGAATCGCTGCAGGAAGGCCAGCAGGTCAAAGGTATCGTCAAGAACCTCACCGACTACGGTGCGTTCGTTGACCTGGGCGGCGTCGATGGTCTGCTGCACATCACCGACATGGCCTGGAAGCGTATCAAGCACCCGTCCGAGATCGTCAACGTTGGCGACGAGATCGACGTCAAGGTTCTGAAGTACGATCGCGAGCGTAACCGCGTATCCCTGGGCCTGAAGCAACTGGGCGAAGACCCATGGGTTGCCATCAAGGCTCGTTACCCGGAAAGCACCCGCGTCATGGCGCGCGTTACCAACCTGACCGACTACGGCTGCTTCGCAGAGCTGGAAGAAGGCGTGGAAGGTCTGGTGCACGTATCCGAAATGGATTGGACCAACAAGAACATCCACCCGTCCAAAGTCGTCAACGTCGGCGACGAAGTGGAAGTCATGGTCCTGGATATCGACGAAGAGCGTCGTCGTATCTCCCTGGGTATCAAGCAGTGCAAGACCAACCCGTGGGAAGACTTCTCCGGTCAGTTCAACAAGGGTGACAAGATCTCCGGCACCATCAAGTCGATCACCGATTTCGGTATCTTCATTGGTCTGGATGGCGGCATCGACGGCCTCGTTCACCTGTCCGACATCTCCTGGAACGAAGTAGGCGAAGAAGCTGTACGCCGCTTCAAGAAAGGCGACGAGCTGGAAACCGTCATCCTGTCCGTTGACCCGGAGCGCGAGCGCATCTCCCTGGGCATCAAGCAGCTGGAAGACGATCCGTTCTCCAACTACGTGTCGGTCAATGACAAGGGCACCATCGTCCGTGGCACCGTGAAAGAAGTTGACGCCAAAGGCGCCATCATCGATCTGGGCAACGACATCGAAGCGACTCTGAAAGCCTCCGAAATCAGCCGTGACCGCGTTGAAGACGCGCGCAACGTGCTGAAAGAAGGCGAAGAAGTAGAAGCCAAGATCATCAGCGTTGACCGCAAGAGCCGCGTGATCAGCCTCTCGATCAAGTCGAAAGACGTTGAAGACGAGAAGGAAGCGATCAAAGAAATGCGCAGCAAGCAGGACGTTGAAACTGCCGGTCCGACCACCATCGGTGATCTGATCCGCGCACAAATGGAAAACCAGAACTAAGTTCGGGTAATCCAGAAAAAGGGCGACTTCGGTCGCCCTTTTTTGTGTCTGCGACATCGCTGACGTACCACAATGCTTCGCCCCGGGTCGGGGCTCCCACAAGAACTGGGTTATGTCGCGATTCACTGTAGGAGCCGCGCCCCGCGGCGAATCGCAACCACGCCGCGACATTGCTGACGTACCACAACGCTTCGCCCCGAGTCGGGGCTCCCTACAGAAGCCAGCAGCGCCTCGACCCCTTGTAGGGCCGCGCCCCGCGGCGAACGATTACCGTGTTATCTCCGGCGCGCTACAGCCAGATCGCATCCCAATGTGGGTAATCACCTAATCGTTTCACGAGGCCGGCGCGTAGTGGGTTGGCGACGATGTAACGTGCCACATCACGAATGTCCTCCTCTCGGCGCAGGGCGCGATCATGAAAACCTTTCTGCCAGAGCGCTTTGCCCAAGCGTTTAGCTGAGATGGATTTAACCCGGCCTACCAGTTGTGAAAGTGTGCCTTGCCGGAGCTGTAGCAGCCAATGCAGGTGATCAGGCATGAGTACATAAGAGAGCGTGGCGTGCGAGTCCCGCAGTTCATCTTGTCGGATGGTGTTGATCAATATTCTGGCGGCGACAAAGTCGCTGAAGGCAGGCTGTCGATTCTTGGTGACCGTGGTCACCATGTAAATCTGCCCGTGGAGGGACCAGCGTCCCTGTCGGAGGCGGTGAGATGCATAGCGATGATCTTGCATGGGAATCCTTTCCCGTGGCTAGTAGCTTATTCAGAGTAGTTCGGTTTCTTGAGGCGTGACATGCGTTACGGCCTGCAAAGCTTCGCCCCTGGTCGGAGCTCCCACAAGAGCCGGGCTGATGCAGTGGTCCCTTGTAGGAACCGCGTCTCGCGGCGAATCGCGAGCCTGCCTCGATATTGCAGGCGCACCACAACGCTTCGCCCCGAGACGGGGCTCCTCCAAGAGCTGAGTCATGTCGCGATCCACTGTAGGAGCCGCGCCCGCGCGGCGAATCGCAGCCACGCCGCGATATCACTGACGCTCCACAAGGCTTCGCCCCGGGTCGGGCTCCCGCAAGAGCTGAGTCATGTCGCTATCCATTGTAGGAGCCGCGCCCCGCGGCGAATAGTTATCTACCTAGGTATCGCTGACAGGTAAAATTTCTCCACGAACCGAGCGCGCCAATACCGAGCATATGTCTTTTGTCATAGGCAGCTCGCAAACAATCCAATCCAGACAAGGGCTTACGTCAACTGCCTCTATCGTGCGCTATCTGGTGCACAATTTTCTGGTGGGGTGTCTTTTAGGCTGTTCAAAAGCTGATCAGCATGCTAAAACCCTTCTATCGAGTGATCTAGCCACTTGAAAAAGAAGGGAAAACCATGACCAAGTCGGAGTTGATCGAACGGATTGTCACCCATCAGGGGCAGCTCTCGAATAAAGATGTCGAGCTGGCAATCAAGACCATGCTGGAACAGATGTCTCAGGCGCTGGCCACCGGGGATCGTATTGAAATCCGCGGCTTCGGCAGCTTCTCTCTGCACTATCGTGCTCCACGCGTCGGTCGCAATCCGAAGACAGGTCAGTCGGTTCGCCTGGATGGCAAGTTCGTCCCGCACTTCAAGCCGGGTAAAGAATTACGCGATCGTGTAAACGAAGATGAATGACCCGGCCTTTGCCGGGTTTTTCTTGGGCGTCGCCTGAGTCATCTCCTGCCTCCGCCTTCTTTTGCCGGCCGTCTTCGCGCCGTTCATATCGCGCCCGTTGCTTGACCTGAGCGACTGCCGTGTCAGAATTCCCGCCGTTTCTGGTTCCCCGAACACACTCACTCATCACTTGGTTAACGGACTAACCTGATGCCATACCCTCAGATTTTGCATCATGGCGCTACGGACGGCGTCACCGGCTCCTGCCATCAACTGCTCATGGATGCCCGTCACAGCCTCCTGATCGACTGCGGCCTTTTCCAGGGGGAAGAGGCCTCAGCAGATGGGCGCTCCGGTGCCGACAGGCTGGCCATCGAATTCCCGCTGGACGGTATCCAGGCGCTGCTGGCCACGCATGTGCATATTGATCATGTCGGGCGCATTCCCTACTTGCTGGCGGCCGGTTTCCAGGGGCCGATCCTGTGCAGCGAACCGTCGGCCCGGCTTCTGCCCATCGTGCTGGAGGATGCCTTCAAGCTGGGCTTCAGCCGTGACCAGAGGCAGGTCGAGCGCTACCTGTCGCTGATCGAACAGCGCATCATCGCCGTGCCATACGACACCTGGTTCACCCTTCAGGATACCGAGCACCTGCAGTGCCGCCTGCGCCTGCAGCGAGCCGGGCATATCCTGGGATCGGCCTATGCGGAAATCGACCTGCATTACCCTGCCTCCGAAGAGAGCAAGCGCATCGTCTTTTCCGGTGACCTGGGGGCATCACACACGCCGCTGCTGCGACCGCCCGAATCTCCCGAGCGGGCCGATACCCTGATCCTTGAAAGCACCTACGGTGACCGGCTGCATGAAGATCGGCAACGCCGTCGCGAACGCCTGCGTCGCGTGATCGAACGGGCGCTTGAGGACAAGGGTACGGTACTGATCCCGGCGTTCAGCATCGGACGCACCCAGGAACTGCTCTACGAACTGGAAGGCATCCTGCATGAGCAACGAGCCGGTGGTGCTGGGGGGAAGGGCGATAATATCTGGGCCAATCTACCGATCATCCTCGATTCACCCCTGGCCAGCCGCTTCACCCGGGTCTATCGCGAATTGCAGCCGTTCTGGAACGACGAAGCACAGCAGCTGCTGGAAGAGGGGCGCAAGCCGCTGGGTTTCGAGCAACTGCTGACCGTCGACAGCCACCAGGAGCACCTGGCCATGGTCCGTCATCTGGCGGACAGTGCACGGCCCGCTGTGGTCATCGCCGGCAACGGCATGTGCTCCAATGGTCGAATCATCAACTACTTGAAAGCCATGCTCGGCGATAACCGGCATAATGTGCTCTTTGTCGGCTACCAGGCACGGGGAACACCCGGCCACGCCATCCAGCTGCACAGCCCGAACGGCGGTTACGTCTCCCTGGACGGGGAGCGATACACCATACGGGCAGGTGTTGACAGCATTGGTGGGTACTCGGCGCATGCGGATCAGGAAGGGTTGGTCGGCTTCGTTACGGGGATGCGTGAGTGGCCAGGCGAAATTCGGCTGGTGCATGGTGATAACCCTGCACGAACAGCTTTGGCGCAAAGGCTGCGTGAGCGCTATGCCTGTGAGGGGCACCAGGCGAAGATAATCTTGCCCGGCCAGCTATAAAGAAAACCCCTTGTGAAAGGGTTGAGGTTCTAGATTCCCCGGGGCGCGCCGTACCGTGATCGGTGGGCTTTCGGGCATACAGATATTCCAAGAAACCTGAGTAGTTTCAATGATATATTTTTCGTTTGGAACTTGATGGGGCCCGGAATGGAATCGGTGTCGTCATCAGCTGATGAGTACCCATCACAACAGGTTCAATGTCTCATGAAACCAGCTACTCCCGTTCAGCCCGTCGTCTTGTGTGGTGGCGCAGGTACGCGTTTATGGCCCTTATCGCGCGCAGGATTTCCCAAGCAGTTTCTCTCCCTGGTCGGCAATGACAGTCTGTTTCAGCAGTCCATCAAGCGCCTTCTCGGTGTAGGCGAGGCCGAGGCTTCTCCTTGCATGCCCTACATCGTCTGCAATGAAGAGCATCGCTTTTTAGCCCAGGAGCAGTTGCGAGAGCTGAGGGTTGATCGAGCCACTTTCCTGCTTGAGCCCAATGGGCGTAATACTGCTCCTGCGCTGACGCTGGCCGCTCTGGCTGCGCGTGATGCAGGGGATGATCCAGTCCTTGTCGTCACACCCGCTGATCAGGCCATCAATGATGACGACGCCTTTTGCCGTGCGGTGCGCCAAGCCGTTGAGTCGGCGGATAAGGGAAATATCGTCATCCTAGGTATTACCCCCGACAAGCCTGAAACCGGCTACGGCTATATCAAAGTGAGTGCCTCCGAAGAGGCTGTAGCCGCAGTCGAGCGCTTTGTAGAGAAGCCCGACAGGGACACCGCTCAGGCCTATCTGGATGAAGGTGGCTATTACTGGAACGCCGGTCTGTTCGTGCTCAAGGCGTCCGTGTGGCTGCAGGCCTTGGAGTCCTTTCGGCCCGATATTTTTCAGGCGACCTTGGCCGCCTGGGCAAATAAGCGAATAGACGGCGCATTTATTCGTCCTGAGAGTGAGGCTTTTTCGGCGATCCCCAGTGAGTCTGTCGACTACGCCGTCATGGAAAAATGCCCCGGCAGTAGTTTCCCGATCAAGATGGTGCCCTTGGATGCCGGCTGGAGCGATCTGGGTGCATGGGATGCCGTCTGGAACGTATCGCCCAAAGAGGAGGGCGGCAATGCGCTCAAGGGTGATGTGCTGATAACCGAAAGCCGTAATTCGCTTGTGCATGCCAACAGCCGCCTGGTGGCATTGGTCGGCGTGGAGAATCTGGTGGTGATTGAAACGGCAGACGCCGTTCTGGTCGCGGACAGAAGCCGTTGCCAGGAGGTCAAGCAGATCGTGAGTCTGCTCAATCAGCAGTCTCGGGAAGAACTCAGCCTCCACCGGAAGGTTCATCGTCCTTGGGGCTGGTATGACAGCATCGACGAGGGGGGGCGCTTCAAGGTCAAGCGCATCCAGGTCAACCCCAAAGCCAGCTTGAGTCTGCAGAAACATCACCATCGCGCCGAGCACTGGGTCGTTGTTCAGGGCACAGCAGAAATCACTCGGGGCAGTGAAACGCTGTTACTCAGCGAAAATCAGAGCACCTACATTCCCTTGGGCGACATTCATCGCCTTTCCAACCCCGGCAGTATCCCCCTGGAGATCATTGAAGTGCAGTCTGGCAGCTACCTGGGCGAGGACGACATCGTGCGTTTTGATGACCAGTACGGGAGAAGTCATTGAAAATCGCCATCGCTGGCCTTGGTTACGTCGGCCTGGCCAATGCCGTTCTGCTGGCACAGCACAACGAAGTCGTAGCTGTGGATCTCGTCCCTGAAAAGGTTGACTTGCTGAACCGTCGTCAATCGCCCATCGAAGATGCGGAGATTCAGGAGTTCCTGGATAACAAGTCACTCAACTTCCGAGCGACGCTCAATAAGAATGAAGCCTATGACGGCGCTGACTTCGTCATCATTGCGACGCCGACGGACTACGACCCGAAGACCAATTACTTCAATACGCAGTCCATTGAGGCGGTTGTCCGTGATGTCGTTGCCATCAACCCCAGGGCAGTGATGGTGATCAAGTCCACTGTTCCCGTGGGCTATACCGAGCGAACTCGGCAGGCTCTGGATACTGAGAACCTTATTTTCTCCCCAGAGTTTTTACGTGAGGGGAAGGCGCTGTACGACAACCTATACCCTGGCCGAATAGTTGTAGGTGAGCGCTCGAGCAGGGCGGAGGTGTTTGCAGGGCTCCTGCAGCAGGGCGCGGTTAAGCAGGGTGTACCTGTGCTATTCACTGATAGCACCGAGGCGGAAGCAATCAAGTTATTTGCGAATACCTACCTAGCAATGCGTGTAGCTTTTTTCAATGAGCTAGACACCTATGCGCTTACACACGGCCTGGATACTCGTCAAATCATTGACGGTGTGTGTCTGGATGCGCGTATAGGTAGCCACTACAACAATCCCAGTTTTGGCTATGGCGGGTATTGCCTCCCCAAAGATACAAAGCAGCTGCTGGCTAACTACCAAGACGTACCGCAGAACCTGATTCACGCGATTGTTGAAGCAAACACTACCCGCAAGGATTTTATTGCAGAAGATATTCTGCGACGTAATCCGAAAACGGTAGGGATTTACAGGCTGGTTATGAAGGCTGGCAGCGACAATTTCCGCGCATCTGCCATCCAGGGCATTATGAAGCGTCTCAAGGCCAAAGGTATAGACGTCATAATCTTTGAACCTGCACTTGCGGATGCAGAGTTCTATCGCTCTCGAGTTATGAGGGATTTGGCGGCATTTAAGGCAGAGGCGGATATCATCATCGCCAATCGTTGCAATGCAGTGCTCAATGACGTAGCTGATAAGGTCTATACGCGCGATCTGTTTGGAGGAGACGCATGAAGGTCTTGGTAACAGGAGCTGCTGGCTTCATCGGAATGCATGTAGCAAAGCGGCTGCTCGAACGAGGTGATGAGGTTTTTGGCGTCGACAATCTGAATGACTATTATGATCCCCAACTAAAGCAGGCGCGACTGAAGCAACTTGAACAATATGAGGCATTTTTCTTCTATAAAGGAGATATCGCCGATGTTGCCTTTCTAAGCAAGGTTTTTTCTGATGTAAGGCCGGAACGGGTTGTTAACTTGGCAGCTCAGGCCGGGGTTCGCTATTCGCTGAAAAATCCAAATGCCTATGTTCAAAGTAATTTGGTTGGCTTTGTCAATATTTTAGAAGGCTGCAGGCATAACGGAGTGGAGCACCTAGTATACGCAAGCTCTTCCAGTGTCTATGGCGCGAACAAAAAAATTCCATTTTCTGTAAGCGACAATGTGGATTATCCCGTTTCCTTGTATGCGGCTACGAAAAAATCTAATGAGTTAATGGCGCACAGTTATAGTCATCTATACGAGTTGCCAGTGACAGGATTGCGATATTTTACAGTGTATGGCCCTTGGGGTAGGCCTGATATGGCGCCTTGGCTATTTACCTCTGCGATCCTAGAGGGGCGACCTATTGATGTATTTAATCATGGCAAGATGCTTCGGGATTTTACTTATATCGACGATATAGTCGATGGCACAGTATGCGTGCTTGATCAAGTTCCTTCACCAAAGCCACAGAAGGTTTCCAATGAGTTTGGCTCATCAGTAAGTCATGCGCCTTATCGAATTTACAATATTGGAAACCATACGCCAGTTGAGCTTATGGATTTTATAGAGCTCCTTGAGGGCGTGCTTGGTATTGAGGCGGTAAAAAACTATCTGCCAATGCAAAATGGAGATGTGCTTGCTACATATGCAGATATAGATGCTATTAATTCTGCTGTGGGGTTCGAGCCTAAGACTGCGTTGGCGGATGGTATTAAGTCTTGGGTGGGTTGGTACAGGAATTATATAAGCTCATGAGCTTTGTTAATGCCCTGAAGTGGTCGTTTCTTGCGGAGTTTGCGACTAAACTTGTTCAACCATTGCTGTTTATTGTCTTAGCATGGTTTCTTACGCCAGAAGATTTTGGTGTTATGACTGCCGCAATGATGGTTGTTGCGTTCTCTCAGATATTTTGGGAAGCAGGAATGAGTAAAGCTCTGATTCGGCAACAAACAGAATTGGCTGTTGCGGCTAATTCAGCTTTTTGGATAAATGTTGGCCTAGGGGTCGTAATCGCTATTACACTGTATGGCTTTTCAAGTTCAATAGCGCTATCTTTTTTCCAGGACGATCGAGTAACCGCTGTCTTAAAAGCAATGACTGTGCAGATTATTTTTGGTGCATTATGTTCTGTGCAAATTGCTTTATTACAGAAGGAAATGAGCTTTAAAAAATTATTTTGGGTGCGTTTTGCCACCGTTATTCTACCAGGAATGGCATCGGTTCCATTGGCTTGGTACGGTTGGGGGTATTGGGCTTTAGTGATGGGTACCTTGGCTGGACAGCTTGTTCAAGTTGTTATGCTCTGGAGCATTAGCACTTGGAGGCCCAGGCTAATTTTTAAAAGTGATGTCACTCGAGATATGGTGCGATTTGGCTCTTGGGTGGGATTAGCCGGATTTCTAGCTTGGTTTTACCAGTGGGCCGACGCTCTAATAGTTGGCGCTTTTTTAGGCGGCCACGAGCTTGGCCTTTATCGTGTTGGTAGTTTATTGGTTATATATGGTTATGCAATCGTTTCTGCGCCTGTACTTCCTGTTTTTTATTCCTGGCTCGTTCGTGAGGCGAAGCAAGATATTTCACTTTCATTGAGAAAAATTGTTAATGTTTTAGGCGGGATTTTTCTCCCTTTGGGCTTTTTTATATACGGTATTTCAAATTGGGCAGAATCCCTATTCTTTGAAGATGTATGGGCGGGAGTCGGCCAAGTAATAGGTGTTATTGCTTTGGCTCAGGGACTATCTTGTTTGTTTGTGGCAAATTCCGAAGCCTATAGGGCGGCTGGTTCTCCTCAGTACGAGGTCTACCCTATGGCCATAGGTGTTGCTGTGTTTCTTCCTGCGTATATTTTTTCTGTTGAGTATGGATTGGAGGCTTTTCTTTATGCTCGGCTTCTTTGTGTTGTTGCCTTCGGAAGCTTAATTCATGCGGTACTGGCACATAAATGCCTGGGCATAGAATCTTGGTTTTTTATCAGATATATAGCGATCTTTTCGGTATCGCTAACGTGCTTGATTTTTGTAGAGCACTTTTTTGATGCTGCTTGGATAGGTGCTATAGTCTCAATCATCATGGCTTTTTCTTTGTTTGTGTTTATATGTCATATGAATCGGGGTGCATATAGTGAGATTTTTGCTTGGATGTATAATGCGTATTTTCGAAAGAATTAAGGGCAGGTTTATACAGTTTTCTTCTCTTGCAAGGGTGTTGGTTTTACGTTTGCAGGGAGTTCAGGTCTCTTGGTCGGCTCATGTGAAGTGGAGCGCAGAGGTTTCTTGTATGGGCGGAGAAATTTCTATCGCCGAAGGTTGCTTCATTGATAAAGGAGTAATTTTGCGGGCCTATGGCGGCAAGATAAGTATCGGAAAAAACTGCTCTGTTAATCCATACTGTGTTCTTTATGGGCATGGCGGATTGTTGATAGGGAACGGTGTGCGCATTGCGACACATTCGGTGTTTATACCATCTAACCATAACTTTTCTGATCCCGATTTGTTTATTTATCAGCAAGGCGAAACAATGAAAGGGATATGCGTAGAAGATGACGTTTGGTTCGGTGCAGGTGTTCGTGTGCTAGATGGTGTAATAGTAGGGCGAGGTAGTGTTATTGGTGCAGGCGCGGTAGTAAACCGAACGCTTTCTGCCAGCGGAGTTTATGTAGGTGTTCCTGCAAAAAAAGTCAGTGAAAGAGGGACTGTATGAAATTCTCCTTTTCGCAAGTTAAGGGTAAAGTAAAAAAGCTGCTTTATATGATGCGGCATCCACGCTTGATTAGTGCTTTTGGAGTTGAATCACATCTCACTATGAAGGAACGTATTGCGCTTAATAAGTTGGCTTTAGGTAAGCGTAATATATGCGAGATTGGCTCTTATATTGGCGCTTCGGCATGTTGTTTTGGGGCTGCTGTAAAGGATGATCAAGCTGCTCGGATTCTATGTGTGGATACATGGAACAATGATGCTATGACGGAGGGGCATCGTGATACGTGGAGTGAGTTCAAGAAGAATACGGAAAAATATTCTAGAAAAATAGTTCCAGTTCGCGGATATAGTACACAGGTCGTTGAAGTTGTTCGGTCGACTGTTTCTGAGCTTGATTTGCTTTTTATCGATGGCGATCATTCGTACGAAGGTGCAAAAGCTGATTGGGAATATTATAAGGTTTTTTTAAAACCAGGAGCTGTTGTCATTTTCCATGATTATGGCTGGGCTGAAGGAGTACAGCGTGTTGTTCACGAAGATGTGATGCCGCTCGTTGAGCAGCATGAAAGCCTACCGAATATGTGGTGGGGCGTATTGGCGAAGAATCCATGATCTCCGTTATTATCCCTACACGAAACCGTGCTGACCTGTTGGCGCAGGCGCTGGAGTCTATTTCCTCTCAAAGTTTAGACAGCTCTGCATTTGAAGTCATAGTGGTTGATAACGGGTCGACGGATGCAACGTCAAGCGTAATTGAGAGTTATCAAGGCCATATTCGTAACTTGGTAGGTATCTATACGCCAGAGCCTGGTTTGCACAATGGGCGTCATGCAGGAATGTTGTCCGCCAGGGGAGAGATACTCGTCTTCGCTGATGATGATATCGAGGCGCTGCCTACTTGGTTGGAGAGTATTGCTGAGGCTTTTCAAGATGCAGATGTGGCGATGGTCGGAGGAAATAACTATCCGAAATTTCTTGAAGAGCCGCCTCTTTGGCTAAAGCGGCTTTGGCAGCGCTCTGATGCTCAAGGTTATCATTTCATTCCGTCGTTGAGTGTTATTGAGTTCACCCGTGTTCCCGGGGATATTTCACCTTATTTAGTTTGGGGCTGTAATTTTTCAATTCGTAAAGATGTTCTGCTCCAGGCTGGAGGATTTCACCCCGACGGAATGCCTCAAGAACTTATCCGTTTTCGTGGCGACGGAGAAACTCACGTTTCGCGTTTTGTTGAAAATTCGAAAATGAGGTGTGTATTCCACCCAGGTGCTTCGGTATTTCACAAAGTTACGCCGGAGCGGATGACATTCCGCTATTTTTATCAGCGCGGGTATAGTCAAGGCGTTTCTGATTCATTTACAAGTTTGCGAGAAAATCAGCCTGACGTAGCCCCCAAGTCAATGGTCATTTTTTTTCGAAGAGCTGCCGGGTTCGCTGTCCGTAAAATTAGTGATCTAATGAGCGGTAGAGATCTTAGAATGGCGTTGGCGGAACTGAAAAAAGGGCATAAAGCCGGTTTTTCCTATCACCAGAAAGCCTATCGCGAAGACCCAGAGGTTCGCGCTTGGGTGCACCGCTCAGTTTATTATTAAGGATATGCGACCCATGATAGAGAAAATTGTCTGGGATGGAAAAATGCTTGCCCTTCTGCTGCGTGCAGATTATCGGGAGGAGGGTATTCATTTTTTTACCCCCGGTGATTACTCGCAGCAACTGGGTTACATGAATCGTCCAGAGGGATATGTAATTCCTCCACATGTCCATAATGCCGTGCCGCGTGAAGTTCAATATACCAAGGAAGTATTGTTTATCAAGACGGGTCGTGTTCGCGTTGATTTTTATGACGAAGATCAGAATTATCTTGAAAGTCGAACCCTTTTTCAGGGGGATGTGATACTGCTGGCCTTTGGTGGACATGGATTTGAGATGCTTGAGGCAAGTGAAATTATTGAAGTCAAGCAAGGGCCCTATGCGGGTGAAGCGGATAAAACGCGCTTCGATCCAATATCGATTGACCAGGTGAGGTTGAAATAACATGGCTTTTATTCCCGTTAATGAACCTCTCTTGAATGGTAATGAAAAAAAGTATCTAACAGAATGTATTGATACTGGATGGATTTCTTCCGAAGGACCTTTCATCAAGCGTTTCGAAGACGAGTTTGCTATCAGCGTCGGGCGTACGCATGCAATTGCTGTTTCCAATGGTACTGCTGCTATAGATGCTGCGATAGAGGCACTGGGGTTGGTGTCTGGTGACGAGATTATATTGCCAACATTTGCCATCATTTCTTGTATTAGTCAGATTGTTCGCTCCGGTTTGGTACCGGTTCTGGTTGACAGTGATCCGTTGACCTGGAATATGGATATTAACCAAGTTGAAGAGAAAGTTACTTCTCGAACCAGAGCAATTATGGTCGTTCATATATACGGCTTGCCGGTCGATATGGATCCGTTATTAAAAATTGCTCAAGATCACGGATTGAAAGTTATTGAAGATGCAGCTGAAATGCACGGGCAGACCTACAAAGGGCGTCCTTGTGGTAGTTTCGGAGATGTCAGCATTTTTAGTTTCTATCCGAACAAACACATTACTACTGGTGAAGGCGGAATGATCGTCACGAATGACGACCGCTTGGCTGATGAGTGCCGTAGTTTACGCAACCTGTGTTTCCAGCCTCAAAAGCGTTTTGTTCATGAGCGTTTGGGGTGGAATCTGCGTATGACGAATTTGCAGGCCGCTTTAGGTGTTGCTCAGCTTGAACGGCTTCCGGAGTTCGTACTACGCAAGCGCGAGATGGGGGCGAGCTATCAGGCCGGTCTGTCTAATGTTGCTGGCTTGCAATTACCTCTGGCAAGTACCGTTTATGCCGAAAATATTTATTGGGTCTTCGGCATGGTGCTTGATGCCAATGTTCCGTTTGATGCAGAAGAGGCCATGGGGCGTCTTGGTAAGATGGGGGTGGGGACACGTCCATTTTTCTGGTCGATGCATGAGCAGCCCGTATTCAAAAAAATGGGGCTTTTTAGTGGCGAACATTACCCTGTTTCCGAGAATCTCGCTCGACGAGGCTTCTATATTCCTAGCGGTTTGGGGTTGACTCAGGAGCAACAGGTTAGAGTCATTGAATCCGTTCGCGAGCTTATGGATATTTGATGCAATGAAAGTTTTTGATCAATATGCCCGCTATTATGACCTGCTTTACCGAGATAAGGATTATCGTGGCGAGGCAGAGTTCGTACTTTCGGTATTGCGTGCTCACGCAGACGGTAAAACATCTGTATTCGAGATGGGTTGCGGTACAGGCATTCATGCTCAGCTTTTTGCTGAGGCTGGGTATGAAGTGCATGGTATCGACCTTAGCGAAACGATGCTTGCTACCGCATCGAAAAGGCGAGACTCGTTATCCTCCGAATTACGTGAGCGCTTGAATTTTTCTGTTGGTGATGTACGGAGCTACCGAGCTGGCCGGAAATTCGATGTGGTGCTCTCTCTTTTTCATGTTTTTAGTTATCAAACAGACAACACAGACTTGCAGGCTGCATTTGCCACAGCGAATGTTCACCTTGAGAGAGACGGGATACTAATCTTTGATTATTGGTATGGCCCTGCGGTGCTCACTCAGCGCCCGGAGACAAGGATCAAACGGCTACAGGATAACGATTTTTCCATTTTGCGTATTGCTGAGTCTCAAGTAAACGAGCAGCAATGTGTTGTAGAAGTAAACTACGAAACTTTCGTAAAGGCAGATGACACTACTGAGATCATCCGAGAGACTCATCGCATGCGATATCTGTTTCTGCCAGAAATAGAATTGTTCGCTGAGCTTCATGGCTTTGAGGTGATTCATCACCGAGAGTGGCTGGGAGCGACAGCTCCGTCGTCAAACTCTTGGGCAGGATTCTCGGTGTTGAGAAAAAAATGAAGATCGGTATCGTTTTGGAGCAGCGGCTACATAGCGGTGGTGGCTTTCAGCAAGCACTCAATGCCATCAGGCAGCTGATACGTATATGTCCTTCTTGGATGACTGTTGAGGTGTTTACAACCGTTGCGGAAAATGCAGCACATCCCTCTTTGCAGGGAGTCAGTGTGCGCTATGTACGCAGGGGGCTGCTGGAGCGTTTGCGAGTGATGGTGTTGGCGCAGTCGTCTCCATTAACAGACTCGTTGGTCATTCGCACGCGACCTGTAACTAAGCTGGAGCGGGAGATGATTGCTGCGCAGGTGGACCTTGCCTATTTTGCTGGTCCTTCCAGTTATGCGCTCGCATTTCGTTCTCTCTCTTACGTTTTAACTGTCTGGGATCTGTGCCATCGGGATCATCCAGAGTTTCCAGAGGTTTCAGAAAATGGAGAGTTTGTTCGAAGAGAAAATCTGTATCGCCATGCTATCAATCGCTCATTTTTAACATTGACAGACTCAGAAGAGTTAAGTCGCCGAGCTGTTCGTTGTTATGGCACGGATTCAAGTCGTCTGCTAGCGATGCCCTTTCAGCCTGCAGCATTTTTTAATAACCAAAACTCAGTTGATCTACAGAGCCTGTCTCGCCGGATGGGCTTGCCTGAAAATTATTTATTCTACCCTGCTCAGTTCTGGCCACATAAAAATCACGTTCGAATTGTGCAAGCTTTGGCTTTATTGAAAGAGCAAGGAAAGTATTATTCAGCTGTTTTTTGTGGCGGTGAGCAGAGTAACAAAGCACACGTGAAAACTGTAGCGGAAAAGTTAGGCGTGGCCGATCAGATATTGTTTACAGGTTTTGTTGATGAACAAGACATGCGTGGATTGTATTCGCTTTCTAAGGCTCTAGTAATGCCTACCTATTTTGGGCCTACCAATTTACCGCCTCTTGAAGCGTGGGGAGCGGGCAAACCCGTCATTTACTCTATATTGTTAAGTGAGCAAGTAGGAGACGGTGCGTTGTGTGTTAGCCCGGATTCTGCTTTTGAACTGGCTGGCGCAATAGAGCGTATATACGACGATAATGATCTTCAAAAAAAGCTTGTGTCCGCGGGTTATGAACAGTTGAAGAAAGTAGATGCGTTACGTTTCGACGCTGAATTAAGACTTTTGGAAAAACTTGAAGTGTTTAATAATAGAAGAGCTTGCTGGGGAACAGTGCAATGACAAAAAAAGCCCTCATCACTGGCATCACTGGGCAAGACGGTTCTTACCTTGCCGAATTTCTCCTGGAAAAAGGCTACGAAGTTCACGGTATTAAGCGTCGTGCATCTTCGTTCAATACTCAGCGTGTAGATCACATCTATCAAGATCCGCATGTAGAGCACGCACGTTTTCGCTTGCATTATGGCGACTTGACAGATACCTCGAATCTTATTCGGATTTTGCAAGAAGTTCAGCCGGACGAATTGTATAACCTAGGTGCTCAATCACACGTAGCTGTTAGCTTCGAGTCACCTGAATACACCGCCGATGTGGATGCTATGGGTACGTTGCGGTTATTGGAAGCCATACGTATCCTTGGGTTGGAGAAAAAGACCCGTTTTTACCAAGCATCCACCAGCGAACTCTATGGTCTCGTGCAAGAAGTACCTCAGAAAGAGACGACTCCATTCTATCCGCGAAGCCCTTATGCTGTGGCTAAGTTGTATGCCTACTGGATTACTGTTAACTACCGTGAAGCGTATGGCCTGTATGCCTGTAACGGCATTCTTTTCAACCATGAAAGCCCTCGCCGTGGTGAAACATTTGTCACACGTAAGATCACCCGCGGATTAGCCAATATTGCACAGGGACTTGAGAATTGCTTATACCTCGGTAATCTCGACGCTTTGCGTGACTGGGGGCATGCCAAGGATTATGTGCGGATGCAGTGGTTGATGCTCCAACAGGAGAAGCCTGAAGACTTTGTTATTGCTACCGGCGTACAGTTCAGCGTGCGTCAGTTTATTGAGTGGTCAGCGCTTGAACTCGGTATTACTCTGCGCTTCGAGGGATTGGGCGTAGAGGAAGTTGCGATTGTTTCCTCTATCGAGGGTCAGAAAGCTCCAGGTCTTAAAGTTGGCGATGTAGTTGTTCGTGTCGATCCGCGTTATTTCCGCCCAGCTGAGGTAGAAACCCTACTGGGCGATCCTACGAAGGCCAAGGTGTCGCTTGGGTGGGTCCCGGAAATCACTGTTCAAGAAATGTGTGCAGAGATGGTGGCTGAGGATCTTAAAGCTGCCCAGCGACATTCTTTATTGAAAGCACACGGGCATGATGTACCGGTTTCGGTGGAGAGCTGATGGGAATGTCCGACGATCTTAACGCACGTATTTTCGTCGCAGGCCATAGAGGCATGGTCGGCTCCGCTATTGTTCGACAGCTGATGGCTTTGGGCTACCAAAATATTGTTACTCGTAGTCGCAGCGAACTTGATCTTTGCAGTCAGGCGGCTGTAGATGCTTTCTTTCAGAACGAGCGTATTGATCAGGTCTATATGGCGGCAGCCAAGGTAGGCGGCATCCATGCCAACCATTCTTACCCAGCTGAGTTCATTTATGAAAACCTGATGATCGAGGCTAATATCACTCACAGCGCGCATGTCGCAGATGTACAGAAACTGCTCTTTTTGGGGTCGTCCTGTATTTATCCTAGGCTTGCTCCTCAGCCAATGGCCGAGGATAGCTTGCTTACGGGGCCGTTAGAGCCGACCAATGAACCCTATGCGCTCGCCAAAATAACGGGCATCAAGCTGTGCGAAAGCTACAATCGCCAATATGGGCGCGATTATCGCAGCGTAATGCCAACCAACCTTTATGGCCCCGGCGATAATTACCACTCTGAAAATAGTCACGTAATTCCCTCGCTTATCCGTCGTTTTCACGAGGCCAAGCTGCGTGGGGATGAGCAGGTGGTCGTTTGGGGTACTGGCGAACCACGTCGCGAGTTTCTGTATGTCGACGATATGGCTGCTGCGAGTGTTCATGTCATGAACCTGTCGACTGATCGGTGGCAACAGTGCGTAACGCCTATGTGCTCGCACATTAACGTGGGATTTGGGCACGATTACAGTATTCGCGAAGTAGCTGAGCTGGTTGCTGCGGTAGTTGGTTATTCCGGAACTCTCCGCTTTGATACCTCCAAGCCTGATGGCGCTCCGCGCAAACTGATGAGTAGCGCGAAGCTGTTATCGCTTGCTTGGCAGCCGCTGGTTCAGTTGGAAGAAGGGCTTGGAAAAGCATACAACGATTTTTTGAAGTCTCACAATTATGAATGAGCGAGCTACGATCAGTATAGTTACCGCCACCTACAATGCTGTCGATGTTTTGCCCGAGCTTGTAGCGTCTTTGCGTGCTCAGACGGATCAGGATTTTGAGTGGGTCGTTGCGGATGGTGCATCGACCGATGGAACCTTGGATCTGCTTTGTTCGATTAAAGACTTGAATCTGAAGATTGTTTCTCAAGAAGACTTTGGTATTTACGATGCGTTAAATCGAGGGATTAAAGCAAGCTCCGGTGATTATTATCTGGTCGTGGGGGCGGATGATGGGCTGTACCCGGAAGCAATAAGCATCTATAGAGAGTCTTTGACAGCGAATGCTGATTTCGTAACTGCATCTGTCAGCTTTGATGGCCATGTGAAGACAGCAGGGCGCGGCAGCGCATGGCGCGTAGGTCAGTTTGCATATTTTTCCAGCCATGCTGTAGGCGTGCTTATCAATCGAGCCTTGCATGATAAATTTGGATTTTATTCCAGGCGCTATCCTATAGCGGCAGATCAATTATTTTTGCTGGCCGCTATAAAAGGAGGCTCGACAATCACAGTCAGCCGCAAGGTGGTTGGTTACTTTGGTACGGGTGGATTAAGTTCTTATGATCTGCTTGGGTCTATTACGGAGCTTTATCGGGTTCAGGTCCAGGTTGGACACAATGTCATAGGGCAAACGATTTTGTGCTGTGCTCGTTTGGCGTGGTATTCGCTGAAATTGCTTCGTGCTCGAGGCTGGCCGGCTGCTAGCTAATTGTTCGCGCCCTCAGGGGAAGGTGTTTGATGAAGGTTGGTGTGGGTTTAAAAAAGCATGCTTATACTCCTGAGGCTTATGCGTACAAGAAATTCCTTGAGCAATCCAAGGTCGATGTTCAACTGGCGCCGGAGGAAGAACTCTGTTCTGACAACGAAGTAAATATTTATTTTATGGGCCTGCGCCCTTTTTGGCGGCGAAAGGCTTCTGGTGCTGCTGAGGTGCATGAGTATCAAAGCCTTTCCGTGGCACCATGGCCGGTACTCAAGGATACAGTAAAGAAAATCGTTAACGGCCAGCCTGGCGGGCGCATTTTCTTGAATGAAGTCGTTCGAGAGAATTTGGGGTTTGGATCAAGCGTTCCCTACATTTTGCGAGATATGGGCGTGGATGCCGCGCTTTTTCAGAAGCCAAATGCTTGTCCAGACTTCGACATAATTTATTCAGGTTCTATTGCCGGACGTACTGGGTTGGTTGAGGAATTTCAGCGATTATTGGCGCTTGGGTATAAGCTTCTTATTGTCGGTGAGGTTGCTGCTTCAGTACATGATCTGTTTCGTGAGAATGCGAATGTCGAGTTTGCGGGAAGGGTTTCTCGCGATGATCTGCCTAGGCTATACAGTCGAGCGTGGGCTGGGTTGAATTACACGCCGGATCTATACCCATTTAACATCCAAACCAGTACCAAAACGCTAGAATACTTGGCGAGTGGGTTGGTTGTTTTTAGCAATAAATATCATTGGGCTTCGAAGTTTTCTAGCGATCACGGTGTGCGCTTTTTATGGCTTGATGAATTGCAGCACCATGTCGATATTTCTTCCAATCGTATCAGTGATGATTTTTTTTTCGATGCGTCTGAATTTATGTGGGATAGCATTCTGGAACGATCAGGCTTTTTAAAATTTATCTCCAGTGTGCGTGAGTGAAGGCGCTTTAATGGTTTTTTTGGTTTTTCTATGAAAGTTGTCTTTGTCATAACACGCTCTGATGTGATGGGGGGCGCCAGTGTTCACCTTCTAGATCTTGCTGCAGGCCTGCAGTCTCGTGGTTATGACATTACTATTCTGGTTGGTGGGCAGGGTGTTTTTCTGCAGCATGCGCGAGACCGATCGTTAAAGTGCATCTCTTTGAAACATATGATCAGAGAGATCGACCTGCTTGTTGATGTTAAGGCGATATTCGAGCTACATGGTGTGCTAAAGCGCTTGAAGCCAGATCTGGTTCACTTGCACTCCTCAAAGGCCGGAATTATTGGGCGCCTTAGCGCTATAGGGCTGACCGCGCCTTGTATATTTACGGCTCATGGCTGGGCATTTACCGAGGGCGTATCCCCAAGGCGTCGCTTCCTTTATCGAGTTATCGAACGACTCATTGCCCCGCTGGCAAAACGGATCATTACTGTCTCCGACTATGACAGGAGCCTCGCCTTGGCGGAGCGGGTTGCGCCATCAAGCCAGCTTGCCGTGGTGCATAACGGCATGCCCGATGTTCCGGCCGAGATACGGGCTCAGCGGGCCGCGACGGGAGACGTCGTACGTTTTGTTATGGTCGCTCGTTTCGAAGCGCCTAAAGATCAGGCGGCCTTGTTGCGTGCCTTTGCGTCTATCTCTCCAGTGCGTTGGCATCTTGAGCTGATTGGTGATGGACCGCAGATGCAGGCTGCGATTGATCTAGCTGCCAACCTGGGTTTTGCCGACAACGTGACATTTTCCGGAGCCTGTACTGATGTCTCGGCAAGGCTGTCGACGTCAGATGTATTCGTCCTGATATCTCATTGGGAAGGTTTGCCGCTGACGATTCTCGAGGCGATGCGCGCCGGATTGCCGGTCATCGCGTCCGATGTGGGCGGCGTCTCGGAGGCTGTGCTTGAAGGGAATACCGGTTATCTGGTCAAGCGAGATTCCACTGCTTTGCTGGTCGAACGCCTTGAATTGCTGCTTGCGGATGCCGGCATTAGGCGCCGCATGGGCGAAGCAGGCCGGCATCGATATGAGTCCGAATTTACGTTTTCCTTGATGCTGGATAAAACCATCGCAGTTTATGAAGAGGCGTTGTCCTGACCATGCGAGTTTTGTTGACAGGAGCCAGCGGTTTCGTCGGCAGTGCGTTATTGCGGCATTTTTCTCAGCGTGAACTGGATCTGGTGGTCGCGGTACGTACTGCAGGCTACACCGTCAGTGGCTCTGCACGAGTTTTCGAAGTGGGTGACATAAACGCCGAGACGGATTGGAGTTTGCCGCTCAACGAGGTGGATGTTGTTGTTCATGTCGCGGGGCTCGCGCATCTGACGTTGCCAGCTTCTGTGGAGGCTTTGGCTGCTTTTCGTTCCGTCAATGTCGATGGCACGCTGAACCTCGCTCGGCAGGCTGTTGCGGCAGGTGTTCGGCGGCTGATTTTTATTAGTTCGATAGGTGTTAATGGCTACCAAGGGGGGAGGCCGCTCACCGCTGATGACAAGCCTGCGCCGGTAGACTTCTATGCACAATCCAAGTGGGAGGCCGAGCAGGCACTTATGTCGCTCGCCGCAGAGTCTGCGTTAGAGGTAGTGATTATTCGCCCCCCCCTGGTTTATGGAGCAGGAGCTCCGGGTAATTTTGGAAAGTTGGTTCGTGCGGTTTCACGAGGTGTTCCATTGCCGCTCGGAGCAGTGCACAACCGCAGGACGTTGGTCGCGTTAGAGAACCTGGTCGATCTGATTGATGTTTGTATCACTCACCCCAAGGCAGTGAATCAAGTATTT
This sequence comes from Pseudomonas sp. GD03944, assembly GCF_029839275.1. GTDB lineage: Bacteria > Pseudomonadota > Gammaproteobacteria > Pseudomonadales > Pseudomonadaceae > Aquipseudomonas. The sequence goes on from NZ_JAOCAH010000003.1 coordinate 121,720, forward strand.
CTTGCTGGTGATGGGGAAGACATTTCTACAACTGAGCTGTTGGTATGCGTGGCGAAAGCACTCAATCGCAGTGCTTTTCTCATACCGGTGCCCGTAGGGTTGATGGCATTCGCCGCAGGCTTGTTGGGCAAGCGTGATCGGGTTGAGAAGGTTTGTGGGGATCTCCAGGTCGATATCAGCAAAACCCGAAACATGTTGGAGTGGACCCCCCCTGTTAGCGCTCGAGTGGCGCTGAGTCGAATTGCTACGTGAACATGAGGCTCTTGATGATTCGTGCGTGTGATATTTTTTTTTCGCTACTGGGATTGGTGTTCGGTTTTCCAGTGCTTTTTATCATCTATTTGCTTGGCGTTCTGGACACCGGCTCGCCATTGTTCCGACAAGAACGCGTCGGCCGCGGCAAGAAGCCGTTCATATTGGTCAAGTTCAGGACAATGTCAGTTGACACGGCTTCTGTGGCTACGCACCTGGCGTCGTCTGCTTCGATCACTCGACTGGGGAGCTTTTTGCGGAAAACCAAACTGGACGAGTTGCCGCAGCTGTGGAACGTGCTAAAGGGCGAGATGAGCCTGGTCGGACCACGGCCGAATCTTTTCAATCAAGAAGAACTCATTGCTGAGCGCGATGCGCGAGGTGTCTATGATGTACGTCCAGGCGTCACTGGCTTGGCGCAGGTCAATCATATCGATATGTCGACGCCAAAGGCACTCGCAGAGATGGACGCCAAGATGATCCATTCGATGACGTTGCCCCTGTACTTCCAGCTTCTGGTGCAAACCGCGCTTGGGAAGGGCGGTGGTGATCGGGTGGTACGATAGCTGGAGTGAGCGTATCGGTTGGAGGTATGACTAAAGGCGCCTTCCTTCTGCCTGATGGCTTGATTGCAAACTGGCTGCCTTCAGGGGGGAAATAGTCGCTCCCATGATTGGCCATGAGTGACCTCATGCTTTTAAGGATGTTGTGATGGATGCTTTGCGACGGTTGCTGCTCAATCTGCCAAGGCGCGACAAGCGTCTGCTGCAGTTGCTGGCCGATACGGTATTGATCTGGATTGCCTTATGGATGGCCTTCGTCGTGCGTCTGGGCGAGTTCAATGTCGTGCATCCCTTTTCAGGTCACGGCTGGTTGTTCATCACAGCACCTTTGATTGCGTTGCCTTTGTTTATTCGCTTCGGGATGTATCGCGCGGTCATGCGCTATCTTGGCAACGATGCGTTGATCGCGATTGCCAAGGCTGTTTCGCTTTCAGCGTTGCTATTGGCACTGGTCGTGTATTGGTACCCAAACACGCCTGCTGTGATACCCCGCTCAATGGTTTTCAACTATTGGTGGTTGAGCCTGGTTCTCCTGGGGGGATTGCGTCTCTTCATGCGCCAGTTCTTCATGGGCGACTGGTTCGATCCAAACATGAAGGGCGGCTTCGCTCACGGCGGAGACGGGCGGGTACATGTTGCCATCTATGGCGCCGGAGCCGCGGGTAACCAGCTCATTGCAGCGTTGCGCATGGGGCGTGCTATGCGTCCTGTGGCTTTTGTGGACGATGATGATGGCATTGCCGGGCGTGTAATTGCGGGCTTACGCGTCTACAAACCCGAGCATATCCAGCGGATGATCGAGGACACAGGGGCTCAGGAAATTCTCTTGGCCATTCCCTCCGCAACGCGTGGCCGTCGACGGGAAGTACTTGAGTTGCTTGAGCAGTATCCTCTGCATGTTCGCAGTGTGCCCGGCTTCATGGATCTCGCCAGCGGCCGTGTAAAGGTCGAGGACGTTCAGGAAGTCGACATCGCCGACCTGCTCGGGCGGGATGCGGTGCCGCCGCAGAAGGCGCTGTTCGAACGCTGTATCCGTGGGCAGGTGGTTATGGTGACCGGCGCCGGCGGGTCGATCGGATCGGAGTTGTGCCGGCAGATCGTGGCGACCGGGCCGACCACGCTGTTGTTGTTCGAGCACAGCGAGTACAACCTGTACAGCATCCACACCGAGCTGGAGCAGCGGGTGCGTCGCGATTCGCTGCCGGTGCGGTTGGTGCCGATTCTCGGGTCGATCCGCAACCCGGAGCGGTTGTTCGATGTGATGCGTACCTGGAGTGTCAATACGGTCTATCACGCCGCGGCGTACAAGCACGTGCCGATGGTCGAGCACAACATTGCCGAAGGCGTGCTGAACAACGTGCTGGGTTCGACCTTCACGGCCCAGGCCGCGGTGAAGGCCGGGGTCGAGCATTTCGTGCTGATTTCCACCGACAAGGCGGTGCGCCCGACCAACGTCATGGGCAGCACCAAGCGCCTGGCCGAGATGGTGCTGCAGGCGCTGAGCGCCGAGTCTGCGCCGGTCCTGTTCGGCGCGGGCGACGCGGTTCATCACGTCAACAAGACCCGGTTTACCATGGTGCGTTTCGGTAACGTGCTGGGGTCTTCCGGCTCGGTGATCCCGCGTTTCTACGAGCAGATTCGCAAGGGCGGGCCGGTGACGGTGACCCATCCCAATATCACCCGTTACTTCATGACCATCCCGGAAGCTGCTCAGTTGGTGATCCAGGCGGGTGCCATGGGGCAGGGCGGTGATGTGTTCGTGCTGGACATGGGCCAGCCGGTGAAGATCGTCGAGCTGGCCGAGAAGATGATTCACCTCAGCGGCCTGGGCATTCGTTCGGACAAGAACCCGCACGGTGACATCGCCATCGAGTTCACCGGGCTGCGGCCGGGGGAGAAGCTCTATGAGGAACTGCTGATCGGCGACAACGTCAGCCCCACCGAGCACCCGATGATCATGCGCGCCAACGAGGAATACCTGGCGTGGGATGTGTTCCGCAAGGTCCTGGGTGATCTGCTCGCGGCGGTCGAGCGGGATGACTATGACCGTGTGCGCCAGCTCCTGCGCGAGACGGTCAGCGGTTATACGCCGGAAGGCGAGATCGTCGACTGGATCCACCTCAAGCGCCGCACCTGAGCGGCGCGCTATTGCCACTGACGAGGGCACTGCACCTTGCCCATGGCACCTGACCGGCTGAGACCATGCTCATTTCCTTCGCCGCCGATGCGGTGCTGCTGATTCACCTGCTGTTCATCCTGTTCGCCGTGCTCGGTGGCCTGTTGCTGCTGCGCTGGTCGTGGCTGATCTGGCTGCACCTGCCGGCGGCGGTATGGGGCGTCACCGTCGAAGTGCTGCACCTGCAGTGCCCGCTGACGCCCCTGGAAAACAGCCTGCGCCACGCGGCGGGTGAGGCGGGCTATGAAGGGGGCTTTATCGAGCACTACCTGGTGCCGATCATCTACCCGGCCGGGCTGACGCCGCAGATCCAGTTGTGGTTGGGGGCCTTCGTCCTGATCGTCAACCTGCTGGTGTACGGCGTGATCGGTTGGCGTGCCTGGCGCAGCCGTCGCTCGCTGCGCTCCCTGTAGGAGAGGCCTTGGCCTCGAGCTCGGCGGTCTGGGCCTCGAATAGCAGAGCTCGCGGACAAGTCCGCTCCTACGGAGCGTGATGCCCTTTGTGGCTGTGCTTGAAGTTGGCTTCGGCCTCGGCATTCAGGAGTCTGATGGTGGGTGGGGAGGATTATTTCCTTCGCTACACTGACGCCATCTACCACAGCACACTAAGGCGACCTCTGTATGCAAAATCGCATGATGATTACCGGCGCGGGTTCGGGATTGGGTCGTGAAATCGCACTGCGTTGGGCGCGTGAAGGTTGGAAGCTGGCGCTGGCCGATGTGAATGAACCTGGCTTGGCGGAAACCCTCGCCCTGGTCCGCGAGGCGGGCGGTGACGGTTTCACCCAGCGCTGCGACGTGCGTGACTACAGCCAGCTCACTGCGTTGGCCCAAGCCTGCGAGCAGAAGTTCGGCGGCATCGATGTCATCGTCAACAACGCGGGCGTGGCCTCGGGCGGGTTCTTCAGCGAGCTGTCGCTGGAGGACTGGGACTGGCAGATCGCGATCAACCTCATGGGCGTGGTCAAGGGTTGCAAGGCGTTCCTGCCACTGCTGGAGCGCAGCAAGGGCACGATCGTCAACATCGCCTCCATGGCCGCGCTGATGCAGGGCCCGGGCATGAGCAACTACAACGTGGCCAAGGCCGGTGTGGTGGCCTTGTCGGAGAGCCTGCTGGTCGAGTTGAAGATGCAGGAAATCGCCGTGCACGTGGTGTGCCCGTCGTTCTTCCAGACCAACCTGCTGGACTCCTTCCGCGGTCCGACCCCGGCGATGAAGGCCCAGGTCGGCAAACTGCTGGAAAGCTCGCCGATCACCGCGGCGGATATCGCCGACTACATCTACCAGGAAATGGCCAAGGGCGAGTTCATGATCCTGCCGCACGAGCAGGGCCGCATGGCCTGGGCCATCAAGCAGAAGAACCCGCAGCTGTTGTATGCCGAAATGACCAGCATGGCCGACAAGATGCGCGCCAAGGCCAAGCCGGTCTGACGGCCGGTGTGCCGCTAGTGAGCGGGCGGAACTGACCTTCCAGTCAGAAAGATGCCTGCCAGGCTTGCTCCTGGCGGGGCGCGGCGTTAGGGTTGCGCCCCCCGGCCTGCCAGCCGTCATGACGTTGGACTCTTTGTGAAAGCCATTTCCCGGGCAACCCTGTTGCTGGCCCTGATGTTCGCGGCGATCAACCTTCGCCCCGGCATCACCTCCCTGGCCCCGCTGATCGAGCGGATAGCGACCGAGCTGTCCCTGACCCGCAGCCTGATCAGCCTCACCACCGCCTTGCCGGTCCTGTGCATGGGCCTGCTGGCGCCCGTGGCGCCGCGCCTGGCGTTGCGCCTGGGCCTGGAACGCACCATTACCCTGTGCCTCGGCGTGATCGCCCTGGCGCTGTTGCTGCGCCTGGCCGGCCACGCCAGCGCCGTGCTGATCGGCAGTGCGGTGTTGCTGGGGGCGGCCATTGCCGTGGCTGGCCCGCTGTTGTCCGGTTTCATCAAGCGCCACTTCGCTGGGCGCATGGGTCATGTGGTGGGCTGGTATTCCCTGAGCATGGCCATTGGCGGCGCCGGCGGTGCGGTGCTGACGGCGCCGGCCACCCAATTGCTGGGGGATGACTGGTCGTTCGGCCTGGCCATCTGGGCATTGCCGGCCATCGTCGGCGTGGTGGTGTGGAGCTTCCTGCCCAGCCACCCCGAGCAGGACGGCGGTGCCGAAGGGAAGGGCGGCTTGCCCTGGCGGCAACCGCGCGCCTGGCTGATCAGCGGGTTCTTCGCGATCCAGGCCGGCCTGTTCTACGCCTTGGCCACCTGGGCGGTGGCGCGCTACCACGAAGCGGGGCTGTCGATGCTGCACAGCAACACGCTGTTCAGCGTGTCGATGCTGATGGGCCTGCCGAGCTCGTTCATCCTGCCGTGGCTGGCCCAGCGCTTCGACGCCCGCTACCTGTTGTTGGTGGCGTGCGGCCTGTTGTCGTCGGTGAGCCTGGCGATGATCACCTTCCTGCCGACCTTCCTTCCCGAGCTGTGGGCGGTCACCATTGGTTTTGGTCTCGGCGGTTCGTTCGCCCTGTCGCTGGTGCTGCCGCTGTACGAGGCGGGCTCGCCCATGGCCGTCAGCCGCTGGACCGCCATGATGCTGTTCATGGGGTACAGCATCGCCTGCCTGACGCCGATCCTGTCGGGCCTGGCCCGCGACCTGTCGGGCAATTACCAGTTGCCCTTCGTCGTACTGACCGGCCTGGCCGTGTCGATGACGGTGCTAGCCTGGATCATGCGCCGCGGCCCGCGCAAGGCCTGATATCTCCACTCGTTGTGAGAGCCGCGCCTGCGGCGAATGGTGGCAGCGATGCGGTATTGCAGGTTGCCTCAAAGCTTCGCCCCGGGTCGGGGCTCCTACAGGTTTGGATGGTTCGCGATTCCCATTGTGGGAGCCGCGCCTCGCGGCGAATGGTGGCAGCGATGCGGTATTGCGGGTTGCCTCAAAAGCTTCGCCCCGGGTCGGGGCTCCTACAGGTGTGGGCGGTTCGCGATTCCCATTGTGGGAGCCGCGCCTGCGGCGAATGGTGGCAGCGATGCGGTATTGCGGGTTGGCTCAAAAGCTTCGCCCCGGGTCGGGGCTCCTACAGGTTTGGGCGGTTCGCGATTCCCATTGTGGGGGCCGCGCCCGCGGCGAATGCTGGTTGGGTGTCGTGGCGCAGCTGCGCAGGAATCCGCAAAGTTGCCGCTCGTTTCTTCCTTGCGTGACAGGGCTGTGTTAGAACGCAGCCTGGTTTTTCTGGAGTGCCGGTGTGGAGTCTGAATCCATCGTTTATGGCTGCATCCGCGACTGGCCTTCGGACAGTGCGCTGGAGAGCCGTTTGCGCCGCGAGATCAATCGCCAGGTGCTGGACCAGCTGCCTGCCGGTGATGCCTGGCCGTTTCTCGGCCGGGAAATGTTTTCGTTCTGCCGGCAGCAGGGCGACGGCCTGTACCAGACCCAGGTGATTCACTTCGGCGCCAGCTACCGGGCGGTGGAGTACGAGTGGAGCCTGTGGATCAAGCACTTCGAGGCACTGCTCAAACGCCTGTACTGGGCCAGCGCCGTGGTGCACCTGGAAACCGAGCTGAACGGCACCCACACCTTCCGCTGGGAGTCCGATAACGGCTTCCACAGCCCGCAGGAGGGCGAGTTGCGCGTGCGCTGCGCCTGGGAGCGCGAGAGCAGCACCCTCGGCTGATCCCTCAGTTCTCGAGGTCTTCCAGCCATTCCCTGGGAACGTCCCGCTTCAACGCCAGCTGGCATTGCTGGCTTTCCGGGTCGAAGACGATCACCGCTTCGCCCTTGTCCAGCGCCCGCCGCACCCGCGCCACCCGTGTTTCCAGGGGCGTTTCATCGCCATTGTCGGTACCGTCGCGGGTCACGAAGTCTTCGATCAGGCGGGTCAGGGTGTCGCTTTCCAGCAGGTCGGCAGGGATCAGCACGGTGTCGGTCTCCATAGGGCGGGTGCGATGCTAACGCGCCTGCGTCTCCCTGACCACGGCGCTGATGCCCACCCGTAGGAGCGGGCTTGCCCGCGAGCTCTTTGCCAGACGACAACGCGGCGCCAGAGCGCAGGCCGCCGAGCTCGAGGCCGAGGCCTCTCCTACACAGACCGTATGGCCACAAACGGTACCGACAGCCGCAGCGGACGCGGAGCGTCCGGGGCTGCATGCCCACGCAGAGCGTGGGAACGATCGGTAATGCAGGATGAACGCCGCCGTCTGTAGGAGCGGGCTTGCCCGCGAGCTCTTTGCCTGACGACAACGCGGCGCCGGAGCGCAGGCCGCCGAGCTCGAGGCCGAGGCCTCTCCTACACAGGCCGCATGACCACAAACGGTGATGGTACCGACAGCCGTTGCGGACGCGGAGCGTCCGGGGCTGCATGCCCACGCGGAGCGTGGGAACGATGACGAACGCCGCCGTCTGTAGGAGCGGGCTTGCCCGCGAGCTTTTAGCCTGACGACAACGCGGTGCTGGTGCGGGGCCACCGAGCTCGAGGCCAAGGCCTCTCCTGCAAATGGCCCGTTCGTGCCTCAGCTATCTGCCGGCTGGTCGAGCAGGTAGCGGTCCAGGGTGCTGTAGAGCTTGGCGCTGTCCAGGGGCTTGCCGAGGAATTCGTCCATGCCGGCTTCGGCGCCGTGCTGGCGGTGTTCGTCGAGGATGTGTGCGGTGAGGGCGACGATCGGCACGGCGGGGATGTTGTTCTGGCGCTCAAAGCGGCGAATCTGCCGGGTGGCTTCGAAACCGTCCATTTCCGGCATTTCGCAGTCCATCAGCACCAGCTGGATGGCAGTCGGATTGCGCCGGTATTCGTCCACCGCGGCCAGGCCGTTGGCCACCAGGCGGATGCTGTAGCCGCGCTTCTTCAGGAAGCCCTGGACCACCAGCTGGTTCACGGCGTTGTCTTCGGCGACCAGGATGCACGGCGCGCTGGCGTGGCTGTTGCTCACTTCTCGCGGCATGCTGCGGATCTCCATGCGGCGCTCCTCGTAAAGCTCCTGCAGTGCTTCGCGCAGGGCGGTGATGGCCAGGGGTTGGGCCAGGTTGAGCAGGCGCAGCGAGCCGCTGGGCGGCGTTTGCTGGCACTGGTCGGGCGGGCACAGCAACAGTACACGCTGTCCCGGCTTGAGTCGCGGTCGCAGTGAGTCCAGCCAGTGGCAGGTGCTGCCCGGCCAGGGGGCCATCAGCACCAGCAGCGGTGGCACGGCGTAGTCGTCGAGGTAGCTCTGCAGCCGCTCCGGCGTCTGGCAGCGCTCGGTGCGCATGCCCCAACGCCCGAGCAGGCGGCTCAGGGCATCCAGGCCCAGGCCGTCGAGGGAGGTGAGCAGGGCGGTGCGGCCGTTCAGCAGGCGGACCAGGTCGTCTTCGTCGGTGTTTTCCTTTTCCAGCGGGATGTCGAAGGCGAAGCGCGTGCCCTGGCCCGGCGTGCTCTGGGCTTCGATGCGGCCGCCCATCATTTCCACCAGTTCCTTGCTGATCGCCAGGCCCAGGCCGCTGCCGCCGTAGCGGCGGGTGGTGCTGGAGTCGCCTTGGGCGAAGGACTCGAACAGCTGTGCCAGCACGTCGTCGCTGATACCGATACCGCTGTCGCTGACGGCGAACACCAGGTGCGGGTTGCCCTGGGAGTCGCTGCGCCGGCAGACGTTGACCGCCACGTGGCCGTCGGCGGTGAACTTCAGTGCGTTGCTCAGCAGGTTCATCAGCACCTGCTTGAGGCGGATCGGGTCACCCTGGATGCGCCGCGGCACACCGTTCTCCAGGCTGACATAGAGGCGTAGGCGCTTGTCCAGGGCCTGCCCGGTGAACAGGCTGAGGGTCTCGGAAACCATTTCCTCCAGGTCGAACTCGATCTTCTCCAGGCTCAACTTGCCGGACTCGATCCGCGCGTAGTCGAGGATGTCGTTGATCACCGTCATCAGCGCGCCGCCGGAGCTGGAAATGGTGTCGACATAGAAGCGCTGGCTGCGGTCCAGCGGGGTTTCCCTGAGCAGCTGCAGCATGCCCAGCACGCCGTTGAGCGGGGTGCGGATCTCGTGGCTCATCTTGGCCAGGAAGCGGCTCTTGGCCTTGCTCTCGATGTTCGCCTGTTCGGCGGCCTGGCGCGAGAGGAAGCCTTCTTCCTTAAGGGTGTTGATGCGGTCGGCCAGTCCGATGGACAGGGTGATCAGCTCGATGGTCACGCCGATCTTCACCGCCGTGGCACCGAAGATGCCGAAGATTTCCAGCCCCAGGGAGCCGGTGGTGGCCTGGATGAAGGCGAACAGCAGGATGCCCCAGGCCAGGATGTAGTAGGAGCCATACCGCAGCCCCTTGCGCCAGACGTAGATGCCGCTCAGCAACAGGCTCAGCGAAACCAGGGACACGGTGATGCTGGCCAGGATGTTCCAGGTCGGCAGGCCGATCAGCGGCACGGAGATCAGGCAGGCGAAGGTCGCCAGCATGAGCAGGCGCAGGCCCTTGTCCAGGCGCGGGAAATACTGCTGCGCATGCAGGAAGTGGCGGCTGAATTGCACGGCGGTGAGGCAGTGCAGGTACATCAGCACATAGATGCTGATGGACTGGAACGCCACGTGTTCGGGCAGCAGCTTGAACAGCATGCCGTCGAAGCAGGCGGCCAGCAGGCCGACGTTGATGTTGTAGGCCAGGTACCAGAGGTAGGCGGACTCGCGCAGCGACAGGTAGAGGAACAGGTTGTAGAAGAACATGGCGAACAGCACGCCGTAGAACGCGCCGTTGAAGCCCATGAGGTTTTCCTGGGCGGCGGCGCTGGCGCCGTAGGTGCTGAAAAACATCGGTACGAATACCGTGCTGGTGGTCTCCACCCGCAGCAGCAGGGTGTTCTGGCCGGGTGCGAGGTGGGTCGGGAACCAGAAGTTGCGCACCTGCACCGGGCGCTGGGAAAACGCCTGGCGATCGCCGCTGGACTGCTCGGTGAACTGGCCGTCGGGGCCGATCAGGTAGACGCGCAGGTCATCGAGCAGTGGGTAATTGATCTCGAGGTAGCCGTCGAGAGCATGAACCAGGGCGTTGTCCAGGCGGACCTTGAACCACCAGACCGACTCGTTCTTGCCGAAGTTGGCGTACTTGCTGTGAACCGGGGTGAAGGCGTCGTCGGCGAGGGCGCGCATCTGCGACAGGGTCCGGTCACCCGCGACGTCTTCGTAATACGACAGCCCCGGCGAGAGCGAGAGCCGCAGGTCATCCTTGTCGAGCACGATAGGCTGCTGGGCCCAGGCCGTGCCACTGAGCCACAACAGAAGAAGAGCCAGAGCGAGACGAGGCATCCGAACACCTCAAGCGAGCCGAACCGGGCCTCCAGCAGCACCCGCAATCCTTTTGTCCGACACTTTGCCCGGATGTTCAGGCCCCTTCAAGGGTCCTGGTCGCGATGGTTCAGCACGCTGTCCACGGTCGGCACCCGGGTATCGCTTTCCATCTGCGCATCGTGCTCCAGCTGGTGGCTGAAGCGCTCCAGCGAGCCCTTGGCCGGCTGTGCATCGCTGGCGAATACCGGCGGGCTGAGCAGGTAGGCGCTGATCAGGCGGCTCAAGGCCTTGAGGCTGTCGATGTGGGTGCGTTCATAGCCGTGGGTGGCGTCGCAGCCGAAGGCCATCAGCGCGGTACGGATGTCATGGCCGGCGGTGATCGCCGACTGGGCATCGCTGTGGTAGTAGCGGAACAGGTCGCGGCGCACCGGGATCTCGTTTTCGCTGGCCAGGCGCAGCAGCTGGCGGGACAGGTGGTAGTCGTAGGGGCCGCCGGAATCCTGCAGGGCCACGCTGACCGCGTGCTCGCTGGAGTGCTGGCCGGGGGCGACCGGGGCGATGTCGATGCCGACGAACTCGCTGACGTCCCAGGGCAGGGCGCCTGCCGCGCCGGAGCCGACCTCCTCGGTGATGGTGAACAGCGGGTGGCAGTCGATCTCCAGCTCCAGGCCGCTTTCCTTGACCGCCTTGAGGGCCGCCAGCAGCGCTGCCACGCCGGCCTTGTCATCCAGGTGACGGGCGCTGATGTGGCCGCTTTCGGTGAACTCCGGCAGCGGGTCGAAGGCGACGAAATCACCGACGGAAATACCCAGGGATTCACAGTCGGCGCGGGTGGCGCTGTAGGCGTCCAGGCGCAGCTCGATGTGGTCCCAGCTGATCGGCAGGTTGTCCACCGCGGTGTTGAACGCATGACCCGATGCCATCAGCGGCAGCACGCTGCCGCGCACCACGCCGTGGTCGGTGAACACGCTGACCCGGCTGCCTTCGGCGAAGCGGCTCGACCAGCAGCCCACCGGCGCCAGGCCCAGGCGGCCGTTGTCCTGCACGGTACGGACGATGGCACCAATGGTGTCGAGGTGGGCCGAGATGGCCCGGTCCGGGCTGGTCTGCTTGCCCTTGAGGGTGCCGCGGATGGTGCCGCGACGGGTCATTTCGAAGGGGATGCCGATCTCTTCGAGGCGCTCGGCGACGTAGCGCACGATGGTGTCGGTGAAACCGGTGGGGCTGGGGATGGCCAGCATCTCCAGGAGGACTTTCTGCAGGTACTCGGAATCGGGTTCAGGGAGCTGCGACATGAGGTCTCCTTATGAACGAAAGCAGGCGAGCGCAAGGCCCGGCCGACCCGGGCCGGGCGCCGCCCGCGGGTATCAGTGAATTTCCTCGCTGAGGGGGAACAGCAGGTCGACGAAGCGCTCGGCGGTCGGTTGCGGCTCGTGGTTGGCCAGGCCCGCCCGTTCATTGGCTTCGATGAACACGTACTCGGGCTGGTCGGCGGCCGGCACCAGCAGATCGAGGCCGACCACCGGGATTTCCAGCGCCCGGGCAGCTTTCACCGCGGCTTCGGCCAGGACCGGGTGGAGGATGTCGGTGACGTCTTCCAGGCTGCCGCCGGTGTGCAGGTTGGCGGTCTTGCGCACGGCCAGGCGTTTGCCCGCGGGCAGCACGCTGTCGTAGTCGAAGCCGGCCGCGTGCAGGGTGCGCAGGGTTTCCGCGTCCTTGGGAATGCGGCTTTCGCCGGAGGTCGCGGCCTGGCGGCGACGGCTCTGCACATCGATCAGGTCGCCGACGCTGTGCCGGCCATCGCCGACGATCTCCGCCGGGCGGCGGATGGCCGCTGCAACCACTTCAAAGCCGATGACCACGATGCGCAGGTCGAACCCTTCGTGGTAGCTCTCCAGCAGCACCCGGTTGTCGAAGGGCAGGGCCCGTTCGATGGCGGCCTGCACCTCGCCCGGGGTGCGCAGGTCCACGGCCACGCCCTGGCCCTGTTCGCCGTCCACCGGCTTGACCACCACGCTGCCATGCTCGGCGAGGAACGCGGCGTTTTCCTCGGCGCTGCCCGCCAGGCGCTGGGCCGGCAGGCTCAGGCCCGCCCGCGACAGGGCGCGGTGGGTCAGGCGCTTGTCCTGGCACAGGGTCATGCTGACGGCGCTGGTGAGGTCGGTCAGCGACTCGCGGCAACGGATGCGTCGCCCGCCATGGCTGAGGGTGAACAGGCCGGCCTCGGCGTCATCCACCTGCACGTCGATGCCCCGGCGCAGGGCCTCGTCGACGATGATCCGCGCGTACGGGTTCAGTTCGTCCTGGGGGCCAGGGCCGAGGAACAGCGGCTGGTTGATGCCGTTCTTGCGCTTGATGCTGAAGGTCGGCAGGTCGCGGAAGCCCAGCTTGGCGTAGAGCTTCTTGGCCTGGCCGTTGTCATGCAGCACCGACAGATCGAGGTAGCTCAGACTGCGGCTCATGAAGTGTTCCACCAGGTGGCGCACCAGCGCTTCGCCAACGCCGGGGCGGCTGCAGTTCGGGTTGACCGCCAGGCACCACAGGCTGCTGCCGTGCTCGGGGTCGCCATAGGCCTTGTGGTGATTGAGGCCCATGACGCTGCCGATCACCGCGCCGCTGTCCTCGTCCTCGGCCAGCCAGTAGACCGGGCCACCGAGGTGGCGCGGCGTGAGTTTTTCCGGGTCGATCGGCAGCATGCCGCGGGTCTGGTACAGGCAGTTGATGGCCTGCCAGTCTTCGGCGGTCTGGGCCCGGCGAATGCGGAAACCACGGAAACTGCGGCGCGCCGGGCGGTAGTCGCTGAACCACAGGCGCAGCGTGTCGGAGGGGTCGAGGAACAGTTGTTGCGGGGACTGCGCCAGCACCTGCTGCGGGGCGGCGACGTACAGGGCGATGTCCCGTTCGCCCACCTGCTCGGTCAGCAGGTCCTGGGCCAGCCTGCTGGCGTCGGGGTAGGTGTGTCCGATGAGCAGACGACCCCAGCCGCAATGCACGGCAATGGGCTCCCGGGGTTCGTCATCATGGCCTTCGGCGAAACGCGCTTGCAGGCGCTCGTAGGAGGGCGCCTGGCCGCGCAGAAGACGTTGATTGAAGGCAGTGGCTCGCATGGTGGTCCTTGCTCTCAGCTTCGCCCGGATCTGTGCCGGGTCATGGATTGCGTGGACACCGCTCTGGCCGTGGAGCGCCGGCGGTGCCCACCACTCAGGGTGAACCGGAAGGGGCACTCACAGTCCCTGTTCGGTCAGCCACAGGTTGAGGGCTGCCAGTTGCCAGAGCTTCGAACCGCGCAGGGGCGTCAGTTGCCCGTGCGGGTCGGTCAGCAGTTGGTCGAGCATCGAGGGGTTGAACACCCCGCGGTCCTGGCTCGGGTCCACCAGCAGGTCACGCACCCAGCCCAGCGTGGCGCCTTCCAGGTGCTTGAGACCCGGCACCGGGAAGTAGCCTTTCGGGCGGTCGATGACCGCTGCCGGAATGACCTGCCGCGCCGCTTCCTTGAGCACGTATTTGCCACCGTCCGGTAACTTGAACCGACCCGGGATGCGCGCCGAGAGTTCAACCAATCGGTAGTCGAGGAAAGGCGTGCGCGCTTCCAGGCCCCAGGCCATGGTCATGTTGTCGACGCGCTTGACCGGGTCGTCGACCAGCATCACCGTGCTGTCCAGGCGCAGGGCCTTGTCCACGGCCGCCTCGGCACCGGGCTGGGCGAAGTGCTCACGGACGAAATCGCCGGCGGCATCGTGACTCAGCCACTGCGGTTGGACGCAGGCGGCGTACTCGTCGTGGTCGCGGTCGAAGAACGCCTTGCGGTACGCATCGAACGGGCTGGCCGCGCCATCCACCTGCGGGTACCAGTGGTAGCCGGCGAACAGCTCGTCGGCGCCCTGGCCGCTCTGCACCACCTTGCAGTGCTTGGCCACTTCTCGCGACAGCAGGTAAAAGGCGATGCAGTCATGGCTGACCATCGGCTCACTCATGGCGCGGAAGGCCGCCGGCAGCTGCTCGAGAATCTCGTGCTCGCCGATGCGCAGCTGATGGTGCTGGGTGGCGAAGCGCTCGGCGATCAGGTCGGAATACTGGAATTCGTCGCCCCGTTCGCCGCCGGCATCCTGAAAGCCGATGGAGAAGGTCGAGAGGTTTTCCACGCCGGCTTCGCGCAGCAGGCCGACCAGCATGCTGGAGTCGACGCCGCCCGAAAGCAGCACGCCGACGTCCACCGCGGCGCGCTGACGGATCGACACCGCCTCGCGCATGCCGTCGAGCACGCGGTCGCGCCAGTCTTCGAAGCTGTAGGTCGCTTCGTCGCCCTGGGGACCGAAGGGCAGGGTCCACCAGCTCTGTTGCTCGACCTGGCCCTTAGCGTCGATGCGCATCCAGGTGGCCGGCGGCAGTTTCTCCACGCCCGCCAGGATGGTGCGCGGCGCGGGGACCACAGCATGGAAGTTCAGGTAGTGGTTGAGGGCGATCGGGTCCAGGGTCTTGCCGATGTCGCCGCCCTGCAGCAGAGCTGGAAGGCTCGAGGCGAAGCGCAGGCGCTGGCCGGTGCGCGACAGGTAGAGCGGCTTGATGCCAAGGCGGTCGCGGGCGATGAACAACTGCTGGCTGTCGCGCTCCCACACGGCAAAGGCGAACATGCCGTTGAGCTTGGGCAGCAGGTCTTTGCCCCAGGCGTGGTAGCCCTTGAGCAGCACTTCGGTGTCGCCACCGGAGAAGAAGCGATAGCCGAGGGCTTTCAGTTCTTCGCGCAATTCGGGGTAGTTGTAGATGGCGCCGTTGAACACCATCGACAGGCCAAGATCGCTGTCGATCATCGGTTGGCCGGAGGCTTCGGCCAGGTCCATGATCTTCAGGCGACGGTGACCGAGGGCGACGGGCCCCTGGCTGTGAAAGCCGTGGGCGTCGGGGCCGCGAGGGGCCAGGTGGTGGGTGATTCGCTCGACCGCGGCCAAGTCTGCCGGGCGCTGATCAAAACGTAACTCTCCTGCTATTCCGCACATAATTCCTTACCGGTGTTGCCGTTGGGGAGGGTGTCCAGCTGCGCCGGACCTTTTACACCAAAACAAATAAATGCTTTCATGTCAAAGTTATAAGTTGAGCTTAAATAGAGATATGGACGAGAAAATAGTTCCTGCTGAAACTGATTTGTCATCTGTTGTCGCCTTCGAGCTGCCGCTGTTCCAGGCCATGCGTCGTCTGCAGCAGGCGGGGGAAGTGCACGCCAAGCGCCTGACCCGCTTCGGCGGCCTGACGCCCATGCAACTGATGATTCTGCAGGTGCTGGCCGGCGAGAAGCGCCTGACCGCCAGCGATCTGAGCGGCCGGGTCAGCCTGACCGCCGCCACCCTGTCGGGCATGCTCGATCGCCTGGAAGAGCGCGGACTGCTGCAGCGCCAGCGCGACGACCAGGACCGCCGCCGGCAGTGGCTGTTGCTCAGCGACGCGGGCCGGGTCCTGATGCAACAGGCGCCGACCCTGCTGCCACCGGAATTTCGCAAACGCTTCGCCGCCCTGAGCGACTGGGAACGCCACAGCCTCACCGCGGCCCTGCTGCGCGCGGCGGAACTGTGTGACGAGTTGGAGTGAGGGAGTGCCTGTACACGGCTCTGCGCCAGGACCGCGATTCGCCGCGGGGCGCGGCTCCTACAAAAACAGGTCGTTGATCGTTCCCAGGCGCTGCGTTTCGCACGGCTGTCAGCGACGTTAGCCTGGAGGTTGCGCCGCCCCGTAGGAGCGGTCTTGCCCGCGAGCTCTTCGTTTCTCCGCCAGATCAGCGCCGTACCACAGGCCGTCGAGCTTGAGGCCAAGGCCTCTCCTACAGGTGCCTGATCGTTCCCACGCTCCGCGTGGGCATGCAGCCCCGGACGCTCTGCGTCCGCCACGGTTATCGAGCCTCAGTCAGAACCCCGCAGGCGTATCACTCAGCTGTTACGAATCAACTGGCGCAACGCAAACCGGTTGGGGTGGCAGGCGTCGGCGACGTCGCGGGGGACGGGCAGCGGTTCGTCGTTGAGCCAGGCGGCGATCAGTTCGCCGGACAGCGGGGCGGTGATCAGGCCGCGTGAACCGTGGCCGCTGTTGATGTACAGGCCGTCGAGCCAGGGGCAGGGCGTGTCCGGCACCTGGCGCGCGTCTTTGCCCAGCACCGCGTAGGCGGCGCTGAAGGCCTCGCGCTCCGCCAGGGGGCCGACGATGGGCAGGTAGTCCGGGCTGGTGCAGCGAAACGCGGCGCGCCCCTGCAGCATTTCCGGGTCGAGATCCCGTGCCCCGAGGCGGTTCGTCAGGTCGCTGGAGATTTCCTCGAGCAGTTGCAGGTTCCCGGCATGATCGCGGCTGTTGGGTGTCAGGTTGTCGCTGTTGAAGTCGAAACTGGCGCCCAGCGTGTGTTCGCCGTCGCGCACCGGTGCCACATACCCCTCGGCACACACCACGCTGCGCAACGCGCCGCTGGCCGCTGTCGCCGGCAGCCGGCTGATCTGCCCGCGAATGCGTTTGAGCGGCAGCTCGGCACTGAACGGGAAGCGCTTGATCTCGGCCGCCCCGGCCAGCACCACCACCGGCGCGCTGGCGAGCAACTGCGCCGCGTCCCAGGCTTGCCAGCCGTCGTTGGTGCGCCGCAGCTCCAAGGCTTCCTGGTGCGTCATCAGGGTGATCGCCGGGTGGTCGATCAGGTACCGGCACAGCGCCGGCGGATGCACCCAGCCGCCTTCGGGATAGAACAGGCCCCCGGCAGGCAGGCAAATGCCCGTGGCGGCTTCGGCGCTGGCCTGGTCGAGGTTGACCAGCAGGTCGGCCGGGAAGGCCGCAGCCAGCTGAGCCTGGCGATGCGCTTCCTTGGTGTCGAAGGCCAGTTGCAGCACGCCGCAGTTGTCCCAGTCCTGGCCCTTGTGCATACGCTCCAGCAGTCGGCGAGTGTGGCCGAAGCCGCTGACGATCAGGCGCGACAGCGTGGTGCCGTGGGCCGACAGCTTCAGGTAGAGCACGCCCTGGGGGTTGCCCGAGGCTTCCTGGGCGATGTCGGCGTGGCGCTCCAGCACGGTGACCTGCCAGCCCCGTGCCGCCAGGCTGGCCGCCGTCGCGCAACCGGCCAGGCCGGCGCCGATCACCAGCGCATGACGGGACGAGGCGGGCTGTGTCGGGCGGGCGAACCAGGGTTTGCCGGGGGCGGCCGGTTCGCCTTCGAAGCGGCCCTTGATGACTTCCCACTTCTTGCCCAGGCCGGGAACGCGTTTGACGGTGAACCCGACCGCGCGCAGGCCGCGGCGCACGACACCAGCACTGGTGAAGGTGCCAAAGGTGGCCGTTGGCGCCGACAGCCGCGCCACCTCGGCAAACAGTTCCGGCATCCACATGTCCGGGTTCTTGGCCGGGGCGAACCCATCGAGGAACCAGGCGTCGACCCGTGCGTCGAGTTGCGGCAGCAGATCGAGGGCATCGCCGATCAGCAGGGTCAGGATCACCCGTCCATTGGCGAACACCAGCCGCTGGAAGCCCGGGTGCAGGGTCAGGTACTGCCCGATCAGCGCGTCGGCGTAGGGGCGCAGCTCCGGCCACAAGGCCAGGGCGCGCTGCAGGTCGTCGCGGTGCAACGGGTATTTCTCGACACTGACGAAATGCAGGCGCGCCCCCGGGGCGGCCTGTTGCTCGAACAACTGCCAGGCACAGAGAAAATTCAGCCCGGTGCCGAAACCGGTCTCGCCGATCACCAGGTGCTGGCCATCGCCCAGGGCGGCGAAACGATCGGGCAGGTCGTTGTTGGCCAGGAACACGTAGCGGGTTTCTTCCAGGCCGTCGCTCTGGGAGAAGTAGATATCGCCGTACTGCCGCGACAGCGGCTGGCCCCGGTCGTCCCAGTCGAGTTGTGCGTGAGGTGGCGGGGTGTCGGGCATGGGGCGGCGAGTCCAGAAGGCAGGGCGAGCAGCTGCGGATTCTACCCGCGGGGCGTTGAGCAGACACCTTGTCCAGATCAATTTTCTGGCGTTTCCAGGGCCATCGCCAGGGCATGGCGGCGGATTGTGCGCCACTGGGTGGGCACGACCGGCGTTGATCCATTAGGCTGAACAGGAACCTCTACAGGGAGTGGTACATGCTCGAATCAGCCGAAATTGGCCATCGCATCGACAAGGCGACCTTCGCCGCCGAGGAGCCGGCGCTGCGCGAGGCGTTGCTCGAGGCCCAATACGAACTGAAGGCCCAGGGGCGCTTCCCGGTGATCATCCTGATCAATGGCGTGGAGGGCGCGGGCAAGGGCGAGACGGTCAAGCTGCTCAACGAGTGGATGGACCCGCGGCTGATCCAGGTCAGCACCTTCGACCAGCAGACCGACGAGGAACTGGCCCGGCCGCCGGCGTGGCGCTACTGGCGCCAGTTGCCACCCAAGGGGCGCATCGGCATCTTCTTCGGCAACTGGTACAGCCAGATGCTGCAGGGCAGGGTGCACGGGCATTTCAAGGATGCGGTGCTGGACCAGGCCATCAGCGGCGCCCTGGGCCTGGAGCAGATGCTCTGCGACGAAGGCGCGCTGATCTTCAAGTTCTGGTTCCACCTCTCCAAGCAGCAGATGAAGGCGCGCCTGGATTCGCTCAAGGACGACCCGCTGCACAGCTGGCGCATCAGCCCGCTGGACTGGCAGCAGTCCAAGACCTATGACAAGTTCGTGCGCCATGGCGAGCGGGTGCTGCGCCGCACCAGCCGCGAGCATGCGCCCTGGCATGTGATCGAAGGTGTCGACGAGTACTACCGCAGCCTCACCGTCGGGCGAATCCTGCTGGAAGGGTTGCAGGCCGCGCTGAAAGCGCCCACCGACCAGCGCACCAACCCGCACGCCGCCTCCATGGGCGCCAGCCTGGACAACCGCGGCCTGCTCGACAGCCTGGACATGACCCAGCAACTGGCCAAGGACGAGTACCAGGAACAACTGGCCACCGAACAGGCGCGTTTTTCCGGGCTGATGCGCGACAAGCGCATGCGCCGTCACGCCCTGGTGGCGGTGTTCGAGGGCAACGACGCCGCTGGCAAGGGCGGGGCCATCCGTCGCGTGACCGGGGCCCTGGACCCGCGCCAGTACCGCATCATCCCGGTGGCCGCGCCCACCGAAGAGGAGCGCGCGCAACCCTACCTGTGGCGCTTCTGGCGGCATGTTCCGGGCAAGGGCAATTTCACCATCTTCGACCGCTCCTGGTATGGCCGGGTGCTGGTTGAGCGGGTGGAGGGCTTCTGCAGCACCACCGACTGGCTGCGTGCCTATGGCGAGATCAACGACTTCGAGGAACAGCTGACCAATGCCGGGGTGGTGCTGGTCAAGTTCTGGCTGGCCATCGATGCCGATACCCAGTTGAAGCGCTTCAAGGAGCGCGAGCAGATCCCGTTCAAGCGCTTCAAGATCACTGAGGAAGACTGGCGCAACCGCGATAAGTGGCCGCAGTACCGTGACGCGGTGGAAGACATGGTCAACCGTACCAGCAGCGAAATCGCGCCCTGGACCCTGGTCGAGGCCAACGACAAGCGCTTCGCCCGGGTGAAGGTGCTGCGCACCATCAACGAAGCGCTGGAGGCGGCGTTCGCCAGGGATTGAACCGGCCAGGCGTGGCGAACGGATGGGTTTGCATACGCCTGGTGAATGGTCGTCGCCGCTGACGATTTTCCGGATTTATCCTGCCCGCATCTCAACTCCCAACAAGAAAGAGGTGCGTCATGCGTGAAGTGGTGATCGTCGACAGCGTGCGGACTGGCCTGGCCAAATCCTTCCGTGGCAAGTTCAACCAGACCCGCCCGGACGACATGGCGGCCCATTGCGTGAATGCCTTGCTGGCACGCAGTGGCATCGACCCGGCGCTGGTCGACGATTGCATCGTCGGCGCCGGCTCCAACGAAGGCGCCCAGGGCATGAACATCGGCCGCAACGTGGCAGTGCTGTCCGGCCTGGGTACCCAGGTGGCGGGCATGACCCTCAACCGCTTCTGCTCCTCGGGCCTGCAGGCCATCGCCATCGCGGCCAACCAGATCGCCTCGGGCTGCAGCGACGTGATCGTCGCCGGCGGCGTCGAGTCGATCACCCTGACCCTGAAAAGCATGAACATGGATAACCTGTTCAACCCGATCCTGCAGAAGGACGTGCCGGGCATCTACTACCCGATGGGCCAGACTGCCGAAGTGGTCGCGCGCCGCTACAACGTCAGCCGCGAAGCCCAGGATGCCTACGCCCTGCAGAGCCAGCAGCGCACGGCCCAGGCCCAGGCGGCCGGCCTGTTCGACGACGAAATCGTGCCGATGAGCGTCAAGTACCTGATCGAAGACAAGGCCACCGGCGAGAAAAAGATCGTCGACGGCGTAGTCGATCGCGATGACTGCAACCGCCCCGACACCACCCTGGAAAGCCTGGCCTCCCTTAAACCGGCCTTCGCCGAAGACGGTTCGGTCACCGCCGGCAACGCGTCGCAGCTGTCCGACGGCGCTTCGATGACCCTGGTGATGAGCCTGGAGAAAGCCCTCGAGCTGGGGCTCAAGCCAAAGGCGTTCTTCCGCGGTTTCGTCGCGGCGGGCTGCGAGCCGGATGAAATGGGCATCGGACCGGTGTTCTCGGTGCCGAAGCTGCTCAAGGCCAAGGGCCTGAGCATCGCCGACATCGACCTGTGGGAGCTGAACGAAGCCTTCGCCTCGCAGTGCCTGTATGCCCGTGATCGCCTGGAAATCGACAACGCCAAGTACAACGTCAACGGCGGTTCGATCTCCATCGGCCACCCGTTCGGCATGACCGGTTCGCGCCAGGTCGGGCACCTGGTGCGCGAGCTGCAACGGCGCAACCTGCGCTACGGCATCGTCACCATGTGCGTGGGCGGCGGCATGGGCGCCACCGGCCTGTTCGAAGCCGTGCGCTGACCGCTGTGTCGCCGCTGAAGCGCCTCCCACGAAGGCTCTTCCGCCGTAGAACTGAAAAACCGCGCCTCGGTGCGGTTTTTTATTGGAGGACAGGCTGTGCGTCGCCTGAGTCGAGCGAAGCGCCCCCGGGAGAGGCCTGAAGCTGTATCTCACGGAAAATCGCTGGCTATTGTGGGAGCCGCGCCCCGCGGCGAATGGGTGCGGCCGTACGGTACCGCTGACTGCCTCAGCGGCTTCGCCCCGGGGCGGGGCTCCTACACTAGAGGGCGCGCATCAAGGGAGCTCGATGGTCCCTCGTAGGAGCGGACTTGTCCGCGAGCTCGATGTGCGAGGAATTGAAACTGAAAGCTCGCAGGCAATTGCTGCGCACAGGCATGCGCTGACCTTGTGGGAGCCGCGCCCCGCGGCGAATTACCGCTGACTGCCTCAACCGCTTCGCCCCGGGGCGGGGCTCCTACAGCGTGCAAGTGGGCGGCAGGGTTGCCCTAGAACGCGCGGCTGTCGATGATACCGGCGGCCTGGATCATGCGGCGGATGTAGAAGGCGATCTCCCGCTCGGCGTCGACGCGGGTGAAGAACGGGCCTTCCAGTGTGCCTTCGCGGGTGGCGAAGAAATACTGGCCGTTGACGGCACTGACCCGCTCGCTGCGGTAGTGGGTGCTGGGGGCGGCATCTATTGTGCGTTGACCGAACATGGCGAAACCTCGCAGGCAGTTGCGCATGTTTTGAGTCTAATCCTGGCTTGGCGATTTTCTCGATTTGTCGACAGAAGGCAGTCAATTGCCGCTTGTTCCTGGTGGTTTCGCGACTTTTAAGCTTTCTTGGCGCCGGCTTCGTGACGCGTGCCGATACAGTTGCCAGGTCGAACTGTTCCTGTGCCCGGGCGGTCGACCACTCTAGAATGCGGCTTCGCGGTGCCGGCCAGCCTGTCCGGGACGCTGTGAGCACCGCCTGCCAGAGGTTTTCATGCATATTTCGTCCGGCCGTTGGGCCTACGGCCTGTTTCTCGCGCTGACCACGGCGGTGCTGTGGGGCGTCCTGCCGATCAAACTCAAGGAAGTGCTGCAGGTGATGGACCCGGTCACGGTGACCTGGTACCGCCTGCTGGTGTCCGGTTCCATCCTGCTGGCCTACCTCGCGGCGGTGGGGCGCTTGCCGCGTTTCCGCCCGCTGGGGCGCAAGGGCGGCTGGCTGCTGGCCCTGGCGATCGGCGGGCTCAGCGCCAACTACGTGCTGTACCTGGTGGGCTTGAGGATGCTCAGCCCCGGCACCACGCAACTGGTGATCCAGGTCGCGCCGATCCTGCTGCTGATCAGCAGCCTGTTCATCTTTCGCGAGCGTTTCAGCCTGGGGCAGAGCCTCGGCCTGCTGGTGCTGATGAGCGGCTTCGTGCTGTTCTTCAACCAGCGCCTGGGCGAGCTGCTGACCTCGCTGAGCGATTACACGGTCGGGGTGCTGGTGGTGCTGGCCGCCGCCTTCGTCTGGACCTTCTACGGCCTGGCCCAGAAGCAGCTGCTGACGGTGTGGAACTCGGTGCAGGTGATGATGGTGATCTACCTGGCCTGCGCCGCGCTGCTCACGCCCTGGGCCCAGCCCCTGGAGGTGCTGAACCTGAGCCCGGTGCAGGGCTGGCTGCTGCTGGCCTGTTGCCTGAACACCCTGGTGGCCTATGGCGCCTTTGCCGAGGCGCTGGCGCACTGGGAGGCGTCGCGGGTGAGCGCGACCCTGGCGCTGACGCCGCTGGTGACCTTCGCCTCGGTGGCCCTGGCCGCCACCTGGTGGCCGGGGCATGTGCTGCCGGAAGAGGTCAACTGGATCGCCTACTGTGGTGCGGTGCTGGTGGTGCTGGGGTCGGCACTGACGGCGCTGGCGCCGTCGCTCATGGCCAGCCTGCGGGCGCGCCGCGCGGCCCGTAGCCGGTTGCCGGTCTAGCGGGCAGGCGCCCGCCGCACTCAGACCCGCGAGCCGAGGGTTTCGGCGCGGCGCAGCCAGCTCTGGCGCTGTGCTTCGGAGGAGGGGCGGACCGGGCCGAACTCGGCCAGGCGCCGGGTCTTGATGCCGCAGAAGCCGAGGATGGTGCGGGTCATCTGGCGGTGGGCCGGGGCGCCGTAGATCCAGCGGAAGTACCAGGGCGGCGTGTCCAGCGTCACCAGCAGGTCGGCGGTCTTGCCGCTGAGCAGCTTGTCCCAGAGCTGCGAGCGGTTGCGGTACTTGAAGGCGAAACCGGGCAGGAAGGTCCGGTCGAAGAAGCCCTTGAGCAGCGCCGGTATGCCGCCCCACCAGACCGGGTAGACGAACACCAGGTGCTCGGCCCAGTGGATCTGGCGCTGGGCCTCGAGCAGGTCCGGCTCCAGGTTCTGGCTCTGGTCGTAGCCGTCGCGCAGGATCGGGTCGAAGGTCATTTCCCCCAGTTTCAGCTGGCGCACCACATGGCCTTCGCTGCGCGCACCGTGGGCGTAGGACTCGCCCAGGGCGTGGCACAGGCTGTTGCCCTTGGGTGTGCCGAAGACCATCAGAATCCGTTTGCCATCGCCCTCCAGGGGCGTGGCGCCGCTCTTCGCCCCCTCAGTCATGGTGGTCGGCCTCCAGCATGCTCTCCGGACGCACCCAGGTGTCGAACTGCTCTTCGGTCAGGTAGCCGAGCTGCAGGGCCGCTTCGCGCAGGGTGGTGCCTTCCTGGTAGGCCTTCTTGGCGATTTCCGCCGCCTTGTCGTAGCCGATGTGCGGGTTGAGGGCGGTCACCAGCATCAGGCCACGCTCCAGGTGCGCCGCCATCGTGCGCGGATCGGGCTCCAGACCGGCGATGCAGTGGCGCTGGAAGTTGCGGCAGCCGTCGGCCAGCAGGCGGATCGATTGCAGCAGGTTATGGATGATCACCGGCTTGAACACGTTGAGTTGCAGGTGACCCTGGCTCGCCGCGAAACCGATCACCACGTCGTTGCCGAGCACCTGGCAGGCCAGCATCGACAGGGCTTCGCACTGGGTCGGGTTGACCTTGCCAGGCATGATCGAGCTGCCGGGCTCGTTGGCCGGCAGGCGCACTTCGGCGAACCCGGCGCGGGGGCCGGAGCCCAGCAGGCGCAGGTCGTTGGCCATTTTCATCAGGGCCACGGCCAGGGTCTTCAACGCACCGGACAGGGCAGTCAGGGGTTCGTGGCCCGCGAGGGCGGCAAACTTGTTCGGTGCGCTGACCAGCGGCAGGCCGCTCAGGGCCGCCAGTTCCGCGGCGATGGCTTCGGCGAAGCCGGGTGGCGAGTTGAGGCCGGTGCCCACCGCCGTGCCGCCCTGGGCCAGTTCGCAGGCCGCGGGCAGGGCGCCGCGGATGGCGCGCTCGGCGTAGTCGAGCTGGGCGACGAAGGCCGACACCTCCTGCCCGAAGGTGATCGGCGTGGCGTCCATCATGTGGGTGCGGCCGGTCTTCACCAGCTTGCCATGGCGGGCCGCCAGTTCGGCCAGGCCGCCCGACAGCTCGCTGATCGCCGGCAGCAGATCCTGCTGTACGGCACGGGCCGCGGCGATGTGCATGGCGGTGGGGAAGCAGTCGTTGGAACTCTGGGCCCGGTTGACGTGGTCGTTCGGGTGCACCGGGCTCTTGCCGCCGCGGGCGCCGCCGGCCAGCTCGTTGGCACGGCCGGCGATCACTTCGTTGACGTTCATGTTGCTCTGGGTGCCGCTGCCGGTCTGCCACACCACCAGGGGGAACTGGTCGTCATGCTGACCGGCGATCACCTCGTCGGCGGCCTGTTCGATCAGGCGGGCGATGTCCGGTGGCAGGTCGCCGATGCGGTTGTTGACCCGGGCGGCGGCTTTCTTGATCAGCGCCAGGGCGTGCAGCACCGCCAGCGGCATGCGCTCCTCGCCGATCGCGAAGTTGATCAGCGAGCGCTGGGTCTGGGCGCCCCAATAGGCGTTTTCAGGGACTTCGATGGGGCCGAGGCTGTCGGTTTCGGTGCGGCTCATGGAGATTCTCCGGGGGGCGATTTCGCAAGTTTAGGCTGCTGCTGCCTGTTGCGGTTCCCTTGTTTCTCTATGGCGACGATTACCAGCGGGCGTTGGTCGCACCGAGCCAGCCGAGGGCGCCGTCGACCGGCACGCGTTCGCCGTCGGGGCCGCGCAGCACGCCGTTGAAATGGCCGAACCACTGTTGGGTGTCGGCGTAGAAGAACCCCAGGCGCGGGCGGGCGAAGTGGCGCTGGCGCGGGGTGAAGGTCAGGTCGACGCGTTCGTCGTCGGTGTTCAGGCGCCAGGGCGCGAGGGGGCTGTGGGAGGGTTGCTCGATGTGGACCGGGGCGTCCAGGTGCTGCAACTCGCCGCCGAACCACAGGGCGTTTTCGGACAGCCCGCTGTATTCGGTCCAGCCCGAGCCGAAGTTGCCGGCGATGCCGCCGGGGGCGGCGAAGGCGGCGCGGGTCCAGTGGCTGCGCAGGGGCCACACGCCGCGGCCGAAATCCATGGCGGAAAAGCTCTGGCCCGGTTCGCATTCGTAGTGCCGGTCCCCTAACTGCACGCTGCCGCTGGTGGGCAGGCCGAGCTGGCGGCAGGTGGCATGAAAGCGGTTGTGGCTCAGGGGCGCCACCAGGTTGACCGACTCCAGGTGCGCCGGACGCTGGATGTCCAGCGCCACGTGCAGGGGCTGGCCGCCGATGTCCGGTGCGCTGACCGTGATGCGGGCGCGTCCGGGGTGTTCGGCGATGGTCAGGTGCAGGCGCGGGTGGTTGAATTCGTGGCTCAGCAGCGGCTGGCTGGGCAGGCGACAGCCCCGTGAAAGCAGGCGCAGTTGGCTGTGGGCCACTGACGCGCCGGTTTCCAGGTCGAGGAAGTAGGCGGCGCTGTAGCCCAGGTAATCGACGTCGGCCTGGGTCAGCGACAGCATCCAGCGCGGGGTGGTGGTGCACCAGTGGTTCCAGCGTTTGCGGCGCCCGCTGTGGCCGGGCAGGCTGTAGTCCATCCGCGGTCGGGTCGACCAGCCGATGGCCTGGGGGTTGAGTTGTCCCCGGGCGTCGCACAGGGCGGGCAAGGGCGGGTGACTGATGCTGTTCATTGAACACGTCCATGTGTGCAGCGGCATTGCGTGAACGGAGTCCGCAATATCTTGTTGGAAGTTATCCGCGGAGGATGCGCCCCTGCGGCGGCGTGTCGCAAGTGCTGGCAAATTGCTCGTGGGCCAGGCAGTGCGCTGGCGCACGGGTGTTCTGTGATGCCCGACACGTTGGTCCTGG
This sequence comes from Pseudomonas sp. GD03944, assembly GCF_029839275.1. Lineage (GTDB taxonomy): Bacteria > Pseudomonadota > Gammaproteobacteria > Pseudomonadales > Pseudomonadaceae > Aquipseudomonas. Next base: position 148,018 of record NZ_JAOCAH010000003.1, read on the forward strand.
CTTGAGTGTGCAGGGGTGTTGGGCACAAAATGGCGCTTCGCGGGGTCGAAGCCTATTCGTTCCCCCTTCCAGGAGTATCCCATGACCCGTTTCCCTGCCCTCGTTGCCGCCGTTCTGCTGACTTGCGGGAGTGCCCAGGTCCTGGCCGACGCGAAAAGCCATGCCGCCGATGCCGAGCAGTTCCTGCAACTGGCCCGGGCAGACAAGCTCGCCGTGCCGGTCTATGCCCAGGTCCAGCAGATGTTCGCCCAGCGCTTCGCCGAAAGCGGCGCGCCGCAGAACAAGCAGGCCGTGCTCGAGAGCTACCAGGCCAAGGCCAATACCGCTCTGGATCAGGCGGTCGGCTGGGACAAGATCAAGCCGGACATGGTCAAGCTGTACACCAGCAACTTCACCGAAGCGGAGTTGCAGGAACTGATCACCTTCTACAAGTCGCCGCTGGGGCAGAAGGTCCTGCAGAAAATGCCGACCCTGACCGCCGAATCGGCGCAGTTGACCCAGACCAAGCTCGAAGCCGCGGTACCGCAGGTGAACAAGCTGCTGGCGGACATGACGGCCGAACTCGGCCAGAAAAAGCAGTAACGGAGCCCTAGATGACCAAGCTCGAACGCCTCCAGGCGGCCTTTGCCGCCCTGGAGCCCCAGCACCTGACGGTGCAGGACGAAAGCCACATGCACAGCCGTGGCCTGGAAACGCACTACAAGGCCGTGATCGTCAGCCCGCAGTTCGCCGGGCTGAATGCGGTCAAGCGTCACCAGAAGGCCTACGCCTGCGCCGGTGAGCTGATGAGCGAGGTGCATGCCCTGGCGCTGCACACCTACACCCCGGACGAGTGGCTGACCCAGGGCGCGGCACCGGCTTCGCCGACCTGCCGCGGTGGCAGCCACTGACACACGGGCGCTGCTGAGGCAATTCGCCCCTACACGGCAGCCCTGAGGAAACGTAAACTGTGCAGCGCGCCGGCCTGATCGCCGGCGCGTTCGTTTTCATGACCCCGGTCCGCCCTTTACGTGGGCGACTACTGAAGGAAGCAAGACATGACTGACACGATCGTCGTGGCGGCACTCTACAAATTCGTATCCCTGCCGGATTACACGGCCCTGCGCGAACCGCTGCTGGAGGTGATGCTGGAGCACGGCATCAAGGGCACCCTGCTGCTCGCCGAGGAAGGCATCAACGGCACCGTGTCCGGCAGCCGCCAGGGCATCGACGGGCTGCTCGCCTGGTTCCGTCTCGACCCGCGCCTGGCGGACGTCGACCACAAGGAATCCTACTGCGACGAACAGCCGTTCTACCGCACCAAGGTCAAGCTCAAGAAAGAGATCGTGACCCTGGGCGTACCGGGCGTCGACCCCAACCAGCAGGTCGGCACCTACGTCGAACCGCAGGACTGGAACGCGCTGATCAGCGACCCGGAAGTGCTGCTCATCGATACCCGCAACGACTACGAAGTCTCGATCGGCACCTTCACCGGCGCCATCGACCCCAAGACCAAGTCGTTCCGCGAATTCCCGGACTACATCAAGGCCAACTTCGACCCGGCCAAGCACAAGAAGGTCGCCATGTTCTGCACCGGTGGCATCCGCTGCGAGAAGGCCTCCAGCTACATGCTCGGCCAGGGCTTCGAAGAGGTCTTCCACCTCAAGGGCGGCATCCTCAAGTACCTCGAGGAAGTGCCCCAGGAAGAGACCTTGTGGCAGGGCGACTGCTTCGTCTTCGACAACCGTGTGACCGTGCGCCACGACCTTTCCGAAGGCGATTACGACCAGTGCCATGCGTGCCGCACGCCGGTGTCCGTTGCCGACCGCGAATCCGAGTTCTACGCTCCCGGTGTGAGCTGCCCGCATTGCTGGGATTCGCTGCCGGAGAAGACCCGCGAGGGCGCCCGTGAACGCCAGCGCCAGATCGAGCTGGCCAAGGCCCGCAACCAGCCGCACCCGTTGGGCTACAACCCCCGTCAAAACCGCGAGATCTGAGCATGCACGCACGCCTGCTGTACGTGATGGACCCGATGTGTTCCTGGTGCTGGGGCTTTGCCCCGGTGCTTGCGTCCCTCGCCGAGCAGGCGGCCGCCCACGGCGTGTCGACGCACCTGATCGTTGGCGGCTTGCGCCGTGACCGGGTGGCGATCGACGCCGCGGCGCGGGTGCGCTACCTGGGCTACTGGCAGGCGGTCAACGCCAGCACCGGCCAGCTGTTCAACTTCGAAGAGGGCCTGCCGGAAGGCCTGGTCTACGACACCGAGCCGGCCTGCCGGGCGCTGGTCACCGCGCGCCACCTCGATGTCGACAGCGTGCGGCCGCTGGCTGAGCGTATCCAGGAGGCGTTCTACACCGAAGGCCGCGACGTGACCCAGGCCAGCGTGCTGGTCGAGCTGGCCGAGCAGGCCGGCTTGCCGCGCATCGAGTTCGCCGGCGCTTTCGACAGCGCCGAGCAGCACACGGCGACCGCGGCGGATTTCACCTGGGTGCAGGACCTGGGCATCGCCGGCTTCCCCACGCTGCTGGCCGAGCGGGACGGGCAACTGGCCCTGCTGACCAACGGCTACCAGCCGCTGTCGGTGCTGCAACCACTGCTGGGACGCTGGCTGGAGCGTGCGGTCAATGCCTGATCGGCTGAGCTGGGAAGAAATCCGCCGCCTGGCCCTGCGCCACAAGAAAGCCCTGATCCTCGCCAACCTGGTGGCGGTACTGGCCACCCTGTGCAGCGTGCCGATCCCCTTGCTATTGCCGTTGCTGGTCGACGAGGTGCTGCTCAACGACGGCGATGCCGCGCTGCGCATCATGGACAACTTCCTGCCGGGCGACTGGCAGACCGCGGCCGGCTACATTGGTCTGATGCTGGTGCTGACGGCACTGCTGCGCGGCCTGGCGCTGGTGTTCAACGTGTTGCAGGCGCGGCTGTTCGCGCGCTTGTCGAAGGACATCGTCTACCGGATTCGCATCCGCCTGATCGAGCGCCTGAAGCGCATCTCCCTCGGCGAGTACGAAAGCCTGGGCGGCGGCACCGTGACCACCCACCTGGTCACCGACCTGGACACCCTGGACAAATTCGTCGGCGAGACCCTCAGCCGCTTCCTGGTGGCGATCCTCACCCTGGCCGGCACCTCGGCGATCCTGCTGTGGATGCACTGGCAGCTGGCACTGCTGATCCTGCTGTTCAACCCGCTGGTGATCTACGCCACGGTGCAGCTGGGCAAGCGGGTCAAGCACCTGAAGAAGCTGGAGAACGACAGCACCTCGCGCTTCACCCAGGCCCTGACCGAAACCCTGGAGGCGATCCAGGAAATACGCGCCGGTAACCGCCAGGGCTATTTCCTCGGCCGGCTCGGGCAGCGTGCTCAGGACGTGCGTAACTACGCCGTGGCTTCGCAGTGGAAAACCGACGCGTCCAACCGCGCCAGCGGTCTGCTGTTCCAGTTCGGCATCGACGTGTTCCGCGCTGCCGCCATGCTCACCGTGCTGTTTTCCGACCTGTCGATCGGCCAGATGCTGGCGGTGTTCAGCTACCTGTGGTTCATGATCGGCCCGGTGGAGCAGTTGCTCAGCCTGCAGTACGCCTTCTACGCCGCCGGTGGCGCGCTGACCCGGATCAACGAGCTGCTGGCGCGGGCCGACGAGCCGCAGTACCCGGCGAAAGTCGACCCGTTCAAGGGGCATGACACCGTGGGCATCGAGGTGCGCGGGCTGACCTTCGCCTATGGCGAGGAGCCGGTGCTCGACGGACTCAACCTGCGCATCGCGCCGGGGGAGAAGGTAGCGATCGTCGGCGCCAGCGGCGGCGGCAAGAGCACCCTGGTGCAGCTGCTGCTGGGGTTGTACACGCCACAAGCCGGGAGCATCCGCTTTGGCGGCAGCGGCCTGGACGAGGTCGGCCTGGAAACCGTGCGCGAGAACGTGGCGGTGGTGCTGCAGCACCCGGCACTGTTCAACGACACGGTACGCGCCAACCTGTGCATGGGCCGCGAACGCTCGGATGAAGATTGCTGGCGGGCCCTGGAAATCGCCCAGCTGTCGACCACTATCGCGCAGTTGCCGCAAGGGCTGGACAGCATCGTCGGCCGTTCCGGTGTGCGCCTGTCCGGTGGTCAGCGCCAGCGCCTGGCAATTGCACGCATGGTGCTCGCCGAGCCGAAAGTGGTGATCCTTGACGAAGCCACCTCGGCCCTGGATGCCGCCACCGAGTACGCCTTGCACCAGGCGCTGGGGCGCTTCTTGCAGGGCCGCACCACGCTGATCATCGCCCACCGCCTGAGCGCGGTGAAGCAGGCCGACCGCGTGCTGGTGTTCGACGGCGGCAGCATCGCCGAGGACGGCGGCCACCAGCAGCTGATCGAAGAAGGCGGGCTCTACGCCAAGCTGTACGGGCACCTGCAGCACTAAAGCCTTGGCTACCTGACCCGTAGCCTGGGTCGAGCGAAGCGACACCCGGGAAATGACGGTACGGCTGCCGATGATCGTTCCCACGCTCTGCGTGGTAACGCATCCCCGGACGCTCTGCGTCCGCAACTGCCGTCAGGAGCGCGGTGCGGCCTTGCCGCTGGCCCATTGTTGCAGGCGCTTCTGCCGCTCCTGGCTGTCCTTCAGCGATTTGTCCAACGCCTCGTTGTAGTCGCTCAGCCAGCTGCGGGAGCCGGCGATCATGCCGGCCAGGTCACGCATGCCGTTCTTCAGTGCCCCCAGGCTGTGCTGGAAGCTCTGTTCCTGGGCCGTCATCACCGTGGCCACCTGGCGCAGGATTTCCGGGCTCGGATCCACGGGAGCAGGGGGCGACGGTGGCGGCGTGGCACTGCTCTTGGCCTGGATGGCAACCAGCGCGCGCAACTGCTCTAGTTGCGTATTCAACCCTTCGGCCTGCTTCTCGGCGCTGTCGACGCGTTTCTGCAAGGCTTCGATATGGGCCGCCGTGAGGTCTTCGGGTTTGCTGGCGAAGAGACTGAACAGCCCCCAGGTGCCCCAGCTGGCCAGGGTCATCAGCAGCACGCCGCTGAGGGCGATCAGCAGGATGCGGTTCAAACGCTGGCTTTTTTCCAGGGTCTCCAGGCGTTGATCGTCGCTGGCGGGAAGGTCGGTGCTCTCGGTCGTTTCGTCGCTCATACGATGGCCTCCTTGAGTTGTTCTTGTCGGGACTGCGCCACTTGATGGCATGGTGCCACTGTTTGCGCGCGGAAGCGATAACCCCGGTTTTCCCACCTGTGCCGACGGCAGCTCAACGCTTGTGTGGCAACGCCACGCACCGCCTTGTAAATAAAACGTTACGAAATCGGGTCGCAGCTGCGGGGAAACTCAGGCCAAGCATAGCTGCGCATGGGCTGTAAGGTTTAGTTGCCAGGGCAGTCCGGCTATGGCGTCTGGGCGGCGAGGGGGGCGCCTTGTGGGCCTGCCTCGGCTCGGTTGTGATGAGGTCAATGCAGCGCCTGACCCGGCGTGGCCCATAACAACAACGAGGAGGCGGAATGAACGCCGTGACCAAGATCGAACAGCACAACCCCATCGGCACCGACGGTTTCGAATTCGTCGAATACACCGCCCCGACCCCCGAAGGCATCCAGCAGCTGCGCGAGTTGTTCGTGGCCATGGGCTTCACCGAAACCGCCAAGCACCGTTCCAAGGAAGTCTTCCTGTTCCAGCAGCACGGCATCAACTTCGTGCTCAATGGCAGTCCCACCGGGCACGTCCGCGAATTCGGCCTGAAGCACGGCCCGAGTGCCTGCGCCATGGCCTTCCGGGTGAAGAATGCGGCCCAGGCCGCGGCCTATGTCGAATCCCAGGGCGCGCGCCTGGTCGGCAGCCACGCCAACTTCGGCGAACTGAACATCCCTTGCGTCGAAGGCATCGGCGGTTCGCTGCTGTACCTGGTGGACCGTTATGGCGACAAGACCATCTACGACGTGGATTTCGAGTACATCGAAGGCCGCACCCCGAACGACAATGCCGTGGGCCTGCAGGTCATCGACCACCTGACCCACAACGTGCGACGCGGGCAGATGGACGTATGGTCGGGCTTCTACGAGCGCATCGCCAACTTCCGCGAAATCCGCTACTTCGATATCGAAGGCAAGCTCACCGGCCTGCTGTCCCGGGCAATGACCGCGCCCTGCGGCAAGATCCGCATCCCGATCAACGAGTCGGCGGACGACAAGTCGCAGATCGAGGAATTCATCCGCGAGTACCACGGCGAAGGCATCCAGCACATCGCCCTGTCCACCGACGACATCTATGCCACCGTGCGCCAGCTGCGCGCCAACGGCGTGGACTTCATGAGCACGCCGGGCACCTATTATGAAAAGGTCGACACCCGGGTTGCCGGCCATGGCGAGCCGACCGACGTGCTGCGCGACCTGAGCATCCTGATCGATGGCGCGCCAGGTGACGACGGCATCCTGCTGCAGATCTTCACCAACACGGTGATCGGCCCGATCTTCTTCGAGATCATCCAGCGCAAGGGCAACCAGGGCTTCGGCGAAGGCAACTTCAAGGCCCTGTTCGAGTCGATCGAGGAAGACCAGGTGCGCCGGGGCGTGATTTCCGCGGACTGACCGGGCGCGAGGTGGGCGCTGCCGTGCGCGGCGCGGCCCACCTGTCATCGCACACGAGCGTTGCATCGAGGAGAGCCGGCCATGAGCCGTAAATGGATCAGTTTCCCCCTGCGCGAGGGCGAGTGCTCACGCCAGGCGCATTGCGATTTCCCGTCGGGGACCTACGAGCGGGAGATGGGCCGCGAAGGGTTCTTCGGCCCCACCGCCCACCTGCACCACAAGCACCCGCCCACCGGCTGGATCGACTGGGACGGCCCGCTTCGTCCCCATGCCTTCAACTTCAACGACATTTCCAGCGAGCGCGATTGCCCGTTGCAGGCGCCCCTGGCGCTGCACAACGGCGATATCAAGCTGCGGGTCTGGAAGACCGAGGGCGCCATGCGCCACCTGGTGCGCAACGCCGATGGCGATGACCTGCTGTTCATCCATGAGGGGGCAGGGGAGTTCTACTGCGACTTCGGCCACCTGAGCTACCGCGACGGCGATTACCTGGTGGTGCCGCGCGGTACCGCCTGGCGCATCGAGGCCCGCGAGCCGACCTTCATGCTGCTGATCGAGAACACCGACGGTGCCTACCAGTTGCCGGACAAGGGCCTGCTCGGGCCCCAGGCGATCTTCGACGCGGCGGTGCTCGACCACCCGAAACTGGATGACGCCTTCAAGGCGCAGCAGGACGAGAACACCTGGCAGATCCGCATCAAGCGGCGCAACCAGGTCAGCACCGTGACGTTCCCCTACAACCCGCTGGACGTGGTGGGCTGGCACGGCGACAACACGGTGGTGCGCCTGAACTGGCGCGATATCCGGCCGCTGGTGAGCCACCGCTACCACCTGCCGCCGTCGGCGCACACCACCTTCGTCGCCAATGGCTTCGTGGTCTGCACCTTCACCCCGCGTCCGGTGGAAAGCGACCCCGGCGCGCTGAAGGTGCCGTTCTATCACAACAACGATGACTACGACGAAGTGCTGTTCTACCACCGCGGCAACTTCTTCAGCCGCGACAACATCGAGGCCGGCATGGTCACGCTGCACCCCTGTGGTTTCCCCCACGGGCCGCACCCCAAGGCGCTGAAGAAGAGCCAGGAGAACCCGGCCACCTTCATCGACGAGGTGGCGGTGATGATCGACACCCGGCGCGCCCTGGAAGTCGGTGACGCTGCGGCGGCGGTGGACGTGCCGCAGTACGTCAATTCCTGGCGCGCACCTGGCAGTGCGTGACGCCCTTGCGGGCAGGGCATGGGGCCCTGCCCGAACACTGAATTTCTAAGGTTCGACCATGAAGCTTGCATCACTGAATCAGGGCCGTGACGGCGTACTACTGGTGGTTTCCCGCGATCTGCAGCGTGCCGTGCGGGTGCCGGGCATCGCCGCCACCCTGCAGGCCGCGCTGGACGACTGGGCGCAATGCCGTCCGCGTCTGGAGGCGGTGTATCAGCGCCTGAACGACGGCGTGGAGGCGGACGCCTTCGCCTTCGACCCGGCGACCTGCCACAGCCCGTTGCCGCGCGCCTATCACTGGGCCGATGGCAGCGCCTACGTCAACCATGTGGAGCTGGTGCGCAAGGCGCGCGGTGCAGAGATGCCCGAGAGCTTCTGGCACGACCCGCTGATGTACCAGGGTGGCGCGGACACCTTCATCCCGCCCCAGGCACCCATCCGCCTGGCGGACGAGGCCTGGGGCATCGACCTGGAAGCCGAACTGGCGGTGATCACCGACGACGTGCCCATGGGCGTCACCGCGGGCGAGGCCGCGCACCATATCCAGCTGCTGATGCTGGTGAACGACGTGTCGCTGCGCAACCTGATCCCAGGCGAGCTGGCCAAGGGCTTTGGCTTCTACCAGAGTAAGCCGTCGTCGAGCTTCTCGCCGGTGGCCATCACCCCGGACGAGCTGGGCGACAGCTGGAAGGATGGCAAGGTGCACCGCCCGCTGGTGTCGCACATTAATGGCGCGCTGTTCGGCCAGCCGGACGCTGGCACCGACATGACCTTCAACTTCCCGACCCTGGTGGCCCACGCCGCCAAGACCCGCGCCCTGGGCAGTGGCACCATCATCGGTTCGGGCACCGTGTCCAACTACGACCGCAGCGCTGGCTCATCCTGCTTGGCGGAAAAACGCATGCTGGAAATCGTCGAGAGCGGCGAGGCGACAACGCCGTTCCTGCGCTTCGGCGACCGGGTGCGCATCGAAATGTTCGACGCCAGCGGCCAGAGCCTGTTCGGCGCCATCGACCAGGTGGTGGAGCGCTACGACGGCGAGTGAGCACGCTGATGGCTCCAGTATGTCCACCCGACCTAACGCCCGCGCAGTTCCCGTAGGAGGGGCTTCAGCCCCGAGCTCGACGGTCGCTGCCTGGCAGTGATCTACCGGCAGAGCCAAAAAAGCTCGCGGACAAGCCCGCTCCTACAGGTCTATTGCGCGCCGGATCTGTCGTGATCGTTCCCACGCTCTGCGTGGTAACGCATCCCCGGACGCTCCGCGTCCGCTACGGGATTCGGTTGTGACACCCAGAGAGGCGACAGCACGCGGCACGCAAGGGGGCGCAAACTTTTCCTACACTCTGCACACAACCACAACAGGGAACCGCAGATGCTCAAACTCTATGGCTACTGGCGCTCCAGCGCCGCCTACCGGGTGCGGATCGCGCTCAACCTCAAGGGACTGGCCTGCGAACACGTGCCGGTGCACCTGGTGCGCGACGGCGGTGAGCAGCGGGGCGAGGCCTACCGCGCGCTGAACCCGCAGCAACTGCTGCCACTGCTGGAGGACGAGGAGAACGGTGGGGTGTGCATCGCCCAGTCGCTGGCGATCATCGAGTACCTGGAGGAAATCTTTCCGGTGCCGGCGCTGCTGCCGGTGGACCCGGTGGACCGCGCCCGGGTGCGTGCCCTGGCGCTGCACATCGTCTGCGACGTGCACCCGCTGAACAACCTGCGGGTCCTGCAATACCTGTCCGGCGAGCTGGGGGTGGAGGAGGCGGCCCGCAACGCCTGGTACAGCCACTGGGTACACACCGGCCTGGCGGCGGTAGAGGCCGGGCTCGCGGCGTTCGACGACCGACTGTCCCTGGGCCAGCGCCCGGGATATCTGGAGGCGTGTTTGATTCCGCAGGTGTACAATGCGCGCCGTTTTAACTGTGACCTAACTGCCTATCCGCGCATTCTCGCCATGACCGCACGTTGCGAAGCCCTCGACGCCTTCAAGCAGGCCGCTCCCGAGGCGCAGCGCGACGCGCAGTGATCGCCGGCCCCGAGCCGGCCGGCTCGTCGCGCAGGGGTCGGCACCCCCTCGGCTTTATCTGAGCCGTGTCATTCCGTCCTGCCACAAGCGTGACGGGTTCCATTCCGTCACAGGTAAAAACAAGCAGGTGACGAATGACCCAAGAGACTTTGCAGGCCGGCTCGCTCAATCGCGGCCTGAAGAACCGCCATATCCAGCTCATCGCCCTGGGCGGCGCCATCGGCACCGGCCTGTTCCTCGGCTCGGCCGGGGTGCTGCAGAGCGCCGGGCCGTCGATGATCCTCGGCTACGCCATCGGCGGTTTCATCGCCTTCCTGATCATGCGCCAACTGGGCGAAATGATCGTCGAGGAGCCCGTGGCCGGCTCCTTCAGTCACTTCGCCCATGCCTACTGGGGGCCGTTCGCCGGCTTCCTCTCGGGCTGGAACTACTGGGTGCTGTACGTGCTGGTGGGCATGGCCGAGCTCACGGCCGTCGGTAAGTACGTGCAGTACTGGTACCCGGACATCCCCACCTGGGTCACGGCTGCCGCCTTCTTCGTGCTGATCAACCTGATCAATCTGAGCAACGTCAAAGCCTTCGGCGAGGCCGAGTTCTGGTTCGCCATCATCAAGGTGGTGGCGATCATCGGCATGATCCTGCTCGGCCTGTACCTGCTGTTCAGCGGCGCCGGCGGTGAGCAGGCGAGCATCAGCAACCTGTGGAGCCACGGCGGGTTCTTCCCCAACGGCATCAGCGGGCTGGTGATGATGATGGCGATCATCATGTTCTCCTTCGGCGGCCTGGAGCTGGTCGGCATCACCGCCGCCGAAGCCGCCGAGCCGCGCAAGGTGATCCCCAAGGCGATCAACCAGGTGGTCTACCGCATCCTGATCTTCTACATCGGTGCGCTGACCGTGCTGCTGTCGCTGTACCCCTGGGACAGCCTGGTGGCGACCCTGACCGCCGGCGGCGACGCCTACGGCAGCAGTCCGTTTGTGCAGATTTTCTCGCTGATCGGCAGCGACACCGCGGCGCACATCCTCAACTTCGTGGTCCTCACCGCAGCGCTGTCGGTCTACAACAGCGGCGTGTACTGCAACAGCCGCATGCTCTATGGCCTGGCGTCCCAAGGCGATGCCCCCAGGGCGCTGCTCAAGCTCAACAAGCGCGGCGTGCCGGTGCTGGCGATCGGCCTGTCGGCACTGGTGACCCTGCTGTGCGTGGTGGTCAATTACCTGGCTCCGAAGAGTGCGCTGGAGCTGCTGATGTCGCTGGTGGTGGCCTCGCTGGTGATCAACTGGGCGATGATCAGCCTGGCCCACCTCAAGTTCCGCAAGGCCATGCAGGCCAAGGGCGTGGAGCCTGGCTTCAAGGCGTTCTGGTTCCCGTTCGCCAACTACCTGTGCCTGGCGTTCGTGGTGTTCATCCTCGGCGTTATGTTGTTCATCCCGGGCATTCGCCTGTCGGTCTACGCCATCCCGTTCTGGCTGGCGTTCATCTGGGGTTGCTACCAACTGCGCAAGCGCGCCCAGGCCAACGCGGGCTGATCGCGCCCCGCGTCCCGCCGCCGGTCCAGGGTGGCGGGGCGTCCCGTCGGCAGGCGTGCGGTTTCCCGCCCGCAGCGCCTGCAGTAGTGGCAAAATGCTGCTGCTCAGGCCGACATTCTGTTGCAATTAAGGTTAACGCTTTGCCGCGCTCGGCCGATGACGAGCTGTCAGGGCGGGCTAGTTCCACTGCAACAGTGCACTGACATGATCGTGAACGACGGCATCGCTGTGGGGCCCATTCCAGACGCTCCCGAGTGCCGTAGCTGATAAAAACAATGGAGTCGTTTCATGTTGCAATCCGTCATCCGTCTTTTCGTCGACCTCGCCGTTGGCAAGAAGCTCCTCGTGGGCTTCGGCCTGGTTCTGCTGCTCACCATCGCGGTGACCGGCAGTGGCTTCGTCGCCGTGCAGTCGGTCATGCAGGGGCATGCGCAGACCGTTCGCCTGTCGGCGATCGATGCGGCAATCCTCCAGGCCCGGCGCATCGAGGGTGATTTCGCCCTGAGCCATGCCGAGACCGATGCGCAACGGATGCGCGAACAACTGGCCAAGGTGCAGGCCCTGCTGGACGAGCAGGTGGCCCTGGCGAGCGCCACTGAAAAGAGCCGCATGCAGGCCATGGCGCAGGCAACGGCGGATTACCTGACCCAGTTCGACGCCTTCGTGCTGCAGCAGACCCGAGCCACCGAAGCCCGGACCCAGATGGAAGAGGCCGCGCGCGAAGCCCGCGACCAGTTCGAAATGACCGAGTTGGGCATGTACGACGCGGTGCGCGAACTGCGCCTGAGCGGCGATAACCTGCGCGGCAGCGACCCGCTGACCCTGGCCGAAACCGCCTCCAACCTCAGCAAGCGCATGCTCGAGCTGCGCGGCCACGAGAGCCTGTACATCATCGACGGCTCCGAGTCGGCGCTGGAAGACTGGAACTACGTCAACTACGACCTGCAGTCCTCGGCCCAGGGACTGATGGTCTGGCTCAACGAAGACCAGAAACGCGCCATCGAAGTGGCCATGACCGCCCTCGGCACCTACCAGCAGGCCTTCGCCAATTACCAGCAGGTGCACCAGCAGAACCTGGCCAGTGGCGCGACCATGCTCGAGCAGGCCGACAAGGTGCTGGCCATGGCCGGCGAAGCCAAGAACCTGGAAGAGCAGGGCATGTCCGACGACAGCCGTCAGGCCATGCTGCTGCTTGGCGTGATGGGCATCGCTGCCATCGTCATCGGTCTGGCGGCGGGCTGGAGCATCACCCGTTCGATCGTCGCGCCGCTGCGTCAGACCGTGGCCTTCGCCCAGCGCATCGCCGAGGGCGACCTGAGCCAGGACCTGCCGGTCAACCGTGGCGACGAACTGGGGCAACTGCTCAAGGCCATGCAGAGCATGACCGGCAGCCTGCGCAACCTGGTCGGGCGCATCGGCGGTGGTGTGAGCCAGATCGCTGCGGCCGCCGAGCAGCTGTCGGCGATCACCTCGCAGACCAGCGTCGGCGTGCAAACCCAGAAAGTCGAAACCGAACAGACCGCCACCGCCATGCACCAGATGGCTGCCACCGTGCAGGAAGTGGCGCAGAACGCCGAGCAGGCCTCCCTGGCCGCGCGCGATGCCGACCAGGAAGCCCAGCAGGGCAACCAAGTGGTGCAGCAGGCGGTCAGCCAGATCGGCGACCTGGCCAGCGAGGTGGAGCAGTCCGCCGAAGCCATCCAGGCCCTGAACCAGGAAAGCGCGCGCATCGGCAGCGTGCTGGAAGTGATCCGCAACGTCGCCGAGCAGACCAACCTGCTGGCGCTGAACGCCGCCATCGAGGCCGCTCGGGCCGGTGAGCAGGGCCGTGGTTTCGCCGTGGTCGCCGACGAGGTGCGGGCCCTGGCGCGCCGCGCCCATGAGTCCACCGAAGAAATCGAAACCCTGATCGCCAGCCTGCAGCGCATGGCCAAGGGCGCGGTGCAGCAGATGGAAAGCAGCCGCACCCTGACCCAGCGCACCGTGGCCCTGGCCGGCCAGGCCGGCGACGCCCTTGGCCGCATCACCCAGGCGGTCAGCACCATCGAACAGATGAACCAGCAGATCGCCGCCGCGGCCGAAGAGCAGAGTGCGGTGGCCGAGACCATCAGCGAAAGCGTGACCCGCGTGCGCGACATCGGCGAACAGAGCGCCAGCGCCAGCGAACAGACCGCCGCCTCCAGCGCCGAACTGGCCCGCCTGGGTGTGGAGCTGCAAGGTCTGGTGCGGCAGTTCCGGACCTGAGGGCCTGATCCGGGGCTGTAGGTGCCCTCTGTAGGAGGGGCTTCAGCCCCGAGCTCGGCGGTCGTGTTTTGGCAGTGATCTGTGGGTAGAGCCAAAAAAGCTCGCGGACAAGTCCGCTCCTACGGGGAGTTACGCGTCAGCCCTGCCGTGATCGTTCCCACGCTCCGCGTGGGCATGCAGCCCCGGACGTTCTGCGTCCGCTGCGGGCTATCGGTCGTCAGCCCTATCGTGCCCCTGTAGGAGGGGCTTCAGCCCCGAGCTCGGCGATCGTTGTTCTGGCAGTGATCTGTCGGTAGCGACGAAAAGCTCGCGGACAAGTCCGCTCCTACGGGTAGTTACGCGTCAGCCCCACCGTGGGTGACGCGGAGCGTCACGGGATTGGGCTACCACGCGGAGCGTGGGAGCCATCAGAGGGTCCCGTATCAATGCGCCTTGCCGAGCACCGGCACCGGTTTGCGCAGTTCATCCGCCCATTGCGTCAGCGGCACCTGGACTTCCGGTTGCCAGGCGCGAGACCACAGCAGCTTCATGTGTTCCAGGCTGCCGCGTTCCATGGGCAGGCGGTCGATCCAGGGATTGACCTGCCAGGCGCCGTCCTGCCAGTGGGCGAAGTCGAAGCGGAAGGGGTGGAAGCCGGTCATGCCCAGGCGCAGGTCGGTGACGATCAGGTGGTCGTCGATGCGGTCGTAGCGCAGGATGCCACCGGTAAACCAGGCCAGGCGGGCATGGGCCGGCGAGTCCTTCAGCGCCTCGGCCAGCGCCAGGCCGCGAGGCAGACGCTCCAGGTGCGGCGGCGCGGTGTCGCGCCAGCCCACCAGGGTTTCGTAGTAATCCTCGCCGTCGACCACGGTGACCCGCCAGAGCAGGCTGTTGAATGGCGTCGGGCCGCTGAAGACCGCCTCGGCCTGGATGCCCTGGCGGGCCAGTTCGGCTTCCACGCGCTGCTCGGCCATGACCTTGCCGGCCACGGTGAAGCCCAGGTAGCAGGTCGAGAGGACGAGGGCGATGGCGGGGGCCTTGCTGACCTTGCCGTGCAGGCCGCCGATGGCGCCGAGCAGCACCGCGACGATCAGCGGCACGGTGTACAGCGGGTCGATGATGAAGATGCTCGACCAGGCGGTGGGGATTGGCATCAGCGGCCAGAACAGCTGGGTGCCGTAGCTGGTGAAACTGTCGAGCAGCGGGTGGGTGATCAGCACCAGCCATAACGTCAGGAACAGCCGTTGCGCCGAATACCCGGGGTGCGGTCGGTAGCGCCGGGCCAGGCAGGTCAGCAGCACCGCCAGGGCGCTGAGGAAGAACAGCGAGTGGCTGAAGCCGCGGTGGAAGGTCATGTCGGCCACGGCGTCGCCGTAGTCGATGACCACGTCCAGGTCCGGCACGGTGCCGAGCATGGCGCCGTACACCAGCGCCTTGCGGCCTTGCCAGCGACCGAGCAGGGCGCCCTGAATGGTGGCGCCCAGCACCGCCTGGGTAATGGAATCCATGAAGCGACCTCGTGACGGAATCAGGCGGCTACGTTAGCCGAGCCGCGAGCCGTTTGCTGTGAGAAATTTCAAGCAAAGGTTTCAGCTACGGACTACCCGGCAGGCCTTGATTTTGACTGGTCGCAGCGGTCCGTCGCAGTGATCCCGTCGTGCCTCAGAACGACGCGATGATCTGCCCCAGGGTGGCCATGGCCTTTTCGCTCTGGCTGGTCCAGGGGTGGCCGTAGTTCAGCCGCGCGCAGTTGCCGAAGCGCCGGTTGGCGGAGAAGATCGGCCCCGGTGCGAGGCTGATGCCCTGGGCCAGGGCCAGCTTGAACAGACGCAGCGAGTCGACCTGCTCGGGAAACTCGAACCACAGGAAGTAACCGCCGCTGGGCCGGGTGACCCGGGTGTGCGCCGGGAAGTGCCGGGCCGCCGAGGCGAGCATCGAGTCCTGCTGCGATTCCAGGGCGTGGCGCAGCTTGCGCAGGTGCCGGTCGAAGCCGCCGTGCTGCAGGTAGTCGGCCAGGGCCGCCTGGGCCGGCACCGACGGCGAGATGGTGGTCATCAGTTTCTGCCGGGTGATCTGTTCGGCGAAGCGTCCGCCCGCCACCCAGCCGACCCGGTAGCCGGGCGCCAGGCATTTGGAGAACGAGCCGCAGTGCATCACCAGGCCGTCGCGGTCATGGCTCTTCACCGGCTTGGGCGGCTGATTGCCGAAGTAAAGCTCGGCGTACACGTCGTCTTCGATCAGCGGCACCTGGTGCTCGCGCAGCAGGTCATAGAGGGCGGCTTTCTTGCCCTCGCTCATGCTCGCACCCAGCGGATTCTGCAGGCTGCTCATGAACCAGCAGGCTTTGATCGGCAGGGTGGCCAGGCTGCCGGCCAGGCTCTCCAGGTCGATGCCTTCGCGCGGGTGCACGGGGATTTCCACCGCCTTGAGCTTGAGCCGTTCCAGCACCTGCAGGGTGGCGTAGAAGGCCGGCGCCTCGATGGCCACCAGGTCGCCCGGCTGGGTCACGCACTGCAGGCAGAGGTTGAGGGCCTCCATGGCGCCGTTGGTGATCACCAGTTCTTCCAGCGGCAGCATCACGCCGCTGACCATGTAGCGCAGGGCGATCTGCCGGCGCAGGTTGGGGTTGCCCTCGGTCATGTCGGCGATCACCGCCTGGGGCTGCATGTCCTTCACGCTCTGGGCCATGGAGCGCGCCAGGCGGGGCAGGGGGAACAGGTTGGGGCTGGGGAAGGCCGAACCGAAGGGCACGGTGTTCGGGTCCTTCAGCGAGCCGAGCACGGAGAACACCAGTTCGCTGACATCCACCTCGGTGGTCTGCGCCTGCTGGGTGCTGATCTCCGGCTCGTGCAACGGGTGCTGTGCGTGTTCGCGGACGAAGTAGCCGGAGCGCGCCCGGGCGTGGATCAGGCCGCGGTCTTCCAGCAGGTAATAGGCCTGGAACACCGTAGACGGGCTGACCCCGTAGGTGCGGCTGGCGTGCCGCACCGAGGGGACCTTTTCACCCGCGGCCAGTACGCCGGTACGGATCAGCTCGGCGATTTCATCGGCAAACTTTTCGTAGCGCTTCATCTTGTCCTGATTCAGGGGAGGCGGAGCGCCATACTCTATACCAGCGTTCATGCCTGCCCTCAACGACCGGCCGGGCTGACGAAGGCGCTGCGCGCGCTGACGCGGCTGTCTGCATCCTGCAGGTCCTGCACCTCGAACACGATCGGCTCCGAACCGCCGCGCGAACGCTCCTTCAGCAGCGCCACACTGACTGGCACATCGAGGATCTCGCCGGGGGCCAGCTCGATCTCGCGCTTGCCCTGCAGGGCGTAGTCACCGCCGCCCTCGGCCAGCGACACGGCGTAGCGGCGTGGCTGCTGGGTCTTGTTGATGATCTTCAGGCTGTAGATGTTCTCGATCTGGCCGACGCTGTTCTCGCGGAACAGGCCGCGGTCCTTGGTCACGTCCAGGGAAATCGGCGCGCGGGTTTCGAAGGCCCAGACCGTGGCACCGATCATCGCCAGCAGGGCGATGGCGTAGGCCACCAGGCGCGGGCGCAGCAGGCGGGTCTTGCCGCCGGCCAGGGCGCGTTCGGAGGTGTAGCGCACCAGGCCACGTTCATAGCCCATCTTGTCCATCACCTCGTCGCAGGCGTCGATGCAGGCGCCGCAGCTGAGGCAGTCCAGTTGCAGGCCGTCGCGGATGTCGATGCCGGTCGGGCAGACCTGCACGCACACGGTGCAGTCGATGCAATCGCCCAGGCCTTCGGCGCGGTAGTCGCTGTCCTTGCGGCGCGGGCCACGGCCTTCGCCGCGGGCGCTGTCATAGGAGACCAGCAGGGTGTCCTGGTCGAACATCACACCCTGGAAGCGCGAATAGGGGCACATGTGCACGCAGACCTTCTCGCGCAGCCAGCCGGCATTGAGGTAGGTGGCCGTGGTGAAGAACAGCACCCAGAACGTGGTGGTGCCGTTCATATCGAGCAGCAGCAGGTCCTGCACCAGGTCGCGGATCGGGGTGAAGTAGCCGATGAAGGTCAGGCCCGTGGCCAGGCTGACCGCGCCCCACAGGCTGTGCTTGGCCGCGCGCCGTGCCAGCTTGTTCAGCGACCAGGGGGCTGCGTCGAGCTTGATGCGCTGGTGGCGCTCGCCCTCGGTGACCTTTTCCACCCACATGAAGACCCAGGTGAACACGCTCTGCGGGCAGGTGTAGCCGCACCACACGCGGCCGGCGAACACTGTGATGAAGAACAGGCCGAACGCCGCGATGATCAGCAGCGCCGAGAGCAGGATGAAGTCCTGGGGCCAGAAGGTGGCGCCGAAGATATGGAACTGGCTGCCACCCAGGTCCCACAGCACCGCCTGGCGATCACCCCAGTTCAGCCAGGCTGTACCGAAGAACAGCAGGAACAGCAGGCCGGCACCGTACAGGCGCAGGTTGCGGTACAGGCCGGTGAAACTGCGGGTGTGAATCGCACCGCCGGCCTGGGCCGGGGTCAGGCGCACCGGGGCCTTGGGGTTGATGGTGTCTATGAGTGTGACGGGAATGCGGTCGGTCATGGTGGTCGCCTCATCTGGCGTTATCTTTGGCTGTGTGCATGATCGACGCTGGCGTGTATTGAAAACAGACTCAGATTTTCCAATAAAAACCGTATCAGATGGATTGGATGCCCATGCCTGGCTGACCGTAGGCGTGAGCAATACCGACAGCCTGCGCTTACCTTTCAGGCGTTGTGTCGGATGCCTGATCCGGTTTTTTTTGAATTATCTGAGTCTGGTTCGTGTGCAGCCGGCTGCGCATAGTCTTCGACCTGAACGCCACCCGGCCAGAGCCGGGGGCGATGACCGTGGGTTCGATGAGGTGGCGCGGCATGTACCAGTACGACGAATACGACCAGGCGCTGGTGCGCGAGCGGGTGGCGCAGTTCCGCGACCAGGTCGGGCGGCGCATCAGCGGCGAGCTGAGCGAAGAGGAATTCCTGCCGCTGCGCCTGCAGAACGGCCTGTACATGCAGAAGCACGCCTACATGCTGCGCGTGGCGATTCCCTACGGCACGCTGGCGGCGCGGCAGATGCGCACCCTGGCGCAGATCGCCCGGGACTACGACCGCGGCTACGGGCACTTCACCACGCGGCAGAACATCCAGTTCAACTGGATCGAGCTGGAACAGGTGCCGGACATCCTCGAACTGCTGGCCGACGTGCAGATGCACGCCATCCAGACCTCCGGCAACTGCGTGCGCAACATCACCACCGAGGCCTTTGCCGGGGTGGCCGCCGACGAGCTGCTGGACCCGCGCCCGCTGGCGGAAATTCTGCGCCAGTGGTCGACCATCAACCCGGAATTCCTCTACCTGCCGCGCAAATTCAAGATCGCCCTGTGCGCCGCCGAGGAGGACCGTGCGGCGGTGATGATGCATGACATCGGGCTCTACGTTTACCGCGACGAGCAGGGGCAGATGCTGCTCCGCGTCATGGTCGGTGGCGGCCTGGGGCGCACGCCGATCCTCAGCCAGCAGATCCGCGAGGCGCTGCCGTGGCGGCACCTGCTGTCGTATGTCGAAGCCATCCTGCGGGTCTACAACCGCCACGGTCGGCGCGACAACAAGTACAAGGCGCGGATCAAGATCCTGGTCAAGGCGCTGGGCATCGAGGCCTTCGCCCGTGAAGTCGAGGAGGAGTGGCAACACATCAAGGACGGCCCGGCCGAACTCACCGAGGCGGAATACCAGCGCGTCGCCGATGCCTTCGTCGCGCCGCACTACGAACACCTGCCGGACATCGACCTGGGGCTGGGCAGCGACCTGGCGCGTGACGCCGACTTCGCCCGCTGGGTGTCGCGCAATACCCTGACCCACAAGGTGCCGGGCTACGTAGCGGCGGTGCTGTCGACCAAGCCGGGCCTCAGCGCGCCCCCGGGGGACGTGACCGCCGAACAGATGGAGCGCGTCGCCGAGCTGGCCGAGCACTACGGCTTCGGCGAAATCCGCATCGCCCACGAACAGAACCTGGTGCTGCCGGACGTGCGCAAGGGCGATCTCTACGCGTTGTGGCAGGCCGCCTGCGAGGCGGGGCTGGGCACGCCGAACATCGGCCTGCTGACCGATGTCATCGCCTGCCCGGGCGGTGATTTCTGCGCCCTGGCCAACGCCAAATCGATCCCCATCGCCCAGGCGATCCAGGAACGCTTCAGCGACCTCGACTATCTGCACGACCTCGGCGACCTGAGCCTGAATATCTCCGGCTGCATGAACGCCTGCGGCCACCACCACATCGGCAATATCGGCATCCTCGGCGTCGACAAGAACGGCAGCGAGTGGTACCAGGTCACCATCGGCGGCGCCCAGGGCAAGGACAGCGCGCTGGGCAAGGTCATCGGCCCGTCGTTCAGCGCGGCGGAAATTCCCGACGTGATCGAAGGCCTGGTGCGCACCTTCACCGATTACCGCGAAGTCGAGGAACGTTTCGTCGATACCGTGCAGCGCATCGGCCTGGAACCGTTCAAGGAACAGGTCTACCGCAAGGCGGAGGTGCCCGCATGAACAACCTGATCCGCTTGATCGACGGCGCACCGCAGATCGTCGAGAACGACCCCTGGCAGCGTATCGACCCGGTGCCGGAGACGCTGCCGGAAGGCCAGCTGATCCTGCCGCTGAGCGCCTGGATCGCCCGTCAGGACGAGGCCGTCCTGAGCGGCGAGCACCTCAGCGCCGACGGCCTTTGCCTGGCGCCGGACGACGAGGTGGAGGGGCTGCAGCCCTACCTGAACGTGCTGCCATTGATTGCCATCGACTTCCCCAGCTTCCGTGATGGCCGTGGCTACAGCCAGGCCTACCTGCTGCGCACGCGCCTGGGCTGGCGCGGCGAACTGCGGGCGGTGGGCGACGTGCTGCGCGACCAGCTCAGCCACATGCGCCAGTGCGGCTTCGATGCCTTTGCGGTGCGCGAAGACAAGTCCGTGGCGGACGCCCTCAAGGGACTGGCCGGCGTGAGTGTGGTATACGGGCGGTCGGCAATCGAGCCGCGGCCGCTGTTCCGCCGCCGCACGTAAGGAGCGTATTCATGGTGTTGAAAGGACTGACCTGGCTGGTCCTCCTGCAAATCCTCGGCAGTGTCCTCAGCGAACTGCTGCTGCCCATGCTGCCCGGCAGCGTCATCGGCCTGTTGCTGCTGTTCGGCTACCTGCTGTTGCGCGGCCAGGTGAGCGAGCCGCTGACCCAGGCGACCGGCACCTTGCTGCAGTACCTGCCGCTGCTGTTCGTGGTGCCGGCGGCCGGGATCATGGTCGCCAGCGACGCGCTGCTGGCCGATCTGCCGGCGATCCTCGTCGCGCTGTGCCTGTCGCTGCTGGTCACCGTGCCCTTGTGCGGCTGGATGATGCAGCGTCTGGCGCGGCGTGTGGAGCGCAAGGTGGAGGGCGGTCATGAGTGAGTGGGCCATTGCGCAGCTGGTGATCGATCACCCGCTGTTCCCGGTGGGGCTGACCCTGCTGGCCTTCCAGTTCGCCCTGATGGTCTACAAGCGCAGTGGCTGGCTGGTGCTGCAGCCGGTGCTGGTGTCCATGTTGCTGGTGGTGGGCACCCTGTATCTGTGCGGCATGGATTACGCCACCTACCGCCAGGGCGCAGAGCCCATCGCCTTCCTGCTCGGGCCGGTGACCATCGCCCTGGCCGTGCCGCTGTACAACAACATCAAGCGCATCCGCCTGCTGGCAGCGCCGGTGCTGCTGACGGTGCTGTTCGGCGGCACCCTGACCGTGGCCCTGACCCTGATTATCGCCTCCGCCATGGGCGCGGAACTGCCGGTGCTGGCGAGTCTGTCGGGCAAGTCGGTGACCATGCCCATCGCCATGCTGGTGGCCGAGCAGCTCGGCGGCCTGGCGTCCCTGGCGGCGGTGTTCGTGATGATCACTGGGGTGGTCGGCACGGCGCTGGGGCCGTGGTTGCTGGGGCTGTTCAAGATCACCCACCCGGCGGCGCGGGGGCTGAGCTACGGCATCAATGCCCACGCCATCGGCACCGCCCGGGCGCTGGAAGAGGGCTCGGAATGCGGCGCCTTCGCCGCCCTGGGCATGAGCCTGCTGGGGGTGATCAGCGCCGTGGCGCTGCCGCTGCTGATGGGCTGGGCGCTGGCCGCGCTCTAGCGCTCGGGCGACGCGTGTCGGCGGCGCCGGTCGATAGCGGGTATCCTGTGCCTTCCGTTCGCCGTCAAGTTGTTAGCCATGCTGGTCATTTCCAACAGCATCCACCTGCCTGAACACGAAGTCGAACTGACCGCCATCCGCGCCCAGGGCGCTGGCGGGCAGAACGTCAACAAGGTTTCCAGCGCGGTGCACCTGCGCTTCGACAGCCAGGCCTCGTCGCTGCCGCCGTTCTACAAGGAACGCCTGCTGGCCCTGCGCGACAGCCGCATCACCGCCGACGGCGTGATCATCATCAAGGCCCAGCAATACCGCACCCAGGAACAGAACCGCGCCGACGCCCTGGAGCGCCTGGGCGAGCTGATCCGCAGCGCCGGCAAGACCGAAAAGGCCCGCCGCCCGACCAAGCCCACCCTGGGCTCCAAGACCCGGCGCCTGGAAGGCAAGAGCAAGCGCGGCGCGATCAAGGCGGGCAGAGGAAAAGTGGATTTCTGAGGGCGTATTCCAGGACATCGGCGTGGCGAACGCGGAGTGTCCGGGAACGGGGGCGGCGAAACGCCGGTTTTTTCGTAGGGTGGGTTAGCGGCGCTGTTCGGAATCGTTGGGTCACCGCGATTGCGGCGCGTCGCGTAACCCACCAAGCGGTAGCCGGTGGTGCTGCGATGGTGGGTTACGGCGCGGCTGAGGCGGTGGTGTTTTCAACGTCGGTGACAGGCGCCTAACCCACCCTACGGGTGTGGCGAACTGGCGAACTGGCGATTGGCGTAGGGTGGGTTAGCGGCGCTGTTCGGAATCGTTGGGTCACCGCGGTTGCAGCGCGTCGCGTAACCCACCAAACGGTAGCCGGTGGTGCTGCGATGGTGGGTTACGGCGCGGCTGAGGCGGTGGTGTTTTCAACGTCGGTGACAGGCACCTAACCCACCCTACGGGTGTGGCGAACTGACGATTGCGTAGGGTGGGTTAGCGGCGCTGTTCGGAATCGTTGGGTCGCCTCGGTTGCAGCGCGTCGCGTAACCCACCAAGCGGTAGCCGGTGGTGCTGCGATGGTGGGTTACGGCGCGGCTGAGGTGGTGGTGTTTTCAACGTCGGTGACAGGCGCCTAACCCACCCTACGGGTACCTCGATCCAGGCGACTTGCCGTTAGCGCCTCAATCCCATTTCGGGGCGAAGTTCGGGTTGGCCAGGCGGTCACCCTTGTCCAGGGCGGCGATGGCGTCCATTTCCGTGTCGCTCAGGCGCAGGGTGATGGCGTCCAGGTTGCTTTGCAGGTTGGCGCGCTTGGTCGACGACGGGATCACCGCAAAGCCCTGTTGCAGCAGCCAGGCCAGGCTGACCTGCGCCGCGGTCACGCCCTGGGCGGCGGCGATGCCCTGGATCACCGGGTCGTGCATCACCTTGCCGTAGGCCAGCGGCATGTAGGCCGTGAGGTGGATGCCGTGTTGCTGGGCGAACGCCACGACCTTGCGGTTCTGCAGGAACGGGTGAATCTCCACCTGGTGCGTGGCGATCTGGTCCGCGCCCACGGCGTCGATGGCCTGCTGCAGGTGGGCGTTGGTGAAGTTCGACACACCGATCGAGCGCGTCAGGCCCTGCTGCTTGGCGGCGAGGAGGGTGCCCAGGTAGTCGCTTACGGCGAGGGTATCGTTGGGTGACGGCCAGTGGATCAGGGTCAGGTCCACATGGTCGAGGCGCAGCTTGGCCAGGCTGTCTTCGAGGCTGGGAATCAGCGCATCGTGGCCGAGGTTCTCGGTCCAGATCTTGGTGGTGACGAACAGCTCGTCACGGGGGATGCCGCTCTCGGCGATGACCTGGCCGATTTCCGCTTCATTGCCGTAGATCTGCGCGGTGTCGATGTGCCGGTAGCCCAGCTCCAGGCCGGTGCGCACGGCGTCGATCACCTGCTGCCCTTTGAGGCGAAAAGTACCGAGGCCCAGCGAAGGAATGGTCTGCATAAAAACTCCCAAAGTAGGTTAGAGGTGCTTCGTGTAGGAGCGGGCTCGCCCGCGAGCTTTTTATGGGTGCCGTCACCCATGCTCGCCGTCGAGGCCGCTCCCGTACGCCAATCAGTGGCCGACCACCAGGCGGCTGTCGCCGCTGCTCTCCGGCAGCGGGTTGCGGCGGTCCAGGTGGCCGCTCAGGGCAGTCAGGGCGAAGGCGCCCAGCACCACCAGCGCGCCGATCCAGGCGGTGTGGATCAGCCCCAGGTGGGTGACGATCAGGCCGCCCGCCCAGGCGCCGATGGCAATGCCCAGGTTGAACGCGGCGATGTTCAGGCCCGATGCAACATCGACCGCATGGGGGGTGTGATGTTCAGCCTGGCGCACCACGTACAGTTGCAACCCCGGCACGTTGCCGAAGGCCACCGCGCCCCAGAGCAGCACGGTACCCAGCGCCAGCCACGGGTTGTGGGCGGTGAAGGTGAGCAGGAGCAGCACCCCGGCCAGCAGCAGGAAAATCAGCTTCAGGGCGCGGATCGGGCCGTGGCGGTCTGCCAGCTTGCCGCCCCAGATGTTGCCGACCGCCACCGACACGCCATAGACCAGCAGTACCAGGCTGACGCTGCCGGCGCTGAAGCCGGAGATGTCCTGGAGGATCGGCGCGAGGAAGGTGAAGGCAATGAAGGTGCCGCCGTAGCCGATCGCCGTCATCGCATACACCAGCAGCAGGCGCGGCTGCTTGAGCACCTGCAGTTGCTGCAGCACCGAGGCCGGCGTGTTGTGTTGGATGGTCTTCGGCACATACAGCAGGCTGCCGATGAAGGCGATCACACCCAGGGCGGACACCGCCAGGAAGGTCTCGCGCCAGCCGAACTGCTGGCCGATGAAGGTGCCCAGGGGCACGCCGGTGACCAGGGCCACGGTCAAGCCGGTGAACATGATGGCGATGGCGCTCGCGGCTTTCTCCTTGGGTACCAGGCTGGTGGCGATGGTCGAGCCGATGGAGAAGAACACGCCGTGGGCCAGGCCGGTGACCAGGCGGGCGGCGATCAGCGACTCATAGCCGGGCGCCTGCCAGGCCAGCAGGTTGCCCAGGGTGAACAGCACCATCAGGCCGAGCAACAGGGCCTTGCGCGGGACCTTGCCGGTGAGGGCGGTGAGCACCGGGGCGCCGACGGCGACCCCCAGGGCATACAGGCTGACCAGCAGGCCGGCGGACGGCAGGCTGACGCCCAGGTCGGCGGCGATGGTCGGGATCAGGCCGACGATGACGAACTCGGTGGTACCGATGGCGAAGGCGCTCAGGGTCAGCGCCAGCAGGGCAATGGGCATGGGATGCGCTCCAGTGAAGGGGAATGGTGCGCAGTCTCCTGGGATCACTCGTGCCGAAAAATAGGGTTCTCGGCACAAGATATTTGACTAATATGCACGAATGAAAACAACCCTCGATGAATTGCTGGCTTTCGTCAGCGTGGTGGACAGTGGCTCGATCAGCGCCGCCGCCGAACAGCTGGCCCAGACCGCCTCCGGCGTCAGCCGCGCGCTCAGCCGCCTGGAAGAAAAGCTCGACGTCACCTTGCTGCGCCGCACCACGCGCCGCCTGGAGCTGACCGAGGAGGGCGAGGTGTTCCTGGCCCAGGCGCGGCGCATCCTTGCCAGCGTCGAAGAGGCCGAGGAGCAGATCGCCGTGCGTCGCCAGGCCCCGGCCGGGCGCTTGCGCATCAACACCGCCTCGCCCTTCATGCTGCATGTGATCGTGCCGATGATCGGTGAATTTCGCGCCCTGTACCCGCAGATCGAACTGGAGCTGTACAGCGACGACCGCATCATCGACCTGCTGGAACGGCGCACCGACCTGGCCATCCGCATCGGCACGCTGCCCGATTCCAGCCTGCACGCCCGGCCGCTGTGCCACAGCCGGCGACGGGTGCTGGCCAGCCCGGCCTACCTGGCCCGCCATGGCACGCCGACCCGCACCGAGGAGTTGGCCGGGCACAGCCTGATCGGCTTCACCGAGCCCGACAGCCTCAACGAATGGCCGCTGCGTCATGCTCTCGGCGAGCGCTGGCGAATCACCCCGAGCCTGCGCGTCTCCAGCGGCGACACCATGCGCGAGCTGGCGCTGGCCGACCAGGGCATGGTCTGCCTCTCGGACTTCATGACCGACGCCGACCGCGCCAGCGGTGCCCTGGTGGAGGTGTTGCCGGAGCAGCGGGTGGAGGTGCGTCAGCCGGTGCATGCGGTGTACTACCGCAACACCGCCCTGGCGTCGCGCATCACCTGCTTCCTCGACTTTCTCAGTGCGCGGCTACCCCACAACCCGCGGGCCTGAGACGGTTCTGCGGTGCTGGCGGCGCTAGGTGGCTTCTCTTTGTGCGGCGCTGGCGGTAGGCTGAACCCCGTAGTCACTACGGAGTGAGACCATGGGCAAGCCGATGACCATCAGCGCCTTGAGCCGTGAGAGCGGCGTCAACCTGGAAACCATTCGCTTCTACGAGCGCAGCGAGCTGCTGCCGGCGCCCAAGCGCAGCGCCTCGGGCTACCGCCACTACGACGACGTGGACATTCGCCGCGTTCGCTTCATCCGCCGGGGCCGCGAGCTGGGGTTCAGCCTGGAAGAAATTCGCACCTTGCTCGGGTTGGCGAGTCAACCGCAGAGCTCCTGCGCGGAGGCCGACCAACTGGTGCAGGAGCACCTGCAGGCCATTGAGGCGCGGATTCGCGACCTGCAATCGATGAAAGCCGAGCTGAGCAAGCTGGCCGGCTGCAGCAGCGAACACGCCGAACACTGCCGCCTGCTGGAAGCGCTGGACAACCGGCACTGCTGCCTGCCAGCCGACGCGTTGCCCGCTTCCTGAGTGTTTGTTGTTTTTACTACAAATGCCCCGTTTTCCGGCTGGAGTTTTCCGATTTGCGGTGGCAGTATTTTGTTTTAACTATAAAAATACGGCGTTACCTAGCCTGGAGTCGATAGCATGCATCCTCGTGTCCTTGAGGTCACCGACCGCCTGATCGCCCGCAGCCGGGCTACCCGTGAACGCTACCTGGCGATGATCCACGCCGCCGCCAGTGAAGGCCCGCAGCGCGGCAAGCTGCAATGCGCCAACTTCGCCCACGGCGTGGCAGGGTGCGGCAGCGAGGACAAGCAGACCCTGCGCCTGATGAACGCCGCCAACGTGGCCATCGTCTCCGCCTACAACGACATGCTCTCGGCGCACCAGCCCTACGAGCGCTTTCCCGACCAGATCAAACAGGCCCTGCGCGACGTCGGCTCGGTCGGCCAGTTCGCCGGCGGCGTGCCCGCCATGTGTGACGGCGTGACCCAGGGCGAGCCGGGCATGGAGCTGGGCATCGCCAGCCGCGAAGTGATCGCCATGTCCACCGCCGTGGCGCTGTCGCACAACATGTTCGACGCCGCGCTGATGCTCGGCATCTGCGACAAGATCGTGCCCGGCCTGTTGATGGGCGCGCTGCGCTTCGGCCACCTGCCGACCCTGTTCGTCCCGGCCGGCCCCATGCCGTCCGGGCTGTCGAACAAGGAAAAGGCCGACGTGCGCCAGCGCTACGCCGAAGGCAAGGCCAGCCGTGACGAGCTGCTGGCCGCGGAAATGGCGGCCTACCACAGCCCCGGCACCTGCACCTTCTACGGCACCGCCAACACCAATCAGTTGCTGATGGAGGTCATGGGCCTGCACTTGCCGGGCGCGTCCTTCGTCAACCCGAACACGCCGCTGCGCGATGCCCTGACCCAGGAGGCGGCGCATCAGATCACCCGCCTGACCAAACAGAGCGGGCAGTTCATGCCGCTGGGCGAAATCGTCGACGAGCGTTGCCTGGTCAACTCCATCGTCGCCCTGAACGCCACCGGCGGCTCGACCAACCACACCCTGCACATGCCGGCTATCGCCCAGGCGGCAGGCATCCAGCTGACCTGGCAGGACATGGCCGACCTGTCGGAAGTCGTGCCGACCATGGCCCACGTCTACCCGAACGGCAAATCCGACATCAACCACTTCCAGGCGGCCGGCGGCATGGCGTTCCTGATCCGCGAGCTGCTCGACGCCGGGCTGCTGCACGAGAACGTCAACACCGTGGCCGGCCACGGCCTCAGCCGCTACACCCGTGAACCGTTCCTGGAGGACGGCAAGCTGGTGTGGCGCGACGGCCCGACCACCAGCCTGGAAGAAAGCGTGCTGCGCCCGGTGGCCCGCGCGTTTTCGCCGGAAGGCGGCCTGCGCCTGATGGAAGGCAACCTCGGCCGCGGGGTGATGAAGGTGTCGGCGGTGGCGCTCGAGCACCAGGTGGTCGAAGCACCGGCCCGGGTGTTCCAGGACCAGCAGGAACTGGCCGATGCCTTCAAGGCTGGCGAGCTGGAGCGGGATTTCGTGGCGGTGATGCGCTTCCAGGGGCCGCGCAGTAACGGCATGCCCGAGCTGCACAAGATGACCCCGTTCCTTGGCGTGCTGCAGGACCGCGGCTTCAAGGTGGCGCTGGTCACCGACGGGCGCATGTCCGGTGCGTCGGGCAAGATCCCGGCGGCCATCCACGTCTGCCCCGAAGCCCACGACGGCGGCCCGCTGGCCCGGGTGCGTGACGGCGACATCATTCGGGTCGACGGCCAGAAGGGTGAGCTGCGCGTGTTGGTGGACGATCAGGAACTGGCCGCGCGCGAACTTGCGCCCGGCCTGCAGGACAGTGGTGTCGGCTGCGGCCGCGAACTGTTCGGTTTCATGCGCCAGGCCTTCAGCTCGGCCGAGCAGGGCGCCAGCGCCTTCACCCACAACTTGGAAGCGCTGAAGTGAAGCTGGCGCTGGTTGGCGACATCGGTGGCACCAACGCACGCTTCGCGCTGTGGCGTGATGACCAGCTGGAGGCGGTGCAGGTCCTGGCCACGGCCGACTTTTCCGGTCCCGAGCAGGCGATCGCCGCCTACCTGGAGGCCCAGGGTTTGCCACTGGGGTCCATCGGCTCGGTGTGCCTGGCCTGCGCCGGGCCGGTCAGCGGCGACCTGTTCCGCTTCACCAACAACCACTGGCGCATCAGCCGTGCGGCGTTCTGCGAGACCTTGCAGGTCGACGAACTGCTGCTGATCAACGACTTCTCCGCCATGGCCCTGGGCATGACCCGGGTGCGTGATGACGAGCGGGTGCAGGTGTGCCCGGGCGAGGCCCAGGCGGACCGCCCGGCCGTGGTGATCGGCGCCGGCACCGGCCTGGGTGTCGGCACCCTGCTGGCGCTGCCCGATGGACGCTGGATGGCGTTGCCGGGCGAGGGCGGGCATGTCGACCTGCCGATCGGCAGCCCACGCGAGGCTGCTCTCTGGCAGGTGCTGCATCACCAGCTGGGCCATGTGCGCGCCGAAGACGTGCTCAGCGGCAATGGCCTGCTGGCGCTGTACCGAGCAATCTGTGCCCTGGATGGCCACCACCCGGACCACGCCACCCCAGCGGAAATCACCGCCGCCGGCTTGGCCGGCGAGCGCATCGCCGCCGAGGTGCTGGAGCAATTCAGCTGCTGGCTGGGTCGCGCCGCCGGCAACAACGTGCTGACCCTGGGTGCGCGGGGCGGGGTGTACATCGTCGGCGGGGTGGTGCCGCGTTTTGCCGAGCGTTTTCTGAGCAGCGGATTTGCCAAGAGCTTCAGCGACAAGGGCTGCATGAGCGAATACTTTGAAGGCATCCCGGTGTGGCTGGTGACGGCCGAGTACCCGGGGCTGATGGGGGCCGGCGTGGCCCTACAACAGGCCTTGGCACAGCGCTGAGACCTGTCTACGATCTGCTGCGCGTCGACACTGCGACGTCGCGGCGGGTGCCAGCGTAGAGCCATCGACGGTGTCTTCATGGACGCGTCGACGGAACCACCACAACAAGGACGGCGGACGATGAGCCAGCCCGGAAAGTCGATTCTGCTGGTCGATGACGACCAGGAGATTCGTGAACTGCTGAATACCTACCTGAGCCGTGCCGGCTTCCAGGTGCGCGCCGTCGCCGACGGTGCCGGCTTCCGCCAGAGCCTGTGCGCGGAGCAGGCCGACCTGGTGATTCTCGATGTGATGTTGCCCGACGAGGACGGTTTCAGCCTCTGTCGCTGGGTGCGCGAGCACCAGCGTTTCGCCCAGGTGCCGGTGATCATGCTCACCGCCAGCTCCGATGAAGCCGACCGGGTGATCGGCCTGGAGCTGGGCGCCGACGATTACCTGGGCAAGCCGTTCAGCCCCCGCGAACTGCTGGCGCGGATCAAGGCCCTGCTGCGCCGGGTGCAGTTCACCCAGGAGCGCGGCGGCGAAGTGCTGGCCTTCGACGACTGGCGGCTGGACATGGTCAGCCACCGGCTGTTCCACCGCGACGGCGAGGAAGTGATCCTCTCCGGTGCGGATTTCGCCCTGCTCAAGCTGTTCCTCGACCACCCGCAGCAGATCCTCGACCGCGACACCATCGGCAATGCCACCCGCGGCCGTGAAGTGATGCCGCTCGAGCGCATCGTCGACATGGCCGTGAGTCGCCTGCGTCAGCGCCTGCGTGACACCGAGAAACCGGCACGGCTGATCCGCACCGTGCGTGGCAGTGGCTATCAACTGGCGGCGGCGGTCACTGCGCACGTGGGCGATGCACGCTAAGCGGCGGCGCTGGCTGCCGGTGCCGCGCTCGCTGCTCGGGCGCATGTTGCTGCTGACCCTGCTGGCGGTGTTGGCGGCCCAGGCGCTGTCCAGCGCCATCTGGCTGTCGCAGCTGCGTGCCACCCAGCTTGAAGGTCTGGTCACCACCGCCCGCAGCCTGGCCCATTCGATGTCGGCCAGCGTGCGTTACTTCCGCTCGCTGCCGGTGGCCTATCGGCCGCTGGTGCTCGACCAGTTGCGCAGCATGGGCGGCACGCGTTTCGTGGTCAGCCTCAACGACCGCCCGTTGCAGATGCGTCTGCTGCCGGTGACGCCGCGCAAGCAGGCGGTGGTGGACGCGGTGGGCGAGGTGCTGCGTCACTCTCTCGGCGATGCGGCGGACATCTCCGTGACCTTCGTCAGCCCGGACGACCTGCGCATCTTCAACGGCGGTCTGAAACTCGACGAGCTGCCGCGTTCCTGGGCGCACTACGCGCTGACCCTGGAACCAGTCAATCCGCCGGTGCTGGTCACCCAGATCCAGCTGGCGCCCGGAGAATGGCTGTATATCGCCTCGTTGCTGCCGGAGCCCTACACCAGCCTGGAGGAGCCGATCCTGCCGGCCCAGCAGCTGTGGTTCATTCTGCTCACCAGTGGCTTCCTGCTGCTGTTCATCGGCCTGCTGGTGCACTTGCAGAGCCGGCCGCTCAAGCGCCTGGCGCGGGCGGCGCGGCACATGTCGCTGGGCGCCGAAGTGGAGCCGGTGGAAGAGGGCGGCGGGCGCGAAGTGGTCGAGGTGGCCCGGGCGTTCAACGCCATGCGCGAACGCATCAGCCGTTACCTGACCGAGCGCGCCCAGCTGTTCAGTGCGATTTCCCATGACCTGCGCACGCCGATCACCCGCCTGCGCCTGCGGGTCGAGCTGCTGGACGACGAGAACCTGCAGACCAAGTTCGGCCGCGACCTGGACGACTTGGAACTGCTGGTGAAGGGCGCCCTGCAGTGCGTCAAGGACACCGACATCCACGAGAACATCGAGCCGGTGGACCTCAACCACCTGCTGCTTTGCCTGGTGGAGCCGTACCTGGCGCCGGCGGGCAACGGCCGCGTGACCCTGGACGGCGAAGCGCGCGCCGCCTACCTGGGCAAGCCCCTGGCGCTGCGCCGCTGCATCGGCAACCTGGTGGACAACGCCCTCAAGTACGGACAGAACGCCCACCTGCACATCGAGGACGACAACAACGCCTACGTGCTGCACGTCGACGACGAAGGCCCCGGGGTGCCGGAGCAGCGCCTGGAACAGGTCTTCGAGCCGCACTTCCGCCTGGCCGGGCAGCAGCAGGGCTACGGCCTGGGGTTGGGCATCGCGCGCAACATCGCCCACAGCCACGGCGGCGAAGTCAGCCTGCGCAACCTGCGCGAGGGCGGTCTGCGCGTCACCCTGCGCCTGCCGCGCACCCCGGAGTGAATGTCACCGGTTGGTGACAAAGGCGGGCGCTTTCGTTACGTGGCGGTAATGGGGCGCTGGGTAGACTCCAGCGACGCCTGCCGGGTGATCGACCGCGGCGCCTGGTGGTGGATGAAAAGAGCGTCATCCACCCTACGGTTCAACAGCCGGTCACGGCGCCCGTGTAGGGTGGATGTCGCTTCACCCATCCACCGTGCGGTTCCTCCGCTCATTACGTGACCGGCGCTGTCGTACCCATAACGCCGATCGACAGGGAGCAATAACAATGTCACGACCTGCACTGAACCCCGACAGCTGGCTGCTCAAGCCGGCCCACCTGGCCTGGCTGGACGCCGAGGGCGCGCGGCTGTTGCCATTCGCCCGTGCGTCCCGGGTCGAGCAGGGCTTCGCCGCCCTCGAGGCCGACGGCACGCTGCCGCCGGGCGCTGTCGCCGAGCTGATCCACACCACGCGCATGACCCATTGCTTCGCCCTGGCCCATATCCAGGGCATCCCCGGTTACGCGGCGCTGGTGGACCACGGCATCACCGCGCTGCAAGGTGCCCTGCGCGACGCCGAGTTCGATGGCTGGTTCGCCGATGCCACCTGCAGCGGCGACAAGTCCGCCTACCTGCATGCCTTCGTCGCCCTGGCCGCCAGTTCCGCCAAGGTCGCCGGGCGGCCCGGTGCCCAGGCGCTGCTGGACGAGGCCATCGCGATTCTCGACGCGCGCTTCTGGAGCGAAGAGGAAGGGGCGCTGCGCGAGAACCTCAGCCGCGACTGGCAGCAGGAAGAAGCCTACCGCGGCGCCAACAGCAACATGCACGCCACCGAGGCCTTTCTCGCCTTGGCCGATGCGACGGGCGACCCGCTGTGGTTGCAGCGTGCGCTGCGTATCGCCGGGCGGGTGATCCACAGCCACGCCGCGGCCCAGGGGCATGTGGTGATCGAACACTTCGACCAGGGCTGGCAGGCGCTGCCGGACTACAACGAGGGCAACCGCGCCGACCCGTTCCGCCCCTACGGCAGCACGCCGGGGCACAGCTTCGAGTGGGCGCGCCTGCTGCTGCATCTCGAGGCAGCGATGGAGAACGCCGGGCTCACCGCACCGGACTGGCTGCTGGACGATGCCCGCGGCCTGTTCGCCAGCGCCTGCCGCGATGCTTGGGCGGCCGACGGGGCGCCGGGCCTGGTGTACAGCCTGGACTGGAGCGGCCAGCCGGTGGTGCGTGCGCGCCTGCACTGGGTGCATGCTGAAGCCAGTGCGGCCGCCGCTGCCTTGTTGCGGCGCACCGGCGACGCGCTCTACGAAGACTGGTACCGCTGTTTCTGGGATTTCTGTGCGAGCCACTTCATCGATCTGCACGGTGGCAGCTGGCACCATGAACTCGACCCGCACAACCGACCGGCCGGCAGCATCTGGCCGGGCAAGCCGGACCTCTACCACGCCTACCAGGCCGTGCTGCTGCCGCGTCTGCCGCTGGCGCCGAGCCTGGCCACGGCCCTGGCGGCTGTGTAACGCCACAGTGACATTTGCGCGTCCCTTCGTTACCTCCGGGGTAGTGGACCGGACTTAGAATCCATGCAGCGCAAGCAGCAGGCTTGCATGCATAACAACAAGAAAAGGTATTCACATGAACGCGATCACGCGCCTCGCTACTGCTGTTTCTCTCGCCTCGTTGTTTCCCCTCTCCGCACTCGCTGCCGATTCCAAGGGCACCGTCGAAGTCGTCCATTGGTGGACCTCCGGTGGTGAAGCCGCTGCCGTGAACGTCCTGCGCGACCTGGTGCAGAAAGACGGCTTCACCTGGAAGGACAGTGCCGTCGCTGGGGGCGCCGGTTCCGCTGCCATGACCGTGCTCAAGACCCGCGTGGTCTCCGGCAACCCGCCAGGCGCCGCGCAGATCAAGGGCCCCGACCTGCAGGAGTGGGGCTCGCTCGACCTGCTGAGCACCCTCGATGACGTGGCCAAGGCCAACAACTGGGATGGCCTGCTGTCCAAGACCGTTTCCAACACCATGCAGTACGACGGCCACTACGTGGCGGTGCCGGTGAACATCCACCGGGTCAACTGGCTGTGGATCAACCCGCAGGTGTTCGAGAAGGCCGGCATCGACAAGGCGCCGACCACCCTCGAAGAACTCTACGCCGCCGGCGACAAGCTCAAGGCCGCCGGCTTCATTCCCCTGGCCCACGGCGGCCAGCCGTGGCAGGACAGCACCGTGTTCGAAGGCCTGGTGCTGGGCATCATGGGCGCCGAGGGCTTCCACAAGGCATTCGTCGAGAACGACGAAGCCACCCTCACCAGCCCGCAGATGACCGAAGTCTTCACCGCGCTGAAAAAACTCTCGACCTACATGGACGACAACCGCGCCGGCCGTGACTGGAACCTGGCCACCGCCGAAGTGATCGACGGCAAGGCCGGCATGCAGATCATGGGCGACTGGGCCAAGAGCGAGTGGACCGCCGCCGGCAAGGTGGCGGGCAAGGACTACCAGTGCGTGCCGATGCCGGGCACCGCCGGCAGCTACACCTACAACATCGACTCCATGGCCATGTTCAAGCTCAAGAAGGAAGGCGACATCGCCGCCCAGCACGCCCTGGCGCGCATCGCACTGGAACCGGAGTTCCAGTACGTGTTCAACCAGAACAAGGGCTCGATCCCGGTGCGCTCCGACCTGGACATGAGCAAGTTCGACAGCTGTGCCCAGGCCTCCATGAAGGATTTCCAGGAGGCCGACAAGAACGGCAAGCTGGAGCCGAGCATGGCCCACAGCATGGCCACCAACCTCGCCGTGCAGGGCGCCATCTTCGACGTGGTGACCAACTTCATGAGCGAGAAGAACGCCGACCCGAGCAAGGCCGGCGCGCAGATCTACGCGGCGATCAAATCCGCCCAGTAGGTTGAACCGGGCCGGTATCCCCGGCCCGTTTCCTTCATCACAACGCCTCTCGCGACAGGGCCCCGGTCCTGTCGGGGGCGGCGTTCGGCCCGGATTTCTTCCCTGACTGGTAATGCCCGATGAGTGTCGCGACGGTAATGACCAAGGCCTCACCCCTGGATGCGCTGCAGCGCTGGCTGCCCAAGCTGGTGCTGGCGCCGAGCATGGTGGTGGTGCTGGTCGGCTTCTATGGCTACATCCTCTGGACCCTGGTGCTCTCGTTCACCAACTCCAGCTTCATGCCCAGCTACAAGTGGGTGGGTCTGCAGCAATACGCCCGCCTGATGGACAACGACCGCTGGTGGGTGGCGAGCCAGAACCTGCTGGTGTTCGGCGGCCTGTTCATCGGCATCAGCCTGCTGATCGGGGTGTTCCTCGCGGTGCTGCTGGATCAGCGCATCCGCCGCGAAGGCTTCATCCGCACCATCTACCTGTACCCCATGGCGCTGTCGATGATCGTCACCGGCACCGCCTGGAAGTGGCTGCTCAACCCCGGCCTGGGCCTGGACAAGATGCTGCGCGACTGGGGCTGGGAAGGCTTTCGCCTGGACTGGCTGGTGGATCAGGACCGGGTCATCTACTGCCTGGTGATCGCCGCCGTGTGGCAGGCCTCGGGCTTCGTCATGGCGCTGTTCCTGGCGGGGCTGCGCAGCGTCGACCAGTCGATCATCCGCGCCGCCCAGGTGGACGGCGCGGGCCTGCCGACCATCTACCTGCGCATCGTCCTGCCGAGCCTGCGCCCGGTGTTTTTCAGTGCGGTGATGATCCTCGCCCACATCGCCATCAAGAGCTTCGACCTGGTCGCCGCCATGACCGCCGGCGGTCCCGGCTACGCCTCCGACCTGCCGGCGATGTTCATGTATTCGTTCACCTTCAGTCGCGGCCAGATGGGCATCGGCTCGGCCAGCGCCATGCTGATGCTGGGCGCGATCCTGGCGATCCTGGTGCCGTACCTCTACTCGGAACTGCGGGGCAAGCGCCATGAATAAAGCATTCAGCCCGAGCCGCCTGGCCATCCACGCCACGCTGCTGCTGGCGGCGGCGCTGTACCTGGTGCCGCTGGTGGTGATGCTGCTGACCAGCTTCAAGACCCCCGACGACATCCGCACCGGCAACCTGCTGTCCTGGCCCGAGGTGTTCACCGTGATCGGCTGGGTCAAGGCCTGGGGTGTGGTCGATGGCTACTTCTGGAACTCGATGAAGATCGCCGTGCCGGCGGTGCTGATCTCCACGGCGATCGGCGCGCTGAACGGCTACGTGCTGTCGATGTGGCGCTTCCGTGGTTCGCAGCTGTTCTTCGGGCTGCTGCTGTTCGGTTGCTTCCTGCCGTTCCAGACCGTGCTGTTGCCGGCCTCGTTCACCCTCGGCAAGTTCGGCCTGGCCAACACCACCACCGGCCTGGTGCTGGTGCACGTGGTCTACGGCATCGCCTTCACCACGCTGTTCTTCCGCAACTACTACGTGAGCGTGCCGGATGCCCTGGTGCGGGCCGCGCGCCTGGACGGGGCGGGCTTCTTCACCATTTTCGGGCGAATCCTGCTGCCCATGTCGACGCCGATCATCATGGTCTGCCTGATCTGGCAGTTCACCCAGATCTGGAACGACTTCCTGTTCGGGGTGGTGTTCGCCAGTGGCGACGCCCAGCCCATCACCGTGGCCCTCAACAACCTGGTCAACACCAGCACCGGGGCCAAGGAATACAACGTCGACATGGCTGCCGCCATGATCGCCGGCCTGCCGACCCTGGTGGTCTACGTGCTGGCTGGCAAGTACTTCCTGCGCGGCCTCACCGCCGGCGCAGTCAAAGGTTAGGAGAGCGACATGGCAACCCTCGAACTGCGCAACGTCAACAAGTCCTACGGCACTGGTCTGGCGGACACTCTGAAGAACATCGAGCTGTCGATCGGCTCCGGCGAATTCCTGATCCTGGTCGGCCCGTCCGGCTGCGGTAAGTCCACCCTGATGAACTGCATCGCCGGGCTGGAGAACATCAGCGGCGGCGCGATCCTGGTCGACGGCGCCGACATCAGCGGCATGAGCCCCAAGGATCGCGACATCGCCATGGTGTTCCAGTCCTATGCGCTGTACCCGACCATGAGCGTGCGCGACAACATTGCCTTTGGCCTGAAGATGCGCAAGATGAGCGCCGCTGATATCGAGACCGAAGTGGCCCGGGTGGCCAAGCTGCTGCAGATCGAGCACCTGCTGGGCCGCAAGCCCGGCCAGCTGTCCGGCGGCCAGCAGCAGCGGGTGGCCATGGGGCGGGCCCTGGCGCGGCGGCCGAAGATCTACCTGTTCGACGAGCCGCTGTCGAACCTCGACGCCAAGCTGCGCGTGGAGATGCGCACCGAAATCAAGCTGATGCACCAGCGCCTGAAGACCACCACGGTCTACGTCACCCACGACCAGATCGAGGCCATGACCCTGGGCGACAAGGTGGCGGTGATGAAGGACGGCATCATCCAGCAGTTCGGCACCCCGCAGCAGATCTACAACGACCCGGCCAACCTGTTCGTGGCCAGCTTCATCGGTTCGCCGCCGATGAACTTCATCCCCCTGCGTCTGCAGCGTCGCGACGACCAGCTGTGGGCGCTGCTCGATTCGGGGCAGGCGCGCTGCGAGTTGCCCCTGGGCGACATGCCGGCAGGGGTGGAGAGCCGTGAGGTGATCCTCGGCATCCGCCCGGAACAGATCCAGCTGGCGGGCGAGGGCGGCGAGTTGCCGAGCATCCGCGCCGAAGTGGAGGTCACCGAGCCCACAGGGCCGGACACCCTGGTGTTCGTCAACCTCAACCAGACCAAGGTCTGCTGCCGCCTGGCACCGGACCAGGCGCCACCGGTGGGGGCCACGCTGTCGCTGCAGTTCGAGCCGAGCAAGGTGCTGCTGTTCGATGCCCAGAGTGGTGAGCGCCTGCTGCCGGGAAAGTCGCGCTCGGCGGCTGAGCCGGCCGGCAACGTCACCCAGCTCAAGACCCGCTGATTTTTTCGTTACCCGTGTTGGTGCCCAGGGGCGTGCCTGCCGTTTCCACGCGTCTGGGGCGTTATGCAGTGAGCAGTTGAACAATAAAAACAAAAGGAGAGGCTATGAAAACTGTATCGAAGCTGGGCCTGGCGGCAACGCTCGGCTGTCTGATCCTGCCCCAGGCGCAGGCCGTGGAATTCACCGGTTACGTGCGCAGCGGCGCCGGGAGTGCCGACACCGGTGGCACGCAGCAGTGCTTCCAGCTGCCAGGTGCGCAATCCAAATACCGCCTGGGTAACGAGTGCGAGCAGTACATCGAGCTGGACCTGCGTCAGGACCTGTTCCGCCTGGATGACGGTTCGGTGATCAGCGTCGAAGGCATGGCGCAGCTCTACAACCAGTACGGCCACACACCGAAATTCACCGGCGACTACGGCTTCGCGCGGATGAACCAGATGTACGCCGAGTGGAGCAACATGCCGGCGCTCAACGGCGGCTCGCTGTGGGCGGGGCGTCGTTTCTACAAACGGAACGACATCCACATCTCCGACTTCTACTACTGGAACCAGAGCGCCACCGGCTTCGGCATCGACGAGATGGTGATCGGCGACCTGAAGTACAGCTACGTGTTCTCGCGCAAGGACAACTACGACCAGGAGCCCTACATCAACCGCCATGACTTCAACGTCGGCGGCTTCAAGGTCAATCCGGGTGGCGAGCTGGAAGTGGGCGTCAGTTACATCGACAAGCCGGACAGCACCGACAGCCACAGCGGCTGGGCCGTGACCGCGCAGCACAAGCAGGAAGATTTCCTCGGCGGGGTCAACACCTTCGCCCTGCAATACGGCCGCGGCCCGGGTACCGGCCTGGGCTACACCGGCGACCCGACCCTGGACAACAGCGCCAAGAGCTGGCGCCTGGTGGAGTTCTTCGACTGGCAGATCACTCCGCGCCTGGGTGGCCAGGTCGAAGTGGTGTACCAGAAGGACACCCGCCCGGATGGCGACGACCAGAACTGGCTGTCGGTGGGTGGTCGCACCAGCTATGCCTTCACCGAGCAGTTCAAGCTGGTCGGCGAGATCGGCCGCGACCAGGTGGAAGCGCCGGACGGTACGCGCAAGCTGACCAAATTCACCGTGGCACCGACCTGGTCGCCGGCCGGCATGGGCTTCTGGGCACGCCCTGAATTCCGCCTGTATTACACCTACGCCAGCTGGAACAAGGCCGCCCAGCGCGCCGCCAGCCTCCTGGCCGCCGGCTCGGCGCTCTCCGACACCGGCGCCTTCGACACCGCCCGCCACGGCTCCAACTTCGGCGTGCAGGTCGAGTATTGGTGGAAGTGACAGCGCGGCACCCGGTATGCGCCGCCACGCCCCTCGTAGGGTGGGTTAGCGGCGCATGCCGGGCCGTCGGTTGGTCACGGTATTGGCGCGCCGCGTAACCCACCAGGCGGTAAGCGGTGGTGCTGCGGTGGTGGGTTACGGCGCAGCGCAAATCGTGGTGTTTTGACGTCCGTAACAAGCACCTAACCCACCCTACGGGGTTGCGGTAACTCGGCTCTCGTAGGGTGGGTTAGCGGCGCATGTCGGACCGTGGGTTGGTCACGGTATTGGTGCGCCGCGTAACCCACCAATCGGTATCCGGTGGTGCTGCGGTGGTGGGTTACGGCGCAGCGTAAATCGAGGCGTTTTGATGTTCGTACCAAGCGCCTAACCCACCCTACGGGGTTGCGGTAACTCGGCTCTCGTAGGGTGGGTTAGCGGCGCGTGCCGGGCGGTGGGTTGGCCGCGGTGTTGGCGCGCCGCGTAACCCACCAGGCGGTAATCGGTGGTGCTGCGGTGGTGGGTTACGGCGCAGCGCAAATCGTGGTGTTTTGAGGTCCGTAACAAGCACCTAACCCACCCTACGGGGTCGCTGTCAGCCAGGAGGGCGCATGCTTTTGTAGGGTGGGTTAGCGGCGCACGCCGGGCTGTTGGTTGGTCACGGTATTGGCGCGCCGCGTAACCCACCAGGCGATACCCGGTGGTGCTGCGGTGGTGGGTTACGGCGCGGCGCGAATCGTAGTGTTTTGACGTCCGTAACAGGCACCTAACCCACCCTACGGGGTTGCGGTAGGGCG
Source organism: Pseudomonas sp. GD03944 (assembly GCF_029839275.1). Classification (GTDB taxonomy): domain Bacteria; phylum Pseudomonadota; class Gammaproteobacteria; order Pseudomonadales; family Pseudomonadaceae; genus Aquipseudomonas. The sequence goes on from NZ_JAOCAH010000003.1 coordinate 187,680, forward strand.
TTGGCTCAACTGGGCTCTTCGTCGGCCGGGTAGCGGCTGGCGGTGAGGCTTTCCTTGATCTTGCGCAGGTGGGGCTGGAAGTCCACGCCGCGGCGCAGGGTCACGCCGGTGGCGAGGACGTCGAGGACGGTGAGCTGGATGATGCGCGAGGTCATCGGCATGTAGATGTCGGTGTCTTCCGGCAGCGGGATGTCCAGGCTCAGGGTACTGGCCTGGGCCAGGGGCGAGCCGGCGGCCGTGAGGCCGAGTACCGAAGCGCCGTTCTGCCGGGCCAGGCGTGCCACCTCCACCAGCTCGCGGGTGCGGCCGGTGTAGGAAATGATCACGAACAGGTCGCCGGTGTGGGCCACCGAGGCCAGCATGCGTTGCATCAGCACGTCGGCATGGGCGGTGACCGCCAGGTTGAAGCGGAAGAACTTGTGCTGGGCATCCAGGGCCACCGGGGCCGAGGCGCCGAGGCCGAAGAAGTGGATCTGCCGGGCCTGGATCAGCAGGTCGACGGCGCGGCTGATGAGTTGCGGGTCGAGCACGTTGCAGGCGCTGTCCAGGGAGGCGATGGCGCTGCCGAATATCTTGCGCGTGTAAGCCTCGGGGCCGTCGTCGGCTTCCACTGCGCGGCTGACGTAGGCGGCGCCGCTGGCCAGGCTCTGGGCCAGCTGCATCTTCAGTTCGGGGTAGCCGCCGACGCCGAAGGAGCGGCAGAAACGGTTGACCGTCGGTTCGCTGACCTGGGCGGCCTGGGCCAGGGCGGCGATGCTGAAGCGGGTGGCCTGCTGCGGGTTGTGCAGGATCACTTCGGCGACCTTGCGTTCGGCCTTGTTCAGGCTGTCGAGACGTCCCTTGATCTGTTCCAGCAGGTTACGCACGCGATCCATGTTCGTCCTCGACGGGGAGTAAAAAGGCAGGCCTATCCTACTGGGCGCCCCGTATCGCGGCCATAGGCAGGTGGATTTCTAAAAAATGTTGTGTTTATTACTACATTGAGTCTTGTAAAAACCTGCCGCAGCCGGTATTTCTACGTCATCTTGATAGAAGAACAAATATTATGCCATCCATAACCGTCGACGCCTGTTCCTTCGCCCTGTTCGGTGCGCTGGGGGATCTGGCGCTCCGTAAGTTGTTCCCGGCGCTCTATCAACTGGACCGCGCCGGCCTGCTGCATGCGGACACCCGCATCCTGGCCCTGGCCCGTGACGCCGGCGACGCCAGCCAGCACCTCGCTGCCATTGAACAGCACCTGCGCCGCTACGTGCCCGCCGGCGACCTGGACGCCGCCGTCCTGGCGCGTTTCAACGCACGCCTGAGCTACCTGCAGATGGATTTTCTCCAGGCCGACGACTACGCCGCCCTGGCCGAGCGGGTCGGCGCGAGCGAGCAGGTGATTGCCTACTTCGCCACCCCGGCGTCGGTCTACGGCGGCATCTGCGCCAACCTGGCCGCCATCGGCCTGGCCGAGCGCACCCGGGTGGTGCTGGAGAAGCCCATCGGCCATGACCTGGCGTCCTCGCGGGCGGTGAACGAGGCGGTGGCGCAGTACTTCCCCGAGTCCCGGGTCTATCGCATCGACCACTACCTGGGCAAGGAGACGGTGCAGAACCTGATCGCCCTGCGTTTCGCCAACAGCCTGTTCGAAACCCAGTGGAACCAGAACCACATCTCCCACGTGGAAATCACCGTGGCGGAGAAGGTCGGCATCGAAGGACGCTGGGGCTATTTCGACCAGGCCGGGCAGCTGCGCGACATGATCCAGAACCACCTGCTGCAGCTGCTCTGCCTGATTGCCATGGACCCGCCCAGCGACCTGTCCGCCGACAGCATCCGCGACGAGAAGGTCAAGGTGCTCAAGGCCCTGGAGCCGATCACTGCCGAGCAACTGGGGCGCCAGGTGATCCGCGGCCAGTACATCGCCGGCAGCAGCGATGGCCGGGCGGTGCCGGGCTACCTGGAAGAAGAGAACTCCAACACCCGCAGCGACACCGAGACCTTCGTTGCGCTGCGTCTGGACATCCGCAACTGGCGTTGGGCCGGCGTGCCGTTCTACCTGCGCACCGGCAAGCGCATGCCGCAGAAGCTGTCGCAGATCGTCATCCACTTCAAGGAACCGCCGCACTACATCTTCGCTCCCGAGCAGCGCCAGTTGATCGGCAACAAGCTGATCATCCGCCTGCAGCCGGACGAGGGCATCGCCCTGCAGGTGATGACCAAGGACCAGGGCCTGGACAAGGGCATGCAGCTGCGCAGCGGCCCGTTGCAGCTGAACTTCTCCGACACCTACCGCAGCGCGCGCATCCCCGATGCCTACGAGCGGCTGGTGCTGGAAGTGATGGGCGGCAACCAGAACCTGTTCGTGCGCAAGGACGAAATCGAATTCGCCTGGCAGTGGTGCGACCAACTGATCGCCGGCTGGAAGCAACTGGGCGATTCGCCCAAGCCGTACCCGGCCGGCACCTGGGGACCGATGGCATCGGTCGCGTTGATAACCCGAGACGGAAGGTCCTGGTATGGCGATCTCTGACCTGGCCTTGCCCGCAGGCGTGCGCACGCACGAACTGGGCAATGCCGAACAACTGGCCGAGCGCCTGGCGCTCGACGTGGCGCAGGCCCTGCGCGACGCCATTGCCGAACGCGGCATGGCGACCCTGGTGGTCTCCGGCGGGCGCAGCCCGATTGCTTTCTTCGAATACCTGTCCGGCCTGGACCTGCCGTGGTCGCAGGTGGTGGTGAGCCTGGCAGACGAACGCTGGGTGCCGGTCAACCACGCCACCAGCAACGAAGGCCTGGTGCGCCGTCACCTGCTGCGCGGCCCGGCGGCCGAGGCGCGTTTCGTCAGCCTGTACCAGGTGGCGAACAGCCTGGAGCAGGCGGCGGAACTCGCCGACCAGGCCCTGGCGAAGCTGCCGCCCATCGATGTGCTGGTGCTGGGCATGGGCGACGACGGCCACACCGCGTCGCTGTTCCCCGGCAGCCCGAACCTGGCGCAGGCGCTGCAGCCCGACGGCACGCGCCGGTGCCTGCCGATGCAGGCGCCGAGCGAGCCGCGCCAGCGCCTGACCCTGACCCTGCCCGTGCTGGCCAGTGCCCGGTTGCCCCTGTTGGCGATCCAGGGCCAGGCCAAGCTGGCGACCCTGAACGAGGCCCTGGGCCTGGATGACGTGACGCGGATGCCTGTTCGCGCCTTCGTAAACGCTCCCCTTGCGATCTACTGGTGCCCCTAGGGCTGAAGGACCAACCGTTATGACGACGCTCGACACTGGCCTGCAGCAGCGCATGGCCGACAAGATCAAACTGCTCGACAGCATCTGTGCCCGCGCGCGGATCATGCCGGTGATCACCATCGCCCGCGAAGCGGACATCCTGCCCCTGGCCGACGCCCTGGCCGCCGGTGGCCTGACGGTGCTGGAAGTGACCCTGCGCTCGGCGTTCGGCCTCACCGCCATCCGTCGTCTGCGCGAAGAACGCCCCGACCTGTGCGTCGGCGCCGGCACCGTGCTCGACCTGCAGATGCTGGCGGCGGCCGAGGAGGCCGGCGCGCAGTTCATCGTGACCCCGGGTTCCACCACCGAATTGCTCAAGGCCAGCCTGGACAGCCCGGTGCCGATGCTGCCGGGTACCAGCAGCGCCTCGGACATCATGCTCGGCTACGCCCTGGGCTACCGCCGCTTCAAGCTGTTCCCGGCGGAACTCTCCGGCGGCGTGGCGGCGCTCAAGGCCCTCGGCGGGCCGTTCGGCGAGGCGCGTTTCTGCCCCACCGGCGGGGTCAACACCGAGAACCTGACCCGCTACATGGCCCAGCCCAACGTGATGTGCGTGGGCGGCAGCTGGATGCTCGACAGCCAATGGATCAAGAACGGCGACTGGGCCAAGGTCCAGCAGTGCAGTGCCGAGGCGTTGAAACTCCTGGATTGATTCACCCACCCGCGTATTCGCAAGAGGACCTGTCATGACCGCGCCCCATCAGCTCGACGACCTGTTTCCCACCGCCGCCGACATCCCAGAGCGCTACCGCCCGGGCGCCCCGATCAAGCAGCGCGAGTACCTGGTGAACGGCGAGCTGGTGAGTTGGGACGGTCCGCTGGCCACGGTGCGCAGCCCGGTGTTCCTGGCCACTGAGCAGGGCGATCAGCAGGTGATGCTGGGCAGCACGCCACTGCTCGATGCCGACGCCGCCCTGGCGGCGCTGGATGCGGCGGTGGCGGCCTATGACCACGGCCAGGGTGCCTGGCCGACGCTGCGCGTGGCCGAGCGCATCCAGTACGTCGAGACCTTCCTGGCGCGCATGCGCGAGCAGCGCGAAGCCGTAGTCAAGCTGCTGATGTGGGAGATCGGCAAGAACCTCAAGGATTCGGAGAAGGAATTCGACCGCACCTGCGACTACATCGTCGACACCATCCAGGCGCTCAAGGAACTCGATCGCCGCTCCAGCCGTTTCGAGCTGGAGCAGGGCACCCTCGGGCAGATCCGCCGGGTGCCGCTGGGTGTGGCGCTGTGCATGGGGCCGTTCAACTACCCGCTGAACGAGACCTTCACCACCCTGATCCCGGCGCTGATCATGGGCAACACCGTGGTGTTCAAGCCGGCCAAGTTCGGCGTGCTGCTGATCCGCCCGCTGCTCGAAGCCTTCCGCGACAGCTTCCCGGCCGGGGTCATCAACATCATCTACGGCCGTGGCCGCGAGACCGTCAGCGCGCTGATGGCCAGCGGCAAGGTCGACGTGTTCGCCTTCATCGGCACCAACAAGGGCGCCAGCGACCTGAAGAAACTGCACCCGCGCCCGCACCGCCTGCGCGCGGCCCTGGGCCTGGACGCGAAGAACCCGGGCATCGTGCTGCCGGACGTGGACCTGGACAACGCGGTCAGCGAGGCCGTTACCGGCTCGCTGTCGTTCAACGGCCAGCGTTGTACCGCCCTGAAGATTCTCTTCGTTCATGAGGACGTGCTGGCGCCGTTCCTCGACAAGTTCTGCGCCCGGCTGGCCCAGCTCAAGCCCGGCATGCCCTGGGACGACGGCGTGGCGCTGACGCCGCTGCCCGAACCGGGCAAGGTCGACTACCTCAACGGCCTGCTCACCGATGCGGTGGCGAAGGGCGCGCGGGTGATCAACCCCGGCGGCGGCAGCCACCGCCAGAGCTTCTTCTACCCGGCGGTGCTCAGCCCGGTCACGCCGCAGATGCGCCTGTACCAGGAAGAGCAGTTCGGCCCGCTGATCCCGGTGGTGCCGTACCGCGAGCTGGAGGAGGTGATCGAGTACGTGCTGCATTCCGACTTCGGCCAGCAGCTCAGCCTGTTCGGCAACGATTCGGCGCAGATCGGCCGGCTGGTCGATGCCTTCGCCAACCAGGTGGGCCGCATCAACATCAACGCCCAGTGCCAGCGCGGCCCCGACACCTTCCCGTTCAACGGTCGCAAGAACTCGGCCGAAGGCACGCTGTCGGTACATGACGCGCTGCGCACGTTCTCCATCCGCACCCTGGTGGCCACCAAGTTCCAGGACGACAACAAGGCGCTGATCAGCGAGATCATTCGCAAGCGCGAGTCGAGCTTCCTGACCACCGACTACATCTTCTGACCTTCAGCGGGGCGACCTCCGGGGCGCCCCGTGCCCCGGAGGGAGTGCCCCATGCTGGCTTCGATCAACCGAGACACCCAGCTGTGCATGTCGCTGTCGGCACGGCCCGGCAACTTCGGCACACGCTTCCAGAACCACCTGTACCAGGCCCTGGGCCTGAACTTCGTCTACAAGGCCTTCAGCACCACCGACCTGCCGGCTGCCATCGGCGGCATCCGCGCCCTGGGTATTCGGGGCTGCGCGGTGTCGATGCCGTTCAAGGAAGCCTGCATCCCGCTGCTGGATGCGCTGCATCCCTCGGCCGCCGGCATCGCCTCGGTGAACACTATCGTTGCCGAGCAGGGCCACCTGACCGGCTACAACACCGATTACCAGGCGGTGGCCAGTCTGCTGCGCAGCCACCGCATTCCCACTGACGCCTCCTTCGCCCTGCACGGCAGCGGCGGCATGGCCAAGGCCGTGGCATTCGCCCTGCGCGACAGCGATTTTCGCGACGGCTGCATCGTCGCGCGCAACGAGACGACGGGCAGGGCGCTGGCCCAGGCCTGTGGCTTCACCTGGCAGGCGCAGCTGGGCGAGACGCGGCCGGCGCTGCTGATCAACGTCACCCCGTTGGGCATGAGCGGCGGCCCGGAGGCGCAGAGCCTGGCCTTCAGCGAAGCCGCGGTAGAGGCGGCTCGCTACGTGTTCGACGTGGTGGCGATTCCGCCGGAAACCCCGCTGATCCGCCTGGCGCGCCGCCAGGGCAAGCCGGTGATCACCGGGGCCGAGGTCATCGTGTTGCAGGCCCTCGAACAGTTCGTGCTCTACACCGGGGTGCGCCCCGAGCCTGAGCTGGTGCAGCAGGCCGCCGCCATCGCCCTGGCTTGAGTTCGCTCAGAGGCCGGTGAAGAAGCGCTTGGCGTCGTCCTGCAGCAGCTGCACCAAGGTCTGCGCCGCCGGCGACAGGTAGCCGCCGGTGCGCAGGCTGACGCCGATGGTGCGGGTCATGGTGGTTTCCGGCAGCGGCACCTCGCGCAGGCGGTCCACGCCTTTGCCGAACTCCAGGGTCTCGCGGGCCAGGAAGCTCAGCAGGTTGGTGCGGGCGATCAGCCGCGGCAGCAGGGAAATGGTGTTGGTCTCGATCTGCACGAAGGGCGGCGGCAACTGCCGCGACTGGAACACCGTGTCGATCCAGCGTCGCGCCGATACGCCGCTGCCCGGCAATACCCAGCGGTACTGGCTGAGGTCTTCGAGGCGGCAGGGCTTCTGGAAGATCGGGTGGTTGCGGCTGGCGACCACCACCGCTTCGTCTTCTAGCAGCGGGTAGCTGGTCAGGGACGGATCGCCGCTGATCAGCGGGCAGATGATCATGTCCAGGCGGTCGGTGCGCAGTTGCTCGCGGAGCATGTCGTCCTGGCCGATCAGCAGGTTCAGGGTGATGTCCGGCGCCCGTTCCAGCAGGGCCGCGGTCAGCTGCGGCAGCAGGTACTCGGCCATGGTCGCCGCGCAACCCAGGCGGATGTTGCCCACCGCGCCGCTGGCGAAATCCCGCACCTCCCGTTCCGTCTCGGCGATGTTGCGCTGCAACTGCCGGCCCCGTTGCAACAGCAGTTCACCCACCGCGGTCAGCTTGATCCGCCGGCCGTCGCGCTGGAACAGCTTGGTGCCCAGGGATTCTTCCAGGCGCTGGATGCTCTTGGTCAGCGCCGGCTGGCTGCGGTTGAGTTTTTCCGCCGCCTTTCCCAGGTGTTCCAGCTCGGCGATGGTCTCGAAATAGGCCAAGTCGCGCAGGTCCATAATCGATAACTCGCAGTTATGAATTAATCACTATTAGAAAATAGACTTGATAGGTTGCGCCACCGATAATTTGTCCATCGCGTCAGATTCCTTTGTCGACGCTCTGGAGGTCCATCGTGTCGCTACCTCGTACTGTTTCCCTGAGTGCCTTGCCCGTCGTTCTGCAGTGGGTGTTGCTGGTGATTCTGGCGGGAGCGGCGGGGCAGGGATTGCGACACGCGGACGTACCGGCGGGGCAGTTCCTCGGCCCGATGCTGGTGGCCATCGCCTTCGGTGCCAGCGGCGCGACCATTCGCGTGCCGAAGCTGCTGTTCAAGCTCGGCCAGGGCTGCGTCGGTGCACTGATCGCCCACTCGATCAGCCTGGCGGTGCTGCTGTCCCTGGCCCAGACCTGGCAGATGATGCTGCTGGCGACGCTGCTGACGGTGTCGCTCAGCGCCCTGGTCGGCCTGGGCCTGGTGCGCTTCGCCGGCCTTTCGGCCAGCACCGCGGCCTGGGGCACGGCACCGGGGGCGGCCTCGGCCATCGTCGGCATGGCCGAAGAGCAGGGCGCCGACGCCCGGGTGGTGGCCACCATGCAGTACGTGCGGGTGGTCTGCGTGGTGGTGGTCGGGGCCATGGTCAGCCGCCTGCTGGGTGTCGAGGGCGGTGCCAGCGAGGTGCAGGCGGCGCCGTTTGCCTTCGACCTGAGCAGCATCTTCAACCTGCTCGCCAGCCTGGCGGTGATCGCCAGCGGGGCGCTGCTCGGGGCACGCCTGCCGGCCGGGGCCTTGCTCCTGCCGCTGTTCCTCGGCGGCCTGTTGCAGGTGACCGGGCTGGTGCAGATTCATCTGCCGGCCACCCTGCTGGCGGTGGCCTACGGCGTGATCGGCTGCTACGTCGGCCTGCGCTTCGACCGGCCGACCCTGCGCTACGTCTGGGGCCGGTTGCCGGCGATGGTGCTGGGCGCCTTGCTGCTGATCCTGCTCTGCGCCGCCTCGGCTTGGGTGATCGCTCACTGGCTGGGCATGGACTTCCTCTCGGTGTACCTGGCCACCAGCCCGGGCGGCCTGGACGCCATGGCGATCATCGCGGTGGACACCCAGTCGGACGTCGGCTTGGTGCTGGCCATGCAGACTCTACGCCTGCTCGGGGTGGTGCTCACCGGGGCCTTCTTCGCCCGGCTGATCATGCGCCTGAGCGTACCGCGTCCGGCAGTCGACTAACCGGCCGGCGCTTGCCATTATCCCGTCCACCTTCCAAGGAGCAGGCCCCATGCATATCGTGATTCCCGATGACTACCAGGACGCCATCCGTTCGCTGGCGTGTTTCACCCAGCTGGAGGGCCACCAGGTTTCGCTCTACCACGATGTGCAGAAAGACCCCGACGTGCTGGCCCACCGTTTCGCCGAGGCCGACGCCCTGGTCCTGACCCGCGAACGCACGGTGATCGACGACGCCCTGCTGGCGCGCCTACCGCGCTTGAAAGTGATCAGCCAGACCGGCAAGACCGGTCCGCACATCGACATTGCTGCCTGCACCCGACGTGGGGTGGCGGTGGTCGAGGGCCGGGGTTCGCCGGTGGCCGCCGCCGAGCTGACCTGGGCCCTGATGCTCAACGCGCGGCGTCAGCTGCGCGGTGCCATCGACGGCCTGTACGCCGGCCAGTGGCAGGTCAACCTGGGCGAGCGCCTGTGCGGGCAGACCCTGGGCATCTGGGGCTACGGCAAGATCGGCCAGCGCCTGGCCCGTTACGCCCAGGCGTTCGAGATGCCGGTGCTGGTGTGGGGCAGCGAGGGCTCGCGCCAGGCCGCTGAGGCGGACGGGCACCGGGCGGCGACTTCGCGCGAGGCGTTCTTCGCCGAGGCCGACATCGTCAGCCTGCACCTGCGCCTGGCGGCTGAGACGCGGCACGGCATCACCCTCGACGACCTGTCGCGGATGAAACCCGATGCGCTGCTGGTCAACACCAGCCGCGCCGAACTGATCGCCCCCGGCGCCCTGCAGACCGCCCTGGAGCAGGGGCGCCCCGGTTTCGCCGCGCTGGATGTGTTCGAGCAGGAGCCGCTGCTCGACACCGACCACCCGCTGCTGCGCAATCCCCGGGTGCTGTGCACGCCGCACATTGGCTACGTCGAGCGCCACAGCTACGAGCTGTACTTCGGCGATGCCTTCGCCAACGTGCTGGCCTTCTTCCGTGGTGCGCCCACGGGCCTGGCCAATCCCGAGGTGCTGCAGGCCACGTCTTCCGCCCGCCCATGAACCGACTGGACCGCCTGCTGGCGATGATCCTGGTGCTCCAGGGCCGTCGCCTGGTGACCGCCGACTACCTGGCCGAGCATTTTGGCCTGAGCGTGCGCACCGTGTACCGCGACCTGGCCGCCCTGGGCGAGGCCGGCGTGCCCATCGCGGCCCAGGCCGGGCTCGGCTACAGCCTGCTCAAGGGCTACCACCTGCCGCCGGTGAATTTCACCGAGCAGGAGGCCGCCGCGCTGATCACCGGCGGCCTGCTCGTGCAGCAGTTCACCGACCCTTCGCTCAGCGGCCCGATGCAATCGGCCCTGGCCAAGGTGCGCAGCGTGTTGCCGGCGGCCCCGCGCGAGCGGATCGACAGCCTCGAACAGGGCATGGCCAGCCTCGTCAGCCCGCTGGGCGCGCCACCCAGTCACCTGGACGTGGTGCAGCGCGCCCTGGGCCTGCGCCAGGTGCTGCGTTTCGATTACGGCGGTGCCCACGGCGAGCAGACGGCGGGGAGGGAAGTGGAGCCCCACGGCCTGATCCATTACCTGCAACGCTGGCACCTGATCGGCTGGTGCCGCCTGCGTGGCGCCTACCGGGATTTCCGCTGCGACCGCATGCGCCAGGTCGAGGTGCTGGACGAAACCTTCGTGCCGCGCGCCGACTTCTCCGCCGAGGCGTTCGTGCAGGGCATGCCGGAGCCGCTGTTGCAGGCGCGCATCCGCTTCGAGCCGGCGGCCGCCGACCGGGCCAAGCGCGAGTGGTACCTGGGGCTGCTCGACGAGCAGGTGGAAGAGGGCGTGCACACCCTGACCCTGTCCACCGTGGAGTGGCCGGCGCTGGCCACCTGGCTGCTGTCGTTCGGCAGCAGCGCCACGGTGCTGGGGCCGGACAGCCTGCGCCACCTGATGGTCGAGGTGGCCGAACAGACGGCACGGCACCACCGCCAGCTCCTGACATAGGGCTGTCAGTCGCTGCCGCTAGGCTGTGGTCATTCCCCGATTTCGACAGGACCCACGATGCCTCTGCCCACGGACGACCAGCTCCAGCGAGCCCCCGCCCTCAAGGAAATCTTCAACCGCGAACGCCTGCGGCACATCGCCGAGCAGGTGCAGGCGGTCCATCCCGCATTCGACACCGCGGCCTTTCTGCGCCTCGCCAGCGACGGCCTGGACGACCTGTCGGTGACGCAGCGCCTGCAGCGGGTCAGCGACTGCCTGCACCAGGTGCTGGACATGGACTTTCCCCAGGCGCTGGCGGCGCTGTACCCCGTCGCGCCGCGGATCAACAGTGGCTTCGTCAGCCTGTTCCTGCCGCAGTACGTGGCCACCTACGGCCAGGGCCATGTCCAGCAGTCCCTGGAGGCGTTGCGTTACTTCACCGGCTTCGGCTCCTCGGAGTTCGCCATCCGGCATTTTCTGCTGGCGGACTTCGACCGCACCCTGGCGGTGATGCACGACTGGGCGCAGGACGGTGACGAGCACGTGCGGCGCCTGGCCAGCGAAGGCTGCCGGCCGCGGCTGCCCTGGTCGTTCCGTCTGGCCCGGGTGCAGGCCGAGCCGCAGCGGGTGATGCCGATCCTCGAGCGTCTGCGCGCCGACGACAGCCTGTACGTGCGCAAATCGGTGGCCAACCACCTCAACGACATCGGCAAGGATCACCCGGATTACCTGCTCGACCAGCTGGAGCAGTGGCCCCAGGACGACCGCCGCACCGCCTGGATCATCCGTCATGCGCTGCGCAGCCTGGTCAAGCAGGGCAACCGCCGCGCCCTGGCGATCCTCGGGGCGGGGCAGGCGCCCCAGGTCGCGCTGCAGGACCTGCGCATCGAGCCGCAGCCGGTGCGCCTGGGCGACAGCATGCGGCTGGCCTTCACCCTGGTGTCCCAGTCGGACCAGGCCCAGCGTCTGGTGATCGACTACGCCATCGACTACGTGAAGAAGAGCGGGGCGACCAGCGCCAAGGTATTCAAGCTGACAACCCTGGAGCTGCCCGGCCACGGCAGCGTGACCCTGGGGCGCAGCCAGCAGATCCGCCAGTTGACCACCCGCGTGCATTACCCGGGACACCACGCCGTGCACGTGCTGGTCAATGGCGAGCGGGTGGGCAGCACCGGCTTCGATCTGCTGGACTGAAGCACGCCGGAAAAATCTTCAGGGGCCTGTCGAAATCGCCCGGGGCGGTTCGACCAATGGACAGAGCCGGTATCGAACCGCTCCCCCGCCACTGCCATTCAGGAGAACGACAATGCGATTCATGGTGATCGTCAAAGCGAGCAAAGAATCCGAAGCCGGCGAGATGCCCAGCGAAGAACTGCTCACCGCAATGGGCGCCTACAACGAGGAGCTGGTCAAGGCCGGCGTGATGCTGGCCGGCGAAGGCCTGCACCCCAGCGCCAAGGGCGCGCGCGTGCGCTTTTCCGGCGAGACGCGCACGGTCGTCGACGGGCCGTTCATGGAAACCAAGGAACTGGTCGCGGGCTTCTGGATTTTCCAGGTCGAGTCGTTGCAGGCCTGCATCGACTGGGTCAAGCGCTGCCCCAACCCGATGTTGAGCGACTCGGAAATCGAGATCCGCCAGATTTTCGAGGCCGAGGATTTCGGCGCCGAGTTCACCTCCGAATTGCGCGAGCAGGAAGACCGCCTGCGCGCCCAGATCACCAAGCCCTGAGCAGGAGCGCAGCATGAAACTCAATCCCTACCTGATCTTCGACGGCCAGGCCGAAGCGGCCTTCACCTTCTACGCCCAGTGCCTGGGCGGCACCCTGGAACTCATGCGTTTCGGCGAGAGCCCGGCCCGCGATGACGTGCCCGCGCAGTTCCACGACCGCATCATGCACGCCTGCCTGACCCTGGACGGGCAGGTGCTGATGGCCTCCGACGGCATGCCCGGCGAGTCCTATGCCGGGATCAAGGGCTGTTCCGTGACCCTGAATGTGGACAGCGTGGCCGAGGCCGAGCGTCTGTTCGCCGCATTGTCGGAGCAGGGCCAGGTGCAGATGCCCCTGGAGAAAACCTTCTGGGCCGCGCGTTTCGCCATGCTGGTGGACCGTTTCGGCGTGCCGTGGATGATCAATTGCGAACACGAGTGATGGGGGGTGATGCGGCAAATTGCCACATGGGAGGTAGGGGGCGAAATTCGTCTACTGCCTCCCTCCCGCGTCCCGAATGTGACCGAGTCGTCCTTTTTCTGCAAAAGAACTGCCGATAGATGTTCTAGTTATTTTCCCGACTGCCGATAGAATGCCTGCCCTTTGGACTGGCTGGTCATAAAAACAATTCTCCCAGCTGCTGGTACACCTCCCTTTCGACAGGTCGGAGAATTAAATGAACAGCTGGTTTGCCAACATCAGCGTCACCTTGAAACTTGCCCTCGGTTTTGGCCTCGTGCTGGCCATGACCGTCGTGCTCGCCCTCGCTGGCTGGACCAGCCTCGGCAGCCTGATCCAGCGCAGTGACTGGATGGGCGACATCAGTCGCCTCAACGACTCGCTGACCAACCTGCGTATCGTGCGCCTGCAGTACATGCTGGCCAACGGCGACGAGAAGATCGCCGACAACGTGCAGAAGACCCTCGAGGACTTCACCGCCCAGCACCAGGAAACCCTGGCCAAGTTCAAGAGCCCGGAAAACGTGCGCCTGCTGAAACAGCAGGAAGGCGAGATCAAGGCCTACCAGGTGTCCCTCAACGGCATGCGTACCGCCTACCGCGGCATCGGCGAAGCCCGCGAGGCCATGGTGCGCGAGGGCAGCAATGTCGGTCAGCTGTATGACGAGATCGGCAACGCCATCGCGGCCCTGCCGGATTACGATGAAACCCGTTTCGCCCAGTTCCAGACCATCGCCAAGCTCAGCAACGCCTGGCAGGTGGTGCGTTACAACGTGCGTGGGTTCATTTTCAACACCAACGCCGATACCGAGCGCACGGCCCTGGCGTCGATCGACGCGAGCCTGGCGGCACTGGGGCAGTTCCGTTCGCAGTATGGCGCCAATGACCGTGTCGAGCAGATCGAGCGTGCGCTGAACGGCTACCGCACCGCAGTGCTGGGCTTCAAGAAAGCCACCGAAAACGTCGCGCTGTACCGCAAGGAAATGACCGAGCAGGGCTACGTGATCGTCGACGCCAGCCAGAAGCTGACCGCCATCCAGATGGAACGCCGCGACAGCGAGAGCGCCAGCGCCCGTACCCTGCAGATCAGCGCCACCCTGCTGGCCCTGATCCTCGGTGTCTTGGCTGCGTGGATCATCACCCGCCAGATCACCCGTCCGCTGAAGGACGCCCTGGACGCGGTGGAGCGCATCGCCTCCGGCGACCTGACCAAGACCCTGGCCGTCACCCGCCAGGACGAAATCGGCGTGTTGCAGCAGGGCATCCAGCACATGGGTACCACCCTGCGTGACCTGATCGGCGGCATCCGCGACGGCGTGGCGCAGATCACCAGCGCCGCCGAAGAGCTGTCCGCGGTCACCGAGCAGACCAGTGCCGGCGTCAACAGCCAGAAGGTCGAGACCGACCAGGTCGCCACCGCCATGCATGAAATGTCAGCCACTGTGCAGGAGGTCGCCCGCAACGCCGAAGACGCTTCCCGCGCCGCCTCCCAGGCCGACGAAGAAGCCCGTCAGGGTGACCGCGTGGTGGGCGAGGTGATCCAGCAGATCGAGCACCTGGCCGCCGAAGTGGGCCGTTCGACCCAGGCCATGAGCGACCTGCAGAAGGAAAGCCAGAAGATCGGCAGCGTCATGGACGTGATCAAGACCGTGGCTGAGCAGACCAACCTGCTGGCGCTCAACGCCGCCATCGAAGCGGCCCGTGCCGGTGAAGCCGGTCGTGGATTCGCCGTGGTCGCCGACGAAGTGCGTGGCCTGGCCCAGCGCACCCAGAAATCCACCGAGGAAATCGAAGAGCTGGTGGCCGGCCTGCAGAGCGGCACCCAGCAGGTGGCGTCGATCATGCAGAGCAGCCGCGAGCTGACCGACAGCAGCGTGGCCCTGACCCGCAAGGCCGGTGGCTCCCTGGAAACCATCACCCGCACGGTGTCGAACATCCAATCGATGAACCAGCAGATCGCTGCCGCCGCCGAAGAGCAGAGCGCCGTGGCCGAGGAAATCAGCCGCAGCATCCTCAACGTGCGCGACGTGTCCGAACAGACCGCCGCCGCCAGCGAAGAAACTGCCGCCTCCAGCGTCGAACTGGCCCGCCTGGGCGCCCAGCTGCAAACCATGGTCAGCCGCTTCCGCGTCTGATTCCTTCGAGACCGGGCACCGCCAGGTGCCCGGGACTCACCGCTACATCCCCTCGCATTATCACGACGTTGTAGGGGGGGCGTTCCTGCGGGGCCCCCTTCAGGACACCAATTCGAGCACCGCGGGCTGGGTCTGCTCCGGTTCTGTTACGGCGGCGAGGAAGTCATCGCCCCAACGCCGGATGTCGTTGTAGCTGACGATGTCGAACAGCTCGCGCAGGCGGGCCTGGGCTTCGGCGCGGGGCATGTTCAGCGCCAGGTAGCAGGTCTGCACCATGTCCACCGGGTCGTGGGGGTTGGTCAGCAGGGCGCCTTTCAGCTCGGCCGCCGCCCCGGCGAATTCCGACAGCACCAGTACCCCCCGGCCTTCCAGCAGGCCCTGGGCAGCAACGAATTCCTTGGCCACCAGGTTCAGGCCGTCGCGCAGCGGGGTGATCCACATGACGTCGGCCATGGCGTACCAGGCGCTGACTTCCTCGAACGGCAGGCTGCGGAAGAAGAACTGCAGGGGCGTCCAGTCGACCCGGGCGAAGCGCCCGTTGATCCGGCCCACGGCCTGTTCGATCTGGCCTTGCAGCTCGTCGTAGATGGTCATTTCCTTGGCCGCCGGCACGCACACACTGACCAGCGTGACCTTGCCCAGCAGCTCCGGGTTGTCGTCGAGCAGGCGCTCGAAGGCCTGGAGTTTTTCCAGGATGCCCTTGGTGTAGTCGAGGCGCTCCACCGAGAGGATCAGCTTCACCCCGGCCAGCTCGTCGCGCAGGGTGGCCATCATCTCGCGGATCTTCGCCGAGTCGAGGGCGGCGCGTACCCGCTCGATGTCCAGCCCCACCGGGTGGGCACCCAGCTTGACCACGCGGTTGCCGGTGTCCACGGCGGTGGTCATGCGCTCCAGGCCCACCGCGCAGCCGTAGGTGACGAAACGCGGGGCGCAATTGTGCTGGCTAAGGGGGCGCAGCGGGGTGACGCCCCGGGCCACGTCGACGAAGTTCTCCACCTGGCGCGGGATGTGGAAGCCGATGTAGTCGCACTGCAGCAGGCTGCCGACGATCTGCCGGCGCCAGGGCAGCACGTTGAACACGTCCGCCGAGGGGAAGTAGGTGTGGTGGAAGAAGGCGATGCGCAGGTCCGGGCGCAGCTCGCGCAGGTAGGCCGGCACCATCCACAGGTTGTAGTCGTGCAGCCACACCGTGGCGCCTTCGGCGGCTTCTTCGGCGGTGCGTTCGGCGAAGGCACGGTTGACCTTGAGGTACACCGCCCAGTCGTCCTCGTTGAACACGGCGCGCTCCCAGAAGGTGTGCAGGGTCGGCCAGAACGCCTCCTTGGAGAAGCGCTTGTAGAAGATGTCGATGTCGTCCTTGCTCAGCTTGACCCGGGCCGCGGTGAGCTTGGGGTAGCGCTCGGCGTCCACCGTGGTGTGGCGGTCGAACGGCTCGTCACCGTCTTCGTGCACCGCCCAGGCGATCCACGAGCCGGGCCGGCCGTCGCCGAAGAAACTCAGCAGGGTCGGAATGATGCCATTGGGCGAGGTGGGCCGGCGGCGCTGCACCTTGCCGTCGCTGCCTCGGTATTCCTCGTAGGGCAGGCGGTGATAGACCATCACCAGCTCGGCCTTGCCGGGCTGGGTGGCCTGGCGTTTCTCGGCAGCGATACCGTGCTCGCCGAGGAAGCCGAAATGGGCGAAGGCCTCGAGAATCCCGCCGCAGCCAGGCCGGCTGGCGTGCAGGGTGCGCGAGTGGCTGCCGGTGGCGGCGAGCAGGGCGGTTTCCGACTGGCCGACGCACACGCCCTTGAAGCGCCCGCTGAGCATCGACAGGTCATTCAGGGTATCGCCGGCGGCCAGCACCTGGTCATCGTCCAGGCCCAGCCACTCGGCCAGGGCCTTGAGGCTGCTGCCCTTGTTCACACCCCGGGGCAGGAAATCCAGGTAGCGTTCGGCGGAGTACAGCAGGTCGCAGCCCAGCTCGTCGGCCACCTCCAGCAGGGCCGGATTGGCGGCTTCCTGCGGGGTGCAGAAGTAGGAGCAACGGCGCGCCTGGGGCACGTCCTGGCGCTCCAGGCCGAAGCCTTCGAGGGCACTGGCGACCTGGCTTTCGCCGGGCCAGCGGGCGTCCACCACGCTTTGCAGGGGCTGGATCGGTTGCAGGGTGTCGCCGTGCACCAGGCTGCCGCCAACGTCGGCGATGATGAAGTCGGGCTGCGGCAGCGTCGGGTCGGCCAGCAGCGGCAGCACCGCTTCCAGGCTGCGACCGGTGACGTAGGCGAGTTTGATTTCGGGGTGGGCGGCGATGGTCTGGTAGAGGGCGAGGCGATCCTCGGGATCGCCGGCGAGAAAGGTTCCATCAAGATCGGTGGCAAGTAGCATGCGCTGTCTCCCTGTCCTTGTGTGGTGGCAGTGACGCGCCGACATCAGCCGACGGGCAAAGCGGGCACCTTGCCGGTGGCCCGCTGGGGCCGCCCGGGTGGGCGCCTCTGGTATGCAGGCCGGTGGCCTACGGTGAAGTGGCGGCGCGCTCGGGCGTGTCGCCGGAATGATCGGGGTGGTTGTCGTCGTCCGTGGGTGGGGCGTCGGGCATCATTTCCAGCACGGTGTGGCTGGTGCGCAGCATCGGCATGAAGTGCGCGTGCTCGCCGGCGACCAGGTCGCTGACGTGGCGCAGGCGGTACAGGGTGTAGGCCGCCAGCACGCCCAGGGTCGCGGCGAAATACAGCGGCAGGGCGGCGGCGCCGGCGTACTGCATCAGCACCCCGGCGAGCATCGGCCCGCCCACGGCGCCGATGCCGTTCATCATCAGCAGGCTGCTGGAACCGGAGAGGATTTCGTCGCTGTGCAGCTGGTCGATCAGCTGGGCCACGGCAATGGGGTAGATGGCGAAGGACAGCCCGCCGAACACGAACATCAGCCCCAGCAGCAGGCGTCCGGCCGGCAACAGGCTCATCAGCAGCGACACAACGACCGCTGCACTGACCACCCAGAACAGCACCCAGCGCCGGTCGTGGCTGTCGGAGAAGCGGCCGATGGGCCATTGCAGCAGGGCTCCGCCGAGAATCGCGCTGCTCATCATCAGGCCGACACCGGTGGCGTCGAAGCCGTTGAGGCTGGCATACACCGGGGCCATGCCCCAGAAGCCGCCCATGGCCAGGCCGGAGAGCGCCGCGGCGGCGATCGGCAGGGGTGCGATGCTGGCCAGTTTGCGCACGTTGGTGTGCATCGTGTCCGGCACACTGGGCTGGGCCTGGCGGGTCAGCATGATGGGCATCAGCGCGGCGCTGATGAGGATCGCCGCCAGGGCGAACAGCAGGAATTCACCGGGGTCGGCCAGGCTCAGCAGTTGCTGGGCGGCGGCCAGGGCACCGAGGTTGACCGCCATGTACACGGCGAACACCTGGCCGCGCTTGTCGTTCGGCGCCTGGGCGTTGAGCCAGCTTTCGATGACCATGTACAGGCCGACCAGGGCCAGGCCGTAGAGCACCCGCAGGCCGAGCCACAGCCACGGGTTAACCAGCAGCACATGGAGCAGGGCGGTGATCGCGGCGAGGGCGGCGCAGAAGGCGAATGCACGGATATGCCCGACGCGGCGGACCAGCGGAATCGCCAGCCAGGTGCCGAGCAGGAACCCCACGAAGTACCCGGACATGATCAGGCCGAGCATGCCGGTGGAGTAGCCTTCGGCGACACCGCGCAGGGTCAGGAGCGTGTTGAGCAAGCCGTTGCCCAGCAGGAGTAACGCAACCCCGCCAAGCAACGAACTGATGGGGGCAATCAGCGACTTCATGACAAACAACCCTAGGGAACTCTGACAGGGGTCGCAAGCAGAATGCGCGCCACAGTATGCCGCTACGCTTTGCAAGGTACTGTTTTTAAAGGGTTATTTTTATCGACGAACGGTCATTCGATTTTTCGAGGCGTTTTCGAGGCGCTTTGACGCCCCGGCGCAGGGCGTTTTCGCGGGCAGCGGGCCCTCGATCGGGGCCCGGCAGAGTGGGTTACTTGCGGCCTTCGGCGGTGCTCGCCAGCACGTCGGTGCGGGCGGCCATGATGAAGTCGTTGCGGTGCAGGCCACGCATTTCGTGGCTCCACCAGGTGACGGTGACCTTGCCCCATTCGGTGAGCAGCGCCGGGTGATGGCCAACCTCCTCGGCGATGGCACCGACGGCGTTGGTGAAGGCCAGGGCGTGGCGGAAGGTGCGGAACAGGAATACCCGCTCCAGCTCCATGTGGTCGCCACGGGTTTCGATGTTCCAGTCCGGGATTTCGCGGATCAGTTCGGCCAGTTCGGCCTCCGAGACTTTCGGCGCATCGGCGCGGCAGGCTTCGCATTGGGCTTGGGCAAGGGACATCGGGATTCTCCAGAAAAAATGGGGTGGATGGCGGCGGGCGGCGCCGTCACGCCGCCTTCGGCGGGAATTTCGGTGCGTGCAGCCCCAGCTGCCGGGCCTGCTGGACCATGGCCATGATGTCCTGGTGCGCCAGGTCGAACAGGCAGCGCAGCTGCGGCAGGACAAAATACACCGGTTGCAGGATGTCGATGCGATAGGGGGTGCGCATGGCTTCCACGGGGTCGAAGACCTGGTGCTCGGGTTGGCCGGACAGGCAGTAGAGCGTTTCCTTGGGCGATGACAGGATGCCGCCACCGTAGATACGCTGGCCCTGGGGCGTGTCGAGCAGGCCGAATTCGATGGTCATCCAGTACAGCCGCGCCAGGTACACGCGCTCTTCCTTGCTCGCGTTGAGGCCGAGCTTGCCGTAGGTGTGGGTAAATTCGGCGAACCAGGGGTTGGTCAGCAGCGGGCAGTGGCCGAAGATCTCGTGAAAGATGTCGGGCTCCTGCAGGTAGTCGAGTTCTTCGGGGGTGCGGATGAAGGTCGCCACCGGGAAGCGCTTGCTGGCCAGCAGTTCGAAGAAGGTCTGGAACGGAATCAGTGCCGGTACCCGCGCCACGCTCCAGCCGGTGGTGGCCTGCAGCACGCGGTTGATGGCGTCGAGCTGGGGGATGTGGGTGAGCGGCATGCCGAGCTGCTCGATGCCGTCCAGGTACTCCTGGCAGGCGCGCTGTTCGACCAGTGCCAGCTGCCGGGTGATGAGGGTGTTCCACACCTGGTGCTCGCTGTCGCTGTAATGGATGACGCCGTGTTCATCCGGTTGCCGAGCCACGTACTGCGTGTGCGCCATCGCTGCCTCCTGCGGGGGCATCTGTTGTTGTAATGGACATACAGATACCGCAGTCGGTGCCCGGCTGGCGCCCAGGCTTCGTCCGTGTGAACGGCAATGCAGGCGGTGTTTCGTAAAGAAAAAGTTACGGATGGGCGCCCATCGCGTGGCGCCTTCTTGCTGGTGGGCTTATCTGTCACATATTCTTGACGAAAAAACGGGCCGCCCTGCAGATAGTCGAGCGCAGCGTCGCCCCCACAAGACGGACACCCGCCTGCCATGCGTATCAAAGTCCATTGCCAGAACCGGATCGGCATCCTGCGCGACATCCTCAACCTGCTGGTCGACTACGGCATCAACGTCGCCCGGGGCGAGGTCGGCGGCGAGCAGGGTAACGCGATCTACCTGCACTGCCCGAACCTGATCAACCTGCAATTCCAGTCGCTGCGCCCCAAGTTCGAAGCCATTGCCGGGGTGTTCGGCGTCAAGCGCGTGGGCCTGATGCCCAGCGAGCGGCGCCACCTGGAGCTGAACGCGCTGCTCGGCGCCCTGGAGTTTCCGGTGCTGTCCATCGACATGGGCGGCTCCATCGTTGCCGCCAACCGCGCCGCGGCCCAGCTGCTGGGCGTACGGGTCGACGAGGTGCCGGGCATCCCGCTGTCGCGCTACACCGAGGATTTCGACCTGCCGGAGCTGGTGCGGGCCAACAAGTCGCGGATCAACGGCCTGCGGATCAAGGTCCGCAATGACGTGTTCCTGGCCGACATCGCGCCGCTGCAATCGGAGCACGACGAGAGCGAGGCCCTGGCCGGGGCGGTGCTGACCCTGCACCGCGCCGACCGCGTGGGCGAGCGCATCTACCACGTGCGCAAGCAGGAACTGCGCGGCTTCGACAGCATCTTCCAGAGCTCGCGGGTGATGGCCGCCGTGGTCCGCGAAGCCCGGCGCATGGCGCCGCTGGATGCGCCGTTGCTGATCGAGGGCGAGACTGGCACCGGCAAGGAACTGCTGGCCCGCGCCTGCCACCTGGCCAGCCCGCGCGGCCAGTCGCCGTTCATGGCGCTCAACTGCGCCGGCCTGCCGGAGTCCATGGCCGAGACCGAGCTGTTCGGCTACGGCCCCGGCGCCTTCGAAGGCGCGCGGCCGGAGGGCAAGCTGGGGTTGCTGGAGCTGACCGCGGGCGGCACGCTGTTCCTCGACGGCGTGGGGGAGATGAGCCCGCGCCTGCAGGCCAAGCTGCTGCGCTTTCTGCAGGACGGCTGCTTCCGCCGGGTCGGCAGCGACGAGGAGGTGTACCTGGACGTGCGGGTCATCTGCGCCACCCAGGTCGACCTGTCCGAGCTGTGCAGCCGCGGCGAATTCCGCCAGGACTTGTACCACCGCCTCAACGTGCTCAGCCTGCACATCCCGCCGCTGCGCGAATGCCTGGACGGGCTGGCGCCGCTGGTCGATCACTTCCTCGACCAGGCCAGCCGGCAGATCGGCTGCCCGCTGCCGGCCCTGCAGCCGGCGGTGCTGGACAAGCTCGGCCACTATCACTGGCCGGGCAATGTGCGGCAACTGGAGAACGTGCTGTTCCAGGCGGTGTCGCTGTGCGAGGGCGGCACGGTGCGCCTCGAACACATCCGCCTGCCGGACTACGGGGCGCCGCAGCCCTTGGGCGAGTTCTCGGTGGAAGGCAGCCTGGACGACATCCTCGGGCGCTTCGAGAAAGCCGTGCTGGAACGCCTCTACCACGACCACCCGAGCAGCCGGCAGCTGGGCAAGCGCCTCGGCGTGTCGCACACCACCATCGCCAACAAGCTGCGCGAGCACGGGTTGGGCAAGGAGCAGTGACCCTGCCGCCGGCAGCAGACTACGACCTTGGTGCAATGGCACGCGCCCCGTGGCCTGGAGCAGACTGCAGGTGTTCGAATCCTGCGTGATTTGAATGCAAGCGTTTCGCCATTCCGTTATGGAATGTGTGGGCAGGCGACCTTTATCAGGTCGCCTTTTTTTCGTCCGGATGGTGTGCCGGGACGTCGGCGCCGAGGGTGGCGATCAGGGCGCGCACGCTGCCGGGCAGGGCGTCCAGATCGCGGACCAGCACGCTGCGTTCGCGCACGGCCCAGGGCTCGTCCAGTTCGACGGTGGCCAGCTGCATGGTGCGGCTGTGCCGCTGGGCGGCGGACTCGGGAATGATGCCGATGCCGACCCCTGCCTCGATCATCCGGCAGATGGCTTCGAAGCTGGACATCTGGATGCGCAGCGACAGGCTTTCCCCCAGTTTTTCCACGCGGTCGCGCAAAAAACTCAGCAGGGTGCTGCCTTCATGCAGGCCGATGTGCTGGTACTGCAGGGTGTCGCCCAGGCTGACGCTGGGGCGGTCGGCCAGGGGGTGGCCGAGGGGCACGGTGAGCACCAGGCGGTCGGTGCTGAAGTGCAGCACCTGCAGGCCGCGCACATGCACCGGCCCGGCGATGATGCCGAGGTCGGCGGCGCCGTCCAGCACCCCACGCACGATGTCGCGGCTCAGGCGCTCCTGCAGGTCCACGCTGACCCCGGGGCGGGCGGCGAGAAAGCCGGCCAGTACCTCGGGCAGGAATTCGGTGACCGCGGTGGTGTTGGCGAAGATGCGGATATGCCCGGCGGCGTCGGTGCCGTATTCGGTGAATTCGCTTTTCAGGTAATCCACCTGGCGCATGATCAGCCTCGCATGCTGCAGCAGCCGCTGCCCGGCCGGGGTCAGCTCGACACCACGGCTGTCGCGGTACAGCAGGCGTGAACCGAGCTGGCCCTCCAGGGCCTTGATCCGCGCGCTGGCCGCCGCCGGCGAGAGAAACGCCCGCCGCGCGCCCTGGGTCAGGCTCGGCGACTCGGCGATATGGATGAAGAGCCGCAGGTCCGGTAGATCGAAGTGCATGGTGGGTTCCTGTCCAGCGTGTAGAGGCTGTTGTTGTAGGAGCGGGCTTGGCCGCGAGCTCGACGGTCGTCGCCAAACGGCAATCTGGCGGGTGACGAAAAGCTCGCGGGCAAGCCCGCTCCTACAGGTCAAGGGCTCTCCTACAGGGTGAGCGCCCATCCTGGCGTTCAGTATATCCGAACGCCGGCTTACGTAAATGCAAATTCTCAGAACGCTAGCCCGGTTGCATGCTCCCAGCACACAAGAAGACAGCTGGAACATGCCCATGAGTGACTCTGCTTTTTCTGCCTGGATCGGCCGCACCGAAGAGGCCCACGACCAACTCAGTCGCAACCTGGTCAAGCGCATCGCCGCGACCCTGGGCGAGCCGACGCCGGCCCATGGCGAGGCGTTGCCGCCGCTCTGGCACTGGGCGTTCTTCCAGGAGCCGGTGGCCGAAAGCGGCCTGGGCGAAGACGGGCACCCGGCGCGGGGCGGGTTCCTGCCGCCGGCGGACAACCGCAACCGCATGTGGGCCGGCGGCCGCGTCGAGTTCTTCCAGCCGCTGCGGGTGGGCGGTGAAGCCAGTCGCCTGTCGACCATCACCCACATCGAAGAGAAACACGGCCGCACCGGCGCGCTGCTGTTCGTCACCGTGCGCCACGACTATCACCAGGATGGCGAGCTGGCGATCCGCGAGGAGCAGGACATCGTCTACCGCGAGCCCAGCCCGCCCAAGACCGGCAGTGGCGAGGCACTGGTCGCCGGCGACTGGCGCGAAGCCGTGACGCCGAGCGCCACGCTGCTGTTTCGCTACAGCGCCGTGACCTTCAACGGTCACCGCATCCACTACGACTGGCCCTATGTCACCGAGACCGAGGGCTACGCCGGGCTGGTGGTGCACGGCCCTCTGATCGCCACGTTGAGCCTGCGTGCGTTCTGCCGCGCCAACCCGACGGCCCGCCTGCGCCGCTTCGCCTACCGCGGCCTGCGTCCGCTGGTATCACCGGAGCCGTTCGAGGTGGGCGGACGCCTCACGGCGACCGGCACCGCCGAACTCTGGGCCGGCAACCAGGCTGGCCTGGCGCAGCGCGCCGACGTGCACTTCGACTGACCAACGACCCGGCGCCTGCCGCGATAACGACAAGAATCGAGGACCACCTATGAACCCCAACCATAACGAAGAACTCAACGCGATCCGCGAAGGCGTGCGTGCCCTGTGCGCGGAGTTTCCCGCCGAGTACTGGCGCAAGATCGATGAAGAGAAGGGCTTTCCCGAAGCCTTCGTCAGCGCCATGACCGAAGCCGGCTGGCTGTCGGCGATGATCCCGGAAGAATACGGCGGCTCCGGCCTGGGCCTGGCCGAGGCCTCGGTGATCCTCGAAGAGGTGAACCACTGCGGCGGCAACTCCGGCACCATCCATGGCCAGATGTACAACATGTTCACCCTGCTGCGTAACGGCAGCGAAGAGCAGAAGCGCTACTACCTGCCCAAGCTCGCCAGCGGCGAACTGCGCCTGCAGTCCATGGGCGTGACCGAGCCCACCACCGGCACCGACACCACCAAGATCAAGACCACCGCCGTGCGCCAGGGCGACAAGTATGTGATCAACGGCCAGAAGGTATGGATCTCGCGCATCCAGCATTCCGACCTGATGATCCTGCTGGCTCGCACCACGCCGCTGGCCGAGGTGAAGAAGAAGTCCGAAGGCATGTCGATCTTCCTGGTCGACCTGCGCGAGGCCATCGGCAACGGCCTGACCGTGCAGCCGATCGCCAACATGGTCAACCACGAGACCAACGAGCTGTTCTTCGACAACCTGGAAATCCCCGCCAGCAGCCTGATCGGCGAAGAGGGCAAGGGTTTCCGCTACATCCTCGACGGCCTGAATGCCGAACGCACCCTGATCGCCGCCGAGTGCATCGGCGACGGCCGCTGGTTCATCGAGAAATCCGCCCAGTACGCCCGCGACCGCGTGGTGTTCGGCCGGCCGATCGGCCAGAACCAGGGCGTGCAGTTCCCCATCGCCGAAGCCCATATCGAGATCGAGGCCGCCGACCTGATGCGCTGGCGCGCCTGCGAGGAGTACGACGCCGGGCGCAACGCCGGGGCGGCCGCCAACATGGCCAAGTACCTGGCGGCCAAGGCCAGCTGGGAGGCGGCCAACGCCTGCCTGCAGACCCACGGCGGCTTCGGCTTCGCCAACGAATACGACGTCGAGCGCAAGTTCCGCGAGACCCGCCTGTACCAGGTGGCGCCGATCTCGACCAACCTGATCCTGTCTTACGTGGCCGAGCATTTGCTCGAGCTGCCACGCAGCTTCTGAGGCGGCGAATATGAGCACCAATACCCACCAGCTCGCCGGTTTCCTCGCCGACCTGCGTTACGACGACCTGCCGACCCAGGTGGTCGAGCGTACCGAAGACCTGTTCCTCGACTGGCTGGGTTCCGCCCTGGCCAGCAAGGGCCAGCACCCGATTCCGCTGTTCGAGCGCTATGCCCGGCGCATGGGCCCGAGCAGCGGGCGTAGCCAGGTGCTGGTGAACGGCGAGCGCACCTCGGCGCATTTCGCCGCCCTGGTGAATGCCGCCAGCTCGCACCTGGTGGAACAGGACGACCTGCACAACAGCTCGGTGCTGCACCCGGCCACCGTGGTGTTTCCGGCCGCGTTGGCGGCGGCCCAGGACCTGGGCAAGTCCGGCCGCGAGCTGATCGTCGCGTCGGTGGCGGGCTACGAGGCGGGTATCCGCATCGGCGAGTTCCTTGGTCGTTCGCACTACCGCATCTTCCACACCACGGCCACCGTCGGCACCCTGGCCGCCGCCGTGGCGGTGGGCAAGCTGCTGGGCTTCAACCAGGCGCAGTTCGTCAACTGCCTGGGCAGCGCCGGCACACAAGCTGCGGGTCTCTGGCAGTTCCTGCGCGATGCCGCCGACTCCAAGCAACT
Organism: Pseudomonas sp. GD03944; assembly: GCF_029839275.1. GTDB lineage: Bacteria > Pseudomonadota > Gammaproteobacteria > Pseudomonadales > Pseudomonadaceae > Aquipseudomonas. The sequence goes on from NZ_JAOCAH010000003.1 coordinate 213,465, forward strand.
GCACACCGCCAAGGCCGCCGCCGACGGTTTGCTCGCGGCGTACCTGACCGAAGACGGCCTGACCGGCGCCCAGGAGATTCTCGAAGGCAAGCAGGGCATGGCCGCCGGGATGTCCAGCGACGCCAATCCGGCGTGCCTGGTGGATCGCCTAGGCAGTCGCTGGGCGCTGACGGAAACCTCGTTCAAGTTCCACGCCTCGTGCCGCCACACCCACCCGGCGGCGGACGCGCTGCTGCACCTGATGCAGCGCGACAGCCTGCGCCCGGAACACATCGCCCAGGTCACCACCCGCGTGCACCAGGGCGCCATCGACGTGCTGGGTCGGGTGACCGTGCCGCAGAGCGTGCACCAGGCCAAGTTCTCCATGGGCACGGTGCTGGGCCTGATCGCCTTCTATGGCAAGGCCGGGCTGACCGAGTTCCACCAGCATGCCCTGACCGATCCACGGGTGGCGGCTTTCCGCGACAAGGTCGGCATGCAGCTGGATGCCGACGTGGACGGCGCCTACCCGGCGCGCTGGCTGGGCCGCATCGAGGTGATCACCGTCGATGGGCGACGCCTGGAAGCCGGCATCGACGAACCCAAGGGCGACCCGGGCAACACCCTGTCGCGGCCGGAACTGGAGGACAAGTTCCGCCGCCTGCTGGCGTTCTCCGACGCGGCCAGCGCCGACGAAGCCGGGGTGCTGATCCAGCGCGTGTGGAGCCTGCACGACGCCGCCGATGTGTTCCGGTTGATCTGACCCGGACGACGGCCTGTGGGAGGCGCTTCAGTGGCGATCATCCCCCACAAGCCGCCGGGTAACGATCCAACGCATGACAGTGACTCCCTCTGGGGAGCACTCACGAAACAGGAAACGGATATGAACGCCAGCAAACAGCAACCCCGTCCCCTCGACGGCATCACCGTGGTCAGCCTGGAACACGCCATTGCCGCGCCGTTCTGCACCCGTCAGCTGGCCGACCTCGGGGCCCGGGTGATCAAGGTCGAGCGCCCCGGCAGCGGCGATTTCGCCCGGGGCTATGACGAGCGCGTCAGCGGCCTGGCCTCGCATTTCGTCTGGACCAACCGCTCCAAGGAGAGCCTGACCCTGGACCTCAAGCAGGGCGACGCGCTGCAGGTCATGGACAGCCTGCTGGCCCAGGCCGACGTGCTGGTGCAGAACCTGGCACCGGGCGCGGCAGCGCGCATGGGCCTGTCGTTCGAGGCGCTGCACGAGCGCTTCCCGCGGCTGATCGTCTGCGACATCTCCGGCTACGGCGAGGGCGGCCCGTACGAACAGAAGAAAGCCTACGACCTGCTGATCCAGAGCGAGGGCGGCTTCCTGTCGGTGACCGGCGGCGCCGGTGACGAGGAGATGGCCAAGGCCGGTTGCTCCATCGCCGACATCGCCTCGGGCATGTACGCCTACACCGGCGTGCTGTCGGCGCTGATGCTGCGCGACAAGACCGGGGAGGGCAGCCGCGTCGACGTGTCGATGCTGGAAAGCCTGGTGGAGTGGATGGGCTACCCCATGTACTACGCCTACCAGGGCGCGACGCCGCCGCCGCGGGCCGGCGCCTCCCATTCCACCATCTACCCGTACGGCCCGTTCCCCACCGGGGGCGGTGGCACGGTGATGCTCGGCCTGCAGAACGAACGCGAGTGGCAGGCGTTCTGCGACAAGGTGCTGCTGCAACCGCAGCTGGCCAGCGACGAGCGCTTCTCGGCGAACGCCCGGCGCTCGGCCAACCGCGAGACCCTGCGCGGCCTGATCGTCGAGACCTTCGCCGAACTCAGCGCCGAGCAGGTCATCGAGCGCCTGGACACCGCGCAGATCGCCAACGCCCACGTCAACGACATGGCCGGCGTGTGGGCGCACCCGCAGCTCCAGGCGCGTGAGCGCTGGGTCGAGGTCGGCAGCCCGAGTGGTCCGCTGCCGGCGTTGCTGCCGCCGGGGCACAACAGTGCCTTCAGCCCACGCATGGACGCCGTGCCCGCCCTCGGCGAGCACAGCGCCAGCCTGCTGGCCGAACTGGGCTATGCCCCGGACGACATCGAGCGCCTGCGTGCCCAGGGCACGGTGTAGGCCCATCGACGGCGGGCGACCGGCGTCGCCCGCCTTGTGTAAACGAAGGACGTGCCCATGAACAACAAGACCATACGCAGCGCCCTGTTCGTCCCGGCCACGCGCCCGGAGCGAATCCCCAAGGCCCTGGCCAGTGGGGCCGACGTGGTGATCGTCGACCTCGAAGACGCCGTGCAGGAACACCTCAAGGCCGAGGCGCGCAACCACCTCGACGCCTTTCTCACGGACAACCCCGGCGCGCGCCTGCTGGTGCGCATCAACGCCCCCGGCCACGACGGCCAGGCCCAGGACATCGACCTGTGCCAGCGTCACCCCGGGGTCATCGGCGTGCTGCTGCCCAAGGTCGAATGCGCCGAGCAGGTGATCCGCGTGCGGGTCTGCGGCAAGCCGGTGTGGCCGATCATCGAAAGTGCCGAGGGCCTGCTGGCGCTGCCATCGATTGCCCGTGCCGAGGGCGTTGAGCGCCTGTCGTTCGGTGCCCTCGACCTGGGCCTGGACCTGGGCCTTGCCAGCGGCACCGCTGCCGCCGAGCGGATGCTCGACCAGGCGCGCTACACCATCCTGCTGCACAGCCGCGCGGCTCGGCTGGCGGCGCCGCTGGACAGCGTATTCCCGGCCATCGACAACCCGGACGGCTTGCAGCGTGCCAGCCAGGATGCCCGTGACATGGGCTTCGGCGGCCTGCTGTGCATCCACCCGAGCCAGGTGGCGGTGGTCCACCAGGCATTGATGCCCAGCGCCCAGGAGCTGGATTGGGCGCAGCGCGTGCTGGCGGCCGATGCCAGCGGCGACGGCGTGTTCGTGGTCGACGGGCAGATGGTCGACGCCCCGGTGGTCGGCCGCGCCCGGCGCCTGCTCGAACGCGCCGGCCTGTCGGCCTGATCGCGCCGCGCCACGAATCGAGGAGTCATGCAACGCCCAGGGACGGCTAACGCTTGTGAACGCTTACAACAATAAAACGAGGTCACACCATGCTTAAACTCACCGCCAAGGCGCTGGTCTGCGCCATGTCCCTGTCATTCGCCGGCCTGAGCCAGGCCGAGGAACCCATCAGCATCAAGTTCGCCCACGTGGTGGCCGAGCACACGCCCAAGGGCCAGGGTGCCCTGTTGTTCAAGAAGCTGGCCGAGGAACGCCTGCCGGGCCGGGTCAAGGTCGAGGTCTACCCGAACTCCTCGCTGTTCGGCGACGGCAAGGAAATGGAAGCCCTGCTGCTGGGCGACGTGCAGCTGCTGGCGCCGTCCCTGGCCAAGTTCGAGCACTACGCCAAACAGATCCAGATCTTCGACCTGCCGTTCATCTTCGATGACATCCACGCCGTCGACCGCTTCCAGCAAAGCCCCCAGGGCAAGGCACTGCTCACCTCCATGGAAGGCAAGGGCATCACCGGCCTGGCCTACTGGCACAACGGGATGAAGCAGCTGTCGTCGAACAAGGCGCTGCACGAGCCCAAGGATGCCCGCGGCCTGAAGTTCCGCGTGCAGGCCTCCGCCGTGCTGGACGAACAGTTCAAGGCGCTGCGCGCCGCCCCGCGCAAGATGAGTTTTGCCGAGGTCTACCAGGGCCTGCAGACCGGTGTGGTCAATGGCACCGAGAACACCTGGTCGAACTACGAGAGCCAGAAGGTCCACGAGGTGCAGAAGTTCTTCACCGAGTCCGACCACGGCGCCATCGATTACATGGTGATCACCAACACCAAATTCTGGAACGGCCTGCCCGAGGACGTGCGCACCGAACTGGACAAGGTGATGGCCGAGGTCACGGTGGAGGTGAACAAGCAGGCCGACGACCTGAACCGCGCCTCGCGCCAGAAGATCATCGACGCAGGTACCAGCGAGATCGTTACGCTGACCCCCGAGCAGCGTGAAGAATGGCGCAAGGCGATGCAGCCGGTGTGGAAGAAGTTCGAGAAGGAAATCGGCGCCGACCTGATCGAAGCCGCCCAGGCGGCCAACAAGCCCTGACAGCGTTGTTGGGCAAGCCTGTGCGCCCGGCAACGGATCGTTCCCACGCTCCGCGTGGGAATGCCTCCCCGGACGCTCCGCGTCCGCTACGGAGTGACGGTCGTCCTACCTGCCGTCGGTGGCGCGGAGCGTCGGTAGGAAGAGGTTGTGCCCCATGGCAAAGAAGAGCAAAGCTCGCGGGCAAGCCCGCTCCTACACAGGACCTGCGCGCCCGGCAATTGATCGTTCCCACGCTCCGCGTGGGAATGCCTCCCCGGACGCTCTGCGTCCGCTACGGAGTGACGCTCGCCAAGACGGACGTCGGCGCCGACCTGATCGCGTCGACCGCACCACCCCGAATCCGCCCGCTATCGGGCGGATTTTTTTCGTGCCCCGTGTGCCCGGAACGGGCAAGCTGGGTCCATCAGACAGGAGCCGTTCGCATGATCGATCACCTCGACCACCTGGTCCTCACCACCTGCGACCCGCAGGCCTGCGTGCACTTCTATACCGAGGTGCTGGGCATGCGCCTGGAGACCTTCGGCAATGGCCGCCAGGCGTTCTGCTTCGGCAACCAGAAGATCAACCTGCACGTGCGCGGCCACGAGTTCGAACCCAAGGCGCACCTGCCGGTGCCCGGGGCGCTGGACCTGTGTTTCATTGCCAGCAAACCGCTTGAAACCGTGATCGACGACCTGCAGCGGGCCGGCTGGCCGATCATCGAGGGGCCGGTGATGCGCACCGGTGCCACCGGGCCGATCCGCTCGGTGTACGTCCGCGACCCGGACCTGAACCTGATCGAGATCGCCGAGCCGCACGGCGCCAGCTGACGGCTGCCGACACCCGCCGGCACGGCATGAGCAGGGCGTCGGCGCAGCCAAGACCATGGTCGCAGAGCGGTAATACGATGGTCGAATGGCCCGGGTAGGGGGGGCTGGCTACACAATGGGCCACAGAGAACAACAACTACCCCCGAGGTGTTTCTGATGAGTTCTGCGTCCCTGTATCCCGTGCGCCCGGAGGTGGCGGCTCGGTCGCTGACCGATGAAGCCACGTACAAAGCCATGTACCAGCAGTCGGTGATCAACCCTGATGGTTTCTGGCGTGAGCAGGCTCAGCGCCTCGACTGGATCAAGCCATTCACCAAGGTCAAGCAGACCTCCTTCGACGACCACCACGTCGACATCAAGTGGTTCGCCGACGGCACCCTGAACGTCTCCTACAACTGCCTGGACCGTCACCTGGCCGAGCGCGGCGATCAGATCGCGATCATCTGGGAAGGCGACGACCCGTCCGAGCACAAGGAAATCACCTACCGCGAACTGCACGAGCAAGTGTGCAAGTTCGCCAACGCCCTGCGTGGCCAGGACGTGCACCGCGGCGACGTGGTGACCATCTACATGCCGATGATCCCGGAAGCCGTGGTGGCGATGCTGGCTTGTGCCCGCATCGGTGCGATCCACTCCGTGGTGTTCGGCGGCTTCTCGCCGGAAGCCCTGGCCGGCCGCATCATCGACTGCCAGTCCAAGGTGGTGATCACCGCTGACGAAGGCCTGCGTGGCGGCAAGAAGATCCCGCTGAAAGCCAACGTCGACGACGCCCTGACCAACCCCGAGACCCGCAGCATCCAGAAGGTCATCGTGGTCCAGCGCACCGGTTCCGAGATCAAGTGGAACCAGCACCGCGACATCTGGTTCGAGGACCTGATGAAGGTGGCCGGCAGCGTCTGCGCGCCGAAGGAAATGGGCGCCGAGGAAGCGCTGTTCATCCTCTACACCTCCGGTTCCACCGGCAAGCCGAAAGGCGTGCTGCACACCACCGGCGGGTACCTGGTGTACGCCGCGCTGACCCATGAGCGCGTGTTCGACTACAAGCCGGGCGAAATCTACTGGTGCACCGCCGACGTGGGCTGGGTCACCGGCCACAGCTACATCGTCTACGGCCCGCTGGCCAACGGCGCGACCACGCTGCTGTTCGAAGGCATCCCGAACTACCCGGACGTGACCCGCGTGTCGAAGATCATCGACAAGCACAAGGTCAACATCCTCTACACCGCACCGACCGCGATCCGCGCCATGATGGCCCAGGGCGAAGCGGCCGTGGCCGGCGCCGATGGCTCCAGCCTGCGCCTGCTGGGTTCGGTGGGCGAGCCGATCAACCCGGAAGCCTGGAACTGGTACTACGAGAAGGTCGGCCAGTCGCGCTGCCCGATCGTCGACACCTGGTGGCAGACCGAGACCGGCGGTTTCATGATCACCCCGCTGCCGGGCGCCACCGCGCTCAAGCCGGGCTCCGCGACCCGTCCGTTCTTCGGCGTGGTGCCGGCCCTGGTGGACAACCTGGGCAACCTGATCGAAGGCGCTGCCGAGGGCAACCTGGTGATCCTCGATTCCTGGCCGGGCCAGTCGCGCAGCCTGTACGGCGACCACGACCGTTTCGTCGACACCTACTTCAAGACCTTCAAGGGCATGTACTTCACCGGTGACGGTGCACGCCGCGACGAAGACGGCTACTGGTGGATCACCGGTCGCGTGGACGACGTGCTCAACGTCTCCGGCCACCGCATGGGCACCGCCGAAGTCGAAAGCGCCATGGTCGCCCACCCGAAAGTCGCCGAGGCGGCGGTGGTCGGTGTGCCGCACGACATCAAGGGGCAGGGCATCTACGTCTACGTCACCCTCAACCAGGGCGACGAGCCGTCCGAACAGCTGCGCCAGGAGCTGAAGAACTGGGTGCGCAAGGAGATCGGTCCGATCGCCACCCCGGACGTCATCCAGTGGGCACCGGGCCTGCCGAAGACCCGCTCGGGCAAGATCATGCGCCGCATCCTGCGCAAGATCGCCACGGCCGAGTACGATTCGCTCGGTGACATCTCCACCCTGGCCGACCCGGGCGTGGTCCAGCACCTGATCGAGACGCACCGCACCATGCAGGTTGCCTGATCCGCTAGCAGTACGCAAACCCCGCCCGGCCACGCACCGGGCGGGGTTTGTGTTTTTTGGGGCCGGGCGGTAACGCGCTGCACGGTGATGGGGCGGATGGAAACGCCGGTGCCCCGATGCCGGGCGGAAACACCCTGTCGGAAAACCCGGCCACGGCGCGTATACCGCGCCAATCAAGACTTTGTTAACATCCGGCGCGCTAATTGCTTTGCTAACCGGTTATTCGTCGTGTTTTGCTCTGCATGAAAAGCAGAGTCTGTCAAGATGCCTGCCGTGCCCGTCCTGGGCTTTTGTAATTAGTTGTCGCATTGAGGAAATATCGGCTTCAGGCCTGTCGCTAGAATGCCGCTCACCCAGCCGGGCCCGCCTGACGCATGCGCCACAAGCAGCAGCGAGGGCGATGTTCTCTACAATTCATAGCATGGCTGGATGCGCCGGACCCTCACATTGTCGTCCCGAGCCATTCCCTTTCGAAGGAGTCACAAGATGAAGAAGATCGCACTTCTCGGTGCACTGGCGTTGTCCGTGCTGTCGCCCCTGGCCATGGCCGACAAGCCGCTGCGCATTGGTATCGAAGCGGCCTACCCGCCGTTCGCCTACAAGACTCCGGATGGCAACATCACCGGCTTCGACTACGACATCGGCATCGCCCTGTGCGAAGAGATGAAGGTCGAGTGCAAGTGGATCGAGCAGGAATTCGACGGCCTGATCCCCGCCCTGAAAGTCCGCAAGTTCGACGCCGTGCTGTCGTCGATGTCGATCACCGAAGAGCGCAAGCGCTCCGTCGACTTCACCGGCAAGTACTACGCCACCCCGGCCAAGCTGGTCATGAAGGCCGGCAGCAAGATGGACAACGTCGCCACCGACCTCAAGGGCAAGAAGATCGGCGTGCAGCGCTCGTCCGTCTATGACCGCTACGCCACCGACGTCTTCGCCCCCGCTGGCGCGGAAATCGTGCGCTACACCTCGCAGAACGAAGTGTTCCTGGACCTGACCGCCGGCCGCCTCGACGGCAGCATCGCGGACTCGGTGAACCTCGACGACGGTTTCCTCAAGACCGACGCCGGCAAGAACTTCGCCTTCGTCGGCCCGGACTTCACCGACGTCAAATACTTCGGCGAAGGCCAGGGCATCGCTGTACGCAAGGGCGACAAGGCCCTGGCCGACAAGATCAGTGCTGCCATCCTGGCGATCCGCGCCAACGGCAAGTACAAGGAAGTGCAGGACAAGTACTTCTCGTTCGACGTCTACGGCGACTGATCCTCGTCTCCCACTGGAAGTGGCGCAAACTCGCTGACACGGGGTTTGCGCCACTTTTTCGTTTTTGTCGCATACCCGGCGTCGCGGACGCCCGCATGAGGTAACCAGGGCATGTTGAACGGCTACGGCTCGACCATCCTCGAAGGTGCCTGGCTCACCCTGGGCCTGGCGCTCACCTCGATGGCGGTCGCTATCGTGCTGGGCCTGCTCGGGGCGGCCTTTCGCCTGTCACCGGTCAAGTGGCTGGCCGTGCTCGGCGAAACCTACGCCACCGTGATCCGCGGCATTCCCGACCTGGTGCTGATCCTGCTGATCTTCTACGGCGGCCAGGACCTGGTGAACCGCCTGGCGCCGATGCTCGGCTATGACGAGTACATCGACATCAACCCGTTCGTGGCGGGTGTCTTTACCATGGGCTTCATCTTCGGTGCGTACCTGTCGGAAACCTTCCGGGGGGCGTTCATGGCCATTCCCAAGGGGCAGGGCGAGGCCGGCCTGGCCTATGGCATGAGCGGAACCAAGGTGTTCTTCCGCATCCTGGTGCCGCAGATGATCCGCTTCGCGATCCCCGGCTTCACCAACAACTGGCTGGTGCTGACCAAGGCCACCGCGCTGATTTCCGTGGTCGGCCTGCAGGACATGATGTTCAAGGCCAAGAGCGCCGCTGACGCGACCCGCGAACCCTTCACCTTCTACCTGGCGGTAGCCGGCCTGTACCTGGTGATTACCAGTGTCTCGCTGCTGATCCTGCGCTACGTGGAAAAACGCTACTCGGTCGGCACCAAAGCCGCTGATCTCTAGGAGCCGGTGACCATGATTTTCGACTACACCGTGATCTGGGACAGCCTGCCGCTCTACATGGGTGGCGTGCTGGTGACCCTGAAGATCCTGCTGATTTCCCTGGCCGTCGGCCTGGCGGCGGCCGTGCCCCTGGGCCTGATGCGCGTATCGCGCTCGCCCTGGGTCAACGGGCCGGCCTGGCTGTACACCTATGTGATCCGTGGCACCCCGATGCTGGTGCAGCTGTTCCTGATCTACTACGGGCTGGCGCAGTTCGAGGCCGTGCGCGAGAGCGTGCTGTGGCCGTACCTGTCCAACGCGACCTTCTGCGCCTGCCTGGCGTTCGCCATCAACACCAGCGCCTACAGCGCCGAGATCCTCGCCGGCAGCCTCAAGGCCACGCCCCATGGCGAGATCGAGGCGGCCAAGGCCATGGGCATGTCGCGGGCCAAGCTGTACCGCCGCATCTTGCTGCCGTCGGCCATGCGCCGCGCGCTGCCGCAGTACAGCAACGAAGTGATCATGATGCTGCACACCACCAGCCTGGCGTCGATCGTCACCCTGATCGACATCACCGGTGCGGCGCGCACGGTCAACTCCCAGTACTACCTGCCGTTCGAAGCCTTCATCACCGCCGGGGTGATCTACCTGTGCCTGACGTTCGTGCTGGTGCGCCTGTTCAAGCTGGCCGAGCGCCGCTGGCTGGCCTACCTGGCGCCGCGTAAGGCGTGAAGGCGGCCGATCGGTCATGATGGGCGCCGGCGCCCGAACCTCTATTCGCCCAGGTCGCCGGCTCAGCGACTGATTCACGAGAGTGGAAACCATGTACAAACTTGAAGTTCAGGACCTGCACAAGCGCTACGGCACCCACGAAGTGCTCAAGGGCGTGTCCCTGGCGGCCAAGGCGGGCGATGTGATCAGCATCATCGGCTCCAGCGGTTCGGGCAAGAGCACCTTCCTGCGCTGCATCAACCTGCTGGAGCAGCCCCACGCCGGCAAGATCCTGCTCAACAACGAAGAGCTGAAGCTGGTGCCGAGCAAGGACGGTGCGCTGCGTGCCGCCGACCCGAAGCAGCTGCAGCGCATGCGTTCGCGCCTGTCGATGGTGTTCCAGCACTTCAACCTGTGGTCGCACATGAACGTGCTGGAAAACGTCATGGAAGCGCCGGTGCACGTGCTGGGCGTGAGCAAGACCGAAGCCCGCGAGAAGGCCGAGCACTACCTGAACAAGGTGGGTGTGGCGCACCGCAAGGAGGCCTACCCGGCGCACATGTCCGGCGGCGAGCAGCAGCGCGTGGCGATCGCCCGGGCCCTGGCGATGGAGCCGGAAGTCATGCTGTTCGACGAGCCGACCTCGGCCCTCGATCCGGAACTGGTTGGCGAAGTGCTCAAGGTCATGCAGGACCTGGCCCAGGAAGGGCGTACCATGGTGGTGGTGACCCACGAGATGGGCTTTGCCCGCGAGGTGTCCAACCAACTGGTGTTCCTGCACAAGGGCCTGGTGGAAGAGCGCGGTTGCCCCAAGGACGTCCTGGCCAACCCGCAATCCGATCGGCTCAAGCAATTTCTTTCCGGTAGCCTTAAATAAAGCGGCAGTGATTGCCTGTCATGCCCTCAGCCGCCAATCGAGCTTAAACTGCCCGCCATGAATGCCCACCGAATCGGCTTCCTGCTTTGGCCCAACACCAAGCCTCTGACCCTGGCGCTGGCCGAGGAGGCGTTGCGCGTTGCCCAGCGCGTCCATCCCGAAGTGGTCTACGAGCTGCTGTTCCTCCAGGCCGAACCGGCCGTGGAGTGCGCCTGGCGGCTGCCGGGTGAATCCTGGGTGGGCAAGCTGGAAGGCTGCCACAAGCTGTTCCTGGTGGCCGACGAGCCCCCGGCGGTGATGCCGGCGGCGCTGTCCGGTGCGCTCAAGCAGGTGGTGCGCAGCGGCTGCGTGATCGGCGGGGTGTCCGCCGGGGTCTACCCGCTGGCGCAACTGGGCCTGCTCGACGGCTACCGTGCGGCGGTGCACTGGCGCTGGCAGGACGATTTCACCGAGCGCTTCCCCAAGGTCATCGCCACCAGCCACCTGTTCGACTGGGACCGTGATCGCCTGACCGCCTGTGGCGGCCTGTCGGTGCTCGACCTGCTGCTGGCGCTGCTGGCCCGCGACCACGGTGCCGAGCTGGCGGGCGCGGTGTCGGAAGAGCTGGTGGTGGAGCGCATTCGCGAGGGCGGCGAGCGCCAGCGCATCCCGTTGCAGAACCGCCTGGGCTCCAGCCACCCGAAGCTGACCCAGGCCGTGCTGCTGATGGAAGCCAACATCGAAGAGCCGCTGACCACCGACGAGATCGCCCAGCACGTGTGCGTGTCGCGCCGTCAGCTGGAGCGCATCTTCAAGCAGTACCTCAACCGCGTGCCGAGCCAGTACTACCTGGAGCTGCGCCTGAACAAGGCGCGCCAGCTGCTGATGCAGACCAGCAAGTCGATCATCCAGATCGGCCTGTCCTGCGGCTTCTCCTCGGGCCCGCATTTCTCCAGCGCCTACCGCAACTTCTTTGGCGCCACCCCGCGTGAAGACCGCAACCAGCGCCGCAGCAACAGCCCCTTCGAGCTGACCTCCAACCCCACCGAACGCGGCTGACGCTCAGCCGTTCGTTTCCTGCCCCGGCAGGTTCTGGCGGCGCCAGACCCGGGTCAGCCAGCGCCAGGTGATCCAGCCGGCAGCCGCCAGGTACACCAGGCTGCCCGGCACCCACATCAGCAGGCCCGCCAGTTGCTGGTCCGCCAGGTCCCTTGATTCGCCGTAGAACGGCGTGTTGCCGAAGGTCAGCAGGGCGCCCAGCAGGCCGGTGTGCATCAGCGTCAGCAGGATCGCCATCAGCGCATGGGGGATGCGCGACGGCGTGGCACGCAGGCACGACCACCAGAACAGCCAGGCGCTGAACAGGAAACAGGCGTGCTCGACCACGTGCCACCAGGTGTTTTCCAGGGCCAGCATGTACAGGCTCGGGGTGTGCCAGATCCAGATCACCGCGCCGTGCAGCAGGGCCAGCGGCACCGGGTGCCGACCGCTGCGCAGCACGCCGTTGTACAGCGGCTGCAGCCAGCTGCCGGCGGCGGCTCGCCACTGCGGCAGGGGCCGGGCCAGGGCCCACAGCGGGGCGATGACGATCATGAACAGCATGTGCTGCAGCATGTGCAGGGTGGTGCTGGTTTCCGCCCAATCGTCAATGGGGCCGAACACCGCCAGCACGGTGATGACCATCGCCAGGTGCATCCACATCGGCTCCAGCCCATGGGGCTTGGCCCGTCGGCAGCCGATGATGTAGAGCAGCCAGGCGGCGCCCAGCAGCAGCGCGCTGAACAGCACCGGCAGGCGGTCTTCCAGGTGGCCGTCGAACAGGCCGTGGGCGGCGGCGGTGCCGGGCAGCAGGGCGAACAGGGCAAGGAGCATCAGAGGCATGGGGGCAGGCTCACGATGGGCAGGGCGATGAACAGGGTGGCGATGGCGGCGATCAGGTGCACGCCGGCGCTGATATGAGCGACAAAACGCTGGGCCGGTTCGTCGGGCGCACGCCGCGCCGCGTGCTGGAACAACCGCGCCAGCCATAGCAGCAGGGCCGTGGTCAGCAGGGCGGCCAGGCCGAGGGCGGCGTTCAGCCAGGTCCAGGCGCCCTGTTCGAGGGGCGGCGGCAGCAGGGCGCAGCCCACCGAGAGGCCGCCGTAGAGCACCACGAACCACAGGCTCCAGAGGGTCAGGCCGAGGGGGATATGGATCGGGTTGTAGGGGGAGCGCAGGCGCTGCATCACGCACCCCCGAAGGTCGGCGGGAACAGCACCAGGGAGAAGTAGGTGATCCACAGCACCACCAGGTTGTACTGCCAGAGCTGCTCGACCACCAGAGGCTCGTAGGGCGACTCGCTGCCGACGTAGCCGTGGTACACGCGCAGCGCCTGCAGGGCGCTGAGCACCGCCGCCAGCACGCCATGCACCAGGCTGTAGACCAGCATCACCACGATCACCGCGTCATGGGCCGTGGCCCGGGGCGCCAGGTCGCCGCCGAGCAGCGCCCACAGCAGCAAGGCCGACTGCGCCAGGCCCAGCAACGCCACGCCGCTGAAACAGCGCATCAGCGTGCGCGGTTCGCCCTGGCGCTTGCGCAGGCGCTTGAGCACCGGGCGCTGCCAGAGCACGGCGGCGGCCAGCAGCACGGCGCTGGCCAGCAGCAGGCGCTGGTCGAACACCGGCGCATCCGGCACCAGCCAGTTCGGCGACACCGTCCACAGGTAGAACCAGCCGAACAGCAGCCCCAGGTACAGCGCGCCGTTGGCCAGCAGCGTCACGGCCATGCCCCAGATGCCGGGGCCATCGGTGGTGCGCGAGTGCAGCGGCGGCTCGCCCGGCTGGGTACGGGCGTCCGGCGCGGCCTTCGGGTGCGCACCGTTTTCCCAGCTCCAGCGCAGCAGTACCACCGTTGCCGCCAGGCTGGCCACGGCGGCGAGCCAGTAGACCTTGGTCAGCAGGCTCAAACAGATCACCGCGATGAAGCACGCGGCAATGAACGGCAGCCAGCTGTTGCCCGGCAGGTGGATGATCTCCCGGACCTTGCCGGTCAGCGGCTCGACGCCCCAGGTTTCCCGGCGGCCGTGGTCGATCACCGTCAGCGCGTGTTCGCCCCGGGCGACGCTGGCCGGCAGGCTTGGGTCATCCCACAGCGGATGACGGCTGGTGATCTTCGCCAGGCTGACGAAGTTGTACGGGCTCGGCGGCAGGCTGGTGGCCCACTCGAAGGTGTCGGCGTTCCACGGGTTTTGCGGCGCGGGCTGGCCGAAGCGAAAGTGCAGGGTGATATCCAGCAGCACCGTGGCGACACCGAAGGCCATGATGAAGCTGCCGATCGACGACACCAGGTTCGGAATGTCCCAGCCCAGCCCTGCCTCGTAGGTGTAGATCCGGCGCGGCATGCCCATCAGGCCGGTCCAGTGCATGATCAGGAAGGTCAGGTTGAAGCCGATGAATATCAGCCAGAAGCCCCACTTGCCCAGGCGCTCGGAGGGCATACGGCCGGAGAAGTGCGGCAGCCAGTAGTAGATGCCGGCCACCAGTGGGAAGAACATGCCGCCGACCAGCACGTAGTGCATGTGCGCGACCACGAAGTGGGTGTCGTGCACCTGCCAGTCGAACGGCACCAGGGCCAGCATCACGCCGGTCAGGCCGCCGCAGACGAACACGATGAGAAAGCCCACCAGCCACAGCATCGGCACGTGGTACACCGGCCGCCCGACCCACAGCGTGGCGATCCAGGCGAACACCTGGATCGCCGTGGGGATTGCCACCAGCATGCTCGCCGCGCTGAAGAACGCCTGGGCCAGCTGCGGGATGCCCACGGTGAACATGTGGTGCACCCACAGCCCGAAGCTGATGAAACCGGTGGTCAGCACCCCCAGCACCACGGCGCGGTAGCCCACCAGCGGGCGCTGGCAGAACACCGGCAGCAGGGTCGAGACGATGCCCGCGGCCGGCAGGAAGATGATGTACACCTCGGGGTGGCCGAACAGCCAGAACAGGTGCTGCCAGAGAAGCGGATCGCCGCCCCGGGCCACCTCGAAGAATGGCATGCCGGCGGCGCGCTCCAGTTCCAGCAGGATGCTGCCGAGGATCAGCGGCGGGAAGCCGATCACGATCATCATCGCCATCACCAGGATGTACCAGGCGTAGATCGGCATCTTGTTCAGGGCCATGCCTTCGGCACGGGTGCGCAGGATCGACACCACCAGCTCGACCCCGGCCGACACGGCGGAAATCTCCACGAAGGTGATGCCCAGCAGCCAGAAATCCGAGTTCGGCCCCGGCGTGTGGGCCGCGCTGGACAGTGGGGTGTACATGAACCAGCCGGCCTTGGGCGCGATGCCGAGGAACAGGCTGGAGCACAGAATCAGCCCGCCGAACAGGTAGCACCAGTAGCCCAGGGCCGACAGCCGGGGGAAGGCCAGGTCGCGGGCGCCGAGCATCTTCGGGATCAGGTAGACCGCCAGCCCTTCCATCATCGGCACGGCGAACAGGAACATCATCACCGTGCCGTGCATGGTGAAGATCTGGTTGTACACGTCCGGCTCGAGGAAGTCGTAGCCCGGCATCGCCAGCTGCGTGCGCACCAGCATCGCCAGCAGGCCGCCGAACAGGAAGAAGCCCAGTCCGGTGAGCATGAAGCGCAGGCCGATGGTGGTGTGGTTGACGATGGTCAGCGCCTTCCAGCCGCGCGGGTTGCCCCAGACCTCGTTGAACTGGTCGTGCAGTTGATCCGGGTCGGTGGCGTTCTGGCTGTTTTCACGGGTCACGGGGCAAGGGTCTCCAGCCAGTCGGCGATGGCGCTTAGGTGGTCGGGGTCGATGTCGCCGGCCAGCGGCATACCATTGCCGGGCTTCAGGCGCTGGTGTTCGTGCAGCCAGCGCAGCAGAGCGCCGGGCTCGTTGGCCAGCACGCCGGCGCCCAGGTTGGCGCGCGAGCCGATGTCGGTGAGGTCCGGTGCGCGCTCACCGTCGCTGACCCCGGCGACCCGGTGGCAGTTGCCGCACTGGCTGGCGAAGGTCTCGCCGGCCGGGCCGGGCAGGGCGGCGACCTGGGGCGCGCGGCGGGCCTCCAGCCAGGCGGCGAAGGCCTCATCGTCATGGGCCCGGACGTCGAGGATCATGTGGCTGTGCTGGGTGCCGCAGAACTCCGAGCACTGGCCGCGGAAGGTGCCCGCCTGGTCGGCCTGCAGGCGGATGCGGTTGTGCCGGCCGGGGATCATGTCGATCTTGCCGCCCAGGCGCGGCACCCAGAAGGCGTGGATCACGTCGGCGCTGGTGACGTCCAGGTCCACCGGCCTGCCCACCGGCAGGTGCAACTGGTTGGCGGTGACCACGCCGCTGTCCGGGTAGCGCACCTCCCACCACCACTGGTGGCCGATCACCTCGATGCGCAGCGGCTGTTCGCCCACCACCGGCAACGGCAGCATGCGGTGCCCGGCGGGAATGCCGAACGCCAGCAGCAGGCCGATGCTGACGCTGGGCAGGATCAGCCCGCCGCCGATGATCCAGTGACGGTTGAGCCGCCGCGCCTGCTGCTCGTCGATCTGGCGGGGTTTGCGGCACATGGCGTACAGCCACAGCGCGGTGACCACCAGCAGCACCAGGCTGGCGAAACCGAACATGGCCCACCAGATCACCGCCACCTCGCGGGCCATCGGCCCGGCCGGGTCGAGGGCCGACTGCGGGCCGCTGCAGGCCGTTAATGATGGAACTGCCAGCGCCAGGGTGGTCAATTGCAGGTAGGCGCTGCGCTTGGCGGGCGTCGACGTTTTTCCGTTCGCCGAATCAAGGAGGCCGCGATGGCAAAGGACACTGGATCGATCATGAGCCGCGCGGCAATTGCCGGGCACCCGCTGCACCCGATGATGATCCACTTCCCGGTGGCGGCGCTGCTGGGCCTGGTCGGCACCGATTTCGCCTACATCCTCACCGGCGATCCGTTCTGGGCGCGGGCCAGCCTGTGGCTGTCCGGCGTCGGCGCCCTGGGCGGCTGGGTGGCGAGCATTGCCGGCCTGGTCGATCTGCTGAGTGTTCCGCGCATCCGCGAGAAGATCACCGCCTGGTGCCACGCCATCATCGCCGTGATGATGCTGTCGCTGGCCAGCCTCAACTGGCTGCTGCATTACCACGGGCAGGAAGACGGCATGGCGCGCTGGTGCCTGTACCTGTCGCTGCTGACCGCAGCCCTGATCGCCCTGGCCGCCTACCTGGGCGGGCGCCTGGTGTACGAGCACGCCGTGGGCGTGGATGTGGACGGGTGAGCGCTGTGTGATCGGGCCGTTCATGGCGTGGGGGCATCCTTCATCAGTACGGTTTGGCCAGTACCAGCCACAGGGTCACGGCAATCAGCGCCACCAGCGCCACGCCAATCAGCACGCATTCGCGGCCGACGCTTCGCTCCGGGGTGCGCTCGATGCGCAGCACCAACACCCCGCATAGCGCATGGCACAGGACCATGCCGGCCACGGCGGTGAGCTTGAAGATCAGCCAGGCATCGAAGATCGAGTCACGGATGAAGAGCGCGGTGCCCGAGCCGATGGCCAGCAGCGCGGCCGGCGTGGCGATCAGGGTGAACACCAGGCGTGTCAGGTGGCCGTGGTCGCGGTAGAACAGGGTCTCGCTGCGGCGGGTGCCGGCGGCGATCAGTGCCGGCAGGTAGAGCAGGGCGCCGCACCAGCAGATCAGGGCCATCAGGTGCAGCAGCTTGAGCAGGGGCATGCAGGGTCTCCCTCAGCGGACGCAGCAGGCGCCTCGACGTCGTTGTCGGTTGTCCGTGACGGTTTCTGCGGCGCCTGGCGTGCAGGCGCTTTCGCACAAACCTAGAGGTGGGACTGCCGAATGCCCCATGGGTTCGCCTCATTTAGCGAAGCGGCGGCAGGCCTCAGGAAGGGCGGCGTGGCAGGGGCGGTGCGCCATCGGCAACCGCCCGCTGCCAGGTGCGGATGCTGGCCTGGACCAGCCAGCAGGCGAGGATGAACGGCATGGTCAGGGCGGCCAGGCCGAGGGCGGTGAAACCTGGCTGCAGGAGCAATGCCAGGCCGATGCCCAGTGCCGGCGCCCAGGGACTCCGGTGCACCTGGCTCAGGGCAATGGCGGCCAGGCAGGCGTTGTAGCCGTACAGGCCAGCCAGGGCTGCCTCGGTTGGCCAGCCCAGGCACAGCGCCAGGGCTGTGCCGCCTGTCGAGCCGAGCAGCGCCCACCCGGCGGCACGGCGGTCGGCCAGCAGCAGGCCGAGCCACAGGCAGGCGCCGGCCAGCGGCGTGTCGAGGAAAATCACCTGGCCGATCCCACGCAGCAGCGCCAGCAGGATGCCGAGTCCGTCGAGCGGGGTGACGGTCAATGCGCTACTGACAGTGGACATTTCAAGGGGCAGGGCCGGAGCCAGCCCCATCAGGACCCAGCCCAGGGCCACGAACGGGAAGGTGAAGGCCGGCAGCCACTGGCGCTGGCGCAGGCGCGCCATCCAGTGGCCCAAGGCAAGGCTGGACAGCCCGGCGCTGGCGACGATCAGCAGCGCCATGCAGGGCGACCAGGCGAATTGCAGGCTGATCAGCAGGCCGAGCAGGATGCCGTTGTAGCCGTACAGGCCGCAGGCGATGTCCGCCGCCGGGTAACCCCGCCGATGGGCCGCGAGCATGCTGCTCAGGCCGCCGAGCAGCGCGCCACCGAGCAGCTGCGGTGCGCCGATCAGGATCGCCAGTACCACCAGCGCGCCGCAGCCGGCATGGGTCTGCAGGAAGATCTGGCTGAAGCCGTTGAGCAGGGCGCGAAGGCAACGCAGGGCATGACGCATGGGGCTCACCGAGGGCGAGAAAGGCAGGGGCCTGCCGTGGACGGGTGTCTGTCGTTCAGGGCTGTGGCGGGTTACGGTGCCGGTGCAGCTGTGGTGTGCCCCGCAACGGTGTTCCGCGCCTGACCCACCCGACGGGCCGTGGACGCGTTGAGACCGTGGCGGCAGGTAAAAAAGGCGGGTCTGGCGCCCCGCCGGGAAAAGACCGGGCGCCGTTCAGAACGGCCGGTCAGGTGCGCCCGGCCCAGGTGCTAGCGCAGTGTTTCGATGCGCAGGCTGTTGGTACTGCCGGGTTGCCCGAACGGCTCGCCAGCGGTGATCACCACGGTGTCGCCGCGCTTGGCCATGCCTTGCGCCTGGGCAATTTCCAGGGCGGTGCTGGTGACTTCCTCGACCTTGCGCAGGCGTTCGTTGACCACCGAGTAGACGCCCCAGGCCACGCTCAGGCGGCGGGCGGTGTCCAGGCTCGGGGTCAGGTTGAGGATCGGCGACGACGGCCGCTCGCGGGACGCCCGCAGGCTGGAGGCGCCGGATTCGCTGTAGTTGACCAGGGCGGCTACCGGCAGGATCGAGCTGATGCGGCGGATCGCGCAGCTGATGGCGTCCGAGGCGGTGGCTTCGGCCTGGGGCCGGCTGACGTCGAGCTGGGCCTGGTAGTCCGGGCCGCTCTCCACCTGGCGGATGATTTTGCTCATCATCTGCACGGCTTCCAGGGGGTAGTCGCCGGAGGCGGTTTCCGCCGACAGCATCACCGCATCGGTGCCCTCGGCCACGGCGTTGGCCACGTCGGTGACTTCGGCACGGGTCGGCGCCGGGGAGAAACGCATGGATTCCAGCATCTGCGTGGCCACCACCACCGGGCGGCCCAGTTGGCGGCAGGTGCGGATGATGTCCTTCTGGATGCGCGGCACATTCTCCGCCGGCACTTCCACGCCCAGGTCGCCCCGGGCCACCATGATCGCGTCGCACAGGCGGGCGATTTCCGGCAGGTGCTGCACCGCCGAGGGCTTCTCGATCTTGGCCATCAGGAAGGCCTTGCCCTGGATCAGCTCGCGGGCTTCGACGATGTCTTCCGGGCGCTGCACGAACGACAGCGCCACCCAATCCACCCCCAGCTCCAGGCCGAACGCCAGGTCGCGGCGGTCCTTCTCGGTCAGCGGCGACAATTGCAGCACCGCCTCCGGTACGTTGACCCCCTTGCGGTCGGACAGCTCGCCACCGGCGACCACCCGAGTGTCGATGGCCGTGCCGTGCTTGGCGGTCACCTCCAGGCGCAGGCGGCCGTCGTCGAGCAGCAGGCTCATGCCGGGCTGCAGGGCGTCGATGATTTCCGGGTGGGGCAGGTTGACCCGGCTGGCGTCGCCGGGGGTGCTGTCCAGGTCCAGGCGGAAGGCCTGGCCACGGCTCAGGTTGACCTTGCCGTCGGCGAACCGGCCGACCCGCAGCTTCGGCCCTTGCAGGTCCATGAGGATGCCGATCGGCGTGTGCAGCTGGCGCTCCACCTCGCGCACCCATTGGTAGCGCTGGGCGTGGTCGGCGTGCTCACCGTGGCTGAAGTTCAGGCGGAACAGGTTGACCCCGGCTTCCACCAGCTGGCGGATGCCGTCGATGCCGTCGACAGCCGGGCCGAGGGTGGCGAGGATTTTCACGTTCTTGTCAGGGGTCATTTGGCAGTGCTCTCGAGAATCAGAATGGCGCGGAAGTCGTTGACGTTGGTGCGGGTCGGGCCGGTGACGATCAGCTCGTCCAGCGCGGCGAAGTAGCCGTAGCCGTTGTTGTTGTCCAGCTCATCCCGGGCGGACAGGCCCTTGATGCCGGCGCGGGCGTGGCTGTAGGGGGTCATGATGGCGCCGGCGTTGTCTTCCGAGCCGTCGATGCCGTCAGTGTCGCCGGCGAGGGCATAGACCCCGTCCAGGCCCTTGAGGCTGTCGGTGAGGGCCAGCAGGAACTCCGCGTTGCGCCCGCCACGGCCGTCGCCGCGTACGGTCACCGTGGTTTCACCGCCAGACAGGATCACGCAGGGCGGTGCGATCGGCTGGCCGTGCAGCAGCACCTGGCGGGCGATGCCGGCGTGGACCTTGGCCACGTCCCGGGCTTCGCCTTCCAGGTCGCCGAGGATCAGCGTAGGGAAGCCGGCGGCGCGGGCCTTCTCGGCTGCCGCGTCGAGGGACTGCTGGGGCGTGGCGATCAGCTGGAAGTGGCTGCGCGCCAGGCACGGGTCGCCGGGCTTGAGGGTTTCCGAGCGTGGGTCCTGCAGCCAGTCGCGCACGTGGGTCGGGACCTCGATCTGGTAGCGCGCGAGGATTGCCAGGGCGTCCGCCGAGGTGGTGGGGTCGGCGACGGTGGGGCCGGAGGCGATGACCGTGGCCTCGTCGCCCGGCACGTCGGAAATCGCGTAGGTGTAGACGCTGGCCGGCCAGCAGGCCTTGGCCAGGCGCCCGCCCTTGATCGCCGAGAGGTGCTTGCGCACGCAGTTCATGTCGTTGATCGAAGCGCCGGAGCGCAGCAGGGCTTTGTTGATCGCCTGCTTGTCGGCCAGCGAAATGCCCTCGGCGGGCAGGGCAAGCAGGGACGAGCCGCCGCCGGACAGCAGGAAGATCACCCGGTCGTCTTCGCGCAGGCCGCTGACCATCTCCAGGACGCGGCGGGCGACGCGCTCGCCGGCGTCGTCGGGGACCGGATGGGCTGCCTCGACCACCTCGATCTTCTGGCAGTCGGCGCCATGGCCGTAGCGGGTCACCACCAGGCCGGAGACCTCGCCCTGCCATTCACGCTCGATGACCTCGGCCATCGCCGCCGCGGCCTTGCCGGCACCGATGACGATCACCCGCCCGCTGCGGTCGGCGGGCAGGTGGTCGGCCAGCACCTGGCGCGGGTGGGCCGCGTCGATGGCGGTGGCGAACAGGTCGCGAAGCAGGCGTTGCGGATCGAAGGTCATGGCTGTGTTCTCGTTGTTCTTAGAGCTTGTTCAACGTCTCGCGAGCTAGAGCCATGCAAGGCAAAAAACAGGCGAGGTCCGGTCGGAGTCGCGTCCGACTTTACGAGCTGTAAATGAGCAGTCCGAGCCTGTTTTTAACGCGGCAGGGCCGACGCGCAGCAGACGTTGAACAGGCTCTTGGCGCTGGGTCGATTCCATTCCCCAGGCGCCGCCTGGCAGCACCTGGGGAATGGAATCGACCAACCTGGCAATCGGGCCGTGACACCTCCTGCCAGGAAGGTCGAAAGGGTTGCCCGCTCCAGGGAGCGGGCGGTGTGCGTGGTGCTCGGCCAGGCCTGTCGGCCTGCCGGTGTGACGCGGAGCGTCACGGGATGCATGCCCACGCGGAGCGTGGGAACGATCAGGCCGGCTGTCTTCCGGATTGCTCGGTGGGAGGGGCTTTAGCCGCGACAGTCGCCGCTGAAGCGCCTCCCACAGGAGCCGGAAAACGTCAGGCCTTCTCGCCGCGAATGTTGAAGCTGGCCATGTGTTCCAGGCCCTTGATCAGCGCCGAGTGGTCCCAGTTGCTGCCACCCAGGGCCGCGCAGGTGCTGAACACCTGTTGCGCATTGGCGGTGTTGGGCAGGTTGAGGCCCAGCTCGCGGGCGCCGGACAGGGCCAGGTTGAGGTCCTTCTGGTGCAGGGCGATGCGGAAGCCCGGGTCGAAGGTGCCCTTGATCATGCGCTCGCCGTGCACCTCGAGGATCTTCGAGCCGGCGAAGCCGCCCATCAGCGCCTCGCGTACCTTGGCCGGGTCGGCGCCGTTGCGGGCGGCGAACAGCAGGGCCTCGGCCACCGCCTGGATGTTCAGGGCGACGATGATCTGGTTGGCCACCTTGGCGGTCTGGCCGTCGCCGTTGCCGCCGACGCGGGTGATGTTCTTGCCCATGGCCTGGAACAGCGGCAGGGCGCGTTCGAAGGCGTTCGGGCAGCCGCCGACCATGATCGACAGGCTGGCGGCCTTGGCACCGACTTCACCGCCGGACACCGGGGCGTCCAGGTAGGCGGCGCCGGTGGCCTTGACCTTCTCGGCGAAGGCCTTGGTGGCGGTGGGGGAGATCGAGCTCATGTCGATGACCACCTTGCCGGCGCCGACGCCGCGGGCCACGCCGTCCTCACGGAACAGCACGTCCTCGACCTGCGGGGTGTCCGGGACCATGATGATGATGAATTCGGCTTCCTGGGCGACTTCCTTCGGGTTGGCCAGGGCGATGCCGTTGTCGCCGACCAGGTCGGCCGGCGCCTTGTCGAAGTGCTCGGAGAAGAACAGGGTGTGGCCGTGCTTCTGCAGGTTCTGCGCCATGGGCTTGCCCATGATGCCGGTGCCGATGAATCCGATTTTAGCCATGTGAAAAATCCTCTTGTCCGTGTGTGCGCCAGACGACGCCTGTTTGTGGCCAGTCCGCAGGAGGGGTAGGGGTATCGCTTCGCTCAAGCCACCCTACGAACAGCGGTTTCGCTCAGATCACGTTGTGGGTCTTCATCCAGCCGAGGCCGGCGCTGGTGGTGGTCAGGGGCTTGTACTCGCAGCCGATCCAGCCCTGGTAGCCGATGCGGTCCAGGTGGGCGAACAGGAAGCGGTAGTTGATCTCGCCGGTGCCTGGCTCGTGGCGGCCCGGGTTGTCGGCCAGCTGCACATGGTTGATCGCGGCCAGGTGGGTCTCGGCGGTACGCGCCAGGTCACCTTCCATGATCTGCATGTGGTAGATGTCGTACTGCAGGTAGAGGTTGGCGCTGCCGACTTTTTCGCGAATCGCCAGGGCCTGCTCCGTGGTGTTCAGGTAGAAGCCCGGGATGTCGCGGGTGTTGATCATTTCCATGACCAGCCGGATGCCGGCGGCCTGCAGCTTGTCCGCGGCGTAGCGCAGGTTGTCGACGAAGGTCTGCTCGACCGTGGCGCAGTCCACGCCCTGCGGGCGGATGCCAGCCAGGCAGTTGATCTGGGTGTTGCCCAGCACCTTGGCGTAGGCGATGGCGGTGTCGACGCCGCTGCGGAATTCCTCGACGCGGTCCGGGTGGCAGGCGATGCCGCGCTCGCCCTTGGCCCAGTCGCCGGCAGGCAGGTTGAACAGCACCTGCTCCAGGCGGTTGGCATCCAGGCGCGCCTTGATTTCGGTGGCGGTGAAGTCATACGGGAACAGGTATTCGACACCGCTGAAGCCGGCGTCGGCGGCAGCGGCGAAGCGGTCCAGGAAGTCCACTTCGGTGAACAGCATGGACAGGTTGGCAGCGAAACGGGGCATGGGGCATTCCTCGGTTGCGTGGGTGGATGCGCGTCGCGACATCCACCCTACGGTTGCGTCAATCCAGCAGCGAAATGGCGGTCGGGGCGTCGGTGCCGCGTTCGGCGAGTTCTTCGAACTCGTTGATCGCGTTGATCTCGGTGCCCATGGAGATGTTGGTGACACGCTCCAGGATGACCTCGACCACCACCGGCACGCGGTGCTCGGTCATCAGCTTGCTGGCCTCGGCGAAGGCGGCCTGCAGGTCGTTGGCGTCGAACACGCGGATTGCCTTGCAGCCCAGGCCTTCCACCACGGCCACGTGGTCGACGCCGTAGCCGTTGATCTCCGGCGCGTTGATGTTCTCGAAGGCCAGCTGCACGCAGTAGTCGATCTCGAAGCCGCGCTGCGCCTGGCGGATCAGGCCCAGGTAGGAGTTGTTCACCAGCACGTGGATATACGGCAGGTTGAACTGCGCACCCACCGCCAGCTCCTCGATCATGAACTGGAAGTCATAGTCGCCCGACAGCGCCACGACCTTGCGGCTCGGGTCGGCCTTGACCACGCCCAGGGCCGCCGGAATGGTCCAGCCCAGCGGGCCGGCCTGGCCGCAGTTGATCCAGTGGCGCGGCTTGTAGACGTGCAGGAACTGCGCGCCGGCGATCTGCGACAGGCCGATGGTGCTGACGTAGCAGGTGTCCTTGCCGAAGAACTCGTTCATTTCCTCGTACACGCGCTGCGGCTTGACCGGCACGTTGTCGAAGTGGGTCTTGCGCTGCAGGGTGCGCTTGCGCTCGCGACAGGCGTCGACCCAGGCACTGCGGTCCTTCAACTTGCCGGCGGATTTCCACTCGCGGGCGACCTGGAGGAAGGCGTCCAGCGCGGCGCCGGCGTCGGAGACGATGCCCAGGTCCGGGTTGAACACACGGCCGATCTGGGTCGGTTCGATGTCGACGTGGATGAACGTGCGGCCTTCGGTGTAGACGTCCACCGAACCGGTGTGGCGGTT
Source organism: Pseudomonas sp. GD03944 (assembly GCF_029839275.1). Lineage (GTDB taxonomy): Bacteria > Pseudomonadota > Gammaproteobacteria > Pseudomonadales > Pseudomonadaceae > Aquipseudomonas. The sequence continues at coordinate 238,011 of NZ_JAOCAH010000003.1, forward strand.
GGCCCAGCGGTTGCCGATACCGAATACCAGGTCGGATTCGAGCAGGGTGGCGTTGCCGTAGCGGTGCGACGTCTGCAGGCCGACCATGCCGACCATCAGCTTGTGGTCGTCCGGGATCGCGCCCCAGCCCATCAGGGTCGGGACCACCGGTACGCCGGTCAGTTCGGCGAACTCCACCAGCTTGTCCGCCGCGTCGGCGTTGAAGATGCCGCCACCGGCGACGATCAGTGGGCGCTCGGCGTCGTTCAGCAGGGCGATGGCTTTCTCCGCCTGCACGCGGTTGGCGGCGGGCTTGGCCAGGGGCAGGGGCTCGTAGGCGTCGATGTCGAATTCGATCTCGGCCATCTGCACGTCGAACGGCAGGTCGATCAGCACCGGACCCGGGCGGCCGCTGCGCATCTCGAAGAAGGCCTTCTGGAAGGCACGCGGTACCTGACCGGGTTCCATCACGGTGGTGGCCCACTTGGTGACCGGCTCGACGATGCTGGTGATGTCGACCGCCTGGAAGTCTTCCTTGTGCATGCGGGCACGCGGTGCCTGCCCGGTGATGCAGAGGATCGGGATGGAGTCGGCGCTGGCCGAGTACAGGCCGGTGACCATGTCGGTGCCGGCCGGGCCGGAGGTGCCGATGCACACGCCGATGTTGCCGGCGTTGGTGCGGGTGTAGCCTTCGGCCATGTGCGAGGCGCCTTCGACGTGGCGGGCCAGGACGTGATCGATGCCACCGATTTTCTTCAGCGCGGCGTACAGGGGGTTGATGGCGGCGCCGGGGATGCCGAAGGCGGTGTCGACGCCTTCACGGCGCATCACCAGGACGGCGGCCTCGATTGCTCTCATTCTGGCCATGATCTTTCCTCTTGGCGTTATTCGAAAACGTTCAGGTGAGCCAAGGATGCCGACTGGGCCAACGGGACGGAATTGATGGATACTTCAGTTCTGTCGATATCTGGAGTATTGAATGGACCGCCATACACTCGTTCGCAGTTTCGTCCTGGTCGCCGATAACGGCAGCTTCGCCTCGGCCGCTCTCAGTGAGGGCGTGACCCCTGTGGTCATGGGCCGGCGTCTGGATGCCCTGGAGCAGCACCTGGGTATCAAGCTGATGCACCGCTCGACCCGCGGCCTTCAACTCACCGACCTCGGCGAGCAGTACCTGGAGCGGGCCCGGGTGCTGCTCAAGGACTTCGACGAAGCCGATGCCAGCGTCGCCCGGGGCGGCAATTCGGTGCGTGGGCACCTGGTGGTGTCGGCGCCGGCGGCGTTCGGCCGGCGGCATATCGCGCCCCATGCACCGGCGTTTCTCGCGCGTTACCCGGACCTCAAGCTGTCGTTCAACTTCACCGACAGCCTGGTGGACCTGGTGCGCCAGGGGTACGACGTGGGCATCCGTATCGGCGAGGTGACCGACCCCAACTACGTGGCGGTGAAGCTCTATCCCAACCGCCGGGTGGTGTGCGGCGCACCGGCCTACTTCGAGGTGCACGGGGTGCCGCGCACCCTGGAGGACCTGGCCCGCCACAACTGCCTGGCGTTCAACCTGCAGGGTGGGCAGAAGCGTGGCTGGACCTTCCTGCGCGACGGCAAGCAGGTGGCGGTGCGGGTTTCCGGCAGCCTCGACTGCAACGACGGCGAGCTGCTCTACGACTGGGTCAAGCAGGGGCTGGGCATCGGCTGGCGCTCGACCTGGGAGATCCAGGCCGAGCTCAAGGCCGGCGAGTTGGTGACGGTGCTCGATGAGTACGAAATCCCGGCCTACGACATCCAGGCGGTGTACCCGCAGCAGCGTTACCTGCCGGTGAAAGTGCGGTCTTTCATCGACTACCTGAAGGCGATCTATAACACGCCAGGGTATTGGGATACCCGGGGTGGTTGAGTGCCTTTGTCGATACTTGAGTTGGTGTTTATGTGTGTTTACTTTGTACACATAAAGCCACGTAATTGTATTAATTGATTGCGCTGGCGCCGCCGTTGGGCTATTGCATAGGGGCTTTCTGCTGTCGCGCTATCCCGAAAGGGAGGTGCGGCGAACGTCTTACTGACCGTTGAGAGGAACCTTATGAACGCAATCAACCTGACCCTGGCCCTGGACATCACCCGCCATGCCCTGGCCGCCGGCCGCGAACTGCCGAGCGCGCCGCTGACCGTGGCGGTGCTCGACGCGGGTGGCCATCTGGTGAGCCTGCAGCGCGAGGACGGCGCCAGCCTGCTGCGCCCACAGATCGCCATCGGCAAGGCCTGGGGCGCCCTGGCCCTGGGCAAGGGCTCGCGCCTGATCGCCGCCGACGCCCAGCAGCGTCCGGCCTTTATCGGGGCGGTGAACGCCCTGGCCGCCGGCAACCTGGTCCCGGCCCCGGGCGGGGTGCTGATCCGCGACACCGCCGGCGAGCTGCTCGGCGCCATCGGCATCACCGGCGACACCTCGGACATCGACGAACAATGCGCGATCAGCGCCGTGGAGGCGGTGGGGCTGCAGGCGGATGCGGGCGTGGCGGCGTAAGGTCCGATCGTGTGAACCACCGGGGACGCTGCCGGCTGGCCTGCTGTGGTGTGACGGCTGACGTCGTGGTGGGTTACGCGGCGCGTTGGGGGCGGCGGCGTTTTTGGTGTCTTGGATTGGCGCCGCTAACCCACCCTACGGGAAAGCATCGCCGTCCGTAGGGTGGGTTAGGCGCGTTTGCGGTGTGGCGGTTGCCGGTGCTATCGGGCGCGCCGTAACCCACCGGGATCACCAGCCGGCTGGCCTGCTGTGGCGTTGCATCTGACGCCATGGTGGGTTACGCGACGCGTTGGGGGCGGCGGTGTTTTTGGTGTCTTGGATTGGCGCCGCTAACCCACCCTACGGGAATGCGGGGCTGTTCGTAGGGTGGGTTAGGCGCGGTTGCGATGTGGCGGTTGCCGACGCTATCGGGTGCGCCGTAACCCACCGGGGGATCACCGCTGATCGGCCTGCTGTGGTGTGACGGCTGACGTCGTGGCGGGGTACGCGGCGCGTTGGGGGCGGCGGTGTTTTTTGTGGCGCGGATTGGCGCCGCTAACCCACCCTACGGGAATGCGGCGCCGTCCGTAGGGTGGGTTAGGCGCGTTTGCGGTGTGGCGGTTGCCGGTGGTATCGGTCGCGCCGTAACCCACCGGGATCACCAGCCGACTGGCCTGCTGTGGCGTTGCATCTGGCGCCATGGTGGGTTACGCGGCGCGTTTGGTTCAGCGGTGTTTTTTGTATCGCGGATCGGCGCCGCTAACCCACCCTACGGGAATGCGGCGCCGTCCGTAGGGTGGGTTAGGCGCGTTTGCGGTGTGGCGGTTTCCGGTGGTATCGGACGCGCCGTAACCCACCGGGGTACCAGCGATCAGCTATTGCCGACCTGCTCGGAGGGGCTGATTGCGCTTTCGTCCACGTCGCAGCCCTTGATTACCAGGCGGATGATGGTCTGGGTCGCGGCTTCATAGTCGTCGTCGCTGAGGGTGGCCTTGCCGGTGACAGTGGAGATCTGCCAGTCGAAGTCGGCGTAGGTCTGGGTCGCGGCCCAGATGCTGAATAGCAGGTGGTGCGGGTCGACCTTGGCCATCAGGCCCTGGTCCACCCAGCGCTGGATGCATGACACGTTGTGCCGGGCCTGGGCGTTGAGCTGTTCGGCCTGCTCGGGCGACAGGTGCGGCGCACCGTGCATGATTTCGCTGGCGAACACCTTGGAGGCGAAGGGCAGGTCGCGGGAGATGCGGATCTTCGAGCGGATGTAGGCCTTGAGCACGTCGGCCGGGCGGCCGGGCTGGTTGAACGGCGCCGAGGCGGCGAGCAGCGGCTCGATGATGCTTTCGAGCACCTCGCGGTAGAGGTTCTCTTTGGATTTGAAGTAGTAGTACACGTTGGGCTTGGGCAGCCCGGCCTTGGCGGCGATGTCGCTGGTCTTGGTCGCGGCGAAGCCCTTGTCGGCGAATTCTTCACTGGCTGCGCGCAGGATCAGTTCTTTGTTGCGCTCGCGGATGCTGCTCATAGGCCCTGTCGTTTTCCTGGTGTCGCCTGGTCTGGAGGCGGCGGTCGGGCATGGTAGCACCGGCCTTGCGCGCCGCTCAAGCAAGCGGCTGGCGGGCCCGGGGCAGGCAAGCTGACTTCGGGGTCAAATTTCTGTATACAAAAAACAGCTTTTCTGTTTCCATCTTTTCCACGGCAATTCCTGACACACAGCCTCGGCTCGTCGAGCCCGGGGGAGGGTCCGTGCACGCTACCCAATTGATCGATCCGTTCGGACGACGCATCACCTACCTGCGGCTGTCGGTGACCGACCGCTGCGATTTTCGCTGCACCTACTGCATGGCCGAGGACATGGTCTTCGCCCCCCGTCAGCAGATTCTCAGCCTGGAGGAGCTCTACGCCGTGGCGGATGCCTTCATCGGCCTGGGCGTGCGGCGCATTCGCATCACCGGCGGCGAACCCCTGGTGCGCAAGAACCTGCTCAGCCTGCTGCAGCGCCTCGGTGCGCGTCACGAGCTGGACGACCTGGCGATCACCACCAACGGCTCGCAACTGGCGGAACAGGCGGTGGCGCTGCGGGCGGCCGGGGTGAAGCGCCTGAATGTCAGCCTCGACTCGCTGCGCCGCGAGCGCTTCGCCGCCTTCACCCGCCGCGATCGCCTCGACCAGGTGCTGGGCGGTATCGAGGCGGCACGTCCGGCCGGCTTTTCGCGCATCAAGCTCAACACCGTGGTGCAGAAGGGGCGCAACGACGACGAAGTATTGGACCTGCTCGAGTTCGCAATGGCCCGCGACCTGGACATCAGCTTCATCGAGGAGATGCCCCTCGGCGGCATCTCCAGCCATGCCCGCGAGCAGACCTTCTGTTCCAGCGACGAGGTGCGCCAGCGCCTCGAAACCCGCCACGCTCTGGTGCGCAGCAGCGCCGTCAGCGGCGGCCCGTCGCGTTACTGGCAGGTGCCGGGCAGCAGCACCCGGGTGGGGTTCATTTCCCCGCACAGCCACAACTTCTGCGGCGACTGCAACCGCGTGCGGGTCACCGCCGAAGGCAAGCTGGTGCTGTGCCTGGGCGATGACAACGCCCTGGACCTCAAGCGCCTGCTGCGCGCCCATCCCGGCGACACGCCGCGCCTGCGCCAGGCGCTGATCGAGGCCCTGCGCCTCAAGCCCGAGCGCCACCACTTCAGCACCGATGCGCAGGTGCAGGTGGTGCGTTTCATGAGCATGACCGGGGGCTGAGCCCTCGCCGATTCCAGACCATAAAAACAACAAGGAGGCGCTTATGCCGCCCGTTCGTCCGTGCCTGTTGATTACCGTCCTGCTGGCGCCCGTCGCCGCTGCCCAGACCTATGTGGTCGGGGTCGAGGACACCCCGTTCGCTCCCCATTACCACCTCGATGCCCAGGGCCAGTACCGCGGCTTCGCCCGCGACGTGCTGGACGCTTTCGCCGCCGACAGCGGGGTGACGCTAGTCTACCGGGCCCTGCCGGTGGAGCAGTTGCTGCCGGCGTTGCAGCGAGGCGACATCGACTTCAAATACCCGGACAGCCCGCTGTGGGCGGCGGAGCGCAAGGCCGGCATGACCCTGCACTACAGCCAGGCGCTGGTCGACTACGTGGATGGCGTGCTGGTGGTGCCGCAGCGCCAGGGGCGGGCCGTGGATGACATCCGTCGCCTGGCCATGGTGCGCGGCTGGACACCCCGTGGCTATGAGCCGCGCATCGACAGCGGTCAGATTCAGGTGAGCTACGGCGATGACCTGCGGCAGATGATCCGCCAGGCCCTGAAGCAGGACACTGATGGCGCCTACTTCAACGTGGTGGTGGCCACCCACTACCTGGACTACATTCGTGCCCGGCCCGGGGCGCTGGTGTTCGATCCGTCGTTGCCCTACACCCGTGGCAGTTTCCACCTGTCCAGCAGCCGGCAGGCCGCGCTGATCCAGCGCTTCGACCGCTATCTCACCGAGCAGGCCGGGCAGGTGGCCGAACTGAAGCAGCGGCACGGCGTGGAGGCGAACCTGGACAGCGAGTACATCGGTCTCGAGCAGTGGAAGATCGATTCGCTCAAGCGGCGCCAGGGCAGGGCCGATGCCGCCACGCCCTGAACACCGGACCGACGACCGGTTGCGGCCCAGGCGCAGCGGCGGATGCGCGGCGCTTGCGTGCGAGCCGCTTTGCCGCCGCTTCGATATTTTTCCTGAACCTTCGGCGAACGGGCCAAGTCCACTTCACTGAAGCGGCCGGGCAAGCCCGGCGCGCCCATGGATTCGCAGAAGAGAGGAAAAACGTCATGGACAACAAAGAAGTCGTTTCGGTACTCAACGATCTGATCGAAACCAGCAAGGACGGCGAAAAAGGGTTTCGCGAGTGCGCTGAAGACGTGAAGGAAGCGCGTCTGAAGGCCTTTTTCACCCAGCGCAGCCAGCAATGCGCCGCCGCGGCCAGCGAGCTGCAGGCCCTGGTGCGCAGCCTGGGCGGTGACCCGGAAACCCGCTCCAGCGTGGCCGGTACCCTGCACCGCGGCTGGGTCGACCTGAAGAGCCTGATCACCGGCAAGGACGACGCCGCCATTCTCAACGAATGCGAGCGTGGCGAAGACGTGGCGCTGAAGAACTACCGCCAGGCCCTGCAGAAGGATCTGCCGCCGAGCGTGCGCGAAGTGGTGCAGCGTCAGGCCGAAGGTGCCCAGCGCAACCACGACGAAGTGAAATCCCTGCGCAACATGGCCCGCGCCAGTTGATGCCGGGCGTCCGGCTCGCGCCGGGCGCACAGGAATGAAAAAAGGGCCGACGCCATGCGTCGGCCCTTTTTTGTGGGCGTGTCAGAAGTGGTACTTGACCAGTGCCTGCACGGCGGTCTGGTCGAAGCCATCGGCGCTGCCGTCGATGGGTTTCACACCGTACTTGTTGTGCCACATGTTCACTTCGGTGCCCAGGTACAGGGTGCGCTCCTCGCCGAACAGCGCCTTGCCCGCATCCCACTTGATCTGGATCGAGGAGCCGACCGACGTCTGGGTGTTGGCTTCTTTAGAAGGGGCGCGCCAGTCGACGAAACCGTCGATGAGGAAGTTCTGCTCGCCAATGGTGAAGGGGTAGGAACCGGCGACCGTCAGCTGGGTGGTGTAGCCGTTGCTGTTCTCGTCGGCGAAGAACACGTGATTGTTGACCTTGACCCGGTACAGGTTGGTGTTGAGGAACGCGAAGCCCGGCACGTCCCAGTCCAGGCCGATGCCGTACAGGTAGTTCTCGGTGCCGGGGCCGCCTTCGCCTTTTTCATAGGTGAATGCCGCCTTGACGTCCTTCAGCGGGCCGATCGACAGGTCCTGGCCGGTGAGCCAGCTCAGGCTGACCCGGGGCGAGAACTCCATGTAGTAGAAGCTGCTCTTGTCTTTCTGCTCGAAGGTGCCGTTGCTGAAACTGCCCCGGGACTGGGTGTTGTCCGCGCGGATGTAGTCGAGGAAGTAGAACACGTCGCCCCACACCCAGCCGCTGGCGTGCTCGAAGGTGAAGGTGGTCTGCGAGCGCTGCTCCTCGTCGTTGAAGTTCATGCGCTGGAAGTTGTCGCCGTAGAGGTAGGTCAGGCTGTTGTCCTGCCACTGCAGCAGGTCTTCGGCGGCGGCGAACGGGGCGGCGAACAGGCCGGCGGTGAGGGCGAGGCAGTGGGGCAGTCGGGTGTGCGTCATCGGGTTTTCCTTGTTTTCAGGGCTAGCAGGTGGCTGCCCGGTGGCGAACCACCAGGAAGGGCAGATAGGGCGGTGAGCGCGGGGCTCAGGCCGTCGGGCGAGCGGGCGCGCAGCCGGGCACGGCGCAGGCGCGTGCAGCGGCGAGGTCGGGCAAGGGGAAGCGACTGGCGATACCCGCGGACGGAGTCGGGGCATGGGGAATGCGGATCGTGTTCATGTCAGAGCCTGCCAATTGTTTTTATAGGGTCTTGGGCTTGCACGAGGCTTCACGGCGCCTCTGTTCTGGCTCGCCGGAAAAGTTGTCCGCTGAGTCAGAACGTACTGACTATACCGCTGATGAAATTTATTGGAAACAATTTATTTTGTAATTGTGTACAAAAATAAATGCAATTTTCGGCGCGCCGATGAGCGGGGGTGAAGTCGGCTGGAGAGGGCGGAAAGAAGCGCGGGGGAGGTTGCCGCACCCGGCTGGGTGCGGCGAGGGGGTGGATCAGTTGAGCTGGGCGCCCTGGCTGATCCAGGCACCGATCAGGTCGCGTTCTTCCTGGGTCATGCCGGTGATGTTGCCCAGCGGCATGATCTGCGAAGCCACGCTCTGAGCCTGGATCTTGGCCGCCTGGGCCTGGATCTGCTGCGGCGTGTCGAGCACGAAGCCAGCGGGGGCGGTGCTGAACATCGGGCTGCTCGGCTGGGCGGAGTGGCAGACGCTGCAGCGTTCCTGAATCACGCTGTTGATCCTGGCGAAATCACCCGATGCGTCGGTGGCGGCAGCAGGTTCGACCGGCGCGCTGTCCGCCGGTTTGGCCGGGGCTTGAGCCTGCGCCTCAGGGGCCGGGCTGCTGGTCGGCGGCTTGCCGGGGAGGCCGGTGGCCGGAACCGGTGCGTAGGTGATGGCGTTGGCGGTTTCGGGCGCGGAGGCTTTCATGGCCGGCCCGGTAACGAACGCCAGGCAGATCATGCCCAAGGCGGCAGCGGGTAGGGTCCAGGCGAAGCGGTTGCTGTCGTGGCGGGTGTTGAAGTAGTGGCGTACCAGGACCGCCAGCGCCGCGATACCGGCCAGGATCAGCCAGTTGTACTGACTGCCGTAGGTACTCGGGAAGTGGTTGCTGATCATGATGAACAGCACCGGCAGGGTGAAGTAGTTGTTGTGGCGCGAGCGCAACAGGCCTTTGGCCGGCAGGGTCGGGTCCGGCGTGGTGTTCTCTTCGATGGCCTTAACCAGTGCCCGCTGCGCCGGCATGATGGTGAAGAACACGTTGCCGACCATGATGGTGCCGATGATCGCGCCCACATGGATGTAGGCGGCACGGCCGCTGAAGATCTGGTTGAAGCCGTAGGCCGCGGCGATCAGCAGCACGAACAGCACGACGCCGAGCAGCGCGGGGCGCTTGCCCAGGGGCGAATCGCAGAGGAAGTGGTAGGCGATGTAGCCTGCGATCATCGAGCCGAAGCCGATGACGATGGCCAGCTCCGGTGCCAGGTCGGTACCGGGCTTGACCAGGTACAGGGCCGGATTCAGGTAGTAGACCACCAGCAGCAGGGCCACGCCCGACAGCCAGGTGGCGTAGGCCTCCCATTTGAACCAGTGCAGGTTCTCCGGCATTTTCGGTGGGGCCAGCTTGTACTTTTCCAGGTGGTAGATGCCGCCGCCGTGAATCGCCCAGAGGTCGCCGGACAGGCCGTCCCGGGGATTGGCGCGGTTGAGGTTGTTCTCCAGCCAGACGAAATAGAAGGATGCGCCGATCCAGGCGATGCCGGTGATCATGTGGATCCAGCGGATGCCCAGGTTCAGCCATTCAGTCAAATGTGCTTCCACAGTGTGTACCTCTTTCCCAGTGCCGGCGTACCGGTCCCCTGGGCTTCTCTTATTGGTGGGGGTCGAGGCGCAGTTGGTCTGCCTCGTTGAAGAAATGCTCATCGCAGTTGTTACCGGAACCACTGCGATCAACCACCAGGAAGTCATCCCGCTTTTCGATCGTCAGCACCGGGTGGTGCCAGACGCCGCGATGGTAATTAATGCCCTGCCTGCCGTTGCTGCGGAAGGCGCGGACCAACTCTGATTCAGGTGCATCGCCACGTGGCGCGACCACGATCAGAAAGGGGTTGCCGAGCAGGGGTATGAACGCCTGACTGCCCAGCGGATGGCGCTCCAGCATGCGAATGGTCAATGGCATGTCCAGGGCCTCGGCGCTGAAGATGCTGATGATCGCGTTGTCGTCCGGCTGGGCGGTCTCGACCGTGGCCAGCTTGTGATAACGACGTGTCGACCCGTTGTTGATCATGAAGAAGTCGCTGCCCTCGGTTTCGATGACATCGCCGAAGGGGGCGAAGGCTTCCTTGCTGAGGGGCTCGATGATCACTGTGCGCATGATGGTCTTCTTGTTCGTTGTGTTAGACCCCCGCCGGCGAAAGCGAGGGCTGATAGTCGGGCGTGTGGGAGGGGCTTTAGCCGCGACTCCTTTGCAAGCTCGCGGCTAAAGCCCCTCCTACGGTTATTTTATTTTTCCGAACAGGCGCAGGCGGCTGATACCGCCGTCCGGGAATACGTTGATGCGCACGTGGGTGATCGGGCCCAGTGCCTTGATCTGCTCGACGAACTCGTGCTCGGCGTGCATCTGCAGCTTCTGGCTCGGCAGCAATTCGCGCCAGAACAGGCTCTGGGTCTCGATCTGGCTGTCGGTGCCGCCTTTGACGAAGGCCGCCTGGATCGAGCAGCTGTCCGGGTAGTTGCCTTTGAAGTGCAGGGTGTCGACGACGATGCGCTCGATTTCGCCCGGGTGGCCCAGGGCGACGATCACCCAGTCGTTGCCCGGTGTGCGGCGGCGGGCGGTTTCCCAGCCATCGCCCATGTTGATGCCACGACCCGGGTTGAGGATGTTGCTCATGCGCCCGAAGTGCTCGTCGGAGCAGGCCAGGGCACGGCCACCGTTGAGGGCGGCAGCCAGGTCGATCTGCTCGTTGTCGCCCACGGCCGACCAGTCGCGGTGCGGCACGCCGTAGACGCGTAGACGGGCCACGCCGCCGTCCGGGTAGATGTTGAAGCGCAGGTGGGTGAACGCCTGGCTGTTGGCGATCTCGTGGTAGTGGTGGCTGTTGCCCTGCAGCTCCACGGCGCCCAGCACTTCGGTCCACTCGGTGGCGTCGCTCGGGTCGCCGTCGGCAACGAAGCAGCCTTCCAGGGAGGCGGACGGCGGGAAGTTGCCGGTGAAGAAGCTGGTGTCGATATCCACGCCCTTGATCGAACCCGGCACGCCAAGGCGGATCACGGCGCTGTCGTAGCCTTCGAAGCGCTTGCGGCGCGACTCCCAGCCATCCATCCACTTGCCGTTGTCATCGAACACGCCCTCCTTCCAGACCGCCGGGGTCGGCTGGAACAGCCGGTTGACGTCGGCGAACCAGTCGTCGGTGACGGAGATGGCCTTGGTGCCGAGGCGAGCGTCGGCGAGGTTGACGTATTTCTCGAAGGGTACGGCGTAAGCTTTCATGAATGTCTGCCTTGGTAGTTGGCGTTGGGGAGGGAGATGGATAGAGGCTTACAACTGTTGCAGGCGGAACAGCGCGATCTTGTTGATCTCGGCCAGGGCGCAGGCGAATTCCTGCTCCGGGGAGTTATGGATGCGCTCCTCGAAAGCCGCCAGGATCTGGTGTCGGTTGCTGCCTTTTACCGCCATGATGAAGGGAAAACCGAACTTCGCCTTGTAGGCGTCGTTCAGTTCGGTGAAGCGGTTGAACTCTTCTGCGGTGCATTCGTGTATGCCCGCACCGGCCTGCTCCGAGGTGGAGGAGGCGGTCAACTCACCACGGACGGCGGCCTTGCCGGCCAGGTCCGGGTGCGCATTGATCAGCGCCAGCTGTGCGGCATGGCTGGCACTGAGCAACAGGTCGGCCATGCGCTGGTGCAGGCCATCGATGGTGTCCACATTGGCGTCGAGGCCCAGGTCATAGGCCTTCTCGGCCACCCAGGGCGAGTGCTCGTAGATGTCGGCGAACACCTTCACGAAATCTTCGCGGCTCAGGCGCGACGGGGTCAGGGTCTGGAAACGGCTCATTGGCGGCTCTCTTTCGCGGTGAACGGGTGGGTGGCGTGCCAGTGGCGGGCGATGTCCACGCGGCGGGCACACCAGACGTGCTCGTGGCCTTGCACGTAGTCGAGGAAGCGCGCCAGGGCGGCCAGGCGTGCCGGGCGGCCGAGCAGGCGGCAGTGCATGCCTATCGACAACATCTTCGGCGCGCCGGCCTGGCCCTCGGCGTACAGCACGTCGAAGGCGTCCTTGAGGTACTCGAAGAAGTCGTCACCCTTGTTGAAACCCTGCACCTGGGTGAAGCGCATGTCATTGGTATCCAGGGTGTAGGGGATCACCAGGTGCGGCTTGTCGGCGGTGCTGGCCGGGTCCCAGTAGGGCAGGTCGTCGTCATAGGTGTCGGAGTCATAGAGGAAGCCGCCTTCCTCGCGCACGATGCGCCGGGTATTCGGGCCGGTGCGGCCGGTGTACCAGCCGAGCGGGCGTTCGCCGGTCAGCTCGGTGAGGATGCGGATGGCCTCGAGCATGTGCTCACGCTCCTGGGCCTCGTCCATGTACTGGTAGTCGATCCAGCGGTAGCCGTGGCTGCAGATCTCGTGGCCGGCGGCGACCATCGCCTTGATCGCGTCCGGGTGACGATGGGCGGCCATGGCCACGGCGAAGACGGTCAGCGGGATCTGGTGCTTCTGGAACAGCGCGAGCAGGCGCCAGACGCCGGCGCGGCTGCCGTATTCGTAGAGCGATTCCATGCTCATGTTGCGCACGCCCTGCAGGGGCTGGGCCGCGACCATCTCGGAAAGAAAGGCTTCGGACTCCTTGTCGCCGTGCAGCACGTTGCGCTCGCCGCCTTCCTCGTAGTTGAGGACGAAGGACAGGGCGATGCGCGCGTTGCCCGGCCAGTGCGGATGGGGCGGGGTGTCGGCGTAACCGATGAGGTCGCGTGGGTAGTCGGCGCTCACTGCAGTCTTCCTTTCTTGGCAAGGGGGCGGTGGACAGGTACCCAGATGAAGGTGTGTCACCGTGATGTAGTGATTGTATACAAAATGAATATGGTTTTGTAAATCACAAATTTGTACGATTTTCGCTGGGCAGACAAAGCAAGAAACTTGCCTGCGCCGGACAAACGCTGCCATCGGGCCCGCGCGTTTCGCGGAGTGCTTGGTAGGACCGTGGCGATTCATGCTGGAAAGCGTTACGCGATTATTGTGTACAATTTATCAGTAAAATGTCTTATATCTGTCGTTGGGCGTGCTATGCTCCATGGCATCCGGCGCTTTGCGGCGCCTGCAACCGGCTTCGTGCATTCACTAAACGTAGAGGAGGTGCGGCATCGGGGTGGCATTAGCCGACCGATGTCCATGACCGATGGGACGACTGACCACACATGTACTGGACGCCGCGCACGGCTGCCCTGGCAGTGCGCTGAAAGTGGAGCTGTACCGCGTCGAAGGCGCGCAGCTCGAATTGCTCACCACCGTGCTGACCAACCACGACGGCCGCTGCGATGCACCGGTGCTGCAGGGTGAGGACTACCGCAGCGGCGTGTACCAGCTGCATTTCCATGCCGGCGACTACTACCGCGCCCGCGGCGTGACCCTGCCCGAACCGGCCTTCCTGGACGTGGTGGTACTGCGCTTCGGCATCGACGCCGGGCAGGACCACTACCACGTGCCGCTGCTGATTTCCCCGTACAGCTACTCCACCTACCGGGGCAGCTGACCACCGAATGCTTGTCACCCCCTGACTCATTTTTAGAGTCCTTGCCCGCGCACACTGCGGGCTTTTTTTTGCCCTTCTTTTGGGGGCTGTCGGCATACGCAGGAGGCATCTGTAGGGCGGGTGTTCCTGCAGAAGGGAACCCTGTAGGAGGGGCTTCAGCCCCGAGCTCGACGGCTGTGGCCTTACACCAATGTGTCGGTTCGACAGAAAAGCTCGCCGCTGAAGCGCCTCCCACGGGATTGTGGCCTAGCCATCGACCTGATCGCTCCCACGCTCCGCGTGGGCATGCATCCCGTGACGCTCTGCGTCACCCGCGGTCATAGGCGCTGCCCGCGTAATCGCAACACAGCTGAGGCCTTTGCGGACGCAGAGCGTCCGGGGCTACGCGCTCAGGGCTGTGTTGGTGTCGTCTGTAGGAGGGGCTTCAGCCCCGAGCTCGGCGGCTGGGGCCTTACACCAATGTGTCGGTTCGACAGAAAAGCTCGCCGCTGAAGCGCCTCCCACGGGATTGTGGCCTCGCCATCGGCCTGATCGTTCCCACGCTCCGCGTGGGCATGCATCCCGTGACGCTCTGCGTCACCCACGACCATAGGCGCTGCCCGCGTATTCGCATCACAACGAAGGCCTTTGCGGACGCAGAGCATCCGGGGCTACGCGCCCACGGGGAGCATGGGTGCGATCATGGGGACTTCTGTAGGAGGGGCTTCAGCCCCGAGCTCGACGGCTGCGGCCTTACATCGATGTGTCCGTTCGAAGAAAAGCTCGCCGCTGAAGCGCCTCCCACGGGATTGTGGTCTCGCCATCGGCCTGATCGTTCCCACGCTCCGCGTGGGCATGCATCCCGTGACGCTCTGCGTCACCCGCGGTAATAGGCGTTGCCCGCGTAATCGCATCGCAACGAGGGCCTTTGCGGACGCAGAGCGTCCGGGGCTACGCGCCCACGCGGAGCATGGGTGCGATCATGGGGACTTCTGTAGGAGGGGCTTCAGCCCCGAGCTCGACGGCTGAGGCCTTGTATCGATGTGTTGGTTGAAGAAAAGCTCGCGGGCGAGTCCGCTCCTACGGGATTGCGGCATCACTGGGGGGATGCCGTCCTGGAAATAACCGTTTACCGGCTCAGCAGCGAGGCCGCGCCGGCGCCCCCGAACAGGGCAGCGCTGACGCGGTTGAACCAGACTTGCCCCTTGCCGGAGCGCAGGTAGCGGGCGGCGCCCTGGGCGCTGAGGCCGTAGAACAGTTTGCAGCCCAGGTCGAGCACGGCCCAGGTGGCGATCATCACCAACAGTTGGTCGAGCATCGGCCGTTCGGCACTGATGAACTGCGGCAGGAAAGCTGCGAAGAACAGGATGTCCTTGGGGTTGCTGGCGCCCAGGCCGAAGGCTTTCCAGAACATGCCGCTGGCGCTGGGGTTCAGCGGGGGCTCTTCGGCGTTCACCGGTTTGGCGGCCTGGCGGGATTCCTGCCAGCTCTGCCAGGCGAGGTAGAACAGGTACAGCGCGCCGACGATCTTCAACGCGCTGAACAGCTGCTCCGAGGCCAGCAGCAGGGCACCCAGGCCCAAGGCGGAGGCGCTGAGCAGGCAGATCGAGGCGGAGACACCCCCGAGAAACGCCGGGGCCGAGCGGCGCAGGCCGTAGTTCAGGCTGTTGCTGACCATCAGCAGCGACAGTGGGCCGGGGATCAGGATCACGATCAGGGCGGCGCTGCTGAACAGCAGCCAGGTTTCCAGACTCATGGACACACTCTCATGAACAAGGCCCCGACGACAGGTGCCGGGGCCGGGTTAAGGATCTGGTCGGTAGGGCGGCCGGCAGGGCAATGGAACGAAACCGCCAGGGCTGGCGGTCTCGTTTACCAGGGCGTCGGACTCGCTGCAGATACCGGCAAGCCTACCTCAGAGGAAGGCGAATTTGGCAATGAAGATGACGCACAGCACATAGAGGCTGAGCGAAACCTTGTCGCGCTGGCCCGTCAGCAGTTTCAGCGTGGCATAGGTCAGGAAGCCCAGGGCAATGCCGTTGGCGATCGAGAAGGTCAGGGGCATCATGACCACGGTGACGATCGCCGGGATGGTGTCGGTGAGGTCTTCCCAGTCGATATGGGCCATGCCGCTCATCATCAGCATCGCGACGTAGATCAGCGCACCGGCAGTGGCGTAGGCGGGGATCATGCCGGCCAGCGGGGCGAAAAACATCGCTGCGAGAAACAGCAGGCCGACGGTCACGGCTGTCAGGCCGGTACGGCCACCGGCGGCCACCCCGGAGGCGCTCTCGACATAGCTGGTCACTGGCGGGCAACCGACCACGGCGCCGACCACGCTCGAGGTGCTGTCGGCTTTCAGGGCTTTCGAAAGGTCCTTGATCTTGCCCTCGTCATCCACCAGGTTGGCGCGGTGCGCCACCCCCATGAGGGTGCCGGCGGTGTCGAACATGTTCACGAACAGAAAGGCCAGGATCACGCTGACCATCGCCACGTTGAAGGCGCCGGCGATGTCCATGGCCATGAAGGTCGGGGCCAGGCTGGGGGGCAGGGAAACCAGGCCGTTGTACTCGACCAGGCCGAAGGCCCAGCCCAGTGCGGTGACGCAGAGCATGCTGAACAGGATGGCGCCGAACACATTGCGGTGGCTGAGCACGGCGATCATCAGGAAGCACACGGCTGCCAGCAATGCCGACGGATCGCCGAACGAGCCCATGGTCAGCAACGTGGCCGGGCTGTCGACGACGATGCCGGCGGTCTTCAGGCCGATCAGGCCCAGGAACAGGCCGACGCCAGCGCCCATGGCGAAGCGCAGGCTCATGGGGATGCTGTTGAGCAGCCATTCGCGGATCTTCGACAGGCTCATGATCATGAACAGGACGCCGGAAATGAATACGGCGCCCAGGGCGATCTGCCAGCTGTAGCCCATTTCTCCAACCACGGTGTAGGTGAAGAAGGCATTGAGCCCCATGCCGGGCGCCAGGCCCACGGGCCAGTTGGCGTACAACCCCATCAGGAAGCAGCCCAGTGCCGCGCCAATGCAGGTGGCGACGAAGGCGGCGCCGTGATCGACGCCGGCAACCGCCATGATGTTGGGGTTGACGAAGATGATGTAGGCCATGGTGACGAATGTCGTCAGGCCGGCCAGCAGCTCGGTCTTGATGGAGGTGCGGTGCTCGGTCAGTTTGAAGAAGCGGTCGAGCAGGCCGATCTTCCGAAAACCTTGGGCGTGAGTCGCGTGTTGTTCTTGTTTAGCGCTTTCCACAGCAGGTACTCCTCATCTCTCTTGTTGTGTACCACCCAGAGTCGATGCCGTGGCACGGGAAGACTCTCTGAGGCAGATGGTGCGTTCGGGTGTGCTTGCTGGCTAAGTTGTTGACCGAGCGGTCAGGAAGTCACACGAGCGCGATTATGCTTTTGTATACAAAAAAAGCAAATAATGTTTTTTCTGGTGTTGAGGGTGCCATTCATGGCGGGTCGGGCAGGGCTGTTGGCACCGAGCACACGGTCGTAAGGCCCTGGGTTCCGTTAACCACTTTGAAAACAACGGGTTGCGATTTTTGTCTGGCGAGTTGGTCGAGCGGTGACTAGGGTGAAGGGGCGTTTGTGACAGGCGGGTTAAACCGATAGGCATCCAAGCCGCCTACTGGTTAGAAGAAATCAATTTACCCGGCGGCGCTCCGCTGAGGGAAAAAGCCGGGGAAAATAGCTCACCCGTGATGCACCTGAACGGTGCAATAGAAGGCCTGCTGCGCTGTACGGGGCAGATCGATTGTGTACAATGCATCCCTTTTTAATCTGAATCTCTACTGAATGCTTGCCCCAGGGCGGGCGAAACGCAGTAGAGTCGAGGCACAGGCTGGTGAAAGCCGCTGATGCGATGCGTCGGTGGCCTTTCCAACGGCCGGAGACTGCCGAACCTTTTGACGCGAGCCAGAATGAACGATCAATTGCAGCCCCTCAAGAAGCAGCCGCGCGCGGGCAAGAGCAGCCGCAGCGGGACTCAGGACGATGTCGTTTACGCGCATATCTTCGATGCCATCCTCGAGCAGCGCCTGGCCCCCGGGACCAAGCTGAGCGAAGAGGCCCTGGGCGAAATCTTCGGTGTCAGCCGCACCATTATCCGCCGCGCCCTGTCGCGCCTGGCCCATGAAGGCGTGGTGCTGCTGCGCCCCAACCGCGGCGCAGTGGTGGCCAGCCCCAGCGTGGAAGAAGCCCGGCAGATCTTCTATGCACGGCGCATGGTCGAGCGCGCCATCACCGAGCTGGCGGTGGAGCATGCCACCGCCGAGCAGCTGGCCGAATTGCGCCAGATGGTGGCGGACGAGCAGGCGAGCTTTTCCCGGGGTGATCGCGGTGCGGGTATCCGCCTGTCCGGCGAGTTCCACCTGAAGCTGGCCGAGGCGGCGAAGAACGCCCCGCTGATCAGCTTCCAGCGCAGCCTGGTGTCGCAGACCTCGCTGATCATTGCCCAGTACGAGAGCGGTGGCCGGTCCCATTGCTCCTACGACGAACACAACCAGTTGATCGATGCCATCGAAGCCCGCGACGCCGTCCGCGCGGTGGACCTGATGATGCACCACATGGACCACATCGACAGCAAGCTCAACCTCGACGAAGAGAGTGCGTCGGACGACTTGCACGCGGTGTTCTCCCACCTGCTGCAACCGAAGAAAAAACCGGCCCGCAGCGCCGCCAGCCGCTGATCCGGCGGTAACGAAAAAGCCCCGACGCGCAAGCCTCGGGGCTTTTTTATGGGCGGCACAAAGGTGAGACACCTGTAGGAGGGCTTCAGCCCCGAGCTTGGCGGCCTGTGCCCCGAGCTGATTTGTCGGATCGAAAGAAAAGCTCGCGGACAAGTCCGCTCCTACAGGAGATTCGGGGCATCACCCAGAATGGTTGATCGTTCCCACGCTCCGAGTGGGCATGCATCCCGTGACGCTCCGCGTCACCTGCGGCAAGGGGGTTGGCCGCACAGTCGAATGACACCGACGACCGTTGCGGACGCGGAGCGTGGGTGCGCTCAAGAGAGATCAACGTGGGAGGGGCTTTAGCCGCGACAGCCTCAAAAGCTCGCCGCTGAAGTGCCTCCCACGGGATTACACAGAGGGGCACACCCGCTCAATCGCGGCGGTGCACCGACTTGCCGGCGGCGAAGGTTTCTTTCACCGCGCGGTCGTCGCCGAGCATGGTCAGGGCGAAGAGTTTTTCCGCCAGGGTTTCGGCCTGCTGCATGCGGTAGGCGATCAGCGGGGTGGCGGTGTAGTCGAGCACCACGAAGTCCGCGTCCTTGCCGCTTTCGAAGTTGCCCAGCTTGTCGTCCAGGTACAGCGCGTTGGCACCGCCCAGGGTCGCCAGGTACAGCGACTTGAACGGGTCGAGCTTTTGACCCTGCAGCTGCATGATCTTGTACGCCTCGTTCAATGATTGCAGCTGGCTGAAGCTGGTGCCACCGCCGACGTCGGTGCCCAGGCCGACGCGCACACCGTGCCGTTCCATGGCCTGCAGGTCGAACAGGCCGCTGCCCAGGAACAGGTTGGAGGTCGGGCAGAACGCCACCGCCGAACCGGTTTCCGCCAGGCGCTGGCACTCGTCGTCGCACAGGTGGACGCCGTGGGCGAATACGGCGCGCGGGCCGATCAGCTTGTGGTGGTCGTAGACGTCCAGGTAGCCCTTGCGCGCCGGGAACAGCTCCTTGACCCAGGCCACCTCGGCCTTGTTCTCGGAAATGTGGGTGTGCATGTACAGGTCTGGGTACTCGGCGAACAGCTTGCCGGCCAGCTCCAGTTGTTCCGGGGTGCTGGTGGGGGCGAAGCGCGGGGTCACGGCGTAGTGCAGGCGGCCCTTGCCGTGCCAGCGCTCGATCAGTTCCTTGCTTTCGGCGTAGCCGGTTTCCGGGGTGTCGGTCAGGCAGTCCGGGGCGTTGCGGTCCATCAGCACCTTGCCGGCGATCATGCGCAGGTTGAGCGCCTCGGCGGCCTCGAAAAAGGCGTCAACCGACTGCTTGTGCACGCTGCCGAACACTAGGGCGGTGGTAGTGCCGTTGCGCAGCAACTCCTTGAGGAAGATCGCGGCGACGTCACTGGCGTGGGCCTTGTCGGCGAACTGACGCTCGGTGGGGAAGGTGTAGGTGTTGAGCCAGTCCAGCAACTGCTCGCCATAAGAGGCGATCATGCCGGTCTGCGGGTAGTGGATGTGGGTGTCGATGAAGCCAGGGGTAATCAGGGCGTCGGGGTAGTGCGTGACGGCCACGTTGCCGAGGGTCGGCAGCAGTTCGGCCGCCGGGCCGACTTTCACGACCCGGCCGTCTTCGACCAGCAGCACGCCGTCCTCGAAATACTCGTAGGACGCCTCGACACCGACCACGGCGGGGTCGGCGAGGCTGTGCAGGATGGCGGCGCGATAGGCGTTGGTAGTGGTCATGGTGTTCTCGTCTGTCATCGGTGAAACGACGGGGCGTACCCCGTCAGGCGAATGGCTGTCCGGGCACTCGTCGTGCGCCGGTGGTGTTGAGGTTCAGGCGCCACCCTCGGCGGCGCGGGCGCGGCGGCTGTCGGGCAGCAGTCGGGCGACGCTGGATTCGCCTTTCTTCACGTCCTGGCCGAAGCTGGCGTTGTAAAGCGCCACCACTTCGCCGGCGATGGAAATGGCGATCTCCATGGGTAATTTGCCTTTCACGTCGCTCAGGCCCATGGGGCAGCGCATGCGTTGCATGACGTCGGTGGTGAAGCCGCGGTCGCGCAGGCGGTGTTCGAACTTGACGCGCTTGGTCTTCGAGCCGATCAGCCCGTAGTAGGCGAAATCGTTGCGCTTGAGGATGGCGGCGGTCAACTCCAGGTCGAGCTGGTGGTTGTGGGTCATGACGATGAAGTAGCTGCCGGCCGGCATGTTATCGACTTCGTCGACCACTTCGTCGCTGATTATCTGTTCCACGCCTGCCGGTACCTGGGATGGGAATTCCTGCTCCCGCGAATCGATCCAGCGCACCTTGCACGGCAGGCTGGCGAGCAGCGGCACCAGGGCACGGCCGACATGGCCGGCACCGAATACGGCGATCTGCGCCTGGGGCTGGCCCATGGGCTCGAACAGCAGCACGGTGGCACCGCCGCAGCACTGGCCGAGGCTGGCGCCCAGGCTGAAGCGCTCCAGACGGGTGTCCTGGCTGCGGGCAGCGAGCATTTCGCGAGCCAGCTCCATGGCCTTGTATTCCAGGTGGCCACCGCCGATGGTCTCGAAGATGCGTTCGGCGGTGACGACCATTTTCGAGCCGGCATTGCGCGGGGTCGAGCCGCGTTCTTCGATGATGGTCACCAGCACGCAGGGTTCACCCTGTTGCTGCAGGTCGGCGAGGGCGCTGATCCAGCTCATTTGCTCAACCTCCAGGAAGGCGTGGTCTGGCCCGGGCGCGGCAGGCGCCAGTTGCTCGGCGACGGTTCGAGAATCGGCGCCGGCAGCGGACGGGCGGGTTGGCTGTTGGGTTCGGCGTGTTTTGTCATTGTTGTACACCGTGGTTTTTTGGGGGGGTAGGGTGGGCCGGGCGGCGCTCCGCTTCAGCCCACCAATACACCCCCGTTGATGTTGGTGGGCTGAAGCCCACCCTACGCTCCGGCCGTTTCCATTTCGACGGCGCTTGCTCTGGCTTTTTTCAACTTGCGCATCTGCTCCACGCCCCACAGCACGCGCTCCGGAGTGGCCGGGGCGTCGATCACCGGTTGTACCCGGTAATCCCCGAGGCTGGCGACGGCGTCCTTGATCGCGCACCACACGGCGATGCCGAGCATGAACGGCGGCTCGCCCACGGCCTTGGAGTGGAACACCGTGTCTTCCGGGTTCTTGCGGTTCTCCACCAGTTTGACCCGCAGGTCCAGCGGCATGTCGGCGATGGCAGGAATCTTGTAGCTGGCCGGGCCGTTGGTCATCAGCTTGCCCTTGGCGTTCCACACCAGTTCTTCCATGGTCAGCCAGCCCATGCCCTGGACGAAGGCGCCTTCCACCTGGCCGATGTCGATGGCCGGGTTCAGGGAGTCGCCGACGTCATGCAGGATGTCGGTGCGCAGCATCTTGTACTCGCCGGTCAGGGTGTCGACGATCACCTCGGAGCAGGCGGCGCCGTAGGCGAAGTAGTAGAACGGACGGCCGGCGGCCTTCTCCCGGTCGTAGAAGATCTTCGGCGTGCGGTAGAAACCGGTGCTGGAGAGCGACACCTGGGCGAAGTAGGCCTTCTGGATCAGTTCCTCGAACGCCAGGAAGTGGTCGCGCACGCGCACCTGGCCATTGCGGAACTCGATGTCTTCCGGGGTGACCTTGTATTCGCGCACCAGGAAGTCCACCAGTCGCTGCCGGATGGTTTCGGCGGCGTTCTTGGCGGCCATGCCATTGAGGTCGGTGCCGCTGCTGGCCGCGGTGGGCGAGGTGTTCGGCACCTTGTCGGTGTTGGTGGCGGTGATCTGGATACGCCCGATGTCGACCTGGAACACTTCGGCGACGATCTGCGCGACCTTGGTGTTCAGGCCCTGGCCCATCTCGGTGCCGCCGTGGTTCAGGTGGATCGAACCGTCGGTGTAGATGTGGACCAGCGCGCCGGCCTGGTTGAGGAAGGTGGCGGTGAAGCTGATGCCGAACTTGACCGGGGTCAGCGCCAGGCCCTTTTTCAGCACCGGGCTGTTGGCGTTGAACGCGCGGATTTCCTCGCGGCGCTTGGCGTAGTCGCTGGTCTGTTCCAGGTCGGCGGTCATCTCGGCCAGCAGGTTGTGCTCCACCGTCTGGTGGTAGTGGGTGACGTTGCGCTCTTCCTTGCCGTAGTAGTTCAGCTTGCGCACCTCCAGCGGGTCCTTGCCCAGGTTGCGCGCGATGTGGTCCATGATCTGCTCGATGGCGACCATGCCCTGGGGCCCGCCGAATCCGCGGTAGGCGGTGTTCGACGCGGTGTTGGTCTTGCAGCGATGGCCGTTGATGGTGGCGTTGCCGAGGAAGTAGGCGTTGTCGGAGTGGAACATCGCCCGGTCGACGATAGAGCCGGACAGATCGGGCGAGTAGCCGCAGTTGCCGGCCAGCTCGATCTGCACGCCGTGCAGCAGGCCGTCGTCGTCGTAGCCGACGTCGTATTCGACGTAGAAGGGGTGGCGCTTGCCGGTGATCTGCATGTCCTCGACGCGCGGCAGGCGCATCTTGGTCGGGCGACCGGTGAGGTGCGCGATCACCGCGCACAGGCACGCCGGGCCGGCGGCCTGGGTTTCCTTGCCGCCGAAGCCACCGCCCATGCGGCGCATGTCGATGACGATCTTGTGCATGGGCACGCCCAGCACTTCGGCCACCAGCTTCTGCACTTCGGTGGCGTTCTGCGTGGAGGTGTAGACGATCATGCCGCCGTCTTCGGTGGGCATCACCGAAGAAATCTGGGTTTCCAGGTAGAAGTGCTCCTGGCCGCCGATGTTCAGCGTGCCTTGCACACGGTGCGGAGCGTTGGCCAGTGCGGACGCCGAGTCACCGATGCGGTGCTGGTGGCTGTCGAGCACGAAGTGCTTCTTGTGCAGGGCGTCGACCACGTCGAGCACCGGTTCCAGGTCTTCGTATTCGATGATCGCTGCCATGGCCGCCTTGCGCGCGGTCTCCAGGCTGTCGGCACCCACGGCGATCACCACCTGGCCGACGTACTCCACCTTGCCGTCCGCCAGCAGCGGGTCGCCGGCCACCACCGGGCCGATGTCCAACTGGCCGGGCACGTCCTCGGCGGTGATGGCGATGGCCACCCCGGGAATCGCGTAGCAGGGCGTGGTGTCGATGCGCACGATGCGGGCATGGGCGCGGTCACTCATGCGCGCATAAACGTGCAGCTGGTTGGGGAATTCCAGGCGGTCATCCACGTACACCGCTTCGCCGGCCACGTGTTTCTCGGCGCTCTCGTGCTTGACGCTGCGGCCGACGCCCGTGGTGATGCCGGCGCGGAACAGCTCGGCCAGTTCTGCCTGGGTTTTCGGGGCGTGGTGGTTAGACATAGGCGGTCACCCGGGTTTCGACTTCGGGAGCTTGCAGCTCGAGGAAAAATTTACGCAGCAGGTTCTGCGCGGTGAGCAGGCGGTATTCCTTGCTGGCGCGGAAATCGCTCAAGGGAGTGAAGTCCTCGGCCAGGGCGTCACAGGCGCTTTCGATCACGCCCGGGTACCAGGCGGCGCCCTCGAGCACGGCTTCGCAGGCGGCGGCGCGTTTGGGAATGCCGGCCATGCCGCCGAAGGCGACGCGGGCTCTCTGCACGGTGCCGTTCTCGATCACCAGGTTGAATGCGGCGCAGACGGCGGAGATGTCGTCGTCCAGGCGCTTGGATACCTTGTAGGCACGGAACGCCTGGTTGCCCTGGGCGCGGGGCACGATGATCTTCTCGATGAATTCGGCGTCCTGGCGGGCGGTGACCTTGTAGTCCAGGAAGTAATCCTCCAGGGCCAGGGTGCGGGTCACGCTGCCCTTGCGCAGGACGATCTGCGCACCGAGGGCGATCAGCAGCGGCGGGGCATCGCCGATCGGCGAGGCGTTGCCGATGTTGCCGCCCAGGGTGCCCTGGTTGCGGATCTGCAGGGAGGCGAAGCGGTGCAGCAGCTCGCCGAAATCCGGGTATTCCTTGGCCAGCACGCTGTAGCAGTCGCTCAGGGCGGTGGCGGCGCCGATCTCGATGGTGTCGGCGGTGACTTCGACACGCTTCATCGATTCGATGTGGCCGACGTAGATCATCACCGGCAGCTCGCGGTGGAACTGGGTCACTTCCAGGGCCAGGTCGGTGCCACCGGCGAGCAGCCGGGCTTCGGGGTTGGCCACATAGATGTCGGCCAGGTCGGCCACGGTCAGCGGCACCAGGCAGCGCTTGTCGCCGCTGTTGAGTTCGGCGGTTTCACGCGGGGCGATGGCTTTCAGCTGGGCGACGGTGTCGGCTTCGGCGGCGTCGAACTGGTCGGGTTGCTGTTGGCAGCACGCCTGTTGCGCGGCGTCGATGATCGGCCGGTAGCCGGTGCAGCGGCACAGGTTGCCAGCCAGGGCCTCCATGGTCGCGGCCTTGTCGAAACCGCCGACGCCCGGGGTAGCCGCCTGGTTCTTCTGCAGGGCGAACAGCGACATGACGAAGCCCGGGGTGCAGAAGCCGCACTGCGAGCCGTGGCAGTCGACCATGGCCTGCTGCACGCTGTGCAGTTTGCCCTGGTGCTTGAGGTCTTCGACGGTAATGAGTTGCTTGCCGTGCAGCGACGACACGAAGGTCAGGCAAGAGTTGAGGGTGCGGTAGCGGATGCTGTCGCCCTCCAGCTCACCGACCACCACGGTGCATGCACCGCAGTCGCCCGAGGCGCAGCCTTCTTTGGTACCGGGTTTGCCGACGTGCTCACGCAGGTAGTTGAGCACGGTGACGTTAGGGTCGAGGCGCTGCTCGGTACGCAGCTCCCGGTTGAGTAAAAACTGGATCAAGGACGACCTCCAGGCATTTTATTGTTCTAGATCGGCGGTACGGACTCGCGCAGGCAAGGGCCCGGTGTCAGCTGCCATGGGGCCAATCTAGGAGTTTCTGACTTTTGGGTCAACAAATATTTGACCTCTTGGTCAGGAGCTTTCATGCGATCCGGTTATGAGCGGGAGGCAAGCGGGTTTTGTGCCAGAGACGACGCCACCGGGCGGGCTGCCGCTGCACCGACCACGAAAAAGCCCCGGGACCTGCGCCTCCGGGGCTTTGCGTGTAACGCGGGGGATTCAGTGGCTGAGCTGGGTGTCGGTCAACTGGTGCTCTTCACCGGCGTAGTAAGCGCGCACGCGCGGGTCCATCACGGCGCGCCACAGGGGCGGAAACAGGGCAAGCACGATCATCCCGGCATAGCCGTTGGGCAGTTGCGGGCTGTCATCGAAGTGGCGCAGCACCTGGTAGCGGCGCTTGGCGTAGGCGTGGTGGTCAGAGTGGCGCTGCAGGTGGAAGAGGAACAGGTTGGTCAGCAGGAAGTTGCTGTTCCAGGAGTGGGTCGGGTTGGTGCGTTCGTAGCGGCCGTCGTCCTGTTTGCGCCGGTGCAGGCCGTAGTGCTCGACGTAGTTGACGATCTCCAGCAGGGTCGCGGCCATGAACGCCTGGCCGAGGAAGAACAGCGCGCCCAGCCAGCCGAAGGCCCAGGTGAAACCGAGCAGGAACAGGGCGCTGATGGCGTACCACCACACCAGTTCGTTGCGCCAGTGCAGGGCGGGCAGGCCCTTGCGGGCCAGGCGCTGGCGCTCCAGGGCCCAGGCGTTGAGGAAGTTGTGCTTGTAGGCGTGGGGCAGGAAGGCATAGAGGCTCTGCCCGTAGCGCGACGAGGAGGCGTCTTCCGGTGTCGAGACATGCACATGGTGGCCGCGCACGTGCTCGACCTTGAATCCCGCGTAGCACACGGCCGCCAGCAACAGGCCGCCGGCGTTCTGCTCCAGTGGCGGGTCCTTGTGGATCAGCTCATGGGACACGGTGATACCGATGGCCCCCATGACCGTGCCCACCGAGAGCACCCAGCCCAGCTGGCCGACCCAGTTCCAGGCCTCATGGCTGACGAACGCCCAGCCCGACCACGCCAGCATGCCGATCAGGAACGGCACCGTCGCCAGGCTCAGCAGGCGGTAATAGCCCTGGTCGGTCATGACCGGCACGTCCTGCTGCTCGTCGGGGTTGGCCGGGTCACGGCCGACGACGAAGTCGAGGAGGGGGATCAGGCCGAACACCACGCTGATCACCAGCCAGGGCCAGGCATTGGGGTAGTCGCTGCCCAGGGACCAGTAAAAGCTCAGCGGGATGCCCAGCACCGGGACCAGCCAGATCCAGTAGCCGGCTTTTTTCAGGGCGATCATCCAGGCGGAAGGCAGTCGTTCGAACATGGGGGCTCCGTCAGGTGGTTTCGGCAAGAAGGCGTGCTGAAAGTTGTAGGACAATCATCCGCCCCGATGCCCCATCCGATGCCTATCTTTTGCTCTGAAAGCCCCGCATGGCTGCGCTTGGCGCGGTAACACCCTGTGTTACACTCGCCGCCGTGTCTGCACGCCCTGCGCCTGCCCCGGGCAGGCCAGACCCGCCAGACCCTTGCGCCACTCTCCAAGGAATATCATGACGTTCAAGGCACCGGACAGCCTCGCCGAGCAGATCGCTCATCACCTCGCGGAACGCATCATTCGTGGCGAATTGAAGGAACGCGAGCGTATCCAGGAACAGAAAGTCACCCAGGCGCTGAATGTCAGTCGCGGGTCGGTGCGCGAAGCGCTGCTGATGCTGGAGCGCCGGCACCTGATCGTGATCCTGCCGCACCGCGGTGCCCAGGTCACCGAGCTGACCCCGCACAACGTCAAGAGCCTGTATGCGCTGGTGGTGGAACTCTACATCCTGCTGGCGCGTTCCGTGGCCGACGGCTGGCAGGTCGAGGCGGACCTGGCGCCGTTCCTGGCGATCCAGCGTTCGCTGATGGACGCCTTGCAGCGCGAAGACATCAATGATTTTGTCGAGCGCAGCTTCGATGTGATGCGCGCGGCCTTTCCGTTCTCCAACAACCCCTATCTGCAGGAAACCCTGGAGAACCTGCTGCCGGCCATCAGCCGCACCTACCACCTGGCGCTGGAGCGGCGCAAAGGCGAGATGGGGCAGTTCGTTAACACCTTTGCCGGGCTGCTGCAGGCGATCATCGCCCGTGACCACGAGCAGGCGCGGGTGGTGCTGACGGCATACAGTCAACACAATTGCCAGTTGGTCCTGGCAACACTGGCAGAACGTTAAGGGTCTGTTCCCGTTTCGCTCGCGGCCGCGCCGGAGCCGTTTTTTGCGCAGGAAGGCATAAGGAGAGAGGTTTGGTGGTTCCAGATGAACGACGAGTAACACCGCACCGCGCAAAAAACGGCCCGGCCCTTCGGGTTGCGCGCCAAATGGCGCGATGCTGCGTTACGGGACTTGCCAAGGGAACGACCATTAGCGGCGTCCCGTGCCTTGCCTCGCACCCTTTTTCGCAGCAACGCGGCTCACGCCGAAACGGGAACAGACCCTGATGCGGTTGAAATCCATCAAGCTGGCGGGCTTCAAGTCCTTCGTCGACCCGACCACGGTGAACTTTCCCAGCAACATGGCGGCCGTGGTCGGCCCCAATGGGTGCGGCAAGTCGAACATCATCGACGCCGTACGCTGGGTGATGGGCGAGAGTTCCGCGAAGAACCTGCGCGGTGAATCGATGACCGACGTCATCTTCAACGGCTCCAACACGCGCAAGCCGGTGACCCAGGCGTCCATCGAGCTGATCTTCGACAATTCCGACAGCACCCTGGTGGGCGAGTACGCCGGTTACGCCGAGATTTCCATCCGCCGCCGGGTGACCCGCGACAGCCAGAACACCTATTTCCTCAACGGCACCAAGTGCCGCCGCCGGGACATCACCGACATTTTCCTCGGCACCGGCCTGGGGCCGCGCAGCTACTCGATCATCGAGCAGGGCATGATCTCCAAGCTGATCGAAGCCAAGCCCGAGGACCTGCGCAATTTCATCGAGGAAGCCGCCGGCATCTCCAAGTACAAGGAGCGCCGCCGCGAGACCGAGAACCGCATTCGTCGCACCCACGAGAACCTGGCGCGCCTGACCGACCTGCGCGAAGAGCTGGAACGCCAGCTCGATCGCCTGCATCGCCAGGCCCAGGCCGCCGAGAAGTACCAGGAGTACAAGGCCGAGGAACGCCAGCTCAAGGCGCAACTGACCGCCCTGCGCTGGCAGGCGCTGAACGAGCAGGTCGGCCAGCGCGAAGCGGTGATCGGCAACCAGGAAGTCAGCTTCGAAGCGCTGGTGGCCGAGCAGCGCAATGCCGACGCCAGCATCGAGCGCCTGCGCGACGGGCACCACGAGCTGAGCGAGCGTTTCAACCTGGTGCAGGGCCGCTTCTACTCGGTGGGGGGCGATATCGCCCGGGTCGAGCAGAGCATCCAGCACGGCCAGCAGCGCCTGCGCCAGTTGCAGGACGACCTGCGCGAAGCCGAGCGGGCGCGCCTGGAGACCGAATCGCACTTGGGCCACGACCGCACCTTGCTCGCCACCCTGGGCGAAGAGCTGGCGATGCTCGAGCCCGAGCAGGAACTGACCGCCGCCGCGGCCGAAGAGGCTGCCGTCGGGCTGGAAGACGCCGAAGGCGCCATGCAGGGCTGGCAGGAACAGTGGGACGCCTTCAACCTGCGCTCCGCCGAGCCGCGTCGCCAGGCCGAGGTGCAGCAGTCGCGCATCCAGCAACTGGAACAGAGCCTGGAGCGCCTGGCCGAGCGCCAGCGCCGGCTGAACGATGAATTGCAGCAACTGGCGGCCGACCCGGAGGACGCCGCCATCCTCGAGCTGAGCGAGCAGATCGCCGCCAGCGAGCTGAGCCTGGAAGCCCTGCACGCCGACGAAGAAGAGCAGGCCGAGCGCCTGCAGCGCCTGCGCACCGAACTGCAAGACGCCGGCCAGGCCCAGCAGCAGGCCCAGGGCGAATTGCAGCGCCTCAACGGTCGCCTGGCGTCACTGGAAGCCCTGCAGCAGGCTGCTCTCGACCCCGGCAAGGGCACCGGCGACTGGCTGCGCGAGCAGCGCCTGAACGAGCGCCCGCGCCTGGCCGAAGGCCTGCGGGTCGAAGCCGGCTGGGAGCTGGCGGTGGAAACCGTGCTGGGCGCCGACCTGCAAGCCGTGCTGCTGGACGACTTCAGCGGTCTGGATTTCGCCGGCCTGAGCCAGGGCGACCTGCGCCTGGTCAGCCCGGGCAACGCCGGTGCCCGCATGGCTGGAAGCCTGCTGGACAAGGTCGAGGCGGCGCTGGACCTGGCGCCCTGGCTGGGCAAGGTCAAACCGGTGCAGACCCTGGACGATGCCCTGGCCGGCCGAGCCTCACTGGTGGACGGTGAAAGCCTGATCAGCCGTGACGGCTACTGGGTCGGGCGCAATTTCCTGCGGGTGCGCCGTGCCAGCGAAGCGGAAAGCGGCGTGCTGGCCCGCGGCCAGGAAATCGAGCGCCTGGGCCTGGAGCGCGAAGAGCGCGAGGCAGCACTGGCGCTGCTCGACGAACAACTGCTGAACCTGCGCGAGGCCCAGGGCCAGCAGGAAGAATCCCGCGAGCAACTGCGGCGTCAGTTGCAGGACCAGGCTCGCCGTCTGGGTGAGCTGAAGGCCCAGCTGTCCGCCGGCCAGGCCAAGGTCGAGCAGCTGACCCTGCGCCGTCGCCGCCTCGATGCCGAACTGCTCGAACTCGCCGAGCAGCGCGAGCTGGAACACGAGCAGCTCGGCGAGTCGCGCCTGCACCTGCAGGACGCCCTGGACGCCATGGCCCTCGACACCGAGCAGCGCGAGGAGCTGATGGCCCGTCGCGATGCCCTGCGCGAACGGCTCGACCGGGTGCGCCAGGAAGCTCGCCAGCACAAGGACCATGCCCACCAGCTGGCCGTGCGCCTGGGCTCGCTGAAGGCCCAGCACGACTCGACGCGCCAGGCCCTGGAACGCCTGGAGATGCAGGCCGAGCGCCTTCACGAGAAACGCGAGCAGCTCAATCTCAACCTCGAAGAAGGCGAGGCGCCGCTGGAAGAGCTGCGCCTGAAGCTGGAAGAGCTGCTCGACAAACGCATGGGCGTGGAAGACGAGCTGAAGCTGGCGCGCCTGGCCCTGGAAGATGCCGACCGCGAACTGCGCGATGCCGAGAAGCGCCGCTCCCAGGCCGAGCAGCAGGCGCAACTGCTGCGTGGCCAGCTGGAGCAGCAGCGCATGGAATGGCAGTCGCTGACGGTGCGGCGCAAGGCGTTGCAGGAGCAGCTGCAGGAAGACAACTACGACTTGCACGGTGTGCTGGCGACCTTGCCGCCCGAGGCAGGGGAGAAGGCCTGGGAAGAAGAGCTCGAACGCCTGGCGGCGCGCATCCAGCGCCTGGGGCCGATCAACCTGGCGGCCATCGACGAGTACCAGCAGCAATCCGAGCGCAAGCGCTACCTCGATGCCCAGGACGCCGACCTGGTCGAAGCCCTGGAAACCCTGGAAAACGTCATCCGCAAGATCGACAAGGAAACGCGCAACCGTTTCAAGGAAACCTTCGACCAAATCAACGGTGGTCTGCAGGCGCTGTTTCCAAAAGTTTTCGGTGGCGGCAACGCTTATTTGGAACTCACCGGCGAAGATTTACTCGATACCGGTGTAACGATCATGGCGCGTCCGCCTGGCAAGAAGAACAGCACCATCCATTTGCTCTCGGGGGGCGAGAAAGCGCTCACCGCCCTGGCCCTGGTATTTGCGATCTTCCAGCTCAACCCGGCACCGTTCTGCATGCTCGACGAAGTCGATGCGCCGCTGGACGATGCCAACGTCGGCCGCTATGCGCGACTGGTCAAGGAAATGTCGGAGAAAGTGCAGTTCATCTACATCACCCACAACAAGATCGCCATGGAAATGGCCGACCAGTTGATGGGGGTCACGATGCACGAGCCGGGATGCTCGCGCCTGGTGGCGGTGGACGTGGAAGAGGCATTGGCCATGGTCGATGCGTGACGGATGGCAATCGGCCTGCATGGTCTTGATTTGTGACGTTTATAACGAACGGCCAGCGGTGTAAAGTTGCCTTTCGTCGTGCTAGCTTAATGCCCACTTTTGTTGCACGTGCGAAACGCCAGCCAGATCATGGAGTTGGCCGCACGTTTTAGCGTCATAGAAGCAGGGGGCGGACGCTCTGCTTCCACATAAAAATTTTTGTTAGGGGTCAAGGTATTTCATGGAATTCGGTCTGCGCGAATGGCTGATAGTCATCGGCATTATTGTGATTGCGGGCATCCTCTTCGATGGCTGGCGACGGATGCGAGGAGGCAAGGGCAAGCTGAAGTTCAAGCTCGACCGCAGCTTCGCCAACATGCCCGATGATGACAGCGATCCAGACCTGCTGAGCCCGCCACGCGTGGTCGAGCGCCACCAGGAGCCTTCGCTGGACGAAGAAGACCTGCCGTCCATGAGCGCCCGTGAACTGAACCGTCGCCGCACCGGCGAGCCGCAGCAGGGCGACCTGAACCTGGGCCTCGACGAACCCGTGCCGACGCTACTCAATCCGGTCGATGACGCCCCCGAGACCACCCGCAGCACCGCCGCGCCCAAGGCCGCTCCCAAGGAGCTGCCGCCGGTCGAGGAAGTGCTGGTGATCAACGTGATCGCCCGCAGCGAAGACGGTTTCAAGGGCCCGGCGCTGTTGCAGAACATCCTGGAAAGCGGCCTGCGTTTCGGCGAAATGGACATCTTCCACCGCCACGAAAGCATGGCTGGCAACGGTGAAGTGCTGTTCTCCATGGCCAACGCCCTCAAGCCGGGCACCTTCGACCTGGACGACATCGAAGGCTTCAGCACCCGCGCCGTCAGCTTCTTCCTCGGTCTGCCGGGGCCGCGCCATCCCAAGCAGGCCTTCGATGTGATGGTCGCTGCCGCCCGCAAGCTGGCCCACGAGCTCAATGGCGAGCTCAAGGATGACCAGCGCAGCGTGATGACCGCCCAGACCATCGAGCATTACCGCCAGCGCATCGTCGAGTTCGAGCGTCGGCAGATGACTCAGAAACGCTGAACCCACCCATGAGTCAAAAGAGCAGCCCCGGCTGCTCTTTTCGTTTTCGAGATACCGCTATGACCGACGCTGCCCAGCGCATCCAGGAACTCCGCACCGAGTTGGATGAACACAACTACCGCTACTACGTGCTCGACGAGCCGAGCGTGCCGGATGCCGAGTACGACCGGCTGTTCCGCGAGCTGCAGGCCCTGGAGGCCGAGCACCCGGAACTGGTCACCCCCGAATCGCCGACCCAGCGTGTCGGTGGCGAGGCGCTGAGCGCCTTCGGTGAGGTGCGCCACGAGGTGCCGATGCTCAGCCTGGGCAACGCCTTCGAGGAAGACGACCTGCGAGCCTTCGACCGCAGCGTGCAGGGCAGTCTGGGCCTGCCGGCAGGCGATCTGTTTGGCGCCGGTGGCGAAGTGGAGTACAGCTGCGAGCCCAAGCTCGACGGCCTGGCGGTCAGCCTGCTGTACCAGAACGGCCAACTGGTGCGCGGCGCCACCCGCGGTGACGGCAGCACCGGTGAGGACATCAGCACCAATGTGCGCACCATCCGCAACGTGCCGCTGCGCCTCAAGGGCGAGGGCTGGCCCCAGGTGCTGGAGGTACGGGGCGAGGTGTACATGCCCAAGGCCGGCTTCGAGGAGCTGAATGCGCGCCAGGCGGAAAGCGGCGGCAAGACCTTCGCCAACCCGCGCAACGCGGCGGCGGGCAGCCTGCGCCAGCTGGACTCGAAGATCACTGCCAGTCGTCCCCTGGAATTCTGCTGCTACGGCGTCGGCCAGGTCAGCGGCGAGTTGCCGGATACGCAGATTCGCATGCTCGAACAGCTGCGGGCCTGGGGCATTCCGATCAGCCGCGAGCTGAAGCTGGCCAAGGGCGTGGAAGCCTGCCTGGACTACTACCGCGACATCGGCGAACGGCGCATGGCGCTGAGCTATGACATCGACGGCGTGGTGTTCAAGGTCAACAACATCGAAGACCAGCAGCAGCTGGGCTTCCGTGCGCGCACGCCGCACTGGGCGATCGCCCACAAGTTCCCGGCGCAGGAAGAGCTCACCGAGCTGCTGGACGTGGAGTTCCAGGTCGGCCGCACCGGCGCGGTGACGCCGGTGGCGCGGCTCAAGCCGGTCAAGGTGGCGGGCGTTACCGTGGCTAACGCCACGCTGCACAACATGGATGAAGTGGCACGCCTGGGCGTGATGATCGGCGACACGGTGATCATCCGCCGCGCCGGCGATGTGATTCCCCAGGTCATGGCCGTGGTGGCCGACCGGCGCCCGGCAGATGCGCGCGCTATCCATGTGCCGGAGCAGTGCCCGGTGTGCGGCTCCCAGGTCGAGCGTACGCAGCTGATCAAGCGCAGCAAGGGCAAGGAAACCGTCAGCCAGGGTTCGGTGTACCGCTGCGTCGGGCGCCTGGCCTGTGCGGCCCAGCTCAAGCAGGCGATCATCCACTTCGTGTCGCGCCGGGCGATGGACATCGAAGGCCTGGGCGACAAGACCATCGAGCAACTGGTGGACGAGCAGCTCATCGGCTCGCCGGCGGACCTGTACAAGCTCCAGTACGAGCAGATCATCGGTCTGGAAGGCTTCGCCGAGGTCTCCAGCAACAAGCTGCTCAAGGCCATCCAGGACAGCAAACGGCCGACCCTGGCGCGTTTCATCTACGCCCTGGGCATTCCCGACGTGGGCGAGGAGACCGCCAAGGTTTTGGCCCGCTCCCTGGCCTCCCTGGAGCGCGTGCGCGTTGCATTGCCGGAAGTACTGACCTACCTGCCGGACATCGGCCTGGAAGTGGCCCACGAGATCCACAGCTTCTTCGAGGACAGCCACAACCAGCAGGTGATCAGTGCCTTGCTGGCGCCCGAGGAGTGCGCCTTGGAGCTGCAGGACGAGGGCGAACTGAGCGCCGAGTTCGCCGCGGTCGCCACCCTGGGCGGCATGCTCGACAAACTGAATATCCCCTCGGTAGGCCCGGGCGCCGCGCAGAAGCTGGCGGACCGGTTCGGCACGCTGGAGGGCGTATTGAGCGGCGACTGGCTGGACATGCGCCAGGCGCTGCCGGAAAAGCAGGCCAAGGCGGTGCGCGACTTCTTCGATATCCCGGAGAACGCCCAGCGTGCACGGGCCATCGAGGTGCAGCTCAAGGCCTTCGGCATGCACTGGAGCAGCGAGAAGAAAGTCGTCGAAGGTTTGCCGCTGGCGGGGCAGACCTGGGTGCTGACCGGTACCCTGGAGCTGATGAACCGTGACCTGGCCAAGGAGAAGCTGGAAGGGCTGGGGGCCAAGGTGGCCGGTTCGGTGTCGGCCAAGACTACCTGCGTGGTTGCCGGGCCGGGCGCGGGCTCGAAGCTGGCCAAGGCCAGTGAGCTGGGGGTCAAGGTGCTCGACGAGGCGGCATTCGTTGCCGTGCTGGCGGATTACGGCGTGACGATCTGAGTGTGTGAGCGGGCCGGAGCATGCCGGCCCGCTGGCCTGGCGCGACTTAGTTGATGGCGTCGGTCAGGGCTTTGGCCGGTACGTACTTGACCACTTTCTTGGCAGCGATCTCGATGGCCTTGCCGGTCTGCGGGTTGCGGCCGGTGCGGGCAGGGCGCTCGCTGACCTTGAGTTTGCCGATACCCGGCAGGGTGATTTCGCCGCCGTTCTCCAGAGCGTCGCTGACGATTTCGCTGAGTTGCTCCAGCGCGGCGCGTACGGTTGCCTTCGGGCTGTCGATGGCTTCAGCGATATCGCCGATCAGTTGGTCTTTGGTGATGGCCATTGTGTTGCTCCTTGAATAGGTAAGGGTGCGTTATGCGATGCCCCGCGCAGCCTACTGCGATTGAGTGACGCCGGCACCGTTTATATGCGGGCGGCCGCGCCAACGAGACCAGTGTGTGACCTGCGTCAATGCTGGAAATTCCCTGGGGGCAGAATCCCGGGCCAGAGCCGTTCCCGGGCTTCGGTCGGGGCAGCGGCTTTAGGCAGTCCGGTGGTCTACGCTTGGTGGTACATCGCCATTATGCGGAGTACCCATCATGCTGCGTGCCTTTGCCGATCTGGGCTTTCGCTGGAAAATCGCTCTCCCCATTCTGCTGTTGGCGGTGCTGCTGGTGACCATGGGGGTGCTGGGCATGCGTGGCATCGCCCAGGTGGCCGACTCCAGCACCACGCTGACCAACCGTTACCTGCCGGGCATCAGCCTGCTGCTCAACGCCGACCGTGACCTGTACCAGGCGCTGGTTGCCGAGCGGGGCACCCTGGACGAAAGCGCGGACAGCCATATCGAGGCGCTGCGAGCCTCCCATGCGGAAAACCTGCAGCAGGCGCAGAAGCGCGTGCACGACTTCGCCGCCATGCAGCCGGGCAGCGAAGCGCTGCAACTGGTGGCCCAGTTCGACCAGGGTTTCGCGCAGTGGAAAGCCACGTCGCAGCGGGTGCTGCAATTGCGCGAGACCGACCCGGAGGCGGCCAGTGCCCTGAGCTTCGGCGACAGCGAGGTGCAGTTCGAAGCGATGCGTTCGGCCATCGACAAGCTGGGTGAGCTGGAAGACCAGGCGGCCAACGCCGAGGGAACGGCAGCGATCTCGCTGGGCGAGACCCTGGCCTGGCAACAAGGCGCGGTCATTGCCGTCGGCCTGGCCGTGTGCCTGGTGCTGGTGGTCGGCTTCCCGATCCTGGTGACCCGTCCGCTGCACAACCTGTTGAACCGGATCGAGCAGATCGCCGACGGCGACGGCGACCTGCGGGTGCGCCTGGACGTGCTGTCGAAGGATGAACTCGGGCAGCTCAGCCACGCCTTCAACCGCTTCCTGGACAAGCTGCAGCCGCTGATCAAGGAGGTCGGACGGGTCACCGGCGAGGTTGCCGATTCCGCCCAGAGCCTGGCAGGCATGGCGGCGGCCAACGACCGGCTGATCAGCAGCGAGCACGCCGCGGTCGACCAGGTCAGCACCGCCGCCACGGAAATGAGCGTGGCGGTGCACGAAGTCGCGCGCAATGCCCAGACCGCTGCGGACGCCGCGCGCAGTGCCGAGGCGCAATCGCGTGAAGGCGCTCAGGTGGTAGGGGCGACCATTCATTCGATCCGCCAACTGGCCCAGGAAGTGGAAAGCGCCTCGGACACCATTCTCACCCTGGAGCAGGAAGCGGCCAATATCGGCACGGTGCTGGCAGTGATCCGCGGCATCGCCGAGCAGACCAACCTGCTGGCGCTCAACGCCGCCATCGAGGCGGCCAGGGCAGGGGAGCAGGGGCGTGGCTTCGCCGTGGTGGCGGATGAGGTGCGCGCGCTGGCGGCCCGCACCCAGGAGTCGACCAAGGACATCCAGACCATGATCCAGCGCCTGCAGGCCGGCGTGCAGAATGCGGTCAAGGCCACCCATTCCGGCAGTGCCCGGGCGCGACAGAGCGTCGAACAGGCAGCCGGGGTCGATCAGGCGCTCAACGACACCAGCGACTCGGTGCAGCGCATCAACGACATGGCCGCGCAGATCGCCACCGCCTGCGAAGAGCAGAGCAGCGTGACCGAGGAAATCGCCCGCAACATCAGCGATATCCGCGATCTGTCCAACGAAGCGGCGCAGACCTCGGAGCAGAGTACCCAGGCCAGCCGGCGCCTGTCGGAGCTGTCCTCGGGCCTGGCGCAACTGGTCGGGCGTTTCCGCGTCTAGTCATATTGGATGCTAAGTGCTTGAAGCAGTTGTAAGTTTGTTTCAAGCCGGTACAATGGCGCCGGCTCACTGCTAGGTGAGCTGCGTTATGGTGGCCCTGTCGGTCCCCCCGCAACGATTACCCGTGAACCTGGTCAGATCCGGAAGGAAGCAGCCACAGCGGGAACATTGTGTGCCGGGGTGTGGCTGGCGGGGTCGCCTCCATTCTCCAGGTCCTCGATTCTGCAGGGCTTGCCCCGATCAAAAATCTCGACGTGTGACAGTGCGTGGTACGCCTGAAGGGTGCTCCGTGCGATTGGCCCTGCTCGATGAATGACCTTCTCGCCTGAGTTCTCCACGCCATAGCCACGCCTGGCGACGCTTGCCTGAGCCGCGCGCTGTCTGAGCGCTTCGTTGGGGGCTTTCCCGGTTGGCGCGTCACCGCTGTTGGCGCGTCGCAAAAAGTGGATCAGTGAATAAGTCGCGAATTGGATCAAGACCCTGGCCGTCTTCATTACCAGAATCGGCGCAGACGTCATTCACGCTTCCACTTCCAAAAGGGTAATGCTCCATGAATCGTTTGAACTGGTTCGAGGTTTCGTCCGGTGCGGCCAAGGCGCTCGGCGGTCTGCACCATTTCGTGACCACGGCGACAAACCTGCCGCCTCAGATCATCCACCTGGTGTTCCTCCGGGTGTCGCAGATCAACGGGTGCGCGCACTGCATCGACATCCATTCACGGGACCTGCTCAAAGAGGGCATGTCGGTCGACAAGCTGGTCCTGGTGCCGGTCTGGCACGAAGCGGCCTATCTGTTTTCCGAGCAGGAGCGTTCCGCGTTGGCGTGGGCGGAAGAGGTGACCCGGGTCAGCGAAACGCATGTTTCCGACGAGGCTTATGCCGCGGCGTCGGCAGCTTTCGCCGAGAAGGACTTGGTCGACCTGACAGTGGCCATCGCGGCGATGAACGCGTTCAACCGGTTGGGTGTCAGCTTTCGTTTGAGTCCTGCTGCCAAGGCGTGAGTAGCGCTGCGTCGCGCCCATGAAAAAGCCCCGCCGAAGCGGGGCTTTTTTGTGTGAGGGGTGAATCAGGCGTGGTGGTAGCTGAGGACGCTGTCCTGCTCCTTCAGCGCCTTGCGCAGTTCCACCGGGATGTTGCCGGCGCGTACCGCCAGCTCCAGACGGATCTCTTCCAGGCTCTGGGTGAAGGCCTGGGTGTCGTTCAGTTGCGTGGCGCTGAGCACCCGGCTGTAGGCGGTGGCGTCACCTTCATCGATCAGCGAGAGGACGACGCTGCCGTCCGGGCGTGGGGCGCTGAACGCGGTACGCAGCGGATTGAACAGACGGTCGGCGAACTGGCGATTAATGGCTTGCATCAATGAACTCCTTCCTAGAGGGAAACCCTATGACCCGGGTGTTCTTCAGAAGTTTCGCGATGGCCTGGTGGCTCAGGCCATCAGCGACTGGCGCGTGCGCTCGATCACCTGCTGCAGCGATTCCTCGCTGTACTGGCCGGGATACAGGCGCTGGGTGTGCTGGGCGATACCGGCCTTGTTGACCACGGTAAAGCTGAAGCTGCCTTTGCGCGCCGCGATGATGCGGCAGTCGAACGGCGCAAATGCGCTGGAGAGGGTGCGAATGGCATCCTGAATCTGGTGATGTGTATTCATTATTTATGTTTCCTAAAACTACGGGCGCATCATGCGCTGAATAAAGCTCCAGTCCGCTGCGTGAAAGGTCGCGGAGTGTGTCTGATCGGAGCAGGTCGGCACGCGAAAGTTCCCGGTGACGGGCTTCGGCGGGTCTGTACTTCGGAGGCGGGCTTGAGTCAGCGCTTGCGCGAGACGGCCAGATCAGTCAGCAGGTGGGGTCGTGGCAGAGTGGCTTGCCGCGCGGTGCGAGGCGAATTCTGCAGGATCCAACGAGGGGGCCAGGAAGGCCGGATGACTTACAGCTTGGTACGAACGGCGCGGATGATAACCGGCTGATTAAAAATTAGCCAGCTAAATGTTCGTGTTATTTCATCGATTGCAGGAAGCGGCGGCGCATCATGTTCGTGGGATGCAACTTGGCCGTTGTTCCGCTAGCATTAGCCCACTTTTGCTTTCCTCCCGCGACGGTTTTCGATGAGTTATCAGGTTCTTGCACGTAAATGGCGTCCCCGCTCGTTCCGCGAAATGGTCGGGCAGACCCATGTGCTCAAGGCACTGATCAACGCCCTCGACAGCCAGCGCCTGCACCACGCCTATCTGTTCACCGGAACGCGCGGCGTGGGCAAGACCACCATCGCCCGCATCATCGCCAAGTGCCTGAACTGTGAGACCGGCATCAGCTCCACGCCCTGTGGCGTGTGCTCGATCTGCAAGGAGATCGACGAAGGCCGCTTCGTCGACCTGATCGAAGTCGACGCCGCCAGCCGCACCAAGGTCGAAGACACCCGCGAGCTGCTGGACAACGTGCAGTACTCGCCGAGCCGGGGCCGCTTCAAGGTCTACCTGATCGACGAAGTGCACATGCTCTCCACCAGCTCGTTCAACGCGCTGCTGAAGACCCTGGAAGAGCCGCCACCCCACGTCAAATTCCTGCTCGCCACCACCGACCCGCAGAAACTGCCGGTGACGGTGTTGTCGCGCTGCCTGCAGTTCTCCCTGAAGAACATGCCGCCGGAGCGGGTGGTCGAGCACCTGACCCACGTCCTGGGTGCCGAGAACGTGCCGTTCGAGGACGATGCGCTGTGGCTGCTGGGCCGTGCCGCCGATGGCTCGATGCGCGACGCCATGAGCCTGACCGACCAGGCCATTGCCTTCGGTGAGGGCAAGGTGCTGGCCGCCGACGTGCGGGCCATGCTCGGCACGCTGGATCACGGCCAGGTCTACGGCGTGCTGCACGCGCTGCTGGAGGGTGATGCCCGCGGCGTGATCGATGCGGTGCGCCACCTGGCCGAGCAGGGCCCCGACTGGAATGGTGTGCTGGCCGAAATGCTCAACGTGCTGCACCGCGTGGCCATCGCCCAGGTGCTGCCGGATGCGGTGGACAATGGCCAGGGCGACCGCGAGCGCGTCCTGGGGCTGGCCGAGGCGCTGCCGGCCGAGGACGTGCAGTTCTATTACCAGATGGGCCTGATCGGCCGCCGCGACCTGCCGCTGGCGCCCGACCCCCGGGGCGGCTTCGAAATGGTCCTGTTGCGCATGCTGGCCTTCCGGCCCGCCGATGCGGACGACGCACCGAAGGTGGCGCTAAAGCCGCTCGGGATTAGCCAGGCCACTGCTGATCCCCGTACCAACCCAGTGGCCGGCGCGGCAACGCCTGCGCCGGCCGTGGTCGCTGCGCCGGCAGAGCCGGTTGCACCGGTCGTGGCGCCTGCCGCACCCTCGGTTGCTCCCGTTGCTCCCGTTGCTCCCGTTGCTCCCGTTGCTCCCGTCGAGCCGGCGCCAGTTGTCGAGGCGCCGAGGGTTGCCCAGGCTGAGCCAACGCCAACGCCAACGCCAACGCCAACGCCAGTAGCCGCTGTAGCCGAAGTACCAGCCCCGGTGGTCGAAGCCGTTGCGGCGCCCAGCCCCTTGCCGTGGGAAGAGCAGGCACCCGTGGCGGTTGCACCCGCGGTGGCGGCTGTGCCCGTCGAGACACCTGCACCAGTGGCGGCGGTCGAGCCAGCACCCGTCGTGGCCGCCGTTGTCGAGGCAGTCGAAGAAGCCCCTCAGCCAGCCCCGCTGCAAGCGGTGCCCGTGGCCGAGGCGGACAACGACGACGAGCCGCCTCCCGGTGACTACGATTACGTCGAGATGGACGCCGATTCGTTCGACTACGATTTCGCCGGCATGGAGCCGGATCAGCCGGTCGAGGCCGAGCCGCTGCCAGCGGCCAAGCCCGCGACCGGCCTGGCTGCCGACTGGCTGGAGCTGTTCCCCAAGCTGGGGCTGTCCGGTATGACCGGCAGCATCGGCGCCAACTGCACCCTGATTTCGGTCGAGGGCGATACCTGGCTGTTGCATCTGGACCCGGGGCACAGCGCCCTGTTCAACGCGACCCAGCAGCGTCGCCTGAACGATTCGCTCAACCAGTTCCATGGTCGGGAACTGACCCTGAAGATCGAACTGCGCAAGCCGGAGCAGGAAACCCCGGCCCAGGCCGCCGCGCGCAAGCGCGCCGATCGCCAGCGCGAAGCCGAAGCGTCGATCCAGAACGATCCGCTGGTGCAGCAAATGATCCAGCAGTTCGCCGCGAGCATTCGCGCGGACAGCATTGAACCCGTAGACACTCCCTGATTACCGAGGACTAGCACCATGATGAAAGGTGGCATGGCCGGCCTGATGAAGCAGGCCCAGCAGATGCAAGAAAAGATGCAGAAGATGCAGGAAGAGCTGGCAAACGCCGAAGTGACCGGCCAATCCGGCGCCGGCCTGGTCAGCGTGGTGATGACCGGTCGCCACGACGTCAAGCGCATCACCCTGGACGACAGCCTGATGCAGGAAGACAAGGAAGTGCTGGAAGACCTGATCGCTGCGGCCGTCAACGACGCGGTGCGCAAGGTCGAGCAGAACAGCCAGGACAAGATGTCGGGTATGACGGCGGGGATGCAGCTTCCGCCCGGCTTCAAAATGCCTTTCTGACAAGAGGCGTCCAGCCAGCGCACATAACTGCGTTGCAAACAGGCCCGAGCATCCTCATTTACAGCAGTAAACTCCGGTGCTCGGGCCTGTTTGCGCCTTGTTCTGCACGCCGTCTGACCACCTCCCGGCAGCGGTGGTGAACAAGGCTGAGTAGAGCACCTGTTGCACTCAACATCCCGTCGTTACCGAGTACCTCTCCATGAGCTTCAGCCCGCTGATCCGTCAACTGATCGATTCCCTGCGTATCCTTCCCGGTGTCGGGCAGAAAACCGCACAGCGCATGGCGTTGCAGATGCTCGAGCGCGATCGCAGTGGTGCGTTGCGCCTGGCCCAGGCGTTGACCCAGGCGATGGAAGGGGTGGGGCATTGCAAGCAGTGCCGCAGCCTGAGCGAAGACGAGATCTGCCAGCTGTGCGCCGATCCGCGCCGCGATGACAGCCTGCTGTGCGTCGTGGAAGGTCCGATGGACGTGTATGCCGTCGAGCACACCGGGTTCCGTGGCCGTTATTTTGTGCTTAAGGGGCACCTGTCGCCGCTGGATGGCCTGGGGCCGGAAGCCATCGGCATTCCCGAGCTGCTGGCGCGCATCGAGGCGGGCACCTTCACCGAGGTGATTCTCGCCACCAACCCGACCGTGGAAGGTGAAGCTACCGCGCACTACATTGCCCAGTTGCTGGCGAACAAGGGCCTGGTGGCCTCGCGCATCGCCCACGGCATGCCCCTGGGCGGCGAGCTGGAGCTGGTAGACGGCGGCACCCTGGCCCATTCGATTGCCGGGCGCCGGCCGATCATTCTCTAAGCGTTTCGGCGCAGGCCTCAGCAGCCTTGCGCCATGGCCCCGCGTCCGGCCTCTGAGCCGCGCATGCAGGGTCCCGGTCATCGCGGCTGAAGAATCGCCCGCGCATATGGCCGATACCTCGCCTTGAAAACCAAGCAAGCGCTCGGTAAGGTCGCCAAAACCTTATCGGGAAGCAGCCATGTCCGCCATGCACGAGTATTTCGACGAGTCCCATCAACTGGTGCGCGATTCGGTGCGCCGTTTCGTCGAGCGTGAAATCCTGCCGCACATCGACGCGTGGGAGGAGGCCGAGAGTTTTCCTCGCGAGCTGTACCTCAAGGCCGGCGCGGCGGGCATTCTCGGCATCGGTTACCCGGAGGCGTTCGGCGGCAGCCATGAAGGTGACCTGTTCGCCAAGGTCGCGGCCAGCGAGGAGCTGATGCGCAGCGGTTCCGGCGGCCTAGTGGCCGGCCTGGGATCGCTGGATATCGGTTTGCCGCCGGTGCTCAAGTGGGGCAAGCCGGCTTTGCGTGACCGAGTGGTGCCACAGGTGCTGGCTGGGGAGAAGATCATGGCCCTGGCCGTCACCGAGCCGTCCGGCGGCTCGGACGTGGCCAACCTCAAGACCCGCGCGGTGCGCGAGGGCGATCACTACCGCGTCACCGGCAGCAAGACCTTCATCACCAGCGGCGTGCGCGCCGACTACTACACGGTGGCGGTGCGCACCGGCAACGAGGGCTTCGGTGGCGTCAGCCTGTTGCTGGTGGAAAAGGGCACGCCGGGCTTCACCGTTGGCCGTTCGCTGAAGAAGATGGGGTGGTGGGCGTCGGACACCGCCGAGCTG
This sequence comes from Pseudomonas sp. GD03944, assembly GCF_029839275.1. GTDB lineage: Bacteria > Pseudomonadota > Gammaproteobacteria > Pseudomonadales > Pseudomonadaceae > Aquipseudomonas. Next base: position 280,788 of record NZ_JAOCAH010000003.1, read on the forward strand.
TTCTTCGACGACTGCCGGGTGCCGGTGGAGAACCTCATCGGTGCGGAAAACATGGGCTTCGCCTGCATCATGGCCAACTTCCAGAGCGAGCGCCTGTCCTTGTCGATCATGGCCAACATGACCGCCCAGCTGGCGCTGGAGGAAGCGATGACCTGGGCCCGTGAGCGCCAGGCCTTCGGCAAGCCGATCGGCAAGTTCCAGGTGCTCAAGCACCGCCTGGCCGAGATGGCCACGCAGTTGGAGGTGTCCCGCGAGTTCACCTACCGGCAGGCGGCGAAGATGGCGGCCGGCAAGAGCGTGATCAAGGAAATCTCCATGGCCAAGAACTTCGCCACCGACATCGCCGATCGCCTGACCTACGACGCGGTGCAGATCCTCGGCGGCATGGGCTACATGCGTGAAAGCCTGGTGGAACGGCTGTACCGCGACAACCGCATCCTGTCCATCGGCGGCGGTTCGCGGGAGATCATGAACGAGATCATCAGCAAGCAGATAGGGCTGTAGCGAACGCTGCCAGCCCCGTTACCGCTCACGCCGACTTGCGCAGGCGCGCCAGGTCGCGCAGGGGTGGGGCGCCGAACAGGCGGCTGTATTCGCGGCTGAATTGCGACGGGCTTTCATAGCCCACCCGGTAGCTGGCCGAGGCGGCTTCGAGGCCTTCGCAGAGCATCAGGCGCCGGGCTTCCTGCAGACGCAACTGCTTCTGGTACTGCAGCGGGCTCAGGGCGGTGACGGCCTTGAAGCGGTGGTGCAGGGTCGAGGAACTGAGGTTGACCTCGCGAGCCAGTTCCTCGATGCGCAGCGGCTGGTCGAAGTGGGTGTTCAGCCACTCGATGGCGCGCGCCACGCGGTGGCTCTGGCTGTCGGCGATGGCGATCTCGTGCAGGCGATGGCCCTGGGGGCTGTGCAGCAGCCGGTAGAAAATCTCACGCAGCGCCAGGGGCGCCAGCATGGCGATGTCCCGGGGCGTCTCGAGCAGGCGCAGCAGGCGGATCAGTGCGTCGAGCATCGACAGGTCCAGTTTATCGAGGTACAGCGCGCGCCGTGGGCTCGGGCTGGGCACTTCCATGGGGCCGGCATCGGCGATCAGGTTGGTGATCTGGGCGGGGTCGATGTCCAGGCGCAGGCTCAGGTAGGGCTGCTCCGGCGTGGCGTCGATCACCTGACCGGTGACCGGCAGGGTCACCGAGGCCACCAAGTAATTCAGCGGGTCGTAGATGTACTGCTCGGCCCCCAGCCGGACCTCCTTGCGCCCCTGGGCGATGATGCACAGGCTCGGCTTGTACAAGGTCGGCATCGGCAGGCTCGGGCCGGTGGCGCAGGCCGTGTCCAGGCCGGCGATCGCCGTGGGGTGCAGGCCATCGCCGGGGTTGAAGCGGCGTATCAGCGCGGCCAGTTCGGCCTGGCGCTCGGCGAAACGGGGGTCGAGTTCTGCGGGGGGCGTGAGTGAATTCATGGGGGTAGGCTCCTGAGGCGAGGATCAGCCTAGCCCGGTTTTTCAGGCAAGTCAGCGCCGCGCTTTCGGCCGCATAGGATCAGGCAAGAATTAGCCAGTAATAGGCAAATGTCCAGCGCTCATGGGCGCTGTAGGAATTACGAGGCGGCTGGCTGGTAGTGTTCTCATGACCTGGCTTGAAAACGGCGCTCGCAGTTTTGGGCAAGAATGAGCGAGTAATCGACTAACGCCTCGTGCCTTCCGTGCTTACTCTCTGTACCTACCGCGGCACCCGCCGCCCGAGTCGCAGAGGTTTGCATCATGTTGAACATCCGAGACAAGGTCATCCTGATTACCGGTGCCAGCAGCGGCATTGGCGAGGCCTGCGCACGGCTGCTGGCCGAGCGGGGCGCCACCCTGTTGCTGGGCGCGCGTCGTACCGAACGCCTGGAACAACTGGTCGCCGAGATCCGCCAGGCGGGCGGTCATGCGGAGTACCAGCGCCTGGACGTGACCAGCCAGGAAGACACCCAGGCGTTCATCGACACGGCCGTGGCCCGTTTCGGTCGGGTCGACGTGCTGGTCAACAACGCCGGCGTCATGCCGCTTTCCCGCCTCGACGCCCTGAAGGTCGACGAGTGGAACCGCATGATCGACGTCAACATCCGCGGCGTCCTGTACGGCATCGCCGCGGCGCTCCCGCTGATGCAGCGCCAGGGCACCGGCCAGTTCGTCAACATCGCCTCGATCGGCGCCTACAGCGTGGTGCCGACCGCCGCGGTGTACTGCGCGACCAAGTACGCGGTAAAGGCCATTTCCGAAGGGCTGCGCCAGGAAGTGGGTGGCGACATCCGCGTCACCTTGGTTTCGCCCGGGGTCGTCGAGTCGGAGTTGGCGGAGAGCATTTCCGATCCGCTCAGCCGGGACGCCATGAAGGAGTTCCGCAAGGTCGCCATTACCCCGGACGCCATCGCGCGGGCCATTGCCTACGCGGTCGAGCAGCCGGCGGACGTGGACGTCAGCGAGCTGATCGTGCGGCCCACCGCCAGCCCGTACTGAGGCGGATGCCATGGGCGGTAAATGGATTCTGGTGCCGCTCGTGGCGCTGTTCCTGTCCACGGCCTACCTGGATTCGTGGGCCAAGGGTGAGTGCCACGGGCTCCAGGCCCGTGCCGCGCAACCCGTGTTGCCGGCTTTGCCAGCGCCTGGCGACACCACAGCGGCCATTTGAAGCCGCGTCATTCAACCTTTGGAGAGACGACATGCTGACTCATATCACGGTGGTACGCGCCGCACGGGGGCGCTCCGAACAACTGGGCCTGTGTTTGCAGGCCTTGAGCGGCGCCGCACGCAAGATGGACGGCTGCCTGAGCTTCGATGTCGGGCGCAAGGCCGATGAGGCCGGTGCCTGGCTGGTGCATGGCGAGTGGCGGTCGAACGCGGCGCTGCAGGCCTACTTCACCGCACCGCTGTTGCAGCGCGTGCTCGACGAGGCCATGAAGCGGCACCTGCTCGGCAGCGTGACGAGCATGACCTACGAGCAGAGCCAGGCGGCATGAGCCCGGCAGTGAAAGCCCCGTTACCACCTTGTGGGTACCGGGGCTTTTTTATTGAGGCGTATCGTCGCGTCGGAGAGGTGTTGTGACGCTGTGATGGATCGCGGCTGATCGTTCCCACGCTCCGCGTGGGCATGCATCCCGTGACGCTCCGCGTCACCAGCGGTATTGGTTATGCAGCGAGGCGTCGGTATGTGGGGGTTGGTGTTGAGTGGCGGTGTTCCCGGGTTTCGCTGCGCTCTACCCAGGCTACTAATTGGCGTTGCACCGTGGTGGATGGGTGGAGCGTCATCCACCCTACGTATGGCCGTGATCGCGGTTTGATAGCCGCCGCATGATCGTTCCCACGCTCCGCGTGGGCATGCATCCCGTGACGCTCCGCGTCACCAGCGGTGTCGGCTATGCAGGGAGGCTTCCGGGATGTGGGTATCGGTGTTGAGGGGCGGTGTTCCCGGGTTTCGCTGCGCTCTACCCAGGCTACGAGACTGCGGGTTGGTGGATGGGTGGAGCGTCATCCACCCTACGTGACGAGCGTGTCGTTTCGGTGCCACACAGCGCAAAACGCCCCGGCGCGTGAGCGGCGGGGCGTTTTGTTTGGTGCGGGTTACTGCAGGTTGGCTTTCAGGGCTTCAGCCGCTTGTTGCATGGCACTGCGGGTGCCCGGGATCTGGCTGATCACGTTGAGCAGGCCGAAGTCGTGGATCATGCCGTTGTAGCGCACCGAGGTGACGTTGACGCCGGCGGCATCCAGTTTGCGGGCGTAGGACTCGCCTTCGTCACGCAGCACGTCGAACTCGGCGGTTTGCACCAGGGCCGACGGCAGGCCTTTCAAGCGTTCCACCGGAGCCTGCAGCGGAGAGGCGTAGACCTCGGCGCGCTGTTTCGGGTCGGTGGTGTAGTTGTCCCAGAACCATTGCATCAGGTTCTTGCTGAGGAAGTGACCCTCAGCGAACTGGTTGTAGGAGGCGTTGTTGAAGTTGGAGTCGGTCACCGGCCACATCAGCACCTGGAACTTGATTGCTGGAGTGCCTTTGTCCTTGGCCATCAGGGCGACCACGGCCGCCATGTTGCCGCCGACGCTGTTGCCGGCCACGGCCAGGCGTTTGCCATCGACACCGATCTGCGCGCCGTTCTCGGCGACCCACTTCGTGGCGGCGTAGGCCTGGTTGATCGCGGTGGGGTACTTGGCTTCCGGGGACGGCGTGTAATCGACGTACACCGCCGCCGCGCCAGAGCCTACCACCAGGTCACGGATCAGGCGTTCGTGGGTCGGGTAGTCGCCCAGCACCCAGCCGCCACCGTGGAAGAACATGAACACCGGCAAAGTGCCCTTGGCGTCAGCCGGGCGTACGACTTTCAGGGCGATGGACTTGCCATCGACAGTGATGGTCTTGTCGCTGACCTGGATACCAGACAGATCGACCTTGACCCCGGCCTGGGCACCCACCAGCACGGCGCGGGCGTCTTTCGGGCTCATCTGCTCGAGGGGCTTGCCGCCCCCGGCGGCCAGGGCTTCGAGGAACCCCTGGGTGTTGCGTTCGACGCCGGGACTGCCCGCTGCGAAAGCGGTGTTGACGGCGAGGGCGAGTACGGCGATCGACAGCGTTTGCTTGATGTTCATGGTCATTCCTTCGAGGCGGTTCGGGTGGGAAGGGCGCCGGAGCGCCCTTCGGTCAGTTCTGGGTTTTGCAGGCGTCAGCCAGCGTGCGGTAGGTCACGGCGTTCACTTCACCGGCCGAGTTCAGGTAGGTCATCGTCGACTCGACCACTTCACAGGTGGCGCTGCTCGGTTCTTCGATCGAGATCACCTTGCTGATGTCCAGGTTCATGCCGTAGCGGTAGGTCGTGGTGGCGCTGTCGGTGTTCTGGGCGAATGCACCCATGGAGCCGGCGAGTGCCAGGGCGGCCAGGCTGGTAGCGAGCAGTTTGCGAGTGTTCATGGTGTTGCTCCTCTCTCAATGGGGTGGTTTCAGACCAGGGTCAGGGTGACGTCGATGTTGCCGCGGGTGGCGTTGGAGTAAGGGCAGACGATGTGAGCGCGGTCGATCAGTGTCTGTGCTTGCTCGCGGTCCAGGCCCGGCAGGCTGATGCGCAGTTCGACTTCGATGCCGAAGCCGTTCGGGATGGCGCCGATGCCGACCACGCCTTCGATGGAGGTGTCAGCCGGGACGCTCAGCTTGTCGCGGGCACCGACGAACTTCATGGCACCCAGGAAGCAGGCGGAGTAGCCAGCGGCGAACAGTTGCTCCGGGTTGGTGCCTTCACCGCCAGCGCCGCCGAGTTCTTTCGGGGTGGTCAGGGCGACGTCGAGTACGCCGTCGGAGGAGATGGCACGGCCGTCACGGCCGCCGGTGGCTTCTGCGTAGGCACGGTAAGCGATGGTTTGAATCGACATGGTGGTAATCCTCTTCATGGTTAGCTGGGTAAGGGTCAGGTCTTCGGTCATTCGGTTTTGATTAGTGCTAATATTTTGCGCGCTAAGCAGTTCCGTGGGGCGAACTCTACTGCGCATGTATTTAGTTCGCAAGATAAATAAATGGACTATTTAGTTATATCTGTTTGTGATTTGAGGAATAAGCAGGCCTGGCGCGGCCTACAGCTGCTTCAAGGAGGGGTATGAGATGAACGGAAGGCGGCGAAACGCCGCCTCGAGGGATCAGACGGCCTGGTTTAGGCTCTTGCGCAGAGTGACCAGTTCCTCCTTGAGGGCGGTGAGTTCGTCCGGGGTTTGCTGGCTGGCGCGGACGATGCAACTGGGGATGATCTTGGCCTGTTCCCGCAGGGCGCGGCCCTTCTCGGTGAGGTACAGCTCGACCACGCGCTCATCGGTGCTGCTGCGTTTGCGATCGAGCAGCCCTTCGGCTTCCAGGCGCTTGAGCAGCGGTGTCACCGAACCCGGGTCGGTCAGCATCCGGCCGCTCAGGTCGCCCACGGTGATGCCGTCGCCTTCCCAAAGCACCATCATCGCCAGGTACTGCGGGTAGGTCAGGCCGAGGGCCTGGAGCAGCGGTTTGTAGACCTTGGTCATCAGCAGCGAGGTCGAATAGAGGGCGAAGCACAGCTGGTTGTCGAGCAACAGGTCGGAGCAGGCGTCGTCTTGTGTGGCCATGAGAGTCTCCGGCGGCGCGTGGGTGATACGGACAATTTATCGCGCTAACTACCGTTATGCCAATTTTGGCGTGCCACGGGGTGTTGCGAAGGACGAAAAAAGGCCAGGCGCGAACGCCTGGCAAAGGCTTGGCTAGCGTTCGGCGGTGGCCTGGGACTTGGCCGGGGTTTTCGGAGCGAAGCGTGCGGCCAGGCGCATCGAGGTGGTGACCAGGCGCTGGTAGACCGACGGCCACAGGCGCTGCATGCCATCCAGGGCATAGGCGTCCGAGCCGATGAGAATGCGCCGCTTGTTGGCCAGTACACCCCGAATGATGACCTGGGCGGCCTTTTCCGGGCTGGTGCGCAGCAACTGGTCATTGAACTGCTGCCGGGCCTGGTCGGCCTCCTGGCCGGTGACGCTGCTGAGGCTGTCGTTCATACGGGCGGTCTTGGCGATGTTGGTCCGAATGCCGCCGGGGTGCACGCAGCTCGCTGACACCTCGCCGCCCTGCATGTCCAGCTCCTGGCGCAGCGACTCGGTGAAGCCACGCACCGCGAACTTGCTGGCGTTGTAGGCGCTCATGCCGGGTTGCGAGAACAGCCCGAAGACGCTGGAAATGTTGACGACATGGCCGCTGCCCGCCGCCCGGATATGCGGCAGAAACGCCTTGGTGCCGTGCAGGACGCCCCAGAAGTTGATGTTCATGATCCACTCGTAGTCGGCGTAATCGTTGCCTTCCACGGTACCGCCCTGGGCCACGCCGGCGTTGTTGAAGATGGCGTTGACCCGGCCATGTTCGGCCACCACTCGCTCGGCCCAGGCGTGCACCGCGTCGCGGTCGGCGACGTTGACCTGGGCTTCGCTGACGGTGACCCCGAGGGCCCGGGCCAGTCGGGCGGTTTCCCGCAGGCCGTCCTCGTTCACGTCGGACAGCGCCAGGTGGCAGCCCTGGCGGGCCAGCAGGCAGGCGAGGGCGCGGCCGATGCCGGAGCCGGCACCGGTGATGGCGGCAACCTGGTTTTCGAAGGATTTCATGCACTGACCTCCTGAGTAGCTTGCGCTGCCTGGCTTTGTGCCGGATGCACCGCGTCACGCCGGCTGAAGTGGTAGGCCGCCGGGTCGAAGTGGCGGGTCAAGAGGCGAAAGCGCCAGGTGAAGCCGGGCCAGACCGTGCAGTTGCGTCCGCTGACCGGGTGCAGGTACCAGCTCTTGCAGCCGCCGGTGTTCCACACCGTGCTGCCGAGGCTGCGCTGGACCTTGCCGTTGAAGGCGTCCTGCACCGTGCGCTTGACCTCCAGGCTCTGCAGGCCCTGGCGGTTGACCAGGTCGAGGGCGCCGAGCACGTAGTGGATCTGCGACTCGATCATGTAGACCATCGAGTTGTGGCCCAGGCCGGTGTTGGGGCCCATCAGAAAGAACAGGTTGGGAAAGCCGGCAGTAAGGGTGCCCTTGTAGGCCTCGGGTCCCTGGGGCCAGGTGTCGAGCAGGTCGACGCCGTCGCGCCCGAAGACCACGCCACGGGGCAGTGGGTCGCTCGGGGTGAAGCCGGTGCCGAAGATGATCGCGTCGATGGGCCGCTCCTGGCCATCATCGGTCACGATGCTGAGGCCGCGGATTTCCTGGATACCCTCGGTAATCAGCGACACATTGGGCTGGGTCAGGGCCGGCAGGTAGTCGTTGGAAATCAGCACCCGCTTGCAGCCCATCAGGTAGTCCGGGGTGACCTTGGCGCGCAGGGCGGGGTCCTTGATCTGCTTGTTGATGTACCAGGTGCCGACCTTCTGCGCGACGGTCATCAGCCGAGGCAGCATGGCGAAGGCGATCACCCGGCTTTCCAGGATGCCGTAGATGGCGCCGCGCCAGAGTTTCTGCAGCAGCGGGAAACGCTTGAAGCGTTGACGCTCGCGCTCGCTGATGGCGCGGTCCGGCTTGGGCATGATCCAGGGCGCGGTGCGCTGGTAGACGTCGAGCTGGGCGACCTGCTTCTGAATCTGCGGGATGAACTGGATGGCCGAGGCGCCGGTGCCGATCACTGCCACACGCTTGCCGTTCAGGTCGTAGCCGTGGTTCCACTGCTGGGAGTGGAACATCTCACCGCCGAAGTTCTCCAGGCCGTTCAGCGCCGGGATCGACGGGGTGGACAGGGCGCCCATGCCGGACACCACGAACTGCGCGCTGTACTGGTTGCCGGCGCGGTCTTCGATCTGCCAGCGCTCCTGCTGCTCGTCCCAGGCCAGCCGGGCGATCTCGGTGTCCAGCAGGGTGTGGGGTTGCAGGCGGTACTTGGCCCAGCAGTGCTCCAGGTAGCCCTTGATCTCGCCCTGCTTGGCGAACATGCGCGTCCACTCGGGGTTCTGCTCGAAGGAAAACGAATACAGGTGGGACTGCACGTCGCAGCCGCAGCCGGGGTAGTCGTTGACCCGCCAGGTCCCGCCGACGCCGCTTTCCTTCTCGAACAGCAGGAAGTCGTGCTCACCCTGTTGTTTCAGGCGGATGGCCATGCCAAGGCCGGAAAAGCCGCTGCCGATGATGGCGATTCGACAATGGCGGGCCGCAGGGGGAAGGGGGGCAGCGGGTGCGTTCATGGCCAAGCTCCTGTTATGGTTATTGCCGGCGTATACAGTCGTATACCAAAGTAGACACTTGTATACTCGTCGGCAAGCCACGCCGGTACGAACCAACTTTTAGGTAGGGGCCTCCATGGATGCACAGGTCGGGCGGGACCGCACCGCCCAGGAAAAAACCGCCGAAGCCCCCGGAAAGCGCCTGCTGATGGACGCCGCCCTGCGCCTGACCTCCGCCAGCCGCAGCTTCAGCAGCCTGGGACTGCGTGAACTGGCGCGCGAGGCCGGGCTCAACCCCAACACCTTTTACCGCCATTTCAAGAGCGTGGATGACCTGGGGCTGGCGCTGATCTGCGAGGTCCACAGCCAGTTGCGCCAACCCCTGCGTGACCTGCGCCGCGAGGCTGCGTCCCGGGCGGTGCAGGGCGCGGCCGAGGCCCAGCCCACCCTGCTGGGTATCGACCTGGCCCGGGGCCGCCGGGTGTGCCACGAGACGGTTCAGCTATTCTTCGATTTCGTCGACGCCAACCCCGAGGCCTTTCTGATCGGCGTGCGTGAGCTGCACGGCGCCTCGCCGGTCATGCGCCAGGCGCTGCGGGGCATCATGGATGCCTTCGCCGAGGACATGGCGGCGGACATCCTCGAATTCCGCCTGCTGCCCGAGGAGGTCGATGCCGGGGTGGTGCGCCAGGTGTCCGGGTTGATCAGCCACAACCTGTTCCAGCTGTCACTGGACTACCTCGGCGAGCCGGAGCGGCGCGACGCATGGCGGGCCCTGGCCGAGGAGCAGGTGCTGATGCTGTTCACCGGTGCCAGTGTGCTGCAGAGCCTGGGGCAACTGAAGCTGCCTGACGAAGGAGGACGATGAGATGGTGACCTTGCCGTTGTTCGGCGGCTGCGCCTGCGGCCAGGTGCGCTACCGCCTGGATGCCTTGCCGGGTGACACCGGCTACTGCCATTGCCGCACCTGCCAGCGCTGCGCCGCGGCCCCGGCCGTGCCCTGGGCCATGGTGCCGGCCCAGGCGTTGCACTACCTCAGCGGCGACGTCGGCATCTTTCGCTCCAGCGAGCACGGCGAGCGGCGTTTCTGCCGCGATTGCGGTACCTACCTGGAGTACCGCGAGCAGGGGTATGCCGAGATCGGGCTGAGCAGCGTGACCCTGGACCATTCCGAGTGGTTTCCCCCGCAGAAGCACATCTGGTTCGCTTCCCGCGTGCCCTGGTTCGAACCGGCGGATGACCTGCCTCGTTTCGACCAGGGCGAATGAGCCGGGGCCCTAGTGCCCCTCGAAGCCCAGGCGTTGGCGCCAGCGCTGCTCCAGGTGACGGGTGTCGTGGTCGTTGGGGTGGAAGCCCGGACGGTAGTAGTCCAGGTAGGGCAGCAGTAACTTGGTGAGAAAGCCATTGCGCAGGCTGAACAGCATGCCCAAGCCCTTGCCCCAGCTGCGCCAGTTGAACAGCTGGCGGTCCTTGCGCAGCAGGTGCAACTGGAACCAGCCGATCACGCCGAAGAAGATCACCGTGCTGATCGCCATCATCACCACCCGGGTGAAATAGCCGCCGCCGGTGGCCTGGTAGACGTCATAGGCCACGGCCTTGTGCTCGTTCTCTTCGATCGCGTGCCACATCCACAGCTGATAGAGCTTCGGCTCGTTCATCTGGGTGGTCAGGTCTTCGCGCTGCAGCAACTGCTCGGCCATGGTCGCGGTGAAGTGTTCCAGGGCACAGGTGGCGGCCAGGCGCTGCTTGCGCGTGGTGATGCGGGTGACGCCCTCGAGCAGCACCTTGATCCGCAGCTCCAGGCGCTCCAGGTCGATGCCGTGTTCGGAGGCATAGTCGTTGTAGGCCGCATGCTCCTTGGAGTGCATGGCTTCCTGACCGATGAAGGCGCTGATGTCCTTCTTCAGTTGCGGGTCCTCGACCTGGTCGCGCACGGCGCGCACGCTGTCGACGAAAAACTTCTCGCCGTAGGGAAACAGCGACGACAGGTTGTTCATGAAATGGCTCATGAACGGGTCGTCGGCGAACCAGTACTTGGCCGTCTGGGCGAAGCTGAAATCCATGCGCCGTACGGGAAAGCTGGCGCTGGGCAGATTGGCTTTTGCAGTCATGGGCGACTCCTGGATGCTCGGGCCGGGCGAGGCGGCCTCGGGATGGCAGTGCAGTCGACAGGCAGGCACCTGTCAGGAACAGGCTTCATCTTTGCGGCAGAGCGCAGGGGGCGGGAGGTCATTGCCGGCCAGCCGGCACGGGAATGGGCCAACTTATGGCTAGTTTGCCGGCGGCAGATGCAAGAACGCCCGCAGGACGCGGGCGTTCAGGCGGGGTGTGTCGATCAGCGTTCGGTGAGTTCGAAAGCGGTCAGGCAGAAGGTCGGGATACCGATGTCCTGCAGCTTCTGCGAGCCACCGAGCTCCGGCAGGTCGATGATCGCGGCGGCTTCCTGCACGGTTGCGCCCATGCGCCGTACCAGTTGCGCGGCTGCCAGTAGGGTGCCGCCGGTGGCGATCAGGTCATCGAACATGACGATCTTGTCGCCTTCGCACAGGCTGTCGGTGTGCACTTCCAGGTAGGCCTGGCCGTATTCGGTCTGGTAGGGCTCGCAGAGTACGTCGGCGGGGAGCTTGCCCTGTTTGCGGAACAGGATCAGCGGCTTGTTCAGTTCGTAGGCGATGATCGAGCCGATCAGGAAGCCCCGGGCATCCATGGCGCCGATGTGGCTGAAATCGGCCTCGACGTAGCGCTGGATGAAGCTGTCCGCGACCATGCGCAGGGCACGGGGCGACTGGAACAGCGGCGTGATGTCACGAAACACGACGCCGGGCTTGGGGAAGTCGATCACGGGGCGGATCAGGGTCTTGATGCTGAACTCATCGAAAATCATGGGGCAGGACCTGCGGCAGAAAGGTAAAGCGGGCCGGTAACGTGTTACCGGCTCAATGGTCGAGGCTGCCGCCCGCCAGGGCGCACAACTCGATGGGGTCGAGAATATGCACTTCCTTGCCTTCGGCTTCGAGCAGTTTGTTTTGCTGGAAGCGGGTGAAGACCCGGGACACGGTCTCGACGGCGAGTCCCAGGTAGTTGCCGATCTCGTTGCGCGACATGGCCAGGCGGAACTGGTTGGCCGAGAAACCACGGGCACGGAAGCGGGCGGAGAGGTTGACCAGGAATGTGGCGATGCGCTCGTCGGCGGTTTTCTTCGACAGCAGGAGCATCATCTGCTGATCGTCGCGGATTTCACGGCTCATGATGCGCATCAGTTGGCGGCGCAGTTGCGGCAGCTGGACCGACAGTTCGTCCAGGCGCTCGAAGGGAATCTCGCAGACCGAGGTGGTTTCCAGGGCTTGGGCGGACACCGGGTAGTTCTCGCTGTCCATGCCGGACAGGCCGACCAGTTCGCTGGGCAGGTGGAAACCGGTGATCTGCTCGTCGCCGATGTCGCTCAGGCTGAAGGTTTTCAGGGCGCCGGAACGCACGGCGAACACCGAGTTGAAGTCGTCGCCCTGGCGGAACAGGAATTCGCCTTTCTTCAGCGGGCGGCCACGTTTGACGATTTCGTCCAGGGCGTCCATGTCTTCCAGGTTCAACGACAGCGGCAGGCACAGGCTGGCCAAGCTGCAATCCTTGCAGTGGGCTTGGTGGGGGGCACGCAGCTTGATGCTTTCGGACATCGTCGTTTCTTCCTGAAGTAAACACACAAGAGTCGTAAGGGTACAGGAGGGGGCGTCTGACGACCAGCCGGCCGGAACCTGACACGGTGCTCAAGTTTGCTCATTCACAGCCGATTCAGAGACGTGATCACGTGCGAGCCAGGAGCTACGCCATGCGCATCGACTCTACAACATCGGTCGGCAACATCGGCACGCCGGTGCAGCGGCAAAAAGCCGCAGAGAACGCGTCCGCCGAAGACACGCCGCTGCTTAAGGACAAGATGCGTCAGGAGATCCGGGTGTTCCTGTCGGAGGCAGGCCAGGCACGGTCGGCCAGCGACAAGAAGAACCGCGACATCGACGATGCCGACCTGCCGGAGCTGATCAAGAACATCCTCAAGATGATCCGCGAGCTGAAGGCGCAGATCGCGGCCAAGAAGGCCGAGCTGGAAGCGGTGATGGCCGACCAGTACCTGAGTGCCGATGAGCGGCGCCTGAAGGCCGAGGCCATCCAAACCGAGCTGGCGAGCCTCAACGGCGCGCTGATCAGCGCCAACGCCAACCTGATCAAGGCGATGCGCGAGCAGGGCCTGTCTTCGGAGCAGATGCAGGCCGCCGTGTCGCTCGCCATGTAAGCAGGGCGCGGGCCTCAGATGACCCGCGAGAAGCGCTGCCGGCTGTGTTCGTTGAGGTAATGGTCGAAGACCATGCACACCGAGCGAACCAGCAGGCGGCCTGCGGGCAACACTTCGATAGCCCTGTCATCCAGCCTGATCAGTCCGTCGCTGGCCATCTGCTGCAGGGCCGGCCAGGCCTCCACGAAATAGCTGGAAAAATCGATCCCGAAGCGCCGCTCGACCTCGGCGATATCCAGGTGGAAGTGGCAGATCAGTTGCTGGATCACCGCCCGCCGTACCCGATCGTCCTCGTTGCAGTGCAGCCCGCGCTGGGTGGCCAGTTGGCCGCTGGCCAACTGCTGCTGGTAATTGCCCAGGTCGCTGCTGTTCTGGCAGTAGAGGTCGCCGATCTGGCTGATGGCCGAGACGCCCAGGCCGATCAGGTCGCAATGGCCGTGGGTGGTATAGCCCTGGAAGTTTCGCTGCAGGCTGCCGTCTTCCTGGGCGCTGGCCAGCTCGTCGTCCGGCAGGGCGAAGTGGTCCATGCCGATGTAGCGGTAACCCGCCTTGCCGAGCTGAGCGATGCTGCCCTGGAGCATCGCCAGCTTGTCGGCGGCGCTGGGCAGGTCCTGGCTGTTGATGCGCCGCTGGGGCATGAAGCGCTCGGGCAGGTGGGCGTAGTTGAACAGTGACAGGCGATCCGGTTGCAGGGCGATGATCTCGTCCACGGTCCTGGCGAAGCTTTCCGGGGTTTGCAGCGGCAGGCCGTAGATCAGGTCGATGTTTACCGAGCGGTATTGCAGGGTGCGCGCGGCTTCGACGATGGCGCGGGTTTCCTCCAGGCTCTGCAGGCGGTTCACCGCGCGCTGCACGGCCGGATCCAGGTCCTGGACACCGAGGCTGACTCGGTTGAAACCCAGTTCGCGCAGCAGGCCCATGGTCGACCAGTCGGCCTCCCGCGGGTCGATCTCGATGCTGTAGTCGCCGGAGTCGTCATCCAGCAGGTGGAAATGCTCGCGCAGGTGCCCCATCAACTGGCGCAGCTCGTCGTGGCTGAGGAAGGTCGGGGTGCCGCCGCCGATGTGCAGCTGCTCGACCACCTGGCGGTTGTCGAGGTGGCGGGTGACCACTTCGATCTCGTGCTGCAGTTCGCGCAGGTAGGTCTGGGCGCGGCCCCGGTCCTTGGTGATGACCTTGTTGCAGGCGCAGTAGTAGCAGATGTTCGCGCAGAACGGTACGTGCAGGTACAGCGAGAGCGGGCGCAGGGCCTTGCGGCTGTCGCGCAGGGCATGCAGCAGGTCGAAGGGGCCGATGTCGCCATGGAACTGCATGGCGGTGGGGTAGGAGGTGTAGCGTGGGCCGGCCTGGTCGTAGCGACGGATCAGGTCGGTGTCCCAGTGGATGGCGTCGAGCATTGGAGGTGTCCCACGAAAGGCAATGCCGCCAGTCTAGGGAGCCATGCCCGGCACAGTCTTGACCTGGGTCAACACGGCGCGGGGCTTGCTCAGTGGCCCATCAGCCAGTGTTGGTGCGGCCCGGGCAGGGTCCAGATGCCGAACAGGATCACCAGCACGCCGCCGGCTATGCGCACGCTGCGCTTGCGCAGCAGGGCGGTCAGGCGTTCGGCGGCCAGGCCGGTGGCGATCAGCACCGGCAGGGTGCCGAGGCCGAAGGCGAACATCAGCGCGGCACTGTCCGCGGCGTTGCCCTGGCTGGCGGCCCACAGCAGGGTGCTGTAGACCAGGCCGCACGGCAGCCAGCCCCACAGGCCCCCGAGCACCAAGGCCCGGGGGATGCTGGTGACCGGCATGAAACGCCGGGTCAACGGCTGGATGTAGCGCCACAGGCCGCGGCCCAGGGCTTCGATGCGGGTCAGGCCGCTCCACCAGCCGGCCAGGTACAGGCCCATGGTGATCAGCAGCAGCGCCGCGACCACCCGCATGGCGTTGGCCGCCGGGCTGTTGGCGACGGCCCAGCCGGCCAGGCCGATCAGCAGGCCGGCCAGGGTGTAGCTGAGGATACGGCCCAGGTTGTAGGCCAGCAGCAGGCGCAGGCGTTGGCCACGGCGTTCCGGCGGGATGGCCAGGGTCAGGGCGCCCATCAGGCCGCCGCACATGCCCAGGCAGTGGCCGCCACCGAGCAGGCCGAGGATCAGCGCCGAGACCAGCAGCGGCAGCAGTTCAGCCACGCGGCGTGTCCTCGGGCTCTTCGGGGGCTTTGGCCTGTTCGACGCCGGCCTTGTGCAGCGGGTCCTCGTCGTCGAGCAGGATGCTGTGGGCGGGGCCGTCGAGGTCGTCGTACTGACCGCTGTCGACCGCCCAGAAGAACAGCCAGATGGCGAAGGCCACCAGACCGATGGCGACGGGGATCAGGATGTAGAGGGCGGTCATGGGATCTCCGAAATGGGGCGGATCGCTTCTGCCTCCACCGGCACTGGCGGTGGAGACAGGACGCGTGATCCACCCTAGGTGCGGGTCAGGCGCAGGGCGTTGAGCACCACCAGCAGCGAACTCACGGACATGCCCAGCGCGGCCCAGATCGGCGTGATCAGGCCCAGGGCAGCGAAGGGCAGCACCAGGCCATTGTACAGGCTGGCCCAGGTCAGGTTCTCGATAATGATCCGGCGGGTGCGGCGGGCCAGCGTGAAGGCCTGGATCAGGCTGTCCAGGCGGTTGGACAGTAGCACCGCGTCGGCACTGGTCTTGGCCAGGTCGGTGGCGCTGCCCATGGCCACGCTGATGTCGGCGGCGGCGAGCACCGGCACGTCGTTGACGCCGTCGCCCAGCATCAGCACGCGGCGGCCCTGTTCATGCAGGGTTTTCAGGGTTGCCAGCTTGGCGTCCGGGGTCATGCCGCCCTGGGCCTGCTCGATACCCAGCTGGCGGGCCACCTCACCGACCATCGGCGAGCTGTCGCCGGACAGCAGCAGCACCTGCCAGCCCCGGGCGCGGCATTCGGCGACCAGGGCCGGCGCGTCTTCACGCAGGCGGTCGTCGAGGACGAACCAGGCCAGCGGTCCTTGTTCATCACCCAGCAGCAGCCATTGCCCCTGCTCGCCGGGAATCGATGGTGCCGGCTGCCCGCTCAGTTCGCTGACGAAGCCGGCCTGGCCGATGCGCAGCACACGGCCGTCGACCGAGCCATGCAGGCCCTGGCCGGGAATGCTGTCGACCTGCTCGGCGGCCTGGGCGGCACGGCCGAAGGCGCGGGCGATGGGGTGCTCGGAGCGGTTTTCCAGGGCCGCGGCCAGGGCCAGGCAGGTGTCGCTGTCGAGGGCGCCGAGCGGGTGGATGGCGCTGAGGGTCAACCGCCCTTCAGTCAGGGTGCCGGTCTTGTCGAAGATCACCGTGTCGATCTGGTTCAGGCCTTCCATGACGTGGCCACGGGTCAGCAGCATGCCCAGTTTGTGCAGGCTGCCGGTGGCCGCGGTGAGGGCCGTGGGCGTGGCCAGGGCCAGGGCGCAGGGGCAAGTGGCGACCAGCAGGGCGAGCACCACCCAGAAGGCCCGCGCCGGGTCGATCTGCAGCCAGGCCAGGCCGACGGCGGCCGCAGCCAGCAGCACGAACAGCAGGAACCACTGGGACACCTTGTCGGCGATTTCCGCCAAGCGCGGCTTGTCGCTCTGGGCGCGTTCCAGCAGGCGGACGATGGCCGACAGCCGGGTGGCATCGCCCAGGGCCTCGACCTGCACGGTGAGCGGACCTTCGACGTTCAGGGTGCCGGCGGTGACGGCGTCACCCACGCTGCGCGGTTGCGGCAGGTACTCGCCGGTGAGCAGCGACTCATCGACGCTGGACTGGCCGCTGAGAATGCGGCCGTCCGCCGGCAGCAGGGCGCCCGGCGGCACTAGGATCTGCTCGCCTTCACGCAGTTCGCTGAGCAGGATGCGCTGGGTCTGGCCGTCGGCATCCAAGCGCAGGCAGGAGGCCGGCAGCAGGTTGACCAGCTGGGCGGTGGCCGCGGCGGTACGTTCCCGGGCCCGGCGTTCCAGGTAGCGACCGGCCAGCAGGAACAGGGCGAACATGCCCACGGCGTCGAAATACAACTCGCCGTGGCCGGTCACCGTGGACCAGATGCCGGCCAGGTAGGCGCCGCCGATGGCCAGGGACACCGAGACGTCCATGGTCAGGTGGCGGGTGCGCAGGTCGCGCATGGCGCCGCGGAAGAACTGGCGGCAGCAGTAGAAGACGATCGGCGTGGTCAGGAACAGGCTGACCCAGCGCATGATCATGTCCAGTTCCGGGGTGAGGTCGATGTTGAACTCCGGCCAGGTGGCCATCGTCGCCATCATGATCTGGATCCACAGCAGCCCGGCGACCCCCAGTTCGCGCATGGCGCGGCGGTTTTCCTGGGTCAGGCGCTCGGCGGCGGCATCGGCCTGCCAGGGATGGCCGGCGTAGCCGATCTTGCGCAACTCGGCGAGCAGGCTGCTCAGCGGCAGCTGGCTGTCGGCCCAGCGCACCTGCAGGCGGTGGTTGGACAGGTTGAGGTAGGCCTCGGCGATCCCCGGCAGCCCGCGCAGGTGTTTCTCGATCAGCCAGCCACAGGCGGCGCAACTGATCCCCTCGATCAGCAGGCAGGTCTCGCTCAGCTCACCCTGTTGCTGGACGAAGGGCTGCTGCACGTCGCTGCGGTCGTACAGCGCCAGTTCGTCCGGCAGGATCTGCGGCAGGTCCTGGGGGTTGGCGGCGGTTTCACTGCGGTGCCGGTAATAGTGCTCGAGCCCGCCGGCGACGATGGCTTCGGCCACCGCCTGGCAGCCCGGGCAGCACATGGCGTGTTCTTCGCCCAGGACCTGGGCATGAAAATGACTGCCGGCGGGAACCGGCAGGCCACAGTGGTAGCAGGGGAGGGGATTGGTCATCGACGGTCGGCAGGGTTACTCGTCGCCGAGGCGGACGGTCTTGCCGGCTTCCAGGGTTTCTTCCTCGAACAGGCGCCAGTCGTTGTCGCCCTCGCGGCCGATCAGTTCGACGAAGCGGCGGCCTTGTACGGCATCCTGCAGGTGCCCGGTGTAGACGCCTTCGCCCTGGGGCTGCAGCACCACGCGGCGGTCGCGCTCCGGCTGAGTCGGGGAGATCAGGTTTAGCACCAGCTGGGACGGGCCGCTGTTGCCGGTCAGGCGCAGTTCGGCGGTGCCGGCTTCGTTGTCCAGGTCCAGGTCGGCGCGCAGCTGCAGGCGCTTGGCGAAGTTCTCGCGCTCCAGGGACTGGTTGATGCCCTTGCCGACGTCGTAGTAGTCATCGGAAATCAGGCCCGGCGGGTTCTTCGTGGCGATGGTCAGCAAGGTCAGACCCTGTACAACCGAATAGCCGAGCAGGAACAGAATGAACCACGGCCAGAACTGTTTGTACCAGGGTTTGATCGGTGCTTCTTCAGACATGCGTGCGTACTACCTTTGGGTCAGCGAACGCTGGGGCCGATGAAGCGGCTCGCAGCGGTGTTGTTGATGCTCTCATCGTCAGCGGACTGAATATGGAACATGATTTCATTGGCACTGGAGGGCAATTTCTCCGGTGCGATGGACAGCTCGATCGGCAGCGACAGGACCTCGCCCGCCTGGGCACGGACTTCGCTGCGGCCTTCGTAGATCAGGCCGTCGAGGCCGTCGGCCTTGATCACGAAGGTCATGTCCTGCTGAGACTTGTTCATGACTTTGAGGGTGTAGACGTTCTCGATCCGGCCTTCTTCGTTTTCACGGAACAGCACACGGTCCTTGAGTACGTCCAGCTCGACCAGCGGGCGGTTGGCAACGGCCCAGGCGAACACCGCCATCATGGCCAGCAGCGCGACGGCGTAGCCTATCAGGCGCGGGCGCATCAGGTGAGTCTTCTGCCCGGATAGATTGTGTTCGGTTGTGTAGCTGATGAGCCCTTTCGGGTAGTTCATCTTGTCCATGATGTCGTCGCAGGCGTCGATGCACGCCGCGCAGCCGATGCACTCGACCTGCAGGCCGTCACGGATGTCGATGCCGGTGGGGCAGACCTGCACGCACATCTTGCAGTCGATGCAGTCGCCGAGGCCCAGGGCCTTGTAGTCGGCGCCTTTCTTGCGCGGACCGCGCTGTTCGCCACGGCGCGGGTCGTAGGAGACGATCAGGGTGTCCTGGTCGAACATCACGCTCTGGAAGCGCGCGTAGGGGCACATGTAGATGCACACCTGCTCGCGCAGCCAGCCGGCGTTGCCGTAGGTGGCAAGGGTGAAGAAGCCGACCCAGAACACCGCCCAGCCGCTGGCTTCCAGGGTCAGCAGCTCGGGGATCAGCTCGCGGATCGGCGAGAAGTAGCCCACGAACGTCAGCGCCGTGGCCAGGGATACGGCGACCCAGATGCTGTGCTTGGCCAGCTTGCGCAGGAATTTCTGCGCGCTCATCGGCGTCTTGTCGAGCTTCATGCGCTGGTTGCGGTCACCTTCGGTGACCTTCTCCGCCCACATGAACACCCAGGTGAACACGCTCTGCGGGCAGGTGTAGCCGCACCAGACGCGGCCGGCGAACACGGTGATGAAGAACAGGCCGAAGGCGGCGATGATCAGCAGGGCGGAGAGGAGTACGAAATCCTGGGGCCAGTAGGTGGCGCCGAAGATATGGAATTTGCGCTCCGGCAGGTTCCACCAGACAGCCTGGTGACCGTTCCAGTTGAGCCAGACGGTGCCGAAGTAGAGGAGGAAGAGGGCGCCACCGCCGACCATCCGCAGGTTGCGGAAGATCCCGGTAAAGGCACGGGTGTAGATTTTTTCACGGTTGGCGTAGAGGTCGACGGTGTCGCCTTTGGCCGAGGCAGGGGTGACGTCTTTGACTGGTATCTGTGAGCTCATCAGGTCGTACCACAGCGGTTTTGGTTGGCTGCCCCGGCCGATACGTGCCAACCGGGGTCAATTTCACTATTACGCTATGGTACGCCTGCGAGACGGGTACCGGGTGCGACGCGAAGTCGCGCCAGAATGCAATCAGGAATTACTTGCTTTCCGGCTTTTGCGACAGGCTGTACACGTAAGCGGCCAGCAGGTGCACCTTGTCGTTGCCGAGGAAGGCTTCCTGGGCAGGCATGTTGCCGTGACGGCCATAGCGAATGGTCTGCTGCAGTTGAGCGTAGCTGCTGCCGTAGATAAATGCGCTTGGGTTGGTCAGGTTCGGTGCGCCCATGGCGGTCATGCCGGTACCTTGTGCGGTGTGGCAGGCCGAGCAGACGGTGGCGAACACCTTGCCGCCAGCTTCCACGTCGGCTTCGACGCCTTCCGGCAGCTTGCGGCCAGCCAGTTCGGTCAGCACGTAAGCGGCTACGTTGCGCACGCCATCTTCACCGATCGCCGGGCCCTGAGCAGGCATCATGCCCTGACGGCCATGCAGGATGGTGGTCTTGATGGTTTCGGCGTCGCCGCCCCAGCGCCATTCGGTGTCGGTCAGGTTCGGGAAGCCGTAGGCGCCCTTGGCGTCGGAACCGTGGCAGACGGAGCAGTTGGACGCGAACAGGCGGCCACCCATTTTCAGGGCTTGCTCGTCCTTGGCCACTTCTTCGATCGGCATGGCCGCGTACTTGGCGAAGATCGGGCCGTACTGGGCGTCAGCCTTGGCCATTTCCTTTTCCCACTCGTGCACGCCGGTCCAGCCGCTGTTGCGGAACTCGCCGTTGGCGATCTGAACGTTGGTGGCGAAGGGGGTCTTGGCTTCGTTGTCCAGGTAGTCGTAGCCCGGCAGCAGGCCTTTCCAGTTACCTAGGCCCGGGTACAGGGCCAGGTAGCCGAGGGCGAAGATGATGGTGCCGACGAACAGCATGAACCACCACTTCGGCAGCGGGTTGTCGTACTCCTCGATGCCGTCGAACTCATGGCCGACGGTCTGATCGGTGGTTTCCTGGCGCTGGCCCTTGCGGGTGCTGAAGATCAGCCAGGTGAGGGCGAAGATGGTGCCTAATGAAAGGATTGTTACGTACCAACTCCAGAACGTGGTCATTGGTTATTGCTCCTGGAAGATTGCTCGTCACGCGTGTTGGTTTTCTGTTCTTCGTCGGTCTTGGGCTTCGGCGGCTCGTCAGCGAAGGGCAGGTTCGCGGCTTCGTCGAAGCTGGACTTGCGCTTGCTGCTGTAGGCATAGAGCACGACGCCGATGAAGGCGATGAACACGACTGCCGTGCCTATACCGCGAATGGTCCCGATGTCCGTGAGGAAAGAAAGCATCGTGCGTTACCGTTTGTTCTTGATGGAGGTGCCGAGAACCTGCAGGTACGCGACGATGGCGTCCATTTCGGTCTTGCCCTTCACAGCGTCCCGCGCGCCGGCGATGTCTTCGTCGGTGTAGGGGATGCCGAAGCCACGCATGACTTCCATTTTCTTGGCGGTGTCCTTGCCATCGAGCTTGTGCTCGACCAGCCACGGGTAGGCCGGCATCTTCGACTCCGGTACCACGTTGCGCGGGTTGTACAGGTGAGCACGCTGCCATTCGTCCGAGTAGCGGCCGCCAACGCGGGCCAGGTCTGGACCGGTACGCTTGGAGCCCCACAGGAACGGGTGGTCCCAGACGCTTTCGCCGGCAACGGAGTAATGGCCGTAGCGCTCGGTCTCGGCGCGGAACGGACGGATCATCTGGGAGTGGCAACCCACACAGCCGTTGGCGATGTAGACGTCACGGCCTTCCAGCTCCAGGGCGGTGTAAGGGCGCAGGCCCTCCACCGGCTCATTGGTGACGTCCTGGAAGAACAGCGGGACGATCTGGGTCAGGCCGCCGACGCTGACGGCGATCACCATCAGCAGCGCCATCAGGCCGATATTCTTCTCGACGATTTCGTGTTTCATCAGTGAGCTACTCCGGCGGGAATCTGCGCAGCCGCAGCGTATTCAGCCGGCTTGGCGGCACGCACGGTGCGGTAGGTGTTGTAAGCCATCAACAGCATGCCAGTGACGAAGAACGCGCCACCGATCATGCGAACCACGAAACCGGCGTGGCTGGCTTCCAGCGCTTCGACGAAGGAATAGGTGAGGGTGCCGTCTTCGTTGACTGCACGCCACATCAGGCCCTGGGTGATGCCGTTGACCCACATGGACGCGATGTACAGCACGGTGCCGATGGTCGCCAGCCAGAAGTGAGTGTTGATCAGGGCGATGCTGTGCATCTGCTCGCGACCATAGACCTTCGGGATCAGGTGATAAAGCGAGCCGATGGAGATCATCGCTACCCAGCCGAGTGCACCAGCGTGTACGTGGCCGATGGTCCAGTCGGTGTAGTGGGACAGGGCGTTGACGGTCTTGATGGCCATCATCGGGCCTTCGAAGGTCGACATGCCGTAGAACGCCAGCGATACCACCAGGAAGCGCAGGATCGGGTCGGTGCGCAGCTTATGCCAGGCGCCGGACAGGCTCATCATGCCGTTGATCATGCCGCCCCAGCTCGGAGCCAGCAGGATGATGGACATGGCCATGCCCAGGGACTGAGCCCAATCCGGCAGAGCGGTGTAGTGCAGGTGGTGCGGACCGGCCCAGATGTACAGGGTGATCAGTGCCCAGAAGTGCACGATGGACAGGCGGTAGGAGTAGATCGGACGCTCGGCCTGCTTCGGCACGAAGTAGTACATCATCCCCAGGAAGCCGGTGGTCAGGAAGAAACCTACGGCGTTGTGGCCGTACCACCACTGGATCATCGCGTCGGTTGCACCGGCATAGGCCGAGTACGACTTGAACAGGCTGACCGGAACGGCGGCGCTGTTGACGATGTGCAGCATGGCGGTCACAAGGATGAAGGCACCGAAGAACCAGTTGCCGACATAGATGTGCTTGGTCTTGCGCTTGACGATGGTGCCGAAGAACACGACCGCGTAGGTGATCCACACGATGCCCAGCAGGATATCGATCGGCCACTCGAGCTCAGCGTATTCCTTGGTGCTGGTGTAGCCCATCGGCAGGGTGATCACAGCCAGGACGATGACTGCTTGCCAGCCCCAGAAGGTGAAGGCGGCCAGACCGTCGGAGATCAGGCGAGTCTGGCTGGTGCGCTGGACCACGTAATAAGAAGTGGCGAACAGGGCGCAACCGCCAAAGGCGAAGATCACCGCGTTGGTGTGCAGGGGACGCAGACGGCCGAAGCTCGTCCATTCCATGCCCAGGTTGAGTTCCGGCCACACGAGTTGTGCGGCGATGAACACGCCTAGACCCATGCCAATGACCCCCCAGATCACCGTCATTACGGCGAACTGGCGGACCACCTTGTAGTTATAAGCAGTCTGACTGATTGCTGTGCTCATGCTGGGGTTCCACGGTTAATGGATTTTTTAGGGACAAAAATCGGCGGCAAGTATGGAGAAAGCAGGTAGCCATTGCAACGACACAAGCCGACACAATCAGGGTTTCAAGGGCTTTGCGGAGGCAATTGAGACTCACTCTAAGCCACTGAGCCTGAATCGATTTGCTCCAAAGTGGAGCGACGAAGATGGGAATCGCCTTGGAGTTATGGCAGGTGGCGACTGCTGGATAGATTAGCGCAACTGGAACGGGCGGAGCGCCATTGGTCGCCGGGGTGCGACTCTGGGTCGCATGCGGTCGCAACGCCGGTCGGCGTGACAGCGGAGGGGGTGGGGCGGTGGTTCGGCTGGCCCGTCCAACCGGACGGGCCAGCCTGTCGCTTACTGGGCGGCGATCGGCTCGGCGGCCTTCTCCTCGCGGCTCAGGCTCAGCACGTAGGCGGCCAGCAGGTGGACCTTGTCGTTACCCAGGTACTGTTCCTGCGCAGGCATCTGGCCATTGCGGCCGTGGCGGATAGTCTGCTGCAGCTGCGCCAGGCTCGAGCCATAGATCCAGCCCTGGGAGTGGGTCAGGTCCGGCGCGCCGAGCATGGCCATGCCGGTACCGACCGGGCCGTGGCAGGCGGCGCAGTTGGTGCTGAACAGGGTGCGGCCGTGGTCGACGTCCACATCGGTGCCTTCCGGCAGCGGCAGCTTGGCCAGGTCCTGGCGGACATAGGCGGCCACCTGCTTCACGCCCTCTTCGCCCAGCAGCTGACCCCAGGCTGGCATCACGCCCTGGCGGCCATGCAGGATGCTGGTCTTGATGGTTTCCGCCTCGCCGCCCCAGCGCCAGTGGGCGTCGGTCAGGTTGGGGAAGCCCATCGCGCCCTTGGCGTCCGAGCCGTGGCAGACCGAGCAATAGGTGGCGAACATGCGGCCACCCATTTTCAGCGCCTGCTCGTCTTTTGCCACCTCTTCCAGAGGCATGGCGGCATATTTGGCGAAGATCGGGCCGTAGGCCTGGTCGGCCTGGTCCATTTCGCGCTGCCACTGGGCGACTTGGGTCCAGCCATCTTCATAGCCGGGCAGCAGGCCTTTCCAGTTGCCCATGCCCGGGTAGAGCAGCAGGTAGCCCACGGAAAACACCAGGGTGCCGAGGAACAGCATGAACCACCACTTGGGCAGTGGGTTGTCGTATTCCTCGATGCCGTCGAAGGCATGCCCCATGGTCTGCTCGGTTTCGCTCTTGTGAACTTCGCTCTTGCGGGTGGCGAAGATCAGCCAGAACAGGGCGAGCAGGGTGGAGGCCGTGAGCAGGGTGACGTACCAGCTCCAGAAAGTGCTCATGGGGTGGTGCTCCTCGGTGCGGCAGTCTTGGGTTCATCGGCAAAGGGCAGTTGCGCGGCCTCGTCGAAGGCCGTGGCGCGCTTGGCGCTGTAGGCCCAGAGGGTCACGCAGGTGAAGGCGGTGAACACCAGGGCGGTGCCCGCGCCGCGCACGAAGCCGATATCGATCAGGTCGAAAATCATGGGCCTACCTCTTGTTCTGCAGCGCAGTGCCGAGCACTTGCAGGTAGGCGACCAGGGCGTCCATCTCGGTCTTGCCTTTCACTGCGTCAGCGGCACCGGCGATGTCGTCGTCGGTGTAGGGCACGCCGAGGAAGCGCATGGCCTTGATCTTGGCGGCGGTGTCCTTGCCGTCCAGGGTGTTCTCCACCAGCCAGGGGTAGGCCGGCATCTTCGACTCCGGCACCACGTTGCGCGGGTTGTACAGGTGGGCGCGGTGCCACTCGTCCGAGTAGCGGCCGCCCACACGAGCCAGGTCCGGGCCGGTGCGCTTGGAGCCCCACAGGAAGGGGTGGTCCCAGACGCTTTCGCCGGCGACGGAGTAGTGGCCGTAGCGCTCGGTCTCGGCGCGGAACGGACGGATCATCTGCGAGTGGCAGCCAACGCAGCCTTCCTTGATGTAGATGTCGCGGCCTTCCAGTTGCAGGGCCGTGTAGGGCTTCATGCCCTCGACCGGTTCGTTGGTGACGTCCTGGAAGAACAGCGGGACGATCTGGGTCAGGCCGCCGATGCTGACGGCGAACACCATCATCAGCGCCATCAGGCCGATGTTCTTCTCGAGCAGTTCGTGTTTCATCAATGGGCTCCCTCAAGCGAATACTGGGCGGCGGCTTTCAGTTCTTCCGCCTGGGTGTTGCGCACGGTCTGCCAGACGTTCCAGGCCATCAGCAGCATGCCGGCGAAGAACACCGCACCGCCGATGACGCGCACCACGAAACCAGGGTGGCTGGCTTCCAGCGCTTCGACGAAGGAGTAGGTGAGCGTTCCGTCTTCGTTGACCGCGCGCCACATCAGGCCCTGGGCGATGCCGTTGACCCACATCGAGGCGATGTAGAGCACGGTGCCGATGGTGGCGAGCCAGAAGTGAGCGTTGATCAGGCCGATGCTGTACATCTGCTCGCGGCCGTAGACCTTGGGAATCAGGTGGTACAGCGAGCCGATCGACACCATGGCGACCCAGCCGAGGGCACCGGCGTGCACGTGGCCGATGGTCCAGTCGGTGTAGTGGGAAAGCGCGTTGACGGTCTTGATCGCCATCATCGGGCCTTCGAACGTGGACATGCCGTAGAAGGCCAGCGACACCACCAGGAAGCGCAGGATCGGGTCGGTGCGCAGTTTGTGCCAGGCGCCCGACAGGGTCATCATCCCGTTGATCATGCCGCCCCAGCTCGGTGCCAGCAGCACCAGAGACATCACCATGCCCAGGGATTGCGCCCAGTCAGGCAGGGCGGTGTAGTGCAGGTGGTGCGGGCCGGCCCAGATGTACAGGGTGATCAGCGCCCAGAAGTGCACGATGGACAGGCGATAGGAATACACCGGGCGACCGGCCTGCTTCGGCACGAAGTAGTACATCATCCCCAGGAAACCGGCGGTCAGGAAGAAGCCCACCGCGTTGTGGCCGTACCACCATTGCACCATGGCGTCGGTGGCACCCGAGTAGATCGAGTAGGACTTGGTCAGGGTGACCGGCACTTCCAGGTTGTTGACCACGTGCAGCAGCGCGACGGTCAGGATGAACCCGCCGAAGAACCAGTTGCCGACATAGATGTGGCTGACCCGGCGTTTGACGATGGTGCCGAAGAACACGATGGCGTAGCTGACCCAGACGATGGTGATCAGAATGTCGATCGGCCATTCCAGTTCGGCGTACTCTTTGCTGCTGGTGTAACCCAGCGGCAGGGTGATCGCCGCGAGGACGATCACCAGTTGCCAGCCCCAGAAGGTGAAGGCAGCGAGGCGCGGGGCGAACAGGGTCGCCTGGGAGGTTCGTTGTACGGCGTAGTAGCTGGTGGCGAACAGCGCGCAGCCGCCGAAGGCGAAGATGACAGCGTTGGTGTGCAGCGGGCGCAGGCGCCCGAAGCTGGTCCAGGGCAGGTTCAGGTTGAGCTCCGGCCAGGCCAGTTGCGCGGCGATGAACACGCCGAGCCCCATCCCGACGATGCCCCAAACCACCGTCATCACGGCGAACTGGCGAACCACCTTGTAGTTGTAGGCGGCACTGGTTGTTGCGTTCATTGTGTGGGCTTCCGTGGCAAAACGTTCGATCAATCCGGTGGCGCAGGCATGAGCGGCCGAGCCACCGGCAGATTTCCAAGCGAGGTAAGCATGAGCAAAGGGCTGGGCGGCGGTATTGACGAGGATCAATGCACGCAGGGGCAGGGTGATATCACGACGTTGTGGGACCGCCCGGAGGGGACCTGCAAGGCGACGCTGATCCTCGCCCACGGCGCGGGTGCGCCCATGGACAGCGACTTCATGCAGCAGATGGCGCAACGCCTCGCGGCACGCGGGGTTGCCGTGGTGCGCTTCGAGTTCGCCTACATGGCGGCGCGCCGCGAAGACGGCAAGAAGCGCCCTCCGAACCCCCAGGCCAGACTGCTGGAACACTGGCGTGCGGTGCATGCTCAGGTGCGCCAACAGGTCGCAGGGCCACTGGCCATCGGCGGCAAGTCCATGGGCGGGCGGATGGCCAGCCTGCTGGCGGATGAGCTTCAGGCCGATGCGCTGGTCTGCCTGGGCTATCCGTTTCATGCCATCGGCAAGGCCGACAAGCCGCGGGTCGCGCACCTGGCCGACCTGCGCACGCCGACCCTGATCGTCCAGGGCGAGCGCGACCCCATGGGCGACCGCCACACCGTGGCCGGTTACCCGCTCTCTGGATCAATCACGCTGCACTGGCTGGTCAGTGGCGACCATGACCTCAAGCCATTGAAGGTCTCGGGCTACACCCACGAGCAGCACCTGGATGCCGCAGCGGATGCGGTGGCAGGTTTTCTATCGAGGTAACGCAACGCCGTAGCCTGGGTGGAGCGAAGCGATACCCGGGGCGATGCGTGATGCAGACACAAGCGTAGAGGGGGAGCGCTATTCTTGCGTGGCCCTTCTCTACGGTTTCTTCGCCGGAGCCACTTCGCAGCGATTGACCGGCGGGCCGTCGTCGAGTCGCTGCACGGTGCAGGCGCGATCCTGTGCGCCGAAATGGAATTCGGTCGCGCCATTCAGCGTGCAGTAGTTGGCCAGGTAACCGTCATGCAGCAACTGGCCATCGCGCAACAGGCCAACCTTGACGGCCTGCGCGCCCGCGCAGAAGCCGGTCGGTGCGTCGCCGCGGTAATGGTGGCTGCTCACCGAATAGCGGTGACCCCGGCTTTCGCAGAGCAGCTGCTGGGCGCTGTCGAAGGGCAGTACCCGATCGCCGTCCTGGCGCGGCGCGTTCTCCGGCGCGAGCCAGAGGCTGAAACTCTCAGGGGCGCAGCGGTAGAGCAGTACGCTGGTGCTCACGTCGATCTCGTCGGGATCGTGATGGCCAAAAGGCAGGCCTTGTTCGGCATGGGCCAACAGGCTGCAGGCGAGCAGGGCGAAACCTGCCAGGTTTGTGATGTATCGAGTCATGGGCGTCCATGCGGTCTTGCGGTGGTTTGATCTAGTCGGAAAGGGGCAGCCGACAGTGCAGGCAGTGGGGCGTGGTCAATTCCTGTTGATGGCCGATGCGCTCATCCTGCGCGCTGTGCGGGCAACCACCGCACCGTGGGCAGCGGTACTCGCCGAGTGACTGATGCTGCCGGTACAGCCCCACCAGCACACCGCCGATCACCACGGCCAGGGCGATGAGCAGTTCATCTTCCGGGACGAACAGTGCCAGCGCCAACAGGGCGATCACCAGCGTGGTGAGCAGCGACTCGAGAAAGTCGGCGTGCCGACGCGAACGGTTGTAATGCTCCAGGGTCATCGGCCACGGCTTCCTTGGGGGCTTGGCTGAATCCTGACGCCACGGGCAGCATCTGGCAACCGTCCTGTTGGCTCGATGCGTATTGCTTGATCTGGCGCATGGAAGGCGTCGATCAGCCTGGCTCCGGTTCAGTACCGCGCGTAATGCTTCAGTTCCTTGATGCGCTGCTTTGCACGCTGGGTGACCCTCAAGTCCCTTGGGGAACGCGTCCGGTTGGTCAGCTAGAAGTAGGCCCGACACCGGTAGCCTGGGTGGAGCGAAGCGATACCCGGGGGGCGAAGCGCCTTGGAGGCCCGGCACCAAAATAGTGGGTGTCGGGATGCTTAACCCATCTTGCGGGCAGGGTTGTTTTTGCGACGTTTTATTAACCAAAAAATAAAAGCCCATTGAGCTAGGGCGAAAATAATATGAACAATCAGCCAGATGAAAATAGCATGTTGTTCGTTATGTACAAACCAATTCTGATCGGAGTAAAAGTCTAGTCCCATCAATGCAAGTGGGAGTGATAAAACGCTTGAGGGTAAACAAAGAAGCACAAAAACAAGTACGGTGAGGCGACTTGCTTCCGTGCTACCGCTAACGTGTTCTTCAGGGGGAAAGGTTGCAATCTCAAAGCCAAGGATAATGATGCCTGCAAGCCAGATGGCAAAAATCCATTTTGTCATTGTGATAAGCCTAACTATTAGAGAGAAGTTGACCCTGGGCAGCATATGCCGCTTGAGCCTGTAGCCTGGATGGAGTGGAGAGATACCCGGGGCGAATTGCTTTGGAGGTGCGGCGCCCAAAATGGGCATCGCAATGCTCGACTGCCGGGGCTACCTCGGCTTGGTGGTATGAATATGTTCTAGACACGACACAGCTAAAGCAATGTGGCGTTTTTTTTCTGCTGATAGGGGGATTCTATTCCATCAAAAAAGAATTGGAGATTGTCCTCCGGTCCATTTGTGGTCCTACCCGAAACCTTTTCCATTGCACAAAATCCGATCTTGAAGTCGGGCTCTCCGATTACTAGAACGAATGGATTATTTTCATCGCCTCTTAAGTATCTCCCTCCATAGTGCCTTCTGGCGCACTCAAATAAATAAGCCGATGCCAGGAAATGCAGGTCCTCTGGGAGTTGTGCCCCTTGCGAATAAAAGTCATGGAGAACGTGATCCACCAATAATATTGACTCTCTGCTGAAGTCTAGTTGTGCCGCGTCAATTGGTGCTCCAGGGCTTCGGAATGCGTTGATAAAGTCATGTGCCTGTGAAGCCATTCCATCCTCAATAGATGCAGGCATCTTGGGCTTCTTGCGGAAAATATCGAAGATGCTCATTAACTCTTCCTTGTTACCAGAGGCGATGTTCAGCTGTCGCAGTACTCTCGCCTATTCCTAGTCGGTCGGAGGGACGTGGCGGCTGTATAAGGCGTTATACGCCATCACCTATAGGTGGTGATACTGCCGATCGTGCAGATCGCTTATTGAGCGAGTAAGAGATGTGTTGTCAATCGTAGGAGTCAGCAGGCTGGCGTCTACAAGGGCGGTATTGGCAGGGTGTTAAGACAAGAGCGCACCGGTATCACCCGGTGCGCCTTTTTGCGTTTAGCGATTAAACCGTTCCACCAACGAATACTGCCCGTGCGCAGTGGCGGTCAGTTCCTTGCTGAGCTGGGCGGTGCTCTGGGCTTCGCCGGCGGTCTGGTCGGACAGTTCGGCGATGGTGGTGATGTTGCGGTTGATTTCGTCGGCCACGGCGCTCTGTTCTTCCGCGGCGGCGGCGATCTGGTTGGCCATGTCGGCGATGTTGGCCACCGAGTCGCTGATGCCGGCCAGGGCCTGGTCGGCCTGCTGTACGCGTTCGACGCCGTCGTCGGCCTGTTTGCGGCCGATTTCCATGGTCAGTACCGCTTCTTCGGCGGTGCGCTGAAGCTTGGCGATCAACTGGTGGATCTGCCCGGTGGACTCGGCAGTGCGTTGAGCCAGGGAGCGAACCTCGTCGGCGACCACGGCAAAACCACGGCCCATTTCACCGGCACGCGCAGCCTCGATGGCAGCGTTGAGGGCGAGCAGGTTGGTCTGGTCGGCAATGCCTTTGATCACGTCGACCACGCCGCCGATTTCATTGCTGTCGTGGGCCAGGCGGGTGACGGTTTCACCGGTTTCGCCCACCGACACCGACAGGCGCTGGATGGCCTCGCGGGTTTCCGCGGCGATGGTGCGGCCTTCGCTGGTCAGGCGGTTGGCCTCCTGGGTGGCGATGGCGGTACGTGCCACGTTGCTTGCGACTTCCAGGGTGGTGGCAGCCATTTCGTTGACCGCGGTGGCGACCTGTTCGGTCTCCTGGCGCTGGCGATCCAGTCCGGCGGAGCTGTTGTGTGCCAGCACGTCGGCCTGCTTGGCCTGAGCGGTCAGGTTTTCGGCGCTGTCCTGCAGGCGGGTGAGGCAGGTTTTCAGGCGCGCTTCCTGGCTGAGAATGGACATTTCCAGGCGGCCTTGGGCGCCACGGCTGTCGGTGTACATCTGGGCGATCAGCGGGTCGGAGGTGGTCTGGTCGGCCAGGCGCAGCAAGCGTTTGAGGCCACGTTGCTGCCAGTTCAACCCGGCCAGGCCGAGCGGCACGGAGAGCAGGGCGGCAATGGCGAAGCCCCAGCCGTGGTTGAGCCAGATGCCGATCAGGAAGCCGATCTGGCTGATCAGGATGAAGGGCAGCCAGTCCTGCAGCACCGGCAACCATTTGTCGCGGGTGGGAATCGCCGACTTGCCGGCGTTGATCCGCTGGTACAGGGCTTCGGCGCGGCGCACCTGCTCGGGGGTGGGTTTGACCCGCACCGACTCGTAGCCCACGACCTGGCCATTTTCCAGCATCGGAGTGACGTAGGCGTTGACCCAGTAGTAGTCGCCGTTCTTGCAGCGGTTCTTGACGATGCCCATCCACGGGCGGCCGCTTTTCAGGGTGGTCCACATGTGGGCGAACACGGCGGGCGGCACGTCCGGGTGACGGACCAGGTTGTGCGGGGCCCGAATCAGCTCTTCGCGAGAGAAGCCGCTGATGTCGATGAAGGCCTCGTTGCAGTAGGTGATCTGCCCTTTGGCGTCGGTCGTGGAGATCAAACGTTGTTGCGAAGGGAACGTTCGTTCGCGTTGCGTTACTGGCTGGTTATTGCGCATGGCGGGCTTGTCCCTAAGGGCGATACCGAGTTAATCGGCCATCGCTGCCTGAAGTTGAGCGTAAGGCGTCTCAACGCCTTCATTTTTATGATTGTTTGATACGGCGCGCAGTGTAACCGCAGTTGCTGTGTTAGGGGATCGCCGAAGTCGTCGCGGCAGGGTTGCCCTGCCGCGACACGGGGGTCAGTGACCGGCGATGAGCTGGCGCAGCACGTAGTGCAGGATGCCACCGGCCTTGAAGTACTCGACCTCGTTGAGGGTGTCGATACGGCACAGCACTTCGGCCCGTTCCAGCTTGCCGCCCTCGCGAAGGATCTCCACGGTGAGGGTCATCGACGGGCGCAACTCGACCCCGTCCAGGCCCACGATGCTCAGGGTTTCCTTGCCGCTCAGGCCCAGGCTCTTGCGGTCCTGGCCACCGGTGAACTGCAGCGGCAGCACGCCCATACCGACCAGGTTGGAACGGTGGATGCGCTCGAAGCTTTCGGCGATGACCGCCTTGACCCCCAGCAGGTTGGTGCCCTTGGCCGCCCAGTCGCGGCTGGAGCCGGTGCCGTATTCCTTGCCCGCGACCACCACCAGCGGTGTGCCTTCGGCCTGGTAGCGCATGGACGCGTCGTAGATCGCCAGCTTCTCGCCGCTGGGCACGTGCAGGGTGTTGCCGCCTTCTTCGCCACCCAACATTTCGTTACGAATTCGGATGTTGGCAAAGGTGCCGCGCATCATCACTTCGTGGTTGCCGCGGCGCGAACCGTAGGAGTTGAAGTCCCGTGGTTCCACGCCCTGTTCGCGCAGGTAGCGACCGGCCGGGCTGTCGGCCTTGATGTTGCCGGCGGGGGAAATGTGGTCGGTGGTCACCGAGTCGCCGAGCAGCGCCAGGATGCGCGCCTGATGGATGTCACCGATGTGCGGCGGGGCCTCGGTGATGCGCTCGAAGAACGGTGGGTGCTGGATGTAGGTGGAGTCCGACTGCCAGGCGTAGGTGTCGGCCTTGGGCACGTCGATGGCCTGCCACTGGGCATCACCGGCGAAGACTTCGGCGTACTCCTTGCGGAACATTGCCGTGTCGACTTTCAGGATGGCGTCGCTGATTTCCTTCTGTGTGGGCCAGATGTCCTTGAGGTACACCGGCTGGCCGTCCTTGCCGGTGCCCAGCGGCTCTTCGGCGATGTTGACCCGCACGCTGCCGGCCAGGGCATAGGCCACCACCAGGGGCGGCGAGGCCAGCCAGTTGGTTTTCACCAGCGGGTGCACCCGGCCTTCGAAGTTGCGGTTGCCGGAAAGCACCGAGGCCACGGTGAGGTCGGCCTTCTGGATTGCCGCCTCGATCGGGTCGGGCAGGGGGCCGGAGTTGCCGATGCAGGTGGTGCAGCCATAGCCCACCAGGTCGAAGCCCAACTCGTCGAGGTAGCGGGTCAGGCCGGCGGCATTGAAGTATTCGGTCACCACCTTGGAGCCCGGCGCCAGCGAACTCTTGACCCAGGGTTTGCGCTGCAGGCCTTTCTCCACGGCCTTCTTCGCCAGCAGGCCGGCGGCCATCATCACGCTGGGGTTGGAGGTGTTGGTGCAGGAGGTGATGGCGGCAATTACCACTGCGCCGTTCTTCAGGCGGTGGGTCTGGCCCTCGTATTCGTAATCGACTTCCCCGGTCTGGTCGGCCGCGCCCACGGCGGTACCGCCACCGCCTTCGCTGAGCAGGCGGCCTTCCTCTTTTTTGCTGGGCTTGAGCTGCAGGCCGATGAAGTCATCGAAGGCCTGGTTGACCTGGGGCAGGGCGACGCGGTCCTGGGGACGCTTGGGGCCGGCCAGGCTGGCCTCGACCTGGCCCATGTCCAGTTCCAGGGTGTCGGTGAACACCGGCTCGTGGCCCGGTTCGCGCCACAGCCCCTGGGCCTTGCTGTAGGCCTCGACCAGCTTGACGGTCTGCTCCGGACGACCGGACAGGCGCAGGTAGCCCAGGGTGATGTCGTCCACCGGGAAGAAGCCACAGGTGGCGCCGTATTCCGGGGCCATGTTGGCGATGGTGGCACGGTCGGCCAGGGGCAGGTCGGCCAGGCCGTCACCGTAGAACTCGACGAATTTGCCCACCACGCCTTTCTTGCGCAGCATCTGCGTCACCGTCAGCACCAGGTCGGTAGCCGTGATGCCTTCCTTGAGCTTGCCGGTGAGCTTGAAGCCGATCACTTCGGGAATCAGCATCGACACCGGCTGGCCGAGCATGGCCGCCTCCGCCTCGATGCCGCCCACGCCCCAGCCGAGTACGCCGAGGCCATTGATCATGGTGGTGTGCGAGTCGGTACCGACCAGGGTGTCGGGGAAGGCGTAGGTGTTGCCGTCTTCCTCGCGGGTCCACACGGTCCGGCCCAGGTATTCCAGGTTGACCTGGTGGCAGATGCCGGTGCCCGGCGGCACCACACTGAAGTTGGCGAAGGCGTGCTGGCCCCAGCGCAGGAAGGCGTAGCGCTCGCCGTTGCGCTGCATTTCGATCTCGACGTTTTCTTCGAAGGCCGAGGCGCTGGCGAACTTGTCGACCATCACCGAGTGGTCGATCACCAGGTCCACCGGTGACAGCGGGTTGATCTTCTGCGGGTCGCCGCCGGCCTTGGCCATGGCGTCGCGCATGGCGGCCAGATCGACCACCGCCGGCACCCCGGTGAAGTCCTGCATCAGTACCCGGGCCGGGCGGTACTGGATCTCGCGGTCGGAGCTGCGTTTTTGCAGCCAGCCGTACAGCGCGTGCAGGTCATCGCGGGTCACGGTCTTGCCGTCTTCCCAGCGCAGCAGGTTTTCCAGCAGCACCTTCAGCGACATCGGCAGGCGGTCGATGTCGCCGAGCTGTTTGGCAGCCTCGGGCAGGCTGTAGTAGTGGTAGGTGGTGTCGCCGACCGCCAGGGTCCGACGGGTGTTCAGGCTATCTGTGGAAGGCATTGCGCAACTCCTTATCAGGCCTTTTCCTGGCTTGCACGGCACAAGCCAGGACGGGTGTTCGGCAGAGTCTTCACGCTAGCTCTGCTTGGAGAGTCTCGCCACGTTGGGGCGATCTCGGGGCGTGACAGGACGGGGTGGCGCGCTCCGGCGCCATCGCCGTCGTCCTTTTACTGGACAGGAAGGCTGCGCCGCAGGTTCCCCCTCCGTTATGATGCGCGCCCCAGGAGAACCCTATGAATACGTTGCTGTTGCATTGCCGTCCGGGTTTCGAGAGCGAGGTGTGTGCCGAGCTGTCCGAACACGCGGCGCTGCTGAATGTGGCCGGTTATGCCAAGGCCAAGGCCAATTCCGCCCATGCCGAATTCATCTGCACCGAAGCCGGCGGCGCCGACGCGCTGATGCGCGGCCTGCGCTTCAGCCAGTTGATCTTCCCCCGTCAATGGGCCCGCGGTGCTTTCATCGACCTGCCTGAAACCGACCGCATCAGCGTGTTGCTCGAGCAACTGGCCGATGCGCCGGTGTGCGGCAGCCTGTGGCTGGAGGTACTGGACACCAACGAAGGCAAGGAACTGTCGAATTTCTGCAAGAAGTTCGAGGCGCCGCTGCGCAAGGCGCTGACCAAGGCCGGCCGCCTGCAGGACGACCCGCGCAAGCCGCGGCTGTTGCTGACGTTCAAGAGCGGGCGCGAGGTGTTCCTCGGCCTGGCCGAACCGAACAATTCGGCGCAGTGGCCCATGGGCATCCCGCGCCTGAAGTTCCCGCGCGAGGCGCCGAGTCGCTCGACCCTCAAGCTGGAAGAGGCCTGGCACACGTTCATCCCGCGTGAGCAGTGGGAGACGCGTCTGTCCGACGAGA
The DNA here is from genome assembly GCF_029839275.1 of Pseudomonas sp. GD03944. Classification (GTDB taxonomy): domain Bacteria; phylum Pseudomonadota; class Gammaproteobacteria; order Pseudomonadales; family Pseudomonadaceae; genus Aquipseudomonas. Next base: position 316,141 of record NZ_JAOCAH010000003.1, read on the forward strand.
TGACCGGTGTGGACCTGGGCGCCGCCCCCGGCGGCTGGACCTACCAACTGGTGCGCCGCGGCATGCTGGTGACCGCGATCGACAACGGCCCCATGGCCGACAGCCTGATGGACACCGGGCTGGTGCAGCACCTGATGGTCGACGGCTTTACCTGGAAGCCCAAGCAACCGGTGGACTGGATGGTCTGCGACATCGTCGAGAAGCCAGCCCGCAGCGCCGCCTTGCTGGAAACCTGGATTGGCGAGGGCCTGTGCCGTGAGGCGGTGGTCAACCTCAAGCTGCCGATGAAACAGCGCTATGCCGAAGTGCGGCGCCTGCTGCAGCGCCTGGAAGACGCGTTTGCCGCTCGGCGAATCAAGGTATCCATCGCCTGCAAGCAGCTCTACCACGACCGCGAGGAAGTGACCTGCCATTTGCGGCGGTTGTGAGCCAGGGCGGGTGTCGCGGCTGAAGCCCCTCCCACAGGGTGTCTGGCGCTGGCCGCGACGGATCGCCACCGGGTGATGGTCTGGCGGCCTGCTTTGCGCGAGAATGGCCGCCTGTTTCTGGAGTCTTTCGATGTCCTCGTATGCTGATGCCGTGCCTGACGGCACCCTCGACGCCACCGGGCTGAACTGCCCGGAGCCGGTGATGATGCTGCACAACAAAGTCCGCGAGCTGCCGCCCGGTGGCCTGCTCAAGGTGATCGCCACCGATCCCTCGACCCGTCGTGATATTCCCAAGTTCTGCGTGTTCCTCGGCCACGAGCTGCTGGAGCAGGCGGAAGAGGCGGGCACCTACCTGTACTGGATTCGCACCAAGGCCGAATAACGCGTGGCGCGTGGGCGGTAGCGGAACAGGATCGTTCTGTGCAGTCGTTCAGGGGCCATGGGTGGAACGCTGAAGCGTGTTCCACCCTACGAAAGTCAGCGCCCTAGATTTGCTCGCCGGTGCGGCTGATCAGGATGTGCCGCTTTGAGCTGATGGTCAGGCGCACTGCCAGCATCAGCGCGGCGCAGGTCAGGCCGACGATCAGCCCCTGCCACAGACCGGCTGGCCCACTGGCCGGGCCGAACAGGTCGGTAAGCCCCAGCACGTAACCCACCGGCAGGCCGATGCCCCAGTAAGCGAACAGGGTCATGATCATGGTCGCCCGGGTGTCCTGGTAGCCACGCAGGGCGCCGGCGGCGGTGACCTGGATGGCATCGGAGAACTGGAACAGCGCGGCATAGACGATCAGGCTGGCGGCCAGCGCCACCACCTCGGCGTCCGGGGTGTAGATCCGGGCGATAGGGGCGCGCAACAGCAGCATGGCGCTGGCCGACAGGCAGGCGTAGCTCAGGGCGGTGAAAATGCTCACCCAGGCGGCGAAGCGCGCCTCATGGGGCTGGCCGCGTCCCAGGGCTTGGCCGACGCGCACGGTGGCGGCCATGCCGATGGAGTAGGGGATCATGAACACCAGGGAGCTGAAGTTCAGGGCGATCTGGTGCCCGGCCACCACGGTCTCACCGAGCCCGCCGATCAACAGGGCGATGACGGCGAAGATGCTCGACTCGGCGAACACCGCGATGCCGATGGGCAGGCCGATGCCCAGCAGGCGTTTGATCAGTGCCCACTGCGGCGGGTCGAAGCGCTGGAGCGGCATGCTGGCGCGGTAGGCCGGCGCCCGGCGAATCCACCACAGCATGCCCAGCAGCATGAACAGCATCACCAGCGCCGTGGCCCAGCCGCAGCCCACGCTGCCCAGGGCCGGAAAGCCCAGCTTGCCGTAGATCAGCACGTAGTTCAGGGGGATGTTCAGCAGCAGGCCGAGCAGCCCCAGGACCATCGCCGGCCGGGTCAATCCCAGGCCGTCGCTGTAGCAGCGCAGCACATGGAACAGCGCCACGCAGGGGAAGCCCAGAGCCACGCCATGCAGATAGCCCATGGTGGGTTCGATCAGGTCGGGGTCGACCTTCATCTGGCGCAGAATGAATTCGGCATTCCACAGCACGCTGGCGGCAACGCCACCCACCGCCACCGCCAGCCATAGTGCCTGGCGCACCAGGGGGCCGATCTCGTGGTGCTGCTGGGCACCGAAGCGCTGGGCGACCTTGGGCGTGGTAGCCAGCAGGATGCCGGTCATCAACAGGAACACCGGCACCCAGATCGAGTTGCCCAGGGCCACGGCCGCCAGGTCGCGGGCACTGAAGCGCCCCGACATGACGGTGTCGACGAAGCCGATCGCCGTGTAGGACAGCTGGGCGATGATGATCGGCGTGGCTAGGACCAGCAGCGTGCGCAGTTCGGTGCGCACGCGCTGCAGGCGAGACTCGGCAGGCATGACGATTCCGTAGAAGTATTCTGGAAAGCCGCACAGTCTACGCCTTGACGTATCGGTCAGGAAAGGCGCGTTCGGTCATTCCCCGGTTGCATGCTGCTCAGGCACTGCCGCATCCGGTTAGAATGCCGCCTTGGCCCTGGAGGTGCTCCCTGATGCGTATCGTCGCCGACGAAAACATACCCCTGCTCGATGAATTCTTTGCCGGCATCGGCGAGATCCAGCGCGCCCCCGGGCGGGCCATCGATCGTGCGACCCTGGGCGATGCCGAGGTGTTGCTGGTGCGCTCGGTGACCCAGGTCGACCGCGCCTTGCTGGAGGGCAGTCGGGTGAAGTTCGTCGGCACCTGCACCATCGGCACCGATCACCTGGACCTGGAGTATTTCCGCGAGGCCGGCATCGCCTGGTCCAGCGCGCCGGGCTGCAACGCCCGGGGCGTGGTCGACTACGTGCTGGGCAGTTTGCTGGTGCTGGCCGAGGACGCGGGCTGTGCCCTGGAGAGCCGCACCTACGGCGTGGTCGGCGCGGGGCAGGTCGGTGGCCGGCTGGTGGCGGTGCTGCGCGGTCTGGGCTGGCGCGTGCTGGTGTGCGACCCGGTGCGCCAGGCGGCAGAGGGTGGCGACTTCGTTTCCCTGGAGCAGGTCATCGCCGAGTGTGATGTGATCAGCCTGCACACGCCGTTGACCCGTCAGGGTGCTCACCCGACCCATCACCTGTTCGACGCGGCGCGCCTGGCCCAGCTGAAGACGGGCGCCTGGCTGATCAATGCCAGCCGTGGCGCGGTGATCGACAACGCCGCCCTCACCGAACAGCTCAAGGCGCGAAGCGACCTGCGCGCCGTGTTGGATGTCTGGGAAGGCGAGCCGCTGGTGAACGTCGAACTGGCTGGCTTGTGCCGGATCGCCACCCCGCACATTGCCGGCTACAGCCTGGACGGCAAGCTGCGCGGCACGGCGCAGATCTACCAGGCGTACTGTGCGCAGCAGGGGGTGGCCCCAGCGATAGAGCTGGATGAATTGATGCCTGCGCAGCGGCTTGCCGGGGTTTGCCTCGACGCCAGCGCCGATCCTGCCTGGGCCCTGGCCACCCTGTGCCGCGCGGTGTACGACCCGCGGCGTGACGATGCGGATTTCCGCCGCAGCCTGTGGGGTGATGCCGCCCAGCGCCGGGCCGCCTTCGATGCCCTGCGCAAGCAGTACCCGGTGCGCCGGGAGATCACCGGCCTGCAGGTCGAGCTGCACGGGCAGGCGCCATCGCTGGGTGCGCTGGTCCAGGCGCTTGGGGCGCAGGTTCGCTAAGGGCAGAATGAAAAAGCCCGGGCAGGCCCGGGCTTCTGGTGTGTCGGGAGGATCAGTCGGCGTGGCGTGCCGCTGTTTCGCGGCTGCGGTCCAGCTCGTTGCAGGCGTGCTGGATCATGCTTTCGGTGATCGGGATTTCGCGGCCCTGGGCATCGATAATGGCGCCACCGACAAACTGCTGAGCCTGTTGCGGCGTGGGCGTGGATGCGGGCGTGGTCTGCTTCTGGGTATTCATCGTCGGGTCTCCTCATCAGGTGGTGCGCGCAGTCTAAAAGGGTCAAATGACTGCGCGGTGACAGTTCGAGTGACGAAAAACTGTCGGTGAATATGTACCCTGCAGTCACTGTGCCAAGAAACCTATGGGTTTGAAAAGGCGACTGATCGGATTGGCAAAACGAGGACGGATATGTCGAGGTTTCACCTGGGGCTGATCATCAACCCCCTGGCGGGTGTGGGTGGCCCCGCCGGACTCAAGGGCAGCGACGGCGTGGCCGAGCAGGCCATGGCCCTGGGCAGTGTGCCAAAGGCGGCCTTGCGCACCCGCGCGGCCCTGGAGTGCCTGCTGCCGGCCCGCGAGCGCCTGGCGTTCGTGACCTTTCCCGGGCCGATGGGCGCCGACCTGCTGGCAGACATGGGCTTCACCCACCAGGTGTTGGGCGAGCTGTCAGGCGTCTCGACCTCGGCGGCTGACACCCAGCGTGCAGTGGAGCTACTGCAGGAGGCCGGGGTGGCGTTGATCCTGTTCGCCGGTGGCGATGGCACGGCCCGTGATGTCTGCGCCGCGGTGCGCGAGTGCCAGCCGGTGCTGGGCATTCCGGCGGGGGTGAAGATCCAGTCCGGGGTGTACGCCATCAGCCCTCGGGCGGCAGGCGAGCTGACCCTGCGCCTGCTCGATGGCGGCCTGGTGCGACTGGGCAGTGGCGAGGTGCGCGACCTGGACGAGGCGGCGCTGCGCGATGGGCGAGTCGCCGCGCGCTGGTATGGCGAACTCACCGTGCCGGAGGAGGGCGGCTACGTGCAGCAGGTCAAGCAGGGCGGCGTCGAGTCCGAAGAACTGGTGCTCGCCGACTTGGCCGCCTGGCTGGAAAGCAGCTGGGAAACCGACGTGCGCTACATCTTCGGGCCGGGTTCGACCCTGCACGGGCTGGCGGCCAACCTGGGGCTGGAGACAACGCTGCTGGGCGTCGACGTGATCGAGAACGGCCAGGTGATCGCCCGTGACGTTACCGAGGCGCAGCTGTTCGAGCTGATCGACGACCACCCGGCACGGCTGCTGGTCACCGCCATCGGTGGCCAGGGGCATATCCTCGGGCGCGGCAATCAGCAGATCAGCCCGCGGGTGGTGCGCGCGGTGGGCCTGGAACACCTGCGGGTGATCGCCACCAAACGCAAGCTGGGCACCCTGGAAGGCCGGCCGCTGCTGGTGGACAGCGGCGATGTGCAGCTGGATGATGCCTTTCCCGACGTGGTGCGGGTGTGGGCGGGGTACAAGGAGGAACTGCTGTACCCCGTAGGACGTTGACGATGAACAGGGAAGGCTTCATGCGAATCATGCTGGGATTGTTACTGGCGCTGGTGCTGGCCGCCGAGGCCCATGCCCTGCAGCGCGATGCGCTGGTGGTGGCGGCCCGGGAACAGGTGGGTGTCACACTCAGCTACGACCCTGCCTACCGGCGCCTGGCCTACCCCGGCGGCGACGTGCCGCTGGCCACTGGCGTCTGCACCGACGTGGTGATCCGTGCCCTGCGCCAGCAAGGATTGGACCTGCAGGAAGCGGTGCACCGGGACATGCGCGCCCACTTCAACCTGTACCCGAAACACTGGGGTCTGAGCCGCCCCGACGCCAACATCGACCACCGCCGCGTGCCCAACCTGATGACCTGGTTCAAGCGCCAGGGCTGGTCACTGAGTCGGGGGCGGAACGCCAGCGATTACCAGGCTGGCGACATCGTCACCTGGGACCTGGGCCGGGGCCTGACCCATATTGGCATCGTCAGCGACCGCAAGACCGACAACGGCACGCCGCTGATCCTGCACAACATCGGCCGGGGCACCCAGGAAGAAGACATCCTGTTCGCCTACACGGTAACCGGACACTACCGCCTTCCCGCCAACTGAGGCCATGGCCCCAGGAGTCCGACATGAGCGATCGCGCGCAGCCTCCCTTTATCCAGCCCGGTGACCGGGTGGTGCTGTTCGACGGCGTGTGCAAACTGTGCAACGCCTGGGCGCGGTTTCTCATCCGGCACGACCGGGAGCGGCGCTTTCGCCTGTGTTCGGTGCAGTCCGAGCCTGGCCAGGCGCTGCTGGCCTGGTTCGACCTGCCTACCACGCATTTCGACACCATGGCCTACATCGAAGACGGCAGGCTGTTCGTGCGCTCGGACGCGGTGCTGCGCATCGTCGGCCAGTTGTCCTGGCCCTGGCGGCTGCTGTCAGTTTTGCGCGTGGCGCCCCGGACATTGCGCGATTGGGGCTATGACCGCATTGCCCTGAACCGCTACCGCCTGTTCGGTCGCTACGACCAGTGCCTGCTGCCCAATGCCGATCACGCGAGCCGGTTCCTGCACGACTGATCCGGCGGCCTGGCGGGTACGCCGTTTGTCGTGCTCTTGATGTCCCGCCCTGGCGCCCCCATCTGATGCTGCAGGCGCTCGACCTGCTGTCCGTTCATGCGGCGGGCCTGGCGCTCTGCCTGGTTGCCGGGCCGGCGCCTGCGCTGGCGACGACGCAGGTCCATCCCCTTTGACGCGGGCCAGCGGGCCTGCAGCGAGCGTCCATGGCTTCGATCCTGTCTTCCCGCCAACGTACGGCACTGCGTATGGCCTGGCGCTTCATTTCGCCGTACCGCGGGCGGGTGCTGGGCGCCTTGCTGGCGCTGCTGTTCACCGCCGCGATCACCCTGTCGATGGGGCAGGGCATCAAGCTGCTGGTCGACCAGGGCCTGGCGACCCAGTCGCCGGAAGCGCTGCGTCAGTCCATCGTGTTGTTCTTCGTGCTGGTGATCGCCCTGGCCATCGGCACCTTCACCCGCTTCTACCTGGTGTCGTGGATCGGCGAGCGTTTCGTCGCGGACATCCGCAAGCGGGTGTTCAACCACCTGGTCGAGTTGCACCCCGGCTTCTACGAGAGCAACCGCAGCTCGGAAATCCAGTCACGCCTGACCGCGGACACCACCTTGCTGCAATCGGTGATCGGCTCGTCGCTGTCCATGGCGCTGCGCAACCTGATCATGCTGGTGGGTGGCATCGCGCTGCTGGTGGTGACCAACCCCAAGCTCAGCGGCATCGTGCTGGCGGCATTGCCCCTGGTGGTGGCGCCGATCCTGCTGTTCGGTCGCCGCGTGCGCCAGCTGTCGCGGCAGAGCCAGGACCGGGTGGCCGATGTCGGCAGCTACGTCGGCGAGGCGCTGGGGCAGATCAAGACCGTGCAGGCCTACAACCACCAGGCCGAGGACCGGCGGCGTTTTGGCCTGTCCGCCGAGGCTGCGTTCGACACCGCGCGCAAGCGTATCGCCCAGCGTGCCTGGCTGATCACTGTGGTCATCGTGCTGGTGCTGGGGGCGGTCGGGGTGATGCTGTGGGTGGGCGGCATGGACGTGATCGCCGGGCGGATTTCCGGCGGCGAGCTGGCGGCCTTCGTGTTCTACAGCCTGATCGTCGGTTCGGCGTTCGGCACCCTGAGTGAGGTGATCGGCGAGTTGCAGCGCGCAGCCGGGGCGGCGGAGCGTATTACCGAGCTACTGCAGGCGCGCAATGAAATCCTGCCGCCAGCGGCTGATGGCTTGTCTCTGCCGGCGTCGGTGCAAGGGCGCATCGAGCTGCAGGGCGTGCGCTTCGCCTACCCCTCGCGGCCGGGGCATTTTGCCGTGGACGGCATCGACCTGCAGGTGGCGGCCGGCGAAACTCTGGCCCTGGTCGGGCCATCCGGGGCAGGCAAGTCGACGCTGTTCGACCTGCTGCTGCGCTTCTTCGACCCGCAGGAGGGGCGCATCCTGGTCGACGGCGTGCCGATCGACCGGCTCGATCCCCATGACCTGCGCCGCTGTTTTGCCCTGGTGTCGCAGAACCCGGCGCTGTTCTTCGGCTCGGTGGAAGACAACATTCGCTACGGCCGCCCCGATGCCAGTCAGGCCGAGGTGGAGGCCGCCGCCCGCGCCGCCCATGCCCACGAATTCATCCAGCGCCTGCCCAATGGCTACCAGACCCATCTGGGCGATGCCGGCCTGGGTTTGTCGGGTGGTCAGCGGCAGCGCCTGGCGATAGCCCGGGCCTTGCTGGTGGATGCGCCGATCCTGTTGCTGGACGAAGCCACCAGCGCCCTGGATGCGGAAAGCGAGCACCTGATCCAGCAGGCACTGCCGGCGTTGATGCGCGGCCGCACCACCCTGGTGATCGCCCATCGCCTGGCCACGGTGAAGAGCGCCGACCGCATTGCCGTGATCGAACAGGGGCGCCTGGCGGCGGTTGGGCGGCATGCCGAACTGGTGGCCGGCAATCCGCTGTATGCGCGCCTGGCGGCGTTGCAGTTCAACGCCGACGCGACGGCCTGATCAGGTCGTTTTGGGCTGGGGGCGGATGGTGGCCGCTGCCCCGGCCGATGCCAGGATGATTGCGGCGATGGCCACCCACTGGTGGCCGCTGAGGCGCTCGCTGAGGAACAGCAGGCCGGACAGGGCGGCAATCGCCGGCTCCATGCTCATCAGCACGCTGAAGGTCCGCGCCGGCAGGCGGGTCAGGGCGATCATCTCCAGGCTGTAGGGCAGGGCCGACGACATCAGTGCCACGGCCAGGGCAATGGGCAACAGGTCGACGGAAAACAGTCCGCTACCCGCCTGCCAGAGGCCGATCGGGAATACCAGCAAGGCCGCCACCACGGAGCCCAGTGCCACCGTGTGCGAACCGTGCTCGGCGCCGGCCTTCTGCCCGAATACGATGTACAGCGCCCAGCACAGGCCGGCGCCCAGGGCCAGGGCCATGCCCACGGGGTCGAGGGCGGTTTCGGTCTGGCCGGTTGGCAGCAGCAGCCACAGGCCGAAGATCGCCAGGGCGATCCAGACGAAGTCCAGCAGGCGCCGCGACGACAGCAGCGCCAGGGCCAGCGGGCCGGTGAATTCCAGGGCGACCGCAACGCCCAGGGGAATGGTCTTCAACGACAGGTAGAACAGCAGGTTCATCGCACCCAGCGACAGGCCGTAGCCCAGCAGCGAGCGGCAGGAGGCCAGGGTCAGGCGGGCGCGCCATGGGCGCATCACCAGGCACAGCACGATGGCCGCCAGCCCCAGGCGCAGAGCAGTGGTGCCGGTCGCCCCGATCTGCGGGAACAGGCCCTTGGCCAGGGAGGCGCCGCTCTGGATGGAAATCATCGCCACCAGCAGCAGGGCAACCGGCAGGATGATCAGGGACAGCGGGGAGGTGCGGGACATGGGCAGTGGTGCTCGGTGGTGAACCTGTAAAACGAAAAAACCGGCCGCTGGGGCCGGTTTCGGGAGGCGCCGGACCTTAGCGGTATTCGCAGAGGTAAGCAGTCTCCACGGCGACCTTCAACTGGAACTTGCTGTTGGCCGGCACGGTGAACTGGCCACCGGCGGTGAAGGTTTCCCAGCTGTCGCCCCCGGGCAGCTTGACGGTCAGCGCGCCGGCCACGACGTGCATGATTTCCAGCTGGCTGGTGCCGAATTCATACTCGCCCGGCGCCATCACGCCAATGGTGGCGGGGCCTTCCGCCATGCCGAAGGCGATGGATTTCACGGTGCCGTCGAAGTATTCATTGACCTTGAACATCTGCGATTCCTCGGAACTGGGGTTTGAAAAGGGCAGCAAGTATGCCCAAGCCAGCCGAGGGCGTCATCTGCTTTGCGTGTGCTCAGGGTGTCAGTACCAGGGGCAGCAGGCGGGCCGTGTTGCGGGCGTCGGTCAGGGCGCGGTGCTGCTGGCCGGTGAACGGCAGGCCGGCCAGTTGCAGCGCGGTGTTCAGGCCGACCGGCTTGGGTAGCTGGCGGGCTTCGGCGAAGCGGCGCTTGAGGTTGAGGTGAGGCACCTGGCTCAGGCAACTGCTGAGCTGGTGCTGCTGCCAGTCCTGCTCCAACTGGCGACGGTCGTATTCCCCCCAGCTGGCCCAGCCGACCAGGCGCGGCCGGTGATTGAGCAGCCAGCGCTCGAACTGCGGCCAGACCTCGCCCAAGGGGGCTGCCGTGTCGACGTTGGCCTGGGTGATGTGGGTGAGTTCGCGGCAGAAACTGGTGAGGAAGGGGCGGCGCTGCGGGCGCACGAAACGCTGGAAATGATCCGCCTCACGACCGTCGGCGCTGACCAGGCTGGCGCCGATTTCGATGATCTCCATTTCTTCAATAGGCCAGCCACCTTCTTCGGTGGTGGCTTCCAGATCGATGACCAACCAATGTCCCATGGGCTCTCCTTTGCGCTTGCGGCAGTATGCAAGGGCTTTTCAGGCTGGGTAAAGCCCATGTTAGGCGCTTCTGGGGGATGCCGCGAAAGGGACGGCCGAATGCCCTGGCGAATGCGCGGGAAAACACCTCGCTGGAACAGGCGAAGGCCCGTCAATGCTCGCTTCAAGGCTGATGGCAGGTGGCTATCTAATGATTTGCACTGACGTCCCTATTCATCTTTGAACCACTGTCTATACTGGCACTGCAGCCAGCATTTCAGGACGGTTTGTCCGTTTTCTTGTTCTTCGATTGAGGCAGGTGGGCGCCCTTCATGGACGATACGTTACGGTTTCTCGACGACGATTCGACAACCTTTTCGGACAAACCCGTCTGGCGGGTGCTGGCGGTCGATGACGACGCCGATTTCCAGCGCGCGACGGCGTTCGGGCTGAACGGTCTCGAGGTCCTTGGCGGGCGCATCGAATTGCTGCAGGCATACAGCTACCGGGAAGCGTCCCGCTTGCTGGCCGAGCAGCAGGATATTGCGCTGATTCTGCTCGATGTGGTCATGGAAACCGAGGATGCCGGCCTGCGCCTGGTCAAGGCCCTGCGGGACGTGATCGGCAACGCCGAAAGCCGGGTGGTCCTGCTCACCGGCGAACCGGGCATGGCCCCGGTGCGCGAGGTCATGCGCGACTACGACATCAACGATTACTGGACCAAGAGTGAGCTGACGGCAGAGCGCCTGCTGACCGTGCTCACCGCAGCGATTCGCAGCTATTCCCAACTCAAGGCCGTGGCCCGCGCCCGGCGTGGCCTGCAGATGATCGTCGAGTCGAGCAACGCGCTGTTCTGCTCGCGCAGTACCCGTGAACTGTCGGCCAAGATCCTCTCGGAGATCGCCTCGCTGCTGGACCTCCAGGCCGAGGGCATCGTCTGCGTGCGGGCCGAGGAGGGCAATGCCGACGGCGGCGAGCCGGACGCCCGCATCGTCAGCGCCAGCGGGCGGTTCTACCGGGCGATCGACGAAACCCTCGACCAACTGGACAACCATGACGTGGCCGACGCGTTGCGGCGCTGCTTGCGCGAACAGCAGACGCTGCGCCTGAGCAATTGCACGGTGCTGTTTTTCCCGCGTTTCCAGGCCGGCGCCGATTACGCCTGCTACGTCGCCACCGAGCGGCCGCTGGATGACACCGAGCTGGAACTGCTCAAGGTGTTCAGCGCCAGTATCAGCCGGGGCCTGTACAACGTCTCGTTGTTCAGTCGTCTGGAAGAGATGGCCTACCAGGACGACCTGCTGAAGATTCCCAACCGCAACGCCCTGATCCGCATGCTCGAGATGACGCTGCGCGACAGCTCCAAGGATGACCGGGTGCTGGTGCTGATCGACATCGACAACTTTTCCGGCGCCAACATGGCCTTCGGCACCGGCTACGGCGACTTCATTCTTGGTCTGGTGGCCAAGAAGCTGCGCGAGGCGTTCGACAGCAATGTGCTGATCGCCCGGGTGCGCGATGACCTGTTCGCCATCCTGGGCCCGGAATCCCAGGTACGGGCGCCGGACATCGTGGCGCTGTTTCGCAGCAACAACCGGCCTTATGAATTAGGCCAGGTGCACAGTTTCAGCAGCACCACGATGCGCCTGGCGGACTTCCATGGCAGCGCTGGGGTCGCGTTGCAGGACGCCCGCCTGGCGCTGAAGCAAGCCAAGCTCCAGGGGCATGACCAGCACACCTTCTATGACCCGCAGTTGCTGGGCGAGCATGCCGAGTCCTTCCGCATGCTGCTGGCACTGCGTGATGCCGTGGAAGCCGGGCGGATTTCCATTGAGCTGCAGCCGCAGATCGACCTGCGTTCGCGCAAGGTGACCGGTGTCGAGGCGTTGGCTCGCTGGCAGCAGGCCGATGGGCGCTGGGTGCCGCCGTTGAAGTTCATCCCCCTGGCAGAAGCCACGGGCTACATCCTCCCGCTGGGCGATCTGCTCATGCGCCTGGCGTTGCAGGCGGCGAAAAAACTGGCAGACGCCGGGTTCGCGCATATCCGCATGGCGGTCAACGTATCGGCGCCGCAATTGCTGCAGCATGATTTCATCGAGCGGTTCACCGGACACCTGGAGGCGGCCGGCGTCAGCGCCAGGCAGGTCGAGGTGGAAATCACCGAGTCGGTGGCCATGCGCACCTTCGACACGGTCTGCGAAAAACTCAATGCCTTGCGCGAGATGGGCGTGACCGTGGCCATCGACGATTTCGGCACCGGTTTTTCGTCGCTGAGCTATTTACGCCAGCTGCCGGCGGATCGGCTGAAGATCGACCGCAGCTTCGTGGTGGAAATCGGTGAGCTGGGTGACCAGCAGATGATCGCCGATGCGGTGATCCAGATTGCCGCGCGGGTTGGCATGCAGGTGATTGCCGAGGGGGTGGAAACCCAGCAGCAGGCCGCCTGGGTGCTGCAGCATGGCTGTTTTGACGCCCAGGGCTATCTGTTCGCCAAGCCCATGCCGCTCAAGGAACTGTTGGGTTGGCTCGAGAGCTGGCCCGGGGCGCGCTGAGCCATGGCGGTGCAATGGCGATCGTTGCTGGCAGCGAGAGCGGTGCGGCGTAACCTGCTGATGCTGTTCGTGCCCTGGGCAGCACTGATCCTGCTGCTGATGGTGCTGCTGTACGAACGCCTGCTCGATGCCCGGCTGGAGCCGCTGCTGCGTGATCAGCAGAACAGCATCAATGAAGGGGTGGGCGTGCTCAACCGGCACCTGGCGGCATTGCGTGGCCACGTGAAGTTCCTGGCCAACCAGCCGCTGCTGGCCCGGGCGCTGGAAAATCCCTCGGAGGAGAATATCCAGGCCCTGGCGCTGCTGTTCCAGGAGTTTTCCGACAGCACCGACACCTATGACCGCATCCGCTGGCTGGATGAGCACGGCAACGAGCAGGTGCGCGTCGATTGGCATGACGGGCGCGCCTGGATTCGCGACCGGGCGCAATTGCAGAACAAGGCCGAGCGCTATTTCTTCGTCGAGACCATGAATCTCTCGGCTGGCGACTACTACCTGTCTCGGTTCGACCTGAGCCTGGACTACGGGGCGATCGAGGAACCCTACAAACCGACCCTGCGTGGGGCGACACCCGTGTTCGACGAAGCGGGTACGCGCCGTGGCATCGTGCTGCTCAATTACCTGGGCAGCGCCCTGTTGAATCGACTGCGCCAGGTCTCGCAGGCCTATGGCGGCAACCTGGCGCTGGTGGACCACGAGGGCTACTGGCTGCTCGGTGAGCGCCCGGACGATGCCTGGGGCTTCATGCTGAACAGGCCCGATGCCACGCTGGCCAGCCGCTACCCGGAGGGGTGGAAGCGGATGGTGGCGCAGAGCGGTGGGGTATTCGACGATCACACAGGTTACTGGTCGTTCATCCACTTCGACCCTCTCGAACGCAACGGTGAAAGCGGCGAGGTGGACGGGCGCTGGCTGCTGGTGGCGCATCTGTCCTATGAGCAGGTCCAGGGACTGCGGTTCGAGGTGATCTGGCAGGTGTTGCTGTTCGTCTGTGTGATGCTGACCCTGGGGCTGGTGGTGGTGCTGCGACTGGCCCTGGCCGAGCAGGCACGGGACCAGGTGCAGCGCCAGCTGGAATCGAGCGGCGCGGAGCTGCAGCGCAGCAACGCCGACCTGCAGGTGACCGTCGACCAACTGCAACGCACCCGCGGCGCCTTGCTGCAGGCCGAGAAACTGTCGTCCCTGGGCACCCTGGTGGCCGGGGTCGCCCATGAGCTGAACACGCCAATCGGTGCGGCGAGCGTGGCGGCCTCGACGCTCGACCGGGGCAATCAGGAGCTCCAGCAGGGCTTTCGCGAGGGCCTGCAGCGCTCGATGCTGGAGCGCTTTCTGCAGCGCAACGAGGAAGGCCTGGCGATCATCATCGGCAACCTGACCCGCATGGCGCAGTTGACCCGCGCCTTCAAGCAGTTGGCCAGTGACCGTGCCAGCACCGAGCGGCGCACCTTCGACCTGATCGAGCTGGTGCGCGAAGTCTTGCTGGTGTTCACGCCCAAGTTGAAGCAGACGCCCCACCAGGTGGACCTGGTGATCCCCGACACGCTGATACTCGACAGCTACCCGGGCCCGCTGGGACAGATTCTGCAGAACCTGATCGACAACGCCCTGATCCACGCCTTCGAGCCCGGTTTTCACGGTGTGGTGACGGTGACGATCGAGCGGGACCAGGCACGACACAGTTGCCTGATCGAGGTGGCGGACAACGGCAGCGGCATGAGCGAAGAGGTGCTGGCGCGCATATTCGATCCATTCTTCACCACCAAGCGCGGACGCGGCGGCACGGGGCTGGGGTTGCACATCACCCACCAGTTGGCGGTGGAAGTGCTCGGCGCCGATCTGCAGGTGATCAGCGCGCCGGGGCAGGGCACGCGTTTTCGCCTGCAACTGGCCATCGGCGACTAGCTGCCAAACCGCTGCAAGCGGCGTAAAATCGCGCGATTTTCGTTCTCGAGGCTGGTTCTCCATGGAATGTCGCGCAGGTTGCGGCGCCTGTTGTGTTGCCCCATCCATCAGTTCACCCATTCCAGGCATGCCGGACGGCAAGCCGGCGGGGGTGCGCTGCATCCATCTTTCCCTCGCCAATCTGTGCGGCCTGTTCGGGCTGCCGGAGCGCCCGGCGGTGTGCTCGGCGTTCTCGGCGGACCCCGAGTTGTGCGGCGACAGCCGCGAGCAGGCGATTCGCATGATCGACTGGCTGGAACAAACGACCGCTCACGCTATCTGAATGTCTGTGCTCGACAGTGAAGGAAAGCGCGATGAGTGGATTGAAAGTCTCCCTGTTGGCGGGTTGCTGTGCCTGGTTGGCATTGAGTTCGGCGCAGGCTGCGGAGTGGCGCTTGGTCAAGGACGAGGCGGGGATCAAGGTCTACCTCAGTGAGGTGGAAGGTTCGAAATACCAGGCCTATCGCGGTGTCGCCCTGATAAAGGCCGACATGGCCAGCCTGCTGGCCCAGCAGGAAGACGTCAGCGGCTCCTGTGCCTGGATCCACGAATGCAAGGAGCAGAAGCTGCTCAAGCGCGAGGGTGACACGAGCTGGACCTACAGCCGTTTCAACACGCCGTGGCCGGTAACGCCGCGTGATTCCGTGCTGCAAGTGACCACCGAGCGTGGTGCTGATGGCAGCGTCAAGCGGGTGCTGCATGGGGTGGCCGACTATGTGCCGGAAGAGAAGGGCTACGTGCGGGTGAGCAAGGTCGAAGGGCACTGGACCATGACCCCCAAGGCGGGCGGAGAGGTCGAGGTGGTCTACGAGGTGCACACCGAGCCGGGTGGCAGCGTGCCGTCCTGGTTGGCCAACAACTTCGTGGTCGATGCGCCGTTCAATACGCTGGACGCGCTGCGCAAGCGTGTCGAGAAACCCTGATCCAATAAAAAAGGCTGCCAGAGGCAGCCTTTTTTCACATCGCGAGTACCGAATTACTTGTTCGGCAGGTCGCGTTGCGGTTCGCCGGTGTACAGCTGGCGCGGACGGCCGATCTTGTACGGGCTGGAGAGCATTTCTTTCCAGTGCGAGATCCAGCCGACGGTACGTGCCAGGGCGAAGATCACGGTGAACATGCTGGTCGGAATGCCGATCGCCTTCAGGATGATGCCCGAGTAGAAGTCGACGTTCGGGTACAGGTTGCGTTCCTTGAAGTACGGATCGGTCAGGGCGATTTCTTCCAGGCGCATGGCCAGTTCCAGCTGCGGGTCGTTGGTGATGCCCAGTTCCTTCAACACTTCGTCGCAGGTCTGCTTCATCACGGTGGCGCGCGGGTCGCGGTTCTTGTACACGCGGTGACCGAAGCCCATCAGCTTGAACGGGTCGTCCTTGTCCTTGGCCTTGGCGATGAACTTGTCGATGTTCGACACGTCACCGATCTCGTCCAGCATGCTCAGCACGGCTTCGTTGGCACCGCCGTGCGCCGGGCCCCACAGCGCGGCGATACCGGCTGCGATACAGGCAAACGGATTGGCACCGGACGAACCGGCCAGGCGGACGGTGGAGGTCGATGCGTTCTGCTCGTGGTCGGCATGGAGGATGAAGATCTTGTCCATGGCCTTGGCCAGCACCGGGCTGATCGGTTTGATCTCGCACGGGGTGTTGAACATCATGTGCAGGAAGTTTTCCGCGTAGGTCAGGTCGTTACGCGGGTACATCATGGGCTCGCCCTTGGAGTACTTGTACACCATGGCAGCGATGGTCGGCATCTTGGCGACCAGGCGCATCGCGGAAATGTCGCGGTGCTGCGGGTTCTTGATGTCCAGGGAGTCGTGGTAGAAGGCGGAGAGGGCGCCGACCACGCCACACATGACGGCCATCGGGTGCGCGTCACGGCGGAAACCGTTGAAGAAGGTCTTCAGCTGTTCATGAACCATGGTGTGGTTCTTGATGGTGCTGACGAACTTGGCTTTCTGCTCGGCATTCGGCAGTTCGCCGTTCAGCAGCAGGTAGCAGGTTTCCAGGTAATCGGATTTTTCTGCCAGCTGCTCGATGGGGTAGCCGCGGTGCAGAAGGATGCCCTTGTCGCCGTCGATATAGGTGATTTGCGATTCGCACGACGCCGTGGACATAAAGCCAGGATCAAAGGTGAAACGGCCCGTGGCGGTGAGGCCCCGTACGTCGATTACATCGGGACCAACGGTGCCGGATAAAACGGGCAGCTCGACGGGGGCTGCGCCCTCGATGATCAACTGCGCTTTTTTGTCAGCCATGTGTGGCCTCCTAGTTATGCTTGAAATCATCAGTCAGCCCCCCACGCAGGGCCCGCACCACTATAGTGAGATAAATCCGAAAGTCAATTTGCGAAAACCCAGGCGGCAGAAGGGTTTCAGGGCGGTTTTTCGTCAAAAAGGTGCGCTATTTACGTCATTTATAGGCGGCGTGCAATCCGCATTTAGGTAGGGGGCTTTGCGTTGTCATTAGTAACCTAACTGTCTATACTCTGCGCCCGACCACCACGGGTCTTAGCCTGTCTTCTGGTGGTTGTCACTTCTTGGGTGATGGGTACCTGACCAGTGCACTTCCCGACAACTTTGCCCTGATAGTTAGGGGCTCTCAGTGTGATAAAAAAGCCGTGAATAGCCAACGACCTGTAAACCTAGACCTTAGGACGATCAAACTCCCAGTCACCGCTTACACGTCCATTCTTCACCGTATTTCCGGTGTCATCCTCTTCGTCGGTATCGCCGTGCTGCTGTTCGGCCTCGACAAGTCGCTGACCTCCGAAGAGGGCTTTGCCCAGGTGAAGGAATGCCTGACCAGTCCGCTGGCCAAGTTCGTGATTTGGGGATTGTTGTCCGCTCTGCTGTACCACCTGGTGGCCGGTGTACGCCACTTGATCATGGACATGGGCATCGGTGAGACGCTGGAAGGCGGCAAGCTGGGCTCGAAAATCGTAATCGTCGTGTCGGCGATCGTGATCGTGCTGCTGGGGGTGTGGGTATGGTAACTAATGTCACGAATTTCTCGCGTTCGGGCCTGTATGACTGGATGGCTCAACGCGTTTCTGCGGTCGTTCTCGCGGCTTACACGCTGTTCCTGCTGGGCTATGTGATCTGCAATCCGGGCATGGGCTACGCCGAATGGCACGGCCTGTTCTCGCATACCGCAATGCGCATTTTCAGCCTGTTGGCCCTGGTTGCACTGAGCGTGCACGCCTGGGTTGGCATGTGGACCATTTCCACCGACTACCTGACGCCGATGGCGCTGGGCAAGTGGGCGACTGGTGTGCGTTTCCTGTTCCAGGCCGTGTGCGGCATCGCCATGTTCGCGATGTTCGTCTGGGGCGTGCAGATTCTGTGGGGTTTCTGATTCATGGCTAGCATCCGTACTCTTTCCTATGACGCCATCATCGTAGGTGGCGGTGGCGCCGGCATGCGTGCCGCGCTGCAACTGGCCCAGGGTGGTCACAAGACCGCTGTGGTCACCAAGGTCTTCCCGACCCGTTCGCACACCGTATCCGCCCAGGGTGGCATCACCTGCGCCATCGCGTCGGCCGACCCGAACGACGATTGGCGCTGGCACATGTACGACACCGTCAAGGGGTCGGACTACATCGGTGACCAGGACGCGATCGAATACATGTGTTCGGTAGGTCCCGAGGCGGTATTCGAACTCGAGCACATGGGCCTGCCGTTCTCCCGTACCGAGCAGGGCCGCATCTACCAGCGTCCGTTCGGTGGCCAGTCCAAAGGTCCGGATAACCCGACTCAGGCCGCTCGTACCTGCGCCGCTGCCGACCGTACCGGTCATGCACTGCTGCACACCCTGTACCAGGCCAACCTGAAGGCTGGCACCTCGTTCCTCAACGAGTGGTACGCCGTTGACCTGGTGAAGAACCAGGACGGCGCCATCGTCGGTATCATCGCGATCTGCATCGAAACCGGCGAAACCGTCTACATCCGTTCCAAGGCCGTGGTTCTGGCCACTGGCGGTGCGGGCCGCATCTACGCCTCCACCACCAACGCCCTGATCAATACCGGCGACGGCGTGGGCATGGCCCTGCGTGCTGGCGTGCCGGTCCAGGACATCGAAATGTGGCAGTTCCACCCGACCGGTATCGCCGGTGCCGGTGTACTGGTTACCGAAGGCTGCCGCGGTGAGGGTGGTTACCTGATCAACGCCCACGGCGAGCGCTTCATGGAGCGTTATGCGCCCAATGCCAAGGACCTCGCCGGTCGTGACGTGGTTGCCCGTTCCATGGTCAAGGAAGTGCTGGCCGGTAACGGTTGCGGCCCTGACAAGGACCACGTACTGCTGAAGCTGGACCACCTGGGCGAGGAAGTGCTGCACAGCCGCCTGCCAGGTATCTGCGAGCTGTCCAAGACCTTCGCTCACGTCGACCCGGTCGTCGCGCCCGTTCCGGTCATCCCGACCTGCCACTACATGATGGGCGGCGTTGCCACCAACATTCATGGCCAGGCCATCACCCAGGACGCCAATGGCAACGACAAGATCATCGAAGGTCTGTTCGCTGTCGGTGAAGTGGCGTGCGTATCGGTACACGGTGCCAACCGTCTGGGCGGCAACTCGCTGCTCGACCTGGTCGTGTTCGGCCGTGCCGCTGGTCTGCACCTGGAAAAAGCGCTGAAAGAAGGCGTGGAAGTCCGCGGTGCCAGCGAGACCGACATCGAGCAGTCGCTCAAGCGTCTGTCCGGCGTCAACGAGCGCAGCACTGGCGAAGACGTCGCACCGCTGCGTAAAGAGCTGCAGCAGTGCATGCAGAACTACTTCGGTGTATTCCGTACCGGCGAATACATGAAGAAAGGCATCAGCCAGCTGTCCGATCTGCGTGAGCGCATCGCCAACGTCAAGATCGCCGACAAGAGCCAGGCCTTCAACACCGCGCGTATCGAAGCGCTGGAGTTGCAGAACCTGCTGGAAGTCGCCGAAGCCACTGCCATTGCCGCCGATACCCGTACCGAGTCCCGCGGCGCCCATGCCCGTGAAGACTTCGAAGACCGTGACGACACCAACTGGTTGTGCCACAGCCTGTACTTCCCGGGTGAGAAGCGCGTTGCCAAGCGCGACGTCAACTTCTCGCCGAAGACGGTTCCGGCGTTTGAACCCAAAGTTCGTACTTATTAAGGGTGGCTACCATGTCTCTCGGTAAAAGCTTGAAAGTCAGCGTTTATCGCTACAACCCTGAAGTGGACAAAGCGCCCTTCATGCAGGACTTCGACATCCAGATCGATGGCAAGGACCTGATGGTGCTCGACGTACTGGCCCTGATCAAGGAACAGGACGAAGGTTTCTCCTACCGTCGCTCCTGCCGTGAAGGCGTCTGCGGTTCCGACGGCATGAACATCAGCGGCAAGAACGGCCTGGCCTGCATCACGCCGATCTCCACCGTGGTCAAAGGCAATACGCTGGTGATTCGCCCGCTGCCAGGCCTGCCGGTCATTCGTGACCTGGTCGTCGACATGAGCATCTTCTACAAGCAATACGAGAAGGTGCAGCCGTTCCTGCAGAACGACACGCCGTCGCCGGCGATCGAGCGTCTGCAGTCGCCGGAAGAGCGCGAGAAGCTGGATGGCCTGTACGAGTGCATCCTGTGTGCCTGCTGCTCGACCAGCTGCCCGTCTTTCTGGTGGAATCCCGACAAGTTCCTCGGTCCTGCTGCACTGCTGCAAGCCTACCGTTTCCTGGCTGACAGCCGTGACACCAAGACCGCCGAGCGTCTGGCTTCGCTGGATGATCCGTTCAGTGTGTTCCGCTGCCGCGGCATCATGAACTGCGTGAACGTTTGCCCGAAAGGTCTCAATCCGACCAAGGCAATCGGCCATGTACGTAACATGTTGTTGCAGAGCGGTACCTGATCCGCGTTTGTTGCTAGACCTGTAACACCTGCGGTACCGGCTTCAACTCCGGTACCGTAGTTAAAAAGCCAGGACCGCAGCCCACAAAGCCGTGGTTCTTATTCGAAAAATATGACGACCAGCAGGGGCATCCGGGCTGGTACCCGGACTATCTGCGGGATCCGTGGTGGCTTGACCGAAGTCGCTGCTTGAAGACTTCGGAAGCTTGCGCGGTTTCTACGCCGGTGGTGTCCCCTTACCGAGGGTGACCAAGCATGCAAGAAAGCGTGATGCAGCGCATGTGGGACAGTGCCCACCTATCTGGTGGTAACGCTGCCTATGTGGAAGAGCTCTATGAGCTCTACCTGCACGATCCCAACGCTGTGCCAGAAGAGTGGCGCACTTACTTCCAGAAGTTGCCGGCCGGTAGTGCCGCCACTGACGTATCGCATTCGACGATTCGCGATCATTTCGTTCTCCTCGCCAAAAACCAGCGTCGCGCCCAACCGGTGTCCGCCGGCAGTGTGAGCAGTGAGCACGAGAAGAAGCAGGTCGAGGTTCTGCGTCTGATTCAGGCTTATCGCATGCGTGGCCATCAGGCGGCCCAGCTCGATCCGCTTGGCCTGTGGCAGCGTCCTGTGCCTGCTGATCTGTCGATCAACCACTATGGTCTGACCGACGCCGATCTGGACACCACCTTCCGCACCGGTGGCCTGTACATTGGCAAAGAAGAAGCTACTTTGCGGGAAATCCGCGACGCTTTGTATCAGACATATTGCCGCACCATTGGCGCCGAGTTCACCCACATCGTCGATTCCGAGCAGCGCAACTGGTTCAGTCAGCGCCTCGAAAGCGTGCGTGGTCGTCCGGAATTCTCCGCCGAGGTGCAGAGCCACCTGCTCGAGCGCCTGACCGCTGCCGAAGGCCTGGAAAAATACCTGGGCACCAAGTACCCGGGCACCAAGCGTTTCGGTCTGGAAGGCGGCGAAAGCCTGATCCCGCTGCTTGACGAAGTCATCCAGCGCTCCGGCGGCTACGGCACCAAGGAAGTCGTCATCGGCATGGCCCACCGTGGCCGTCTGAACGTGCTGGTCAACACCTTCGGCAAGAACCCGCGCGACCTGTTCGACGAGTTCGAAGGCAAGAAGACCGAAGGCCTGTCGTCCGGTGACGTGAAATACCACCAGGGCTTCTCGTCCAACGTGATGACCCCGGGCGGCGAAGTGCACCTGGCCATGGCGTTCAACCCGTCTCACCTGGAAATCGTTTCCCCGGTGGTCGAGGGTTCCGTCCGTGCCCGTCAGGACCGTCGTGGCGATGTGTCCGGCGACAAGGTCCTGCCTGTTTCCCTGCACGGTGACGCTGCGTTCGCCGGTCAGGGCGTGGTCATGGAAACCTTCCAGATGTCGCAGACCCGTGGCTTCAAGACGGGCGGCACCATCCACATCGTGATCAATAACCAGGTCGGTTTCACCATCAGCAACCCGCTGGATGCCCGTTCCACCGAGTACGCCACCGACGTCGCCAAGATGATCCAGGCGCCGATCCTGCACGTGAACGGTGATGACCCGGAAGCGGTGCTGTTCGTGACCCAACTGGCTGTCGATTACCGCATGCAGTACAAGCGTGACGTGGTCATCGACCTGGTCTGCTACCGCCGCCGCGGCCACAACGAGGCCGACGAGCCGAACGGTACCCAGCCGCTGATGTACCAGCAGATCACCAAGCAGCGCACCACCCGCGAGCTGTACGCGGATGCGCTGACCGGTTCCGCGCGTCAGAGCACCGACGACGTGCAGACCAAGATCGACGAGTACCGCACCGCGCTGGACAACGGTCAGCACGTGGTCAAGAGCCTGGTCAAGGAGCCGAACAAAGAACTGTTCGTCGACTGGCGTCCGTACCTGGGCCACACCTGGACCGCGCGTCACGACACCCGCTTCGACCTGAAGACCCTGCAGGACCTGTCCAGCAAACTGCTGGAAATCCCGGAAGGCTTCGTGGTTCAGCGTCAGGTCTCGAAGATCCTCGAAGACCGTCAGAAGATGGGCGCCGGCGGCTTGCCGATCAACTGGGGTTATGCCGAAACCATGGCGTACGCAACCCTGCTGGTCGAAGGCCATCCGATCCGCATGACCGGTCAGGACATCGGCCGTGGCACCTTCTCGCACCGTCACGCGGTGCTGCACAACCAGAAGGACGCCGCGACCTACGTTCCGCTGAAGAACCTGTACGACGGTCAGCCGAAGTTCGAACTGTACGACTCCTTCCTGTCGGAAGAAGCCGTGCTGGCCTTCGAATACGGTTATGCCACCACCACGCCGAACGCGCTGGTGATCTGGGAAGCCCAGTTCGGCGACTTCGCCAACGGTGCCCAGGTGGTGTTCGACCAGTTCATCTCCAGTGGCGAGCACAAGTGGGGCCGCCTGTGCGGTCTGACCATGCTGCTGCCGCACGGTTACGAAGGGCAGGGGCCTGAGCACAGCTCGGCGCGTCTGGAGCGTTACCTGCAGCTGTGCGCCGAGCACAACATGCAAGTGGCGGTGCCGACCACGCCGGCCCAGATCTACCACCTGCTGCGTCGCCAGGTCATTCGCCCGCTGCGCAAGCCGTTGGTCGTATTGACGCCGAAGTCGCTGCTGCGCCACAAATTGGCCATCTCGACCCTGGAAGATCTGGCCGAAGGTTCGTTCCAGACCGTCATCCCCGAGATCGACGCGATCGATCCGAAGAAGGTGGAGCGTCTGGTGCTGTGCAGCGGCAAGGTCTACTACGACCTGCTGGAGAAGCGTCGTGCCGAAGGCCGCGAAGATATCGCCATCGTGCGTATCGAGCAGCTGTACCCGTTCCCCGAGGACGATCTGGCAGAAGCGCTGGCCCCGTACAAGAACCTCAAGCACGTCGTCTGGTGTCAGGAAGAGCCGATGAACCAAGGTGCCTGGTATTGCAGCCAGCATCACATGCGTCGCGTCATCACTGCGCACAAGAAGACCCTGTTCCTCGAGTACGCCGGCCGCGATGCCTCTGCTGCTCCCGCTTGCGGTTATGCATCGATGCACGCCGAACAGCAGGAAAAACTGCTGCAAGACGCCTTTACTGTTTAACGCCTTCGCGCAAGGGGCGGCCGCTTGAGGCCGCCTCCTAGAAGAAACCGAATTTTAAGGAACCCGACACAATGGCTATCGAGATCAAAGCCCCTACTTTCCCGGAATCGGTTGCCGACGGCACCGTGGCCACCTGGCACAAGAAGCCGGGCGATGCGGTCAAGCGTGATGAGCTGATCGTCGACATCGAAACCGACAAGGTAGTGATCGAAGTACTGGCCGAGGCCGACGGCGTCCTCGCTCAGATCATCAAGAACGAAGGCGACACCGTTCTGAGCAACGAACTGCTGGGCACCCTGGGCGAGGGCGGTGCTGCTGCGCCTGCGCCGGCTGCTGCCGCTGCTGCTCCGGCCGCCGCTGCACCTGCTGCTGCCCCGGCTGCTGGTGGCGACGAAGCCCTGCTGTCGCCGGCTGCGCGCAAGCTGGCTGAAGAAAACGGCATCGACCCGAACAGCATTGCCGGCACCGGCAAGGGCGGTCGCGTGACCAAGGAAGACGTCGTCTCTGCCGTCGAAGCCAAGAAGAACGCCCCGGCTGCTCCGGCTGCCAAGGCCGCTGCTGCTCCGGCTGCAGCCGCTCCGGTCTTCGCCGCTGGCGACCGCACCGAGAAGCGCGTGCCGATGACCCGTCTGCGCGCCAAGATCGCCGAGCGTCTGGTCGAAGCCCAGTCCACCATGGCGATGCTGACCACCTTCAACGAAGTCGACATGACCGAAGTCATGGCCCTGCGTTCGAAGTACAAGGACCTGTTCGAGAAGTCCCACAACGGCGTGCGCCTGGGCTTCATGTCCTTCTTCGTCAAGGCGGCCACCGAGGCGCTGAAGCGTTTCCCGGCTGTCAACGCGTCGATCGACGGCAACGACATCGTGTACCACGGCTACTCCGACATCGGTGTTGCAGTGTCCAGCGACCGCGGTCTGGTGGTTCCGGTTCTGCGTAATGCTGAACTGATGAGCCTGGCCGAAATCGAAAGCGGCATCGCCACCTTCGGCAAGAAAGCCAAAGACGGCAAACTGTCGATCGAGGAAATGACCGGCGGCACCTTCACCATCACCAATGGTGGTACCTTCGGTTCGATGATGTCGACCCCGATCGTCAACCCGCCGCAGGCGGCGATCCTGGGTATGCACAACATCGTTCAGCGCCCGATGGCCATCAACGGCCAGGTCGTTATCCGCCCGATGATGTACCTGGCGCTGTCCTACGACCACCGCCTGATCGATGGCAAGGAAGCCGTAAGCTTCCTGGTGACCATCAAGAACCTGCTGGAAGACCCGGCTCGTCTGCTGCTGGAAATCTAAGCCAGTCTTTCCCAAGGCGGTCTCGGCATGAGACCGCCCGGTTTTTTCGAGAAGGAATCAGTTATGACTCAGAAATTCGACGTGGTAGTCATCGGTGCCGGTCCTGGCGGTTATGTTGCCGCTATCAAGGCCGCGCAGCTTGGTTTGAAGACTGCCTGCATCGAGAAGTACCAGGACAAGGACGGCAAGGTCGCCCTGGGTGGTACTTGCCTCAACGTCGGGTGCATTCCGTCCAAGGCGCTGCTGGACAGCTCCTGGAAGTACCATGAAGCCAAGGATGGTTTCGCCATCCACGGTATCGAAGCCAAAGGCGTGACCATCGACGTTCCGGCGATGATCGGCCGCAAGGCGAACATCGTTAAGAACCTGACTGGCGGCGTCGCCACCCTGTTCAAGGCCAACGGCGTGACCCTGCTGGAAGGCCACGGCAAGCTGCTGGCCAACAAGCAGGTCGAAGTGACTGGCACCGATGGCAAGACGCAGATCGTCGAAGCCGAGAACGTGATCCTGGCTTCCGGCTCCCGTCCGATCGACATCCCGCCGGCTCCGGTCGACCAGGACGTGATCGTCGACTCCACCGGCGCCCTGGAATTCCAGAGCGTACCGAAGAAGCTGGGCGTGATCGGCGCTGGCGTCATCGGCCTCGAGCTGGGCTCGGTCTGGGCTCGCCTGGGTGCTGAAGTCACCGTCCTGGAAGCCCTGGACAAGTTCCTGCCGGCTGCCGACGAGCAGATCGCCAAGGAAGCGCTGAAGACCCTGACCAAGCAGGGGCTACAGATCAAGCTGGGCGCTCGCGTGACCGGTTCCGAAGTCAAGAAGAAGCAGGTCACCGTCAACTACACCGATGCCGAAGGCGAGCAGAAGATCGTTTTCGACAAGCTGATCGTGGCCGTTGGCCGTCGTCCGGTGACCACCGACCTGCTGGCGACCGACAGCGGCGTGACCCTGGACGAGCGCGGTTTCATCTTCGTCGACGACCAGTGCAAGACCAGCGTTCCGGGCGTCTACGCCATCGGTGACGTGGTCCGTGGCGCCATGCTGGCCCACAAGGCCTCGGAAGAGGGCGTGATGGTTGCCGAGCGCATCGCCGGTCACAAGGCCCAGATGAACTACGACCTGATCCCGTCGGTCATCTACACCCACCCGGAAATCGCATGGGTCGGCAAGACCGAGCAGCAACTGAAGACCGAAGGCGTTGCTGTCAACGTCGGTACCTTCCCGTTCGCTGCCAGCGGTCGCGCCATGGCGGCCAACGACACCGGCGGCCTGGTCAAGGTCATCGCCGATGCCAAGACTGACCGCGTACTGGGCGTACACGTGATCGGCCCAAGCGCCGCCGAGCTGGTACAGCAGGGCGCGATCGGCATGGAATTCGGCACCAGCGCCGAAGACCTGGGCATGATGGTCTTCTCGCACCCGACCCTGTCCGAGGCTCTGCATGAAGCAGCCCTGGCAGTGAACGGCGGTGCGATCCACATCGCCAACCGCAAGAAGCGCTAAGTAGTTGTAGGCAGGGGCCTCCGCGTTGCGGTTGCCCCTGCCGGAAGAACCACGGCGGGTCGCCCGCGTTGTGCTCCGGTTACAACGCGGAACGCCCGGCGGATTGCTCTGCAAAGGCAGTCACAGGTGGTGCGGCACCAGAAGTGCAGCACCGTATGCGCAATACCTAAACGAAGACGGTAGACAAGCATGAATCTCCACGAGTATCAGGGTAAGCAGCTGTTCGCTGAATACGGCCTGCCCGTATCCAAGGGCTTCGCGGTAGACACCCCGGAAGAAGCCGCAGCAGCCTGCGAAAAAATCGGTGGCACCGAGTGGGTCGTCAAGGCTCAGGTCCACGCTGGTGGCCGCGGTAAAGCGGGCGGCGTGAAACTGGTCAAGAACAAGGACGACGCCAAGGCCTTCGCCGCCAACTGGCTGGGCAAGCGTCTGGTGACCTACCAGACTGACGCCAATGGTCAGCCGGTCAGCAAAATCCTGGTCGAATCCTGCACCGATATCGCCAAGGAACTGTACCTGGGCGCGGTAGTTGACCGTTCCAGCCGTCGCATCGTGTTCATGGCCTCCACCGAAGGTGGCGTGGACATCGAGAAAGTGGCTCACGAAACCCCTGAGAAAATCCTCAAGGCCACCATCGATCCGCTGGTCGGCGCTCAGCCGTTCCAGGGTCGCGAGCTGGCATTCCAGCTGGGCCTGGAAGGTGATCAGATCAAGCAGTTCACCCACATCTTCGTTGGCCTGGCCAAGCTGTTCCAGGACTACGACCTGGCGCTGCTGGAAGTGAACCCGCTGGTCATCAAGGCTGACGGCAACCTGCACTGCCTCGATGCCAAGATCAACATCGACAGCAACGCCCTGTACCGCCAGCCGAAGCTGCGCGCCATGCACGACCCGTCCCAGGACGATCCGCGCGAAGCCCACGCTGCCAAGTTCGAACTGAACTACGTTGCCCTCGAAGGCAACATCGGCTGCATGGTCAACGGTGCCGGCCTGGCCATGGGTACCATGGACATCGTCAACCTGCACGGCGGCAAGCCAGCCAACTTCCTCGACGTAGGTGGCGGCGCAACCAAAGAGCGCGTGACCGAAGCCTTCAAGATCATCCTGTCCGACAGCAACGTCGCTGCCGTACTGGTGAACATCTTCGGTGGTATCGTTCGTTGCGACATGATTGCCGAAGGCATCATCGGCGCAGTGAAAGAAGTTGGCGTGAAAATCCCGGTCGTCGTTCGCCTCGAAGGCAACAACGCTGAACTGGGCGCCAAAGTACTGGCTGAAAGCGGCTTGAACATCATCGCGGCAACCAGCCTGACCGACGCTGCTCAGCAAGTCGTCAAAGCTGCGGAGGGCAAGTAATGAGCGTCCTGATCAATAAAGACACCAAAGTAATCTGCCAGGGCTTCACCGGCTCGCAGGGCACTTTCCACTCCGAACAAGCCATCGCCTACGGCACCAAGATGGTTGGCGGCGTGACCCCGGGCAAGGGCGGCACCACTCACCTGGGCCTGCCGGTGTTCAACACCGTCAAGGAAGCCGTTGAGCAGACTGGTGCTACCGCCAGCGTGATCTACGTTCCGGCTCCGTTCTGCAAGGACTCGATCCTGGAAGCAGCACTGGGCGGCATCAAGCTGATCGTCTGCATCACCGAAGGCATCGCGACCATCGACATGCTGGAAGCCAAGGTCAAGTGCGACGAGCTGGGCGTGGTCCTGATCGGCCCGAACTGCCCAGGCGTCATCACTCCGGGCGAGTGCAAGATCGGCATCATGCCGGGTCACATCCACCTGCCAGGCAAAGTAGGCATCGTGTCGCGTTCCGGCACCCTGACCTATGAAGCCGTCAAGCAGACCACCGACGCCGGCTTCGGCCAGTCCACCTGTGTGGGCATCGGCGGTGACCCGATCCCGGGCTCCAACTTCATCGACATCCTGAAGCTGTTCCAGGAAGACCCGAAGACCGAAGCGATCGTCATGATCGGCGAGATCGGCGGTTCGGCTGAAGAAGAAGCAGCTGCCTACATCAAGGCCAACGTGACCAAGCCTGTCGTGTCCTACATCGCTGGTGTCACCGCTCCGGCGGGCAAGCGCATGGGCCACGCCGGTGCGATCATCTCCGGCGGCAAGGGCACTGCGGACGAGAAGTTCGCGGCTCTGCAGGACGCAGGCGTGAAAACCGTGCGTTCCCTGGCTGACATCGGCAAGGCCCTGGCCGAGCTGACCGGCTGGGAAGTCAAGAAGGCCTAAGCCTTTCTGACGGATCGAAAAGGCCACCTTCGGGTGGCCTTTTTCATGGGCGCCAGAAAAGACTGGAATAGGGCGGCAGAACGCAAGTGTCGTGCGTGCGACGCCAACTTACAGGGGATCGACAGTCCGTCCGGCGACGCCGCAGCTGGCGGGTGAAATTCGTTAGTATGGCAAGTATCCGGTATCCCGGACGTCACGAGCGTCCCGGCGACACCCGCAACGGTCCGGCCCACGAGCCCGGACGACGTTTCCCCATACCCTATGGAAACCCCGGAACATTCTGATTTTCTGCCTGTGGTATTTCCTTCTATGACTCGTTTGAAAGGCCTGGATCTCCTGGCCCTTGGCTTCATGACGTTCGCCCTGTTCCTGGGGGCGGGCAATATCATCTTCCCTCCTATTGCCGGGATGGCGGCGGGTGAAAATATCGCTGCCGCTTCGCTTGGATTCCTGCTGACGGGGGTCGGTCTGCCGTTGCTCACCGTGGTCGCCCTGGCCCGTGTAGGCGGTGGTTTACCGACATTGACCGCTCCCCTGGGGCGCGTCGCCGGCATCGCCCTGGCTGTTGCCGTGTACCTGGCCATCGGTCCTCTGTTCGCAACGCCTCGCACGGCTGTCGCGTCGTTCGAGATCGGCATGCAGCCCTTCGTGGGCAACAGCCCCGTGGCGCTGTTCGTCTACACATTCGTTTACTTCGCCGGGGTCCTGTTCCTCTCCTTGAATCCAGGGCGGTTGGTTGACCGCGTGGGCAAGGTGATCACGCCGGTGCTGATCGTTGCGCTGATCGTGCTTGGCGGGGCGGCATTGTTTGCGCCTGCCGGTGTGATCGGTGAGTCGACGGATGCCTATCGCAGCGAACCGCTGGTTCAGGGCTTCCTCCAGGGGTACCTGACCATGGATGCCCTGGGCGCCCTGGTGTTCGGTATCGTCATCGCCAATGCGGTACGTGCCCGTGGTGTCATCGATTCGGGGCTGGTCACCCGTTACTGCGTGATCGCCGGAATCATAGCTGCCGTGGCGCTGTCGCTGGTCTATCTGTCGCTGTTCTATCTGGGGGCCACGAGTCACGAGCTGGCTGCCGGTGCGCAGAACGGCGGGCAGATCCTCACCGCCTACGTCGGGCACACATTCGGTACGTTCGGCTCGTTGTTGCTGGCGGTGGTGATCATCCTCGCCTGCCTGACCACAGGCGTGGGCCTGCTGACGGCCTGTGGCGAGTTCTTCAGCGAGCTGCTGAAGGTGTCCTACCGCACGGTGGTCATCGTATTGGCGGTGTTCAGTCTGCTGGTGTCCAACCAGGGCCTGACGCAGTTGATCACCGTCTCGGTTCCGGTGCTGGTAGGGCTGTACCCGCTGGCCATCGTGCTGGTCGCCCTGAGCCTGTGCAATCGCCTGTGGGTATCGCAGCGCCGCGTCTTCATTCCGGTCATGGCTGTCGCACTGGTCTTCGGCGTCGTGGACGGTATTGGCGCTGCCGGTTGGGGCGAGGTGGTTCCGGCGTTCTTCGGCCACCTGCCGCTCGCTCAGCAGGGGTTGGGCTGGCTCTGCCCGGTCCTGGTGACCCTGTTGCTGGCCGCGGTGTTCGACCGCGTGCTCGGTACGCGTCGCACCGCGACCGCCTGAGTCGACTGCCTCCGAAAGAGCCGCTCCCATGAGCGGCTTTTTCTTATGCCGGGTGGCTATAATCGCTGCGGGAAAACAAGGAGCTTCCATGCCGATCAGCGATTTCTACCTGCCACACGTGCTCGCCGCCCTCTGGTTCGTGATCTGCTGGGGAGGCTATACCCGCTACGCCCATGTGAAAGGGCGGACCACGCCTTGCCTGGCCAGCGTGTTGCACCTGTATCGGGAAGACTGGATGCGACGCATGCTGCTGCGCGACAACCGCATCGCCGACGCCAACGTGATCGGCAACCTCGAACGCAACGCCTCCTTCTTCGCCTCCAGTACCCTGATCATTCTGGCCGGTATCCTCACCGTGCTCGGCGCCTCGGACCGCGCGGTGTCGCTGCTCGCCGACCTGCCATTCGTGCAGGCCGCCAGCCGCGGCCTGTCCGAGCTCAAGCTGCTGTGCCTGGGCGTGGTGTTCGTCTACGCCTTCTTCACCTTCAGCTGGTGCATGCGCCAGTACAACTTCGCCGCCGTGCTGGTGGGCTCGGCACCGATGATCGGCGAGCGGCACGTCACCGAGCAGGAGCGCAAGGCCTTCGCCGAACGCACGGCGCGGGTGATCTCCATGGCCGCCAACCAGTTCAACTACGGCCTGCGTGCCTATTATTTCGGCATGGCGACCCTGGCCTGGTTCATCAACCCCTGGTTCTTCATGCTGGTGACCGCGGGCGTGGTCGTGGTGCTGTATCGCCGTGAATTTCATTCCGACGTGCTGGAGGTCATGGTCTACACCCAGACGCCGGCATTCGATCCACCCAAGGAGAAAAGCGAATGAGCATTCCGTTCTGGTGCATCTTCATCAGCGCGTTACTGATTTACGTGGCCAAGGCGCCCGTAGCCAAGGCGATGAACAAGGAGGAGGGCGGCTACGACAACCATCACCCGCGCGCCCAGCAGTCGCGCCTTACTGGCTTCGGTGCCCGGGCGCTGGCCGCGCACCTGAACAGCATCGAAGCCTTCCCGCTGTTCGTCGCCGGGGTGCTGATGGCCCATGTGACCCAGACCCACGGCATTCTGGTGGACGTGCTGGCCGTGACCTTCGTGATCGCGCGGGTGCTGTACCTGCTGTTCTACTGGGCCGACCTGCACTGGCAGCGCAGCCTGGTCTGGGTGATCGGCCTGCTCTGCTGCCTGTTGCTGATGCTGACCCCGGCGCTCTGAAACGCGGCAGGCAGAAACGACAAGGCCCGCATCACGCGGGCCTTGTCGTTCAAACGGCAGGGGTCAACGGCCTTCGGCCGCATCGCTGACTTCATCGCCAGCGTTTTCGATCGCGTCGCCGGCATCGTCGGCCGCGTCTTCGATCTTCTCGCCTGTGGTGGGCTCGGTGCCCATCACTTCATCCGTTTTCTGTTCGACAGCTTCGCCGGCTTGCTCAGCCGCTTCACCCATGGACTCGGCTGCTTCCGAAACCGATTCCTGGGCGGACTCCAGCTTGTCTTCCGGGGTGTTATCGCAGGCCGCCAGGCCAAGCATGGCCGCGAGCAGCAGGGCATAGGTAAATGGTTTTTGCACGGTTACGTCTCCAGTGGTGATGCGAATGATGGCGTCTGGCCTCATTCGTACCTACTTGGAGCGAACAAGCGAAGCGGAAGTTCCTGACGGCATAAGATCTGAAGGTGGAAAAAACGCCCGCGGGAGGGCCGCGGGCGTCTCGAATCAGCAGGGGTTACTGATTGGTCTGATTGGTCGGCGCTGGAGGCGGCGTGGCCGGGGCAGCCGGGGCGGTAGTGTCTTCCGGCTCCATCTCGTTGGCTTCCTCCTGGGCTTCTTCGGCGCGCTCGCGGGCGGCTTCGGCCTCCTGCTCGGCGGCCTCGTTGCTTTGCTCGGCCGCGTCGTTCATCGATTCCTGCGCTTCGGACTGGGCTTCGCGGGCGTCTTCGGCGGCATTTTCGGAGGGCTTGTCGCACGCGGCAAGACCCAGTGTGGCGGCTAGCATGAAGGCATAAGCGACTGTTTTTTGCATGTTGTTCTCCTTGGGAAAAATGCCATTACATTTTTTCGAGGGAGCACAGCGTCATAAGTTCATTGTCGTTTCGTTGCAATGCCGCGGTCGGTGCGTGCTGCCGGGGGGCATCGGCGGTATCATTCGCGGTTTTCACGTCGCCATCACGAGGCTTGAGGATGAGCACTTCCCCCATTGCAGAGCGCGCCCAGCGCTTTCTGTCGGCCCTGCGCCATTGCCAGGTGCTCGGCCTGCAGGTGCAGGACGCAACGGCCGAGGGCCTGACCCTGCGTCTGCCCTACAGCCAGCAGATCATCGGCAACCCGGAGACCGGCGTGATTCATGGCGGTGCGATCACCACCCTGATGGACACCACCTGCGGCATCTCCACGGTGTGCGTACTGCCCGACTTCGAAATCTGCCCGACCCTGGACCTGCGCATCGACTACATGCACCCGGCGGAGCCGGGCAAGGACGTGTTCGGGTTCGCCGAGTGCTACCGGGTCACGCCCCACGTCATCTTCACCCGGGGCTACGCCTACCAGGACGACCCGCAGCAGCCGATCGCCCACGCGGTCGGCACCTTCATGCGCATGGGCAAGGCCAATGCCGCATCGAAGACCGATGTGCAGGGCGGTGCGGCATGAGCGCCTTAGACCTGAACCAGCTGGTGCGCGATGCCCACGCGCAGAACGACTACGACTCGCTGATCAGCCTGATTCCCTACGCGCGCCTGCTCGGCATCGAGTGCCTGCGCCTGGGCGACGACATGGTGTTCCGCCTGCCGGCCAACCAGGACACCATCGGCAACCCGATCCTGCCGGCGATCCACGGCGGGGTGATCGCCGGTTTCATGGAACACGCGGCGATGCTGCACCTGCTGATGTTCATGGGCATTCCACATTTGCCCAAAATCATCGACTTCTCGATAGATTACCTGCGCGCCGGTCATTATCGTGACACCTATGCCCAGTGCCAGGTCTGGCGACAGGGGCGGCGTGTCGCCAACGTCGCCATCACCGCCTGGCAGACCAACCAAACCGAACCCATCGCCACGGCGCGTGCTCATTTCAAGGTCGACGAACCCTGATCGGCGCCCCCGGTGGCTGTCTGACGTAGTTAAGGAAGTGTGAATGGATGCGTTGCTGATCCTCGGCGGCTTGCTGTTGATCCTGGCCGGCCTGGTCTGGCTGGTGATGCGGGCCTTTGGTACCAGCCTGCTGTGGGGCTGGGGCAGCCTGATCCCGCCGTTGACGCTGATCTACGTTGTCCGCCACTGGCGCCACGCACGCCAGGCCGTGATGCTCACCGGCCTGGGCTTCATTCCGCTGATCGTCGGCCTGACCCTGCTGGCCAGCCAGGACTCGCAGCGTCTGGCTGCGATCATCAGCCTGGAATGGCTGAAGCCGGAGGAAAAGGCCCCGGCGGAACTGGCCATCGCGTTGCACGGCGAGTTGAACGGCCAGCCCTTCCTGCCGCAGCAGGGCGAGCTGATCGACGGGGTGCTGAGCCTGCGTGAAGGCCAGGACTTCTTCGCCCGCCGCGAAGTGATCATCCGCCTGCCGGAGCCCGTGAAAGGTCCGGTGCGCCTGGACGTGCTGCCGAACGACCCGGGCGTACTGCCCGAGGTCGAAGTCAGCTGGCTGCTGCCCGAGCAGGAGCTGCCCGAGGCGCGTCGCCTGAGCAAGGGCTACACCCTGCACCTGAGCCTGGAGCCGGTGGCACCGAACAAGCTGGCGGGGGACTTCCACCTGGTGCTGCCGCCCCAGTTCAAGACCACCCTCAGCGGCAAGGTCGAGCTGTTCAGCGACGGCTTGCGTTACCGCGACGGCGTCGTGGATCGCCGGGTCGACTCGATCGATACCCTGCGCCACGTCATCGAGGATTACCTGCAGCGCCGTTTCGCTACCCGCGCTGTACAGCTCGCGCCGCTGCCGCCCCTGGCCTTGCCGGCCAGCAGCCTGGAAGTGACGGTCAACGCCACCATCAACGGCCAGGCGCAGCAGCTGCCGGTTCTGCTGAAGAAGGTCGAGGGCCGTGGCTGGGGTGTCGAGGCCGACCGTTTCCCGGCGTTGCCGGACGTGGCGGCCCCGGCCGTGGCGAAGACCGACAGCAGCGTGGCGCCGGCCGAGCAGCGGGTCAGCCGGCCGGTGGATCGCCGCCAGCGTTTCAGCCTGGACGGCCTGCTGCGCAACCCCAGCCGCTACCAGAACCTCAGCATGCGCGTCACCACCGAGCGCGGCAGCGTGGCGGAGGGGCGCTTCCAGGGCGTCGACCAGCAGGGCCACATCGTCCTGCGCCAGCGCATGAATGGCCCCGGCGAAGCCAGCTACAGCCTGTCGCCGGAAGAGGTCAGCCGCATCGAGCTGCTCGAGCCGTGACGCAGAAAACACCCAAGCACTTGAAATCACAGTCCAAGCCCCCATCTGCATGACATCCGCCGCCTAGCGGCTTTGTCATCAATGTGGAGTTAGACGACCATGAGTGTGGAAACTCAAAAAGAAACCCTGGGCTTCCAGACCGAGGTGAAGCAACTGCTTCACCTGATGATCCATTCGCTGTATTCGAACAAGGAAATCTTCCTCCGCGAGCTGATTTCCAACGCCTCGGATGCCAGTGACAAGCTGCGTTTCGAAGCGCTGGCCAAGCCGGAGCTACTGGAAGGCGGCGCCGAGCTGAAGATCCGCGTCAGCTTCGACAAGGACGCCAAGACCGTTACCCTCGAGGACAACGGCATCGGCATGACCCGCGAGGAGGCCATCGCCCACCTCGGCACCATCGCCAAGTCCGGCACCGCCGACTTCCTGAAGAATCTCTCGGGCGACCAGAAGAAGGATTCGCACCTGATCGGTCAGTTCGGTGTGGGCTTCTATTCCGCGTTCATCGTGGCCGACAAGGTCGATGTGTTCACCCGCCGTGCCGGCGCTGCCGCCAGCGAAGGCGTGCACTGGTCGTCGAAAGGCGAGGGTGATTTCGAAATCGCCACCGTCGAGAAAGCCGAGCGCGGCACCCGTATCGTCCTGCACCTGAAGAGCGGCGAAGAAGAGTTCGCCGACGGCTGGCGCCTGCGCAACGTGATCAAGAAATACTCGGACCACATTGCCCTGCCGATCGAACTGCCGAAAGAGCACCACGGCGAAGAGGCCGACAAGCCGGCCGAGACCGAGTGGGAAACCGTCAACCGTGCCAGCGCCCTGTGGACCCGTCCGCGCACCGAGGTGAAGGACGAGGAGTACCAGGAGTTCTACAAGCACGTCGCCCATGACTTCGAGAACCCGCTGTCCTGGAGCCACAACAAGGTCGAGGGCAAGCTCGAGTACACCTCGCTGCTCTACGTCCCGGGCCGTGCCCCGTTCGACCTGTACCAGCGCGAAGCGCCACGCGGCCTGAAGCTCTACGTGCAGCGCGTGTTCATCATGGACCAGGCCGACGAGTTCCTGCCGCTGTACCTGCGCTTCATCAAGGGTGTGGTGGATTCCAACGACCTGTCGCTGAACGTGTCCCGGGAAATCCTGCAGAAGGACCCGGTGATCGACTCGATGAAGTCGGCGCTGACCAAGCGCGTCCTGGACATGCTGGAGAAGCTGGCCAAGAACGAGCCCGAGCAGTACAAGGCGTTCTGGAAGAACTTCGGCCAGGTCCTCAAGGAAGGCCCGGCGGAAGACTTCGCCAACAAGGAGAAGATCGCCGGCCTGTTGCGCTTCGCCTCCACCCAGAGTGAAGCGGGCGAGCAGAGCGTCGGCCTGGCCGACTACATCGGCCGCATGAAGGACGGCCAGGACAAGGTCTACTTCCTCACCGGCGAATCCTACGCCCAGGTGAAGAACAGCCCGCACCTGGAAGTGTTCCGCAAGAAAGGCATCGAAGTGCTGCTGCTCACCGACCGCATCGACGAGTGGCTGATGAGCTACCTGACCGAGTTCGACGGCAAGCACTTCGTCGATGTCGCCCGTGGCGACCTGGACCTGGGCAAGCTGGACTCCGAAGAGGACAAGAAGGCCCAGGAAGAAGTGGCCAAGGCCAAAGAAGGCCTGGCCGAGCGCCTGAAAACCGCGCTGGGCGAGCAGGTGGCGGAGGTGCGCGTGTCGCATCGCCTGACCGACTCCCCGGCGATCCTGGCCATCGGCGAGCAGGACCTGGGGCTGCAGATGCGCCAGATCCTCGAAGCCAGCGGGCAGAAAGTGCCGGAGTCCAAGCCGATCTTCGAGTTCAACCCCAGCCACCCGCTGATCGAGAAGCTGGACGCCGAGCCGGACGAAGAGCGCTTCGCCGATCTGTCGCACATCCTCTTCGATCAGGCAGCCCTGGCTGCCGGTGACAGCCTGAAGGACCCGGCCGCCTACGTGCAGCGTCTGAACAAGCTGCTGGTGGAATTGTCGGCCTGACCGGCTACGCTGTTGAAAAGCCCGCTTCGGCGGGCTTTTTCATGGGCGATGGCCTGTGGTCTCGCGGCGATTGACAAGTAGCCGGCAGTCGTTTCTGATGGTGGCGCATTGCCATTCGGCTTGCCGCGTACCAGCGCCTGCCGAGGGGTAGCATGTCGATTCTCGATTCTCTGTTCATCACCGGCGCGGACCCCAGCGTTCTCGTACTCAGCAGCTATGACCCGGAGCTGGTCCTGCTGTCGCTGTGCATCGCCGTGTTCACCTCCGGCATGGCCCTGCAACTGGCCGGCGAGGCCCGCGGACGCTCCCACCGGGTTGCCCGGCAGATCACCATTCTCACCGGCTCCCTGGCCCTGGGGGCCGGCATCTGGGCCATGCATTTTCTCGGTATGCTGGCCTTCCAGCTGTGCGCGGCGGTGCGTTTCGACCTGGGTGTGACCCTGATGTCGATGTTGCCGAGCCTTGGCGCTTCCTGGGTCGCCCTCAACCTGCTCACCAACCGCGCGCCGAGCCTCGTGCAACTGGGCGTCAGCGGCGTGCTGATGGGGGCGGGCATCGGCGCCATGCACTACAGCGGCATGGAGGCCATGCAGATGGCGCCGCTGCTGCGCTACGACCCCTGGATGTTTGCGCTGTCCATCGTGGTGGCGGTGGTGCTGGCGATCCTAGCCCTGTGGGTGCGCTTCGGCCTGGAGGGGCGCCTGCCCACGCCCTGGGCGCTGGCCATCAGCGCCCTGGTGATGGGCCTGGCGATCAGCGGCATGCACTACACGGGCATGGCGGCGGCGCGTTTCGTCGGTGTCGCGGAAACCACCACGCCGATGGCGGTGACCGATTCGGGCTACATCGCCCTGGCCATCTCCCTGATCACGGTGATGCTGGCGATCTTCGTGGTGGCGGTGAATGCGCTGTTGCACTACCGGCGTCTGAGCCATCAGCTCAAGGCCAGCGAGCAGCACCTGCGGTCGATCTTCGACACGGCGATCGACAGCATCCTGACCATCGACCATGAAGGCCATGTGCGGTCCGCCAACCAGGCCGCGTCACGCCTGCTCGGCTGGTTGCCCGAGGAGCTGATCGGCCTCCACATGAGCCGCCTGATGCCCGAGCGTTACGCCGAAGGCTTCGACAGGCGCCTGCGCGAATACCTGAAGACCGGCGTCATCAGCCTGCCGAGCGGCGAGCAGGAACTGGTCGCCCTCGACCGCGACGGCCAGGAGAAGCCGGTGCGCATCAGTGTCGGCATCACCCATGCCCGCAACACGCCGCTGTTCGTGGTGTTCGTCACCGACATCAGCGAGCGCAAGCGCATGGAAAAGGCCATCCGCGAGAGCGAGCAGCAGTACCGCTCGCTGATCGGCAACATCCCCGGTGTGTCGTTCCGCTGCCGGCTCGACCGCAACTGGACCATGCTGTTCGTCAGCGATGCGGTGCAGGCCCTCACCGGCTGGCCGGCGGAAGAGTTCACCGAGCAGCGCCTGTCGTTCGCCGACCTGTACCACCCGGACGATTACCAGCCGGTCGCCGACCAGGTGGCCGCGGCGGTGGAGCAGGGGCGCAACTACGCCGTGGAGTACCGCCTGTTCGACCGCGAGGGCCGGGAACACTGGATCTGGGAAAGCGGCAGCGCCGTGTGCGACGAGTCCGGTGTGCCGCGCTGGATCGACGGCGTGCTGCTCGACCAGACCGACACCAAGCGGCGCAATGCCGAATACGAAGGCAAGGTCACCGCGATCAGCAAGGCCATGGCGCTGATCGAGTTCGACCTGAACGGCTATGTGCTAGACATCAACGAGAACGCCCTGGCGCTGTTCGGCTACGCGCGGCATGAGCTGCTCGGCAAGCATCACAGCCTGCTGTGCGCCCCGGCCTATGCGCAAAGCGAGGAATACCGCCTGTTCTGGGAGGAGTTGCGGGCCGGGTTGTTCCGCAACGGCGAGTACCGGCGGGTCGGCAAGGACGGCCAGGACGTGTGGTTCCAGGCCAGTTACAACCCGATCCTGGACACCGACGGCAAGCCGTTCAAGGTGGTCAAACTGGCCACCGACCTGACCCCGCGCCGGGTCATGGAGCAGGACCTGCGTTCTGCCCGCGACCGCGCCGAAGCGGCCGCCGCCGCCCGAGGCAGCTTCCTGGCCAACATGAGCCACGAGATCCGCACGCCGATGAACGCGATCATCGGCTTCACCGACCTGCTGCTCGACACCTCGCTGTCCGACGAGCAGCGGCGCTACCTGGGCACCGTGCAGCATTCCTCGCGTTCGCTGCTGGGTTTGCTCAACGACATCCTCGACACCGCCAAGCTGGATCGCGGGGCGATCGAGCTGGAACAGCTGGATTTTTCCCTGCGCGAACTCTGCGAGCAGGTCTGTGCCAGCCAGCGCCTGGGCGCGGAAAGCAAAGGCTTGCAGCTGCACCTGGACTACCCGGCGAGCGTCGAGGAGTTCTTCTGCGGCGACCCGCTGCGCCTGCAGCAGGTGCTGATCAACCTGTTGGGCAACGCGGTCAAGTTCACCCTCGAAGGCGAGGTGCGCCTGCAGGTGTCGGGCGAGCCGGGGGCCATGCGCCTGACCGTGCAGGACACCGGCATCGGCATCGCCGCCGACCGTCTGGAGAAGATTTTCGAGCCCTTCGCCCAGGCCGACGCGTCCATGAGCCGGCGCTTCGGCGGCACCGGCCTCGGCACCACGATTTCGCGGCAGCTGGTGGAGCTGATGGACGGGCGCATCCATGTGCAGAGCACGCTGGAGCAGGGCAGCCGCTTCACTGTCGAGTTGCCGCTGCGCATCGGCAAGCGCCTGATGCTGCGGCCGCAGCTGGCGCTGCCGGTACTGGGTCCGTTGAACATCCTCGCCGCCGACGACGTGCCGCTGAACCTGGAACTGTTGCGCCTCAACCTGCAGCGCCTTGGGCACGGCATCCACTGCGTGGCCGATGGCGAGCAGGCGGTGCAGGCCTATGCCGATGGCGCCTTCGATCTGGTGTTGATGGACGTGCAGATGCCCGGTGTCGATGGCCTCGAGGCCTCGCGGCGGATTCGCGCCCTGGAGCGCCAGGAGCAGCGCGAGCCGGTGCCGATCATCGCGCTGACCGCCAGCGTGCTCGACCATGACCGCCAGGCGGCGCTGGATGCCGGCATGAACGCCTTCGCCTCCAAGCCCCTGGACCTGCATGCGTTGCTGTGGGAGATCGCGCGCCTGTGCGGGGTTGCCGATGAGCGCGGCGGCGCCGTGGCTGTGCCTGAGGCCGAGGGCCTGTTCGACTGGGCACGGGGCGCCAGCCTGTGGGGTGGGCCGTTGCGCATGGCCGAGGCCATCAATGCCTTCCTGCGCGAGCAGGGCGACCTGGTGCAGCGCCTGGGCGCCGTGATCGATGCCCGCGACTGGAAAGACGGCTACGGCCTGGCGCACCGCTTCTACGGGGCGGCGGCCAACCTGGCGCTGATCCACCTCACCCAGTTGGGCCAGGCCCTGGGTCAGGCCTTCGAGGCGCAGGACGAGGCGAGGCTGCGCAGTCTGCTGGTCGAGCTGGAGCAGGCGCTGCAGGCCGTTGCCGAACGGGTGCCCCTGGTGCCGGGCCACGTGCCGGCAGTGGCGTCTGCCATCGTCGAGCCGCAGGTGCTGCGCGAGGCCGGAGAGCGGCTGCGCCATGCGGTGCAGCGCGGCGGGCTGGACGATGAAGCCCTGGCCATACTGGAACGGGGGCTGGCGGGTGACGGCCGCATGGCCAGCGTACGCCAGGCACTCGATGATTTCGATTTTGACCAGGCGCTCGACGCACTGGACCAGGTGCTGCAACACCTGACTGACGAGGAAACCTCCGCCTGATGAATGCGCCGCTCACCGATTCCCGCCCGCTGTTGCTGCTGGTGGACGATGAACCGACCAACCTGCAGGTGCTGCGGCACATCCTGCAGGACCACTACCGGCTGCTGTTCGCCAAGGAAGGCGCGCGGGCCCTGGAAATGGTCGAGCGCGAACGCCCCGACCTGATCCTGCTGGACGTGATGATGCCCGGCATGACGGGGCTGGAGGTGTGCGAAACCCTCAAGGCCAACCCGGCGCTCTGCGCGATTCCGGTGATCTTCGTCACCGCCCTGGGGGACGTCGACGACGAGGCGCGTGGGTTCGAGGTCGGCGGCGTGGACTACATCACCAAGCCCGTCAGCCCGCCGATCGTCCGCGCCCGGGTGCGCACCCACCTGTCCCTGGTACACCTGGACGAACTCAAGCGCACGCGCCTGCAAATCGTCCAGCGCCTGGGCATGGCCGCCGAGTACAAGGACAACGAAACCGGCCTGCACGTGATCCGCATGAGCCACTTTTCCCGGGTGCTGGCCCTGGCGGCCGGCTTCAGCGAGAACGCCGCCGACGAGCTGCTCAATGCCGCGCCGATGCACGACGTCGGCAAGATCGGCATCCCCGATTCGGTGCTGCGCAAGCCGGGCAAGCTCGACGACGAGGAATGGCAGGTGATGCGCCAGCACGTGGAAATCGGCGCGCGGATCATCGGCGAGCATGTGTCCGGGGTGCTGCGCACGGCGCAGATCGTCGCCCTGTCGCACCACGAGAAATGGGACGGCAGCGGCTATCCCCGTGGCTTGCGCGGCGAGGAGATTCCCATTGAGGGGCGTATCGTGGCCATCGCCGACGTGTTCGATGCCCTCACCAGCGTGCGCCCCTACAAGCAGGCCTGGTCCATCGAGGATGCAGTGGGTTTCCTGCGTGAGCAGAGCGGCCAGCACTTCGATCCACGCCTGGTGGAGCTGTTCATCGGCCGCCTGCCGGAAATCCTCGAGATCCGCGAACGCTGGGCCGAAGGGGCCGAGGTCTGACGCGGCGTTTGGTCATTCCCGGCCGCTAGGGCTATGGTGGTTGTTCAACCTCCAAAGGAATGCACGACGATGCAGAAGAAAACCCTGATCCCGCTGTTGTGCGCCACGCTGACCGGCCTTGCCGAGGCAGCCGTGGTGAGCAAGCCGGTGCCCTACGAGATCGATGGCGAAGCGTTCGAAGGCGTGCTGATCTACGACGACGCGGTGACCACGCCACGCCCGGGGCTGGTCATGGTGCCGAACTGGCTCGGCGTCACCGACAAGGCCGCGGAAAAGGCAGCCCGCGCCGCCAGCGACAAGTACGTGGTGTTCGTCGCGGACATGTACGGCAAGGCCATCCGCCCGAGCAACCCGGACGAGGCCAAGAAAGCCGCGACCACCGTGCGCAGCGACCGCCCGCTGATGCGCAAGCGCGCCCAGGCCGCGGTGGACGTGCTCAAGGCCCAGGCCGGGCAGGTGGCGCTGGACACCAGCAAACTGGGCGCCATCGGGTTCTGCTTCGGCGGCGGCACGGTGCTGGAGCTGGCCCGTTCGGGAGCGGACCTGAAGGCCTTCGTGTCCTTCCACGGCAACCTGGATACGCCGAACCCGGCGGATGCGAAGAACATCAAGGCGCCGGTCCTCGTGCTGCACGGTGCCGATGACCCAGCCGTGCCGCCGGCGCAGGTTGAAGGCTTCATCGCCGAGATGACCGCGGCCAAGGCCGACTGGCAACTGGTGAGCTACGGCGGTGCGGTGCATTCCTTCACCGACCCCTATGCCAAGGCGCCAGGCAGCAACGAATACCACCCGGTGGTGGCCAAGCGCGCGTTCAAGGCCATGAACGACCTGCTGGACGAGACCTTCGCCAGCGAATGAGCGCAGGGGGAGCGGGAGGGCCGACGAGCCCTCCCGCCAGCCGCCTTACTTGGCGGGCAGCACGGCGATGTCGATGATGCCGTCCGGTAACCCCTTCACCTCACCCAGCGCGGTCGCTTTGCCAGTGGCCAGGTCGACCGTATGCAGGGTCTTGCCGCT
This sequence comes from Pseudomonas sp. GD03944, assembly GCF_029839275.1. Classification (GTDB taxonomy): domain Bacteria; phylum Pseudomonadota; class Gammaproteobacteria; order Pseudomonadales; family Pseudomonadaceae; genus Aquipseudomonas. The sequence goes on from NZ_JAOCAH010000003.1 coordinate 358,457, forward strand.
CAGCAGGTAGGCGGTATTACCGCCCTTGCCGTCACTGGCGATATCCAGCGCAGCGTCCTTCAGGCCCTCCGCAATCAACCCTACGACCTGCTGCACGCCGTCATTCGGCGGGTTCTGCAGCATCAGGTTGCCGGTGGCCAGGTCGACGGTGTACAGCGCCGTGGCGTGGGTGCCTGCATAGGCGTTGGTGTAGGCGCCTGCCATGACCTTGGGCGTCTTGCCGGCATAAGGGCCGTCTTTCGCGTAGGCCACCTTGCCATCGACCACCACCTCGCCGGTCTCCACGTTGACGCGGAAACTGGTGCCGTCAGGTGCCAGCAGCCGCAGCTTGTCCGCCACCGGGTTGAAGTCCACCACGGCCTGGCCCTTGCCCGGCAGGCTGTCGTTCAGCTTGGCCGCCGCGGTGGCCGCGCCGCTGGCCGGGTCCAGGGTGTACAGCTGGTTGTCGGCACCCAGGGCGTAGAGCGTGCCGTTGGCCGGGCGGACATCGAAGCCACGCAGCGGGCTCGGGCTCTTGGCTTCCAGAGCGGTGAGCGCGCGGGTGTCGCTGTCGAGGGTGAACAGTTTGCCGTCCGAACCCAGGGCCAGCAGGGTGGCGGCCTGGGCGCTACCGGCGCCGATGGCGAGCGTGCCGATGGCCAGGGTGCGCAGCGTCTTGAGCGTGTTCATAAGCGTCCTCTCATGAGTATCGAGCAAGCATCGGTGCAGCGCTGGCGCTCGCCAGCCTGCAGGTGCTTCGATGAAACACCTGATAGCTATACCCACGGATGACGGCCTGGATGTCGCAGATGCGAAATTTATTTCGCAGCAGCCTGGCCGTCGAGGGCGACCAGGCTGCCACTCAATTGGCCGAGGCGAGGACCGCGCGGCCGATGTACAGGACCTTGCCGGTGGGCCGGTCGTACGGCGAGCCGCCTGCTGGCTCCAGGGTCAGCTCGAACAGCTGGCCGGCCTGTACCGCGCCGATCTGCTCGGGCGACAGGGTCAGCGGCTGGCCGGGTTCGACCAGGCCCAGCGAACGCGGACCGATGGCCGGATCGACCAGGGTCCAGAACTGCACCGAGCGATCCGCCGGGATGTCGTCCTGCAGCAAGGGTTCCAGGTGCAGCGCGCCCTGGCCGTCCACCCGCACCACCCAGCCGGGCTTGGCCGCCTCACCCGGCGCCTGCAGCACCACGGTGTAGCCCGGGGTGTCGAGGGCAGGCCGCCAGAGGCCGGGCAGCAGCGCGATGACCAGGGCCGCAGCCAGCGCGGCGGTGGCCAGGCGCCAGGTCAGCAGGCTGTTCCACCACTGTGACCAGGCGCCGATGGGCGCTGGGTCAGCCGCCAGGCCCAGGCTGCGCTGCAGGCGGGCCCAAAGCGCGGGAGACGGCGTTTGCGGTGGCAACTGGTCGCTGAGGTCGAGGAAATGGTGTTCCCACTCCAGGGCCATGCGCGCGGCGTCCTGGTCCTGTTCGATCAGCTCGCGGACCTCTCGGGCGTCGGTGTCATCCAGCAGGCCCAGGACGTATTCGCCGATCAGCGTGCGGCGTTCTTCAGGCGTATGCGGGATCATGCTTGCAAACACTCCTGAAGGGCGCGCAGGCCGACGCGGATACGGGCCTTGATGGTGCCGAGGGGGATGGTCAGGCGGGTGGCGATCTGGTCGTGGGTCAGGCCGCGGTAGAAAGCCAGCAGGATCGGGTGGCGGCGCTTGCGCTCCAGCCCGCGCAGGCAATCGCGCAGTTGCCGGCTTTCGGCCTGCCGCTCGAACAAATCGGCGGCCTGGGCGCTGTCGTCGGCGGCGCGCTCGATGAAGTCGTCGTCCATCTCCACCAGCCTGCCACGGCTGCGCAGCTGGTTCAGGGCGCGGTAGCGCAGGATGCTGTAGATCCAGGCCCGCCCGCTGCCGAGGGAGCGCTGGAAGCGCCCGGCGTTGCGCCAGATCTGCACGAAGGCATCGTGCAGGCAGTCTTCTGCCTGGTCACGCTGCCCGAGCAAGGTAATCGCGAGGCCCAGCATCTGTGGCGCCTCCTGCTTGTAGAGCGCCTGGAAGGCGCGCTCATCCTGACGCGCGCAGGCTTCCAGGGTGCTCTCGTAATCGAACGTCGGGTCTGGCATGCCGTCTTCCTGTGATCCGCCCAGTCCTGATGCATCCACCGCTGCCGAAGGTTATACCCCAACGGACAGCGGTTGGATGTGCCCAGGCGAAACTGTTTTCAGCGCGGCAGTTCGATGCGGGCGGTTTCGCCAGGGACCGTAGGCCATTCGCGATTGGCCCAGTTCTGCCGGGCCTGGTCGATCAGGGCGGGGTCGCTGGCGACGAAGTTCCAGTTCATTCGCCGTGGGCCGATGGCCTCGCCGCCGATCAGCACCAGGTGACTTTCGGTGCAGGCACTGAGGGTCATCGATTCGCCTTCAGGCAGCACCACCATGCCTTGCAGGGGCAGGCCATGGTCATCCAGCAGGGCTTCGCCGTCGATCAGGTACAGGGCGCGTTCCTGATGTTCCGGCGCGATGATCAGGCTGGCGCCGGCGGCCAGGCGCAGCTCGGCGTAGACGGTCGGGCTTCGCACCGGCACCGGGGATTCCAGGCAGAAGCCGGTGCCGGCGATCAGGCAGATCTGCACGCCCATGCTGTCGCTGCGCGGCAGGCTGCTGGCGGGGTGGTGGCTGTAGTGCGGTTCGCCTTGCTCCTCGCTGGCCGGCAGGGCCAGCCAGACCTGCAGCCCGTGCAGGCGCGAGCCGCTCTGGCGCACGGCCTCCGGAGTGCGCTCGACATGGGCCACGGCGCTGCCGGCAGTCATCCAGCTGACGTCGCCGGCCTGCACCAGTTGGTCAGAGCCGAGGCTGTCCTTGTGCTGGAGCTGGCCGTCGAACAGGTAGGTGAGGGTGGACAGACCGATGTGCGGGTGCTGGTCGATGTTCATGCCGCTGCCGGGCGGGTAGTCCTTTGCCAGCATGTGGTCGAAGAACACGAACGGCCCGACGCTGCGGCATTTGGCCGAGGGCAGGGGGCGCAGGATGGGTTGCCCGGCGATGTCTTCCAGGCGGGGGCGGATTTCCAGCAGCTCGCTCATCACGGCGCCTCGCCGAGGTGGGTGGTGACGTCCACCGTGGTGGTGGTCATCAGCTTGTGCACCGGGCATTTGTCGGCCACGCGCAGCAGTTGCTGGCGCTGGGCATCGTCGAGGGCGCCGTGCAGGGTCAGTTCCACGCTCAGGCGGTAGGTGCCCTGACGTTCGGCGCTGTCGTCGCGGTTGACCTTCACGTCCAGGCCTTCCAGCGGCAGGCCGCGCTGCTTGGCGTAGAGGGCCAGGGTCAGGGCCTTGCAGGCACCCAGGGCGGCATCGAACAGGTCATGGGGTTCCGGGGCGCTGCCTTCGCCACCCAGCTCGGTGGACACGTCGCTGTGCAGGGTGTGCGGGCCGATCTCGATACGCTGCAGCAGGCCTTTTTCGTTGTGGATGCTGATCATGGAAACTCCGGCGGTAGGGGCTGAGTCCCTAGTCTAGAGACAGCGGTGCGTCGCCGGCAAAACATTCGCAGCGTGATGGCGCGCTCTGGGGCGCGGCTGACACACGGTGTAACCGATCAGCATCGAGCGGCGGCCGCTGCGCTGAACTCGGCCGCAGCGCCTAGGGTCTATGCTGCTCCCAGTCGTCAGGAGGACACCGGTTTGCACGCACTTCGTTTGAGCTTCGCCCTGTTGCTCGGCCTGGCCGCCAGCGCCGCCACGGCCCGTGAATACCGCTACAGCGATGCCCACTTGCACTACGTGGATTTCTTCCAGGAAAGCGCCGGCATGGACAAGCTGCTGCAGCGCATGGCCGAGGCCAATGTCGAGCACGTCATGCTGTCCGGCATCCCGGTGGCAAAGAAGTGGGACGAAAACGAGCCCAAGCGCCCGCGCTACTACGCCGGCGACGACGCCAACGCCTACTGGTACACCGCCACCGATACGTTGATCGCCCACGCCTACAAGCAGGTGCCGGCCGAGCAGCGCAAACGCTTTCACCCGTTTCTCTCGGGCTTCAACCCCAACGACAAGAACTCCGATGCACACATCCGCCGCATGCTCGAACTCGACCCGGGCCTGTGGCAGGGCATCGGTGAAATCTTCACCCGTCACGATGACCTGACCGCGCTGATCCACGGCGACGCCCCGCGCGCCAACAACGAAGCCCTGGCCCGGGTCTATCACCTGGCCGCCGAGTACGACCTGCCGGTAATGGTGCATTCCAACATCACCTCCAAGCGTGAGCGCAATCCGTTGTACCTGCAGGAAATTGAAGACCCGCTGCGCAACCACCCGCACGTGCGTTTCATCTGGGCCCACGCCGGCACCAGCATGGAAATCCACCGCCACCAGGAAAAACTGGATTTCCTCCTGCCCACCGTGGAGCGGATGCTGGAAACCTACCCCAACCTGTACATCGACCTGTCGTGGACCATGTTGCGCCCCTACCTGCTGGACAAGGACGGCAAGCCGGACCCCAAGTGGGTGCACCTGGTCAGCAGCTACCCGGCGCGCTTCATGCTCGGCTCCGACGTGGTCGGCCGGTTCGACAGCATGGGCGAGTACATGCAGGGCTTCGAGCCGTTCCTCGACGCGCTGCCGGAGGATGTGGCGCACAAGGTGGCCCACGACAACTTCCTCTCGGTGTTGCCTCGTCGCGTGCAGGCGGAGTTGGAGGAATAGCGGCGTCCGCCGTGGTGAAGCGGGCACCTGCGGGTGCCCTTTTTAATGGGCGATGGTGGTCGTTTTACCTGTGATTTTAAAAAATCAATGAACTGCAGCACGTTATCGGGGTTTTCTGTCTTTCTTCTTCAGGTTTTTCACAGCGGGCCGATACAGCAGGCGTGCTAGAGGCTTTTAACTGCCTTCCGTTCTAAAAAATGCTCATGCAAAGAAGGAATTTCGACATGACGCTGCGTAATTTGAGTATTGCCCCCCGGGCAGCCATCGGTTTCGGTCTGGTGGCATTGTTGGTGTTCTTCCTCGGCGGGTTTGCCCTGCTGCAAATGTCGAACATGCGTGACCAATCGGCAGATGTCGATGAGAACTGGTTGCCCAGCGTGACCGCCTTGAGCGAAATGAGCCAGGATATCCTGCGTCTGCGCACCATGACCCTGCGTTTGATGCTCAACCGCGAACCAGAGTCGTTGCGGCAGAACGAGGCACGGGCGCAGCAACTGCGAGCCGACCTCGCGGTCAATCAGCAGCGCTATGAGCAACTGATCGATGGCAGCGAGGAGCATGCCCTTTACGAGCGCTTCAAGACCGCCGAAAAGGCGTACCTGGAAGAACAGGCCAAGCTCATGGAATTGTCTCGCCAGGGGCGCCTGGACGACGCCATGGCCGTGGCCAATGGTGATATGAACCAGCATGCCGACCAGTTGGCCCGAGCACTTGCCGAGCTCACCGAGCTCAACCGGAACGGTGCCACTGCCGCTGCGCAAAAGGCAGGGGAAGTCTTCTACAGCTCCCGTAACTGGGTGATTCTCACCATGGTGCTGGCGGGCCTGGCCACGGTGGTCCTGGCGATGCTGCTGACGCGCAGCATCGTCACCCCGCTGAGCCATGCGGTGCAGGTGGCGGAAGTGGTGGCCTCGGGCAACCTGACCCAGTCCTTCGACGTCGAAGGGCGCGACGAGCCGGCGCGCTTGCTGGCCGCGCTGAAAACCATGCAGCAGAGCCTGCGCAGCACGATCCTCAATATCTCCGAGTCGTCCAGCCAACTGGCGTCGGCCTCGGAAGAACTGAGCACGGTGACCGAGGATTCGACCCGTGGCCTGCACCAGCAGAGCAACGAGATCGAACAGGCGGCCACCGCGGTCAACGAAATGACCGTGGCGGTGGAGGAGGTGGCGCGCAACGCCGTCACCACCTCCGAGGCGTCCCGCGAGTCGGACCGCACCGCCCAGCGCGGCCGCGAGCAGGTACGGCAGACCGTATCGTCGATCACGCTGCTGGCCGATGACGTGACGGCCACCGCCGACCAGGTCGAGCAGCTGGCGGACAAGGTGCGCGACATCAGCAAGGTGCTGGACGTGATCCGCTCGATTGCCGAGCAGACCAACCTGCTGGCGCTCAACGCCGCCATCGAAGCGGCGCGCGCTGGCGATGCCGGACGCGGCTTTGCCGTGGTGGCCGACGAAGTGCGGGCACTGGCGCACCGCACCCAGCAGTCCACCCAGGAAATCGAGCAGATGATCGGCGGCATCCAGCAGGGCACCGATCAGGCAGTCAGCGCCATGCAGAGCAGCAATAGCCGGGCCCGTTCGACCCTGGACGTGGCGCGGGACGCGGGGCAGGCCCTGGAAGAGATCGCCGTGGCGATTTCCGCGATCAACGAGCGCAACCTGGTGATCGCCAGCGCCTCGGAAGAGCAGGCCCAGGTCGCCCGGGAAGTGGACCGCAACCTGGTGAACATCCGCGACCTGGCGCTGCAGACCTCGGCGGGCGCCAACCAGACCAGCGCGGCGAGCCACGAGTTGTCACGCCTGGCGGTGGACCTCAATACCTTGGTGTCGCGTTTCACCGTCTAAGGTTTTCATCGGCCATGAAAAACGGCGCCCTGGGGCGCCGTTTTTCGTTGCAGCGAGGGGGCTTACTTGCCAGCCCAGCGCTTCAGGACCAGGGTGGCGTTGGTGCCACCGAAGCCGAAGCTGTTGGACATGATGGTGTCCAGCTTGGCGTTCTCGCGGGTCTCGCGCAGGATCGGCAGGTCGGCGACTTCCGGGTCCAGCTCGTCGATGTTGGCCGAGGCGGTGATGAAGTTGCCTTCCATCATCAGCAGGCAATAGATCGCTTCGTGCACACCAGCAGCGCCCAGGCTGTGGCCCGACAGGCTCTTGGTGGAGCTGATGGCCGGGGCCTTGTCGCCGAACACTTCACGTACGCCGCGGATTTCCGCCACGTCGCCCACCGGGGTGGAGGTGCCGTGGGTGTTCAGGTAGTCGATCGGGGTGTCGACCGTGGAGAGCGCCTGCTGCATGCAGCGGATCGCGCCTTCGCCGCTCGGAGCGACCATGTCGTAACCATCGGAGGTGGCGCCGTAGCCGACGATTTCGGCGTAGATCTTGGCGCCGCGGGCGAGGGCGTGTTCCAGCTCCTCGACCACCACCATGCCGCCACCGCCGGCGATGACGAAACCGTCACGCTTGGCGTCGTAGGCGCGGGAGGCCTTTTCCGGGGTTTCGTTGTATTCGGTGGACAGGGCGCCCATGGCGTCGAACAGGCAGCTCTGGCTCCAGTGCTCTTCTTCACCGCCGCCGGCGAAGACGATGTCCTGCTTGCCCAGCTGGATCTGCTCCATGGCCTGGCCGATGCAATGTGCGCTGGTGGCACAGGCCGAGGAGATGGAGAAGTTGACGCCCTTGATCTTGAACGGCGTGGCCAGGCAGGCCGATACGGTGCTGCCCATGGTACGGGTCACGCGGTACGGGCCGACGCGCTTCACGCCTTTTTCGCGCAGGGTGTCGATGGCTTCCATCTGGTTGACGGTGGAGGCACCACCGGAACCGGCGATCAGGCCGGTGCGCGGGTTGGAAATCTGCTCTTCGCTCAGGCCGGAATCCTTGATCGCCTGGTCCATTGCCAGGTAGGCGTAGGCCGCGGCATCGCCCATGAAGCGGAACAGTTTGCGGTCGATCAGCTCTTCCAGATTCAGGTCGACGGAGCCGGAGACATGGCTGCGCAGGCCCATTTCGGCGTATTCGGGATTGAAACGGATACCCGGACGACCTGCACGCAGGTTGGCCGAGACGGTTTCTTTGTCATTGCCCAGGCAGGAAACGATGCCCAGACCGGTGATCACGACGCGACGCATGGAAAAGGTCCTTTAGAAACTGTCGGTGGAGGTGAACAGGCCGACGCGCAAGCCTTCGGCGCTGTAGATCTCGCGGCCATCAACGCTGACGGTGCCATCGGCGATGGCCAGGATCAGGGAACGGGTGATGGTGCGTTTGATCTGGATGTTATAGGTGACGGTCTTGGCCGTCGGCAGCACTTGGCCGAAAAACTTCACTTCGCCCGAACCGAGGGCACGGCCGCGACCGGGGTTGCCCTGCCAGCCGAGGAAAAAACCAACCAGTTGCCACATGGCGTCGAGGCCCAGGCAGCCTGGCATGACTGGGTCGCCTTCGAAGTGGCAACCGAAGAACCAGAGGTCCGGATTGATGTCGAGCTCTGCGACGATCTCGCCCTTGCCGTACTTGCCGCCGGTGTCGCTGATGTGGGTGATCCGATCGATCATCAGCATGTTCGGTGCGGGCAGTTGCGCATTACCTGGGCCGAACAGTTCGCCGCGGCTGCAGCGCAACAGATCTTCCCGGGTGAAGGCGTTTTGTTTGGTCATGCGAGCTCCTCAATAATCCCCACGCGTCAAGGCTGGGCGAATCGTCCTGGCTGGCCGCGCACCCCGTGCGCCTGCCAGCAGCCTAGTCATAGACTATTGCGTTGTGGTGAAAGTCACAGTGCGTTGAGTACAGTTGTACTCCGGTCCTGAGTTCTTGTCACAGGCCATGGGTCGGCGGCCTGATGGTTACTAGCCTGCATGACTTCCAGGCTCATGACCACCCGTCGATGGTCGATGGGCCAGCCAGCGTTGTAACACGCCTTGTAGATCCGCTCGTTTGAACGGCTTGGCCAGGTAATCGTTCATTCCGGCCTGCAGACAGGCTTCGCGGTCGCCCTGCAGAGCGTTGGCGGTGAGGGCGATGATCGGCACGTCCGCACGGCCTGGCAGCCGGCGGATCTGTCGGGTCGCCTCGTAGCCGTCCATGACCGGCAGCCGGCAGTCCATGAGGATGGCGGCGAACGCCCGCTGCTCGGCGCTGTGCACCGCCTGGGCGCCATCGCCGACCAGACTGACCCGGTAGCCGAGGCTGCGCAGCATGGCTTCGATCACGGTCTGGTTGACCGGGTTGTCTTCCACCAGCAGGACGTCCTGCCCCTGGCCCTGGACATTCTCCGGCGGCTGTTCGGTGGTCGCCGCCTGGCGCTGGCGGGAAAACGGCAGAGGAATTTCCAGGGTAAACACCGAGCCGCGGCCTTCCTGGCTTTCGGCGCGCAGGGTGCCGCCCATGCGTTCGGCCAGGGTGCGGGCGATGGGCAGGCCCAGGCCGGTGCCGCCATAGCGCCGGGAAATGGACGTGTCGGCCTGCTGGAAGGCGTCGAACATGCGCTCCAGACGTTCATGGGAAATGCCGATGCCGCTGTCGTGCACCGAGCAGGTCAGCCACAGCACCTGGTCGTCCAGCGCCTGCCAGTGGGTCTCGACGCGGATGCTGCCTTCCTCGGTGAACTTCAGGGCGTTGCCGATCAGGTTGACCAGGATCTGCCGGATGCGTGTCGGGTCGCCCTGGGTCTCGAGGCCCTCCAGGCCTTCCTGAATCTCCAGGTGCAGGTCCAGGCCACGCTGCTGGGCGCTGTGCTGGAACACCTGAATCGACCCCCGGATCAGCTCCGGCAAGTTGAATGGAATGCGCTCCAGCTCCAGGGCGCCGCGCTCGATGCGCGAGAAGTCGAGGATGTCGTTGATCACCTTCAGCAGGTGCTCGGTGGATTCCGCCGCCAGAGCTGCGTATTCCGCCTGTTCCTGGGTCATCTCGGTGGTTTCCAGCAGTTGCAGCATGCCCAGCACGCCATTCATGGGGGTGCGCAGCTCGTGGCTCATCATCGCCAGGAAGTCGGACTTGGCCCGGTTGGCCAGCTCCGACTCTTCCCGTGCCTTGATCAGCAGCGCCATGGCCTGCTGCTGTTCCTGGCTGGCCCGTTCCAGGCCCCGGGCCAGTTCATTGATGTGCCGGGCCAGGGCGCCCAGTTCACCGTCGCCGGGCTGGGGCAGGGTGGTCTGGTAGTCGCCGGCCTGGATCGCGGTCACCGCCTCGCTCATGGCGCTCAGGGGTTTCGACAGGCCCCGGGCCAGACTGCGTGCGAGGAGGAAGGTCAGCACCAGGGCGAACAGCGCCAGCACCGTGGCCTTGAGCAGAATCACCTGCTGCTGTTCGTCGAAGGCGTCGTCGGACATGCCGACCACTACTCGTCCCAGGTAGTCATCTATAGGACGTTGCAGGGGCGAGGTGCCTTGTTCGACCAGGGCGTTGGCCAGTTCGATGCGTTGCAGGTGAATCGGCGCCTGAAAGATGTCGACCTGGCTGCTGCTCAGGCTGCGGCCATAAGGCTGCTCGACATACACCAGGATATTGTCGGCGCGGTCGCGCACCTCGAGAAAACGCACATGGGGCGTTTTCAGGGTGGCCTGCAGCAGGGTGTCGAGCATTTCCAGGTTGCCGGAAATGACGCCGTACTCGGTGGCCGGTGCCAACTGGCTAGCGATCAGCTGGCCGGTGTGGTTGAGCTCCTGGCGCAGGTCCTGCAGGCGGGAGAAGGTGAAGAAACCGGTGAGCAGCAGGGTGAGCAGCAGCGCCGGGCCGACACTGATCAGTTGCGTGCGGGTATGGATGTCCCAACCTTTGCGCAGGATCATCGGTGGGCTCCTTCAGCCTGTGGTCCGCCAGCGAGGATGCCGCGGGCGGTGCCCGGGGCTTCGATCTGGAAAGGGTAGAAGAAGAAAGGACACCATGAGCCTTGCGCAACGCGCTTCGATGAGAAGGGCTGTCTCATTCTGTAATGCAGGCTCCGTACGCTGGGAGAGCAGGCGAATGATGGCGCGCAAACGGGGTCATGTGGCGGTCTTGTTCGTCCTGGCGGTGCTGCATGTTAACCGAGCCGCCCGGCTTTTCCAGCCAAGGGCGCGGACGGGATGCGATTTATGCCAACCGGCTCCGTTCTCGGGAGTCCGGTTTAAAGCTGGCCGCTTCACCGTCGCTCCGTATAATGCGTGAAGAACGCCATCGCAGATGGCTCACTACGGATTGACCATGACTCAGCAGCAACCTATCGCTGTCCTCGGTGGCGGCAGCTTCGGTACCGCCATCTCCAACCTGCTGGCCGAAAACGGCCAGCGCGTCCTGCACTGGATGCGCGACCCGGAACAGGCCCAGGCCATTCGCACCACCCGCGAGAACCCGCGCTACCTGAAAGGGGTGAAGATCCACCCGGCGGTCGAGCCGCTGACCGACCTGGCCCTGGCCATCGACAGCTGCCAGCTGATCTTCGTGGCCTTGCCTTCCAGTGCCCTGCGCCAGGCACTGAGCCCGGTGGCCGGGCAACTCGCCGGCAAGCTGCTGGTCAGCACCACCAAGGGCATCGAGGCGCAGAGCTTCAAGCTCATGAGCGAAATCCTCCAGGACATCGCCCCCGAGGCGCGGATCGGCGTGCTGTCCGGCCCGAACCTGGCCCGGGAAGTCGCCGACCATGCGTTGACCGCCACGGTCATCGCCAGCGAAGACGAGGCCCTCTGTCAGGCGGTCCAGGCCGCGCTGCACGGCCGTACGTTCCGGGTCTATGCCAGTGGCGACCGTTTCGGCGTCGAACTGGGCGGCGCGTTGAAGAACGTCTACGCGATCATGGCCGGCATGGCCGCCGCCCTGGGCATGGGGGAAAACACCCGCAGCATGCTGATCACCCGCGCGCTGGCGGAAATGACCCGCTTTGCCGTGCATCTGGGGGCCAATCCCATGACCTTCCTTGGCCTGGCCGGCGTGGGCGACCTGATCGTCACCTGCTCCTCGCCCAAGAGCCGCAACTACCAGGTGGGCTTCGCCCTGGGCGAAGGCCTGAGCCTGGACGAAGCGGTCCAGCGCCTGGGCGAGGTCGCCGAAGGGGTCAACACCATCAAGGTGCTCAAGGCCAAGGCCGAGGAACTGCAGGTCTACATGCCGCTGGTCACCGGCCTGCACGCGATCATCTTCGAGGGGCGCACCCTGGAGCAGGTGATCGGGGCGCTGATGAAGGGCGAGCCGAAGACCGACGTCGATTTCATTCCAACCACGGGTTTCTGACCCGCGACCGTAGAAAGGGAGAACGCCATGAGTGACGAAAAACAAGACCAGGAACGCGAGTCGATTCTGCTGCGGGTGCTCTGGATGCTGATATTCCTGATCGTCTGGCAGCTGGCCGAGCTGGTGCTGGGCGCCGTGGTGCTGCTGCAGCTGGGCTACCGCCTGTTCTACGGGGCGCCGAGCGCCAGCCTGCTGGGTTTCGGTGACAGCCTGAGCCAGTACCTGGCGCAGATCGGCCGCTTCGGCACCTTCAATACCGAAGAAAAGCCCTGGCCGTTCGCCGATTGGCCGACGCCGCAGGCCCCGCAAGGCGAGGCGCCGCACAGCATTCCGCCCGCCGCTCACCCGGTGCGCGACGAAGAACCGAAGCTGTGAGGGCAGGGCGATGAGACTCTGGTTGTTGCGCCATGGACAGGCCGAACCCCGCGCCCGCAGCGATGCCGAGCGGGCCCTGACCGCCCACGGGCGCGACGAGGTGCGCCAGGCGGCGGTCCAGTTGCAGGGACGGCCGCTGAGCGGGATTCTCGCCAGCCCCTATGTGCGGGCCCAGCAGACCGCCGAGCTGGTGCGCGAGGTCGTGGGCTTCAGCGGAGCCATCCAGACAGTGCCCTGGCTGACCCCGGAAAGCGACCTGCGCGAAGCCCTGGTCGAGCTGGATGCCTGCGCCGAGGGCGAATGGCTGCTGGTCACCCACCAGCCGCTGGTGGGCGCCCTGGGCGGCTTGCTGATCCACGGCCACCGTCAGCAACCCTTGCCGATGCACACGGCCAGCCTGGCTGAACTCGAGGGCGAGGTGCTGGCGGCCGGCACCCTGGAACTGCTGGCGCTGGTCCATCCCGGGCAGGGGTGAGGCTGCACTACACACCGAAACATTTCTCCACTTGCGGGGCGCCTTTGTGCGTGGAATAGTCAACCAAGCAATTGCTTGGTTGGCTCCACAAAAACAACAAAGGAGGAAACCCCGTGGCCGATGCTATCCGTTTGCCGCTGGACGTGTTTTACGAGCGAGAAGCGCGTCATCCGAACAAGATCTACATGGTTCAGCCCCTGCCCGGTGGGCAGTTGCAGGAGCTGAACTGGGGCGATGTAGGTGAACAGGCACGGCGGGCGGCCAACTGGCTGCGCAGCCAGGAGCTGCCGCAAGGCAGCCGCATTGCGATCATTTCCAAGAACTGTGCGCACTGGATCGTCGCCGACCTGGCGATCTGGATGGCCGGGCACGTGTCCGTGCCGCTCTATCCCAACCTCACCGCCGAATCCGTCAGCCAGGTGCTGACCCATTCCGAGGCGGCCCTGGCGTTCATCGGCAAGCTGGACGACTGGCCGGGCATGGCCGGCGGCGTGCCGCAGAACGTACCGACCATCGGCCTGCCACTGCGCCCCGAGGGCAGCTTCACCTACACCTGGGATGACCTGCAGGGCTGCGCGCCGATCCAGGACTCGCCACGGCCCGGCGCCGACCAGTTGTCGACCATTATCTACACCTCGGGCACCACCGGTGCGCCGAAAGGGGTGATGCACAACTTCAGCAATTTCGGTTTCGCCGCCGGGCATGCCGTGCAGCTGTTCGGCGTCAACGAAAGCGACCGTGTGCTGTCGTACCTGCCGTTGTGCCACGTGGCGGAGCGCATGTTCGTCGAGATGGCTTCGCTCTATGGCGGCCAGACGGTGTACTTCGCCGAGAGCCTGGACACCTTCCTCGAAGACCTCAAGCGCGCCCGGCCGACCGTGATGTTCGGCGTGCCGCGGATCTGGACCAAGTTCCAGATGGGCGTCTACAGCAAGATGCCGGCGCAGAAGCTCGACCGCCTGCTCAGGCTACCGTTCATTGGCCGCATCGTCGGGCGCAAGGTCCTGGCCGGGCTGGGCCTGGACGCCATCCGCTACGCGCTGTCCGGTGCCGCGCCGGTGCCGGAAACCCTGCTCAACTGGTACCGCCGCCTGGGCATGGACATCCAGGAGGTCTATGGCATGACCGAGAACTGCGGGTATTCCCACGTGTGCCGGCCGGGGCGCTTCCGCCAGGGCTGGATCGGCCAGAACAGCCCGGGCGTCGAGGTGCGTATCGCCGAGGACGGTGAGGTCCAGGTGCGCAGCGGGGCGACCATGCAGGGCTACTTCAAGGACCCGGTGAAGACGGCCGAGACCATTACCGAGGACGGCTTCCTGCGTACCGGCGACAAGGGCGAGCAGGACGCCGAAGGCAACCTGCGCCTGACCGGGCGCATCAAGGAAATCTTCAAGACCAGCAAGGGCAAGTACGTGGCTCCCGCGCCCATCGAGAACCGCATCGGCGAGCATTCGCGCATCGAGCAGGTGTGCGTGGTCGGTGACGGCCTGCCGCAGCCCATGGCGCTGTGCGTGCTGTCGGACGTGGGCCGCCAGGAGGCCGCCAACGGCACCCGCGGCGAGCTGGAAAGCAGCCTGCGCACGCTGCTCGACGAGGTCAATGGCAACCTCGACAAGCACGAACGCCTGCAAGGCCTGGTGCTGGTCAAGGAAGTCTGGGCGGTGGACAACGGTTTCCTCACGCCAACCCTGAAGATCAAGCGTAATGTGGTGGAAAGCACCTACGGATCGCGCTTCGTCGAATGGGGCCAGCGCGGCGAAGCGGTGCTCTGGCACGATTGATCGGCCGGCGGGCGCTCTCGCGTCCGCCCTCTGCAGAGGAACCTGTTCATGAGCCTGTGGCGACAGACCCCGGATATCGGGCGCCTTAACGAGATGTTGAAGAACACCATCGGCGAACAGCTGGACATCCGTTTCGAGTCGTTCGACGACGATTCGCTGACGGCCAGCATGGTGGTCGATGCGCGTACCCATCAGCCCTATGGCCTGCTGCACGGCGGGGCATCGGTGGTGCTGGCCGAGACCCTGGGCTCCACGGCCAGCTTCCTCTGCCTCGACAGCAGCCGCTTCTACTGCGTCGGCCTGGAGGTCAATGCCAACCACCTGCGCGGCCTGCGCAGCGGGCGGGTGACCGCCGTGGCGCGGGCGGTGCACCTGGGGCGCACCACCCACGTGTGGGACATCCGCCTGAGCGGTGACGATGGCAAGGCCAGCTGCATTTCGCGGCTGACCATGGCCATCGTGCCCCTGGGCGAACAACCGCCGAAGGGCTGACGCCTGCAATTTTATCCAAGCCGTTCCCGGCGCCGCTCGCTAGACTGGCGCCCATGGAGCAGATCAACCACATCCGCAGCGGGTTACCCGGCGTCCGCCTGATCGACGCCGAGTACCACCGTTTCAGCTTTCCCCGGCATTTTCACCTGGAGTACCACCTGGGCCTGATGCTGAACGGGCAGCAGCGCTACGTCTATCGCGGCGAACGCTGCCTGGTCGGCGGCGGCGACACGCTGCTGATGGCGCCCGAGCATGTCCATGACGGTGCCAGCCTGGCGGGTGAGGGCTACCGCATCCGGGTCCTGGCCCTGGACCCGTTGTGGCTGGACCAGGCCAGTCGCAGCCTGACCGATGGCGCCCAGGGCGCCCCGCGCCTGACCACCACCCGCCTACGCAACCCGCTGCTGCAGCGTCAGTTGATCACTGTCCATGCGGCGCTGCTCGGCGACGATTCTCGGCTCGTCCAGGAAACCGCCTTGTGGCAGGCGCTGGCCTGCCTGCTCAGCCAGGGCTCGACCTTGCGCGTGGCGGGGGAGACGCCGGGCTTCGACCGGGTCACCTGGGCGCGCCTGCGCGAGTGGCTAGAGTCGCGCCTGGAGCAGCCGCCGAGCCTGGAAGAACTGGCGGCGTTCTGTGGCCTGAGTCCCTGGCAGACGCTGCGGCGCTTCAGCCGGCAGTGTGGCCTGCCGCCGCACCAGTGGCTGATCCACCTGCGCCTGGAGCGCGCCTTGCCCTTGGTGCTGCAAGGCAAGCCTCTGAGCGAGATCGCCCTGCAACTGGGCTTCTGCGACCAGGCGCATTTCTCCCGGGTGTTCCGCCGGACCTACGGCGTACCGCCGTCGCGGTTGCGCGGCGAGGCGGGATAAAGACACCGAGGGTTTGGCCGTAGCGCCATCATCATTGTCCGTGACGATCATTGCCCCGGGCGCAGGGCTGCCGGACAATCCGGCCCAGTATCCGCCGAACCGAACGAGCCATGCCGTCACCGATCTTCTTCGCCCACGCCAACGGGTTCCCGTCCGCCACCTACGGCAAACTGTTCGCCGCCCTGGCGCCTGACTACAGCGTGAGTCACCTGGCGCTGCACGGGCACGACCCGCGCTTTCCGGTGAATGACAACTGGAGCAACCTGGTGGATGAGCTGTTGCATCACCTGCAGGAACGGGCAGAGCCGGTGTGGGGCGTGGGGCATTCCCTGGGTGGCCTGCTGCACTACCATGCGGCGCTGCGTCATCCGCAGCTCTATCGGGGTGTGGTGATGCTCGATTCGCCGATCCTGACCCTCGCCGATCAATGGGTGATCCGCGCCGCCAAGCGTTTCGGCTTCATCGACCGCATCACCCCGGCCGGGCGGACCCTGGGGCGCCGCGAACAGTTCACCGATCCGGCCGAGGCCCGCCAGTACTTCGCCGGCAAGACCCTGTTCCGCCGCTTCGACCCGGAATGCCTGGACGCCTACGTCGAGCATGGCCTGTTCAAGAGCGGGGAAGGGCTGCGCCTGCGCTTCGACCCGTCCACGGAAATCAACATCTACCGCAGCGTGCCGCACATCGCCCCGGGGCGCCCGCAACAATTGCAGGTGCCGCTGGCCATGGTGCGCGGGCGCCACAGCCGGGTGGTGCTGCCCCATCACGCCCGACTCATCCGGCGCATGGCCAAGGGCGAATACCTGACGCTGCCCGGCGGCCACATGTTCCCCTTGGAACGTCCCCAGGACACCGCCGAATTGCTGAAATCCCTGTTCGCCCGCTGGGCCGGTCAGGCCACCACCGAGGCTTCCGCATGACCCTGGCTTTCGAAGAAGTACGCCTGACCCTGCCGCACATCGAACTGGCGGCCCACCTCTACGGGCCGGCGGACGGCGAGCCGGTGATCGCCCTGCATGGCTGGCTGGACAACGCCAACAGTTTCGCGCGACTGGCGCCGCGGCTGGAGGGGGTGCGCATCGTCGCCCTGGATTTCGCCGGCCATGGCCATTCCGCCCACCGGCCGGTGGGGGCGGGCTATGCGTTGTGGGATTACGTGCATGACGTGCTGCAGGTGGCCGAGCAGTTCGGCTGGCAGCGCTTTTCCCTGCTCGGGCATTCCATGGGGGCGATCGTCTCGGTGATGCTGGCCGGCGCGCTGCCGGAGCGGGTCACGCGCCTGGCGCTGATCGACGGGTTGATTCCCTACACCGGCGAAGCCGACGCCGCGCCGCAGAAACTGGCCGAAGCCCTCACCGCGCAAATGGCCCTGGCGGGCAAGCGCAAGCCAGTGTACGCCGCTTTCGAACGGGCGGTGGAAGCGCGCATGCGCGGGGTCGGCGCGGTCAGCCGCGAGGCGGCCGAACTGCTGGCCCAGCGCGGGCTGATGCCGGTGGCGGGCGGCTACACCTGGCGCACCGACAACCGCCTGACCCTGCCATCGCCACTGCGTCTGACCCAGGCCCACGCCATGGCCTTCGTTCGGCGCCTGGCCTGCCCGGTGCAACTGGTGCTGGCCGAGCAGGGCATGCTGGCGGCCCAGCCGTCGCTGGCGGCGTTGCTGGCCGACACGCCCATCGACGTGCGGCGGGTGCCCGGCGGCCACCACCTGCACCTGGACGACGAGGCGGGCGCGCAGCGCGTAGCAGACTGTTTCAAACCTTTCCTGCTCGCGCCTTGACTTGCCGGGGGTACTGGGGAAAGGTGAGGTCGATTGCACACGGAGAATCGCATGATCGACCTTTACACTGCCGCAACGCCCAATGGACACAAGGTGTCCATCGCTCTGGAAGAGCTTCAGCTGCCCTACACCGTCCACGCACTGAGTTTTGACAGAAAGGAACAGAAGGCGTCGGCGTTTCTGAAGATCAATCCGAACGGCCGTATTCCCGCCATCGTCGACCGCGACAACGGTGATTTCGCCGTGTTCGAGTCCGGCGCGATCCTCGTCTACCTCGCCGAGCTCACCGGGCAACTGATGC
This sequence comes from Pseudomonas sp. GD03944, assembly GCF_029839275.1. Classification (GTDB taxonomy): domain Bacteria; phylum Pseudomonadota; class Gammaproteobacteria; order Pseudomonadales; family Pseudomonadaceae; genus Aquipseudomonas. Next base: position 376,419 of record NZ_JAOCAH010000003.1, read on the forward strand.
CCCAGGACGCCAAGGGCCGTTCCGAGGTCATGCAATGGCTGATGTTCCAAATGGGCGGGGTGGGGCCGATGCAGGGCCAGGCCAACGTGTTCTTCCGCTATTTCCCCGAACACCTGCAGAGCGCCATCGACCGCTACCAGCACGAAACCCGTCGCCTCTACGAAGTGCTCGACACCCGCCTGGGGCAGGCGCAGTACCTGGCCGGCGACTACAGCATCGCCGACATCGCCACCTACCCGTGGGTACGCATCCACGACTGGTCCGGGGTGTCGGTGAAAGGCCTGGACAACCTGCAGCGCTGGATGGCCGAGCTGGATGCCCGGCCGGCAGTACAACGGGGTCTGCAAGTGCCGGTGCAGCAGGCCAGGAATGACGACGCGGTGAAAACCGCCCAATCGATGCTGATCAAATGAGTGGCTTCATGCGCGGTGCGATGGGGATGGGCCTGGCGTTGCTGGCGACCGGGGCGATGGCCGATGTCAGCGGCAGCCGTGATCTGGAGATGCTGCCGCGCTTCCCCGGCAGCGAAATTGCGGTGTTCAGCGAGAACCCCTCGCTGGAGCGGATCTACCCGCAAGGCTCGATCCGCCGCATCAGCGGCCGCCTGCGCTACGAGCGCGAGATCCAGGCGACCGGGGCGATGACCGCCGTGACCTATGAGCTGCCGCGCACCCACACGGCCACCGATGTGTTCACCGCCGCCCGCGAAGCCATGCAGGAACAGGACGCCGAGTTGCTCTACTGGTGCCAGGGCCGCGAGTGCGGCGCGAGCAACCTGTGGGCCAACTCGGTATTCGGCCAGGCGCTGCTGTATGGCGCCGACGACCAGCAGGCCTACGCGTTGCTGCGCCTGGCCGAGCCGCAGCAGGACAGCCTGCTGGCGCTCTACAGCATCACCCGGGGCAACCGCCGGGCCTACCTGCACGCCGAGCTGCTGGCGGCCGACGCACCGTTGCAGAACGTCCTGCCGACCCCGGCGACCCTGCTGCGTCAGCTGAAAACCGACGGCGAACTGCGGTTGCCGGCCCATGCCGAGCCGACCGACGCCTGGGTCGAACTGCTGGCCCGCAGCCTGAGCCTGGACAGCACCCTGCGTGCCAGCCTCAGCGGGCCCCAGGCCGAAGCCTGGCGCGAAGCCCTGGTGGCGCAACGGGTGCGTGCCGCACGCCTGGAGCTGGGCAATGCCGAGGCCGAAGGCCTGCGCCTGACGGTGCTGCGCTGAGCGGACCATTCCCGGCATTGCCAAATCCGCCACACGCGCTGACGAGCCGGCTTGTCGCTTCCCGCGCAAGCCGGCATCCTTGACCCTTTCCGAGCCGGCCAGACGATCGTCTGGCCGCCGGCCTGTGTTTCCTTTCGCGGAGCGATATGGATGTTGAATAACGACCGTTTGCTGGTGCAGATCCTTCTGTTCGGGCTACTCGGTGCAACGTTGTGGGTGCTTGCACCCTTCTGGTCGGCACTGTTCTGGGCCGCCGTGCTGTCCTTCGCCAGTTGGCCGCTGATGCGTTTGCTGACCCGTCTGCTCAAGGGCCGCGTATCGGCCGCCGCGGGCCTGCTGACGGCCGGCTGGACCCTGCTGGTGGCGGTGCCGCTGGTGATGCTGGGCTTCAACCTGGCGGACCACATCAAGGACGCCACCGCGCTGGTCAAGAACTTCCAGGTCTCCGGCCTGCCGCCACCGCCGGAGTGGCTGGGCGATATCCCGCTGGTGGGCGACCGCCTGGTGGGCTTCTGGCAGACCATCGATCAGCAGGGTGCGCAGTTCTTCGCCACCATCCAGCCGTACCTCGGCCAGGTCGGCAACTGGCTGCTGGCGCGCAGCGCACAGATCGGCGGCGGGGTGCTGGAGCTGGCCCTGAGCCTGGTGCTGGTGTTCTTCTTCTACCGCGACGGCCCGCGCCTGGCGGCCTTCGCCCGCAGCCTGCTGGAGCGGCTGATCGGCGACCGCGCCGACCACTACCTGGAGCTGATCGCCGGCACCGTGCAGCGCGTGGTCAACGGCGTGATCGGTACCGCCGCCGCCCAGGCGGTGCTGGCCTGGATCGGCTTCATGATCGCCGGCGTGCCCGGTGCCTTGCTGCTCGGCCTGCTGACCTTCGGCTTCAGCCTGATCATGGTGCCGCCGCTGATCTGGGGGCCGGCGGTGGCCTGGCTGGTGTGGCAGGGCGACATCAGCATGGCGATCTTCCTCGGCGTCTGGGGCTTCTTCGTCATCAGCGGCGTGGACAACATCCTCAAGCCGTACCTGATCAGCCGCGGCGGCAACCTGCCGCTGGTGGTGGTGCTGCTCGGGGTGTTCGGCGGCATCCTGGCGTTCGGCTTCATGGGCCTGTTCCTCGGCCCGACCCTGCTGGCCGTGGCCTACAGCCTGGTCAGCGACTGGGTCGACGAAAAGTCGCCCCACGTGGTCCTGGGCAACGACCCCGCGAAGAAACCCGACGACCACTGACCGGCCTCTCGTGGCACACCTGACGGCCAATCCCTGAGCGGGGATTGGCCGTTTTCATTGGCGCCCGGAAAACGCCGGGCGCCCCCGCCAGACGCGTTCTTTACGCTTTCTTTATGCCCCGGGCAGGGGCCGCCACTCGTTCCTTTACGCCCTCGCTCGCGACAATTCGCTCAAGGCGGTCATCACCGCATCACGGAGCGCATACATGAGCATTCTCGACGGAGCATCCCTGGGCCTGGCTACCGGGCTTTTCATTTATCTGCTGGTCGCGCTGCTGCGCGCCGAGCGGCGCTAGGAGGCCCACCATGCAGATTCACGATTACGGGATGATCCTGGCCTTTTTCCTGTTGGTGCTGATTCCGGCACCCTTTATCGGGCGTTACCTGTACCGGGCCATGGAAGGGCAGCCGACGCTGTTGAGCCCGCTGCTCAGGCCATTGGAAAACCTCTGCTACCGCGTGGCCGGGGTCGACAGCCAGACCGAGCAGAGCTGGAAAACCTACAGCCTGGCGCTGCTGGCCTTCACCCTGGTCAGCCTGCTGGCACTGTTCGCCATTCTCGTGCTGCAAGGCCTGTTGCCGCTCAACCCGCAGCAGGTGCCGGGGCTGGAGTGGAGCCTGGCGTTCAACACCGCGGTGAGCTTCGTCACCAACACCAACTGGCAGGCCTACAGCGGCGAGGCGGCGCTCAGCTACTTCAGCCAGATGGTCGGCCTGGGTGTGCAGAACTTCGTCAGCCCGGCGGTCGGCCTGGCGGTGCTGGTGGTGCTGTGCCGGGGTATTGCGCGGCGCTCGAGCAACAGCGTAGGCAACTTCTGGGTCGACCTGACCCGCGCCACGCTTTACGGCCTGCTGCCGCTGTGCCTGGTGCTGGCGCTGTTCCTGGTGTGGCAGGGCGTGCCCCAGACCTTCACCGAGTACGTGCAGGCCAGGACCCTGCTCGGCGCCGACCAGAGCATCCCCCTGGGGCCGGTGGCCAGCCAGATCGCCATCAAGCAGCTCGGCACCAACGGCGGCGGTTTCTTCGGCGTGAACTCGGCGCACCCGTTCGAGAACCCCACGGCGTGGAGCAACCTGTTCGAGCTGGCGTCGATCATCCTGATTCCCGCGGCGCTGATCTTCACCTTCGGTCACTACGTCAAGGACCTGCGCCAGAGCCGCGCGCTGCTGGCCTGCATGCTGATCATCTTCACCATCGGCCTGGGCGTGACCCTGTATGCCGAACACCAGCCGAACCCGACCCTGGCCAGCCTGCCGGTGGAGCAGGTGGGCTCGATGGAAGGCAAGGAAAGCCGCTTCGGCGTCGCCGCCTCGGCCCTCTGGGCGGTGACTACCACGGCGGCGTCGAACGGTTCGGTGAACGCCATGCACGACAGTTTCAGCGCCCTGGGCGGCATGGTGACGATGCTCAACATGATGCTCGGCGAGGTGATCTTCGGCGGCGTCGGCGCGGGCCTGTACGGCATGCTGCTGTTCGTGCTGATCGCGGTGTTCCTGGCCGGCCTGATGATCGGTCGCACCCCGGAATACCTGGGCAAGAAGCTCGAGGCCGGTGAAGTGCGCCTGCTGGTGGCGACCCTGCTGGTCATGCCCCTGGGCGTGCTGGTAATGGCCGCGCTGGCGATCAGCCTGCCGGGGCCGGCGGCTTCGGTGAGCAACCCCGGTGCCCATGGGTTCAGCCAGCTGCTGTACGCCTACACCTCGGGGGCGGCCAACAACGGCTCGGCCTTCGCCGGGTTCGGCGCCAATACCCCGTATCACAACCTGATGATCGCCCTGGCCATGTTGATCGGTCGCTTCGGCTACATCCTGCCGGTCCTGGCCATCGCCGGCAGCCTGGCGGCGAAGAAGCAGGTGCCGGTGGGCAGCAACAGCTTCCCGACCCACGGCCCGCTGTTCGTCACCCTGTTGACCCTGACCATCCTGCTGGTCGGCGGCCTGACCTTCCTGCCGAGCCTGGCGCTCGGCCCCATCGCAGAACACTTCGCCATGTTCCAGGGCTTCTAAGGGAGAACCATGATGAATGCCCGTACCCAGACAGACATCCCGCTGGCCGATACCGCCCGCCCGGTCGCCAGCACCTCGTTCGCCGCACTGTGCCGGCCGGCATTGCGCCAGGCCTTCGTGAAACTCGACCCCCGCCAGCTGGTGCGTTCGCCGGTGATGCTGGTGGTGGAGCTGACCGCGCTGGTCACCACCGTGCTGTGCTTCATCCCCAACCCGGCGGTGTCCACCGGACTGGCCGTGCAGATCACCCTGTGGCTGTGGTTCACCGTGCTCTTCGCCAATTTCGCCGAAGCCCTGGCCGAAGGCCGCGGCAAGGCCCGTGCCGACAGCCTCAAGTCCGGTAGCCAGGGCCTGGTGGCGCGCCGCGAACAGGGCGCCGGCCAGTACCAGGCGGTGGCCGCCAGCAGCCTGGTGCGCGGCGACATCGTGCGGGTCGAAGCCGGTGAGCTGATCCCCGGCGACGGCGAGGTCATCGAAGGCATCGCCGCGGTCAACGAGGCGGCGATCACCGGCGAGTCGGCACCGGTGATCCGCGAGTCCGGTGGCGACCGCTCGGCCGTCACCGGCAACACCCGGGTGGTGTCCGACTGGCTGCGGGTGCGGATCACCGCCAACCCCGGCGAGTCGACCCTGGACCGCATGATTGCCCTGGTCGAAGGCGCGAAACGGCAGAAGACGCCCAACGAGATCGCCCTGGACATCCTGTTGATCGGCCTGACCCTGATCTTCCTGCTGGTGGTGGCGACCCTGCAGCCGTTCGCCCGCTACGCCGGCGGCGACCTGCCGCTGGTGTATCTGGCGGCGCTGCTGGTGACGCTGATCCCGACCACCATCGGCGGCTTGCTGTCGGCCATCGGCATCGCCGGCATGGACCGCCTGGTGCGCCTCAACGTGATCGCCAAATCCGGCCGGGCGGTGGAGGCCGCCGGGGACGTGCACGTGCTGCTGCTCGACAAGACCGGCACCATCACCTTCGGCAACCGCCGCTGCTCCGCCCTGGTCAAGGCCCCGGGCGTGTCCGGCAAGGTCCTGACCGAGGCGGCGTTGCTGGCGTCCCTGGCGGACGACACGGCGGAAGGCAAGTCCATCGTCGAGTACCTGCGCCCCTTGAATGTTGGCCCGGAACCCGAGCGCAGCGCGATCGAGGCGATTGCCTTCAGCGCCGAGACGCGCCTGTCCGGTGCCAACTGGAACGGCCAGTGCTACCGCAAGGGCGCGGTGGATGCGGTGCTGCTCTACCTGGGCATGACCCGCGAACAGATGCCGGAGCCCCTGGCCCGTGAGGTGGACAAGATCGCCCAGAGCGGCGGCACGCCGTTGCTGGTGGCCGGGGAAGGGCGCCTGCTCGGCGCCATCCACCTCAAGGACGTGGTCAAGCCGGGGATTCGCGAGCGTTTCGCCGAGCTGCGGGCCATGGGCATCCGCACCGTGATGGTGACCGGCGACAACCCGCTGACCGCCGCGGCGATCGCTGCCGAGGCCGGGGTGGACGACGTGATCGCCGAAGCCACACCGGAGAAGAAACTGCAGCGCATCCGCTCGGAACAGGCCGAAGGCAAGATGGTCGCCATGTGCGGCGATGGCGCCAACGATGCCCCGGCCCTGGCCCAGGCCGATGTCGGCCTGGCCATGAACGACGGCACCCAGGCGGCCCGCGAGGCGGCCAACCTGGTGGATCTCGACTCCGATCCGACCAAGCTGCTGGACGTGGTGCAGGTGGGCAAGGAGCTGCTGGTCACCCGCGGCGCGCTGACCACCTTCTCGGTGGCCAACGACGTGGCCAAATACTTCGCCATCCTGCCGGCGCTGTTCGCCGGGATTTACCCGCAACTGGGCGCGCTCAACCTGATGCAGCTGCACAGCCCGCAGAGCGCGATCCTCTCGGCCATCGTGTTCAACGCGCTGATCATCGTCGCGCTGATTCCCCTGGCCCTGCGAGGCGTGCGGGTGCAGGCGGTGGACGCGGCCAGCCTGCTGCGCCGCAACCTGCTGATCTACGGCCTGGGCGGCATCCTGGTGCCCTTCGTCGGGATCAAGCTGATCGATGTGCTGCTGGTGGCGCTGGGCCTGGTGTAAGGCGCGCCAAGACTTTCATCGGAGGGCAGGCGGGTGCCTGTCCCTCCCGGATACGGAGAACACCCATGCTGACTCAATTGCGTCCCGCCGTTGCGGTACTGGCTTTCATGACCCTGCTGACCGGGGTCGCCTACCCCCTGAGCGTCACTGGCGTGGCCCAGGTGGCCTTTCCCGAACAGGCCAACGGCAGCCTGGTGCGTGACGGCGACGGCACGGTGCGCGGCAGTGCGCTGCTGGCCCAGCCGTTCGACGGCGCCCAGTGGTTCCAGCCGCGGCCGTCCGCCGGCAACCACGCCACGGTGGCCAGCGCCGCCAGCAACCTCGCACCCAGCAACCCGGCCCTGGCCGAACGCATTGCCGGCACCGCCGCGCAGTGGCAGCAGGCCGGGCAGGGCGCGGTGCCAATGGAACTGGTCACCACCTCGGCCAGTGGCCTCGACCCGCACCTGTCCCCGGACGCTGCGCGCTATCAGGTGGCGCGCATCGCCGAAGCCCGGGGCATTCCCGAATCGCGCCTGGTGCGCCTGATTGAACAGCAGGTGCAGCAGTCGCCGGTGGGCCCGCCGGTGGTCAACGTACTGGCGCTGAACCGGGCGCTGGCCGACAATCCACCCACCCTGGTCACTGAGTAAGCTGTATGAACGATGCTGCACGCGCCGATGCCCTGTTGGCCGACTTGCCCCGGGGCGGGCGCGGTCGCCTGAAAGTCTTTCTCGGTGCGGCGCCAGGGGTGGGCAAGACCTTCGCTATGCTGCAGGCGGCGCAGGCCCAGTTGCGCCAGGGCGTGGACCTGCGGGTCGGGGTGGTGGAAACCCATGGCCGGGCGGAAACCGAAGCGCTGCTCACCGGGCTGCCGCAGCAGCCGGCGCAGCGCATCGAGTACCGCGGCGTGGCGCTCAGCGAAATGGACCTGGACGCCATCCTGGCGCGGCCGCCGGCCTTGCTGCTGGTCGACGAACTGGCCCACAGCAACGTGCCCGGCAGCCGCCACGGCAAGCGCTGGCAGGACGTGCAGGAGCTGCTCGATGCCGGTATCGATGTCTACACCACGGTCAACGTGCAGCACCTGGAAGCGCTCAACGACCAGGTGCGCGACATCACCGGGGTGCAGGTGCGCGAGACAGTGCCGGACTGGGTGCTGCAGGAGGCCGACGAGATCCTGCTGATCGACCTGCCACCCCGGGAACTGCTGGAGCGCCTGCGCGACGGCAAGGTGTACGTGCCGGAACAGGCGCGGGCCGCCATCGACGCCTTCTTCAGCCAGACCAACCTCACCGCGCTGCGCGAGCTGGCCATGCAGACCGCCGCGGCCCGGGTGGATGCCGACCTCAATCGCCGCTACCGCCAGCAGGGCCTGGAAGCGCCGGCGGTGCGCGGGCGCCTGCTGCTCGGCATCGACGGCGACGGCCAGGCCGAACGCCTGGTGCGTCATGCCTGCCGGGTGGCGGAGCGGCGGCATCTGCCCTGGTCGGTGGTGCACGTGGACACCGGCGGCGAGCGTGACGAGGCGCGCCTGGGCAACCTGCAGGCGGCCCAGCAACTGGCCGAGCGCCTGGGCGGTGAGGTGGTGCTGCTGCGCGGTGACTCGGTGGCCGACACCCTGATCGAACACGCCCGGGAGCGCCGGGCCAGCCTGATTCTGGTGGGCCGCAGCCGACGCCGCCTGCGCCGTCGCTGGCATGTCGGGCGCGGATTGGCCGAGCGCCTGTTGGGCTTGGGCGAAGGGCTGGAAGTCAGCGTGCTGGACACCGAGGCCGACCGCGCGCCGGCTCTGGCCCACGCCCGCCCGCCGGTGCAGTGGCCAGCCTATGGGCTGGCGCTGTTGGCAACCGGCGTGGCGGCGGCGGTGGCCCTGGGCCTGGCCCGTTTCGTCGAGCTGCCGAACATCTCCCTGGTGTTCCTCGCGGCGGTGCTGGTGATTGCCGTGCGCAGCAGCCTGGGCCCGGCCCTGGCGTGCGCCGGCCTGTCATTTCTGGCCTACAACTTCCTGTTCATCCAGCCGACCCTGACCTTGAGCATCCAGCGCCAGGAAGATGTGCTGACGCTGCTGTTCTTCGTGCTCATGGCCGGCCTGACCGGCAACCTGGCGACCCGCCAGCGCCGGCAGTTGCAGGTGCTGCGCCAGACCCAGGCGGAAACCACCGCGCTGCTCGACCTGTCGCGGCGCCTGACCGCGGCCACCGATCGCCAGGCTGTGCTGGCGGCAGCGATGCAGCAGTTCGGCCACTGGTCCGATGTCGACGTCAGCGTGCTGGCGCGCAGCGACGACGGCGTGTGGCGCGTGGAGGCCGGGGTGCAACGGCTGCTGGCCGAGCCGGAACGGGCGGCGGCGGATTGGTCCTGGAAGCACGGCCAGCCGGCGGGCGCGGGCACCGGCACCCTGCCAGGCGGACGTTGGTGGTGGTGGCCGTTGTCGGCCGAAGAAGGGCCGCTGGCCCTGTTGGGCATCAGCACCCGCGACGGCAGTGCCCTGGCCCCGGAGCGCCGGCGCCTGATCGCGGCCCTGGGGCAACCATTGGCCCAGGCCCTGGCGCGGGCGCAGCTGGCTGAAGACCTGGAAGCGGCGCGCCTGCACGGGCAAACCGAAGAGCTGCGCAGCGCCTTGCTGGCCTCGGTATCCCACGACCTGCGCACGCCGCTGACCGCCATGCGCGGCTCCATCGACAGCCTGCTGGCCCTGGGCGAGCAGATCCCCCTGGCGGATCGCCGCGAGCTGCTCGAAGGCACCCGCGACGAGGCCGAGCGCCTCGACCGCTACATCCAGAACCTGCTGGACATGACCCGCCTGGGCCATGGCGAACTCAAGCTGGCCCGGGACTGGATCGCCCCGGCCGATATCGTCGCCAGCGCCCTGCAACGCCTGCGTCCGGTGCTCGCGCCGCTGCAGGTAGAGGTGCAGGTGGCCGACGAGCTGCCGCTGCTGTATGCCCATGCGGCGCTGATCGAACAGGCACTGGTCAATGTGCTGGAGAACGCCGCGCGCTTCTCGCCGCACCCGGGGCGCCTGCGGGTGAGCCTGGAGGCGGCCGACGGCGAGCTGCGTTTCGCCGTCAGTGACGAAGGACCGGGGATTCCCGAGCCCGAGCGCGAACGGATCTTCGACATGTTCTACACCGTGGCCCGGGGCGATCGCGGTGGGCAGGGCACCGGCCTCGGCCTGGCGATCTGTCAGGGCATGGTGGGGGCCCATGGCGGGCGGGTGAGCGTGGGCGAGGGCCTGGACGGCCAGGGCACCACCCTGACCCTGCACCTGCCGGTGCACCCGCAACCGCAGATGGACGAGGAGAGCGCATGAGCAGCCAGCCCACGACCATCCTGATCGTCGACGACGAGCCGCAGATCCGCAAATTCCTCCGTATCAGCCTCGCCGCCCAGGGCTACACCGTGCTGGAAGGCGCCAACGGCGAGCAGGGCTTGGCTCAGGCAGCCCTGGGCAAGCCGGACCTGGTGGTGCTCGACCTGGGCCTGCCGGACATGGACGGCCAACAGGTGCTGCGCGAGCTGCGCGCCTGGTCGAGTGTGCCGGTGCTGGTGCTGTCGGTACGCGCCAGCGAAGGCGAGAAGGTGCTGGCCCTGGACGGCGGCGCCAACGACTACGTGACCAAGCCCTTCGGCATCCAGGAATTCCTGGCCCGGGTGCGGGTGCTGCTGCGTCAGTCGCTGGTGGCCGAGCAACTGGAATCGAGCCGCTCGATCGGGCCGCTGACCGTGGATTTCGCCTACCGACGGGTGCTGCTGGACGGTGCCGAGGTGGCCCTGACGCGCAAGGAATACGCGGTGCTGGAGCAACTGGCGCGGCATGCCGGGCGGGTGGTGACCCAGCAGCAACTGCTCAAGGACATTTGGGGGCCGACCCACACCGAGGACACCCATTACCTGCGGGTGGTGGTGGGGCACCTGCGGCAGAAGCTGGCCGACGACCCGGCCAGCCCGCGTTTCATCGTCACCGAAGCCGGGGTCGGCTACCGCCTGAAAGGGGCGTGAGGCCCCTCAGCGTTCGTTGTTCTCGTACTTGTCCAGGGTGTCGCTGGCGATCTGCCGGCCGAGCATGATCAGCTCCGGCGCCTTGTAGAACTCGAAGAAGCGGCACACCCGCTTGGGCACGTTAACCAGAATGTCCGGTGGATAGCCGGCGATCTTGTACTGCGCCAGGGAAGTCTGCATCACCTCGAAACTCTGGTTGATCAGCTCCAGCAGCGAGGCCGGCCCGGCCAGGTCGGCGACCCGCGAGCCGCTGGCGGATTTCGGTGCACCGGCGGTTTCCGGTGCGGCGGCGGGTTGCTGTTCGGCCGGGTCGGCTTCGTCGATCCAGGGGTTGGGTGCCTCCAGCACCTCGTGGCTGCGGTCTTCCAGCAGCAGGATGTCGCTGTCGTCGTCGGCCTTGCGGCGGAAGGACGGCAGGCGCGCGCCCAGGCCACTCATGAGCTGGTCGAAGCGGCCTTTCAGGGCCGGCGGCCGTTCGATCACCGGCAACTGGTAATGGGCCTGGCCGGTGGCGTTGAGGTTGACCGCGATGATCAGGTCGCAGTGGGCCGAGACCACCGGCACGATCGGCAGCGGGTTGAGCAGGCCACCGTCGACCAGCATGCGCTTGCCCTGGACCACCGGAGTAAACAGGCTGGGGATCGCCGCCGAGGCGCGCATGGCCTGGTGCAGGCAGCCTTCCTGGAACCAGATTTCCTGCTGGTTGGTGAGGTCAGTGGCCACGGCAGTGAAGGGGATGGACAGGTTCTCGATGTCGATCTCGCCGACGATCTCGCGGATGCGCCCGAAGACTTTCTCGCCGCGGATGGCGCCCAGGCGGAAGCTCACGTCCAGCAGGCGCAGGACATCCAAGTAATCCAGGCTCTGGGTCCAGTCGCTGTATTCCTTGAGCTTGCCCGCCGCGTAGATGCCGCCGATCACCGCGCCCATGGAGCAGCCGGCGATGCAGGCGATTTCATAGCCCCGTGCCTCCAGTTCCTCGATCACCCCGATATGCGCGTAGCCCCGTGCGCCGCCCGAACCCAGTACCAGTGCCACTCGCTTGCTCATTCACACCCCCATTGCACAATGCCTATCAACATACGCTGGCCGACCGGCAGCGCCAAGGCACCAGTGACCCCACGGCCTGCTAGAATGCGCGCGCCTGTCGACACGAGAGCAGTGAGAGTCCATGAGTGAGCCGATTCGTTTGACCCAGTACAGCCACGGCGCTGGCTGCGGGTGCAAGATTTCCCCCAAGGTGCTGGAAGTGATCCTGGCCGGCAGCGGGGCGCAGAACCTCGACCCCAACCTGTGGGTCGGCAACACCTCCCGGGACGACGCAGCGGTGTACGCCATCGATGGCGAGCGCGGCGTGGTGTCCACCACCGATTTCTTCATGCCGATCGTCGATGATCCCTACGACTTCGGGCGCATCGCCGCCACCAACGCCATCAGCGACATCTACGCCATGGGCGGCGACCCGTTGATGGCCATCGCCATTCTCGGCTGGCCGGTGAACGTGCTGGCCCCGGAAGTGGCGCGTGAAGTGATTCGCGGTGGCCGCGCGGTGTGCGACGCGGCGGGTATTCCCCTGGCGGGCGGCCACTCCATCGACGCCCCGGAGCCGATCTTCGGCCTGGCGGTCACCGGCCTGGTGGAAAAACGCTACATGAAGCGCAACGACACCGCGACCGCCGGCTGCACCCTGTACCTGACCAAACCCCTGGGCATCGGCATCCTTACCACTGCCGAGAAAAAGGCCAAGCTGCGTGCCGAGGACGTGGGCCTGGCCCGCGACTGGATGTGCACCCTGAACAAGCCGGGCAGCCGCTTCGGCCGGCTCGAGGGCGTGACGGCGATGACCGATGTCACCGGCTTCGGCCTGCTCGGTCACCTGGTGGAAATGGCCGACGGCGCCGGCCTCACCGCGCGCATCGAGTTCGCCAAAGTGCCGCGCCTGGAGCACGTCGAGTACTACCTGGAACAGGGCTGCGTCCCCGGCGGCACCCTGCGCAATTTCGACAGCTACGGCGAGAAGATCGCGCCATTGCCGGAACTGCACAAACTGCTGCTGTGCGACCCGCAGACCAGCGGGGGCCTGCTGGTTGCCGTGACCCCGGAAGGCGAGGCCGAATTCCTCGCCACGGCCGGGGAACTGGGACTGGCGCTGCAACCCATCGGCCACCTGCTGGAGCGACAGCGTCACGCCGTCGAGGTGATCTGATGCGCGACAACACTCAGGATTACCGCGCGCTGTTCCTCGACGGCGTGCCGATGATGGACGCCCGGGCGCCGGTGGAGTTTGCCAAGGGCGCCTTTCCCGGTGTGGTCAACCTGCCACTGATGAACGACATCGAGCGGCAGAAGGTCGGTACCAGCTACAAACAGGACGGGCAGCAGGCGGCCATCGAGCTGGGCCATCGCCTGGTCAGCGGGCCGATCAAGGCCGCGCGCATCGAGGCCTGGGCGGCGTTCGCCAAGGCCAACCCCGACGGCTACCTGTACTGTTTCCGCGGCGGGCTGCGTTCGCAGATCGTCCAGCAGTGGCTCAAGAGCGAGGCTGGCATCCACTACCCGCGGGTAATCGGTGGCTACAAGGCGATGCGCACCTTCCTGCTGGAAACCACCCAGCAGGCGGTGGCGCAGTGCAATTTCGTGCTGGTGGCCGGCATGACCGGCACCGGCAAGACCGAAGTGATCGCTCAACTGGGGAACAGCCTGGACCTGGAAGGCCACGCCAATCACCGGGGCTCCAGCTTCGGCAAGCGCGCCACCGGGCAACCGGCGCAGATCGATTTCGAGAACGCCCTGGCGGTGGACATCCTGCGCAAGCGCGCGGCTGGCCTCTCGCAGTTCGTGCTGGAAGACGAAGGGCGGATCATCGGCAAGTGCTCGCTGCCGCTCGAGCTGTACCAGGGCATGCAGCACTACCCGATGGTGTGGCTGGAGGACAGCCTGCAGGGGCGCGTCGAGCGCATCCTCAAGGACTACGTCACCGACCTGTGCGCCGCGTTCATCGAGCTGCAGGGCGAGGAGGAGGGCTTCAAGGCGTTCGCCGAGCGGTTGCAGCAGAGCCTGACCAACATCACCAAGCGCCTGGGCGGCGAGCGTTACCAGCGCCTGGCGGCGATCATGCAGCAGGCGCTGCAGGAACAGCAGGCCGGGGCGGGCGTGGATCTGCACCGGGCCTGGATCGAGGCGCTGCTGGTGGAATACTACGACCCGATGTACGTGTTCCAGCGCGAGAGCAAGGCCGGGCGCATCGAGTTCGCCGGCGATCAGCAGGCGGTGGTCGAGTACTTGGAGCAGCGCAATCATGCCTGACCCCGGGCACTTTTGCTGAAGCGAAGCGTCATATCGAATCGCCGGGGACTTGATTTTCGAATGCCCAAGGGTCGCCAGCAAACGGTCTGTTGAACCTGCTTTTTCCGAGGAGTATGAGCAATGAAAGCCTGGATCTGTCTCCCCCTGATGGTACTGGTGCTGGCCGGTTGTGCCGGCAAGACGGCGTACCGTGACACCTGCGCGACCCAGCTGGACGCGGCCTGGCAGGAACTCGACCTGGCCAAGGCCGAGGGTTTCGCCGGTACCGTGAGTTATTCCAAGGCGTTGTCGCTGCTGACCGCCGCCAAGACCCAGCAACAGTTCGAAGGCTACAAGGGCTGCACCAGCAAGTCCGAGCGAGCGCGTTTCTACATCCGTGAATCGCGGGCGGGCCGTTGATGCTGCTCGACTTCGCGCACCTGTCGCCCCTGGAGTGCTACCGCTGGCTGGCCTCGACGGTGACGCCCAGGCCGATCGCCTGGGTCTCGAGCCTGTCTGCCGACGGGGTCAGCAACCTGGCCCCGTTCAGCTTCTTCCAGGTGATCAGCGACGAGCCGCCGACCCTGATGATCAACGTCGGCACCCGTGACGACGGCAGCCTCAAGGACACTCTGCGCAACGTGCAGGCCACCGGCGAGCTGGTGATCCAGCTGGTGTCCTTCGCCCAGGCCGAAGCCATGAACGCCAGTGCGGCGGTGCTGCCCCACGGCATCAGCGAATTCGAGCACTGCGGCATTCCCACCCAGGCGTCCCAGCGCGTGGCGCCGCCGCGGGTGCTGGGCGCACCGGTGGCGTTCGAGTGCCGCGTGGCGCAGATCCAGCCGTACCCGGCCGACGCGCCGAACTGCCACCTGATCTTCGCCGAAGTCCTGCTGGCGCATGTCGACGACAAGGTGCTGACCGACAACGGCCGCATCGACCCGCACAAACTCGACCTGGTCGGGCGGCTCGGCGGCATGTCCTACAGCCGCACCCAGGACACCTTCGACATGCAGCGCCCGAGCTGAAGCTGCCCTCACTGCGACAAAAGCGACGCCGACATAGCTATTAGCACCAAACCCCCGGGTTGATGGCTTGTCGCCAGCAGCCTTGTGCTCCTATGTTTCCGGATGGACTGCGGGCAGCGCCGCTGCCTGGCTGTCATCCATGCGAGGGGGGAGCTATGTGGACTGTCCTGCACCGACGTGTCGCCAGTTTGAGCACCGCAACGAAACTGGCCCTGGGGTTTGGCGTGGTGCTGGCGCTGACGGCGCTGGTGGCAGCCACCGGATTTCTCGCGCTGCGTGACGTGGGCGCCCGTTCGGCCTTGCTCGAACGCATGAGTGCGATCAACAGCCAGGTGTCGCAGATCCGCCGCAGCGAGCAGGATTTCGCCCTCACTGGCGACAAGCAGCACGCCACCGACCTGCATGCCCAGGCCCAGGCCATTCTCGACGCCAGTACGGCGCTGCAGGCGGCGTTGCCGGCGGACGAGCGCCAGGTGCTGGATGATGTGGCCACCGCCCTGGCGGCCTACCGCGCGGCTTTCGACCGCTACGCCGAACAGAGCGACAACATGCGCTTGTCCCTGGAAGCCGCCACCTGGCTGGTGGTCAGCGCGTCCAACAGCCTCGACCTGCTCAAGGACGGCCTGGCCGAGGACGGCGTCGACCTGCTGAAGAACACCCAGGGGCTGGAAGGCGCCGACTCCGTACTGCAATCCAGCCAGATCAGCCAGGTGCACCAGTTGCTGCTGCGCGCCCTGGACCAGGCCCGGGTGCGTCTGGAACAGAGCCGCAGCAGTGGCGAAGCGGTGCAGACCACCATTCAGGAGGCCCTCGACGCCCAGACCCTGGCCGGCGAATTGCGCGACGCCATGGACGATCCGGGCTATGCCGCGGTCCTGGCGGAAGTGATCGGCAACGTCAATTCGTTCAACGACCGCCTCACCGAATACACCGGCCTCCTGCAGCAGCAGAAAACCGAGTACCAGAACCTGGTGCAACAGGCCGAGCGCATTCTCACGCTGGTCAACCAGGCCTACGACCGGCAGAAAGCCAGCCTGCAAGGGCAGTTGCAGGCCAGCACCTGGCTGATCGTACTGGCCACCGGGCTGGCGCTGCTGATCGGTCTGCTGGCGACCCTGGCCATTACCCTGCTGATCGTGCGCCCGCTCAAGCAGGTGATCGAGCAGGCCCGGCGCATTGCCGAGGGCGATCTCAGCGCGCGCATCGAGGTGCAGCGCAGCGATGAAGTCGGCCAGTTGCTGACAGCCATGCAGGGCATGTCCAGCAACCTGCGCGACATGGTCGGGCGGTTGCAGAGCGGGGTGATGCAGATTTCCGCCTCGGCCCAGTCGCTGTCCACCATCACCGAACAGACCCGGCTCGGAGTCAACGGGCAGAAGGTGGAGACCGACCAGGTCGCCACCGCCATGAACCAGATGACCGCCACCGTGCACGAGGTGGCACGCAACGCCGAAGCGGCGGCGTCTTCCACCGAACAGGCGGATCGCCGGGTGAACAGCGGGGTGGAGGTGGTGCAGCAGACCCTGGGGCGCATCAACCTGCTGGCCGCGGCGATGGACATCACCACCCAGAGCATCGAGCGGCTCAGCCAGGACACCCAGCGCATCGATTCGGTGCTCGACGTGATCAAGAGCGTGGCCGAGCAGACCAACCTGCTGGCGCTGAACGCGGCCATCGAAGCGGCCCGGGCGGGCGAGCAGGGGCGTGGTTTCGCGGTGGTCGCCGACGAAGTGCGGGCCCTGGCCCGGCGCACCCAGCAATCCACCGCGGAAATCGAAGGCCTGATCGCCACCCTGCGTGACGGTGCGCGGCGCTCGGTCGAAGACATCCGCCAGAGTGGCGCCCTGGTGGACCAGGCCGTGCAGGACGCCAACCAGACCGAAGGCGCGCTGGCCGAAATCGCCGCGGCCGTGACGGTGATCTTCGAGATGAACCAGCAGATCGCCGCCGCGGCCGAGCAGCAGAGTGCGGTGGCCGAGGAAATCAGCCGCAGCGTCACCTCGATCCGTGATATCGCCGACCAATCCGCCCTGGCCATGGACGAATCGGCCAGCTCGAGCATCCAGCTGGCGTCTCTGGGACGGGAGTTGCAGGGGCTGGCCGGGCACTTTCGCTTGTAAGAAGTCACAGTTTCGTGAGCAAAGGTAACTTTGGCCTTTGCCCGCCCCGCGCAGGTCAGTAGCATCGACCCACTTGCATGAGGAGTGAGCGATGCGCACGAAACTGGACGCCTGCCTGGACGCCGTCAACCAGGTGGTATTGGGCAAGGAGGCGCAGGTCCGTCTGGCCCTGACCTGCCTGCTGGCCCGTGGTCACCTGTTGATCGAAGACTTGCCCGGCATGGGCAAGACCACCCTCAGCCATGCCCTGGCCAAGGTACTGGGGCTGAGTTTCCAGCGTATCCAGTTCACCTCCGACCTGTTGCCTGGCGACATCCTCGGCACCTCGGTGTTCGACAAGGACACCGGGCAGTTCGTCTTCCACCCGGGGCCGGTGTTCGCCGAGCTGGTGCTGGCCGACGAGATCAACCGCGCCACGCCGAAAAGCCAGAGTGCGCTGCTCGAGGCCATGGAAGAAGGGCAGGTGACCATCGAGGGCGCCACCCGTCCGCTGCCGGAGCCGTTCTTCGTGATCGCCACGCAGAACCCGGTGAGCCAGGGCGGCACCTTTGCCTTGCCGGAATCGCAACTCGACCGTTTCCTGATGCGTCTTTCCCTCGGTTACCCGGCCATGGCGGCGGAAAAGGCGCTGCTGCTCGGCGATTCCCGCCGTTCGCTGCTGCCGCGTCTGGAACCGATCCTCGACCACCGCGAACTGGCGCTGCTGCAGGCCGAAGTGCCGAAGATCCGTGCCAGCGATGCGCTGGTGGACTACGTGCTGCGTCTGGTCGAAGCCACCCGCACCCAGCCACAGTTCGCCTGGGGGCTGTCGCCCCGGGGCAGCCTGGCGTTGCTCGGCGCCGCCCGCGCCTGGGCGCTGCTGGCCGGCCGCGACTACGTGATCCCCGAGGACGTGCAGGCCGTATTGCCGTCGGTGGCCGGCCACCGCCTGCGCGAACAGGCCGATCCCACCGGACACGGTGGCGGGGCATTGGTGCAGTGGCTGCTGCGCGAGGTACCGGTGCTTTGAGGAGCCTGTTCAGGCAGCGCTGGAGCCGCTGGCTGGCGCAGCGCATCCCTCCGGCGGCCAGTGTGCGCCTGACCCAGCGGCGGATCTTCATCCTGCCAACCCGGGTCGGCGTGGCCTTCGGCATCGCCTTGCTGCTGATGCTGCTGGCGGCCATCAATTACCAGAACAGCCTGGCTTATGGCCTGACCTTTCTGCTGGGCTCGGTGTTCATCGTCGCCATCCTGCACACCTACCGCAACCTCAGCGGCCTGGTGCTCAAGGCCGGCGGCGCCCGCTCGGTGTTCGTGCGCGAGCAGGGCCAGTTCCATGTCCGCCTGGAAAGCAGCGGCCGTGCCCACCAGGCCATCGCCCTCGGCTGGCCGCCCGCCGCGCTGCAGGCGCTGGATGTGCCGGCCCAGGGTGTCAGCGAATGCGAGTTGAGCGTGCCGGCGGTGCGCCGGGGTTGGCTGTGCCCGGGCCGCTTGCGGGTGGAGAGCCGCTTTCCCCTGGGCATCCTGGTGGCCTGGAGCTGGGTCGACCTGGACCAGTCGATGCTGGTCTACCCACGGCCGCTGGAAGGGGAAATGCCCCTGACCGCCGGCGCCGATGAAGACCCGGAGGACGAAGGCACGCGCGCCCACGGGCAGGGCGCCGACGACTTCCAGGGACTCAAGGGCTACCAGCCGGGCGACTCCAAGCGCCGCCTGCACTGGAAGGCCTATTCCCGCGGCCAGGGGCTGCTGGTCAAGGATTTCGCCTCGGTCAGCGGCCGTGACCTGCACCTGGATTTCGACGCACTGTCCGGCGATGTGGAAATGCGCCTGTCGCTGCTGTGCCATTGGGTGCTGCAGCTGTCCGAACGGCAACAGCCCTTCGCCCTGAGCCTGCCCGGCCAGCACCTGGCGGCCGACAGCGGCGATGCGCACCGCGAGGCGTGCCTGCGGGCTCTGGCGCTGTATGGGGTGAAACCATGAGCCAGGCACCGGCGATTCCCCGTATCAGCCTGACCTGGCTGCTGGTGGCCCAGGCCCTGGTGATCATCCCGCACCTGGCCAACCTGCCGCTCTGGGTGATCGGCCTGTGGCTGGGTTGTGCGGCCTGGCGCATCCAGATTTTTCGCATGCGGGCGCGTTACCCCAGCGGCCTGATCAAGCTGGGGCTGATGGTGGGTGCCGGCGGGGCGGTGTTCCTCAGCCGGGGCAGCCTGGTAGGGCTGGACGCGGGCGTGGTGCTGCTGGTCGCGGCGTTCGTGCTCAAACTGCTGGAAATGCGCACCAAGCGCGATGCCCTGGTGCTGATCTTCCTCGGCTTCTTCGTGGTGGTGACGGCCTACCTGTTCGACGACAGCATCCTGGTGGCGCTGTTCAGCCTGCTGCCGGTCACGGCGCTGCTGGCGGCGCTGATTGGTCTGCAGCAGAGCACCATCGCCGAGCGGCCGTGGCCCACTGTGCGGTTGGCCGGCGGCATGCTGTTGCAAGCGCTGCCGCTGATGCTGCTGCTGTTCATCTTCTTCCCGCGGCTGGGGCCGCTGTGGTCGCTGCCCGTGGCCAATGACCGCGGCGTCACTGGGCTGGCCGATAGCATGGCGCCCGGCGACATCGCCGAGCTGACCCGCTCGTCGGCCCTGGCCTTTCGCGCCAGCTTCGACGACGAGGCACCACCGCGCAGTCAACTGTACTGGCGGGCCCTGACCCTGGAACGCTTCGACGGCCGGCGCTGGTCGCAGTCGGTATTCGGCCAGGCGGAGCAGGCGCCGGCCTGGGAGCCGCGCGGCGAGCCGCTGAACTACAGCATCGTCATGCAGCCCAGCACCCAGCGCTGGCTGTTTGCTCTGGACGTGGGCCAGACCAACCTGGAAAACACCCGACAGATGAGTGACTTCCGCCTGCAGCGCGAGCGCCCGGTGGAGCGCTCGCTGTTGTACAGCGTCACTTCCTGGCCCCAGGCGGTGCGGGAACCGCAAGGGACCGAGAACGGCCTGCGCCGGGCCTTGCAGTTGCCAGCGGGAGGCGAGCCGCGCAGCCGCGCCTGGGCGGCGGAACTCAAGGCCCGGCACCCGCAGACCGAACAACTGGTCGCGGCACTGCTGCGGCATTTCAACCAGCAGCCGTTCCACTACACGCTGCGGCCGCCGCGCCTGGGGGCCAACAGCATCGACGACTTCCTGTTCGAGACGCGCAGCGGTTTCTGCGCCCACTACGCCGGGGCCATGACCTACGTGCTGCGGGCCGCGGGCATCCCGGCGCGGGTGGTGGCCGGTTACCAGGGCGGGGAATTCAACCCCAACGGCAACTACGTGCAGGTGCGCCAGTTCGACGCCCATGCCTGGGTCGAGTACTGGCAGCCCGAGAAGGGCTGGACCAGCGTGGACCCGACCTTCCAGGTCGCGCCGGAACGCATCGAGCTGGGCCTGGAAGAGGCGCTGGCCGAGGAGGGCAGCTTCCTCGAGGATTCGCCATTCTCGCCCCTGCGCTACCGCCAGCTGGCCTGGCTGAACGACCTGCGCATGGCCTGGGACACTCTCAACTACGGCTGGCAGCGCTGGGTGCTCGGTTACCAGAGCGCGCAGCAGCTGGAGTTTTTGCAGCGGTGGTTGGGCCGGGTGGACGGTCGCACTATGGCCATCGGCCTGGTGGGCGGCGGTGCGCTGCTGCTCGGGCTGGTGGCGCTGTGGATGTTCAAGCCCTGGCGCCGCGAGCGCGATGTGCAGCAGCGGGCCTTCCAGCGTTTCGAAACCCTGTTGGGCCGGCACGGTGTGCCACGCCTGCCGGGCGAGGGGCCGCGCGATTACGGGGTACGGGCAGCCCGGGCACTGCCGGAGCAGGGCGCGGCCATCCGCGCCTTCGTCGCCGCCTTCGAGGCGCAGCGCTATGGCGGCCGGGCAGCGTCGCCGGCGCAGCTGCGTGTGCTGCTGGCGGCACTGCGGCGCAGCCTGCCCTGGCGATTGACCCGGGTGAACCGGGATTGAGTACCATGGGCGTTCCCCCTAAGCACGAGGCAAGCCGATGACCCGTATGGTCGATGAACTGCTGGAGCAGGTGGTGCGGTTGCAAGTCAGCCTGCTGGCCTGCCGCGAACGGATGCGCGCCGGTACCGATGACGAAGCCCTGCATGACCTGCGCATCGCCATCCGTCGCTTGCGCAGCCTGCTGCGGCCGATGCGCGGCGTGCCCGCCTGCGAAGCGCTGGAGAACAGCGCGGCCGAAGTCGGGCGCCTGAGCAGCCCGCTGCGCGACCAGGAAGTGCTGCTGGCCTACCTCCGCAAGCAGGGCGTCACCACGGGACTCGCCGATCGGCAGCAGCGCGTGCAGGCCGGGTATGAGCGCCTGCTGGCCAGCAGCTCGCTGCGGGCGTTGTTCGTGGCCCTGGACGACTGGCCGGCGCGCTGGTTCCGCGCCGATGCCGAGGGCGAGCTGAAGAAGCTGCGGTCACGGGTGCGTCGGCGCCTGCGCAAGCAACAGCGGCGCCTGCTCGAGGCGCTGGATGATCCCGCCCACGACCGCCACCGGCTGCGCCTGCTGATCAAACGGGTGCGTTATGGGGCTGATGCCTACAGCGCCGAGTCGACACTGTCGAAACCGGCCAGAACCGCGCTGAAGAAAGCCCAGTCCGCCCTGGGCGAATGGCACGACACCATCCAGTGGCTGGGCCGTGCCGAGGTGGAAGCGGACCTGGCGCCCTGCGTCGACACCTGGCGTGCCGCATCGCTGCGGGCACAGGCTCGGGCCGATGAGGTGCTGCAAACCCTGCGCGGGCATTTGCAGGGCTAACGGCTCTAGTCCGCCGTTATCCCGCGTTTTTTGACCGAACCACCCTCAAGTTGGCTACCGATTCGCGTGCCCGATCCCCTAAGATCAGCCTCGCATTCCAGTCATGAGGTGGCTATGACCTTTTCCGAATTGCTGCTGGCGGTCCGCAACGACCCCCAGTCGGTGGTGATTCCTTCCGTGTGGGCCCAGGGCCGCGCCAGTTTCGGCGGCCTGGTCGGCGCACTGGTGTACGAGGCCATGCGGGCCCGGGTACCGGACGGCCGTCCGGTGCGTTCGCTGGCAGTGACCTTCGTCGGCCCGGTGGAGCCCGATGTGCCGGTGAGTTTCGAGGCCGAGGTGCTGCGCGAAGGCAAGGCGGTCAGCCAGGTGCTGGGCAAGGCGGTGCAGAAGGGCCAGGTGGTGACCATCATTCAGGGCAGCTTCGGGGCCTCCCGGGAATCGGCCATCGATGTGGCCGCCGAACCGGCGCCGTCCATGCCGGCGGTCGACGCCTGCCAGGAACTGCCCTACATCCGTAACGTGACCCCAGAATTCACCCGCTTCCTGGCCATGCGCTGGGGGCTGGGCGGCATGCCGTTCACCAACAACCCCTCGCGGGACATGGGCGGCTGGGTGCGCCTGCGCGATGAGCAAGAGGCACAGACCGTCACCGAGGCCCACCTGCTGGCGCTGGTGGATGCCTGGCCACCGGCCGTGCTGCCGCACCTGCGCTCGCCGGCGCCGGGCAGCTCGCTGACCTGGACCATTGAGTTCATCCAGCCGCTCCAGCCCCTGACCACGCTCGACTGGTGCCTGTACCGGGCACACATCGAGCACGCCCGTGACGGCTACGGCAACATCGCGGCCGGCCTCTGGACACCAACGGGGGAGTTGCTGGCGATCAGCCGGCAGACCGTGGCGGTCTTCGGCTAGGGTCGCCAGCGGGGCGGGTCATTTTCGGCGGTTGCGCCAGGCCCGCCACCATTCGCCGCTGAGCACGAAGCGTGGGAAGGTCACGAACTGCTCGACCAGCAGCGTCTTGAGGTCGGGCGGGTTGCCCGCGTCGTCCTCGTGGGCATGACCCCGGCGCTGCAGGACCACGCTGGCAACCAGGCCGATCACCCCGGTGACCAAAGCGACGAAGCTCCATTGGACCAGGCCGGTCAGCAGAACCAGGCAGGAGAGGATGAACAGCGGCACTGCCAGCAGGTGCAACAGCAGGTTGGTGGGGTGCTGGTGCCGCTGGCGATAGGTGTCTCGCTCGTGTGGTGAAGGTCGATCGTTACCCATACTGCAATCCTTGAGGCGTTAACGGGCAGTGTAGAAGCCCGCACGGCCGACCGGCGAATTGGCGATGGCTATCGACGAGATAGGAACGGCGCTGCCTCAGGCCTCGGCGTGCGGCGCGACAGCCGGCAGGTTGAAGAAACGCCGGGCGCACTCTGTGGTGTGACTCGCCAGGGCGGCTTGTGTTTCACCGCGGTGCAGGGCGACCTCGCGCAGCACCTCGCCGAGAAACGCCGGCTCGTTGCGCCCGCTCTTTGGCTTCGGGCGCAGGCTGCGCGGCAGCAGGAAGGGCGCATCGCTCTCCAGCATCAGGCGCCCGACCGGAATTTCACGGACCAGCGGGTGCAGGTGGGTGCCGCGGCGCTCGTCGCAGATCCAGCCGGTGATGCCGATGTGCAGATCCAGGTCGAGGTAGTTGAACAGCGCGCGTTTTTCGCCGGTGAAGCAGTGCACCACCGCCGCCGGCAACCGATCGCGGTAGTCGCGCAGGATCTCCACCAGCCGCTGGTCAGCGTCGCGCTCGTGCAGGAACACCGGCAACTGCAGCTCGACCGCCAGGGCCAGGTGTTCTTCCAGGACCTTTTCCTGCTGCGGGCGAGGGGAGAAGTCGCGGTTGAAGTCCAGGCCGCATTCGCCCACTGCCCGGACCTGCGCTTCGCCCAACAGGGCCTTGAGCTGGCGCGCGCTGTCGGCGCTCCAGCTGCTGGCGTCGTGCGGGTGAACACCGGCGGTGCTGAACAGGCGTTGCCCGGTGTCGTCCAGTTGTCGGCAGAGCGCCAGCGCCTGCTCGCTCTCGGTCACACTGGTGCCGGTCAGCACCAGTTGGCACACGCCGGCGGCATAGGCCCGTTGGAGCACGGCTTCACATTGTGTGGCGAGGCTGGGGTGGGTCAGATTGACGCCGATGTCGATGAGCTGCATGGTGCTACCTGTTCGAATGAGCGTGCAGCATATCAGAGCTTTTTTATTTTTTAATAAATCCAATAAATACAAGTACTTATTGGAATCTATTGATGTTGGGTAAGAGCTTTTGCTGGCGCCTGGTCGGCGGCTGTGCGACGCTCCGCGCCCTTTTTGCGCTTCGGGAACCTGCCGAACGCAGCCATACTCTCAGTCGGTCCGTTTTCCGTGTGCGAACAGACCGTCTCCTGGAGCCCTGATGCCGCGATTGCTGTTTCTTCTGTGCCTGCTCGTGCTGCCGCTCTCGGTGGTCGCGCGTGTGGCTGGGCCGCCGGAAGTGACACAGCCGACCCAGGCCCGGGACCTGACCAGCATTCGCCAGAGCGGCGAGTTGCGGGTGCTGGTGAACCAGAGCCGCAACAGTTCCGGCGAGGTGAAGGGACAGAGCATCGGGGTCGAATACCCGCGCCTGCGCGCCTTCGAGCAGTACCTGAACCGTAACTCCCGGGATGGGCGCAAACTCAAGCTGAAGATCATTCCCAAGGCCAAGGACCAGTTGCTGGGCGCCCTGCAGCGCGGCGAAGGTGACCTGGTGGCACCCGGCGAGCTGCTGGTGGTGCGCCCTGGCAGCCACGTCAGCGCCAGCGCGGCGATTCGCAGCAATGTGCCGCTGATCGTCGTCGGGCGGCAGGGCGAGCGACGCTACCAGCAGATCGAGCAGATGGCCGGGCGCAGCATGGCGTTGCCGGCCGGCAGCGCGGCCGGCGAGGCGCTGCGCCTGATCAATCAGAAACTCATACTCGCCAAGCTGCCGCCGATCATCATCGAATGGGTCGACCCCAGCCTGGCGGTCGAGGACGTGCTGGAGATGGTCCAGGCCGGCATCTTCAGCATGACCGCGGTCGAGCAGCCGATCGCCGAGCGCTGGGCCAAGGTGATGCCCAAGCTGCGCCTGGATCGCCACCTGGTGCTGGCCGACGACGGCGACCTGCGCTGGTACATCCGCCGCGACACACCGCTGCTGGGCGCCAGCATGGACCGGTTCATGGCCGGCTACCGCCACCCGGACGACCAGGATGCGGCGTTCCAGCGTGTCTATCGCCGCCTGTACAAGGTGCATTACCCCCTCGGCCGTACCGAACGCCAGCGCCTGGAGAAGGTGCGTCCCACGTTGCAGCGTTATGCCTTGCAGCACGAGTTCGACTGGCTGGCGCTGGCGGCGCTGGCGTTCAAGGAATCGACGCTCAACCCCAACGCCCGGGGTGCCGGCGGCGCCACCGGGCTGATGCAGATCACCCCGGCCGCCGCGCGCAGCGTCGGGGTCAGCAACATCGGCAAACTGGACAACAACGTGCAGGCCAGCGCCAAGTACCTGGCCATGATCCGCCGCTCCTATTTCAATAGCCCCCAACTCAATGAACGCGAGCGCATGGCCTTCGTCCTGGCGGGCTACAACATGGGGCCGCAGCGGGTGCAGAGCATGCGCGCCGAGGCGCGCCGCCGGGGGCTGAACCCCAACCAGTGGTTCTTCCAGGTCGAGCGAATCGCCATGGAGCAGGTGGGCATGGGCGTCGTCAGCTATGTCAACAGCGTGAACAAGTACTACCTTGCTTATGACCGGGAGCGATATTTGCTGGAGCCCCAGCAGGCCTCGGCAACCGTGCGCAAGTAATCGAATATGACGATACTTTATACCGGTTTTTTCCGCTTTGAATATTCATGAATTGATTTAATCTGCACGCCATCACTTCCCAACACAACCACAACAAGGACTGCTGTTCATGAGCACACTGATCAAATCGGTTACATCGACTCAAGCGGGTTACGGCCTGACCATCCTGCGCATCATCGTCGGCATCACCTTCGCTGCCCACGGCGCGCAGAAGCTGTTCGGCTGGTTTGGCGGCTACGGCCTGGAAGGCGTTGGCCAGTTCATGGAAAGCCTCGGCCTGACGCCGGGTTACCTGATGGCCCTGGGCGCGGGCAGTGCCGAGTTCTTCGGCGGTATCGCCCTGATCATCGGCCTGCTGGTTCGTCCGGCGGCTGCGGTCCTGGCGCTCACCATGGTGGTGGCGATTTTCACCGCGCACTTCGCCAACGGCTTCTTCATGTCCAACGGCGGCTACGAGTTCGCCCTGGCGCTGCTGGCGGCGAGCGTGGCGATCCTGATCGAAGGCGCTGGCAAGCTGTCGCTGGACAAGCAGATCGGCAACTGACCGATCCGCACCCTGAAAAAGACCCGCCCCGTGCGGGTCTTTTTCATTGGGCTTCGGGATTGTCCCGGCGCGCGCTGGCCAGCTGTTCGGCGGCATCCAGGCGCAGGCGTTCCTGCTCATCGAAGCCTTCTTCGGCCAAGCGTTTGATGGCGCTGCTCTTGTCGGTGGCGCTCAGTCCCGGGTTGCCTTCGATTTCCGATTTGCTCGCCAGGTAGGTGGCGATGCGGCGGTTCCAGCTCTGGCGCTGCTGGTCCAGGGTTTCCAGGCGCTGGGTCGCTTCGGCACCAACCAGTTGCTGGCGCAACTGGCGGATCTGCGCCGCGCTGGCACCTTCGGCGCGCAGGCGGGCGGTCTGCTGACGCAGGTCGTTCTGCAGTTGCGGCAGGATGGCGTCCTGCATCTCCGGGGGCAGGCTGTCGCGTAACTGATCGACTGCGGCGGCCTTGGCCGCGTCGTCCAGCTCGCGGTCATGCTGGATCGCCAGGCGCTGCAGGGTGAACTGGTTGTAGGCCTCTTCGCGGGCGAAGAAAGCCTGGTGTACCTCGCTGCTGAACAGACGGGCGCGCAAGGCTTGCACCCCGGCTTCGCGCTGGCGCAGGGCGTCGAGGTTGCCCATCTGCGGCAGGTCGCGTTCGAACTGGATCAGCTCGCGCTTGTAGTCCAGGTAGCTGTCGAGCAGGGCCAGCGCCTGGTCCCGGGCCGGGAGGGGCAGCTGGCTGGTGATGTAGGTCTGCAGTCGGGCGACGCTGGTGCGCAGCGGCTCCTCGCCGATGGCCGCGAGGAAGTAATCGAAGATCCGCCGGATGTCCTCGCTGATCACCAGGTTGCCGCTGTCGTCGACGCGGAAGGTGCCGTCGATCCGGGTGCCGGCGAAAGAGGCGGGCAGGTCGGTTGGCGCTGCCGTCTTGGTTTTGCTGTCTTCGCGCAGCGGCTGCAAATCGACCAGCGGGGCATCGGTGACAGGGGCCGTCGTGCGGGTGTGTTGGGCGGCGGGCGCTGCCGGTTCGTCGAGCGGTTGCAGGTACAGCAGACCGCCGAGGGACGCGAGGAACAGAACAGGTAACAGAAGCAGAAGCTTTTTCACGGGCGCGCTCATCAGCCAGGCAAAAAGGGCACAGCGGGGCCGCAGGGGCCCCGCTGAAAGGGGGTTACAAGCCGTCGTTCTTCAACCGATTGGCATGTTGACGGTACACCGTTACCGGGTCGGTCTCGAACAGGCTGGTCAGGCCGAGGGTCTGGTTGACCTCGTCGAGGTGGTTCATCCGGTAGTTGTCGCGAATGACCTTGCCCAGGCGCGAACTGCAGCGCCCCACCAGGCCATCGTTGGCCTCGCCGTTGAAGGTCAGCGAGCTGGCCCCCATCAGTGCGTCGCTCGGGTCGAGCAGGTTGGTCAGCGGGCTGGTACCGCTCCAGGAGTAATAGCGCACGCCGCCGACGCTGTAGGCGCCCTCGCCGCAGGCCGAGGTCGGGATGCCCTGCGGATACTTGGCGTTGAATTTCGCCGCGCCCTGGCTGTTCAGCGAGGCCAGTGCGCCCAGCGAATTCTGCGGCGTGGTGCTGGAGCTGCCGGAGAGGAAGTTGATCAACCCGCCCAGGCCGTTGACGATGCCCGCCAGCAGGGTTTCGCCGGCCGAGCCGGGCGGCACGTTGCGGATGAAGTCGGCGGTGGCCGAGCCCTTGTGGGGGGCGCCGACGCTGGTCACCGAGGCCACCAGTTGCGGGCGTACCGCGGCGACGTAACGGATGGTCGGGCCGCCGTGGCTGTGGCCGACCAGGTTGACCTTGGGTTTGCCGCTGATGGCGACGATTTCCTCGACCTGGTCGAGCAGTTGCTCGCCCCGGGCTTCGGAGGTGTCCAGCTGGCTGACCTCCGTGATGTACACCGTGGCGCCGTCGCGGCGCAGGGCGGCGGGGATGCCGTACCAGTAGTCGATCCCGAGGATGCTGTCGAAGCCCAGCATGCCGTGGGTGAGGACCACCGGGTATTTGGTTTGCGTATAGCCTGAGGATCCGAACCAGGCTGCCTGGGTCTGGCCTGATGCCAACAGGCCGGCTCCGAGGCAGAGGGCGAGCAGAGTCTTGTTATTGTTCATTGGTGCTCTCGCTAGTGGTGTGACGGGCAGTTAAGGTCATCCATGCTGCCAACTGACCCCATCCCGGGGTGTACGACGGCGATGGCGCTCCCGCATGAAGCGTGCCAGATGCCTTGAATCAGGCAGGAGAGGCTCTATGGCGGGCGTTTCGGACAGGCAGGCCGTGCCTGGCGCCCAAACCCGGGTGTTACGTGGGGACACGCCGGCCTGGTGCGTGCCACTCATGACAGAGCGCCCTGGAAGGCCCGTGGCACGCGGCATCGGCGGGTGGGCAGGGGGACCAATCGAAGGTTGGGGATCGCCGACCGGCTGGTCAGGCGCCGCCTTGACAGCGTCAGGCGTATTTCTCTAGGATGCAGCCGCATTGCGCCGATTTAAACAGCTACTTGCGGGGCGCCGAGTAACTTGCTTCAGGCAAGACTCTGAGAAGACTTCCACGGAGGCTTCGAAATACCGCTAAAGCGCTGGTTCGGTGTCGCCTCTCACCGCTGCCCAGCGGGATTTTCGAGGCGGAGATTCGAGCCCATGACTCGTCCCCAACCCTGCATGCGCCTGGCCCCGATCACCTCGGGCCTGGTCCTGCGCAACCCGCGCATTCTCCTGGGCGGTAGCCACCAGCCCACCTTGTTGCGTTACCTCGAAGGCTGGCCCAAGCGCTGGGCTGGGCCGCGTACCTTCCGTATCCAGTTCGTGCAGAACGATGAATCGCTCGGGCGTTTTCCCAGCGACAGCTTCGACCTGGCCGTGGTCCAGGCCCCGTCGGCGGCTCGCCTGTCGGAGGCGGTCAGCGATCTGGTACGGGTCGCCCGCCAGGGCCTGATCACACGGCGCTGAGCCCATGGAACTACCGCGTTTTCCCGAAGGCACCTGCCTGTACATCAAGGAATTCGACGTGCCGCTGGCCCATGTGCCGGGTCAGGGGTG
Source organism: Pseudomonas sp. GD03944 (assembly GCF_029839275.1). Classification (GTDB taxonomy): domain Bacteria; phylum Pseudomonadota; class Gammaproteobacteria; order Pseudomonadales; family Pseudomonadaceae; genus Aquipseudomonas. The sequence goes on from NZ_JAOCAH010000003.1 coordinate 405,527, forward strand.
GGTGAACTGGTTTGGCGGGCGCCCGCGCGCCTATGATCCGGCCGGGCTCAAACCGGGCAACCACTGGCCGGCGTCGTGGGACGCATGGGTCGAGGTGCTGCAGGCGTCGCTGAAGTAACCGGCTGCTGCTCGGTTCAGGGGTAATCGATGGCGACCACGTACCAGGTCTTCTCGCCGGTGGGCGTCTGCACCCGGACTTCCGCGTCCAGGCTCTTGCCGACCAGGGCGCGGGCCAGGGGCGAGTCGATGCTGATCAGGTTCAACTTGAGGTCCAGCTCGTCCGGGCCGACGATGCGGTAGCGCGACTCCTCGCCGTCCTCGTCTTCCAGGGTGACCCAGGCGCCGAAGTAGACCTTGTCGGGGTCGCTGGGGCGGGCGCTGATCACCTTGAGGTTTTCCAGGCGCTTGGTCAGGAAACGCACGCGGCTGTCGATCTCGCGCAGCATCTTCTTGCCGTAGGTGTACTCGGCGTTTTCCGAGCGATCGCCCTGGGCGGCAGCTTCGCTGACCGACTGGGTGACCTGGGGACGGCGCACGTGCCACAGCTCGTGCAGTTCGGCCCGCAGGCGCGCCTCGCCTTCAGGCGTAATGAGGGGCGTGCCGGCGGAACGAGGGGGGCGATAACGGCTCATGGACTGGCTGCGAGGCTGGTAAAGCGCGAGTCTATCAGCCCTCGCGCAACACCGTCAGCGGGCTGGCATTCAGCGCCCGTCGCGTGCCCAGCACGCCTGCGCTGCCCACCAACAGGGCACCGATCAGCGGCAACAGCAGGAGCCACGGGTGCGGGCTCCATTGCAGGTCGAACGCATAGCGGTACAGCAGGAAGCTGATCAGCTCGCACCCCAGGGCCGCCAGCACGCCACTGGCAGCGCCCAGCAGGCCGAACTCGGTGCGTCGGGCCTTCTGCATCAGCGCGCGTTCGGCACCCAGGGCACGTAGCAGGGCGCCTTGGCGAATGCGTTCATCCAGCGTCGCCTGCAGCCCGGCGAACAGCACTGCCAGCCCGGCCGCGAGCACGAACAGCAGGACGAACTCGATGGCCACCGTCACCTGGGCCAGGATGCTGCGCAGCTGGGCCAGCAGGGCTTCGACCTGCAGCAGGGTGACGGCGGGGAATGCCCGGGACAGTTCGACCAGCTCGCGCTCCTGGTTCGCCGGCAGGTGGAAGCTGGTGAGGTAGGTCACCGGCAGGTCCTGCAGGGTGCCTGGCTCGAAGATCATGTAGAAGTTGGGCTGGAAGCTGTTCCAGTCCACCTCGCGCAGGTTGGTCACCTGCACCTCGCGGTTCAGGCCGCCGACGGTGAAGGTCAGGCGGTCGCCCAGCGTGAGCTGCAGACTTTCCGCCAATTCGGACTCCACCGACACCCCGGGCAGGTCGCTGGCCGGCGCGGCGCTCCACCAACTGCCGGCGGTGAGGCGGTTGTCAGCCGGCAGGTCGGCGGCCCAGGTCAGGCTGAGGTCGCGCTGGATCGCCCGTTCGCCGCGGCTCTCCTTGGTCACCAGCTGACGCACCGGCTCACCGTTGATCATGATCAGGCGCCCCGGGACCACCGGGTAGAGCGGAGCCGGGTGTGGCGACAGTTCGGCCAGGCGCGCCGCGAAAGCGTCCTTCTCCGTCGGCAGGACGTTGAGGGCGAAATGGTTGGGCGCGTCTTCCGGCAACTGGTCCTGCCAGGTGTCCAGCAGCTCACCGCGCAGCAGGGCGATCAGCGCCATGGCCAGGATGATCAGGCCGAAGGCCAGGGACTGGCCAGCGGCCGCCAGCGGGTGGCGCAGCAGCTGACCCAGGCCCAGGCGCCAGGGCAATGTGGCACCGGCCAGCAGGCGACGCAGCCCTTGCAGGCCGAGCAGCAACAGGCCGCCAAGCAGCGCGGCCGCCAGCAGGCCGCCGCCCAGCAGGGCGAAGGTCAGCTGCAGGTCCAGGCTCAGGCGCCACATGATCACGCCCAGGGCGAGCAGGGCGGCGCCATACACCAGCCAGGAGCTGGCGGGCACGGGTAGCAGGTCGCGGCGCAGCACCCGCAGCGGCGGTACACGGCCCAGGGCCGCCAGGGGCGGCAGGCCAAAACCGGCCAGGGCGACCAGGCCGGTCGCCATCCCGGCAATGGCCGGCCAGGCATCGCCAGGCGGTACTTCGGCCGGCAGCAAACCTTGCAGCAAATAGAAGAGGGCGTATTGGCCGAACCAGCCGAGCAGGGCGCCGGTGAGGCTGGCAGCCAGGCCGAGAATGGCCAGTTGCAGGCTGAACAGGCCGAGCGCCTGGTTGCGCGAAAGGCCCAGGCAACGCATCAGGGCGCTGGCATCGAAACGGCGGGCGGCGAAGCGTGCCGCCGAGAGTGCCACGGCCACGCCGGCCAGCAGCACGGCGGCCAGGCTGGCCAGGTTCAGGTAGCGTTCGGCGCGGCCCAGGGCACCGCCGACCTGGCGGCTGCCATCGCGGGCATCTTCTAGGCGCTGGTGCGGTTCGAGGCCAGGCGTGACCGCGTCGCGGTAGGTCGCCAGGGCTTCGGCGTCGCCGCGCCATTGCTCGCGGTAACGCACGCGGCTGCCCGGCTGCACGACCCCGGTGGCTGCCAGGTCGTCCAGGTGAATGAGGACGTGGGGATTGAGGCTGTAGAAATCGCCGGCTTCGTCCGGCAGGTAGGTCAGGACCCGGCTGAGGCGCAGGGTCTTGGCGCCGACTTCGATGCTGTCGCCGGGTTTCAGGTCGAGTGCGGCGAACAGGCGGGCTTCGGCCCAGGCTTCGCCGGGGCGCGGGCCATCGCCCACTTCCTCTGCACCATAGGGTTCGGCGGCGCTCTTCAGCTGGCCGCGCAGCGGGTAGGCATCATCGCCGGCCTTGATGCTGGCCAACTGGATGTTTTCGTCGCCGGCGATCACGCTGGAGAACTCGACGACCCGGGCATGTTCCAGGCCGGCCTGTTTGCCGCTGTCTATCTGCTCCTGGCGCGCGGGGGCCGAACCGCTCAGCAGCAGATCGGCGCCGAGGAATTCGCTGGCGCGCAGCATCATGCCGTCGTTGAGGCGGGCACTGAAGTAGCCGATGGCGGTGCTGGCGGCCACGGCCACCAGCAGGGCGAAGAACAGCACGCGCAATTCGCCGGAGCGGGCATCGCGCAGCAACTGGCGGCTCGCCAGCGAGAACAGCCGGGAAAACGGGAGTCGGGTCATCAGGGTTCCACGTGGTCGACGAGGTGGCCCGCTTCGAGGCGGATCAGACGATGACAGCGGTGCGCCAGGCGTTCGTCATGGGTGACCAGGACCAGCGTGGCGCCGCGTTCCTTGTTCAGCTCGAACAGCAGGTCACTGATGCGCTCGCCGGTGTGGCTGTCGAGGTTGCCGGTGGGTTCGTCGGCGAACAGCACGTCGGGCTCGGCGGCGAAGGCCCGGGCGATTGCCACGCGCTGCTGCTCACCGCCGGACAGCTGGCGCGGGTAGTGGGAGAGACGCTGGCCCAGGCCGACGCGTTCGAGCAGGCTGCGGGCGCGCTCGCGGGCATCGTTGCGGCCTTCGAGTTCGAGCGGCAGCATCACGTTTTCCAGCGCATTGAGGCTGTCGAGCAACTGGAACGACTGGAAGACGAAACCGACGTGCTCGGCGCGCACCCGGGCGCGCTGGTCTTCGTCGAGGGTTTCCAGGTCGTGACCGGCCAGGGCGACGCTGCCGCCACTGGGCAGGTCCAGGCCGGCGAGCAGGCCCAGGAGGGTGGATTTGCCGGAACCCGAACTGCCTACGATCGCCAGGCTGTCGCCTTGCAGCAGATCGAGGGACAGGTCGTGAAGAATGGTTAACTCGCCTTCCGCGCTGGGAACCACTTTGCTAAGGTTGCGCGCCGTGAGAATGCTTGAGCCCATGGAGAATCCGATGCGTGCATGGTTGATCAGTACCGCCGTTGCCCTGTTGCTGTGGGGGCCGGCTGCTTGCGCGGGTACCGTGCTGGTCGTCGGCGATAGTATCAGCGCCGCTTTTGGCCTGGATACCCGCCAGGGATGGGTCGCGCTGCTGGAAAAACGCCTGCAGGAGCAGGGTTTCGAGCACCGCGTGGTCAATGCGTCGATCAGTGGCGACACCAGTGCAGGTGGCGCCGCGCGGCTCCCGGCGCTGCTTGCAGAGCATCGGCCGGAGCTGGTCGTGCTCGAGCTGGGAGGCAACGATGGCCTGCGTGGACAGCCCCCTGCCCAATTGCAACAGAATCTTGCGTCCATGGTCCGGCAGTCCCAGGAGATCGGGGCCAAGGTGCTCATCCTCGGTATGCGCCTGCCGCCCAACTACGGGCAGCGTTACACCACAGCCTTCGCTGCGGTGTACCCGAAGGTCGCGGAAGAGTCCGGTTCGGCCCTGGTGCCCTTCGTGCTGGAAGGCATCGGTGGCGTGCCGGGCATGATGCAGGACGATGGTCTGCATCCTTCCATCGAGGCCCAGCCGGTGCTGCTGGACAACGTCTGGCCCGCACTGGAACCCATGCTCTGACACCTCGGCGCGGCGGCCGTCCTGCAAGGTTCGCCACGTAACCGTCAGTACTGATTTCCCGAGTCGGCGAGGCGCGTGGTCTCGCTGCTTTGCCGGGCTTTCCTGCTCACAGTGTTTCGGCTAATGTGGCGGCCCTGCCATGGAGCCCTAGATGCCGCGTCCCGCCTGGTCTGTGCATGCCTATCAACTGATCGAACCAGACGAACAGCTCGACCTGTTCGCCTGCCGTGAAGTGCGCGTGCACCTGGTCGAACGGCAACTGGAGCTGGCGGGCCACGCCGACCGGACCCTGTGCGGTGGTCTGTTGCCGGCGCAGCCGCGCTGGCAGGCGCTGGATGCCACCTGGCTGCGTGACAGACGCCTGTGCCCGAGTTGCAAGGCGGTGTTCGATGCCCAGCGTCGTGGCGAGCGCGCCCACTGGGCCGAATTCGACTGACCCAAACGTAACAGCGGATTGTCCGGGCCTCCCGCAGTACGGGGCGCCGGTGTACAATCGCGATCTGAATTCACTGCCATTCTTACCAAGGATTTCCGGATGTTGTCGCGCACTCCCGCCGTCGCCCGTTGCCTGTCTCTTGCCTCGCTGATGGCGCTTGCCAGCCCAGCCATGGCCATGGAGTTGCCGTTGCCGCCACCCGGCGAGGATATCGTGGGTCAGGTTCAGGTCATCAAGGCCAAGTACGAAGACACCTTTGCCGACATCGGCGTGGCCAATGACCTGGGTTACCTGGAAATGGTCGTGGCCAACCCGGGCATCGATCCCTGGCTGCCGGGCGAGGGCGCCGAGATCATCCTGCCGACACGTTTCATCCTGCCGCCGGGTCCCCGCGAAGGGATCGTGATCAACCTGGCCGAGTACCGCCTGTACTACTACCCGAAAGGGCAGAACGTGGTGCACACCTACCCGCTGGGCATCGGTCGCGAAGGCTGGAGCTCGCCGGTGGCCAACGCGCGCATCACCGCGAAGACCCCGAACCCGGGCTGGTACCCACCCAAATCCATCCGTGAAGAGCATGCCGCCGATGGCGATCCGCTGCCGAGCTACGTGCCGCCAGGTCCGGACAACCCGCTGGGGCCGTACAAGATGGCGCTGTCGGTGCCGGGTTACCTGATTCACGGGTCGAACAAGAAGTTCGGCATCGGCATGCGCGTCAGCCACGGCTGCTTCCGCATGCTCAACCACAACGTGCTGCAACTGGCCGACATGGCGCCAGTGGGCACCTCGGTGCGCATCATCAACGAGCCGTACAAGTTCGGTCGCAGTGGCGGCAAGATCTATCTGGAGGCCCATGCGCCGCTGGATGACGAAGGCACCGATGCCTCGGTGGTCGACAAGCACACCGCCGTGATCAATACGCTGCTCAAGCGCGACGAACTGGGCGAGCTGCGCCTGGACTGGGAAATGGTCCGCGAGATCGTGGCGTCGGAAGATGGCTTGCCGGTCGAGATCGCAAACGAAACCGCGACAATTGCACACGTGGATGAGCACGCACTCTGATCATCACGCAGAGTTATTGACTAAAACCCGCCTGACGTTAGCGTCAGGCGGGTTTTTTATTGTTCGCAACTTTCGACGGGCAATAAAAAAGCCGACCCACTAAGTGGGTCGGCTTTAGTAGTAGCCGTTGCGGGCTATTACTTGCGGCTGGCTTTTTCCAGCATACGCAGAGCGCGCTCGTTGGCTTCGTCAGCAGTTTGCTGAGCCTTCTGAGCAGCAGCCAGAGCTTCATCAGCCTTGCGGTAGGCTTCGTCGGCACGGGCTTGGGCGCGAGCAGCTGCGTCTTCGGTAGCAGTCAGACGAGCTTCAGTTTCTTTGGAGATGCTGCTGCAACCGGTAGCCAGAACTGCGGCCAGGGCCAGAGCAGAGAATTTCAGAACGTTGTTCATCGTGTTCCCCTTAAGGTGGAGTTTTCCATAAAAGCAATTTCCAAACGGTAGGAAATTAGCCGGCGTACATACTACCTATAACTTGTAGTAAGTAAACTGAGCCGAATCAAGTACGGCCTGTTTTTTTTGCATGGCGGAAGCGTCTGACATGCCGGAGCGATGTTTTGTATAAAAACTAGACAGTTCCGCTGCTATTTGATGTACCGACAGCGCGTTAGTTCGCTACGGCTTGAAATCTTCATTTAAAAGCACGGCTGACAATAAGGGCTTTCGACGTTCCTTGCTCGGCTATCCGTGCGCCATTTCAGTGCAACATCCTTTAGCTGTCCCTCACGGACTCCTGGGGCATCGCTCTACCTGGCTACCCGATTGAGCAACAGGTCTCTAAGTGGTTGATTTGGCGTGGCTGAGTGGCGATCAGGCTGATAAGCTCGGCACATCTGGAAACAAGAATAATCGCGGCCTAATCAAGGATGTGCCCATGTCCAAGCTGATCAAGTGGGGTCTGTTGTCAGTACTGGCGATCGCTGTGCTGATCAAGTTGTCGTTGTGGTTGTCCGTGCGCTCGATCGTCAATGACGCGAGTGACCGCCTGTCGCCGTTCATGGACATCAGCTATGGCGGCATCACGTCGTCTTTCGATGGCCGTGTGGGCCTCGAGAACGTCAAGATTCATATCCCGATGATGCGCGACAGCCTGCATGTCGCCCATGCCGAGCTCAAGTTCAACGGCCTCGGCGAACTGTTGCGTTTCAAGGAACGCCTGGCCGAAGGCAAGTTTCCCGAGCAGATGGCCGTCAGCCTCAAGGGGCTGACCCTGGATGTGCACGGCCCGTTCATGCAGAGCCTGTATGACACGCCGGCCGAGCGCAGCGTTTTCACGTCCATGAGCGAAGTGGCGTGTGGCAAGGTGCGCACCATCGGCACCAGCGAGTTGCTGGACATGGGCTATCGCACCTTCGAGTCCGACGGTGAGTTCTCCTACCTGTTCCAGCCTGGCGCACAGAAGCTCACGTTCAACCTGACGGCCGATACCCGGGACATGGGTGAGTTGCGCGTCGGCTTGTCGCTGGCCAACATGCCCGAGAAGCCCGTCGACCTGCAGCTGAAGCCGCCGCGGGTGCAGTGGGTGAGCGTCGAGGTCAACGACAACCAGTACCAGCGCAAGGTCCAGTCGTACTGTGCCGGCAAGCTGGGCCAGGACCACGCCACCTACCTGAAGACTGCCGTGCGGCAGTTCGACAAGGTGCTGCGCAGCCAGCGCATCGCCCTCGATCAGCCGGTGCTGGACGCCTATAGCCGCTACCTCGATGACCCGCAGTCGCTGCGCATCGAGCTGGACCCTACCGAGGGCATGGCGTGGGATGGCCTGCAGTTCTTCGACGCCAAGGATGTGCTGGCGATGATGCGACCGACGGTGCTGGTGAACCGCGAAAACGTCCAGCCCCTCGGCTTCGCCTGGGTCGACCCGTCTGCCCGGCCTGCGCCGGCGCAAGGCGAGCTGATGCCGGCGGTCGAGCAGGTGCCGGTGACCAGCGGTGCTACGGATGGGTTTGTCAGCGTGGCCAGCTTGGCCGATCATGTGGGCAAGCGTTTGCGTTTCGTGACCTATGATGGCACTTACTACCAGGGCATCTTGACACGGGTAGTGAACGATAAGGCGTTTCTGAGCCTCCAAGGCGGTAATGGCACGGCAGAGATGTCGCTGCGGTTGGATAAGATCAATACTGTACGGGTGCAGTTCTAGGGGAGAAGTGATGAGCGAGGCGTTGTCCATTCACCATGACCAGGGCGGTCATCAATTCGAGACCACAGTGGATGGTGATCGTGCCTACCTGGCGTATATGGATCTGGGTAAGCAGACGCTGGATATCTATCGGACCTTCGTGCCGAACTCGCTGCGTGGCCGTGGCATCGCCGCAGCCCTGACCGAGCATGCACTGCAATATGCAGAACGCATGGGTTACACCGTGATTCCATCGTGCTCCTACGTGGAGCGCTACATGGAGCGGCGTCAGCGCCAGCCCGCCAAAAGCTGAGTCCAGACGCAAAAAAACGCCGGGCAATTGCCCGGCGTTTTCGTTTCTGCGTTTCGCGATCAGCCGCGCTGGCGCTTGGGCAGTACGTCCTTGAGCTTGGCGTGCATGCCGCGCAGGGTTTTTTCGGTGCTGTCCCAGTCGATGCAGGCATCGGTGATGGACACCCCGTACTTCAGCTGGCTCAGGTCCTTGGGGATCGACTGTGCGCCCCAGCCTAGGTGGCTTTCGACCATCAGGCCGACGATCGACTGGTTGCCTTCGAGGATCTGGTTGGCGACGTTGTCCATCACCAGCGGCTGCAGGGCAGGGTCCTTGTTGGAGTTGGCGTGGCTGCAGTCGACCATGATGTTGGGGCGAATGCCGGCCTTGCTCAGCTCCTGCTCGCAGATGGCGACGCTGACCGAATCGTAGTTCGGCTTGCCGTTGCCGCCGCGCAGCACCACGTGACCGTAGGCGTTGCCCTTGGTGGTGACGATGGATACGCCACCTTCCTGGTTGATGCCCAGGAAACGGTGCGGGTTGGAAACCGACTGCAGGGCGTTGATGGCAACGGTCAGGCCGCCGTCGGTGCCGTTCTTGAAGCCCACAGCGGACGACAGGCCCGAGGCCATTTCGCGGTGGGTCTGGGATTCGGTGGTGCGCGCGCCGATGGCCGACCAGCTGATCAGGTCCTGCAGGTACTGCGGGGAGATCGGATCGAGGGCTTCGGTGGCAGTGGGCAGGCCCATTTCCGCCAGGTCGCGCAGCAGTTTGCGGCCGATGTGCAGGCCATCCTGGATCTTGAACGAGTCATCCAGGTACGGATCGTTGATGAGGCCTTTCCAGCCCACGGTGGTACGGGGCTTCTCGAAATACACACGCATGACCAGGTACAGGGTGTCCGAGACTTCGGCGGCGAGGACCTTCAGGCGCTCGGCATAATCATGGGCGGCCTTGATGTCGTGGATGGAGCAGGGGCCCACCACCACGAACAGGCGATGATCCTTGCCATCGAGGATGTTGCGAATGACCTGGCGGCCTGCGGCGACCGTGCTCAGCGCGGCATCAGTCAGCGGGATTTCACGCTTGAGCTGGTCCGGGGTGATCAGGGTTTCGTTGGAGGCAACGTTGAGGTCATCGATCGGTAAATCAGCCATCGTGCTTTTCATCAGTTCGGAGTCATCAGGTCACGGGTGCCGGCCGCCAGCGATCCCCGTGTGGCGGAGCACAGCAATAGGAGCACAGCGGGGAAGCCGAACCTTAGCGCGTTCGGGGTTGCCTAGACAATGGGGCGGGGGGCGTAAATCCGCAGCCGACGCCGCGTCGGCTCAGTCGAAACTGGCGTGGGAATACTCCGGCGCGTGCTGGGCGATCCACTCCCGGGCGGCATTTTCGATCGGCACCTGTTCGCCTGATTCCTGCTCGCGCAGATGCCGGTACTGCTCGATCTGGCAGACCTGCTCGACCATGCGGGCGCGGAACAGGGTGTCTTCATCGATGAAGGCCACACCGACCAGGTAGTTGTCGTCGGTGCGTCGGCACCAGGCAACGATACCGGGGTAGCGGGCCTGCTCACCGAACAGCGGAATGCGCAGTTCGACGGCCGCGCCGCGGCGAAAACCCCGACTGGAATTGCATGCGACCCCGCCAAGGCTGATATTGTGCAGCCGCTGCTTGGGCACGAAGGCTTGTTTGCGGAGCACCAGCTCCACCGGCATTTCACTGGGATGACGCAGAAACCGACGCATGAAAAATCGCTCCCCCAATGCCATCAAAATGGCATCGCTTTGGTCAGTATAGTGACAGAAATGCAATTGACCGATCTGGATGCCGACAAGCAGTTGCTCGCGCTGCCCGGCGTTACCCTGGTGATCTTCACCAGCACCGGCTGCGCCAGTTGCCGCTGGGCCCGCCGCGAGTTGCCGGGGTGGACGTTACCCATCGACCGCCTGGCCTGGATCGGCGCCGGTGATAATGCTGGCCTGGTGCAGCGCTATGAGGTATTTCATCTTCCCGCGCTGTTCGTGGTGCGCGACGGGGCCTTTCACGGCGCCGTACAGTGCCGCCTGCGCGTTCCCGACCTGATCGACGCGCTGGGCAGCGTGCTGTCCCGTCCCGCAGAGGAGTTACCCTGATGTCCGAATCCCCCCGTCCGCGCATTGGCATCATCGGCACCGGTGCCATTGGTGGTTTCTACGGTGTCATGCTGGCGCGGGCCGGCTTCGATGTGCACTTCCTGCTGCGCAGCGAATTCTCTGCGGTGGCCGAGCGCGGGCTGATCGTGAACAGTGCGCTGCATGGCACGCTCACGCTCCATCCAGTCCAGGCCTACCGTTCAGTGGCCGACATGCCGCCCTGCGACTGGCTGCTGGTGGGGGCGAAGACCACCAGCAACGCCGAACTGGCGCCAGTGATCGCCGCAGCGGCTGCGGAGGGCGCCAAGGTGGTGCTGCTGCAGAACGGCCTGGCGGTCGAAGACCAGTTGCGCCCGTTGCTGCCGGACAGCCTGCACCTGCTCGGTGGCCTGTGTTTCATCTGTGTGCACCGCTCTGCGCCGGGCGTGGTCGAGCACCAGGCGCTGGGGGGCGTCAACCTGGGTTACCACTCCGGTCCTGCCGACGACGGTGTTCGTCAGCAGATCGTCGAGGAGGGCGCGGCGCTGTTCCAGGCCGCCGGGCTGGATTCCACTGCCATGGCGCAGCTGGACCAGGCGCGCTGGCAGAAACTCGTGTGGAACGTGCCTTACAACGGCCTGTCGGTGCTGCTGAACGCCGGCACCACGCGGCTGATGGGCAACCCCGACAGCCGCGCGCTGATCGAGGCGATCATGCAGGAAGTGGTGGCCGGCGCCGAGGCCTGCGGTTATGCGCTGCCCGCCGGGTTTGCCGGCAAACTGCTGGCCGCCACCGACCGTATGCCGGACTACCTGCCGAGCATGTACCATGATTTCGCCTTGAAGCGTCCGCTGGAGTTGCAGGCGGTCTACGCCGCGCCGTTGGCAGCCGCTGCCCGGGCCGGCTGCCCGATGCCCCGGATCGAGGCGCTGTACCAGTCGTTGCGTTTCCTGGAAGACGCCAATCGGTGAGGGTGGGTCGGCATGAGTAAAGGGTTGGGTGACAAGCTGGTCCTGGCGATTTCCTCGAGCGCGCTGTTCGACCTGCGCGAGAGCCATCGCATCTATGAGAGCGAAGGGGTCGAGGCCTACCGCCAGTACCAGATCGAGCACGAGGACGAGATCCTCGCCCATGGCGATGCCTACCCGCTGGTCGAGAAGCTGCTGGGCCTGAATGCCGCCCTCGGCCAGCCACGGGTGGAAGTCATCCTGGTCTCGCGCAACAGTGCCGACACCGGCCTTCGCGCCTTCAACTCGATCCAGCACTACGGCCTGGGCATTTCCCGCGCGGCGTTCGTCGGGGGGCGCAGCCCGGATCCTTATCTTGCTGCGTTCGGCTGCCACCTGTTCCTGTCCACCCACGCCGACGATGTGCGCAGTGCGCTGCGTTCGGGCTTTGGCGCAGCGACCATCCTGTCCGGCGGGGCCCGGCGAGCGGCAAGTAACGAACTGCGCATCGCCTTCGACGGTGATGCGGTGTTGTTCTCCGACGAATCCGAGCGGGTCTACCAACAGGGCGGGCTGGAGGCGTTCCAGAGCCATGAGCGTCAGTCCGCTCGCGAGTTGCTGGGCGGCGGGCCGTTCAAGCCGTTTCTTGCGGCCCTGCACCGGCTGCAGCAGGAATTTCCCGAAGAGGCCTGCCCGATCCGCACGGCGCTGGTTACCGCGCGCTCGGCGCCGGCCCACGAGCGGGTCATCCGCACGCTGCGCGAATGGAACATCCGCCTGGATGAGTCCTTCTTCCTCGGCGGCCTGGAGAAGGCGGCGATTCTCGACACCTTCGGCGCCGACGTGTTCTTCGACGACCAGGCCGGGCACTGTGAAAAGGCCCGCGAGGTCGTGGCCACCGGGCATGTGCCCCATGGTGTCAGCAACGAACCCTCGCTCTAGTTCGGCGGCCGCATATAACCATTCGTCCTGAATGCGTGCGGTTTTGTTGACTTGCGGATGGCGCTGCTAAGCTCAAGCGAGGCCCGCTACGCTGGCAGTCGAGGAGGCCGCATGATTCGTTCGATTCTTTACGCTACCGATCTTGGCCTGTACGCCCCTTATGTCCTGCAACATGCGATGTCCCTGACCCGGGCGTTCAACGCCAGCCTGTACGTGGTGCACGCCGTGGAACCCATGGGCCTGTTCGCCGAATCCGTGTTGCAGACCTACCTGGACGAGGAGCGCCTGAAGGACCTGCGCAGCCAGGGGCTCAACACCGTCATGTCCAGCATCGAGCAGCGCGTGCTGGAAGGCTTTCGCGATGAGCTCGGCGAAGCCCAGTACGACCTCGAGGTGATTCGCGCCGTGCGCGTGGTGCAGGGCGACCCGCCCCTGGTGATCCTCGAGGAGGCTCAGAAACTCGGCGTGGATTTGCTGGTCGTAGGCAGTCACAGCCACGGCACGGAGCTGGATATTCCCTTGGGCCGGACAGCGGCGCGCCTGGTGCAACTGTCCGAGGTACCCGTCTACCTGGTGCCCATGCTGCAGCACCGCAACCGGGGTGATCTGTAACCCGACGAAATAACCAACGTATCTAAATAAATCGTCTAGATTTATTCTTTGAACCATTAATATGGTTATATGTCGCCGTTCGCCACGCGATGGCCGCTTATTCTGCTTTTGAGGGATTTTTATGAAGCTCCAGCAATTGCGCTACATCTGGGAAGTTGCGCATCACGACCTCAACGTTTCGGCCACGGCGCAGAGTCTCTATACCTCCCAGCCGGGCATCAGCAAGCAGATCCGTTTGCTCGAGGATGAGCTGGGCGTCGAGGTGTTCGCCCGCAGTGGCAAGCACCTCACCCGCGTGACACCGGCCGGCGAGCGGATCATCACCACCGCCGGCGAGATCCTGCGCAAGGTCGAGAGCATCAAGCAGATCGCCCAGGAGTTCTCCAACGAGAAGAAGGGCACGCTGTCCATCGCCACCACCCACACCCAGGCACGCTATGCCTTGCCACCGGTGATCAGTGGCTTCATCAAGCAGTACCCGGACGTGGCGCTGCACATGCACCAGGGCACGCCGATGCAGATCGCCGAAATGGCGGCCGACGGCACCGTGGACTTCGCCATCGCCACCGAAGGCCTGGAGCTGTTCAACGACCTGGTGATGATGCCGTGCTACCGCTGGAACCGCTGCGTGGTGGTGCCCCAGGGGCACCCGCTGACCAAGCTGCCAAAACTCACCCTGGAAGCCCTGGCCGAGCATTCGATCGTGACCTACGTGTTCGGCTTCACCGGGCGTTCCAAGCTGGATGAAGCGTTCAGCCACCGCGGCCTGACGCCCAAGGTGGTGTTCACCGCCGCCGACGCCGACGTGATCAAGACTTACGTGCGCCTGGGGCTGGGCGTGGGCATCGTGGCCAAGATGGCAGTTGATGCCAAGCTGGACCCGGACCTGGTGGTGCTGGATGCCAGCGAACTGTTCGAAGCCAGCGTGACCAAGATCGGTTTCCGCCGCGGCACCTTCCTGCGGGGTTTCATGTGCGACTTCATCGAGAAATTCGCGCCACACCTGACCCGGGACATGCTGGCCAAGGCCGTGCAGTGCCACAACAAGTCCGAGCTGGAAGAGCTGTTCCACGGTGTGGAATTGCCGACCTACTGATCGGTGTGACGCCCATGAAAAAGCCCGGACATGTCCGGGCTTTTTTGCTTTCTGACGCTGAGTAGCGTCAGTCGTAGATGTTCTTCTTCTTCCAGTCTTCGTCGTCGCCCATGTTCTTCAGGCCTTCGGTCAGCTCGCTGGTGGCCTCGGTTTCAGGCTGGGCGGCATTCAGTACCAGGCTGTTGGCGCGGGCCAGTTGGGCTTCCAGCTGCTTCAGTGCTGCCTGGTAGCGCGTCGGATCGGGTTGCTTGCGCAGGTACTGCACGCCGCGCTCGAAGGCCAGACGCGCCTGGCCGGGCTGGTTCTGCTGCAGGGCCTGGCGGCCGAGGTTGCCGAAGAATTCGATGTGCAGCTGCGCCAGCATGTGGCGGATTTCGGCGACCCAGTGCTTGGCCTCGTTGGCCGGCAGGATGCGGTCCTGGGCGCAGCGGGTAATCAGGCCATGAAGGTTTTCCAGCTGGAAGCGCACTTCCTTGGCCTTGGCTTCATTGATGATCGGCTGCGGCGCGTTGCGCACGGGGATCGATTCCCCCTGGGCGATGTGCTTGTTCAGTTCATCGACGTAGCCCTGGGTCTTGGCGTTGCCCTTGTCCAGCGGCAGCAGCCGTTCGGCGAAGTGCAATTGCAGGCGGCTGAGCACCAGCTTCAGCGCCGGCGTCATCAGCTGGCCGGGGAGGGCATCGGACAGATCGGCCAACCGGCGCAGACGGTCGTTCAGTTCTGCCTTGAGCCGCGCCTTTTCCAGCTTGCTGTTCTCAACCATATGGTTGATGTAGGCGATGGCGATCAAAATGGCGATACCGCCGACTATCAGCAGCGTAATCACGAGCGGGGACATCGTTACAACCTCTCGAGCACCGGTTTTTCGCCCGAGTGTAGTGCGTTAGCTGTGAAGCTGATAGAGGTGTCTCAGTTTCTGGCCTGAAGTCGTTGATTTTAAAAAATATTTACGAGGTGGTTGACGACTCCTGAAAGGCTCCATAGAATGCGCGCCACTTCAGCAGCAATGCTAGACAGCATTGAAGCGAAGCCGGAAAAGCGTTGTAGGTTCCGGGTTGTGTCCCCTTCGTCTAGTGGCCTAGGACACCGCCCTTTCACGGCGGTAACAGGGGTTCGAGTCCCCTAGGGGACGCCACTTTATTCGTAAAGTGGGTTGTACAGTGCGGGAATAGCTCAGTTGGTAGAGCACGACCTTGCCAAGGTCGGGGTCGCGAGTTCGAGTCTCGTTTCCCGCTCCAGTTTCAAGGTGTTGCCCTCGGGCAGCGCAGCAGTCGAACGGTACACCATGCCGGTCGAGGCACAAGTTCCAAGGTCCCCTTCGTCTAGTGGCCTAGGACACCGCCCTTTCACGGCGGTAACAGGGGTTCGAGTCCCCTAGGGGACGCCATACATGCGGGAATAGCTCAGTTGGTAGAGCACGACCTTGCCAAGGTCGGGGTCGCGAGTTCGAGTCTCGTTTCCCGCTCCATATACGATCCACGAAGTTTTATTGCTTTCATGGATCGCCGAGAAAAGGACCTTGATGGTCCTTTTTTTCGTTTCAACGCTCTCTCAATGGACGCCCGCTGGTCTCAAGGCCATTTGGTCCCTGAACCGGGAACATATTCCCGGGCGACTGCATGGCCGGTCAGCCCACCGTTGGTGCCTTCTACGAGCGATGGTTCGACCACGTCTGCCCATCGCCTGCCGCCGTATTGAAACTTTCCGTATTTCCATCTCGAATCAGGCTCAGGCAGCGCTTGAGCAGCGGCGAATCGTCATCCTTGCGGTAGCTGATCACGATGGGTGAGGTCGCGCTGGTGTCGAGCAGAGGCGTGTAGCCAATATCGTCGCGGTGCTGGCGCTGCACCGAGGCCGGTACGAGGCTAATACCGATACCGGCTGCCACCAGGCCGATGGCGGTCTGCAGTTCGTTGGTCATTTGCGCCACACGGATCTTCAAGCCATTACGCGCGAACAACTCGAGCACATGATCGGCATAGCTGGGTCGCGGCGTGCCTGGATAAAGTACGAAGGATTCGCGGGCCAGCTCTTCCAATGAGGCTGGTGCTGCCAGCAATGGGTGCCCGGCGGGTAAGGCCGCGACCAGTGGGTCCTCGTGAATGACCTCCTGGACGATGGCTGGGTCCTCGATAAGGATGCGGCCGAAGCCGATATCGATTCGGCCGCGTTTGAGAGCCTCTATCTGGGGCAGGGTGGTCAGCTCGGACAGTCCCAGTTCGATGGCAGCTTCGCCGCGTAATTGACGGATCAGCTCTGGCAGTGCGCCGTATAGCGTCGAGGGGGCGAATCCGATGCCGAACCATTGCCGCTGGCCCTCGGCGATGCGGCGGGTGTCGTCGCTGACGCGGTCCAGCTGTTCGAGCAGCAGCACGGCGTGTTCGTAAAAGAATCGCCCTGCCTCGGTCAGGCGCAGGGGTCTGCCACGTTCGACCAGCCTCACGCCCAGCTCCTCCTCCAATTGCTGAATCTGTCGGCTCAGTGGCGGCTGGGCGATATGCAGGCGTTCGGCCGCGCGGGTGAAGTTCAGCGTTTCTGCCAGCGCGCGGAAGTAGCGCAGATGGCGCAGCTCCATGATACCTCCTGGGTATTAAGCCAAATCGATTCAATATTGGACTCGCGTATTTGCGGAGGTCAATCTCGGCCTGAACAAAAACAAAACCTGAAGGATATGCTCGTGTTCGCTCGCATCCTTTGTTCTCTCCTGCTATTGACCGGCCTCGCGAACGAGGCGTCCCGGCGTGTCGCTTCGCTTGTGCGTGGCCTCTACATGCACACGGATCACCGCCCATGAGTCTTCCACTGATCGAAAGCCTCGACACCCTGATCGTCGATTTGCCCACAATCCGCCCGCACAAACTGGCCATGCATACCATGCAGCAGCAGACCCTTGTGATCCTGCGCCTGCGCTGCAGCGACGGGATCGAAGGGGTCGGCGAAGCCACCACCATCGGCGGTTTGGCCTATGCCGGAGAAAGCCCGGAAAGCATCAAGATCAACATCGACACCTATTTCGCACCGTTGCTCGTCGGTCAGCCGGCTGACAACGTCAACGCTGCGATGCTGCGCATTGATCGTGCCGTGCGCGGCAACACCTTTGCTCGTTCGGCAGTGGAAACCGCGTTGCTCGATGCCCAAGGCAAGCGACTGGGATTGCCTGTCGCCGAACTGTTAGGCGGCCGC
Organism: Pseudomonas sp. GD03944; assembly: GCF_029839275.1. Lineage (GTDB taxonomy): Bacteria > Pseudomonadota > Gammaproteobacteria > Pseudomonadales > Pseudomonadaceae > Aquipseudomonas. The sequence goes on from NZ_JAOCAH010000003.1 coordinate 422,796, forward strand.
GTGCGCAATGGCCTTGAAGTCGCCTGGACGCTGGCCAGCGGCGACACCACAAAGGACATCGACGAAGCCGAGCGCATGCTCGATCTGCGCCGTCACCGGATATTCAAACTGAAGATCGGCGGCCGTGATGCCGCGCTGGACATCGCCCACGTGGCGGCGATCAAACGTGCGCTGGGCGATCGCGCCAGCGTGCGGGTGGATGTTAACCAAGCGTGGAGCGAGGCTGTCGCCATTCGTGCCTGCCAGGCGCTAGGCGATGCCGGCGTCGATCTGATCGAACAGCCGATTCCCCGCCAGGATTTAAAGGCACAGGCGCGTATCAGTGCTCGCAGTCCTACGCCGATCATGGCCGACGAAGCCATCGAAAGTGTCGAAGACAGCTTCAATCTGGCCCGTTGCGGCGCCGCACCGGTCTTTGCCCTGAAGATCGCCAAGAACGGGGGGCCGCGCGCCGTACTGCGTAGCGCCTACATCGCGGAAGCGGCAGGCATCGGTCTGTACGGCGGCACCATGCTCGAAGGCAGCGTCGGCACCCTGGCCTCGGCCCATGCCCTTGCCACTCTGAGCAAACTGGAATGGCACACCGAGCTGTTCGGCCCGCTGCTGCTGACCGAGGACATTCTCGTCGAGCTGCCGGTTTACCAGGATTTCGAACTGCAGATCCCCACCACGCCGGGCCTGGGTGTGGTGCTCGACGAAGAACGTCTGCAGCGATTCTGTCGTCACTGAACTGAATCTATGAGGAGCTCCCCATGCTGTTTCACGTACGCATGACCGTCAAATTGCCCGCCGACATGCCGGTCGAACAGGCCGCGCGTCTCAAGGCCGATGAAAAGGAGCTGGCGCAGCGCCTGCAGGGTGAAGGCGTCTGGAGGCACTTGTGGCGCATTGCCGGGCTTTACGCGAATGTCAGCATCTTCGATGTGCCCGATGCACAGGCCCTGCACGACACGCTGATGCAGTTGCCGCTGTACCCGTACATGGACATCGAGGTCATGGCGTTGTGTCGACATCCATCATCGATCCGTGACGACGATCGCTGATGAGGGCCCTCGAACCACGCGATGGTGAGCGGTGCCCAGCCAGAGGGGCAGATGAACGGCTTTCCGCTGGAGCTCCTCTCTGCTCCAGTACCCGCGGGCGCTCGGGTCTTTTTGATTAGGGAGGCAAGTACCTGTTATGGCCGAGGAGCGCGTATGCGTCGTTTTTACAGTGGCACGGACCTGAGCCGCATTCACAGCGTTGCCGAATTCGCTTCACAGGCGCGTCGACGCTTGCCGCACTTTGCATGGGAATACCTGTCTGGCGGTGCCGAGGATGAGTCGAGCCTGTTGCGCAACCTTCAGGCTTATGCCGAAGTTGGTCTTCAGCAGCGATCCTTGGTGCCGTGCCATGTTCCTGTCACTCGGCGTGCCCTGTTCGGGCTGGATTCATCCATGCCGATGCTGATCGGTCCTACTGGTTATAACGGCATGCTGTGCCGTGATGCAGATATCCACCTGGCGCGTGCGGCGGCCAAACGCAAGATTCCATTTTGTCTGAGTACCGTGGCCAACGCCTCATTGGAGCAGGTAGCCGCCCAGGTTCCGGACGCCAATCTGTGGTTTCAGTTGTATGCCATGCGGGATACGCGGATTCAACTGGATCTGCTGGCCCGGGCCAAGCGAGTCGGTGTCAATACGTTGTTGCTGACCAGCGACGCAATGGTGCTTGGCAACCGCGAGTGGGATCGGCGCAATTTCGTAAGGCCGCGGCAACTGAGCTTGCTCAATAAAATCGATGTATTGCGTCACCCGCGCTGGTTACGGCAGGTGATGTGGCCGCATGGGTTGCCTTCCATGGGAAATCTCGATCCTTATCTACCGACGGGGGAGCGTACAGCGCTTGGCTCAATGAAGTTCATCGGCGAGCAGATGGACAGCTTGCTTGACTGGGATTCTCTGGCTCGGTTGAGGGATCAGTGGGGCGGTAATCTGTTGCTGAAAGGCGTGTTGCATCCAGCCGATGCCGAGCGCGCGATTGCCTTGGGGGTGAACGGTCTGGTGCTGAGCAATCACGGTGGACGTCAGCTCGATGGCGCGCCCAGTGCGTTGGACGCCCTGCGACTGATCGGGCCGCTTGCGCGCGGACGTTTACCCGTACTGCTCGATGGAGGTATCAGGCGAGGTGCCGATATCGTCAAGGCCCTGGCACTTGGCGCCGATGCGGTGCTGCTCGGGCGAGCTACGTTGTACGGCGTTGCTGTTGGTGGCGAAGCGGGTGCCTGTCGAGCGCTCGATCTGCTGGCGGAAGAACTGCAGCGCACGCTTAATCTCATGGGCTGCCCGAACATCGATCAGCTTTCGCCTGACTGGCTGACTCTCAATGGCCGCCCGTTGGTGACAAGCCCTCAATGAGTGCCGGGGCGGGAAACGATGTCTAGCACACGCAGCAGATGTGGCGCATGCTGCGTTGAAAATGGCGGCCGTAGACGGGCTGCCGTTCGCAGCGCCTAAAAAGGCCCGCCGAAGCGGGCCTTTTTCGTTTCAGTGGCTGGTGCCGTCGGTGGGCAGGGCCAGCAGTCGTTTTTCCTGGTTCCAGTCGAACGGCTCGTCGTTTTCTTCGGCTTCGAAGCGGCGTTCGTCCAGGCGCTGGAAGAGGGCGATTTCCTCGTCCGGCATGAAGTGCAGGCAGTCGCCGCCGAAGAACCACAGCAGGTCGCGCGGCACCAGGTGGGCGATCTGCGGGTAACGGTGGAAGATCTGGCTGATCAGTTCCTGGCCCAGGTACAGGCTGCTTTCCGGATCGCGGGGCAGCTCGCTGAGCAGCTCGTCATAACGCTCGACAAACATCGCATGGCTGTCATCGAGAATCTGCTCGGCCTCACCCAGGGCGACCAGGATGCCGCGCAGGTGGGTAAGCAGGGCGAGGTGGTGATCGAGGGTGCTGATGGCCATGGTGCAATCCTGTTGAGCAAAACGGGCGCGGGAGTATAAGACTCCCGGCGCCCGCTGTCCCGTTCGCCGGTCAGCGTATCTTGCCGCTGGCCAGGGTCAGCTCGTCCTTGGCGAAGTCATCGACATCGATCACCACCCGGCGCGCCGCTTCGGCCTGGCTCAGGCTCTGTGCTTCCTCGGCGGTGAGAACGCCCGCAGCCAGGGCGGCGTCGATGTCGCTCTGGCCCGGTGCCGGATTGAGTTCGCCGGACTTCAGGGCCTTGGCCAGTTTCTTCTGGACCGGCTTCACGCCGTGCAGCAGGTCCATGGCGTGTTGCAGGGCGCCGACGGGGTCCTGTTCGCCGCGCGGGCGGTAGCACCCCTCCAGCACCTGCTCCAGCGCCGGGTCGCCGCTGTTGCGACCGATGATGCCGGCGATTTCTGCATCCAGCTCATCGCTCGGCCCCTTGTGGCGACGGCCGAACGGGAAGACCAGCACCCGCAAGGCGCAACCGAACACCCGGTTGGGGAAGTTGGCCAGCAGGTCGTCCAGGGCCTGTTCGGCCTGGAACAGGCTTTCTTCCAGAGCCCAGCGGACCATCGGCTGGCTGTAGGTCGGGTAGTCCAGGTCGTGGTAGCGCTTGAGCGCCGCCGAGGCCAGGTACAAATGGCTGAGGGCGTCGCCCAGGCGGGCGGAGAGGCGTTCGCGGCGTTTCAGTTCGCCGCCGAGCAGCATCATGCTGAAGTCGGCCAGCATGGCGAACGCGGCGGCCAGGCGATTGAGCGCGCGGAAGTAGGGGCGGCTGAGGTTGTCCCCCGGCACCTGGCCGAACAGACCCAGGCTCAAGCTGAGCACCAGGGTGCTGGCGGCGTTGCTGACCGCGAAGCCGATGTGCTGCATCAGCAGTTCATCGAACTCGATCAGCGCCTGGTCGCGGTCTTCACGGGTGGCCAGGGCCATTTCCTTGAGCACGTACGGATGGCAGCGGATGGCGCCCTGGCCGAAGATCATCAGGTTGCGCGAGAGGATGTTCGCGCCTTCCACGGTGATGAAGATCGGCGCCCCTTGCCAGGAGCGGGCCAGGTAGTTGTTCGGGCCCATGATGATGCCCTTGCCGCCGTGCACGTCCATGGCGTGGCCGATGCATTCGCGGCCGCGCTCGGTGAGGTGGTACTTGAGGATCGCCGACAGCACCGAGGGTTTCTCGCCCAGGTCCACGGCATTGGCGGTCAGGATGCGCGCGCTGTCCATCAGCCAGGCGTTGCCGCCGATGCGCGCCAGGGCCTCCTGGATGCCTTCGAAGGCGGACAGCGGTACGTTGAACTGCTCGCGCACCTGGCTGTACTGGCCGGTGGTCAGGCTGGTGTACTTGGCGGCGCCGGTGCCCACGGCCGGCAGGGAGATCGAGCGACCCACCGACAGGCAGTTCATCAGCATCATCCAGCCCTTGCCGAGCATTTCCTGGCCGCCGATGAGGTACTCCAGCGGGATGAACACGTCCTTGCCGCTGTTCGGGCCATTCATGAACGCGGCGCCCAGGGGCAGGTGGCGACGGCCGATTTCCACCCCGGGGGTGTCAGTAGGCACCAGGGCCAGGCTGATGCCCAGTTCTTCCTCGTCACCCAGCAGATGGTCCGGATCGTAGGCCTTGAAGGCCAGGCCGAGCAGGGTGGCCACCGGGCCGAGGGTGATGTAGCGCTTTTCCCAGGTCAGGCGCAGGCCGATGACTTCCTCGCCTTGCCACTGGCCCTTGCAGATGATGCCGGTGTCCGGCATGGCGCCGGCATCCGAACCCGCCAGCGGGCCGGTGAGGGCGAAGCAAGGGATGTCCTGGCCGCTGGCCAGGCGTGGCAGGTAGTGATTGCGTTGTTCGTCGGTGCCGTAGTGCAGCAGCAGCTCGGCCGGGCCAAGGGAGTTGGGCACCATCACGGTGGACGCCAGGTCACCGCTGCGGGTGGCCAGTTTCATCGCCACCTGGGAGTGGGCGTAGGCGGAGAAGCCCTTGCCGCCGTACTCCTTGGGAATGATCAGGGCGAAGAACCCGTGCTGCTTGATGTGCTCCCAGGCTTTCTCCGGCAGGTCCATCTGCTGGCCGATTTCCCAGTCGCTGACCATGGCGCAGAGTTCTTCGGTCGGGCCGTCGAGGAAGGCCTGTTCCTCTTCCGTCAGCTGGGCCTTGGGGTAGTTCAGCAGGGTGTCCCAGTCGGGGCGACCGCTGAACAGCTCGCCATCCCACCACACGGTACCGGCCTCGATGGCGTCGCGTTCGGTTTCCGACATCGGCGGCAGGACCCGCTGGAACCAGGCGAACAGCGGGGCGCTGAAGCGCTTGCGGCGCAGCTCCGGGAAGGCCAGGGGAATGGCCACCGCCAGCAGCACGACCCAGAAGATCACCAGCAGCCAGCCAGGGGCATGGCTGAACGCGCCCATGGCGATCAGGTAGATGGCGATCACGGCCAGGGCGGTGGCGGGGGGCGTGCGGCGATGGGCCAGGTAGGCGGTGCCGATGACAAGAACGAGCAACCAGACAGCGAGCATGCAAAATCCTCCATGATGACGGCCCTACAGAGTGCAGCAGCCGTCACGAGCTTAGTCGACACGATGGCGACAAGGGCGGCGAGCTTGGCCGGATTGCCATGACATGGGCGCAAACAGCGTGGTTAGACTGGCGTTCCAGCCATGGAGAAACCCCGATGCGTGAGTACCTTGAACCCGGCCGCTTCATCGATAGTGACCACCCTGCGCTGATTGAGTTCGCCGAACGCTCCCGCGGATCGAGTCGCGATCCACGGGAGCAGGCCGTGGCGCTGTACTACGCCGTGCGCGACGGGGTGCGTTACAACCCTTACGTCTTCAGCCGTGACCCGCAGACCCTCAAGGCCAGCCATGCCTTGCTGAGCGGGGAGAGCTACTGCGTGCCCAAGGCGGTGCTGCTGGCGGCCTGCGCCCGGCATTGCGGGATTCCTGCGCGCATCGGCCTGGCGGATGTGCGCAACCACCTGGCCACGCCGCGCCTGCTGGAGCTGCTGCGTAGCGAGGTGTTCGCCATGCACGGCTATACCGAGCTGTACCTGGACGGGCGCTGGGTCAAGGCGACCCCGGCGTTCAACCTGGCGCTGTGCCGGGTGTTCAAGGTGGCGCCGCTGGAGTTCGATGGCCGCGAAGACAGCGTCTTCCACCCCTTCAACCAGGCGGGCGAACGCTACATGGAATACCTGGCCGACCATGGCCAGTTCGCCGATGTGCCGGAGCACCTGTTCTTCGACCACCTCGCGGCCTGCTACCCGCACCTGTTCGCCGCCGACGCCCCGCTGATGGTGGGCGACCTGCAGGCCGAGGCCGATCATGCCTGAGGCTGATAGCGAACATTGATGCCAGCGCCTTTCATCCTGCGCTGAGCCTGGTAGGCTGCTGGCCATTCATTGCTGCATGCAATGCTCGGTTGCCTGCGCACGACGGCGCCCTGACGCTAGAATTGTTCTGTCCGGTGCGCTCGCGGCGGCCCGCTCTGTCTTCTCACTCCACTAAAAGGTGCATACGTCTTCCATGAGTACTGCTCTGTCCATCCGGCAGTTGACCAAGACTTACGGCAACGGCTTCCAGGCCTTGCACGGTATCGATCTGGACGTCGCCGAAGGCGACTTCTTCGCCTTGCTCGGCCCCAACGGCGCCGGCAAGTCCACCACCATCGGCATTCTCTCCACCCTGGTGACCAAATCCAGCGGCACGGTGAATGTCTTCGGCCATGACCTGGACAAGAGCCCCTACGCGCTCAAGCGCTGCCTCGGCGTGGTGCCCCAGGAATTCAACTTCAACCAGTTCGAGAAGGTGTTCGACATCGTCGTGACCCAGGCGGGTTACTACGGCATCCCGGCGCGCATCGCCAAGGAGCGCACCGAGCAGTACCTCAACCAGCTCGGCCTGTGGGACAAGCGCAACGTCGCCTCCCGCGAGCTGTCCGGCGGCATGAAGCGCCGCCTGATGATCGCCCGCGCCCTGGTGCACCAGCCGCGCCTGCTGATCCTCGACGAGCCCACCGCCGGCGTGGACATCGAGCTGCGCCGTTCGATGTGGAGCTTCCTGACCGAGCTGAACGAGCAGGGCATCACCATCATCCTCACCACGCATTACCTGGAAGAGGCCGAGCAGCTGTGCCGCAACATCGGCATCATCGACCACGGCCGTATCGTCGAAAACACCAGCATGCGTGAGCTGCTGAGCAAGCTGCACGTGGAAACCTTCCTGCTGGATGTTCGGGATGCGCTGCTGGTCCCGCCGGCGCTGCAGGGCTACCCGGCGCAATTGCTCGACGCCCACACCCTCGAGGTCCAGGTGGAGAAGAGCCTCGGCATCACCGAGCTGTTCCGCCAATTGGCGGCGCAGAACATCGAGGTCATCAGCCTGCGCAACAAGAGCAACCGCCTGGAGGAGCTGTTCGTGTCCCTGGTCGAGAAGAACCTGTCGAAGGTGGCGGTATGAGCGAGCCCTACGTGAACAGCGAATTCGCCGCCAACATGGTGGCGCTGCGTACCATCGTCTACCGCGAAGTCCGTCGCTTCACCCGGATCTGGCCGCAGACCCTGCTGCCCCCGGCCATCACCATGGTCCTGTACTTCGTGATCTTCGGGAACCTGATCGGCAGCCAGATTGGCGACATGGGCGGCTTCAGCTACATGGAGTACATCGTCCCCGGCCTGATCATGATGTCGGTGATCACCAACAGCTACGGCAACGTGGTGTCGAGCTTCTTCGGCAGCAAGTTCCAGCGGTCGGTCGAAGAGCTGATGGTGTCGCCGGTGTCGCCGCACACCATCCTCACCGGCTACGTGGTCGGCGGCGTGCTGCGCGGCCTGGCCGTGGGTCTGATCGTCACCGTGCTGTCGCTGTTCTTCACCCACCTGCAGGTGCACCACCTGGGCGTGACCGTGATCGTGGTGCTGCTGACCGCGACGATTTTCTCTCTGGGTGGCTTCATCAATGCGGTGTACGCGCGCAACTTCGATGACATCTCGATCATCCCGACCTTCGTGCTGACCCCGCTGACCTACCTGGGCGGCGTGTTCTACTCGATCAGCCTGCTGCCGCCGTTTTGGCAGACGGTTTCGATGGCCAACCCGGTGCTGCATATGGTCAACGCCTTCCGTTATGGCATTCTTGGCGTTTCCGACATTCGCATCGGCGTCGCCATCGGCTTCATGCTGGTCGCCACGGCCGTGCTCTACGCGGTGTGCATCCGCCTGCTGGTAAGCGGTCGCGGCATGCGCCAGTGAGGCGCCGACAGCGCTAATATCGGGATACATCTTGGACGGCCGAGTCCTGCGGCGAGGCCGTTAGACTCGGCCTCTACGCATCTTTAGAGGTTGGTTATGCGCGCGCTCCTGCGTTGTTCCCTGATGGCATCGCTGTTGTTCTCGAGCGCCGTGCCGGTGGTGCAGGCTGCCGAAGGCCCGATGGTCGAGGTGGTCCCGGTCAAGAAAACCCTGGTGCGTGACGAACTGGTGACGTTCGGTTCGCTGCGCTCCGACGAGTCGGTGATGATCCGCCCCGAGATCGAAGGCCGCCTGGCCGCCCTGCATTTCCGCGAAGGGCAGGCGGTGGCCGCCGGCGATCGCCTGGTCAGCCTGGATGACGCCATCGCCCGCGCCGAATTCGCCCAGGCCCGTGCCAACCTCAACCTTGCCGAAAAGAACTTCGAGCGCTCGCAAATGCTGTTCAAGCGTGGCGCGAGCAATGCCCAGGCCCTGGACGAAGCCAGCGCCCAGCAGCAGGCGGCGCGCGCCAGCCTGGCCCTAGCCCAGGCGCGCCTGGACAAGACCCAGATTCTCGCGCCCTACGATGGCGTGCTCGGCCTGCGCCAGGTCAGCCCAGGCGATTACCTGAGCGCCGGCCAGGACATCGTCAATCTGGAGGTGCTCGACCCGCTGAAAGTGGATTTCCGCATCCCGCAGAAGGCCGTCAGCCAGGTGCGTCTGGGACAGATCGTCGAGATCAGCCTCGACGCCTACCCCAACGAACGTTTTCGCGGGGAAATCTTCGCCATCAACCCGCGCCTGGACGAAGTCGGTCGCAGCCAGGCGATCCGCGCCCACATCGACAACGACGACCGTCGCCTGCGCCCCGGGCAGTTCGTCAAGGTCTACGTGATCCTCGCCGAGCGCCCCGGTGCCCTGGTGATCCCCGAAGAAGCGGTGATGCCGGTGGGCGACCAGTTGCTGGTCAACCTGGTGATCGACGGCAAGGTGGACCGCCGCGAAGTGAAGCTGGGGCGCCGCCTGGACGGCGGCGTCGAAGTGATCGAAGGCCTGCAGGGCGATGAAACCCTGATCAGCGCCGGCTGGCAGAAGGTCAACCAGGGCACCGCCGTGCGCACCAAGAGCGGGGAACGCATGCCATGACCCTGTCGGATATCTGTATCCGGCGACCGGTCTTCGCCACGGTCCTGTCACTGATCGTCGTGCTGCTCGGCCTGATGGCCTATGACCGGCTGGCGGTGCGCGAGTACCCGAACATCGACGTGCCGATCGTCACGGTCAACGTCCTTTATCCCGGCGCCAGCCCGGAAATCATGGAGTCCCAGGTCGCGCAGCCGATCGAGGACGTGCTGTCGGGCATCGACGGTCTGGATTTCGTCAGCTCCATCAGCCGCTCGGAAAACACCCAGATCACTGCGCAGTTCCGCCTGGGCAGCAACGCCGATGAAGCGGCCAACGACGTGCGTGACCGCCTGGGTCGGGTGCGCGGCCTGCTGCCGGACGAGATCGACGAGCCCATCGTGCAGAAGGTCGAGGCCGACGCCCAGCCGGTGATCTGGATGGCCTTCTACAGCGACCGCTACAGCGCCATGGAAATCACCGACGTGCTGGAGCGGGTGATCAAGGACCGCCTGCAGACCATTCCTGGCGTGTCCGAGGTGCAGGTGCGCGGCGCGCGGACCTTCGCCATGCGCATCTGGCTCGACCCGGAGAAGTTGGCCGCGCACAACCTGACCGTGCAGGACGTGGAAGACGCATTGCGCCGGCAGAACGTGGAAATCCCCGCCGGGCGTATCGAGTCCCGGCAGCGCGAGTTCACCGTGCTGTCGGAAACCGACATGAAGACCCCGGAGCAATTCAACCAGCTGATCCTCGACGATTCGCGGGGCTACCTGCTGCGCTTGTCCGATGTCGGCCATGCCGAGATCGGCGCCGCGGACGAGCGCAGCGTGGTGCGCTACAAGGGCCGCCCGGCGGTGTCCATGGGCATGATCAAGCAGGCCACGGCCAACCCCCTGGAAATCTCCGATGGCCTCAGCGCGGCGCTGCCGGACATCCGCGAGCTGCTGCCCGACGGCATGGAAATGGCCATCGCCAACGACAACTCGCTGTTCATCCGCGAATCCATCGACAACGTCTTCGTTACCATCTGGGAAGCGGTGGGGCTGGTCATCCTGATCATCTTCATCTTCCTGCGCTCGCTGCGCGCCACCATCATTCCGCTGGTGACCATCCCGGTTTCGCTGATCGGCGCCTTCGCCCTGATGTCGCTGATGGGCTTCACCATCAACACCCTGACCCTGCTGGCCATGGTCCTGGCCATCGGCCTGGTGGTGGACGACGCCATCGTCATGCTGGAGAACATCCACCGCCACATCGAGGAGGGCATGCGCCCGGTGCAGGCGGCGCTCAAGGGCAGCCGCGAGATCGCCTTCGCGGTGATCGCCATGACCCTGACCCTGGCCGCGGTATTCGCCCCGATCGGCTTCATGCAGGGCACCACCGGCAAGCTCTTCACCGAGTTCGCCTGGACCCTGGCGGGGGCGGTGCTGGTCTCCGGCTTCGTGGCCCTGACGCTGACCCCGATGATGTGCGCGGTGCTGCTCAAGCCGCACCAGAGCCAGCAGACCCACAACCGCGCCTACAACCTGATCGAAGGCTTCCTGCGGGGCCTGACCTACCGCTACAAGCACGTACTGGAAAAGGCACTGTCCGCCTGGGTGCTGGTGGTCGGCGTGCTGCTGGCGACCATGCTGGCCTGCGTCTGGCTGTTCGCCGGGCTGAAATCCGAGCTGGCGCCCACCGAGGACACCGGCACCATTGTCGGCGTGTTCAACGGCCCGGACGGCGCCACCATCGGCTACACCAGCCGCTATGCCCAGGAACTGGAAGCCGCCTACGCCAGCATCCCGGAAACCAACCGCTACATGGTGGTGGCCGGCTTCCCGACGGTGGCCCAAGGCATCTCCTTCATGAAGCTGGAAGACTGGGCCGACCGCACGCGCAGCCAGTTCGAGATCCGCAACGAGCTGTTGCCCAAGCTGCAGGACATCGCCGGGGTGCGGGCCTTCCCGGTCAATCGGCCGCCGCTGGGGCAGAGCGCGCGCAACCAACCGGTGAACTTCGTCATTCGCTCGTCCATGGAGTACCAGGAGCTGCAGGTCTACGTGGAAGAACTGCTCAACCGGGTGCGCGACTACCCGGGGCTCGAAAGCCTGGACAGCGACCTCAAGCTCAATGCGCCGCAGCTGAAAGTCGCGGTCAACCGCGAGCAGGCCGTTGCCGTCGGCACCGACGTGGCCACCATCGGCCGCAGCCTGGAAAGCCTGTTCGGCAGCCGCCAGGTCACGCGCTTCAAGCAGAACGGCGAGCAGTACGACGTGCTGGTGCAGTTGCAGGATGTCGACCGCAGCAACCCCCAGGACCTGGACCGCGTCTACGTCCGCGCCCGGGACGACAGCATGGTGCAGCTCTCCAACCTGATCGACGTGCGCGAAACCGTGGCGCCCCGGGAACTCAACCATTTCAACCAGCTGCGCGCGGTGACGGTCACCGCCAACGTCGGCAGCGGCTACACCCTGGGCGAGGCCCTGGATTACCTCGAGCAGGCGGCGCGGCAGGTCTTCCCGCCGGAAACCCAGTACGACTACACCGGTACCTCGCGGGACTTCAAGGAATCGAGTTCGGGGATCGTGCTGATCTTCGTCCTGGCCCTGGCGTTCATTTTCCTGGTACTGGCCGCGCAGTTCGAGAGTTTCACCGACCCGCTGATCATCCTGTTCAGCGTGCCGCTGTCGATGGCCGGGGCCTTGCTGGCGCTGACGCTGTTCGGCGGTACCCTGAACATCTACTCGCAGATCGGCCTGGTGACCCTGATCGGCCTGATTACCAAGCACGGCATCCTTATCGTCGAGTTCGCCAACCACCTGCAGCGCGAAGGCACGGAATTGCGCCACGCCGTCATCGAGGCCTCGGTGCAGCGCCTGCGGCCGATCCTGATGACCACCGGGGCCATGGTCCTGGGCTCGCTGCCCCTGGCGATCGCCAGCGGGGCAGGTGCGGAAAGTCGCCAGCAGATCGGCTGGGTGATCGTCGGCGGCCTGCTGGTCGGCACCTTCTTCACCCTGTTCGTGATCCCGACGCTGTACATGCTGCTGCGCCGCTGGCGGCCGCTCAAACAGCAGGATGAAGACCTGGCGGTGGCTTAGGGCAGGGAGGCGCCACCGACTTGTGGGAGGGGCTTCAGCCGCGAAGGCTGCACACTCGTGGCTAAAGCCCCTCCCACAGACAAAAGCCAGCCCGTAGCCTGGGTCGAGCGAAGCGACACCCGGGGCCTTCCGCTCACTGTCGCCCCGTAGGAGCGGCTTCAGCCGCGAGCTCTTGAGCCCGCGGCCAAACCTCCCAACCTCAGTCGATCTTCAACACCAGCTTGCCGAAGTTCTCGCCGCTGAACAGCTTGAGCAGGGTGTCCGGGAAAGTCTGCAGGCCTTCGACCACGTGCTCCTTGGATTTCAGCTGTCCGCTGGCCAGCCAGCCGCCCATTTCCTGCGCGGCTTCGCTGAAGCGCGAGGCGTAGCTCATCACCACCATGCCTTCCATGCGCGCGCTGTTGACCAGCAGGGCCAGGTAGTTGCTCGGGCCTTTCACCGCTTCCTTGTTGTTGTACTGGCTGATGGCGCCGCAGATCACCACCCGGGCCCTGAAATTGATGCGCGTCAGCACGGCGTCGAGGATCTCGCCGCCGACGTTGTCGAAATACACGTCCACGCCCTTCGGGCAGTCGCGCTTGAGCGCGGCGTGCAGGTCTTCATACTTGTAGTCGATGGCCGCATCGAAGCCGAGCTCGTCCACCAGGAACCGGCACTTGTCCGCGCCACCGGCGATCCCCACCACGCGGCAGCCCTTGAGCTTGGCGATCTGCCCGGCGATGCTGCCCACGGCCCCGGCGGCGCCGGAAATCACCACGGTCTCGCCGGCCTTCGGCGCGCCCACGTCGAGCAGGGCGAAGTAGGCGGTCATCCCGGTCATGCCCAGGGCCGACAGGTACAGCGGCAGCGGCGCGCGGCTCGGGTCGACCTTGTAGAAGCCCTTGGGCTCGCCCAGGAAATAGTCCTGCACGCCCAGGGCGCCGTTGACGTGATCGCCCACGGCAAAATCCGGGTGCTGCGAAGCGACCACCTGGCCCACGCCCAGGGCGCGCATCACCTCGCCGAGGCCGACCGGGGCGATGTAGGACTTGGCGTCGTTCATCCAGCCGCGCATGGCCGGATCCAGGGACAGGTAGGCGTTCTTCACCAGAATCTGCCCGGGGCCGGGCTCGCCGACCGGGCTTTCCACGTAGTTGAAGGTCTCGCGGCTGGGCATTCCGACCGGACGCTGGGCGAGGAGGAACTGACGGTTGAGTGGGGCAGTCATGGCAGGTACTCACTGATCGGGAAAGGGTTTGTGATAGCCCTGTCTGGGACGCGGAGCAAGTCTGGCGACGTCGCCGAATGGCAGTTGATCCATCTGGATGATGGCCGCCAGGCCTGTGAATCACTGCCGTTCATGGGGCACCAACGGCTGATCGAATAGTGCTGCCGCGCCGGCCGCTTCGCTGGCTAGACTCCACCCAGACGTTTCCCTTGGATGAGGATGCACCCGATGAGCTTTACCTTCTCCGGCCAGGTTGCCCTGGTCACCGGCGCCGCCGCAGGCATTGGTCGCGCGACTGCCCAGGCCTTCGCCGGCCAGGGCCTCAAGGTGGTGGTTTCCGATGTCGATGTGGCAGGCGGTGAAGGCACGGTCGAACTGATCCGGGCCGCCGGTGGCGAGGCGCTGTTCGTGCGCTGCGACGTGACCCGCGATGCCGAGGTCCAGGCGCTGATGGCCGCCACCGTGGAGGCCTACGGTCGCCTGGACTACGCCTTCAACAACGCCGGCATCGAGATCGAGAAGGGCAAGCTGGCCGATGGCGAGGAGAGCGAGTACGACGCGATCATGGGCGTCAACGTCAAGGGCGTCTGGCTGTGCATGAAACACCAGATTCCGCTGCTGCTGGCTCAGGGCGGCGGTGCCATCGTCAACACTGCTTCGGTGGCCGGCCTGGGCGCTGCGCCGAAGATGAGCATCTACGCGGCCTCCAAGCATGCGGTGATCGGCCTGACCAAATCGGCGGCCGTCGAGTACGCCAAGAAGAAGGTGCGGGTGAACGCCGTATGCCCGGCGGTGATCGACACCGACATGTTCCGCCGCGCCTACGAGGCGGACCCGCGCAAGGCCGAGTTCGCTGCCGCCATGCACCCGGTCGGGCGCATCGGCAAGGTCGAGGAAATCGCCACCGCCGTGCTCTACCTGTGCTGCGACAACGCCGCGTTCACCACCGGCCAGGCCCTGGCCGTCGATGGCGGTGCCACGGCGATCTGACACGCGATTGTGGTAAAGAAGGCGCCTGCGGGCGCCTTTTTACATTTTGCTACCCCGCAGCCGCCGATTGGCCGCTAAAGTCACTGCGGACTCAATCAGGCTCTCGCCAGAATCGTTGCGCTGTCCCGATCCCGGAGTAGAACAAGAATGACCGCAGATCCGTTACTGACCATTTTCCTGCCCGTTGCCTTGGGCATCATCATGTTGGGGCTCGGCCTGTCACTGTCCCTGGCGGATTTCGCCCGGGTGGCCAAGTTTCCCAAGCCGGTGCTGATCGGCCTGGGTTGCCAATTGCTGTTGTTGCCGCTGGTGTGTTTCTTCCTGGTCCAGGCGTTCGGCCTGGCACCGGCCCTGGCCGTCGGCATGATGCTGCTGGCTGCATCCCCTGGCGGCACCACGGCCAACCTCTACAGCCACCTGGCCCACGGTGACGTGGCGCTGAACATCACCCTGACCGCGGTCAACTCGGTGATCGCCATCCTCACCATGCCGTTTATCGTCAACCTGTCGCTGGCGTACTTCATGGACGGCGACCAGGCCATCCCGCTGCAGTTCGCCAAGGTGGTGCAGGTGTTCGTCATCGTGCTCGGCCCGGTGGCCATCGGCATGTGGCTGCGCAGCCGCTTTCCCGGCTTCGCCGCGCGCATGGAAAAGCCGGTGAAGATCATCTCCGCGCTGTTCCTGCTGGTCATCATCCTGCTGGCGGTGGTCAAGGACTGGCAGACGTTCGTCGATTACGCGCCGCTGGTGGGCGGGGCGGCGCTGGCCTTCAACCTGATCAGCCTGGCGGTCGGCTACTACGTGCCGCGCCTGTGCAAGCTGAGCCTGCGCCAGGCGGTGGCCATCGGCATGGAGATCGGCATTCACAACGGCACCCTGGCAATCGCCCTGGCGCTCAGCCCGATGCTGCTGAACAACTCGACCATGGCCATTCCGGCGGCGATCTACAGCATCATCATGTTCTTCACCGCGGCGCTGTTCGGCTGGTGGGTCAACTTCGCCCACGGCAAGCAGCTGGCCGCCGAGGCCTGAGTTGCACCCATGAAAAAAGGCGCCCGCGGGCGCCTTTTTTCGTTTCAGCTGGCGATCAGCTGTCGGCCTTGCCCCAGTTGAGGATGACCAGGGTCAGCAGGCCGGCGACGATGCCCCAGAAGGCCGAGCCGACCGAGAACAGGGTCATGCCCGAGGCGGTCACCAGGAAGGTGATCAGCGCGGCCTCGCGCTCCTTCGGCTCCTGCATGGCCTGGGTCAGGCCGCCGATGATCGAGGCGAACAGGGCGAGGGCGGCGATCGACAGGATCAGCGCCTTGGGCAGTGCCGCGAACAGCGCCGCCAGGGTCGCGCCAAAGATGCCCGCGATGCCGTAGAAAATCCCGCACCAGACCGCTGCGGTGTAGCGCTTGCGCGGGTCTTCGTGGGCTTCCGGGCCTGCGCAGATCGCCGCACTGATGGCCGCCATGTGGATGCCGTGGGAGCCGAAGGGCGCCATGAGGATCGAGGCCACCGCAGTGGTATTGAGCAGCGGCGAGGCCGGCACGTCGTAGCCGTTGGCTCGCAACACCGCCATGCCCGGCAGGTTCTGCGAGGCCATGGCGACGATGAACAGCGGGATGCCGATGCTGATCGAGGCGGCCAGCGAGAAGCTGGGGGTGGTCCATTCCGGGATCGCCAGTTGCAGCTCGAACTGGCTGAAGTTGAGCAGGCCGAACACCCCGGCCAGCACGCAACCGACCACCAGCGCCGCGAGCACTGCGTAGCGCGGCGCCAGGCGCTTGCCCAGCAGGTAAGCCAGGAGCATGGCCACCACCAGCAGCGGCTGCTGCTCGGCGGCCACGCAGATTTCCAGGCCGATCTTGAACAGCACGCCGGCCAGCAGCGCCGCGGCGATTGAGCCGGGGATACGGCGCATGATGCGGTCGAAGCTACCGGTCACGCCGCACAGCAGGATCAGCGCCGAGCAGAGGATGTAGGCACCGATCGCTTCGCTGTACGGCACGTTCGGCAGGCTGCTGATCAGCAGTGCGGCGCCGGGGGTCGACCAGGCGACCATCACCGGCGCGCGGTAGCGCAGCGACAGGCCGATGCTGGTGATCGCCATGCCGACCGACAGCGCCCAGATCCACGAGGAAATCTGCCCGCTGGTGAGACCGGCGGCCTGACCGGCCTGGAACATCAGCACCAGCGAGCTGGTGTAGCCGGTGAGCATCGCAATGAAGCCGGCCACCACTGCCGAGGTCGAGGTATCGGCCAGTGGGCGCAGGCGCGCCTGGGCGGTTTCGGTCATCACAACACTCCTTTGACGTCGATGAGGATCGGGTAGAGCGACAGCACCAGCAGCAGCGCCATCACGATATTGAAGGCGCGCAGCACCCGAGGGTCGTTCAGCCAGTTGCGCAGCAGGCTGCCGGCCATGGTCCAGATGCCGACGCTGGGGCAGTTGACCAGGGCGAAGAGGGCGGCGATCAGCAGCACGTTGGTGACGAAGTTTTCCTGGGGGGTGTAGGTGGTGATGGCGCCGATCGCCATGACCCAGGCCTTGGGGTTGACCCACTGGAAGGCCGCCGCCTGGAGAAAGCTGAACGGCTTGCCCTGTTCGCCCGTCTGGCTGTTCGGGGCGCCGGCGTTGGCGATCTTCCAGGCCAGGTACAGCAGGTAGGCGGCGCCCACGTAGCGCGGCACCGTGTAGAGCAGCGGAAAACGCTCGAACACCTGGCCGAGCCCCAGGCCCACGGCCATCACCAGCACCATGAAACCCAGGCTGATACCGAGCATGTGCGGCACGCTGCGGCGCAGGCCGAAGTTCACCCCGGAGGCCAGCAGCATCATGTTGTTGGGGCCGGGCGTCACGGAGGTGACGAAGGCAAACGCGATGAACGCGATCAGCAGTTCGGGAGTCATGCTCGGGCACTCGGGGGCAAACCTGCGGGAATGCCTGCAAGACTATGCCCTGCGCGGCAAGGCGTCGCCGTACAGACACCTGCGTAAAAGGCGATACAGTCGATTGGCGAACCTTGCCGCAACGGGTAGTGTCTGCGTCTTCACGAAACCGCGCACAAGGAACCGCGATGCCCACTGAGAACAACCCCTACGCCGCTCCCCAGGTCGCCCTGGTGGATGATGCGGCGCCCCGCACCCTGGAAGGCTGGACCGCCGGCCAGTTGCGCATGCTTGGCTGGCTGAGCCTGGTGTCGGTGCTGGGCTCGCTGGTCGCCCTCGGTGCGGCATTCACCAGCGGCTATTTCGAAGACCCGCTGCTGACGCTGCTCAGCCAATGGCTCAGCCCGGTCACCGCGCTGCTGGGGGCCTACCTGCTGTTGCGCCTGAAACAGTTCGCGGAGCAGCGTTTCGCTGCCGAGAAGCTCACCAACCCGGTGTGGGCGGTGGTGGTGCTGGGCGTGCTGCTCAGCGGCATGGAGCTGGTCTGGGGGGATGCCACCAGCGAGCTGGGCGCGCCGATGTTCATCTACTTCGGCCTGCTGTGTGTCTATGGCGGGCTGCTGGTCTGGATGGGCATTCGCCTGCGTCAGGTGGAGAACGTCTACCCCGCGTTCAATGTCATGGCCTGGATGAACATCATCGGTGGCCTGATGCTGGCCACGGTGATCCTGATCGTTCTGGCGCTGATCCCGTTGCTGGGCACCGGTGTGGCCATGGCCCTGGTGTTCTTCAAGGCCGCCAACGAGCTTCAGCAGTCAGCCTGATGCAAGGCGACGGGGCAGGGCGGCGCTAGCGCCGCTCGTCCTCGGCGCCCGGTCCCTTGCGCAGGGTCTGGTTGACCGTCAGCCAGCCATTCACCGCCGCTTCTCCCGCCTCGGCGAACGCCCGGCGCAGCAGCTTGGCCTGCTCCCGGCGCAGCGCCGCTTCCAGCTTGGCGCCTTCGGGCGTGAACACCAGCAGGCGTTTGCGCTTGTCGTCCGTCGCCGCCACGCTTTCGACCAGGTGCATCTCCTGCAGCTGGCGCAACGGCGTGTTCAGCGCCTGCTTGCTCACCCCCAGGTAGCCGAGCAGTTCCTTCATGCTCAGGCCAGGGTACTTGGCGATGAAAAACAGGATGCGGTGGTGCACCCGCGACAGGCCTCGGCGCGCCAGCATTTCATCGGGTTTGGCGGTAAACGCCTGGTACCCGAGGAAGAATGCCTCCATGGCAGCCTGCTGAGTGGTCGGATTTTTAAGGTCAAGCATATTGACGTATCTGCCCGAGGCATCGTAGTTTCGGTCAAGCAGTTTGACTTATTTTTCCTTGCCTTTGCTACCGGTGATCTTCCATGGCTTTCTCCGAACGCGTTGCCCGCCTCAAAAGCTCCCTGATCCGTGAAATTCTTGCCGCGGCGCAACGTCCGGAAGTGATGTCCTTCGCCGGTGGCCTGCCCGCCGAACCGATGCTGCCCAAGGTCGACTGGAGCGAAATGCCGGCGAGCATGGGCCAGTACGGCATGAGCGAGGGCGAGCCGGCATTGCGTGAAGCCATCGCCGCCGAAGCCCGCGCCCTGGGCGTGCCCTGCGACGCCAGCCAGGTGCTGATCGTCAGCGGCTCGCAGCAGACCCTGGACCTGGCCAGCAAGCTGTTCATCGACCCGGGCACCGAAGTGCTGCTCGAAGCGCCGACCTACCTGGCCGCGCTGCAGGCGTTCCAGCTGTTCGGTGCCGACTGCATCGCCGTGCCGCAGGAGGCCGACGGCCCGCAGATCGATGCCCTGCGCCAGCGCCTGGAGCAGCACAAACCGGCCTTCGCCTACCTGATCCCGACCTTCCAGAACCCGTCGGCCGTGCGTTACAGCGAAGCCAAGCGCGACGCCGTGGCGGCGCTACTGGACGAGTTCGGCGTGACCCTGATCGAAGACGAACCGTACCGCGAGCTGGTGTTCGACGCCGGCAGCGCCACGCCGATCGTCAGCCGCCTGAAGAAGGCCAGCTGGATCTACACCGGCACTGTGTCCAAGACCCTGCTGCCGGGCCTGCGCGTCGGCTACCTGATCGCCACCCCGGACCTGTTCCCGTACCTGCTGCGCCTGAAGCAGTCGGCCGACCTGCACACCAACCGCATTGGCCAGTGGCAGGCGCTGCAATGGCTGGGCAGCGAGAAATTCCGCGGTCACCTGGCCGAGCTGCGTGACTTCTACCGGCTGCGCCGCGACGCCATGCAGGCGGTGCTGGAAGAGCACTTCAGCGACCTGGCCGACTGGCAGGTGCCCCAGGGCGGGCTGTTCTTCTGGCTGACCCTCAAGCAGCCGCTGGACACCCGCACGTTGCTGGCACCGGCCCTGGCTCAGAACGTGGCGTTCATGCCGGGCGAACCGTTCTTCATCGACCCGGACCAGCACCCGGGCCACCTGCGCCTGAACTTCAGCCATGTGGCGCCGGAGCGCCTGGGCGAAGGGCTCAAGCGACTGGCCAACGTGATCCGTGAGGCACAGGCCGGCGCGTGAGCGCGCGGTAATCGAACAGCACGAGGATGAATCAAGGGGAGGGCACACGCATGTACAAGGTTTATGGCGATCACCGGTCGGGCAACTGCTACAAGGTCAAGTTGATGCTGCACCTGCTCGACCTGCCGTATGAGTGGGTGCCGATCGACATCCTGCGCGGTGAAACCCAGAGCGAAGCGTTTCTGGCGAAGAACCCCAACGGCAAGATCCCGGTGCTGGAGCTGGAAGACGGCACCTGCCTGTGGGAGTCCAACGCGATTCTCAACTTCCTCGCCGACAAGAGCGACTTCCTGCCGACCGAGCCGCGCCTGCGTACCCAGGTGCTGCAGTGGCAGTTCTTCGAGCAGTACAGCCATGAACCCTACGTGGCAGTCGCCCGTTTCATCCAGCTCTATCAGGGCATGCCGGAGGAGCGCCGCGAGGAGTACCTGGTCTGCCAGGCCCGTGGTTACAAGGCGCTGAAGGTCATGGAAAAGCAGTTGCAGCGCACGCCGTACCTGGTGGGCGATCACTACTCGATCGCCGATATCGCCCTCTATGCCTACACCCACGTGGCTGACGAAGGCGGTTTCGACCTGGGTGCCTACCCGGCCGTGCGGGCCTGGCTGGAGCGTGTCGCCAGCCACCCGCGCCACGTGACCATGCTGGGCTGAACGCGGTGGCGTGGACAACCGGGGGAATTGCCGCATAATCCCCGCGTTGTCCACGCCGTCCTTCCCTGGAACGTCCATGCGCGCACCCTGGCGTATCACCCTCATCTGGCTGCTGATGCTCGCCCTCCCGGCGCAGGCGATGGCTGCCAGCGTGATGCAGGCCTGCCATGCGGTTGCGCCGTCCGCCGCTGCCAGCCTGGCGGCCCACCACGGTGGCCAGCATGAGACGGCCAGCGCTTCGCACCACGGCGATCACCAGCCTGACCAGCAGACGCCCAGCGCCGGCACCTGCAGCCTGTGCGCCGGCTGTGTCGGTGCGGCGGTGTTGAACAGCACGGCGAGCCGCTTTTCTCCCTGGCAGGCGAACGGGCCGTCCAGGGCAGCCCTCGTCCATTTCGATGGTTTCATCGCCGACACGCCGGAACGCCCACCGCGGCCGTCGCTCCTCTGATTCCTTCCGGCGTCCTGACGCCGACCACCGCTACCTGGCGATTGCCCGCAGCCTGCGCGCAACGCCGCTTTCCGTGTTTGCGCGTCTGTGACGTGGGAACGCGGAACACGAGGAGAACACGATGAAACAACTGTTGAACCTGAACGCCCTGATCCTGGCCGCCACGGCGCTCCTGGCCAGCCCTGTCGCCCTGGCCCATGACGACGCCCACGCCGGCCACGGCGCCGCCCCTGATCATGCCGCCGGGCACGGTGAGCACGCGGTCCACGGGACGAGCGACGGGCAGAAGCCCTGGGGCATCGCCGGCGACCCACAGGCCGTCGACCGGGTGATCGAGGTGCGGATGAACGACCAGATGCGCTTCGTCCCCGAGCAGATCGAGGTCAAGCAGGGCGAGACCATCCGTTTCGTGCACCGCAACGAGGGCGCCCTGATGCATGAGTTCGTGCTGGGCAACAAGGCCGAGCTGGATGCCCACGCGGCCATGATGGCCAAGATGCCTGGCATGCAGCACGACGCGCCGTACATGGTCCATGTCGGGCCAGGGCAGCAGGGCGAGTTGGTGTGGACCTTCAACCGGGCGGGGGATTTCGACTTCGCCTGCCTGATCGCTGGCCATTACCAGGCTGGCATGGTCGGCCAGATCCGCGTGGTGGCCGCCGAATAAGGCCCTAGAGGGTATTGGCAGGCGCCAGGAATGACGGGCGAATCACCAGGTTCGCCTGGGGCATGCCGATATGCGCGCCCTGGGAGTAGTCGATGCCCAGGGCCTGCACCTTCTGTTGCACCGCCGGACCGTGGACGAACTCGGCCACGGTCTGCATGCCCAGGCTGCGGGCAAAATTGACGATCCCCTGGGTCACGCTGTAGGCGTTGGCGTCGCTGTCGAGTTGCTTGATCAGGCTGCCGTCGATCTTGATCAGGTCGATGTTCAGGCGCAGCAGGTGCTCGAAGTTGGAGTAGCCGGTGCCGAAATCGTCGATGGCAATGCGGCAGCCCAGCGCTTTCACGTCGCTGATGAAGGCGTGTACTTTCGCGTAGTTCTCGATGCCTTCCGATTCCAGTATCTCGAAGATCAGTCGCGGGCCGATGCCACTCTGTAGCAGCTTGAGCTTGATGAAGCGCGTCAGCTCGGGGTCGACCATGTCCTCGTAGGACAGGTTGATGGAAAACTCGAAGGGCAGGTCGCGGAACACCGCGCAGCATTTCTCCACCATGATCCGGGTGATCTGCCGGTGCAGGCGGATGCGCTTCGCCACATCCAGGAACAGCGCCGGGTTCACCGGCTGGTCATTCTCGTCGAGCATGCGCACCAGGCATTCGAACTTGCTGATCTGCCCGCTGTGGTTGTCCATGATCGGCTGAAAATAGGGGCGAATACGGTCTTCCTGCAGGGCCAGCTTGAGGTGATTGGCCCATTGCAGGTTGTGTTCGTAGCGCTCGCGCAGCTTCAGGGCGGGGTCGTAGACCAGGTGATTCTTCTGCCGCTGGCGCGCCAGCTTGAGCGCGATGGCCGCAGCGGACAGCACGTCCACCGCCGGCTTGCCGGCAAACGCCGCGGCGCCCAGGGTGGCGGTGAGGTTGATTTCCTGGTCGTGCCAGAGCAGCAACCGCGTGTGGATGAAGGTCGACAGGGCCTGCAGGCGTATTTCCAGCTGCCGGGCGTCGAGCTGTTCGGCGATCAGCACGGCGAACTCGTCGGCGCTCATCTTGTACAGCCGCTGCTTGCCTGATTCATGGTCCTGGGTAAGCAGGTGGCCAAGCTGACTGGCCAGGGTGGTCAACACGTAGTCGCCGCACTCGTGGCCGAAGAAACCGTTGATTTCCTTGAAGGCGTCCAGGTTGATCAGGATCAGGCTGCTGCGCGGCTGGCGCTTGAGGTCCTGCAGCAGCCGGGCGCGGTTCGGCAGCTGGGTCAGCGGGTCGGTGTAGGAGGCATCGAGCTGGCGCATGATGCCGGCCACGAAATACAGGATCAGACCGGACAACACCAGCAGGCTTACGCCCATGATGGCCAGGATGCGGTAGTTGCTGGCGCGCATCGGTTCGAGCACCGAGTCGATCTCGTGCTGCGGCACACCGATCCCGAACAGCATCCCCGACTGGGTGCGGGCGTGCAGCAGGGTGTAATCCACCCCGTCCACCGCCAGGGTGTCGCGCTGCATCACCCCGGAGGTCGGACGCCGCTCGGTGGCCGCGCCGTTGCGCCCCTGCAGGCGCTTGAGAATGGCGTGCATCACCGGTTCGGCAGGCTGGCCGCCGTTGCCCTGGGCGGGGCTGGAGAGGTTGCGGTTGTCGCTGTCGAGCAGGAAGGCAAAACTGCTGGGCGTAACCCGCACGCGGCCAATCAGCTTGATGGCTTCTTCGGGGCGCCAGTCGGTGGTGGCCAGCCCGATGATCCGCCCGTCCTGGTTGTGCATCGGGCTGGCCAGGGTGATCAGCACCGCCTTGGCCTGCTCGCTGTGGTAGGCCGCGCTCCAGTAGTAGGGGTGCGGCTGCAGCGGGGTCTGGCGCCAGTCTGGCGGCAGCGCGGTGCGGTACCACGGCTGTTGCGGGTAATTGTCCTGCCCGGGGTGGCGCACCATGGCGATGCGGTTCTCGGCGGCCCAGTAGGCGTAGCGGGCAAAGCCGTAGGCCGCGTTGGGAAAGGCCTGGGGCTCGAACCACAGGCCGCCGCCGAAGGCCTCGGGGAAGTCGCGCACATGCTGGCGCAAGGCGTTTTCCAGTTCCTGGTTGCTGCCGCGGTCCAGTTGCAGGCGGTTGAAGGTCTCGCCCAGGCGCGCCAGGTCTTCGGTGTTCTGCTCCATCAACTGGTGACGGGCATCGATCCGTTCGAGGTTGGCCTTGAAGGTGTCCTCGATCTGGGCCCGGCGCAGCTCGGAAAGGGCCTGCTGCGAGTACCCCAGGTTGAGCGAAGACATGACCCACATGCCGCTGATGAACATGGCCACCAGGAGCAACAGCACGAGCATGATCGATTGCTTCAGGGGGTTCATCGCGCAGCGGAACGCCAGATGAGAAGGGTTCCTTTCAGCGTAGAGGCAAACGCACGTCGGTGCCGGGTGGCAGGGCCCCCTTCAGGTCGGCAGCAGACGACCGGCAGGGGGCGGGCAGGGATCAGGCGGCGAAGCGGTCCTGCAGGTAGGCGGCGATGGCCTTGGACTCGTACAGCCAGGTGGTCTGGCCGTTTTCCTCGATGCGCAGGCACGGCACCTGGATCTTGCCACCTTCCTGCTCCAGGGCCTGGCGGTGCACCGGGTCGTTCTTGGCGTCGCGCAGGGCCACCGGCAGGTTCAGCTTGTGCAGGGTACGGCGGGTTTTCACGCAGAACGGGCAGGCGTGGAACTGGTACAGCGCCAGGTTCTGCGCGGCCTGTTCAGCGGCAGCCTGGGCCTCGGGGCTGCGCTTGAGCTTGGCGGGGCGGGTCAGCAGGTCAATCAGCACGATCAGTTGGCCGAGGCCATTGCGCAGTACCTTGAGAATCATCGAAACACTACCTCGGGTGAAAAATGCGGTCGCGAAGCTTACCCGAGTTTGCTGGCGTTTGGCCTGTCGCGATGCCGAACGGCGCCTCTGGCGAGCACCGCGCCGGCGTATTGGGCATAATCCCAGGCCAGCCATGGAGCCCCGACACGCCGATGAAACCCGAAGACCTGGAACTGCTGGTAACCCGCGAGATGCCCTACGGCAAGTACAAGGGGCGGCTGATCGCCGACCTGCCGGGCAACTACCTCAACTGGTTCGCCCGCGAAGGCTTCCCTCAGGGCGAGATCGGACGCCTGCTGGCGCTGATGCAGGAGATCGACCACAACGGCCTGTCGCCCTTGCTCGACCCGTTGCGGCGCAAACCGCGGGAAGGGTTCAAGAAAAACCGCTGAAGGCGCGGTTGCGCGACTTCATGGGTCGATCGTTCCCACGCTCCGCGTGGGAACGCATCCGGGACGCTCCGCGTCCCATTGGCGCGCAGGTGGTGGACAAGCTTCGCGTTGTCCACCCTACGGGTTGCGGCAGTCGGGCTATCTGTAGGAGAGGCCTTTGATCGTTCCCATGCTCTGCGTGGGAATGCATCCGGGACGCTCCGCGTCCCATCGGGCGGGGGCCGGATAGCAAACAGCCGGCGCAAGGCCGGCTGTTTTGTGACACCTGAACGGATCAGTTATTGACCAGGCTCAGGAACTCACTGCGGGTGGCGGCGTTTTCGCGGAATTCACCGAGCATCACCGAGGTGACCATCGACGAATTCTGCTTCTCCACGCCGCGCATCATCATGCACATGTGCTGCGCTTCGATGACCACCGCCACGCCCAGGGCGCCGGTGACCTGCTGGACCGCTTCGGCGATCTGGCGGCTGAGGTTTTCCTGGATCTGCAGGCGGCGGGCGTACATGTCGACGATGCGCGCGACCTTGGACAGCCCCAGGACCTTGCCGCTGGGGATGTAGGCGACGTGGGCCTTGCCGATGAAAGGCAGCAGGTGGTGTTCGCACAGCGAATACAGCTCGATGTTCTTCACCAGCACCATTTCGCTGTTGTCGGAGCTGAACAGCGCGCCGTTGGTGACTTCCTCCAGGGTCTGCTGGTAGCCGCGGCAGAGGTACTGCATGGCTTTGGCAGCGCGCTTGGGCGTGTCGAGCAGGCCTTCGCGGGAGACGTCCTCGCCGAGCTGGCCGAGGATCGCGGTGTAATTCTGTTCCAGGGACATGGGGTTTCCTGTGGGGACTCGTATGCACAGAGGCGCAAGGGTAGGGCGCGGCCGCTACGCTGGCAAGGGCCGCAAGCGGCCCGGGCAGTCGGTTGTCGCCATTGGCCGCTCGAGTTGTCGCTTTGCCGGTCTATTCGTCGCGGCCATCCATCATGGTGCGCTTGAGCATCACATAGACCGCGCCGGTGCCGCCGTGCTTGGCCAGGCAGGAGGTGAAACCGAGCACCTGCGGGTGCTGGCGCAGCCAGGTGTTGACGTGGCTCTTGATCATCGGCTTGCGGCCGTCCATGCGCACCGCCTTGCCGTGGGTCACGCGCACGCAGCGGACTTCCAGGCGCGCCGCTTCGGCGAGAAACTCCCAGAGGGTGTCGCGGGCCTTCTCGACGCTCATGCCATGCAGGTCGAGGCTGCCTTCGAAGGCAATCTGGCCGAGCTTGAGCTTGCGCATCTGGCCGTCCTGGACGCCGTTGCCAGCCCAGTACAGCGGGTCTTCGGCACCCACGTCGATGACGAACTGGTCAGACAGGCCGTCGACCTTGGTCGATTCCTGGCGAATGGTCGCCGCCTGGCGCAGGGTGGCCTGTTGCTTGCGGTCGGGTTTGGGTTTGCCGGTGTCGGCGCGGTCGTGCTTGATCGGCTTGACGCCACGCAGCTCGGCTTTGAACAGGGAAAAATCGTCGTCTTGCATCGGGGCCTCCACGAAGGCGGCTAGTTTACCCAGGCAAGGCGGCGGTCAGTCGCGTTTTTTCATCAGGTGGGGCGACAGGCTCAGGTCGCTGGGGCGACGCAGGCGACGGCGGCACATGCGCCAGACGGCGATACCGCCCCACAGCAGCACCAGGCCGAGGACCAGCAGCACCACGGCGGCGCCGGTGGAATCGTTCAGCGGGCCCAGGGCTGGCGGGCGGCCGAGCAGGGTGGCGGTGCCGGCCATGCTGAGCAATATGCCGAACGCAGCGAAGAGCGCGGCCATGACGGCGGCCAGCCGCAAGCGCCAGTTGCCTGGCCCTCGAGGTCGCAGACGGCGAGCGTCAAAACCATCGGTTATCTTCATCCCGATTCCTCAGTGGCTATCGGCGGTATGACCGGCTGGCCGGGCAGGGGTTCCCGAAAGGGCTGCCCGTGGCGAGCGGATGTGACGCAACCGGCCTTTCAGATCAGCGCGCTGGCGTGGGGCACCACGGCGGCAAAGTTGTCGGCCAGGGCGATGATTTCGGCGCGGTGCATGTCCGCTGCGCTGATGATCTGGCCGTCGGGCGTGGGCAGGTCACGGGTCGCGCAGGCGGCGTCGACCACGGTGCAGCGGTAGCCGTAGTCCTTGGTGGCGCGCACGGTGGTGCTGATGCTGGAGTGGGTCATGAACCCGCAGATGATCAGGTCCAGGTGGCCCAGGGCCTGCAGGCGATCATGCAGCTCGGTGCCACTGAAGGCGTTGGGCATGCGTTTCTCGACCACGATCTCGCCCGGCAGCGGCGCGGTTTCCGGCAGGTGATGACCACGGGGGCCACGGGGGTCGAGCAGGCCATCGGGAATGCCCAGGTGCTTGACGTGCACGATCGGGCGGCCCAGCAGGCGGGCGGCGGTCAGCAGCTTGACGATCTCCACCAGCGCGGCATTCAGCCCAGGCAGTTGCACCACACCACTGCGGTACTCTTCCTGAGCATCGATGATCACCAGGGTGGCGTTGCTCAGGCTGGCGGGCGCATGGCTACGGCCGGTGATTTGGAACAGTGTCTGCGGGTGTGACATGAAAAGGGCTCCTCGCTGGCGCGGACATCTTTTTGCCTATTGTCCGCCTGTGAGGGCTCGCTGTGAACCTCTTCGTTTCACTGTATTGCGAATGAGTGGCGTCGAGCGCAGAATCGAACGACTTCACAGGGTGTGAGGTCATAGGGCAAAAGGAGTTGCTGATGGATGTTTTCTCGCAGTTGTCCGCCCATTTCTGGTTATTGTTCGCCCTGGCGATTTCGATCGCCGTGATCCGCGAGCTGCGCCGCGAGCGCGACTAATCCCCGTTCTTCGTTTTCCTATTTCCTGACACTCCTGCGCGGGGCCACCTGCCGTGTGCGGGACAGGCTGTTAAACTGCGTGGACTTTCGTTTGGAGATTCCACGTGACCGACGCTTTTGCTGCCCGCCAAACCCGTTTACGCACCGTGCGCGACTACATCCGCTGGGCGGTCAGCCGTTTCCAGGATGCCGGGCTGTTCTTCGGCCATGGCACCGACAACGCCTGGGATGAGGCCCGCCAACTGGTGCTGGGCGCGTTGCACCTGCCGTGGGAAATCGCCGACGGCTACCTCGATTGCCGCCTGGAAGACGACGAGCACGCCCACCTGCAGGAATTGCTGCGTCTGCGTATCGAAGAGCGCGTGCCCACCGCCTACCTGCTGGGCGAAGCCTGGTTCTGCGGCCTGCCGTTCGTGGTCGACGAGCGGGTCCTGGTGCCGCGCTCGCCGATCGCCGAAGTGATCGACAGCCGCTTCCGCCCCTGGCTGGCCCACGAGCCGGCGCGCATCCTCGACCTGTGCACCGGCTCCGGCTGCATCGGCATTGCTTGCGCCTATGAGTTCACCAAGGCCGAGGTGGTGCTGGGCGACCTGTCGTTCGATGCCCTGGAAGTGGCCAACCAGAACATCGAGCGCCATGGCTTGGAAGAGCGGGTCTACACCGTCCAGGGCGACGGCTTCGACGGTCTGCCGGGCCAGCGCTTCGACCTGATCGTCTCCAACCCGCCCTATGTCGATGCCGAGGATTTCGCCGACATGCCGGCCGAGTACCAGCACGAGCCGGAAATGGGCCTGGCCTGCGGCAACGACGGCCTGGACCTGGTGCGCCGCATGCTGGCCGAGGCCGCCGATCACCTCACGGAAAAAGGCGTGCTGGTGGTGGAAGTGGGCAACAGCCAGGTGCATGTCGAAGCGTTGTACCCCGAGGTGGACTTCACCTGGCTGGAATTCGAGCGGGGCGGGCATGGCGTCTTTCTGCTGGCCGCCCAGCAGTGCCGCGAGCACCAGGCGCTGTTCCGCTCCCGCGTGAACGGCTGAGGCTGAAGTCTCAGCGCCGGGCTAGCGGGTCGCGATCCAGATCAGCAGCCCGGCCTGGAACAGGGAAAACGCCACCAGGCAGGTGATGGTGAAGCGCAGGCTGCCATCTTCGCGCTTGAGCAGGCTGATGCGTTCTTCCAGCTTGCGGATCTTGCCGTCCTGCTCCTGCAGGTTGTGATCGGCCTGCTGCAGCATGGCCGCGGCATCGAGCAGTTCGACGATCTGCACCTTCTCGGTGTGCCAGTCGCTGTGCAGGGCGCTGACCCGCGCGGCGCTGTAGGTCGCCTTCAATTGCAACGGGTCGGCGTACTCCACCACGAATCCCTGGGCTTGCAGGCAATGGTCGCGGCGCGCCCGGGCGTCTTCGCTGAGTGCATCCTTGGCCGGCAGGGCGCCGCCTTCGACCAGGTAATGCGCACAATGCTGGCGGGCCCAGGCGATGCCCTGAGCCAGGAGAAACCGCCCCAAACCGCGGTTCGGCGGTTCGACCTGCAAGCCCTTGTCGCTGCCGAAGCGGACTTCCTTGCTGCGGTGATCGATCCACACCTCGAGCAGGTTCTGTTCCTTGCGCAGGCGTTGGCCGGGCAGCTGGATGGTCAGGCGCAGCAGGCTCTGTTCCTTGCTGTGGCGTTCCACCCGGCCCAGTTGAACGAAACGCAGCGGCCGCGCCCCGGTGTGGCGATCGACCTGCAACGGCGCCAGGCGCAGCAGGCGAAAGTGCTCCGGCGGCAGGTCGGCCCACGGGTGGGTCGGCTCGGCGTGGGCCTGTTCGTCGCTGGCGGTTTCGGCGGCCGCATCAGCGTTGGGGAGGTCGGTGTCGGTCATCAGCAGCAGTCCTGTACGCGTAGCCAACGCATGCAGCGCGCCAGCTTCCTACCTATCGGCCGGTATTCCCGATACTGGAGGCTGGCGTTCTGCCGGTAGCCTCGATGAAGGCCACGATATGCGCGATCAGCGCGCGTGCCAACGGCAATTGCGGGTTGTCGTAGGACGCCAGCTGCGCCTTCACGTCCAGCGGCACGATGCGCAGCACATGGTTCATTCCCTCGATGATGGCCAGCTCGGCGTCGGGCTTGGCCGCCTTGAGCATGGTGGCGTCGGCCACGCTGACCTGCATGTCGTGGCTGCCCTGGACGATCAGCGCCGGGATCGACAGCTGGGCGAAGGCCTCGGCGGGGTTCTGGCGGAACAGGGAAATCAGGTACGGCTGCACGCTGGGGCGAAACAGCACCTCAAGGTCTTTCGGCACGTTTTCGGTGGTCTTGCCGGCCACCAGGCGGTCGAGCAGGCGGTTGCTCTGGGCCAGCAGGTCGGGTGGCAGGCGGTAATGCAGCTGTTCGCGCAGCACCTGGTCGATGGGCCGCGAACTGCCGGCCACGGCAATCAGGGCGTCGGCTTCGCTGCGCGGCGCGGCCAGGCTGGCGATCAGCGCGCCCTCGCTGTGGCCCAGCAGGATCAGCCGGCTGAAACGCGGGTCCGCCTTGAGCTGGCGGCTCCAGGCAATCACATCGGCCACATAGAGTTCGACGCTCAGGTCGCGTTCGTCCGGCGTGGCCGCGCGGCTGGCGGCAATCCCGCGCTTGTCGTAGCGCAGGCTGGCGATGCCCTGGCGCGCCAGGGACTGGGCCAGGCGCTTGAGGCTGTCGTTGTGGCCGCCCTCGGGGTTGTTGCCGTTGCGGTCGGTGGGGCCGGAGCCGGCAACCAGCAGCACCACCGGCACGGGCGCCTCGCTCTGGGGCAGCAGCAGGGTGCCGTGCAAGGTCCCCATGGGGGTTTCCAGGTCGACGGCGCGTTGCAGGGTAGTGGTGGGGGCGGCGTGGGCGAGGCTGGCCAGTAGCGTCAGGGACAAGAGGAGGGCTCGCAGCATGAACGGGTACTGTGGCTGAAGGAATCTGTTGGACGCGTTCATCGGCATAAGGTTCGAGGGTGAACTGGGCTGGCGCCACGGGTATACTCGCGGCCTTCATTCGAGCAAGGCCCTCGGCGAGCGCATGGTCGCACCGTCAGGCTCGGTACTGATTCACGGGAGTATCCTGCAAATGTCCGGCAATACCTATGGCAAGTTGTTCACCGTCACCACCGCGGGCGAAAGCCATGGCCCGGCGCTGGTCGCCATCGTGGACGGTTGCCCGCCGGGGCTGGAATTGTCCCTGGAGGACATGCAGCGCGACCTCGACCGGCGCAAGCCCGGTACCAGCCGCCACACCACCCAGCGCCAGGAAGACGACGTCGTCGAAATCCTTTCCGGGGTGTTCGAGGGCAAGACCACCGGTTGCGCCATCGGCCTGCTGATCCGCAACACCGACCAGAAGTCCAAGGACTACTCGGCGATCAAGGACCTGTTCCGCCCGGCCCACGCCGACTACACCTATCACCACAAGTACGGCATCCGCGACTACCGCGGCGGCGGCCGCAGCTCGGCGCGCGAAACCGCCATGCGCGTGGCGGCCGGCGCCATCGCCAAGAAATTCCTCGCCACCCAGGGCATCGTGGTCCGTGGCTACATGAGCCAGCTGGGTCCGATCGAGATCCCGTTCAAGACCTGGGACAGCGTCGAGCAGAACGCTTTCTTCAGCCCCGACCCGGACAAGGTGCCGGAGCTGGAGGCCTACATGGACCAGCTGCGCCGTGACCAGGATTCGGTCGGGGCGAAGATCACCGTGGTCGCCGAAGGCGTGATGCCGGGCCTGGGCGAGCCGATCTTCGACCGCCTGGACGCCGAGCTGGCTCACGCGTTGATGAGCATCAACGCGGTGAAGGGCATCGAGATCGGTGCCGGCTTCGCCAGCGTCGCCCAGCGTGGCACCGAGCACCGTGACGAACTGACGCCGGAAGGCTTCGTGTCGAACAACGCCGGCGGCATCCTCGGCGGGATTTCCTCGGGTCAGCCGATCGTCGCGCACCTGGCGCTGAAGCCGACCTCCAGCATCACCACCCCGGGCCGTTCCATCGATGTCGATGGCAACCCGGTGGACGTCATCACCAAGGGCCGCCACGACCCGTGCGTGGGCATCCGCGCCACGCCGATCGCCGAAGCCATGATGGCCATCGTGCTGATGGACCACCTGCTGCGCCACCGCGCGCAGAATGCCGACGTGCGTGTGAACACGCCGGTGTTGCCACAGCTGTGACGGTGTTCGAGCGAAGCGCCGGCCCGTTGCGCATGCCCCGGGTATCGCTTCGCTCGACCCTGGCCGCGGCATGAACGGCGCGGTGCCGTACTGGCGGCTGTCCGGCTTCTACTTCTTCTATTTCTCGCTGCTCGGCGCCACGGCGCCGTTCCTGGCGCTGTATTTCGACCACCTGGGGTTCTCCGCCGCGCGCATCGGCGAGCTGGTAGCCATTCCCATGCTGATGCGCTGCATTGCGCCCAACCTGTGGGGCTGGCTGGGCGACCATACCGGCCAGCGCCTGGCCATCGTGCGCGTGGGCGCGTTCTGCACCCTGGTGTGCTTCGCCGGCATCTTCATCAGCCACGAATACGCCTGGCTGGCGCTGATCATGGCCACCCACGCATTCTTCTGGCATGCGGTGCTGCCGCAGTTCGAGGTCATCACCCTGGCCCACCTGCGCGAGCAATCGGCGCGCTACAGCCAGATCCGCCTGTGGGGCAGCATCGGCTTCATTGCCGCCGTGGTGGGCCTGGGGCAGCTGTTCGAGCTGCTCAGCCTGGACGCCTACCCCTGGGCCATGGTGCTGCTGATGGCGGGCATCGTGGTCAGCAGCTTCTGGGTGCCCAACGCGCAACCGCAGATGCGCCCCAACAGCCTGACCGAGGGCGGTTTCCTGCGGCAATTGCGGCGCCCCGGCATCCTGGCGTTCTACCTGAGCGTCGGCCTGATGCAGCTCAGCAACGGCCCGTACTACACCTTCCTGACTCTGCACCTGGAATCGCTCGGCTACAGCCGCGGCCTGATCGGCCAGCTCTGGGCCCTCGGCGTATTGGCGGAAATCGTGCTGTTCATGGTCATGGCCAAGCTGCTGGCGCGCTATTCGCTGCGCACGGTGCTGCTGGCAAGCTTCCTGATCACTGCCGTGCGCTGGCTGCTGCTGGGCAACCTGGCTGATCACCTGCTCGTGCTACTGTTCGCCCAGTTGATGCATGCGGCGACCTTCGGCGCCTTCCATGCGGCGGCCATCCACTTCGTGCAGCGCAGCTTCGCCGATCGCCAGCAAGGGCAGGGCCAGGCCCTTTACGCGGCGCTGGCCGGCGTGGGCGGTGCGCTGGGTGCCTTGTACTCCGGCTACAGCTGGAACACCCTGGGGCCGGCCTGGACCTTCGCCCTGGCCAGCCTGGCCGCCCTGGCGGCTGCGATCATCACCGCCACCCGCATGCAGGACGAGCGGCCCTGAGCCGCGCGCCTTAACCCGATCGAGCGAGAAACCGACCATGAGCAGCCTGAGCGTCTACCACGTTTCCTTTCCCGCGCAACCGAACAAGGTCCTGACGCACCTCGACGACATCGCCAGCACCCTGGCGGCGGTCGGCGTCACGGTCGAGCGCCGCGAGGCCAGCGCGCCGTTGAAGCCCGGCGCCAGCCAGGACGAGGTGCTTGCCGCCTATGCGGCTCAGCTCGACGCCTGGATGACCGAGTTCGCCTGCGCCCATGCCGAAGTGACCAGTGTCGTTCGCCAGGACCCGCAGAAGGCCGAGCTGCGCGCCGCCTTGCTCGACGAGCGACGCCGCGACACGGAAGAGGTGCGCTACATCGCAGCCGGCAGCAGCCTGCTGGCCCTGCACATCGACGACTACGTGTACGCCATTCGCTGCGAGCGCCATGACCTGATCCGGGTGCCGGCGGGCGTCGCCCACTGGGTCGATATCGGCGAAGAGCCGCACGTGCTGTCGATCAGCCTGTTCAAGAACCGCGACGCTGCCGCCAGCCAGTCCACCGGCAGCGACATCGCCCGCCAGTACCCCGGGCTGGACGACTGAACCCGCCGGGAATCCAGCCTGCCGCGAAGCCTCGACTATCCTCAACGAGTACCCCTTCGCACAGGAGCGTCACCATGGGTTCCACCCTGAACAGCCTGATTGGCCTGGTCATTCTGGCGCTGGACATCTGGGCCATCATCAACATCGTCAAAAGCAACACCGAGACCGGCAAGAAGGTGCTCTGGGTGTTGCTGATCCTGTTCCTGCCGGTGGTGGGGCTGATCATCTGGGCGTTGCTCGGCCCACGGGGCAACGTGCGGATCTAGCGTCGCCCGCTACAGCGCCAGGCTGGCCTGTTCCTGCTGCTGCGCGCCTTCGAGCTTGAGCAGCAGCGACTTGCGCGGCAGGCCGCCGGCGTAACCGGTCAGGCTGCCGTCGCGGCCGATGACTCGGTGGCAGGGGATAATGATCGAGATCGGGTTGGCGCCATTGGCGGCGCCCACCGCGCGCACGGCTTTCGGCCGCTCGATACGTTCCGCCAGGGCGCTGTACCAGGTGGTCTGGCCGAACGGGATGTCCTGCAGGGCGCGCCATACCGCCTGCTGGAACGGCGTGCCCCTGGGCGCCAGGCGCAGGTCGAAGCGCGTGCGCCGGCCGGCGAAATACTCGTCCAGCTGCCGGCACACGGCGTCCAGGTGATTGCCACCCGTCTGCCAGTCCTCGCCGATGCGCCAGGGCTTGCTGTCCAGTTCCATGTACAGCTGCTGCAGCCCTTGCTCGTCGCCGGCCAGCAGCAAGGGGCCGATGGGGCTGTCGTGGTAGCGGTAGAACATCGGATCACCTCTCGGAATAGTTGTGCCACAGGTGCGCGGCGGCATAGGCGCGCCAGGGTCGCCAGGCTTCGGCGCGGGTCTTGAGGCTGCGGGCGTCGATGCCCTCCGGGCCCCAGACCGGCGCCTTGAGCAGGCCCAGGTCGCTGGCAGGAAACGCATCGGCCTCGCCGAAGGCACGCAACGCGATGTATTCGGCGGTCCACGGGCCGATACCGGGCAGGGCGCACAAGCGCTCTATCAGCGCGGCACTGCCGTCTTCCAGGCTCAGGCGCAGCTCGCCGCTGGCAATCTGCCCGGCGAAATGCTGCAGGGTCTGCACCCGCTTGCCGGGCATGCCGATGCCATCGAGGTTGGCTTCAGCCAGCGCTTCGGGGCTGGGGAACAGCCGCTCGACCCCGATGGGCGCATCCACCAGCGGCGTACCCAGGCGGGTCAGCAGGCGCGCGGTGATGGTCACGGCGGCCTTGACCGTCACCTGCTGGCCGACGATGGCGCGCACCGCCTGCTCGAAGGGGTCGAAGGCCGTGGGCAGGCGCAGGCCGGGGTTGCGGGCCAGCATGGCGGCCAGGTGCGCATCGCAGGCGAAGTGCCGGGCGATCTGCCCCGGGTTGGCGTCCAGGTCGAACATCTTGCGCACCCGTCCGATCAGCGCGCCCTGGCACGCATCGGCCGACGGGCTGTGGCGCAGTTCCAGGCAATGATCGGTACGCGGGCTCACGCTGAACCAGCCGCTGACGCCGCCGAGCCGGAAGCTGCGGCTGTAGCAATCGGTATCCAGCTGTTCCATGCCGGGCAGGGCACGCAGGGCGAAATGGCCGTGGAACTGCCGCCAATCCCAGGGGGGCTGGTAGGGCAGCAGGACGAAGCGTTCGGTGGTCGTGGTCATGCCGCGAAGATAACCCTGCGCGCTGCGCTTGTCAGTGCGGTTCTGACTTTCAAACCGGCTGACTGCTGTAGATGGCACGACTTAGAATGCCCGCCGTCATCATTCCAGCCGAACGAGTTAGAGCCATGGAATTTCCCCGTAAACGCATCGCCGTCGGCGCACGAATTCGCGACGAGCAGGGGCGCCTATTGCTGGTGAAACCGGCATACCGCGACGGCTGGCTGATTCCCGGCGGCGTGGTGGACGCCGATGAGTCACCTGGAGACGGCTTGTTGCGCGAACTGCGGGAGGAGCTCGGGTTGAGCCTGCCGCTGGGCGCGCTGTTGTGCGTGGACTACGTGGCCGCCGGTGCTGCCTACGGCGAGGGCCTGCACCTGTTGTTCGACGGTGGATGCCTGGATGCCGCGCAGGTGTACGCGCTCGTGATCACCGACCCTGAGCTGGTCGCCTTGCAGTGGGTGCCCCCGCTCGAAGCCCAGGCCCTGCTGGTACCCAGCCTTGCCCAACGGCTACGGAGCCTTGAGCAGGCCGCGCCTGGCGGCCTGCTGTACCTGGAAAACGGCTTGCCGCTGGCGTCCTGAGGAACAGGCTGTTGCGGCTTACATGTCGCCGCTCAACTGGCCATCAGTTGCCGGCCCTGGTCCAGACTCTGATCGACCAGCCACTTGCCGTGGGCGATCGAGGCGCGCTGGGCCTTGTCCAGTTCGGACAGGAAGGACACCTGCATCGGCAGGGCCAGGCGTTTGGTGCGGCGGCCATCAGGCATGGTGATGTGGCAACCGCCGGCCCAGGGCGTCGGGATGCCCGGGTGCTCCATGACGTCAGCGGTGATGGTGTGGTTGCGGTGGGTGCATTGCAGGGTGCTCATGGGATCAACCTCCGAACGAGGCCGCCATCAGGTCTGCCACCATGGGAATCAAAAGGGACCTGATGGTTCGGCAGGGTAAGACAGGGCTGGTAGCCAGCCGTGCATGCTGCTCACGCTTTTGTTCCTCGTCCGATGCTACGCCTGACGGGGATTTTCTCAAGGGGTTGCGACGGGCACCCGCTGGCTGCGGTACTGGCCGGGCGTGAGGCCCTTCCAGCGCTTGAAGGCGTGGATGAAGTTCGACACGTCGCCGTAGCTCAGGCGTTCGGCGATGTCTTCCAGGGTCAGGCTGTCGATCCCCAGCAGTTCCTCGGCAATCGCCTGGCGCACTTCGTCCTGCAGCAGGCGAAAGCGCGTGCCTTCTTCTTCCAGGCGGCGGCGCAGGGTGCGCGAGGTCATGTGCAGCTCACTGGCCAGCTGTTCCATGTCCGGCAGGCGCCCCGGCTGGCTTAGCAGGCGATCGCGGATGCGCCCGGACAGCCCGGCGCGGATGCGGCGCTTGTTCAGCAGCGCCTGGCATTGCTGTTCGCAGTGCCGGGCGACCTCCGGGTTGGCGCCCGGCAGCGGTTGGTCCAGGAAGCGGCGCTCGAAAACGATGCGGTTTTCCGGGGCATCGAAGGTCGGTGTCAGGCCGAAGACATCCCGGTAGGCACTGGGGTCTGCCGGAGCCGGCAGGCGAAAGCTGACGCTGATCAGCGGGAAGCGGGTGGCCGTCAGGTCGCGCTGCAGGTGCATGAGGCCAGCGGTGTCGCGCTCCAGGATGAAGGTGCGCAGGTCTTCCGGCACATCCCGTTCATCCAGCACCAGGTGCGCGTGCTCGCCGACTTCCTCCAGGCGCATGCCGTGAAAGGCGTAGGTCAGGTCGAGGTAGCGCAGGCCGATCTGTGCGGCGCTGCGGAAGGTCGGGCTGCTGAGCAGGGCGAAGCCCCAGATGCCGTAGGTGCTGAGGTGGTAGCGCGGGCCGACTTTCAGACCCAGCCCCGGCAGGTGTCCCAGGCCCTGGACCAGGTTGCGGATCAGGCACAGCTCCTGGGCGGCGTCGATTTCCGCGCCGGGGTCGCCCAGTTGCGCCAGGTTCAACCCGGTGCCGTGCAGGCAGCGCTCCAGGGACAAGCCCTGGTCCAGGCCGAACTGGGTCAATAGCTGGGCGCTGACGGCGCTGCGTCGCAGGGGCCACTGGGTGGGGGTGAGCCTGACCATAGGTTGTCCGAATTTCACAACTTTTGGCCGACTATGCCATAACGACCGGCCGATGGGCACAGTAGGATGCTGGCGGAACGGATTGCGTTGCGGTGCTCCTGCCGGGGCACCGTCTACTTTCTCGGAGCATAACAATGACCAATAGCTCCCCGGCACAGGCCCCCGTGCGTGTGCTGATCATCGGCAGCGGCTTCGCCGGCCTCGGCCTGGCCATCCAGCTGCAAGAGCGGGGTATCGACGATTTCCTGATCCTGGAAAAGGGCACGGAGATCGGCGGCACCTGGCGTGACAACAGTTACCCCGGCTCCGCCTGCGATGTGCCTTCGCACCTGTACTCCTTTTCCTTCGCCCCTAAGCCCGATTGGACGCGCAAGTACGCGCCCCAGGCGGAAATCCATGCCTACATGCACGACTGCGTCACGCGCTACCAACTGCGGCCGCGCATTCGCCTCGGTTGCGAGGTGCGCAGCGCCCGTTTCGACGAGGCGCGGGCATTGTGGCAAGTGACCCTGGCCAGCGGCGAAACCCTCGACGCCCAGGTGCTGATCAGCGCCTGCGGCCAGCTCAACCAGCCGGCCTACCCGAACATCGCCGGCCTCGAGCGCTTCCAGGGCGAGGCCTTTCACTCGGCGCGCTGGCGGCACGACCTGGACCTGAGCGGCAAGCGGGTGGGGGTGATCGGCACCGGCGCCTCGGCCATCCAGTTCGTGCCGCAGATCCAGCCGCAGGTGGCGCAGCTGACCCTGTTCCAGCGCTCGCCGGCCTACGTGCTGGCCAAGCCGGACCGCCCGTACCGCCCCTGGGAGCAGGCGGTGATGCGCGCAGTGCCCTGGTTGCAGCGTGTCGACCGCTTGCTGAAGTACATCCAGCACGAAGCCCGGGCCCTGGCCTTCGTGCATGCGCCCTGGCTGATGCCGCTGTTTCGCCGGGAATTCGTCAATCACCTGAACCGGCACATGCCGGATGCGCAGAAGCGTGCGCAACTGGTGCCGGACTACCCCATGGGCTGCAAGCGCATCCTGATCAGCAATGATTACTACCCGGCGCTGGCCCAGGCCAACGTGGCGATCGTCAGCAGTGCCATCGCCGAGGTGAACGAGCGCGGCGTGGTGGACCGGGAAGGGCGCGAACACCCCTGCGATGTGCTGATCTACGGCACCGGCTTCGCCGCCACGGATTTCCTGGCGCCGATGCAGATCACCGGGCGCGGTGGCCTTGACCTCAACGAGGCCTGGAAGGAGGGCGCAGAAGCCTACAAGGGCATCAGCGTCAGCGGATTCCCCAACCTGTTCATCCTCTACGGGCCGAACACCAACCTGGGCCACAACTCCATCATCTACATGCTGGAAAGCCAGTTCAGCTACGTGCTCGGCTGCATCGAGGCGCTGCAGACGCGTGGCTTGCGCTACATGGACGTCAAGGCCGAGGTCCAGCAGCGCTACAACCAGATGATCCAGGCCGGCAACCGGGGCTCGATCTGGGAGCACGGCTGCGACAGCTGGTACAAGATCGCCTCCGGCAAGAACACCAACAACTGGCCGGGGTTCACCCTCACGTACCGCTACCAGACCCGTGCACCGGAGTTGACCGACTATGACTGCGTCCGCTGAATTCACCGCGCCCGCCGCCGATCAGCCACTGCTGCGCCGCGTACTGCGCGGCCTGCTGCGGGTGCTGTTCCGTGGCCTGGTGCGCCCGCCGATGCCGATTGGCGGGCAGCGTCTGGTCATCACTCTGCTGACCGCCATCACCCCACCGCAGCGGGGTGTGACCCGCACCCCGGGCAGCCTTGCCGGCCTGGCCTGCGAATGGCATCGCCCGGTGGCACCGAGTGCCCATGTGCTGCTGTACCTGCACGGCGGTGCCTTCATCATCGGCGGGCCCCACACCCACCGGGCGATCTGCGGCAGCCTGGCCAAGCGCGGTCAGTTCAATGTGTGCGCCCTGGATTACCGGCTGGCCCCGGAGCATCCATTCCCGGCGGCCCGCGACGATGCGGTCGCCGCCTACCAGGCGTTGCTCGAGGCGGGTTATCTGCCAGAGCAGATTGCCATCGGCGGCGACTCGGCCGGGGGCAACCTCAGCCTGGTGACCGCCTTGCGCCTGCGCGACCTAGGGTTGCCCGTGCCGGCGGCGTTGGTGTGCTTTTCGCCCTCCACCGATTGCAGCGGCGAACGGATGCACCAGCCACCGGCGGGCGATCCGCTGCTCAACCGGCTGTGGGTGGAACAGGCCATGGACCTGTACTGCCCGGCCGATCTGCCGCGCAACGACCCGGCCATTTCGCCGCTGTACGCCGACCTGCAGGGATTGCCGCCGGTGCTGATCCAGGTCGGCGAGGACGAAATCCTGCTCAACGACAGTCTGCGTTTCACCGAGCGTGCCACGGCCGCCGGGGTCACGGTGCGGCTGGAGCGTTATCCGGACCTGTGGCACGTGTTCCAGGCCCACGCCGGTGTGCTCAAGGCGGCGGACCGTGCGCTGAGCCGCGTGGCGGACTTCCTGCGTGAGCGAGGTTTCTGAGATGCCGAATATCCTGATTACCGGTGCGGCATCGGGTATTGGTGCCGCCACGGCCCGGCTGTTCCATGCCCGGGGCTGGCAGGTGGGGCTGGTGGACATCGACGTCGCCGGCCTGGCCGCCTTGTCCGGAGAGCTGGGCGGCGCCTGGCACGCCGCGCTGGATGTTTGCGACGTGGCGGCGGTGCAGGGCGCCCTGGCGGATTTCTGCAGCCGGCACGACGGCCAGCTGCGCCTGTTGTTCAACGGCGCCGGCATTCTGCGCTGCGGCCACTTCGAAGCGATCGACCAGGCCGAGCATGCCCGCATCCTGCAGATCAACGTGCTGGGCCTGCTCAACGTCACCCATGCAGCCTTCGCTTACCTCAAGCGCACGCCGCAGGCCCAGGTGATCAACATGGGCTCGGCATCCGGGGTATACGGTGCGCCGTTCCTGGCCAGCTATTCGGCCAGCAAGTTCGCCGTGCGCGGCCTGACCGAAGCGCTGGAGCTGGAGTGGGAGCGCCATGGCATCCGGGTCGGCGACCTGATGCCGCCGTTCGTGAGCACGCCCATGGTGGCCAGCCAGCAGTTCCGGGTGCCGGCCATGGACCGCCTGGGCGTTACCCTGGAGGCAGCGGACATCGCCGAAGCCGCCTGGCAGCAGATGCAGCAACCCCGGGTACACCGGCCGATCAGCCTGTCATTCAAGCTGCTGTACTGGTCCGGGCAAATTTCTCCGGCCTGGCTGACGCGCCTGATCATGCGCAGATTGAGCTGCTAAAAGCACTGAAAAGTCCATCTGCGGCGGGCTACCGCCCGTCGCTGCCCCTCCCGGCGTTCCAGCCGGCCTTCGACAAACCCGCCCCACACGCACTACCCTGAAAGAGACGGTTCCGGGTCGTTAGCCAATGGCCCGACGTCCACCAGCCCTGGCTACAGGTCTGGCTTATGACATATCGAGCAGCAGTCGCTCGATTCTCAGGCGTCGCCTTCACGGGTGGCGCAACACCGCCAAGGTACTGGCGGTTGCAATGGGAAAGCGGTTAATCCATCCATCGCATGAGGAGACAGGTTCATGAGCACAGCCTTGCACAATGATGTCAGCACCAACGTGTTGCAGCGGATGAAAGAGGGCGGTTTCGATTTCTCTAGCGTCCACCCCATCGAGTTCTACGCCATCTTCCCCGACGAGGAACGTGCCCGGATGGCAACACGCAATTTCCGCGGCGAATCCCTGCATACCCTGGTCACCGAGCGTGATGACGGTGCCTGGAACCTGCAGGTCAGCAAAGTCATGTACGCCACCCACGCCGGAATCGGCGACTTCGAGCAGAACATGGAGTCGGTCGTTGTGCCCCTGGGCGGTACCCTCGATGGCTGGGGCGTGACCCAGGAGGTCAAGGGTCTGCGTCCCTGAACCACCCCAGCGCGCCGGCACCGCATGGCCGGCGCGCTGGGGCCGATGCCTCTCTGTCCAGCGCTGCCCGTCAGGGCTGTTGTCCTGCTGGAAACAACCTGCAAAACACTGATTCCGCGGCTGTGCGAAGCGTCCGAACCCGGCTTTCGCCTCGCTTGCGAGGCGCTTCATGGGTGGTCTGCACCCGGCAAGCGCAGCGCAATCTCCACTCACGGGGGAAACTATTCGGCGTTTGCAGTCTCAACAAAAGAACCGTAACGGCGTGCTGCCGTTTGGGGCACGACACGTACCGCCAGGGCACAGCGCTGCCCCATGCGGGTGCGAGGCGTTTTGAAGGCATACCCAATGCCTTGATTCAAAAGGAATAAGCCCGCTGGCTCGGGCTTTGCAGCACCCCGGTATACCCGGGTGACAAGGAGTACGGTATGGCCCGCACCTTTTTTGACGAGATGTACCTGCCGAACGGGGACTGCCGCCCGCATTACCGGGAGTTCTCCCGCTGGCTGGCGCAAACCCCCACGGACCTCCTGGCCCAGCGCCGCCGCGAGGCCGATCTGCTGTTTCACCGGGCTGGCATCACCTTCACGCTGTACGGCGACGACCAGGGCACCGAACGCCTGATTCCCTTCGACATCATTCCGCGCAGCATTCCGGCCAGCGAATGGCGCATCGTCGAGCGCGGCTGCATCCAGCGGGTGCAGGCGTTGAACATGTTCCTCGCCGACCTCTACCACGACCAGCGCATCATCAAGGCCGGCATCATTCCCGCCGAGCAGGTGCTGGCCAACGAGGGCTACCAGCTGGCGATGCAGGGCCTGGACCTGCACCGCGACCTGTATGCGCACATCGCCGGGGTCGACCTGGTGCGCGACGGCGACGGCACCTACTACGTGCTCGAAGACAACCTGCGCACCCCGAGCGGCGTGAGCTACATGCTCGAAGACCGCAAGATGATGATGCGCCTGTTCCCCGAGCTGTTCGCCGCCCAGCGCGTGGCGCCGATCGACCATTACCCCAGCCTGCTGCTCGACACCCTCAAGAGCTCCAGCCCGCTGGACAACCCCAACGTGGTGGTGCTCACCCCGGGGCGTTTCAACAGCGCCTATTTCGAGCACGCCTTCTTGGCCCGGGAGATGGGCGTGGAGCTGGTGGAAGGGGCGGACCTGTTCGTGCGTGACGACAAGGTGTTCATGCGCACCACCGCCGGCGCGCGCCAGGTAGACGTGATCTACCGCCGCCTGGACGACGCCTTCCTCGACCCGCTGGCCTTCAATCCCGATTCGATGCTCGGTGTGCCCGGGCTGCTGTCCACCTACCGCTCCGGCAACGTGGTGCTGGCCAACGCCATCGGCACCGGGGTGGCGGACGACAAATCCATCTACCCCTACGTGGGCGAGATGATCCGCTTCTACCTGGACGAAGAGCCGATCCTCAAGAACGTACCCACCTGGCAGTGCCGCAAGCCCGACGAGCTGTCCCACGTGCTGGCCAACCTGCCGGAGCTGGTGGTCAAGGAAGCCCAGGGCTCCGGCGGCTACGGCATGCTGGTGGGCCCGGCGGCGAGCAGGGCGGAAATCGAAGCCTTCCGCGCCCGGCTGATCGCCCGGCCCGAGGCCTACATCGCGCAGCCGACGCTGTGCCTGTCCACCTGCCCGACCTTCGTCGAGAACGGTATCGCGCCGCGCCACATCGACCTGCGGCCCTTCGTCCTCTCCGGCCGCGAAACCCGCCTGGTGCCGGGCGGCCTGACCCGGGTGGCGCTGCGCGAAGGCTCGCTGGTGGTCAACTCGTCCCAGGGCGGCGGAACCAAGGACACCTGGGTGGTGGAGGACTGACCATGCTGAGTAGAACCGCCTCTGACCTGTACTGGATGTCGCGCTACCTGGAGCGTGCGGAAAACCTCGCACGCATGCTCGACGTCAGCTACTCGCTGTCGCTGATGCCCCAGGACGACCGTGGCGACGGCCTCGACGAACTGGCGCTGCCGCTGATGATCACCGGCACCCTGGACGAATACCTGAACCGCCACGGCCAGATGCATGCCGAACGCATGCTGCACTTCTTCGCCCTCGATGCGGAAAACCCGGCCAGCATCTACTGCTGCCTGCAGGCCGCGCGGACCAACGCCCACGCCGTGCGCGGGCGGATCACCGCCGACATGTGGGAGAACATCAACGCCACCTGGCTGGAAATCCGCGGGATTTCCGAGCAGGGCCTGGGGCGCTACGGCATCAGCCGCTTCTGCGAATGGGTAAAGGAACGCTCCCACCTGTTCCGCGGCGCCACATTCGGCACCATCATGCGCGGCGACCCGTACCGCTTCATCCGCCTGGGCACCTTCATCGAGCGCGCCGACAACACCCTGCGCCTGCTCGATGCGCGCTACGAAATGCTCGGCGAGGACATCGACGAAGTGGAGGGGCTCCAGGCCCGCAGCTACTACCAGTGGACCGCCTTGCTCCGCGCGTTGTCGTCGTTCGAGGCCTTCGCGGAGATCTACCGGGGCTCGCCGGGCACACGCAAGGTGTCCGAATTGCTGCTCCTGCGTCCGGAGGTGCCGCGCTCGCTGCGCGCCTGCATGGACGAACTGAACCAGATGCTCGCCAGCCTGCCGGGGGAGAACGGTCGCCCGGCCCAGCGCATGGCCGCCGAGCTGGAAGCGCGCCTGCGCTACACCAGCATCGACGAGGTGCTGGATG
The DNA here is from genome assembly GCF_029839275.1 of Pseudomonas sp. GD03944. GTDB lineage: Bacteria > Pseudomonadota > Gammaproteobacteria > Pseudomonadales > Pseudomonadaceae > Aquipseudomonas. The sequence continues at coordinate 466,927 of NZ_JAOCAH010000003.1, forward strand.
CCGGGCTGCACGCCTGGCTGACCGATTTCATCCTGCTGGTTCGCCAGTTGGGCCAAGCCATCCAAAGTTCCTACCTGGAGGTCGCATGAGACTGTCCATTCGTCACGACACCACCTACCACTATGACGACCAGGTGCGCGGGAGCATCCAGTACCTGCGCCTGACGCCCCACGACAGCGAGCGCCAGCAGGTGCTCAACTGGCAGCTCAACCTGCCGCGCCCGGTGCGGGCCCAGCTCGACCCCTACGGCAACATCCTGCATGTGCTGACCCTGGAAGAGCCGCACGAGTCGCTGGTCATCGGCGCCCGCGGGCTGGTGGAGATCGACGAGCGCCGCGAGGCCGAGCACGAAGCGCAGTCGGCCTTGCCGTTTTTGCGCTACACCCGCCTGACCCAGCCCGACGAGGCCTTGCGCGAGTTCGCCAGCGCGCAATGCAAGAGCCGCCGCGACCGCAACGGCCTGATCGACCTCATGCATGCGCTGCACGAGCACATCAGCCACCGCCCCGGGGCCAACGTCTCCGAGGCCAGCGCCGCGCAGGCCTTCGCCGACCGCCAGGGCGTTGGTCAGGACCAGGCCCATGCCTTCCTGGCCTGCAGCCGCAGCCTGGGCATTCCGGCGCGCTACGTGTCGGGCTACGTGTACACCCGTAGCCAGGACCACCTGGCCAGCCACGCCTGGGCCGAAGCCTGGCTTGATGGCGCCTGGTACAGCTTCGACGTCACCAATTGCCTGGCCAGACCGGAACGCCACCTGAAACTGGCGGTCGGACTGGATTACCTGGATGCCTGCCCGGTCAGGGGCATGCGTCGCGGGGATGGCATCGAAAAACTGCACGCGCACGTCGATTTCGCCCCGTTACTCCAGGTGCAGGAGCAGTAACCCGGACGGGCAACTCATCCACGGCCCCTTACTGCCGCGAACACAGGCCGTGTACAGAGGAAAAAGACCATGACCTATTGTGTGGCCATGAACCTGCCAGAGGGCCAGGTTTTCATCTCCGATTCACGCACCAACGCCGGTGTCGACCACATCGCGATCTTCCGCAAACTGCACCTGTTCGGCGTCGAGGGCGAGCGGGTGCTGGTGCTGCAGAGCGCCGGCAACCTCGCCACCTCGCAGTCGGTGGTCAGCCTGTTGCGCCAGCGCCTGCAGAGCGACGGGGTGAACCTGCACAACGTCCCCAACCTGTTTGCCGCCGCCACGCTGGTGGGCGACACCATGCGCGAGGTGCTTGAGCGCGACGGCGATTCTTCGCTGGTGCAGGGCATCGACCTGAGTTGCTCATTCCTGCTGGGCGGGCAGATCCAGGGCGAACCGCCGGCGCTGTACAACCTGTACCCGCAGGGCAACTTCATTTCCTCGACAGACGACACACCGTACTTCCAGATCGGCGAGAGCAAGTACGGCAAGCCGATCCTCGACCGCTCCCTGGACCACCGCAGCAGCTTGTCCCACGCGCTGCGCTGCGGGCTGATGTCCTTCGACTCGACCATTCGCAGCAACCTGTCGGTGGGCATGCCCCTGGACCTGATGGTCTATCGCGCCGACAGCCTGTCGATCCCGCAAGGGTTCCGGGTGGAAGAGGGGGATCCGTACTTCGAGAGCATCCGCAAGCAGTGGGGCGATGGCCTGCGTGAGTTGCTCGGGCAGTTGCCACCGCCGCCGGACGACTACTGGACCTGAACCTTGCGCCCGGCCATGTGCCGCAGGTAGGCCACGAGCTGTTGCAGGTCGTGGTCGTTCAACACCGCACGGCTGAAGCCGGGCATGCGCCCCTCGGGCCAACGGCGCAGTTGCTGCGGGTCGCGGATGTAGCGTTGCAGGAAGTCGCCGGCGAAGTACTCGGTGGGGTTGTAGGGAATGTTCAAGTCCGGCCCGAACTGGGCATCACCGGCGCCGTTCAATCGGTGACAGGCCAGGCAGTGTTTCTGAAAGTGAGCCAGCCCAGCCTGCACCTCGGTGCTGGCATCGGCCGCTGGCAGCAGCGCCGGGAAGCGTTCGGTGACCGGAGCCAGGGTACGGATCGTCGCCACCTGGAACGGCCACTGCTCGGGGCCGATGTCGCCGGCCTGCGAGTCTTGCCACACCAGGTAGAACGGCCCGGCACTGGGACGACCCGCCGTACGGGGCGGCCAGGGCTGCGCCGGGTCTTCCACCGCCAGCCAGGCCACCGCGCCCCGGTCGTTCAGCAGCGGTGCAGCAGGTATCTCGGCGGCAAAGCCGTCCTCGGCCACCACCTGGATGTGATCACCCGCCGTGACGCCCTCCAGCAGTACGCGCACGGGGACCGCGCGGTAGGTCATGTCGCGTTTGTAGCTGACGTCCTGCTCGATGGAGATGTCGTGCGCCTGCGGGTGTCGCAGCAGGTCGGCGGTGCGCCATTGGTGGGTCTTGCCGTGGAGTTCCAGGTGCAGCTCTGCAGCGATGGCGGGGGTGGCGCCTGCCAGCATCAAGGCCAGCAGGGCGCCGACGATCAGTGCGCTCAATCCTGTTGCTCCAGCACCTGGCTCAGTTCCTCGTAGCCGCCGGCGTTGATCACCTGCGTATACCCCTCGGCCGCCAGGGCGTCCTGGGCATTGCTGGAACGGCGGCCGCTGCGGCAGTAGAGCACGATGGGCGTGTTCTTGTCGGGGGCCAGGGTGGCGATGTGTTCGACGATCGCCTCGGGATCGACGCGGGTGGCGCCGGGCAGGGCGCCTTCGGCGAACTCTTCCGGGGTGCGCACGTCGATCAAGACCGCATCCGGTTCGAGCAGGGCATTGAGGGCGGCGTCCTGGTCGACCTCGGCGGCACTCAGGGGCAGGGCAGTCAGCAGGGCGAAGACAGCGACAAGCGTGCGCATAAGAACCTCCTTGGCAGGTATCAACAGACCCTAGCACATTGCCGAGCACTGTCGCAGACGGCTAGCATGGGCGTTTTGCGCAGGGAGACCGTGGCATGCTGGCCGAGTTGTTCGCCGTACTGGCGCCGGTGCTGATCGGAGCGGGGATCGGCTTTGGCTGGGCCCGCAGCGGCCAGGCCTACCCGACGGATTTTATCGCACGCCTGGTGCTCAATATCGGCACGCCGTGCCTGGTGCTCTCGACCCTGAGCCGCGCCGATATCGACCCGCATTCGTTCGGCCAGATGGCCCTGGGCTGCGCCCTGGTCACCGCGCTGATGGGCTGCATCGGCCTGGCGTTCAGCCGCCTGACCCGCCAGGACTGGCGTGTGCTGGTCCCGGCCTACCTGTTCCCCAATTCCGGCAACATGGGCCTGCCGATCAGCCTCTATGCATTCGGCGAAGCGGGGCTGGCCCTGTCGGTGGCGTTCTTCCTGGCGCTGGCGGTGGCGCAGTTCAGCGTCGGCCTGGTGATGTCCGGCGGTCCCCAGGCGTGGAAGAAGCTGTTTCGCAACCCGATCCTGATCAGCCTGGTGCTGGCGTTGCCCATCGTGATCTTCGACCTCGACCTGCCGCGCTGGCTGGACAACAGCGTGAGCCTGCTCGGCGGCATGACCATTCCCCTGATGCTCATCACCCTGGGCGTGTCCCTGGCCAGCATCCACCTGAAACACGTCGGCAGCGGCCTGCTGCTGGGCGGCCTGCGCATACTCTGTGGGGCGGCGGTGGGTTGGGGAATCGGCCTGGCGCTGGCGTTGCCGCCATTGGCCCATGGCGTGCTGGTGGTGCAGTCGGCAATGCCGGTGGCGGTGTTCAACTACTTGTTCGCGGTCCAGGCCAATCGCTCGCCGGAGCAGGTCGCCAGCCTGGTGATGTGCTCCACCTTACTGGCGTTCGTGCTGTTGCCGGTATTGCTCGCGGTGTTGATGCCCGCACTGCGCTAGCCGCGCTACGGCGCTGCGCAGTACAGGGTGAGTGAAGAGTCAGCCGACCAGACGGGTCAGGTTGGGAAGGATCAGAATGACAGTGGTGGCAAAGACGATCAGGCCCGCTTGCCGGACTTTTGGCTGTCTGAACATAGTCGTGTGCCTTTTGTTGTTCTTGGCATGGCGTCTGTTGCCCATCCCTGTGAGCAGTCGGGCAGCGGCGCCACGCCTGGGCGTGGACCGAAAGCCGCCCCGGCAGACCCGGCGGCGACATTGGCCGCAGAAATCATCGGCGGCTCTTTCACTCTAGGGCCGGCGTTCACTGCGCTTTAGATGACTTGGTTGCTAGCAATCGATTGCTAGGAGCGCCCGGTTATGGCCAGCGGTCCGCTGACCCAAGCAACCCTTGAGCCAGACACGGTGGCACGGCAACGGCGGGGCGCAGCCCGGGCCGACCGTTCGTCTGAGCAGCGCGGTCAATGGGCCTGAGCATTTCGGTCATTGAGCACGGCGCCCTGGCGCGTATGGTGGGAACCTCTACAAGAACAGGCGTGACCACACGCCATCACCCGTCACCGGAGGTCTGAAGACGCCATGACCGAAGCATTCATTTTCGATGCGGTGCGCACGCCCCGCGGCAAGGGCAAGAAAGACGGGGCGCTGTACAGCGTCAAACCGGTCAGCCTGGTAGCCGGCCTGCTCAAGGCCCTGCAAGCGCGCAACAACCTGGACACCAGCCACGTCGATGACATCGTCCTGGGTTGCGTCACCCCGGTGGGCGACCAGGGCGCCGACATCGCCAAGACCGCCGCCATGGTCGCCGACTGGGACGTCAGCGTCTCCGGCGTGCAGCTCAACCGCTTCTGCGCCTCGGGCCTGGAAGCGGTGAACATGGGCGCGATGAAAGTGCGTTCCGGTTATGAGGACCTGGTGGTGGTCGGCGGCGTCGAATCCATGTCGCGCATCCCCATGGGCTCGGACGGCGGCGCCTGGGTCATGGACCCGGAAACCAACATGCACACCCACTTCACGCCCCAGGGTATCGGCGCCGACCTGATCGCCACCCTGGAAGGCTTCAGCCGTGCCGACGTCGACGCCTACGCCCTGCGCTCACAGCAGAAGGCCGCCCGCGCCAGTGGCGACGGCTCGTTCAAGAAATCGCTGATCCCGGTGGCCGACCAGAACGGCATCGTCCTGCTCGACCACGATGAATTCATCCGCGGCGATTCCACCCAGGAAGGCCTGGGCAAACTCAAACCCAGCTTCGAAATGATGGGCCAGATGGGCTTCGACAGCACCGCGCTGCGGATCTACAGCCATGTCGAGCGCATCGACCACGTGCACACCCCGGGCAACAGCTCGGGCATCGTCGACGGCTCGGCACTGATGCTCATCGGCAGCGCTGCCAAGGGCAAGGAACTGGGCCTCAAGCCCCGGGCGCGCATCGTCGCCACCGCGGTTACCGGCACCGACCCGACCATCATGCTCACCGGCCCCGCGCCGGCCACCCGCAAGGCCCTGGCCAAGGCCGGCCTGCAGGTGGAAGACATCGACCTGTTCGAGGTCAACGAAGCCTTCGCCTCGGTGGTCATGAAGTTCATGAAGGACATGGGCGTCAGCGAAGACAAGGTCAACGTCAACGGCGGCTCCATCGCCATGGGCCACCCATTGGGCGCCACCGGCTGCGCGATCCTCGGCACGCTGCTCGACGAACTGGAAAAACGCCAGCTGCGCTACGGCCTGGCCACGCTCTGCGTAGGCGGCGGCATGGGCATTGCCACGATCATCGAACGCGTTTGACGTTTGTAGGGTGGATGACGCGACGCTCATCCACCGTCAGTGACCGTTCCGCGGGCTCCATGAAGCAGAACCGTAGGATGGGTTGAGCGAAGCGATACCCATCACCCTGAATGAATTTCGCAGGCTGGATGACACGAGATGCATCCACCGAGCAGCCGGTTGCTGGGCAACCGGCACTATCGACAGGACACACACATGACTGACGCCATCCGCTACGAAAAAGGCCAGGACAATATCGTCGTCCTGACCATCGACATGCCCGGCCAGAGCGCCAACACCATGAACGCGGTGTACCGCGAAGCCATGGGCCAGACCGTGGCGCGCCTGGAGGCCGAGAAAGACGGCATCGCCGGCGTGATCATCACCTCGGCCAAGAAGACCTTCTTCGCCGGCGGCGACCTCAATGAGCTGATCAAGGTCACCAAGGCCGACGCCAAGTCGTTCTACGACATGATCCTCAACATCAAGGGCCAGCTGCGCCGCCTGGAAACCCTCGGCAAACCCGTGGTGGCCGCGATCAACGGCGCGGCCCTGGGCGGCGGCTGGGAAATCTGCCTGGCCTGCCACCACCGCATCGCCCTGGACAACCCCAGCGTGCAGCTCGGCCTGCCGGAAGTGACCCTCGGCCTGCTGCCGGGCGGTGGCGGGGTGGTGCGCATGGTGCGCCTGCTCGGCCTGGAAAAGGCCCTGCCGTACCTGGCCGAAGGCAAGAAGGTACGCCCGGACGCCGCGCTCAAGGCCGGCCTGATCCACGACCTGGCCAGCGACCGCGAGGACATGCTCGCCAAGGCCCGCGCCTGGATCGCGGCCAACCCGGCGGCCAAGCAGCCGTGGGACGTGGCCGGCTACAAGATCCCCGGCGGCACGCCGTCCAGCCCCAACGTGGCGCAGATGCTGGCGATCGCCCCCAGCGTGCTGCGCGACAAGACCAAAGGCTGCTTCCCGGCGCCGGAGAAAATCATGTGCGCGGCGGTGGAGGGCGCCCAGGTCGACTTCGACACCGCCCAGCTCATCGAAGCGCGCTACTTCACCGAGCTGAGCACCGGCCAGGTGGCGAAGAACATGATTGGCACCTTCTGGTTCCAGCTCAACGAAATCAACGCCGGCGGCTCGCGGCCCAAGGGCTTCGAGCCCTACGTAACCAAGAAAGTCGGGGTGCTCGGCGCCGGCATGATGGGTGCCGGCATCGCCTACGTCTCGGCAGCGGCCGGCATCGAAGTGGTGCTCAAGGACGTCTCCCTCGAAGCGGCGGAGAAGGGCAAGAGCTACTCGGCCAAGCTGCTGGACAAGAAAGTCGGCAAGGGCCACATGAGCGCCGAGAAGCGCGATGCCTTCCTGGCCCTGATCACGCCCACCGACAGCGAGGCTGACTTCGCCGGCTGCGACCTGGTCATCGAAGCCGTGTTCGAAGACCGCGCCCTCAAGGGCAAGGTCACTGCAGCCGCCGAAGCTGCCGCCCTGAGCGACGCGGTGATCGCCTCCAACACCTCCACGCTGCCGATCACCGGCCTGTCTGGCGCGGTGGCCAAGCCGGAGAAATTCATCGGCCTGCACTTCTTCAGCCCCGTGGACAAGATGCCCCTGGTGGAAATCATCCGCGGCGAGAAGACCAGCGACGAAACCCTGGCCCGTGGCTTCGACTACGTCATGCAGATCAAGAAGACGCCGATCGTGGTCAACGACAGCCGCGGCTTCTTCACCTCGCGGGTATTCGGCACCTTCACCAACGAAGGCCTGGCCATGCTCGGCGAAGGCGTGTCGGCGGCGCTGATCGAGAACGAAGCGCGCAAGGCCGGCATGCCGGTGGGCCCGCTGGCGATCAGCGACGAAGTGTCCATGAGCCTGATGAACCACATTCGCCAGCAGACCATCAAGGACCTGGCCGCCGAAGGCAAACGCATCCCCGAGCACCCGGCGTTCGCCGTGATCGACCTGATGCTCAACGAGTACAAACGCCCGGGCAAGGCCGCCGGTGGTGGTTTCTACGTGTACCCGGAAGGCGGCAAGAAGCACCTGTGGCCGGAGCTCAAGGCCCGCTTCGAAAAGGCCGATGCGCAGATATCCCAAGTCGACGTGCGTGACCGCATCCTGTTCATCCAGGCCATCGAAACCGTGCGCTGCGTGGAAGAGGGCGTGCTGACCTCGGTGGCCGACGCCAATATCGGCTCGATCTTCGGCATCGGCTTCGCCGCCTGGACCGGCGGTGCACTGCAGTTCATCAACCAGTACGGCCTGAAAGACTTCGTCGCCCGCGCCCAGTACCTGGCCGAACAATACGGCGACCGCTTCCTGCCACCGGCGTTGCTGCTGGAAAAGGCAGCCAAGGGGGAAGGGTTCTAGTCGCATCAGGCAAGGGGAGCGAATGGCTCGCCGTTGTGGGAGCCGCGCCCCGCGGCGAATGGCGGCCATCCCGCAGATCGTGCGGAATGGCCACCACCGCATCGCGCCGAGGTCGACGCTCCTACACGGGCGGCGGCCTACCCGTAGGGTGGATGTTCGCTCTTTACATCCACCACCCGGCCACCACGGTGGATCGGTAAAGCGTGATCCACCCTACGAGAGCTTCAACGATCGTTGATTCGAAAAAGCTCGCGGGCAAGCCCGCTCCTACACAGGTGTTCCCCTGTGGGAGCGGATTCATCCGCGAGCTCTTCTTAGCTTTTGCTTCTACCGCGACCTGGCAATTACTCGCCAACCACCGGCTTGCGCGCCTTGACCGGCGGCTGCACCAACCCATCCGCCCGGAACATCGCCTTGATGCCGCGAATTGCCTGGCGCGTGCGGTCCTGGTTCTCGATCAGGGCAAAGCGCACATGGTCATCACCGTAATCGCCAAAGCCCAACCCCGGCGACACGCAGACCTTGGCCTCCAGCAGCAGTTTCTTGGCGAACTCCAGCGAGCCCAGGTGCGCGTACGCCTCGGGAATCTTCGCCCAGATGTACATCGAGGCCTTGGGGTTCTCCACCATCCAGCCGATCTCGTGCAGGCCCTTCACCAGCAGGTTGCGGCGCTGGCGGTACTGCTCGGCGATGTCTTTCACGCACTGCTGGTCGCCTTCCAGGGCCGCGATGGCCGCCACCTGCAGCGGGGTGAAGGTGCCGTAGTCGTGGTAGCTCTTGATCCGCGCAAGGGCGCTGACCAGCTCTGGGTTACCGACCATGAAACCGATGCGCCAGCCGGCCATGTTGTAGCTCTTGGACAGGGTGAAAAACTCCACCGCGATGTCCTTGGCGCCTGGCACCTGCATGATCGACGGGGCTTTCCAGCCGTCGTAGACGATATCGGCGTAAGCCAGGTCGTGGATCACCAGCACGTCGTACTGCTTGGCCAGCGCCACCACCCGCTCGAAGAAATCCAGCTCCACGCACTGCGCGGTGGGGTTGGACGGGAAGCCCAGAATCATCATCTTCGGCTTGGGGATCGATTCACGAATCGCCCGCTCCAGCTCGGCGAAGAAATCCACGCCCGGCACCAGGGGCACCGAACGCACCTGGGCGCCGGCGATCACCGCGCCGTAGATATGGATCGGGTAGCTGGGATTGGGGACTAGCACCGTGTCACCGTGGTCCAGGGTGGCCAGCATCAGGTGCGCCAGGCCTTCCTTGGAACCGATGGTGACGATGGCCTCGCTTTCCGGGTCGATCTCCACCTCGTAGCGGTCCTTGTACCAGCGCGAAATGGCGCGGCGCAGACGCGGGATGCCCCGGGAGGTGGAATAACCATGGGTGTCGTCGCGCTGCGCGACCTGAACCAGCTTCTCGACGATATGTGGCGGCGTGGCCCCGTCGGGGTTGCCCATGGAAAAGTCGATGATGTCCTCACCGCGACGGCGTGCAGCCATCTTCAGCTCGGCGGTGATATTGAAAACGTAAGGGGGGAGACGATCGATGCGCGCAAAGCGGCGCTTAGCTGAATCAGCCATGCTTTCCTCGAAGACGTAAGCGCCCGGAACCGTCCGAGCGACGTTGGCCACTGCGGTGGCCGAGCGCGAAGATAAGCGGGGAGGGTGGGGGTTGTCTAGGGGCGCACAGGCATTTATGGATGTACTCACCGAGATGAGGCGATTATCTATTTTGAGTAGATGCCTCCATGCAGTGTAAATTTGGATGTTGAATTTATGTTACTGGCATGTTTCTGATAACGCATCTTCAAATTTATCGGTCTCAATTTTTGAATATTTATCGCCATGCCTGATTACGCCATTTACGTCTAGAAAATAAGTATCTTCACTGATTACAATTACAGCTCTTGTGTCATTTATTTTATACCCAATTTTGTCTGGCTTGAAATCACCAGCCATAATATCTGAGAGCGCTTGATTAGTTATGAATTTCTTATGGAAGGCTCTTTCGGCAATGCTGTCCTCGCTTTCTGAGACATACAAAAGAGCATCGAATGGTATGTACGATACACTTCCGCACTTACTTAAAGGCGAGGCGGAACTTGGCGTAGAAAAAGACACTGAAATTAAGAGTGTGGCTATGAGCTTCATAATGGTCCGTCCTGCAGGTTAAGGGATGTATTCATATGATGAATATCTGTCAGCATAAAATGTAGCTAGATTTTTATTCGACTCATAAAGTTCAGACCAAACCTCGTAGCCATCTATAAGGTCTTCTCCGTCTTGCAAAAAGCAGAATTGCTCTGAATGAGATACGAATCCGCAGCACTCTGCATATTCGGCTGACTCTTGTGCGCCTTTTAAATGAGCTGTTTCAAAATTCGGCGCTTCAAAACAGACGATGCGCTCTTCGAAAATATTTTTCCCGTCGTTTTTCTTTCCAAAGAGATATACATTTCTTACGGCGTACCAAGGCATGCTGTCTCCTAAGCCTTATTTTGATATGAATTCAGCCTGTCATGTAGCTCTTGTTGCTACAGTCTAGCTAGCATTGAATGATCTGTCCCGGACAGACCAGTTAGTGTAGGCATAAAGAAAGGCGGGCAGGCGTGTTGAGTGTTAGCGCTCATTCAGTCGACGATGCAGTTCATGGTAAAGCTCATTAAAATATTCATCGTTAGAGTATTCCCTGAGATTCATTTTTAGGGTCTCAACCCAAAATGCTGCACGTGGCTTTTTGTTAGGTTCATCAGTATAAATTTCTGCTATTGAGCTGCTAATAATAACTTTGTTTTTCAAGTCAAACGTTTCGTCGGCGGATACATACGCTTCTTTTAGTAGTGAAAGGCTGACATTCACATCGTCAATGTAGTCTGCTCGCGTACTAAGTATTGAAGGAAGTCTTCCGTACTTTTGCTCGAGTTTATCCAAGGTGCGGAGGAGTCTCTTTTTATCCAGGCGTGCATCTAGATTCATGCTGGTTTGGTCAGCAACTGCAGCGGCCAAGCTCATAACCTCTTCCCAGTCGTCATCTTGCACTCCATCGGTTGTGGTCATAGCTATTTTCCCTAAAATTGCCCGAAATAAATTACTGTAGGCGCTGCATCAACTTGAACGCCGTGCCGGTACAACCTGACACCTTGAACCGAAAAAGCCTGAACAGGCTGCTAAGTAGATTTGCTCCATAGGGTAAATGATAGAGCGCTGCGAACCTTCTATTTCTGTAGCGCTCCATGCGGCTACATAGCGTCTAAAGCGCAGCAGAAACCCATTTTGGTGTGGTTAATGGACCTCTATTAAAGTTCTGCAATAATTCTTCAGCTTCGGATATTTTAACTCCCTCGGAATAAAGGTAGGCATAACCATCCTGTATTCCTAGGATCTGGAGCTTGTTGCTATTGGAGGATGTAAGATATGCGTGCCCTTCGAACATCAATAGTAGAAATATAGCGTGTGCTATAGCTATATTGCGCTCGAAGTTCTCCTCATGATCATTGCCAAACCTAAATAGCTTGTTAAATGCTCCTGCCTGGGCTGAATCTGAAGTACCTTGATGCAGAAGTATGCCTTCATCTTTTGCAAGGGCAGTTGAGTTATCTGCAATTAGAAGCTTCCAGTCGCCATCTGGAATCCATGTAGTAATATGCTGGGCGAAGCAAAATAGTTCTAACGCATTGCCCGGCGCTTTATAAGAGGCGACAGGGAGTTCGGCTCTTTTTCCCTTGATGGGACTTATGTCATGCCAGGCGCCGATAGTCATTCCTATTGCTGCTAGCAGGCTTTTGGCTGTCTGGTCCGATATTGTTTCTGCTGCTTTCATAGCTATCCTATATGCACTTGTAGCATTGTTGGAATTCAATATGTATTCACGCCAATTTGAAATACTTCGACGATACCTAAAGCTCCAAGCGCTCTTGTGTAAACGCCGCCTCCCAGACCTGTTCTGGCGTTATAGGATGACCAGGAAAATCGAATCGCTGCAAGCCTTTTGATCAGGAGAGTTGACTTTCCAATATGATATAAAAAATTTCTCAAACGGATGGGGCTTCACAATATGAGCTTATGCTGCCAAGCAGTAAGTGCTCAGCTTTAATGTCTATTTTTATCGCGCCGTGATAAGAGCGTATGTGGATAATTCCATTTTCTTTCGTGATTTCTAGATTGATCATACAGTCTGACCTCAGACCATTAATCTGCAGTTCACTCACGCCTACGGCTAACAAGCTCAATTGAACGCGGTTGAATGCCGAAATTGTCCACTTCTTGGGTGGTTTTTTGGGAAAGTCGCGCAGGTCAAACCGTAATAGAACGCTCGGTCCATCACGTTCAATCTCTATGCTATGGAGATTGATGCCTTCAAGTGAGGGCGTGTCCTGCCCGTAAACGGCCCTAAGTGCTGTCGCATCGACAAGAATTTCAGTCCAAACGTCCATTTTTACCTAGCCAATAATAGTGACCTTTAGTCCTGGGGACAGAAAACCTCGTGTGAGGCTTCATCTGAGGTTGCAGGTTCTCTGTGCTGAGTCTGCCAAGCACATTGCGAGATCACAGCACACTTATGCCTCAGAAATGAATAGAAATTTCTCTTCTTGGTTTTCAACATCAAAAATAATATTAATCATATACTCAACCCCATTTTTTGAAAATATGAACAGATACTGATCGCTAAGAGAGATGGCTACTTGTTTCCCTATAAATCCATTGAGAATTTTAGTCCATTCCAAATCAAATAGCTTTCCCTTGATATCAAAGAGCAGGTCGCAGCCATGATGCAGGCTCTCAATAAAAGGCTTTTTCTCTACGACATCCCAGTTGACTGAATTTTTTCCGGGATAAATCAGTAAATATTTGTGGTTATCGAATTCAATGGCGAGAGATTTTCCATTAAACGCATAATTGCAAACGATTCTTCCGTTGATTTCAACTTCTTTCGAGTGGGCAGAATTTTTTTGAGCGCTAGCTGATAGGGCTTCCGAAAATGAATTGTATCCAATCGGAGTAAGTAGAAAATCTGCTTTAATTGTTTTTCTCATGAGCATCCTGCTGGCATATGATTTTCGTTATTGTTGTCGATGATAACTGGAGGGGAGGCGCATGACCTATCGTCTCATTCGTAGAGTGCATGATGTTGAAAAAATTAAAAACACCAAAAAGACAGTGAAAGCTGCTTGGGAGGGAGGATAGGCTGCGTATGTAATAATTACAGAAAATCCTACGATCATAACCCAGTCGTATGATTTTATTGTTTTTAGCCCAAGTGCTATATTTTTTTGAGGCGAGAAAAGCACGGCCGAAATTAAAGATGCAAGCAATACTAGGGAAAGGAAGGTGCTATCCGGAACATTAAAATGTGTTGCTATCGCATAGTAGGCCGCTGAGGCAGTGATAGACGTTCCGCAAGAAAGAAGTAGGCAGTAGGTTTCTCTCATCTTATGCCCTGTAGCCGATCTCAACAGTTTTACGCCACACCCAGTGTAGGTGCCGCTCCAATTCTTGCCAGCTTGCAAGTGCTATTTTTCCTGCTGTGTCGATTAGATCGATTCACCTAACGCTGACAACTCCTCGAACGCCTCTGGTACACCTGCCATTGCTGCGTCCTTTATCATGTTTACTCCGAGCGCCTTGCTCTGCTGTATGCCGTTTGAACCGTAGACCAAGTCAAGCCCATAGCTCAGCATGGCTTTGGGATAGCCTTTTTCTGCTGATTGTTTGAACAACAAGGCTGCACGCTTGTTATCGCAAACGACACCATCTCCGAACTCATACCGTACACCCAGTGAGTAAGCAGCAGCGGCGTGCCCAAGCTCCACTGCTTTGCAGAGCATTGCAATGCTACGTTTCTCAAATTCAGCGGTTGTTTCAATTTTGGCTACGCTGAATGAAGCATATAAAAAGAGAGCGTGCGCATTTGATTGATCAACAAGAGGAATCAGAATGTCTCTGGCTTTACTTGAAGATCCGTTGTTAATTTGTCTTTCAGCTTCTGCCAAAAGCTTGGAAATGTCTTTTTCTTCATCCATGATATTTGCTTGTGCGCACTAAGATTGATTGCCACTAGGTTGCCTGAGCAGCAGGGGTATCAGTAACTTCGGTTAAGGCTAAATTGTTTTTGCAGGTGCTTGGGTATGGAATTCGTGAGCGAGAGAGTGCGTAGTGCCATAAAGAGGTATTTCACAAATATGAAATTAAACATTCCCATCAAGGCCATCATGCATGCAAAAATACCGAGGTCGAGCTTTCCGGTATGGATCATTAACGCCGTTGAGACCAAGGCTCCTGCGCTGGAGATAAGAAAATTCAACATGAAGAATATAGTGCCAGCCACCCTTTCAAATGGTTTTGCTCGGATGCCAATCAACGTTCCATTGGGCGTATTTTCTGCGAAGAAATAATGTGTGGAGGGTAAGAAAAAAATCAATTTTCTAATGACTTTAATTCCATCGCCCTTATAGGGTGATAGGGTTATTTTGAATGGTGCATTGAGTAATGCGCGTCTGATTGCTTCCAAGTTTAATTTATCATCGCTCTTGAATGTTTCCTCGGATAACATTCGACTCCGCAACTTCATAAGAGCGCTGAATATTTTTTCGAGCATACTGCGTGGCATTTTGGCCGTCCTTGTCGTTTGGCATTCCTAATCCGCTTCGGTGAAGCTTTTGCAGGGTGACCTGATTCGCTCTTGGTGCAATCTGTGGGGGGAACGGTTTGGGGCTGCCGTTCTGCTTTCAAAGATAACCTAGATAGCACGGATTGCATTCTTGTGCGCATTGCTGCCCTTGCGCCCTCAGTAACCCTCACGCTAAAGTCCGCCCGTCACGGTCAATCCCGTGGCCGGGCGTCAGAACCCGAAACTCTTCACGAAGGCGCGGTAGCGCCATAGCCGAGAGCAGGCGCTTTTTTTGTGCCTGTTGCATCCTCGTGCATCTATGGCGGGCCGTGCGGGGCAGGCTTCGGCCTGGCCGGTTTTCCTTCGTGTACCGGTTTCTGACCCCCGTACGGTCCGCCACCCAACTCGCGTCAGAAACGACTGGGCAGCGGCTCCTTAATCACACGAAGGAGCATAAGGAT
>NZ_JAOCAH010000004.1 GCF_029839275.1 Pseudomonas sp. GD03944
GCCAGTGCCCTGCATCAGACCTCCAACGGGACCAGCTCGAACCGCACCGCGTCACCGTCGATATGCAGCTGGGCCACGCTGATCGGCAGCTTGAAGCGTCGCGGGCCGGCGCTTCCGGGGTTCAGGTAGAGCACGCCGTCGCGGGTTTCCTTCAGCGGTTTGTGCGAGTGCCCGGCAATCACCACGTCGATACCTGAAGCTTTGGGGTCGATGCTCAGTTGCTTGAGGTCGTGCAGCACGTACAGGGTGACGCCCTCGAAACGCAGCGTCAGGTTCTCGGGGATGGTGTCGGCCCAGGTGTCCTGGTCGTTGTTGCCACGGACCACCGACAGCGGGGCAATGCGCTCCAGCTCCGCCAGAATCTGCGGGCCGCCGATGTCGCCAGCATGGATCAGGTGATCACAGCCTTGCAGCGCAGCCAACGCTTCGGGGCGCAGCAGGTTGTGGGTGTCGGCGATCAGGCCAATTTTCATGGTTCTCCCGCACAAGGCCGTAGCCTGGGTTGAGCAACGCGATACCCGGGACGGTAGCATGCCGTCGCAGGCCCTTTGCCGCGCCAGAAACGCAAAGCCCGGCACAGGGCCGGGCTTTGCGAACGGTGCGGTCGGGCGATCAGCCGTCCAGCAGCGCCTTGTCGCGTACCGCGCCCTTGTCGGCGCTGGTGGCGAGCAGGGCGTAGGCCTTCAGGGCGGTGGTCACCTTGCGTGGACGCTTCTCGACCGGCTTCCAGCCTTTCTTGTCCTGTTCCACACGGCGGGCCGCCAGCTCTTCGTCGCTGACCAGCAGGTTGATCGAGCGGTTGGGGATGTCGATCAGCACCTTGTCGCCGTCCTGCACCAGGCCGATGGCGCCGCCCGCTGCAGCTTCCGGCGAGGCATGGCCGATGGACAGGCCGCTGGTGCCGCCGGAGAAGCGACCGTCGGTCAGCAGGGCGCAGGCTTTGCCCAGGCCCTTGGACTTCAGGTAGGAGGTCGGGTAGAGCATTTCCTGCATGCCCGGGCCGCCTTTCGGGCCCTCGTAGCGGATGATGACGATGTCGCCTTCCTTCACTTCGTCGGCGAGGATGCCGCGCACCGCGCTGTCCTGGCTCTCGAAGATCTTGGCGTTGCCTTCGAACACGTGGATGGATTCATCCACGCCGGCGGTCTTCACCACGCAGCCGTCCAGGGCGATGTTGCCGTACAGCACGGCCAGGCCGCCTTCCTTGGAATAGGCGTGTTCGACACTGCGGATGCAGCCGTTCTGGCGGTCGTCGTCCAGGGTGTCCCAGCGGGTCGACTGGCTGAACGCGGTCTGGGTCGGGATACCCGCCGGGCCGGCCTTGAAGAAATGGTGCACGGCCTCGTCGTCGGTCTGGGTGATGTCCCACTTGGCGATGGCTTCTTCCAGGCTGCGGCTGTGCACGGTCGGCAGTTCGGTGTGCAGCAGGCCGCCGCGCGCCAGTTCGCCGAGGATGCTGACGATGCCGCCGGCGCGGTGCACGTCTTCCATGTGGTATTTCTGGATGTTCGGCGCGACCTTGCACAGCTGCGGCACCTTGCGCGACAGGCGATCGATGTCGCGCAGGTCGAAATCGACCTCGGCTTCCTGGGCCGCGGCCAGCAGGTGCAGGATGGTGTTGGTCGAGCCGCCCATGGCGATGTCCAGGGTCATGGCGTTCTCGAAGGCCTTGAAGCTGGCAATGTTGCGCGGCAGGACGTTGGCGTCGCCTTCGCCGTAGTAGCGTTTGCACAGCTCGACGATGGTGCGGCCGGCCTGCAGGAACAGCTGTTCACGGTCGGCGTGGGTGGCCAGGGTCGAACCGTTGCCCGGCAGCGCCAGGCCCAGGGCTTCGACCAGGCAGTTCATCGAGTTGGCGGTGAACATGCCGGAGCAGCTGCCGCAGGTCGGGCAGGCGCTGCGCTCGTATTCGGCGACTTTCTCGTCGGAGGCGCTGGAGTCGGCGGCGATGACCATGGCGTCGACCAGGTCCAGGCCATGGCTGGCCAGCTTGGTCTTGCCGGCTTCCATCGGGCCGCCGGAGACGAAGATCACCGGGATGTTCAGGCGCAGGGCGGCCATCAGCATGCCGGGGGTGATCTTGTCGCAGTTGGAGATGCAGACGATGGCGTCGGCGCAGTGGGCGTTGACCATGTACTCCACGGAGTCGGCGATGATCTCGCGGCTCGGCAGCGAATAGAGCATGCCGTCGTGGCCCATGGCGATGCCGTCGTCGACGGCGATGGTGTTGAATTCCTTGGCCACGCCGCCGTGTTTCTCGATCTCGCGGGCGACCAGCTGGCCCAGGTCCTTCAGGTGCACGTGGCCGGGCACGAACTGGGTGAAGGAGTTGGCGATGGCGATGATCGGCTTCTTGAAGTCCTCGTCCTTCATCCCGGTGGCACGCCACAGGGCGCGGGCACCGGCCATGTTGCGGCCGTGGGTGGAGGTTTTCGAACGGTAATCAGGCATGGCGGTCGGTCCTGCTGAGGCTATTCAGGTGGCGGGTTTCGACCCGCTGTATGGGTATGGTGAGCGCGCTGCACGCCGCTGGCAAACGCAAATGGCGGTTTGCCGGGCTTGAAGGCCGGTGGCTGGGCGGGATCACCGCTGGCTCGGCCGGCTCACGAATCCGCCTGGGGTGGGGCAGGAATGGGTCGATTCTATCCCCAGGCAGCGTATGGACGAAAGCGCGAGACGATGGCAGGGCGCCGTGTCAGGTGGGAATCTCGATGCCGCGCAGGCGTTCGGAGCGGCGGCGCAGCAGCTCGATGGTGACCAGCAGGGCGATGGACACCAGGATCAGCAGGGTGGCGATGGCCAGGATGCTCGGGTTGATCTGCTCGCGCAGGCCCGAGAACATCTGCCGGGGAATGGTGCGTTGCTGCGGGCCCGCCATGAACAGGATCACCACCACTTCGTCGAACGAGGTGATGAAGGCGAACAGCGCACCGGAGATCACCCCGGGGCGGATCAGCGGCATGATGATGTCGAAGAATACCCGGATCGGCGTGGCGCCCAGGTTCAGCGCGGCGCGGGCCAGGGAGTAGTCGAAGCCGCTCAGGGTCGCGGTCACGGTGATGATCACGAAGGGCGTGCCCAGGGCGGCGTGCGCCAGGATCACGCCCAGGTAGTTACCGGCCAGGCCCAGGTCCGAGTAGAAGAAGAACATGCCGGCGGCGGTGATGATCAGCGGGACGATCATCGGCGATAGCAGCAGGGCGGTGATCAGCCGGCGGAACGGCATCTCGTCGCGGGCCAGGCCGACGGCGGCGCAGGTGCCGAGCACCGTGGCCAGCAGGGTGGCGAAGATGCCGATGAAGAAGCTGTTCTGGATCGCCAGGACCCATTTCGGGTCGCTGAAGATTTCCCGGTACCAGCGCAGCGAGTAGGCCTCGGGCTGCAGGGTGAGCATGCCTTCGGTGAAGCTGAAGAACGGCTCGGCGTTGAACGACAGCGGCACGATGACCAGGATCGGCAGGATCAGGAACAGCAGCACCAGCCAGGAGCTGGTCTTGAGCAGCCAGTTGCCGAGGCGGTGCCAGAAGCCGTAGTAGCTGGGCAATTTCATCGTTGACTCATCCCAGTTTGATGTTGCTGGCGCCGACGAAGCGGTCGTACACCCAATAGAGCAGCAGGATCAGCGCCAGCAGCAGCGAACCCAGTGCGGCGGCCAGTTCCCAGTTGTTCGAGCGCTGCATGTGGAAGGCGATGATGTTGCTGATCATCTGCCCGTCGGTGCCGCCGACCAGGGCCGGGGTGATGTAGTAGCCGACCGAGATGATGAACACCAGCAGCGCACCGGCACTGAGGCCCGGCAGGGTCATGGGGAAGTAGATACGGGCGAACGCCGGGATCGGCCGTGCCCCCAGGGACAGCGCCGCGCGCAGGTAGCTGGGGTCGATGCCACGCATCACGCTGTACAGCGGCAACACCATGAACGGCAGCAGGATGTGGGTCATCGCCACCACCGTGGCGAACGAGGTGTAGAGCATCTCGAACGGCTGGCCGATCAGGCCCAGGCTGAGCAGGAACGAGTTGATCACGCCGTTGGTCTGCAGCAGCGCGATCCAGGCCGTGGTGCGCACCAGCAGGGACGTCCAGAAGGGCAGCAGCACCAGCACCAGCAGCAGGTTGGCGCGGTTCTCCGGCAGGCTGGCCAGGTAGTAGGACAGCGGGTAGCCCAGCACTGCGCAGAGCAGGGTGATGACCAGGGCCATGCTCAGCGTCTTGCTGTAGAGCTGCAGGTAGATCTGCGTGTCCTGGCGCACCTGAAGCCCCTCTTCGGGGTGCAGTTCCAGGTCCAGGGCCGTCAGGTAGTAATCGTAGGTGTAGACCTGGCCCGCGCGCTGGATGGCGTACCAGAGTTCAGGCTTTTCCCAGTTGCGGTGCGCGGCGAGCAGGGTCTCGACGCCCTTGGCCGGCAGCTCGTCGGTTTCCAGCCGGCCGACCCGGCGTGCCGTGGATTTGACCACGCTGGACATGCCCGTATAGGCGCGGTTGAACTCCTCGGAGAGCTTGCCGGACAGGCGCTGCTCGTTGAGCCCATGCAGTTCGCTGACGAAGACCTGCAGGGTCTGTTCGTCCGGCAGTTGCTTGTGATCTTCCCAGCGCTTGAGCTCGGCCAGGGTCAGCGGAATCATCTCGGCCACGGTCGGGTGGTGCACGCTGCGCCACAACATGCTGCCGATCGGGGCGACGAAGGTCAGCAGGATGAACGCCAGCAACGGCACCACGAACAGAAAGGCGGTGAGGCGTTTTTTGCGGCGGGCGCTGGCGGCCTGGCCGGCTTCGTGGGTGGTCAGGGATGACAAACTGCTTCTCCGGTGCGTTGTAGGGTGGGTTAGCCGCGCGGACCACCGAGCCAACTGGCGCCAGGGTGTCTGGGCGCGGCGTAACCCACCGAGCGGGATCAGGTGCGCCTCATCTGGTGGGTTACGGCGCAGCGGGTATAGCGTTTACCGACCGCTCCGCTTCCTGCGCCTAACCCACCCTACGGGGTGGATACCTTCAGTCGAGCATCAAGCCCCTCTCCCCGCGGAAAGGGGCCGCTCTGAGTTACTTCAGCAGCCACTCGTTGAACTTCTCGCCCAGCGACTCGCCGTAGTCGGCCCAGAACTCGGAGCCGGCCTGGATGCCCTTGTCGAGGTGGGCGGTCGGCAGGTGCGGCGTGGCGGTCTGGTCGGCCAGCGGCATGGACGACTTGCGGGTCGGGCCGTAGGCGACGTCCGGCATGCCGGCCAGCGGCTTGGAGCCCGTGGCGTACTTGATGAACTCCATGGCCAGGTCTTTTTTCTTCGAGCCCTTCACGATGGCCCAGGCGTCGAGGTCATAGACGTGGCCGTCCCAGACGATTTCGAAGGGCTTTTTCTCCTGCACGATGGCGTCGTAGAAGCGGCCGTTGGCCGACTGCACCAGTACCGCGCCACCGTCGTTCAGCAGTTGCGGTGCCTGGGACCAGGAGTCGAACCAGACGATGTCCTTCTTGATGCTGGCCAGTTTGTCGAAGGCGCGCTGCTGGCCTTCCGGCGTGGCCAGGACTTCATAGACGTCCTCAGGCGCTACGCCATCGGCCATCAGGGCCCACTCCATGTTCACCTGCGGGCGTTTGCGCATGGCACGCTTGCCCGGGATCTTGGCGGTGTCGAAGAAGTCTTCGATGCTCGCGGCCTTGGTGTCGCCGATGGTTTTCTGGTTGTAGGCGAACACCACCGACCAGACGATGTTGCCGACCGCGCACTCGCTGGCCAGGGCTTCGGGGATGAAATCCTTGTCGGCCGGGACGCCGTCGATGCCGGCTGGCAGAACGCTGTGGTCGAGGGTTTCCAGCAGGCCTTCGGAGCAGGCGCGTTCGAGGTCGATCACCTCGAAGTCGACCACGTCCCACTGGATGTTGCCGGACTCGACCTGAGCCTTGATCTCGGCCACGCCGCCGGAGTAGTCCTCGAACAGCACCTTGACCCCGGTGTCCTTCTGGTAGGGATCGACAACGTGTTTCTTCTGCGCCGCACCGTAGGAGCCGCCCCATGACACGACGGTCAGGCTGTCCGCCGCGCTGGCGGCGAAGGGCGCCGTGCCCAGCGCCGCAGCCAGTGCGAGGGTGGAAAAGCGGGTGGTCAGTGATCTAGCCATTGCTGTGCTCCATTCCTGTTGTTGTGGTGGTGTTAAGGCGTCGTGGTGACGACGGGCCGGTCCAGGGCCTGGCTGTCTTCGGGCAGCCAGGCCAGGGTGACCTCATCCCTGGCGCTGAATTGCGGGGCTGAACTGTCGTTCAGGTTCTTCACCACCAGTTCGGTGCCGTCGGCGGTTTCGAAGTGGTAGCGGATGTATTCGCCCACGTAGTGGCGGGTGATGAAGCGTGCCTTGACCTGGTTGCCGGTGGCGCCCAGGCGACCGGTGAAGGTGAGCTTTTCCGGGCGCACCGACACGGTGGTGGGCAAGCCAGCTTCGGTGCAGTTGGCCTTCAGGCAACTGACCAGCACGCCGTCGCTCAGGCGCACCGACACGGTGTCGTCGTCGACCGATTCGATGGTGCCGGCGAGTTTGTTGCTCTCGCCGATGAAATCGGCCACGAACAGGTTGGCCGGGCGCTCGTAGAGCACGTGGGGTGGCGCGCATTGCTGGACCACGCCGTTGTTGAACACGGCAATGCGGTCGCTCATGGTCAGGGCTTCGGTCTGGTCGTGGGTGACGTAGATCACCGTGAAGCCGAGCTGGTCATGCAGGCGCTTGATCTCGAACTGCATCTGCTCGCGCAGTTTCTTGTCGAGGGCGCCGAGGGGTTCGTCCATCAGCACGATGTCCGGGGCGAAGATCAGCGCACGGGCCAGGGCCACGCGCTGGCGCTGGCCGCCGGACAACTGCCCGGGGTAGCGGCCGCCAAAGGCCTGCAGCTCGACCAGGGCCAGGTATTCCTCGACCTTGGCGCGGATCTGGTCCTTGGGCAGTTTGCGGATCTTCAGGGGGTAGGCGAGGTTCTCGCGTATGGTCATGTGTGGGAACAGCGCGTACTGCTGGAAAACCATGCCGATGTTGCGGTCGTAGGGCGCGATGCTGGTGACCGAACGGCCGTTGATGAGGATCTCGCCGCTGGTCACGTCCTCGAAGCCGGCGAGCATCATCAGGCAGGTGGTCTTGCCCGAGCCGGAGGGGCCGAGCAGGGTGATGAACTCCCCCTTGGCGACGTCCAGGTTGAAGTTCTTGACCACCAGACTCTTGTGGTCGTAGGTCTTTTTCACATTGGTGAATTGCAGGAACGGTTTGTCCCCAGCCTGATCAGCCATAACCCTCCCCAACTTCCCATCAAACAGGCGCTCGCTTGTGGCGCGGCCTGACTGTCCCCTCAACCGTCTTGCGGTGCGTGCCAGCGGTTGTTATCGAATAGCCAAGAGCAATAAGCACGCCAGCCCTGGAGAAAAACACCGGCAACGGCTCTGCCGTGCCGCTTGAGTCTAGTCAAGGCGTGGATTCGTGCAGGGGCGCGGGTGTGGGCGGGGGTAACACTGGGTGGGAAAGAGGCACCGGTCGACACGCACCTGAGCGGTGCAACCCGGTAGCAATGGGGTGTGATTCGGTGCGAAGGCGAGGTGCGACCGGCGGGTGGAGCGCGGCCGTTGCCGGTGCGCCCGCAGCAGGGCGCACCGGCGTCGGTCATCAGCTGTTGGGCAGCAGGCGGACCGTCAGGCTCTTGATGTAGCGGGTCTCGATGATGGCCGGGTGCACCGGATGGTCCGGGCCCTGGGCGCCGCGCTCGAGCAGCTGGATGTTGCGGTCCAGGTGGCGGGCGCTGGTCAGCAGGATGTTCTGCAGGTTGTCTTCTTCCAGGTGCATGGAGCAACTGGCGCTGAACAGGATGCCGTCCTTGTTCAGCAGGCGCATGGCGGTTTCGTTGAGGCGGCGGTAGGCGGCCTCGCCGTTCTTGATGTCCTTCTTGCGCTTGATGAAGGCAGGCGGGTCGGCCACGATCACGTCGAAGCGCTCTTCGGCGGCCTTGAGCTGCTTGAGGGCTTCGAACACATCGCCTTCGACGCAGGCGACCTGGTCGGTCAGGCCGTTCAGGGCGGCGTTGCGCTCCACGCCGTCGAGGGCGAAGCCGGAAGCGTCCACGCACATCACGTCGCTGGCGCCGAAGGCCGCGGCCTGCACCCCCCAGCCGCCGATGTAGCTGAACAGGTCGAGCACACGCTTGCCCTTGACGTAGGGCGCCAGGCGCGCGCGGTTCATGCGGTGGTCATAGAACCAGCCGGTCTTCTGACCTTCGATCACCGGCGCTTCGAACTTCACGCCGTTCTCTTCCAGGGCGACCCACTCCGGCACCAGGCCGAACGGCGTGTCGACGTAACGCTCCAGGCCTTCGGCGTCACGAGCGGCCGAATCGTTCTTGAGCAGGATGCCGCGGGGCTTGAGCACCTGGACCAGGGCGGCGAGCACGTCGTCCTTGTGCTGCTCCATGGTGGCCGAGGCCAGTTGCACCACCAGGATGTCGAAGAAACGGTCGACCACCAGGCCCGGCAGCAGGTCGGAGTCGCCGTACACCAGGCGGTAGCAGGGCTGGTCGAACAGCCGTTCGCGCAGGCTCAGGGCCACGTTCAGGCGGTGCACCAGCAGGGATTTGTCCAGCACGTGCTTGACGTCACGCGACAGCAGGCGGGCGCAGATCAGGTTGTTCGGGCTGACGGCGACGATGCCCAGCGGCTTGCCGCCGGCGGCTTCGAGCACGGCCTGGGCGCCGGGGACGAAGCCGTTCAGCGGGGTGGCGGCGACGTCGATCTCGTTGCTGTAGACCCACAGGTGGCCGGCGCGCAGGCGTCGATCGGCATTGGCTTTCAGGCGCAAGCTGGGCAGGGACATGGGGACTCTCCGGGAAAAAGAGCGGGATTATAGCCCAGTCGCCTGCCCGAACGGCGGCCCCGCGTGGCGAATACTCAGGCCGCGAGGGATTCGATCAGCTCCTTGTTGAAGGCCGGGAGGTCATCCGGCTTGCGGCTGCTGATCAGCGTGCCGTCCTTGACCACTTCCTTGTCGATCCAGTAGCCGCCGGCGTTGACGATGTCGTCCTTCAGCGAGCTCCAGCTGGTCAGGGTCCGGTCCTTGACCAGGTCGGCCGATACCAGCAGCCAGGCGCCGTGGCAGATCACGGCGATGGTCATGTGGGCCTTGGCCGCCGCCTTGACCAGAGCCTGGGCCTCGGGAACGCTGCGTATCTGGTCGGAATTGAACACGCCACCGGGCAGCACCAGGGCGTCATAATCCTCGATACGGGCCTGCTCGAAGGTCTTGCTCACCTCGAACAGGTCGCCTGGCTTGTCGTGGTGCCAGCCACGGACCTGGCCGGCCTTGTTCGCCAGGATATCCGCCGTGGCGCCGGCCTGTTCCAACGCCTTCTTGGGTTCGGTGAGTTCGACCTGCTCGAAGCCATCGGTGACCAGCAGGGCGATGCGTTTGCCTTTCAGGGACTGTGTCATGGTGATCCTCGTTATCCGCGGACTGTTATAGGTCCGACCGGGCAGGGCCTGAAAGTTCAGACAAAGGAATGACAGCAAGGCCCCCGGCGCTCGGGTTAGACTCCCGGCTCCACCCCGTTCACGCCTCGATCGCCATGTCCAAGCACGTTTCCCCCGAACAGATTCAGAAAGCCCTGCAGGGCATCAGCGTGCCGCCGCAGCCGCAGATCATGGTCGACCTGCAGATGGAGCAGGTCATGCCTAACCCGGACCTGAAGGTCATCGCCCGGCTGATCAGCCAGGACCCGGGGTTGTCCGGTGCGCTGCTGAAGATCGTCAATTCGCCGTTCTTCGGCCTGACCAACCGTATCGCCTCGATCCAGCAGGCGGTGAACCTGCTGGGCTGCGACACGGTGATCAACCTGATCAACGCCCAGTCGATCAAGGGCGAGCTGAGCGACGAGGCGATCGTCACCCTCAACCGCTTCTGGGACACCGCCCAGGACGTGGCCATGACCTGCCTGACCCTGGCCAAGCGCATCGGCTACCACTCGCCGGACGAGGCCTACACCCTGGGCCTGTTCCACAATTGCGGCATCCCGCTGATGGTCAAGCGCTTCCCCAACTACATGGTCGTCCTGGAAGAGGCCTACTACAGCGCCAGCGCCGAGAACCGGGTGGTGGACACGGAAAACCGCCTGCTCAACACCAACCACGCGGTGGTCGGTTACTTCACGGCCAAGTCCTGGAACCTGCCGCTGCACCTGTGCGAGGCCATCGCCAGCCACCACAATGCCCTGTCGATCTTCAGCGACGAGGCCGGGGACGCCCAGCTCAAGACCCTGCTGGCGATCCTGAAAATGGCCGAGCACATCTGTGAAAGCCACCGCATCCTCGGTAACCAGCCCGAAGACCACGAATGGCAGAGCATCGAGCAGCGGGTGCTGGAATACGTGGGCCTGTCCGACTACGACTTCGAGAACCTGCGCGAGAGCATTCGCGAGCTGGGCGCCGCCTAGCGGCTGGCTCGTCGCTCCCGGGCAATCCTGCTAATGTGGCGGCCCGCCGTTGCAACCGATTGACCGTCCATGCCCGAATTGCCAGAAGTCGAAACCACCCGCCGGGGCATTGCCCCCTACCTGGAAGGCCAGCGCGTCAGCCGTGTGGTGGTGCGTGAGCGCCGCCTGCGCTGGCCGATTCCCGAAGACCTCGATATCCGCCTGTCCGGGCAGCGTATCGAGGGCGTGTCGCGCCGGGCCAAGTACCTGCTGATCAAGGCCGAGACCGGCAGCCTGATCAGCCACCTGGGCATGTCCGGCAGCCTGCGCCTGGTCGAATGCGGCCTGCCGGCGGCCAAGCACGAGCACGTGGACATCGAGCTGGAGTCCGGGCTGTCCCTGCGCTACACCGACCCGCGCCGTTTCGGTGCGCTGCTCTGGAGCGCCGACCCGCTGCAGCACGAGCTGCTCAGCAAGCTGGGGCCGGAGCCGCTGACCGCCCTGTTCGATGGCGAGCGGCTGTTTCAGCTGTCCCGCGGCCGTTCCATGGCGATCAAACCGTTCATCATGGACAACGCCGTGGTGGTCGGGGTCGGCAACATCTACGCCACCGAAGCGCTGTTCGCCGCCGGTATCGACCCGCGCCGCGAGGCCAGCTCCGTCTCCCGGGCGCGTTACCTGCGCCTGGCGCTGGAGATCAAACGCATCCTGGCCCATGCCATCGAGCGCGGCGGCACCACCCTGCGCGACTTCGTCGGTGGCGATGGCCTGCCGGGCTACTTCCAGCAGGAGCTGTTCGTCTACGGCCGGGGCGGAGAGTTCTGCAAGGTGTGCGGCAGCACCCTGCGTGAAGTGAAACTGGGCCAGCGCGCCAGCGTGTACTGCCCGCGCTGCCAGCGCTGAGCGCCTGGAACGTCCGATACAACAACAAGAAAATACCGAGGGTGTTCGATGTCCGGTAACTACCTGCCCCGCAGCCCGCTGACCGAGTGGGTCGGGCGCACTGTGCTGAAGGCCATGGGCTGGCGCATCGAGGGCGAACTGCCCCGGCTCGACAAGTTCGTGGCCATCGGCGCGCACCACACCTCCAACTGGGATTTCGTGATCTTTCTCGCGGTGAAATTCGTGCTGCGCCTCAATGCCCGCTGGTTCGGCAAGCACACGATCTTCCAAGGGCCCTTCGGCTCGCTGCTGCGCCGCTGGGGCGGCATCGCCATTCGCCGCGACCAGCAGCGCAACACCGTGGACCAGGCGATCCAGGCCTTCCACGAGCACCGGCAATTCATCCTGGTGCTGTCGCCGGAAGGCACGCGCAAGAAGGTCGAGCGCTGGAAAATGGGCTTCTACCACATCGCCCGTGGGGCGGGCGTGCCCATCGTGCTGGGGGCGCTGGACTTCCAGAATCGGCGCGTGGTGATCGGCCCGGCCTTCTGGCCCACCGGGGACGAGGCGGCCGATCTGCGGGAAATCCTGGCGTTCTACCGGCCATTTATCCCGAAAAAGCCGGAGTACGCCTTTCATGGCGATTGACGGCCGTCACGCTGACAATTGCCAGAGCACTGTTATAGTTAGGTTCACTGCCTCCTAACAACTGCCTCCTAATAGCTGAAGGATCGCCCCATGAAACTGTTTCGCTCAATCGCTGCTGTCCTGGCGCTGACCTCTGGCCTGCTGGCGCTGCCGGCGCAGGCTGAAGTGGTTCAGCAGAACACCAGCGGTGACCCTGTCTACACCGTCAATGCACCGAAGGGCTACGCGATGATCGGCGACCTGCTGATCGCCCGTCCGCTGCTGATCGGTGCCACCGTGATCGGCGCTGCCGCCTTCGTGGTCAGCCTGCCGTTCACCGCATTGGGCGGTAACGTCGGCGAAGCCGGCCAGGCGCTGGTCGTCGAGCCGGGCCGCGAGGCCTTCGTGCGCTGCCTGGGCTGCACCTCGAGCGGCTACAAGCAGGACTGATACCGCCCGTATCCGCTTCACGACGGCCCTTCGCCCCCAACCGGGCGAGGGGCCGTTTGCTTTGAGCCCCGCTAAAAGGACACGGTGGCAATGAAATACCTGCGTACGATGACCCTGCTGGTGGTGACCCTGGGACTGGTCGCCTCCTTCTGGCTGAGTGCCGGCTGGCTGCAGCTCTGCGGTGGCCTGGCGATGTTCCTGTTCGGCATGCAGTGCCTGGAAGAGGGCCTGCGGCAACTGGCCGGCAGCAAGCTGGAACAGGTGCTGGCGCGCAGCACCGCGACGCCGTTCAAGAGCCTGCTGTTTGGCGTGGGCGGCACCCTGCTGCTGCAATCCAGCACCCTGGTGTCGCTGCTCACCATCGCCTTCATCAGCACCGGCCTGATCCAGCTGGCGGGCGGTATCGCCATCCTGTTCGGCGCCAACCTGGGCGCCACCAGCGGCATCTGGTTGCTGGCGCTGGCCGGGCAGAACCTCAGCCTCAGCCCCCTGGCGCTGCCGCTGCTGGTGTTCGGCGTGCTGGCTGGCTTCTTCGGGGCCAAGAGCAAGGCGGCCGGGCGCATCGTGCTGGGCATCGCCTTCATCTTCCTGGGTATCGACCAGATCAAGGACGGCTTCGCCAGCTTCGGCGACGGCCTGGACATGAGTGCGTTGCAGGCAGACGGCGTGATGGGCGCGCTGCTGTTCACCGGCATCGGCATGCTGATTACCGTGGTGCTGCAGTCCAGTCACGCCACGCTGATGCTGACCCTGGCGGCCCTGGCCGGCGGCCAGCTGGAACTGGGGCAGAGCCTGGCCATCGCCATCGGCTCGAACATCGGCAGCAGCGTCACCACCGCCTTCGTCGGTTCCCTGGGCGGCAACCGCAGCGGCCAGCGACTGGCGCTGGCCCACGTGCTGTTCAACGTGCTCACCGGTGTGCTGGCCTTCACCCTGCTCGAACCCCTGGCCTGGCTGGTGCACGCCCTGGCCGAGCCGCTGGGACTGGGTGACAACAGCCTGATCCAGCTGGCGATGTTCCACACCCTGTTCAACGCCATGGGCGTGGCGCTGTTCTGGCCCTGGCAGGGGCGGCTGGCGCGCTACCTGATCCGCTGGCTGCCGGAGCGCCGCGAGCCGACGGTGCTGATCGCCGAACTGGCGCCTACGGTGGCGCAAGCGCCCGAGCCCACCCGGGCGCGTTACCTCAATGAACGGGCGCTGGATTCGGTGGAAGCCGCGTCCGGCGCCGTGGTGCAGGAGCTCAATCACCTCGGCCGCCTGAGCCTGGAGGTGATCTGCCATGCGCTGTACCTGCCGGTGGACCAACTGGACCGGGCCAAGGCCGACGAAGCCGTGCTGCAGGCCCGGCCGGTCCGCGACGGGGTGGATGCCGAGTACCTGTACCGCCAGCACATCAAGGGTGTGTACGGCGACCTGCTGAGCTTCATGGGGCGCATGGAGCAGCCCATGGACGAGGCGCACCAGCAGTTCTGGGTCAGTTGCCAACTGGCGGCGCTGCAACTGGTGGACGCGGTCAAGGATGCCAAGCACCTGCAGAAGAACCTTGGGCATTACCTCGATACGCCGCCATCGCCGGTGCGCGATGCCTACCAGGACCTACGTCGCCACCTGCTGTCGACCCTGCATGAGTTGCGTGAGCTGGCGCGTTCAGAGCTGCCCGAAGAAGCCTGGCAGCAGCGCCTGCGCTGGCTCGACGGCCAGGCGGCGGATTTCGACGGTCAATTCCGCCAGCGCCTGTTCGCCGCGGTGCGCAGCGGCGGACTGGATGGCCTGCAGACCAGCTCGCTGATGAATGACTTGGGGTATGTCAGCCGCATCTTTCAGAGCCTGCGCAACGTGCTGATGCTGGGGGCGGAACAGCCGCTGTTCCGCGAGCTGCGCCACCTGGCGGGCGACGAGGGGAGCCTGATTCAGCTCCCCTGAGGGTGGGTCACGGCGCGGGCGATACCGCGCTGGTGCCAATGCCCCGCGGGTCGCTGGCGGCCTCGACCTGCTGTTTCTGCTTCTGCCAGTACAGCACCTGCTGGTTGCCGTACTGCCGGTCCACCAGCTTGAGCTGATGGCCACGGGCCTGCAAGGCTGCCGCCTGCGCCGGGCTGAAGGTGCCCGGCTCGTGCTCGATCACGTCGGGCAGGAACTGGTGGTGGTAGCGCGCCACGGCGGGCCAACGGGCCACGGGCTGGCCGTCCAGGTACTCGAGAATGGACAGCAGCACCATGCTCGGGATGCGGCTGCCGCCCGGCGTGCCGAAACTGGTGAATTCACTCGGGCTTTCGATGAAGGTCGGGCTCATGCTCGACAGCGGTCGCTTGCCGGCGGCGATGGCGTTGGCGTGGCTGCCAGCCAGGCCATAGGCGTTGCTGCCCTGTACATCGGCGGCGAAATCATCCATTTCATCATTCAGCAGCACGCCGGTGCCCGGCACGGTGAAGGCCGCGCCGAACGGCAGGTTGATCGACAGGGTGGCCGCCACGGCGTTGCCCTCGGCATCCAGCACCGAGAAGTGGGTGGTGTGGTCGCCTTCGTGCCAGGTGCCGGCCGGTGGCAGGCTGGCGCTCGGGGTGGCCCTGTCGGCCTGGATGCCCTGGCGGAACGCGTGCAGGTAGGCCGGCGCGAGCAACCTGTCCAGCGGGTTGGCTACAAAGTCCGGGTCGCCCAGCAGACCCCGGTCGCGGTAGGCGCGGCGCAGGGTTTCCGCGACGTAGTGGGTGCGCTGCACCGCATCGGCCTCGCGCCAGGGCAGGTGCTGCAGGGTCAGCAGGCTCTGAGCCAGGATCAGGCCGCCGGCCGAGGGCGGCGGAGCGCTGATCAACTGGCGTTGGTCGGCCAGCTCGACCTGCAACGGCGCGCGCTCGACGATGCGGTACTCACGCAGGTCGCGCAGGGTCCAGATGCCGCCGGCCGCCTGCACGCCCATCACCAGTTTCTCGGCGGTTTCGCCGCCATAGAACCCGGCGTGGCCGTCGCGGGCCAGGCGTTCCAGGGTGCGCGCCAGGTCGGGTTGGCGCAGCAGGCCGAATTCGTCGGGAATCTCGCCGTCGTCGAGGAAGATGCGTGCGCTTTCCGGGTCATCGCGCAGGGCATCGAGGCGCCATCGCGCCCGTTCCCGGTACACGCGGTCGATGCCGACGCCGTCCCGGGCCAGGCGAATCGCCGGAGCCAGGGAATCGCGCAGCGGCAGGCGACCGAAACGCTGGGCCAGGTCGACCAGGGCGGCGGGCAGGCCGGGGATTGCCGCCGCCAGGGCGCCGTTCAGGGACAGGTGTTTCTGCACCTCGCCATCGCGCCGGTAGAGGTCGGCGTGGGCCTTCAGCGGTGCGCGCTCGCGGGCGTCGATGAAGCGGTAGGTGGGCGTGTCGCCGGCCTCACGCAGCAGGAAGAAGCCGCCACCACCGATGCCCGAGCCATAGGGTTCGACGACTGCCAGGGCTGCGCTGATGGCCACGGCCGCATCGAAGGCATTGCCGCCCAGGGCCAGGGTTTCCTGGCCGGCAACGGTGGCGGCGGGGTGGGCAGTGGCGATGGCCGAGCGGCCAGGGTGTTCGACGGCGTGGGCGTCGAGGGCGAGCAGCAAGAACAGCGAGCCGGCGATCGCTCGCCAGCGGGTGAAACGACGCCCGAGGGTCACCGGCGTCAGGCCTTTCCGGTGATTTTCATGTACTTCTGCATCAGTTGGTCCTTGGTCTCGACGCGGTTTTCATCGAGCGGGATGCAGTCGACCGGGCACACCTGCTGGCACTGCGGCTCATCGTAGTGGCCCACGCATTCGGTGCACAGGTTGGGGTCGATCACGTAGATCTCCTCACCTTGGGAAATCGCCGCATTCGGGCACTCAGGCTCGCAGACGTCGCAGTTGATGCAATCGTCGGTGATGATCAGGGACATGAACTAAACGCTCCTGCCGCGGTGAGTCACCACGGCATCTTACAAACATGGGCAGACAACGCTAGGCGAATTGTGCCGGATTGTCAGGGCAGGCGCCATGCCGCTGGCCAGCCCGGCCAGTGGGAATGCTCAGGCTGGAGGCGGTGTCAGCGTTTGAAGCGCTCGGTCAGGGCGCTGGCCACGGCAGGGTGGACGAACTGCGAGATGTCGCCGCCCAGTGCGGCGATTTCACGCACCAGCGTCGAGGAGATGAAGGAGTATTTCTCCGACGGCGTGAGGAACAGGCTTTCCACGTCCGGCGCCAGTTGGCGGTTCATGTTGGCCAGCTGGAATTCGTATTCGAAGTCCGACACCGCGCGCAGGCCGCGCAGGAAGACATTGGCTCCTTGCTCCTTGGCGAAGTGCGCCAGCAGCGTGGAGAACCCGACCACTTCGACGTTCGGCAGGTGCTTGGTGACTTCACGGGCCAGTTCGACGCGCTGCTCCAGGGAGAACAGGGGGTTTTTCTTGGGGCTGGCGGCTACCGCGATGATCACGCTGTCGAACAGACGCGCGGCGCGTTCGACCAAGTCTCCATGGCCCTTGGTGATGGGGTCGAAGGTGCCTGGGTATAACACTCGATTCATCGTGACGTCCTGGCGGATCGAAAGGGAGTCGGATGGTAGCGCAGCGATCCCCGGCGGCCAAGTCGAGCTGACGTTTCACCGTTCGGCGTGGTCGATGGCATACAGCACAAGGGCCAGCAGCAGACAACCCAGGGCCACCCAGTCGGCGATCACCACCCGGCGTATGGCGTCGTTGTAGCCGGGGCTGGCCCAGGCCACGTAGAGGAACGACAGCACGCTGATCAGGCCGCCGGCGAAGGCCACGGGCTGCAACAGCGGGCGGAACGCGGCGTAGATCAGCAGCGCGCCGAGCAGGCCGAACAGCACCGCGCGGCTGCGCATCAGGATCAGTGTGTTCGGTTCGTCGAACGACAGCCCATAGAGGGTGGCCAGGCGTTCGGCACCGAGCACGCCGCTGAGGGGCAGCAGGTGGATGATGCCGGCGACGATCAGCAGTCCGGCGATGAGTTTGCTCGTCACGGTCGTGTCCTCCGCTCAGGCCAGGCGGTCGGCCAGTGCGGTGGCCAGCTTGGCGGTGAGGCCATACACCGACAGCTGCGGGTTGGCGCCGATGCTGGTGGGAAACAGCGAGCCGTCGTGGATCGACAGGTTGCTGAGCTGATGGTGCCGCCCCAGGCTGTCGGTCACCGCCTGCTGCGGGTCTTCACCCATGGCGCAGCCGCCCATCACATGGGCACTGCCCAGGCGCGTGCGGTACAGCGACAGGTCGAGGCCGTCGATCAGTGCCTTGGCCTCGGCGGCAGTCTTCACGTAGTCGGCGTCGGCGTGCAGCGGCATCACCGCCTTGGCGCCGGCGGCGAGCTGGATCTCGGCCATGCTGTGGAAGGCCCGTTTGACCCCGTCCCAGGTGTAGTCGGTCATCTGGTAATCGAGCACCGGGCTGCCGTCGCCGCGCAGCTCCACCCTGCCTTCGGCGCTGTCCGGGTGGAAGCCGTCGCGCAGCAGCGCCAGCATCACGTTGGTGTGAGGCAACTGTTCCATGCGCAGGGCGTTGTCGATGCCGAAACGGCCGAGCAGGGTGGCGGTCAGGGCTGGCTGCAGGGGTGGCACTTCCAGTTTGTAGGAGAGGCGTCCGGCGGTGCCGTCGTCCCATTGGAAGTGATCGGTGTAGACCGACTGCGGCGCGCCGTGGAACGGGTTGATCACCTGCTCGAACTGCGCCGCGGAGAAATTCACCAGGTGCAGGTAGGTGCGTTTGCCGGTGCGCTGGTAGGGGTCGGGTGCGTCGGAGCGCAGCAGCAGCCCCGGTGTATTGATGCCGCCGCCGGACAGCACGTAGTGCCGGGCCTTGACCGTGATGGTGTGGCCGTTGGGCGCCACGCAGCGTTCATCCATGCCCAGGCACTGCAGGCCGACCACCTTGTCGCCCTCGATCAGCAGCTTGTCGGCGCGGGCGAGGTATAGCAGCTCCCCGCCTTTTTCCAGGGTCGCGGGGATGGTGGTGACCAGCATCGATTGTTTGGCGTTGGTCGGGCAACCCATGCCGCAGTAGCCGAGGTTCCAGCAGCCGCGCACGTTGCGCGGAATCACCTTCCAGTGATAGCCGAGCGCCTCGCAGCCGTTGCGGATCACGTCGTTGTTCGGGTTGGGCGGGATGGCCCAGGGGGCGACGCCCAGGCGCTGCTCCATGCGCTCGAACCAGGGCGCCATCTCGGCCGGGCTGTGGCCCTTGACCCCATGCTCCTTGGCCCAGTGCTCCAGGGTCGGGTCGGGGGTACGAAAGCTCGAGGTCCAGTTGATGAGGGTCGAGCCGCCGACCGCGCGGCCCTGCATGATGGTGATGGCGCCGTCCTTGCTCATGCGACCGATGCCTTCCTGGTACAGGGTGGCGTAGGCCTTGTCTTCGAGCATCTTGAAGTCGCTGCTGGTTTTGAGCGGGCCTTCTTCGATCAGCAGCACCTTGAACCCGGCGGCGCTGAGAATTTCCGCCGTGGTGCCGCCTCCGGCCCCGCTGCCGACGATCGCCACGTCGGCCTCGAGGGTCAGGTTCTTGTCCAGGCGTGAGCCATCGTGGGTCTTCCAACCCCGGGCCAGGCCTTCTTTGAAGCTATCGGGTACAGGCATTTCAAGGCTCTCTTTCTTGTGATTGCGCTGCATTCGAGGCTGAGCGCACCTGCAACGACGCCTGGCTGACGCGCAGCCAGCCGTCAGACCGTAGGCGGGCCGGGGTAGCCGCAGTGCGCCCAGGACTCCGGTCGGCTGTACCAGCTCATCATCACCAGTTGCAGCAGCGAGGCGTGGCCCATTTTCAGCAGGTCGAGGTAACTGTTCTGCCAGCGGTCGAGGAAGGCCTGGATATCGTCGTGCGAGGCGTTTTCCCAGCTGCCCCAGATGCCGGTCAGCGGGCCGCGGGTGATCGGCATGGACAGCACGTCGAACAGTTGCACGGTGAGCTTGAGCATCTCCGGCGACAGGTGGCTGAGGCTGTAGTCGAGGCTGGCGATGGTGTCCTCCACCGCCTTGGGCATGTTCTCCGGCGCCACGGCGCCTTCGAGCAGCACCGGGATCAGGGCACGCAGGAACGGCAGGTCACTGCTGCGCAGGATCAGCATGCCGGTGTGCGGGTGGCTCGCCGAGCAGCCGCTGAGCGTGGCGGTCACGCCGGCGGTGGCGAGGAAGGCCGAGCCGACCAGGCCGACCTTGAGCAGGCTGCGCCGCGACAGGTTCGCGGGTCCAACGGTGGTGTCGATCATTTTTATTATCACCAGCGCCGCGTGGGCGATTGTTGCAGGGGGTGCCGTGAGCCTCACCCCGGCCAGGGCGGGCTCACGGCGTACGGCGGGGTCAGCGCACGAACAGCTTGTAGACCAGTTTCAGCAGGGCCTTGTTGTACGGCGGGTAGATCAGGCGGGCGGCGTTGAAGCGCTGCTTGATGAACACGCCCTTGGCCTTGCTGAAGGTCAGGAACCCTTCGTGGCCGTGGTAGTGCCCCATGCCTGAGGGGCCGACGCCGCCGAAGGGCATGTCGTCCTGGGCCACGTGCAGCAGGGTGTCGTTCAGGCACACGCCGCCGGAGTGGGTTTCGTGCAGCACGCGCTGCTGCTCACCCTTGTCGTAACCGAAGTAGTACAACGCCAACGGCCGGGGGCGCTGGTTGATGTAGGCGAAGGCGTCTTCGATGCGGGTGTAGGGCACGATGGGCAGCAGCGGGCCGAAGATTTCGTCCTGCATGACCTTCATCTCATCGCTGACATTCAGCAGCACGCTGTGGGGCATGCGTCGGCCCTGGGCCTCGCTGAACAGCGGCACGAGGGTCGCGCCCTTGCTCTGCGCGTCACTGACGTAGCCGTCCAGGCGACTCTGCTGGCGCTCGTTGATGATCGCCGTGTAATCGGGGTTGTCCTTGAGCTGCGGGTAGAAGTTCAGCACCGCGCTGCGGTACGCCTCGACGAAGCCGTCGACCCGGTCGTGGGGCACCAGCACGTAGTCCGGAGCGACGCAGGTCTGCCCGGCGTTCAGGGTCTTGCCGAAGGCGATGCGCTCGGCGGCGTCCTGCAGCGGCACATCCTTGGAAACGATGGCCGGCGACTTGCCGCCCAGTTCCAGGGTCACCGGGGTCAGGTTCTCGGCGGCGGCGCGCATCACATGCTTGCCGATGCTGGTGGCGCCGGTGAACAGCAGGTGGTCGAAGGGTAGCTTGGAGAAGGCCATGCCGACTTCCGCTTCGCCGAGCACCACGCTGACCAGGTCCTCCGGAAAGATGCGCGCCAGCAGGTCCTTGACCAGTTGCGAGGTGGCCGGGGTCGATTCGCTCATCTTGATCATCACCCGGTTGCCGGCGGCCAGGGCGCCAGTCAGCGGGCCGATGGCGAGGAACAGCGGGTAGTTCCACGGCACGATCACCCCGACGACCCCGAGCGGCTGGTAGATCACCTTGGCCGAGGCCGGCATGAACTGCATGCCCACGCTGCGCCGCGACGGTTTCATCCATTTGCCCAGGCGTTTGCTGGCGTAGTGGATGCCGTGCAGGCTGGGCATCAGCTCGGCGAGCAGGGTCTCGTCGGCGGAGCGGTTGCTGAAGTCTTTGGAAATTGCCTGGATCAACGCATCGCGCTCGCTGCTCAGCAGCTCGCGCAGGGCCTTGAGCCATTCCCGGCGCTGTTCGGCAGAAGGCATCGGGTTGGCCTGGAAGGCCTGGCGCTGTGCACCGAAGGTCTGTTCCAGCTGGCTGAGCTGGAGTCGGTTCTGTTGCAGGCTTTGTTCCAGAAAAGCGATGTCGGCGACCATGGCGGGCTCCTCGGCAGTCCAGCGGGAAATCCGCTCGGTC
This sequence comes from Pseudomonas sp. GD03944, assembly GCF_029839275.1. Classification (GTDB taxonomy): domain Bacteria; phylum Pseudomonadota; class Gammaproteobacteria; order Pseudomonadales; family Pseudomonadaceae; genus Aquipseudomonas. The sequence goes on from NZ_JAOCAH010000004.1 coordinate 21,161, forward strand.
CAAAGGGGGACGCCGCGGTTTTCGTGGGGTTGCTGGATTTTTAGAGCAATTACTCTAATGTGTCAAATAGCATGCCGCGGTATGGCCTGGGCCGCACCCCATCGAAAAGTGGGCGCGAGGCTCTGGCGCAAGGTTGGGTAACACCTTGGCCGTCTGCGCGTGTACCTTTGGCGGGCGCCCGTCGGGCGTTCTTCCTTGAGCCGAGTCGAGATCGAGTTGCGTATGGCGCCTCCCCAGAAAACCCGTGAGCGGATCATTCAGGCCAGCCTGGAGCTGTTCAATGCCCAGGGGGAGCGCAGCGTCACCACCAACCACATCGCCGCGCACCTGGGGATTTCCCCAGGCAACCTCTACTACTACTTCCGCAACAAGCAGGCGATCATCGCCGAGCTGTTCAGCCGTTACGAAGGGCATGTCGACGGGTTTCTGCAGGTGCCGCAGGACCGTGCCTTGACCATCGAGGACAAGACCTTCTACCTGGAGGCGCTGCTGGCCGCCATGTGGCATTACCGCTGCCTGCACCGCGACCTGGAGCACCTGCTGGAAAGCGATGCGCAGCTGGCCGAGCGCTACCGGCTGTTCTCCCAGCGCTGCCTGGAAAACGCCCAGCGCATCTACCAGGGCTTCGTCGACGCCGACATCCTGCGCATGACCCCGGGGCAGATCGAGGCACTGACACTGAATGCCTGGATCATCATGACTTCCTGGGTGCGCTTCCTGTGCACCACCCGCGGCGCGGCGGCCGACCTCAGCCAGGACATGCTGCGCCGCGGCATCTACCAGGTGCTGGCGCTGGAAAGCGGCCATGTCACCCCATCGGCCCGGGATGCGGTAGAGGCCCTCACCCACAAGTTGCATGTGCCGCTCAGTCAGGTGCTTTGACCCGGGCATCCTGAAACGCTGACAACAGCCCGCCGCAACGCGACAGTTTCCGTTAACGGCTTGACGATCGGGTCGAGTGAACTACAACAAAGAAAGGGGCGTCGTAATTGCTTGAAGCGAGAAGAAGTGGGCTTCTTAGTTCTGTCGGTTATTCATATTAAGTGTGCTGTTATAAGCACTTAGTTTGAAAATTACATGTCGATATATAAAAGCTAATTAACCCGCCTTTCTGGCGTCAAACTTGACGTCAAGCAATTGTCGTATCTATTTTTATTCAATAGAGGCATTTTGCTTGTACTGGCCATTTGTTTATGAATAATCGCGCAGCATTTCATGGATTTTCCTTTCGTTTCGTGTTGAGACAATCATGCTCGGTGTTACAGCGTTGCGTCATGGGGAAGAGCGTGGAGTTGTCTCGTCTGGATTGAATGTCACCTTCAGGAAGACGGTCATTCGCGCGTTTACCTGGCTTTTCAGCTTGTGTGCTGCACTGTCCGCCGTCGCTTCGCAGGCGGCGGCGTTGAGCCCTGCCGGCCCGCAAAGCGTAGCGTTCTGGTACGCCCCCAATCCTCCGTACTCCGAGTTGGCCCAGTTCGACTGGAGCGTGCTGGAGCCGTCGCACGTCCAGGCCAAGGACGTGGCGTTCCTGCGTGCGCAGGGCAATCAGCCCTTTGCCTACTTGTCGATTGGCGAGTTCGACGGCGACCTGGCCGCTGTCACCGGCAGTGCGTCCAACAGTGGTGCAAGTGCGGTACAGAACAAGGCATGGGGCAGCCAGGTCATGCACTTGTCCTCTCCCGAGTGGCGCGCCTACTTGTTGCGCCGCGCCGGCGAATTGCGCGAAGCCGGGTATGCCGGCCTGTTTCTCGATACATTGGACAGTTTCCAACTTCTGCCCGCCGCGGAACATGAAACTCAGCGCGCGGCCCTGCGTGATTTCCTGAGCGAGCTGAAACGTCAGGAGCCCGGTTTGAAGTTGTTCTTCAACCGCGGCTTCGAGGTGCTGCCGGAATTGCCGGGCGTGGCGGCCGCCGTGGCGGTCGAGTCGATCCATGCCGGCTGGGACGCCCAGCGCCGCACTTACCGGGTCGTGCCCCAGGCGGATCGCGACTGGCTCGACGGTCACCTGCAGCCCCTGCGCGACAAAGGCATTCCGCTGGTCGCCATCGAGTACCTGCCGCCCGACCGTCGCAACGAGGCACCGGCCCTGGTCGCCCGGCTCGTGAGCGAAGGCTTCGTGCCCTATGTCACCGTGCCCAACCTCGATTATCTGGGCGTCAGCACGGTCGACGTGCAGCCGCGCCGCATTGCGATGATCTTCGACCCCCGCGAGGGCACGCTCTACCAGAACCCCGGCCACATGTACGTCGGCGGGCTGCTGGAGTACCTCGGGTACCGCGTCGACTACTTCGAGGCGGATCAACTGCCCAACCGGCCCATGAGCGGGTTGTACGCGGGGGTAGTGGTGTGGATGACCAGTGGCCCGCCCGAGAATGCCCTGGTGTTCAACCAGTGGCTGTCGGCCCGGGCCGACGAGCATGTGCCCCTGGCGTTCCTCGCCGGCCTGCCGGTGGAGAACGACGGTGTGCTGCGCCGCTTCGGCCTGCGCCGTACCTTCACGCCGCTGACCGGCCCGGCCGAAGTGGTCCAGCAGGACGATGCGCTGATCGGCCATTTCGAGGCGCCGGTGGTGGTGCGTACCCGTGACCTGCCGTCCCTGACCACCCTGGACGGTGGCCCGACCCCGGTCCTTGGCCTGCGCGACAGCCAGCAGCGCATCTTCACCCCGGTGGCCATCGGCGACTGGGGCGGCATCGCGCTGTCGCCGTACGTGGTGGAAGAGGGCGCGGACCAGCGCCGCTGGATCATCGACCCCTTTGCCTTCCTGCAGAAAGCCCTGCGCCTGCCGGCCATGCCGCGCCCGGATACCACCACCGAGAACGGTCGGCGGGTGGCGACCGTGCACATCGACGGCGACGGCTTCGTGTCCCGTGCCGAGGCCGTGGGCACGCCGTATTCCGGCGACCTGGTGCTGCGTGACTTCATCAAGCCTTACCCGTTCCTGACCTCTGTCTCGGTGATCGAAGGCGAAGTGGGGCCCCGGGGTGCGTTCCCGCACCTGGCCCGCGAGCTGGAGCCCATCGCCCGCAAGATCTTCGCCGAGCCCAAGGTCGAAGTGGCGACGCACACCTTCAGCCACCCGTTCTTCTGGCAGCCGGAAGTGGCGGAGAAGCGCGAGGGCTTCAACCCCGAATACGGCTACATGATGAAGATCCCGGGCTACGACAAGCTGGACTTCAACCGCGAGATCGCCGGTTCCACGGCCTACATCAACCAGAACCTGACCACGCCGCAGAAGCCGGTGAAAATGGTGTTCTGGTCGGGTGACGCCATGCCGGACGAAGCCACCATCAAGCTGGCGTATGACAACGGGCTGACCAACGTCAACGGCGGCAATACCGCGCTGACCAATGCCTACCCGTCGCTCACCGGCCTGTACCCGCTGATCCGTCCGACCTCCGGCGGCATCCACTACTACGCACCGGTGATCAACGAGAACGTCTACACCAACCTGTGGACCGGCCCGTACTACGGCTTCCGTGGCGTGATGGAAACCTTCGCCCTGACCGACAAACCCCGTCGTCTGCGCGGGCTGCACCTCTATTACCACTTCTACTCTGGGACCAAGCAGGCCTCGATCCGGGTCATGAACGACATCTACAAATCGATGGCGGCCGAGCACCCGATCTCCCTGTGGATGAGCGACTACGTGCCGCGCATGCACGGCCTCTACCAGGCCAGCCTGGCCCGTCGCGCCGACGGTGCCTGGCAGATTCGCGGCCTGGACGGGCTGCGCACCGTGCGCCTCGATGCGGCCATGGGCTGGCCGGACCTCAGCCGCTCCAGCGGCGTGGCCGGGGTGCGTGACCTGCCCCAGGGGCGCTACGTGCACCTGGCCAGCGAACAGGCGGTGCTGGCCCTGCGTGACACCCGCGACCCGCGCCCGGCGCTGGAGGAGGCCAACCTGCCGCTGCTGGCCTGGACCTACCTGGACGACCACCGGGTGAAACTCTCGTTCGCCGGCAACATGCCACTGGAATTCAGCGTTCGGGCGCAGGGCACCTGCCGCCTCGAGATCGCCGGGAAATCGTATTCGGGTACCCGCCAGCAGGATCTATGGCGGTTCAGCTTGCCTATGGAGCGGGTGCTCGATGCACAACTCACCTGTCGTTAAACACACGCGCCTGCTCAGCCCCTGGACATTGCTGCTGGTCGCCCTGCTGATCGGCGCGCTGCTGGTGCTGACCTACAAGAGCGAAGACGTGTTCATGCCGGATGGCAAGACGCCCGACGCCGTGTCCGTCAGCTATGCCGAACTGCTGCTGGAAGCGCACCCGGAAAACCGCGAGCTGCGCCTGACCCTCATCGAACAGCTGATTGGCCTGGGCGACTACGTACGGGCCCGCAAGCATGTGCTGGAACTGACTGGTGCCGACACCGCCAGCCTGCCGTTCTACGAGCTGGAGCTGGACGTGCTGGAAGCCCTGGCCAACCCGGCCGGGATCGAGCCCGCCGCCAGCCAGGCGCTGGTCGAGCGGATGCGCCCGATCGCTGCTAGCGAGCTGTCGGACGAGCAGCGGGTGCGCCTGGCCAAGTACGCCTTGTCCCTGTCCGCCCCGGACATCGCCGCGCCGATCTATGCCGACCTGGCGACGCGCGACAGCGAACGCCATGTGGAGTGGCTGGCCGAAGCCGCCAAGTGGTACCTGGCTGCGGGCGATTCCCAGCGTGCCGCCACCCTCTACCTGCGCCTGATGAGCCTGGTCAAGGAGCCGGAGCAGCGCGTCGAATTCCTCGAGCAGGCGTTCTTCAGCCTGCTGGCTGCCAACCAGCCCGAGCAGGCGGCCGAGCTGATCGACCAGAACCTGGCCGAGCTGCGCGAAAGCGATTCCGACGTGCTGGAAGCCGCGGTGCGGGCGGCCATGGGCGCTCACCGGCTGGATCTGGCGGAGCGCTTCGTGCAGGTGTGGCGCACGTGGCGCCCGGACGACCAGCAAGCCCTGGCCATGCAGTTCCAGCTGCGCCTGGCCGCAGGCGACATCGAGGGCGCCTGGGAAACCAGCCAGCTGATGGTCGCCGCCCGGCCCGACGACGTCGAGCTGCTGAAGCAGGTCGCGCGCCTCGGCGAGTGGACCGGCCGTCCCCGTGAAGCCCTGGATTACTGGATTCGCCTGCTGTCGCTCGGCGAGGACACCGCCACCCGCGAACATGCCTGGCGCCTGGCGGCACAACTGTTCGACTTCGACCGGGCGATCCCGCTGCTGGCGATGCTGGCCGAACAGCGCCGGCTGACCGACGAAGAACTCGACGCCATCGTCTACAGCCACCAGTCCCGGGGCACGCCAGAGCAGGGCGAAGCCTGGCTGCGTGGCTACCTGCGCCAGTACCCGGACCAGAAGATCGCCTGGGTGCGCCTGCAGCAGATCCTCGAGCACACCCTGCAGTACGAGAAGGAAGCCCAGGTCTGGGCCGACATGGACAAGCGTTTCGGGCTGACCATCGCCCAGCGCCTGGATTGGGCCGAGGTGCACTGGAAACTGTTCGACGTGCCTACCGCCTGGAAGGTCCTGAACGACGTCGACAACAGCGACATCGAGGACGCCGGTTACTGGCGCCTGCGCGGCGACCTGGCCTGGGAGCTGGAGCAGGACGACGAGGTCCGCTACTCCTACGAGCGCCTGCTGGCCCTCGACCTGCCGCTGACCAGCGTTGCCGAAGAGCGCCTGATCGCGCTCTACAGCAAGCACGAGCCGGAAAAGGCCCTGGCCCTGCTGACCAAGAGCTGGCAGCGCACCCATGATCCGCGTCGCCTGAGCAGCGCCCTGCAACTTGCCGAGCAGTTGCAGGACTGGCCACGCCTGCAGGCACTGGTCGATGAAGCGAGCAAGCGCCCGGACAGCGCCAAGGTGCCTGCCTTGCTCAGCGCCCGTGGCTTCCTGGCGAGCCGTGCCGGCAATACCGCTGAAGCCGAGCGCCTGTACCAGCAGGGGCTGGTGCAGTTCCCACGGCAGAACATCTTCCGTCAACGCCTGCTGTGGCTGTACATCGATTCCGGCCAGCGCGCCAAGCTGCCGCCGCTGCTGCGCCAGTGGCAAGGCTTGGCCCAGCGCGATGGCGAATTGTGGCTGCCCTACGCCAGTGCCAGCATGCTGCTGAACCGCACCGGCGAAGCCCTGGCCTGGTTCCGCCTGTACCTGAACTCCAACCCCCGCGACTGGCTGGTGCAGTCGGCCTACGCCGACGCCCTGGAGAGCGCCGGGTACGCCGACAAGGCGCTGCGCCTGCGCACCTACCTGGTGGGGCGTATCGCGGCGCAGCCGCAGACCAGGGGCGGCATCGAGCGCTACAACATGTACCTGCGCCTGCTGACCAACACCCAGTCCCTGCGCGCCGCTGACCAGCAGGCCCAGCGCTGGCAGGATGGCTCGACGCCGATGCTGCAGGTCTGGTTCGAGCAGTTCATGGCCCAGCTCGACAGCACCAACCAGCCGGCGCTGAAGGACGAATGGCTGGTATGGGCCCGCCGTCAGGGGTTGGAAATCAGCCAGTACGAACAGCTGCAGGAAGCCCTGCGTAACCACCACCGGGAAAACCTCGAGCGTCTGCTCGCCGAGGGCGGCCTGGATCAGGCGCAGCGCGTCGAAGCCCTGACCCGCCTCGGTCACCGGGGCGAGGCCCTGGGTGAGGGGTTGAGCAGCCTGTCGGACGAGCAGCCCGGGGTCATCCGCCAGCAGCTGCTGCGCCAGACCGTCGAACTGCATGAGCGTACGCCCCAAGGCATCCAGCTGGGCTGGCAAAACCGTGACTTCGGCGGCCTCGACATCGAAGGCCCGCAGCTGCAGGTGGCGCGCTACCTGGGTGACGACTGGTACGCCGACCTGACCCTGGGCCAGGGCCGCTACGATGCCGACACCCTGGATGACAGCGTGATCGGCCGTGAAAACAACGCACGCCTGACCCTGCAGCGCGAATTAAGCGATGGCTTCTATGCCCTGACGCTCGACGGCAGCTGGCGCGATGATGAGGACCGCCTGGGCTTCGGCCTGTCCCGCGCCTGGGCGCTGTCGTCGCGCGACGAACTGCAGGTCAGCCTGGACTGGCACCGCGAAGCCGACCAGACCGGCCTGATGCGCGCCCTGGGCATGCGCGACGGGGTGACCGTCGCCGGGCGCCACAACCTCAGCGCCCGCGACCAGTTCATCTGGTCCCTGGCCCACAACCGCTACAGCACCCGCCAGGGCGATGCCCTGGGCAGCGGCCAGCAGGTGAACCTGGAGTACAACCACGCGCTGTTCTTCGAAGGGCCGACCTGGCTGCTGCGCACCGGGGTCAGCTACCAGAACAACGCGGTCAAGGATCGCCTGGACGATGAGCTGCTGGCGTCGCGGATCGAAGTCGATGCCCTGGGCAACGACGTGGTGGTCCCGCTGGGCGGTGCCCTGCGCCTGGATGGCGCCACGCCGGCCGACCTGCTGCAGGACCGCTTCGGCGAGTTGTACGTGGGCAGCACCTGGCGCCGTGGTTTCCCGGGGGCGCTCAACCGCGGGCGTGCCCAGTACACCTGGCTGGTCGACGTGCTCGCCGGCTGGCAGTGGACCGAACAACAATTCAGCTACGCCATCAACACAGGGGTGGGGCTGGAAGTGCTGGGCGATGACGAATTGGCGTTCACGGTGGGTTATCAGTCGGCGCCGCAAACCGGCGACGGTGAGGCCGGCGGAACGGTCGGTGTGACATACAGTGCCCGTTTCGGTCGCTGATCAAGGATTCAACAGGAGGAACGAACGATGCTATCCATCCGCTGCCTGGCCCTGGTGGCCATTGCCTTGCTGGCTACAGGCTGCTCCAGCTTCACCCGCGAAAGCGGCACGGCGCTGCCCCGGGATGCTCAGTGGGGGCTGGTGCCCCTGGTGAACTACTCGCAGGCGCCCCAGGCCGGCGAGCGCAGCGAGCAGATCCTGCTCAGCGTGCTCTCCGAACAGGGCCTGCGCCCGCGCGTCTACCCGGCGGTGAGCCAGGGCGACATCCCGCTGATCGACGACCGCGAGCGCCTGAACCAGGCGCTGGAATGGGCCCGCGAGCAGAACCTGGACTATGTCGTGGCCGGCAGCGTCGAGGAGTGGCAGTACAAGAGCGGCCTGGACGGCGAGCCGGCGGTGGGCATCAGCCTGCAGGTGATCGAGCTGGCCAGCGGCCGCGTAATGTGGAGCAACAGCGGCGCCCGCGCCGGCTGGTCCCGCGAGAGCCTGGCGGGCACCGCGCAGAAAGTCCTGCGTGAGCTTGTTGGCGACCTGTCGCTCGAGTAATGGCTATGGAATCGGCGCACAAGGATTACACCCTGGCACCCCGTGCCAGTGGGCGCGTGTCGTGGCTGGAAACCCTCCTGGTGAGCGGCCTGGCTATTGGCGTGGGCTACTGGCTGTCGCCGCAGGACCCGCTGCTGGTCGCTGCGTCCTTCCCCTGGGTCGTGCTGGCGCCGATGTTGCTGGGCATGCGTTACGGCTTCATGCAGGGCCTGATCAGTGCCGTGCTGCTGGTGCTGGCGGTCTTCGCCTACCGCGCCATGGGCCTGGAGGCCTACCAGGACATGCCGGCCTCGTTCATCGTCGGGGTGTTGATCACCGGCATGCTGGTGGGCGAGTTCCGTGACATCTGGGAGCGCCGCCTGGAGCGTCTGGACATGGCCAACGACTACCGCCAGTTGCGCCTGGACGAATTCACCCGCGCCCATTACATCCTGCGGATTTCCCATGACCGCCTGGAACAGCGGGTGGCCGGCAACGACCAGAGCCTGCGCAGTTCCCTGCTGGGCCTGCGCAGCCAGCTGCGTTCGCTGCCCCGTGGCGACGACCCTCTGGCAGCCCTGGGCGAGTCGGTGCTGGGCCTGCTGGCGCAGTACGGTTCGTTCCGCGTGGCCGGCCTGTACCGGGTCGATGCCAAGCGCCAGGTGCAGGTTCAACCCCTGAGCACCATCGGCGCCTGCAAGCCCATGCGCACCGACGACCTGCTGGTGCGCATGTGCCTGGAGCGGGGCGAGCTGGTCAGCGTGCGCGAGTCGCTGCTGGAGCGTGGCGAACACCGCCAGCACTCGCAGTTCCAGGTGTGCATCCCGGTGATGGACACCGAAGACCGCATCCTTGCGCTGCTGGCCGTGGAGCAGATGCCGTTCTTCTCGTTCAACGAACGCACCCTGAGCCTGCTGACGATCCTCGCCGGGCACATCGCCGACCTGATGCTCAGCGACCCGCATGCGCTGCAACTGGAAGACGCCGATGCCCAGGTGTTCAGCCAGAACCTCAAGCGCTGCCTGATCGACGCGCAGAACCATTCCCTCGATGCCTGCCTGTTCTCCTTCGAAGTGGGCGCCGAGGCCAACCAGGAAGAGCTGCTGCGCCTGATTGAGGACAGCCAGCGCGGCCTGGACCTGCAACTGCGCCTGAGCAACCCCCGTGGCACCTCGGTGCTGGTGCTGCTGCCGCTGACCTCGGCGGAGGGCGCCCAGGGCTACCTGCAGCGCCTGCAGAACATGCTGAGCGAGCGCTTCGGCCTGGAGCACAACCTCGAGAGCCTGGGCGTACGCACCTACAGCTACGACATCGGGCCTGGCAGCGAGCGCGAAGCCTTGCGCCATTTCCTCTTCAACGAGTGCGCGTTCAATGATCAGCAAGTGGCTATTTAGCGGCGCCTTCGTTTTCGAAGTCGGCAGCTGGGCGGCCCTCTTCGAAAGCATGCCGATCGGCCAGGCGGCGTTGCTGTACGCCACCGCCCACGGCATCAGCAGTGCGATGCTGACCGGCGGCGTGTGGCTGCTGCTGCCCCGGCGCTACAAGTTCCCGCTGCCGTGGAGCCCGCTGTTCATTTTCAGCCTGGCGTTCTTCGTGCCGCTGATCGGCGCGATCGGTGTGGCGGCGGCGGTGTTCCCGGCGCTGTACATGCCGCGCAAGCACCACGAGAAGACCTGGGACTCCATGGGCGTGCCGGACCTGCCATTCCGTCCCCAGGAGAAGCGTCGCGACCTGATGTTCAACGATGGCGGCCTGCAGGACGTGCTGCGTCATGCGCCCAGTGCGGAGAAGCGCGTGACCGCGCTGTTCGCCACGCGGCGCATGCCGGGCAAGGATTCCATCCCGATTCTCAAGCTGGCCCTGCGCGACCCGTCCGACGACGTGCGCCTGCTGGCCTACTCGATGCTCGACCAGCAGGAAAGCAAGATCAACCAGCGTATCGAAACCGCCCTGCAGCAACTGGCGGCCGCCGAAGAGAGCCAGAAAGCCGCGCTGCACGCGACCCTGGCGCGCTGGTACTGGGAGCTGGCCTACCTCGGCCTGGCCCAGGGCAGCGTCCTGAGCCACGTGCTCAACCAGGCCCGTGAGCACGCCGATACCGCCTTGTCCCTGGGCGCCAGCGAAGACACCCACCTGCTGGCCGGGCGCATCGCCATGGAGCTGGGGCAGCTGGACGTGGCCGAGGCGCACCTGTCGAGCGCCGAGGCCGCGGGCATCGACGTCGAGAAGCTGTTGCCGTTCCGCGCTGAAATCGCCTTCGTCCAGGGTCAGTACGAGGCCATTCCCGGCCACCTGGCAGAACTCCCCGAAGAAATACTGCAGCGGCCGCCGTTCGCGGCGCTGGCGAGATACTGGTTATGAACAACACACCCTCCGAGGCACCCGTTGCCGACATCTGCCTGCTGCTCGAGGGGACCTGGCCGTATGTGCGCGGTGGTGTGTCCAGCTGGGTGAACCAGCTGATCCTGGGCCTGCCCGAGCTGACCTTCTCGGTGTTCTTCATTGGCGGCCAGCGCGAGGCCTACGCCAAGCGCCAGTATGCGATTCCGCCGAACGTGGTGCACATCGAAGAACACTTCCTGGAAAGCGCCTGGCGCCCGGGCGATGCCGTGGTGGCAGCCAAGCGCGAAGGTCCGCGCAAGGTGATGCGCGAGATGCACGCGTTTCTCCACCACCCGGACGAACCGACCCTGGAGCAGGGCCAGGTCATGCTCGACCACCTGGCCAACGGCACGATCAGCCTCGACGACGTGCTGCACAGCCGCGCCAACTGGGAGGCCATCACCGATGGCTACGCCCACCATTGCAGCGACCCGTCGTTCATCAACTATTTCTGGACCCTGCGCACCATGCAGGCGCCGCTGGTGATGCTCTCCGAGGCCGCCCGGCGCCTGCCCAAGGCGCGGGTCCTGCACTCGATTTCCACCGGTTACGCGGGCCTGCTGGGTGCGATCCTGCAACGCCGCTGGCAGTGCTCCTACGTGATCAGCGAGCACGGCATCTACACCAAGGAACGCAAGATCGACCTGGCCCAGGCCAACTGGATTTCCGAAAGCCCGGACGAGGCGCTGCGCACCGGGCTGGATGCCGAGGTCAGCTACATCCGCCGGCTGTGGATTCGCTTCTTCGAGCGCATCGGGTTGCTGGCGTACCGCTCGGCCGACCCGATCATCGCCCTGTATGGCGGCAACCGGGAGCGGCAGATCGTCGATGGCGCCGACCCGGCCCGTACCCGGGTGATCCCCAACGGTATCGCCATGGGCGCCTGGTCGGGTGCCATGCAGCAGCGCCCGGAAGGCATTCCCAGGGTGGTGGGGCTGATCGGCCGCGTGGTGCCGATCAAGGACGTGAAGACCTTCATCCGCTCCATGCGTGGTGTGGTCAGCTCGATCCCGGACGCCGAAGGCTGGATCGTCGGACCCGAAGAGGAAGACCCGGAATACGCCAGTGAGTGCCACAACCTGGTGGTCAGCCTGGGCCTGGAAGGCAAGGTCAAGTTCCTCGGCTTCCGCCAGATCCACGACCTGCTGCCGAACCTGGGGCTGATGGTGCTGACCTCGATCAGCGAGGCCCAGCCATTGGTGATCCTCGAAGCCTGGGCCGCCGGTACGCCGGTGGTCAGCAGCGATGTGGGCTCCTGCCGCGAGCTGATCGAAGGCGCGCCAGGCGAGGACCGGGCACTGGGGCTGGCGGGGGAGGTGGTGGCGATCGCCGATCCACAGGCCACGGCCCGTGCCATCGTCGACCTGCTGAACAGCCCGAAACGCTGGCAGTCCGCCCAGGCAGTGGGCCTGGAGCGGGTCAATCGTTACTACACGGAAACGCTGATGCTGGAGCGGTACCGCAACCTGTACCACGAAGCCATGGGGGCAGTCTGAAATGGCGGGTATCGGATTCGAACTGCGCAAGATCCTGTCTCGCGACTCCTACTCGGCGACGCTGCGTGCCTATGTCTACGCCGGGCTGATCAGCTCGGGCCCCTGGGTGCTGTCGATCATCAGCGTGATGCTGATCGGGGTGATGAGCCTCGGGGTGGTGGTGCCGGACATCATCATCCGGCAGTTCCTGGTGACGGTGACCTACCTGATGGCCTGTTCGTTGATCTTCACCGGGGGCGCCCAGCTGTTCTTCACCCGTTTCATCTCCGACCGGCTGTTCGAGAAGAAGAACGACCGCATCCTGCCGAACCTGATCGGCATCCTGCTGCTGGTGACGATCAGCTCGGGCCTGTTGGCGATGCTGGTGATGGGGCTGCTGTTCGACGAGCCGTTCACCTACCGCCTGCTGGTCATGGCCAACTTCGTGGTGCTGTGCAACCTGTGGCTGGTGATCATCTTCCTGTCGGGCATGAAGGCCTACAACCGCATCCTGCTGGTGATGCTGGTGGGCTACACGCTGATGGTGGTCTGCGCCCTGATGCTGCGCTTCATGAAGATGCAGGGCCTGCTGCTGGCCCTGTTGATCGGCCACGCCAGCCTGCTGTTCATGTTCATGTTCGACATCCTGCGCGAGTACCCGGCCAAGCAACTGGTGGCCTTCGACTTCCTCAAGCGCCGCCAGGTGTTCATCAGCCTGCTGGCCACGGGGCTCTGCTACAACCTGGGGATCTGGATCGACAAGTTCATCTTCTGGTTCAACCCCGACACCTCCAGCCAGGTGATCGGCCCGTTGCGCGCCTCGATGCTCTACGACCTGCCGATCTTCCTCGCGTACCTGGCGATCATCCCGGGGATGGCGGTGTTCCTGGTGCGGATCGAGACGGACTTCGCGGAGTGGTACGAACGCCTGTACGCGGCCATTCGTGGTGGTGAGACGCTGCAGCACATCGGCCTGCTGAAGGAGCAGATGATCCTGTCGATCCGCCAGGGCCTGCTGGAAATCTGCAAGGTGCAGGGGCTGACGGTGGTGCTGCTGTTCCTGCTGGCACCGCAGTTGCTGGAATGGCTGGGGATTTCGTCCTACTACCTGCCGCTGTTCTACGTCGACCTGATCGGCGTGAGCATCCAGGTGGTGTTCATGGCGCTGCTGAACGTGTTCTTCTACCTCGACAAACGCACCATCGTGCTGGAGCTGTGCGTGCTGTTCGTGGTGCTCAACGCCGCGCTGACGCTACTCAGCCAGTACATGGGGCCGAGCTTCTTCGGCTATGGCTTCACCCTGTCGCTGCTGGTCTGCGTATTGCTGGGCCTGGTGCGTCTGTCCAACTCCCTGGAAGACCTCGAGTACGAGACCTTCATGCTCAGCCGCTGAGGCCGGGCGCCCGCCGTTCGCGCACCGCCTTAGGTGCGCGTGGCCAGCCAGTGCGGGATGCGCCGCTCCAGGTAGTAGCTGGGGCGCAGCGGCGAACCTTCGACGAAGCCCACATGCCCGCCGTGCTCCAGCAGCTCGAAGGTGATGCTGCCGGACAGCTCATCCGGCTCGGGCAGGCTGTGGCGAAAGACGAAGGGGTCGTCCGCCGCCTGGATCAGCAGCGTGGGCGTTTCGATCCGGCCCAGGAAATAGCGGCTGGAAGAACGCTTGTAGTAGTCCTCGGCGTCGGCGTAGCCATGCAACGGCGCGGTGATCCGCCCATCGAAATCCCAGAAGGTGCGCATGCCGTCCAGCGGGCCCAGGTTGTCGAGCGCCGCCAGGCGATCGGCCAGGCCCTGGTGGGCGAACAGGCGCTGCTTGGTCTTCACGTAGGCCACCATCTCGCGCATGAAGTGCGCCTGGTAGACCTTGGAGAAGCCCTGGCCGATGCGGTCGGCGCACTGGTCCAGGCGGAACGGCACGGAGACCGCCGTCGCGCCCTGCAGCTGGCTGTCCGGGCCGCTTTCCCCCAGGTACTTGAGCAGCACGTTGCCACCCAGCGAATAGCCGACCGCGTACAGCGGCGCCATCGGACGCTTGGCCCGCAGGTGGCGAATGGTTTCGGCCAGGTCTTCGCTGGCCCCGGAGTGGTAGCCCCGGGGCAGCAGGTTGGGCTCGCCCGAGCAGCCGCGCCAGTTCAGCGCCACGCTGGCCCAGCCGCGGGTGGCCAGCGCCTGCTGCAGGCCTACCACATAGTGCGAATCGGACGAACCGGTCAGGCCGTGCAACACCAGCACCAACGGCGCGGTGGCGTCATGCGGGCCGTGCCAGTCAAGGTCGAGAAAGTCCCCGTCTTCCAGCCACAGGCGCTCACGCTCCCGTGCCAGGTGGGCGGGTTTGCGGCACATCGGGTTCCACAGTGTCTGCAGGTGCGGGCCGGGCAGCCACCAGGCGGGCTTGAAGGGGAGGGGCGTCGGTTCTGTCATGGCGGGGGTTCAGGCCGTTCGTTCCCAGAGCGCGTAATGCACCTGGCCGGCCTTCTGCTCGCGGTGCAGGCGCCAGTTGCCGGGCATGCCCAGGCTCGACGGCGGGTTCTCGCTTTCGGTATAGACCCAGGCGTCGGCTGCCAGCCAGCCATTCTGCTCCAGCAGGGTACAGGCCGGCAGCAGCAGGTCCTGGCTGAACGGCGGGTCGAGGAACACCAGGTCGAACGGCGCGGGTGCCTGGGCCTGCAGGTAGGCCAGGGCATCGGTCTGCTGCACCTGGCCGTTGTCGCAGCGCAGGGTCTGCAGGTGGCCGCGCAGGCTGCTCACCGCCGCCGGGTTGAGGTCCAGGGCCAGGGCGCTGCCGGCACCGCGCGACAGCGCCTCGAGAAACAGCGCGCCGCTGCCGGTGAACAGGTCGAGCACCTTGGCCCCTTCGACGTAGGGCGCCAGCCAGTTGAACAGGGTTTCGCGCACCCGGTTGGGGGTCGGACGCAGGCCGGCCGCCATCGGGAAGTTGAACTGACGGCTGCGCCACTCCCCGGCGATGATCCGCAGTTGGCCATCGCCGCCGTGGGCGGGTGCTGCTTTGCTCGGCTTGCGCATCAGTGCTCCGGTACGCCAGATGGAAGCTCGGCGGGCTTGTCGGTGGGCGGCGGCAGTTCCTTCTGCTCGACGGTCGGACCGGCGGTGACGATCACCAGGGCGTCGGGGTCGAGGTGCCGGGCCATGGCGGCTTTCACCTGCTCCACGGTCAGCGCCTGGGTCTGGCTCATGAAGTCTTCCAGGTAAGTCAGGGGCAGGTCGTAGAAGCCCATGGAGCCGAGCTGGCCGACGATCGCCGCGTTGCTCGCGGTGGACAGCGGGAAGCTGCCGGCCAGCTCGCGCTTGGCCTTGTCCAGTTCTTCCTCGGTCGGCCCGTTGGCGATGAAGTCGCGCAGCAGCTCCTTGATCAGTTGCAGGGTACCTGAGCTCATGTCGGCGCGGGTCTGCAGGTTGATCATGAATGGGCCGCGTGCCTGCATGGCGCTGAAGCCGGAGTACACGCCGTAGGTCAGGCCACGCTTCTCGCGCACTTCTTCCATCAGCCGCGCGCCAAAGCCGCCACCGCCGAACACCTGGTTGCCCAGGTACAGGGCGGCGTAGTCCGGGTCGCGACGGTCGATGCCGAGCTGGGCGATCATCAGGTGGGTCTGGTTGGACGGGAACTCGATGTGCGTCGTGCCGGGCTTCGGCTTCTGGGGCTGGGCGATCTTCGGCAGGGCCGGGCCCTTGGGCAGGGAGGCGGACACCTGGGCGACCAGGGCCTCGGCTTCGCTGCGCGAGAGGTCGCCGACCAGGGCGATGACCGCGTTGCCGGCGGCGTAGGCCTTGGCGTGGAAGGCCTTCAGCTGCTCACGGGTGATGGTCGGGATCGACTCCGGGGTGCCGTCGCTGGGCTGGGCGTACGGGTGGTTGCCATACAGCTTCTCGAACAGCGCCAGGCCGGCGAGCTTGCCCGGGTTCTGCTTCTGGTACTCGAAGCCGGCCAGCACCTGGTTCTTGATGCGCGCCAGGGCGTCGGCCGGGAAGGTGGGCTGGCCGAGCACTTCATTGAACAGTTTCAGGGCCGGGTCGCGCTGTTCCTTGGCGCTCAGGCTGCGCAGACTGGCCACGGCCATGTCGCGGTAGGCGCCGTTGCCGAAGTCGGCACCGAGGCTTTCGAAACCGGCGGCGATGGCGCCGACGTCCTTGCCGGGCACGCCTTCGTTGAGCATGGCGTTGGTCAGCATGGCCTGGCCGGGTACCTGGTCGTGGCTGCTGCCGGCGGCGAAGGTCAGGCGCAGGTCGAACATGGGCAGTTCATGGGCTTCGACGAACAGCACCTTGGCGCCTTCGGCGGTCTGCCAGGTCTGGATGTCCAGGCTGCGGCGGCTCGGCGCCTGGTCATTCATTTCGGCCAGGGATTCGAGCGTGGTGTTGTCGGCCACCCGGGTTTCCGGGGCGGAGGTCTTGCAGCCCTGGATCATCAGGGCCATCAGCGCCAGGCCCAGCAGGCCATAGCGCATGCCGTTGCGCTCACTCATCGCGCTTCTCCTCGGGCAGAACGTGGGCGACGCTCAGGCGATCGCGGGTAAAGAAGGTCTGGGCGGCTTTCTGGATGTCGGCCGGGGTGACGGCTTCCAGTTCGGCCAGCTCCTTGTCCATCAGGGTCCAGGACAGGCCGACGGTTTCCAGCTGGCCGATGTCGGTGGCCTGGCGGGTGATCGAGTCGCGCTCGTACACCAGGCCGGCGATCACTTGGGCCCGCACGCGGGCGAGCTCGGCGGCGGACGGCGGGTTCTTCTGCAGGTCGTGCAGTTCGCGCCAGAGGCCGGCTTCGGTCTGTTCCAGGGTCTTGCCGGTCTGCTGGTTGGGCGTGGCGCTGAGGATGAACAGGCTGTCGCCGCGGGTGTAGGCGTTGTACCAGGCAGAGGCACCGGACACTAGTTCCTCGCCGCGCTCCAGGCGCGACGGCAGGCGTGCGCTGTAGCCGCCGTCGAGCAGGGCGCCGATCAGGCGCAGGGCATAGACCTGGCGCGGGGTGTCGGTGGTGGCCAGGCCGGGTACGTTGAAGCCCATGATCAGGCTCGGCAGCTGGGTCTTCACGTGAAGGATGATGCGTCGCTCGCCGGGGGTCGCCAGCTCGCGGGGAATCTTCGCCGGCGGCACCGTGCGGGTGGGGATGGCGCCGAAGAAGCGCTGGGCCAGGGTTTTCACTTCCTCGACGGTGACATCACCGACCACCACCAGGGTGGCGTTGTTCGGCGCGTACCAGGTTTCATACCAGGTGCGCAGCTCTTCGACGGTCATGCGGTTGAGGTCTGCCATCCAGCCGATGGTCGGGGTGTGGTAGCCGCTGGCCGGGTAGGCCATGGCCTTGAAGCGCTCGAAGGCCTTGCTCGACGGGTTGTCGTCGGTGCGCAGGCGACGCTCTTCCTTGATCACCTCGATTTCGCGCTTGAACTCGTCGGCCGGCAGCTTGAGGCTGGCCAGGCGATCGGCTTCCAGCTCCAGGGCGACGGGCAGGCGGTCGCGGGCCAGCACCTGGTAGTAGGCGGTGTAATCGTCGCTGGTGAAGGCGTTCTCCTCGGCGCCCAGCTCGCGCAGGATGCGCGAGGCTTCGCCGGGGCCGAGCTTGCGACTGCCCTTGAACATCATGTGTTCGAGGGCGTGGGAGAGGCCGGTGGAACCCGGGGTTTCGTAGCTGGAACCGACCTTGTACCAGAGCTGCGAGACCACCACCGGGGCGCGGTGATCCTCGCGGACGATGACCTTCAGACCATTGTCGAGGGTGAATTCATGGGTGGGCTGTGGTTCGGCGGCGATGGCCAGCAGCGGCAGACAAAGCACGCTGAGGCACAAGCCGGCGGCGCGGCGAGCAATCATTTTCATCAAGTGTCGACCTGTCGGACGGGCCCGCTGGGATTTAGCGTCGGCGGGCGCGGAGGTGCTAGGATACGCATCCGTTTTACTGGCGGCCACGTCTGGTATGTGATCTGGATATTTCTGCACGCTTTCTTCCAGATCCGACCCCCGGGTGCGTCGCTCCTTTGAGATAGCCGTCCTCCATGTTTGGTTCCAACGACGACAAGAAGACCCCAGCACCGGCCGCAAGCGCTGAAACCGGTGAAAAGAAGAGCCTGTTCGGCTGGCTGCGCAAGAAGCCGCAGGAGGCCGCGCCTGCGCCTCAGCCAGAGCCGCAGGCGCCGGTGGAAACGGTCGAGCCAGCCGCTCCCGTGGACCGCGTGGCGCCGACAGAACCGGCCCGGGAGCCGGTTGCCCCCGAGGTGCTTGCAGCGGTAGAGACTCCGGTGAGCCCGCCGGTGGTTGTCGAGGTGGTGCCTGCCGTAGCCGACGCGGTGGTGGTCGAACCGATCGCCGCCGAGCCAGTCATTCGCGAGCCGTCTGTGCTGATTTCGGTCATCTCTGAGCCGAGCCCGCCCGAGCCCGCGGTATCTCAGCCGGCCGCGCCCGAGCTGCCCGTGCCTCAGCCGGCAGCACCTGAGCCGGCCGCAGCGCCCGCTGTACAGAACAAACCGAGCGACAACCAGGGCGGCTGGTTCGCCCGCCTGAAGCAGGGCCTGTCGAAAACCAGTTCGAGCCTGGGCGAGGGCATGGCCAGCCTGTTCCTGGGCAAGAAGGCCATCGACGATGACCTGCTTGATGAAATCGAAACCCGTCTGTTGACCGCCGACGTGGGCGTCGAGGCCACCTCGGCGATCATCCAGAGCCTGACCCAGCGCGTGGCGCGCAAGCAGCTCACCGACAGCGGCGCGCTGTACAAGGCGCTGCAGGACGAGCTGGCGGCGCTGCTCAAGCCGGTCGAGCAGCCGCTGCGCATCGACACCGCCAAGCAGCCGTACGTGATCCTGGTGGTCGGCGTGAACGGCGCCGGCAAGACCACCACCATCGGCAAGCTGGCGAAGAAACTGCAGGGCGAAGGCAAGAAAGTCATGCTGGCCGCGGGCGACACCTTCCGCGCCGCGGCGGTGGAGCAGCTGCAGGTGTGGGGCGAGCGCAACCAGATCGCGGTCATCGCCCAGCACACCGGTGCGGATTCGGCGTCGGTGATCTTCGATGCGGTGCAGGCCGCCAAGGCCCGGGGCATGGATGTGCTGATCGCCGACACGGCGGGTCGCCTGCACACCAAAGACAACCTGATGGAAGAATTGAAGAAGGTGCGCCGGGTGATCGGCAAGCTGGACGACACCGCGCCCCATGAAGTGCTGTTGGTGCTGGACGCCGGCACCGGCCAGAATGCAATCAACCAGGCCAAGCAGTTCAACCAGACGGTGAACCTCACCGGCCTGGCGCTGACCAAGCTGGACGGCACCGCCAAGGGCGGGGTGATCTTCGCCCTGGCCAAGCAGTTCGGCTTGCCGATTCGTTACATCGGGGTAGGTGAGGGCATCGACGACCTGCGCACGTTCGAGGCCGAAGCCTTTGTCCAGGCGTTGTTCGCTGAACGGGAGCAGGGATGATTCGATTCGAGCAGGTCGGTAAACGTTACCCCAATGGTCACGTCGGACTGCATGAGCTGAGTTTTCGCGTACGACGCGGCGAGTTTCTGTTCGTCACCGGGCACTCCGGGGCGGGCAAGAGCACCCTGCTGCGCCTGTTGCTGGCCATGGAGCGTCCCACCAGCGGCAAGCTGCTACTGGCCGGCCAGGACCTCGGCCAGATCACCAACGCCCAGATTCCCTTCCTGCGCCGGCAGATCGGCGTGGTGTTCCAGAACCACCAGTTGCTGTTCGACCGCAGCGTGTTCGACAACGTGGCGCTGCCGTTGCAGATCCTGGGTCTGTCCAAGAGCGAGATCGGTTCCCGGGTCGGTGCGGCGCTGGAGCGTGTGGCGCTGGCGGAGAAGGCCGAGCAGTTCCCCGGCGACCTGTCCACCGGCCAGCAACAGCGGGTCGGTATCGCCCGGGCCATCGTCCACCGCCCGGCGCTGCTGCTCGCGGATGAGCCCACCGGTAACCTCGACCCGCGCCTGGCGGCCGAGATCATGGGCGTCTTCGAAGACATCAACCGGCTGGGCACCAGCGTGCTGATCGCCAGCCACGACCTGGCGCTGATCGCCCGCATGCGCCACCGCATGCTGACCCTGCAGCGCGGCCGCCTGATCGGTGATGGGGAGGCCGTCTGATGAGCGCGACCCGCATGCCGCCACCGCAGCCCGCTCAACGCGTGGGTGCGGCACCGAAAAAGAACGAACCGCAGACCCCGGACGACGGCCCGGACTTCCGCACCCAGGTCCACGCCTGGCTGGAAAGCCACCGCGCCAGCCTGGTGGACAGCCTGCGCCGCCTGGGCAAGCAGCCAATCGGCAGCTTCTTCACCTGCCTGGTGATGGCAGTGGCCCTGAGCCTGCCCATGGGGCTGGCGCTGCTGCTGGACAACGTCGAGCGCCTCGGCGGCTCCTGGCAGCGCGCGGCACAGATTTCCGTGTTTCTGCATATCGATGCCAGCGACGCCCAGGGCCAGGCCATGCGCGAAGAGATCGCCAGCATGAGCGACGTGGCGGAAGCCGAGTGGATCAGCCGTGAACAGGCCTTGACCGAGTTCCAGCAGCAAACTGGTCTGGGCGAGGCGCTCAAGGAGCTTCCTGAGAACCCGCTGCCCGGCGTGGTGCTGGTCACGCCCAAGGAAATCGACAAGGCCACCCTGGAAGCGTTGCGTCAGCAACTGAGCGAGTTGCCCCAAGTGCAGCAGGCCCAGCTCGACATGCTGTGGGTGGAGCGGCTGACCGCGATCCTCAAGCTGGGTGAGCGTTTTGTCTTCGGCCTGACCCTGCTGTTGGTGTTGGCGCTGCTGCTGGTGATCGGCAATACCATCCGCCTGCACATCGAGAACCGCCGCACCGAGATCGAGGTGATCAAGCTGGTGGGGGGCACAGACAGCTACGTACGGCGACCCTTCCTTTATATGGGTGCGCTCTACGGTTTTGGTGCCGGGCTGCTGGCCTGGGGCCTGCTGGCGTACGGGCTCGATTGGTTGAACAGCGCCGTGGTGCGGCTGTCCGGTCTGTATGGCAGCGATTTCGCCTTGGGCGGTGTGCCTGCGTCCGATGGTCTATCCCTGCTGCTCGGCGCGGTGTTATTAGGCTACATTGGGGCGTGGCTAGCGGTCGCACGTCACCTGAGCGAGCTTGCGCCTCGGTAGTAAGTTATTGATTTCATTGATATTGACTATCTGTAACGGAACTTGTAGGGCCGTTTCTAGTCGTATTGCGCAGTGCTACACTGCATGCGTTTCGTAAGTCGGAGGATTCAAATGTCCACTTCTTTGCAACCTGTTCATGCCCTAGTCCCAGGCGCCAACCTGGAGGCTTATGTGCACGCGGTGAACAGCATTCCGCTGTTGACCCCGGAGCAGGAGCGCGAGCTGGCCGAAAGCCTCTTTTACAAGCAGGACCTCGAAGCCGCTCGGCAGATGGTGCTCGCGCACCTGCGTTTCGTCGTGCATATCGCACGCAGTTATTCCGGTTATGGCCTGGCCCAGGCCGACCTGATCCAGGAAGGCAACGTCGGCCTGATGAAGGCGGTCAAGCGCTTCAACCCCGAGATGGGTGTGCGCCTGGTGTCGTTCGCGGTCCACTGGATCCGCGCCGAAATCCACGAATTCATCCTGCGCAACTGGCGCATCGTCAAGGTTGCGACCACCAAGGCGCAGCGCAAGCTGTTCTTCAACCTGCGCAGCCAGAAGAAGCGTCTGTCCTGGCTGAACAACGAGGAAGTGCACGCCGTGGCGGAAAGCCTGGGCGTGGAGCCGCGTGAAGTCCGCGAGATGGAGAGCCGTCTGACCGGGCACGACATGGCGTTCGATCCGGCCAACGATGCCGACGACGAAAGCGCGTTCCAGTCGCCGGCCCAGTACCTGGAAGACCACCGCTACGACCCGGCGCGCCAGCTGGAAGATGCAGACTGGAGCGACAATGCCACCAGCAACCTGCACGAGGCGCTGGAAGGTCTTGACGAGCGCAGCCGCGACATTCTCTACCAACGCTGGCTGGCCGAAGAGAAGGCCACGCTGCACGACCTGGCTGCCAAGTACAACGTGTCGGCCGAGCGTATCCGCCAGTTGGAAAAGAACGCGATGAACAAGCTCAAGGGCTCCATCGCGGCGTAAGCGACACGATGAAAGAACCGCACCCCAGGGTGCGGTTTTTTTTGGCCTGTGGAAAAGTCGACTAGCCTGCACTCATCCCCTCAGGGCAAGGATGGTGGCGATGTCCAGAACGCAGTATCAGGTCTTCGCAATCGCGGTAGCCCTCGGCTACCTCTATATCGCACTGCTGCTGTTCAAGCCCTATCCGCTGAGCTGGCTGCTCAAGCCGCTGCCGATGCTGCTGTTTGCCTGGCTGGTCTGGAGCCGCCCGGGTGGTACTGCCGGTGGTTGGCTGGCGCTGGGCTTCGCGGGTGCAGCGGCGGGGGATTTCTTTCTCGATTACGGCAACCGCGACGGCCTGTTCATGCAGGCGCTGCTGGCGTTCCTGGTGACTCAGGTCGCCTTTCTGGTGGCGTTTCTCTTGCTGGGGCGGGGCCGGCCGGTTCGTTGGGCCTGGTGCCTGCCGGTGCTGCTGTACACCGGTGTGATGATCGTCTGGATGCTGCCGGGTACCGGCGACCTGCGCCTGCCGGTGTTGGCCTATTTCATCGTGTTGCTGGCGATGGCCATGGCCGCCGCACGGGTGGAGGCGCAGCCAGGAACGCTCTACGCCGGGGCGGTGCTGTTCCTGGTGGCGGATTCGCTGATCGGTGTGAACAAATTCATCCAGCCGTTTCCGTTCGCCGTGCCGGTGATCGTCAGCGTCTATTTCACCGGGCAGGTACTGATTGCCCTGGGGTTGCTCAGATGTTCAGCCAGTCCGGCCACCACGACGGGCGCGGTGACTGCAACTGGTTGAGGTAGTGGCTGCCGCCCAGCTGCCACATCTGCTGGCGAATCCAGCCGGCGCGGCGGCTGACATGGCTGCCGGGGCGGCTGGCGCTCCACTCCCGAGGATTGGGTAGTACGGCGGCCAGCAGGCTGGCCTGCTGGCGGGACAAGTACGGCGCGCCCCTGCCGAAATGGTGCTGGGCGGCGGCTTCGGCACCGAACACCCCGACGTCCCATTCGGCGCTATTGAGGTACACCTCGAGAATCCGCTGTTTCGGCCAGAGCAGTTCGATCAGGCCAGTGAACCAGACTTCGATGCCCTTGCGCAGCCAGCTGCGGCCCGACCACAGGAACAGGTTCTTCGCCACTTGCTGGCTGAGGGTGCTGGCGCCGCGCACGGAGCCGCCCTGCCGGTTGTGGGAGATCGCCGCCTGGATCGCACCGATGTCGAAGCCCCAGTGGGCGGCGAATTTCTGGTCTTCGGCGGCGATGACTGCCAGCTTGAGGTCGTCCGGCAGCTCCCGCCACGGGCGCCAGGTGCGCTGCAGGTCGATGGGTTGGCCATCGATCCAGGATTCCACCTTGCGTTCGACCATCAGGGCCGTGCCGGGCGGCGGCACCCAGCGGAACAGCAGCACCAGGCCGGCCGAACCCAGGATGAGCCAGAGCATCAGTTTCAGCAGACGGCGGCGGAGGGTTCGGAACATGCGAGCTTGGCCGGGTTGAGTTTGCGCGCCATTATAACGGTCGATTTCCGCTTGTCTGGAGTGATGCATGGCACGCCTGTGGTTGTTGTTGTCCGCATTGGCCGGTTTTACCGGCGTTGGCCTGGGGGCATTCGCCGCCCATGGACTGAAAAAGAGCCTGACGCCCGAGTACCTCGCGGTGTTCCAGACCGGTACCCATTACCAACTGATCCATGCCCTGGCCCTGTTCGGCGTGGCGCTGCTGGCGCTCAAGCTGCCGAGCCGGGTGGTGAACCTGGCGGGTGGCTTCTTTGCCCTGGGCATCGTGCTGTTCTCCGGCAGCCTGTACCTGCTGACCCTCAGTGGCGTCACTGCACTGGGCATGATCACGCCGCTTGGTGGCCTGTCGTTCCTCGCCGGTTGGCTGTGCCTGGGGCTGGCGGCCTGGCGGATAAGCTGACCCTGGCGTCAGAAAGCAGGACGAATGGCGCCCTTTGACCTTGGTCATCGACCCTTATCGGGGCTAGAATGCCGGCCCCCTCTCCAGTTGTGACCGCTCCGTCATGCGTATTCAGTTGAACGGTGAACCTTTCGAACTGCCCGATGGCCAGTCCGTCGCCGACCTCATCGGTCGCCTGGACCTGGCAGGACGTCGTGTCGCGGTGGAACTCAACCTGGATATCGTGCCGCGCAGCCAGCACGTCAGCACTGTCCTCAAGGACGGTGATCAGGTCGAAGTGGTGCACGCCATTGGGGGTGGCTGACACCGCCGTGTCGCCACCCTGTCCCAGTCTCGAGGAATTCACGATGAGCCAAGTTCGCAGCGACAAGCCCTTCACCCTGGCCGGCCGTACCTACCAGTCCCGCCTGCTGGTCGGCACCGGCAAGTACAAGGATCTCGACGAAACCCGCGATGCCATCGAGGCCTCGGGTGCCGAGATCGTCACCGTGGCGGTGCGCCGTACCAACATCGGCCAGAACCCGGGCGAGCCGAACCTGCTGGACGTGATCTCCCCTGATCGCTACACCATCCTGCCGAACACCGCCGGTTGCTACGACGCGGTCGAAGCCGTGCGCACCTGCCGCCTGGCCCGTGAGCTGCTGGACGGCCACAACCTGGTCAAGCTGGAAGTGCTGGCGGACCAGAAGACCCTGTTCCCCAACGTCATCGAAACCCTGAAAGCGGCGGAAGTGCTGATCAAGGACGGGTTCGACGTCATGGTGTACACCAGCGACGACCCGATCATCGCGCGCCAGCTGGCCGAGATGGGCTGCATCGCGGTGATGCCGCTGGCCGGCCTGATCGGTACCGGGCTGGGCATCTGCAACCCGTACAACCTGCGGATCATCCTGGAAGAAGCCACCGTACCGGTGCTGGTCGATGCCGGCGTGGGCACCGCCTCGGACGCCACCATCGCCATGGAGCTGGGTTGCGAGGCCGTGCTGATGAACAGCGCCATCGCCCATGCCCAGCAGCCAGTGCTGATGGCTCAGGCGATGAAGTACGCCATCGAGGCCGGTCGCCTGGCCTACCTGGCCGGCCGCATGCCGAAGAAACTCTATGCCAGCGCCTCGTCGCCCATGGATGGCCTGATCTAGGGCGACACTGCCTGCCCATCGCTGGCGGGCCCGTTTTTCCGAACATTGAAGAACTGCCTGGCACCGGTGGCTCAGCCGCCGGTCCGGCACTGACAACGAGCACAGCATGACTGATTCGCACGACACCCCGACGACCACCGAAGACGGTCGCCAGCACCGCACCATCAAGAGCTTCGTGATGCGTGCCGGACGCATGACCGAAGGCCAGCAACGTGGCCTCGATCAGGGGTGGCCGAAATTCGGCCTGGAGCTGGCCGATGGCGCGCCGGATTTCGACGCGGTGTTCGGCCGTCAGGCGCCGCGTACCTTCGAGATCGGCTTCGGCATGGGCCATTCCCTGCTGGAAATGGCCGCGGCGGCGCCGGAGCAGGATTTCATCGGTGTCGAAGTACACCGGCCAGGCGTGGGCGCGCTGCTCAACGGCCTGATGACCCAGGGCCTGGGCAATGTGCGGGTCTACAGCTGCGATGCCCTGGAAGTGCTGCGCCAGTGCGTGGCCGACAACAGCCTCGACCGCCTGTTGCTGTTCTTCCCGGACCCGTGGCACAAGTCGCGTCACCACAAGCGTCGCATCGTCCAGCCGGCTTTTGCCGAGCTGGTGCGGCAGAAGCTCAAGGTCGGCGGCGTGCTGCACATGGCCACGGACTGGGAGCCCTACGCCGACTACATGCTGGAAGTGATGAACGTGGCCCCCGGCTACCGGAACCTGGCGGCCGATGGCGGTTGCGTGGAGCGCCCCAGCGAGCGCCCGACCACCAAGTTCGAACGCCGCGGCGAACGACTGGGCCACGGCGTGTGGGACCTGAAGTTCCAGCGCGAAAGCTGATTCACCCTTGATGACTCAGGGGACGCCGTTCGCGGCGCCTCCGGCTGCGTGCAGCCACATGGACGGTTACACAAGATCGGGATACCCGGCGCGCCAGGATGGCTCCTCACCGCAAGACGGCATCAATAAAGCACGGCCCTGGAGGCCGCTGCCTATAAAACGGTGACGCATGTTCATGCGTCGCGAGGAGAGCGCTGTGTTGAAATTTGTACCCATTCTGCTACTGGCGACTGTAACCCTGCAGGCCCAGGCCAAGATCGACAGCACCCAGGCATCGCGCCTGGGTGGTGACCTCACGCCCCTGGGTGGCGAGCTGGCCGGCAATGCCGCCGGCACCATTCCGGCCTGGACCGGTGGTCTGTCGCAGCCCCCGGCCAATTACACACCGGGCATGCACCACCCGGATCCGTATGCGGCCGATGCGCCGCTCTACCGGATCACCAGCCAGAACCTGGCGCAGCATGACAAACAGCTGCCGCTGGGCCTGAAAGCCCTGCTGGAAAAGAACCCGGACTACTTCCTGGAGGTCTACCCGACCCGCCGCAGTGCCGCGGCGCCGCAGCGCATCTATGACGCCACGCGCTTCAATGCCCTGAATGCCGAGCTGATTTCCGGCGGCAACGGTGTGGCCGGGGCGGCTGCCGGTATTCCGTTCCCGCTGCCGCAGAATGGCCAGGAAGCCATCTGGAACCACATCCTGCGCTACCGCGGCGACCAGATTCACTTCGTCACCAACCAGGCGGCGGTGCTGTCGAACGGCGCCTACAACCTGCTCAAGCTGGACCGTGACATCTACTTCCTCTATGGCCGTGAAGGCGTCAGCCCGAAGGACCTGGACAACACCCTGTTCTATTACAAGTACAAGGTGGTCGCGCCCGCCAAGCTCTCGGGTTCGGCCCTGGTGGTGCAGGAAACCCTCGACCAGGTCCTGGCGATCCGCAAGGCCTGGCGCTTCAACCGGGGCGAGCGCCGGGTGCGTCGCCTGCCGATGCTGGCCTATGACACCCTGCAGCCGGACACCAACGGCATGGCCACCGCGGACGTGGTCGACGCCTACAACGGCGCGCCCGATCGTTATGAGTGGACGCTGGTGGGCAAGCAGGAAATGCTGGTGCCGTACAACAGCTACAAGGTGCACCAGAAGGGCATCCCGTACGACACCATCCTCGGCCGCAACACGGTCAACCCTGACCTGCTGCGCTACGAGCTGCACCGCGTCTGGGTGGTCGAAGCCGAGCTGCGCAAGGGCTTCAGCCATCCGTATGCCAAGCGCCGCTTCTACATGGACGAGGACAGCTGGCAGATCCTGGCCGTGGACCTCTACGACAAGGACGGCAACCTGAGCGGCCTGCAGGAAAGCCACCCGATCAGCTACTACGACGTGCCGATGTTCGGCAGCACCCTGGAAACCATCTACGACTTCAAAGGCAGCCGCTATTTCGTCGATGGCCTGGATAACAACGAGCCGATGTACGACTTCAACGCCCCGCTGGGCCCGCGTGACTTCACGCCCCAGGCGCTACGCCGCGAAGGCAACTGAATGCCGGCGTGATGGAGAAGCCGCCCAAGGGGCGGCTTTTTTATGCCTGCGACCTGGCCAGGTGGGCGAGCTTGTCCGGGTTGCGCAGGATGTAGATGTTGCTGGCACGGCCGGCTTCATCGTAGGCGAACGTCACCAGGGCGACGATCTGGTCGTCCTCGGCGGCCAACAGGATGCCGCGGCCGCCATTGATCTCGATCTCCTGCCAGCGCAAGGGCGCCCAGTAGCCGCGCAGCGCTCCGTCGACGAAGGCCAGTACCTCGGCCTTGCCGTGCAGCGTTTCGCGCAGGCTCGGCACCTTGCCGCCGCTGTCCGCACAGAGTTCGACGTCTTCGCAGAGCAAGGCGGCGAAGTCCTGGCTGCTGCCGCTGGAGATGGCCTGCTGGAAGGCGTCGAGCAGTTGTGCCTGGCGCTCGCGCGGCGCCTGGTGCCGCGCCTTGTCCTGCGCCACGCTGGCGCGGGCACGCGACACCAGTTTGCGGCAGCCTTGCTCCTGCAGGCCCAGGGTGGCGGCGACCTCCGGGTAGTCCATGTCGAAGATGTCGTGCAGCAGGTAGGCGGCCCGTTCCTTGGGCGTGAGCCGTTCGAGCAGCAGCAGGAACGCCGTGGACAGCGACGTGGAAAGCGCCAGGGCCTGCTCCGGCGAGTCGTTCGCCTCGGCATGGATCGGTTCGGGCAGCCAGGTGCCCACGTACTCGACGCGCGCCTTGTGCGCCGAGCGCAGCAGGTCGATGCAACGCCGCGTGCACAGCGTCGTCAGCCAGGCACGGGGGCTTGCGATGTCGCCGGTCTCGGCCGTGTGCCAAGTGATGAAGATGTCCTGCAGCACATCCTCCGCCTCGCTGAACGAGCCGAGGATGCGGTAGGCGAGCCCCAGCAGAAAGGGGCGCGCCTGTTCGAACTGCAGCGTCTTGTCCGCATCCGCCATGTCAGTGCCTCGCGATCTGTACGCGGTTCCACAGGTTGATCATGGCGACGGTGGTGGTCAATACGCAGAGGGTCGTCTCGTCGAACTGCGTGCGCAGCTCATCGCGCAGGTGGGACAGCTCGGTACCGGGCTCGAGCTGCGTCAGCGCTTCGGTCCAGGCCAGGGCTGCGCGCTCGCGGTCGGTGAAGTGGGGGCTTTGTCGCCACTCGCTCAGGCTGGCCAGGCGCTCGTCGCGTTCGCCGTCTTCCCGGGCTTCACGGGTGTGCAGGCTGATGCAGTAGTGGCACTGGTTGAGCTGCGAGGCGCGCAGTTGCACGAGGTGCCGGAGCAGAGGCTCCAGGCCATGGCGGTCCATGGCGTGGTGTACCTGCCCCAGGGCCTGGATGACGTCGGGAATGCTGGTCTGGTAGTTCAGGGATGCTGTCATGGTGGGTGTCCGATTGAGGGAGTGACACCACCATGACGAACCAGCGGGCGGGTTTGTGACGCGACCGGCCGGCGTAGTGATCAGCTGCGGTCAGCCAGCACGCCGATGATGAAGAACACCAGCAACAGCACCGGGGCCAGGGTGTAGTTGTTGAAGTACGACAGGCCGTTGGCCAGCCAGGGTGTGAGGAAGACGATGGCCAGGCCGTAGCCGACAGCACAGAAGACCACGAACAGCAGGGTGCGCAGCACGAAGTTGAGGTTGCCGATGGTGCGCTGGACCCACGCGTTGATTCCCGGACCGAACAACACCAGCAGCGTTGCCATGATGGCCAGGGAGATGTCACCGAGGTGGCTGCGGCTCCAGCGCGACAGGGTGACGATCAGGTCCAGCAACATATCCATAGGGGTTCCTTCGTTGTCTTTCAGGCGTGTTCCACGCGGTTGCGACCGCCGCGCTTGGCCTGGTACAGCGCGGTGTCGGCTTGCTGGAGCAGCTGCTCCAGGCTCTGGCGTTCGTGGGCGGTCGCACAGCCGATGCTGGCCGTGAGCGGGTATTCGTTCTGCCCGTCGCGGTAGGGCGTGTCGGCGATGGCCTGGCGCAACCGCTCGGCGGTCGCGTTGGCATCGCGCGCCGGGGTATTGCGCAACAGGACGACGAACTCTTCGCCGCCATAGCGGCCCAGGGGCTCGTCGTGCCGGAGGTTGTCGGCCAGGGTGTGGACGAAATGCTTGAGCACGGCGTCACCGCCCTGGTGGCCCAGGCTGTCGTTGACCTGCTTGAAGTGGTCGATGTCCAGCAGCAGGAGGGAAATGGGGTGCTGGTTGCTGTCCAGTTCGCGCTGGGCGAGCTCGAAGATCATTGAGCGGGAGTAGGCGTTGGTCAGGGCGTCGTGGCTCAGCTGGTACTGCAGCCTGGCGTGCAGGCGCTCGTTGAGCATCAGGATGAAACCCACGGAAATGCAGATCGCCAGCAGGCTGTGGGTGGAGAAGTACAGGGCGTTGATCGGCGTGGGGGCGAGGAAGTCGCTGCCGCCGCTGGAGACGAACAGGGCGTTGATGATGCGAGCGCAGGACACCAGGACATCGAACAGCACGCTGAACGCGGTGAACAGGTAAGGAAAGCGCGCGCGATCTGCCTGCCGTGGCCGATGGATCAGCACATCCCTGCAGACCAGGAACAGCAGGACCCCGGAGACGGCCGAATAGACCACCACCCGGGCGGCGTAGTGGTCTTCCACGTACAGGAAATACAGCAAGGCCAGGTTGCTGACCACCAGGGCGGCGATCAGCGCCGGCTTGTGTCGTGGCAGGCCGAAGAAGGCGCGGCCGCCGCTGTACAGCAGGGCGACGGCGACCAGGCTGACCGCGTTGGCCAGCACCATGGAGAAGAAATCCGGGGCGAAGCCACGCAACCCGTAGAGCACGGAGGCGATCGATATGCCGAGCATGCCGATGCTCCAGTGACGCGCACCGCTCTGGCGGTCGCTCATCGAGCTCGGCATGGCCGAGAGCACGACGGCCATCAGCAGGCTCAGGGCGGCAAGAATGAAGACGATACTGCGTGGGTCGAGCACGACTGGGTTCCATGTCAGCGCCTACGAAGCACCATAGCCTACCGTATTCGCCGCGACCTGTGGGTGTCAGCCGTTCAGGACAGAAACAGTTGCAGCAGGTCGTTGAGGAACAGCTGTCCCTTGGGCGTGGCGGCCAGGCGCTGCGGGTCGGCCAGCAGCAGGCCGCGCTTCTCGGCCTCGCGGCGCCCCTCGGCCAGGTGCGACAGCGGCAGCCCGGTGCGCTGGGCGAACAGCTCGGCCGAGGTGCCGTCGGTGAGGCGCAGCACGTTCATCAGGAACTCGAAGGGCAGTTCATCCGGAACCAGCACGCGCTGGCCGGCGCTGAAACGCTTGTCCGGGGCCAGGTAATCCTTGGGCAGGCGGGTCTTCCAGCTGCGTGCGATCAACCCGTCCGGGCTGCTGGTCTTGGCGTGGGCGCCGGCACCGATGCCGAGGAAGTCGCCGAAGGTCCAGTAATTGAGGTTGTGCCGCGCAGCGCGGTCGGGCTGGGCATAGGCCGAGACCTCGTACTGGGCGTAGCCGTGCTCGGCGAGCAGGGCCTGGCCGGCTTCCTGGATGTCCCACAGGATGTCGTCTTCCGGCAGCACCGGCGGCTGGTTCCAGAACACCGTGTTCGGCTCCAGCGTCAGCTGGTACCAGGACAGGTGGGTCGGCGCCTGGGCGATGGCGGTGCGCAGGTCGCTCAGGGCGTCGTCGATGGACTGGTCGGGCAGGCCGTGCATCAGGTCCAGGTTGAAGTTGTCGAAGCCGGCGGCGCGGGCCATGTCTGCAGCGCGTATGGCTTCATCGCCGTCGTGGATACGGCCCAGCGCCTTGAGCTTGGCAGGCTGGAAGCTCTGCACGCCGATCGACAGGCGATTGATGCCCAGCCCGCGGTAGGCGGCGAACTTGGCCTGCTCGAAGGTGCCCGGGTTGGCTTCCAGGGTGATCTCGATGCCCGGTGCGAAGGGGATGCGCCGTTCCACGCCTTCGAGCAGGCGCCCCAGGGCCTTGGCCGAAAACAGGCTCGGGGTGCCGCCGCCGAAGAAGATCGAGGTCAACGGGCGGCCATGGGCCTGTTCCAGGTCGGCGTCGAGGTCGGCGAGCAGGGCATCGACGTAGGCGTCTTCAGGCAGCTCCGGGCCGGCGGCGTGGGAGTTGAAGTCGCAATAGGGGCATTTGCGCACGCACCACGGGATGTGGATGTACAGCGCCAGAGGCGGTAGCTGGAACATGGGGGCTCGGCAGGGCGGAGAGGCGATTCGGGGCGTTATCGTGGCACGACTTGGGCAAAGTACCAACGTGGGCAGACGAAGCGTCCCCCGGGCACTGGCTGCGCCGGGGGATTGCAGCCGGCCTTACAGGCCCAGACGCTGCTTCAGCAGGACCATGGCGCGCGCACGGTGGCTCACCTGGTTCTTCTCGGCGGGCGGCAGTTCGGCGCTGGAGCACTGGTGCTCCTCGACCCAGAACAGCGGGTCGTAGCCGAAGCCGTGCTCGCCACGGGCTTCATGCAGGATGCGCCCGTGCCACAGGCCTTCGCAGAGAATCGGCAGCGGGTCGTCGGCGTGGCGCACCAGCGCCAGGGCGCAGACGAATTGAGCGCCGCGTTCGGCATCGGGTACGTCTTTCAGGGCCAGCAGCAGCTTGGCGTTGTTCGCCGCGTCGCCCTGGCCGTCGGCGTAGCGTGCCGAGTAGATGCCGGGGGCGCCGCCGAGGAAGTCCACCGCCAGCCCGGAGTCGTCGGCCAGCGCCGGCAGCCCGGAGACAAGGGCGGCGTTGCGGGCCTTGAGGATGGCGTTCTCGACGAACGACAGGCCGGTCTCTTCCGGTTCGATGTCGCTGAACTCGCCGACCGAGCGCACGCGGACGCTGCCGCCGAGCATGGCCTGGAGTTCCTTGAGTTTGCCGGCGTTGTGGCTGGCGAGTACGAGTTCGGTGATGGTCATTGGTCGTCCGGGAAGAATTCCTGGTTGAAGTCGAGGCTGCGGGTTACCCCGTCACTGGCTTGGACCTTGATCGAGAAGCGCAGGACTTCCCGCGAATCGAAGGGAAACTGGGCCAGGTAATAGATGGCGGCGCCTTCCTTGACCTGCTTGAAATTCAGCGGGTAGCTGCGGCCCAGCAGGTTCTTCACTTCGCCGCTGACACCGGCGGTGATGGGCTTGCCGGCCTTGAGCACGGAAATGTTCATCACGCCCTGGGTCTTGCTGCGCACCAGGCCACTGGCGGCGGCGATGTCCGGCTGCAGGAAGCTGGAGTTGAAGGCGATGTAGTGCACGTCCAGGTCGCCGAAGCTCTG
This sequence comes from Pseudomonas sp. GD03944, assembly GCF_029839275.1. Classification (GTDB taxonomy): domain Bacteria; phylum Pseudomonadota; class Gammaproteobacteria; order Pseudomonadales; family Pseudomonadaceae; genus Aquipseudomonas. The sequence continues at coordinate 53,924 of NZ_JAOCAH010000004.1, forward strand.
CTTGCGCTCGGCGAGCGCCGGCAAGCTCAGGCACAGGGACAGGAACAGCAGGGCAAGGTGGCGCATGATGATTCTCCTGAAGATGAGCCGGGCGGCGGCTCAGTTGGCGATCCCGACGTCCTGGGCGGTGCGGCCGCTGACGCGGTAGATGCCGATCTCTCCCAACAGATTAGGCCAGATACGGCTGGCCCAGCCGTGGCGGTGGGCACGGTCCACGGCCAGGCGATCCTTGATTCTGGCGCCCTGGGCGTGGCACAGGTTCTCGAAGTCTTCGAAGGTGCAGAAGTGGATGTTCGGCGTGTTGTACCAGGTGTACGGCAGGAAGTCGGACACCGGCATGCGGCCCTTGCTGGTGAGGTACCAGCGGCAGCGCCAGTGGGCGAAGTTGGGGAAGGTGATGATGCAGGTCTTGCCGACCCGCAGCATTTCCGCCAGCACTTTGTCCGGGAAGTGCAGGGCTTGCAGCGACTGGGTCATGACCACCACGTCGAAGCTGTCGCTGGCGAAGTTGTGCAGGCCCTCGTCGAGGTTCTGTTCGATGACGTTGACCCCGCGGTCGATGCACAGGGCGATCTTGTCCGGGTCGATTTCCAGGCCGTAGCCGCTGACCTGCTTGTTGTCGCGCAGCCAGGCGAGCAGCTCGCCATCGCCGCAGCCCAGGTCGAGCACGCGGCTGCCTGCGGGAATCCAGTCTTGGATGATGTCCAGGTCGGCTCTCATGCGTGCCTCATACTGCAATTCGGTTCATGTAGCTGCTGAGTGCCTGCAGGTAGCGCGGGATCGGCATCAGGAAGGCGTCGTGGCCCTGGGGGGCGTCGATTTCCAGGTAGCAGACGTTCTTGCGGGCGGCGGTCAGGGCATCGACGATTTCCCGGGAGCGGGCCGGGGAGAAGCGCCAGTCCGTGGTGAAGGACGCCACGAAGAAATCGGCGGTGACGTGGGCCAGGGTCTTGGCCAGGTCATCGTCGAACGCCGCGGCCGGGTCGAAGTAGTCCAGCGCCTTGGTCATCAGCAGGTAGGTGTTGGCATCGAAGCGCCCGGAGAACTCTTCGCCCTGGTAGCGCAGGTAGCTTTCCACCTGGAATTCCACGCTGTGGAAGTCGTAGTTGAGTTTTTCGCTCTTCAGCCCGCGGCCGAATTTCTCGCCCATGGCGTCATCGGACAGGTAGGTGATGTGGCCGACCATGCGCGCCAGCATCAGGCCGCGCTTGGGGATCACGCCCTTGTCCTGGAAGTGCCCGCCGTGGAATTCCGGGTCGGTGAGGATGGCCTGGCGCGCCACTTCGTTGAAGGCGATGTTCTGCGCCGAGAGCTTGGGCGCGGAGGCGATGGCCACGCAATGGCGCACGCGCTCCGGGTAGGTCATGGTCCACTGCATGGCCTGCATGCCGCCCAGGCTGCCGCCGACCACGGCGGCCCACTGCGAGATGCCCAGGGCATCGGCCAGGCGGGCCTGGCTGTGCACCCAGTCTTCCACGGTCATCACCGGGAAGTCGGCGCCGAAGGGTTTGCCGGTGGCCGGGTTGGTGCTGCTGGGGCCGGTGGAGCCGTTGCAGCCGCCCAGGTTGTTCAGGCTGACGACGAAGAATCTGTTGGTATCGATCGCCTTGCCGGGACCGATGCAGCTGTCCCACCAGCCAGGCTTGCGGTCGTCGGCACTGTGGTAGCCGGCGGCGTGGTGATGCCCGGACAGCGCGTGGCAGATCAGCACGGCATTGCTGCGCTCGGCGTTCAGCTCACCGTAGGTTTCGTACATCAGCTGGTAATCGGCCAGGCTGCGGCCGCAGGCCAGTGCCAGGGGCTCGGCGAAGTGCAGGACCTGGGGAGTGACCAGGCCAACAGAGTCTGGGGGAAAGGCAGTCGACATCGACCCTGCTCGTGAAAATGGGAAGTGCAGCAGTCTAAAGAGCGCCGCCCCACGCGGCAAGCGCGTGGGGCGGCAGGGAGACGCTCAGGCGCGGGGGGCGGTGGCTACTCGCCGCCGATCTGGCTGCGGGCCGCGACAGGCAGGGTGACCACCTTGGATTGGCGCTGGATCGGCGCGGGGCGGCGCAGGATGCGCAGCATGTCGGCCGCCTGGTTCAGTTGCTGTTGCAGCTCTTCGCTGTAGCCCGCCAGTTGCTGGCTGCGCTGGCGGGTCTGCTGGGTTTCCTGGGCCAGGGCCTTGAGCCGCAGCATGTGGGTTTCCAGCAGCTGTTTGTGTTCCAGGGTGTGTTGCATCAACGGCATCAGCGCGTCGCTGGCCCACTGCTCGGCTTCCTGGCGCAGGCGCTGGTGCAGGCCGATGACTTCCTGCACCAGGGTGGCGAAGAAGCGTTTGGTCAGGCTGCGCTGCTCGGTCAGCAGGGTCTTGAGGTGCAGGCGGAACTGGTCGGCCTTGGCCTGCTGCTGCTTGAGTTCGCGCAGGTAGCGCTTGACGTTGAACTGCGGGGCGTCGACGCCGTGCAGCGGGTTTTCCTCGTTGTGCCGGCGGTAGATGGCATCGACCATCTTGTTGGCCATCTCGGCCTCATGGGCCAGGCTGTCCAGGTCGCTCTCCACGGAGCGGAAGAAATGCAGGATGGCCTGGTTGATGCCCAGGGTGGTCCAGCTGCCGGTGAGGTTGCGGCGGACCTTGTTCAGGTGCTCGTCCAGGCGCTCCGGGCGCGCGGCGGCGCGCAGCAGGTCGCCCTGGCGCTTGAGCAGGCGCTGGTTGGTCTTCAGGCCGAGCAGGCGCTTGTGGTGCTGGCTGTGGTCGTCCTTGGTCTTGGCCGTCAGTTCGAACAGCAACTGGCCGTTGTCCTGCTGATGGTTGCTGAGCAGCGCCTGCTGTTCGTTGACCTTCTCCAGGCGCAGGTTGAGCACATGCTGGCTGTTTTGCAGCAGGGCCAGCACCTGATTGACCACGCGGGTTTCGATCAGGCGCTCTTTCTGGGTGACGATGCGCTCGCACAGCAGGTTTTCCAGGTTGCCCATCTGGCTGCGGCGCAGCAGGGCCTGGTCGTCGCGCACCTTGGCCAGCAGCGCCTGCTTGGCCGACAGCGGCAGCACGTCTTCGGCGTCGATGCCCAGTTGCCGGGCGGTGGTGGCCTGGATCTGGGCGATGGCGTTCTGCACGAAGGCGTCGCCCGCCAGGTCGTCCCACAGCACGTCGATCTTGTTCAGCACCGCGAACAGGCTGGTCTGGGTGTCTTCGTCGAGCTGGCGGATATGTTGTTGCCAGACGGCCATGTCACTGGCGGTGACGCCGGTGTCGGCCGAGAGCAGGAAGATGATCGCCTGGGCGCTGGGCAGCATCGACAGGGTCAGTTCCGGTTCGCTGCCCAGGGCGTTCAGGCCCGGGGTGTCGAGGATGCGCAGGCCCTGGCGCAGCAGCGGGTGGTCGAAGTTGACCATCGCGTGGCGCCAGGCCGGCACCAATACCTGGCCGGGCTTGCCGGTGCTTTCCAGCATGTCCGGGTGGAAGCCGAGCTGGATGGCCTGTTCCACCTGCATGGGTTTGGTCTTGGCGACCTGGGTGAAGGCCTGAACCATGTTGTCCGGGTCGCTGGGGTCCAGGGGAATGTTCACCCAGTGCCGCGGGATGCGTTTGAACTGCGACACGCTGGCTTCGGAGACGCGGGTCTCGATCGGCAGCAGGCGGATGTAGGAGCGCTCGGAGCGGGGGTCGAAGAACAGTTCGGTGGGGCACATGGTGGTGCGCCCGGCCTGGGAGGGCAGCATGCGCTGGCCGTACTCGGAGAAGAACAGGCTGTTGATCAGCTCGGTCTTGCCGCGGGAGAACTCGCCGACGAAAGCCAGGGTGATGTGGTCGGTGCGCAGCAGGCGCAGGGCGCGCTCGAGCTTGGCTTCCACCGCGTCGGAGTTGAGGCGATTGTTGATCAGCCAGCTGCGATAGCGGGTGATCTCTCGCATCAGCTCGCGTTTCCAGGCGACGTAGGCGTCGACCTGTTGGCTGAGACGTTCCATGCTCATCCCGGCATTCCTCCTGGTAGCGCGTCCATATGGGGCAGACCTTGGTGGTTCGCGTCAAGGCACTCCGCGTGTTCCGCGCCTGCGGTGAGGGCGGGGAACGAAAGGTTCAGGTGCTTGGTCGGCCCCGTAGAAAACGCGCGCAGGCCTGCCGGGCATTATGGGGCTCGGATGGCTTGCGTCAATTGGCTATTAAGAGAAGCCCGCCTTATGGTCACTCAGGCCGAACGAACGGTCAGGCCCAGGGCCTCGGACAGGTGCTGCGGGGCGCTGATGCGCACCCGCTTCTGGCGGCTCTGCAGGCCGCTTTCCAGGCTGACCTGGCTCTTGCTGACCGCGAACGCCTCGGCCAGGAAGGCCTGCAGGTGGGCGTTGGCCTTGCCGTCGACCGGCGGTGCGGTGAGGCGAATCTTCAGGCGCTCACCGTGCAGCCCGGCGAAGGCGTCGCGACTCGCCTTGGGCTGCAGGTGGCACTCGAGGATCAGGTCCTCGCCGTCCCAGCGAAAGTAACTCACAGGAACGGGCTGAGAATGCTCGGCATGCCGGTGGAGGTGGCCAGGGCACCGATCACGAAGCGGTCGATCAGGTTGATGGTGATGAAGGCGAAGATCGGCGAGATATCCAGACCGCCGAGGTTCGGCAGGAGCTTGCGGAACGGTGCCAGCAGCGGTTCGCAGATCTGCTGGACCAACTGCGCGCCGGGGTTGTAGCTGCCCGGGGCGACCCAGGAGAGGATCACGCTGATGATCAGGGCGAAGAAGAACACCTTGAGGAACAGCGAGGTGATGCCGATCACCGACCACACCAGCAACTGCGGGATGAAGCCGCCGACGTTGTAGCCCATCAGCGTCAGGGTCACGGCCATCAGCAGCAGTTGCACCAGGATGGCCAGCACCAGGGAGGCGAGGTCGAGGCCGGCGACGCTGGGAATGACCTTGCGCAGCGGCCTGAGCAGCGGGTGCGTGGCGCGCACGATGAACTGGCTGAGCGGGTTGTAGAAGTCCGCACGTACCAGCTGCAGGATGAAGCGCAGCAGCACGATCAGCAGGTACAGGCTGCCGAGCGTCTGGATGATATAGATGAGGGCTTCGATGAATCCGGACATGCTGTCTCCTTATTGACCCAGTTGTTCGGCGAGCTCGACGGAACGATTGGCGGCGGCGTTCAGCGCCTGTTGCACCAGGACCTCGAAACCGCCGGCCTGGAAGGTCTTGATCGCCGCTTCGGTGGTGCCGTTCGGCGAGGTGACGCGGCGGCGCAGCTCGGCGGCGTCGACGTCGCTCTCGCTGGCCATGCGCGCGGCGCCCAGGGCGGTCTGGATGCTCAGGTGCGCGGCGGTGTCGCGCGGCAGGCCAAGCTGCTCGCCGGCGGCGGTCATGGCCTCGATCAGCAGGAAGAAGTAGGCCGGGCCGCTGCCCGACACGGCGGTCACGGCGTCGATCTGGGCTTCGTCGTCCAGCCACAGGGCCAGGCCCACGGCGCTCAGCACCTGCTCGGCCTGGGCCTTTTGTGCGGCGTTGACGCTGGCGTTGGCGTACAGGCCGGAAACGCCCTGGCGCAGCAGCGCCGGGGTGTTGGGCATGCAGCGCACCACGGGAAGGGGCGCGTCGGCCCGCCCGCCCAGCCAGTTTTCCAGGCTGGCGCAGCTGATGCCGGCGGCGATGGAAATGATCACCTGGTCGGCACCGAGGTGCGGTGCCAGCTCCTGGCAGACGGTTTTCATCACCTGGGGTTTGACCGCCAGCACGATCAGTTGCGCACCGGCGATGGCCTCGGCGTTGCTGGCGAACATGGCGATGCCGTGTTCGGCGTGCAGGCGTTCGCGTTGCTCGGCGCCGGGCTCGCTGGCGCGGATGGCGCCGGCTGGTACGCCCTGGGCGCGGAGGCCGCCGATCAGGCTGGCGGCCATGTTGCCGGCGCCGATGAAGGCGATGGTCGGGTTGCTCATAAGGAGGCTTCCTTGATCAAGGGTTGGGCGTGCCATAGTCGCGGGCGCCGAACAGGGCGGTGCCGATGCGGACCCAGGTCGCGCCTTCGGCAATGGCGGCTTCCAGGTCATGGCTCATGCCCATGGACAGCGTGTCGAGGCCGAGGTCCAGGCCGTTCTGCAACTCGCGCAGGCGGGCGAAGGCCGCACGTTGCTGCACAGGGTCGTCGGTTGGCTCGGGAATTGCCATCAGGCCCCGCAGTTTCAGGTTGGGAAGTTGTGTCACGGCGTGTGCCAGGGCCGCCAGCTCGTCCGGGCTGCACCCCGATTTGCTGGCCTCCCCGCTGACATTCACCTGCAGGCAGATGTTCAGCGGCGCGAGGTGCGCAGGGCGCTGCGTGGACAGGCGTTCGGCGATTTTCAGGCGATCCACCGAGTGGACCCAGGCGAAGTGCTCGGCAATCGGCCGGGTCTTGTTCGATTGAATGGGGCCGATGAAGTGCCAGATCAAGGGCAGGTCGGTCAGGCTGGCCTGTTTGTCCAGGGCTTCCTGCAGGTAGTTTTCGCCGAAATCGTGCTGGCCGGCGGCGAAGGCTTCGCGAACCGCCTGCGCGGGCTTGGTCTTGCTCACGGCGAGCAGGCCGATGGACGCAGAATCTCGCCCCGAGGCTTGCGCCGCCTCACGGATGCGTGCTCCGACCTTTGCAATATTCTCTGCTATCGTGGACATTACTCGCGCCTACCGCCTGGCCATTCTGCGTTGGCGGCATTCTACCTGCTTGCTTGTCATTAGGGAGTCCCATGGATATCACTGAGCTGCTTGCCTTCAGCGCCAAGCAAGGCGCGTCGGACCTGCATCTCTCTGCTGGTCTGCCGCCGATGATTCGTGTCGACGGCGATGTGCGCCGGATCAACTTGCCGGCCCTGGATCACAAGCAGGTGCACGCGCTTATCTACGACATCATGAACGATAAGCAGCGCAAGGATTATGAAGAGTTCCTCGAGACCGACTTCTCCTTCGAAGTGCCGGGCGTAGCGCGCTTCCGGGTCAACGCCTTCAACCAGAACCGTGGCGCGGGTGCGGTGTTCCGTACCATTCCGTCCAAGGTGCTGACCATGGAAGACCTGGGCATGGGCGAGGTGTTCCGCAAGATCACCGACGTACCGCGTGGCCTGGTGCTGGTGACCGGCCCTACGGGTTCGGGCAAGTCGACCACCCTGGCGGCGATGCTCGACTACCTCAACGCCAACAAGTACCACCACATCCTGACCATCGAAGACCCGATTGAATTCGTTCACGAGTCCAAGAAGTGCCTGGTCAACCAGCGTGAAGTGCACCGCGACACCCTGGGCTTCTCCGAAGCCCTGCGCTCGGCACTCCGGGAAGACCCGGACGTGATCCTGGTGGGTGAGATGCGCGACCTGGAAACCATCCGCCTGGCGCTGACCGCCGCGGAAACCGGTCACCTGGTGTTCGGCACCCTGCACACCACCTCGGCCGCCAAGACCATAGACCGCGTGGTCGACGTGTTCCCGGCGGAAGAGAAATCCATGGTCCGCTCGATGCTCTCCGAGTCGCTGCAGGCGGTTATCTCCCAGACCCTGCTGAAGAAGATTGGCGGCGGCCGTGTGGCGGCCCACGAGATCATGATCGGCACACCGGCCATCCGTAACCTGATCCGCGAGGACAAGGTGGCGCAGATGTACTCGGCGATCCAGACCGGTGGCTCGCTGGGCATGCAGACCCTGGATGCCTGCCTCAAGGGCCTGGTTGCCAAGGGCCTGGTCAGTCGCGACAGCGCGCGCGAAAAATCCAAGAACCCGGAAAACTTCTAACGTTGCCTGGCCGGCCGCTGGCCGGCCGGTTTCAGGTTGCCGGCGAGACACGCGCCCCGGCAGCCGTTCGTTGATCAAGCGCGTGCTGGTGATCGCATGGAATTCGAAAAACTGCTGCGCCTGATGGTCGAAAAGGGCGGCTCCGACTTGTTCATTACCGCCGGTGTTCCGCCGTCGATGAAGGTCAACGGCAAGATCATGCCGGTCACCAAGACGGCGATGTCGCCAGAGCAGACCCGGGAAACCGTGCACTCGGTGATGAACGAGCAGCAACGCCGCGATTTCACCGAAAACCACGAGTGCAACTTCGCCATCAGCGCCCGCGGCGTTGGCCGTTTCCGCGTCAGTGCCTTCTACCAGCGCAACCTGGCAGGCATGGTGCTGCGCCGCATCGAGACCAACATCCCGACGCTGGACGACCTGAAGCTGCCGGAAATCCTCAAGAAGCTGGCATTGACCAAGCGCGGTCTGGTGCTCTTCGTGGGCGCCACCGGTACCGGTAAGTCGACCTCGCTGGCGGCCATGATCGGCTACCGCAACAAGAACAGCAGCGGCCACATCATCTCCATCGAAGACCCGATCGAGTACATCCACCAGCACCAGAACTGCATCGTCACGCAGCGTGAAGTGGGCATCGATACCGAATCCTTCGAAGTGGCCCTGAAGAACACCCTGCGCCAGGCGCCGGACGTGATCCTCATCGGTGAGGTGCGGACCCGCGAGACCATGGACCACGCCGTGGCCTTCGCCGAAACCGGTCACCTGTGCCTGGCGACTCTGCACGCCAACAATGCCAACCAGGCGCTGGACCGCATCATCAACTTCTTCCCGGCGGACCGGCAGAACCAGGTGTGGATGGACCTGTCGCTCAACCTCAAGGCCATCGTCGCCCAGCAGCTGGTGCCCACGCCGGATGGCAAGGGGCGTCGCGCGGTGATCGAGGTGCTGATCAACACCCCGCTGGCCGCCGACCTGATCCGCAAGGGTGAGGTGCACGAGCTCAAGGGTCTGATGAAGCGCTCCACCGAGCAGGGCATGCAGACCTTCGACCAGGCGCTCTACGCGTTGTACAGCCAGGGCGAGATCACCTACGAAGACGCGCTGCTGTACGCCGACTCGGCGAACGACCTGCGCCTGATGATCAAGCTGGGTTCCGAGACCGACGGCGACCATCTCGCCAGCATGTCCCAGGGGCTTTCCCTGGAGGTCAGCGAGGAGAACCCGGGGCGTCGCTTCCGCTGATCGGCGCCTTGCCGTTGTAGCGAATACGCTTGCCCTCCTGTCGCGCGACGGCCTCTGCCTGGCCGTCGCGTTGCGCGCCCGCCCGAGCCTGGCTCATCAGCTGCGGGATCAGCGGCCCTTCCGGCAGATTCTTCCAGAAACGCACCGGCATGTTGTTCTCCAGCACGCCGCGGTTGAGCCGCGCCGGGTTGAAGGTGCTGCCGTAATACGCCAGCCACAGCGCCTGTCCTTCGTCGTCCTCCGTCCGTGCCAGCTGCTGCCAGTGCGCCGGGCATGGGCGCTGGTGGTGCAGGGCTTGCCCGTCCCAATACACCCCGTCGTCGGGTGTTGCGATCAGCCAGCTGTGCGAGCCCATGCGGTCGGCGAAGTGCGGGCTGGCGCTGTGCAGGATGTCGTGGGCAGGTTCGTGCCAGGCAATGAACTCGGGCATGCCTTCCGGGCGCTCGTCGGTCGGCGGCGATAAAGGGCGAAAGCGCAGGAAAGCATGCAGGTGATGGGCCTCCCGGCGCACGGCTTTCAGGCGTCGGTGCAGCTCGCTGCCGTCCGCGTCGCCCGGCAACATGGCCGCGCGGTCGCCCTGTACCACCCGCCAGAGGATGCGATAGAGCAGGCTCCAGCGGTCGTCCATGCGGTACTGCGCCGCGTCTTCCAGTAGCTCGAGGAACTGCCGGGGGATGCGCAGGGCCGGGCCGGCCGAGACGGGGCTCGGTGCACTGGCGTCGTCGAACAACCCGCCGGGTGCTTCGCGCTCCAGCCAACTGATCTGATGGGGGGCGATGTCCTGTTGCAGCAGGTCCCTGGCGGCCTTGCGCCAACCGGCGAAGCTGCCATCGAAACGGACGTTGAACATTACCAGAGCGCCATCTGTGCCGGCTCCTCGCGCAATTGCTGGCGCAGCTGCAGGGAGTCATCGGTCGCCTGCCGGGGCCGGTAGTCCTGGGTGACGATGAAGGGTTTGGCTTTCTCCAGGGCGCAGCGCAGGCGATTGACGTCCTCGAAGCGGATGCGTTTCTGCCGCCGCAGGGCGACCAGGCGCTTGGCGCTGAGCACGCCGATACCGGGCACCCGGGCGATCAGCGAGGCATCGGCGCGGTTGAGGTCCACCGGGAAATGCTCGCGGTTGGCCAGGGCCCAGGCCAGCTTGGGGTCGATGTCCAACGCCAGGTTGCCTGGGCCATCGAGCAGCTCGCTGGCCTGGAAGCCGTAGCCGCGCAGCAGGAAGTCCGCCTGGTACAGCCGGTGCTCGCGCAGCAGCGGCGGGGCAGCGAACGGCACGCTGCCGGGGCTGTTGGGAATCGGGCTGAAGGCCGAGTAATAGACGCGGCGCAGGCGGTAGGTGCCGTACAGCGACTGGGCCGTGTGCAGGATGGTGCTGTCGTCGCTGGCATCGGCGCCGACGATCATTTGCGTGCTCTGGCCGGCCGGGGCGAAGCGCGGGGCGCGCACTTCCTGGGTGGCCTCCTGCTCGCCCAGGTGAATGGTGTGCATCGCCTGTTTGATGGTGACCACCTGTTTTTCCGGGGCCAGGCGGATCAGGCTGCTTTCGGTGGGCAGCTCGATGTTCACGCTGAGGCGATCGGCGTAGCGCCCCGCCTCCGCCACCAACAGCGGGTCGGCGTCGGGAATGGTCTTGAGGTGGATGTAGCCGCGAAACTCGTGTTCTTCGCGCAGCAGCTTGGCCACCCGCACCAACTGTTCCATGGTGTAGTCGGCGGAGCGGATGATGCCGGAGCTGAGGAACAGCCCGCTGATGCAATTGCGCCGGTAGAAATCGAGGGTCAGGGTGACCACTTCCTCAGGGGTGAAGCGCGCCCGTGGTACATCGCTGGAGCGGCGGTTGACGCAGTACTGGCAGTCATACAGGCAGAAATTGGTCAGCAGGATTTTCAGCAGCGCGACGCAGCGGCCGTCCGGTGTGAAACTGTGGCAGATGCCCATGCCATTGGTTGCGCCAATGCCGCTCTTGCCCTTGGAGCTGCGCGTCGGCGCACCACTGCTGGCGCAGGACGCATCGTACTTGGCGGCGTCGGCCAGTACGGTCAGCTTGTCGATCAATTGCATGGCATGGCTCGCGATACTGTGTATGCATACAGTATCGCGGATGCTTTGCGTCCGACAAGGTGTGGCGGGCTTCGCGCCTGTTCATTGGTCGGTAAACAATATGGCTACCGTGATGTCAGATAGAGATCACAGTCATCAGGAAACAGACATGCAGCGCCAGGACACTCACAGCAAAATCATCGGTTATCTCTTGTGGATCTTCGGATTCCTGGGAGCGCACCGCTTCTATTACGGCAAGCCGGTGACCGGGACGATCTGGTTCTTCACCCTGGGTTTGCTGTTCGTCGGCTGGATCATCGACCTGTTCCTGATCCCGGCCATGGACCGCGAGGCTGACCTGCGCTTCACCGCCGGCGAGACGGATTACAACGTCGCCTGGATCCTGCTGACGTTCCTCGGGGTCTTCGGGGTGCACCGCATGTACCAGGGCAAATGGATCACCGGGATCATCTACCTGTTCACCGGCGGCCTGTTCCTGGTCGGTGTGCTGTATGACTTCTGGACGCTGAACACCCAGGTGTCGGTCAAGAATGCGCAGGCGGCGCGCTAGGCGACTAGCTCAGGCGGAGTGACGTGCTTGCCGGGACGGGCAAGGCGTCCAAGACGCTCATGAAAAGGGCTTCAGCCGGCATGGCTGAAGCCCTTTTTGCGTCTGGCACGGTCGTCGGCTTACAGCTGGTAGCTGATGTGGCCGTCGACCAGGGTGTAGCGCACCGCGCCCGGCAGGCAGTGGTCGATGAAGGGGCAGTTGGCGCCGTTGGAGTGCCAGCGTTCCCCGGCCACGGTCGAGGCTTGCGGGTCGAACAGCAGGATGTCGGCAGCCGCGCCTTCGGCCAGGCGTCCGGCCGGCAGGCGCAGGGCCTCGGCCGGGCCGCTGGTCAGGCGTGCCAGCAGGGTCGGCAGGTCGAGCAGGCCGTCCTGCACCAGGGTCATGGCCAGCGGCAGCAGCAGTTGCACGCTGCTGATGCCCGGTTCGGTGGCGCCGAACGGGGCCAGCTTGGCGTCGCGCTCGTGGGGCTGGTGGTGGCTGGCGATCGCGCTGATAACGCCGCTTTTTACCGCCTCGCGCAGGCCCTGGCGGTCGGCCGCGGTCCGCAGCGGCGGCTGCACGTGGTACAGGCTGGAGAAGTCGATCAGCGCTTCGTCGGTGAGGATCAACTGGTACAGCGCGACATCCGCCGTCACCGGCAGGCCACGGGCCTGGGCATTGGCGATCAGCTCGGCGCCACGGGCGCTGGTCAGTTGGCTGAAATGCGCGCGCACGCCGGTCTGCTCGACCAGCAGCAGGTCGCGGGCCAGGGCCACGGTCTCGGCGGTTTCCGGGATGCCGGGCAGGCCGAGGAAGCTCGCGGTCGCGCCTTCGTGGGCCAGCCCACCTTCGGCCAGGTCGTGATCCTGGGAGTGGAAGATCACCGTCAGGTCGAAGGTGGCCGCGTATTCCAGCGCGCGGCGCAGGGTGCGGGCGTTGCGGAAACTGTCCAGGCCGTTGCCGAAGGCGACGCAGCCGGCGTCACGCAGGGCCACCAGTTCCGCCAGTTGCTCGCCGGCCAGGCCTTTGCTCAGGGCGCCGATGGGGAAGACCTTGGTGTGGCCCGCTTCCCGTGCGCGGTCGAGGATCAGCTCGGCGACCGCCGGGGTGTCCAGCGCCGGTTTGGTGAAGGGTGGGCAGCACAGGCTGGTGACGCCGCCGGCCGCGGCCGCCAGGGTCTCGCTGGCGATATTGCCCTTGCGGCTGTAGCCCGGCTCGCGCAGGGCGACATTGAGGTCGACCAGGCCGGGGGCGGCGATCAGGCCCTGGGCTTCGATTCGGCTCTGGGCCTCGAAGCCGGCTGGCGCCTGGCCGATGCCCGCGACTTTGCCGCCGTCTATATAAAGGTCGGCGATCTGGTCGAGACCGCTGCTCGGGTCGATGACCCGGGCTCCGAGGATTACGCTGCGCATCAGTTCTGCTCCTCGGCGTTGAGTTGGCGCTGGGCGTTCTGCCCGCTCATGGTCATCGACAGCACGGCCATGCGAATGGCGATGCCGTAGGTGACCTGGTTGAGAATGACCGATTGGGGGCCGTCGGCGACGGCGGATTCGATTTCCACGCCCCGGTTGATCGGGCCGGGGTGCATGACCAGGGCGTCCGGCTTGGCCAGTTTCAGGCGTTGCTCGGTGAGGCCGAACAGGCGGTAGAACTCGCCCTCGCTCGGCAGCAGGCCGCCCTGCATGCGCTCGCGCTGCAGGCGCAGCATGATCACTACATCGACGTCCTTCAGGCCTTCGGTCATGTCGCTGTAGACCTTGACCCCGTATTGTTCGATGCCGACCGGCAGCAGGGTCTTGGGCGCGATCACGCGGATGTCCGGGCAGCCCAGGGTCTTCAGGGCCAGCATGTTCGAGCGCGCCACCCGCGAGTGCAGGATGTCGCCGACGATGGCCACCGAGAGGTTCTCGAAGTTGCCCTTGTGGCGGCGGATGGTGAGCATGTCGAGCATGCCCTGGGTCGGGTGCGCGTGACGGCCGTCGCCGCCGTTGATGATCGCCAGGTTCGGGCACACGTGCTCGGCGATGAAGTGCGCCGCACCGGAGTCGGCATGGCGCACGACGAAGATGTCGGCGGCCATGGCTTCGAGGTTGCGCAGGGTGTCGAACAGCGTCTCGCCCTTGCTGGTCGAGCTGGTCGACACGTTGAGGCTGATGACGTCGGCCGACAGACGCTGGGCCGCCAGTTCGAAGGTGGTGCGGGTGCGCGTGGAGTTCTCGAAGAACACATTGCACACGGTCTTGCCGCGCAGCAGTGGGACCTTCTTCACGGCCCGGGCGCCGACTTCGAGGAAGGAGTCGGCGGTGTCGAGGATTTCCGTCAGCAGTTCGCGCGGTAGGCCGTCGAGGGACAGGAAGTGGCGCAACTGACCCTGGTCGTTCAGTTGCAGGGGACGCTTGGCATCAATCGGTGTCATGGGCGATCAGTCTCAGTTGGCAAGCGTTTGCAGGTCGAGGAGCAGGGGCGCGGGGCCGGTCAATTTTACTCGCTGCTCGGCGGTCAGCGACAGCGTGGCACCGACCACGTCCGGGCGCACGGGCAGCTCGCGGGCGTTGAGGTCCAGCAGGCAGACCAGGGTCACGCTGGCCGGGCGGCCGTAGTCGAACAGCTCGTTGAGCGCGGCGCGGATGGTGCGTCCGCTCATCAGTACGTCGTCGATCAGCACCAGGTGCTGGCCTTCGATCTCGAAAGGCAGCTCGGACGGCTGGACCTGGGGGTGCAGGCCGTTCTGGGTGAAGTCGTCGCGGTAGAAGGACACATCGAGCACGCCCAGGGCGTCGCTGCGGCCCAGTTGCTCGAGCAGGGCCTGGGCGACCCAGACGCCGCCGGTGCGGATGCCGATGAAGCGCGGCTCGCTGATCTGCCGCTGATTGAGGTGGCTCAGCAGGTCGCTGGCCATCTGGGGCAGTAATTCGGCAGGGTTGGGTAGGCTCATGACAACTCTCCAAATATAAGCAGAACAGTCCCTGTGGACCAGGCGGTCATCGGCAGGGCGCGGCGTCGCAGCGCGAGGGCGTGCCCAGGGGAGCGCGCAGTTTACGTGTTGTGCCGCCGTGTTGCTCGTGTCCGCTGTGAACGGACGCCGGCTTCATTCACTGAGGGTGTTCGGCCAGCCAGCCTTCCAGCAGCAGTGCCGCGGCCAGCGCGTCCACCGGGCGCTCGCGGTAACCGCCGCTCTGGCCCTGTTGCAGGCGCTCGCCCTTGGCCGCGTAGGTGGTCAGGCGCTCGTCGTGGGTGTGCACCGGCAGGTTGAAGCGGCCGTTCAGGCGGCGGGCGAATTTCTCCGCGCGCTCGCTCATGTCGCTGGGGCTGCCGTCCATGTTCAGCGGCAGGCCCACGACAATGGCATCGGGTTGCCATTCGCGCAGCAGGGCTTCGACCTTCTGCCAGTCCGGCACGCCGTTCTGCGCTTTGAGCACGCAGAGTTCGCGGGCCTGGCCGGTGATGACCTGGCCGACGGCCACGCCGATCTGTTTGGTGCCGTAGTCGAAACCGAGCAGCAGGCGCAGGGGCTTGGTGGTCTCGGTCATCAGGCGTGCCCGGCTTGCGAGGTCAGCAGGGACAGGTTGACCCCCAGTCGCGCCGCGGCTGCGTTCAGGCGCTGGTCGAAGGGCAGGTCGAACAGAATGGCGTTGTCGGCGGGGCAGGTGAGCCAGGCGTTACTGGCCAGCTCGGCCTCCAGCTGGCCGGCGTCCCAGCCTGCGTAGCCCAGGGTAATGAGGTATTTCTCCGGGCCGCTGCCTTCGGCAATCGCGAACAGCACGTCCTGGGAGGTGGACAGCCCCAGCTCACCAAGGGCCAGGGTCGCCTGGAATTGCGGGCCGGCCGGGTGGAGTACGAAGCCGCGGTCGGTCTGCACCGGGCCGCCAGAGAAGATTGGCAGGCTGCGGCACAGCACGGGTGGGTCGTCGTCCGGGCGCAATTGCTCCAGCACATCGGCCAGGTTGAGCCCGTTCGGCCGGTTGATCACCAGGCCCATGGCGCCCTGCTCGTTGTGGTCGACGAGGTAGGTGACGGTCTGCGCGAAATGGGGATCGTCCATGTGCGGCATGGCGATCAGGAAGTGGTGCTTGAGGTAGCTCGGGCTGGCGTCTTTCATGGCGCCTAGCTTAAAGCCTGTGGCCTGAGGCTGGAAGCCAAAACCGCGCGCCGTGGCCCTGGCCTCAGTTGCTCGACAGGCGGTCGCCGCGCTCGAAGCGCCAGGTGCGGATGATCTCCAGGCGGTCGATGTCGGCCAGGTCGCCAGTGAACGGGGCGAACGGTGCAGCCAGGCGCACGATGCGCAGGGCGGCCTGGTCGAGGGTGCGCTGCCCGGAGGACTCCAGAATCTGCACTTCATACAGGGTGCCGTCGCGGTTGATCGACACCAGCAGGCGCAGGCTGCCGTAGATCTGCTGGCGGCGGGCATCGTCCGGGTAGTTGAGGTTGCCGATGCGCTCGACCTTCTTGCGCCATTCGTCCTTGTACCAGGCGCCTTTGTCGCGCATGGTCGAGGCCGCGTTCAGGCGGTGGATCTTCGGACGCTTGGCGTATTGCTGGATGTCCTGGGCCAGTTCCGCTTCGAGACTGGCGATCTCCGAAGACAGCTGGGCGCTGTCGAATACCGGTGCCGGTGGGGCGGGTGGCGTGGGCTTGGCGTCTTCGCGTTTGTTCGGGGTCTTCTGCTGTTGTGGCGAGCGGGTCGCCACGGCGGCTTTCGGCGCTTCCTGCTGGGCGGCCGGCGGCTGGGGCGTGGAGGGCGGCGTGACGCGCTTGACCTCGGTGTCCTGGAAGGGCGCCTGTTCGGTGGTCTTGGGCGCGGCCTTGTGCTCCAGGGTGCCGCTGCCCTGCTGGTTGTCCTGGGCGAGGAAGTCGGCCTCTTTCGGCGCTTCGTCGCTCTTGAAGGTGGACAGGGTGATTTCCAGCGTCTTGCTGATCTGGCTCGGGTCGGCCAGGGTGAAGCCCACGCCAAGGATCAGCGCGGCATGCAGCACCGCCGCGAGAAACAGGGTGAAGCCGAGGCGATCCGCCGGGCGGACGCCGGCGGGGCTGATATCGGGTGGGCTAGCGGCTGCGTTCATCGTGTTCGGGGTCAGCTCAGGTTGCCGCGCAGTCTGCCGAGGGCGTATTGAAAAGTCTATGAAGCACTGCGCGCATTGAGCTTCTCGGCAATTTTATCCATCAGGCGGTCGCCGATGCGGGTGTCGAACGCGGCGTCGATCTCGCGGATGCAGGTCGGGCTGGTCACGTTGATCTCGGTCAGGTGCTCGCCAATCACGTCCAGGCCGACGAACAGCAGGCCCTTCTCGCGCAGGGTGGGGCCCACCGCCTCGGCGATTTCCCGGTCCCGGTCGCTCAGCGGGCGCGCTTCGCCCCGTCCGCCGGCGGCCAGGTTGCCGCGGGTCTCGCCGGCCGCCGGGATGCGCGCCAGGCAATAAGGAACGGGCTCGCCGTCGATCATCAGGATGCGCTTGTCGCCATCCTTGATCCCGGGCAGGTAGCCCTGGGCCATGATCTGCTGGGTGCCGTGGGCGGTCAGGGTCTCGAGGATCACCGACAGATTGGGATCGCCCTCGCGGTGACGAAAGATCATCGAGCCGCCCATGCCATCGAGGGGTTTGAGAATGATGTCACGCTGCTCTTTCGCAAAATCGCGCAGAATGTCGGATCGACGACTGACCAGGGTCGGCGGTGTGTATTGTGGAAACTGGGTCGCGAAGAATTTCTCGTTGCAGTCGCGCAGGCTCTGCGGACGATTGACCACCAGCACGCCGGCTTGTTCGGCCTGTTCGAGCAGGTAGGTGGAGTAGACGAACTCGTTGTCGAAGGGCGGATCCTTGCGCATCAGGATCACGTCCAGCTCGCTCAGCGGCATGTCCTGCTCCGGGCCCAGTTCGAACCAGCGCTGCGGGTCGTTGAACACGGTCAATGGGCAGAAGCGGGCACGTGCCTCGCCCTTGGCCTGGTACAGGTCTTTCTGCTCCATATAGAAGAGCGTCCAGCCACGCGACTGGGCGGCCAGCAACATGGCCAGCGAGCTGTCCTTCTTGAAGGCGATCTGGGCGATAGGGTCCATGACAATGCCGAGGCGAACGCTCATGGGGGTGTTTCTCCGTGATGGTGGGGCGGCAGGGAAGAGGCACCGCAGCTGACAGATGGCGTCAGGGTGGCGCTGACTACGCAGGTGGTCAAGGAAAAACCATGGTATTCCGCGGCTTATAGCTTGCACCTAGAGAGTGTGCTAAAAAGGCCCGACGATTGGGTTATGGCCAATCGATAGCAGGCCTCAGGCGCACTGATACATACGGAAAACAACGACTCACCGAGGCGATGGTAGGGCAAACATGGAACAGCATTCCGAAGGTTTGAGGGTGATGGTAATCGACGATTCGAAGACGATTCGTCGTACCGCGGAGACCCTACTGAAGAAGGTGGGTTGTGAGGTGATTACCGCGGTTGACGGTTTTGATGCCTTGGCAAAAATCGCTGATACCCACCCCAATATCATTTTTGTCGACATCATGATGCCGCGACTCGATGGCTATCAGACCTGTGCCCTGATCAAGAACAACAGTGCTTTCAAATCCACCCCGGTGATCATGCTGTCCTCCAAGGACGGTCTGTTCGACAAGGCCAAGGGCCGCATCGTCGGCTCTGATCAGTACCTGACCAAGCCCTTCAGCAAGGAAGAGCTGTTGGGTGCGATCAAGGCGCATGTGCCCGACTTCACCCCGGTGGAACAAGCATCCTGACGTCTGGCTGCATAGCCTTTAACAAGACGCCACTTCATGTATTGGGAAACACCATGGCTCGAATTCTGATTGTTGATGACTCACCGACCGAAATGTACAAGCTGACCGCCATGCTGGAAAAGCATGGTCATCAGGTACTCAAGGCCGAAAATGGCGCCGATGGCGTCGCCCTGGCTCGCCAGGAAAAACCCGACGCCGTATTGATGGATATCGTCATGCCAGGCCTCAATGGCTTCCAGGCGACCCGTCAACTGACAAAAGATGCCGACACCAGTCACATCCCGGTGATTATCGTCACCACCAAGGATCAGGAAACCGATAAGGTCTGGGGCAAGCGCCAAGGCGCGAAAGACTACCTGACCAAGCCGGTGGACGAAGAAACGCTGCTCAAAACCCTGAATGCGGTATTGGCCGGCTGACGCCGTGCCGGTCCGCTACTAGATAAGAAGAAGGCCACGGTTGGCATGTCGGACGCGCAGACACCTTTTCAGACTCTCCTAGAAATCGACCAGCGTTGTCGATTGCTGGCGGCTGGCCTGCCTTCGCAGCAGGCCGCCGTGCAGACCTGGAGCGGTATCGGTTTTCGCATGGGCGAGCGCTTTTTCGTCGCACCGATGGGTGAGGTCGGTGAAGTCCTGCACGAGCCGCGCTATACCTTGTTACCCGGCGTGAAAAGCTGGGTGAAGGGTGTGGCCAACGTGCGCGGTCGTCTCTTGCCGGTCATGGACCTGTGTGGGTTCTTCGGCAACGAGTTGTCGCCACTGCGCAAGCAGCGGCGGGTTCTGGTGGTCGATCACCAGGAAGTCTTCGCCGGCCTGACGGTCGATGAAGTGTTCGGCATGCAGCATTTTCCGGTGGACACCTTCTCCGAGCAGCTACCGCCGCTCGAAGCGTCCATCCAGCCGTTCATTCATGGGGTATTTCAACGCGAGCAACCCTGGTTGGTGTTCAGCCCTCACGCGCTGGCTCACCATCAGGGGTTTCTCGACGTTGCGTATTAACAGCTTTTCGGTTGGGTCGGCGTTGCCGGCCCTTTGGCGTTACATGGGAACCGTAGTGCGGTCGGTCCAGGCGGGGGCCAGATAATGAAAAAACTCAATACAGGCAATTTGTTAGCGGGTACGCGCAGTAGCACGCTGATCGCAGGGCTGTTTATCGTCCTGTTCGTCTCCATCGTGCTGTTGTTCGCCAACTTCGCCTACATCAACACGCAATCCAACTACGACACGGAATACATCAGCCACTCCGGTGAGCTGCGTGTTCTGTCCCAGCGTATCGCGAAGAACGCCACCGAAGCCGCCGCGGGTACATCCGCCGCGTTCGGTCTGTTGCGCGATGCGCGCAACGACTTCCAGACCCGCTGGGGCTACCTGACCGACGGTCACGTGGAAAGCGGCCTGCCGCCGGCACCTGCGTCCGTGCAGGCGCAGATGGCCACCGTGCAACAGGACTGGGACAGCCTGCGTCAGAACACCGACGCCATCCTGGCCAGTGAGCAAACCGTACTGTCCCTGCACCAGGTAGCGGCCACCCTCGCCGAAACCATCCCGCAGCTGCAGGTCGAGTACGAAGAGGTCGTCGACATCCTGCTGGAAAGTGGCGCGCCCGCTGCCCAGGTGTCGGTTGCCCAGCGTCAGTCGCTGCTGGCCGAACGTATCCTCGGCTCGGTGAACAAGGTACTGGCCGGTGACGAAGACTCCGTACAGGCCGCCGACATGTTCGGCCGCGACGCCAGCCTGTTCGGTCGCGTACTGAACGCGATGCTCGAAGGCAACGCCGCGATGGAAATCTCCCAGGTGACCGACGAGGAAGCCCTCGAGCGTCTGGCGGAAATTTCCGAGTTGTTCGAATTCGTATCCGGTTCGGTGGACGAGATCCTCGAAACCTCGCCGGAACTGTTCCAGGTACGTGAATCGGCGAACACCATCTTCACCGTGTCGCAGACCCTGCTGGACAAGGCATCCGACCTGGCCGCCGGCTTCGAAGACCTGGCCGATGGCCGTGGCCTGAACACCCTGATCGGTTATGTGCTCGGTGCCCTGGCACTGGGTTCGATCCTCCTCATCGGTCTGGTGATGGTGCGTGAAACCAACCGCCGTCTGGCCGAGACCGCTGAGAAGAACGAGCGTAACCAGGCGGCGATTCTGCGACTGCTCGACGAAATCGCCGACCTCGCGGACGGTGACCTGACAGTAGCGGCGACCGTAACCGAGGACTTCACCGGTGCGATCGCGGACTCCATCAACTACTCCATCGACCAGCTGCGTGACCTAGTAGCGACGATCAACCTGACCGCCGTTCAGGTAGCCGGTGCTGCCCAGGAAACCCAGGCCACGGCGATGCACCTGGCCGAAGCGTCCGAGCACCAGGCGCAGGAAATCGCCGGTGCATCCGCGGCGATCAACGAAATGGCCGTGTCGATTGACCAGGTATCGGCGAACGCCTCGGAATCCTCCGCGGTAGCGGAACGTTCTGTAGCCATCGCCAACAAGGGCAACGAAGTCGTACACAACACCATCACCGGCATGGATAACATCCGTGAGCAGATCCAGGACACCTCGAAGCGGATCAAACGCCTCGGTGAATCGTCCCAGGAGATCGGTGACATCGTTAGCCTGATTAACGACATTGCCGACCAGACCAACATCCTCGCACTGAACGCCGCGATCCAGGCCTCCATGGCCGGTGACGCGGGTCGAGGCTTCGCGGTGGTAGCGGACGAAGTACAACGCCTTGCAGAACGTTCCTCGGCGGCGACCAAGCAGATCGAGGCACTGGTAAAAACGATTCAGACCGACACCAACGAAGCGGTTATCTCCATGGAGCAGACCACTTCCGAAGTAGTGCGCGGTGCCCGCCTGGCACAGGACGCCGGGGTTGCACTGGAAGAGATCGAGAAGGTATCCAAGACCCTCGCGGCCCTCATCCAGAACATCTCCAACGCTGCACGCCAGCAGGCTTCGTCCGCAGGCCACATCTCCAACACGATGAACGTGATCCAGGAGATTACCTCGCAGACCTCGTCGGGTACGACCGCCACCGCCAAGAGCATTGGTAACCTGGCCAAGATGGCCAGTGAGATGCGCAAGTCGGTTTCCGGTTTTACCCTGCCGGAAGGGGAGCAGGCCTAAGCGAGAGCCGCGGTGGCCGCTTGCGGTCACCGTCCGCCGTCCTGGGTCTAGAACGAGGGGCACGACATGCAGTCAGGCGTCTGGGCCTTGCAACCCCTGGTGGACATGTCCATCACGGAGTTCCGCGATTGGCAGGCACTGCTCGAAGAGCGCACCGGCGTGGTGATCAACGAGCAGCGCCGGGCCTTTCTGCAGACCAACCTGAGTGCGCGGATGCGTGAGCTGGGAGTCGGCGACTACGCCACCTACTACCGGCAGGTCACGGATGGTCCGCGTGGTGCAGTCGAGTGGTCGACCCTGCTGGATCGGCTGACCGTGCAGGAAACCCGCTTCTTCCGTCATCGGCCCTCGTTCGAGGTGCTGGAGCGGTACCTGCGCGAGCGGCTCGAGCACGGCATGACCCGCCCTTGGGAATTGTGGAGCGTGGGTTGTTCCAGTGGTGAAGAACCCTATTCCCTGGCGATCACTGCCGCCGAAGTGCTGCAGGGCAGCGCCTACGCCGAACACTTCGCCGTGACCGGGACGGACATCAGCCTCAACGCCCTGAACAAGGCGCGTGAAGGCGAGTACGGCCCGCGCAAGCTGGAACAGATGGATGCAGACCTGTGTCAGCGGTATTTCGCGACCCAGGCCGATGGACGATTCAAGGTAGTGCCGAACCTGGCGGGGCGTGTGTGCTGCGCCAAGCTCAATGTGCTGGAGTTGGCGAAGGCGCCAATGTCCGGCATGGACGTCATTTTTTGTCAGAACTTGCTGATCTATTTTCGTCGCTGGCGCCGCCGCGAGATCCTCAACCGCCTGGCCGAGCGCCTGGCACCGGGTGGTCTGCTGGTGGTGGGAGTCGGTGAAGTGGCGGGTTGGCAGCACCCGGACCTGATTCCGGTGGCCGACGAGCGAGTGCTGGCGTTTACCCGTAAGGGAACGGTTTTATGAGTGGAGTCGCTATGGGTGATCGGCACGACTATGTCGCCCT
Organism: Pseudomonas sp. GD03944; assembly: GCF_029839275.1. GTDB lineage: Bacteria > Pseudomonadota > Gammaproteobacteria > Pseudomonadales > Pseudomonadaceae > Aquipseudomonas. Next base: position 76,305 of record NZ_JAOCAH010000004.1, read on the forward strand.
GGAATGGGTCAAGGGCGAAATCGCCGAGACCCTGAAACAGGCACGCCAGGCCTTGGAAGCGTTCGTCGAGAATCCGCAGGATCCGACGCGGATGCGCTTCTGCCTGACCTATGTGCACCAGGTTCATGGCACCCTGCAGATGGTCGAGTTCTACGGCGCGGCCCTGCTCGCCGAGGAAATGGAGCATCTGTCCCAGGCGCTGATGGAAGGCCGCGTGGCCAACCAGGGCGAAGCACTGGAAGTGCTGATGCAGGCCATCCTGCAACTGCCTGTGTACCTGGACCGCATCCAGACCGCCCGTCGCGACCTGCCGATGGTCGTGCTGCCGCTGCTCAACGACCTGCGTGCGGCGCGCGGCGAAAAACTCCTCTCGGAAACCAGCCTGTTCTCCCCCGACATGTCCGGCCGCCTGCCGGCGCTGTCGGTCGAATCCCTGGCCCAACTGCGCACGGCCGAGCTGCCGGTGCTGCTGCGCAAGCTGCGGCAGATGCTGCAGATGGCCCTGGTCGGCGTCATCCGCAACCAGGACCTGGCCACCAACCTGGGCTACATGGCCCGGGTGTTCGCACGCCTGGAAACCCTCTGCAAGGAGGCGCCGCTGGGCCCGCTGTGGCAGATCGCTTCCGGTCTGGTCGAAGGCCTGGCCAATGGCAGCGTAGTCAACGGCACCTCGGTGCGCACCCTGCTGCGCCAGGTCGACAAGGAGCTCAAGCGCCTGGTCGAAGAAGGCGCGGACGGCATCAACCAGCCGGCCCCGGACGAACTGAGCAAGAACCTGCTGTTCTACGTGGCCAAGGCGCCGGCCCAGTCGCCACGTATCCGCAGCCTGAAAGAACAGTACCGCCTCGACGAAGCGCTGCCCGACAGCGAAGTCGTCGATGAAGAACGTGCCCGCCTGGCCGGCCCGGACCGCGATGCCATGCGCTCGGTGGTCGCCGCCCTGTGCGAAGAGCTGGTACGGGTCAAGGACAGCCTGGACCTGTTCGTGCGCAGCGACCGCAGCCAGGTCACCGAGCTGGACGCACTGCTCGCGCCCCTCAAGCAGATTGCCGACACCCTGGCCGTGCTGGGCTTCGGCCAGCCGCGCAAAGTGATCGTCGACCAGATCGACGTGGTGCACGGCCTGTCCCTGGGCAAGCAGGCACCAAGCGATGCCGTGCTGATGGATGTCGCCGGCGCGCTGCTGTACGTCGAAGCGACCCTGGCCGGGATGGTCGGGCCGGCGGAAGAGGGTGGCCGCGAAGAGAGCCACCTGCCGACCACCGACGTGGCGCAGATTCACCAACTGGTCATCAAGGAAGCGCGCAACGGCCTGGAACAGGCCAAGGACGCGATCATCGAGTTCATCGCCTCGCAGTGGAACCACGAGCACCTGGCCCGTGTGCCGGACCTGCTGACGCAGGTGCGCGGTGGCCTGGCGATGATTCCGCTGGCCCGTGCCGCCGAACTGCTGAGTGCCTGCAACCGCTACATCCAGGAACAGCTGCTGGCCCGCAAGGCCGTGCCGAACTGGCAGAACCTGGACACCCTGGCCGATGCCATCACCAGCGTCGAGTACTACCTCGAGCGCCTGGCCGAAGACCATGCGACCCAGGGCGACCTGATTCTGGACGTGGCCGAGGAAAGCCTGGAAAGCCTGGGTTACCCGCTGAAGGCCAAGCCGTCGATCCTCGATGCCGTCGAGCCGGTTGAAGAAGAACTGGCGCCGCTGGCCAATCCGCTGGACGAGATCGAAGTCATCGCCGACGAGCCGCTGGAACTCCAGCCCGCCGAGGAGTCGGTTGTCCTGGAAGCCCCGGTCCTCGAAGAAGAGCCATTTGCCGAGCTGGCGTTCGAGCCCGAGCTGGTCGAGGCGCAGCCTGTCGACTCGCCGTGGCAGGACAGCGAGCTGGAAATCGTCGATTTCAGCATCGACCAGCCCGCCGCCGAGCCAGAGCAACCGCAGGTTGCCAGCGAAGCGATCGACCTGCAGTTCGAAGAGCTGAGCCTGGAAGAACTGAACACCCCCGCGCAGTGGGACGAGGCCGAGCTGGCCTCGCTGGAACTGCCGGAAGTCGAGCTGCCAAGCGCGCCGGTCGTCGTCGAAGCGCCGGCCCCGGTGCAGGACAAACCGATGTCGATGGCGGACGTCATGGCCGCCCCCGTGCAGGCGATCAACCCGCCGGCCCACGACGTGCCGCCGAGCCTGTTGCCGCCGCCGGCGGACGAAGAGCCGGTGGACGAAGAGCTGCTCGAAGTCTTCATCGAAGAAGTCGGCGAGGTGCTGGAAACCATCGGTGAGTACTTCCCGAAATGGTGCGCCAACACCGAGGACAAGGATGCGCTGATCGAAGTGCGCCGGGCGTTCCACACCCTCAAGGGCAGTGGCCGCATGGTGCGGGCGCTGATCATCGGCGAGCTGGGCTGGTCCATCGAAAACCTGCTCAACCGCGTGCTGGACCGCAGCATCGAGCCGGGTGCCGCGGTGCAGCAGGTCGTGGCCGATGTGGTCGCCCTGATGCCGGCCCTGGTCGACGAGTTCGCCGCCAAGGCCCAGCGCCAACGCGATGATGTCGATCGTCTGGCTGCCACCGCCCACGCGCTGGCGAAGGGCCAACCGCTCCCAAAAACTGAAGCCCCGGCTGCGCTGGTAGCCGAGCCTGAGGGCTCAGTCGACGCTGCCGGGGTCGAGACCGATTCGCTCGATGGCGAGCCCCTCGAAGGCGAGCCCCTCAATGGTGAGCCCCTCGACCCACAACTGTTGGAAATCTTCCGCAACGAAGCGGAAACCCATCTGGATACCCTGGTCGGCTTCCTCGCCGACTGTGCCCAGGAGCTGCCTCAGCCTGTCACCGACAACCTGCAGCGCGCCCTGCACACCCTCAAGGGCAGTGCCTACATGGCCGGTATCCTGCCGGTGGCGGAAATTGCCGCGCCGCTGGAAAAGATGGTCAAGGAATTCAAGACCAACCTGATACAGATGGACCTGGCAGAAGCCGAGCTGCTGAGCAGCGCGGAGAAACTCTTCCGCCTGGGCCTCGAACAGCTGGAAACCCGTCCCCTGGCACCGCTGCCGGGTGCCGAGGAGTTCCTGCAGCGCGCCCACAAGTTGCACCATGACCGCCTGGAAATGGCGGAAAGCGAGCGTCAGGGCGAGCAGGGCGAGACCCGCGATCCCCAGTTGATCAGCATCTTCCTCGCCGAAGGCATGGACATCCTGCTGGACGCCGAGGACCTGCTGCGCAAATGGCGCGAGCACCCGTCCGAGCGTCAGGAGCTCAGCGCCCTGCTGGAAGAGCTGACCACCCTGGGACGTGGCGCCGAAATGGCCGAGCTGCCGCAGATCGATGAGCTCTGCGAGGCCCTGCTGGACCTCTACGGTGCGGTCGAGGAAGGCAGCCTGGCGGTCAGCGAGCGTTTCTTCAGCGAAGCCGAGCTGGCACACGAAGCCCTGATCAGTATGATGGATCAGGTCGCCGCCGGCCTGCAGGTTACTGCTCAGCCGGAACGTGTCGAGGCGCTTCGCACTCTCTTGGGCGAAGCCCTGGACCCGGGTGCCCTGGCCCTGCTCTCCAACGACGGCCAGATGGGCCTCGACGTGGTCGAGCTGGACGACGCCACGGCCGCCCTGGCGTTGGAGTCGGTCGACGAGGCGCCGGTGTTCGATATGTCCCTGGAGGACATCGCCGCTGACGCCCAGGACATCGTTGCCGATGAACCCGTTGAGCAGCCCGCTGCTCCGGTCGCTTCGGTAGAGGCTGTCGAAGAACCTGCTGTCGTCCATGAAGCGCTGGACGAGGAAATGGTCTCCATCTTCCTCGAAGAGGCGGTGGACATCCTGGAAAGCGCCGGCCAGTCCCTGGACCGCTGGTTGAGCGAGCCGGACAACAAGGCCGCGCTGTCTTCGCTACAACGCGATCTGCACACCCTCAAGGGCGGTGCTCGGATGGCCGAGATCCGCCCGATCGGCGATCTGGCCCATGAGCTGGAATCGCTCTACGAAGGCCTGATGGACCGCCGCTACAACCATTCGCCGTTGCTGGCCGACCTGCTTCAGCAGAGCCACGACCGCCTGGCACTGCTGCTGGACCAGCTGCAGAAGCGCGCGCCGCTGTATCAGCCGGTTGGCCTGATCGATGCCATTCGCTCCTTTCGTCAAGGCGGCACGCCGAGCTTGCCTGTAGCGGCCTTCGTGGCCGAGCCTGTTCTTGAAGCCGAAGCCGAAGCCGAAGCCGAAGCCGAAGCCGAAGCCGAAGCCGAGCTTCTGGTCGAAGTGGACGCAGAGGTTCAGGTCGAGCCGATCGAGCTGAGCGAAGAACTGCCACCGCTGCCGGACGTCGACGAAGCCACCGAGCTGAGCTTCGACGAGGTGCTGACACCGCGCGGCGACGAAGAACAACTGGTCGAGCTGGAACTGCTCGACCTCGAAACGCCTCCGGCGCCGGTCGAAGAGCCGGTCATCGAGACGCCGTCAGCGGCCGCCGCTGTGGTCGAAGATGACCGCGACCCCGAGCTGGTGGAGATCTTCCTGGAAGAAGGCTTCGACATCATCGACAGCTCCGGCGCCGCCTTGCAGCGCTGGATGGATGACGTCGACAACAGCCTCGAACTGGAAGCCCTGCAGCGCGACCTGCACACCCTCAAGGGCGGTGCGCGGATGGCCGAGATCCGGGAAATCGGTGACTTGGCCCACGAGCTGGAATTCCTCTACGAAGACCTGTGTGGCGGGCGCATGCGCGCCAGCCAGGACCTGTTCGGCCTGCTCCAGGCCTGCCACGACCGTCTGGCCGAAATGCTCGACGCGGTGCGCAGCAAGCGCGCGATCCCGAACGGCGACGCCCTGATCGACACGATCAAGCGCTTCCGGGCCAACCCCAACGAACAACTGAGCATGCCGTCCGCGGTGCAGCTCAAGGCGGTGGTCGAGGAGCCGGTCGACGACGATGCCGAATCCGACATCCTCGATATCTTCCTGGAAGAAGCCGATGACCTGCTGGAAGCCATGGAAGTGGCCATCGGTCGCTGGGAAGACAGCCGTGACGACAGCGGTGCCATCGATGACATGCTGCGCGTGCTGCACACCCTCAAGGGCGGTGCGCGCCTGGCCGGTCAGAAGCGCCTGGGCGACCTGACCCACGACCTCGAACAGCACCTCACCGAAGCGCAGCAACAGGGTGCGCCGTGGCCGGAAAGCCTGTTCCTCGACGTGCAGTCGGGCTTCGAAGGGCTGCAGAAAGAAACCGATCAACTGCGCCAGCGCCTGCAGGACAGCTTCCTCGCCGAGAGCGCCGAGCCGGCGCCGGTCGAAGCCGCGCCAGCGCGCCTGCCGGAGTTGAGCACGCCGATCGTTGCCGCCAGCGAGATGCCGGCCCAAGAACTGGTGGCCAAGGTGCTGCCGTTCGTCCGCCGTGCCGAAGAAGCCGCCCAGGACGCCGCCGCGCGCCGCGCGCCGCAGGAGCTGGTCAAGGTTCCGGCCGAGCTGCTCGAAGGCCTGGTCAACCTGGCGGGTGAGACGTCGATCTTCCGTGGTCGGGTCGAACAGCAGGTCAGCGACTTCGGCTTCACCCTGAGCGAGATGGAAGCCACCATCGACCGGGTGCGCGATCAGCTGCGTCGCCTGGACACCGAAACCCAGGCGCAGATTCTCAGCCGCTACCAGGCCGAGGCCGAGCGCGCCGGTTACGAAGACTTCGACCCGCTGGAAATGGACCGCCATTCCCAGTTGCAACAGCTGTCACGCGCCCTGTTCGAATCGGCGTCCGACTTGCTGGACCTGAAGGAAACCCTGGCCGCGCGTAACCGCGATGCCGAAACCCTGTTGCTGCAACAGGCCCGGGTCAACACCGAGCTGCAGGAAGGCCTGATGCGTACGCGCATGGTGCCGTTCGATCGCCTCGTGCCGCGTCTGCGCCGTATCGTGCGCCAGGTGGCGGGCGAGCTGGGCAAGCAGGTCGAGTTCGTGGTCGGTAACGCCGACGGCGAAATGGACCGGACAGTCCTCGAGCGCATCGTCGCCCCGCTGGAGCACATGCTGCGCAACGCCGTCGATCACGGTATCGAAACCGCCGACAAGCGCCGCGCGGCTGGCAAGCCTGAACAGGGCACCATCCGCCTGAACCTCGGCCGCGAGGGCGGTGACATCGTTCTGACCCTGGCTGACGACGGTGGCGGTATCCGCCTCGAAGCGGTCAAGCGCAAGGCCATCGAACGTGGCCTGATGGACGCCGACGCCGACCTGACCGACCACGAGATTCTGCAGTTCATCCTGGAAGCCGGTTTCTCCACGGCGGAAAAGGTCACGCAGATCTCCGGCCGTGGCGTGGGCATGGACGTGGTGCACTCCGAGGTCAAGCAACTCGGCGGCTCGATGAGCATCGAGTCGACCCAGGGCGTCGGCACCACCTTCCTGATCCGCCTGCCGTTCACCGTGTCGGTCAACCGCGCGCTGATGGTGCTGTCGGGTGAAGACCTGTACGCCATCCCGCTGAACACCATCGAAGGTATCGTGCGCGTTTCGCCGTATGAGCTGGAGGCCTACTACGGCCCGGATGCGCCGCGTTTCGAATACGCCGGCCAGGCCTACGAACTGCGTTACCTCGGCGACCTGCTGAACAACGGGCAACACCCCAAGCTGGTGGGCCAGAGCCTGCCGCTGCCGGTGATCCTGGTTCGCTCCAGCGAACACGCCGTGGCGGTGCAGGTCGACTCCCTGGCGGGTTCCCGCGAGATCGTGGTGAAGAGCCTGGGCCCGCAGTTCGCCGGCGTCCATGGCATCTCCGGTGCGACCATCCTCGGGGACGGTCGCGTGGTGGTCATTCTCGACCTGCTGGCGACCATCCGGGTGCTCCACGCGCACCTGCTCAACCAGTTGCACCCACGCCTGGTCGGCCATCAGCCGACCGCGGCGGAAGTCGAGGCGGACCGCCCGACCCTGGTCATGGTGGTGGACGACTCGGTCACCGTGCGCAAGGTCACCAGCCGCCTGCTGGAGCGCAACGGCATGAACGTGCTGACGGCCAAGGACGGGGTGGACGCCATCTCCCTGCTGCAGGAGCACAAGCCCGACGTCATGCTGCTCGACATCGAGATGCCGCGCATGGACGGCTTCGAAGTGGCCACGCTGGTGCGCCACGACGAGCGCCTGAAGGACCTGCCGATCATCATGATCACCTCGCGTACCGGTGAGAAACACCGCGAGCGGGCCATGTCCATCGGCGTCAACGAATACCTCGGCAAGCCTTACCAGGAGTCGCTGCTGCTCGGCACCATCAACCAGTTGGTTGACCGTTCCCAGTCGAACGACGCTTCCGCGAACAGTCAATCGGTCGAGCAGCCATGACAGAGAAAAGCGCAGCACGCATTGCGGTCATCGCCGACACCTCGCTGCAGCGCCATGTGCTGCAGCAGGCGCTGACCGGTAGCGGCTATCAGGTAGTGCTCAACAGCGACCCGGCGCGCCTGGACCAGGAAGCCCTGTTCGCTTGCGACACGGACCTGTGGCTGGTGGACCTGGCGCAGTCGGACGACTCGCCCCTGGTCGACAGCCTCATGGAGCAGGCCTCGGCACCGGTGCTGTTCGGCGAAGGGCATGCCCCCGAACGGCATTCGGAAAACTACCCGCGCTGGGAGCGCCGCCTGTTCGGCAAGCTGAAGAAGCTGGTCGGCGACCCGTCCCAGGCGGTCGGCCCCAGCCTGCAGGCCTTGCTGAGCGAAGCCCAGCGCCCGAGCCGCCTGGATTTGCCGGCGGCGTTGGCCAGCACCCCGTTGCAGGCCGGCGAGCCTGCCCGTCAGGTGTGGCTGCTGGCGGCATCGCTGGGCGGTCCGGCAGCGGTGAAGAGCTTCCTCGATGCGCTGCCCGGCGGTTTGCCGGTGGGCTTCATCTACGCCCAGCACATCGACGCCAGTTTCGAATCGGCCTTGCCCCAGGCCGTTGGCCGGCACAGCCAGTGGCACGTCAACCCCGCTCGTCACGGTGATCCGGTGCGCTGCGGTGAGGTGGTGGTCGCACCGATCAGTTACGAGCTGGGTTTCGCCGACGACGGCGCGATGCAGATCGCCGACCGTGGCTGGCCCGAGCCTTACAGCCCGTCCATCGACCAGATGATGCTCAACCTCGCCCAGCACTTCGGTGCCCTGTGCGGGGTCATCGCCTTCAGCGGCATGGGCAGTGACGGCAGCGCGGCCGCGGCCTACGTGAAACGCCAGGGCGCCGCCATCTGGACCCAGCGTGGGGACTCCTGCGCCAGCCCGAGCATGCCGGACAGCCTGCGCGAAGGCGGCTACAGCAGCCTCAGCGCGGACCCGCGCGAACTCGCCGAAGCCCTGGTCAACCACCTGGCCGAACAGTGCGCTTAATCCGGGGCATCGCCCTGCAGAGGACATATTCATGAGTCAAGCCGTAGCCACCCAGGACAGTGTCGGCAGCCTTACCGGGCTGCTGGTTCCGTTGGCTGATCGCACGCTGCTGCTGCCCAACGTCGCGGTGGCCGAGCTGATTCCCTACCGGGCGCCGCAGGTCAGCGCGGGCATGCCCGACTGGTTCCTGGGCCAGGTGGCCTGGCGTGACCTGCGCCTGCCGCTGCTCTCGTTCGAGGCGGCGTCCGGTGGTCAGGCCCAGACCGGCGCCGGCGCGCGGGTGGCGGTGATCAACGCCCTCGGCGGCCGGCCCAAGGTGAAATTCATCGCCCTGCTGGTGCAGGGTATCCCGCGTTCGATCAAGGTGGGCACCGACCTCGTCCGCGCCGATGCTGCCCTGGCCCCTCTGGAGCTGGATGCGGTGAGCTTCGGCGACGACGTGGCGAAGATCCCGGACCTGATCGGCCTGGAGCAGATGCTGGCGGATGCCGGTCTGATCTGAGCATTTCGGCCCCATGAAAAAAGCCCGCAACCGCGGGCTTTTTTCATGGTGTTCGCCGGGCTAGAAGTCGCCCCACAGTTGCTGCGCGACGCTCAGCGCCACCACCGGGGCGGTCTCCGTGCGCAGGACCCGCGGGCCCAGACGGGCGGCATGGAAGCCGGCAGCCTTGGCGCGTTCGACTTCATCGTCCGCCAGACCGCCTTCCGGGCCGATCAGAAACGCCAGGGACTCGGGTTTGGCGTGGCTGAGCAAGGGCTCGGCGACCGGGTGCAGCACCAGTTTCAGCTGGGCCTCGGTCTGCCGGAGCCAGTCGGCCAGCAGGATCGGCGGGTGAATGAGCGGAACCACCGAGCGCCCGCACTGCTCACAGGCGCTGATCGCCACCTGGCGCCAGTGGGCCATGCGTTTGTCGGCGCGCTCGTCCTTCAAGCGCACTTCGCAGCGTTCACTGATGATCGGGCTGATGACCTGGGCGCCGAGCTCGGTGGCCTTCTGAATCGCCCAGTCCATTCGCTCGCCCCGCGACAGCCCCTGGCCCAGGTGAATCTGCAACGGGGATTCGGGCATGCCCGCAAAGCATTCGCGCAGTTCGACGCGCACGCTCTTCTTGCCCACCTCGATCAGCTCGCCGAGAAACTCCTGGCCGCTGCCGTCGAACAGCTGCACCGCATCGCCCACCGCGTGGCGCAGCACCCGGCCGATATAATGCGCCTGGGTTTCCGGCAGTTCGTGTTGGCCGAGGCTCAGCGGTGCATCGATGAAAAAGCGGGATAGGCGCATGGCATCACTGTGGGTAGCAAGAAACGGAAGCGGGCAAGCTTAAAGCTTTCCAGGGGCGGACGAGTAGGGTGAATGACGCCCTTTTCATCCACCGCGCGTCGCTGCGATGGATTGGCAAGGCGTCATCGCCCCTTCAGCCCGGATCGCGGAACCCCGGGTAGTGGGGATTGCCCTGGGCCACACTGACCGAAGTACGGGTGGCCAGGTCGATGCCTTCGCTCGCCACCTCGGCGAGGAAGTCGATCTGCTCCTCGGTGATCACGTAGGGCGGCAGGAAGTACACCACGCTGCCCAGCGGCCGGAGCAATGCACCACGCGTCAGCGCATGCTGATACACCTGCAGGCCACGGCGTTCCTGCCAGGGGTAGGCGGTCTTGCTGGCCTTGTCCTGCACCATCTCGATGGCCAGGGCCATGCCGGTCTGGCGCACCTCGGCCACGTGCGGGTGATCGACCAGGTGTGCGGTGGCGCTGGCCATGCGCGTGGCGAGCCGCTTGTTGGCCTCGATCACGCCGTCCTGCTCGAAGATGTCCAGGGTCGCCAGGGCCGCCGCGCAGGCCAGCGGGTTGCCGGTGTAGGTGTGCGAATGGAGGAAGGCACGCAGGGTCGCATAGTCGTCGTAGAAGGCGCTGTAGACCTCATCGGTGGTCAGCACGGCAGCCATGGGCAGGTAGCCGCCGGTGAGGGCCTTCGACAGGACCAGGAAGTCCGGGGTGATGCCGGCCTGCTCGCAGGCGAACAGCGTGCCGGTGCGGCCGAAACCGACGGCGATCTCGTCGTGGATCAGGTGCACGCCGTAACGGTCGCAGGCTTCGCGCAACAGGGTCAGGTAGACCGGGTGGTACATGCGCATGCCGCCAGCGCCCTGGATCAGCGGCTCGACGATCACGGCGGCGACTTCGTGGTGATGCTCGGCCAGGGTCTGTTCCATGTGGGCGAACATCGTCCGCGAATGGTCTTCCCAGCTCACGCCTTCGGGGCGCAGGTAGCAGTCCGGGCTGGGCACCTTGAGGGTGTCGAGCAGCAGCGCCTTGTAGGTGTCGGTGAACAGCGCCACGTCGCCCACCGACATCGCCGCCACGGTTTCGCCGTGGTAGCTGTTGCTCAGGGTGATGAAGCGCTTCTTCGCCGCTTTGCCGCTGTTGAGCCAGTAGTGAAAGCTCATCTTCAGCGCCACCTCGATGCCCGAGGAGCCGTTGTCGGCGTAGAACACCCGGTTCAAACCGTCCGGTGTGAGGCGCACCAGGCGCTCGGACAGCTCGATCACCGGCTGGTGGCTGAAGCCGGCGAGCATCACGTGTTCCAGCTGGTCGACCTGGTCCTTGATGCGCTGGCTGATACGCGGGTTGGCGTGGCCGAACACGTTGACCCACCAGGAGCTGACCGCGTCGAGGTAGCGCTTGCCGTCGAAGTCTTCCAGCCACACGCCCTCGCCGCGTTTTATCGGGATCAGCGGCAGGCGCTCGTGGTCCTTCATCTGCGTACAGGGGTGCCAGAGGACCTCCAGGTCACGCTGCATCCAGTGGTCGTTCAGGCTCATCGGCGGTTCTCCCAATCATCTGCGGCAAGCCTACCAGATGGTCCGGCGGGGTGGGGCCGACAGGCCCGGAACAGGGCCGGTGAGAGCTGTGCCGCTGGTCGTCGATAACGCACCGCTGGGTGCCGCGCCAGGGAACTCGGATCGGCGCGTCTGGACTAATCTCAGTCATGGCAGAAGGCCAGAATACGCATCGTATTTCTCGATATTTCAAAGCGAAATTTTCCGCTTTTTATCGATAGGTTTGTTGTTAGTCTTGCCTCCATTATTCGCACCTGATTTTTCCTGCGGAGCCCTCTTTCATGCAGTTGCGCAACTCTTCCGACCGTTATGGCCTGGTCAGCATCCTGCTGCACTGGCTGGTGGCCCTGGCGGTTTTCGGCCTCTTCGGTCTCGGCTACTGGATGGTCGGTCTCGACTACTACAGCGGCTGGTACAAGACCGGCCCGGACCTGCACAAAAGCATCGGCATCGTGCTGTTCGTGGTGATGCTCGCCCGTCTGCTCTGGCGCTGGATCAGCCCGGCACCCCAGGCCCTTTCTTCCCATGGACGCATGACGCGCCTGGGGGCCAAGTTCGGCCACCTGTTCCTGTACCTGGGCCTGTTCGTGCTGATGATTTCCGGCTACCTGATCTCCACCGCCGATGGGCGCGGGATTCCGGTGTTCGGCCTGTTCGACGTGCCGGCGACCCTGACCAGCATTCCGGACCAGGAAGATCTGGCCGGCCTGGTGCATGAATACCTGGCCTGGGCACTGGTGATCTTCGCCGGTATCCATGGCCTGGCTGCCCTGAAACACCATTTCATCGACCGTGATCGCACCCTGACCCGCATGTTCGGACGCTGATCGCTCACACACCTGTTCACGGTGCACGAAGCGTTTCGTGCACCGGCTCGTCAACCTCACAAGGAGAACGCCTCATGTTGAAGAAAACCCTCGCAGCTCTGGCTCTTGGTACCGCTTTGCTTGGCGCAGGCCAGGCAATGGCTGCCGATTACGCGATCGACAAGCAAGGCCAGCACGCTTTCGTCAATTTCAAGATCAGCCACCTGGGCTACAGCTGGCTGTACGGCACGTTCAAGGACTTCGACGGCAGCTTCAGCTTCGATGAGAAGAACCCCGAAGCCAGCAAAGTCAACGTGACCCTGAACACCACCAGCGTCGACACCAACCACGCCGAGCGTGACAAGCACATCCGCAGCGGCGACTTCCTGAACGTCAGCAAGCACCCGACCGCGACCTTCGAGTCCACCTCGGTCAAGTCCACTGGCGAAGGCGCTGCCGACATCACCGGCAACCTGACCCTGAACGGCGTGACCAACCCAGTCGTCATCGCCGCCAAGTTCGTTGGCCAGGGCGATGACCCATGGGGCGGCTACCGCGCCGGTTTCGAAGGCACCACCACCCTGAAACTGAAGGACTTCGACATTCAGAAGGACCTCGGCCCGGCTTCCCAGGAAGTGGAGCTGATCATCTCGATCGAAGGCGTACGCAAGTAAGCACCGCCGATGCCGAGCCTCCGCAAGGAGGTCGCTGCAAAACCCCGGAACGCCCGATGACTGCATCGGGCGTTCTGCTTTACGGGTTTCGAGGGTGAGTCCACCTTTCGTATGCGCACAAAAAAGCCGCCTCTAGGGGCGGCTTTTTTGTGGTGGCTGCTGTGTTACTCGTCGCGGTTGCGCGTCAGCAGCGCAGGCTTCTCGCCCCTTGGGCGGCTGCTCGACAGCTCGTCCAGTTGCTCCGGCGTCGGGAAGCGGTCCAGGCGCGAGCCCTTGTGCATGATCACCGGTTGCTTCTCGCGCGGGTTGCGGACCGCAGCGCCTTCCTGGCGCGGCAGCTCGTCGCGGTTCAGCGTGGTGGTGCGGGTGTCGCGTGGAGGGCGATTGCGCGAGGCGCCGTTACGGCCCTGGGCGCCTTGGCCCTGGCCACCGCCCTGACGACGACCCTGGCCCTGGGCCTGACCGCCGCCATTGTTGTTCTGGCGCGGAGCCTTGCCAGCGGGACGCTGGGCGCTGCCATTGTTCGCGCCAGCCGCCGCGCCGTTACGGCGGCCACGGTTCTGTTGCTTGTTCTGGTGTGGGCTGACGTAATCGACACGGTTGCCGAAGTTGTCGATGTCGTCATCACGGAATTCGTCGGGGGCGCGATCCGGCGGCAGTGCCGGCGCCGCGGCACCGGCTGCCGGGGCTGCGCCACGTGGGTTCTGCGTGCGCCCGCCGCGCTGGCGGTTGCGGTTGTTGTCCTTGCCGCTGTCCTTGCCCTTGTCCTTGCGGCCACCGCCATGGCGCTCGCCTTCGGGCTTGGCACCACGGGGCTGACGGGGTTTCTGCGGCTCGCGCACTTCCGGGCGCTCCGCTTCGACCTTGCTGGCGTCGAAGCCCATCATGTCGCCGTCCGGGATCTTCTGCTTGGTCATCCGCTCGATGCTCTTGAGCAGCTTCTCTTCGTCCGGGGCGACCAGGGAGATGGCTTCACCGCTGCGGCCTGCACGACCGGTACGGCCGATGCGGTGAACGTAATCTTCCTCCACGTTCGGCAGCTCGAAGTTGACCACGTGCGGCAGCTGGTCGATATCCAGACCGCGGGCGGCGATATCGGTGGCGACCAGGATACGGACCTTGTTCGCCTTGAAGTCGGCCAGGGCCTTGGTGCGGGCGTTCTGGCTCTTGTTGCCGTGGATCGCCACGGCGGGCAGGCCGTGTTTGTCCAGGTACTCGGCCAGGCGGTTGGCGCCGTGCTTGGTGCGGGTGAATACCAGCACCTGTTCCCAGGCGCCGCTGGTGACCAGGTGGGCGAGCAGGGCGCGCTTGTGGCTGGCCTGCAGGCGGAACACGCGTTGCTCGATGCGCTCGACCGTGGTGTTTGGCGGCGTGACTTCGATGCGCTCCGGGTTGTGCAGCAGCTTGCCGGCCAGGTCGGTGATGTCCTTGGAGAAGGTCGCCGAGAACAGCAGGTTCTGGCGCTTGGCGGGCAAGCGGGCGAGGACCTTCTTCACGTCATGGATGAAGCCCATGTCGAGCATGCGGTCGGCTTCGTCGAGCACGAGGATTTCCACGTGCGACAGGTCGACGCTGCCTTGCCCGGCGAGGTCGAGCAGTCGACCGGGGCAGGCCACCAGGACGTCGACGCCCTTGGCCAAGGCCTGGACCTGCGGGTTCATGCCAACGCCGCCGAAGATGCAGGCGCTGACGAATTTCAAATCGCGGGCATACAGCTTGAAGCTGTCATGCACCTGGGCGGCCAGTTCGCGGGTCGGTGTCAGGACCAGTACGCGCGGCTGCCGTGGGCCGTGGCGGTGTTCGCGATCCGGGTGACCGTTGGGGAACAGTCGCTCGAGGATCGGCAGGGCGAAGCCGCCCGTCTTACCTGTACCCGTCTGGGCCGCCACCATCAGGTCGCGACCTTGCAACGCGGCGGGAATGGCCCGCTGTTGCACCGGAGTGGGTTGGGTGTAGCCGGCGGATTCGACCGCACGGACTAGTGCCTCGGAGAGACCGAGGGAGGCAAAGGACATGTGTAATCCTGTCTAGTGAGGGCGAAGCCCTATGGGGTGTATTGCCTGGCTTGAATCGCGCGTGGGGCGCGCAATCCCGTCCGGTACTGCTGGTCGCTGGGGACTAGCATCCGGGCGCAAGCCTGGCGGGAAGGCCCGAGTATAACAGAGCCATGGGGTTGCGCAGCGTTCGACTGCTTAACGGTTTTCAGCGAAGGTTGGCGGGGGCTGCGGCCTTTGGCGCCGTGGCGGCGTAGCGCTCGAGCAGCGCGGCGTAGGCCGGCTCGCGTTTGAAGCGCTTGAGCTCCTGGGCGAAGCGTTCGGCCAGGTCGTCCAGCCCGGCGTTGCGGCGGATGCCCAGGTACAGGCTGTCGCGGCTGATGACCGTGGGGTGATGATCGAGCTGCTGCTCCAGGCCCATCTGCGTCATCAGGTAGCGCCCGGACAGGCGATCGTTCACCAGCATGTCGACGCGGTTGCGCAGCAGCTTGCCGAAGCTGGCCTCGTGGCTGGGGGCGGGTTCGCGGGTGAACAGCGGGGATTCGCGGAACTGGCGGTTGGCGTACCAGTAACCCGCCGAGACGCCGATCTTCAGGCCCCGCAGGTCGTCCAGTTTCTTGAAGGGGTAGGGGTGGGCCTTGTTGTAGAACAGCACCAGTTCGATCCGCGACATCGGTTCGCTGGGGAAGAGGATCGTGGCGTCGCGTTCGGGGGTGTGGAAGATGTCCAGAATAGCATCCGCCTGCCCCTGTTCCAGGGCCAGCAGGCAGCGTTTCCACGGCAGCAGTTGCCAGGTGGCCTCGATACCCAGGCGCTGCAGCACGACAGTCGCCGCCTCGTAGTCGAGCCCGCGCAACACGCCCTGTTCTTCGTGGATGTAGGGTGGCCAGGCTTCGCTGACGATGCGCAGAACCTGGCCCTGGACGGGCAGGTGCAGGCACAGGAGGAAAAGGGCTGCGAACAGCAGGCGCGGGAGTGGTGGCATGTCGCCAGACTATCCGTGTCATCTGCGCTTGAGTAGTGACCGGCGTCACACGGCGAATCGCAGTGTGTGCCCGGTCACAGAATACGCCTGGCGGGCGACCAGGCGTCGGAGGCGCTACTTCACCAGGCGGTAGCAGGGCACGTAGGGCGTGTTGCCCGGCAGCTTCATCCGGTGCTGCTCGACGAAGGACTGCAGCAGTTGGTCGAGCTGCTGCATGATGTCCGGATCGCCGGTGATCTCGTACGGGCCGTGCTGCTCGATCAGGCGGATACCCTTGTCCTTGACGTTGCCCGCGACGATGCCCGAGAACGCCCGGCGCAGGTTCGCCGCCAGTTCGTGCACGGGCTGGTTGCGGGTCAGGTTCAGGTTGGCCATGTTCGCGTGGGTGGGCTCGAACGGGTGCTGGAAGGTCTCGTCGATCTGCAGCAGCCAATTGAAGTGGAAGGCGTCGTTCTGGTCGCGGCGGAACTGCTTGACCGCCTTGATCCCCTGGGCCATTTCCTGGGCCACCCGCTCCGGGTCGTTGGCGATGATGCTGTAGCGTTCCTGCACGGCGCGGCCGAGGGTGGCGCCGATGAAGTCATCGAGCTGCTGCAGGTAGGCGTTGGCGCTGCGCGGGCCGGTGATGATCAGCGGGAACGGGATCTTCTCGTTGTCCGGGTGCATGAGGATGCCCAGCAGGTACAGCAGCTCCTCGGCCGTGCCGGCGCCGCCCGGGAAGATGATGATGCCGTGTCCGACGCGGACGAAGGCTTCCAGGCGTTTCTCGATGTCCGGCAGGATCACCAGCTCGTTGACGATCGGGTTCGGCGCTTCGGCGGCGATGATCCCCGGCTCGGTCAGGCCCAGGTAGCGGCCGCTGACGTTGCGCTGCTTGGCGTGGGAAATGGTGGCGCCCTTCATCGGTCCCTTCATCACGCCCGGGCCGCAGCCGGTGCAGATATCCAGGCCGCGCAGGCCCAGCTCGTGGCCGACCTTCTTGGTGTACTTGTATTCCTCGGTGCTGATCGAGTGACCGCCCCAGCACACCACCATCTTCGGCTCGACGCCGGCACGCAGGGTGCGGGCATTGCGCAGCAGGTGGAACACGTAGTCGGTGATGCCCTGGGAGCTGTCGAAGTCGACCCGTTTGTTTTCCAGCTCGCTCTGGGTGTAGACGATGTCGCGCAGGGCGCTGAACAGCATCTCCCGGGTGCTGGCGATCATCTCGCCATCGACGAAGGCGTCGGCGGGGGCGTTGAACAGTTCCAGGCGGATGCCGCGATCCTGCTGCAGGATGCGGATCTCGAAGTCCGGGTAGGCTTCCAGGATGGTCTTGGCGTTGTCGCTGTGCGAGCCGGTATTGAGGATCGCCAGGGCGCACTGACGGAACAGGGCGTAGACGCTGCCCGAACCGGTTTCGCGCAGTTGCTGCACTTCGCGTTGCGAGAGGGTTTCCAGGCTGCCCTTGGGCGAGACTGTGGCATTCGTGGTTTTGCGTGCGGTCATGTAACGCTCCGTGGGAAGGGGGCCGCGCAAGCCTGGCCGGGCGTCCTGCTGCCTGCCTGGCCGGACAGGTCTGAGGACAAGCCTACCAGCCTGCGTCGCGGCTTTCGCGCAGCGTTTTATGACCAGCGGGGAGCGAACAAGTGCCGCACCTGCGCCAGGCAGGTGCGGCGGGGCCTCAGCGTGGCAGCTTGAGGTTGTTCCAGATGGCCAGGCTCGGGTCGGCCTGGTTCAGCGTGTAGAAATGCAGACCTGGTGCGCCACCCTGCAGCAGGCGTTCGCACATCTCGCTGATCACCTGCTCGCCGTAGGCCTGGATGCTGTCGATGTCATCACCATAGGCTTCCAGCTGCTTGCGCACCCAGCGCGGGATTTCCGCACCGCAGGCGTCGGAGAAGCGGGCCAGCTTGCTGTAGTTGGTGATGGGCATGATGCCCGGCACGATCGGCAGGTCCACACCCAGCTTGCGCACGCGCTCGACGAAATAGAAGTAGCAGTCGGCGTTGAAGAAGTACTGGGTGATGGCACTGTCGGCGCCGGCCTTGGCCTTGCGCACGAAGTTGGCGATATCGTCTTCGAAATTGCGCGCTTGCGGGTGCATCTCCGGGTAGGCGGCGATTTCGATGTGGAAATGATCACCGGTTTCCGCG
Organism: Pseudomonas sp. GD03944; assembly: GCF_029839275.1. GTDB lineage: Bacteria > Pseudomonadota > Gammaproteobacteria > Pseudomonadales > Pseudomonadaceae > Aquipseudomonas. The sequence continues at coordinate 94,073 of NZ_JAOCAH010000004.1, forward strand.
CGAATGAACTCGACCAGCTCGTTGGCGTAGCGCAGCTCGCCGCTGGCCATGCCCATACCCGAAGGCAGGTCGCCGCGCAGGGCGACGATGCGCTTGATGCCGGCGCTCTTGTACAGGGCCAGCAGCTCGCGCAGTTCGGCCTTGCTGTCGCCGACGCAGGACAGGTGCGGTGCGGTCGGCACCTTCACTTCGCCATCGAGCTGCAGCACGGTGTTCAGCGTGCGGTCACGGGTGGAGCCCCCGGCACCGTAGGTGCAGGAGAAGAAATCGGGGTTGTAGCCGGCCAGCTGGCGGGCCACGTTCATCAGTTTTTCATGCCCGGCTTCGGTCTTTGTCGGGAAGAACTCGAAGCTGTAACGGCGTTCCTGAGACATAACGACATTCCGTGGGGCGGGCCAGCCAAGGGCCGACCCGCCGTGAATCCCGACGGGTCGACCGGGGTGCGGTCAACCCGTCCTGCGCATCAGTAGCGGTAGGTGTCCGGCTTGAACGGGCCTTCCACGGTCACGCCGATGTAGTCGGCCTGCTGCTTGGTCAGCTGGGTGACCACGCCGCCGAAGCCCTTGACCATTTCCAGCGCGACTTCTTCGTCGAGCTTCTTCGGCAGCACTTCCACGGTCAGGCGCTCGGCTTTCTTCTCGGCGGAGAGGTCAGCGAACTTCTGCTCGAACAGGAAGATCTGCGCCAGCACCTGGTTGGCGAAGGAGCCGTCCATGATGCGGCTCGGGTGGCCAGTGGCGTTGCCCAGGTTCACCAGGCGGCCTTCGGCCAGCAGGATCAGGTAGTCGTCGTTGGTCGGGTCGAAGGCGCCCGCGCCGGTGCGGTGGATCTTGTGCACCTGCGGCTTGACCTCTTCCCACGCCCAGTTCTTGCGCATGAAAGCGGTGTCGATCTCGTTGTCGAAGTGACCGATATTGCACACCACGGCGCGCTTCTTCAGGGCCTTGAGCATGCCGGCGTCGCAGACATTGACGTTACCGGTGGTGGTGACGATCAGGTCGATCTTGCCCAGCAGGGCGCCGTCGACGCTGGCTTCGGTGCCGTCGTTGAGGCCGTTCTTGTACGGGGAGACCAGCTCGAAGCCGTCCATGCAGGCCTGCATGGCGCAAATCGGGTCGACTTCGGACACCTTGACGATCATGCCTTCCTGACGCAGCGACTGGGCCGAGCCCTTGCCCACGTCACCGTAGCCGATGACCAGCGCCTGCTTGCCCGACAGCAGGTGGTCGGTGCCGCGCTTGATGGCGTCGTTCAGGCTGTGACGGCAGCCGTACTTGTTGTCGTTCTTGCTCTTGGTGACCGCGTCGTTGACGTTGATCGCCGGGACTTTCAGGGTGCCGGCCTTGAGCATGTCGAGCAGGCGGTGCACACCGGTGGTGGTTTCTTCGGTGACACCGTGGATGCGGTCGAGCATCTGCGGGTATTTCTTGTGCAGGATCTCGGTCAGGTCACCGCCGTCGTCCAGCACCATGTTGGCGTCCCACGGCTGGCCGTCCTTGAGGATGGTCTGCTCGATGCACCACTCGTACTCTTCTTCGGTCTCGCCCTTCCAGGCGAACACCGGGATGCCGGCAGCGGCGATGGCAGCGGCGGCCTGGTCCTGGGTGGAGAAGATGTTGCACGACGACCAGCGCACTTCGGCGCCCAGGGCGGTCAGCGTCTCGATCAGGACGCCGGTCTGGATGGTCATGTGGATGCAGCCGAGGATCTTCGCGCCTTTCAGCGGCTGGCTGGCGGCGTATTTGCGGCGCAGGCCCATCAGTGCCGGCATCTCGGATTCGGCGATGATCAGCTCTTTGCGGCCCCAATCGGCCAGGGAAATGTCGGCGACTTTGAAATCATTGAAAGCCATGCAATAGCACTCCATTCGTTGTCTGCGAATGGGCGCCGTTGATGCGTATGGTTAACGCCCCATCCGAGCCTGACAGTCTGGAGGGCTGATTCGAATCTGCCTCGGAGCATTGCTGGAATGCGGAGCTGGGGATTCGAAACAGATCTTTCAGGCTGCTGCAGCGCCCCTCGGACAGGTGGCGGGAGCGACCGAGGCGGAGCCGGTCGCGTTGAAGCCGGGCGATTATAGCCGCGCCTCGGCGCGAGCCCAAGGTTTTCCGTCGCTCCACACAGGCTAATTGTGCGCTGTGACCGAACGGCTACAGTGTTGTTTTCTCCCCTGAATGGAATCTGTCATGACCCTCGCATACTGGTGCGTACTGATTGCCCTCTTCCTGCCCTACGTCGCCACGGTGGTGACCAAGGCCCTCAGCGGTGGCTTCGCGCCCCGGCACAATCACCACCCGCGCGCCTTCCTGGCCACTCTGGAGGGGCGCGCCGCACGGGCCAACAGCGCCCAGCTCAATGGCTTCGAAACCTCGCCGGCCTTAGCAGTGGCGGTGATCATCGCCCACCTGGCCGGTGGTGCGGCGCAGTCCACCCTGGATGCGCTGGCCGTGGCGTTCATCGTCAGCCGGGTGCTCTATCTGATCTGTTACGTGGCGGACTGGGCGCCATTGCGTTCGCTGGTGTGGTTCGTCGGCATGGGCCTGATCGTCAGCCTGTTCGTCGTGGCGGCCTGACGGCAATCCTCTTCTTGCACCAAAAGTGTGCGACGGAATGCCCGTCACGGTGCAAGACGGTCGCTATCCGCGGGATCATTGAGCGAGATCAAGGCGATCGTGGGCCACGGCCTGCGATGCTGGCGGCTGGCCATATTCTTGCTTCGCCCAGGTCATGGGCGGTCTTTTGGCCGTCATGCCGAGGAGCTTCCCATGCCTGTCACGTCCCTGTTCGATTCGCTGCTGCGCACCCTTGGTCTGCGTACGCTGAACCACCAGTTCCTGTTTTCCTATGCGCTGATGTTCCTCCTGGCGGTGGTTGCGTCGGTGGCCCTGTACCTGAGCATGTCGGTGTCGCCGGAAACCATCAACGTGGCCGGTGCCCAGCGCATGCTCAGCCAGAAGATGACCAAGGAGGCGCTGCTGCTGCGCAACCAGGCGGTGCCGCGCGCCACGCTCGACGCCACCATCGCCCAGTTCGACCAGGCCCACCGTGACCTGCTGTCCGGCAATCCTGCGCGCAATATCAGCACCCTGGAAACACCGGCCATCCAGGCGCAAATGGCAACGGTGGGGCAGCTGTGGCAGGGCTTCCGGGCGCAGCTGGAGGCCATCGCCGGAGGTACCGCCGAGGTCGACCTGGCACAGCTGGAGCAGCAGTCGACCACCCTGTTGCGCGAGATGAACAAGGCCGTGGGCATGATGAGTGCCCACGCGGAAAGCCAGCAGCGCACCCAGATGTGGCTGGCCTTCGGTTGCGTGTTGGGCATCCTGATCCTGGTGGTGCTGGGGCGCCAGTTCGGCCTGGGACCGCTGATGGCCAACCTGCGGGCGGTGGAGGGGGCGCTGACCCGGGTCGGCGAGGGCGATTTCACCCAGGGCCTGTCGGGGCAGCACCAGGACAACGAGATCGGTCGCATCTTCAACGGCTACAACCGCATGCAGCAGCAGGTGCGTGTTCTGCTGGCCGAGGTCAAGGACACCGGGGCACGGACCGGCCGGCACGTCGAGTCTGTGGTGGGCGCAGCTCAGGCCGCCGGGGGCGGCGTGCGGCGCCAGCACGAAGACCTGGATCAGGTGGCTACGGCAATGAATGAAATGACCGCCACCGTCGCCGAGGTGGCGCGCCACGCGGCCCATGCGGCGGACTCGGCGCGGGGCGCGGATCGCTTCGTGCAGGCCGGGCAGGGTGCGGTGCAGCGCAGTGCCGAGCTGGTGGCGGCGCTGTCGGAACAACTGCGGCGCAGCGGTGACCAGGTGCAGCGCCTGGAGCAGGAAACCGCCGGGGTAGGCAAGGTGCTGGAGGTCATCACCGGCATTGCCGAGCAGACCAACCTGCTGGCGCTCAATGCCGCCATCGAGGCGGCTCGGGCGGGCGAGGCGGGGCGCGGGTTCGCCGTGGTGGCGGACGAAGTGCGCACCCTGGCCAGCCGCACCCAGCAATCGACCGGCGAGATCCAGGCGATCATCCAGCGTCTGCAGGGCGGTGCCCGGGATGCGGTATCTGCCATGCAGCAGAGCGAATCGCTGGCGCGGGACAACCTGGCCAACATCCAGGAAGCCACCACCGTGCTGGACAACATAGTCGGCGCGGTGGACGACATCAATGCCCTGAACGCACAGATCGCCACGGCGGCTGAGGAGCAGAGCCAGGTCGCCCAGGACATCGATCAGCGTGTCACCCACATCTCCACCCTGGCCGAGCAGACCCACGACGATGCCGAGCGGGTCATGGAGGCCAGCGCGCAGATCCAGGGCGAAGTGGTGCAACTCAACCAGCACCTGGGGCGTTTCCGCACCTGAGGCAGAGGCGCCCGAAGGGGCGCAGAAACCTTTACTGATGATCTGCGCTTGGCCTCACGGGGCTGAGTGGGGATACTGGCGGCCTTTTTTACGTGCCTGCCCCGAGACCGATGAAAGCCAGAAACCTTGTCCTCGCCGCATTCGCCTGCCTGACCCTTGCCGCCTGTGGCGGTGTCGATCCCGACTCTCCGATGGGGCAGCGTCAGGCGATTTTCAAACAGATGCTCAAGACCAGCGAAGACCTGGGCGGCATGCTGCGTGGCCGTGTGCCGTTCAACGAGCAGCGCTTCGTGGAGGGCGCCGCCGAGCTGGACCGGATTTCACGCACGCCGTGGCAGCACTTCCCGCAGGTCAAGGACGAGGGCGATACCCGCGCCAAGGATGAGGTGTGGCAGCGCCAGGCGCGCTTCCAGGAACTGGCTCGTGAAACCGAGGCGGCCACCGCCGCGCTGGTTGCCGCGACCACCGCCACGCCGCTGAACAGCACAGAACTGGTGGCACCCATGCAGCGGGTCGAAGACAGCTGCAAGGCGTGCCACGAGGAATTCCGCGCCTACTGACCGCCAGGTTCAGCGATTGAGCTGAGCCTCGGCGCTCTTCAGTTCTTCACGCGCTTCGGCCAGCTTGGCCTGGCGCGTGGCGATCTTCTCCGCATCGCCTTTGGCCTGGGCTTCCTTCAGGTCATTTTCCCGCTCCAGGACCTCAGCCTGGGCTTCGCGCACATCGGCTTCCCGCTCCTGGCGCAGGGATTCGTCGGTGCAGTTCGCCTTGACCTCGGCCAGGGCTTTTTCCAGGCCATCCACGCGATGGCTGTTGCCCTGGGCCTTGGCTTCCTGGATCTGCCGCTCGATGGACTGTTGCTTGCCCGCACAGCCGGTTTTCATGTCGCCGGCCAGTGCCACAGGGGCGGCCAGGGCGCTGGCGAGCAGCGCGGCAAGCAGGGGGCTGGTGTATCGCATCACGAGATTCCTTCTGGTGTCGGTTACAGGCGAGGAGTGTAGCCCTTAGGGCCTGTCTGCAGCGGGGCCGCTATCTAGGAGTCCGGCCAGGCGCAAGCGTTCCGCTAGCGTCTGCACCTCGGGGTGCTGGAAGAACGCCTGCAACTGCCGGGCGCGGTGCGGACCGACCCCCGGTTCGCGCTGCCAATCGGCCAGGCCGCGTTGCGCCAGTTCGTGCCAGGGCTGGTCGAGCGCCGCATCACCGCTGGGCGGCAGGCCGAGGGCCAGCAGCCAGGCGCGCTGCGGGCGCGTGTGCGCCAGCTCGAGGCTGCGCATCAGGTTGGCGGCGCTGCGCTCGCCGAACCCTGGCAGCTCGCGTACCTGCGCCTCGGACAGGCTCATCCAGTCGAGCAGGCCGTCGATCGCGCCTGCGTCCAGCAACTTGCTCCATGTACCCGGGCCGACGCCGGGCAGTGCCAGGCCGCCCGGGCCGCTGAGCCAGGTCAGGCGTGCGTGAAACTGGCGGGCGCAGGTGGGCGTGGCTCGCCAGCAGCTCAGCGGGTGGTGGTGCTCGGCTTGCGGTACGGCCAGTGGCGCGCGTTCCCGGGTTTGCCAGACCACGCTGTCCAGCCGGGGGATGGTGAGCCCGGCCAGCTGCACCGCCACTTGGTCGCCGGGGCGGATGTCCAGGCGCTGCCAGCGCTTGAGCGAACCGACGCTGACGTACTCGACCGTGCGGTCGTCGAGGCGAACCGGGTGCAGGCGCAGCACCGGGGTGATGCGGCCGTGGCGACCGATGCGGAAATCCACCGCCTGCACCGCGGCCAGGGCCTGGCTGGCCGGGTATTTCCAGGCCATGGCCCAATGCGGCGGCTCGGCCTGCCAGCGGTTGGCGTCGGGGCGCGTACCCTGGCGCAGCACCACGCCGTCGCTGGCGAACGGCAGCGGGGTGCGGTACCAGTGCTGGCGCCAGCGTTCGGCCTGCTCGGTCGTTTCGATCGGGTGGGTGAGCTGGCGGCTGTCGGCGAAGCCCAGCTGTTCCAGCTGCTGCAGGCGGGTCGGCATGTCGCCCGGGCCATTCGGCCAGTCCCAGACGAACAGGCCGATACCGGCCGCATCGCTGTCATCCAGCTGATGCCGGGCCAGCAAACCCGCCACGGTGCTGCGTGCGCCGACACTGCCGGAGGTGGCCTGCACGTGGGCCGCGAGGCGCCAGTACAGCTCGCCCTGCAGGACCATCGGTTGCGTGGTCGCCAGGGTCTGGGGAATGGCAGCGATGCGTCGTGCCTGGGCGGTCCAGTCCTGGCCGTGGCGGCCGTCCCCGCGGCTGATCAGCCGATCCAGATGCCCGTCGCGATAGACCAGGGTCACCGCCACCCCATCCACCTTGGGTTGTATCCACAGGTCGTCGCGGGTGGCGATCCAGCGCTGGACCGCGTGTTTGTCGGCCAGCTTGCGCAGCCCGGTCTGGGCGACGGGGTGTTGGGTCTTTCCCGTGCTGCCGGCCAGCGGGTCCGGGATGGCTGGTGCGGCATGGGTGGGGAAGCAGGCGTGCCAGCCGCCCAGGCGCTCCCGGGCCTGGTCATACAGCTCATCGGCGATCAGCGAGACGCCCTGGCGGTGGTAGGCGTCGTCCCAGAGGGCGATCTGTCGGGAGAGGCTGGCGATTTCATCCGAGGCGCGCTCGGGTGGCCAGTCGGGGCAGGCGGCCCAGGTGGGCAGGGAACAGGCAAACAGGAACAGCGTAGTCCAGCGTTTCATCGAGAGCGTCCTTGCTCAGGTCATGATGCCCAGAGCCTAGCCGCTTTTTCGTCGTGCAACGAAAAAGCCCCGCCGGATGGCGGGGCTTCTCGTGTCGCTGCCGGGTGTTACAGGCCGGCGGCGGCGCGCAGGGCGTCGACCTTGTCGGTCTTTTCCCAGGTGAAGGTGCTGAAGGTGTCGTCGCCCACGGTCTTCTGCTCCGGGGTGCGGCCGAAGTGGCCGTAGGCCGCGGTGGCCTGGTACATCGGGTGCAGCAGGTCGAGCATCTTGGTGATGGCGTACGGACGCAGGTCGAACACTTCACGCACCAGCTTGATGATCTTGTCTTCGGCAATCTTGTGGGTGCCGAAGGTGTTGATCGAGATGGAGGTCGGCTGGGCCACGCCGATGGCGTAGGACACCTGGATCTCGCAGCGATCGGCCAGGCCGGCGGCCACGATGTTCTTGGCCACGTAACGACCGGCGTAGGCGGCCGAACGGTCGACCTTGGATGGGTCCTTGCCGGAGAACGCGCCACCGCCGTGACGGGCCATGCCGCCGTAGCTGTCGACGATGATCTTGCGACCGGTCAGGCCGCAGTCGCCCACCGGGCCGCCGATCACGAAGTTGCCGGTCGGGTTGATGTGGAACTGGGTGTCCTTGTGCAGCAGTTCGGCCGGCAGCGCGTGCTTGATGATCAGCTCCATCACGCCTTCACGCAGGTCGCTCAGCGAAACTTCCGGGTTGTGCTGGGTGGAGAGCACCACGGCGTCGATGCCGACGACCTTGCCGTTCTCGTACTGGCAGGTGACCTGGGACTTGGCGTCCGGGCGCAGCCAGGTCAGCAGACCGGACTTGCGGGCTTCGGCCTGGCGCTCGACCAGGGCGTGGGAGAAGCGGATCGGGGCCGGCATCAGCACGTCGGTTTCGTTGCTGGCGTAGCCGAACATCAGGCCCTGGTCGCCAGCGCCCTGGTCTTCCGGCTTGGCGCGGTCGACACCCTGGTTGATGTCCGGGGACTGCTTGCCAATGATGTTCATCACGCCGCAGGTGGCGCCGTCGAAGCCGACGTCGGAGCTGGTGTAGCCGATGTCGCAGATCACGTCACGGACGATCTGCTCCAGGTCGACCCAGGCGCTGGTGGTGACTTCGCCGGCGACGATGGCCACACCGGTCTTGACCAGGGTTTCCACGGCCACGCGGGCGTGTTTGTCCTGGGCGATGATGGCGTCCAGCACCGCGTCGGAGATCTGGTCGGCGATCTTGTCCGGATGGCCTTCGGAGACGGATTCGGAAGTGAAGAGAGAATATTCGCTCATCTATCGGTTTTCCTGTTTTACCGGTGAGAGAGAGTGGCTGGTAGGCCGTTCGTGTTCATCTGGTTTGGCGAAGTGCCGCACCTGAATCTGGAAACCATTGCGCAGGCCCACGTACTGGCTTTCGCCACTCGTCAGGCCGGCTGCGACCGCCCAGCGGGCCAGGTCGTCCTGCTCGAAGCCCAGCCAGAGGTCGCCGCAGGCCTGGCGGGCCCAGCTCTGGTTGTGGCTGCACAACTCGGTGATGATCAGGTGGCCGCCGGGCGCGAGCCGCTGGGCCAGGTGTTTCAGGGCCTCGGCCGGGGCGGCGAAATGGTGCAGGACCATGTTCAGCACCACGCAGTCGGCAGCCGGGCAGGTGTCGGTGAGGGCATCGGCCAGGCGCAGCTCGACGTTGTCCAGACCGGCCTGCTGGCAGCGCAGGCGCGCCAGCTCCAGCATTGCCGGGCTGTTGTCCAGGGCGATGACCTGGTGGAAGCGGCGCGCCAGGTCGGGCAGGAAGCTGCCGTCCCCCGGGCCGATTTCCAGGGCGGTGACCTGTGGGGCAATGCCCAGGGCGTCGAGTAGGGCCAGCACGCTGTCGCGGTACTGCGGCAGGCCGGCGATCAGGTCCTGCTGGGCCTGGAAGCTGGCGGCGCTGCGGGCGAAGAAATCCTGGCTGGTGGCGGCGCGTTGCTGGTGCACGGTGGCGATGCGCAGTTGCACGTCGGCCGGCAGCGGCAGTCCGTCCACCTCATCGAGCAGAGCGGCGTGCAGGGTACCGCCGAGCTGATCGCCCTGGGCCAGCGCGCGACGGTAGAAGATCGCGTTGCCTTCGCGGCGGGTGGCCACCAGGCCGGCCTGGGCCAGCACCTTGAGGTGGTGGCTCATGCCCGATTGGCCGATGGCGAAGATCTGCGCCAGCTCCAGCACGCCGAACGAATCGTTGGCGAGTGCGCGCAAGACGTTCAGGCGCAACGGATCGCCGCCAGCCTTGCACAGGGCGGCCAGGTCATCGGCGGGCTCGAAACGCAGCTGAGGTACACGCATGTTCATAGGGGGCGCAGTCTAGTCGGTCAAATTTCATACAGCAATACCAATATCAAAAAGTTTTGATATTGGTTGTGGGGCGGCCTGCGGCGGGAAAAGCCGGCGATTCGGCGATAAATCGTTGCGTCTGCGACCATCTGTCATTGCCCCCGCGTGCTCGGCTGGGCGAAAATGGCCGCCTTTTTTCGATCCGCTGTCTTGATCAAGCAGCCCCGCAGGAGATTCACCGATGCCCAGCCGTCGCGAGCGAGCCAATGCCATTCGTGCCCTCAGCATGGATGCCGTGCAGAAAGCCAACAGCGGCCACCCGGGTGCCCCGATGGGCATGGCCGATATCGCCGAAGTGCTGTGGCGCGACTACCTCAAGCACAACCCGAGCAACCCGACCTTCGCGGACCGTGACCGCTTCGTGCTGTCCAACGGCCACGGCTCGATGCTGATCTACTCGCTGCTGCACCTGACCGGCTACGACCTGGGTATCGAAGACCTCAAGCAGTTCCGTCAACTGCACAGCCGCACCCCGGGCCACCCGGAATACGGCTACACCCCGGGCGTGGAGACCACCACCGGCCCGCTCGGCCAGGGCATCGCCAATGCCGTGGGCTTCGCCATCGCTGAAAAGGTGCTGGGCGCGCAGTTCAACCGCGACGGCCACAGCATCGTCGATCACTACACCTACGCCTTCCTGGGCGACGGCTGCATGATGGAAGGCATCAGCCATGAAGTCTGCTCGTTGGCCGGCACCCTGGGCCTGGGCAAGCTGATCGCGTTCTACGATGACAACGGCATCTCCATCGACGGCGAAGTCGAAGGCTGGTTCACCGATGACACGCCGAAGCGCTTCGAGTCCTACGGCTGGCAGGTGATCCGCAACGTCGACGGCCATGACGCCGAAGAAATCAAGATCGCCATCGAGACCGCACGCAAGAGCGAGCAGCCGACCCTGATCTGCTGCAAGACCACCATCGGTTTCGGTTCGCCCAACAAACAGGGCAAGGAAGAGTGCCACGGCGCGCCGCTGGGCAACGACGAGATCGCCCTGACCCGCGCCACCCTGGGCTGGAACCACGGTCCATTCGAAATCCCGGCCGACATCTACGCCGAGTGGGATGCCAAGGAAGCGGGCGCAGCTGCCGAGGCCGAGTGGAACCAGCGTTTCGACGCCTACGCCGCCGCCCACCCGGAGCTGGCCGCCGAGTTCAAACGCCGTATCGCGGGCGAGCTGCCGGCCGATTTCGCCGAGAAAGCCGCTGCCTACATCAAGGACGTGGCCGAGAAGGGCGAGACCATCGCCAGCCGCAAGGCCAGCCAGAACACCCTGAACGCCTTCGGCCCGCTGCTGCCGGAATTCCTCGGTGGTTCGGCCGACCTGGCCGGTTCCAACCTGACCCTGTGGAAAGGCTGCAAGGGCGTGTCGGCGGAGGACGCGTCCGGCAACTACATGTTCTACGGCGTGCGTGAGTTCGGCATGAGCGCGATCATGAACGGCGTGGCCCTGCACGGTGGTTTCGTGCCGTACGGCGCGACCTTCCTGATCTTCATGGAATACGCCCGCAACGCGGTGCGCATGTCGGCGCTGATGAAAAAACGCGTGCTGTACGTGTTCACCCACGACTCCATCGGTCTGGGCGAAGACGGCCCGACCCACCAGCCGATCGAGCAGCTGGCCAGCCTGCGTGGCACGCCGAACCTCGACACCTGGCGCCCGTGCGACGCCGTCGAATCCGCCGTGGCCTGGAAACACGCCATCGAGCGCAACGACGGCCCGAGCGCGCTGATCTTCAGCCGCCAGAACCTGCCGCACCAGGCGCGTGAAGCCCAGCAGGTGGCCGACATTGCCCGCGGTGCCTATGTGCTGAAGGACTGCGCCGGCGAGCCCGAGCTGATCCTGATCGCCACCGGTTCCGAAGTCGGCCTGGCGGTCTCTGCCTACGACAAACTGACCGCTGCCGGCCGCAAGGTGCGCGTGGTGTCGATGCCGTCGACCAGCGTCTTCGACCAGCAGGACGCCGGCTACAAGCAGGCCGTTCTGCCGCTGCAGGTCGGTGCGCGTATTGCCATTGAAGCCTCGCACGTCGACTACTGGTACAAGTACGTGGGCCTGGAAGGTCGCGTCATCGGCATGTCCACCTTCGGTGAATCCGCCCCGGCGCCGGCCCTGTTCGAACACTTCGGCATCACCGTCGACAACGTCGTCGCCACCGCCGAAGAACTGCTCGACGCCTGACCCCGGTCGCTGTCACCGGGGAAACGAGCCTGCACCCGCACCGGGTGCAGGCTCGGGCTGCGTACCTCGAGTCTCCCGTGATCGTTTCCTGCCGAGATCGCCTATGTCCCACCGCCCCTATCGCGTCGCCCTGAACGGTTATGGCCGCATCGGCCGCTGCGTGCTGCGCGCGCTGCACGAGCGCGGGGCCGGGGCAGCGCTGGAAATCGTCGCGCTCAACGACTTGGCCGACCAGGCCAGCATCGAATACCTGACGCGCTTCGACTCCACCCACGGGCGGTTCCCGGGCGAGGTGCGGGTCGAGGGCGACTGCCTGCACATCAACGGCGACTGCGTGAAGGTGCTGCGCCAGGCCACGCCGGAAGGGATCGACTGGGCCGCGCTGGACATCGACCTGCTGCTGGAATGCTCTGGCCAGTACACCACCCGTGACGACGCGCAGCGTTTCATCGATGCCGGCGTGCCGCGCGTGCTGCTGTCGCAGCCGATGGCCAGCGAGGCGGACGTTGACGCCACCGTAGTGTTCGGCGTCAACCAGCAGAGCCTGACCGGCGGCGAGCGCATCGTGTCCAACGCCTCCTGCACCACCAACTGTGGCGTGCCGCTGTTGAAGCTGCTCGACGAGGCCGTGGGGCTGGAGTACGTGTCCATCACCACCATCCACTCGGCGATGAATGACCAGCCGGTGATCGACGCCTACCACCACGAAGACCTGCGCCGTACGCGCTCGGCCTTCCAGTCAGTGATTCCGGTGTCCACCGGCCTTGCGCGCGGCATCGAGCGTCTGTTGCCGGAACTTGCCGGGCGAATCCAGGCCAAAGCCATTCGGGTGCCGACGGTCAACGTGTCCTGCCTGGATATCACCTTGCAGACCGCCCGCGACACCAGTGCCACCGAGATCAACCGCGTGCTGCGCGAGGCGGCCGAGAGCGGCCCGCTCAAAGGGCTGCTGGCCTACACCGAGTTGCCGCACGCCAGTTGCGATTTCAACCACGATCCGCACTCGGCGATCGTCGACGGCAGCCAGACCCGTGTGTCCGGCCCGCGCCTGGTCAACCTGCTGACCTGGTTCGACAACGAGTGGGGCTTCGCCAACCGCATGCTCGACGTGGCCGAACACTTTCTTGCTGTATCCACTGTTCAACCAGTTTCCGCGAAGGACTGATTTCATGACCGTTCTGAAAATGACTGACCTCGACCTCCAGGGTAAGCGCGTACTGATTCGCGAAGACCTCAACGTGCCAGTCAAGGATGGCGTGGTGAAGAGCGATGCGCGCATCCTCGCTTCCCTGCCGACGATCAAACTGGCGCTGGAGAAAGGCGCTGCGGTCATGGTCTGCTCGCACCTCGGGCGCCCGACCGAGGGCGAGTTCTCCGAGGAGAACAGCCTCAAGCCGGTGGCCGACTACCTGAGCAAGGCCCTGGGCCGCGACGTGCCGCTGGTGGCCGACTACCTGGGCGGTATCGAGCTCAAGGCCGGCGACGTGGTGCTGTTCGAGAACGTGCGTTTCAACAAGGGCGAGAAGAAGAATGTCGACGAGCTGGCCCAGCAGTACGCCGCCCTGTGCGACGTCTTCGTGATGGACGCCTTCGGTACTGCCCACCGCGCCGAGGGGTCGACCCACGGCGTGGCCAAGTTCGCCAAGGTGGCCTGCGCCGGCCCGCTGCTGGCAGCCGAGCTGGACGCACTGGGCAAGGCCCTGGGCAACCCGGCCAAACCGATGGCCGCCATCGTCGCCGGCTCCAAGGTGTCGACCAAGCTGGACGTGCTCAACAGCCTCAGCCAGGTCTGCGACCAGTTGATCGTCGGTGGCGGCATCGCCAACACCTTCCTTGCCGCTGCCGGTTTCCCGGTGGGCAAGTCGCTCTACGAAGCCGACCTGGTGGACACCGCCAAGGCCATCGCGGCCAAGGTCAGCGTGCCCCTGCCGGTGGACGTGGTGGTGGCCAAGGCATTTGCCGAAGACGCCGAAGCGACCGTCAAGCTGGTGGCTGACGTGGCCGAGGACGACATGATCCTCGATATCGGCCCGCAGACCGCTGCCCAGTTCGCGGACCTGCTGAAATCGTCGAAGACCATCCTCTGGAACGGTCCGGTCGGTGTGTTCGAATTCGACCAGTTCGGCGAAGGCACCAAGGCCCTGGCCCTGGCGATCGCCGACAGCTCGGCGTTCTCCATCGCTGGCGGTGGCGACACCCTGGCGGCGATCGACAAATACGCGGTGGCCGACCGCATTTCCTACATCTCCACCGGTGGCGGTGCGTTCCTCGAATTCGTGGAAGGCAAGGTACTGCCGGCGGTGGCGATCCTGGAGCAACGCGCTCAGTAAGCGGCTAGGGTGAACGGGACGCGTGCCTGTTCACCTGCCGATGCGATGGGTAAGGGCGCGGGCCTGTTTCAACCACAAGGAGAGACTGCCATGAGAAATGCCGCCATTACTGTGTTGGTGTGTGCCGGGTTGATCGGCTGTTCGTCCGGGCCGTCAGGCGAGCGGGCGTGCGAGGTCTTCAGCCCTGCCGAGATCGATCTGCCGACCACGCAGAACGACCAGCGCATCGACAACCAGAGCACCGGCGACCCGACGCCCACCGGGCGTGAACAGGATTGCTGATCGCCGGTCAGATGCTGCACCACGAGGACAGGAAACCGATGATGAACAGGGTCGTTGCCAGCCTCGTGCTGCTTCTGCTGGCCGGGTGTTCCAGTTCGCAGGTCGAGCGCGACGAGTGGGTGCGCTGGGTCTGCGACAGCCAGGTCGAGGTGCTCTGGCGCCTCGCCGACAGCCGCGGTGAGCAGGTCGATGTACGCCTGGGCGGGGACGATACGGTGTATCGCCTCACGCAGGAGCCAGCCGGTTCGGGTGTGCTGTACAGTGACGGCCGTTTGTCCTTCCACACCAAGGGCGATCAGGGGCTGGTCTACTGGACGGCCAATGACGACCTGATCGGCCGAGGGTGCCAGGCACCCTGACGGCAGGGCAGCGATGCCGTGCCGATGAATGATTGTTGCACCCTTCGCCGGAACGCGAAGCGGCGGAGTGGGGCCACGAGCCTTGCTCCGCAGTACTTGAACAGCACCTGCTCCTGCGGCAGGCTTGCACGATTAATGACCTCCATAGCGGGAGACAGGAAACCATGGCACTTATCAGCATGCGCCAGATGCTCGACCACGCCGCCGAATACGGCTACGGCGTGCCGGCCTTCAACGTCAACAACCTCGAGCAAATGCGCGCCATCATGGAAGCTGCCGACAAGACTGATTCCCCAGTCATCGTCCAGGCTTCCGCCGGTGCCCGCAAATACGCCGGCGCGCCGTTCCTGCGCCACCTGATTCTGGCCGCCATCGAAGAATTCCCGCACATCCCGGTGTGCATGCACCAGGACCACGGCACCAGCCCGGACGTCTGCCAGCGCTCGATCCAGCTGGGCTTCAGCTCGGTGATGATGGACGGCTCGCTGAAAGAGGACGGCAAGACCCCGGCCGACTACGACTACAACGTGCGCGTCACTCAGCAGACCGTTGCCTTCGCCCACGCCTGCGGCGTCTCGGTGGAAGGTGAGCTGGGTTGCCTGGGCAGCCTGGAAACCGGCATGGCTGGTGAAGAAGACGGCGTCGGCGCCGAAGGCGTGCTGGACCACAGCCAACTGCTGACCGATCCGGAAGAAGCGGCCGACTTCGTCAAGCGCACCCAGGTCGATGCCCTGGCCATCGCCATCGGTACCAGCCATGGCGCCTACAAGTTCACCAAGCCGCCAACCGGCGACGTGCTGTCGATCGAACGCATCAAGGAAATCCACAAGCGCATCCCCAACACCCACCTGGTGATGCACGGTTCCTCCTCCGTTCCGCAGGAATGGCTGAAGGTGATCAACGAGTTCGGCGGCGACATCAAGGAAACCTACGGCGTGCCGGTCGAAGAAATCGTCGAAGGAATCAAGCACGGCGTGCGCAAGGTCAACATCGACACCGATCTGCGCCTGGCCTCCACTGGCGCCATCCGCCGCATGATGGCCGAGCACCCGAGCGAGTTCGACCCGCGCAAGTTCTTTGCCCAGACCATCGTCGCCATGCGTGATATCTGCATCGCCCGCTACGAAGCCTTCGGCACCGCCGGCAACGCCTCCAAGATCAAGCCGATCTCTCTGGAAGGCATGTTCCAGCGCTACGCCAAGGGCGAGCTGACCGCCAAGGTCAACTGAGCCTGATGCGTCACCCGGAGCCCCGCCTTTGCGGGGCTCTTTCATTGTGGGAGCATGACAGTGTCGAAGAGCGTCCTGACCCTTCTGGCGTTGCTGCTGCTGAGCGGGTGCGTGCATTCGCCACCGGCCGAGCCCACCGCCCCGGCACCGGTCGTGGTGGTCGATCCGCTGTACTGTGGCAGCCGCGCGGACTGCACGACCAAGGTGTCGCGCACCCTGTTGTTCGTCTTCGACTACGCGGCTGCTGGCGCGCCACTGGTGCAGCGCGAGGGCCGGCTGCTGTTCACGCCGCGCGACGCGGCGCCAAGTGGCTGGCCGGCGATCCGTATCCACCTGGCGGAGCCCGCCGACAGCCGCTTCGAATTCGAGGCGCAGTGCAGGGCGTTGCACTGCCGTCATGACGCGGCGCAGCTGCTGCGGGTCTACCGCAGCTACCTGGCGGGAGCGCCGTGTTCGTTACGCGATGACGAGATCGAGCGCTGTGGCGATTAATCAGTCAGGCAGTACGGCTCGCCGGCATCTACCAGTTGCCCGGGAGCTGCCGAAGCGCTCAGCAGCACCTGTTGGCAGTAGCCACCTTCGACGCTGTATTCGCTGATCAGGTCTGGCTGTCCATCGCGGTCCAGGTCGCCCGCCCAGACCAACTGCCAGGAACCGTTGGGTGGCTCTTCGCCCGGCAGTGTCTGGCTGCGCTCGCCGTTGCTCAGCCGCAGGTGGTACTGCCCTTGCACTTCACCCTGGCATTCCAGTGCATAGTCGTCGGTCTGCAGCAGTGTCTGGACGAATACCTTCGGCTCATGGGCGTCGTTGTAGCAGGTGCTGTTTGTACCAAGCGGTAGTGAAGTGACAGCGCCAGGTCGCAGGCGCGCGTCGACCAAGTTAATGGTGGCATCTGTGACGGTGCTGCGGATCTCCGCAAGTGCACCTAACTCATCGACATAGGATTGCAGTTGGGTTGGTGTCAACTGCCAGTTGTCATCACGTTCTACCAGGGCCATGGCCGCAACGGGCTCGCCTGCAGGCATGCTTTCGGCAGCGGCTTGCAGAGGGAGCAGCAGTAGGGGAAGCAGTAGTCGGTTCATAGCAGTTCTGCTTCTCGCGGTGGAGAGTGGCAATGGGATGTGCAGTGTCTCATTGATACCGCTCCTGTTGGTGATCGCAACGCGAACTCCCATTTTTGAACTTTAGGGGCCTGCCTTGCCCAGCCGCTACCCGCCAGCCCGAAGCGCAGCGTAAAACCCTGTAAAACTACGGCAACCTTGCGTGTGCCGGGCTGAGCCATACTGGCGGTACTGCCGTTCCAGGATCGTGTCATCCATGTCGCTGACTTCCCGCGCCTTGCTGCATTTTCTGTTCGCCGTGCTGCTCGCCACTGCCGTCGGCACCATTGCCCAGACGCAATTCAACCTGGCCGCCATCCAGGCCATCGGCGCGCCGATCCCGCTGGACGTACGCTTGCAAACCACCGCTCTGGACCTACTCGGGTTCAGCCCGACCTTCGGCGCTCTGGTGCTGGTGGGCTTTCTGTTCGCCATCCCGGCGGCAGCCTGGAGCAGCCGTGGGCTGCCGGCCCTGCGCTGGCTGGTGTTTGCCCTGGCCGGCGCCCTGGCCGTGCTGGCGGCGCTGATGCTGGCCAATGCCCTGGCTCCGATGCCGACCCTGATCGGCGCCAACCGCACGCTGTTCGGCACCCTGGCGCTGATGGCCAGCGGTAGCGCCGGTGCGCTGTTCTACACCTGGCTGCGTCGACCAGCCGTTCAGTCGTAATGCCGGTTTCTCCCTGATCAACCAGAAGGTTTTTTCCATGACGAGTGTCGTTCGCGGTCTGCTGGCTGCCTGTGTGCTGGCCAGCCCTTGGGTCCAGGCCATGGATTACCGGGTCGAGACCGTCACCGGGGGGCTCGAGTACCCCTGGGCCATGGCATTCCTGCCGGACGGGCGCATGCTGGTCACCGAGCGTCCGGGGCGCCTGCGCATCGTCGGGGCCGATGGGGCGTTGCAGGCCGAGCCGGTTGGCGGCTTGCCGGAGGGCTTTCATGCGGCCCAGGCCGGGTTGATGGACGTGGTGCTCGACCCCGACTTCGCCAGCAACCAGCAGCTTTACCTGAGCTATGCCTACGGCACGCTGGACGCCAACAACACGCGGCTGTCCCGCGCCCGCCTGGTCGACGGCCAGTTGCAGGACGTGCAGACGCTGTTCAGCGCGCAGCCGGCCAAGGCGGGTGCCTCGCATTACGGCGGGCGCCTGGCATTCCTGGCCGATGGCACCCTGGTCCTGACCCTGGGCGACGCGTTCGATCTGCGCGAAGAGGCGCAGAACCCTGCCAATCACCTGGGCAAGATCGTGCGCCTCAACCGCGATGGCAGCGTGCCCGCGGACAATCCGCTGGTAGGCAAGGCCGGTGCGGCGCCGGAGATCTACAGCCTGGGGCACCGCAACGTACAGGGCATCGCCTATGACGCGCAGAACCGGCGCCTCTACAGCCACGAACACGGCCCCCGCGGCGGTGACGAACTCAACCTGATCGAGCCGGGCAATAATTACGGCTGGCCCCTGGTGTCCTTCGGGGTCGACTACACCGGCGCCCATGTCACGCCTTATACCGAGCTGCCGGGCTACGAGCCGCCGTTGCTGCACTGGACGCCCTCCGTGGCGCCTTCCAGCCTGATGCTCTACCGCGGCCAGCGGTTCCCGCAGTGGGACGGCGACCTGTTCGCCTCGACGCTGGCGGAGAAGAGCGTGCGCCGCATCCGTCTGCAGGACGGCATGCTGGCAGGGGAAGAGGTGTTGTTCGAGGAGCTGGACGAGCGTATTCGCGCGGTCTACGCCGGGCCCGACGGCGCCCTCTATCTGCTGACCGACAACGCCAAGGGGCGCGTACTGCGCGTCGTGCCGACGGAATGATGGGGCTCGGGGCGGTGCGTGCGGCATACTGCGCGCCCTGATCACACGCCACGACCGCACCATGACGCCACTGAAGTACCTGCAGGGCTACCCTGAATCGCTGCAAGCGCAGATCCGTCGCCTGATCGACGAGCAGCGCCTGGGGGATTACCTGGCGCAGCGTTACACCGGCCGGCATGACGTGCAGAGCGACAAGGCCCTGTACGCCTACACCATGGCCCTGAAGCAGGAGCACCTGAAGAGCGCCCCCGGCATCGACAAGGTGCTGTTCGACAACCGCCTGGACCTGACCCACCGTGCGCTAGGGCTGCACACGGCGATCTCCCGGGTCCAGGGCGGACGGCTCAAGGCCAAGAAGGAAATCCGCGTGGCGGCGTTGTTCAAGGACGCGGCGCCGGAGTTCCTGCGCATGATCGTGGTGCACGAGCTGGCGCACCTGAAGGAGGCCGACCACAACAAGGCCTTCTACAACCTGTGCGAATATATGTTGCCCGGCTACCACCAGGTCGAGTTCGACCTGCGCGTCTACCTCACCTGGCGCGAGCTGCCGAAGCAGCCCTGAGCATTCAGCCCCGCAGGCGCACGTTGAGCTGATCGACCACCACGGCCCAGTCCGCGTCTTCGAGGAGTTCCTCGCGCAGCAGCGCCGCCTGCGCCTTGTTCCAGAATGGCGCCTCCGACAGCTTGCAGGTCGGGGCCAGGGGCGAGTGATCGCGGATGAATCGGTCGATGCTGGCCTGGTCGGCGGGCAGGCCCAGTTGCTTGAACAGGGCGGACAGGTCGTGAACCGGATTTTCCATGGCAGGGGTCTCCTCGAGTGGGTGTCTATTAGATGGACTCGCGCCGGGCGAGAACGATCCCTGGATGCAGCATTCGCACGAGGTGCTGCTAGTCTGGATAACAGGCGGTGCGCCTTCGGCATAAGGTCCTGAGAACATGCATTCTGGCGTTCTGCGTAGCGTACTCGCGGCGTGCTTGGCGCTGTGGGTCGGCGTGGCCTCGGGCCGTGAGATCCTCGCGGTGGGCACGAGCTTTCCCGGTGTGTTCGAGCGTACCTCGTCGGGGGAGTACCGCGGCCTGGCCACAAGCGTATTGACCATCGCCCTGAAATCCATGGGGCACAGCGTGCGGTTCGAGCTGTATCCCTGGGCCCGGGCGCAGCGGATGGTCGAGCAGGGCCAGGCCGACGTGCTGATCGGACCGTACCGCAACCCCCAGCGCGAAACGCGCTTCGCCTTCGCCAGTGACGCCTTCTACCGCGACCGCATCGTGTTCTACCGGCACGCCAGCCATCGGCCGCACTGGTCGGGCAACTACCAGGACCTCAAGGGGCAGCGTATCGGCGTGGTGCGGGGCTGGTCCTACGGGACGGATTTTGACGCGGCGCGCTGGCAGCTCGACCTGGTGACGGTGGAAAGCGTGGAAAACGGCCTGCGCATGCTCAGCATCGGGCGCCTGGAGCTGCTGGCCAGCAACCAGCGCAACACCCGGCCGATGCTCCAGGAGCTGGGCCTGAACGACGAAGTCGCCGAACTCGCGCAGGAAATCGACACCCAGGACGGCTACTTCGCCTTCCCAAGGCTGCCCAGCCATCAGCCGCTGCGCGAGTCGTTCGACCAGACTTTCCGGCAGATGATCGACCAGGGACGCCTGGCCACCCTGGCCGCCTATTGGCAGGTCGACATCCCCACGCCGTGACGGTCCGCCGGGCGCCGACTAGCGAACGCGCAGCACCTCGAATACCTGAACACGCCCAGCGACCTGCACGCTGACCTCGTCGCCCTCGCGGCTGCCGAGCAGCGCCTGGCCCAGCGGCGCGCGTGGGCTGATGACGCGGATGTCCTGCCCCTCCAGGGATACCTTCATGCCGGCACCGTGCGGGCCGAGGAACAGGCACTGCTCGTCGCCTTCGGCATCCGCCAGCCAGACCAGTGCCGACAGCTGGATGCCCTGCTGCTCGTCGAACGTGCGCAGTACCAGGTGCTGCCAGGTGCTCAGCGCCTGGCGGATCTCCTCCACGCGGCGAGCCTGCCCGGCGGCCAGGTAGGAGGCTTCCAGCCCCAGCGTGTCGTACTTGTTCTCGGCGATGTTCTCTTCGTGGGTCGCGGTCTCGTACGCCGTCAGCGCCGCCCGCTCCGCATTCGCCAGGTCGGCGCGCAGGGTTTCGATGATCAGGTGGTGCAGCTGGGATTTGTCCACGGGGCGCTCGGCTGGCAGGAGGCGTGAGGGATTATCGGCGATCGCGGTGCGTCCTGGCAGCCCTGACGCTCGTCAAGGCTGCCACGGACCTCAAGCGGCTGCTGGCCGTCCCTTGATCAGGTGCGCCGCGAGGGTACGCAGCGGGCCGAGCTGGCGGCAGATCAGCGCCAGTTGGGTCTGCACCAGGCGCTGCGCGTCGTCGGCGTCGTCCGGCAGGCGTTCCAGTTCGCAGGCCAGCTGTTCTTCGGTGTCGCTGTGGATCGCCACGGCCTGCTGGTCGCGCAGGCCCCGGGAGATGTCGTCGAGGCTGTCGGCCAGGCGCGTGGCGCTCTGCATCAGGTGGGCCTGCTCGTCCGCCAGGAGGATTTCGCCGCGGTGCGCGCCCAGGCCCGAGAGGTAGCTCAGCAGGGTGTGGGAAAGCACCAGGAAGCGGAAGCCGATGTCGGCCTCCTTACGGAAATGCCCCGGCTCCATGAGCATGTTGCCGAGGGTGGTGGACAGCGCCGCGTCGGCGTTGTGGGCGTTGCGGCGGGCCAGGCGGTAGTCCAGGTTGTCGCGTTTGCCCTGGGCGTACTGCTGGATGATCTGGCGCAGGTAGGTGCTGTTGCAGCTCAGGGTATTGGCCACGACGCGGTTCAGGCGGCGGCCCTGCCAGTCCGGCAGGATCAGGAACACCGCCAGGCCGGCGATCAGGCTGCCGAGCAGGGTATCCACCAGGCGCGGCACGATCAGGCCGTAGCCGTCGCCCACCTGGTTGAAGCAGAACAGCACCAGCAGGGTGATGGCCGCCGTGGCCAGGGTGTAGCGGGTGCTGCGCGTGGCGAAGAACACCACGCCGGCCACCACTGCCAGCAGCGCCTGGATCAGCGGTGCGGGGAACAGGTCGATCAGCGCCCAGCCGAGCAGCAGCCCGATCACCGTGCCGCTGATGCGCTGCACCAGCTTCATGCGGGTCGCGCCGTAGTTCGGCTGGCAGACGAAGACCGTGGTCAGCAGGATCCAGTAGCCCTGTTCCGGGTGAATCCAGTGCAGCACGCCGTAGCCGGCCGCCAGGGCGATGGACAGACGCAGCGCATGGCGGAACAGCAGGGAGGTCGGTGTCATCTGCAGGCGCAGGCGTTCCCAGACGTCCTTGAACGATTGCGGCTCGCGGTCGAGCAGGCTGCTGTCCTGTTCTTCGGCCAGGGCGTCGGGGTTGCTGGCGTTGCCGAGCAACTGGTCGAGGGTCGCCAGGTTGCCGGTCAGTGCGTTCAGCGAACGCAGCAGGTGGCGCCAGGCCGGGTTGCTCTGCACCCGCAGGTGTTCCAGGGAGGCGCGCAGGTCTTCCAGGGCCTGGCTGCACAGCTCACGGTATTCGAAGGACTGGCGCAGCTCGATGGCCTGGGCCAGGCGCTGACAGGCCTCGCCGTGCAGGCGCAGCAGGCGCTGGCAGCGGAACAGCACGTCGCTGTGGAAGAACGCCTCGGCCAGTTCGTTGTAGGGGTAATGGGACGAGCTGGCGCGCTCGTGGATGTCCTGGGCCAGGAAGTACAGCTTCAGGTAGCGGCTGACCTTTGGCCCCGGTCGGCCGTTGCCGACCCGGTGCAGGATGATTTCCTTGGTGGCGTTCAGCGCAGCCACCACTCGACCGTTCTGCTTGGCCAGGGCCAGGCGCCGCTCTTCGACGTCCAGCTGGCGCAATGGCTCGAACAGCGCGGCCTTGAGCTTGAGGTACTGGCCGAGTTCGCGGAACAGCCGCGCCAGGCTGTGTTGCACCGGCTGGTTGGAGAACAGCGCGTTCCAGATCACCGAGAGCACGCCGTACCAGGCCGCGCCGGCCACCAGCAGCAGCGGTTCGAGCCACAGGCCGGCGGTGCCGCCGCGCTGCTCCACGCCGATCATGCTGTAGACCGCCAGGATCAGGGTGGCCGAGCCCAGGGTGGCGAAGCGCTCGCCCAGGGCGCCGAGCATGGTCAGGGCGAAAGCCGAGACGGCCAGGGCGCTGACGAACAGCCAGGGGTAGGGGAACAGGAATTCGACGGTGTAGGCGGCAGCCGTGAAGCAGCCCAGGGTCACCAGCAGGGCGCCCAGGCGGCCTTGCCAGCTGTCGTCGGTTTCCGCCAGGGCGCTGGCGATCACCCCGAGGAACAGCGGGATCAGGCTGTGCATCCAGCCCTGGGACCAGCACAGCAACAGGCTGCCACTCAGCGCGATGAATACCCGCAAGCTGTAGCTGAACTTGTCCAGCGCCCACAGACGGCGCAAAGAATGGCTGAGTGAAGTGGCGGGCATTCGAACGGCCTTGTTCCTCATCGATTAAGAGCAGACTAACGGAGTATTCGGACGCCTGGCACTCCCCCGGCGGCACCTTTTGCGGCGTGCGTCTCGTCGCGGCGGTTGCCGGCCTGTTCGGGCCGCCCTCCAAGTCGATTCACGCGCGCAGTGGCAGCGGTGCCGCTGCCGCATCTGCTGGGGCTTTCAGTGGATTTCCCTGAAATCCGAAGGCTATTCAGGTGGGCCGTGGCGTGCGGTTTTCTAGACTTTCCTCTGTCAATCCACGCAATTGCCCGGAGGTTTGCCATGCGAGTGGGTGTCCCCAAGGAAATCAAGAACCATGAGTACCGCGTCGGCCTGACGCCGCAATCGGTGGCGGAGCTCAGTGCCCTCGGCCATGAGGTCTGGGTCGAGACCCAGGCCGGCGCGGCGATCGGTTTCAGCGATGCCGACTACCAGGCGGCGGGTGCCCAGGTCGCCGCCACGGCCGAGGCGGTGTTCGAGGCCGCGCAGCTGATCGTCAAGGTCAAGGAGCCGCTGACCGAAGAGCGCGCCCGCCTGCGTGCGCACCACACCCTGTTCACCTACCTGCACCTGGCGCCCGATCGGCCACAAACCGATGAGCTGATGGGCAGCGGAGCGACCTGTATCGCCTATGAGACCGTGACCGATGGTAATGGGCGCCTGCCTTTGCTGGCGCCGATGTCGGAAGTGGCGGGGCGGATGTCGATCCAGGCCGGTGCCCATTGCCTGGAGAAAGCCCGCGGCGGACGTGGTGTGTTGCTGGGTGGTGTGCCGGGTGTGGCGCCGGGCAAGGTGGTGATCCTCGGCGGTGGGGTGGTGGGTAGCCATGCCCTGGCCATGGCGGTGGGGCTCGGTGCCGAGGTCGTGGTGCTGGACAAGAGCGTCGACGCCCTGCGCCGGCTGGATGCCCAGTACGGCAACCGGGTCACCACCCTGTATTCGACCCGGGCGGCAGTGCGCGAGCAGGTGCTGGCGGCGGACCTGGTGATTGGCGGCGTGCTGATCCCCGGTGCGGCGGCGCCCAAGCTGATCAGCGCCGAGATGGTGAAGCAGATGCGGCCCGGCGCGGTGCTGGTGGACGTGGCGATCGACCAGGGCGGCTGTGCGGAGACCTCGAAAGCCACCACCCATGCCGACCCGATCTACCTCGTCGACGAGGTGGTGCATTACTGCGTGGCCAACATGCCCGGCGCGGTGGCACGAACCTCGACCCTGGCCCTGAACAACGCCACGCTGCCCTTCGTCGTGGCCCTGGCGGAGAAGGGCACGCGCCGCGCCCTGGAGGACGACCCGCACCTGCTCAACGGCCTCAACGTGGCCCGCGGCGCGATCACCTGCGGCAGCGTGGCGGAGGCCCATGGCCTCGCCCATCAGTCAGCGGAGGGGGTGCTGGAACACCTGCGGGACGCGGGCTGAGCGATCACACGTACTGGGCAGCCGCGTAGCCGGACGCCCAGGCCCACTGGAAGTTGAAGCCGCCGAGGTGGCCGGTGACGTCCAGCACTTCGCCGACGAAATACAGGCCGGGCGACTTCAGCGATTCCAGGGTCTTGGAGGACACCTCGCGGGTATCGACACCGCCCAGGGTCACCTCGGCGGTGCGGTAGCCCTCGGTGCCGGCGGGCACCAGTTGCCAGTCCGCCAGTTGCTCGGCAATCGCCTTGAGTTCGCCCGGGGTGTACTGCTTCATCGGTTTGGAGACGAACCAACTGTCGGCCAGCAGCCCGGCCATCTTCTTGGTGAACAGCTCGGCGAGCAGGGTCTTCAGCTCACTGTTGGGGCGCTCGCGTTGCTGGCTGGCCAGCCAGTCCGGCAGGTCGATATGGGGCAGCAGGTTGATGCTGACGGTATCGCCCGGCTGCCAGAACGAGGAAATCTGCAGGATCGCCGGGCCGCTGAGGCCGCGGTGGGTGAACAGAATGTTCTCGCGGAAGCTCTGGCCGTTGCAGCTCACCAGGCAATCCTCCACCGAGGTGCCCGACAGCTCGCTGCACAGGGCTTTCAGCTGCGGGTCGGTGATCGTGAACGGCACCAGACCGGCGCGGGTCGGCAGCAGCTCATGGCCGAACTGTTTGGCCACCTGGTAGCCGAAACCGGTGGCGCCCAGGGTCGGGATCGACAGGCCGCCGGTGGCGATCACCAGGGATTCGCAGCGCACCGCACCGGCACTGGTCTGCAGGCGGTAACCGCTGTCGGTCTTCTCGACCTGCTCCACCGAGGTGTCCAGGCGCAGCGTCACACCGGCTTCGTTGCACTCGGCCAGGAGCATCTCGAGGATGTCGCTGGACTTGTGGTCGCAGAACAGCTGGCCGAGCTTCTTCTCGTGGTAAGGCACGCCGTGCTTGGCCACCAGGCCGATGAAATCCCACTGGGTGTAACGGGCCAGGGCCGATTTGCAGAAGTGGGGGTTTTCCGAGAGAAAATTGCTCGGCTCGCAGTACATGTTGGTGAAATTGCAGCGCCCACCCCCGGACATCAGGATTTTCTTGCCGGCCTTGTTGGCATGGTCGAGCAGCAGCACCTGGCGCCCACGCCCCGCGGCGGTGAGCGCACACATGAGCCCGGCGGCTCCGGCTCCGATGATGACGACCTGGGGTGTAAGCACGGCAACTCCTCGCGACCTGACTGCACCGCTAACGGGCGCAAAAACAGCGCGCATCTTACCTCAGGCGCAGGCCCGCAGCGTCCTGTAGACGGCACCGTCAACCGGGGGCTTTGGGGTCGTTTCGCTCATCGCTCGCACTCACCTGTCAGGCATCGTCGCTTGCCAGACGCTAACCAGAAGCCGGGGCCTTGTTCATTGTGGCGCGGCGTCTCGTCATGGCCGTTTCATTTCTGATACATATTGCAGGCGGGTGCGGGCTGATGTTTTGTTCAGCCGCAGCTAGTCTTGTTCCTTCGCCCTCCGCGGAAAACGCCCATGAATGGACTGCGTGCGTGCTGCCTCTTGTTGCTCTGGCCCGTCCTGGGACAGGCATCGGAAGCACTGCGCCTGGTGGCGAATCCCTGGCCGCCGTTCACCGATCAGCGTATGGCCAACGGCGGTGTGGCCACCGAGCTGGTGACCACCGCGTTGACCCGTGCCGGCTACCGCACGCAGTACAACGAAGTGCCGTGGGAGCGGGCGATCCGGGGCTTGCAGCGCGACGATTACGACGTGCTGGTCAACGCCTGGTACACCGATGAGCGCGCCCGCTTCGGCTATTTCTCGCAGCCGTACCTGATCAACCGGGTGCGCTTCATGCAGCGCAAGGGCGCGGGGATTCGTTACCAGAGCCTGGTGGACCTCTATCCCTACAGCATCGCGGTCGTCCGCGGCTATGCCTACTCCAGCGAGTTCGACCAGGACAGCCGGCTGACCAAGGTGGGGGTGCTCGGCTTCGAAACCGGCGCGCGCATGCTGCACGCCCGGCGGGTGCAACTGATGGTGGAGGACGAGCTGGTGGCGCGCTTCTACCTGGGCCGCGAGCTACGGTCGATTCGCAACGAGCTGGAGTTCCTGCCGCAGCCGTTGAGCGAGAACGGCCTGCACATTCTGGTCAGTCGCCAGCACCCGCAACACAAGGCGATTGCCGAGGCGTTCGACCAGGCGATCGAGGCCATGCACGCCGACGGCACCTATGCCGAGATTTTCGCGCGCCACGGCCTGTAGCGATCACTGCCAGTGGGTGCGTCCGCGGCCCTGGCGCTTGGCCTGGTACAGCCGCTGATCGGCCTCATGCAGCAGGCTTTCCAGGTCCTCCGGATGGCCGTGGTAGACCCCCGCACTGAATGACAGCGGCGGTGCATCCACCGCGTATTTCAACGTGCCGCAGTGCACCCGCAGCGCATCCAGCAGGCGGGCGAGACGCACGTCATCGAGGTGGCTGACCAGGGCGAATTCTTCCCCGCCCAGCCGTCCCACGAGGGTGTCCGGGAAGGCCAGGGACAGCGCCCGGGCGAAGGCCACCAGGGCCGCGTCGCCGCTGGCGTGGCCATGTTCGTCGTTGATGCGCTTGAAGAAATCCAGGTCGAGCATCGCCACGCTGAGGTTGCGGCCATCGCGCTGGGCCTGCTGGAACAGCTGCAGGCCTTGTTCGTAGAAGGCGCGGCGGTTGTTCAGCCCGGTGAGGGCGTCGAACTGGGCGGCCTGCTTCAGCGCGCGCATCAGGTCGCGGCGCTCCAGGGTGGAGATCACCCGGCAGTTGAGTTCTTCGGGGCAGAAGGGCTTGCGCAGGAAGTCATCGGCGCCGTGCTTGATGAACATGGCGCTGAGCGAGCCCTTGGTGTCGGCGGACAGGCCGATGATGATCAGCTCGTGCAGGCGCATCTTCTGCCGCAGGATCTTCACCAGCTCGAAGCCGCTGATGCCCGGCATGCTGTGGTCGACCACCAGCAGGTCGATGTCCGGCTGTTCGCGCAGGATACGCAAGGCTTCGTCGCCGTCCTGGGCATCGATGACCTGGAAGCGTTGCGGGGTCAGCACGTGGCGGATGAAGTGGCGGGTGGCCTCCGAGTCTTCGGCAACCAGGATCTTCACCTGGCTGTTGCTTTCCAGGCGGTGCAGCAGGCGGAAGGCGTATTCGTAGGAGTGCTGGCTTTCCTTGAGCACATAGTCGACTACGCCCTTGAGCAGCAGTTCGTCGCGGCGCTGCTCGTTGTAGGCACCGCTGAGGACGATGCACGGCAGGTTGTAGCGCATCACCAGGTCGACGCTTTCGCCATTGGGCGCATCGGGCAGGTGCAGGTCGACGATGGCGGCGAAGAACAGGTCGGCCGAGGTTTCCAGCATCACTTCGGCCTCGCCCAGGGAGGCACAGAATACCGGCTGCAGGTCGTACTCCTGGCGGAACAGGTGCTCGAGGATTTTCAGCACCATCGGGCTGTCTTCGATAACCAGGATATTGCGCATCGGAACCTCCGAATTGTCCGGGTGCCTGTCACGTCCCAGGCGCGGCGCCGCCGCGCGATCGTCCGCTGAGCTTACAGTGTTCTGACGCGCAACGAGCGCCCCTTGATCTTGCCTTCACTCAGGCGCTTGAGCGCCTGCTTGGCCACGCCACGCTCCACGGCGACGAAGGCCTGGAAGTCGAAAATCGCGATCTTGCCGACCTGCGCCCCGGGAATGCCCGCCTCGCCGGTGAGGGCGCCGAGGATGTCGCCAGGGCGCAGCTTGTCCTTGCGCCCGGCCGCGATGCACAGGGTGATCATCGGCGGCTGCAGCGGCTCGCCGCCCTTGGCTTTGAGGCTGCTGAGCGGGTGCCAGTTGAGCGGGCTCTTCTGCAGCGTTTCGATGGCCTGAGCGCGGTGCGCTTCGGCCGGCGCCACCAGGCTCATGGCCATGCCTTGCTCGCCGGCGCGACCGGTACGGCCTACGCGGTGGATATGGGTTTCCGAGTCGCGGGCCAGCTCCACGTTGATCACCATGTCCAGGGCATCGATATCCAGGCCGCGGGCAGCCACGTCGGTGGCCACCAGCACGGACAGGCTGCGGTTGGCGAACATTGCCAGAACCTGGTCGCGGTCGCGTTGCTCCAGGTCTCCATTCAGGGCCATGGCGGAAATGCCGTTGCCCTTCAGGTGGTCGACCACGTCCTGGCACTGCTGCTTGGTGAAGCAGAAGGCCACGCAGGATTGCGGGCGGAAGCTGGTCAGCAGCTTGACCACCGCGTCCAGCCGCTCTTCGGGGGCGATTTCATAGAAGCGCTGCTCGATCTGGGTGTCGTCGTGCAGGGTTTCCGCCTTCACCTGCTGCGGGTCGCGCATGAAACTGCTGGCCAGCTGCTTGATCCCGGCCGGGTAGGTGGCCGAGAACAGCAGGGTCTGCCGGCGGGCCGGGGTCTGCTGGATGATCTCGGCGATGCTGTCGTAGAAGCCCATGTCGAGCATGCGGTCGGCTTCGTCGAGCACCAGGGTGTTGAGTCCGTCGACCTTCAGCGTGCCCTTGGCCAGGTGCTGCTGCACGCGGCCCGGGGTGCCGACGATGATCTGCGCGCCGTGTTCCAGCGAGCCGATCTGCGGGCCGAACGGCACGCCGCCACAGAGGGTGAGAATCTTGATGTTGTCTTCGCCCCGCGCCAGCCGGCGCAGTTCCTTTGCCACCTGGTCCGCCAGCTCACGGGTCGGGCACAGCACCAGGGCCTGGCAGCCGAAGTAGCGCGGGTTGAGCGGGTTGAGCAGGCCGATGCCGAAGGCCGCCGTCTTGCCGCTGCCGGTCTTGGCCTGGGCGATCAGGTCCATGCCCTTGAGAATCACCGGCAGGCTTTGTGCCTGGATCGGTGTCATTTCGGCGTAGCCGAGGGACTCCAGGTTGGCCAGCATGGCGGCGGACAGGGGGAGTTTGGAAAAGGCGCTGGTGCTCACGGCGAAGACTCGGGGGTGATGAAACAGGCCGGCAGTGTAACAGCCGGCCCGCGTCGTGTCGGTGACTCGGCGCGTGCCTGGCGGATGACGCATGACGCGAAGGGCCTGGCATCGGCACCCTTGGAATGTAATAGTGTTTCATTGTTTCCAGAGAACCGTCCATGACCGCTGTACCGTCCACCCGCCTTCACTCGATCGACGCCCTGCGCGGCCTGGTCATCCTGTTCATGCTGCTCGACCACGTTCGCGAGACCTTTTACCTGCACCTGCAGGTGTCCGACCCCATGGACGTGACGACCACCGACGCGGGGCTGTTCTTCAGCCGTACCCTGGCGCACCTGTGCGCGCCGGTGTTCATCCTGCTCACCGGCCTGGCTGCCTTTCTCTATGGCGAGAAGTACCAGGGCCGCGCGGCGGTCTCCAGCTTCCTGTTCAAGCGTGGCCTGTTCCTGGTGGTGCTGGAGCTGACCCTGGTCAACTTCGCCTGGACCTTCCAGTTCCCGCCCAGCGTGATCTACCTGCAGGTGATCTGGGCCATCGGCCTGAGCATGCTGGCGCTATCCGCCCTGGTCTGGTTGCCGCGCGTGGCGCTGGCCGTGCTCGGCCTGGTGCTGGTCGCCGGACACAATCTGCTCGATGGTCTGCACTTCCCGCTGGACTCCTGGCTGCATGCGCCCTGGGCCGTGCTGCATGACCGCGGCTGGATCGAGGTTTTGGAGGGGCTGCGCCTGCGCACCTCCTACCCGGTGCTACCGTGGATTGGCGTGATCGCCCTCGGCTATGCCATGGGGCCCTGGTTCGCCCGGGGCAGCGATGCCCAGCAGCGTCGCCGCTACCTGATCAGCACTGGCGTGGGCGCGCTGGTCGGGTTCGGGGTGCTGCGCCTGCTCAACGGCTATGGCGAGAAACCTTGGTTCAGCGGTGACACCGCGGTGCAGACCCTGATGAGTTTCTTCAACATCACCAAATACCCGCCGTCGCTACTGTTCCTGGCGCTGACCCTGGGGATCGGTGTCCTGCTGCTGGTGCTGTTCGAGCGCCGCAACGAAGGCCGGTGGGTGCGCTGGCTGGCGGTATTCGGTGCCGCGCCGATGTTCTTCTACCTGCTGCACCTCTATGTATTGAAGGTGCTGTACCTGATCGCGGTGGCGATCTGGGGCACCAACCAGGGGCAGTACTTCGGTTTCGATGGGCTCTGGAGCGTATGGCTGGGGGCAGTGCTGCTGTCGGTGGCGCTGTACCTGCCGGTGCGCTGGTTCGCCCGCCTAAAGGCTCGGCGCCGTGACATCGCCTGGCTCAAGTACTTGTAGATGAGGCACTGAATGGTGGACACGCTTCGCGGTGTCCACCCTACGGCGGGCTCAGGTTCTGTGGGAGGGGCTTTAGCCGCGACTGCTCCCATGGGATCAAAAAAACTCGCGGCTGAAGCCCCTCCCACGATTCTCCGTCAGGCCGCTGAATGCTGGTCGCGCAGCGCCGGTTTGCGCACCGGCGTATCGCCGGCCACATAGTAGGGCGCCGTGCTGCGCGGCAGCGCCTGACGGCCGCGGATACGGTCGGCGATTTTCTCGGCAATCATGATGGTGGTGGCGTTGAGGTTGCCGGTGATGATCTCCGGCATGATCGACGCATCCACCACCCGCAGGCCCTGCACGCCGTGCACCCGGCCCTGGCCGTCGACCACCGCCATGTCGTCTTCGCCCATCTTGCAGGAGCAGGACGGATGGAACGCGGTTTCCGCGTGTTCGCGAATAAAGGCATCCAGCTCAGCATCGCTCTGCACGTGGGCACCGGGGCTGATCTCGCGGCCACGGTACGGGTCGAGCGCCGGCTGCGCCATGATCTCGCGGGTCAGGCGGATGCCGTCGCGAAATTCCTGCCAGTCCTGCTCATGGCTCATGTAGTTGAAGAGGATGCTCGGGTGCTGGCGCGGATCCCTGGATTTCAGGTGCACACGGCCGCGGCTCGGTGAGCGCATCGAACCCACGTGGGCCTGGAAGCCGTGTTCGTTCACCGCGTTGCTGCCGTTGTAATTGATCGCCACCGGCAGGAAGTGGAACTGGATGTTGGGCCAGGCGAATTCCGGCCGGGTGCGGATGAAACCGCCGGCCTCGAACTGGTTGCTGGCGCCGATGCCGTGGCCGGTGAACAGCCATTGCGCGCCGATCCCCGGCTGGTTCAGCAGCTTCAGCGCCGGGTACAGCGACACCGGTTGGGTGCACGCGTACTGTAGGTACATCTCCAGGTGGTCCTGCAGGTTGGCGCCGACGCCGGGCAGCTCATGCACCAGGTCGATGCCCAGGCTGCGGAGCAAATCGCCGGGGCCGACGCCGGAGCGTTGCAGGATCTGCGGCGAGGCGATGGCGCCAGCGCACAGCAGCACCTCGCGGCGGGCGTGAACGGTGGTGGCGCTGTTCGCGCTGCCCACCAGGTAGGCGACGCCGCTGGCGCGCGTACCGTCGAACAGGATGCGGTCGGTGGTGGCGTGGGTGACGATGGTCAGGTTCGGCCGCTCCCGCGCCTGGTCCAGGTAGCCACGGGCGGTGCTGGCGCGGCGGCCTTCCGGGGTCACGGTGCGGTCCATCGGGCCGAAGCCTTCCTGCTGGTAGCCGTTGAGGTCTTCCGTGCGCGGGTAGCCGGCCTGCACGCCGGCCTCGACCATGGCATGGAACAGCGGGTTGTTGCCGGCCTTGGGCGTGGTCACGCTCACCGGGCCGTCGCCGCCGTGGTAGTCGTTGGGGCCGATGTCGCGGGTCTCGGCCTTGCGGAAATACGGCAGGCAATCGAGGTAACTCCAGTCTTCCAGGCCGGGTTGCTGCGCCCAGTTGTCGAAGTCCAGGGCGTTGCCGCGGATGTAGCACATGCCGTTGATCAGCGACGAGCCGCCCAGGCCCTTGCCGCGCCCGCATTCCATGCGGCGATTGTTCATGTGGGGCTCGGGGTCTGTCTCGTAGGCCCAGTTGTAGCGCCGGCCCTGCAGCGGAAAGGCCAGGGCGGCGGGCATCTGGGTGCGGAAGTCCAGGCGATAATCCGGGCCGCCGGCTTCGAGCAGCAGCACGCTGACGTTTGCGTCCTCGGTCAGGCGGGTCGCCAGCACGTTACCGGCCGAGCCGGCACCGATGATGATGTAGTCGAATTCCTGAGGCATGGCTCCTCCTGCTGCCCGGGTGCGACTCGGGGCATGGTGTGGCGGTCCCGGTCACTCCGGGCGGCGCGGTGGCGGGTTGTGTGGAAGGGGCTTCAGCTGCGATAGGGTTCGCTGCTGAAGCGCCTCCCACAAGGCGGTGCGGGCGTCAGAACACCGAGGTGTAACCGCCCAGCTCGACCTGCACGGACTTGATCCGGGTGTAGTGCTCCAGCGTGCTCAGGCCGTTCTCGCGGCCGACGCCGGACTGCTTGTAGCCGCCCACCGGCATCTCGGCCGGCGATTCGCCCCAGGTGTTGATCCAGCAGATGCCGGCTTCCAGCTGGTGGATGACCCGATGCGCACGAGCCAGGTCGCGGGTCACCAGGCCGGCGGCCAGGCCGTAGGTGGTGTCGTTGGCGCGGCGGATCACTTCTTCTTCGCTGTCGTAGATGAGGATGCTCATCACCGGGCCGAAGATTTCCTCGCGCACGATGGTCATGCTGTCCTTGCAGTCGGTGAATACCGTCGGTGCGACATAGGCGCCGTTGGCGTGGTCGCCCTCGGTCACTCGTTCGCCGCCAATCAGCAGGCGCGCGCCTTCGCTGCGACCTTTTTCGATGTAGCCGAGCACGCTTTCCATGTGGGCGAAGCTGGTCAGCGGGCCGAAGTTGGTGGTTTCCGCCAGCGGGTCGCCCAGGCGGATGCGTTTGACCCGCTCCAGCACCTTGGACTCGAAGCGCGCTTGCAGCATGCGCGGCACGAACACCCGGGTGCCGTTGGTGCACACTTGGCCCGAGCTGTAGAAGTTGGCCATGACCGCGATGTCGGCGGCACGGTCCAGGTCGGCGTCTTCGAAGACGATCAGCGGCGACTTGCCGCCCAGCTCCATGGTCACTTCCTTGAGCGACGAGCTGGAGGCGCTGGCCATGACCTTCTTGCCGGTCTCGGTGCCGCCGGTGAAGGAAATCTTCTCGATCTGCGGGTGCTCGGTCAGCCACTGGCCCACTTCGCGGCCGCTGCCGGTGAGTACGTTGAACACGCCATCGGGCAAGCCGGCCTCGGTGTAGATCTCGGCCAGCTTCAGGGTGGTCAGCGAGGTGACTTCGCTGGGCTTGAACACCATCGCGTTGCCGGCGGCCAGGGCCGGTGCGGACTTCCACAGGGCGATCTGGATCGGGTAGTTCCAGGCGCCGATGCCGGCCACCACGCCCAGGGGTTCGCGACGGGTGTAGACGAAGGACGACTCGCGCAGCGGAATCTGCTGGCCCTCGATGGCGGGCACCAGGCCGGCGTAGTACTCCAGCACATCGGCACCGGTGACGATGTCGACATAGCGGGTTTCCGACAGCGGCTTGCCGGTGTCCAGGGTCTCCAGTTCGGCCAACTGGTCATTACGTTCACGCAGGATGTCCACGGCCTTGCGCAGGATGCGCGAACGCTGCATGGCGGTCATCGCCGCCCACACCTTCTGCCCCTTGGCAGCGCTGGCGACGGCCAGCTCGACATCCGCCTGGCTGGCGCGCTGCACCTTGGCCAGCACCTCGCCGGTGGCGGGGTTGATGCTGTCGAAGGTTTCGCCGCTGCTGGCGGAGACGTAGCGGCCACCGATGTAGAGCTGCTGTTCGTCGAAGCGGGGCATGGGCTGTCCTCTGGCAAGTGGTTTGGCTGAGAACAGGCTATTTTATTTATATTGAACGATCAATCAATAAAAACGACAGGGCGAACGCCAATCGCGACATGATCACCGTGGCCGGGGCTGTGGATAAGGCTGAAGAGCTCGGGGCTGAAGCCCCTCCTACAAGGGGCGCACACCCTCTTTGTGGGAGGCGCTTCAGCGGCGGCTGGGCGACCTAGCTGCCTGCCTTGCCCAACTGCAGGTCCAGGTAGTCGTAGGCGATGCGCATCGCCTGCTGGGTGTCGAAGGCCTCGCCGGACAGCGCGCCGCGCAGCCACAGGCCGTCGATCAGCGCCGCCAGGCCACGGGCTGCAGCACGGGCCTGCTCGCGGGGCAGGGCGCGGACGAACTGCCCGCACAGGTTGGAATACAGGCGGTGGTCGTTGATCCGCTGCAGGCGCTGCAGCGAGGGCTGGTGCATGCTGGTGGCCCAGAACGCCAGCCAGGTCTTCATCGCCGGGCCGCTGACCTGGGTTTCATCGAAGTTGCCGTCGATGATCGCGCGCAGGTGGGCCCGTGGCGTGTCTTCGCGCAGGGCGTTGCGCCGTGCACGCACGGCGTCGCTCAGGGCCTGCATCAGGTGGCGCATGGTGGCGTCGAGCAGGCCGTTCTTGTCCTGGAAGTAATGGCTGATGATGCCGTTGGACACGCCGGCGAGGCGCGCGATGTAGGCAATGCTGGCGTCGCTCATGCCGACCTGGTCGACCGCTTCGAGGGTGGCCGCGATCAATTGCGAACGGCGGATCGGCTGCATTCCGACCTTGGGCATTTGTCTCTCCGTGGAGGCGGGGTTCCGGTTGCGCGCAGTCTAGGCCGATTTTTATTGATCGATCAATCAACCTGGCCAGGTGCGCAAATGCAGGCCACCTCCTTCACGGAAACGAAAAAGCGGGCCGAAGCCCGCTTTTTCAATCACGCAAACGGTGGCTTATTTCAGCCACTCGGCCACGCGATCCGGGTTCTTCGCGATCCAGTCCTTGGCCGCGTCTTCCGGCTTCACGCCGTCGCGGATGGACAGCATCACCGCCCCCACTTCTTCGGCGCTCCAGGACAGTTTCTTCAGGAAGGCCGCGGCGTCAGGTGCCTTGGCTTCCAGGCCCGGGTTGGCCACGGTGTCGACGTGCTCGGCTTCACCGAAGACGTTTTTCGGGTCTTCCAGGAAGCGCAGCTTCCATTGGGCGAACATCCAGTGCGGAATCCAGCCGGTCACCACGATCGGCTTCTTGGCCTTCTCGGCACGGGTCAGGGCGGTGGCCATGGCCGGGCCCGAACTCGGCATCAGCTTGATGCTCTTGAGGTCGTATTCCTTGATGGCGTCTTCGGTGCGGCGCATCACGCCGGCACCGGCGTCGATGCCGGTGATCTTGCCGTCGAAGTCCTTGGCGTATTTCTCCAGGTCGGCGATGGTCTTGGCTTCCACGTATTCCGGCACGATCAGGCCGATCTTGGCGCCGTCATAGTTGGTGCCCAGGACGGTGACCTTGTCCTTGAGCTTCTCGAAATATTCGCCGTGGGTGGCGGGCAGCCAGGCGGACAGGGTGGCGTCCAGGTCGCCGCGGGCCACGCCTTGCCACATGATGGCCGGCTCCACCGGCTGCAGGGTGACGTCATAGCCCAGCTTGGTCTTGAGGATTTCGCCGGCGACATGGGTCACGGCGACGCTGTCGTCCCAGCCGTTGACGTAGCCGATTTTCAGGGCAGGTTTGTCCGCTGCCATGGCGCCGGACATGCCCATGGCCAGAGCGGCGACGCCCAGGCTTTGCAGGCAGAGGGTTTTCAGGTTGCGCATACGTGTTTGCTCCATCAGTGAGTGGCAGTTCGAATTGTGTTACTGGCTCGTTCTGATTGCGGGCCTTGCGGTCGTCGGCGTGCGCTAGCAGGGAACATTCCCTGTGGCCGGTCCGCGAGGAAAGCCGGTGCATCGGTTGCGGCGGCTTTACCAGGCCCACCCGCCTGATGCGGGTGGGCCGGGTGGGTGACGGGCGATTACAGCCCGACGTGTTTCTTCACAGCGGCGACGCCGTCCTGGCCGTCATAGGTGGTGACGCCGGCCAGCCACTTGTCCAGGGCTGCCGGGTTGGCCTTGATCCAGCTCTTGGCCACGTCGACCGGGTCCTGTTTTTCCAGGACCTTCTCCATCAGCTGGCTTTCGATCTCGACGCTGAACTGCAGGTTGTTCAGCAGCTTGCCGACGTTGGCGC
Organism: Pseudomonas sp. GD03944; assembly: GCF_029839275.1. Classification (GTDB taxonomy): domain Bacteria; phylum Pseudomonadota; class Gammaproteobacteria; order Pseudomonadales; family Pseudomonadaceae; genus Aquipseudomonas. The sequence continues at coordinate 130,604 of NZ_JAOCAH010000004.1, forward strand.
AACGTGCCTCGTAGTCCGGCGGTACCACGGTGTAGACCTTAGCGGCGCCGTAGTCCGGGCCGAACACGTCATCGCCGCCTGACAGGTAGGTGATGTCGAACTGGGTGTTCATCGGGTGCGGGGCCCAGCCGAGGAAGACCACCGGCTCCTTCTTGCGCACCGCGCGCTGCACCTGGACCAGCATGCCGGCCTCGCTGGACTCGACCATCTTGAAACCGCCGAGGCCGTACTGGTCACCCTTGATCATTTTCTCGATCAGCAGGTTGCCGTCGTTGCCCGGCTCGATGCCGTAGATCTTGGCGCCCAGCTGGTCCTTGAATTTGGCGATGTCCTGGAAGCTTTTCAGCCCGGCTTCGGCCGCGTAGGTCGGCACGGCCAGGGTGTACTTGGCGCCTTCGAGGTTGGCGGTCGGCAGCACCTTCACGCCGTTGTCCTTGAGGAATGGCTCGATGACCGCGTCCATGGACGGCGCCCAGTAGCCGAGGAAGACATCCACCTGGCCGCTCTTCACACCGGTGAAGGCGATCGGCACCGACGCCATGATCTTGCGCGGCTGGTAGCCCAGGCCTTCGGCCAGGGTCATGGCCACGCCGGTGGTGGCGGCGATGTCGGCCCAGCCGATTTCGGCGAAACGCACCTGCTTGCAGCTTTCCGGTTCCTGCGCCCACGCACCTTGCACCAGTGCGCAGGACAGCAGGCCGGCGCCCGCCATTGCTTTCAGTTTGTTCATTTACGACTCCCTGTGTCCGTGAAAAGTGAGCTGTTGCTTACTGCCGTTGCAGCTTCGCGCTCAGCCAGCCGAACAGACTGCTGCGGTTGGCGGGTTGCGGGGTGCCGAAACTTTCAGTGATGCGGTCGAGAATGATGGCCAGCAATACGACGGCCATGCCGCTCTCGAAGCCTAGACCGATATCGAGGCGTTGGATGCTCGCCAGTACGTCGTTGCCCAGGCCACCGGCGCCGACCATGGAGGCGATGATCACCATCGACAGGGCCATCATGATGGTCTGGTTGACCCCGGCCATGATCGAGGGCATGGCGTTGGGCAGCTGGACCTTGAACAGGAGCTGGCGGCTGGTGCAGCCGAAGGATTGACCGGCTTCGACGATTTCCTTGTTGACCTGGCGGATGCCCAGGCTGGTCAGGCGCACCGCCGGTGGCATGGCGAAGATCACCGTGGCGATGATCCCCGGCACGCGGCCGAGGCCGAAGAGCATGGCCGCCGGGATCAGGTAGACGAACGCCGGCATGGTCTGCATGAAGTCGAGGATCGGGCGGATGATGGTCGCCACGCGCTCGCTCTTGGCCGCCCAGATGCCCAGCGGGATGCCCAGCAGCAGGCTGATCAGGGTGGCGGAGAAGGTCAGGCCCAGGGTGACCACGGTCTGTTCCCAGAAGCCGGTCATGACGATCAGGACGAACGACACCGCGGTGAAGATGGCGAAGCGCGCGCCGATGCGCCACAGGCCGAGGCCGACGAAGATGGCGATCAGCAGCCAGGCCGGCGGCAGCATCAGAATCTTCTCGATGGCCTCGGAGAAGCCGGCGACCACACTGCCGATGCTGTCGAAGGCACCGCTGTAGTTATCCAGCAGGTGCTGAACGACGTCGTTGACCCAGCTGCCCAGGTCGAGCTTCTTCTCACTCATGGGATTCTCCCTGCAGGCGGGTCAACAGGCGGCCCTTGCTGATGGCGCCACAGTAGTGACCGTGCTGGTCGACCACCGGGATCGGCCCCTCGTTGTCCACCAGGCGACCGATGACCTGGTCCAGCGGCAGGTCTTCCGGCACCGGGTCGATGTGCTTGAGCACGTTCGGTTCCAGGCTGCAGGATTCGCCGCCTTCGACCAGCAGGGCGATCTTCTCCAGGCTGATGGAGCCCTGGAAGTTGTTCTGCTCGTCGACGATGAACGCGTAGTGCTTGTCCAGCGCCTGCAGCTCCTGGCAGACCTTCTGCGCGTCGGGGGCGCGGCCGTTGTGCACGTAGAGCGGCACGCTGTCGGCCATCAGCTGGCCGGCGGTGAGGTAGCGGCTGGTGTCGACGGTGTCGAAGAAGTTGCGCACGTAGTCGTTGGCCGGGTTGTCGATCAACTCCTGGGGCGTGCCGACCTGAATCAGCTTGCCGCCTTCCATGATGCCGATGCGGGTACCGATGCGCATGGCTTCCTCGATGTCGTGGGACACGAAGATGATGGTGCGGCGGTGGGTCTTCTGCAGCTCCAGCAACACGTCCTGCATCTCGCGGCGCTTGAGCGGGTCGAGGGCCGAGAAGGCCTCGTCCATGATGATCATCGAGGGGTCGACGGCCAGGGCGCGGGCCAGGCCGACACGCTGCTGCATGCCGCCGGACAGCTCATGGGGGAACTTGTGGGCGAAGGTGTCGAGGCCGACCTGCTTGAGGACTTCCATGGCGCGCTGTTCGCGCTCCTTGCGGCCCTTGCCGGCGACTTCGAGACCGAACGCGGCGTTGTCCAGCACCGTGCGCGAGGGCATCAGGGCGAAGGACTGGAAGACCATGCTCATGTCGCGGCGGCGCAGGTCGATCAACTGCGACTGCGGCAGCTTGGCCACGTTCTGGCCGTCGATGTAGACGTTGCCGGAGCTGGGCTCGACCAGGCGGTTGATCAAGCGGATGAGGGTGGATTTGCCTGAGCCGGAAAGGCCCATGAGGACGAAGATTTCGCCTTCTTCAACGCTGAACGACACATCGCTGACGCCGATCACTGCGCCTTTTTCGGCGAGGATCCTGTCTTTGCTCCAGCCTTGCTTGAGCAAATCGATGGCTTCTTGTGGCTGTGGGCCGAAAACCTTGTAGAGATTCTCGACGACGATTTTTCCAGACTGCATGGGATTGTTCCCCTTCAGTAGACATCCAGACAGCTACACGGAACCCGCCGCGCGCCCGAAAGCGCTCGTCAGGTGATGCCGACTGTTCTTGCCTGTGTGGGTTTGCATGATTCCGAGGTTGGGACGGCGTTTCGCTTACATGCCAGCATGGGACACTCGGGCACCGCACAGGTTGCGCGCCGCGTGCAAAGAGAGCACAGGGCGTTACCTGAACGAGTGGATGAGTGAAACCTGCTATGCCGTGTTGCAAACCGCTTTCCGAACCCTCTGGCAGTTACGAAGCCCAATCCTTTGGGGTTTCACACCTCATTCCCGAGATGTGCGTACATCCGAAATTTCTTGTTGGGCTGGCGCCCGTCTGGGGGATGCCAGCGCTTATCTGTTCTTCGGTCCAGAGCGGTGGAGCTCCGGTCTGTCATCCCCGGTTCAGGGCGACAGCGACGAAATCGGCTGACTCAACGATATAGCCTTCCAGTCGGCGCAATTGTCGGTTTACGACTCTGACGTGTTGGGCGACGACATGGGGCTGATCTAAAAAAACCATAACAGATTAGTTCGGCCCTTGGCCAAGCCTGGAGGCCACGAACGGCGCGGTTTTCAGCCGTTGCCCGGCGCGCAGGCAAGGTACGCCGGGGGCTGTGGCGAATTGAAAAAAAATGAAATTTATAGCCGTTTGCCAGTGTCTGATGGCCGATTTGCGACGCTGCCGTCGCGTCGCGTGACGCCTTCGAGCCATCGATCGAGCACCTGCGGATTGGCCTTCAACCAGGCCTTGGCTTCGCGTCGCCGGTTGGTGCTCTGGTTGAGAATCGCACCCATCAGGTGGTTCTCCATGTCCAGGCTGAAACGCAGGTTTTTCAGCAGGCGTCCGATGTTCGGGCACTGCTCCGCGTAGCCGGCGCGCACGTTGGTGTAGACCGTGGCACCGCCGAAGTTCGGACCGAAATACGCGTCGCCACCGTCGAGGTAGCGCAGGGCGAACTGGTTGTTCATCGGGTGCGGCTCCCAGCCGAGAAACACCACCCACTGCTTGAGGTGTTCGGCGCGCTTGACCTGCGCCAGCATGCTGCTTTCGCTGGATTCCACCAGGGTGAAGGTGCCCAGGCCGAAGGCGTCCTTGTCGATCATCTGCTGGATCAGCTTGTTGCCGTCGTTGCCCGGCTCGATGCCATAGATCCTGCCGCCGAGCTGCTCCTTGAATGTCGCCAGGTCGGCGAAGTTCTGCACGCCGCCGTCGAAGGCCACCTGGTTGACGGCCAGGGTGTATTTGGCGCCTTCCAGGTTGGCCGCGATGGTCTGCACCGTGCCGTTCTCCACATAAGGTTTGATGTCGTTTTCCATGCTCGGCATCCAGTTACCGAGGAATACGTCGATCTGCTTGTCCTGCAGGGCCTTGTAGGTGTCGGGCACCGACAGCCGCTTGACCTGGGTGCGGTAGCCCTGGTCGGTGAGTACCACGCGGGTCACGGCGGTGGTGACGGTGATGTCGGTCCAGCCGACATCCGCGAAACGCACCACATCGCAGTCGGCGGGTTCCACGGCGGCGTTGGCCAGCCAGGGGGCGAGCAGGGCGGCGCTCAGCAGTGCGCGGGTATGCAGGTTCATCGGCACCTCCAGTCTGTGGGTGGGCAGATCGGCCATGGGCGCCAGGATCATGGCGCTGGCGCCGTGTCGCTGCCTATCGGCCGGGTCGTAACCAGAACGGTGCTGTCGCGCCGGGAATGCAGGCACGTTGCGCGCGGTGCGGATACGACAGTGACCGTGGCGGATTTGGATATGGGCGAGTCGGTGTGAGGCGATTGCCGCCTGGGGGAAAGCCAGATGATGGTGACGTAGCCGTCCTTCAGCTCGGGAGTCAGCCGTGGCGATTAGTGTTTTCGACCTGTTCAAGATCGGTATCGGGCCTTCCAGTTCGCATACCGTCGGCCCCATGCGCGCCGCCGCCCTGTTCGTCGGTGCGCTGCGTGAACGTCAGCTGCTCGAGCGCACCGGGCGCCTGGAGGTTCGTCTGTACGGCTCCCTGTCGGCCACCGGCGTTGGCCATGGCAGCGACAGCGCCGTGATCATGGGCCTGATGGGCGAGTGGCCGGACAGCATCGACCCGCAGCAGATCACCCCGCGCATCGCCACGCTGCGCGAGCGCGGCGAACTGCTGCTCGACGGCCGTCTGCCAGTGGCGTTCGACTGGTCGCGCGACATGCTGCTGCTCGACGAAAACCTGCCCTATCACCCCAACGCCATGACCCTGACCGCCTTCGACGGGCAGGGCGACGAGCTGCACCGCGACACCTATTACTCGATCGGCGGCGGCTTCGTGGTCGATGCCGAACAGGCGGCCGCCGGACAGCTGGACCAGGACCACACGGCGTTGCCGTACGATTTCTCCAGTGCCGTCGAGCTGCTGGAGCTGTGCCAGCGCCACAACCTGCGTGTGTCCGAACTGATGCTGGCCAACGAGCGCGCCTGGCGCAGCGATGCCGAGATCCGCAGCGGCCTGCTGCGCCTCTGGCAGGCCATGCGCGACTGCGTGGAAAACGGCCTGAAGCACGAAGGCATATTGCCTGGTGGGCTCAACGTGCAACGCCGCGCCGCGCGCCTTCACCGCAGCCTGCTGGAGCTGGGCAAGCCGAATGTCATCGGTTCCACGTTGTCGGCCATGGAGTGGGTCAACCTGTTCGCCCTGGCGGTCAACGAAGAAAATGCCGCCGGCGGGCGCATGGTCACTGCACCCACCAACGGCGCGGCGGGCATCATCCCGGCGGTGCTGCACTACTACATGAAGTTCAACCCCGATGCCTGCGACGACGACGTGATCAACTACCTGCTCGCCGCCGCCGCGGTGGGCATCCTGTGCAAGAAGAACGCCTCGATCTCCGGCGCCGAAGTGGGTTGCCAGGGCGAAGTCGGCTCGGCCTGCGCCATGGCCGCCGCCGGCCTGGCGGAAGTGCTCGGGGCCACTCCGGAGCAACTGGAAAACGCCGCGGAAATCGGCCTGGAGCACAACCTCGGGCTGACCTGCGACCCGGTCGGCGGGCTGGTCCAGGTGCCGTGCATCGAGCGCAACGCCATCGCCGCGGTGAAGGCGATCAACGCGGCGCAGATGGCCCTGCGCGGCGACGGCCAGCACTTCATTTCCCTGGACCGGGTGATCCGCACCATGCGCGACACCGGTGCCGACATGCAGGACAAGTACAAGGAAACGTCGCGCGGCGGACTGGCCGTCAGCGCCATCGAATGCTGATCGCTCGACCTGCTTTCGCTCACCGGAAAATGCCGCCGCCAGCTTTTGGTGCGCGGCCTCTCGAGACGTGATTTTCGGGGGTGAAAAGCGCCGTTTCAGGCGCCGTGTTACCGCCCGGATTCACACCGCCGAGGCGGGTGACAGTCACCCCGTTCACAGTGCTACCGAAATGCTCACACCCCTTTAGCCACGGGGCTTTCGGTCGCAAACAGAATACTTCTGTCGCTCCTGCCAAAGCCACGTGGCACGCACCTTGTAAAGGCGCCGAATTTTTTATTGAACGCGCGATCAATCTAGGCATGAGGTTTGCGTTGGAATTGGCATCGATCCGGGGTGGTTTCAACCCGGACGCAACAAAAACAGAGCCCGTCTGAAAAAGGGCTCGACACCGTGCTTAGCGTGAGGGCTTCACTGATGTCACAGTTCAACCAAGGGGCCCAGCCCCAGAGCCGTGTTCCGCAGTCCATCGGCTTCCTGCTCCTGGATAACTTCACCCTGATTTCCCTGGCTTCGGCAGTCGAGCCCTTGCGCATGGCCAACCAGTTGTCCGGCAAGGAACTCTACCGCTGGCACACCCTCACCCAGAGCGGCTCGCCGGTGTCCGCCAGCGACGGTCTGCAGATCACCCCGGACGCCGGCCTGCACAACGCCCCGGCACTGGATGCGGTGATCGTCTGCGGCGGCGTGGACATCCAGCACAGCGTCACCCGCGAGCACCTGCACTGGCTGCAGGGCCTGGCCCGCCAGGGGCGGCAGATGGGCGCGGTGTGCACCGGCAGCTGGGCGCTGGCCAAAGCCGGCCTGCTCGACGGCTACGATTGCAGCGTGCACTGGGAATTCCTCGCTGCCATGCAGGAAGCCTTCCCCCGCGCCGCCATCACCACCCGCCTGTTCTCCATCGACCGCAACCGCAACACCTCGTCCGGCGGTACCGCGCCGATGGACATGATGCTGCACCTGATCGCCCGGGAGCACGGCCGCGAACTGGCGGCGGCGATTTCCGAGATGTTCATCTACGAGCGCATCCGCAACGAGCAGGACCACCAGCGCGTGCCCCTCAAGCACATGCTCGGTACCAACCAGCCGAAGCTGCAGGAAATCGTCGCGCTGATGGAGGCCAACCTGGAGGAGCCGATCGACCTCGACGAGCTGGCCTGCTACGTCGACGTGTCGCGGCGCCAGCTGGAGCGCCTGTTCCAGAAGTACCTGCACTGCTCGCCGTCGCGCTACTACCTCAAGCTGCGCCTGATCCGCGCGCGCCAGCTGCTCAAGCAGACGTCGATGTCGATCATCGAAGTGGCGTCGGTGTGTGGTTTCGTGTCCACGCCGCACTTCTCCAAGTGCTACCGCGAGTACTTCGGCATTCCGCCGCGCGACGAGCGCGCCGGCCAGGCCTCGAACGGCATCGTCGCGCTGGTGCCGATGCCGGAAGACCTGATGCGGCCTTCGTCCTCCACTGCCATGGCGGCCCTGGCCCGGGCCCAGGGCGAGTCCACCTTCGCCAGCGTACGGGTGTAACGGCGGCGGGCGGGTCGAAAACAGGCGCCGGTGGCGCCTGTTTTCATTCGGCTGATATTTCAGCGCACTCCAAAAACAAGCCCGCTCCTACACAGGGCAATACCAGCCCCGTAGGAGCGGGCTTGCCCGCGAGCTGTTGATCTTCTTCTAACGCAATCAGGCCATCACGCCTGCCGCGGTACCAGCGCCGGCAGCAGGGTGCGGGAGATCGCCTCGCGCACGTTGGGCAGCAGGGTGGCGCTGCCGCCCAGCAATTCTTCCACCAGGCGACGCAGCGCCACGGCGCGTTCAGGGCTCAGACCGCTGACGGCATGCTCGCACGCCTGTTCGGCGGTTACGCCCGGCGGAATGGCCAGGCCCAGGGCCACCAGGCGTTCGCGCAGGTCTTCCTGGTCGATCAGATCGGCATGCATCATCGGTTCATCCTCCATTGGTCAGACTGTGGCCACCCCGGCCGCCCCTGTAGGAGCGGCCTCAGCCGCGAGCTCTTTGGCCGTTCATGTCGCGTCAGCGCAGCACGCCTTCTTCGAGCAGCAGTTTGAAGATAGCCTCCGCGCCGGCTTCGGGCGAGACATCCTTGAGCACCTGTCCGCCGCCACCCGAGGCTTTGGCCGTGGCGGCTTTCATTCGTTCCGCGCCGGTCTTTGCCTTGATCACCTTCAGGCGCTTCGGCCGTGGGCGGGCGGGCTGCAACTGGGTCTGTTCGAACAGCGGGTCGTCGGTCACCGTGACCTCGTGGGCCTCCAGCTGGCCGCGGCGCGCCGGGCCGAAGGCGCTCTGGCGGGCCATGGGCGCGGCGTTGTCGATGCTGGCCAGGAACGGCACGCGCACTTTCAGGCGCCGCCGTTGGCCGCGGGGCAGGGCTTGCAGCACCTGCGCCACGCCGTTCTCGACCTTTTCCACTTCCGCCAGGCCGACCACCAGGGGCCAGCCGAGGCGTTCCGCCAGCAGGAACGGCAGCAGGCCGGAGCCTTCACCGGTTTCCGCCTGGCTGCCGGTCAGCACCAGTTGGGCGCCGGCCTCCTTGAGGTGATCCACCAGCACCGGCAGGGCGTCGGCACCGGCCGGTTGCTCCAGCACGTGCAGGCGCTCCAGGCCCATGCCCAGGTAGCCGCGCAAGGCGTCGGCCTGCGGGTCGCCGGCATGCAGCACCTGCAGATCGGCACCGGCCAGGCGCAGGCCGAGCTCGACGGCGCGGGCATCCTGTTCGGCGCGGCGCGGCCGGCCGGAGGTCGGGTGGGCGCCCACGGACACCAGGGCGACGATATTCAGGTCAGTCATGAAAACCTCGATCCGCAGCGGTGGCGTCAGCCGCGGTCAGATAGCGCGAGCAAACGCTCGCGGCTGAAGCCCCTCCCACGGGGGAATAGCGGTGTGCGTCAGGCTGCATCGCGCTTGCCCTCCTGGCGCCAGGCGGCGATGCGCGCCATCAGCGCGGTCAGTACTGCCGCCGAGTCGCCGATCACCGAGAGGTCGGCGCGTTTGATCATGTCGCAGCCGGGGTCCCTGTTCACCGCGATCACCTTGTCGCAGGCGCCAATGCCCTGCAGGTGCTGGATCGCGCCGGAAATACCCACGGCCATGTACACCCGGGCCGTGACCCAAGTGCCAGTGGCGCCGACCTGACGGTCGCGCGGCATGAAGCCGTCATCCACCGCCACCCGCGAGGCACCTTCGGTGGCGCCCAGGGCTTGGGCAGCCTGGTGGAACAGGGCCCAGTCCTTGACCCCGTTGCCACCCGACAGGATGAATTCCGACTCGGCCATGGGGATCAGCGCCGGGTCCACCGCCACCGCGCCGAGGTCCTCGATGCGCGGCAGGCTGTGGGCAATGGCTGCGGTCAGTTCCAGCGGGCGCGCCTCGTGGCGGGTTTCGCTGACCGGTTCTGCGCACTCCACGGCGGCCAGCATCAGGCGAGGCGCCGGGCGCGCCAGGTCTTCCTGGCCAGCCCCGGCGCGGCCGATGCACTGCCCGTCGTTGACCTGCCAGACCCGCGTCGCCGGGCGCTCGCCGAGTTTGGCGGCCAGGCGGCGACCCAGCTCACCGCCGCCAGTGCGGCTGTCCGGCAACAGCCAGTGGCGCGGCGCCAGCTGGCTTTCCACGGCACTGAGGGCCAGTACCCGGGATTCCGGGGCGTAGCCGTCGAAGGCGTCGCCCTCGATCTGCAGCAGGCGGTCCACGCCAGCAGTGGCGAAGGCGGTTTCCTTGTGCTCGCCGAACACCACGGCCACCACCGCGCCGTCGCTGCCGGCGAGCTTGTGGGCCAGGCCGAGCAGGTCCTTGTCGTGGCTGCTCAGGCGGCCGCCTACCATGTCCGGCACCACCACGATGTGGAATGCCGGTTGTTCGATGGTGTGCAACGGCAGCTGGACTGTTTCGCTGGCGGCGCTGCGTTTGCCGGCGGTGCCTTGCTGGGTGCCGCTGCGGTCGATGCGCTTGAGTCCGGACGGGCCGACGAAGCCGGCGGCGATGGCGTGCGGGTTCTTGCGCAGGATGCCGTTGGGCCCCATCCAGGTGGTCTGGTGCTGCGCCTGCACGGCCGCGTGCAGCGGATGCAGGCGGTTACGGGCGATCCACTCGGCCCGCGGGTCGCGGCGGATGATGTCGCTCATGGGCGGTTCTCCGTGGCTCGTGCCGTCTCTGTGGCGAAGGTATCCATCACTGCACCTCCGCCAGTTCACGGGCGGCCGGGGCCGGCTTTTTTGCCGCGGGCGCCGCCTCGATCAGCGCCTCGGCCACCAGCTCGGCGATGTCCTTGATGTCAGGGCGCGGGGCGACCACGCCTTCGAGCATCACGGTGCACTGCGGGCAACCCACGGCCACCACTTCGGCACCGGTTTCCTTGATGTCGACCATGCGCATGTCGGGAATCCGCTGCTTGCCCGGGATGTCGGTGATTGGCGCGCCGCCACCGCCGCCGCAGCAGCGCGAGCGGAAGCCGGAGCGCTCCATTTCCTTGACCTCGATACCGATGGCCTTGAGCACGGCGCGCGGTGCCTCGTACTCGCCGTTGTAGCGGCCCAGGTAGCAAGGGTCGTGGTAGGTCACCGAACCGTTGGCCAGGGCGTGTTGGCCGAGGCTGAGCAGGTCACGCTGCATCAGGGTCTCGATGAAGGTGCTGTGGTGCATGACCTGGTAATGGCCGCCCAGCGCACCGTATTCGTTCTTCAGCACATGGAAGCTGTGCGGGTCGCAGGAGACGATGGTCTTGAAACGGTATTTGGCCAGGGTGGCGATATTGCGGCTGGCCAGGTGCTGGAAGGTCGCTTCGTCGCCCAGGCGCCGGGCCACGTCGCCGCTGTCGCGTTCTTCCAGGCCGAGCACGGCGAAGTCCACGTTGGCCGCCTTGAGGATCTTCACGAAGGCACGCAGGGTGCGCTGGTTGCGCATGTCGAAGGCGCCGTCGCCGACCCAGAACAGCACCTCGGTCTGCTGCTTGTCACTCATCAGCGGCAGGTTCAGGTCGGCCGCCCAGTTCAGCCGGCCGCCCGGTGCGAAGCCGCCCGGGTTGTCGGTGGCGATCAGGTTGTCCAGCACCTCGGCGCCCTTGTTCGGGGTGGCGCCTTTTTCCAGGGTCAGGTGGCGGCGCATGTCGACGATGGCGTCGACGTGCTCGATCATCATCGGGCATTCCTCGACGCAGGCGCGGCAGGTGGTGCACGACCACAGCGTCTCGGCATCCACCAGGGCCTTGCCGTTCAGGTTGACGATGGGTTGGTGCGGGCCGCCGCTGTGTTCGCCCAGCGGCTTGCCAGGGTACGGCGAGCCGGCGAACGAGGCGTCGTTGCCACCAGCCAGGCCGATGACCATGTCCTGGATCAGCTTCTTCGGGTTCAGCGGCTGGCCGGCGGCGAAGGCCGGGCACATCGCCTCGCACTTGCCGCACTGCACGCAGGCGTCGAAGCCGAGCAACTGGTTCCAGGTGAAATCCGTGGGTTTTTCCACGCCCAGCGGGGCGTTCGGATCGTTCAGGTCCAGGGCTTTCAAGCCGGTCGAGCGGCCACCGCCGAAGCGTTCGGCGCGGCGGTGCCAGGCCAAGTGCAGGGCGCCGGCGAAGGCGTGCTTCATCGGCCCGCCCCAGGTCATGCCGAAGAACAGCTCGGACACGCCCCAGGCCACACCCACCGCGAGAATCGCGGCCAGCACCCAGCCGCCGAAGCCTTCCGGCAGAATCCCGGCCACCGGCAGGGTGGCGATGAAGAAGCTGGCCGCGAACATCAGCAGGCTTTTCGGCAGGCGCATCCACGGGCCTTTCGACAGGCGCGCCGGCGGGTCGAGGCGGCGTTTGGCGACGAACAGCGCACCGACGAACATCAGCACCGTGGCGGCCAGCAGGGCATAGCCCAGCAGCCGGCTCTGCAGCCCGAACCCATGGACCAGGATCGCCAGCAGCGCCGCCAGCACGAAACCGCCGGCGGTGGCCACGTGGGTCCTGGACATGTACTTGTCGCGTTCGACCACGTGGTGCAGGTCCACCAGGTAGCGGCGCGGCATCTTCAGCAGCCCGCCGATCCAGTCGACCTTGGCCGGCCGGCCACGGCGCCACATGAAGAAGCGCTTCGCCGCGCCGAGCACAGCGAGGCCGAGGGCGGCGAAGAGCAGGATGGGGAGCAGGGTGTTTAACATCGACGACATCCTCAAGCCCGAGGGCGGGGCTGGTGGGAGGGGATTGGCCGCGATGCGTGTCGCCCCGGCCAAGCCTCTCCCACACCGATTCAGCGTTTAGATCAGAAGTCCTTGCACAGCCGCAGCGCGTCGTAGATCGCCGCGTGGGTGTTGCGCTGGGCCACGCAGTCGCCGATGCGGAACAGCAGGTAGCCGTCGCCGGCCTGGGACAGGCAGGGTTGCGGCTGGATGGCGAACAGCGCCTCGACGTCGATCTGGCCCTTGTTGCGCGAGCCGTCCTTGAGCGCGTAGTACAGGGTTTCGTCCGGCCGTACGCCGTTCTCCACCACCACCTGGTCGACCACCCGCTCTTCCTTGGCGCCGGTGTATTCGTTCTCCAGCACCGCCACCACCTTGTCGCCCTCGCGGTAGACCTTTTCCAGCATCAGGTCGCCGGTCATGATCACTTCCTTGGGGTACAGGCTGCGGTAGTAGGTCGGGAAGCTGGTACCGCCGATGGCCACGCCCGGCTTGATGTCGTCGGTGACGATTTCCACCTTGGCGCCTTTCTCGGCCATGAAGTCGGCCACCGACATGCCGGTGAATTCGCAGATGGTGTCGTACACCAGCACGTTGTTACCCGGTGCCACCTTGCCGTCGAGGATGTCCCAGCTGCTGACCACCAGGCCTTCGGCCGAGCCCCAGTGCTCGTTCTGCTCGACGAACGGGTGGCCGCCGTTGGCCAGCACCACGATGTCCGGGCGCAGGTCGAGAATGGTGTCGACATCGGCGCCGGTGCCCAGGCGCAGGTCGATGTTCAGGCGCGCCAGCTCCAGCTGGAACCAGCGGGTGATACCGGCCATCTGGTCACGTTGCGGGGCCTTGGCGGCCAGGCTGATCTGCCCGCCGAGGCTGTCTTTCTTCTCGAACAGGGTCACGTCGTGGCCGCGTTCGGCGGCTACGCGGGCGGCTTCCATCCCGGCCGGGCCGCCGCCGACGATCACCACTTTGCGCTTGGGCCCGGTGGATTTCTCGATGATGTGCGGCAGGCCCATGTACTCGCGGCTGGTGGCGGCGTTCTGGATGCACAGCACGTCCAGGCCCTGGTACTGGCGGTCGATGCAGTAGTTGGCGCCGACGCACTGCTTGATCTGGTCGACCTGGCCCATCTTGATCTTGGCGATCAGGTGCGGGTCGGCGATGTGCGCGCGGGTCATGCCGACCATGTCCACGTAGCCGCCTTCGAGGATGCGCGTGGCCTGGTTCGGGTCCTTGATGTTCTGCGCGTGCAGCACCGGCACCTTGACCACTTCCTTGATCCCGGCCGCCAGGTGCAGGAATGGCTCCGGCGGGTAACTCATGTTCGGGATGACGTTCGCCAGGGTGTTGTGGGTGTCGCAGCCCGAGCCCACCACGCCGATGAAGTCGAGCATGCCGGTGTCGTCGTAGTACTTGGCGATCTGCTTCATGTCCTCGTGGGACAGGCCGTCCGGGTGGAACTCGTCACCGCAGATGCGCATGCCCACGCAGAAATCGTCGCCCACTTCGGCCCGCACGGCCTTGAGCACTTCCAGGCCGAACTTCATGCGGCCCTCGAAGGTGCCGCCCCATTCGTCGGTGCGCTTGTTGACCCGCGGCGACCAGAACTGGTCGATCATGTGCTGGTGCACGGCGGACAGCTCGACGCCGTCCAGGCCGCCCTCCTTCGCCCGGCGCGCGGCCTGGGCGTAGTTGCCGATCACCCGCCAGATTTCCTCGACCTCGATGGTCTTGCAGGTGGCGCGGTGCACCGGCTCGCGGATGCCCGACGGCGACATCAGGGTCGGCCAGTGGAAACCGTCCCAGCGCGAGCGGCGACCCATGTGGGTAATCTGGATCATGATCTTGGCGCCGTGCTTGTGCATGGCGTCGGCCAGGTTCTGGAAATGCGGAATGATGCGGTCGGTGGACAGGTTGACCGAGCTCCACCACTGCTGCGGGCTGTCGATGGCCACCACGGACGAGCCGCCGCAGATGGCCAGGCCGATGCCGCCCTTGGCCTTCTCTTCGTAGTACTTCACGTAGCGCTCGGTGGTCATCCCGCCGTCGGTGGCGTAGACCTCGGCGTGCGCGGTGCTGAGCACGCGGTTGCGGATGGTGAGCTTGCCGATCTGGATCGGCTGGAACATCGATTCGAAAGCCATTGCGGCACCCTCTGAAAACTACTGCGCTCGGTTATGCGGCGTTGGAGGCAGAAGCGAAAATGCTCATTTACTACTCGTAAACTCCGCTTTTCGCTTCTGCCTCCGCCTTGCCTACCCTTCGCTCGCTACGTTTTCAATCACGGTTGAATTGGGTTTCTTAGAGTGGTTTCACACGGAACAGCCCATGGTCGTGGCCGTCCTGGGAGGCGCCGTAGACCTGTTCGGCCACGGTGCGCAGGGCGCTGCCCTTGGCGGCCAGGATCTGGTCCATGGCGCCGGCGAACCAGCCGGTGAACATGTAGTCCACCGGGCGCCCGCACTGGCCGTAGACGTAGACGAAGGCGGAGTGGTCCAGGCGCACCTCGCAGGTGCCCTTGTCCAGGTCGATCGACTGGATCTTGAACAGGCCCCAGCCGCGTTGCGACAGGCGCTTCATGTAGTGCTCGAACACCTCGACCCCCACCAGCCCGTGGCACTCGGCCTCTTTCTCGCACCAGTGCCAGGCGGACTTGTAGCCGGCCTTGTAGAGAATCTCGGCATACGCCTCGGCGCCCAGCACCTCTTCGATACCGATGTGGTTGTTGACGAAGAAATGCCGCGGCACATACAGCATCGGCAGGGCATCGGTGGTCCAGACGCCGGTTTCGTCGTCGACCTGGATGGGCATTTCGGGGGCGTGAGAGGCCATGTGTTTAAGCTCCAGAATTCGTTGTCTTGCGTGTTTGAAAAAGCATGGATGAATGCCTGTGGAGCCGTAGCGAGCACGCCGAGAGCAAGGAGACCCGCAGCGACACGCGAGAGCAGTACGCATGTACGGCGAGCGTGTCGCGAGGACGCGACGCAGCTATCGGTGGGCGCAGCAGGCTCCGGAGGTATTCGTCATTCGCCCCAGACGTCCTTGAGAACCCTTACCCAGTTCTCCCCCATGACCTTGCGCACCACGCGCTCGGGCATGCCGCGCTTGAGCAGGGTCTCGGTGAGGTTGGGGAATTCGCCCACGGTGCGGATGCCCAGCGGGTTGACGATCTTGCCGAAGTTGGTCAGGCGGCGGGCGTACCCCTTGTCGTGTGTCAGCCACTCGAAGAAGTCCTGGCCGTGGCCCTGGGTGAAGTCGGTGCCGATGCCGATGGCGTCTTCGCCAACGATGTTCATCACGTACTCGATGGCCTCGGCGTAGTCGTCGATGGTCGAGTCGATGCCCTTGGCCAGGAACGGCGCGAACATGGTCACGCCGACGAAGCCGCCATGATCGGCGATGAACTTCAGTTCTTCATCGGACTTGTTGCGCGGGTGTTCTTTCAGGCCGGACGGCAGGCAGTGCGAGTAGCAGACCGGCTTCTTCGATTCGAGGATGACCTCTTCGGAGGTC
Source organism: Pseudomonas sp. GD03944 (assembly GCF_029839275.1). Lineage (GTDB taxonomy): Bacteria > Pseudomonadota > Gammaproteobacteria > Pseudomonadales > Pseudomonadaceae > Aquipseudomonas. The sequence goes on from NZ_JAOCAH010000004.1 coordinate 146,367, forward strand.
TTGCTGCCGACGTGGGACAGGTCGCACATGATGCCGACCCGGTTCATCTCGGCGACGATCTCGCGGCCGAAGCCCGACAGGCCGCCGTCGCGCTCGTAGCAGCCGGTGCCCACCAGGTTCTGGGTGTTGTAGCACATCTGCACGATGCCCACGCCGAGCTGCTTGAACACGTCCACGTAGCCCAGTTGGTCCTCGAACGCATGGGCGTTCTGGAAGCCGAAGAGGATGCCGGTCTTGCCCTGTTCCTTGGCCTTGCGGATGTCGGCGGTGGTGCGCACCGGAATCACCAGGTCGCTGTTGTCGCGGATCAGCTTCTGGCTGGCGACGATGTTGTTCACCGTGGCCTGGAAGCCTTCCCACACCGACACCGTGCAGTTGGCGGCGGTCAGCCCCCCCTTGCGCATGTCTTCGAACAGTTCGCGGTTCCATTTGGCGATGATCAGACCGTCGATGACGATGCTGTCGGCGTGCACTTCGGCTGGGCTCATCAGGCTGTCCCCTTAGCTCGGCGCGCCGAATCTTCTGCCGGCGCTTTGGGGTGAGCATATCCCTGGGGGGCGGGGCGCCCCGGTGCAAAAACGACGGGGGTATTGCCGAAAGCGTCAAGCGCAGGTCGCGAACGGATAGGCCGCCAGCCTGATCGTCCAATGGTCTGTGGGAGCGGGCTTTAGCCGCGACGGCCGCTGGCGCGCCGGTTTCAGGTCGCCAGGGCGGGCAGGGCGTGGCGGTCCTGGCTGGGGCGGGTGGCGAAGCGCGAGCGGTAGCAGCGGGAAAAATACGATGCCGACTCGAAGCCGCAGGCGACACCCACGTCCATGACGCTCATGTCGGTCTGGCGCAGCAACTGGCGCGCCTTGTCCAGGCGCAGGGCGAGGTAGAAGGTCGACGGCGTGGCATCCAGGTGCTGGCGAAACAGGCGCTCCAGCTGGCGGATCGTCACACCGACCCGCTCGGCCAGGGCCTGGGTGCTCAGCGGTTGCTCGCTGTGCTGCTCCATGGCGCCGATGACCTGCACCAGCTTTTTATTGTGCACACCGTAGCGGCTGGCGATCTGCATGCGCTGGTGGTCCTGGCGCGAACGGATACGGCCGACCACGAACTGTTCCGACACCGCCACGGCCAGGGCTTCGCCATGGTCCCGGCCGATCAGGGTCAGCATCAGGTCCAGGCTGGCGGTGCCGCCGGCACTGGTGATGCGACGGCCGTCGATCTCGAACAGCTCCTGGGTCACGTTGAGGCCGGGGTAGCGCTCCTGGAAGGCGCCGATGGCTTCCCAGTGCAGGGTCAGGCGCTGGGTATCGAACAGCTCGGCTTCGGCCAGCACGAAGCTGCCGGTGTCGATGCCGCCGAGCAGGGCGCCTTCCCGTTCGAGGCGGTTCAGCCAGTGGCCCAGGCGCGGGGTGAAGGTGGCGAGCGGGTCGAAGCCGGCCACCACGAACAGGGTGTCGCCGCTGCCGAGGGCTTCCAGGGCGCCATCGACGTTCAGCGACATGCCGTTGCTGCTGGCCACCGCGGCGCCGTCCACGCTGAGCAGGTGCCAGCGGTACAGCTCGCCCTGGAAACGGTTGGCCACCCGCAGCGGTTCGATGGCCGACATCAGGCCCATCATGGAAAAGCCCGGCAGCAGGAAAAACCACAATGTCTGAGGCATTCGGTGTGTCCTTGGGTCTTTCTTTCAGGTGCGTGCGCGAAGCGTCTGGCCCATCGGTTCGACCAGGGCTGGCGCCGCGAAAAACCATCGAGTGTACCGTTCGTTACTAAACGGCAGGTAGGGTAGGAGGGCAAGCAAAGTGGTCGCTTCTGTTCAACAGGTAGTCGTTTTAGTGCGTTTTCCACGCCATTTCGCTGCGTAATGTGGCCACATCGGGCGTCGTGCACCTGCTCGAACGCAGGTGCGGAACCCCGAGCACGGAGGGGCTGAATGCCTCTGCACAACAACAGACAGGGCGCACGGCCGCATGGCCGGCCCCTGATAAACCGTACCGCCGAAGGGGAGCATCAATGAAAGGTCTCAACACACTCGCGGGTTGCTGTTTACTCACTCTGTTCAGTTCGTCGCTGCTGGCCGCGGACGACGCCAGTTGCCAGAAAGTGCGCCTGGGCGCGGTCGGCTGGACCGACGTGGTCGCCACCACGGCCGTGGCGACCGAGCTGCTCAACGGCCTGGGCTACGAAACCACCCAGACCCAGGCCTCGCAGCAGATCATTTTCGCCGGCATCCAGAAGGGCCAGGTCGATGCCTTCCTCGGCTACTGGAAGCCGATCATGGACGACAACATCAAGCCGTTCCTCGCCAGCGGATCGGTCAAGGTCGCCCCCGCACCGTCGCTCGACGACGCCATCGCGGTACTCGCCGTACCGACCTACACCGCCGAGGCGGGCCTGAAGACGTTCGCTGATATCGCCAAGTTCAAGGACCAGCTGGACGGCAAGATCTACGGCATCGAATCCGGCTCCGGCGCCAACACCGCGATCCAGAAGATGATCGACAGCAACCAGTTCGGCCTGGGCGGCTTCAAGCTGATCGAGTCCAGCGAAGCGGCGATGCTGACCGCGGTCAGCCGTGCGGTGAAGAACGAGAAACCGGTGGTGTTCTTCGGCTGGAAGCCGCACCCGATGAACATCCAGATGCCCATCACCTACCTGACGGGCAGTGAAGATGTGTTCGGCCCCAATGACGGTGCCGCCACGGTGTCCACCGTCACCGCACCGGATTTCGCCACGCGCTGCCCGAATGCCGACCGCCTGCTGACCGGCCTGCGCTTCACCAGTGCCCAGGAAGCCGAGCTGATGGCGCCGATCATGGACCGCCAGGCCCCAGCCACGGTCGCTCGCGACTGGCTCAAGGCCAACCCCGAGGTGGTCAAGGGCTGGCTTGACGGCGTGACCAGCTTTGACGGCAAGAACGGCGCCGACGCGGTGATCGCTTCGCTCCAGTAACGCCTCTCTCACTGACGCTACACCCGTGCGCGGCTCGACCGCGTACGGCTCCCTGCCGCCTGAAAAAAGGATCTGAACCGTGAATTACGAAGTCATCGTCACCTGCGCGGTCACCGGCGCCGGTGACACCGTTGGCAAGCACCCGGCCATTCCCGTCACCCCCAAGGAAATCGCCGCCGCCGCCATCGAAGCGGCCAAGGCCGGGGCCACGGTCGCCCACTGCCACGTGCGCGACCCTCAGACCGGCAAGCCGAGCCGTGACGTGGCGCTGTACCGCGAACTGGTCGAGCGCATCCGTGAAAGCGACACCGACGTGATCATCAACCTCACCGCCGGCATGGGCGGCGACCTGGAGATCGGCCGCGGCGAGCAGCCCCTGGAGTTCGGCGCCGGCACCGACCTGGTCGGCCCGCTGGAGCGCCTCAAGCACGTGGAAGAGCTGCTGCCGGAAATCTGCACCCTGGATTGCGGCACCCTGAACTTCGGCGACGGCGACTTCATCTACGTCTCCACCCCGGCGCAGCTGCGTGCCGGTGCCAAGCGCATCACCGAACTGGGGGTGAAGGCCGAGCTGGAAATCTTCGACACCGGCCACCTGTGGTTCGCCAAGCAGATGCTCAAGGAAGGCCTGCTCGACGACCCGCTGTTCCAGCTCTGCCTGGGCATCCCGTGGGGCGCCCCGGCGGACACCACCACCATGAAAGCCATGGCCGACAACCTGCCGGCGGGTGCCACCTGGGCCGGTTTCGGCATCGGTCGTTCGCAGATGCCGATGGTGGCTCAGGCCATGCTGCTGGGCGGCAACGTGCGGGTCGGCCTGGAAGACAACATCTGGCTCGACCGCGGCGTGCACGCCAGCAACGGCCAACTGGTTGAACGCGCCGTCGAGATCATCGAACGCCTGGGCGGCCGCGCCCTGACCCCGGCCGAGGGCCGCGCCAAGATGAACCTGAAACGTCGCGGCTGAAGCCCCTCCCACGGGGGTTACGCCAGGCCCATACACAGTTTGTGGGAGGGGCTTCAGCCGCGAGCTTTTTGCAGCGTTCGCCAACCCCTCCCACACCACGCAGATCAATCGACCAGGAGCTGTCATGCCCTACATCACCGACATCAAGACCTTCGCCGCCCTCGGCACCGGCGTCATCGGCGCCGGCTGGATCGCCCGTGCCCTGGCCCATGGCCTGGACGTGATCGCCTGGGACCCGGCCCCTGGCGCCGAAGCGGCCTTGCGCACGCGCCTGGAAAACGCCTGGCCGGCGCTGGAACAACAAGGCCTGGCCCCCGGCGCCTCGCTGCAGCGCCTGCGTTTCGTCGACAGCATCGACGACTGCGTACGCGACGCCGACTTCATCCAGGAAAGCGCCCCGGAACGCCTCGAACTCAAGTGTGAGCTGCACGCGAAAATCAGCGCGGCGGCCCGCCCCGATGTGCTGATCGGCTCCAGCACCTCGGGCCTGCTGCCCAGCGAGTTCTACGCTGACGCTGTGCACCCGGAGCGCTGCGTGGTCGGCCACCCGTTCAACCCGGTCTACCTGCTGCCGCTGGTGGAAGTGGTGGGCGGCGCGAAAACCGCACCGGAGGCGGTGCAGGCGGCGATTGCGGTGTACCAGTCCCTGGGCATGCGCCCGCTGCACGTGCGCAAGGAAGTGCCGGGTTTCATCGCCGACCGCCTGCTCGAAGCGCTGTGGCGCGAGGCCCTGCACCTGGTCAACGACGGCGTGGCCACCACCGGCGAGATCGACGATGCCATCCGCTTCGGCGCCGGCCTGCGCTGGTCGTTCATGGGCTCGTTTCTTACCTACACCCTGGCCGGCGGCCCGGCGGGCATGCGCCACTTCATGGCCCAGTTCGGCCCGGCGCTGAAGCTGCCCTGGACCTACCTGGAAGCACCGGAGCTGACCGACGCGTTGATCGACAAGGTGGTGGAGGGCACCGCCGAGCAGCAGGGCTCCCGCCAGTTGCCCGACCTGGAACGCTACCGCGACGACTGCCTGCTGGCGGTACTGGCCGCGATCCGGGAAACCAAGGCCAAGCACGGCTTCGACTTCGCTGAATAATCCCAGGTGTAGGAGGGGCTTCAGCCGCGAGCTTGTTTCGCTCGTCAACGGGGCCACCTCCTCCCGACGTTCTGTTTGCTTCGCCACCCGCCTGCCCAAGGACACCCTATGCCCCTCACCACCTACCGCACCCCGGTGCTGCCCGACTGGGTCGACTACAACGGCCACCTGCGCGATGCCTTCTACCTGCTGATCTTTAGCTACGCCACCGACGCCCTGATGGACCACCTCGGCCTGGACGAACAGGGCCGCGCCCGCACGGGGCACACCCTGTACACCCTGGAATGCCACCTCAACTACCTGGCCGAAGTGAAGCTCGGCAGCGATGTCGAAGTGCGCACCCAGTTGCTGGCCCACGACCGCAAGCGCCTGCATATTCACCACGGGCTGTATCTGCCCGGAGCCGAATCCCCCCTGGCGGAAAGCGAACAGATGCTGATGAACATCGACACCACCAGCGGCCGCTCTGCCGCGTTCGATGAACAGGTGGCCCTAGCGGTAACGGCCTTGGGCGAGGCGCACCGGCAACTGCCCAGGCCGGCCTGCGTCGGTCGGGTGATCGGGCTGCCGGCGTAGTGCTTGGTTCGCTGAAGGGAGAGGAGCGGCTAGCGTTCGATCCGCAGCCGCGTAGAGCCTTGGCGCAGGGCGATACCGTCATCCACATCGACGGTGTTGACGGCGTAGAGCCGGCGGTCCGGCGTAACCAGGCACCAGTTGTAGCCCTTGGGTAAGTCGAGGGCTTGAGGCTCTAATAAGACATCCGTTGAAAAGGTCTCGGCTATCTTATTAGCGAGGCTGATCTCATCTATCTGCAATTCGTCTGAGGCCCACGAAAGTCCTGCGCTTCGCTGAAACTCCGCGTCATGCTCAAGGTACTGTAAGAAAATTGCGGAGGGTGCCTTTGGGAAATCTAAGGACTCAACACCTTCAGGAATAGCCTTGTTGAACAAGGCAACTACTTTATCTTCAGGAATATGATCTCTTATGAAAAAACTAATAAATTTGCTCATTTAATACCTCTATCTTGCATGAGGTCCAGCAGTTGAGAGGTCCGTTGTTTTTGCTCGGGGGTAAAGATTCCTTTTTGGGACATTATGTCCAAAGATTGTCTTGCGTTAGAAAGTCCCTTCTTCTTTGCCGTTACCAAGATGTTGTACTCCGCCGAGGTTATGTTTACGGTTCCTGGGCCGCTTACAGGATGTATGGAGTTTTCGTGCAATCCAAATACTCTTCCTGACGAGGTATTGAAGAATTCTCCGTTCCGGATTTCTTCTCCTCGTGTATGTATTTCTTTTAAATCTTTTGCCACCTCCTCAGGCGCTACGGTGTACATCGTATTTCCTGTGTTTTTGGGAATGGTAACCTTATGAGGGAAGTGCCTTTCACTTAATTTCAGGTGGCTCCAACTACGCAAGATCGGGACCGCAGGTACTTCAACTGGAATCGCTGGCGGCCTTTTGACTTCAACTATCTGAGCTCCCTGCCCAGTCCCCCGCACATGTCCACTTAATTTGATCCTGGCGCGTTTGAGTGCTGCGCTCAAGCGTTTTAGTGCATTGCCCAGTCGGGTGAGCTTGCTTACGTAGCTGACCGAAGAGGCCCCGCGGGCGGCCAGGCCTAAGCCACCGGTGAAGACGATTAGTAGAGCGGCTAGGACAATTTCAAATAGCGCTGCTCCCCCGAATTCCGCCACTTCTTCGACGTTCTGGGCTTTGGCATAGTCGACGGCGAAGCGGCCGAGCATTGCCTTGCTGGGGCCGTCTTCGTAGATGAAGTTGGCCAGTTCGTAGGCCTCTGCCAGCTGTTCACGGGTGATGCTGGTCGGGTCGAAGCCCAGGGCTTCCACCAGCTCCCGGTGTTGCTCGGCGCTGAACTGGCGGTTGTAGGCGGCAAGCCAGCTTTCTCCCGTACTGGATTTTGCTTGCCAGGCACTGCGCAGGGCATTGGTGAACACCGTAAACGGGTTAACCAGGTCCGAGTACTCCTTGACGGTCTTGAGGAGTCCCCAGGCTCCTAGGAAGAAGCCTTTTCCGGCAGCCAGCCGAACATGGATGTAATTGGACACGACATTGCGCTGATCCTGAACGGCCTGCAGCTTGGCCGCTTCCGCGCGTTCCGCAGCGAGTATCTCGTCCAGCACTGTCTGCAGTTCTGATCGTGCGCTGGTGATGTCGTTGTCCACATCTGTATCAGCCAGCAGCTGCGCATCGTATTCGTTGCTCTGGATAGTCTGGGTCAAGCTCCCGCGGGCATCCAGGCCGCCGCGGATGACGTTGCCGCCAGCAGTGGAGAGACTGTAGGGAATGTTGGCGCCCAGGCATTCGCCATTGTCCCAGACGAAGCGCAGACCGATTAGGCAACGGCTGGTCTGGGCCGCCCCGCCCTCCAGGGGGCGCGGAGCCTGGCGATCGAAGTCGCCGTTGTAGGGCTCTTGTGGTGGGGCTGGGCGCTCGTTGCGGTTGTTGGGGACGTAACCACTCATCGTCTTGCATCCATGCTGTGCCGGTATCGGCGAGGGTACTTGATCAGCCTCCGATGCTAATCAGGGAGCCGTGTGCAAAGTCTTGCGCACTGCCGAAGGGGATTTGTATTTTTGTGACGCAGGCTTGAAAAATAGCGGAGCGGATGGGCGATTTCGGATGAGTGGCAGGGGCTGGGCCCGACACCGCGCCATAAAAAAAGCCCCTGTCAGGTGATACGTCCTGACGGGGGCAAACAACCCTTTCGGGCCTCAGTGTTCGGGGCGGCGCGGCTTGCAGGCGATCAGGCCATAGATGGCCAGGGCGATCACCAGCAGCAGGCTCAGGCTCACGCGGGTCAGTCCACGCCGACCTGGCGCAGGTAGGGCGCCGGGGCTTCGCCCAGGTTGTTGAGCAGGCGCGCGCTGTACCAGTCGATGAAGTTGACCACGCCAAACTCGTAGGTCTTGGAGTACGGACCCGGCTGGTAGGCGGTGGAGTTGATGCCGCGCTGGTTCTCTTCGGCCAGACGGCGGTCCTGGTCGTTGGTGGCGTCCCAGACCTGGCGCAGGCGGGCGACGTCGTAGTCGACGCCTTCAACGGCATCCTTGTGCACCAGCCACTTGGTGGTGACTATGGTTTCCTGGGCACTGATCGGCCAGACGGTGAAGACGATCATGTGATCGCCCATGCAGTGGTTCCAGGAGTGCGGCAGGTGCAGGATGCGCATCGAGCCGAGGTCCGGGTTCTGGATGCGGCCCATGAGTTTCTTGCAGCCCTGCTGGCCGTCCATGGTCATGGAGACGGTGCCCTTGAGCAGCGGCATGCGCACGATGCGGTTGCGCAGGCCGAAGCTGGCGTGGGCGTAGGGAATCTTCTCCGCATCCCACTTGGCGGCGGATTCGGCCACGTGGTCCTTGAACGCCTGGCTGGCGCGGGGGTCGGTGACGTCGTCCCATTCCAGCAGGGTGTTGAGCAGCTCGGGGTGCGAGCCGTTGCAGTGGTAGCACTCGCGGTTGTTCTCGAGCACCAACTTCCAGTTGGCCTTTTCCATCAGGGTGGTCTGCACCGCCACCTTGGTGTTCTCCATGTCGTAGGGCTCCATGTAATGAGCCAGGGTCGACAGGAAGTCATCGATGGCCGGTGGGTTCTCGGCCAGGGAAATGAAGATGTAGCCGCCGGCGACCTTGCAGTTCACCGGCTTGAGGCCGTACTGCTTCATGTCGAAGTCGGCGCCCATTTCGGTGCCGGCGAACAGCAGGCGACCGTCCAGCTCGTAGGTCCATTGGTGGTACGGGCAGACGAGCTTGGCCACCTTGCCCTTGTCGCTGGTGCACAGGCGCGAGCCGCGGTGGCGGCAGACGTTGTGGAAGGCGTGCACCACGCCATCGGCGCCGCGGATCACCAGGATCGGGTTGTCGCCGATCTGCAGGGTAAGGAAGTTGCCCTTGGTCGGAATTTCGCAGGTCATGCCGGCGATCAGCCATTCCTTGTGGAAGATCTCCTGCATGTCGATCTGGAACAGGCGTTCGTCGTTGTAGAACGGCTGGGGCAGGGAGAAGGTGCGCTCGCGGGTCTGCAGCATTTCGGCCGTTGCCTTGCGTGCCGGCGCCAGCGGATCGCCCAGACTCAGGGTGGAAGTGACGTCCATCGGTAACTCCTCAATGGCGAATCGCCCAGGCGATTGCCGCAAAAAGTGGCTGTTTCGGTTGTCACGCAAGGTGGCGTTCGGCCCCGCCCCGCACCTGCCGATGGCGCCTGGGAGGAAGGGGAGTCCGCTCATGACCTTTATGGTTCGGCTGAGTTGGAGTGTGGAGTCGGCCGTGGCAATGACCTTATCCATGGGCGACATGGCCGAATCCGTTTCCGACGCGGTAAGCCCCGTGGTTTGCGGCAGGTCGCGATAAGCATGTAAATGTCGCTGGCAGATAAATGAGTGCGCCTGACGATGCGCACAATCCGCCGCAAGAGGCGGACCCATAGCCGCCGTGCGCGAGAGAGACGACCATGTCGAACGACTTCCTCAATCCTGTTACGACCCAGACCTGGAGCAACGGCCGGCACGTCGTGCGGTGCGTCAAGGTGATCCAGGAAACCTGGGATGTGCGCACCTTCTGTTTCATGGCCGACCAGCCGGTCCTGTTCTTCTTCAAGCCGGGCCAGTTCGTCACCCTGGAGCTGGAGATCGACGGCCAGCCGATCATGCGCTCCTACACCATCTCCAGCTCGCCGTCGGTGCCCTACAGCTTTTCCATCACCATCAAGCGCGTGCCGGGCGGCAAGGTCTCCAACTGGCTGCACGACAACCTGCACGAGGGCCAGGAGCTGGCGGTGCACGGCCCGGTCGGCCTGTTCAACGCCATCGACTTCCCGGCGCCGAAGGTGCTGTACCTCTCCGGTGGCGTGGGCATCACCCCGGTGATGTCGATGGCGCGCTGGTTCTATGACACCAATGGCAACGTCGACATGGTGTTCGTGCACAGCGCCCGCTCGCCGAAGGACATCATCTACCACCGCGAGCTGGAACATATGGCGGCGCGGATCAGCAACTTCAGCCTGCACGTGATCTGCGAGAAGCACGGCCTGGGCGAGGCCTGGGCCGGGTACCGCGGCTACCTCAACCAGCGGATGCTGGAGCTGATCGCCCCGGACTACCTGGAGCGGGAAATCTTCTGCTGCGGGCCGACGCCCTACATGAGCGCGGTCAAGCGCCTGCTCGAAGCCAACGGCTACGACATGGCGCGCTACCACGAGGAAGCCTTCGGCCCGACGCCGCCGGAAGTCCGTGCCGAGGTCAAGGAACTGGCCGCCTCGGCCGCCGAAGCACCGCCGGTGCCGGTGGCCGACCAGTTGCAGGTGGCCTTCGCCGCCACCGGCAAGAGCATCCGCGTCGACCCGGGCGAGACCGTGCATACCGCCGCCGCCAAACTCGGCCTGCACATCCCCAAGGCGTGCGGCATGGGCATTTGTGGCACGTGCAAGGTGATGAAGACCTCGGGCGAGGTGGAGATGGACCACAACGGTGGCATCACCGACGAGGACGTGGCCGAGGGCTACATCCTGTCCTGCTGCAGCGTGCCCAAGGGCGACGTGGTCATCGACTTCTGAGGCAATCGCTCAAAAAACGAGCGATACCCTGCAGGCCTTGTCGTATACGGCCTGCAGGGTTATCCACACACCTTATGCACAGCTCTCTGCACAGTAATTGTGGGCTAACTCACTGAAATGGCTGGGAAAAGCCCACGGCTCTCGGGCCTTTCCAGGTCGTTGTCGCGGGCGCTTTCGGTGCTCAGAAAACAGCCAGCGCCCTGTATACCCCGAAAACCCGGCTCTGTGGCGGTGTTTCTACAGCTTGTCCACAGATCGATCCCCTGTCCGTGTGGTTAATTTGGCCTGTCAGCGTGCGTCGTTTCGTTTTCTCTGGGGATAAGCCCGTTCTAGCGGCCTTCGCCCTGCCGTTGCGCAAACCGTGCTCAACAGGCTGAACACGCCGTTTTGTAAAGGCTTCAGCCATCTATCCACAGCTAATCGACAGCTTAATGCACAGTATCTGTGCGCAACGCGGTGCTGCAGGTCATTGAAATTGCTCATTAAATAGACGCAAGGCCGCAGCTGCCGTGGGCCCTGGGCTGCAGAGGAGGCTGTACAGCTTATCAACAGGTTGGTCCACGATAACCGGGGGTAAGTGGCGGCTTCCGCCGCCGTGCGGCCAGGCGTGGCATCTGGCGTTGGCCTGTCTACGAGGCTGTTCGAAAACTGATCGATTGCCTGCAGCCCTTTATTCATGCGCGCTGGCGCGTTTGTCGTACAGCTTATCCACAGATCGGTACAGGGTTTTCGGGGGTAAGTGCCGGTGAGTTGGACGTCTTGAAATGGCATAACGTATTGAAGTTGCTCGAAAAATATCCAATGACGCGCAGCCCTTGCGCTTTGTGGCCTGTAGTGGCCGCCCTACAGGTTTTCCACAGCTTGCTCCACCGATACCGTGGGTAAGTTCAGGCCTTGGCAGACGCCTCCGATTATTCAAGGTCGAAACCTGCCTCGCCAGGCCAGTCCGGCGGGTAGATGCCGGCCCGCACGGCATGGTGAAAACTGGAATGGGGCCAATCCCCGACGCGACGTGCCCAGCCGTGCTTCACCGGGTCCAGGTGAATGGCGTCGTAATGGCGGCGAAAATCCTCGGCATCACGAATCCGGTGTTGCTCGTGGTGTCGCTGCCAGACACCCAGCCGGCGCCGTCGGCCGAACGTGGCGCGCAGGGGGAGGTGGCGGGTGAACTGGTGCTTGAGCAGCGTCCAGCGACAATCAGGGTCGTTATCGCCCTGGGGCAGCGTCCACAGGCAATGCATGTGGTCGGGCAGCACCACCCAGGCATTGATGCGCAGCGGATGCTGCAGCCGGGTGAGGTCGGTAGCCCGGCGCAACAGGTCGATGTGGCGGGTCAGCAGGTCGCTGCCGCGATCGCTCAGGCTGACGGTGAAGAAGTAGGTGCCGCCTGGCACCCAGGCAGGAGGGGTCTGTGGCATGGGACGCATCCGTGTGTCCGTTGATATGCCCGAAGCAGTGTAGCCAGCGCCGTGCGGGCGCGTCTTATGCACAGTGAGATCGTGAAAACCCTGTCTAATCGGTCAGCAACGCTAACTGACTGAAATCGTTCGAAAAACGATCGATGAGCTGTAAGCCTTGGCGTACGTGACGTTGAGCAGTTGTCCTACAGTTTATCCACAGGCTAATCCACTGCTATAGGGGGTAAGTGGAGCGGCATAGGTCGCTCCACTTTCAGGCGTTCAGGTCGCTGTGGCGGCGGATGTCGCCAGGTGCCGCAGAGGTTTTTCCACGGTCGGGTTCAGCCAGGAGAGGGCGAGGTGACACACCCCCATTGAGGCGTGCCCTCCAGGCGCTCGGCTTCCCTGACGCTCCAGTCACCGGTCTCACCGCTCAGGCAAAAGCGCTTGTAGAACCAGGCTCGCCGATTGTTCTGATCACCTGCTTGCAGCAGAACCTCGTATACGCCTGGCTCGAGCTCCTGAGGGGAAACGTGAGTCGAGAACAGGGCAAGGGGTTTGCCGTATTCGATACAGGCGCCGGGTTGTAGCTGGATGGACGAAACAGGCAGCTCCTGGGACGTCACGATTTCCCAGGCCGGGTAGGTAGGCCGGTTGACGTGTACCGCGTACAGCGTGACCTGGTTCTGGTCCAGGCGAGCCGGGCGGGAAAAGAAACCAGGGACCTCATAGGTGTCGGCAGCTCCCAGGCACAAGGAGCCATTGCTTATCCACACCTGCGCATCGCCATCGTGATGCCGAGACATCGCCTGGCCTTCGCCGGGGCAGGCGAAGGCCAATAGGGGCACCAGAGCAGCCGCGCAGAGAGGCACGCTCATACGTCCTGCGCTGTGATGGGGTGGCCAACGCGTCATCGGCGATGATTTTACGCCATGGCCTCTCGGATGTCCGCCGCCAGCTGCCGTACCCGCGCTTCTTCGGTGTCCCAGGAGCACATGAAGCGGGCTCCGCCGGCGCCGATGAAGGTGTAGAAGCGCCAGCCCTTGGCGCGCAGGTGTTCCAGGGCCGGTTCGGACATCTGCAGGAACACGCCGTTGGCCTCCACCGGGAACATCAGGCTGACCCCCGGCACGTCGCTGACCAGTTCGGCGAGCAGGCGTGCGCAGTGGTTGGCGTGGCGCGCGTACTTCAGCCAGGCCTCGTTCTGCAGGATGCCCACCCAGGGGGCGGAGAGGTAGCGCATCTTCGAGGCTAGTTGCCCAGCCTGCTTGCAGCGGTAGTCGAAGTCTTCGGCCAGGTCTTTGTTGAAGAACAGGATGGCTTCGCCCACCGCCATGCCGTTCTTGGTGCCGCCGAAACACAGCACGTCGACGCCGGCTTTCCAGGTCAGCTCGGCCGGGGTGCAGCCAAGGAAGGCGCAGGCGTTGGAGAAGCGCGCGCCGTCCATGTGCAGGTTGAGGCCCAGTTCGCGGCAGGTGTCGCTGATCGCGCGGACTTCTTCCGGGCGGTACACGGTGCCGACTTCGGTGGCCTGGGTCAGGGTCACGACGCGCGGTTTGGGAAAGTGGATGTCCTGGCGCTTCATCGCCACTTCACGGATCGCGTCCGGGGTCAGTTTGCCGCTGTCGGTCCTGGCCAGCAGCAGTTTGGAACCGTTGGAGAAGAACTCCGGCGCGCCGCACTCGTCGGTCTCGACGTGGGCGGTCTCCGAGCAGATCACGCTGTGGTAGCTCTGGCACAGGGCGGCCAGGGCCAGGGAGTTGGCGGCGGTGCCGTTGAAGGCGAAGAACACTTCGCAATCGGTTTCGAACAGCTGGCGGAAATGGTCGGCGGCGCGGGCCGTCCACTGGTCGTCGCCGTAGGCGCGCTGGTGACCCTGGTTGGCTTCCGCCATGGCGGCCCAGGCTTCCGGACAGATCCCTGAATAGTTGTCGCTGGCGAATTGCTGGCTCTGGTCGGGCATTGCGTATTCCTTTCTCGATCGGGCGCCGGTGGGGCATCGGCGAATGCCGCTACTTTACCCTTGCCCCACGCCGCGGTGGGGACATTGCCGCGACATCTTGTTCAGTCCAGGCGCTGCTCCGCCGGGTGGCGTCGCGGCGGAAAACGGAACTCATGGCGCCGCCTGGCCTCACAACTAGGGCCAGGCACGTGACCGCCTGACGAGGGATCGGCGCTTCAGCCGGTCGCTTCGTCTGCCGTGTCACGTGCCATGGACCATGAGAACAGGCCGTGATGCCTGGGCCGATGGGGGTTCGAACCCGGGGTTCGAGTCGTCGGCCAGGCGTCGCACTGTGACTGACCCGAACAGGAGTCCACCATGAACTACCGTCATCTGATCGCTTTTTTCGTGCCCGTGGCCTTTGCGCTGCCGTCCGTGGCCGCCGAGCCCTGGCCCGCTGGTGCCAAGGCCGCGTTCGTCAACGAATGCGTGGCCGGGGCGCCCGATGGGCACGACACGAGCAACCTGAAGGCGTATTGCGAATGTGCCGCCGAGAAGGTCAGCAGTGAGTTCAGCGAAGCGGAAATGCAGGCCATGGCCCGCCAGTCCCCGCCCGATCCCGCCATGCAGCAGCGCCTGATCAAGGCGTCGAGCAGCTGCGACAACAACCTGCAGCGTTGATGTGACAGCGTGCGCGCATTGACGGTGTCATTGGGTTACCGTCTGGCAATTCGATGACACCGTGAGTGCAGTGATGTCCACACCCCTTGCAGGTGCCGCCGGTCGCACCCGCGACGCCGCGCTGGACCTGGTCAAATGGCTGGCCCTGGCGACCATGTTCGTGGACCACCTGCGGCATGTCTGGCCGTCCCTGTATTGGGTGTACATCCCGGGCCGCCTGGCCTTTCCTTTCTTCTGCCTGGCGATCGCCGCCAACCTGATGCGGCCGACAGCCGGCGATGCCAAACCCTTTCCCCTGCGTTACCTCGGGCTGCTGGTGCTGTTCGCGGTGCTGTCCGAGTGGCCGTATCGGCTGTTGGTCGGCAGTTCCCCGCAGTCGCTGAATGTAATGCCCACCCTGGTGCTGGGGCTGCTGATCGCCGGTGGGGTGCAGCAGCCCACCGGGCAGCGGCGCTGGCTGGCCATTGGCGCTGCGCTGCTGGCCGTGGTGACCCACCCCTGGCTGATGTTCGGCCTGGCCGGCGCCCTGTTGCCCGCCGCCTTCGTCCTGGCCCTGAGACGACCGGCCGCGAACTGGATCTGGCCGGTGGTGCTGTGCCTGGCGGCGAACTACTGGCCGCCGTTCTACCTGGATGCGACCCGCGGCGATCCCTTCGCCTGGTTGTTCATCCTGATCTGCATCGCCGCGCCGCTGCTCGGTCTGTGGCTGCTGCGCCAGCCCCTGCAGGGGCGGGTGCCGCCGGTGCGGCGCTGGGCCTACCTGTTCTATCCCGGTCACTTCCTGCTGTTGGTCGGCCTGCGCACGCTGTTCACCTGAGCCTCGCCCGGCCCTGACGGCCGGGCCCTTCCTGCGTTCTTTTCCGGCAGCGCCCTTTCGGCGTCGTCGTCATGTCGCAAACGCGACCCCCCGTGGCGTGGATAGGCATCTGACCGATCAGGGCGAGTCATACCATCGGCTCCACAAGGGCTCGTCCCGCTTCCGACACAGATGCGCCGCTCACGGTGCTGCAGGAGATCAGCGATGTTCAGCAAGCATGACCAGATCCAGGGCTACGACGACGAACTGCTGGGCGCGATCAACGCCGAGGAGCGTCGCCAGGAGCACCATATCGAGCTGATCGCCTCGGAGAACTACACCAGCAAACGCGTCATGGAAGCCCAGGGCAGCGGCCTGACCAACAAGTACGCCGAGGGCTACCCGGGCAAGCGCTACTACGGTGGTTGCGAGCACGTCGACGTGGTCGAGCAGCTGGCCATCGACCGCGCCAAGCAACTGTTCGGCGCCGATTACGCCAACGTCCAGCCGCACTCCGGCTCCTCCGCCAACAGCGCGGTGTACCTGGCGCTGCTGCAGGCCGGTGACACCATCCTGGGCATGAGCCTGGCCCATGGCGGCCACCTGACCCACGGCGCCAAGGTGTCGTCCTCGGGCAAGCTGTACAACGCCGTGCAGTACGGCCTGGACACCGCCACCGGGCTGATCGACTACGACGAGGTCGAGCGCCTGGCCGTCGAGCACAAGCCGAAGATGATCGTCGCCGGGTTCTCGGCCTACTCGAAAACCCTGGATTTCCCACGCTTCCGCGCCATCGCCGACAAGGTCGGGGCGCTGCTGTTCGTCGACATGGCCCACGTCGCCGGCCTGGTCGCCGCCGGCCTGTACCCGAACCCGATTCCCTTCGCCGACGTGGTCACCACCACCACCCACAAGACCCTGCGCGGCCCCCGCGGCGGGCTGATCCTGGCCAAGGGCAACGAAGAGATCGAGAAGAAGCTCAACTCCGCGGTGTTCCCTGGCGCCCAGGGCGGCCCGCTGATGCACGTGATCGCGGCCAAGGCCGTGTGCTTCAAGGAAGCGCTGGAGCCAGGCTTCAAGGACTACCAGGCCCAGGTCATCAAGAACGCTCAGGCCATGGCCAAGGTGTTCATCGACCGCGGTTTCGACGTGGTCTCCGGCGGCACCGACAACCACCTGTTCCTGGTCAGCCTGATCAAGCAGGGCATCACCGGCAAGGACGCGGACGCCGCCCTGGGGCGCACCGGCATCACCGTGAACAAGAACGCGGTGCCCAACGACCCGCAGTCGCCGTTCGTCACCTCCGGGCTGCGCATCGGCACGCCGGCGATCACCACCCGCGGCCTCAAGGAAGCCCAGAGCACCGAGCTGGCCGGGTGGATCTGCGATGTGCTCGACCACCTGGGCGATGCCGACGTGGAAGCCCAGGTCGCCACGCTGGTGGCCGGCCTCTGCGCCGACTACCCGGTTTATCGCTGAGTTGTAGACGCAATCGGATTTGTAGGATGGGTCGAGCACGGCGATACCCATCCAACCGATTTCCCTGGGTATCGCTGCGCTCAACCCAGGCTACGCCCGATCTGGCGGTGGTGTAGGGCGGCAGCGAGGACTGGCGGATTCGTCTGCACACCGTTTTCACGTATCAGGAGTATCCACTGATGCAACGTTTTTCCGGCTTCGGCCTGTTCAAGCACTCGTTCAGCCACCATGAGAACTGGCAGCGCATGTGGCGCAACCCGACGCCCAAGCCGGTGTACGACGTGATCATCGTCGGCGGTGGCGGCCACGGCCTGGCGACCGCCTACTACCTGGCCAAAGAGTTCGGCGTGAAGAACGTCGCGGTGGTCGAGAAGGGCTGGCTGGGCGGCGGCAACACCGCGCGCAACACCACCATCGTGCGCTCCAACTACCTGTGGGACGAGTCGGCCCACCTCTACGAACACGCCATGAAACTGTGGGAGGGCCTGTCCCAGGACCTCAACTACAACGTCATGTTCTCCCAGCGTGGCGTCTACAACCTGTGCCACACCCTGCAGGACATGCGCGATTCCGAGCGTCGGGTCAGCGCCAACTGGCTCAACGGCGTGGACGGCGAGCTGCTCGACGCCAAGCAGGTGGCCGAGGAGATTCCCTACCTCGACTGCAGCAAGAACACCCGCTACCCGATCATGGGCTCCACCGTGCAGCGCCGCGGTGGCGTGGCCCGTCACGATGCCGTGGCCTGGGGTTACGCCCGCGCTGCCGATGCCCTGGGCGTGGACCTGATCCAGCAGACCGAAGTGATCGGCTTCCGCAAGGAAAACGGCGTGGTCATCGGCGTCGAGACCAGCAAGGGCTTCATCGGCGGTAAGCGTGTGGGCGTGGTCACCGCCGGTAACTCCGGGCACATGGCCAAGCTCGCCGGCTTCCGCCTGCCGCTGGAGTCGCACCCGTTGCAGGCCCTGGTGTCGGAGCCGATCAAGCCGATCATCGACAGCGTGATCATGTCCAACGCCGTGCACGGCTACATCAGCCAGTCGGACAAGGGCGACCTGGTCATCGGCGCCGGTATCGATGGCTACAACGGCTATGGCCAGCGTGGCTCGTACCCGACCATCGAGCACACCCTGCAGGCCATCGTCGAAATGTTCCCGGTGCTGTCGCGGGTGCGCATGAACCGCCAGTGGGGCGGCATTGTCGACACCTCGCCGGACGCCTGCCCGATCATTTCCAATACCCCGGTGCCGAACCTGTTCTTCAACTGCGGCTGGGGCACCGGTGGCTTCAAGGCCACCCCCGGCTCCGGCCACGTGTTCGCGGCGAGCCTGGCCAAGGGCGAGATGCACCCCCTGGCCCAGCCGTTCTCCATGGACCGCTTCCACACCGGCGCACTGATCGACGAGCACGGCGCTGCTGCCGTGGCTCACTAAGGAGAACCGCCATGCTGCATATCTTCTGCCCTCACTGTGGCGAGTTGCGCTCCGAAGAGGAATTCCATGCCAAGGGCCAGGCGCACATTCCGCGTCCGCTGGACCCCAATGCCTGCACCGACGCCGAGTGGGGCGACTACCTGTTCTTCCGCGATAACCCGCGTGGCATCCACCACGAGCTGTGGATCCACGCCGCCGGGTGCCGCAAGTACTTCAACGTCACGCGCCACACCGTGAGCTACGAGATTCTGGAAACCTACAAGATCGGTGAGAAACCCAGCGTGACCGAGGGCGCCAGCACCGAGAAGAAGACCGCCGGCCAAGGAGTAACCGCATGAGCCAGGTCAATCGTCTTTCCCAGGGTGGCCGCATCGACCGTGGCCAGCCCATCAGCTTCAGCTTCAACGGCCAGACCTACCAGGGCTACGCCGGTGACACCCTGGCCGCTGCCCTGCTGGCCAACGGCGTGGACATCGTCGGCCGCAGCTTCAAGTACTCCCGCCCGCGCGGCATCGTCGCCGCCGGTGCGGAAGAGCCCAACGCCGTGCTGCAGATCGGTTCCAACGAAGCCGCCCAGGTGCCCAACGTGCGCGCCACCCAGCAGGCGCTGTACCCGGGCCTGGTGGCCGCCAGCACCAACGGCTGGCCGAGCGTCAACACCGACATCATGGGGATTCTCGGCAAGGTCGGCGGCAAGATGATGCCGCCCGGGTTCTACTACAAGACCTTCATGTACCCGCAGAACCTCTGGCTGACCTACGAGAAGTACATCCGCAAGGCCGCCGGCCTGGGCCGCTCGCCCACCGAGGTCGACCCGGACAGCTACGACTACATGAACCAGCACTGCGACGTGCTGGTGGTGGGCGCCGGCCCCGCCGGCCTGGCCGCTGCCCTGGCCGCCGCGCGCAGCGGTGCGCGGGTGATCCTGGCCGATGAACAGGAAGAGTTCGGCGGCAGCCTGCTCGGCACCCGGGAAACCCTCGACGGCAAGCCGGCCGCCGACTGGGTGGCCCAGGTCATCGCCGAACTGAGCACCCTGCCGGAAGTGACCCTGTTGTCCCGGGCCACGGTCAACGGCTACCACGACCACAACTTCCTCACCATTCACCAGCGCCTCACCGACCACCTGGGCGAGATCGCCCCGATGGGCATGGTGCGCCAGCGCATGCACCGCGTGCGGGCCAAGCGCGTGGTGCTGGCCACCGGCGCCCACGAGCGGCCGCAGGTGTACGCCAACAACGACGTGCCCGGCAACATGCTGGCGGACGCCGTGTCCACTTACGTGCGCCGCTATGGCGTGGCGCCGGGCCGTCAGCTGGTGCTGTCGACCAACAACGATTACGCCTACCGCGTGGTACTCGACTGGCTCGATGCCGGCTTGCAGGTGGTCGCCGTCGCCGATGCGCGCAGCAATCCCCGTGGTGCCTGGGTCGAAGAGGCGCGTCAGCGCGGCGTGCGGATTCTCACCGGCAGCGCGGTGGTCGAGGCCCGCGGCAGCAAGCGCGTCACGGGTGCGCGGGTCTGCGCCATCGACCTGATGAACCACAAGGTCACCAGCCCGGGTGAAGTGCTCGATTGCGACCTGATCGTCAGCTCCGGCGGCTACAGCCCGGTGGTGCACCTGGCGTCCCACCTGGGCGGCAAACCGATCTGGCGCGAAGACATCCTGGCCTTCGTGCCGGGTGAGGGCTTCCAGAAGCGCCTGTGCGCCGGTGCTCTGAACGGCGTGTTCGCACTGGGCAATGCCCTGGCCGATGGCTTCGAGGCGGGTGCCAATGCCGCCGCCGAAGCGGGCTTCAAGCGGGTCGAAGGCAGCGTGCCGCTGGCCGAGTCCCGGGTCGAAGAGCCGGCCGTGGCGCTGTTCCAGGTGCCCCATGACAAATCCACGGCCCGTGCGCCGAAGCAGTTCGTCGACCTGCAGAACGACGTCACCGCCGCCGGCATCGAACTGGCGACCCGCGAGGGCTTCGAATCGGTCGAGCACGTCAAACGCTACACCGCCCTCGGTTTCGGTACCGACCAGGGCAAGCTGGGCAATATCAACGGCCTTGCCATTGCCGCCCGTTCGCTGGGCATCAGCATCGCCCAGATGGGCACCACCATGTTCCGCCCCAACTACACGCCGGTGACCTTCGGCGCCGTGGCCGGCCGGCACTGCGGGCCGCTGTTCGAGCCCAAGCGCTACACCGCCATGCAGCGCTGGCACCTGCAGAATGGTGCCGAGTTCGAGGACGTCGGCCAGTGGAAGCGCCCCTGGTACTTCCCCAAGGCCGGTGAAGACCTGCACGCCGCCGTCGCCCGGGAATGCCTGGCGGTGCGCAATGCGGTGGGCATCCTCGACGCCTCGACCCTGGGCAAGATCGACATCCAGGGCCCGGATGCGCGGGAGTTCCTCAACCGCGTGTACACCAACGCCTGGACCAAGCTGGACGTGGGCAAGGCGCGCTACGGCCTGATGTGCAAGGAAGACGGCATGGTCTTCGACGACGGCGTGACCGCCTGCCTGGCCGACAACCACTTCCTGATGACCACCACCACCGGCGGTGCTGCCCGGGTAATGGAATGGCTGGAGATCTACCACCAGACCGAATGGCCGGAGCTAAAGGTGTACTTCACCTCGGTCACCGACCACTGGGCGACCATGACCCTGTCCGGGCCCAACAGCCGCAAGCTGCTGGCCGAAGTCACCGACATCGACCTGGACAAGGACGGCTTCCCGTTCATGACCTGGAAGGAAGGCCTGGTCGGCGGCGTGCCGGCCCGGGTGTTCCGCATCTCCTTCACCGGTGAGCTGAGCTACGAAGTCAACGTGCAGGCCGACTACGCCCTGGGCGTGTGGGAAAAGATCATCGAGGCCGGCAAGAAACATGGCCTGACGCCGTACGGCACCGAGACCATGCACGTGCTGCGGGCAGAGAAGGGTTTCATCATCGTCGGCCAGGACACCGACGGTTCGGTGACCCCGGACGACCTCAACATGGGCTGGTGCGTCGGCCGGACCAAGCCGTTCTCCTGGATCGGCTGGCGCGGCATGAACCGCGAGGACTGCCTGCGCGAGGAGCGCAAGCAACTGGTCGGCCTCAAACCGGTCGATCCCAAGGCGGTGCTGCCAGAAGGCGCGCAGCTGGTGTTCGACACCCAGCAGAGCATCCCGATGACCATGGTCGGCCACGTCACCTCCAGCTACATGAGCGCGGCGCTGGGCTATTCGTTCGCCATGGGCGTGGTCAAGGGCGGCCTCAAGCGGGTCGGCGAGCGGGTGTTCGCCCCCTTGCGCGATGGCAGCGTGATCGAAGCCGAAATCGTCAGTTCCGTGTTCTATGACCCGAAAGGGGAGCGCCAGAATGTCTAACCTGATCAACGTTTATCAGCAGCGCCCGGACGCGGCCCACGCCGAGTCGCCGCTGTTCCACGCCGGCCTGCACGAGCTGGCCGACAAGGGCTCGAAGTCCGCCGGCATCACCCTGCGCGAGAAGAAGCTGCTCGGTCACCTGACCTTGCGCGGCGACGCCAAGGACCCGGCCTTCGCCGGCGGCGTGCACAAGGCCCTGGGCCTGGAGCTGCCGGTGGCCCTGACCCTGGTGGCCGATGGCGACACCTCCCTGCAATGGCTGGCCCCGGACGAGTGGCTGCTGATCGTGCCCAGCGGCACCGAATTCGCCGTCGAGCAGAAGCTGCGCGCGGCGCTGGAAGGCCTGTTCTTCGCGGTGGTCAACGTCAGCGGCGGGCAGACCCTGCTGGAGCTGTCCGGGCCGAAGGTGCGCCAGTTGCTGATGAAGTCCACCAGCTATGACGTGCACCCGAGCAATTTCCCGGTGGGCAAGGCGGTGGGTACCCATTTCGCCAAGTCGCAACTGGTGATTCGCCACACCGCCGAAGACACCTGGGAGCTGGTGGTGCGCCGCAGCTTCTCCGATTACTTCTGGCTGTGGCTGCAGGATGCCAGCGCCGAATACGGCCTGGCGATCAAGGCCTGACCCTTGTAGGAGGCTTTAGCCGCGACTGCAGCAGTCGCGGCTGAAGCCCCTCCCACGACTGTCCACCGTGACGCCGCATCGGCAGCCGGGCGCTCCGATCCACCCTGCGCTCTGCCGCGTAGATGACCGAGGTTTTCCATGAGCCGCACCCCCGATACCTGGATTCTCACCGCGCACTGCCCGAGCGTGCTCGGCACGGTGGATGCGGTGACGCGTTTTCTCTTCGAGCAGCGCTGCTACGTCACCGAGCACCATTCGTTCGATGACCGGCTGTCCTCGCGCTTCTTCATCCGCGTCGAGTTTCGTCAGCCAGACGGCTTCGATGAGGCGGCCTTCCGCGCCGGGCTTGACGAACGCCTGGCACCCTTCGACATGCAGCTGGAACTGACGCCGCCGGGCTACCGCGCCAAGGTGGTGCTGATGGTGTCCAAGGCCGACCACTGCCTAAATGATTTGCTCTACCGCCAGCGCATCGGCCAACTGGCCATGGACGTGGTGGCGGTGGTGTCCAACCACCCGGACCTGGAGCCGCTGGCGCGCTGGCACGGCATTCCCTATCACCACTTCGCCCTCGACCCGGCGGACAAGCCGTCCCAGGAGCGCAAGGTGTTGCAGGTGATCGAACAGACCGGCGCCGAGCTGGTGGTGCTTGCCCGCTACATGCAGGTGCTGTCGCCCGAGCTGTGCAAGCGCCTGGATGGCTGGGCGATCAACATCCACCACTCGCTGCTGCCTGGCTTCAAGGGCGCCAAGCCCTACCACCAGGCCTACCAGAAAGGGGTCAAGCTGGTCGGGGCCACGGCCCACTACATCAACAACGACCTCGACGAAGGCCCGATCATCGCCCAAGGCGTCGAGACGGTGGATCACGCCCACTACCCCGAAGACCTGATCGCCAAGGGCCGCGACATCGAATGCCTGACCCTGGCCCGGGCCGTGGGTTACCACATCGAACGCCGTGTGTTCCTCAATGCCAACCGCACCGTGGTGCTCAATGCCTGAGGGGAGCGACGCAGGGTGGGCTGGTCGGCGATCTCTTTCAACCCGCAGGATTTTTCGGTGGGCTGAAGCCCACCCTACAATCTGTAACCACGTAGGGTGGGCTTCAGCCCACCAATGACCCCAAGCGCAGGCCTGACCTGCCGGGGCAACGAATCACGGCGCGGACAGCCATCCGCGCCCGATAAACCGGAGAGGCAGTACCGCACTGCCATCAGCGGTCTCTCCTCGCAACAGACGCAAGCTCCAGTGCAAGGCCGCGTGACCGCCGGTCGCGCCTTTGTTTTCACAACAAGAAAGGAGAACACGTATGTCTGGAAATCGTGGTGTGGTGTACCTCGGGACCGGCAAGGTCGAGGTGCAGAAAATCGACTACCCGAAAATGCAGGACCCGCGCGGTCGCAAGATCGAACACGGTGTCATCCTCAAGGTGGTGTCCACCAACATCTGCGGCTCCGACCAGCACATGGTGCGCGGCCGCACCACCGCCCAGGTCGGCCTGGTGCTCGGTCACGAAATCACCGGTGAAGTGGTGGAGAAGGGCAGTGACGTCGAGAGCCTGAAGATCGGCGACCTGGTGTCCGTGCCCTTCAACGTCGCCTGTGGCCGCTGCCGCTCCTGCAAGGAACAGCACACCGGCGTCTGCCTGACCGTCAACCCGGCCCGTGCCGGTGGTGCCTACGGCTATGTCGACATGGGCGACTGGACCGGTGGCCAGGCCGAGTACGTGCTGGTGCCGTATGCCGACTTCAACCTGCTCAAGCTGCCGGACCGCGACAAGGCCATGGAGAAAATCCGCGACCTGACCTGCCTGTCCGACATCCTGCCCACCGGCTACCACGGTGCGGTGACTGCGGGCGTCGGCCCGGGGAGTACAGTGTATGTGGCCGGTGCCGGCCCGGTGGGGCTGGCGGCGGCCGCTTCGGCCCGTCTGCTTGGCGCCGCCGTGGTGATCGTCGGTGACGTGAATCCGGTGCGCCTGGCCCATGCCAAGGCCGTCGGCTTCGAGATCGCCGACCTGTCCAAGGACACCCCACTGCACGAGCAGATCGCCGACCTGCTGGGTGAGCCGGAAGTGGACTGCGCGGTGGATGCGGTGGGCTTCGAGGCTCGCGGTCACGGCCATGCCGGCGCCCAGCACGAGGCTCCGGCCACTGTGCTCAACTCGCTGATGCAGGTCACCCGTGTGGCCGGCAAGATCGGTATTCCCGGTCTCTACGTCACCGAAGACCCGGGTGCGGTGGACGCGGCGGCGAAGATCGGTGCGCTGAGCATTCGCTTCGGCCTTGGCTGGGCCAAGTCGCACAGCTTCCACACCGGCCAGACCCCGGTGATGAAGTACAACCGGGCGCTGATGCAGGCGATCATGTGGGACCGCATCAACATCGCCGAAGTGGTGGGGGTGCAGGTCATCAGCCTGGACGACGCGCCGCGCGGTTACGGCGAGTTCGACGCCGGCGTGCCGAAGAAATTCGTCATCGACCCGCACAAGCTGTTCAGCGCGGCCTGATCGGCCGTCGCCCCTGTCGCGGCTAAAGCCCCTCCCACAGGATGTGGTGCCCCAGAAGGCGCATCACGCCTCGTAGGAGGGGCTTTAGCCGCGAGCTCTTTCAGCTCGTAGGTTGGGTTAGCGGCGCGATCCAGAAAAGCTGCATGCGACAACAAAGGTTGGGCGCTGCGTAACCCAACAGTGCGGTGTTCCTGCCTACCTGGTTGGTGGGTTACGGCCCGCCCGGCCAGCGCAATCACCCAACCTGCGTAGTCCCGCGTACCTAACCCACCCTACGCCTCGACCTCTGCACGAATTTGCGCAATGCGGGCGTCCTTCTCCACCCACAGCTCCGTCACCCAGGTCTGCACCCGTGCGCGGAAGTCCGGGTCATTCTCGTAGTCGCCCTGGCACAGCGCCGGGTCGAGGGGGCGGGTGTGGATGTCGATGATGACCTTGTCCACCTGGCCACTGATCAGCGCCCAGAAGCCGGGAATGCGTCCGCCGGGGTAGACCAGGGTGACGTCGAGCACCGCATCCAGCTGTTCACCCAGCGCCGCCAGCACGAATGCCACGCCACCGGCCTTGGGCTTGAGCAGGTATTGGTAGGGCGACCCCTGTGCGGCTTGCTTGGCCGGCGTGAAGCGGGTGCCTTCCAGGTAATTGACCACGGTGACCGGCAGGTCCTTGAACTTCTCGCAGGCGCGCTTGGTGATTTCCAGGTCCTGGCCCTTGAGGTGCGGGTTCTTGCTCAGGAAGGCCTTCGAGTAGCGCTTCATGAAGGGGTAATCCAGGGCCCAGAACGCCAGGCCGAGGAAGGGCACCCAGATCAGCTCCTGCTTGAGGAAGAACTTGAAGTAGGGCGTCTTGCGGTTGAAGGCCTGGACCAGGGCGGGAATGTCGACCCAGGACTGGTGGTTGCTGATCACCAGGTAGGACGTGTCCTGGCGCAACGTGGCGTTGCCGCGAATGTCCCATTTCACCGGGAGAAACAGCGCAAAGATCAGTTTGTTGATCTCGGCCCAGGTTTCCGCGACCCACATGACACCGCGTGAGCTGGCCGCCTTGAGGGCCTTGCCGGGCAGGACCAGGCGGGCGATGGCGATCAGCAGCATCGGGCCGATCAGGATCAGGGTGTTGAGCAACAACAGCAGGGTGACGGTCAGGCCGGTCAGTAGACGGCGCATGGCAGCTCCTTGTAGTGCGCGGGCCGGGTCATCATAAGCAGGTGTTTCACAGGCTCCAAGTCGTGTGCGACTTGTGTCATATTGCCATCACTGAGTCGGTGCGGTGAACGCCTCCCCGGCCGTGCGATCCTATGCTGGAAGCATGGCACTTCCACTTCCGAGTCATCCTGATGCTCAAGCGCATTGCCGTGGCCGATCTGCGTGTCGGCATGTACATCCAGTCGTTCTGCGGTGCCTGGACGGACCACCCGTTCTGGACCTCGAAATTTTTACTGGATTCCGACAAGGACCTGCAGCGCATTCGCGCCAGCGGTGTGACGGAGCTGTGGATCGACGCCAGCAAGGGCCTGGATATCGAACAGGGCCAGGGCAGCGTCAGCCAGGAGGAGGCCGCCGCCGAGGCTGAGGCCCGCCTGTTGGCCATCGCCCAGCCCGGCGCGCCCCAGGCCTGTTCGCTGGAAGAGGAGCTGAACCGCGCCGCCAAGCTCTGCGCCCGTTCCAAACAGGCGGTGATGGCCATGTTCGGTGATGTGCGCATGGGCCAGGCCCTGCACTTCGAGGCCGCGGAAAGCCTGGTCGAGGACATCACCCAGTCGGTAATGCGCCACCCCAACGCGCTGATCAGCCTGGCGCGCCTCAAGCACGCCGACGAATACACCTACATGCATTCGGTGGCGGTCTGCGCCCTGATGATCGCCCTGGCGCGGCAGATGGGTCTGGCCGATGCCCAGGTCAAGGATGCCGGGCTGGCTGGCTTGCTGCACGACGTGGGCAAGATGGCGATCCCCGGCGCGGTGCTGAACAAGCCCGGCAAGCTCACCGATGCCGAATTCAGCCGGGTGCGCCAGCACCCCGAGGCCGGCGGCAAGATCCTCCTGGCGAGCAAGCAGGTCAATGCGCTGGTGCTGGACGTGTGCCTGCACCACCACGAGAAGGTCGACGGCACTGGCTACCCCCATCGCCTGGCCGGCGAGCAGATCAGCCTGTTCGCCCGCATGGGTGCGGTCTGTGATGTGTACGATGCGGTGACCTCCAACCGCCCCTACAAGAAGGGCTGGGACCCGGCGGAGTCGATCCGGCGCATGGCCGAATGGAAAGGCCATTTCGACGCGGTGATCTTCCAGGCCTTCGTCAAGACCGTGGGCATCTACCCCACCGGTTCGCTGGTGCGCCTGGAAAGCGGCCGCCTGGGCATGGTGCTGGACCAGAACGGCGCGTCCCTGCTGACGCCCAGGGTCAAGGTGTTCTTCTCGAGTCGCTCGAAAACGCCCATCCCCCAGGAGGTCATCGACCTGGCCCGCAGCGCTGGCCGGGACAAGATCGTGGGCCGCGAATCGGCGGCCGACTGGGGCTTTCGCAACCTGGACGAACTGTGGGTCAACGGCTGACCGGTAACATTTTCACGCACCTCGTATCGAACCTTCGCGGCGTCGGTCAGTCGGACATCCTGATGTTTTTCAAGAGGATTTCTGGCGTGAAAGTGATTGTGATGGCGTTGTTGACCCTGTTTGCCGTGCCCGTGCTGGCGAATCAGCCGACGCTCTACGGCCGCTACGAATACATTGGCCTGCCGCAGATCGGGCAGACCCTCAAGGCCAAGATGGACACCGGCGCGATGACCGCCTCGCTGTCGGCCAAGGACATCGAACACTTCCAGCGTGATGGCGAAGACTGGGTGCGTTTCCGCCTGGCCACCGACGATGCGGACGACACCCTGTTCGAGAAGCCGCTGGCGCGTATCAGCGAGATCAAGAGCCGTGCCGAGGAAAGCGGATCCAGCAAGATGGCCGTGGCCAAGCGCCCGGTGGTCGACATGGACATCTGCCTGGGCAATGAACTGCGCACCGTGGAGGTCAACCTGACCGACCGCACGCACTTCAATTACCCGCTGCTGATCGGCGCCAGTGCCCTGCGCGATTTCGATGCAGCCATCGACCCCGCCGATCGCTACACCGCCGATCGTCCCACCTGCTGATCCCCGCGATGTTCTAAGCTGCAGGTAGCCCCATGGCTGCCTGCAGCGTCCTGCTGTCGGGCTTGCTTCTTGCTTGATGATGTCGTTTGGTGCGCCTGGCCAGGCGTGCCTTGAGCTCGTTGAGGTGTCGCTATGACTGGAGTACTCAAGCCGGGTGTACGCGTGTTGGAGCGTTTCAGCTTCGCGCGTAAATTTCAGCTGCTGTTCGCGTTGTTCATTCTGCCCCTGGGGTATGCGCTGTGGGTGATCTGCAGCGATCACCTGGCGCGCCTGAATCTGGTCGATCGCGAGCTGGAGGGGATGCACGGGATCGAGGCCCTGGGCCAGGTCCAGCATGCGCTGCTCGAACAACGCACCTTATTGGCGCGCTGGAAGGGCACCGATGCCCAGGCCGAGGCACTGCTGGCGTCCCGTGAACCGGCGCTCGACCAGGCACTGCAGGCGGCCGTCGAACGGCTGCAGCGTGCCGACTTCGGCCCCCAGGTGGCCGAGCAACTGACCGCCCTGCAGGCCATGCGCCCCGAGGTGAGTGTGGCGGCCGTGGGCAAGCTGGCGCTACCGGACGCCCTGGAGCGTTACCAAAAGAACCTGTTGCAACTGATGGTGCTACGCGAACAGGTCGCGACCGACAGCGGGCTGATCCTCGACCCGTACCTCGACACCTACCTGATGATGGAGCAACTGACCTTTACCCTGCCGCGCCTGCTGGAAAACCTCGGCAGCTTCGCCAGCCATGGTTACGGTGCGGTGGTCTCGCAGCATTTCACCCTGCAGAGCCGGGTGCTGATCCGTGACCTGCGCCGGGCCCTGGACGAATCCCGCGGCCAACTGAGCAAGGCGCGCGCCACCCTCGGCCGGGAAACCCCAGCGGCCATGGACAACCTGCAAGGCCCGTTCGACGAGGCGGAACAGGGCTTCGACCAGTTCCTCGCCGACATCGACCGTGACCTCTTCGAATCCAACCCCATCGCCATGACCCCGGCGCAGTTCAGCCAGCGCATCGAGGTGCTCCATGGTCAGCTGGCGGGTCTGCAGCAGGCGCTGTACGGCCAGTTCGCCCTCAACCTGGGTGACTACCGCTCGGATGCCCAGGTGAACATGATCGAAGTGATCGTGGTGTTCAGCCTGCTGACGCTGCTCGCGCTGTATGTGCTGCTGTGCCTCAACGCCTCGATCCGCCGCAGCACGGCGGGGATCATCGAGGCGGCCCAGGGCCTGCGTGATGGCGACCTGCGGGTGCGCATGCAGGTGCACGGCGAGGACGACCTGGCGAGCATCGCCGCGGCGCTCAACACCGCGGTGGGGCAGATGCGCGACTCGCTGCAGGGCGTCAACCAGGAAAGCCAGAACCTCGGCGGCACCGTGCAGGTGCTCAGCACCCAGGCGCAGAACGCCCTGGTGGCCGTGGAGCAGCAGCAGGGACAGATGAGCCAGATCGCCACCGCCGCCACGCAGATGGCGGCCACCGCCCAGAGCGTGGCGCAGAGTTGCGAGCAGGCAGCGATGGAAGCCGGCCAGACCCGCGAAATCGCCAACCAGAGCAACCAGCGCAGCGCCCGTACCAGTGCCAGCATGCGCCAGCTCAGCAGCCGCCTCGGCGACAGCGCCTCGACCCTGCAACAGCTGCAGGTGCAGACCGAGCAGATCACCCGGGTGGTCGACGTGATCAAGGGCATCGCCGAGCAGACCAACCTGCTGGCGCTCAATGCCGCCATCGAAGCGGCCCGGGCCGGTGAGCAGGGCCGGGGCTTTGCCGTGGTGGCCGACGAAGTGCGCTCGCTGTCCCAGCGTACCCAGAACTCCACGGCGGAAATCGCCCAGACCGTCGCCGACCTGCACAAGGTGGTCGGCCAGTCGGTCAGCCAGATGGAAGAGGCGGTGCGCCAGGCCGAAGGGGATGTGGGCAGCGTGCTGGCCATGGGTGAAGACCTGGACGGCATCGTCGAGTCGGTGCAGCGGGTCAGCGATCGCCTGGCGCAGATCGCCACCGCGGCCGAACAGCAGGCGGCCACCGCCGATGAGGTGAGCGGCAACATCCAGCAGGTCGACCAGGCGGCCAGTGCCTTGCTCGATGGCGCCCAGGCGGTGAGCAGTGCTGCCGAGCAGCTGCGCCGCGGCAGCCAGGGCCTGGCGCAGAACACCGGACGCTTCCAGTTGGGCTGATTGCGCCCCTACGGGGTTGGCGATCAACGATCTGCCGCCTGATGCCCGGGCCCGCTCTTTGTAGGAGCGGGCTTGCCCGCGAGCGCTTCCGTTCCCCTGCCAGGTCAATGCAGGGCCACTACCGCCGAGCTCGCGGCCAAGGCCGCTCCTACGGGTGGCGATCAACGATCTACCGCCGGGTGCCCCGGGCCCGCTCTTTGTAGGAGCGGGCTTGCCCGCGAGCTCTTCCGTACCTCAGCCAGGTCAATGCAGGACCACTACCGCCGAGCTCGCGGCCAAGGCCGCTCCTACGGGGTTGGCGATCAACGACCTAGCGCCTGATGTTCCGGGCCCGCTCTTTGTAGGAGCGGGCTTGCCCGCGAGCTCTTCCGTACCTCAGCCAGGTCAATGCAGGACCACTACCGCCGAGCTCGCGGCCAAGGCCGCTCCTACAGGGTTGGCAACCCACGCTCCACCGCCTATAGCCTCGCACCGGCAGGCCGCACCTTGACGGCGCTTTCACCCTGCCGCAGGCTCGCTGCCATTCCTTCCAGGCAGGACGCCCATGCCGCACATTCTGATTGTCGAAGACGAAGCCGCCATTGCCGACACCCTGGTGTTCGCCCTGCAATCCGAGGGGTTCACCACCTGCTGGCTGAGCCTGGCCGGCGAAGCCCTGGAGCGGCTGGCCCAGGAGCCGTTCGACCTGGTGATCCTCGACGTCGGTCTGCCGGACATGAGCGGCTTCGAGGCCTGCAAGCGGCTGCGGCGGGTGTCCGAGGTGCCGGTGATTTTCCTCACCGCCCGCAGCGAGGAGATCGACCGCGTGGTGGGCCTGGAGATCGGCGCCGACGATTACGTGGTCAAACCCTTCAGCCCCCGTGAGCTGGCGGCCCGGGTCAAGGCGATCCTCAAGCGCATCGCGCCGCGCCAACCCGAGGCGCCGGCCGCGGTGGCGGACGGCCCGTTCCGCGTGGACCGGCTGCGCTACCAGATCCACTACCACGAGCAGCCCCTCAGCCTGACACGCCATGAATTCCACCTGCTGACCGCCTTGCTGGCCCAGCCGGAGCGGGTGTTCGCCCGCGAGCAACTGCTCGATGCCCTGGGCGTGGCCGCCGATGCGGGGTATGCGCGCAACATCGACAGCCACATCAAGAGCCTGCGTGCCAAGCTGCGGGCGGTGCATGCGGCGGCCGAGCCGATCCAGACGCACCGCGGCCTGGGCTACAGCTACACCCCGGAGCGCTGACATGCCGCTCGGCGTCCGCATCTTCCTGGTGTACTTCCTGTTTGTCGGACTGTCCGGCTGGTTCGTCCTGAGCACGGTGATGGACGAGATCCGCCCCGGGGTACGGCAGTCCACCGAGGAAACCCTGGTCGACACCGCCAACCTGCTCGCGGAAATCCTGCGCGAGGACCTCAAGAGCGGACGCCTGACCCAGAGTCGCTTGTCCGAGCAGCTCAATTCCTACGGCCAGCGTCGCCCGCAGGCGAACATCTGGGGCCTGGACAAGAGCCGGGTCGATCACCGCATCTATGTCACCGACGCCAAGGGCATCGTGCTGCTCGATTCCGCGGGCGAAGCGGTGGGCCAGGACTACTCGCGCTGGAACGACGTCTACCTGACCCTCAAGGGCCAGTACGGCGCGCGCTCCAGCCGCGAGGACCCGCAAGACCCGGATTCCTCGGTGATGTACGTGGCGGCGCCGATCATGGACGGCGAGCGGATCATCGGCGTGGTCTCGGTGGCCAAGCCCAACCGGGCGTTGCAACCCTATATCGAACGCTCCCAGACGCGCCTGGGCTGGCTGGGCGCCGGGCTGATCGTGCTGGGCCTGTTGATCGGTGGCCTGCTCAGTTGGTGGCTGAGTGGCGCGCTGCGCCGCCTGACCCGTTACGCCCAGGCGGTCAGCGAGGGGCAGCGCGCCGAGTTGCCGTCGGTACGGGGCGGGGAGCTGGGCCAGTTGGCCGTGGCGGTGGAGCGGATGCGCACCGAGCTGGAGGGCAAGGCCTACGTCGAGCGCTACGTGCACACCCTGACCCACGAGCTGAAAAGCCCGCTGGCGGCCATTCGTGGCGCCGCCGAGCTGCTGGGCAGCGACATGCCCAGCGAGCAGCGCCAGCGCTTCGTCAGCAACATCGAACAGGAAAGCGCGCGCATGCAGCAGTTGATCGAGCGCCTGCTGCACCTGGCCCAGGTCGAGCAGCGCCAGGGGTTGGAAGAGCAGGAGGTGCTGGTGCTGCGCGAACTGCTGGAGGATCAGTTGCAGGCCCAGGTCGCGCGCATCGAAGGCCTTGGCCTGCAGGTGGACAACCGCATCGACGGTGCGCTGCGCGTATGTGGCGAGGCCTTCCTGCTGCGCCAGGCGGTGACCAACCTGCTGGATAACGCCCTGGATTTCAGCGTGCCGGGCGGGCTGCTCCGGCTCGCTGCCGACGCGGTCCAGGGACGTATCGTGTTACGCGTGTTCAACCAGGGCGAGGCCATTCCCGACTATGCCCTGGGGCGCCTGACCGAACGCTTCTACTCTTTGCCGCGGCCGGCCAGTGGCCGCAAGAGCACCGGCCTGGGGCTGAATTTCGTGCAGGAAGTGGCCACCCTGCACGGCGGCAGTATCCGGGTGACCAACCTCGCCGAGGGCGTCGAAGCGGCGCTCGATCTGCCAGCCGCCTGAGAACCCGCTCACTGCCTCGGCCCGGCATCTGGCGGTACGGGTTGCGTCGAGGTCGCCACGGTGTTCTGATTCGGGCGCCAGTGCGGCTATTCTCATGGAGTGCCTCTGGCCGTTTCTTTTGCGAATAACAACGAGACCGGGAGTCCCCTGATGAAAACAGTCGCCGAGATTCTCCGCGCGAAGCCGTCCGCTGCCGTCTACAGCGTCAGCCCTACCGCTACGGTACTGGATGCGATCAAGATGATGGCCGAAAAGAGCATCGGTGCGCTGGTGGTGCTGGATAACGGGCGCCTGGCCGGGATCGTCAGTGAGCGTGACTACGCACGCAAGGTGGACTTGTTGAAACGCTCAGCCTTCAGCGCCCAGGTGAGCGAAATCATGACGGCAGACGTGATCACCGTCAGCCCCCGGGACAGCGCCCAGCACTGCATGCAACTGATGACCGACCGCCACCTGCGCCACCTGCCGGTGATTGCCGAGGGCGAGCTGATCGGCCTGCTGTCGATCGGTGACCTGGTCAAGGACACCATCGCCGAACAGGCCAACCTGATCCAACAACTGGAACAGTACATCCGCGGCGAGTAGGCCGCAGCACGCGGCGGCTATCGGCGCATCAGCGCCCGCAGCCGTCGGAACAGCCAGCCCAGCGTCCACGTGACGAGGACCAGCAGCAGGGTCAGCAGCGCCAGGTACAGGGACAGCATGCTGACGGTCTGCGGCCAGAACAGCGCCTCCGTGCCGGGCAGGTAGCAGTCGCCAAAGGCGCGTGGACAGCCAATCAGGCGTTTGTACACGCCGATTCCGATCTGCGTCGTCAGAGCGAGCGCGATCACGATCAGTGAGCCAGTGATCGGCCACATCCTGGGTCGGCCGTTGCGGCGCCTGCCTTGTTCCCCGGGTATCGCGGTGCTCAACCCAGGCTACTCATTGGCGGGTGATCAAACATTCCGATCGCCCCCATGCTCTGCGTGGGCGCGCAGCCCCGGACGCTCTGCGTCCGCAACGTTCGTGAGGGCGGCCTCATGGGGCGCGCGTGTGGGGGCTCCATGATGCGCATTCACCACCAGCCGTTGTCATCGAGCAGCATCTTCTTGTAGTAGTCGATATTGGCGCGCGCGGCGAAGACGGCCGCTATGCCGTAGCGCAGGCCGTCGGCGACGGTGCCGTAGCCGAGGTAGTCCAGGCCCATGCCCGCGATGAGCACGGCTGCGGCGCAGACGACGAACAGCGCCAGGCCCTTTTTCCACATGCCCTTGATGGCGTAGTAGATCGGCCCGAAGAAGAACGCCAGGAAGTTGAACCCGAAGGCCTTGCGCCGTTCTGCCGGTGTCAGCTCCTTGAGCCTTGGCATCTTGTAGCCACCGGCCCGGTGCATCGCGCTGAAGCGCTGTTTCCATGTATCGGAAACCGGCAGCGCCGCGATCTGCTCTTCGGTGACCAGCGATTCCGGGTCAACGTTCGATTGCGGGGGCGTGTAGGGGCTGTTCGGGGTCATGGCCGTTCCTCCTTGGTGGCAATGGGCGGCACGCTACCCAGTTCGGTAGAGGCTGTCCATCGGCCCGGGCGGCTTTCCCACAGAGTCTCCACACACTTCCCATATTCGCTCCATAAAACCCCCACGTCGGCTGCCCAGACTGCTCCGCATCGAAACCGTCACGGAGAGTCGCACCATGAGCCGAACCCTGGGCTTCAAACTGGGCATCATCGCCCTGCTGATCCTGTTGTTGATGATTCCCCTGCTGATGATCGGCGGGCTGGTTGGCGAGCGGCAGCAGCAGCGCGCCATCGTCATGCAGGACATCGCCCGCAGCTCCAGCTACCGGCAGCAGATCACCGGGCCGATCCTGGTGCTGCCCTACATCAAGACCACCCATGAATGGAAAACCAACGCCAGCGGCGAACGCTACACGGAAGAGCGCCAGATTCGCGGGCGGTTGTACTTCCTGCCGGAGCGTTTCGTCCTCGATGGCAAGGTGAGCACCGAACTGCGTGCGCGCGGCATCTACGAGGCGCGCCTGTACCGCAGCGACAGCCAGGTCAGCGGTGAGTTTCGCCTGCCGGCCCGGCTCGGCCTGGGCGACGACCTGGGGTTCTACCGCTTCGAGACGCCCTTCGTGTCGGTCGGTATCAGCGACATCCGCGGCATCAGCAATGACCTCAAGTTGAAGCTGAACGGCAAGGTGGTGAATTTCGAACCGGGCACCGGCGACAGCAACTTCGGCGCGGGTGTGCATGCGCCGTTGCCGGTGGTGGATGCCCAGGGCGGGCAAACCCTGGCGTTCGCCTTCGACCTCAAGCTGCAGGGCACCGAGCAGCTCAACGTGGTGCCGGTGGGACGCGACAGCCAGGTCACGCTGGCCTCCGACTGGCCGCACCCGAGCTTCATCGGCGAGTACCTGCCGAGCCGCCGTGAGGTGACGGCCAAGGGTTTCACGGCCGAATGGCAGACCAGTTTCTTCGCCACCAACCTGGAGGAAGCGCTGCGTGACTGTGTGGGCGCCAACCAGTGCCACGGCCTGCTGGGGCGCAACTTCGGGGTGAGTTTCGTCGACCCGGTGGACCAGTATCTGAAGACCGACCGCGCCATCAAATACGCGCTGCTGTTCATCACCCTGACCTTCGCCACGTTCTTCCTGTTCGAGGTGCTCAAGCGCCTGGCGGTGCACCCGGTGCAGTACGCCCTGGTGGGGATGTCGCTGGCGCTGTTCTACCTGTTGCTGCTGTCGCTTGCCGAGCACCTGCCGTTTGCCACGGCCTACGGGCTCTCTGCTGGCGCCTGCGTCGGGCTGATCGGCTTCTACGTCAGTTTCGTGCTGCACAGCGCGGTGCGCGGGGTGGGCTTCGCGGTGCTGCTCACGGCGCTCTACGGAATGCTCTACGCCCTGCTCAACGCCGAGGATTACGCCCTGCTGATGGGCTCGCTGCTGGTGTTCGGCGTGCTGTCCGGAATCATGGTGCTGACCCGCAAGCTGGACTGGTACGGCGTTGGCCGGACCCTGCCCGGCACCCCCACCCAAGCCTGATTCAACCGGCGCGGCGAGTGCCGCGCCCCCTCCTTGGAGAAATACCTATGCGTCTGTTACTGCAGTTCTCCGCGTGCCTGGCCCTGGGCCTGGTGGTGGCGGTGATCATCCTGGTCGGTCTGATGTTCTGTGGCTGGTTCGGCCTGATCGATGGCCTGATGTTGACCGGAAAACCCCTGGCCCACCTCAGCCTGGTGCTGCTGCCCGAAGGGTTCTGGACCGCCCTGACCGGCTTGCCGGACGCGGTGCACCACAGCTCGTTGCGTTCCTTCCTGTCGCTGTGTGCGGCGCTCGGCCAGGTCGGCCTGGTGCTGGCGCTGGGCTTCATGCGCCTGTGGTACCAGCCATGAGCGGCCATGTGGGGTTGCGTGAAGAGAACCGTGCCGGGCACCTGCTGGCCTGGCGCATCGCCAACCTGTTTCGTGACGCCCGCCATGGGCAGCTTGCGAACGGCCACGTAGACTGGCGCCCGGACCCATTGGAGCGATTCACGGATGAACAGAACGACCCTTCTCGCCGCACTCTACGGCCTGCTGCTGGCGCCGCTGGCGCTGGCCGACTGCCGTGAGCAACTGCCCGGCTGGCTGGAGCAGGCACACCCTGGCCATGGGACGGGACAGCTCCTGCAGGACGAACGTGGCGGCTATCGAGTGGATGCCGGGCAGAGCATCTGCAAGGTGTGGCCGGCCCGCCCGCACCTGACGCTGGTGGCCGTGCCACTGATCCGGGATTCGCACACCGACCAGGGCGAAAGCGACCTCGAGGTGCTGGTGCTGAGCAACGACGAGCCTGCCATCGTGGCGCGCCAAGTCCAGCCACACCTGCTCGACTGGGATGCGATCTTCGTCTCGGGGTTCGAGTTCGATACCGCGCCGTATCGTTTGCGCCAGGACGAGCTGGCGTTCGGCATTCGAATCCACCGGCGCAATGGGTCACGCCTCAACCCGTTTTACGAAACCGCACTGAGTCTCTATGAACTCGAGGGCAAGCACCTGCGATCAGTGTTGAACGAGCTGATCGTCGTCACGTCTGGCGGGGAACGGGATGACGAGTGCGCAGGCAGTTTCAGCCACGCTGAAGGCGTGGTGGTCATCACCGAAAAGGTAGGCCGCGAAGGCTACCGCGATCTCTTGCTCAAGCAGAAGCGGGTCAGCCATCGCACGGCCGATGTCGCGGGCGAATGCAAGACGGTCGAGGAAGACACCGAGCGGCAGCAGCACCGAATCGAGTACGACGAACAGCGGTATTTGTTACCGATTGAGTTTTCTCCTGCCTGAGCACGTCTGCTGGAAACGCGGCCTCGTTTCCCGCCTCAATCGTTGGAACGCCCGTCCCGCATGGTGCCAGCCCGCTGAGGAGGGGGGAGCGCGCGGCCTATTGGCGAGCGCCGCGACCAGCGGCTGCTACCAATGTCTAACTGTCGGCTAGGCGTAACCTGCTGCTAGGTTGAATCTGCACGAGAATAACAATAACTGGAGGCATCTATGACTTCTGAAAAAGCGAATGCGGCAGCGTATTGGAAGGCGAATGTTCGCCTTATTACATGGAGCCTGGTGGCCTGGGCTTTCGTTTCGTACGGTTGCGCCATCCTCTTGCGTCCCTTGCTGTCTGGCATCCCGGTTGGTGGAACGGACCTCGGTTTCTGGTTCGCCCAACAGGGCTCGATCATCGCCTTTATCCTGATCATCTTTCACTACGCGTGGCGGCTGAACAAGATGGACAAGGAATTCGGGGTCGAGGAGTAAGCCACCATGAGTCAATACTGGATCAACATGCTCTTCGTGGGCGGCTCCTTCCTGCTCTACATCATCATCGCGGTGTGGGCGCGTGCCGGGTCGACCAAGGAATTCTACGTAGCCGGGGGTGGTGTCCACCCTGTGACCAACGGCATGGCGACGGCCGCTGACTGGATGTCTGCGGCATCTTTCATTTCCATGGCCGGTATCATCGCCTCCGGTGGTTACGCCACCTCCGTGTACCTGATGGGCTGGACCGGCGGCTATGTGCTGCTGGCCATGCTGCTGGCCCCGTACCTGCGCAAGTTCGGCAAGTTCACCGTACCGGACTTCATCGGTGATCGTTTCTACAGCCGTGGCGCTCGCCTGACCGCGGTCGTCTGCCTGATCCTCATCTCCGTGACCTACGTGATCGGCCAGATGTCCGGTGCCGGTGTCGCGTTCTCCCGCTTCCTGGAAGTGAGCAACTCGGCCGGTATCTGGATCGCGGCGGCGATCGTCTTCGTCTACGCCGTGTTCGGCGGCATGAAGGGCATCACCTACACCCAGGTGGCGCAGTACGTGGTGCTGATCATTGCCTACACCATCCCTGCCGTGTTCATTGCCTTCCAGCTGACCGGCAACCCGATCCCGATGTTCGGCATGTTCGGTACTCACGTCGAGTCGGGTGTACCGCTGCTGGAGAAGCTGGATACCGTCGTTCAGGACCTGGGCTTCGCGGCCTATACCGCCGACACCGACAACAAGCTGAACATGTTCCTGTTCACCCTGTCGCTGATGATCGGTACCGCGGGTCTGCCGCACGTGATCATCCGCTTCTTCACCGTGCCGAAGGTGGCCGATGCTCGCTGGTCGGCAGGCTGGACGCTGATTTTCATCGCCGTGCTGTATCTCACCGCGCCGGCCGTTGCCTCCATGGCGCGTCTGAACCTGATCGACACCATCTATCCGGAAGGCCCGCAAGCCCAGGCGTTGCTCTATGAGGAGCGTCCGAGCTGGATCCAGACCTGGGAAGAAACGGGTCTGATCACCTGGGAAGACAAGAACGGCGACGGTCGCGTGCAGATGTACAACGATGCCAGCACCGCCTTCGCGCCGACCGCTCAGGAGCGTGGCTGGAATGGCAACGAGCTGGTGGTCAACAACGACATCATCGTTCTGGCCAACCCGGAAATCGCCAACCTGCCCGGCTGGGTCGTCGGCCTGATCGCGGCAGGCGCCATCGCTGCGGCATTGTCGACGGCGGCGGGCCTGCTGCTGGCTATTTCCTCGGCGGTCAGTCATGACCTGGTCAAGACCATCATCAATCCGAAGATCAGCGAGAAGAACGAGATGTTGGCGGCCCGACTATCCATGACGGGGGCGATCATCCTGGCAACCTGGTTGGGGCTCAATCCACCTGGATTCGCCGCCCAGGTGGTGGCGCTGGCATTCGGACTTGCCGCCTCGAGCCTGTTCCCGGCGCTGATGATGGGGATTTTCTCCAAGCGCGTGAACAGCAAGGGCGCGGTCGCAGGCATGCTGGTCGGTCTGGTGAGCACCAGTGTGTACATCTTCCTGTACCTGGGCTGGTTCTTCATCCCTGGTACGGCGGTGTTCGCCAATACGCCTGACAACTGGATCTTCGGTATTTCGCCGCAGGCCTTCGGCGCCATCGGTGCGGTGCTGAACTTCGCGGTGGCCTATGCCGTTTCCCTGTCGTCCGAGGCTCCGCCTCAGGCTATCCAGGACCTGGTGGAAAGCGTGCGGACTCCGAAAGGTGCTGGCGCCGCGCTGAACCACTAAGTGATAATCCCAGCCGACGTCAGGTAGCTGCTATTTGACTCACGGTTGCATAACGAATCGGGCTTCCTCTGGAAGCCCGATTTTTTTAAGGAACTGCCTATGATCTGGCACCTCGTTGCCGCCATCTGTGCCGCCCTGGCGGGCGCAGGCGTTGCGCTGCTGCTGCGCAAGCTGACCCGCGATCGTCTGCCGAAGTGGATCATTCCGGTCCTGGCCGGCGTGGGTATGCTCGGCTACACCATTCACTACGAATACACCTGGTTCGAAACCAAGCAGGCGCGCCTGCCGGAAGGCTCCCTGATCGTTTCCAGCGAGGAGGGTGAGATGTTGTGGCGCCCCTGGACCATGCGCTATCCGATGCCGCTGGTCTACACGGTGCTCGACCGTGCCCAGGCACAGGTCATCGACGACTCCCGTCGCGGTCGTACCGCCCGTTTCTCGCTGTATCGCTTTGAAAAGCAGCACCTGACATCTACCGTGGAAAGCCACAGCTACCAGCTGCTGTGCGCGGAGCGAGCGATGTTCAGCCTTAACGAGGCGGGGCAGGCGAAGTTCGAGACCATGACCACGCTCGAGGTGGAGTCACCGCTCTATCAGGCCATTTGCGCAGGCACCTCGTCCTAGTTCGCCACCATTGATGAAGCGTTTCCCTGCTGCTCCGGTCTGCCGAGCAGGCTGTGGGACGCGGAGCGAGAGCGCCTGATTCATCCGTTGGCGGGATCTTCGATCAACGAAAACGCTTGGCCACTGCCTTTTTTCAGCCATGAAAAAGCCCCCTCGCCATCAGGCGAGGGGGCTTTTTCTTTTCCCGTGTCCTGGGGTTACCAGGCGTAGTTGAGGCTGGCGGTTACCTGGCGTGGATCACCGGCGTAGCAATAGAAGCCGTCGCAGGTGGACAGGTATTTCTTGTCGGCCAGGTTCTTCACGTTGAGGGCCACGGTGGCACCGCGCAGGCTGGTGTCGACCTGACCGAGGTCATAGCGAACCGCGGCGTCGTACACGGTGTATGCGCCGGCATGGCCGTCCGATGTGTCCCTGACGAACCCGATGCTGCCGACCGCGATGTTGTCGGTCGAGCCGACGAAGCGTGCGCCCACGCCCACGCCGAAGCCGGCCAGCGGGCCCGCGCTCCAATCGTAGTCAGCCCAGAACGAGGCCTGGTGCTCCGGGGTCAGCGGCAGCGTGCGGTTCTTGTCGCGCGGGTCGCCGACCTTGGTCATCTTGCTGTTGGCGTAGGTGTAGGATGCCGTCAGTTTGAATTCTTCGGTCACGTTACCGATCGCTTCCAACTCGAAACCACGGACTTCCACTTCTTCCAGGGGCTCGGTGGCGCCCAGTGTGTTGGTGGTGACGATGTTCTGCCGCTTCAGGTCATAGACCGCGGCGGTAAACAGCATGTCGCTGCCCGGCGGCTGGTACTTGATGCCCAGTTCGTACTGTTTGCCCGTGCTCGGTTCGAAGGCTTCGCCTGTGCCGGCTGCGCCGTCAACGATACCGCCGGCTTCCGCCTGGAAGGATTCGGCGTAGGAAATGTAAGGCGTGAAGCCCGACTCGAAGACGTAGGCGAGGGCCGCGTTGCCGCTGAACTGGCTGTCGCGGCGGCTGTCCCTGGCGCCGCCGGCGTTGTAGAACACCGAGTCGGTGTCCAGGCGGTCCCAGCGACCGCCCAGGGTCAGGCGCCAGGCATCCAGGGCGATCTGGTCCTGCAGGTAGAGACCCGTGTTGCGACGCTTCTGGTTGTAGTCCTGGAAGGCGTTGTAGGTGACACCGCTGAAGTCCTGGCCATAGACCGGAGTGATGATGTTGCTGGTCGGCGCGCTGCCGAACAGCCAGCGGTAATCGGTGTTCACGCGGGTGTAGTCCAGGCCGATCAGCAGCGTGTGGCTCAGCGCGCCGGTGTCGAAGTCTGCCTGGAAGTTGTTGTCCAGGGCGAAGTGGCTGAGGTTTTCGTCGTAGACGTTGGCGCCACGGGTCACCGTGCCATCGTCGGACACCGCACCCGACCAGCCGCCCGCCGTGATGATCTGGTTATCCAGTTCGAGTTTGCTGTAGCGCAGGTTCTGGCGGAACTGCCAGACATCGTTGAGGCGGTGCTCGAAGGCGTAGCCCAGTGCATAGAACGTCTTGTCGTAGAACTCCCA
Source organism: Pseudomonas sp. GD03944 (assembly GCF_029839275.1). Taxonomy (GTDB): domain Bacteria; phylum Pseudomonadota; class Gammaproteobacteria; order Pseudomonadales; family Pseudomonadaceae; genus Aquipseudomonas. The sequence continues at coordinate 187,788 of NZ_JAOCAH010000004.1, forward strand.
GTCCGGATCGCCCAGGTTCTTGCGCAGGTCGATCTTGCCGGCCGGCGTGCCCAGGCGGGTGCCCTGCAGCGGCAGGAACTGGCTGGTGCCGCCGGTATCGTCGCGGTTGAACTGGCCGAGGAAGGTCAGCTTGGTGTCGTCGGCGATGTTCCAGGTCAGGCTCGGCGCCAGGTTGAAACGCTGGTCGTCCATGTGTTCGACCGGGGTGCCACTGTCGCGCCCCACGCCGCTGAAGCGGTAGAGGAAGCGGCCTTCATCGTCGATCTTGCCGGTGCTGTCGAAGCTGATCTGCTTGTGGTTGTAGTTGCCGACCTGCACCTGAACCTGGTGGCTGCTTTCGGCCTGCGGACGCAGGCTGACGGCATCCACCAGGCCGCCTGGTGGGGTCTGGCCATAGACCGAGGAGGCCGGGCCGCGCAGCACGGCGACGCGCTCCAGGTTCCAGGTTTCCAGCTTGGCCATGGTGTAGCTGCCCTTGGGCAGGGGCAGGCCGTCGAGCATCTGGATCGGCTCGAAGCCGCGGATCTTCATCCAGTCGGCGCGGGCGTCGCTGCCGTAGCTGCTGGCCACGACGCCGGGCATGTAGCGCACTGCGTCGTCGAGGTTCTGCACCTTGCGGTCCTGCATCTGCTCGCGGGTGGCCACGGAGATCGAACGCGGGGTTTCCGCCAGCGGCGTGTCGGTCTTGGTGCCGGCGGCAGTGCGGTTGGCCAGGTAGCCGGTGGTCGGGCCCCAGGCGCTTTCCTGCTGGCCGGTGGCCTGCACGGTGATGTCCGGCAGGGCCAGCGAGCCGGTGGGCACCGGCACCAGGCTGTAGGCGCCGCCCGAGCCGGCCTGCAGCTGCAGGCCGGTGCCGCGCAGGGCCTGGCCGAGGGCGCTGATGGCGTCGAAGTCACCCTGGACCGGGGCGGATTGCTTGCCGGCGGTCAGCGACGGATCGATGCTCAGGGTCACGCCGGCCTGGCTGGCGATCTGGTTGAGCGTGGCGGCCAGCGGCCCGGCGGGCAGCTGGTAGGGATCGGCACTGGCGATGCCCACCTGGCTGGCGAGGGCAACGGTCAGGGCCAGCAGGTGGCGGCGGAACGGCGTTCGGTTACGGGACATTGCGAAGCTCTCCTAAGTGGGAATCTCTCTCAATGTCCTGTTACCGGAGCAGAATGGAAAAGTGACAGGGGCCGGTGAAAATATTTATGGGGTGGCCGGCACCACCCGCGTCCACCAGGGGCCCACGTGCTCGATACGCACCGGCAGGCTGAGGCTCAGGGCCTCCAGCGCCAGGTCGCTGTCGTGCAGCGGGAAGCTGCCGCTGATGCGCAGGTCAGCCAGCGAGTCGTCCAGCCCCAGGTAGCCGCTGCGGTACTCGCCCAGGCTGTCGAGCAGATCGGCCAGGCGCAGGTTGTCCGCCACCAGCATGCCGCGGGCCCAGGCATCGACACCTACTGGGGCCGGCTGGTTGTCGCCCAGGTGCTCGGTGTCCATGCGCACCCGCTGCCCGGCCTGGATCACCCGCTCCTGCGGGGCGTGGGCCGGGCGCGCGGCCACGGCCGATTGCAGCACCACCAGTTCGGTGGCATCGCCGTCGCGGCGCACCAGGAAGCGCGTGCCCAGGGCGCGCAGGCGACCCTGGGCGGTTTCCACCAGGAACGGCCGGCCGTCGCCCGGCGCGGTCTGCACCAGGATCTCGCCACTGCGCAGGAACAGCCGCCGCTCGTGATCGTTGAAGTCGATGTCCAGCGCGCTGCGGCTGTTGAGCCGCACGGCGCTGCGGTCCGGCAACAGCAGCTCGCGCTGCTCGCCGGCGGCGGTGTGCTGGTCGCTCAGGTAGTCGCCGAGGGTGCGGTGCTGGGCCAGCAGACCCAGCAGGATGCCGCCCGCCAACAACAGGCCCAGCGTCGTGCCGCCGAGCCGGCGCAAGGCGCGGCGCCGGACGCCGCCACTCTGCAGCAATGCCCGGCGGGCGAGGGGTGAGGCCGCCGCGCCCAGTTGTTGGTCGATGCCACCCAGTTGTTGCCAGACCCGGGCGTGATCCGGGTGAGCGGCCAGCCAGCGCTGGAATTCATGGCGCTGCTGATCGCTGGCTTCACCGGAGTCCAGGCACAGCTGCCAGCCGATGGCTTCGTTCAGGGCGCGGGCGGAGACCTGGCTCACAGCGGTTCTCCGTACAGGGCGATGTAGCACTGGCGCAGCCCCTGGGCCAGGTACTGGCGCACCCGCGACGGCGACACGCCCAGGCGCTCGGCGATCTCGGCGTGGCCCAGACCATCCAGGCGGTTATAGAGGAAGGCGGCGCGCGCCTTCTTCGAGAGCTGGCCGAGCAGGCGGTCGATCTCGCTCAGCGCTTCCAGCGCCAGGGCCTGTTCCTCCGGGCTGGGGTGCAGGTTCTCCGGGGCCTGGGCCAGTTCATCGAGGTAGGCGCGTTCCAGGGCGCTGCGACGGAACTGGTCGATCAGCAGGCCTTTGGCGATGGTGGTCAGCAGAGCCCGGGGCTCTCGCGGTTCCTGCAGGTCGCTGCGGCCCAGCAGGCGGACGAAGGTGTCCTGGCTGAGGTCCTCGGCGCGCTGGGTGCAGTTCAGGTTCTTGCGCAGCCAGCCGAACAGCCAGGCGCGATGGTCGCGATAGAGCAGACCCACCAACTGTTGGTGGCTGGAACCCTGGGCCGACACGCGCACCTCGCGAGGATGGGAAGTAGGTTGATAATTATTCTCATATGATTGCAGAAGGACATCGCGCCCGCAATCGCCGCGACGTGTTCAAGATGGACGGCCGAACCGGCTTATAGATGCAGGTCAATGAGCGTCACCCGGGGCGTCCCTAGAATCGCCGGCTTTGCCTTGCAAGCAGGTGTTCCATGCTCTCCCGTCCCGAACTGCTGTCGCCCGCCGGCAGCCTGAAAAACATGCGCTATGCCTTCGCCTACGGCGCCGACGCGGTGTACGCCGGCCAGCCGCGTTACAGCCTGCGCGTGCGCAACAACGAATTCGATCACGCCCACCTGGCCCTGGGCATTGTCGAGGCCCATGCCCAGGGCAAGCAGTTCTACGTGGTGGTTAACATCGCGCCGCACAACGCCAAGCTGAAGACTTTCCTCAAGGACCTGGAGCCGGTGGTGGCGATGGCGCCGGATGCGCTGATCATGTCCGACCCCGGCCTGATCATGCTGGTGCGCGAGCACTTTGCGCACATGCCCATCCACCTGTCGGTACAGGCCAACGCGGTGAATTGGGCCAGCGTCGAGTTCTGGCGGCGCCAGGGGCTGACCCGGGTAATCCTGTCGCGGGAGCTGGCCCTGGAAGAAATCGAGGAAATCCGCCAGAGCGTGCCGGACATGGAGCTGGAGGTCTTCGTCCATGGTGCGTTGTGCATGGCCTATTCCGGGCGCTGCCTGCTGTCCGGCTACATCAACCGCCGCGACCCCAACCAGGGCACCTGCACCAATGCCTGTCGCTGGCAGTACCAGGCCACGCCGGCGGGGGAGAACGAGACGGGGGATATCGTGCGCCTGGTCGAGCCGACCCTGGGGCAGGGCGCGCCGACCACCCAGGCGTTCCTGCTGGAAGAGGCTACCCGCCCCGGCGAGCAGATGGCTGCCTATGAGGATGAGCACGGCACCTACATCATGAACTCCAAGGACCTGCGGGCCTTGCAGCACGTGCCGCGCCTGGTGGCCATGGGCGTGCATTCGCTGAAGATCGAGGGACGGACCAAGAGCCACTTCTATTGCGCCCGCACCGCCCAGGCCTATCGTCGCGCCATCGACGACGCGGTGGCCGGGCGACCGTTCGACATGAGCCTGATGCGCAGCCTCGACTCCCTGGCCAACCGCGGCTACACCGAGGGCTTCCTGCGCCGGCACGTGCACGACGAATACCAGAACTACCAGCACGGCAGCTCGCAGTCGGAGCACCAGCAGTTCGTCGGCGAATTCACCGGCCTGCGTCGGGGCGAGCTGGCCGAGGTGCGGGTGAAGAATCGTTTCGCCGTGGGCGATGGCGTGGAGCTGATGACGCCCCAAGGCAACCAGCGCTTCACCCTCGAGCACCTGGAGAACGCCCAGGGCCAGTCGGTCTCGGTGGCACCGGGGGACGGGCACGTGCTGTACCTGCCCGTGCCGGCCGAGCTGGACCTGGATTACGCGCTGCTGATGCGCGACCTGTAGCCCTTCTGATCGGTGCGACACCTGTAGGAGCGGACTTGCCCGCGAGCTCTTTGTTTGAACCGGAAAAACATCGTCGGGCACAGCCCGCCGAGCTCGCGGCTGAAGCCGCTCCTACAGGTGGGGCACGCATCCGGCTGGTGCTGCGGCCTGTAGGAGCGGGCTTGCCCGCGAGCTGTTCGTCAGGCCAGGTGAATGGTTGCGGGGCACAGGCCGCCGGGCTCGCGGACAAGTCCGCTCCTACAGGGATGCTGTCATTCGGAAGCAGCCTGCTCGTTAGAACGACAGGCTGCGTTGCCGCCTGCGCCAGCCGGTCAGTCGCTGCTCCAGAATATGCAGGCTGTCCATCTGTTGCTTACGGGCGCGGCTGAACAGGATCAGTGCAAGCTCGGCGGTCACCAGGGCGTCGGCGCTGGCGTGGTGGCGCTGGTGCACCTGCAGGCCGAAGTACTGGGTCCAGGCATCCAGGCCGCCCTGGTTGAGGTTGGCCTGGGGACAGAGCATGGGCGCCAGTTCGGCGACATCGAAGAAGCTGTGCCGCAGGCGCAGGCCCAGGGTCTGCTTCAGGGCGCGGCGGAGCATGTGCTGGTCGAAGCCGGCGTGGAAGGCCAGGACCGGGCTGTCGCCGAGAAACTCCATGAAATCCAGCAGGGCCTGTGCCGGTGCCTTGCCCGCCGCCACGGCGCTGGGGGCGATGCCGTGGATCAGCACGCTGGCGCTGACCTTGTGGTCCTGGCGCTGCAGGGTGCATTCGAACTGTTGCCCAAGGTCGATGGCTCCCTGGTCGATGACCACCGCGCCGATGGACAGCACCTCGTCGCGGCGCATGTCCAGGCCGCTGGTTTCCAGGTCGAGGACCACCAGGCGCTGCTGCTTCAGCGGACCGTCGTTGAGCGGTGCCGGGGCCGGCAAGGCCTCGCAGCGCTGGCGCTGGGCGTCGGTGAGAACCGGCGGGCGGCCGGTGAGCCAGGTCAGTGCATTCATAGTTGGTAACGCAGCGCCAGGCTGCTCTGCAGGCGCTGGGCCTGACGGAAGGATTCGCGCAGGATGCGCCGGTCGAGGTGGTTGAGGCTTTCCGGCGCCAGGCGGTTGGAGTAAGGCTGACCCTGGCGGGCCTGCATCTGGTGTTGCTGCATACGGGTCTGCTGGATGAAGTGGTAGGCCTCTTCGTAGGCGGCACCGTCGAGCGGATCGATCACTTCCCGAGCCACCAGCTCGCGCAAGCGCTCCAGGGTGTTACAGGCGCTGATGCCATGGGCCAGTGCCAGCAGTCGCGCGCCATCGACGAAGGGCGTCAGGCCCTGCACCTTGAGGTCCAGGGTGTCTTTCTCGGCGCCCTTGCGGGCCACCACGAAATCACGGAAACGCCCCACCGGCGGGCGCTGGCGCAGGGCGTTCTCGGCCATCATGCGCTGGAAGATGCGGTTGTCGGCGATATGCCCCAGCAGTTCCTCGCGCAACTGCTCGCAGCCCTTGGGATCGCCCCAGACGGCACGCAGGTCGAAGTAGATGCTGGAGCTGAGCAGGTTTTCCGGGCTCGCTTCGCGCACGAAGCTGGTGAAGCGCCGGGTCCACTCCTGGCGCGACAGGCACAGCGCCGGGTTGGACGCCATGATCTCGCCCTTGCACAACGTGAAGCCGCACTGCGCCAGGCGCTGGTTGATGGTCTCGGCCAGGGGCAGCAGCTTGCCACGGATGGCGGCGGCTTCCACCGCGTCCTCGGCCTCGAACAGGATGCCGTTGTCCTGGTCGGTGTGCAGCGTCTGCTCGCGGCGCCCTTCGCTGCCGAAACACAGCCAGGTGAAGGGCACGCCCGGGTCGCCCAGGTCCTCGAGAGTCAGCTCGATGACCCGGCACACAGTGTGGTCGTTGAGCAGGGTGACGATGTGGGTGATCTGCGTCGAGCTGGCGCCATGGGCCAGCATGCGGTCGACCAGTTGGCGTACGTCGTCGCGCAGGGCCACCAGGGTTTCCAGGCGGCCGGCGTGGCGGATGGTGCGCGCCAGGTGCACCAGGTCGACCCGTTGCAGGGAGAACAGGTCGCGCTCGGACACCACGCCGCACAGGCGACCATGCTCGACCAGGCAGACGTGGGCGATGTGCCGTTCTGTCATGGCGATGGCGGCGTCGAAGGCGCTGGCGTCGGGCGGCAGGTAGAACGGCGACTGGGTCATCAGGTGGCTGATCGGCTGGTCCAGCGAACTGCCGTCGGCCACCACCCGGCGCAGGTCGCGCAGGGTGAAGATGCCCAACGGCGCCTGGGCCGGGTCGACCACCACGATGCTGCCCACGTGCTGTTCGTGCATCTGCTTCACCGCCTCGCGCAGCGGCGTGTCCGGGGCGCAGCCGATGGGTTGGCGCATCGCCAGTTCGCCCAGCGAGGTGTCCAGCGAGTACTGCGCGCCGAGGGTTTCCACTGCGCGCAGCTGCACCTGCTGGTTGACCTGGTCGAGCAGGCTGCTGACCCCTCGCAGGGCGAAGTCGCGCAAGGGGTTAGAAATGGCGAACAGCTTGATGAAGGCTGGCTTGTTCAGCAGCAGGCAGAAGGTGTCTTCGGCGGCCAGGTGTTCGGTGCGAGTGGCGCGCTCGCCGATCAGTGCCGCCAGTGGGAAGCATTCGCCGGTGGTGATCTCGAAGGTGGTTTCGGTGCCGCGCCGTGCCGAGTGAGGGCGTTCGCCGTGCACGCGGCCCTGCTTGACGATATAGAAGTGCTCCACCGGACCGTCGGCCGGTTTGATGATGGTTTCGCCTTCTTCGTAGAACCGCAGCTGGCAGTGTTCGACCAGGTAGGCGAGGTGGCCCACGTCCATCTGGTTGAACGGCGGGAATTTCTGCAGGAATTCCATGGTGCCGTGGATGTTCTGCAGTACCGCCGTCTTGCCCGCCTGGGCGAAGGCGTCCGCTCTGTTCATGCACACACTCGTGGGGAGGTTATCTGACGACAATGGTCGACCGCATCGCTGCGCTTGCCCATTGGACGTAAGTCTGACAGTGCGCCTGACGGGAAGGTTTCAGGGTTTTATTCGGTGTTGGAAAGGTCACGCTGTACCCTGTAGGAGCGGCCTGGGCCGCGAGCTCGACGGCCGTTGTCACAACGCGTTCCGGCGATATGAACCGAAAGGCTCGCGAGCAAGCCCGCTCCTATAGAAATCAGCCGATAAAAACGCTGACTGCCGTGAGAGGGCAATCGCGGCGCGCTGGACCCTGCAGGAGCCCCGGCCCGGGGCGAAGCAGGTCAGGCATTCGGCGCTCCCAGCCGTCATTCGCCGCGGGGCGCGGCTCCGACAGGCAGGCCAAACAGCAACACAGCTGCCCCCGGGTATCGCTGCGCTCAACCCAGGCTACGACCTGATGGGAAGGTTTCATTTTTTTTGGGGGAGCAGAAGGTCGTCAAAGCACCACATCAATCCCTGTGGGAGGGGCTTCAGCCGCGAGCTCGACGGCCGTTGTCACAACGCGTTCCAACGACATGAACGGAAGAGCTCGCGGGCAAGCCCGCTCCTCTAGAAATCAGCCGATAAAAACGCTGACTGCCGTGAGAGGGAAATCGCGGCGCGCTGGACCCTGTAGGAGCCCCGCCCCGGGGCGAAGCCGGTCAGGCATTCGGCGCTCCCAGCCGTCATTCGCCGCGGGGCGCGGCTCCCACAGGCAGGCCAAACAGCAACACAGCTGCCCCCGGGTATCGCTGCGCTCAACCCAGGCTACGACCTGATGGGAAGGGTTCAATTTTTTGGGGGGGAGCAAAAGTCGTCAGAGCACCACATCAATCCCTGTGGGAGGGGCTTTAGCCGCGAACTCGACGGCCTGTGTCATGACGTGTTCTTACCCTCAGAACGAAAAGCTTGCGGGCAAGCCCGCTCCTACACGGGCGGGCAAACGCCGGGCAATAAAAAACCGCCCCGAAGGGCGGTTTTCTGTGCGGCGGGTTACAGGCCGTTCTTGGCCTTGAACTCGCGACGGCGGCGGTGCAGCACCGGCTCGGTGTAGCCGTTGGGCTGCTTGGCGCCTTCGATCACCAGCTCCAGGGCAGCCTGGAAGGCGATGTTGTCGTCGAAGTTCGGTGCCAGCGGGCGGTACAGCGGGTCGTTGGCGTTCTGGCGGTCGACCACCGGGGCCATGCGCTTGAGGCTGGCAACGATCTGCTCTTCGCTGGCGATGCCATGGCGCAGCCAGTTGGCCAGCAGCTGGCTGGAAATACGCAGGGTGGCGCGGTCTTCCATCAGGCCGATGTCGTTGATGTCCGGCACCTTGGAGCAGCCGACGCCCTGGTCGATCCAGCGCACCACGTAACCGAGGATGCCCTGGGCGTTGTTGTCCAGTTCGTTCTGGATTTCCTCGGCAGACCAGTTGGTGTCCTTGGCCAGAGGGATGGTCAGGATGTCGTCCACCGACGCGGGGGCGCGCTTGGCCAGTTCGGCCTGGCGGGCGAACACGTCGACCTTGTGGTAATGCAGGGCGTGCAGGGTGGCGGCGGTCGGCGACGGAACCCAGGCGGTGTTGGCGCCGGACAGCGGGTGCGCGATCTTCTGCTCGAGCATGCCGGCCATCAGGTCGGGCATGGCCCACATGCCCTTGCCGATCTGGGCGCGGCCCTGCAGGCCGGTGGCCAGGCCGATGTCGACGTTGCTGTTTTCGTAGGCGCCGATCCACTTCTCGCTCTTCATGGCGGCCTTGCGCACCACGGCGCCGGCTTCCATGGAGGTGTGGATTTCGTCACCGGTACGGTCGAGGAAGCCGGTGTTGATGAACACCACCCGCTCGCTGGCGGCCTTGATGCACGCCTTGAGGTTGACGGTGGTGCGACGCTCTTCGTCCATGATGCCGACTTTCAGGGTGTTGCGCGGCAGGCCGAGGACGTCTTCGACGCGGCCGAAGATTTCGGTGGTGAAGGCCACTTCTTCCGGGCCGTGCATCTTCGGCTTGACGATGTACACCGAGCCGCTGCGGGTGTTCTTGCGGCTGGTGTTGCCGTTGAGGTTGTGGATCGCGATCAGGCTGGTGAACAGCGCATCGAGGATGCCTTCCGGGGCTTCGTTGCCCTGGGCATCGAGGATCGCTGGGTTGGTCATCAGGTGGCCGACGTTGCGCACGAACAGCAGGCTGCGCCCGTGCAGGGTCAGCTCGCCGCCGGCAGCGGTGGTGTACACGCGGTCCGGGTTCATGGTGCGGGTGAAGGTAGTGCCGCCCTTGGCGACTTCTTCCGCCAGGTCGCCCTTCATCAGGCCGAGCCAGTTGCGGTAGATCACGGTCTTGTCGTCGGCGTCGACGGCCGCTACCGAATCTTCGCAGTCCATGATGGTGGTCAGTGCCGCTTCCATCAGCACGTCTTTCACGCCGGCGGCGTCGGTGCTGCCGATCGGGCTGCTGGCGTCGATCTGGATTTCGAAATGCAGGCCGTTGTGCTTGAGCAGTACGGCGATGGGCGCGGCGGCGTCGCCCTGGAAGCCGATCAGTTGCGCGTCGTCACGCAGGCCGCTGTTGCTGCCGCCCTTGAGGCTGACGACCAGCTTGCCGTCGGCGATGCGGTAGCCGGTGGCGTCGACGTGGGAGCCGGCAGCCAGGGGCGCGGCCTCGTCGAGGAAGGCGCGGGCGAAGGCAATGACCTTGTCGCCACGGACCTTGTTGTAGCCGCGGCCTTTCTCGGCGCCGCCTTCTTCGCTGATCACGTCGGTGCCGTACAGGGCGTCGTACAGCGAGCCCCAGCGGGCGTTGGAAGCGTTCAGGGCGAAGCGCGCGTTCATCACCGGCACCACCAGCTGCGGGCCGGCCAGGCGGGCGATCTCGTCGTCGACGTTCTGGGTGGTGGCCTGGAAGTCGGCCGGTTCCGGCAGCAGGTAGCCGATTTCCTGGAGGAATGCCTTGTAGGCGACGGCGTCATGGGCCTGGCCGGCGCGGGCCTGGTGCCAGGCGTCGATCTGCGCCTGGAGCGCGTCGCGCTTGGCGAGCAGGGCGCGGTTTTTCGGCGCCAGTTCATTGATCACGGCTTCGGCGCCGACCCAGAACTTGTCGGCAGCGATGCCGGTACCGGGGATGGCTTCGTTGTTCACGAAGTCGAACAGCACTTTGGCGACCTGCAGGCCACCGACTTGAACGCGTTCAGTCATCACTTGCCTCACTCTGCTCAGCTCTTCAGCTCTACTTGATAGCCGCTTCAAACCCGGGGGTTCGATTCTTGTAGTCCAAGGCGCGGCATACTACATGAAGATATCGGGAAAATCAGTGGGTGCGCGTCGTTCTGCGACCAAGAAAGGCTTTCCAGTCACGTGCGGAGCTTTGTGTTCTCAAAAATCGATAATATTGTTTCATAAAAATATAAAAACGGTATACGACTTATTGCCTGTTCCGTTGTCCTTCCGACGAAACCGGCGGTCAGCCGCCTATACTGCGACGACCCCCTTCCGCGGAGTTTCCAGCATGCGTATCCATGCGGCCACCCAGGCCGATCTTGAGCTTCTCGCGCCGCTGTTCAGTGCTTACCTGCAGTTCTACGAGGTGGAAAAGCCCGCCAGCGAGGTGCGCGAGTTTCTCCAGCAACGCCTGGCCCGCGGCGATTCAACGGTGTTCATCGCCCTTGATGACGACGGCAGCGGCCTCGGTTTCGTCCAGCTTTACCCGCTGTTCGCATCATTGATGCTGCAGCCGTCGTGGCTGCTCAGCGACCTGTTCGTGGCACCCCAGGCCCGCTGCCGGGGTGTGGGGGAGGCGTTGATGAACCGCGCCCGCGACCATGCACAGGCCAACGGTGCCTGCGGGCTGCAACTGGAAACGGCGAAAACCAACCTGGCTGGACAGCGCCTGTACGAGCGCCTGGGCTATGTGCGGGACGAGGCGTTCTATACCTATTGGCTCAACCTGGCGTGAGCCGCCACTGCCGAGGAGGCACAAGATGGATCATCTGGTACTGACCGTGATTGCCCAGGACCAGCCGGGGCTGGTCGAGCGCCTGGCCAAGTGCGTCGCCGAACAGGGCGGCAATTGGTTGGAAAGCCGCATGGCCCGTATGGCTGGGCAGTTCGCCGGCATCCTGCGGGTGGCGGTGCCCAAGGAGTCCCGCGACACCCTGGTGCAAGCCCTGCAGGGCCTCGACGTGGCCGGCATCCGCGTGCTGTTCGCCGACAGCGGCAACGAGCCGCCGGCCGGCAGCTGGAAACCGATTCTGCTGGAGCTGGTGGGCAACGACCGTCCGGGTATCGTGCGCGACATCACCCAGGTGCTGGCCGAACAGGGGGTGAACCTGGAAAACCTGCTTACCGATGTGTCCCCGGCGCCCATGAGCGGGGACCCGCTGTTCCATGCCGAAGCGCTGCTGGCGGTGCCGCTGTCCCTGCCGCTGGATACCCTCAAGGCACGTCTGGAAACCCTGGCCGACGACCTGATGGTGGAGCTGAACCTGCGCGCGGAGGAGTGAGGCGACATATCCCCGGTAACCGTGTGTATCACTGTGGATAACCTGGGGGCTGCCGCGAGCCAGGCTAGTGCCCCGCGGCTTTCCGGGTGTCGGTTAAAAAACCAGCTATTTCAATAAGTTGTGCACGTAAGCTGGGGAGTCTTCTGTGGATAAGCCCGGGAGCAATGGCTGCGCGCCAGGGCCGGCGGGGCCTGGCGGGAATCGGCTGTTTTTTGTCCAGCGAGGCGGGGCCTTGCGCCCCGCCAGCAGGGTCAGGCACGGCGGCGCAGGGTCAGCCAGGCGTCGACGCTGTAGACCGCCAGACCGGCCCAGATGAACAGGAAGGCCAGCAGCTTGCTGGCGTCGAAATGCTCGTCGAAGACGAACACAGCGAGCAGCAGGACCAGGGTCGGCGCCACGTACTGCAGAAAGCCCAGGGTGGTGTAGGGCAGGTGCCGGGCGGCGGCGTTGAAACACACCAGCGGCACCAGGGTGATCGGGCCGGCAGCCATCAGCCACAGCGCTTCCGGGGTGCTCCAGAACGCCGGCTGGGCACTCATGGCGGCGGGGTGCAACAGCAGCCAGCCGATGGCCAGCGGCAACAGCAGCCAGGTTTCCACCACCAGCCCCGGCAGGGCGGCGACTGGTGCCTGTTTGCGGATCAGGCCGTAGAAGGCGAAGGTCAGCGCCAGCACCAGCGACACCCAGGGCAGGCTGCCGACCTGCCACACCTGTTGCGCCACGCCCACGGCCGCCAGGCCCACCGCCAGCCACTGCAGGCGCCGCAGGCGCTCGCCGAGAATCAGCATGCCCAGCAGCACGTTCACCAGCGGGTTGATGTAGTAGCCCAGGCTGGCCTCCAGCATGCGCCCGTTGTTCACCGCCCACACATAGACCAGCCAGTTGCTGGCGATCAGCACGCCGCACAGCGCCAGCACCGCCAGGCGCCGAGGATTGTCGAGCAGCTCGCGCAACCAGCCGGGGTGCTTCCACACCAGTAGCAGAGCGGCGCCGAACAGCGCCGACCACAGGGCGCGGTGGACGATGATTTCCAGCGACGGGACTTCCTGGATGGCTTTGAAGTACAGGGGGAACAGCCCCCAGATGATGTAGGCGCTGAGGCCGAGTATGTACCCGCGCTGCGGGTTGGCGGTGGCCATGGGATTCCTTGGGGTGTGGGGTGCCGAAAGAAGTGATTCTAAACATGTCGCACGCGCTTGTCCGGTTGGTCAGCATCGGTCAAGGGACCTGGCTGCGACAAAAGGCCCCGCCCGCTCGCAAGCGACGCATTCATTGCTCTGGAACAACAAACGCAGACGGTGGTTGGCCTGCAATGGAGGCAGTCAAGAAAAAGGAGCGTCGTGATGAACGTCTTACACCCTCTGGCACTGGCCGTGGCGTTGGTCTTCGCAGGACAGGCACTGGCCGACACGGCCGACGGATTGCAACGGATCAAGGTCGACCTGGTCGCGCCGCCGCAGGTCCACGCCCACGAGCAGGCGGTGACCAGCGCACCCCGCGTGGTGCAGTTCCGCATGGTCATCGAGGAAAAGAAAATGGTGATCGACAACCAGGGCACCACCCTGCAGGCGATGACCTTCGACGGTTCCATGCCCGGTCCGACCATGGTCGTGCACGAGGGCGACTATGTGGAGCTGACCCTGGTCAACCCGGCCACCAACAGCATGCCGCACAACATCGATTTCCACGCCGCCACCGGCGCCCTGGGCGGGGCCAAGTTGAGCTTCGTGGCGCCGGGCCAGGAAGTGGTGCTGCGCTTCAAGGCCGACCGCAGCGGCACCTTCGTCTACCACTGCGCGCCGGAGGGCATGGTCGCCTGGCACGTGCTCGCCGGCATGAGCGGCACCCTGATGGTACTGCCCCGTGACGGGCTGAAAGACCCGGTCGGCAACCCGCTGCGCTACGACCGTGCCTACACCATCGGCGAATTCGATCTCTACATTCCCAGGGACAAGGACGGCAAGTACAAGGACTACCCGAGCCTGATGGCCAGCTACCCGGACAGCCGCGAGGCGATGCGCACCCTGGTGCCGACCCACGTGGTGTTCAACGGACGGGTCGGCGCACTGACCGGCGAAAACGCCATGAGCGCCAAGGTCGGCGAGACGGTGTTGTTCATCCATTCCCAGGCCAACCGCGACACCCGTCCGCACCTGATCGGCGGCCACGGCGACTGGGTCTGGGAAACCGGCAAGTTCGACAACCCGCCGGAGAAGAACCTGGAGACCTGGTTCGTTCGCGGCGGCTCGGCGGGCGCGGCGCTGTACACCTTCAAGCAGCCGGGCATCTACGCCTACGTCAACCACAACCTGATCGAGGCGATGGAGCTGGGCGCCGCCGGGCACGTCAAGGTCGAGGGCGAGTGGAACGACGACCTGATGAAGCAGGTCCGCGCGCCCGGGCCGATTACCAGCGGCCAGTGAGGTGGCGGCAGTGAGCCCGCGACTCGTGCTGCTCGCTGCGCTGCTGCCGGGCTGTGTGCCCACCGCGCCACCGCCCGAGGTGGTGCTGGTGGACATCCCGGCAGGTGTGGCGCGTTACCAGTTGCCCGGCGCGGCGGCCGCGACGGAAGAGCGGCTGGCGGGCTTTTCCATCATGCGCCGGCAGGTCAGCCAGGCCGATTACGCTGCCTGTGTCGCGGCCCAGGCTTGCTCGGCCCTGGACACGGTCGGTGCGGCGCCCGACTTGCCCGCTGTCGGCCTGAGCTGGCTGGATGCCAGTGCCTACGCCCGTTGGCTGTCGCAGCGCCGCGGCGAACGCTATCGCCTGCCGCGCTACGGCGAGTGGGTGTTGGCGGCGGGTTCGGCCTACGTGGAGGAAGCGCCGATCGTCGATGACCCCGGTGATCCCGCTCGGCGCTGGTTGGCGGAATACGACCGGGAAGCCCGGCGCGGCGTGGCCTCGCCGGAGCTGAAGCGTTTCGGCGAGCAGGGCCGGAGCTCCACCGGCCTGCTCGATGCGGCGGGCAATGTCTGGGAATGGACCGACAGCTGTTTCGGCCAGCCGGGGCTGGCCGTGGGCGAGGGGTTCTGCGGCATCCGTGTAGCGGCCGGGCGGCATGCCAGCGGGCTGTCGGACTTCGTCCGCGACCCGGTCGGCGGGGCCTGCTCGGTGGGCAGGCCGCCGACCCACCTGGGGCTGCGCCTGGTTCGCGAGGGCTGAGTCAGCCGAACAGGCGCAGCGGTTCTTCGTCGAGGGCCGCCAGTTGTTCGCGCAGTGCCAGCACCTGGTCGCCCCAGTAGCGCTCGCCGGCGAACCAGGGGAAGGCCAGGGGGAAGGCCGGGTCGTCCCAGCGCCGGGCGATCCAGGCGCTGTGGTGCATCAGGCGCAGCGCGCGAAGGCCTTCGATCAGCGGCAGCTCGCGGGCGTCGAAGTCATGGAACTCCTGGTAGCCCTCCATCAGTTCGGCCAACTGACCCAGGCGCTCCTGGCGGTCGCCGGCGAGCATCATCCACAGGTCCTGCACCGCCGGCCCCATGCGGCAGTCGTCGAGGTCGACCACATGGAAGGCGTCGTCGCGGTGCAGCAGGTTGCCGGGGTGGCAGTCGCCGTGCATCCGAATCGGGTTGTAGCGCACGCGGCCGAACAGTTCGTCCAGGCGCTTGAGCAGGTCGCGGGCCACCGACTCATAGGCCGGGCGCAAACCACTCGGCACATAACCGCCGTCGAGCACGGTGGCGAGGGATGCATGGCCGAAGTTCTCCACCACCAGTGACTCGCGGTGAGCGAACGGGCGGCTGGCGCCCACCGCGTGCAGGCGGCCCAGTAGCTGGCCGAGGCTATACAGCTGGTCCAGGTTGCCCGGCTCCGGTGCCCGGCCACCGCGACGAGGGAACAGCGCGAAGCGGAAGCCGGCATGTTCGAACAGGCTTTCGCCGTCCAGCAGCAGCGGCGCCACCACCGGCACGTCGCACTCGGCCAGCTCGTGGCTGAAGGCGTGCTCCTCGCGGATCGCCGCATCGCTCCAGCGGTCCGGGCGGTAGAACTTGGCGATCAGCGGCTGGCTGTCCTCGATGCCGACCTGGTAGACCCGGTTTTCGTAACTGTTGAGTGCCAGCACGCGGGCGTCGCTGAGGTGGCCGAGGCTTTCCACGGCATCCAGCACCAGGTCGGGCGTGAGGTTGGCGAAGGGATGGGACATGGGCGGCTCCGGTGGCTGGGCCGCAGAGTGTAGCGCTTTAGCCGAAGCCCCGTGTCGCGATCAGAGCTGGGTGCCGAGCAGCACCTGGGCGGCGCTGAACTGGGCGCGCACCGGGTCGCCGGCCTTGAGGTGCTGCTGTGCCAGGTGCTCCGGGGCCGCCAGGGCGCAGAGGGTCTGGCCGCTGGCCAGGCCGATGCGCACTTCGCTGGGGCCGTCGCTGGCTGGCAGGATCTGCTCGATCCAGCCTTCCAGTGCGTTGCGTTGCGGGTCGGCGGGGCTGGACAGCGGGCTGAGTTCCAGCCAGCCGGCCTTGATCAGCGCGACCACGCCGCAACCCTCGGTCAGCTCGAGTTTTTCCGTGCTGTCGCGGGTGATCTGTGCCTGGATGCAGGCGCCGCCCGGCAGTTCGAGGGTCAACAGGTCGTTGCGGCCCTGGGTTTCGATCAGGCGAATACGCCCGGCCAGCTGATTGCGTGCGCTGGTGCGCAGCAGCAAGCGGCCGAGCAACTGCAGGTCAACATCGTTCTCCGCCGACTCCAGCAGCTGGGCCTGCACCGATTCCAGGCGGCGGTACAGTGCCAGCAGGCGCTCGCCGGCCTCGGACAGGTGCGCACCGCCACCGCCCTTGCCGCCCACGGTACGGATCACCAGGGGTTCTTCGGCCAGGTTGTTGAGTTCGTCGATGGCGTCCCAGGCGGCCTTGTAGCTCAGCCCGGCGGCTTTCGCCGCGCGGGTGATCGAGCCTTGTTGGGCGATCTGTTCGAGCAGCGCCATGCGTTGAGGGCGGCGGACCAGTTGTTGGGCGAGGGCAGAAAGGAGCGTCATGCGGCTGTGCTGTGTGGCTGTGACGGATGCCTGGCAATGTGCGGGATGCTGACCCGGGCGTCAAATGCGCGGGCTTCAGCCATCGCCGGGCTTGGGCGTACGGGCCAGGCAATAGACATCGACACGCCGTGCGCCGGCCTTCTTAAGCAGCCGCGCGATTCTGTCCGCGGTGGCGCCGGTGGTCAGCACGTCGTCCACCAGGGCCAGGTGGGTGCCGCGCAGCTCGGCGCTGTCCAGCAGGGCGAAGGCGTGGCGCAGGTTCTTCTGCCGCGCCGCCGCGTCCAACCGCTGTTGCGCCGGTGTGTCGCTGATGCGACGTACCCAGTGCGTCTGCAGCGGTAGCGACAGGTCGTGGCTCAGCCATTGGCCGAGCAGTTCGGCCTGGTTGAAGCCCCGGCGACGGTGCCGCGCATCGGCCAGGGGCACCGGCAGCAGGTGGTCGGGGCGCGGCAGACCCTCGTCGAAGGCGTGTTGCAGGTGCCGTGACAGCAGCGCCCCGAGCAGGCGCCCCAGCGGCCACTTGGCCTGATGCTTGAAACGGGTGATCAGGGTGTCGACAGGGAAGGCATAGCGCCAGGGCACTTCCACCCGTTCGAAGGCCGGCGGCTTCTTCTGGCAGGCGCCGCACACCAGGCCGCTGGCCGGCAGCGGCAGCGCACACACCCGGCAATGCCCCTGGAGCCAGGGCAGGTCGGCTTCGCAGTGGGTGCACAAGCGGATCGGGGTGTCGGTCTGCTCGTCACACAATAAGCAGTTTTGTTTGTTTTTTAACCAGTTGTAAACCTTGTATTCGTTATCGGGTTGACAGCGCATAAGCCTTCCTTAACTATGCCGGACATCCGTGTCGCGTTTGCTGAATGTAGCAGCGTGCAGCCTATAAGAAGGATCACCGATGAGCGCCTCCACCACCGCCACCCTGCGTCACGACTGGTCCCTCGCCGAGGTCCGGGCGCTGTTCGAACAGCCGTTCAACGACCTGTTGTTCCAGGCGCAGACGGTGCACCGCGCGCATTTCAATCAGAACCGCGTGCAGGTCTCGACCCTGCTGTCGATCAAGACCGGCGCCTGCCCGGAAGACTGCAAGTACTGCCCGCAATCCGGCCACTACAACACCGGGCTGGATAAGGAAAAGCTGCTGGAGGTGCAGAAGGTCCTGCAGGCGGCTGCCGAGGCCAAGGCCATCGGTTCGACCCGCTTCTGCATGGGCGCGGCGTGGAAGCACCCGTCCGCCAAGGACATGCCCTACGTGCTGGAGATGGTCAAAGGGGTCAAGGCCATGGGCCTGGAAACCTGCATGACCCTCGGCCGGCTCGACCAGGAGCAGACCGCGGCGCTGGCCGACGCGGGGCTGGACTACTACAACCACAACCTCGACACCTCGCCGGAGTTCTACGGCAACATCATCACCACCCGCACCTACAGCGAGCGCCTGCAGACCCTGGCCTACGTGCGCGAAGCGGGGATGAAGATCTGCTCCGGCGGCATCCTCGGCATGGGTGAGTCGCTGGACGACCGCGCCGGCCTGCTGATCCAGCTGGCCAACCTGCCCGAGCACCCGGAAAGCGTGCCGATCAACATGCTGGTCAAGGTCAAGGGCACGCCCCTGGCCGAAGAGAAGGACGTCGACCCGTTCGACTTCATCCGCATGCTCGCCGTGGCGCGGATCATGATGCCCCAATCCCACGTGCGCCTGTCCGCCGGCCGCGAAGCGATGAACGAGCAGATGCAGGCGCTGGCGTTCTTCGCCGGGGCCAACTCGATCTTCTACGGCGAAAAACTCCTGACCACCGCCAACCCGCAGGCGGACAAGGACATGCAGCTGTTCGCCCGACTCGGCATCAAGCCGGAAGAGCGCGAAGAGCACGCCGATGAAGTGCACCAGGCGGCCATCGAGCAGGCCCTGGCCGAGCAGCGCGACGCCAGGCTGTTCTACAACGCTGCGGTCTGACCCCGCGCGTTTCACCGCTGATTTCTGCCGCATCGCCCGTCGGTGTGGCGGGGTCGTCTCGTCGATTTTCCAGGGGTGGCCATGCCATTCGATCTTGCTTCCCGTCTCGCTGAACGCCGCGCCGCGCACCTGTACCGGCAGCGCCCGCTGCTGGCCTCGCCCCAGGGGCCGCGGGTGGTGGTGGACGGGCGCGAGCTGCTGGCGTTCTGTTCCAACGACTACCTGGGGCTGGCCAACCACCCGCAGGTGATCGAGGCCTGGCAGGCCGGCGCCCGGCGCTGGGGCGTTGGCGGCGGTGCCTCGCACCTGGTGGTGGGCCACAGCACGCCCCACCACGAGCTGGAAGAAGCGCTCGCCGAATTCACCGGCCGACCCCGGGCGCTGCTGTTTTCCACCGGTTACATGGCTAATCTGGGCGCGGTCACGGCGCTGGTGGGGCAGGGCGATACCGTGCTGGAAGACCGCCTCAACCATGCCTCGCTGCTGGACGCCGGGTTGCTTAGCGGGGCGCGGTTCTCCCGCTACCTGCACAACGACAGCGTCAGCCTGGCCAACCGCCTGCGCAAGGCAATGGGCAATACACTGGTGGTCACCGACGGGGTGTTCAGCATGGACGGCAACCTGGCCAACCTGCCGGCGCTGTGTGCCGAGGCGCGACTCAAGGGGGCCTGGGTGATGGTCGACGACGCCCACGGCTTCGGCCCGCTGGGCGCCACCGGCGGCGGGATCGCCGAGCATTTCGGCCTCGGCCTGGACGATGTCCAGGTACTGGTCGGCACCCTCGGCAAGGCCTTCGGCACCGCCGGGGCCTTTGTCGCTGGCAGTGACGAGCTGATCGAGAGCCTGGTGCAGTTCGCCCGGCCCTACATCTACACCACCAGCCAGCCGCCGGCCCTGGCCTGCGCCACGCTGAAGAGCCTGGAACTGCTGCGCAGCGAACACTGGCGCCGCGAACACCTGAATGCGCTGATCGCGCAATTCCGCCAGGGCGCCGCGGCCATGGGTCTGCACCTGATGGACAGCGCCACGCCGATCCAGCCGATCCTGATCGGCGACAGCGACCGTGCGCTGCGCCTGTCGCAGATGTTGCGCGAGCGCGGCTTGCTGGTGACCGCGATTCGCCCGCCCACCGTGCCGGCCCGCAGCGCGCGCCTGCGCGTCACCCTGTCGGCCGCCCATGACCGCGAGCAGGTCGATACCCTGCTCAGTGCCTTGGCGGAGTGCTGGCCGCTGGTGAGCGATGGAGCAGCCGAACGTGCGTGATCGTCTGATTTTGCTGCCTGGCTGGGGACTGGGCACGGCGTCCCTGGAACCCCTGGCCGATGCGTTGCGCGGCCTCGATGAACGGTTGCAGGTGGAGATCCTGCCGCTACCTGCATTGTCGCTCAGCGACCCCGAGGCCTGGCTCGACGCCTTGGACGCGCACGTGCCCCAGGACACCTGGCTGGGCGGCTGGTCGCTGGGCGGCATGCTGGCCACGGCCCTGGCGGCGCGCCGGGGCGAACGCTGCTGCGGTGTGGTGACCCTGGCCAGTAACCTGCGCTTCGTCGTCTCGGAAGATTGGCCGAGCGCCATGCCGACGCCGACCTTTGCCCAGTTCCAGCAGGGCTGCGCCAGCGATGCACGTGCGACCCTCAAGCGATTCACCTTGCTGTGCAGCCAGGGCGCGGAAGACGCCCGCGGCTTGTCGCGCCGGTTGGCGGCCTGCGTCACGGATGAGCCCCCGGAGGTGCTGCTGGCCGGTCTGGCGGTGCTGTCGGCGCTGGACAACCGCGGCGCGTTGCCCTCGATCATCGGCCCGCAGTTGCACCTGTTCGCAGGCGGCGATGCCCTGGTGCCCTCCGAGGCCTCGGCGGCGTTGCTGGCGCTGCTGCCGGATGTGGAAGTCGGCCTGATCGATGGGCTGAGCCATGCCTTCGCCCTGGAGCGCCCCCATGAAATCGCCGCAACGATCCAGGCGTTCCTGCACGAGGCCGGTGATGAGTGAGATGAGCGTGCTGCCGGACAAGCAGCGGGTCGCGGCGTCCTTTTCCCGGGCGGCGGGCAGCTACGACAGCGTCGCCGCGCTCCAGCGCAGCGTCGGTTACCACCTGCTCGAGCTGTTGCCGCTCACCAGTGCCCCGTTACGCTGGCTCGACCTGGGGTGCGGGACCGGTCACTTCAGCCGAGCCCTGGCGACGCGTTTCGCTGAATCAGAAGGCGTGGCCCTGGACATCGCCGAAGGCATGCTGCGCCATGCGCGGCCCCTGGGTGGTGCGCAGCGTTTCGTGGCGGGAGACGCCGAATGCCTGCCGCTGCGTGGGCAATCCTGCGATCTGGTGTTTTCCAGCCTGGCTTTGCAGTGGTGTGCGGACTTCGCGGCCGTGCTGGGCGAGGCCCGGCGCGTCCTGCGCCCCGGTGGCGTCCTGGCCTTCAGCAGCCTGTGCGTCGGCACCCTGCAGGAGCTGCGTGACAGCTGGCAGGCGGTGGATGGCTTCGTGCACGTCAATCGCTTCCGCCGTTTCGAGGATTACCAAGGGTTGTGTGCGAGCAGCGGCCTGCAGGTCGAGCGCCTGGAAACGCAGCCCGAGGTGTTGCACTACCCTGATCTGCGTAGCCTGACCCACGAACTCAAGGCGCTGGGCGCGCACAACCTCAACCCAGGGCGGCCGGGCGGGCTGACCGGGCGGGCGCGGATGCTCGCGCTGATCGAGGCTTATGAGCGTTTCCGGCAAACCGATGGGTTGCTGGCGACCTACCAGGTGGCCTACGGCGTGTTGCGCAAGGAGGATTGAGATGACGGCCGCTTACTTCGTGACCGGAACGGATACCGAGATCGGCAAGACCACCATCGCCGCGGGGCTGCTGCATGCCGCCCGGCTGCAGGGACTGTCCACCGCCGCTGCCAAGCCGGTCGCCTCCGGCTGCACCAGAACTGCCGACGGCCTGCGCAACGACGACGCCTTGGCGCTGCTCGGCGAATGCAGCCTGGCGCTGCGCTACGACGAAGTGAACCCCGTGGCCTTCGAGCCGGCCATCGCCCCGCACCTGGCGGCGCGGGAAGCCGGCGTGGTGCTGGACGTGGCCTCGCTACGCGGGCCGGTGCGGCGGGTACTGGAAAAAGGCGCCGACTTCACCCTGGTCGAGGGCGCGGGCGGCTGGCGGGTGCCGCTGGACGGGCAGGCCTCGTTGTCCGACCTGGTGATCAGCCTGCAGCTGCCGGTGATCCTGGTGGTGGGGGTGCGCCTGGGCTGCATCAACCAGGCGGTGCTGACCGCCGAGGCGATCAGCCGCGACGGCCTGATCCTGGCCAGCTGGGTGGCCAATGTGGTCGATCCGCAGACCTCGCGCCTGGAGGAGAACCTGGCGACCCTGGCCGAGCGTATCCCGGCACCGTGCCTGGGGTGTGTGCCGCGCCTGGCGTTGCCGTCAGCGGCGGCGGTGGCCAGTTGCCTGGACCTGAGCCTGTTGGAGCGGTTCTAAGCAGGCGTTATGCCATAGCCTTTTGTGTGTACGTTTTTTGAGCATTTTCTGTTTCAATAGGCCGCAACAGTGTCTCCTGTGGGAGTTCGTGCATGGAAATTTCCGGTAACGCCTTCAATTCCGGCCTCAGTACCATCCAATCGGGGCAGCGTCGCGTCGATCGGGCGGCAGCCGACATTGCCAGCAATGCCGTGACCACGCCCCAGCCGCCGGTACAGGGCACGCCGCAGAACCAGAACCCGAATCAGGTGAACGCCTCCGCCCAGTCACCGACCGAGAACCGCCCGGACCTCGCCGAAAGCCTGGTGGCCCTGCGGGTAGGGCAGTACGAGGCGCAGTCCGGTGCGCGGGTGGTGGAAACCGCCGACGAAGTACTGGGTACCCTGATCGACACCACCGCCTGACCGCGGCTGAGCAAGGTGCCCCTGGCCCCGGAGTAGGCCGATCACGCAGGGGCGAGGAGGCAGTGCATGCAGATCGGCGGTGCGTCGACTCACATAACGCATACGCCGTCGTTCCAGGCGGCTCGCCGGTTGTCGCCCGATGTTTCCCCCGATATCCGCCGCGCC
Source organism: Pseudomonas sp. GD03944 (assembly GCF_029839275.1). Taxonomy (GTDB): domain Bacteria; phylum Pseudomonadota; class Gammaproteobacteria; order Pseudomonadales; family Pseudomonadaceae; genus Aquipseudomonas. The sequence goes on from NZ_JAOCAH010000004.1 coordinate 210,294, forward strand.
GATCAGCCGCCGACACCCGGCCAGGCGCTAGGCGATGAGCAATCCACCTCCCCCCGTGAAGAAGCCGACCAGCCGGCCGGTTCTGCCGAAGACGCGGCCCGCAGTGGCTACCGTGAAAGCCGCGAAAGACGCCTCGAGCAGCTTGAGCAGCTGGAAGTCGCCAAACTGGTCAGCCGCGACCAGGAAGTGCGCAGCCACGAGCAGGCCCACGCCGCCGTCGGTGGCGCCTACGCGGGTTCGCCCACCTACACCTTTACCCGTGGCCCCGACGGCAAGCGCTACGCGGTCGGCGGCGAAGTCAGCATTGATGTATCCCCGGTTCCCAACGATCCCCAGGCCACCCTGCGCAAGATGGAGGTCGTGCTGCGTGCGGCCCTGGCGCCGGCCGAGCCGTCCGCCCAGGACCGCCGCGTAGCCGCCGAGGCCCAGGCGCAGATGGCCCAGGCCCGTGCCGAGCTTATGGCTGCGCAACGCAGCGAAGCCAGCGCCGAAGCCGAAAAGGCGGCGGAAAAGAAAAAGGAAGAGGAGGCTTCCAAGGAGGCCGAGCCGACGGAGCGGCAGGGGCTCGCGCCAGCGCCTAATCTTGAGTTGTACCGGCTGATTGGCGAACGCCAGGACGCGACAGGGCAGGTCAATCTGGTCGCCTGAGCGGCTGGCCTGTCCCTCCCGACGACACCTTCCATCCGTCCGTACACATCCTGTTGATCATGCGGGCGGCGCTCGCCCGGTGGTGCTTGACAAGGCAGGGGCGTAAACGTATGTTTCAAACGCCTGTTTGATTGCGTGCTCGGCAGCCAGCCGACCAGCAGTCGGGAGATATCCCGTAAACGACCGCCGATCCGGTCACCCAAACACTAAGAGTCCACCGCAGAGGTTAACCGCTATGCCTGATTACAAGGCCCCCTTGCGTGATATTCGTTTCGTACGTGACGAACTGCTCGGCTACGAAGCGCACTATCAGAGCCTGCCTGGCTGCCAAGACGCTACTCCAGACATGGTCGACGCCATCCTTGAAGAAGGCGCCAAGTTCTGTGAGCAGGTCCTGTCTCCGCTGAACCGTGTGGGTGACACCGAAGGCTGCACCTGGTCCCCGGAAGGCGTGAAAACCCCGACCGGCTTCAAAGAGGCCTACCAGCAGTTCGTCGAAGGCGGCTGGCCGAGCCTGGCCCATGACGTGGACCACGGCGGCCAGGGCCTGCCGGAGTCCCTCGGCCTGGCTGTCAGCGAAATGGTCGGCACCTCCAACTGGTCCTGGGGCATGTACCCCGGCCTGTCGCACGGTGCGATGAACACCATCTCCGAGCACGGCACCGACGACCAGAAGCACACCTACCTGACCAAGCTGGTATCCGGCGAGTGGACCGGCACCATGTGCCTGACCGAGCCGCACTGCGGTACTGACCTGGGCATGCTGCGCACCAAGGCCGAGCCTCAGGCCGACGGCAGCTACAAGGTGTCCGGCACCAAGATCTTCATCTCCGCCGGTGAGCACGACATGGTCGATAACATCGTCCACATCGTCCTGGCGCGCCTGCCCGATGCACCGGCCGGCACCAAAGGCATTTCCCTGTTCATCGTTCCGAAGTTCCTGCCCGACGCCAATGGCGGCGCAGGCCAGCGCAACGCGGTGAGCTGTGGTTCCATCGAACACAAGATGGGCATCCACGGCAACGCCACCTGCGTGATGAACTTCGATGGCGCCACCGGCTTCCTGATCGGCCCGGCCAACAAAGGCCTGAACTGCATGTTCACCTTCATGAACACTGCACGCCTGGGTACTGCTCTGCAGGGCCTGGCTCACGCCGAAATGGGCTTCCAGGGTGGTCTGAAGTACGCCCGCGAGCGTCTGCAGATGCGTTCCCTGACTGGCCCGAAAGCGCCGGACAAGGCCGCTGACCCGATCATCGTGCATCCGGACGTGCGCCGCATGCTGCTGACCATGAAGGCCTTTGCCGAAGGCAACCGCGCGATGGTGTACTTCACCGCCAAGCAGGTCGACATCGTCAAGTACAGCCAGGACGAAGCCGAGAAGAAGCAAGCCGACGCGCTGCTGGCTTTCCTGACCCCGATCGCCAAGGCCTTCATGACCGAAGTGGGATTCGAGTCCGCTTCCCACGGCATGCAGATCTACGGTGGCCACGGCTTCATCAGCGAGTGGGGCATGGAGCAGAACCTGCGTGACTGCCGCATCTCCATGATGTACGAAGGCACCACCGGCATTCAGGCGCTGGACCTGCTGGGCCGCAAGGTCCTCATGACCCAGGGCGAAGCGCTGAAAGGCTTCACCAAGATCGTGCACAAGTTCTGCCAGAGCAACGAAGGCAACGACGCGGTCAAGGAATTCGTCGAGCCGCTGGCCAAGCTGAACAAGGAGTGGGGCGAGCTCACCATGAAGGTCGGCATGGCTGCGATGAAAGATCGCGAAGAAGTCGGCGCCGCTTCCGTGGACTACCTGATGTACTCCGGCTACGCCTGCCTGGCCTACTTCTGGGCCGACATGGCACGCCTGGCTGCCGAGAAACTGGCTGCCGGTACCGGTGAAGAGGCCTTCTACAAGGCCAAGCTGCAGACTGCGCGTTTCTACTTCGCCCGTATCCTGCCGCGTACCCGTACCCACGTCGAAACCATGCTGTCGGGTGCCAACAACCTGATGGACATGAAAGAAGAAGACTTCGACCTGGGCTACTAAGGCCAAGGTTCGGATCGTCTGAAAAGCCGCTGCCCGCAAGGGCAGCGGCTTTTTTTATGGCCCTGAATAAACTGCGCTGACCGGCTTTGTGTACCTCGCCTGGCGGGCGGAGCTGCAATTCCCGTAGGAGGGGCCTTGGCCGCGAGCTTCTCGGCTGTTCGTGACGCCGCAGGTGTCCCGTGGAAAGAGCTCGCGGGCAAGCCCGCTCCTACGAAAGCGCCATCCGCGTACCTCGCCTGGCGTGCATCTTCTACGGTGTGGCCGGGCCACCGGCCGACACCGGTGATCGACACGTTGATTACTGCGCATTTTGCGCGATGAAGCGGTGCGTAATCGGCACGATACAGGCAGAATGCCAGCCTGGTTCGGACCCGTTTGCCTGGAGCTTGTCTTGTCGCGCTTTGCTGCCGTGCGCCTCAGCCATTTCCTGCCGTCGCTGGCATTGCTCGGCGGCGCGGTGGCGACTGCCAGCCTGCCGGGTCTCAACGAATTCTTCACCTCGCTGTTCAACGTCCTGCCGACCCTGTTGCTGCTGCTCGGCGGTCTGTTCTGCCTGGTCTACGGGCGGCAGCGCGAGCTGTTCCTGTTGGTGGTCCTGTACCTGGGCTACTTCATCCTCGATACCCATGCCGACCACTACCGCGAGAGCGGTCGGGTGCGTGACGACACGGCGCTGGTCTTTCACCTGTGCAGCCTACTGCTGCCGCTGCTGTATGGGCTGTACGCCGCCTGGCAGGAGCGTACCCACCTGGTTCAGGACCTGATCGCCCGGGGCGCCGTGCTGCTGGCGATCGGTGCGGTGGCCGTCGGTCTGGCGCAGCGTTATCCCGATGCGCTGTTGCACTGGGTGTCGGTGGTGCGCTGGCCGGCGCTGCACGGTGCGTGGATGAGTCTGGTGCAGTTGGCGTATCCGCTGTTCTCCCTGGCGTTCCTGTTGTTGCTGGTGCAGTACCTGCGTGCGCCGCGGCCGCTGCATGCGGCGCAGTTGCTGGGGCTGCTCGGCGTGCTCTGGGTGTTGCCCCAGGTCTTCACCCAGGCCCATGCGCTGCATGTGATGTGCAGCATGGTGATGCTGATGCTGGTCGCCGCGGTGGCCCACGAGGCCTACCAGATGGCCTTCCGCGACGAGCTCACCGGTCTGCCGGGGCGCCGTGCGCTGAACGAGCGCCTGCAGCGCCTGGGGCGCAACTACGTGATCGCCATGGCCGACGTCGATCACTTCAAGAAATTCAACGACACCCATGGCCACGATGTTGGCGACCAGGTGCTGCGCCTGGTCGCCAGCCGCCTGCGCAAGATCGGTGGCGGCGGCAAGGCTTACCGCTACGGCGGTGAGGAATTCACGATGGTCTTTCCCGGCAAGACCATCGAAGAGTGCCTGCCGCACCTGGAAGTGGTGCGCCAGGCGGTGGAGAGCTACCAGCTGCAGTTGCGTGACAAGCAGCAGCGCCCGCAGAACGACAAGCAGGGCCGCCAGCGTCGCGGGCAATCGGGCGCCGCCCAGGTGTCGGTGACCATCAGCATCGGCGTGGCCGAGCGCGACCACGAGCGCAGCACCACCGAGCAGGTGATCAAGGCCGCCGACCAGGCGCTCTACAGCGCCAAGAGTGCCGGGCGCAACTGCGTGCGCAGCCACGGTCAGAAGCGCGGGGCGGTGAAGCTGGCGGGCCAGCGCTGACGCGCTGGCTTATGGCAGCGCATTCAGCAGGGACAGGGTCGTTGTGGCACCTCCGGCAGCAGCAGTAGCGTGGCCCTTTGAGCCGCGCCCTGCGCACCCGCCGACGGAGAGTGACCATGCCCGAGTACAAGGCCCCGATGCGCGACACGCGCTTCCTCATCGATGACGTCTTCGACTTCCACGCCAGCTACGCCGCGCTGGGTGCCACGGATGCGACCCCCGACATGGTCAGCGCGATCCTGGAGGAGGGCGCCAAGTTCTGCGAGCAGGTACTGGCGCCGCTCAACCGCTCCGGCGACGAAGAGGAATGCCGTTTCGACAATGGCGTGGTGACCACGCCCAAGGGCTTCAAGGAAGCCTTCGCCCAGTACGTCGAGGGCGGCTGGAACGGCCTGGCCGCCGATCCCGCCTATGGCGGTCAGGGCCTGCCCCATTCCCTGGGCCTGCTGATCGCCGAAATGGTCGGTGCCAGCAACACCTCCTGGGGCATGTACCCGGGCCTGACCCACGGCGCGATGTCGGCGATCCATGCCCACGGCACCGAAGAGCAGAAACAGACCTACCTGACCCAACTCACCGAAGGCCGCTGGACCGGCACCATGTGCCTGACCGAGCCGCAATGCGGCACCGACCTGGGCATCATCAAGACCCGCGCGGTGCCCCAGGCCGACGGCAGCTACGCGATCAGCGGTACCAAGATATTCATCTCCGCCGGCGAGCACGACATGAGCGAGAACATCGTGCACCTGGTGCTGGCCAAGCTGCCGGACGCACCGGCGGGCACCAAGGGCATCTCGCTGTTCATCGTGCCCAAGTTCCTGCCCGGCAGCGACGGCCAGGCCGGTGCCCGCAATGGTGTGAGCTGCGGCTCCATCGAACACAAGATGGGCATCAAGGCCTCGGCCACCTGCGTGATCAACTTCGACGGCGCCACGGGCTTCCTGATCGGCGAGGCCAACAAGGGCCTGAACTGCATGTTCACCATGATGAACCACGCGCGCCTGGGCACCGGGATGCAGGGCCTGTGCCTGGGGGAAACCAGCTTCCAGGGTGCGCTGCGCTACGCCAACGACCGCCTGCAGATGCGCTCGCTGACCGGGCCGAAGGCGCCGGACAAGGCCGCCGACCCGATCATCGTGCACCCCGATGTGCGCCGCATGCTGCTGACCATGAAAGCCTTCAACGAGGGCAACCGCGCCCTGGCGTACTTCACCGCGCAGCTGATCGACCAGGCCCACCGCGCTGACAGCGCCGAGCAGCGTGAAGAGGCGGACAACCTGCTGGCCCTGCTGACGCCGATCTGCAAGGCGTTCATGACCGAGACCGGCCAGGAGGTGACCAACCTCGGCATGCAGGTGTTCGGCGGCCACGGTTATATCCGCGAGTGGGGCATGGAGCAGCTGGTGCGCGACTGCCGCATCGCCCAGATCTACGAAGGCACCAACGGCATCCAGGCGCTGGACCTGCTGGGGCGCAAGGTGCTCGGCAGCCAGGGCAAGCTGCTGCGCGGCTTCACCAAGATCGTGCATAAATTCTGCGAAGCCCAGGGTGAGCACCCGCAGCTCAAGGAGCAGGTGGCGCAACTGGCGACGCTGAACCGCCAGTGGGGCGACCTGACCCAGGCAATCGGCATGGCCGCCATGAAGAACCCGGACGAAGTCGGCGCTGCCTCGGTGGATTACCTGATGTTCTCCGGCTACGTCACCCTGGCCTACTTCTGGTTGCGCATGGCGGTGGTGGCCCAGCAGAAACTGGACGACGGGGCGGGCGATGCCGCGTTCTACCAGGCCAAGCTGGCGACCTGTGCGTTCTACTTCAAGCGCCTGCTGCCGCGCACCGCCGCTCACCTGGCGGCGGCGGAAGCGGGGAGTGATTGCCTGATGGGATTGCCGGCCGAGCACTTCGGTCTCTGACGAGCGGTCATCGTGTCGAAGGCCCGCCATTTGGCGGGCCTTTTTGTTTCAACGATCTGTAAACTTTCCGTGGCTATATGGTCACAACGCGACCCTATGTGTCTTAAAAGTTGTTCGGTTAAACTCCAGGCCTTGCCGTAAACCCGTTTCGTTCGAGGATCGTTCCAATGGCCGACTACAAAGCCCCCCTGCGCGACATGCGCTTCGTGCTCAACGAAGTGTTCGAAGTTTCCAAGCTGTGGGCCGAGCTGCCAGCTCTGGCTGAAGTGGTGGACGAAGACACCGCCAATGCCATCCTCGAAGAAGCCGGCAAGATCACCGCGGGGGTCGTCGCACCGCTTAACCGCAGCGGCGACGAAGAAGGCTGCTCCTGGGCCGATGGCACGGTGAAGACACCGGCCGGTTTCCCCGAGGCCTACCAGGCCTATGCCGACGGCGGCTGGGTCGGCGTGGGCGGTGACCCGCGCTTCGGCGGCATGGGCATGCCCAAGGTGATCTCGGCCCAGGTCGAGGAAATGGTCAACTCGGCCAACCTGTCCTTCGGCCTGTACCCGATGCTGACTGCCGGCGCCTGCCTGTCGATCAACGCCCACGCCAGCGAAGAGCTGAAAGAGAAGTACCTGCCGAACATGTACGCCGGCGTGTGGGCCGGTTCCATGTGCCTGACCGAACCCCATGCCGGTACCGACCTGGGCATCATCCGCACCAAGGCCGAGCCCCAGGCCGACGGTAGCTACAAAATCAGCGGCACCAAGATCTTCATCACCGGCGGCGAGCACGACCTGACCGAGAACATCATCCACCTAGTGTTGGCCAAGCTGCCGGACGCTCCAGCGGGTCCGAAGGGCATCTCGCTGTTCCTGGTGCCGAAGTTCATGGTCAATGCCGACGGATCCCTGGGCGAGCACAATGCGCTGTCCTGCGGCTCGATCGAACACAAGATGGGCATCAAGGCGTCGGCCACCTGCGTGATGAACTTCGACGGCGCCACCGGCTGGATCGTCGATGCGCCGAACAAGGGCCTGGCCGCCATGTTCACCATGATGAACTACGAGCGCCTGGGTGTTGGCATCCAGGGCCTGTCCACCGGCGAGCGCTCCTACCAGAGCGCCATCGAATACGCCCGCGAGCGTATCCAGAGCCGTGCACCGACCGGTCCGGTGGCCAAGGACAAGGCCGCCGACCCGATCATCGTGCACCCGGACGTGCGCCGCATGCTGCTGACCATGAAGTCGCTGAACGAGGGCGGTCGCGCCTTCTCCAGCTACGTGGCCATGCAACTGGACACCGCCAAGTTCAGCGAAGACCCGACCACCCGCAAGCGCGCCGAAGAACTGGTGGCGCTGCTGACCCCGGTGGCCAAGGCGTTCCTGACTGACCTCGGCCTGGAAACCACGGTGCACGGCCAGCAGATTTTCGGCGGCCACGGTTTCATTCGCGAGTGGGGGCAGGAGCAGCTGGTGCGCGACTGCCGCATCACCCAGATCTACGAAGGCACCAACGGCATCCAGGCCCTGGACCTGGTGGGCCGCAAGGTCGTCGGCAGCGGCGGCGCGTACTACAAGCACTTCGCTGACGAGATCAAGGCCTTCACCGACAGTGCCGATGCCTCCCTGGCCGAGTTCGTCGAGCCGCTGAAAGCCGCCATCGCCAACCTGGAGCAGATGACCGCTGACCTGCTGGAGCGCGCCAAGTCCAACCCGAACGAAATCGGCGCGGCCTCGGTCGAGTACCTGCATGTGTTCGGCTACACCGCCTACGCCTACATGTGGGCCCTGATGGCGCGCACCGCCCTGGGCAAGGAAGGTCAGGACGACTTCTACGCCAGCAAGCTGGGCACCGCGCGCTTCTACTTCGCCCGCATCCTGCCGCGCATCCACTCGCTGAGCGCGTCGGTCAAGGCCGGTAGCGAAAGCCTGTACCTGCTGGACGCCTCGCAGTTCTGACGGCCTCTCGCTCGGTCAAAAAGCCCCGCCTCGTGCGGGGCTTTTTTATGCCTGAGCGTCAGGCGATGGACCCGAACAACACAAGCTCGCGGCCAAGGCCGCTCCTACAGGATCACGCCGTCCCGTAGGGTGGATCACGCTTCACCGATCCACCATGGCGCACCGCGCTAGGTGATCCGGTACAGGTGCACCAGGTAGACCTGCGCCTCGGGCGCTGGGTGCAGCTCGACGGGGCGATGTTCATCCTGCAGCAGCAGGCTTTGTCCCGCTCCCAGGCGGATCGGGGTGCCGCTGCCGATCACGGCGTTCAGCACGCCGTCCTGGCAGAAGATGAACACCGCGTCGGCACTCTGCGCCAGGTGCTGAGCGCTCATCAGGTGAACGTGTTGCAACGCGTGGCGCCAAGTGTCGCGGCGGGTCATGACATTGAAGTCGGTGACCGCGCCGTTCAGCGGTTCGGCGTGCACCGGTTCTTCGCCGGCGAACCGCCAGGGCTGGCTGTCGGCCGCCAGAATGAAGGCCGGGCCGTCTCCGGCCACCAGGCCCAGGCCGGCGCCGTCCAGCAGCACCAGGCTGCGATCGATCCCCGGAAAGCTGGAAAACCCGCCGGGCGCCGTCACCCGTGCGCTGCTGATGCGCCATTCGAACGCATCCAGCGCGGCGCCCGCCGGCTCGATGGCCAGTTCCCGGGTTTCACCGCCGCCGTTTTTCCAGGGCATGCAGGGTGTCGTGGCAAGGTCGATCAGGCGCTGGCTCATGGGTGTCTCGTCGTGGATTCGATTTATTGTATATACATAATGCCGTCAGGCGAGGCTACCGATTCGTCGGCCCAGTATTCCCGTGCCAGAGGATTTTTGCTGGGTTTTACGACTCGCTCACAAACCTTGGCGTGTGGAGGGCAAGACACTTTCTGCGCATCAGCGGGTTGACGGTGATCGATGTCATTCTTATTGTATATACATATTCGATCAGGAGCCTTGCTCATGTCTCACCTCCAGCAACCCAGCCTGCTATGGCGTGACGTGACCGTGTTCGACGGTCTGGCGGTGCTGCCCGAGCCCATGGCCGTGCTGGTCGAAGGCGGGCGGGTGACGGGCCTGTGGCCCGACAACACGTTCGATCCGCGCCATGCGCCACGGGCAACCGAGGCGGGCAGGGGCGGGGTGATGACACCGGGTCTGGTGGATTGCCACACCCACCTGGTGTTCGCGGGCCAGCGTGCCGATGAATTCGAGCGGCGCCTGGAAGGGGCGAGCTATGCGGAAATCGCCCAGGCCGGTGGCGGCATCATCAGCACCGTGCGGGCAACCCGGGCGGCCAGCGAAGCGCAGTTGCTTGACCAGGCCCTGCCGCGCCTCGACGCCCTGATGGCCGATGGCGTGACCACGGTGGAAATCAAGTCCGGCTACGGCCTGACCGTGGCCGATGAACTGAAGATGCTGCGCGTGGCCCGGCGCCTTGGTAAGGAGGCGCCGGTACGGGTCGTGACCACCCTGCTGGGCGCCCATGCGCTGCCTCCGGAGTTCACCGGAAACAGCGACGGCTACATCGACCTGGTGTGCGAGGCGATGATTCCTGCGGCCGCCAACGAAGGCCTGGCGGATGCGGTAGACGTGTTCTGCGAGAACATTGCCTTCACCCCGGCCCAGTGCGAGCGGGTGTTCCAGGCGGCGCAGCGCCACGGCCTGGGCATCAAGGTGCATGCCGAGCAGTTGTCCAACCAGGGCGCCAGCGCCTTGGGCGCGCGCTATGGGGCGCTGTCGGCGGACCATATCGAGTGGCTCGACGAAGACGGTGTGCGCGCCATGGCCGAGGCCGGCACTGTCGCCACCTTGCTGCCCGGCGCGTTCCATACTCTGCGCGAAACCCGCCTGCCACCCATCGAGCTGCTGCGGCAGTACCAGGTGCCCATGGCCCTGGCCAGCGACGCCAACCCCGGCACGTCGCCGATCTGTTTCCCCACGCTGATGCTCAACTTGGCCTGCACCCTGTTCCGCCTCACGCCACGTGAGGCGCTGGCGGGCATGACCCGTCACGCTGCCCAGGCCCTCGGGTTGCCGGATGCCGGCCGTATCGCGGTCGGCAGCCCCGCCGACCTGTGCCTGTGGGCGGTGCAGCAGCCGGCCGAGCTGGCCTACGCCGTGCAGCCGGGTCGCCTGCGTCAGCGCGTCTTCAATGGAGTGCTCAGCCATGGGCGTTGATCGTCACGACATGTCCTGCTGGCAGGGTCGCACCGACCCCGAACCGGACAGCGCCCGCTGGCACCAGCGCATCCAGCCCCTGCACAGTGACAGCCCGCCGGGGGTGGCGCTGATCGGTTTCGCCAGCGATGAAGGCGTGCGCCGCAACCACGGGCGTGTGGGTGCTGCCGCAGCGCCGCTGGCTATTCGCAAGGCCCTGGCCAACCTGGCCTGGCACCGCCAGGGGCCGGCCTATGACAGCGGCGACGTGGTCTGTGCCGACAGTGACCTGGAGGGCGCCCAGGCGCGCCTCTGCCGCCAGGTGTGCGCCGTGCTCGACGCCGGCCATCTGCCGGTGGTACTGGGCGGTGGTCACGAGGTGGCCTATGGCAGTTGGCTGGGTATCGCCGAGCACAGGGCGGCGAGCGCCGAGGCGGCCGTCCCTCGAATTGGCATCATCAACTTCGACGCGCATTTCGACCTGCGTGATCCGGCCCATGCGCACTCCTCCGGCACGCCGTTCGCGCAGATCGCCGAGCAGTGCGCCGCCCGGGGCTGGCCGTTCCTCTATGCCTGCCTCGGGGTCAGCCGCGCCAGCAACACCCGCGCCCTGTTCCAGCGGGCCGCGGAGCTGGATGTGCTGGTGCGCGAGGACCATGAAATCCGCGAGTCCAGCCTGCTCGACATCAGCCATGAGCTGGGGGCCTTCCTTGCTGGCTGCGACGCGATCTACCTGACCATCGACATCGACGTGCTGCCGGCCTGCGAGGCGCCGGGCGTCAGCGCGCCGGCCGCGCGGGGCGTGCCGCTGGCGCTGCTCGAACCGCTGCTGGAACGGGTGCGCGACAGCGGCAAGCTGCGCCTGGTGGACCTGGCCGAGCTCAACCCCGAACACGACATCGACAACCGTACCGCGCGGGTGGCCGCGCGACTGGTGCACCTGCTGACCCTGAGCGGCTGACCGAGCCCCTCGCCCCGTTTCCCTGACAACAATAAATCCAGAGGAACCCGTCCCATGCTGTCTCGTCTCGTCGTCCCTGGCGTCCGTCCGCTGTCCGGCTTCACCCTGGAGGCCCGCCATGTCTGAATCGCTGCCTCTCACCGTTCGCGTATCCCCGAGGCGTGCCCTGCTGCGCCTGCTGGGCTATAGCCTGATCGGGCTGGTGCTGTTCTTCGTGCCGTTCGAAATCGCCGGGCAATCGACGATTCTCCTCGACCACGCGGCCAGCGCCCTCCAGGTCCATGCACGGCCGCTGGTCATCGGCATTGCCTTGCTGTTCATGCTTTACGGCGCGCTGCAGCCCTGGCTGAGCGGTAGCTGGCGGGGCGACACCACGCGCCTGGTTTTCAGCGGCCTCAAGGTCCTCGGCCTGGTGATCGGGGTGGCCTACCTGTTCGGCGTGGGGCCGGCGGCGCTCTACCAGCCGGATATGCTGCCGTTCCTGTTCGACAAGCTGGTCCTGAGCCTGGCCCTGATCGTGCCGCTGGGGGCGCTGGCGCTGGTGTTCCTGATCGGCTTCGGCCTGCTCGAACTGGTCGGCGTGCTGATGCAGCCGGTGATGCGCCCGATCTGGCGCACGCCGGGCAAGTCGGCGATCGACGCGGTGGCCTCGTTCGTCGGCAGTTATTCGGTCGGCCTGCTGATCACCGACCGCATGTACCAGCAGGGCCATTACAGCGTGCGCGAGGCGGCGATCATCGCCACCGGCTTCTCCACCGTGTCGGCACCGTTCATGGTGATCATCGCCAAATCCCTCGGGTTGATGGAGGTGTGGAACCTGTACTTCTGGGGCGCGATGCTGGTGACGTTCAGCGTGACGGCCGTCAGTGCGCGGATCTATCCGCTGTCGCGCCTGCCGTCCGAGAGCCGCGCCGAGCCGCCGTTGCGTGCCGGTGAAAGCCGGATCGCCACGGCCTGGCAGGCCGGGTTGGACCAGGCCGCCCAGGCGCCTTCGTTGCTCAGTGCGCTGCGCGAGACGTTCGTCGATGGCCTGCGAATGACCGCGGCCATCCTGCCGAGCATCCTGGCGGTGGGGCTGCTGGGCCTGCTCGCCGCCAAATACACGCCGCTGTTCGACGCCATTGGCGTTCTGTTCTACCCGGTGACCTGGCTGTTCGGCCTGGAGCAGCCGATGCAGGTGGCGGGCGCCGTGGCATCCGGTCTGGCGGAAATGTTCCTGCCAGCCATGCTGCTCAAGGACGCCGACACGCTCGTCAAATTCGTGGTCGCCATCGTGTCGGTGAGCAGCGTGCTGTTCCTCTCCGCCTCGATTCCCTGCGTGCTCGCCACGCGCATTCCACTCAGCCTCCGCGACCTGTTGCTGGTCTGGTTGCAGCGCACCTTCTTCAGCCTGGTGTTCAGCATCCCGCTGGGCTACCTGGCGCAATACCTGGGCTGGCTCTGATGCAGCGCCCGATACCCACCCCCTTTTCCGATCATTCGCAGGAGCCTGCCATGAGCCTTTTCCGTGATACCGAAATCCGCGCCCCCCGTGGCACCACGCTGACCGCCAAGAGCTGGCTGACCGAAGCGCCGCTGCGCATGCTGATGAACAACCTCGACCCCGAGGTGGCCGAGAACCCCAACGAGCTGGTGGTCTACGGTGGCATCGGCCGCGCCGCACGCAACTGGGCGTGCTACGACAAGATCGTCGAGGTGCTGACCCGCCTGGAAGACAACCAGACCCTGCTGATCCAGTCCGGCAAGCCGGTCGGTGTGTTCGAAACCCACAGGGATGCGCCGCGGGTGCTGCTGGCCAACTCCAACCTGGTGCCGCACTGGGCCACCTGGGAGCACTTCAACGAGTTGGATGCCAAGGGCCTGGCCATGTACGGGCAGATGACCGCCGGCAGCTGGATCTACATCGGCAGCCAGGGCATCGTCCAGGGCACCTACGAAACCTTCGTCGAAGCCGGTCGCCAGCACTACGGCGGCAGCCTCAAGGGCCGCTGGGTGCTGACCGCCGGCCTCGGCGGCATGGGCGGCGCCCAGCCCCTGGCCGCGAGCCTGGCCGGCGCCTGCTCGCTGAACATCGAATGCCAGCAGTCGCGCATCGATTTCCGCCTCAAGACCCGCTACGTCGACGAGCAGGCCACGGACCTCGACGACGCCCTGGCGCGCATCGCCCGCTACACCGCCGAGGGCAAGGCCGTGTCCATCGCCCTGTGCGGCAACGCCGCCGAGGTGCTGCCGGAACTGGTGCGCCGTGGCGTGCGCCCGGACATGGTCACCGACCAGACCAGCGCCCACGACCCGCTCAACGGCTACCTGCCCAAGGGCTGGACCTGGGAGCAGTACCGCGACCGCGCGCAGACCGCGCCGGAGGCGGTGGTCAAGGCGGCCAAGCAGTCCATGGCCGAGCACGTGCAGGCCATGCTGGCGTTCCAGCAGATGGGCGTGCCGACCTTCGACTACGGCAACAACATCCGCCAGATGGCCCTGGAGGAGGGGGTGGACAACGCCTTCGACTTCCCCGGTTTCGTCCCGGCCTACATCCGCCCGCTGTTCTGCCAGGGCATCGGTCCGTTCCGCTGGGTTGCCCTGTCCGGTGACCCGGAGGACATCTACAAGACCGACGCCAAGGTCAAGGAACTGATCCCGGACGATGCGCACCTGCACAACTGGCTGGACATGGCCCGTGAGCGCATCAGCTTCCAGGGCCTGCCGGCGCGTATCTGCTGGGTCGGCCTGAAGGACCGCGCGCGGCTGGCCCAGGCCTTCAACCAGATGGTGGCCGATGGCGAGCTGAAGGCGCCGATCGTGATCGGCCGCGACCACCTGGATTCCGGCTCGGTGGCCAGCCCCAACCGCGAAACCGAAAGCATGCGCGACGGCTCCGACGCGGTGTCCGACTGGCCGCTGCTCAACGCCCTGCTGAACACCGCCGGTGGCGCCACCTGGGTCTCGCTGCACCATGGCGGCGGCGTGGGCATGGGCTATTCGCAGCACTCCGGCGTGGTGATCGTTGCCGACGGCACGCCCGAGGCTCATGCTCGCCTGGGCCGGGTCCTGCGCAACGACCCGGGCACCGGTGTGATGCGCCACGCTGACGCCGGCTACGAAATCGCCGTCGACTGCGCCCATGAACAGGGCCTCGACCTGCCGATGATCAACCCAGGCAAAGGAGCCTGACCATGACCTCACTGATTCTGCAGCCCGGCCAGCTGAGCCTGAGCCAGCTGCGCAGTGCCTACCAGCAGCCGCTGCGGGTGGAGCTGGATGCCACGGCCGGGGCCGCCATCGAGCGCAGCGTGGCCTGCGTGCAGCGCATCCTCGACGAGGACCGTACCGCCTACGGCATCAACACCGGTTTCGGCCTGCTGGCCTCGACGCGGATCGCCAGCCACGACCTGGAAAAACTGCAGCGCTCGCTGGTGCTGTCCCACGCCGCCGGCTTCGGCGAGCCGCTGGACGACGCCATGGTGCGGCTGATCATGCTGCTCAAGGTCAACAGCCTGGCCCGTGGCTTCTCCGGCATCCGCCGGGTGGTGATCGACGCGCTGCTGGCGCTGATCAATGCCGAGGTCTACCCGCACATTCCGCTCAAGGGCTCGGTGGGGGCGTCCGGTGACCTGGCGCCGCTGGCGCACATGTCGCTGGTGCTGCTCGGCGAAGGCCAGGCCCGTCACCGCGGGCAATGGCTGCCGGCCAGCGAAGCCCTGGCGGTCGCCGGTCTGGAGCCGCTGACCCTGGCGGCCAAGGAAGGGCTGGCGCTGCTCAACGGCACCCAGGTGTCCACCGCCTATGCCCTGCGCGGGCTGTTCGAGGCCGAAGACCTGTTCGCCGCGGCTACCGTCTGCGGCGGACTCACGGTGGAAGCGGCCCTGGGCTCGCGGGCGCCGTTCGATGCACGCATCCATGCCGCCCGCGGCCAGCGCGGTCAGATCGACGCGGCGGCCGCTTACCGTCACCTGCTCGAGGCCAGTAGCGAAGTGGGGCGTTCCCACCAGGCCTGCGACAAGGTGCAGGACCCGTACTCCCTGCGCTGTCAGCCCCAGGTGATGGGCGCCTGCCTGACCCAGTTGCGCCAGGCCGCCGAGGTGCTGGGGATCGAGGCCAATGCCGTTTCCGACAACCCGCTGGTGTTCGCCGAAGAAGGCGAGGTGATCTCCGGCGGCAACTTCCACGCCGAGCCGGTGGCCATGGCCGCCGACAACCTGGCCCTGGCGATTGCCGAGATCGGCGCGCTGAGCGAGCGGCGCATCTCGCTGATGATGGACAAGCACATGTCGCAGTTGCCGCCGTTCCTGGTGGCCAATGGCGGGGTCAACTCCGGCTTCATGATCGCCCAGGTCACGGCGGCGGCCCTGGCCAGCGAGAACAAGGCGTTGTCCCACCCGCACAGCGTCGACAGCCTGCCGACGTCGGCCAACCAGGAAGACCATGTGTCGATGGCCCCGGCCGCCGGCAAGCGCCTGTGGGAAATGGCCGCCAACACCCGCGGCGTGCTGGCCATCGAATGGCTGGGGGCCTGCCAGGGCCTGGATTTCCGCGAAGGTCTGAAGAGCTCGGCGCGCCTGGAGCAGGCCCGCCAGACCCTGCGTGAGCAGGTGCCGTACTACGTCGAGGACCGCTTCTTCGCCCCCGACATCGAGGCGGCCACGGCCCTGCTCGCCGAGCGTGTGCTGACCCCGCTGCTGCCGAGCGGGTTGCTACCGTCACTGCTGTAGGTGAGCGCCGGCCCGTGTTGGTAGGGTGGGCAACGCGAAGCTTGTCCACCGTGTGGTGTCTGGCAACGGTGGGCAGGTAAAGCGTTTGCCCACCCTACGCTGTAGGAGCCGCGCCCCGAGACGGGGCTTCTGCGAGGTCAGCCATGTGGCTGATGTATCATTCGCGCATCGGGTGAATCCCAAGGAGCCGCAGTGACCAGCACAACCCCGCGCTACAAGGCGATCGAGGCCTTTCTCCTCGAACGCATCCAGAGTGGCGCCTACCCGGTCAATCACCAGATACCGCCCGAGGAACAACTGGCCCGGGATTTCGGCGTCAGCCGCATGACCGCCAACAAGGCGATTCGCGACCTGGTGCAGCAGGGCTACCTGATGCGCCAGGCCGGGCTGGGCACTTTCGTCACCGACCGCAAGGCCGAGTCCTCGCTGCACGAAGTGCTGAACATCGCCAGCGAAGTGCGCGGCCGTGGCCATGAATACAGCAATGACGTGATCCGTTGCGAAGCCATCGAGGCCGACGACGAAGTGGCGCTGCGCCTGGGGGTGCGCCTGGGCACGGAGGTGTTCCACACGGTGCTGGTGCACCGAGAGAACGGTGTGCCGATCCAGTTGGAAGACCGCTTCGTCAACCCGCGCTGGGTTCCGGATTACCTGCAGACCGACTTCACCCGGCAGACGCCCAACGAAGTGCTGGTCGCCACGTGCCCGATCTCCGATGTCGAGCACGTGGTGGAAGCGATTCTGGTGGATCGGCAGACCGCCGACTGGCTGGACATCGACTGCACCGCGCCGTGCCTGAGCATGATCCGCCGCACCTGGTCCGACGAGCACCTGGTGAGCTACGCCCGCCTGACGCACCCCGGTACCCGCTACAAGCTGCGCTCCACCCTCAACCGGCGGCGCGGCTGACCCTCAGTTGGCAATCAGCTGATCGACCAGCGCCGGGTCGTCGATGAAACGGTTGCGGGTGCCCTGCAGGCTCTCGATCCGGTCATTGCGGGTCTTTTCCTCGGCATCCGGCGGGTCCATCTGGTGCCATTGCTTGTACATCTGCACCTGGCCCGGGATCGGCAGGTCGTATTCCACGTGCATGTAGAAGATCGCCCGGGCAACGTTGCCCTTGGCCTCGTCGCGGGACTCGACCAGCTGGAAGCTGGCTTTCATGTCGCAGCCGATGTCGTCGAATTTGCTCGGCACGCTGTCGTCCAGGTCGCCGAACTGGGCGTTGCGCCGCGCCAGTTCGACGCGGGTGAGGGCCGGGTAGTGGTTGTGCAGGTCGGCGGTGATCAGCGGGTAGCGCGGGTTCATGATGGTGCACTGGCGGTCGGTGATGCAACGCAGCGATTGCTTCAACTGCTTGCTGCTGTAGACCGGGCTGATGGTGAACAGGCCACCTTCGCCCTCGAAGGGTTTGCCGCAGTACAGCGAGGTACCGCCACCGGCGTAGAGCTGGCTCCAGAACAGCTGGGCGCTGGCCTTGGCGTCGGGGATCTGGTTCTGGCCGGCGGCCAGGCAGGAGAGGCTGAGACTGGTTGCCAGGCAACCGATGGCAAGTACGGTTGTGCGCATGCTGGGCCCCGTTGACCGTCGCTGGGCGAGGTCTGTTGTTTTTGTAGGACAACCGGAGTCTAGCAAGACGTGCGTCACAAAATAAAGCAGTGGCCCCACTGGCGCCTGGCCCCTGTCCTAGAGAGCTTCAAGGCCTGTTGAGCGGCTGCAGCCCGCGGCACATGTGGCGATGCGACATCAGCCGCTTCGCTGGAATCCCCACCCGGGGCGGGTTGTAAGCTTTGGCTTACAAAAGGTGTTGCCAATTGCCACTATTGCCCCATGGAACGTGGGCGTAATCTTCACGCCATGGACGTCGCGCAGGAAGCGCAAACAAACCACCAGGGATACGCTGGACAGCCACCAGGACGGTGTGCAGATCAAGGATGTCAGGACTCAGTCTGCAAAGACCCCGCTTAAAGCGGGGTTTTCTTTTTTCCGCTTCCCGAAATGCCCTTCCCTTCGTTTTTTCCCGGCTAATTGCCGAGCAACTGCAGCAGCGCGCTGGGTGAGAAACCGGTCCAGCGCTTGAACGACCGCCGGAAATTGGTGGTGTCGTGGAACTGCAGGTAGCTCGCCACTTCCTCGTTGCTGTAGCCCTTCACCTGGTACAGGTACAACGCCACGTGCTTGCGCGCCAGGTCCAGCTGCTCCTGGAAATGCGTGCCGTGTTTCTGCAGCTTGCGCTTGAGGGTGGCCGGGCTCATGTCGAAGGCCAGGGCCACGGCCTCCAGCTGCAACGGCTGGCGGATGTTCGACTGCAGGTGGTCGTACAGGTGGTCGAGCAGGCTGGCCTGCACCCCGAGTTCCCGCTGCTGCTCCTCGGCGTTCTGCTGCGCCACCCGGCTGACCGTGGCGGACGCCTGGGGCCACGGGCGATGCAGGTAGTCGCGGGCGATGCTCATCACATTCACCTGGCGTTCGAACTGCACGTGCTCCCCGAGGTTGAGCCAGTACTGTTCGATGTAGCGCGGCTTGGCGTGGATGAACTGGTAGTGCCAGGGCAGGCGCTCGCCGGACAGCCAGCGGCTGGCGGCACTGACCGCGGTCATGCTGGCTTCCACCAGGAAGCGTTGCTGCTCGCCGGCGCCGCAGGCGTCCAGCCAGTAGAGGTAGGCGTGCTGCTCGTCCACCAGCAGCCGCGGCGCCAGCAGCGGGCTGAGCACGGCACGCTGGCGCACCAGCAGGGTCAGCGCGTCGTACAGGCTGCCGGCGTGGCGCAGGGCATGGCTGGCGGCGTCGTAGTGGCCGGGCAGCAGGCGCTGGCCGAACAGGAAGCTGCTGTCGTCGGCCGCCAGCTCGCGCTGGCTGTTGTCGATCAGGCGGATGAACTGCTGGGCGCTGATGCGCAGCTGGCCGGCCAGGATGTCATCGTGGAACAGGCCGGTGCCGCGCAGCAGGCGATGGCTGTCGACCTCGCGGCTGAGGGCCAGGTCGATCAGCGTGGCGGGCTGGTAATGGGCCGCGATGAAGCGGGTGTCGCACTCGTACCAGGGCAGGTTCATGGCTGCACCTCAGGCCGCACGGGCAGGCTGCTTGGCCCGCGCCAGCGCCAGGTTGAGGCGCTGCAGCAAGCTTTCCGGGGTGTCCTGCACAGCCATGGCCACCGCCACGCTGGCGCTCAGGCGCAGGCGCTCGCCGTGCTGGCTGGTGCGGTAGGCGAGGTGCGCCACGGCGGCGCGCAGTTCCTCCGCGAGCAGGCGTGCCTGGCTTTCCCCGGTATGCGGCAGCAGGGCCACGAAGCGGTCGCCGGCCAGGCGGCAGAGCAGGTCCTGGCGGCGCAGGTTGAGCAGCAGCAACTGGGTAAGGATCTGCAGCACCCGGTCGCCCTCGGCGTGGCCGTACTGGCGGTTGATCGTGCTGAAGTCGTCCAGGTCGAGGATCACCAGCGACAGTGGCGTCTGCTCGCTGATCGACTCCTGCAGCGCCTGCTGCAACTGCAGGCGCAGGTAGTCGGCGGCACCCAGCGAGGTGATCTTGTCGAACAGGCGGTGCTCGCGGAACAGCCGCTCGCGCTTTTCCATCTGCTGGTTGATCGCCTGCTGCTCGCGGTGCCAGTGGTAGATGCCCAGGGTCATCAGGATGAAGCCCACCGGCATCGGTCCCGATTCCAGCCATTTGTCCCAATTCACGCTCTCCGGCAGACGCACGAACTCGTCCACCGAGTCCATGTACAGCGAGAAGAACAGGCAGGCCAGGCCGAAGAACAGCAGGGACGTGACCCGCCCGGCGGGCCGCACCTTGAGCAGCAGGCCGATCCAGATCAGCACCAGCACCGCCGAACCGCCTTCACCGACGATATCGGTCCAGTTCAGCTCGGCCCAGGTCTTCAGGTCGCCGGCGGCCAGGTGCAGGAGCAGGCCGAAGTTGGCCACCAGCAGCAGGCCGGCGATTTTCCAGATGTGCAGTCTCAGCTGTGCGGACATGGTGTGCAGGGCCCATTGGCAGTCATGGCGGCCAGCTCAGCAGATGGATGTGACGCTTTGTTTGCAGCCCGGGAGGTCGAATCAGCTCAGGCCAGTTGCGGACTTTTTTCGGCCGCCCGACACGGCGCCTGCCGCCCCGTTGGGCGCAGCCGGTGGGTGCGGGTCGGTGCTGTTCAGCGCGTGCGTGTGGCGCCGCCCGGCAGCAGGTCATTTTGGCTCAATCGGTGCCGTGCAGGCCGCCTGGCAGGGGCGTTTTGCGCGTGTGGCGGCGGTGCTGTCACAGAAGCGTCATCGGCCCTGCCTAGCGTGCCACCCCACATTACCGGCCAAGACGGTTGGCCGGACGACTCCTGGGGAGGGTAAGCGATGGCGGTGCGTAGACAGGTGATGGGGTATGCGGGGAGCCGGATCAGTCTGCTGGCGTTGGCGATTGCCACCAGCGGCGTGGCGCTGGGCAACGAGCCGGCGACCGAGCACGTCGAGGTGGTCGGCCAGGCCGTGAGCATCGACAAGGCGCTCAAGGAGCAACGCAGTTCGGACAACGTGGAAAGCGTGGTGCATGCCGACGGCATCGGCCAGCTGCCGGATGACAACGCCGCCGAGGCCCTGCAGCGGATTCCCGGCCTGTCGGTCGAGCGCGACCAGGGCGAGGGCCGTTTCGTCAGCGTGCGCGGCATCGCCCCGGACCTCAACAGCGTCACCATCAACGGCACCCTGGTGCCGTCGCCGGAAAGCGACCGCCGCGCCGTGGCCCTCGACGTACTGCCCTCCGAGCTGGTGCAGTCGCTGACCGTGGTCAAATCCCTGACCCCGGACATGGACGCCAACTCCCTGGGCGGCACCGTGGAGGTGGAAAGCCTCTCGGCCTTCGACCACGACGGCCTGTTCTACACCGGCAGCGTTGAAGGCAGCTACGACGACAACACCGACCAGAGCAGCCCCAAACTGTCCGGCGCGATCAGCAACCGCTTCAGCGTCGGCGACGGCGTGGACAACTTTGGCGTGGCCGCTGCCCTGAGCTGGCAGGAGCGCGACTTCGGCTCCGACAACGTCGAGACCGGCGGCGCCTGGGACTTCGACGACGCCGCCCGGCTGCGGGAAATGGAACTGCGCGACTACATGATCACCCGCGAGCGCAGCGGCTTCGGGCTGAACTTCGACTACAAGCCCGACGACTTCTCCAGCTACTACCTGCGTACCCTCTACAGCCGCTACAAGGACACCGAGACACGCAATGCCGCGGGCGTCGAATTCGCCGCGCCGCAGCAGGCCGGCGAGCTCGGCGACGCCGAGGGCTACCGCGAGCTGAAGAGCCGCGAAGAGCTGCAGGAAGTGCAGTCCTACGTGTTCGGTGGCGAGCGCATGATCGGCCTGTGGACCATCGGTGCCCAGGCCGGCTACAGCCGCTCCAGCGAAAAGAGCCCGGAAGGCATCGCCGGTGCGGTGTTCGAAGGCAACGACGACTTCACCAACGTCGGTTTCAGCGGCGGCAAGAAGCCGCGCCTGCAGGCCGACCCGGCGTTCTACGACCCGAGCAACTTCACCCTCGACAGCGTCGACCTGGAAAAGCAGAAGACCACCGACACCGAGAAGAACATCAAGCTCGACCTGGCCCGCGACTACGACCTGTCCGGCTACGCCGCCCAGGCCAAGTTCGGCGGCAAGCTCAGCCGCCGCGAGAAGGACAACGACCTGGAAGTCTGGACCTTCGAGGACCTCGACACCTTCGGCCTCTCCGACGACGACCGCAACCTGGGCAACTTCGTCAAGGGGCCGGTGGACTACAACCTCGGCCACTATGGTCCGGGCATCAGCGACAAGGCGATCAAGCGCCTGCTGAGCGGCCTCAACCGGGATGATTTCTACAACGAAGAAGAGTCGCGGGTGAACGACTTCGACATGAGCGAAGACATCAACGCCGCCTACTTCATGAACAGCATCGACATCGACGACTGGCGCTTCATCGCCGGCCTGCGCTACGAGGGCACCGAGTTCAAGGCCAAGGGCACCGGTATCCGCGACGGCGTGTACGAATCCACCGAGAGCGACAAGCGCTACGACCACTGGCTGCCGGGCCTGCATGCGCGCTACCAGCTCAACGACAGTACGCAGCTGCGCGCGGCCTGGACCAACACCGTGGTGCGTCCGACCTTCGGCCAGCTGGCGCCGGGCTTCGCCATCGACGGTGACGAAGCCAGCTTCGGCAACCCGGACCTCGACCCGCTGGAGTCGATGAATGTCGACCTCGGCATCGAGCACTACATGGGCCGTGCAGGCGTGGTGTCGGCCTTCCTGTTCTACAAGGACATCGACAGCTTCGTCTACAACACCGACCTGGCTGGTACCGGCGACTGGGTGGGCTTCAGTGAGGCGAACACCTACGCCAACGGCGACAGCGCCAAGCTGTACGGCCTGGAGCTGGCCTACTCGCAGAAGCTCGACTGGCTGCCGGCACCCTGGAACGGCCTGCTGGTGGGCGCCAACGCCACCTTCAGCCGCTCCGACGCGAGCATCACCGGCCAGGGCGTGAGCCGCGACATCGACCTGCCGAACCAGTCCGACACGGTCGGCAACCTGATGCTCGGCTGGGAAAACGAAAAACTCAGCCTGCGCATTTCCGCCAACTACAAGTCGGACTACCTGGCCGAAGTGGCCCCGGCCAACGACAAGGCCCACGACCTGTACGCCGACGACCAGCTGTTCGTCGACTTCAGCGCCGGCTACTTCCTCACCCCGGGCCTGCAGCTGACCTTCCAGGCGCAGAACCTGACGGACGAGTCCTACTACGTCTACACCGGGCGCCACGCCTACAACGCCCAGTACGAAGAGTACGGCCCGACCTACAAGCTCGGCCTGACCTTCACCCACTTCTGACCAGCGGCAACCGCCTGCCGTCGTGCGTGACGGCGGGCCGGCTCGAGGACTCATTCGATCATGTTGAAACATCACCACCTGCTGCTCGCCAGCCTCTTCGCCCTGGCGGCCTGCCAGAGCCAGGACAGCGGCGCGCGCCAGGGCGCACTGACCCCGGCGGCGGACACCCGCGCCACCCACCTGCAGGTCGAGGCCGCGCAATGGCTGGCCGGCGACAGCTTCCTGCCGGGCAGCGAGCGCCTGCTGAGCAGCGAGAAACAGGGGCTGTTCGTGCAGGACGGCAAGGGCGCCACCCGCGCTCACCTGGCCGGTACCTTCGGCAGCATCGATCACCGTGTCGGCGCCGGCGGCCTGCTGGTCGCCGCCCTGGACGTCGACCGCCAGCAAGCCATGGCGGTCAACTTGGCCAACGGTACCTGGAGCACCCCGCAGTACCTGCCGCAGCCGGCCTTCAAGATCGACGGCCTGTGCCTGTACCGCGATGCGGCGGACAACGCCTTCGTGTTCCTGGTGGGCGAGGAGGGCCTCGGCGAGCAGTGGCTGGTGGCGCACCGTGAAGTGCCCCTGGCCAAACCGCAGCGCGTGCGCAGCCTGAGCCTGCCGCCGGCCAGCGAGTACTGCCAGGTGGACGACGACGCCGAGCTGCTCTACGTCAACGAGGAAACCGTCGGCCTCTGGGCCTACGAGGCCCACGACGAAGCCGACCTGGTGCGTTACCCGGTGGGCCTGGTGAAACCCTTCGGCGACATCGACCAGGCCCTGGCCGGCGTGGCGCTGGTGCCCGGCGGCGTGCTGGCGCTGGACCCGGCCAGCGGCAACCTGCACCGCTACCGGCGCGACGGCCGCACCTGGCAGGCCGAACCGGTGCTGCACCTGGCCGGGCTGAACGAGCCGGAAGGCCTCAGCGTTCGTGCCAGTGCCGACGGTGTCGACTTGCTGCTGCGCGATGATGACGGCTTGCACCAGGGCGCGCTGAGCTGGCTGCCCAAGGCGCCGACTCCGAGCACGCCGCTGCCGATCCTGCCGGCGCTGGTGCAGACCGACGTGGTCCCCAGCCTGGGCGATGCCGCCGATGACCCGGCGATCTGGGTCAACCCACAAACACCCGAGGCGAGCCGCGTGCTGGCCACCGACAAGCAGGGCGGCCTGCTGGTCTACGACCTGGCCGGCAACGAGCTGCAGAGCCTGCCGGTGGGGCGCCTGAACAACGTCGACGTGCGCGCCGGTTTCGACCTGGCGGGGCAGCAGGTCGACCTGGCCGTGGCCAGCAACCGCGATCACAACAGCCTGCACCTGTTCGCCATCGAGCGGCAGAGCGGCGACGTGCGTGACATCGGCCAGGTGCCGACGCCGCTCAGCGAGATCTACGGCCTGTGCATGTTCAAGGACGCCGAGGGCGCGATCTACGCGATCCCCAACGACAAGGACGGCACCTTCCTGCAGTACCGCCTGAGTGCTGCCGACGGCCAGGTCAAAGGCCAGGTGGTGCGCCAGTTCAAGGTCGACAGCCAGCCGGAAGGCTGCGTGGCGGATGACGCCGGCGAGCGCCTGTTCGTGGGCGAGGAAGACGTCGCGGTGTGGGCCCTGGGCGCCCGGGCCGATGCGCCGGTGACCCTGGAAAAGGTGATCGGCGTGGGCGACACGGTGCACGACGACATTGAAGGCCTGGCCTTCTACCGCGGCGCCGCCGCCAACTACCTGGTGATCTCCAGCCAGGGTAACGACAGCTACGTGGTGCTCGATGGCCAGGCGCCCTACGCGGTGCGCGGCGCCTTCCGTATCGGCCTGAACGCCGAGCTGGGCATCGACGGTGCCTCGGAAACCGACGGCCTGGAAGTCACTTCGGCCAACCTGGGCGGCCCCTGGAACCAGGGAATGCTGGTGGTGCAGGACGGGCGCAAGCGCATGCCCGAGGACCGGCAGAACTACAAGTACCTGTCCTGGACGGCGATCAGCGCGGCCCTGGGGCTGGAATAGCCACGGTCATCAACCCGCAACACAAACGTAATCGAATAGCGCCAGGGACTTGGTCCTGGCGCGACAAGCAAGGAGTCGACGATGCACACCTCCCACGAACAGATGACGGTCTGGGGCCTGGTCAACGATGCCAGCCTGCTGGTTCAGGCCGTGATGCTGAGCCTGTTGCTGGCCTCCCTGCTCAGCTGGTACCTGATCATCCAGCGCGGCCTGATCCTGCGCCGCAGCGAGCGCCTGATGAAGGACTTCCTGCGTCGCTTTCGTAGCGGCGGCGACCTGGCGCAGCTGTACCGCGACGGTGCCGACGGGGTGGACCAGGACGCCGGCCTGCAGCACATCTTCCAGGCCGGCTACCACGAGTTCGCCCAGCTCAAGCGCGAGCCGGGCATTGCCGGCGAACAGGTGATCGAGGGTGTCGAGCGCACCCTGCTGGTGGCCATCAGCGAGCAGGAAGAACGCCTGGAAAAGGGCCTGCCGTTCCTCGCCACGGTCGGCTCGGTCAGCCCGTACATCGGCCTGTTCGGCACCGTGTGGGGGATCATGAACTCCTTCATCGGCCTGGCCCAGGTGCAGCAGGCCACGCTCTCCACCGTGGCCCCCGGCATCGCCGAGGCGCTGATCGCCACGGCCATCGGCCTGTTCGCGGCGATTCCCGCGGTGATCGCCTACAACCGCTTCAGTGCCCGGGTCGCGACCCTGTCGTCGCGCTACTACGGCTTCGGCAATGAACTGCAGGCCCGCCTGCACCGCAAGCTGCACGCAAGCAGCCCCGTCAGCGTGGCGGCCTGAGGAGATCGGTCATGCGCAAGCCGATGAGCAAGCACGGCCCCAAGGCCGAAATGAACGTCGTGCCCTACATCGACGTGATGCTGGTGCTGCTGGTGATCTTCATGGTCACCGCGCCCATGCTCACCCAGGGCGTGAAGATCGAATTGCCCAAGGTCGCCAGCGAAGCGCTGCCCACCGACACCCAGCAGCAGATCCTCACCCTCTCGGTGCAGGCTGACGGCCGCTATTACTGGAACCTGGGCAGCGAGCTGGACGCCGAGCGCCGCACCGACGAGCCGGTCGGCCTGGAGGCGATGACCGCGGAGGTCACGCGGATCATCGCCGAGCGCGGTGACACCCAGGTCTACATCCGGGCCGACCAGGCGGCGGACTACGCCACCGTGGTCGCCGGCATCGCCGCCCTGCAGCAGGGCGGGGTGAGCAACCTGGGCCTGATCACCGAGGCGCCGCAGTGAGTGCCGTGGTGATGGAGGAGCGCGCCGTGTTCGAGCTGCCCAGCCTGCCGCCCCTGTGTGGGCGCAACCTCCTGGCTGCCGGGATCGCCTTGGCGCTGCACGGCCTGGTGCTGGCGGTGCTGCTGGCCAACTGGGTGACGGACACCCCGTCGCCGCCGGCAGTCCGCACGATCAGCATGCAACTGATGACGATGCCGGCACCTGCACCGGTGATCGAACCGCCCGCACCGATCGAGCCACCCGCGCCGCCGGTGGTTGCGCCGGAGCCTGAACCCGTCGACCCGCGTATCGAACAACAGAAACTCGAACAGGCGGCCCTGGCGCGCAAGCGCGTGGAGGAACGCAAGGTCGAGCAGGAGCGCCAGCGCGTCGAGCAGCAGAAGCGCGAGCAGGACAGGCAGCGCGAGCAGGAGCGTCGTGAGCACGAACACCGCGAACACGAACGTCGTGAACACGAACGTCGTGAACACGAACGTCAACAGCAGGTGCAGCGCGACGAACAGCAACGCCAGCAGGCCGCTGCCCAGGCCGCCCGTGAAGCAGAAGCCGCTGCAGCGGCCAGCCGTCAGTACCTGCCGATCGCCAAGCAGGCGCCAGCCTACCCGCAGCGCGCGCTGGACAAGGGCATCGAAGGCACCTGCACCGTGAGCTACAGCGTCAACACCCAGGGCCGCGTGGAGAACCCCGAGGTGGTGGGCGACTGCCACCCGCTGTTCATCCGGCCGTCGCTGACCGCCGCCAAGTCCTTCCGCTACCAGCCTCGGGTGATCGATGGCCGCGCGGTCACGGTCCCCAACGTGAAAAACACCTTCACCTACCGCATCGAATAACCCGTTGTGCCTGGCCCTCCGGTGGCGCGCTTCGCGCTGCCGGACGGGTCGTGCCACCCTCTGCGAGAACACCCGATGAGTGCCGATTACCAGCAATTCCACGACCGCCTCGAAGCCCACGACGACATCGCCATCAACCCCAGCGGCAACACGCCCCTGGAGCAACTGCTCAACCCGTCGCGGCGCCACCTGATCAAGGGCGGGCTGAGCCTGGCGGCGCTGGGTTTTCTCAGCGGTGGGATCGCCGCCTGCCGCCCAGCCAGTGCCAGCCCGCTGCTGAATTTCACCGGGGTGCCGCCGCAGACCGATCCCGGCTTCGACCGCGTGCTGGTGGCCGACGGCTACAGCGCCACGCCGTTCTTCTCCTGGGGCGACCCGGTGGAGGCCGGCGCGCCGCAGTGGAACCCGGATGCCAGCGATGACTGGCAGGCCCAGCTCAAGCAGGCCGGCGACAACCATGACGGCATGGAATTCTTCGCCTTCGACGGCGAGACCGACCGGGGCCTGCTGGTGATGAACCACGAGTACGTCAACCCGCCGCTGCACCCGAGCAGCGTCATCGACCAGAGCAAGCCGCGGCCCCTGGCCGAGGTGCGCAAGGAACAGGCGGCCCACGGCGTGTCGGTGATCGAGGTACGCAAGGACGCCAGCGGCGCCTGGCAGCGGGTGATGGACTCGCCCTACAACCGGCGGATCAGCGCGCTGACGCCGATGCGCGTCGCCGGGCCTTTGGCCGGGCATGAAGCGATGAAGACCGTCGCCGATCCCGAGGGCCTGGAGGTGCTGGGCACGATCAACAACTGCTCCACCGGCATGACGCCTTGGGGCACCTTCCTCACCTGCGAGGAGAACTGGCACAACTACTTCATCAACCGCGACCTGGCCGACTACGACGGCCGCGTGGCGCACAAGCGCTACGGGCTGGCCACCCGCGGCACCAGCAAGAACTTCGCCTGGGAAACCGCCGACCCGCGCTTCGACGCCACGCCGGATGCCACCCAGGCCCATGGCGGCTACGTGAACGAGCCGAACCGCTTCGGCTGGGTGGTGGAAATCGACCCGTTCGATCCGCAGGCGCAGCCGATCAAGCGCACTGCTTTCGGCCGTTTCGGTCGCGAATGCGCGGCCCTCAGCCTGGCCGATGACGGGCGCATGGCCTTCTACTCCGGCGACGACGCCAAGGGCGAGTACATCTACAAGTTCGTGCCCGCCGGCCGTTTCGACGCGGCGAATCCGGCCGCCAACCGCGAACTGCTGGAAGAGGGCACCCTGTACGTGGCGCGCTTCGATGCCGACGGCTCCGGGCGCTGGCTGGCCCTGGTGCACGGGCAGCACGGCCTGACCGCCGAAAACGGTTTCGCCAGCCAGGCGTACATCCTGCTCAACGCCCGCGCTGCGGCGGACAAGGCCGGTGCCACGCCGATGGACCGCCCGGAGTGGGCGGCGGTGCATCCCACGACCCGCGAGGTCTACGTGACCCTGACCAACAACGACCAGCGCGGTGACAAGGTGCCCACCGACAAGGCCAACCCACGGCCACACAACCTGCACGGGCAGATCCTGCGTTTCAACGAGGAGGGCGGCGCGCCCACGGCCACGGCGTTCACCTGGGAGCTATTCCTGCTGGCCGGCGAGCCGAAGGGCGCGCGGGACGCCAGCGGCAAGCCGGTGCCGGCGAACCTGGTCGGCACGATCAACGGCGATGCGTTTTCCTCGCCGGATGGCCTGGGCTTCGACAAGAACGGGCGCCTGTGGATCCAGACCGACTACGAGGACAAGGAAGCGCCGATGCAGGCCATGGGCTGCAACCAGTTGCTGTGTGCCGACCCCAGCACCCGCGAGGTGCGGCGCTTTTTGGTCGGCCCGCGCGGCTGCGAAGTCACCGGCCTGGCCTGGAGCCCGGATGGCCGCACGATGTGGGTGAACATCCAGCACCCGACCCTGAGCTTCCCCGCCAGCGACGGCAAGAGCCGCCCGCGCTCGACCACCATGATGATCACCAAGAACGATGGCGGTGTGATCGGCAGTTGAGGGGGGCGAGGGACTGTAGGAGGGGCTTTAGCCGCGAGCTTCTGATCGGGGGTATCGCGGCTAAAGCCCCTCCACGATCGTGGAAGGCACTTCAGCGATGAAGAATGGCTGGCCGGCCTTGTGGGAGGGCTTCAGCCGCGACAGGTTTAGCCAGCCGCGCTGAGCCGGGTGTCCACATCCAACTGGCCGAACCAGTCCAGCACTTCGTCCCACAATGGCTGCGCTGCCGTGCGGAAGTAGCCCATGTGGCCGATCGGCCCCAGGCCTTCGGCGTGCTCGATGGTGCGTGCCTGATAGGGCGCCTCGCGGTAGGCAGCCATGAAGGCGTCGCGCGATGGCGGCGGCGCCCACAGGTCATCGATGGCGTTGGCGGCGATGATCGGCGTGCTCACCCGGGCGAAGCGCTCGGCCAGGCCCGGCATCTGCGGGTCGTCGAAGAAGTAGCGGGGAAAACGGCACCAGTGCTTCCAGTGGGTGTACACGCCCAGCGGCAGGTCTTCGCCCATGCCCAGCTTGCTCCAGGCCAGGTAGCCCTTGTAGCGCGTCATCAGTGGGCCGATCACCCGCCACATGGCCAGTACCCGGACCTGCTCCAGCTTGGGCATCCAGCCGTGCCAGCCGGCGCCGGTGCCGAAGGTGTAGAAGCCCTGCACCCGGTCATGGTTGGGCAGCAGGCCGAAGGCGTGGCCGCCGAACGAGTGGCCGACCATGAACAGCGGACGCCTGGGGTGCTGGTGCAGGTCCACCGCAGCAGCCAGATCATGGTGGGCCCAGTCCAGGTAGTTCATCTCGAAGCCGCGCAGGCTGGCCGGTTTCGACAGGCCGATGCCGCGGTAGTCGAGGGTCAGGGTGCTGAAGCCACGACGCGCCGCGTACTCGGCGAAGCGCCGGTAGAAGCCCTGGGGCACGCCGGTGGCGCCGGCGACGATCAGGTGCGCCTGGGGATCGGCGGCGTGGTAGAGGGTGGCCTGCAACGGATAACCATCGCGGGCGGTGAGCGTCAGGCGCTCGGCGTTCACCGGCTGGGTGTCATCGATCATGGACGTGCTCCTCCCGGTTCTTGCTGCCGGGTCAGGGTGAACAGGGCGTCGGCGGCCCGTTTCAGCGGCTCGTTGCTGCCGGCCACGCGGGCTTGCAACAGGCCGCCTTCGTACAGGGCAACGAACAGGGCGGCGAGGTTCTCGGCCGCCTCGCGGGCATGGCCGTGGCGATGCAGTTGTTCGGCCAGTGCGCGGCGCACCGTGGCGAAGCTGCGGTCCAGGGCCTGGCGGATCGCCACGTCGTCCGGGCCGCTTTCCAGAGCCACGGTGGCCAGCGGGCAACCCCGTTCGAAGCGGCTGTTTTCCAGTTGTTGCAGTGCACCGTTCAACCACTGCTGCAGGGCCAGCAGCGGGTCGTCGTGGCGGCTGAACAGGTGGGCGAACATGCCGTCGATGCGCTCGCTGATGCGGTCGATGGCCGCGACCGCCAGCTCGGTCTTGCCGTCAGGAAAATGGTGATAGAGGCTGCCTTTCGGCGCCCCGGCAGTGCTCAGCAGTTCGCTCAGGCCGACACCGTGCAGGCCCTTGCGCTGGAGCGCATCGGCCATGGCGTCGATCAGTCGATCGCGGGTAGAGGTCGTGTTCATGGAGACTATATAGACCGGTCGGTCTAGGGCTGGCAAGCGAATTGTCTGGCCATTCACCGGGGCGATGGCGGCTCATGAATCAGAACGGGGGAGAGGCGAAGTACCCGGCTGGCCCGGCGCAGGGCACCGAACCAGCGGGGCGAGAGGGATCAGGCGTGGCGCTCGACCCAGCCGGCGTAGGCGGCGATGAATTTCTGCAGGAAGGGCTTGATGCTGTCGCTCAGGTTGCCGTTCTCGTCGAAGAAGCTGCCGGCGCCGCCTAGGTAGGCTTCCGGCTGCTGCAGCATGGCGACGTCGAGGAACACCATGGTCTGGCGCAGGTGATGGTTGGCACCGAAGCCGCCGACCGCGCCGGGCGAGGCGCTGATCACCGCACCGGGTTTGCCGCTGAACGCGCTCTGGCCGTAAGGGCGGGACCCCACGTCGATGGCGTTCTTCATCGGTGCCGCGATCGAGCGGTTGTATTCCGGGGTAAGGAACAGCAGCGCGTCGGCCGCCTTCACTTTGCTGCGGAAGGCGGTGTAGGCGGCCGGAGCCGGCTCGACGTCGATGTCTTCGTTGTACAGCGGCAGGTCGCCGATCTCGACGATCTCCAGCTTCAGCGACGGCGGCGCGAGGTCGGCCAGGGCCAGGGCCAGTTTGCGGTTGATCGAGGCCTTGCGCAGGCTGCCGACCAGGACGGCGACGTTGTAAACCTTGCTCATGAAGACTCCTTGCGGGGACGGAAGAAAGGATGAGGGTCTGACTATAGACGGGCGCCCGGTAGGTTGTCGTACAAGATGCGCCTCTATTTGTTCGCACAGGCGACGCAGGCCGTCGACCCGAATCGGGGCAGGCACAGCGTAGGGTGGAAATCGCTTTTTATTTCCACCACCCGGCGGCCAACGCGGTGCCTGATGGTGGATCGATGAAGCGTGATCCACCCTACGGCCGGCGGTGGTTTTGGGCACATGCAGGGTGGAAATCGATCTTCATTTCCACCACCTAGCGGTCAGCGCGGTGCCTGATGGCGGATCGGTGAAGCGTGATCCACCCTACGGTCGGCGGTGGTTTTGGGCATCTGTAGGGTGGAAATCGCTCTTCATTTCCACCACCCGGCGGCCAATCGCGGTGCCTGATGGGTGATCCACCCTACGGGTTGCCGTTCCCCGTCACGGCGATTACCCGGCGCAGGGTCACCGGGATCGATTTGGCCGCCGGCACCTTGGCTTTTTCCTCGTGGTGCCAGAGTGGCACCAGGGCATTGCACTCGGGGTAGTAGCCGGCGCAGCAGCCTTCGGGGATGTCGTACGGCGTCACGCGCAGCGGCCCCACCGAGCGGTGGATGCCGTCGTCCACGGCGGTGCTCACCTGCACCTGGTCGCCTTCATCCAGGGACAGCCGCGCCATGTCGTTGCGGTGCAGGAGGATCACCGAGCGGGTGCCGTAGATGCCGCGGAAACGGTCGTTGTCGCCGTACACCGTGGTGTTGAACTGGTCGTTGCTGCGGATCGTCATCAGGTTCAGCACTTCGCGGCGCTCCGGGCTTTGCTCGACGTCGTCGTTCACCGCCAGGGTGCCGGGCACGATGAACTGGGCCTTGCCGCTGGGTGTCTCCCATTGGCGCTGGCTGGCGCCGAGCGGTTTGTGAAAACCGCCGGGTTCGAGCATGCGCACGTTGAAGTCATGGAAGATGTCCGGGTAGGTGGTGGCGATGGCGTCGCGAATCAGGCCGTAGTCGGCGACCCAGGCGTCCCAGTCGATACGCGGGTTGGCGGGCAGCAGGGCTTTGGCCAGGGCGGCGATGATCGCCGGTTCCGAGCGCAGCAGCTCGCCGGCGGGCTTGGCCACCCCGCGCCAGGCGCGGATGCAGGCGGTGCTGTCCTCGGTGGTGTGCTGCTGCTCGCCGCTGGCCTGGGTGTCGATCTCCGTGCGGCCCAGGCAGGGCAGGATGTAGGCCTTCTGGCCATGCACCAGGGTGCTGCGGTTGAGCTTGGTGACGATCTGCACGGTCAATCGCAGCTTGCTCCAGGCCGGCTCCAACTGGCCGGTGTCCGGCGCGGCGCGGACGAAGTTGCCGCCGAGCGAGACGAACGCCTTGATGCGCCCGGCGATGATGCCTTCGCAGGCGTCCACCGTACTGACACCATCCTTGGGCGGCACCTCGAAACCGAACTGCTCACGCAGTGTGTCCACCGGCACCATCTCGACCTTCTCGGTGATGCCCACGGTGCGCTGGCCCTGCACGTTGGAGTGGCCGCGCACCGGGCAGATACCGGCGCCTTCCTTGCCGATGTTGCCGCGCGCCAGCAGCAGGTTGACCAGCATCTGCACGTTGAGCACGCCGTGACGGTGCTGGGTCAGGCCCATGCCGTAGATGGCGATCACCCGCTCGCGGCTGGCATATACCGTGGCCGCCGCCTCCATGGCGCCGCGGGTCAGGCCGCTGCGGCGCTCCAGGGTTTCCCAGGCGTAGCCGCGGATTTCCTGTTCGAAGGCGTCGAAGCCCTGGGTGTGCTGGGCGATGAACGCGGAGTCCAGCACCCGCGCGGTGCCTGCCTCAATCGCGGCATCGTCCAGGGCCAGCAACGCCTTGCAGATACCGGCGATGGCCGCCACGTCGCCGCCGATGGCGACCTGGTGGTAATGGGTGCTGATGACGATGGAGCTGCCGGTGAGCATCTGCGTGGGCGACTGCGGGTCGGTGAAGCGTTCCAGGCCCCGCTCGCGCAACGGGTTGAAGGTCAGGATCGGCGCGCCGCGTTCGCGTGCAGCCTCCAGCTCGTGCAGCAGGCGCGGGCTGTTGCTGCTGGTGTTGTGGCCGAAGATCATCAGGCCGTCGGCGTGGGCGAAGTCGTTGAGGGTCACGGTGCCGACCGGCACGCCAATGCTTTCTGGCAGCGCCACCGAGGTGCTTTCGTGGCACATGTTGGAGCTGTCCGGCAGGTTGTTGGTGCCGTACATCCGGGCCAGCAGTTGCCACAGGTAAGAGGCCTCCAGCGAGGCTCGCCCGGAGGCATAGAACACGGCTTCGTCGGGGTGCTCCAGGGCCTTGAGCTCGGCGGCGATCTCGGCGATGGCCTCTTCCCAGGTGACCGGCAGGTAGCGGTCGCTGTCCGCGTCCCAGCGTAACGGGTGGGTCAACCGGCCCTGTTGTTCCAGGTCGTAATCGCTCCAGTTGCGCAACTCGCTCAAGCGGTGCCGGGCGAAGAACTCCGGCGTGCAGCGCAGGCTGGTGGTTTCCCAGGCGGTGGCCTTGGCGCCGTTCTCGCAGAAGGCCAGGGGCTTGGAGGGGTGCGGTTTGGCCCAGGCGCAACTGACGCAGGCAAAACCCTCGATGGGCCTGTTCTGCTTGAGCAGGGCGTGGGCGCCGACAAAGGGCGTGCGCTCGCGCAGCAGGATGTTGCCCACCGAATAGGCCGAACCCCAGCCTCCCGAGGCGCCGCGATACGGCTTGAATTTCTGCGTCATGGTCCGTCTCCCTGGCTCGTCTTGCTATTACGACGGAGGGGGGCGGACATGGTTCAGGTCAATTGCCCGACGTGGCAGGAGATGCCCCGGCTGTGCGCGCCGGGGCGGTGCACGGGGTGGGTCAGCCGCGAAGCAGCAGGCCGGCGACCAGTGCGCAGGCGATTACCGCGAGCAGCAACAGCCCGCGGCGCATGGCAGGACCGGTTGCCGTTGCAGGGGCGGCGTGCGGTTGGCTGGTCGGCTCAGTCGAGGCGGTGGGGGACAAGGCCGGCACAGGCTCGGGCATCGCCGGCGTCTGAGGTTCGAGGCGCGCCGCAGGTGCTTCGGGTTGCGGGCTGTCGACAGCGGGCTGCTCGCTGATGACATCACGATCGAAATGGCTCTCCAGCACCTGCGGGCGCTGCTCGCCGTCGAGGGCCATGACGTCCAGTCGCACGCAGACGTTCAGGCTGACCATCAGGGCATGGCTCATGTCCGTCGTACCGGCGAGGGCGTCCTGCCAGGCCGTCCTGGCAGCCTCGTCGGCCAGTGCGTCCCAAAGCTGCTCGGCGGCTTTTAGGTCCTGGTTTTCCGGTACCAGCACACTCAGGGCGCCTGCGATGCGGATGCCGCGTACCGGCTGGCCGAGGGCGGGCAGGTAGGTTTCCGGATTCAACAGAAACTCCGAGGTGCTGGTCACTTCGGCGCCGACCACCAGGCGCAGATGCGTCCATTCGTCCTGGCGGGCGGCCAGGTCGGGCTCGCCCGCGTCCAGGGCGCGCTGGCGCAGGCTCAGCAGCATCAGCGACAGCATGTCGTAGGCGAGCGGGTAGGCGGGTTGGTCGTCGGCCAATGGCTGCTCGCCCAGCACCAGTTCGCAGCGTTCGACGGGAATGCCTGCCAGTTCATTGAGCGCCTGCTGGGCCCTGAACGCTTCCAGCTTGCTGGGGTACACCAGGTGCTGGACATCGCGAAAAGGGGGTTGCAGATCGATCTTCAGGCTGGGCAGCAGGGCGCTGATGACCTGCATCGGCCTATCCAGCCCGGCGTTTTTCAGGTCTTCGTGCGACCGCGCCATGGCATTCGACGGTTGCAGGCGTTCATGGAGCTGCTCGACCCCGACCTGCCCCGGCTCGTTGGCGGCCAGCAACAGGTTGCCGATCGCCACGCCTGGCACCACCACGTTCTCGGTCAGGGTATCGTCGGGCTGCTCATCGCCCACCGTCATGCTGCCGCCGGAGGTGATCTGCACGTGGGCCTTGAGCCCGTACAGCAGTGACTCGACATCCGCCGCGCTCCTGACCCGCTCGGGATTCTGGTCGGCCAGCGCCTGGCGCACCAGGAATCCGGCGAAGCTCAAAAGCGCCTCGTGGGTTTCGGCCTGGCCGTCGATCTCCAGGGTCAGGTCGCTCCAGGCGCCAAAGGGCAGGTTCTCGACAGGGTGCGAGCAGAAAACGAGCGGCGGGGTTTGAGTGAATGCACTCATCGTCAACGGTCCTTGTTCATGGGATGAACGACGCACCATGCCCGCCGCCCGGGTTCCGAGCAACGTTTTTTCCGTGGAACGTGACGGGGCTCCGTTACCGGGCCCCGTAGTGCCCTTTACTCTGCGCCGGTCGACATTCGGGCGTGCGCGCCGCTGTGTGCCTGAAGCTGGAAATGGCGCTTCTTGCCCAAGCTGACCCGGGCGCCCAGGTGCTCGGCCTGCAGCGGCAGATCGGCGTCGCTCAGCGTCTCGCCGTTCAGGCGCAGGCCGCCGCCTTCGACCAGACGCCGCACAGCACCGCGTGACGGTTGCAGGCCTGCCTCCAGCAGCACCGTCATCAGGCTCAGGCCGTGGCCCAGGCGCTCGGGGTCGATCTCCAGCGCCGGCAGCTCGGCGTCATCGCCCTTGCCCGCGAACAGCTCGGCGGCGGCGCGGGCTGCTGCCTGTGCCGCGTCTTCGCCATGGGCCAGGGCGGTGGCCGCGTTGGCCAGCACGATTTTCGCCTGGTTCAACGCCGCGCCTTGCAGGGCGGCGAGCCTCGCCACCTCGTCCAGCGGCAGTTCGCTGAACAGCGCCAGGAAGCGGCCGACATCGGCGTCGTCGCAGTTGCGCCAGAACTGCCAGAAGTCGTAGGGCGAGAGCTTGTCACCGTTGAGCCACACCGCGCCCTGGGCCGACTTGCCCATCTTGCGCCCGTCGCGCGTGGTCAGCAGCGGCATGGTCAGGCCGAACAGCGGCTTGCCGCCCTGGCGCCGGCTCAGTTCCACGCCGTTGATGATGTTGGCCCACTGGTCGGCCCCACCCAGCTGCAGGGTGCAGTTATGGCGGCGCGCCAGTTCGGTGAAATCGTGGGCCTGCAGCAGGGTGTAGCCGAACTCCTGGAAGCTCAGCGAATGCTCGCGGTCCAGGCGGTTGCGCACGGCGTCGAAGGTCAGCAGGCGGTTGATGGAAAAGTGCCGGCCGACCTCGTTGAGAAACTGCAGGTAGCCGACGCCGTCCAGCCAGTCGGCGTTGTCCACCACCAGGCCGTCGCTCGGGCCGTCGCCCATGTGGATGTAGCGGGCGAAGCAGCCGGTGATGCCGGCGATGTTGTGTTGGATCTGCGCCTCGGTGAGCACGGGGCGGCTGCTGTCGCGGAAGCTGGGGTCACCGATGCGCGTGGTGGCCCCGCCAATCAGCAGGATCGGCTTGTGCCCGGCGCGCTGCAGGTGGCGCATCAGCATCAGCGCCTGCAGGTGGCCAACGTGCAGGCTGTCGGCGGTGGCATCGAAGCCGAGGTAAAAGGTAATGGGGCCCTGGCTCAGCGTCTGGCGCAGGCCATCGAGGTCGGTGCACTGGTGCACGAAGCCACGGGCATCGAGCTGGTCGAGCAGATCGGGGGATGTAGCGGGCATAACGGTCTCCTGTAAGGGCAAATAGCCTGAGGAGACCGGGAGTTTGGGAGGTGTGACCGAGCCGCCTCAGGCGGATCGGACATGCAACAACGCATCTACCGCCTGGTGAAAGGGGGCAGGCGGTAATAGAACGCGGCGATGGGGGTGATATGACGTTGCATGGCGCAGCACTCTACTGGCTGTTGCCGGCAAGTCAACACGCCGGCCGACTGGCGGATCATGCTTTTCGCGAATGGCGTGCGCGTCAGGCTTCTGAGATAGTTGCCAGGCTAAGCGTCACCCGCGAAGCACCTGCTACCTGTCCAAAAGACAAACGTGGCAGTCACGACACCTTGTGTCCCCCCGCGTGCCTACCCGGCACCCCCAGGCGAATCATCCGCTCGCCGCTGGATCTGCCGCCCCGGCCTCTGCCGGTTTCGTGCGTGCACAACAATTAGAACGACCACGATCCAATAAAGGACGCCCCATGAAACTCAACCGATTCTTCACCGCCCTGGCGGTCACTGCCGCGTTCGGCGCCAGTTTCGCGGCGCAGGCACGCGAATATTCCGTTTCCACCGTGTTGTCGGATGCCTTCCCTTGGGGGCAGGCTGCGCAGAAGTGGGCCGATCTGGTCAACGAACGCTCCGAAGGGCGCATCACCCTGCGGGTCTACCCCAATGCGCAACTGGTGGCGGGCGATCAGACCAAGGAGTTTTCCGCCATGCGCTCCGGCCTGATCGACATGGCCGTCGGCTCGACCATCAACTGGTCGCCGCAGGTGCCGGAACTGAACCTGTTTTCCATGCCGTTCCTGATGCGCGATAACGCTGACCTGGACGCCATCACGCAGGGGGAGGCGGGCAAGCTGGCCTTCGCCGCCATCGAACAGCGTGGAATCATGCCGCTGGCCTGGGGCGAGAACGGATTTCGCGAGCTGTCCAACTCGGCCAAACCGGTGCGCACGCCCGCCGACCTGAAGGGGTTGAAGATCCGCGTGGTCGGCTCGCCGCTGTTCCAGGACACCTTCAATGCGCTGGGGGCCAACCCCACGCAAATGAGCTGGGCCGACGCCAAGCCAGCGCTGACCACTGGCGCGGTGGATGGCCAGGAGAACCCGATCTCGGTATTCGACGTGGCGCGGGTCGATCAGGTGGGGCAGAAATACCTGACGCTGTGGCACTACATGGCCGACCCGTTGATCTTCGCGGTCAACCAGCGCGTCTGGAAGACCTTGCCGGAGGCTGACCGCGAACTGCTCGAACAGGCGGCCATCGACGCCGGGAAATGGGAAATCGAACTGTCCCGCGGTCAGCAGGCACAGCGTCTGGCGGACATCCGCAGCCGTGGTGTCGAGGTCGTCGAGTTGAGCGACGCCGAGCGTCAGGCGTTCGTCGACGCGACCCAGAGCGTGCATGAAAAGTGGGCTTCCAAGGTCGGTGACGAACTGCTCGATGCTGCCCGCAACACCATCGCCAAACCCTGACCCGCCGCCCGGGAGCCCGTGCGGCTCCCGCCGGTTTCGAGGAAGCCATGAACAAACAAACGGACGCGCCCATCGAGCGCGTACTGGCCACCCTGGCCCTGGTGATCATCAGCCTGATCAGCCTGGCCAACGTCGTGGTGCGTTATTTCACCGATGCGTCATTCGCCTTCACCGAAGAAATCTCGGTATTTCTGCTGGTCGTGCTGACCTTTGGCGGTGCCTCCGTGGCGCTGCGGCGCAACCGGCATATTCGCATCGGGTTTCTCGAGCGCCTGTTCCCGTCCCTGCGCACCCCGCTGATCATTCTGCAGTGGCTGGCCGGCGTGCTGGTGCTCGGGCTGATCCTCTGGTTCGGGGGGCAATTCGCCTGGGAGGAGTACCAGTGGCAATCGGAGTCGCCGGGCCTGGGGCTGCCGAACTGGTGGTATGTGGTCTGGTTGCCGCTGCTCAGCGTGTTGATGCTCGTGCGCCTGAGCCAGATGACCCTGGACCGGCTGCGTGGGGAGGCCGGCGATGAGTCCTGATGTCTGGTTGATCGTCAGCTTCCTGGCGCTCCTGCTGCTCGGCGTTCCGGTGGCCTTTGCCCTTGGTTTGTCCGGTGCCATCGGCATTCTCGTCGGCCTGTCTCCCGATATGCTCGCCACGCTGGGTACCAACACCTACAACGGCGTGGCCAAGTACCCGCTGATTGCCATTCCGCTGTTCATCCTCACCGGGCTGGTGTTCGAAAAGGCCGGCGTGGCCCTGCGCCTGGTGCGTTTCGCCCAGGCGCTGATCGGCCCGCGCCATGGTGGCCTGGCGATGGTCGCGGTGCTGGTCTGCCTGATCATGGGCGGCATGAGCGGCTCCGGTCCTGCCGATGCGGCCGCGGTCGCCATGGTGATGCTGCCGAGCATGACCAAGGCCGGCTACCCCAAGCCGTTTTCCGCCACGCTGATCGCCGCGTCGGCCTCCACGGCCATCCTGATTCCACCCTCGATCGCCCTCATTCTGTACTCCATCGTGGTACCGGGGGTCGATCTGCGGGCGCTATTCGCTGCCGGGTTGTTCCCCGGCATCCTGGCGGGCGCCGTGCTGTTGCTGCCGGTCTGGCTGCTGTCGCGTCGCTATGGCTGGGAGTCGCCAGAGGGAGCCGAACGCCCGCCGTTGTGGCCCAGCTTCAAGCAGGCGCTGCCGGCACTGTTCGCTCCGGTGCTGATTCTCGGCGGCTTGCGCAGCGGGCTGTTCACGCCCACCGAGGCCGCGGTGGCAGGGGTGGCTTATGGCGTGGCGGTGGGGCTGTTCCTGACCCGTGAGCTGGACTGGCGCAGCCTGTGGAAACTGTGTGGCGAGGCGGCGATCATTTCCGGTGTGGTGATGCTGATCATCGCGCTGGCCGGTATCTTCGCCTGGGCCGGCACCCTGCTCGGCACGTTCCGGCACATGGCCGAATGGTTGATCTCGCTGTCGGACAACGGCTGGGTACTGCTGGGCCTGGTGATGGTCGCGGTTCTGCTGGCCGGCATGCTGCTGGATGCCATTTCCATCTACCTGATCCTGATGCCGATCCTGATCCCGGTGATGCAGCACTTTGGCTGGAACCCCGTGTGGTTCGGCATTCTCCTGGCGATGAACATTGCCATCGGCCAGTTCACGCCGCCGGTGGCGATCAACCTGATGGTCACCACCGAAGTCGCGAAGATTCGCCTGGAGCAGACCATCGGCTGGGCCTTTTTGTTCGTCGTGGTCATGGGGGCAGCGCTGGTGCTGGTCGCTGTCTTTCCGGAGATCGCCCTGTGGTTGCCACGTAAACTGGGTTACAGCGTAGAGTGATGTCCCGGGCGCCGTGAACCTCGGCGCCCGGTTCCGGAACCATCGGGCCATGGTCAGGTCGATTATCAGGAGCCGCCCGCAAGGGCCACTGACAAGGAGTTGATTCCATGGACCTGATCCGCATTCTGATCGCCATCCTCTTGCCGCCGCTGGGCGTCTTCCTGCAAGTCGGTTTCGGGGGCGCCTTCTGGCTGAACATTCTGTTGACCCTGCTGGGCTACATCCCGGGGATCGTCCATGCGGTGTACATCATCGCCAAGCGCTGAGCGGGATTCAGCGCAACAGAAAGCCGCGTCATTGCGCGGCTTTTTTGTGGGTGGCTATCGCGGTTCTACCACTCGTAGCCCACACCGAGCGACAGGCCGATGTTGCCTTGTGCGTTGCCGGAACCCGAGGCTCTGTAGGTCCAGGTGCCGTCTTCCGAGCGGCCGGAGAGGCCGATGGCCAGGGCCGATTGCCCTTGGTACACCGAGGTGCCCATCGCCAGCATCGAACGGCCTGGCGACGACGCGGTCGGCAACGCGGCCATGGCCATTGCCGACGCGATACCGGAGTAGGTGTCCTGGCGAAGTTGCCCGATCTGGCGGTCGGTGTAGGCGTTGGCGTCCTGCAATACGCGTCCTGCCGACTGTTGGGATATCTGGCGTGCCTGGTTCAGGTTGACCGCGTCCGTGCCCTGGGTTGCCTCTGCCACGTTGGTGACCTGGCGCTCGGCACCCGCGCTGCCCACCGAGACGGTGTTGGGGCGGCTGGCTTCAGACCCGGCACCAAGGGCGACGCTGTTGTCCGCCGACGCCTTGGCGTTGCCGCCGATGGCGACGCTGCCGGCGCCCTGAGCCGCCGAACCGGCACCGGATGCCACGGCGTTCGTGCCGGTGGCGACGGCATTGGCGCCCGCCGCGACGGCTTGGCTGCCCGGGGCCACGGTAGGCAGGTCGCTGCCATCACCCTTGGTGTCGGTGGCGATGCCCGCGGTGCGTTTGCCCACCTCGTCGACCCGCTGCGCCACGGTATTGAGCTGCGCGCCAGTCACGGCTTCGGTGCTGGTTTCGTTGACCGCGCCGTCTTTCAAACCGGCCAGGGTGCGGGGGCCGCTGGTGCCGTTCAGGTCAACCCGCGTGCCGTCCTTGTCCTTCGCCAGCGTGATGTCGCGGGTGGTCGGGTCCTGGCGAACCAGGCCCAGCTCACCGGCGTCCAGCTGATCGCGCATGGTGCCGACATCCGCTGCCACGGTGTTCACGTTGTTGCTGACGGCGGCGATGTTGTCGTCCAGTTGCTCGATAGCGCTGCCGACGTTACCAACGGGGGCGGCGCCGGGTGTGGCCCGGCCATCGGGGCCGACGGTGTGGAGCGTATAGGCCGGCCCGGTCACCGTGCCATCGTCATTGACGGTGGCGCCACCGCCCAGGCTGTCGGCAAGGGCCTGCTTGGCTGCTTTCTCGGCTTCGGCGATACGCGCGGCAACCGTTTCGCCAGCGGCAATCCCGGCCAGTTGACGGGTGTGTGTGTCGCTGGCGTCCTTGGCCTGGTCAGCGGTGCTGGCCACCTGGTCCAGCTGGCCTTTGTTGACCGCATCGGTTGCTGCCTCACCGGCCGCCAGGTTGACGATGCGGTTGTTCGGTTGCTCGCCGTGGCTGGCACTGAAACCGCCGGCGGACTCATCCCACAGCAAGCTGTCGTCGCGCAGCCCCTGAACGGCCTGCCCGACTTGCTGCAGCGCCACGCCCTGGCTCTGGACGGTGTCGTTGACCCTGCCCACGTTGGCGTCCAGCGCGGACAGTGCATCGCCCACGTTGTCGAGCGGCTGCTGGGAGGGCTGCGTACTGCCGTCCTCGGCAATATGGCTGATGGCATAGGCTAGCGCAGAGGGCTGGCCGGTTTCGTCCACCGTGGAGCCTCCACCCAATGCGTGCGCGATGAAATCGCCCATGGATTGGCTTGCGTCCGTGACCGCCTGCCTGATACGACCGACGACGGTTTCTTCCGGAGCCAACCCATTGAGCTGGCGCGCTGCGATATCCGAGGCAGCCTTGGCGCTATCGGCCGTGCCTTGCGCGGCATCGGCAGCATTCTGGGCGGTACTGGCGGCAGTGATGGCGTTGTTGGCGGTGCCTTGAGCTGCCTCAGCGGCACCGTGAGCGGTGTTGGCAGCGGTCAGTGCAGTGTCGGCGGTGTTCTGTGCTGTGTCTGCCGTACCTTGGGCGGCGTTGGCAGCTGCCAGCGCAGTGTTCGCGGTGCCCTGCGCAGCATCGGCTGCATCCTGAGCCGTGCTGGCTGCAATAACGGCGCTGTTGGCAGTTCCTTGAGCGGCGTCAGCGGTGCCCTGGGCAGTGTTGGCAGCGGTCAGTGCAGCGTTGGCGGTGCCTTGCGCGGCATCGGCTGCGTCCTGAGCGTTGCCGGCCGTAGTGACGGCGTTGTCGGCAGTGCCTTGTGCCGCGTCAGCGGCACCCTGGGCAGTGTTGGCAGCGGCCAGTGCGGTATTGGCGGTGCCTTGCGCGGCGACCGCTGCGCTTTGCGCCGCATCAGCGACTTCGCCGACAGCTTCGAGCTGGCTCACGTTGACAGCGTCGGTGTCGCTGACACCTGCCGCCACATTGGCGATCTTGCTGGTGGTCTGGTCGCCATGGCTGGCGTCGAATGCACCGAGTGCTTCGTTCCACAGAAGGCTGTCGTCAGCCAGGCCATCGACGCGGCTGTTGACCGTGCCGATGCTGTCGCCCAGGGCGGAGATTGCAGCACCCGCGTTGTTATGGGTGGTTGGGGCTGCAACGGTGCCATCGGCGTTGATTGCCGCGACCTCGTAGGCCGGAGCGCCGAGCGTGCCGTCGTCTGCCGCCGTTGCGCCGCCGCCCAAGGCCGCGGCGATGGATTCGCCGACGGCCTTGATGCGGTCGATGACGGTTTCTTCAGGACCGATGCCAGCCAGTTGGCTACTGGCGGAACCGGCCGCCGCCTTGGCTTCGTCGGCCGCCCGTTGAGCAGTACCGGCGGCGGTCAACGCGTTGTTGGCGGTGCCCTGGGCAGCCTCTGCTGCACCCTGGGCGGCGTTGGCAGCGCTCAATGCAGTGTTGGCAGTGCCTTGTGCAGCATCAGCAGCACCTTGAGCCGCGTTGGCCGCCGTCAATGCATTACTGGCCGTGCCCTGCGCCGCGTCTGCCGCGCGCTGCGCGGTGCCGGCGGCAGTCAGCGCACTGTCTGCGGTACCTTGCGCCGCATCAGCAGCATTCTGGGCGTTACCAGCAGCTGCGACGGCTGTGTTGGCAGTGCTCTGAGCAGCGTCGGCGGCATCCTGAGCCGAGTTGGCTGCAGTCAGTGCAGTCGTGGCGGTGCCTTGTGCCGCTTCTGCGGCGGTTTGAGCTGTAGTGGCAGCGCTCTGCGCCGCATCAGCGACTTCGCTGACGGCGTCGAGCTGGCTCACGTTGACGGCGTCGGTGTCGCTGACACCTGCCGCCACATTGGCGATCTTGCTGGTGCTCTGGTCGCCATGGCTGGCGTCGAATGCACCGAGTGCTTCGTTCCACAGAAGGCTGTCGTCAGCCAGGCCATCGACGCGGCTGTTGACCGTGCCGATGCTGTCGCCCAGGGCGGAGATTGCAGCACCCGCGTTGTTATGGGTGGTTGGGGCTGCAACGGTGCCATC
Source organism: Pseudomonas sp. GD03944 (assembly GCF_029839275.1). Taxonomy (GTDB): domain Bacteria; phylum Pseudomonadota; class Gammaproteobacteria; order Pseudomonadales; family Pseudomonadaceae; genus Aquipseudomonas. Next base: position 254,153 of record NZ_JAOCAH010000004.1, read on the forward strand.
GGCGTTGATTGCCGCGACCTCGTAGGCCGGAGCGCCGAGCGTGCCGTCGTCTGCCGCCGTTGCGCCGCCGCCCAAGGCCGCGGCGATGGATTCGCCGACGGCCTTGATGCGGTCGATGACGGTTTCTTCAGGACCGATGCCAGCGAGCTGGCTACTGGCGGAACCGGCCGCCGCCTTGGCTTCGTCGGCCGCCCGTTGAGCAGTACCGGCGGCGGTCAACGCGCTGTTGGCGGTGCCCTGGGCAGCATCAGCACTGGCTTTGGCTGCGTCAGCAGCGGCCTTGGCATTTGCAAGTTCCGCCGCGTTCTGCGCGATGTCACCGGCATTCTTCGCGATGTCCTGGGTGTTCTGCGTGACGCGCCCATCCACACTGGCCAGCTGATCGTTGGTGGCTTTGAGTTGCGCCCCGGTCACGGCTTCCGTGCTGTCGGCCGTCAGTGCGGCGTCCTTGAGGCCGGCCACGGTGCGCACACCGTCTGTGCCCGTCATATCGACCCTGGCGCCGTCTGTGTCCTTGGCCACCGTGATGGCCCTGGTATCGGCGTTCTGCTGCACCAGGCCGATTTCGCCTTTTTCGAGCTGGCTCTCCAGTGTCGCCAATGCGGTTGCGTTGGTTTGCACGCCATCAGCGTTTCTGGCCACATCGTCCGCTAGGCCAATGACGGCACCGGCCAGGCTACCCAGCGCCTGGTCCTGCTTGACGAGCTCAGCATCGAGTGCCTTGATGCCGCCGAGCAAGTTCTCAGCGTATTCTGTGCCCTGTCCCGGGCTGTTGAGTTCCAGCACCGGCATCGCCAGCTTGCCGTCCTCGGTCACCCCCACCCCCATGGCTTGAGCGATGTTGGCCACATCGGCACCGCCAGCGGGACGTGCAATCAGCTCGTCGATCTGCGCCTGCTGAGCGGCATCCCGGGCCTCCAGCGCGCCGGCCTGCCGGGAGACCTTACCGATTTCGCTGTAAGCGGCGAACAGCTGCGAGCCGTTGACGGCGTCGGTGCTGCCAGCGCTGATCCGCCCGGCTGCGACGTTGATTATCTGGCGTTGCTCTGCCTCCGAGCCGACAGAGACGACGTGTTGCGGATTACCCCCGGCGAAGTTGTAGAGTTGCCCAGCGAGGGTCACCTGGCCGTAAGGCACCGCGGCTGCCACATCCGGATCGTTACCCGTCACAGAGTTGGAGCCAAGCGCGACGCTGTGGGCATGCTGGCTGACGGCGCCTTGCCCGATCGCCACGCCGAAGTTGGCTGAGGTTGTGCTCCCAAAGCCGATCGCGATACCTGAGTCGCCAGCGCTTCCTACTTCATCCCGTCCACCAGCAGTGCTATTTGAATTACCGACAGTGGCATTCCGGCCGATCGCGATGGAGTGGCGCCCATAGGCCTGAGAGTTGCGACCGCCTGCGAACGCTGCAGCCCCGCCAGAGGTTGCAAAGGCACCGACAGATGTCGCGCGCTCACCTGCGGCACTGGCGTTTGCCCCTAGAGCCGTGCCGCGTTCTCCTGCGGCACTGGTGTTTGTCCCTAGAGCCGTGCCGCGGTCTCCTGCGGCCGCGGCCGACATGCCAATGGCCACGCCGACTTGGGGAGCGCTGGCCGAAAACCCAACAGCGACGCCGGTATTGGTCGCACTTGCACTCTCACCAATGGCAACGGCCGCGCGGGAATTGCCGGATGGCGTTGAGGCGTTACGGCCGATAGCAATCCCAGCCTCGGTTCCGGCAGAGGCCCCGATACCAATCGCCATGGCATCGAACGTATTCGTATTTACCGTAGTGGTTGCGTCGCCGATACGGATGTTATTGCGCCTGCGCCCATCATTGTCTGTCGAACGGTCGCCAAGGCCGAGAAAGCCGCTGTTTACATTCAGTTCGCCGCCGAGACTCAGTGAGAGCGAGCCGGAGGTGGGCTGCAATTGATATCCTCCGGTGCCATAGAAGAGCACACGGTTGGTCTGCGTCCTCGCGTTGCTTGGATCGCAGTTTGAGACGTCCCGCCGCAATATTCTGCTGGGGGTAGCGGCCGTTTCTCCACTGGTATCGTTGAGGAGGATTCGATCAGCCCGAACGTGGGTGCAACTGCTGGCGACGGACGAGCCGTTGATGAAAATGCCCTGATCCGAAGCCGCAACGGGCGTGACGGCGACGAGGCCCGCTGCGGCCGCGACGCCCAGTAGGCCGAGGCCGCGCGGGGACTTCATTCCCAGCACCCGGTAGGATGCACGCAGCGCCGCCATGAGCCTGCGCCGAACGGACCAATACTGTGCGCCCGCGCCCAGCCAGTGGGCGGCGAACATCTGCGAACCGTTGGCGGCGTTGGCGCGGGGGGCTTTTACGGAGCCCGGTGCAGCGGTGATGACCAGCAACTGCCGACTGCAGGCGGAGTCGCGCTCGGCCGCGTTGTCGTTGAATGCCAGGTTCACGCTCAACGACCGCTGTGCCATCTGCAGTTCACCGCCTGCGTCCCTGTGCGGAACGAGGCTCGGGTCTTCATGGCCACGGTAAAGCGAGTCAATGAACACGCGGATCGGATTGATTGGCGCGGATTTGATAGAGGCGCTCCGCATGGCGGCGCGTAATGTCGTATTCACAGTTAACTCACCCCGTAACACATGTTTATTCGAACCATTAATAAATGAGTTTTTATTAACGACTTGAGTTGGCCGATTACGGCCGAGCGTTGCGCGCACATACTTGGTAAGGCGTCGGCTACTTGATGAGCCACATGCAGGCGTTATGTACTGGCGCGGTTTGATGGTTGCGATAGGCAGCGTCGCAAACGTTACGGGGCGGCATTCTGGGAGGTGGAGCCATCTGGAAAAATAAGACTGCTCCTAAAAACGCGGGGGGCGGTGCGCTGATTAGTGGGTAATCAATGCGTTGCCATTTTTTTTGTTTTTGCTTTTTTAGTCCCATTCTTATTTTTCTAAAAGCGGGTAGTGATTAGTTTTGTCGCAACAAAACTCATCGAGCACCAACGTGATGGCAACAAAGGGCATTGAGACCCCAAAACTAACCGCGCTACGCGTCCTGATTCTGGCCAGCGATGGTGGTTACGCTCACTGCATGGCGGTCAGCCTCGAGCGCCTCGGTGTGGCTGACGTGGAGCATGTCGAGACACTGACAGCCGCCACCTCGGTACTGCGCAGGCGAGCGGTCGATATCATCATCGCGGAAATCCACGCCGACAGAGCAGACGGCCTGATGGTGCCGTGCATGGTGAGCGAACTGGACCGGGCGGGGCGACTTCACCGTATACCCCATGTCATCTGGACAGCCGACCAGAACACGGGTGATGTATTCGGTACAACGGCGGCGACGGCGGGTCTCGACCAAGGCTGGCAGGACACCTTGAACGGTGTATCCAGGGTAGCGCTGCTCTCCCATGCACGACTCGCCCGCACCTCGGGCATCCAGGTCGAGATCGCGCCTGACAGCAGCACCGAGGGCCTGATCGCGACGATCGAGCGCCTGGCGGATGTCACGCCCCAACCTCCCCATGTGGTCTGTGCCAACAGCGCCGAGCCACCCGACGAGGAAGAAGTGGTGAGCGCCCTGGCATCGGGTGCAGGGCTGCGAGTCGTCTACCAGCCCCAGTATCACCTGCAGACCCAACGGGTCGTGGGCGCAGAGGCGCTCGTTCGCTGGCAGCACCCGCGCTATGGCGACGTATCGCCGTCGGTGCTGATTCCGCTCGTCAACCAGCTGGGCCTGGATCTGCTGCTCTTCAGCTTCATTGAAAAGAGCGTGATCGAAACCCTGGTGTCCCTGGACAAGGCCGGCATCGATATCCCCGTTGCCGTCAATGCATCCGCCAAAACCCTCTGTGCCCCGGGCCTGGCCACGCGACTGGCGACCAAGATGCACAAGGCCGGCCTGCCGACGAAGCGCTTGAAGATCGAGCTGACCGAAGATGTGGCGACCGACAATGAACTGGCCTTGTCCGCCTCGATAACCGCGCTGCGTGCGAAGGGTTTTCAGGTGTCGCTGGATGACTTCGGGGCGGGCGCTGCGACCCTGGCGCTGCTTTCCCAGATGCCATTCGATGAAATGAAGATCGATGGGGCGCTCGTGCGCGCCGTGGGGCAAACCGCAACTTCGCGTGAAGTCATTTCCGGTGTGGTTGCCCTGGCCAAGCTATTCAATTTGACCCTGGTGACCGAGGGTATCGAGGATGAGTCCACCATCGCCCTTTTGAATCAGCTGGGGTGCGAAGTAGGGCAGGGATATGCACTTGCACACCCACTGGAACTGGGTGACTTCATGCAACTTGTAGGTACACGAACGGTAACGCCGCTATTCAGAAAAAGTTAGTGGATAACTGTTCACTCAATTTTGCGCCAGGGATGGCGCATTTTTTTTGCATTTTTTAATGCCTCTAGGAGTTGTCTGATTTCAAGTTGTTCTTAGGACTCCTACGATAACGCGGTCTGTGATGGAGTTCTCAGTATTGCTGGGGATTATCAGGATGACTGCGGGTTATTCGCAGCTAGGGGTTGTCGGCCAGATGAACGGACTCGTTATCGGCCCCGTTGTTCGAATGGCGAAGTCTTCATCCGGTGAAACGATCCTGCATGGCTGATGGCCAGGCGTTGGATCCATTATTGTCAAGCCTGGCTCTATGGCGGGATCGGTGAAGATAGTCTTCAATCACCACCAGCAGCCTGGTCTCACTGAGTGTCTTGGCTTATGAAACGCTTACGTATTGCTTTGCTCGATGACCATGCCGTTGTTCGCCATGGACTGGTCAGCCACCTTGCTGCGGAGTCTGGCATCGAAGTCGTCGGTGCGTACGAAAGCAGCCGCGACCTGATGCGTGGCATGGTCACTGCGCCGGCCGATATCCTGCTGCTGGATTTTGCCCTGGGGCGTGATGAGCTCGATGGCGTTTCGCTGATCCGCGCGTTGCGCGTGAAGTTTCCCGATTGCCGCATCCTCGTGTTGTCCACCCACCATGAATCGGCCACGGTCTCGTTGGCATTGCGTGTCGGTGCCCGCGGGTTCGTCGGTAAGGGGGAGGACATGGGCGACCTGGTCAAGGCCATCCGCACCGTGGCCTCAGGCGCCATCTATCTGAGCGCGGACATGTCCTACCAGGTCGCGGACGCGACTCGACCTGGCGGCGCGGAGGAGGAAGAGGTCGGCGAGAGTGCGTTGCAGCGTGCCGCGCTGTCAGCCAGGGAGCAGGAGGTGATTCGCTGCTACCTGGCCGGGATGACCGTCACCGAGATCGCGGAAAAATTCAAACGCAGTATCAAGACCATCAGCGCGCAGAAGGCGTCGGCATTTCGCAAGCTCGGCGTCACGTCGAACAACGGCCTGTTCAAGATCATGAATACCCTGGAGTAGTCATCGCCATGCGGGGTTTCACTCATGCGTGTTGGGCTTTTGTATTGCTCTTGCTCGGTGCCGGGGTGAGCGCCCAGCCGCCGGATGAATTCGTTCTCACTGATGAAGAACGTGCCTGGATTACCGAGCACCCCGTGGTTCGCGTCGGCGTCATGGCGGACGTCTCACCGATTGAGTACATGCAAGACGGAACGCTCAAGGGATTGTCCAGCGAGTACCTCGACAACCTCGCTCGCAAGACCGGCCTGACCTTCACCTATGTACCCGCCACGCCCATTGATGAGCGCATCGACCTGCTGCTGAACAAGCAAATCGATATGATTTCCGCGGTTCGGCTGAACAGCCCGGTGGGCGAGGACCCACGGCTGATCCATACCTCTTCCTACCTCAATACCACGGCCGTGGTGGTCACGCGCATGCAGCACCCACCCATTATGGAGGGCCAGCAGCTCAACGGCCTGACGGTGACGGTGCCCTATCCCGATCGCTACAGGGAGGTCATGGCGAGGAAAGCGCCGGGTGCCAAGTTGATCGTAGGCAGTTCCGCCATGGGAATGCTGCAGCAAGTGGACAGCGGGGAGGTGGATGCCGCGATTGCGACGGAAGCGTATCTACTGCCGTTTCTCTATCGGGAGTTTCAAGGGCGACTGCAAATTTCCGGGGTGTTGGCGGATGTGGCCTCCCTGGTGGGTATGAGCACCCGTCGTGATGATGTGATATTGCACGGGATCATCCAGAAGGCGTTTTCATCGCTTTCGGCCGAGGAAACCCGCCTGATTCATGCCAGCTGGCTGCAGCAACATGTGGGGCAGGCGTTCTCTATCTCCGACCTTGTTGCACGCTACCCGCATGAAGTCGTATTGATCACGCTCGTGGTGCTGCTGTTGATGGCGCTGGTGTACCTCACGCACCGCATGCGTCGGCGCGCGGAACGCAACGAACAGGAAAAGACCATGTTCCTGGCCGTCATGAGCCACGAGATCCGCTCCCCCATGAATGCCGTACTCGCTGCTGTCGAGCTGCTGCGAAATACCCCGCTGGACAAGCAGCAACAGCACTTCGCGGACCTCGCCAACAACGGCGCCAACTCGTTGCTGACGCTGCTGAACGACGTGCTGGATATCTCCAAACTCGATGCCGGCCAGGTGAAACTGGAGTTCGAACCGGTCAACGTTGCCGCCCTGGTGCGAAATGTCGTGGACCTGCAATGCCTGCGGGCTCGGGAAAAACATATTTCCCTGACGGTAGATGGCCAGGCGGACCTGCCGCTGCTCATGCTCGATGAGGCGCGCCTGGGGCAGGTGCTGCACAACCTGATTTCCAATGCCATCAAGTTCACCGAGGTCGGCGGGGTAGAAGTCAGCTTCTCCGTGACCAACGGGCACTCGGTCAAACACAAGCACCTGCATATCGCCGTGACCGACACCGGCATTGGCATCACCGAAGAGGCCCAGGCGCGGCTCTTCCAGCCCTATGTGCAGGCTGCCCGCATGTACAAGCGATCCGGGGGAACAGGGCTCGGCCTGGCCATTTGCCGGGATTTGCTCAAGCTGATGCAGGGCACGATTTCGCTCAGCAGCGAACCCGGAAAAGGCACCCGCGTGGCGCTGTCGCTGCTGGCCGAAGTGGCACCGGCGACGGCTGCCCCGGCTGAAATGCCGGCTGTTTCGGGGGCCACGCACAGTGGTCAGGTCAATAACCTGCGCATTCTGGTGGTGGAAGACACCCCGGCCAACCAGGCCGTTCTGCAGGCCCAGATCGAAGGCTTCGGCTGCACGCCAGTCATCGCCCGGGATGGGGCGCAGGCCATCGCCTGCTTCGAGCAGGGCGTCTATGACTTGGTGTTGATGGATTGCGACCTGCCTGACCAGGACGGCTATTCCCTGACCACGCTGTTCCGCATCATGGAGCAGGACTCGGAGCAGACCCGCTGCCCGATCATCGCCATCTCGGCCTCGACCGATAACAAGCACATTACCCGCTGCTTCGACTCCGGTATGGACGGCATCCTCGGCAAGCCGATCAGCCTCGGCAAACTCCAGGATGCGATCGAGCTCTGGTGCGGTGTCACCCTGACACTGCTGCCCATGCCGTTCGCAAGCCAGGGGCCCCTGGGCAATGCCCAGATCCACGACGCCCTGGAGCAGGACCTGCACGCGCTGCTCGAGGCCATGGTGCTGCGCAATGCCGACGCCGCCCGCCATGCCGTGCACCGCCTGCATGGCGCCGCCCTCAGCATCGAATGGCCCGAGATCGCAGGGCCTGCCAACACCATCGAAGACCTGCTGCGTGCCGACACCCCGCTGGATGCGGCGGCTTACACCCCAGCCCTCGAAGTGCTGGTCAGCCACTTCCGCACCACGTCCTTCCCCAGCCCCCTTTCCGTACGTCCGAGTGCTCACGAACTCAGCTGATGTGTGCCTATCGGCACCCGATGGGCACGGTTCTGAAAGAACGTCCTCCCGACGATGATACCGGTTGGGTATAAGGCAATGCCCGCAACGGCGGAAATCAGGTCGAACCATTGCCATGGCCATGAAGTCACAGCCTGTAAGCCCACCGACTGTGGAGACACCGCCATGAGTTACAACTGGGACCTGATCGAACGCCTGTTGCATGAGGCGCAGAACTCCGCCGGCAAACCCTTCGCGCCGCGCCGCTATGCCGAGGAACTGGCCGATGAACTGGGCCAGGCAGGCGAACATATCGATAACCTCGACCACTTCCGGGCCGAAGCCACGCGCTATGAATCAGTGCTGCTGGAAAACGGCTTCATCGAGCCCCGCCACGAAAGCGAAGGCGGTAACGGCGAGAACTTCGTGCTCACACCACGCGGCGCACAGCTGATGGCCATGCTCGACAGCGCCATCCCAGGCGGCGAACACCCGCGCGAAGTCCTCGACGAGGCGGGCGAAGCGGCCCTGACAGCGGAAGTGTTCGATGAAGTCGCGCCGAAGGGCAACCTCACCGAGGCTAACTGACGACCTGCTTCAATCCTGTCGAATCAGGTCTTCCAGCGCTGTATCGAGCGCCGCATGCCGAAAGACGTAACCGTGCTGGAGCAGCTTATCGGGCACGACGCGTTGACCGCTCAGCAGGACTTCGTCAGCCATTTCCCCGACCAGTAAGCGCACTGCAGGGGCGGGGACTCGCACCCTGAACCGTGCCCTGGGGATGTACCGCTTCAGGACCGTCACGAATGCGGCGTGGGTCACGGGTTCAGGGGCCGTTAGGTTGATTGCTCCGCTGATGACAGGCGAAGCGATCAGCAGCGCGCAGATATCCAGCACGTCATGCAAATGAATCCAAGGCATCCATTGGCAGCCGTTGCCGAGTTCCGCAGCAACGCCCATATCGAAGGAGCGACGCAGCTCTTTCAGGGGGCCGCCATCACGCCCCAGGACGATGCCGATACGCAGCAGGCAGACCCGCACGCCCAAGGCCTCCATGCGCATCGCCCGTTGTTCCCATTGAGCGCACAGCTCATGGGAGAAGCTGGCCCTGCCGGGGCTGCTCTCGTTCAACTCCTCGTCGTGCCAATGGCCATAAAACCCCACCGCCGATCCGCTGAGCAGTACTTCGGGCTTGCTGTTCAACCGCTGGACCAGTTGCAGCAGCGCGTCCGTCATATCCAACCGGCTTTGCACAAAGCGCTGTTTGCGCCAGGCAGTCCAACGCGCGGCAGCCAGTGGCTCGCCCGCCAGGTTGATAATGGCATCGATGCGCCCCTCATCGCCGATCTGTTGCAGGTCGGTCAGGCAGATCACACGGGTGCGAATACCACTCAGATTCCCGATGTTGCGCGTGAGCAGCAGAACATCGTGGCCCTGCTGGCTCAACGCATTAGCCAGCGGCGTGCCGATGAAGCCGCTGCCGCCTGTAATCAGGATGCGTAAGCGGCGATCAGCCAGTGAGCGGAGCTGAACGACCGGTTCTTTTGGGCGAGAATTGGGCCTGAGCAAGAGCAAGGGAATCGCGATCGACAGCGCCGCTGCGCTGTTCAGGTAGGCGTGCATCGTCAGGCCGAAGTAGAGCGAAATGCTGCTGTCCAGCACGCACCAGACGAGCAGGGCAACGAACAGTGCCGGCTTGATGACGGCGTGCCCGTGCCGGTAGTACAGGTTGATCAGTACGCAGAGCAGCACGCCCCAACTGGCAACCGTAGGGCCGAACAGACCGACCATGGTGCGCAGCAGACTGTCGTACCCAGCGGGCGGTAGATCTGCGCTACCCGTGCTGGCATAGAGCTGCCGGAAGTAATCGTCGGTGATCGAAAAATGCGCCGCAAAGGCCAGCACCACGCCCAAAACGATGTGGCCGATCCCTACAGCCAATAACCAGCGGTAAAGCCAACGATTCATCCCTGCTTCCCCATCGACCAAGTTCTGTTCGCGATCATAGGGGCGGCACCTGGCAAAGGCTCGCGAATTCTGTCGCAACCCGGCCTACCAACCGAACCTGCCTACCAGCGGTGGACAAGCTTCGCGTTGTCCACCCTACAACCGCCTGCCACCGCGTCCTACAACTGCTTGCCACCCCGTAGGGTGGAAAACCGCGAAGCGTTTTCCACCGTGCTTACTGACTGCTAGCGCTGTACCGGTAGAGTGGGGCGCAACGTTTTGCGAGCACGCGAAATACGCCGTACCTGCCAAACGTCAGCAGAAACAGCCTCAGCCGAGGGATGGAGGCTTACTGCCGCAACCGAGTGATAGTCGGCTTACTCACTGCGCAGGAAGTGCACGCTGAACAGCGCTGCCGGGTCGCGCCACATCGAGACCGGGGCGAAGCCGCAGTCGGCGGCCAGTTTGAGAAAGCGGCTGGGTGTGTATTTGTAGGAGTTTTCCGTGTGCAGGGTTTCGCCGGCAGCGAAGTCGAACACCCGGTCTTCGATACGAACCTGTTGCGCCTTTGGGCTGATCAGGTGCATCTCGATGCGCGATTCGGCCTCGTTGTAGAAGGCCCGGTGCTGAAAGCGGCTGGGGTCGATGTCGCTGTCCAGTTCGCGGCGGATGCGCTCCAGCAGGTTGAGGTTGAACAGGGCGGTAACGCCGGCCTCGTCATTGTAGGCGCGCTCGAGCACCTCGCGGTTCTTCACCAGGTCGACGCCAATCAGCAGGCCGCTGCCGGTCGGCAGGGCTTGGTGCAGGTTGTGTAGAAAGGCGCGGGCCTGCTGAGGGTCGAAGTTGCCGATGCTGGAGCCGGGAAAGAACGCCAACGGGCGCTCCCCCAGTGCCTCGGCGGGCAGTTTCATCGGCTGGCTGAAGTCGGCGCACAGGGCGTGGACGTCCAGCCAGCGGTAGTCGGCGGCCAGGCGGCGGGTGCTGGCGTGCAGAAATTCTCGGGAAATATCGATACCCAGGTAGCGCGTCGGGCGCAGGGCCTCGAGCAGCAGGCGGACCTTGCGGCTGGCGCCGCTGCCCAGTTCAACCAGGCTGGCGTTGCGCCCGGCCAGCGCGGCGATGTCGCTCGCGGCGAGGCGCAGGATCGTCTCTTCGGTACGGGTCGGGTAGTACTCGGGTTGCCGGCAGATCAGTTCGAACAGCTGCGAGCCCGCGTGATCGTAGAAGAACTTTGGCGACAGGGCCTTGGGGGTGGCGGCGAAGCCGGCCAGGACCTCTTCACGCAGCGCGGCCTGTTCGGGGTCCAGGGGTTGTTCGTGAACGCGAATTGCCAGTGCCATGCTCAGAGCTCCTTGGCCAGGCGCAGGCCGGAGAACTGCCAGCGCATGGTGGGGTAGAAGAAGTTGCGGTAGGTGGGGCGTATGTGGTCTTCGGGGGTGGCGCAGCTGCCGCCGCGCAGCACCATCTGGCCGGACATGAACTTGCCGTTGTACTCGCCAAGGCTGCCGGCAAGCGGCTGAAAGCGGGGGTAGGGGCGGAAGGCGCTGGCGGTCCATTCCCAGACGTCGCCGTAGAGCTGCTGCAGGTCACCGGCGTTGGCGGCCACCGGCTGCAGGTGGTCGCTTTCGACGAAGTTGCCCCGCAGTGGCAGGCCCTGGGCCGCGATTTCCCATTCTTCTTCCCGTGGCAGCCGTGCTTGTGCCCAGGAGGCGAAGGCGTCGGCCTCGAAGTAACTCAGGTGGCAGACCGGCGCCTCCAGGTCCAGCTCGTGCGGACCTGCCAGCGTCAGCTCGAGCCAGTCGTCGCCGTCGCGCTCCCAGTACAGGGGCGATTGCCAGTTGGCGCGGCGGATGTGGTCCCAGCCGTCGGCCAGCCACAAGGCGCTGTTGCGGTAGCCGCCGTCGCGCATGAAATCGAGGTATTCGCCGTTGGTCACGGGGCGGCTGGCCAGTTGAAACGCGTCGACGAATACGCGGTGTTGCGGTCGCTCACAGTCGAACGCAAACCCCTCGCCGGAATGGCCGATGTGGCGCATGCCGGCAGGAAAGGTGTGCCAGCGCATGGCGGCGGCTTGCGTGCCGCCCGGCTTCAGGTCGGGTCGGTAGGCCGGGCGCAGCGGGTTCTGCGCAAGGATGTGCTTGATGTCCATGAGCAACAGCTCCTGGTGCTGCTGCTCGTGCTCCAGGCCCAACTCGACACGCTGCAGCACCTCGTTGGCGATGTTGCTATCCAGGTGGGTCAGCAGTTGCTCCATGGCCAGGTCGACGTAGCTGCGGTAGGCGTACACCTCGCTCACGGTCGGGCGCGACAGCAAGCCCCGGCGCGATCGCTCGAAGGGCGTGCCGTGGGTCTGGTAGTAGGAGTTGAACAGGTGGTCGTAGCGGGCATCCAGCGGCCGGTAGCCGCGCAGGAAAGGCGTCAGGATGAACGCCTCGAAGAACCAGGTCACGTGCGCCAGGTGCCACTTGGGCGGGCTGACGTCAGGCATGCTCTGGATCACGTAGTCCTCGCGTTCCAGCGGCTCGCACAGGCGTTCGGTGGCGTGGCGTACCCGGTGATAACGCTGGCGGAGGTGGTCGAGTTTTGCGAGAGACGTGTCGTTTCTGGAGGCCCGGTTCGGCATGTCGCGCATTCTCTGCTGATGCCGCACGGGAAGGTGCGGCAAGTCATTAAACCGACCGGGCGAAAACGGAAAAGGTTCAGGGAATTTGCGACCCACGCTCAGGGACGTCTTGAGAGCATGCGTTCAGGCTGATAGCGGCTGTTTCAGGCGACAGCATCGGCTGCGCAGCCTTTCGGCAGGCATGAAAAAGCCGCGCACTGCGCGGCTTCGATGGTGGGCCCACACGGACTCGAACCGTGGACCAAAGGATTATGAGTCCTCTGCTCTAACCAACAGCTATAGAACATCTTGGAGACAGATTTATTTTCGAGCGAGGGACTCACGGTGTCGCGTAGCCGTGGAGGCGTGACGGTGAGCCGAATACCCTATCGAGTCAGTCTTTCCTCTGGTATTTCGTTGAAGGGGCAAGCCCCGCGTCAGGGCCGCTTTACCTCTTTGCCAGCAATTCAGAGCGGCCGATCACTTCGCGGCTGCGTTCGGGTTTGCGCGGCCCAGAGAAGCCAGCCTGTTCGATAGCGCTATCGAGGCCGAGAAAGTGTGGGGCGGCCTTGGGGCTGCGCAGTGTCTCCATTCCCTGGTTCCAGGCATGCACCATGTGTTTGGCCACGTCGCGCCAGGCCGGTTCGTTTTTCGAGGCTTCGATGATCTCGCTGCCGACCTCCACGGCGGACTCGCATAGTTGCGTGACCATCTCGGCGTACCGGCGCGGTGGTATGCCCAATACGGCCTTGTAAAAGGTTTCCAGCGAGCGGCCAGGTGTCCAGGTCTGCCTGCCGCCGATGGACAGGCCGGGCGGGCTGTCGGCGAAACGCGGATAGGCCTGGGTGGTCACCAGGTCGTAGACCGGAGTAAAACTGACGTCCGCTCGGGAGGTGTAATACAGCGCGATGTTTTTCGAATGGCAATCGGCATTGCGTAGCACGTAGTTGGCCAGCAGGTGCCAACCCAGGTGTTCACGCTGTGCCTGAAGGCGTTCAGCGCTTATGTAGGCGCGGGTTGCGTTCCAGACGCGCTCGGTGGTGGGTGCGTATTTTTCGTGGGGAGGCAAGCCCAGCAGGCCGCAGGCATCTTCCACGCCGTGGCGAGGCAGGCCGTGCTCGTCAACGTCGAAGCGATCGACCACCAGGACCCTTCCATCCTCGGACATGCGGCAAGTGGCTACCGGTACGACATTCAACCGTGCCAGCACGCGCATGCTGTAGAACTCGTTGAAGCCTAGAAAGGGCGTGCTGTCATCGGAACCCTTGATGATGTGAAAGCCTGTGCGCAGGGTCGGTTTGCCGAGGGGTTCCCGGTTTGGCGCGGCATCGCTGGCAATGAATTTCGGCACGACACCCGAGATGGCCACCTGCGCGTATTGCCGCACCAGTTTGGCGAAGTGTTCGCTGGTGTTTTCCGCCTTGAGCAGGCGACTGATCTCCAGTGGTTCCATCTTGATACCGGGCCGAACGCCTTCTGGCGTGACCAAGACTCTGCCGATGCCAGCGCCCCCCACCAGAGCCAGCAGTGAGAGGTCTGTGCCATCGAGCAAAGGGCCGAACGCTTCGCGAATAACGCCGAGCAGGTAGCCTTCGGGAAGGTTCTGCCGGAAAAACGGGAATAGATCGCGTGGCCAGCGCCAAGGCTCTTCCCGAACGGGCATTGCCAGGCTGACGAAATCTTCCCGAACCGTTTCTGGCAGGTATTTCAGGACGTACTCGTCACGCTCCCGGTAGAGCTTGGCTACTCGCTTTGCGCCAACGTGCACGTCGAGAATCATGTTGGGCCTCTCCCGGAGCGTTGTTCTTCGAGGATGTCCTCTACCGTGCGCTCATGGCCTGCCTTTACCAGTTTCAGGTCATACCCGGCCGCCTCCAGAAGGCGAACCAGCACCGAGACGCTCATATCGCCTTTGGCCAACGTTTCCATGCGCGCCACGGTGGTGCGTGATACACCGGCACGGTTGGCCAGTGTTTCCTGGCTCAGCCTGGCGTCACGGCGCGCCTGCTTCAGCATTTCGGAAACATCGTACAGAGAGGTCATTTGTAGCTCTCGGGCATCAAATTAGCGGTTATGGTTGAAAATGTAGCCTCAGGGCTACATTTTCACAAGCGCAGTTGAACTGTAGCTTTCGAGCTACAAAAAAGACGATGGCTGTGCTTTGTGTAGCCCTTGGGCCACATTTTAGGCCGCTTTGGCGGAGGCGAATGGTGCGTTGCCAATGGCGAATATGCTTTCCTCGGCAATGACGAAAGAGCGGAAGTCATTCGGTCGGCCGTGTTCTAGTCGGTTACTTCGAGCTGATAGGTAATCTCTGCATACTGCCCCACGCACTGCGTGCCGAAGGTGCTGGCGTAAAACAGCACCTTGTAGATTCCTGCCTGCTCGGGCACTCCACGAATAAAGCCATGCTTTTCGCGCTCGGTGTGAATGATGCTCAGCCCCTCAGGGAGAGGTCTTTCAGGATCATCGAGAATCCGCCCCACCGGGGTGCTTGCATTGATCACATCGATCCGCACGTCATACGCCGAACCTATTTTCGCTGCGGGCAGCTCCTTCGGCATGAATTCAGGCTCGGGTCGCATTGCGCAACCCACCAGCACATTACCCAGCATTGCTGTCTCGCAACTGGTCAGCAATAAGGTCAAGCCGATGATTGGGAGCGTTCGGAGGTTCATTTACCTTTGTCCTTGGTAGGGTTTGTCTAGGGTATACGGCTGAAGACCTTGCCACCGAAAACATCGCTGAGCAGTTCTCGCACAGTAAAACCGCCTGTCACCTGGTGCCCGACGTTTCCCCAGGAAAACAAGCGCGATTCGGTGATCTGATCATTGGTGGGAGTTGTTACTGTGATAACCCCGCTACTGGCTTTGGGCAGGTCTTCCCAGACTATCCAATGGTTTTTACCCGCCCCTATGCCGCCTTCCACCATCGACGCGCTAACAAGGGATACCACATGGTGTTGTGGGCCCAGGTAAGTGAGCAGTTCCAAGAATCGCGACAGACTTGTACTGCTGAACTGAATATCGCTGAAAATCTCGCTAGCACCCGCACGCGCGAACCAAGATTCGATAGTCCACGGAGGCGTGATGCCGGGGACTCTATCGTCAGGTGAGTCGTACTCCATCAGGTTGTTTTCGCTGTCGCGCAGGCTGGCCAGAGATATCCAGTCGATGGCTAATACCCGGTCTCCTTCTCTGCGATAGCTCAAGTTCTTGGGGTTTCGGCAGCCATAGCTTGGCTTGATGTGCAGCGAGCCAATGGTGGTTTTCCCTGTTTCCCAGAGCTGAGTTATTGCTTGGGCGTAGAGGTCGGGTCTGTCCATTAGCAGTGCATAGAAGAATGCCGCAGGCCCGCAAAGGCTGGTATCCGACTGGTGCGGATAGGTGGGAACGAACATCGAACTTGGCATGTTCTGCCCGTGGGCTCTTGCCACTCGGACTCTCAGCTGCTCGATGATCTTGCTCTTATCGAATGGGTCGCTTGCTGTCCCCATTGGATGTTCGGGGTCGTTGAAAACACGATCATTGATGGTTGAGCATTCGAAGTCGTCTAGGATCTTTTCGGCCACGACAACGCGATCAATCGCCGGCGCAGATGGGGCCGCAGGCGCGGCTGGTTGTGCGGTTTGCGCCGCGAAGGCCGTAGCTGGTGGTTGCCTGTCTGGCGTCGTAACAAAGGCGGCTGTAGCTGCGGCTGCTGCCAGCGTTAGTGAGGTCGGTGCGGTGAAAGGTGCGGCTATTGGGGAATCCCCAATTATCACGCTGCCTGACCCGCCGACAATTACGCTGCCATGACCACCTGTGCTGCCAAGTGTCGCGGCCGGCAGGCCGTTGATCAGTACTGTGCTTGCTACAGCCCCGACTATTGGGCTGCCGCAGGCTGACGTATCACTCATTCGTGCAGCCGGCAGGTTATCGAAGAAGACGTTTGGAGAGCCTGTAGCTATGGGGTTTGTGCCATGCCCAGGCACTGGGCAAGAGGTGGGGTCAGTTTGGCGAGCCGCCGGTTTTCCGCTCATGGTGAAACTTCCTTGTTTGTGTTTGGCAAGATTCTACCTGTGACGCTGCGCTTTAAGCTGGGCCTTTATCCACCGGGATGTTGTCGAGCTCAAGTGCGGGCTGCTCATCGGCAGGTAGTAGACGAAGCCAGCCTAAAACCTGTGACTGTTCGATATACCAGTTGCCGTCGCGTTGGCTTAACGGCAGGTCTTCTCTGGAGCTGCCAAAAGGTCCGGGGTTTTGTTGGGCAATTTGCAGGGTGCCGTTGCCAACGCTGGCGATAATCGCGACGTGGCCGTAGCGGTTGAACAGCGTGGGTGCGAAGACCAGTAAGTCGTCAGCTTGCGGTTGCTCGACGCTGCCGTTACGAAACTGCAGCATTGCGCGTTTGGCATTCAAACTGCCGTTTTCGAGACGCGGGTCGAAGAAGTCTTTGGCGTGCCCGTAAGTGTCGGGCATGCGGTGGCCATGGCGCTCGAAGTAATAGCGTTTGACGAACTCCACGCACTGATAGCGCAGGCCGAGGTTGTATCCGTCCTGGCTCAGGTTTCGGCCCTGCACCGTGTTGACTCCGCCGTTGTAATAGATGGCTACGCCATTTAGCTCATCAAGTTGATCGCCTAAGGCATGCTGGGTGTTTGGGTTTATGCGGGTGACTGCGGCGTAAGCTGCAAAGGCGCATAGCGGCAGTAGTACGCAAACAATCAATAGGGCAAGTAGGCGTTTGTTCATGGTGAGGTCTGTCCCTGTAAGTGAAGCTCCTGGTGCGCGCTGCTGGCTCGCTCAACGGTAGCGTTGCAATAGCACCCAAAAAAGACGCACGTTTTGGCGCACGAACGCGCGCTGCCTTTCTGGCACGCGTCATGTTCTGGGTCCATAGGACGGATCTGCTTTTGGCAGCGCATGAAAAAGCCGCGCACTGCGCGGCTTCGAAGATGGTGGGCCCACACGGACTCGAACCGTGGACCAAAGGATTATGAGTCCTCTGCTCTAACCAACTGAGCTATAGGCCCTCAGAGGCCGGCGGATTATACCGGCGCCTTCTCGGCAGCGCCAACTGAATGGCGCGGGCCCAGGAAGTTGTGGGCGAAGGCGTCTGCGGGGAGCGGGCGGCTGACGACGAAGCCCTGGATCTGCTCGCAGCCTTCGGCCGCCAGGAACAGTTCCTGGGCTTTGGTCTCCACCCCTTCGGCGATCACGGTGAGTTGCATGCTGCGTCCGAGGGCGATGATGGCGCGGGCGATGGCGACGTCGTTCGCATCATCCGGCAGGCCGCGGACGAAGGACTGGTCGATCTTGAGGATGTCCAGCGGCAGGCGTTTCAGGTAGCTCAGGGACGAGTAGCCGGTGCCGAAGTCATCGATGGCCAACTGCACGCCCAAGGCCTTGAGCTGATGAAGAATGGCCAAGGCTTCTTCGGCCTGGTTCATGATGAAGCTCTCGGTGATTTCCAGTTGCAGCAGGCTGGGGGCGAGTGCGTGGTTGTCGAGCAGGCGTGCGATGGCGTTGACCAGGGCCGGCTGACGCAGCTGCACGCCGGCCAGGTTGACTGACAGCGGGCCAAACGGGGCGTGGGCGGCTTGCCAGTCGCTCATCTGCTGGCAGGCCTGGCGCAGTACCCAGTCGCCGAGGGGAATTATCAGTCCGGTTTCTTCCGCCAGGGGTATGAAGCGATCCGGGGGAATCTCGCCAAACAGCGGGTGGTGCCAGCGAATCAGGGCCTCGGCACCAACCAGGCGCTGGTTGGCCAGGCAGAGTTTCGGCTGGTAGTAGAGCTGCAGCTCATTGCGTTCCAGGGCACGTCGCAGTTCCTGTTCCAGGGCCATGCGCTCGGTGGCCTGGAAGGTCAGGTCGCGGGTATAGACCTCGACGCGGTTGCGGCCTTTGGCCTTGGAGCGGTACATGGCGGCGTCGGCGTTTTTCACCAGGGTGGCGACATCCATGCCGTGCTCGGGGTAGAGGCTGATGCCGATGCTGGCGCTGATGAAGAACTCATGCTCGTCGATCTGGAACGGTGGGGCGAAGCAGGCCAGGAGTTTGTTGGCGACCAGCTCGGCATCGACGGTTTCGTGCAGTCCGGGCAGCAGGATGATGAATTCGTCACCGCCGAGGCGGGCGATGGTGTCGATGTCGCGGAGCTGCTCGCGCAAGCGCTGGGCGATGCGCTTGAGCAACTGGTCGCCGACCGGGTGGCCCAGGCTGTCGTTGATGTGCTTGAAACGGTCCAGGTCGAGAAACAGCACGGCGCCCTGGCGTGCATCGGTCTGGGCGTCATCCAGCGCCGTACGCAGGCGGCTTTCGAACAGCAGGCGGTTGGGCAGGCCGGTCAGCGGGTCATGATGGGCCTGGTGGTCCAGCCGCGCCTGGGCATGTTTGAGTGAGCTGATGTCGGCGAAAACTCCGACGAAGTGGGTGATCTCATCTGCCTTGTTGCGCACCGCGTTGATGGTCAGCCATTCCGGGTAGAGTTCGCCATTCTTGCGGCGGTTCCAGATTTCCCCTTGCCAGTGGCCCTCGGCCCCCAGTTGGTGCCACAGGGCACTGTAGAACGCGCTGTCATGCTGCCCCGAAGACAGCAGGCGCGGGGTTTGCCCGAGCGCTTCGGCTTCGCTGTAGCCGGTGATGGTGCTGAAGGCCCGGTTCACGGCGGTGATGCGTTGCTGGGTGTCGGTGATCAGCACACCTTCGGCGGTGCTTTCGAAGACGGTGGCGGCCTGTTGCAGCTTCTCCTGCATCACCTGGCGTTCGGTGATATCGCGGGCGATGGTCAGCAGGCAGGCTTCGTCGCCGATCGGGATCGGTTGTGCGGAAAGTTCGCACAGGCGCGACTGGCCGCTGCGGGTCCTGATCTGCACGCTGAGGTCGCGCACGCTGCCGTCCTGGCGGATGCATTCCAGCATGCGCTGGCGGTCTTGCGGATCGGCCCATATGCCGAGGTCCAGGGTCGAGCGCGCGGCCACGTCGTCATTGCTGTAGCCGGTGATGCGGTTGAAGCCTTCGTTGGCTTCGATCAGCAGGCCGTCGCTGATGCGGGTGATCAGCAGGCCATCGGGCGAAGCATGGAACGCCTTGGCGAACTTCTCTTCTGAAACCTGCAGTTGCTGCTGGGTGGCCTTGAGCTGGCTGATGTCACGCACGATCACCACCAGTACCGGGGTTTCGTCGAGCTGGAAGGCCTGGGCGGAAATCAGGCCGGTGAACAGCTCGCCATTCTGCCGCCGGAAGGGCAGCTCGAGGTTTCGCAGCTTTTCGCTTTGCAGGCGGGCCAGCAGGGTCGGACCGATGCCCGGGAT
This sequence comes from Pseudomonas sp. GD03944, assembly GCF_029839275.1. Taxonomy (GTDB): domain Bacteria; phylum Pseudomonadota; class Gammaproteobacteria; order Pseudomonadales; family Pseudomonadaceae; genus Aquipseudomonas. The sequence goes on from NZ_JAOCAH010000004.1 coordinate 273,733, forward strand.
GCCCCAGATGTTCAGTTCGGTGGCGGTCCGGCCGATGGCCTCGGCGACGGGAATTCCGGTGTGCTGTTCGAACGCCTGGTTGGCCTCGAGCAGGCGCCCGTCGGTGCTGCGGGCGATGACCAGGATGTCCGGGCACTGCTGGAAGATGGAGGCGAACTTCTGCTCGGAAAAGCGCAGGGCCTGTTCGGTCTGCTTGGCTTCGCTGATGTCGACCATCAGGCCGCGCATGGTCAGCCCGTCGCCGGCATGGCTGAGGGTGACGATGTCGCGAATCCACAGGATGCGGCCGTCGGCGGTGTACATGCGGTAATCGAGACTATGGTCGCGGCCCGCGTTGCTTTCACGCTGGCAGAACGCGAGGGCCTGCTGCACATCGTCCGGGTGAACCTTGCTCAGCCAGAACCCGGGGGTTTTCCACTCGTCCAGGGGGTAGCCCAGCAATTTTTCCGCGTGTCGGGAGACATAGGTGAAGGTGTAGTCGTCCCGCTTGGCTTCCCAGGTAATGGCCGAGAGGTTTTCCACCAGGCTGCGGTAGTGCTGCTCGCTGGTGCGAAGCTCCTCTTCCAGGGCGCTGCGCCTGGCCATCTCGGCGCTCAGGCGACGGTTGATACGAATCACCGCGAACAGGATGGCGCCCAGGGCGAGGAGGGCGGGCAGGCCGTACAGCAGGAGTTCACGCCAGATGCTGCGGCGGTCGCTGATCTCGCCAATCCAGCGTGCCTGCAGGGCGGCGATTTCCGCACCGCTCATGCTCGCGAAGACTTTATCGAGAATGCCCACCAGGATCGCCTGGTCGCGGGGAGCGGCCATTGCCAGCTGATAGCGGTACGGGGTTTCGCCGCTGATGGTAAGCCCCTCGAGTTTGAGCTGGCGCAGGCTCCAGACGCTCGAGGCGAGGTCACCGACCAGGGCGTCGGCCTGCTGGGTCGCCAGGGCCTGCAACGCCGCGCTTACCGTGGGCAGTGGGAGCAGGTTCAAATCGGGGTGCTGGCTGCGCAGCAGTTCGTGAGGGGCATAGTCCTCGACCACGGCAACCTTGAGCCCGTAGAGGTCATTCATGCTGCGCGGGTGTGGGCCGGCGCTGCGCGCCAGAATGATGATGGGAAAGTCCAGGTAGGGACGGGTGAACGCCAGATAGGCCTGGCGCTCGGGGGTGGCCATGATGCCGGGAAGCAGGTCGATCTGGCCGGCCTTGGCGTGCTCGAGCACTTCACTCCAGCTGCTGGGTTCGACAGGTCGGATGCGAATGCCCAGTTGCCGCTCGATCACGCTGATGTAGTCGGCGGAGAGCCCCTGGTAGAGGCCCTGGGCATTGCGGAACTCGAAAGGCGGCCATGAGGCGTCGACGCCCAGGCGCAGGACAGGGTGCTCGGCGAGCCAGGCGTGTTCTTCTTCGCTGAGTGTCAGGGCGACCGCAGGGCTGGTGCAGGCGACCAGGCACAGCAGGAGAATGGCCGGCAGTCTCGGCATGGCGGCCTCGTCACGGACGGTGGTCATTCGAGTGTAGCCGGACGGGGCGCAAGCGGAGCGGAAAGCAAAACCCCCGGTTTTGGCCGGGGGTTCTGGGTGTTACTCGTCGAGGAAGGAGCGCAGGTGCTCGCTTCGCGTCGGGTGGCGCAGCTTGCGCAGCGCCTTGGCTTCGATCTGACGAATCCGCTCGCGGGTGACATCGAACTGCTTGCCGACTTCCTCGAGGGTATGGTCGGTGTTCATGTCGATGCCGAAGCGCATGCGCAGGACCTTGGCTTCACGGGCAGTGAGGCCGGCCAGGACTTCGCGGGTCGCTTCCTTGAGGCTTTCGACCGTGGCCACGTCGATCGGGGACTGCATGGTGCTGTCCTCGATGAAGTCGCCCAGGTGCGAATCTTCGTCGTCGCCGATCGGGGTTTCCATGGAGATCGGTTCTTTGGCGATCTTCAATACCTTGCGGATCTTGTCCTCGGGCATTTCCATGCGCTCGCCCAGCTCTTCCGGAGTGGGCTCGCGACCCATTTCCTGCAGCATCTGACGGGAGATGCGGTTGAGCTTGTTGATCGTCTCGATCATGTGCACCGGAATACGGATGGTGCGTGCCTGGTCGGCAATGGAACGAGTGATCGCCTGGCGAATCCACCAGGTGGCGTAGGTCGAGAACTTGTAGCCGCGACGGTATTCGAACTTGTCCACCGCCTTCATCAGGCCGATGTTGCCTTCCTGGATCAGGTCGAGGAACTGCAGGCCGCGGTTGGTGTACTTCTTGGCGATCGAGATCACCAGACGCAGGTTCGCTTCAACCATCTCTTTCTTCGCGCGGCGGGCCTTGGCCTCGCCGATCGACATGCGACGGTTGATGTCCTTGATTTCGGCCAGGGTCAGGTCGCATTCAGCCTGCAGGGCAGAGAGCTTCTGCTGGCAGCGCTGGATGTCACCTTGCAGGTTGCCGATGGCTTCTGCGTACTTGGCTTTGCCCTTGGCCAGTTGCTCGGCCCAGGTTTCGTCGATTTCATTGCCGGGGAACAGGCGCAGGAAGTCGGCGCGCGGCATGCGGGCATCACGCACGCACAGCTGCATGATGGCGCGTTCCTGGGCACGCAGGCGGTCCAGGGCGTCACGGACGCGGGCCACCAGCGCATCGTACTGCTTGGGCACCAGCTTGATCGGCATGAACAGATCGGCCAGTTCCTGCAGCTCGGCGGTGGCTTGCTTGCTGCCACGACCGTGCTTCTTCAGGGCTTTCTTGGCCTTTTCCATCTGCTCGGAGACGGCGGTGAAGCGACGCAGGGCTTCCTCGGGATCCGGGCCGCCATCGCCTTCTTCTTCCTCGTCGCTGCTGTCTTCGTCTTCGTCTTCGTCGTCGCTGTCATCGGCAGCGGCGCCTTCCTTGACCGGGACCGGGGCGGCCGCTTCGGCCGGCACGCTGCCGTCGTCCGGGTCGATGTAGCCGCTCAGGACTTCGACCAGGCGGCCACCTTCGGTGGTGACGCGGTTGTACTCGGCGAGGATGCTGTCGACGGTGCCAGGGAAGTGGGCAACGGCGCCCATGACTTCACGGATGCCTTCCTCGATGCGCTTGGCGATTTCGATCTCGCCTTCGCGGGTCAGCAGTTCCACGGTACCCATTTCACGCATGTACATGCGCACCGGGTCGGTGGTACGGCCGATATCGGTCTCAACGGCCGCGAGCGCGGCAGCGGCTTCTTCAGCGGCTGCTTCGTCGGTGTCGGCTTCGGCCAACAACAGGGCGTCCGCATCCGGAGCACTCTCGAATACGTTGATCCCCATGTCGTTGATCATGCGGATGATGTCTTCCACCTGTTCCGGATCGGAAATATCCTCCGGCAGGTGGTCATTGACCTCCGCGTAAGTCAGGTAACCCTGCTCACGACCACGGCTGATCAATTCTTTCAAACGAGATTGCTGTTGCGCTTTTCCGGACATAACACCCTATCCACTGAAGGTCTTGGCGGGCTAAAAACAAGCCGAGGATTATACCTTAGTTTGGCGATCAGGCGCCAGTTGGGGTCTTGCTGCTCGGGGAAGGGGGGAGGCTGTAGTGCTCTCGGAGCAAGGCCTTTTCCTCGGGAGTAAGCTCGCTGGGGCTTTTCTGCATGATGCTGCGTAGAGCCTTTTCGCGCCGCCTGTGCGATTGGCTGTGTGCAAGTGTAGTTATGGTGTCGAAAAACTGCTGTTCAAGGTTGTCATGGCTGATCAGCCATTCTTTTTCGGCCAGTGCGCGCAGCAGGCGGCCCTGTTCGGTGCCGTGCCAACGGGCGATCAGTTGCAACGAGCGCAACTTGGGGTTTTTCTGCAGGGCGCCGAGCAGTGCAACCAGCAGCTGGGCGTAGGTGTCGTCCTCGGCGGCGAAATGGCTCACCTCTTCGACATGCTGGGCCAGCTCCGGGTGGTGCAGCAGCGTGCGCAGTGCGCTCAGGTGCGGCGATTCGACGCTGACGGCAACCCGCGGCGCGCGCGGCCGGTCGCCATCGCGCCCCTGTTTGTTCCATTTGCCGTCTTTCTTCCAGTTCCCCTTGCCTTTGCCCTGGCCTTTGTTGCTGCGCTCGAAGCCCACATCGGCGTGCGGCTGTTCGTAGTGCTCGTAGCTGGGCGCGCTGTCGTAATAGGCGCTGTCGGGAATGTCCGGGTAATCCGGGTAGTCGCCTGCCGGCGCAGGCGGGGGCGCGCTGTTCGGCTGGCTGGCGCTGCGCGGCGGTGCCATCTGGGTCAGGGCTTCGCCGCTGAGGCCGGTGATCTCGGTCAGGCGCTGGCGCATGAGGGCGCGCAGGTTGTTGCCCGGGATTTTGTCGATCAGCGGGGCGGCCAGGGTCACCAGGTGGGCCTTGCCTTCCAGTGAGCGGGGATCGGCTTCCTCGCTGAGTTGCTGGAAGAAGTAGTCGGCCAGCGGCTGGGCGTGTTGGGTGATGCGGGCGCGGAAGGCGTCGGTGCCTTCGCTGCGCACCAGGGTGTCCGGGTCTTCGCCGTCGGGCAGGAACAGAAAGCGGGCGCGGCGGCCGTCCTGCAGGCTGGGCAGGGTCGATTCCAGGGCGCGCCAGGCGGCATTGCGCCCGGCAGCGTCGCCGTCGAAGCAGAACAGCACGCTGGGCACGATACGGAACAGGCGCTTGAGGTGTTCTTCGCTGGTGGCGGTGCCCAGGGTCGCCACGGCATTGCGCAGGCCGAGCTGGGCCAGGGCGATGACGTCCATGTAGCCCTCGACGACCATGATTTCGTCGAGATCGCGGTTGTTCTTGCGCGCTTCGTAGAGGCCGTAGAGTTCCTGGCCCTTGTGGAAGACCGGGGTTTCCGGGGAGTTCAGGTACTTCGGTTTGTCATCGCCCAGTACGCGGCCGCCGAAGGCGATGATCCGCCCGCGGCTGTCGCGGATCGGGAACATCACCCGGTCACGGAAGCGGTCGTAGCGCTTGCCGCTGTCGGCGTTCTCTACCAACAGGCCGGCGTCGATCATCGCCTTCTGCTGCAGGCTGTCGCTGGCCAGGTGCTTGAGCAGGTTGTCCCAGCCGGGTGGCGCGAAGCCGAGGCCGAAGTCGCGGGCGATTTCCCCGGACAGGCCGCGGCCTTTCAGGTAGTCCACGGCGGCCCGGCGCTGCGGATGGGTCTTCAGGGCCTGGCGATAGAACTCGGCGGCAGCATCCAGCAGGGCGTAGAGCGGGGAGTCTGTCGGCTGCCTGGGTTTGTTGCTGCGCCCGCCGCCTTCCTCGCGGGGCACGTCCATGCCGGCGCGTTTGGCCAGGTCCTCGACCGCCTGGGGGAAATCCAGTTGGTCGTGGTCCATGACGAACCCCAGGGCGTTGCCGCCGGCGCCGCAACCAAAGCAGTAGTAGAACTGCTTGTCCGGGCTGACGCTGAACGAGGGGGTCTTTTCCTTATGGAAAGGGCAGCAGGCGGTGTAGTTCTTGCCGGCTTTTTTCAGCTGTATGCGCGAGCTGACCACATCGACGATGTCGGTGCGGTTGAGCAAGTCATCGATGAAGGATTGCGGAATCAGGCCGGCCATAGGCGCTCAGAATACTGCGGTGCGTGGTGGCTGGACAGGGTGCGCTGAAACAAAAAAACTCCGGACATTCACCTGGCGGCGAAGCGGAGTATTTGACGCTATGCCCGGCTTGAGCCGGGCACGGCATACTGCGAAGCGGTCGTGCGTGACGCGGTCAGTACGTATTAGTACAGACGAACGCTGCGGCGCTGTTCGCGCTGAACTTTCTTGGCGTGACGCTTAACAGCGGCAGCTGCTTTGCGCTTACGCTCGGCAGTCGGCTTTTCGTAGAATTCGCGGCTGCGAACTTCAGCCAGAACACCGGCTTTTTCACAGGAGCGCTTGAAACGACGCAGAGCTACGTCGAAGGGTTCGTTCTCTTTAACTTTGACGGCTGGCATCCAGGGCGTACCTTCTTTATTACCGGGGGTAACGTACTCCTGGCAAATGGCACTGGAGGACGTAGGTTTTTAAGGGTTGCGGATGTTACCGCCTCATCGCCCGGAATGCAAAGCCTCTGATCGAAAAGCGCTGGCCGGGGGCAGGCGGGCCCCATTATTATGCGCGCCTTCTTGATCATGCGCCCTCAAACAAGGCATTTCCCGATGTTGGTACTGGGTTTGGAAACCTCCTGCGACGAGACCGGCGTCGCGCTCTACGACAGCGAGCGCGGCCTGCTGGCCGACGCCCTGTTCAGCCAGATCGACCTGCACCGCATCTATGGCGGCGTGGTGCCGGAGCTGGCCTCGCGCGACCACGTCAAACGCATGCTGCCGTTGATCCGCCAGGTGCTGACCGAGGCCGACTGTGTGCCCAGCGACATCGATGCCATCGCCTACACCGCAGGGCCCGGCCTGGTCGGTGCGCTGCTGGTTGGTGCATCCTGCGCCCAGGCCCTGGCGTTTGCCTGGGATATTCCCGCGCTGGGTGTCCACCATATGGAAGGCCACCTGCTGGCACCGATGCTCGAAGAGCAGCCGCCGCAGTTTCCGTTCGTCGCCTTGCTGGTTTCCGGGGGGCATACCCAGCTGGTTCGTGTCGACGGCATTGGCCAGTACCAGTTGCTCGGCGAGTCGCTGGACGACGCCGCCGGCGAGGCCTTCGACAAGACGGCCAAGCTGATGGGGCTGCCGTACCCGGGCGGTCCGGAAATCGCCCGTCTGGCCGAGCAGGGCACGCCGGGGCGTTTTACCTTTCCACGTCCGATGACCGATCGCCCTGGACTGGATTTCAGCTTCAGCGGCCTGAAGACCTTCACCCTCAATACCTGGCAGCAATGCCGCGATGCCGGTGACGACGGTGAGCAGACCCGTTGTGACGTGGCCCTGGCCTTCCAGCAGGCTGTGGTCGAGACCCTGACCATCAAGTGCCGCCGTGCGCTCAAGCAGACCGGCCTGAACAACCTGGTGATTGCCGGCGGCGTCAGCGCCAACAAGGCGCTGCGCCAGTCCTTGGAAAGCATGCTGGGGCAGATGAACGGTCAGGTGTTCTACGCGCGTCCGGCGTTCTGCACCGACAACGGTGCGATGATTGCCTATGCCGGGTGCCAGCGTCTCAAGGCCGGGCAGCAGGAAGGCCTGAGCATCGCCGTGCAGGCCCGTTGGCCCATGGAGCAGTTGCCTGCGATCTGAGGGGCAGCGCATGAGCGCCGCTCAGGTTCAGCGTTTAGAAATGCCGCTCACGGCCGGCGAAAAGATCGCGTAGATTGCCCCGGTGCCGCCATACGATGAGTCCGGTCAGCACACTCATCGGTAGCAGGGCGCCTGGTTCTTGCCAGGCCAGCAGCGGCAGGGTGAGCGGGGTGGCGATCAGCGAGGCGAGGGAGCTGGTACGGGTCAGCACGAACGTCAGGACCCAGGCGCAGACCGCGAGCAGGGCGGCGGGTGGATAAAGCCCGAGCAGCATGCCGGCGGCGGTGGCGACGCCTTTGCCGCCATGAAAGCGGAAATACAGGGGATACAGATGGCCGACCACCGCTGCCAGGCCGATCCAGGCTTGTTGTTGCACGGTGAAGCCAAGCAGGTAGGCTGCCAGGACAGGCAACAGGCCTTTGCACAGATCGCCGATCAGCGTGAGAATCGCCAGGCGTTTGCCGGCGACGCGCAGCATGTTGGTGGCGCCGGGGTTGCCTGAGCCGCTGGCGCGTGGGTCCGGTCCGCCGGCCAGACGGCTGAGCAGAATGGCGAAGGACAACGAGCCGAGCAGGTAGGCGAGGATCGCCAGCAGCCAAAACATGGTATCCATTCCGGGGCGGAGGTCGCTCCGATTCTAACTAGGTGCGGCGCGGTTGTCGTGCCACGGAGAGCGTGCTTGGACACAGTCTTTATCGAGGGCCTGGAAGTCGATACGGTGATCGGCGCCTACGACTGGGAGCGCACCATTCGCCAGTGCCTGCGCCTGGACCTGTCGCTGGGCTGGGACAATCGCCCTGCCGCGGCGGGCGACGACCTGAGCAAGGCGCTCGACTACGCCTCGGTTTCCGCGCGCATCCAGGCGTTCGCCGGCGAGGCGCAGTTCATCCTCGTGGAAACCTTCGCCGAGCGCCTGGCCGAGGTGCTGATGAGCGAATTCCAGATTCCCTGGGTGCGTATCCGGCTGACCAAGCCCGGTGCCGTGCCCGCGGCCCTTGGCGGTGTCGGTGTGGAGATCGAGCGCGGATGTCGCTGACTCCTGTCTACCTCGGGCTCGGCAGCAATATCGAGCGCGAAACCCATCTGCAGGCCGGCCTGGAAGCACTGGCGACGATTCTGCGTGACATGCGCTGCTCGCCGGTGTTCGAAAGCCAGCCGGTCGGCATCAAGAGTGGCCCGTTCTTCAATCTGGTGGTGGCCGGCATGACCGACATGCCGCTGCGCGAGCTGGATCGCCGGTTGAAGTTCATCGAGGCGGACAACGGCCGCTATGCCCCGGACCGCAAGGGCCTGCCGCTGGACATCGATGTGCTGCTGTTCGGTGAGCAGGTCGGCAACTTCGATGGCCTGATCCTGCCCCGAGCGGAAATCCTCAAGAACGCCTTCGTGCTCTGGCCGCTGTCGCTGCTGGCGCCCGAGCGCGTGCATCCTGAAGCCGGCAAGCCCTTCGCCACGCTGTGGGCCGAGGCGCAGATCGCCCAGCAATTGCAACCTGTTGCCTTCCAGTGGCGCGGTGCCGAGCTGACGCCAGCCGAGTTGCTCGGCCCGGCAGCGTCGCCCCGTTAACCCTCAGCCTGCTTCCTGGTCGGCCTTGTAGCGTTTGAGCGCTGCCAGACGTTCGCGGTCGAGGGCTTTGCCCAGCTCCTGCCCCTGGAATCCCTGTTCCAGCAGTGGCTTGACCGCCACCGCGCGAACGGCGGCCATGGCGCCCCGCAGGTACGCGGCCTGCGGATAATCACTTTGCTCCAGGCCTTCCCGGCCGCGGGCGTCCATTTCGCACACGGCGATGAACTCCTCGAAGCGCTGGGGGCGACGGAACACGTCGAAGCGCTGCAGCAGTTCCAGCAGCGTATTGGGCCTCAGTTCCAGGGCGCGGTGACCGTGGGTGTGATACTCGCCCGCAAGCAGCGCCAGCTCCTGGCAATCCCGGGGTGCCTTGCAGCGTTCGTTGACCGCCTGGATGAGCGCCAGTCCACGGGTTTCATGGGCGATATGCCGCGGCCACTCTTCAGGGGGTGTCAGGCCCTTTCCCACATCGTGCAGCAGGCAGGCCCAGCGTACGCTCAGCGGTTGCTGGTGGTCCGCGCACTGCTGCAGCACGCCGAGGGTGTGCACGCCGGTGTCGATCTCGGGGTGGTGGTGCTCGGGCTGCGGGACGCCGAACAGGGCATCGACCTCCGGCAGGATGACTGCCAGCGCCCCGCAGTCGCGCAGCACCTGGATGAACACATCCGGGCGGGGCTCCATGAGCGCACGGGATATTTCCTTCCAGCAACGTTCTGCGGTCAAGGCGCTCAGCTCGCCACTGGCGCTGAGCTGGCGCATCAGGTCCAGCGTCTCGTCGGCGACGGTAAAGCCGAGCGGTGCGTAGCGCGCGGCGAAGCGGGCCACGCGCAGCACGCGCAGCGGGTCTTCGGCAAAGGCCGGGGACACGTGGCGGAGCAGGCGGTTTTCCAGGTCCTGGCGGCCGCCATAGGGGTCGACCAGGTTGCCGTGGTCGTCCTCGGCGATGGCGTTCACCGTCAGGTCGCGGCGGATCAGGTCGTCTTCCAGGGTCACGTCCGGGCTGGCGTAGAAGGTGAAGCCGCCGTAGCCGCGTCCGCTTTTTCGCTCGGTGCGTGCCAGCGCGTATTCTTCGCCGGTTTTCGGGTGCAGAAACACCGGAAAGTCGGCGCCCACCGGGCGAAAGCCCTGCGCCAGCATGTCTTCGGCGCTGGCGCCCACCACGACCCAGTCGACTTCCGTCACGGGTCTGTCCAACAGGCGATCGCGTACCGCGCCGCCCACCTTGTAAATCTTCATGCGTACCTCCGTTGCCGCAAAGGATAACGGTTGTCCGGCGCTCAGGGAAAAGGCGTGTGCGGCGCCGCCAGGGCGAACGGGTAGCTCGGCCCTGGCATGCTGGCGGTAGGGGTCAGATAGGCGGGATGATCAGGTCCAGGCGAGGGTAGTCACCGTCCGGTTCGCTGTCGCCCTTGGGCGGAACGTGCTGGGTGCTGATCAGTTGTTCGCCCTGCAGGGTTTCCAGGTGGATATCGAAGCCCCACAGGCGGTGCAGGTGTTTCAGTACTTCTTCGGTGGAGCCGCCCAGTGGCTTGCGATCGTGCTGCTGGTGGCGCAGCGTCAATGAGCGGTCGCCCCGGCGGTCGATGCTCCAGATCTGCACGTTGGGTTCACGGTTGCCCAGGTTGTACTGCGCGGCCAGCAGCTCGCGGATGGTGCGGTAGCCCGGCTCGTCGTGGATGGCCGGCACCACCAGTTCGTCCTTCTGGTCGTCGTCGAGAATGCTGAACAGCTTGAGGTCGCGGATCACCTGGGGCGACAGGTACTGCAGGATGAAACTCTCGTCCTTGAAGCTCTTCATGGCGAACTTGATGGTGGACAGCCAGTCGCTGCCGGCGATGTCAGGGAACCAGCGGCGGTCCTCCTCGGTGGGGTTTTCGCAGATGCGCCGGATGTCCCGGTACATGGCGAAGCCCAGGGTGTAGGGGTTGATGCCGCTGTAGTACGGGCTGTCGAACGGCGGCTGATACACCACGCTGGTGTGCGACTGGAGAAACTCCATCATGAAGCCGTCGGTCACCAGGCCTTCGTCGTACAGGTCGTTCATCAGGGTGTAGTGCCAGAACGTCGCCCAGCCCTCGTTCATCACCTGGGTCTGGCGCTGCGGGTAGAAGTACTGGGCGATCTTGCGCACGATGCGGATGATCTCGCGCTGCCAGGGTTCCAGCAGTGGCGCGTGTTTCTCCAGAAAGTACAGGATGTTTTCCTGGGGCTCGGCGGGGAAGCGCTTGTTATCGGCATCGCCGCCCTTGCTGGCACCCTTGGGAATGGTGCGCCAGAGGTCGTTGATCTGCCGCTGCAGGTGTTCCTCGCGCTCCTTCTGGCGCCGGCGTTCTTCTTCTGCCGAGATCGGGTAAGGGCGCTTGTAGCGGTCGACCCCATAGTTCATCAGGGCGTGGCAGGAATCGAGCAGATCTTCCACGGCGTCGATGCCGTGGCGCTCCTCGCATTGCATGATGTACTGCTTGGCGAATACCAGGTAATCGATGATCGAGCTGGCGTCGGTCCAGGTGCGGAACAGGTAGTTGCCCTTGAAGAAGCTGTTGTGGCCATAGCAGGCGTGGGCGATGACCAGCGCCTGCATGCAGATGGTGTTCTCTTCCATCAGGTAGGCGATGCACGGATCGGAGTTGATCACGATCTCGTAGGCCAGGCCCATCTGTCCGCGCTTGTAGTTCTTTTCCGTGCTGAGGAAGTGCTTGCCGTAGGACCAGTGGTGATAACCCAGGGGCATGCCCACCGAGGCATAGGCGTCCATCATCTGCTCGGCGGTGATGACCTCGATCTGGTTCGGGTAGGTGTCCAGCGCGTAGCGCTCGGCGAGGCGGCTGATTTCCTTGTCGTAGGAACGGATCAGGTCGAAGGTCCACTCCGAACCGGTGGAGATCGGCTGGCGTTTCCTGTCGCGCGATGCACTTTCATGGGAAGTCATGTCACGAGCCTCCGCTGGAACAGTTCGCGGAACACCGGGTAGATATCGCCGGCCGACACCAGTTGCTGCTGGGCGAAGGTGTCGGAAAACGCCTCGGCCACCTGTTCGTACTCGAACCACAGGGCCTGGTGTTCGCGCGGGGTGATCTCGACGTAGGTGAAGTACTGCACGAACGGCATGATCTGATTGATCAATATATCCCTGCACACGGGGGAGTCATCGTTCCAGTTGTCGCCATCCGACGCCTGGGCGGCATAGATATTCCACTCGTTGATCGGGTAACGCTCGGCCATGATCTCCTGCATCATTTTCAGGGCGCTGGAGACGATGGTGCCGCCGGTTTCCCGGGAGTAGAAGAACTCCTCCTCGTCCACTTCCCGGGCGCTGGTGTGGTGGCGGATGAATACCACTTCGATCTTGTCGTAGTTCCGCTTGAGGAACAGGTACAGCAGGATGAAGAAGCGCTTGGCGATGTCCTTGGTGGCCTGGGTCATTGAGCCGGACACGTCCATCAGGCAGAACATCACCGCCTTGGAGCTGGGATTCGGTTGTTTGACCAGCAGGTTGTACTTGAGGTCGAAGGTGTCGAGGAACGGCACGCGGTTGATGCGTGCGTGCAGCCGGCTGATTTCTGCTTCCAGCGCCTGAATGTCGCCGAAGTTGTCCGGTTCTTCGCGCTTCAGCCGCTCCAGTTCGGCCTGGGCGGCCTTGAGCTTGGCGCGGCTGCTGCCGGACAGGGCGATGCGCCGGGCATGGGCCGAGCGCAGGGTGCGGATGATGTTGATGCGCGACGGGTTGCCTTCGCTGCTGATGCCGGCGCGCACGGTCTTGAAGGTGTCGGCGCCGGTCAGGTGGCGTTTCACCAGGTTGGGCAGTTCCAGCTCCTCGAACATGAAATCGAGGAACTCTTCCTGGGTGATCTGGAACACGAACTCGTCCATGCCTTCGCCGGAGTTGCTCGCCTTGCCGGCGCCCTTGCCCGCGCCACCGCCCTGGGGCCGGGGAATGCGTTCGCCTGCGGTGAATTCCTTGTTGCCGGGGTGGACGATGGTCTGCTTGCCGCCACGGCCGTGGTGCAGCACCGGTTCGTCGATGTCGCGGCCGGGAATGCTGATCTGTTCGCCGTGTTCCATGTCGGTGATGGAACGGCGGCTGACCGCGTCTTCCACGGCCTTCTTGATGTGATCACGGTAACGCCGCAGGAAGCGCTGGCGATTCACCGTGCTCTTGTTCTTGCCGTTCAGACGCCGGTCGATCACATAGCTCATAGGCTCCTCCGGGGAACTGCAAGCTCAGGCCGCCCCGGCGCAGGGCGCAAGGGCGGCGTGGCGCTCAGCTGCCTGCGTTATTGAGACTTGCGGACCCGCAGGTACCACTCGGACAGCAGGCGCACCTGCTTCTCGGTGTAGCCGCGCTCGACCATGCGTTTGACGAAGTCGTTGTGCTTCTGCTGATCCTCCTTGCTGGCCTTGGCGTTGAAGCTGATGACGGGCAGCAGGTCCTCGGTGTTGGAGAACATTTTCTTCTCGATGACCACGCGCAGTTTTTCGTAGCTGAGCCAGGTCGGGTTCTTGCCATTGTTGTTGGCGCGTGCGCGCAACACGAAGTTGACGATCTCGTTGCGGAAGTCCTTGGGATTGCTGATGCCGGCGGGCTTCTCGATCTTTTCCAGCTCTTCGTTCAGCGCCACGCGGTTGAGGATTTCCCCGGTTTCCGGGTCCCGGTATTCCTGGTCCTGGATCCAGAAATCGGCGTACAGCACGTAGCGGTCGAAGATGTTCTGCCCGTATTCGCTGTAGGACTCCAGGTAGGCGGTCTGGATTTCCTTGCCGATGAACTCGATGTAGCGCGGCGCCAGGTATTCCTTGATGAAGCGCAGGTAGCGCTCGCGGATTTCCGCCGGGAACTGTTCCTGCTCGATCTGCTGTTCCAGCACATACAGCAGGTGCACCGGGTTGGCGGCGACCTCGTGGGGGTCGAAGTTGAACACCTTGGACAGGATCTTGAAGGCGAAGCGTGTGGACAGGCCGTTCATGCCTTCATCGACCCCCGCCGAGTCGCGGTATTCCTGGATCGACTTGGCCTTGGGATCGGTGTCTTTGAGGTTTTCGCCGTCGTAGACCCGCATTTTCGAATAGATGTTGGAGTTTTCCGGTTCCTTCAGGCGCGACAACACCGAGAACTGGGCGAGCATCTTCAGGGTGTCCGGCGCGCAGTGGGCCTTGGACAGCGAACTGTTGATCAGCAACTTGTCGTAGATCTTCACCTCATCGGTCACGCGCAGGCAGTACGGCACCTTGACGATGTAGATGCGGTCGATGAACGCCTCGTTGTTCTTGTTGTTGCGGAAGCTGTGCCATTCCGATTCGTTCGAGTGGGCCAGCAGGATGCCGCTGTAGGGAATGGCACCCAAACCTTCGGTGCTGTTGTAGTTGCCTTCCTGGGTGGCGGTGAGCAGCGGGTGCAGGACCTTGATAGGGGCCTTGAACATCTCGACGAATTCCATCAGGCCCTGGTTGGCCCGGCACAGCGCGCCCGAGTAGCTGTAGGCGTCGGCGTCGTTCTGCGGGAATTCTTCCAGCTTGCGGATATCCACCTTGCCGACCAGTGCGGAGATGTCCTGGTTGTTCTCGTCGCCCGGCTCGGTCTTGGCCACGGCGATCTGGTTGAGGATCGAGGGGTAGAGCTTGACCACCCGGAACTGGCTGATGTCACCGCCGAATTCGGCCAGGCGCTTGGTGGCCCAGGGCGACATGATGCTGTTCAGGTAGCGCTGCGGGATGCCGTATTCCTCCTCGAGGATGGCGCCGTCCTCGGCCACGTTGAACAGGCCGAGGGGCGATTCGAACACCGGCGAACCCTTGATGGCGTAGAAGGGTACTTTTTCCATCAGGTGCTTGAGCTTTTCCGCCAGGGAGGATTTGCCGCCCCCCACCGGGCCGAGGAGGTAGAGGATCTGCTTCTTCTCTTCCAGGCCCTGGGCCGCATGGCGGAAGTAGGAAACGATCTGGTCGATGCACTCTTCCATGCCATGGAAGTCGGCGAAGGCCGGGTAACGGCGAATGACCTTGTTGGAGAAGATCCGCGACAGGCGGGAGTTGGCCGAGGTGTCGAGCAGTTCCGGTTCGCCAATGGCCATCAGCAGGCGCTCGGCCGCCGAGGCATAGGCGCTGCGATCCTGTTTGCACAGTTCCAGGTACTCCTGCAGGGAGCACTCTTCCTGGCGTGTCGCCTCGAAACGTTGTTGGAAGTGACTGAAAATGCTCATGACTTCACCTCGCTCGATGCTGAGAGTCGGCTCGGGATCGGTCGGGCGGGTGCTGGGCAGCCCCGGTATGCAGCCACCGGGATGAGTCCCCCGAACACCTAAAGGTCGTTGCCGATGGCCCGAATGCCGGTTATCCGGCTCTACCGTGGTTTTGGATGGCCTGAGCTAAAGGATAGTTCGTTATCGGGAGGGTCAAGGCGGGATCAACGATAACTTGATGTTACCGCCGAACGGTAGAGAGCGGCAGGCCAGAGCTGGTGCGGCCTGCCGGGGGAGAAAATTTATTCGTCGCCGCCCTGGGCGGTTTCCTGGGGGTAGGTGGCGCGCCACAGCTCGAAACCGCCGTCCAGGCTGTAGACCTCGGTGAAGCCCTGGCCGACCAGGTACGCCGCTGCGCTCTGGCTGGAGTTGCCGTGGTAGCAGGAGACGATGAGCGGCGCATCGAGATCGGCCTTGGCGATGAAGTCCACCAGGGAGTGGTTGTCCAGGTGCTGGGAATTGGCGATATGGCCGAGTGCAAAGCTCTGCGGGTCGCGGATGTCGACGACCACGGCGCCCTGTTCACGCAGGGCCTGGGCCTGTTCCGGGGAAATGCGTTTGAACTCGCTCATGCGGGATCCTCGTTGCATTCGCAGCGGTGGCGTTCACCGCTGTCGACGTTCAGTAGTGTCATGGCGCCGCCCCACACGCAGCCGGTGTCGAGGGCGAACAGGCCGGGTTCTTCGCACTGGCCTTCCAGGGCCGCCCAGTGGCCGAAGATGATCTTCTGGCCGCGGGTCTTGCGCTGTTTGTGGCTGAACCAGGGCGCGTAGCCGGGTGGTGCGCTGCCCAGGCCTTCCTTGCTTTTCAGGTCAAGGGTGCCATCGGCCTTGCAGAAGCGCATGCGGGTGAAGTAGTTGGTGATGACCCGCAGCCGCGTGACGCCGGTCAGGTCCTTGTCCCACAGCGCCGGTTCATTACCGTACATGCCGTCGAGGAACAAGGGGAAGCGGGCGTCATCACGCAACGCTTCTTCGACTTCGGCCGCCCGGCGCAGGGCCTTGGAAATCGACCATTGCGGGGCGATGCCGGCGTGCACCAGGGCAATGTCGCGCTGTTCATCGTAATGCATGAGTTTCTGTCGGCGCAGCCAGTCGAGCAGGTCGGCCCGGTCCGGGGCGTCGAGGATCGGCTGCAGGGTGTCGGCTTTTTTCAGGCGTTCGATGTTGTGCGCGGCGGCGAGCAGGTGCAGGTCATGGTTGCCCAGCACGCAGGTCACGGCCTCGCGCATGCCATAGAGAAAACGCAGGGTGCCCAGCGAGTCCGGTCCACGGTTAACCAGGTCGCCGACCAGCCACAGGCGGTCACGGGCCGGGTCGAATTCAACGCGCTCCAGCAGGCATTGCAACGGTTTCAGGCAACCTTGCAGGTCGCCGACGGCATAGGTTGCCATCAGTGCAGGGAGCCCGGTACGGCGAGACGGAAGGGGGCGATCTCGGCCTCGAAGCGCTTACCGTCCTCGGCCAGCATCTGGTAACTGCCCTGCATGGTGCCCACGCGGCTGCTCAGCACTGTGCCGCTACTGTAGTTATGGCTCTGCCCGGCGGCGATCAAGGGCTGCTGGCCGACCACGCCGGCGCCGCGGACCTCTTGCACTCGGCCGTCACCGTCGGTGATCAGCCAGTGGCGCGACAGCAGTTTGGCCGGCAACTGGCCGTTATTGGCGATGGTCACGGTGTAGGCAAAGGCGAAGCGGTTCTGCTCCGGCTGCGACTGTTCCGGCAGGTAGCGGGTGGTGACGGTGACGTCGACCTGGTAACGAGGATCTGACATGCGCAAGCACTCGGTTAGCATTCGGCCAGTTTAGCTGGGCTCGTTCTGGACGGGCTGGTCCGCCAGCTGATCGGCCAGACGGACGAAGGCAGCCAGGTCCAGCTGTTCGGGGCGCAGGCTGCCATCTACGCCGGCGGCTTCGATGGCGCTGGCCGGCATCAGGGCCTTGAGCGTATTGCGCAGGGTCTTGCGGCGCTGGTTGAACGCCTCGCGCACCACGCGCTCGAGCAGGCGGTGATCCTTGGCCGGGTGCGGCAGGACCTCGTGCGGCACCAGGCGAACGATCGCCGAGTCGACCTTGGGTGGCGGGTTGAAGGCGCCAGGACCGACGTTGAACAGGTGCTCGACCCGACAGTGGTACTGCACCATGATCGACAGGCGACCCCAGTCGCCACCGCCAGGGCCGGCGGCCAACCGCTCGACCACTTCCTTCTGCAGCATGAAGTGCATGTCGCGGATCAGGGCGGCGTTGTCCAGCAGGTGGAAAATCAGCGGCGTGGAGATGTTGTAGGGCAGGTTGCCCACCACGCGCAGGCTGTGGGGCGCCGCTTCCAGCCGGTTGAAGTCGAACTTCAGGGCGTCGCCCTGGTTCAGGCGAAAGCGTGGCTCGCTACCGAACTTGGCCTGCAGGATGGGGATCAGGTCGAGGTCGAGCTCAATCACGTCGAGTTGCGCGCCGCTGCCCAGCAGCCCCTCGGTCAGGGCGCCCTGGCCCGGTCCGATTTCCAGGATGCGTTCGCCCTCGCGGGCATGGACCGCACGCAGGATGCGGTGGATCACGCCCGCGTCATGCAGGAAGTTCTGGCCGAAGCGCTTGCGCGCACGGTGCTGGTATTCGGACATAAGCGGCTCCACGCTTCAAGCCGCACGCTCAAAGCAAATAAAAGAGCGGCAGTTTAACAGTATTGTCACCCTAACCCGAGTGCCGGAGCGGCTTCCGGCAACGGGCAGGGCCTGCTGGGATCAGGTGCGGGCCTGGCTGGTGGCCATTTCGTAGGCCGTTTCCAGGGCGACCTGCAGGCTGCCGCAATCGATCTTGCCGCTGCCCGCCAGGTCCAGAGCGGTGCCGTGGTCCACCGAGGTGCGGATGATGGGCAGGCCCAAGGTCACGTTGACCGCGGCGCCAAAGCCTTTGTACTTGAGCACTGGCAGGCCCTGGTCGTGGTACATCGCCAGCACGGCGTCGCAGTGGTCGAGGTGCTTGGGAGTGAAGAGGGTGTCGGCGGGCAGCGGGCCGATCAGATCGATGCCCTCCGCTCGGAGCAGGTCCAGGGTCGGCTCGATGACGTCGATCTCCTCGTGGCCCAGGTGGCCGCCTTCACCGGCATGGGGGTTGAGCCCGCAGACGAGGATGCGCGGACGCTCCAGGCCAAACTTGTCGCGCAGGTCGTTGTGCAGAATGCGCGTGACCCGGGACAGGCGCTCCGCCGTGATGGCGGCGGCCACGTCTTTGAGGGGCAGGTGGGTGGTCACCAGCGCCACCCGCAGGCCACGGGTGGCGAGCATCATCACCACTTGTTCGGTGTGGGTCAGATCGGCGAGAAACTCGGTATGGCCGGAAAAGACGATGCCTGCGTCGTTGATCACGCCCTTGTGCACCGGCGCGGTGATCATGCCGGCGAAATCGCCGTCCAGGCAGCCTTGCCCGGCGCGAGTCAGCGTCTGCAGGACGTAGGCGGCGTTGGCCTGATTCAGCTCGCCCGGGGCCACCTTACCGGCAAGGGGGGTGTCCCACACGTACAGCTGACTTGGCTCTGCAGGCTTTTCCGGCCAGTCAGTCGGGTCGGTGGCGATCAGTTCGATAGCCAGGCCCAGTTGCTGGGCGCGTTCGGCCAGCAATGCCCGGCTGGCGACGGCGATGATCGTGTGCGGGTGGGCCTGTCGAGCCAGCAGCAGGCTCAGGTCAGGGCCGATACCAGCGGGCTCGCCGGGGGTCAGGGCGAAACGGAGGGGGGCGGTCATGGCAGCTGTTCTCACGGTTCAGGCGTTATAGCGTAGGCGTTAACGAAAAAGCCCGGCGCTGCAGGTGCAGGACGCCGGGCTTCGAAGTGCAGCCAAGAACGATCAGATCTTGGTTTCGACGTAGGCTTCGTCGCGGATCTGACGCAGCCAGGCCTGCAGTTCTTCATCGTACTTGCGGTTGCGCAGCAGGTTCATGGCCTGTTGCTCGCGGAACTGCACGCTGCTGTCGGTTGCACGGCGGCCCATGACCTGCAGGACGTGCCAGCCGAACGGGCTCTGGAAGGGCTTGGACACTTCACCGCTCGGGGTGTTGTTCATCACTTCGCGGAACTCGGGCACCAAGGCTTCCGGGTCGATCCAGCTCAGTGTGCCGCCGTTCAGTGCAGAGCCCGGGTCTTCCGAGAAGCTCTTCGCCAGCTCGGCAAAATCTTCGCCAGCCTGGATGCGGTCGTAGAGGCGCTCGGCCAGACGCTTGGTTTCGGCGTCGCTGCGAATTTCGCTCGGCTTGATCAGGATATGACGGACGTTGACCTCGTCACGTACCTGGGTACCGCCGCCGCGTTTTTCCAGCAGCTTCAGCATGATGAAGCCGCCAGGGGTGCGCATCGGCTCGGTCACCTGGCCCACTTCCAGGGCACTGATCATCGCGTCGAAGGGTGGTGGCAACTGGGCGGCCTTGCGCCAGCCCATCTCGCCGCCTTCCAGCGCGGTTTCACTGGCCGAACTGGTGATGGCCAGCTGGGCGAAGTCTGCACCTTGCTCCAACTGCTGGTAGATGTCCTGGGCCTGGCGGCCGGCGGTCTGGATGGCGTCCGGGGACGCGCCTTCCTGAACCGGGATGAGGATGTTGGCCAGGCGGAACTCTTCGGAGAGCTGCATCTTGCCCAGGTCAGAGGCGAGGAAGTTCTTCACTTCCTGATCGGTGACCTGGATACGCTCGGCGACGCGACGCTGGCGCACGCGGCTGATGATCATCTCGCGGCGCACCTGGTCGCGGGCTTCGACATAGGAAAGGCCGTCCTGGGCCAGTGCCGCGCGGAACTGCTCGATGCTCATGCCATTGCGCTGGGCAATGGTGCCGATGGCCTGGTTCAGCTCTTCATCGGTGATGCGAATGCCGGAGCGTTCGCCGATCTGCAGCTGGATGTTCTCGACGATCAGGCGTTCCAGCACCTGCTGGGTCAGCACGCCTTCAGGTGGCAGGGCAGCGCCCCGCTTGGCGATGGTCTGCTGGACTTCGCGCATGCGCGCGTCCAGCTGACTCTGCATGATCACATCACTGTCGACGATGGCCACGACGCGGTTGAGCGGTCGTACCTCGGCGTGTGCCAGGGTACCCAGGAACAGTGCGCCCAACAGCAGGGGGCGCACGCAATCAGAAAGCTTTGTCTTCACGTTCACGATAACCTTGAATGCCTTGGTCGAGGAAAGTCTCGACGTTGCTGCCTGTCACGCCGCCCAGGCCCTTGAGCACGATCTGCAGGAAGATACCGCGATCCGGCTCGTCGTTGCGCGATGGGTTGAGGCTGACTTCGTCGTAGTCGACCCAGTAGCGGTTGATCAGGCGCAGTTTCCAGCAGCAGCTGTCGTACTCGAAGCCACCGAAGGCTTCCAGAGTACGGTTGCGTGCGTAGTCATACTGCCAGCGGGAGACCACGCTCCACTGCGGCACGATTGGCCAGATGACCGAGAAGTCGTGCTGGCTGATCTTGTAGTAGTCCTTGATGTAGTTCGGGTTCTGCGAACCGTCAGCCAATGTCGGACTGCCGTAATCCGGGTTGGACGTCCAGGTACCGGTGTCCTGGTCGTAGCGGATGGTGTCGTTGCGGTAGCGATAACCGACGTTGACCACCTTGTTCGGGTTGTCTTCCGGCTGGTAGTGGAACATTGCGCTACCCGAACGGGTGCGGTGGGTATCCGGGTCCCAGTTGAATTCGGAGCTCAGGCGCCAGTCGCGGTTGAAGCGATACAGGTACTGCATCGCGTACGGCGACTGCGACGCCTGGGACTCCTCGCGAAGGCGGTAATCGATACCTGGCATCTGCACCTTGCGGTCTTCGAAATAGAAGGCCTGGCCGATGCTGAAGCGCTGGCGCTCGAAGCCGTTGGCTTCGAACCAGCGGTTGGTGATGCCCAGCGACAGGCGGTTCTCGTCACCGATGCGGTCCTTGCCCGAGAAGCGGTTTTCGCGGAACAGCGACGCGTAGTTGAACAGGCTCTCGCCGGTATCGAAGACCGGAATGTCTGTCTGGTCTTCCTCGGGCACATAGAGGTAGAACAGGCGCGGTTCCAGGGTCTGACGGTAGTTATTGCCGAACAGCTGTGTCTCGCGGTCGAAGTACAGGCCGCTGTCCAGGCTGAACATGCCGACGCTGCGGCTCTGGCTGCTGCTGTAGTCCTGCTCGGCGAGCAGCGTGGCTTTGCCCTGCTGGTCGAGGTCGAGATCGTAGTTGGTCTGCAGGTACTTGACCTTCGGCGTGACGAAGCCCCAGCTCCAGTTGAACGGCATGCTGACTGCCGGCTCCAGGTGCAGCCGGTCGCCGTTGGCGCGGTCCAGGCCCTGTACGCGGGTGTCGTACCAGGACTGTTCGACGATGCCGTCTTCATTGATGAAGTTGCCGTCACGCAGGTCGCGGTCGAAGCGGACCAGTTCGGTCTGGTAGCTGAAGTTCAGGCCGCCCGGCTGGAAGGGCAGGGCGCCGTCGAGGGTGATCTGCGGCAACCGGTTGTACGGAGTGATGTCGGTGATATTGGCCAGCTCGTACGCATGCGCATTCAAACGTGCGGTGTAGCTGTCGCCCCGGTAGGTCAGGGTACCGCGCTGGTCGACATAATCGGTGCCGCCAATACCCAGGTCGGTGCTCAGGTCCTGGAAGTAGTAGGGATCGCTGATGTCGGTGTAGTCGACCTCGGTCATCAGGCGCGAGTCCAGACCACCTTTGTGCTGCCAGCTGTACATCCAGCGCTGGTCCTTGTAATCGGACTGCAGCTTGCGGTCGTCGTTGCTGTCGTCGAGGTAGGCGGCGCCGAACTGGCCTTCGCTGCTCTTGGTCAGGTAACGGAATTCGCCTTCCATCAACAGGCCGCGGTCCGCCATGTAGGTCGGGTACAGCGTGGCGTCGTAGTTGGGCGCCAGGTTGAAGTAGTACGGCGTCTGCAGGGTGAAGCCGTTGTCGCTCGAGGAACCGATGCTGGGCGGCAGGAAGCCGGACTGGCGACGGTCGTCGATCGGGAAATAGATGTACGGGGTGTAGAACACCGGGAAATCTTTGACCCGCAGGGTCACGTTGGTCGCGGTACCGAAACCGGTTGCCGGGTTCAGGGTGACGTTGTTGCCCTTCAGGTGCCAGGCGTTGCTGCCCGGTTCGCACGTGGTGTAGGTGCCGTCTTTCAGGCGGATGATCGCGGTTTCTTCGCGCTTGGCGTAGAGCGCGCTGCCGCGCACGCGGCTGGTGTGCAGCACGTACTCGGCGTTGTCGACGCGGGCTTCACCGTTGTCCAGTTGCAGCTCGGCCTTGTCGCCCACCACCAGCATGCCCTGGTCGCGCAGGCGGACGTTGCCGATCAGCTCGCCGCGGTTTTCCGCTTGCAGCAGGTTGGCCTCGTCGGCCTCGACCTGCATGCCGGCCTGGCGCAGGACCACATCGCCGGCCAGCGTGGCGACCTGTTCTTCCTGCTGATAGCGCGACGCCTTGGCCGAAACGAACATCGGCGCTTCGCTCATCGGGGTCTTGTCGTTCATGCCCGGGCGCGTCGGCTCGACATAGGCACCGGCGCAATAGGGGCCGGTCTCGGCCAATTGGGCGGCGGTCAATTGCTCGCGCGGAACCCAGTCCAGATGGCTATAGTCGGCACTGCGCGAGGCCAGAGCCTTGCCACCGCTTTCGGTGACCAAGGTGGTTTTGGCAACCTTGCTCTCGCTGCTGCTGGCAGCAGTCGTACCGGCAGGGGAGCTGATGCTGGTGCCGCTGTGCACCGGGCGGGCTGGAAGCGCAGCACCGCTGGTCTTGGGCGCGCAGGCCCAACCCCCGGTGTCCGATGCCCGGCAGTCGAACTGCTCGGCTGCTACAGCGAATTGACCGGCGAGAGGCTGAAGGGCCAACAGGCCGCCAGTTACCAGAAGTGGGAATTTTTTACGAAACGCGGGGTATTTTACTGCCATCTTATTTTTCCGGGCTTCCTGCGCGCCATTGGCCCAGGGGCCGCACGCCACTCGATGGGCTGAAAAAGATGCTGGATAATAAAGCATGACCCGCGCAACGGCTAGCGCCGTCGGAGACCCTTGTAATGCCTGATGAAGATGTACGCCTGCAACGCCTCGTTAATTGGCTCGATTCATTGCTACCGGCCCTGTTCGAAACGCGCGGCTGGGGCGCCGTGCCGGCCGCCACGCTGACGCCCGCCAGCAGCGACGCGAGCTTTCGCCGCTATTTTCGCTGGCAGGCCGGCGAGCGCAGCCTGATCGTGATGGACGCGCCACCGCCCCAGGAGGACTGCCGCCCCTTCGTCAAAGTGGCCAATCTGCTGGCGGAAGCCGCGATCAACGTGCCCGAGATCCTGGCGGCTGACCTGGAAAACGGCTACCTGTTGCTCAACGACCTCGGGCGCCAGACCTACCTGGACGTGATCGATGCGCAGAACGCCGATGCGCTGTTCGCCGATGCGATCCAGGCGTTGCTGGCCTTCCAGCGACTGCCCATGACTACGCCCATGCCGAGCTACGACGACGCCTTGCTGCGTCGCGAGCTGCAGCTGTTTCCCGAGTGGTACGTGCAGCGCCACCTGGGTGTGACCTTCGATGCCCGGCAGCAGGAGGCCTGGCAGCGCGTCAGTCAGCTGCTGATCGACAGTGCCCTGGCCCAGCCCAAGGTGCTGGTGCACCGCGATTTCATGCCGCGCAACCTGATGCTCAGCACACCCAACCCGGGGGTGCTGGACTTCCAGGATGCGGTGTACGGCCCGGTGACCTATGACATCACCAGCCTGTTCAAGGATGCCTTCCTGGGTTGGCCCGAGGCGCGGGTGCAGGACTGGCTCACCGGTTACTGGCAGCAGGCCCGTGCCGCTGGTATTCCGGTGCAGGCGGAGCTGCAGGACTTCCTGCGCGCCAGCGACCTGATGGGGGTCCAGCGCCACCTGAAAGTGATCGGCATCTTCGCCCGCATCTGTCACCGGGACGGCAAGCCCAAGTACCTGGGCGATGTGCCACGCTTCTTCACCTATATAGAAGCCGTGCTGGCGCGCCGCCCGGAACTGGCTGAGCTGGCGGAGCTGTTCGCCAGTCTGCCCCGTGAAGCGGCGGTGCCGGCATGAAAGCGATGATCCTGGCGGCCGGCAAGGGTGAGCGTCTGCGGCCCCTGACGCTGCACACGCCCAAGCCCCTGGTGCGCGCGGCCGGTGTGCCCCTGATCGAGTACCACATCCGGGCGCTGGCCGCGGCGGGTTTCCGGGAGCTGGTGATCAACCATGCCTGGCTGGGCCAGCAGATCGAAGACTACCTGGGGGACGGCGCGCGCTTCGGTGTTTCGATCCGCTATTCGGCGGAAGGCGAGCCCCTGGAAACCGGCGGCGGGATTTTTCGCGCGCTGCCGCTGCTGGGCGATGAGCCGTTCCTGGTGGTCAATGGTGACATCTATTGCGACTACCCCTTCGCTCGCGCCCAGCAACCGCTTAACGGGCTGGCCCACTTGGTGCTGGTCGACAACCCCGCCCATCACCCGGACGGTGATTTCAAGCTGCGACAGGGGCAGGTCAGCGATGCCGACGGGGAGGGCGGTTGCCTGACCTACAGTGGCATTGCCGTGCTCTCGCCGGCGCTGTTCGCAGGGTGCCAACCCGGTGCGTTCAAGCTGGCGCCGCTGTTGCGCCAGGCCATGGCTGACAACCGCGTCAGCGGCGAGCGTTTCGATGGGCACTGGATCGATGTCGGCACCCACGAGCGCCTGGCCGAGGTCGAGCAGTTGATCGGGCAGGGGCGCTGAGATGATCTGGCCGGCTACTGTGCTGGGTGCCGTGGCGGGGTGGGCGGCGGCGAGCATTCCCGGCGCGCTGCTCGGCGGCCTGCTGGGGCAGGTGCTCGACCGGCGGCTGCGCCTGCACAGCTGGTCGGCGCTGTGGCAGCGGCTGGGGCTGCAGCAGCCGGACAGCTCGGACGACATGCTGCTGTTCGTGCTGCTGGGACGCCTGGCCAAGTGCGAGGGGCGGGTGCTGCCGGTGCACATCGAGCAGGCACGCTCGGAAATGCAGCGCCTGGGGTTGGGCGATGCGGACCGCCAACGGGCGATCGACGCGTTCTCTCGCGGCAAGACCGGACGTGACAGCCTGCGTGCGCCCTTGCGGCGGCAGCGCCTGCAGAGCGAAGCGCTGCTGCGTGCCTGCTGGCGCATGGCCTGGGTCGACGGGCGGGTCGGCCAGGTCGAGCAGGAGTTGATCCTGCTGTGGGGGAAATGGCTAGGCGTATCGCCCGCGGCCCAGGCGCAGCTGAATGCGGCCTACGCCCCGAAGCAGGGTCCGATGGCCTCCACCGGCGGCAGTTATGAGCAGGCGCTGCGCTTGCTGGGCGTGGCGGCGGACAGCGAGCCAGCACAGATCAAACGTGCCTATCGCCGCCTGTTGAGCCGGCATCACCCGGACAAGCTGGCCGGCAGTGGGGCCGGCGCGGAGCGCGTGCGCGAAGCCACGGAAAAAACCCGCGAACTGCACAATGCCTATGGTGTGATCCGCCAGCGCCGCGGCTTCCGCTGAGGTATCAGCCGGCCGGCGCTCCGGCCGCTGGCGCGGAGGGGGCTGCTTTCTTGAGCTGTGTATCGAGCCAGCCGCGAATGCGCCGATAGACCTGTTCCTGCTCGACCTCGGGGTTGTCGGGCAGTGCCTTCATCCCGATCTGGGTATAGGCCGGGTGCTTCTGCCGCTTGCCCGCCTGCATGCGCAGCAGTGCGGCGGAACGGTCTGCCGCCTGATCCTTGAAGTAGAAATCGCCGGTGGGCAGTTGCAAGCCCGGGATCAGTTCATCCAGCTCCGGTGCGAATCCCGTTGGCCGTTCGGCCGCGACCAGCAGAAGATGCCGTACGCCGTCTGGCTTGTGTTCGGCCAGGTAGCGTGCCGCCCAGTAGGCACCGCTGCCGTGGCCGAGCAGGACGATGGTCTTGGCCTGGCGCTGTTCGGCGAAGGCGATGCCGGCGGCAATGCGGGCCAGCACGCGCTGGGTATGGGCGGCGCGCTGTGCGTCGGTCTGTGCTTTCGCGGCTTCTTCCGGTGCCACTGGCATGGCTGCCGTGGCTTCTTCGGTGCTGGGCGTCGGGGCTTCCCCATCTGCCTGAGGCGCCGCGGGTTCGCCGGGGGCGGCGGGGGCGGTTTCGTCGATCGGGGGGCGGACCGGCAGCAGCTCGCCCTGGGGGTCGGGCAGGGTCAGGCTGAGGCTGTGCCAGCCGTTGTCCGGCAGCTTGCGGCGCAGCGGGCCGATGCTCTGTGGCCAGTCGGCGCTCTCATCGTCGCCGGGCAACAGGATCACCGCGCCATTCGCGTCGCCGACGTTTGCCGGCAGCCACAGGGCCAGGAACTGATCACCGCCGGCGTCGAGCATCTGTTGCTCGCGCAGCGCCAGTTGTCGCTCCAGGGCCCGGGCATCCACCTGGCTGCGTTCGTCCAGCGGTGGCCGCACGGGCACTTCGGCCGCGGGCGGGGTTTCTTCCGCCTGCACCGGCAGGGCGCAGGCCAGCAGCAGGGCCAGAGGGAAACGGAAAGGAGTCGAGCGGCAGGCCCTGGGCATCAATGCATTCCTGGCAGGGGGACGTGCGTTCAGCCTACTGGCTCGCCGCCGATTTGTCAGGCGGACCCTTGGCAACGCCACGGGTGGCTGGAGTAATGTAGCAGGCATCCCTGTTTGAGCCCCTGAGCGCGGTGGTCCCTGAGCATGATGCGTTCGTTGAATGTTCTCCTGCTGCTCGTGTGCCTGTCGCCCCTGTGCTGGGCCGGAACTGCCGGCCGCTCTAGTTTGTTCACTGCAGAGCAGGAGGCCTGGCTCGCTGCCCATTCGACGCTGCGGGTCGGGGTGGTCCTGCAGCCGCCCTTCGCTCAGTCCGATCGCCGTCAGCAGGGCCTGTCAGGTGCCAGCATCGAGCTGATGGAGCACCTGGCCCGCCAACTGCGGGTGCAACTGGTGTGGACCGCGTTCCAGAACCAGACCGCACTCGAGGAGGCGCTCAACGCCAGGGCCATCGACCTGGCACCCGGTCTGACCCAGACCCCCGCCGGGCTGCGCGTGGCGCTGTTCTCCGATCCCTATTTGCGCATCCCTCATCTGTTGGTGGGCGTTCGCAGCGCCACGGGCAGCGTCGACCTGGAGCAGGTGGACGGCACGGTGCCGATTGCGGTGGCGGGCAGTGAGGCGGTGCTGGGCTACCTGCGCAGCAGCTTCGCGCAATTGAACGTGCAGGCGGTGGAGTCGCCACGCGAGGCCATGCGCCGGGTGCAGGAGCAGCGGGCCGGGTACGCCGTGGTGGACCAGGCCCAGCTCAGTCGCCTGTCGCGGGAGGCCGAGTTCGCCGACATGGCGATCGTCGGCGACATCGGTCTGCCGCAACTGTTGCGGGTCGCGTCGCGCCGCGACTGGCCGGTGCTGGCCAGTGTGGTGGATATCGGCCTGCGGGCGATCGCCCCGCGGGACCTGGAGCAGCTGCATGAGCGCTGGTTGCAGCCGGGCTATGCCGCGCCTCCGGTTTCCGTCGGTTTCTGGAAAAGCCTGTGCGTGTTCCTGGCGCTGCTGTTCCTGGCCTGCCTGGCGCTGTTGCTGACGGTGCGCCGGCAGCGCGACACCCTGGAGTTCCGCCTGCTGGCCGCACGGCATGAAATCGAACTGCGGGAAACCGCCAAGGACGCCCTGCGCCTGGCGCAGTTCTCCATCGACCACAGCACGGTGGGTATTCTCTGGGTCAACTGGGACAGTCACGTGCGCTATGCCAACCGGGCGGCGGAGCGAATGCTCGGCTACCTGCCGGGCACGGTGGTCGATCGCCCCTTGCGCGATTTCGAGCCGCGCCTGGACATGGACCGCTGGCTCAACCTGTGGCGGCATGCCCGCCAGGGCGACGACGGGCCGCTGAGTTTCGAGACCGAGTGCCAGCGAGCCGATGGCAGGTTGCTGCCGGTGGACGTGTCGCTGAGCTTTCTGCGCTACCGCGAGACCGAATACCTGGTGGTGTTCGTCACCGACGTCACCGAGCGGCGCCGCGCCCTGGCGGCATTGCGTGAGAGCGAGGCGCGCCTGCAGGGCATCGCCGCCAACGTGCCGGGACTGGTGTTCCGCCTGGAGCGGCCGCAGCCGAACCAGCCGGTGGACTTCGCCTTCATCAGCGAAGGCAGCGAGAACCTGGTGGGCTATACGGCGGCGACCCTGCTGGCCCCGGATCGCGGGCTGCGCAGCCTGGTGCACCCGGATGACAAGGCCAGCTACCACCGCACCCAGGACCAGGCGCTGCTCAGCGACAGTGACTGGCACTGGCAGGGGCGGATCCTGACTAACTCCGGCGAGCAGCGCTGGGCCGATATCAAGGCGATCGCGCGACGGCTCGAGGGCGGTCAAGTGGTCTGGGACGGCATCGTCTGGGACATCAGCCAGAACAAGCGCATCGAGCTCGAACTGGCTGAATCCCGTGCCCAACTGCGCGACCTGTCCGCCCACCTGGAAAGCGTGCGCGAGGAAGAGAAGGCGCGTATCGCCCGGGAAGTGCACGACGAATTGGGGCAGGTGCTCACCGTGCTCAAGCTGGAAACCTCGATGTGCGAGCTGAGCTATTCGGCCCTCGACCCTGGCCTGGGCGAGCGCCTGGGCAACATGAAGCGCTTGATCGCCCAGTTGTTCCAGCTGGTGCGCGACGTGGCCAGTGCCCTGCGTCCGCCGATCCTGGATGCCGGCCTGGCGTCGGCCATCGAGTGGCAGGCCCAGCGTTTCGAAGCGCGGACCCAGATCCCTTGCCTGGTCGAGGTGCCGGATGAATTGCCGGAGCTGCCCGACGGGCAGGCCATCGGGCTGTTCCGGGTGTTGCAGGAAGCCCTGACCAATGTGATCCGCCATGCCGGTGCGCACACGGTGGAGCTGCGCCTGGAACGCAGCAATGCCATGCTGTGCCTGAGCATCGTCGACGATGGGCGCGGTTTCACGCCCGAGGCTGTCGGCATGCAGTCGTTCGGGCTGGTGGGCATGCGCGAGCGGGTGCTGATGCTGGGCGGAACCCTGGCGATCGACAGCCGCCCCGGGGAAGGCACCACCCTGACGGTCACGGTGCCGCTGGACAGTTGAGCCGCGCGGTTGAGAACCGCCGGCAAGGAGACCCTGATTGATTCGTGTACTGGTTGCCGAAGACCACACCATCGTTCGTGAAGGTATCAAGCAATTGATCGGCCTGGCCAAGGACCTGCAGGTGGTGGGGGAGGCGAGCAATGGCGAGCAGTTGCTCGACACCCTGCGCCACACGCCCTGCGAGGTAGTGCTGCTGGACATCTCCATGCCCGGGGTGAATGGGCTGGAGGCGATTCCGCGCATCCGCGCCCTCAACCAGCCGCCGGCGATCCTGGTGCTGTCGATGCACGACGAGGCGCAGATGGCGGCCCGGGCGCTCAAGGTCGGCGCAGCCGGCTACGCCACCAAGGACAGCGACCCGGCGCTGCTGCTGACGGCGATTCGCAAGGTCGCCTCGGGCGGGCGCTACATTGACCCGGAGCTGGCGGACCGCATGGTGTTCGAGGTCGGCCTGACCGATTCGCGCCCGCCCCATGCCTTGCTCTCCGAACGTGAGTTCTCGGTGTTCGAGCGCCTGGTACAGGGTGCCAACGTCAACGAGATCGCCCAGCAGTTGGCGCTCAGCAGCAAGACCATCAGCACCCACAAGGCGCGCTTGATGCAGAAGCTCAACCTGCATTCGGTGGCCGACCTGGTGCGCTATGCCCTGGAGCACAAGTTGCTGTGATCCTGTAGGGCGATCCCTACACGCGGTCGTCCGATGCGCTGATGACAATCTCTCCTGCCCCCCGATTTGCGCCGCTTGCAGCTTTGCCTAGCCTGTAATCACTGATTACAAGAATCGAGGGTGTGGGGCATGGGCGAGGTGAGTTCAACCGCCACGGCGGACAATGTGCTGGTCAGCTTCCGTGGCGTGCAGAAGAGCTATGACGGCGAGTCGCTGATCGTCAAGAACCTCAATCTGGACATCCGCAAGGGCGAGTTCCTCACCCTGCTCGGGCCGTCCGGCTCCGGCAAGACCACCAGCCTGATGATGCTGGCCGGTTTCGAGACCCCCACCAGCGGCGAGATCCAGCTGGCGGGGCGCTCCATCAACAACGTACCGCCGCACAAGCGCGACATCGGCATGGTGTTCCAGAACTACGCACTGTTCCCGCACATGACCGTGGCCGAGAACCTGGCGTTTCCCCTGTCCGTGCGGGGCATGGGCAAGACCGACGTCAGCGAGCGGGTGAAGCGTGCCCTGACCATGGTCCAGCTCGACGCCTTCGCCAACCGCTACCCCGGCCAGCTGTCCGGCGGCCAACAGCAGCGCGTGGCCCTGGCCCGGGCCCTGGTGTTCGAACCGCAACTGGTGCTGATGGACGAGCCCCTGGGCGCACTGGACAAGCAATTGCGCGAACACATGCAGATGGAGATCAAGCACCTGCACAAGCGTCTGGGCGTGACGGTGGTGTACGTCACCCACGACCAGGGCGAAGCGCTGACCATGTCCGACCGCGTGGCGGTGTTCCACCAGGGCGAAATCCAGCAGATCGCCGACCCGCGCACGCTCTACGAAGCGCCCTGCAACACCTTCGTCGCCAACTTCATCGGTGAGAACAACCGCCTCAATGGCCGCCTGCTCAGCCGTGACGGCGAGCGCTGCGTGGTCGGCCTGCCCCGCGGGGAAAAGGTCGAGGCGCTGGCGGTCAATGTCGGTCAGCCTGGCGAGCCGGTGACCCTCTCGGTGCGCCCCGAGCGCGTGAGCCTGAACGGCTCCAGCGAGAGCTGCTGCAACCGCTTTTCCGGGCGGGTCGCCGAATTCATCTACCTCGGCGACCACGTGCGGGTGCGCCTGGAGGTCTGCGGCATGACCGACTTCTTCGTCAAACAGCCCATCGCCGAACTCGACCCTGCCCTGGCGGTGGGGGACGTGGTGCCCATCGGTTGGCAGGTCGAGCATGTGCGCGCACTCGACCCCTTGCTGGACAGTCATTGATCGCGCTTAACCAACGAAGCCACAGTGGAGCAAAAACAACAATGAAAAAATACCTCGCATTCCCCGTGCTGACCCTGGCCATGGCTTGCGCCGTGCCGGCGATGGCGGCCGACCTGACGGTGATCTCCTTCGGCGGCGCGAACAAGGCCGCCCAGGTCAAGGCGTTCTACGAGCCGTGGGAAGCCAACGGTAGCGGCAAGATCATCGCGGGCGAATACAACGGCGAGATGGCGCGGGTAAAAGCCATGGTCGACACCAACAGCGTGTCCTGGAACCTGGTGGAAGTGGAATCGCCGGAACTGGCGCGCGGCTGTGACGAAGGCATGTTCGAAGAGCTCGACCCGGCCCAGTTCGGCAACGCCGACGACTTCGTCGAAGGGGCGATCCAGCCGTGCGGCGTGGGCTTCTTCGTCTGGTCCACGGTGCTGGCCTACAACGCCGACAAACTCGCCAGCGCGCCGACGGGCTGGGCGGATTTCTGGGACACCCAGAAATTCCCCGGCAAGCGTGGCCTGCGCAAAGGCGCCAAGTACACCCTGGAATTCGCCCTGATGGCCGATGGCGTGGCGCCGAAGGACGTGTACAGCGTGCTGGCCACCAAGGAAGGCCAGGACCGCGCCTTCGCCAAGCTCGACCAGATCAAGCCGAGCATCCAGTGGTGGGAAGCGGGCGCCCAGCCGCCGCAGTTCCTGGCTTCCGGTGACGTGGTGATGAGTTCGGCCTACAACGGGCGGATCGCCGCGGTGCAGGGCGAAAGCAACCTGCAGGTGGTGTGGAACGGTGGCATCTACGACTTCGACGCCTGGGCGATCCCGAAGGGCGCCAAGGACCAGGATGCCGCGCAGAAATTCATCGCCTTCTCCGTGACGCCGGAGCAGCAGAAGATCTACTCGCAGAACATCGCCTACGGCCCGGCCAACAAGAAGGCGGTCGAACTGCTTGATCCGAAGCTGCTGAAGGACATGCCGACCACGCCGGAAAACATCGCCAACCAGGTGGCCATGGACGTGACCTTCTGGGCGGACTACGGCGAGCAGCTGGAACAGCGCTTCAACGCCTGGGCCGCGCGTAACTGACCCCCTCGGCAAGGCCCCTCTCCCGTGCCGGGGGAGGGGATGTTTTCCTCGTTTTCGCGGAGTTCGCTATGGCCATCGCAGTGCCCCAGTCCGAGGTCACCGGCCCCACCCTGAAACAGCGCCTGGCCAGAGCCGAGCGGGTCAACCGCCTGAAAGCCCAGGCCCTGATCCTGCCGCTGCTGGTGTTCCTGGTGCTGGTGTTCCTGGTCCCGATCATCGCCCTGCTCAACAAGAGCGTGGACAACCCGGAAGTCGTGGGCAGCATGCCGCGCACGGTCGAGGCGATCACCCTGTGGGATGGCAAGGGCCTGCCCGATGAGCCGGTCTACCACGCCCTGGCGCTGGACCTGGCCGATGCACGCCGCAACCAGACCATCGGCGACCTGTCCAAACGCATGAATATGGAGCTGGCCGGCTACCGCAGCCTGATGGCCAAGACCGGCCGCGCGCTGCCGTTCAAGAGCGAGCCCGAATCTTATAAAGGCGCGCTGGAAAGCCTGGATGAACGCTGGGGCGACCCCGCCTATTGGCAGGTGATTCGCCGCAACGCCAGCAGCATCACCCCCTATTACCTGCTGGCGGCGCTGGACCACCGGATCGACGACCTGGGCGAGCTGGCCTCGGCCACGCCGGACCAGGCGATCTACCTGGACATCTTTGCACGCACCTTCTGGATGGGCCTGGTGATCACCGCCATCTGCCTGGTGCTGGCGTACCCACTGGCGTACCTGCTGGCCACGCTGCCGACCCGGCAGAGCAACCTGCTCATGATCCTGGTGCTGCTGCCGTTCTGGACCTCCATCCTGGTACGGGTCGCGGCCTGGATCGTGCTGCTGCAGTCCAGCGGCCTGATCAACAGCGCGCTGCTCGGCCTGGGGATCATCGATAAGCCCCTGCAACTGGTGTTCAACCGCACCGGGGTGTACATCTCCATGGTGCACATCATGCTGCCGTTCATGATCCTGCCGATCTACAGCGTGATGAAGGGCATCTCGCCCACCTACATGCGGGCCGCCATCTCCCTGGGCTGTCACCCGTTCGCCAGCTTCTGGCGGGTGTACTTCCCGCAGACCCTGGCCGGTGTCAGCGCCGGCTGCCTGCTGGTGTTCATCCTGTCCATCGGCTACTACATCACCCCCGCGCTGCTGGGCAGTCCGGGCGATCAGATGGTCAGCTACTTCGTGGCCTTCTACACCAACACCTCGATCAACTGGGGCATGGCCACGGCGCTCGGCGGGCTGCTGCTGTTCGCCACGCTGGTGCTGTACGTGGTCTACAGCTGGCTGGTCGGTGCAAGCCGACTGCGTCTGGGATAACAGGAGATTCATCCGATGCTCAGTCCTTACATGTCCCCCATCGAGCGCGTCTGGCACTACACCCTGCGCACGATCTGCGTGCTGGTGCTGCTGTTCCTGATCCTGCCGGTGCTGGTGATCATTCCGCTGTCGTTCAACGCCGGGACCTTCCTGGTCTATCCGATCGAGTCGTTCTCCCTGCGCTGGTACGAAGACTTCTTCGGTTCGGCCAGTTGGATGCGCGCCCTGAAGAACAGCCTGATCGTCGCCCCGGCGGCGACGATACTGGCCATGGTGCTGGGGACCCTGGCCGCCATCGGCCTGACCCGTGGCGAGTTCCGCGGCAAGGCGCTGGTCATGAGCCTGCTGATTTCGCCGATGGTGGTGCCGGTGGTCATCGTCGGTGTGGCCAGCTACCTGTTCTTCGCGCCCCTGGGCATGGGCAACAGCTACCTGTCGCTGATCCTGGTGCACGCGGTGCTCGGCGTGCCGTTCGTCATCATCACCGTGTCGGCGACCCTGCAGGGCTTCAATTACAACCTGGTGCGCGCGGCGGCCAGCCTGGGCGCCTCGCCGCTCACGGCGTTCCGCCGGGTGACCCTGCCGCTGATCGCGCCGGGGGTGATCAGCGGGGCGCTGTTCGCCTTCGCCACCTCCTTCGATGAAGTGGTGGTGACCTTGTTTCTCGCCGGCCCCGAGCAGGTGACCCTGCCCCGGCAGATGTTCAGCGGCATTCGCGAGAACCTCAGCCCGACCATCGCTGCGGCGGCGACCCTGCTGATCGGCTTCTCGGTGGTCCTGCTGCTGACCCTGGAATGGCTGCGCGGGCGCAGCGAGAAGATGCGCACCGCCGTGCCGGAGTGAGGTGCAAGACCGGTGGCCGCAGTCAGGCTACAATGCGCGCCACCGTGATCACCGCCCCTCAGAGGTTCGCCATGCAACCCTTCGCCATCGCCCCGTCGATCCTGTCCGCTGACTTCGCCCGCCTGGGTGAGGAAGTGGACAACGTGCTCGCCGCAGGCGCGGACATCGTTCACTTCGACGTGATGGACAACCACTACGTGCCCAACCTGACCATCGGCCCGATGGTCTGCTCGGCACTGCGCAAGTACGGCATCACTGCGCCCATCGACGCGCACCTGATGGTCAAGCCGGTGGACCGCATCATCGGTGACTTCATCGAAGCCGGCGCCTCGTACATCACCTTCCACCCGGAGGCTTCCGAGCACGTCGACCGCTCCCTGCAACTGATCAAGAGCGGTGGCGCCAAGGCCGGCCTGGTGTTCAACCCGGCCACGCCGCTGGACGTGCTGAAGTACGTGATGGACAAGGTCGACATGATCCTGCTGATGAGCGTGAACCCCGGCTTCGGCGGGCAGAAGTTCATCCCCGGCACCCTCGATAAGCTGCGCGAGGCCCGTGCCCTGATCGACGCCAGCGGTCGTGAGATTCGCCTGGAAATCGATGGCGGGGTCAACGTGCAGAACATCCGCGAGATCGCCGCGGCCGGTGCGGACACCTTCGTCGCCGGCTCGGCGATCTTCAACCAGCCCGACTACAAGGCGGTCATCGACGCCATGCGTGCCGAACTGGCCCGGGTGTGAGCATGACGCCTCTGCAGCGCCTGTTCGACGGGCAGCTGCCGCGCCTGGTGATGTTCGACCTGGACGGCACGCTGGTCGACTCGGTGCCTGACCTCGCCGCCGCGGTGGACAAGGCATTGCTGACGCTGGGACGCCCCGCCGCCGGTGTCGAGCGGGTACGCGACTGGGTCGGCAATGGGGCGCGGGTGCTGGTGCGCCGCGCCCTGGCGGGCAGCCTGCAGCACGAGCAGGTGGACGATGCCCTGGCGCGTGAGGCGCTGGAGCTGTTCATGGCGGCCTATGCCGAGAGCCACACACTGACCACGGTGTACCCGGGCGTGCCCGAAGTGCTGGATGCCTTGCAGCAGGGCGGCGTCGCCCTGGCGATCGTGACCAACAAACCGGAGCGTTTCGTGGCGCCCTTGCTCGATGAGAAGGGCCTGGGCGACTACTTCCGCTGGATCGTCGGCGGCGACACGCTGCCCCAGCAGAAACCGGACCCGGCGGCGCTGCTGCATGTGCTGGAGCTGGCGGGTATTCCCCGGTCACAGGCGCTGTTCGTCGGCGACTCGCGCAACGACGTGCTGGCCGCCAGGGCCGCCGGCGTCACCTGCGTGGCGCTGAGCTATGGTTACAACCACGGGCGGCCGATTGCGGAAGAGGAGCCGGCGCTGGTGCTCGATGACCTGCGGGCGTTGCTCGAGCCGGTATGAACATTGCACCGGGCCGGGTTGATTCGGCCCGGCGCCTGCGCTAGTGTGCCCTGACATTCCTCACCTCCGCCGAAGAGATCCCCGTGGTGGTTACCTGCAGACTCTGGCTCGAACGAGCCGGCATGAAAATCATCAAGGCCCTGGCCCGTTGGCGCTGGCGCCTCTGACCTGATTCTGGCCGCTCGGGCGGCACGTTTGCACACGACCGTTTTATCCTCATGCCACGAGGCTGATCATGACCCGCGAAGAATTCCTGCGTTTAGCCGATGCCGGCTATAACCGCATTCCTGTTGCCTGCGAAACCATTGCCGACTTCGACACCCCGCTGTCGATCTACCTGAAACTGGCCGACCAGCCCAATACCTACCTGCTCGAATCCGTGCAGGGAGGCGAGAAGTGGGGGCGTTATTCGATCATCGGCCTGCCGGCACGCACCGTGCTGCGTGCCTATGGCTCGCGGGTCAG
Source organism: Pseudomonas sp. GD03944 (assembly GCF_029839275.1). Taxonomy (GTDB): domain Bacteria; phylum Pseudomonadota; class Gammaproteobacteria; order Pseudomonadales; family Pseudomonadaceae; genus Aquipseudomonas. The sequence goes on from NZ_JAOCAH010000004.1 coordinate 309,721, forward strand.
CGTCAGCGTGGATGGCGTCGAGGTGGAGCAGCACGAGTGTGCCGATCCCCTGGCCTTCGTCGAGCAGTTCAAGGAACGCTACAAGGTGCCGACCCTGCCGGGTCTGCCACGTTTCAATGGCGGCCTGGTGGGCTACTTCGCCTACGACAGCGTGCGTTACGTGGAGCCGAAGCTGGCGGCCGGGGTCAATCCCGATCCGCTGGGCACCCCCGATATCCTGCTGATGGTCTCCGACGCGGTGGTGGTCTTCGACAACCTGGCCGGCAAGATGCACGCCATCGTGCTGGCCGACCCGGCTGATGGCCAAGCCTATGAACAGGGCCAGGCCCGTCTGCAGGACATCCTGCAGGCCCTGCGCCAGCCGATCACCCCGCGCCTGGGCGTGGACCTGAGCGTCCCGGCCGGTGCCGAGCCGGCGTTCCGTTCCAGCTTCAGCCGCGACGACTACGAGCGTTCGGTCAACGCCATCAAGGAATACATCCTGGCGGGCGACTGCATGCAGGTGGTGATTTCCCAGCGCATGTCGATTCCGTTCCAGGCTGCGCCGATCGACCTGTACCGCGCGTTGCGCTGCATCAATCCGACGCCGTACATGTACTTCTTCAACTTTGGCGACTTCCATGTGGTCGGTTCCTCCCCCGAGGTGCTGGTACGGGTCGAGGACAACCTGGTCACCGTTCGCCCCATCGCCGGCACCCGCCCGCGTGGCGCGACCGAAGAGGCCGACCTGGCGCTGGAAGAAGACCTGCTGTCGGACGCCAAGGAAGTCGCCGAGCACCTGATGCTGATCGACCTGGGCCGTAACGATGTGGGTCGAGTGTCGAGCACCGGCAGCGTCAAACTCACCGAGAAGATGGTGATCGAGCGCTATTCCAATGTCATGCACATCGTGTCCAACGTGACGGGACACCTCAAGGAAGGCCTGAGCGCCATGGACGCGCTGCGCGCGATCCTGCCGGCGGGCACCCTGTCCGGTGCACCGAAGATCCGTGCCATGGAAATCATCGACGAGCTGGAGCCGGTCAAGCGTGGCGTCTATGGCGGCGCGGTCGGCTACCTGGCCTGGAACGGCAACATGGACACCGCCATCGCCATTCGCACGGCGGTGATCAAGGACGGTGAGCTGCACGTGCAGGCCGGCGCGGGTATCGTCGCCGACTCGGTGCCGGCCCTGGAATGGGAAGAGACGCTGAACAAGCGCCGCGCCATGTTCCGCGCGGTTTCCCTGGCCGAACAGACCACGATCAAGCACTGAGGAGTCCCGCCATGCTTTTGATGATCGACAATTACGACTCCTTTACCTACAACGTGGTGCAGTACCTCGGCGAGCTGGGTGCGGACGTGCATGTGATCCGCAACGACGAGCTGAGCATCGCCGAGATCGACGCACTGAATCCCGAGCGCATCGTCGTCTCCCCGGGGCCGTGCACGCCGACCGAGGCCGGTGTGTCGCTGGAGGTGATCAACCATTTCGCCGGCAAGCTGCCGATCCTTGGCGTGTGCCTGGGGCACCAGAGCATCGGCCAGGCCTTCGGCGGTGACGTGGTGCGTGCGCGCAAGGTGATGCATGGCAAGACCAGCCCCGTGTTCCACGAGGACCTGGGTGTGTTCGCCGGGCTGAACCGACCCCTGACCGTGACCCGTTACCACTCGTTGGTGGTCAAGCTCGAAACCCTGCCGGACTGCCTGGAAGTCACCGCCTGGACCCAGCACGACGACGGTTCGGTGGACGAGATCATGGGCCTTCGCCACAAGACCCTGCATATCGAAGGGGTGCAGTTCCACCCCGAGTCCATCCTTACCGAGCAGGGCCACGAGCTCTTTGCCAACTTCCTCAAACAACAAGGAGGCGTGCGCCCATGAACATCAAGGAAGCCCTCAACCGCGTCGTCGCCCAGCTCGACCTCAGCACCGAGGAAATGCAGGACGTGATGCGCGAGATCATGACCGGGCAGTGCACTGACGCACAGATCGGCGCCTTCCTCATGGGCCTGCGCATGAAGAGCGAGACCATCGACGAGATCGTCGGCGCCGCGAAGATCATGCGTGAGCTGGCCTCACCGGTGCACATCGACGCGCCTCACCTGGTCGACACCTGCGGCACCGGTGGCGACGGCATGAACATCTTCAACGTTTCCACCGCCGCGGCCTTCGTCGTGGCCGCCGCCGGTGGCCGGGTGGCCAAGCACGGCAACCGCGCGGTGTCCGGCAAGAGCGGCAGTGCCGACCTGCTGGAAGCGGCGGGCGTCTACCTCAACCTCAAGCCCGAGCAGGTCGCGCGCTGTGTGGAATCCGTCGGTGTCGGCTTCATGTTCGCGCCGTCGCACCATGGCGCCATGAAGTACGCCATCGGCCCGCGCCGTGAACTGGGCCTGCGCACCATCTTCAACATGCTCGGCCCGATGACCAATCCGGCCGGGGTCAAGAACCAGGTGATCGGCGTGTTCAGTCAGGCGCTGTGCCGACCGATGGCCGAAGTGCTGCAGCGCCTCGGCAGTGAGCATGTGCTGGTGGTGCACGCCCAGGATGGCCTGGACGAAATCAGCCTGGCAGCGCCGACCTTCGTGGCGGAGCTCAAGGACGGTGTGGTCAGCGAGTACCGCATCCAGCCGGAAGATTTCGGCATCAAGAGCCAGAGCCTGATCGGCCTGACCGTCGACAACGCCGAGCAGTCGCTGGAACTGATCCGCGATGCGCTGGGTCGTCGCAAGACCGAAGCCGGGCAGAAGGCGGTCGATATCATCGTGCTCAACGCTGGCGCCGCGCTGTATGCGGCGGGCCACGCCAGCAGCCTCAAGGAAGGTATGCAGCTGGCCCACGACGCCCTGCACACCGGGCTGGCCCGTGAAAAGCTGGAAGAGCTGGTGTCCTTTACCGCGGTGTTCAAACAGGAGAACGAAGGGTGAGCATCCCAACCGTTTTGGAGAAGATTCTCGCCCGCAAGGCCGAGGAAGTGGCAGCGCGCCGTCAGATCGTCAGCCTGGCCGAAGTCGAACAGGAAGCACGGGCCGCCGATGCGCCGCGTGGCTTCGCCCAGGCGCTGCTGAACCAGGCTCGCAGCAAGCAGCCGGCCGTGATCGCCGAGATCAAGAAAGCCTCGCCGAGCAAGGGTGTGCTGCGGGAAGACTTCGACCCGGCCCAGATCGCCAGGAGCTACGAGGCCGGCGGTGCCACCTGCCTGTCGGTGCTCACCGACATCGATTTCTTCCAGGGCGCCGATCGTTACCTGCAGGAGGCGCGCAACGCCTGTTCGCTGCCGGTGATCCGCAAGGATTTCATGATCGATCCGTACCAGATCGTCGAAGCCCGTGCCCTGGGCGCCGACTGCGTGCTGCTGATCGTCTCGGCGCTGAGCGACGCGCAAATGGCCGAGCTGGCCGCGACCGCCAAGGCCTTCGACCTGGATGTGCTGGTCGAGGTGCACGACGGCGATGAGCTGGAGCGTGCGCTGAATACCCTGGACACGCCGCTGGTTGGGGTCAACAACCGCAACCTGCACAGCTTCGAGGTCAGCCTGGAAACCACGCTGGACCTGCTGCCGCGTATTCCGCGCGACCGTCTGGTGGTTACCGAGAGCGGCATTCTCAACAGGGCCGATGTCGAGCTGATGGAAATCAGCGAGGTGTATGCGTTCCTGGTGGGCGAAGCGTTCATGCGTGCAGAGAACCCGGGGGTGGAGCTCGAGCGTCTGTTTTTCCCGGAGCGCAAGCGCGGCATCACTCGCCCCGACGTGGACTGACTGTCGGGCACAAAAAAGCCGGCGCATGCGCCGGCTTTTTTGTGGGCGGTCATCAGCGGGTGCCGAATACCACCATGGTCTTGCCTTTGACGTGTACCAGGCCCTGTTCTTCCAGAGACTTGAGTACGCGACCGACCATTTCCCGGGAGCAGCCGACGATACGGCCGATTTCCTGACGGGTGATCTTGATCTGCATGCCATCCGGATGCGTCATGGCATCGGGTTGTTTGCACAGATCGAGCAGTGTGCGGGCAACGCGGCCTGTTACATCGAGGAAAGCAAGATCGCCGACTTTGCGCGTGGTATTACGCAAACGTTCAGCCATCTGGCTGCCTAATGCATAAAGTATGTCGGGATCTTGTTGAGTCAGTTCGCGGAACTTGGTGTAACTCAGTTCAGCAACTTCGCATTCTGTTTTAGCGCGAACCCAGGCGCTGCGTTCTTTCTCCGCGCCGTCCTTTTCGAAGAGTCCCATTTCGCCAAAGAAGTCGCCCGAGTTGAGGTAGGCGATGATCATTTCCCGGCCATCGTCGTCTTCGATCAGGATCGTGACCGACCCTTTTACGATGAAGAACAACGTTTCGCAGCGATCACCCGCATAGATGATGGTGCTCTTGGCCGTGTAACGGCGTCGATGGCAATGCGCGAGGAGTTTGTCTAGGTTCTTTATCTTTGGTGTAAGGGTAATAGCTACCATGCCTGAGTCCCGAATATAAAAAGGTGAGCCTTTATCCAACAGGCCGATTTTTTCTAGTTATGTTGTTATCCGGCCAAGTGTGCCAGTAATCCGACCCCAGCTTAACAGAGGCTTCATAACGCGGGGTGATTTTGAGACACGTGTTACATATCGAGTGGGAACTTTTTCTCGTATTGAGGGTTCGCGAGTTGCGAAAACCGCTGTGTTAAGCTGCCTGCCTTTTTACAGCGGAGGCGTATATGAAAGCGCGCATTCAGTGGGCGGGTGAAGCCATGTTCATCGGCGAATCCGGCAGTGGCCACGCGGTTGTGATGGATGGTCCCCCCGAAGCCGGCGGACGCAATCTGGGTGTCCGTCCGATGGAAATGTTGCTGATCGGGCTGGGCGGTTGCAGCAACTTCGACGTGGTCAGCATCCTGAAAAAATCCCGACAGGCGGTCGAGAGCTGCGAGGCATTTCTCGAGGCTGAACGGGCCACTGAAGACCCCAAGGTGTTCACCAAGATCCACCTGCACTTCGTGGTGAAGGGGCGCGGCCTGAAGGAAGCCCAGGTCAAGCGGGCGGTCGAACTCTCGGCGGAGAAGTATTGTTCGGCCTCGATCATGCTCGGTCGCGCCGGCGTCGAGATCACCCACGACTACGAGATCATCGAGCTGGGCGCTGCGTAAGCCGTCCCATCGATCGGCGCTCACGCGCCTGCACAAACAGAAAGGGCGCCGATTGGCGCCCTTTCTGTTTGGGGTGATTCAGATCCGGTAGGTGCTTTTGGTCATGACCTTGGACAGCAGGGTCATGCCGAACTTCACCGGCGCCGGAAAGCGCAGGCCACCGGCTTCGAGCGCGCTGGTGGAATGCTGTTCTTCGTCGATGCGCATCTGCTCGAGGATCGCCCGGGACTTTTCGTCATGCTCGGGAATCTGCTGCAGGTGTTCGTCGAGGTGTTTGACGACCTGGTCCTCGGTCGCGGCGACGAATCCCAGGCTGACCTTGTCGCTGATCATCCCGGCCACGGCGCCCACGCCAAAGGACAGGCCATAGAACAACGGGTTGAGCACGCTGGGATGGCTGCCCAGCTGGCGGATGCGCTGTTCGCACCAGGCCAGGTGGTCGATCTCTTCTTCAGCGGCGTGTTCCATGGCGGCGCGGATGTGCGGCAGCTTCGCCGTCAGTGCCTGCCCCTGGTAGAGCGCCTGGGCGCAGACTTCACCGGTGTGGTTGATGCGCATCAGGCCGGCGACGTGCCGCGTCTGCTGTTCATCGAGCTCGGTTTCCGGTCGTACCAGCGCCGGTGACGGGCGTCCCGGCTGGCCGCTGAACGGGAGCAGGGTGCGCAGCGCCGTGTCGGCTTGCAGCAGCAGGCGGTCGATGGGGGAGTAGTGGCGGTCACTGGCCATGAGCGGGCTCCGGTGAAATCAGTGAGGGGCAGTGTACCCCAATCGCCCCGGGCCGGCGTGCTCCGGCCTGGGGCGGCTTGTCGCAGGCGCCGTCACGGCAGTTCGCGTACGACCCGCAGCCCGAGGGCGTAGTCCTTGTGCTGCGGTTGCTTGAGGTCGCGCTGGCTGGTGCGCAGGTAGCTGGGGCCGCTGTTCCAGGCGCCGCCGCGAATCGCCCGGGGGCTGCTGTCCAGCAGGCCGGCGGCTTGCTGCTCGCTGCCATCGTAGGGTGAGGCGAACCGGGAGGCGGTCCATTCCCAGACGTTGCCGGCGGTGTCATGCAGGCCGAAGGCATTGGCGGGGAACTGGCCGACCAGTGCGGTCTTGTTCTGGATCAGCCGCTGGCTGGCGCAGCCGCGGCAATGGGCGCGGGGGCGATCTTCCGGGCTGTCGAGCGTATCGCCCCACCAGTAGTAGCCGGTGCTGCCGCCGCGCGCCGCGTATTCCCATTCCGCTTCGGTCGGCAGGCGATAGCGCTGGCCGGTGCTGGTCGACAGCCACTGGGTGTAGGCCTGGGCTTCGAGCCAGGACACGTGGATGACCGGGCGCCGGGACGACATGCCCCAGCCCTCGTTGTCCGGCATGGGGGTGGCAGTGGCCTCGGCATAGCGCTGCCAGTCGTCGAAGGTCACTTCGTGGCGGCCGATGGCGAAGGGCTTGTCGATGTCGATCTGCCGGGTGGGCCGCTCGTTGTGGTTGCCGCGTCCGGTGCTGTCACCCAGGACGAAACGCCCGGCAGGCACCACCACCAGTTCGGGGCCCTGGCCGCCACCGTCCAGTTCGTCATGGAACACACGGCCACTCTGTTGGGCCTGGCTCGACAGTGTGATCAGCAGCAACGCCGCGGCACTGGCCAGTTGACGTACCATCAGCCTGGCGGCCACGTCAGCTGGCGCTTGCCCAGTACGTGCATATGAATGTGGTAGACGGTCTGGCCACCCTGTTCATTGCAGTTCATCACCACGCGGAAGCCTTCCTCGCAGCCTTGCTCGCGCGCCAGGCGCTGGGCGGTGAAGAGGATGTGGCCGGCCAGGGCCTTGTCGTCTTCGGTGAGGTCGTTGAGGGTGGGGATGTGCCGCTTGGGGATGACCAGGAAGTGCACCGGCGCCTGGGGGCCGATATCGTGGAAGGCGATGACCTGATCGTCTTCGTAGAGCTTGCGCGCCGGGATGTCCCCGGCGACGATCTTGCAGAACAGACAGTCCATGGACGGTCTCCCGGCCTGTTGAAAGTGGCCAGAGTTTAACGGCGGGCGGCGATGCTTGGCCACAGCAAGGAGCGTGTGTGAAAAACGACATTCATGACCTAGGGCTGGTGCTCGATTCCAAGGTCAAGCTGATCCTGATCGAGTCCTGGGATGAGCCCCGGGTGCTGGAAACACTGACCGGATTGGCCGTGAAGCGCGGCCTGGGGCTGCACACCTGGTCGGTGACCGAGGGCTTGCAGCGTCTCGGGTTCGGTGGTGACGCCCTGGGGGAGGGCAAGACCCAGGAACCGGAGGCTGCCCTGCGCCTGATCAAGGCGGACCTGCAGCCCAACCTGTACGTGTTGTGCGACTTGCATCCGTTCCTGGTGGACAACCCCAGGCTGGTGCGTCTGCTCAAGGAAATCGCCATGCGCGACACCCTGCACGCGCCGACGGTGGTGCTGGTCTCCCACGCCTGCAAGTTGCCTGCGGAAGTGCAGCGTTTCTCGGCACGCTTCAGCCTGGCGCTGCCATCGGAAGACGAGTTGCTGGCCATCGTCCGTGAAGAGGCCAGCCGCTGGAGCGAGCGCAACCGCAATACCCGGGTGCGCACCGACAATCGCACCTTGCAGCAGGTGGTGAAGAACCTGCGCGGCCTCAGCCATGCCGAGGCTAGGGCGCTGGCGCGCAACGTCATTTGCGACGACGGCGCGATTACCCAGGAAGACCTGCCCGAACTGAACAAGACCAAGTTCCAGCTGCTCGACCTGGAAGGCGTCCTGAGCTTCGAATACGACACGGCACGGTTTGCCGATGTCGGTGGCCTGGCCAACCTCAAGCGCTGGCTGGCCGAGCGCCAGGGCGCGTTCCTCGATGGCAAGGGCGCGGACGTGCCCAAGGGCGTCCTGCTGGTGGGGGTACAGGGTGGCGGCAAAAGCCTGGCGGCCAAGGCCGTGGCCGGACTCTGGGGCTTGCCGCTGCTGCGCCTGGATTTCGCCTGCCTGTACAACAAGTTCTTCGGCGAGACCGAGCGCAACCTGCGTGATGCGCTGAAGCTGGCGGAGCAGATGGCGCCCTGTGTGCTGTGGATGGACGAGATCGAAAAGGGCATCGCCAGCGGCGACAACGACGGGGGCGTCAGCCAGCGGGTCCTCGGTACGCTGCTGACCTGGATGGCCGAGCGCCGGGCACCGGTGTTCATGGTCGCCACGGCGAACGTCATCGAGCGCCTGCCGCCGGAGCTGGTGCGCAAGGGGCGTTTCGATGAGCTGTTCTTCGTCGATCTGCCAGACGCGACCGTGCGCGCCGACATCTTTCGCATCCACCTCGCGCGGCGTGATCTGGACCCGCAGCTGTTCGATCTGCCGGCGTTGGCGGTGGCCAGCGAGGGGTTCACCGGTGCGGAAATCGAACAGGTGGTGGTCGGTGCGCTCTACGCGGCGCAGGCGCAGCAGCAGTCCGTCGATCAGCCGCTGGTGCTGCGCGGTTTGCAGAGCACGGCGCCCTTGTCGGTGGTCATGGCGGAAAATCTCGACGCCCTGCGGACATGGGCCAGCGGGCGTACGGTCAGCGCAGGATGATTCAGAGCGGGCGCAGGTAGCGCTTGTTGGCCCGGGCCGAGAGGCGGCGCATGAGCCAGCGGGGCAACAGGCGATGCAGGTTGGCGGCCAGCCTGTTGCGCCAGCCCGGGATGATCACCGCTCGGTTCTTCTCCAGGGCCCGCACGGTGTACAGCGCGACCTCTTCGGCGCTCATCAGCAGGTCGTTCTTTTCGAAGGGTTCCAGGCTCAGATGGGCCTTGCGGAAGAACGCGCTGCGGGTCAGCCCCGGGCACAGCACCGAGACCCCGACGCCGTAGGCCTTGAGTTCTTCGCGCAGGCCTTCGGAAAACTGCAGCACGTAGGCTTTGCTGGCGAAGTAGTTGCTCATCCCGGGGCCGGGATGAAAGCCGGCGACCGACGCCACGTTGAGAATCTGCCCGCTGCCCTGGCCGGCCATCACGGTGCCCACGGCGTGGCAGAGCCTGGCCAGGGCGAGGACGTTCACTTCGATCAGCTCCTGCTCACGACTCCAGTCCTGCGCCACGAAGTCCCCGGCGCTGCCCAGGCCCGCATTGTTCACCAGCAGGTCGATGGTGCGGCCACTCAGTTCCAGTTCATGCAGCAGCCCGGACACCTGCAGGGGTTCGCTGAGGTCGCAGACCAGGAACAGCACTTCGACGCCGAATCGTTGGGTCAGCTCGCAGGCGATGCTCTCCAATGCATCGCGCTGGCGGGCCACCAGAATCAGGTGACGACCGCGGCGCGCCAGGGCCTCGGCCAGTGCCAGTCCGATTCCGCTTGAGGCGCCAGTGACCAGGGCATAGCGAGGCATGAGGGTTTCTCCGTGACGGGTCTGCTTGGACCCCGCCTTTCACCGTGGGTTGCTCGGCGCATGGAAAAAACCGTGCGCCGAAACCGGTCATTTGGCGAGTTGGTTCAGGGTCTCCATATCCAGGCCGCTGAGCATGACCACCAGCATGGCGAAGCCACCCATCACCAGGGCGACGATACCCAGTACGACGAACACCAGGAACAGACCGGCGAGAATTTTCACAGACAGGGTATTCGGGGGCGGGGGCGGGCCGTAACGGTTGGCGGCCTTGGTGCCTGGCATGACCATCATCAGGAGGGCGAACACGAACTGTACGAACGGCACCAGGCTGAGCAGCAACAGCCAGCCGGTCCAGCCGATATCGTGGAGGCGCTGGACCCCCATCTGTACCCACACCACGATCAGACCGAGCACGATCAGCAACGTCAGGGCGCCGCCAACCACCGTAGAAATACTGGTCACGATTCCACTGATGCCCAGCAGGCCGATGTAGGCGAACAGGCTGGTCATGAACCAGGCCAGGTAGCGCAGCCGACCGATGCGTCCGCTGACGCTGAAGACTTTCAGCTCGCCAAACTCCGGCAGGTGTTCACCCACGTTTGCCTGGGGTGTCGCATAGGGGGAGACGGCTGCGGGGGCGGGCACGTTATCGGGCGTGGGCTCAGGGCTCTTTTCCGGGGCCGCGCTCGCCAGTTGGGCCTGCCGGGCCAGGAATTTTTCGATGATGATGCCGCATGCCTCGCAGCCCGGGGCCTTGTTTTGCTGGTGACCGCATTTGGGGCAGGTCATCGGCTCGGTGCTGACCGGAGCCGGTGTTTCAGCGATCTCGACCAGGCTCATGCTGGCCGCCAGGTCCGGTTCCTTGCGGGCGACGGCGCCGGCCCGCTGCAGGGCGATGAGGTACTGGTCGGCTTCGTTTTCCTGCAGGTCGCGCTTGATGGCGATGGGGTTGCCACTGAACAGGGTGTTGATGCGCGTGCGATCGCTCTTGAACAGGCGCGCCAGGTTGTCCTTGGCTGTTTCCAGTTCGACGTCGGGCATCAGTTCCCCATCGAAGACGACTTTGAAGCGGGGTTGGGTCATGGAGAGCGTCCTTGTCAGCGCCTGCGAATGGTGGCGTGCACAGACTAGCGGGCCTGCGGGCCGCTGAACAAGCGGCCTGGAGCACAAAGTGGGGGAAATCTTCAGGGGTGTTTGTGCGGCGCCCAGCTGCCGACGAAGCGCCCGTGGCGAAGCAGGCGCAACTCGTTGAACGCGGTCAGCACGCCCTCGGAGCGCTCGGGGCGCAGAAACACCCAGTCATCCACGCCCACGGCGGTGCGCTCGGAGCCGATCAGCCGCTCCTGGTTGGCGCTGCGCCCATAGAGCGAGTCGTAGCGCAGCCCGGCCGGCGACAAGGGTTTGGCAGGCCATTGCCCGCCGTAGATATATAGGGCGCGTTCGCGGTTGCGATCCCAGCGCTGCAGCAGGGGCTGGACGCCACCCAGGTAGGGCAGTGCACCGTCCTGGGCCTTCAGCACCGGGCTGGCGATGTACAGGGCTGGGCGGTGGGCGCCGAGCAGGCGGCTGTCGAAGTCGCCCGGCTTCAGCAATACCGAGCCAACGGCCACCTCGTTGAGCGGGGTGTCTTCGCGGGCATGCAGCGGGTAGGTCAGGCTGCCGGCGCCATTGAGCAGCGGCTCGCTCGGCCACAGATCGGTGAAACCCTGGGCCGTATCGATGAACGCCCGGTAGCGCGCCATGCTCTCGGCGAACGCGGAGGCCTGGCTCTGCCAAGGCGGCGTGTGGGCGACCTGCACCTCATAACCCATCAGGCCGCGCAGGACCAGTGAGGGCTTGTGCTCGCGCAGCCAGGTCAGGGCGGTGGCAAGCTGCGCCGAGTCGGGGAAACCGCCACGGGCCAGGCCGACGTCGATCTCCAGGGCGATCTGCAGCGGTTGGCCGAGGGCGCCGGCCAGCTGCGCATACTCGGCCAGCCGTTGCGGTGTGTCGACCAGCCAGGTGAGCTGGCGCGCCGGGTCGAAGGCGCTGTGCCCCAGTTGTTGGTAAAAGCTCAATGCGGCCTTGGCCGGCAACGGTTTGCCCAGCAGGAGGTCGGCGCGGGGGAAGGCCCGGGCCAGCTCGTTCAACTGGGGCTGGTGAAAGACCATGAAACGCTGGGTGCCGAGCTTTTCGGCCAGGTAGCCCAGCAGGCCGTTGGCGGCCAGTGACTTGGCCACCAGGCGAACCGGCAGCTTGCCGGCGAGACGACGAGCGAGCAGTTCGGTGTTGTGGTCGAGGGCGTCCATGTCGACCACCAACAGGGGGATGCCATTGCCCTCGCGCCGCAGCAATTGGTTGAGGGCGTCGAAGTAGGGGGCATGAGCCTGTCCCCGGTCCGACGGTCGCAACGCCCAACCGGCGATCAGCGCGGCGGCGCCCAGGCCGATCAGGCGTCGACGCTTCATCGTGACCAGCGTTGCTGCAACTGCTGCGTCTGCGCGTAGGCCTGTTGGTACTCACGGTCCAGGCGCGCCACCAGCTCTTCGACGCTCGGCAGGTCGCGAATGTCGCCCACGCCCTGGCCGGCGGACCATACGGTCTTCCAGGCTTTCGCTTCGTCGCTGATCGGCTTGAGCTTCTCGCCGTAGTTCACTTCGCCCTTGCTCTGCAGTTGCTTCAGGTCGTAGCCCGCTTGTTCCAGACTCTGGCGCATGAAGCTGGCAGGAACGCCGGAAACCGCCGGGGTGTGAATGATGTCGGCGGCCTTGGCGTCCACGAGCATCTGCTTGTAGGCCTCGGGGGCGTCGTTCTGCTGGGTGGCGATCAGGCGGGTGCCCATGTACGCCAGGTCCGCGCCCAGCAACTGGGCGGCGAGGATTTCGTGGCCGTGGTTGAGGCAGCCTGCCAGCAGCAGGGTCTTGTCGAAGAACTGGCGGATCTCCGCGACCAGGGCGAACGGGCTCCAGGTGCCGGCATGGCCACCGGCGCCCGCGGCCACGGCGATCAAGCCGTCGACACCCGCTTCCGCAGCCTTTTCCGCATGGCGGCGGGTGGTCACGTCGTGGAACACCAGGCCGCCATAGCTGTGTATCGCATCGACCACCTCTTTCACCGCGCCCAGGCTGGTGATGACGATGGGCACGCGCTTCTCGACGCAGATCGCCAGGTCGGCCTGCAGGCGAGGGTTGGTGCCGTGGACGATCAGGTTGACGGCATAAGGCGCCGACTGCTCATCCAGGCCCGCTTCGATCTCGTCCAGCCAGGCCCGGAAACCGCTGCTTTCACGCTGGTTGAGCGCGGGGAAGCTGCCGACGATGCCGCTGCGGCAGCAGGCCAGCACCAACTGCGGGTTGGACACCAGGAACATCGGGGCGGCGACGAGGGGCAGACGCAGGCGTTGTTCAAGCAGAGCAGGCAAGGACATGGCGACACCTTCGGGTTGGGGAGGGGATCAGAACGGCCGGACGACGACCAGGATGACGACGGCGAGCAACACCAGAACCGGCGCTTCGTTGAACCAGCGGTAGAACACATGGCTGCGTTGGTTCTCGCCACGGGCAAAGCGCTTCAGTTGCGCCCCGCAGACGTGGTGGTAGCCGATCAGCAGCAGCACCAGGGTGAGCTTGGCGTGCATCCAGCCCTGGCTGAAGTAGTAGCTCGGGTTCAGGCTCAGGAGCCAGGCGCCCAGGACCACGGTGAGGACCATCGAGGGGCCCATGATGCCGCGGTACAGCTTGCGCTCCATCACGCAGAAGCGCTCGCGGCTGATCGCGTCCTCGCTCATGGCGTGGTAGACGAACAGGCGCGGCAGGTAGAACAGGCCGGCGAACCAGCAGACCATGGCGATGATGTGGAAGGCCTTGAGCCACAGATAGAGCATGTTCGATCCCGGACGTGAAAAATGCCTCGATAGTAGTGACTGACGTCCCGTCCGTCATCACTGCGGTTGGCCGCTGGCCGATGCGGCTTTATCATCGGCAGCTTTCCAATGGCTTTTTCAAGGGGCAAGTGATGGTCAAGGTCGGAATCGTCGGTGGCACGGGTTACACCGGGGTCGAGCTGTTGCGTCTGCTGGCGCAGCATCCCCAGGCGCACGTCGCCGTCATCACCTCGCGCTCCGAGGCCGGCCTGCGTGTGGACGAGATGTACCCGAACCTGCGCGGTCACTACCCGGACCTGGCTTTCAGCGTGCCGGACGTCGCCACCCTGGGCGCCTGTGACGTGGTGTTCTTCGCCACGCCCCATGGCGTCGCCCATGCCCTGGCAGGCGAACTGCTGGCTGCCGGCACCAAGGTCATCGACCTGTCGGCCGACTTCCGCCTGCAGGATGCCGAGGAATGGGGCAAATGGTATGGCCAGCCGCATGGCGCCCCTGATCTGTTGCCGGAAGCGGTCTATGGCCTGCCAGAGGTCAACCGCGAAGCCATCAAGCAGGCGCGCCTGATTGCCGTGCCGGGCTGCTACCCGACCGCCGCCCAACTGGGCTTCCTGCCGCTGCTCGAAGCCGGGCTGGCCGACGCCTCGCGCCTGATCGCCGACTGCAAGTCCGGTGTCAGCGGTGCCGGTCGTGGTGCCAGTGTCGGTTCGCTGTTCAGCGAGGCCGGCGAGAGCATGAAAGCCTATGGCGTCAAAGGCCACCGTCACCTTCCGGAAATCCGCCAGGGCCTGCGCCGCGCCGCCAAGAGCGATGTCGGTCTGACCTTCGTGCCGCACCTGACCCCGATGATTCGCGGTATTCACGCCACCCTGTACGCGACCGTGGCGGATCAGTCGGCGGACCTGCAGGCGCTGTTCGAAAAACGCTATGCCAACGAGCCGTTCGTCGACGTAATGCCGGCCGGCAGCCACCCGGAAACCCGCAGCGTGCGTGGCGCCAACGTCTGCCGTATTGCGGTGCACCGGCCGCAGGGCGGTGATCTGGTGGTGGTGCTGTCGGTCATCGACAACCTGGTGAAAGGCGCGTCGGGCCAGGCGGTGCAGAACATGAACATCCTCTTCGGCCTGGATGAGCGCCTGGGTCTTTCCCACGCTGCCCTGCTGCCCTGATGTCGGGTTGGGAGGTCAGGCCGAGCGACCCGCGGCGGGCCAGGCGAGCGCGTCTGGCTGTTCTGTTGCTGGCACTGGCGGTCCCGGCCGCCTTCTTTGCAGGGAGCTGGTGGCAGGCGCGTGGCGTGCAGGTGCAATCGGACCATGACCAGCCACTCGAAACGCGTCTGAATACCCAGCAGCAGGAGCTGGACATGCTGCGCCAGCGCCTGGCGGTGGTCGGCAGTGGCGAGAAAGTGGCCCAGCAGGCCAACGAGCAGAGTCGTCAGACGATCAAGCTGCTGGAGGAGCAAGTCTTCAAGCTGCAACAGGACCTGGCGTTCTATAAGGGCGTGCTGGCGCCTGCCAGTCGTCGCGAAGGCCTGCGCATTCGCACCTTCGAGCTGCAGGCCACGGAGACGCCGCGGCTCTTCCGCTACAAGATCCTGCTCAGCCGCGTGGGCAAGGATGACAAGCCCCTGCAGGGGCAACTGCTGGTTTCAGTGGAGGGACGCCAAGGCAACAAGGCCGCGAGCCTCGAGCTGGCCGGCCTGACCCAGGGGCTCGCCGAGCCGCTGGAAGCCAAGGAAATCCCCTTCACGTTCAAACATTTCCAGGCGATTCCCGCGGGCGGGCGCTTCGCCGAGCTGAAGCTGCCGGAGGGTTTCGAGCCGCAGCAGATCAAGGTGCGGGCACAGGTTCAGGGCGAAAAGCCGTTGGAACGTACATTCAAATGGATCGACCAAGAGTGATAGTCCCGTATGTGGAGTAAAGAAAAGAGCAAGGCAGACCTTCAGCGTTTCACTGGAAAAACCAGTCTGATCGCCGCCGGGGCCGAATTGGCTGGTGATCTGCGCTTTCAGGGCGCGGTGCAAGTCGATGGTCGGATCAATGGCAACCTGCTGACCAGCGACGGTATGGTGCGTGTCAGTGTCGAAGGGCAGGTTGAAGGTGAGATTCGCGCCCCCCATATAGTCATCGATGGCGAAGTGATCGGTGACGTATATGCCGGTCAGCACCTCGAACTGGGCAGCCGGGCCCGCGTGCGCGGCAATCTCTACTATGGCTTGATGGAAATGGCCATGGGGGCGCAGATCGAAGGGCGCCTGTGTCATATCAAGGACGGTGCACGTCCACTTGAATTGCCCAATACGCTTGAAGCCGCAGAATAGTTGACCCCTTTTCTCGGGTAAGCGGATAATGCAGGGCCCCCACCGCAGTATGGCGCGTAGCGCCGGGAGATAGTCAGCATGAGCGTCGAAACCTTCACCCCCACCGCGTTGCTGTTTACGCAGGGTGCTGCCAGCAAGGTGAAGAGCCTGGTCGATGAAGAAGGCAACCCGCGCCTGAAGTTGCGCGTGTTCGTGACTGGAGGCGGTTGTTCCGGCTTCCAGTACGGCTTTACCTTCGATGAAGACGTGGCCGAAGATGACACCATCGTCGAGCGCGAGGGCGTGAGCCTGGTCGTCGATCCGATGAGCTTCCAGTACCTCGCCGGCGCCGAGGTGGACTATCAGGAAGGATTGGAAGGGTCGCGCTTCGTGATCAAGAACCCCAACGCCACCACCACCTGTGGTTGCGGGTCGTCCTTCTCGATCTGATACCGACCTGCTGTGCTGACAGAAACGCCGTGCCTTGTGCACGGCGTTTTCGTTTCTAGGCCGGGTAGATCGCGCCCAGCACCCGCAACCCGCGAGCGCCCGTCACGCTGGGTCTGTTGGCGGGGATGCCTTCCAGGCAGCAATGGGCCAGCCAGGCGAATGCCATGGCCTCCATCCAGTCGGCGGGAACGCCGTGGTCATCCGTGCTGCTGACGGTGCACCCCGGCAGGAGCTGCGACAGCCGCGCCATGAGCGCACAATTGCGGGCCCCGCCGCCACAGACCATCAATTCCCCGGTGTCCGCCTGGCTGTCGAGCAGAGCATTGGCGCAGGTGCGGGCGGTCAGCTCGAGCAGTGTGGCTTGCACGTCTTCAGGGGCGAAAGGCGGTAGAGACGCCAGTTGCTGTTCGAGCCAGGGCAGGTTGAAGAGTTCTCGGCCGGTGCTTTTCGGCCCCTGGGTCCGGAAGAAATCATCGCCAAGCAAGGCATCCAGCAGTGTGATCTGCAGCGTGCCGCTGGCCGCCCAGGCGCCATCCCGATCAAAGGTGGCATGCTGACGAGCCTGGATCCAGGCATCCATCAACACGTTGCCCGGGCCGCAATCGAAGCCCCTTACAGCCTGGCCGGGTGTCAGCAGGCTGAGGTTGCTGAAGCCGCCGATGTTCAGCACCGCGCGGCTTTGCCGTGCGTCGCCGAACAGGGCCTCGTGAAAGGCGGGGACCAACGGGGCGCCTTGCCCGCCAGCGGCTACATCGCGGCGGCGAAAATCACCGACCACAGTGATGCCGCTCAGCTCTGCCAGCAAGGCGGGGTTACCGATCTGCAGGGTGAAACCACGAGCGGGTTCGTGCCGGACGGTCTGGCCGTGGCTGCCGATGGCGCGGATGGCGTCAGGTGAGAGGTTCTGTTCTTTCAGTAGCGCCGCGATTCCCGAGGCTGCCAGCTGCACCCATTGCGCTTCGGCAATGGCGGCCCTGGCCAGTTCGTCATGCCCGGGGGCACAAAGAGCCAGCAGGTCGCCCCGCAGTGTGGCCGGCATGGGAATGTAGTGGGTCGCGAGGAGGGTCGTTGTGTCTGCCTGCTCTACCAGTGCGATATCCAGCCCGTCGAGGCTGGTGCCGGACATCACACCGAGATAGAGCGGCATGGCAATCAGCGCTTGTTGAGGGCGAGCAGGGTGGAACGTTCCTGGTCCATGCGTGCCATCAGGGGTTTGCTCTGTTGCATGAAGCGTTGTTTTTCGTTGCGCGCGATCGGATCGGCCATCGGCAGCTTCTGGCTCAGCGGATCCACGTGAGTGCCGTTGACCTGGAACTCATAGTGCAGGTGCGGACCGGTGGACAGGCCGGTGGTGCCGATGTAGCCGATGATCTGACCCTGCTTGACGTTGCTGCCGGTGCGCACGCCTTTGGCAAAGCCTTGCATGTGCGCATACAGCGTACGGTAGCGGCTACCGTGCTGGATGATCACGGTGTTGCCGTAACCGCCCTTGCGACCGGCCAGCGCGACTTTACCGTCGCCGGCGGCCTTGATCGGGGTGCCGCGCGGTGCGGCGTAGTCGACGCCCTTGTGTGCGCGGATCTTGTTCAGGATCGGGTGGCGGCGGCCGTTGGAGAAACGCGAGCTGATGCGGGCGAAGTCCACCGGCGTGCGGATGAACGCCTTGCGCATGCTGGTGCCGTCGGCGCTGTAGTAGCTGGTGTTGCCCTGCTTGTCGGTATAGCGCACCGCGGTGTAGGTCTTGCCGCGGTTGGTGAAGCGGGCCGACAGGATATTGCCGGTGCCGACGTGCCGATCTTCAATGACCTTCTTTTCGTAGATCACTTCGAATTCGTCACCCTCGCGGATGTCCATGGCGAAGTCGATGTCGTAGCCGAAGATGTTGGCCAGGTCCATGGTCAGGTTGTGCGACAGACCGGCGCGTTTTGCCGCGACGAACAGCGAGCTGTTGATGACGCCGTGAGCGTAGGCGTTGGTGACGTCCGGGGTCACCTCGTCACGCTTGAAGGTGTAACCCTTCTCGGTCTTGGTCAGGGTGATGCTTTCCAGGTCGCTGAGCTTGCTGTGCAGGCTTTCCAGCTGCCCTTCGGGGGAAAGTTTGAACTCAAGTGCCTGGCCGATTTTCAAACGACTCAGTTGCTTGGCTTCCTTGCTGCTGTTCAGCACTTCATGCAGCGTCGTGGCGCTGAGCCCAACCTTGGCGAATACCGTGGAAAGCGTATCGCCATTGGCGACATTGACGACTTTCTGGCTGGGGTCTTCTGGAGGGAGGTCGGTTGCGCTGACGGCGGCGTCTTGTTCTTGAGGAGTGGTGTCTTGCGAGGCGGTGTTCTGTTGGTCGTTCGGGGTTTCGATCTGGGCGAAAGGCGAGGGCTTGGCTTGCTCTTCGAGTGGTCGCAGGTCGTCTTTTTCCTGCAGGCTCAGCTCGGCCGCGTTATCCAGGTCCAGGTTCAGGTAGGTTTTTTGAGCTTCAACTTCGCGAGAGGGGAACACCAGAAGGGCCAGGCTGAGCAGGGCAGCGACACCGCTGGCGGCCAGAATATGGGTTTTGGGGTACAGCGGGGGCGCTTTAGTTGGAGAGGTCATAGGCGGCTTTTGACTTTGAAAAGATGAAAAGGAAAAGATGAAAAAAATGATGAATGTGCAGTAACTGTATAAAATATAACCAAAACGTGTGTGAGGCAACCCTTGGTCGAGGGTTGTGCGCCAGTCTGTGCGGTCGCTGGGCAAAACTTGTTATTTGTCTGCGATCTTGTATGGTTGGTTCCCTTTTGGTTTTGAGTGGTCGTGAGTCCTGTCATGAAGTCGGTCGAAGAGCAGCTGGCGCTGATCAAGCGTGGTGCGGAAGAGGTATTGGTTGAGTCCGAGCTGGTTGAAAAGCTCAAGCGTGGTCAGCCCTTGCGTATCAAGGCCGGCTTCGACCCGACGGCTCCTGACCTGCACCTGGGGCACACCGTCCTTATTAATAAGCTGCGCCAGTTCCAGGAGCTCGGCCATCAGGTGATCTTCCTGATCGGCGACTTCACCGGGATGATTGGTGACCCGAGCGGCAAGAGTGCGACGCGCCCGCCGCTGACGCGCGAGCAGGTTCTGGAGAATGCCGAGACCTACAAGTCTCAGGTGTTCAAGATCCTCGATCCGGCTAAGACCGAGGTGGCGTTCAACTCCACCTGGATGGACCAGATGGGGCCGGCGGATTTCATTCGCCTGACTTCCCAATACACCGTGGCGCGCATGCTCGAGCGCGACGATTTCAGCAAGCGCTATTCGACCAACCAGCCGATCGCCATCCATGAGTTCCTCTACCCGCTGGTCCAGGGGTACGACTCGGTCGCGTTGCGTGCGGATGTCGAGCTCGGCGGGACCGATCAGAAGTTCAACCTGCTCATGGGGCGCGAGTTGCAACGTTCCTACGGCCAGGCTTCGCAGTGCATCGTCACCATGCCGTTGCTCGAAGGCCTGGATGGTGTGAAGAAGATGTCCAAGTCGCTGGGCAACTACGTCGGCATCCAGGAAGCACCGGGTGTCATGTACGGCAAGCTGGTCTCCATTCCCGATGCGCTCATGTGGCGTTACTTCGAGCTGCTCAGCTTTCGCTCCATGGAAGAGATCGAGCAATTCAAGGTCGACGTGCAGCAGGGTGCCAACCCGCGTGATATCAAGATCAAGCTGGCCGAGGAAATTGTCGCGCGCTTCCATGGTGAAGAAGCGGCTGCCAGCGCTCACCGCTCTGCGGGCAATCGCATGAAGGATGGCGAGCTGCCGGAAGACCTGCCGGAGATTGAGCTCTCCTCCGCTGAAGATATGCCGATCGCTGCGCTGCTGAACCGTGCGGGGCTGGTGAAGAATGCTGCAGCCGCTCGTGACCTGCTGGGTTCTGGTGGTGTTCGTGTGGATGGCGAAGTGGTAGATCGCTCCTTCCTATATAAGGTAGGTGCTACCCACGTTTGCCAGGCCGGCAAGAAGGCATTCGCACGAATTACGCTAAAAGCTGAATAATCGGTTGACGAGGAATTCTGCGGGCCTATAATGCGCACCACTTCCGG
>NZ_JAOCAH010000005.1 GCF_029839275.1 Pseudomonas sp. GD03944
CATATCGCTGAACAGCATGCTCGACAGGTAGCGCTCGCCGGAGTCCGGCAGGATCACCACCAAAGTCTTGCCCTGCATCCCCGGCTCTTCGGCCAGGCGCACCGCAGCGGCCATCGCCGCGCCGCAGGAAATCCCGCAGAGGATGCCTTCTTCACGCATCAGACGCAGGGCCATGGCCTTGGCGTCGTCGTCATTGACCAGCTCGACGCGGTCGACGATCGACAGGTCGAGGTTCTTCGGCACGAAACCAGCGCCGATGCCCTGGATCTTGTGCGGGCTGGGCTTGACCTCATCGCCGGCAAGGGTCTGGGTGATCACCGGCGAACCGACCGGCTCCACCGCCACCGACAGGATCGCCTTGCCCTGGGTCTGCTTGATGTAGCGCGACACCCCGGTGATGGTGCCACCGGTGCCGACGCCGGCGACCAGCACGTCCACCGCGCCATCGGTGTCGTTCCAGATTTCCGGGCCGGTGGTCTTCTCGTGGATCGCCGGGTTGGCCGGGTTGTTGAACTGCTGCGGCATGTAATAGGTGGACGGATCGGACCCGGCGATTTCCGCCGCCTTCTCGATGGCGCCCTTCATGCCCTTGGCCGGCTCGGTCAACACCAGCTCGGCACCCAGGGCCTTGAGCACCTTGCGTCGTTCCAGGCTCATGGAGGCCGGCATGGTCAGCAGCAGCTTGTAGCCACGGGCGGCGGCGACGAACGCCAGGCCGATGCCGGTGTTGCCGGAGGTCGGTTCGACCAGGGTCATGCCCGGCTTGAGCACGCCGCGCTCCTCGGCGTCCCAGACCATGCTCGCGCCGATCCGGCACTTGACCGAATACGCCGGGTTGCGCCCTTCGATCTTGGCCAGGATGGTGACCCCGGCCGGACCCAGGCGGTTGATCTTGACCAGGGGCGTGTTGCCGATGGCTTGGGCGTTGTCGGCGAAGATACGGCTCATGATGCAATGTCCTTGTGAATTCGCGAGCCCATCAGCGTATGCCCTGTGACCGGGATCGTCCAGACGCAGACAGGTCGAACTCTACGCACCGCTTCGCAGTCCACAGCAAGGACGCGAACAGAACGGACATCCCCGATGAAACGCCGCTACAGCCTTCCTTTATGGATCCTGCTGGGCTTCGCCGCCCTTCTGCTGGCGATCCACCTCGCCCTGCCCTACGTCATCCGCGACTACCTCAACGACAAGCTGGCGGACATGGGCGACTACCGTGGCCACATCGTCGACGTGGACCTGGAATGGTGGCGCGGTGCCTACCGGATCAACGGCCTGAAGATCGTCAAGACCGACGGCGAAGTGCCGGTGCCGCTGCTGTTGGCGCCGGGCATCGACCTGTCGGTGAGCTGGCGGGCGCTGTGGAACGACCACGGCATCGTCGCCGAGGTGTTGTTCGAGCAGCCGGAGCTGAACTTCGTCGACGGTGGCACCGAGGAAGAAAACACCCAGAGCGGTGCCGGGGTGGACTGGCGCGAGCAGCTCGGCAAACTGCTGCCGATCACCCTCAACGAAGTGCGCGTGGTGAACGGCACGGTGGCCTTTCACAACTACACCTCCCAGCCGCCGGTGGAAATCGCCGCCACCGAGGTCAACGCCAGCCTCTACAACCTGACCAACGTGGCCGACATCAGCGGCGACCGGGTCGCCGAATTCGAGGGCAAGGCGCTGCTGCTCGGCCACGCACCGCTGGACGCCACGGCGGTGTTCGACCCGTTCGAGAACTTCGAGGATTTCGAATTCCGCGTGCGCGCCACCGGTATCGAGCTGCGCCAGCTCAACGACTTCTCCTCGGCCTACGGCAAGTTCGACTTCAACGCCGGCAGCGGCGACCTGGTGGTCGAGGCCAGCGCCGAGAATGGCCAGCTCAGTGGCTACATCAAGCCGCTGCTGCGCGATGTCGACGTGTTCAACTGGCAGCAGGATGTGGAGCGCGACGACAAGGGATTCTTCCGCTCCATCTGGGAAGCCCTGGTCGGTGGCAGCGAAACCGTGCTGAAGAACCAGCGCAAGGACCAGTTCGCCACCCGCGTCGAACTCAGCGGCAACGTGCACCAGCAGGATGTCAGCGCCTTCCAGGCGTTCATCGCGATCCTGCGCAACGGCTTCGTCCAGGCGTTCAACACCCGCTACGAGAACGCCCCGCCGGGCAGCAACGACTAGCCAACTGACACGCCACAGCGGACGCAGAGCGTGGGAGCGAGCAATACGCTTCCTGTGGGAGCCCCGACCCGGGGCGAAGCATTTGGGCGTCTCACACATGACCGTGTCATGCCAACCATTCGCCGCGGGGCGTGGCTCCTACAGGGCTGCGGTCTGCCTGATGCCACTGCCAGCCGATACTCCCCAGCGGACGCAGAGCGTCCGGGGCTGCATGCCCACGCAGAGCGTGGGAACGATCAATGGCTCCCACGCTCTGCGTCACCCGCGGTGCAACGGCTGGCTAACCCTGCGGCTCGTCGCTGAAGATCGCCTCGATCGGCAGGCCGAACAGGCGGGCAATACGAAAGGCCAGTGGCAGGCTGGGGTCGAACTTGCCAGTCTCGATGGCATTCACGCTCTGCCGCGACACCTCCAGGTGCTGGGCCAGGTCACCCTGGCTCCAGCCGCGTTCGGCGCGCAGTTCACGCAGACGGTTGTGCATCGCGACTCCTCAGGCGAAACGTCGTTGCAGCACCCCGACGGCGACCGCATAAGCTCCCCAGAACGCGGGGAACGCCATGGTAAGCGGAAATCGCGGCAGCGCGGCGTACTGTTCGAGGAATCCCCAGGTGCTGATCAGGCAGATCATCGCGCCACCGGCCAGCAGCGCCGCACGCGATTGCAGAAAACGCAGGAACTCGTCCGGTTCTTGCCCCAGGTAACGGTCGTACAGGTACAGCGTGGCAAACAGTGGCAGGCCCGGCGACGCCGCCGCCACGACCCGCAGGGCATAGGGCAACCCCTCAAGGTCCACGCCCCAGCTGATCAGGGCGACCAGGGCGACGTACAGCAGCATCATCACGGTGGAAAGAACGAGGTAACGACGAAGAGCAAGGCTCATGGCAGACTCCGGCAAAAACATGTCAAGCAAACTTAACAGGTTGCTCGCCAAGCTGTAAAGCACGCTTGTCATTTTCGACATTCCAGGGGGCGTTCATGGCGTGACCCGCCATTCAGTGACTGAATGCTGCGTCTGCGTTCACAGTCGCCGGGGCCGCGCGTTATAGTCGCCCTTTCAGCACAGTGAACCCGCGGCGGCTGCCCCGGGCGTTACCCGTTCGAGGATTTACCGATGAAGTTCGAAGGCACTCAGTCCTACGTCGCCACCGACGACCTCAAGCTCGCGGTCAACGCCGCCATCACCCTGCAGCGCCCGCTGCTGGTCAAGGGCGAACCGGGCACCGGCAAGACCATGCTCGCCGAGCAGCTGGCCGAGTCCTTCGGCGCCAAACTGATCACCTGGCACATCAAGTCCACCACCAAGGCACACCAGGGTCTGTACGAGTACGACGCGGTCAGCCGCCTGCGCGATTCCCAGCTGGATTCCGACAAAGTCCACGACGTTCGCAACTACATCAAGAAAGGCAAGCTGTGGGAGGCCTTCGAGTCCGAGGAGCGGGTCATCCTGCTGATCGACGAAATCGACAAGGCTGACATCGAGTTCCCCAACGACCTGTTGCAGGAACTCGACAAGATGGAGTTCTACGTTTACGAAACCAACGAGACGATCAAGGCCAAGCAACGCCCGATCATCATCATCACCTCGAACAACGAGAAAGAACTGCCGGACGCCTTCCTGCGCCGCTGCTTCTTCCACTACATCGCCTTCCCGGATCGCGAGACCCTGCAGAAGATCGTCGATGTGCATTACCCCAACATCAAGAAAGACCTGGTGGCCGAGGCCCTCGACGTGTTCTTCGACGTGCGCAAGGTGCCGGGCCTGAAGAAAAAGCCCTCCACCTCCGAACTGGTCGACTGGCTGAAACTGCTGATGGCCGACAACATTGGCGAAGCCGTGCTGCGCGAACGCGACCCGACCAAGGCCATCCCACCCCTGGCCGGTGCCTTGGTCAAAAACGAGCAGGATGTGCAGTTGCTGGAACGCCTGGCGTTCATGAGCCGCCGCGCTTCGCGCTAAAAATCGGGCTGCTGCGCGTCGACCAGGCCGCGTTGGAATCAGGTTCGGAATGCTCATGTACAAACGTACACTGCGCTTCCTCACCTGATTCCGCCTTGCCTGGCTCTAGCTCGCGAGCCCTGGCACCGCGTGATAGGAACATGTCGTAGGGTGGAAAACCGCGCAGCGTTTTCCACCACCCCAAAGGCACGGTGGATAAAAAGAGCGTTATCCACCCTACGGGTCATCGGGAGATCGCCTGCATGCTGCTCAACCTGTTCAACGAAATGCGTGCAGCCAAGGTGCCGGTGTCGGTGCGCGAGCTGCTCGACCTGATCAACGCGTTGAAGCACAACGTGGTGTTCGCCGACATGGACGAGTTCTACTACCTGTCGCGCACCATCCTGGTGAAGGACGAGCGCCATTTCGACAAGTTCGACCGGGCTTTCGGCGCCTATTTCAAGGGCCTGGAAAACCTCAACCAGCCCATCGAGGCGTTGATCCCCGATGATTGGCTGCGCAAGGAGTTCGAGCGTTCGCTGACCGATGAAGAGCGGGCGAAGATCGAGTCCCTGGGCGGCCTCGACAAGCTGATCGAGGAATTCAAGAAGCGCCTGGAAGAGCAGAAGGAACGCCATGCCGGCGGCAACAAGTGGATCGGCACCGGCGGCACCAGCCCCTTCGGTTCCGGCGGTTTCAACCCGGAAGGCATCCGCGTCGGCGATGCCGGCAAGCGCCAGGGCAAGGCGGCCAAGGTCTGGGACCAGCGCGAGTACAAGAACCTCGACGACCAGGTCGAACTGGGCACCCGCAACATCAAGGTCGCCCTGCGCCGCCTGCGCAAGTTCGCCCGCCAGGGCGCCCAGGACGAGCTGGACCTGGACGGCACCATCGACCACACCGCCAAGGACGGGGGCCTGCTGAACATCCAGATGCGCCCGGAGCGCCGCAACACGGTGAAGCTGTTGCTGCTGTTCGACATCGGCGGCTCGATGGACGCCCACATCAAGGTCTGCGAGGAGCTGTTCTCGGCGTGCAAGACCGAGTTCAAGCACATGGAGTATTTCTACTTCCACAACTGCGTGTACGAATCGGTGTGGAAGAACAACCTGCGCCGCACCTCGGAGCGCTTTTCCACCCAGGACCTGCTGCACAAGTACGGCGCCGACTACAAGGTGGTGTTCGTCGGCGACGCGGCCATGGCGCCCTACGAGATCACCCAGGCCGGCGGCAGCGTCGAGCACTGGAACGAAGAGCCGGGCTACGTGTGGATCAAGCGCTTCATGGAGAAGTACAAGCGCCTGATCTGGATCAACCCCTACCCCAAGGACACCTGGAACTACACCGCCTCCACCGGCCTGGTCCGCGAGCTGATCGACGACCAGATGTACCCCCTGACCCTGCAGGGCCTGGAAGACGGCATGCGGTTTTTGTCCAAGTAAGCGTCGTTTCACCCGGGTATCGCTTCGCTCGACCCAGGCTACGCATTGACGGTTTTGCCCCATAAAAAAATGGCTCATCAGGGCCATTTTTGTTGCTCGGCTGGCGGGCTGGTCGGGGTTGCGCACGTGGTGTGGGAGCCCCGACCCGGGGCGAAGCTTGTCAGGCATTCAATGGCACCCCGCCACAGCCGCCATTCGCCGCGGGGCGCGGCTCCTACATGGGATCACCGCCGCTCCTACAGAGGTGGTTCAGCGCTTGTCGCTGTCTTCCGGCTTGCCCAGGTCCATCACGGTACGGACCGGCGGTTGAACGACAGGCTCAGGCTCCGGCTGCGGGGCAGCGGCCTGGGGCTGTACGGCTTCGGTCTGGGGCGTCTTCTTGCGCAAGACGCGCTTGCCCAGCCAGCCGATCGCCAGCAGCGGCACGATCCAGAACTTCTTCAACAGCACCAGCAGCAGGGCCAGCAGGCCGGTCTTGGCCGCCACCTTGCCGGCGACCAGCGCACCCAGGCCGTAGGCCGCCACGGTGTCCAGGTCCGGGTCGAACTCGGCGTAGCGCTGGCCGGCGTTGAACTCGGTCATGGCCAGCACCGCCGGCAGGTTCTGCTCGATCTCCGCCAGTTGGTCCATGTTGGCGACGAAGTTCAGCACCAGCACGCCCTTACGGCCAAGCACGCGGATGTTGTAGTTGAGGGTGTTGGTCTCGCTGTCGCCGAACTTCAGTTCCTTGGCCCAGTGCAGCTTCTTGCCCTCGGCGTCGTAGTGCGGCTCGGCCGCCCAGCCCACCAGCTGCACCGACTCGTAGCCGTTCTCTTCGCGCCAGGCATTGGACTCGACCATGTCGGCCTGCATGTCCTTGAGCATGTCGGCGTAGTCGATGTCGGCAGCGTCTTCGTCGGAAACGTAGCCATTGGCTTCGAACTCGACGGTTACGCCCCAGGATTCATCGGCCAGCGGCGAGATGCCGGCCGGCAGGATCATGCCCAGCGGCAGTTCGTCGCTCGGCGGGTTGCCCCAGGCGTCGGCCAGCAGGCGCTCGGCGTTCGGGCCGTCGAGGAACACCAGAGAATCGGGCAGGTTCAGGGTGGCCAGGTCATCGCCGATCACCACCTTGCCATGCTGGAATTCCAGGCTGGCGACGAATTCTTCGGGGGTCTGCCACTGTGCCTCGTCATCGGCCTGGGCGTCGTCCTGCTCGGCCACGACGGGCTCGGCAGGGGCCGTTTCAGGCGCGGCGTGGGCAACGGAAAGAGACAGGGATGCGGCAAGCAGAGCTGCCAGGATCGGGTCCTTGATCGACATTGAAACTCCAGATCATCAGTGTGAAGGAAGCGTTGAAGCGGGCGGACGTTAGCATGACAACCCGCCTTTCTCGCAATCTTTTGTTACATCAGTGGCCAAAAACCACGACGCATCGACCTTCCGGACGATGCGTCGTGATCAACCTGGCGTCGGCCCTGGCCTACTGCGCGCACCCCGAACGCCAGGGAGTGCGCTGCCTCATGCGAGCTGGAAGTCGGCGATGGTCACCGAGGTGTGGTCCGTCACCCCCACCAGGCGGATGCTGCCGCCGTCCGCGCCGTTGACCGTCACCAGCACGTCATTGCCGGCATCGGCGATGTTGACGCGGCTGCCGAAGGTCGCGGCATTCAGGTTGAAGTAGGCCAGGTTCAGCAGGTCCTGCCCGCCGGTGGC
Organism: Pseudomonas sp. GD03944; assembly: GCF_029839275.1. GTDB lineage: Bacteria > Pseudomonadota > Gammaproteobacteria > Pseudomonadales > Pseudomonadaceae > Aquipseudomonas. The sequence goes on from NZ_JAOCAH010000005.1 coordinate 7,237, forward strand.
CACGGCATCGAAGCCGGTGATGCTGTCGTTGCCGAACGCCGCACCGAACACGAAGATGTCGTTGCCCTGGCTGGCGTTCATCGCATCATCACCGGCACCACCGCTGACCAGGTCATTGCCCAGCCCGCCATCGAGGGTGTCGTTGCCATCACCGCCACTCAGGCTGTCATTGCCCGCCCCGCCCAGCAGCGTGTCGTTGCCCAGGCCACCGTCGAGCGTGTCGTTGCCGGCACCGCCGTCCAGGGTGTCGTTGCCGGCGCCGCCTTGCAGGGTGTCATCGCCACCCAGGCCGTTGAGCGTGTCGTTACCCGCCCCGCCCTGGATCACGTTACCCAGGCCATTGCCGTTGACCACCGTGGCGTTGCTGCCGGTGTGCACCAGGTTTTCCACATTGGCTGCCAGGGTGAACAGTGCTGCGGTGGAGAACACCGTGTCGATGCCGCCCCCGGTGGCTTCGACGATCACATCGCCCACCGTGTCGACGTAGTAGCTGTCGTTGCCGACGCCACCGACCAGGCGATCGTTGCCGGCCCCGCCGTCCAGGCTGTCGTTCCCCGAACCACCGGTCAGGGTATTGGCCAGGCCGTTGCCGAACCCGGTGAAGCTGCCGGCACCGGTGAAGGTCAGGTTCTCCACGTTATCGCCCAGGGCGTAGCTCGACAGCGTGGTCTGTACCGTATCGGTCCCACCGCCCTGCCCCTCGACCACCAGGTCGCCGAGGTTGTCGACGACATAGGTGTCGTTGCCCGCCCCGCCCAACAGCGTGTCGGCCCCCAGGCCACCGTCCAGCGTGTCGTTGCCGGCACCGCCGTCCAGGGTGTCGTTGCCGGCCAGGCCATTGAGCACGTCATTGCCGCCCAGGCCGAAGATGATGTCATCGCCGCTGGTACCGGTGAGCGTGTTGTTGCCCGCCGTGCCCATGATCACCGCGCTGGCCACCAGGGCGGTGGCCGCCGAGGTCACCGATTCCAGGGTGCCGCGGTTGTCGGTGTAGCTGATCACCACGCGCACCTGCTGCCCGGCCTGGGCCGCCGTGGGGGTGAAGGTCTGCGCGGTGGCACCGACGATGTTGGCGAAGGTGCTGCCGGTGCCGGCCTGCCACTGGTAGGCGAAGGTCACGCCCACCAGGCCATCGGCATCGGCAAGCGCCGCGGTGGACGCGATCAGTGCCTGACCGACCGAGGGCGAGGTGTTGCTGATGGTCGGCAGCCCGGTCGGTGCATCGTTGACGTTGGTCACGGCCGCCGTCACCGCCGAGATCACGCTTTCCGGGTTGCCCCAGTCGTCGTTGAAGGTCACCACCACCCGCAGCGCCAGGCCCACCTGGGCATCGCCCGGCTGGAAGGTCGGGCCGCTGCCGACGTTGGTCCAGACCCCGGCCACCTCGGCCTGCCAGGTGTAGACGAACACCGCGTCCGCCGTGCCGTTGGGGTCGGTAATGGCCGCCGTGGCGGTCAGCAGCTGGTTCTCCGCCGGGGTGCCGTCGTCGATGGTCACCGTGCCCACTGCCGGCCGGTCGACCAGCCACATCGACTGGTCGGCGAACTGCAGCTGCTCGATGTTGCGGATCAGGTCAGTGCCGTCGTTACCCACATTGTCGACCACGGTGTAGGTGCCGTCGAAGTTCTCGATGATCTCGTAGTTGGCGAAGGCGCCGGTGTACACCGCGGTGTCGATGTCGCCTTCCTGGTTGCCGTTGAGAATTTCCCGGACGATGTGCAGCTGGCTCGGGTTGATCTCGCCGGAGAACATCCGCGCCTGGATCTCCGCCAGGCTGTCGACGCTGAACAGCTCGACGTTCGGGTCGGTCTTGCTGCGCACGCTGATGCGCACGTTCAGCCAGTTGTCGCCGTCGATGTAGTCGTCACCACCGCGCCCGGTGATGGTGTCGCTGCCGCCACCGCCGAGCAGGATGTTGCCGCCGTTGAACACCAGCGGGTCGTTGGCGTTCAGCGGGTTGGGCCGTGGGTTGGCGGCGCTGCCGAGGATCGCTTCGAGGCCGGCGATGCGGTCCACCCCGGACTGGGTCAGCTCGTGGTTGACCAGCGAGTTTTCGCCGGCCACATCGTCCTCGCCGCGGTTGTCGCCGATCAGGATGTCGTTGTGGCGCCAGCCCGACAGGCCTTCGACCTGGTCGAAGCGGTTGCGCAGGATATCGGCCTCCACCGAGGTGAAGATCGGGATCGCCAGGTCGGCATAGGCGCCCACCGGGCTGTTCTTGTGGATCGCCCAGTCGAAGCCCCACATCCCCTCGTTGCGGTGGATGCCGGGGCCCTGGAACATGATGTCGTCGCCGGACTCGCCGTCGTAGTCGTTGTCGTTGCCGCCGCCGTTCATCACGTCGTGGCCGATGATCGGGCTGTTGAAGAACAGCTCGGAGTTGTCCCCGGCCAGGGTGTCGAAGCCCGCCCCGCCCTCCATCCAGTCATCGCCCTCGTTGCCGAGGATGAAGCTCGGGCCGTCGCCACTGAAGATGAAGTCGTTGTCGCGGCCGCCGAAAATCTCCTTGCCATCCGGCCCGCCGTAGATGAAGTCCTGGCCGGCCCCGCCGAACACCAGGTCGAGGCCCGGGCCGGTGTGGATCACGTCGTGGCCGTCATCGCCGTGGATCACGTCGGCGTCGCCGATGTCGGTGATGATGTCGTCGCCAGCACCGCCATGAATGTGGTCGATGCCGTAGCCGCCTTCGAGCACGTCGTTGCCGCCGTCGCCCCACAGGGTGTCGTCGCCGGCCCCGCCGATCAGGGTGTCGTTCTCGTCGTCACGCCCGCCGAGCACCACGTGGTCGCCGCCGGTGTAGCGCAGGTAGTCATTGTCGCCGTCGCCATCCAGGTCGCGGCGGATCACCAGCGGATTCAAGGCATTGAGTACCGGGTTGTTGCCCACCGGGTCGGCGAACTGCTGGCGGTCCATGTCCAGTTCGAGGATGTGGTTGACCGACTGAAACAGATTGCCCGGCAGGTGCGAGGCGTTGGGGTTGCCCAGGTCGGTGTTGCGCATCACCAAGGCCGAGAAGGTGTTGCCCTCCAGCTCGTTGAGCAGGTTCATGCCCTGGGTGCGGCTCAGGTAGTAGAAGCGGTCGCCGTTCTGCAGGTTTTCCATCTGCACTTCGAAGACGAAGTTGAAGGTCGAGCCGAGCATGCCACCGAAGGGCATCTTGGCCTCGGCCAGGCCACCGATCCAGAAGTCCACCAGGTTCAGGCCGCCCTTGTTGCCGGCATAGATCCCGGTGCCGTTGAGGAAGGCTTCGCGGTCCACCGGGGCGCCCTCGCCGCCCATCACCAGGGCCATGGCCGCGTCCCGCTTCTGCTCCAGGGTGCCGGTGATGCTGTCATGGGTGCCGTAGGCGGCGATGAAGTTGATGATCGAGGCCGGCGTCTTGATGTTCAGGGCGAAGTCGGTCCAGCTCTCGTAGGGTTTGAGCTGGCTGTCGCCGGTCATTTCGTAGAACTGCGCGCGAGCATTGTTCAGCGACGGAATGCCGGTGTCGCGGCCCCGGGCGATGTTGATAGCCGCCAGGTCCAGCGGCAGCCCCACCAAGTTGTTGCGCAACGCCTCGGTGATGAACTCGTCGATTTCGTTGCCGGTCTGCCGGATCATGCCACGGATGATCGCCCCGGCGGCTTCCTCGGAACTGAGGGTGCCGCCCTGGGTGAACTCGATCGGGTTGAGGAAGGCCTCGATCAGGCCGATGTCGTTCGACTGCATGTCATTGCCGAGGCGGTCGACGGTCTCGTTCAGCATCGAGTGGCCGAAGCGGTACACCACGTGGGCGAACTCGGCGACGATGGCCGGGTTGATGTCGATGGTGTTGGAGAAGGTGAACAGGTCCACCAGCGGCTGCACGGTGCGCGCGAACTCCTCGAACACCAGGTGCTGGTACTGCATTTCGTTGATGAAACGCGCCGCCTGGAACAGCCGCTCGCCGTTCCACACCAGGGCATCGGCGTCGCTCGGCACGCTGCTGACCGGCACCAGCAACCACTCGTTGATGAACGCCAGGTCGCCAGTCTCCAGGATGGTCGCCTTGTTGGCCTCCACCAGGCGGTTGTGCTCGGCGTGGAACACGTGGTGCACGGCGGTCAGGCCGATGTTCTCGTTACCGCGGCCGTCGCCGGTGATGTAGTGGGCGTCGAGCAGCTCGTTGTCGTACTCCAGGTTGCGCCCGCTCTGCGGATTGACCGCCACCGCGTTGCCGGCCACGCCATCGGCGTCGGCCACCAGTTGCCCGCCGACCACCACCGGCACCGCGTTGTGCGCGATGTCGTCGAGGAAGGCATGGCCGGTGCGCACCGCCCCCACCGTGCTGATCGGGTTCAGCGGATCACCCTCCACCTCGATCGGCGGGTTGCCCGGCCGCACCAGCATGGCGAAGCCGTTCTCGCCACGGATGAACTGGCCGTACTGGTCGGTGGCCAGCAGCGGCACGTTGGTCACGTCGGCGTCAGTCAGGTTGATGCCGAGCATCTCCCGGGCCTGGGCCTTGATATCGGCCCAGGTGGCCAGGCCGCCGTTCTCGCCTTCGAGCATGTGCCCGGTGGCCACCGGCTTGCCGTCGACCAGCACGTACTCGCGCAGGAAGGCCTGGTGCGAGGCGTGGGAGGTGTAGGTCTGGTTCTGGTCGATGAACGGGGTGGTCTGGTTGACGTGCTCGCGCACGTCGTCGGCGGTGCCGAGGATGCCGTCCGCCCCCGGCTGGTTGGTGGCGCGGGTCAGCACCATGAAGTTGGTGTGCGAACCCGGCACGTACAGCGGGTCGTCCGGTTGCAGCGGGATGTACACGGTGCCGCTGCCGCCCTTGTTGACCAGGTCCAGGCCATGGTCGAAGAACTGGCCGAACAGGGTCATCCAGGAGTTGAACGGCGCGCTCAGGCCTTCGTCCGGCGCCAGGTTGGGGATCACCACCGTGCCGTTCTCGACCACGATGCCGAAGTCGTCCAGCACCTGCTGCAGGTTGGCCGCCGCGGCGCTGGCGGCGGCATCCGAGGCGGTCGCGTTGGCCAGCACGGCGTCGTGGGCGGCGCTGTCGGTGGCCAGTTGCGCGGCGGCGGCCGACGCATCGGCGGTAGCGGCCGAGGCCGCGGCATTGGAGGCCAGCGACGCCTCGCCCAGGGCGGCGGCAGTGGCCGCGGCGGCCGACGCGGTGGAGGCGGCACTGACGAAAGCGGTCAGCGCCGGACCATCGTCGGCGGCATCCGGGGTGGCCAGCGCGGCGATGTAGGCGTTGAACGCCGTGGTCTGCGCGGCATAGGCAGCATTCGAGGTGGCCACTGCGTTGCTGTGCGCCTGGGCATCGGCAGCGGCCGTGGCCTGGGCCGTGGCGGCGTTCGCGGCGGCGGCCGAGGCGGCGGCATCGGAGGCGGCCAGGGTCGCGGCACTGGCGGCGACCTGGCCATTGGCGGCCAGGGCGGCAGCGGCGGCCGCCTTGGCCCCGGCATTGGCGGCGGCCACCAGTTGCGCGTCGCCGAAGGAATCTTCCGAGCCGGCGTAGTCGAGCGCGGCGATCACCGCCGCCGGGTTGCCCAGGCTCTGGTCGACGATCAGGTTGCTGATGGTCCGTGGCTGCGAGTCGACCACGTAGCCGCTGGTCTGCTCGTAGGAGGTCTGGGTGTTCGAACCGGGGAAACCGGGTGGCGAGCCGGGGCCGTCGATGCCGTTCTCGGCGTCGATGAACTCGGGGTCGAGCAGGCGCGGCATGACCTGGTCGGCCGAGCCGTAGTGTTCCTGGCCGGCGACCAGGTTGTTGTAGGTGCCGTCGACGGTGCGCAGGCCCCAGGGCAACAGCGGGTTGCCCACCAGGTCGAGCAGCGGCGTGCCGGCGGCGTGGGCCTCGGAGATGCGAATCTGCTGGAGGATGAAATCCAGGTCTGTCCTGATGATGGTCAAGGTGGCCATGTTGTTATTTCCTCGGTGCGAAAGAAAAACGACTCGGAACCACATGCAAACGGCAACGCTGCAACGGCGTGGCGGACGATGAACGAACGAAAACGGAAAGACGCGACAGGGACGGCAAGATGACGAGTGAACGCCGTACCGGGGTGGCGCCGGGAGCGCCGCATATCAGGCCCTGGGGTGGCCCGTGAAAGCGCAGGGGCACTGCGCCGAACAACACAGACGCCGCGTCGTTGCGGCCTGTACAGCGGTCCATGGTGCACTCCTTCCACTGCACCCGGGTCAGTCGCGGCGCCCTCTCCTGCGCCGGCCACGGCCACGGGTCCCACCTGATAAGTACAAGGCCCCTTCACTGGGCCTTATCAAGCTGCTGCACTCGCGCACGTCGCCGCGAGCAGTCCGTGTAGCGTGTCAGGGCGACGGAAAGAACCACCCTGCGACGCAACCTGGACTAGCGTGTTGGAAAGGCACCGCGATACCGCGTCCGGGCCTTTTCCAGCGCGTGTCGCCAGCATCCGGGAGTGGCATCCATGGGCACAGATGCGAAGGTCCAATCAAATTCAACGACGTTGGTCGAGGGCGCCGATTCGACCTTGGTCGCGGCGACGCCCTGGCGCCGATTTGCCGGCAAATTGCGCCGCCTCAATCGCTCCACTCAATTCCTCATCACCGCCACGCTGATCATGGGTTTGACCATGGCCTTCGTCGGCCTGCGGGTCAGCCAGCAGATCCGCCTGGCCGCGGCGCAGAGCGCCGGCGAAGGGGCGGCGATCTACATGGAGGCCTACCTCGACGAGTACGTGCAGGAGCTGGCCCAGGCCCGCAGCCTGTCGCCGGCCAACACCGCGGCCATCGACAAACTGATGGCCGATACCTCGCTCAACCAGCACATCGTCTCGGTGAAGATCTGGCTGCCGGACGGCAGTAACGTCTACAGCACCAGCAAGCTGGCGGTGTACCGCAACTACCCGCAGGAGCCCATCGACCAGGTGATGCAGGGCCGCATCGTCACGCGCCTGAGCCCCCTGGAGCACGCCGAACACGACTACGAACGCAGCCTGGGCATCCCGCTGTACGAGACCTACGTGCCGCTGCGCGAATTCGGCAGCGGGCGCATCGTCGCCATCGGCGAGTTCTACGAAATGGAGCACGAGATCGGCAGCATTCACCAGCAGGTCTGGGCGGTCATCGCGGTCGCCACCATGGCCATGCTGCTGGTGCTGTTCGTCATCGTGCGGCGCGGCGACCGCATCATCGACCGGCAGCAGGTGGCGCTGCGCCGGCAGATGCAGGAACAGGCCGCGCTGCACCGGCAGAACGTCGCCCTGCAGCACAAGGTGACCCTGGCCACCCAGGAGTTCTCCACCATCAACGAGCTGACCCACCGCCGCCTGGGCGCCGACCTGCACGACGGCCCGGCGCAGCTGCTGACCCTGATCCTGCTGCGCCTGGACGAACTGGGCGAATGGCGCGACCGCTACCGCCAGGACGGCGGCAACCTCGACAACGACGCGCTGGAAACCATCCGCAGCGCCGCCCAGGAAACCCTGCAGGAAATCCGCAACATGTCCCGCGGCCTCGCCCTGCCGGAAATCAACGAACTGAGCCTGGGTGAAGAGCTGGAGCTGGTGGTGCAGCGCCACGAGCAGCGCACCGACAGCAAGGTCGAGCTGCAGCTGGGCACGCTGCCTGGGGAGGTGCCGCTGCCCTACAAGATCTGCATCTACCGCCTGGTGCAGGAGGCCCTGAACAACGCCTTCCGCCACGCCGGCGGCAAGCGCCAGCGGGTCAGCGCCACGCTTCGTGACGGAGACCTGGAGGTGCAGATCGAAGACGACGGCGACGGCATCAGCGACGCCACGGTGCAAGCCCAGGGCCGAGGCCGCTCGCGCCTCGGCCTGGTGGGCATGCGCTACCGGGTGGAATCCCTGGGCGGCCTGTTCAGCATCGAATCCGCCCCCGGCCAGGGCACCCGTATCAGGGCAAGCTTTACCCTGCCGGCTTAGGCCATTGTCCGGCCCGTCGCGGCTGAAGCCCCTCCCACAAGGTATGCACAGCCCTGTGGGAGGGGCTTTAGCCGCGAGCTCTTGGAATGGTTAACCCCGCTGGCTGAGTTCCGCGATACTCATCAGCCCCGCCCCGGGTATCGCTGCGCTCAACCCAGGCTACGGCACTGAACCACCGGGCCACCCTGTAGGAGCGGCTGGGCGGCATCCCGATTGCCCGCGAGCTTTTCGTCCAACCGTCAGCACGCCGTTGGGCACAAATCGCCGAGCTCGCGGACAAGTCCGCTCCTACGGAGGAACCGCTGTTTAACCGTATCGGACAACGGCCGTCGCGGCTGAAGCCCCTCCCACAGGGTATGCACGCCCGTAGGAGGGGCTTTAGCCGCGAGCCCTTGGAATGGTTAACCGCGCTGGCTGAGTTCCGCAATACCCATCAGCCCCGCCCCGGGTATCGCTGCGCTCAACCCAGGCTACGGCACTGGACCACCGGGCCACCCTGTAGGAGCGGCTGGGCGGCATCCCGATTGCCCGCGAGCTTTTTTGTCCAACCGTCAGCACACCGTGAGGCACAGACCGCCGGGCTCGCGGACAAGTCCGCTCCTACGGAGGAACCGCTGTTCGCACTCAGGGCGCCTGGATGTCCAGGCGCCAGGTTTTCTGGGATTCCCAGTAGCGCTGCACGGCGGTCACGGCTTCCACGCGGTTGCGGGCGTGGAGTTTCTGCATGACGTTGGTCATGTAGTACTTCACGGTCTTTTCGCTGAGGTTGAGCTTGTCGGCCACCTCGCGGTTGGTCAGGCCCTTGGCCACTTCGCGGATGATCTGTTCCTCGCGGTGGGTCAGGTCGATGCCGCGGCGTTCGCTTTCGTGCTGGCGGAAGTGGCTCAGCAGGCGGCTGGCGAAGGCCGGGGTGATGAAGGTTTCGCCGTTGGCCACGTTGCGGATCGCCTGCACCAGGTCCGGCCCGCTGACGCCCTTGAGCACGTAGCCCTGGGCGCCGTTTTCCAGGGCGCTGTAGGCGTCGTCCTCGGCCTCGGACACGGTGAGCATCATGATCCGCGTCGTCGGCTGCGACTTGCTGATCGCCTTCACCGCGGCGAAGGTGTCGCCGGGCATGTTGACGTCCATCAGCAGCACGTCGGGCGTGCAGCGTGCGGCGATCTCCCGCGCCTCGTCCGCCGAGCCACCCTGCTCGACCACCTCGAAGTCCATGACCTTGCCCAGGGTCGTGGCCACGCCCTGGCGCAGCAGCGGGTGGTCATCGACGATGGCGATCCTGATCCTGTCATTCATGAAATTGCCTCCCCACGCGGTGACTGACCCGGCGCATGGCGCCGCCTGGGCCAGCAAAAGACCGGTGCAGGCCTGCGCCCGCACCGGTTACGTCGTCATGCCGCTTCCCTGCCCCTGATCCTCATACCAGCTGGAAGTCGGCGATGGTCACCGAGGTGTGGTCCGTCACCCCGACCAGCACGATGTTCCCGCCATCGGCACCGTTGATCGACACCACGGTGTCGTTGCCGGCATCGAGCACCGACACGCGGCTGGCGAAGGTCGCCACCGTGAGGTTGTAGGCGCCGACGTTGAGCAGGTCCTGACCGCCCGTGGCCACCGCGTCGAAGCCGGTGATCACGTCGCTGCCGAAGCCCGGGCCGAAGACGAAGATGTCGTTGCCCTGGCTGGCGTCCATCTGGTCATTGCCGGCCCCGCCGGTGACCCGGTCGTTGCCCAGACCACCCAGCAGCGTGTCGTTGCCGTCGCCACCCTCCAGGGTGTCGTTGCCGGCCCCGCCGTTCAGCGCGTCGTCGCCCAGCCCGCCTTGCAACAGGTCGGCACCGGCGCCACCGTCCAGGCTGTCGTTGCCGTCGCCGCCACTCAGGGTGTCATCGCCGCCGGCACCGCTGAGGATGTCGTTGCCGATACCGCCCTGCATCTGGTTGTCCAGGCCGTTGCCGGTGGCCACCGTGGCGTTGCTGCCGATGTGGATCAGGTGTTCGACGTTGTTGGCCAGGGTGTAGCTGGCGCTGGTCGAGCGCACCGTATCGATGCCGCCGGTGCTGGCTTCCACCACCACGTCGCCCGCGAGGTCGACGTAGTAGGTGTCGTTGCCCGCACCGCCGACCAGGCGATCCACGCCTGCGCCGCCGTCGAGGCTGTCGGCACCGTTGCCACCGGTGATCGTGTTGGCCTGGGCGTTGCCCACGCCGGTGAAGGCGCCGACCCCGGTGAACGTCAGGTTTTCCACGTGATCGCTGAGGCTGTAACTCGACAGCGAGGTGCTCACGCTGTCCGTGCCGGAATCCGCCTCCTCGACCACCACGTCGCCAGCGTTGTCCACCACATAGCTGTCGTTGCCCAGGCCGCCGAACATCGCGTCGGCCCCCTGCCCGCCATTGAGGGTGTCGTTGCCGGCACCGCCACTGAGGGTGTCATCCCCGTCCAGGCCGTTCAGGGTGTCGTTGCCACTGCCACCGACGATGACGTTGGCCAGGGCGTTGCCGGTGCCGCTGAAGTTGCCGGCGCCGGTCTTGCTCAGGTTTTCCACGTTGTCGCCCAGGGTGTAGCTGGTCAGGCTGGTCTGCACGCTGTCGATGCCGGCGTTCAGGCCCTCGCTGACGGTGTCGGTGACACTGTTGACCACGTAGGTGTCGTTGCCGGCTCCGCCGCTCATGGCGTCGTTGCCCACACCACCGTCGAGCAGGTCGTCACCGGCGCCGCCTTCCAGGGTGTCGTTGCCGCTGCCCCCGTTGAGGTTGTCGTTGCCGATGCCGCCGACCAGGATGTTGGCCAGGGCGTTGCCGACCCCGGTAAAATCACCCGTTCCGGTGTAGGTCAGGTTCTCGACGTTGTTCGCCAGGGTGTAGGCACCGAGCGCGGTGCGCACCAGGTCGGTGCCCTCCCCGGCACTCTCGACCACCAGGTCGCCGCTGCCGTCCACCTCGTAGGTATCGTTGCCGGTGCCGCCCATCATCACGTCGTTGCCGGCGCCGCCCGCGAGAGTGTCGTTGCCGCCCGCGCCGCTGAGCACGTCATTGCCGATGCCGCCGGTGATGACGTTGTCCAGGCCGTTGCCCACCCCGACGAAGTTGCCGCTGCCGGTGTAGGTCAGGTGCTCGACGTTGGCCCCCAGGGTGTAGCTGCCCAGGGCGGTGCGCACCAGGTCGCTGCCGGCGTTGGTGCCCTCGTTGACGGTGTCGCTGGCGCTGTCGACCACGTAGGTGTCGTCGCCGGTACCGCCGTTCAGGCTGTCGTTGCCTTCGCCACCATCGAGCAGGTCGTTGCCGCCCAGCCCGTTGAGGGTGTCGTTGCCCGCTCCGCCCAGCAGCGTGTCATTGCCGGCTCCGCCGGTAATGACGTTGGCCAGGCCATTGCCGGTGCCGCTGAAGTTGCCGCTGCCGGTGAAGGTCAGGTTCTCCACGTTAGCACCCAGGGTGTAGCTGGCCAGGGTGGTCTGCACGGTGTCGGTGCCGGCGTTCAGGGCTTCGGTCACACTGTCGCCGACGCTGTCGACCTGGTAGGTGTCATTACCAGTGCCGCCGAACATCGCGTCGTCACCGGCGCCGCCATTGAGCGCATCGTCGCCGGTGCCGCCGTACAGCAGGTCATTGCCACCCAGCGCGTTGAGGATGTCGTTGCCGCCCAGGCCGTCGAGCATGTCATTGCCCGGGGTGCCGTTGAGCACGTCGTTGCCGGCGGTGCCCACGATGCCCAGCAGCAGCGCGCCGGTGGCCGCCGAGACCAGGTACTCCAGGGTGTTGCCGTTGTCGGTGTAGCTGACGATCACCCGCAGTTGCTGCCCGGCCAGGGACTGCGGCGCAGTGAAGGTCGCCCCCGTGGCGCCGGCGATGTTGACGAAGTTGCCGGCGCTGCCCGACTGCCACTGGTAGGCGAACTGCACCCCGACCAGGCCATCGGCATCGGTGAAGGCGTTGTTGACCGACAGCTGCTGACCGGTGAACGGCGTGCTGTTGCTGATCGCCACGCTGCCCACCGGCAGGTCGTTCGGGTCGCCACCGACCACCACCGCGGTGGTCGGTGCGGAGAACACCGTTTCCAGCACGCCGTGGGCGTCCTGGTAGATGCCCTTGACCCGCAGGGCCAGCCCGGCGAGGTCGGCGGTGACGGTGAAGCTCGGGCCGGTGGCCCGGGCCGCCTCGCCGCCGACGATCTCGGTGACGATGTCCTCGAAGGTGCCATCGCCCTCCAGGTCGACCTGCCAGTAGTAGCTGACCGGGCCGGCGAGCGCGCCGTTGACGTTGGTGGCGCTGATGTTGTCGGCGTCACGCACCAGGTCGGCGGACACCGTCAGCACCTGGCCCACGGCCGGCGAACCGTCGCTGATCCGCAGCGCACCCTCGGTTTCGGCGTTCAGCCCGTCCACCAGCACCAGCACCTGGTCGTTGAACTGGATGCGCTCGATGTTGGTGATGCGGTCGGTGCCATCCTCGCCACCGCCCAGGCCGTCCGGCCCGAGGTCGACCACGGTGTAGGTGCCGTCGAAGTTCTCGATCACCTCGTAGTTGGCGGCCAGGCCGGCATACACCGCGGTGTCGAACGAATGGCCCATGTTCAGCGGGTCAGGCGCCGCGTTGAGGATCTCGCGGACGATCACCAGCTGCCCCGGGTTGATCGCGCCGGACATCATGTCCGGGATCAGTTGGCTCATGCTGGTCACCGAGCGCAGTTCCGCGCCGGTGCCGTCGAGGTTGGCGCGTACGCTGATGCGCACGTTGAGCCAGGCATCGCCGTCGATCAGGTCGTCGCCGCCCCGCCCTTCGATGATGTCGCTGCCGTTGCCGCCAAGGATGATGTTGCCCGCGCCGAAGCTGGTCTGCCCGGCCCCGAGGAACGTGTCGAGGAACTCCTGCAGGCCATCGATCAGGTCGATGTGGGTCAGCACGCTGCCGGTGGCGCCAGCCGTGGCGATACCGGCGGCATCGGCGTCGTCGCCGCGCAGGATGTCGCTGTGGTGCGAGCCGGACAGCCCTTCCACAGCTTCGAAGCGCGCCAGCACCGAGGCATTCGAGGCCGGGATCGGCGCCTCGTCGAAGGCCCGCAGGGTGAAGTCGACGTTGGCCCCGAACGGGTCATCGCGGAACACCGCCCAGTCGAAACCGGACATCCCGATGTAGCGGTCACCGTCGCCGCCATTGCCGAGCATGATGTCGTCGCCACCCTCGCCGTCCATGCGGTCGATCAGGCCACGCTCACCGATGAACACATCGTGGCCGACGATGGTGTCCAGGCCGAACGGGTGGAAGTTGTCGCCGGACGCACCGTCCACGCCACCGTGTTCCAGCCAGTCATCGCCCTCGCCACCGAATACCGCCTCGTTGGCGCGGTGCCCGAGCAGGTAGTCGTTGCCGCCACCGCCGAAGATCTCGGAGGAATCCAGGCCGGAGACGATGAAGTCGTTGCCGTAGCCGCCCAGGATCAGGTTGAGGCCGTTGCCGCCGTGGATCACGTCGTTGCCATCGTCGCCCTGGATGTTGTCGTCACCGCCTATGTCCGTGAGGATGTCGTCGCCGGCACCGCCGCGGATCAGGTCGTTGCCGTCGCCACCCTCGATGCGGTCGTTGCCGCCGTCGCCGTAGAGCGTGTCGTCGCCGATGCTCGAGATCAGGATGTCGTTGCCGGCGGTCCCGCCCAGCACCACGTGCTCGTCACCGGTGTAGCGCAGGTAGTTGCTGTCCGCGCCCGGGGTGGCCGGGTTGTCGCGGATCACCAGCGGCAACACCGGGTTGTCCCCCGTCGGATCGGCGCGACCATCCACGCCCAGCCCGGTGAACTGCAACAGCTGGTTGACCTCCAGGGTGAAGCCCGGGGTCGAGAACACGTCGCCCGGCAGGTGGGTGGCATTGGTGTTGGCCATGATCAGCTTGGCGAACGAGTTGTTCTCCAGCTCCGTGAGGAAGTTCAGGCCGTTGACCCGCTCCAGGTAGTAGAAGCGGTCGCCGTCCTGCAGTTTCTCCATCTGGTTCTCGAACACGAAGTTGAAGGTCGAGCCGAGCAGCCCGCCGAACGGCATCTGCCGCTCGGCCAGGCCACCGATCCACAGGTCGATGTCATTGACCCCGGTGGTGGCCGCCGGACCGTTGAGGAAGTCCAGGCGGTTGACGCCCACCGCGTCGGCATCGAACACCCGCTGCTGGGCGGTGCCCTCGTTGATCACGGCCGTACCGCCGAACACCAGGGCCATAGCTACTGCACGCTTCTCGGCCAGGGTGTTGACGTCGGCAGCCAGCAGTTCGCTGTGGGTGCCGTAGGCGGCGATGAAGTTGACCACCGACATCTGGTGCTTGAGGTTGACGGCGAAGTCCACCCAGCTGCTGTACGGCTTGAGCTGGCTGTCGCCGGTGGCGTTGTAGAACTCCTGGCGGGCCGCATTCAGCGACGGGATACCGGTGTCGCGCCCGCGCACCAGATTGATCGCCGCCAGGTCCAGGGGCAGGCCGAGCAGGTTGTTGCGCAGCGCCTCGGTGACGAACTCGTCGATCTCGTTGCCCAGCTGCCGGGTCATGCCACGCACGATGGCACCGGCGGCGTCTTCGGCGCTGACGGTGACGAAACCGCCGTTGCCATCACTCAGCCGGTTGAACGCAAGCGGGTTGAGGAAGGCGTCGATCAGGCCCATTTCGCTGGAGACGAAGTTCGGGTCGAAGCGGTCCACGGTCTCGGTCAGCATCGAGTGGCCGAAGCGGTACACGACGTGGGCGAACTCGGCGACGATGGCCGGGTTGATCTCGGTGTCGTACACCTGGGTGGCGTTGAAGAACACGTCCACCTGCGGCTGCACCTTGCGCGCGAACTCCTCGAACACCAGGTGCTGGTACTGCATCTCGGTGGAGAACCGCGCCGCCTGGAACAGCCGCTCGCCGTTCCAGTCCAGGGCAGCGATTTCCGCCGGGGTGTCCGGCAGCGAAGTCACCGGGCTGAGCAGCCACTGGTTGATGAAGCTGACGTCGTTGGAGGCCAGCACCACGTCCTTGGTGTGCTGCACCATGCGGTTGTGCTCGGAGTGGAACACATGGTGCACGGCGGTCAGGCCGATGTTCTCGTTGCCGCGGCCATCGCCGGTGATGAAGTGCGCGTCGAGCAGCTCGTTGTCGTAGGTGCCCGCCGGCTGCACGCCGCCGATCACGTTATCGGCGTCGGCTACCAGCGGTTGCCCGGTCTGGCTGCTGCGCGGGTTGGCGCTGTGGGCGATGTCATCGAGGAATGCATGCCCGCTGCGCCCGGCCAGGGAGGCGTCGATCGGCGCCGCCGGGGTGCCCGACTGCAGGCCGTTGGCCTGGGTGATGATCTGCGCGAAGCCAGTCACCGGGTGCGGGATGAACTTGCCGTAGGCATCGGCCGCCACCAGCGGCAGGTTGAGCACGTCCAGGTCGTCCAGCTGGATACCGAGCATTTCCCGGGCCTGCTGCTTGACGTCCGCCCAGGTCGGCAGGCCGCCGTCGGCGCCGTTGAGCAGGCGCCCGGTGGCCACCGGGTGGCCGTTCTCGTCCAGGGCGTACTCGCGCAGGAACACCTGGTGCGAGGAGTGCGAGGTGTAGGTCTGGTTCTGATCCACGAACGGCGTGGTCTGGTTGTTGTGCAGGTGCACGTCGTCCGCGGTGCCGAAGACGCCGTCGTCACCGGCCTGCACCGCCACGTTGGTGGCGCGGGTCAGCAGCATGAAGCGCTGGCTGGCCGCCAGGTCGTCGGCGGTGCCGAAGATGCCGTCGGCGCCCATCACCAGCGGGTCGTCATTGGCCAGCGGCACGAACACCGTGCCGTTGCCGCCCTTGTTGACCAGGTCCAGGCCGTGGTCGAAGAACTGCCCGAACAGGGTGAACCAGGAGTTGAAGCCGGCGGACAGCCCTTCGTCCGGTGCGGTGTTGGGGATGAACAGCGGTTGCCCGGCGGGAATCTCGTTGCCGTCCAGGTCGAGCAGCGTGCCGATGGGGAACGCCTCGCCCTCTGGGTCGAGCTGGGTGCCGTCGGCCAGGATGCCCAGGCCGGCGTCGACGAAGGCGGCCACGGCCACCGGGTTGCCCCGGGTTTGGTCCACCACTAGGTTGGAGATGACCCGCGGATCGGAGTCCACCACGTTGCCGCCAGGACCGGTGGCCGCGTAGTTGGTGTTGCTCACGCCGAAGAACGGCGTTTCGTCCTGCTCGTTGCGGAACACCTGGTCGAGCAGCAGCGGGAACGGCTGGTCGGCCGCGCCATACAGGTGCTGGCCCTGTTCCAGGTTGTTGTAGGAGCCGTCCACGGTGCGCAGGCCATAGGCCAGGCGGGCGTTGGGCACCAGGTCATACAGGCTTTCACCGGCCGAATGCCGCTCGGCGATGATGATCTGGTCGAGGATGAACTGCAGGTCGGCGCGGATCAGGTGGATGCCGGGGCTGGCCACCAGGGTTTCTTCGGGCAGCGGGGCGGTCGGTGCCGGTGGCGTGATGTCGCCGGTCACCGTGTCGGTCGGTTGCGAGAAGACGTTTTCCAGGGTGCCGTCGGCGTCCTTGTAGATCGCCCGCACGCGCAGGGCCAGGCCGTCCAGGTCGGCGGTGACGCGCAGGCTGTTGCCCACGGCCGAGGCCGGCTTGTCGCCGCCTTCGGTGACGATGTCCTCGAAGATGCCGCTGCCGGCCACGCGCTCGACCTGCCAGGTGTAGGCCACCGGCCCGGTGATCACGCCGCCGACGTTGTCGGCATCGGTGACGCCAGCGATCGAGGCGGTCAGCAGGCTGCCGATCTCGGCATCGCCGCTGATCACCAGTTGCCCGACCGGGCCGCTGTTGCCACCCACCAGCACCACCGCTTCGTCGGCGAACTGCAGGCGCTCGACGTTGATCAGGCGATCGATGCCATCGGCCCCGCCGTTGAGGTGGGTGACCGTGGTCACGCCGGCGCCATTGGTCTGGATGGTGTAGTTGTCGCGCACGTCGGAATAGATCGCCGTGTCGTAGGCCGCCGACCCGGTGATGACTTCCCGCACGATGCTCAGCTGCTGCGGCTTGATCTCCCCGGACAGCATGTAGGGCACCAGCTCGGCGATGCTGTTGACGCTGGTGATGGTCGGGTGCCCGGTGACCGAGACGCGCACGTTGAGCATGCGGTCGCCGTCGATCAGGTCGTCGCCGCCCCGCCCTTCGAGGATGTCGCTGCCGCCACCGCCGAGGATGATGTTGCCGGCACCGAACGAGGTGACGTTGCCCCCCAGGGCCTGGTTGAGGAACTGCTGCAGGCCGGCGATGCGGGCGATGCCTTCGGCGGTCAGCACGCTGCCCTTGGCCCCGGCGCTGGCGATCAGCTCGGCATCGGCGTCATCGCCGCGCAGCACGTCGGCGTGGGTCGAGCCGGACAGGCCTTCGACTTCGGCGAAACGGTCGAGAATGCCGGCGCTGGACGGCGCCACCGGTGGTTCGAAGAAATCATCGACGTTCATGTCCGAGGTCACGCCGAAACGGTCGGCCTTGTAGGTCACCCAGTCGAACCCGGACATGCCGTCGTAGTGGTCCTCGCCGTCGGAGCCGACGAAGATGTCGTCGCCGCCCTCGCCGATGAACTCGTCGAAGCCGCCACCGCCGACGAACACGTCATGGCCATCGATGCGGTCGGTGGCGAAGGTGTCGAAGTTGTCGCCGGGCGCACCGTCTTGGGTGCCGATCTCGATCCAGTCGTCGCCTTCGTTGCCGGCGGTCTGCAGGTTGCCCTTGGCCCCGAGGATGAAGTCGTTGCCGGGGCCGGCGAAGGTTTCCGAGACGTCCTCGCCGGTGATGATGAAGTCACTGCCGGCGCCGCCGAGGATCAGGTTGGCGCCGTTGCCGCCGTGGATCACGTCGTTGCCATCACCGCCCTTGAGGGTGTCGTCGCCGCCCCAGTCGGTGATGATGTCGTCGCCGGCACCGCCTTCGATGGTGTCATTGCCGTCGCCGCCTTCCAGGCGGTCGTCGCCGCCGTCGCCCCACAGGGTGTCGTCACCGATGCTGGCGATCAGGGTGTCGTTGCCACTGGTGCCACCGAGCACTACGTGCTCGTCGCCGGTGTAGCGCAGGTAGTTGCTTTCCGCGGCCGGGGTGCCGGGGTCGTCGCGGATCACCAGCGCCTGCAAGGGGTTGTCGCCCAGCGGGTCGGCGCTGCCCAGCTCGCCGTTGTACTGGCGGTTCTGGTCGACTTCGAGGATCAGCCCCGGGGTCGAGAAGATGTCCGCCGGCAGGTGGAAGGCATCGGTGTTCTGCATGACCAGCTTGGCGAACGAGTTGTTCTCCATCTCGGTCAGGAAGTTCATGCCGGCCAGGCGCGCCAGGTAGTAGAAGCGGTCGCCGTTCTGCAGCGCCTCCAGCTGGGTCTCGAAGACGAAGTTGAAGGTCGAGCCGAGCAGCCCGCCGAACGGCATCTGCCGCTCGGCCAGGCCACCGACCCAGAAGTCGATGTTGTTGACCCCGGTGGCGGCCGCCGGGCCGTTGAGGAAGGCCATGCGGTCCACGTCGGACACCGCGCCGCCGCCGAACACCAGGTCGGCAGCCGCTGCCCGCTTGGCGGTCAGGTCGCCGGTGAGGCTGGCATGAATGCCGTAGGCGGCGATGAAGTTGACCAGGGACGCCGGGTGCTTGAGGTTCTGCATCAGGTCGAGCCAGCTGGTGTACGGCTTGAGCTGGCTGTCGCCGGTCATGGCGTAGAACTCGGCACGGGCGGCGTTCAGCGAGGGCACGCCGGTGTCGCGGCCGCGGGCGATGTTGATCGCCGCCAGGTCCAGCGGCAGGCCGAGCAGTTCGTTGCGCAGGGCCTCGGTGACGAATTCGTCGACCTCGTTGCCCAGTTGCCGGGTGGTACCACGCACGATGGCGCCGGCGGCGGTGTCGGCATCCGGGCCGCTGGCGGCGAAGGCCAGTGGGTTGAGGAAGGCTTCGATCAGGCCCATCTCGCTGGAGACGAAATCCGGGTCGAGGCGGTCCACGGTCTCGGTCAGCATCGAGTGGCCGAAGCGGTACACGGTGTGGGCGAACTCGGCCATGATCGCCGGGTTGATGGTGGTGTCGTAGCCGTCCGGCGCCAGGAAGGCGTCCACCTGCGGCTGCACCTTGCGCGCGAACTCCTCGAACACCAGGTGCTGGTACTGCATTTCGGTGCCGAACTTGGCGGCCTGGAACAGCCGTTCGCCGTTCCACTGCAGGGTCGACAGGTCGGCCGGGACTTCGGTCACCGGCGCCAGCAACCACTGGTTGAGGAAGGCCAGGTCGGTGGCGGCGGACTCCAGCACCACGGCCTTGGTGTGTTCGACCAGGCGGTTGTGTTCGGAGTGGAACACGTGGTGCACGGCGGTCAGGGCGATGTTCTCGTTGACCCGTCCGTCACCGGCGATGTAGTGCGCATCCAGCAGTTCGTTGTCGAAGGTGCCCGCCGGCTGCACGCCACCGATGTCCGTGTCGCCGTCGGCGGTGAGCGCCGCGCCGGTCTGGCTGCTGAACGGGTTGGCCGAGTGGGCGATGTCATCCAGGAAGCCGTGGCCGGTGGCCAGGGCGCTGGTGGCATCCACCGGCGCCGCCGGGTTGCCCTCCACCAGGCCATCGGCGGTGACCAGTTGCGGGAAGCCGTTGTCGCCAAGCAGGAAGTTGCCGTATTCGTCGGTGGCCAGCAGCGGCACACGGCCCACGTCGAAATCGTCCAGTTCGATACCCAGGATGTCCCGGGCCTGGGCCTTGAGCACGCCCCAGGTGGCCATGCCGCCGATTTCCACGTCGTCGTCCGTGCCGAACACGCCGTCCGGCCCGATGTCGCGGTTGGTCAGCAGCTTGCCGGTGGCCACCGGATGGCCATTGGCATCCAGCTCGTAGGCGCGCAGGAACACCTGGTGCGAGGCATGGGAGCTGTAGGTCTGGTTCTGGTCGACGAACGGCGTGGTGGAGTTGACGTGCATGTGCACGTCATCGGCGGTGCCCAGTACCCCGTCATCCCCGGCGCTTACCGCGGTGTTGGTGGCGCGGGTCAGGACCATGAAGTTGGTCTGCGGCGACGCCGCGTTGTACAGCGGGTCGTCCGGCTGCAGCGGGATGAAGATGGTGCCGTTGCCGCCCTTGCCCACCAGGTCCAGGCCATGGTCGAAGAACTGCCCGAAGAAGGTGAACCAGGTGTTGAAGCCGGCAGACAGCCCTTCGTCCGGCGCGGTGTTGGGGATGAACAGCGGCTGCCCGGCGGGAATCGGCACACCGTCCAGGCCCAGCAGCACGCCGTTCTCGTCGAGGGTGCCGAGGCCGGCGTCCACGTAGGCCTGCACGGCGGCCGGGTTGGTGATGGTCTGGTCGACGATCAGGTTGGAGATGATCCGCGGGTCGGCGTCCACCACGTTGCTGGTGGAGGCGTAGTTGGTATTGGTCAGCAGCCCGCCGGGGCCGGGGCCATTGGTGTCGAAGCTGTCGCCATCCTGGTCATTGAGAAAATGCTGGCCGGTCACCGTCGGGAACGGCTGGTCCGCCGCGCCGTAGAGCGAGCGGCCATCCACTAGGTTGTTGTAGCTGCCGTCCACCGTGCGCAGGCCGAACGGCACTTCGGAATTGGGCAACAGGTCGGTGAGCGGGGTGCCGGCGGCGTGGGCCTCGGCGATGAAGATCTGCTGAAGAATGAATTCCAGATCGGATTTGATGAAATTGGCCATGATGCGGTGTCCTCGATGCGTATAGACAAAAACGCGAAAACAACCTGCCCCGTGCAGACGTACCTCGCCTGAGCGCGGCCTGGCGTCGCATGACAAAAATGAAAATCAGGGAAACCGGGCAAACCCTGCCCGTCCCGCCGCGATCACGATCGGCGGTGCTATGGCGTCTGGCTGTTTCCCTTCAGCACCGGGTAACGACACCGGTTGGAGATCAGGCCTGGGGTGGCCCGTGGAACTGAGGAGCGAAAAAGTGCCCTAGCGGTGAAGCACTGATACGGCTGCGCTGTCGCGATGTTGTGCTCATGATTCTTCTCTTCGCGTTCTCACCCGACACACGCCGCGGCACCCTCTCCTGCACCGCATGCCTCATCGGGGTTTTCACACGATTAGACTAAAGTCCCGGCCCTCCGCCTTGTCAAGATACCGTCGGTCTGACCATTAATTTCTCTTTGAAACGCTAAGTAGCTGTCAGAAAAAGAGAATAAAGATCAGTTAATAATTCAAAAACGGTCTAATCCCTGCCTTTCACTGCCTAAAACCGCCATCTATACCTAGGTGGCGAGCCCCCTCTAAACGCCCGTTCGGGCGGCCATGCTCCGCACACACAAGAAAACGCCAGAGAATCGACACCGGCTCTCGGTGCACCCCAGCAGTACTGGAGGTTCTATATGGACATGTTGCCGTCCCCTCGCTCCGAACTGACCGAGGTCCTGTTTCGCCTACGCCGTACCTTCTATGTGCTTGCCGCGTTCAGCGGCGTGATCAACGTGCTGATGCTCACCCCGGCGGTGTACATGCTGCAGGTGTACGACCGGGCGCTGGTGAGCAGCAACGTCACCACCCTGCTGATGCTGACCGTACTGGTCATCGGCCTCTACGTGCTGATGGCCCTGCTCGAGGTGGTGCGCTCCAGTGTGCTGATCCGGGTGGGCAACCGCCTGGACATGATGCTCAACAAGCGCATCTTCAACGCCGCATTCGAACGCAACCTGCGGCGCTCCGGCGGAAATCCGGCGCAGGCCCTGCAGGACCTGTCCCAGGTGCGTCAATTTCTCACCGGAAACGGGCTCTTCGCCTTTTTCGATGCGCCGTGGACGCCGATCTACCTGCTGGTGATCTACCTGGTGCACCCCCTGCTCGGCCTCATCACCCTGATCGGCTCGGCGCTGCTGGTGGGCCTGGGCTACCTGACGGAGATCAGCACCCGCAAGCCGCTGGCCGAAGCCAACCAGGCGTCCCTGGCCTCCGGCAGCTTCGCCAACAACAACCTGCGCAACGCCGAGGTGATCGAGGCCATGGGCATGCTGCCGGCGATCCGCAAGCGCTGGTTCGGCAGCCACATGCGCATCCTCGAGATGCAGACGCTGGCCTCCGACCGCGCGGCCTACATCAACGGCGCCACCCGCTTCGTGCGCATCACCCTGCAGTCGCTGATCCTCGGTGCCGGCGCGTTGCTGGCGATCAAGGGTGAAATCACCGCCGGCATGATGATCGCCAGCTCGATCCTCTCCGGCCGTGCCCTGGGCCCGGTGGAACAGGTGATCGGCGCCTGGAAGCAGCTGCTGGCCAGCCGCAGCGCCTGGGACCGGCTCAACACCCTGCTCGCCGACTTTCCGGCGCACCGGCCGTCCATGCCGCTGCCCAAGCCGGTGGGCATGCTCTCGGTGGAATCCGCCTTCGCCAATGCCCCGGGCTCGGCCAACGGCATCCTGCGCGGCATCACCTTCAACCTGGCCCCCGGCGAAGCCCTGGGCGTGATCGGCCCGTCGGCGTCCGGCAAATCCACCCTGGCACGCCTGCTGGTGGGTATCTGGCCGACCCAGGCCGGCAAGGTGCGCCTGGACGGCGCCGAGCTGTTCCAGTGGAACAAGGAAGAGCTCGGCCCCTGGCTCGGCTACCTGCCCCAGGACGTGGAGCTGTTCGAAGGCAGCATCGCCGAGAACATCGCGCGTTTCGCCGAGATCGATGGCGAGGCGGTGATCCTCGCGGCCAAACAGGCCGGCGTGCACGAAATGATCCTGCGCCTGCCCCAGGGCTATGACACCCACCTGGGGGTCGATGGCGGCTCGCTGTCCGGCGGCCAGAAGCAGCGCATCGGCCTGGCCCGGGCGCTGTACGGCGACCCGTCGCTGGTGATCCTCGACGAGCCCAACGCCAGCCTCGACGACGTCGGCGAGGCCGCCCTGGTCCAGGCCCTGCTCGACCTCAAGCGGCGCGGCAAGACCCTGGTGCTGATTTCCCACCGGCCGACCGTGCTGAACATGGTGGACAAGGTGCTGCTGCTGCGCGAAGGCAGCGTGCAGATGTTTGGCAACCGCGACGAAGTCTTCGCCGCCCTGCGCCAGGCCAGCGTGATCGGCCCCGGTGGCCCGACCCTGGCCTCGGTGAAGACCAAGGAGTGATGCGTCATGTCGAACCTCGAATTCGAACGCAAGAGCCTGATCCCCTACCCCGGTGAACAGGACACCACCCTCGACCTCGACGACCGCCGCCCCGGGCGCTGGGGCGTGTGGCTGGTGGTGGCCGGTTTCGGCGGCTTCCTGCTGTGGGCCAGCCTGGCCCCGCTGGACGCCGGCGTGGTGGCCAACGCCACGGTCAACGTGACCGACAACCGCAAGACCATCCAGCACCTGACCGGTGGCTCGGTGCGCGCCATCCTGGTCCGCGAAGGCGACCTGGTGAAACGCGACCAGGCGCTGGTCGAGCTGGATTCCACCCGGGCCATCGCCGAACAGGGCGTGGTCAGCGCCCAGTACATCGTGGTGCGCACCGTGGAGAACCGCCTGCAGGCCGAGCGCGACGGCAGCACCGAGGTGCACTTCGACCCGCAGCTGCTGGCGCAATTCGAAGGCGACCCGCGCCTGGAGTCGGCCATCAACCTGCAGCAGCGGCTGTTCAACACGCGCCGGGCGGCGCTGTTCGGCGAGGCCGGGATCCTGCGCGAGAACATCCTCGGCGCCGAGGAGCAGCTCAAGGGCCTGCGCCAGATCCAGGGCGCCCGCAGCGCGCAGATCAAACTGCTCAACCAGGAGCTGGGCGGCGTGCGCAGCCTGGCGGCCGAGGGCTACGTAACGCGCAACCGCATGCTCGAACTGGAGCGCAACGCCGCCGAGATGAGCGCCTCCATGGCGCAGAACATCGCGGACATCGGCCGCACCCGCAACCAGATCGCCGAACTCAAGCTGCGCATCCTGCAGCTCGAACAGGACCACCAGAAGGAGGTGCAATCACAACTCACCGACACCCAGAAGGAAGCCACGGCCCTGGCCGACCGCCTGCGCGCCCTGGACTACGAAGTGGCCAACACGGTGATCCGCTCGCCCATCGACGGGGTGATCCTGGGCCTCAACGTCTCGACCATCGGCGGGGTGATCCAGGCCGGGTCGGAAATCATGGACGTGGTGCCGGCCAACGAGCCGCTGCAGGTGGACGCCATGGTGCCGGTGCAGGCCATCGACAAGCTGGCGCCCGGTCTGCCGGTGGACATCACCTTCCCCGCCTTCAACCACGCCCAGACCCCCAACATCCCCGGCCGCGTGATGACCGTCTCGGCGGACCGGCTGATCGATGAAACCAACAAACAGCCCTATTACCTCGCCCAGGTCGAAGTCACCCCGGCGGGCATGGAAAAACTCGGCAGCAGTCGGATTCGCGCGGGCATGCCCGCCACCGTGACGATCAAGACCGGTGAACGCAACCTCCTCAGCTACCTGATGAAACCCATGCTCGAACGTGTCGACGGCGCCTTCAAGGAGCAATGAAATGGTCACCCGCATGCCGCTGTTGTGCCTGGCCGCCTTTGCCAGCCAGGCTGTATTCGCACTGGACCTGCAGGACGCCTGGTCGATCATGCAGATGCAGGGACCGACCTACCGCGCCGCCGTGCACGAACGCGATGCCGGCCTGGAGAACCGCGCACTGGGCCGAGCCGGCCTGCTGCCGCAGCTGAACGCCAGCGCCAGCAAGAGCCGGGTCGACGGCACCCAGGAGCAGGACAACCTGCTGGGCAATTCGGTGGAAAACGACCTGGACTACGACTCGCAGAACCTCAACCTGCAGTTGCGCCAGCCGCTGTTCAACCGCCAGCGCATGGCCGAGTACCGCCAGGGCAAGCACCGCGCCGACTACAGCGCGGCGGTGTTCGACGCCAAGACCCAGAACGTCGCCGTGCGCCTGGCCAGCCGCTACTTCGACGTATTGCTGACCCGCGAGACCATCGACCTGGCCAACGCCAAGCTCAAGGCCTTCGAGCAGCAGGTGTCGGCCTCGCAACGGCGCTTCGACCTGGGCGACGGCACGGTCACCGACGTCGACCAGGCCACGGCGCGCCGCGACCTGGCGATGGCCGAGCTGATCGAGGCCCAGGACAACCTGGTGGTCGCCCTGCGCCTGCTGCAGGAAATGCTCGGCGAGGAGCCCCGGCACGTGGCCACGCTGCGCGAGGACTTCCCCACCCCGACCCTGCAACCCAGCAGCCTGCAGGCCTGGTTGAACCAGGCCCAGGCCAACAACCCGTCGCTGCGGGCCCGCACCTACAGCCACAGCGCGGCGGAAGAAGAGGTCAACCGGGCCGAGAGCGGGCACTGGCCCACCCTGGACCTGGTACTGGGCTACACCGACAGCGAAAGCGACTCGATCTCCACCATCGACCAGCAGAACCGCTACGCCTCGGCCGGGGTGGAATTCAACATGCCACTCTACTCAGGCGGTGCGGTGAGTGCCCGGGTGCGCCAGGCCATCGCCAGCCGCGACCAGGCGGACGAAGAGCTGAAGGCGACCCGTGAGGAAGTGTTCTCGGCGACCACCCGGGAGTTTCGCGGGGTGCAGAGCGGTCAGGCGCGCATCCGGGCGCTGCAGCGGGCGGTGGAGTCCAGCGAACGGGCCCAGGATTCGGCGAAGAAGGGCTTCCTCGCCGGCTCCAGCACCAACGTCGACATCCTCAACGCCGAGGAACAAGTGTTCCTCGCCCGCCGCGACCTGCTGGAGGCCAAGCTGCGCTACCTGCTGGCCCGCCTGCAGCTGGCGGCGGCGGTGGGCCTGCTCGGTGACGACGACATCAGCACCGCCAATACCTACCTGGGGCCGGAACTGGTGCTGCGTTTCTAACGCCAGTGGCGGGCCTGTGCCTGCCGGGTCTGGCTGCCGCTGAACAGCGTGGCGACGCCCAACAGCAGCAGCTCGACCACCCAGGCCAGCAACAGCGCGCAGGCGATGCCCCAGGCGATCGCCTCCGGTGCCAGCAGCACCTGGTAGCGGTAGGCCGCGAAGGTCTCCTCCACCAGGTCCATGTCGGCGGCGGTCGACAGGTGCCAGAGCTGGCCGTACCACGGCCCCTGCATGGCCTTCGATTCACGCTCCAGGAAGGCCGCGCGGTCGACCAGCAGCGCAATGCTCTGGGCGTCGCTGCGCATCACCTCGTCCTTGCTGGCCTGGTAATGGGCCACCAGGGCGTCCAGGTCGCCCTTGAAGAAGCGCCGGGCGGTGTCGCGGAAGCCGCTCAGGCTCTGCTCGGACTCCAGGCGGTGCGCCTCGACCCGCTTGGTGTAATCGTCGATGAACCCTGGCACCTGGACGCCGACCAGCAGCCCCAGGGCGAACAGCGCCAAACGCAGATAACTCTTGAACATGAAGGGTCTGTCCCCTGAATCCGATTATCGAAAGCGACCCGTTCTGCAGCGGGCCGTCCAGCCAGGCTGCCGTCAGGCCACCTGGCCCTGGGCGACGCATTCGCCGCCGCGCCACAAACGCCATTCACCGGGTTGGTAGAGGTCCCACTGCTCGTTGTCGGTCAGCGGATCGGTCACCAGCACCGTGACCACGTCGTTGGGCGTGGTCTCGGCCTGGAAGTCCACGCGCATGTCGGCGTCCTTCAACTGCGCCGGCCCGAACGGCGCCCGGCGGGTGATGTGTGCCAGCTTGGTGGAACAGAAGCTGAACAGCCAGTCGCCATCGCTCAGCAGGCAGTTGAACACGCCCTGCTGGCGGAATGCGGCGCAGGCCTCCACCACCACGGGCAGCAGGGTTTCCACCGGCACCGGCTCGGGGAACGCGGTGCGCAGGCGGTTGAGCAACTCGCAGAACGCCGCCTCGCTGTCGGTATCGCCCACCGGCCGGTAGAACCCCGGCTCCGGGTGGAAGTCCGCCAGTTGCCCGTTGTGCGCGAAACACCAGTTGCGGCCCCACAGCTCGCGCACGAACGGGTGGGTGTTGGCCAGGCACACGCGGCCGACGTTGGCCTGGCGGATGTGGCCGATCACCACTTCGCTCTTGATCGGGTAGCGCTGCACCAGCTGCGCCACCTCCGACTCGCTGCTCGCCCGGGGGTCCTGGAACAGACGCAGACCGCGCCCTTCATAGAAACCGATGCCCCAGCCGTCGCGGTGCGGCCCGGTGCGGCCGCCGCGCTGCATCAGCCCGGTGAAGCTGAACACGATGTCCGTGGGGACGTTGGCACTCATGCCGAGCAATTCACACATGTCGATCAGACTCGTTCAGCGCCGAACGCAGGCGTTCGGCATGCGCCAGCAGGCGCGACTCGATGCGCGCCCGCCCCAGGGGCAGGAAACGCGTGAAGATCCGCCAGACCAGGGACGGCAGGTCACCGGGCTGGCGGGGAATCAGGTGCAGGTGCAGATGGGGCACGTGCTGGTTGGACGCCGGGCCGTCGTTGATCATCAGGTTGATCCCGTCGTGCCCGTGCCCGCTGGCGCGCAGGGCCGCGGCCACCCGCTCGCTCAGCGCCAGCAGGCGGTCACGGGCGGCAACGGACAGGTCCTTGAGAAAGGGGGCGTGCTCGCGGCTGACGATCAGCACATGGGCCGGACGCAGCGGAAAAATATCCAGCAGCACGATGAAGTGCTCGTCTTCGTAGAGGCGGTGAGCCGGCGCGCGGTTGCCGGCGATCGCACAGAACACACAGTCCATAAGCCCTCCTTTGCGCGAAGGCCAATGCTGAACGTCTGGAGGAATCCGTGCAAGCACCCGCCGCACCCCGATGGCGCGGCGGGCGAGTATTCAGAGGCGCGGTTCGACCCGCAGGTTGCGCGACGAGCGCGGGGCGTAGCGGTCGCGCTCGTGTTCTTCGTCTTCGCGGCGCATCAGCTCGCGCAGGGTCGGCGAACGCTCGTCGTCCACCTCGGCTGCCGGCTCCTGGCGGCCTTTCCACCAGCGCTCGATCGGCCAGCGGACGGCCACGAACACCAGGTACAGACCGAAGGCGATGACCCCGAACAGGGCCAGGTCGGCCACCGCACGCAGGGCGTTGTTGCCAACGCTGAACAGCATGTCCAGCGCGGCGATGGCGATGGACGGGGCGAACAGCTCCTTGACCGGATCGATGATGGTCGGGCTGAACAGCAGCACCGCCACCAGCACCCGCAGCGGCTCGCGCAGGTAGCGCCACATCCAGCCAGTCATGCGGAACCACACCAGCAGACAGCCCAGCGCCGCGACGGCGTAGGCGCTCCAGGCAAGTAAATAGTCGCTCTCGATCATAAAACGCGGGGTCCCTGACACATGGCGGGGCGGACGAAGTGGGGCTTATGATAACGGCTTTTCACCGGTCCGGCGCCCCTGCCGTCGCCCGTTGCCCAATCTGGAGTTCCGCATGCCGTTCGCCCCCATCGCCCGTACCGAGCCTGGCCACGATCCCTACCGCTGGCTGGAGAACCGCGACGCCGAGGAGGTGCTCGACTACCTGAAGGCCGAGAACGCCTACCTGGACGAGGCCCTGAGCGATCAGCAGGCGCTGCGCGAGGCGCTGTTCCAGGAGATCAAGGGGCGCATCCGCGAGACCGACCTGTCGCTGCCCACGCCCTGGGGCCCGTACCTGTATTACCAGCGCACCGTGGCCGGCGATGAGTACCCCCGGCACTACCGCTGCCCACTTCCGGCCGACGGCTCGCTGCAGGTGGACGAAGCGGCGGAGCAACTGCTGCTCGACCCCAACGCCCTGGCCAATGGCGGCTTCCTGTCCCTCGGGGCCTTCAGCATCAGCCCCGACCACCGGCGCCTGGCCTACAGCCTGGACACCAGCGGCGACGAAATCTACCGCCTGTTCGTCAAGGATCTGGACGACGACAGCCTCGACGCCCTGCCCTTCGACGACTGCGACGGCAGCATGACCTGGGCCAACGACAGCCAGACCCTGTTCTTCGGCGAACTGGACGACACCCACCGCCCGCACAAGCTGTACCGCCACCGCCTGGGCAGCACCGATGCGCAGCTGGTGTTCCACGAAACCGACGGGCGTTTCTTCCTGCACTGCTACCGCGCCAGCTCCGAGCGCCAGCTGGTCCTGTCCCTGGGCAGCAAGACCACCAGCGAAGCCTGGGTGCTGGACGCCAGCACGCCGGAAGCCGCCTTCACCTGCCTGGCGCCCCGCGAAGAAGGCCACGAGTACTACGTCGACCACGGCCGCCTGGCCGAGGGCTGGGCCTGGCTGATCCGCAGCAACCAGAGCGGCATCAACTTCGCCCTCTACCAGGCCAGCGAAGCCCAGCCGACCCGCGCGCACTGGCAACTGCGCCGCCCCCATGACCCGCAGGTGATGCTCGAAGGCATCAGCCTCACGGCCAGCGCCCTGGTGCTGAGCCTGCGCGAAGGCGGCTTGCCGGTGATCGAGGTGCAGCCCCACGGCCAGGCCGCTTACCGCGTGCAGCTGCCCGACGCGGCCTACAGCCTGTACGTGCAGGACACCCTGGAGTTCGCCAGCCCGGTGATCCGCCTGCGTTACGAAGCCCTCAACCGCCCGGCCCAGGTGCGCCAGCTGACCCTGGCCGACGGCGCGCAGCAGGTGCTCAAGGAAACCCCGGTGGAAGGCGTGTTCGATGCCGATGCCTACGTCAGCCAGCGCCTGTGGGCCACCGCCAGCGACGGTACCCAGGTGCCGATCAGCCTGGTGGCCAGACGCGACTGCCTGGGCACGCCGGCGCCGCTGTACCTCTACGGCTACGGCGCCTATGGCGAAAGCCTCGACCCCTGGTTCTCCCATGCCCGGCTCAGCCTGCTCGACCGCGGTTTCGTCTTCGCCATCGCCCACGTGCGCGGCGGCGGCGAACTGGGCGAAGCCTGGTACCGCGCCGGCAAGCTGGCGCACAAACAGAACAGCTTCGGTGACTTCATCGCCTGTGCCGAGCACCTGATCGCCGGCGGCTACACCACCTCGGCCCAGCTCGCCATCAGCGGCGGCAGTGCCGGGGGCCTGCTGATCGGTGCGGTGCTCAACCAGCGCGCGGACCTGTTCGGCGCGGCGATTGCCGAAGTGCCCTTCGTCGACGTGCTCAACACCATGCAGAACCCAGACCTGCCGCTGACCGTCACCGAGTACGACGAATGGGGCGATCCCAACGAGGCCGAGGTGTTCGCCCGCATCCAGGGTTATGCGCCCTACGAGAATGTCAGTGCCCAGGTCTACCCGCCGATGCTGGTGGTGGCCGGCTACAACGACAGCCGCGTGCAGTACTGGGAGGCGGCCAAGTGGGTGGCGCGGCTGCGTGCCACCCGCCAGGGCGACGCACTGTTGCTGCTGAAAACCGACCTCGGTGCCGGGCACGGCGGCATGAGCGGACGCTACCAGGCGCTCAAGGACGTGGCCCTGGAGTACGCCTTCCTGTTCAAGGTGCTGAAAATCGCGTGACGCAGTTGGCGGCGCGTCACAACTTCCGGCGAGCGGCAGTTGGCAAGGCCGCTGCCGCCGGATACCGTCGCAGCCACCTCCGCCGTTCCTCCCTGCAGTAGAGCGCCATGCCTGACATTTCCTACCTGATCGACGAAATCCGCGACATGCTGCTCGACTGCGGGCTGTTCAACACCCTGCATGCCAGCGAAGTGCTCAGCGCGGCGGGCTATTTCAGCATCGCCAAGTACGAGCCCGACGCGGTGATCTGCAGCGAAGGCGATGCCGGCACCTTCATGTGCATCATCCATTTCGGCGCGGTGTCGGTGCGCAAGACCCACTCCAGCGGCGAGGTGGTGGAGATCGCCAAGCTGCGCAAGGGCCGCGCCTTCGGGGAGATGGCGGTGCTGGATGGCGAACGCCGTTCGGCCAGCTGCATCGCGGTCAGCGATTGCACCCTGCTGGTCCTCAGCAAGGAATCCTTGGACAAGATGCTGAGCGAAGCGCCCAAGTCGGCGGCCAATGTCATCCGCGCCATCGCCGTGGCCATGTCCAAGCGCCTGCGCATGGTCGATGGCCAACTGGTCGAGCACCAGCTCTGATCATTGCGCCTCGCGGCGCTCGTCACCCAGCCCCTGGCTGTTGCGTTCGCGCTGCTCCTGCAGCAGCGGCAAATCGCTGTCGCGCGGGGTGCGGTTGTCGCGCGGCGTGTAGGAGCGCGTTCCGGGATTAGTGTCGCTACCGGTGCCGGGATTGAGCAGCGGCGCCGAGCCCGGTGCGGCCTTCGGCACGTTGCGCGGCACCGGTTGCGAATAGGGTTGCGGCGTCGCGGTGCCGGGCGAACCGGCGGCGGGTTGGCGGGGCGTGGATGGCTGGTAGTTCTGGGCATTGGCCTGGGTGCCTGCCAGCATCAGCAGGCTCACGGCCAGGCAGAGGAAAACGCGCATGCGTGGACTCCTGTTCCAGTGGACCTGTGCATTGGGCCGTGCGCCGCCCGATAAGTGCCCGGTACATGCCGCCAGCGGGGCATGTTCGCCGACCACCGGCAGGACTACACTGTCACTTTCTGCCGCACCCACCGTGAGAATCCCCATGAGCAGCAACACCCCCACCGGCAAGCTCGACCGTATCCTCGCCGAGGCCCAGCGCAACCGCGAAGAAGGCTACCGCGAGAAAGCCCTGAAGATGTACCCCCATGTCTGCGGCCGCTGTGCCCGCGAGTTCTCCGGCAAGCGCCTCAGCGAGCTGACCGTGCACCACCGTGACCACAACCACGACAACAACCCGCAGGACGGTTCCAACTGGGAGCTGCTCTGCCTGTTCTGCCACGACAACGAGCACGCGCGCTACACCGACCAGCAGTACTTCAGCGAAGGCTCCACCAGCACCCCCATCGGCAAGAAGGTCACCCACAACCCCTTCGCCAACCTGGCGGCGCTGATGAACAAGGGCGACTAGCGCCCTCTCCCACCGAGCAGCAAGGCCACCAGGGCAATGGCCGGCAGCGCCGCACCGGCCATGACGATCGCCGGCCAGCCCAGGGCCTCGTAGAGCGGGCTGCCCAGTGCGGAACCGATGGCGCCGCCGATGAAGATACTGGTCATGTACAGCGCATTGAGCCGCGCCCGGCTGGCCGGATCCAGGGCATACACCTCGCGCTGGCCGAGCACCATGTTCATCTGCGCAGCGAAGTCGAGAAAGATGCCGGTCAGCGCCAGGCCGATCACGCTGTAGCCCACCCCTCCCCAGCCGATCAGGAAGGACAGCGACGCCACCAGCAGGGCGACGATGGACGCCTTGCGGGTATGACCGGCGTCGGCCAGGCGCCCCGCCATGGGCGCTGCGAACGCACCGATGGCACCGACCAGGGCGAACAGCGCGATCTGCGTCTGCGACAGGCCGTGGTGGCGGGCCAGCTCGATGGGCGCCACGGTCCAGAACAGGCTGAAGCTGGCGAACACCAGGCCCTGGTAGAACGCGCGCTGACGCAGCACCGGCTGGCTGCGCAACAACGTCAGCAGCGAGCCCATCAGTTGCCCGTAGGTCGCCTTGTGGGTCGGCGTGCGGGATGGGATGGTCAGGGCGATCACCAGGATGATCGCGAGCATCAGCAGCGCCGCGGCGATGAACACCATGCGCCAGCCGAAGTGGTCCGCCACCAGGCTGGACAGCGGCCGTGCCAGCAGGATGCCCAGCAGCAACCCGCCCATGATGTTGCCCACCACCCGGCCCCGTGATTCTTCCGGCGCCAGGTGCGCAGCCAGGGGGATCAGCATCTGCACCGACACCGAGCTGAAGCCGATCAGCAGCGACAGCGCGAGAAACAGATTCGGCTCGCTGGACAGCCCCGCCGCCAACAGCCCCGCTGCCGCGATAATCGCGGTGCCGATCATCAACTTGCGGTTCTCCACCAGGTCGGCCAGGGGCACCAGCAGCAACAGCCCGGCGGCGTAGCCGATCTGCGTCAGCGAGACGATCAGGCTGGCGCTCTGGGCGGACAGCCCCACCGACGGTGCGATCAGCTCGACGATTGGCTGGGCGTAATACAGGTTGGCGACGATGGCGCCGCAGCAGAAGGCGAACAGCAGCACTAGGCCGCGGGTCAGGGTGTGGGGCGCCTGGGCCAGGCGCAGGGCAGTCAGATCGTTCATGTCGGGTTTGCCTGTTGAAGGTGGTCGATGCGGCCGCACTGTCTGGCCATGAAGGGGTCGGGATGGCGGTGCGTCACGGGCCGTTCCTCTCGGTGGGCGAGACGTGACAGGCCAGCGCAAGACTGAAAATCTGCTGGGACTGGGCGCCGCTGATGGTGGTACCGGGCAGCTGGAAACGGGGGATCGCCCCCTGGCCGCTGGCGAGCTCGGCCTGCTCCTGCGCCAGCACTTCGGCCACGCCCTCGTCGCTGGCCAGAAAGGCCAGCACGTCGTCCGTGGACTGGCCATGCTCGGCGGCGATACGGGCCAGGACCTGGGGGTTGCCGATATCGCGGCCGTCACTGAAATGCGCCTGGAACAGCG
Organism: Pseudomonas sp. GD03944; assembly: GCF_029839275.1. Classification (GTDB taxonomy): domain Bacteria; phylum Pseudomonadota; class Gammaproteobacteria; order Pseudomonadales; family Pseudomonadaceae; genus Aquipseudomonas. The sequence continues at coordinate 40,399 of NZ_JAOCAH010000005.1, forward strand.
CCAGCGACAACGCCGCTGCCGACTGCCCTTGGCCCTGCACCCACCCCATCAAGCGGTGCGCGGCCAGGGTGTTGGGCGCCGTACGGATACGGGCGAAGTCGAATACCAGGCCCAGGGCCTGGCCCGCCTGGATCACCTCGGCATAATGGGCCTGGCTGTGCAGCCAGCTGCCGAAGCGGCTGATCCGATAGGTCTGCCAATCGAGCCCGGCCGCCGGCACCCGCAGCCCGGTGCGACACGGCGTGAAGGACAGCATGCAGTGATCGTCCAGCCCCAGGTCGTGGATCGCCCGGCCAAGGCGCACCTGACCGATCCAGCACCAGGGGCAGAGAAAGTCGAACGCGATGCGGATCGCGATGGGTTCCATGTCAGCGAAGCCTCTACAGATGAACACGTCACCACGGTAGAGACCCGCACGCCGCTGGAGAATCGGCCGGCACCGCAACGCAGCATTGCGCCATACGCAATGCCAGCCACCTTCCGGACGCCTGTAGGAGAGGCCTTGGCCTCGAGCTCGGCTATCGCAGGGTAGACATCGAAACACCGTAAAAGAAAAGCTCGCGGGCAAGCCCGCTCCTACGGGGCGTGTGCGACTGGACGCAGGTGAATCCCTACGGGGCGTCGCGCAGGATTTCTTCGAGAAAATCGATAAAGGCATTCACCCGGCGCGAGCCGCGGTGGTTGGGCAGGTACAGGGCATTGATCGAGGTGCGGGCCTGGCCGGGGTTGGCTTCGTAGTCCTCCAGCAGGCGGGTCAGCCGGCCGCTGCTGACATCCGCCCGGACCAGCCAGTCGGCCAGCAGCGCGATGCCCGCACCGGACAGCGCCGCCTCGCGCAGCATGTCGGCATTGTTGCTGCGCAGCCGGCCGTCGATGCGCACCGAGCGGGTCTCGCCTGCCCGCTGGAAGGTCCAGTCCTGCTGGGGCGTGCCATAGTCGAAGCGCAGGCACGGGTGCTGCAGCAGGTCCTCGGGCTCCGTCGGCAGCGGGTGCGTGGCCAGGTAATCCGGGCTGACCACCAGCCAGCGCTGGAATTGGCCGATGGGGCGGCTGACGATGTCCTCGTTGTGCAGGGCGTTGCCCAGGCGGATCGACACATCGATCCGCTCGCCGAGCAGGTCGACGATGTCGTCGCTGAGGGTCAGGTTCAGTTCCAGCCCCGGATGCCGTACCAGCAGCCGTCCAAGGTGCGGGGCGATCAGGCGGCGGCCGAATTCCACCGGCACGCTGACCCGCAGCAGGCCGACCGGCTCCTCGCCCCGGTCAGCGACCTGGGCATCGGCCTCGGCCACCGCGCCGAGGATCGCCCGGGCCCTGGCGTAATACGCCGCGCCGGCCTCGGACAGGCTGATCTGCCGGGTCGAACGGTTGAGCAGCACCGTACCCAGCTCGGCCTCCAGGGCATCCACCAGGCGCGTCACCGACGAGGTGGCCACGCCGAGCTTGCGCGCCGCCGCGGAAAATCCCCGGGCGTCGACGGTTTCGACGAACAGCTTGAGGGCCAACAGTTTGTCCATGGCGATCATCCGGCAGACACGGGAGTAGCGCGCGCCCTGCTCCGGGCCTGGCGCGAGGCACATGCTACCTCAGCCGCTCGCGTTCGCGCCGGGTTCCGAGGCACTGGCGCTTCACGGGCGACCACGCCAGGGCGATGAAACGCCAACACCCCCTGGCGCCAGGCCGTATAATCGCCGCCATTTTCTGCATTGGCACAGCGTCGTGGCGAACAAACGGTACAGTTGCATCGGGTTGTACAACCCCAAATCCCCGGAAAACGTTGGCTCGGTGATGCGCGCCGCCGGCTGCTATGGCGTGGCCTCGGTGTTCTACACCGGCACCCGCTACGAGCGGGCGCGGGACTTCATCACCGACACCAAGCGCGTGCACCAGGACATCCCCCTGATCGGCATCGACGACCTGAAAAAGATCCTGCCCCTGGGCTGCACGCCGGTGGCGGTGGAGCTGGTCGAGGGCGCCCGCCCGCTGCCGCAATACACCCACCCGGACCGCGCGCTGTACATTTTCGGCCCGGAAGACGGCTCCCTGGACGAGGACATCCGCGCCTGGTGCGAGGACGTCATCTACATCCCCACCGAGGGCTGCATGAACCTCGCCGCCACGGTCAACGTGGTGCTCTACGACCGCCTGGCCAAGGGCAACAACACCCGCTCCGGGCCCAAGTTCAAGTAACCCCCGCGGCAGCCCACCTCAGAAGAACTGGGTAATGCTGATCTTGGCGTTGCGGCCCTGGCTGTAGGCACTGTCACCGCTCAGGTTGGCGCGGTAGAAGCGGTTGAACACGTTGTCCACGGTCAGGTTGACCCGCGTGCTTTTGAGCTCGCCCCGCTGCGGCGCCCATTCGGCGAAGAAGCGGTGGGTGTCGTAGCTGTCGTTCTTGTAGTCATTCCACACCGATTCGCCGCTCACGTCGTAGAGATCGCCCGGGGCGCGATCGGTCTTGCGCACGAACTCGCTCTGCCAGCCGAAGCGGGTGTGAATCTGCGGCAGCTTCACACCGGCCATCACCACCCACTTCGGTGCCGGGATATCCCGGGCCCAGACGTCCGGCCCCCAGGGGTTGCTGTAGGCGCCGTCGTGCTTGCCACTGATCCAGGAATACGACGCGCTGCCGAACAGGTAGGTGCTGTCGTAGTAGCTCTCCACCTCGAAACCCTTGATCGTCACCGCGTTCAGGTTGCGGTAGTTGGGCAGCGGCAACAGCTCGGCGCACTTGGCGGAAATGCTGCCACCCTCGGCGGCCTGACGCTCACAGGCGATGCTGCGGAACTTGAAGATTTCGTCGTCGAGTTTGTGGTGGAACAGCGTGGTGCGCACCTGCAGGTTATCTTCATCGTTGAACACGTCGTTGAAGCTGACCACACTGCCGCCACGCACGCCGCGCATGCGCTCGGGGTCCAACCCGCGGCTGGTGCCACCGAAGGTGGTGCTGTTCTGCAATTCGTATTGCTCGTCGATCACCGGTGCGCGCCAGGTCTTGGCGTAGTCGGCGAACAGCCCTACGTTCTCGGTCACGCGCCAGTACAGCGACAGGCGCGGCGACCAGCCGGAGTACTCCTGGGCACTGTAGTCGTGGCCAAGGGCGGCGTTGTTGTAGACCGGCGCCAGGTTCTCCTTGCCCTCGTTGCGCACCGCATCGAAACGCATGGACGGGGTGATGGTCACGTCACCCAGGGTGATGGCGTCCTGCACGTAGAAACTGCGGGTCTGCTGGTCGCCGCGGGGCATGAAATAGGGCTGAAACCAGCCGTAGTTGTAGCGCGGCGTGTTGTAGGTGGTGCCCGGCAGGTACATCAGCACGTCACGTTTGTGGTGGTGCCAGGCCACGCCAGTGGTCAGCTCGTGTTCCAGGGCGGCGGTCTCGAAGCGGCTGATATTGCGCACCTCGAACACTTTGTCCTGGTAGTCGGTGCGGATCCAGCGGCCACCGGAGGTCAGCGCATAGTTGGCGCCTTCGCGGCGCTCGTCGATCTGCTCGGTTTCCGAGTAGGAGGCCGTGACTTTCAGGTCGATCCAGGGGTTGTCCAGGGGCTGATAGGTGTATTTGCCGGCCCAGGTGGTGTCCTCCACCTCGCGATCTGCCAGGTTACGCGCCATGGCCGCTTCAAGACTGCCGGCACGGTCGATACTGAACTTGCTCGGGACCAGGAAACCGGTGGAACTGAAAGGGGCGAACTGTTCGGTACGCGAGCGCATGAAGGTCAGGCCGAAGCCGTGTTCTTCGGTCGCCTGGAAGTTGCCCTTGAGCAGCACACCGTCCAGTTTCTGGTCGGTGTGCGGGTAACGCGCCGGATATTCGTAGCCAGGTTCCAGCTGGATGTTGCCGGCCAGTTTGGCGTCACGGCCATCACGGGTGGTCAGGTAGGCCAGGCCGTCGGCCCGGCCGTCTTCGGTTCGGCCGTAGACCGCCCCGCTGTAGATCTTCTGCTGGTCGTTGCTGTGGTAGCCGTACTTGAGCATGGCGCCCACGTTGCGCCCGTCCTCCAGCAGGTCGGGGGCGTCCTTGGTTTCCATGTGCACGGTGCCGCCGAAACCGCCGTTGCCGGTGAAGGCCGAGTACGGCCCCTTCTCCACTTCGATGCGCTTGATCAACTCGGGCTCGATGAACACCGTGCCCTGCTGGTAACGCTCAAAGCCACTCTTGGAGGCACCGTCCAGGGTGAACGGCACGTCTTCGGCATCACCCAGGCCCCAGATATTCACGGTCTGCCCCCCGGGCTTGGACGAGCCGCCCATGGTCACTCCGGGCAGGGTCTGCAGCAAGGAGGGAATGTTGTCGGCCTGCTGACGTTCGATCTCCTGGCGGGTCAGGGTCGAGCGCCCGACGCTGCTGGCATCGACCTGGGTACCGCTGCCCACCACCGTCAGCGAATCCAGCTGGATGGCGTTGTCCGCGCTGTCCTGCTGTGGGCGGCGGCGCACCACGTAGCCATCCCCCGCCGGCACCAGCTCCAGACCCGAACCGACCAGCAGGCGCTGCAGGGCCACCTCGGCGCTGTAGTGCCCGGACAGCGACGGCGCCCACAGGTCATGCAGCTGCGATTCATCGAACAGAATCTGCAACTGGCTCTGCTGGGCCAGGGCGGTCAGGGCACTGGCCATCGGCTGGGACGGCAGGTCGAAGGCGTATTCCTGGGCCAGGGCGTTGCCGCTGAGTAGCAGGGTCGCCAGGGCACCGCCGGCACAGAGCTGGCGCAGCGCGAAACGGGTGGTGCGGGTTTTCATGCAAATCTCCCCAAGTACTGCAAAACCGCCATGGCATGCGGCGGACATCAGGAAGACGCAGCACGCGGCAAAACCCGCATATGCAAATGAAAAATATTTGCATCAAAAAAAAAGAGGCCGCAAAACCCTGCGCCAGCGCCCGCTCGGCGGGCCTGGTCAGTGCGGAGTTCAGCGTGCGTGAATCGAGGCGCTGCCGTTGGCCTGGTGCTCGATGCGTACCGGCAGCAACTGCGGCAATGCGGCGAGGAAGGCATCCGGCCGCGCGATGTTCACGCTGCCGGAGACCCGCCGTTCGCCGAGGCGCACGTCGGCCAGCACCACCGGGGCTTGCCGGTAGTGGGACAACTCGTCGAGCAACTGGGCCAGGGGGCGGTCGTGGAAGATCAACTGCCCGCGCCGCCAGCTGGCGATTTCTTCCGCGCTCAGGCGCCGCTGCTGCAGGGTGTCGCTGCGGTAGTCGTAATCGAGGCCGTCACCCGCGCCGAGCATCGCCGGTTGCGCCTGCCCCACATACGGCTGCACCGCCACCTTGCCGCTCTCCACCGCCACGGCGAGATGTTCGCTCCCGCGGCGCACGCTGAAGCGCGTGCCGACCACCCGCACGCAACCCTCCCCGGCGCGCACCTCGAACGGCCGCTCGGCATCGGCGGCCACGGCGAAGAAGGCTTCGCCGGCCAGCAACTCGGCCTCGCGGCGGTCCGGGTACAGGCGCACCTCCAGGCGCGTGCCGACATTGAGGTCGACCCGGGTGCCATCCTCCAGCAGTACCTGGCGCTGCTCACCGGGCGCGCTGACCAGGCTCAGCCGCTGGGTCGCCCCGCCGATGAAGCCTGGCTGCGACAGCGCCAGCAGCGCGCAGGCAAACACCACCGAGGCCGCCAGTGCCCGACCGGGCAGCCAGCGCTTGCGCGGGCGCAACGGCGTCACGGTGGCCTGGCGCAGCACCGGGCGTTGAAGCTGGTCGAGGTCCGCCCAGATCAGGTTCAGGTCGGCAAAGGCCCGGGCATGGGCCGGGTCGACGGCCAGCCAGGCGTCCAGCTCACGCTGCTCGTGCGCGGACAGACCGCCAGCGGAACGCCGGCTGAACCAGGCTGCGGCCTGCTCGTCGATGGCCATCGGGACATCCTTTTTTATGGGCTCGCTCATGCCTCGTCCGCCATGCCTTCGCCTTCCACGCGCCGCTTGCAATGCAGCAGCGCACTGGCGATGTGCTTTTCCACCATGCTCAGGGAAATCCCCATGCGCGCCGCCACGTCGGCCTGGGACAGGCCATCGAACTTGTGCAGGACGAAGGCCTCGCGCCGGCGCGGCGACAGGTCGTCCAGGGCCTGGGCCAGCAGGTGCAAGCGTTGCTGCTGTTCGACCTTTTCCAAGGGGCTCGCTCCCTGTTCATCGACCATGGCCTCCAGCACCTGCCCGGTGTCGACGTCCTCGCTGGCCTGGGGCCGCGCCTGCTGGCGGCGCCAGTGGTCGCGCAGCAGGTTGCGGGCGATCTGGAAGAGAAAGGCACGGGGTTGCTCGACGGCGCGCCGGTCGCGCCAGTCCAGCCACTGGGTGAAGGCGTCCTGGGCCAGGTCGGCGGCGTCGGCGGAACTGCCCAGGCGCTTGCCGAGGAATTTCAGCAACTCGGCGTGGAAGGCGCGGTAGGCCCCGGATACCGAGCCACGGAACTGCTCATCCATGCCCGACCGCCGCACTGTTGATTACTGCCACCACCCTGCTCCCCGACCACAGGCAACCGGGAAACGCAGCAGGATGCAGCGAATCGACAAGCGCCAAATGAGAATGCTTGTCATTAGATAGTGGCGCATGGGTGGCGGTCAAGCCGCCGAATGCAGAAAGACAGGGAAAGGAAGGCGCCAGCCTGCCGCGCAGGCTGGCGCAACCCCGCGGCGATCAGCGCAGGAGCTTGGTGTCCAGCACCTTGGATTTACCGCCGATGACGTTCTCGCTGATTTCGATGAAGTCCTTGGTGCTGGCCTTGTCCAGGCGCATCAGACCACGGGTCACGTCATCCAGCGAACGCGGCTGGGCATCCTTGGTGGCCTGGCGAATCTCGCGGTCCAGCTCCTGCAACAGCAGCACGGCGCGGGCGGTGATCGGCCCGGTGGAGTTCTCGGTGCGCAGCGAATCCACCGGCTTGCTCCACTTGATCAGGTGCTCGCGGACCTTCTGGTAGCGGTCTTCGCTCAGGCCACCGGCGCGGCGCATCAACTCGATGGCGTAGTACTCGGCCAGGCCCTCGCTGATCCAGTCGCTCTTGTCGGTGTCGCTGATACGACTGAAGACATGCACCAGCTCATGCACAAGGGAACTGGTGCCGTTCTCGCTGACCAGCGGGCGGTCGGCGTGCATGAAATAGGAGTTGGGTGCCGACAGGCCGCCGCGCCACATCGGGTCACCCGCGCCGACCACCAGCAGCTTGCCCGGATCACGGGGGAACACTGCCTGGGCTTCCGGCCAGACGAAGGTCAGCAGGGTCAGGATGTCCATGCGGCGCATGCCCTCGCCCACCGGCGCGGCGATGGTGACATCGGTCTCGCCGAGCTTGGCGCGGCGGGTGCCGATCTTGCCGGCGAGGATCCAGCCCGTGGGGCGGTCGAACTGACGGGTCGGGTTGTCGATGCGGAACTTGTTCTTGCCGATCCGCGGCCAGCCGGTTTCCACGCCGTTCCAGCCCTTGGGCAGGTCGAAGGTCAGGCGCGCGACCAGCTCGACGTTGTCCGGCTGGCTGTAGCGCGCGCTGGGCACCAGGTCGTCGCCACGCAGCAGCGCCCAGTCCTCGGTCATGCGCGCGTCGTAGCGGCCTTCGTCGCGGGGGTGGCTGATGCGCACCCGGTAGCTCAGGGTGCTCTTGCCCTTGCCCGGCTTCCAGGTGCCGCGCTCGGGGCTTTCCTGGGTCCATTCGCCGTCACCGCTGAAGTCGCTGTAGTAGCCCTTCTCGCCCAGGTCGAAATCGAAATAGTGCACCCGGTCGCCCTTCTCCAGGGTCATGCTGACCTCGGCGGTGTCGCTGTCCGGGAGGAATTTCACCTGGTAGTCCAGGTCGACCTTGTGCGGGGCGGCCCACAAGGGGGCGCTCAGGCACAGCAGAACGGCAGATAACGACAAGCGGCGAATCGGCATGGGCAACTCCTTGTTGGCGGGGCGATTAGGCGTAGACCGATAAACGACGTGGCAATTCAACCGGCGCGAAAGATCAGGTAGTCCTCCCAATCGTCCTCGGCGACGTTCTTCTCGCTGAGCATACGACCCGATTGGGAAATGCGCTCGATATGCACCGCTTCCGGGTCACCGCACACCAGGTGGTGCCACAGCGGCAGGTCCTTGCCCTCGCTGACCAGGCGGTAGCCGCAGGTCGGCGGCAGCCACTGGAACTGGTCGGCCTGGGCCGGGGTGAGCTGGATGCAATCGGGCACGAACTGCACGCGGTTGGGGTAATCGGTGCAACGGCAGGTCTGCAGGTCGAGCAACTTGCAGGCGATGCGGGTGTAATAGACGCTGCCGTCGTCCTCGTCTTCCAGCTTCTGCAGGCAGCACAGGCCACAGCCATCGCACAAGGACTCCCACTCCTCCTGGTCCAGCTGAGCGAGGGTTTTGCGTTTCCAGAAGGGTTCGACTTTGGCGGCCATGGCAAGACATACGAGTGACGGGCGAAAAGGCCGGCAGTCTAGCGTGGCCCCTGCCGCCGGCCAAGGGCGGTGCGCTGGATGGTGGTCACGGTGCCGTCCCCACCGACTGATCGTTCCCACACGAACGCAGGGCCATTAGATCCTGGGTATCGCTTCGCTCCACCCAGGCTACGTTGGGGTCGACGCATGCTGATCGTTCCCACGCTCTGCGTGGGAATGCAGCCCGGGACGCTCCGCGTCCCCAGCGCATATCAATTGTTCGCACGTTCTCTGGCGGACCAGCAAACCTGTTCAAGGCAGCAACCGCCGAGCTCGGGGCCAAGGCCCCTCCTACAGGGTCTGCCCACCGATTAGCGGACAAGGCCAGCGCCCCTGTAGGAGCGGGCTTGCCCGCGAGCTCTTCATGCGTATCAACAAGATCATGGCCAGCCATCAGAGGCCGGCTCAGTAACCGCGGGCGAAATCCACCTGCCCGGCCAGCGCCTCGCCGCGCTGGTAACGGGCCAGGTTGTCGAGGAACAGGCAGGTCATCAGGCGCGGGTCGGTGGGGGCCGAGCTGTGGCCGGTGAGCAGCAGGCGCGGTGCGGTCCAGAACGGGTGGCCGGCCGACAGCGGCTCCTGGCGGCAGACGTCGATCACCGCCCCGGCCAGGTGCCCCTGCTCCAGCGCTGCCACCAGGTCGGCATCGACCACCGCCACGCCGCGCCCGGCGTTGATGAACAACGCACTCGGCTTGAGCCCGGCGAACAGACGGGCGTCGTACAGGTCGCGAGTACTCGGCGTATCGGGCAACAGGTTGATCAGGTAGTCGGCGTCGGCGGCCAGGCGCGGCAGGTCGGTCATGCCCCCTACTTCGGCAAAGGGCGGCAGATCCCGGGCACTGCTGGCAACGCCGCTCAGCTCGATACCGAAGGGTGCCAGGAACGCCGCCACCCGCTGGCCGATATCGCCGGTGCCGACGATCAGTGCCCGGCGCCCCGCCAGGCTGCGCGGCAGTGAGTGGTCCCAGCGCTGCTCCACTTGCGCCGCCAGCCGAGCGAACAGCTGGCGTTCGTGGGCCAGGATATGGCCCAGCACGTACTCGGCCATGACCTGACCGAAAATGCCCACCGCACGGCTCAGCAGGTAATCACGGGGCAGGTCGCTGGCCAGCAGCGGCGTGATCCCCGCCCAGGTTGACTGCAACCAGCGCGGCGTGTGCCCCTGGCGCAACAGTGCAGCCAGCAGGTCCGGCTGGCCCAGCCACAGCGGGCACTCCCCCGCCCATCGCTTCAGTTCAGCCGGCTCGGCACTGGCCTGAATCACCAGCCCAGGCATGGCCTCGCCCAGCAGGGCACGGTATTCAGCGTGGGCGGATTCAGCCAGCAGCAGGCGCATGGGTCACACCGGATCGTTGCGGCGCAGCAGTTCTTCCGGGAGGTGTTCGATGTACTCGTCCTCGGCCGGCGGCATCTGCAGGTGATAGCCCTGCCCGTCCAGGTTGGCCAGGACCTTGGCGATGTCCTCGCGGGCCAGCTGGCGTTCCGGGGTCAGGACCATGTCGAAGGTGTGGATCGGCGGCCCGAATGCGGCCAGCAGGTTTTCCGGCACCCGCTTGAGCGCATCGCTCTTGAGCACGTACAGGTACATTTCGTTCTTGCGCGGGCTCTTGTAGATGGAACAGATGCGTTTCACGCGGTTTCTCCTTCGCCGGCCAGGCAGTCGAGCAAGGCCTGGCCCATCAATTCGCGGCGCCAGCCCCGCAGGGAATCCGGCAGTTGGTACGGCCCGTTGGGGTAGCCGGTTTTCAGCAAGGCTTCGAGGGTCTTCTTGCGCAGCATCAGCTCGGGGGCGATGTTAAGCCGCTCGCCCTCGCGCTGGCCGATGGCCCGCAGCTTCTTCAGCAGCGACGCGGCCTCGATCGGCAGTGGCTCGGGCAGCGCCGCCGGGTACTCGGCGGGCGGCACGCTGCCGGCATCCTTGATCAGCTTGAGCAGGAACTCGCCGTCCTGGCGCACGGTTTTCGGGTGCATGTCCTCGATCCGCGCCAGGGCCACCAGGTTGTCCGGCTGGGTGCGGGCCAGGGGCCACAGCGAGTGCTCGCGGATGATCCGGTTGCGCGGCTGGTTGCGGGCCCGCGCCTCGCGCTCGCGCCAGGCGCACAGGGCGCGCATCACCGCCAGTTGCTGGCGTGACAGCTTCCAGGCCAGCTTGGCGTCGCGGTAGGCCTCGTCCGGGTCGACTTCGCGGCCCAGGTTGGCCACCAGCTCGGCGCCGTCTTCCAGCACCCAGGCGTGTTTCTCCGGGCTCAGTTGCGCGTGCAGGCTGGCGTAGACCTCGGCCAGGTGCAGCACGTCTTCGGCGGCGTAGCTGATCTGGGTCTCGGACAGCGGCCGCTGCAGCCAGTCGGAACGGGTCTCGCCCTTCGGCAGTTCGATGTCCAGCACGCTCTGCACCAGACGCGAATAGCCCATGGAGAAGCCAATGTTGAGGTAGCCGGCCGCCAGCTGGGTGTCGAACAGCGGCGTCGGCAGGCTGCCGGTCAGGCGCAGGAAGACTTCGAGGTCTTCGCTGCAGGCGTGCAGCACCTTGATCACCGCCTCGTCTTCGAGCAGCGCGGCGAACGGCGCCCAGTCCCGGACCAGCAGAGGGTCGATCAGGTAGGCCCGCTGCCCGTCGCTGACCTGCAGCAGGCCGGCGATCGGGTAGAAGGTGTCGACCCGCATGAATTCGGTGTCGACAGCGACACTCGGTAACGCGCGCCAGGCGGCACAGTGCTCGGCCAGGCTGGCGTCGTCACGGATCCACTGAATATCAATAGCCACACGGCACTCCCATCAAGAATGCCGCGCAGTATATATCGCCCGGCGCCGAAGCTGCGGCCCGATATGCCACCACTCGCCGCCGTGCCCCGCCCCGTGTACGCTTGCGCCGATTCAACCCGGTCCGCTTGCGCACAAGGAATGACAACAATGAAAAAACTGCTTGGACTGCTGGTGCTGGTGCTGGTGATCGCTGCGGCGGCCCTGTACCTGGCCGTGACGCCCAGCCCCATCGACCCGCTCGCCTGGGAGGCGGCCGAGGCCCCACCCATGACCGGCCCGCTGGAGCCCAATGACACCCTGATGAAGGCGGAACTGCTGGCCCGCGGCCAGGTGCATGGCCCGGAAGACACCGCAGTCGATGCCGAGGGCCGCGTCTACGCGGGCCTGCACGATGGCCGGGTGGTCCGCATCACCGCCGACGGCAGCGTGGAAACCTTCGTCGACACCGGCGGCCGCCCGCTGGGCATGGATTTCGACGCCGACGGCAACCTGATCCTCGCTGACGCCTACAAGGGCCTGCTGCGCATCGACCCGCAGGGCGCGATCACCGTGCTCACCACCGAAGCCGAGGGCGTACCGTTCAAGTTCACCGATGACCTGGATATCGGCAGCGACGGCGTCATCTACTTCACCGACGCCAGCTCGCGTTTCGAACAGCCCGACTACCTGCTCGACCTGCTGGAAGCCCGCCCCCACGGCCGCCTGCTCAGCTACGACCCGGCCAGCGGCGAAACCAAGGTGCTGGTCAAGGACCTGTACTTCGCCAACGGCGTGGCGCTGTCAGCCAACGAAGACTTCGTGCTGGTCAACGAGACCTATCGCTACCGCATCGCCCGCTACTGGCTGAAGGGCGAGAAGGCTGGCACCCACGACATCTTCATCGACAACCTGCCGGGCCTGCCGGACAACCTGCAGGGCGACCGCCAGGGCACCTTCTGGGTGGCCCTGCCGACCCCGCGCAAGGCCGATGCCGACTTCCTGCACCGCCATCCGTGGCTCAAGGCGCAGATGGCCAAGCTGCCGCGCGCGCTGTGGCCGAAGGCAATCCCCTACGGCTTCGCCATCGCCCTCAACGAACAGGGCGAGATCGTGCGCAGCCTGCACGACACCAGCGGCACCCACCTGCGGATGATCACCTCGGTGAAGCCGGTGGGCGATTACCTGTATTTCGGCAGCCTGGATAATGATCGGATCGGCAAGCTGAAGATTCACTGAGCCGTTTCAGGCGTGCGGGCCAGCTGGCCCGCACGTCCTCGCGGGGTTGGCTGGATGACGCCTCGGTTGCACTGATCCAGCCCATCCGCCGACCTTACGATCTCGGTGGATGAAAACAGCGTCATCCACCCTACGCGCCCCGATCTCCCCTACGACTAGACCTTCTGCGCAATCCAGATGGTGTGCCGCGTGCCCTTGTTGCCGTGGGCATAGACCTGCACTGCCTCGCCCTTGAAGCCCGCCTTGCGCACCTTGTCCGAGAACGCCCGGTCGGCGCTGGACGACCACACCGCCAGCATCCCCTTGGGCCGCAGGGCCTTGGCGCACTGGCGCAGGCCTTCCATGGAATACAGCCAGTCGTTGCCCTTCTGGGTCAGGCCTTCGGGGCCGTTGTCGACGTCGAGCATGATCGCGTCATAGGCCTGGCTGGAGGCCTGCAGCACCTTGGCCACGTCCTCCTGGAGAATCCGCGTGCGCGGGTCGTTGAGCGGGTAGCCGGACTTGGCGCCCAGCGGGCCACGGTTCCACTCCACCACCCCGGGCACCAACTCGGCCACCGCCACCTCCGCGTCGGCCCCCAGGTGCTGCAGGGCCGAGGCCAGGGTGAAGCCCATGCCCAGGCCACCGATCAGCACCCGCGCCTGCGGGCGGCTCGCCACCTGCTTGCAGGGCAGCGCCGCCAGGGCGTCTTCGGAACCGTGCATGCGGGTGTTCATCAGTTGCCCGCCATCGCCGCCGGCGATCTTGATCACGAAATCCTCGCCGTATTCGAACAGGCACAGGGCGCCGTTTGTGCCGGGGATCGGGGCGGTATCGAGCAAAACGAAGCGCTTCATGGGGCGAAAACCTGAGAACGAAAAACAGGGGCGGCAGCATGCCTGAAGCCGAGCACAAAAGGGCGGGAATCCGTCGGCCTGCCGCTCACGGGCACAACCGCCAGAAACGACAAGGCCCCGCGTTCGCACGCGGGGCCTTGTCGATCGACACGCGGGGAACAGTCAGACCACGCCCTGGGCCAGCATGGCGTCGGCGACCTTGACGAAGCCGGCGATGTTGGCGCCCTTGACATAGTTGATGCGGCCATTCTCCTCGCCGTAGTGCACGCAGGCGTGGTGGATGTTCTGCATGATGCCGTGCAGGCGCTCGTCCACCTCGCCGGCGCTCCAGTGCAGGCGCATGGCGTTCTGGCTCATTTCCAGGCCGCTGGTGGCCACGCCACCGGCGTTGGAGGCCTTGCCCGGTGCGTAGCAGATGCCGGCCTCGACGAACAGGTCCACGGCTTCCAGGGTCGAAGGCATGTTGGCGCCTTCGGCCACGCAGATGCAGCCGTTCTTCAGCAGGGTGCGGGCGTCGTTGCCGTCCAGCTCGTTCTGCGTCGCACACGGCAGCGCGATGTCGCACGGCAGGTGCCACGGGCGCTGGCCGGCGAGGAACTGCAGGCCATAGTGCTCGGCCATTTCGCGCAGGCGGCCGCGACGGACGTTCTTCAGGTCCATCAGGTAGCCCCACTGCTCGCTGCTCAGGCCGCCTTCGACGTACAGCGTGCCTTCGGAATCGGACAGCGAGATCACCCGGCCGCCCAGCTCCATGACCTTCTGCGCAGCGTACTGCGCGACGTTGCCGGAGCCGGAAATCGCCACGCGCTTGTCTTCGAAGCCCTGATCCAGGCGCTTGAGCATTTCCTGGGCAAAGTACACGCAGCCGTAGCCGGTGGCTTCCGGGCGGATCAGGCTGCCGCCGTAGGTCAGGCCCTTGCCGGTCAGCACGGAGGTGAACTGGTTCGACAGGCGCTTGTACTGGCCGAACATGTAGCCGATCTCGCGGCCTCCAACGCCGATGTCACCGGCCGGCACGTCGAGGTCCGCGCCGATGTGGCGGTACAGCTCGCTCATGAACGACTGGCAGAAGCGCATCACTTCGCCTTCGCTCTTGCCCTTGGGGTCGAAGTCCGAGCCGCCCTTGCCGCCGCCCATGGGCAGCGAGGTCAGGGAATTCTTGAACACCTGCTCGAAAGCCAGGAACTTGAGCACACCCAGGTTCACCGACGGGTGGAAACGCAGGCCGCCCTTGTACGGGCCGATGGCGCTGCTCATCTGCACGCGGTAGCCGCGGTTGACCTGCACCTGGCCACGGTCGTCGACCCACGGCACGCGGAACAGGATCGCGCGCTCCGGCTCGACCATGCGCTCGAGAATGCCGGCCTCGCGGTAGCGCGGGTTGGCCTCGAGGAAGGGCCACAGGCTGCGCACCACTTCTTCCACGGCCTGGTGGAATTCGGGCTGATCGGGATCGCGCTGCTTGAGGCGAGACAGGAAAGCTTCAACGGACATCGACATGGAGCACCTCAGCGCAACGGAAAACGGAATGCGCGGCACTCTATCAGGCGCAAAAGCACCAAAACAGATCAAAATGTCGCTTTCGTGAAACTTTTTAGTGCGACACAAAAACCCACCAATCCCCGCCGCACAGGAAAATCCCGCGGAACGAGCTTTCGGCGCACCAAATAAACCCGTCTATCGCACAGAAACAGTGCAATTCACCAGAATCATCGCACCAGAGGAGCGAGCGCCGTGCAGGCCGCTTGAGGGGCTACGCACCCCTACCCCTCAGCCGCCCGCTTACGGCTATGATGCTCGGCATTCTCGACACGCCAGAGGTCTGCCATGCCGCTCGCCCGACTGATCAATGCCCCCGACCTGCACGCCCGTCTCGGCGACGCCGACCTGGTGCTGCTCGATTGCCGCTTCGCCCTCGACGACCCGGCCTACGGCCAGGGCAGTTACGGCGAAGGCCATATCGCCGGCGCGCAGTTCGCCGACCTCGAACATGACCTCTCCGGCCCCATCCACAAGGGGGTCACCGGCCGCCACCCGCTGCCCGATGCCGCCGAGCTGAACCGGAAACTGCGGGCCTGGGGCCTGAACAACAGCAGCACCGTGGTGCTGTATGACGACGGCCCAGGTGCCTTCGCCGCCCGTGCCTGGTGGCTGCTGGCCTGGCTGGGCAAGCGCGACAACGTGTTCCTGCTCGACGGCGGCCTGAAGGCCTGGCGCGAGGCGGGCTATTCGCTGACGGCCGACCAGACTGCGCCTACGCCTGGCCAATTCGACGGACAGCCCGACGCCACTCTGCTGCTCAGCGCCGACCAGTTACAGCAGCGCCTGGACAACCCGCAGCTGACCCTGCTCGACGCTCGCGCCCTGCCGCGTTTTCGCGGTGAGGTGGAGCCACTGGACCCGGTGGCCGGGCATATTCCCGGTGCCCGCTGCGCGGTGTTCACCGACAACCTGGGCAGCGACGGCCGCTTCCTGGCGGCCGAGGCCCTGCGCCAGCGCTTCGCCGCGCACCTTGGCGAACGCCCGGCCAGCGAACTGGTGGCCTACTGCGGCTCCGGCGTCACCGCCTGCCACAACCTGTTCGCCCTGAGCCTCGCCGGCTACCCCCTAGCGCCGCTCTATGCCGGCTCCTGGAGCGAGTGGATCACCGACCCGGCACGCCCCGTCGCCACCGGTGACTGAGGCAAAACCAGCACGCAGGCGCCGCCCGCGTGCGTCCGCCCGGGCGGCGCGGCTTAAGCACCGCTAGGAATATCGGCAATAACCGAAAGCCTAAAACAATTTAAAAACAGCCCTTTACACCAGAAAGGTCGCACTACACTTCAAAACAAGCGGCTAAACCCGCTTCCGGTGGGGCCTTTACTAAAATCATCAGAAGCTGCCATGCGCCCAGGCCCCACCGGTCACTTTTCGAGTGAGAGGCCCCCATGGGAATCGCCGCCTGCGAGCTGAGCCAATACGTCATCCGCCCTACCCTCCTCTACCTGGGGCGCCATTCTCCCTCTGCCGAAGCCCTGCTTCTGGGCACCGCCGCCTGCCAGTCGGGCCTGGGCCATGCCCTGGACGACCGCCGCGGCCATGGCCTGTACCGCATCGCGGAAAGCCGCCACCAGCAACTCTGGGACCTGCACCTGGCCCGCGACCCGGACCTGGCCAGCCAGGTGCGCGGGCTGGCCAGCCAGCACGCCTTTCTCAGCGCGCCGCACCTGGAGCTGACGGTCAACCTGCGCTACGCCACTGCCATCGCCTGGATGCTGATCGAATCCCAGGACACGCCCCTGCCCGAGGCGGACGACCTGCTCGGCCTGGCCCAGGTCTGGCGGCAGGTGTTCCAGCCCAACGGACGCCCACGGGAATTCATCGACGCCTGGCAACGCTGTATCGGCTCCCTCAGTCAAGTGGCGTGAGCCGGCTCGAAACCACCCGCAACAAAATGCGGACAATTGCGTCTATCACCGGCCTTTCGAGGACAAAAATCGATTTATTTCTGGAACTTCATTGGCTTTGCAGGGGTCAGGAAATCCTGATAGGTTGCGCCCCCCGTTTCCAAGGAGTCCCCCGTGAGCAAAAGAGTCCTCAAGACCAGCCTGGCCCTCGCCATCGCCGCTACCTCCACCCATTCCCTCGCCAGCGGCTTCGCCATCAACGAACAAAGCGTCAGCAGCATGGGCACCGCCTTCGCGGGTCGCTCCTCCTCCGCCGAGGACGCCACCACTGTCTTCGGTAACCCGGCCGGCATGTCGCGCCTCAAGCGCGAGCAGGTCAGCGGCGGTTTCGCCGTGATCCACGCCAAGACCGATATCGACGACGCCTCCAGTGCCGTCGGCCCGTTCAGCGCTGGCGGCAGCAACGACGGCGACATGGTGCCGCTGGTGGCCGCGCCCATGGGCTATTACGTCAAGCCGCTGGATGACAACTGGACCTTCGGCCTCGGCATGTACGTGCCCTTCGGCCTGATCACCGACTACGAGCGTGGCTTCGAAGGCCGTTACTACGGCGACCGCAGCGAAGTGCGGGTGATCACCCTGCAGCCGACCCTGAGCTACCGCTTCAACGACCACCTGTCGATCGGTTTCGGCCCGACCATCAACCGCATCGACGGCGAGCTGAGCTCCGCCACCCTGAACCCGGCCACCCCCACCACCAACGACGGCCAGGTGAAGATCCGCGGCAACGACACCGCCCTCGGCTACAACATCGGTTTCCTGTTCGAAGTCACCCCGCAGACCCGCTTCGGCCTGACCTACCACTCCATGGTCGACTACAAGCTCGAAGGCGACACCCTGATCCGTGGCAGCGGCTTCGGGCCGTTCGACGGCAACGAATACGATGCCTCGCTGAAGCTCAAGACCCCGGAGTCGGTGGACATGTCCATCACCCACGAGCTCAACGACCGCTGGACCGTGTACGCCGGCAGCACCTGGACCCGCTGGAGCCGCCTGGAAGAAATCCGCGTGGTCAACGAAGGCGTGCCCGCGCCGCTGGCCGGCAACTTCGGCAACATCGTCGAAGAGCAGAATTGGCACGACACCTGGGCCCACGCCGTGGGTGCGTCCTACAAGCTGAACAAGCAGTGGACCCTGCGCGCCGGCCTGGCCGTGGACCAGTCGCCGGTCAACAACGTCGACCGTTCGCCGCGCATCCCCACGGGTGACCGCAAGATCCTCAGCCTGGGCGCCGGCTGGAGCCCGAACGACGACATGACCATCGACGTCGCGTACTCCTACCTGCGCGAAGAAGAGGTCGACATCGACCACGTCAGCGCCAGCCGCGGTGCCTACCGCTCCAGCTACAAGAACTCGGCCCATGGCCTGGGTGCCCAGGTGACCTACCGCTTCTGATCCACCGGTACGCCTGAACGAAAAAGCCGCCGTGGGGCAACCCACGGCGGCTTTTTCGTTCGGGGCCTTCAGCGGCTCAAGGCGCCGAGGCGATGGCCTTCTCGACCGCCTCGATCAGCTTCGGATCATCCGGCTTCACGCGGCTGGAGAAACGCGCGACCACCTGGCCTTTGCGATCGACCACGTACTTGGCGAAGTTCCAGCCCGGCGCCTCGCTCTGGGCCGCCAGCTCCTTGAACAGCGGGATGGCGTCGCTGCCGCGCACGGGCTGGGTTTCGGTCATGGTGAAGGTCACGCCGTAGTTGACGTAGCAGACCTTGGCGGTCTCCTCGGCATCGTTCGACTCCTGCATGAAATCGTCCGACGGCACGCCCAGCACTTCGAGCCCTTGGCCCTTGTACTGCTGGTACAACGCCTCGAGGCCTTTGAACTGCGGAGTGAAGCCACAGAAGCTGGCGGTGTTGACCACCACCAGCGGCTTGCCGGCGAACTGGCACAGGTCGATGGTTTCCTTGGCGCGCAGCTTGGGCAGTTCGCCCTGCAGCAGCGGCGGGCACTCGGCCGCCAGCACCGGACCGGCCAGCAGAAGAGAGAAAGCGGGAATCAGCAAACGATGCAGCGACATGACCAACACCTCGGGTAATCGATACCGTGCACGCTACGCGGAAGGACCGCCTTCGGCAATCCACGACCGGTAATTCGCACCCGGTATCAGCACACACCCAGGCCCAGCTGCAGCACCGCCAGGCCACCGTGGCGCCAGGCCCAGGCAATGGCCCCCAGCAGCACGGCGGCGCCGAGCACCGCCGCCACGATCAGCCAGCGGCGGGCTGTCATGCCGCCGCCCCTTGCAGGCGCGCCACCGGCACCTCGCGCACCGGCCAGTTCAGCGCCGCCGCCAGCAGGCTCAGCACCACCGCGATCTGCCACACCAGGTCGTAGCTGCCGGTGTGGTCATAGACGTAACCGCCCAGCCAGCCGCCGAGGAACGAGCCCAACTGGTGGAACAGGAACACGATACCGCCAAGCATCGACAGGTTGCGCACGCCGAACAGGGTCGCCACCGTGCCATTGGTCAGCGGCACCGTGGACAGCCACAGCAGCCCCATGGCCACGCCGAAGGCGTAGGCGGTCCACACCGACAACGGGGTCAGCACGAACGCGACGATCACCACCGCCCGCGCCAGGTACAGCGCCGACAGCAGGCGCGGCTTGGACATCCGCCCGCCGAGCCAGCCGGCGATGTAGGTGCCGAAGATATTGAACAGGCCCACCAGCGCCAGCACCGTGGTGCCGACCAGCGCCGGCAGGTGCTGGTCCACCAGGTAGGCCGGCAGGTGCACGCCGATGAACACCACCTGGAAGCCGCAGACGAAGAAGCCCAGGGCCAGCAGCCAGAAGCCGGAATGACCGCAGGCCTCGCGCAGCGCTTCACGCAGGGTCTGCTCGTGGGCCGCCACCGGGATCGGCACGTCTTTGATCATTTTCGCCAGCGGCACGATCATCGCCACCAGCATGCCCAGCACCATCAGCGCCGCCGACCAGCCCAGCCAGCTGAGCAGGCCCAGGGTGCCCGGCAACATGGCGAACTGGCCGAACGAGCCGGCCGCCGCCGCGATGCCCATGGCCATGCTGCGGTTCTCCGGCGGCACGGCACGGCCGACCACGCCAAGGATCACCGAGAACGAGGTGCCGGACAGGCCGATACCGATCAGCACCCCGGCACTCAGCGACAGCGACAGCGCGGAGTCCGCCATGCCCATCAGCAGCAGGCCGGCGGCGTACAGCAGGCCGCCGACGACGATGGTGCGTTTGGCGCCAAAGCGGTCCGCCACCGCCCCGGTGAACGGCTGGGTCAGGCCCCAGATCAGGTTCTGCAGGGCGATGGCGAAGGCGAACACCTCACGGCCCCAGCCGAATTCGGCGCTCATGGGCGGCAGGAACAGCCCGAACCCGTGGCGCACCCCCAGGGACAGGGCCAGGATCAGCGAGCCACCGAGGAGAATCCACTTACTCTTGCGCCACACATCGCTCATATCAGTTCCCCTGCGGGCCAGGCCCGTCAGTCGAGTGTTTCCAGTTGATCGAGTACCGCCATCAGCGCCGCCTTCTGCTCCGGACCGATGCGCGCCGCCAGCCGCTCCTGCGCCTGCTCCCAGGCGGCCAGTGCCTGCTCCAGGCAGGCCCGTCCCTGTTCGGTAAGGTGCACCAGGCGGTTGCGCTGGTCCTCCCCGCCTTCGAGCAGCACCAGGCCCTTGCCTTCGAGCACCCGCAGGTTGCGGCCCAGGGTGCTGCGCTCCAGCCCCACGGCGTCCGCCAGGCTGGTGATGCTGGGCTGCTGCAGGCGCTGCAGGTTCTTCAGCAGGGAATACTGGGCGACCGACAGCCCGACATCGGCCAGGGCGTCGTCATAGAATTTGCTGACACCGCGGCTGGCACGGCGCAACTTGGTACAGAGGCAGAGAGTCGGCAACATGGATACGTGTATATACCCGCATTAAGTGATTGGCAAGGTGAAAATCACCCGACCAGGGAAAACCAGGGTGTGGAATCAGAGCGCCAGGGCCACCAGTACGGCGCATTCGAGCAGTTCGAGCAGTGCGCCGGCGGTGTCGCCGGTCGTGCCGCCCAGGCGCTGCACCATCAGCCGCCGCAGCCAGAAAAACAGCCCGGCAGCCACCGCCAGGGCCAGCAACGCGGCCGTGCCGAACAGCAGCATCACCGCGCCATGGGCGGCCAGAATCCAGGGCAGTTGCCGGCGCGGCAGGTGCTCGGCCAGGGCCTGCCCCAGGCCACCGGCACGCACGTAGGGCGTGGTGAGGAACAACAGCGGCAGCGCACCACGGGCCAGCCAGGGCACCAGCAGCAGCCAGGCACCGTGGCCGGCCTCCAGCACCGCGACCAGGGCAGCGAACTTGAGCAGCAGCAGGAGCACCAGCACCACCACCGCGATCGGCCCGCTGCGCGGGTCTTTCATGATCGTCAGGGTGCGTTCCTTGTCGCCGAAGCCCCCGACCCAGGCGTCGGCGCTGTCGGCCAGGCCATCCAGGTGCAGACCGCCGCTGAGCCCGACCCACAGCGCCAGAAGCAACGCGGCCTGCAACAGCAGCGGCGCATCGGCCAGCAGCCACTGCGCGCCCAGCAGCAACACCCCGATCAGCACACCCACCAGCGGGTACCAGAGCAGCGAACGGCCGACCTGCTCAGGCGTCGGCATGCCCGGCAGGCTGACCGGCAGGCGGGTGAGGAACTGTACGGCGATCAGCAGCGGGATCATGGCTGTTCCTGCAGGCCACCGGTGGCGTCCAGGTGCAGGCGGAAGCGGTCGGCATACCCCACGTTGACCTGCAGCAGGTCATTGCGCGGCAAGCCCCGGGCGCGGGCCAGCAGCAGGCGCATCACCCCGCCGTGGGTCACCAGCAGCAATCGCTCGCCGGCGTGTTGCTGGTGAAGGCGTTGCAACGCTCCCAGCACCCGCGCCTCGAACGCCAGCAACGGCTCGCCACCCGGTGGAGTGAAAACGTAAGGCTCGCGCCAGAACTGCCCGAGGGCGTCGGCATCATGCTGCATCAGCTCGGCAGCGCTGCGCCCTTCCCACTCACCGAAATGCAGCTCCTGCAGATCGGGCTCCAGGCTCAGCGGCAGACCGTGCTGTTGAGCCAGTTCTTCGGCGAAGCGCGCACAGCGTTGCAGCGGCGAGCTGACCAGGCGATCCCAGGGCCCGCCTTCGACCGTCGCCGCGCGCAACTGCGCCCAGCCGGTTTCGGTCAGGGCGTCATCCAGGCTGCCGCGCAAGCCGCCGCCGAGCGCGGTCTCACCGTGACGCAGCAGCTCCAGGTGCAGGATCATGCCGGGCGCTCGGCGACGGCAGCTTCGGCGAAGGTCGCCATATCGTTGTGCAAGTGGCAAGCCAGCTGCAACAGCGGAACCGCCAGGGCCGCCCCACTGCCCTCGCCCAGGCGCAGGCCCAGGGCCAGCAGCGGCTCGGCCTGCATCGCATCCAGCACCCGCTGGTGACCCGGCTCGGCACCGGCATGGGCGAAGATCAGCCACTCCCGGCAAGCGGGGTTCAGGCGCACCGCGAGCAGCGCCGCGACGCTGCAGATAAAGCCATCGACCAGGGCCGGCAGGCCGCGCTGGGCACAGGCCAGGTAGGCGCCGACCAGCGCCGCGACCTCGAAGCCGCCCAGGCGCACCAGGGCATCGATGGGCGCCTGGATATCGGGGCCGTGCAGCGCCAGGGCCGCCTCGATCACCTCGCGCTTGTGGGCGACGCCCGCGCTGTCCAGCCCGGTGCCGGGGCCCACCAGGTCCACCACCGGGCAATCCAGCAGGCAACAGGCCAGGGCCGTGGCCGAGGTGGTATTGCCGATGCCCATTTCGCCGCCGATGAACAGTTCGGTGCCAGCCTGTCGCGCACGCTGCACACTGTCGCGGCCGGCTTCCAGGGCGATCAGCACCTGGGCCTGGGTCATTGCCGGGCCACGCCGGAAATTCTGGGTGCCCGCGCCGACATGCAGGTGGCGCACGCCCGGCAGCGCTTCCAGGGGCACGGCGGTGCCCAGGTCCACCACCTCCAGGGCCGCGTCCAGTTGCCGGGCCATGACGCTGATCGCCGCGCCGCCGGTGACGAAGTTGCGCAGCATCTGCCCGGTCACTTCCTGCGGGTAGGCCGACACGCCCTCGGCCACCACCCCGTGGTCGCCGGCGAAGATGGCGATCCACAGCTGGGTCACGCTGGGGCGCTCGCGGCCCTGCAGCGCCGCCAGGTGCACCGCCAAGTGCTCCAGCTGGCCGAGCGAACCCGCCGGCTTGGTCAACTGCTGCTGACGCGCCAGCGCCTTGCTGCGCGCCACGTGATCCAGCGGCTGGCAGGGTTCCTGCCACCATTGCAGATGTATCATGCTTCCCCCTTCAACAGCATCGGCAGCCCCGCCACCGTGAACACCACGCGCTGGCAGCGCTCGGCCACCGCCTGGTGCAACCAGCCGGCTTCATCGACATACCGGCGGGTCAGTTCGCCCATCGGCACCACCCCCAGCCCGGTTTCATTGCTGACCAGGATGATGCGCCCCGGCAGGTCAGCCAGCACGGCCAACAATGCATCGCGCTCGGCCTGCAAGCGGGCGTCGTCCTCCAGCATCAGCAGGTTGGTCACCCACAGCGTCAGGCAATCGACCAGCAGGCAACGGTCCGCCACCGCGTGCTCGCGCAGCACCCGGGCCAACTCCAGCGGTTCTTCCACCAGGGCCCAGTGCGCCGGGCGGCGCTCGCGGTGCAGGCGAACGCGCGCGCTCATTTCGCCGTCCAGCGGCTGGCTGGTGGCGATGTAGGTCACCGCCAGCCCCGACTCGGCAGCCCGCCGCTCGGCCAGACGGCTCTTGCCGGAGCGGGCGCCGCCGAGAATCAATTCATGCATGTCCATCTCTCAGTCAATTGAGCAGGCGTCCGGCAACACAGGCCAAACACACCGATCCACCGTGGCGATGCAACGGTGGATGTAAACAGCGGCATCCACCCTACGTATTCAACGCCACCCCGTAGGAGCGGGCTTGCCCGCGAGCCCTTCTCCAGTTCGGCGACCGCCAAAGCTCGCGGCCAAGGCCGCTCCTACAGAACCACGTCGCCCAGCCTGTAGGGTGGATCACGCTTTACCGATCCACCGTGGCGATGCAACGGTGGATGTAAAAAGCGACATCCACCCTACGAATCCAGCCGCCACCCCGTAGGAGCGGGCTTGCCCGCGAGCTCTTCTCCAGTTCGGCGACCGCTGAAGCTCGCGGCCAAGGCCGCTCCTACAGAGTCAGGCCACACAAATGCTTGAGGGCCCGGGTATCCAGGTGCCGGTCGACCAGGTCGGCCAGGCGTTCGATGTCGCGTTCGCGCAGGGCATGGTAGTCCACGGTCTGGACATCGCGCAGGCCGGCCCAGCGCAGCAGCGCGCCGCACGCCTCGCCGGATTCGAACAGGCCGTGCAGGTAGGTGCCGAGCACCTGGCCGTCGGCACTCAGCGCGCCGTCGCGGCGGCCGTCGTCAAGGTGCACGGCGGCGTTGTCCAGCGCCGGGCCGCTGCTGACGCCGGCATGGATCTCGTAGCCGCTCACGGCCGCGCCTTCCAGGCTCAGCGTGCCCTGCACCTGGCGCAGTTGTTTTTCCCGCTCCAGCACCGTGTCGAAGGCCAGCAGGCCGAAGCCAGGGCTGTCGCCGGCGGCGCCTTCCAGGCCATGGGGGTCGGCGATGGTGTTGCCGAGCATCTGCAGGCCGCCACAGATACCCAGCAGCTTGCCGCCATAGCGCAGGTGCTTGTGGATCGCCGCTTCCCAGCCCTGGCTGCGCAGGAACGCCAGGTCGGCACGCACGCTCTTGGAGCCGGGCAGGATGATCAGGTCCGCCGGCGGAATCGCCTGGCCGGGACCGACGAAGGTCAGTTCCACCTGGGGATGCAGGCGCAGCGGGTCGAAGTCGGTGTGGTTGCTGATGCGCGGCAGCACCGGCACCACGACCCGGATCACTTCATCGGCCTTGGCCGCCTGGCGGGTGTCGATGGCGTCTTCGGCTTCGAGGTGAAAATCCATCAGGTACGGCAACACGCCAAGCACTGGCTTGCCGGTGCGCTGCTCCAGCCAGTCGAGGCCCGGCTGCAGGAGCGCGATATCGCCACGAAAACGGTTGATGACGAAGCCTTTGATCCGCGCCTGCTCCGACGGGCTGAGCAGTTCCAGGGTGCCGACCAGGTGGGCGAACACGCCGCCCTTGTTGATGTCGGCGATCAGGATCACCGGGCAGTCCACCGCCTCGGCAAAGCCCATGTTGGCGATGTCGCCGGCGCGCAGGTTGATTTCCGCCGGGGAGCCGGCGCCCTCCACCATGACCACCGGGTAGGCCTCGCGCAGGCGCTGGTGGGAGGCCAGCACTGCTTGCATGGCGACCTTCTTGTAGTCGTGGTAGGCGACGGCATTGAGCGTGCACTGGGCGCGGCCGTGAATGATCACCTGGGCGCCGGTGTCGCTGTTGGGCTTGAGCAGCACCGGGTTCATGTCGGTGTGCGGCGCCAGGCCGGCCGCCTGGGCCTGCACCGCCTGGGCGCGGCCGATCTCGCCACCGTCGGCGGTCACCGCGCTGTTCAGCGCCATGTTCTGCGGCTTGAACGGCACCACGCTGACGCCCTGGCGCTTGAGCCAGCGGCACAGCCCGGTCACCAGGGTGCTTTTGCCGGCGTCGGAGGTGGTGCCCTGCACCATCAGGGTGACGCTCATGCGTGCTCCTTGGCGAAGGCCTGCAGGGCCTGCTCCAGGCGCGACCAGCCGGCTTCGTCGGCGGGCAGGCCGAAACGCACACTGGCCGGCGCGTCGAACAGGCGGATGAGGATGCCCTGGCTGGCAAGGAATTCGTGCAGCGCGGCGGCCTGTTCGCTGATCACCCACTGGAACAGCGCGCAGCCACCGGTAGGCGTCCAGCCCAGGGCGGTGAGCAGCGCGGCCAGGCGTTCGCCGTCGGCGTTCAGCCGTTCGCGTTGCGCCAGGTGCCCGGCGTGGTCCTGCAGCAGCACCTTGGCCACCGCGCGCGCCGGCCCGCTCACGGCCCAGGGGCCGAGCTGCTCTGCCACCTGATCGAGCAGGGCCTGCTGGGCGATCATGAAGCCCAGGCGAATCCCGGCCATGCCGAAAAATTTGCCGAACGAACGCAGCACGATCAGCCCCGGCAGCTGGGTGAACGGTGCCATGCTCAGGTTCGGCGTGCAGTCGATGAAGGCTTCGTCCACCACCAGCCAGCCGCCCCGCTCCGCCAGGCGTGCGTGCCAGGCGAGCAACTGCCCTTCATCGATGCGCCGGCCGGTGGGGTTGTTGGGGTTGATCAGGAGCAGCACGTCCAAACGATCCAGGGCGCGGTGCACGCCTGCCTCGCTGATCGGCATCACCCGGTGGCCTTCGCGCTGCCAGGCGGCAGCGTGCTCGGCATAGGCCGGCGAGACGATGCCGATGGTGGCGCCGTGGCGCAGCCGCGGCAGGGCCTGGATCGCTGCCTGGGAACCCGCCACCGGCAACAGGGCCGGTGCGTTGTAGTAGGCACGGGCGGCCTCTTCCAGGCCGTCGTTCAGCTCCGGCAGGCGGTGCCAGGCGTCAGGTTCGATGGCCGGCAGCGGCCAGCCGTAGGGGGCGATACCGGTGGACAGGTCCAGCCAGTCGGCCAGGGGAATGCCGTGGCGCTGCGCCGCCGCCCGCAGGCGGCCACCGTGTTCAAGCACGCAGCACCTCCAGGGCGATCATCAGCACCAGCCACAGCAGCACGCCGCCGTTGACCAGGTTCATGGCACGTTCGATATCCCGCGCCCGGGGCTGCGGTCCTTCGCCCAGGCTCGGGCGCTCATGCACCTCGCCGTGGTACTCCGCCGCGCCGCCCAGGCTGACGCCCAGGGCGCCGGCGCCAGCGGCCATCACCGGCCCGGCATTGGGGCTGTCCCATTGCGGGGCCTGGCGTCGCCAGCACACCAGCGCGCGCCACGGGCGGCCGAGCACGGCATAGGTCAGGGCCACCAGCCGCGCGGGGATGTAATTGAGCACGTCGTCGATCTTCGCCGCCGCCCAGCCGAAGCGTTCGAAGCGTTCGTTGCGGTAGCCCCACATGGCGTCCAGGGTGTTGCTCAGGCGATACAGCACCACGCCCGGCGCACCGGCCACGAGGAACCAGAACAGCGCGGCGAACACGGCGTCCGAGCCGTTCTCCAGCACCGACTCGGTGCCGGCACGGGCCACGCCAGTGGCATCCAGCGCGGTGGTGTTGCGGCTGACCATGTAGCCGACCCGCCGGCGAGCCAGGGGCAAGTCGCCGAGGCGCAAGGCCTGGGCCACCGGCTGTGCGTGCTCGCCCAGGCTTTTCAGGCCCAGGGCCGCGTACAGGGCGAGGATTTCCACCGCCCAGCCGATACCCGGCAGCTGCACCAGCAGCGCCGCCAGCAACGTCAGTGGCAGCACCGCCAGGCACCAGGCGCTGACCCCGTGGCTGCGCCAGCCGCCCCCAGCCGGGTTGAAGCGTTGTTCGAGGCGCTCGGCCAACCGCCCGAAGGCCACCAACGGGTGCCAGCCCTTGGGCTCGCCCAGGGCGGCATCCAGCGCCACACCCGCCACGGCACTGACCACCAGGCTCATGGCCGGGCCTCAGGGATGACGGCGGGTGGGCACGCGATTGGTTGCGGGTCGCTCATGGCGTCCGGGTTCCCCATTGGTCCTGAAACAGCAATTCATTCAACGGCCGCACCTCGGCCCAGCCTTCCTGCGCCAGCATCGGCGCCTCGTAAAACGCCTCCACCGGGCCCAGGCACAGCACCGCCAGCGGCTTGCTGCCAGCGGGCATGCCCAGCAGATCGACCAGGGCCTGGGGCTCGAACAACGAGACCCAGCCCATGCCAAGGCCTTCGGCGCGGGCGGCCAGCCAGAGATTCTGAATGGCGCAGGCCAAGGACGCCATATCCATTTCCGGCAGGGTGCGTCGCCCGAAGACATGGGCCTCGCGCCCCTCCATCAGCCCCACCACCAGCAGCTCCGCGCATTCGCGGATGCCCTGCACCTTGAGGCGCATGAATTCGTCGCTGCGCTCGCCCAGGGCTTCGGCAGTGCGCACGCGCTCCTCCTCCACCAGTTCGTGGATCGCCTCGCGCAACGGCGCCTGGGTGATGCGGATGAAACGCCACGGCTGCATCAGGCCAACGCTGGGCGCCTGGTGCGCCGCTTCCAGCAGGCGCGCCAGCAGCTCCGGGGCCACGCTGCCACCAGCGAAATGGCGCATGTCGCGGCGCTCGGCAATAGCCCGGTAGACGGCGGCGCGCTCGGCTTCGCTGAAGGCGTGGGCGTCACTCATGAATGGGCACTCGGCAGGAACAGCGCAGCCGTGACCTGCGGGTTGGATGGCATATAGAAGTGGATGTACGACGCGGTCAGGCGGCCGATGCGGTACACCGCCTCGGCGGTGCGCTTGTAGCTCGGGCACACGCCGCGGGCCAGCGGCTCCAAGGTGGATTCCAGAGCCGAATAATGGAAGGTATGGCCGCGCAGTTGCCCTTCCGGCAGCGCGACGTCCTGCAGCGCCAGGGCCTGCATGCGCGGCTGCATCACCGCCTCGCCGCTCACCAGGCCGAGCATGCGCCCGCTGTTGCCCTGCTTGTCGGTCAGCCGATCCAGCAGGTAGAGCATGCCGCCGCATTCGGCGTGGATCGGTTTGCCGGCGGCATGGTGATCGCGGATCGCCTGGGCCATGGCCTGGTTTTCCTCCAGCCGCGCCAGGTGCAGCTCCGGGTAGCCGCCGGGCAGGTACAGGCTGTCTACCTCAGGCAGTTGCGTATCGCTCAACGGCGAGAAGAACACCAGCTCGGCGCCCAGGCTGCGAAGCAGGTCGAGGTTGGCCTGGTACAGAAAGGCGAAGGCGCTGTCGCGGGCCACGCCGATGCGCACGCCCTCGAGCACCGAGGTTATGTCGCGCGGCGCTGGCGCGGCGAAGGTCACCGGCGGCGGCAGCTCGCCATCGGTGCTGACAGCCAGTGCATCGGCCGCCGCGTCCAGGCGGGCATCGAGGTCGAACAATTCATCGGCCTGCACCAGGCCCAGGTGGCGGCTCGGCAGCTCCACCGCAGTGCTGCGCGGCAAGGCGCCGAACCAGCGGATCGACGGCGGCAGCGCATCGCGCAGGATCTCGCCGTGGCGCGGGCTGCCGGTGCGGTTGCCGAACACCCCGGCGAACGGCAGGTCCGGCTGGAAGGTCGCCAGGCCATGGGCCAGGGCGCCGAAGGTCTGGGCCATGGCCGAGCCATCGATCACTGCCATCACCGGCACGCCGAAGCGCTTCGCCAGGTCGGCAGCCGAGGGCGAGCCGTCGAACAGGCCCATGACCCCTTCGATCAGGATCAGGTCGGCGTCGCCCGCCGCTTCCCACAGCAGGCGACGGCTCTCCTCCTCGCCCACCATCCACAAATCCAGCTGGTACACCGGCGCGCCGCTGACCCGGGAGAGGATCATCGGGTCGAGAAAGTCCGGCCCGCACTTGAAGATGCGCACGCGCTTGCCCTGGCGCCGATGCAGGCGCGCCAGCGCGGCGGTGACGGTGGTCTTGCCCTGGCCGGAGGCCGGTGCGGCGATCAGCATCGCCGGGCACTGTCTGTCCTGCATCAGTACTCCACGCCCTTCTGCGCCTTCACCCCGGCCTTGAACGCGTGCTTGACCAGGCTCATCTCGGTCACCGTGTCGGCGGCCTCGATCATCCCTGGCAGCGCACCACGCCCGGTCACCACCACATGCTGCAGCATCGGCCGAGCCTCGATATCGGCGAGCACCTCGTCCAGTTCCAGGTAGCCGTGCTTGAGGGCGATGTTCAGTTCGTCCAGCACGATCAGGCCGATGGCCGGGTCGTTCAGCAGCGCGCGCGCCACGGCCCAGGCTTCGCGGGCCTTCTGGATGTCACGCTGGCGGTCCTGGGTCTCCCAGGTGAAGCCTTCGCCCATGACGTGGTAGCTGACCTCGTCGGGGAAACGGCGGAAGAAGGTTTCCTCGCCTGTGCTGGCCGCGCCCTTGATGAACTGCACCACCCCGACCTTGTAGCCGTGGCCCAGGGCCCGGGCCACCATGCCGAAGGCCGAGCTGCTCTTGCCCTTGCCGTTGCCGCTGTGCACCAGCAGCAGGCCGTATTCGTCCTGGGCCTGGGCAATTTTTTCGTCGATCAGGGCTTTCTTGCGCGCCATCCGCGCCTTGTGCCGTGCGTCGCGTTCGCTTGATTCAGTCATGCTTTCACCTCGACATGCCGGGAGCGCAACCGCCTGGGCGTGCGGGCACGGCAAAGCGCCCGCGACCGGACGCACCGGTGGCGGCCCGCAGCCTGACCCTGAGAAAAGCACGCAACGCCGCGCAGCACGATCGCTGCAGGCGCCAGAACAGATGTCGTCATCCCGTGTGGCTCCGTCGCTCTCACCCGTGCGACATAGACAGAGAAAGGCAGCGGGGACGGCAGCGCCGGGGCAACCCCGTGCGCCGGCAACGCCCTCCGCAATGCCGTGGTACAGCAGGCCGGTCTCCGGGCTCACGAGTGGCGCCTACGTACATAGGACCGCCGCCAGGCGCACCTTCCCATGCCGGGGCACAGTGGCGAATAGCGCTGGTTCGACTCGTCTACCGTTGCGGGGGCAGCGTCGGAATGGCTGGCGCAGAGGCCAGGGCACCGACTTCCCAGTTTCACCCCGCGAGGGGGCACCTGTTGCAAGGCGCGCAGGGTAGAGGTTTGCACGTCCGGGCGTCAACGACAGCGGGCCGCCAGCCCTGCTACCGGCTGTCGCGGCCGACCGCCGGCAACCGCCATGGCGGGTCGATGAAGCGTGACCCACCCTACGAAGCGATCGTAGGGTGGATGTCGCTCTTCACATCCACCATGAGATCACCACGCCTCCCCATGGTGGATCGGTGAAGCGGGATCCACCCTACGGGGTTTCGTTATCGCTGCACCTGGGCCAGGTCGTCCCGCGACCAGCCGCCGCCCAGGGCACGGAACAGGTCGGCCAGGGCGACCTGGCGGTCGGTGCTGATCTGGATCAGCGTGGCCTGGTCGTTGAAGTTGCTGCGCTGGGCGTCCAGGTAACGCAGGTGGTCGTCTACCCCGCCTTCGTAGCGCGCCTTGGCCAGAGCCATGGCCGCGTCACTGGAGTTGGCAAGCGCCAGCCGCGCCGCTTCTTCGCGGCGCAGGGTGTCGGTGGCGGCCAGGGCATCGGCGACTTCGCGGAAGGCGCCCTGGATGGTGCCCTCATAGGAGGCGATGGCCGCGTCCTTGCGCACTTCGGCCAGGTCCAGGTTGGCGCGGTTGCGGCCGCCCGCGAAGATCGGCAGCGACAGCGTCGGCGCAAAGCTCCACGAACGCGAACCGCCGTCGAACAGGCCGGACAGCTCCGAGCTGGAGCTGCCCACCGAACCGGTCAGCGACACCCGCGGGAAGAACGCCGCCCGGGCCGCGCCGATGTCGGCGTTGCGCGCCCTGAGACGGTGCTCACTGGCGAGGATGTCCGGGCGTCGCTCGATCAGCGCCGACGGCGTGCCCGGGGCGATGTCCTGCAGCACCAGCAGCGTGTCCCGCGGCTTGGCCGGCAGGTACTGCTGGGCATCGGCGGTGCCGATCAGCAGCACCAGGGCGTTCTCCGCCTGGCGCAGCTGGCGTTCAGTGCTTTCGCGCTCGGCCTTGGCCTGCTCGGCCAGGCCCAGGGCCTCCTGGTAATCCAGGGCGGTGGCGGTGCCGACCTCGCGGCGGCGGACGATCAGCTCCAGCGAGTCCTGGCGGGTCTCCAGGGTCTGCTCCACCAGCGCCAGGCGCCGCAGCGCGCCGTCGCGGGTCAGGTAGGCCTGGATCACCTCGGCGATCAGGCTGATCTGCGTCGCACGGGTTGCCTCGGCGGTGGCCAGGTAAGTTTCCAGCGCCGACTCGGACAGGTTGCGCACCCGGCCGAACAGGTCCAGCTCGTATTCGGTCAGGCCAAGGCCGACCTGGTAGGTGCTGACCACCTCCGAACGGCCAGTGTTGGACAGGTCCGCCGGCAGGCGCTGGCGATTGCCATTGGCCGTGGCGTTCAGCGACGGCAGGCGGTCGGCACGCTGCACCCGGTACTGGGCGCGGGCGGCTTCGATGTCCAGCAGCGCCTGGCGCAGGTTGCGGTTGTTGTCCAGCGAGGCCTGCACCACGCGGCGCAGCTCGGGGTCGACGATGAAGGTCTGCCAGTCCAGGGCATCGGCTGCCGTGCTGGAGGTGGCTTCGACCGGTGCATTCCAGGCGTTGGCCACCGGCGCCTCGGGGCGCTGGTAGCTGGGCGCCAGGGAGCAGCCGGCCAGGGTCACGGCCAGCGCCAGCAGCGCGGGCCGCACGATCAGGGAAGACGGCATCAGGCGTGCTCCTCGGTCCGAACGGCCGGGCCGTCGGGTGATGGGGACGAAGCGGGTTTGCTGCGCAGCAGCGACAGCACCCAGACGAAGAACAGCGGCACGAAGATCACCCCGAGCAGCGTGGCGCTGAGCATGCCGCCGATCACCCCGGTGCCGATGGCGCGCTGGCTGGCAGCCCCCGCCCCGGTGGCGATCACCAGCGGCACCACGCCGAGAATGAAGGCCATGGAGGTCATGATGATCGGGCGGAAACGCAGGCGCGCGGCCTCGATGGCGGCATCGCGCAGCGAGTGCCCCTGCTCCCACAGGTCCTTGGCGAACTCGACGATGAGGATCGCGTTCTTCGCCGCCAGGCCGATGATGGTGATCAGGCCGACCTTGAAGTACACGTCGTTCGGCAGCCCCACCGCGGTCACCGCCAGCACGGCGCCCAGGGCACCCACCGGCACGATCAGCATCACCGCGAGCGGAATCGCCCAGCTCTCGTACAGCGCCACCAGCAGCAGGAACACCACCACGAAGGCCAGGGCGAACAGCATGCTCGCCTGACCGCTGGCCACCTGTTCCTGATAGGACAGGCCGGTCCACTCGTAGCCGATGCCTTCCGGCAGCTCGGCGGCAATACGCTCCAGCTCGGCCATGGCCTGGCCGGTACTCACGCCCGGCGCCGCGTCACCGGAAATACGGATCGACGGGTAGCCGTTGTAACGGGCGATCTGCACCGGACCCTCTTCCCAGCTGGTGGTGACGAAGGCGCTCAGCGGCACCAGGTCGCCGGAGACGTTGGGCACGTGCAGGCGCAGCACGCTTTCCGGGGTCATCCGTTCGCCCTGCTCAGCCTGCACCACCACGCGTTGCTGGCGGCCGGCGTTGGCGAAGTCGTTGATCACCGACGAACCGAAGGCGGTGGACAGCGCACTGCTGATCGACTCGAAGCTCACGCCCAGGGCGCGGGCCTTTTCCCGGTCGATGGCCAGGCGCAACTGCGGCGCTTCGGCCAGGCCTTCCATCATCCCGTAGAGGAACAGCGGGTTACCGTTGACCTTGCCCAGCACTTCGTCGCGGGCGGCCAGCAGGGCCTCGCGACCCAGGTTGGCGCGGTCCTGCAGGCGCAGGGCGAAACCACCGGAGTTGCCCAGGCCTTCGATTGGTGGCGGCGGCACCGCCATCATCGCGCCGTCGTCGAGGTTGGCGAAGCGCTGGTTGACCGCCGCGGCCTCGGCCTCGGCCGATTGCTCGTCACTGCGCTCGGACCAGTCCTTGAGCAGCGGGAAGGCAATGGCCGCGTTCTCGCCCATGCCGGAGAAGCTGAAGCCCAGCACCAGGAACGAGGTGGCCACGGCGTCGCGGGACATCAGGAATTCTTCCAGTTCCTCGCCGGTGGCCGACGTGCGCTCGCGGGTGGCCCCCGGTGGCAGTTGGATGTCGACGATCATGTAGCCCTGGTCTTCCACCGGCACGAAGGATTCCGGCAGGCGCAGGTAGAAGAAGCCCATCAGGATCACGATGCCCAGGTAGATGAACATGAAGCGCCCGGCACGCGGCACCAGCACCTTGTTGAGCTTGGTGTAACGGCCGGTCAGCGCCGTGAAGCGGCGGTTGAACCAGCCGAAGAACCCGGTCTTCTCGTGGTGCCCTTCGGGAATCGGCTTGAGAATCGTGGCGCACAGCGCCGGGGTGAAGGTCAGCGCCAGGAACCCGGAGAACAGGATCGACACCGCCAGCGACAGCGAGAACTGCTGGTAGATCACGCCCACCGAGCCAGCCATGAACGCCAGCGGCAGGAACACCGCCGACAGCACCAGGGTGATGCCGATGATCGCGCCCGACACCTGCCCCATCGCCTTGATGGTCGCGGGCACCGGCGCCAGGCCCTCCTCGGCCATGATCCGTTCGACGTTCTCCACCACCACGATGGCGTCGTCCACCAGGATGCCGATGGCCAGCACCATGCCGAACATGGTCATCATGTTCACCGAGAAGCCCAGCAGGTACATGAAGGTCAGCGTACCGGCCAGGCACACCGGCACCACGATCGACGGGATCAGGGTGTAGCGCACGTTCTGCAGGAACAGGAACATCACCAGGAACACCAGCACCATGGCTTCGACCAGGGTGTAGATCACCTTGTCGATGGCCACGTCGACGAAGCGCGAGGTGTCGTACGGCACCGAGTACTCGACGTTGTCCGGGAAATTCACCGACAGCTCGTCCAGGCGCTGCTTGACCGCCTCGGCGGTGCGGATGGCGTTGGCCCCCGGCGACAGCTGCACGGCCGCAGCCACGGCCGGCTTGCCGTCCTGGCGCGAACCGAAGTTGTAGTCCTGGCTGCCCACCTCGATGCGCGCCACGTCGCCCAGGGTCAGGCGCGAGCCGTCTTCATTGGCGCGCAGCACGATGGCAGCGAACTCTTCCGGGTTGTCCAGGGTGCCCTTGACCGTCAGGGTGGCGGTCAGCTCCTGCTCGCTGGCCCCCGGCGTGCTGCCGAAGGCACCGGCAGGCACCTGCACGTTCTGCGAACGGATGGCGTTGTTCACGTCATCGATCGACAGGCCGTAGCCCACCAGCTTCTGCGGGTCGATCCACACGCGCATGGCGGCTTCGGCGGCGAAGAACTGCAGCTTGCCGACGCCGGGTACGCGGCGGATCTCGTTGTTGATGTTGCGCGCGGCGTAATCGGCCAGGGCCGTGGTGTTGTCGTGCTTGCCACCGTCCTTGTAGATCAGCGCGTACACCAGCAGGAAGCCCGCAGTGGCCTGCTCGGTCTGGATACCCAGGTTGAGCACCGCCTGCGGCATGCGCGCCTCGGCCTTCTTCAGGCGGTTCTGCACGTCGACCTGGGCCAGTTCCGGGTCGGTGCCCGGCTGGAAGGTCACGGTGATCTCGGCAATGCCGTTGGCGTTGCTGGTGGACTCGAAGTACAGCAGGTTCTTCGCGCCGTTGAGTTCTTCCTCGATCACGCTGGTGACCGAGTCGGTCAGCACCTTGGCCGAAGCACCCGGGTAAGTGGCGGTAATAGTGACCTGGGGCGGCGCCACGTTTGGGTACTGCGCCACCGGCAGGAACGGGATGGCCAGCAAACCGGCCATCGAGATGAACAGCGCGACCACCCACGCGAAGTTGGGCCGCCTGATGAAAAACAGGGACATGTCGTTTCCTCGAAAGCCGCTTACTGCGCCTGGGTTTGCGGGGTAGATTGCGCGACGGACTCAGGCTGGCGCGGCACCACCGTGTCGCCCGGGTTGACCGCCGCCAGCGAGCTGACGATGACCTGGTCCCCGGCCTTCAGGCCTTCAGTGATCTGCCAGCGCGAGCCGTCCATTGCGCCGGTCTTCACCGTGCGGGCCTCGACCACGTTCTCGGCGCCGAGCACCAGCACCTGGGCCTGGCCATCGGTGGTGCGTTTCACCGCGCGCTGCGGCACCAGGATGGCGTCCTGGTCAGTGCCCAGCGGCGTGCTGACCCGCACGTACATGCCCGGCAGCAACACCCCTTGCGGGTTGTCGAAGCGGCCACGCAGGGCGATCTGCCCGGTGCTGCGGTCCACCGCCACATCAGTGAACAGCAGGGTGCCGCGGCTCTCGATATCGGTGCCATCGACCCGCAGCGACAGCGGCTCTTCACCGACGCCGCCCATGCGCCCTTCGGCGATCGCCGCGCGCAGACGCAGGGCATCGGCGGCTGGCTGGGTGAAGTCGGCGTACACCGGGTCCAGTTGCTGGATACGCGCCAGCAGCGTGGTCTCGCCCTGCCCCACCAGGGCCCCTTCGGTCACCTGGGCACGGCCGATACGCCCGGCGATGGGCGCGCGCACCGTGGCGTAGCCGAGGTCCAGGCGCGCGGTTTCCACGTTGGCCTGGGCCGAACGCTTGTCCGCCTGGGCGCTCTGCAACGCGGCGCGGGCCGTGTCGAAATCCTGCTGGCTGACCGCATCGATCTTCACCAGCGGCTCGTAGCGCTTGACCGTCGCCTGGGCCTGGAACAGCTGCGCCTCGGCCCGGGCCAGTTCGCCCTGAGCGCGAGACAGCGCGGCCTTGAACGGCGCCGGGTCGATCTGGAACAGCACCTCGCCGGCCTTCACGTCGGCGCCTTCCTCGAACTTGCGGCTGAGCACGATGCCCGCCACCCGCGCGCGCACCTCGGCCACGCGAACCGGCTCGATGCGCCCGGGCAATTCGGCGGTCACGGTAAAGGGCTCGGTCTTGATCGTCAGGGTGTCCACTTCGCGTGGCGGCGGCGCGCCATATCCCTGTTCCTCGGCGCCACAACCGGCAAGAACCACTGCGGCCAGCACAGGGATAACCGACAACATACGCCACTCACGCAAGGTACTCATGATTCACCCGGGCATTGCCCATAGTTTTTCGAAGGCGCACATGATCCTTGCAAATATGCAAATGAGTCAATATTGACTCACATGACACATTTGTGGACAAATTTACGCATTCCCTTTCGGAAACTAGGCTTTTTCTGCAAAATGCGCGGCGTTTTGCCCACTGCCCCGATGAGACCCGTCACATGGACCTACCTGCCTCCGAGGAAAAACTGCTCAAGGCCCTGGCTGTCGCCATCGTCGACAAACCCCGGGGGACCTTCAAGGAGATCGCCCAGGCCGCCGGCGTGAGCAAGGCGACCCTGAACCGCTATTGCGGTACGCGGGACAACCTCATCGAAATGCTGCTCAACCACAGCTCCATCGTGTTGAACCGGCTGATCGCCGAAGCCGACCTGGAACACGCCCCGCCCCTGGTGGCCCTGCACAGCCTGATCGACAACCACCTCGCCCATCGCGAACTGCTGACCTTCATCGCCTTCGAGTGGAGCCCGGACAGCCTCGACGAGTGCACCAGCGGCGGCCGCTGGCAACCCTACTCCGACGCCCTGGACAACTTCTTCCTGCGCGGGCAGCGCGAAGGCGTGTTCCGCATCGACATCGGCGCCACGGTGATGACCGAACTCTTCGCCTCGACCCTGTTCGGCATGGTCGACGCCGAACGCCGCGGCCGCGTGGCCCGCGCCGGCATGGCCACCCTGCTGGAAAGCTTCTTCCTGCGCGGGGCGTCCTGCGCACCGGCCTGACGGGCGTGCCGCCAAGGCACGATCTTCACAGGCTCTGCGTAAAAGGCGTTCCGTCTTCAGCGGTCCGCCCAGCTCACCGCTGGCAACGCGGAGCGTCGCGGGAGTGGGCTACCACGCGGAGCGTGGGAGCCATCCTGCGGTTTCAAGCACGCCCACCTGCTCCAGCTTTTGATCGTTCCCACGCTCCGCGTGGGAACGCATCCCGGGACGCTCCGCGTCCCTTCCACGGTCGCCAGCCCTTACGCCGCCTTCACCGCCGCCAGAAACTTGATCAGCTCGGCATTAACCCGCTCGGCGGCTTCGTGCTGGACCCAGTGCCCGATGTTTTCCAGGCGAACCTGGCCGACCAGGCCGGGTTGTACGCGGCGCAGCTCTTCGAGGGTCGGGGTGGTGGGGTGGAAGAATTGGCAGAGGCCGTCGGCGGCGCCCCAGATGTACAGGGAGGGCTGGGTGATGACGGCGTTCTTGAAGGCGGGCGTCAGGTCGAAGGTGGCCGGTAGCGCGCGGTAGTAG
Source organism: Pseudomonas sp. GD03944 (assembly GCF_029839275.1). GTDB lineage: Bacteria > Pseudomonadota > Gammaproteobacteria > Pseudomonadales > Pseudomonadaceae > Aquipseudomonas. The sequence continues at coordinate 77,960 of NZ_JAOCAH010000005.1, forward strand.
TTGAGCCCGCCGCGGAAGCCGGTCTTCTCGAAGGTGCGGATGGTGTGGGCCACGTAGTCCGGATCTGCCCAGCTTGGCACGGTCACGGGGGCTGGGCGCAGCATGTTCAGGTCGGGGTCGGCGGGGTTCCAGCGTGCTTCCGGTGGCGGGCTGGCCGAGAGCCAATAGAGCACGCTCGGAATGGTTTTGCTGGCGTCGGCGAAGCGCGCTTCGGCGTCCGGCTTCATCATGTCGAAGGCGTAGTAGCGCTCCCCCAGGCCCTGCTTGCGCAGTTCGTCCCAGTAGTTGATGTCCACCCGCGGCGCGTAGGGAATGCTGATGCTGACCAGTGCCCGGAAGCGGTCGGGCCGCGTGAGCATGGCCCGCTGTGCGTGGTCTGCACCCCAGTCGTGGCCGACCAGCACAGCGGACTGGATATTGAGCGCATCGAGCACGCCCACCAGGTCGCCGACGATGTGGTGGGAGGTGTAGAGCGTGGGGTCGGCCGGGGCGTAGCTGCCGCCGTAACCGCGCATGTCCAGGGCGATGGCGCGGTAGCCGGCCTCGGCCAGCGCTCGCATTTGCTGGCGCCAGGTCTCGGCGGTATCCGGGAAGCCATGGCAGAACAGCACCGCCGGCCCCCGCCCCTGCTCGATCACATGGAAGGATTCGCCGTTGACCTGAACCCGCAGGCGCCGCAGGGGGAACGGCTCCGCCGCCATCAGCGGCGACACGCCCAGGCCAAGGCCCAGCACGGCCGATGCGGCCAGCAGGTTACGGCGGGTGATGGGAAATTCGGTCTGCGCGGTTGCGTCTGGGCACTTCTGCATGCGGCCTCTCCAGGGGGTCGGGTTCATCACCGCCCCTGCTCCACCGAACCACGGCCGTTTGCCGATGCGGTTACCGAGGGGACCTGGTTAGAGAGTCGTGTGCTTTGCGCGAAGTTCAGACAGCTTCTGCCGGGCTGGGGTGGCCGCCTCCAGCCTGCATGAAACCTTGCGTTGACGGTGGCCGCCGACGGGATTCATGGAACGGGGCGCCGCACCGCTGGGTCCGATATAGCGTCTCTCTCGACTTTCATGCGAGGCGCGTCATGAGCACCAACAAGCAGCCAACCCCCAAGGGCACGAACCCGGCGCAAGAGCCTACAACCCACGAGCCGCCGGCGAAGAACGAGCGCCCGGACAAACGCATCCAGGGCGAACAACCCCGCAGCCGCTCGAATGAGGGTGACCCGGAGAATCCGCCGGATTGATAGCTGCCAGCCTTACTGCTGGCGACGCAGAGCGTCGCGGGAGTGGGCTATCACGCGGAGCGTGGGAGCCATCAGCGTGAGGGTGTGCAGGCCCTGATCGTTCCCACGCTCCGCGTGGGCATGCATCCCGGGACGCTCCGCGTCCCTTGCAGGAGCGGCTGGGCAGCATTCCGATTGCTCGCGAGCTGTTCGTTTCGGCGATAGATTACGGCGCGCCACACACCGTCGAGCTCGAGGCCAAGGCCTCTCCTACGGGGTGGTCTCTGGGTACTTATCGGTAGTAAATCGTGCCGCCTTCGATGAAGAGCTGGCGCTCGGCCTGGATCGCCGTCAGGCAGGAATGCTGGTTCGCTTCGCCCCAGCCTTCGTTTTTCTCGCGGCACCGTTCGAGTTTGTCCCGCAGGGCGTATTTGTGCTGCTTGTACCAGGCGACGGTTCGCTGGTCGCCCGGCGTCTGCTCGGCCGCTGCACGGTCCCGCGCCTTCAGCGCCTCGATCCTGATCGTCGTGGCCTTCAGCTGGGCGGCCTTGGCATTGACGCAGGCCTGCTCGGAAATGTGAGCGGGTTTGTGGTGGCAGGTATACAGGGCCTTCGACAGCGACGTGGGGTTGGCGACGTACCAGTCCACATCGGGGCTGGGACCGTCCTCGCAGCCCGCGAGCAGGAGCATGGCCAGACCGAGCATCGATACCGGCAACAGGCGATTCATCGGCATGGCGGCCTCGTAAATCGGGGCACTGTACCTGTTTGAACGGCGCGATGCGCGGCGGCCGGTCACGATTGCGGCTGCAAGCTGGCGACGCTGAGCCCCCGCTGCTGATCGTTCCCACGCTCTGCGTGGGAACGCATCCGGGACGCTCCGCGTCCCTGCAACCGCGGCTGGGCGGCATTCCGATTTTCGCTTCGCCGACAGATTACCGCGTGCCACAGACCGCTGAGCTCGAGGCCGAGGCCTCTCCTACAAGGGGCACACGGCGCAGCGAGTTACGGCGAAAAGAGCCCGACCCTTACAGCTTCATGCTGACCGACACATAGCCCGTCCGGCCGGGTGCCGGGGAGAACATGGCCTGGTCGTCGCCGCCCCAGAAGAAGTTGTCGTACCAGACGTATTCGTATTTTTCGTCGGTGAGGTTCTTGAGCTGGAAGTCGACGCTGGTGGTGTCGGTGAGCTGGTACTTCACGTTGGCGTCGAACACCAGGAAGTTGCCGTACTTGCCCTGGTTGTTCGAGGACTCGATGTAGTAGTCGTCCTGGGCGCGCGCCTGGAGGCCGAAGCGCCATTGGTGGTGCGGCTGGTAGTCGGCGCCGATGTTGCTGATGTAACGCGGCGTGGAGAAGACTTCGTTGCCTTTGAGCGACTCCCCGCTGGCGCTGTAGGCGCTGACGACCTTCGCCTCCTGGATGGCGTGGGAGGCCCAGACCGTCAGTTCGTCGTTCACATGGGCGGTGATCTGCAGGTCGACGCCGCGGCGCTTGGTTTCGCCCAGCCCGACCGTGGTGCCAGTGGCCGGCATGTTGGCCACTTCGTCGGTGGCGTCCTGCTGCCAGACGGCGATGCGCGCCTCGGCACCATCGAACGGGGCGAACTTGATGCCCACTTCCTTGCCGGTGTTGATCGACGGGTCGTAACGGTTCTGGCCCGGGGTCAGGTAGGCCGGCCCGGTGGAGCCGGTCAGCACCTGGAAGGTGCGGCCCCAGTTGGCGTAGACGCTCAGGTCCGGGTTGATGGTGTAGACGACGCTGAGCTTGGGCTGCTGGATCCAGCCGTAGTCCTGCAGCGAGCCCTTGGTGCCGTCGACCAGTTCGGTGTGGCCGGAAAACTTGTCGACGCGCATGGCCGGGACGATCTTCAGCGACTCGGTGGGCTGGATGACCGCCTGCAGATAGCCGCCGATGTTCTTCAGGGTGTAGTCATCGTCGTTCTGCACCAGCACCGGCGAGCTGAAGTCGGTCGGGACGCTGTAGGCATAGCGGAAACGGCGGTACTCGTTGTCCTGGTGCTCCAGGTTCACCCCGCCGTCGAGCGTCAGGTACTCGTTGGCTTCCCAGGTCAGGGTGCTCAGCCAGCCGGTCTGCACTTCGTCCCACTGCCGGCGCTGGCGCGGCGCGCTGCCGGCGGCGTAGCTGGTGAAGGTGACCTTGCGGTCGTCTTCGTAGTGGTTGTAGTAGAGCTTGTTGCTGAGGACGAGGTTGTCCTGCAGCGCGTAGTCGACATGGGCGCTGATCTGCTTCATGTCGCGCTCACTGCCGTCGTTGCGGTTCTTCGGGTCGGAATGGGTGCGGCTGCGGCTCAGCTCGGCGGCGGTCATGAACCCCGGTTCGTCGGCCTCGTGGTGGTACACGCGGGCGATCAGGCCGGCCTTCAGGCTGCCGGGGTCATTGGTGTAGAACCACTTGCCGCCCAGGGAAAACTTGTCCGACTCGTCGTGATCGCGAAAGCCGTTGGAGTCCTGTTTGGCGAAGAAGTAGTTCTGCGCGAAGTTGTCGGATTCGCGGCCGATGGCGATCTGTGCCTCGCGGTGATCGAAGCTGCCGTAGGTGACGCGGCCGTCGTTGTAGTTGCCGCCCTGGCGGGTGGCGAAGTTGATGTTGCCGCCGATGTTGTGCAGCCCGTAGCGCGGGTCGTTGGTGCCCTTGACCACTTCGATGTAGTCCAGCTCCAGCGGGAAGATCATGTCGATGAAACGCTGGTTGCCGCTGTTGACGTTGCTCGGGATGCCGTCGATCAGCACCTTGATCCCGTTGATGTAGCCCTCGCCATTGAACGCCCGGAACGTGGCCTTGCCCGACTCGGCGCCCTGGCGCGTTTCCGTCAGCTGGATGCCCGGCAGTTGCCCCAGCAGCTCCCAGCTGTTCATGACGTTCTTGTCCTCGATCTGGTCGCTGCCCAGCACGTCCACCGAGGTGAGGATGCTGTCCACCGGCAGCGCCGGGCCATTGCCACTGCCGCCGCTGCTCGACTCCACACGCACCTCGCCGAGCACGATGGTCGAGGAACCGGACGGTGCGGCCTGGGTTGGGGCGGAAGCGAGGAGAGAAAGCGCGGTGAACGAGAACAGCCTGGTTTTCATCGGTAATCCATCGGGTACAGAGGGTCTTGAAGGAGGCGGATCGGCAGGCCACTGGCTTGGCCAGCCAACCAAAGAACCGTTATACCATAACATTATCAAGACCCAGGCCGCCCACTTTTTATCGCCTAACCGGTGCCTCGGCTTGCCTGATAGGCACCGAGCTAGAGCGGCCCAGCCCCACCGATTGGCGGTGGAGCGCCGAAGAAACAGGGCCTGGATGCGGATGCCCAGCACGCCTTCAGCGGCTGCCCTGCCCCACGCACCGCTCCACCATCGCCACGATCACCGCCATCAACTCGGCCTTGGCCTGGTCCGCACTCACCTCCCCACTGGCCGCCGCGTGGGACAGCGCTTCGGCGGCGCCGAGCATGGCGCGCAGGCTCGCGGCGGACAGGTCGGCATCCCCGGTAAAGGGCTGGAAGGCATGGCGGCACTTGTCTAGGAACACACGTTCGTACTCGCGCTTGGTGCGCTCCAGTTCCGGGGTGCTGGCCAGGGCGGCGATGACTCCGGGAATTTCCCGGCCCTGCTGTTGCACACAGTCGACATAGGCGGTGGCGATGACCGTCGCCCTGCCGAGCAGGGTCGCCTCGCCGGCTTCCAGTGCGACGTCCATCAGGGCCGTTTGTCGGGCATCGAAGTCTTCATAGAGAGCCACCAGCAAACCGGCGCGGGTACCGAAATGGTCGTAGACCACCGGTTTGGTCACCCCGGATTGTTCGGCCAGGCGGCCCAGGGTCAGGGCGTCGGTGCCTTCGCTGCGCACCAGTTGCCAGGCGGTATCGAGGAGCTGACGCAGACGGTCTTCCCGGGTCATGCGGCGACGAGGTGCAGCGGGTGTGGTTGACATCGCTATGTACCAAAAGTAACTTACCAAGAGTAACTTACTGAAAGTATATAGCCGTCACGGACGCCCCTCAATCACCCTGGAGGCCCACCATGCACGCCCTTATCGTTGTCGCCCACCCCGAACCCCACTCCCTCAGCCACAGCGTGGCCGCGCGCATCGGCGCTGGTCTGGTGGCGGCCAACCCTGCCGACACCTTCGAAATCGTCGACCTCGCGGCCCAGGGCTTCGACCCGCGTTTCTCCGCGGCAGACCTTCAGGTGCACCGCACCCAGGCCGCGCCACCTGCCGACGTGCGGGATGAGCAGGCACGAATCGACCGGGCCGATGCCCTGGTGCTGGTGTTCCCGGTGTACTGGTGGTCGATGCCGGCGCTGCTCAAGGGCTGGATCGACCGGGTGTTTTCCAATGGCTGGGCCTTCGACTTCAGCCTGGACGCCGGGCTGATCAAGAAGCTGCAGCGCCTGCGCGTGCACCTGGTCGGCATCGCCGGCGCCGATGCGGGGACCTACGAGCGGCATGGTTACGAAAGCGCAATGAAGACCCAGATCGACCACGGCATCTTCGACTACTGCGGCGCCCGGGTGGCGAGTTCACAGTTGCTGCTGGACTCGGAAACCCAAGAACCCGCCATTACGCTGCGCGCCGGGGAGCAACTGGGCCGGACCCTGTTCGCGCACAGGCTCGAAACGGCCTGATGACGCACCGCTGACGACGCCCCCGAAGAGCGTTCCCACGCTCTGCGTGGGCAGGCAGCCCGACGCTCTGCATCCGCTCACCCATTGCGGGCGCTCAGTTGCACGCGGGGGTTGGCCCGACGCCCTCGGCCTGGCCCCGTAGCAAGGCGATGTCGCGCTTGGGCGGTGCGCCGAACAGGCGACTGTACTCGCGGCTGAACTGGGACGGGCTGTCGCCGATCTCGCGCCTGTGCACGTCGATCACCCGGGCCAAGGTGGCCGGGTGCAATGAATCGGATGCGGGGGTGTCGGATGCAAGGGTCATGTCTGTATGCCTGTAGCCTGTGATCGAACGCTACCCGCGCGCCTGCCGGCTTCCCACCAAAAGCCTGCACGCTCATCGGATCAGGCAAGTAATCCAGTGGAATGCGCTACAGCTCAGCCGGGCATCACCGGAAAATGGTCAACGAACCCACAGGCTGCAAAGGGGGGCTGCTCCATGACAGTCAACGCATACGGTGCCCACGCGGGCGACCAACCACTCGAACCGCTGCAGATCGCCCGGCGTGAACCGGGCGCCCACGATGTGCAGATCGACATCGCCTTCTGCGGTGTCTGCCACTCCGACCTGCACCAGGTACGCGCCGAATGGGAAGGCACCCTGTTCCCCTGCGTGCCCGGCCATGAAATCGTCGGGCGGGTGAGCGCCATCGGTGCCCACGTCAACGGTTTCAAGGCAGGTGACCTGGTCGGGGTCGGCTGCATCGTCGACAGCTGCAAGCGCTGCGACGACTGCCTCGAAGGCCTGGAAAACTATTGCGACGGCATGGTCGGCACCTACAACTTCCCGACACCGGACGCGCCGGGCTGGACCCAGGGCGGCTACTCGCAACGCATCGTGGTGCACGAGCGCTACGTGCTGCGCATCGGCCATCCCGAGGCGCAGCTGGCGGCGGTGGCGCCGCTGCTGTGCGCCGGCATCACCACTTACTCGCCGCTGCGCCACTGGAACGCCGGGCCGGGCAAGAAGGTCGGCGTGGTCGGGATCGGCGGCCTGGGCCACATGGGCATCAAACTGGCCCACGCCCTGGGCGCCCAGGTGGTGGCGTTCACTACCTCCGACGCCAAGCGCGAGGCCGCCAGGCAGCTGGGCGCCGACGACGTGGTGGTGTCGCGCAACGCCGAGGAGATGGCCGTTCACGCCAAGAGCTTCGACCTCATCCTCAACACCGTGGCCGCACCCCATGACCTGGACGCCTTCCTGGTGCTGCTCAAGCGCGACGGCGCCCTGGCCCTGGTTGGCGCGCCCGCCTCGCCGCATCCGTCGCCGAACGTGTTCAACCTGATCATGAAGCGCCGTAGCGTCGCCGGTTCGATGATCGGCGGCATTGCCGAAACCCAGGAGATGTTGGATTTCTGTGCCGAGCGCGGCATCGTCGCCGACATCGAACTGATACGCGCCGACGAGATCAACGACGCCTACGCGCGCATGCTCGAAGGCGACGTCAAATACCGCTTCGTGATCGACAACGCCACCCTGGCCGACTGACACGGCGGGTGGCGGGTGGCGGGTGGCGGGTGGCGGGTGGCGGGTGGCGGGTGGCGGGTGATGATGCCGACCGCCGCTGCCTGAGGCTTCGACAGATTGTCGCCTGGCCGACACCACGCTCCCTGCGGGATCGCCTAGGATTCGGCACAGAACAATCACAAGAGAACGCAGCCCCATGCCGAGTCTCCAGAGCCACCTCGTGGCAGGCCTGCTGCGCCTGACCCGCCGCAAACGCATCTACAGCTCCGTCCAGCACGTGCGCGACGGCGTCGCCCAGGTCAGGCAGCAAGGGCCGGCCCGGCCATCGGCGCGGATGCTGCAGCGCCTGGCGGTGCAGCATGAGGTGGTGGATGGCATCGAGGTCTATCGCCTGGCGCCGCGAACGCCAGCCGCCTCCGCGCGGCACGTGCTGTACCTGCACGGCGGCGCCTATATCCGGCCGATCACCGTGCACCACTGGCGGTTTCTCCAGGCGCTGGTGGAGGCCGAGGGCTACACCATCACCGTGCCGCTGTATCCGCTGGCGCCGGAAGCGACCTGCAGCCGCGCCGTGGCGGCGATGGTCGATTGCTACCAACGCACCTGCGCGGCGGAGAACCTGGCGTCGCTGGGTGTCATGGGCGATTCCGCCGGCGGCGGCCTGGCGCTCGCGCTGTGTTACGCGCTGCGCGAACGCGGCCTGGCCCTGCCGTCGAAACTAGTGCTGATCTGCCCTTGGTTGGACGTGCGCATGAACCACCCGGCCATTGCTGCGCACGAACAGGACGACCCCATGCTGGCCGCCCTCGGCCTGAAGGAAGCCGGCCGCCTGTACGCCGGCGACCTACCGATGGACCACCCGTACGTCAGCCCGCTCCAGGGCGACCTGGCCGGGCTCCCGCCGCTGCTGATCTTCGCCGGTACCCGCGACATCGCCTGTCACGACGAACTGCTGTTCGCCGACGCCGCCCGTGCCGCTGGCGTGCCGGTGGAATTGCAGGTGGGCGACGGCCTGATCCATGTGTGGCCGATCCTGCCGATTCCCGAGGGCAAGGCCGCGCGCCAGCTCATCGCCCGGCATCTGCGCGAAAACGGCTGAGGGTGCAGGCCGCCCCACGTAGTGTGTGATCCCGGGTGTCGCTGCGCTCGACCCAGGCTACGGGTACGGGGCTCGATCCAGCGCTACGCGCTTGTGGGGTGGATGTCGCTTTTTACATCCCCCGTTGCAACGGCACGGTGGATCGGTGAAGCGTGATCCCCCCTATGGCGCCCCTGTCAGCGGTTCCACTCCGTAGGATGGGTTGAGCAACGCGATACCCATCATCCCGGGTGTCGCTGCGCTCGATCCAGCGTTACGCGCTTTTGTAGGGTGGATGTCGCTTTTTACATCCACCGTTGCAACGGCACGGTGGATCGGTGAAGCGTGATCCACCCTACGGCGCCCCTGCAAGCGCGGTTCCAGTCCGTAGGATGGGTTGAGCAACGCGATACCCATCATCCCGGGTGTCGCTGCGCTCGACCCAGGCTACGCACGCGGCGGCTCCGCTGCTCTCTGTAGGAGGGGCTTCAGCCGCGAGCTCGGCGATCTGTGGGCCTGCCCCGCTGTAGCGGTGTTCCGCAGAGCTCCCGGGCAATCAAATGCCGCCCAGCCGCTCCTAGAGGTCCTGCTCCGGGTGTTCCGGATCGGCCACCAGGAAGTTCAGCCGCAGCAGGGTGTCGCGCACGATCCCCACCAACGCTTCCAGCTCGGTGTCGGGTGTGTCGGTCACGTACGACAGGCAGAACCGTGCGGGCTGGATTTCCGGGGTGCAGGGCAAGGCCTTGAGCAGGTTGATCGAGAGCATCTCGCGGATCAGCGGCACCGGCAGGATGCCGATGGCGTGGCCGCCGGCGATCATCTTGGCGATGAAGGCCAGCGAATTGCTCGAATGGAAGGCCTCGGAGGTGGCACTGCCGCCCTGCTTCAGCCAGCCATCGACCACCGAGTACAAGGTCGAGGGCGCCGAGTGGGTGATGATCGAATAGCCGGCGGCGTGCTCGGGCAAAAACGGCGTGCTGTCGATGGCCAGCTGCGGGCCGGACACCCACTGGAAGGTCATCCAGCCGATGAACACGTCGGTGACGTCTTCGCGGGTGGCCGGGTTGGTCAGCAGCGCCAGGTCCAGTTCATGGTCGTTCAACTTGCGGTTGAGCGAGGCGCCGACGTCGATGGTGATTTCCAGGGTGATCTCGGGAAAGTGCGCCTTGATCTCGGCGATCACCGCGGTCAGCCCGACCATGGCCGAGCATTCGTCGGCGCCCAGGCGCAGGCGGCGGTGCTGCTTCTGCTTGGCGGCGAACTGTTCGAGCTTGGCGCTGTTGTTCAGCGCCAGTTCGGCGTGGCGCAGGGCGATGTGGCCGTCAGCGGTGAGGGTCATGCGCTGCTTGCTGCGGTCGAACAGCTTGACGCTGAGCAGCGATTCCATTTCCCGGATACGGGACGAGATGGCCGGCTGGGTCAGATGCAGGTGCCGCGAGGCCGCATGGACGCCACCCAATCGGGCGGTCCAGTAGAAAGCCTCGATCTGCATCAGGGTAATTCGCATGATAAAAATCTATCCCCGCTGTGTTCGCTGGTTTTTATTATCGTCACAAAAACGCCCTTGTTACGATCCGGTTAAACCTCTCGCACCCACCGGATAACGACAGGGCCGCATGTACATCATCGAAGAACTGCCCGCACCGATCGACCAGGAGGACCGCCACGTTCTTCTGGGTGCCGAGCCCGCCACCATCGGGCACTTCATCACCACCGGCATTTTGAGCCCGCGTATCCGCGCGCACTTCAAGAACCTGCGCGCCGTGGGCACGGCGGTGACGGTGAAGATGCCCGGCGCCGACGGCGGGATCTTACATTACGCGATGGGCTGTGCGCGGCCCGGTGACTTCCTGATCGTCGACCGTTGCGGCGAGAGCGTCACCGCCGCCATGGGCGGGGCCATGGCCTACGCCGCCAAGCAGGCGGGCATCGCCGGCATCGTGATCGACGGCTACGTCACCGACCTGGGCGAGATTCGCGACCACGGCGTACCGGTCTGGTCCTGGGGCGCCAGCGCTATCACCACGCGGGTGAAGGGCGAGGAAGGCGCGTTCTGCACCCCCGTGCAGTGCGGCGGCGTGGTGGTCAACCCGGGCGATGCGGTGATCGCCGACGAGAACGGCATCGTGATCCTGCCGCTTGCCGAAGCCCTGGTCCTGGCACGGCGCGCCATCGACTTCCAGAACAACGAGAAGCACACCCTGGCGCGGCTGGCCAATGGCGAGAAATTCCCGGATATCGTAGGCTCGCGCGCGGTCATCGACGCCGCCATCCAGCCGCGCTAGACGCACCGCACCAGCATCGATGGCGCCACTGGCGCCCCTGTTTCACCGCGCACGGCCAGGCGCCCGACAGCACCACTGGCCACGACATCATCAGGTTTCTGCCTCGTAGATCCCAAAAGAACAAAAGGACTACCCATGAAACTGTACGCGCTCACCGGAGCGATCCTCGCTGTACTCGGCTGCCTCTCTGGCGGTGCGACAGCGGCCGAGCATCCAGCCCTCCAGTTCAACGTGGTCGGTGGCGGCAGCCACAACTACACCTTCCGCGCGGTGGAACGGCCGTTCTGGAACGACACCCTGCCGGCCAGCTCCGGCGGAGCCCTCACCGCCCGCCTGCGCGGCCTCTCGGAAACCGGTCTCAAGGGGCCGGAAATGGTGCGCCTGCTGCGCGCCGGCGCGGTGGAAATCGGTATGGGAGTGTTCGCCTCCGTCGCCGGCGATGACCCCGCCTTCGAGGGCATCGACCTGCCCGGCATGGCCGCCGACATCGACACCGCCCGCACCATCGCCACGGCCTACAAACCCGTGCTGCAGCAGCGCATGGCCGAGCGCCACGGGGTCAAGCTGCTGGCCACCCTGCCCTACACCGCCCAGGTGTTCTTCTGCCGCGATGCCGTGACCGCCCTGGATGACCTGCGCGGGCGCAAGGTGCGCGTGCGCGGTCGCAACATGGCCGACCTGGTCGCCGCCCTCGGCGCCTCGCCAGTGACCCTGCCCTTCGCCGAGGTGGTGACCGCCATGCAGACCGGCGTCATCGATTGCGCGGTGACCGGCATCGGCTCGGGCAACGCCGCCAAGTGGTACGAAGTGGCCAATCACCTTTACAACCTGCCGGTGGACTGGTCCCTGGGTTTCTACGGCATTGGCCTGGCGCGCTGGCAGCAGCTTCCGAAGTCGGTGCAACGCACGCTGCTGGAGCAAGCCCAGGTGCTGGAAGACGCCCTGTGGCGCGAAACCGCCCGGGAAAACCGCTACGCCCTGGCCTGCAACACCGGCGCCGCCGACTGCCAGATCCACCGCCCGGCGCACATGCAGGTGCACGCTCCGACCGCAGCGGAAAAACAGGTGCTGCACCAGGCCGTGCTGAAGATTGCCGAGGACTGGGGCAAACGCTGCGGCAGCGCCTGCGTGGAACGCTGGAACGCCACGGCCGGCGCCGCGATCGGCACGCAACTGACACTGCCCCACGACTGAACTGACTCACGGGATGCGGGCGCTGCGGTGGCCCATCCCCCTGGCGGAGAATGGCATGAGCGACACCACCGGCATCATCGACCGCATTGCCCGGGCCAGCGCCTGGGTCGGGGGCATCGCCCTGCTGGCCTGTTCGCTGCTGATCAGCCTCGACCTGATCCTGCGCAAGACCCTCGGCATTTCCATGGGCGGCGCCGACGAAATCGCCGGCTACGTGCTGGCCATCGTCAGCAGTTGGGCCTTCCCCATCGCCCTGCTGAAACGCTCGCACATACGCGTCGACATCCTCTACGCGCGCCTGTCGCTCAAGCCCCGGGTCTGTCTGGACCTGCTGGCCCTGGCCGGCATGGCGGTGTTCGTCGGCGCCCTGCTGCTGCACAGCGGCCAGGTGCTGTGGGATTCGATTCACTACCGCTCGGTCTCCACCACGCCGCTGCAGGTTTCGTTGTGGATTCCCCAGGCGATCTGGTTCGCCGGCTACCTGTTCTTCGCCGTGACCATCCTGGTGCTCGGCTGGATCAGCCTGCGGCAGCTGCGCCAGCGACGCTGGGCGGCGATACACGCGCGGCTCGGGATCAACTCGGTGGAAGAGGACATCGAGGAAGAAACCCACCGCGGCAGCACCACAGCCACAGGAGGCGCACGCTGATGCTGGTATTCACCCTGGTGGTTCTGCTCGGCCTGCTGGGCCTGAGCGTGGCGGCGGCGGTCAGTGTCGGCCTGCTGGGCATGTCGCTGTCCGGGCTGTACTCCAACCTGCCGCTGAGCAACGCCCTGGGCGAAATCGCCTGGAGCACCAGCGCCGAGTTCCTGCTGGTGGCGATTCCGCTGTACATCCTGATGGGCGAACTGCTGGTCTGTTCCGGGGTGGCCGGGCGCATGTACGGCGCGGCGGACAAGTGGCTGTCGTGGCTGCCCGGCGGCCTGATGAACTCGAACATCGGCGCCTCGGCCCTGTTCTCCGCCACCAGCGGTTCCAGCGTGGCCACCGCCGCCACCATCTCCACCCTGGCCCTGCCGGAGCAGGAGCGCAAGGGCTACCCGGCGCCGCTGTTCCTCGGCTCCATCGCTGCCGGTGGCACCCTGGGTATCCTGATTCCGCCGTCGATCAACATGATCCTGTTCGCCCTGATCGCCAACCTGTCGGTGCCCAAGCTGTACCTGGCGGCGACCATTCCCGGCATCCTGCTGTGCCTGATGTTCGTGGCGATGATCATGCTGGCCTGCCTGATCCGTCCCGAGCTGGGCGGCCACCGCCAGCGCACCAGCTGGGCCGAGCGCCTGGCGAGCATTCCCGACCTGCTGCCACCGCTGGCGATCTTCGTGCTGGTGGTCGGCGCCATCTACAGCGGCTTCGCCACCGCCAGCGAATCGGCGGCCCTGGGCGTACTCGCTGCCTTCGGCCTGGGGCTGTGGCGCCGGGCGTTCACCTGGCAGACGCTGGGCCAGGCATTCGAGTCGACCCTGCGCACCAGTGGCATGATCATCTTCATCACCCTGTCGGCGTTCTTCCTCAACTTCGTGCTGTCGTCCATCGGGCTGACCTCCTCGCTGGTCAGCCTCGTCACCGACCTGCAGCTGTCGCCGATGGCCACCCTGCTGGCGATCATCCTGTTCTACATCGTGCTGGGCTGTTTCATGGACACCCTGGCGATGCTGATCACCACCGCGCCGCTGGTGGTGCCGGTGATCGTCGCCCTGGGCTTCGACCCACTCTGGTTCGGCGTGATCCTGATCATCCTGTGCGAGATGGGCCAGATCACCCCGCCCTTCGGCATGAACCTGTTCGTGGTGCAGAGCATTCGCAACAAGGGCAACTTCATGGACGTTGTGTATGGCGCCCTGCCGTTCTGTTTCGTGTTGTTATTACTCATCGCCCTGCTCATATGTTTCCCGCAACTGGCGCTGTGGCTGCCGCAATTCGCCTGATATATCGAACAGCAGCCACTTGATTAATGACCTGATAAATAACGACACACGTACCGCACACTAATAACAAACAACAAGGCGACAGAACACCCACCACACCATCAAACTTCCATAACACGCTTATGCAAACGGACTTTGCCTCAACGCAGCCCCTGCACACTCGCAAGGCTGACGCCAACAATCTGCCGCCAGGCGCCAGCCTGAGCGGTGCGAGCGCCTTTGCGCCTGCCCTTTTCACCCCGCCCAAAGCACCCACACCCGCACACTGAAGTGCGTCCGAAAGGCGCCTTATTCTGGTGCGCGCGCACGATAAGCGTGCAACTAAAACGCGCCCTTTCCCGCTTTTATCAGCCTAATAAAAACATTGAATCCGACTCTGCGTGACAGGCTTTTCCATTCAGAAAAGAATCGATCACCCCGTATGGAAACATACGACTACATAACAACAACAGGTGATCCATGCCCACCCAGCCCCCAACGGCCAACGCTGCCGGATCGGACACTTTCGCGAGTGCCGAATACAACGACCTCTTCTTTCGCTCAACTGCCACTTCGCTGGAGAGCGCACCGTGAAACGCATCCTCGACACCTACTTCATCGCACTGAAAGTGCTCGTCTGTTCCAGCCTGATCTGCATCACCTCGCTGATCTTCCTCAACGTGGTGCTGCGCTACGGCTTCAACTCCGGGATTTTCTTCAGTGAAGAAATCTCCCGTCTGGCCTTCGTCTGGCTGGTGTTCGCCGGCGCCCAGCTGATGCTCCACGAGCACGGCCACATCGGCGTCGACATGCTGACCAGCCGCGTCTCGCCCAAGGTCGCCAAATGGATGATGGTGCTCAGCCAACTGCTGATGCTCTACGTGACCTGGCTGTTCCTGGTCGGCAGCTGGAAGCAGACCGTGATCAACCTGCATGTCGGCGCACCGTCCACCGGCGTGTCCATGGCCCTGTTCTACGGCGCCGGACTGGTGTTCTCGGTACTCAGCATGGGGCTGATCTTCGTGCAACTGATCGAAAACCTGCGCGCGCCAGCCGGGAGCCGTCCCCAGGCTGCCAGCGACAGCGAGGTTCAACTCGCCTCCACTTCCCAACCCGGGGTACTCAAGTAATGGCACTCACCGTCTTCGTTGGCGTGCTGATGGCCGCCATCCTCATCGGCACCCCCATCGCCTACGCCCTGATCCTCTGCGGCGTGGCCCTGATGTGGCTGCTGGGCCTGTTCGATGGCCAGATCATCGCGCAGAACATCATCAACTCCGCCGGCAGCTTCCCGCTGCTGGCCATCCCGCTGTTCATCATCGCCGGCGAGGTGATGAACAACGGCGGCCTGTCCAAACGCATCATCAACCTGGCCATCGCCATGGTCGGTCACCTGCGTGGCGGCCTGGGCTATGTGGCGATCTTCGCCGGCGTGCTGTTGTCGAGCCTGTCCGGTTCGGCCCTGGCCGACGCGGCGTCGCTGACCGCCCTGCTGCTGCCGATGATGGTCATCGCCGGCTACAACAAGAACCGCTCCGGTGGCCTGATCGCCTCGGTCTCGGTGCTGGGCTCGATCATCCCGCCAAGCATCGGCTTCGTGGTCCTGGGCGTGGCCTCCGGCCTGTCGATCACCAAGCTGTTCCTGGCCGGCATCGCCCCGGGCCTGATGATCGCCCTGGCGCTGTGCGTGGCCTGGTGGCTGGTATCGCGCCGCGACACCGATGTCGAGCTGAGCCCGAAAGCCTCCGGCAAGGAACGCCTCAAGGCGTTCGTGGACAGTATCTGGGCCCTGATGCTGCCGGTGATCATCGTGGTCGGCCTGCGCTTCGGCGTGGTCACCCCGACCGAGGCCGGCGCCGTGGCCAGCGTCTACGCCCTGCTGGTATCGACCCTCGTCTACCGCGAGCTGGACCTGAAGAAGTTCAACGAGGTGCTGCTCAACGCCGGCAAGACCACCGCTGCGGTGATGTTCCTGGTCGCCGCCGCATCGATCCCGGCCTGGATGATCACCATCGCCGATATCCCGGGGCAGATCATCGACCTGATCCAGCCAGTGATGGACAACCCGAAACTGCTGATCCTGGTGTTGATGCTGCTGATCCTGATGATCTCCATGGTCATGGACCTCACACCGACCGTGCTGCTGCTCGCGCCGATCCTGGTGCCGGTAGTCACCGCCGCCGACATCGACCCGATCTATTTCGGCGTGCTGTTCATGATCAATTGCTCCATCGGCCTGATCACCCCGCCGGTAGGCACGGTGCTCAACGTGGTCTGCGGCATCGGACGAATGCGCTACGAGGCGCTGCTCAAGGGCACGTTCCCGTTCCTGATCGCCGAAATCATCGTGCTCATGCTGCTGGTGGCCTTCCCCGAACTGGTCACTGTCCCTGCCGCCTGGTTCGCTCACTGAGTTCATCCAATAACAACGCCAACAAGAAGGACTTCACCATGAAAAAGCAACTGACCGCCCTCGCCGCCTTGCTGCTCGCCAGCAGCATGACGTTCGCCGCCGAGTACAACTCGCACACCATCAAGTTCGCCGCCACCAGCCCCAAGGGCACGCCCCCGGCCATCGGCATGGACCTGTTCGCGCAAAAAGTCGCCGAGCGCAGCGGCGGCAAGATCAAGGTCCGCACCTTCCCCAACGGCGTACTGGGCGGTGACGTCCAGGTGCTGTCGTCGCTGCAGGGCGGCGTGATCGAAATGATGACCTGGAACGCCGGGCTGATGCTCAACCACGTCACCGACTTCGGCATCCTCGACTTCCCGTTCCTCTACACCGACACCGCCAAGGTCGACGCCATGCTCGACGGCGAAGTGGGCAAGATGCTCACCGACCAGCTGCCGGCGCAGAACCTGGTCGGCCTGGCCTTCTGGGAGCTGGGCGTGCGCAACCTGACCAACAACAAGCGGCCGGTGGCCAAGCTGGAAGACATCGCCGGCCTGAAGATCCGTGCCCAGCAATCGCCGCTGTTCCTCGACGTCTGGTCGGCCCTGGGCGCCAACCCCACGCCCCTGCCCTTCACCGAAGTCCACACCGCGCTGGAAACCGGCACGGTCGATGGCCAGGAAAACCCGGCGGCACTGATCCTCGCCTCCAAGTTCAACGAAGTGCAGAAGTACCTGAGCCTGACCCAGCACAACTACAACCCGCAGATCGTCCTGATCGGCAAGGGCTTCTGGGACAAGCTCAACGACGACGAGAAAAAACTGCTGACCGACGTGGCCATGGAAGTGCGCCTGGAGCAGCGCCGAATTTCCCGCGAAGCCGACAGCAAGGCCATCGACGAGCTGAAGGCCTCCGGCATGCAGGTCAACGAAGTACCGGCTGAAGAAATCGCCCGCATCCAGGAAAAGATCCGTCCGGTGGTGGACAAGTACGCCGCCAAGATCAACCCGGAACTGGTGAAGAAGGTCTACGAGGCCATGGACGTCGAGCACAACTGATCCCCGCTGCGGCGCGGCCCGTCATCTCGGGTCACGCCCTCGCCACGCCAGGAATCGACGCGCCCATGGGGGCGCGTTCTACCCGTAAAGAGGAACACCATGAAGATTTCGGTTGCACAGATCCACCCGGTGCCGGGTAACCCGCTCAAGACCATCGAGAAAGTGGCCGAGGTTTCGCGCCAGACCGCCGCCGAAGGCTCGCGCCTGATCGCCTTCCCCGAGTGCCTGCTGACCGGCGGCTCGTTCGACAGCCGCGAAGACCTGGAGCGCGGCGCCATCGAGCTCGACGCCCTGGCGCCGCTGCTGGCGGTGAGTGCCGACACCGGCATCTACATCGTGGTCGGCTTCTACGAGCGCAACCCCGACACCGTGTACAACACCGCCGCGCTGATCGGCCCGGAAGGCATCGTCGGCCTGCACCGCAAGCGCCACCTGCCGTTCATGATCGGCGACCGTTTCACCGACACCCCGGACGACTGGAAGGCCCCGGTGTTCGACACCGCCATCGGCCGCGTCGGCCTGGCCATCTGCTACGAAATCCGCTTCCCGGAAGTGGTGCGCACCCTGGCCCTGGAAGGCGCCGACATCGTCGTGCTGCCGGCCGCCTGGCCGGAGCAGGCGCGCATGCTGCCGGACCTGTTCAGCACCGTGCGGGCCGCCGAGAACATCGTCTATTTCCTGGCGCCGAACCGTAACGACCTGGACGACGGCATGCAGTTCATCGGCATGAGCCACATCATCGAGCCGTCCGGCAAGACCCTGATCCGCGCCGGCCTGGAAGACGGCGTGTACAGCGCCGAGATCGACCTGGAGAAGGCCCGCAACAAGTCGCTGATCCGTGAACCCGGCGTGTTCGAAATCCATCCGTTCAAGGACCGCCTGCCCGACACCTACCGCCTCTGAGGCCACGCCCATGAACACCACGCTCAAACAGCTGATGGCCCGCGGCACGACCTTCGGCATGAACATCTACAGCACCGCCTCGATGCCCATCGAGGTGGCCGGCAACTGGGGCCTGGACTTCGTGTTCATCGATGCCGAGCACACCTCGCTCGGCGTCGACCGCGACATGGAGAAGCTGATCCTGGCGGCCAAGTGCGCCAACATCCACAGCCTGGTGCGGGTGCGCGGCACCCTCGACTGGGACATCCGCAAGGCCCTGGAAATGGGCGCCTCCGGGGTCATCATCCCGCAGGTGCACAATGCCGAGCAGATGCGCAGCATCATCCGCAGCAGCAAGTTCCCTCCCATGGGGCGCCGCGGCGGTGACAGCTCGGTGCGCTCGGCGAACTACGCCGGGCCGAACTTCGACTGGGGCCGTTACACCCAGACGGAAAACGACCGCACGGTGATCGTGCCCATGGCGGAAAGCTACGAGTTCTTCGACAACATCGACGCGATTCTCGACGTCGAGGGCATCGACGCCGTGCACTTCGGCCCGGCCGACTACTCGCTGTCGCGCCAGTTGCCGGTGGACTACCGCCTGGGCAACCCCGAGGTGCTGTCGCGCCTGGAGCTGCTGATCGAGAAATGCCACGCCCGTGGCATCCAGGTGATGGTGCCGTGCTTCCCCGCCGACGGCGAAACGGCCAAGCGCCTGATCGAAATGGGCAGCGACATGCTGCTGATGGGCAGCGACCTGTCCTGGCTCAACCAGGCCGGGCAGCGCATCGCCACCGTCCGCCAGGAACTGGGCGTCTGATCTCGCCGGCCGATGGCTGCCCGTTTTTTTCGGCAGCCATCGCCCTCATCCCGGGTATCAGTTCGCTACGGGCTCGCTGTCGTAGGAGAGGCCTTGGCCTCGAGCTCGACGATCTGTGAGCCTCATCCACCGTGGCGACCTCCCCAAAAGCTCGCGGGCAAGCCCGCTCCTACCCATGTCGGTGGTGTGCCAGCCAATCCCGGGTGTCGCTGCGCTCGACCGAGGCCACGACCGCCTGCACACCGTCTCATCTCGCACGCTGCGCCTGTTCGGCGTCCACGTCGCATCGACGGCGGGGCCTGGCTACAATCGGCCCTTCCCCAGTAACGCCGGAACGTCCGCTGTGTCCACGACCTTCGAAGTCTACCCGCGCCACGCGACGGTGCCGTCCTTCCAGGCGCTGCTGGAACGGGCCACCACGCGGCTGCACGCGCACCTGGCCATCCATGGCATCGCGGCACGGCCGGTCCTGCGTGTCAGCGTGCGATCCAACGGCACCCACGAGTCACTGGAACGCGACCTGTCGTCGCCCGCTACCTGGGCCGAATCGGAGTACGCCTGGTTCTACGTCGATGACCTCGCCGGCGGCACAGATGCCTACGGCGAGCGTGTTAGCGTCGACGACCTGGAGTGCTGGGACGACATCCTGCGCGACCATCCACCGGCCACGGCGCGACGCACGGAGATGCTGGAATGTCTCGCCGCCGGTCGCTACTGGCGTTTTCGCCGCTCGGCCGGACAGCCGCCGATCATCGCCCTCGCCTACGGCATCCTCGCCGCGGCGCTGGCGGAGCTGACCGACGGGTTCATCTACTCCGACGACTCGGCCTGGGATTACCCGCGGTTTCCCGCCAGGGCGGAGGATTTCTACCGCTGGTATTTCGACCCGGAACAGGCACTCGGCTCCGACTACGCCACCTGGGCCAGCCGCTGCCTCACCGCGCTCAGGGAAGGCTGAACGCCAGCCGTACCGCGTACCGCCTTAATCCCGGGTATCGCTTCGCTCAACCCAGGCTACGGGCTCGCTTCTGTAGGAGAGGCCTTGGCCTCGAGCTCGACGGTCTGTAAGCCTCATCCATTGTGACGATCTCCCAAAAGCTCGCGGGCAAGCCCGCTCCTACAGTGGGCTCGGGCAATCCCGGGTGTCGCTTCGCTCGACCCAGGCTACACGTGGCGTCCCGTAGGATGGGTTGAGCGCAGCGATACCCATCAGCGCACGCCATGCCCAGGCCGGCGGCGAGTGCTCAGACCTTCTTGAGCAGGCTCGCCAGCACGGTGGTGACCAGCACGGCCAGCACCACCGCCGCGCCGATGGTCAGGGCGATGCCCCATTGCAGGATCAGGGAGTCCAGGGCGAGGTAGAAGCCGATGACCCCGATGGCGCCGATCGAGTTGCCACGCACGATGGCCGCCAGCTCGTGGCGCCCGCCCTGCACATGGGTGAACACTGCCAGCGGCCAGGCGACGATCGGAATCGGTGCCAGCAGGCCGCTGGCCCCCGGGCCCAGCCAGTCCGCGCCGGCAGTGATGGCCAGCAGCAGGAGCGTGGCGGTCAACATCCGCATGGGAATGATCCAGCGCGGCATGGGCACGTAGCACGCCGCTCCCGTCTCTGCCCCGGAAGCGGTCACCCAGACGATCACCGCCACCAGCACCAGCGCCACGCCGATGGAGAACAGCGGCGCGCCCAGGCTGCCGATCACCACCGCCGCGATACCATAGAACGCCAGCGCGCCAATGCAGCCGAACAGCACAGAAACACGCCGGGTAATCAGGAAGTAGAACAGGTAGGTGGCCTGGATCGCTGCGATGCCGGCCAGCGCCCCAGGCACCGCCATGGAGGCGAATGCCGTGCCCTGCTCCAGGCCGAGAAACAGCATGACCAGCGCCGAGGTGATCGGCAGCCCCGACAGCAACCCGCCGACCCGCGTGCCCCAGCGGCGTGCGGCCAGGGAAATGAACAGCATGAGCAGCGGCGTGACGAGGAGCTTGAGGGTGAAGGCAGTCATGGGAAGGACGTCGGGTTCCGGCAGCGGGCGGTCAGTGAACGACAGGTCGCCCGCTCTGCGGCAGATCATCCCTGGCGGCTCCATGCTAATGGAAATCGCCTGCCGGCCAGAAGCACCTTCGGCCGACAGCACTAGACCGTCGGCACCGTCCCGCCGTCGATCACGAACTCGCTGCCGGTGATGGACGCCGCCCGCGGCGAGGCGAGAAAACCGATGAGTTCGGCCACCTCCCGTGGCGCGGCCGGGCGGCCGAGGGGAATGCCACCCAGGGCGTCCATGATGATCCGCTTGCCGCCTTCGTAGTCCGTGCCCGCCTCTTGGGCCAGCCGCTCGGCCAGCGCCACCGAGGCCTCGGTCTCGACCCACCCCGGCGATACCCGGACGACACGCACGCCCTGGGGCGAGACTTCCTTGGACAGGCTCTTGCTGTAGGTCGAAAGCGCCGCCTTGGCCGCGGCGTAGGCCGTCGTGGCCTCGGGCAGCGGCAGCCGGTTCTGGATGGAGGTCACGTGGATGATCACGCCCGCCTGGCGCGCCAGCATCTCCGGGAGCAAGGCGCGGTCCAGGCGTACGGCGGGATAAAGGTTCAGGTCGAACTCCCGCTGCCACTGTTCGTCGTCCAGCGCAGCGAAACCGCCGCCTGGGGCCGACGAACCACCGAGCACATGCACGACGATGTCCACCCCGCCGAGGTGCTGCCTGGCTGCGGCCACCAGCGCCTCGCAGCCCTCCCGGGTCGAGAGGTCGGCCGCCACGAACAGCGCCGCCGAGGCGCCGGTGCTCGCCTGGCGCGCGGTGGTCACCACCCGGGCACCCTCCGCGAGGAACAGGCTGACCACGGCCGCGCCGACGCCTTTGGTTCCGCCGGTGACCAGCACCCGTTTGCCGTTCAGGTCGAGGTTCATGGCGCGATCTCCAGCGTGTGGATGCGTTCGTCGCGGAAGGTGAAGCGGTGCTGGAGCTGCACCGGGCTGCCGGGGAAATCCCCGCTGACTTGGGCGGTGACGGTCAACCCGTCATCGTCGTGCACCGCGGCTTGGGGCTCGACCTGGTAGGTGAAGGCCTGCTGCGCCTGACGCTGCCAGGCCTCGATGGCGGCGAGGCCTGCATACGTCCGGCGCTCGTCGGTCACCGTAGCGTCGGTGCAGAAGCAGGCAGCAAGGCGGGACGGATCACCGCCATTGCTGATGGAAAAGTAGGTGGTGACGGCGTCAGGCAGTCGAAGGGCCATGGGCGGTTCCTCTTGCTCAGGGTTGCAGGGGTACAGGACTGCGATCTTGCCGCCCGGTTGATAATTTGCTCAACTGGGACAAACCCTGATGACCCATCCCGAAAAACAGGACAATCCCATGCCAGACCCGCGCCTGGGCCTTAACGAGCTGGAAGCAGTCATGGCCGTGGCGCGCCGGGGCTCGTTCCGCCAGGCGGCCATCGAGCTGGATGTGTCGACCACCGCCCTGAGCCACACCATCGCCAAGCTGGAGGCGACGCTCGACACCCGCCTGTTCAACCGCACCACCCGCAGCGTGTCGCTGACCGAAGCCGGCACGCTGTTCCTGGAGCAGGTCGGCCCGGCCTTGCAGGACGTGCGCGCCGGGCTCGACGCGGTGCGCTCCCACGCCGCCGGCCCCTCCGGCGTGCTGCGCATCAATGCATTCGCCAGCGCTGCCCGGGCGGCGCTGCTGCCCCTGGTGCTGGAATTCCTGCGGCGCTACCCGAAGGTGCATGTCGACCTGGTGACCGAAGGCCGCCTGGTGGACATCGTCGCCGACCGTTTCGACCTCGGCGTGCGCGCGGCGAACCTGGTGCCCAGCGACATGATCGTGATCGCCCTGGGCCAGCCGCAACGCTACGCCGTGGTTGGCTCCCCCGCCTACTTCGCCGCCCACGGCCGGCCCCGCGCCCCCGCCGACCTGCTCCGCCATTCCTGCCTGCGCATCCGCCTGCCGAACGGCGCGATCTACCCCTGGCAATTCGAGCGCAAGGGCGAGGTGATCCGCATGGACGTGGACGGGCCGCTCACCCTGGACGAGGCCGGCGTGGCCCGGGCGGTGGTGCAGGAAGGCATCGGCCTCGGCTTTTTCATGGAGCAGGACGTGCAGCCCGACATCGAGGCCGGTCGGCTGGAACGGGTGCTGGAAGACTGGACACCACCCCGGGACCGGCTGTGCCTGTACTACCCGAACCGGCGCAACCCGTCCGCCGCGCTCAAGGCCTTCACTACCCTGGCCCGCGAACGCAACCTGGCCTGAGCCGGCTCAGGCGATCAGGCCCAGCGTCAGGCCCTTCAGGGTGGCCGCCGCCCGGGTGGAACAACCCAGCTTGCGGAAGATGCTTTCGACGTGGGTGCGAACGGTGCTGGGGCTGATGGCCAGCCGCTGCGCCACCTGCTTGTTGCTCGCGCCCCGGCTGATTTCCTGCAGGATGTGGCACTCGCGGGCGCTGAGCAGCGCGCTCCTGGGCTGAGGGAGCTTGCGCTCGCCCCGGGCGGCGGCGATCACCGCCTCGCCGATATCGCCGTCGAACAGGCCCCGGCTGGCGTCCTGCTTGAGCAACCTGGCCGCTTCCGATTCGCTGTAGGCCGGCCGCCAGGGGCGCTCGCCGCGCAACGCGGCCCAGGCCACGGCGGTGGCGAACAACCGGTGCTCCGGGGTCAGGGCATCCCCCGCCACGCCACGGAAGTACCCGCTGCCGTCGAGCCGTTCGTAGGCATGGGCGGCGATCTCCCCCGAGGCGCTCAGTTCGCGAACCTGCCGCAGGGCCTTGTGCGTCCAGTACGGCACCAGCTGGATGCGTTCCGCCGCGCCATAGGGCAGCGGCCCCGGGGTGTTCCACAGGTGGTTGGACACCGCGGCCCGGCCGAGGCCGTGGATCAGCGCGGCCTTGGCGATCTCGGCCTGGGTTGCTTCCGCCAGGCCCCACAGGCGCGCGGCCTCCACGGCGACCTGGGCCACGTGCCGCGAATGCCCGGCCAGCCAGGGCAGCTTCAGGTCGATCACATCTCCCACCAGGGTCAGTGCCACCGGGCGTCCGGCCGAGGCGTCCTCCGGCAGGTCGGGGGTGCGCTCCAGCTCCGCCAGCCAGGCCCTGGCATTGTTCACCAGCACCGCCGCCAGCGCGGCCGGATAACGCCGGTCGGACTGCTCGCCAATCCACTTCAAGGCGGCCTCCAGGCCATGGGCACGGCAGAGGATGTCCAGGTCGCCGGCCAGCACCACCTGATAGGCGACCTCCGGAATGTGCTCATGGGTCAGGCCCAGGGGCCGGCCGGTGCCGTCATAGGTTTCGAACACCCGGCACAGCCCGCCCTCGACGGTGGCGCCGAGTTCCAGGGTCCGGGCGATTTCCCCGGACACCTCGCAGTGCACCACGGCCAGTGGCGTCGCCTGGTGCACCGCGTTCATGGCCTCGTTGCCCAGGGTCTGGTCGAGCATCGCGCGGCGGCCATCGACATCGTCGCCCAGCAGGTGGGCGAAGCCTTCGGCATTGGCCGTGCAGCCGGACCAGCGCAGCAAGGCGATCTGCTCCACCCCCCGCAGCTGCTCAGCGTCGCCGCCCCGGGCCTCGGCGAACAGCCGCGCCAGCCGGGCCACGCGCATCGAATGCCCGAGCGGCTGGCCCATGCTGAGGTCGCCGACCTGGGCGATCGCCCTCAGTGCGCCGTTCAACGAGATGTCCACCTGCAACGCGTCGTCCATAAAAAAGTCCCGGGGTCGGATAAATGACCGATACCTGACAGGCAGGCCCGTCTGGAGAATTCGAACTCCCTACAGAGGAGTTCACCCAATGAAACCATTCAGCTCGACACTCGCCACCGCCGCCTTCGCCCTGGCCAGCACCTTCACCGTGAGCATCAGCCACGCCGACGATACCCCGCCTTCGGTGGTGATCGTACACGGCGCCTTCGCCGACGGCTCCGACTGGGCCAAGGTCGTGCCCTACCTGCAGGCCGAAGGCGTGTCGGTGACCGTGGTACAGAACCCCCTTACCTCCCTGGGCGACGACGTGGCCGCCACGCAGCGGGCCCTGAACAACCAGGCCGGCGAGGTGGTACTGGTCGGGCATTCCTGGGGCGGCACCGTGATCAGCGAAGCCGGCGCCCATGACAAGGTCAGCGCCCTGGTGTACGTCGCCGCCTTCGCTCCCGACGCCGGCCAGGCCAGCGGCGAACAGGGCAAGGGCGCACCGACCCCGCCGGGCATCAGTCAGATCAAGGCCGACGCCAACGGGTTCCTCTACATGACCCCACACGGCATGGCCACGGATTTCGCCCAGGACCTGCCGGCCGAACAGACTGCCGTGATGACCGCGACCCAGGGCCCGATCAAGGCTTCCGCCTTCGACGATCGCACCACCGTCGCCGCCTGGAAGACCAAGCCGTCCTGGTACGTGCTCGCCACCGAAGACCGCATGATCCACCCGGAGGTCCAGCGCTCGGCCGCCAAGCGCATCGGCGCCACCCTGACCGAACTGCGCGCCAGCCATGTGCCCCAGCAATCGCAGCCAGCCGAGGTGGCCAAGGTGATTCTCCAGGCCGTGCACAGCGTGGCCGCGCAGTGAATGCCGCGTGCCGCACTGAGCTTACCTCCCTGCCTGGATACGGACGGGCCCCATGACTCAACACTGTGATCGGACCTACGATTTCATCGTATGCGGTGCAGGCACGGCGGGGTGCGTGGTCGCCGCCCGCCTCGCCGACCAGCAGGACATTCGGGTCCTGCTGATCGAGGCGGGCCACGGCTACAGCGGCCCCGAGGTGACGGAGCCGGCGCAGTGGCCACTGAACCTGGGGTCGGCGCGCGACTGGGCCTTCGAAGGGCAACCCAACGCCCACCTGAACGGCCGACGCCTGCCACTGAACATGGGCAAGGGCCTCGGCGGTGGGTCGAGCATCAACGTGATGGTCTGGGCCCGCGGCCACCGGACCGACTGGGACCATTTCGCGGCCGAGTCCGGCGACGCGGCCTGGGGCTATCAGTCGGTGCTGGGCTACTACGCCCGGATCGAGAACTGGCAGGGCCGGGCCGATAGCCTGCGCCGTGGGACCGACGGGCCGGTGTACGTCGCCCAACCCGAGGCGCCGCAACCGCTGGCCCTGGCCACCCTGGAGGCCGCCGGCCAACTGGGCATCCCGCGTTTCGACAGTGCCAACGGCGAGATGATGGAAGGCCCCGGCGGCGCGGCGATCACCGAGCTGCGTATCCATCAGGGCCGGCGCGAATCGCTGTACGACGCCTATCTGCGGCCGCGCCTGCATCACCCCAACCTGACGGTGCTGACCGGCGCCCTGGTGGCCCGGGTGCTGCTGCAGGGGACGCGGGCCATCGGCGTCGAGGTGATCGTCGACGGCCAGCGCCGGTGCTTCCATGCCGATCGGGAAGTCGTGCTGTCGATGGGCGCGGTGAACACCCCCAAGGTCCTGATGCAATCCGGGATCGGGCCGGAAGACGAGCTGCGTGCCCACGGCATCGCGCGGGTCAATCACCTGCCCGGCGTGGGCCGCAACCACCAGGACCACATCGCCTTCGGCTGTACCTGGGCCTACCGCCAGCCGCAGCCCGTGGGCGGTGGTGGCTGCGAGGCCACGCTGTACTGGAAGAGCGACGCGCGCCTGGAGGCCCCCGACCTGCTGCACTGCCAGCTGGAATTCGCGGTGCCGTCACCGCCTGAGGTCGGCATCCCGCCGCCAGCCCACGGCTGGACCATGTTCGCCGGCCTGGCGCGGCCCCTCAGCCGCGGGCGCCTGCGCCTGTCGGGCGCAGGTCCATCGGACCCGGTGCTGATCGAGCCCAACACCCTGAGTGCGCCCGAGGACCTGACCGCCGCGTTCGCCTCCATTGCACTGTGCCGGGAGCTGGGCAACAGTTCGGCCCTGGAAGGACTGGTGACCCACGAAGTCGTGCCCGGACCGCGCGAACCCCGGGCCCTGGCGCAGTTCATCCGCCACGCGGCGGTGAGTTACTGGCACCAGTGCGGTACCGCGAAGATGGGCCGCGATGGGCTGTCGGTGGTGGACCACCGGCTCAGGGTCTACGGCATCGACAACCTGCGCCTCGCGGACGCCTCGATCATGCCGCGGATCACCGTCGGCAACACCATGGCACCGTGCGTGGTCATCGGTGAGCGCGCCGCCGACCTGCTACTGGCCGATCACGGTCTCACCCGCTGAACGCGGGCGGACGGCGGGCCGATCGGTGCCCGTCGTCCGCAACCGCCCGGCGGTCGATGATTTTTGCGCGCCCCTCTAGGCCGGCGCCCGGGCGCGAGGCAAGATAGCGATCGACCTTCCTGCCCGAGGGGCGTGACGCCCTCCCCCGACGATGACCTACGCCTATTCCCTCGCCCTCATCACCGGCATCTACCTGGCGGCGCTCGCCAGCCCCGGTCCGAATTTCTTCATTCTCAGCCAGATGGCCCTGAGCCAGCGGCACCGCGACGCCCGCTATGTGGCGCTGGGCATCACCAGCGGCTCGGTGTTCTGGGTGGTGGTGTCGATCGCCGGCCTGGCGACGCTGCTGTCGAAACACCCCTGGCTGGCCGACGGGGTGCGGCTGCTGGGCGCGGCCTACCTGGTGTGGTACGGCGGCCGGCTGCTGTGGTCGGCCCGGCAGCCGACGCGGCGCGATACGGCGGTCCAGACACCTGAATTGAATGGCTCCCGGCTGTCGGCCTACCGCACCGGCCTGCTCACCTGCGTCACCAACCCCAAGGGCGCCGCCTTCTGGACCAGCGCCTTCGCCGCCGTGTTTCCCATCGGCGCGCCCCTGTGGTTCTACGTGGCCACGATGGTGCTGATCGGTTCGCTGTCCCTGGGCTGGCACATCGGCCTGAGCCTGGTCTTCGGCACCTCGGCGCTGCGGGCGTTCTACCTGCGCATCGAGCGCACCATCAACGGCTGCGCCGGTGCCGCGCTGGTAGCCCTGGGCGTGCAGCGGATGTTCTCGCGCTGAGGGCAACGCCCGGCAGCCGC
Organism: Pseudomonas sp. GD03944; assembly: GCF_029839275.1. GTDB lineage: Bacteria > Pseudomonadota > Gammaproteobacteria > Pseudomonadales > Pseudomonadaceae > Aquipseudomonas. Next base: position 105,913 of record NZ_JAOCAH010000005.1, read on the forward strand.
TGACTCACTCCGCCAGCGGATGGCGCGCCAGGAACGCCGCGATCAGAGGGTTCACCACCTCGGGATTTTCCAGCGCCGCCAGGTGCGCCGTGTCCTTCAACACCACGAATTCGGCCCCCGGAATGGCCTCGGCCATCGCCCGGGTCTCGGCCACGGCGAAGGTCTGGTCCTCCTCCCCCGCCACCACCAATACCGGGGTGCGAATCTGCCCCATGAGGGCGCGCTGGTCCGGCCGCCGGGGCACCACACTGCTCACCGCCCAGGCCACGGAATGCACCCGGCAACGGCCCACGGCCTCGCGGATGGCCTCGACCACCTGGGGACGCTGGCGCCGACTGGTCGGCCCGGCGAAGGCGCGAATCACCGGCCCCATCAGCGGCCCGTGCATGCCGCCGAGCAGCTTGCTGATCGCTGCCAGCACCGGGAATTCCAGCCGATGCCGCAGTCCGGCGGCCGATGCCGTGCAGTTCATCAAAACGGCAGCACCCACCCGTTCCGGATACCGCGCGGCAAAGGTGCCGCCGATCATCCCGCCCCAGGAATTGCCGACGAAATGGGCCCGGCGAATGCCGAGGGCATCCAGCACCTCCACCACGCAGCGGGCGCACTGCTCGAACGTAAAGCCTTGGGTCAGGTCCTGGCTGTCGCCGTGGCCCGGCGGGTCGATGAGGATCACCCGGTAGTTGGCGCTGAAATGCTGCGCCTGGGCCTGCCACATGCCGCTGCTCATGAGCAGGCTCGACCAGAACAGGATCGGCTCGCCCTGCCCGGCGCTGCGTACCCGGAGCACGCCCAGGCAGGTGGGCACGTTCTTTTGGTCCATCGCATCGAAACTGAAGGGGTGCATGGTCGACTCCCGAAGCCTGCCGTCGTGGGCGGGCGGTAGTCGCCATCATAGGGAGGGGGTGGTCAGCGGCACAGCCGGGTGGGCTTATCCCGCGCCATCAAGGGAGGTGATGGCCAACGCACCCTGCCGGCCGCGCCACCGTGCGTGCTGCACCGTGAGCGGCCGGCAGGAGAACGGATTTACTGGATCGACTTGTCGAGGAACTCGCGGATCACCGGGATGATTTCCTTAGCATGGGTCTCCAGGGCGAAGTGGCCGGTGTCATAGAAGCGAATGTCCGCGCCAGGGATATCGCGCTTCCACGCCTCGGCACCGGCCGGCAGGAAGAACGGGTCGTTCTTGCCCCACACCGCCAGCAGCGGCGGCTGGTACGTGCGGAAGAATTCCTGGTACTGCGGGTACATCGCCACGTTGTTCGCGTAGTCCAGCACCAGGTCGAGCTGGATATCGGCATTGCCCGGACGGGAAATCTGCAGCCCTTCCAGGGTGTAGCCGTCCGGCGAAACCGTGGTCGGGTCGGACACCCCTTCCAGGTACTGCCACTTGATCGACGCGGGTGTCGGGAAATCGCTCAGCGCCTCGCGGTTCTTCTGGCTCGGCTCGTTCCAGTAGCGCTGGATCGGTGCCCAGCCATCCCCCAGGCCTTCCTCATAAGCGTTGCCGTTCTGGGAAATGATCGCCGTCACCCGGGTCGGGTGCTCGACCGCCAGGCGCCAACCCACCGGCGCACCGTAGTCGTGAACCATCAGGGCGTATTTATCCAGCTTGAGCTGCTCGGTGAACTGGCCAATGGTCTTCGCCAGCTGGCTGAAGGTGTAGGCGTACTCGCCCCGCGCCGGTGCCTCGGTGAAGCCGAAGGCCGGCAGGTCAGGCGCGATCACGTGGTAGCGGTCAGCCAGCGCCGGAATCAGGTCGCGGAACATGAACGAAGACGCCGCGAAGCCATGCAGCAACAGCACGGTGGGCGCCTCCGGGCTCCCGGCTTCGCGGTAGAAGACCTTCACATCACCGACCTGCTCATAGCGGTAATGGACCGGGTTGTCCGCGGCGTGTGCGCCGCCAGCCAGCAAAGCCACGCCAAGACCGGCAGCTGCAATCGATTGGGTAGTCGTCATGATGGATCACCTCTGTAACCGTTAAAAAGACGATTTGAAGGTTACGACCCTTTCGCGTAACCTGTCAAACATCTTTTATAGGTTACAGGCTCACCCATGAGTTCGACTGCCCCCCTCCCCTCGGACGCCCCCTTCGTCGCCGACAACCTGGCCCTCGACTTCATCAACAGCGAGTACGGGGTCGACGATCAGCGCCGTGACTGCTTCACCGATGACGGCAGCGTGATGCACTGGCTGCAACAGGCAGGGCTCGTGCCGCCGACTGCCCACCCACAGGCTCCCCGAGGCTTGCTCGACCTGGCCCGGCAGCTGCGTGACCGCTCGCGGGCCGTGGTGCATGCCGCCATGAACGGCGCACCGGCGGACCTTGGCGTGATCAATCAGATACTGGAAACCGGTCGCCCGGTCAGGGAGCTGGAATGGGACGGCGAAGGCCGGTCCTACCGGCTGGTCAGCCGCCTGCGCGATGACAGCCCGGCCAGCCTGCTCGAGCCGGTGGCTGATGCACTGACGCGCCTGATCACCGGGGACAAGTTCGAATTCGTGCGCCAATGCGAGGCCCACGACTGCATCCTGCTGTTCCACGACCTGACCAAATCGCACCGCCGCCGCTGGTGCAGCATGGCCACCTGCGGCAACCGCATGAAGGTGGCGGCGTTTCGCTCCCGGAAGAAAACCGAGTAGCGCCCTGCCCGAAAGCGGACGTGAGCGCGCCGCTGGCCTCGTCATCCGCGCCGCGCATGCCGTTACCCAATCCCACGGTCTGGCTGATCGCCCTGTTCTTCGCCTGCAACGACCTGGCGTTCTACCCACTCATCGCCTGGCTGGCCCCGATGTACGTCGAACCCGGCGAAACCACGGGCTCCGGACGATTTCCAACAGGCCCTGGGGCTGCGGGTGTCGGCCTGACGACCGCTCGCTTACAGTCGGCCGAGCCGCATCGCGATCGGCCAGGTCATGGGGTGGCGGGTGGCGGGGTCGCCCCAGCGTTCGGCGATCTCGGTGGCGAAGCGCTGCAGCAACTCTTCGCGCCCGGCATCCCGGGCGCGGCGTACGGCCGACCAGGTCGAGATGTAGCCGAGGAATTCGTCGAGGTTCCATTCCAGCCGAATGCTGATCTCGGGACCCTGGATTTCCGCGAAGGGAAAGTCGAGGGTCGCGTAGCCGCTGTCCACCAGCGTGCGCTCGGCCGGCCAGTACGGGCCGATTTCCTGCCAGTAGAACGCGTCGAAACGGATGCCGAGTTCGCCGCTCAGGCGAAGTACGCCGTAGCTGATCAGCGCCAGAATCGCATCCGGCCGGGCCACCCGGCGTGCCTCGGCATAGAACCGGGGCAGGTCGAACCAGTGCGCCGCCTGGGCGGCGGTGAGCAGGCTGACGCTGCCCTCGGCAAGCGGCAGCGTCTCGGCCGGCGCGCAGTCGTAGCGAACCTTGGTGTGGGGCGTGGCATGGGCGATTTGGTCGGCGCTGGGGTCGAAACCGAGCACCGCATCGAAGTGCTCGCCCAGCAGCGTGGTGAGCTGGCCGTTGCCACAGCCGACGTCGACGGCCAGCGCGCGGTCAGGGGCGATCGACGCCAGGTAGGTCGCGAGCGCCGGTGGGTATTCGGGGCGGAAACGCGCATAGGCCTGCCCGCCCTGCTCGAACCAGTTCGTTGCCGGGTCACTCATCATGGGGCACTCCTGCTGCAAGGCTGTGTTTGACGTGGCTCAGGCGCTGCGAGAAGCCCTGTTTCTCCAGGGCCCTGGCGGTGTCTTCCAGCACCCGGCGCAGCGGGTAGCCGATTTCCGCTTCGAGTTGCTCGATGGCCTCGAAGGTCGCCGCCCAGTGGGCGTTCAGTTTGCTCACCAGTGTCTTGCCGGCCGGGGTCAGCTGGATCACGCTCTTGCGCGCATCCTCGCAACGCCCGCGGCAGATGACCCCGTCCGCCTCCATCTGCCCGACCGTCTGGCTGATGGCGCCCTGGGTCAGGTGGCTGCGTTGGGTGATCTCGGTGACCGTACTGGCCCCCGAGCGGATCGCGCGCAACACCGGGGTGTAGCGCGCGCGGTAGTGCAGGCCCATCTCCTGGTAATGCGCCTGGGCGCCGTACTCCACCAGTTCCGAGACATAGCGCAGCAGTTCGCCCAGGCCGGGCTCGATCTTTCGGGTCATGGCAGTCATCTCCAGCAGGTGGCGGCAAATTACATTAGCGCTAATGTACTTTGCAAATCGGCTGGACGAGCGCAATCGCGACCCCGCCGCACACCGGCTGGCGGACCGTGGCGTAAAGCGCTGGCTTTTGCAGAACGGGGCTGTAGAATCGCGCCCTTTTTTGGGGCGGGTAAGGCCGATGTTGAATGCCAGTGGACGAAACGCGACAGCCTGTGGCCTGGGCGCGATTCTTCTGTGGAGCACCTGCTCCGGGCTGATCCGCAGCGTGAGCGAAGCCTTCGGCCCGCTGGGCGGCGCAGCGATGATCTACACCCTGGGCGCCATTCTGCTGGTGGCCCTGCTGGGCCGACCGCGCCTGCGCCACACCTCGCGCTTCTACCTGGTGACCGGCTCGGCGCTGTTCATCGCCTACGAGCTGTGCCTGTCGCTGGCCCTGGGCTACGCCCTGGACAGCAACCAGGCCATCCAGCTCGGCGTGGTGAACTACCTGTGGCCCAGCCTCACGGTGCTGCTCGCCATCCTCATGAACAACCAGCCGGCACGCTGGTTCATCGTGCCCGGCACGGCCGTGGCGCTGCTCGGCATCGTCTGGGTGGTGAGCACCGACGGCCTGTCGCTGGCAAGCATCGTCGCCAACGTGCAATCCAACCCCTTGAGCTACAGCCTGGCGGCCGGCTGTGCGATCACCTTCGCCCTGTACTGCAACGTCACCCGGCGCTACGCCGGCGGCGCCAACCACGTGGCGCTGTTCTTCATCCTGACGGCGGCGGTGCTGTGGATGAAGTACGCGCTCAGCGACGAGTCCCTGCCCGCCGTCACCCTGAGCGGTTCGCTGGAACTGCTGGCCACCGGCATCGCCATGGCCGGCGGTTATGCACTGTGGAACATCGGCATCCTGCGCGGCAACCTCACGCTCCTGGCCACGGTGTCTTATTTCGGCCCGGTGCTGTCGTCCGCCTTCGCCGCCGCCTACCTCGGCGCGCACCTGACGCTGCAGTTCTGGCAGGGGGCGGTCCTGGTCACCGTCGGCTCGCTCATCTGCTGGCAGGCAACCCGGGAGCAGAAGAAGCCGGCCTGACTGGACGCCATCGCGGTCCTGCCCCGATAGCCCGCCACCTCTGCGAATTCAGCGCCCGGGAAGCTGCTCGTCGTCGCGCAGGGTCAGGACTTCGAAGCCATTGCGGGTGACCGCCACGGTGTGTTCGAACTGCGCGGAGAGGCGGCCGTCGCGGGTCACGACGGTCCAGCCATCGCCCAGGGTTTGGACGCGGTCACGGCCCTGGTTGATCATCGGTTCGATGGTAAAGACCATGCCCTCTTTCAGGGTCATTCCCCTGCCCGGTTTGCCGACGTGCAGGACCTGCGGCGGCTCGTGCATTTCCCGCCCGATGCCGTGCCCGCAGTAATCCCTGACCACCGAGTAGCCGTGCTTCCTGGCGTAGCGCTCGATGGCATACCCGATGTCGCCCAGGGTAGCGCCCGGCGCCACGGCCTGGATGCCCTGCCACATCGCCTTGTAGGTCACCGCCACCAGGCGCCGGGCCGCTGCGTCGACCTCGCCGATCAGGTAGGTCTTGCTCGAATCGGCGATGAAGCCGTTCTTCTCCAGGGTGATGTCCAGGTTGACGATGTCGCCGCCCTGGAGGATGTCGCTGGCACTGGGCACGCCGTGGCACACGACCTGATTGATCGAAGCGTTGAGCACATAGGCGAAGCCATACTGCCCCTTGCTCGCGGGGCGGGCCTGCAGGGTCTGGGTGATAAAGCGCTCCACCTCGTCGTTCACCTGCAGGGTCGACATGCCCAGCAGCGGCAGCGAATCCACGAAGGCGAACACCTGGGCCAGCAGCTTGCCGGACGCCCGCATGTACGCCAGCTCCTCGGCGTTCTTGATCACGGGGCCACCCCATGGCTGGGCGCCGTGACGCCCGCCTCCTGCAATTCGCGGGCGACGATCTGGTTGAAACTCAGGGTCGGGTCGAGTTCGCAGAGCATGCCGATCTTCATCCAGAACGCCCCCTGGGCATTGATGGAGCGGCAGGAAACGGAACTGGCGCGACGAACCTGGTCGTGCAGGTCGTCGTCGATATTGATGATGCCCACGGCAATTCCTCACATATGCGAAACGCTACAAAGCATATATGAATCATATAGAGCGTGTGAAGGCGACGCGGAAGGCGCCAGCCAGGACGGCTGGCGCTGAAGGATCGGCAGAGAGCACCGACAAGGCCGATAGAGCCCAGCGTACCGAGGCTCGATCGACCGGTACATCGGTCAGCGCACCATGCACGGCCGCTTGTTGTTGAAGGTCCAGCCGCTGATCAGGTACTGCATGGCGATCGCATCGTCACGGGCACCCAGGCCCATGTTCTTGTAGCACTCGTGCGCCTTGCCCACGGCGTCCATGTCCAGTTCCACGCCGAGGCCCGGTTTCTGCGGCACGGCCACCAGGCCGCCTTCGATGCGGAACGGTTCCTTGGTCAGGCGCTGGCCGTCCTGCCAGATCCAGTGGGTGTCGATGGCGGTGATCTTGCCGGGCGCGGCGGCCGCGACGTGGGTGAACATGGCCAGGGACACGTCGAAGTGGTTGTTGGAATGCGAGCCCCAAGTCAGGCCCCAGTCGTGGCACATCTGCGCGACGCGCACCGAGCCCTGCATGGTCCAGAAGTGCGGGTCGGCCAGTGGGATGTCCACCGATTGCAGCTGGATCGCGTGACCCATCTGGCGCCAGTCGGTGGCGATCATGTTGGTGGCGGTCGGCAAGCCGGTGGCACGGCGGAACTCGGCCATCACTTCGCGGCCGGAATAGCCGTTTTCCGCGCCGCATGGGTCTTCGGCGTAGGCCAGCACGTGGTGCTGGTCGCGGCACAGGCGAATGGCTTCGCTCAGCGACCAGGCGCCGTTGGGGTCGAGGGTCACGCGGGCCTCGGGGAAGCGCTCGGCCAGGGCGGTGACGGCTTCGATTTCCGCGTCGCCGGTCAGCACGCCGCCCTTGAGTTTGAAGTCCTTGAAGCCGTAGCGCTCATAGGCGGCCTCGGCCAGGCGCACCACACCCTCGGGGTCCAGGGCTTCTTCATTGCGCACGCGGAACCAGGCGTTGTCGGCGTCCGACTCCTGGCGATATGGCAGGTCGGTTTTCTTCCGATCGCCGATGTAAAACAGGTAGCCGAGCATTTCCACGGCGTCGCGCTGCTGGCCTTCGCCCAGCAGGGCCGCCACCGGCACGCCCAGGTGCTGGCCCAGCAGGTCGAGCAGTGCCGACTCCAGGGCGGTGACCGCGTGCACGGTGATGCGCAGGTCGAACGTCTGCAAGCCGCGGCCACCGGAATCGCGGTCGGCGAAGGCCTGGCGCACGCTGCCGAGCAGCTTCTGGTAGTGGCCGATGGACTGGCCGATCAGCAGCTGGCGGGAATCTTCCAGGGTCTGGCGGATCGATTCGCCGCCCGGCACCTCGCCCACGCCCACATGGCCGGCGTTGTCGCGCAGGATCAGCAGGTTGCGGGTGAAGTAAGGCGCGTGGGCACCGCTGAGGTTGAGCAGCATGCTGTCGTGCCCGGCGACCGGGATCACCTCCAGCGAAGTGATGACAGGGGTGCCGCTCAGGTTGCTCTGGTCAATGGTGGTCATGTCCACGTCCTCTTTTCAGCGTGTTGCCTGGATTGTTGTTGTGTCGACAGTCTCGGGCGGCCTCGCCACGAGCCGGATGCAGCGCAGAAGATAACGTTATCATTCTAGACTGATAACGTTATCAGTGAACATCCCCTCGATGCGCTTCATGCGCTTCAGGCAGACGAATGGATGCGTGAGCGTGGCGACCAGAGGGTGGTCAGCATGGGGCGCCCCCACTGCGACGCGGGGATGCCAGGTGTTGCCGGATCAGGTGCTGCTGCGTTCGATAATCGCGAAGCCGGTATCGATCTGCTGGTCGCTCGGCAGGCCATCGAGGCGGCGCAGCAGCGCTTCGGCAACCTGCAGGCCCATTTCCTCGGCATTGATGCTGACGGTCGAGAGCGCCGGGTTGGCGAAGCGGGCGTTGGTGGTATCGCCAAAGCCGAGGATGGCCAGATCGCCGGGCACGTTCAGGCCCCGACTGCTGGCCTCGGCCAGTACACCGAGGGCGACGGTGTCCGAACTGCAAAAAATCAGCTGCGGGCGACGTCCCGTGTCGAGCAGGTTGGCCAAGCCGATGCGCCCCACTTCCCAGGTCGCCTCGGTCGGCAGGATCTCCCGGGCCACATCCTGCACGCCGAGCGTCCCCAGGCGCTCGACCAGGGCGTTGCAACGGCGCATGGCACGCGGATCGTCGACCCCGACCACCGCCCAACGCCGGTAGCCCTTGGCATGGAAGTGATCGGCCACGGCCACGCCGACCTGTTCGTGGGAGAAGCCGACCTGCACATCCAGGCGGTCGTCGCTCAGGTCCCAGGCCTCGACCACCGGAATGCCGACGGCGGCAAGCCGGGCGCGGATCTTGGCGGTGTGCAGCGTACCGGTGAGTACCACGCCGTCGGGGCGACGGCCGAGGATGGCATCGAGCAGCACTTCTTCCTGCTCGGGCGAGTAGCCGGTCGGCCCGACCAGGCTCTGGTAACCGAACTCGGCCAAGCGGCTCATGATCGATTGGACGACGGTGGCGTAGATGGAATTGGCAATGGTCGGCAGGAGGATTGACACCAGCCGGCTTTTGCGGGTGGCGAGCGCGCCGGCCAGGATGTTGGGCACGTAGCCCATGGCACGCACCACGTCGAGCACGTGCTCGCGGGTGGCATCGCTGACCAGGTCCGGACGGTGGATGGCACGCGACACCGTGATCGGCGAAACGCCCGCCTTGGCGGCGACATCCTTTACCGTGACCGGAATCTCGCCCCCGTCACCGTCGAATGCTGCCAATTCCCTGCGTGATTTTCTTGCCACGTCGATCTCTGCGTCCCGAACATCCGCCGACATTATGACGGCCACCGACCGGCTTTGTCATGGCTGCGCCCTGCCCCAGGCCGCGAGCGCCCTTCCTCCCGCAGACAACATCGACACCGCCTCCCGGAAAAGCTCGCGGGCAAGCCCGCTCCTACGCTTTGTTGGCCGTCAGGTCTGCCGTGGGTGACGCAGAGCGTCACGAGATCGGGCTACCACGCGGAGCGTGGGAGCCATCAACAGGGTGAAGACCGCTGATCGTTCCCACGCTCCGCGTGGGCATGCAGCCCCGGACGCTCCGCGTCCGCTACGGGATATCGATCGTCACCTCAGTGGTAGATGTGCGCCCCCTGTAGGAGAGGCCTTGGCCTCGAGCTCGACGGTCGTTGCCTGTCGATGAAACGTGGGGGGTGACGAAACGCTCGCGGGTGAGCCTGCTCCTACAGGGGGGTGCATGCCGGGCTACGTGCGATCCGAAGCAATCAGCTCGGGGCTCACCTGCCCCGGCTTGATTTCGCCGGCCTGTACCGGTGGCTCGATGCCCCAGTCGCCGTGTTCGTACCAGTCGTCGCCGAGCATTTCGGCCGGGTGCATGGTGCGGTCCGCGCCGTTGCCGCAGTCCAGGGCGTTGGAAGCGCAATAGCGGTCACAGCCCCAGCAGATGCGCTCGGGGTGCTTGGGGTTGAGGGGAAACGGCTTGGCCATCTCGAACTCCAGAACCTGGGTCGTGAGCCTTCACCTTAACGCCCTGCTTCAGCCGAGCCTTGACCCGGATCAATACACCCGGACACAGGGCGCTTTCACGGCACCCGGCAGCCGCAGGGTGGCAAACCAGAACAGCAACGCCGCCAGGCTGATCGCACCACCCAGCAGGCACACCGCGTTCCAACCCCACTGCCCGTAGACCAGGGTGGCGGCCGCGGCGCCCAGGGCACTGCCGACGGAGTAGAAGCACATGTACGCGCCCACCAGCCGGCTCTGGGCGTCGGGCCGGGCGGCGAGAATCAGGCTCTGGTTGGTGACATGCACCGCCTGCACCGCGAAATCCAGCAGGATCACCCCGATCACCAGCGCCACCAGGGACGTCTCGACGAACGCGCTGGGCAACCATGACAGCGTCAGCAGCACCAGCGACCAACCAGTGACCCGCTGCCCCAGGCCCCGGTCCGCCCACTGCCCGGCCCGGCTCGCCGCCAGGGCGCCAGCGATCCCCGCCAGGCCGAACAGGCCGACCTGGGTGTGGGACAGCGACCAGGGCGCCGCGCTCAGGGGCAGCACCATGGCGGTCCACAGCACGCTGAACGCGGCAAAGATCAGCGACGCCAGCACGCCCCTGACCTGCAACGTGCGCTCGCGCAGCAACAACCGGAACACCGAGCGCATCAACTCCGAGTAGGACGCCACCTGGGCCGGTTTTTCCATGGCCGGAACGACCCTCCACAGCACCACGGCCGCCACCAGCATCAGCGCCGATGACAGGAAATACACCGCGCGCCAGCCGGCCAGGTCGGCGATCACGCCGGCGCTCAGACGCGCCAGCAGAATGCCCAGCACCACCCCACTAGTGACCGCCCCCACCGCCCGCCCACGGTGCGCCGGGCCGGCCAGCGCGGCGGCACAGGCCACCATCACCTGCACCAGCACCGCCATCAGCCCGACCAGCACCATGGCCATCAGCAGCGTGGACCACTGCTGCGCGGACCCCGCCACCGCCAGTGCCACGGCGGACAGCAGCAACTGGCTGAGCATCAGTACCTTGCGATCGAACAGGTCGCCCAGGGGCACGATGAACAGCAGCCCCAGCGCGTACCCCAGTTGCGTGGCGCTGACCACCACGCCGATCACCGAGGGCGTGACCGCCAGGCTGTGCGCGATCGCCCCCAGCAGCGGCTGGGCAAAATAGACGTTGGCCACCGCCAGGGCGCAGGTGATGGCGAACAGCAGGATCAGCCGAGGGCTGTAGGCCGGCGCCATCGGTTGCAGGGGCCCGTCGATTTTTGCGGTCATTGGCACGTTCCGGGTGTTTAATAGGTTTCATTTTGAAACCAAGAAGCGCCCATTGTTTGCCAATCTGGTTTTTATTTGCAACCAGAAGGATCAGAACCATGGGCTTACCCGCCCGGAGGACACGCTTCAATGACCGAGCCCCACCTGCCTGCCCCCGCCCGCGAATGCCCCGTGGCACGGGCGCTCGAGGCCATCGGCGATCGCTGGTCGTTGCTGATCCTGCGCGATGCCTTCGACGGCATCCGGCGTTTCAGTGAATTCCAGAAGAACCTGGGCGTGGCGAAAAACATCCTGGCGACGCGCCTGAAAACACTGGTGGAGGTGGGTCTCTTCGAGATCCGCCCGGCGTCGGATGGCAGCGCCTACAAGGAATACGTGCTGACGGAACGGGGGCGTGCGGTGTTTCCGGTCGTGGTCTGCATGCGCCAATGGGGGGAGCGTTTCCTGTTTGCGCCGGGCGAGACGCATTCGGTGCTGCTGGACCGCCACGGGCAGCAACCGGTTCTGCCATTGGAGGTGCGTTCGACAGACGGCCGGTTGCTCGGCCCCGAGGATTGCCAGCGTGAACGCACGACAACACCCCTGTCGCCAGAGCGCGACGTCGATACCCTGCAAGGAGACATCCCCATGAGCGCGAGCAACGACCGCAAGATCGACAATATCGAGTTCAACGTCAGCGATATCGCCCGCAGCAAGGCGTTCTATGGCAGTGCGTTTGGCTGGACCTTCGTCGACTACGGCCCCACCTACACCGAGTTCAGCGACGGTCGCCTGACCGGTGGGCTGACCACGGGGGAAGCCGTCCGGCCGGGTGGTCCGCTGGTGATCCTGTATGCCGATGACCTGGCCGAGACCCGTTCGAGGCTCATCGCGGCGGGGGCTACCATCAGCCGCGAGACCTTTGCCTTCCCGGGTGGGCGCCGCTTCCATTTCATCGATCCCGATGGCTACGAGCTGGCCGTCTGGTCGGCCAGCGAACCCCACGACTAGGAGTGGCGAGGTGCTCTGCCCTATAGGCAGAGCGGCCCCGCCGCCCCGGTCAGCTATGGCCGCCGACACCGCGCGTAGTGCTACCTTCCCTGACACCTGCCTGTTGCCGCTCCGGGCGTGACTCACTGCGCGCGATGGCGTTGGCCATGGTGAGGCGTTTTCAAGCGTCTCTGATCTTGCGCATTGCCCACAGACTCGCACTGCGTGTGCGCCGAATAGGCCGACGCGTGTAGGTGGGCAAACGGGTGCTGCTGCAATACTTGACCGCTTCTGCAATCGGCCTGTCCGCAGCGCCTGCAACCAGGTCGAACTTGATCATGCTCACTATTTCATCGGCTGAGAAACTGTTGTCCACCACCCGTTTGAGACGGTGCCCGTCGTGGGCAACAGTCAGCAGCACACTACCGTCCGGACGCCGATCCACATTGACACAGTAGTCGCTCAGGCCACGTACGACTTTATCCAGATCAAGTTCCATTGATACCTCCTTATTCAATCGGCAACAAAAAATAGCGAAGCACGTACACACTTTCCCTGTTCGCAAAAACATAGAAAGTGCAATTATTTTGCTATTACCCGGTATATGTGTTTCTTTTCCCAGCGCCGCTGCATACACGGTCTGTACACCGTGCCGAACGACTCGCTCCCGCGGTGCGGGTAGCGCTGCAACACCAGTGCCTGAAGGCCTTGAACAGAAAATGAAACAGCGCTCGTTCCCGCCAAAGCACCTGCCGCCAGCGCCATGTACAGTGCGCCAGGACGATTCGTTCATGACCTATAAGCACGCAAGCCGATGCGCAGAACAGCTGACAGCGAAGTGCTGGAAAGTTGCAGTTTTTAATTAACACAAGAAAAAAGGATTGCACGGCCAGGGCGCAATCCTTAAGAAATATTCAGTTTTTTTCAGCACTGTTGCATGGGTTGTCGGACTGTTTCTTGAATACATCCGCCAGGTTGCCGTGCCCATAGCCCTGCTCGACCGAGGCCTTGCCGCGACGGCTCCACAACTTCTCATGGAAATAGAACGCCACGGTGTTGCAGGCAGGCTCGATCAGGGCGATCAGACCGCCGGTCAGCACACTGCCCGTCAACAAGTAGGCCACGGTGAACGCAATGGTGAAATGCAGTACCGCAAAGCTCAGGGTTTTCAGCAGGGGCTGGTTGGGCTGGGCCCCGTGACCATGGCAGCCCCTCCCGAAACCGAACTTCACCGCTTCGCCTCGACACCCGGCGTTTCGTCACGGTCGAGGAAGGCCTGGGTCAGCTCGGGCAGGTGCTCCTTGAGCCACTCGGCCATGGCCACTTCCTGCGGCAGGATTTCTTCGCAGATACGCTGCGTCTCGGTGTCGCCCGCCGCCTTGGCCGCCGCGATCAGCACGGTGTAGGAGGCAATCTCCAGGTTCTCGAACACGTAGCCGGCCATGGCGCCCTTCACCACTTCGTCACTGACGGTCATGCCGCCGACCGCCTGCCCGAAGGCCATCAGCTTGCCGCCCATGTCCTTGAGCGTGGAGGGTTGCGAGCCCAGGCGATCCAGCGCCTTTTCCAGGAGCGCTTTCTGGCCCTGGGTTTCGACCAGGTGCTTCTCGATGCGCGTGCGCAGTTTCGGGTAGTTCTCCAGGCGCGATTTCTGGGCGCTGAGCATCTGTTCGGCCTGCTGCTCCATCGCGTGGGCATCCTTCAGCCAGCTCAGCAGATTTCCGGTCTTGTCGGTCATGGTGCATCTCCTCTTGGGATGAAAGATGTAATTGGGAGACGCCGGATCGCCGGGCGGTTCAACCTTTTTCCAACGGGCGTGCAAGCGCAGCGCTTATTCACCTGAGCAATGATTGCCGCTTCGCTTAATAACCTTTACAAATTTTCCCTGAACCCTCCGCAACCGCCCGCACTCACCTTATTGGAAGGCACGGAACGCCCCAATCGAGTGGTGAACGGAATATCCAACCGTGGAGGAATGACTGATGTTCGTGCACAACAAGCGACTGCAATACACCGTCAGGGTGGCGGCGCCGAACCCCGGACTCGCCAACCTGCTACTTGAACAGTTCGGGGGGCCGCAAGGCGAACTGGCGGCCGCCATGCGCTACTTCACCCAGGGTCTGGCCGAGGACGACGCAGGGCGCAAGGACCTGCTGCTGGACATCGCCACGGAAGAGCTGAGCCACCTGGAGATCATCGGCTCGATCGTGGCCATGCTGAACAAGGGGGCCAAGGGAGACCTCGCCGAAGCCATCGAAGAGGAAGCTGAGCTGTATCGCTCGCTCACCGGTGGCGGCAACGACTCCCACATCACCTCGCTGCTCTACGGTGGCGGCCCGGCCCTGACCAACTCCGCCGGTGTGCCCTGGACCGCGGCCTACGTCGACAGCATCGGCGAGCCGACGGCGGACTTTCGCTCGAACATCGCCGCCGAAGCCCGCGCCAAGATCATCTACGAGCGGCTGATCAACGTCACCGACGACCCCGGCATCAAGGAAGCGCTGGGCTTTCTGATGACCCGCGAACTGGCGCATCAGAAGTCGTTCGAGAAAGCGCTGCACGCCATCCAGCCCAACTTCCCGCAGGGGAAACTACCGGGCATGCCCGAGTTCACCAGCGTCTACTTCAACCTGTCCCAGGGCGCCGGCGACATGCGCGGGCCGTGGAACCAGGGCGATCAGTGGGAGTTCGTCGAGCAACCGAAGCCGGCCGTGGACGGCGGCGATGGCGGCGCCACGGTGGACCTGCCATCCGCCCAGGAAACGGCAGTCGCGCAGATGGCCGAGCGCACGGCATCCGACCCCACCCGCGACTCCATCACAGGGGCGGATATCGGTGCCGGTGCGGGTACCAAGCTGAAGCCGTAACAGGCAGCAAACGGAAGGCCACCCGCGGGTGGCCTTCTTCTTTTTTGCCACAGGGCAGCGAAGCGTCAGGGCGCCCCAGCTCCGCTACTGCTGGTCGAGGTAGTTGATTCGCGTCGCCCCGCCGCTCTGCAGGATCAGCCCTGCCCGCGCTTCGGGGAACAACACGGCACGCGGGTGACTGGTGTTGGCCTTGTAGCGCCAGGCGATGCCCGTGCTCAGGTCCACCAGTTCGATCTTGCCGCGGGTGGACTCCAGGCCCGCCAGCACCAGCCAGGGCGAACCGGGCGTGGCCGCGGCCCAGTTCACCGTTTGCAGAGTGAAGGGATAGGTCCGCTTGCGTTGCAGGGTCGAGACGTCCCATTCGCTGATCTCGGCCTGGGAATCGGTGCGTTCAGCCTCGGGCAGCCAGCCGACCGACACCAGGCGCCGCCCCTCGTCGAGCAGGGCCAGCGTCAGCACGTCAGTGCGCACGTGCCGGCCGTAGGGCGCTATCTGCCGCACGACGGCGAAGCGCGGCTGCTCCCGGGTGAGGTCCAGTTGCAGCAGGATCAGGTCGCCGTTGGAGCTGCCCACCGCAATCAGGCCGGAGGTCCGGTCACTGGTGATCGCCGTCACCTGACCACTGCGCTCGACCTCATAGGGCGTACCCACCAACTGGCGCTGGCGGTGGTCGTATAGCCACAGGCGGTTGCTCTCGGCGAGCAGGTAAAGACCCTTTACCGGGCTGGCAGCAATAGGGCCGGGCCCGTTCAGGCCGGTCAGGGTCACCAGCAGTTCACCGGTGTAGGCGTCCCACACCCGGGGGCCGACATCGGGATCGATCATGTGGCTGTCGAACATCGAGGCGGTCAGCACGATGCCATCGTCCGGGCCAAAGGCGATGAACTCGGTGCGCGCGTCGTGGGCTTTCAGCGCCACCCGGCTATTGGGCTGGCGGGTGTCCCACAGTTCCAGCAATCCGCTCTCCCGGCCGACCGCCAGCACCCGCAACTGCGGGTCGAAGACCGCCGTCGCGGCATGGTCGTCGCCGCGGCGGTTGACGTCAATGAAGGCCTGGAAGAAGTCGGGGTGAATCGAGTCCTGCAGCCAATGGCAGCTGGTCAGCACCGCCAGGCAGGCGATGGCAACCAATCCGCGCAGCGCCCGAGCGAATCGAGGCCCTTCCATGCTGTCGTAAAACGCCATTGTGAGCGCTCCGTGAGTCCGTTCCGTGCCTATAGTCGCGCAGCCAGGCGGCGTTGTCTGCTGGCCTGTGCGGTAATGCCATCCGGGCAACAACCCTGTCGCAAAACGGCACAAGCGTTGCGCGATCACTGGAGGTCGCCTGCTGGCTTCTGGATAATGGCCGCCGCGTCTTGAACGCCCGTCAAACGATATGGAAATCCTGCTCGATGAAATTGCCCCACCGCGCCACCCTGCTCGCCGCCGCCCTGCTGCTGCCCACCATTACCCACGCCAGCGACAAGGCCCTGACCGATACGCTCAGCGCCTTCACCCAGTGCGACGCCAGCTTCTTCAGCAGCCTGCAGACCCACCGCGCCGCCTGGGACGCCCTCGTGCCGCTGAAACACGAACAGAACGCCAGCTGGATCGCCGTTGAAAACCGCAACCGTGACGGCCAGGACAGCGTACCGATCCAGGGAACGCCGCAGGTCGCCGGCATGAAGCTGGTGTCCTACTTCGACCAGAGCGCCGACCTGGATGAGCTGGGCTACTACCTGTTCTGGGGCTTCATCGTCGACGGCCGCCCTGACCAGGTGGCCCAGCAGCTGGCGCCCCTGCTCAAGCACCCCGAACAGTTGCGGCCGCTCGGGCCGACCTTCGTGCGCAGCGAACTGCGGCAGGGCAACAGCTGGCAGGTTATCCAGCCGCTGAAAGGCGCCCCCGGCACCGCCCGCCTGGAGCGCGTGCTGCTCCTCGAACCCGAGAGCTCACAAAGCAACCGCACCCGCCTCAGCTGCTCGCTGCAAGGCGCGACCGATAAAGCGGCCTTCGCCGAAGTGCGCCCCGACATCCCGGCCTCCGATTACCCACAGCCGGCGCCGGCGACCGACATCACCGACGCGGTCGTGCCCGACAGC
Organism: Pseudomonas sp. GD03944; assembly: GCF_029839275.1. Lineage (GTDB taxonomy): Bacteria > Pseudomonadota > Gammaproteobacteria > Pseudomonadales > Pseudomonadaceae > Aquipseudomonas. Next base: position 122,864 of record NZ_JAOCAH010000005.1, read on the forward strand.
GTGCTGAAGCCACTCGACGTACCCCTGCTGCAGCCGAAATTTGCCTCGCTGCGCTACACCTACGCGACGACAAAGGACAACGAGAAAAAGAGCGACCCGGTCACCATCGAAATGACCGCCGAGGGCGGCCTGCTGAACAAGACCGAGATCTACAGCCCCAGCTTCCAGGTCCACCGCCAGATCAAGGCGGACCTGATCCAGCTGAAATCGAAAATGGTCGGCATCGGCGACGGCCGCGTCCTGGTCACCCAGCACGCCGACGTGCAGATCCCCAAGGACTGGACCGCCGGCCAGACCCTGAGCAGCCGCCTGCTGATGGAAAACACGCCCGCCAAGCCCGGCGATGAGCGCATGACCACGCAGATGACCTGCACCGTCGGCAAGCGCTACCCCGCCGCCCAGGTATTCGCCACCCTCACCGGCGATGCCATCGAACTGAGCTGCGAGCACGGCAGCTACCGCAGCACCAGCGCCTTTATCGAAGACCTGGGCGTTTCCTTCCTCCTGCAATCGTCCTCCGGCGGGCAGTACCGGTATGAAGTGACGGCGCTGGAGGTGGTGCGCTGAGCAGCGCCTGTGCCGTCGGTTCAGCACGGCCAGTGGCAGGTATGCCACTGGCCGACGCGGGCCTGCGGATCCCTTGCGCGTCCGACCAGAGCCCCGCCCGATGATTTCCGCCCAACAGGCCAGCGCCATCGTTCTCGCCCTCCATGAAGGCGTGATCAGCGACGGCCGCCCGGAGCGGTTCGTCATCCAGTCCTGCGAACTGTCTGCCGACGGCCGCTACTGGGTGGTTCGCTGCAACACCGAGGACTGCGTGGTGCATGGCAAGACCGAGTATTGCTACGTCGGCGTCAATGCCCACCTGGTCGATGTCGGCACCGGCGCCCACGAGGTGGTGGCCAGCTGCTTCAGCGTCGACGAGTACCTGCAGGACAAGGCCGACCTGCAGGCCGCCGCGGGCAAGCTCTACGTCCTGGTTCCGTCGTTCACCCGCGACGACAAGGCGGCGCTGATCAACCTGCGTCAGAAGCTGGCGTGCTCCTATCCGGACAGTTTTGCCCTGCTCGCGGAAACCGGCCGCCAGTGGCTCACCGGCAAACGCCGGTACCTCGCCGATTGCCAGCGAGTGCTCGCTACCGAAGGCATCGCCACCGCCATCGAGCTGCAGGCAGACCCGCAAGGCGCCACGCCCATCGGCCCGGAAACCTGGCACATCGACGCGGTACTCAAGGCCATCCGAAAAAGCCGGCAGCCAGAAGAGCCCGGTCGCTAGCGGGACGGCGCCTGTTCACCGCCCTCCGATTCCGGCACGTAGATCATCCGCCCATCGGCCAGGCGATAGGTCACGCCGGCCTTGGTGCCCTGCCCTTCGCCGATGGCACCGCTGGATTCGTAGCGTTTCAGTTCCTGGCCCTCCTTGACCAGCATGCGCATGTCGGCCTCGCCGGGGTTCTCGATGACCACCACGGTGTTCTGGCTGAATGGGTTGAGCGGGTTCTGCACGATGACCACCATCAGGATGCCGATCACCACCAGGAACAGGTCGATCAGGTTGACCATGGAGATGATCGGATCGTCCGCTTCGTCGTGTTCCAGAAAGCGCATCAGGCCTGCTCCTGCGCACGTTCCACGCTGCGCAGCTCCTGCAGCAGCCAGCGGCGGCGAACGGTGAGGATGAAGAAGGTGATGCTGGCGGCGACCAGGGCGACGATCACCGAGGAAAAGGCCACCACCATGTTCTCGCCGATGCCCTGGGCATCGTTGCGGGTCAGCGCCAGCAGCGCCGGGCCCATCGGGATCATGGTCGCCACCAGGCCAAGCATTGGTGCACTGCGCGAGGTGATACGCAGCCATTCCAGCTGCTTCATGATCCACAGTTCCAGGTCGTCGCTGGTGCCGCCGTGCTGGCCGTGCCAGGCCACCAGCTGCGAGCGGTAGGCGCCGCGATGGCGTTGCCAGGCCTCCAGCGCGAAAGTGCCCAGGGCGAAGCAGGCATAGGCCAGCGAAGCGAGGATCAGCAGCATGACCGGCACCAGAAAGAGCCGGGTGATTTCGTAGATGCTGGTTTCGAGACCATTCATGGTGTGGGTTCCGTCAGTCGAGAGTTGGTCAGGCCTTGCCGAATGGCACCGCCCAGGAAAAAGCCGAGCAGCAGCGCAAAGCCCAGCCACAGCAGCCACTGCGGTTGCGCCTCGCCCTGCTCGGGCATGACTTCTTCGAGCACCTGCCCGCTGACGGCCTGTGCCGCCGTGCCGGCCGCCTGGGCGGGCGCACCCTGGCCCTGGCTGTGCAAGCCGAAGCCGGCCGCCATCTGCTCGAAAAATTGTTGTGTGAGGGCCTCGCCCACCGCGCCGGCCTCGGTGGCGGCGAGCTGCTGGCGGCGCTCGACCAGCTCGCGGCGGGTCTGCTCGCTGGCGTCCCAGTAGCCCTTGCGGATGGCTTCGATCATCCGTTCGATGAGCTGGGCCTGGGCCGTGGGGTTGTGCTGCTCGAACCAGGCATCGAGGCCCAGCTCGCGCTTATCCATGACGTAGGTGTCATGGATCGCCTGCCACTGGTCGTCACGCACCATGCTGCGGTCGGCCGCCTGCCAGCCCCAGAGGTTGTTGACCAGGTTGAGCATCTCCAGCGTGCCGGCGTAGCCCTCCTTCTGCATCTCGCCGATCCACTGCGGGTTCAGGTAGCGGCCGCGCAGCTCCGTGGCCAGGAACTGGGCAGCCGCCGTGGTGCGTGGAGCCGTCTTGCGCAGGTCGGAAATGTAGAGCGCCGGGCTGCTGCCATCGAGGGACCGGACGGCGGCCGACAGACCGCCGAGGAACTCGAAGGGATGGTCCGTGGACAGCAGGCCGTTGAGCTCGGACGAGCGCGACATGACGGCGGCCTGCACCCCCTTGAGCTGCTCGGCGAACAGGTTGCCGTCCTCCAGCTTCACGCCCCAGGCCTGCGCGCCGTAGCCATACTGCAGGCGCTCCAGGAATTGCTGGCCGAGTGCGGCATCGTCTTCCCAGGTGGTCGAGTCCAGCGCCAGTTGCGAGACACCGGTGCCGTAGTCTCCCGGCTCGTTGCCGAACACGCGCAGGCGCGACAACTGCCGCGCCTGTTCGGCGGGCATGCCCTGTTCCTGCTGCAGGCGCGTCGCCAGTGCCAGGCTGTTGGCGGCGATCACGTTGCCCGGCTCATCCAGCTCGGCCAGGCGATCCGCCGCGTCGGCCAGCAGGCGCATGAAGCCGTCGAACTGGTCACGGTAGACACTGGTCACCTGCAGCACCGCATCGATCCGCGGGCGCCCCAGTTCGACAGCCGGAATGATGTCCAGCGCCACCACGCGGCCGCCCTCGTCCCACACCGGGCGCAAGCCCATGGCGTGCAACACCTGGCTTTCGACGATGCCCAGGTGCCGCAGCGCTTCCGATGACCAGAGGCTGAACGCCAGCTTCTGCGGGGCCTGGCCCCCATGCTCGGCCTGGTACTGGGTGATCAATTGCTGCAAGGCCTCTTCGCCTGCGGCATAGGCCGCGCGGGTCGGCACCTTGTCGGCCTCGAAGGCGTAGAGGTTACGGCCGCTCGGTACCTCGGGGTTGCGAATCGGATCGCCGCCGGCACCCGGTGCGACGAAGCGCCCGGAGAGACCCGCCAGCAGGGCTTCCAGCTCCCGGGTATCGGCGAGGTGCCGGTCCAGCTCCACGCCCCTGGCGATCAGTTGCCGCAGCGCGGCCGGTTCGATTTCATCGAGCGGCTGGCCGTCCCGCAGGTAGCGCTGCAGGGTCTGGTAGGGAAGCGAGGCCTGCAGCTCGCTGTAGTCCGCCGCGAACACCTCGTCGGGGTCCAGCCCCAGGGCCTGGTAGTAAGGCGTGCCCAGTTGCTGCATCACCGTGCTCAGGCGATGTTCCGCCGAGGCCGGTTCACCGAAGGTATGCAGGCCGAGCGGCGTGGCGCCCCGTGCCAGTTCGTGCAGGTGATCGTGCAACGCGGTGAAGAAGGCCGGGAAATCCGCACGCATCGATGCGTCGTCCCAGCCCAGGTCGGCCTGCATGTCCATCTCCAGCACCACTGCACGAATCTGCTCGGCGGTTTTCTCGCGCACGGCGCCTTCGTCCAGCTGCTGGTACTCGTGAATCAGGTGGTGTAGGTCGCGCAGCTCGTCGTAGAGCCCGGCCGGTGCGAAGGCCGGGGTCTGGTGGCTGATGATCACGGCCCGGCCACGGCGCTTGGCCTGGATGGCCTCGCCGATGTTGTCCTGGATATAGGGGTAGAAGACCGGCAGGTCGCCAACGGCCAGGAACGGGTAATCCTCGACGGACAGGCCGCGGTCCTTGCCGGGCAGCCACTCCTGCGTGCCGTGGGTACCGAAATGGATCAGCGCATCGGCGCCCACGCGCTCGCGCACCAGCTGGTAGGCCGCCAGGTAGAGGTGATCCGGCGGCACCTTGCTGTCGTGGTAGGCCTCGCCCGGCCGCCCCGCCCTGGGCGGCTGCGGCAACAGCAGCAACTTGCCCAGGTGCAGCGCCGGGATGACGAACTGCGGCTCACCGTCGACCTCGCGCAGGGCCCAGTGCTGCGCCGGGTCCCCCCAGCGTGTGCGCAAGTCGTCTTGCGTGGCCTGTGGCAGGCGATCGAGCCAGGCCTGGTAGTCCTTCAAGGGCAGCGTGTCGGCCAAGCCGTCGCGCAGCAGGTCGTCGAGGGTCTCCGGGCGGTAGTAACCGGCCAGCAGCCGTTGGGCGCTGTCGATCAACTGCTGCTCGGTGGTGGCCGGCACGTCATACCCTTCGCGCCCCAGCGCCGCACTCAGCGTTGCCAGGCTGGCCGGCACATTGAGGTGGGATGCCGCGACATTGCGTTCGCCGTCCGGGTGGTTCCAGAACATCAGCGCCAGGCGCTTTTGCGCCGCCGGCAACTGACGCAGACGGATCAGACGATCCAACTTGCCGAGCAAGGCCTCGGCCTGCCTGGCCATCAGCGTCGGCTCACCCTCCTCCAGCGCGGTAATCACCAGCGGATCGCTCATGCCCCAGCCTTCCGGCACGCTGAGAAAGGCCGCTGCCGAGCGCGCGGCCATGCCGCTGGGTTCGGCCTGCCAGTGCTGCTCGTCGCCGTCGCGATGACCGAAGGTCTGCAGCACCGGCACACCGAGTTGCAGAAACTCCGTCTGCCGCGCCGGGCCATTCTGCATGTGCTGCATGTTCACCAGTGCGCGGATATCGGCCTCGGCGAACAGCTCGGTCAGGGCATGCGGATTGGCATCGTCGAACCAGAACACCAGGGGCACCTGGCCATGGCGCTCACTGCGCTCGACCAGGTCATCGATGGCGCGCACCTGGGCATCGGCAATGGCGCCGCGGTGGATGGCGAAGGCCACCCGGGGCGCATCCACCGCCCAGCGCCCCTGGCCCCAGGCGAGGTACTCGGCCAGCGTGGCGAAGGGCCCCGGTGCGGCCGGATGGTAGAACCCGGTATTGGGCAGTGGGACGGGCGCCGGCAGGTCATCGAACGGCTGCCCCACCTTCTTGCGCTGTATCAGGGTGAACAGCTGCCGGAGGTTGGCTTCGCCGCCATTGCCGTAGTAGCCGATCAGGCGCATGGCCACGGGCGGCGGCAGGTTACCGTAGGCCGGCGCACCGCCGCCGATACGAATCCAGGGGACCGGCTGCCGCTCGAGCACATCGCCCAAGCGTTGCTGGACCGCTGCGACATCGGAAGGCCGCGGCGTATCCAGAATCAGCAGGTCGGCGGCCGCCAGCCACTGCGCATCGGGGGCCTGTTCGGCACCGCTGTGCAGGCTGGCGAAACCGACACCCTGTTGCTGCGCCCAGCTGGCCAGGCGCGCATGCTTGCCGGGGAGCACGAAGTCGCTGCTGAGCATCCGCACCTGCGCCGGTGCGGCAACAGCGGTCTGCAGGCTCCAGAACAGGCCGCAGAGCAGGATCATCAAGCCCCGCATCAGAACGTCGCCACCAGGCCGATGTGGTAGGTACGCCCGGGTTCGGCATAGGCGAAGTGGTCATTCTGATCGGCGAGTCGCTCGTCACCGATGTTCTCGATGCCGCCGCGCAAGGTCAGGTTGCTGCTCAGCTTCTGGCTCAGTTCCAGATGCCAGAGGCTGTAGGCCGGCAACGAATAGGCAACGTTGCTGCTGTAGGTGATCTGGCTGCCGACGTACTCGGTGCGCAACTGGGCATCGAAGGCGGATGTCGGACTCCATTTCAGCACGCTGTTGGCCAGGTGCCGCGAACGATCGCCGAGGCGCTGGCCGACGGTGCGGTTACGGGCATCCAGGTAGGTGTAGTTGAGGTCCCAGCGCAGCCCGTGGGCAAGGTCCACGCCACCGCCCAGCTCGATCCCGCGGATGCGGGCCCGCTCGACGTTCTCGTAGTTGCGCAGTTCGCGCCCGCGAATGCCGCAGTTGGCCACGCACACGGTCTGGATCAGGTCTTCGACGTCGTTCTCGAACAGCATGCCGCTCAGGGACCAGCCGTCCGCCTGGTAGTCGGCGCCCAGCTCGTAGGCGGTATTGGTTTCCGGTTGCAACTCGGGGTTGCCGACGATGGTGAAACGGCCACCGCCGCCGGTCGCGGAATACCCCCGCGACAGCTGCTTCAGGCTCGGTGCCTTGAAGCCCTTGCCGACGCCGGCACGCAGGGTCAGTCGATCATTGAAGTGATGCAGCAGGTAAGCGCGCGGGCTGCTCTCCCAGCCGAACTGCTCATGCTTGTCGAAGCGGCTGCCGAGGGTCAGCGACCAGTCGGCATTGAAGGCGATCTCGTCCTGCAGGAAAACAGCACGGTGCAGGGCTTCTTCTTCACCGCTGGCGTTGACCGAACGGTCCTCCAGTTCCTCCTTGCGCCACTCGCCGCCGACGGTCACGCGGTGCATGTCGAGCAGCGGCACGCTTAGGCTGCCATCCATCACGCTGTCGGTCAGGCGCTGCGGGTTGCTGGGCGCAGCCCCATCGCTGCGCGAATTCGTGCGATCGAGCTGGTTGCGGTAGGCGCGGACCTGGGTGCTGCCCCACTGCCAGTCACCGGCATGTGCCAGGGACCAGCGCTCACGCTCGATGATGTCGGTGGACTCATAGTCGCGCGAGGCAGCGCCGCCGGTTTCGGTATTGCGCCAGCGCCGTTCACGGCCGCTCTCGTAGCCGAGGTCGATGCGCTGTGCGTCATCGGGCGTCCAGGTGAGCGTCGCCCCGCCGCTGTTGCCATTGCGGCCCTCGAGCTCGGACAGGTTGCGGTTGTCGGCATCGGGGGTTTCCTGCTGACGCTGGGTCTCGGCATTCAGCGCCAGGCCCAGCACGCCCGGCAGCAGCGGGCCGCTGACATAGCCACCCAGCTGATGCGTTTGCCCACCCAGGCCGTCCTCGCGCACACCGCCATCGACGAAGCCGCTACCCAGCCAGATGTCGGTCGCCTTGCGGGTGATGACGTTGACCACGCCACCCAGCGCCTCGGAACCGTAGAGCGAGGACATCGGCCCGCGTACCACTTCGATGCGTTCGATGGCTTCGACCGGCACCCAGCCCAGGTCGAAATCGGAGTGGGCGATGGCGCCGGAAGACGGGCTGATGCGCTTGCCGTCGATGAGCACCAGCGTGTGCTCGCCGGCCATGCCACGGATGCTGATGCCGCGCCGGCTCATGCCGACGCCGTTGAACTGCAGGCCCTCACTACCGCGCAGCGCTTCTTCCAGGTTGCGCACCGGGCGCTTGCTCAGCTCCTCGGCGGTGATGACGGCGACGCTGGCCGGTGCGTCCTTCAACGTGCGCTCCGTGCTGGTGGCACTCACCACGGTCGATGCCAGATCGACCACATCGGCCTGAGCGGTGAGCGGGAAAAGCCCGAATGCGAGCAAAGACAGAGGACGGCGCTGCGCGAAGCTGCGCATCTTCAATACAGGCATGGTGATCCTTCCAATTATCCGCCGCACGGAACGGGCGCACGGCTGAGGTGGCGATGAAATTCGAGTCCCGATCGAACGCCGACTGGCACCAGGGCGGGCCTGTCAGCGGCGGCATTGTGAACAAAAGTCGCGAGAAATGAAACTTTATAACATTTCAATAACGAGATAATTGGCGCTCAGGTACCGAGCATCAATGCGGGAGAAGAACATCAGCCAGGAATGGATCGATCGACAGAAAGCATGTCGATGCCCATCTGCGATCACGCTTGGAAAACAACGGGAAGGAGTGTGGTGCTCCGTGCCGTGGAGCCTGTTCAGAGCGGGCGCCGCCCTTTCAGGCAGCGCTACTGAAGGCATTCATCGACTCATCAAAGCCTCGAAAACCCCTAGCGTTGAAGAGTGCCGTAAACGAATGTGCCTCTTCTTCCGACGCTGCCCCTCATCAAGGCCTGGCTGTTACCGCCAGACGCAGGCCGAAGCCCACCAGCAACGTGGCAAACGTCCAGCGCTGCACCGTCTGCAGCAGCGGATAGCGGCGCATCCAATGCCCGAGTGCCGCGCCCAGCAGGGCGTACAGCAGATCGAAAAACAGACCGACCAGCACCAGCACGCCACCCAGGATGACGAACTGGCTTGCCACATCCGTGGTGGCGTCCACGAACTGCGGCAGCAGTACCGAGCAGAACAGCAGCGCCTTGGGGTTGCTGATGTTGGTCAGCAGCCCGCGACAGGCCGAAGCGCCATAGGCCTTGCGCGAGGAAACCGGTAGCGGTGCCAATCCGTCAGGGATCAATGACGGCGCGCGTGCGATCTTCACACCCAGCCAGATCAGGTAGAGCGCACCGATCAGCCTGACAGCATCGAATGCCCAGGAAACGGTGTTCAACAGCACGGCAAGACCGACCGCCGCCAGCACGACATGCGCAACCCGCGCCAACGCAAGGCCGAAAGCGGTAGCCACTGCGTGCCAGCGGCCCTGCATGCTGGACGTTTGTAACACCAGCACCATGTCCGGCCCCGGCACCACGTACACCACGACCAGTGCGCCAATGAACAGCTCGAGGTTCGCCATATTCACTCCCAACCCTGCAATTACCTGGGTAAAAGCATACGGCCAGGGCCACCTTGGCGAGTTGCGAAGTCGGCCTATCAATACGCAAAAAGTGGCATATCATGCCAAGGAGCGGTAACCAGAACTCAAAAGATGCCAACAATGAAACTCGACAACCTGGATCGACGAATACTCGCTGCCCTGCAGCGCGATGGCCGACTGACCAATGTGCAACTTGCCGAAGAAGTCGGGCTGTCCCCCTCCCCCTGTCTTCGGCGAGTACGCCTGCTCGAGGAAGCCGGCATCATCCGCGGCTACCACGCCGATCTGGACCGCGACGGCATCGGCCTGGGGTTGACCGTCTTTATCGGGATAAAGGTCGAGCGTCACCATGACGAGACGTCCACGGCATTTCGCCAGGCCGTCAGTGCATTGCACGAAGTGGTGTCGTGCCATCTGGTCTCGGGGGAGTCGGACTTTCTGCTGCAGGTGGTCGTTCCGGACCTCAGGGCTTACGAACGCTTCCTGCTGGAGTCCCTGCTGAAGCTGCCAGGCGTCAGCGACATTCGCAGCAACTTCGCCATCGCGACGGTCAAGGACCAGACCGCCCTGCCCCTGGGGCATCTGCCACAGGCCAGCGGCCGAAGCTGATTCCGGCATGCTCCGAACGCGGCGGGGAAAGCCGCCGCAGCCGGCAGGCTGGCATTACGCGGGCTCAATGCAGCCCGCCGCACATGGCATTCAGCGATGGAAACGAGCGACTCAGGTCGCCGAGGGGATGTTCTGCAGCGCCACCCCTTTGGGGGTCAACAGCAGGTTGCTGGCTGAAACCAGGGTCGCGTAGTCGTTCTTCGCGCCCTGCTCCCCATACACCAGATCGCCGGTGATGAGTCCCAGCTCGAACAGGTTGTCCAGGCCCAGGAGGACACGCTCGGGTTCTCCGACCAGCTCCTCCGAAGAACGAGGTGTGTCGGCAGACAGTTGATTGATGAGCGACTGCAGCAGCTTCGCCCGGCTTTCGATATCCATGCACGCACCAGCATTTTTTCTGTTGATTTTAGTCCAAACTTGCTGCGCCGTTGTACCCCTGACGGCAGCATCAGCCTTCCTGATCACCCATCACTTTTGCGTCGAACCTGCCTTGAGCTCAGCCACTCGAACAGCCCCTGTTCGATCAGCTGGAGACCGCATGCGCGTGAACCCACTCCACGCGGTTGCGCCCTGCTGTCTTGCCCCGGTACAGCGCGCTATCGGCCTGCTGCATGGACGCGTCGAACGCCTGGGTGCTGGTGAACGCATCCGAAACGCCGATGGTCGCGGTGCAGCGAAACGGCTGGCTCAGGCTGATGCCCGGCACGTCGCTGTGCTCGATCGCGGCACGGGTGCGCTCTGCCAGTTGCATGGCGCCAGCCTGGTCGGTGTCCAGGCAGACGATCAGGAACTCCTCACCGCCCAGCCGGCAGATCAGATCGCCCTGGCGGGCCGTGGCCCTGAGGACGTCGGCCACATGGCACAGCACCAGGTCGCCGACCTTGTGGCCATGGGTGTCGTTGATCCGTTTGAAGTGGTCGATGTCCACGATCAGCAAATAGGCAGGCCCTGCCGTTCGCGAGCAGAAGTGCGTGCCCAGGGCATCCATCAGCCCGCGCCGGTTCAGCAGGCGCGTGAGCGGATCATGCGCCGCGAGGGTACGCAGTTCGTCGGTGAGGCGACGCAGCACCAGCCACACCACGCACGGTGGCAGCACGGTGCCCAGGAACGACATGTAGATGTAGAAGACCTTCTGGAAGCCGGTGTTGACGTCCAGCGCCGCCAGGCCGCCTTCAAGAATCATCATCAGCTTCGCGGCATTGAGGCCGCAGAGGCCGGCGATCAATACGGCGAACACCATCATCTCGGCGCGCAGGTCCCGGGCGAAGGTGTGTCCGGCATGCAACGCTGCCACGGTCATGGCCAGGAACAGCGCGGCGCACGAACCCGCCAGCAACGCATAGGGCGCCTCAGGGCCGAGCGTCCATTTCACCAGCAGCTGCAGCACGGTGTAGGTCACTGCGAGTGCGAGCAGCGGGCGCCAGACCGAGGTAGGACGCTCAAAGAAACGCATGGCACCCAAGACGTACGCCACCGGCGAGCAGATCGTCAGCGTGTGGTTGACCACGCTCATCAGGCCCCAGCCCGCCGGGCCATCCATCAGTTGCAGGATGTAGCCAAGCCCCAGCAGCAGATTGCCCACTGCAAAGACGTCCATGCCCAGTTTCTTGCCGTTCAGCCGGGTACTGATCAGCTGGAACATCACGCTAAAACACAGTAGGTGCACGCAGAGCATGCCGATGATAATGGTGGTGACCATGAATTCGCGCGCGAGGGAGGCAACAATGGGAGCCAGGCACGGGTGCAACGACGCAAACACGCCCCAGGAATCCCGGGCCGTGTATCACCTATTCGGCATGGCTATTTAATATCGCCCAATGTAATCGCATCCTGCCTAGAAGGGAAATCTGACAGGCAGATGCGATGCCGGTACGCCTGACCGAAAGGCCGAGGCTTTCGACCATGCGGCCGGGTCGCGTCAGAGGTATCTGAACAGCGCAGCCGCCAGGACGCCGGCCGCAATGGCGGGAAGCGGCTTCTTCACCAGCAGCATGGTGACTGCCGTGGTCAACAGCGCCAGCCGCGCCGCGTTGTCGCCCTCCCACGCCATTGGCGCGAGCAAGGCCACCAGGACCGAGCCCGACATGGCGCCGATGAATTGCTTTACCCGGTAGCCAATCGGTACGAAGGACATGATGTAGACGCCCCCCCAGCGCGTCGCCAAGGTCACGAGCGCCATGATCAGGACCAGAACCAAGGCGCCGGCACCTGCGCTCTCAATGCTCATGCCTGTTCTCCATCCACAGCGTGCCGGCGATTCCCCCGGCTACCGCCCCCACCACCACGTGGCTGTTCTCGGGCAGGTAGTGATACGCCAACAGCGATGCGCAGGCCGCAACGACCCAGATCAGCAGCAGCCGCAGGTTCTTGTCCCCGCCCACCACCATCGCCAACAGGAAGCAGCCCATCACCATATCCAGTCCCAGCGCCTTGGGGTCATGGATCGCACCACCGAACAGCACCCCGAGCCAGGTACCGATCACCCACGCCACCCACAGCGCCAGGCCGCCGCCCAGTAGAAGCCCCATGCCCGGCTGGCGATTGCCAAACGCCTGCATGGACATCGCCCAGTTGGCGTCCGAGGCGACCATCATCACACCGTAACGCTTGCCGGCCGGCAGGTGCTGCAACCACGGATAGAGCGTGGCGCCCATGAGGAGGTGGCGGGCGTTGATCGCGAAGACGGTGATGACCAGGGTAACGAGAGACACATGCTCCCCCCACAATTCCAAGGCGGCGAATTGGGCGGCACCGGCAAACACCAGTGCGCTCATCGCCAGCACCACCGAATCGCTCAGGCCGGCCTGGTTGGCCGCCAACCCGAAGGCCGCGCCGAAGACCACCACGAAAAGCGAGATGGGCATCAGCTTGCTGAAGCCTGCCCACACCGCCTGGCGATCGAAGTCGTGCAGTTCGTGTTCCGTGTCTGCCATGCAAAGTCCTCTACGGTTGCGCGTGAAACGGAGGCGAACGCGATGCACCATCGTTCGCCCCAACGGCCCTATTTTGCTAGCACTATGCCCGGACTTATATTTCTCTTAAAACGGATAAAACGGCGATAAGCTATCCGAAAATCGAATACAGGCCATGGGCATGACCTTTCAAGACTTGCAGATAGATTGGTTGAAATGCTTCGTCGCCGTGGTCGACGCAGGCTCCCTGTCGGGCGCGGCCCCCGAAGTGCACCGCTCACAGTCGGCAGTCAGCATGCAGATCAAGAAGCTGGAGGCGGCCCTGGAATGCCAGCTCCTGCTGCGCGGCCCGCGACAGCATCAGCTCACCCCCCAGGGTCAGATCCTGCTGGGTTACGCACGGCGCATGCTCGACCTGCACGCCGAAACCCAAGCGGCATTTCACGGGGAAGAATTGAGAGGCCGGATTCGCCTCGGCGTGCCCGATGATTACGCGGCGCGCTACCTGACGCCCGTGCTCAAGCGGTTCGCACCGAACTTCGGCGCCGTGGAGATCGAGCTGTACTGTGAACAGTCGACCTCACTGATCCCGCGGGTGAAGAGCGGCGACCTCGACCTGGTGCTGGTATCGCGCGATAACCCACGGCAGGGAACGCTGCTGTTTCATGAGCCCATGGTGTGGGTCGGCGAAGCCCAGTTCCAGGTATGGCGCCGCGACCCGCTGCCCATTGCCGTCTATGAAGATGCCAGCCTCGCCAAACGCAGCGCCCTGCGCTCACTGGCACTCCAGGGACGCCGCTACAAGGTGGTCTACAACAGCTCCAGCCTGGCCGGGCAGATTGCCGCCGTGGAAAGTGGCCTGGCCGTTGCCGTATTGACGCAGTGCAGTGCACCGCCGCACCTGGAAATACTGGGCAGCGAACACCACCTGGGGCCCCTGGACCCCATGGAAGTCGCCGTACTGCGCAGCCGCGCCTCACGGGGCTCGAAAGCCGTGGACAGCCTCCACGCCCTGCTACTGAGAACCCTCCGGCTTTCCGTGCCGGCTTGAAGGGCGCCCTCTCCATAAGTGGTGTCCTCTATCCATCTCGTATTCCCCACCGCCACCCGCTACGCTGCCCCCACCCGATGAAACTGCCGAAACCGGATCGCGCATGGACAGATTCCAGGAAATGAACGTGCTGCTGGCTATTGCCCAGACGGAGAGTTTTGCCGGTGGCGCCAAGTTGCTGGGGCTGTCGCCGCCCACGGTGACCCGTGTGATCGCCGGGCTGGAGGCGCGGCTCGGCACCCTGCTGCTGGCGCGCAGCACGCGCAGCCTGCGCCTGACCGAGGCGGGCCGGCGCTATGTGGAAGACTGCAAGCGCATCCTGCAGGAAGTCGAGGAAGCGGAAGAGCTGGCGACCGGCAGCGGCGTGCGGGCGCAGGGCAACCTGACGGTCACCGCGCCAGTGATTTTCGGTGAGCAGTTCCTGGTTCCGCTGATCAGCAGCTACCTCATCGAACACCCGAACGTGTCGATCAATGCGTTGCTGGTGGATCGCCTGGTGAACATGGCCGATGACGGGGTGGACGTGGCCGTGCGCATCGGCCGCCTGCCCGAGAACAGCCTGCAGGCGCTGGCAGTCGGGCAGATTCGCCCGGTGATCTGCGCCGCCCCGCATTACCTTGACGTGGTCGGCCGGCCGACCGATCCCCGGGACCTGCTGACGGAGCAGGTCGTCATGTCGTCGGCCAGCTCGCTGCTCACCGAATGGCAGTTCAGCGGGCCGGATGGCGACATCACCCTGCACCCCAAGCCGCGCCTCACGGTCAGTTCCAACCAGGCGGCGATCAATGCCGTGTCCGAGGGCTGGGGCTTTACCCGGGTGTTGTCCTACCAGGTGGCCGACCGCGTCGCGCGCGGTGAACTCGAACTGGTACTGGAGGACTTCGGCACGGCGCCGCTGCCGGTCCACATCCTCTACCAGGGCGGGCGCCGGGTATCGGCGAAGGTGCGGACCTTCGTCGACTACTGCGCCAGCCGCTTTCTGGCCAACCCGGCCCTGTGCCCGCCGGCAGCGGACTGACCGGGTGAGCCGCTACCAGGAAATGGCCGTGTTCGCGGCCGTGGCCCAGGCCGGCAGCCTGGCGGCCGCGGCGCGCCAGCTCGACCTGTCAGCGGCCACCGTGATGCGCAGCGTGGCGGCGCTGGAGGCGCGGCTGAACACCTCGCTGCTGCTGCGCAGCCCTCGGGGCGTGGCCCTGAGCCCGGCGGGCGAAACGTTTGCCGCCAGTTGCCAGCAGGTCCTGCAGGCGGTGCTGGACGCCGAGCGCTCGGTGCTCGGACTGCACAGCGACCCCGCCGGGCAACTGACCCTCTCGGCCCCGCTGTTGATGACCCCGCAGGTGCTGCTGCCGATCACCCTCGCCTACCTGGATACCTTTCCCGAGGTGCAGGTCGTCAGCCAGGCCCGGGATGGCATGCCCCGGCTGCTGGAAGACGGCATCGACATCGCCCTGGTGGTCGGCCCGCTGCCGGACTCCTCCGGTTTCGCCATTCCGGTGGGCACCGTCAGGCCGATTCTCTGCGGTTCGCCGGCCTACCTGGCCCGCCACGGTCGCCCCGCCACCCCGGACGACCTGCGCCAACACCGCACCGTGGCCTGGACCTCGGCCGGCTACGTGACCGCCTGGCGCTTTTGCCACGGGCAGGCCGTGCAGTGGTTCAAGCCAACCCCCGTGCTGAGCTGTACCACCCAGCAGGCGGCGATTCGCGCCGCTGTCGCGGGGCTGGGGCTGACCCGTTGCCTGAACCATGAGGTGCACCGGGAGCTGCAGGACGGGCTGCTGGAAACGGTGCTGGATGATTTCGCTCCGGAGCGCCTGCCGGTGCATCTGATCTACCGGGAGGGCCGCCGCGCCACGGTTCGGGTTCGCACCTTCCTCGACTTCGCGGTGCCGCGCCTGCGGACTCATCCAGCGCTGAACGGCTGATAATTTCGAAAAACGAAATTATGGATTGCAGAAGTTGGTCATTCTGCAAAGACATGCATAGGCGCAGAATACGTCCATCAGCACGAGCGCCCCATGCCTTGACTCGGTGCTGCTTTCCCAACCCTTTGAGGAGCTACTCCGATGTCAAACGCCACCATCAAACTGTACCGCCACCCCCTGTCCGGCCACGCCCACCGTGTCGAACTGATGCTCGCACTGCTGGAGCTGCCAACCGAGCTGGTCTTCGTCGACCTGGCCGCCGGTGCCCATAAGCAACCGGACTTCCTCAAGCTGAACCCCTTCGGTCAGGTGCCGCTGATCGACGACAACGGCACCGTGATCGCCGACTCCAACGCCATCCTGGTCTACCTGGCGAAGAAATACGGTGACGGCCGCTGGCTGTCCGAAGACCCGGTCGAAGCCGCCCGTGTGCAGCGCTGGCTGTCGGTCGCCGCCGGCCAGGTGGCCTACGGCCCCGCCGCTGCCCGCCTGATCACCGTGTTCGGCGCCGGGTTCAATGCCGACGAGGTGATCACCCGCGCCCATGCCCTGCTCAAGACCCTGGAAATCGAACTGGGCAGCTCGACCTTCCTGGTCGGCGACACCCCGACCATCGCCGATGTGGCGAACTACGCTTACATCGCCCACGCCCCCGAAGGCAACGTGTCGCTCGCGGACTACCCGAACGTGCGCGCCTGGCTGGCCCGGATCGAAGCGCTGCCCGGCTTCGTGCCCATGCAGCGCACCGCGGCCGGGCTGCACGCCAACTGATACGGAACCCGCTGCCGGGGCTTCCCCGGCAGCCTCTTCGAGGAGCGTTGCGCCATGGATCAACTGCCCAAACACCGTCAATCGCCCTGGCATGCCGGTGAGAAACTGCTCCAGCAACGGGTCGGCGCCGGCGACCGCATGGAAAGCGTCGGCCAGAAGGTCGTACGCAACTACATGCCCGACCAGCACCGGGACTTCTACCAGCAGTTGCCCTTCATGGTCGCCGGCGCGGTGGATCGCGCCGGCCAGCCCTGGGCCACGCTGATCGAAGGGGCCGAGGGCTTCGTCACCTCCCCTGACCCGCGGCACCTGGTGTTCGCCACCTCGCTCGATCCGCAGGACCCGGCCACCCCTGGCCTGCAGGCGAACGACGCCATCGGCCTGCTCGGCATCGAGCTGCACACCCGCCGGCGCAACCGCATGAACGGCCTGATCCGCGAGGCATCGGCCGGGCGCCTGGAGATCGAGGTCGAGCACTCCTTCGGCAACTGCCCGCAGTACATCCAGCAGCGCACCTACACCCGTGTACCGGCACCCGCCGGTGGCAAGCCGAGCCGCCTCGACTTCCCGGGCCTGGATGCGCGTACCACCGAGATGGTGCGCAACGCCGACACCTTTTTTATCGCCAGCTACATGGAGCACGACGGCGGCCAGCGCTCGGTGGACGTTTCGCACCGTGGCGGGCGCCCCGGTTTCATCAAGGTCGAAGGCAACCGCCTGACCATCCCGGACTACGCCGGCAACCTGCACTTCAACACCCTGGGCAACCTGCAGCTCAAGCCCCAGGCCGGTCTACTGTTCGTCGACTTCACCACCGGCGACATGCTGCAGCTCGCCGGGCGCACCGAGCTGATCCTGGACAGTCCGATGATCGCCGCCTTCGAAGGGGCCGAGCGCCTGTGGACGCTCGACGTGGAGCAGGTCGTGCTGCGCCCGGCCGGTGCCTCGCTGCGCTGGGACTTTCACGAGTACGCGCCCACCAGCCTGATGACCGGCACCTGGACCGAGGCCGACCAGCGCCTGCGCGAACGCGAGCAACGCCGCCAGTGGCTGTCCTGGGCGGTCACCCGGGTGGAACAGGAAAGCGCGGACATCCGTTCGTTCTACCTGCAACCCCAGGACGACACGCCGGTGGCGTTCATGCCTGGGCAGCACCTGCCCGTACGCATCAGCACCGCCGCCGGCAACGAGCCGTTGATCCGGACCTACAGCCTTTCCAGCGCGCCGTCCGACGGCCACCTGCGCATCAGCGTCAAGGCCCAGGGTCCGGCCTCGCGTCACCTGCACGACACCCTGGAGGTGGGCAGCCTGCTGGACGTGCGCCTGCCTCTGGGCAGCTTCACTCTGGCCAGCGACACCCAGCGCCCGGTGGTGCTGATCGGCGCGGGGGTCGGCATCACGCCGCTGATCGCCATGCTCCGCGAGCTGGTCGAGCAGAACCAGCGGCAGGGGCTGCAACGGCCGGTGTACCTGTTCCAGGGCGCCCGGACCCTGCACGACCTGCCCTTCCAGGCCGAGCTGGCGGCCCTGCGGACCCGCGCCGCTGGCCTGCTGCACGTGCATCGCGCCCTCAGCGAGCCTGGCGAGCATGCCGTGCAAGGCCGCGACTTCGAGCTGACCGGGCGTCTGCGTTTTGCCCAGGTGAAGGCGCAATTGCCCCTCGACGACTACGATTTCTACCTGTGCGGGCCGGCCAGCTTCACCCAGGACATGTACGACGGCTTGCGCGGGCTGAACATTCCCGACCCGCGCATCCATGCCGAGGCCTTCGGCCCCTCGACACTGCAGCGGCAGAACGACGGCCCGCCGCAGGCCCCGGCACAACCGCCGGCGGCCAGCGTCCCGGTGCCGGTGCTGTTCACCGCCTCGGCCAAGGAAGCGCGCTGGACGCCGGGCGGCGGCACCCTGCTGGAACTGGCGGAAAGCCGCGGCCTGGCACCGGACTTCAGCTGCCGCGGCGGCTCGTGTGGCACCTGCAGCACACGCCTGGTCAGCGGCCAGGTGCATTACCCCAACCCGCCGGCCCAGTTGCCGGAAAGCGACAAGGTACTGATCTGCTGCGCCGTACCGGCAGAAAATGAAGATGGCCTTCACCCCCTGGTCCTCGACCTCTGAACAGGTAACCGAGCATGAGCAGACTGGATTGCCTTATTTTCGACAGCACGCCCCGTTCACGCTGGAGTTCCGACAGGGAACAGGCTGGCAGCCCCACCCACACGCCGCACACGGCGCGCTGCAACGAGACGGAAACCGAATCCGGCTACCTGCTGCCGCAAGTGGTGGCCGCGCCGGAGTGCCATGAGCCGCCGCCATCACCCTGGTCGGGCGTGAGCATGGAGGCCGCCTTGGAACGCCAGCCGAGGGTTGCCAGCCGCCGCTGATCGCTGCCGGCGCTGGCGAGAACCTGTGCGCCGATTGTTCATCGTTCTGACGCGCGGCTGTCATGTGCATCACCGATCCTGAGCGGGCTGTAATCCAGTGTTGCTCCAACATACTCTTTTCCATGCCGGCCTCTGAGCCGGTTTTTTTTGCCTCGCGTTCAGCCGTTCTGGCCTGAGCGGCACCCTCTCCCGGTAAAACATCCCGAACCCATGGCGCGGATCCCAGTCCCCTTCTTAGAGGACCACGCTGGGAGAATTCGCATGCCCGCCAAGCAGATTACCGCCCGACAGCTGGGCCTGGATGACGGGTTGGCCCAGGGCTGCGACGACGCCTTGTTCAAATGGCTGATCGCCAGTTTCCTGTTCGGCAAACCCATCCAGCAGCGCATCGCCGAGCAGGCCTACCGGGTCATCGTCGAGCAGCACCGCCGCGACACGCCGCGCAAGCTGGGCGGCTGCAGCAAGGCCGAACTGGTGCGCATGCTCGGCCAGGCGCATTACGTGCGCTACGACCTGTCCACCGCCGAACGCCTGGTGAAGCTGTGCAAAAAGCTCAACGACGAATACGCCGGCTCGGTCCGCGAGCTGTACCGGCAAAGTGTCGATCGCCAGGATTTCGAAGCGCGCCTGCTGGTGTTCGAGGGCATCGGCCCGAAGACCGTCGAGATCTTCATGCGCGAGGCCGGTCCGGTGCTGTACGGGTGAGCACCGCCGTGCCCGTCTTTACCTGAACTCATCGCGCCGGCCCCGGTTCCAAACCTACACGGCACGCGCCCACAGGGGCCGCGTCGATCCACCCAGCCAGGAGGTGACCATGAAGCCGAACGACACCCATAACGGCAATCGCAACGAAGCCACCCTCGACGCCGACAAGTGGCCGGAACAGGACTCACCGGGCGACCGTCGCGGCCTGCCTGGCTACCCCCGGGAGCAAAAGGACGGCGGTGAACAGCGCAATGTGGACCCGGAACTGGGTTTTGACCCGGACTCCCCGGATGCCAGCGATCCGCAGATCGATCCGCCCGAACCGCCGCGCATCCCGGACAACCCGCCAGATCCACGCGAAGAGCGACGGGCCCCGAGCGACGAGTACCCGCCGTACGAGAAGAAATGAGTCGTCTGGCACTCCGACACGGCGCGCCAGACGGGATCAGCGAGCGCTCAGGCTGCCCCGTGCGCTTTCCTGGATGAAGCGCCGGCGGATGTCTTCCACGGCGCCGCGCTCCAGCAGGGTGCGGATGGCCGCGTTGATGTCGGGCAGGTAGTGGCCGTGCCTGGGGTTGAGCTTTATCGCCACCGGCGCGGTGCCGATCAGCGGGCCGCGGATGAACAGCGCCGGGTTCAGACCGCGGGTCTCCAGCAGGTAGGCGAACAGGTCGTCGGTCATGACGATGGCGTCCACCCGCCCCAGCATCAACAGCTCCATCAGGGCGTCTTCACGAGAGGTGTCGAGCCGCACCAGCCGCTGCGCCTGGAAGGCCTCTTCCAGCGAGGGATAGCGGTAGCCGCGCACCCCGCCAACATTCAGCTCGCTCAAGTGCGCCAGGGGTACTTCCCGTGCCGGGTGCTCGGCCAGGAAGAACAGGTGTTCCGTCACATCCAGGTAGGGTGTCGAATAGAGGAACGGCACGCCGCCCGGTTCGTCGCGCCAGAGGGGTGAGTCGGCGTAGTTGAGGTCGACCCGGCCCTGCTGCTCCATGAGCTTCAGGCGGTTGGTCGGGTAGAACACGAAGTCGGCTTCGATACCGGCGCTGTCGAGCACCTGCCGCGCCACATCGACGGCAATGCCCCGGGGCTCGCCGTTGGCATCGCTGTAGCTGTAGGGCGCCCACTGCGTCGCGCCACTGACCAGGGTCTGGGCCGATGCCACCATGGGCAGCAACAGCGCGAAAAACATCATCCGTGACAGCGTGCAATACCCCATAGCCTCTCCAGGCTCGCTAACCAAACGTGCAACGCACGGTACGCGGGCTGCGCGCGGGACTCAACAAGCGGCGTGTGGCGGGCCGTTCGCGGTGTGGCCAGAAGGGCGCTCAGGCCCGCTTGAGCCCCTGCCCGGCCAGCGACTCGCGGGCGAAGCGCAGTTGGCTCGCGTCGAGGTTCAGGCGGTGGATGACGTTGAGCAGTTGCTGGCGCAGCAGCTCGTCGCCCACGGCCTCGGCGGCCCGCATCACGGCGATCGCCGCCGCTTCGTTGTTATCCGCCACCTGGCTGAGAGTCTTGCAGATACCGCGTGTCGTACGATCCACGTGAACGCCTCTGATGAATGCGAGGCGCTACTCTAGAACCGCTTTGTTTCGGTTTGATGGCATGGCCTGCCACCCCGTTGCACGGGTTCTTGCGGGCAGGTCAGAGCTGCTTGTCGTGCTCCACCAGCACCCGTTTGACGATGCGCATCACTTCGATGTTGCAGTCCTCCATCTGCGCCAGTTCGCGCAGGGTGTCGCTCAAGCGGCCCTGGGCGAAGGCCTCGATGGCCGCCATGCCGGAGCGGTGCACCTGCTCGTGGGGCTGCTCGATCAGGCGGAATTCGCGGTTGCCCTTGAGCGCTTCGTTGCCCTCGCCGTAGTACCAGCGGCCGAACAGGCACTCCTCCTCGCTCGCCAGGCGCACCGATGTGCCCTTGCCGCTGAGCAGCGTCTCGTAGACCTCGGTCTTGAGCGATAGCTCGGCCAGGTTCGCCAGCTCGATGCCCGAGCGGAAGAACGACTGGCTGATTTCGTGGTGCATGCGCTGCGCCAGGTTGTGCACGTCCAGCATGGCGCCACTGGCTTCGGTGGTCATGGCATGGAAATGGTTGGCGCTGCTGACGTGGCGCTGGATTTCCGCCTGGGAGGCGTGGATCACCCGCTGGATGTCGGCGGTTTCACGGACGATGTCCAAGGTGGCACTGGCGGTCTTCTCCGCCAGGTCGCGAATCTCCCCGGCGACCACGGCGAAGCCCCGCCCGGATTCCCCGGCGCGGGCTGCCTCGATGGCGGCGTTCAGCGCCAGCAGGTTGGTCTGGCTGGCGATGCTGCCGATCAGGCCGACGATGCGGTCGATTTCCCCGGCACGCTGCACCAGTTCCGCGATGCGCTGGTTGAGAGTGGCCAGGCCGTTCTCCATGAGCTGGGATTGTTCCTGCAGCTGGCCGAACTTCAGTTTGTTCTGGATCGCGGCGCCTGCCACGTCCTGGGCCCGCTGGTTGTTGGCGTCCAGCCGGGCGTTGAGGTAGCCGAACGACTCGCCCACGTGGCCGATGGAATGGCCGAACTTCAGCAGGTTACCGGACAGCCCTTTGTAGAACGCCAGGTCGTCGTGCACCCGCCGATCCTGCTGGGTGGCGAGCAGCACCTCGCGCAATTGGCGGGCTTCCTGTTCAGCCGCCTCGAGGCGGGCACGCAACGAGCGGTTTTCTTCTTCACAGGCCTGGTAGCGGCTGGCGCGTACGAACATGTCTCACCTCCGGTGAGCGTCAACAATAGATATCACAGTGATATCAATGTTTGTGCCAGCCACGAACACGTTAAAATTCAAGTAGATAGGTTAAGGCGAGTCACCATGACCAAGAGTCATAACGACCACCCAAGGTTATAAAGACCCGAGCAAACGGTCCTGCCGACTGCCACCACACTGGAAATGACCGGGAGATGCGACAACACTGTCGGCAGACCTTTTTCGGACAGGCCCATGCTCAAAGTCATCGCCCAGGATTTCATCAAGCCCGAACACATCGATCGCGTCCTGCCGCTGTACCGGGAGCTCGTGGAAAAGACCCGGCAGGAACCCCGCTGTTTTTCCTACGAACTGTGCGTCGATCAGAAAGACCCTGGCCACTTCGTGTTCATCGAGGAATGGCCTGATCGCGCGGCCCTGGATGCCCACTGCCAGACCGAGCACTTCCGCCGCCTGGTGCCCCTGATCGATCAGTACCAGAGCAAACCCGGCACCTTCCTGCTGATGGACCCGGTCGAGTAACGCCATGCAACCGGATACCCGCGCCCCGCTCGAAGCCATCCACGACGCCCTGGGCGACGACCTGCTGGCGGTCTACCTGTACGGCTCGGCGGTGGATGGGGGCCTGCGCCCGGACAGCGACATCGACCTGCTGGTGATCGCCCGTACTCCGTTGGCCGGACACGCCCGCCAGCATCTGGTGCAGCGCCTGCTGGAGCTGTCCGCCTACCCGGCTCGCGACGGGGTACGGCCACTGGAACTGACCCTGGTGGTGCTGGACGACATCCGTCCGTGGCGCTACCCGCCGCGCCGCGACCTGGTGTTCGGTGAGTGGCTGCGCCCGGCGCTGGAATCTGGCGAGATTGCGCCGCCTGCCCTCGATCCGGACCTCAGCGTGCTGCTGACCTCAGCCCGGCAACACAGCCGCGCCCTGGCCGGGGCACCGGCCGATGAGCTACTGCCGGCGATCCCTGCGGCCGACCTGCGCCGCGCGATGCTCGACAGCCTGCCCAGCCTGATTGCGAGTACTGGTGGTGACGAGCGCAACGTGCTGCTCACCCTGGCGCGCATGTGGTTCACCCTGGCCACCGGCCGCATCGCCCCGAAAGACCAGGCCGCCAGTTGGCTGGCCGAACGCTTGCCAGCGCCGCAGCGCGCCCTGCTCGACCGGGCGCGCCAGGCCTACCTCGGCCAGTGTCACGATGACTGGCAGCCCCATCAGCGGGCGGTGGAGGCCTGGGTGAAGCTTGCCCGCGGCGTAATCGAACACCTCGGGCATTCACAGTGCGATTCAGGGCATTCCACCCCGGGGTGACGGAGCACAGGACGTCACGCCTGAGCGGACTGGCACTCATGGCCCCGATGCGTCGACCGACTCCTGCATCGCTTGCCTGTGAGCGCGCAAAAGCAGGCCGATATCCTCTTCTGGAATCGTACCGCGGTGCCGCCTCACCTGACTCATATCGTGCCGAGTTGCATTCCTGCCAAACCAGCGCCTTCGGCTTTTCTCCAGATCCAGCACAGCGACCTGCACCTGAGGCACCCCTGCCTCGCCAGTCTGGAGCTTGATGAAAATATGCTTGGGGTAGCAGCAGCCATGCTGCCAGCCGGCCCGATGCATCCGCGCCAGCGTCATCGCGACCTGGGTCAGCACCCGAGACCTGAGTGCCGGCGCGTGCTCGGTCTCGTACCACTGCGAGAGGCTGAGGTAATCGTGCAACGCTTCGGTGACCAGCAGTGCCTGCCACTGATCGGCCTGCTGACGGGCCGCGCAATAGACGATGTTCGGCGTCCTGACGCCCAGGCGCGCCATGGCTCGGTAGGCATCGCGCTCACGCAGCACCGTGGGGCGCCCCAGCGGATGCAGGAAAGACCGGTAAAGGTGCCCGACCTGCCGCTTGCAGTACAACGGTGGGTGGCTGGCATCGCGGTGGCTCAGCAACTGCACACCGCTCTCGCCGCCCCGACGGTGATTGGCCGGTTCGACCCATACCCCCGAACTGTTCCACCAACGATCGAAGTGGGTTGTGCTGGACTGAACCGCCGCATGACTGGCAAGGGTGTTCATGCTCACACCCCCTTGCGCAGGATGTAGGTACGCCACATGGCATACCCCGGCAGAAAATCCCGGTGCCCGAGTATCTGGAAACCCGCTCGCTGAAACTCCTGCTCGATGACCGCCCTGGCCACCACGAAGCGGTTCTGGTTCTGCCCGGCACGGCCATCGGCCGCACGGCGCCTCTCCAGTCGTCGACGTGCCCAGGCCTTGTAGTTGCCATCGACCCAGAGCGAAAGGATGACGGTGTCGCGGCTGACCCGGTGGAACTCGCGCAGGATTTCCAGACGATGCGCACTGGACTGGATGTGATGCAGCAGGCGGATGCAGAAGATGCAATCCACCGCGTTATCGCTAAGGTCGATGGCGAACGCCGAGGTCTGAAACGTATTCACCCGTGCAACCACCTCGGGGGGCTGGGCAGAACGTGCCGTCACCAGCATGTCGACGGAGTTGTCCGCGGCGAATATCACCCGGTTGGGTTGCTCGGCCAGCATCGGCCAGAAACGCCCGGCCCCACAGGGTAGATCGAGAACCAGATCAGGGTCTCCAGCCCGCCGGAGAGCCTGCCGAGCGACCTGGACGTCCCGCCAGTGCGACAAACGTCGAGCAACGCTCTCCTGATGCTTGTGCAGGTACTGCTGCGAATGACCCTGATCGTATTTACGGGAAAAATCGAGCTCGGTGACAGAGGGCTTGGGCATGGCGAGTCGTCCTGGAGTGGGTACGCCTGCCACCTTAGAAAACGCCGAATCAAAGGCCCGTCAAAAGGGTGTGAAAAAATCGTTAGTTGTCGGGTTGCAGACTGACATCAAAAGAAGTGCCACCCCCTTCCAGGTTGCTGACTGCAATGCGCCAGCCCTGGTTGATGCAGATCCGCTTCACCAACGAAAGGCCCAGGCCGAGCCCCTCCCCCCGCGAATGCTGGCCACGCACGAACGACTGGAAGATGTGTTCATGCTGGTCGGCGGGAATGCCCAGGCCACTGTCTTCCACCCGAAAGCCGCCAGACCTGACCACCAGGCGGACGCCCCCGTGATCGGTGTAATGCAGGGCATTGCGCAACAGGTTGGCCATCACCGTACTGAGGAGGGTCGGGTTGTACAGACCGCTGTCCATGCCCTCTTCGATGAACTGGAAGGCCAGTCCCTTTTCCTCGAACAACGGAGTCCATCGGCCGATCTGGTCAGCCGCAATAGACCCCAGACTGCTTTCGGCAAACGCGCTTTTATTGGTTTTGTCACGGGCCAGTTGCAGGAAGGTCTGCACCAACTCCTGCATTTCCTGGCTCGCACGGCTGATACGTTCCAACTGCTCGCGACCACGCGCATCCAGGTTGTTTTCAGTCAGCAACTCGCACGACGTGGCGATCACCATCAGCGGTGTGCGCAACTCGTGGCTGACATCGCTGGTGAACAGGCGCTCACGCTCCAGCGACTGGCGAACCTGCCCGAGCGTGCTGTCGAAGGCATCGGCCAGTTGCCCCACCTCGTCCTCGGGGTATTGCGGGGCCAGCGGTGGCGCCAGAGGATGCAACTGGTCTCGGTGGCGCACCTGCTGCGCGAGGCGGCTGATAGGCGCCATGACCTTCCTTGCCATCACCAGGCCCAGCCCCCAGGCCCCGATCACCGTCAGCAGGAAGCCGGCCAGCACCACATTGAAAAGCACCTGCTCGCGCGCCTCGAATTCATGCTGCTCCTGTACCAGCAGGTAGGTGCTGCCGTTGAGTTCCCGACTGTAGACGTAAAAGGCCCTGTCACCCTCAACCACCTCATTGAACCCTTCAGCCAACTGGGCGAACTGTTCGGGAATCGCCTGCTGCGGCTGGTTGGAGGCAAAAAATCGTGTGGAGGCATCCAGCCGTGGCGCACGCCCCTGTTCGACGTCGTCGTGCAGGATCTGATTCAGTTCGCGGTCCATTTCCTCGGACACCAGGTGCTCTTCGATGAAGTGCACCACGGCCACGATGCTCAGGGAAAACAGACCGCTCACCACCACGGTCATGAGCACGAAGGCGATCAGAATACGCCGGGCGAACGGCTGCTTGGAGGCCATGATTCTACTCGGCGAGACGGTAGCCCACGCCGTGCAACGTATGCAGCAGCGGTGTGGCGAAGGGTTTGTCGAGGGCCTGGCGCAGTTGGTGGATATGACTGCGCAGGCTGTCGCTGTCCGGGCAATCATCGCCCCACAAGGCTTCTTCCAGGACCTCACGGCGCACCACGGCCGGGCTTTTCTGCATGAGCACCGCCAGCAGCTTGAGTCCCAGGGGGTTGAGCTTGAGTGCCTGGCCAGCACGGCTGACATGCAGGGTGTCGAGGTCGTAGACCAGGTCCGCCACCATCAACTGGCGCTTGCGGCTCCCCTGGCTGCGACGCAGGATGGCCTCGATGCGGGCCACCAGCTCGGCCAGGGCGAACGGCTTGACCAGGTAATCATCAGCGCCCGAACGCAATCCTTTCAACCGGTCATCCAGTGCATCGCGCGCCGTCAGCATGAGAATCGGGACTTCACTCTTGCCGTCGTCGCGCAAGCGTTGGCACACCTGGTAACCGTCCATGCCAGGCAACATGATGTCCAGCACGATCAAGTCGTAATGCCCGGTCGTCGCCAGGTGCAGGCCACTGAGTCCGTCCTGGGCACAGTCGACGGTAAACCCCTTGAGCTGCAGGTAGTCGAGCACGTTGGCGAGAATGTCGCGGTTGTCTTCGATGACCAGAATTCGCATCGCTTGATCTCTTGAACCGAGGTTTAACGGTTTTTTCACACCCTGTTGACGCGGGCCTCACAGCCGGCGCGACAGACTGCGGCACGTTCATCCAGCAAGGATCATACGATGCCTCAGTTCCATTATGCCCAGCTTCGTTACCTGTCGATCATCGTACTGGCGTGGCTGGCGGTGTTCTGCCTGACACGCAGCCTGCTGCTGGCCAGCCACCTGGCGGATGCCGATGCCAGCCTTCTGCAACTGGCGGGTGTGTATGCCATCGGCCTGGTCTACGACCTCGGTTTCCTACTCTACGCCTCGGCGCCCCTGGCGTTGTATCTGTTTCTGTGCCCGCCGCGGCTCTGGCGCAGCCGCTGGCACCAACGTGTGCTGCTGGCACTGGTGGCAGTCAGCGTGTTCGTCATGCTGTTCACCGCGGTTGCGGAATGGCTGTTCTGGGATGAATTCGGCGTGCGCTTCAACTTCATCGCCGTGGACTACCTGGTCTACTCCGAGGAGGTAATCAACAACATTCTGGAGTCGTATCCGATCTACCCACTGCTGGCCCTGCTGGCCGTGCTCGCCATCATTGCCGGCGCCGTGCTGCGCAAGCCGGTAACGACGGCCCTGAAGGCACCGTTGCTACCACGCTCGCGGGCCTTCACCAGTGCCGCAACGATGCTGCTCCTGGTCGGTTTGAGCAGCCTGTCGATCGGGCAGGACGCGCTCCGTGGCCTGGGCGGCAACACCTACCAGCGAGAGCTGGCCAGCAATGGTCCGTTCCAGTTCTTCGCGGCCTTTCGCAACAACGAGCTGGACTACCAACAGTTCTACAGCACACTGCCCGAGCAACGCGTCGCCGGACTGCTGCGCGATGAAGTCAGGGAACCCAATGCCCTTTTCATCGGCGCCGATCCGCAGGACATCCGCCGGCAAATCGACAACCCCGGCCAAGCCAGGCGGCTGAATGTCGTGCTGGTGACCATCGAGAGCCTGAGTGCCAAGTACCTGGGCAGTTTCGGCGATACGCGCGGGCTCACGCCCAACCTGGATGAGCTGCGCAAACACAGCCTCGCATTCAGCAACTTCTACGCCACGGGCACGCGCACCGACCGTGGGCTGGAAGCCATCACGCTGTCCATCCCGCCTACCCCCGGGCGCTCGATCGTCAAACGCATCGGCCGTGAAAGTGGCTACGGCAGCCTGGGGCAGCAATTCAACAACCTCGGCTACGACAGCGTGTTTCTCTATGGCGGACGCGGCTACTTCGACAACATGAACGCGTTCTTCGGCGGCAATGGCTACCGCATCGTCGACCAGAGCAGCGTGGCCGAAGCCGACATGATGTTCCAGAACGCCTGGGGCATGGCCGACGAAGACCTTTATGCGCAAACCCTCAAGGTCGCCGACCGCGACTACGCGAGCGGCAAGCCGTTCTTCCTGCAGCTGATGACCACCTCCAACCATCGCCCTTACACCTACCCCGACGGACGCATCGACATCCCCTCGGGCCAGGGACGGGAAGGCGCCGTGAAGTACACCGACTATGCCATCGGCCAGTTCCTGGCGCAGGCGCGTGAGAAGGCCTGGTTCCAGCAGACCCTGTTCGTGTTTGTCGCTGACCACACGGCCGGCAGCGCGGGCAAGGAAGACCTGCCCGTGGCCAATTACCACATCCCATTGTTCATCTATGCCCCGGCCGTGATCACGCCACGCGACTACGCCGATGTCGCCAGCCAGATCGACCTGGCGCCGACCCTGATGGGCCTCCTGAACCTCGACTACACCTCGACGTTCTTCGGCCGCGACGTGCTGCGCGCCGACCGGGCTCCCGGGCGTGCGCTGATCGGCAACTACCAGCATCTGGGGCTGTTCGACGGAGAAAACCTGGCGATCCTCAGCCCGCGTCGGGCCATGCGCCGTCACGATAACGCCCTGGGGCTTAGCCACGAGTCCCCGAGCAGCGTCGATGACCCGCTCGTGCGGCGCGACATTGCCTACTACCAGGGGGCCAGCCATGCCTTTCAACAACGCTTGATCGCCTGGCAGCGAATCGATGCGCCGGCAGAACAGCTCAGCAAGCGTTAGGAGATCGTCATGAGTTCGGCAGTCACTCGCCCCTTCGATTTTCGCCTGGCCTTGGGGGCTCCCCTATGCGCCATGGCGTTGCTCCTGCTGCTCGATCCGAGCGGCCTGGATTTTTACCTCGCGCACCTGTTTTACCAGCCCGGACAAGGGTTCATCGGCCGTCACAGCTTCTGGCTCGAAGACATTCTGCACGACCGTGCAAAGCAGGCACTGATTGCCGTGGGCATCATGGCCATCGTCGGTTTTGCCCTCAGCCTGCTGCACCGTGGAGGGCGGGCGTGGCGTCGTCCGTTGGGGTACCTGGTGCTGTCGCTGGCTCTATCGACCAGCATCGTGACGCCGTTGAAGGCCGTTACCGGCATGCATTGCCCATGGAGCCTGAGTGAGTTCGGCGGCACCGAGACCTTCACGCCCCTGCTCGGCGAGCGAGCGCCCGGCGAAAAAGCCGGTCGGTGCTGGCCGGGTGGCCATGCCTCGGCCGGGTTTTCCCTGATCGCACTGTTCTTCGTCCTGCGCGACAGGTACCCACGCCTGGCACGCGTTGCCCTGGCCATAGCGCTGGGACTGGGTGCGGTGTTTTCGCTGGGGCGCATGATGCAAGGCGCCCATTTTTTCTCGCACAACCTGTGGACGCTACTACTCGACTGGACGATCTGCGCGCTCAATTACCGCTGGTTGCTGTATCGCTCACAACCACTCACGCAGGCAACACCGGGAACGGCGCTACTAAACGGGGGGCAAGCCTGATGCCTTCGGTCCTGCCTTCCTGGCCGCGTTATTGTGCGTTGCTCCTGCTCATGATCACGCCCCTGGTCTGGGGCAGCACTGCCATGCAGCGGGAGACACGCCCGACGGCCTGGGCAACGCCAGTGGACAAGCAGTTGAACCTCTACCGCATGGACACCGGGCTCTACCGCAGCGCGTTGCCGGACACCGTGGCCGTTCCCGTCTTGCGGAGACTGGGCATCAAGACTGTCATCAATCTGTATCAGCGCAGTGATTCCAGTTGGATGCATGACCCAGGCGTACGACTGGTGCATCTACCCCTGCACATCGACCGTATCGACGACAGCGACGTACTCGACGTGCTGCGCAGCCTGCGGCATGCCCAGGCGCAAGGCCCCGTGCTGATTCACTGCAAGCATGGACAGCATCGTACCGGCCTGATCGCGGCGCTCTATCGGGTGGTCTACCAAGACTGGAGCAAAGAGCAGGCCCTGGCGGAAATGCGCCTTGGTGGATTTGGCGGCGAACAACGCCTGGACGACGCCGAGGCGTATCTACGCCGGGTAGACGTAGACGCCCTGCGCGAAGCGCTCGCCTCGGGAGACTGCAGCACCCACGCCTGGGACCTGTGCCACATCGGCAGCTGGCTGAGCGACGCATTGCGCTGGAGGTAATGCCATGACCCATAGCCTTTCCATGATCAGGCGAGTGCTCTGGTGCTGTACCGCCCTATGGGTGGTGGGTTGCCAGAGCACACGCGAACAGATGCTGTCTGAAGGTTACCCTGCACCCTTCATCGATGGTTATGAGTCAGGCTGTGGCAGTGGCCGGCAGGCCGCCGGCGCCCTCGACGAATTCCGCAAGGATGTCCCCCGCTACCTGCAACAACCGGAATATGCTGCCGGGTGGGATGACGGCTTTCGACAATGCAAAGCCGCCATGGAAAACGATATCGAACGCGATTGGCACCCCTCCAGCCGCGATGAAGAGTGGCGCGAGCATGTCGACCGGACCCTGTCCAGGGCGCTGCGCAAGCGCTGAGCAAGCCATACCCGAGACGTCACGGGCATGACACCTCGCTAGCGCCCGGCGAGGGCCGTTGACGGCGCGGCATCGGCCGTCTCGCTGCCCCGTTTGCTCAGGCGGTCGGCCTGCTGCCCCAGGTACCAGCCCAGCACGCCCCAGACCAGGGCGCACACCGCCCCGGTGATCGCCACCAGCACCGCGCCCTGGCCGAGCAGGTCCAGCCCGCTCTTGACCCAGCCGCTGACGGCATCGCCAGCCCGGTAGACCACGGTGTCGATGAAGTTCTTCGCCTTGTACTTGCTTTCCGCGTCCAGCGGGGCGAAGAGCATTTCCCGGCCCGGGCGGACGAAGGCGTACTCGCCGATGCGCCGCACGATCATCAGCGCCGCCAGCATGGCGAAGGTCGGCGCCAGGGCCAGCCCGATGAAGCCCACGCACACCAGGATCGGCACGATCGCCAGCAGCATGCGCACCCCCAGTTTCTGGGCCACGCGCCCGGTGATGAACACCTGCGACAGCAAGGCCCCGGCCTGCACGATGACGTCGATGGTGCCGAACACCCGGATCTGCGCATCGCGGTCGGGAAAATGCTCGGCCACCAGCCGTGCCTGCTCGAAGTAGAGGAAGGTGGTCACCGCGGCCAGCAGCACCACGAAACCGGCGATGGCCAGCAGGTAAGGCGAGCGCAGTACACGGGTCAGACCACTGAAGGGGTTGCCCTCCACCGGCTTGCGCGTGCTCTCGCTGAGCGGCGCGCCCGGTCGCCCGGCACCGCCGAGCTCGCGCCAGCGCATCAGCGGCGTCTTCAGTGCCAGGGCGATCCCCAGCAGTATGCCGGCCAGCACCACCAGCCCGGCTTCGCCGATCACCCCGACCAGCAATGCGCTGAGGGCCGGGCCTACCAGGCCGCCGACACTGGCGCCGGCGGCGATGAAGGCGAACAACCGCTTGGCCTGGCGCCCGTCGAAGACGTCGGCCATCAGGCTCCAGGCCACCGACACCACGAACAGGTTGTAGACCGAGATCCACACGTAGAACACCCGCGCCAGCCAGACGCTGTCTTCCAGCACCAGGAACAGCCAGGCGAAGGCCAGCAGGTTGAGACCGAACAAGCCGTACACCCAGTCCACGAAATGCAGGCGCGGCACCCTGGAACTGAGCCAGGCGAACAGCGGCACGGCCACCAGCATCACCAGGAAGGTGGCGGTGAACAGCCATTGCAGGTTCTCCACCCCGGCCATGATGCCCATCGACTCGCGGATGGGCCGCAGCATGAAATAACCGCTGAACAGGCAGAAGAACAGGGCGAACCCCGCGAGCGCGGGGGTCAGCTCGTGGCGTTCGGCGTTGATGGCGGCGCCGAGGCGCCGCGTCAGGTTTGCTGAGAGCATGATCAGGCTCCTGGGCCGGGGCTCACTGGAAGCGAACGCCAGTCAGCTGTTCGCTGAGGGTCCACAGCCGTGCAGCAGCTTCGGTGTCCTGCGCCGCAGCCGGCACGGTCGCCAGGCCGAGCGGCCCGCGCTTCTCTTCATCACCGATGGGCCCGTAGTAGGCGCCGCCCTGGGCTTCGGCGGCGGTGGCGGCGTACAACGTCGGTAAGGCGCCCTGGGCGGCGGAGTGATACTGCTCGCGGTCCTCGGCCCACTGGCGGCCGAATTCGCTGTCCAGGCCTGGGCCGCGCTTGATCAGCTCGGTCACGGCCACGCCCGGGTGGGCGGCGATGCTCTGGATGCCCCAGCCGGCGGCGTCACTGCGGCGCTGCAGCTCGAAGGCCAGCATCAAGCCGGCCAGCTTGGACTGGGCGTAGGCGGCATAGGGGTTGTAGGCCTGCTCGTACTGCAGGTCATCGAAGTTGATGCTGCCACGCAGCACGGCGATGCTGGCCAGGGTCACCACGCGCGGCGCCTCGCTCTTGCGCAGCAATGGCATGAGCTGAGCAGTCAGGGCGAAGTGGCCAAGGTAATTGGTCGCCAGCTGCGCCTCGAAGCCATCGGCCGACGTCTGGCGCTGCGGCGGCGCCATGATCGCCGCGTTGTTGATCAGGCCATCGAGACGCGGCAGCGTGGTGCTCAGGCGCTCCGTCAGGGCGCGGACCGAGGCCAGGTTGGCCAGGTCCACGGCTTCGAACTGCACCCGGGCCTGGGGCACCTCTTCACGAATGCGGGCGATGGCCTCTTCACCGCGCTCGGGGTTACGGGCCGCGATCACCACCTGGGCACCGGCAGCCGCCAGGGCTTTGGCATCCTCAAACCCCATGCCGCTGGTGCCACCGGTGATCAGGAAAATCCGGTCGGTCTGTGCCGGCATGTCCGAAAGGCTCCAGTCCGGCTTGGGCTTGGTCAGCGGCTGGGCCACGGCGCTGCCCATTTCCAGCAGGCCACCGAGGGCCAGGCTCAGGGCCATGACGCCGTTGCGGCACGCCGCGCGAAAGCTGTTCAGGGGTTCTGTTCGTGCGTTCATCGTTGCTTCCTCCGTATGGGACCTGACGAAGCACCGGCACCACGACCGGCGCGGCAATTCGTCGACGCAACCATTGTTGAGGCGCTGGTTAACCGTGATAAGCCGGATAAAAATGGACGTCTTGTACGGTGAGCCGTACAGTCGAGCATCGCCAAACCGGAGCCAGCCGCCATGCGCCAACCCAACCTCAGCGACGTCGCCCTGTTCGCCGCCGTGGTCGAAGCGGGAGGCTTTCGCGTGGCGGCGCAGAAACGCGGCATGTCGGCCTCGTCGCTCAGCGACTGCATTCGCCGCCTGGAAAGCGACCTGGGCATACGCCTGCTCAATCGCACCACCCGCAGTGTGTTTCCCACGGAAATGGGTGCCCGCCTGCTGGAACGGCTGCGCCCTGCCCTCGACGAGATCGACGCGGCCTTCAACGACCTGGACGACAACACCCAGCGCCCGGTGGGCACCCTGCGCCTCAACGTGCCGGTGCCGGTGGCCCGTTTCGTCCTGCCGACGCTGATTCCCCCCTTTCTCGAGCGCTACCCGGGGGTGACCGTGGAAGTGGCGATGGACAACACCTTCATCGACGTCATCGCCGCCGGTTTCGACGCCGGGGTGCGCTATGAGGAAAGCCTGGCCAAGGACATGATCGCGGTGCCCATCGGTCCGCGCCGCCAGCGCTTCATCGCCACGGCCTCCCCGGCCTACCTGGCGGCCCACGGCACGCCGCAGCATCCTCGGGACCTGGTGGCACACCGGATGATCGGCCACCGTTTCGAGAGCGGCAAACTGGGTGTCTGGGAGATGGAGAAGGACGGGGTCACCGTTCGCGTGCCGCCTAAGGGGCCACTGTTCTCCTCCTCCCAGGACCTGGAAGTCGGCGCAGCGGTAGGCGGCGTGGGGATCATCTACACCTTCGAGGAGTACCTGCGGCCGCTGATCGAGCAAGGCAAGCTGCTGCCGGTG
This sequence comes from Pseudomonas sp. GD03944, assembly GCF_029839275.1. Classification (GTDB taxonomy): domain Bacteria; phylum Pseudomonadota; class Gammaproteobacteria; order Pseudomonadales; family Pseudomonadaceae; genus Aquipseudomonas. Next base: position 156,957 of record NZ_JAOCAH010000005.1, read on the forward strand.
CTGGAAGACTGGTGGCAGGCGTTCGACGGCCCCTACCTCTACTACAACGACCGGCGCAACGTGCCCTCGCCGCTGCGGGCGTTCGTGGATTTTCTGAAGGAGCAGACGGTTTGAGCCCAGCAGGTGCGCAGCTTGTGTAGGAGCGGCTGGGCGTCATTCCGATTGCCCGCGCGCTCGACGGTCTGTGGCTTGGCGATGATCCCCGTTGTGGCCCAAAAGCAAAAAGCTCGCGGGCAAGCCCGCTCCTACAGGCAAGCGCCCAGTTCGAACAGGAACCCCGCGAGACTCGAAGATCGGCAATTATTTTCCCGACGGTACTCGCGAGCGCGGCGCTTATCGTTATGATCGGGAGCGATGACAGCCCCCTTGCCCCTCCGCGCCCCCTGCCCGCCTGGTGCCTGCACCTGTGACCGCGAGCGCCTGCTGGAAACCCCCGGCACGGACCTGCGCATCCTGCTGCTGACCCGCCAGGAAGAAAAGCGCCTGCTCGACCGCCTGGAAAACCTCGCCAGCCTCGACGACCTGCGCCACATGCAGCGGCGGCTCTACGACAACCTCGGCGTGCGCCTGGAGATCGCCCCCGGCTTCAACGAGGTGCGCACCATGCGCGGCATCGCCATCGAGATCGACGAACTGCCCGGCATGTGCCGCAAGACCCGGCAGTCCATTCCCGCTGCCATTCGCCGGGGTCTGGAAAAGAACCCGCAGATCGCCTACAGCCTGCTCAACGCCCACGACCTGCTGCACGACGCCTGAACCGGCACCTTCAGTGCCGTGGCGTGAACCCCGGTGGCTTGCTCGCCAGCCATTCGACGAAGGTCACCAGACGCGGATCGGCCAGCAACGCCTCGCGGCTGTTGTAGGTCAGGGCCAGTTCCTTTTCCGTGAACAACCGGTGAATCTGGTTGTGGCAGGCGCGGCACACCCACAGGGTGGCGGTGATGCGCTCGCTCTTGGCGTAGCGCTTCTGCACGTAGGGTTTGTCGTGCAGCGCCTTGGGGATCAGGTGATGACGGGTCAGGGGCAACTGGCGGGCACACAGCTCGCAGGCATCGGGCTGTGGCGGCAAGCGGATCGGTTCGGGCATGCATCACACCGAAATCGGACGGAGGCTCAAGGGCGGCGTGGCGGCGCGCCTCAGGGGTTGCGCGCCAGCTCCGGGCTGAACACCCGCCGGGCGTCCAGGTAGGTCTTCTGCCAGTAGCTGTTGCTCAGGCTGTCCAGGCGCACCGTACCACCGCTGGACGGTGCATGGACGAAACGCCCGTCGCCGACATAGATACCGGCATGGCTGACCTGTCGCCCGCCATTGGTGGCGAAGAACACCAGGTCACCGCTCTGCAGCGCGTTGCGACTCACCGCCGGCACCCGCATGGCGCTCAGTTCCCGGGTGGAACGCGGCAGGCTGATACCCGCCGCATCGCGGTACACGTAGCCGATCAGGCCGCTGCAATCGAAACCGCCATCCGGTGTGTTGCCACCATAGCGATACGGCGTGCCGACCAGGCCCAGGGCGCGAAACAGCACGTCTTCGGCATTGCCATGGGAGGCACCGATGGGGGCATGAACGACAGGTTGGGGGGCGGGAGGGCTGCCGGCGCATGCAGTGAGCAAGGCGGCGAGGAGCAACAGGGCAACACGAGTCGTTGCGGGCATAAGCGCGGCAATCCAAAGCCTGAATGCGCTCTACTCTGCCGTCTGCAAGGCAGCAGCGCAACCCTTGCGGTTGCGCTTTTCGGTTACGGCTGGCGAGCGAGCTGTTCGGTGGACGCCATCGCCAGGACGCGCTTGGCCTCGATGAAGGTGCGGTTCCAGTAGCGATCTTCCAGGCTGTCGACCCGCACACCGCCGCTGCGGCTGCTGGAGGAATGGATGAAACGGTCATCGCCCAGGTAGATGCCGGCATGGCTGACGCGGCCGCGGCCGTTGGTACTGAAGAACACCAGATCGCCCGGCTCGAGGTCGGAACGCTTCACCAGCGGGGCATCGATGTTGATCATGTCGCGGGTCGAACGCGGCAGCTGCAGGCCGATTTCTTCCTTGAACAGGTAACCGATGAAGCCGCTGCAGTCGAAACCGGATTTCACCGAACTGCCGCCGAAGCGGTAACGAGTGCCCACCAGCGACAAGCCGTGGGACAGGATGCTGTCGGCCAGTTCGGGCAGTTTGTAGGCTTTATCGTCGGAGAAGTCGCCCAGGGCCGCTTCTTCGAAAGGCGCAACGGGTTCTTCTACCGTGGAAACGGGACGCTCGGGAGCGCTCATCTGAGGCTGCGGAGCATGGCTGGCACAGGCGGCCAGCAACACTGTGAGTGCTAAAGGCACGAGGGGTGCGAAGCGTTTGAGCATGGGCACGACCGTGTCGGAAATCTGACAAGGGTGCGACTATGCCTTCTATAAGCCTCATTTGCAAATTCTATGGCTCGAAATGTGACCCAGTAGTTCCGGCAGCACATCTAAGGCCCGTCCCTGCACATTCACCTCCACCGCGTCGCTCAGGTCGGTGCGCGTCGGATTGATCTGCGCCGTGAACCCGCCCGCCTGGCGCGTACGCAGCACCGGCTCGACGATGTACGGGAAGCTGGCGCTGGTGCCCACCGCGATCACCACGTCGAAGCCCTTGCGCAATTCTGCATAGAGGCTGTCGATGGCCGCCTCCGGCAGCATTTCCTCGAACAGCACCACCGGCGGCCGCAACACGCCGCCGCAGGCCCTGCACAGCGGCGGCAACGGCCGCTCCAGGTGCTCGGCCAATTGTGGGTCGACCGCCCCGCAGGACTGGCAGTACAGCGGCGCCAGCTCGCCATGGATCTCTATCAGCCGCTCGGGCGGGCTGCCGGCGGCGCGGTGGTAACCGTCGATGTTCTGCGTCAGCACCCAGCACTGCGGCTTGAGCCGCTGCAGTTCGGCAATCGCCCGGTGCCCCGCGTTGGCCTGCGCCCCCAGACACGCCCGGCCAAGTTCGGCCAGGTACTTCCAGCACAGCGCGGGGTCACGTTGCAGCATCGGCCCGGACAGCGCCGCCTCGATCGGCAAGCCTTCGGCGGTATGGCCGTTGTACAGCCCGCCCAGCCCGCGATAAGTCGGCAGGCCGGAATCGGCGGACAACCCGGCCCCGGTAATGAACAGAATCCGCTCGGCCTGGAGGATGGCCTGGGCGATGCGCTCGATCGGTTGCATGGCTGCGCCTCCTGGTGTCGTGGTGTTAGTGATTGACGGTGTACGCCAGCATCATTGACAGCTGGCACAGCGGCCGGCCGCTCTCTTCGCGCCACTGGTTGAACGCTGCCTGCACCGCTGCGCGCTCCTTGAGGCTGGTCGGCACCTTGTCGACGATGCCCTGGGCCTTGAGCGCCGCCACCATGTCGTCGCTGGGGATGAAGGTGTCCTTGCCGATCATCCGCAGGAAGCGCGGCGCCGACAGCCCGCCCAGTTGGCTGCCGTGCTTGGCCAGGTACTTCCACAGGCCGACGATATCGGTCACCGGCCAGTCGGCGATCAGCGCGCCGAAACTGCCCTTCTCCTGGCGCACGTCGAGCACGAACTGGGCGTTGCGCGGCACGCTCTTGAGCTTGCCCAGGTGGCGGATGATCCGCGCGTCCTGCATCAGGTTTTCCAGGCGCTCGGCGCCCATCAGCACGACCTTTTCCGGGTCGAAGCCGAAGAACACCTGCTCGAAAGCCGGCCACTTGGCATCCACCAGGCTGTGCTTGAGGCCAGCACGGAAGACCCGCAGGCTGATCATCGACAGGTAGCGGTCGTCACTGATCGCGCGCAGCGCCTCGTCCGGCAGTGCCTCGGGCAGGCGGGCCTCCAGGGCCGCCGCCGAGCCGAAGCGGTTGAGGCAGTATTCGTGCAGCCACTTGTAATCACGCATCAAACGAACCTTTCAACAAACGGATGACGAAGCCTGCACGCAGTCAGCACCCCAGTTCAAGTTCTGTAGGCGCCCCGCCCCTGGACGAAAGCTTCGCCTGACGACATTCCCCGCGAGGCACGGCTCCTACACAGCAAAGCGCCGCGCCCCCCCCGTCGCCCTCACCCACGCAGCCGCTCGGCCGCGTGGCGCAGCGTCGCTTCGGTGCCGCTCCAGCCCAGGCAGCCGTCGGTGATCGACACGCCGTAGCGCAGCTCGCCACCCAGCGCCTGGCAGCCGTCGAACAGGTGGCTCTCCAGCATCACCCCGCGCAGGCTGGTATCACCGGCCAGGCGTTGGTCGATCACACTTTCCAGCACCGCCGGCTGGCGCAGCGGGTCCTTGCCACTGTTGGCGTGGCTGCAATCGACCAGGATGCGCGGCGCGATGCCCTGGCGCTGCAGCGCTTCGCGCGCGGCCAGAACGCTGGCGGCGTCATGGTTCGGCGCGCCATGGCCGCCCCGCAGCACCAGGTGGGTGTCCGGGTTGCCGGCGGTGTGCAGCAGCGCCGGGTGGCCCAGGTCGTCGATGCCGAAGTGCTGGTGCGGGTGCGCCGCCGACCGCATGGCGTCGCAGGCAATGCCGACGCTGCCGTCGGTGCCGTTCTTGAAGCCGACCGGTAGGTCCAGGCCGCTCACCATCTCGCGGTGCACTTGCGATTCGCTGGTGCGCGCGCCGATGGCCGCCCAGCCGAGCAGGTCGTCGAAGTAGCCGGCGGCCATCGGCTGCAGCAACTCGCTGGCCAGCGGCAGGCCCCGGGCGAGAATCTCCAGCATCAAGTGCCGCGACAGGCGCAGCCCCTCGGCCATGTCGCCGCTGCCGTCCAGGTGCGGGTCGTACAGCAGGCCCTTCCAGCCGACGGTGGTGCGCGGTTTTTCCACGTAGGCGCGCATCACCAGCAGCAGTTGGTCATCGACCTGCGGTGCCAGCTCGGCCAGGCGTTCGGCGTATTCGAGGACGGCCGTGCGGTCGTGCAGGGAACAGGGGCCGACCACCACCAGCAGGCGCGAATCGTGGCCATCGAGTACGGCACGAATGGCGTCGCGGTCGGCGGCGATGCGCTCGGCGAGTTCGGTAGGCAATGGCAGGCGCTGACGCAGAACGGCGGGGCTGGGCAGCGGCTGGGCGCTGCGGCGGGTGATGGAAGTAACGGTCGGAGCAAGTTGAGCGGAGACGGATGCGTTCATGATCTGGCGGTTCCTTGGCCGGCGCGGTCGATGCCGCGGCGGCGCTATCGTGGTGTTCGTTGTAGGGGTATCAGGGCGGCGGTGACGCTGGTAAATCGCCAGTCATTGCGGGTGTTGCGGTAATAGGTCTGGTAACGGTTCATCTGTGGTTCCTCGATGTGCATGGCCTTTTTGTGGCCGGAAAAAACAAAACCCCCGATCGGGTTGCCGACCGGGGGTTTTGGGGAAAACGTCTCTGGTGGCGACCCTGGTTGTCAGGCCGCCTGTGGGGTATCAGGCGTGCCTGTGGCTAAACCAATACCCAAAGAAGTAATAGGCTGCCGCCACGATCGCCTGCGCACGGACCAACGCAGCGCGCGAGGCACCGGCGTGGAGCGAGGACAGAAGGTTGTGGCTGGCAGGCATGGAATTCTCCGAAACAGTGGCCGAACCATACCCCAGCCATTCGCGAGCCGGCAAGCGGGCCGTCACAAAATAAGCGCAGGCCCCGTAGGGTGGATGCCGCTCTTCACATCCACCGAGCCCCGACGCACGCCCCTGTAGGAGCGGACTTGTCCGCGAGCCCGGCGATTGGTGCCCGGCATCGATCCCCGAAGAGCTCGCGGGCAAGCCCGCTCCTACGAAAGGCCAGGCTCACGGCCTGAAGTCCATGGGTGGTGGATCGGTGAAGCGTGATCCACCCTACCCGATGACCGCTATCGCATAGGGTGGATGTCACTTTTTACATCCACCGTGCCCCTGCGCCCCTCCTATCGCGAATCGCCTGAACAGGCGACACAGAGCGTCTCGAGGCCGCTGACACGCCATCGAAGCAGTGGACAAGCCGGTGGGAGAGTGATTATCGTCCGAATACTGGCACTTTGAGACTAATCCAATGCATACCCACAAGGATGAGCTGGTCATCGAGATCGACGACCAGATTGAGCTGCTGATCAGGGACATAAACGCCGCCCCCAACGCAAAGCAGCAGACGGCCTTCATCGACAACTTTCAGCACATGCTGATCGACCAGTTGATGGGCCCCTTCGGCTTGACCCGCGCGATGTTCGAGGACCGCGACGGCGGTGCCATCACCAGCCTGCACAATTTCGAAAAAGGCGTGGTCGCCAATGATGCCGATGCCGAGCGCCATGAAAACTGGCAGCGGGCCAAGAGCGAAAAATTCGAGCGTACCGATTACAACGACCGCCTCGATGAACTGCACGACGACATGAAAAGTGCAGACGGCAAGTACTACGACGCCTACAAGCAGCCGGGCAGCGAAATCCCCGTGGGGCCGCGGGCCGACGCGCGGGATCATGTGATCAGCGCCAGCGAGATCGAACGCTCCGCCCGAGGACACCTCGCCCAGACCCGGGAAGAACGCGTGGAGACGGCCACCCAGGACGCCAACATCGTGCTGACGGCCTTCAACATGAATTCGTCCAAAGGCGAAACCGACCTGCTGGAGTGGGCCGCCAAGCCCAGCACCGCAGACCCGAGCAAGACCAACGCCGAATACTACGAACTCGACCCGCAGGCCGTTCAGCAGGTTTACGCCACGGCCAGAAAAGCCGTGGATGGCGATCAGAAAAAAGCCGTGTTCATCAAGCAGGGCCAGGAGTTTCTGATCGAAGGCGGCAAGGCCGCCGGCAAGCTGGCCCTGCGCCAGATTCTCGGCCTGCTGCTCAAAGATCTCGTACAGGACCTGGTGCAGGATGTGCGGCACCTGGTTCGCGTGGGTTTCAACGGCGCGGCCTCGCTGCTGGACATGGTCAAGGCGCGTATCGAGGCCACGCTCCAGCGGATTCGCGACAAGTGGGCCGAATACCTCAAGGAAGGCGCCAGTGCCGGGATCAGCGGCTTCGTCTCGACCCTGCTGACGCTGATCATCAACTCCTTCGTGACCACCGCCAAGAACCTGGTCGGCATCATCCGCGAAGCGGTGCTGTCGATCGTTCGGGCGATCAAGATGATCGTCGCTCCGCCCCCCCATGTGGCGCCAGGCGACATCGCCTTCGAGGTGATGAAGATTCTCTCTGCCTCGATCACCCTGTGCCTGGGCATGGCGCTGGAAGAAGTGATCCGCAAGGCGCTGGAGACGGTACCACTGCTGCTGCCCTTCGCCGCGACCCTGGCTCCGGTCATCACCGGCATCATCACCGGCACCCTGACCCTCTTCACCGTACTGGCCTTCGATCGCCTGAAGGACTTCCTCGCCTTCCGCAACAAACAGCTGGCCGATGTCCACCGCGGTCAGACCATCGGGTTTCTGAAGATCAAGCAGACCGTGCTGATGCTGGACGACGCCTACCAACACATCATCATTACCACCGAGACACTGCGTACCCAGTTCGCCCTGGACTGGGAAGAGGTCAAGGAAGCCAAACAGACGACCCAGCGTCGTCTCAACGACTATCGCCAGTCCGTGAACAGCCTGGACGATCTACTGGAGCAGTTTTAATGAGCGTGAACGAACTCGTTCAGGTCGAGAGCAAGAGCCCGGCCGTGGTGGCCTCCGATCTGCTGAGTGTCATCAAGGACATCGAACTCAGCATCGAGGACAGCAGCCGGCAGGTCAGCCGTATCGAGAACCGCGGGCTGTTCAAGCGCGCCTTCTCCAGCTCGCACAGCGACCTGGTGGACATTTCCAGGTCGCAGAACAAGATCAACGAAATGATGCTGGGGCTGATCCAGGAGATCATCACCCTCAACACCATGAGCTATTCCTTCCTCGCCGCAGTCATCGGCGAACTGGAACAGCGCGCCAAGACCGGCTGGCTGGACAGCGAGGGGCGCTTCCAGGAGCTGTCGGAAACCGGCCAGCAGTTCGCCGACCGCGCCCACGACATCTTCAGCAAGATTCTCGACGGGTCCAAGTCGACCCAGACCAAGATCGAGGTCAATCAGCAGAATATTGAACAGCTACAGCTGCAGTTCTCCGCAAAAGCGCAGGTGGTGATTCGCAACAGCGAGGCCATCGACGACATCAGGTCGACCCTGAGCACCAAGGCCGAGCTGATGGCAAGAAGCCGCGAGGACATCGGCCAGATCCAGTCGGTGCTGCAGGCCAAGGCCGAGCGCCTGTCGGGCATCGACAAGGCCCTGGAGCAGAAACGCTCAATCGTCGAACAGCAGGACCGCGCGATCAAGGCACTGGTCGAGGAACTTCAGGAGAACAATCGCCTGGACATCGCGCGGGAACAAGCCATGGCCGCCCTGCAGCAGGAAGTGCGTGGCCTCACGGAGCGTCTGAGCGCCCTTGACGCCTCGACGATCACCCAACAGGGCAAGACGAAAATGGTCCTCGGTGTGTTGTCCGGTGCGGTGCTCGCCAGCGTCATTGCCACTGTACTGAACGTATTCGGGCTGATCTGACCACCTGCCGACCTTGTAGGGTGGATGTCGCTCCTTACATCCACCTTGATCTTGCGGCACACCCTGTAGGAGCGGACTTGTCCGCGAGCCCGACGGGCTGTGCCTGGCAGCAATTCCGGCGGTGTGACAAAAAGCTCGCGGGCAAGCCCGTTCCTACGAAACGCCAGGCTCACGGCCTGAAGTCCATGGGTGTTGGCCACTATCCCGTAGGGTGGATGTCGCTCTTTACATCCACCGGGCCTTTACGGGCTCCCAGGGAATACGGTGCGGTTTACAGGTTCATCACATCAAGAAAGCGCGGGGTGGCGCTGTCGTCGATGCGCAGGCTCTTGAAGTCGAACAGGTCGCGGTCGGCCAGTTGCGAGGGCACCACGTTCTGCAGGGCGCGGAACATGATTTCGGTGCGGCCCGGGGTCTTGCGCTCCCATTCCTGCAGCATGTCCTTGACCACCTGGCGCTGCAGGTTTTCCTGGGAGCCGCACAGGTTGCACGGGATGATCGGGAATTCCTTCATCACGCTGTAGGCCTCGATATCGGCCTCGTTGCAGTACGCCAGCGGGCGGATCACCACGTTGCGGCCGTCGTCGGCCAGCAGCTTGGGCGGCATGGCCTTGAGGGTGCCGCCGTAGAACATGTTGAGGAAGAAGGTTTCCAGGATGTCGTCGCGGTGGTGCCCCAGGGCCATCTTGGTCGCGCCGATCTCGTCGGCGAAGGTGTACAGCGTGCCCCGGCGCAGGCGCGAGCACAGCGAGCAGGTGGTCTTGCCTTCCGGGATCTTCTCCTTGACCACCGAGTAGGTGTCCTTCTCGACGATGTGGTACTGCACGCCGATGGACTCCAGATAGGCCGGCAGCACGTGCTCGGGGAAACCCGGCTGCTTCTGGTCCATGTTCACCGCGACGATCTCGAACTTGATCGGCGCGACTTTCTGCAGGTGCAGCAGGACGTCGAGCATGGTGTAGCTGTCCTTGCCGCCGGAGAGGCAGACCATGACCTTGTCGCCGTCTTCGATCATGTTGTAGTCGGCGATGGCTTCGCCGGCCTGGCGACGCAGGCGTTTTTGCAGTTTGTTCTGGTTGACCGAGAGGGTGCCCATGGTGCGCTGGAATCCGGAGTCAGGAGGCTGAAACGCGACATTTTACGCAGAAAGCCCGGTGCGCCCTACCCCCGTTTGCGTGAAATGGTAGGCTCCGCCGATGAACGACGATCTCGACCCCAGCCTCGACCTCTGCGACCAGGTGCTGCTGCTGTTGCGCGCCGCCCCGGAAGGCCTGGCCGAACACCGGCTGATCCAGGCGCTCAAGAGCCGCCACAGCACCCACATCCCCAACCTGCCGCTGACCGACAAGCTGGTGCTGTTTCGCACCCATTTCCTGCTGTTCAACGCTCTCTACACCCTGCGCGACCGCCTCTTGCAGGACGGCAGCGCGCTGCTGCAGATCAGCCCGCTGTGCATCCGCCTCGCGCCCTACGAAGCCGGTAGCGCCGGCCTCAGCGAGCATGACCCGCTGCGCGACTACTACCTGGACCTGAGTCACCTCAACGGCACCGATGAGCAGGACGTGAACGAGCTGCTGGCCAGTTTCTGGACGCGCATGCAGGGCGGCGAGGAGAAACAGGCCGCCCTGGCCCTGTTCGAACTCGACGACAGCCAGCAGCCCCTCGACCTGGCGGCGATCAAGCACCGCTACCGGCAACTGGTCAGCCAGCACCACCCGGACCGCGGCGGCAGCACCACGCGCCTGCAGTCGATCAACAAGGCCATGGAAATACTGGCTCGCTATTACCGCTGAGCCTGAGAGTCCAATTTGCTCTAAAGCCACGGCCTGCGCGACCTCCAGCCCATGCCTATACTGCGACATACGGTCGCAGCGATTCGGCCAGGCACCCGGTGACGCCATCACGCACCGGGCGTTGCGCTGGGGGGCGATCGCCATAACAAGAGGAGGTGTCTGGCATGATCCACCACGTTTGGGGGCTGTTCACCCATCCCGATCAGGAATGGCAAGAAATCCGTGGCGAAGAAGAAAGCATCAGCCACATGTATCTCACCCACGTGCTGATCCTGGCGGCTATTCCCGCCGTATCGGCCTTCATCGGCACCACCCAGGTGGGCTGGGCGATCGGCGATCGAACACCGGTCATGCTCACCGAATCCAGCGCGATGCAGATGACCATCATGTCCTACCTGGCGATGCTCGCCGGCGTGGCGGTCATGGGCGCCTTCATCCACTGGATGGCCCGTACCTACGATGCCAGCCCGAACCTGACCCAGTGCGTCGTGTTCGCCGCCTACACTGCCACCCCGCTGTTCATCGGCGGCCTCGCGGCGCTCTACCCGCACCTGTGGCTGGCCATGGCCGTGGGCACGGTGGCGATCTGTTACACGGTCTACCTGCTCTACGTGGGCATCCCCACGTTCATGAACATTCCCGAAGACGAAGGCTTCATGTTCTCCAGCTCGGTCCTGGCCGTGGGCCTGGTGGTGCTGGTGGCCATGATCGCCACCTCGGTGATCCTCTGGGGCCTTGGGGTCGGCCCGGTGTACACCAGCTGAGGCATTCACGTTTCGCTCGACAGGCCGCCTTCGGGCGGCCTTTTCATGGGCGGCTCCGCCCCGGAGCATGATTTGGGTTGAACCACTGGCAAGAATGGCTGCCCCAAAACTGTAGGACGGCAGCGGAACAGCCGCGCCGGCGACAGACAGCTGGAGCCCCCCATGTACGCCAATTTCTACACCCTGATCACCCGCCCCGACCGTGCCTGGACCGCCATTCGCCAGGACGAGGAACGCAACAGCGCGAACTACCTGCCCTACCTGCTGCTGTTCGCCCTGCTCCCCGCCATCTGCCTGTTCGTCGGCACCCACTGGGTGGGCTGGAGCCTGGTCGATGACGAGCGTGTTCGCCTGGAAATGGGCAGCGCCCTGCAACTGAGTGTGTTGCTGTATTTTTCAATCCTGATCGGCACCGTGGTCATGGGTTTCTTCCTGCGCTACATGTCGCGCACCTTCGAAGCCCGGCCCACCCTGAACCAGTGCATCGGGTTCATCGCCTACACCTGCACCCCCTTCTTCATCGCCGGCCTGGCGGGCCTGTATCCGTCCCGCTGGCTGGCCATCGTGGTGCTCGGCATCGCCTGTATTCACGCGACTTACCTGCTTTACGTGGGCCTGCCGCGCTTCATGCGCATCGGCAACAACCAGGGTTTTCTCTACGCCTCGTCGATGTGGGCGGTAGCCCTGCTGGCCCTGGTCACCATCCTGGTCAGCATGATCCTTTTCTGGACCTATTACCTGCAGCCGGAGTACGACCGCAACGTGACCCAGGACCAGGGTTACAGTACCCGCGAAGAGCGCGCACTGGGCCCCAGCCGCGAGTGACGGCTGCACCGGGGGCGGCGGTTGCGGCATAATTGGCCCTTCGCAACCGCCAGCACCCAACGATGCCCGAACAGCTACACGCCCGTGTCGAAGCCTGCTACCAGCAGGCAGAAGCCTTCTTCAAGCAGCCCTTCGTCCGTCCCGAAGTCTGCTTCAAGCTGCGCGGCCAGAAAGCCGGCGTGGCCCACCTGACGGAAAACAAGCTGCGCTTCAACCTGCAGCTGTACCGGGAAAACCAGGACGACTTCCTCAAGCAGACCGTGGCCCACGAAGTCGCCCACCTGGTCGCCCACCACTTGTTCGGCCCGCGCATCCAGCCCCACGGCGAGGAATGGCAGCTGATCATGCGCGGCGTCTACGAGCTGCCACCCCACCGCTGCCACAGCTACGACGTCAAGCGCCGCACCGTCAGCCGCTTTATCTACCGCTGTGTCTGCCCCCAGGGCGAATACCCCTTTTCCGCTCAACGCCACGCCCTGGTCGCCAAGGGCCGCCGCTATTACTGCCGGCGCTGCAAGGTGACCCTGAGCTTCACCGGCGAACACCGCCTCGAATAACCGTGACCTGAGAACCGATAAATGCCTGAACCGCTGTTGAAACCCGACACCCCGCAACGCTACGGCACCGTGAGCCGAATCCTGCACTGGGGCATGGCCCTGGGCTTCGCCTGGATGTTCGCCACCACCCTGACCACCTATTTCTTTGAAGAATCGGCGCTGGACGAGCTGCTGTGGCCGACCCACAAGTCCGTGGGCGCCCTGATGATGCTGCTCCTGCTGGTACGCGGTGCCTGGGGCCTGCTCAACGCCCGCCGCAGGCCGGCCTCCACCAGCCTGATCGCCCACCTCGGGCACCTGGCGCTGTACGCCGTGATGTTCGCCGTGCCGTTCATCGGCCTGCTGCGTCAGTTCGGCTCGGGCCGTGCCTTCGCGCCGTTCGGCATCCCCCTCATGCCGGGCTTCGAAGGTGGTGCGATCAAATGGATGACCGACCTGGGCGGCAACTTCCACGGCCTGCTCGGCTGGACCCTGCTGGCCCTGACCGTGGGCCACATCGCCGCCGCCCTGTGGCACCGCCGTAGCGCCGAGACCAACGTCATCCCACGCATGTTCGGCTGACCATCCGCCGCTGGCCGCACGCCCCTGTGCGGCCAGCGGGCAACACCGCCGTGCAACCCCACTAGACTCCCACTGTCATACCCCATGCCGTCACCCGCGACGCGCACCGACAGCAGGGCCCCGCCATGATCGAACCCATTCTGCTCAGCGCCGCCCGCCTCTCGACCTTCAAGGCGGATCAATTGCTGACCAACGCCAGCAGTTTCTTCTTCGAGCGCGACCAGCGCCTGTTCCTGGTCACCAGCCGCCACGTGATGATCGACGTGCCGAGCGAGCATTTCCCTGACCGCATCGAAATCGAGCTGCACACCGACGCGGGCAACATGGCGCAATCCATCGGCTTTTCGGTACCGCTCTACCGGGACGGCAAGAGCCTGTGGCGCCAGGGCAGCGACAGCAGTGGCGAGGTCGATGTGGCGGTGATCGAGCTGGAACGTGCCGCCTTGCCGACGACCCTGGCCTACCAGGCCTTCACTCCGGAGCACCTGCTGCCCTGCCTGAAACAGGTGGAAGTCGGCAGCCCGCTGCTGATCGTGGGCTTCCCCCTGGGCTTTCACGACACCCTGCACCACATGCCGGTGGTGCGCCAGGCGGTCATCGCCTCCTCGTTCGGCCTGCGCTTCCAGGGCCAGGGCTACTTCCTCACCGATGCCCGCACCCACCGAGGCACCAGCGGCGCTCCGGTGGTGATGCGGGCGCCGGCCAGCCACCCGGGCCAGACCGACGCCCTGCCCTGGGTGCTGCTGGGCGTGCACTCGGCGCGCCTGGACGTCGGCACCCGCGACCTGCAGCAGGACGAGGCCCTGGGCCTGAACTGCGCCTGGTACGCCGACGTGCTGATGCCGCTTACCGAGGGCTGAACCTCAGGCGATCACCTTGCGCGCCCGCAGCTCGGCCAGCTGCTGCGCCGAATAGCCCAGCGCTGTCAGCACCTCGTCGGTGTGCTCACCCAGGGCCGCCCCCACGTGCCGGGGTGCCGGCAACCCCGACGAGAACTTGATCGGGCAGGCCAGTTGCCGCTGCGGGGTACCACCGGCACGGGGCACCTCGACCACCAGCTCGCGGGCCTGGAGCTGGGGATGCTCGACCGCCTCGGACAGCGGCAACATCGGCTCGACACAGGCATCCAGCGCAGCGAACACCTCCGCCCACTGCGCCGCGTCGCGCTTCTCGAATTCGATCTCGATCTCGCGCTTGAGCGCCTGCTGGTCCTCAGGGCGCTGGGACAGGCCGCGGGCCGCCAGTTCGGGCCGGCCTATGGCGGCGCAGAACTGCTGCATGAACTGCGGTTCCAGGCTGCCCACCGAGAACCAGCGGCCGTCACGGGTACGGTAGTAGTCGTAGAAGCTGCCGCCGTTGAGCGCCTGGTTTTCCATGGCCGGCTCGACCCCGGCCGCCAGGTAGCCGGCCCCCGCCATGCCGTGCAGGCTGAAGGCGCAGTCGGTCATGCTGATGTCGACATGCTGCCCTTCACCGGTGGCCTGGCGCTGGATCACCGCGGCCAACAGGCCCATGGCGCCATGCAGCGAGCCGCCGCCCAGGTCGGCCAGTTGCACGCCCAGGGGCAGCGGCCCGGACTCGCGGCGCCCGGTGTAGCTGGCGATACCGGCCAGGGCCAGGTAGTTGATGTCGTGGCCGGCGCGGTCGCGGTACGGGCCGGTCTGGCCATAGCCGGTGATCGACACGTAGATCAGCCGCGGGTTGATCGCCTTCAGCGCCTCGTAGCCGACACCGAGCTTGTCCATCACCCCCGGGCGGAACTGCTCCAGGACGATGTCGTACTCCTCGACCAGTTGCTTGACCATCGCCACCGCCTCAGCCTGCTTCAGGTCCAGGGCGATGCTGCGCTTGTTGCGATTGAGGTAGGCATGGCTGGCCGACACCCCGCCGTCATGGGGCGGCAGCACCCGCACCAGGTCCAGGCGGGTGGGCGACTCGACCCGCAGCACATCCGCGCCCATGTCCGCCAGCAACAGCGAGGCAAACGGCCCCGGCAACAGGGTAGAGAAATCGAGGATCTTCAACGACGACAACGGGCCTTTCATTCCTACTCCTTGCACCATTCGACGGCTCGATGCCGCCCGGTAATTCACGACCTGATCGTACCCACGCTCTGCGTGGGCACGCCTCCCGGGACGTTCCGCGTCCCCCAACTCACTCAGCGGCGCCCCTCTCTCCCGAGGCCACCTGATCCACCGGGGCATCGACGCAGAGCGTCGAGGGCGGCATTCCCACGCGGAGCGTGGGAACGATCAGTGGTCGCCCGCAACCTACTCCGCTCGTACCCACGCTCTGCGTGGGCACGCCTCCGGGACGCTCCGCGTCCCCAACTCACTCAGCGGCGCCTCTCTCTCCCGGGGCCACCTGATCCACCGCGGCATCGACGCGGAGCGTCGAGGGCTGCATTCCCACGCGGAGCGTGGGCACGATCAGTGGGCGCCCGCAACCTGCTCCGCTCGTACCCACGCTCTGCGTGGGCACGCCTCCCGGGACGCTCCGCGTCCCCCACTCACTCAGCGGCGCCCCTCTCTCCCGCGGCCACCTGATCCACCGCGGCATCGACGCGGAGCGTGGAGGGCTGCATTCCCACGCGGAGCGTGGGAACGATCAGTGGTCGCCCGCAACCTACTCCGCGCGTACCCACGCGCTGCGTGAGTACGTGTCCCCAACCGCTCAACCTGCTACTTCACTGCCAATACACCGGCTGGCCCCGCTCCAGCTTGCCGAGTTCGTCGGCAAACTTCGCTTCCAGCACGTTGCGGCGGATTTTCATGGTCGGGGTCATGCAGCCGTTGTCCACGGTCCAGGCGTCGCGCACCAGCAGGAAATGGCTGATCTGCTCATGGGGCAGCAACGTGGCGTTGAGTTGTTGCCGGGTGGCCTCCAGTTCCTCGGCGAGGCGCTCGCGGTTCTGCTCGCGGGCCGCCGGGGTCAGTTCGATCAGGGCCAGGGGCTGGTCGAGGTTGCTGCCCATCAGGCAGACCTGCTCGACCCACAGGTTCTTGGCGATCTCCACCTCGATGGGCACCGGCGCCACATACTTGCCCTTGCTGGTCTTGAACAGGTCTTTGACCCGCCCGGTGATCTTCAGGTAGCCGTCGGCGTCCACGTGCCCCTGGTCACCGGTGTGCAGCCAGCCGTCACGCAGCACCTCCGCGCTCTTCTCCGGGTCCAGGTAGTAGCCCTGCATCAGGGTATCGCTGCGAAAGAGGATTTCGCCGGTGTCGTCGATGCGCAGCTGGTTGCCCGGCATGGGCCGCCCCACGCTGCCGAAGCGCACCTGGCCAGGGCGGTTGAAGGTGCCGTAGGCGAAGTTCTCGGTCATGCCGTAGCCCTCGCAGATTGTCAGACCGATGCGCTCGTACCAGAGCAGCAAGGCCGGCGGGATGGCCGCCGCGCCGCTGACCAGGATGCGCGCCCGGTCCAGCCCCAGGCCTTGGCGGATCTTGCGCGCCACCAGCGACCCCAGCAGCGGGATGCGCAACAGACGCTCCAGCTTGGCCTGGGGCAGCTTCTCCAGCACGCCTTGCTGGAAGCGCGTCCACAACCGGGGCACCGAGAAGAACACAGTGGGTCGCACGTGCTTGAGGTCGGCGGCGAAGGTCTCCAGGGACTCGGCAAAGGCCACCCGCGCGCCGCTGAACAATGCGTTCATCTGCACCAGGAAACGCTCGGCGGCGTGGGACAGCGGCAGGTAGGAAAAATACTGGTCCTGGGGACTGATGTGCAGCGCCTGCAAGGCCTGGCTGGCGGCGTAGGCGAAGGCCCGGGGCGTGAGCATCACGCCCTTGGGCTGGCCGGTGGTACCCGAGGTGTAGAGGATGCTCAGCAGCTCGTCCGGGGTCTGGCTGTGCGCCGTTTGTAGCGGCCCGTGTTCGGCCAGCAGCGCCGCCCAGTGGTGATCGGCCGGCAGCGTCGGGTACGGCATGGCGATGCGCACCACACCGGCAGGAATGCCCTCGGCCAGGCGCTCCGGCTCGTCGAGCTTGCCGAGGAAGATCGCCTTGCACTGCGAATGGCGCAGCACGTAGTCGATGCTCTCGGCGGTCTGCAGCGGGTACAGCGGCACGCTGACCAGGCCGGCAAGCATGATCGCCAGGTCGGCGATGAACCACTCGGCGCAGTTCTTGGCCAGCAGCGCGACCCGGTCCCCCGGCTCGCAGCCCAGCGAGCGCAACGCGGTGGCCAGGCACCGGGCCTGGTGATCGACGGTTCTCCAGCTGAACTCATGCCACTGCCCGTTCACCGGCTGGCTCAGCCAGACCGCATCCGGGCGCTTCCCTACCCAGAACGCCAGGCGTTCCAGGGGCAGTTGATCGATCATCGGCAAGCCCTCGTTATTCTTGTTTTGGCTGCCACCGGGCCTCAGAGCCTGAACACCCGGCGTGCATTTTCATGAAGGAAAGCGGCTTTCACCTCGTCACTCAGTCCGAGTTCCTCGACCTGACTCATGCAGCGCTCCAGCGACAACTGCGGGAAATTGCTGCCGAACAACACCTTGTCCTTGCCGTAGCTGCGCAGGAACTGCAGCAACGGCGCCGGGTAGTAACGCGGCAGGTAGGCCGAGGTATCGATATAGACGTTATCGTGCTTCCAGGCCAGCCCGATCATCTCCTCGGTCCAGGGGTGGCCGATGTGTCCGGCGACGATGCGCAGCTCCGGGAAATCCAGCGCCACCTCGTCCAGGTACGGCACCGGCCGCCCGGTTTCCGACGGCATCAGCGGGCCGGTGTGGCCCACCTGGGTGCAGAACGGGATGTCCAGCTCGATGCATTTCACGTACAGCGGGTAGTACAGGCGGTGGTTGGGCGGCAGCTTCCACAGCCAGGGCACAACCCGCAGGGCCTTGAAGCCCAGCTCGCAGACCGCCCGCTCCAGCTCGCGTACTGCCGCCAGCGGCTTGCTCAGGTCCACCGTGGCAACGCCGACGAAGCGCTCGGGAAAAGCACGGGTGTACTCGGCCACATCGTCATTGCTGAACACCCAGCCCTCGGGCCGGCACCAGGCCGACAGCATCAGTGTGTCCACGCCGGCTTCGTCCATCCGTTCCACAGTCTGCGCCGGACTCAGGGGCTGGTCGAGCAGGTGCGCCGAGCCGGATTTCTCGAACAGCCGCACCACCTCGGGCAGCAGCTGGCGGGCCTTGCCGTTGGCCGGCTGGGTCCAGGCATCGATGGCGCCGAACGTGCGTGTCATGTTGCGGCCTCCTGCGACGGAATCAGAGTTTCATGCCACGGCTGATGATCTCTTTCATGATCTCCGAGGTGCCGGCGAAGATCCGCTGGATGCGGGCGTTCGCGTACATCTTGCAGATCGGGTACTCCCACATGTAGCCCCAGCCACCGTGCAACTGCACGCCTTCGTCGACCACCTTGCCGAGCAGCTCGGTGGTAAACAGCTTGGCCTCGGCCGCCACTTCCGGCGTGAGCTTCTTTTCATTGTGGTCGAGCACGCAGCGGTCGACGAACACCTGCGCCACGTCGACCTGGGTGCGCATCTCGGCCAGCTTGAACCGGGTGTTCTGGAAGTGCGAGATCGGCCGGTCGAAGGCCTTGCGCTCGCGCACGTAGTCGATGGTGACCTGCAGCGCCGCCTCGGCGCCGGCCACCGCGCCACAGGCGTTGGTCAGGCGCTCCTGCGCAAGCATGTTCATCAGGTAGAAGAAGCCGCCCTTGGCATCGCCCAGCAGGTTTTCCTTGGGCACCTTGACCTCGTTGAAGAACAGCTCGGCAGTGTCCTGGCTCTTCATGCCGAGCTTTTCCAGGTTCTTGCCGCGCTCGAAACCGGGCATGCCGCGCTCCACCAGGAACAGCCCCATGGCGTGCTTGTTGTTCGGGTCGGTCTTGGCCGCGACGATCACCACATCGGCCAGCAGGCCATTGGAGATGAACACCTTGGAGCCGTTGAGCAGCCAGTGGTCGCCCTTGTCCACCGCCGTGGTACGCATGCCGGCCAGGTCCGAACCGGCGCTGGGTTCGGTCATCGCCACGGCGAGAATCAGCTCACCGCGAATGATGCCTGGTAGCAGGCGCGCCTTCTGTTCGTCGTTGCCGTATTCGGCGATATACGGCCCGCACAGCGCCGAGTGCAGCGGCAGCATGAACCCCGCCTCGTTGATCCGCGCCAGCTCCTCGCACATGATCTGCTCGTAGCGAAAATCCTTGAGGCCGGCCCCGCCGTATTGCTCGTCGGCCCAGGGCAACAGGAACCCCATCTCCCCGGCCTTCTTCCAGACGCTGCGATCGACCACCCCGGCGGCCTCCCAGGCCTCCTGATGCGGCACCACTGCCTTGGCCAGGAAGGCGCTGAACGCGTCGCGGAACATGCTGTGTTCGGTGTCGAAGATCGTGCGCTGCATGCGGGTCTGCTCCCTGATCGAGTTCGTCCCGCAGGGTAGGCGTGGCAGTCCGGCTTGCTCAATGACCCATGCGCTCAGGGTCGATTGACCCATTCGTTCAGCCCACGCCCATCACCCCGTAGGAGCGGACTTGTCCGCGAGCTTTTTGTTCGCCCCCAGATCAGCGTCATGCACGAAGCGTCGAACTCGCAGGCAAGCCCGCTCCTACAGGGGAACGCCTCAGGTTTGCGATGCCCGAGCACGACCGCTTTGCGTAGGAGCGGACTCGTCCGCGAGCTTTTTATTCGCCCCCAGATCAGTGCCAAGCACAAATCGTCGAGCTCGCGGGCAAGCCCGCTCCTACAGGGGAACGCCTCAGGTTTGCGATGCCCGAGCACGATCGCTTCTACATGAGAAGACGCATCGTGGGATAAAAAGGCAGGCAAAAAAAAGCCCACCGAACAGGTGGGCTGGAAGAGCCTCTTCCGCGTCAGGAAGAGAAACACTGTAAACGGCCGACCCGGCGACCAGCGCCCGGTCAGCTAACCCTCATGGGGTCAAACGGTTTCGCGGTTGTCCTGGGCGACCACCGGGGTGGCCTTGCCGCCGGAAGCCAGCTCGCTTTGCAGGGTGTTTTCGTCGAGCTCCTTGCACCACTTGGCAACCACGATGGTGGCAACGCCGTTACCGATCAGGTTGGTCAGGGCGCGGGCTTCGGACATGAAGCGGTCGATACCCAGGATCAGCGCCAGGCCGGCAACCGGCAGGTGGCCGACGGCGGACAGGGTGGCGGCCAGAACGATGAAGCCGCTACCGGTGACGCCCGCAGCACCTTTGGAGGCAACCAGCAGCACCAGCAGCAGGGTGATCTGGTGGGTGATGTCCATCGGGGTGTCGGTGGCCTGGGCGATGAACACCGCGGCCATGGTCAGGTAGATCGAGGTACCGTCGAGGTTGAAGGAGTAACCGGTCGGGATCACCAGGCCGACGACCGACTTCTTGGCACCCAGTTTTTCCATCTTGGTCAGCATGCGCGGCAGCACGGTCTCGGAAGACGAGGTGCCCAGCACGATCATCAGCTCTTCGCGGATGTACTTGATGAAGCGCAGGATGCTGAAGCCGTGGGCACGGGCGATACCGCCCAGGACCACCAGGATGAAGAACACGCAGGTGATGTAGAAGCAGATCATCAGCTGACCGAGCTGCACCAGCGAACCCACGCCGTACTGGCCGATGGTGAACGCCATGGCACCGAAGGCACCGATCGGGGCGACCTTCATGATCATGTTGATGATGCCGAACATGACCTGGGCGATGCGGTCGATGAATTCCATCACCGGACGGCCGTACTCACCCATGCGCTGCAGGGCGAAGGCGAAGATCACGGAGAAGAACAGGACCTGCAGGATGTCGCCGTTGGCGAACGCACCCACGACGGTGGCCGGGATCACGTTGAGCAGGAAGCCGATAGTGGTCTGCTGGGCACCGGCCGACGCATAGGCGGCGATGCTGCTGGCATCCAGGGTGCTCGGGTCGACGTGCATGCCAACGCCCGGCTGGGCGATGTTGACCACGATGAGGCCGATGATCAGGGCAACGGTGGAAACGATCTCGAAATACAGCAGCGCGTAGCCACCGGTCTTGCCGACGGCCTTCATGTCCTGCATGCCAGCGATGCCGCTGACCACGGTGCAGAAGATGATGGGGGCGATGACCATCTTGATCAGTTTGACGAAACCGTCACCCAGGGGCTTCAGGGCAACACCGGTTTCCGGGTAGAAGTGGCCGAGCAAAATGCCGATGGTGATGGCAGCTAGCACCTGGACATACAGCATCTTGTAAAACGGTTGACGTGGAACGTCGGTCGTCATGGCGGTCATGGCAGATCCTCACGAGTGGTGCGCCGCATCGTCCTTCGATGCCCACAACACTCTTCTTTTATTCGCTAACCCCCCTGAACTGGAGGGATTTGTTGGTAGGTGCGTCTCGCGCATCCTTGCTCGGCTTACTGCAGGCGCCATGCCATCTTCCAAAAATCACATAAAAGCCTTTAAAAACAATAACTTAACTACATAGCACGCTATCGACCCATTCATGCCCTGGCGGATTACCGCACGGTGGCTGCTTTGGCGCTGGCGGATATCCCCCCGCGATTGCCCTTATCCACCCCGCCGTACCGCCTTGTTGCATCCGCCGCCGGATCGCTACCATCGACGGGCCCTGTTCACGAGCCCGTCCCCATGCGCGAACGCACCATCGCCAGCCACTTCGTCCGCGCCGCCCTGCGCGGCGCCGAACGCCATGGCCACGACTGCACCACCCTGCTGCGCGGCCTGGGCATCCAGCCTGCGCTGCTCGACGAACCCCGGGCACGCCTCGCCCCCGAGCAGTTCACCCGCCTGCTGCAGCACCTGTGGGAAACGCTGGACGACGAATACATGGGCTTCGGCCGTACGCGCAGCAAGCGCGGCACCTTCGCCATGATGTGCCACGCGATCATTCACTGCCGCACCCTGGAAAAGGCCCTGGGCCGGGGCATGCTGTTCTACAGCCTGTTCCCCGAGGCGCCCGCCATCAGCCTCAAGCGCGAGGGCGACTGGGTGCGCCTGAGCGTGGACGACAGCGGCCAGTGGGACCCGGACCATTTTCTCACCGAAAGCCTGCTGGTGATCTGGCACCGCCTGGGCAGCTGGCTGATCGGCCAGCGCATCCGCCTGGAAGAAGCCACCTTCCTTTATCCGGAGCCGGCCCATAGCAGCGAGTACGAACTGCTGTTCCCCTGCCCGCGCCGCTATGGCGCCGGCGCCACCAGCCTGCTGTTCCACGCGCGCTACCTCGCCATGCCGTTGCTGCAGGACGAACGCACGCTCAAGCACTTTCTCGAACACTCCCCCGCTGACCTGCTGGCCCGTCCGGACGGCGGCGACAGCCTGACCAGCCAGATCCGCCGCCTGCTCGGCCGCGACTGCAGCAACTGGCCGGACCTGGAAGCCGTTGCCCAGCACCTGCACATCAGCCCCCAGACCCTGCGTCGCCACCTGCGCGAAGAAGGCTCGAGCTTCCAGGAACTGAAAGACCACCTGCGCCGCGACCTGGCCATCTACCACCTGGGCCGCGCCGAACTGCCGATCCAGGCCATCGCCGAACAACTCGGCTTCTCCGAACCCTCGGCCTTCCACCGGGCGTTCAAGAAATGGACGGGGCTGACGCCAGGGGCGTACCGGGCGCAGGAGAGTTAGGGCGCCATGGCATAGACAGTGCCATCACGGATGGACTAGCTTCTCGCTCAGCCTGTCGGCATTGCGCAGACAGATATTTACCATCCAGCTGGACATCTATCCCTTTGGCCAACGCGACAGTCTTCTACGTGATCGAATATGGCCCCTGGATTGCCCTGGTATTTCTTGTCATCGCGGGTCTACTCATACTCAAGTCCAGACACCTGACCTCGGGCCTCGTTATCACATTCAGTGCAGCCACAATGCTTGCTCTGAAATTAATGCACGAAATCACCCCCACCCACGACTTGGCCTCTTATGCTCGAGATGAGCAGGGGCAAATAATAGCCGCCACAATAAAACTGACGCTCTGGCAGAGCACATCCCTCTGGGCTGACCCACTGGGCTACATTCTGATTTCGTTGGGCCTGGTCTTACTGGCCATTCAAATCTCAAAAAAGAAATGCGCCTGAGATTAAAAGATTTACTTGCCCCAACAGATAAACAGCCTACAGGGCACACCAGACCATGAATAAATTGATGGCCATAGCGATCTTCATGCTTGCAGTCGCCAGTAACCCTGCCTTCGCTGACAGCTCGTGTTTACTGGAAGGCCGTTGGCAATCCAACAGGGAAATGACCTTGGCCAGCATGAGCGAATCAGGGACCGTGCCTGAAAAATACAAGGAACTGTTCAATGGCGATTTTTTTGGAAAAATAACCATAGAGACGACCTGCGATAGCTTTACCACGTACTGGGAAGACACGATTGACGTGAAGGCCTATGAAACGTTGAGCCAAGCGGGTAACACAATAACGGTCCGATACGTTGTTCCCGAAGAAGACATCCCGTTCACCGCAACACTAACCGTTCTGGACGACTGCTATTCAATACCGCTGGAACGTTTCAACTTCAGCGAGTACTTTTGCAAAAGCGATCAATAGCCCGACTCCACTATACGGACCGATCTATCGCCTTAGCGATCCTCCAACCATGACATCACTACTGAGCACTGAATTACTCGATGCCTTTTCTAACGAGATGGCCTGCACACCGTTGATGTCACTGCACTCGGGAAACGCCATTGACAACTACGACGCACCCGCATCATTCGACCCTCAGTACGACCATGTATCGGATGAGTATCTTGAGCGGTTTCATTGGGGCATCAGTTATCTGGACCCGGTCTCCTGGCGACACTACTTACCGCACTTGTTCCAATACGCTTTCCGCAGAATGCGGGAAGACAACGTCGTTATAGATGCCTTGTTGAACTCACTGCGCCCGCCTGAACGCAGCCCTCCGAGACTCGGCTCGCTGTCTCCCGAGCAGGAATCGGCCGTAAGGCATGCAATAGGATACCTGGCCTTCGCTGAAGGCTCTGCGCATGCAGAGTTTGCGTGCCAACTCCTTGAGGAATGGTGGTTGCCCCATTCGATTTACAGGCCAACCACCGAGTGATCGCTATTCACTTCACACACTGTTCATCGCCAAACGGCACACCGCCGAGCAATAGCCTCAGGACGCATACGGACTCGCGGCACTGATATCATCTGTGACATCGCCCCCCTGGCGAGTAACCGCCCACGCCCTTCCAGCCATCGCCCAATCCCCGCCATCGCCTCCCCTGACTGAACTCAACATGCACCCCGTGGTCTGTCTGCTGTCGGCCCGCCAGGGGCGGCGTGCATGGCCATTTGCCGCCTGGACGATTGCAGCGTGCTCGTCCGCCACGCCCCTGCATGTGCGAGTGGCCGCGCTTTATCGCCCCCGTCTGCCGGGTTCTGTTTGACCGCCATGTGAAGATCGCCCATGTCCCCATCTCGTCATTTCCTTGCCACCGTCTCCCCGATTTCCCTCACCGCCTGCCTGCTCGGCAGTCTGCTGACCACCTCCCTGGCCCAGGCCGAAGAAACCAACAGCAACACCCGCTGGGTCAGTGACAGTCTGAGCACCTACGTGCGCAGCGGCCCCACCGACGGCTACCGCATCGTCGGCACCCTGACCTCCGGCGAGAAAGTGGAACTGCAACAGACACAGGGGGATTACAGCCGGGTGCGCGGCAGCAACGGCAGCAGCGTGTGGATTCCCAGCCGCGACCTGCAATCGGTGCCGGGTCAGGCCGAGCGCCTGCCGCAACTGGAGCAGCAGGTGGCCAACCTCAGTGCTGAACTGGAAGGGATCAACGACACCTGGAAGACCCGGGTGCAGGGCATGCAGGAGACCCTGGATTCGCGCAAGACCCTGATCGACGAATTGCAGGCGGCCCGCTCCGGCCTCGACAGCGAGCTGACCCAGGCCCGCTCCGAACTGCGTGAGCTGCAGGCGCAACTGGGGGACGAGAACAAGGACGTGCTGATGCGCTACATGGTCTACGGCGGCAGCATCGCCGGGGGTGGCCTGCTGGCCGGGCTGATCCTGCCAACGCTGCTGCGCGTGCGCCGCAAGCGCAACGACCAGTGGATGAATTGACCCGGCGCGCCCTTCGCCCTATTCGCTGAGCCGCACGCGGAAGCAGGCGCCACCCAGTTCGGAGGCGTCCACGCTCAGTTCGCCGTCGTAGCTGTCGATGATGTCCTTGACCACCGCGGTGCCGATGCCCTGCCCCGGGTGCAGGGCATCCAGGCGCTCGCCCCGGCGCAGGATGCGCTCGCGCTGTTCGGCGGGCACGCCGGGGCCGTCGTCCTCGACCCACAATTCGCAACTGCCGCCCACCTGCCGCGCGGCGACGCGCACCTGGCCCAGGCACAGGCGGTAGGCGTTTTCCAGCAGGTTGCCCAGCAGTTCCAGCAAGGCCGCCTGCTCCATGGGCACCCCCAGGTCCGGGGCGAAGTCGCGCAGCACCTGTACCTGCTTGTCGCGGTAGACCTTGTCCAGCGCCTCGCACAGGGTGTCGAGCGGCGGCCCCAGCTGCACCCGATGTCGCACCAGGCCGCTCTTGCGCAGGCTGGCGCGCTGCAACTGGTAACCGACCTGCTGGCTCATGCGCTCGACCTGACTCTGCAACGTCTGCGCCTGCTCGCGGTTCTGCGGCTGATCGGCCATGGCCTCGCTCACCCCCTGCAAGACCGACAACGGGGTCTTCAGGCTGTGGGCCAGGTCATCCAGGGAATGGCGATAACGCTCGCGCTGCCGGCGCTCGCTGTCGAGCAGGCGGTTCAGCGAGCGGGTCAGGCGCAGCAGTTCGCGCGGGTGTTCTTCGCTGAGGCTCTCGCGGCGGCCGGACTCCACTTCGTCCAGCTCGGCGCTGAGGCCGCGCAGGCTGCGAAAGCTCCAGGTCAGGCCGAACCACAGCAGCCCCAGCAACACCACCAGGGCCACGCCCAGCCACAGGTAGAGCTGGTCCATGAAGCCCCGGTACATCACCTGGTATTCCCGGGTCGGCTGCATGGTGACGATGCTCAGCGCGGTATCCTGGCCACGCAGCAGGTCGATCTCCACGTCATAGACGAAGAAGCCCTCGGTCTCCCCGCCGATGCGCAGGAACTCATGGCCGATGCCGTCGTAGCGCGGCACGTACTGCACCGGCTCGCCCAGGGTCGAGCGCGACTGCCAGAGCAGCCTGCCGTCGCGGTCGTAGATGTAGCCCAGCAGGCTGGCGTCGAGCTTGTCGAACTCCTCCCCAGGCAGTTTCTCCGGCATCACCAGGTGCCCGCTGTCGGTCCGCGCCGCCGCCACCAAGGCCGCGGCATCGGCAGCCAGGCGGGTTTCGATGACTTCTTCCAGGGCGATCACGAACGCCCCGCGCAGCACCGGCAGCAACGCCGCCATGAACAGCACCGCCAGCACCGCCGCCCCGAGCATCAAGCGCAGGCGCAACGACGAACCGAGCGGCCGACGCCGCGCCGCGTCACTCACCGGCAGCGCTCGGTGAACAGGTAGCCCTGCCCGCGGATGGTGTCGATGGGTTTGAAGCCGCTATCGCCTTCCAGCTTGCGCCGCAGCCGTCCGACCA
Organism: Pseudomonas sp. GD03944; assembly: GCF_029839275.1. Lineage (GTDB taxonomy): Bacteria > Pseudomonadota > Gammaproteobacteria > Pseudomonadales > Pseudomonadaceae > Aquipseudomonas. The sequence goes on from NZ_JAOCAH010000005.1 coordinate 183,427, forward strand.
GCACTTCGATGACATTGGGGTCACGCTCTTCGTCGTCCGGGTAGAGCTGCTCGATCAGCCGCTCCTTGGCCACCACCTGCTGGTGATGGCGCATGAGGTATTCGAGGATGCGGTATTCGAAGGCGGTCAGCGCCAGGACGGTATCGCCCATCTGCGCCTGCTTGCGGTTCAGGTCGAGCCGCAGCGGACCGGCTTCGATGGTGGCCTGGGTGAAGCCGGACGAACGCCGCAGCAGCGCGTTGAGCCGCGCCTCGAGTTCCTCGAACTGGAACGGCTTGACCACGTAATCGTCGGCGCCGCAGGCCAGCCCTTCGACCTTGTCCTGCCAGTTGCCCCGTGCGGTCAGGATCAGGATGGGAAAGCCCTTGCCCTGGCTGCGCAACTCGCGGATCAGGTCCAGGCCGCTGACGCCCGGCAGTCCCAGGTCGACCACCGCCAGGTCGTGGCGGTATTCCTCCGCGCGGTACAGGGCCTCCTCGGCGTTGGCCACCGCGTCCACCACGTGGCCCTGTTCGCCAAGGCGGGTATAGAGGTGATGGCGCAACAACGCCTCGTCTTCCACCACCAGCAATTTCATGACGCTATCCTCCCCCGGGGGTTGGCCGGGCAACTGCCCGGCCGATGTGCAGATACGGCACGTTCGCGATGCCTGTCGAATCACGCAGGCCGGCACCCGCATCAACGCAGTATGCCGACCCGCCGCGATCCGAGACAGGTTTAGAACTTGTAGTTGGCACCCAGGTACAGCTGCGAGGTGCTGTGCAGGTCCAGGGAGCCAACCTTGCTGCCGCCCTGTGGCGCCACTTCGGTGCCGGCGTTGGTGCGCAGGTAGCGGTAGCCGGCCTCGATCGAGGTGTTGCTGTTGAGGTTCTGCAGGATGCCGGCCTGCAGCCCCGCCGCATAGCCGATGTCGCTGTCACGCTTGAGGCCCTTGCCATCCTGCTCCAGCTTGACCAGGCCGAGGGTCGCACCGCCGAACAGTTTGGTGCCGTTCTCGCCCAGCGGGAAGAACAGGTCGTAGCTGCCCAGCAGGTTCTGCTGACGCAGTTTCAGGGCGCCGTCGGTGTCGGAGATGTACTCGTAGGTGGCGTAGTAGCGATGGTCTTCCGCGACCTGGCCGGCGCGCACGCCCCAGGTCCCGGTGCCGTTGATGACCTTGTCGTAGCGCGGGTTGTCCAGGGCATTGTTGAGCGCGGTGGACTTCTGGATGTTGTTGTCGGTCTTGCCCCAGGTCAGCCCGGCGAAGTTGTCGGCCGCCTGGGCCGAGGCAGCGCCAAAGGTCAGTGCAGTGGCCAGTGCCAGGGTGTTCAGGTTGAGCTTCATGGTGTGCCCTCGGTAAGGTTCGTTGGGGTGTTGAAAGCAGGACCCATGCTGCCTGCACCCGCCTGAACCGCCGCTGAACACACCCTGAACCGACGCTGAACCGACGCTGAACCGACGCTGAACCGTTAGACTTTGCGCGCCCACCAGGCGGCGCCAACGAACAGCGCTGTCAGGCCTGCCAGCATCGCCAGCCAGCCGAGGTGTTCCCACACATACCCGGCGCCGTAACCGACCACGCTCGAGCCCAGGTAATAGGCGAACAGGTACAGGGCCGACGCCTGGGCCTTGGCCCCTGCGGCGCGTTGGCCGACCTGACCGCTGGCCACCGCGTGGGCTGCGAAGAACCCCAGGGTGAACAACCCCAGTCCCGCCACCACCGCCGCCAGCCAGGGCGTGGCACACAGCGCGACACCCGCCAGCATGATGCCGATACCCCCCTGCAGCACGGGCCGCGCACCCAGCCGGGTCACCAGGCGACCGGCCCAGCCGGCGCTGAAAATGCCAACCAGGTACACGGTGAACAGCAGGCCGATCAGGGTCGACGACAGCTCGAACGGCGGTGCGGCCAGACGGAAGCCCACGTAATTGAACAGCGCGACGAAACCGCCCATCAGCAGGAACGCCAGCAGGAACAGCACGCGCAGCTGTGGGTTGCCCAGGTGCAGGGCGAAGTTGCCCAGCAGACCGCGCACGGACAGCGGCTGGGCGCGGAAATGCCGGGACGGCGGCAGCAGCCAGACGAACAGCACCAGCGCCAGCAGCCCCAGGCCGGCGATACCGCCCAGCGCCAGCGGCCAGCCCCCCAGATCGCTGAGCAGGCCCGCCAGCAGACGCCCGAGCAGGCCGCCCAGGGCCGTGCCGCCGATGTACAGGCCCATGGCCGCCGGCAGCGATTCGGGGTCGAATTCCTCGCCCACATAGGCCATGGCCAGGGCCGGCAGACCGCTCAGGGCCAGGCCGAGCAGCGCCCGCAACAGCAGCAACTGGTCCCAGTCATCGACCCAGGCGCAGGCGATCCCCAGCAGTGACGCCAGCCCCAGGGCCGCCACCATCACCGGCTTGCGCCCCCAGCTTTCCGCCAGCGCCCCGGACAGCAGCAGGCACAGCGCCAGGCTCAGGGTGGTCAGCGACAGCGCCAGGCTGCTGCCCGCCGCGGACACGGAAAAGTGCGCCGCCAGCAGCGGCAACAGCGGTTGCACGCAGTAGAGCAAGGCGAAGGTGGCGAAGCCGGCGCAGAACAGCGCCAAGGTGGCGCGCCGGTAGGCAACGGTGCCGCGCGTGAGGTGCGCGCTATCAGCAGCGGAAGGCATTGAAAAGGCTCATGAAGACCGGGTCCGGGAAAACGGCGCGAAGCCTAGCACGCGGCTTCGCGCAAGCGCACATGCACGAATATCTCGACTAACTCGCCTGGACTTGACCCGGATCAAGGGTCTATACCCTTGTATCGAGTAAGGTCTAACTGAACGCGACGCTTCCATGGAGTTGGCAGAGATGCACACCGCCCCTGAAAAAGCGGCATCGAAACGCAAGGAAACCCGTCTGTTCCTGTTTCTCATCGTTGCCCTGTTCCCGCTGTTGTCGGTCGCCCTGGTCGGCGGCTACGGCTTCTTCATCTGGTTCCTGCAGATGCTCCTGGGTCCACCCGGCCCACCCAGCTGACCTCCCTTCCCGATTCCCTGGAGCCACGGATCATGGCCGCCACCCTGCACATCGCCAGCTTGCTGGTACACGCCCGCCCCGAACTGTTCGAGGCGGTGAAGGCCAACCTGCGCCACCTCGACGGCCTGGAGCTGCACCAGGAAAGCCCCCTGGGCAAGCTGGTGGTGGTGCTCGAGACCGAACACGAAAACCAGATCCTGCAACGCATCGATCAAATCGCCGCCCTGCCCGGTGTACTCAACGCCGCGCTGGTCTACCACGAACTCCTCGCCCCAGAAGGAGATGCACCATGAACCTCACCCGCCGTGAGTTCGCCAAGGCCCAGGCGGCCGCCATTGCCGCGGCCGCCGCCGGGCTGCCGATCGCCACCTCGGCCAGCAACCTGATTACCGAAGCCGACATGACCAGCCTGGAGTGGAACAAGGCGCCCTGCCGGTTCTGCGGCACCGGCTGCAGCGTCATGGTCGCCACCCGCGACAACCAGGTGGTCGCCACCCACGGCGACGTCAAGGCCGAGGTCAACCGTGGGCTGAACTGCGTCAAGGGCTACTTCCTGTCGAAGATCATGTACGGCAGCGACCGCCTGACCCAGCCGCTGCTGCGCATGACCAACGGCCAGTACGACAAGCAGGGCCAGTTCCAGCCGATCAGCTGGGACCAGGCCTTCGACATCATGGCCGAGAAGTACAAGCAAGCCCTGAAGACCAAGGGCCCCGAATCCATCGGCATGTTCGGCTCGGGGCAATGGACGGTGTGGGAAGGCTACGCCGCCAACAAACTGATGAAAGCCGGCTTCCGTAGCAACAACATCGACCCCAACGCCCGCCACTGCATGGCCTCGGCGGTGATGGGCTTCATGCGCACCTTCGGCATGGACGAGCCGATGGGCTGCTACGACGACATCGAGGCCGCCGACGCCTTCGTGCTCTGGGGCTCGAACATGGCCGAGATGCACCCGATCCTCTGGAGCCGCGTCACCGACCGCCGCCTGAGCCACCCGCACACCAAGGTCGCGGTGCTCTCCACCTTCGAACACCGCAGCTTCGACCTGGCGGACATTCCGCTGGTGTTCAAGCCGCAGACCGACCTGATGATCCTCAACTACATCGCCAACCACATCATCCAGAGCGGTGCGGTGAACAAGGACTTCGTCAACCGCCACACCCGCTTCGCCAAGGGCGCCGACGACATCGGCTACGGCCTGCGCCCGGACAATCCCCTGGAAATGCAGGCGAAGAATGCCGACAAGGCCAACACCTGGAGCGACATGTCCCTCGCCCAGTTCAGCGAGTTCGTCAAACCCTACACCCTGGAGCGCACCGCCCAGGAAACCGGCGTGCCGGCCGAACGGCTCAAGGCCCTGGCCGAGCTGTACGCCGACCCGAACCGCAAGGTCATGTCGTTCTGGACCATGGGCTTCAACCAGCACACCCGGGGCGTGTGGGCCAACAACCTGGTCTACAACATCCACCTGCTCACCGGGAAGATCAGCGAGCCGGGCAACAGCCCCTTCTCGCTCACCGGCCAGCCGTCGGCCTGCGGCACCGCCCGGGAAGTCGGCACCTTCTCCCATCGCCTGCCGGCGGACATGGTGGTGACCAACCCGAAACACCGCGAGACCGCCGAGAAGATCTGGAAGCTGCCCGCCGGCACCATCCAGGAGAAGGTCGGCTTCCACGCCGTGCAGCAGAGCCGCATGCTCAAGGACGGCGTGCTGAATGTGTACTGGACCCAGGTCAGCAACAACATGCAGGCCGGCCCGAACATCATGCAGGAAGTGCTGCCGGGCTGGCGCAACCCGGACAACTTCATCATCGTCTCGGACGTCTACCCCACCGTCTCGGCCCAGGCCGCCGACCTGATCCTGCCCAGCGCCATGTGGGTGGAAAAGGAAGGTGCCTACGGCAACGCCGAACGCCGCACCCAGTTCTGGCACCAGCTGGTCAGCGCCCCGGGCGAGGCCAAGTCCGACCTGTGGCAGCTGGTGGAGTTCTCCAAGCGCTTCACCACCGATGAAGTCTGGCCCGCCGAGCTGCTGAGCAAATCGCCGGAATACAAGGGCAAGACCCTGTATCAGGTGCTGTTCACCAACGGCCAGGTCGATCAGTTCCCGAGCGAGCAGATCGAAGCCGGTTACCGCAACGACGAAGCCAAGGCCTTCGGCTTTTACCTGCAGAAGGGCCTGTTCGAGGAATACGCCCAGTTCGGCCGGGGCCACGCCCACGACCTGGCGCCGTTCGACAGCTACCACGCCGCCCGCGGCCTGCGCTGGCCGGTGGTGGACGGCCAGGAAACCCGCTGGCGCTACCGCGAGGGGCACGACCCCTACGTGGCCAAGGGCAGCGGCGTGCAGTTCTACGGCTACCCGGACAAGAAGGCGATCATCTTCGCCCTGCCCTACGAGCCGCCAGCCGAGGCGCCGGACGCCGACTACCCGTTCTGGCTGGCCACCGGCCGGGTCCTGGAACACTGGCACACCGGCAGCATGACCCAGCGCGTCGACGAGCTGCACAAGGCGGTCCCCGACGCCCTGGTGTACATGCACCCGGACGACGCCAAGACCCTCAAGGCCCGCCGTGGCAGCGAGGTGAAAGTGATCAGCCGGCGCGGCGAGATGCGCGCCCGGATCGAGACCCGGGGCCGCAACAAGCCGCCGCGCGGCCTGGTGTTCGTGCCGTTCTTCGACGCCAACAAGCTGATCAACAAGGTCACGCTGGACGCCACCGACCCGATCTCCAAGCAGACCGACTACAAGAAATGCGCAGTGAAGATCGAACTGGTCAGCCTGGCCTGAGGAGAACCGTCATGAGTTACCGCCTGCTGCCCCTGCTGTTGCTGGCCGCCTTCGGCCTGGCCTTCGCTGCCGAAGTCAATTACCCGCTGGACGCGCCCGCCCCCGATGGGCGGCGCCCCGGTGGCACCCTGAGCCAGAGCCTGCCGGCTCCGCCCATTCCCAACGACGAAAACAAGGACATCAAGCGCGAGCGCAATTACCCGGAACAACCGCCGACCATCCCCCACAGCATCCGTGGCTACCAGGTCGACATCCACGGCAACAAGTGCCTGGCCTGCCACAGCCGGGCCAACAGTGCCCGCAGCCAGGCGCCGATGATCAGCATCACCCACTACATGGACCGCGACGGCCAGGCCCTGGCCGCGGTGTCGCCGCGCCGCTACTTCTGCACCCAGTGCCATGTGCCGCAGAAAGAGGTGGGCACCCTGGTGGGCAACGACTTCAAGACCATCGACACCATCCTGCAAGACGAAGCCAACGCCAAGCAGAAGCCCTGAGGAGGCGACATGAAATCATTGATCGCGCTGCTCAAGGACTACTGGGGCATCCTGCGACGCCCGAGCGTGCACTACAGCCTGGGCTTCCTGACCCTGGGCGGGTTCATCGCCGGAATCATCTTCTGGGGCGGCTTCAACACCGCCCTGGAAGCCACCAACACCGAGCAGTTCTGCATTTCCTGCCACGAAATGCGCGACAACGTGTACGTCGAGCTGCAGGACACCATCCACTACAGCAACCGCTCCGGCGTGCGCGCCACCTGCCCCGACTGCCACGTGCCGCACCAGTGGACCGACAAGATCGCGCGCAAGATGCAGGCCTCCAAGGAGGTCTGGGGCAAGATCTTCGGCACCATCAGCACCCGCGAGAAATTCCTCGAGAAGCGCCGCGAGCTGGCCGAGCACGAATGGGCACGCCTGAAAGCCAACGACTCGCTGGAATGCCGCAACTGCCACGGCTTCGACTTCATGGACTTCACCCGCCAGAGCCCCCGGGCCCGGCAGATGCACTCCACCTCCCTGGCCGACGGCAAGGCCACCTGCATCGACTGCCACAAGGGGATCGCCCACAAACTGCCGGACATGCACGGCGTACCGGGTTGGTAATGCCGGTGGGCTGGCACTCGTAGGGTGGGTTAGGCGCCGGGCCAAAAATCCGGCCCAACCCAACGGTTTCAAAGCGCAGTAACCCACCGAAATATTGCCGGCTCGATACCGCTGGTGGGCTACGTGGCGCACCCGTAACGCAGCAATCAGCCAAGACCGGTGTGCGCCACTAGCCCACCCTACAGGCGAATTCGTAGCCGTAGGGTGGGTTAGGCGCCTGGTCACAAGTCAGTCCCAACCCACTGGTTTCGAGGCGCCGTAACCCACCAGCTGTTGCCGGCTCGATACCGCTGGCGGGCTACGTGGCGCACCCGTAGCGCAGCAATCAGCCAAGACCGGTGTGCGCCACTCGCCCACCCTACGGGCTGTTCAAAACCGACGTGCGCGGATGAATCGTGTACCTGTAGGAGCGGGCTTGCCCGCGAGCTCTTCTGCCCGTAGCCATGGATCGATCCTGCGCGCCAACCGCACCTTTCAGAATCGCGGGCAAAAAAAACGGGAGCCTTATAGGGGCTCCCGTACTCGAACTCAGAGAAAAGTCGGCTCCGGAATACCCGGACACCAACTACAACCTCACCTGCGTCCCATAAGAAACGCACGCCTAGTCTGGCAAAATGCCACGCGACTATCCGTTTAGCTTTGTTGCGCCTTTGCAAAGAAATGTAAACGCCCGTTTGACTGGCCGCCCCCTCCCACAACCGGCAGAATGCCCCGATGAACGATTACCTCCCCGCCTGCTGCACGCCCCTGGCCGATCATTGGCCGCTGCCCCACGTCCTGGCCGAGGCGCGACTGATCAGTACCCGCTTCACCCCCGAGCACCTGGACAGCCAGGATTTCGCCCGGTGCGCGATCCCGCAGGTGCGGGGCGTGGCCAAGCGCCAGACCGAATACCTGGCCGGTCGCCTGTGCGCGCGGGAGGCCCTGCGTCGGGTCAGCGGCCTGGCGGTGGTGCCGGGCATCGGTGAAGACCGCGCACCGCAATGGCCGGCCGGCCTGAGCGGCTCGATCACCCACGGCACCGGCTGGGCCGCCGCGGTGGTCGCCCCCGCCAGCGCCTGGCGCGGGCTGGGGCTGGACGTGGAACAGCGGCTGCCGGTGGAACGCGCCGACCGCCTGGCCCCGGAAATCCTCACCCCGGATGAATGGCGGCGCATCCAGCACCTGGCCGACGAAGAACGCGCCTGGCGCGTCAGCCTGACCTTCTCGCTCAAGGAAAGCCTGTTCAAGGCGCTCTACCCGCTGACCCTGCAGCGCTTCTACTTCCACGACGCCGAACTGGCGGCGCTGCAGGACGACGGCCGCGCGACCCTGCGCCTGCTGATCGACCTGCACCCGGAGTGGCTGAGCGGCACCGAGGTGCAGGGGCAGTTCGGCGAATTCGACGACCACCTGCTGAGCCTGGTGGCAATCGCCCCCTGAGCAGCAAGGCGCCCAACGCGGCAGGCAAATCCGATAGAATTCGCCCATTGCCGCCCGGAGTGCCCCATGCGCGAAGAACTGAACCAAGGCCTGATCGATTTCCTCAACGCCTCCCCCACCCCTTTCCACGCCACCACCAGCCTGGCCATGCGCCTGGAGGCGGCGGGCTACCGCTACCTCGACGAACGTGCGCCCTGGCAGACCGAAGCCGGCGGCCGCTACTACGTCACCCGCAACGACTCCTCGATCATCGCCTTCAAGCTGGGCAAGCGCTCGCCCGTCGACGGCGGTATCCGCCTGGTCGGTGCCCACACCGACAGCCCCTGCCTGCGCGTCAAGCCCAACCCGGAACTGCAGCGCCAGGGCTTCTTCCAGCTCGGTGTCGAGGTCTATGGCGGTGCCCTGCTGGCCCCCTGGTTCGACCGTGACCTGTCCCTGGCCGGCCGAGTGACCTACCGCCGCGACGGCAAGGTGGAAAGCGGCCTGATCGACTTCTACCAGCCCATCGCCGTGATCCCCAGCCTGGCCATCCACCTCAACCGCGAGGCCAACCAGGGCTGGGCGATCAACCCGCAGAACGAACTGCCGCCGATCCTGGCCCAGCTCGGCGGCAGCGAAAGCGCCGACTTCCGCGCCCTGCTCACCGAACAATTGGCCATGGAGCACGACTTCAACGCCGACGCGGTGCTGGACTACGAGCTGAGCTTCTACGACACCCAGAGCGCGGCGGTGGTCGGCCTCAACCAGGACTTCATCGCCGGGGCCCGCCTGGACAACCTGCTGTCCTGCTACGCAGGCCTGCAGGCGTTGATCGAAGCCGGTGACGACGAAACCTGCGTGCTGGTCTGCACCGACCATGAAGAAGTGGGCTCCTGCTCGGCCTGCGGCGCCGACGGCCCGTTCCTCGAACAGGTGCTGCGCCGCGTGCTGCCGGAAGGCGACGATTTCGTGCGCACCCTCCAGCGCTCGCTGCTGGTGTCGGCCGACAACGCCCACGGCATCCACCCGAACTACGCCGACAAGCACGACGGCAACCACGGCCCGAAGCTCAACGCCGGCCCGGTGATCAAGATCAACAGCAACCAGCGCTACGCCACCAACAGCGAAACCGCCGGGTTCTTCCGCCACCTGTGCCTGGAAAACGAAGTGCCGGTGCAGAGCTTCGTCACCCGCAGCGACATGGGCTGCGGCTCGACCATCGGCCCGATCACCGCCAGCCAGCTGGGCGTACGCACCGTGGACATCGGCCTGCCGACCTTCGCCATGCACTCCATCCGCGAACTGGCCGGCAGCTACGACCTGGCCCACCTGGTGAAAGTCCTCACCGCCTTCTACGCCAGCGCCGACCTGCCGTAAGGGCTGTACGGTCGTGCCTTGAAGATCGTACCCACGCTCCGCGTGGGTACGCATCAGGGGACGCTCTGCGTCCCAATCGTGAATAGTTCTACGCTATTCGACTCAATCAGCCGACCGTAGCGGACGCGGAGCGTCCAGGGCTGCATTCCCACGCGGAGCGTGGGAACGATCACCAGCTGGACGATCAGTAAGCGCTCAATCCGGCACTTCGACGCTGACATGGATGGCGTCGTGGCGCCAGAACTCCATGTCGCAGTCGATCAGGCGGCCGTGCTGGTCGCGGTTGACCCGGGTGATGCGCAGCGCCGGGCTGCCCACCGCCACTTTCAGGGCGGCGGCCGCTTCGTTGTGCAGGGCGGTCGGCACCATGTCGAAGCGCACCCGCCCGTAGTGCACGCCGTATTCGCTGACGTACAGCTCGGTAAGCGAGCGGGTCAGGTCGAAATCCAGCACGTTGGGAAAATAGGCCGGGTTCAGGTAGTGCTCGACGTACAGCACCAGGCGCCCGTCGATGCGCCGCGCACGGCGGATCTGGTAGACGCTGGACAGCGCCGGCAAGGCCAGCAACTGGCAGATTTCCGCGTTGGCCGGCAGCAGGCGCGCACTCAGCACCTCGGTGGCCGGCACCCGGCCCTGCTCGGCGACCATGGCGTGAAAGTGACTGCGCACCAGCGGGTTGTAGGCCACCCGTGCCGGTGACACGAACCAGCCGCGGCGTTCCTCGCGGTACACCAGGCCCTGGGCCTCCAGCTGGCTGAGGGCCTCGCGCAGGGTAATGCGCGTCGTGTCGAACAGCTCGCTCAGCTTGCGCTCCGCCGGCAGCTTGCTGCCCGAGGGCAACAGGCCGTGGCCGATCTGTTCTTCCAGGGCGCGGCAGATGGTAGTGATTGCACGCGGCGCTTCATCGCGCATCAAGACATCCTCTTTTGGACTAGTCCAGCCCCATTCCGGGGCATCAGCCGCCTGATCGGAACGACCCTGGCCATGTTTCAAGCCTAGGCAGTCTAGATGACCGGCAGATGACAACCTGCCTGCAAGCAGGCCCCGTGCCATCAGCCAGCCCGCCATTCGCCCGCGAATCAGGGACTTACCCATGGTCTACGCTTGTTGATCACCGGTACCCACGGCACATGGACATCTGCCCGGAGCCGCCGGACATAAAACTGTCACCTGTCGGGCCTAGATTGGCTTGGGTCTTGCTGATCTAGACCAACCCTCACCGCAAAGGAGTTTCAGATGAAACAACTGCTGCTGGCTTCACTCATGGGCTCGGCCATCGCCCTGGCAACCCAGGCCATGGCTGCCGATACGGATTTGAATGCACTGGAAAAGGCCGCGCGTGCCGAAGGCACCGTGAACAGCGTGGGGATGCCAGACAGCTGGGCCAACTGGAAGGACACCTGGAGCGATCTGGCCAGCAAGTACGGCCTCAAGCACATGGACACCGACATGAGCTCGGCCCAGGAAATCGCCAAGTTCGCCGCCGAGAAAGACAACGCCACCGCCGACATCGGTGACGTCGGCGCCGCCTTCGGCCCCATCGCCGTGCAACAGGGCGTGACCCAGCCCTACAAGCCGAGCACCTGGGAGCAGATCCCGGCCTGGGCCAAGGACACCGACGGCCACTGGATGCTGGCCTACACCGGCTCCATCGCTTTCATCATCAACAAGCAACTGGTCAAGGACGCTCCGAAAAGCTGGGCCGACCTGAAGACCGGCAAATACCGCGTGGCCATCGGCGACGTCAGCTCCGCCGCCCAGGCGGTAAACGGCGTACTGGCGGCGGCCATCGCCAACGGCGGCGACGAGAAGAACATCCAGCCCGGCCTGGACTTCTTCGCCGACATCGCCGGCCAGGGTCGCCTGTCGCTGGCCAACCCGACCATCCAGACCCTGGAAAAAGGCGAAGTGGAAGTCGGCGTGGTGTGGGACTTCAACGGCCTGTCCTACCGCGACCAGATCGACCCGAATCGCTTCGAAGTGCTGATCCCCTCCGACGGCTCGGTGATCTCCGGCTACACCACCATCATCAACAAGTACGCCAAGCACCCCAACGCCGCCAAGCTGACCCGCGAATACATCCTCAGCGATGCCGGACAGATCAACCTGGCCAAGGGCAACGCCCGGCCGATCCGCGCCGAGCACCTGACCCTGCCGGCCGAGGTCCAGGCCAAGCTGCTGCCCAACGAGCAGTACGCCAAGGTCCAGCCGATCAAGGACGCCGCGGCCTGGGAAGCGACCTCCAAGACCCTGCCGCAGCTCTGGCAGGAACACGTGATCATCAACATGGAGTGATCCTGTCGCGGCTGAAGCCCCTCCCACGGCACAGACGCCTCTGTGGGAGGCGCTTCAGCGGCGACGGCCGCCAGGCCACGACTGCGATCGCAACGGTGGATGAACCAAGCGTCATCCACTTTCCGCTTTCTTCGATCACGGGACTCTCCATGCCGTCCAAGGTCATCCTCGTCCTGCTCGATGGGCTCAGCCACTCGGTGGCGCGCCATGCCATGGGCCACCTGCACGCCTACTGTGCGGCCGGTCGTGCGGCGCTGTACCCGCTCGACTGCGAGCTGCCGTCGCTGTCCCGCCCGCTCTATGAATGCATCCTCACCGGCGTGCCGCCGATCGACAGCGGCATCGTGCACAACGACGTGGTGCGCCTGAGCCACCAGCGCTCGGTGTTCCACTACGCCCGCGCCGCCGGGCTGAGCACCGCCGCCGCGGCCTATCACTGGATGAGCGAGCTGTACAACCGCGCGCCCTTCGACGCCGTGCGCGACCGCCACACCCACGCCCCGGACCTGCCCATCCAGCACGGGCATTTCTACTACGCCGACCACTACCCGGATTCGCACCTGTTCGTCGATGCCGAAAGCCTGCGCCTGCGGCATTCGCCGGACTTCCTGCTGGTGCACCCGATGAACATCGACGACGCCGGGCACCAGCACGGCCTCGACAGCCCGCAGTACCGCAACAGCGCACGCCGGGCCGACATCCTCCTGGCCGACTACCTGCAACGCTGGCTGGACGACGGCTACCAGGTGCTGGTGACCGCCGACCACGGCATGAACACCGACCGCTCGCACAACGGCCTGCTGCCGGAGGAGCGGGAAGTGCCGCTGTTCGTGCTGGGCGACGCCTTCAGCCTGGATCCCGACGCCCGCCCCCGGCAGACCGAGCTGTGCGGCACCATCTGCACACTGCTGGGCGCCGCCCACGACAAACCCACGTGCAAGGAGCTGCTCACGTGAATGCCGCCCCCCGCGGCAAATGGCTGGCCCTGCTGTGCCTGCTGCCATTCGCCGTTTTCTTCATCGCCTTCCAGGTCGCGCCGCTGGTATGGGTCGCGGTCAACAGCCTGAACACCCCGCAAGGCTGGGGGCTGGCCAACTTCGAGCGGGCCTTCAGCTCCAAGTTCTACCTGCAGGCGATCAAGCACAGCCTGCAGATTGCCTTCTGGTCGAGCGTGTTCGGCATCGCCATCGCCATCCTCGGCAGCTACTCGCTGCGCCAGGTGGACTCGCGCCTGCGGGACTTCGTCATGGCCTTCTCCAACATGACCAGCAACTTTGCCGGCGTGCCCCTGGCGTTCGCCTTCATCATCTTGCTCGGCTTCAACGGCGCGCTGACCATCCTGCTCAAGCAGGCCGGGGTGATCGAGGACTTCAACCTGTATTCCAAGACCGGGCTGATCGTGCTCTACACCTACTTCCAGATTCCCCTCGGCGTGCTGCTGCTCTACCCGGCCTTCGACGCCCTGCGCGAGGACTGGCGTGAATCCGCCGCGCTGCTCGGCGCCGGCACCTGGAGTTTCTGGCGCCACATCGGGCTGCCGGTGCTGACCCCGGCGCTGCTCGGCACCTTCGTCATCCTCCTGGCGAACGCCCTGGGTGCCTACGCCACCGTGTACTACCTGACCACCGGCAACTTCAACGTGCTGCCGATCCGCATCGCCGGCATGGTGTCCGGCGACATCTCCCTCGACCCGAACATGGCCAGCGCCCTGTCGATGATCCTGGTCGGCCTGATGGCGGTGATCACCGTCGCGCACCAGGTGCTGCTGAAGAGGAGCTACCATGTCTCGCGCTGAGGCCAAGCCCACCGCCCTCTACCACCGCGTGGTGGTGTGGCTGCTGTTCCTGATCCTGCTCACGCCGCTGGCCGCCACCCTGCTCTACTCCCTGGCCACCAGTTGGTCGGCGACCATCCTGCCCGACGGCCTGACCTTCAAGTGGTACCTGCAGTTGTGGAGCGAGGAACGCTTCCTGCGGGCGTTCGGCCAGTCGCTGCTGGTGTGCTTCGCCGCCCTGCTGCTGGCGGTGGTGCTGATCCTGCCGCTGCTGTTCGTGGTGCATTACCACTTCCCCCGGCTCGACGCCCTGATGAACATCCTCATCCTGCTGCCCTTCGCCGTGCCGCCAGTGGTGTCCTCGGTGGGGCTGTTGCAGATCTACGGATCGGGCCCGCTGGCGATGGTCGGCACGCCATGGATCCTGATCGGCGCCTACTTCACCATCGCCCTGCCCTTCATGTACCGGGCGATCACCAACAACCTGCAGGCGATCAACCTGCGCGACCTGATGGACGCTGCCCACCTGCTCGGCGCCAGCACCTGGAAGGCCGCGTTCCTGGTGGTCCTGCCCAACCTGCGCAAGGGCCTGATGGTGTCGCTGTTCCTGTCCTTCAGCTTCCTGTTCGGCGAATTCGTGTTCGCCAACCTGCTGGTGGGCACCCGCTACGAGACCCTGCAGGTCTACCTGAACAACATGAAAAACAGCAGCGGCCACTTCAACAGTGCCCTGGTGATTTCCTACTTCTTCTTCGTGCTGATCTTCACCTGGGCAGCCAACCGCCTGAACAAGGACAGACCATGAGTTACCTGAGCATTCGCGGCCTGCACAAGCAGTACGGCGACACCTCGATCTTCAGTGACATCGATTGCGAGATTGCCCAGGGTGAATTCGTCACCCTGCTCGGCCCCTCCGGCTGCGGCAAGTCCACCCTGCTGCGCTGCATCGCCGGCCTGACCGAGGTCAACGGCGGGCAGATCCTGCTCGGTGGCGAAGACCTGGTGCCCCTGGCACCGCAGAAGCGCGGCATCGGCATGGTGTTCCAGAGCTACGCCCTGTTCCCCAACATGACCGTGCAACAGAACGTCGCCTTCGGCCTGCGCATGCAGCAGGTCGACAAGGCCGAAAGCGCGCAGCGCGTGCAGGATGCCCTGGCCATGGTGGAACTGGGCGAGTTCGCCAATCGCTACCCGCACCAGCTGTCCGGTGGCCAGTGCCAGCGCGTGGCCCTGGCCCGCTCGCTGGTCACCCGCCCGCGCCTGCTGCTACTCGACGAACCGCTGTCGGCGCTCGATGCGCGCATCCGTAAACACCTGCGCGAGCAGATTCGCAGCATCCAGCGCGAGCTGGGCCTGACCACCATCTTCGTCACCCACGACCAGGAAGAAGCCCTGGTCATGTCCGACCGCATCGTGCTGATGAACGCCGGCAAGATCGTCCAGAGCGGCGACGCCGAAACCCTCTACACCGCGCCGGTCGACGCCTTCGCCGCCGGTTTCATCGGCAACTACAACCTGCTGGATGCCGCCACCGCCAGCCGCCTGCTGGACCGCCCGGTCGACAGCAAGGTGGCGATTCGCCCCGAGGCCATCCAGCTCGGCCAGGGTGGCAGCATCGACGGTGTGATCCGCAGCCACAGCCTGCTTGGCAACGTCATCCGCTACCGGGTGGAGGCCCGTGGCGTCGAACTGCTGGTGGACGTGCTGAACCGCTCGGAAGCGGATTTACATGCCAGCGGACAGCCCGTTGCGCTTACCATAGCGGCCTCTGCAATCCGTGAGGTGGCTTGATGGCACTGGCAATTTTCGACCTGGACGAAACCCTGATCGGCGGCGACTGCGCCAGCCTGTGGAGCGAAGAAATGGCGCGCCAGGGCTGGGTCGACGGCGAGAGCTTCCTGAAGCGTGACCACGAACTGATGACCCTCTATGCCGAGGGCAAACTGGCCATGGAAGACTACATGGCCTTCAGCCTGTCGCCCCTGGTCGGCCGCACCGAAGAAGAAGTGGCCTTCATCGTCGAGCCCTACGTGGAAGACGTGATCGAACCGATCTTCTACAGCGACGCCACCCGCTGCCTGGCCACCCACCGCGAGGCCGGCGACCGCATCCTGATCATCTCCGCCTCGGCGCACTTCCTGGTCAGCGCCATCGCCGCGCGCCTGGGCGTCGAAGACGTACTGGCCATCGACCTGGAACAGCAACACGGCTGCTACAGCGGCCGCACCCAGGGCGTGCTGACCTACCGCGACGGCAAGGTCACCCGGCTCAATGCCTGGCTGCAGGAACAGGGCGAAACCCTGGAGGGCGCCTACTTCTACTCCGACTCACGCAACGACCTGCCACTGCTGCAACAGGTCCCCCACCCCCACGTGGTCAACCCGGATCCCGTGCTGCGCGCCCACGCCGAACAGACCGGCTGGCCGATACTCAGCTGGCGGTGAACGGCAGTGGTGCTAGCCGTACACGGCATGCACCACATGGACATAACAGCGAAAAGTAAAATAGCATCGCGGGCGCCAGATCAATCTTCACTGGCATCCACCCGACGCGCAGCCTAGCGGCAAACGTCAGAGCCCTCTTGCCAGGATGGCGAGCGAACAGAGACAGAAAGGGACTTCGTTGAACGCAACCATCCCTACGCCTCCAGCGCGCCCTCGCACCAGTTGTTATCTGGTGTTTCGTTTGTACGCCCGTCCCCCCGGCCAGAGAAACCGCCTTCCGTGGATACCGTCGCCACACCGGCGACTGCGCACATTACTTCCCTATCGGCCCCTGGAGCCCGACCATGCATAAAATCCTGTTGGTACTTTCAACCTCAGCGCTGCTCACAGCGTGTGCAAGCCCTGCAACAAATGCCCTTGACCCGCGCGTGGTAGGGGAATGGCAAGGGATCAGGGAGCAAAGCACTGCCTGCCAGTTTCTTGCCTGGAACTCGACCTTCCGCCCCGATGGCAGCTTCGAGATCACTTTTTTCGCTGACAAGGAACGAACCAGGAAGATACAGACAGAACACGGAACCTGGAGCGCCAGCAATGGCCAGAACACCCTCAAAACGAATGGCGTGCCAACCGCCGATGTCTACGATTACACGGTGCTGAACGAGAACAGCATCCGCTACGTAAGCACGAAGCAAGATCCGTCGGCAGACTGCAAGGCTTACTATGAATTCGTCGAACAGCGCGTTGTCCGCTGAGACGCGCTTGTAATCGAAGGCTGAAATCCAAAGAGAATGTTCCCACGTCTACGTAGGAACATTCTGTATCCAGGTTCAGCCTGACCTCAGGCATATCCCATCCTCTGTAAGGCCTTCGCATGATCACTTGCTACCTGCGCTATACCCTCGATCCCTACAAGCTCGACCAGTTCGAACACTACGCCAAACTCTGGATACCGCTGGTGGAGCGCTTCGGCGGGCAGCACCACGGCTACTTCATGCCGTCCGAGGGCAGCAACAACATCGCCCTGGCCCTGTTCAGTTTCCCCAGCCTGGCGCTGTACGAGCAGTACCGGGAAAAATCCATGCAGGACGCCGAGTGCCAGGCCGCCTTCGCCTACGCCGAAGAAACCCGCTGCATCATCAGCTATGAACGCAGCTTCTTCCGGCCTGTGTTCTCTTGAGTCCCTAGCGGACGCGGAGCGTCCGGGGAGGCATTCCCACGCGGAGCGTGGGAACGATCAATCGCAGCCGCCCGCACCTACACAGCTCGTACCCACGCTCCGCGTGGGCACGCATCCCGTGATGCTCTGCGTCACCCGCGGTCTATGCTGAAGGCTCACTCACCGATTCAAGGACGAATACATGGGCCGCAGCCGTTACCTCATTACCGAACCGGATAAACCGCACTTCCTTACCTGCACGGTCAGCGAGTGGTTCCCGCTGTTCACCCGCCCTGCGCTGGTCGACATCCTGCTCGACTGCTGGCGCTATCAGCAGGCGCAGCACGGCATGAAGCTGTTCGGCTATGTGGTGCTGGAAAACCACCTGCACCTGGTGGCCCAGGCGCCTCGGCTGGATCAGTGCGTCAGCCGCTTCAAGTCATTCACGGCCCGGCGGATCATCGACCACCTGGAGATACAGGGCGCCAAGCGAGCTCTGCAACGTCTGGGCTTCAGCAAGCGGGCGCACAAGCGCGACCGCGACTACCAGTGCTGGCAAGAAGGCGTTCATGGGGAGCTGGTCTATAGCGAAGCGGTGATGCGGCAAAAGCTCGATTACATCCACTACAACCCGGTCAAGCGCGGGTACGTGGACCTGCCGGAGCACTGGCGCTATTCCAGCGCACGGGACTATGCGGGGCAGCCTGGGTTGATCGTGATCGACCGTTGGGCGTAGCGGACGCGGAGCGTCCGGGGAGGCATTCCCACGCGGAGCGTGGGAACGATCACACGATCAATCGCAGCCGCCCGCACCTACACAGCTCGTACCCACGCTCCGCGTGGGTACGCATCCCGTGACGCTCTGCGTCACCCGCGGTCTCAGGCCTTGGCGATGTCGGGGGTCAGGAGCCATTCGGCGCTGTCGTTCCACACGTCCATGCGGGTGATCTTGCCGTTGCGCACTTCGAAGCGGTCCAGGTAGCGGTTGCCGGAGAAGCTGCGGCCGTCCGGCCATTCGCCGTAGAGGGTGCCGTTGGAGTAGACGACGATGTGGTCGTCGCGCTCGGTCCAGTCGAACTGGCCGAGGGCCTTTTTCACCCAGGCGTAGCGCGCGCCGTTGAACGCGGTGATGTCCTGCGGCGTGGGCATGTGCCGGCCGCCGGTGAAGGTGATGCGCACGTCGTCGCTCATGTAGGTGGCGGCCTTGACCGGGTCCGGGGCCATGGAGGCGGCCAGGAAATCGCTAACAATCTGTACCGCATCGTTCATCTCACTCATTACCTGTACTCCGATTTCATTGATATGCCGGTGCCTGCATCTGGTGCAGCCTGCACGCTATCCGTGCACGATTCGCGCAGATAATCCGGTAAAAGCGCGGATTAGACGGCTTGCGCGTTATGGCACCACGTTTGCTAGCAAATTATATGCAAATGCTAGCAATCAGGAGATAGGTCATGCGCAAACTGCTATTCCCGTTACGCCGCCTGGCGGTCGCTGCCTCGTTCGGTCTGGCCCTGAGCGCTCCGGCGCAGGCTGAAGAGCCGATCAAGGTCGGCCTGGTTGCGGCCCTGTCCGGGCAGTCGGCCAAGTCCGGCGAAGCCCTCACCCGCGGTCTCACCGTGGCCATCGAAGAAATCAACGCCAACGGTGGCGTGCTCGGTCGCCCGGTAGAACTGATTAGCCGCGACGATGAAAGCAACCCGGCCAAGGGCATGCTGGCCGCCCGCGAGCTGGTGCAGCGCGAGAAGGTCACCGTGCTGTTCGGCGGCCTCGACACGCCGGTGTCCCTGGCCATCGTGCCGCTGGCCAACCAGTTGAAAGTACCGTTCATGGGCATCTGGGCCGCCGGCACCAAGATCACCGTCAACGGCGCCAAGGACAACTACGTGTTCCGCGTCTCGGCGGTCGACGAGCTGGTCGACGAAGCCCTGGTGGAGTACGGCATCAGCAAGCAGGGCATGCAGAAGCCGGGGATGATCCTGATCAACAACCCCTGGGGCGAATCCAACGAGATTGGCTTCAAGGACGCGCTGAGCAAGCGCGGCATGGCCTACGCCGGGATCGAACGTATCGAAGACAGCGACCTCGACGTGGTGCCGCAACTCACCC
The DNA here is from genome assembly GCF_029839275.1 of Pseudomonas sp. GD03944. GTDB lineage: Bacteria > Pseudomonadota > Gammaproteobacteria > Pseudomonadales > Pseudomonadaceae > Aquipseudomonas. The sequence continues at coordinate 202,862 of NZ_JAOCAH010000005.1, forward strand.
GCCTGAAGAACGCCGGCGCCGACACCCTGCTGATGGTCGGCAACGTCGGCCCGTCGGCGCAGGTGGTCAAGTCCCTCGACCGCATGGGCTGGGACGTGCCGGTGGTGTCGCACTGGGGCCCGGCGGGTGGGCGTTTCAGTGAGCTGGCCGGCCCCAACGCCAGCCGCGTGCACTTCATCCAGACCTATGTGTTCACCGAGAACAACAGCGCCAAGGGCGACAACGTGCTGGCCGCGCTGAAACAACGCTTCCCGGAGATCAAGAGCCTGGCCGACGTGACCCCGGCGGTGGGCATCGCCAACGCCTATGACGCCATGCACCTGGCTGCCGCCGCCATCGAGAAGGCCGGCGACACCCAGGGTACTGCGGTGCGCGACGGCTTCTACGCCATCGACAGCTACCAGGGCCTGATCAAGGACTACCAGCAGCCCTTCACCCCGGCCAGGCACGACGCCCTGGGCCCGGACGACTATGTCTTCACCCAGTTCGTCGACGGTCGCATCGTCCCGCTCGCCCCCTGAAGCCGTGAACCGGCGGGCCCTGGCGGCCCGCCTCGAGGAGTCGCGTCATGATCACCGCCGCCATCATCACCGGGCTCGGGCTGGGCAGCATGTATGCCCTGCTGGCCCTGGGTTTCCACATCACCTACGTGGTCTCGCGTACGGTCAACTTCGCCCAGGGCAGCGCCATGATGGTCGGCGCCGTGCTCGGCTACAGCTTCTACGTCACCTGGGGCTGGCCGCTGTGGCTGGCGATCCCGGCGACCCTGACGCTGTGCGCGATCTACGGCCTGGCCATCGAGCGGTTTCTGGTGCGGCCGTTCCATTCGCGCGGCTCCGAAGCGTGGCTGATGGCGACGGTGGCGGCGGGCATCCTGGTGGACAACCTGGCGCTGTTCACCTTCGGCAAGGAGCCCCGGCAATTCACCTCGACGCTGGCCAACCAGCACCTGGAACTGCTGGGCAACAACGTCAGCGTGCTGCAGTTGCTAATCCCGCTGATGGGCGGCGCCATCGCCCTGGCACTGTTCCTGGTGCGCCGTTACACCCGCCTGGGCAAGGTGCTGGAAGCCTGCGTGCAGAACCCCAAGGCGGCCATGCTGATGGGCATTCGGGTCAACCGGGTGGTGGCCGTGGCCTTCGCCGTGTCGACGGTGTTCGCGGCCATCGCCGGGCTGCTGATCGCACCGTTGTTCAGCGTGAATGCCGAGATGGGCATGCTGTTCGGCCTCAAGGCCTTCGCCGTGGCGATTCTCGGCGGCATCGCCAGTGCCAGCGGAGTGTTCGCCGCCGGCCTGCTGTTCGGCCTGGTGGAAGCCCTGGTGACCATCTACTTCGGCTCGGCCTTCACCCAACTGTTCACCTTCGCCCTGGTCATCCTGGCCCTGGCGCTGCGTCCCAACGGCCTGTTCGGCAGCCAGACACTGGTGAAAGTATGACCCTGAAAAACACCCTGTTCGTCCCGGTTTCCCTCGGCCTGCTGAGCCTGCTCGGCGTCGCCCTGTCATTGCTGCTCGACAGTTACTCGCTGCTGGTCTTCACCTTCTGCGCGCTGGCCGTGGTGGTGGGCGTGGGCCTGAATATCCTGATCGGCCTGAGCGGGCAGATATCCTTCGGCCACATCGCCTTTTACGCCATCGGCGCCTATGTCTCGGCGTTGCTGACCATGGCCGGCCTGCCCCTGGGCCTGGCGATGCTCGCCGCCGGCCTGGCCTGCGGTGCCATCGGCGCGCTGCTGGCGATTCCTGCGCTGCGGGTCAGCGGCCCGTACCTGGCAATGATCACCATCGCCTTCGCCCTGGTGGTGCACCACGGCCTGATCGAATGGCGCTCGCTGACGGGCGGCGCCAACGGCCTGATGGGCATCCCCATGCCGGAAATCGGCAGCCTCGACCCCAGCGTGAGCATGGCGCTGATCGCCACAGCCCTGATGGTCGGCGCCCTGGCCCTGTTCCAGCGCCTGCGCCACAGCGGCTGGGGCATGGCCATGCGCGCGGTGAAATCGGCGGAAATCGCTGCCCGCTCCCTGGGTTTCAACCCGGTGCAGACCAAGACCCTGGCCTTCGCCCTGTCCGCCCTGCTCACCGGCCTGGCCGGCTCGCTGGTGGCGCCGCTGATGATGTTCATCAACCCGGCCTCGTTCCCGTTCTCGCAGTCGATCCTGTTCGTGCTGGCGGTGATCGTCGGCGGCAGCGGCACCCTGTTCGGCCCGCTACTCGGCGCCCTGCTGATCGTGCTGCTGCCGGAAATGCTCTCGGACTTCGCCGAGTACCGTCTGCTGATCTTCTCGGTGCTGCTGCTCACCGTGCTCTGGGCCGCGCCACGTGGCCTGCTCGGCACCCTGGCCAGCCTCTGGCTGCGCCCTGTACATCAGGCAGCGCCGCCATCGTTCGACCCGGCCCGCCTGAATGCCTTTTTCAAGCAGGACGTGGCACCCGCAGGCCTGGTGGTGACCGGCATCGGCATCCGCTTCGGCGGCGTGCAGGCAGCGCAGAACGTCAGCCTGCAGGCACCGCCCGGCAGCATCACCAGCATCATCGGCCCCAACGGTGCCGGCAAGACCACGGTGCTGAACATGATCAGCGGCTTCTATGCGCCCGACAGCGGCAGCATCGAACTGGGCCGTCCCCTGGCCGGCCTGCCGGCCTGGAAGATTGCCCGCGCCGGCATTGCCCGTACCTACCAGACCACCCAGCTGTTCGGCGAACTGTCGGTGCTGGAGAACCTGCTGGTGGCCATGCAACAGGGCCGTCTCGGCCAGCCGTTCACCCGCGCCAGCAGCACCCAGCGCGACCTGGCGCTGCAGCTGCTGACCCTGGTCGGCTACCAGGGCTCGGTCAACACCCCGGCCGATGACCTGGCCCACGTGGACCGACGCCTGGTGGAAATCGCCCGGGCCCTGGCCACCCGCCCCAGCGTGCTGCTGCTCGACGAACCCGCCGCCGGCCTCAGCCGCAGCGACACCGACCGTCTGGCCAGCCTGTTCAAGACCCTGGCCGGTTTCGGCATCGCGGTGATCCTGGTGGAGCACGACATGGGCCTGGTGATGGCGGTATCCGAACGCCTGCTGGTGCTCGATGCCGGCAAACCCATCGCCTGGGGCGTGCCGGACGCGGTGCGCAACGACGAGCGGGTGATCGCCGCCTACCTCGGCGGCACCAGCTACCAGGCCACGCCCCGGGCCCAAGCCTGGGACGGCTCGCGCGACGCACGCCTGTACATCAAAGACCTGGTGATCGACTACGGCGCCGCGCCGGTGGTGGACAAGGTCAACTTGGTGGTCAACCCGGGCGAGCTGATCGCCATCCTCGGCGCCAACGGCGCGGGCAAGTCGAGCATCCTGCAATGCCTGGCCGGCCTGCACCCGGCCAGTGGCGGCAGCATCGTGCTGGACAACGAGAACATCGAGCACGCCGACGCCAGCACCATCGCCGCCCGCGGCCTGGCCCTGGTGCCGGAAGGCCGGCAGGTGTTCGGCCAGCTCAGCGTGCGCGACAACCTGCTGCTCGGTGGCTACTCGCGCAAGGAGGCCTTCGATGCCGACGCGGAAATCGAGGCCATCCTGCGCCGCTTCCCACGCCTGCGCGACCGCATCGACAGCCCCGCCGGCCTGCTCTCAGGCGGCGAACAGCAGATGGTGGCGGTGGGTCGCGGGCTGATGGCCAAACCGAAGATCCTCTTGCTCGATGAACCGTCCCTGGGCCTGTCGCCGGCGATGATCGGCGAGCTGTACGACGCACTCGCCGCCCTGCGCGACGAAGGCGTGACCCTGCTGCTGGTCGACCAGATGGCCAACCTCGCGCTGCAGGTGGCCGATCGCGCCTACGTGCTGGAGACCGGACGCATCGTCAAATCCGGTAGCGCCGAAGACCTGCGCGGCGACCCGGAACTGGAAGCCGCCTACCTGGGCGAAGGAGCCGCCGCATGAACGCCCTGACGATCATCAATGCCCGCCTGGGCGACGGCCGCCAGCCGCTGCAGACCCTCTACGTCGACAATGGCCGCTTCGTCAGCGTGCCCGTCGCCGGCAGCGAAACCCTCGACCTCGGCGGCAAGCTGCTGCTGCCGGGCCTGGTGGAAACCCACATTCACCTGGACAAGGCCTGCATCATGCAGCGCTGCCAGCTGGAGGAAGGCACCCTGGCCGAGGCCATCGCCCAGACCCGCGCCGCCAAAGCCGAATTCACCGAGGCGGACGTCTACGCACGCGGCGCCCAGGTGCTGGAAAAGGCCATCGCCCAGGGCACCACGCACATGCGCACCCATGTGGAAATCGACCCGCAGATCGGCCTCACCGGCTTCCACGCCGTGCGCCGCCTGCAGGCGGACTACGCCTGGGCCATCAGCCTGGAAATCTGTGTGTTTCCCCAGGAGGGCCTGCTCAACAACCCCGGCACCGAGGCCTTGCTGTGCGAGGCCCTGGCGTTGGGGGCCGAGGTGCTGGGCGGTTGCCCCTACACCGATGCCGACCCCGGCGCGCAGATTCGCCGCCTGTTCGAGCTGGCGGTGGCGTTCGACCGGGATCTGGATTTTCACCTGGATTTCGACCTCAACCCCGAGGGCATGACGGTTGGCGAAGTGATCCGCTGCACCCACCAGCACAAATGGGGCGGCCGGGTCGCCATCGGTCACGTGACCAAGCTGTCCGCCCTGCCCCGGGACACCCTGCTGGCGGTGGCCGAGTCGTTGGCCGAGGCCGGCGTGCAGGTCACCTGCCTGCCCAGCACCGACCTGTTCCTCACCGGCCGCGAGCACTTCCACAACAAACCCAGGGGCCTGGCACCGCTGCAGCACCTGCATGCCTGCGGAGTGACCTGCTCGTTGTCGACCAACAACCTCGGCAACCCCTTCACCCCTTACGGCGACGCCTCCCTGGTGCGTCAGGCCAACCTGTTCGCCAACGTCAGCCAGCTGGCCACCGAGGCCGAACTGCTACGTTGCCTGGGTTGGGTGTCGAGCGAATCGGCACGCCTGCTGCGCCTGCCCGACTACGGCCTGACGCCCGGTTGCCGCGCCGACTTCATCGTCTTCGATGCACCGTCGCCGGCGGCGGTGGTGGCGGAAATCGCCCTGCCGCTGATGGGCTTCAAGGCCGGCCGCAAGACCTTCGAACGACCCCAGACGCGCCTGCTCAAGCCTTGAGGGAGGGGCTGAGTTTGTCGATCAGCCGCACCTCGAAGTCCCGCGCCAGGTAATCCATGCGCTGCTCGTGGAACTGGCGCATGTGCGGCAACGCGACGTGCAAGTCGAAGTCCGCCCGGCTGCGCCACACCTCGAAGAAGATGAACAGCGTCGGGTCTTCGCGATCACGCAGCATGTGGTACTCGATGCAACCGGCCTCGGCGCGGCTCGGTTCGACATAGGCCTGGAACAGCGCGGCGAAGGCGTCGGATTTCTCCGGCTTGGTGTGGGCGTGGAGGATGAAACCGTAGGGCTCGCTCATGGGAAGTACTCGGGAAGTCAGTCAAGAGACTCGAAACGTTACCGCAGCCTGAACGCCCGGATTCATGACTTTTCAGCACATATCATTTGCCTGAAAGGCGGTTTTTCCGCGCGGGATGAATCGTTAGTCTGCTTCCCATCCAGTTACCTCACCCCCTTTTCGAGAGACCCACGCCATGACCCAACCCATGAAGAAGATCCTCCTGCTCAACGGCGGCAAGCAGTTCGCCCATTCCGACGGCCGTTACAACGCCACCCTGCATGATGCCGCCATCGCCTACCTCGACCGCGCCGGCTTCGACGTCAAGCAGACCTTTATCGACGGCGGCTATGACATCGCCGAAGAAGTGGCCAAGTTTCTCTGGGCCGACGTGATCATTTACCAGATGCCGGGCTGGTGGATGGGCGCCCCGTGGACCGTCAAGAAGTACATCGACGAAGTGTTCACCGAAGGCCACGGCAGCCTCTACGCCAACGACGGCCGCACCCGTTCCGACGCCTCGCAGAAGTACGGCAGCGGCGGTTTGCTGCAGGGCAAGCAGTACATGATTTCGGCCACCTGGAACGCGCCCCAGCAGGCCTTCGACGACCCCATCGACTTTTTCGAAGGCAAGGGCGTGGACGCCGTGTACTTCCCCTTCCACAAGGCCAACCAGTTCCTCGGCATGACCGGCCTGCCGACCTTCCTCAGCGTGGATGTGATGAAGCGCCCGAATGTCGACGCCGACGTGCAGCGCTATGAGCAGCACCTGGCCGCGGTGTTCGGCACTGCTGCCTGACCCTGACCTCAGAGGTCGGCCAGCGCCTGGCGCAGGTTGACCTCGGGCTCGGCCTGGTCCTCCAGATCGAGCTGCGCTTCCAGCTCGTCCAGGTGCTCGATCATCACCGCCACGGCCCGTTCCCCGTCGCCGTTTTCCAGCGCGGTGATGATCTCCTGGTGCTCGTCCGAGGCGCAGGACGGCACGTCATTGCGCTGGTACAGGGCGACGATCAGCGAACTGCGGACCATCAGGTTGGCGAGGATTTCGCTGAGCACCGAATTGCCGCTGATCTCCCCCAACATCAGGTGAAAATCGCTCAGTTCGCGCACGATCGCCCGGCGGTCGGTGGCGCTGGTGGCCTTGCGCTCGTTGCTCATGTGGGTGCTGACCCGCTGGCGCTGCTTGCGCATGATCGCCGGGGTGATGCCCTCGACGATGGCCCGCTCGATGGCCCGGCGCGCGGCGAAGATTTCCCGGGCCTCCTTGGCGCTGGGCTGGGCCACCATGGCGCCGCGGTTCGGCTCGATGGTGACCACCCGCTGCAGGGCCAGGCGCTGCAGGGCGACCTGTACATGGTTGCGGTTGGCCTGCAGGGTCTCGACGATCTGCGCCTCGATCAGGCGGGTGCCGGGTGGCAGACGGTGCTGGGCAATCGCCTTGAACAGCACATCGACGATGCGCTGCACTTCGACCTGCTTGCTGGTGACGGTCTTGACCATCTTGTCCTCTGCTCCACCACGGCGTTCATCCATTGGCTGGCGCACCGGCGTGCGCAGCCGGCGCATTATCCGCCAGCGCCACGGGCCGGGTAAACACGCTGCCGGCGCTCAGTCGCGCTGCCCCAGACTGGTGCCCTGGCCACGGGGATCGTGCTGCGCGAAACGCCGGCCATCGGCCTCGATGGCGATCGCCCCGGCCTGCCCGGTGAAGGGACTCAGGCGCGGGATTATCTCCACCTCGTGGCCCATGGCGGCCAGGCGCTCGATCACCGCGCCGTCGACATCCGCTTCCAGCTTGAGGTTGTCGGTGCTGTCGAAAAAACTCCGGCCGAGCAGGAAGCGCGGCATGCGCAGCGCCCGGTCGAGGGGCTCGGCGAAATCGATCAGTTGCGTGGCCAGGACCATCTGCGTCTGCGGCTGGCCGTCGCCGCCCTGGGTGCCGAAGAACAGGCGTCGGCCGTCGTCGGCCAGGTAGCAGGACGGATTGAGGGTGTGCGCCGGCCGCTTGCCCGGCGCCCAGGCGTTGGGGTGATTGGCATCGGCATTGAAACCGGCGGCGCGGTTCTGCCACAGCACGCCGGTGTCACCGAGGATGCAGCCGGAACCGAAATCATGGAACAGACTCTGGATCAGGCAGGCGGTGCGCCCTTCGGCGTCGGTGGCAGCCATCCAGATGGTGTCGGCGGGCCGCCCCGGCTCGGCCCAGGGCGCGGCACGTTCAGGGTCGATCCGCGCGGCGTAGTCGGCGGTACTCGTCTCCAGCAGGCTGGCGGCGTAGTCCCAGGTACTGGTCCGGGGGTCATGCAACTCGGCGTTGCGCCGCAACAGGCCCTGTTTGATCGCCTCGACCAGGTGGTGGTAATAGGCGGCGCTGCCGTTGCCACACGCTGCGACGGATGTGTGCGCCAGGGCGCCCATGGCCTGCAGGGTATAGAGCCCCTGACACGGTGGCGCGACGTTGAACAGCCGCCCCTGGCGGTAGCGGATCGACAGCGGCGGCGTTTCCGGCGCCCGGGTGGCCGCCAGGTCGGCCAGGGTCAGGCCACAGCCCAGCCGCTCGAACGACTCGGCGAAGGCGTGGGCCAGCTCGCCCTGGTAGAAGTCCACCATGCCGTGCCGGGCCAGTTGCCGCAGCGTGTCTGCAAGCTGTGGCTGGCGCAGGGTGTCGCCGGCCTGCAGCCAGCGCCCGTCGGTCTTGCACAGTGCGTGCAGGTCCGGCAGGGTCTCGATCAGCGCCTGGCGCTGGCCCTGCCAGAACAGCTGCGACGCCGACACCTCGACGCCGGCATGGGCCACCTCGGCGGCCTCGTTCAGCAGATCGCCCCAGGTCAGGTGCGAGCCCCACGCCTGGGTGCTGATGGTGCGGGCCGTCTCCCAGCTGGCCAGGGCGCCGGCGGTGGTCGCCACGGCGCCCGGCCCGCGCAGGGTGATCGCCCCGCCCTCGGGCAGGCGCTGGCCGGCCTGGCCGATCCCCACGATGGTGCGCACCTGGCGATCATGGAGCATCCACAGGGCATCGCCGCCCAGGCCGGTCATGTGCGGGTAGACCGCGGCAAGCATGGCGCTGGCCGCGAGCATGGCGTCGATGGCGGTGCCGCCGGCGTCGAGAATGCGCATGCCGGCAGCCGTGGCGTCAGGGTGCGGGGTGCAGATCACGCCGCGGCGGGATTCAGCCATCATGGTGTCGGTTCCTTTTTTGCTAGCTATAAATAATCACTTTGCTAACAAACCAAGCAATAACCGTTCCCGCGATCCCGTGCATGACAGCCCGGCCTGCGGCGCGCTATAAAGCGCCGTTCCGCTGACCAGGCCTTCACCATGACCGCTGCTCCCACTCCGCTCGAGGCGTATCACCAGGCTGTCGCCCAGGGCAGTTTCGTGGTCGACCCGGCCCAGTGGCAGGCCGCCGACTGCCTGGAAGCCTGCCACCGCGCCCTGCACCAGGATGCCGGGCCGCACGCGGCGGTCCGTGGGGTCTACCTGTGGGGCCCGGTCGGGCGCGGCAAGACCTGGCTGATGGACCGCTTTCACCAGAGCCTGCGCGTCCCCTCCCGCCGCCAGCACTTCCACCACTTCATGCAGTGGGTGCACCGCCGCCTGTTCCAGCTCACCGGCACCGCCGACCCGTTGCACGCCCTGGCCGAAGAGCTGAGCCAGGAGGTGCGGGTGCTGTGCTTCGACGAGCTGTTCGTCAACGACATCGGCGACGCGATCATCCTTGGCCGTCTGTTCCAGGTGCTGTTCGAGCAGGGCGTGGTGCTGGTCGCCACCTCCAACCAGCCGCCCGAACGGCTGTATGACGACGGTTTCAACCGCGAGCGCTTCCTGCCGGCGATCGAGGCCATTGGCGTGCACATGCAGGTGGTCAGCGTGGACGGCGGACAGGATCACCGCCTGCACCCGGGCCGTCAGTTGCAACGCTACTGGCTGACCCGCCCCGGCCAACCCAGCGCCCTGGAAGCGGTCTTCGCGCAACTGAGCGACGGCCAGCCGGCAGGCGCCGGTGCGCTGTGCCTGGGCCATCGGCAGATCGACACCCTGCGTCACAGCGCGGCCGCCGTGTGGTGCCGCTTCGCCGACCTGTGCGTGCAGCCCCTGGCTGCCCTGGATTTCATCGCCCTGTGCGACCGTTTCCCGGCGGTGCTGATCAGCGAGGTGCCGGCACTGAGCAGCGCACAGCGTGCGGCAAAGATCGCCCGCGGCACCGAAGACGGCGCGCAGCGGGTGGTGGCCGGCGACCGCCAGTTGCCGGCCCTGTCGCGGCACGACGACAGCGTGCGGCGTTTCATCGCCCTGGTGGATGAGTGCTACGACCGACAGATTCCGGTCTACCTGGAAGCCGAGGTGCCGCTGGACGCGCTGTACACCGAAGGCTACCTGTCGTTCGCCTTCCAGCGCACTCGCAGCCGCCTGCAGGAAATGCAACTGCAGCGCTTCGGTCGCAGCGGCGAAACGGCGTGCACGCCCTGAGTCAGAGCACGGGCGTACCAGCCGACGGGCAGCACAGCAGATTGGCCGGCAGCAGCTACGCTTGATTGCATGACCGCGCGGCACAAGTACCTGCCACCGACAGGCTGCCACGCCATACCGAGTACCGTCCGATGCCTGCATTCAATTTGGCAGTGACGCCTACGGATAGCCCTTCACTGCGACTTGCGTCACACCATGGCCCCGGTGATATCATTTTGACCCTCGAAGGATCGACCCCGCTTACGAATGGATTTCGTGCATGCTCCGCAAACTCGTTCTGCTCGCGTCATGTGTTCTTGTGTTGCTTTACACAGCGACTTGGTTCGCTGCGCCTACACCCTACTGATCATGCCCGGCAAGGAAGGCCGCTATGACCCAGAAAGAGCGACAACTCACCGAGCTGCTGACCCTGACCTCACGCAGCATCACCCACATGACGGCGGCCGTGACCGCGCTGTCCTTCGACCTGCTGCGCAGCAGTGACCCGAGCGTACGCGCCGCGGGCACCCGCATGATCAGCCGGCTGGAAGCGGTGAGCAAAGAGCTGGACCAGCAGTGGAAACTGATCAGCGAACTGACCGGCACTCCGGAACCGGAGCGGGTCGACGCGGTGGAAGAGGTGCAGCTGCACTCCGCCTCCTGACAGCCGCACACGAAAGCCAGCCCCCCGGCATCAGGCGATGCCGGGGGGCTGGCTTTTTTGCATGTCAGCCCTTCGCCAGGGCGGCCTGGTATTCCGCGTACAGGGTCTGTAGCAATTGGGCCGCCGGAAGGCTGCGCGCCAGGGCAGCGCCCTGCCCGGCCCAATGCGCGGCGAACTCCGGATTACCGGCTGCGGCGGCCGCTTCGATGAGTTTCTTGCCGGCGTTGTAGGCGATGCCGAAGCCCGGCACCGACGGGTGCTGGCCGCCGCCGACCTCGCGCATGAAGCGGTTGGCGATCCCCCGCGCCGGGCGACCGGAAATCACCGTGGTGACCTGGGTCACCCGCGCCCGCTCGCTGCCAAGCATCGCCCGGTACGCCGGGTTGGCGGCGGACTCCGGGCACAGCACGAAGGCGGTGCCCAGTTGCGCGACGCTGGCGCCCAGGGCCATGACCGAGGCGATGCCGGCACCGTCCATGATGCCGCCCGCCGCGATCACCGGAATCTTCAGGTAAGTGGCGAACAGACGAACCAGCGCGGTGGTGCCGATACCCTGGTCGCCCAGCTCGGGATCGAAGATGCCGCGGTGACCGCCGGCCTCGATGCCTTGGGCCACCACCATGTCGATGCCGGCATTCTGCACGGCGAAGGCTTCATCCAGGGTGGTGGCGGAAGCCAGCAGCAGGATGCCTGCGGCTTTCAGCGCGTCGATACGGTCCTGGGGCGGCAGGCCGAGGTGAAAGCTCACCACCGGCGGGCGCTCGGCCAGCAGCATCTCGAACTGGGCCTGGTCGGTGCAGAAGCTGGTGTAGATGTCGGCGATCTGCCCTGGCGGTGAGGCGCCGAATTCGGCGAAGAATGGCCGCAGGTGCTCCAGCCACGCCTGTTCCTGCGCCGCATTCGGCGTACTGGGCTGGTTGCAGAACACGTTGATGTTGAAGGGCTTGTCGGTCGCCGCGCGGGTTTCGGCAATCATCTTCTGGCCGGCAGCGGCGTTGACCGCAGCGATCGAGATGGAGCCCAGTCCACCGGCATTGCTCACGGCCGCGGCCATGGCCGGGGTGGCCGTGCCGGCCATCGGTGCCTGGATGATCGGGTACTCGATGCCGAGCAGACGGGTTGCTTCGTTCATTGACCACACTCCCAACGCGCACTCCGTGGGTATTGTCACGTTTGCACCGCCGGCCCCGGAGCACGTCTCGAACGGCGGGCGGCGCAATTGTCCGCCGCTCACCGGCCGTGAGCAAGCCGCGTCGACGTATCCGTCGTCTGCCTCTGGCGCTCCCGCGCCCCACAGGCGAGACTGCGCATTCCTTTTCAATCCAGCGCACTGCGGAGCCGCCCATGCCCCATGATCCTCAACAGCACCTGGCCTTCCGCCAGGCCCTGCTCGCCGATCCCAATGCACAGGCCTGCACCATCTACCGCCCGGACCAGCGTGACCCGGAAGCCGAGGAAACCGACCTGGGCGATGCCAAGGTGCTGTTCACCGGCACCTTCGAGCCGCCTGCCGAGTGGGATGCCGAGGAGCGCGAAGCGTTCTATGGCGACAACCGCCCCGACCTGTTCGTGACCGCCCGCATCGAGTGCGAAGCGAAACCGGCCACCGCCGGCTACTTCAACGCCGGCGTCGGCGACCTGGTGGCCAGCACCCCGGAACACGGCCAGGTGGTGATGTTCTTCATCGAGGACTACAGCGAAGACGAGAACGGTCGCCACTACGTACTGATGCGCGACGACCTGTCGCTGGACTGACCCAAGCCCCTGGCGAGGCGGGTCCTGCCGCCTCAGTCCAGGCAGTCTTCGCCCGACTGCAGGTAGACCAGGGTGTGCACCTGGCCGTGGGAATCCTCGTAGGTCATGCGGGCTTCGCCGACCGCGCAGCCGTGGGGCGTGCTGATGGAAATGACCCGGGCCACGTCCAGTGTGTCGCCGTAGTGATAGACCTCCCCCTCGGCTGCCATCGCGGCCTGCGCGACCACCGCCAACCCGACCAACCAATACCTGACTTGCATGCTGCACTCCTCTGACGATTGAGCGAGGCAGGCCTGGGCCTGCCCTCGACAGTCGCCAGCTTAGGGAGCCGTCCGGAGCTGAAAAAGTGCAAAGTCGGCAAGGTTGCATTGCCTGCCACGCAACAATGGGCAGGCGCGTCAGGCCCAGTAGGCGGGGTCTTCCACCACCTGTTGGCAGGCGTGAAGCTCACGGGGGATTTCAGCCTTGAGGAACTCGACCCAGGTCTTCACCTTGGCGTCGAGAAAGCGCCGGGACGGGTACAGCGCGTAGATATCCCGCTCGTTCAGGCGATGGGGCGCGAGCAGCCGTACCAGGCGCTTTTCCTGGAACGCCCTGGCGGCGATGAAATCCGGCAGCAGGCAGATGCCCATGGCCGCGCTGGCCGCCTGGGCCATGGCTTCGGCGACATTGACCTGGAAGGTCTCGCCAAGCAGCACGGTGTGCTCCTGGCCGTCGCGGGTGAAGGTCCAGTTGTCGTCGAACACCGGGTCCGCCATGTGCAGGCAACGGTGATCCTTCAGGTCTTCCAGCGTTCGCGGCGTGCCGTGCCGCGCCAGGTAGGCCGGCGCCGCGCAGACTACGCTGCCGACGGTGCCCAGGTGCTGGCCGACCAATTCGGAATCCGGCAGGCCCCGGGCGACGATGATCACCACGTCATGCCCCTCTTCCAGCAGGTCCGGCTGGCGTTGCGACAGGGTCAGCTGCAGGTGCACGTCGGGGTAGTGTTCGCCGTAATGCGCGGCCATGGGCGCGAGCATCTGGGTGCCCAGGCCGATCAGCGAATGCACCCGCAGGCGCCCCTGGGGCTTGAGGTGGGCGCCACTGGCTTCGGCCCCCGCCTCCTCCAGTTCATTGAGGATCAGCCGGCAGCGCTCCAGGTAACGCGCGCCCACGTCGGTCAGGCGCAAGCGCCGGGTGGTGCGCTGCAGCAGGCGGGCCTGCAGGTGGCTTTCCAGCTCGGACACCAGCCGCGACACCTGCGCGGTGGAGAGGTCCATGACCCGTGCCGCCGCGGTGAAGCTGCCGGTATCGACCACCCGCACGTACACCCGCATCGCCTGAAAGATATCCATCGGACTATTACCCACCCTGCAATTGTGCTTTGCGCCACCTGCGTATTTTTACACCGGAGCCCGGCAAATATACTCGCCGGCCGGCGCCGTTGCGCCGCTTCTTTCGCTGCGATCCTTGCCTTCTCGACCTGAACGACCGAGGTATTCATGACCCCCGATCAACGATTTGCCCGTTGGGTTCAAATCGCTATCGCGGCCCTGGCCTGCTTTTTCATCTACTTCCTGACCGCCGACCTGACCATGCCGCTGACGCCCCAGGCGCAGATGACCCGCCCAGTGCTGAAGGTCGCGCCGCGGGTCTCGGGCCAGGTCAGCCAGATCGCCGTGCGCAACAACCAGCACGTCGAACCGGGGCAGTTGCTGTTTCACCTGGACCCCGAGCCGTTCCTGCTCGACGTGCAGCGGGCGGAACTGGCGGTGGAACAGGCGCGCCAGGACAACGCCGAGCTGGATGCCGGCCTGGCCGCCGCCGAGGCGGCCGCCAGCGCCGCGCGCGCCCAGCGTGACGAGCTGCGCGACCAGGCGCAGCGCTTGCACACCCTGCTCGCCCGTCAGCACATCTCGCGCCAGCAGGTCGATGAAGCCGACGCCAACCACCGGGTCGCCGAGGCCAACCTGCTGGCGGCGCTGGCCCGGGTGCAGGAAATCAAGGCCCGTCGCGGTCAGGACAGCGCCGACAACCTGCGCCTGCGCCAGGCCCTCAACGACCTGCACCAGGCCGAGCTGCAACTGAACTACAGCGCCGTGCGCGCGCAGAATGCCGGCACCATCAGCAACCTGCAGCTCAGCGTCGGCGCCTTCGTCACGGCCGGGACGCCGGTGGCGGCGCTGGTGGAGGAAAGGCCCGACATCATTGCCGACTTCCGCGAAAAGGCCCTGCGTTACGTGCAGCCCGACACCCCGGCGATCGTGGTCTTCGATGCCCGCCCGGGCGAGCTGTTCAGCGCTCGGGTCAGCCACTTCGATGCGGGCGTGCGCGAGGGCCAGATCGAGGCCAATGGCGAGCTGGCGGCCCCGGTGGAGTCGGAGCGCTGGGTGCGCGACGCCCAGCGCCAGCGCCTGCACATCGTGCTGGAGCAGCCACTGCCGGTCCTGCTGCCCACGGGGGCCAAGGCCACGGTCCAGCTGATGCCCTTCGACAACGGGCTGGTGGACCTCTTCGCCGCGGCACAGATCCGCCTGATCAGCCTGCTGCACTATGTCTACTGACGCGGCCACGACCAGCCTGCTCAGCGAGAACGACCTGCAGCAGATCCTGCGCATCGCCACCGGTGGTGCGCTGGCGTTCTTCCTGTGCAAGCTGCTGAACCTGCAGTACGCGGCGTTCTTCTGCGTGTACCCGATGCTGCTCCTGGGGCTGGTGCCGCGGCTCAACGCCAACCTGGTGCGCCAGTTCTTCGCCCAGGGTCTGGTGGTCTGCCTGGAAACCGGCCTGCTGTACGGGCTGTTCGGCGCCCGGCCGCTGCTGATGATCCCGCTGGTGTTCCTGCTGTTTCTCTACCGCTTCGCCCTGATGGCGCGCGGGCCGCTGTTCCTGTTCGGCGCCCTGGGTTCGGTGTTCCTGTCGATCCACCTGAATTTCGCCAGCTACCCGCAGACCGACGTGATGCAGATGCTCGGCTACAACGCCCTGGCCATCCTGCAGTCGGCGGCCATCGCCGGGCTGATGTTCTACCTGTTCCCGGACCGCACGCCGCGCCCACCGCGGGTGCCGCCCACCAAGGACCGCGCCAGCATGCGCCACGAAGCGCTGCTCGGCGCCACGGTGGCGACCCTGTCGTTCATCCTGTTCCAGTGCCTGGACCTGCACGATGCGCTGTCGGCCCAGGTGGCCAGTATCCTGCTGCTGTTCCCCATGCACTGGAAGGGCTCCAGCTTCGCCGGACGCATCCGGGCGATCGGCACCCTGCTCGGCTGCATGCTGGCCCTGCTGATGATGCTGGTGCTGCACAACCACTACGACATCCTGCCGCTGGTGACGGTGATGCTGTGGGTCGCCGCGCTGTGCTGCGCGCGCTGGCACATGCTGGAGAAAGGCGTGCCCGGTATCGGCTTCGGCGCCCTGACTACCCTGGCGATCCTGTTCGGCCAGTCGCTGACGCCGACCCACGACATCATGTACGCCATCCTCTACCGCTTGAGTACGGTGTGCGTGTCGGTGCTGCTGACCCTGTTCGCGGTGTTCGTGGTGCACCGCCTGCTCAACCGCTTCGCCGCGACCCGCCACGCCAGCCACTGAGCCCGAACGCCGGGCAAAAAAAACCGCTCATGGAGAGCGGCTGGGGAAGGACATCGATACAGAGCAATCAACGATCGACGTCAGGAGGTTACGGGGGAAATCAGCTGTCCTTGGCTTCGTCGGCCTGTTGCAGCGCGGCGTGCTGCTTGACGCCCGGCGCGGCTTTTTCGGCCTGGGCATGCTGCTCGGCCACATCGGCGGCGCGCTGGGCCAGGGCGGCCTTGTGGGCGACGAAGGCGGGGGATTCTTCAGCCAGGCTGACTTGGGCGAAGGACAGGGAAGAAACAACAAGAACGGCAGTCAACACACTGTGCAATTTCATGGATTTGCCCTCTCAACGGGACGCTTCTGGAATACGCGTCCAGTTTATTGAGGGCCTGCCAGTGGAAAAACACGGCGTGCCGAGAAGTACTTTTACCCGGCCTGCAACAATCTGCCCGACTCACTCGGCGACGTTGCGCGGCAGTTTGAAACTGACCAGGTTCCAGCGCGTCACCCGCTCCTCCCATTCGTCGCCCTGGGCGGCGGTCAGCGGCAGCGCCATGTTGGTGACGATCATCCGCTGGCCCTGCACCACGGTGCTCGCCGGGAACAGCAGCCCGCGGGGAGAACCGTCCGCGGCGATGCCGAGAAAACCACCGGCCCGGGCCTGCACCCGCCCCTGCTCGTTCAAGGCCAGGATCTGGTCGACCTGGTTGGCCACCACCCACAGCAGGCCGTCGTGGAACAGCAAACCATCGGCACCCGGGATGCTTTCCGCCAGCACCGTCGGCGTGCCGTCGGGCATCGCCATGCGCAACACCCGGTTGTCGCCGGCGTTGTTGATGTAGAGGGTTTTCTCGTCCGCGCTGAAGGCCAGGCCGTTGGCCCCGAACGGCAGGTAGCCGGTGGTGGCCAGCAACGGGTCGCGGGCGATCACCTCCACCGTGCAGGCGGTGCAGGTGGCCGCCGCCGCGATGCGGTACACCGCCCCCTGGAACGAATCGGACACGTAGAGGTTGCCGGCGCGGTCGAACACCATGCCGTTGGGCGCCGCCACGCCGCTTGAGCCGAAGCGGATTTCGTCGCGGCTGCCGTCGGGGTTATCGATGAATCGCGAGGGCGGCGCCGGCGGTGTCAGGGCCTTGAACTCGGCCAGCACCTCCACCGGGCTGTCGGCGTCGAACCCGGCCGGCAGGCGCTGCAGCTGGGCAGCACCGAAGTTGAGGATGTACAGGTGCCCACCGGCGTACTCCAGGCCGGTCAGCGGTGTGCCGCCGAACGCCTTGCGCGCCAGCACCTGGCCATCGGCGGACAGGCGCAGCACCTGGTTGCGGCGCTCGCTGGCCGGTTCGCGCAGGTCGAAGGTGCCAACGTAGAGGTCGCCGTTTTCCGGGTTGACCGCCAGCCCTTCCGGGTAGCGCACATCCGCCGGCAGCAAGGCGAACGGCTGGACCTCGATCCGCAGCGGCTCCAGGTTCTGGGCCGACACCGACACGCTGCCCAGGAGCAGCACCAGCATGAGCGCAACACGCTTCGATCCCGTCATAACCCCTCCTGACACCGTTTGCCGAGAGGGTTCAGGCGCAATGCCCGGCGCTGCCCGAACCGCCGGATTCAAGTGTAGAAGCTGGCGACCAACCTGCTAGGGCGTTACGCCGCTCAGGCTTCGACCTCACGGGCCGGACCGTCGATGCGCGGGCTCCAGTCCTCGATCAGGCATTTCTCCACCCGCCGTTCCATGGTGCGGCGCCAGGAGGCCGCCAGCGGCAGCGTCAGGCATTCCCTGGCGATTTCCAGCTCCACAGTCTTGGAGAACAGCACCGCGGACAGGCGCGACAGCGACCAGTGCTCGTACGGCCGCTCGACCACTTCGAGCTGATCCCCCGCCTTTACCACGCCGCCTTCCAGTACCCGGAAGTACCAGCCCGTGCGCCCGGTCTGCTGGACACGCAGCGCCATGTCGGCCACTTGGAAGCGGTCGTTGAGCTTCCAGCACGGCATGCGCCCCTGGGAAATTTCCAGCAGCGTGGAACCGACCCGCACCCGGTCGGCCAGGCACATGGTCTGCTCGGTCCAGCCGGTGGCGCTGAAGTTCTCGCCGAAGGCGCCGGCCTGGGTCAGCAGCGGGTGCGCCCCCAGTTCCTCGGCCCAGGCCGCGTAGTGTTCGCGGGGGTAGTAGTGAATGGCCTTTTCCGGCCCGCCATGCACCCGCAGGTCGCCCTGCTCGTCACCCAGCAGGCCGTTTTCCGCCACCTGCACCGCCCCGGTATAGGGCGTCTTGACGATGGCGCTGCGCGAGCCCGGGCGGGTGAACGCCACGGCCGGGCCCATCAGCAGGTGATCGAGGGTGATGCGGGTACTGGCCATGGGGGCTCCTAGGCAGCGTCGTCGAGGGGGTGGTGTTCGCGGCAGATCAGCTCGGCATCGCCAGGGGTCAGGGGCTCATGGGTCAGGCCGCAGAAGGGCGCGCCGTTCTCCTCGCGGTGGAAGCGGCAGGTCTTGCACAGGCCGAAGCTGGCGATGTCATTGCCCCGCTGCACGTTGCGCAGCAGCTCACCCAGCAGCGTCTCCAATTGCTCGGCGTTGGCGTCCATCTGCTGCGCGGCGCTGGCCAGGAACGCCGGCGGCAATACCGCATCCAGCAGCTCCCGGGCGGCGGGCGTCAGCTCCAGGTGGACGCTGCGCTTGTCGCGGGCATCCTGGCTTTTGACGATCAACCCCTTGCTTTCCAGGGTCTTGAGCGACTGCGAGACCGTGCCCTTGGTCAGGCCCAGGTAGTCGGTCACCCCCAGCGGGGTATTGGAATAGCGGTTGCAGCGCGCCAGGTACATCAGCGCGCTCAATTGAATGGGCTGGATGTCCGCGAGCAAGGGGTGCTGGCGGAACCAGATACGCATGAGGCTGGACAGCCTTTCGAGCAGATCGAACAACACCGTGGGACTCCCGGTTCGTTTTCGTCGATGGATAGTATCGAATAAAAACTATATTGACAAAGCCTCTTGTCGGCGTACTCTTTGCCACACAGTATCGATTCGATACCAAACTGGAGATCACGACATGACCACTGCTCGCTACTACCACGCCGGTTGCCCCGTCTGCATTTCGGCCGAACACACCCTGCTGGGCCTGCTGGACCCGTCCGTCCAGGTGGAGATCGTCCACCTCGGCGACGCGCCCCAGCGCGTCGCCGAAGCCGAATCCGCCGGCGTCACGTCGGTGCCCGCCCTGGTGGTCGATGGTCAGGTGCTGCACCTGAACTTCGGCGCCGCCCTCGCCGATCTCAAGTAAGGACACCGACATGAAAGCACCTCTGACCCTTGCCCTCGGCACCCTGCTCGCCACCCAGGTCTGGGCCCATGGCCCAGGCGGCATCCACAGTGAAAAAACCCAGCAGGTCGAAGCGGCCTTCGACCTGGTGCATACCCGCGTCTTCAGCGACGGCGACACCCTGGTGTTCGAACAGCTGGTCGACGGCAAGGCCGGCAGCCGCCTGCCCACCGCCAACGGCAGCTTCGCCGGCGCCGAGGTCTACAGCTACGTGTGGCCGACCAGCCTGGACAGCAGCGCCGTCGGTTTCGACAAGGGCGCCGGCATCCTGGCCCTGGCCCTGACCTCGCACCCGGACTTCGACGACACCCCGCAACTGGACGAAAACGGCGACGGCAAGAAGGACAACGACGGCGGCCTCTGGCACTCCCACTGGGTGGTGCTGAGCAAGGATGAAAGCTGCGGCCCGAGCGGCCTGAAAGTGCGCGACATCCCGGAAGGCGCCAAGCCCAAGCTGCCCGCCACCTGGCCGGGCGCGCCGATCTACATCGACTCCCCCGGGTACGACCTGAGCGTGGCCGATGACGCGGCGCAGATTCGCGTGCCGCTGGCGGCCGTGGGCTTCCCGCAGAGCTTCAACTACGACGGCGTGACCGCAGCCCTGCAAGTCAACGCCGACCTGCACAACCCGCTGCTGTGCGTCACCAGCGTGTGGGACGTGGCCTCGGGCGATCTGTCGCTGCCCGCCACCTGGAAAGCACAGGAGCGCAACTGATGAACGTGAATGTATTCGACACCCATGTACGCACCGGCGACGGTCGTTACCTACACTTCGATGTGCTGACCGATAACCGCGACGTCGATCTGGCTGGCGTCTACGCTGCCGAGTGGCTGGCCAGCCGTGGCATAGAGGCGGCGGACATCTCCCAGAGCCGCTGCCAGTTCTGCCACAGCGAGTTCGCCTCGCCGGCGGTCGCCGAGGCCATCGAAAAACAGGGTTACTTCATCCTCCCGCTTGAAGGGTGCCAGGAGTAGGACATGAACACGTATCAGCCGCTGGACTGCGATCTGCACGATTACCTGGAGATCGCCTGTATGCACCGCTATCGCCTGGACATCGAGCTCGTCGATGGTCGCCGTTTTCAGGCTGATGCGCTGACCACCCGGACCTCCGCGCAGAAGGAAGAGTTCTTCTGCCTGCGCGACGACGAGGGCCCGTTCGAAGTGCGCCTCGACCAGTTGAGCGCCATCACGCCAACGAACCAGGGCGCGAGCTTTGGCCGGGTGGAACTGGCCAACATGGTCTGCAAGATCTGACACCGGCTCCAAATCGAAGGCCCGCCGCGCTTACCACGCGGCGGGCCTTTTTGTTTTCGTTGGCGGTGCAGGCCTGATGACCGGCGTTGTGCCCATGGTGGGTTACGGCGCGGGGGGCCTCGTATCGCTCAGGCGTTCTTTGACAGGCGCCTAACCCACCCTACGGGGTAACGGAGGCGAAGTCGCCTGCTAACGGATGCTGCCGATCTCGCTGAGCTGGTTCAGGGTGCCGACATAATTGCGCGGGGTGTCGCCCAGCAGACGCTGGAACATGGCACTGAAAGCGCGCGCACTGCCGTAACCGAGGACCTCGGCGACCTGCTGCACGCTGTCCCCGGCAAGCAACCGTGGCAGGGCTTCCATCAGGCGCAGTTGCTGACGCCAGGTGTTGAAGTTCATCCGCAGCTCCTGCTGGAACAGGCGCGCCAGGGTCCGCGAACTAGCCCCCACCTGCAATGCCCAGTCTTCCAGGGTGTACGGATGATCGGGACGGCGCAGCAGGGCCAGGCAGATCGCCTGCAAACGCCGGTCCTCGGGCATCGGCACATGCAACGGCAGGTTCTCCAGGTTGCTGATTTCTTCCAGCATCAGTTGCTGGATCAGCGGGTTTTCCGCCTGTTGCGGGCCCTGCACCGCCCGTAGGATCAATTCGCGCAGCAAGGACGTGACGGCCAGCACGCAGCACTGCTGCAACCCCGCCGGGCACAACGCCGGGGCGATGAACAGCGAGCGCATGTGCACCTCGCCGACCATGAAGATTTCGTGCTCCACCAACGGCGGAATCCATACGCCGCGAGTCGGCGGAATCACCCAGGCGCCCTGCGCCGTGACCACGCGCATGGTGCCGCAGGCCGCATAGAGGAACTGCGCCTCGCGGTGGCTGTGCAGCACCTGGTGCGCACCGGCTGGGTAATCCCGGGGATAGGCACTCACCGGGCCGTGGAAGAAGCGGTCGATCAACATTGTCCGATCCAGTGACTTTTATGTCAGGAATACGATTTATCGCCAACCTAGCATGGAAATCCCTTTCCATCATCGGCCTTCGCTCCATGACCCAAGCCCGCCACGTGATCCGCTACATCAACGCCGCCCATGTGATCGACCACATGTTCATGCTGATCTTCCCTGCCGCCGTGCTGGCGATGACCCAGGCGTTCGCCCTGGATTATGCCGAGATGATCGGCCTGTCCCTGGGCGGCTTCATCGCCTTCGGCGCGTGTCGCTACCGGCGGGCTGGCTGGGTGACCGCTGGAGCCGGCGCAGCATGATGCTGGGGTTCTTTTTCGGCATCGGCGCCGCGGCGATCTTCACCGGCCTGAGCAGCAGCGCACCGATGCTGGTGGCCGGCCTGACGCTGATCGGCATCTTCGCCGCGATCTACCACCCGGTCGGCACCGCGATGCTGGTGGCCTATGCGGAAAACCGTGGCAAGGAGATCGGCATCAACGGCATGTGGGGCAACCTCGGCGTGGCGTTTTCCGCCCTGGTCACCGGCCTGCTGGTGGCGCATTTCGGCTGGCGCTGGGCCTTCATCCTGCCGGGCCTGGTGGCCATCGCCCTGGGCATCGGCTTCGCCCTGCAGGTGCGCGAAGAGCCGATTCCCCAGCGCCCGCACGTCGGGCTCAAGGGCGCTGGCGGCCAGCGGCTGTCCATGGTGCTGGTGTTCGGCGTGCTGGCCCTGGCCACGGCAACCAGCGGCGTGGTGTTCAACGCCACCACCATGACCTACCCCAAGCTGTTCCAGGAACGCCTGCACGACCTGCTCTCCTCGCCCCAGACATTGGGCATCGTGGTCAGCCTGGCCTACGCCTTCGGTGCGGTGGCGCAACTGAGCATCGGCCGGGTGCTGCACCGGATCAGCCTGAAATGGCCGTTCCTGATCCTCACCTGCTGCCAGGTGCCACTGCTGTTCGGCCTGGCCATGGTCGAGGGCTGGATGCTGGTCGCCCTGGGCGCGGCGCTGATGTTCGTGATTTTCGGCCAGGTCACCGTGAATGATGCGATGGTCGCCAACTTCGTCGCCCCGCAGTGGCAATCCCGGGTGTTCGCCCTGCGCTATTGCCTGTCGTTCGGCGCCAGCGCCCTGGCCATCCCGCTGATTGCCGTGGTCGAGCCGCGACAGGGTTTGCTGGGGCTTTATCTGATCCTGACGGGCTTTGCCGCCCTCACCTTCGCCGCCGCGCTGATCTTCCCGCGCACGCCAGCGGAGTCGGCCCTGGGCCAGGCCGCCTGAAACCACTGCGCCTGAATCCACTGAAAGACAGGCGAAAAAAAGCCCGTCACAGGGACGGGCTAAAACGTGGTACCGCCGGGCGCGTCGAGGTGACACGTCCGGCGGGGGTGGATCTCCCCGGCACCGGGCATGGTGCCGGGGAGAAGCCAGTCGGGTCGGATCAGTTGATCGCGTCGCGGCTCGGGGTGCCATCGACCAGGCGCAGCAAGCCCAGCGGGTTGGCGTTCTGCAGCGCTTCGGGCAGCACGTCGTCCGGGTAGTTCTGGTAGCAGACAGGACGCAGGAAGCGGTTGATCGCCAGGGTACCGACCGAGGTACCGCGGGCGTCGGAGGTCGCCGGGTACGGGCCGCCGTGGACCATGGAATCGCAGACTTCAACACCGGTCGGGTAACCGTTGAGCAGCACGCGGCCAGCCTTCTCTTCCAGCAGCGGCAGCAGGTCGCGGAATGCGCTCAGGTCGTCGCGCTCGGCGAGCAGGGTGGCGGTCAGCTGGCCGTGCATGCTCTGCAGGGCGCGGACCAGTTCTTCGCGATCAGCCGCTTCGACAACGATGGTGGTCGGGCCGAAGACTTCTTCCTGCAGCAGGTGGTCGCCTTCGAGCAGCATGCTGACGTCCGCCTTGAACAGCTGCGGCTGCGCCTGGTTGCCCGCCTGCTCATTACCGGCCAGGTGGCTGACCTTGGCGTGGGCGTTCAGCTGGGACAGGCCGCCCGCGTAGCTGCGCAGGGTGCCGGCGTTGAGCATGGTCTGGGCCGGCTGGGCACCGATGGCGTCCGCCAGTTGGGCGACGAAATCGCTGAACTCGGCGCCACGGATACCGATGACCAGGCCAGGGTTGGTGCAGAACTGGCCGCAACCCAAAACCACGGAGCCCGCCAGTTCCTTGGCGATGGTGGCGCCACGGGCCTGCAGGGCGCCCGGCAGGATGACCACCGGGTTGACACTGGACATCTCGGCGAACACCGGGATCGGCTGCGGACGGGCAGCGGCCAGGTCGCACAGGGCACGGCCGCCTTTCAGCGAACCGGTGAAGCCGACGGCCTTGATGGCCGGGTGTTTGACCAGCGCCTCACCGACACCGGAGCCGAAGATCATGTTGAACACGCCTTTGGGCATGCCGGTCTTGTCGGCGGCGCGGATGATCGCGTCAGCCACGGCTTCGGCAGTGGCCATGTGGCCGCTGTGCGCCTTGAACACCACCGGGCAGCCGGCGGCCAGGGCGGAGGCGGTATCACCACCACCGGTGGAGAAGGCCAGCGGGAAGTTGCTGGCGCCGAAGACGGCAACCGGGCCGAGACCAATCTGATACTGACGCAGGTCAGGACGCGGCAGCGGCTGGCGATCCGGCAGGGCGCGGTCGATGCGCGCACCGTAGAAGTCGCCACGGCGCAGGACTTTGGCGAACAGGCGCATCTGGCCACTGGTACGGCCACGCTCACCCTGGATGCGGCCGGCTGGCAGCGCGGTCTCGCGGGTCACCAGGGCCACGAAGTCATCGCCCAGGGCGTCGATTTCGTCAGCGATGGCTTCAAGGAATTCGGCACGGCGCACGGCCGACAGGTTGCGGTAGATCGGGTACGCACCGGCAGCAGCGACAGCAGCGGCGTCCACTTCTTCCGGCGTGGCTTGAATGAAGGCATAAGGCAGTGCTTCGCCAGTGCTGGCGTCGACGCTCTTGTGCTGGATGCTGCCCGCGGCACGGCGCTCACCGCCGATGTAGTTGTGGCCAGTAAGACTCAGCATGGCGTTCTCCTGTCAGGTGAGTGACGGTGACGGGTAATCGTCACCGGAACAATGAATTGGCCCCGGTTTCAGGTTCGGGGTGGCAACCAATACCACAGTTGTCAGACATATGATAACTGACCTGTGCATTCGGTGTGAGGGCGTAAAGCCAATCCACCGCGAAAAAATCATCCGACAACGGCGTTACCGGACCCGTGGAGGCTTACAGCGGGCGTACGCCCCCTACCCCAATGGCAGGCGCCTGCACGCGGATACCGTTGCGCAGCGGCTGGCCCAAGGCCTCCAGGCTGACCTCGAAGGTATCCCCCGGTTGCGCCTTGATGCCGTCGGCGAACGACAGGGTCGCCGTACCGAAGAAATGCACGTGAACATCGCCCGGGCGCAGGAACTGGCGGTATTTGAAGTGGTGGTACTCCAGGTTCTCCAGGGTGTGGCACATGTTGTCCTCCCCCGACAGGAACTCCTTCTCCCACAGCACCTGGCCGCCGCGACGGATGCGGCTGGTGCCGGACAGGTGGCGCGGCAGCTCGCCGATCAGCAGCTCCGGGCCGAAAGAACAGAAGCGCAGTTTCGAATGGGCCAGGTACAGGTAGTTCTTACGCTCCACCACGTGGTCGGAGAACTCGTTGCCCAAGGCGAAGCCGATGCGATAGGGCTGGCCGTCGTCGCCGATCACATAGAGCCCGGTCAATTCAGGCTCTTCGCCGAAATCCTCGGCGAAGTCCGGCACCGGGAAGTCCTCGCCGGGGCGCACCACGATGCTGCCGTCGCCCTTGTAGAACCACTCCGGCTGTGCACCTTCGCTGCCCGCCGCCGGACGACCCCCGGCCAGGCCCCACTGGAACATCTGCATGGTGTCGGTGAGCTTACCGTCGGCCTGCTGCGCTTCGGCCTGCTGGTGCATCTTGTCGCGGGTCGACGCGCTGCCCAGGTGGGTCAGGCCGGTGCCGGACACCAGGCAGTGGGCCGGGTCGGCGTGGTCCAGCGGCGCCAGCACGCGACGCTGTTCCAGGAGCTCGGCGTAGACCGGGCCGGCCTCGACGCCCAGGCTTTCGATCTCGGCAATCAGGCCATGGCCGTTGCGAATGGCCTGCAACGCCAGTTCACGGGTGCTGGCGACTCCCTTGATCACGCTGATGCGCTCACCCGTCACGACGCCGACCTGGCGCTGGCCTTGTCCGTCTTCAAATTGAATCAGCCGCATGGCACTGCTCCTGTTGTCTTGTTGTTCTTGCTCGCCGCCCTTGCGGCGTTGCTTGGCAGGCACTTTAAAAACTGGTCGGAGTGCTGCCTAATGAAAGCTTCTGATTAGGTGATAACTTTTCCTCATCCCCATGCTGCCACCACTGACCTACATCGTTTCTCGCCTGCGCATTCGCCAGTTGCGGTTGCTGATTGCCCTCGATGAGCTGGGCACGGTGCACCGTGCTGCCGAGCGCATCGCCATCAGCCAGCCGGGGGCAACCAAGGCGCTGCACGAAATCGAAACGACCTTCGGCACGCCGCTGTTCACCCGCACGGCACAAGGCCTGCACGCCAATGACCTGGGACGCTGCGTGATCCGCTACGCGCGGCTCATCCATAACGACCTGGCACACCTGCGCGAGGAGATGCAGGGCATCCTGCAGGGGCATGGCGGGCACCTGGCGGTGGGCACCATCGCCGGCTCCGTCCCGCTGGTGCTGCGCGCACTGACCGGCCTGCGGCAGATGCAACCGGACATTTCGGTGCAGATCGTCGAGGACATCAGCCCACGCCTGCTCAAGCTGCTCGACGAAGGCCGCCTGGACCTGGCCATCGCTCGCACCAGCGGCAGCCAGCACCCGGACACGTACGAATGCCTGAGCCTGCACCCGGAACGCCTGGCGCTCGTGGCCAGCCCGCAGCATCCACACCAGGGCAACCCGGCGTTGAGCCTGGCTGACCTGAGTGCCTACAGCTGGGTGGTCTACCCCACCGGCACGCCGATGCGCACGGTACTGGAGCGCGAGTTCGGCGAAGCAGGCCTGGCGTTTCCACGTTACCCGCTGGAAACCTCCTCGACCTTCACCATGCTCAGCCTGCTGCAGGAAGACCCGCAGCTGGTGGCGGTCATGCCCTACTCCATCGCCCGCTCCAACGAGGGGTTCGGCTTGCTGCACCGACTGCCGCTGGAATTGCAGTCGCGCAATGAACCTTGCGCCATCGTCCATCGCCAGGGCACCAACCTGTCACCGTTGGCGGCCCTGATGCTGGAGCGACTGCGCACGGAGCAACAGGCGCTGAGCGAGACCTAGGCCCGTTGGCGCTGGGCCAGGTTGTCGATGAATGCCAGCAGACCAAAGCTCCAGGGAGCCAGCGCGCTGCTGTGCTCTACGCGGTTGTGCAACGCACCGAGCTGACGGCTGCTGATGCTGACCCGGTCGCCCAGCTTATGGGTGAAGCCGTTGCCCGGCTGATCACGGTCTTCCGTGGGCGCGAACAGCGTGCCCAGGTACAGCAGAAAACCGTCCGGGTACTGGTGGTTGGCGTTGAGGGTCTGGCTGACGATATCCAGCGGGTCGCGGCTGATCTGGTTCATGCTGCTGCGGCCGTTGAGCACGAAGCCGTCCTCCCCTTCCACGCGCAGGTCCACCTCGGCATTGCGCACGTCGTCGATGTCGAAGCTGGCGTCGAACAGACGGATGAATGGGCCGATGGCGCAGGAACCATTGTTGTCCTTGGCCTTGCTCAGCAGCAGCGCGCTGCGACCTTCGAAATCACGCAGGTTGACGTCGTTGCCCAGGGTGGCACCCACCACCTGGCCACGGCTGCTGACCACCAGCACCACTTCGGGCTCCGGGTTGTTCCAGGCCGACTTGGGATGAATGCCGATGTCCATGCCACTGCCCACCGCCGCCAGCACCGGCGCCTTGGTGAACACCTCGGCATCCGGACCGATACCTACCTCGAGGTACTGCGACCAGAGGCCCTTTTCCTGCAACAGGGCCTTGATCCGTTCGGCGTTCTCCGACCCCGGCACGATGTTGCGCAGGTTATCGCCGATCACGTCGCGCACCTGGGCGCGGATTTCCTCGGCGCGCTGCGGATCGCCGCCGGCACGCTCTTCGATCACCCGCTCGACCATGCTCGAGGCAAAGGTCACCCCGGCCGCCTTGATCACCTGCAGGTCGGCGGGCGCCAGGAGGCTCGGCCGCGCCGGATCGCGCTCGCTGCCACTGTTGGCAAGCAACTCGGCCACGCTGCAGACCCGCAGGGCACGGTGGTCGTGCACCCGCGCCGGCAGATTTTCCAGTTCACACAAGCCGGCCAGGGTGGGGGCCAGGGCGCTGAGGTCGAACACGCCGTCCTCGTGCAGCAGAACGGGCGCGGGGCCGGGTACGGGGCCGGGAAGCCAGATACGGCCGATCAATGTGCCGCTCAGGCCATCTTCGGGCAGCGTGTTATCGGGGGTCAGAACGATGGGGCGGGCCATGGCGATGCTCTTTTATTGTCGTGGAGAGGCGGCCGGGCTCCATAGATCAATGGAGGCTGCGGCCGATGCTGTGCGACCATAGCCAAGCACTTGCACCTGCGACCAATGACGAATCGTCAAGGCCCGATACACGCTGGTTATCGCCCCCGAACTTCCTGGTAGCTCCATGACCGTGACCCTGAACAAGCTCCCCGCCCTGCACAACTGGCTGCGGCTGCGCCACCTGCAGCTGATCGAGACCCTGGCCGACACGGCCAACATGCATGCCACCGCGCAGCAGATGGGACTGAGCCAACCGGCCGTGAGCAAGATGCTGCGCGAGATCGAGCAATTGCTGGATTTTCCGCTGTTCGACCGCCAACCCCGGGAGCTGGTCGCCACCGAGCTGGGCCAGGTGGTGATCGCCTTCGCGCGGCGCACGCTCAATGACTGCCGGCATTTCTCCCAGGAGTTGCAGGCGCTGCGTGAGGGCGGCTACGGCCACCTGCGCATCGGCGCGATCGTTGCCGCGGCTGCGCAGGTGGTGCCGGCCACGCTGCTGCACCTGAAGCAGCAACGCCCGCTCCTGACCGTCGAACTGCTCGAACACACCAGCGACCATTTGCTGTACATGCTCCAGCACAAGCAGCTGGACCTGATCATCGGGCGCTTCATCGAGCCGCATCAGGCGGAAAGTTTCAGTTACCAGGAGCTGGCCTGCGAGCCCTTCCTGCTGTGCGCGGACACCCACCACCCCCTGGCCCGCGAGGCGGCCCCGAGCGCCAGCGACCTGGAGAACTGGCCCTGGATCGTCTACCCGGCGAACACTCCGCTGCGCCGCATGAGCGAACAGGCGTTCAGCGACGCCGGCATCCACTTTCCAATCAACCGGGTGGAAACCGCCTCGGTGCAATCGACCCTGCACCTGCTTCACCACAACCAGGCGCTGGCCCTGCTGCCCGAATCCATCGTCCTGCAGCAGGTCGCCCTGGGCCAATTGGTCCTGCTGCAGCCGCCGCTGCAGACCCCATCGCTCGGTTATGGCCTGATCCGCCGCCGAAACGAACCGTTGTCACCCAACGCCGAACAGTTCTGCGAGGCCCTGCAGCACGTGCTGGGGGCACGTGGATAACTGCACGTTATGGATTGATTACTAAGCCTCATTAGACAGTCATACTTGTCAGACAATAGTTTGCAACCCATGCCCGGCTCTCTGATACGGGCTATCGCGACTGCGCAGCACGCTGTGCCTCCGTGATCACTGACAATAATTTCAACAGGTGACTGTCATGCTTTCGTATCAGGCTGTGCGCGCCTCGCGCCGTACCTTGAAATCCCTCCTGCTCTCCGCGCTGCTCGTCTCGCCCATGGCCATGGCGGCCTACCCGGACAAACCTATCCAACTCATCGTGCCCTGGGCCGCCGGCGGCGGTAGCGACGCGGCTGCACGGGGGATCGCTGCAGCACTGGAAGCCGAACTCGGTGTCACCATCAACGTCGTCAACCGTGCCGGGGGCAACGGTGTGGTCGGGCATAGCGTGATGGCAGCGGCCCGCCCGGACGGCTATACACTGGGCTTCATCACCGGCGAGCTGAACATGATGCACTGGCAGGGGCTGACCAAGCTGACCTACAAGGACTACACGCCAATCGGCATGACCAACTACGACTACCCGGGCGTACAGGTCGCGGCGGATTCCCCGTACAACAACGTCAGCGAGCTGCTCGAGGCCATCCGCAACGAACCCAAGGGCACCATCAAGGCCTCGGGCACCGGCCTGGGCGGTATCTGGCACGTGGCCTTCGCCGGCCTGCTGCTGGAACAGGGCATCGCCCCGGACAAGATCACCTTCGTGCCGAGCCAGGGCGCAGCACCGGCCATGGTCGAACTGGCGGCGGGCAGCATCCAGCTGGTCCCGACCTCGGTTCCCGAAGCCCGCTCGATGATCGAAGCCGGCCGCGCCAAAGGCCTGGCCATCCTGTCTCCCGAGCGCAACCCGGCCTTCCCGGATATCCCGACACTGAAGGAAAGCATGGGCAGCGACTACTCGCTGGGTGAATGGCGCGGCATCGCCGGCCCGAAGAACCTGCCGCCGGAAATCGTCGACAAGCTCGAGGCTGCGCTGGAAAAGGCCTACAACTCGGAGATGTACAAGAACTACATGCAGAAGCTCGGCTTCGGCATGGAGTGGCACAACGCGGCCGACTTCTCCACCTTCCTCGAAGCGAACAACACGTACATGGGCGAGATCATCGAAAAGATCGGTATGAAGAAGTAATTCAGCCAGCCGCCACGACGCCCCTACGGGGCGTCGTTCGTCGTTGCCCCGTCGTAAGAGAACACCCCTATGAAAGACCTTTTGTTCGGCCTGATCTTCATCGTTACGGGGATTGCCGTGCTGGTGCTCGCCCGTG
Organism: Pseudomonas sp. GD03944; assembly: GCF_029839275.1. Taxonomy (GTDB): domain Bacteria; phylum Pseudomonadota; class Gammaproteobacteria; order Pseudomonadales; family Pseudomonadaceae; genus Aquipseudomonas. Next base: position 233,115 of record NZ_JAOCAH010000005.1, read on the forward strand.
ATTTCCCCTCCGTTCCGGGCATGCAGTATGGCGCCGACCTGTTTCCGTCACTGATCGCCATCGGCATGATCCTTGGCGGCATCATCCTCAGCCTCAGCGCCGTCAAGCAACTGCGCCAGAGCACCCATACGTTCCAGCTGCCACCGCGTTTTCTGCGTTCCACCCTGGGCGCGGCACTGCCGTGCGTGATGGTCGCAGCCTACATCCTGTTCAACGAAACCCTCGGCTCGGCCCTGATGATGCTGCTGATCATGCTGGCACTGCTGGTCCAGCAAGGCGTGCGCGTCCTGCCGGCTGGCGCGATCAGCGTGGCTGCCACGGCCGTGATCAGCCTGTCCTTCGGACACCTGCTCAAGGTTCCCCTTCCAACCGGACCGCTGGGTTTCTGAGGAGCCACACATGAACGAATTAATTGAAGGCATGCTGCTGGTCTTCAACTTCAAGACCATTCTGGTGATTCTGATTGCCGCCGTATTCGGCGTCTTCGTCGGCGCCATTCCCGGCCTGTCGGCCACCATGGCAGTTGCCCTGCTGGTACCGATCACCTTCGCGATGGAACCCACCGCGGCCATTGCGGCAATCATCACCACAGCTGCCATGGCCATTTTCGCCGGTGATATTCCCGGCACGTACCTGAATATTCCGGGCACCCCTGCTTCCGCCGCCTACGTTGCCGATTCCGCCGCCCTGGGCCGTCAAGGGCGTGCCAGGGAGGCCCTGGGCCTGAACGTCACCTGCTCGGTGATCGGGGGCCTGGCCGGCACGCTGGTGCTGGTAATGATCGCCCCGTCGCTGGCAGAGTTCGCCCTCAACTTCAGCTCGTTCGAATACTTCTGGTTGGCCATACTGGGCCTGGGCAGCGCGGTATTCATTTCTCAGGGTTCGGCGGTCAAGGGCTTCCTGTCCCTGATGGTCGGCCTGCTGCTGGCCACCGTCGGCCTCGATCTGGTCACGGGCGCCCCGCGCTTCACCTTCGACGTGCCAGACCTGATGGCCGGGATCAACTTCATCCCGGTGATGATCGGGTTCTTCGCCATGTACGAAGTCATGAAGCTCTACGGCAAGATCAAGTCGGCGGACAGCAGCACCGCGCCGACCATGGCCCCGCAGCATGGCAACGTGTTCGGCAAAGTGCCGATGCACCTCAAGCGCTATTGGAAGAACGTAATGCGTGGCAGCACCTTGGGCGCCTTTATCGGTGCCCTGCCTGGGGCCGGTGCTGACATCGCGGCCTGGATCGCCTATGCCGTGAGCAAAAAACGTTCGAAAACCCCTGAAGCCTATGGCAACGGTCATGTCGAAGGCCTGGTCGACGCCGGCTCGGCCAACAACTCCGCGGTCGCGGGCGCCTGGGTTCCAGCCCTGGTGTTCGGCATTCCCGGCGACTCGATCACGGCCATCGTCATCGGCGTGCTGTACATGAAAGGCATGAACCCCGGCCCGACCATTTTCATGGACAACAGCGCCATGGCCTATGGGTTGTTCACTGCGTTCTTCGTCGCCAACCTGATCCTCCTGCCCATCGGCTACCTGGCGATCCGCAGCGCGCATATCTTCGCCGTCACCCCGACACGGGTGCTGATGCCGATCATTCTGTGCTTCTGCATCGTTGGCGCCTTCGCCATCAACAACAGCCTGACCGATATCTGGATCATGCTGGCCTGCGGCATCGTCGCCTACATGATCGCCACGGCGGATTTCCCCATCGCGCCGGCCATCCTCGGCCTGGTGCTGGGCAATATCCTGGAAAGCAACTTCATGACCTCGATGATCAAGGCCGACGGCAACCTGTTGGCCTTCGTCGAACGCCCGATCAGTATCTGCCTGGCGGTCCTGGTGCTGCTGATCGCCCTGTTCCCGCTGATTGCCAGGCTCTGGCGCTCGCGCGGCAACGCTCTCCTGATCCCGAAGGAATCCTAGAATGAGTCGTATCGCTCCCCACGCGCTCGAGCGCTTCGTCGAACAGCTGTTCCTCGATGCCAACGTCAGCCCCGAGGTCGCCGCCGTGGTCAGCCGGGTGCTGGTGGAAGGTGACCTGCTCGGCCACCACACCCATGGCGTCAAACTGGCCCAGGGTTACCTCAAGGACCTGCGCAACGGCCAGGCCAAGGGCAGTACGACCCAGCTGCAGATCGTCAAGCAGAGCCCCGCGGCGGTGCTGTACGACGCCGGTTACCTGCTCGGTCCGTATTGTGTCGAACAGGCGCTGAATTTCACCGCCAAGGCCGCACGTACCTTCGGCATTGGCGTAGCGACCATTCGCCGTTCGCACCACATCGCCTGCCTGGCGGCCTACCTGCAGCGCTACACCGAGCAAGGCCTGATGCCGCTCGTGCTGACATCGGACCCGGCCGTGGCCTCGGTCGCGCCCCACGGCGGCCTCGATCCGGTTTACACCCCCAACCCCCTGGGCATCGGCATTCCCACCGGCGACAAGCCGATCCTGATCGATGTCAGCATGTCGACCATCACCAACGGCCTGGTCAACAAGACGCACCAGGCCGGCGGCCAGCTGGAGCATGCTGCGCTGATCGGCCAGGACGGCCAGCCGACCCGCGATACCGCCGCCTACTTCACCACTCCACCGGGCGCCATCCTGCCGCTGGGCAGCCTGGAGTTCGGCCACAAGGGCTTCGCCCTGGGCACCATGGTGGAAGCGTTGACCGCCGGCCTGGGCGGCTTCGGCCGCAAGGACGGCGTCAAGCAATGGGGCGCGGCGGTCACGGTACTGACCTTCGACCCGGCCTTCTTCGGCGGTGATGAGGCGTTCAAGGACGAAATGGATCACTTCGTCGACGCCTGCCTGAGCAGCCGCCCGCGAGAGCCGCAGAATCCGGTACGCATGCCGGGGCACGCGGGTATCACGCGACGCCGCAAAGCCTTCGAGCAAGGGTTGCAGTTACCGGATGACGTCCTGGCCGCATTGCGTGGCGCAGCGGCCGATGCGAACTGCGCCTACCCCTTCTGAACGAACGTTCCCACGCATGCGTGGGAACGCCTCTTCCGGCGCTGTGCCGACCTGATTGCTCCCCCGCTACGCTCTCGCGTACGAGGCCGCCGTGTACCAGGGCACACCGCCCGGCCAGACACGCTGGCGTCGGGCGTTCTCCGGGCAAAAAAAAGGGCGGTTGAACCGCCCCTTCCGTTATCCCTCACGACGGCCGTATGGCCTCGGCCATCGCCCGCCAGTGCGGCGCATGAATCAGGTCAGGCGTCAGCTCTTCCAGGCTGGCACACCCTAACAGGCCGAGGGTGCGATCCAGTTCGCTGCGCAGTATCTCGATCGAATGTGCAGCGCCCGGCCCCTTGCCCGCCGCCAGGCCGTACAGGCCGGCACGGCCGATCAGCACGCCGCTGGCGCCCAGCAGCAATGCCTTGGTGATGTCGCTGCCCCGGCGGAAACCGCCATCGAGAAACACCTCCATCCGCCCCTGGGCGATACGCACCACCTCCGGCAGCGTCTCCAGGGCCGACACGGCGCCGTCGAGCTGTCGCCCACCGTGGTTGGACAGCACCACGCCATCCACGCCGTATTGCATGGCCAGCCGGGCATCGTCCGGGTGGATCATGCCCTTGACGATCAGCTTGCCCTGCCAGATGTCGCGCAACCAGGCGATATCGTCCCAGCTCAGGGTCGGGTCGAGTTCGGCCGCCAGCGCACTGGCGGCACCCTTGACCGAGTCCTTGCCTGGCGGCAACAGGTCGCCCAGGTTCTTGAACCGCGGCACGCCGTCGGGCACCAGCACGTCCCAGACCCAACCGGGATGACGCAACACGTCCAGGCGATTGCGCAGGTCAAGGTGCAACGGTTTCACGTAGTTGCGCTTGTCCCATTCGCGGTTACCGAAGATCGCGCTGTCGGTGGTCACCATGATGGCTTCAAGATTCAGGCGCTTGACGCGATCAACCAGTTTGGCCACGTGGTCGCGGGTGCGGTACAGGTAGATCTGCATCCATGCCCGCACGCCCTCGACAGCGGCAATGTCCTCGATCGAGGTGGTGGAGGCGTTGCTCAATACAAACGGAATACCAGCCTCGGCGGCCGCCCGGGCCAGGTGCAGGTCGCCGTCCCGGGTCAACAGTCCGTTGAAACCGGTGGGGCCGATCATGAACGGCAGGCGGGCGGTCTTGCCGAAGAATGTGCGGTTCAGGTCCCGCACGCCCACGTCACGCAGCGTTCGCGGTTGCAGCGTCACACTGTCGAAAATCGAGCGATTACGCTGCAGGGTGAATTCGTCGTCGGCACCGCCTTCAACGTATTCGAAGGAAAAATTGGGCAGGCGCCTACGGGCCATTTCGCGCAGCTCGGCAATATTCTGCGCCCGGCGAAAATCCCGCCCCGGATACAAGCGTCGTTGCATGTTCGAACCCCATGATGGTCATGCCAAGGGCGCCCAAGGTCCTGGGCACCCTCGTTGGATCAGCCCTGCCAGGCCACTACGTCCTGGCGCTGCTCGCCCAGACCGCTGATGCTCAGGGTCATCCGGTCTCCTGCCTTGAGGAACTGCGGCGGCTTCATGCCGGCCCCCACGCCCGGTGGCGTGCCGGTGCAGATCACGTCACCGGGATTGAGGGTCATGAACTGGCTGATGTAGCTGACGATTTCATCGACGGAAAAAATCATCGTACGGGTATTCCCCTGCTGGCGTACCTCACCGTTCACACTCAGGCGCAGGTCGAGGTTGCCCAGGTCGCCCATCTCGTCGGCGGTGACCAGCCAGGGACCGATCGGCGCAAAGGTGTCACAACCCTTGCCCTTGTCCCAGGAGCCGCCCCGTTCATGCTGGAAGGCTCGCTCGGACACATCGTTGACGATGCAGTAACCGGCGACATGCGCCAGGGCGTTCTCGCGCTCGACGTACTGGGCCTTGCGACCGATGACGATCCCCAGCTCCACTTCCCAGTCGGTCTTCTGCGCGCCGCGCGGAATGATCACCGGGTCGTTCGGCCCGCAGATCGCGCTGGTTGCCTTCATGAACAGCACCGGCTCGCTGGGCACCGGCAGGTTCGATTCCTTGGCGTGGTCGGCATAGTTCAGGCCGACGCACACCAGCTTGCCGATGCTGGCGATGGGAGCACCGATACGCTCGCCCGCCTTGACCAGGGGCAAGCTGTCGGGGTCCAGCGCCCTCAGCTCATCGAGCACCTGCGGGTCGAGCGTGCGCGGGCTGATATCCAGGACTTGCGCAGACAGGTCGCGCAGGCTGCCATCGGCCGCCACGACTGCCGGTTTTTCCCGACCAGGCGGGCCATAACGCACCAGTTTCATGCCTTCTCCTCATGGGCGCGCACCTGCACACCATTGATCTCGCCCAGCACATCGAACAGGCGCGGCACGTACTTGTCACCATGCCCGAGCGCCTTGGCCAGCATGAACGTCTGGTACACGGCATCCGCGACCATGGCCGTAGCCGGCGTCGACTTGGTCAGTTCGGTGTAATAGCGCATGTCCTTTTCGCAATTGGCCAGCGCAAACTGCTGGCCTGAATCATCGCCACTCAACACATAGGGAATGATCCGTTCGAAGGTGCGGCTGTAGCCGCCGCTCATGCTGCAGATTTGCGCGAAGGCGGCCAGGTCGATCTGGTTCTTCGCCGCCGTGCAGAACGCCTCGGCCAGGATCGTGGCGTTGCCTTGGGAAATGAAGTTATGGATCACCTTGGCCTTATGCCCCGAGCCCAGCGGCCCCAGGTGATGAATGGTTTCGGAAAAGCACGCCAGCACCGGGCGAACCCTTTCAAGCACCTCGGCGTCTCCCCCGGCCAGCACGTTGAGACGTCCCAGGACCGCATCCTTCGGGGTGCGATTGACCGGCGCATCGAGGTAATGGCCACCCCGTTCGACCACCTGCGCGGCGAGCTCCGCCGTACGGTTCGGATCACCGGTACTGCAATCGACGACGATTTGCCCCGGACGCAAACCCGCCAACACACCAGCGTCGCCAGCGAGTGTCTTACCGACCTCGGCAGTACCCGGCAGGCAGAGCAGCACCACGTCGGCGGCGCGGGTCAGTTCGGCGGCATTGCCAAACTCGCGTGCGCCCTTGGCAACCAGGTCCTCGACCGGTTGGCGATTACGGTGTGCCATGACGCCCAGCGCAAATCCCTTCTGCTGGATATTGGTGGCCATGGCGTGGCCCATCAGCCCAAGGCCGATGAACCCCACATTGATAGCTGTCATTACGAATCCACCTTGCTTGCGGATGCGAAGACCGGCACCGATGCGCCGGTCTCATGGATGAAGGGTTACTGGGCGCTGCGGACCTTGGCGATCTCCGCGTTCATTTCCGCCATCAGATCAGCACCGTACTCGGCAATCAGCTTGTCGCTGGACGGCTGGGTCTGCGCGCGCATGCGCTCGATCTCCGCCGGCGCTACATCGTTGATTTCCATGCCGTGCTTGGCCAGTGCCTCGCGCGAGCTGACGTCCATTTCGCGGGAAACCTTGCGCTCGTAGGCCTGCGCTTCCAGGGACGCTTCACGAACCAGTTGACGCTCGGTTTCGTTGAACTTGTTCCAGGTGCGCTTGCTGAAGATCGCCACCAGCGGGTCATAGAAGTGACCGGTCAGCGACAGGTACTTCTGCACTTCGTAGAACTTCGAGGTCTCGATGGCAGCCAACGGGTTCTCCTGGCCATCCACCGTACGGGTTTCCATGGCGGTGTAGAGTTCGGTGAACGACAGCGGCACCACGTTGGCACCCAGGGCCTTGAAGGTCTCGATGGCGGTGGGAATTTGCTGCAGACGCAGCTTCAGGCCCTTGATGTCTTCCAGGGTGTTGACCGGGTGCTTGCTGTTGGTCACGTGGCGGAAGCCATGGTCCCAGTAGCCCAGGCCAATGATGCCGTGCGGTTCCAGCTTGCCCAGCAGGTTCTGACCGGCCGGACCGTCGAGTACGGCATCGACCTCTGCCGCGTTCTGGAACAGGAAGGGCAAGCCATACAGGCCAAACCCCTTCTCGATACCGGTCAGCAGGCCAGGGGTGACCAGGGTCATGTCCACGGTGCCGCCCTGCACGGAAGAAATCACCTGGGCGTCGCCGCCCAAGGTGCCGCTGGCGAACACCATCACTTTCATCTTGCCGCCGCTTTTCTCTTTGACGATCTCGGCGAACTTCTGCGCACCCAGGCCATGCGGGTGATCCTTGGCCTGTACGAACGCGACCTTGATGGTGTGCCGGTTGATGTCCTCTGCGTACACCGCCGCGGAAACCAGCATCGCAGACGTACACAGCAGAGCAGTCAGTGCTTTAGGGATGAATTTCATGGCTAGGTCCTCTTGTTGTTATTACTGCCTTGGTCGGCACGGAAATGGGCATGCACCCGTTCACGCCAGTTGAACACCGTCAACTGGTGCAAGGTTTTTCGGTTAGAAGAGCCACTGCGCCGGAACCAGCAGCAGCTGCGGGAAGGCCAGCAGCAGCCCGATCACCAGCAGTTCCGCCAGCAGGAACGGCAGGACGCCGCGCGCAGTGGCCAGGAAGTCGATCTTCGACACACCGGCCACGACGTTCAGCACCAGGCCAACCGGTGGCGTGATCAGGCCGATGGCGCAGGTCATGACGAAGATCACGCCGAAGTAGATCGGATCAATGCCCGCCTCGACCGCCACCGGCATCATTACCGGCGCCAGGATCAGGATGATCGGCGACATGTCCATCGCCATGCCGATCAGCACGATGATCGCCACAATCAGCAGCATCAGCAGGCGTGGGCTGTCCATCAGCGGCTCGAGAACCTCGATAACCGAGCTCGGCAGATCGGCCACGGTGATCATCCAGGCCGCCACCATCGCGGAAGCCACGAGGAACATCACCATCGCCGTGGTCATGACCGAAGACACCAGCACCTGGTACATGCTTTTCCAGGTCAATTCCCGGTAGATCACCAGCGACACGAACAATGCATACACCGCCGCGACAACACCCGCCTCGGTCGGGGTGAAGATTCCGGCACGCAGGCCGACCAGAATGATGATTGGCAGCAGCAACGCCCAGACGCCCTCGTAGAACGCCTTGAGGATTTCCTTCAGCGGCGCGCGCGGACGGGTGATAAGGGTTTCCCGGTTAGACACCAGGTACCAGGCAACGCACAGCGACATGCCCATCATCAAGCCCGGAGCGATGCCGGCCAGGAACAGCTTGGTGATGGAGACGTTGGCCGCCACCCCGAACAGGATCAGGCCAATCGATGGCGGCAGGACCGGCGCGATGATGCCCGACGCCGCCACCAGCCCTGCCGAGGTCGCCTTGTCATGCCCGACCTTGACCATCATCGGCACCAGCAAGGCGGCCAGCGCCGCAGCGTCGGCAGCGGCCGAGCCCGACAGGCTGGCCAGCACGCAGGCCGCCAGGATCGTTACATAGCCCAGGCCGCCCTTGATGTGGCCTACCAAGGCAACCGCCATGTTGACGATGCGCTTGGACAAGCCGCCCGCGTTCATCAGCTCACCGGCCAGCATGAAGAACGGCACGGCCATCAACGGGAAGCTGTCGGCCCCGTTGACCAGGCCCTGGGCCACGATCTGCGCATCGAACAGATCGAGGTGGTACATCATGGCCAGGGCACAGATGATCAGTGAATAGGAAATGGGGACGCCAATCGCCATGGCGCCCAGCAGGGAGATTACGAATATCGCGATGATGATCATCACATCACTCCGGTTTTTATTATGAGGCGCGCGCCGCCAAGCGCGGGCGGGGTATGGGCAGGCGAATTACTGGTGGACTTCGGCAGAAACGTCCGGGCGATGGATTTCACCACCACCGGCCAGCCGTGCGATTTCGTACAGGTGGATGGCGCACGCCGACACCCCGAAGAACACCCCGGAGCCATAGAACAGCCCCATCGACCAGCCGGAGACCGGTGACGGCATGGTCCAGTTGATCTGGACCTGCTGCCAGCTACCCCAGAAGAACAGGCCCGAGCAGACCAGCATCAGCAGTTGCGAAGCGATCAGGCAGCCCCGCTCGCCCCAGCTCGGCAAGGCGCGCAGCGCCAGGTCAACGCCCATGTGACCGCGCTCGCGCAGCAGCACCACGGCCCCGATAAAGGTCAGCCAGACAAACGCCCACCGGGAAATTTCTTCGGAGACCAGAATGCTTTCGTTGAATGCGTAGCGCAGGACGACGTTGCCGAACACCAGGACCACCATGGTGATCAGGCAGATGATTCCCAGCACCTTGAGCAGCGTGAAGTAGCCCTCGATGACTTTATGCATGGCGGCCATCCTGTCGAACAGGACGATTCGAGTCGGTGCGGGAAAGGCAGGAATGATGGGCAGATAGGGCCATCTGTAAAAACCTCGAATTGTTGTTTTTGTATGCCGTTCGACGGCTATGTGAAACGACCATATCACCCAAAAACATTGCGTGCAATGTTCATTTTTGTCAGTATCGATGCCACTCGATAAAACAACAATGAGAAAAATCCCATGCAACTCATTACGCAAAACCAGTCCGTGGTCATCCTCAGCGACGCCGATTCCGTGGCCGTCGCCCGCAAGGCACTGGCGCAGGGCGTGCGCGTCGAAAGCCTCGGTCTAGACGCTGTCGACGACATCCCGAGCGGTCACAAGATCGCGCGCAGGGCCATCGCAAAAGGCGAGCCGGTGCTCAAGTACGGACAAGTCATCGGTGTCGCCACCCAGGACATCGCCGTCGGCGCTCACGTCCACACGCACAACGTGGCCATGCCGGACAGCCATGCCAGCAGCGAGCTGCCACCCACCATCGCGCGCAGCGCCGTACTGCCCCCCGAACAGCGTCGACGCTTCATGGGTTACCGTCGGCCGGACGGCCGCGTGGGCACGCGCAACTACATCGGCATCCTGTCCACGGTGAACTGCTCGGCCACGGTGTCCCGTGCCGTCGCCGCGCACTTCAACGGCTCGCCATTGCTCGAGCAATACAACATCGACGGTGTCGTGGCGCTGACCCATGGCAGCGGCTGCGCCATCAACACCGACTCGGAAGGGTTCAAGTTTCTCGAGCGCAGTATCTGGGGCTATGCCTGCAACCCGAATATCGCCGGCGCGCTGATCATCGGCCTGGGCTGCGAGACCAACCAGATCTCCTCGCTGATGAAGCGCTACAACCTCAGCGAAGGGCCGAACTTCCGCGTCTTCAACATTCAGAACGCCGGTGGCACCCGCGCCAGCATCGCCAAGGCCATCGAGCAGGTCACCGACATGCTGGCCGCGATCGGTCGCCTGGAGCGCACCTCGGAGAGCGTGGAACACATCATGGTCGGCATGCAGTGCGGCGGCTCGGACGGTTATTCGGGTATCTCCGCCAACCCGGCACTCGGCCATGCCGCCGACCTGCTGGTCCGCCACGGCGGCACGGCGATTCTCAGCGAAACGCCAGAAATCTACGGTGCGGAGCATCTGCTGATCGCGCGCGCCACCAGCCATGAGGTGGCGCAAAAGCTGCTCGATCGCCTGACGTGGTGGGAAAACTACACCCGCATCAACGGCGCGGAGTTGAACAACAACCCCTCACCCGGCAACAAGGCCGGCGGCCTGACCACGATCCTGGAGAAGTCCCTCGGCGCAGCGGCCAAAGGCGGTAGCAGTTCCCTGAACGGCGTGTACGAATGGGGCGAGCCGATCACCGAACACGGCTTCGTGTTCATGGACAGCCCGGGTTATGACCCGGTATCGGTCACCGGCCAAGTCGCCTCAGGCGCCAACATGATCTGCTTCACTACCGGGCGCGGCTCGGTGTCCGGCTTCAAGCCGGCCCCCTGCATCAAGCTGGCGACCAACACCGACATGTACCGCCGCCTGGAAGAAGACATGGACATCAACTGCGGTGGCATCGTCGACGGCGAGCTGAGCGTCGCCGAAGCCGGCGAGAAGATCTTCGACATCCTGGTCGAAATCGCCTCGGGGACGCCGTCCAAGAGCGAGCAGTACAACTACGGGGACAACGAGTTCGTCCCGTGGCAGGTCGGCGCGGTCACCTGACCGCGCGCCATCAGGAAAACCGTTCCAGGTAGGGCACAGCCGTCACGCGGTTGTGCTCCCTGAAATGCGCCAGACGCTGCTTGACCTTGCGCTCGGCGATGACCAGGTGCTCTTCCATGCATTGCGCCGCCAGGTCCGCATTGCCCGCCTGCAGGTGTTCGAAAATGCTCAGGTGCTCGCGGAAGAACGGTTCTTCATCCGGGAAGTAACTCTTGTCGAGCAGGATGTGCTTGCCCGACAGCAGCAAGGAGTGGGTACGCCGCAGGATCTGCAGCATCTGCCGGTTCGGGCAGCGCCCCAGGGTTTCGATGTGCAGGTCACTCTCCAGGTCATCGAACTGGCTGCTGTCCATGTCCGGATAGAGGTCCATCGCCCGGTGCAGGCGTTCGATGTAACCGCTGAGCTGCTCAGGCTGGATGAAGGCTGCCGCCCGCACCAGTACGTAGGGCTCAAGGCGCCGACGGACTTCGTAGAGTTCGCCGAGGCGTTCTTCATCCCACTGCGTCAATTGCCAGCGCGAACGCTCGTCACGCTCCACCAACCCCATCAGCGACAGGCGCGTCAGCACCTGGCTGGACACCGTACGGCTGATCGAATAGTGCCGCGACAGCTCCAGCTCGTTGATCCGATAGGTGCCGTACAGCGAGTGATGCAGCAAATCACGCTCGATCCTGTCGTAAACCGCCTTCCAGCTTTCGGTTTTCCGAGGTGCTTCTGCACTGCCCTCTTTCAGCGTGAAATCACTGCTTTCCAGCTTGCGCCTGAGCACCTCACCCGGCTGCGCTCCGACCAGATAGCCGCGGCCGTCGAAGGTGCATATCAGGCCTTTTTCGTTAAGGTTGACGAGCGCCTGACGCACCGGAGAGCGGCTCACGCCAAACAGCTCCGCCAAAGGCCCCTCCAACAGCAACGTACCCTTTTTCAGGCGCCCCTTCTTGATGCTCGCCGCAATGATTTCAAAGAGTTGGTCGTTGAGATGCTTTTTCATTCGTTATTGTTTTCACTGTCGTTGGCCAGCGCTGGCCACCTGCACAACTGTAGCAAGGTTGCAGCACCAGCCCATTAATCGCAAAGGCCATGCAACCCTACTGCCCCCCTCATAGGGTGCACCGAGGCCACACAGATCACTTTGCGTGCAATGTACCTTATTGCCATCCATCGGCAACACCGGATGATCATACGACACGAATGAATCCTGCAAACCACCGCGCTCAGGGGAGCGCGTATCCACATGTTCAAACCGCGAAGCGGTGCGTGAATACCGTTCCCATCACGCTAGCCAAGCAGACTGGTCCAGGTGGCAACGAGCAGCAGGACGGCCAACCCCTGGTTGAGGCGTTTCATCGCCGCTGCGGAGCGCACGTAGCGAGCCGCCCCGACGCCCAGGCAGGCCCACACGCCCAGGCAGGGAATCGCCACCAGCAGGAACACCAGGGCGAACAACCCATAACGGACCGGGCTGGCCTCCTCCCCGACAAACACGCTCACCACGGCCAGCGCCATCATCCAGGTTTTCGGGTTGACCACCTGCAGCCCGGCGGCGCCAAGGAATCCAAGGGGCCTGGCCGCACTGTGCGCCTCGATGCCCTCGCCCGCGCTGCGAAACAGCTGCCAGGACAGGTACGTCAGCCAGGCACAGCCACACCAGGCCATGGCCTGCTGCACCCGCGGGTAATGAAACAGCAGTTCGCCCAGGCCAACGCCCACCACCAGCACCAGGCCGGCCGCTCCCAGGCAGGCCCCGAGAATGATCGGCCACGCCTTGGCAAGGCCATAGCGGGCGCTGTTGCTGAGCACCAGGATGTTGGTCGGCCCCGGCGTGATCGAGGCGACGAAAGCGAACAGCACGAACGGCAGCCACTGGCTCATGCTGGCCACCCCAGAACGCGGCACGACGCAGGAAATGACGGAATAAAGGCAGGAACAACGGACGGCATGGCAGCAGGCTCGCTCGATTCGACAGGAACCGACTATCGCCACCTGCCTGTCAGCTGTCTGGAAGATTCGAGCAGCGTCGTCGGTAGTTAGCGGGCGTCAGCCCATACGAACGGCGGAACCAGCGCCCCAGGTGGCTCTGGTCGGCGAACCCCAGGGCCATGGCCACCTCCGCCGGCGCGTGCCCGTGGGCCAGCAGGCTGCGCGCCTTGCTCAGGCGCAACTGGATCAGGTAGGCATGGGGCGCCAGGCCGAATGCCGACTTGAAGGCTCGCGACAGGCGAAAGCGATCGACCCCGGTGGCCAGGGCCAAATCATCCAGGCCTACGTTCTGCTCCAGGTGCGCATGCAGGTAATCCCGCGCCCTCAACGCCACGGCAGGCAACCGCGGGTCGTGCACCAGCGTCGGCCGCCAGCGCAGGTGCGCCGACAGCTTGCCCAGCAAGGCGTCCAGCGTGGTCTGGCGGACGATGCGCAACTCCGCCGTCTGCAGGCTCTGACAGGCATCGGCGATCAGCTGGATCAGGGCGGGCTCGGCACTCAGGGTGCTGGCGAAACTGGGCAGGCAGTCGTTCGGGGCGTCCTCGTGCAGGGCGCGCAGTTCACGCTCGATCCACTGCGGTTGCAGGTACAGCATGGAATAGGTGAAGCCACCCTCGGTCGGCGCATGGCCGTCATGCAACTCGCCTGGCTCCAGCAGGAACGCCTGGCCGGGCGTACTGCTGTGCAGGACCTTGCGGCAATGGAACTGCTGCACGCCCTGCTCGGTGAAGCCGATCAGGTAGCTGTCGTGCCAGTGCGGGTCGTAGGCGTGCCCCTCGAAATGGGCACGAATGGTCTCGATCCCCGTTTCAAGGTCTTTGTTCAAGTTGATCCAGCTGTGACCGCCCACTTGTGCCTACTCACCCGCGCTGCCCGGCAGCAGCCATCTTATTACGCCGCCGCACGCGGCTGTCTGGAAGATTTGTGCAACGCCTCAAGGGGCACTGCTCGGCAACACCCCTGCCCTGTATAGTCCGACTCATCATTCGTTTGCGGAAGCGGTCCATGAGCGTAACGGCAGTGCCACTCACCCTGACGGGGTCCCTGGTCGAACTCCAGCCCCTGCAAGCCTCACATGCCGCCGCGCTGCTGCAGGCCGCGGCGGATGGCGAACTGTGGAACATGACCTTCACCATCATCCCCGATGCCCGGACCGTCGACGCCTATATCGCGACCGCCCTGCGCGGCCGTGAAGCCGGCACCATGATGCCGTTCGTCATCGTTCGCCGCGACACCGGCCAGGTCATCGGCAGCACCCGTTTCTGGAAGCTCGACATGGCCAACCGCAAGGTGGAAATCGGCCACACCTGGCTGAGCGCCTCAGCCCAGCGCACCGGGTTCAATACCGAAGCCAAGTACCTGCTGCTGACCCACGCCTTCGACACCCTGGACATGGTGCGGGTGCAGTTCACCACGGACGAGTTGAATGCAAAATCCCGTGCGGCGATCCTGCGCATCGGCGCCAAGCAGGAAGGCATCGTGCGGCACGAGCGCATCATGCCCGACGGGCGCAAGCGCAACTCGGTGCGCTTCAGCATCATCGACCCGGAGTGGCCCGAGGTGAAAGCGCGGCTGCAAGAGAAGATGGCGCGCTGAGGCGCCGGCCAGCATGGATAAATCACCAACCGACGATGAACTGCTCGCCCACATGCAGCGCCTGCTCCGCTCCGGGCGGGTCAAGCCGGTGCTGCTTGTGGACGTCACGCAGAAGGCCTTCCCCGAGGTCGAGCGCGACCGCATCGTGCGCTGCTACGGCCGGCTGGATTCTTCGCTGCTCAAGCGCTAGCGGCAGGTACTGACAGCAGTGACTCCGGCAGCAGAATCCACCCTCTTCGCTGCCGCTGAAACACCCGCTAACATTCAACCGCTCCGCCCGTCCAAAGCGCCACGTTCGAGCCCTCTGCATGGCTCTGCCACCCGCCTTCCCACGGGTGCAACGGCCTATTAGCGTGACACAGATCATACTGGCGCCCCGCTAGCATTGAATCCTCCGGCCAGGCTGGGCAACCTTGTCCCCGGCTCGGATCAAGGAAGGAAACCGCCATGCTGGATGCCAATCAGGCGCATATCGCTCTCGCCATTCCCGCTGTCGACACCGGACTCCAGGTGCTCGCGTTCACCGGCCGGGAAATGCTCAACAAGCCCTATTGCTTCGATATCGACCTGGTCAGCCCCAGCGCCGACCTCGATCTCGACGCCCTGATCAACCAGACCGCCTACCTCTCCTTCGGCCCCTCAGGCAAAGGCGTGCACGGCGTGATCTACAGCATCGAACAGGGCGACTCGGGCAAGCGCCTGACCCGCTACCGCATCAGCCTGCGCCCGCAGCTGGCCTACCTGGCGCACCGCACCAACCAGCGCATCTTCCAGCACCTGACGGTCCCGGACATCATCAGCCAGGTGCTTGAAGACCATGGCATCCAGGCCGATGCCCACCGCTTCCAGCTCGGCTACATCTACCCCGAGCGCGACTACTGCGTGCAGTACGACGAGAGCGACCTGCACTTCATCCAGCGCCTGTGCGAAGAGGAAGGCATCAGCTTCCACTTCCAGCACAGCGAAGACGGCCACGTCCTGGTATTCGGCGACGACGCCAGCGTGTTCCCCAAGCTCGACCCGCTCAACTATCAGCAGGACAGCGGGCTCGCGGCCTCCCATGAAGTGGTACGCGCCTTTGGCGTGCGCCTGGAGACCCGCAGCACCAAGGCCACCTGGCGCGACTACGGCTTCGAGCAACCCAAGTTGCTGATGGAAGGCGGCTTCGAAAGCGAGTTCACGCCTGAGCTCGAAGTCTACGACTACCCCGGCCGCTTCACCGACCGCACCCGCGGCAAGCACCTGGCCAAGCGCAGCCTGGAACGCCTGCGCACGGATTACGAACTGGCCGAAGGCCGCAGCGATGCCTACCTGGCATGCGGTCATTTCCTGGCCCTGGCACAGCACCCACGCGCCGAATGGAACGACCTCTGGCTGCTCACCGAGGTCATCCACGAAGGCAAGCAGCCGCAAGTGCTGGAAGAGTCGGTCACCAGCAACGCCAAGGCCGGCGACGGCTTCCAGCAGGGCTACCGCAACCGCTTCACCGCCACCCCGTGGGACATCCCCTTCCGCCCGCAACTGGAACACGCCAAGCCCAAGGTACTGGGTAGCCAGACCGCCGTGGTCACCGGCCCGGCCGGCGAAGAAATCCACTGCGATCAGTACGGCCGCGTGAAAGTGCAATTTCATTGGGACCGTGAGGCCCAGGGCGATGACAAATCCAGCTGCTGGCTGCGCGTGGCCTCCAACTGGGCCGGCGATGCCTACGGCGGCGTCGCCATCCCGCGGGTTGGTATGGAGGTGCTGGTCACCTTCCTCGAAGGCGACCCCGACCAGCCATTGATCACCGGCTGCCTGTACCACGCCGAACACGTGGTGCCGTACGAGCTGCCGGCGAACAAGACCCGCAGCCTGTTCAAGACCCTGAGCAGCCCGGGGGGTGGCGGTTACAACGAATTCCGCATCGAAGACCGCAAGGGCGCCGAGCAGATCTACATCCACGCCCAGCGCGACTGGGACGAAAACGTCGAGAACGACCAGAAGATTCGCGTCGGCCACGAGCGCCACGACACCGTGGAAGCCAACACCCACACCGAAATGCGCGCCGAAGAACACCGCACCACCGACCTCGACCGCAAGGTGGAAATTCGCGCCAACGACCACCTCACCGTCGCCGCCACCCAACACACCAAGATCGGCACCGGCCTGTTCATCGAAGCCGGCAACGAAATCCACTACAAGGCCGGCAGCAAAGTCGTGATCGACGCCGGCATGGAACTCACCGCCAACGGCGGCGGCAGCTTCCTCAAACTCGACCCCAGCGGCGTCACCCTCAGCGGCGCGACGATCAAGATGAACTCGGGGGGTGGGCCTGGGAGTGGGTCGGGCGCCAAACCGATACTGCCGGGCCAGATCAAGCCGGCGGACGCTGACAAGGCCGGTAATCTGCTGATCCAGGCCCAGAAACAGGCTCTGCAACGTGCCGCCAGCCAGGCCCAACCTTTCTGTGCCATTTGCCAGCAGATGGAGCGGAAGGCATGAGCGAACAACCCCGGCAATACCTGCTGCTCGACGGTGCGCAGATCGACAACCTGTTGGCTCAGCTCTATCAAATGGAAGCTGCTCCAGCTCTTCACAGGCTCTATCAGGGCACTCTTTACGACTCATTGGCCGATACTAGCCCGACCCTGATCGAGCTTTCGCCAGACAGCAGGCTGGAGGCTCACTTCACCGAGCATTGGCAGGCAAAGGCGGGAGTTTGGTTGCAAAGCGACACCAGTACGCAGGAACTGGTCGAGCACTTGCGCAGCCTAGTGCACGCTAGCATACAAGGCGTGACGGTATTACTGCGTTACTACGACCCGAGAGTGATGCGCCATTGGCTGGTCGAACTTCCCAGCGAAGAGCGCGACCACCTGATGGGGCCAATTCAGCGAATTCGCCTTGCGCCTCGCAATGTTGGTGACGAACCAATCGAGCTGCAACGCCAGATGTCGTCACCTGCTGCCCGCTATGACGATGTGCCCTGGCTGCACCTGAGTGACGATACAGTCGAACGCCTGAACAAAGCCCATCTGGAAACCTTTGATGAACAGGTGTTGACCCATATCGATCTCTACTTCCCCAACTGCCATACGGGCCAGGCTAGTGCCGCCCGCCAGGCCTGGGCACAGAACTGCCGACTAAGTGCCAACGCCCACGGCTACGGCAGCGCTGATCAAGTCGTACAGTGGGCCAACCTGTGCGCCGTGCTGGGTGTGGACTTTCCACAAGCGCCAGCGCATCAGCCCTATCGACAGATACTCGATACTCCGCAGTTGAATCCCCAACAGCGCCTGGAGCGGCTGGCTCTGGAACTGCAACGGCAACTGCTGACCGACAAGGAAGTCACCGCATGACGAATCAGAGCCAAGCGCTCAACCTGGCCGCGGCCAACAAGGCTGCACAACAGAATTTCCCCGCCGAAGACCTGGACAACGCGGTAAGCGCCTGCCCGGCCAGGCAGGCGGAAGTGTTCGTAGTGCCGGCGCGTTATGCCTTGAGTGAGGAAAAGGCCGAGCACCCCTCGGTGCAGCCGATTCGCCAGACGTTCAGCCACCCGATGGCGTTGCGCCGGTTGCGGCCCGGCTACCTGTACCTGTGGCAGGCCGAAGGCCCCCTGCAACGCTTCGCCGTAGCCGAGGATGGCCGCTTACAGGAGCAAGCGCTCAAGGATGGTCACAGCATACTTGCTCAGGGCACGCTGACGGGCCTCAAGCTGAACAAGGCACGGGGCGCCTGGATGATGCATGCCGAGCGGCCCTTGCCAGCAGAGCATTGTGAGGAGTTGAAAAGCCCGGGCGCTCGCCGCCGGCATATGCGGCACCTCGACCTGCCGGGCGTTGCCCGTGAACTGACGGCGGAACACTGCCCACCGCTAAGCGAGGCCTCGCAACTGATCGCCGAGTTGCTGCCGGAAAGTTACGACAAAGCGCTGGCCGTCGAGCATGTCGAAAATAGCGAACAGCAGAAGCAAACACTCGATCAGGTCTACGCCACTATCGGCACCTTCGACACGGCGGAACAAAATGCGGCGGCAGCCGACGCCTGGTTGCGGCTCAAAGCCCAGCAGGACAAATGCAGTGCGGCAGCCGAGAGGCATCCCGATGCCGCCGATCAAAAACCCGGTGAATGGAGTACCGTTGCCTGGGACACATTTGGCTGTGAGGCTTGGCTCAACCTGGCTTGCAGCCAGGCAGGCGCTTTGCACGCCGTGCTGGCATGCCTGGATGATGACCTGGGAGCCCTGCGCGATCTCAACAATGAGCAGGGGCTGATCAATATCCGCCATGAGCAATGGAACCAGCAGAACGCCCACAAGGGCATGATTGCCGGCTTCATCAACAGCCTGATCAACGAAGATGGCGCAGAGCTGAGCAGCCTCATCAACTATCGCTACAGGCCCGGTGAAGAGTTACAACTGACGCCCGAAGAAGGCGACCAGTTGCTCAAGGCGCACAACGACCTGAAGCCGCTGCTCGATGAGGAAACCCGCATCAACCGCGAGCGCGGTCGGCAGTACAGCCACGCTCAAGCTGATGCAATGCTGCGCCTGGTGCATTACGACGAGCAACAGGTGCTGCTGCCGCCGCGCAGCTTCATACCGCCACACCTGCACAACGAAATCCGTGCGGTAGTGATGGGCTACACCGCCGACAAGGCGCGCAACATAAGCGACAGTAGAAGCGGCGCGCAGGTGGCCGAGCGGGTACGCCTAGATGCCATGCAACGCTGGATGGACGACGAAGCCGCGCCACACCATCGCTGGCTGGCTGAACGGCGCGACAGCCTGTTGCAAGACAGCGAAACCTTCCTGGCCGTGCATGGCAATAGCCTGTGGTACGCCGATTATGACGACTCCGAGCACTGCGACTGGCTGAGCCACCTCAGCCTGGCGAGCCTGAGCGAGCTGTGCAGCAGCGGGCCGGGCATACAGGTGGCCGTCAACCTGCTGCGCTCACCCTCGCCGGAACGCCCCTTCAGCCTGCTGAGCAATGGCTTCAGCCCTGAATTGCTGGACTTGTCCGAACGCTCGGACGAGATCACGGCGGCGCTGACCAGCCAGAACCAGGCAGCCGTCGGGCAGTTGCTGGGTGCCCTGGTCAGCCAGGGCAAGCTTGCCTGGCTCAGTGAACTGGGCGGCGCCGATGGCCATGACTGGAACAGGGCCATTTCCCGCCTGGCTGCTGCGTTCGGCACCCTGGAGCTGGAGCACCTGAACAGCACGGCCAGTACGCCGAACCTGATCGCACGCTTCCCCCTGCCACTGCAAGGCCTGCTGCTGGTCGTGCGCTGGAGTTCCGGCGTGGTGATCAAAGGCGGCCAGCTCGGCTTCAGCCTCAGTGGCGCCGTGGGCCAGCGCCTGTGGGACTGGAGCCAGGAGGCAGGGCGACAACTTCAAAGAGGCCTGGCGCCGAACGTTGCCGCCGTCCGCAGCCTCAACACCTTGGGCGGTGTGCTACCGCTGACCGCCCTGTTGCTGCATATGAACAACCTGGCGCAGCTTGATCAGCGCGACCAGGGGCGGGAGATGGATACTGTTCGCGATTGGGAGCATACAGCGGAAAGTTTAAAAGTCGGAGCCGCGCTATCAGCTGTGATTGGAGCAAGTTGGGAGGCTACCGGCCAGAAAGCGGTTAGCGTGACATTGTTCAATCAAGCCTTGCAGGCTCCTATTGTTACTCTGTTTGCGTTCACTACAGGTGCATTGGCTGCCGTTGCAGCCTTCGCTGACATCGCCAAGCTCGCAGCCGAAATGCAGAAAGAGGATGCTTACTGGAGTGGCGATCACTGGGCGCGCCTGGGTCACGATGGCGCCGTGCTCGGCTTGATGGCCACCCAGACCGGTCTAGGTGGCTACGCCACCTATATGGCCCTGAGCAATCGCTGGACCATTGGCGAGGCGATCAAATGGTTCAGCCTGCGCATCGTGCCGGTGAACTGGCTGATTCTGATCGTCGAGGGGCTGTATCTGGTCTGGAACTACTTCAAGGACAGCGAGCTGCAGCAGTTCCTCGAACAATGCTGCTGGGGCAATGCGCGCCGTTGGGACGACAGCCCCGAACAGGCCAGCGCCGAGCTGCAAACCCTGATCGATCTGCTGTTCAAGCCCCGGCTGCAGGCCACAGGGCTGCTGACCAGCCGCCACTCGGGTGGCAGCGACCACAGCATCGTCATCGGCAGCAAGACCGACAGTCTGCAACTCTACCTGCCCGGCGCCGAGCCAAGCCGCACCCAGTTGCACCTGCGCCTGGCCGCCATCAACGCCGCTGGCACGCCTACCGACTGCACCCGCCAATGGCTGACCACTGTGCAAAGTCAGTGGCTGCCTATCCACCAGGGCATGGGCTTGCGCCTGAGCGGCAAGCTGCCGACCCAGCCAGAGGGCGGCTACTGGCAGTTGCAGGTGGTCTACCACAGCCCCCTGGCCATGCTGACCGGCACCCTCACCCCCCGCCAACTGTTAGTCGGTGGCGCCCAGGGCATGCGCTATATCATCCGAGGCACCACCATCACCGAACATGGCAGCAGCGATGGCCCGCTTATCAGCGACCGCCTCCCCGCCGTTGAGGTCGAACGGACAGTATTAACTCCCGAGGATCAGCAATGAACGCACAGGCCGGCGATATCGAACGCGGCGTTCTGCGCCAGCAGGAGCATCTGGCTCCTTTGCCAATTCCAACCGGGCAGCCCCCCCAAGACCTGATGAATATCATCTGGCGCAAGAACCCGGTCTATCTGGATATCGGTAGTTTCGCCATGGGGGGGGGGTTTATGACTCTTCATTTAGGAACTCTCCTATTCGTTTCAATTGGCATCTGGTTCGCTTCAAAAGGTCAAATTTGGGTAACTCTCGCATTCATTGCGTTTTTCTCAGCTCTGATGGGCACACTCTGGTATCTGTTTATCAAGCAATGGCGCAAACCACTGACACCGCCCCTGCGCTTCAACCGCCAGCGACGCGAGGTCTGCGTAACCGAGCCTGACGGCAACTACTGGTTCGTGCCCTGGGAGCGTGTGCATGCCGTCTCGCCCAGCGCCCTCAGCCTGAACACAGGCGGCGCCAGCAAGCAGGGTGCACTTATCCTCTGGTTGCCCCTCGAGGGGCAGGAGCATGAGGCCTATGCGGAGAACAAACCGGGCTGGGTGATGATGCTCAATACCGGCGGTGGCACTAGCTCCATGGCACAGTGGGAATGCATTCGCAGTTTTATGGAAATCGGCCCGGAGGCGGTGCCTGATACCACCCGTGAAGGCGCCTATGAGAAGGTTCAGAGCGGTGGCTACCTGGGGGCATGGATCGAGGCGTTCAAGCAGTTGTTCCGCGAGCTGAAGCAAGGCCGGTTCGGTGCTGCCTGCATGACCTTTCTCGGTCTGACCATTTTCGGTTTGCCCTGGATCGCGGTACTGATGATCCGAAAACTCGCCAATATCCCCGACCTCACCGCTCCCGAAGCGATGGAATGGTCAAAACCCTTGCCACCCGAGCAATGGGCCAAGCGTTCCCCGGAACTGGAGCGCGCCATCGCCAAGCGAGAGGCTGAGCTGGCGGAAGGTGCGGGCAGGGCTGCCTGAGTGCGGACTGGATACCCGCCGACCAAGGCCAGGGTCTGTTGCTGACCGGGCGCTTTGTCCGCCCCGTATCGCGACTGGAGATACAGGTGGGTTACCACAGCCCACTGCCCCTGCTCAGCGGCTCGCAAGGCGACGATGCCATCATCGGCGGCCCACGAGGCATACGTTTCGCCATTGCCTCGGACGGCCTGGTAACACCGCTCTACGCCGATGACCCCACACCCCGTCTAGAGGCTTGTGAGTTGGTCACCCTGACGCCAGAGCAGCTGCCCCCCAAGGACAACAGCACGCGATGAGTGATTTACCCGAAGCCGACACGAACCGATCCGGCCCCCTCTGGCAGGACGATTACCTCGCCCCACCGGCCATCCCCACAGGCGAAAAACCGTCTGATGTGCTGAATGTTATTTGGCGCAAGAACGACGTCTTTATCGATATCGGGTCGTGGGCGTTGGGATCGGCTGTGATGGTGCTGTGGTTAGGGTTTATTACAGCGATCTTTATTATCTGGATTGGGTGGGGCCTAGCCGCGCAAGAGTTGCTGATTGGCTTTGGAATAATACTCGGCATTCCGATCATGATTTTGCTTTACGGCCTCACAAAACCAGTCCCCCCTCCCATTCGTTTCAATCGCCAACGCCGCGAAGTCTGCGTTCCACAAAAGGATGGCGTTTATTGGTTCGTACCTTGGGAATCGGTGAAGGCTGTCGGTACGGCGGTTTCATCAGTCGGTCAGCATGGCCGTTCGACTCAAGGCCTGCTGATCATTGGCTTTCCCAATCCGCACTGGGACGGCAATTCCAGCGAGAACAAGGAATATTCCCTGGCACTGAGCTGTGGTGGCGGAAGGACTGCGATGGTCATGTGGGAATGCATCCGCAGTTATATGGAGGCAGGGCCAGATGCAGTTCCTGACTGCACTTACGATGAAACGAAGCGCCAGGGTTTTCTCTTAGTGCTGTGGATGACTCTGAAGCAGGTTGGAAGCAAGCTAAGAGGGGGGGATGTCCCCGGAGTCCTTTACGATCTGTTCTTCATTGTCTGCCTGGGCGCGCCTTTGGCCGTTTACCTCCAGGTTCAAAAACTGGCCCCCCCCTCCCGACCTGAGCGCCCCCGAAATCATTGAATGGTCGCAACCCTTGCCGCCGGAGCAATGGGCCAAGCGCTCGCCTGAGCTGGAACGCGCCATTGCCAAACGCGAGGCTGAACTGACCAGCGAGCGGGCTGCCGTATGAATCAAGCCGAAGCCTGCACCATGTAATAGCCAGCGTGAGGACCGCGACTTCCTTACCATGAAGTCATGATCAGCTTCGAGGGACACAAGGAATGGACGCAAAAGACCGTGCTGTTCGCTTTAGCCAGCCGCTGCATTCCACTGGTCTGGAGCGACGAAGACACCATCACCTTCGACTTGGATAACGGCACCCGCTCAGTCCCGGAGCCGGATGGCAGCGTGCGCCTGCGCCGCGCTTACCATGACGACGGACTCAGCACGCTGACACGCGTGGAGGGCAGACTGACTTATCAGCCTATTGAGAACCTCTACCTGCCACCCATCGATATCAAGTTGAGTTGAGCCATGACCGAAACAACCGCACCGCACCCCTTTGCCCAGCGCTTGCAAGGCAGCCCGGAGAGCTGCTTGCTCCGTGCCGACCAATCAACGGGCGCGGAGCTGCTGTGCATCCCCGAAGTCGAGGAACAAACCCAGCATTACCTGGTAATCGAGCACGGCGATAGCGCGGATCGCGGAATGTTGACCGGTGCCTTGGGGGGAGGGCTAGGATTTTTTAGCCTTGCAATGGGGCTTATGGCTTATGCAGATCGTGATATGGAATGGGTGCTTTACTGTTTATTGATTGCTCTAGCCGCTTTTATCCTTCCCTTTCTCTGGGAAGTTCTGCGCCCCATACCACTGCCCATTCTGCTCAATCGCCGCACCCGCGAGCTTTACTTCGAGCAGGACGGCGAGCTGTACCACACGCCTTGGGATGGGATCGCTGCGGCCGCCTACAGCTTTGCCACCATTGGCCCCTATACCGCCGGCATGCGCCACGCGGCCCTTGAAGCGCTGCTACATCGCTATGGCCATCCTCAGGAGCAGGTGGTGATCAACCTGGGCAGTCCCATTAGCAAAAGTCTGGACATGCAGCTGGGCTTCTGGGAGTACCTGCGTACTTATATGGACAAAGGCCCCTGGTTTGACGAACAGGGTAATCACAGTGAATCGGATGCGTTTATTCAGAGCCTGCTGGAGGGACGTAAAAGCAAAGGGCAATGGTCCCGCCTACATTGGGGACGGTTGATAGAGGAGTACCGAGAGAACAATGGCCGTAATTTTCTTACTTTCTCCCGCGTCATGATGTTGCTATGTAGCTTGCTTTTAGCACCGCTCAATACCCTGCAAAACTTCACATACACTATCGCCAAGCGTCGTGCCCGTAACCAATGGCCGGCACTGGTAAAAGAGCGCCCGCGCCCGAACGGTCCGAATAGTCGGCTGGTTGATCTGGAACGGGAGCAAAGGCTGGTATGAAGCAAGCCACTGTTCACCCCTTCGCCCAACGCCTGCAAGGCAACCCAGACATAAAGAAAGTCCCCACCATCGGCAGCGCTTCGCCTTTTTGATATTCGCGACATTAGCTTGGTGGGGCACACTGCAGCCTTTGGCTAGCGGTGAAGAGCTGCAAGAGGCATTGCAAATGCACAATCTGATCAACGATGAGTGACGCCTCGCTATTGGAGCGAACTCTGGTGTTCAGTTGGGTATCCCTGTTCGTAGCGGGAGGCTTCAACGGTATCTACCTCCGCTTCCACGGTATTCGCCGCTTCGATCGATACTTCTCAACGCTGCCGGATTTCGAGCAGGAGTCATACAGCCCGTTCGACCGTTTCTGCCGGATGCATCGCTACAGTTTTCTCTACACCCTGGGCCTGAGCCGTTCGACCATCAGCAGCTCCCTGGCCGTGTGGCTGTACTTCACGTGCTTCAGCCTGACCGTCTTCTGGATCAGCATGGTGATCGGCCAACTCAAGATTCACTTCGGTTTCAATCCACTGGCCCGAGCGCGTCCACAGGGGTGCCAGGCCACCTGGCACAACGGCTCTATCACCCCTTCCCTACCCCGCCAATACCCCACCTTGAAGCCTCTCCCCCACAGCACATTCACCCTCTCCAACCCTCATATACATATTCCCAAATAGTATTTGTTAGCTGTTTTTTAGATCGATTAACTTGCTTCCACCGGATCACCGGACTTCTGATTGAACCCCCGATTTTTCGTCCGTGATCCGGCCCTCCTGCGTTTGCAGCCGGCCGGCTGTCCAGGAGTGTCACGTCATGCTCAGCAAGTTCCTGCCGCAACGTCTGTTGGCGGCCATCGCCTTGAGTGGTTTTGCCCTGGGTGCCCAGGCCGTCGATTTCACGGTGGCGTACCAGACTACCGTCGATCCGGCCAAGGTGGCGCAGGCCAATGGTGCGTATGAGAAAGCCAGTAACGCCAAGATCAACTGGCGCAAGTTCGATGGGGGTGCGGAGGTCATCACCGCTGTGGCGTCGGGCGATGTGCAGATCGGTTATGTGGGCTCCAGCCCGCTGGCTGCGGCGGCCACCCGCCAGTTGCCGATCCAGACCTTCCTGATCGCCACCCAGATCGGTGCCGCCGAAGCGCTGGTGGCACGCGAGGGCAGTGGTATCCAGGGCCCGTCCGATCTGGTCGGCAAGAAGATTGCGGTGCCGTTCGTGTCCACCGGTCACTACAGCCTGCTGGCGGCGCTGAAGCACTGGCAGATTGACCCATCCAAGGTGCAGATCATCAACCTCGCGCCGCCGGCGATCATTGCTGCCTGGCAGCGTGGCGACATCGACGCGACGTACGTGTGGGACCCGGCCCTGGGCGTGGCCAAGGAGAGCGGCAAGGTGCTGATCACCTCCGGCGAGTTGAGCGACCTCGGCGCACCGACCTTCGATGCCTGGATCGTGCGCAAGGACTTCGCCGAGAAGCACCCCGAGGTGGTTCGGGCCTTCGCCAAGGTCACCCTGGATGCCTACGCCGACTACCGCAAGGACCCGAAAGCCTGGCTGGCCAACAGCGCCAACATCGACAAGGTGGTGAAGCTCTCTGGCGCCAAGGCCCAGGACATCCCGCTGCTGTTGCAGGGCAACGTCTTCCCGCTGGCGGCTGATCAGGTGACCGCGCTCGATGCGCCGACCACCCAGGCGATCACCGACACCGCCACTTTCCTCAAGGAGCAGGGCAAGGTCGACGCGGTGCTGCCGGACTACGCGCCCTATGTCAGCAAGCAGTACCTGAGCAACTGATCCCTTTCAGGCGGCTGTGACCGACGCCCAGGCGACCGCGGCCGCAAGCCCCTTCGGAGTTCGCAACATGACGCACCCTTTCCTTCGCCGGCTGCTGGCGGCCGTGGTCGTGGCTGGCCTCAGTGCAGCAGCCCAGGCCGATGACCTGATCATCGGCTACCAGACCGGTATCGACCCCACCAAGATCCCTCAGGCCGATGGCACCTACGACAAGGCCCTGGGCCAGAAGATCGACTGGCGCCGTTTCAACAGTGGCGCCGAAGTGGTCACCGCCATCGCCTCGGGCGACGTGCAGATCGGCAACCTCGGCAGCAGCCCGCTGGCTACCGCCACCACCCGTGGCCTGCCGATCGTGACCTTCTTCGTCGCCGCCCAGATCAACGCCGCCGAAGCCCTGGTGGTGCGCAACGGCAGTGGCATCAACGGCCCCCAGGACCTGGTGGGCAAGACCATCGCCACGCCGTTCGTGTCCACCTCGCACTACAGCCTGCTGGGCGCGTTGAAGCACTGGCAGCTCGACCCGAGCACGGTGAAGATCGTCAACCTCAACCCGACCGAGATCGCCGCCGCCTGGAAGCGCGGCAACATCGACGGCGCCTTCGTCTGGTCCCCTGCCCTGGGCGAGATCAAGAAGGAAGGCAAGGTGCTGACCGATGCCGAGCAGGTCGGCACCTGGGGCGCACCGACCTTCGAGGTCTGGGTCGCGCGCAAGGACTTCGCCGATAAACACCCCGAGCTGCTGAGCAAATTCGCCCAGGTCAGCCTCGACGCCTTCGCCGACTACGCCGCGCACAAGGACAGCTGGAACGCCGATTCCGAGCCGGTGCAGAAGATCGCCAGGCTGACCGGCGCTGCCCCGCAGGACGTTCCAGAACTGCTGGCCGGTTCAGCCTTCCCGGACGCCAGCCAGCAAGCGCAGTTGCTGCGTGGCAAGACCGCCCAGGACATCGCCGCCACGGCGGTCTTCCTCAAGGAACAAGGCAAGGCCGACGGCGTGCTGAGCGACTACTCGCCCTACGTCAGCGACGCCTACCTCCCTTAATCCGCCCGGCGCCCATTCGTTGGCGAACGGGCGCCCCAGACGAGAAGCACACCCATGGCCTTACTTGAACTGGAGCGCATCAGCGCACAGTACCCCGGCGCGGCCGAGCCGGTACTGGCGGATATCTCCCTGAGCCTCGGTCCTCAGCAACTGCTGGTGGCGCTGGGACCATCGGGCAGCGGCAAAACCACCCTGCTCAACCTGATTGCGGGCTTCGTCGCGCCCAGCGTCGGGCGCATCAGCCTCGACCAGCACCCAGTCATTGGCCCCGGTGCCGAGCGCGGCGTGGTTTTTCAGGACGACGCGCTGCTGCCCTGGCAGACCGTGCTGGAGAACGTCGCCTTCGGCCTGCAACTGGCGGGCGTCCCGCGCGATGTGCGTGAAGCCAAGGCCCGCGAGTTGCTGAGCCTGGTGGACCTGGCCGGCTTCGACCAGCGGCGCATCTGGGAGCTGTCCGGCGGTCAGCGCCAGCGCGTCGGCCTGGCCCGCGCCCTGGCGGCAGAACCCCGGGTACTGCTGATGGACGAACCCTTCGGCGCCCTGGACGCCTTCACCCGCGAGCAGATGCAGGAATTGCTGCTGCAGGTCTGGCAGCGCACCGCCAAGCCGATGTTCCTGATCACCCACGACATCGAAGAGGCGGTGTTCCTCGCCACCGACCTGATCCTGCTGTCGCCCAACCCGGGGCGCATCAGCGAACGCCTGCGCCTGGATTTCGGCCAGCGGTATGCGGCCGGCGAAAGCGCCCGCGCCATCAAATCGGACCCCGACTTCATCGACACCCGCGAACACGTGCTGAGCCAGGTGTTCGCCGAGCGGCACAGGAGAATTGCATGAGCAGCCTGGAGATTACCCTGCCGGAAAAACGGGCAACCGCCCCCGTCCCCAAGGCACGGCGCGAACTGAGCCTGGGGGCGATCAGCAGCCTCAGCGTGCTCAGCCTGCTGCTGGTCTGGTGGGCGGTGACCAGCGCTGGCCTGATAGAGCCACTGTTCCTGCCCAGCCCACAGGCCGTGGCCAAGCGCGGCTGGCTGGTACTGACCCAAGGCTACATGGATGCCAGCCTGTGGCAGCACCTGGCGGCCAGCCTGCAGCGCATCGGCCTGGGCCTGATCGCCGCGGTACTGACGGCCATCCCGCTGGGCATCGCCATTGGCCGCTACCGCCTGGCGCGCGGCCTCTTCGACCCGCTGATCGAGTTCTACCGCCCTATTCCACCGCTGGCCTACCTGCCGCTGATCGTCATCTGGTGCGGCATCGGTGAGCTGTCCAAGGTGCTGCTGATCTTCCTGGCGATCTTCGCCCCGATCGCCATCGCCACCGCCACTGGGGTGCGCAACGTCGATCCGACCAGAATCCACGCCGCCCAGTCCCTGGGTGCCACCCAGGCCCAACTGATCCGCTACGTGATCCTGCCCAGCGCCCTGCCGGAAATCCTCATCGGCATCCGCATCGGCCTTGGCGTCGGCTGGTCGACCCTGGTCGCCGCCGAGCTGATCGCCGCCACCAGCGGCCTGGGCTTCATGGTGCAATCGGCCGCTCAGTTCCTGGTCACCGACGTGGTGATCCTCGGCATCCTGGTCATCGCCCTGATCGCCTTTTCCCTGGAAATGGGCCTGCGCGCCCTGCAACGCAAGCTGGTGCCTTGGCACGGCCAGGCCCATTGAGTCGGGTATCCCGCCATGAGTATTCGCATCACGCCATTGAGCCCGGCACTGGGTGCGCAGATCGAAGGCATCGACCTGCGCGAGCCCCTGAGTGACGACCAGCACCAGCAGATCGAACAGGCCCTGCTCCAGCACCAGGTGCTGTTCTTCCGCAACCAACCGATCGAGCCACAACAGCAGGCGCGCTTTGCCGCGCGCTTCGGCGATCTGCACATCCACCCGATCTACCCGAACATCCCCGAACAACCGGAAGTTCTGGTACTCGACACCGCCGTCACCGACGTGCGCGACAACGCCATCTGGCACACCGACGTGACCTTCCTGCCGACCCCGGCGCTGGGTGCCGTGCTGGCGGCCAAGCAGTTGCCGCCCCTCGGCGGCGATACCCTGTGGGCCAGCAGCAGCGCGGCCTTCGAGGCGCTGTCCAGGCCGCTGCAGGTATTGCTCGACGGCCTGACCGCCACCCATGACTTCACCCACTCGTTCCCGCTGGAGCGCTACGGCAACACGCCGGACGCCCTGACGCGCTACCACGAGGCCCAGCGCAAGCACCCGCCGCTCTCCCACCCGGTGGTGCGTACGCACCCGGTGACCGGGCGCAAGGGGCTGTTCGTCAACGACGGCTTCACCACGCGCATCAATGAACTGCAGGACGGGGAAAGCGATGCGCTGCTGCGCTTCCTGTTCGCCCACAGCACCCGCCCGGAGTTCACCGTGCGCTGGCGCTGGCAGGAGAACGACGTCGCCTTCTGGGACAACCGCATTACCCAGCACTACGCCGTGGACGATTACCGCCCGCAACGCCGGGTGATGCACCGGGCGACCATTCTCGGTGATGTCCCGGTCTGAACGACGCGCGCCTGCGCCAGTTGAACATCAGCGAGGCAGCAGCCTGCAGATGCCGAAGGTTTCGGTCTCAGGATGGGCAACCGGCTCGTCGCTCAGTTCGCAGCTGAACACCAGCTCGCGACCGGCCACTTCGCCAAGCGCGTCGTAGTTGTGTCGGGTGAACACCCAGGCCTTGTGCTCGCGCCCCTGGTAGCGAAGGGTGATGCGCTGGCCGATCACCGGCTCGTGGGGCAGGAAGCGCGAGGTGAGGGACTGGCCGGTAATCGCCGGCAGGCTGAAGGTGCCATTCGCGTCGGTGCGGGTCGAGACCGTGCGCTGCTCGTTCTTCCAGTGCCAGTGGTAGGCCTGCTCCACCTCGACGCCCGAGACCGGTTGGCCGTTCAGGTAGACGGTGCCCTCGACGGCCGAGAACAGGTGCAGCGTGTTGGAAAATGCCATGGCGGATTGCCCGTGTGCGAGAAGCCCGAGAAGCAGCGCGAGGCACAGCCGACTGCGTCGTGTCATGGCAAAGTCCCCGGGTATCTGGCGCGCCGCTGCCGCATTCACTCGACGCGGCTCCAGCTCACACCGTCGAAGCTGAGAATATCGTCAACACCGACGGACCACAGCAGGCCGTCGGCCGAGCTGAGCCGGTGGCAACTGCGCGGCGTGACGTCTCCGGTGTCGACCAGCCGCAGGGCCTCGCCGTCCAGCACGTACAGGGCCGTGATGGAGGCGACATAGAGCTGCCCCTGGAACCAGTTGAGGCTCCAGAAGTCGGTGCCGTCCCTGTCATGCTCGATCGTCGTCCACTGCCCTGCCCGCCCCTTCAGCAGGACGCCGTTCCGGCCACAGGCGTAGGCCCAGCCATCCCCCGCGCAATGCACATCGCTGAGGATGGAAGAGACCGGGCTGGCGCAGCGGTGCCAGCGTTTGCCGTCGCGGTGCCAGATTTCACCGTGCCAGCCCACCGCGTACAGGTCGCTTTCGCTGAACCCGTGAATGGCCTCGAAACCGAACACCAGGTCGTCGGCCGGTTGCTCGGGCATATCACCGTGCAGGGCGACCCACTCGCCGGGTGCCAGGCGCTTGAACACCTGGCGGTCCATGCCGCACACATAGGCATAACCGCCGATGCAGTTGATGCTGCGCAGGGTGCTCAGGCTCACCCCGGAGACGCTGATGTACTCGTCATAGTCATCGTTGTTGCCCATGACCCGAACCGTGCCGCACGCCCCCAGGCCAATCGCCTGCTGCTTCGGCTGCTGCACCACACACAGCGAATGGGCATCGAACCGGCCGATGTCGTACATGCCCCACAGCCCGCAGTCGTAGGCATAGAAACTGGTGTGCGGCAGGCCGGCCTCCTGCAGACCGGGGTCGATGCACAGCACGTAGCACAGGTCGTTCAGGCGAACGGCGCCGCTGCGGTAGCGGTAGCCGATGTCCTTGAACACGAAGCTCATTCGATGCGCCTCCAGGTGCCATCTTCCAAGGCGAAGATGTGCTTGCCGGCCATCGACCACAGCATGCCGTCACGGGCACTGAGCGCGCCGAAAGCGCCGGGCTTCTCACCGCCGAAGTCGGCCTCCGTCAGCGCCGTGAGCGTGCGGTCTTCGAGCCGGTACAGATCGCTGGCGGTGGCCACATAGAGCTCACCCTCGAAAGCGCACAGGTCGCTGATCGACCAGATGAAGTCCTCACCGGTGACGTGCTCCCAGTCATCGCCGCGCCCGCGCAGCAGCAGGCCACGACGCCCCCAGGCGTAGACGACGCCCTCCTCGGTGCACAGCACGCCGGTCAGGACCCGGTCCGTGGGGCTGTTCTTCTGGCTCCAGGCGGCACCGTCGTAGTGCCAGATCTCGCCGTCCCAGCCAACGGCGTAGAGGTCCGAGGGGCTGAAGCCGTCAATCGACTCGAAGCCTTTGGTTTCGCCGATGGCCGGGCGAATCGCCTGGTCCAGGCAGATCCACTGGCCGAGGCCTTCGCGGCGGTACACCTGCCGGCCCATGCCGACCGCGAAGGTCCGGTCGCCGATGGTGCGTACATGGCGAATATGACCACGGTCGAGGGGATCGCT
Organism: Pseudomonas sp. GD03944; assembly: GCF_029839275.1. Classification (GTDB taxonomy): domain Bacteria; phylum Pseudomonadota; class Gammaproteobacteria; order Pseudomonadales; family Pseudomonadaceae; genus Aquipseudomonas. The sequence goes on from NZ_JAOCAH010000005.1 coordinate 265,150, forward strand.
GTCCGGCGTGCAGATGCGTTCTTCGTTCTCCTGGTGGCTGCCGACGAAGAACGCATCGCCATGGGGACTCACCACGCAGGCCTGCTCGACCGGGTAGAGACTCACGGTCATCGACGCGGTTGGCCACTGCAGTGTCCAGGCTCCCCAGGGCCCGCCCTCCATGGTGAGATCCCAGCCGTAGAGGTAGGTGTACTCGGTGGCGGGTAGGTTTTCATCGTTCAGGATCGATACGTAGGCCAGGTCGCGGTAACGCACGACGCCGGTCACAACCGTGTCGAGGGGGGATAACGTCGTTGTCATGCTCATCCTTGAAGAATCATCAGGTAAGGGGAAAAAGGGGTCATGGGTAGGTCACTTCGTGCCAGGTCAGGCCATCGACGGTGACGACAGCCATCCGGTCGCTGATCAGCCACATCGCCTCCTCCGAGGCCGAGAGCGCCGACAGCCGACCCTGCTGCGTATCGAGATGGGGCACAGTCTGCATGGCTCGCAATCGCTCGCCTTCCAGGCGGAACAGGCCGTGGGAACTCAGCACGTACAGGTGACCGTTGAACCAGCAGGCGCTGGTGAAGGTGCGGCGGGTCAGGTCGTTGTCGATCACCCGCCAGTGGTCTGCCCGGCCCTGCAGGATCAGGCCCGCCTGCCCGACGATGTAGACCAAGCCATCGGGCGCGCAGATCACCTTGTTCAGGGCCAGGGCGACCGGGCTGTTCCTGCGCTGCCAGGTCGCGCCGTCGTGGTGCCAGACTTCACCTTGCCAACCCACGGCGTACAGGTCGTCAGGCGCGAAACCGTCGATGCTGTTCAGGCCCGACTCCGTATCGAGCGCCAGGTCCGCCCGCAGGTCGTGGTCGATAGCTCGCCAGCTGGCAGCGCTATCGCGGCGGAATACCCGACGCCCCATGCCGACGGCATAGGCCTGCCCGGCAATCGAACGGACCTCGCGCAGGATCAGCGGCATCTCGCCCGACTCGATCCGTTCGCTGCTGAAGCCGTCACTCCCCCAACACGCCACCTGGCCATCGCGGCCCAGCAGCAACAGCGCACGTTCGGATTCCGTCAGCAGGCACAGGGAAACCGCCTGCAGGTCGAAGGCCTTGCGGGTCCAGTCGCCATCCCAGCTGAGCACACCGCTGACGGCAGCGTCCGAGGCCTCCCCGGCCTCATGGCACGCGGCGAAGAAGGCCCGGTCCTGGCGTACCGCCACGGCATCGATGAACCGCCAGGGGAATGCGTCAGGCGCCGGCATGCTGAACTCCCGCGATCCGCGTCCAGCGTTGGCCATCGAAACGCATCACATCGAACTCACCGCTCGACCACATCGCCTCGCCGCAGGTGCTGAGCTGGTAACAGGACGCCGGACGGTCCGCGCCGAAATCGACCGCCACGAGCCTGCCGTCCTGCAGGCGGTAGACCGTGTTCAGCGTCGACGCGTAGAGCGCGCCCTGGAACCACGCCAGGTCCCAGACCGTGTCATCGGTGGCGGTGTGCTCGATGAGCGCCCAGCCATCAGTGCCACCCTGCAACAGCACACCGTGATGCCCGGCGGCATACACCCGGCCATCCCCGGCGCAGATCACGGAGGTCAGGGTGGCGTTGGTCGGTGATTGGGAGTGGTGCCAGCCTGTGGCGTCGCGGTGCCAGATCGCACCGCTGCGGCCGACGGCGTACAGGTCGTCGGCAGAAAAACCGTGAATGGCCTGCCCGTCGAAGGACGACGGCAGGCCCTCGTCGATACGTCGCCAGGTCTTGCGCGCCTCATAGCGGTAGACGCAGCCTCGCAAGCCAACCGCATAGGCCATGCCGTCGATCTCGGCGACCTGGCGGATGCCCCCCGTTCGCGGCGTCTCCGGCCTCGGGTTGCTGTCAGCGAACATATCGCCGGTGTCATTGCCCTGAACGGTCAGCACCGAGTAGTAGCCGGCACCCGCCACCGACATCAGGCCAGGGCAAGGCGTCGAGATGATGCAGCAGGTGCTGACATCAAAATTCGCGTCGCCCCGGGCGAATTCGCCGGACTGTACGCGAAACGAGATGGCGTGCGGTCGACCCTGCTTTTCCAGCACGGGATCGCCGCAGTAGAGGTAACCGACGCCGCCATCGCGGACGGCTGCCGTTCGAATGACCAGCCCCTCGAGGGGGGAGGTCGTCCTTTCCGTGGACACTGTGTCGCTCTCCATGAATCGAATGTTCGCGTGCTACGACTGAGCCGCCAGCGCTCGCTTTTCGTCGGCCTCGGGGTCTTCCGGGTACCAGGTTTCACCGTCTTCGGTGCGCATCAGGTGCTTCGGCCCGACGGACAGCAGGACGCCGTCATTGGCATGCAGGTGACGGCAGGTCGGTTCGAAGTCCTGGCCCATGTCGACCTTCACCAGGCGGTCATCGGCACCGAGGCGGAAGACGCCATCATCACAGGCCAGGTACAGCGCGTCGTTGAACCAGGCCATGCTCCAGAAATCCTTGTCGGTCACGCCGTGGGGGATTTCCTCCCAGGTCGAGCCGGTCGAACGCAGCAGCGTGCCGAGCTGGCCGCAGGCGTAGATCAGGTCCTCACGCACCATCCGCACGTGATGCAGAACGCACCATTTGGGTTGCACCTGCTGGTGCCACTGCCCGCCGAGGCGCTGCCAGATTTCACCGTTGAAACCGACTGCATAGAGGTTGGCCTCGCTCAGGCCATGGATCGCGTTGAAGCCGCACATCACTTTGGCGCCACGGGGCGTGACCACGCCGTCGTCCTGGCGACTCCAGCTGCCGGGACCATCACGGCGATAGACCTGGCGACTCATACCGACCACATAGGGCACGCCACCGATCATCTGAATATCACGCAGCTCGCCGCGGCCGGCCGGGCCGTCCCTGGAGTCGTCGATCACTTCATCGAACTGCCCGGCGAGCGAGCCGATTGAGCAGATCCCATCGGGAGTGATCAGGAACAGCAGGAGCTCCGGATCCAAGGTGTGACACATCCGCGTCATCAACCGCTCGGAATGGTAAGGCGGCTGCCATTGCCATTCGCCGGTTTCGACCGAGCGCACGCACTTGAGGGTGCTGCTGTTTTTCGCGCCCAGTTTCGCGGCGAAAGTGACCTGGGCGATGGAGCGGAGGGTGTTGCGGTCCTGCACGTAGGCGAAGTGGTAGATGTAAGACATGTCCATAAGGGTAAGCTCTGCGTCCGTGACAACGGGCATGTGCTGCCCGAGCCAGGAATCCTACCCTGCTGGCCTACGGCCATAGCCCGGGCATCGGCCGGAATGAGCAATGGGTCACTCCGGCCGTGCCTGTTTTGCCACCGGTGTCGCAAAGCCGTGCGGCGGCGCCGCGGCCTCGCGCCGTCACTCAGGCTTGCATGGCCCAGCCGTGGACGTTCATGGCGGCCTGGCGCAGGGCTTCCGAACGGGTCGGGTGCGGGTGGCAGATCAGCGCGATGTCCTCGGCCGAAGCAGAGAACTCCATGGCCACGCAGTATTCGCCGATCAGCTCACCAGCACTGGGGCCGATGATGTGCACGCCGAGAATCTGGTCGGTGCGCTCGTCGGCCAGGACTTTGACGAAGCCTTCCGCCTCGTGGTTGATCTTGGCCCGGCTGTTGGCCGTGAAGGGGAACTTGCCAACCTTGTAGGCCCGCCCCTGCGCCTTCAACTGCTCCTCGCTCTGGCCGACGGTGGCGACTTCCGGCTTGGTGTAGATGACGCCGGGAATCACCCCGTAATTGACCTCCGCCGCATGCCCGGCGATGCGTTCGATGCAGGCGATCGCCTCGTCTTCGGCCTTGTGTGCCAGCATCGGGCCGGAGGTGACGTCACCAATGACCCAGATGCCCGGCACACCGCTGCGGTGCTGCTGGTTGTCCAGCATGCCGCGCTTGTCCGGGGTAATGCCGACGGTCTCCAGGCCCAGGCCTTCGGTGTAGGGACGGCGTCCAATGGCAACCAACACGTAGTCGGCCTTCAGCTCCTCGCTGGCGCCACCGGCGGCGGGCTCCAGGGACAGGGTGACGCCTTTGGCGCTGGCCTTGGCGCCGGTGACCTTGGTCGCCAGCTTGAAGCTCATGCCCTGTTTGGTCAGGGTGCGTTGCAGGGTCCTGGCGGTCTCGTCATCCAGGCCCGGGCAGATGCGGTCCAGGTATTCCACCACCGTGACCTGACTGCCGAGGCGGCGCCATACCGAGCCCAGCTCCAGGCCGATGACCCCAGCGCCGATGACCACCAGGTGCTTGGGCACTTCCGGCAGCGACAAGGCGCCGGTGGAATCGAGGATGCGCGTGTTATCGATCGTCACGCCTGGCAGCGGCGTCGGTTCGGAACCGGTGGCGATGACGATGTCCTTGGCGCTCAGCTCGCGCTGGCTGCCGTCGGCCTGGGTCACGCTGACCTTGCCCACCCCGTCGAGGCGGCCCCAACCCTTGATCCACTCGACCTTGTTCTTGCGAAAGAGAAACTCGATGCCCTTGGTCAGGGCGCCCACGCTGTCGTCCTTCTGCTTCATCATCTGCGGCAGGTTGAGCGTCGGCGTGACCTCAATGCCCAGGGTGGCGAGTTCGCCGCCCACCGCCGCCTCGTAGAGCTCGGAAGCATGCAGCAGGGCCTTGGACGGCATGCAGCCGACATTCAGGCAGGTACCGCCCAGGGTGTCGCGGCCCTCCACGCAGGCCACTTTCAGACCCAGTTGGCCGGCACGAATGGCCGCGTTGTAGCCGCCTGGTCCACCACCGATTATCACGACGTCATAGCTGCTCATGAAGCACTCCGATGTTCTAGGGAAGTTTCTGTGCCGCCAGGCCCGCCGTAATGGACGGCCGAGGGCGCAGCAGGTGAAAGGCAGCGAAAGCCGCACAGGCGAATGCGCCGTGCAGAATCACCATAGGCCACGCGCTGCCATCTTGCAGCACACCCAGCAGCACGCCGCTGCAGGTCGCCCCGGCCATCTGCGCAAAGCCCATGAACCCGGCCGCCAGCCCGGCCCGCTGGGCATTGGGCATGACCGCGCCGGCCACCGAGGCCGGCAGCAACATGCCGCCGCCCAGGGTCACCAGCACCTGGGGCAGCGACAGCCCCAGCACCGACAGCCCAGCCAGTTGATACACCAGCAACGTGCTCAGTGCTCCAGTGGCCACCAGGGCCACGCCAATGCCGGCGATCCTCTGCGGGCCCAGGCGCATGACGCTGCGCTGGGTGAAGATGGCCCCGGCGATCAACCCGGACACGATACCGCCGAAGGTCAGGCCGTATTCGGCGGCGCTCAGGTGCAGCAGGCCGATGTACACCGCCGAGGAACCGGCGATCACGGCGAACATGGCGCCGTAGGTGCACGCCAGCACCAGGGCAAACATCTTGAAGGAGCGCGCCCTGAGTAAATCGGCATAGTTACCAGCCAGGCTGCGCAACTGGCCCGCCTGCGGGTCGAGGTGACGGTTGCTTTCGCGGTACAGCACCAGCACCGCCAACAGTGCCCCGCCGCCAACCTGAAGGGCCAGGACGACGGGCGCGTGCCAGCCCAGGCGCGCCGTCAGCAGGCCGCCGATGATCGGCGAAACGACGATGGCGCAGAGCATGCCGACCACCGTCAATGCCAGGGCGGGGGCGGCCTGGGCCTGCCACACATCACGCACGATGGCGCGCGCCACGACCAGCGCCGCGCAGGCACCGAGGCCCTGCAGCACCCGGGCCGCGATGAATACCTCCATGCTGCTGGCCAGCAGCATCCACAAGGTCGCCAGCAGGTAGACCAGCAGGCCGGCGATCAACACCGGACGCCGGCCAACGCGATCGGACAACGGCCCGAGCAGCAACTGCCCCAGGCCGAACGCGGCCACGAATGCCGACAGCGCCAGCACACCACTGCCCGAACGCGCCGCCATGAACAGCTCGATGGCACCTAAACTGGGAATGATCAGCTGGGTGGAGATTTCGCCGAGGGCGGTCAGGGCCACCAGCATCAGTAACAGCGCCCGTGACGGCGATGGGTAGGTTGGCATGATCAGATCCTGCAGAGCGAGCCGACGAAGGGGCTCGCCAGCCATTTATATTTCGACCATAATTCAATTCATTAAATGTTGCCAATCATTTAAACAATGCTGTCCATCAAGGAGATCGATGCCATGAACACCCCGACCCGCGACGAGAAACTGGCTGCCTGGCTGGCAGCGGAACAGGCCATGCGAGCCAGGCTGGCCCAACCCGGCACCCTGACCCTGGCCCAGGTCAGTGAACTGCAACCCCAGGAATTCTTCGACGGCATCGGCAATGGCGACCTGCCCTGCCCGCCGTTCGGCCACCTGGTCGATTTCATTCCGCTGGAGTGGGAGTCCGGCCGCTTCGTGTTCCAGGGCACGCCGGATGCGCGTCACTACAACCCGCTGGGCAGCATCCACGGGGGCTACGCCGCGACGCTGCTCGACTCCTGCATGGGCTGCGCCATTCACACCCAGCTCAAGCGCGGCCAGGGCTACACCACCACCGACCTGCGCATCAGCTACGTGCGCGCCCTGACCAGCAAGGTCGGGCCGGTTCGCGCCGAAGGCCGCATCGTCCACCTCGGCCGTTCCACCGCCCTGGCCGAAGGCCGGATCTACGACGTGGACGACCGCCTGTACGCCGTCGGCTCGACCACCTGCCTGATCCTCGGGACACCCAGTTGATCACCCGCCTCGTGCCCTAACCCACACAGGATGACCACCATGCACGCCATCGTTATCGCCGGTTTCGCCCGTTCGCCTTTTCACTTCGCGAAGAAAGGCGCCCTGATCAATCTGCGCCCGGATGATCTGGCTGCCCAGGTCCTCAAGGGGTTGGTGGACAACCTCGACCTCGACCCCGCCAGCATCGAAGACGTGATCATGGGCTGCGCCTACCCGGAAGCCGAGCAAGGCATGAACATCGCCCGCATCGCCAGTTTCCGCGCCGGCTTCCCGGAGACCCTGGGTGGGGCGACGGTCAACCGTTTCTGCGGTTCGTCCATGACCGCCGTGCACTTCGCGGCCGGGCAGATCATGCTCGGCGCTGGCGACGCCTTCATCTGCGCCGGGGTCGAGTCGATGACCCGCGTGCCCATGGGCGGCTTCAACCTGTCCCCCAACCCGACGCTGCTGCGCGACTTCCCCGAGGTGTACGCGAGCATGGGCCAGACGGCCGAAGAAGTGGCCAAACGCTTCGACATCAGCCGTGCCGACCAGGACGCCATGGCCGTGGAGTCCCATGCCAAGGCCAGCCGTGCCCAGGCGCAGGAGCTGTTTGCCGATGAAATCGTGCCGGTCAACACGCCCGACGGCCTGGTCGAAAGCGACGGCTGCATCCGCCCCGCCACCAACCTGGAGGCGCTGGCCCAGCTCAAGCCAGCCTTCGGCGGCTCGGTCACCGCCGGTACAGCCTCCCCGCTCACCGACGGCAGCGCCGCGGTACTGGTGTGCACCGAGGCATTCGCCCGGCGACACGGCCTGACCATTTTCGCCCGCATCAAGGCCGTGGCCGTGGGCGGTTGCGCACCGGACATCATGGGCATGGGCCCGGTGGTGGCGACCCGCAAGGTGCTGGAACGCGCCGGCCTGGGCATCGCCGACATCGACCTGGTGGAACTCAACGAGGCGTTCGCCAGCCAGTCCCTGGCCTGCGTGCGCGAGCTGGGGCTGGACATGGCCAAGGTCAACCTCGACGGCGGCGCCCTGGCCATGGGGCACCCGCTAGGCGCTACCGGCGCGCGCATCACCGGCAAGGCCGCCAGCCTGCTGCACCGCACCGGTGGCCGCTACGCCATCGCCACACAATGCATCGCCGGCGGCCAGGGTGTCGCCACCCTGCTGGAGGCGGTGGACCACTGACAGTGCGCTTCCTGTCGTGCGCCGGCCGCACGCCTGCATCCGGCGCTGAAAGAGCGGGACGAAGGGCGTAAGATGCTATCCGACATCTGAAATCGAACGGGCGAAAACACCATGCGCTACTCAGAAGACCACAAAGCCCAGACCCACCAACGCATCATCGAAGAAGCCGCGCGGCTGTTCCGCCGCGACGGCGTCGGCGCCACCGGCCTGCAGCCGCTGATGAAGACCCTGGGCCTGACCCATGGCGGCTTCTACGCCCACTTCAAGTCCAAGGACGAGCTGGTGGAAACCGCCCTGCGTCACAGCGTCGAGAAACTCGGCGCCTCGACCAGGGCGATCGCCGAAGGCGAAAAGCCGCTCGCCACCCTGATCCGCCAGTACCTGTCGTCTGCCCACCGAGCGAACCCGGGCGAAGGCTGCCCACTGCCCACCATGTCCGCCGAGCTCGGCCAGCGTGGCGAGCCCAGCCCGACCACCGACGAGATGGTGCGCAACCGCCTGGCCTCCATCGAGGCCGGCCTGGGGGGCGATGAGGGGGCAGCGGACCAGAGCGTGCTGATCCTCAGCGCCATGGTCGGCGCCCTGCTGCTGTCGCGCAGCGTCAGCGATTCGGAGCTGTCCGACCGCCTGCTGAAAACCACCCGGCGCCTGTTGATCGAGCAGAACACCGACGAGGTGGCAAAACAGTGATCGATGACTGTCGCGGCTAAAGCCCCTCCCACGGACAGGACCGCTCTGTGGGAGGGGCTTCAGCCGCGAGCCTTTCCCTGCTCGATCTAGGCTGCCCCCTTTCCTGGCAAACACTAAACCAAAAAGCCCCGGCTGTTTCCATCCGGGGCTTTTTCATGGGCGTGACGCTTACTTGTAGCGGGCCGCCGCACTGCTGTGGGACAGATTCGGCCCCAGCTTGCCGCGGGCGCCGACCAGGGCCTGCCAGTCGGCGGCATCCGGCAACGAGGGGATGGTGACCAGCTCGCGCTGGTCGAAGCCGGCCAGGGCCGCGTCCACCATTTCCCCCACTTCCATGATCATGCTCGCCGGCAGGGCCGACTCGTCCATGCCACTGCGTTCCCAGATTTCCGTGCGGGTGATGCCCGGCAGCACGGCCTGCACCTGGACACCCTGCGCCTTCACCTCGCCATGCAAGGTCTGGCTCAGGCTCAGTACGTAAGCCTTGGTGGCGCTGTAGACGGCGTTGAACATTTCCGGTGCCAGGGCCACCACCGAGGCGATGTTGATGATCGCGCCCCGCCCTGCCCCGCTGAAATTGGCGGCAGCCGCGGCGGACAGGTGGGTCAGGGACACGACGTTGAGCAGGATCATGCGGTCCACCGTCGCCAGGTCGGCCTCCGCCAGTTTGCCGTTCATGGCCATGCCCGCGTTGTTGACCAGCAGGCTGATGGATTTGTCGCCGCGCAGCCGCTGGCTGACTGCCTGCAGGTCCGCCGCGTCGGTCAAGTCGGCTTTCAGGACCTCGACCTTCACCCCGAACTCCTGGCTCAGGCGCGCGGCGAGTGCTTCCAGGCGCGGCAGGTCGCGGGCCACCAGCAGCAGATCATGGCCGCGGCGGGCCAGGCGCTCGGCATAGGTCGCGCCGATGCCCGACGATGCGCCAGTAATCAGGGCAGTACCTTTTTCGTTCTGTGTGCTCATTGCGTGTTTCCTCGGGGGTTCAGCGTGATGGACCGTGTGTGGAGGTATAGTGCGGCCAATAGAATTACATACATAATATAAAAATCATATGTCGATCATAATAAAAACTATCAACACCCTTTCCACCACCGAAACGCCAGCGATCACGCTGCCTGCCCACGAACGACAGGCATAAAAAAAGCGGACAACCCTGGAGGGTTGTCCGCTTGGTTTGACGCTGCTGCAGGGCTTGGTGACAGCCCCCTGGATCAGCTGCGGATCAGGTGATCGAATGCGCTCAGCGACGCTTTCGACCCTTCCCCCATGGCGATCACGATCTGCTTGTACGGCACCGTGGTCACGTCACCCGCCGCGAAGATCCCCGGCAGCGAGGTTTCGCCACGGGCGTCGACGATGATCTCGCCGCGGTCCGACAGCTCCACCGAGCCTTTCAGCCACTCGGAGTTCGGCAGCAGGCCGATCTGCACGAAGATGCCTTCCAGCTCAACCGGGACGAACTCGTCGGAGTTGCGGTCCTTGTAGACCAGGCCGGTGACCTTCTGGCCATCGCCTTTCACTTCACTGGTCAGGGCGCTGGTGATCACCTTGACGTTGGGCAGGCTGTACAGCTTCTTCTGCAGCACGGCATCGGCGCGCAGCTTGCTGTCGAATTCCAGCAGGGTGACATGGGCGACGATGCCCGCCAGGTCGATGGCCGCTTCCACGCCGGAGTTGCCGCCGCCGATCACTGCCACGCGCTTGCCCTTGAACAGCGGGCCGTCGCAGTGCGGGCAGTAGGCCACGCCCTTGTTGCGGTATTCCTTCTCGCCGGGCACGTTCATCTCTCTCCAGCGGGCGCCGGTGGACAGGATCACGGTCTTGGCTTTCAGGCTCGCACCGCTCTCGAACTTCACTTCGTGCAGGCCGCCTTCGCCGGTCGCCGGGATCAGGGCGCTGGCGCGCTGCAGGTTCATGATGTCGACGTCGTACTGCTTGACGTGCTCTTCCAGGGCACGGGCCAGTTTCGGGCCTTCGGTTTCCTGCACCGAGATGAAGTTCTCGATGGCCATGGTGTCCAGCACCTGGCCGCCGAAACGCTCGGCCGCGACACCGGTACGAATGCCTTTGCGGGCGGCGTAGATGGCTGCCGCGGCACCGGCCGGGCCACCCCCGATGACCAGCACGTCGAAGGCGTCCTTGGCGTTCAGCTTGGAGGCATCGCGGGCCGAGGCACCGGTGTCGATCTTCGCCAGGATCTGCTCGGCGTCCATGCGGCCCTGGCCGAACAGCTCGCCGTTCAGGTAGATGCTCGGTACCGACATGATCTGGCGGGACTCGACTTCGTCCTGGAACAGCGCGCCGTCGATGGCAACGTGGCGGATGTTCGGGTTGAGCACGGCCATCAGATTCAGCGCCTGCACCACGTCCGGGCAGTTCTGGCAGGACAGCGAGTAGTAGGTCTCGAAGTTGAATTCGCCTTCGAGGCTGCTGATCTGCTCGATGACCTCGGCCGCCAGCTTCGACGGGTGGCCACCGACTTGCAGCAGGGCCAGCACCAGCGAGGTGAATTCGTGGCCCATCGGCAGACCGGCGAAGCGCAGGCTGATGTTGCCGTTCGGGCGGTTCAGGCTGAACGACGGGACGCGGGCATCGGTGCCGTCGGTCTTCAGGGTGATCTTGTCGGTCAGGCTGACGATGTCGTCGAGCAGGCCGCGCAGTTCCTGGGATTTGTCGCTGTCATCGAGGGACGCGACTATTTCGAACGGCTGGCTGACTTTTTCCAGGTAAGCCTTCAACTGGGTTTTGAGCGTGGCGTCCAACATATGCGTGTCCTCAATGACAAAATTCGGGCAATAAAACGCCCGGACGGGTTACGCCCGGGCGCCGGGCCCCAGGGGATGGGTTGCATCCCCCGGAGCTGACCATCGGGAAGCCGAGGCTTCCGGGTCGTGTTTTAGATCTTGCCGACCAGGTCCAGGGAAGGAGCCAGGGTCTTCTCACCTTCTTTCCACTTGGCCGGGCAGACTTCGCCCGGGTGGGAAGCGGTGTACTGGGCAGCTTTCAGCTTGCGCAGGGTCTCGCCCACGTCACGAGCGATCTCGTTGGAGTGGATTTCGACGGTCTTGATCACGCCTTCCGGGTTGATCACGAAGGTGCCGCGCAGTGCCAGGCCTTCTTCAGCGATGTGCACGCCGAACGCGTTGGTCAGCTGGTGAGTCGGGTCGCCGATCAGCGGGAACTGAGCCTTGCCAACGGCAGGGGAAGTCTCGTGCCATACCTTGTGCGAGAAGTGGGTGTCGGTGGTGACGATGTACACTTCAGTGCCAGCCTTCTGGAACTCGGCGTAGCTGTTGGCAGCGTCTTCGATCTCGGTCGGGCAGTTGAAGGTGAAAGCTGCCGGCATGAAGATGAGTACCGACCACTTGCCTTTCAGGCTCTGCTCGGTGACTTCGATGAATTTGCCATTGTGAAAAGCGTTGACCTTGAACGGCTGAACTTGAGTGTTAATCAAAGACATCAGTGAACTCCTTCGAGGGTTAGGAAATTTACAAGACGAATCTTATTCCCATACGAGCTAAAAATCCTATTGATTGAACCCATGAAGCTGATTGAGCAGCTCAATCAATGGATAAGAAATTCATTTGGAAACAATAAGATAAGAAGATCGAAAAGAACGCGACAGCGCCGCTTTTCGCCTCCCTTTCACGCGATCCAGCCCTAGTGATTAGACCAGGCTATCGTCGATGACAAGCACCAGTTTGCCGTTGACCGTGTTATCGGCCAGGGCGGCAAATGCGGCTTCTGCATCTTTGACCGGGAATCCACGCTCCAGTTGCGGTTTTAAACGCCCTTCGACGAACAGCGGCCACACCGTGGCCAGCAGGTCGCGCATCAGGTCGGCCTTGAACGCATCGTCGCGGTTGCGCAGGGTCGAGCCGGTCAACTGGATGCGCTTGCCCAGCACCAGGGCCAGGTCCAGTTCCGCCTTGCGCCCCCCCATGAGTCCTATATTCACCCAGCGCCCGTCGCGGGCCAGCAGGTCGAGGTTGAGCGCTGCATAGTTGCCGCCCACCGGGTCGAGAATCACATCGAATGGCCCGAAGTCGCGCAGCGCCGACAGGTCATCGCCACGCAACACGCCGCCCTGGGCCCCCAGGGCCTCGCAATAGGCCAGGCGTTCGGCCGAGCCGACACTCACCCAGACCGGGCTGCCGAAGGCCTTGCACAGCTGGATCGCGGCAGAACCGACGCCGCTGGCGCCCGCATGCAGCAGCACCTTTTCACCGGGCTTGAGACTGGCCAGCTGGAACAGGTTGAGCCAGGCAGTCGCGTAGACCTCCGGCAGTGCCGCTGCTTGCGCCAGGGACAGCCCTTCCGGCACCGGCAGAACGTGACGGGCATCGACCACCACTTCCTGCGCCATGCCGCCACCGGCCAGCAGGGCACAGACCCGATCGCCCACCTGCCAGTCGCTACCCGGACCGACCTCAGTGATAACGCCCGCACATTCCAGGCCGAGCATCTCGCTCGCGCCGGGCGGAGGCGGATACAGGCCCGCACGCTGCAACAGGTCAGCCCGATTGAGGCCCGCCGCCGCCACACGAATGCGAACCTCCCCCACATCACAGGCCAATGCGGGCTGTTCTACCCACTCCACACGGCCTTCCACGCCTTGCAATGCCTTCACGCTGCCTCCATAGTGCATTTGAACCGAGCCCGGCGGTAAGCGCCGGGCTTTTGCATTGCGCCGATGGAACCTGGCGCCCTTAAAGACGGCCTAATATGCGTTATCAACAGTCCCCGCGTCGAATCAGCATGAAGCGTTCTTTACTCAGCGCCACCCTCGCCCTTGCCCTCGGTCTGGGTGCCCTGCCCCTGGCCGCCAAGACCACGGGTGACGATCACTGGGAATACCTGCAGCCGGATCGTGAGCAGGTCATCGCCAGCCTCAACGTCGTGGAGCTGTTGAAGCGTCACCACTACAACAAGCCGCCACTCAATGACGAACGCTCGGAAAAGATCTACCAGGGCTACCTGAAGATGCTCGACCCGGCGCGCAGCTATTTCACCGCCGGCGACATCGCCGAGTTCGACCAGTGGCACGACAAGTTCGATGACTTCCTGAAGAACGGCAACCTGGAGCCGGGCTTCATCATTTACAAGCGTCACCTGGAGCGCCTGCAGGGCCGTCTGCAGTTCGCCCTCGCGAAGCTCGAGAAAGGCGTCGACGCCATCGACTTCACCGTCGACGAAGAACTGCTGATCGACCGCGAGAACGCGCCCTGGGCCAAGGACGTCGCCGAACTGGACGACCTGTGGCGCAAGCGCCTGAAGGATGAAGTGCTGCGCCTGAAGATCGCCGGCAAGGAATCCAAGGCGATCCAGGAGCTGCTGACCAAGCGCTACAAGAACCAGCTGGCGCGACTGGAGCAGACCCGCGGCGAGGACATCTTCCAGGCGTACATCAACGCCTTCGCCATGTCCTACGACCCGCACACCACCTACCTGTCCCCGGACAACGCGGAAAACTTCGACATCAACATGAGCCTGTCGCTGGAAGGCATCGGCGCCGTGTTGCAGAGCGACAACGAGCACGTCAAGGTCGTGCGCCTGGTACCGGCCGGCCCTGCCGAGAAGACCAAGCAGATCGCACCGGCCGACAAGATCACCGGCGTGGCCCAGGGCGACGACGAGATGGTCGACGTGATCGGCTGGCGCCTGGATGAAGTGGTCAAGCTGATCCGCGGTCCGAAAGGTTCCAAGGTTCGCCTGGAAGTGATCCCGGCCAGCAACGCGCCGAACGACCAGACCAGCAAGGTCGTGGTCATTACCCGTGAAGCGGTGAAGCTGGAAGAACAGGCCGCCAAGAAAAGCGTCCTGCAACTCGAGCACGAAGGCCGCGACTACAAGCTCGGCGTGATCGAGATCCCGGCGTTCTACCTGGACTTCAAGGCCTTCCGTGCCGGCGACCCGAACTACAAGAGCACCACCCGCGACGTGAAACGCCTGCTGGGTGAGCTGGAGAAGGAAAAAGTCGACGGCGTGGTCATCGACCTGCGCAACAACGGCGGCGGCTCTTTGCAGGAAGCCACCGAACTGACCGGCCTGTTCATCGACCAGGGCCCCACCGTGCTGGTGCGCAACAGCGACGGCCGCGTGGACGTGCTGGCGGACGAGAACACCGGCGTGTTCTACAAGGGCCCGATGGCCGTTCTGGTGAACCGCCTGTCTGCCTCGGCCTCGGAAATCTTCGCTGGCGCCATGCAGGACTACCACCGTGCACTGATCATCGGTGGCCAGACCTTCGGCAAGGGCACGGTGCAGACCATCCAGCCGCTCAACCATGGCGAACTGAAGCTGACCCTGGCCAAGTTCTACCGGGTTTCCGGCCAGAGCACCCAGCACCAGGGCGTGATCCCGGATATCAAGTACCCCGACGTGATGGACACCAAGGACATCGGCGAAAGCGCCCTGCCCGAGGCCCTGCCGTGGGACAGCATCCGCCCGGCAATCAAGCCCGAGCTCGACCCGATCAAGCCGTTCCTCGCCGACCTGCAGTCGCGCTACGACACCCGCACCGCCAACAACCCGGACTTCACCTTCGCCCGTGAACGCCTGGCCCTGGCCCAGAAGCTGCTGAACGAGAAGACCGTCAGCCTCAACGAAGCCAAGCGCCGCGCCCAGCAGGCCGATATCGAAGCCCAGCAACTGGCGATCGAGAACAGCCGCCGCAAGGCCAAGGGCGAAACCCTGCTGACCGAGCTGAAGGAAGAAGACGAAGACGCCGCGCCGGTCGAGCCGGAGAAAACCAAGCCCGAGGACGATGCCTTCCTGGCGGAAACCGGGCGCATTCTCCTCGATTACCTGGGCCTCAATGCCAAGGTGGCGAAACACTAACGCCGGACAGTCATCAAACGGTCACCAATCTGTCGTGAAATGCAGGGGCTGATAGCGATATCAGCCCTTTGCTTTTTCTGGATATAGAGACCCACTCATGACCGTCACCGAGCAGTTGAGCGCGCTGGGCCACATCCTCGCTCACGGCGACCTGCATAGCCTCTTCCAGCCTATCGTGTGCCAGTCCGAACGGCGCATTCTCGGCTATGAAGCCCTGACCCGCGGCCCGTCCAACAGCCCGCTGCACTCCCCGATCAACCTGTTCGCCGTCGCCCGCCATGCCGGACGCCTCAGCGAGCTGGAACTCGCCTGCCGCAAGAGCGCCTGTCGCCGCTTCAGCGAGTTGAAACTGGAGGGCAAGCTGTTCCTCAACGTCTCGCCGGAATCGCTGCTGGAACCCAACCACCAGCCCGGGCGCACCCTGCAACTGCTGCAGGCCTATGGCATCCCGCCGAGCCAGGTGGTGATCGAACTGACCGAGCAGGCGCCCACCGAAGATTTCGCCCTGCTCGACACCGCCCTGCACCACTACCGCGCCATGGGTTTTTCCATTGCCCTGGATGACCTGGGAGCCGGCTATTCCAGCCTGCGCCTGTGGTCGGAGCTGCGTCCGGATTACGTGAAGATCGACCGGCACTTCATCGACGGCATCCACCAGGATGCGGTCAAGCGCGAGTTCGTCGGTTCGATCCTGCAGATGGCCAAGGCGTCGCGCGCCGAGGTGATCGCCGAAGGCATCGAACGCGCCGAAGAGCTGGCCGTGCTGTCGGAGATGGGCATCGACCTGCTGCAGGGCTACCTGCTGTGCCGCCCCCAGGAAAACCCGCCCAAGGACGCCCGCGCCCTGCTGCCCAAGCTGGAGAGCGCGCCGGCCAGCCTCAACGACGAAGGCAGTGACCTGTCCGCGCTGCTCAACGAACAGATCGCCGTGGGCCTGAACACTCCCATCGCCGAAGTGCTGGAAGCCTTCCGCGCCCAGGCCAACCTCAACTCCCTGGCGGTGCTCAACGAGCAGCAGCAACCGGTGGGGATCGTGCACCGTCATTCGCTGTCCGACGCGCTGCTCAAGCCCTTCGCCACCGAGCTGTTCGCCCGCAAGCCCATCAGCCGCCTGATGAGCGATGACTTTCTTGCCGTGGAGCTGGGCCAGTCGCTGCAGAAGGTCAGCCGCCTGCTGACCAGTCGCGCCCGCCAACGCATCGAAGAAGACTTCATCATCACCCTGGATGGCCGCTACCAGGGCCTCGGGCGGGTCATCGACGTCCTCAAGCTGATCACCGAGCTGAAGATCCAGCAAGCGCGCTACGCCAACCCGCTGACCCTGCTGCCCGGCAACGTGCCGATCCAGCAGTGCCTGGCGCGCCTGCTGCAACAGTCCCGCGAGGCGGTGGTGTGCTACGTGGACATCGACAGTTTCAAACCCTTCAACGACCTCTACGGCTACGCCAAGGGCGACGAGGTACTGCTGTGCCTGGCCCAGTGCCTGAACGAGCGCGTCGACCCGGCCCGGGATTTCGTCGGCCACATCGGCGGCGATGACTTCCTGCTGGTGCTCGGCTCGGAAGACTGGCGCGCACGCCTCAACCACCTGCTGGAAGACTTCCAGGGGCAATGCCGACGGTTCTATCGGGAAGAGGACCTGGAAGCGGGCTGTTTCGTCGCCCACAACCGCCAGGGCCAGCGCGAAGAGTTCGCCCTGCTCTCACTGTCGCTGGGGGTGGTGCACCTGCACCCGGAGAACTGCATGGACCTGGACGCCAGCCAACTGGCCGGCCTGGCCTCGGAGGCCAAGCGCCACGCCAAGAACGTGCCGGGCTACAGCCTGCACATCCTCGACACACGGCAGTTGGGGCACAACCGAGAAAGCGCCTGAACCTACAGCCCGTGCTGGGTGGCCAAGGCGTCAAACTGCGCGGCGCGCTGCGGATCGGCGGCCAGGCCTTCGCCCCCGTCGCGGTACAGCGTGGCCAGACGCCGGCACGCCAGCGGGTGCCCGGCCTGCGCCGCCATCGCCCACCAGAGCGCGGCCTCTTCGGCATTCGGCGCGTGACGGGTATCACCGGCCAGGCTCAACGCCCCTAGCTGATAGGCGGCCTTGCCATCGCCGCCCTGGGCCGCCAGACGCAGCAAACGGATGCCCTCTTCCCGGGCACCGAACCCCTGGCCGCGAAACAGCAGGATATGGCCGTAGAAACTCTGCGCCGGCACATCGCCCAGGGCAGCCATCCGGGCGAACTGCCCTTCCAGCCATTTCCAGCCGCGCGGCTGCTTGACCCACCATTGCCAGTGAAAAAGGCGACGGGCCAGCCAGTAACTCAGTCGGGCACGCAGGCGCCAGAGCATCTACACATCCTCGGGGTAGTCGAACTCGAACACCCGCACCACTTCGGCGGCGTGCCAGGACGCCGCGGCCACGCCATCCGGCGCACCACTGAAGCGGCCCAGGCGGGTGACACAATCGAAGAAACCGGTACGGGGCAGACGGCTCGCGCCCTGGCTGATCACCAGCGCGCTGCGCAGGGGACGTTCGGCGCGGGCATCCAGCGCGGCCAGGTGTTCGAGGGCGGCGGCCAGGGTCTGCATGGCCGGGCTGGGCAGCTCCAGGCGTTCGATCAGCGCGCGGTAGGTCAGCAGGTGGCGCTGTCGCCGCGCCTCCGCCAGCTCGTTGAGCAGCGCCTGCCAGTGCTGGCGGCTGATGCGGACGCTCAAGAGCCCGGCTCCCAGCCCTCGACACCCAGGTTCCAGGCCAGCGAGCGCTGAATCGCGGCATCGGGCTGACGTTCGCCGCGTTCGATCATCCCCAGGTAGTGCGGGCTGATACCCACCGCCCGGGCCAGGTCATCGACGCTCATCCCCTTGGCCTCGCGCAGGCTGACCAGGCGGCTCAACGGTGGGGCGGCAGCAACGGCGGGCTCGGCCACCTGCGGCGTACCGGCGGCCGCCAGCAGCGCCTGGTAATCGGCCCATGACAGCACCGCATACTCCGGCTCGCCGTCACGTTTGATCACTTGCACATTCATGTTCAATTCTCCGTGGGAAGCCGTACCGGACCCCGGTACCTTCCGTGCAGATCGCCATCTTAACAGCCGTTAACGGCAAACGGCGTGATCTGTACGCGCTCTGCGCAACGGAGTGGCCGCCCTGGGCGGCGTCGATCAGGATTCCAGCTTCGGCGGCGTGGCATCCGGCAGCCGCTCGATGACGGCCAGCGCCTCCGGGCTCTGCCCGTCGCGCCAGGTGCGGAAGGCCGTCAGTTCCTCCTGCCAGGTGCTCAAGACCCAGGCCAGCACGGCCAGGTCATCGACCAGCCCGACCCCGAACAACCAGTCGGGTACCGCGTCCAGCGGTGTTACGAAATACAACAACCCGGCCACCACCGACAGCAACGCCTGGGAACTGATAGCCCGGTATTCACCCCGCCACCAGGCCAGGCACAGGCTCTGCATCAGGCGCAGGTCATCTTTCAGCCCGGAGAGACGCGGGCCCTGCTTGCCACTCTTTCGAGCGACCGCCAGTAGCAGCGCGGGCAACCTTCCCCCGGCGATGAAACGCTGGGCCAGTGGCAGGAAACGGGCAAAATTCCGAGGCATTTTCATGGGTGCTCCTTGCCAGCCCGCACCGTTGCTAGGCTGGCTCGAGTTATCCACCAATGCTGTGGATAACCTTGTGAACAGATTCTGAATGAGCGTACCAAACCCACGGCCCATGGGGCCTGGATACAGATCGGGCATTTTTTGCCCAACAGATAAAAATCAACTAAATCAATAAGTTAATAAAGTCAAAGATTTCCTCCCGGCAGCAGCGCAAAGCCAAATAGGAATGGTTGCAAGAATGTGCATAACCGTAACACCTCCTGCGCTGCCCTCCCCCTTTCTGACCCGACAACCGCTCCCGGGTTCGCCCCGCGAACCCTCAGAAACGACAACGCCCCGTCAAGACGGGGCGCTGAGGGGAATCAGTGGAGTGTTACTGCTGTTCGGCTTCGGCAGCCGGGGCTTCGTCACCCTTGATGCTCAGCAGCTCCAGCTCGAACACCAGCACCGAGTTGGCCGGAATCGCCGGGCTCGGGCTCTGCTCGCCGTAGGCCAGTTCGCTCGGGATGTAGAGCTTGTACTTCTCGCCCACGTGCATCAGCTGCAGGCCTTCGACCCAACCCGGGATCACGCCGTTGACCGGCAGGTCGATCGGGCTGCCACGCTCTACCGAGCTGTCGAACACGCTGCCATCGGTCAGCTTGCCTTCATAGTGCACGGTCACCACGTCGGTGGCCTTCGGCTGGGCGCCGTCGGCTTTCTTCAATACTTCGTACTGCAGGCCGGAAGCGGTGGTGGTCACGCCTTCACGCTTGCCGTTCTCTTCGAGGAATTTCTTGCCGGCCTTGGCCGACTCTTCGTTCATGGCGACCATGCGCTCTTCGGCACGCTTCTGCAGGAAGGCGAAGGCTTCGATCAACTCTTCATCCTTCAGGCGCTGCTCTTTCTTGCCGATGGCGTCTTCGATGCCCTGAGCGACCGCTTTCGAATCCAGATCGTCCATGCCTTCCTGAGCCAGGCTCTTGCCCATGTTCAGGCCGATGCCGTAGGAGGCCTTCTGCGCCGGGGTTTCCAGTTTCACTTCACTGGTCTGCGAATCGCAGCCCGCGAGGACCAGACCCACCAGGGCAATCGCCGCTGCTAAACGATGCTGTTTCATGCTTATTCCTTTGATTCGGGGCGCCCGGCGGGCAATCGAGTGAAGACGCGAGCTTAGCAGGCTGCCGTGATCACTGGCTACCAGGATACGAACCGGCCTACATGCATAAGTTCAGGTGTTTAAACGATTTTTTGCAGGAATGAAGCGTGTGTCACGAGGGGAATGAAGCAGGGATGAAGCGAGGAGAGAAATGGCGCAGCGGACGGGACTCGAACCCGCGACCCCCGGCGTGACAGGCCGGTATTCTAACCGACTGAACTACCGCTGCGCGTAACCTCGAAGGCGAGTTGGTGGGTGATGACGGGATCGAACCGCCGACCCTCTGCTTGTAAGGCAGATGCTCTCCCGGCTGAGCTAATCACCCTTCACTCTCGAAGTGGGGCGCATTCTAGAGAGCCATTCGAACCTTGGCAAGCACTGTTTTAAAAAATTTTTATCGACACGCCAAAGGCTTAGCGCAAACGACGCTCGGGCTTGGCCTGAGGCGCCAGGGGGGACAATAATGCGCGCTTTGCGTTAACGGCCTGCCGTAAGTGTCTGCGAACGCCCGCCGGCGTTCACGGTCTGACCGCTTCTCTCATCCGTCGCTGCACGCCACCTTCGCCATGGCGAAGGACAAACCCGGGATGGCGTTGTCTCGCGACCCTACACCGAATGGAGAGTCACCCCCTCATGTGGTTCCGCAACCTGCTGGTCTATCGCCTTACCCAGAACGTTCCCTTCGATGCCGACGCACTCGAAGCCGCGCTCGCCGCCAAGCCGGCCCGCCCGTGCGCCAGCCAGGAGCTGACCACCTACGGCTTCATCGCCCCGTTCGGCAAAGGCGCCGACGCCCCGCTGGTGCACAGCAGCCAGGGTTTCCTGCTGGTGGCCGCGCGCAAGGAAGAACGCATCCTGCCCGGCAGCGTGGTGCGTGACGCCCTGAAGGAAAAGGTCGAGCAGATCGAGGCCGAGCAGATGCGCAAGGTCTACAAGAAGGAGCGCGATCAGCTGAAAGACGAGATCGTGCAGACCTTCCTGCCCCGCGCCTTCATCCGCAAGTCGGCGACCTTCGCCGCCATCGCCCCGGCCCAGGGCCTGATCCTGGTCGACGCCTCCAGCCCGAAGCGTGCCGAAGACCTGCTGTCGACCCTGCGCGAAGCCATCGGCTCGCTGCCGGTGCGCCCGCTCACCGTGAAGATCGCCCCGAGCGCCCAGATGACCGACTGGGTGAAGGCCCAGCAGGCGGCGGCCGATTTCCACGTGCTCGACGAGTGCGAGCTGCGTGACACCCATGAAGACGGCGGCGTGGTGCGCTGCAAGCGCCAGGACCTGACCGGCGACGAAATCCAGCTGCACATGACCTCCGGCAAGCAGGTGACCCAGCTGTCCCTGGCCTGGCAGGACAAGCTGTCCTTCGTGCTCGACGACAAGCTGGTGATCAAGCGCCTGCGCTTCGAAGACCTGCTGCAGGAGCAGGCCGAACAGGATGGCGGCGACGACAACCTGGGCCAGCTGGACGCCAGCTTCACCCTGATGATGATGACCTTCGTCGAATTCCTGCCGGCGCTGTTCGAAGCCCTGGGTGGCGAAGACATTCCGCAGGGTATCTAAAGGCTGCTGCGCAACCGAGCGAGTGAAGCGTGCTGATGCTTCACTCGCCCCTGCCCCTGATCCGCGCCGAGCAAGCTCTGCTCGGCATCCCCGTCCGCCAGACCGGAACCGTGCCCATGTCCGCCCTGATCGCCCTGAGCCGCTTCGTCGGCAACACCTTCGCCCTGTGGGTCCTGCTGTTCGCCGTGCTGGCGTTCTTCCTGCCCGGCGCCTTCCTGCCGCTGACGGCCTGGATCGTGCCGTTGCTCGGTCTGATCATGTTCGGCATGGGCCTGACCCTCAAGGGCGAGGATTTCCGCGAAGTGGCGCGTCGCCCGTTACGGGTGGCCATTGGCGTCCTGGCACAGTTCGTCATCATGCCGGCCCTGGCCTGGCTGCTGTGCCAGCTGTTCGCGCTGCCAGCGGAAATCGCGGTGGGCGTGATCCTGGTCGGCTGCTGCCCGGGCGGTACCGCGTCGAACGTCATCACCTGGTTCGCCCGGGGTGACGTTGCCCTGTCGGTGTCGATCACGGCGGTGACCACCCTCCTCGCCCCGGTGGTCACCCCGGCGCTGATCTGGATGCTCGCCTCGGAATGGCTGCCCGTGTCCTTTTCAGCCATGTTCCTGTCGATCCTCAAGATGGTGCTGTTGCCGATCGTCCTCGGCCTGGTCGCACAACGCCTGCTGGGCGAACGGGTAAAGATGGCGGTGGAGGTGCTTCCCCTGATCTCGGTGATCAGCATCGTGGCCATCGTTGCCGCCGTGGTGGCGGCCAGCCAGGGAAAGATCGCCGAATCGGGACTGCTGATCATGACCGTGGTGATCCTGCACAACGGCATCGGCCTTGCGCTCGGCTACCTGGCCGGACGCCTGACCGGCATGCCACTGGCACAGCGCAAAACCCTGTCCATCGAAGTGGGCATGCAGAACTCCGGGCTCGGCGCGGCGCTGGCTAGCGCGCACTTCTCGCCCCTGGCCGCGGTCCCCAGCGCCCTGTTCAGCGTCTGGCACAACCTGTCGGGGCCGCTGCTGGCCACGCTGTACCGCCGCATGAAGGACGACAAGGCGGACTGATCCGTTTTCCCCGACAGGCAATTCGTGCACACTATTGGGGCACGCCGGGGACGACCCCGGCCCCACGTGCACGACTGTCGGGGACGACCCCAACCCTGATTGGAGGTCACCATGTCCTGGATCATCCTGTTCTTCGCCGGCCTGTTCGAGGTCGGCTGGGCCATCGGCCTGAAATACACCGACGGCTTCACCCGCCCTCTCCCCACCGCCCTCACCGTCGCAGCCATGATCGTCAGCCTGACCCTGCTCGGCCTGGCGATGAAAGAACTGCCCCTGGGCACCGCCTACGCGATCTGGACCGGCGTTGGCGCGGTCGGCACGGTCATCGCCGGCATCATCCTGTTCGGCGAGTCCATGGCCCTGGTGCGGCTGGTCAGCGTGGCGCTTATCATCTGCGGCCTGATCGGCCTCAAGCTCAGCCACGGATAACCCTGCCTGAAAAGAAAAGCCCCGGCATCTGCCGGGGCTTTTCTTTTCAGCGGATATCACCGCGCAATCGCGTCACCTGCTCCTGCAGGAACTGCCGGTTGGCCAACTCTGGGTCGAGTGGCGTACCCGCCACCAACTGGATGCGCGACCACAGGCGACGGAGGAAGCCCTTGTTCGGGTCGCGGCTGAAGAAGCTGCCCCACAGCCCCTGCAACGCCATGGGAATCACCGGCACCGGGTTCTCCTGCAGGATGCGCTCGACGCCGTTGCGGAACTCGTTGATCTCGCCATCGGCGGTCAACTTGCCCTCGGGGAAGATGCACACCACCTCGCCGTTACGCAGGTACTCGGCGATCTTCTTGAACGCGGCGTCATAGATCAGCAGGTCCTCGTTGCGCCCGGCGATCGGCACGGTGCCGGCGGTGCGGAAGATGAAGTTGAGCAGCGGCAGGTTGTAGATCTTGTAGTACATGACGAACCGCACCGGCCGCCGCACCGCACCGCCGATCAGCAGGGCATCGACGAAGGACACGTGGTTGCACACCAGCACCGCCGGCCCCTCTTCCGGGATCGCGTCCAGCCCCTTGTGCTCGACGCGGTACATCGAGTGCCCCAGCAGCCAGATGAGGAAGCGCATGGTGAACTCGGGAACGATCTTGAAGATGTAGCTGTTGACCGCGATGTTCATCAGCGAGATCACCAGGAACAACTGCGGGATCGACAGCCCGGCGACGCTGAGAAACAGGATGGTGATGACGGCCGAGACCACCATGAACAGCGCATTGAGGATGTTATTGGCAGCAATCACCCGTGCCCGCTCGTTCTCTGCGGTGCGCGACTGGATCAGGGCATACAGCGGCACGATGTAGAAACCGCCGAACACCCCGATGCCGAGGATCGAACCGAGAATCCACCAGGCCTGCCCGTGACCGAGCACCGTCAGCCAGTCGTGAGGTTCGGTGCCCTGGGGGAAGCCGCCGGAATGCCACCAGAGCAGGATGCCGAACAGCGTCAGGCCGATCGAACCGAAGGGCACCAGGCCGATCTCGACCTTGTGCCCGCTCATGCGCTCGCAGAGCATCGAGCCCAGGGCGATGCCCACCGAGAACACCGTGAGAATCAGCGTGACCACGCTTTCGTCGCCGTAAAGCCATTCCTTGGAATAGGCCGGAATCTGCGTCAGGTACACCGCCCCGAGGAACCAGAACCAGGAGTTGCCCACCAGCGAGCGCGATACCGACGGGCGCTGGCCGAGGCCGAGTTTCAGGGTCAGCCAGGTCTGGCGAAAGATGTTCCAGTCAAGCTCCAGGCTCGGCAAGGCCGCCGGCGCGTGGGGTATCTTGCAGCTGGCCAGGTAACCGACCACCGATACACAGACCACACTGGAGGCGACGATGCCGGCGTAGGCGCTGCTGGCCATCATGATTCCGGCCGTCAGGGTGCCGGCCAGAATGGCCAGGAAGGTGCCCATCTCCACCAGCGCGTTACCGCCCACCAGCTCTTCGGGCTGCAGGTGCTGGGGCAGGATCGAATACTTCACCGGGCCGAACAGCGCCGACTGGGTGCCCATCGCGAACAGCGAAAACAGCATCAGCGGCAGGCTCCCCAGCAGCACGCCCGCCGCGCCGGTCAACATGATGAAGATTTCGGCGAACTTGACCTTGCGGATCAGCTCGTCCTTGTCGAACTTCTCCCCCAACTGCCCGCCCAGGGCGGAAAACAGGAAGAACGGCAGGATGAACAGCAAGGCGCAGAGGTTGACCAGCAGGTCGCGGTCGGCGCTGACGGTCAGCTTGAACAGAATGGCGAGGATCAGCGATTGCTTGTAGATGTTGTCGTTGAAGGCGCCGAGCAACTGGGTGATGAAGAACGGCAAAAAGCGTTTCTTGCCAAGCAGGGCGAATTGCGAGTGTTGGGTCATCGTCCGTGTACCTGTCTGCTGAAAGCCAACGGGGGCATCGAGCATTGGACTGCAAGAGGCCCCGGCAAAGCCACAGGTAACGGTGAATTTTGCTGCGCGTTGCGGCAAAAAAACTCAGATCGGCAACTGCCCCAGGGCCCAGCGCAGCAGGAAGAACACCAGCAGGCCGCCGCCGATGGTCGCGAGCAGATGACGGGTCAGCGCGGCAATCGCAATCGTCGCCAGGCCGGCCAGCAGGTAGGCATTGTCCAGGCTCACCTGCCAGTGCTCACCGTCCGGCATGAACATGACCGGCACCACGATGGCGGTGAGCACCGCCGTCGGCACGTAATGCAGCGCCTGGCGAATCAGCGGCGGAAAGCGCAGATCGGGAAAGGCGAACAGGCTGTAGCGGATCGAATAGGTGATCGCCAGCATGCCGAAAATCAACACCCAGTTTTCCATCACGCTAGCTCCTCGACTACCAGCCCGCTGCGCCGCTCAAGCAGCACCCCCACCACAATCCCGCTGAACGCCGCCGCCAGCAGCCCCAGCTTGTAGGGCAATGCGTGACAGACCAGGGCCACCGCCGCCGCCACCAGAGCCGCAGCCACCTGCGGACGGTTGCGCAGCATCGGCACGACGATACCGATGAAGGTCGCCAGCATGGCGAAGTCCAGGCCCCAGGCGCCCAGGTTGGGCACACTCTGGCCGAATACCACGCCCACCAGGGTGCACAGCTGCCAGTTCACGTACATGGCCAGCGCGGCACCGAGGAAGTACCAATGCTTGTTCGGCGAGGCGTCGGTCTCGGCGTACCGGTGCACCACCACCGCATAGGCTTCGTCGGTCAGCCAGAAGGCCAGCGGCATGCGCCAGCGCTTGGGCAGGTGCCGGACATAGGGCTGCAGGCTGGCGCTATACAGCGCATGGCGCAGGTTAACGACAAAGGTGGTGAGCAGCAGCACCGCCAGGCCGACACCGGCGCCGAGCAGGCTGATGGCAATGAACTGGGCCGAGCCGGCGAACACCAGCAGCGACATGCCGAGGGTCTGCCAAGGGGTCAGCCCGGCGGCGCCGGCCAGGCTGCCGAAGATGATGCCGAACGGTATCGCACCGAGCAGCATGGGCACCATGTCACGGGCACCCTGGGTGAATTCATGCGAGCGGGTCATGGAAACGTCTCCTTCTGACCCGCAGGCTATCGGAGGCCGACGGAGACGTCTTGAACGATCTTGCGCAGCGACAGGATCAGGAGGCGGCGCAGGCCTTGCGGTACTCGCCCGGCCCCACGCCATAGACCTGCTTGAACTGCCGCGTCAGGTGGCTCTGGTCGGAAAAGCCCAGTTGCAGCGCGACATCCAGCGGCGCGCAGCCGGCCTTCAGCAAGCCCCGGGCCTTATCCAGGCGGCGCTGCTTGAGCCAAGCGTGCGGCGGCATGCCGGTGGCACGGCGAAACACCCGGGCGAAATGGAACGGCGACAGATTGACCGCCTGCGCCAGCGCCTCCAGCGACGGCGGGTCGGCGAGCTGGCTGCCGAGCAGGTCCTTGGCCCGGGACACCGCCACAGGCTCGCGCCCGACCTGCCCCGGCAACGGCAAGCGGCTGTAGCGCTGGAACACCTGCAGCATGATCTCCCGCCAGCAGGTCTGGCGCTGCAAGGCGGTCGTCGAGCGGTCTTCCAGCAACCGATGCAATTGCCCGAGCACCTTCACCAGCTCAGGGTCGTGGTACACGCTGCCTTGGAACGTGGGCAGCGCCTCGCGCGACAGGTCCAGCTCATCCAGCAACGCTTCGAACTGCTGCGCCTGCGGGTAGAACACCCGGTAGCGCCAGCCCTGCTCCGCGCCCTTGGAGCCGGTGTGTACCTCATCGGGGTTGAGCAAGGCGATGCTGCCGGCCGCCGCCAGGTGCTCCTCGCCCCGGTAGCGATAACGCTCGGCCCCGGCTTCGAGCACGGCGATCACATAGCTTTCATGCACATGGGGGGCGAAACGGTGTTCGATGAAGCGTGCCGACAACAGCTCGAGCCCGCCGAGGTCCTCGGCAGTGCTGAACCTGGCCTGTTCCCGTGTTTCCAACCCGTGCATGACTCATGCGCTGAAGCGCGCCTCCAGTTGCTGTTTGATCGCCGGCCACTCGTGGTCGGTGATGCTATATAACACGCTGTCGGCCAGGCGTCCGTCGGCCAGACGCCGGTGATTGCGCAGCACGCCTTCACGCTGGGCCCCGAGCTTTTCGATGGCACGCTGCGCCCGCAGGTTGCTGCTCGCGGTTTTCAGCTGCACGCGCACCATGCTCCAGCTCTCGAACGCGTGGCGCAGCATCAGGTACTTGACCGTGTCGTTCAGCCCCGTGCCGTGCTGGGCGCGGTCGAGCCAGGTCCAGCCGATCTCGGTGGCCGGCAGGGTCGGCATGAAATCGGCGAAGCGGGTGGTGCCCACCAGTTGATCGTTCAAGCGGATCACGAACGGCAATGCCTTGCCCTCGCGTTGCTCCAGCAGCCCCTGGCGGTACCAGTCCAGGCGCTGGGTGCCACTCATGTGCACCAGCTCCTCGCGATTGGCCTCGGCCAGGGTGACCAGCGCGGGGATATCCCCATCGACCATCGGCTCGATACGCAGCGCGCCTCGCTGCAGGGTGATGAGTTGCGGCTTGAACATGGGTCCCTCCTGGGACATGGGTACACACCCGGCGATTCATCCGGTCGGTATCCCTGTGCGTGATCCTGAGTATGGCAAGGCCGTGCGGCATCCGGGTGCGACCTTGGTAGCGCCTGACGCCATACGACTTTACTGCGACACTGTGGGCATTCGGTTTGACGTATCGTCTGGGTATGCCGGTTTGCGCATACCGCCTGGCTTCGACCGGTAAAGCCCTACTTAGTTTGCTCTCGGAGTGTGCATGTCGTTGTCCAGCGGGCTGATCGCAGCGGTCGCCCTCATCTATATGGCCATCCTGTTCGCCATCGCGTTCTATGGCGACCGCCGCCGCGCGCCCATGCCGCCTCGCGTGCGGGCCTGGGTCTACAGCCTGTCGCTGGCGGTGTACTGCACCAGCTGGACCTTCTTCGGCGCGGTCGGCCAGGCGGGCGAACAGCTCTGGTCGTTCCTGCCCATCTACCTGGGCCCAATCATCCTGCTGCTGTTCGCGCCCTGGGTGCTGCACAAGATGGTGATGATCAGCAAACAGGAAAACATCACCTCCATCGCCGACTTCATCGCCGCGCGCTACGGCAAATCCCAGTCCCTGGCGGTGGTGGTGGCGCTGATCTGTCTGGTCGGTGTGCTGCCCTATATCGCCCTGCAACTGAAGGGCATCGTTCTCGGGGTGAACCTGCTGATCGGCGCCGGCCCGGATTCCGCCGGCACCCGCGCCCAGGACACAGCCCTGATCGTGTCCCTGGCCCTGGCCCTGTTCACCATTCTGTTCGGCACCCGCAACCTGGACGTTACCGAACACCACCGGGGCATGGTGCTGGCCATCGCCTTCGAATCGCTGGTCAAGCTGCTGGCGTTCCTGGCGGTCGGCGCCTTCGTCACCTACGGCCTGTTCAACGGCTTCGGCGACCTGATCGCCAAGGCCAGGGTCAACCAGGAACTGAAAAGCTTCTGGGAACAATCGGTGAACTGGCCGGCGATGATCGTGCAGACAGGCCTGGCGATGATCGCCATCGTCTGCCTGCCCCGGCAGTTCCACGTCACCGTGGTCGAGAACATCGAGCCCAAGGACCTGCGCCTGGCGCGCTGGGTGTTCCCCGCCTACCTGGTGCTGGCCGCGCTGTTCGTCATCCCGATCGCCCTGGCTGGGCAGATGCTCCTGCCATCGGGCGTGACGCCTGATTCCTTCGTCATCAGCCTGCCGCTGGCCGAAGCACACCCGGCGCTGGCCATGCTCGCCTTCATCGGCGGTGCCTCCGCCGCCACCGGCATGGTGATCGTCGCCTCGGTGGCGCTGTCGACCATGATTTCCAACGACATGCTGTTGCCCTGGCTGCTGCGTCGGCAGAACACCGAGCGCCCGTTCGAGGCCTTCCGCCACTGGATGCTCACCGCCCGCCGGGTCAGCATCGTGCTGATCCTGCTGCTGGCCTACGTGTGCTACCGCCTGCTTGGCTCCAATGCCAGCCTGGCGACCATCGGCCAGGTGTCGTTCGCCGCCATCGGCCAACTGGCCCCGGCGATGTTCGGCGCCCTGCTGTGGAAGCAGGCCAACCGCCGTGGCGTGTTCGCCGGCATGATCGTCGGCGCGCTGATCTGGTTCTACACCCTGATCATGCCCCTGGTGGCGCGCAGCCTCGGCTGGCCGCTGGAGAGCCTGCCCGGCCTGGCCAGCCTGCTGTACGCGCCGATCGGCTTCGAGGTCGATGCCCTGACCCGTGGCGTGGTGCTGTCGCTGACCGGCAACTTCGTGCTGTTCGCCTGGGTTTCGTATTTCTCCCGCACCCGGGTATCCGAACACTGGCAGGCCGGCCGCTTCATCAGCCACGATTTCGGCAACAAACCCGCCGGCCGCAGCCTGCTGGCGGTGCAAGTCGAAGATCTGTTGCTGCTGGCCAGCCGCTTCGTCGGCGAGGAACGGGCACGCCAGAGTTTCATCCGTTTCGCCTACCGCCAGGGCAAGGGTTTCAACCCCAACCAGCCGGCCAACAGCGAGTGGATCGCCCACACCGAACGCCTGCTCGCCGGTGTGCTGGGCGCCTCGTCGACCCGAGCCGTGGTCAAGGCCGCCATCGAAGGCCGCGACATGCACGTCGAAGACGTGGTGCGCATCGTCGACGAAGCGAGCGAGGTGCTGCAGTTCAACCGCGCCCTGCTGCAGGGCGCCATCGAGAACATCACCCAGGGCATCAGCGTGGTCGACCAGTCGCTGCGCCTGGTGGCCTGGAACCAGCGCTACCTGGAACTGTTCGAGTACCCCGAGGGGCTGATCTACGTCGGCCGGCCGATCGCCGAAATCATCCGCTTCAACGCCGAGCGCGGCATGCTCGGCGCCGGCGATGTCGAAGAGCACGTCGCCAAGCGCCTGCACTGGATGCGCCAGGGCACCGCCCACACCTACGAGCGCACCTTCCCCAACGGCCGGGTGATCGAACTGATCGGCAACCCGATGCCCGGCGGCGGTTTCGTCATGAGCTTCACCGACATCACCGAGTTCCGTGAGGCCGAGCGCGCCCTCAAGGCTGCCAACGAAGGGCTGGAGCAGCGGGTCGCCGAACGCACCCACGAACTGTCGCAACTGAACCAGGCGCTGACCGACGCCAAGGGCGTGGCCGAGTTCGCCAACCAGTCCAAGACCCGCTTCCTGGCAGCTGTCAGCCATGACCTGATGCAACCGCTGAACGCCGCACGGCTGTTCTCCGCCGCCCTCTCCCACCAGGACGACGCCCTGCCCCGGGAAGCCCAGGAACTGGTGCAGCACCTCGACAGCTCGCTGCGCTCGGCCGAAGACCTGATCACCGACCTGCTGGACATCTCACGCCTGGAAAACGGCCGCGTGACCCCGGAACGCAGCGCCTTCGCCCTGAACCAGCTGTTCGACACCCTAGGTGCCGAATTCAAGGTACTGGCTGCCGAACAGGGCATCGACTTCCGCCTGCGCGGCAGCCGGCTGAGGGTGGACAGCGACATCAAGCTGCTGCGCCGGGTGCTGCAGAACTTCCTGACCAACGCCTTCCGCTACGCCAAGGGCCGCGTGCTGCTCGGCGTGCGCCATGAAGACGGACACCTGCGCCTGGAGGTGTGGGACCGCGGGCCGGGCATTCCGGAAGACAAGCGCAAGGTGATCTTCGAAGAATTCAAGCGCCTCGACAGCCACCAGACCCGCGCGGAAAAAGGCCTGGGCCTGGGCCTGGCGATCGCCGACGGCCTGTGCCGGGTGCTCGACCACAAACTGGAAGTGCGTTCCTGGCCCGGCAAGGGCAGCGTGTTCAGCGTCACCGTGCCCCTGGCGCGCACGCCGGCGGTGGCCCTGAAACGCCCGGGCAGCGAAGCCAACGGCCAGCCGCTGACCGGCACCCAGGTGATCTGCATCGACAACGAAGACAGTATCCTCACCGGCATGCACAGCCTGCTGTCGCGCTGGGGCTGCCAGGTCTGGACCGCACGCAACCGCCTGGAATGCGAACACCTGATCAGCGAGGACATCCGCCCGCACCTGGCCCTGGTCGACTACCACCTGGACGAAGGCGAAACCGGCACCGAGCTGATGGCCTGGCTGCGCACCCGCCTCGGCGAACCGGTGCCCGGCGTGGTGATCAGCGCCGACGGCCGCCCAGAGCTGATCGCCGAAGTGCACGCCGCTGGCCTCGACTACCTGGCCAAGCCGGTCAAACCGGCCGCCCTGCGCGCGCTGATCAGCCGGCACCTGCCCTTGCGCTGAGCCACCGCCCAACCTGCGATCGGTTGGCCCAGCGCCCCCTGCCCCGAACAATGGGCCGTACGCCGCGTGGCGTACGGTTCTCCGGGGAAAGACCATGAATGCAATGCAGCGGGTGCGGATCCAGGGCGACGGCGTCGAGCTGGCCGCCTATTGCTGGGGCAACGCCGAGGGACCGCCCCTGCTGCTGGTCCATGGCTACCCGGACAACCACGCCGTGTGGCTGCCGCTAATACGCGAGCTGGCCGATCACTACCGGATCATCGCCTATGACGTACGCGGCTTCGGCACCTCCGCCCGGCCGCACACACGCCGTGACTATCACCTGGCAAAACTGGCCAACGACCTGGAAGCGGTGATCAACGCCACCAGCCCCGACCAGCCGGTGCACCTGGTCGCCCATGACTGGGGCTCGATCCAGGCCTGGGAAGCGGTCACCGAACCACGCATCCAGCCGCTATTGGCCTCCTACACCAGCATCTCCGGTCCCTGCCTGGACCATGTCGGGCACTGGATGCGCGAACGTCTCCGGCAGAAACGCCCAGGGGCCCTGCTGGAACTCACCGGGCAACTGCTCAGTTCCTGGTACATCGCCTTCTTTCATCTGCCCTGGCTGCCGGAACTGACCTGGCGCCTCGGCCTGGACAAGGCCTGGCCGCGCCTCCTGCACCGCCTCGAGGGCATCCGCCACGCGGCGCCGAACCCCAGCCAGCGCGCCGACGGCATGCACGGTGTCCAGCTGTACCGCGCCAACTTCATCCGCAGTCTGTTGCGCCCGCGATTGCGGCACACACAGGTCCCGGTGCAGCTCGTCGTGCCGACCCGCGACCGCTTCGTGCGGCCGCAGCTGTTCGATCAGCTGGAGCGCTGGGCGCCTGATCTGCGGCGGCGGGAAACGAAGGCCGGGCACTGGCAATTGCTCGCCGAGCCTGGGCAACTGGCCGAATGGCTACGGGCATTCATCGCCAAGGTCGACGCGGCTCAGGCGCAAGCGCCGAGGCGCCGAACGGGAAGTTGAGGGGCGCTACTCGTCCAGCTCGTCGAGGATCGGCAACCCCGCTGCCTGCTCCAGCAGGTCGCCCGGCAGGCTCTTGCTGGCACGGGCGCCCAGCAGCTTGAGGTTTTCCACCCGGCTGATGATGTTGCCGCGGCCCTCGCACAGCTTGTTGCGGGCCGCCCCGTAGGCCTTGTCCAGTTGCTGCAGGCGCGCGCCCACCTCGTCCAGGTCCTGGATGAAGGCGACGAACTTGTCGTACAGCGCCCCGGCGCGCTCGGCGATTTCCCGGGCGTTCTGGCTCTGTCGCTCCTGGCGCCACAAACTCTCGATGACCCGCAGGGTGGCGAGCAGCGTGGTCGGGCTGACGATCACGATGTGCTGGTCGAAGGCCTCCTGGAACAACCCGGGGTCGGCCTGCAGGGCCGCCGAGAACGCCGCCTCGATCGGCACGAACAGCAGCACGAAATCCAGGCTGTGCAGCCCTTCGAGCCGCTGGTAGTCCTTCAGTGACAGGCCCTTGAGGTGGCTGCGCAGCGACAGCACATGCTGCTTCAGGGCCACCTGCCGGGCGTTCTCGTCATCGGCCACGATGTACTGCTGGTAGGCGGTCAGGCTGACCTTGGCGTCCACCACCACCTGCTTGTCGCCGGGCAGGCGGATCAGCACGTCCGGCTGGAAGCGCTCGCCATCGGCGCTCTTCAGGCTGACTTGGGTCTGGTACTCGCGGCCTTTCTCCAGGCCGGCGTGCTCCAGCACCCGCTCCAGCACCAGTTCGCCCCAGTTGCCCTGGGTTTTCTGGCCCTTGAGGGCACGGCTGAGGTTGGTCGCCTCGTCGCCCAGCCGCTGGTTCAGCTGCTGCAGGCGCTGCAGTTCCTTGGCCAGGGAAAAGCGTTCGCGGGCTTCCTGCTGGTAGCTTTCCTCGACCCGCTTTTCGAATGCCTGGATGCGCTCCTTGAGCGGGTCGAGCAGCTGCCCCAGGCGCTGCTGGCTGGTTTCGGCAAAACGCTGCTCGCGCTCGTCGAAGATCTTGCCCGCCAGCTCGGCGAACTGCGCACGCAGTTCGTCCCGCGAGCCCTGCAAGTCGTCGAGGCGCTGTTGGTGATGGGCCTGCTGGTCACGCAGTTCGGCGCTCAGGGCCGCGCGTTCGGCCCCCAGGGTGCGCAGTTCGCGCTCCTGCTGCTCACGCAGGGCCTGGGCTGCCTGGGCACTGTCGCGGGCCTGCTGACGGTCGTGCTGGAGCAGTTCGTTCTCACGCCGCAATGCGGCCAGCTCGGCCTGCTGATCGGCCTTGATCTCACCGATTTCGGCGACCTCGTCCCGGCAGGCATCGAGCTGCGCGCTCAACCCCGCCTGGGCCAGTTGCGCACTGTTCAGGCGCTCCTGCATCAGGCTGCTGTCGAGTTGCGCGCTGGCCAGACGCCGCTGCAGCGACCACCCCCACAGTGCCAGCGGCAAGCCGGCCAGCAGGATGCCCATGAGCAGGACCGGCAGCACAGCGGGAAGATCGATAGGCATGGGGGGCTCCGCAAAAGACTGCCGGGCAGTATACCCAGCCTCGCGGCGGCGGTCAGACGGGAATCAGAGCCCGCCCAGCAGGTGTTTGGCTTCCGCCGAACCCTGGGCGGCAGCCAGCTCCAGCCAGTGACGGGCCTGCTGCGGCTCGAGGGTGCGAGGCTGGCAATACAGACGCCCCAATTCCAGCTGGGCGTGCCGATCGCCGGAGCGCGCCGCCTGGCGCAGCATCTCCAGGCCGATGCGGCGGTCGCGGGTGTTACCGCAATCGCGGCACATCAACTGCCCCAGTCGGCTCTGCGCCTGCACCACGCCGGCGCGGGCCGGCTGCTTGAGCAGGCGTCCTGCCAGGCGCTTGACGCTGGGTGCATGCCCGAGACGGGGGTTGTCCAGCAGCCATACGGCGACTTGGGTGGGCAGGCGGGTACGAGCGGGCGTGGCTTCAACGGCAACGCGAGGCAGAACACGAGGCATAAAAAACTGGGGGGTGACCGGGAAGGCGCGCCACTCTACTCCTTTTTTTGCCGAGGTAAAGCCCTCGCGGACGACCGTAAGGGGCGCCACGAGCAAACGCTTGGGACAATCCACAGAAGCTGTGGATAACTCAGTGGACAACATGGGCGAAATCACGCCAAAAGCCGATGCCATGCGGGCTCGGGTCAAACTGGCGGTTTTTTCACCAGCTGAAAAAACTCATATTTTTCATTGACTTAAGAAATGACTTCGAATAATCAACGATTTACGACAGCCTGCGAAAGGGACTTGACAGTCACGCATCGCCATTGTGCACAAGTCTGTTTACTGCGCGCCGCCAACGCCCTTTTTCAGGGCAACCAACGGCTGCCGCACGACCGCTCTACACAGGGCGAAACCACGCCTCACGAAGGCTCCAGCAGACCCTGCGCGTCCTATTGTCGCCCCCCTCTTTCACCGTTTTTCAGAACACGTTTCGCCAGTCGGGCACCCCAGGTGTGCACAATGTGCTGTGTGGCATAACCCGCAGCGAGCACCCGCCGCTAGGACTGTGCTGATTGGCAGTCTTTCCAGGCTTGGGGTAACGTCCGATTCCATGACTGCCCTGCCCCCCTGGAACCCGTCCATGATCGCCCGGCGCACCTGGCTGCGGCTCACCGCCCTGCTGGCCCTCCTGGCGCTCGCGGGTATCGCCGGCCATCACGCCTGGCAAAGGCTGCTGGAACAGCAACAGATTCGCGCGCTGGATATCCAGGGCCTTGGCCTTTCGAACCAGGGCATCGAGCTGGCGACGCTGACGCTGGTCAGGGCAGACGGCGGTGGGCAGCTGCAGGTCGACGCCAGCGGCCTGACATTGGGCTGGCGTGCGTTCAGCCTGTCGCCGCCCTTCTGGCAGCACATTCACCTGGATGCGCTCGCCATCGACTGGCAACCGACGGCCACGCCGCCGGCAACCGAAGCCCCCGCTCCGCTGACGCCCGCGCAACTGCTCGGCCACCTCGCCTGGCTGCCAGAAAGCCTGCGCATCGACCGGCTGACCGCCGAATTGCCTTGCGCCAGCGGCCGCTGCGAGCTGCTGGGCGATCTGCAGCTGACCCGGCAACCCCAGCCGCTGCTGGACAGCGTGCTGACCCTCAACCTGCAGCACAAGGGTAACCAGCTCACCTGGCGCGCCCTGCTCAATGCCGATCCCGACGCCGGCGACCTGGCGACGCAGCTCACCCTGCTGGTCAACCAGGAGCCGCAGCTGGAGCTGCACAACACCCTGCATCAGGAAGCCGACCACCTGGCCTGGAATGGCACCCTCGCCGCCCCGGCGTTCAGTCAGGCCGGCGCCCTGCAGGTCTGGCTGCGGGAATGGGCGCTGCCACCGGGCACACAGCTGCCGGAAGCGCCGGGCGCCGCACAACTGATGGCGCACTGGGCGTTGCAACTGCCCGGTAACGAACTCGCTCTGTCCACCCTGGCCGCAGTGAACGGCGAAGTCGCGGTCAACGCCCACCTGCCCGCACCCTGGCCGTTGCCGGGCATCGGCCGCCTGCAAGGGCACCTGTCTGCCGCAGGCCGTACCGAAAAGGGCCAGTGGCTCGCCGAGCAGCTCACCGCCGACCTGCACCTGGATCACCTGTCCCCCGACCTGCTCGACGCCCTGCCGGCCAGCCTGCGATCAGACACCCTGCAGCTGCGCATCCAACCCAGCGACGCCGCTCCCGAGCTGCCCGAAAACCTGGCAGAACGGGCCTTGCCGCTGGCGGTGGAGCTGAGCGCACACGGCGCCAGCGAGCTGGACGTCAGCGCCCGCCTGGCACTGGCCAATGCCGCGCCCTGGGCTGCGCACCTGAGCGAAGGCCGGCTGCAATTCAACGGCAAAGCGCTGTCGCTCGACGCCTGGAAGGCACAGAACGCCAAGCTCGACCTGCGCTTCCGCGGTTACCTGGACCACCTGCAGGCAAGCCTTGACCTGCTTGATGGCTCACGGCTCACCCTGGGCGCCCTCAACCACAGCGAACTGCGCCTGCGCCAGCTCGAGGCGGCCACCTCCGCCCTGCGCCTCACCGCGCAGCACCAGGGCGGCGCCGTGCAGAGTTGGCAGGTGTCCGGCCCCCTGCGCGCCAGCGTGCAGAACCTGGAGCAGGCCGCACTCAACACTCAGGCCTGGTCCTGGCAGGGCACGCTGGACGCCAACGACAAGCAGCGAACGCTCAACGGCCAGTTGTCGAACGCCAGCGACCTGCAACTGGCCCTCCAGCTGCAGCAGGCCCCTCAGCAAGGGCTGCAAATGAACGCACAACTGGCCGAGCTGTTCCTGCGTTCCGGCAACCCCATCGCCCGGACCCTGAGCGACTGGCCGGCACTGCTCGAACTCAACAGCGGCCGCCTGAATGCAACGGCCAGCCTGAGCCTGGCGCCAACCGCTGGCACGCCCGATGTGCGCCTGTCGCTGTCGGGCAGCGGCCTGGGCGGCATCTACGACCGCAGCGAATTGAGTGGCCTGACCACCCAGCTGAGCGCTCGCCTGGCGCCGCGCACCCTGCAGGTGGACATCGCCAGCCTGCGCCTGGAGGAGCTCGATCCCGGTATTCCCCTCGGCCCGCTGTCGCTCAAAGGCCGCTACAGCGCGCCACGCACATCGCTGGCACAAGGCACGCTGACCCTGGACCAGGGCGAACTGGGGTTGATGAATGGCCAACTGCGCCTGGAGCCGTCGCAATGGAACCTGGCCGAGCCCGATCAGTTGTTCGACCTGCACCTGCACGGCCTTCAACTGGAGCGCCTGTTCACCCTCTATCCGGCCGAAGGCCTGGCCGGCAGCGGGCAGATCGACGGGCAACTGCCCCTGCGGCTCGACGCCGAGGGTGTGCGCATCGAGAACGGTCAGGTCGCTGCCCGGGCGCCAGGCGGCCACCTGCGCTTTCACTCCGAGCGCATCCGCGCGCTGGGGCGCAGCAACCCGGCCATGAAGCTGGTGACCGATTCCCTGGAAGACTTTCGCTTTACCACCCTCAGCAGCCAGGTCAATTATGATCGGCAGGGCAAGCTGACCCTGGGCATGCGCCTGGAGGGGCAGAATCCGGCCATCGAGAACGGCCGGCCGATCCACTTCAACATCAACCTGGAGGAAGACATTCCGACCCTGCTAGCCAGCCTGCAACTGACCGACAAGGTGAACGAGATCATCAAGCAACGGGTGCAACAGCGCATGCTCGAACGCCATGCGGCGCCCGGCGCGGAAACGCCTTGAGCCCCGAACACGAACAAGGAGAGCGCCATGCGCGTGCGTAGTTGTCTTGCCGCCCTGCTGATGGGCCTGCTGAGCACAGCCTGTACCCCGACGGTACAGCTGGCGATGCCCAACGAACCAATCAACATCAACCTCAATGTGAAGATCGAGCACGAGATCTACATCAAGGTGGATAAAGCCCTGGACAGCATGTTCAGTGAATCCAGCGGACTGTTCTAAGGAGCCCGACCATGACCCTGTACACACGCATCGCCAGCCTGCTGCTCCTGCTCAGCCTGAGCCTGCCCGCCATGGCCCTCAACCTCAACCAGGCCATGTCCGCCCTCGGCGACGCCAAGGCCAGCGGCCAGCTCGGTGAAATGCCCAACGGATACCTGGGCGTCGTGAATTCCGGCGGCCAGGCAGCCGAGATCGCCGAGCTGATCAACCAGGCACGCCGCGCCGAGTACCAGAAACTGGCGATCCAGAACGGCATCAAGCTCAGTGACGTGGAAGCTATCGCCGGGCAGAAAGCCATCGACAAGACCCCGGCCGGCCAATACATCCAGCTGCAGGGTCAGTGGCGCAAGAAGTAGCCCTTGGCGTGCATAAAAAAACCGAAGCCACTGCTTCGGTT
The DNA here is from genome assembly GCF_029839275.1 of Pseudomonas sp. GD03944. Classification (GTDB taxonomy): domain Bacteria; phylum Pseudomonadota; class Gammaproteobacteria; order Pseudomonadales; family Pseudomonadaceae; genus Aquipseudomonas. The sequence continues at coordinate 303,384 of NZ_JAOCAH010000005.1, forward strand.
TTTTTATGCACGGCAGTACTGTTTCACGAGCCGCAACTTGCTCTTTAGCGTCTTGATTCTTGCACTTTTCGTAACTTTCAATAGCACTTACAAGGAATTTTGAAAGTACTCATACCGTTGTAAATCACCGCGATCCTGCCGGTAATCATCGAACAACTGCTGGCCATCACATCCAATGCGCCTTTCATTCGACAACCCGAACATGCCGTCGACTTGCCCAATACGCTTGCCTGATTCCGCCAGCCATTCAACAGGCAGCCAACCGACCCACAATCCCCTTCCCTATCAGCTACTTGCAAAACTAACAAGGGACAGTTTCGGTTTATTGCGAAGAGCCAACAGGCCATCGCCTTTTTTCTTTCGCCCATAAAAAAGCCGCTTCCGGAGAAGCGGCAATAATTCAAACCAAAGGATGATGAAGGGGAGCCAGCGATCGTTCGAACCAATACGAACAATCGCGTGCTGAATTCATCCCGGCCAGACTAACCGGCCCGGTCGATAGCTTGCTATTAATTTAATTGATATTAACAATCGACGCGACCGTATTCCTTGTTCGGGCCGCAGCTGTTATTCATTCGCGCAGCTGCATGCTGCGCGAACTCTCATCAGAAGAGTCCTATGCACTACGCTTCCCATGTCATGCGCCGCGCAGGTCATGGGACAGAACCGCCATGCAGCGTCCTGCCTATTCCAATAAGCAAAAAGCCAAAGTATTAGGAGCACACAATGTCCCATCGCAAATCCTTCGCGGCCGCCGCGTGCGCGCTGCTGTCGGTTGCCGTTCATTCCGCCTATGCCAGCGAGCAATCCGAATCCAAGGGCTTCGTCGAGGACGCGAGCCTCGATCTGTTGCTGCGCAACGCCTACTTCAACCGTGATTACAAGGACGGCCGCAACGACGCCAAGACCTGGGGCCAGGGCTTCATCGGTACTTTCGAGTCCGGCTTCACCCAGGGCACCGTCGGCTTCGGCGTCGATGTCTATGGCCTGCTCGGCATCAAGCTCGACAGCGGCCGCGGCCGTAACTACTCCGCGTTCTTCGATACCGAAGGCGATTCCGAAAGCGGGGGCAATGGCCACCCGGTAGACGAGCTGTCCGAAGCCGGCGCCGCGGTCAAGCTGCGTGTCTCCAACACCGTACTGCGCTACGGCAACCAGTTCCCGTCCCTGCCTGTCCTGTCCCATGACGACAGCCGCCTGCTGCCGCAAGCGTTCACCGGCACCCTGGTGACCAGCAAGGAAATCGAAGGCCTGGAACTGAATGTCGGCCGCTTCACCGGCGACAGCCCGATGGGCGACCCGGCCCGCGACCCGAACCGCCTGAAGAGCATCGAGGTCATCGGTGGCAGCTACGTGGTCAACGACGGCCTGAGCCTCGCCCTGTACCACTCCGACGTCGAAGACATGTTCAAGAAGTACTACGGCAACGTGAACTACAACCTGCCGCTGAGCGCCGAGCAGGCCCTGAACTTCGACTTCAACATCTACCGCACCGACTACGACGACAACTCGGATGCGGCCCTGGCCTTCGGCGGTGACGGCAACAACGACAAGAACACCCTGTGGAGCCTGGCGGCCAAGTACAGCGTCGGCGCCCACGCGTTCATCATCGCCCACCAGCGCAACAGCGGCGATGCCGGCTACGCGTACGACTACGGCGACGGCGGCAGCACCATCTGGGTGGCCAACTCCTACTACTCCGACTTCAACCTGAAGGACGAGCGTTCCTGGCAGGCGAGCTACGAGCTGGACTTCTCCACCTACGGCGTACCGGGCCTGAGCTACAAAGTGGCCTACGTGCGCGGCAGCGACATCGACGCCGGCGGCAAGACCAACGGCACCGAGCGTGAACTGTTCAACCAGTTCAAGTACGTGGTCCAGAGCGGCCCGGCGAAGGACCTGAGCCTGCGTCTGCGCAACTCCATCTACCGTGCTGACAACGCCGTCAGCCAGGACCTCAACGAGATTCGC
>NZ_JAOCAH010000006.1 GCF_029839275.1 Pseudomonas sp. GD03944
CGCCGTGTTTTTTCGCGGCAACGCACGTTCGAGCGCCGGCCTGTCCGGCTGCGGGAGACACCCATGAAAGCAGTGGTTTTCCACGACATCGGCGACATCCGCCTGGAGGATGTCCCCGAACCCACGCTCCAGGCCCCCACCGACGCCATCATCCGGGTGACGGCGTCCGCCATCTGCGGCACCGACCTGCACTTCGTGCGCGGCACGGTGGGCGGCATGGCCAAGGGCACCATCCTCGGCCACGAGGCCGTGGGCATCGTCGAAGCCCTGGGCAGCGACGTGCGCAACCTGCGCATCGGCGACCGGGTGGTGGTCCCCTCCACCATCGCCTGCGGCAACTGCGCCTACTGCCGCGCGGGTTACTACGCCCAGTGCGACGACGCCAACCCCAACGGCAAGGAGGCCGGCACCGCGTTCTACGGCGGCCCCGCCGCCACCGGCTCGTTCCACGGCCTGCAGGCGGAGCTGGCGCGCATTCCCTACGCCAACGTCGGCCTGGTCAAGCTGCCCAGCGAGATCAGCGACGACCAGGCCATCCTGCTCTCGGACATCTTCCCCACCGGTTACTTCGGCGCCGAGCTGGCCGAGGTCTCCAGCGGCGACACCGTGGCGGTGTTCGGCTGCGGCCCGGTGGGCCAGTTCGCCATCGCCAGCGCCAAGCTGCTGGGCGCGGCCCGGGTGTTCGCCATCGACCGCCACGAAGACCGCCTGCGCATGGCCTGCCAGCAAGGCGCCGAGGTGATCGACTTCGACCAGGAAGACCCGGTGCAGACCCTGCGCCGCCTGACCAACGGCATCGGCGTGGACCGCGCCATCGATGCCGTGGGCGTGGACGCCGACTGCCCGCACCACGGCCAGCACGCCGACACCCCGCACAACTGGCAACCGGGCGACGCCCCGGCCCAGGCCCTGCAGTGGGCGGTCGAGAGCCTGGCCAAGGCCGGCACCCTGGGCATCATCGGCGTCTATCCGCAGGAGGCGCGCCAGTTCCCCATCGGCCTGGCGATGAACAAGAACCTCACCCTCAACATGGGCAACTGCAACCACCGGCGCTACATCCCGCGGCTGATCGAGATGATCCAGGCCGGGCGTATCGACCCGGCGAAGATCCTCACCCAAGTCAAGCCGATGAACGACGCCATCGCCGCCTTCGAGGCGTTCGACCGGCGCGACAGCGGCTGGATCAAGGTCGAGCTGCGGCCGGCCAAGCGCAACCAGGACGGCAGTGAAGAGCAGATCCACAGCAGCCCGGCCCTGGACCGGGTGATCGCCGATGCCTCGCCCTACCACGAGTCGCGCTCGGAGAAACCGGGCCATCTGTGACCACCCGACCCCGTGGCCACCCACCTCGAAACGTGGCCCGACGTACCGGCAAGGAGCGAAGTCGCCGTGAACAGCACCATTCCCAATCCCGAGATCGTCATCGACCGCATCACCGCCGTGCGGCGCCTGCAGGTGATGACGATCAACACCCACAAGGGGTTCACCGCCCTCAACCGCCGCTTCATCCTCCCGGAGCTGCGCAGCGCGGTGCAGTCCACCGGCGCCGACCTGGTGTTCCTCCAGGAGGTGCTGGGCAACCACGAGCTGCACGCCAAGCGCTTCCAGGACTGGCCGACCATGCCCCAGTACGAGTTTCTCGCCGACAGCATGTGGCCGCAGTTCGCCTACGGGCGCAACGCGGTGTACCCCGACGGCCACCACGGCAACGCCCTGCTGTCGAAGTTTCCCATCGTCGAGCACCACAACCTCGACGTGACCGTCAAAGGCAACGAGCAGCGCGGCCTGCTGCACTGCAAGCTGGACGTACCCGGGCACGCCGAAGTGCATGCGATCTGCGTGCACCTGGGCCTGCGCGAAAGCCACCGCACCGAGCAGATCGGCCTGCTGCTGGACCTGCTCGCCACCCTCGACCCGACCGCACCGGTGATCGTCGCCGGCGATTTCAATGACTGGCGCCTGCGTGCCGACGCCCTGCTGGCCGAGCAGGCCCTGGCCGAGGTGTTCCGCGGTGCTTATGGCGCACCGGCGAAGAGTTTCCCGGCGCGCTTCCCGCTGCTGCGCCTGGACCGCATCTACGTGCGCAACGCCACCGCCCGTTCGCCGGTGGTGCTGTCCACCCGGCCCTGGTCGCACCTGTCGGACCATGCCCCCCTGGCTGCGGAGATTCATCTATGAGTGGCGTTTGGCGCGATGGCAACCAGATCGAACTGCTGATCAACGGCGAGGAGTACTACCCGCGGGTGTTCGAACGCATCCGCGCGGCCCGGGTGGAGGTGCTGCTGGAGACCTTCATCATCTTCGAAGACAAGGTCGGCATGGAGCTGCAAGCGGTACTGATCGAAGCCGCCAAGCGCGGCGTGCGCGTGGTGATCGCGGTGGACGGCTACGGCACCGCCGACCTGGGCAAGGAGTACGTGGCGGCCCTGACCCGCGAAGGCGTCAAGGTCCATGTGTTCGACCCCAGCCCACGACGCCTGGGCATGCGCACCAACCTGTTTCGCCGGCTGCACCGCAAGATCGTGGTGATCGATGGCGAGCGGGCCTTCGTCGGCGGCATCAACTATTCCGCCGACCACCTGGGCGACTTCGGCGAGATGGCCAAGCAGGACTACGCGGTGGAGGTGACCGGACCGATCGTCGCCGACCTGCACACCTGCACGCTGCGCCTGCTGCGCCCTGCCCTGGCCGAGCCGAGCCCGGTACAGGCCACCACCCGGGCCACCGGCGAAGTGCGCATCATGCTCCTGGAGCGTGACAACGACCGCCACACCACGGACATCGAAGAGCAGTACGTGACCGCCCTGCGCAACGCCAAGGAGCGGGTGGTGGTGGCCAACGCCTATTTCTTCCCCAGCTACAGCGTGCTGCGCGAACTGCGCAACGCCGCGCGCCGGGGCGTGAAGGTGGTGCTGATCCTCCAGGGCCAGCCCGACATGCAGTGGGCCCAGGGCTTCTCGCGGCTGCTCTACAACTACCTGCTGCGCGACGGCGTGGTGATCTACGAATACTGCCAGCGCCCGCTGCACGGCAAGGTGGCGCTGGTGGACCACGAGTGGTCCACCGTGGGCTCGAGCAACCTCGACCCCCTGAGCCTGGCGCTGAACCTGGAAGCCAACCTGTTCGTCCGCGACCGCGACTTCAACCAGCAGCTGCACGAGCACCTGGAGCAACTGGCCGCCGAACACTGCAAGCGCTTCCAGCTCGAACGCCTGCTGCGCGGCTACTGGTGGCGCGCGCCGCTGGTGTTCCTGTGCTTCCACTTCGTGCGCCTGTTCCCGGCCATCGCCGGCTGGCTGCCGGCGCACCGCAAGAACCTGCAACCCCTCGACCCGACACCGGGTCCGGAGCCTGAACCCAAGCCGGACCCGATCGTCGAGAGCGTCACCAAACCCTGTTGCTACAAAGAGGAAAAGACTGGATGAATACCCCCCAGCACGCCACATGGATCGTCTGGGGCAAGCGCCTGCTTACCCTGTTCTTTCTGCTGCTGATTCCCACGCTGCTTTACCTGCTGGCGAAAAACCTGAACTGGGACGAGGTCCGCGACGCCCTCAGCGGCTACAGCCTGCAGACCCTGCTGGTCGGCGCCCTGATCGTGCTGTGCAGCTACACCGTGTTCAGCCTGTACGACGTGCTGGGGCGCTACTACACCCGGCACAAGCTGCCGGTGCGCCAGGTGATGCCGGTGGCCATGGTGTGCTACGCCTTCAACCTCAACTTCACCACCTGGATCGGCGGCGTGGCCATGCGCTACCGCCTCTATACCCGACTGGGCCTGCGCACCTCCACAGTGACGCGGATCATCAGCCTGGGCCTGCTGACCAACTGGACCGGCTACATGACCGTGGCCGGGGCCATCTTCTCCCTGCGCCTGATCCGCCTGCCGCCAGACTGGAGCCTGGGGGTCACCGGCCTGCAATTCATCGGTTTCGCACTGTTGAGCTTCGTGCTCGCCTACATCGGCGCCTGCGCCTTCGCCCGGCAGCGGGTGTGGACCTTCCGCGAGCACACCATCACCCTGCCCACCCTGCGCCTGGCCCTGATGCAGATCTGCCTGGGCGCGGCCAACTGGTCGCTGATGGCGGCGCTGATCTACTGGCTGCTGCCGGACGACGCCTTCTACCCGTCGATTCTCGGGGTGCTGCTGATCAGTTGCGTGGCCGGTATCGTCGCCCACATTCCGGCGGGCCTCGGCGTGCTGGAAGCGGTGTTCCTGGCCCTGCTGCAGCACCAGTTCAGCCAGGGCGCCATCGTCGCCGCGCTGATCGGCTACCGCGCCCTGTACTTCCTGCTGCCGCTGCTGCTGGCCAGCATCACCTACCTGGTGCTGGAACAGCGCGCCAAGAGCCTGCGCAAGAAGCAGAACGCCGCGCCCCCTGCCAATTCCGCGCCGACCGAGCCCTGACCGCCCCCGGCGGCCCCGTGCCGCCGGGCGGAAATACGGAACTCCACGACCCGGTTCGCGGGTCTATTCCCTACCCATCCGGCCAACCAGGAGCCACGCCATGTCCAACAAGCCCGTCCACCTGATCAGCTACATCCTGCACAACCAGCCCCACAGCGTGGAGGTCGAAGCCGACAGCGAAGAACTGACGCCCGACGAGGCGCGCTTCTACCTGCACTCGATCCACACCTTCGAGTGGCCGAACGAGATCACCGATATCCAGGTCACGCGCATTTCCCATTCGAAACGCGGCGTGCCGACCCCGGCCCACCACCTGCCGGGCTGAGCCACCACGCAGCAGACCGCGGCCCGCTGGAAGTCAGCGGGCCGGTCGTGCATCGAGCGGAGTGAGGGTTGGGCCTAACGGTCCTGCCGGGGCGGCAGCGGCACTTTCCAGATGTCGGTGGCGTACTCGGAAATGGTCCGGTCCGACGAGAACCAGCCCATGCGGGCGGTGTTGAGCACCGCCGAGCGCCACCACTTGGAGCTGTTCTGCCAGCGCTTGTCGACCTGCCGCTGGGCATCCCAGTAGGCGTCGAAATCGGCGCAGACCATGAAGCGGTCGTCGAACAGCAGCGAGTCCACCAGCCCGGCATAACGCCCCGGGTCGTCCGGCGAGAACACCCCGAAGCGAATCGCCTCCAGCGCCGCCCGCAGGCGTTCCGACGACGCCACCACGTCGCCCATCTCCAACCCCTTGCGCCGCTGTGCGTCCACTTCCTGGGCGGTCATGCCGAAGATGAACATGTTGTCGTGCCCCACCCGCTCGCACATTTCCACGTTGGCGCCGTCCAGGGTGCCGATGGTCAATGCACCGTTGAGGCCGAACTTCATGTTGCTGGTGCCTGAGGCCTCGAGGCCGGCGGTGGAGATCTGCTCCGACACGTCGGCCGCCGGGATGATCACCTCGGCCAGGCTGACGTTGTAGTTGGGGATGAACACCACCTTGAGCAGGTTGCTCACCGTAGGGTCGTCGTTGATAGTGCGGCTGATGTCGTTGGCCAGCTTGATGATCAGCTTGGCCTGCTGGTAGCTGGCCGCCGCCTTGCCGGCGAAAATCTTCACCCGCGGCACCCAGTCGGTGGCCGGGTCGTTGCGGATCGCTTGGTACAGCGCCACGGTGTGCAGCAGGTTGAGCAACTGGCGCTTGTACTCGTGGATGCGCTTGATCTGCACGTCGAAGATCGCCCCGGTGTTCAGGGCGATGCCCATGCGCTGGCGCACCAGGGCGGCCAGGGCCTCCTTGTTGCGCTGGCGGCAGGCGGCGTACTGTTTGCGAAAGCCCGGTTTCTCGGCGAAGGGCTCGAGCTGCTGCAGGGTGGTTTCCGGAGCATCCAGTACGCCCTCGCCCAGGGTGTCCACCAGCAGCCCGGTGAGCTGCGGATTGACCTGGAACAGCCAGCGGCGGAGGGTCACGCCGTTGGTCTTGTTGTTCACCCGCTGCGGGTACAGGCGGTGCAGGTCGTAGAACACGGTTTCCTGCATCAGCTTGGTGTGCAGCGCCGAGACGCCGTTGATGCTGTGCGCGCCGAGGAACGCCAGGTTGCCCATGCGCACGCGTCGGCCGTGGTCTTCCTCGATCAGCGACACCGCGCGCAGCAGGCGGAAATCGTGGATGTCCCGGGCCCGCAGGGCGTCGATGTGCTGGGCGTTGATCAGGTAGATGATCTGCATGTGCCGCGGCAGCAGGCGTTCCATCAGCGACACCGGCCAGGATTCCAGGGCTTCCGGCAACAGGGTGTGATTGGTGTACGACAGGGTCGCCACCGACAGCTCCCAGGCCCGCGCCCATTCCACCTCGTGGATGTCCACCAGCAGGCGCATCAGCTCCGCCACGGCAATCGCCGGGTGGGTGTCGTTGAGCTGGATCGCCACCTTGTCCGGCAGCAGCTGGATGTCGCCGTGCTGCTCCATGTGCCGGCCCATCAGGTCCTGCAGCGAGGCCGAAACGAAGAAGAACTCCTGGCGCAGGCGCAGTTCCTGGCCGGCTTCGGTGGTGTCCGCCGGGTACAGCACCCGGGAAATGCTTTCGGCCCGCACCTCGTCGGCCACCGCGCCGAAATAGTCGCCGGCATTGAAGCGGTCCAGCTGCAGGTCTTCCTCGGCCCGGGCGCGCCACAGGCGCAGGGTGTTCACCGAGGCGCCGCGCCAGCCCACCACCGGGGTGTCGTAGGCGATGGCCCGCACGGTTTCCTGGGGGTGCCAGATCTGCCGGGTGGTGCCGTCGTCCTGGGCATGGCTGGCGACGCTGCCGCCGAAGCCGATGCGGTAGGCCACTTCCGGCCGTTCGAATTCCCAGGGGTTGCCGAAATCCAGCCAGGTTTCGGTCTGCTCGGCCTGCCAGCCGTCGACGATGGCCTGGCGGAACAGCCCGTGCTCGTAGCGAATGCCATAGCCGTGGGCCGCCAGGCGCAGGGTCGCCATGCTTTCCATGAAACACGCGGCCAGGCGCCCCAGGCCGCCATTGCCCAGCGCGGCGTCGGGCTCGATCTCGCGGATGCGGTCCAGGTCGACGTTGAGCTGCTCCATGGCCTGGCGCGCCATGTCCAGCAACCCGAGGTTGCTCAGGTTGTCCACCAAGAGGCGGCCGATGAGGAATTCCAGGGACAGGTAGTAGATGCGCTTGTCGCCCTGGCGGTCGATCTGCGCCGAGGCTTCTTCCCAGCGGTCGATCATGTGGTCGCGGGTGGCCAGGGCCAGCGCCTCGAACCAGTCGTGCTCGAAGGCGTTGGCCGGGTCCTTGCCCACGGCGTAGCGCAGTTTCGCCAGGATGGCGGTCTTGAATTGCTGGACGGCGTCAGCCGACTCGTCGCGAGGTTCGGTCATGACCCTGTCCCGTCAGGCGCTGGGGCGGAACGCTTCGTACGGCGTCATCCCCAGGTAAGTGAGCAGGCTGGCCTTCTTCTCGTACCAGCCGTCGTCGTCGCGGATGCTGTCCAGCAGGTCGTGGCCGAGCAGCGTCAGGGCGTTGGCCACCCGGGCCGGCTCGCCGTTCCAGCGGTAGTAGTCGATGCATTCGACCAGCCCGGCCTTTTCCAGCAGGTGCAGGTGGTGGTTGACCACTTCCAGGCTGTGGCCGTCCAGGGGCCGTGGGGAAAACTGGCGGCCCCATTCCAGGGCTTCGATTTCCAGCAAGAGTGATCGGATCAGATTCCAGTCCCGTTTCATGCGTTTCTCCTCGTGGTACAACCGCTAGCACTTCAAGTTCAGTCAGCGACCGCTTCGATGAGTTCAGACTTTCTCTGCCCCGCCCGCTCCGCTCATCAAACACCCTGAACTTAGGCCGCGCCCCTTGGCTCACAACCAGTAACAGCCGCGAAGGAGCTATCTAAAGGAGCTATCCCATGCGCATTCCTGCACTGGTCCTGTGCCTCACGCTCGGCAGCCTGGTCTCCGGACCTGTCCTGGCCGAGGCCTGCTACGTCTCCACCCGCTCGTCCAGCGACGCCATCCCGGAAGTCGAAAAAGAGCACTGCTACGAATTCAGCGGTGTCTCCGACGGCGACATCGACTGGTCGTGCAGCAACGAGAGCAACGAGGTGCTCAACACCGAGAAGCGCAAGGTCGCCCAGTGCGACACGGGCAGCCTCGGGCGTTGCGAAGCCGCGCTGACCCAGGAAACCCTGGCCAACTACCGCTCCACCGACCAGGACGAAAGCAAGCCCCGGCCAGCGGTGCCGAACGACGCCAAGGTGGTGACCCACTACTACAGCGCCGATGACCTGGCCCAGGCCCGCACCGACTGCGAACGCATCGGCGGCACCTGGCAGCAGGGTGAAGGATGAATACACCCAGCGGTGTCGTCCTGCTGCACACCGATGGCCCGCCGGCCGCCCATGAACAGGCCGTGCACCAGGTGCTCGGGGAAAAACTGGCGGGTGTGCTCGGTTGTGCCTTCCTCGGCCTCTATGACCCGGCGCGACACACCCGGGGCGGCTATTACTTCCTGCCCGACGAAACCCTGGTGGGCAACCAGCAGGCCCTGGGCATTCGCGGCCCCCAGGACCTGTTCGGCGGTGTGGTGCCGCAGCCCTTCGTCGCCACCAAGGCCATCAGCCACCCGCTGATCGACGCGCCCAGCCATGTGCCGCATGGCTGGTCGGCACGCCTGGCGCAACAGGCCGGCCACGCGATCCTCAATGGCTACTCGGTGTTCGCCCTGGAAGACGCCCGGCTCGCCGCCGAACGCCTGCTGCGCGACGGCGCTGTGCGCCTGAAGCCGGTGCGCGGCAAGGCCGGCCGCGGCCAGCAGGTGGTGCATTGCCGCGCCGAGCTGGAGGCCGCCCTCGCCCAGCAGGACGAGCAGGAGGTGCGCACCTGGGGCCTGGTGCTCGAAGAAGACCTGCGCCGCCCCGACACCTACAGCGTCGGGCAGATCCGCGTGGCCGGGCACACCCTCAGTTATTACGGCACCCAGCACCTGACCCACGACAACCACGACCACAAGGTCTACGGCGGTTCGGAGCTGATCCTGGTGCGCGGCGACTACGGCGACCTGATGGGCCTGGATATGCCGCGGGACGCCCGGCTGGCGGTGCAGCAGGCGCGCATCTACGAACTGGCGGCCTGCGACGCCTACCCCAGCCTGTTCGCCTCGCGGCGCAACTACGACGTGGCCCGCGGCCTGGACGCTGACGGCCGCCCGCGTTCCGGGGTGCTGGAGCAGTCCTGGCGCGTCGGCGGTGCCAGCGCCGCCGAGCTGTTCGCCCTGGAAGCCTTCATCGCCAACCCGGGCCTGCAGCGCCTCACCGCCGCGACCCACGAGCGCTACGGTGAAGTACCGGCGCCGGCAGGCGCGACCTGCCTGTACCGCGGCGAGGAGCCGGAGCTGGGCCTGCTGAGCAAATACGTCACCCTGGGAGCCCCATGACTGCACAGACCGAAACCATCGATATCTTCGTCGACAACCAGGCCATCGCCGGCACCCTCCTCGCCCCGGAAAGCAAAGTCCCCGGCGTGCTCTTCGTGCACGGCTGGGGCGGCAGCCAGCAACGCGACCTGGCGCGGGCCAAGGGCATCGCCGGCCTCGGCTGCGTGTGCCTGACCTTCGACCTGCGCGGCCATGAAAAGACCATCGACGAGCAGGAACGGGTGACCCGCGAGCACAACCTGGCCGACATCGTCGCCGCCTACGACCGGCTGGTCGAACACCCGGCGGTGGACCCGGCCAGCATCGCGGTGATCGGCAGCAGCTACGGCGGCTACCTCTCGACCCTGCTGACCACCCTGCGCCCGGTGAAATGGCTGGCCCTGCGGGTGCCGGCGCTGTACTGGGACGAGGATTGGAACCTGCCCAAGCGCCAACTCGACGTGGCGCGCCTGGCGCAGTACCGCCGCCAGCTCTGGACCGCCCGGGACAACCAGGCCCTGACGGCCTGCTCGGCGTTCGGCGGCGACGTGCTGCTGGTGGAGTCGGAGCACGACGACTTCGTGCCGCATACCACGCTGATGAGCTACCGCGCGGCCTTCGACAAGGCCCATTCGATGACCCACCGCCTGCTCGACGGCGCCGACCATGCCCTGAGCCAGGACGCCGACCAGCAGGCCTACACGCGGATTCTCAGCAACTGGATCAGCGAAATGGTGATCGGTGCCCGGGTCGGCGACTTCCCCCACCACCTGCCGCATTACTCCTGAATCAACCTGAACACCCCGGGGTATGGCCAGTCGGACTTTACAGAGGGCCCTGTCCGGGGCCCACGACAACGCCAGGAGAACCACCATGAAAGTCAGTGAAATCATGACCCGCAACGTGCAGACCACCGAACCCGAGCGCAGCCTGCGCGAGGTCGCCTCGCTGATGGCGAGCATCGACAGCGGCGCCCTGCTGGTCAACGAAGGCGACCGCCTGATCGGCATGGTCACCGACCGCGACATCGCCATCCGTGGCGTGGCCGCCGGGCTCAACAGCGACGCCCCGGTGCGCCAGGTGATGAGCGGCGACATCCGCTATTGCTTCGAAGACGAAGACATCGAGCACGTGGCGCGCAACATGGCCGACATCCAGGTACGCCGCCTGCCGGTACTGAGCCGCGAGAAACGCCTGGTGGGCGTGGTGTCCCTGGGCAATATCGCCGCCGGCCGCAACGAGCGGGCCAACACCACCGTGCTGCAGGGCGTCACCCGCGCCCACTGACCCCGCGCACGCGCCTGGCGGAACCGCGGTTCCGCCAGGCCGACTGACCTCAGCGCCGCGGCCGCAACACCAGCGACGCCAGCGGCGGCAAATCCACCAGCAGCGAATCCGCCAGGCCATGGGCCGCCACCGCCGCCGTCTCCAGCGAGCCGGTCGCCCCCGCCCCCGAGCCGCCCCAGTGGGCCTCGTCGGTATTGAGCAACACCTCCCAGCCGCCCGCCCTGGGCACCCCGATCCGGTAACCGGCCTGCACCTGCGGGGTGAAGTTGTGCACCACCAGCAGCGGGTGCTGGTCCTGCTCGCCGTGGCGCAGCCAGGCGAACACGCTGTTGCGCGCGTCGTCGCCGATCAGCCACTGGAAGCCCTCGGCGCGGTCGTCCAGCTGGTGCAGCGCCGGTTCCTGGCGATACAGGCGGTTCAGCTCGCCCACCAAAGCGCGGGTGGTGGCGTGCTCGGGCTGCTGCAGCAGGTACCAGTCCAGTTGCTGGTCGTGGTTCCACTCGCGCCACTGGCCGAACTCGCAGCCCATGAACAGGAGTTTCTTGCCCGGGTGGGTCCACATGAACGACAGGTACAGGCGCAGGTTGGCGAACTGCTGCCAGCGGTCACCGGGCATGCGCCCCAGCAGCGACCGTTTGCCGTGCACCACCTCATCGTGGGAGATCGGCAGGATGAAGCGCTCGGAAAACGCGTAGTGCAGGCCGAATGTCACCAGGTGATGGTGGTGCAGGCGGTACATCGGGTCTTCCTGGACGTAGCGCAGGCTGTCGTTCATCCAGCCCATGTTCCACTTGTGGCTGAAGCCCAGCCCGCCCTCCTGCACCGGCCGGCTGACCCCCGGCCAGGCCGTGGATTCCTCGGCGATCACCAGGGCACCCGGCACCTCGCTGCGCACCACGTCGTTGAGGTGACGCAGGAACTCGATGGCCTCCAGGTTCTCCCGGCCGCCATAGCGGTTGGGGATCCACTGGCCGTCTTCACGGGAATAGTCGCGGTACAGCATCGAGGCCACGGCATCCACCCGCAGGCCGTCGATGTGAAACTCGCGCAGCCAGAACAGCGCGCTGGCCAGCATGAAGCCGTGCACTTCGGTGCGGCCCAGGTTGTAGATGCAGGTGTTCCAGTCCGGGTGGAAGCCCTCGAACGGGTGCGCGTACTCGTACAGCGCGGTGCCGTCGAACTCGGCCAGGCCGTGGGCGTCGTTGGGGAAATGCCCCGGCACCCAGTCGAGGATCACGCCGATGCCGGCGCGGTGGCAGCGGTCGACGAAGGCGGCGAAGCGCTCCGGGTCGCCCAGGCGCGCCGTGGGAGCGAACAGCGACAGCGGCTGGTAGCCCCAGGAACCGCCGAACGGGTGCTCCATGATCGGCATCAGCTCGATGTGGCTGAAACCCAGCTCCTGCACGTAGGGCACCAGGCGCTCGGCCAGTTCGTCCCAGCTCGGCGGGCGGTCGTCCTGCCATTGCCAGGAGCCCACGTGCAGCTCGTAGATTGACAACGGCGCCCGGGGCGACTGGGCGTCATGCCGCTGCTCCATCCAGGTCTGGTCCTGCCAGGCGAAGCCCTCGGCCGGCGGCACCCGGGAACCGGTGGCCGGCGGCACTTCGGTGGCCAGGGCCATGGGGTCGGCCTTCAGCGGCAGCAGCCCGGTGGGGCCGAGAATCTCGTACTTGTAGCAATGGCCAGCCCCCAGGCGCGGGATGAACAACTCCCAGATGCCCGCCGGGTAGCGCAGGCGCATCGGGTGGCGACGGCCGTCCCAGCTGTTGAAATCGCCCACCACCGAGACCCGTCGGGCATTCGGCGCCCACACCGCGAAACGCACACCGCTGACGCCGTCGCGCTCCACCACCTGGGCGCCCAGGCAGCGCCACAGCTCGCGGTGGTTGCCCTCGGCGAACAGGTACAGGTCGACCTCGCCGAGCAGCGGGCCGAAGGCATAGGGGTCTTCGGTTTCCTGGTCGCCACCGGGCCAGCGGATGCGCAGCCGGTAGGCCTGGGGCTGGGCCAGGCTGCCCTCGAACAGCCCGTCCGGGTCGGTGCGCTGCATCACGCCCAGGGACTGGCCGTCCCGGGCCAGCAGCTCGACGCCGTCGGCGCCGGGTGTCCACACCCGCACCAGGGTGCTGCCATCCGCCTGCGGGTGGGGGCCGAGGAAGCTGAACGGATCGCCGTCCTCGGCCCGTCGCAGGCGTTCCACTCTGTCTTGATTCACGGTGTCGCTCCCAGCAGTTGTCGAGCCAGATCGGTCAGGCCCTGGAGCGGTACGTCGATCCAGTCCGGACGGTGTCCGCTCTCGTAGAGAATTTCGTAGGCGGCCTTTTCCAGCCAGAACAGGTCCAGGGCCGCGCCCTCGCCGTCCCGGTCGTACCACTCGTGGGGCAAGCCGGCGGCGGCCAGGCGGTAGGCGTCGAGGAAGGCCGTGCGCGCGCTGTCGCGGTAACGCTGGATGATCTCGCCGATCGCCTCTTGCGCGCCCAGGGCGCCTTCCATGCCGCTGGCGTTGCGCTGTGCCACGGCGGCCGCGTAGTCGAAGGAGCGCAGCATGCCGGCCACGTCCTTGAACGGGCTGTGGCGCTGGCGGCGCTCGTCCAGGGTGCGATTGGGCTCGCCTTCGAAGTCGATGATGTAGGCATCGCCCTGCACCACCAGCACCTGACCCAGGTGCAGGTCGCCGTGCACGCGGATACGCAGCCCGCCACCGGCGAGCTTCGCCAGGTTGGCCACGGCCTCGAGCAGCGGCTGTTCCCGGGCCAGCAGCCAGTCGGCCTGTTCGGCGCTGGCCGCTGACAGCCCGTCGCGGGCCTTGGCCAGAGCCTGCAGCGCCTGGCGCAGCTGCTCGCCGATGGAAGCGCTCCAGTGCGCAGCATCCTCGTCGCCGCTCAGTTGATGGCCGAAGTCCGGGTTGTCCACCGGGCGGGCCAGCACCGCGTGCATCTCGCCCACCCGCTTGCCGAGCACGCCGGCGAATACTTCGAGTTCGTTCAGCGCATCGACGTCCGGATCACCGGTGCCCCCGGTCACCTGGTCACGCAGGGCGCGGTCCAGGGTATTGAGGGTCCACAGCCAGGCATCGCCCTGGTTGTCGAGGAACTGCTGCACCACCATCAGGGTGTGGGGCTGGCCGTCGTCATCGACCCGCACCACTTCGCCGAGGAACGGCGCCACGTTGGCGTAGCCGTGGTGGGTGAGGAAACGACCCATCTCCACTTCCGGGTGGATACCCGGGAAACCGCGCCGCAGCAGCTTCAGCAACAGCTGATCGCCGACCAGGGCCGAGCTGTTGGACTGCTCCGCCGAGAGCAGCTTGAACGCCGATTCGTCCACCTCGGCGAGTGCCTGCAGCCCGGGTTCGGCGCGGAACTGGATTTCACCGGCGTCGCTGCGCAGCACGCTCTGCTCGCGCAGCAGCTGCAACACCTGCTGGCTGAAGCGCGGCAGGCTGAAGGCGTCGGTCAGCAGCTCCACATGGCGCCCACGACGCAGCCGGGCCAGGGCCAGTTGCTGCGGCAGGTCGTTGCCACTGGCGCGCTCGGGCACCGCGGCCAGGGGCAAGCGGTAGTGCTCGACGCCCTGCTCGCCCTGCACCTCGACCTCGGCCAGCAGCGGCGCATCGGCGCCCTCCGCCAGCGGGATCACGTACAGCAGGCGCACCCCGGCGGATGGCCGTTGCTCGCCGGCGAACCAGCGCCGCTTGGGCAGGTACAGCGGCAGCGATTCCTGCTCCAGGGTGCGCCGCGCGCGCTCGTTCATCACCTCGCTCAAGGCCCGGGCCAGCACCAGGGTCTGCAGTTCGGGCATGCGCTCCACCGGCTTCAGGTGCCAGCTCGGCATCTGCGAGGCGTCGGCCAGGTAGAACCAGTAGAAACCGTAGGGCGGCAGCGTCAGCAGGTAGGTGAGCTGGCCGATCGGCGGGAAGGACGCGCCGCCGATCATCTCCACCGGCACCCGGTCGCAATAATCGGCCAGCTCCAGCTCCACAGCCTGGGCGGCGCTGGACAGGTTGGCCACGCACAGGATGTGCTCCTCGCGACCATCCTCATGGGTGAAGGTGCGCAGGTAGGACAGAATGCGCCGGTTGCTCGGCACCAGCATCTGCAGACTGCCGCGGCCAAAGGCCTTGTGCTGGTTGCGGATGGCGAGCATGCGCCGCATCCAGTTGAGCAGCGAATGCGGGTCCCGGGCCTGGGCCTCGACGTTGATGGTGTGGTAGCCGTAGAGCGGGTCCATGATCGGCGGCAGCACCAGGCTTGCCGGGTCGGCGCGGGAGAAGCCGCCGTTGCGGTCCACCGACCACTGCATGGGGGTACGCACGCCGTCGCGGTCGCCCAGGTAGATGTTGTCGCCCATGCCGATCTCGTCGCCGTAGTACAGGGTCGGCGTGCCGGGCATGGACAGCAGCAGGCTGTTGAGCAGCTCCACCCGGCGCCGGTCACGGCCGACAAGGGGTGCCAGGCGCCGGCGGATGCCCAGGTTGATGCGCGCCCGGCTGTCGGCGGCGTAGTAGTTCCACAGGTAGTCGCGCTCGTCGTCGGTGACCATTTCCAGGGTCAGTTCATCGTGGTTGCGCAGGAAGATCGCCCACTGGCAATTGGGCGGGATCTCCGGGGTCTGGCGCAGGATGTCGGTGATCGGGAAGCGGTCTTCCTGGGCGATGGCCATGTACATGCGCGGCATCAGCGGGAAGTGGAACGCCATGTGGCATTCGTCGTCTTCGCCGAAGTACGGCCGGGTGTCTTCCGGCCACTGGTTGGCCTCGGCCAGCAGCAGGCGGTCCGGGTAGCGGGCGTCCAGCTCGGCGCGGATGCGCTTGAGCACCGCGTGGGTCTCGGGCAGGTTCTCGTTGTTGGTGCCGTCGCGCTCGATCAGGTACGGAATGGCGTCCAGGCGCAGGCCGTCCACCCCCATGTCGAGCCAGAAGCGCATCACCCCCAGCACCGCGTCGAGCACCTTGGGGTTGTCGAAGTTGAGATCCGGCTGGTGGGAATAGAAGCGGTGCCAGAAGTACTGGCCGGCCACCGCGTCCCAGCTCCAGTTGGATTTCTCGCTGTCGATGAAGATGATCCGGGTGCCGTCGTACTTCTCGTCGGTGTCGGACCAGACGTAGTAATTACGCGCCTTGGACCCCTTCTTCGCCAGGCGGGCGCGCTGGAACCAGGGGTGCTGGTCCGAGGTGTGGTTGATCACCAGCTCGGTGATGACCCGCAGGCCCCGGCGGTGCGCCTCGGCGATGAAGCGCCGGGCATCGGCCAGGGTCCCGTAGTCCGGGTGCACGCCGCGGTACATGGCGATGTCGTAGCCGTCGTCGCGCCGTGGCGAGGGGTAGAACGGCAGCAGCCACAGGGTGTTGACCCCCAGCTCGGCGATGTAGTCGAGCTTGTCGATCAGGCCCTGGAAGTCGCCGATGCCGTCGTTGTTGGCGTCGAAGAAGGACTTCACGTGGACCTGGTAGATCACCGCGTCCTTGTACCACTGCGGGTCGTTGAGAAAGGCAGTGCCATCGCTGCGCTTGGCCATCGTCGGGGTGCTCCTGTGTTCAGCGAAGATTACGGATGCGCCAGATGCCGAACGGCAGGTGCCAGGGATCGATTCGCATCCACTGCACCTTGCCGTGCCAGGTCCAGCGGTGGCCGTTCATGAGGTCTTCCCCCTCCAGGTCGGCGTCGTCGGGCAGCCCCAGCTCCCACAGCGGCAGCTCGAAATGCGCCTCCTGCGGGTGCTGCGGGTCCAGGCTGATGGCCACCAGGATGAAATTGGAGCGGTCTTCGGTGCGTTTGCCGAAGTACAGGATGTTGTCGTTCCAGGCGGTGTAGGCCTGGAAACCCAGGTGGGTCTGCAGTGCCGGGTTCTCGCGGCGGATCTGGTTGAGCCGGCCGATCTCCGCCGAGATGTTGTCGGGGGCCTGGTAGTCGCGCTGGCGCAACTGGTACTTCTCGGAATCGAAGTACTCCTCCTTGCCCGGCACCGCCTGGGCCTCGCACAGCTCGAAACCCGAGTACATGCCCCACAGCCCCGAGCCCATGGTGGCCAGGGCAGCGCGGATGAGGAACCCCGGGCGCCCGGCGTGCTGCAGGAAGTACGGGTTGATGTCCGGCGTGTTGACGAAGAAGTTCGGCCGGTAGCAGTGGCACCACGGCGGCTGGTTGAGCTCGGTGAAGTAGGTCTGCAGCTCCTGCTTGGTGTTGCGCCAGGTGAAGTAGGTGTAGCTCTGGCTGAAGCCGAGCTTGCCCAGGCGCGCCATCATCGCCGGCCGGGTGAAGGCCTCGGAGAGGAAGATTACCTCCGGGTGGCGGCTGCGCACGTCGGCGATCAGCCATTCCCAGAACGGCATCGGTTTGGTGTGCGGGTTGTCCACGCGAAACAGCGTGACGCCCTGCTCCACCCAGCCCACCACCACGTCGCGCAGGGCCAGCCACAGGTCGGGAATCGCCGCCTCGGCGTAGAACTCGACGTTGACGATGTCTTCGTATTTCTTCGGCGGGTTTTCCGCATGACGAATGCTGCCGTCCGGGCGCCAGCTGAACCAGCCCGGGTGCTCGCGCAGCCAGGGGTGGTCCGGCGAGCACTGCACGGCGAAGTCCAGGGCCACTTCCAGGCCATGCTCGCGCGCCACCCGCACCAGCTCGCGAAAATCCTCCAGGCTGCCCAGTTCGGGGTGCACGGCGTCGTGGCCGCCCTCCTCGCTGCCGATGGCATAGGGGCTGCCCGGGTCATCCGGCCCGGCGCTCAGGCTGTTGTTCGGCCCCTTGCGGTGGGCACGGCCGATGGGATGAATCGGCGGGAAATACAGCACGTCGAAGCCCAGCCGGGCGATCTCCGGCACCCGTCGGTGCACATCGGCGAAGGTGCCGTGGCGCCCCGGCTCGGTGCTTTCCGAACGGGGGAAGAGTTCGTACCAGCTGGCGAACTCGGCCAGACGCCGCTCCACATCCAGCGGGTAGATGGGGCTGCGCAGTACATGGGGGCGGTATTCGGCCCGGCGCATCAGCTCGCTGACGCTGGGATCGACCAGGGTCGCCACCCGCTCTTCCACGGTCTGGCAGGCTTCCAGGCGGCCGATCAGGTCGGCCAGGTCGTTCTTCAGGACAGTCGGCGCCTCGGCACCGATGCGCCGCACCAGCTGGGCGCCCTCCTGCAGCTCCAGGCTCACCGGCACGCCGGCGCCGAATTTCTTCACCAGCTCGTAGCGGTAGCTGGCGTAGACATCCTGCCAGGCTTCGATGGCGAATTCGGCCGGGCCCTGGACGTCGATCTGCAGGCGCGCGCTCCAGTGGTCGTTGCCCTGGGCCTGCAGCGGGATGCGCTGCCAGGTCGCCTGGCCCGCGGTGCGCCACAGCAGGTCGGCGGCGAGCTGGTCATGGCCGTCGGCGAAGATCACCGCGCTGACCTCCAGCGGCCGGCCCTCCAGGCACTTGACGGCGAAGCGGCCGCCTTCGATGACCGGTTGTACCGCCTCGATCGCCAGGCGCGGTTGGCGGATGGCGTGGGCGACACGCTCGTCGCTGTACTGGGGGGACGGCATCGTTCCTGGCTCCTTTCACACCGGGTGGGCGGTTCGTTCTGGAATGGGGCGATCGGTCAAGGACGCGGTGGCGCACGCCTCGGCCTCTTGCATTCCGAGACGGCGCCGGGGAATAAAGTTCAGGGTGTTTTCATCGATGTGCGGGGCTTGCCCGTTGTCCGTTGCGGCGGCAAATCAGGTGCCCGGCTGATCCTTCGACCCGCTCTTCGCGCCGTCATCAGCGCCACCGGCCTGGTCGTCCGGCTTGACGCTCGCGCTCGGGTCGACGATCAGCGGCATGACATGCAGCACCACCAGCACAAACAGCGCCGACAGCACGGCGGTGGCCTCCCGCCCCAGGCCCACGGCCACGCCGATAGCGGCCGACGCCCACAGCCCGGCGGCGGTGGTCAGGCCCTTGACGTCGGAAATATCCTGCCCCTTGAGGATGGTGCCGGCGCACAGGAAGCCGATGCCGGCGGCAATGCCCTGGATCACCCGGCTCATGGCGTCGCTTTCGGCGCCGTCCTGCTCGAGGGCCATGACGAAGATGGCGGCGCCCAGGCACACCAGCATGTGGGTGCGCATGCCGGCGGCCTTGCCCATGACTTCACGCTCGTAGCCGAGCAGCCCGCCCAGCAGGGTCGCCAGCACCAGGCGCAAGGTGATTCGGGTCAGGTCTTCCACCTGGCGCAGGTCGGAAAATTCCAGCGCCAGGGTGGTCAGGATACGCTCGGTCACGTCCATGGTTGTCTCCGCAGCGGAACGGTTCTCCTTCTGAGGTGAAATGTGGCCAGAGGTTCGCTTTTTCTAAGCGGCGCCGCTGATCAGACAGGCGGAACCCTGGCGCCGTAGCGCTTTCTTCCGTGGTGAGCGCCGCGGGGCAATCCGGCCCGGCGGCCAGCCAGTCGGAGACCGCCGCCATGCCACGCGGAAGCAAAGACAAATACACCGAGAAACAGAAGCGCAAGGCCGAGCACATCGAGGACAGCTACGAGGCCAAGGGCGTATCGAAGGACGAAGCCGAAGCCCGGGCCTGGGCCACGGTCAACAAGCAGTCCGGGGGCGGCGAGAAACGCGGCGGCTCCGGGCGCGAGACCAGCGCCGGCAGCAAGCAGGCGGCGCGTCAGTCATCAGCCCGCCGTGCGGCGGCCACGCGGCAGGGATCACCACGGCCGGGCCAGCAGTTGGAGGGCATGACCAAGACCGAGCTGATGGCGCTGGCGCGCAAGCGCGACATCGCCGGTCGTTCCAGCATGCGCAAGGACGAGCTGCTCAGCGCCCTGCGCAAGGCGGCCTGACGCCACGGGTGCCGCCAGGGTGGCGGCACCCGGCCCGCTGCATGGTGTGTGTCACGGCGTGCGTTCCCGGGCGCGGGCCATGCGCTCGCCACAGTCGCACCCGGGGTTGTGGCAAGGCACCTCGCCGGCCGGGTGGCCATCCAGGCACGCCTGGCAGCAATACAGCTTGCCGTCGCTCGACCACTCGTCACTGCTCACCTTGCAGCTGCAATGGGGGCAGGCGCAGTGCTGTTCGCTCATGGCTTTTCTCCGCGGGTGGGTGAGACCTCATCGGTCCAGGGCTTGCCGTCCAGCGGTGCGGAACGGGCCAGCTCGGCTTCGTCCAGGCCGCTGCCGCCGCCGATTTCCGCTTCGTCCACGGTGCGCAGCTCTTCGTCCGCCGGCCCTTCGCCGCCGGGCTCGTTCGGCGAGCGGGCACCGCTTTCGTCGAACAGGGTGTCAGGGCTCAGGTCGTCCAGGGTGACGTTGTCTTCGTGCTCGCTGTCGGTCTGGGTGGCCGCGCCAGTCAGGCCGAGGTCGGCCACGGGCTCGCGCGGTTCCTGGGGCACTTCATCGATGGGCGGCTGGCCCAGCGCACGGCCTTCGCCGTCGTCGCTGAAATCCAGGCTGTCATCGGGAATGATTGGGGCTTCGGGTGTCGGGGTTCGGGTGCTCATGGCGTGTCTCCGGATCGGGTGGCTGTACTCGGTCGACCGGGATGGCCGACCGATGATTCAGTGTTTTCGCCGGGCGGTGAAATGACCCATGGGCCATCCCCCGCACGGCGTGATCCGGCAGCCGGGTTACGGTGAGATCGGGTCGCTGGCCGGGAAGGTTTCTTCCACGGCGTTGTCGATCCGGTTTTCCTGGTTCTTGCTTTCCAGGGCCTGGCGGCGGCGCGCCACCTGCTCTTCGACCTTGGGCAGCGCCGCCCGCAGCTCGGCCACTCGCTCGCGCAGGTAGGCAAGCTCGGTTTCCGGGTCGGTGATCAGGGCCTTGACCGTGCAGTGACCGCTGAACCCGCGCTGCAGCAGCGCGGCGCCCCCCAGGGCCTTGGCCATGCCCAGGGCCCCGCCCCGGTAGACACCGCTGACGATGGCCATGACCCCGCCGGCGATGGAGATGACGCGTTCCACGCGTTGGACGTTCTGGATAGCTGATGACATGTCGCTTCCTCCTGACCGGGACCGATGGTCCCGAATGGTTGACCGGACCGCTGCTCACACCCTGCAGCCGCATCCGATCGGGTTGTTGTGAAGAATTAGAAGGCGGCCCCGCGGGCAAAGGTTCCACCTATCGGGCGAGCGGTTCAGGGCCGCAGGATGACCTTGCGGCAGTCGTC
This sequence comes from Pseudomonas sp. GD03944, assembly GCF_029839275.1. GTDB lineage: Bacteria > Pseudomonadota > Gammaproteobacteria > Pseudomonadales > Pseudomonadaceae > Aquipseudomonas. The sequence goes on from NZ_JAOCAH010000006.1 coordinate 20,707, forward strand.
CTGTTTCTTGTCGAAGATCCGGTAGCCTTCGGCCGCGTCGGCCAGCGCCATGCGGTGGCTGATGATGATCTCCGGCTCCAGCTCGCCCTTCTGGATGTGTTCGAGCAGGGTTGGCAGCAGCGGGTGCACGTGGGTCTGGCCCATCCTGAAGGTCAGGCCCTTGTCGAACGCATCGCCGAACAGGAAGCCGTGGATGAACCCGGCATACACCCCCGGCACGCTCACCGTGCCGCCGCGCCGTACGGCGGCGATGCACTGGCGCAGGGCCACGCCGCTGCTGGTTTCCAGCTTGAGGGCAGTGAGCGCGGTTTCGGTGACGCTGCCCTTGGCTTCGAAGCCCACCGCGTCGATCACTGCATCCACCCCGCGGTAGCCGGGGGTCTGCTCGATGATCGCGGCAGCCGGGTCGCTGACCTCGTCGAAGTTGATCGGTATCACCCCGTAGGTGAGTTCGGCATAGGCCAGGCGGTAGGCGTGGTGATCGACCATGAAGATCTGTTCCGCGCCAAGCATGCGCGCGCAGGCGGCGGCCATCAGCCCCACCGGGCCGGCACCGAAGATCGCCACGCGGCTGCCACGCTGCACCCCCGCATTGACCACGGCCTGATAACCGGTGGGCAGGATGTCGGTGAGAAACAGCACCTGTTCGTCGTCCAGCACATCCGGCACGCGGAACGGCCCGGTATTGGCCTTGGGCACCCGCACCAGCTCCGCCTGGCCGCCCGGCAGGCCGCCGTAGAGGTGGCTGTAGCCGAACAGCGCGGCACCGGAGGGTATCTGCTTCTTGTTGAGGATCGCACCACGCCCGGGGTTGGTGGTTTCGCAGGCCGCGTGCAGGTCGAGCTGGCAGAAGAAGCAGTCGCCGCAGGCGATCACGAACGGCACGATCACCCGGTCGCCCTTGCTGACGGCGGTCACCGCCGGCCCTGCCTCCTCCACCACGCCCATGAATTCGTGGCCGAACACGTCGCCGTGTTTCACCTGGGGAATCTTGCCACGGTACAGGTGCAGGTCCGAGCCGCAGATGGCCGTGGCGGTGACCCGCAGGATGATGTCGTCCGGCTCCTGGATGATCGGGTCGGGCACCTGCTCCACCCGGACGTCGTGGCTGCCGTGAAAGGTCAATGCACGCATGAGTCGTCTCCTGGAAAAAGGAATGCTCCTATTCCGAAATCGACGCCGCCCATACGTTCAAGCTATTCGCCGCCCCTCGGCCACACCCTGCAGTTCGGTCTGCGCCATGAGTGCATCCACCACCTGGACCAGGGCCTCGCCGTGGCCGCGCCCGGCGTCCCGCGCCTGCTGGTAGGTGGCCAGCTGCGCCTCGGCGCTGCCGCCTTCCCGGGCCAGGGTGCGGGCGTGCTGCAGGGCCGGTTCGTCACCGCTGACGGTGTACACCAGCACCTCCTGCAGGACGTTTTCCAGCCAGTCGGCGAAGGGCAGCGCACGCTGGGTGGCCGGGTCGATGAAGGCGCCGCGCAGGCCCTGGCGCTTGGCGCGCCAGCGATTTTCCAGGGTGATCACCCGGGTCATGGGGTCGTCCACCCAGTCCGGGCGCGGCGCATGCAAGGCATGGCTCACCATGGTGCGAAACAGCCCGGCGATGCACAGCGCGTCGTCCAGCTGCGGGCAGGCATCGGCGATGCGCAGCTCCAGGGTCGGGTAGCGCACCGAGGGGCGGATGTTCCACCACACGTCCGCTGAGGTGCGGATCGAGCCGGTGTCGAGCAGCAGCTGCACGTAGCGCTGGTACTCGGCGTCGTTGTCGAAATGGTCGGGAATGCCCATGCGCGGCCACTCGTCGCACACCGCCTGGCGGTAGCTCATCAGCCCGGACGGCTTGCCGGCCCAGAACGGTGACGAGGCACTGAGGCCCAGCAGCAACGGCAGCCAGGGCGTCACCCGGTTCATCGCGCGGATACGGTCGACGTCCTCCGGCACCCCGACATGCACGTGCAGCCCGGCCAGCACGCTGCGGCTGGCGACCATCTGGAAGTCATCGAACAGTTGCTGGTAGCGGGCCACGTCCGTGGGGCGCTGCTGCCGCCATTGGGCCAGGGGCTGGGTGCCGGCGGCCACCAGGCCGAGGCCGAAGTCGCGGGCCACCCGGGCCAGGGTGGTGCGGGCCTCGGCGAGGCACTCGCGGGCCTGGTCGAGGCTGTGCAGCACCGGCGTCACCACCTCGAACTGGGCAGCGAACATCTCGCGGGTGACCAGACTGCCCAGGGCCGCCTGGCAGGCCTCGGCGAAACCGGGCACGGGCGCATGGGGGATGCGGCGACTGGCGAGGTCGGTGAGGAAGTACTCCTCCTCGATGCCGAACGTAAGGCTGGAACGACTGGGCATGGCGCTTTCCTTCTGCGGGTCCTTGCTGTTGATGCCCGCCGTGGCGCCGGGGTTCAACCTGTCGGTGCGCTTCGCTTGGGGGCGAATTTAGGTGGAATCTTTTTTCCACGGCCCCTCTCTCAACCAAGAGGCACGGGGCCGGCCGGGAGGCGGCGCCCTGGTTGCCCGACACACCGGCCCTGGAGGTTTTGCCGATGTCCATCCTCAGTCTTGTCGATACGTCCCACAGCAGCCGCAGCGCCTCCGTGCCCGCCGGCGGCCGGTGGCAATGCATTTACCGACACCTGCTGGCCGAACCCGTGGAGGGGCGCGACGCCGCCCGCGGCTTTCTCGAAGAATGCCTGGGCGAGGTCGCCGAGCTGCCCTGCGACCTGCCGGAGACCCCGGGCGAACTGCACGCCTGGTCCCTGCGCGGCGCCGAAGAGGTGACCGAACAATACGCCGCCTACCTGCAGAGCCGTCGCGCCGGCGGCGGCCGCCTGTACTTCCACAACCGCGCCCATGCCCAGTATTTCCTGCGCAGCGTGGCGCCGACCAAGCTGGTGGATGGCGCCTGGCTGTACGGCACCCTGCCGCACTGGCGCGACATGCGCGTGCAGCCTCTGGTGCGTACCTACCTGGAAGAGCTGGGCGACGGCGTGCCGGGGCAGAACCACGTGCTGCTCTACCGCCGCCTGCTGGCCGCCCAGGGCTGCGACGACCTGAGCGACCTGGACGATTCGCTGTACCTGCAGGGCGCGATCCAGCTCGCCCTCGGCCACCTGGCGGACGATTTCCTGCCGGAGGTCATCGGCTACAACCTGGGCTACGAGCAACTGCCCCTGCACCTGCTGATCAGCGCCTTCGAGCTGGAAGAACTGGGCATCGACCCGTACTACTTCCTGTTGCACGTCACCATCGACAACAGCGCCACCGGCCACGCGGCCAAGGCCGTGCGCGCGGTGCTGGACAACCTGCCGCTGGTGGGCGATGCCACCGATTTCTACCGCCGGGTGAGCCTGGGCTACCGCCTCAACGACCTGGGCGTCAGCTCGCGCAGCGTCATCGCCGGGTTCGACCTGGAGACCGAAGTTCACGAGATGCTCGAACGCAAGCGCGCCGTGGCCGGCCAGGTGCATTCGGACTATTGCCGCATCGAGGGCCGCACGGTGAACCAGTGGCTGGCCTCTGCCGAGGGCATCGGCGGTTTCCTCGACGCCCTGCAGCGCCGGGGCTGGATCAGGCGCCACCAGGCCCCGGCGGACAGCCGCTTCTGGAGCCTGGTGCGCGGCGAAGGCGCGGCGATGTTCGGGGTGTTCAGCGCCTTCGAGCAGCAGCTCATCCATGACTGGATCGCCGGCGACTGGCTGAGCACCTCGGCCGAGCACAGCGTCGACAACCCGTTCCGCAAGCACCGGCCGCGGGCCGCCCTGTTGTCGGAACAGACCACCGCCACCCCGGGCAGCGAACTGGAGCGCGAACAGCGCCTGCTGCGCGCCGAACTGCAGTGCCTGGACGCCGCCCAGCGCGAAGCGCGCCTGATCGAACTGCTGGCGCCGGTGCACCACGCCACGCCAGCGGGGCTGGCGGCCACCCGCACCTTTTCCGCGCTGGCTTACTGAGACAGGAGCCCCTCGCCATGCTCGCACCCACCTCGCCCGCCTCCGTCGCCCTGCTGAGCCTGGGTGCCTCGCTGCGGGCCCGCGGCTACCGCTTCACCACGCCCACCCCACTCACCCACCAGCGGGTCAACCAGCGCCCCGACAACCAGCAGGCACACACCCTGACCGACGTCTTCGGCTGGAGTCGGCCGTTCAGCCGCGCGGTGCTGGAGGACGAGCTGTTCGAGCTGATGTGCCAGGCCGAGGTGCTGGAGGCCCACGGCGAACAGTGGATCAGCCGGGTGCGCTGGTCGAGCCTGGGGGATGATCTGTTCGTTCACTCACGTTTTCCCACCACTGACGCCGACGCGGTGTTCTTCGGCCCGGACACCTACCGCTTCGCCCGGGCGATTCGCGCTCACCTGCGTCAGGACACCCGCCCCGTGACCCGCATCGTCGATATCGGCTGCGGGGCCGGGCCCGGCGCCCTGACGGCGGCCCAGCTGCGCCCCGAAGCCGAAGTGCTGGCCCTGGACATCAACCCCCGGGCCCTGGCCTTTACCGCGGTGAATGCGCGGCTGGCCGGCTGTTTCAACCTGGCGGCCCGGCACAGCGATCTGCTGCGCAATGTCGACGGCGTCTTCGACCTGATCGTCGCCAATCCGCCCTACATGCTCGACCCGCAGCAACGCACCTACCGCCATGGCGGCGGTGCCCACGGCGCCGGGCTGTCGTTGCAGATATTCGATGCGGCCCTGGAGCGCCTGGCACCGGGCGGCACGCTGGTGCTCTACACCGGCGTGGCGATCTTCGACGGCGAAGACCCCTTCTTCGACGCCTTGCAGCCGTCGCTGGCCGACCTCGGCTGGGTCTGGGACTACGAGGAAATCGATCCGGACGTGTTTGGCGAGGAGCTGGAAAAACAGGCCTATGCGACGGCAGACCGTATAGCCTGCGTGGTGCTGCGCCTGACCCGCCCGCTCTGACCGCTGGCCATGCACAAGAAGGCCAGGCGCCTGTAGGAGCCGCGCCCCGCGGCGAATGGCGAGCACGACATGGATTCCATGGCGTGGCTGCAATCGTTTCGCGCCGAGGGCGACGCTCCTACACCCTAGCCTCGGAACAACCTCTTGCAGACGATATCCGCGGTTTCACGCCCAGAAAATGCCGCTTTCCCACAGAAAGGAAAGCGGCATTTCTTACGTGGTGATCAGCACCAGCTCGATGAGCGGCTTTCTTGTGCCGAGGCCAGGCGTTGGCTAGGCCGCCTCGGCCTCCCGGCCTTGCTTCATGGATTTCTGCAGGGTTTCCATTTCCTGGCCCAGCTCCAGGAGCTTCTGTTTGCCCAGCAGCTTGCGCGCCTGGGGAAACATGTCGCTCTCCTCCTCTTCGATATGGTGCTCCAGCAGTTCCTTGAGCACCTTGACCCGCCCGGAGAACTCGAGGGAGGACGGCGAAGTTTCCTTGATGTCCGGCAGTACCAGGGAATCCACCGCGCGGTGCTCTTCCTTGGCTTCGCTGGTGAGTATGACTTCATCTTTCTCGCCGGCCGCCTTGAACGCCGGGTAGAAGATCTGTTCTTCGATCGCGGTGTGTACCTGCAACTCGAGTTCGATCTTCTGCAACAGTTTCTTGCGTGTCTGAACCGCCCGCTCGGAGGTGTCCGTCAGGCGGGTCAACAATGTCTTCACGGTTTCGTGGTCTTTCTTCAGTAATTCGATGGCATCCATCGCGGCGTTCCTCATCGATAAACCAATCCGGTTGTTCTTTTTAAGTTTCTCCAAACAAAAGCCCGCCGAAGCGGGCTTTTGTTATGCGGCCTACTGGTTGCGGCCGCCGTGGCTGTTCTGCCCCCCTTTACGTCCGGCTTCGGAAGCCTTCTCGCGATCCTTCGCAAAGTTACCGCCACTGTTCTGACCGCCTTTGCGCCCTGCTTCCGACGCTTTTTCGCGATCGTTGGAGAAATTACCTGGGTTGTTATTACCAGCCATAATAGAAACTCCTGTTACTGAGTGCGCAGAAGCTGGATTGCCTCCACATAGAATGAGGCAGCACCCCCTTACAGTTGTTCAGCAAATTTTTTCACTTTTTCATGCTCTTTTTTTGCAATATCACAATGCAACTCAAACGCCAGTAAGCACCTGATAACTGGCCACTATCGTGATAACGAAATGACAGCCTTACTTAGAACCTGGCCACCAAGAAACAACAACTTAACGTTATATAAAACCGCACTCGCCAGTAAGCGAAGCGGCACTTTCTTGTGCACTTCATATAAAAAGAAAAACCAACTAGAACGATAAAGCCTGCCGCCGTGAGTGGGTGATCACGGCGACGGGGGCTCAGGGCTTGAGCAGGGTCAGCGCCGGTTCCCGGTTCAGGGATTCACGCAGTTGCTCGGCACCGGGGGTGCCCTGGCGGATGGCGCTGTGCAGGTTACGCACGTAAAGCTCGTTGCGCTTGGGTGGCAGCAATGGCTCGTTGGGGTCGACCACCGCCTCGATCAGCCCGGCGCCGGGGTGGGCCAGGCATTGTTCGACCACCGCTTCGCTGTGCGCCGGGTCTTCCAGGCGCCAGCTGCGAATGCCGCAGGCCTCCGCCACCTGGGCGAAGTCGATGGGGGTCAGCTCGCACTCGGTTTCCGGGTTGCCGAGGAACATCATCTGCTCCCACTTGATCTGCCCGAGGGTGTTGTTCTTGATCACCACGATCTTGATCGGCAACTGGTAGCGGGTGATGGTCACCAGTTCGCCCATCAGCATGCTCAAGCCACCATCGCCACAGAAGGCCACCACCTGCCGCCCCGGGTGCACCAGCGCCGCCGCGATGGCGTAGGGCACCGCGCAGCCCATGGAGGCCATCAGCCCGGAGCCGCCGTAGCGCTGGCCGGCCTTGGCCTCCAGGTAGCGAGCCATGAGCCCGGTGTTGTGCCCGGAATCCCACACCACCACGGCGTCGTCGCGCAGACGGTCGCCCATGTCGCGCACCACCCGCCCGGGCGGCATGGGGATCACGTTGCGCCCGCAGGAGGTGCGCAACACGTCGCGCCATTCGCCGTACAGCTGCTGCGTCTGTTCGAGGAATGACCGGTCCGCCTTGCGCTGCACCCGCTCCAGCAGCACGCGCAGGGTTTCCCGGGCATCGCCGGCCAGCCCGACCTCCGCCGGGAAGCGGATGCCGATGCGCGTCGGGTCCCTGTCGATCTGCACGCCGCGGGCCTGGTCCGGATGGGGGTAGTACTCGATGTAGGGAAAGGTCGAGCCGACGATCAGCAGCGTGTCGCAATGCTCCAGGGCAATCTGGCTCGGGCGCGTGCCCAGCAGGCCGACGCCGCCGGTGGTCAGCGGGTGGTCATCGGCCAGCAGGCCCTTGCCGAGCAGCGCCTTGATGATCGGTGCGCCCAGCCGCTCGGCGATCTCCACCAGTTCGTCCACGGCTTCCAGCGCGCCCTGCCCGGCCAGGATCGCCACTCGCTGGCCGGCGTTGAGCAGCTCGGCCGCCCGCTCGATGCCGTCCTGGGCCGCCGCACGGGGCGCCTCGGCCATCGTCATCGACACATGGTGCTGGACGTTGCGCGGCGAGGGGCTGTCTTCGTCTTCGGGGTCTTCCTGCACGTCCGCCGGCAGCGCCAGGTGCGCCACGCCCCGCTCGCTCAGGGCATGCCGGCACGCCAGGGTGGTGGCGTTCTCCACGTGGCGCACGCCGGTGACGCGTGCGGTGTAGGCCGCCACGTCCATGAACAGCTTGGAGTGGTCGATGTCCTGCTGGGTGAAGGTGTCGGACAGGTCGTGGAACGGCGAGCCGGTGATGGCGATCACCGGGGCCCGGTCGAACTTGGCGTCGTACAGCCCGGTCAGCAGGTGCGTGCCGCCTGGGCCGGTGGTGGCCAGGCAACAGCCCAGGCGCCCGGTGAACTTGGCATGGGCCACGGCGGCGAAGGCGGCGGATTCCTCGTGACGCACCTGGATGAAACGCAGCCCCTCGTGGGTACGAATGGACTCCATGATGCCGTTGATGCCATCACCCGGCAGGCCGTAGATCGTGTCGACGCCGAACGCCATCAGCGTGTCGATCAGGATGTCTGCACCGTTGCGTACCATTGTCTGTTCTCCTCGGCCGCCGGCGAGCAGAAAGGAACGCCGTGGGTGGCCGGTTCGTCATGTCGCGAAAAACGCTGGGACGTCGGGACAGGCTGGCTTTGATGCCAGCCCAAAAGCGGCGCAGCACAGCGCTGCGTGCAGCGGGAAGCGAGGGTCAGCCGTTGACCACGCTACCGCCGTTCACATGGAGCATCTGGCCGGTGACATAGGACGCATCGTTGCTGGCCAGGTAAACGAAGGCCGGCGCCACTTCCGACGGCTGTCCCGGACGCCCCATGGGCGTGTCGGAGCCGAAGGTGGCGACCTTCTCGGCGCTGAACGTCGACGGAATCAGCGGGGTCCAGATCGGCCCCGGCGCCACGCCGTTGACCCGGATGCCCTTGGGCGCCAGGTTGATCGACAGCGAGCGGGTGAACGAGGTGATCGCGCCCTTGGTCGAGGAATAGTCCAGCAGCATCGGGTTGCCTTTATAGGCGGTGATCGAGCTGGTGTTGATGATGCTCGACCCCGGCTGCAGGTGCGCCAGGGCCACCTTGGTCAGCTGGAACATGGCGAAGATGTTGGTGCGGAAGGTCTGCTCCCAGGTGCTCTGGTCCAGGTCTTCCAGGTTCTTCTCGGGGTGCTGCTCGCCAGCGTTGTTGACCAGGATGTCGAGGCGCCCCCACTTGGCGATCACCTCGTCGACGATGTGCTGGCAGAAGCCGGCATCGGCCACGTCACCAGCCAGGGCGATGGCCTGACCGCCGTGGCTGGCGACTTCGGCCAGGGTCTTGTTGGCGTCCTCGTCCTCGTTAAGGTAGACCAGCGCCACATGGGCGCCTTCGAGGGCATAGTGCACGGCCACGGCGCGGCCGATGCCGCTGTCGCCGCCGGTGATGATCGCCACCTTTCCGGCCAGCTTATCGGCAGCCCGGTAGGTGCTGGCCAGGTAGATCGGCTGCGGGTTCATGTCCTGTTCCCGGCCGGGTTGCTGGTTTTGGTGCTGGGCCGGCAAGGTTTCTTGGCCATCCATCGTGCGGTCCTCCTGAGTAAAGGCAGCGCGTGGCTGCAATGAGGCCTGGGCGGCGCGGCCGGCCGGCGGCACCTGCGGGTGCACGCCGACGGCAAGGGCGAAGGCCGTAGCGGCCGGTTCGCTACACGGCTTCCAGGCGCGGGCTCTTGGCATCGGCGCTGAGGGCTTCGGCGGCAGGGGCTACTGCCGCACCGGCCTCAGGGGCCTTTTTCTTGGCCTTGTAGATGTTCTCGAAGCAGAAGTTGGTGGCCTCGACGTAGCCCTCGGCGGAGCCGCAGTCGAAGCGCTGGCCCTTGAACTTGTAGGCCAGCACACAGCCCTGCTTGGCCTGCTTCATCAGGGCATCGGTGATCTGGATCTCGCCGCCCTTGCCCGGCTCGGTCTGCTCGATCAGGGCGAAGATGTCCGGCGTCAGGATGTAGCGGCCGATGATGGCGAGGTTGGACGGCGCGTCTTCCGGCTGGGGTTTTTCCACCATGTTCTCGATGCGGAACACGTCGTCGCGGATCGCTTCACCGGCGATCACCCCGTACTTGTGGGTTTCCTCCGGGGGCACTTCCTGGATCGCCACGATGGAGCAGCGGAACTGCTCGTAGAGCTTGACCATCTGCGCCAGCACGCCGTCGCCGTCGAGGTTGATGCACAGGTCATCGGCCAGCACCACGGCGAAGGCTTCGTCGCCGATCAGCGGCCGGCCGGTGAGGATCGCGTGGCCCAGGCCCTTCATTTCCACCTGGCGGGTGTAGGAGAAGGTGCAGTTGTCGATCAGGTGGCGAATACCGCTCAGGGATTTTTCCTTGCCGGTATTGGAAATCTCGTGTTCCAGCTCGTAGCTGATGTCGAAGTGGTCTTCCAGCGCGCGCTTGCCGCGCCCGGTGACCACGGCAATCTGCGTCAGGCCCGCCTCGAACGCCTCTTCGACACCGTATTGGATCAGCGGTGTATTGACGACCGGCAGCATCTCCTTCGGCATCGACTTGGTAGCCGGCAAAAAGCGAGTTCCGTATCCAGCTGCGGGGAAAAGGCATTTCTTGATCATGGGAAAGCACACCGTAGTGAGTGAAGTCAGGTACTAGAAGCTGACCCTGAGCCGGTGACGCCAGTTCAAGAAATTTTCTCTTTCTGTTTCAAAGTTTTGGCAACAAGCGGCGCGAATGGCCGCTGAACGCGAAAACGGGAGGCCAGGCCTCCCGTTTCGCTGTAGCGAACCGCCGCCCGCGGTCAGACCGCGAAGTCCGTGGACAGCGACAGGTCGCGCCACTCGGCCACCTCGGCGTTGACGAACGCGTGCTTCGCCTCGATCCGCGCCACCGCGTCGCTGCCCAGGGCCAGGCGCTGCGGCGGGTTGGGTGCGTTGACCAGGGCCAGCATGGCCGTGGCGAACTTGTCTGGATCGCCGGGCTGGGCGTGGTTGGCCGACTCGGCGAAACGGCGCATGGCGCCCACGGTGTCGTCGTAGTCGGGTAGCTCCAGGGCGGTCTTGATCAGCGACTGCTCGTCGAGGAAGTCGGTGCGGAAGAAGCCCGGCTCGACCACCGTGGCGTGGATGCCCAGCGGCGCCAGTTCCTGGTGCAACGCTTCGGTGATGCCTTCCACGGCGAACTTGGTGGAACCGTACACGCCCCAGCCGTAGTAGGCCTGGTAGCCGCCCAGCGAGGAAATGTTGATCACGTGCCCGGAACGCTGGCGGCGCATGTGCGGCAGTACCGCGCGGATCACGTTGAGGGTGCCGAACACGTTGGTGGCGAACAGGCCTTCGGTTTCCTTGGCGCTGGTTTCTTCCACCGCACCGAGCACGCCGTAGCCGGCATTGTTGATGACCACGTCGATGCGACCGAAGTGTTTGATGCCGGCCGCGACCGCCTGGTGGGCCTCGTCCTCTTTTGTCACGTCCAGGCGCACCGCCAGCAGGTTCGGGTGGCTGCCCAGGCGGGCGTCGATGTCATTCACCTTGCGGGCGGTGGCAATCACCGCGTCGCCGGCTTGCAGGGCTTTTTCAGCAATGAGGGCACCCAGACCGCGGGATGCACCAGTAATCAGCCAAGTACGCATAGCAACTCCTCCTGTGGGTGACCCGACACGGCGTCGGGCCTTCTCGATGAGTTGACGCCACTTTAGGTGTGCGGTACTCCTGTGATAATCCCAAGAAAATGGCATGGGCTTTTGAGCTGAATTCACGAATGAAAAACGTCTCCGCCGCCGACCTGGCGATCTTCCTGTGCATCGCCCGCCACCTGAGTTTCAGCCGCGCGGCGGTGGAACTGGGCCTCTCGCCCTCGGCCCTGAGCCACGCCCTGCGCGGCCTGGAAGAACGCCTGGGGGTGCGCCTGTTCAACCGCACCACGCGCAGCGTGGCCCTCACCGAGGCCGGCGAGCGCCTGTATGGGCGGGTGAGCCCGGCGTTCCGCGATATCGACGACGCCCTGGAAGACCTCAACAGTTTCCGCGACAAGCCGTCCGGCACCTTGCGTATCAACGCCGGCCTGCCCGCCGCGCAACTGGTGCTGCTGCCGCTGGTGGGGCGCTTCCTGGCGGCCTACCCGGAAGTGCGCATCGAGGTGGTGGCCGACGACGCCCTGGTGGACGTGGTGTCGGCGGGCTTCGACGCCGGCGTGCGCTTCGGCGAGCGGCTGCAGGCGGACATGGTGTCCCTGCCCCTCGGGCCGGCCATGCGTTCGGTGGTGGTGGGCGCACCCGCGCTGTTCGAGCGCTATCCGCTGCCGCATAAACCCGAAGACTTGCACGCCCTGCCCTGCATCCGCCATCGCTTCCCCAGCGGCGCGCTGTACCACTGGGAGTTCGAGCGCGGCGGCATCGTCCAGGAAATCAGCGTGGACGGCCCGCTGACCCTGGATGACGTCGGCCTGATGATCGGCCCGGCCCTGCAGGGCGTGGGCCTGGCCTACGTGTTCGAGGACATGGCCCGGGACGCCATCGCCAGCGGCCAGCTGGTGCAGGTACTGGGCGACTGGTGCCCCTACTACCCCGGCCTCAACCTCTACTACCCGAGCCGCCGCCACCTGCCCGCCGCGCTCAAGGCGTTCATCGAGTTCATCCGGGCGGAACGGGACCGGCGTTGAGCGCTGCATCGCACCCGGGCCGGTCGGCGTCAATCGAGCCGCTTAATAAATAGGCAGATTCCTATGGTGTTACAGCCCTGAACCACTACTGAGCAGCGCTCGTTAACGTCACCGGGGCAGACTTCGAGCCCCGCCTGTTGGGCCTTACCGGTGTCAGGAGTTGTGACGCACCAAACGCTTTCCAGGCCCTGAAACGCCAAAAATGAAACATGTTGTTACATATTTCGGAAGCTGACCAGGTCGGCAGATTTACACCTTTCCGGCTATTTCCTTCGTCCAGGAACGGACCGCGAATATCGTACGATCGTCCTAACAAAACGCGCTGTAAATCACGCTTAACCTGCTGAAAAGTATGGCTTTTTGCCATATCCCAGCTGTCACTCCCGCCCCTGCTCTCGAGTCACCCAAAGTAATAAGCGCACAACCCTTATAACCAATGGAAATTGCCGGCCTGAGCCAACCGACGCTTGGCTTCTCACGGTTGGCACTGAGCGACTATAAATACGCCTACCAAATTCAGCCCGGAAACCGCCCAGACGGACACCGGTGAAATCCATATCGCGTTCTGCGATTTCGACATTAGGGATGACGTCAACCATGGATATCCAAGCCAAGGTATCGCCGCTCGACCAAGCTGTTTCACTCAGTACCGAACGCACCGTGAGCGGTACCCTCCAGTTGGCTCAGAGCAGCAACGTCGCCTTGGGTATCAGCCCTGATGCGGTCGCCAGCTACACCCGGGACGGCAACGACCTGGTCATCCAGTTGACCGACGGCGAAAGCCTGCGCATCGACAACTTCTATGTCGAAGGCCAGCCCCCCAGCAAGCTCTACCTAGTCGGTGAAGAACAGGAGCTGCTGCTGGTCGAACTCAGCGCCCCCACGCCCGAAGGCGTCATGGTCGCCAGTTACCAGGCCCAGGAGGTGGCTGCTGGCTTCGAATCCCTGACTGCCGCCACGGCCGCTGGCGGTCTCGGCACCACCGGCATGCTGGTGGCCGGCGGCCTGGCCATTGCCGGCGGCGCTGCGATTGCCGGTGGCGGCGGCGGTGGTGGTGGAGGTGGCGGCGGTGGTGAAGCCCCGCCCCCTCCACCGCCGGCCACACCCGCCGCCAACGACATACGCCTGAGCAGCGACGGCCGTTCGCTGAGCGGCAACGCCGCCCCCGGCAGCACCGTGGAAGTGGATATCAACGGCGATGGCGTGGCCGACTACACCGTGGTGGCGGACAACAACGGCGTGTTCACGCTGAATTTTCTGCAGACCATGAACAACGGTGAGCTGATCACCGTCCGGGTCCGCGCGGCGAACGGCAGCCTGAGTGCAAGCAACTCGTTCCGCGCGCCCGACGACATCGCCCCGGCCCAGTCCACACAACTGCAGATGGCCCCCGATGGCAGCAAGCTGACGGGACGTGCCGAACCCGGCAGCACGGTCAAGGTGGACACCAACGGCGATGGCGTCGCCGATGCGACCGCCCCGGTGGGCGCCGACGGGCAGTTCGAGGTCATTTTCAATCCGCCGCTGATCAACGGTGAGAACGTCTCGGTGGTGGTCACCGACCCTTCTGGCAACAGCAATTCCGGGATCACCGTGACCGCCCCGGACACCACACCGCCCGAGGCCCCCAGCTTGACCGCCAGCAACGGCATTGTCGTCAACGGCACGGCCGAAGCCGGCGCTACGGTGGTCATCGTGGTGATCGGCAACAGTACGGTCTCCGTGCCGGTGGACACCAATGGTAACTGGAGCTACACGCCGCTGGCGCCGATTCCGGACGGCACCACGATCACCGTCACGGCCCGCGACGCTGCGGGCAACGTCAGCCCGCCCACCAGCGTGGTGGTGTCCGATAGCCTGCCCAGCCCGCCGGTGATCACCCAGGCCAACAGCAACGGCATCAGTGGCACCGGCCCGGTCGCCGCCACCGTGACGCTGCTGGACGGCGCCGGCAACACCATCGGCCAGGCCCTGGTGACCTCCGGCGGCACCTGGAACTATCCACTCTCGGCGCCCTACCCGGTCGGCCCGACGGTCTCGGCCTACATCCAGAACGGCCTTGGCACGAGTGCGTCCTCCACCTTCCCGTTGGACACACAACCCCCTGCGGTGGCGCTGACCACCTACACCGGCACCCAGCTGGGCGGCACCGCCGAAGCCGGCAGCACCGTCACCATCAGTGACAGCAACGGGGTGCTCGGCCAGGTCAATGCCGACGCGTCCGGCAACTGGAGTTTCCTGCCCAGCTCCCCGCTGGCCAACGGTGCGAGCGTCACCATCACCGCCACGGACACCGCCGGCAACACCAGTGCCGGCGTCAACGGCACCGTGGACGCCGTCCCCCCGGCCGCCCCCACCATCCAACCGACAACAGGCACCGCGCTGAGCGGCACGGCCGAACCGGGTAGCCGGGTGGTGCTGACCGACGACAATGGCCGGGTGCTCGCCGAACTGACGGCCGCCAGCCCATCCGGCGCCTGGAGCTTCACGCCCAGCCCGGCCCTGGCCGACGGCACCCAGGTGACCGTCGTCGCGCACGATGCGGCGGGCAACAAGAGCCCCTTCACCACGGTCACCGTGGACAACACCGCGCCGCCCGCCCCGGTGGTCAACCCCAGCAACGGCACCACCTTCACCGGTACTGCCGAACCCGGCGTCACCGTGACCCTGCGTGACGCCAACGGCGCGCCGATCGGCAGCACCACGGCCGACCCCGTGACCGGCAACTGGACCATCAACCCCACCACGCCGGTCAGCGGCGGGACCACGGTGTCGGTGGTGGCCAGCGATGCCACTGGCAACGCCAGCCCACCGGCCCCGGTCACCGCCGACACCACGCCCCCCCCCACCTCCGGTGGTTTCGCCGACCAATGGCAGCGAGATCAGCGGTACCGCGGAAGCCGGCAGCCTGCTGATCATTACCGCAGGCGCCATCACCATCGGTCCGGTCGTAGTGGACGCCACCGGCCACTGGAGCGTGACGGTCAACCCGGCGATAGGCGACGGGGTGGCGATCACCGCAACGGCCACCGATGCCGCCGGCAACACCGGCGATCCATCGGTCCCGACGACCGTGATCGGTACCTTGCCGGACCGCCCGACCATCGACCCGAGCAACGGCACCACCGTCACCGGCACGGCAGGTGCCAACGAGACCGTGGTCCTGACCGACGGTGCCGGCAACGTGATCGCCACCGTGACGGCCGATCCGAGTGGCGACTGGAGCTACACCGCCACACCGGCGTTGGCCAATGCCAGCGAAATCAATGCGGCGGTGCGCGACGCCCTGGGCAATCTCAGCGGCCCGGCCACCACGGTGGTGGACAGCGTGCCGCCGCCCGTACCCAGCGTGACCCCCAGCAACGGTACGGTTTTGAGCGGCACCGCAGAAGCCGGCAGCACCATCCTGCTGACCGGCCCGGGTCTCAATGTCGAAGTGGTGGCCGATGGCAATGGCAACTGGAGCCACACTGTCACGGGCGCACCGCTGGCTGACCTGACCCAGGTCACCGTGGTCGCACGCGATGCGGTCGGCAACGAAAGCCCCTCGGCCACGGTGGTCATCGACCGCGCGCCGCCAGCCGATCCGACGATCGCGATCAGCAACGGGACCGTGCTCAAGGGCACCGCCGAAGCCGGCGCCACGGTGATCCTGACCACCGGGGTGGGCGGGCAACCGCTCGCCACCACCATTGCCGATGCCAACGGCAACTGGACGTTCAGCCCGCTGAACCCGCTGCCCCATGGCACCCGGGTCAACGCTCAGGCCCGGGATGCCCTGGGCAACCCCAGTGGCGTCACCAGCATCAACGTGGATGGCGTACCGCCCGCGGCACCGTCGGTCGCCCCAAGCAAGGGTGACCTGCTCAGCGGCACCACCGAAGGCAATGCCCAGATCACCCTGACCGATGCCTCGGGCAACGTGATCGGCCAGGTGACCGCCAACGGCGCCGGGGTATGGAGCTTCACGCCCTCGTCCGCCCTGCCCGACGGCACCCTGGTCAAGGTCACCGCCACCGATCCGGCGGGCAACCTCAGTGCCCCCACCACCATCACCGTCGATGCCGTACCGCCCCTGGCGCCGACCCTCGCACCGACCCAGGGCGACACCCTGACCGGGACCGCCGAGGCCGGCACCACGGTGCGCCTCACCGACGGCAACGGCGGCCTGATTGGCCAGGCCCTGACCGATGCCTTCGGCAACTGGACCTACACCCCCAGCCCGGCCCTGCCCAACGGCACCACGGTCAACGCGGTGGCGATCGATGCAGCCGGCAATGTCAGCCCGCCAGTCAGCACCGTCAGCGACGATGCACCGCCCGCCATTCCTACCATCGCCCCCAGCAACGGCACGCTCATCAGCGGCGCGGCCGACATCGGCAGCACCGTGCTGCTGACCCTGCCCGATGGCACGGTGGTCGAGGTGCCGGTGGATGGCCAGGGCAACTGGAGCTTCACCCCCAACCCGGCGCTGCTCGACGGCGACCCGGTCAGGGCCGCGGCCCGCGATGTGGCCGGCAACGAAAGCGCGCTGTCGCCGATCACGGTCATCGACACCGTGCCGCCCGCCACCCCCACCATCGATTCCAGCCAGGGCACCACCCTGACCGGCACCGCCGAACCGAACACCGACGTGGTGATCACCATCGGCTCCGGCACACCGATCACCGTCACCAGCAACGGTGCCGGCGACTGGACCTATACCCCGACCCCGGCCGTGCCCAACGGCACCACGGTCACCGTGGTGGCCCGCGACCCCGCCGGCAACGACAGCCCGCCCGCCAGCACGGTGGTCGACAGCGTGGTACCGACCGTCACCCTGGAGGCCAGCAACGGCAACCTGCTCACCGGGGTGACCGAAGCCGGGGCCACAGTCACCATCAGCGGCCTCAGCAACTCGCCGGTGAGCGTCATCGCCGGGCCGGACGGACGCTGGGAATACACCCCGATCGCACCTCCGGCCCACAATGCCGCCATCAGCGTGGTGGCCGAGGATGCCGCCGGCAACGCCAGCGACCCGGCAGATATCGTCATCGACCGGCAGGCACCGGCCATCAGCCTGGAGCCGAGCGACGGCAGCCTGCTCAGGGGCGTCACCGAAGGCGGCGCCACGGTGGTCATCAGCACCGGCTCCGGCACCGTGCTGGCCACCGTCACCGCCGACCCGGGCGGCAACTGGACCTACACACCGACGCCGCCCCTGCTGCACGACACCGCGATCAGCGTGACGGCGAGCGATGCACTGGGCAATACCAGTACCCCGGCCGTCGGCACCGTGGACAGCGTGGCCCCCGACGCGCCCACCATCCAGCCGAGCCAGGGCGTCACCCTGCAAGGCACCGCCGAAGCGAACAGTGAAGTCACCCTGACCTTCGTGTCCCAAGGCAACCCCGTGACGGTCACCGTCATTGCCGATGGCCCCGGCGGCGCCTGGACCTACACACCGCAACCGGCACTGCCCAACGGCACCACGGTCAGCGTGGTCGCCACCGATGCCAGCGGCAACAGCAGTGCGTCGGCCAGCACCGTCACCGATAACCAGCCACCGGTTTCACCCGTGGTGAGCGTGAGCAGTGGCCAGAGCATCAACGGCACGGCCGAGCCCGGCAGCACCATCACCTTCACCGTCAATGGCGCGCCATTCAACGCCGGCACCGTCACGGCCGATGCCAATGGCGCCTGGCGGGTGGACAACATCGGACCGCTGTCCGACGGCGATGTGATCCGGGCCTGGGCTACCGACGCGGCGGGCAACACCAGCGTACTGCCCGGCACGCAAACGGTGGATGCCTCGCTGCCCGAACCACCGGTCATAAACCCCAGCCGGGGCACTGTCATCAGCGGCACTGCCGAAGCGAACACGCAGGTAGAACTGACCATCAATGGCCTGAGCGTTCTCGTATCCGTCGATAACGCAGGCAACTGGTCTCACTTCCCGAGCCCCTTCATTCCTGATGGCGTGCAGGTCACGGCGGTCGTGATCGATGGGTCGAACAATACCAGCGCCCCCGTGAGTACGGTAATCGATGCCATGCCGCCGGCGGTCCCGGATGCGCTGACCGCCACCGCCACCACCGTCACCGGTACGGGAGAAATCGGCGCCACGATCGTAATCAGGCTGGGGGCAACGACACTTGGCACCACCGTAGTGGGTGCCGATGGCAAATGGACGGTTGCCATCAGCCCGGCGCAGGGCGACGGCACCTTGCTCACTGCCACGGCCAGCGATGCCCTGGGCAATACCAGCGCCTTCGATGTGATCAGGGTCGATGCCATCGCACCGCCCCAGCCCACCATCCAGCTCACCAACGGCACGCTGCTCAACGGCACCGCCGAGGCCGGCAGCACGGTGGTGCTCAGCGTGGGAGGCGTGCAGATCGGCACCGCCCAAGTGGGCGGCAACGGCACCTGGACGTTCACCGCCAGCCCGCCGCTGGCCGACGGCGTCACCGTCGATGTGATCGCTCGTGATGCCAGTGGCAATACCAGCCCCTTGGCTTCGACCGTGGTGGACGCCACGCCGCCACCGGTGCCCATCGTCAACCCGAGCAACGGCACCGTGCTGAGCGGCACCGCCGAAACCGGTGCCACCGTGGCCATCCTCGTCAACGGTGTCGAGGTGGGCAGCACCATCGCGGTGAACGGCAGCTGGAACATCGCACCGTTGTCGCTGCCCCATGGCACCGTGGTCAGCGTGGTCACGCGCGATGCGCTGGGCAACACCAGCGCACCCGCCACCGTGACCGTGGACGCCGTGCCGCCGGCAGACCCCACCATCAGCGTGGGTAACGGGACGCTGCTCAGCGGCACCGCCGAAGCCGGCGCCATCGTGACCCTGACCGACGGCCTCGGCTCGCCTATCGCACAGGTACAGGCCAATGCCAGCGGCATCTGGAGCTACACGGTCCCCGGCGCGCCCCTGACGCACAACACCGTGGTCCGCGTCGTGACCCATGATGCGGCCGGCAACCCGAGCAACACGGTGACTGCCACGGTCGACCGGCAGGCCCCCACGGTGCCCACGGGCCAGGTGAACGCCGATGGCACCCTGCTGACCGGTACCGCCGAGGCCGGCAGCACCGTGCGCATCACCATACCGGGCAACAGCACGCCGATCCTGGTTACCGCCACCAACGGCACCTACAGCGTCGTGCTGGCACCGGCCCTGATCGCCGGCCAGATCGTCTCGGTCACTGCCACCGATGCCGCGGGCAATACCAGCAACCCCGCCGCAGTCTTCGCCCCCAACCTGGCCCCGCCCGCGGTGGGCGTGGCGGAGGCGGCCGACAGCTGGATCAACGCGGCCGAACTCACCAACGGTATCCAGGTGCAGATCGGCCTGCAGCCGGGCGTGCGGACCGGCGACACCGTCACCCTCACCTACCGGGGCGTCAATGGCTTCCTGTTCACCAACGTGCACACCGTCACCGCGGCGGAAGTGCTGGCCGGCGCCTTCAACACCACCCTGGTGCCGCCTGGCGGCAACGGCAGCTACCCGCAAGGCGCGGGGTCGGTGACTGCCCACGTCAACGGCGGGGTCGACTCGGCGCCGGTCAACTTCGTGGTCGATACCATTGCCCCCACGACGCCGGTGCTGTCGCTGGCAGGCAGTCTGCTGACGATCTCCGCCGATCCCGGTGTGGCGGTGACCATTACCGTGAATATCGGTGGCGTCACCGCAACGCAGACGGTGCAAGCGAACAATGCCGGCCTCGTCTCGCTCAACCTGCTCACCGCGCTCAATGTCGGCCTGACCTGGGACCAGCTGCTCAGTGCGCAGATCAGCGTGAGCGCCCGGGACGCCGCCGGCAACCCGAGCAGCCTGGCGAACATCGGACTGGGTGTGGGCACCAACCTGCAGCCCATTACCCTGAGCAACCTGGCGGTGGACGCCAACCTCAGCCTGGGCGGCGCCAAACTGGGCATCACCGGCACCACCAACGCCAATGCCAGCCTGTCCATCGAAGTGATCTCGCCGCTGCTCAACGTCACCCTGGCGCCGATCCTCGCCAACGCCAGCGGGCAGTTCTCGCTGAACCTGCTCAGCCCCAGCGTGCTGAGCCAGTTGGGCCTGACCCTCGGTGGCTTGCTGAACCTGGGACCGGACCTGCAGCTGCGCATCACCACCACGTCGGGCGGCAAGCAGAGCGCGACCTATGTCATCGACCTGGACCCGCTTGGCCTGCTCGGCCTGACCATCGGGGCGATCACCGTCATCGGCACGGCAGCGGACGACATCATGTCGGGCACCGCTACCGCCGCCGAGCGCATCCTGACCGGCGGTGGCAACGACCTGATCCTCAATATCGGTTCGGGGGACCGGGTGGAAACCGGGACAGGTAACGACACCATCCAGATCAAGGCCAGCAACTTCTTCTCCATTGACGGCGGCAGCGGCTTCGACACCCTGTTGCTCGACGGCGGGATCGACATCAACTTCACCGCACCGGGTGTCGGCACCGTGACCAATATCGAGCGCCTGGACCTGGGGACCGGTGACTCCGGCAGTGTGGTCACGCTCACCAGTGCCAAGGTCGATGAAATGACCGATGCCAACAACGTGCTGCAGATCACTGGTGATTCCAACGATGTGCTGCGGGTGATCGGCGCGGTGAACACCAACATCACCCAGAGCTTCGATGGCATCCGCTACAACGTCTATACCTTTGGCAGCAACCTGCTTTACGTCGAGGAGAACACCGTTCAGGTCATTGTATGAAGTCGATTTCCTGTTTCTCCTCATCCAAGGCGCGTCCCCTGGGGAGCGCCACCCTGTTGTTGCTGTCGCTGGTCTGTCCGGTTCACGTCACCGCCCTGGAGCTGTCCGAGGCGGTGCGGGCCGGCCTGGCCATCCACCCCGAAGTCCGCGCGGTACTGGCGGACGCGGAGCGGGCCAACACCGAGATCAAGATTGCCAAGGGCGGCTACTACCCCTCCCTGAACCTCTCCGGCGGCCCGGAGGAATTCAACTTCGGCGATGTGGTGTACGACGTCACCGCCTCGCAGATGCTCTATGACTGGGGCCGGGTCAGCAGCCGGGTCGAGCGGGCCTCCGCCGAGCACCTGCACCTGTCGGAAAGCGCCCTGGTGGCCCGGGACGACGCGGCCCTGGATATCATCGAGACCTACCTCGACACCCTGCTCGCCGAGCGCCGGGTGGAGGTGGTGCGCCAGCACCTGGTCAACCTCGGCGATGTGCTGCGCATGACTGAAGCCCGTGGCCAGGATGGCTATTCCGACCGCAGTGAAGTGGACCGAGCCGGCCTGGAAATGACCCGGGCCCAGGAACAGCTGGCCATGGAAAAAGGCAGCCTGCAGGACGCCCGCAGCCAGTACCTGATCCTGGTCGGCCAGGACGCCGATGCCCTGAGCGAACCTCACCCGCTGTCCATGCAGCGCTACCTGGGTGCCAGCGACCTGAAGCAGGTCATCACGGCCTCGCCGCTGTACCAGCGCGCCGTGCAGAGCACCGCCCAGGCCGAGGCCGAGCTGCGGGAAACCAAGGCTTCGCTGTTGCCCCAGCTGAACCTCGAGGCCACGGCGCTGCGCCGGGAAATCGGCGGGCAGCTGGAGAACGACTCGATGATCGCCCTGCGCCTGCGCATGGACACCATCCAGGGCCTGTCGAACTTCCAGCGCCCGACCGCCGCCCAGCAGCGCGTCGAGTCCGCCCAGTGGAGCCAGGACGCGATGCAGCGCGACATCAGCCGCAAACTGCGCAACCTGTTCGACACCGGTGACACCCTGCGCTGGCGCGAAGAGTCGCTGCGCCTGCAGGTCAGCGAATCGGACGAGGTCACCACGCTCTACCGCGAACAGTTCGAGGTGGGCCGGCGCGATGTGATCGACCTGCTCAACGTGCAGCGCGAACGCTTCGAGGCCGCGCGCCAACTGGAGACGCTGCGCATCGAACGCCTGCGTATCGAATACCGCGCGGCGGCCCAGGTCGGCCTGCTCGGTGCTTTGCTGGAGAACCGTCTGAATGGCGCCTGATACCCCTGCCCCCGCCGGGCGAAAGGTTCCCAAGGATCATTTGCGCGATGGCCTGGTGCTGCTGAGCCGGGAACTCGGTCACCCGATCGGCGATGCCGAACTGGTGGACGGCCTGCCCCTGGAACTGGGCCGCCTGCCCCTGCGCCTGGTGCCCCGCGCCCTGCGCCGCGCCGACATCAATGCCCAGGTGGTGAGCGGCCAGTCGCTGCGCGAGCTGGACCACTACCTGCTGCCGGCGCTGCTGATCCTGCGCGACGGCCGCAGCGTGCTGCTGAAGGCCGTGCAGGACGGCCAGGCCGACCTGCTGCTGCCCCAGTCCGGCGGCGGTCACGAGCGGGTGGCGCTGGACGTGCTGGAATCGATGCACGAGGGCACGGTGGTCTTCGCCAAGCCGCGCTACCGCGACGATGGCCGCATCGGCGACTACGCCCAGGGCAGCGACGAACACTGGTTCTTCGGCCCGCTCAAGCGCCTGCGCCGCTCCTACCTGGAGGTGGCCATCGCCGCCATGGTCGCCAACCTGCTGGCCATCGCCTCGGCGCTGTTCGCCATGCAGGTCTACGACCGCGTGGTGCCCAACTCGGCCTTCGACACCCTGTGGATCCTGGCCACCGGTGTGGCCCTGGCGATCGTCCTGGAAAGCGTGCTGCGCGTACTGCGCGGGCATTTGCTGACCAGCATGGGCAAGCGCATCGACCTGCAGCTGTCGAGCCTGCTGTTCAACCGCGCGCTGCAGACCCGCATGGCGGCCAAACCGGCCTCGGTGGGCGCCTTCAGCACGCAGATCCGCGAATTCGAGTCGGTGCGCGAATTCTTCACCGCCTCCAGCGCGGCGTTGATCAGCGACCTGCCGTTCGTGGCGATCTTCCTGGTGATCATCGCCATCCTCGGTGGGCACCTGGTCTGGGTGCCGGTGGTCGCGGTGATCCTGATGGTCCTCCCCGCCCTGCTCGCCCAAGGCCACCTGGCGCGCCTGTCGCGGCAGAACCTGCGCGAGGGGGCGATCAAGAACGGCATCCTGCTGGAGTCCATCGAACATCTGGAAACGGTCAAGGCGTCACGCGCCGAGGGCCGCTGCGCCCAGCTATGGGAAACCCTCACCGCCCAGCTCGCCGGCAGCGCGGTGAAGACCAGCAACCTGACCTCGGCCCTCAGCTACGGCGTCAGCACCGTGCAGCAGCTGTGCTACGTGGGCGTGGTGGTGTTCGGCGTGTACCGCATCAGCGACGGCCTGCTGACCGTCGGCGCCCTGATCGCCTGCTCGATCCTCTCGTCCCGGGCCATCGCTCCGCTGTCGCAGAGCGCCTCGATCCTGGGCCGCTGGCAGCACACCAAGGTGGCGCTGGAAGGCCTTGATCAGATGATGAGCGGCCCGGTGGAACGCCCGGCGGGCCGGACCTTCGTGCGCAAGCCGCAGCTCAAGGGCGATTACCGCCTGGACGCCGTGACCCTCAGCCACGGCGACGGACCGGCGGTGGTCGATATCCAGGCGCTGCACATTCGCGCCGGTGAGCGCGTGGCGCTGCTCGGC
The DNA here is from genome assembly GCF_029839275.1 of Pseudomonas sp. GD03944. Taxonomy (GTDB): domain Bacteria; phylum Pseudomonadota; class Gammaproteobacteria; order Pseudomonadales; family Pseudomonadaceae; genus Aquipseudomonas. The sequence continues at coordinate 44,349 of NZ_JAOCAH010000006.1, forward strand.
GGCAACGGCGCGGGCAAGTCCAGCCTGTTGCGCCTGCTGGCGGGCATGCTGGATGCGAAATCCGGCCGCCTGCTGCTGGACGATGTCGGCATCGACCAGCTCGATCCGAGTGACCGCCGCCACAACATCGGCTACCTGCCCCAGGACGTCGCCCTGCTCTACGGCACCCTGCGCGAGAACCTGAACCTGGAAAACGCCGCCCTGAGCGACGACGACCTGTATGAAGCCCTCGACGGCGTCGGCCTCGGCGACTGGGTACGCAGCGATGCCAAGGGCCTGGACCTGCTGATCCAGGGCAACGCCAGCCTGTCCGGCGGTCAGCGCCAGGCCATCGGCCTGGCCCGGGTGCTGTTGCAGGACCCGACCATCGTGCTGCTCGACGAGCCCACGGCGGCCTTCGACCAGACCAGCGAAAAACACGTGGTCGAGTACCTGCGCGGCTGGCTGGCCGGCCGCACGCTGATCGTGGTCACCCACAAGAAGATCATCCTGGAACTGGTGGAGCGCGCCATCGTCATGCGCCAGGGCCGGGTGATCATGGACGGTGCCCTGGACCAGTTGGTGCAGGACAACCGGGTACAGACCCCTGACGCCAAGGAGAGCCTCCATGGCATCTGATGATCGCCTGCGCCGGGCGCTGGACGACCCGCTGCTGACTGCCACCCACCCGGTGTTCCGCCCGCTGATGTGGACCATCCTGTTCACCGTGGCCGCGTTCATCGCCTGGGCCATCTGGGCCGAACTGGACGAGGTGACCCGGGGCGACGGCCGCGTGGTGCCGTTCAGCCGCATCCAGAAGATCCAGAGCCTGGAAGGCGGCATTCTCGACCGCCTGCTGGTCAGCGAAGGCGACATGGTGCGGGTCGGCCAACCCATCGTGCGCCTCGACGAAACGCGCTTTCGCACCTCCTACCAGGAGTCGGTGAACCAGGCCCTGGCCCTGCGCGCCACCATCGCGCGGCTGGATGCCGAGGTGCTCAACGAAGACACGATCACCTTCCCCGAGGGCATCGCCCTGGACAGCCCGCTGGCCCGCTCGGAGATGGGGTTGTTCAAGTCGCGCCTGGCCAAGCTGGAAGACAGCGTCGCCTCGCTGAACCACCAGATCAACCTGTCGCAGCGCCAGCTGAACCTGGTCGAGCCGCTGGTGGCCAAGCGCGCCGTGAGCCAGATGGAGGCGCTCAAGCTGAGCCAGGAGATCGCCGGGCTGCGCGGCAAGCTCACCGAGATTAAGACCGCCTACTTCCAGGACGCCTACACCGAGCGTTCCAACAAGAAGGCCGAACTCAGCGCCCTGGAACCGATCATCCTGCAGCGCGAGGACCAGTTGCAGCGCACCGAGATCCTGTCGCCGGTCAACGGCCGGGTGAACACCGTGCTGATCAACACCCGGGGCGGTGTGATCCAGCCGGGCGAGCCGATCATGGAGGTGATCCCGATGGAGGACCGCCTGCTGGTCGAAGCCAAGATCAAGCCCAAGGACGTGGCCTTCCTCGTGCCCGGCATGCCGGCCAAGGTGAAGATCACCGCCTACGACTACAGCATCTACGGCTACCTCAACGGCACCCTGGAACAGATCAGCGCCGACACCATTTCCGAGGATACGCTGCAGGGCAAGGAGTTCTACTACGCCGTACTGATCAAGACCGACGGCAGCCAGCTGATGCGTGGCGACGACGTGCTGCCGATCATCCCCGGTATGGTCGCCGAAGTGGACATCCTCAGCGGTAAGCGCAGCGTCATGAACTACCTGCTGCGCCCCCTGGTGAAAGCGCAGCTGTACTGATTGGCGAAGGACCCCACGCCAAAGGCCGCCCCCGAGGCGGCCTTTGGCGTTTTGCAGGATGGTCGCCTGTAGGGTGGATGACGCTCTTTTCATCCACCACCGGCGGCAATCCACGGTGGATGGGTGAAGCGTCATCCACCCTACGGAAAGCGCCAAAGCTCGCGGGTAAGCCCGCTCCTACAGGTAGCCTGGGTCGAGCGCAGCGACACCCGGGGGGGTACGTGGCGATGGGTATCGCTTCGCTCAACCCATCCTACGGGAAGCCCCGCAGCCCGCTGTTACAGATGGCGACAAATGCGTTCTACGGCTGCCGTTTTCTGAGCTATAGCAGATAGACAAAAACAACCCGCCTGGAGACCCTTGCCCCCTGCCGATCACGCGTCCCGAGGAGGACCTGCCATGATCAATCTGCGCACCGCGGTGCTGCTCGCTGCCTACAAGCAGTGGGCCGACCAGCGCCTGTACGACAGCCTGGCCACGTTGCCAGCGGGAGAAGTCAGCAAGGAGCGCGCCGGGGTCTGCAAGAGCATGCTCGGCACCCTGAATCACGTCTACGTGGTGGACCGCATCTGGCAGGCCCACCTGCAGCGCCAGCCGCATGAGTTCAAGACCCGCCTGGAAGTGCCCCACCCCGATTTCGCAGCGCTACGCGCCGCGCAGCAGGACATGAACACCTGGTTCATCGAGTGGGTGGCCGGGCAGACGGAGGCGTCCCTCGCCGAGGTCATCGAGTTCGCCTTCGTCTCTGGTGAACAGAGCGCCATGACCGCCGGCGCCATGCTGCTGCACGTGGTCAACCACGCGGCCTACCACCGGGGCTGGGTGGTGCAGATGCACTTCGAGATTCCCGCCAGGCCGCCGGTGGCGGACCTGCCGGTGTTTCTGACGGAGGTCTACCCCGCCCATACCCTCGCCTAGCCCTGCAGCGACGGGTCCGCCATATGCTCGACGATCTTGCTGCGCAGCCAGCGCTCGGCCGGGTCGTTGTCGGTCACCCCGCTCCAGACCATGGACAGCTCGGAGGTCACCAGCGGGAATGGCGGATCGTCCGCGCGCAGGCCGGTGCCTTCGATCAGCGCGGCGGCCGCGTAATCCGGCACCGAGGCGAGCATCTCCGTGCCGGCCAGGATCGAACGCAACCCGCTGAACTGCGGCACAGCCAGCACCACGCGGCGGGAACGCCCGACCCGGGCCAGGTCGTTGTCGATGTTGCCGGTCAGGTCGCCGGAGAACGACACCAGGGCGTGGGGCCGCTCGCAGTATTCGTCCAGCGTCAGCGGTCCCGGGCGGTTGTCGCCACGCAGCACCTTGACCTTGAGGTCGCGCAGTTTCTTGCGCTTGGCGTTGGCCGGCAGCTCGGTGGTGTAGCTGACCCCCACGGAGATTTCCCCCGAGGCGAGCATGGTGGGCATCAGCAGGAAATTGACCCGCCGCACCACGATCACCACGTTGGTGGCTTCCTCGCGAATCTGGTTGAGCAGCGCCGGGAACAGCCCGAACTCCGCATCGTCCGACAGGCCGATGCGGAAGGTGTCGCGGTTGGTCGCCGGGTTGAACTCCCGGGCCCGGCTGACCGCGCTGGAGATGGTGTCCATCGCCGGTTGCAGCTCCTTGAGGATCGCCAGCGCGCGCATCGTCGGTTCCAGGGTCCGGCCATTGCGCACCAGCAGCGGGTCGTCGAACAGGTCACGCAGCCGCGCCAGCGCGGCACTGACCGCCGGCTGGCCGAGGAACAGCTTTTCCGAGGCCCGGGTGAGGTTCTTCTCGAACATCAGGGTTTCGAACACCACCAGCAGGTTCATGTCGACGCGACGCAATTCGTTCCGATTCATCCAGGCCTTCTCGTAAGTACCGTTTTCTGTGAGCAGTAAAGCAGCTCGTCCGCGCCTGCGTAAGCGCTCGGATTCCGCTTTGCGAGAACGTACCGTGAAAATGTCATATGCCGGTCAACATTCAACGAAAAATCGCCAGCCAGAGCAGGCGCCGCTCTCCCGTTCCGGTCACGCCAGTTGTTGCAACCACTCCCGGGGGCTGACGCCGACCTTGCGGCGGAAGGCCCGGGCCAGGGCCGAACCGCTTTCGTAGCCGACTTCGTCGGCGATCAGGGCGATGGGCCGGCCTTCACGCAGGCGCTTCTGCGCCAGGCTGACGCGCCAGCCGACCAGGTAATCGGCCGGCGTGCTGCCCACCACGGTGTGGAACTGCGCGGCGAAGCTGGCCCGGGACATGTTGGCGGCGCTGGCCAGCTCGGCGACGGTCCAGTTGTTGGCCGGCTGGTCGTGCATCAGCGTCATGGCCCGGGCGATCCGCGGATCGGCCAACCCGGCCATCATGCCGCTGGACACGCTGCCCGCCTCCATCACATGGCGCAGCAACTGGATCACCATCAGCTCGAACAGGCGGTTGAGGATCGCGTCGCGGCCGCAGTGGGCGCCAAAGGCTTCGCTGAACAGCCAGTCCAGGGTGCCACCCAGCTCGGGCAAGGCACTGAGCGGCATGACGACGGTGCTCGGCAGCGCTCGGGACAGCGGGTTGTCGATACCGCCATCGAAACGCAGGGTCGCGCACACCAGCTCGGCGTTATCCGCCTCGGTCGCCACCAATTGGTGAGCCTGGGGCAAGGCGATCAGCATCAGGCTCGGTTCGCTGAGCACCAGCGGCCGCCCGTTGCCCTCGCGAAAGGCCACCCGCCCGGCCCGCAGCAGGTGGACGTGGCCACGGGGTTCCTGTGCCGAGAAAGCCGCCATGCCGCAGAACCCGCCCTTGTGAAAGGTGGACGCATGCAGGCTGAAGTGGTCCAGCAGGGTGGAAAGACGGTCCATGGCGGGCCTCGCAGGTTTAGACGATCTGTCTCATAAGTACGACGTTCAGCGTCCATGCGCAACCCGGTGATTCCTACCATGGCGCCAAGCCTGACGAACAGGCTTTACCCCCACACTACTGGAGAATCACCATGACCCGTCTCGCCGCCCTCACCCTCGATCAAGCCCCTGCCGCATCTCGTGCGCAACTGGAAGCCGTGCAGAAAGGCCTTGGCTTCGTTCCCAACGCCTTCAAGACCCTGGCCCACGCCCCGGCAGCACTCAATGGCTACCTGGCGTTCAGCCAGGCCCTGGGCAAAGCCTCGCTGAGCGCCGCCGAGCGCGAGATCGTCGCCCTGGCGACCTCGGACACCAACGGCTGCGACTACTGCCTGGCCGCGCACAGCTTCTTCGGCAGCAAGGTCGGGCTCAGCGCCGAGGACATCCGCCAGGCCCGCACCGGCGACCTCGATGCGGTGGCGGCCTTCGCCCGGCAGGTCACCGAACACCGCGGCCAGGTCAGCGATGCCCAACTGCAGGCGGCCCGCAGCGCCGGCCTGAGCGACGCGAAGCTGGTGGAGATCGTGGCCCAGGTCACCCTGCTGACCCTGACCAACTACCTGAACAACGTCGCCGACACCGACATCGACTTCCCGCCCATTGCCGAGTGATCAGGAGCCGCCATGCCAGCCGTAACGCTGTACACTACGCGCCATTGTCCCTACTGCCTCAACGCCAAGGCGCTGCTGTCGCGCAAGGGCGTCGTCGCCACGGAGATCGATGTCGAGCCATCGCCCCGGTTGCTCGCACAGATGATGCAGCGCAGCGGACGCCGGACCGTGCCACAGATCTACATCGGAGATCGCCACATCGGCGGCTTCGATGACCTGGCGGCACTGGACCGGCAAGGCGAGCTGGACGGCCTGCTGCAGGCCTGACCCGTGCGCCGGTACGTTGCCCTGCGCAACGTACCGCGTGCCGGCCGATCGCCGCTGACGCGACACCGCTACGCAGACTGCCGGCCACAGGAAGAGCCCCATGATTGCCGATCACCTCGCCCGCTTCGCCCGTCTCGAACTGGTTCCCACTGCCACACCACTGGAAAGACTCGAGCGCCTGTCCGCGCAGCTGGGCCGCGAGGTCTACGTCAAGCGCGACGACCTCACCCCCTTCGCCCTCGGTGGCAACAAGGCTCGCAAACTCGAATACCTGGCTGCCGAGGCCCTGGCCCAGGGTGCCGACACCCTGGTCACCGCCGGCGCCATCCAGTCCAACCATGTGCGCCAGACCGCGGCGCTGGCCGCGCGTCTGGGCCTCGGTTGCCTGGCGCTGCTGGAAAACCCCATCGGCACCGCCGACCGCAATTACCTGAGCAACGGCAACCGCCTGCTGCTGGACCTGTTCGGTGCTGAGGTGCAAGCGGTCGATAACCTCGACAACGCCGATGCGCAGTTGGCCGGCGCGGCCGAACGCCTGCGCAGCCTCGGCAAGCGCCCCTACGTGGTGCCCATCGGTGGCTCCAATGCCCTCGGTGCCCTGGGGTATGTAAAGGCCGGCCTGGAACTGGCCGAGCAGATCAAACAGAGCGGCAAGACCTTCTCCGCCGTGGTACTGGCCTCCGGCAGCGCCGGCACCCACAGCGGTTTGGCTCTGGCGTTGGCGCATGCCCTGCCCGACCTGCGTGTGGTTGGCGTGACCGTTTCGCGCCCGGACGCCACCCAGCGCCCCAAGGTCGAAGGCCTGCTGCAGCGCACCGCCGACCTGCTCGGTGTGCCGGTGCCCGAGGGCACGACCATCGAACTCTGGGACCAGTATTTCGCCCCGCGCTACGGCGAGGCCAATGCCGGCACCCTGGAGGCCATCGGCACCCTGGCCAGCCAAGAAGGGCTGCTGCTGGACCCGGTCTACACCGGCAAGGCCTTCGCCGGCCTGCTGTCCGGCATCCGCAACCAGGCCTTTACCGGTGAGGGCCCCGTGCTGTTTTTGCACACGGGTGGCTCACCCGCGCTTTTCGCCTACCATTCAGCCAGCGAACAGCGGTAAGATTTACGCCAAAAAAGACATATGCAAATAATTTTTCAGTATTTTATTGCATATGAAAAACTCCCTAGAGTGGCGCCACTTTTCCCTGCACCTGTGAGGATCACCCTATGTTTCTATCTAAACTGCGTCGCCAGTTGGTGACAGCGGGCGTTGGCCTGGTTCTTCTCAGCGGCGTCGCCGTACAGAGCCACGCGGCCGATCTGCTGCAAGACATTCAGCAACGCGGCGCCATCAAGGTTGGCCTGGAAGGCACCTACCCACCGTTCAACTTCCAGGACGAAAGCGGCAAGCTCTCCGGCTTCGAAGTGGAACTGGCGCAAGCGCTGGCCAAGGAGTTGGGCGTCAAGGCCGAGTTCCAGCCGACCAAGTGGGACGGCATCCTCGCCGCCCTGGAATCCAAGCGCCTGGACGTGGTGATCAACCAGGTGACCATCTCCGATGAGCGCAAGAAGAAATACGACTTCTCCACCCCGTACACCGTCTCCGGCATCCAGGCGCTGACTCGCAAGGCCGATGGCGACAGCATCAAGAGCGCGAACGACCTGGCTGGCAAGAAAGTCGGCGTCGGCCTGGGCACCAACTACGAGCAGTGGCTCAAGGAAAATGTGCCGCAAGCGGACATTCGCACCTACGACGATGATCCGACCAAGTTCCAGGACCTCAATGTCGGCCGCATCGACGTGATCCTGGTGGATCGCCTCGCCGCCTTCGAAATGGTCGAGAAAACCGGTGGCCGCCTGGCCGTTGCCGGCGATGCCTTCTCCCGTCAGGAAGCCGGTGTCGCGCTGCGCAAGGGCAATCCCGAATTGCTCGCCGCCATCGACAAGGCGCTGGCCAAGCTGAGTGCCGACGGCACCCTCAAGCAACTGTCCGAGAAATGGTTCAAGGCTGACGTCACCCGATGATCGAGTCCGCCCTGCAGCTGGCCATGGAGTCCGCGCCCTTTCTCCTCAAGGGCGCCTACTACACGGTCGTACTCAGCCTGGGCGGCATGTTCTTCGGCCTGCTCCTGGGCTTCGGCCTTGCCGTCGGACGCCTGTACGGGCCAGCACCGCTGCGCTGGCTGACCCGCCTCTACGTGTCGTTCTTTCGCGGCACGCCGCTGCTGGTGCAGCTGTTCCTGATCTACTACGGCCTGCCGCAGCTGGGCATCCAGCTCGAGCCGCTGCCGGCCGCGCTGATCGGCTTCTCGCTGAACATGGCGGCCTACACCTCGGAGATTCTTCGGGCCGCGATCGCGTCCATCGACCGGGGCCAGTGGGAGGCCGCCGCCAGCATCGGCATGAGCAAGAGCCAGACGCTGTACCGGGCGATCCTGCCCCAGGCAGCACGCACTGCCCTGCCGCCCCTGGGCAACAGCTTCATTTCACTGGTCAAGGACACCGCCCTGGCCGCCACCATCCAGGTGCCGGAGCTGTTCCGCCAGGCGCAGCTGATCACCGCGCGCACCTTCGAAATTTTCACCATGTACCTGGCCGCCGCGCTGATCTACTGGGCGCTGGCGAGCATCCTGGCGCACTTTCAGGCGCGCCTGGAAGCCAGGGTCAACCGGCACGAGCAGGACACCTGATGATTTCCGTGCGCAATCTGCGAAAAGCCTTTGGCGACAACGACGTGCTCAAGGGTATCGACCTGGAAGTGGCGGCCGGCGAAGTGGTCGCCATCATCGGCCCCAGCGGCTCGGGCAAGACCACCCTGCTGCGCTGCCTGAACCTGCTGGAGCAGCCCAGCGGCGGGCAGATCACCATTGGTGACATCCATATCGATGCCGACCGGCCGCTGAAGGGTCAGCAGAAGCTGATCCGCCAGTTGCGTCAGCATGCCGGCTTCGTGTTCCAGAACTTTAACCTGTTCCCCCATCGCACGGCGCTGGAAAACGTCATCGAAGGCCCGGTGCAGGTGAAGAAGGAGCCCCGCGAGGAGGCACTGGCCCATGGCCGCGCCCTGCTCGCCAAGGTCGGTCTGAGCGGCAAGGAAGACGCCTACCCCAAACGGCTGTCCGGCGGTCAGCAGCAGCGCGTGGCCATCGCCCGCGCGCTGGCCATGCGGCCGCAGGTGATCCTGTTCGATGAGCCCACCTCGGCGCTGGACCCGGAGCTGGTCGGCGAGGTGCTCAGCACCATCCGCGGCCTGGCCGAAGAAAAACGCACCATGGTCATCGTCACTCACGAAATGAGCTTCGCCCGTGACGTGGCCAACCGTGCGGTGTTCATCAACAAGGGCGTGATCGTCGAACAGGGCGATGCCAAGCAGCTGTTCGAAAACCCGCAGGAACCGCGCACCCGCCAGTTCCTCAGCAAGTTCCTCGGCACCGAGATCCTCGACCGCTAAGCGAAGCAGGCCAGCCCTCGGGATAAAAAGCCCGCCGCGGGGGTCACACCCTTGAAGGCAAGCGAACCGGCCTGTCGGTTCGCGCCTGACAAGGGAAGGTCCTCTGGCCCTAAGCCGCCATGAACCACCTGCCCTGTTCTGCTTCTGTCGAAAGGGATAAGACGATGGTTACTCACGTTACTCACTACAAAACCGACGGACACCTGGCCTGCGGCCGCCAGGGCGACACGCTGGCCTCCAGCAAAGAACTGAACCGCGTGAAATGCCGCAACTGCCGCAACACCGAGGTGTACAAGGAAGCCCGCCGCGTGGCGCGCAACGCCTCGCGCCGTGCGGCACGTCGTGCCAAAGCCAACAGCGGCGCCAACAGCTGGCGCACCGAGTGGCAACAGCGTCTGACCGACCTGCCCAGCTCCAGCCGCCTGCCCCGCGGCTTCGCCGACCAGCCCCACGTGTGACGGCCGAGCGATAAAAAACCCGGTACCGCTTGCAGGCGGTACCGGGTTGGATGCAACAGGCCTGGCGTCAGTCCCGGTCCAGCAGATGGAACTGCGGCAACGCGAACCGCCAGTGGATCGCCGCCAGGCGAATCAGCAGCACCGTGAGCATGGCCACGCCGGTGTCCAGCCAGTGCGGCGTATCGAGGATGCGCAGCCCGATGAACACCAGGGCGCCGGCGATACAGGCAGTGGCATAGATTTCCTTCTTGAAGATCAGCGGGATCTCGTTGCAGATCACGTCCCGCATGACCCCGCCCGCAACACCCGTCATCACCCCCATGATCACCGCCGTGCTGTAGGGCACGTTGTGCTGCAGCGCCACTTCGGTGCCGATCACGGTGAATACCGCCAGGCCGAAGGCGTCGGCGATCAACAGGCCCTTCTCGTGGATCGGCCGGGTCAGGCGCACCCAGATCACGGTCCCCACGGCCGCCAGCGACGCCACGACGATATAGGTGTCGTCGCGGATCCAGCTGACCGGGTGGTTGTCCAGAATCAGGTCACGCAGGGTGCCGCCGCCCAGGGCAGTCACGACAGCGATCACCAGCACGCCGAACAGGTCCATGGATTTGCGCCCGGCCATCAAGGCGCCGGTGATGGCGAACACCGCCACCCCGAACAGGTCGGCCAGGTAGAAGAGTTGTGCCATGCCTGCCTCAGCCGCCCACCGGGGTACGCATGGTCACGAACTCTTCGGCGGCGGTCGGGTGCACGCCGATGGTTTCGTCGAACACCTGCTTGGTCGCCCCGGCCTTCAGCGCCACGGCCAGACCCTGGACGATCTCGCCGGCATCCGGGCCAACCATGTGGCAGCCGAGCACGCGATCGGTCTTGGCATCCACCACCAGCTTCATCAGGGTGCGTTCCTGGCAGTCGGTCAGGGTCAGCTTCATCGGGCGGAAGCGACTCTCGTAGCAGGTCACCGCGTAGCCCTCTTCCCGGGCCTGCTCTTCGGTGAGGCCCACGGTGCCGATATTGGGCAGGCTGAACACCGCGGTCGGGATGTTCTGGTAATCGACCTTGCGGTAGGCGTCAGGCTGGAACAGGCGACGCGCCACGGCCATGCCTTCGGCCAGCGCCACGGGGGTCAGCTGCACGCGGCCGATGACGTCGCCGATGGCGAGAATCGACGGCACGCTGGTCTGGTACAGGTCATCGACTTCGATGTAGCCGCGCTTGTCGAGGCGCACCTCGGTGTTTTCCAGGCCCAGGTTGTCCAGCATCGGCCGGCGGCCGGTGGCGTAGAACACGCAGTCGGTTTCCAGCACGCGGCCGTCCTTGAGGGTGGCCTGCAGGCTGCCGTCGGCCTGCTTGTCGATGCGGGCGATGTCGCTGTTGAACTGCAGGTCGAGGCCGCGCTTGGTCAGCTCGTCGCGCAAATGGGTGCGCACCGCGCCGTCGAAGCCCCGCAGGAACAGCTCCTTGCGGTACAGCAGCGAGGTATCCGCGCCCAGGCCGTGGAAGATCGAGGCGAACTCCACGGCGATGTAGCCGCCGCCCACCACCAGCACGCGCTTGGGCAGTTGCTTCAGGAAGAAGGCTTCGTTGGAGCCGATGGCGTGTTCGCTGCCCGGAATGTCCGGGATGTGCGGCCAGCCGCCGGTGGCCAGGAGGATGTGCTTGGCGGTGTAGCGCTTGCCGTCCATTTCCACGGTGTGATCATCGGTTAGGCGCGCATGGCCTTCGAGCAGCGTCACCCCACTGTTGACCAGCAGGTTGCGGTAGATGCCATTGAGGCGCTCGATTTCGCGGTTCTTGTTGGCGATCAGGGTCGGCCAGTCGAACGCGGCGTCGCCCAGGCTCCAGCCAAAGCCCTTGGCCTGTTCGAAGTCTTCGGCAAAATGGGCGCCGTAGACCAGCAGCTTCTTCGGCACGCAGCCGACGTTGACGCAGGTGCCGCCCAGGTAGCGGCTTTCGGCGACAGCCACCCGCGCGCCATAGCCCGCGGCAAAGCGCGCGGCCCGTACGCCGCCGGAACCGGCGCCGATTACAAACAGATCGAAGTCATAGGTCATGGTCAGTCTCCCGAAGCAGACGGCAAGCATACCCCAGCGCGACTCGCTGCGGTGCCAGGGCCTAGACTCGAAGGCAGACAAGAGGAGAACCGTCATGTCCCCTACCCTGACCCACCTGGCGCTGCACGTTCCGGACCTGGATGCCTGCGTGGCGTTCTACCAGACGTTCTGCGGCATGCAGGTCATCCACGAGCGCGCCGGCAAAGGCTCGCGTATCGTCTGGATGGCCGAGCCCGGCCAGGAGCACCGCTTCATCTTCGTGATCATGCCCGGCGGCACGCCCCGCAACCTGGCCGCGGACGACTACAGCCACTTCGGCTTCGCCCTGCCCAGCCGCGAGGCGGTCGACGCCCTGGCCGCCAAGGCCCAGGCCCACGGCTGCCTGGTCTGGGCGCCGCGGGATGAGCCGTACCCGGTCGGCTATTACTGCGGCCTGCGTGACCCGGCCGGTCACTACGTGGAGTTCAGCTACGGCCAGCCCCTCGGCCCGGGCGCCGAGGCGTTACCCACCCCCTGAAAACAGAAAGCCACCCGAAGGTGGCTTTCTGCACAACTGACGCAGCCCGATCAGTAGGCCTTGCCGGTCTTGTAGAGGTTTTCGAAGCAGAAGTTGGTTGCCTCGATGTAACCCTCGGCACCACCGCAGTCGAAACGCTGGCCCTTGAACTTGTAGGCCAGCACGCAGCCTTCCTGGGCCTGTTTCATCAGCGCGTCGGTGATCTGGATCTCGCCACCCTTGCCCGGCTCGGTGCGCTCGATCAGGTCGAAGATGTCCGGGGTGAGGATGTAGCGACCGATGATCGCCAGGTTCGAGGGCGCGTCTTCCGGCTTCGGCTTCTCGACCATGCTGTTCACGCGGTAGATGTCGTCGCGGATCATCTCGCCCGAGATCACCCCGTACTTGTGGGTCTCCTCCGGCGGCACTTCCTGGATGGCCACGATCGAGCAGCGGAACTGGTTGTACAGCTTGACCATCTGCGCCAGCACACCGTCGCCTTCCAGGTTCAGGCACAGGTCGTCCGCCAGGACCACGGCGAACGGCTCGTCACCGATCAGCGGGCGACCACTGAGGATGGCGTGGCCCAGGCCTTTCATTTCCACCTGGCGGGTGTAGGAGAAGCTGCACTCGTCGATCAGGCGACGGATGCCCACCAGGTACTTTTCCTTGTCGGTATCGCGAATCTGGTGCTCCAGCTCATAGCTGATATCGAAATGGTCTTCCAGGGCGCGTTTGCCGCGACCGGTGACAATGGCGATTTGCGTCAGCCCTGCCGACAGCGCCTCTTCGACGCCGTACTGGATAAGCGGCTTGTTCACCACCGGCAACATTTCCTTGGGCATGGCCTTGGTTGCGGGGAGGAAGCGTGTGCCGTAGCCGGCAGCCGGGAACAAGCATTTTTTAATCATGATACTCCTTACCGAAGGGACGAAAACCGGCTCAGTCTATCAGGCGGCACTGGCCTTACAATGCCCCACCGCAGGCCGACCGATGCCGCGGTACAAAAAGCCCTGCTCGGCCAGTTGTCCGGCATCGTAGATGTTGCGCCCGTCGAACAGCACCGGCATGCGCATCAGCCCGCGGATGCGCATGAAATCGGGCTGGCGGAACTGTTTCCATTCGGTCACCAGCACCAGCGCATCGGCCCCCTCGACCACGCTGTAGGGGGATTCGCTCAGGCGCAATTGGCCGCTTTCCACGGCTGCCGCGTAGCGCTTCGCCACCGCCGCCGTGGCCACCGGGTCGCAGGCCTGGACGGTCACCCCGGCGGCCAGCAGTGCATCGATCAGCACCAGGCTGGGAGCCTCGCGCAGGTCGTCGGTGCCCGGCTTGAACGCCAGGCCCCAGATCGCCACCACGCGGTTGTGCAGAAAGCCACCGAAGTGTTCGCGCAGGGCCTGGAACAGCAGGGTCTTCTGCAGCGCGTTGCGCGCTTCGACGGCACGCAGGATGCTGGGCTCGATGCCTTCCTGCTCGGCGCTGCGGATCAGCGCCCGCACATCCTTGGGAAAGCACGAGCCGCCATAGCCGCAGCCGGCATAGATGAAGTGCGTGCCGATGCGCTTGTCGCTGCCGATGCCCCGGCGCACCTCCTCGATATCGACGTCCAGCCGGGCGCACAGCCCGGCCATCTCGTTCATGAAGGAAATCTTGGTGGCCAGGAAGGCGTTCGCCGCGTACTTGGTGAACTCGGCGGCCCGCACGCCCATGCTCAGCAACCGCTCGTGGTTGCGCAGGAATGGCGCGTACAGCCGGCGCAGCACGGCACTGCCGTCTGCCTCGTCGCACCCGATGATGACCCGGTCCGGGCGCATGAAATCGTCGATGGCCGAGCCTTCCTTGAGAAACTCCGGGTTGCTCGCCACCTGGATACTGAAACGCTTGCCGCGCTTGGCCAGGCGCGCGTTGATGCGCTGTGCAACGCGTTCGGCGGTGCCCACCGGCACGGTGGACTTGTCGACCACCAGGCACGGCTGGGTCAGGTGCTCGCCCAGCTCGTCCGCCACCGCCAGCACGTGGCTGAGGTCGGCCGAACCGTCCTCGCCACTGGGGGTGCCGACAGCGATGAAGATGACCTCGGCCTGGTCGATGCCTTCATGCAGATGCGGGGTGAAGCTCAGTTGCTCGCTGGCCAGGTGAGCCTTGAGCATGGGTTCGAGGCCGGGCTCGTAGATCGGGCTCTCGCCTCGCCGCAGGCGGGCCACACGGAACGCATCGCGTTCGACGCACACCACACGGTTGCCCATTTCGGCGAAACAGGCCGCCGACACCAACCCCACATAGCCTGCTCCGATCACGCAGATTCGCATCGCCGCATCTCCAGATGAGTTGCAGCGATTGCAGCCAATCGCAGTGGCAGGCGTATGACGAAGCCGCGACAGTCCCGTGACAAGGGACCAACGCGTGGGCGCCACTCAGGCCGGCGGCTCGTGTCTCGTCCAGGTGTTGCCGTCGAAACTCAGCACGCAGTCGTCCCCGACGTTCCACAGCGCCTGTTCACAGGCATGCAACCTGAAGAACGCCTGCGAGCCGCTGACACCCGGAGAAACTGCCGTCAGCGCCTCGCCGTCCCAGCAGAAAAGCCGGTTCTGTGCGGCGGCGTACAGCTTGCCGTCAAACCAGGCCAGCGACTCGATGCTGTCTGCCGGCCCCGCTCCCTCGATGGACTGCCATCCCCTGTTCGCCGACCCACGCAGCAGCGTGCCCGCCACCCCACCGATGTAGACCTGCCCGTTCGGCGCACAGCAGACGTCGTTCAGCAGCCAGCCGGTCGGGCTGTGCAGTGCCTGCCAGCGGCTGCCGTCCCAGTGCGAAATCTGGCCACCCATGCCAACCGCGTAGAGATCGTCGTCGGCAAATCCATCCAGGGCCCGCAGCATGCGGTCCACCTGGCCGCTCAACGGCCTGAACAGGCCCTGATCGTGATCGACCCAGGTATCGCCCTGGCGGCGCAGCAATTGCCCTTGGGTGCCGCAGGCGTACAGCGAACCGGCAATGCTGCGAAGCCCCAGGAAGTAGCCCGCCTTGCTGCGCAGCTGGCTGTCGAATGGCGACCCACCGCGAGGATGCTCGCGCAGCAGGCCCCGGCGCCCGAGAAAGCACAGGGTGGCGGGACACTCGCCCAGGCCCGGTATCAGCGCCGTGGCGTGCACGATGTCATCGAGGTCGTACAGATGAAACCACTGGCCGTCGTGGATCATCGACACCCGGGTGATGCTCGGCTCATGGCCTTCGCCGTAGAGAAAACCACCCAGCACGGCATCCTGGTTCGAGAGGCCGATGACGGTGGTGTAGTAAAGGGCGTGCGCAGGCCTGTCCATGGCGATTTCCTGGGTTGACGAGGCCTGCAGGCGACCTCGAGCGGGTGGCGGCACACGATGCTACGTGATCGCGCTCGCCGATACCGTGATGCCGGTAGCCAACGGCCGCCACGCCGTTTCTCCACTGACAGGAAATTCACGCAAAGCGTCTAGAATGGCCATTGCAGCGCGTCGACCCGATGAAAATAATGCGAACACAGCGCCCTTTCCATTGCCCGGTGTCACAGACCTGTCGTGTTGGCTGTGGAATACTCCCGCCCGGCAAAAGGAACTGCCCCCCAAGAAATAGCCCGCTCCGTGCGGGCTTTTTTCTGCCTGCGGTTTGCCTGCCGGCACTCGATATCGCACTCAAAAAAGCGATAGCACTTCGCCAAGATCGTTATGCTGCACCGCCAGACGCGCACACCACCAGCAGGGAGCACTCCACATGAGCGACAGCAACGCTGTCATACGTTTCGCCATCAAGATGTACTTCAATGGCGATCTCAAGGAAGCAGCGGAGGCAACCGGGTATACCCAGACACAGCTGCGCCGCTGGAGCGCGGATGAGGTCTCCGCCAGGGCAGACACTGCGCGCTACATCATGGCCGTCGCGCTTATCCCCGAGTTTCAGGTCGTTTGTGAGCACACACCGTTCGATGAGAACGAAGCGGTCGCCAGCCAGATCAACAGCATGCTGCGCGGGCACCATGATCAACCGGGCGTTTATGCGTTCTACGACAGCTTCTGCAGGCTCATTTACATCGGTAAGGCCAACTCGTCACTGAAGAGTGAAATCATCGACGCGCTCGGTCGAACCGTGGATGTTCCCTTCCCCCGCTCCGCCTCCCGCCCGGCCAAACGCAAATCGGTGGTCAAATACATTTCGGCCTACGATGTCGGCGGAAAGGACCACTCCGACTACCCGAAGCACGTCGAGTCGCTGATCCTGCGCATAAGCAAGCCGGCGCTCAACAAGCAGACGGGGAATCTGACGAAGGTATTGCCCAGGAAGCCGAAAGCCTAGCGAAGGCACGCGATTCGGCGTATTCAGCGGGACGCCGAAGGACAGGGAAGAAGAAAGTCGAGAAGCGACAGTAACGCGACAAGCGCCAAGACGATCAGCGCTTGCAGAAACAGGCTGTATCGCCTGATTGGAATGGTGCCCCGAGCCGGAATCGAACCGGCAAGACCTCGCGGTCGGCAGATTTTAAGTCTGCTGTGTTTACCAATTTCACCATCGGGGCGAATGGCGCTGTGCAACGTGGGCTGGACTATATACAGCCCATGTCGGGCTCGCAACATTATCCGGCTTAATAAAAAAGCCTCGTAAATCACTGATCTACGAGGCTTTCTATTTGGAGGCTGAGGTCGGAATCGAACCGGCGTTCACGGATTTGCAATCCGGTGCATAACCACTCTGCAACTCAGCCTTTAAACCAAACGAGCCGCCGTGGCGACTCGTGTAAAACTGGAGCGGGAAACGAGACTCGAACTCGCGACCCCGACCTTGGCAAGGTCGTGCTCTACCAACTGAGCTATTCCCGCTTGTCTTGGTGACGGGCGCCATTCTATAGGTTCAGGACGCCCCGTCAACCCCTTGATTCAAAAAAGTTTATTTCTTTTCCGCGGTGGTGCTCAGGTGCGGCCAGGCAGCCAGCAGGTACTGCACCATCGACCACAGGGTGAGCACGGCGGCGATGATCAGCAAGCCGTAGCCGAGCAGCACCCAGAAGTTAAAGAGCGGCGGATTGCCCAGCAGGATGACCAGCGCGACCATCTGGGCGGCGGTCTTCCACTTGCCCAGGTTGGACACCGCGACATGGGCGCGTGCACCCAGCTCGGCCATCCACTCGCGCAAGGCGGACACGACGATTTCGCGGCCGATGATGATGGTCGCCGGCAGGGTCAGCCACAGGTTGCCGTGCTCGGCCACCAGCAGCACCAGCGCCACCGCGACCATGAGTTTGTCCGCCACCGGATCGAGGAAGGCGCCAAAGGGTGTGCTCTGCTCCCAGCGGCGAGCCAGGTAGCCGTCCAGCCAGTCGGTGGCGGCCGCGATGGCGAACACCGCACTGGCCGCCCAATAGCTCCAGCTGAAGGGCAGATAGAACAGCAGAATGAAGAACGGAATCAGCGCAACACGAAGCACGGTAAGCAGGTTGGGGATATTCATCGGCACAACTAGGCTGCAAGGTGAGCCGGCATTCTACTCGCTGTGCAATGCGGCATAAATCAGCTCGGCAAGCTTTTTACTGATCCCCGGCGCTTTGGCGATCTCTTCGATACTGGCGCGGGACAGCTCCTGCAGCCCTCCGAAGTGATTGAGCAGTTCGCGGCGGCGCTTCGGCCCCACGCCAGCGACCTCCTCCAGGCTTGAGGTGCGACGCGCCTTGCCACGGCGGGCTCGGTGCCCGGTGATGGCGAAACGGTGGGATTCATCGCGTATCTGCTGGATCAGGTGCAGGGCCGGTGAATTGCCCGGCAAGGTGAATTCGTGGGATGCGTCGTTGAGATAGAGCGTTTCCAGGCCCGGCTTGCGCGTGGTGCCCTTGGCCACGCCAAGCAGCACCAGTTCCGGCACGGCCAGCTCTTCGAGCACTTCGCGGGCCATGGCCAACTGTCCCTTGCCGCCGTCGACCAGCAGGATGTCGGGCAGCTTGCCGTCGCCCTCCTTCACCTTGCTGAAGCGTCGGGTCAGGGCCTGGTGCATGGCCGCGTAGTCGTCGCCGCCGGTCACGCCTTCGATGTTGTAGCGGCGGTAGTCGGACTTGAGCGGCCCTTCCGGCCCGAATACCACGCAGGACGCCACGGTGGCCTCGCCACTGGAATGGCTGATGTCGAAGCACTCCAGGCGCTGCGGCACTTCGTCCAGGTCCAGCGCCTCGGCCAAGGCATCGAAACGGGCGGCCACGTGCTGCCGGTTGGCCAGCCGCGCCCCCAGCGCCTGCTCGGCATTGGTCACCGCCAGCTGCTGCCAGCGCGCCCGGGTACCGCGCACCCGATAGCTGATGCTCAACTCCCGTCCGCGGGACTCGGCAATCGCCGCGATCAGGGTCGGGAAGTCCTCATGCTGGGTGTTGACGATCAGCTCGCTGGGCAGGTCGCGCTCCTGGCTGCTCAGGTAGTACTGGGCCAGGAAGGCCAGCAACACATCGCTGCCCTCCTCCTCGATCGCCACCTGCGGGAAGAAGTTCTTGCTGCCGAGCACCCGCCCACCACGCACGCTGATCAGGTGCACACAGGCGCCGCCCGGGTTGACCATGGCAGCGACCACGTCCACGTCGCCGGTGCCGCCTTCCATGCTCTGCTGGTCCTGGACCCGGCGCAGCAACGCGATCTGGTCGCGCAACTCCGCCGCCCGCTCGAAATCCAGGGCCATGGAGGCGGCCTGCATGCCGCTGGACAGCTCATCGGTCAACGCATTGCTGCGCCCTTCCAGGAACATGACCGAGTGGCGAACGTCTTCGGCGTATTCCTGGGGTTCCACCAGGGCCACGCACGGCGCCTTGCAGCGCTTGATCTGGTACTGCAGGCACGGGCGGGTCCGGTTGCGGTAATAGCTGTCTTCGCACTGACGCACGAGGAAGGTCTTCTGCAGCAGGTTCAGGCTCTCGCGAATCGCGCCAGCACTGGGGTATGGCCCGAAGTAGCGACCCTTCTGCTTCTTCGCCCCGCGATGAATGCTCAGGCGCGGAAAGTCGCCGTCCGAGAGAAACACGTAGGGGTAGGATTTGTCGTCGCGCAACAGGATGTTGTACGGCGGCCGCCATTCCTTGATGAGCGTCTGCTCGAGCAGCAGCGCCTCGGTTTCATTGGCGGTGATGGTGGTTTCGACCTGGGCGATCTTGCCGACCAGGGCAGCCGTCTTCGGCGCCAGTCCGGTTTTACGGAAGTAACTGGCGAGACGCTTTTTCAGGTTCTTGGCTTTGCCGACATACAGCAATTTGTTGTCCGCATCGAACATGCGGTACACGCCGGGGCGGCCACTGCAGGTGGCCAGAAACGCACTGGGGTCGAACACGGTCATCTCAACGGGTGGCGTCGACCATCCCGTGGCGTACGGCGAGCAAGGCCAGCTCGACGTCACTGGTGATCGACAGCTTCTCGAAAATTCGGTAGCGGTAGGTGTTCACTGTCTTGGGTGATAGACACAGCTTGTCCGAAATACTTTGCACCTTCTGACAGCCGGCGATCATCAACGCAATCTGGATCTCACGTTCGGACAGCAGATCGAACGGCGAGTTGCTGGTTTGCGGCTGGAACGATTTCAGCGCCAGCTGCTGGGCAATCTGCGGGCTGATGTACCGCTGGCCGGCAAACACCAGGCGAATGGCCTGGACCATTTCATCCAGCGCAGCGCCCTTGGTCAGGTAACCCGCGGCCCCAGCCTGCAACAGGCGCGTGGGGAACGGGTCTTCTTCACAGGCCGTCACGGCGACGACCTTGATGTCGGGGTGGCTGCGGATCAGCTTGCGGGTCGCTTCCAGGCCGCCGATGCCGGGCATCTTGACGTCCATGAGGACGACATCGGGCTTCAGCTCGCGGACCTTCTGCAGGGACTCTTCGCCAGACTCGGCCTGACCGACGACTTGTAAGCCGTCGATATCGGCCAGCATGCGCGTGATACCTGTTCGAACCAGATCGTGGTCATCGACCACTAGCACCCTAATCAAGCGACACCTCGTTATGAGTCAGCCACTCAAGACTGTGGTCTTGTTGGAATGCCGGCCACCTTAGCAAAAAGACCCGGCTAGACCTAGCTTGACGCATAACCGTCAAAAAGCAAGCGTCAAAATACTGCATTCACCGCTCAATCAAACACATAGAACAACCGGCCGCGCGACCAGGCACGACTCCGACCGAGCCTCGCCAGTATGCGACGCCAGAAGGCAGAGCGCGATTATTTGGTGAGCCCAAACAGTGTTTATGCCTCCTCGGCGTTTATCCATGCGCCATGACGGCCTAGAGTTTCCTGACCATTTCCACGGGGCGAATGGCCTCAGAAGGAGACCACCATGGCAACCCGAGACGCCGTATTCCCTGCAGGGCGACATGACCTCTACACCTCCCAGACCTACTCCGCGGCCATCCGCTCGGATGACCTGCTGTTCGTGTCCGGTCAGGTCGGCAGCCGCAGCGACGGATCCCCCGAGCCGGACTTCGAGGCCCAGGTCCGCCTGGCGTTCGCCAACCTCGAGGCGACCTTGAAGGCCGGCGGTTGCGGGTTTGACGATATCGTCGACGTCACCTCCTTCCACACCGACCCGGAACACCAGTTCGGCACGATCATGACCGTCAAGGGCGAGATCTTCCCGAAGGCCCCCTATCCGAACTGGACGGCGATCGGCGTCAACTGGCTCGCGGGCTTCGACTTCGAGATCAAGGTCATCGCGCGGATTCCCCGCTGACACAGGGACTCAAGATGCAGAAATGAAAAAGGCACCCCCAGGGTGCCTTTTCTGCGAGGCTTCAAGAGCACGTCCACCAAGGGCGGAGCGCTGCAGAAGCTCGATTCGTTTCCGGTAACTCGTCCGAATCTTTCAATCACTTACAGAAAAATCACCTTTCCACTTACCAGAAATTACTCTCCAAGGTAATCGCTGCAGCCCAGTAACTACGCGGCCTCCAGCCCCCCTTTTCGCACAGCCATTACCAAAATTACCTTTTTCCGAAATGACCTCAGAAAAACGGGCTCGATTGCCATCGGGCTTCCCGGAATAGCCTCCTAGCTACAGGGTTTAGCAGGGCTTCAGCCCCCGTACCACGAGCACGCCTAGGCACTGGGCAGCGCCACAGGACTCGCAAGCATGCAGAAAAAGCCATAGGTTTAGCGGGCAGGCATGGCGGGGAAGACTGCGAGCGCCAGGCCCACCCGACCTACTGGACGGTCATGACGAAATGCCAGTAGGCTCGAAGAATGTAGAATCTTAGGTAGGACCAGATGAAGCTCATCAATGAAGCAATCGAACTGGTTTCAAATGCTGAAGCACCACTTGCGAGCGCCTTCATCAAGGCACAGATCATTGCGCATAAGCTCCAAGACAGAGACTTTGCGCAATGGGTCCGAAGCGAAATCCAGGGGTATGCCGATAGAGACTCGGTACCTGAGTACCGCGCAGTAAGATTCACGCCTCATGGGACGCTTGAAAACTTGGCCCGCCGCTACGAAAACATGCCATTGCCGTTAGGGGGCATCCCTCAACACATGAGGGAGAAGTTACTTACGACACGCTTCCAGCAAAGTATTGCTGTGATCGAGGGTTTCGCTCTTAAGGGGGAAGAGCTCACAGCCAGCATCAAACAAGAGATGTACCCCTTTCTTCTGCATGGAATAGATGAGTCTTACTCGATCGTGAATGCTTGGGGCGTCCTGCCAGCGGGCACATTCGCACAGATTCTAACTGAAGCACGCTCTCGTCTTCTTGACCTTCTGCTTAACTTAGCCGACCAGATTCCAACCGATGCAAAGGACGATGATTTGTCAGGCGTACCAAAGATTTCCGGCCTGAATGAGATTTTTAAGGGCGCAGTTTTCGGGCATGGGGCAAATATTAATTTCGCGATAGGCGATGGCAGTCAAGCGTCCAATAACAGCACATCCGTCGCCCAAAACGACATTGAATCGCTCCTCAGGGCGCTATCTGAGAACAAGGTTGCTTCTGAGGACCTGCAGTACCTTCGAACCGCGATTGAGCAAGATGCAAATCTTGCGATAGAACAGCCTGCTGAGTTTGGCGCAAAGGTTAAGGACTGGATGGCAGCAATGATCCGTAAAGCTGGCACTGCAGCATGGGATGTTCCGGTTCAAGCCGCAGCTTCGATTCTGGCGACTAATCTGTCGAAATATTATGGGCTGTGAATGACAGGAGCAGGACTAACGCTCACCTGCTGGCCGATAGCCCTGCCCAGAAACCCTCTTTTTCTCAAAGCTCTCTCGGAGCCGGCAGCTCAAACGACCAGAAGCGCACCACCTCTTCCCCCAAACACTCATTGATCTGCTTCAGCTTCGCCTGGATCGGCTCCAGCTCGCTCATAGCCCAGACCGCTGCGGCGTCCTTGATCGAACCAAACCCGCCCGCGTTCTGGGGCACAATACCCATCAGCTACAGTGGAATGCGCAGCGCCGCCAGCAGGTCGTCGCGACTGATGTTCTTGATAGCGCCGAAGTCATCTTTGGCCGCCACCTCGCTGATCGGGATCGGTCGTTGTCGGCCATCATGCGTACGCGGTAGCAGCCGTCGCTGGCCAGGTCGACCACCACATAATACTGCTCGCGCTTGCGCATCGTGCCGCGATCGACAATCAGCCGGTCGCCGGGGTACATGCCGAAGCCGATGAGGCTGTTATCGTCGACCTGCCCCCCCAAGATCTGCGGGGCGCCCAGGCCGGTGAGTGCGTCCAATGAGAGCCCGCCTTCCTTCTCGTCCTCGGCGGGTGACTGGAAGCCCGTAATGCGCAGCTCACGCGCCTCGGGCAGCAGGTGGTCGAGCCGCTGGTTGCGGCCCAGGATGGAGAGTGACATTTTGCAAACTCGGAATTACTGTATGTACATACAGCAATCGAGAAGCAAAACCATGGCAAAAGGCAAACCGGCGCCGGCAGCGGTGCCCACCTCTTACGAGCTGCTCGGGGCCCGTGTTCAGCGGGCCATCAACGCACCGGCCGCGCAAAAATCCCGATCAGCGGTACTGCTGCGCATGGAGGGCGACAGCCCCGAGGACTGGGCGCGCATCCTGGACGAGATCGGCGAGAACGATAACGTCACCGTGGCCTACCGCGATGACGGCTGGCAGCTGTTCTGGACGTTGCCGGTGGATGATTGAGTCCAACAAAGGCCAACAACGTCCTATGCAGCCATTAACGTACAACGCGCCTGAGGCCTACACCCCAAGAAGCCACCATGTGAGAAATATCATACCAATACCTATCGGTGTCTCTATCAATCATATCCGCAATTCGATGTGGATTATTTTCTCTCATATATGAAACACAATGTTCTAAAATTCTCGCCCCTAGCGGAGGGCAAACGACGGCATCATCTTCATATCCGTTATCCTCAAGCCACTGCCAATAATCGCAAGAGTGCTCTCTATCGCTTTGAATGGCCTCGCTAACTAACAGCCCTTTCTTATGATCAGCAAATTTCCTGAAGCACAACGCGTCAGGTTCAGAAAAAATTAGTCCCTCTAATTCCCCCCCTGCGACCTCGGTGAGAATTTTCAAAGGAATAATATTTTCCAACTCATGGCACTCGAGAATTTCCAGCATGTAATTTCTATAGTAACCGAGCTGGGTTCTGTAGAATTGAGATGCAGTACTTCCAATAGATGCGCCGGGATGATTCTTGTCGCTATCAACGATACAAAAAAATAATTTGTTTAGCGCTTTAGTTTCCTCGAACACCCCGAAAATCCCGCTCCCACCACCCGGTATGCAAGAAAGCTTCACGGCGCAAATAGAAGAAACTTCTCGATTTGACGCAACATATATCTCCGCACTTCTCTCGAAGAACAAAAAATCATTATAATCTTCAGCCAGCAGCTGTGCCGACTGAAAATACGAACTATCAGTAGCCCATGAATATCCTATAACAAATCTATCACCATCAAAACGCAAACTGCGGGCATCCTGAAAATCAACTTCCACATAAAAAGAGAACTTCCTCTCAATATGTCTTGTTTCCAAAACGAATCCGCGCAAATCCACAAGCACTCTTTGCGAATATTCACAGAGGCACGACAACGATTGTAATTCACTAATGAGCTCTACCGGAGCCCACAAGATATGCTTCCCCTCACCATGGGAAGTCAGAATATTCTGTAGCGCTCTCAGCTTACCTTCGCGGTCACTGCCAAAGTCAGGCAAGCTATTAATTATTATAATCATAGTCGGGAGCCAAGAACCCTGCAGGCCAATTAGTCAAGTATCCATTATCATCGAACCCAGAGAAACGAATTTTAGTTTGACCCGCCCCCTCTTTTTCGAAAAGACATATACTTAAATCTTCGGAAGATATTGATTTGCATCTCACAGCCTCACACAACGCATCAATCATGTGTTTGCTATGAGTTTCAATAACGAAGGTGTACCCCAACTGTTTGCCCAAAGCGGCTACATTTGCGATAGCCAAGCCAAATTTGTATTGCAAAGCAGGATGCAAATGCAGCTCCGGCTGCTCAATAACCAAAGCGCGTTTACGCGACGACCCATTGTTCACCCCCCTCGCCGCACGCCCGTTCTTATTAACCAATTCCAGCCAGACGGAAACAATAACCGGAAGTATTTGCGAATACCCAAAACCCATATCACTAATATTATGGTAGTTTGACTCACCTTCCTCCTTGATTCTTAACGTATAGTGAGACCCTACAACTTGCAGTTCTAGTAAAAAGCCAAAATTTGCTTTTATCCAGTCCGACAACTCTTTCCTTTTAGCTCTATCCAAAGAATAAATCAGCATGGGCAGATTAGCCCCAGTATGATCTAGCTCACCAATCTGTAGATCTTGGAATCTATAAAATCGCTCTGCCGTAGCTCTCAACGGCCCCATATACCGAACACCGCTATAAAAATTCTTTAGCAAATCATCTGCCGCACTCCAAAAGCGACTAACATTAAGAGCAAGTATATTTGCCTGAATTGCTTCCAGAACCCCTTCTTTTTCAATTTTCTTTAGGGGGCCCACGTAATTCATATCAGAAATAATTTTTATTAAATCTCTTTTCAACTCATCTTTAGGGCGAGAATCCAAATATCCTAAACGCTTCCGAAGCTCCGCATGCTTAGAGGAAGACAACCCAAGCAATTCAATAACATTGGAAATTACATGCCTTCCTAAGTATTCAGAATCAATCATCTTCACGGCGCCTGACGCAAGCGTCACGTCCTTTATCCCACTAACCTCTGTCGGAATAATATTGCCTTTAGATGAAATGTATCGTACATCGAAGGTCTTACTATAACCGCCATCGGCGGTCCTCACCTCAAACCTATTAACCCCTCTATCCGAATAATTTAATTCAACTGTTACACCAAATACACTCAAGATCAAAGTCGACAGCAACTTGTCTTTATCGACCATAGACAATCCGAGTTCTAAATCGACCTCATAACTATCATAACGTCTTGGCCGAACTAGATCGTTATATTTTTCATACTGAATTCTATGAGTATCAGAAAACCGGAGCGCACCTGCATCAACTCTCGCCTCATAAAGCTCTCTTGTAAGTGCTGTATATCGCCGGCTCTCAACTTTTAGCAGCATAGAAAAATCAAAAAATAACTGATCTTCACCATCTCTAACAGAAGTCTTGAAGTCTCCAAAATCCACATACCCCCCATACCCTGCATACCATAATATAGGAGTTCTTGTGTCACCTTCGATGGACTGCCTAAGCAACGGATAAGTCCTCAGGAAAGTGCTTTTTCCGCAGCTATTTTTGCCAACCAAAACATTGATTGATCGAACAGGTACAAGCTGCTTTTCAGCCCCAAAACTTCGGAGGTCTCTGACTCCGACTCCCAATAATTCTCCAGCCATTACGCCCTCGATAACATAAAGTTAATAACCGACAAAATTAGCAAGCGCGAAACCCGTGACGTCGCCATTAAAAATAAGAAACTTAACCACTGGCAAACCATTAGCCTATAAGTCAGACCTAACCGTAGTATGCCCGACAGGTTGTAAGTTGTAAGGCAATGGCTCGCCGGCGCCCGCTTCGAAAACCTTTATACGTCGAAGGTTGATAGCAAAGGCGCTCAGGAAATTCAGAATGAGTCAGACCGAGCCGCGCACACTCTTGAGTTATACGGTGGCCTGTGAGGCGTGGGAGATGCTGGGTGTCGTGTACTGACATGATCATGTATTCCTTTACGTTCCCAATGGGAACAGATCATGCCAGCCTTTTGATATCAGCTACAACTGCCTCCAGTTCCTAGAGTCGGCTTTCGAGGGTAGAGAGTCGTTTCTTTTCTTCAGCGGCTCGCTGGATGTCGTGCTGGGCGACCTCGTCCAGATCACGCCAGAGAGCCAAAAGAGCTAGTTCCTATGCCTCGGACAAGATCACCGCACGGAGAGCGATCGAGCCAAAGAGCTGAACATAGCGGAATTCATATCTGGTCCGGCCCATGGGGGAGCGAAGCCATGGCGGTGGCCTGGGAGGACGTCGACGGCACTGCGGGCGCTAACGCCAGGTGGCGCTGACCGCGCACCTGGAACCAGTGATGATCGAGGTGATTGACCGCGACAACCGCACGCGCCGGCAACAGCGTGTGCGCTTCGTGTTCCACAACACCGCGAGCGGTGAGGCGTATTCAACGTCCGACACGCTGCGTAACGGCTGGTGGAAAGCGCACCTCAAGCGTGCAGAGCTGCGCCCGCGGGGACCAAACCAATGCCGGCACACGTTCGCCAGCCAGATGCTGAGCAGCAGCATCGCTTCGCCGGAGTGGATTGCGGATCAGATGGGGCACACGTCGACAGCGATGATCTTTCGGCACTACGCCAAGTGGATCAGCAAGGACGGCCCGGACTTCGTAGGGATGCTGAACAGAGCGCTGGATCTACTGTAAGACCCCATTCGGGGAGGCCCCTCAGTGGCCTTCCCAAACACCCTTTTGTTCCCAAAGTGTTCCCAAAACGTTCCCTTTTCAGCATTTCGCCAGAAAAAAGCCTTTAGAAACAATGCATTAGATGGCGGAAGCGGTGAGATTCGAACTCACGGAAGAGTTTCCCCTTCGACGGTTTTCAAGACCGTTGCATTCAACCGCTCTGCCACGCTTCCGGCGTTTTGTGCGGGCGGCAATCTTACCCGAACGCAACACACTGTCAAACTCTCTGTCTTGGCACTGCGCGGGGCTCTGTTATGATCAGGCATGACTCTGGTCACGGACCCAATCGCCTCTACAGGAGTGACGCCATGCACGAACACGAATACGCGCTCAATCACGCGCAGGTCGAACAGCAGGAAGTAAGCCGCGTTCTGCGCAACACCTATGGCCTGCTGGCCATCACCCTCGCCTTCAGTGGCCTGGTGGCGTTCCTGGCACAGCGCGCCAATGTGCCCTACCCGAACATCTTCGTGGTGCTGATCGGTTTCTACGGCCTGTTCTTCCTGACCGCCAAGCTGCGCAACTCGCCGTGGGGCCTGGTCTCCACCCTGGCCCTGACCGGTTTCATGGGTTACACCCTGGGCCCGATCCTGAACCGCTACATGGGCATGGCCAACGGCGCTGAAGTCGTCAGCTCCGCCTTCACCATGACGGCCCTGGTGTTCTTCGGTCTGTCAGCTTACGTGCTGACCACCCGCAAGGACATGAGCTTCCTCAGCGGCTTCATCACCGCCGGTTTCTTCGTCCTGCTGGGCGCAGTAGTAGCCAGCTTCTTCTTCCAGATCAGCGGCCTGCAACTGGCGATCAGCGCCGGCTTCGTGCTGTTCTCCTCGGCGTGCATCCTGTACCAGACCAGCGCGATCATCCATGGCGGCGAACGCAACTACATCATGGCGACCATCAGCCTGTATGTATCGATCTACAACCTGTTCGTCAGCCTGCTGCAGATCTTCGGCATCATGGGCGGCGACGACTGATCGTCAGCGTCACGACTGGAACAAGCCCGCTTCGGCGGGCTTTTTCATGCCTGCAGCGAGCATCTTGGGCGCCGAGGCCTTATCATTCGCCCAGTTTTCACCGTCGGATTCCGTATGAAGTTCGCCATCGCCCTGTTCGCCCCGCCCCATGCCCCCTCTTCGCGGCGAGCCCTGCGCTTCGCCCAGGCGGCGCTGGAAGGCGGCCACGAAATCGTCCGTCTGTTCTTCTACCAGGACGGCGTGCACAGCGCGTCGAGCCACGTGGTCAGCCCTCAGGATGAACTGAACCTAACGTCCGAGTGGCGCGCCTTCGTCAGCGAGCACCAGCTCGACGGCGTGGTCTGTATCGCCGCCGCCTTGCGCCGTGGCGTGCTCGATGGCGACGAGGCCAAACGCTACGAGCGCGGCGGCGCCAACCTGCAAGCGCCGTGGACGTTGTCCGGCCTGGGCCAACTGCACGAGGCGAACCAGATCGCTGATCGCCTGGTGAGTTTCGGAGGCCCATGACATGAGCCAATCTCTATTGATCATCACCCGCCAGGCACCCTGGTCCGGCCCCGGCGCCCGCGAAGCCCTGGATATCGCCCTGGCGGGTGGTGCCTTCGACCTGCCGCTGGGCATGCTGTTTCTCGATGACGGCGTGTTCCAGCTCGCCTCTGGCCAGCAAGCGGCCTCGCTGCAACAGAAGGACCTGAGCGCCAACCTGCAGGCACTGCCGATGTTTGGCGTGGAATCCCTGTATGCCTCGTCGCGCAGCCTGCAGGAACGCGGCGTGCCCGGCGACGCACTGGCCCTGTCGGTGGAGGTGCTGGACGATAGCGACCTCACCGCCCTTATTGCCCGTTACGACCAGGTGATCACCCTCTGATGGCCACTTTGCACGTACTTTCCCATTCGCCATTCAGCGACAGCCGCCTGAGCAGTTGCCTGCGCCTGCTCGGCGCAGACGACGGCCTGCTGCTCAGCGGCGATGCCGTCTATGCCCTGCAAGCGGGCACCCTGCAGCGCCAGGCCCTGGAGCTGATGCCGGACAGCATCGGCCTGTACGCTCTGGACGAGGACCTGCAGGCACGCGGTATCGCAGCCTCGGACCGCGCCCAGGCGGTGGACTACGCCGGCTTCGTCGAACTCAGCTGCCGCTTCGCCAAGGTCAATAGCTGGCTATGAGTACGCTATTGGTTGAAGGCCGTTCGATCGCCCTGGACAAGGACGGCTACCTGGTCGACCTCACTGACTGGTCCGAGCCCGTCGCCCAGGCCTTGGCCGCACAAGAAGGCCTGCCACTCGACGCCGAGCACTGGGAAATCCTCGTGCTGTTGCGTGCCTTCTACGACGAATTCCAGCTGTCGCCCGCCAACCGGCCACTGATCAAGTACGTCGCCCTCGAGCTCGGGCCGGAAAAAGGCAACAGCCTGCACCTCAACCGCCTGTTCAACGGCACTCCCGCCAAACTTGCCGCCAAGCTGGCGGGCCTGCCCAAGCCGACCAATTGCCTATGAACCTGGTAACGCCCCCGGAACACCCGTTCGCACAGTTCGTGCGCATTCTCGGCAAGGGCAAGCGTGGCGCCCGCAACCTGACCCGCGAGGAAGCCCGCGAGGCTATGGGCATGCTGCTCGACGACAAGGTCGAGGACACCCAACTGGGTGCCTTCCTGATGCTGCTTCGGCACAAGGAAGAAAGCGCCGAGGAAATGGCCGGCTTCACCGACGCCATTCGCGCCCGCCTGCAGGTGCCGGCGCTCGACGTCGACATCGACTGGCCGACCTACGCCGGCAAGAAGCGGCACCTGCCCTGGTATCTCCTGGCCGCCAAGGCCCTGGCGGCCAGCGGCGTCCGCATCCTCATGCACGGCGGCGGCCCACACACGGCCGGGCGCCTATACACCGAACAAGTGCTGGAACAACTGGATATTCCGCTGTGCCGCCACTGGCAGGACGTCGGCAGCGCCCTGCAGCAGGGCAACCTGGCGTTCATTCCGCTCGGCGACTGGATGCCGCAGCTGCAACGCATGATCGACTTGCGCAATACCCTGGGCCTGCGCTCGCCCATCCACTCCCTGGCGCGCATTCTCAACCCGCTGTCGGCCCGCTGCGGCCTGCAGAGTATCTTCCACCCCGGCTACCAGGCGGTGCACCGCGAAGCCAGCCAGTTGTTGGGCGACACCGCGATCGTGATCAAGGGCGAAGGCGGCGAGATCGAGGTCAATCCCGATGCCACCAGCCACCTCCATGGCACGGCCAACGGCATCAACTGGGACGAAGAGTGGCCCGCCCTCTCCGCCCAGCGCCATGTCAAACCCGAGTCCCTGGATATCACCCATCTGCAAGCCTTCTGGCGCGGCGAGGTCGAAGACAGCTATGCCCGCCTGGCCGTGCTCAGCACCATGGCCCTGGCCCTGCGCGGCCTGGGCATGCCCCGGGAAGCGGCGTTCGCCGAGGCGCAACAGCGCTGGGACAATCGCCTTCAATCGAATTGATCGATTGATACGGGCAGGTTTTTCCACCCTTCCATCGAAACCATCTCGTTAGACTGAAACCTCATTTGCCGAATCGAGGCTTCAGGACATGGGTTTGCTGATCGAAGGGCGCTGGCAAGACCAGTGGTACAACACGGCCAAAGACGGGCGCTTCCAGCGTGAAGAAGCCCAGCGCCGCAACTGGATTACGGCCGATGGCGCGCCGGGGCCGAGCGGTGAAGGCGGCTTCAAGGCCGAAGCCGGGCGCTACCACCTGTTCGTCTCGCTGGCCTGTCCCTGGGCTCACCGCACCCTGCTGCTGCGCCAGTTCAAAGGCCTGGAATCGCTGATCGACGTGTCGGTGGTGAGCTGGCTGATGCGCGAAGACGGCTGGAGCTTCGACACCACCACCGGCTCCACCGGCGATGCTCTGGACGGCTTCGAGTTCCTGCACCAGCGCTACACCGCCGATGATGCCCAGTACACCGGCCGAGTGACCGTGCCCCTGCTCTGGGACAAGCAGCGCCAGCGCATCGTCAGCAACGAGTCGGCGGAAATCATCCGCATGTTCAACTCGGCCTTCAACGGGCTGACCGACAACCACCTGAATTTCTACCCGGACGCCCTGGCCGACGAGATCGAGCTGCTCAACCAGCGGATCTACCCGGCAGTGAACAACGGCGTGTACCGGGCCGGTTTCGCCACCACCCAGCAAGCCTACGAGGAAGCCTTCGATACGCTGTTCACCGAACTGGACTGGCTGGAGTCACGCCTGGGTGAGCGCCGCTACCTGGCGGGCGATTACCTGACCGAAGCCGACTGGCGCCTGTTCACCACCCTGGTGCGCTTCGACGCGGTCTATCACGGGCACTTCAAGTGCAACCTGAAGCGCATCGAGGACTACCCGAACCTGTCCAACTGGCTGCGTGAGCTGTACCAGTGGCCGGGGGCGGCGCAGACGGTGGACATGACTCACATCAAGAGCCACTACTACGCCAGCCACCGCACCATCAACCCGACCGGCGTCATTCCCAAGGGCCCGGAGCAGGACTTCACGCGCCCGCACGACCGCGAGCGCCTGCCTGGCAACGGTGTGTGGATGGGGCGTTAATCCTGCGCCTGGGCGCCTTCGAACCAGGCGAGTTTGTCGCGTAGCTGCACCACCTCGCCGACGATCACCAGCGTCGGCGCATGCACTTCATGCTCGGCCACCAGCTGCGGCAGGTTTTCCAGGGTACCGGTGAACACCCGCTGATTCTGCGTGGTGCCCTGCTGAATCAGCGCCGCCGGCGTGCTCGCCGCCCGGCCATGAGCAATCAGCCGCTCGCAGATCACCGGCAAGCCGACCAGGCCCATATAGAACACCAGGGTCTGACGCGGCGCCGCCAGCTCGCCCCAGGGCAAATCGCAACTGCCGTCCTTGAGGTGGCCGGTGACAAAACGCACCGACTGCGCATGATCGCGGTGCGTCAGGGGAATGCCCGCGTAGGACGCACAGCCGCTGGCCGCGGTGATGCCAGGCACCACCTGGAACGGAATGCCGTGGGCCGCCAGCTCTTCGATCTCTTCCCCGCCACGCCCGAAGATGAAGGGATCGCCGCCTTTCAGGCGAAGCACCCGCTTGCCCGACTTGGCCAGCTCGACCAGGGACTGGTTGATCTGCTCCTGAGGCAAGGCGTGATCGGCGCGGCGCTTGCCGACGTAGATGCGCTCGGCATCCCGGCGGCACAGCTCGACGATGGCCGGCGCCACCAGGCGGTCGTACAGCACCACGTCCGCCTGCTGCATCAGGCGCAGCGCACGGAAGGTCAGCAGGTCGGGATCGCCCGGCCCCGCCCCGACCAGATAAACCTCACCCAGCGCCTGGGGCGCGGCCCCGGCGATCTTCGCCTCCAGCAGACGCTCGCCTTCGGCCATTTTTCCCGCGAACACGCTTTCGGCGATCGGCCCCTGGAACACGTCCTCCCAGAACACCCGGCGTTGCTGCACATCCGGGAACAGGCCCTTGACCCGCGCGCGGAAGCGCTTGGCCAGGCCCGCCAGCTGGCCGTAGCTAGCCGGAATCCAGGTTTCGATCTTGGCGCGGATCAACCGTGCCAGCACCGGCGCATCGCCGCCACTGGTCACAGCAACGATCAGCGGCGAACGGTCGACGATGGCCGGAAAGATCACGCTGCACAGCTGCGGCGCATCGACCACGTTCACCGGAATGCCCAGGGCCTGGGCCTGCTCGGACACCGTCGCGTTGAGCGCTTCGTCATCGGTGGCCGCGATGACCAGGGCCACGCCGCTCAGGTCGGCCGCCTGGTAATCACGCAACACCAGATCGCCGGCGCTCTGCGCCACCAGTTCGCGCAGCTCGCTTTTCACGTCCAGCGCCACCACGCGCAGTGCCGCCCCGGCGTCCGCCAGCAGGCGCGACTTGCGCAGCGCCACTTCGCCGCCACCGACCACCAGCACCCGGCGACCTTGCAGCTTGTGAAACAGAGGGAGGAAATCCATGGGGGTCTCGCAGGTGTGAATGGCCGGGCCGATTGAACACGCCGTCTGGCCTGGGACAAGCCAGACGGCACTGAAAAAAGGGGTGGCCATCGCCACCCCGGGTCATGCTGTCGAGCGTACGGCTCAGCCGATGACGTCGATACCGCCCATGTACGGCTTGAGCACCTCCGGCACACGGATGCTGCCGTCGGCCTGCTGGTAGTTTTCCAGCACCGCCACCAGGGTACGGCCCACGGCCAGGCCCGAGCCATTGAGGGTGTGCAGCAGCTCCGGCTTGCCGGTTTCCGGGTTGCGGTAGCGCGCCTGCATGCGGCGCGACTGGAAGTCGCCGCAGTTGGAGCAGGACGAGATCTCGCGGTACTTGTCCTGGCTCGGCACCCAGACTTCCAGGTCGTAGGTCTTGGTGGCGCTGAAGCCCATGTCGCCGGTGCACAGGGCCAGCACGCGGTATGGCAGCTCCAGCAGCTGCAGGACCTTCTCGGCGTGGCTGGTCAGCTCCTCGAGCGCCTCGAAGGACTTGCCGGGCTCGACGATATGGACCATCTCGACCTTGTCGAACTGGTGCTGGCGGATCATGCCGCGGGTGTCGCGGCCCGACGCACCGGCTTCGCTGCGGAAGCACGGGGTGTGGGCGACGAACTTCAACGGCAGCTGTTTGGCCTCAAGGATTTCGCCGGACACGATATTGGTCAGCGACACCTCGGCGGTCGGGATCAGGTAGAAGTCGGCCTCACCTTCGCGGCTGATCTTGAACAGGTCTTCCTCGAACTTCGGCAATTGACCGGTGCCCTGCAGCGCGGGCGCCTGCACCAGGTACGGGGTGTAGGCCTCTTCGTAGCCGTGCTCGGCGGTGTGCAGGTTGATCATGAACTGCGCCAGGGCGCGGTGCAGACGGGCGATCGGGCCGCGCAGCAAGGCGAAGCGCGCACCCGACAGCTTGGCGGCGGTCTCGAAGTCCAGCCAGCCGTGTTGCTCGCCCAGGCTCACGTGGTCCTTGATCTCGAAATCGAAGGCCTTCGGGGTGCCCCAGCGGCGCACCTCGACGTTGCCATCTTCATCCTCGCCGACCGGCACCGATTCATGGGGCAGGTTGGGGATGTTCAGCAGCAGGTTGTCGAGGTCGGCCTGGATGGTCTCCAGTTCGCGCTTGCCCTCTTCCAGCTCGTTGCCCATGCGGTCCACATCGGCCAGCAGCGGCGCAATGTCTTCGCCGCGCTGCTTGGCCTGACCGATGGCCTTGGAACGACTGTTACGCTCGGCCTGCAACTGCTCGGTGCGGGTCTGTACGTCCTTGCGCTGGGATTCGAGGGATTCGAAACGCGCTACGTCCAGTTGAAAGCCACGAGCGGTAAGGCGCTCGGCGATTTCATGCAGTTGGGTACGTACCAGTTTGGCGTCGAGCATGTCAGGTTCTCGTCAATCAGAGTTTGGTGAAAGATAGACCCGCCCAGGTGGCGAGCAGGCTGCCGAACACACTCAGCGCCACATAGCCGAAGGCCAGAGGCGCGTGCCCGCTTTCGAGCAGGCGGATCGTGTCGAGCGAAAAGGAAGAAAACGTCGTCAGGCCACCAAGGAAGCCGACGATCAGGCCGGCACGCACCTCGAGAGGCACCTCAGGCCGCAGCAGAAACAGGCCGTATAGGTAACCGATCAGCAGGCAGCCGACGATATTCACCGCCAGGGTAGCGGTATAGAAGTGCTGCGGCCAGTGCGCCGTGATCCAGTTGCCCGTGGCAAAACGCAGCAAGGTGCCGGTCGCCCCGCCGGCGGCGACCGCCAGAACCACACCGATCATGATGGCCTCCGCTTGCGCGGGCTGGCGGCATCCTGGCTGGCCAGGTGGGCCAGCTTGTCGCGGATCTTGCCTTCCAGGCCGCGCGGCACCGGCTGGTAGTACTGGCGCGGCGGCAGCTGTTCGGGGAAGTAGTCTTCGCCGGCGGCGTAGGCGTCCGGCTCATCATGGGCATAGCGGTACTCGTCGCCATACCCCAGTTGTTTCATCAGCTTGGTCGGCGCATTGCGCAGGTGCAGCGGCACTTCCAGCGAGCCGTGCTCCGCGGCCTCACGCATGGCCGACTTGAAGGCCGTATAGACCGCGTTGCTCTTCGGCGCACAGGCCAGGTAGACGATGGCCTGGGCCACCGCCAGCTCGCCTTCCGGGCTGCCCAGGCGTTCCTGAACATCCCAGGCGTTGAGGCACAGGGTCAGGGCGCGGGGGTCGGCGTTGCCGATGTCCTCACTGGCCATGCGCACCACCCGGCGCGCGATGTACAGCGGGTCGCAGCCACCATCGAGCATGCGCGCATACCAGTACAGGGCACCGTCCGGGCTGGAACCACGCACCGACTTGTGCAGTGCGGAAATCTGGTCGTAGAAGGCCTCGCCGCCCTTGTCGAAACGGCGACGGCTGTCACCCAGCAGGTCCTGCAGCAACTCGACGCTGATGGCGCTGTTGTCGTCGGCCAGGTCGGCGGCGTTTTCCAGGAAGTTGAGCAGGCGTCGCCCATCACCATCGGCCGCGGCCACCAGGATCGCGAAGCTGTCATCCGGCAGGTTCAAGTGGCGCTCGCCCAGCCCCTTTGGATCGGTCAGGGCGCGGTCAACCAGCTTGCGTAGGGCCGTTTCGTCGAGGCTTTTCAGCACATAGACCCGGGCACGGGACAACAGCGCGTTATTCAGTTCGAACGAGGGGTTTTCCGTGGTGGCGCCGATGAAGATCAGCGTGCCGTCTTCCACGTAGGGCAGGAAGGCATCCTGCTGGGACTTGTTGAAGCGGTGCACTTCGTCAACGAACAGGATGGTCCGGCGGCCGTACTGGGCGGCATGCTGCTGGGCCACCTCCACCGCCTGGCGGATCTCCTTGACCCCGGAGAGCACGGCGGAAATCGTCTCGAAGTGCGCATCGGTAACCTGGGCCAGCAGGCGCGCCAGGGTGGTCTTGCCCACGCCTGGCGGCCCCCAGAAGATCATCGAGTGCAGCGCGCCCTGCTCCAGAGCCTCGCGCAGCGGTTTGCCGCGCGCCAGCAGGTGTTCCTGACCGACGTACTCGTCCAGGCTGGCCGCGCGCAGGCGGGCGGCCAGGGGTTGAGCGACGGGCGCATTGCGAAACAGGTCCATGGAACCGGGCTGGAGCCTCTTACTCTTGGATGACGTCTGCGCCCTCGGGAATGTCGAAACTGAACTGGCCGTCGTCGATGGCTTCGTTCATCTTCACATTGAGGAACAGAATGTTGGTGCGCTGGCCGATGCTGTCGATCAGCTGCATGTCATTCAGGACGCCGTTGCGGAACGACAGGCGCAGGCTGTCGAACAGGGTGTCCTTGGATTTTGGCTTGAGGATGAAGTCCACCACGCTGCCGCCTTCCTTGTGGGTGATCTCGAAGTTCTCGCGGATCTTCGACACGTCACCGGACAGCAACAGAGCCGGAGTGTGGGTCAGGCGCTGGTCCAGGGTCTGGATGGTGACCTGCTCCAGGTCCGGGTCGTACAGCCACACTTTCTGACCGTTGGACACCAGCAGTTGCTCCATCGGCTCGTCGGTGTGCCAGCGGAACAGCCCCGGGCGCTTGAGCGCCAGCTGGCCGGCGGTTTCCTGCAGCTGGGTGCCGCTGCCATCCAGGGTCAGCTGGGAAAACCGCGCATTGATGGTCTGGGCCTGGTTGAGCAACTGGGTCAGGCGCTGCACCGCCACTTCGTCTTCGGCGTGGGCGAACAGGCTCGACACACTCAGTGCGGCTACGAGCAACAGGCGAATCAGGCGCATGGAAATCCTCATGAAATAAGTCGTGGACGTTTAGTCGCGAACCGGCCCCGGGGCGATGACTTCGCGGGAACCGTTGGTGTTCATCGAGGTGACGACACCGGCCATTTCCATGGCCTCGATCATGCGTGCGGCTCGGTTGTAGCCGATCTTGAGCTTGCGCTGCACCGCGGAAATGGAGGCACGGCGGCTTTCGGTCACGAAGCGCACGGCTTCGTCGTACAGCGGGTCTTCCTCGCTGCCTTCGCCACCGCCCTCGCCGCCGCCCTCGAAGCCGCTGCCGGCCTCTTCGGCACCGGCCAGGATGTCTTCGTTGTAATCCGGCGCACCGCGCAGTTTCCACGCCTCGACCACGCGGTGCACTTCTTCGTCGGAGACGAAGGCGCCGTGTACGCGGATCGGCAGGCTGGTACCCGGCGGCATATACAGCATGTCACCGTGGCCGAGCAGCTGTTCTGCCCCGCCCTGGTCGATGATGGTGCGCGAGTCGATCTTGCTCGATACCTGGAAGGCCATGCGGGTCGGGATGTTGGCCTTGATCAGGCCCGTGATCACGTCCACCGACGGACGCTGGGTCGCCAGGATCAGGTGAATACCCGCGGCACGGGCCTTCTGGGCGATACGGGCGATCAGCTCTTCGACCTTCTTGCCGACGATCATCATCATGTCGGCGAATTCGTCGACCACCACCACGATGGTCGGCAGCGGCTCCAGCAACGGCGCCTCGTCTTCCATGCTTTCGCGCTTGTACAGCGGATCGGCGATCGGCGTGCCGGCCTCGATGGCGTCCTTGATCTTGCGGTTGAAGCCGGCCAGGTTGCGCACGCCCATCTTGGACATCAGCTTGTAGCGCCGCTCCATCTCGGCAACGCTCCAGCGCAGCGCGTTGGCCGCCTCCTTCATGTCGGTGACCACCGGGCAGAGCAGGTGCGGAATGCCCTCGTAGATCGACAGTTCGAGCATCTTCGGGTCGATCATGATCAGCCTGGCGTCCGCAGGCGACGACTTGAACAGGATCGACAGGATCATGGCGTTCACGCCCACCGACTTACCGGAACCGGTGGTACCGGCCACCAGCAGGTGCGGCATCTTCGCCAGGTCGGTGATCACCGGCTTGCCGCCGATGTCGTGGCCCAGGGCCAGGGTGACCGGCGAACGGGCCTCGTCGTACTCATTGGACGACAGCACCTCGGAAAACCGCACGATCTGCCGGTCTTCGTTGGGAATCTCGATACCCACGGTGGTCTTGCCCGGGATGACCTCGACCACCCGCACGCTGGTCACGGCCAGCGAGCGCGCCAGGTCCTTGGCCAGGTTGGCGATGCGGCTGACCTTCACGCCGGCAGCAGGCTGAATCTCGTATCGGGTGATCACCGGGCCGGGGTGGATCGAATCCACCGTGACCTCGACGCCGAATTCCTTCAGCTTGATCTCCAGCAGGTGCCCCACGCCTTTCAGGGATT
The DNA here is from genome assembly GCF_029839275.1 of Pseudomonas sp. GD03944. Lineage (GTDB taxonomy): Bacteria > Pseudomonadota > Gammaproteobacteria > Pseudomonadales > Pseudomonadaceae > Aquipseudomonas. The sequence continues at coordinate 82,396 of NZ_JAOCAH010000006.1, forward strand.
CGGGGGAGTACGCGACCTTCTTGGCTTCGGCCGGGTCGAGAATGGAGATGGGCGGCAGCGTGCCTTCGACGGCGCTGTCGACGAACAGCGGCGCCTGCTTCTCTTTCTGCACGCGCTTGCTGGGCTCCACCGACTTGGGCGGCGCAGGCGGTGTGATGACCGGGGCCGGACGGCTCTCGCGCTCGGTCATGTGCTTGTTCAGGGACTCTTCGCGCTCGATCAGGCGTTCCTTGACCTTGGCCTGCTCGCGGCGGTCGCGCACCACGGGGGCGGCGACTTCGCTGACGCGCTCGTCCACTTCACGCAGCTGGGCGACCAGCTGCTTGCGCTCCAGGCGCGAATTCCACCAGCGGTTGACCAGGCTCTGCAGCAATTCGAGCAGGTCGAGGGTGATCTTGCCGGTCAGGTCCATGACCTTGAACCAGGACAGGTCGGTGAAGACCGTCAGGCCGAACAGGAACAGGGCGATGAACACCAGGGTGCTGCCCTGCACGTTCAGCGCGTTGACGGCCAGTTGCCCCAGGCTTTCGCCCAGTGCACCACCGGCAGAGGCCGGCATGTGCGAGCCGGAATGGAAATGGATGTAGGCCAGCGCCGCACCGGACAGCACCAGGAACACCAGGCCGATCAGGCGCCAGGAGAACAGCCAGCCGCTCCACTGCCACGGCTGGTGGCGGCTGCGGAATACCTGCAGGGTCTTGACGCCCAGCAGCAACGGAAAGAGGTACGCGAAATAGCCCAACGCCATGAACAGGATGTCAGCGAACCACGCACCGGCGCGGCCGGCGGCGTTCTGCACCTGCTCGACATTGCTGGTGTGCGTCCAGCCCGGATCGGCCGGGTCGTAGGTCAGCAATGCCATCCACAAATAAAGACACAATGCCCCCAGAGCGATCAGCGCACCTTCCTTCAAACGGCTAGGTAATTGCTGACGCCACACGGGGGCCTGGGCTGTAGGGCTAGAGTTCTTCAAAACGCATCTGTTCCTGCGCCTGTGGCGCCGACTAAACGATTAACAAGGAGCAAGGAAAGGCCTCGGCGGTCTATTGTACGGGTTTGCCCACACGATGCCACGCTTGCGGGTCGCTGGCTCCCGCTGCGCCCCTGCTTCGGTGTAGCATAGCCACCAACATCTTCCGTGCGGCTCAATTGGAGCATGCATTCTCTTTTGTGACAAAGGCTTATGGGGTCTTTTTATGAGCGAAGTCAAGCATTCCCGCCTGATCATCCTGGGTTCGGGTCCTGCCGGTTATAGCGCTGCGGTATACGCTGCCCGGGCCAACCTGAAGCCGGTGATCATCACCGGGATCCAGCCGGGCGGCCAGCTCACCACCACCACTGAAGTCGACAACTGGCCAGGCGACGTGGAAGGCCTGACCGGCCCCGCCCTGATGGAGCGCATGCAGAAACACGCCGAGCGCTTCGACACCGAGATCATCTACGACCACATCCACACTGCCGAGTTGCAGCAGCGCCCGTTCACCCTCAAGGGCGACAGCGGCACCTACACCTGTGACGCGCTGATCATCGCCACCGGCGCCAGCGCCCAGTACCTGGGTCTGCCGTCGGAAGAAGCGTTCTCCGGCCGCGGCGTATCGGCCTGCGCCACCTGCGACGGTTTCTTCTACCGCAACCAGGTGGTCGCAGTCATCGGTGGCGGCAACACCGCTGTCGAAGAAGCCCTCTACCTGTCCAACATCGCCAAGGAAGTGCACCTGGTGCACCGCCGCGACAAGCTGCGCTCGGAGAAAATCCTGCAGGACAAGCTGTTCGACAAGGCCGCCAACGGCAACGTCAAACTGCACTGGAACAACACCCTGGAAGAAGTCCTCGGCGACGCCAGCGGCGTGACCGGCGCGCGCCTGCGCGACACCCTGACCGGCGAAACCCAGGACCTGCCGCTGGCCGGCGTGTTCATCGCCATCGGCCACAAGCCCAACACCGACCTGTTCAAGGGCCAGTTGGAAATGCGTGACGGCTACCTGCTGATCAAGGGCGGCAGCGAAGGCAACGCCACCGCGACCAGCATCGAAGGTGTGTTTGCCGCCGGCGACGTGGCCGATCACGTCTACCGTCAGGCGATCACCTCCGCCGGCGCCGGCTGCATGGCGGCGCTGGACGTCGAAAAATTCCTCGACGACAACTGATCGATCCCGGGCGGGGTCACCCCCGCCCTCCCCTGCCCTGGCGATTGCCGAATGCTGACCTGGCTGCAGCGTGACTCGCTGACCTTCCCGCCCCTCAACAAAGCCCTGCGCGAGCCCAATGGCCTGTTGGCGGCCGGCGGCGACCTGAGCCCCGAGCGCCTGGTCCAGGCCTATCGCCATGGCTGCTTCCCCTGGTTCTCGGACGGACAGCCCATCCTCTGGTGGTCGCCCGACCCGCGCACCGTAATCCTTCCGGACGAGCTGCACGTATCGCGCAGCCTGCGCAAAGTCATGCGTCAGGGCACCTACCGGGTGACCTTCGACCAGCAGTTCGCCGCGGTCATCGACGGCTGCTCAGGGCCCCGCGCCTACGCCGACGGCACCTGGATCACCCAGACCATGCGCGACGCCTACCTCGAACTGCATGCCCGCGGCTTTGCGCATTCGGTGGAAGTCTGGCGCGACGAGGAACTGGTCGGCGGCCTCTACGGTCTTGCCATGGGACAGCTATTCTTTGGAGAATCGATGTTCAGCCGCGCCGACAACGCCTCCAAGGTAGGCTTCGTCACCCTGGTCGAACACCTGAAAGCAGCCGGTTTCGTCCTGATCGACTGCCAGATGCCGACCCAGCACCTGCACAGCTTCGGCGCCCGCCCGATCAGCCGCGATGCGTTCGCCCACTACCTGGCGAACCACCTCGACCAGCCCAACGGCGCCACCTGGCGCGCCTAGGCGAGTGCCCAAGGCTGGCTTACACTTACTCAAGGCTTATCCCGAGAGTCGAACATGACCGAGCTGGCCCGCCTGAAGTTCTATGCTACCCAGCCTCACCCGTGCAGCTACCTGCCCGAAGAACAGGCCACCACGCTGTTCCTCGACCCCAGTCAGCCCATGGATGCGGACGTGTATGCCGAACTGTCGGAGATGGGCTTTCGCCGCAGCGGCGATCACCTCTATCGCCCGCACTGCCAGCGCTGCACGGCCTGCGTACCGGCCCGCATTCCTGCCGAACCCTTCAGCCCCAGCCGCCAGCAGCGCCGTATTCTCAAGCGCAATGCCGACATCGAGGTGACGGCCGTGAAACCGACCTTCACCGAAGAGTATTACGCCCTGTATGTCCGCTACATCGAGCAGCGGCACGCCGATGGCGACATGTACCCGCCCACCCGCGAGCAGTTTTCCACCTTCCTGGTGCGCGACCTGCCTTTTTCGCGGTTCTACGAGTTCCGCCACGACGATCGCCTGCTGGCTATCGCCGTCACCGACCTGCTGCCCAACGGCCTGTCGGCGGTTTACACCTTTTATGACCCCAGCGAAGAGCGCCGCAGCCTGGGGCGTTTCGCCATCCTGTGGCAGATCGGAGAAACCGCACGTTTGGGCCTGCACGCGGTCTATCTCGGTTACTGGATCAAGAACTGCCGGAAAATGAGCTACAAGACCCAGTACCGCCCGATAGAGCTGTTCGTCAATCAACGCTGGGTCGTCGTCACCTAAGCCCTTGGCGTAATCCCCACTTTTCGGGCACAATGCACGCCGCTTTTGCCTGGCGCCAGTTGCACCGGGCCATTCATTGGATACCGAGGGCTTTACTGCATGTCGAAAGAAGACAGCTTCGAAATGGAAGGCACTGTCGTCGACACCCTGCCCAACACCATGTTCCGCGTGGAGTTGGAAAACGGGCACGTCGTAACCGCGCACATCTCCGGAAAGATGCGCAAGAACTACATCCGCATTCTGACTGGCGACAAGGTTCGCGTAGAGCTGACGCCTTATGACTTGAGCAAGGGCCGCATCACCTACCGCGCCCGCTAAGCCAAGCACCAGTCAAAACGCCCGGCCATTGCCGGGCGTTTTTTTGTTGCTGCGACGACCTGCACCACCGCCCTCGCGCAACACGCACCCATAAAAAAGCCCGGCGCATGCACCGGGCTTTTTGCTTGGAGCCGACCTGTTATCAGGCCATTTCAGCTGTGGTTTCGAAGTCGAAGGTCAGCTCGCCATCTTCCAGGTCGATGTGCACGACACCACCGTGCTCGGCCAGCTCGCCGAACAGAATCTCCTCCGCCAGCGGACGCTTGATCCGATCCTGGATCAGGCGCGCCATCGGGCGAGCGCCCATCTGCACGTCGTAGCCCTTCTCGGCCAGCCAACCCCGCGCCGCATCACTGACCTCGAGCATGACACGCTTGTCTTCGAGCTGCGCCTGCAGCTCGGTGAGGAACTTGTCGACGATGCTCTTGATCACTTCGTGGCTCAGGCGACCGAACTGGATGATGGTGTCCAGGCGGTTACGGAACTCCGGCGTGAAGCTCTTCTTGATCACTTCCATGGCATCGGACGAGTGGTCCTGGTAGGTGAAGCCAATGGACGCGCGGGAAGCGGTTTCCGCCCCGGCGTTGGTGGTCATGATCAGGATGACGTTGCGGAAGTCCGCCTTGCGGCCGTTGTTATCGGTCAGCGTCCCGTGGTCCATGACCTGCAGCAGCAGGTTGAAGACTTCCGGGTGCGCCTTCTCGATTTCGTCGAGCAGCAGGACGCAGTGCGGCATCTTGGTGATGGCTTCGGTCAGCAGGCCACCCTGGTCGAAACCGACGTAGCCGGGCGGCGCACCGATCAGGCGCGACACGGTGTGCCGCTCCATGTACTCCGACATGTCGAAGCGCACCAGCTCGATGCCCATGGCCTTGGCCAACTGACGGGCGGCTTCGGTCTTGCCGACACCGGTAGGACCGGCGAACAGGAACGAGCCGACCGGCTTGTCCGGCGCCTTGAGACCGGCACGGGACAGCTTGATCGCCGTGGACAACGAATCGATGGCCGCATCCTGGCCGAACACCGTCAGCTTGAGGTCGCGCTCGAGGTTGCGCAGCAGCTCCTTGTCGGAACTGGTGACGTGCTTTGGCGGAATCCGGGCGATCTTCGCCACAATGTCTTCCACCTGGGCCACGTCGATACGCTGCACACGCTTGTCTTCCGGCTGCAGGCGCTGGAAGGCACCCGCCTCGTCGATGACGTCGATGGCCTTGTCCGGCATGTGCCGGTCATTGATGTAGCGTGCCGCCAGCTCAGCGGCTGCACGCAACGCCTCGTCACTGTATTCGATGCCGTGGTGCTGCTCGAAGCGCCCCTTGAGGCCCTTGAGAATGCCGTAGGTGTCGTCCACCGAAGGCTCGGTGACATCGACCTTCTGGAAGCGACGCGCCAGGGCGCGGTCCTTCTCGAAGATGCCGCGGAATTCCTGGAAGGTGGTCGAACCGATGCAGCGGATCTCGCCCGAGGACAGCATGGGCTTGAGCAGATTCGACGCGTCCATCACGCCGCCGGACGCAGCACCCGCGCCGATGATGGTGTGGATCTCGTCGATGAACAGAATTGCATGGGGCCGTTTGCGCAGCTCGTTGAGCAGCGCCTTGAAGCGCTTCTCGAAATCGCCGCGGTACTTGGTTCCCGCCAGCAAGGCGCCGAGGTCCAGGGAATAGACCACGCTGTCGGCCAGCAGATCCGGCACCTGGCTGTCGACGATGCGCTTGGCCAGGCCTTCGGCGATCGCGGTCTTGCCCACGCCAGCCTCGCCGACCAGCAACGGGTTGTTCTTGCGGCGACGGGCGAGGATCTGCGCGACGCGCTCCACTTCCTGCTCGCGGCCAACCAGCGGATCGATCCGTCCCTGGCGCGCCAGTTCGTTCAGGTTGCTGGCGTAGGCGTCCAGCGGATTGCCGGACGTCGAGGACTCACCGCCCTCCTCATCCTGCATTTCCTGCTCGTTCTCGGGATGCCCGCCATGGCCCGGCACCTTGGAAATGCCGTGGGCGATGAAATTGACCACGTCGATGCGGGCAACGCTCTGCTGCTTGAGCAGGAACACGGCCTGACTTTCCTGCTCGCTGAAGATCGCCACCAGCACGTTGGCGCCGGTTACTTCACGCTTGCCGGAACTCTGCACATGGAAGACCGCACGCTGCAGGACACGCTGGAAGCCCAGGGTTGGCTGGGTCTCGCGTTCCTCATCGTGCTGGGGAATCAATGGCGTGGTGGAATCGATGAACTCCTGCAGGTCATGGCGCAACTTGTCCAGGTTCGCCCCACATGCGCGCAAGACGCTGGCGGCGGCCTCGTTGTCCAACAGGGCCAGCAGGAGGTGCTCAACCGTCATGAACTCATGACGCTTGGTGCGAGCCTCCTTGAAGGCCAGATTGAGGGTGACTTCGAGCTCTCGATTTAACATAGCTTCACCTCATGCCCAAGCGGCCGGCGTTAACCGTCCTTCTCTATCTCACAGAGTAGTGGATGCTGGCTCTCTCTCGCGTATTGATTTACCTGCATCGCTTTGGTTTCAGCGATATCGCGAGTAAACACGCCGCACACGGCTCGTCCCTCTGTATGGACGGTCAGCATGATCTTGGTCGCCAGCTCCCGATTAAGGTTGAAAAACACCTCGAGCACTTCGACCACGAAATCCATCGGTGTGTAGTCGTCATTGAATAGGACCACTTTATACAGCGGAGGTGCCTGCAACGCCGGTTTGGATTCCTGCACGGCCACACCGGCGGCGTCATCCTCATGCGTTGCGGGGCGATCCTGATTGAATGTTAGTCGAATCTGGCTACTTGCATGCATGTCGGAATAAAGGTTCATGGCTGGACGAATTCGAGTTCTGGAAAGAGTTTGACCGCCTTCGCAGCCGGTTACAGCATGGCCTTGACTATCGGCAAAACGGTGTTACAAACAATGAATACCCTTGATTAGGGTGTGAGGGGTTCCGCGCCTTTTCGTCCAACCGGTTGAGTCGTGCGCGGGATCGAAGTGGATGATACTCCAGTGATGGAGTCCTTTGCAGAGGGATATCAGCATGCTCAGCGGTAAGGTCAAGTGGTTCAACAACGCCAAAGGCTATGGGTTCATCCTCGCCGATGGCCGAGATGAGGACCTGTTCGCCCATTACTCGGCTATCCAGATGGACGGTTACAAGACGCTCAAAGCTGGCCAGCCGGTAAGCTTCGATATTATTCAAGGTCCTAAAGGACTCCACGCCGTAAACATCAGCGCGCTGTCGGCCACCACCGAAAAGCCCGCTGCAGTGAGCCTGCCTCAGGGCACGACGGTTGAAGTCTGACACCTCGGTGTTTGATTCACCATGAAAAAGGCCGGTCAGATGACCGGCCTTTCTTTTACCACTCGTCAGTTCACATATGGCTGATCATTGCGTCGCCGAACTGCGAACAGGACATCAGCTTGGCACCGTCCATCAGACGCTCGAAGTCATAGGTCACGGTCTTCGCCGCGATGGCGCCATTGGTGCCCTTGATGATCAGGTCCGCCGCCTCGGTCCAGCCCATGTGGCGCAGCATCATCTCGGCCGACAGGATCACCGAGCCCGGGTTGACCTTGTCCTGACCGGCGTACTTGGGCGCCGTGCCGTGGGTTGCCTCAAACATGGCGATGGTGTCGGACAGGTTGGCGCCCGGGGCGATACCGATACCACCCACCTCCGCCGCCAGGGCGTCGGACAAGTAATCACCGTTGAGGTTGAGGGTGGCGATCACGTCGTACTCGGCCGGGCGCAGCAGGATCTGCTGGAGCATGGCGTCGGCGATGGCGTCCTTGACCACGATGTTCTTGCCGGTACGCGGGTTCTTGAACTGCATCCACGGGCCGCCATCGAGCAGCTCGGCACCGAACTCGTCACGCGCCACCTCGTAGCCCCATTCCTTGAAGGCGCCCTCGGTGAACTTCATGATGTTGCCCTTGTGCACGATGGTCACCGAGCTGCGGTCGTTGTCCACCGCGTACTGCAGAGCCTTGCGCACCAGGCGCTTGGTGCCTTCGAGGGAAACCGGCTTGACGCCGATGCCACAGTTTTCGGTGAAGCGGATCTTGGTGACGCCCATTTCCTCGGTGAGGAACTTGATGACCTTCTTGGCCTCCGGGGAGCCTGCCTTCCACTCGACCCCGGCATAGATGTCTTCGGAGTTCTCGCGGAAGATCACCATGTCGACGTCGCCAGGTTTCTTCACCGGGCTCGGCACGCCTTCGAACCAGCGCACCGGACGCTGGCAGACATAGAGGTCGAGCTCCTGGCGCAGCGCCACGTTCAGGGAGCGGATACCGCCGCCGACCGGGGTGGTCAGGGGGCCCTTGATCGACACCACGTAATCACGCACGGCTTCCAGGGTTTCCTTGGGCAGCCAGGTGTCCTGGTCGTATACCTGGGTGGCCTTCTCGCCGGCATAGACCTCCATCCAGGAAATCTTGCGCTTGCCGCCGTAGGCCTTCTCCACGGCCGCATCGACGACCTTGATCATGACAGGGGAAATATCCACGCCGATGCCATCGCCTTCGATGAAGGGAATGATCGGGTTGTCGGGTACGTTGAGCGACATGTCGGCGTTGACGGTGATTTTGTCACCGGTTGCTGGCACCTGGATCTTTTGGTATCCCATGCTGGACTCCGTCTTGTGGTTAAACAGTGCTCATCTGCCTGAGAGTAACGTAGTTGATTCCGATGAAACCACATGTTCGTTGGTCTTATGCGCCAAGGCATTCTGCGACGCATGGACGCAGTGTTATACTGCGCCGATGACTAACAAGTCATAAGGAGCGGTCCCGTCTCGCACGAGACGATCGCCTCTTGATCTCGCCGTTTTGCCACCGCGATTCGGTGACTCGAAATGCTCGACACTCTACTGGTGCATCCAACATCACCGCGGCGAGTCCTCGACCACGGGCTCTTCGACAACGGAGAGCCCAGGCGCCTACCTGCGCATGTCGAGATTCTGTGTACGCTCAGCAAAGAAGAGAGTTAACTCTAAATGTCCACCCCCTCGAAGATCATCTATACCTTCACCGACGAAGCTCCCGCCCTTGCCACCTACTCGCTTCTGCCAATTGTAGAAGCCTTCGCCAAGTCAGCTGACATTTCCGTCGAAACCCGCGACATCTCTCTTGCTGGGCGTATCCTGGCGAGCTTTGCCGACCAACTGGATGCCGACAAGCGCATCGACGATGACCTCGCCGAGCTGGCCACGCTGACCCTGCAGCCAGACGCCAACATCATCAAACTGCCGAACATCAGCGCCTCCGTGCCGCAGCTCAAGGGCGCCATCGCCGAACTGCAGGCCCAGGGCTTCAACATTCCGAACTTCCCGGAAGACCCGCAGACCGACGCCGAGAAAGATGCCCGCGCCCGCTACAGCAAAGTGCTGGGCAGCGCCGTGAACCCGGTCCTGCGTGAAGGCAACTCCGACCGCCGCGCCCCGGCCGCCGTCAAGGCCTACGCCCGCAAGCACCCGCACTCTATGGGCAAGTGGAACATGGCGTCGCAGTCCCACGCCGACTACATGCGCGGCGGCGACTTCTTCTCCAGCGAACAGTCGATCACCATGGCCAAGGCCGGTGACGTGCGCATCGAGTTCGTGGGCAAGGACGGCAAGGTCGACGTCAAAAAGACCCTGAAACTGCAGGAAGGCGAAGTTCTGGACAGCATGTTCATGAGCTGCAACAAGCTGCGCGCCTTCTTCGAGAAGACCCTGCAGGACTGCAAGGAAACCGGCGTGATGTGGTCCCTGCACGTCAAGGCGACCATGATGAAGGTCTCCCACCCGATCGTCTTCGGCCACGCCGTCACCGTCTACTACAAGGACGTGTTCGACAAGTACGGCGCGCTGTTCGAAGAGCTGGGCGTGAACCCGAACAACGGCATCAGCAGCGTCTACGACAAGATCAAGTCCCTGCCCGCCTCCCAGCAGGAAGAAATCCTGCACGACATCCACGAGGTCTATGCCCATCGCCCTGAAATGGCCATGGTCGACTCGGTCAAGGGCATCACCAACCTGCACATCCCGAGCGACGTGATCGTCGACGCCTCCATGCCGGCGATGATCCGCAACTCCGGTCAGATGTGGGGCAAGGACGGCAAGCAGAAAGACACCAAGGCCGTGATGCCGGAAAGCACCTACGCCCGCATCTACCAGGAAATGATCAACTTCTGCAAAACCAACGGTGCGTTCGATCCGACCACCATGGGCACCGTGCCGAACGTCGGCCTGATGGCGCAGAAGGCCGAAGAGTACGGCTCCCACGACAAGACCTTCGAAATGACCGCTGACGGCACCATGCGCGTCGTAGCCGCCGATGGCACCGTGCTGATGCAGCACGACGTGGAAGCCGGCGACATCTGGCGCGCCTGCCAGACCAAGGACGCCCCGATCCGTGACTGGGTCAAGCTGGCCGTTACCCGTGCCCGCCAGTCCAACACCCCGGCCATCTTCTGGCTGGACCCGGAGCGCGCCCACGACCGCGAACTGCAGAAGAAGGTCGACGCCTACCTGCAAGAGCATGACCTGACCGGCCTGGACATCCGTTCCATGGGCTACAACGAAGCCATCCGCGTCAGCATGGAGCGTCAGATCCGTGGCCAGGACACCATCTCGGTGACCGGCAACGTGCTGCGCGACTACCTGACCGACCTGTTCCCGATCATGGAACTGGGCACGTCGGCCAAGATGCTGTCCATCGTTCCGCTGATGGCCGGTGGCGGCATGTACGAAACCGGTGCCGGTGGTTCGGCGCCCAAGCACGTTCAGCAGTTGGTGGAAGAGAACTACCTGCGCTGGGATTCCCTGGGTGAGTTCCTGGCCCTGGCCGTCTCCCTGGAAGACACCGGCATCAAGAACGGCAACGCCAAGGCCAAGCTGCTCGGCAAGACCCTGGACCAGGCCACTGGCAAGCTGCTGGACAACAACAAGTCCCCGGCGCGCAAGGTAGGCGAACTGGACAACCGCGGCAGCCACTTCTACCTGGCGCTGTACTGGGCCCAGGCCCTGGCCGCCCAGGACGAGGACGCTGCGCTGAAGGCCCACTTCGCGCCGCTGGCCAAGACCCTGACCGAGCAGGAAGCGACCATCGTCGCCGAGCTGGCTGCCGTTCAAGGCAAACCGGCTGAAATCGGTGGCTACTACCGCTCCAGCCCTGAGCTGACCAGCAAGGTGATGCGCCCGAGCACCACCTTCAACGCGGCTCTGGACGCACTGAACGCCTGATCCTGGCCGATCCTGCAACCCTGACGAACCCCGGCCCCGTGCCGGGGTTCGTCATTCTGGCCCCGGAGAACAGCCCCGCCAGCCCACGCTGGAAAGCAACCCGAATCCCAGCACCCCGAACAATTACCCTATGATCGACACTTTTCGAGGCCCACCCATGAGCTGGAATCCGCATATCACCGTCGCCACGGTCATCGAAGACCAGGGCCGCTTTCTCTTCGTCGAAGAACTCAAGGGCGGCCGCCTGGTGCTCAACCAGCCCGCCGGTCACCTGGAACCCGACGAATCGCTGCGCGATGCCGCGCTGCGCGAAACCCTCGAGGAAACCGGCTGGGACGTCGAGCTCACCGGCCTGCTGGGCATCTACCTGTATACCGCCCCGAGCAACGGCGTGACCTACCAGCGCATCTGCTTCATCGCCCGCCCCCTGCGTCACCACCCGGAGCGCTCGCTGGACACCGACATCAGCGGCATCACCTGGCTGACCCGCGACGAGCTGGCCAGCCAGCCCGAGCGCTGGCGCAGCGAGTTGGTCCTGCGCTGCGTAGACGACTACCTGGCCGGCGAGCGCGGCGCGCTGGAACTGGTGCGAGACTGATCGGCCCGGCGGCTTTCTGGTAGACTCCGCGGTTTTTCCGGTTTCACTCGCAGACTCCCATGCAAGCACCTAGCACCCAACGCGTAATTGTCGGCATGTCCGGCGGTGTCGATTCGTCCGTTTCCGCCCTGCTCCTGCTCGAACAGGGCTATCAGGTCGAAGGCCTGTTCATGAAGAACTGGGACGAAGACGACGGCACCGAATACTGCACCGCCATGGATGACCTGGCCGACGCCCAGGCCGTGTGCGACAGGATTGGCATCAAGCTGCACACCGCCAACTTCGCCGCCGAGTACTGGGATAACGTCTTCGAACATTTCCTGGCGGAGTACAAGGCCGGTCGCACGCCGAACCCGGACATCCTGTGCAACCGCGAGATCAAGTTCAAAGCCTTCCTCGACTACGCCCTGATGCTCGGCGCCGACCTGATCGCCACCGGCCACTACGTGCGCCGCCGCGACATCGACGGCCGCACCGAACTGCTCAAGGGCCTGGACCCGAACAAGGACCAGAGCTACTTCCTGCACGCCGTCGGCGGCGAGCAGATCGCCAAGACCCTGTTCCCGGTGGGCGAGCTGGAAAAGCCCCAGGTGCGCGCGATCGCCGAGAAATACGAGCTGGCCACGGCGAAGAAGAAGGACTCCACCGGTATCTGCTTCATCGGCGAGCGCCGCTTCAGCGATTTCCTCAAGCAGTACCTGCCCGCGCAGCCCGGCGACGTCGAAACCACCGAGGGCGAGGTCATCGGCCGCCACCATGGCCTGATGTACCACACCATCGGCCAGCGCCAGGGGCTGGGCATCGGCGGTCTCAAGGACGCCAGCGACGAGCCCTGGTACGTGCTGAGCAAGGACCTGGAGCGCAACGTGCTGGTCGTGGGCCAGGGCAATGACCACCCCTGGCTGTTCTCGGGCGCCCTGCTCGCCTCGGACATCTACTGGGTCAACCCGATCGACCTGAGCAGCCCGCGCCAGTTGACGGCCAAGGTGCGTTATCGCCAGGACGACCAGCGTTGCACCCTGGAAAAGACCGACACCGGCTACCGCGCCACCTTCGCCATGCCACAGCGGGCCGTCACCCCGGGTCAGTCCGTGGTGTTCTACGACGGTGAAATCTGCCTCGGCGGCGGCGTCATCGAAATTGCCGACCCCTGGAGCAGCAAGGAAAACGCCCAATGAGCCCGATCCAGGAACAACTGATTGCCCTCGGCGCCGTGTTCGAGTCCGCGGTCCTGGTCGACAAGCTCGCGCGCACCGGCCAGATCGGCGACCCCGCCGTCGCCTGCATGCTAGGCAGCCTGCTGGTCCGCGACCCGCAAAGCACGCTGGACGTCTACAGCGGCGATGACCTCAACTTGCGCGATGGCTACAAGGCCCTCGCCAGCGCCCTGGAGCGCGACCCCACCAGCCTGCAGCGCGACCCGCTGCGATATGCCCTTGCCCTGCTGGCCCTGGAGCGACAACTGGCCAAGCGCGACGACCTGCTGCAACTGATGGGCAGCCGCCTGGACCAGATCCAGCAGCAGGTCGAACACTTCGGCCTGGTGCACGACAATGTCGTCGCCTCCTGCGGCGCGCTGTACCAGGACACCATCAGCACCTTCCGCCAGCGCATCCAGGTGCAGGGCGACATGCGCCACCTGCAGCAGCCCGACAATGCCGCGAAAATCCGCGCGCTGCTGCTGGCCGGCATCCGCTCGGCCCGTCTCTGGCGTCAACTGGGCGGCCACCGCTGGCAGCTGGTGTTCGGCCGCGGCAAGCTGCTCAAGGAACTCTACCCGCTGCTGCGGGGCTGACGGATCGTGAACGGGCGCCTGGACAAGCCGTTACAGGGCGCCGCGCTGCTCGCTCTCTCCGCCTTGCTGTTCGCCTGCATGGGCGTTGGCGTGCGCGAAGTCTCCGGCAGCGTCAACAACGAGTCGGTGGTGTTCTTCCGCAACCTGGTCGGCGTGGTGTTCTTCCTGCCACTGATCCTGCTCAAGGGCGTGCGCCCGTTGCGCACCCAGCGCCTCGGCTCGCACCTGGGCCGCGCCGGCTACGGCCTGGCGGCGATGTACTGCTTCTTCTACGCCATCGCCCACCTGCCGCTGGCCGACGCCATGCTGTTCACCTATGCCGCGCCGCTGTTCACGCCACTGATTGCCCGCTGGTGGCTGAAAGAACCGCTGAGCAAACGCATCCTCGGCACCACGGTGGTCGGCCTGATCGGCGTATTGCTGGTGGCCAAGCCCTCTGCCGCCCTGCTCGACAGTCAGGCACTGATCGGTCTTTCGGCCAGCATCATGGCGGCGTTCGCCTTTGTCTCGATCCGCGAGATGAGCGACACCGAGCCGGCCTACCGCATCGTTTTCTACTTTTCGCTGTTCAGCGCCCTGATCTCGGCGATCCCCCTGACCTGGTCCTGGCAGCCGGTAAGCGAGCATGACCTGGCACTGCTGCTGGGCATCGGCCTACTGGCCACCGCCAGCCAGCTGATCATGTCCAAGGCGTACGTGTTGGCGGCGCCCGGCCTGATCGGTCCGGTGGCCTACCTGGCCATCGTCTTCGCCGGGGCCATCGCCTGGTGGCGCTGGGGCGAGACCCCGGACCTGACGTCGCTGCTCGGCGCCGCCCTGATCCTCATCGCCAGCCTGCTGTCGATCACCCGGCGCAAGCGCTGAACGGCTGTCGGGCAATCGCAGTCCGGGCGCCGTTTTCATGTATGATGTGCGCCCTTTTCAACGCCCGATTGTCCGAGAACGCCTCCCATGCAGCTTTCCTCGCTCACCGCGGTTTCCCCCGTCGATGGCCGCTATGCCGGCAAAACCAGCGCCCTGCGCCCCATTTTCAGCGAATACGGCCTGATCCGTTTCCGCGTCCTGGTCGAGGTTCGCTGGTTGCAGCGCCTGGCCGCACACGAAGGCGTCACCGAAGTCGTGCCGTTCTCCGCCGAAGCCCAGGCCGTGCTCAATGAGCTGGCCGACAACTTCGCCGTCGAGCACGCCGAGCGCGTGAAAGAAATCGAGCGCACCACCAACCACGACGTCAAGGCCGTGGAATACCTGCTCAAGGAGCAGGCCGCCAAGCTGCCGGAGCTCAACGCGGTCAGCGAGTTCATCCACTTCGCCTGCACCTCCGAGGACATCAACAACCTGTCCCACGCCCTGATGCTGCGCGAAGGCCGCGACACCGTGCTGCTGCCGCTGATGCGCCAGATCGCCGGTGCCATCCGCGAGCTGGCGGTGAAATTCGCCGACGTGCCGATGCTGTCGCGCACCCACGGTCAGCCGGCTTCGCCGACAACCCTGGGCAAGGAACTGGCCAACGTGGTCTACCGCCTCGAGCGCCAGATCGTGCAGGTTGAAGCCGTACCGCTGCTGGGCAAGATCAACGGCGCCGTGGGCAACTACAACGCCCACCTGTCCGCCTACCCGCGTATCGACTGGGAAGCCAACGCCCGCCAGTTCATCGAAGGCGACCTGGGCCTGCAGTGGAACCCCTACACCACGCAGATCGAGCCGCACGACTATATCGCCGAGCTGTTCGACGCCATCGCCCGCTTCAACACCATCCTCATCGACTTCGACCGCGACGTCTGGGGCTACATCTCCCTGGGCTACTTCAAGCAGAAGACCGTGGCCGGCGAAATCGGCTCCTCGACCATGCCGCACAAGGTCAACCCGATCGACTTCGAAAACTCCGAAGGCAACCTGGGTATCGCCAACGCCCTGTTCCAGCACCTGGCCAGCAAGCTGCCGATCTCCCGCTGGCAGCGCGACCTGACCGACTCCACCGTGCTGCGCAACCTGGGTGTCGGCTTCGCCCACAGCGTCATCGCCTACGAGGCAAGCCTCAAGGGAATCAGCAAGTTGGAGCTCAATACTCAACGAATTGCTGAAGACCTGGACGCCTGCTGGGAAGTGCTCGCCGAGCCGATCCAGACCGTGATGCGCCGCTACGCCATCGAGAACCCCTACGAGAAGCTCAAAGAGCTGACCCGCGGCAAGGGCATCAGCCCGGAAGCCCTGCTCAGCTTCATTGACGGCCTCGACATGCCGGCCGACGCCAAGGCGGAACTGAAACAGCTCACCCCGGCCAACTACATTGGCAACGCGGTGGCCCAGGCCAAGCGCATCTGAAGCGAAACAGCCCATTGAACGCCCGGCTGAGCCGGGCGTTTTTGTTTAACGATATTTATTTATTTCAAAGGCTTAGCAATGAATCCTGATATTCCACTGCAATTGCTGGGCGGCCTCACAGCGCGCGAGTTCCTGCGCGACTACTGGCAAAAGAAACCGCTGCTGGTGCGCCAGGCGATCCCCGACTTCGAAAGCCCGATTTCCCCTGACGAGCTGGCGGGTCTGGCCCTCGAGGAAGAAGTCGAGTCGCGCCTGGTCATCGAGCACGGCGCGACGCCGTGGGAGCTGCGCCGCGGCCCCTTCGCCGAAGACGCCTTCGCCGACCTGCCGGAGCGCGACTGGACCCTGCTGGTGCAGGCCGTCGACCAGTTCGTGCCGGACGTGGCCGAGCTGCTGGAACAGTTCAAGTTCCTGCCCAAGTGGCGCATCGACGACGTGATGATCAGCTTCGCCGCCCCCGGTGGCGGTGTCGGCCCGCACTACGACAACTACGACGTATTCCTGCTACAAGCCCACGGCAAGCGCCGCTGGCAGGTTGGTCAGGTGTGCAACTCCGACAGCCCGCTGCTTGCTCACGCCGACCTGAAGATTCTTGCCGATTTCGAACAAACCGATGAATGGGTCCTGGAACCCGGCGACATGCTCTACCTGCCGCCGCTCCTGGCCCACTGTGGTACCGCTGAGGATGACTGTATGACGTATTCCGTAGGCTTCCGTGCGCCGAGCGCCGCCGAAGTCCTGACCCATTTCACCGATTTCCTGGGTCAGTTCCTGCCCGAGGAAGAACGCTACAGCGATGCCGACGCCCAGCCCGCCAGCGACCCGACCCAGATCCAGCGCGACGCCCTGGATCGCCTCAAGGCCCTGCTCAACGAGCACATGGGTGACGAGCGCCTGCTGATGACCTGGTTCGGCCAATTCATGACCGAGCCCAAATACCCCGAGCTGATCGCCGGTATCGACATCGACGAAGCGACCTTCCTCGAGACCCTGGAAGACGGCGCGGTGATGGTGCGCAACCCGAGCGCCCGCATGGCCTGGTCGGAAGTCGGAGAAGACCTGGTGCTGTTCGCCAGCGGCCAGAGCCGCCTGCTCTCCGAGAGCCTGCGCGAGCTGCTCAAGCTGGTGTGCTCGGCGGACGCGTTACATGTCGAAAATCTTGGCCCGTGGCTGGCCGATGACGAGGCGCGTAACCTCCTTTGGGAGCTGGTCAAGCAAGGCAGCCTGGAGTTTGCCGATGAGTGAGATTCACGTCCGTCTGGCCGACTGGCAGAAGGACAACGCCGAGCTGCGGCGCATTCGTGAAGCGGTGTTCGTGGCCGAGCAGGCCGTGCCACCGGAGCTGGAGTGGGATGCCGAGGACGCAGAAGCCGTGCACTTCCTCGCCTATGAAGACGACTACCCGATCGGCACCGCGCGCCTGCTGGACGATGGCCATATCGGCCGGGTGTCGGTGCTCAAGGACTGGCGCGGGCTGAAAGTCGGCGATGCGCTGATCCGCGCCGTGGTGGCAGAAGCGGAAAAGCGTGGCCTGCAGCAACAAATGCTCAGTGCCCAGGTGCACGCGACGCCCTTCTATGAAAAGCTGGGCTTTGCCATCGTCAGCGGGGAATACCTGGACGCCGGCATCCCCCATGTAGACATGGTGCGCCACAGCAACTAGAACATAGGATCGACTGGCGTTTCGTTGCATGCAGCAGCAGGCACGCGACGCCAGCAGCCCAGGGTGCTGACCACCATCGGATCGAGAGAGCGCCATGACGGACGAAAACACCTCGCCGGATGCACCCGACAACCGCGAGCCGGTGGACCTTCCCGCCATCGAGTTCCAGTCGCCCGGGCGCTTCACCGTCCATAACCCGCCCGCCATTACCCCCGACATCGAACAGGCCGAACCGGCCCCGTTCGTGCTCGGCGCGCACACCGCGCTGGAACGTTTCGAACACCCCGAACAGGCCCGCGCCCATGCGCTCGCCCTGCTCCAGCAGGCACGCCACAGCCTGTGCATCTACACCCACGACCTGGAACCCTGGCTGTATCACCACAGCAGCATCCAGGACGCCTGCACCACCTTTCTGCTGGCCAACCCGCGCAACCGCCTGCGCATCCTGGTCAAGGACGTGGCCCGGGCGATCCGCGAAGGCCACCGGCTGGTGACCCTCTCGCGTCGTCTCTCCAGCAACCTGCACATCCGCAAGCTGCACCCGGACTACCCGACCGAGGACGTCACCTACCTCATCGCCGACGACCGTGGCCTGCTGATGCGCCCGGAGCCGGAGCTGACCGCCGGCTACGCCCTGTACCAGGACCCCGGCCGCGTGCGCCTGCGCCAGGCCCAGTTCGACCAGGCCTGGGACACCAGCGTCACCGACCCCGACCTACGGAGCTTCCTGCTATGAAAATCCGCCTGCTGCTGTCCGCCGGATTGTTGAGCATCAGCCAGGTGCTGAGTGCCGCCACCGAGGTCATCCCGCTGAACTACCGCAGCGCCGAAGACGTCATGCCGGTGATCCAGTCGATCCTCGGCAACGACGGGCGCGTCAGCCCCTACGGCAACCAGCTGGTGGTCAACGCCTCCCCCGAGAAGATCCGGGAAGTGCGCCAGGTACTCGAGCAGCTGGACACCGAGCCGCGTCGCCTGCTGATCAGCGTCGACAGCTCCGAATCGAGCTACCAGACCGACCGCGGCTACCGGGCCGACGGCACCATCAGCGCCGGCGATGCCGAGGTGCAGGTCGGCCGTGGCGAGGTCAATGGCCGCGACCAGGTGCGCATCATCCGTCGCAGCACCGACAGCCGGGGCGGCGGCACCCAGCAGGTGCAGGCCACCGAGGGCTACCCCGCGCTGATCCAGGTGGGCCAGAGCGTGCCGATCACCACCACCGAGCGCGGCCCGTACGGCCAGGTCTACAACAACACCCAGTACCGCGATGTCACCCGCGGCTTCTACGTCACCGCCAGCCTCAGCGGCGACATCGTGCATATTTCCATCAGCAGCAACCGCGACCGCGTCAACGCCTACCAACCCGGCGTGATCGATGTCCAGAGCACCGACACCCGCGTCAGCGGCCGGGTCGGCGAATGGATCAGCATCGGCGGCGTCAGCGGCGAAAACCTCTCCGAACAGCGTGACGTACTGCAGCGCCATTCCACCCGCGGTCGCGACGACATGACCTTGCGGGTCAAGGTCGATGTGGTCAATCAGTGACCGCCCGGGCTGACCAACCGGTCGTCGCCAGACTTATGTAGTAGTCGCAAAAAAGCACTACAAAACGTTTGACGAACCCTTTTCCCAGAGGCATGATGGCCTCGCTCCCGCTAATCAGGGGCCCTGGAAAGGGCCTCCGGGTCGCGCTCCAACTTACCGTCAGAGCCGATTCGTGTTGCAAGGCCCACAAGGCAGTTCGACGAGATTGCGACTGGAACGAAGTTGTCCTGAGGGACGGGGAAGCGTTTTAACGTCACAGCCAATCGTCGCAGCCTGTCGTGTCGTCCAGCGGCTTCAATCACGCCGCCGACCACCACACTGCCCCGAGGCCCTGTACGTCTCGTCACCCCTCCTCCGGCCGCGACTGCGCCCTGGTCTCTTTCTCCCGTATCGCTATGTGTTCCCCGCAACCACGACCTTCGAAAGCAGGTTCCGAGTGGGAAAGTCGGTGCTCAACCACACACATACATTGAAGGATTGACCATGTCCGCTTATCAAAACGACATCAAGGCAGTCGCCGCTCTGAAAGAGACGTTCGGCAGCAGCTGGAGCGCCATCAACCCGGAATCCGTGGCTCGCATGCGCGCTCAGAACCGTTTCAAGACCGGCCTGGACATCGCCAAGTACACCGCGGCCATCATGCGCAAGGACATGGCCGAGTACGACGCCGACGCATCCGTCTACACCCAGTCGCTGGGTTGCTGGCACGGCTTCATCGGTCAGCAGAAGCTGATCTCGATCAAGAAGCACCTCAAGACCACCAACAAGCGCTACCTCTACCTTTCCGGCTGGATGGTCGCCGCCCTGCGCTCCGACTTCGGTCCGCTGCCGGACCAGTCCATGCACGAGAAGACCGCCGTTTCCGGCCTGATCGAAGAGCTGTACACCTTCCTGCGCCAGGCTGACGCCCGCGAACTGGACCTGCTGTTCACCGCTGTCGACGCCGCCCGCGCCGCCGGTGACAAGGCCAAGGAAGCCGAGCTGCAAGCGCAGATCGACAACTACGAAACCCACGTCGTGCCAATCATCGCCGACATCGACGCCGGTTTCGGCAACCCGGAAGCCACCTACCTGCTCGCCAAGAAGATGATCGAAGCCGGTGCGTGCTGCATCCAGATCGAAAACCAGGTGTCCGACGAGAAGCAGTGCGGCCACCAGGACGGCAAGGTGACCGTTCCCCACGAGGACTTCCTGGCCAAGATCAACGCCGTGCGCTACGCCTTCCTCGAGCTGGGCGTTGACGACGGTGTGATCGTTGCCCGTACCGACTCCCTGGGTGCCGGCCTGACCAAGCAGATCGCCGTGACCAAGCAGCCGGGTGACCTGGGCGACCAGTACAACTCCTTCCTGGATTGCGAAGAAGTCTCCGCTGCCGACCTGGCCAACGGCGACGTGGTGCTGAACCGCGGTGGCAAGCTGTTGCGTCCGAAGCGCCTGCCGTCCAACCTGTTCCAGTTCCGTGCCGGCACCGGTGAAGACCGCTGCGTCCTGGACTGCGTGACCTCGCTGCAGAACGGCGCCGACCTGCTGTGGATCGAAACCGAGAAGCCGCACGTTGGCCAGATCAAGGCCATGGTCGACCGCATCCGTCAGGTCATCCCGAACGCCAAGCTGGTGTACAACAACAGCCCGTCGTTCAACTGGACCCTGAACTTCCGCCAGCAGGTGTTCGATGCATTCGTCGCCGAAGGCAAGGACGTGTCCTCCTACGACCGCGCCAAGCTGATGAGCGTCGAGTACGACGAGACCGAACTGGCCCAGGTTGCCGATGAGAAGATCCGCACCTTCCAGCGTGACGGTTCGGCCCATGCCGGTATCTTCCACCACCTGATCACCCTGCCGACCTACCACACCGCCGCGCTGTCCACCGACAACCTGGCCAAAGGGTACTTCGCCGACCAGGGCATGCTGGCCTACGTCAAGGGCGTACAGCGTCAGGAACTGCGCCAGGGCATCGCCTGCGTCAAGCACCAGAACATGGCGGGCTCGGACATCGGCGACAACCACAAAGAGTACTTCGCTGGCGAAGCGGCTCTGAAGGCAAGCGGCAAAGACAACACCATGAACCAGTTCCACTGAGTGGAACCGGCTCATTCGCCCAAACCACGAATGCGGGCGGATAAGGTGTAAAAAAGCCCCGGCAGCGATGCCGGGGCTTTTTCTTTGGGGCTCGAACGCGCCGGGCGCCCTCGTCGCCCCTCACAATCCCTCATGGACTAGACTGCGAGGCATCACACCGAAGGATGGGAGAGTCAGGTGAACGGACGTTTCTATCTCGCGATGGGCGCGCTGGCATTGATCAGCGCCACCGCCACGGTCTACTGGCAGCAGCCGGATTCCCCCGCTGCGCCAGCCGTGCCGGCACCCCAGGCCGATGCCGACGCACCGTCGCCGGACACGGCGCCGACCAACCCCGCCCAGCAACAGCAGTTGTTGCTGGCACCGCAAATCAAGGAACAGGAACAGCGCCTGCTGTTTCATGCCGCCTACCGCACCTTCTTCGCCGACGCCCACAGCCTGTCCGAATCCGAACGCAACCGGCAGGCCGACGCACTGCGCGCCGACATCGAGCGTTACGAACAGCGCAACGAACTGGCTTCGAGCGAAGCCCTGCTGCTGCAACTCGGCCTGATCCAGGCCACGGTGAGCGACGAAACCACGCAGAAAGCCCAGGCCGCCGCCCTGGTGGAGCGTTACCAGGCCCGCACCGCCGCCCGCCAGGCCATGACACAGCCTGACGAGCGCTTTCTGCAGTACAAGGAAGACGAGAAACGCATCGTCAGCGAGGTCATGGCGGCGGACAGCGTTCCCGACGGCCTCAGCCGTGACCAGTACCTGCGGCAACGCCTGCAGGAGGCGCGCGAACGCGCCTACCAGTAGGACTCAGAGCAACTGATCGAGCGCAAAATACAGCAGGTTGAACGGCTTGTTGCGATCCGCCGTGTCGCTCAGCTCCGATGCATCGATGACCGGACCGTTGCCTTCGAGCACGTTGTTGACGAAGTCATCCAGCTGCAGGTTCTGCTCCTGGATATCGGCATTGGCGAATTCGATGATGCTCGTGCAATGGCTTTCGTTGACCGCGCGGTACTGCGGGAAATAGCCCCCGACATTCGGCAGGTTGGCCAGCTCATCGCGCAGGCGGCCGGTGTCCACGTCCCACTTGGCGTGAATCAGCGCTTCCTTGGTCGCCTGGTCAGGCGCATTGGCGATCTCCGGGTAGAACCGCTCGTAGGAATACGACGAGTAGTTCAGGTCCTTCCAGAAATGCGTGTGCCCCATGCGGTCGGCCGGCAGGTTGCTGGACAGCGCCGGGTACAGGGTGCCCAGGTTGTTCAGGTTCAGCCCCGGGACGCGGGATTGCAGGAACGGCAGCGGTCCTTCGTCCAGGCCCCAGGCATTGCGAATGAAGGTCTGCAGCGGCAGGGATGGATAGGTGGCACTCGAGCCGCCCACCATGGCGGTGAATACAGGGCCCGAGTCGTTGATCAGGAAGCTGCGCGTGGGCGCGATGTCCTGACGGGTCGGACCATAACTGGTCAGGGCCCCGGCCCCGCCGGCGCTGCAGCCCGTGGTCAGCATCTGCGTCGGCCGCGGCAGGTTGTCCTTCAGCCAGCCGACCACGGCCCGCATGTTGCGCATGCCGTTGTGGTGCCAGATCAGCGGCTCCTGCTGGCTCTGCGGGTCCTGGTACACGGCGACGCGGTCACCGGAATAGATGTCACCGGTGCAATACGGCACGTAGACCATGTTCCAGTTCTGGGTCTTGACCCGGGTCCAGGGGTGCAGGCGCACGACGAACGGGCTGACGAGGCTCGCCCCTGGGTTGAGCAGGCTCATGTAGTCATTGGGGATGCCGTCCGGGTTGCGCGCGCCGCGGATGCCGCTTTGCCCGGTGCAGCTCGCGTAATCCCAGCAGGCGCCACCGCCCTCCAGATAAACGATGGTGTTGCGCGTATTGGGCACGCGGTTGACGAAGAACTTGTAAGGCGAGCCGTTGCCGCACACCGCGCCGGTCTGCGGCGCCAGTTGCACGGTCTGCCAGGCGTAGTAGTTGCCGGGCTTGAAGCCGCTATTGAACCCGGCCGGGTTGGCCAGCAGCGGATACGGCCCGAGCCGCTGGGCCGGCGTGACCTTGCTGTCGGCGGGCGGCGGCGACACCAGATTGCTCATGGTCTGCCAGAAATTGTAATCACCCTGCTCCGCCTGAACGTTCAGGGCGGGCAACAGCAACAGGGCACACAACGAGGAGCGGACGACACGCATGGCGATTCCCTCATTTATTGTTCTATGAAGGGTCGACATGCCACAGGCAGGGGCAACCACGCAGACCCGTTCCAGGCGGAAAACAGGGCAACGCCACGAAGGGCGCTTCCTGCACGCTAGTACAAGGTCACGGGCTCAACAATCCGACGCACCGACGATTTGCGCATAATCAGTTGCGCGGTAATCAGCCTCGGTTATTTGCAACTTGAACAGTACTGCACAGTCACTGAACAACGCCGTGAGTTCGTCGAACCGGCGCGATCAAATAACGAACAATTAAATGAGAACAACTATCAATACATGAAGGCAAAAGGCCTCGCCCGTATTTTTCCCGTAAACAGCGATTTAGACGAAAGCCTTGCGCGACTAGGGGTTGCGGCAATCCGCCGCAGAGAACTCGACCTATCAGTTAATTTTTTAATCTGAAAAATTTACTTACAGGTCGAATCGGGCATAAAATTACCCGATAAATGCAGGGCAACTGCAGGTTGCCGGGCAACATGACTTTTAACCGCGAGTGAACGCCGTTCCTTGTATTGAGGAGTTCCGGCATGTCGGAAGCCAGTACCATCCTGTCCCACAACTGGGCCTTGGCCGTTTTTCTGCTTGGGGTCATCGGCCTCTGCGGCTTCATGATGGGCGTCTCCAGCCTGCTTGGCAGCAAGGCCTGGGGCCGCAGCAAGAACGAACCGTTCGAATCCGGGATGCTCCCCACCGGCAACGCCCGCCTGCGCTTGTCCGCCAAATTCTATCTGGTCGCGATGCTCTTCGTGATCTTCGACGTCGAAGCCCTCTATCTTTTCGCCTGGGCCGTATCCGTTCGCGAAAGCGGCTGGGCCGGCTTTATCGAAGCTACCGTTTTTATAGCAATTCTGTTGGCAGGTCTTGTCTACCTTTGGCGTATCGGGGCGCTCGATTGGGCTCCCGAAGGACGTCGTGAGCGGCAGGCGAAGCTAAAACAATGAGGCTTTGGCGATGCAATACAAACTTACTCGGGTCGACCCGGATGCTGCCAATGAGCAGTACCCGATCGGTCAGCGGGAGGTCGTTTCCGACCCGCTGCTAGAGGATCAGGTCCACAAGAACATCTACATGGGCAAGCTGGAAGACGTGCTTAACGGGGCCGTCAACTGGGGGCGCAAGAATTCCCTCTGGCCGTACAACTTCGGCCTGTCCTGCTGCTACGTGGAGATGACCACCGCCTTCACGGCTCCCCACGATATCGCCCGCTTTGGCGCAGAGGTCATTCGGGCCTCACCTCGCCAGGCCGACTTCATGGTGATTGCCGGCACCTGCTTCATCAAGATGGCGCCGATCATCCAGCGCCTCTATGAGCAGATGCTGGAACCCAAATGGGTCATTTCCATGGGCTCGTGCGCCAATTCCGGTGGCATGTACGATATTTACTCGGTCGTTCAGGGCGTGGACAAGTTCCTCCCCGTGGACGTCTACATACCCGGCTGCCCGCCCCGCCCCGAAGCATTCCTGCAGGGCCTGATGCTCTTGCAGGAGTCCATCGGCCAGGAGCGTCGTCCGTTGTCCTGGGTCGTTGGCGACCAAGGCGTCTACCGCGCCGAAATGCCTTCGCAAAAGGAACAGCGCCGTGAACAGCGTATTGCTGTCACTAACCTGCGCAGCCCTGACGAAGTCTGAGTCCCACCCTTCCACAAGAAGGCCCGATTCATTCTCTACGTTGACCGATAGCGACCGAGACCATGACTGCAGACACCGTTCTGTCTATTCCGCCGTACAAGGCCGACGACCAAGACGTCGTCGCCGAACTCAATGCCCGCTTTGGCGCCGAGAGCCTGACGATCCAGCCCACCCGCACCGGCATGCCGGTGATCTGGGTGGCCCGTGAGAAACTCGTCGAAGTCCTGAGCTTCCTGCGCAACCTGCCCCGCCCCTACGTCATGCTGTACGACCTGCACGGCGTCGACGAGCGCCTGCGTACGCACCGCCGGGGCCTGCCAGGTGCCGACTTCACGGTGTTCTACCACCTGATGTCGATCGCCCGTAACAGCGACGTGATGATCAAGGTGGCCCTCAGCGAGGGCGACCTCAACCTGCCTTCCGTGACGTCCATCTGGCCGAACGCCAACTGGTACGAGCGCGAAGTCTGGGACATGTACGGCATCCACTTCACCGGCCACCCACACCTGAGCCGCATCATGATGCCGCCGACCTGGGAAGGTCACCCGCTGCGCAAGGACTACCCGGCGCGCGCCACCGAATTCGACCCGTATACCCTGACCCTGGCCAAGCAGCAGCTCGAAGAAGAAGCCGCTCGCTTCAAGCCCGAAGACTGGGGCATGAAACGCGGCAGCGAGCACGAGGACTACATGTTCCTCAACCTCGGTCCGAACCACCCGTCCGCCCACGGTGCGTTTCGTATCATCCTGCAGCTCGATGGTGAAGAGATCGTCGATTGCGTGCCGGAAGTCGGTTACCACCACCGCGGTGCCGAGAAAATGGCCGAGCGCCAGTCCTGGCACAGCTACATCCCCTACACCGACCGTATCGACTACCTTGGCGGGGTGATGAACAACCTGCCGTACGTGCTCTCGGTAGAGAAGCTGGCCGGCATCACCGTGCCGGACCGCGTCGACTTCATCCGGGTGATGATGGCGGAATTCTTCCGTATCACCAGCCACCTGCTGTTTCTCGGTACCTACATCCAGGACGTCGGCGCCATGACGCCGGTGTTCTTCACCTTCACCGACCGTCAGCGCGCCTACAAGGTTATCGAAGCCATCACCGGCTTCCGCCTGCACCCGGCCTGGTACCGCATCGGCGGCGTGGCCCACGACCTGCCGCGCGGCTGGGACAAGCTGGTCAAGGAATTCGTCGATTGGCTGCCCAAGCGCCTCGACGAGTACGAGAAGGCTGCCCTGCAGAACAGCATCCTGCGTGGCCGTACCATCGGCGTGGCCCAGTACAACACCAAGGAAGCGCTGGAATGGGGCGTCACCGGCGCCGGCCTGCGCTCCACCGGTCTCGATTTCGACCTGCGCAAGGCGCGCCCGTACTCCGGCTACCAGCACTTCGAATTCGAAGTTCCGCTGGCCGTCAATGGCGATGCCTATGACCGCTGCATGGTCCGTGTCGAGGAGATGCGCCAGAGCATCCGCATCATCGACCAGTGCCTGCGCAACATGCCGGAAGGCCCGTACAAGGCGGACCACCCGCTGACCACACCGCCACCGAAAGAGCGCACGCTGCAGCACATCGAGACCCTGATCACCCACTTCCTGCAAGTCTCCTGGGGCCCGGTCATGCCGGCCAACGAGAGCTTCCAGATGATCGAGGCGACCAAGGGCATCAACAGCTATTACCTGACGAGCGACGGCAGCACCATGAGCTACCGCACCCGCATCCGCACGCCGAGCTTCCCGCACCTGCAGCAGATCCCTTCGGTGATCCGCGGCAGCATGGTGGCCGACCTGATCGCGTATCTGGGCAGTATCGACTTCGTTATGGCCGACGTGGACCGCTGACATGAGCCAGGCACATCTGATTCAAACCGACCGCTTCGAACTCAGCGACAGCGAGCGTTCGGCCATCGAGCACGAAATGCACCACTACGAGGACCCGCGCGCGGCGTCCATCGAAGCCCTGAAAATCGTGCAGAAGGCACGCGGCTGGGTGCCGGACGGCGCCGCTGACGCCATCGGCGCGATCCTCGGCATTCCGGCCAGCGACGTCGAAGGCGTGGCCACCTTCTACAGCCAGATCTTCCGCCAGCCGGTGGGTCGCCACATCATCCGTGTCTGCGACAGCATGACCTGCTACATCGGCGGCCACGAATCGGTGGTCTCGACTATCCAGGATCAACTGGGCATCGGCCTCGGCCAGACCAGCAGCGACGGTCGCTTCACCCTGCTGCCGGTGTGCTGCCTGGGCAACTGCGACAAGGCCCCGGCGCTGATGATCGACGACGACACCTTCGGCGACGTGCAGCCCAACGGCGTTGCCGACCTGCTGGAGGCCTACGAATGAAGACTCTGACCTCCATCGGCCCGGCCAACCGCATCGCCCGCAGCGAAGAAACCCACCCGCTGACCTGGCGCCTGCGCGACGACGCGCAACCGGTCTGGCTCGAGGAATACCAGCAGAAGAACGGCTACGCCGCTGCGCGCAAGGCCCTGAGCGAGATGGCCCAGGCCGACATCGTGCAGACCGTCAAGGATTCCGGCCTCAAGGGCCGCGGCGGTGCGGGCTTCCCCACCGGCGTGAAGTGGGGCCTGATGCCCAACGACGAATCCATGAACATCCGCTACCTGCTGTGCAACGCGGATGAAATGGAGCCCAACACCTGGAAGGACCGCATGCTCATGGAGCAGCTGCCGCACCTGCTGGTGGAAGGCATGCTGATCAGCGCCCGCGCCCTCAAGGCCTACCGCGGCTACATCTTCCTGCGTGGCGAGTACGTCGACGCCGCCACCAATCTCAACCGCGCCATCGAGGAAGCCAAGGCCGCCGGCCTGCTGGGCAAGAACATCCTGGGCAGCGGCTTCGATTTCGAGCTATTCGTGCACACCGGTGCCGGCCGCTACATCTGCGGTGAAGAAACCGCGCTGATCAACTCCCTGGAAGGTCGCCGCGCCAACCCGCGCGCCAAGCCGCCCTTCCCGGCCGCCGTCGGCGTCTGGGGCAAGCCCACCTGCGTGAACAACGTGGAAACCCTGTGCAACGTGCCGTCGATCATCGGCAACGGCGTGGACTGGTACAAGACCCTGGCGCGCCCGGGCAGCGAAGACCACGGCACCAAGCTGATGGGCTTCTCCGGCAAGGTCAAGAACCCGGGCCTGTGGGAGCTGCCGTTCGGCATCACCGCCCGCGAACTGTTCGAAGACTATGCCGGTGGCATGCGCGATGGTTATCGCCTCAAGTGCTGGCAACCCGGCGGCGCCGGTACCGGCTTCCTGCTGCCCGAGCACCTCGACGCCCAGATGTACGCCGGCGGCATCGGCAAGGTCGGCACCCGCATGGGCACCGGCCTGGCCATGGCGGTGGACGACAGCATCAACATGGTCTCGCTGCTGCGCAACATGGAAGAGTTCTTTGCCCGCGAGTCCTGCGGCTGGTGCACCCCCTGCCGTGACGGCCTGCCCTGGAGCGTGAAGATCCTGCGCGCCCTGGAGCGCGGCCAGGGCACCCGGGAAGACATCCAGACCCTGCTCGGCCTGGTCAACTTCCTCGGCCCCGGCAAGACCTTCTGCGCCCACGCGCCAGGTGCCGTTGAGCCGCTGGGCAGTGCCATCAAGTATTTCCGCTCGGAGTTCGAGGCTGGCGTGGCCAGCACGAGCGCTCCGGCGACCCCGGGGCAATTCGCGCCGGCGTGAACAATTTGCGCCGCGGCGGCCACCCGTATGGCCCCGCGGCACACCGTGATTCCATTAGCCAAGTCCGCTTCGGCGGGTAAGAAGACACTCGACCATGGCCACTATCCACGTAGACGGCAAAGATCTCGAAGTCGATGGCGCAGACAACCTGTTACAGGCCTGCCTGTCCCTCGGCCTCGATATTCCCTACTTCTGCTGGCACCCGGCGCTCGGTAGCGTCGGCGCCTGCCGCCAATGCGCGGTCAAGCAATACACCGACGAGAACGACACCCGCGGTCGCCTCGTCATGTCCTGCATGACGCCTGCCACCGACAACACCTGGATTTCCATCGACGACGAAGAGGCCAAGCAATTCCGCGCCAGCGTCGTCGAATGGCTGATGACCAACCACCCGCACGACTGCCCGGTCTGCGAGGAAGGCGGTCACTGCCACCTGCAGGACATGACGGTGATGACCGGGCACAACACCCGCCGTTACCGCTTCAGCAAGCGCACCCACCAGAACCAGGAGCTCGGCCCGTTCATCGCCCACGAGATGAACCGCTGCATCGCCTGCTACCGCTGCGTGCGCTACTACAAGGACTACGCCGGCGGCACCGACCTGGGCGTCTACGGCGCGCACGACAACGTGTACTTCGGCCGCGTCGAAGACGGCACCCTGGAAAGCGAATTCTCCGGCAACCTGGTCGAGGTCTGCCCGACCGGTGTGTTCACCGACAAGACCCACTCCGAGCGCTACAACCGCAAGTGGGACATGCAGTTCGCCCCGAGCATCTGCCACGGCTGCTCCAGCGGCTGCAACACCAGCCCCGGTGAGCGCTACGGCGAAATCCGCCGCATCGAGAACCGCTTCAACGGCTCGGTGAACCAGTACTTCCTGTGCGACCGCGGCCGCTTCGGCTACGGCTACGTCAACCGCGAAGACCGTCCGCGCCAGCCGATGATGATGCTGAGCAAGATGAAGATGGGCCTCGACGCGGCCCTTGACCAGGCCGCCGCGCTGCTCAACGGGCGCACGGTGATCGGCATCGGTTCGCCCCGTGCCAGCCTGGAAAGCAACTTCGCCCTGCGCGAACTGGTGGGTGCCGAGTACTTCTACACCGGTGTGGCCGCCAGCGAACTGGAACTGCTCCAGCTGATCCGCGACGTGCTGCAGAACGGCCCGCTGCCGACCCCGACCCTGCGCGACGTGGAAAGCCACGACGCGGTGTTCGTCCTCGGCGAAGACCTGACCCAGACCGCCGCCCGCCTGGCCCTGGCCCTGCGCCAGTCGGTCAAGGGCAAGGCCACTGAAATCGCCGCCAACGCGAAGATTCAGGACTGGCACATGGCGGCCGTGCAGAACGTCGCCCAGAACGCCCTCAACCCGCTGTTCATCGCCAGCGTCAGCGCCACCCGCCTGGATGACGTGGCCGCCGAATGCGTGCACGCCGCGCCGGACGACCTGGCCCGCCTGGGCTGCGCCGTGGCCCACGCCATCGACCCGAGCGCCCCGGCCGTCAGCGGCCTGGAAAGCGACGCCGCCGAACTGGTGCAGCGCATCGCCGACGCCCTGCTCGCCGCCAAGCGTCCGCTGGTGGTGTCCGGTGCCTCCCTGGGCAGCAAGGCCCTGATCGAGGCCGCCGCGAACATCGCCAACGCCCTGAAGAACCGCGAGAAGAACGCCTCCATCAGCCTGGTGGTGCCGGAAGCCAACAGCATGGGCATGGCCCTGCTGCAAGGCGACGCCCTGCACACCCAGTCCCTGGACGCCGCCCTGAGCGCCCTCTCCAATGGCCAGGCCGATGCCGTGGTGGTGCTGGAAAACGACCTGTACCGCCGCGCCGCTGCCAGCCAGGTCGATGCCGCCCTGGCCGCCGCCAAGCTGGTGATCGTGGTCGACCACCAGCAGACCGCGACCACCGCCAAGGCCCACCTGCTGCTGCCGGCCGCCAGCTTCGCCGAAGGCGATGGCACCCTGGTCAACTTCGAAGGCCGCGCCCAGCGCTTCTTCCAGGTCTTCGATCCGACCTACTACGACAGCAACAACCTGGTCCGTGAAAGCTGGCGCTGGCTGCATGCCCTGCAGAGCACCCGTGAGAACAAGACCGTGGACTGGACGCAACTGGACCAGGTCACCTCGGCCTGCGCCGACAGCGTGTCCGCCCTGGCTGGCATCCGCGACGCCGCGCCGTCCTCGAGCTTCCGCATCAAGGGCCTGAAACTGGCCCGCGAGCCGCACCGCTACAGCGGCCGTACCGCCATGCGCGCCAACATCAGCGTGCACGAGCCGCGCCAGCCGCAGGACAAGGATTCGGCCTTCGCCTTCTCCATGGAAGGCTATGCCGGCTCCGCCGAACCGCGTCAGCAGATTCCGTTCGCCTGGTCCCCGGGCTGGAACTCCCCGCAAGCCTGGAACAAGTTCCAGGACGAAGTGGGCGGTCATCTGCGTGCCGGCGACCCTGGCGTACGCCTGATCGAAAACCGCGGCACTGCCCTGCCCTGGTTCGAAGTGCCTGCTGCCTTCAACCCGGCCAAGGGCACCCTGCAAGCGGTGGCCCTGCACCACCTGTTCGGCAGCGAGGAAACCTCGGCCCTGGCCGCCCCGGTGCAGGAGCGCATCCCGCAGCCTTACGTGGCCATGGCCAAGGAGCACGCCGACAGCCTGGGCGTGAACGACGGCGCGCTGCTCAGCCTGACCGTCAACGGCCAGGCCCTGCGCCTGCCGCTGCAGGTACGTGAAGAGCTGGCGGTTGGTCTGGTCGGTCTGCCGGCCGGTCTGCCGGGCATTCCGCCGCTGCTCAATGGCGCCGAAGTGACCGGTGTTCAGGAGGCCGCACAATGAGCTGGCTGACTCCCGAACTGATCGACATCATCGTCGCGGTCCTCAAGGCCATCGTCATCCTGCTGGCCGTGGTGGTCACCGGTGCGCTGCTCAGCTTCATCGAGCGCCGCCTGCTGGGCTGGTGGCAGGATCGCCATGGCCCCAACCGCGTCGGCCCTTACGGGATGTTCCAGATCGCCGCGGACATGATCAAGATGTTCTTCAAGGAAGACTGGACGCCACCGTTCGCCGACAAGGCGATCTTCATGCTGGCCCCGGTGATCGCTATGAGCGCCATGCTCATCGCCTTCGCCATCATCCCGGTCACCCCGACCTGGGGCGTGGCGGACCTGAACATCGGCATCCTGTTCTTCTTCGCCATGGCCGGCCTGTCGGTCTACGCCGTGCTGTTCGCCGGCTGGTCGAGCAACAACAAGTTCGCGCTGCTCGGTGCCCTGCGCGCCTCGGCCCAGACCGTCTCCTACGAGGTGTTCCTGGCCCTGGCGCTGATGGGCGTGGTGGCCCAGGTCGGCTCGTTCAACATGCGCGACATCGTGGACTACCAGGCGGAAAACCTGTGGTTCATCATTCCGCAGTTCTTCGGCTTCTGTACCTTCTTCATCGCCGGCGTCGCCGTGACCCACCGTCACCCGTTCGACCAGCCGGAAGCGGAACAGGAACTGGCCGACGGCTACCACATCGAATACGCCGGCATGAAATGGGGCATGTTCTTCGTCGGCGAGTACATCGGCATCGTGACCATCTCGGCCCTGCTGGTGACCCTGTTCTTCGGCGGCTGGCACGGTCCGTTCGGCATCCTGCCGCAGATCCCGTTCATCTGGTTCGCCCTGAAAACCGCTTTCTTCATCATGATCTTCATCCTGCTGCGCGCCTCGATCCCGCGCCCGCGGTATGACCAGGTCATGGCGTTCAGCTGGAAGTTCTGCTTGCCGCTGACCCTGATCAACCTGCTGGTGACCGGCGCCGTCGTGCTGGCCATGGCCCAGTAAGGAGTAGCAGCATGTTCAAGTACATTTTCGACGTCATCCACGGCACCTACACCCAGCTGCGCAGCCTGGTGATGGTCTTCAGCCATGGTTTCCGCAAGCGCGACACCCTGCAGTACCCGGAAGAACCCGTGTACCTGCCGCCGCGCTACCGTGGCCGCATCGTGCTGACCCGCGACCCCGACGGCGAAGAGCGCTGCGTGGCCTGCAACCTGTGCGCCGTGGCCTGCCCGGTCGGCTGCATCTCGCTGCAGAAAGCCGAGACCGAAGACGGCCGCTGGTACCCGGATTTCTTCCGCATCAACTTCTCGCGCTGCATCTTCTGCGGTCTCTGCGAAGAAGCCTGCCCCACCACCGCGATCCAGCTCACCCCGGATTTCGAAATGGGCGAATTCAAGCGCCAGGACCTGGTGTACGAGAAAGAGGACCTGCTGATTTCCGGCCCGGGCAAGAACCCGGACTACAACTTCTACCGCGTTGCGGGCATGGCGATCGCCGGCAAGCCGAAAGGCGCCGCGCAGAACGAAGCCGAGCCGATCAACGTTAAAGGCCTACTTCCTTAAGGACGCACGATGGAATTCGCTTTCTATTTCTCTGCCGGCGTCGCGGTGATGGCCACCCTCAGGGTGATCATCAGCAGCAACCCCGTGCATGCGCTGCTCTACCTCATCATCTCGCTGCTGGCGGTCTCGATGGTGTTCTTCAGCCTGGGCGCGCCCTTTGCCGGCGCCCTGGAAATCATCGTCTACGCCGGCGCCATCATGGTGCTGTTCGTCTTCGTGGTGATGATGCTCAACCTCGGCCCCGCCGCCGTGGACCAGGAGAAGAAGTGGCTGACCCCCGGTATCTGGTTCGGCCCGGCGCTGCTCAGCGCCCTGCTGCTCGGCCAGCTGCTCTACGTGCTGTTCGTGTCGCCCAGCGGGGCGGTCATCGGCCAGGAAACCGTGGACGCCAAGGCCGTCGGGATCAGCCTGTTCGGCCCGTACCTGCTGGCGGTGGAGCTGGCCTCCATGCTGCTGCTGGGCGCACTGGTCTCCGCCTACCACCTCGGCCGCCACGACGCGAAGGATGCCACGCCATGAGTTCGATTCCGATGGAGCACGGCCTGGCCCTGGCCGGCGTGCTGTTCAGCCTGGGACTGGTCGGCCTGATGGTTCGACGCAACATCCTGTTCGTGTTGATGAGCCTGGAAGTGATGATGAACGCCGCCGCCCTGGCGTTCGTGGTGGCAGGTGCCCGCTGGGCGCAGGCTGATGGCCAGGTGATGTTCATCCTGGTGATCACCCTCGCCGCCGCCGAGGCCAGTATCGGCCTGGCGATCCTGCTGCAGCTGTACCGGCGCTTCAACACCCTCGATATCGACGCTGCCAGCGAGATGCGCGGATGAACTTCCTATTCCTGACGTTACTGTTCCCCCTGGTCGGCTGGTTCATCCTGGCCTTCACCCGCGGCCGCCTGAGCGAAACCGCAGCGGCCGTGGTCGGCGTCGGCTCGGTCGGCCTGTCGGCCCTGACCACCGCCCTGATCATCTGGCAATTCAACG
Source organism: Pseudomonas sp. GD03944 (assembly GCF_029839275.1). Lineage (GTDB taxonomy): Bacteria > Pseudomonadota > Gammaproteobacteria > Pseudomonadales > Pseudomonadaceae > Aquipseudomonas. Next base: position 116,468 of record NZ_JAOCAH010000006.1, read on the forward strand.
TCGCCGCGCCCGAGGGTGGCGTGTACACCCAGACCCTGTGGCAGTGGATGAGCGTCGATGGCCTGGCGCCGAGCTTCACCCTGTACCTGGACGGGCTGTCGCTGACCATGCTCGGCGTGGTCACCGGCGTGGGCTTCCTGATCCACCTGTTCGCCAGCTGGTACATGCGCGGCGAAGAGGGTTACTCGCGCTTCCTGTCCTACACCAACCTGTTCATCTTCAGCATGTTGCTGCTGGTGCTGGGCGACAACCTGATGACCCTGTTCTTCGGGTGGGAAGGCGTGGGCCTGTGCTCGTACCTGCTGATCGGCTTCTATTACAAGCACGTGCCCAACGGTAATGCGGCGCTGAAAGCCTTCATCGTCACCCGCATCGGCGACGTGTTCCTGATGATCGGCCTGTTCCTGCTGTTCCTCAACCTCGGCACCCTGAACATCCAGGAATTGATGGTGCTGGCACCGCAGAAATACGCCGCCGGCGACACCTGGCTGTGGCTGGCGACCCTGATGCTGCTCGGCGGCGCGGTGGGCAAATCCGCCCAGTTGCCGCTGCAGACCTGGCTGGCGGACGCCATGGCCGGCCCGACCCCGGTGTCGGCGCTGATCCACGCGGCGACCATGGTCACCGCGGGCGTCTACCTGATCGCCCGCACCAACGGCCTGTTCCTGCTGACCCCGGAAATCCTCGAACTGGTGGGCATCGTCGGCGGCGTGACCCTGGTCCTGGCCGGTTTCGCGGCCCTGGTGCAGACCGACATCAAGCGCATCCTCGCCTACTCGACCATGAGCCAGATCGGCTACATGTTCCTGGCCCTGGGCGTCGGCGCCTGGGACGCGGCGATCTTCCACCTGATGACCCACGCCTTCTTCAAGGCCCTGCTGTTCCTGGCCTCGGGCTCGGTGATCAACGCCTGCCACCACGAGCAGAACATCTTCAAGATGGGCGGCCTGTGGAAGAAGCTGCCGTTGGCTTACGCCAGCTTCATCGTCGGCGGCTCGGCCCTGGTGGCCCTGCCATTGGTCACCGCGGGCTTCTACTCCAAGGACGAGATCCTCTGGGAAGCCTTCGCCAGTGGTCACACCGGCCTGCTGTACGCCGGCCTGGTGGGCGCGTTCATGACCTCGATCTACACCTTCCGCCTGATCTTCATCGCCTTCCACGGCGAAGCGAAGACCGAGGCCCATGCCGGTCATGGCGTCGCCCACAACCTGCCGCTGATCGTGCTGATCGTGCTCTCGACCTTCGTCGGCGCCTGGATCACCCCGCCGCTGGCCGGTGTCCTGCCGCAGAGCGTCGGCCACGCCGGTGGCGACGCCAAGCACAGCCTGGAAATCGCCTCGGGAGCCATCGCCATCGCCGGTATCCTGCTGGCCGCCCTGCTCTACCTGGGCAAACGTCGGGTGGTGAACGCCGTGGCGCAAAGCGCGCCGGGCCGCTTCCTCAGCGCCTGGTGGTTCGCCGCCTGGGGCTTCGACTGGCTCTACGACAAGCTGTTCGTCCAGCCGTACCTGCTGGCCTGCCGCCTGCTCGGGCGTGACCCGATCGACAGCGGTATCGGCGTTGTCCCGCGCCTGGCGCGCAGCGGCAACGGCCTGCTGAGCCGCAGCGAAACCGGACAACTGCGCTGGTACGCCATGTCGATCGCCGGGGGTGCCGTGCTGGTACTCGCCGCGGTCCTGCTGGCCTGACCCGAACATGCCTATTTCTCGAAAGGAATTTCGCCCGTCATGATTCTGCCTTGGCTAATCCTGATCCCTTTTATCGGCGGCCTGCTGTGCTGGCAGGGTGAGCGCTTCGGCCCCACCCTGCCGCGCTGGATCGCGTTGCTGACCATGACCCTGCTGTTCGGCCTCGGCCTGTGGCTGTGGGGCACCGCCGACTTCAGCCTGGCCCCGGCGCCGGGTGCCGATCCGGTCTGGGCCTACGAGTTCCAGGTGCAGTGGATCGAGCGCTTCGGCGTGAGCATCCACCTGGCGCTGGACGGCCTGTCCGTGCTGATGATCACCCTGACCGGCCTGCTCGGCGTGCTCTCGGTACTCTGCTCGTGGAACGAGATCCAGAACCGCGTCGGCTTCTTCCACCTCAACCTGATGTGGATCCTCGGCGGTGTGGTCGGGGTGTTCCTGGCCATCGACCTGTTCCTGTTCTTCTTCTTCTGGGAAATGATGCTGGTGCCGATGTACTTCCTCATCGCGCTCTGGGGTCACAGCGGCAGCAAGGGTCACTCGCGGATCAACGCCGCCACCAAGTTCTTCATCTACACCCAGGCCAGCGGCCTGATCATGCTGGTGGCGATCCTCGCCCTGGTGTTCGTGCACTTCAACCAGACCGGCGTACTGACCTTCAACTACGCCGACCTGCTGAAAACCCAGCTGGCGCCGGGCACCGAATACCTGCTGATGCTCGGTTTCTTCATCGCCTTCGCGGTGAAGTTCCCGGTGGTGCCGTTCCACTCCTGGCTGCCGGACGCCCACGCCCAGGCACCCACCGCCGGCTCCGTGGACCTGGCTGGTATCCTGCTGAAAACCGCCGCCTACGGCCTGATCCGCTTCGCCCTGCCGCTGTTCCCCAACGCCTCGGCCGAGTTCGCGCCGATCGCCATGGGCCTGGGGGTGTTCGCCATCATCTACGGCGCCCTGCTGTCGTTCGCCCAGACCGACATCAAGCGCCTGGTGGCCTACTCCAGCGTCTCGCACATGGGCTTCGTGCTGATCGCCATCTACTCCGGCAGCCTGATCGCCCTGCAGGGCGCCGTGGTGCAGATGCTGGCCCACGGCCTGTCGGCCGCCGCGCTGTTCATCCTCTGCGGCCAGCTGTACGAGCGCCTGCACACCCGTGACATGCGCGAGATGGGCGGTATCTGGGCGCGCATGCCCTGGCTGCCGGCCCTGAGCCTGTTCTTCGCCGCCGCCGCCCTGGGCCTGCCGGGCACCGGCAACTTCGTCGGCGAATTCCTGATCCTCATCGGCAGCTTCCCGGCCGCCCCGTGGGTCACCGTGCTGGCCGCCACCGGCCTGGTGCTGGGTTCGGTCTACTCGTTGATCATGATCCACCGCGCCTACTTCGGCCCGGCCAAGGCCGACGGCCCGCTGCTCGGCCTCAAGCCCCGCGAACTGGGCATGGTACTGGGCCTGGCGGCGCTGCTGATTCTGCTCGGCGTCTACCCGCAGCCGGTGCTCGACACCTCCGTTGCCAGCATGCAAGGCGTGCAGCAATGGATCGGCGGCGCCCTCACCCAACTCGCTTCGGCCCGGTAATCGGTAATGGAAAGCAGCGAAATGCAATTCACCGTTCAACACCTCATCGCCCTGCTGCCGCTACTGGTGACCGGTGCGACGATCATCGTGGTCATGCTGGCGATCGCCTGGAAGCGCAACCACACGCTGACATTCGTGCTGTCGGTGCTGGGTCTGAACCTGGCCCTGCTGTCGATCATCCCGGCCCTGCGCGTGGCGCCGCTGGAAGTCACGCCCCTGCTGCAGATCGACGCCTTCGCCTGTTACTACATGGCGATAGTGCTCGCGGCGACCCTGGCCTGCGTGACCCTCACCCATGCCTACCTGGGCGAAGCCACCTGCGGCACCACTGGCTCGTCCAAGGCCGGCTACCCGGGCAACCGCGAAGAAATGTACCTGCTGATGCTGCTGTCGGCGGCGGGCGGTCTGGTGCTGGTCAGTGCCCAGCACCTGGCGGGCCTGTTCATCGGCCTGGAGCTGCTGTCGGTGCCGGTCTACGGCCTGGTGGCCTACGCCTTCTTCAACAAGCGCTCGCTGGAAGCCGGTATCAAGTACATGGTGCTGTCCGCCGCCGGCAGTGCGTTTTTGCTGTTCGGCATGGCGCTGCTGTACGCCGAATCCGGCAGCCTGAGCTTCTCCCAGATCGGCGCCACCCTGGCCGCCAACGGCACCAGCCTGCTGGTGCAGATCGGCATCGGCATGATGCTGATCGGCCTGGCCTTCAAGCTATCACTGGTGCCCTTCCACCTGTGGACGCCGGACGTCTACGAAGGGGCCCCGGCACCGGTGGCGGCGTTCCTGGCCACCGCCAGCAAGGTCGCGGTATTCGCCGTACTGCTGCGCCTGTACCAGATCTCGCCGGCCACCGCGGGCGGCTGGTTGAATGACCTGCTGACCGTGATCGCCATCGCCTCGATCCTGTTCGGCAACCTGCTGGCCCTGCTGCAAAGCAACCTCAAGCGCCTGCTGGGTTACTCCTCCATCGCCCACTTCGGCTACCTGCTGGTGGCGCTGATCGCCAGCAAGGGCATGGCCGTGGAAGCCATCGGCGTGTACCTGGCGACCTACGTGCTGACCAGCCTGGGTGCCTTCGGCGTGATCACCCTGATGTCCACGCCCTACAGTGGCCGCGACGCCGACGCGCTGTACGAGTACCGCGGCCTGTTCTGGCGCCGTCCGTACCTGACCGCCGTGATGACGGTGATGATGCTGTCGCTGGCGGGCATCCCGCTGACCGCCGGCTTCATCGGCAAGTTCTACGTCATCGCCGCCGGCGTGCAGGCTCAACTGTGGTGGCTGCTGGGCGCCCTGGTGCTGGGCAGCGCCATCGCGGTGTTCTACTACCTGAGGGTGATGGTGACCCTGTTCCTGATGGAGCCGAACCTGCGCCGCCACGACGCACCGTTCAACTGGGGCCAGCGTGCCGGCGGCATCATGCTGCTGGTGGTCGCCGTCCTGGCGTTCCTGCTGGGCGTCTACCCGCAGCCGCTGCTGGAGCTGGTGCAGCACGCCGGCCTGGTCGCCGCCCTGCCCTGATCGGCATCCGCCACTAAAAAACCCGGCCTCTGCCGGGTTTTTTATTGGCGGAAAAAGACCACAGGCCGATTACCCCGGCAGGCGCACCTTGGTCCGGGTCATGGTGAACAGGTCCCAGCTGGCCATGAACAGCGCGGCGATCAGCGGCCCGATGACGAAGCCGTTGAGGCCGAACAGCGACAGGCCGCCCAGGGTGGAAATCAGCACCAGGTAGTCCGGCATGCGCGTGTCCTTGCCGACCAGGATCGGCCGCAGCACGTTGTCCACCAGGCTGATCACGCCAATCCCGAACGCAAGCAGGATCACCCCCTGCCAGAGGCTGCCGCTGAGCATCAGGTACAGCGCCACCGGCCCCCAGACCAGGCCCGAGCCCACGGCCGGCAGCAGCGACAGGAAGGCCATCACCACGGCCCACAGCAGCACGCTGGGAATGCCCAGCGCCCAGAAGATGAAACCGCCCAGCGAACCCTGGACCACCGCCACCACCACGTTGCCCTTCACCGTGGCGCGCACCACCCGGGTGAACTTGATCTGCAGGCGGCGCTTGTGGTGCTCCTTCAGCGGTACCGACAGGCGGATGTGGCGCACCACGTCGATGCCGTCGCGCAGGAAGAAGAACAGCAGGTAGATCATCACGAAGAAGCCGATCAGCAGCTCGAAGGTGTTCTGGCCGATGGAGAACACCTGGGTGGCGAGGAACTGGCTGCCCTGCATGGCGCCGCTTGCCAGGCGGTCGCGCAGCTCGTCGAAATTCCCCAGGCCCAGGCGATCGAGCTGCGCCTGCAGGGCCGGCGGCAGCATGTTCTTGACCTGGGCCACGTAGGCGCCGACATCCAGCTCGCCCGACTCCAGGCGCTGGTAGAGCACCGCGCCCTCCTGCACCAGCAGCAGGGTGATCAGCATCACCGGCAACACCGCCACCAGCAGACACACCAGCAGGGTGATCAGCGCCGACAGGCTGCCGCGCCCGCCCAGGCGCAGCGCCAGGCGCCGCTGCAACGGATTGAACACCACCGCCAGCACCACGGCCCAGAACACAGCACCATAGAACGGCAACAGCACCCAGCCGAAGGCCAGGGTCACCACGACCAGCAGGAGAATCAGGGAGCGGTTTTCAAGGGCATTGGAGGTCATGGGGCGCCGTGTCATCAGGGGTGTACCTGATTAGTCGTCCCATGGCCGACAAAGTGCAGATTTTCACGGCAGCCAGGGGCCGCCCGTGGCGCCCCCTGGCTGATCTGGCAGGCGTCAGATGCGGAACTGACGCACCAGCGCGCCAAGGCGATCGCCCAGGCTCGACAGCTGGCGAGCGGTCTGCGCGCCCTGCTGGGTTTCGTCGGCCACGCTGTCCACCGCCACCACGATCTGGTGCACGCTGCGGTTGATCTCCTCGGCCACCGCGGTCTGTTCTTCCGCGGCACTGGCGATCTGCGCGTTCATCGAGTTGATGGTGGCGATCAGCTGGGCGATGGCGTCCAGGGACGAGCCGGCCTTGTTCGCCTGCTCGCTGGTGATCTCGCCGGCATCGCTGGACTGACGCATCGAGGTCACGGCCTGGTGCGTGCCCTGCTGCAGGCGGTCGATCATGCCCTGGATTTCCTGGGTGCTCTGCTGGGTGCGGCTGGCCAGGGCCCGCACCTCGTCGGCGACCACAGCGAAGCCACGCCCGGCCTCACCCGCCCGGGCCGCTTCGATGGCCGCGTTGAGCGCCAGCAGGTTGGTCTGCTCGGCGATCGAACGGATCACGTCGAGCACGCTGACGATGGACGACACATCCTTCTGCAGGCTGTCCAGGGACAGCCCGCTGTCACGGATGTCCTGCACCAGCGCATGGATGCGCTCGATACTGCCATCGACCACGCGCTTGGCGGCCTGGCCTTCCTGGTCGGTCTGCTGCGCCGCTTCGGCGGCGCCCTGGGCGCTCTGCGCCACTTCGTGGGCGGCGGCGGACATCTCGTTGATCGCCGTGGCCACCTGGTCGGTCTCGTGGCGCTGCTGCTGCATGGCCTGCTCGGAGCGCTGGGCCTGGGCCGACACCTGCCCCACCAGCTCGGTGAGCTGCGCGGTCATCTCGGCGATCTGCCCCACCAGGCCATGGATCTTCTCGACGAAACGGTTGAACGAGCCGGACAGCTGGCCCAGCTCGTCGTCGCCGGTGATCGGCAGGCGGCGGGTCAGGTCGCCCTCGCCGGCGGCGATGTCGTCGAGGTTGTCCTTGATCTGCTGCAGGGGGCGCAGGAAGGTGTTGCTGAGAATGGTGCCGACCACGCCGAACACCACCAGCAGGATCACGGCAATGATCAGGATGCTGGTGAGGATGGTGTTGATCCGCTCGTCGATCTCTTCCTGCACCTGGCCGATCTGCGCCTCGACGCCGTCGAGGTTGAGCGCGGTGCCCACCGCCATGTCCCACTTCGGCAGGTAGTAGCTGTAGGCAAGCTTGGGCACCAGCACCGACTCGTCGGTCGGCAGTGGCGAGGAGTAATAGACGTAGTAGGTGTTGTTCTTGGCGACGTTGACCAGCTCGCGGTTGATGTACACGCCATTGGGGTCGCGGCGGTCGTTGAGGCTGACGCCCACATCCACCGGGCTGGTGCTGCGGAACAGCCGCACCACATTGGAATCGTGGCCAAAGAAGTAGCCATCCTTGCCGAACTTGATCTTCGACAGCACGGCGATGGCCTGGTCGCGGCTGGCCATGTCGCCGGACGCCGCGCCGTCATACAGCGCCTGCACCGAACCCAGGGCGATCTGCATGTAGTTTTCGAGTTCGACGCGTTTTTCCTGAATCAACCGCTCGCGGGTTTCTTCGACTTCCTCGGCAGCCATGTTCTGCAGGACCTTGGCCGCGGCACCGCTGAGCACGACAGCGAACAGGATGACCGGAACCAGGGCGAGCAGCACCACCTTCGATTTCAACGTCAGGCGCATTATTGTTTTCCTCTATGCCAGAACGAAACGGGGCTACCTCTGTATCGGCAGCCCCGTCCGGATATAAAGCGACGCTCTGGCAGAAAAAATTTAGCGCCTGTGCAGCGATGCCCTTACAGCACCATCGCGGCCACCCAGCCGAAGGCCAGCAGCGGCAGGTTGTAGTGCAGGAAGGTCGGCACCACGGTGTCCCAGATATGGTTGTGCTGGCCGTCGACGTTGAGGCCGGCGGTCGGGCCCAGGGTCGAGTCCGAAGCCGGCGAGCCCGCGTCACCCAGTGCGCCGGCAGTCCCGACGATGCTGACGATGGCCAGGGGGCTGAAGCCCAGTTGCACGCCCAGCGGCACGAAGATCGCGGCAATGATCGGCACGGTGGAGAACGACGAACCGATGCCCATGGTCACCAGCAGCCCGACCAGCAGCATCAGCAACGCACCGACGGCCTTGTCGTGCCCGATCAGGGCGGCGGAGCTGTCGACCAGGGTCTTCACTTCACCGGTGGCCTTCATCACTTCGGCAAAGCCGGCCGCCGCGATCATGATGAAGCCGATCATGGCCATCATTTTCATGCCTTCGGTGAACAGCCCATCGGCCTCCTTCCAGCGCACCACACCGGAAACCGAGAAGATCACGAAGCCGACCAGGGCGCCGATGATCATCGAGTCCAGCCACAGTTGCACCACGAACGCGGCGGCAATCGCGACGCCCGCCACCAGCAGGCTCAGGCTGTTGTAGGGAACATCGACACGTTCGGCCTGCTCGATCTTCTCCAGATCATAGGCGCGCCGCTTGCGGTAGCTGAACAACACCGCCACCAGCAGGCCGGCCACCATGCCCAGCGCCGGAATGGCCATGGCGTGGGTGACGTTGATACCGGCGATGTCCACGCCCGCGCTGGCGACGTTGGCCAGCAGGATCTCATTGAGGAAGATGCCGCCGAACCCCACCGGCAGGAACATGTAGGGGGTGATCAGGCCGAACGTCAGGACGCAGGCGATCAGGCGACGATCCATTTGCAGCTTGCTCAGCACGTACAGCAGCGGCGGTACCAGCAAGGGAATGAAGGCGATGTGGATGGGCAGGATATTCTGCGACGACACGGCCACGGCGAGCAGCAGCAGGATCAGCACCCACTTGAGCATGCCGCCCCCCTGGCTCTCCTGCTTGCCCACCAGCGCCAGCGCCTTGTTGGCCAGGGCATGGGCCAGGCCGGACTTGGCGATGGCCACGGCGAAGGCGCCCAGCAAGGCATAGGACAGGGCCACCGTGGCACCACCACCCAGGCCCTTGTTGAAGGCCGTCAGCGAACCCTCGACGCCCAGCCCGCCGATCAGGCCGCCCGCCAGGGCACCGACGATCAGCGCGACCACCACGTGCACCCGGCACAGGCTGAGGATCAGCATGATGCCGACCGCTGCGATTACTGCATTCATGACCCGCTCCCGCAAGACAGTCTGGTTGGAGCCTGGCAACAGCGCACAAGGCCCGAAAAAAGCCGCGTACTCTGCCTCATGGCCGTCAGCCTGTCAAAACGCCTGGTCGTTCAAGGTGACGGCGCGCTGGCCGATACAAACTGCGCCAACAAGACTTACAAGAACGGAAGTACCCAATGCCCAATCCCCAGCAGTTGTCCATTCAATGGCGGATCGTCCTCCTGGCCGGCCTGTGCCTCGCGACCATCGTCGCCCTGTTGCTCGGCACTTCGCTCTACCAGGCCCGGCAAAGCGCCGAACTGGTCAGGGAATCCAGCACCCACATGCTCGACGCGTCGGCCCGCCAGGTCATGGAGGCCCGCGGCCAGACCCAGGCGGTGAACACCCAGCGCTTCTTCATGGACCACTACCAGTACGGCAACGGGCTGACCAAGCAGATCCTGTTCCTGCGCACCCAGGCCCAGGAGCGCCTGGCCAATGCCTTCGACCTGCGCGAAGACCTGGTGGCGCAGATTCGCGTGGCGCTGGAGGCCAACCAGGAGCTACTCGGCATCTACCTGGTGTTCGATATCGACGCCCTGGACGACCGCGACGGTCTATTCCCGGGCAAGGCGGACTTCGGCGGCAACGACGTCGGCCGCTTTTCCCTCTACTGGGCCCAGCAGGCGCCCGGCAAGCTGATCCTGGAAACCATGGACGAAGCCCAGCTCGCCGATGCCACCCTGGGGGCCGGCGGCGCGCCCTACAACGCCTGGCTCACCTGCCCCCACGAAACCGCCCGCCCCTGTGTGCTCGACCCATATTTCGACGAGGTGGGCGACCGGCAGATCCTCATGACCAGCATTGCCTTCCCGCTGCTGCAGGACGGCAAGGTGATCGGCGTGCTCGGCGTCGACATCAGCCTGGAAAGCCTGCAAGAGATGGCCAGCGAAGCCAACCGCTCGCTCTACGATGGCGAAGGTCATGTCAGCCTGATCAGCCCGGCCAAGCTGCTGGCGGCCCACAGCCGCAACCCGGGCGACCTGGGCAAGCCGCTGTCGGCGGCCTTCCCCGACCAGGGTCCGCAACTGGCGCAGCTGGTGGATGCTGGCCGCGACGAAGTCCTGGACCACGGCGACACCCTGCGCGTACTGACCAGCCTGCGCCCGATCCCGGAGGCCAAGCCCTGGGGCCTGTTGCTGGAAGTGCCGCAGCAGGTCCTGCTCAAACCGGCCCAGCAGCTGCAGGAGCAGCTCAATGGCGCACGCAACCAGGCGGTCTCGGTCACCCTGGCGATCAGCGCCCTAGCGATTGCCCTCGGCCTGCTGCTGATGTGGCTGCTGGCCCGGGGCGTGACCCGTCCGATCATTGGCGTCTCGCTCATGCTCAAGGACATCGCCAGCGGCGAAGGCGACCTCACCCGCCGGCTCGACTACGCCCGCCGTGACGAACTGGGCGAGCTGGCCGGCTGGTTCAACCGCTTCCTCGACAAGCTGCAGCCGATCGTCGCCGACGTGAAGCGCAGCGTGCAGGACGCCCGCGCCACGGCGGACCAGTCCGCGGCCATCGCCAGCCAGACCAGCGCCGGCATGCAGCAGCAGTTCCGCGAAGTCGACCAGGTGGCCACCGCCTTCCAGGAAATGAGCGCCACCGCCCACGACGTGGCGCACAACGCCGCCCAGGCCGCCGAAGCCGCCCGCAGCGCCGACCACGCCAGCCGGGAAGGCCTGGGGGTGATCGGCAGGACCACGTCCACCATCGAACTGCTGGCCAACGAAATGAGCGTGGCCATGGACGAAGTCCAGGGCCTGGCCAACAGCAGCGAGCAGATCGGTTCGGTCCTGGAGGTGATCCGCTCGATCGCCGACCAGACCAACCTGCTGGCCCTCAACGCCGCCATCGAAGCGGCCCGCGCGGGCGAGGCCGGTCGCGGTTTCGCCGTGGTGGCCGATGAGGTGCGCAACCTGGCCAAGCGCACCCAGGACTCGGTGGAAGAAATCCGCCAGGTCATCGAAGGCCTGCAGAACGGCACGCGCGAAGTGGTCAGCAGCATGAGCAGCAGCCACCGCCAGGCCCAGGGCAGCGTCGAACAGGTGGAACAGGCGGTCGCCGCCCTGCAGCGCATCAGCCAGGCGGTCAGCGTGATCACCGACATGAACCTGCAGATCGCCAGTGCGGCCGAAGAACAGAGTTCGGTGGCCGAGGAGATCAACCGCAACGTGGCGTCGATTCGCGATGTCACCGAGTCGATTTCCAGCCAGGCCACGGAGTCGGCCCAGGTCAGTCAGAACCTCAATCGCCTGGCCAACCACCAGCAGGGGCTGATGGACCAGTTCCGCGCCTGACCCCGCCCGCCGGCCACCCGAAACGCCTTCGGGTGGCCATGGCGCCATCCGACCACCCGAATGGCGGCCGCCCGCTTGCCCCCGGCGGCCACCCTCGCTAGCCTGCACGCCTTTCTATTTCGGGGGATACAGCATGCTCAACGTGGTCTTCGTCGCCGGCTCCAGCCGCCGCAACAGCCAATCGGCAAAAGTCGCGCGCTTCCTGCGCCAGCGCATGATCGAACAGCAGCAGACCCAGGAAGGCCTGAGCCACGTGATCGACCTGGGCGAAGGCCCGCTGCCGCTCTGGCCTGCCGAAGACGCCGGCCCCTGGGCGAGCTACAGCCAGCAGCTGCAAGCCGCCGATGCGGTGGTGGTGATTGCTCCGGAGTGGAACGGCATGGCCTGCCCGGCGATCAAGAACTTCTTCATCTACGCCAGCAAGACCGAGCTGGCGCACAAACCGGGGCTGTTGGTGGGGGTTTCGTCGGGCATCGGCGGCGCCTACCCGATCAGCGAGCTGCGCGCCTCCAGCTACAAGAACTGCCGCCTGTGCTACCTGCCCGAGCACCTGATCGTGCGCCAGGTGGAAAAGGTTCTGAATACCCCGGAGGCCGCCAGCGAAGACGACCAGCGCCTGCGCGCGCGGATCGACTACGACCTGGACATCCTGGTGAAGTACGCCGAAGCCCTGCGCCCGGTACGTGCCAGCATCGACCTGAGCATCCCCGCCTTCACCAACGGCATGTGAACCAGGCCTGGCCGGGACTAGCTCCCGGCCAGATGACGACGCGTGCTGCGCACCGGCAACTCGATGCGCACGCACAGGCCGCCCAGTTCGCTGTCCAGCAATAGCAGGCGGCCGTCCCAGGCATCGACGATATCGCGCACGATGCCCAGGCCCAAGCCGTGCCCAGCCACCTGTTCATCCAGGCGCGTGCCGCGGTTGAGCACGGCGTCGCGGCGCTCCTCCTCGATCCCCGGCCCGTCATCGTCCACGCACAGCACATAGTGCTCGGGCGTGCGCGACACGCTCAGGCGCACCTGGCTGTCGGCCCACTTGCAGGCGTTGTCCAGCAGGTTGCCGAGCAGCTCCAGCAAGTCTTCCCGATCCCGCGCGATGCGCAGCCCCGGCTCGGCCTGCCAGTCCAGTTGCAGGTGCCCGCCGTGGATCATCCCCAGGGTGGCGAACAGCCCCGGCAGCTCCTGCTCGCAGTCGAAATGGGCGCCGGGCAGCGCATCGCCGGCCAGGCGCGCACGCCCCAGCTCGCGTGCCAGGCGCTGTTCGATCTGTTCCAGTTGATCCACCAGGGTGGCGCGCACTGCGGGCAGTTGCTTGAGTTCTTCCCGGGACGCCAGGCTGACCAGCACCGCCAGCGGGGTTTTCAACGCGTGGCCGAGGTTGCCCAGGGCATTGCGCGAGCGTTTAAGGGTGTCTTCAGTGTGGGCCAACAGGTGGTTGATCTGCGCCACCAGCGGTTCCAGCTCCTCGGGGACCTGGGTGTCCAGTTCGCCGCGCTGGCCCTGCTGCAACTGGGCGATCTGCTGGCGGGTCAGCTCCAGCGGACGCAAGGCGCGTCGCACCGTCAGGCGCTGCAGCAGCAGGATCAGCACCAGCGCGCCGAGGCCGACGCCCAGGCCGATCTGTTGCAGGCGGCGGAAGCTCTGCAACACCGGGGTGTAGTCCTGGGCCACGTAGATCGACAGGTTCTCGCCAAAACGCCGGTAGTCGGCACGGTAGGTCAGCAATAACTGGCCCTGGGGCCCGTCGCCCAGTTCGGGTTGCAGGCCCACCCGTTCGCTGGGAACCAGCTCGCGGTCCCACAGCGAGCGCGAGCGCCAGCTACGGTCGGAAAAATCGATTCGGAAGTACAGCCCCGAATAGGGACGCTGGAAGGCCGCGCTCAGGCGTTGCTCGTCCAGCTGCATGCCCTGGGGGCCACGCACCAGCGCCACCAGCAGGGTTTCCGCTTCGTCCTTGAGGCCGGCCTGCAGGTAGCGCCGCAGGCTGTGGTCGAACAGCCACAGGCTGGCCTGGGCCAGCAGCAGGCCGATGACCAGCAGGACGCTGACCAGCCCCAGGCTCAGGCGCCGCTGGATCGACCTCAAACGGCGTCCCCGCTGAAGCGGTAGCCCTGGCCACGGCGGGTTTCGATCACCGTACGGCCCAGCTTGCGCCGCAGGTGATTGACGTGCACTTCGATCACATTGGAATCGCGCTCGGTCTCACCGTCATAGAGGTGCTCGGCCAGGTGGCTCTTGGACAGGATCTGTCCGACGTGCAGCATGAAATAGCGCAACAGGCGAAACTCGGCGGCCGTGAGGTCCACTTCCTCGCCATTGCGGCTGACGCACTGGCGCCCTTCGTCCAGCTGCAGGCCGGCGGCTTCCAGTTGCGGCTGATTGGCCAGGCCGCGGGCACGCCGCAGCAGGGCCTGGATACGCAGCTGCAGCTCTTCCGGGTGGAAGGGCTTGGCCAGGTAATCGTCTGCGCCGGCCTTCAAACCTTCGATGCGTTCTGCCCAGGAACCCCGGGCGGTGAGAATCAGCACCGGAGTGACCAGACCACCGCCGCGCCATTCCTGCAGAACCTCCAGACCCGGTTTCCCCGGCAAGCCGAGGTCGAGGATGATCAGGTCATAGGGCTCGCTGGCGCCTTGATAGGCAGCATCCCGGCCGTCGGCCAGCCAGTCGACCGCATAGCCTTGTCGGGTCAGGCTGGCCAGCAATTCGTCAGCGAGCGGTACATGGTCCTCCACCAGCAGCAGGCGCATTCAGTCGTCTTCCTCGTCCTTCAGGATTCGCCCATCGCGGGCATCCAGTTCCAGTTCACGTACAACGCCCCCCTCGGTCAGCAGTTCCACTTCGTAGATGAAAATATCATCATCTTCTTCGAGTTCCGCTTCGAGGAGGGTTGCGCCAGGGTAGCGCTCCATGGCGGGGCGCATCAGCTGCTCCAGTGGCAGGATGACGCCCTCGCGCCGCAGGCGGAGGGCTTCGTCCTGGTCAAGATCCCGGGCACTGGCCCCTAGGGCCAGTGCACACAGGGTCAACGCGATCAGACTGGAGTGGGCAATGCGCGTATTCATCAATCGTCCCGATGGTTCTTGAGGATCTGGCCGTTGGTTGCGTCCAGCTCCAGGTCCCATTGCAGACCCTGCTGGTCACGTACTTCGACCTGGTAAATGTAGCGACCGTACTCTTCTTCGAGCTCGGTATCGCCAATGGTGCCACCGGCGTGCTGGGCCAGGGCGGCGGCATTCAGTTTTTCGAAGGACTGAATGGTACCGGCGTCACGCAGCTTCAGCGCTTCGTCCGGACCGAGGTCGCGGGCCTGGGCAATACCGGCGGTGGCAGTCAGGGCAGCGGCGGCAAACAGGGCAGTGAACAGCTTCATGGTGTGTCTCCTTGGGGGAAATGTGTTTCGACGGTGTTCACGTTACGACACCGTACTTAACTCAACCTGAATTCCCCCGCCCTCCCTTCATCACTCAGGCATGCCGGCATCATTCATGGAATGAAGTGGCTTGGCCTGCCCCGCCACCCCTCTATAATCGCTGGCTTGCGTGACGGAGGCCAGCATGAGCGCGATTCACATCAAAAACCCTGCCCTGACCATCAAAGCCGGTTCTCGGGCGTTTGCGCGCATCCGCGAGCGGGGTCTGCAGCCGGCCGACGTGGCCATTCTGCCAGGCGCCGCCGGCGGACCGAAGGCCCTTGGCATCCAGGGCCTGGACCTGGCGCTGTTCGGCGACTGGCTGCCCCGCTCACCCCGCGAACGCGCCCTGATCGGCGCCTCTATCGGCTCCTGGCGCTTCGCCAGCGCCTGCCTGCCGGACGCCGCGGAGGGCATTCGGCGCCTGGGTGAGCTGTACACCTCGCAGCGCTTCGCCAAGGGTGTGAGCATGGCCGAGGTGTCGCACAGCTGCCGGCAGATGCTCGACCTCCTGCTGGCCGGCCAGGACGCCCAGGTGCTCGACAACCCGCACTACCGCCTGAACGTGGTGGTGGTGAAGAGCCACGGCCTGCTCGCCCAGGATCGCCGCAGCACGCTGGGGCTGGGCCTGTCCTCGGTGATCGGCAACAACCTGCTGGGCCGCCCGCGCCTGGCGCGGCACTTCGAGCGGGTGATCCTGCATGACGCCCGCAGCGCCCCGCCGCTGGGCGAACTCAAGGATTTCCCGTCGCGCTACCTGCCGCTCGATGCCGGTAACCTGCGCCATGCCCTGCTCGCCTCCGGCTCGATCCCCATGGTCATGGAAGGCGTGCGTGACATTCCCGGCGCCGGCCCCGGCACCTACCGCGACGGCGGCCTGCTGGACTACCACCTCGACCTGCCCTACAGCGGCAACGACATCGTGCTCTACCCGCACTTCACCGACCGGGTCATTCCCGGCTGGTTCGACAAGGGCATGCCCTGGCGCCGTGGTGATGCCGGTCGCCTGCAGGATGTCCTGCTGCTGGCGCCGTCGCGCGAGTATCTGGCGCGCCTGCCCCACGGCAAGCTGCCGGACCGCAAGGATTTCACCCGTTACCTGGGCGACGATGCCGGGCGCGAGCGCTATTGGCGCAAGGCCATGGATGAAAGCCGCCGCCTGGGCGACGAATTCCTCGAGCTGGTGGAGAACGACAAACTGGGCGATCGGATACTGGCGCTCTGACATCCCCTTGCGGCAGGATGGCGCAAAGGATCACCAGGGACGGTCAGTATGAAACTCGCGGTCGCCATCATCCACGGCATCGGCACCCAGCCGGACAGCCGTGACAAGGACGGTCAGCACGCCTTTGCCCAGCACCTGATCGCCGGCCTGCGCCAGCGCCTTGGGGTACAGGCCGATGACATCGCGTTCCAGAGCCTGTACTGGGCCAGCGTCCTCGATAAACGCCAGATGGCCTTCCTCGACAGCCTGCGCGACCAGCCGGTGCGCTGGCGCTGGCTGCGGCGCCTGGTGACGCTGTTTCTCGGCGACGCCAGCGGTTACCGCAAGGTCAGCCAGGCCTACGACACCACTTACGAAGAAGTGCACCAGTGCCTGCGCCATGGCCTCAACGCCCTGCGCGCCCGGGTCGACGCCCATACGCCGCTGGTGGTGCTGGCCCACTCCCTGGGCGGGCACATCGTCTCCAACTTCGTCTGGGACCAGCAGTGCATCAACAAGACGCCCAGTTGCCCGGCAGACCCGTTTCTCGCCCTGGAAACCCTGGTGGGCATGGTGACCTTCGGCTGCAACATTCCGCTGTTCACCTTCGCCTACGACCCGGTGGTGCCCATTCGCTTCCCCGGCCACTGCCTGAACCAGACGATGCGGGACCGGGCCCGCTGGATCAATCTCTAGGCCCCGGCCGACCCCCTGGGCTACCCGCTGCGCACCCTGCCCGCCTACGCGCCCCTCGTGGCGCGGGACATCGCCCTGCCAGTCGGCCCCTGGTACAAGCGCCACACACCGCTCAGCCATGTCGAATACTGGCGCGACCGAGGCTTTCAAAACCAAGTCGCTGAGTTTCTCGAAGACTTGTTGCTCGTGGAGAACAGCCAACTTGCACCACACCGCAAACTAAAAACCCCTGAACCAGTGGCGCAATAAACAACGCCAGTGACCCAGGGGTTTTGTTTTACCGTTCTGTCAGATCAACGTCCGGCCAATGCTGCATTACCCATGGCATAGCTATACGAAACGGACGTGGGAGTTTCTTCTCGCTGTTTGGCCCATTGCGTGAGCAACGCCATCAGCAGGAAACCACCGAGGATCAATACCGGATACGCCGCCATCAATTCGACCACCGAATACTTCCAGGCCAGGGGTCGCCCCACCCCCAGCATCGCGGCATAGAACCAGGAGACGCCGGACAGCGCACCGGTGAACAGCGCCAGCATGCGCATGGAAAACTGCAATCGAAGCAACGAGCCAGCTTTCTGCAACGCCGGCAACACCCAATGGTGCAATACCATCCCATTGAAAGTAAGCAACATCACAATGGCCACTTTGACCTGCAACTTGGGATTGAGCAGATAAGAAAGGCCGTTGCTGGAAACATCGAGCCAGGTAAGTGCGATGCCCGTCAGCCACAACAACAGCAACGCGTTGGAAACAGTGGATTGCAGGTTCTGCATATGTCGCGTGTCCTGCAGGTGACTCTTTTCTCCCCTCAACAACTCCCTTATCAGGGCGAAATCGCTGGTTAGAACCATACCGATGGCCACGCAACAGGCAATCAGATGAACGTAAACAATCCCTAAACGTAAAAATTCCATGGTCGTTTTCTGCTCGAAAAACGAAGTCATTAGTGTGAAATCCATGGGTGCCTCTTCGAATTATTCGTGAAACCCGATGACCTGAAGGTCGGGTTCCCGTGTTGTTGTAATGATGCAACTGGCGTCGCGATTTAGTGCAGGCCGTTCGGTTCTTTCAAACAGCCGGGTTCGTGCACGTGCCGAATGCACGCGCCGGTTCTGTCATGGATGGAGCCCTCGACAAAAAACACAAAAAAGCCTCCCTCGCACATGGCGCAGGCCACATGAGAAAAAAGCTCCAGGGGTGATGTGGCCAGGGATGCAGCGTGTGCGCTTGGCCGACGTAGGTAAGAACGACGGCCCCTGATTTCGTTCATTTTTTGATCAGGAGCCCGACAGACGGCTGGCACTTTCGTTCAACCTGAATTCACGTTCCGTTGACCTGCATCAGTCTCCAGCCCTAACTAAGGGCGCCGTTCGACGGAGCAACCTGTGATACTTGCCCGGTATTTAAATTTTTTTTCGTGGTGTTGTGACTTCTGGGTCAACACCGTTCATCAACTGCAGTAACCGGTCAGTATTAACTGGCTACTTTGTTTATTTGGGATCACTTCGGAGAACCCCACCCCATGAACGCGCCGCTGCGTTTCAATGATGCACTGCTGATTGCCGATAGCGCCTTCCAACCGTTCCAGTGCGTTGCCTGGGCACCACAGGATGGCACCGGCTTCCTGAGCCTCAGCGTGATCGACCGTACCAGCACTCGCCTGCTCGGCCGCACCCAGCTGTGGTCCACCACCTACAGCGATCCGGCCCAGCTGGAGCAGGTGCTGAAAGAGTCCCGCGATGCCCTGAGCCGCCAAGGCTACGACCTCGCGCCCTGGCACATGCCCGAGTAAGGTTTCCGGCACTGACGGCGTTTCGCCCCCTCGGCCTGTGAGGGGGCCTGGAATGGCAATATCCGTGGGCTTGTTGTCCTTGTTGCCATTCACGCCGGCATGCACACTGCCTCCATCGCTCAGGGAACTGCCCCGATGGACGCCCGGAAAACCATTGCCTGCCTGATCTACCCGCACGTCATGAGCCTGGACGTGGCCGGGCCCATGCAGGTATTCGCCTCGGCCAATGTCGAGTGCCAGCGCCAAGGCCTGCCGCCAGCCTATGAACTGCTGCTTCTGGCTGACCAGGCCGGCCCGGTCGTCACCTCCGCCGGCTTCGAGATCGTCGCCCAGCAGGCCTGGAGCGCCACCGACCCCGAACACCTCGATACCCTGCTGATTCCCGGTGGCTACGGTGAACTGGCGCAGTGCGAGAACAGCGACCTGCTGGCCTGGCTACGGGCTGCCGAACCGACGGTGAGACGCCTCGGCTCGGTGTGCTCCGGCGCGCTGATCCTGGCCGCCACCGGCCTGCTCGATGGCTGCCGTGCCACCACCCACTGGGCCGACCTGGACACCCTGCGGCAGCAGCACCCGGACGTGGAGGTGCTGGATGATTGCCTGCATACCTACGCGCCCAATGATCCGCACGGCAGTGCCCATATATTCACCTCGGCCGGGGTGACCGCCGGTATCGACCTCTCGCTGGCCCTGGTGGAAGCCGACCTGGGGCGCCCCCTCGCCCTGGCGGTGGCCCGACGCCTGGTTCTGTTCCTACGCCGCCCCGGCGGCCAGGCCCAGTACAGCCCCCTGCTCACCCCAGATCCCAGCCGCGTACCGCGCCTGGCGACGTTGCTCGAATGGATTCCCGCGCACCTGGGCGACGACCTGTCCCTGGAGGCACTGGCCATCCAGGCCTGCATGACGCCGCGGACCCTGTCGAGGGTGTTCAACCAGGAACTGGGCATGGGCCCGGGCCGTTATGTCGAGCGCGTGCGTGTCGAAGCCGCGCGCAACCTGCTGCAGGACGCCCAGGCCTCGATCGCCACCGTGGCCCGCCTGACCGGCTTCGGTCACCCGGAAAACCTGCGCCGCACCTTTCACAAGCACCTGTCGGTCAGCCCGCAGGCCTATGCCGAACGTTTCACCTGATACCTGGAGCCCGCCATGCTGCAACTTCGTCCCAACTGCGAATGCTGTGACCGTGACCTGCCTGCGGACAGCGGGGTCGCGCTGATCTGCTCGTTCGAATGCACCTTCTGTCCCGCGTGTGCCGAGCACCTGGGCGGCGCCTGCCCGAACTGCGGCGGCGAACTGGTGCAGCGCCCACGCCGGCCCACGGCCAAGCTGACCGCCAACCCGGCCTCCAGCGAGCGCGTGCACGGCAAACGCCCATGCCCGCAACACGCGGGCTAGTGCGTAGGACTGTTTGGCGGACATGAAAAAGGCGCCTTGAAGGCGCCTTTTTTCTGCAACAGCCACCCACTCAGTAGTAGGCGTTTTCCTTGTTGCTGTGGTCGGTCACGTCCCGCACGCCTTTCAGCTCCGGGATGCGCTCGAGCAGGGTCTTCTCAATCCCTTCCTTGAGCGTCAGGTCGACCTGGCCGCAGCCCTGGCAACCGCCGCCGAAACGCAGCACGGCAATGCCGTCGTCGACCACGTCGATCAGGCTGACTTCACCGCCGTGGCTGGCCAGACCGGGGTTGATCTCGGTCTGCAGGTAATAGCTGATGCGCTCGTTGATCGGGCTGTCTTCGTTGACCATCGGCACCTTGGCGTTCGGCGCCTTGATGGTCAGTTGGCCGCCCATGCGGTCGGTGGCGTAATCGACCACGGCGTCTTCCAGAAACGGCTCGCTGACCGCGTCGATCCAGGCGGTGAAGCTGGCCAGACCCAGAGCGGTGTCTTCGGCCTTCTGCTCGCCCGGCTTGCAATAGGCGATGCAGGTTTCGGCGTACTGGGTACCCGGTTGGGTGATAAACACACGAATGCCAATGCCCGGCGTGTTCTGCTTGCTCAGCAGATCGGCCAGGTAGTCATGGGCCGCTTGAGTAATGGTGATGGTGCTCATGGCAACTCCTCGCAAACATGGGCGCAGTGTACGCCACTCGACGGCAGCGGGCAAAGTCCTAGTATTTTAGTAGGAATAAATTGCATTACGCCCGCCCCGTCGGCGGGCGTCCTGTCAGAGGTTCTGGTAGCGGTTCATGTCCAGCACACCCGCCTCGACCGGCTGGGTTTCGCGGATATGCGCGGTCAGGTCATGGAAGTACTGCCAGAACTGCGGATGGGTGCGGCGAATGCCCCAGCGGTCGACCAGCTTCTCGAAGGCCTTGGCGTCCTTGACCTGCTCCATGGCGGTGACGAACGCCGGCACCTCACTGGCCGAGACGTTGAACAGGAAGTTCGGGTAGCTGCTGAGCACCTCGGGGTAGACCGTCAGCGTGTCGAGGTTCGGCTGGTAACGCAGCTCTTCGCCCAGCATGAACGCCACGTTGCTGTGCGCCCGGTTGCGCAGCAGGCTGTAAACCTCGCGCTTGCCATCGGCCAGCTCCACCCGCAGCAGCGTCGCTTCCGGCAACTGCGCGATCACCTTGAGGCCGCCGGCCGGCTTGCTCGCCAGGCGGCTCAGGGCCTGTTCGGCGTGCTGCAGTTCTTCCGGCAGGTCCGGGCGATGGCAATGGGCACCCGTGCAGCGGTTGATCGGGTCCGGGCGCGCGTTGAGCGTCTGGAAATGCGTCAGCAGGCCTTCGGCGAAATGCTGCTTGGGTGCCGACTCATCCAGCAACAGCGCCGTCGGGCTGCGGGTGTCGATGCCCTGGTAGTCCAGCCACATCTTCAGCTTGCCGCTGTTCTGGTACCAGTCGTCGAGGATCGCCTGGCGCGAATCCGCCGGCATCAGGCGCAGGAAGTTCTGTTCGGCGCCGTTGCGGATCAGGTCGAAGTACAGGCGGGTCTGCGCCTGGTGAGAGACGTTGCCGTACACGTCGAAATTCACCACCAGCTGGTAGTAGGTGCGCTCCAGCAACGGGTAGTCGAGCCACCACATTGTCTGCGGCACCTCGCCGAGCAGGCCTTTGCGCACAGAGGCGCTGTCGTGCTGGCGGAAGATCGACAACAGGGCGTTGTCGTTGCCGGACCAGATGTGCGACCAGTCGGGCGCCGGTGCGTCGGCGTAGGCCTTCAGGCGCAAGTCTTCGTACTCGTTGCGCTTGTCCCGGTAGTTGCGCCACAGGCCCAGCAGGTCGCCGATCTCGTCGAGCTGGCCGGGCATCGCCAGCAGCGGCGTGGCCTCGGCACGGTACTGCGGGTCGGTCAGGTACAGGTCGTGTTGCGGGTCCTGGAACACTGCCCAGAAGTTGTCGCGGATCACGTCAGTAGCGATCTGCCCGCGGCATACCGGGCCGCGAATGAAGGTGCGGACGAAATACTCGGCGTTGTCCAGCATGAACTGATAGCGCGCCTGGGGCGGAATGGCGGCGAAGGTCTCGAACGGGTTGGCCCGCCGCTGGGCGCCGTAGCCGGGCACCGCGTCCAACTGCCAGTCGCTGCCGAGGAACTGCTGCTTGACCCGCGCCAGCTTGGCGGCGCTGAGCGGATAGGTGATGTGGGTCTTGTGCACGATCACGCCCTGGATCGGCGTCAGGCGGTAGTAGAACTCGGTGCCCGGGTCGTCATTGGGCCGGCGCGTGGCGATCGGGTCCACCGGCTTGCCGCTGGGCGTGCGCGAGCGCACCACCTGGAAGAAATGCCCGGCCTCGCCCTTCTCGAAGTACAGGTGCGCCAGGAACAGGTGCTCGTACAGCCAGCGCGCGACCAGGTCCTCCCGGGCGCCCGGGGCATTCAGGAAGGCTTCCCACTCGGCGATTTGCGCCGCCTCCGCCGCACTGGCCTTCAGCGTCACGTCGTCCACCGGCGCGCCGGCCGCCAGCCAGCGTTGCAGGGTCTGGTAGTCCGCCTCGCTCAAACCGGTCACGGCGAACGGCATGCCAACCTGCGGGTTCTTCCTGGCGAAGGCGTCGAACTCAGTCGGCAGCGCGCATTGGTTGTTGCGGTTGATGCCAATGTCCAGGTCGTCCGGCAGCTTGGCATTGGGTTCGAACGGTGCCTCGTGCGCCAGTTCGAGCATGCGCGCCATTAGCGCCGCCTGGCTGCCCTGGGCGTCCAGCACGGAATGGAAGTCCTTGCGACGCCAGGCCTCGGCACCGTGGGCATCGAGAAACAGGCGCGTGGTGGCTTGCGCTTCGGTACGGGTGCCGTCGTAGACCGGCAGCTTGGTGGCGCCGCGTTGCGCGCCCTCGCCACTGCCGAGGTTGAGCTGGCACGGCGCGTCGTAGCAGGCATGGCACGCCACGCAGTTCTGGGTGAAGATCGGTTGGATGTCGCGGCTGTAGGAAATCGGTTCGGCTGCCATCAGCGGTGCGATGAACGACAGGCAGGCGTACAGCAAGGCCCGAGGGAGCATGTCCTATTTCCTTGATAAGCGAAGCGGCGATTTTAGCCCGAGCAGCTTCCTGGGCAACATGAACATCATTCATGCAAACCGCCACGGCACTGCAAAGCCGTACAGGTTTGCTATCATCGCGGCCCTCTACGCCCACGTGTCCACCAGGTAATGCCGCCGATGTCTTCTTCCGATCGCAACGCCCGCCTCTCCGCCCTTCAGCATGCCCTGAGCCAGCGCATCCTGATTCTCGACGGCGGCATGGGCACCATGATCCAGAGCTACAAACTGGAGGAAGAGGACTACCGCGGCGCGCGCTTCGCCGACTGGCCAAGCGACGTGAAAGGCAACAACGACCTGTTGCTGCTCAGCCGCCCGGACGTGATCCAGGCCATCGAGAAGGCCTACCTGGACGCCGGCGCCGACATCCTGGAAACCAACACCTTCAACGCCACCCAGGTGTCCCAGGCCGACTACGGCATGGAATCGCTGGTGTACGAGCTGAACGTCGAAGGCGCGCGCCTGGCCCGTGAAGTGGCCGATGCCAAGACCCTGGAAACCCCGGATCGCCCGCGCTTCGTCGCCGGCGTCCTCGGCCCGACCAGCCGCACCTGCTCGATCTCCCCGGACGTCAACGACCCCGGCTACCGCAACGTCACCTTCGACGAGCTGGTGGAGAACTACACCGAGGCCACCCGCGGCCTGATCGAGGGCGGCGCCGACCTGATCCTGATCGAAACCATCTTCGACACCCTCAACGCCAAGGCGGCGATCTTCGCCGTGCAGCAGGTGTTCGAGGAAGACGACGTCGAGCTGCCGATCATGATTTCCGGCACCATCACCGACGCCTCGGGCCGCACCCTGTCCGGCCAGACCACCGAAGCCTTCTGGAACTCGGTGGCCCACGCCAAGCCGATTTCCGTGGGCCTGAACTGCGCCCTTGGCGCCGCCGACCTGCGCCCGTACCTGGAAGAGCTGTCGAACAAGGCCGGCACCCATGTGTCGGCGCACCCCAACGCCGGCCTGCCCAACGCCTTCGGCGAATACGACGAAACCCCGGCGGAGATGGCCGCGGTGGTCGAGGAATTCGCGGCCTCGGGCTTCCTCAACATCATCGGCGGTTGCTGCGGCACCACGCCGGGCCACATCCAGGCCATCGCCGAAGCGGTCGCCAAGTACAAGCCGCGGGCGATCCCGGAGATTCCGAGAGCCTGCCGCCTGTCGGGCCTGGAGCCGTTCACCATCGACCGCAGCTCGCTGTTCGTGAACGTCGGCGAGCGCACCAACATCACCGGCAGCGCCAAGTTCGCCCGCCTGATCCGCGAGGAGAACTACACCGAAGCGCTGGAAGTCGCCCTGCAGCAGGTGGAAGCCGGCGCCCAGGTGATCGACATCAACATGGACGAGGGCATGCTCGACTCCAAGGCGGCGATGGTGAAGTTCCTCAACCTGATCGCCGGCGAGCCGGACATCTCCCGCGTGCCGATCATGATCGACTCCTCGAAGTGGGACGTGATCGAAGCCGGCCTCAAGTGCATCCAGGGCAAGGGCATCGTCAACTCGATCTCCATGAAGGAAGGCGTCGAGCAGTTCAAGCACCACGCCAAGCTGTGCAAGCGCTACGGCGCCGCCGTGGTGGTGATGGCCTTCGACGAAGCCGGCCAGGCCGACACCGAGGCGCGCAAGGCGGAAATCTGCCAGCGCAGCTACGACATCCTGGTCAATGAAGTGGGCTTCCCGCCGGAAGACATCATCTTCGACCCGAACATCTTCGCCGTGGCCACCGGCATCGACGAGCACAACAACTACGCCGTCGACTTCATCAATGCCTGTGCCTACATCCGTGACAACCTGCCCTACGCCCTGACCTCGGGCGGCGTGTCCAACGTGTCGTTCTCATTCCGCGGCAACAACCCGGTGCGCGAAGCCATTCACTCGGTGTTCCTGTACTACGCGATCCAGAACGGCCTGACCATGGGCATCGTCAACGCCGGCCAACTGGAAATCTACGACGAGATTCCCAAGGAGCTGCGCGACGCCGTCGAAGACGTGGTGCTCAACCGCAACCCCAACGCCACCGAAGCCCTGCTGGCCATCGCCGACAAATACAAGGGCGACGGCGCGGCCAAGGAAGTCGAAAACGAAGAATGGCGTTCGCTGCCGGTGGACAAGCGCCTGGAGCACGCCCTGGTCAAGGGCATCACCGCGTTCATCGTCGAAGACACCGAGGAATGCCGCCAGCAGTGCGCGCGCCCCATCGAGGTGATCGAAGGCCCGCTGATGAGCGGCATGAACGTGGTCGGCGACCTGTTCGGCTCGGGCAAGATGTTCCTGCCCCAGGTGGTCAAGTCCGCCCGGGTGATGAAGCAGGCCGTGGCCCACCTGATTCCGTTCATCGAAGCCGAAAAAGGCGACAAGCCGGAAGCCAAGGGCAAGATCCTCATGGCCACCGTGAAAGGCGACGTGCACGACATCGGCAAGAACATCGTCGGCGTGGTGCTGGGCTGTAACGGCTACGACATCGTCGACCTCGGCGTGATGGTGCCGGCGGAGAAGATCCTGCAGACCGCCATCGCCGAGAAATGCGACATCATCGGCCTGTCCGGCCTGATCACCCCATCCCTGGACGAGATGGTGCACGTGGCCCGCGAGATGCAGCGCCAGGGCTTCACCCTGCCCCTGATGATCGGCGGCGCCACCACCTCCAAGGCCCACACGGCGGTGAAGATCGAGCCCAAGTACCAGAACGACGCGGTCATCTACGTCACCGACGCCTCGCGCGCCGTGGGCGTGGCCACCCAGCTGTTGTCCAAGGAACTGAAAAGCGGCTTCGTCGAGAAGACCCGCGAGGAATACGTCGAAGTCCGCGAGCGCACCTCCAAGCGCAGCGCCCGCACCGAGCGCCTGACCTACCCGGACGCCATCGCCAAGAAACCGCAATTCGACTGGGCCGACTACCAACCCGCGACACCGACCTTCGTCGGCAGCCGGGTGCTAGACAACATCGACCTGCGCGTCCTGGCCGAGTACATCGACTGGACCCCGTTCTTCATCTCCTGGGACCTGGCCGGCAAGTTCCCGCGCATCCTCGACGACGAGATCGTCGGCGAAGCGGCGCGCACGCTGTACGCCGATGCCCAGGAAATGCTCAACAAACTGATCGACGAGAAGCTCATCAGCGCCCGCGCGGTGTTCGGCTTCTGGCCGGCCAACCAGGTGCGTGAAGACGACCTGGAAGTCTACGGCGCTGACGGCCAGCCCCTGGCCACCCTGCACCACCTGCGCCAGCAGACCATCAAGACCGACGGCAAGCCCAACTTCTCCCTGGCCGACTTCGTCGCCCCCAAGGACAGTGGCGTGACCGACTACATCGGTGGCTTCATCACCACCGCCGGGATCGGTGCCGAAGAGGTGGCCAAGGCCTACCAGGACAAGGGCGACGACTACAACTCGATCATGGTCAAGGCCCTCGCCGACCGCCTGGCCGAGGCCTGCGCCGAGTGGCTGCACGAACGCGTGCGCAAGGAATACTGGGGCTACGAGCCGGACGAGCAGTTGAGCAACGAGGACCTGATCAAGGAACGCTACAAGGGCATTCGCCCGGCGCCCGGCTACCCGGCCTGCCCGGACCACACCGAGAAGCAGACGCTGTTCAAGCTGCTCGACCCCGAGGCGGCGTTCAACAAGGCAGGCCGCAGCGGCGTATTCCTCACCGAGCACTACGCGATGTTCCCGGCCGCCGCCGTCAGCGGCTGGTATTTCGCCCACCCGCAGGCGCAGTACTTCGCCGTGGGCAAGGTCGACAAGGACCAGATCGACAGCTACACCGCCCGCAAGAATCAGGAGCTGAGCGTCACCGAGCGCTGGCTGTCGCCCAACCTGGGGTACGACAACTGATCCGCAAGGCCCGCCAAATGGCGGGCCTTTTACTGTGCGCCGTGCATAATGGCCCGCAGCGATCCTCGAAATTCACCCTGTCGGCCCTGTAGTACCGAACGCGATGACCCAGCTTCTGATCAGCCTTGCCGTTGCCCTGTGTGCCCTGCTCCTGCTGGCCATCCAGGCGTTGCGCATACGGCGACTGCACAAGGCCCTGGCGCACCACGACGCCATGCTCGAACACCTGTCCGAGGGCGTGCTGCTGGTCGATGACAGTGGCCGCATCCGCCAGCACAACCCCATGGCGGTGCACCTGCTGGACAGCGGCGAGGTGCCGCTGTGCGACACCACCCTTGAACACTGGTTGCCGCAACTGGCCGACCTCGACCCGCTGGCGCAGCGGCAGACCATCCATTGCCGCTACACCCAGCGGCCGCTGGAAATCTCGCGCTTCCCCTCGCCGCACACCGGTTCCACCATCGTCCTGCTCTACCCCGTGGCCCAGGACGATGCCGAACGCTTCGAGCGCAGCCAGTACTTCGCCCGCATCGGCACCTGGGACTGGCGCGTGGATACCCAGGAGCTGTACTGGTCCGACGCCATCTACGGCATGTTCGGCCACAAGCCCGGCAGCCTGGTGCCGACCTACGAACTGTTCTGCGCCAGTGTCCACCCCGATGACCGCGAGCGGGTCCGAGCGGGCGAGCTGCGCTGCATCGAGACCGGCGAGAACCATGACGAGGAATACCGCGTCATCTGGCCGGACGGCACCCAGCGCTGGCTGCGCGAGACCGGCAATATCGTCAAGGACGAAGACGGCAACACAGTGCGCATGATGGGCGTGGTGCGTGACATCACCGACGAAAAGACCTGGGCCAATCAGCTGCACCAGCTGGCCCACCACGACTCGCTGACCGGCCTGCCCAACCGCCTGGTGTTCGAAGAGCACCTGGGCAAGGCCCTGGAACGGGCGCGACGCCACACCACGCGGGTGATGCTGGTGTTCATCGACCTCAACGACTTCAAGGCGATCAACGACCAGTGCGGGCATGCCGCCGGCGACCACGTGCTGGTTACCACCGGCGAACGCCTGCGCCATGCATTGCGCGAGTCCGACACCCTGGCGCGCATCGGCGGCGACGAATTCGTGGTGGTACTGGAGGGGCTGGCGGCCGGCACCGACCTGGAGGAGGAAGCCCGCCTGATAGCCGACAAGATCTTCACCGCCCTCGCCCTGCCCCTGCAGCTGGGCGCGAACCAGCAGCGCATCGGCGCCAGCCTGGGGATCACGGTGTATCCCGATCACGCGACGAGCATGGACCGCATGATCCACCTCGCCGACCAGGCCATGTACGCGGCCAAGCGCAGCGGCAACAACCTGTACCGCCTGGGCAGCGAGCTCGAAGGCCACTCGCTGCAGCGGCACGAATAAGGCGTCAGCTCAGGTGCGATGAGGACCGGCGGACGATCTTGATCGAATGCTTGAGCGTCGGTTTGCGGGTGACACTGATCGCCTTGCGCGAAACCGTGTCGATGGTGATGTTCCAGAAACCGGTGCTGGGCACGGTGATCTTCGCCGGGAACTTGTCGAACGCGCCGCCGTGGTAGACATGACGACCGCCGTTCTTGAAACTGCGGAAGTTCGCATCGTTCATCAGGCGGATATTGCAGGTTTGCGAACACTCGATGATGACCAGGTCATCTTCGTTCAAGTGCTCGCGCTGGTGTATGAACTTCATGAACCGCTCCACTGGGCCCTGTCAGCCAAAGCGGAACGATACCACGACACGGTTCGTTCCCCCATCGTCAGGGCCTGCCCAATAGCGCAGGAGGCGCCCCGATGAGTCACTACAGCGCAGAAATTCTCTGGCAACGCGATGAGCAGGATTTCCTCGGCAACCGCTACAGCCGCGCCCACCGCTGGCGTTTCGACGGCGGCGTCGAGGTGCCCGCCTCCTCCTCGCCCCAGGTGGTGCCGCTGCCCTGGTCGGATGCCGGCGCCGTAGACCCGGAAGAAGCCTTCGTCGCGTCCCTGTCGAGCTGCCACATGCTGTGGTTCCTGTCGCTCGCGGCCAAGCAGGGTTTCCAGGTGGAACGCTACGTGGACAAGGCCCAGGGCGAGATGAGCCGCAACGGCGACGGCCGGCTGGCCATGACCGAGGTGGTGCTCTACCCGGACGTCACCTTCGGCGGTGACCGCCTGCCCACCCAGGCCCAGCAACATGCCCTGCACCACCAGGCCCATGAAGAATGCTTCATCGCCAACTCGGTGAAGACCGTGGTGCGCTGCGAGCCGCTGATTCGCACCTGACCGCGCAGCGGGCGCTACGCCTTGCCTGCGGCCAGTGGTAGGATGCGCGCCCCATGCATATCCACGAATTCCAGCAGCAGCTCGTCGACCTCGGCGCCAAACCCCAGCACATCGGGCGCATCACCCGTGCCTGGCTGGCCGGCAAGCCGCTGGACACCGGCACCCGCTACCAGCGCACCGAAAACTTCCTGCCCCTGAGCGTGCGCAACGCCCTGCCGCAGTTGAGCGAGGCACTCGACGGCCTGGTACGCCTGCGTTCGGAACACCCGGGCGGCGACGGCTCGGCGCGCCTGCTGGTGGCCCTGCACGATGGCCAGATGGTGGAAAGCGTGCTGCTGCCCCGCGACGGTCTGTGCGTGTCGAGCCAAGTGGGCTGCGCGGTGGGCTGCGTGTTCTGCATGACCGGCAAGAGCGGCCTGCTGCGCCAGCTGAGCAGCGCCGAGATCGTCGCCCAGGTCGCCCTGGCCCGCCGCTACCGCAAGGTCAAGAAAGTGGTGTTCATGGGCATGGGCGAGTCGGCGCACAACCTCGACAACGTGCTCGAGGCCATCGACCTGCTGGGCACCGAAGGCGGCATCGGCCACAAGAACCTGGTGTTCTCCACGGTCGGCGACCCGCGGGTCTTCGAACGGCTGCCGCGGCAGCAGATCAAGCCCGCCCTGGCGCTGTCGCTGCACACCACCAATGCCGAGCTGCGCCAGCAATTGCTGCCCCGCGCACCGCGCATCGACCCGGAAGAGCTGATGGAGCTGGGCGAAGCGTACGCCCGGGCCGTCGACTACCCGATCCAGTACCAGTGGACCCTGCTCAAGGGCATCAACGACAGCCAGGACGAAATGGACGGCATCCTGCGCCTGTTCAAGGGCAAGTTCGCGGTGCTCAACCTGATCCCCTACAACAGCCTGGAAGCCGACGACTACCAGCGTCCGGACGGCGACCGCATCGTGCAGATGGTGCGTTATCTGCACAGCCGCGGCGTGCTGACCAAGGTGCGCAATTCCGCCGGCCAGGACATCGACGGCGGCTGCGGCCAGCTGCGCGCCCGCGCCGTGGACATCGTCAACACCCGCCGCCTGCACCCGGTGCGCAAGCCGTCCTGAGGCGCCGGGCAGCCCGCGTCAAAGAAGCTACGCTTGTCGTAAAAGCAACGGGAGCGGGCGATGAGCGAGCCGGGCAATGACGACGATAAGCCACTGACCCTCTGGGAGATGCTGCACAGCGTGCTGGCCGCCGCGTTCGGCGTGCAGAGCGGCAAGAATCGCAGCCGTGATTTCAGCCGCGGCAAACCCAGCCACTTCATAATCCTCGGCGTGCTGTTCACCGGCCTGTTCGTGGTGGTGCTGTTCGCCGTGGTCAAGCTGGTGCTGCACCTGGCCGGCGTCTGAGTCACTCCAGCAGCGGCGCCAGCGAGAAGTCATAGCGCTGCAGGCCCGGCCGGTACACCGCACTGAGGCGTTTGAAATCCAGGCCGTAGCCCGGCACCTGCAGGCGTTTGGCCAGACGCGCGGCCTGCTCCTCGTCCAGCGAGCGGAACACCGACAGGGCGCGGTCCTTGCCGCCACGCTGGGCGAAGTCAAGCCCGGCATGGTAGTCGTGCAGCAGCACCATGGCCCAGCCGCCCAGGGTGAAATGGCCACTGAACAGCACCGACACCTCACCTGCCACCCGCGCCTGCAGCACCGCCTGGGAGCTGTTCATGGCCGCGAAGTACACATCCCGCCCCGGTTGCCGCCCCAGCTCCCGCGCCGCCTGCATGGCGCCAAAGGCCATTTCGTCGTTCGCCGACCAGACCACACGAATGTCCTTGTGACGCTGCATCAGGGTGCGGGCCTGCTCATAGGCCCGCGCGCGCTGCCACTCGCCATAGACCAACTGGCGCAGGGTGATCTGCGGGTTGTCGGCCAGGGCGCGGCGCAGCCCCTGCTCGCGCAGGGCCGCCGAGGGCGTCGAGCGCACCCCGGAAAACGCCACCATGCTGGTCGACTGGCCACCGAGCAGGGAAATCAGCTGGCGGGCCATGAGGTAGCCGGCCTCCTCGTCGTCCGGTACCAGGCTGCCGATCCAGTTGGCGTAGTGCTGGCGCGTGCCGCCGATGATGCCCTGCTGCTCGGGCGTGAGGGTGCTGTTCAACGCGAACAGCTTGATCGGGCTGCCGTCGAAGATCCGCAGCAGCTCCGGCGCGGTGTACATCTCGTTGACGAACACCAGGTAGTCCGGCGGTTCCGGCAGTTCGCGGATACGCCGCGCGTGGGCGATCAGGGTACTGGCGTCGCGTTCGCTGTGGGTGACCTGCAGGCGCATGCCGAGGCTCGTCGCCGCCGCCTGCATGAAGTTGGCGCTGTCGATCCAGAAGGCTTCGTCGGAGCGCCCCGGGCTGAGGAAGATCACCGAGGCGGGGGCAACCGTCGGGCGCGTCTCGACCGCGGCCTGGAGCGAGGCACCAGCCGACAGCAGAAACAACACGGTAAGGACAGCGAATACAGCTCTCAACGCACGCACCCCGAAAAAAGCGCGCGCAGTATACGCGGTCTGGCATGGCATTGTGCCGCCACCCATCCGTCGAACGGGAAAAAGCCGGCGTCGGTCGAGCGAGGCCGGCCCTGTCCCGGTGCCGCCAGCGGTGCTACTGCCCGCTGACCCAGAACACCGCCGTGGCCACGACGAGCAGGATGAGGATGAATATCGCCGCCGCATCAACGGCACTGTCACGGTTGTCGCGTTCGGTATGGTCCGTCATCGGCAAGCCCCTCTACTTATGATTATGGGTGGTTCGCCCTGGTAGTTAAGACCACGCAGGCGCGGTGCTCAAGCGACGCAGTTATGCACGGCGCCTGACTTAGTACTTAAAGTTCTTTCCATATACTCAAACTTCACTTTTGCGCATAACCCTGAGCTGGTATCTTCCTCCGGCTCCGCCAGGAGTGCGCGGCCGTGCGCGCAGATTTGCTGTAAAAGGTCATTGAGACGTGTCGCAAGAAACGTCCGGCCAGGGCGAAATCGATCCACAGGGCCCGATGTCGACGCACATCGGCACCCGGTAGGCGTTTTCCACACCCCAGGCCCGGCGCCCCGCCCTCGGTGACCTGGTAAGCAGCCTGATAACAGGACACTTCATGTACGTATACGACCAGTACGATCAACAAATCATCGAGGACCGCGTCAAGCAGTTCCGTGATCAAACCCGCCGTTACCTGGCCGGAGAGCTCAGTGGCGAGGAGTTCCGTCCCCTGCGCCTGCAGAATGGCCTGTACATCCAGCGCTACGCGCCGATGCTGCGCGTAGCCGTGCCCTATGGCCTGCTGTCCTCCAAGCAAGTGCGCATGATGGCCAAGATCGCCCGCGACTACGACAAGGGCTATGCGCACATCAGTACCCGCCAGAACGTGCAGTTCAACTGGCCGGACCTGGAAGACGTCCCCGAGATTCTCGCCGAGCTGGCCACCGTGCAGATGCACGCGATCCAGACCAGCGGCAACTGCATCCGCAACACCACCACCGACCAGTTCGCCGGCGTGGCCAAGGACGAGATCATCGACCCGCGCCCCTGGTGTGAAATCATTCGCCAGTGGTCGACCTTCCACCCCGAGTTCACCCACCTGCCGCGCAAGTTCAAGATCGCCGTCAACGGCGCCGTGAGCGACCGCGCCGCCATCGAGGTGCACGACATCGGCCTGGAAGCGGTGAAGAACGACGCCGGTGAGCTGGGCTTCCGCGTGTCCGTCGGTGGCGGCCTGGGCCGTACCCCGATCGTCGGCAGCTTCATCAACGAATTCCTGCCCTGGCAGCACCTGCTCGGTTACCTCGACGCCATCCTGCGCGTGTACAACCGCTATGGCCGCCGGGACAACAAGTACAAGGCGCGCATCAAGATCCTGGTCAAGGCGCTCACCCCCGAGGTCTTCGCCGAGCGCGTGAATGCCGAGTGGGCCAACCTGAAAGACGGCCCCACCACCCTGACCGAGGCCGAAGTGGCCCGCGTCGCCGCGCACTTCATCGACCCCGAGTACCGTGCCCTGCCGGACGAGGACGCCGCCCTGGCGCAGCTCGACGCCGAGCACCCGGGCTTCGCCCGCTGGCGCCAGCGCAACACCTTCGCCCACAAGAAGCCGGGCTACGTCGCCGTGACCCTGTCGCTCAAGCCCACCGGCGTGGCGCCGGGCGACGTCACCGACAAGCAGCTCGACGCCATCGCCGACCTGGCCGATCGCTACAGCTTTGGCGAGGTGCGCAACAGCCACAACCAGAACATCATCCTGGCCGACGTCGAGCAAGCGCAGCTGTTCACCCTCTGGGGCGAACTGCGCGAGCAGGGTTTCGCCACGCCGAACGTGGGCCTGCTGACCGACATCATCTGCTGCCCGGGCGGCGACTTCTGCTCGCTGGCCAACGCCAAGTCGATTCCGATCGCCGAAGCCATCCAGCGCCGCTTCGATGACCTGGACTACCTGTTCGACATCGGCAACATCGACCTGAACATCTCGGGTTGCATGAACGCCTGCGGCCACCACCACGTGGGCCACATCGGCATCCTCGGCGTGGACAAGAAAGGCCAGGAGTTCTACCAGGTGTCGCTCGGCGGCAGCGCCGGCCGCGACGCCAGCCTGGCGCAGATCCTCGGCCCGTCGTTCGCCGAAGCGGACATGGCCGACGTGATCGACAAGATCATCAAGGTCTATGTCGAGCAGCGCAGCGAAGAAGAAAGTTTCCTCGACACCTTCCGCCGTATCGGTGTCGACCCGTTCAAGGAGCGCGTGTATGCAGCGAATCATTAAGAATGGCCAGGTCCTCGACGAGACCTGGCACCTGCTGCCCAAGGACGCGACCCTCGACGGCGTGCCGAACTGCGACGACCTGATCGTCCCGCTCGGCCTCTGGGTCGAACACGCCCACGCCCTCAAGGCCCGCGACGGCGGCCTGGGTGTGTGGCTGGATGCCGGCGAAGAAATCGAGGAAATCGCTGATCAATTGGACAACTTCCAGGTGATCGCCCTGAACTTCCCCGCCTTCACCGACGGCCGCCACTGCTCCACGGCGTACCTGCTGCGCACCCGCTATGGCTACAAGGGCGAAGTGCGCGCCATTGGCGACGTGCTGCGCGACCAGCTGTTCTCCTACCACCGCGTGGGTTTCGATGCCTTTGCCCTGCGTGCTGACAAGGACCCGGAAGACGCGCTGAAAGCCTTCGAGGAGTTCAGCGAGGTCTACCAGGCCTCCGCCGACCAGCCGCTGCCGCTGTTCCGTCGCCGCGCCTGAGCGACGACCGGACAGTAAAAGCCCCGCATTTGCGGGGCTTTTTCGTTTCAGGCCCGGACGCTGTCCCAGGCCACCCGCGCCAGCACCTCGCGGCAGTCGGCGAAGGCCGTCTGGGTGCGTCCCGCCAGCCAGTTGCGGGCAAAATCATGGGCCGGGCCGATCACCACCGAGGCGAAGCAATCGGCCGGCAGCACCTTGAACGCCCCCTGTTCACGGTACACCGCCAGCGCCTCGTAGATACGCAGGAAGTGCTCGCGATTGGCCTCACGCTGCTGCTCGGCCATCTCGCCCGCCTCGACCCTCCCACGGCTGTGCAGGATGAAACGCGCCCAATCCGGGTTGGCCACCACCCAGTCCACGTAGCTGGTCACCAGCAGGCGCACGCAGGCCTCGGCGCTGTCGGCCGTGGCGAAGCCGTCCTGCAACAGCGCCGCATACTCGGCGGTACCCGCCAGGTAGAGCGCCGCGATGATCCGCTCCTTGTTGCCGAAATGGTGATAGAGGCTGCCGATACTGGCGCCGGAACGATCCCGGATCATCTCGATGGTGGTGTTTTCCACCCCGAACTCGGTGAAGCAGGCCAGGGCGGCCTGGAGGATTTCATCTTTTCGCGAACGATGGGCCATGCGGTCCTCTGCAACAATCCGACTAGAATAATATTCTAGAAATTAATTCTATTGCTCGTATACTGCCTGGGCGCGCGCACTCGATCAAACCCATGTTGCCCAGGAGAAAGCCCATGAGTCAGATGTTGCAGATGTTCCAGCAGGCCGGGCCGGCCCAGTTCAGCGCCATGATCGGCCAGGTCGCGCCCTACTTCGCCAGCATTGCCCCGCAGATCGTCGAACTGCGCCCGGGGTACGCCGAAGTGACCTTCGCCAAGCGCCGTGAAGTGCTCAACCACATCGGCACCGTGCACGCGATCGCGTTGTGCAATGCCGCCGAGCTGGCCGCCGGCACCATGACCGATGCCTCGATCCCGAGCGGTTGCCGCTGGATTCCGCGCGGCATGAGCGTGGAATACCTGGCCAAGGCCGACGGCGACATCCGCACGGTGGCCGATGGCAGCGGCATCGACTGGAACCAGATCGGCGACGTGACGGTGCCGGTGCAGGCCTTCGTCGGCGACAAACCGGTGTTCCGCGCCGACATCACCATGTACGTCAGCCGCGCCTGAATGCGCAACGGCCCGGATCAACCGGGCCGTTTGCTTCAATGCATGCTGGTGCTCAGTCGAGCCGCACCAATACCCGCCCGACCAGCTCACCCGCCAGGATCCGCGGGATCGCCTGGGGCAGTTCATCGAGCGCGACTTCGGTGACCAGCGCGTCCAGGTCGAGCTTCCACTGCAGGGACAGCTTGTCCCACATCGACGCCTTGACGACCAGCGGCAGCTCCACCGAGTCGACCCCCAGCAGGTTGACGCCACGCAGGATGAACGGCAGCACGCTGCCCTTGAAACCGACCCCGGCGGTCAGCCCGCAACAGGCCACGCTGGCGCCGTAACGCAGCGACTTGACCACGTTGAACAGGATGTCGCCGCCCACGGTGTCCACCGCCCCGCCCCACTGCTCCTTGAGCATGGGCTTTTCGGCACCCTCCTGCAGGGCACTGCGCGGCACCACCTGCTCGGCACCCAGCGCCTTGAGGAAATCCGCCTGGGTTTCCTTGCCGGTGGAGGCCGCCACCGTGAACCCGAGCTTCGCCAGCAAGGCCACCGCCACGCTGCCCACGCCGCCGGTGGCACCGGTGACCAGGATCGGCCCGGCATCCGGCGTGACACCAGCCTGCTCGAGCTTGTCGACGCACAGCGCAGCCGTCAGGCCGGCGGTGCCGAGCACCATGGCCTCGCGCAGCGACAGGCCCTGGGGGCGCTTCAACGCCCAGGCGGCGGGAATGCGGATGTACCGGCCAAAACCGCCGGCGGTGTTCATGCCCAGGTCGTAGCCGGTGACGATCACCTCATCGCCGACCGCAAACTCGGCCACGCTGGATGCTTCCACCACCCCGGCGGCATCGATGCCCGGGGTGTGCGGGTACTGGCGGGTGACGCCGCGGTTGCCGCTGGCCGACAGCGCGTCCTTGTAGTTCAGCGAGGAGTAGCGCACGCGAACCAGCAATTCCCCGGCGGGCAATTCGGCCACATCGCGCTCGACCAGCACCTGCTCGAACGTTCCTGCTGCGGTTTCCCGCGCCTGCAGCGCAGTGAATCTGCTCATACCTTCCCCCTCGACTGAATGGAATTCACCAGAAGCGTTGCTGATTGAGACGGCTCAACCAGGTCAGGGCGAAGCGGTCCAGCGCCACGCTGGCGGCCAGGCCGACACGCTCCTGCAAGGATTTCTTCTCGGCATAGTGCACCTGGAACAGGTCCGCTTCCTTGGCGCGCTCGGCCAGGTATTCGTCACTGGTCTTCAGTTCGTCGACCAGCTGTTTTTCCAGGGCCGACATGCCGAGCCAGACTTCGCCGGTGGCGATCTCGTCGATGTCCAGCTTCGGGCGGTAGCGGGCCACGAAGTTCTTGAACTGCTCGTGGATCTCCAGCAGGTCTTCCTGAAATTTCTCCCGGCCCTTCTCGGTGTTCTCGCCGAACACGGTCAGGGTGCGTTTGTACTCGCCAGCGGTGTACACCTCGAAATCGATGTCGTGCTTCTTCAGCAGGCGGTGCACGTTCGGCAGTTGGGCGACCACACCGATCGAACCGATGATGGCGAACGGCGCGGAGATCACCTTCTCGCCAATGCACGCCATCATGTAGCCGCCGCTCGCCGCCACCTTGTCGATGCAGATGGTCAGCGGCACGCCGGCCTGGCGGATACGCGCCAGCTGCGAGGACGCCAAACCGTAGCTGTGCACCATGCCGCCGCCACTTTCCAGGCGCACCACCACCTCGTCCTGCGGGGTGGCCATGCTCAGCACCGCGGTGACTTCATGGCGCAGGCTGTCGGTGGCCGAGGCCTTGATGTCGCCATCGAAATCGAGCACGTACACCCGGGGCTTCAGCACACCGGCTTTCTTGGCCTGCTTGGCGGCCTTGCTCTCGGCCTTCTGCGTGGCTTTCAGCTGGTCCTTGTCGAGGATCGATTGTTCCAGGCGCTGGCGCAGTTGCTTGTAGAAGTCGTTGAGTTTGCTGACCTGCAATTGGCCACCGCCCCGGCGCCCCTTGCCCCGTACCGCCGCGAGGGCGACCAGCACCACCACGATGGCCACCACCAGGGTGACGGTCTTGGCCAGAAATCCCGCGTAATCTGCAAAAAACTCCACACGTTTCCCCTTGTACGTGGATATCGGTGCCCGCTGCCGCGCGGCACCCGTAACGCCCAAGCATACCGACGGCATGGTAGGACGGCCAGCCGCAGCCGCAGCCTTTGCAGGCCGCACGGCGTCAATTCAAACAAGCGTATGTTTTTTCGTTGACAGGTCCCTCGGCTTACCCCTACCCTCGCGAAACTTTCAAGGTACCGGGACGCGAGCGGACGTGGGCAGCATCTACCTGATTCGACATGGCCAAGCCTCGTTTGGTGCCGACGACTACGATGTCCTGTCGCCGGTCGGCGTTCGTCAGGCCGAAGTGCTCGGCTCGCACCTGGCGCAGCTCGGCCTGCAGTTCGACCGCTGCGTGAGCGGCGAGCTGCGCCGCCAGCAGCACACCGCCACCGCCGCCCTCGCCCAGCTCGAAGCCGCCGGCGTGGGGATTCCGGCGCTGCAGGTGGATGCCGCCTTCAACGAATTCGATGCCGACGCGGTCATTCGCGCCCTGCTGCCCGACCTGCTGCCCGAAGAGCCCGAAGCCCTGCACGTGCTGCGCAACGCCGCGCAGAACCGCGCGGAATTCCAGCGCCTGTTCGCCCGCCTGATCGGCCGCTGGATCTCCGGCGAGCAGGACAAGGAAGGCCTGCAGAGCTGGCAGGGTTTCGTCGAACAGGTCCGGGGCGGGCTCGACCGCCTGCTGGCAGACGCCGGCAACAAGGACAGCATTGCCGTGTTCACCTCGGGCGGCACCATCACCGCCCTGCTCCACCTGATTACCGGCGTTCCGCCCGCCAATGCCTTCGAGCTGAACTGGCAGATCGTCAACACTTCACTAAGCTGCCTGAAGTTCCGTGGCAGCCAAGTGAGCCTGGCTTCCTTCAACAGCCATGTGCATTTACAGCTGTTGAAGGCGCCGGAACTCATCACCTACCGCTGAGTTCCGGCCTACTGCAGCCGCAAGGCTGCGCGAAAAAACCGAGAAAAAGGATAAGATCATGAGCGTTGCTGACATCGTCCAAACCATGCAATCCAAGTTCAACGCCAGCGCCGCTGCAGGCCTGGATCTGGTGTTCCAGTTCAACATCGAAGATGGCGAAAACTACGCCCTGATCGTCAAGGACGGCACCTGCGCCGTCGAGCAAGGCGACAACCCGAACGCCAACGTGACCCTGATCATGGACAGCGAAACCCTGAAAGGCATCACCAGCGGCGAAACCGACGGCATGCAGGCCTTCATGGCCGGCAAGCTGCGCGCCGAAGGCGACATGATGCTGGCCATGAAGCTCGGCGAGCTGTTCCCGGTCTAAGCTTCAGCGGCCGCGAAACCGAAAGAAACCGGAGTCCCGTGCTCCGGTTTTTTTTCGCCTGCAGGCCGCGCGGCGGCATGGATCAGGCAGCTTGATTGCGGGGCAACACGCCCGCCTATAACGGCACGTATCGCTTGTGACGACACCGGGGCAGCATTAGATTTACCTATGTTGCAGGGCAACCATTATAAGTAGAAGGGATAAGCATGGCGCTTAATGATCAGTCCACTCACATCCGCGAAGGCGAAGAGCTCGACGCGACGATCATCGATGCCTACCTCAAGGCACACATCTCCGGCCTGACCGGCGAACCCCGCATCAGCCAGTTTCCCGGTGGCGCGTCGAACCTGACGTACCTGATCGAATACCCCGACAAGGAATTCGTCCTGCGCCGCCCGCCCTTCGGTCACAAGGCCAAGTCCGCCCATGACATGGGCCGCGAGTACCGCATTCTCACCCAGCTCAACGCCGGCTTCCCCTACTGCCCGAAAGCCTACGTGCACTGCACCGACGAATCAGTGCTGGGCACCGAGTTCTACGTGATGGAACGGGTCAACGGCATCATCCTGCGCTCGGACATGCCGGCGGAGCTGAACTTCGACGCCGACAAGACCCGCGCCCTGTGCAAGAGCTTCATCGACAAGATGGTCGAGCTGCACAATGTCGACTACCAGGCCTGCGGCCTCGGTGACCTGGGCAAGCCCGAAGGTTACGTGCAGCGCCAGATCGGTGGCTGGAGCGACCGCTACGAGAAAGCCCTGACCCCGGACGCGCCGCTGTGGGAACCAGTCAAGGCCTGGCTGCGCGACAAGATGCCGGCCGACCATGCCAAGCCCGGCATCGTGCACAACGACTACCGCTTCGACAACGTGATCCTCGACCCGCAGAACCCGAGCCAGATCATCGGTGTGCTCGACTGGGAACTGACCACCATCGGCGACCCGCTGATGGACCTGGGCAACACCCTGGCCTACTGGATCGAAGCCGGCGACCCGCCACCGGTCCAACTGATGCGCCGCCAGCCGAGCAACGCGCCGGGCATGCTGACCCGCCAGGAGTTCGCCGACTACTATGCCGAGCGCGCCGGCATCGAGATCAAGA
The DNA here is from genome assembly GCF_029839275.1 of Pseudomonas sp. GD03944. GTDB lineage: Bacteria > Pseudomonadota > Gammaproteobacteria > Pseudomonadales > Pseudomonadaceae > Aquipseudomonas. Next base: position 156,564 of record NZ_JAOCAH010000006.1, read on the forward strand.
GCATCGATTTCTACTACACCTACGGCCTGTTCCGCCTGGCCGGCATCGTGCAGCAGATCTACTACCGCTACTACCACGGCCAGACCCAGGACAAGCGCTTCGCTCAGTTCATCCACATGAACAAGCTGCTGGAGCAGATGAGCTTGCAGGTCATCGGCAAATCGACCCTGTAACCGGCCTCACACCACAAGGAATCCGCAATGTCCAAGACTCAACTGTTCGACCTCGACGGCAAGATCGCTTTCGTTTCGGGTGCCAGCCGCGGGATCGGTGAAGCCATCGCCAAGCTGCTCGCCCAGCAAGGCGCCCACGTCATCGTGTCGAGCCGCAAGATCGACGGCTGCCAGGCCGTGGCGGACGCCATCGTTGCCGAGGGTGGCAAGGCCACCGCCATCGCCTGCCACATTGGCGAAATGGAGCAGATCACCCACGTATTCGCCCAGATCAAGGAGCAGTTCGGTCGCCTGGACATCCTGGTCAACAACGCCGCCACCAACCCGCAGTTCTGCAATGTGCTGGACACCGACCTGGGCGCGTTCCAGAAGACCGTCGATGTGAACATCCGCGGCTACTACTTCATGTCCATCGAAGGCGGCAAGCTGATGAAGCAGAACGGCGGCGGCAGCATCATCAACGTCGCGTCGATCAACGGCGTCTCGCCGGGCGAGTTCCAGGGCATCTACTCGGTGACCAAGGCCGCCGTGATCAGCATGACCAAGGTCTTCGCCAAGGAATGCGCGCAGTTCGGCATTCGCTGCAACGCCCTGCTGCCGGGCCTGACCGACACCAAGTTCGCCTCGGCCCTGACCAAGAACGACGCCATCCTCAAGCACGCCCTGCAGCGCATTCCGCTCAAGCGCGTGGCCGATCCGAGCGAAATGGCCGGCACCGTGCTGTACCTGGCCAGCGATGCCTCCAGCTACACCACCGGCGTGGCACTGAACGTCGACGGCGGTTTCCTCTCCTGAAAACGCAACCGGGACCGCACTGCGGTCCCGGTCTGCTGCCTCGCTACACCCTTCTTTCGACTTACTGCCAGTCCTGCATCGCCTGGTTGGCCGCCTGGTTCATGGGCTGGGCCAGCAGGCCGGTGGGCGTCAGGCTGACGCTGTACACCGCGTCATCGGCAATCGGCAGGTAGGTCACCCGCAGGGCCTGCGGGTCGAACATGAACAGGTCATGCTGGCCCAGGCGCAGCCAGCGCCACAAATCGACACCGTAGGGGCTTTCCGCCAGCTCGGCCTGGGCATGCTGCGCCAGGGACTGCTGCTCGATCGCCAGGAAACGACCGGAGAGTTTTTCCAGGCGGTAGCCCGGCTCCAGGCCGATCAGCGCGGCGAGGCCTTTCCACTGCAACAGGCGCGCATCCAGCTGCCAGAGGTCGCCTTCCAGGGTTACGGTCCGCTCCTGGCTGCCTTCCAGCACGCTGACCCGGTAATAGGGGCCGTCGGCCTTGAAGCTCAGGGTCGCCAGGGGTTTGTTTTCCGGCAGCGTCCGGTAGCTGTACAGGTCGTAGGCCACCAGCCCGACCAGCCCGGCCAGGGCAAGAAATGCCAGGCCGCAGGTGCCCCGCAACCAGCCGAGAAACCACTGGCTATTGAGCAGAATCCGGGCCGCGATGAACACCGCCAGCAGTGCCAGCAATGCCGTTGCCCAGGCCAGACCGTCGTATTGCATCGACGCCATTCCTTGTAGATGAAAATGCCGGCATTATGCGCAGCTGTTCTGCTGCAGAACAGCGGGATCACCACGCAATCTGACACAGGTCGTCTTTTTTATGCCCCTGCCCTTCGAGCTGGCCGTTGACCCAACGACGCTGGTCATTCTCACGTGCGTTGCATTCGTCGCCGGCTTCATCGACGCGATCGCTGGCGGCGGTGGCCTGCTGACCACCCCGGCCCTGCTCACCGCCGGCCTTCCGCCGCACCTGGTGCTCGGCACCAACAAGCTCAGCTCGACCTTCGGCTCGGCCATGGCCAGCTACACCTTCTACCGACGCAAACTGTTCGACCCCAGCCAGTGGCGCAACGCCCTGATCGGCACCGCCGTCGGCGCCTTTCTCGGCGCGATCATCGCCCAGTGGCTGCCGGCGGAATGGCTGAACATGATGCTGCCGGTGGTGGTATTCGCCTGCGCGCTCTACCTGCTGTTCGGCCGCACCCCGGATGCGCCGCTGGACCCGGACGCCCCGATCCCGCGCTACCGGCAGTGGCCGCAGAGCCTGAGCCTGGGTTTCTACGACGGGGTGGCCGGTCCGGGTACCGGGGCATTCTGGACCGTCAGCAACCTGCTGATGTACCCCCTGGACCTGCTGCGGGCCAGCGGCGTGGCGCGCAGCATGAACTTCGTCAGCAACGCCTGCGCCCTGTCGATCTTCATCGTCAGCGGGCAGGTCGCCTGGGTGCTGGGGTTGTGCATGGGCGTGGCGCTGAGCGTCGGCGCCCTGCTCGGCGCGCGCACGGCGATCAAGGGCGGTTCGAAGTTCATTCGCCCGGTGTTCATCATGGTGGTGCTGGCGCTGACCGCTCGCCTAACCTGGCAGCACTGGCTCAGCTAGACCCAGGCGGCGGGCGACATAGGTGTCGATCAGGTAGCGCGCGATGGAGCGCGTGGCCGGCAGCGGCGGAAGGTCGTGCACGCTGAACCACTGGGCATCCTCGATTTCGTCGGCCTGCATGACGATCTCGCCACCGGCGTATTCGGCGTGGAAGCCAAGCATCAGCGAATGCGGGAACGGCCAGCCCTGACTGCCCAGGTACTGCAGGTTGGTGACCTGCACACCGACCTCCTCCTGCACCTCCCGGGCCACGCACTGCTCCACCGACTCCCCCGGCTCGACGAAGCCGGCCAGGGTGCTGTAGACCCCGGTGACAAAGCGTGGCGAGCGGGCCAGGAGAATCTCGTCGCCGCGGGTCACCAGCACGATCATGCTCGGTGACAGCCGTGGGTAATGATGGATATCGCAGTCAGGGCACAGCATGGCGCGCTCGCCCGACAGCGGCTGCATGCGTCCACCGCAGCTGCCGCAGAAGCGATTCTGCCGTGCCCAGGTGCCGATCTGCGTGGCGTAGCTGAGCATGGCGAAGGTGTCGGCATCGCCCTGCAGCATGTGCTGGCGCAAGCCCTGCCAGGCGGCGCCGGGCAATTCGGCGGGGTATTCGAGTTCCAGCAGGTACACCGCATCGCCATCGAAATGGCCGATGCCGTGTTCGGCGATGATCGGCAGGTCCTGCTTCTTCAGCCATTCCCGGGGAAACAGCACACCGTTGCTGTCACCCAGGAACTGCTGACGGCAATGGACAACCACCCAGCCGCCCGCCTGCTGGCTGTCGAGCCGGGCCGACTGCCAGCGCGTGGCCACTTACGCAGCCACCTGCAGGCCCAGGGCGCGCACGCTTTCCGACGCGAGGTCGAGCACACTGGGCTGGGTTTCCGGCCGCAGGACGGCGCCGGCTTCGAGGTAATACTCCAGGCTGGTCAGGGCATCGGCCAGGGTTTCCAGCATCTGCTCGGACGGCATCTGCGGGGCGTCCAGCATCTGCTCCTGGATGTAGTCGGAGCACGCACCGACCAGCAGCGCCGCGCGCTCCTGCCCGAGGAACCACAAGCCGCCACGCACCGCCTGCAGGCTGAACGGCACGTTGGACAGGTGCATGCGGTCGCCGTTGGATTCCAGGTAGGCGGTGATGGCGCGCTTGGCCAGGGCCAGGCCGGCCTGGGCCTCGTCGACCACCACGATGCGGGCTTCATTGAGCTGGTGGAAGGCGAAGGACTCGGCCTCGTTGCCCGGCTGCGCCGCCGTCGGGCGAATCTCGCGGCGCTCGTCGCCGCGCTCCAGGCTGGCGACCATGCCCTCGACATACAGCACGGCATCGGCCAGCTTGTGCAGCTCTTCGGTCTGCGGCGGCTGCTCTTCGCTCCAGCCCGCCACCACCTGCAACTGCGCATTCAGCGAGTTACCGGCAGAGCTCAGGCCGACCATGCCCAGGGTCTTGCTCAGGCGGCCCAGCAGGGCGTGCAGGTTGCCCAGGCTGTCCATCTGGAAGGTGCCGCGCTCAATCAGGTCGAGCATGTCCTTGACGCTAGCCAGCTCTTCGCGAATCGCCGAGCTGAGCGAGCGCATCACCGACTGCCCGGGGCCGGACAGGCGACGGTACTCTTCTTCCAGCAGGTGATCGGTGAACGGCAGCGGGGTCAGGCCGAAGACCTCGCGCAGCGAGGCCACCTGCGGGCCATGGCTGTCGGCCAGGGCGACCAGGTACAGCAATTCCTTGAGCAGGCTGCGCGGCGCTTCGTAAACGCTGTTCCCGAGCATCTGCTTGAGCTCGCGATCGAGGCGCGAGAACAGCTGCTTGCGCGACTTGCGGGGCAGCAACTGGCCATCGATCTGCGCCTCGACCGCCGCCGCGGCGATCCAGCACAGACGCCCGCGCGGCTCGTTGGCGTACAGGGTATCCAGGCGCCCCATGGCGCGGTTCATCAGCTTCAGGCTGGCTTGCGGGTTCTGTTCGCGGATGAAACCGAGCAGACCGACCTGATACATGTGACGCAGGCGACGCCCTTCGCTTTCCTTCGCGGCCGCATCCAGGCTGGCCGGTACGGAGCGCGGCCGGGCATGGTCGAGGCGTACGCTGAAGAAGAAACTTTCCGGCAGCGGCGGCTGGTTGCCAGCCTGACGCAAGTTGTTGATGGCCGGCAGCAGCAGCTCGGGCATTTCCTGGCGGTGGGCGTCGACGTTTTCCAGGTAGCGGCGCAGCACGTGCAGGGCGTTACTCAGGGCCGACAACTGCGTGTCGCGCTCTTCGCCGGCGCCTGCCGGGATATCGGTGGCCTGGTCAAGCACTTCCTGGGCCAGCAGTTCGGCCCCGGCCAGCTCGATCAGGTTGAGCGTGCCGCGCACCTGCTGCAGGTTCTCAACGGCCTGTTGCAACAGGCTGCCGTTGTGCCGCTCGGCAATGAACTGTTCGAGACTCGACTCAGCCTCCTCCATGGTGGTGAACAGCTCATCACGCACCAGGCTGAGCGACGTGGCTCCAGAAACCATGAGCTAGTGCGCCTCCCGCGCAGGTAGAAAAATCAGTTGCTGAAGTAGCATCAGTCGGCGAACTCCGGTTTCTGTTTGCTCATGTGCGCGGCCATGGCCACGCGCAAATCACTCGATTGCAGCATCGCGGCGTTCCAGGTGGCGACGTACTCGAGGCCGTCGTCCACGCGGTGGTCGCGCATGTAGCGAATCATTTCCTTGGTACCCCGGATCGCAATCGGCGATTTCGCGGCGATTTCCCTGGCGATGGCCATCACGCCCTCCAGCAGGGACTCGGTGTCGTCATAGGTGCTGTTGACCAGGCCGATACGCTGGGCCTCGTTGCCGTCGATGGTGCGGCCGGTGAAGGCCAGCTCGCGCATCATGCCGTCGCCGATGATGCGCGGCAGGCGCTGCAGCGTGCCCACGTCGGCAGCCATGCCGATGTCGATCTCCTTGATGGAGAACTGCGCATCGGTGGTCGAATAGCGCATGTCGCAGGCCGAGATCAGGTCGATCGCGCCGCCCAGGCAATAGCCCTGGATCGCTGCCAGCACCGGCTTGCGGCAGGTGTCCACGGCATTGAACGAGGCTTGCAGCTCGAGGATCTTGCGGCGCAGGGCCTCGGCATTGCGGCCCACGTCCTTGCCCAGCTGGCTGCCGACCTGCGCCAGCATCATCAGGTCGATGCCCGACGAGAAATGCTTGCCGGCGCCCGACAGCACCACCACCCGGACCTCATCGGTCGCGTCGATCCAGCGGAAGACCTCGATGATCTCCGTCCAGAAGTCGGCGTTCATGGCGTTGATCTTTTCCGGGCGGTTGATCACCACGTGGGCAATCTTGTCTGCCAGCTCGACACGGAAGGCTTTGTAGTCAGACACAGCAGTCATCCTCGGCAGCGGGCGCGCGACACCCAGAAAATTCTGACAGTTAAAACCGAGCAACTATAACAAGCGAGGCACAAATGTCGATGCCACGAAGCGTGACACACGCCACGTCATCGCAGTTAAGTCCGAGTTTCGCTCTTGACGTTAAGCAGTTGATCTAGCGGGAGATCAGCCGGCGCGCTCGGGCCTGCCACGGACGGGCAGGCCCTGCCCTTCACAGCTTGATGCAATCGACCGTGTAGGCGCCGTCTTCCTCCTGGCGCTGCAGGCCGTGCACGTCGGCATCGAAACCGGGGAAGCGCTCGGCGAAGGTTCGGGCGAAGGCCAGGTAATCGAGGATCGAACGGGTCTGCGCGGTGAAGCGCTCCCCCGGCATGATCAGCGGGATGCCCGGCGGATACGGCACCAGCATGACCGCGGCGATGCGCCCTTCGAGCTGCTCGATCGGCACCGCCTCCACCTCGCCGCGCACCAGCTGGTTGTAGGCGTCGGCCGGCATCAGCGCCACCTCCGGCAGCACCGTGTACATGCGCTTGAGCGCCTTGGCCGTGGCGTTCTCGCGGTAGCAGGCATGCAGCGCGTCGCACAGGTCGCGCAGGCCCATGCCCTGGTACTGCGTGCCGCCCTCCCGGGCGATCGATGGCAAGGCATCGAACAGCGGCAGGTTGGCGTCGTAGCTGCGCTTGAACTCCAGCAACTCGGTGAGCAAGGTGCTCCACTTGCCCTTGGTGATGCCCATGGAGAACAGCACCAGGAACGAGTACAGGCCGGTTTTTTCCACCACCAGGCCGCGCTCCCAGAGGAACTTGCTGACCACCGCGGCCGGAATCCCGCTGAGGTCCAGCGCACCAGCGGCCGTCAGGCCCGGCATGACCAGGGTGACCTTGATCGGGTCGAGCAGCACGTAGTCCTCGGCGATATCGCCGAAGCCGTGCCAGTCGGCCTGGGGCTGCAGCAGCCAATCGCCGGTCGCCACGCCCTCCGCGCCCTCGGCCTGGGGCGGCTGCCAGATGCTGAACCACCAGTCGTCCGGCGCCAGGTTCTGCCGCAGGTTGGCCAGGGCCCGGCGAAAGCTCAGGGCCTCGTCGAAGGTTTCCTGGATCAGCGAACGGCCGGCCGGCCCTTCCATCATCGCCGAGGCCACGTCCAGCGAGGCGATGATGCCGTACTGCGGCGACGTGGAGATGTGCATCATGAAGGCTTCGTTGAAGCGGTCACGGTCCAGCTGGCGGGTGCCGCCGTCCTGCACGTGGATCATCGACGCCTGGCTGAACGCCGCCAGCAGCTTGTGCGTGGAATGGGTGGTGAACACCAGCGGCGCGCCCTCGCCGCGGGAGGTGCCCATGCCGAAGCGGCCGCTGTAGAACTCGTGGAACGCCGCGTAGGCGTACCAGGCCTCGTCGAAATGCAGCACCTCGACGCTGTCGCCCAGGGTCTGCTTGATCAGCTCGGCGTTGTAGCACAGGCCGTCGTAGGTCGAGTTGGTCACCACGGCCAGCTTGACCTTGGGCGCACGGCCCCGGGCCAGCGGGCTGGCATCGATCTTCGCCTGGATCGATTCGCGGCTGAATTCACTGAGGGGAATCGGCCCGATGATCCCCAGCTCGTTGCGCTCCGGACACAGGTACAGGGGAATGGCCCCGGTCATGATGATCGAATGCAGGATCGACTTGTGGCAGTTGCGGTCGACCAGCACCAAGTCGTCACGCCCCACCATGCTGTGCCAGACGATCTTGTTGGCGGTGGAGGTGCCGTTGATCACGAAATAGGTGTGGTCCGCGCCGAAGTTGCGCGCCGCCCGGGCCTCGGCTTCGGCCAGCGGACCGGTGTGGTCGAGCAACGAGCCCAGTTCGGGCACCGAGACCGACAGGTCCGAACGCAGGGTGTTTTCGCCGAAGAACTGGTGGAACGCCTGCCCCACCGGGCTCTTGCGGTACGCCACGCCACCACCATGCCCCGGCGTATGCCAGGAATAGTTGGACTGCGCGGTGTGCTGCACCAGGGCGCGGAAGAACGGGGGCAGCAGGCCATCCAGGTAATTGCGTGCGGCACGGGCGACCTGGCGGGCGAGAAAGGGAACGGTGTCTTCGAACAGGTAGAGAATGCCGCGCAACTGGTTGAGGTCGGGCATCGCCTCGGCCGGGGCGTTCTCGATGGTCACCTGCTCGCCCAGGGCGAAGATCGGCAACTGCGGCGCCCGTACCCGGGCGATGCGGATCAGCTCGACCATGTCCTGCAGCAGGTGCTTGTTCTCGCCGGCGCCTTCGGCCGCCACCAGGATGCACGCCAGGCCGTGGTGGGTCGAGGCGACGATGCGCCCTTCGGCCGAGCTGGCCGTGGACAGGATGGTGAAGCCGTCCTGCTCCAGTTCCCGGGCGATGGCCCGCACGCGATCACCGGCCACGGTATCGGCCTTGATGTCGCGGTGCACGATCAGGACGGGGAACTTGAGGTCTTTGTACATTGTGGCGTCCCTGGAGGCGGCAGGCCCGACCTGCCTATCGCCTCAGGGTAGAGGCTCGCCCGGATGGGCGGAACCCCTGTTGCTTCACGCTGTACGAAAAGGTCGCGCAGCGATAACTCGGCAAACCGTCAAGCTTCGGCCTTGGCCTGCTCCAGCTGCACCCACAGCGCCGGTGCACCGGAGGCCTTTTCGATGATCGCCAGGCGCGCCGCATGGGCCGCCAGGTCCTCGGCGGTGGCCGGGATGACCCGGGTGCGCGGACGATCCGCCGCCAGGCGGCGAATGGGCGTGGCCTGCTGGCGACCCGAGCCGTCGCCCTCGGAGCCGTCGCCGGCCAGGGACAGGTTGGTCTGGCCACCGGTCATCGCCAGGTAGACGTCGGCCAGGATCTCGGCGTCGAGCAAGGCGCCGTGCAGTTCGCGGCCGGAGTTGTCGACGTCGTAGCGTTTGCACAGCGCATCGAGGCTGTTGCGCTGCCCCGGGTGACGCTCACGGGCGAAGGCCAGGGTGTCGAGTACGGTGCAGTATTCGCTGATGTCGGCCCGATCCTGCTGCTTGATCAGGGCGAATTCATTGTTGAGGAAGCCCACGTCGAACGCGGCGTTGTGGATGATCAGCTGGGCATCCTTGATGAATTCGTAGAATTCATCGGCAACGTCCTTGAAGCGCGGCTTGTCCTTGAGGTCCTCGTTGGTGATGCCGTGGACCGCGATGGCGCCTTCATCGATCTCGCGATCGGGCTGCAGGTAGACGTGGAAATGCCGCCCGGTCAGGCGCCGCCCGATCAGCTCGACACAGCCGATCTCGATGACCCGGTGGCCATCGGTGACCGGCATACCGGTGGTTTCCGTATCCAGTACGACACTACGCATGCTTCAACGCCCTCACTTCATCCACCCCGCGGTTGGCCAGCTGGTCGGCACGCTCGTTGCCCGCATGGCCGGTATGGCCACGCACCCACTGCCAGGTCACGGTGTGCCTGTTCACTTGTTCATCCAGTTGCTGCCACAGATCGGCATTCTTCACCGGCTGCTTGGCGGCCGTCTTCCAGCCGCGCTTCTTCCAGTTCGGCATCCAGTCCTGGATGCCCTGCATGACGTACTGGGAGTCGGTCACCAGGCGCACGTCGCAGGACCGCTTGAGCTCGGCCAGGCCACGAATGGCCGCCATCAGTTCCATGCGGTTGTTGGTGGTTTCGGCCTCGCCGCCCCACAACTCCTTTTCCACGCCCTTGAACACCAGCAACGCGCCCCAGCCTCCAACGCCCGGATTGCCCTTGCAGGCGCCATCGGTGTAGATCTCGACTTGATCGGTCATGCAGCGCTTATCTCTCAGTAAATAGTGCTATCGGCAGGCATCGGGGTCCTTGGCATCGCGGCGGCTGACCTTGGCCACCGGCATCGGCACCAGCTTGCCCATGGGCTCGCGTCGGGGCTTGCGCAACGGCCGCAGCCCCACCACCAGCTTGCGCGCCACCAGCACGTAAAAACCGCCACCCGGTGACTGGCAGGAACCGCCCCAACGCTCCAGCGGCGCCAGACGCGCCTGCCAGGTCGCCGAAGAAAGCGGCGGACGATAGCACCCGAAGCGGCGTTTCTCCAGCGCAAACCCCAGCAGGTGCAACCAGTCGCTGACCCGGGTCGGGGCAATGCAGCGCGCGTGGCGCATGCTGTCACGGGCGAACAGCCGACGCACGCCCCAGGTGCTGAGCGGGTTGATGCCGACGATCAGCAAGTGGCCGCCCGGGCGCACGCTGCGCGCCGCCTCGCGCAGCAGTCCATGGGGCGACAGGCTGAAATCCAGGCCATGTTGCAGCAGCACCACGTCGGCGGCGAACTCGGTCAGCGGCCAGGCCTGCTCCTCGCAGACGATTTCCACCCCCTTGAACGGCGCTCCGAGGCGGACGCTGCGCTGGATCTGCACGGCATTGGGCGGTGCCTCGGCGGACGGACCGTAGTGCACCAGGTAGCCGCCGAAGAACCGCGCCAGCTCCTCCTCCAGCAAGGGCTGCTCGGCCTGGAGCAACTGCTGCCCCTGGGGCCCGCCGAACCAGGTACGCGCATCCCCGATCAGCTGCAGCCAATCGGCATCGGCCTGGGCGAATGGATGGTCAGACATGGGAATACCTACGTAGCCGTCGATAGCAATGACGCCTAAGATGCACCTTTGTGCTCAGCTTAGCGACCCGTCCCATGATAAAGATCGACGCCCTTCCCGCCTTCAACGACAACTATATATGGCTGTTGCAGGACCTCGAACAGCGGCGCTGCGCGGTCGTCGATCCGGGCGATGCGGCACCGGTACAGGCCTGGCTGGCCGCCCATCCCGAGTGGGTGCTGAGCGACATCCTGATCACCCACCATCACTTCGATCACGTCGGCGGCGTCGAGGCCCTCAAGCAGCAGACCGGCGCCCGGGTCTACGGCCCGGCCCAGGAAACCATTCCCGGGCGTGACGTTGCGCTGGAACAGGGCCAGCAGGTCGAGGTACTCGGCCTGCCTTTCGCCATTTTCAGCGTGCCCGGCCACACCCTGGGCCACATTGCCTACCACCAGGCCGAGCAGCACTGGCTGTTCTGCGGCGACACCCTGTTCGCCGCCGGCTGCGGCCGGCTGTTCGAAGGCACGCCGGCGCAGATGCACGACTCGTTGAGCCGCCTGGCCGCCCTGCCCGCACAGACCCAGGTGTACTGCACCCACGAATACACCCTGAGCAACCTGCGTTTCGCCCGGGCGGTGGAGCCGGAGAACCGGCAGATCGCCCAGCGTTTCGACGAGGTCATGGCCTGGCGGGAAGCCGGGCGCATCAGCCTGCCCTCCACGCTGGAACTGGAGTTCGCCACCAACCCGTTCCTGCGGGTGACCGAAACATCTATTAAAGAAAAAATCGACGAACGCGACGGCAAGCGAAACCGCACGCCCAGTGAGGTTTTCGCCGCCTTGCGCAGCTGGAAAGACCAGTTCTAAAAGGTCGACGACTGCGCAAAAACCTGGTTAAAACTTGACCACCCCTGGTTCGATTTCTAGAATCGCCCGACTTTCGACCCAGGGAACCCCCCACGACCAATGCCTTCATCCCCACGCAAGACCTTGAATTTAAAGGCATTGGCACTCGGCGCAAAAGCGCTGGTGGTGGTGTGCGGCGTCGTGCTGGCAGGTTGCCAGAGCATGGGCAACAACGCCCCTCGCGACAGCGCGCGGGATACCGACCGTGCGGTCGGCCTGGAACAGGAGCCGCAGTGGCTCACTGACACCCTCAAGCCCGAAGCCCCGACCGATATCTGGGAGCGGGTGCGAGCCGGCTACCAGCTGCAGGATGAGATCGGCATCAACCCGCGCATCGAACAGCAGCGCCTGTGGTTCGTCAGCAACCCCTCCTTCGTCGAGAAAGCCGGCGAGCGCAGCAGCCCCTACATCCACTACATCGTCGAGCGCCTCGAAGAGCGCAACATGCCGATGGAGCTGGCACTGCTGCCGATGATCGAGAGCTCCTACAATCCCTTCGCCTACTCCCACGCCGACGCCGTGGGCCTGTGGCAGTTCATCCCGTCCACCGGCCGCCATTTCAATTTGCGCCAGACCTCGTGGTACGACGGTCGCCGCGACGTGATGGCCTCGACCAATGCGGCGATGAACTACCTGTCGCGCCTGCACGAGATGTTCAACGGCGACTGGCTGCTGGCCCTGGCGGCGTACAACGCCGGCGAAGGACGCGTCAGCCGCGCCATCGAGCGCAACCAGAAACTCGGCCTGCCCACCGACTACTGGAACCTGCCGCTGCCCACCGAAACCCGGAACTACGTGCCCAAGCTGCTGGCCCTGTCTCAGGTGGTCATGACCCCACAGGCCTACGGCGCAAACCTCGCACCGATCGCCAACGAACCCTATTTCGAGGCGGTCGAGCTCAAGCAGCACATGGACCTGTCCCGCGTGGCCGCCATGGCCGAGCTGGACGAGGACGAGCTGTACCAGCTCAACCCCGCCTTCAAGAAGCGCGTCACCCTGGACGGCCCACAGCAGTTGCTGATTCCTACCGAGAACGTCGAACTGCTGACTGCCAACCTGGCCCTGATGACACCCCAGGAAGCCGTGGACTGGCAGCAATACACCGTGCGCTCGGGCGACAGCCTGCACAGCATCGCCAACCGCTACCGGCTGACGGTCAACACCATCAAGGACATCAACAAGCTGCCCAGTAACAACCTGCGCATCGGCCAGGTCCTGAGCATTCCGGCCGAACCGGGCAGTCCGGCAGGCAGCCCGGCCCCGCTGTACGAGGATGTCGCCAGCAGCAAGGCCAGCTCGCGCAGCTACACGGTCAAGAACGGTGACAACCTGTGGCAGATCGCCAAGGCGCACCAGGTGTCGGTCAACGACGTGCAGCGCTGGAACAAGCTCAAGGGCAACAACCTGCGCGTGGGCCAGACCCTGATCCTGCAGGATGCGGTCGCTGCCAACGACAACCACGGCAGCGCCCGTGGCGGTATCACCTACTACAAGGTGCGCCAGGGCGACTCGCTGTACCTGATCGCCAAGCGTTTCAAGGTGCAGATGAAGCACCTCAAGAGCTGGAACCCGCGTACCGGCAGCGCCCTCAAGCCCGGCCAGACCCTCACCCTGCGCCTGCCCTGATCAGGCGCGCTTGCTCAATGCCTCCAGGCAGCGGCTGCCCAACTGGGTGAAGCGCTGGAACGCCACGAACTGCTCGTGACTCAGGGCCCGCCCGGACACCCAGCTGTCGGCGTAGAGCACGCCGATTTCCCGCGTGCCCGCCAGCAGCGGTGACACGAAGAACATCCCCGCCCCCAGGCGCTGGCGAATCGGCTGGGTCACCAGCTCCGCCAGGTTGTAGCTGGCCGGTACGCCCATCCACAGCGCTTCCTTGTTGCGCAGCACGTAGCTGAAGATATGCGGCTGCTCGCGCTGCTCGGCCGGCAGCACGAAGTCGGTGAGCCAGCCTTCGGTGCCTTCGCCCAGCACGCGCTTGACGCGAAAACAGCTCTGTTCGTCAGCCAGCACCATGAGCATGACCCGCTCCAGCCCGGCGCCTTGGTGCAAGCCCTTGAGCAGGGTGTCGAGGATCATCCCCGGGTTGGCCCGCGACGAGACCATCAGCCCCAGGTCCTGCAGGGCCTGCTGCATCACCAGCAGGTCCGGCTGCAGCAGGCGCGCGCGGCGTTGCTCCTGCAACAGGAAGATCTGCTCGGGATCGGTGGAGGGAATCAGCCGGCACAACTGGCTGGCACCAAAGCTCGCCGCCACCTGCACCGCCTCGTCGGCGCTGGCCAGCACCTGCTGCATGGCCTCCGCCGGGGTGATGCCGATGACGCCGGCGAGCTGGGCGACCAGCGCTTCCATTTCCGGGGCATCCCAGCCGGCCAGGGCGGCCTCGCTGATCCGCGCGCCCAGGCTGACCGCCATTACCGCCGGGTCGCGTGAACCGCCGCCGGCGTGCACCAGGGCTGCCGTTTCGCCGATGTTCCAGCTTTTCACCAGGCCCAGCGTCAGTTGCCGGAAGCTGGTCCCCAGGATGGTGCGCACGGCCTCGTCGGCGTCCACACCCGGACGGTCGAGGGCAACGGCCAGCTCGTCGGCCTGCTCGCCACCGCAACCCCAGAAGGCCAGCTCACCGAGGTGGAACAGCAGCGCCGCGATGAACACCTCCTCTTCCTGCCGCGGCAAGACGTAGCCGGCGATATTGCGCGCCTGCACCGCGGCGTGGAACGAACGTGCGAGCAACGCCAGCAGCTGCTCGCGGGGCGCCTTGGTCAGCAGGCCGTCGATCAGGCTGACCGACATGCTGATCGAGCGCACCGTGTCGAAGCCGATCAGCACGATGGCCCGGGAGATGGTACGGATCGATTCCTGGGAGGGGTTGTAATAGACACTGTTGCCGACACGCAGGACCTTGGAGGTCAGCGAGGCGTCACGCAACAGCACATCGGCCAGTTGCTGGACCGATGATTTTTCCTGCTGTGCCAGGCGGTGCAGATCCTGCACCACGGCCGCCAGTGCTGGCAGTTCGGCCTGATTGAAGCGATCGATCCATGACTGCACACCCTGACTGCGTATACCCAAGATCGTGGCCTCGTCACAATTCATTCAAGTGTAGTCAAAATCCTGCCACAACTTGCCTGCGGGGATGGCCTTTTTCCAGCGGATACAAGCTGTTACTGTACGGCCCAAGAAGCCCTAAAGCCGCCACGGATCGGATATTTCACTTGATACGTCCCCTCCTCTCGCTGTTGCTCAGCCTGGCACTTGGCTTTCCCGTATCGGCGGCCGTCCATGAGAGTCACGGTTACGCTCAATTCGGCGCGCTCAAGTACCCGGCGAGCTTCACGCATTTCGACTGGGTAAACCCCGAAGCCCCCAAGGCCGGCACCCTGCGGATGATGGCTGCCGGTACGTTCGACACCCTGAATCCGTACACCTTCAAGGGCACCAGCCCGATCGCCACCGCCAACTTCCTGCAATACGGCGTCACCGAGCTCAACGAGCCGCTGATGGTGGGCACCGGCGCCTATGACCCGTCCGGCGACGAGCCCGCCTCCAGCTACGGCCTGATTGCCAAGTCCGTGGAATACAGCGAAGACCGCAGCTGGGTGGTGTTCAACCTGCGACCTGAAGCACGTTTTCACGACGGCAAGCCGATCACCGCCTTCGACGTGGCCTTTTCCTACCGTCTCCTGCTGAAGGAAGGCCATCCGCAGTACCGCACCAACCTGCAGGAAGTGAAGCGCGTCGACATCCTCAACCGTCACCGCATCCGCTTCGTCTTCAAGCGCGCCGGCAACCCGCTGCTGATCCTGCGCCTGGGTGAACTGCCGGTCCTGCCCCAGCACTACTGGAAGGACCGCGATTTCAAGGCCACCACCTTCGAACCGCCCCTGGGCAGCGGTCCCTACCGTATCGCCCGGGTCAGCCCGGGCCGCAGCCTGACCTTCGAACGGGTCAAGGACTGGTGGGGCAAGGACCTGCCGGTCAACCGCGGCAAGTACAACTTCGACCGCGTCGAGGTGGAGTTCTACCGCGACAGCCACGTGGCCTTCGAAGCGTTCAAGGCCGGTGAATTCGACTTCTATATCGAGCAGCAGGCGAAGAACTGGGCCAACGGCTACCGTTTTCCCGCCGTGACCCGCGGCGAGGTGATCCGGGCGGAAATCCCCCACCAGATTCCGACCCAGACCCAGGCGCTGTTCATGAACAGCCGCCGTGCGATCTTCGCCGAGCGCAAGGTCCGCGAAGCACTGGGGCTGATGTTCGATTTCGAGTGGACCAACCGCACCCTGTTCAACGACTCCTACCGCCGCGCCAGCAGCTACTACCCCAACAGCGAGTTCTCCGCCACCGGCAAACCCGAGGGCGCCGAGTGGCTGCTGCTCTCGCCGTACCGCAAGCAACTGCCGGCACGCCTGTTCACCGAAGCCTTCGCCGTGCCGAAGACCGACGGCCGGGGCATCCCGCGGGAAACCTTGCGCAAGGCACTCGGTCTATTGGCCGAAGCAGGCTGGAAACCCTCCGGCCAGCGTCTGCAGAACAGCGACGGCGAGCCGCTGCGTTTCGAAATCCTGCTGGTCAATCCGAACCTTGAGCGCATTCTTCAACCCTTTACCGAAAACCTCGCCAGTATCGGCATCCACGCCCGCCTGCGCACGGTCGACCGGGCGCAATACAAGCAGCGCCTGGACCAGTTCGACTTCGACATGGTGCTGCTGACCTTGCCCCAGACCCTCAGCCCCGGCCTGGAGCAATCGTTGTACTTCCATTCGACCCAGTCGGTGATCAAGGGCGGCAAGAACTACGCCGGGGTCAACCACCCGGTGGTCGACGCCCTGCTGGAAAAACTGCTCTCGGCCCAGACCCGTGACGAACAGGTGGCGGCCACCCGCGCCCTGGACCGCGTCCTGCTGTGGCAGCACTACACGATTCCCAACTGGTACATCGACTATCACCGCCTGGCCTACCGTAACCGGTTTGCCTTCGTCACCACCCCGCCCTACACCCTGGGCCTGCGCACCTGGTGGCTGAAACCTACGGAGAACCCCCGATGACGCACCCCCTGCGCACCCTGCTCGTCCATGGCAGCGGCATCCTGCTGCTCGGCCTCGCCGGCCTCGGCCAGGCGGCGCCCAAGCACGCCGTGACCCTGTACGACGAAGCGCCGAAGTACCCGGCCAACTACCAGCACTTCGATTACGTGAACCCGGACGCGCCCAAAGGCGGCACCTTCCGCCAGGCCGGTTCCGGCGGTTTCGACAGCCTCAACCCCTTCATCAGCAAAGGGGTCGCGGCCGATGACATCGGCCTGATCTATGACACCCTGACCCGCCACAGCCTGGATGAACCCTTCACCGAGTACGGGCTGCTCGCGGAAAAGATCGAAAAAGCCCCGGACAACGCCTGGGTGCGCTTTTACCTGCGCCCCGAAGCGCGCTTCCATGACGGCCAGCCGGTCACCGCCGAAGACGTCAAGTTCACCTTCGAGACCCTGATCACCAAGGGCGCCCCGATGTTCCGTGGCTACTACGCCGACGTGGACACGGTGGAAGTCGAAGGCCCGCTCAAGGTGCGCTTCGTCTTCAAGCACCCAGGCAACCGCGAGCTGCCGCTGATTCTCGGCCAGCTGCCGGTCCTACCCAAGCACTGGTGGGCCGAGCGCGACTTCGCCAAGGGCAACCTGGAAGCCCCGCTGGGCAGCGGCCCCTACCGGATCGCCGACGTGAAGGCCGGGCGCACGATTCGCTACGAGCGGGTCAAGGACTGGTGGGGCAAGGACCTGCCGGTCAACCGCGGCTTCTACAACTTCGACGTCATGCAGGTGGATTACTACCGCGACAACACCGTGGCCCTTGAAGCCCTCAAGGCTGGCCAGTTCGACTACTGGCTGGAGATCAGCGCGAAGAACTGGGCCACCGCCTACAACACCAGCGCCGTGGCCAACGGCCAGTTGATCAAGGAAGAAATCCAGAACCGCAACCCGACCGGGATGCAGGGCTTCATCTTCAACGTGCGCAAACCGATCTTCCAGGACCGCCGGGTACGCGAGGCCCTGGGCCTGCTGTTCGACTTCGAGTGGGCCAACCGGCAGCTGTTCAACGGCGCCTACACCCGCACCCGCAGCTACTTCGACAACTCCGAACTGGCCTCCCGGGGCCTGCCGAACGAGGCCGAGCTGAAGATCCTCGAACCGCTGCGCGACAAGATTCCTCCGCAGGTCTTCACCGACGAGTACCGGGTCCCGGTCTCCGACGGCAGCGGCATCATTCGTGAACAGCAGCGCCGGGCCTACCAGTTGCTGCAGGAAGCCGGCTGGCGCATCGAAGGCGACCAGATGCTCGACGCCAGTGGCAAGCCGGTCATCATCGAGTTCCTCCTGGCCCAGACCGAATTCGAACGCATCCTGCTGCCGTTCAAGCGCAACCTGGCCGACCTGGGCATGGAGCTGGTGATCCGCCGGGTCGACGTGTCGCAGTACATCAACCGCCTGCGCTCGCGGGATTTCGACCTGATCGTCGGCGGCTTCGGCCAGTCCAACTCGCCGGGCAACGAACAGCGCGAATACTGGCACTCCAGCAGCGCCGACAACCCGGGCAGCCGCAATTACATCGGCCTCAAGGACCCGGCCATCGACCAACTGGTCGAAGACCTGATCAACGCCGACTCCCGGGAAAGCCTGGTCGCCCATACCCGCGCCCTGGACCGGGTGCTGCTGTGGGGCAACTACGTGATCCCCAACTGGCACATCAAGACCTGGCGCGTGGCCTACTGGAACCGCTTCGAGCACCCCAAGGTCACGCCCCACTACGACATCGGCCTGAACACCTGGTGGGTGCGGCCGAACGTGGAGGCGCCACAACCACCTGTCGACGCCGAACCGGCGAGCACGGAGCACTAAGATGCTGGCGTATATCATTCGTCGCCTCTTACTGATCATCCCCACGCTGTTCGGCATCCTGCTGATCAACTTCATCATCATCCAGGCCGCCCCGGGCGGCCCGGTCGAGCAGATGATCGCCAAGCTGGAGGGCTTCGACGGCGCCACCAGCCGGATCGCCGGCGGCGGTGCCGAGGTGGCGGTGGCCGGTTCCAACTACCGGGGCGCCCAGGGCCTCGACCCGGAACTGATCGCAGAGATCGAGCGCATGTACGGCTTCGACAAGTCGGCCCCCGAACGCTTCTGGATCATGCTGAAGAACTACGCCCAGCTGGATTTCGGCCAAAGTTTCTTCCGTGACGCCGCGGTGATCGACCTGATCATCGAGAAGATGCCGGTGTCGATCTCGCTCGGTTTATGGAGCACGCTGATCATGTACCTGGTGTCGATCCCGCTGGGGATCGCCAAGGCCACCCGGCACGGCAGCGCGTTCGACGTCTGGACCAGTTCGGCGATCATCATCGGCTACGCGATCCCGGCGTTCCTGTTCGCCATCCTGCTGATCGTGCTGTTCGCCGGCGGCAGCTACTTCGACTGGTTCCCCCTGCGCGGGCTGACGTCCAACAACTTCGACGAACTGAGCTTCGCCGGCAAGCTGCTCGATTACTTCTGGCACCTGGCGCTGCCCGTCACCGCGCTGGTCATCGGCAACTTTGCGACCCTGACGCTGCTGACCAAGAACAGCTTCCTCGACGAGATCAACAAACAGTACGTGACCACCGCCCGCGCCAAGGGCCTGAGCAACAACCGCGTGCTCTACGGCCACGTGTTCCGCAATGCCATGCTGCTGATCATCGCCGGCTTCCCGGCAGCCTTCATCGGCATCTTCTTTACCGGCTCGCTGCTGATCGAGGTGATCTTCTCCCTCGACGGCCTGGGCCTGATGAGCTTCGAAGCAGCGATCAACCGCGACTACCCGGTGGTCTTCGGCACGCTGTTCATCTTCACCTTATTGGGACTGGTCGTGAAATTGATCGGTGACATCACCTACACCCTGGTCGATCCGCGGATCGACTTCGAAAGTCGGGAGGGTTGATATGGCGCTCTCTCCGCTCAACAGACGGCGTTTCGAACGGTTCAAGGCGCACAAGCGCGGCTGGTGGTCGCTGTGGATCTTCCTGGCGCTCTTCGTCCTGACCCTGGGCGCCGAGCTGATCGCCAACGACAAGCCGCTGGCAGTGCGCTACGACGGCGAGTGGTACTTCCCGGTGGTCAAGCGCTACCCGGAAACCACCTTCGGCGGCGAATTCCCGCTGCAGGCCAACTACAAGAGCCCGTACATCCAGGAGCTGATCAAGGAAAAGGACGGCTGGATGCTCTGGCCGCCGATCCCCTTCAGCTACTCGAGCATCAACTACGACCTGCAGGTCCCGGCTCCGGCACCGCCCTCCTCGGTGAACTGGCTGGGCACTGACGACCAGGGCCGTGACGTGCTGGCACGGGTGATCTACGGCTTCCGCATCTCGGTGCTGTTCGCCCTGACCCTGACCCTGCTCAGCTCGGTCATCGGTGTGGTCGCCGGCGCCCTGCAAGGCTTCTACGGCGGCTGGGTCGATCTGATCGGGCAGCGCTTCCTGGAGGTCTGGTCCGGCCTGCCGGTGCTCTACCTGCTGATCATCCTCGCCAGCTTCGTGCAGCCCAATTTCTGGTGGCTACTGGGGATCATGCTGCTGTTCTCCTGGATGAGCCTGGTCGACGTGGTGCGCGCGGAGTTCCTGCGCGGGCGCAACCTGGAATACGTGCGCGCGGCCCGGGCCCTGGGCATGCAGAACGGCGCGATCATGTTCCGCCACATCCTGCCCAACGCCATGGTCTCGACCATGACCTTCATGCCCTTCATCCTCACTGGCGCCATCGGCACCCTCACCGCCTTGGACTTCCTCGGCTTCGGCCTGCCGCCCGGCGCCCCGTCCCTGGGCGAGCTGGTGGCCCAGGGCAAGGCCAACCTGCAGGCCCCCTGGCTGGGCATCAGCGCCTTCCTGGTGCTGGCGATCATGCTGAGCCTGCTGGTGTTCATCGGCGAAGCCGCACGCGATGCCTTCGACCCGAGGAAATGACATGAACGACGCCAACAACCTCATCGAAGTCCGCAACCTGGCCGTCGAGTTCGTCACCGGCGAGCACCGCCAGTGCGTGGTCGAACAGGTCTGCTTCGATATCAAGCGCGGCGAGACCCTGGCGCTGGTCGGCGAAAGCGGCTCCGGCAAGTCGGTGACCGCCCACTCGATCCTGCGCCTGCTGCCCTACCCCCTGGCCCAGCACCCGAGCGGCACCATCGAGTACGCCGGCGAAGACCTGCTGAAGCTCGGCGAAAAACGCCTGCGCGGCATCCGCGGCAACCGCATCGCCATGGTCTTCCAGGAGCCCATGACCTCGCTGAACCCGCTGCACTGCATCGAGAAGCAGATCAACGAAGTGCTCGCCCTGCACAAGGGCCTGCGCGGCAAAGCGGCCACGGCGCGCACCCTGGAGCTGCTGGAGCTGGTCGGCATCCCCGAGCCGCACAAGCGCCTCAAGGCCTACCCCCATGAGCTGTCCGGCGGGCAACGCCAGCGCGTGATGATCGCCATGGCCCTGGCCAACGAGCCGGAACTGCTGATCGCCGACGAGCCGACCACCGCTCTGGACGTCACCGTGCAGCTGAAAATCCTCGAATTGCTCAAGGATTTGCAGGCCCGCCTGGGCATGTCGCTGCTGCTGATCAGCCACGATCTCAACCTGGTTCGACGAATTGCGCACCGCGTATGTGTCATGCAGCGCGGAAAGATCGTCGAACAAGCGTCGTGTGAACAACTGTTCCATGCGCCGCAGCATCCCTATACCCAGGAACTGCTCGGTGCCGAACCCAGCGGCGAGCCCGTGGACATTCCCGCAGGCCAGCCGCTACTGGAAGTCGACGACCTGCGCGTGTGGTTCCCGATCAAGAAAGGGCTGCTGCGGCGCACCGTCGATCACGTGAAAGCGGTGGACGGCATCAATTTCAGCCTGCCCCAGGGCCAGACCCTGGGCATCGTGGGTGAAAGTGGTTCCGGCAAGTCCACCCTCGGGCTGGCGATCCTGCGACTGCTGGGCAGCCAGGGCGACATCCGCTTTCAGGGTCAGGCAATCGATGGCCTGGCGCAGCGCGAAGTCAGACCGCTGCGCCGGCAGATGCAAGTGGTGTTTCAGGACCCGTTCGGCAGCCTGAGCCCACGCATGACCGTGTGCATGATCGTGGGCGAAGGCCTGCGCATCCACGGGATCGGGACGGAAGCGGAGCAGGAACAGGCTGTCATCGACGCGCTTTTGGAGGTAGGTCTGGACCCGGAAACCCGGCACCGCTACCCCCACGAGTTTTCTGGCGGGCAACGGCAGCGGATTGCCATTGCCCGTGCATTGGTGCTGAAACCGGCGCTGATACTGTTGGACGAGCCGACTTCGGCACTCGACCGTACCGTTCAGCGTCAGGTGGTGGAGTTACTGCGTTCACTGCAGACCAAGTACAACCTGACGTACCTGTTCATCAGCCATGACCTGGCGGTGGTTCGGGCGCTCAGCCACCAGTTGATGGTGGTCAAGCACGGTCGAGTGGTCGAGCAAGGTCCGGCGGACGCGATTTTCTCCGCACCGCAGCATGTATATACGCAGCAGTTGCTGGAGGCCGCTTTCATGGTCCCGACAACCGCTACACATCCTTGATATAGGAAGAGGAAGAGCACACATGGGTTTTCTAAGCGGTAAGCGCGTACTGATCGTTGGCGTCGCCAGCAAACTGTCCATTGCCTCCGGCATTGCCGCCGCCATGCACCGCGAAGGCGCCGAACTGGCCTTCACCTATCAGAACGAAAAGCTCAAGGGCCGCGTCGAAGAGTTCGCGGCTGGCTGGGGCTCGGGCCCTGAGCTGTGCTTCCCGTGCGACGTGGCCAACGATGAAGAAATCGCCAACGTCTTCACCGAACTGGCGAAGAAGTGGGACGGCCTGGACTGCATCGTCCACTCGGTCGGTTTCGCCCCGGGCGACCAGCTGGATGGCGACTTCACCGACGTCACCACCCGTGAAGGTTTCCGCATCGCCCACGACATCAGCGCCTACAGCTTCGTCGCCCTGGCCAAGGGTGGCCGCGAACTGATGAAAGGCCGCAACGGCAGCCTGCTGACCCTCTCCTACCTGGGTGCCGAGCGCACCATGCCCAACTACAACGTCATGGGCATGGCCAAGGCCAGCCTGGAAGCCGGCGTCCGCTACCTGGCCGGCAGCCTGGGCCCGGAAGGCACCCGCGTGAACGCCATTTCCGCCGGTCCGATCCGCACCCTCGCCGCCTCCGGCATCAAGAGCTTCCGCAAGATGCTCGCGGCCAACGAGAAGCAGACCCCGCTGCGTCGTAACGTGACCATCGAAGAAGTCGGCAACGCCGGCGCCTTCCTCTGCTCTGACCTGGCCTCGGGTGTCAGCGGCGAGATCATGTACGTCGACGGCGGCTTCAACACCACCGCCATGGGTGCCATGGAAGACTGATTCCACGCCCCATGAAAAAGGCCGCTCCCGGAGCGGCCTTTTTTATTTCCGTCGTCAATACGCCACAGCAGTTTTGAGCCTGCCACGGGCTGCCGGCATGGGTCGGGTTGCAGAACGGGCACGCCAGGCTCCAGAACCCCACGCACAGCGCAAAGAGCACCGTATCCAAGCATCCAGCCGCCCCAATAAAAAAGCCCCGTAGCGTTGGCTACGGGGCTTTTTCGTGACGCTGGACGATCAGAAGCGTTCGATGTCCGCTTTGGCTTGCAGCTGCTTGCGGAAGGCCGCGAAGTCCTGCTGGCCGCTGCGCGAGGCGAGGAAGCGGCTGTACATGGCCTTGTCCTCGTCCGAGAGTGCCTCTTCCGGCTCGCTCACGCCATTCAGGCGGATCGCGACGTAGTCACCGTTGTTCAGGCTGACGCCGGAGAAGGTCGGCGTGCCGTCAGGCTTGGCCATGCGGAACAGCGCCTGCAGCACGGCCGGCTCAACGCCATCCTGGCTACGGGTCGCGGCTTCCACCACATTCCAGGTCTGATCGGTGCTATCGGCAGGCGTCTGGCCATCGCGCAGTGCCGCCAGCAGCTCTTCGCCCTTGGCCTTGGCCGCTTCGTTCGCACGAACGGTGGTCAGTTGCTGGCGAATGCTGTCAGCCACCTGCTCGAAGGTCAGCTGCTCAGGCTTCTTGTGCTCCTTGGCACGCACCACCACGACAGTTTCCGGGTCGAGTTCGATCGCACCGCTGTTGCTGCCATCTTCCAGCACTTCAGGACTGTAGGCGGCGGTCAGAACCTGACGGTTGGCGGCAATGCCCTCGCCGCCCTCACGACCGAACGGCTCGGTGGTCTTGACCTCGAGCCCCAGTTCCTGGGCAGGCTGCGCCAGGTCGGACGACTCGAACGCGGCGTCTTCGAGCTGCTTGGTCAGTTCAACGAAACGCTGCTCGACCTTGCTGACCTTGAGGTCACGCTCCAGCTTCTCTTTCAGGCTGTCGAAGGACGGGATTTCCGCCGACTGGACGCCCAGCAGCTTGATCAGGTGCCAGCCGAAATCACTGCGCACTGGCGCGGAGACCTGGCCCTGCTCCAGGGCGTACAGGGCATCTTCGAACGCGGGGTCATACACACCCGGGCCGGCATAGCCCAGGTCACCACCCTCGGAGGCGGAACCCGGGTCATCCGAGAACTCCTTGGCCAGAGCGGCGAAGTCTTCACCACCCTGCAGACGCTTCTGCACGTCTTCGATCTTGGCCTTGGCCTCGTCTTCGCTGACCGAGTCGTTGACCTCGACCAGGATGTGCGCGGCCTGACGCTGATCGCCCAGGTTGGCGACCTCGCTCTCGTAGGCGTTCTTCAGGTCGTCTTCGTTGACGTCGACCTGGCTGAACAGGGCGTCTTTCTTGAGCTCGACGTATTCCAGAACCACTTGCTCCGGGCTCATGAAATCGCTGGCCTGGGCATCGTAGTAAGCCTTGACGTCGTCTTCGCTCAGCTGCACCGCGGCCGGATCGGCCTTGATGGTCAGGGTCGCGAAATCACGGGTCTGGCGCTCGAGACGGGCAAAGGCCTGGATCTCGGCATCGGTCACGAAGCTGCTGGCAGTCAGACCGGCGCGCAGTTGGCCAATCAGCATTTCCTGCTCAAGCATCTGGCGGAACTGCAGGCGGGTGTAGCCCAGCTGGCGAATGACCTGGTCGAAACGGTCGGCGTTGAAGCGGCCATCGACGAGGAATTCAGGCGTCTGCAGGATCACTTGATCCAGGGCCGGCTGGGAGAAGGCGAACTTGGCGTCCTGGGCACTCTGCAGCAGCAGGGCACGTTCGATCAGACCGCTCAGCGAGGCATCACGCAGGAGTTTTTCATCCAACAGGGAGGCGTCGAAATCCGGGCCCAACTGTTGCATCAGCTGGCGGCGTTGCATCTCGACCGCCTGGCTCAGGTCGTTCGTGGTGATCTCTTCACCATTGACCGAGGCCGCATTCTGGCTGTTGCTCGTACTGGTAAAAATGGCATCGACACCCGTCAGCGCCATGAGTACGACGATGAGGCCAATGATGACTTTGGCAATCCAACCCTGTGAATTGTCCCTGATGTTCTGCAGCATGCTTCCCCCAGAACGGCTGTACAAAATACGCAGCCGCGCAGTGTGGGTAAAATCCGGATAGAAGAAAGGCGCATCCGGGGATGCGCCTTCTCGTAACTGGCGGTGCGGACGGGATCTGAAATGTTCGTATCCCGGTGTGACATGTCGGCGTTACGTCCGACTGCACCACCGCCCCGCGATCAGGTCAGCGATGACGCCGACCCGACGGGCAAGGCCCGAAAGACGCTTAGTTGACGGCGTCTTTCAGTGCTTTACCAGCTTTGAAGCCCGGGATCTTGGCAGCCGCGATGCTGATCGGCTTGCCAGTTTGCGGGTTGCGGCCAGTGCGCGCAGCACGCTCTTTAACAGCGAAAGTACCAAAACCAACCAGTACGACGGAATCACCAGCCTTCAGAGCGCCAGTGACAGATTCAATCACTGCGTCCAGCGCGCGGCCAGCAACAGCTTTCGGGATATCAGCAGATGCAGCGATAGCATCGATCAGTTCCGACTTGTTCACTCTAAGTCCCCTTATTTCTGTTGAGTTTGTTTCTTGATTTTTAGTGTAAGCAAAGCGGGTGCTGGGTGGCATGCCGACACGATAAGAGCCGCTTTATAACAAGGGCTCGAAAATTGTGTCAAGAAAGCCCCCCGGCTAATGCGTGCTAATTCGCTCCTTGGAATCAGACTCGCGTTTCTCATCCGTTGCAACCATCTCAGGAGCCGCATCGGGCAAGGGCTCCGGGGCGTATTGCAGCGCAATTTGCAGGACCTCGTCAATCCATTTAACGGGTTTAATCTGCAGGTCCTGCTTAATATTTTCCGGAATTTCCTTCAGATCACGCACATTTTCTTCGGGAATGATCACGGTTTTGATTCCACCACGGTGTGCGGCCAGCAATTTTTCCTTCAGCCCACCGATGGCCAGAACCTGACCACGCAGAGTGATTTCACCCGTCATCGCCACGTCCGCGCGCACCGGAATCTGGGTCAGTGCCGACACCAGCGCCGTGCACATGCCGATGCCCGCGCTCGGGCCGTCTTTAGGGGTCGCCCCTTCCGGCATGTGGATGTGGATGTCACGTTTTTCGTAGAAATCAGGCGCCACCCCCAGGCTCTTCGCCCGGCTGCGAACCACGGTTTGCGCGGCGGTGATGGATTCGACCATCACGTCACCCAGGGAACCGGTCTTGATCAGATTGCCTTTGCCGGGCACCACGGCGGCCTCGATGGTCAGCAGTTCGCCGCCCACCTGGGTCCACGCCAGGCCGGTCACCTGACCGATCTGATCCTGCTGCTCGGCGAGGCCGTAGCGGTGCTTGCGCACGCCCAGGAAGTGCTCGAGCGAGTCGGCCGTCACCTTGACCTCGAAACGCTTGTCACGCGCATGCTCCTTGACCGCCTTGCGGCAGACCTTGGCAATCTGACGCTCCAGGCTGCGCACCCCTGCCTCGCGGGTGTAGTAACGAATCATGTCGCGAATGGCCGCTTCATCGAAGGTCAGCTCGCCCTTCTTCAGGCCATTGGTCTGAATCTGCTTCGGCGCGAGGTACTTGATGGCGATGTTGACCTTCTCGTCCTCGGTGTAGCCCGGCAGGCGAATCACTTCCATGCGGTCAAGCAGCGCGACCGGGATGTTCATAGAGTTCGCGGTGCAGAGGAACATCACATCGGACAGGTCGTAATCGACCTCCAGGTAGTGATCGTTGAAGTTGTGGTTCTGCTCCGGGTCGAGCACCTCGAGCAGGGCCGATGCGGGATCACCACGCATGTCCTGGCCCATCTTGTCGATTTCATCGAGCAGGAACAGCGGGTTGCGCACCCCCACCTTGGTCATTTTCTGGATCAGGCGACCCGGCATGGACCCGATGTAGGTACGGCGATGGCCGCGGATCTCGGCCTCGTCACGCACACCACCGAGGGCCATGCGTACGAATTTGCGGTTGGTGGCCGAAGCAATCGACTCGGCGAGCGAGGTCTTACCGACGCCGGGCGGACCGACCAGGCACAGGACCGGGCCCTTGATCTTCTTCACGCGCTTCTGCACGGCGAGGTATTCGAGGATGCGTTCCTTGACCTCGTCCAGACCGTAGTGGTCGGCGTCCAGGATCGATTCGGCACGGACCAGGTCGAGACGGACCTTGCTCTGAGCCTTCCACGGCACATTGACCAGCCAATCGATGTACGAGCGCACTACGGTGGCCTCGGCGGACATCGGCGACATCTGCTTGAGCTTGCTCAGCTCGGCGTGCGCCTTGGCGTGCGCTTCCTTGCTGAGTCCGGCATTTTCGATGCGTTTTTTCAGCTCATCGAGCTCGTTGTGACCTTCATCGATGTCGCCCAGCTCTTTCTGAATGGCCTTCATCTGCTCATTCAGGTAGTACTCGCGCTGGCTGCGCTCCATCTGCTTCTTGACCCGGCCACGGATGCGCTTCTCGACCTGCAGCAGGTCGATCTCGGCATCCAGCAGCGCGAGCACGTGCTCGACGCGCGTCGGCAGGTCGGTGATTTCCAGGATTTCCTGCTTCTGTTCGATCTTCAGCGCCATGTGCGCCGCCATGGTATCGACCAGGCGACTCGGCTCATCGATGCTGTTGAGCGAGGACAGCACCTCGGCCGGCACTTTCTTGCCCAACTGGACGTATTGCTCGAACTGGCTGAGCAGGCTGCGAACGAAGACCTCGGACTCGCGCTCGGCAGCATCGACTTCGTCGAGCAACTGCACTTCGGCACGGCAATGGCCGTCGACCTCGATGAAACGTTCGATCTCGCCCCGCTGCTCCCCTTCCACCAGCACCTTGACGGTACCGTCCGGGAGTTTCAGCAATTGCAGAACCGTGGCAACGGTCCCGACGCGGTAGAGCCCTTCTTCACTCGGATCGTCGTCGGCAGGATTTTTCTGGGCCAGCAGCAGGATCTGCTTTTCGCCCGTCATCGCTGCTTCCAGCGCCTCGATGGATTTCTCACGCCCCACGAACAGCGGGATGACCATGTGCGGATAGACCACGACATCGCGCAATGGCAGGAGAGGCAATTCGATGGTTGTCTTCATGATTTCAGCTCTACGGCGGCCTTACGGCCGTAAACAGATGGGATAACCCTTGGCCCTAAGATGGGGGCAGCCCAAGCAAAAAACAAGCACTACGGCTGGAAAAGCAAAGGGGCCCAGAGGCCCCTTGCTTTCATGATGTGACAGAACGCTTACGCGTCAGGCGCAGCGGCCTTGGCAGGCGGTTCGCTGTTCTCGTAGATCAGCAATGGCTGGGAAGCCCCATCGATGACACTCTCATCGATGACCACCTTGCTGACGTCCGCCTGGGACGGAATGTCGTACATGGTGTCGAGCAGGATGCCTTCGAGGATCGAACGCAGGCCACGGGCACCGGTTTTGCGCTCGAGAGCCTTGCGCGCCACGGAGCGCAGGGCGTCCGGACGGAACTCCAGGTCCACGCCTTCCATCTCGAACAGCTTGCCGTACTGCTTGGTCAAGGCGTTCTTCGGCTCGGTCAGGATCTGCACCAGGGCAGCTTCGTCCAGCTCGTCCAGCGTGGCGATAACCGGCAGACGGCCTACGAATTCCGGAATCAGACCGAACTTCACCAGATCGTCCGGCTCGACCGCACGCAGCGACTCACCGACCTTCTTGCCCTCTTCCTTGCTGCGCACCTCGGCAGTGAAGCCGATGCCGCCCTTGGTCGAGCGCCCCTGGATGACTTTCTCCAGACCGGAGAATGCACCACCGCAGATGAACAGGATGTTGCGCGTGTCGACCTGCAGGAACTCCTGCTGAGGATGCTTGCGACCACCCTGAGGCGGAACGGAGGCTACGGTACCTTCGATCAGCTTCAGCAGCGCCTGCTGCACGCCTTCGCCCGATACGTCACGGGTGATCGACGGGTTGTCCGACTTGCGCGAGATCTTGTCGATTTCGTCGATGTAGACGATGCCCATCTGGGCCTTCTCCACATCGTAATCGCACTTCTGCAGCAGCTTCTGAATGATGTTCTCGACGTCCTCGCCCACATAACCGGCTTCGGTCAGGGTCGTGGCGTCGGCAATGGTGAACGGTACGTTGAGCAGGCGTGCCAGGGTTTCCGCCAGCAACGTCTTGCCCGAGCCGGTCGGACCGATCAGCAGGATGTTGCTCTTGCCCAGCTCGACATCGTCTTTCTTGTCGCGCTGGTTGAGGCGCTTGTAGTGGTTGTAGACCGCTACCGCCAACACTTTTTTCGCACGCTCCTGGCCGATCACGTACTGATCCAGGATGCTGCTGATTTCCTTGGGCGCCGGCAATTTGTGCGCACTGCTCTCGGCCTGGGCTTCCTGCACCTCCTCGCGGATGATGTCGTTGCACAGGTCGACGCACTCGTCGCAGATAAAGACCGAGGGGCCGGCAATCAATTTGCGCACTTCATGCTGGCTTTTGCCGCAGAAGGAGCAATAAAGCAGTTTGCCGTTGTCCTCGCCATTGCGGGTGTCAGTCATTCGATCAATCCAATACGGTAAGCTTGAAATACAAGATGAAGGCAAATGCGGGCATTTTCAAGGGCGCGCACGGCGCACATGACAGATGTCCGCTATTTGCACCCCATCAAGCCGGCATCAGACCGGCAGTTGGCGCTTCTCGTGCACGGCGTCGACGATCCCGTACTCCAGGGCGCGCGAAGCGCTCATGAAGTAGTCACGGTTGGTGTCGCGCTCGATCACGTCCAGCGGCTGGCCGGTGTGGAACGCCAGCAGCTCGTTCAGGCGCTCACGGATATAGAGGATTTCACGGGCATGGATGTCGATGTCCGACGCCTGGCCCTGGAAGCCACCCAGCGGCTGGTGAATCATCACGCGGGAGTTCGGCAGGCAGAAACGCTTGCCCTTGGCGCCGCCAGCCAGCAGGAAGGCACCCATGCTGCAAGCCTGGCCGATGCAGGTGGTGGACACGTCCGCCTTGATGAACTGCATGGTGTCGTAGATCGCCATGCCGGCAGTCACTGAACCGCCCGGGGAGTTGATGTACAGGTGGATGTCCTTGTCCGGGTTTTCCGCCTCGAGGAACAACAGCTGGGCGCAGATCAGGTTGGCCATGTAGTCCTCGACCTGGCCGACCATGAAGATCACACGCTCTTTGAGCAGGCGCGAGTAGATGTCGTAGGCGCGCTCACCGCGGGCCGACTGCTCGATAACCATCGGGACCAGGCCACCAGCGGCTTGGATGTCAGGCATTTGCTGCATAAAAGGATTGCGGGACATGTCTTGGCACTCGCTCCCTAAAATAGTCATGTCACAAATACGCATAAGCCAGCTCGGAGGCTGGCTTATGGCGTGTTCGAACGAGGTAAAGAAATCAGGCGGCGCTTGGAGCTTCTACCGGCTTGACAGCTTCTTCGTAAGAGACCGCTTTATCGGTCACATTGGCCTTCTGCAAAACAGTATCTACAACTTGCTCTTCGAGCACAACCGAGCGCACTTCGTTCATTTGCTGGTCGTTTTTGTAGTACCAGGCCACCACTTGCTCAGGCTCTTGGTAGGCAGACGCCATTTCCTGGATCAGCTCGCGAACGCGGGCGTCGTCCGGCTTCAGGTCGAACTGCTTGACCACTTCAGCGACGATCAGGCCCAGCACGACGCGGCGCTTGGCTTGCTCTTCGAACAGCTCGGCAGGCAGCTGGTCCGGCTTGATGTTGCCACCGAACTGCTGAACAGCCTGAACGCGCAGACGATTGACTTCGTTACCGATCAGCGCCTTCGGCACTTCGACCGGGTTGGCAGCCAGCAGGCCGTCCATTACCTGGTTCTTGACCTTGGACTTGATGGCCTGACGCAGTTCGCGCTCCATGTTCTTGCGAACTTCGGTGCGGAAGCCTTCCAGACCGCCTTCCTTGATACCGAACAGGGCGAAGAACTCGTCGTTCAGCTCAGGCAGTTGCGGTGCGGAAACGCTGTTCACGGTGACGGTGAACTCGGCAGTTTTGCCGGCCAGGTCGAGGTTCTGGTAATCCTCAGGGAACACCGGGTTGATGACGCGCTCTTCGCCCGCCTTCACACCGACCAGGGCGTCTTCGAAGCCCGGGATCATGCGGCCGGAACCCAGCACCAGCTGGGTGCCCTTGGCGGAACCGCCGGCGAAGGCTTCACCATCGATCTTGCCAACGAAGTCGATGTTCAGCTGGTCGCCGTTTTCGGCAGCACGCTCAACGGCTTCGAAACGGGTGTTCTGCTTGCGCAGGATGTCCAGCATGTTGTCGAGGTCGGCATCGGCCACTTCAGCCTGCAGGCGCTCGATGGCGATGGAGTCGAAACCGGTCACTTCGAATTCCGGGAACACTTCGAAGGTAGCGACGTATTCCAGGTCCTTGCCCTTCTCGAAGCTCTTCGGCTCGACGGCAGGCTGGCCAGCCGGGTTCAGCTTCTGCTCGACCACGGCTTCATAGAAGGTGGCCTGGATCAGGTCGCCCAGGGCTTCCTGGCGAGCGGCGTCTTCATAACGCTGGCGAATGACACTCATCGGCACCTTGCCAGGGCGGAAGCCAGGGACCTTGGCGCGACGGGCAGTCTGCTGCAGACGCTTGTTGACTTCGGTCTCGATGCGCTCGACGGGGACGCCGACGGTCATACGGCGCTCAAGAGCAGAAGTGCTTTCAACAGAAACTTGCATGGATATTCCTCGTTGCACAGACATAAGCCGACCATTCGCCGGCCCCGAATCAAGGGCATGCATTCTAGAGGGTCAATGTGCAGAAGTCACCCTAGATGCAGGCGGCAATCGGGAGGGAGTAAAGATGGTGCGGACGGAGAGACTCGAACTCTCACGCCTTGCGGCGCTGGAACCTAAATCCAGTGTGTCTACCAATTCCACCACGTCCGCGTGGTAAGGCTCTTGAAACAAAAAACGCCAGGCTTTTTAGGGCCTGGCGCTTTGGAATATGGGGTGGACGAAGGGGATCGAACCCTCGACACCAGGAGCCACAATCCTGTGCTCTACCAACTGAGCTACGCCCACCATATTGCATGTTGCTTGTGCCTAGCAGCCAAATGGCACGCCCGGCAGGACTCGAACCTGCGACCATCCGCTTAGAAGGCGGATGCTCTATCCAGCTGAGCTACGGGCGCTTATCCATCTGCAGATGCAGACTTAAAGCTTTCGGCGTTGACGCCACCCCAAGGGGCTTTGCCTCTGCCGTCTTACCCAGCGACTGGCTGTGCTCGACAAGCGGGGCGAATGTTATAGAGGCTCCCACAGGTCGTCAACAGAAAATTCAAAAAAAATTCAGCGATTTAAAGGGGTTACGCGAAAACACCGGCGCGCGCCTTTGCCCCATCGCATGGCCATGCGAGAATGCGCCTCCTTTTTCCACCCTTTCTTATGGTTAACCAAGCGTAATGACCGCAAAACTGATCGACGGCAAAGCGATCGCCGCCAGCCTCCGCCAGCAGATCGCTCAACGTGTCGCCGAGCGACGCCAGCAAGGCCTCCGTGCACCGGGCCTGGCGGTGATCCTGGTGGGCAGCGACCCGGCTTCCCAGGTTTATGTCTCGCACAAGCGCAAAGATTGTGAGGAAGTCGGCTTCGTTTCCCAGGCCTACGACCTGCCAGCCAGCACCACCCAGGCCGACCTGCTGGCCTTGATTGACCGCCTTAATGAAGAGCCGACCATCGACGGCATTCTGGTTCAGTTGCCGCTGCCCGAGCACCTGGACGCCTCCCTGCTGCTGGAGCGCATCCGTCCGGACAAGGACGTCGATGGCTTCCACCCCTACAACATCGGCCGCCTGGCCCAGCGCATGCCGCTGCTGCGCCCCTGCACCCCCAAAGGCATCATGACCCTGCTGCAGAGCACCGGTGTCGACCTTTATGGGCTGCACGCCGTTGTCGTCGGCGCGTCGAACATCGTCGGGCGCCCCATGGCCATGGAGCTGCTGCTGGGTGGCTGCACCGTGACCGTGACCCATCGCTTCACCAAGGACCTGGCTGGCCACGTGGCCCAGGCCGATATCGTCGTGGTCGCCGCCGGCAAGCCGGGCCTGGTCAAAGGCGAGTGGATCAAGGAAGGTGCGATCGTCATCGACGTCGGCATCAACCGCCAGGAAGACGGCAAGCTGATCGGCGACGTGGTGTATGACACCGCCCTGCCCCGCGCTGGCTGGATCACCCCAGTGCCTGGCGGCGTAGGCCCGATGACCCGCGCCTGCCTGCTGGAGAACACCCTGCACGCCGCTGAGCACCTGCATCAGTAAGCGCTGCACTCGGCAATAAAAAACGGCACCCGAGGGTGCCGTTTTTTATTGCCGTTGAAACCAGGATCGGGGGCTAGCCGCAATACGCCCATCGAACGCATCGCGGCTAAAGCACCGCCTGCCGCGCCACCTTAGTTGCGCGACTGCTCCCAGGATTTCAGCAGTTCGTCATAGGCGATGGTCTCGCCCTTCGGCTTCTCGTTTTCCAGTTTCGGCTTCGGTGCGCCAGGCTGATCCAACCAGTACTGCGGATCACGCGGCTCGTTCAGCTTCGGCCCGCACTCACCCAGCACGCCAGAACGTTCCAGTCGCGCCAGCATGGTGTCCTGGGCAGCCGCCAGGCCATCCAGCGCCTCTTGCGGCGTCTTGTCACCACTGGCCGCTTCGGCGATGAACTGCCACCACAGCTGAGCCAGACGCGGGTAGTCCGGTACGTTGGTACCGGTCGGCGTCCACTGCACGCGCGCCGGACTGCGGTAGAACTCCACCAGACCGCCCAGCTTCGGCGCGGCGTCGGTCATGGCCTGGGAGTTGATGTCCGACTCGCGGATCGGCGTCAGGCCCACCAGGGTTTTCTTCAGCGACACGGTCTTGGCAGTCACGAACTGCGCGTACAGCCAGGCGGCCAGGCGCTGTTTCTCCGGCGTGGAGGTGAGGAAGGTCCAGGCACCGGTGTCCTGATAGCCGAGCTTCATGCCCTCCTCCCAGTACGGGCCCTTGGGCGACGGTGCCATGCGCCATTTCGGCGTGCCGTCTTCATTGACCACCGGCAGGCCGGGTTTGGTCATGTCGGCGGTGAACGCGGTGTACCAGAAGATCTGCTGGGCGATCGCGCCCTGAGCCGGTACCGGGCCGGACTCGGAGAAGGTCATGCCCTGGGCTTCCCGCGGTGCGTATTCACGCATCCAGTCCACGTACTTCTGGGTCGCATAGACCGCCGCCGGCCCGTTGGTGTCACCGCCACGGGCGACGCTGGAACCGACCGGGCGGCAACCGTCCACGCGGATGCCCCACTCGTCCACCGGCAAGCCGTTCGGCAGGCCCTTGTCGCCGCCACCGGCCATGGAGAACCAGGCATCGGTGAAGCGCCAGCCCAGGGACGGGTCTTTCTTGCCGTAGTCCATGTGGCCGTAGACGCGCTTGCCGTCGATTTCCTTGACGTGCTTGCTGAAGAACTCGGCGATGTCCTCGTAGGCGGACCAGTTCACCGGCACGCCCAGGTCATAGCCGTAGATTTCCTTGAACTTGGCCTTCAGCTCCGGACGCTCGAACCAGTCGGCGCGGAACCAGTACAGGTTGGCGAACTGCTGGTCGGGCAGTTGGTAGACCTTGCCGTCCGGGCCGGTGGTGAAGGAAATCCCGATGAAGTCCTCCAGGTCCAGGGTCGGCGAGGTCACGTCCTTGCCTTCGTTGGCGATCATGTCGGTGATCGACACCGCCTTGCCGTAGCGGAAGTGCGTGCCGATCAGGTCGGAGTCGTTGACCCAGCCGTCATAGATGTTCTTGCCGGACTGCATCTGGGTCTGCAGCTTCTCCACCACATCGCCTTCCTGCATCAGGTCATGCTTGAGGTTGATGCCGGTGATTTCGCTGAAGGCCTTGGCCAGCACCTTGGCTTCGTACTCGTGGGTGGTCAGGGTTTCCGAGGCGACGCTGATGTTCATGCCGCGGAACGGCTCGGCAGCCTTGATGAACCATTTCAGCTCTTCGAGCTGCTGCTCGGGAGTCAGGGTCGAGGGGCTGAACTCCTCGGCGATCCATTTCTTCGCAGCCTCTTCGTAGGCATCCGCCCAGGCTGCACCGCTCAGTCCGGACAACGCCAGCAAGGCGGCCAGCGCCATGCTATGTCGGGTTTTGTTTTTATTGTCGAACATAGAGACCTCCATCTCTGGGTATGGGGAGAGGTGATTCGCCGGCAGGCCGAATCACCCCCAACGCATCACTGCAAACAGCCACAGCAGGGACAGCACCGAGGCTATCCAGACACTCCAATCGGTCGCGCCCACCACCAGCAGGTGCAGGTAGGCGCTGCCGAGCAGACCGATGAACAGCCGATCACCACGGGTCGTGGCGATCGGCAGGAAGCCCTTGCGTTCCACGCAAGGGTTGCGGATTTCCAGCAGCGTCATGCCGGCCAGCAGCACGGCGATGGTGCCGAAGAACAAGGCGGTGGGCAGGGTCCAGGCCATCCAGCTCATGACAGTCTCCTCAGACCCGGCCCAGGGCGAAGCCCTTGGCCACGTGGTTACGGACAAACCAGATCACCAGCATGCCTGGCAGGATAGTCAGCACACCGGCAGCCGCCAGTACGCCCCAGTCGATTCCCGAGGCCGACACCGTACGCGTCATCACCGCGACGATCGGCTTGGCGTCGACCGAGGTCAGGGTCCGTGCCAGCAACAGCTCGACCCAGGAGAACATGAAGCAGAAGAACGCCGTGACGCCGATCCCCGAACCGATCAGCGGGATGAAAATCTTCACGAAGAACTTGGGAAAGCTGTAGCCGTCGATGTAAGCCGTCTCGTCGATCTCTTTCGGCACCCCGGACATGAAGCCTTCGAGAATCCACACCGCCAGCGGCACGTTGAACAGGCAGTGCGCCAGCGCCACGGCGATGTGCGTATCGAACAGGCCGATCGAGGAATACAGCTGGAAGAACGGCAGCAGGAACACCGCCGGCGGCGCCATGCGGTTGGTCAGCAACCAGAAGAACAGGTGCTTGTCGCCGAGGAAGCGATAACGCGAGAAGGCGTAGGCCGCCGGCAGCGCGACGCTCAGGGAAATCACCGTGTTCAGCGTCACGTAGTACAGCGAGTTGAGGTAGCCCTCGTACCAGGCCGGGTCGGTGAAGATCACCTTGTAGTTGTCCAGGGTGAAGCCCTGGGGCCACAGGGTCAGGCCGCCGAGAATCTCGGTATTGCTCTTGAACGACATGTTCAACAGCCAGTAGATCGGCACCAGCAGGAACAGGATGTACAGCACGAGCACCAGACGTTTACGGATCATCGTGGCGGCCTCAGCGAGTTTTGTCGTCGTGGGTCATGGCGGTATAGAACAGCCAGGACACCAGCAGGATGATCAGGAAGTACACCAGCGAGAACGCGGCTGCCGGCCCCAGGTCGAACTGCCCCACCGCCATCTGCGTCAGGGTCTGGCTGAGGAAGGTGGTGGCGTTGCCCGGCCCGCCGCCGGTGAGCACGAACGGCTCGGTGTAGATCATGAAACTGTCCATGAAGCGCAGCATCACGGCGATCAGCAGCACGCTCTTGAGCTTGGGCAGCTGGATATGCCGGAACACCGCCCAGGCCGAGGCCCGGTCGATGCGCGCCGCCTGGTAGTACACGTCGGGGATGGCCCGCAGTCCGGAATAGCACAGCAGCGCCACCAGCGAGGTCCAGTGCCAGACGTCCATCACCAGCACCGTGACCCAGGCGTCCGCCGTGTTGGAGGCATAGTTGTAGCTGATGCCTAGGGCGTTCAGCGTCCACCCCAGCAAGCCGATGTCGGCCCGGCCGAAGATCTGCCAGATGGTGCCGACCACGTTCCATGGGATCAGCAGCGGGATCGCCATGAGGATCAGCACCAGTGACGACCAGCGGCCCTTGGTCGGCATGGTCAGGGCGATGGCGATGCCCAGGGGAATCTCGATCAGCAGCACGCAACCGGAAAAGATGAACTGGCGCAGCAGCGAATCGTGCAGGCGCGGGTCCTGCAGCACCTGGCGGTACCAGTCGGCGCCGACGAAGAAGCGGCTGGACGGGTCGAAGATGTCCTGCACCGAGTAGTTGACCACCGTCATCATCGGCACGATGGCGCTGAACGCCACCAGCA
Source organism: Pseudomonas sp. GD03944 (assembly GCF_029839275.1). Lineage (GTDB taxonomy): Bacteria > Pseudomonadota > Gammaproteobacteria > Pseudomonadales > Pseudomonadaceae > Aquipseudomonas. The sequence continues at coordinate 193,511 of NZ_JAOCAH010000006.1, forward strand.
GGAACACCGGCAGTACCAGCCACCAGGCCTTGTTGTTCTGGATCTTCATGGCGCCACCTCCACCAGGAAATCATCGGCGTAGAGCATCAGCCACTGCGCCGGAAAGCTGAGGTAGACCTGCTGCTGCGGCACCGGCTGGTCCTCCTGCAGGCGCACCTTGAGCACCTGGCCGTCGAGGGTCAGGGTCAGGATCTTGTAGGTGCCCAGGTCCTCGACGTGCTGCACCTCGCCGCACAGGGCATCCTCCTGGTGGCCGTCCCAGACATGGATGAACTCGGGGCGGATGCCGAGCTTCAGCGTGGCGCCGTCCAGCTCGGCCAGGCGCTGGTTCAGCGCCGAGCCCAATGGCACCTGGGTAGCGCCGAAGCGCACCCCGCCCTCGCAGCGGGTAACCTCGATCAGGTTCATGCCCGGGCTGCCGATGAAGTAGCCAACGAAGGTGTGGCTGGGCCGCTCGAACAGCTCGCGGGGCGTGCCGAACTGCACGATCTGGCCGCCGTACATCACCGCGATCTTGTCGGCGAAGGTCGACGCCTCCAGCTGGTCGTGGGTGACGTAGACCATGGTGATGTTGAACTGCTCGTGGATCTGCTTGAGCTTGCGCCGAAGTTTCCACTTCAGGTGCGGGTCGATCACCGTCAGCGGCTCGTCGAAGAGAATCGCCGACACGTCGTCACGCACCAGCCCGCGGCCCATGGAGACCTTCTGCTTCTCGTCAGCGGTCAGGTTGCGTGCCTTGCGCTGCAGCAACGGGTGCAAGTCCAGCACCTCGGCGATTTCGTTGACCTTGCTCAGCACCTTGGCCTCGACCATGCCCTGGTTGCGCAGGGGGAACGCCAGGTTGTCGAACACCGTCATGGTGTCGTACACCACCGGGAACTGGAACACCTGGGCGATGTTGCGCTCTTCCGGTGGCAGGTCGTTGACCACCTTTCCATCGAACTGCACCTCGCCCTGGGACGGGCTCAGCAGCCCGGAGATGATATTGAGCAGGGTCGACTTGCCGCAGCCCGACGGCCCGAGCAAGGCATAGGCGCCGCCCTGCTCCCAGATATGCTCCATCTCGCGGATCGCATAATCCTCGGTGCCCTGCGGCTGCCGGCTGTAGCTGTGCGCCAGGCGATGCAAACGAATCTCGGCCATCAGGCAGTCCTCCCCAGGCGACGGCTCGGCGCCTGGACCAGGCGCCCCTCGGTATCGAACACGAACAGCTTGTGGGTCGGGATGTAGATCAGGATCGGCGTGTCCACGTCGTACTCGTGCACCCCCGGCAGGTGCAGCACCAGTACGAACTGCTCGTTGCGCACGTGCAGAAAGGTTTCCGAGCCGCTGATCTCGGCCAATTCGACCGTCACCGCCAACTCCAGGTCATCGTCGTTGGACGGCACCAGGCCGATATGGCTGGGACGCACGCCAAAGCGGTAGGCCCCTTCGGCGATGCTCCTGAGGTCGGGGTTGAGCGGAAAATGCACGGCATCGGCGAAGCTCACCTCGGTGCCACTGATGCGCCCGGGCATCAGGTTGATCGGCGGCTCGGAAAACAGCTCCGCGGCCAGCACCTGTTGCGGCTGGTGGTACACCTCGGCGGTCTTGCCGCTCTGGATCACCCGCCCTTGATGCAGGATGGTGGTGGTGCCGCCCAGGGCCAGGGCCTCGTTGGGCTCGGTGGTGGCGTAGATGGCAATGGTGTGGCGCAGCTGGAACAGCTCGCGCATTTCCTGGCGCAGCTCTTCGCGCAGCTTGTAATCGAGGTTCACCAGCGGCTCGTCGAACAGGATCAGCGAGGCGTCCTTGATCAGCGCCCGGGCCATCGCCGTGCGCTGCTGCTGCCCGCCCGACAGCTCCAGCGGGTAGCGCTGGAGCAGCCCCTCGATGCGCAGCATGCGCGCGGTGCTCTGCACCTTCTCGACGATTTCCGCCTGGCTGACCTTGGCCTGGCGCAGCGGCGAGGCGATGTTCTCGAACACCGTCATGGTCGGGTAGTTGATGAACTGCTGATAGACCATCGACACGTTGCGCTGGCGCACCGGCACCTGGGTGACATCGGCGCCATTCATCAGGATGCGACCACTGGTCGGCCGGTCCAGCCCCGCCATCAGGCGCATCAGGCTGGTCTTGCCGGCCAGCGTGCGGCCGAGCAGGACGTTGAACGAACCGGGTTCGAAGCTCAGGCAGGCGTCGTCGATATGCACCTGGCCATCGACGACACGGGTAACGTGCTCCAGCGTAAGCGACATGGCCTGTCCTTTTCTTGTTGTGGCGCCCTTCGGTTTCGAACTTCAAGAGCGACTTCCGTGCCAAGCACCCAAACAACAGAACAAGTCATTGATTTAGCTGGATATGGATAAAAATTCGACAGGACGAAGGCGCGCCTCCCTGAACAAAAATGAACAACGGGATGTGAACAATTGAACACATCACCCGTTGACATTGAACAGTAATGAACAACACTGAACCCACCCGGCGAAGACCGCGCAGTACAACAATAAGAACAGCGAGAACGTGACCCATGAACCAGGCCGCCCGCGCCCTGCCCCACGACACCATCATCCAGGACTCCTGGGCGCGCTGCCGCGACTTCGGCCTGACCCACCAGAGCGCCCCCAGCTTCGGCAGCCCGGCCCAGGGCGAGGTCTCGGCCCTGCTGGAAAGCCAGCACGCGCTGGTGCAGACCACCCACCAGGAAGTGCTGCCCTACTACGGCAACATCGTCGCCAACTCCAACTGCCTGATCATGCTCGCCGACCACCAGGGCCAGGTGCTGCAGTCCTGGGGCGATCGCCGTTTCGTGGAGCCGAGCCAGGCCGCCGGCTTCGTCGCTGGCGCCCGCTGGCTGGAACGCTACACCGGCACCAACGCCATCGGCACGGCACTGAGCTGCGGACAGGCGGTGCATATCCAGCATGACGAGCACTTCCTCAAGGCCAACCGCTTCATGACCGGTTCGGCCTCGCCGATCTTCGACGAGCAACGGCAGATGATCGCGGTGCTCGATGTATCCAGCGACAGCTACCTGCCGCCGTCGCACACCCTGGGCATGGTGAAGATGATGAGCCAGTCGGTGGAGAACCGGCTGATCCTCAACCTGTTCCAGGGCCGCTACTTCCAGCTGACCTTCAACACCAGCCTGACCAACCTCGACAGCCCCTGGGCCGGCCTGCTGATCTTCGATGACCAGGGCCAGGTGGTCTCGGCCAACCGCCGTGCCGATAACCTGCTTGGCGTGGGCCTGACCCGGGTCAACATCGACAGCCTGTTCGATGTCCCCCTGCAACAGTTGCTCAACCAGCCCGACGGCCAGCCGTTCAACCTGCGGGCCGGCGGGCGCTTTCGCTTTCACGCCCAGGTCCGCCGCCCGCTCCAGGCCGCGCCGATCCAGGCCCGGGATTTTCGCCCCAGCCGTACCGAGCAACCGGCCACCGCCTTCACCCTGGCCTCGATCAACCTGGGCGACCCCCGCGTGGAAAAGGCCGTGCGCCAGGCCGAGCGCCTGCTGGAGAAAGACATCCCGATCCTGGTCCACGGCGAGACCGGCGTCGGCAAGGAAATCTTCGTCAAGGCCCTGCACCACGCCAGTTCCCGCGCCAGCCAGCCGTACATCGCGGTGAACTGCGCGGCGATTCCCGCCGAGCTGGTGGAGTCCGAGCTGTTCGGTTACGAAAAAGGCGCCTTCACCGGGGCCAACCAGAAAGGCAGCATCGGCCTGATACGCAAGGCCCACAAAGGCACGCTGTTCCTCGATGAAGTGGGCGACATGCCGCTGCGCGTCCAGGCCCGCCTGCTGCGGGTGCTGCAGGAACGCTGCGTGCAGCCCCTGGGCAGCAGCGAGCTGTACCCGGTGGACATCCGCCTGATCTCGGCCACCAACCGCCCCCTGCGCCAGGACGTCGACAGCGGCCTGTTCCGCGCCGACCTGTATTACCGCATCAGCGGCCTCAACCTGGAGCTGCCGCCGCTGCGCGAACGCACCGACAAGGCCGCGATGTTCCAGCGCATCTGGGAACACCATCGCGAACCGCAACAATGGGCCGGCCTCAGCCGCGAGGTGCTGGCCCTGTTCGAGCGCCACCCCTGGCCGGGCAACCTGCGCCAGTTGAGCAGCGTGCTGCAGATTGCTCTCGCCATGGCCGAGGACCAGCCCATCCGCCCGGAGCACCTGCCCGACGATTTCCTCGCCGACCTGCAACTGCCGGCCGCCGACCCCGCACCGGCGCCCGTGGCCACCCTGCCGAGCGTCGATGACCTGGCCGGCCGCTATCAGGCCTGCGGCGGCAACATCTCGCACCTGGCGCGCAGCCTGGGGGTCAGCCGCAACACCCTCTACAAGCGCCTCAAGGCGCAGGGGCTGAAAGTCTGAGGCCAGGCCTCAGAACAAGCCGAGCTGGCCGCCGATCAGGGTCGAGAAATCGTCCCCCACGAACGGCAGGATGGCATCCGCCACCGGTTGCAGCTGGCGCGTCACGTAGTGGTCGTAGTCCACCAGCGCCTGCCGCGCCTCCAGCGGCTCGGGGCCGGCCACGGTGATCACGTAGCTGATCCAGCCGCCGTTCTGGTATTGCCGCGGCCGCCCCATCTCGTCGTTCACCGCATCGGCCATGCGCGCCGCCCGCACATGGGGCGGCACATTGCGCTGGTAATCGTCCAGGGTACGGCGCAGGCGCTTGCAGTAGATCAGCAGCTCGTCCAACTCCCCGGCCAGGGTGCGCCGCACGTAGTCGCGCACATAGTCCTGGTACGGCTGGCGCTTGAATATGCGCAGGTACAGCTCCTGCTGGAACTGCTGGGCCAGGGGCGACCAGTCGCTGCGCACGGTTTCCAGGCCCTTGTAGACCATCTCCTCGCTGCCGCCAGCCTTCGCCACCAACCCGGCATAGCGCTTCTTGCTGCCCTCCTCGGCGCCGCGAATGGTCGGCATGAGGAAGCGCTTGAAGTGGGTTTCGAATTGCAGCTCGAGGACACTCTCCAGCCCCAGGGTCGTGCGCAGGTGCTCGCGCCACCAGTCGTTGACGTGCTGCACCAGCGCCCGGCCGATGCGCGCGGCCTCGTCTTCGCCATGGGCGCGTTTGAGCCAGACGAACGTGGAGTCGGTGTCGCCGTAGATCACCGTATAGCCCTGGGCCTCGATCAGCTCCCGGGTGCGGCGCATGATCTCGTGGCCGCGCAGGGTGATGGACGAGGCCAGGCGCGGGTCGAAGAAGCGGCAGCCGCTGGAGCCCAGCACCCCGTAGAAGGCGTTCATGATGATCTTCAATGCCTGGGACAGCGGCTGATTGTGCTCGCGCTTGGCTGTCTCGCGGCCCTCCGCAACCCGCGCCACGATCGACGGCAGACAGTGCCGCGTGCGAGAGAACCGGGCGCCGCGAAACCCGGCGACCGACGCCGCATCGTCCGGCTCGCGCAGGCCTTCCACCAAACCGATGGGGTCGATCAGGAAGGTGCGGATGATCGACGGATACAGGCTCTTGTAGTCCAGTACCAGCACCGACTCGTACAGCCCCGGCTGCGAGTTCATCACGAATCCGCCGGGACTGGCTTCCGGCGCAAGCCCTCCAAGATTCGGGGCGACGAACCCCTGGCGATGCATCAGCGGCATGTACAGGTGGGTGAAAGCCGCCACCGAGCCGCCGCTGCGGTCCGCCGGCAGGCCGGTGACCGTGGCGCGCTCCAGCAGGAAGGTGAGGATTTCGGTCTTGGCGAAAATCCGCGTGACCAGCTCGCAGTCCTTGAGGTTGTAGCGGGCCAGGGCCGGCTTGTCCTCGGCGAACATGCGGTTGATCTCGTCCATGCGCTGGTAGGGGTTGTCGATCGACTTGCCCTCACCGAGCAGCGTCTGCGCGACGTTTTCCAGACTGAAGGACGGAAAGCTCCAGGTCGCCGAGCGCAGCGCTTCGATGCCGTCGATGATCAGCCGCCCGGCCGCGCTGGCAAAGAAGTGGTTGTTGCGCCCACCGTGCTCGCGCCAGCCCATGGCATCGCCGCCGCGCCCCAGCTGCAACGGCACCTGCAGGCGCTGAGCGTGTTCGTGCAGCACCCGCAGGTCGAACTGCACCAGGTTCCAGCCAATGATCGCGTCCGGGTCATGCCGGGCCAACCACTCATTCAGGCGCTCCAGCAAGTGCGCGCGGCTGTCGCAGTAGTCGAGCTGGAAATCGACCTCGTCGCCCTGCCCGTTCGGCGGCCCGAGCATGTACACCTGGCGCTGGCCGCAGCCTTCCAGGGCGATGGAGTACAGCTCGCCGCGCTCGGTGGTTTCGATATCCAGCGACACCAGGCGCAAGGTCGGGCGGTAATCCGGTGCGGGTTTCAGCTGGGCGTTGAGCAGCGTTCCGTCGCCGTCCGGGGTTCCGCCAAAGGACACCGGCGCGGTGATGAAGCGCTCCATCAGGTAGCGCTCCGGCGGGCGCACGTCCGCCTCGTAGACCTCGACGCCGGCGCTGCGCAGCAGTTTGTCGACGTTCATCAACTGGCGGTGCTGCTGGCAGTACAGCCCCAGCACCGGGCGGTGCTGGAAATCGCACAGGCCGAGCGGCCGCAGTTCGATACCGCGCTCGCCGCGCAGCAAGGCTTCGGCCCGCTCACGCTGCGCCGCCGGGATAAACGCCACCGAAGGCTGGTACGGCACCCGCACACGCTGCGGGCCATCATCGGTCGCCAACCAGAATTCGACTTCGGTACCGGCCGGCGTATCACGCCAATGCCGGGTCAGGACGAAGCCCTGCCGTAACGCCACCACTGCACCCTCGAAGCCGTTTTTCACCGCGCGATTCTACGCGGCCCCGGCGGCAATTGCGCAGCGGGTGTGCGTATGGCTCAGGCCGCCGGCGTAGCGGTCTTGCAGTCGCGGCGTTCGTCCATCCAGCGGATCACCTGCTCGCCATACTCCATCGGCGCCTTGCGCGCGGTACGCCGCACCAGGTCGAGGATGGTCTGCTGGGCCAGGGCTTCTTCCATGCGTTTCTGGGCCGTGAGCATCACCGCATGGATACCGCAGGTGCCGCTGGTTGCCCAATCCGGCGGGCAGCCGTCGAACACCGCGCAGCGTCCACGGACTTCCCGGCACTCGAAGATCGCCTTGTGGCCATCGATGGCCCGCACGATATCCAGCACCGTGATTTCATCGGCCGGCCGCGCCAGGCGGAAACCGCCGCGCACGCCCTCGGTCGCCGCCACCAGCTTGGCCTTGGCCAGCTTGGTGAAGACCTTGGCCAGCAGCTCTTGGGGCACACCCTGCAACTCGGCCAGCGAACGCACGCTGGCTTCGTGGCTGTCGCCTTTTTCATCGGTGAGGAAGAGCAGGCAATGAATGCCGTACTCCACCCCTGCGCTATAAAGAGACATCACAAACTCCGACTCAAGTAGTCGCAATAAAATAAGGCTTTACCCAGCCAATCACAAGGCTGAAGCCCGCCAAACAACAGACAACACAACCACCTCAACCCCCCGCAAAGCCCCAATCCACCTGAGCGCCACGCAAAACTACGACTACCTTGGTCGCCACAATACCGACGAACGGCATCTCCGCGATGAAAAAAAATCTTGCCACCACAAACTCCGACCAATAGAGTCGCAGTTACGAAGTGAGGGCTGACCACTCATCAGCACCACGAACTCTTCGCCACCCCCAAGCAACGTTTGATATCAGGAGATAACCATGACAAAGCGCATTCTGATTGTTGGTACCGGCTTCGCAGGCATGTGGAGCGCCCTGAGCGCGGCGCGCCTGTTCGACCTGCACAGCCACACTGGCACTGAAATCGTGGTGCTGGCCCCTCAGGCCGAGCTGCGTATCCGCCCTCGCTTCTATGAGCAGGATGTACACAAGATGACCGCCCCGCTCGACGCCCTGTTCGACGCTGTCGGTGTCACCTTCGTCAAGGGCGCGGCCGAGCGCATCGACATTGCCGGCAAGCGCATCGAATACCGCGACGCCAGCGGCAACCCCGCGCTTCTGAACTACGACCGCCTGGTCCTGGCCACCGGTAGCAAGGTCGCTCGTCCGACCCTGCCGGGCATCGAACGTGTTTTCGACGTGGATGAAATCGAGCAGGCCATCCGCCTGGAAGAGCACATCAAATCCCTGGCCCAACAGCCGGAATCTGCCGGTCGCAACACCGTGGTGGTCGCTGGCGGCGGCTTCACCGGAATCGAAGTCGCCACCGAAATGCCGGCCCGCCTGCGTGCCGTGCTGGGTGCCGACGCCAACGTGCGGGTCATCGTGGTCGACCGTGGCAGCAAGCTTGGCGGTGCCCTGGGTGACAACCCGAGCCCGCTGATCGCCGAAGCCTCCGAAGAACTGGGCCTGGAATGGCGCCTGAACAGCACCGTGGCATCGGTGGACGCCGACGGCATCTTCCTCGCCAACGGCGAGCGCATCTTCACCAAGACCGTGATCTGGACCGCCGGCGTCCGCGCCAGCTCCCTGGCCGAGCAGATCCCCGGCGAACGTGATGCCTATGGCCGCCTGCACGTGGACGCTAACCTCAAGGTGATCGGCCAGGACGACATCTTCGCCACCGGCGACGTGGCCTATGCCGCCACCGATGACCTGGGCAACTACGCCGCGATGTCCTGCCAGCACGCCATTGCCCTGGGCCGCTCGGCCGGCAACAACGTGGCTGCCAGCCTGATCGACGTCGACCCGACCGCCTACAGCCAGCCCAAGTACGTGACCTGTATCGACCTGGGTGGCTGGGGGGCAGCCTTCACCGAGGGCTGGGACCGTCAGGTGCGCTTCGTTCGCGACGAGGCCAAGAAGATCAAGAGCGAGATCAACAGCGTGTGGATCTACCCGCCGGCAGCCGACCGCGCCACTGCACTGGCCGCCGCCGATCCGAGCATCCCGGTCGTTGCCTGACCCAGGCGCTGGGCCTCGAGGCCCGGCAAACAAAAAGCCCCGGACCGTCGCGAGACGTTCGGGGCTTTTTCATGGGCGGCTGATTGGCTGCGCGGGCTCTGCCCGCCAGCGGAGCGTCGAACGACCGAGTGCTCAGCCTTTTTCCAGCAGCTTGGACGCGTCGAAGCCCATGCGCAGGTTGCCCCAGTGACGGCCTTCGAAGAAGAACGGCACGTCGATCTCGGTCATGATTTCTCCGGTGTCGCGCAGGTAGGTCTGCAGCAGGAAGCGCTGGGTGTTGGCCGCGGCGCGCAGGCCGATCGGGTCGGAGAACATGCGCTTGTTGCGGCACACCGGCAGGTCCACCTCGCGGTTGCCAGTGGGTTTCTTCGAGACCCAGCTGTTGTTCACCGGGCAATAGCCGCGGTTGTCGACGATGAACGTCACGATGCCGCCCGGGGTGCTGCGGGTCAGCTTGTCGCACTCTTCCTGGCAGATCTGGGCGAAGCGCTCGGTGTAGCTGGTCATGTACTGCTTGGGGTCGGTGTCCGGGATCAGCTTGTAGCTCTGGTCGAACAGGTTGACGCCCTGGTCTTTCAACCCGGCGAGACGCTCTTGCAGCACATCACGGCAGCGGCTGGCCCGGGTGATGGCGGCATCCAGCTCGCCATGGCCCAGCACGAAACGCCCGAGCAGCGCCTGCACCCGCTCGGCCACGCCGGTCAGGTCGCGGATGGCGGTGGCCGAGTGCTGCATGCGCTGGTCGATGGACTGGCTGTCGGCATGGATCTGGGTGACCCGCTCGTTGATACCGGTGTTGGTATCGGCGAACTGCTGGATGTGCTCGGCAATATCGGCCAGCTTGCCATTGGTGGACTCGAAGTCGCCGATCATGATCTCGAAGTGGCCGGATGCCCGCTCCACGACCTTCTGGGTTTCATGGGCGCTGTGGCTGATCTGGGTGGTCTGCTCGTGGGTGGAACTCACCTCGCGCAGCATTGCGTCGATGTTCTGGGAAATGTCGTCGGTGGCCTTGCTGACGTTCTGCGCCAGGGTCCGCACCTCGTCCGCCACCACCGCGAAACCGCGGCCACTCTCGCCGGCCCGGGCCGCCTCGATGGCGGCGTTGAGAGCCAGCAGGTTGGTCTGGGAGGAAATCTGCTGGATCAGCCCGACGATCGACTTGATGCTCGACGAACGCTGGTTCAGGGCGGCGACCAGGGTGGCGAATTCATCGAGGCTGTTGGAAATCTTGCCGATGTTCTGCGTCACTTCCAGCAGTTCGGCGTAGGAGTCCCGCGCCATGCTCAGGTTCTGCGCGGTGACGCTGGAGATCTCCTGGGTCTGCAGCGACACCTCTTCGACGCGCCCCACCGCCTCGTTGCTCTGGCTCATCACCTCTTTGGCGAAGCGCGCCTGGTCGGTGGCGCTCTGGCTGGAATCGCTGATGTTCTTCAGCGAGCGGGCCGATTCCACGGCAATGTGCACGGTGAGCGCCTGGACGTTGCTGATGATCTCGCGCTGCTTGGCCAGGAAGCGGTTGCAGGTGCTGGCCAGGGTGCGGATTTCGTCGTGGGTCAGCAGCGGCAGGTCCTTGGACAGGTCGCCCTCGCCGTTGGCGATCTCTTCCAGGGCCTTGGTCATGAACGACACCGGGCGCACGATCAGGTGGCGGAAGTACCACACCATGAAGCTGATCATGCCGAAGGTGAACAGCGTGCCGAGCAGGATCGCGTGGCCGAGGTTGTCGAGCTTGCTCTGGATCTGCGCCAGCACGGCGGCATCCAGTTGCGCCTCCTGCAGCTGCTGCAGGATGTCGCTGCGCATGCTCAGAACGACCCAGTACAGCAGGCCACTGGCCAGGACAATCAGAAAAAGACTTGAGAGCTTCTTGGTCAGCGTATCGAAGAACTGCATCTCGATCGCTTCATACAAAGCCTTTAACGACTGCATGCCACTGCTCCTTGGCAGAATAAAGGGACATCAAGCTCTAAAGATCGACCGCTGACGCAAAAGCTGAAGGGGAACCGGCGACAGATTCCTGCGCCGCTGCTGGCCCGAAACCGCTCAAGCAGGCCTCTTTGCATAAGGGTCCCACCTTGCGCGGAACCCTGCGTTGACGCCCGTCAGGGGCGGCGATTATACATGGCACGGTGCCAGTCGTACGATGACCAGTCGCGCGACGTTCGTCAGGGAACGACGGCGCGCCCCACCACCACAGCGACACTGAACGCCCCTGCCTCTCTTAGCCTCCGACAGGTGCCAGCACGGCCTCCAGACGCTCCAGGAACACCCGCACCCGGTGCGGCACATGCTGGCGCGTCGGCAATACCGCGGTGATGGAGAGGCGTTCGGGCGTGACATCGGCCAGCTCGATCTGCACCAGTCGCCCGTCGAGCAACTCCTCGCGGACATCCCAGTAGGTCAGCATGGCCAACCCCAGCCCCTGCCGGCACGCCGTGCGCACGGCCTCGACGCTGTTGGCGGAAAACGCCGCCTCGGCCCGCACCGACACGCTGCCGCCGTTGCGCACGAACGGCCAGTACGGCATGCCGTGCAAGGCGATGCAGGCATGCTGGCGCAGGTCGTCCAGCACCGCAGGCACACCCTGGCGCACCAGGTAGTCCGGGCTGGCGCACACCACCCGCGGGTTATCGGCCAGCGGCCGCGCCACCAGGGCGGAATCACGCAGGGTGGCGATGCGGATGGCCACGTCAATCCCCAGGCCGACGATGTCGACGATGCTGTCCGAGAGGGTCAGGTCCAGCTGCAGGCCCGGGTTGTCGGCCAGCAGCGACGGAATCAGCGGCATGATCACCGCCTGGCCGAACACCGTGGGCGCGGTCACTTTCAGCAGGCCGCTGGCCATGCCCGCATGACTGCGCAGCGTCACGCGCGCCGCCTCGTCGGCCTCCAGCATGCGCTGGGCATAGGGCAGGAACACATCGCCCTCGGCAGTCAGGGCCACCGACCGGGTGGTGCGGTGCACCAGCCGCACGCCCAGCTCCTTCTCCAGCGCCGCCAGGCGCCGGGACACCGTCATCGGCGTCAGCCCCAACCGCCGCGCCGCCCCGGACAGGCTGCCGCCGGCGGCGATGGCCTGGAACACCTCGACATCGGAAATCTGCACGGATCATATCCATTTTCGTTAAAGCGCCTTATCGGGCCGGTGGTCTTCTGCCGACGACACGACCGTCCTACTGTAGCGCTCAGGCATCCAGCCCACCACTTCGACTGCATGAGGGCCGTCACCATGAGCACGAACAACGAGCAAATTCTAACGCCTTTCGATATCGGCAACCTGCACCTGCGCAACCGCCTGGCCGTCGCCCCCATGACCCGGGTCAGCGCCACGGAACAAGGCCTGGCCACCGACACCATGGCCCGCTACTACGAACGCTTCGCCAAGGGCGGCTTCGGCCTGGTGATCACCGAAGGCCTCTACACCGACCAGCGCTTCGCCCAGGGCTATGCGTTCCAGCCCGGTCTCAGCGATGACGAGCAGGCCCTGGCCTGGCGCGCCGTGACCGACCGCGTGCACGCCGCACAGGGAACCCTCTTCGCCCAGTTGATGCACGCCGGCGCGCTGAACCAGGGCAACCGCTTCATGACGCAGTCCGCCGCGCCGTCGGCCGTCCGCCCGAAAGGCACGCAGATGGCCTTCTACTATGGCCAGGGCCAATACCCGGTGCCGCAGGCGATGAGCGACGAAGACATCGCCGATGCGATCGACGGGTTCGCCCGGTCCGCCAAACGGGCCATGACCCTCTCGGGGTTCGACGGCATCGAGATCCACGGGGCCAACGGCTACCTGCTCGACCAATTCCTCACCGATTACACCAACCAGCGGGATGACCGCTGGGGCGGCGACGTGCGCCAGCGCCTGAACCTGACGCTGGAGGTGGTCAAGGCCGTGCGCCAGGCGGTGGGCCCGGTGCCGCTGGGCGTGCGCATCTCGCAAAGCAAGGTCAACGACTACACGCACAAATGGGCGGAAGGCGATGCCGGCGCCGAGGTGATCTTCGGTTCCCTGGCCGATGCCGGGGTCGACTTCATCCATGTCACTGAATTCGAGGCCTGGGCACCGGCCTTCCCCGATGGCGGCGACAGCCTGGTGAGCCTCGCCCGGCGCTTCGCACCCCAGGTGGCACTGATCGCCAACGGCGGCCTGAACGCCCCCGAGCGTGCTGTCCAGGCGCGGCGGGAGGGTGCGGACATCGTGGCCCTGGGCAAGGCCGCGCTGGCCAATCCGGACTGGCCAAAACGCCTGGCCAACGGCCAGCCCCTGGCGGATTTCGACCCGGCGATCCTGGGGCCGATCGCCAACATCAAGGACAGCGAACTGGCCCTCGCCTGAGGCATCCCGGAAATGAAAAAGGGCCACTTATGTGGCCCTTTTTTGTTGCTGGCTACGTCCTCAGCGGAGGAAGACGATGTTCACCAGCAGGTAGAAGCCAGCCGCCAGGGTCATCGCGGCCGGCAAGGTCAGCGCCCAGGCCAGCAGGATGGTGCGCACCGTACCGGCCTGCAGGCCGCTGCGGTTGGCGACCATGGTGCCCGCCACGCCGGACGACAGCACATGGGTGGTGGAAACCGGCAGGCTGAACACGTTGGCCATGCCGATGGCCACGGCGGCGGTCACTTGGGCACTCATGCCCTGAGCGTAGGTCATGCCACCACGGCCGATCTTCTCGCCCACGGTCAGCACCACGCGCTTCCAGCCGACCATGGTGCCCAGGCCGAGCGCCAGGGCCACCGCGATGATCACCCAGAACGGCACGTATTCCGTGGTCGCCGTGAGGTCCTTGCGCAGTTTTTCCAGGTCACGCTTCTCAGCGGCCGGCAGCAGGTCGAGTTTGCCCACCTTGCGAGCGGCATCGTCCAGGCACAACAGGTAGCGGCGGAGCTCCACCCGGGTGCCATCCGGCAGCTCGGAGTAGCTGCGAATGCCATCGAGGCGGCTGAGCAAGGTCGTCAGGGTCGCCTCGGTCTGCTTCGGATCGCAGCGGAATTCCTTCGGCAGCTCGGTGGTGCTGGGCTTGCCCAGCGCCAGGTACTCGGACAGCGAATCGGAATTACGCTGGTAGAACTCGCCCAGGTGCACCGCCGCATCGCGGGTCCGGGCGATTTCATAGGTGGTGCTTTCCAGGTTCAGGGCGAACTGCGCCGGCACGATGCCGATCAGCACCAGCATGATCAGGCCGATGCCCTTCTGGCCATCGTTGGAACCGTGCACGAAGCTCACGCCCATGGCCGACGCCACCAGCACCAGGCGGTTCCAGAACGGCGGGTGCTTCTTGCCCTTCTCCTCGGCCCGCTGTTCCGGCGAGGAATGCATGGTGGACTGTGGCTTCCACAGCTTCAGGCCGAGCAGCAGCAGGCCGGCCACGGCGAAACCGGCGACCGGCGACAGCAGCAGGGAAAGGCCGATGTCGGTGGCCTTCTGCCAGTTCACGCCGTCGGCGACGGTGATGTCGGTGAGCATGGCGTTGGCCAGGCCCACGCCGAGAATCGAGCCGATCAGGGTATGGGAGCTGGACGCCGGGATACCGAAGTACCAGGTCCCCAGGTTCCAGATGATGGCGCCAGCCAGCAGCGAGAACACCATGGCCAGCCCCTGGCCGGTGTCCACATTGATCAGCAGCTCGACGGGCAGCAGGTGGACGATGGCGTATGCCACCCCGACCCCACCCAGCAACACCCCGAGGAAGTTGAACACCCCCGAGGAAAATACCGCCAGGTTGGGCGTCATCGCCTTGGTGTAGATCACCGTGGCAACGGCGTTGGCCGTATCGTGAAAACCGTTGATGAATTCGAACGCGAGCACGAAGGTCAGTGCGACGACCAGGCTCACCACGAGCCAGGCGTCCAGACCTGCGAAAAAAGAGAGCATGCAAGAGCACTCTGAATTGGGGGCGCGCATTGTTACAAAAGTTTTTCAGAATTACAGCAGACGAACGCAGGATAGTTCGGGGCCGCTCATCGCTTTTTACGGCCTTAGGGGACAACGATCGGCGATCTTTGGGCGAAAACCGGGCAATGCCTTCGAACGGATCAGGCGCCAGGATGTTGCTGATTCAGGCCGATCGGCATCTTCTGCAACGAAGAGAAACACCAGACCCCACCCGCGCGAGTCGCGCTGTGCTAGGCCTGCACCGCCGCCCGACCCCGATCAGGCCGTACGCCACTGCGCCACCGTGGCCGCGCTGATGCTCACCCCGCCACAGACCACGATGACCACGTCGTGCGCTTCAGCAATGGCCGGGTGATCGAGATACCCCACCGCCAGCGACACGCCGCACGCCGGCTCCACCAACTGGCGCAGGTCGTCGGCATACCGCACCACGCCCTGCTTCGCCTGCTCATCGCTCAGCACCACACTGGCGTGGGGGAACGAGCGGATCGCCTGCACCGGCCAAGCGGACACCTGAGACGCCGCCAGCGACCCGGCGATGGTCTTCACCTCACTCAGGCGTACCGGCTCACCGGCCGCCAGGGCCGCCGCGAACGATGCCGCGCCTTCGGTCTCGCAGGCAACCACCGTGCAATCCGTGCGCCCGTGGCGCAGCAGGCCGGTCATGATCCCCGCCAGCAGACCGCCCCCGCCCACCGAAGCGACGATGGTATCCACCTGCGGGCAGGCCTGGAGAACTTCATCCACCAGGGTGCTGTGCCCCTCCCAGAGCAGCGGGTGGTCGAAGGCCGGCACGTAGGCGCAGCCCGCCTCCTTGGCCAATTCCAGCGCCAACTGATTGGATTTGTCCCACAGCTTGCCGTGGACGATCACCTGCGCGCCAACCGCCTCGATCCGCGCGCGGGTCGCCTCCGGTGTGGTCTGCGGCACCACGATGCAGGCCTGCACGCCCAGCCCGGCAGCCACCACGGCCGTGGCGTAGCCGGCGTTGCCGCCGGACGGGCACACCAGGCGCGTATTCCCCGCCTCCACCGCCTGGCTGCAGAACAGGCCCATGCCACGCATCTTGAACGAGCCGCTCGGCTGCAGGTTTTCCAGCTTGAGCCAGATCCGCCGGGACGGCGTGGACAGACCGGGGTGCAGGATCAGCGGTGTTTGAATGTGCAGCATGGCGTTCTCTCGACGGCGATTCAGGGGACAGAGGATGAGCACCACGCTACCTGCACAAGGCGATTTCGTCTTGGATGAAATTGCAGGCCTGACGCCCCGCTTCGCCGACTGCCGGCACCGCACCGCTTGAAAGCCCAACTACGCTCTTACTCGCCCTCCAGCAGGCGGACGTGTTCTACAACCAGGGAGACGGCGTTCCTTTCACCGATCAAGGAGGACTTCCCCATGAGTGTGTTACTCGGCCCGATCCTGCAATTTCGTGGCATTCACAATGGCACATACCATGTATCGGCACTGGTGGTGCTGCCGCGCGCCCCGACGCCAACGCCCCCCGTTGCCACGGCGACGTCGCCCAGCGGGGTGACGGTGAAACCGGCCGTGCTGTTGGCCGATGTGCCGGTGCTCAACCCGCGCGCCAAGGTATTTCGCGTGGACTTTCATGCCAAGCAGGGCAGCAGCGGCGAGACCGTGCGCTACAGCGTCGCGGGCATCGAGGCGCAGTTCAGCGTGCCGGCCAGGAACGAGGCGCCGCGCATGGCCTTCGCCTCCTGCTTCGGTTTTTCCAGCCCGCAGCTGATGGAGAAGATCGACGACAACCACGAGCGCTGGAAGCACCTGATCAGGGAGCACCAGGCGCAGCCGTTCCATGTGTTTCTGATGGGGGGCGATCAGGTCTACAGCGACTCCATGCGCTACGAGGCCACCACCATGCGCGACTGGCTGGCCAAGACCTGGAGCCAGCGGGCCACCGCCCCCTGGACCAAGCAGATGGAGCACCAGCTCGACGGCTTCTTCACCAACCTGTACCTGACACGCTGGAAGCAGGACGAACCGAAGCAAGCGCTCGCCAGCATCCCGACCATCATGATGTGGGACGACCACGACATCTTCGACGGCTGGGGCTCATACTCCACCGACCTGCATGAAAGCCCGGTGCTGGGCGGCATCTTTCGCACCGCCTCGCGCTACTTCAAGATCTTCCAGCAGCAGATCGCCGACATCGACGCCGACACGCACCCCAGCGCGGTACCAGGCTCGACCGGTTTCCACATGGGCTTCAAGGACTTGGGCGGATTGGCGATCCTGGTGCCGGACCTGCGTTTCGAGCGCCAGCCGGACCTGACCCGCCCGGCCTATTCCCCCACCCGGATCGTCAGCAACGAAAGCTGGAAAGCGATGATCGAGTGGCTCGCCACGGTGAAGAAGCACCAGCACCTGGTCGTGGTGTCGAGCATCCCGGTGGCCTACCTCGACCTGCACCTGGCGGAGCGCATGCTGCTGTCCGCACCGGGCCGCCAGGAACTGGAAGACGACCTGCGCGACCACTGGCGCAGCGAGCCCCATGTCGCCGAGCGGCGCCGCCTGATCCATGGCCTGCTCGACTTCGCCGCCCGCGAAAAGACCAAGGTCACCATCGTCTCGGGCGACGTACATGTGGCCGGTGCCTGCCTGATCGAATCCCAGCGCCCCGAGCACACCGGGGGCGAGTACAACACCATTCACCAGTTGATCGCCTCCGGCATGGTCCATCCAGCGCCCAAGGCCTATGAGGTCTGGTTCCTCGAGCAGATCGGCGCCAGTCCCGAGACCATCGACGTCCGGATCACCGGTTCGATGCAGCCGATCGGCACCAAGGGCCAATACCTGATCCCGGCGCGCAACTGGCTGGCCCTGGAGCCGGACAGCAAGGCGGACGGGCGCAAGCGGCTCTGGGCGAAATGGCACATCGAAGGCCTGCCACACCCGGTGGAACGGCTGATCAACTAGCCAGCGGGCGCGGCTCCGCTCTGGGCGTTCGGGTGAGCGCCCGGTATTCCCAAGGCCGGTGCGAAGTGCTATCAGTGAGGGCCCTTCGCAGCCGGTTCGCAGCACGCGCATGGACACCTACTCGACAGGCGAAAGCCACCACACCCATTCCAGCAAGGATTGGGTCATGCGGGCCGCCCCCACGCCGCAGATGGAACGGATCGAGGCATATTTCCTTGGCCATGGCTTCGAAATGCACCGCCACGACACCTACGCCATCGGCCGCACGCTGTCCGGGGTGCAGAGTTTTCACTACGGCAAGGAGAAGGTGAACAACCTGCCCGGCCAGACCATGGTGCTGCACCCGGACGAGCCCCACGACGGCCACGCCGGCAGCGACGAAGGCTTCCGCTACCGCATGTTCTACCTGGAGCCCGCCGTCATTCAGGAGATCCTGGGCGGCAAGCCCCTGCCCTTCATCAAGGGCGGCGTATCCGGCGACCCACGCCTGTTCGCCGCCACCGAGGTGCTGCTGCGCGACCTCGACACCCCGCTCGACCCGCTGGAAATGGACGATGCCCTGTATGACCTGACCATGGCCCTGCAGGACGCCGCTGGTGTGCGCAAGGGCCGCCAGATCATCAACTACGCGGCCGCCCAGCGTGCTCGGGAGCGGATGCTCGCCAGCCTGCAGGACGGCGTGACCCTGGAGGAGCTGGAACAGGCCACGGACACCGACCGCTGGCGCCTGTCCCGGGATTTCCGCGAGCTGTTCGGCACCAGCCCCTACCGCTACCTGACGCTGCGTCGGCTGGACCTGGTGCGCCAGGCGATCGCCCAGGGCGCGCCACTGGTGGAGGCCGCCGCCCTGGCCGGGTTCGCCGACCAGAGCCACATGACCCGCCAGTTCGTCAAAGCCTTCGGCCACTCGCCGGGCCGCTGGCAGAAAATGCTCCAGGCCCGCCGCGGCTAAGCACTGCAATAACGTACAAGATCGACACCGGCACGCTGCGTAGCATCGGGGCATCCAACAGTCAGGAGCCCCCAGATGTCCAGCTACCAGAGCGTCAACCTCGCCCAGAAATACAGCCTGTTCACCGAGCAATGGCAACCCAAGGTGGTCGCCGAGATGAACGACTACCAATTCAAGATCGCCCGCCTCGAAGGGGACTTCGTCTGGCACAGCCACGCCGAGACCGATGAGACGTTCATCGTGGTCGACGGCCAGTTGCGCATCGATTTTCGGGACGGGTTCGTCCTGCTCAATGCCGGCGAACTGTTCGTCGTGCCCAGGGGCGTGGAACACAAGCCCTATGCCGAACGGGAGGTGAAGCTGATGCTGATCGAGCCCAAGGGGGTGCTGAACACCGGCGATGAAATCACCGAACGCACGGCGCAGAACGATATCTGGATCTGAGGCAGGTGCAGCGCCCGGCGCTGCCAGTGCGGCCAACCGGCCGTAGAGAGGTGGCTGCCCATAAACGGCAGGCATAAAAAAACCGGGAGTAAACCGTTTGGGTTCGGCTCCCGGTTGTCAGTACGCATTGGCTCAACCCGAGGTGTTCTGGCCGCCAAGCTGGAGGAACTGCACGGACTGTACGTAACCGTTGCTGTCCTGGTAGACCATGGTGACCGGCACCACACCGACTTCCTGGCTGACGTCGGTCAGCGAGATCACTTTCTTCACATCCAGTTTCATGCCGTACTCGTAGTTCGGCGCCTGGGTGTCGGCGTTATCGGCGGACGCGGCGAAGGCAGCGGGAGCCAGAGTGAACAGTGCAGCGGCGAGGGCGATGGTAGCTTTCATGTCGGTAACTCCTGAGTGATTTAACGGTAAGTACATGCAGTTACCTGATCGGTCCGGGCGTCTGTGCCTGGGGTTTCGTCCGGTATCTGCTGGGGACGGGGTTAGTTAACCACCGCGTATTCCCGCCGAAAAATCGACCCGATTTGTACCAAAGATCATTGCCACTGATAGTTGAGCCTGATCGATCAACGAGCATCGATAGTCGAGCACCATGGGCGTGCCGCTCCGCTCGCCCGCCGTCTCGTAACTCGCCTTGTTGCATGCGGGCCGCTTTGTTATACCTGCCAGCCTCTCGCCAGGATGACCGCCCGATGCGCCACGACAGCCGCCTCTCCCGCATGCTGCACGTACTGATCCACATGGATCGTCACGCCCAGCGGGCGACCTCCGACAACATCGCGCAAATGCTCGGCACCAACCCGGTGGTGGTGCGCCGTACCATGGCGGGCCTTCGCGAACAGGGCTACGTGCGGTCGGAAAAGGGCCATGGCGGCGGTTGGACGCTGGCGCGCCCGCTGAGCGAGATCAGCATGCTCGACATCTACCAGGCCCTGGGCGAACCGCCGCTGTTCGCCATCGGGCTGTCCAACGAGAACCCCAGCTGCCTGGTCGAACAGGCGGTCAACGCCTCCCTGACCGAGGCCCTCGACCAGGCCCGCGCGCTGCTGCTCGAGCGCCTGAGCGGCATCACCCTGGCGGACCTCGCCGCCGATTTCGAGCAGCGTTACCACACGGTCATGGGACGCGCCCCCGACTGACCCGCGCCGGCCACCGTCGGTCGCCGAAATGCACTTTTTTTGCAGTTGAAACGCCCCAGGATGCGGGTTTTTCCCGTCTCGTTCGTCCTAGTAAGGTGAGCGAGAACAAATGCGAATCAATCGCCGATGCTATATGATGCTCAGCGCATCCTGATCGCGTCTTCTCCGCTCGACGCTGCCTGACTCCGACAACCCGCGATAAAGACTCCGATGTATGTCTAAGAAATCCCGTTCGAAACTCTGGTTTCTGGTTCACAGCTGGCTGGCCCTGCCGATCTGGTTCTTCGTCCTGATCGTCTGCGTGACCGGTACGCTGGCCGTTGTCAGCCAGGAAATCGTCTGGCTGGCCAACCCCGACGTCCGCGCCTCCAAGCCCTCGGACGACGCCGAGCTGCTGACGTTTGGCGAGCTGCTGGCCGCCATCAACAAGGCCGAACCGGAGATTTCCGTGCGTTCGCTGACTCGCCCTGACGAGTCGCACTTCGCCATCACCGCCCGGGTTAACTACCCCGACGGCAGCTCCCCTACCCTCTACGTGAACCCCTACACCGGGGCCATCCAGGGGGTCAGCCCGCAATTCGATTTCCGCCAGTTCACCCGTGCCCTGCATGGCTGGTGGCTGGTGCCGTTCACCAATGGTTTCAGCTGGGGCTGGTACCTGGTGTCGCTGCTGGGCCTGCCGATGCTCGCCTCGCTGGTCACCGGCCTGGTGGTCTACAAGCGTTTCTGGAAAGGCTTCTTCAAGCCGCGCCTGCGTTTCAACCAGGGTGCCCGTATCTTCTGGGGCGACTTCCACCGCCTGAGCGGCATCTGGTCGATCTGGTTCATCGCGGTGATCTCGATCACCGGCGTGTGGTTCCTGATCCAGGCCATCCTGTTCGACAACCACGTCACCATCAGCACCGAAGGCGTGCCGCCGGTGGTGGCGCGTGAAGACGTGCCGAGCACCGCCGATGGCCGCCCCGCTCCGTGGATCGCCATCGACGAAGCCGGCCGCATCGCCATCGACAAGATCCCGAGCCTGGACATCAGCTCGGTGTTCCTGCCGGCCAACGCCTACAGCCACATTTTCGTCGAAGGCCGTGGCTGGTACCCGCTGATGTACCAGACTGCCGGGGTCAACCCGTACAACGGCGAGGTGGAGTACTCCCGCCTGCTGGGCGACCGCAGCAAGCTGGAGTTCGTCACCGAGTCCATGCGCCCCTTGCACACCGGTGATTTCGGCGGTATCTGGGTGAAGATGATCTGGTTCGTGTTCGGCCTGCTGCTCAGCATGATGGTCCTCAGCGGCATGCTGATCTGGAGCAAGCGCACTGTCCAAGCCACCGCAGCCGCGCTCAAGCGCCCTGCCCGCAAGACCCAGCCGGCCGCCCTCGCGCGCACGGAAACCAGTGAGGTGACCCCATGAGCAACGCGGTAGCCGCACAACAGCCTTCGACCCTGGCACGCCTGTGGCGCAAGTGGCGCTTCCACCTGAGCGTCGTGCTGCTGATCATTCCGCTGGGCTTCATGCCCAAGTACTTTCAGGACGTGGCGCTGTTCCGTGGCGACAGCGGCCTGGGCGAGCGTGAGTTCGGCGAACTGCAGGTCGGCCCATACAACGTGAAACTGGCCGAACTGCGCGCCCAGGCGCCGCTGCTGGACGGTCCGGCCGGCTACATCAAGACCTTCAACGCCGCGCTGTGCAAG
Source organism: Pseudomonas sp. GD03944 (assembly GCF_029839275.1). Taxonomy (GTDB): domain Bacteria; phylum Pseudomonadota; class Gammaproteobacteria; order Pseudomonadales; family Pseudomonadaceae; genus Aquipseudomonas. The sequence continues at coordinate 215,428 of NZ_JAOCAH010000006.1, forward strand.
GCCTGCATCGACCAGGTCAAGGCCACCTACGTGCGCGTTGGCAAGCCACGCAGCCTGCGCGCCGCCGGCGGTATCTTCTTCGGCAGCCCCTACCGCATGAGCGCCAACGTACCGATTCCACCCCGCACCAAGCCCGATGCCGATCTCTGGATCACCATCGAAGGCTGGGACGGCGTGGTGCACCAGGCATCGATTCCGCTTGCCGAAGCATCCCCCGCCACCATCGCCTGGCTGAAGCAACAAGGAGGCAAATGATGATTACCAAGATCCGTAACCGCTGGAGCCTGACCGCTGGAGCCGCCTTGCTGCTGCTCGGCACCCAGGCCTACGCACACAACCCGATGTGCCAGTGCGAAGAGCACGGCACCGAGGAAATCCGCTGCACCGGCGGTTTCTCCGACGGCAGCGGCGCCCCGGGCGTGACCCTGGATGTGATCAGCTACGACGAGAACATCCTGGTGCCCGGCAAGCTCGGTGACGATTCGACCATCACCTTCAAGCGCCCGGACGGTGAGTTCTACGTGCTGTTCGACGCAGGCCCGGGCCACGTGGTGGAAGTCGATCACACGGAAATCGGTGGCCAATGACCGTTCAAGTGGTACGCCCGGCCGGCGCCGGGCATGAAACGCTGTATGTCCTGCTGTGCTGCCTGTTCATCGTGGCCCTGGCCGCTCTGGTCGTGAGCCTGCACGCCGAGACCGACGAGTACGAAAGCGTGGCCAGCGGCCAGCTCGATGCCCGGCGCGACCTGAGCCCTGCCGAGCAGGGCATCTACGCCGACCTGCGCATCGCCTACGAAGAAATCCAGACCCGCCGTCACGAAGACGACAGCCTGCTCACCCCCGACGACCTGGCCGAGGAAGGCTTCCCGCCGTTCATCGCCGACGCCAGCGCCACCACCCGGGGCGCCCACCAGTGGCAGGTCCTGCAGGCGGACACCGCGCCCGTTTATCTGGGGCTCAGCCAGGACGCTGAAACCGCCGGCTCCTTCCTGCTGTTCATCGACCTCGACGGCACGGCAGAAAGCACCGCCCAGGTGTGGCTCAACCGCACCGCCGCGACCGGCCTCCCCACCGACCTGGGCGAACAGGCCCTGAGCGAAGCCGGCTGGAAGCAGGTGGTCGCGCAATACGACGCCGGTGTCACCCGTCAACATCGTCACTGATCCTTCCGCCCTCCAGACAGAAGACGCTCTCCGATGCTTATTTCCTCGTTGTTTTCCCCGCGTAAGCGCCCCCTGCTGCGGGTCGCGCTGCTCGGCCTGATCGCTGCGGTCCTGATGCCCTCGGCCATGGCCGAAGATGGCAAGCGCCTGCGCATCGGCATCACCCTGCACCCCTACTACAGCTACGTGACCAACATCGTCGGCGACCATGCCGAGGTGGTGCCGCTGATCCCGGCCGGTTTCAACCCCCACGCCTACGAGCCCCGCGCCGAAGACATCAAGCGCATCGGCTCGCTGGACGTGGTCGTGCTCAACGGCGTGGGCCATGACGACTTCGCCGACCGCATGATCGAGGCCAGCGAGAAGCCCGGCATCGCCACCATCGAAGCCAACGCCAACGTGCCGCTGCTGGCCGCCACCGGCAACGCCGCCCGCGGCGCCGGCAAGGTGGTCAACCCGCACACCTTCCTGTCGATCAGCGCCACCATCGCCCAGGTCAACAACATCGCCCGCGAGCTGGGCAAGCTCGACCCGGACAACGCCAAGACCTATGCCCGCAACGCCCGTGCCTATGGAAAGCGCCTGCGCCTGATGCGTGCCGAGGCCCTGGGCAAGCTGACCAGCGCCCCGAATGCCGACTTCCGCGTCGCCACCATCCACGCCGCCTACGACTACCTGCTGCGTGAGTTCGGCCTGGAAGTGACCGCCGTGGTCGAGCCGGCCCACGGCATCGAGCCGAGCCCGAGCCAGCTGAAGAAGACCATCGACCAGCTCAACACCTTGGACGTGAAGGTGATCTTCTCGGAGATGGATTTCCCCTCGGCCTACGTCGACACCATCCAGCGTGAGTCCGGGGTGAAGATCTATCCGCTGACCCACATCTCCTACGGCGAATACACCAGCAAGAAATACGAAGAGGAAATGGCCCGCAACCTCGACACCGTGGTCCGTGCCATCCAGGAGGCCGGGGCATGACCGCGGTGCAGAACCTCGGTGAACAACCGGTGCGCAACGATGCCAGCCGCGGCCCGACCCTCGATTTCCAGCACGTCGGCCTGACGCTGGGCCGCACCGTCATCCTCGATGACGTGACCTTCCAGGTCGCCCCGGGCAGCGTGCACGCACTGGTCGGACCGAACGGCGGCGGCAAGAGCTCGCTGATCAAGACCCTGCTCGGGCAGATGCCGCACCAGGGCCAGCTGAGCCTGGACTGGGCCGGCGAACCCGGCACCATCGGCTACGTGCCGCAGGCCCTGGAATTCGACCGTGGCCTGCCAATGACCGTGGACGATTTCATGGCCGCCATGTGCCAGCGCCGCCCGGCCTTCCTCGGCCTGTCCCGTCACTACGCCCAGGCCATCGAAGCGGCCCTGGCCCGCGTCGGCATGCAGGACAAGCGCAAACGCCGCATGGGTGCTCTCTCCGGCGGTGAACGCCAGCGCGTGCTGCTGGCCCAGGGGCTGATCCCCATGCCGCAACTGCTGGTCCTGGACGAACCGATGTCGGCCCTGGACGAAGCCGGCATCCAGGTCTTCGAACGCCTGCTGGTGGACTGGCGTCAGGCCGGCATGACCGTGCTGTGGATCGAGCACGACCTGGAAGCGGTCGGCCGCCTGGCGGACCGGGTCACCGGCCTGAACCGCCGCGTGCTGTTCGACGGCCCGCCCGCCCAGACCCTCACGCCAGACCGCCTGCTCACGCTGTTCTCCAGCCACCCGCGCAGCAGCGACCAGCCCGCCGGGAGCCCCGCCGCATGACTTTCGATTACGAACAATTCCGCCTGCTGATCCAGGGCTGGGCATCCTCCGGCTACCTGCCCGAAGCCCTCGCCTACGGCTTCGTGGTCAACGCCCTGCTCGCCGGCCTGCTGATCGGCCCGGTGCTGGGCGGCCTGGGCACCCTGGTGGTGGTCAAGCGCTTTGCCTTCTTCTCCGAAGCAGTGGGTCACGCGGCCCTGACCGGCGTGGCCATCGGCATCCTGCTCGGCGAGCCCTACACCGGCCCCTATGGCAGCCTGTTCGGCTACTGCCTGCTGTTCGGCATCCTGCTCAATTACCTGCGCAACCGCACCGGCCTGTCGCCGGACACCCTGATCGGCGTGTTCCTTTCGGTGTCCCTGGCCATGGGCGCCAGCCTGCTGCTGATCCTGGCCGGGCGCATCAACGTGCACATCCTGGAAAACGTGCTGTTCGGCTCGGTGCTGACCGTCAACGGCAACGACCTGGTGGTCCTGGCCGTGGTCGGGCTGATGGTCATGGGCCTGGCGCTGCCGCTGTACAACCGCATCATGCTGGCCAGCTTCAACCCGCAACTGGCCGCCGTGCGCGGCGTCGCGGTGAAGACCCTGGATTACCTGTTCGTGGTGCTGGTCACCCTGATCACCGTCGCCGCGGTGAAAGTGATCGGCGCGATCCTGGTCGGCGCCCTGCTGGTGATCCCGGCCGCGGCAGCCCGCCTGCTCAGCCAGTCGCTGAAAGGCTTCTTCTGGCTGTCCGTGGTGATCGCCACCGTCAGCACCCTGGCCGGCATCATGCTGCCCATCGTGCTCGACCTGCCCATTCCGTCGGGCGCCGCGATCATCCTGGTCGCCGGCCTGACCTTCGCCCTGTCGGCCATTGCCCGGGGCACCCTGCCCAGCCTGAAAGGGAATATCGGATGAACCTGAAACCCCATTGCCTTGGCCTGGCCCTGTTGCTCGCCGGCCTGCCCGCCCTCGGCCACGCCGCCCAGGCCGCCGCCCCTGCCGCACAGAGCCAGCAATCGGTGACCGTGCTCGCTTCGCTGCCGATCACCTACGGCCTCGGTGAACTGCTGCTCAAGGGCACCGACGTGAGCCTGCAACGCGCCGCACCGGCCAACCTGCCGGGCACGCGCCAGGTGTCCTACTTCAGCGGCCGTGGCGCCGGCAGCCTGCAGAAACTGGCGGTCAAGGCCGACGCGGTGATCGGCCTGCGCTCGATCTGGTCCGATGATCCGCTCTACCCCATGGCCCGCCGCAGCAATATCCGCATCGTCGAGATCGATGCCGCACGGCCGGTGGACGGCGCCCTGCCCGGCATCGCCACCCAGAGCGACAGCCGCGCCGCCGACGGCCTGAGCAGCCAGCCGTGGCTGGCCATCAACAACATGGGGCGCATGGCCGATGTGCTGGCCGCCGACCTGGTGCGCCTGGCGCCCCAGGCCAAGCCCCAGGTGGAAGGCAACCTGGCGGCGTTCAAGCAGCACCTGCTCAAGCTCAACGCCGACAGCGAAGCGATCCTGGCCCGTGCCGACAACCTGACCGTGGTCAGCCTGTCGGACCGTTTCGACTACCTGATCAGCGGCCTCAACCTGGACCGCGTGGACGTCGAGCTGCCGGCCAACAACGACTGGAGCCCGGAAGCGCTGAAGGCCCTGACGGAAACCCTCGAGGCCGATGACGTGGCGGTGGTGCTGCTGGCGCAGAAGGCGTCGGCCGAGCTGGCCGCCGCCATCGAAGCCGGTGGCAGCCAGGCGGTGGTGCTGGAGGCCGACGACAGCACGCCGCTGGCCACCCTCGATACGCTGATCGGGCAACTGCTCAAGGCCCTGGGCAACGGCTGAGCCGTGCCCCGCGAGGCGTCGCCAATGTTGGCGGCGCCTCCCCCTTCCCCTACTTCAACACCCCCAGCAGCGACCACACGCGTCGCGCCTCGGCATCCGCCGAGATCAGCTCGTTGAGCAACTCGTTGAGCGGCTTGTTGCCCCACTCCACCGCCCGCCGGATCAGGTACGGCACCGGGCTGTGCGGCTCGGTCCTGGCCAGGTAGTCGGCGATCAGCTCCAGCTGCCGGTACGCGTCGTCGCGATTGCTCAGGTTCTGGGCGTCCACGGTTCTGTTCCCCTCGACTTCCTCGTTATCCGTTTGCCGGGCCTCGACCGTCGTCGGCAGCGGCTCTGCTGGCTGCGGGCTGGGGCGTTGCGGGTGCGCGTCGATGAAGCCTTGCACCAGCGTAGCCAGGGCCGCGATCACCTCGCGCAGCGGGCTGTAGCTGGGGCCGATATCCCCCAGCCAGGCGTCGCTCCACTGATCCAGGCGCTGCAGGTTCTGTTCGCTCGCCTCCAGGCTGCCCTTCTTGCGCAGCCACACGGCGATCGGCACCTCGCGCACCCGCTCGTTCAGCTTCTGCTGGCGCAGGTGGGCCACCTCGGCAGCGGCCTTGGCCGCCTTGCTGTCGGCGCCGACCACCTGCTGGTGTTGCAACTGCTGCCAGTCATGCAGGGTAAAGGTGGCGAAATCGCCGCCTTCGTCATCGAACAGCGGCACCCGGGTGTGCAGCACCGTGGCATAGGTGCGGGCCAGCCAGTCCAGGGGCGTCACGCGCCACGACTGGTCACCGTCCTCGGCCTGGGGGTGCAGCGTCTCGGGGTAACGCTCGCACAATCCGGCCACCAGCCCCAGGGCACGGGGCAGCGCATCCGGCACCTGCCGGTGCAGCCAGGCCTCACCCAGCCAGGCGGCGACCATCAGGTCCTTGCTGCGGGTCTTGAGCAGGTCGCTGGCCAGGCGCTCCACCGCCGCCCAGTCACTGCGCTTGACCTCGGCCTTCCACACCCCGGTGGGCAGGCTGGTGTCGTCTTCGCGGCGCATCTCCCGCAGGCGATCGAAGTCCGGCTCGTAGCGCAGGCTCACGCCACAGGGCGCCTCGTCGGAGAGGGGCGCCAGCAGCGCCTGGAGCAACTCGGGAGCAGGTGCGTCGGATAACAGGCTCATGGGATCTCCTGGACGCTGAGCAACGGGGTGTCGTCGATGGCGAACGGTGACTGCGGCGCCCGCACCGGCAACGGCTGGACCGACAACGGCAGCTTGCCGCCCTGGGTCATCAGGGACAGGCGCATGAACATCTGGGCCTGGGTGTCGGCGGTATAGGGGGCATGCACCGGCAGTTGCAGGGTCAGGGGGAACTGGGTGTGGTCGACGCTCGGCTGTCGCTGCACCGACACGTGCGAACGCATCAGGCGCAACAGCGACCAGGGGCCGGTGTACTCCCAGCCGGCTTCCAGGCCATGCACCGCCAGGCTCGGCTGCAGCGGGTCGTTGGCCGGGCGCTGCGAGCCGTTCTTGGCCCAGCGCAGCACCAGCCGCACCGGTTCACCCACGGTCCAGTTCAGGCGTTTCTGCTCGTCGCCCGGGTAGACGATGGACTGGCTGCCGGTGTGCAGCCCCCAGGCGATGATCTGGTCAGCGCCCCGCTCGCCGTCGCGGTCGGTGCGCCACAGGATGTCCATGTCCAGGCCGATCACGCCGTCCTGGTCACGCACCAGCAACGGCCCCAGCCAGACCCGGGCCTGCTTGAGCCGGTCGAGAAAATCCTGGGCCGCCAGGCGGTCGGCGGAGCGGCTGTAGATCAGCGCGCTCTCCGCCTGGGCCAGGCTGGAATCGATCAACTGCACCATGTAGCGCACCCGGTCGGGGTCGGCGTCCTTGGCATCCACGTCGTAGGAAAACGGAAAGCGGTCGGCCAGGTACTGGTTGAAGTAGCCGGCCAGCTGGTTCCAGGCCAGGGCCCCGCGCTGCTGCTGCAACACCATGCAGCGTTGCTGCGCCTGGTTCCACAGCGCCAGGCCACGCCGGGAAACATCGTCCGCCCCGCGCGGCACGGCGGCCGACTGCAGAATCTGCGCGCAGCTCTGGGCGTCCATGTCGATGAAGTCGCGGCTGACCAGTTGCTCGAACAGCGCCGGCGCGCTGACCGGGTTCTGTCCCTTGTACTTGAGCATCTCCTCGTTCAGGGCCAGCAAGCGGCTGACCTTGCCGTAGTCGCTGGCCGACAGGTTGGCCTGCTGCACCTTCAGCCACTCCAGGGCGGCCACGTGGTCTTCGGTGGTTTTCTGCATGATCGCGAACTGCTGGGTGAGGCTCAGCTTGAGGTCCTGGGCATCGGTGGAGCGGAACAGCTGCAGCCCCAGGTTCTTGCCGCCGTCCCACTGCTCGATGGCATAGCGCGGGTGGAACACCGGTAACACCTCGACCTCCTCCAGCGCCCGCTGCACATCGGCCAGGGCCCGCTGGTTGAGCACGTTCTGGAAGGTCGTCGCCAGGTCCGGCCGCTTCAGCTCGACGAAGGCCTTCTGCAGCAACAGCGCCTTGTCCGCCGGCACGTCGAAGGTCTGCTGGGCCCGCAGCCGCGGCAGGTTCGCCCGGCTTTCCAGGCTGACCCACATCGCCGTGGCCGCCGCGCTCTGTGCTGCCCCCAGCAAGGCGGCGCGGTAGACCGGCGGAATCTGCGGCAGTTCGCGGCTGGCGTAGCCCTTGTAGCTGTCGTAGAAGTCCAGCGCAGCGCCCAGGCCGTTGCCATCCACCGACTGGGTGCGGCCCGAGGTCTCGTCCTGGCGCAGGGCCAGCGCGACGAAGTCGTACTTGAGCAGGCTGTCGATGGCGTTATCCAGGCCGATGATGCCTTCCTGCAGCGACAGGGCCCCGGTACTCTGCTGCACCAGCAGGTTGTCGCTGGTGCCGGCACGGGCCACCCACTGGTCGCGGAAAGCGCTCTGCAGGCGCGCGGCCTGGTCGTCCACCGACTTGGCCACCGAGGGGCCGAGCAGCGTGCTCTTGTCGACGTCCTCGAGCAGCGCCCGGTAGCCCGGCACCAGGTCGCGGCCACTGCTGCGGCTCCAGGCCGAGTTGGTCAGGCCGATAACCTCCTGCAGGTCGTCGATCAGGGCGCTGGTGGTTTCCAGCTCCTCCAGGGAATTGCCGTAGCCATCCCGCAGCTTATTGACCTGGATACGCAGGTAACCCGCCGGGCGCACGAAGTTGTCGCTCAGCGAATACTGGGCCAGCCAGAACTGCATGAGCCGCTGGAAGTGCTCGGTGATCAGCGGCCGGCTCTTCTGCAGGTCCAGCGCCTGCATGCCACGCGGCGCGGCGGTCGACAGCACCCGGTTGTAGTAGCTGCCCCGGCGCAGGGTGCCGACGTTCAGGTTCAGCCCGAAGGCGCTGTTGCTGATCTGCGCCAGGTCATCGAGCGGCCCGTCGGGGTGATTCAGCGCGTGGTAGAACAGCTGGTTCTGCTGCTCGACCCGCAGCGCCTTGTCCACCAGCGCCCGGGCATTGACGTAGTTCGGCCACAGCTCCGGGTCACTGCCCTCGACCGTGGAGCCCCGCCCGCTCGGCTGGATGCGGCTCAGGGCCTGGTACTCGGCCTCCATCAGTTGATACAGCGGCTGGTAGAGGTGGGTCACCGCACTGTGGCGCAGGATGTCGGCCAGGCGGCTGTCGAGGGAGGAAAACCACGAGGTCGGGAACGCCGGGGAGGTGTAGCGCCAGCGCGGCCCCTGCTCCAGCACGCTCCAGAAGGTCTGCACGTTCTGCCGAGTCAGGTCGCGGCGACGGGTTTCATCGTTGATCGCCACATACTGCAACTGTGCCCGCTGCAGCACCGTGGCCAGCCGCTCCGCATCCCCCACCGCATCGCGCCAGGCCCAGGCCATGCCGGCCACCCACAGCACCGCCACCACCAGGGCGCCCGCCCCCACCACCCGCTGCCAACGCTGGCGCAGGCGCAGGATGCGCGGCACCGCCTGGGCCAGGCCCTGTTCGGCGAGCAACCGCTGATGCCAGAGCCCGGTGGTAAGCAGGCTGCGACGTGGCGCGCTGGCCGCCGTGTTGCCCCAGTCATCGTCCTCGGCGACGGCCTGGCTGGCCGTCAGGTACAGGCCCCGGAACCGCGGTGCTTCGCCCAGGGCGTTGCCCTGAAACACCGGGTCCAGAATCAGCTGCAGGTTGTCGTGCAAGGCGTCGAGTTGCTGGGGCAGGCGGTACAGCTCATCGCTCACCCCGCCGGACAACGTGCCCAGTTCGAGCATCACCTCGGTCACCGAACGACTGATCTCGTCCAGCGCCGCGTCGCTCCAGTGCGGCTGCCAGGCCGCCTCCACACCATAGGGCGATGCCCAGCCCAGGCAGGATTCGCGGCTGTCTGCCGGCAACGCCGCCAGCAGCGCCTGGAACCCCGGCACCTCTTCCATACCGGTGACCACCACGTACACCGGCAGGCTCAGCCCCAGGCGTTGCAGCAGGTCGATGAACTTGCGCCGTGCCGCCAGGCCATAGGCCGACGCCTGGCCGCCGTCGAGCAGGCGCTCGGCCGGAATGGCCCAGATAATCCCGTCCAGCGGCCGCTGCGAACGCAAGCGCAACAACAGACCGAGCAGACGCCACCAGGCGGCCACCTGGGTGCCGGCGCCCTCGTCCGGCACGAACAACGCATCCGGCACCACCAATACCGCACCGTCCGGGTCGGCCCACCAGCGCCCGAACCAGGCCGGCTTTGCCGTGGTCCTCAGGCGCCAGCTGGTGCACAGCTGGGCAGCGCGCCGCTCATCGCCGAGCATCAGCAACCAGGGCATGTCGTAACGGTCCTGCACCGCCAGGTCGCGCTCCATCTGGCGCAGCGCCGCATAGAAACTGCGCACCGCCGAGCCGGACTGGGTGCGCAGCCACCCGATCAGCAGTCCCAGCGCCAGCAGCAGGAGCAGCACGCCCAGTACCCACAGCAGGATCGTGGTCAGGCTCATGGCGCCTGCTCCAGGTACGACTCAGGCACCAGGTGCAGCACCGGATCGAGGTGCTGGGCGATGTCGCGCCAGCACAGGTGCCCCACCGCCGACAACAGGAGGATGCCGCCGAAGATCGCCAGGCCCAGGCGCACGCCATCCGGCAGCGAACGCCGCACCGGCAGGCGGATCGGCGCCGCGCGGCTGGGCGACTCGAGGGTCTCGGTCACATCCGTCACGGAAGGGTCGCGTTGCCAGGCCAGGGCGAACAGCGCGTGCCGCCATTTCTCGTGGATCGCCTGGCCACGCTCACCGCGCAGACGGCCATGGAAGCCCAGGATCAGGCACTGCAGGTAGACATTGGCCAGGTCGCGGCTGGCCGGGGCACGCTCGTCCAGCAGGCGCTTGATCGCCACTGGCAGGCGCTCGCCGGCGTTGCGACTGCCGTACAGGCGGGCCTCCAGGGGCTTTTCCTGCCAGGCCGACTGGCCGGCCCAGGGGGAAAACAGCAGGGTTTCGTCCAGCAGCGCGACGAAGGCGTAGACCAGCGCCTTGACCTGCAGCACCGACGACTCGCCGACGCTGGCGAACGCACCGCGCCACAGCCGGCGGGTGATCTGCACCGCCTGTTCGGTGGTGCGAAAGACCAACTTGCCATCGCTGTCCTCGTCCCGTTCCAGGACCTCCCACACCCCCTGCCACTCCTGCCAGGCGCTGCGAAACGCGGTGCTCAGGGGTGACTCATGCAGGCCTTGTAACCGACTTCCCTCAGGCATACGACGTCCTTATCCGTGCTACACGGCGTCACCTTCGTTGGCGACAAACAGCACCACTTGCCAGGGACTGTTGCCTTGTCCTTGCCCGGACGAAACGATGTGCAGCGGCTGGGCGGGATCGAACCACTCCCCGGCCGCCTGCACCACGAAAATCCGCGTGTCGTCGCCCACCCCGTAGGCCACCTGCTCGCGCCGGCCCATGGCCTGGTGCGGCACGCCGCTCATGCGCTGACGCACGAGGGTCGGAATGTGGCTGGCCGAGGCGATCACCGCCCTGCCCAGCCATTCCGACGCCGCCTGTTCATGGCTGCCGGCCGGCATGCGCAGGCCGATCACCAGGCGCTGGCGGCGCTGTTCGCCGTCCGGCAGCTGGATGCTGAAACGCGACCCCTCCTGGTGGAACGGCAGGCTGCGGTACCCGGCGCGAATCAGCTCCAGGGTCATGCCGAGCCACTCGAGCACCGGGTCGTAACTCTTCTGCAGGTCGAGAAAATCCAGGGCGGGGAATGCCGGCACCCCGGCCGTCAGGTCCAGTGCGCACCAGTTGCCAGCCATGCCGGTCAGCAGGCCATACAGGGCATCGGGGGACGCGACGCGGCTGTTGAGTGCCGCTTCGACTTCCGGCAACCGCGCCCACAGGGCAGCCAGTTGGCGGCGAATTTCGTCGATATCGTCATCATTGGCGGCTTGCTGCGCATGCCGCAGGCGGCCGGCGAGAAACATGCATTTCTCCCGCGCCCGAGCACAGAGGGTCACCACCTTGCGCCCCAGCACCGACTCGGGCAGCACCCGGGGCGTCGGCGCCACGTAGGGCAACTGGGTATACCCGCCACCCTCTTTGCCGATCTTCAGCAGCGGCAGGTACACCGCGTCGGCCTTCTGCGCCTCGGGAATCAACCGCAGGTTGGGTCGCCACACGGTGATGGCTTCGGGGTGTTGGCCGCTGGCCAGATCGGGCAGCGCTTCGCTGACCGACGACTGCATGCGGCCCTTGAGCGGCACCAGTTGCCCGGCGCGCCACAGGGGGTTGATGGCCAGCCCAACGGTGACCATGGCATTCACCGAGGCATCGATGGCCGGTGCGATATCCAGCTCCAGCGGCGCGTCCACCCCTGGTGTCACCATCACCGGCAGGCCGTCGGGCAGCACCGCCTTCAACGCCAGCACCCGCACGCGGCCGGCGCACAGGGCCACCGGGTCGAGATCGAGCTCGGAAACGCCCCAGAACAGCGGATTACCGGCCTGGGCCAGGTGCGCGGTCAGGGCTTCGGCGCGCAGCCCCTGCAGCTGGAAGTGCTGGGGCAGCAGTTGCATGCCCTCATGCCAGCAGACCGCGTCAGGTAGAACACTCATACCACTCCCCTCGACATCCGATGTGGTGCCCGGTGGGGCACGGGGTCAACGCTGGTCGTCACCCAGCAAGCGCATGTCCCTGCTTTCGAAGCGCAGCCACACCTTGTGCTGTTCGCCAAGGCGCAGCCGATGAACACCGGGTGTGTTATAGCCGGCAAAGACCAAAAGTCCAGCCGCGGCCTCGCCGCCAAGCGGAAAGTCGTCCGACTCCATGAACTGGCCCGGCACCAGTTCCAGGCTCCAGATCGACATGAGTTCGCGGTAGTCGCGCTGGTACTGCTCGCGCTCGGCGAACCACTGCCGCGCGGGGATGGCGGCCAGCAGCTTGAGCAGATCGGCGTCCTTCACCGCAATGAAATCCACGGCGATCGGCGAGTCGTTGTTGGCCCGTGGCGCGACGTCCAGGATCAGCCTGTCCAGCTCTACCCTGGGGCTTCTCCAGGAGCAGGCGGTCAGCACAGCGACCGCGACGACACCGATCAGAACCCTGAAAAAAATCGTTCGTCCCTGCTTCATGCGCATCCAAAATTTTCAATTTGCATTTTTATAGACCTGTTCTAGCGTCTTTGGTAGTTCGTCGGCCGGCTCGCTCGGCACCGCGAATCAGAGGGATCGCCAAGGACCGGGATCGTGTAGCTGCGAGCACCGTCACTCCCGCGATCCGGCAAGGGAGTGCGATGACCAGGGAAACCGATGCATTGCGCTCGAATCATGCATCGGAGCCCCATCGCCATGGCTGAAAGCACCCAGCACAAGCTAGACCGGATTCGCCCGCCCCGCGTCCAGATCACCTACGACGTCGAGATCGGCGATGCCATCGAGAAGAAGGAATTGCCGCTGGTCGTCGGCATCCTTGCCGACCTCTCCGGCAAGCCGGACACCCCCCTGCCGAAAGTCGCCGAACGGCGCTTCATCGAAATCGACCGGGACAACTTCAACGACGTCCTCGCCTCCATCGCCCCCCGCGCCGCGGTCCAGGTCGACAACACCATCAGCGGTGACGACAGCAAGCTGAACGTCGAGCTGCGCTTCAACCACATCGACGACTTCGACCCGGTGAGCATCGTCACCCAGGTCACCCCGCTGCGGCGCCTGTACGAAGCCCGCCAGCGCCTGCGCGACCTGCTGACCAAGCTCGACGGCAACGATGACCTCGACAAGCTGCTGCAGGACGTCGTGGCCAACACCGAAGGCCTGCAGGAAATCAAATCCGCCGCCCCGAAACCCGCCGAGGCCGCCCCGGCCGCTGACGGTGAAGCGCCTGCCGAACCACAAGCCTGATCCCCACCCGTCTTCAAGGAGGATTCGCCGTGCCCAAGTCCAGTGAAAGCAAATCCAGCGAAAGTACGACCCAGACTCTGTCCCTGCTCGACCGCATCATCGCCGAAGGCCGCATGGCCCACGATGACAGCCAGCAGGACTACGCCCGCGACATGCTCGCGGAATTCGCCACCCAGGTACTCGACGAAGGCATGGCCATCGACAAGGACACCGTGGCGATGATCAACGACCGCATCAGCCAGATCGACGTGCTGATCAGCGACCAGCTCAACCAGATTCTCCACCACCCCGAGGTGCAGAAACTCGAAGCCTCCTGGCGCGGCCTGCACATGCTGGTGCAGAACACCGAGACCAGCACCCGCCTGAAACTGCGCCTGCTCAACGTCAGCCAGAAAGAGCTGCAGACCGACCTGGAAAAGGCCGTCGAATTCGACCAGAGCGCGCTGTTCAAGAAGATCTACGAAGAAGAGTACGGCACCTTCGGCGGGCACCCGTTCAGCCTGCTGGTCGGCGACTACACCTTCGGCCGTCACCCGCAGGACATCGGCCTGCTGGAAAAACTCTCGAACGTCGCCGCCGCGGCCCACGCCCCCTTCATCGCCGCCGCCAGCCCGCGCCTGTTCGACATGAACAGCTTCACCGAGCTGGCCGTGCCCCGTGACCTGGCGAAGATCTTCGAGAGCCAGGAACTGATCAAGTGGCGCTCGTTCCGCGAGAGCGAAGATTCGCGCTACGTCTCCCTGGTGCTGCCGAACTTCCTCCTGCGCCTGCCCTACGGGCCGGAAACCCTGCCGGTGGAAGGCATCAACTACGTCGAAGACGTCAACGGCACCGACCACGGCAAATACCTGTGGGGCAATGCCGCCTGGGCCATGACCCAGCGCATCACCGAGGCCTTCGCCCTGTACGGCTGGTGCGCGGCGATCCGCGGTGCCGAAGGCGGCGGCGCGGTGGAAGGCCTGCCGGCCCACACCTTCCGCACCAGTTCCGGCGACATTTCCCTGAAATGCCCGACCGAAGTGGCGATCACCGACCGCCGCGAGAAGGAGCTCAACGACCTGGGCTTCATCGCCCTGTGCCACAAGAAGAACAGCGACGTGGCGGTGTTCTTCGGCGGCCAGACCATCAACAAGGCCAAGCTCTACAACACCAACGAGGCCAACGCCAACGCGCGTATCTCGGCCATGCTGCCGTACGTGCTCGCCGCCTCGCGCTTCGCGCACTACCTGAAGGTGATCATGCGCGACAAGGTCGGCAGCTTCATGACCCGCGACAACGTGCAGACCTACCTCAACAACTGGATCGCCGACTACGTGCTGATCAACGACAACGCGCCCCAGGCCATCAAGGCGCAGTACCCGCTGCGCGAGGCCCGGGTCGACGTGTCGGAAGTCGCCGGCAAACCGGGGGCCTACCGTGCCACGGTGTTCCTGAGGCCGCACTTCCAGCTGGAAGAGCTGACCGCCTCGATCCGCCTGGTCGCCGAGCTGCCGCCACCGGTGGCGGCATAAGGCCTGTTCCCCCCGCCGCCAACGGCGGGGGCTCCCCTAGCGCGACCCCATTACCCAGGAGTTTCAAGCGATGGATGCGATCATTCTCGACCTCGGCGGCGACATCAAGGGCGACTGCCTGCTCGAGGGCTACACCGACAAGATCGAACTGATGTCCTACAGCCACAACGTGGCCATGCAGGTTACCAACGACGTCAGCAACTCGGAGCGCACCTCCGGCAAACCCCACATCGGCGAGTTCACCGTCACCAAGTTCATCGACACCTCGACCCCGTCGCTGAACGAGTTCTGCTGCGCCGGCAAGCCCCTGCCGGAGGTGAAGGTCACCATCGGCCGCAACGCTGCCGAAGGCGATGGCAAGATCCTGCCGTTCATCGTCTACACCCTCAACAACGTGGTGTTCTCCAACGTCAGCGTCAGTGGCGGTGCTGGCGGCAAGCCGGTGGAAACCCTGTCGATGAACTTCACCAAGATCAAGTGGGAGCTGACCGCCCAGAAGGACGATGGCTCCAAGGAAGGCACCGCCGCGTCCACCTGGGACCTGGCCGCCAACAAACTCATCAAAGCCTGATCCGGCTTCGTCATGCGCCTTGTCGACCCGGGTTTCCAGCCGCCGCTGTTCGAGCGCCTGGCCGCTGGCGAAGAGACGGTATTCGACCAGGATGCCCTGGCCGACTCGGTGCGCATCGAACTGCTGCGACTGCTCAACACCCGGCGGGCTCCGCGCCCGCCGGGCACCGCCCTGACCATTCTCGACTACGGCATCGGTGACTGGACCGCCCTGCAGGCCCAGCGCCTGGACGACCGCCGCCTGCTGACCCGGGACATCCGCAACGCCATCCAGCACTTCGAACCGCGCCTGCAGCTCAGCGACGTCGACGTGCAGGTCGCCCCCGACCAGCAACGCCTGCGCATCCACCTCAACGGCGCATTGCGCAGCGGCACCCGCCACTGGCCGGTGACCTTCATCCTCGAAGACCTGGCGGACACCTGGGAGGTGCGCCATGAGCGACTCGATCGATGACCACCTGCTCGACTACTACCAGCGCGAACTGACCTGGCTGCGGCATGCCGGCGCCAGCTTCGCCAGCCGCTACCCCAAGGTGGCGCGGCGCCTGGAACTGGCCCCCGGCGAATGCCCGGACCCCCACGTCGAACGCCTGCTCGAAGGTTTCTCGCTGCTCGCCGCCCGCCTGCAACGTCGCCTCGATGACGACTACGCCGAATTCAGCGACGCCCTGCTCGAACAGCTCTACCCCCTGGCCCTGCGCCCGCTGCCGTCCTGCGCCATCGTGCAGTTCGAGCCGGACCCGACCAAGGGCAACCTCGCCGAGGGCTATCACCTACCCCGCGACACCCCGCTGTTCGTCACCACCAGCAGCGGCGCCAGCATCCACTTTCGCAGCACCGCCGACACCACCCTGTGGCCGCTGACCATCAGCGAAGCGGTGCTGCTCGACACCGACGAGACCCAGGCCCTGGCCGGCGTCGCCCACGCCGGCTCGGCCCTGCGCCTGACCCTGCGCTGCATGGCCGGCGTGACCTGGCCGGAACTCACCCTGGACAGCCTGCGCCTGCACCTTGCCGCCTCGCCGGTGGTCAACGCCGCCCTCTACGACCTGATCGCCGCCCACACCGTGCAGGTGCTGTGTGGCCCGGCCGGCAGCACGCCCCAGGTACAGACGGGCCTGCCCGAGGTGGTGGGCTTTACCAGCGACGAAGCCCTGCTGCCGGACGAAAGCGGCCTGCACCCGGGCCTGCGGTTACTGGCCGAATACTTCGCCTTCCCGGACAAGTTCGCCTTCTTCGATGTACCGCTGCGTGCGCCGGCCACCGAAGACGAAGAGGTCTACCTGTACTTGGTCTTCGACCGCACCCCGGGCAAGCGCCTGCACCTGCAACCCAGCGACATCGCCCTGGGCTGCGCGCCGGTGATCAACCTGTTCCCCCGCACCTCGGAACCGCTGCGCCCGGACGGCACCCGCAGCGAGTACCGCCTGGTCGCCGACAGCCACCGCGAGAACAGCGTGGAAATCCACAGCATCCACACCCTGCGCGCCAGCTCGCCGTCCGGCGTGCATCGGGTACCGGCCTACTACGGCTACCAGCACGGCTCCGGCGACAACCGCCTGTACTGGCACGCCCGGCGCATCACCGGCCTGACGCCCAACCGCCTGGGCAGCGACGTGTTGCTGAGCCTGGTGGACACCCATTTCGACCCGCTGCAGGACGCCCCGGAATACAGCCTGACCGCCGAACTGCTGTGCACCAACCGCCACCTCGCCGAATCCCTCGGTGCCGGTACCCGCCTGAGCTTCGAACGTCCCGGCCCGGTCGCCATCGCCCGTCTGCGCAACCCGCCCACCCCGCAGAGCCTGCCTCGCCTGAGCGGCGAGTCACGCTGGCGCCTGGTGTCGCAGCTGACCCTCAATCATCTGTCCCTGGTGGAAGGCGCCCAGGCCCTGAGTGCCCTCAAGGAAATGCTCGGCCTGCACAACCTGCGCGACGAAGCCAGCGCGCGCCGGCAGATCGACGGCCTGCTGGCACTGGACAGCGACCGTGTCGTCGCCCGGGTCGGCGAAGACGCCTGGCGCGGCTGGCGCAACGGCCTGGAAGTCCGCATCCAGCTCGACCCGCAACACTTCGTCGGCAGCAGCGCGGTGCTGTTCTCCGGCGTGCTGGCGCAGTTCTTCTCGCTCTATGCCACTGCCAACCGTTTCGTCAGCACCGTACTGGTTCAAGCCGACAAGGAGATCAAGACGTGGCAACCACAAGCCGGAATGCCGCTCGTACTCTGAGCGCGCGCCTGCGCCACGAGCCGCAGGCGTTCGAGTTGCTGCAAGCGCTGCTGGTGCTGGAGCGCGAACAGCCGCGCGCCACCTCCCTGGGTTGCGGCACCTCGCCCCAGGCCGAGGCCATCCACCTGCGCGGCCCGCTGACCCCGCTGTTCGCCGCCAGCCAGGTGGAAAACCTGGTGATCGAGGAAGACGGCAAGGCGCGCCTGACCACCCCGGTGTTCGGCCTCGGCGGCCCCGACGGCCCCCTGCCCTACGCCTACCAGGAGTGGCTGCAGCAGCGCGCCCGCGCCAAGGACCACGCACCGGCGGCCTTTCTCGACCTGTTCCAGCACCGCCTGCTGAGCATCCTCTACCGCGTGCTGCGCAAACACCGCATCGCCCTCGGTTTCACCGTGCCCAACGCCAGCCCGGTGCAGGACCAGTTGCGCGCCCTCACCGGCCTGCTGCCGAAAACCCTGCAGGAACGCCAGGCCCTCAGCGACTCAGCCGTGCTCTCGCGCAGCGTGCTGTTCATGGGCGGTCGCCGCTCGCTGGCAGGCTTCACCACCCTGGTTCGCCAGCACTTCGGCCAGCCGATCCAGGCCAGTGCCTACGAAGGCGCCTGGCGCAGCATTCCCCCTGCTAGCCGCAGTCGCCTGGGGCGCGGCGCGCGCAACCTGACCCTCGGGCGTACCGCCATCGCCGGCACCCAGGTGTGGGATGAACACGCCGGCATCCGCCTGACCCTGGGCCCACTGGAGCACGAACAAGCCACGCGCTTCCTGCCGGATGGCGAGGCTCACCTGCAGCTCGCCAGCCTGGCCAGCTTCTACTTCGGCCCGGACATGGACTGCTCGCTGAGCCTGCTGGTCAAGGGCGCCGAGCCCCTGAGCCTGACGCGTGGCGGCGCACCGCGCCTGCGCTGGAACACCGGGCTGCAGACGCACACCAGCGACGGCACCTACCGCATCGACACCCGTCTGCGCACGGCGGAGGCCTGAGCATGGAACTCGGCACCCTGATCAGCCGCCTCAACGGCGATTGCCGCCGCGCCCTGGAACGGGCCGCGCAGCGCTGCCTGCAGCGCGGCCACCACTACGTGGAAATCGAACACCTGCTGCTGGAGCTGTTGGACATCGAGGGCGGCGATTTCACCTGCCTGCTGCCGCGCTTCGGCTTGGAGCCGGACGCCGTCGCTGCCGAGATCAACAAGGCGCTGGAACTGTTCAAATCCGGCAGCACCCGCACCCCGGCCCTCTCCAGCCAGACCGTCGGCCTGCTGGAAGACGCCGTGGTCCAGGCCAGCGTGCTCGGCGTCGGCAGCATCCGCTCCGGCCTGCTGCTGTTGGCCCTGCTCGACCGCGAAGAACGCCGCAGCCTGTTGCTCAACAGCGCTTCCTCCCTGTTGCGGGTGCCGCGCGAAACCCTGCGCAGCAACCTGCTGGAATGGACCCAGCCCTCCCGGGAAGCCCCGGCCGGCGGAGCAAAAGGCAAGACCGTGAAGCGCGACGACGCGCCGAGCGAAGAGCCGCTCCTCAACCAGTACACCCAGGACCTCACCGAAGACGCCCGCAACGGCCGCATCGACCCCATCGTCGGCCGCGACGGCGAGATCCGCCAGACCATCGACATCCTTCTGCGTCGCCGACAGAACAACCCGATCCTGGTCGGCGCCCCGGGCGTGGGCAAGACCGCGGTGGTCGAAGGCCTGGCCCTGCGCATCGCTGCCGGTGACGTGCCGCCGCCGCTCAAGGACGTCGCCGTACGGGTGCTCGACCTCGGTCTGCTGCAGGCCGGCGCCGGGGTCAAAGGCGAATTCGAGCAGCGTTTAAAAGGCGTGATCGACGCGGTGCGCAGTGCGGAAAAGCCGATCATCCTGTTTATCGACGAGGCCCACACCATGATCGGCGCCGGCGCCTCCGAGGGCCAGAGCGACGCCGCCAACCTGCTCAAGCCGGCCCTGGCCCGGGGCGAACTGCGCACCATCGCCGCCACCACCTGGCTGGAATACAAGAAGTACTTCGAAAAGGACCCGGCCCTGGCCCGTCGCTTCCAGCTGGTGCAGGTCGAAGAGCCGGATGAAGCCACCGCCGTGGAAATGCTCCGCGGCGTGGCCAGCAAACTGGAACAGCATCACGGGGTGCAGGTGCTGGACGCGGCCATTCATGACGCGGTGAAACTCTCGCACCGCTACATCTCCGGCCGGCAACTGCCGGACAAGGCCATCAGCGTGCTGGACACCGCCTGCGCCCGCGTCTCACTGGGCCAGCACGACACACCGCCACCGCTGGAAAGCCTGCGCCACCGCCAGCAGGCCCTGCAGGAAGAAGTCGAACGCCTGCGCCGCGAACAGGCCACCGGCCTGGACCACAGCGAGCGCATCACCGGCCTGGAAGACGAGTCCGCCGCCAACGTGCGGGCCATCCGCGAACTGGACAAACGCTGGGGCGAAGAGCGCGAGGCGGTCAGCCAACTGCTGGAAGCCCGCCGCGAACTGCTGGCCCTCAGTGAAACCCTCGACCCGAACAACACCGACGAAGAACTGGACGGCCGCATCGACCACCTGGCTGCCGAACTGGCGCGCCTGGAAAACGGCCTGGAAGCCATTCGCCAGGACGACCCCCTGGTGCCCGAGCAGGTCGACTCGAAGATCGTCGCCGCGGTGATCGCCGGCTGGACCGGCATCCCGGTGGGCAAGATGCTCGCCGACGAAGCCCACGCCGTGCGCACCCTCGGCCAGCGCATGGGCCAACGGGTCATGGGCCAGGACACCGCCCTGGGCACCATCGCCCAACGCCTGCAGGCCTACCGCGCCGGCCTCACCGACCCGGCCAAGCCGGTCGGCGTGTTCCTGCTGCTCGGCCCCACCGGCGTCGGCAAGACCGAAACCGCCTACGCCCTGGCCGACGCCCTGTACGGCGGCGAGCGCAACCTGATCAGCATCAACCTCTCCGAGTACCAGGAAGCCCACACCGTCAGCCAGCTCAAGGGCGCGCCGCCCGGCTACGTCGGCTTCGGCAGCGGCGGCGTCCTCACCGAAGCCGTGCGCCGCCGCCCCTACTCCGTGGTGCTACTCGACGAAATCGAAAAAGCCCATCCGGACGTGCTCGAAGCCTTCTACAACGTCTTCGACAAAGGCGTGATGGAAGACGGCACCGGCCTGGTGGTGGACTTCAAGAACACCGTGATGCTCGCCACCAGCAACGTCGGCGCCGAACTCATCCTCGATACCCCTACGACCCAACTGGGCAGCGACACCTTCAACAGCCACCTGCACAACGTCCTGCTCCAGGCCTTCCGCCCCGCCTTCCTCGCCCGCATGACCGTGGTGCCCTACCACCCATTGGACGAAGCGACCTTGGAAGGCATCGTCCTGGCCAAACTGGAAAAACTGCGCGAACGCTACAAAGCCGCGACCGGAAAACCGTTCGAATTCGATGCGGCGATTGTGAAAGCGGTACTGGCCAAATGCAGCGGGGCTGGGGCGAGGGATATCGAGAATGTGTTGATGACGCAGGTGACGGGGAAGTTGGCGGAGTGGGTGTTGGAGTGAATAAAAATGCAGAAATTCAACCCCTTAAACCCATTACATTCTTAACAACAAGCTGTAGGCCACATAAACCCCATAAGTTTAGAGACCAGGCATGGGAAAAGCCAAGCAAGTAACATGGGAAAACGACACACTGAATGGCGAACAAGGATGTCGCTATCGAAGTATATTTTTAAGCACATTCAGAGAACACCATATCGGACTCCACACAATAATGGACGCAAACAGGCAAGGAGAACATCCTCACGGAATGTGGATCTATGACACGTCCTATCCAAACATTGATGAAATGATATGGGCTTATGCAGCAAGAGCCTGCAGACGGATAGAAAGAAACAGCCATCACATTATTACACATACGCTTCAACACAATGGCCGACTTTACTATCGATTGCGTTTATCCACTACAGCTAACGTTGGCATTGCTGATGCTGAAGGCTCTCGCAACCTCCAGCCACGTATAAAAGGCTTCTGGTATACACATACCCAATTTGCAGACATTGTCTTCGAACCGCGGTCCACTACTGACAATGGACATCACGTTTATTCAATTGTGACGTTCTTTCCTGTCAGCCCACCATCGCCTTGGGACCACGGCACCACCGCGCAATTTTTCGAAGCCAAGGATTATAGCGACTATCAAAAAAACAGACATAGATGGTAATTACTGAGCACAACTCACAAACCACAGGAAGCATATCTCATGTCAGGGCAATCTGTTTGGAGCTGTCTAAAGAGATACGAATCAGGCTGGGTTTCTATATTTACCGCCTACGCTTACGACGAGGACCTAATTATAAAAACCCTAAATCAAAAATATAGCAAGCTTACCGAATACCATGGACATGAGAGCGGAAAACCAGGAGATGGAATACATACTGGAGCAGCAGAAAACAGAACTGCAGCCATGCAATGCCTTCGAGAAAACAAACCTACGGAATTCGTTGCCAGCGCAAAAAAAACCGTGAACAATCAATTAAAAAACCAAAACATAAAAAAGACAGAAAACATGCTTGCAATAATAAAATCTGAAGCACATCTCGGGGTATTGCTCCAGACGCTGACAGGCTACGACCCGCAATGGCACAAAGATAAATCAGCGTGGTCCGCTTACGCCCTAAAATATCGAGAAAAAAAAGGTAAAGATCCACAAAAGCCCTGAGTGGGGGTCGTCAGAGAGTCGCAACTCTAGTTCTACATCCCAAGGGAGGCCCTAAAAATGGTGAATCTATTTCTAATTTTGCTTTCGTCACAACCAGACTTATAGCCGAGCCTACCAATGCCCCGCCCCACCGACACCACAACCACCCTCTCCGTCACGGCATCCGCCCTGGCGGATCTGTACCCGGAAACCCTGGCCGGTGAGGAGGTGTTGAATGCGCTGGGCAGCCTGAGTTTGCACGGGTATAGCGCCACGCCGCTGACCCTGGCCGATGCGGTGGCGAGCCATGTCACGGCGACGGTGCACAACGATGACCTGCTGCGCCCGGTCGATGCGCTGTGCGCGGAGATTCGCCAATTGCCGGGCGATGCCAGCGCGGACCGCTACCAGTTGCTGCTGCGCCCCTGGCTCTGGTGGCTGAATCTGGCCAGCAATAACCGGGTGTTCCAGAACAAGAGCACAAGCGACATCGTCACCGCCATTTTCGACCTGCACGGCTTCACCGACTACAAACTGTCGCTCACCGGCAGCTACACGCCCCGCGAGTACTGCGTGCAGTACGGCGAGAGCGATTTCGCCTTCGTCTCGCGGTTGCTGGAGGAGGAAGGCATTTTCTGGTTCTTCACTCATGAGGCCGGCACCCACACCCTGGTGTTGGGCGACAGCAACGACGCCTTCCCGGCCATTCCCAACGGGCCGAAGGTGCCTTACTTGGGTCAGGAAATCGGTGTGCGCGAGTTGCACGGTGTTCGCTCGGCGCAGTACAGCATCCAGGCGGTGAGCGGCGTCTACAGTGCCACCGACTACGAGTTCACCACCCCCACTACTTCGCTGTACTCCCAGGCCGAAGCCAAGGCCGGGCCGCGCACGGTGTACGAGCACCCCGGTGGCTACATCGCCAAGGCCCGGGGCGATGCCTTGACCAAGCAACGGGTGGACGGCCTGCGCAGCCAGGAGAAGCGCCTGGTTGGCGAAAGCGATTGCCGCTGGCTGGTGCCGGGGCACTGGTTCACCCTGGGCGGCCATGACGATGCCACGTTGAACATCGATTGGGTGGTGACCTCGCTGACCTTCGAGGCCAGCCACGAACACTACCGCAACCGCTTCGAGGCAATCCCCAAGGCCACCGCCTACCGCCCGCCGCGCAGCACGCCGAAGCCACGCATGCATACCCAGACCGCCCTGGTGGTGGGCAAGGCCGGCGAGGAAATCTGGACCGACGAGTACGGGCGGATCAAGATCCAGTTCCCCTGGGACCGCGACGGCAAGAACGATGAAACCTCATCCTGCTGGGTGCGGGTGGTGCTGCCCTGGAGCGGCAAGGGCTTCGGCATGCAGTTCATCCCGCGCATCGGCCAGGAGGTGATCGTCACCTTTATCGACGGCGACCCGGACCGGCCGCTGGTCACCGGCTGCGTGTACAACGGCGACAATCCCCTGCCCTACGCGCTACCGGCCAACCAGACGCAATCCGGGATCAAGACCAACTCGTCCAAGGGCGGTGGCGGCTTCAACGAGCTGCGCTTCGAGGACAAGAAGGACAGCGAAGAGGTGTTCCTGCAGGCGCAGAAGGACTTCAACATCAACGTGCTCAACGACACCACCGCCACCGTCGGCCACGACGAAACCCTTACCGTGCAGAACGCCCGCACCCGAACCGTGAAGGACGGCGACGAAACCGTGACCCTGGAGAAAGGCAAGCGCAGCGTGACCATCCAGACCGGTAGCGACACCCTGGACGTGAAGGACACCCGCACCGTGAAGGTCGGCAGCGACCAGACCCACAGCACCGGCGGCAACTACACCGAGACAGTCACCGGCAATTACCAGCTGACGGTGGATGGCAACCTGACCATCAAGGTCAGCGGCACCCTCACCCTGCAGAGTACCGGCGATTTCCTGGCCAAGAGCGACGCCAACCTCACCACCCAGGCCGCCATGGCCCTGACCGACAAGGCCGGCACCGCGCTTACCAACCAGGCCGGCACCTCGCTGGACAATAAAGCAGGTACCACGCTGACCAACGATGCAGGCATCAGCCTGACCAACAAGGCCGCCGCCGAACAGACGGTGGACGGCGGCGGCATGCTGACCCTCAAGGGCGGCCTGGTGAAGGTGAACTGACATGGCGAACTCCGGCAAGCTCGACCTCACCCGCGGCGACAGCCACCTGGACGGCCGCCTGCTCGACGGCAGCCTCGAAGGCCCGCTGCGCATCGACGAAAACAGCCGCCCCCAGGCCAGCCTGGGCTACCACCAGGGCGAACTGCACGGCGCCAGCACCCTGTTCCACCCCAACGGCAAGGTCTCGGCACAGATGCCATTCGTGCGCGGCAAGGTGCACGGGGTCGCCAGCTTTTATGGCGCCGATGGCAAGCTGCAACGCAAGGCGAGCTACCGCAACGGCCTGTTGCATGGCGAGGCGCTGACCTATTTTGCCGACGGCCAGGTGGCCGAGCGCGAACAGTACCGGGACGGCGTGCGCGACGGGATTTACCAGCGTTTTCACCCCAACGGCCAGTTGGCCTTCGACGGCCGTTACCGCAACGGCGACCTGCTGGACAACGCCCAACCTTTCGCCGACGACGGCCGCCCCCTGGACGACGACGGCAAACCGATCTCCCGCCTGCGCTGGTGGTGGCGCCGCTGGAGCGAGCCAAGCGAGGCGTGAAGGCTGCGCGCGTTCCGTAGGAGCGGACTTGTCCGCGAGCTCGACGGTTTGTGCCTCGCACCGATCGCAACGAATGAATGCAAAAGCTCGCGGGCAAGCCCGCTCCTACAAGGGCAGACACCGCCTGCGTTCAGGAACGTCGCAGTGGTGGATGGGTGAAGCGTCATCCACCCTACGCCAGCAGGTGTTCGGGCCCCTCTGTGGGAGCCCCGACTCGGGGCGAAGCGTGCGATTGCATCGTGACGGCCATTCGCCGCGGGTCGCGGCTCCTACAAAACGCATGCAGCCCGTAGGGTGGATGTCGCTTTACCCATCCACCGAAATCACCGCCTCGACGCGTGCTTGAAGAAAAGCTAGGGAATCAGCATCTGCACCTGGCCTGGCATGATGATCTTGATCACGCCGGCCCAGGTGCACATCAGGGTGCTGTTGGCGTCGAGCGAGGGCATGTTGCCCAGCAACATCGTCGGCGGGCCGCCGGGGATCCAGGGGGTGGCGGTGGCCGGGATGCAGGGCATGGGGGTAAGCACGCCGAGGGCGGCTGCGGTGGCGGCGGCCACGGTGGGGTTGGCCAGGCTCTGGCACAGGCCGAAGGTGGGAATATTGACCAGCGGGATGTGGTCCATGATGTTGGCAGCGGGCATGCCGCTGGTGAGGGTGCGGTTGACCGGCAACACGTTGAGCACCGTCGGTGCCAGGCCGAAACTGCATTGCAGCGTTGCGCCGCTGCACACTTGCGGACATCCCATTCCTGCTCCTGCTATCCGTCGCGGT
This sequence comes from Pseudomonas sp. GD03944, assembly GCF_029839275.1. GTDB lineage: Bacteria > Pseudomonadota > Gammaproteobacteria > Pseudomonadales > Pseudomonadaceae > Aquipseudomonas. The sequence continues at coordinate 240,965 of NZ_JAOCAH010000006.1, forward strand.
GACAATCGCCTACGGGATAGAGGGTAGACCAAACGCCCGCAGCCGCTCGGGGAGCGGCTGCGGTTGCACGATCACGCTCAGACTTCGACTACCACACGCCCGCGGCTCGGGCAGGTTTCCATGTGGCGGTGCGCGGCGACGATATCGCTGAAGGCGAACTTGCGGTTGATCAGCGGGCGCAGCACGCCGTCGCGGGTCAACTGGTTGATGCCGTTCAGGGCCTTGGCCACCGCTTCCTTGTCCTGCGGAATGCCCAACTCCTCCTTGCCGGTGAAGTTGCCGATGCAGTGCACGAAGAACTGGATGTTCTTCTGGAACGCCGCGCAGGCCGGGAACGGTGTCTCGTTGCCGCCCTGCAGGCCGAACAGGATCAGCCGGCCGCGGGGCGCCAGGGCGTCACCGAGCAGGCACATCTGCGGGCCGCCCAGGGAATCCATGACGATGTCCACGCCGCGGTTGTCCGTGAGTTTCTGCACACGGCTGACCAGGTCCTGCTCCTCGGTGAGGATCACATGATCGGCACCCAGTTCGCGCAGGTAGTCGCCGTCCTCGGTCTGGCCGGTGGCAGCGATGACCTTGGCGCCCAGCGCCTTGCCCATCTGCACGATATAGGGGCCCCAGCACTGGCTGGCGGCGGTGACCAGCACGGTCTCGCCCGGCTTCATATGCGCCAGCTCGACGAAACCGAACCAGCCGACCATCGACGGCAGGTAGTGCACGCTGGCTTCCTGGGGCGACAGCAGCTCCGGGTAGCGCGTCAGCGACGTGCGCGGCAGCACCACTTCGTCGGCGTACGAGGGGTAATGATTGGGGTTGTGCCCGGGGAAGCTGGCGACGCGATCGCCAACCGCCAGGTCGTCGACGCCCTCGCCCACGGCCAGGACTTCGCCGGCCATCTCATGGCCCAGCCCAGCCGGCAATTGTGCCGGGGTGCTGGCCAGGTTCTGCCGCCAGAGCACGTCGTACCAACTGACACCAATGGCCTCGACACGAATCAGCACTTCGCCAGCGGCAGGCGCAGGGCGCGAGCGCTCTTCGATCTTGAGGACATCGGCCTCGCCAAACTGATGAAAACGAACGATGCGGGACATCGCAAACCTCTTCGGTTGACCCGTTATGGCCATGGACTTTATCTGGGCTTTGCCGGCAATACCACCCGCCGGCACTGATATTCGACATGTCTGTGAGTGATGATACTGGCCGTAGGTATCAACTCTGCACGTTTGTATATTGCTTCGCAGGCCTGATCCGCATTAGCCTGAGCAAGCGCACGCTTCGCGCGCCCTTCCTGCATATGGACACCGGATGAATCGCAACGATCTGCGCCGCGTCGACCTCAATCTCCTGATTGTTTTTGAAACGCTGATGCACGAGCGCAGCGTGACGCGCGCGGCTGAGAAGCTATTTCTGGGCCAACCGGCGATCAGCGCCGCGTTGTCGCGCCTGCGCAGCCTGTTCGACGACCCGCTGTTCGTGCGTACCGGGCGCAGCATGGAGCCCACCGCGCGCGCCCAGGAAATCTTCGCCCTGCTCTCGCCGGCCCTGGATTCGATCTCCACGGCGGTCAGCCGCGCCGCCGATTTCGACCCGGCCACCAGCAATGCGGTGTTCCGGATCGGCCTGTCGGACGACGTCGAGTTCGGCCTGCTGCCGCCGCTGATCAAGCGCCTGCGCGCCGAGGCACCGGGCGTGGTGCTGGTGATCCGCCGCACCAACTACTTATTGATGCCCGGCCTGCTGGCCTCCGGGGAAATCTCCGTGGGCGTGGCCTACACCGAGGAACTCCCCGCCAACGCCAAGCGCAAGGTGCTGCGACGCGCCAAGGCCAAGCTGCTGCGGGCCGACACCGTGCCCGGCCCGCTGAGCCTGGACGACTTCTGTGCCCGCCCCCACGCCCTGGTGTCGTTCGCCGGCGACCTGGGCGGCTTCATCGATGAAGGGCTGGAAAAGATCGGCCGCAAGCGCCGCGTGGTGCTGGCCGTGCCACAGTTCAACGGCCTGGGTACCCTGCTCAGCGGTACCGATATCGTCGCCACCGTGCCGGACTACACCGCCGCCGCGCTGAGCGCTGCCGGCGGGCTGCGCACCGAGGACCTGCCAATCGAGATGCAGACCTTCGAGCTGCACATGACCTGGCGCGGTGCCCAGGACAACGACCCCGCCGAACGCTGGCTGCGTTCGCGTATCCAGATGTTCGTCGGCGACCCCGACAGCCTGTGAACGCCCCCATACGGTGCAGCGGAGCCCCTCCGCTGCCCGTTTCGCACCACTATCGAGCTATATCGATATAACCAGCCCATTCATCATTCCGAATGATATTCAAATTCGTATCGTTCGATTCGTCGTAGGCCCTTGCGCGCAGCAGACTCCGCCCATCCATAAAACCCTCTGGCGGAATCACACATGGAACAGCCAAATAAAAATACCTGGCGCTTTCCCCTTGCTCTCGCAGCGGTACTGGTCCTCAGTGCCTGCGGCAAAACTCCCGAAACCACTCAGCAGATGCCCGCCGCCAAGGTCAGCGTCGCCGAGGTCATCGAACAACCAATCAACGAGTGGGATGAATTCACTGGCCGCCTGGAAGCCCCGGAATCGGTCGAGATCCGTCCCCGCGTCTCCGGCTTCATCGACAAGGTAGCCTTCCAGGAAGGTCGCCTGGTCAAGAAAGGCGACCTGCTGTTCCAGATCGACCCGCGCCCGTTCCAGGCCGAAGTCAAACGCCTCGAAGCCCAACTGCAACAAGCCCGCGCCAACCAGTCCCGCACCGTGAGCGAAGCCCGCCGCGGTGAGCGCCTGCGCCAGAGCAACGCGATCTCCGCCGAACTCGCCGATGCCCGCGCCAGCGCCGCCCAGGAAGCCCAGGCCGCCGTGGCCGGCATCCAGGCCGAACTGGACAACGCCCGCCTCAACCTGAGCTTCACCCGCGTCACCGCGCCGATCGACGGCCGCGTCAGCCGCGCCGAGATCACCGAGGGCAACCTGGTCACCGCCGGCCAGAGCCTGCTCACCAGCGTGGTCAGCACCGACAAGGTCTACGCCTACTTCGACGCCGACGAGCGCGTGTTCCTCAAGTACCTGGAACTGGCCCGCAAGGACGAGCGCGATGCCCGTGGCGCCAGCCCGGTGTACCTGGGCCTGTCCAACGAAGACGGTCACCCGCACCTCGGCCAGCTGGACTTCCTGGACAACCAGGTCAACCCGCAGACCGGCACCATCCGTGGCCGCGCCGTGTTCGACAACCGTGACGGCCGCTTCACCCCCGGCCTGTATGCCCGCCTGAAACTGGTCGGCAGCAGCACCTACGCCGCCACCCTGATCCAGGACGCCGCCGTCGGCACCGATCTGGGCAAGAAGTTCGTGCTGGTACTGGGTGCCGACAACAGCGTGAATTACCGCGCCATCGAGATGGGACCGAAGATGGAAGGCCTGCGCATCGTCCGCACCGGCCTGGCCAAGGGCGAGAAGATCGTGGTCAACGGCCTGCAGCGCGCCATGCCGGGCTCCATCGTCGACCCGCAGAACGTCGCCATGGCCGATGAAGACACCCTGGCCAGCCTCGCCCGTCAGCGCGAAGCCGTCGAAAGCCGTGATAACCCTCGTGTCGCCGTGAAGAACACCGGGTCCACTCCCGCCCCACGCAGCTAACAGGTCACGACGATGAATTTCTCCCAATTTTTCATATTGCGGCCGATTTTCGCCGCGGTGCTGTCGCTGATCATCCTGATCGGCGGCGCCATCTCGCTGTTCCAGCTACCGATCAGCGAATACCCCGAAGTGGTCCCGCCCACCGTGGTGGTGCGCGCCAATTTCCCCGGTGCCAACCCCAAGGTCATCGGCGAAACCGTGGCCTCGCCCCTGGAACAGGCCATCGTCGGCGTGGAAGGCATGCTGTACATGTCGTCGCAGTCGACCAGCGACGGCAAGCTGACCCTGACCGTCACCTTCGCCCTGGGTACCGACCTGGACAACGCCCAGGTGCAGGTGCAGAACCGCGTAACGCGGACCATGCCGACCCTGCCCACCGAGGTGCAGCGCCTGGGTGTGACCGTGGACAAGGCGTCCCCCGACCTGACCATGGTGGTGCACCTGACCTCACCGGATCAGCGCTACGACATGCTCTACCTGTCCAACTACGCCGCGCTCAACGTCAAGGACGAGCTGGCGCGCCTGGACGGCGTGGGTGACGTGCAGCTGTTCGGCATGGGCAACTACTCGCTGCGCGTGTGGCTGGACCCGAACAAGGTGGCCTCGCGCAACCTCACCGCCACCGACGTGGTCAACGCCATCCGCGAGCAGAACCGCCAGGTGGCGGCCGGTGCCCTCGGTGCGCCGCCCTCGGAGGCCGGCAACAGCTTCCAGCTGTCGATCAACACCCAGGGCCGTCTGGTCACGGAAGAGGAATTCGAGAACATCATCATCCGTGCCGGTGACGATGGCGAAATCACGCGCCTCAGGGACATTGCCCGTATCGAACTGGGTTCCAGCCAGTACGCCCTGCGCTCGCTGCTGAACAACCAGCCGGCGGTCGCCATCCCGGTGTTCCAGCGGCCCGGTTCCAACGCCATCGAGATTTCCGACTCGGTGCGTGAGCGCATGGCCGAACTGAAGCAGAGCTTCCCCCAGGGCGTGGACTACGAAATCGTCTATGACCCGACCATCTTCGTCCGTGGTTCCATCGAGGCGGTGGTGCACACCCTGCTCGAAGCCATCGTGCTGGTGGTGCTGGTGGTGATCCTCTTCCTGCAGACCTGGCGTGCCTCGATCATCCCGCTGGCCGCCGTGCCGGTGTCGCTGATCGGTACGTTCGCCGTGATGCACATGTTCGGCTTCTCGCTCAACGCCCTGTCGCTGTTCGGCCTGGTACTGGCCATCGGTATCGTGGTGGACGACGCCATCGTCGTGGTGGAGAACGTCGAGCGGAACATCGGCCTCGGCAAGACCCCGCTCGAAGCCACCAAGCAGGCCATGAAAGAAGTGACCGGCCCGATCGTCGCCACGGCCCTGGTGCTGTGTGCGGTGTTCGTCCCGACTGCGTTCATCTCCGGCCTCACCGGGCAGTTCTACCAGCAGTTCGCCCTGACCATCGCGATTTCCACGGTGATCTCGGCCATCAACTCCCTGACCCTGTCGCCGGCCCTAGCCGCCCTGCTGCTGAAAAGCCACGGCGCACCGAAGGACGGTTTCTCCAGGGTCCTCGACAAACTGTTCGGCGGCTGGCTGTTCGGCCCGTTCAACCGCATGTTCGACCGCGCCAGCAATGGCTACGTCGGCACCGTGCGCCGCGTGCTGCGTGCCAGTGGTGTGGCCATGCTGCTGTATGTCGGCCTGCTGGGCCTGGGCTACATGGGCTTCTCCAGCACCCCGACCGGTTTCGTGCCGCAACAGGACAAGCAGTACCTGGTCGCCTTCGCCCAACTGCCGGATGCCGCCACCCTCGACCGTACCGAGGACGTCATCAAGCGCATGTCGGAAATCGCCGGCAAGCACCCGGGCGTGGAGAACACCGTGGCCTTCCCGGGCCTGTCGATCAACGGTTTCACCAACAGCCCGAACAGCGGCATCGTGTTCACCCCGCTGCGCCCGTTCGACGAGCGCAAGGACCCGTCGATGAGCGCCAACGCCATCGCGGCCGAGCTCAACGCCCAGTTCGCCGAGATCCAGGACGCCTACATCGCGATCTTCCCACCGCCGCCGGTACAGGGGCTGGGCACCATCGGCGGGTTCCGCCTGCAGATCCAGGACCGCGGTAGCCTCGGCTACGAGGAACTGTTCGTGCAGACCCAGAACATCATCGCCAAGGCGCGCCAGTTGCCGGAGCTGAACCCGATGTCGGTGTTCACCAGCTACCAGGTCAACGTGCCGCAGATCGACGCCAACATCGACCGTGAGAAGGCCAAGACCCACGGCGTGGCCATCAGCGACATCTTCGACACCATGCAGGTGTACCTGGGTTCGCTGTACGCCAACGACTTCAACCGCTTTGGCCGGACCTACCAGGTCAACGTGCAGGCCGAGCAGCAGTTCCGCCTGGAGCCGGAGCAGATCGGCCAGCTCAAGGTGCGCAATAACCGTGGCGAGATGATCCCGCTGTCGACCTTCGTCAAGGTGGACAACAGCTCGGGGCCGGACCGGGTGATGCACTACAACGGCTTCCTCACCGCCGAGATCAACGGCGCGGCAGCCCCCGGCTACAGCTCCGGCCAGGCCGAGGCGGCGATCGCCAAGCTGCTGAAAGAGGAACTGCCCAACGGCATGACCTTCGAGTGGACCGAACTGACCTACCAGCAGATCCTGGCCGGTAACAGCGCGATCTTCATCTTCCCGCTCTGCGTGCTGCTGGCCTTCCTGGTGCTGGCCGCCCAGTACGAAAGCTGGAGCCTGCCGCTGGCGGTGATCCTGATCGTGCCGACCGTGCTGTTCTCGGCCATCGTCGGGGTGATCCTGTCCGGTAGCGACAACAACATCTTTACCCAGATCGGCTTGATCGTACTGGTGGGGCTGGCCTGCAAGAACGCCATCCTGATCATCGAGTTCGCCAAGGAGAAACAGGAAGAAGGCCTGGACCGCGTCGCCGCGGTACTGGAAGCCTGCCGCCTGCGTCTGCGCCCGATCCTGATGACCTCCATCGCCTTCATCATGGGCGTGGTGCCCCTGGTGCTGTCGAGCGGTGCCGGTGCGGAAATGCGCCACGCCATGGGTGTCGCGGTGTTCAGCGGGATGATCGGCGTGACCTTCTTCGGCCTGCTGCTGACCCCGGTGTTCTTCGTCCTGATCCGGGCCTTCGTGGAGAAACGCGAAGCCCGCAAAGCCGCTCGCCTGCAGGAGGTGCATGCATGAAGCTCTTTGCCCCCGCCCTGCTGGTCCTGGCCCTGTCGGCGTGTGCCGTAGGCCCGGACTACAAGACGCCGCAGACCGACGCGGCCACCTTGAGCCATGCACAGGCCAATCAGTACGACCGCTCGCGGTTCGAGGCGGTCTGGTGGCAGCAGTTCGACGACCCGACCCTGAACCAGCTGGTGCAGCAGTCACTGCAGGACAACCGCGAGCTGCGCGTGGCGTTCTCCCGCCTGCGCGCCGCCCGCGCCATCCGCGACGACGTGGCCAACGACCGCCTGCCGACCATCACCAGCCGCGCCAGTGCCGAGATCGGCAAGGGCCAGCGACCGGGTGAAACCAAACAGCGGGTCAACGCCGAGCGCTACGACCTGGGCCTGGACATGGCCTGGGAACTGGACCTGTTCGGCCGCATCCAGCGTCAGCTGGAAGCCAGCGAGGCGCAGATCGAGGTCGCCGAAGCGGATTATTACCAGGTACAGGTCAGCCTGATCGCCGAACTGGTGGACGCCTACGGCAACCTGCGCGGCGCGCAACTACGTGAGCGGATTGCCCGGGAAAACCTGAAGAACCAGCAGGAGTCGCGCGGCATCACCGAGCAACTGCGCGATGCCGGCGTCGGCAGCGAACTGGACGTGCTGCGGGCCGATGCGCGCCTGGCCGCCACCGAGGCCAGCGTGCCGCAACTGCAAGCACAGCAGGTCCGTGCGAAGAACCGCATCGCCACCCTGCTCGGCCAGCGCCCGGACCAGTTGAGCGTGGACCTCTCGGCCCAGCCACTGCCGGCTATCGCCAAGGCCCTGCCGATCGGTGATCCCGCCGAGCTGCTGCGTCGCCGTCCGGACGTGCATGCCGCCGAGCGGCAACTGGCAGCGGCCACCGCCAATATCGGCGTGGCCACCGCCGACCTGTTCCCACGGGTCAGCCTCAGCGGCTTCCTCGGCTTCACCGCCGGGCGCGGCTCGCAACTGGGTTCCTCCGCTGCACGGGCCTGGGGCGTCGCCCCGAGCATCACCTGGGCCGCCTTCGACCTGGGCAGCGTGCGGGCTCGCCTGCGCGGCGCCGAAGCGGAAGCCGACGGTGCCCTGGCGCAGTACGAGCAGCAGGTGCTGCTGGCCCTGGAGGAATCGGAAAACGCCTTCAGCGACTACGCCAAGCAGCAGCAACGCCTGCTGGCCCTGGTGCGTCAGTCGGAAGCCAGCCGCGCCGCCGCGCAGCAGGCCGCCGTGCGCTACCGCGAAGGCACCGTGGACTTCCTGGTGCTGCTCGACGCCGAACGCGAGCGCCTGGCCGCCGAGGACAGCCAGGCCCAGGCAGAAATCGATCTGTATCGCGGCATCGTCGCGATCTACAAGGCTCTTGGTGGCGGCTGGCAACCCAACGCCTGACCCACCTGACGTTGCTCTCCGTGGCGGGTCACCCCGCCACTTCCAGCCCCGCGGATCCGCTCCTGGCCGCGGGGCTTTTTTTGCCCGGCGAACCGGGCCCGGCGATTGCCGTGCCGGCCTGCTTCGGGTAAAACGGCGCAGCGCCCGCCGTACCGGCCGCCCCCACTGCCCGGAGATCCCCATGTTCCGTCGAACCGCCCCCGCCGCCCTGCTGCTCATCGTTGCGCTCATCGCCCTGGCCATGCTCGCCGGCGCGCTGTTTGCCCAGCATGTCCTCGGTTGGGAGCCGTGCACCCTGTGCGTGCAGATTCGCCTGTGGCTGGCCCTGGCCGCGGTATTCGCCCTGGTGCTCAGCGTGGCCGCCGCGACCCGCCAGACCTGGCTGTCGGTGCTGGCCTGGCCGCTGTTGCTGGCTGCCGCCGGCATGGCGCTGGTCGACAACGCCCACGTGGTGCTGATCGAGCTGGGCATCATGGAAAGCTCCAGCTGCTCGCCGTTCCCCTTCTATTCCCAGTACCTGCCCCTGCACGAATACCTGCCAGAGGTGTTCATGAGCGGTGGCATCTGCGGGCAGAACGATTACGCTGTGCTCGGCGTGCCGTTCACCGTCTGGACCCTGGCGAGCATCGCCGCCCTGGCGGCCTTCATCCTGCTGACCCTGTGGCGTAGCCTGCGCAGCCGGCGCTGAGCCATGCGTCAGGTCCTGGTTGTCGGTTATGTCTGGCCGGAGCCGCGTTCGTCGGCCGCTGGCACCCGCCTGTACGAATTGCTCAGCCTGTTCCGCCAGCAAGGCTGGCAGGTGACTTTCGCCAGCGCCGCGGCGCTCTCGGAGCACCGCGCCGACCTGGCGCCGCTGGGCATTCCGGAAGTCGAGATCACCCTCAACTGCGACAGCTTCGACGCCCTGGTCGCCGAGCTGAAACCGGACCTGGTGCTGTTCGACCGCTTCTTCACCGAAGAACAGTTCGCCTGGCGCGTCGAGCGGGCCTGGCCGAATGCCGTGCGCGTGCTCGACACCAGCGACCTGCACAGCCTGCGCGACGCCCGCCATCACCAGCTGAAACAGGCGCAGCAGGCCTGCGCCAATGAAACCGAACGGCACCAGGTGGGCCCTGTCGAGGCCGACCAGGACCAGCTGTACGCCGCCATGGCCGGCCAGGACATGGCCCAGCGCGAGATCGCCGCGATCTACCGCAGCGACCTGACCCTGATGATTTCCACCTATGAGATGCAACTGCTGCAGGAACGCTTCGGCATTGCCCCTGCGCTGCTGCACCACTGCGCACTGATGCTGATCCCCAGCGGCACCGCCCAGCCGGATTTTGCCGAACGCGAGCACTTCGTCAGCATCGGCAACTTCCGCCACGCGCCGAACTGGGATTCGGTGCTGTGGCTCAAGCACGCCCTGTGGCCGCTGATCCGCCAGCGCCTGCCCCAGGCCCAGCTGCACGTGTACGGCGCCTACCCGCCGCCCAAGGCCACGGCGTTGCACAACGCCAAGCAGGGCTTCCATGTGCTGGGCTGGGCCGACGATGCGCACCGGGTGATCAGCCAGGCCCGGGTGTGCCTGGCGCCGCTGCGCTTCGGCGCGGGGATCAAGGGCAAGCTGGCCGACGCCATGGCCTGCGGCACCCCCAGCGTGACCACGCCGATCGGCAGCGAAGGCATGCACGGCGACCTGCCCTGGGGCGGCGCGGTGGTGCACAACGCCGCCGCGTTCGCCGACGCCGCCGTCAGCCTGTACGAAGACGCCCAGCGCTGGCAGCAGGCCCGCCAGCACGGCACGGCCATCCTCGAGCAACTGTACGACCGCGAGCGGCTGGGCCGTGAGCTGATCGAACGCCTGGAGCAGTTGTTCGCGCAACGCGATGCCCTGCGCCAGCAGAACTTCGTCGGCAGCATGCTGCGCCACCACCTGCACAAGAGCACGCAGTACATGTCGCAGTGGATCGCCGCGAAGAACCGCTGAGCGCACGGCGGAACGTCAGACGATCCCGCCATTGACCCGCAGCGTCTGGCCGTTGACCCAGGCGCCCGCATCGCTGACCAGGAAGGCCACCACCGCCGCGATGTCCTCCGGTACGCCCAGCCGTTCCAGCGGCGCCTGCCGTGCCATCTGCTCGACCGCCTCGGGACTCTTGCCGTGCAGGAACAGGTCGGTGGCGGTCGGCCCCGGGGCGATGGCATTGACGCAGATGCCGCGCCCGCGCAGCTCCTTGGCGAAGATCACCGTCAGGCTTTCCACCGCCGCCTTGGACGCCGCGTAGGCGGCGTACCCCGGCAGGGCCAGCCCCACCACGCTGCTGGAAAAGTTGATCACCCGCCCGCCGGCGTTCAGGCGCCGGGCCGCCAGGCGCAGGGTGTTGAAGGTGCCCTGGGTGTTGATGGCGAAAATCCGCTGATACAAGGCATCGTCGGTGTCCACCAGGTTGACCCGCCCCGGCTGGATCACCCCGGCGTTGTTGACCAGGATATCGACGCCGCCGTAGGCCAGCTCCGTCTGGTCGAACAGCACCTCCACCGCCACCGGGTCGCTGATGTCGGCCAGCACCGCGCAGGCCTGACCGCCGCTGGCGGTGATCTCGCGGACCACCTGCTCGGCCTCTTCCAGGCGAGAGGCGTAGTTGACCACCACGCGGATGCCGTCGCGGGCCAGGCGACGAGCGATGGCAGCACCGATGCCCCGCGAGGCGCCGGTGACGATCGCGACTCTGGACATACCCCCTCCGAACCCGACGACCCACGACACTGTGGGTATAGCCGCGTCCGGCGCGCCCCGTACGACCGACCGTCAAACGGTCATGTGGCTGGCGTAAGCTGGAAGAAAAACGCCACGAACAGGCAACAATCCGCTTATAAAAAGACGGTACCAGGCGAAATTCCGCCACCCACTGTGAAAGCGGTCACATCATTTTCTCGGCAAATCAAGGACTTTAGTGCCCCTCCGATCTTGGCATACGCATTGCGATACACAGCGCGCGTCCAGTCTGCCCAACACGGACTGTACCGGCATCGATTCGCTGCAAGATGCCGGCTCACTACACAACGAATACGACGGCCGAACCCGTTCGAGCCGTTCAGACACTGCGATAAAAATAAAGGAAACATGCATGTTCAAGTCGATCTTCGCCACGGCCGCCTGCGCCCTGGCGCTAGGCTCTATTGGCGCCCATGCTGCAGATCCACAAGGCCCGATCACCATCAAGTTCGCCCACGTCGTGGCAGACAACACGCCCAAGGGACAAGGGGCGCTGATGTTCAAGCAACTGGTCGAGGAACGCCTGCCTGGCAAGGTCATCGTCGAGGTCTACCCCAACTCCTCCCTCTATGGCGATGCCAACGAGCTGGAAGCGCTGCGTAACAATGACGTGCAGCTGCTGGCCCCATCCCTGGCCAAGTTCGAGCAATACACCAAGCAACTGCAGGTGTTCGACCTGCCCTTCCTGTTCGACGACCTCGAAGCGGTCAACCGCTTCCAGAAGCGCGCCAAGGGTCGCCAGCTGCTGCGCTCCATGGAAGACCAGAACATCGTCGGCCTGGCCTACTGGCACAACGGCATGAAACAGCTGTCGGCCACCAAGGCCCTGCAGGACCCCAGTGATGCCGCCGGCCTGAAGTTCCGCATCCAGCCGTCCGGGGTGCTCGAGGCCCAGTTCGGCCAGTTGGGCGCGCAAACCCAGAAGATTGCCTTCAAGGACGTCTACGCCGCCCTGCAGAGTGGTCAGGTACAGGGCGCGGAAAACCCCTGGTCGAACATCTACAGCCAGAAGATCCACACCGTTCAGCCCTTCGTCACCGAGAGCAACCACGGCGTGCTGGACTACATGCTGGTGAGCAATGCGCGCTTCTGGTACGCCATTCCGCACCAGATCCGCACCGAACTGGAAGGCATCATCGACGAAGTCACCTACACGGTGAACAAGCAGGCCGAAGCCGCCAACCAACAGGATCGCCAGCGCATCGAAGCCGCCGGCACCACCAAGGTCATCACCTTGACGCCTGAGCAGCGCGAAGCCTGGCGGGCCGCCATGCGCCCGGTGTGGCAGCAGTTCGAAGGGGCGATCGGTGCCGACGTGATGAAAGCGGCGCAAACGGTCAACCGCAAGCAGCGCAACTGATCGTCGCCCTACGTCGTGGCCGCTGAGCGCGTATTACCCGTGATACGCCAATAGCTGGCGGGGCTGAAGCGCCAGGTCACGACGAGCATCACCAGGATACACAGCAGCATCAGCACCCAGGTGGCATGGAAGCCACCGGTCTGCTCCCGCAACCAGCCGCTGGCCGATGGCGCCACGGCATTGATCAGAAAACCGATCCCCTGCACGAACGCCGCCAGCTGCCCCGCTTCCCGCGGATCCGGCAGATGATCGAGGGCCAGGATCAGGCACAGCGCAAAACACGCCCCCAGGCCGAAGCCGATCAACGCCACCCACAGCAGCGGCGCCACCTGTGGCACCCACAGCAGCCCGGCGAAGCCCACCACCTGCAGCACCAGGCTGACACTCAGCAAACCACGGCGCTCGCGCCCGCGCTGGGCCAGGGCCGGCATGCTCAGGGCCGCCAGCACCTGGAACACTGTCATCAAGGCCAGCAGCGCGCCGCTGTCCGCCGGGCTCCAGCCCAGTTGCTGGTAGTAGGCCGGCAGCCAGGCCACCACCGTCATGTAGCCGCAATTGCTGAAACCGAAATACAGGGCCAGCAGCCAGGCCCGGCGGTTGCGCACGAAGCGCGACAGGCCCTGGCCCGGCACCCGCGCCTGCACCGCCTGCCAGGGCGTCTTCAGCCACACCAGCAGGGTCACCAGCGCCGGCAATCCCCACACCCACAGCCCCACCTGCCAATGCCCGCTGGCGCTCGCCAGGTGCGGCCCGATCAGCGCCGCCAGGCCACCGCCGCCCATCAGCGCCGCCGAATACAGGCCCATGCACAACGCGACCCGGGTGCTGAAGCGGCGCTTGATCATGCCCGGCACCAGCACCTGGATCAGCGCGATGCCCACCCCGCCAAGCAAGGCGCTGCCCAGCAGCAGGTGGCCGTCGGCGATGAAGCCCCGTGCCGCACAGGCCAGCACGATGCACAGCAGGCCCAGGGCGATCCCGCGCCCCTCCCCCAGCCGCCCTTCGATCCAGGCCCCGCACAGCGCCACGATGCCCATGCAGACCACCGGCAGCGTGGTCAGCAAGGCGGCGGCCTGGAAACCCAGGCCGGTGCTGCTGCGGATATCGCCGAGCAAGGGGCTGATCGAGGTGAGCATGGGCCGCAGGTTGAGCCCGAGCATGACCAGCAGGAGGATCCAGCCGAGCAACCGCCAGCGGCTGCCGGGCCCTACCGACGCCGCCATCAGCTGGTGTGCGCGCTGGAGTCGGCCGACGCCGTGGCGATCGCCTGGATGAACTCATCCGCCGGCAGCGGGTGCCCCAGCAGGAAGCCCTGCAGGGAGTCGCAGCCGAGTTCGGTGAGGAAGTCCTGCTGGCGCGGGGTTTCCACCCCTTCGGCGACGATCCGCAGGTCCAGCGCCTGGCCCAGGGCGACGATCGCCGAGATGATCGCCGCATCGTCGCTGTCGTGCTCCAGGTCGCGGACGAAACCGCGGTCGATCTTCAGCTCGTTGGCCGGCAGGCGCTTGAGGTACAGCAGGCTGGAGTAACCCGTGCCGAAGTCGTCGATGGACAGGTCAACGCCCATGTCCGCCAGGCGCTGGAGCACCTGCAGGCTGGCATCGGCGTCGCTCATGGCGGTGGTTTCGGTGATTTCCAGGGTCAGGCAGTTGGCCGGCAGTTCGTGCATCGCCAGGGCATTGGCCACGCTGTCTACCAGGCTGGCGTGGCAGAACTGCAGCGCCGAAAGGTTCACCGCCACCCGCCAGTCGCGGTAGCCCTGGTCGTACCACTGGCGCATCTGCCAGCAGGCCTGACGCAGCACCCAGTCGCCGATGGGGATGATCAGGCCGGTCTTCTCCGCCAGGCCGATGAAGCTGTCCGGCGGCATCAGGCCGTGCACCGGGTGCTGCCAGCGCAGCAGCGCCTCGGCGCCGATCGGGCGGCCGTTGCTGGCCTCGAACTTGGGCTGGTAGTGCAGGCAGAACTGGTTGTCGTCGAGGGCCGAGCGCAGGTCGTGCAGCAATTGCAGCTGGTTGCGCGCGTTGGTGTTCATCGACACTTCGAAGAAGCTGTAGCCGTTCTTGCCGGCGCTCTTGGCGTGGTACATGGCGGCGTCGGCGTTCATCAGCAGGGCCTGCTGGTCGTTGCCATCGCCGGGGTACAGGGCGATGCCGACGCTGGTGGAGACCCGCAGCTGGTGGTCGGCCACCACGAACGGCTGGCTGATCAGGTTGACGATCTGCCCGGCGACGTTGGCCGCGTCGTTCGGGTCGCCCAGCTCGGCGAGCAGCACGAATTCGTCGCCGCCGACCCGCGCCAGCGTGTCCTGGGCCCGCAGGTTCTCGCGCAGGCGCTGGCCGACCTCGCGCAGCAGCAGGTCGCCGACGTGGTGACCGAAGGCGTCGTTGATCGGCTTGAAGCCATCCAGGTCCATGAACATCAGCGCGAAGTGCCCGCCATTGCGCGAGACCTTGAGCATGGCCTGCTCGATGCGGTCCTCCAGCAGCAGGCGGTTGGGCAGCCGGGTCAGGGTGTCGTGCAAGGCCAGCTGGGTCAGCTCCTGGTTGGCCTCTGCCAGGGAGTGGGTCAGTTGCGCCGTGCGCGCCTCCAGGCGGGCATCCAGCACCGAGGTGAGCAAGGCGATGCCCAGCACCGCCAGGGTGGTGATGACGATCAGGCTGGCCATCCAGCGGCCGTCCAGGCCCACCAGCGCGGCGCCGCACACGCTGCCCTCGGGGAAGTTCGCCGCGGCCATGCCGGTGTAGTGCATGCCGACGATCGCCACGCCCATGATCAGCGCCGCCCCGCCCCGGGCCACCCGCACGTAGGGGGTGTTGCGGCGCAGACGGAAGGCGATCCACAGGGCCGCGGCCGAGGCGCCGACCGCGATCACCAGCGACGCGCCGAACAGCAGCGGGTCGTACTCGATCCCCGGCTGCATGCGCAGCGCCTCCATGCCGATGTAGTGCATGGCGCTGATACCCGCGCCCATGGCCACTGCGCCCAGCAGCCAGTGCCAGATCGGCATCTGCGGCTGGCTCACCAGCCACAGGGCGAACCCCGAGGCGAGCATGGCAATGGCCAGGGACAACAGGGTGATGCTCAGGTCGTAACCGAGGGGAATCGGCAGGCTGAAGGCCAGCATGCCGACGAAGTGCATGGACCAGATGCCGATGCCCATGGCCACTGCACCGCCGCCGATCCACAGGGGGACCGCGCGGCCACTGGCGGTCGCGATGCGCCCGGCCAGGTCCAGCGCCGTGTAGGACGCAAGGACCGCCACACCCAGTGAAATCAACACCAGTGAGAAATCGTAACTACCAATCAGCATCGCTATTCTCGGAAAGCGCTGTCGCGTGGTCTCTGCGATCCAGTCTAGCCCCGTGCGGGCGCACCGGGCTGCCAATGCCTACATCCGTGTTGCGCTCATGGCCCGAGCAGAGCACCCGCGCGCAGCATCACCACGGCAAGTGCGGGCGATCTTAGCGAAAACTGCCGCTCATCGTTACTGAAAAACCAGCTGACCAGGTGGTCAGCTTAATTTTCCGTCTCGGCCTCGCGCTCGGCGTCGATCAGCTGTGCTTCCTGCCAGCCTCCGCCAAGGGCGGCGATCAGCTGGACGCTGGCGGTCAGGCGGCTGCCCAGCAGCGTGAGCGTGGTGCGCTCGTTGCTCAGGGCCGTGGCCTGCACGTTGACCACGCTGTTGAAGTCCACCGTGCCGGCCTTGTACTGGTTTTCGATCAGGCGCAGCGACTCGCGCGCCGCCTCCAGGGCCTGCTGCTGCACCACGGCCTCCTGCTCCAGTACGCGCAACTGCACCAGGTAGTCCTCCACCTCGCGGAAGCTGTCGAGCACGGCCTGGCGGTACTGGGCCACGGTCTGGTCGTAAGCCGCTTCGCTGCGCTCCACTTCAGCGCTGCGCGCGCCGCCGTCGAACAGGGTCAGGGCCAGGTCGGGGCCCACGGACCAGAAGCGGTTGGGCAGGTTGATCCAGTCGGCGAAGCTGCTGCCGCGGTAACCGCCGCTGGCGGAAAGGGTCAGGTCCGGGTACCAGGCGGCCTTGGCCACGCCGATCTCGGCGTTGGCGGCCATCACCCGGCGCTCGGCCGCGGCGACATCCGGGCGGCGCTCCAGCAACTGCGACGGCAGGGCCACGGGAATCTGCGGCAAGGCCGGCAGGGTTTCGCGCACGGCGATGCTCAGCTCGCTCGGTGGCACGCCGATCAGCACTGCGATGGCGTGCTCGAGCTGGGCGCGCTGCCATTTCAGGTCGATGGCCTGGGCTTCGGTGCTGCGCAGCTGGGTCAGGGCCTGGCTGACGTCGGATTTCGGCACGATGCCGGCCCGGTACTGGTTCTCGGTGAGTTTCAGCGAGCGTGCATAGGCGGCGACGGTGGCGTCGAGCAGGCGCTGCTGGTCGTCCAGCACCCGCAGTTGCAGGTAGTTCTGCGCCAGTTCGGCCTGCAGGCTCAGCTTCAGCGCGGCCAGGTCGGCGGCGCTGGCCTCGTAGGAGGCGCGGCTGGATTCCAGCGAGCGGCGCAGCTTGCCCCAGATGTCCAGTTCCCAGGCGGCGTTGATGCTCAGGTCGTAGCTCTTGGAGATGCTCGCCGCGTTGCCGCCGCTGACGCTGAAGCCGTCGGAGGTGGTCACGGTGCTGTCGCCGCCGCCCTGCCCGGCCCGGGTCACCCCGGCGCTGGTGGACAGCGTCGGGTAGAACGACGCCCGTGCACCGCGCACCAGGGCGCGGGCCTGGCGGTACTGGGCCTCGCTGGCGGCCAGGTTCTGGTTGGAGACATTGAGGCGGCCGACCAGGCCGTTCAGCTCGCCGTCGCCATACAGCTCCCACCAGGCACCGCGGGCCATGGCGTCGCTGGGCACGGCCACGGTCCAGCCCTCGATCTGCTTGAACTGGGCCGGGGTGCTCAGGTCCGGGCGCTGGTAGTCCGGGCCGATGGCACAGGCGCTCAGCGCCAGCCCCAGGGCGAGCACGGTGAACAGGCGGGCAGCGGGCAAATGGTTCATAGCGGGGTTTCCAGAGCAGCGTCGGTGCGCACGCCGCGCCAGCGGTTGACGCGGTGGCGCAGGCGGTCGAAATAGAGGTAGACCACCGGGGTGGTGTAGAGCGTCAGCAACTGGCTGAGGATCAGCCCGCCGACGATGGTGATGCCCAGTGGCTGGCGCATTTCCGAGCCTTCGGCGGTGCCGAGCATCAGCGGCAAGGCGCCGAGGATGGCGGCCAGGGTGGTCATCATGATCGGCCGGAAACGCAGCAGGCAGGCCTGACGGATCGATTCCTGCGGGCTCAGGTGGTCGTTGCGTTCCAGTTGCAGGGCCAGGTCGATCATCAGGATCGCGTTCTTCTTGACGATGCCGATCAGCAGGAACAGGCCCAGCAGCGAGATCAGGCTGAACTCGGTGTTCAGCAGCTGCAATGCCAGCAAGGCGCCGACGCCGGCCGACGGCAGGGTCGAGAGGATCGTCAGCGGGTGCACGTAGCTCTCGTAGAGAATACCCAGCACGATGTACACCACCACCAGCGCCATGAGGATCATCCACGGCTGGTTGTCCTGGGTCTGCTGGAAGGCGCCACCGGTGCCGCCCATCATGCCCTGCACCTCGGTGGGCAGGTTGAGCTCGGCCACCGCGCGTTCGATGGCCGCCGTGGCCTGCTCCAGGCTGACGCCTTCGGCCAGGGCGAAGCCGATGTTCTCCGCGGCGAACTGGCCCTGGTGGTGCACCCGGTCTTCTTCCAGGCTGCGTTCCCAGCGAGCGAAGGTCGACAGCGGCACCCGCGCGCCCTCGGCGGTGATCAGCTGGATCTGGTCCAGTACCTCCGGGTGCTGGGCGTACTGCGGGTTGATTTCCATCACCACGCTGTACTGGTTCAGCGCGTCGTAGATGGTGGAGACCTGGCGCTGGCTGAAGGCGTTGTTCAGCACCCCGGTGATCATGTTCATGTCCACACCCAGGCGCTTGGCCATGTCGCGGTCCACCACCAGGCGGATCTGCTGGGCGCCTTCGGCCTCGGCGGCGTCGATGTCGGTCAGTTCCGGCAAGGCGCGCAGGGCTTCACGCACCCGCGGCAGCCACTGGCGCAACAGATCGAGGTCGCCGGAGAGCAGCATGTATTCGTTTTCCGAACTGCGCCCCTCGCGCCCGCCGATCTGCAGGTCCTGGTCGGCCATCAGGAACATGCGCCCGCCCGCCACCTTGGGCGCGTCGCGGCGCAGGCGGTTGATCACGTCCTGGGCCGAATCGCTGCGCTCGGCGATGGGCTTGAGGCGCACGATCATGAAGGCGTTGTTGATGCCCCCGCCGCCGCCGACGAAACCCGCCACGCTGTCCACCGCCGGGTCCGCGAGGACCGCACGGCGGTAGATTTCCATCTTCGGCTGCATGACCTGGAACGACAGGCCGTCATCGCCACGGATGAAGCCGATCAACTGGCCGGTGTCCTGCTGCGGCATGAAGGTCTTCGGCACGCTGACGAACAGGAACACGTTGAGGGCGATGGTCGCCAGCAGGCTGAACAGCATCAGCAGCGCGTGGTTCAGCGCCCAGTCCAGGCTGCGCTGGTAGAACGCCAGCACCCGGGTCTGTACCCGCTCGCCGAACCGCGCCAGGGCATTGGGCTTGCGCTCGTGCTCCTCGGCCTTGAGCCAGCGGGCGCAGAGCATCGGGGTGAGGGTCAGAGACACCAGCAGGGAAATGACGATGGCCACCGCCAGGGTGATGGAGAACTCGCGGAACAGCCGCTCGACGATGCCGCCCATGAACAGGATCGACAGGAACACCGCCACCAGCGACAGGTTCATCGACAACAACGTGAAGCCCACTTCCCTTGCACCTTTGAAGGCCGCCTGCATTGGCGTTTCGCCCGCCTCGATGTGCCGGGAAATGTTCTCCAGCACCACGATGGCGTCGTCCACCACCAGGCCGGTGGCGATGATCAGTGCCATCAGCGACAGGTTGTTCAGCGAGAAGCCCAGCAGGTACATCGCCGCGAAGGTGCCCACCAGCGACACCGGCACCGCCAGCGCCGGGATCAGCGCCGCGCGCCAGCGCCCGAGGAACAGGAACACCACCAGGATCACCAGGGCCACGGCGATCAGCAGGGTGTGCTCGGCTTCCTTGAGGGTGGCGCGGATCACCGGCGAGCGGTCCATGCCCACTTCCAGATCAACGCTGGCCGGGATCACCGCGCGCAGCGCCGGCAACTGTTCGCGGATGCTGGCGATGGTTTCGATGATGTTGGCGCCGGTCTGCCGGTTGATGACCATCAGCACCGCGCTGCTGTCGTTGTAGAAGCCGCTGTTGTAGCGGTCTTCCACGGCGTCGCTGACGGTGGCCACGTCGCCCAGGCGCACCGCGGCGCCGTCCTGGTAGCGGATGATCATCGGCACGTAGTCGGCGGCCTTCGCCAGCTGGTCGCTGGCCTGCACCTGCCAGTGCCGGTCGGCGTCTTCCACCGCGCCTTTCGGGCGCTTGGCGTTGGCCTCGGTGATGGCCTGGCGCACGTCGTCCAGGGCAATGCCGTAGTGGTCGAGCAGGCGCGGCTCCAGGGCCACCCGCACCGCCGGCAGCGAGCTGCCGCCGATCTGCACCTCACCCACGCCGGTCACCTGGGACAGCTTCTGCGCCAGGATGGTCGAAGCCACATCGTATAGCTCGCCCTTGTCCAGCACTTCGGACGACAGCGACAGCACCATGATCGGCGCCTGGGACGGGTTGACCTTGCGGTAGGTGGGCATGCTGCGCATGCCGCTGGGCAGCAGCTGGCGCGAGGCGTTGATCGCCGCCTGCACCTCGCGGGCGGCGGCGTTGATGTCACGGTCCAGGTCGAACTGGATCATGATCCGCGTGCTGCCCTGGCTGCTGCGGCTGTTCATCTGGCTGATGCCGGCAATGGTGCCCAGGGAGCGTTCCAGCGGCGTGGCCACGCTGGAGGCCATGATCTGCGGGCTGGCCCCGGGCAGGCTGGCCTGCACGGTGATGGTGGGGAAATCCATCTGCGGCAGCGGCGCCACCGGCAGCAGGCCGAAGCTGACGCCGCCCAGCAGCATGATCGCCAGGCTCAGCAGCAGCGTGGCGACCGGCCGCCGGATGAAGGGAGCGGACAGGTTCATGGGGTGACCACGACGCCCGACGCGCTACGGCCGGTCAGGCGACGGGCCAGGCGGTCGAAGTACAGGTAGATCACCGGCGTGGTGAACAGCGTCAGGATCTGGCTGAGCAGCAGGCCGCCGACCATCACCAGGCCCAGGGGCTGGCGCAGCTCAGCGCCGGAACCGGACGCCAGCATCAGCGGGATGGCACCGAACAGCGCCGCCAGGGTGGTCATCAGGATCGGCCGGAAGCGCAGCAGCGCCGCCTGGTAGATCGCCGCCTCGGGCTGCATGCCCTGGTGCCGCTCCGCCTCCAGGGCGAAGTCGATCATCATGATCGCGTTCTTCTTGACGATGCCGATCAGCAGGATGATGCCGATGATCGCGATCAGCCCCAGGTCGTTACCGGTCAGCAGCAGCGCCAGCAAGGCGCCGACGCCGGCCGACGGCAGCGTCGAGAGGATGGTGATCGGGTGGATGAAGCTCTCGTAGAGCACGCCCAGCACGATGTACATGGTGACGATGGCCGCCAGGATCAGCAACAAGGTGCTCGACAGCGACGCGCGGAACGCCTCGGCGGCGCCCTGGAAGCGGGTCTGCACCGCTTCCGGCATACCGATGTCCTGTTGCACCTGTTCGATCACCGCCACCGCATCGCCCAGGGCCACGCCGTCGGCCAGGTTGAACGACAGGGTCGCGGCCGGGAACTGGCCGATGTGGTTGATCAGCAGGTTCGCCGCGCGCTCTTCGATGCGCGCCAGTGACGACAGCGGCACCTGGGTGCCCCCGGCCGTGGCCACGTGGATCTGGTGCAGCGCCGCCGGGCCGATGCGGCCGCCATCGGCGCTTTCCAGCACCACGCGGTACTGGCTGGCCTGGGTGTAGATGGTGGAAATCTGCCGCTGACCGAAGGCGTCGTACAGCGCGTCGTCGATGTCACTGACGCTGACCCCGAGGCGCCCGGCCAGATCGCGGTCGATGTGCAGGTACACCTGCAAACCGCGGCTCTGCAGGTCGCTGGCCACGTCGGTGAGCTGCGGTTGCTGGCGCAGGGCATCCACCAGCTTGGGCACCCACTCCTGGAGCAGGTCCTGGTCCGGCGACTCCATGCTGAACTGGAACTGGGTGCGGCTGACCCGGTCCTCGATGGTCAGGTCCTGCACCGGCTGCAGGTACAGCTCGATGCCGCTGAGTTTGGCCAGTTCGGGGCGCAGGCGCTCGATCACTTCGCTGGCGGTGACGTCGCGCTCGGCATGGGGCGTGAGGTTGATCAGCATGCGCCCGCTGTTGAGCGTCGGGTTGTCGCCGTCCACGCCGATGTAGGACGACAGGCTGGTTACCGCCGGGTCGCGCAGGATCACCTCGGCCAGGCGCTGCTGGCGCTCGCTCATGGCGCCGAAGGAAATCGACTGCGGCGCCTCGGAAATCCCCTGGATCACCCCGGTGTCCTGCACCGGGAAGAAGCCCTTGGGCACCGCCAGGTAGAGCACCACCGTCAGCGCCATGGTGCCGACCGCCACCAGCAGCGTCAGCGGCTGGTGCTTGAGCACCCACTGCAGGCCGACGCCGTAGCGCTCGATCATGCCGTCGATGAAACCGCCCGCCGCGTGGTAGAAGCGCCCTTCTTCCTCGGGTTTCTCGGCCTTGAGCAGGCGCGCGCACATCATCGGGGTCAGGGTCAGGGAAATGACCAGGGAAATCATGATCGCCACCGCCAGGGTGATGGCAAACTCGCGGAACAGGCGCCCCACCACGTCGGCCATGAACAGCAGCGGGATCAGCACCGCGATCAGCGAGATGGTCAGCGACACCAGGGTGAAACCGATCTGCTTGGCGCCCTTGAGCGCCGCATTGAGCGGCGTCTCGCCCTCTTCCAGGTGCCGGGCGATGTTCTCCAGCATGACGATGGCGTCGTCCACCACGAACCCCGTGGCGATGGTCAGTGCCATCAGCGTCAGGTTGTTGATGGTGAAACCGGCCAGGTACATCACCCCGAAGGTGCCGATCAGCGACAGCGGCACCACGATGGACGGAATGATCGTGGCCGACAGCTTGCGCAGGAACAGGAAGGTCACCATCACCACCAGGGCGATGGCCAGCATCAGCTCGTGCTGAACGTCGCGCACGGCGGCGCGGATGGTTTGGGTGCGGTCGGTCAGCACCTTGACCTCGACACTGGCCGGCAGGCCCTCGGTCAGGTGCGGCAGCAGGGTCTGGATGCGATCGACCACGTCGATGACGTTGGCCCCGGGCTGGCGCTGGATGTTCACCAGCACCGCCGCGTTGAGGTCGGCCCAGGCGGCCAGGCGCTCGTTCTCGGCGCCATCGACGATCGACGCCACATCCTTCAGGCGCAGCGGCGCACCGTTGGCGTAGCTGATGATCAGCTCGCGGTATTCCTCCGGCGACTTCAGCTGGTCGTTGGCGTCCAGCTGCGAGACCCGGGTCGGGCCATCGAAGTTGCCCTTGGGCTGATTGACGTTGCTCGCGGTGATCAGCGAACGCACGTCGGACAGGTTGAGGCCATAGGCGGCCAGGGCTTCCGGATTGACCCGGATGCGCACGGCCGGGCGCTGGCCGCCGGCCAGGCTGACCAGGCCGACGCCGGTGGTCTGTGCCAATTTCTGTGCCAGGCGCGTGTCCACCAGGTCATTGACCTCGGGCAGCGGCAGGGTCTTGGAGCTGATGGCCAGGGTCATCACCGGGGTGTCCGCCGGGTTGACCTTGTTGTACACCGGCGGTGCCGGCAGGTCGTTGGGCAGCAGGTTAGTGGCGCCGTTGATCGCCGCCTGCACTTCCTGCTCGGCCACGTCCAGGGCCACGTCCAGGTTGAAGCGCAGGGTGATCACCGAGGCGCCGCCGGAACTGGTGGACGACATCTGCTTGAGCCCGGCCATCTGGCCGAACTGCCGTTCCAGGGGCGCGGTGACCGCACTGGTCATCACGTCCGGGCTGGCCCCCGGGTAGAGGGTCATGACCCGGATGGTCGGGTAATCCACTTCCGGCAGCGCCGATACCGGCAGCAGGCGGTAAGCGATCAGGCCGCTGAGGAAGATCGCCACCATGATCAGCGTGGTGGCGACCGGCCGCAGGATGAACAGGCGGGAGGCGTTCATACGTCGTCTTGCGCCAGCGGGCTGTCGGTCGGGGTCGGGGCCTGGCCTTCGCCCAGCACCTCGACGGCGGTGTCGTTGCGCAGGCGGTCGGTGCCTTCGATCACCAGGCGTTCACCGGCCTTGACCCCCTCTTCGATCAGGGTGACTTCGCCGTTGCTCGGCCCGGCTTGGACCGGACGGATCTGCACCTTGTCGCCCTCGCCCACCACGTAGACGAAGGTGCCGTTGGCGCCGAACTGCATGGCGGCCGCCGGCACCACGGTCACCGCTTCACGGGTGGTGACGCGCAGGCGCACGTTGATGAACTGGTTGGGGAACAGCATCTGCTCGGCATTGGCGAAACGCGCCTTGAGCTTGACCGTGCCGGTGGTGGTGTCGATCAGGTTGTCCAGGCTGTCCAGCTCGCCTTCGGCCAGCTTGATGCGGTCGGTGCGGTCCCAGGCCTCGACCACCAGCTTGCGCTCGCCACGGAACTGCTGCAGCACGGCCGGCAGTTCGGCTTCCGGCAGGGTGAACATCACCGAGATCGGCAGGGTCTGGGTGATCACCACCAGCGGCAGCTCGTCGCCGGAGCTGACCAGGTTGCCCACGTCCACCTGGCGCAGCCCGAGGCGGCCGTCGATGGGCGCGCGCACTTGGGTGAAGCCGAGGTTCAGGCGTGCTTCGGCGACCGCCGCCTGGTTGCCCTTGACCGTGCCCCGGTACTGGTTGACCAGGGCTTCCTGGGTGTCGAGGGTCTGCTTGGCGATGGAGTCTTCTTCATACAAGCCGCGGTAGCGCGCCAGGTCGATCTCGGCGTTCTTCAGCTGGGCCTGGTTTTCCTGCAGGGTGCCCTGGGCCTGTTGCAGGGCCACTTCGAAGGGGCGCGGGTCGATGACCGCGAGCAGATCACCGGCCTTGACCTGCTGGCCTTCGGTGAACAGCAGCTTGACCAGTTCGCCGTCGACGCGCGGGCGCACGTTCACGGTGTTGTAGGCGGTCACGGTGCCCAGGGCCTTCAATTCGATCGGGAAATCGGCCTCACGCACGGTGCTCACCCGCACCGGCACGGCGGCATTACCCCAGAACCCTGGCTGCGGCGCCGGTTTGCTCGGCCAGAACCACCCGATCATGACGATGACCAAGGCCAGCAGGAGCAGGCCGATGAACCACTGACGTTTGCTGGATGGGGTGCCGGGCGTTGTGTTTACTTCAGACATGAGCCAAATCGCTTCCTGTGAGGAGCGTGAACGATAAGGACTCCTCGACATGAAGCAAAGCCTCTTTACCCCCTATTTACCTATAGAAGCAATTTAGCCCGGGAAAAGGACCGCAGGCACCCTGCCAGCATCTCTACCGCGCGCCCGGCAGACGGTTTTCTCCCGGCACGGCCTCGCCGACGGCCGGCCTAGAGAATGACCGGGTGCTCCGCCTGCCCCTGCGCCGCCACCTCCGTGGCGAACAGCTTGCCGGCGTGGGGTTCGGCCGCGAGCGAATCATCCTTGAGCCCGACCCGGGCCGAGGTGGCGAACAGCGTCGACAGGCCCGGTCCCCCGAAGGCCGGGCAGGATACCTGCGTTGCCGGGAACGCCACGGCCTGCAGAAAGCGGCCTTCGCTGTCGTAGCAGGCGACCCGCGAAGCCCCCCACTGCGCGCTCCACAATCGTCCCTGGCTGTCGACCACCGCCCCGTCGGGGTTCAGGCCCGCCACGCGGCCATTGATGAACGGCTGTGGCTCGCCGCTCGGCCAGCCGTGCCGCTCATCCAGGGGCTGTCGCCAGATCTGCTGGCGGGCCGTATCGGCGAAGTAGGCGTAGCGCCGATCGGGCGAAAAACACAGGGCATTGGAGATGCTGATGCTGGCGAACAGGCGCCTCAGCTCGCCCCGGTAATGGCGGTAGATGGCCCCGGCCTGCGCCTCGGCGTTGAGGCCCATGGTGCCGATCCAGAAGCCGCCCCAGGGATCGGCGCGACCATCGTTGGAACGGGTCAGCGGGTTGTCCGCTTCCAGGGCACAGACGGTCTGCCGTGCTCCACTGTTTAGGTCGAAGGTAAAAAGCGCCGTTTCGCTGGCGATCAGCAGCACGCTGTCATCCACCCAGCCCGCGGCGGACACGCGCGTATCGAATACCCATTCCAGCGGCTGATCGCCCTGCTGGCTGAGCAGCCGTCGCCCGAGAATATCGAACCAGAACAGCTGCTCGCGCCGCGGGTGCCAGAACACCCCTTCGCCCAGGGTGCAGGGCCGTGCATCGGCAATCCGTGCACTGCTGTCAGTCGAATGCTCAGTCATGCCTGGACTCCCCGCTGATATGCGCATGGGCAGCGGCCAGACCCGCCAGGGTGACGCGCTCGGCGCTCACGGTCAGCGCCGTCACGCCCAGGGTGTCGAGGGCGTGACGGTAACGCTCGGCCGCTTCGCCGTCGCCGATGACACAGACCCGCTGGCCGCGCCAGCGCTCATCCAGCGCCACCAGTTCCTGGCCGATCAGCAGCCCGGACAGCCGAGCGCGTGCGGCACCCGGCGCCAGGCCGTCGAGCAGGCCCTCGGCACGCAGGCCGAACAAGGCGCCGACCAGCCGCTGCGCCGGCCCTGCTCCCGCGTGCAGCCCGGCATCGAACGCCTGGCGGTCCAGCGACTGATGATCCTGCGCTTGATCCGCCTGCATGCCGTGGCGCAGCACCGACTGCTGGCTCAGCAAGGCGAACAGCTCACCGGTCATGAATGTCTGGAACGCGACGACCTGCCCCGCTCGCACTTCAACCCACTTGCTGTGCGTGCCCGGCAGGCAGACCACACCGCTGTAATCGGCCTGCTCGGCGAGCAGACCGGCGATCTGGGTTTCCTCACCCCGCAGCACATCGGCCGGCGCGCGCTGGCACAAGCCCGGGACGATCGAGACGCGCAGGCGTCCATCCTGCACCTCGGGCCGGACCATTCGCGCCACCGCCTGGGGCGCACAGGGCACCTCGGCATAGGGTGCCTCGCGCCAGCCCTGGCGCGCCCCGACCATGCCGCAGGCGATCACCTCGATGACCCGCCCGTCCTCCAGCCAGTTGCCGATCAATTCGAGCAACGCGCCTTCGAACTGCTCCGGCGCCAGGCTGCTCATGCCCCGCGCCGACGATGCACGCTGCAGGACCTCCCCGCTCTCCGCGACGGCCCACGCCCGCACCTGGGACGTGCCCCAGTCGACGGCAATCCAACTGATCGCAGCCCGGCGGATCGCCGCCCGGCTGATCGCAGTCCGGCTGATCTCGGTCATTCCAGGTGCCCTCCCGCGCGGCTCAATGGCTGTCCTTGGGAATGCCGGCACCGCGGCAGCCCTTGAGGAAATCGAAGTCCGCACCGCTGTCGGCGCCCTGAACGTGGTCGTGGAACAGCTTGATGTAGCCGCTGGTGGGCGGCTCGATGGTCGGCTGCCACTCGGCCAGGCGCCGCTCCAGCTCGGCGTCGGAAATGTCCAGGTGGATACGCCGTGCCGCCACGTCGAGTTCGATCATGTCGCCGTTGCGCACCACCGCCAGCGGGCCGCCGGCCGCCGCTTCCGGTGTGGTATGCAGCACCACCGTGCCGTAGGCGGTGCCGCTCATCCGCGCATCGGAGATGCGCACCATGTCCGTGATGCCCTTGCGCAGCACCTTGGGCGGCAGGCCCATGTTGCCGACCTCGGCCATGCCCGGGTAACCGCGCGGGCCGCAGTTCTTCAGCACCATCACGCAGTGTTCGTCGATGTCCAGGCTCTCGTCGTTGATCTTCGCCTTGTAGTCGTCGATGTCCTCGAACACCACGGCGCGGCCGCGGTGCTGCAGCAGGTGCGTTGAGGCGGCCGACGGTTTGAGCACCGCCCCGCGCGGCGCCAGGTTGCCGCGCAACACGGCGATCCCGCCCTTGGCGGTGAGTGCCCGCTCCACCGGGCGGATGACGTCATCGTTCCAGTTGCGCACGTCCTTGACCTCGTTCCAGAGGGTTTCGCCGGACACGGTCAGCGCGTCCTTGTGCAGCTTGCCGCCCTCGCCGAGCATGCGAATCACCACCGGCAGGCCACCGGCATAGAAGAACTCTTCCATCAGGTATTTGCCCGAAGGCATCAGGTTGACCAGGGTGGGAATGTCCTGGCCGAGGCGATCCCAGTCGTCCAGGGTCAGGTCGACCCCGACGCGGCCGGCGATGGCCAGCAGGTGGATTACCGCGTTGGTCGAACCGCCGATGCTGCCGTTGACCCGGATGGCGTTCTCGAAAGCCTGGCGGGTCATGATGTCGGACGGTTTCAGGTCGTCCTTGACCATCTGCACGATGCGCCGCCCGGTGAGGTGCGCCATCACCCGGCGGCGGCTGTCCACCGCGGGGATCGCCGCATTGCCGGACAGCGCCATGCCCAGGGCCTCGGCCATGCTGGCCATGGTGCTGGCGGTGCCCATGGTGTTGCAGGACCCGGGCGAACG
Organism: Pseudomonas sp. GD03944; assembly: GCF_029839275.1. Taxonomy (GTDB): domain Bacteria; phylum Pseudomonadota; class Gammaproteobacteria; order Pseudomonadales; family Pseudomonadaceae; genus Aquipseudomonas. The sequence continues at coordinate 268,933 of NZ_JAOCAH010000006.1, forward strand.
GGACATCGACTGCTCGGCTTCGAGGAAGTCCTCGCGGCTCATCTTGCCGGCCTTGATGTCTTCCGACATCTGCCACAGCGCGGTGCCCGAGCCGACCCGCTCGCCGCGGAACCAGCCGTTGAGCATCGGCCCGCCGGACACCACGATGGCTGGGATGTCCACGCTCGCCGCGCCCATCAGCAGCGCCGGGGTGGTCTTGTCGCAGCCGGCCAGCAGCACCACGCCGTCCAGCGGGTTGGCGCGCAGCGCCTCCTCGACATCCATGGCAGCCATGTTGCGGTACATCATCGCGGTCGGGCGCAGCGAGCTTTCGCCCGCGGAGAACACCGGGAACTCCAGCGGCAGGCCGCCGGCTTCGTAGATGCCGTGCTTGACCCGTTCGGCCAGGTCGCGCAGGTGCGCGTTGCAGGGGGTCAGCTGCGACCAGGTGTTGCAGATGCCGATCACCGGCCGGCCGTCGAACAGGTCCGCCGGCAGCCCCTGGTTCTTCATCCAACTGCGGTGGTAGATGTGGTCACGCGAGTCGCCGCCGAACCACTCGGTGGAGCGCAGTTTGCGGGGCCAGGCCGCCGGTTTGAAGCTCATACCCAACCTCCATCAACGATGAAATTCTGCGCCGTGCACATCGCCGCCGCGTCAGACGCCAGGAACAGCGCCATGTCGGCGATGTGTTCCGGCAGTAACTGGCCCGGCATGCACTGGTTCTTGCGAATCTGTTCCTTGGCCGACTCGTCGACCCACATGGCTAGCTGCTTCTCGGTCATCACCCAGCCCGGCACCAGGGTGTTGACGCGGATGCGGTCCTTACCCAGGTCCCGCGCCAGGCCACGGGTCAAGCCGTGCACGGCGGCCTTGCTCGCGGCGTACACCGGGTAACCGGCCGACGCCATCATCCAGCCGACCGAGCCGAAGTTGATGACCGAACCGCCGCCGGCCTGGCGCATCATCGGCACCACCGCCTGGGTGGCGAAGGTGGCATGGCGCAGGTTGACGGCGATCAGGTTGTCGAAGCGCTCGGCACTGATCGAATCCAGGGCGTGGCGGACATCGTTGGCGGCATTGTTGAGCAGCACGGTGATCGCCCCGAGCTGCTCGGCCACCTTGTGGATGGCGGCCTGGTAGGCCTTGATATCGGTGATGTCGCAGCGCAGGAAGCGCACCTGGTGCCCGGCCTCGTTCAACTGGCTGGCCAGCGCAGTGCCGTGCTTGTCGTCGATATCGACGAAGGCGGTCCGTGCGCCCTGGCGCGCGAAGGCCTCCACCAGCGCCCGGCCGATGCCGGTGGCGCCACCGGAAATCAGCACGGTGCGCCCGGCCAGGTCCGCGTATAGCGCCTTGCCTGGAGTCAGATTCTGGCTATTCATGGCGTGTCACCTCAGCGGGATTTGTTCTTGTTGACCACGTCGAAGATCACCGCGGCCAGCAGCACCAGGCCCTTGATCACCTGTTGCCATTCGATGCCGATCCCCAGGATCGACATGCCGTTGTTCATCACCCCCATGATCAGGGCGCCGATCACCGCGCCGATGATCTTGCCCACGCCACCGGACATCGATGCACCGCCGATGAACACCGCGGCGATCACGTCCAGTTCGAAGGACACACCGGCCTTGGGCGTGGCCGTGTTCAGCCGCGCGGCGAAGATCAGCCCGGCCAGGGCGGCGAGCATCCCCATGTTGACGAAGGCCAGGAACGTCAGGCGCTCGGTGTTGATGCCCGAGAGCTTGGCCGCCTTGACGTTGCCGCCGATGGCGTAGATACGCCGGCCCAGCGTGGTGCGGTTGGTCAGGAAGGTGTAGGCGCTGATCAGCATGGCCATGATGATCAGCACGTTCGGCAGGCCGCGGTAAGTGGCCAGCAGGTAGGCGATGTAGACGATGGCGCCGGCGATCAACGCATTCTTGATGGAGAAGAACACCGCCGGTTCGTCGACGATGCCGTAGCGCTTGGCGCGCCGCCGGGCACGCACCGCCAGGTAGACGATCAGCCCGGCGGCCAGCACGCCGAGCACGATGGCGGTGACGTTCGGTCGCTTGACGCCGAAGATGTCCGGGATGAAACCGTTGCTCATCAGCTGGAAGCTGCTGGAGAACGGGCCTATCGACTGGCCATCCAGCACCGCCAGGGTCAGCCCGCGAAACACCAGCATGCCGGCCAGGGTGACGATGAACGAGGGGATCTGCCAATAGGCGATCCAGTAGCCCTGGGCCGCACCGATCAGGCAGCCCATCAGCAGGCACACCGGCACCACCACCGAGGTCGACCAGCCCCACTGCACCATCATCACCGCCGCGGCGGCGCCGACGAAGCCGACCACCGAGCCCACCGACAGGTCGATGTGCCCGGAGACGATCACCAGCAGCATGCCCAGGGCCATTATGATGATGTAGCTGTTCTGCAACAGCAGATTGGTGAGGTTCACCGGGCGCATCAGGGTGCCGTCGGTCAGCACCTCGAACAGCGCCATGATGACCACCAGCGTCAGCAGCATGCCGTAGTCGCGCACGTGGCTTTTCAGGTGGCCCAGCAACGACGGGCCAGCCACCGGGGCGGTTTCGCCCGCGGGGGCGGCCTGCATTTTGGTTTCCATTGCGTTCACCTCGCTCACGCCTTGACGATCATCGACATGATCTTTTCCTGGCTCGCGTCTTCACGGGCCAGTTCGCCCAGGAAGGCGCCTTCGTTCATTACGTAGATGCGGTCGCACATGCCCAGCAGCTCGGGCATTTCCGAAGAAATGATGATCACGCCCTTGCCGTCGGCGGCGAGCTGGTTAATCAGGCTGTAGATCTCGAACTTGGCGCCGACATCGATGCCCCGGGTCGGCTCGTCGAGGATCAGCACCTCGGGCCGGGCGAACAGCCATTTGCTGAGCACCACCTTCTGCTGGTTGCCGCCGGACAGGTTGAGCACCTTCTGGAACACCCCGGGCGTGCGGATGCGCAGCGCCTCGCGGTACTGCTCGGCGATGCGCCGCTCCTCGTGCTCGTCGATCACCCCGTGGTTCGACACGCCATCCAGGTTGGCCAGGGTGGTGTTGCACAGGATGCTCTCGTCGAGCACCAGGCCAAGGGCCTTGCGGTCCTCGGTGACATAGGCGATGCCGTTGTCCACGGCGCGGCGCACCGTGGACACGTCGATTTCCCGGCCACGCAGGTGCACGGAGCCGGAAATGTTGCGCCCGTAGCTGCGGCCGAACACGCTCATCGCCAGCTCGGTGCGCCCTGCCCCCATCAGCCCGGCGATGCCGACCACTTCACCGGCCGCCACACTGAGGTTGACGTTGCGGATCATCTGCCGGGAGGCCGACTCCGGGTGCCAGACGTTCCAGTCACGGATTTCCAGCAGGGTTTCGCCGATGTCGGGGACGCGCTCCGGGTAGCGGTTCTCCATGTCGCGGCCGACCATGCCGCGGATGATGGTTTCTTCGCTGACCGCCTCGGTGTGGCAATCCAAGGAGCTGACCGAGGCGCCGTCGCGCAGCACCGTGATGCTGTCGGCCACGCGGCTGACTTCGTTGAGCTTGTGGGAAATCAGGATCGAGGAAATCCCCTGGGCGCGGAATTCCAGCAGCAGGTCGAGCAGCTTCTGGCTGTCGTTCTCCTGCAGCGCGGCGGTGGGCTCGTCGAGGATCAGCAGCTTGACGTCCTTGGCCAGCGCCTTGGCGATCTCCACCAGCTGCTGCTTGCCCACGCCGAGCTTCTCCACCGGCGTGGTGGCGATTTCGTCGAGGCCGACCTTTTTCAGCAGCACTTCGGTGCGCTGATAGACCTCGGGCCAGTCGATCACGCCGTTGCTGGCGATCTCGTTGCCCAGGAACAGGTTCTCGGCGATGGACAGCAGCGGCACCAGCGCAAGCTCCTGGTGAATGATGATGATCCCTTCGCGCTCGCTGTCGCGGATGCCGCTGAACGCCAGCGGCTTGCCTTCGTAAATGATCTCGCCTTCGTAGCTGCCATGGGGGTAGACGCCGCTGAGCACCTTCATCAGGGTCGATTTGCCGGCGCCGTTCTCGCCGCACAGGGCATGGATCTCGCCCCGACACACCTTGAGGTTGACGTTGTTCAGGGCCTTCACCCCGGGGAACGTCTTGGTGATGCCGCGCATGTCCAGAATGGTCTCTTGCTGCATGGCCTGTATCCGCCCGCAAGGCACGCCCCCACCGCAGCGGGCGCGCCATGCTCAGGTAAACGAAAAAGGTGGAGGGCCGGCAGCGCGGGACACTGCCGGCGGCGCGCTTACTGGAACTGATCCTTGCGGTAGTAACCGCTGTCGATCAGCACTTTTTCCCAGTTGCTCTTGTCGACCGTGACCGGCTGCAGCAGGTAGGCCGGCACGACCTTCTTGCCGTTGTCGTAGGTCGTGGTGTCGTTGATCTGCGGCTCACCGCCCTCGAGCAGGGCCTTGACCATGCCGACGGTCACTTCGGCGAGCTGGCGGGTGTCCTTGAAGACCGAGGAATACTGCTCGTCGGCGAGGATGGATTTCACCGACGGCACTTCCGAATCCTGGCCGGTGACGATTGGCATGGGCATGTCGCCCGAACCATAACCGACACCTTTCAAGGATGAGAGAACACCGATGGAGATCCCGTCATAGGGCGACAGCACGCCGTCGAGGCGCTCCTTGGTGTAGTTGGCGGACAACAGGTTGTCCATGCGCGACTGGGCGGTGGCGCCGTCCCAGCGCAGGGTGCCGACCTTGCCCATGCCGGTCTGCCCGGACAGGATCTTGATCTCGCCCTTGTCGATCAGCGGCTGCAGCACCGACAGGGCGCCGTCGTAGAAGAAATAGGCGTTGTTGTCGTCCGGCGAACCGCCGAACAGCTCGACGTTGTACGGGCCCGGGCCGCGCGCCTGCATGCCCTTGACCAGGGATTCGGCCTGCAGCACGCCGACCCGGGTGTTGTCGAAGGTGGCGTAGTAGTCCACGTACTCGCTGTCGCGGATCAGGCGGTCATAAGCGATGACCTTGATGTCCGCGGCATTGGCGTTTTCCAGGGCGTTGGTCAGGGTGGTGCCGTCGATCGCCGCGATGACCAGGACATTGACGCCCTTGACCATCATGTTTTCGATCTGCGAGACCTGGGTGGGGATGTCGTCTTCGGCGTACTGCAGGTCGGCCTTGTAGCCGGCCTTCTCCAGTTGCTTGACCATGTTGTTGCCATCGTCGATCCAGCGGGCGGACGACTTGGTGGGCATCGCGATACCCACGAACCCCTTCTCGGCGGCCCCGGCGGAGGCGGCGCTCAACAGGCTGGCGCCCACGGCCATCGCGGCCACGAGCTTACGGACAGTGTTCATCAGCTTCTCCTGGGCGACGCCTGCGGCATGCCTGGGCACACGCGACATCGCAGTTATTGTTGTTCGTTCGGCGAAGAGCTTTCAAAGCAGGTCTGAAGATAGAAGCAGCTGCGCATATCAATCAAATTCAAATTCCGCTCACAGCCATACCACTATTGGTATATGAGCAATCGACAAGCACCCCGCCGCGTCGCAGAATCGGCCCAACGCCTCAATAACAACAACAGAGTGAGCGCCACGATGGACATCGGCATCGCCCGGCACCTGAAGATTCCCCAATTGCGCCTGATCGCCGCCATCGCCGAGCATGGCCAGCTCGGCCTCGCGGCCGATGCGCTGACCGTGACCCAGCCAGCCGCCTCGCGCATGCTGGCGGAGATCGAACACACCCTCGGTGCCCGGCTGTTCGAGCGCCACGCCAAGGGCATGGTGCCAACCCTGATCGGCCGGGCCCTGGCGCAGCGCTCGCACAACATGCTGGTGGAGCTGCGTGACCTGGCGCAGGACGTCGAGGAACTCAAGCGCGGCGAAGGCGGCAGGACCACGGTGGGGGCCGTGACCGGGGCGGCGGTGGGCTTCGTGATCCCGGCGATCCGCCAGCTCAAGGCGATCTCGCCGCGGGCCGAGGTGCACGTCAACGTCGCCGCCAGCGATGTGCTGGTGCATGACTTGGCCACGGGCAAGAACGACTTCGTCCTCGCCCGCCTGCCCCACGGCGTCAACCCGACGGACTTCGAGATTTTTCCGGCACGCACCGAAACCATCAAGCTGATGGTTCGCCAGGATCATCCGCTGGCCAACGTGGATCAGGTGACGCTGCGTGACCTGTCGCCCTACGAATGGGTCATGCAGAGCCACCGGGCGCCGATCCGCGAGGCGATGGAAACGGCTTTTCTGAACGCCGGCGCGCCCCTGCCGACCAACATCACCAACACCACCTCGCTGCTGGCGATGATCGCCATCCTGGTGTCGTCCTCGGCCATCGCGCCCCTGGCCAGCGAGGTGCCGGACCTGCTGCTGGGCGACCAGGTGGGCGCCAAGCTCAAGGTCCTGCCGCTCAACGTGACCATCGAGATGTCGCCGTACTACCTGCTGCTGGTCAAGGGCCGCCAGCTCTCGCCGGTCGCCAACCGCCTGCGCCGGCTGGTGATCGCCGCCCTGGGCAAACATTGAGTACCGGTTGACGATCAGCCGTGCATTGGGTGGTGCGGATACGGCCGAAACGTGGCGCGAGCAGCCATTCGTCATGGGCGGCTCGTGTGGCCAATTGGTGGGCTGAAGCCCACCCTACAGCGCTTGCGTAACCCCGTAGGGTGGGCTTCAGCCCACCAAAACCGAGTATCAGCCTCCACCGACTAGCGCCACACCAGCCCGCAGAAACGAAAACGGCCTGCAGAGCAGGCCGTTTCGGGGCATTGCGAGAGCTTACTTCAGCACGGCCAGGGCGGCGTCGTAGTTCGGCTCGCTGCCGATTTCCGCAACCAGCTCGCTGTGCAGGACTTTGTCGTTCTCGTCCAGCACCACCACCGCACGGGCGGCGACGCCGGCCAGCGGGCCGTCGGCCAAGGCCACGCCGTAGTCCTTGAGGAATTCGGCACCGCGCATGGTCGACAGGTTCACCACGTTGTCCAGGCCTTCGGCACCGCAGAAGCGCGCCTGGGCGAACGGCAGGTCGGCGGAGACGCAGAGCACCACGGTGTTGTCCAGCTTGCTGGCTTCGGCGTTGAACTTGCGTACCGAGGTCGCGCAAGTCGGGGTGTCGACACTCGGGAAGATGTTCAGCACTTTGCGCTTGCCGGCCAGGCTGCTCAGGCTGATGTCGGCCAGGCCGGCACCGACCAGGTTGAAGGCCGGGGCTTGCTGGCCGACTTGGGGCAGTTGGCCGGCGACGTTGACCGGGTTACCACGCAGGGTGACTTGAGTCATCGGGATGTCCTCTCGTTATTGGGGTGAGTTGTTCGGGTAGAAACGGATACGGCAGCGGCGCGCAGAAACCGCGGCAGCCGCGCCTGGAGAGCGCCGATGCTAGCACGGCTGTTTGCCAGGTTGGTGACGGCGCCCGGGCGGTTCGGCATTCAGAAATCACGCTTGTAGAACAGGTCGAGGGAGCTGGCCAGGCCGCTGGCGGCCTCCAGGTACAGGCGTTTGGTCAGCTCGTAGCGCAGCGCCACGGTGTTCACCGGCTCGAACACGCCGACGCCATAGCGCAGGCTCAGGCGCTCGGACAGGTTGCCGCTGGCCACCACGCTGGTGCCGTCGCCACTGCCTTCGGTGTCCAGCTGGAAGTTCTCGATGCCCAGGGTCTGGGCGACGTTGCCGGTCATGGTCGAACTGCCGGCCAGCCCCAGGGACAGCGCGGCCCGGGCCAGCATGTTGTTGTCGTTGCCGCTGGACATCGGCCGGCCGAGCACCAGGTAGGACAGCGCCTGCTCCTGGCTCATGGCCGGCTCGGAGAACACTTCGCTGCGGGGCTGGTCGGCGCTGCCGCTCAGGCGCAACCCGGCCACCACGTCCTCGACCCGGCGGATCGCCTCGATGTCGAGGAACGGCTGGTCGATCGGCCCGGTGAACAGCAACCGCGCCCGGCGAATTTCCAGGCGCTGGCCGTAGGCGCGGAAGCGGCCGTTGTTGAGGGCCAGCTCGCCACGGGTCTCGAGGTCGTTGCCGATGTGTATCTGCCCGGCCAGATCGGCGTTCAGGCCAAAGCCACTGAAGGTCAGCTTGTCCTGGCCCACGGTGACGTCGATGTCCATGGCGATGGCGGTTTCGGTCTTTTCTTTACTCTGGGCACCGACGATCACCGCGTCCTCGGATACTTTCACCGTGGACGGCGGCAGCTCGCGCACCAGAATGCTGCCGCGCGGTACCGCGACCTTGCCACTGACCGACAGCAGCTGGTCGATCAGCCGCACGCGCAGGTCCGGTTCGACCTGGAGGTCGGCATAGGGCTCGACGATCACCGGCAGGCGCTGCCCGCTGACGCGAATGTCGGCACTCACGTCCTGCCCCCAGGCCAGTTCGCCCTGGATATTGCCCTGCCCGTTTTCGCCGCTGCGCCAGCCGCCCGTGAGTTGCAGGCTTTCCCCGGCAATCAGCGCCTGCAGCTGCAGCGCTTCGAACTGGGTCGGCAATTCGCCGCCGGACAGCTCGCCGTCGCTCAGTTGCAGGCGGCCGTTGACCTGGGGCGCCAGCAGGCTGCCGGACAGGCTGCCGCTGCCGTTCAACTGGCCAGCGATGCGTTCGACCATGGGCACGAACGGGCGCATCACCGCCAGGTCCAGCCCGTCCAGACGGAAGCTGCCGCTCAGGGGCTTATTTGCCGGGCGCGGGTCGAGCTGCGCCTGCAGCGCCAGCTCGCCGATCTCCGGCCCGCGCAGGTCGAGGTTGGCCTCCACCTGGCGCGGCCGCAGTTGGCTGCTCAAGCGCAGGCTGTCGTAGGGGAAGTCGACCCACTGGTCCTGCTCGCGCACGCGCCACACGCCCTGCCCCGCGTCCAGCAGCACATGGCCGTTGGGGCCGCTGGCGGGCAGGTCGAGGTGAATTTCGGCATTCAACTGGCCCTGCCAGGCGAAATCCTTCGGCAGCCACTGGCCCAAGCTGTCCAGCGGGAAGTTGGCCAGGGTGTAGCGAATGCGCGGCTCGGGCATCAGCCGCTGGTCTTCGCCACACAGGCTGGCGGGGCCGGAACGCCAGCAGTGGGCGCCTAGGGTGAGTTGCCCGCTGGCCAGGCGCACCAGCGATGCCGGGGCCTGCAGGCGCCAGTCCTGGCCATTGCTCTGCAGCTCGCCCCGGCTCAGGCGGCCACGCCAGTTGCCCTTGTCCAGGGTGCCGTCGAAGGCCAGCACGCTCTGCAGCAACGGGCCGTCGAGGTCCAGCGTCAGTTGTTGCTGCTTGATATCGCCCTGCCCCTCGACCGTCAACGTACCCAGCGCGGTATCGCCCAGGGCGATGCCGGTGGCGGTCAGGTCGAGCTGGGCGCGCTGAGCACGGTCGAGGGTGGCGCGCAGGGCAAGGTTGTTGATGCGTTGGTCGGTGTAGGCCAGGCGCTGCCCTTGCAACGCCAGTTGCCCCTGGGGTGCCTGCAGGGTGCCGGCGAGGTCGAGCTGGCCGTCGATGCCACCCTGCAACCCCGGCCACAGCTGGCCCAGGCGGCTCAGGGCAATGCGCAGTTGCCCCGTCAGCTGGCGATCCAGCGCGGCCTGGCCGTCGATGCGGTTGTCGCCCAGGCGCAGGTCGAAGCGTTCCAGGGTCCAGCGCTCGCCGGAACCGTCAGTGCGCGCTTGCAGCACCACGGGCTGGCCACGCAGGCGGCCCTGGATGTCGATGTCGGCATCCAGCCGCAGGGTCTGGTCGCGCCATTCGCCCTTGCTGCGCAACGGACCGGCCAGGGTGCCAGGCAACTCGGCCACCCAGTAGGCGGGGTCGAACTGGCTGACCGCCAGGTTGGCGTCCCAGCGCACCCCGTCGGCGAACCCGACGCTCACCTGCCCCGCCACCTGGCCCTGCCCCGCGGTCACCCGCAACTCGGGCAGGAACACCTGTTGCAGGTCGCCGCTTACCGGGCTGGACACACTGAAATCGCCGGCCGGGCCTTGCAGATCGGCGGCGAAATTGCCCAGGTAGTTGCCATCGGCAAACACCAGCTCGCCCTTCAGCGTGCGCAGCGCCACGGGTGGCGGCTCGTCCAGCGGGTAGAGACGCTGCCAGGGAAAATCCTGCCAGTCGAAACGGCTGTCCAGGCTGAAGGACTCGCGCCAGTCCAGGCTGCCGCTGAGCTGCACGCGCTGCGCCGGGTTGGCTGTGAGGTCGAGGGCCTCGATCTGCGCGCCCTCGGCCGTCACCGAACCCAGCAGGCGCAGGGCCATGGGCCCCTCTTCGGCCGGCAGCCGCGCCGCGCCGTCGATGGCGTAACCGTCCTGCAGGTTGCCGTCGGCCTTCAACATCAGGTCATCCAGGCGCAGCGTGGGCGGCAGGTCGGGCGACGCGAGGAAACCATCAGCCTCCAGCCGCACCTGCGCCGGCAGGTGTTCGGCGAGGGGCTGCACCTCGCCGGTCAGCCGGCCATTGAGGTAGCCCTGGCTGTCGGCCTGCAGGTTCAGGCTGTGCAGCAGGTCGCCGCTGACCTGCACCGCCAGTTGCCAGGGCGTCTCACCCGGCGCGGGCAGGGTCACATCGCCGGTGAGGCTGAGCGGCCAGTCGCCGCGGGGCTGCACGGTGCCCTGGATGTCGACCGACAGCGCGTCACGCTGCAGTTGCAGGCGTTCGATGCGCAGGCCGTCGGCCACCCACTTGGCCTGCAGGTGCAGGGTCTGCAATTGCTCGGCGTCGTTCAGGGTCAGGCTGCCGATCTGCACGTCGCCCACTTGCAGGGCCAGGGGCAGGTCGAGGTCGGGCAGGCGCAGCGGTTCGTCACTGCTCTCGGTGCTCGGCGGGAAATGCAGGTCGATGCGCTCGGCGGCCAGCCGCTCGATGCACAGGGTGGCGCGCAGCAGGCAGCTCGGTGACCAGTCCAGCGCCGGCGCCAGCACCTCCACGCGGCTGTCGCCCTGCTGCCAGTGCAGGCGATCGGCCCGCCAGGCGCCGCCCAGCCGGCCGTCGAAGTTCTCCAGGGTCAGCCCCGGCACCTGTTGCAAGGCCCAGCGGCTGCCGGCGGTGGTGCCGAGGATCACCGTCACGACCAGGAGCACCAGCAGCAACAGGCCCAGCAGGCTGGCCAGGGTGAGTGTCAGCCCGCGCCTCACAGTTCCGGCCCCATGGAGAAATGCAGGCGCACGCCGCCCTGGTCATCCAGCGGGTGCGCCAGGTCCAGGCGCAGCGGCCCCACCGGCGAGACCCAGCGAAGCCCAAGGCCCACGGCGCTTTTCAGGGTGGGAAAATCCAGCGAGTTGAAGGCGTTGCCCTGGTCGAAGAAGGTCGCCACCCGCCAGCGCTCGGCCACGCTGTACTGGTACTCGGCACTGGCGGCGAACAGGTAGCGCCCGCCGACCTTGTCGCCCTGGCGGTTCTCCGGCGACAGGGTCTGGTAGTCGTAGCCGCGCACGCTCTGGTCGCCACCGGCGAAGAAGCGCAGGGACGGCGGCACCGACGCATTGAAGCCATCGGAGGCCGTGCCACCGAACTGCACGCGCCCGAGGAACCGATGCCGCTCCGCCAGGGTGGTCAGGCCCTTGAGCAGCACGTTGCCGTGCACCAGGTCGGTGTCCGACAGCAGCCCTTCCTTGGCCGCCGCCAGGTCGAACTGCAGGCGGTAGCCGTGGTTCGGGTCGATCTGGTTGTCGCTGTGCAGGTAGGAAAAACTGACGCCCGGCATCAGCAGCGTGCTCAGGCCGGAATCGTCGCCCAGGCGGTATTCCTCGCGCTGCCATTTCAGCGACAGGACCCGCTGCCAGCCGCTGTCGAGCTTGCTGTGCCATTCCGGCCCCACGGTCAGCAGGCGGCTGAGGCTGTCGGTATCGGCCAGCTCTTCATATTGATAGCCACCGGCATAGCGCAGCTTGTCGGTCAGCGGCGGGTCCAGGGGCACGTCGTACCACAGGCCGACGTTCTGCCGCGGCGCCGACAACTCCATCTCGGCGCCGTAGCTGTGCCCCTGCGGGTTGGCCCAGTGCCGGGTCCAGTTGGCCCGGCCGCGCGGGCCGACGTCAGTAGAGAACCCCAGGCCCAGGCCCATGCTGCGCGGCTTGCGCGCCGACATCTGGACCTTGACGGGAATCACCCGCTGTTCGGCCTCGGCCGGGTTGGCGTCGACCCGCACGCTTTCGAAATAGCCGCTGGAGCGCAGCGCCTGGTACAGCTCGGCGATACGCTCGGAATCGTAGGGGGCGTCCGCCTGGAACGGCACCATGCGTTGCAGCAGGGACTCGTCGAACGGCACGTCGCCGTCGAAGCTCACCGCCCCCAGCTGGTAACGCGGGCCACTGTCGTAGATCAGGCGGATGTCGGCCACCCCGGCACGGGGGTCGATCTGCAGTTCCTGGGCGTTGAAGCGGCCCCGGAAGAAGCCGTAGCGTGAAGCCTGGTTCTGAATCGAGCGCTTGGCCGCTTCATAACGACCATGGTTGAGCACGGCACCGGGCTTGAGCCGGTCGTCGGTGGGGATGCGAAAGGCGCGCAGCTCGCTGGCCGGCCCGTCGATGCGCAGGGTGACCTCGCGCAGGCGCACCGGCTCGCCGCGCACCACGTTGACGATCAGGCGCAGCGGGGCCTGTTCACTGACTTCGGTCTCGATCTGCGCCTGGTAGTAGCCCAGGGCCTGGGCGGCCTCGTGGGCGCGACTCTCGGCGACCCGGCGGAAACGCTGCAAGGCTTCGGCGTCGCGATCGCCGAGGCTGCCGATGTAGTTCTGGATGTTTTCCCGCAGCGCGGTACTGTTCGGCGTGACCCGCACCTCCAGGCGCGCTTCAGCCAGCACCGCGGTACTCAACGCCAGCAACAGCGCTGCCACGACCGTTCTGTTCAACACTCTCATGGGGCGGATGCTACCACGGCCTACGCCCCATTCTAGAGCAGATGCTCCCCGCGCCCCGGTTACCGGTTGTTTCCAGCCAGGCTCAGGCGCTGGCCTTGGCCACCGGCTGCGGATTGGGGTGAAAGAACACGTGTTCGATGATCGGCCCCACCGCCAGCTCGCCGATGTCTTCATAGCCCTGGCGCTTGTAGAAGGCCAGGTAATGCGGGTTGCCGGTGTCGATGACGATGCCTTGCGAGGTGTCGTCCTGGGCGCACCAGTCGTGCAGCGCCTCCAGCAGTTGCTCGCCGAACTTCTGCCCCTGGAATTCCGGGTGGATGCCGATCAGCGGCAGCACGTGGTACTGGCCCGGCGGCAGGCACGACAGCACGGCGTCGTGGTATTCCAGGTAGCGCCGGGTGCAGCGGAAGCCGGTGGTCAGCAGCATGCGCATGCGCCAGCCCCAGCTTTCGGTGATGTCCAGACGGCGCCGTGGCGGCGCGATCAGGGCCATGCCGATCAGGCGATCCTCGATCAGCAGCCCAAGGGCCGGCAGGTCCTCGTTGAAGTGCTGCTGCACCAGCTCGCGCACCGTGGCCCGGACCCGCTGGTCGTAGCCGGCGCGGTCCGCCTCGAACAGGTAGGCGAAGGTCGGGTCGTGGCGGTAGGCGTGGTACAGCAGCGAGCGCGCCTCGCGGGCGTAACCACCGTCGAGCAAACGGACTTCGGCTGTTCTGTGGGGCATGGGCGGTGACCTCGGTTGTTCTTTTAATGGAGGGGCCTGTTGCCACCCTAGCACCGCCTTTGTGGGCCTGCCAGATCGCTGGCCGTCGGCCCGGCGGATCGGCTAGCATCGCAGGCTTTCCCGCTGAAACCAGGATTTGCCGCCATGAAGATCGTCTCGTTCAATATCAACGGCCTGCGGGCGCGCCCGCACCAGTTGGCGGCGCTGATCGAGAAACACCAGCCGGACGTGATCGGCCTTCAGGAAACCAAGGTCTCCGACGACCAGTTCCCCGAAGCGGAAATCCGTAACCTTGGCTACCACGTCCAGTACCACGGCCAGAAGGGCCACTACGGCGTCGCCCTGCTCTCGCGCCAGGCACCGCTGGAGCTGCACAAGGGTTTCCCGGGCGATGACGAAGAATCCCAGCGCCGCTTCATCTATGGCACCTTCGCCGATGCCCAGGGCAACCCGATCACCGTGATGAACGGCTACTTCCCCCAGGGCGAAAGCCGCGACCACCCCGTCAAGTTCCCGGCCAAGCAACGCTTCTACGCTGACCTGCAGAACCTGTTGGTGGCGCATTTCCAGCCCAGCCAGCCGCTGGTGGTGATGGGCGACATCAACATCTCCCCGGAAGACTGCGACATCGGCATCGGCGAACCCAACCGCCTGCGCTGGCTGAAGACCGGCAAGTGCAGCTTCCTGCCAGAAGAGCGCGAATGGTTGGCCACCCTCAAGGGCTGGGGCCTGGTCGACAGCTTCCGCCACCTGCACCCGGAGGTGAACGACCGCTTCAGCTGGTTCGACTACCGCAGCCGCGGCTTCGAGGACGAGCCCAAGCGCGGCCTGCGCATCGACGTGATCCTCGCCAGCCAGCCGCTGCAGGCCCGCCTCAAGGACGCCGGCATCGACTACGACCTGCGCGGCATGGAAAAGCCCTCGGACCACGCGCCGATCTGGCTCGAGCTGAGCTGACCCGACGGGAAGCGGAAAGCCCCGTGGCAGACCGCTTCCCTGCCTCTCTTTGAACAGCCCGCCAACACCCACCTGTCATAATCCAGTCACCTTTCTGTCTTATCGTCGCGGCACTTTCCTCCACCCATACAAGGTGTTTGCCGCATGCCGCGCGCCCTGCCCGCCGATGACCAGGAAACCTGGAGCCGTACCCTCACCTTCCTGATCCTCGGGTTCATCTGCTACGCCCTGCCTTGGTCGGTGTTCGCCGACGCCCTGCCCACGCCCACCAGCAGCGGCACCGTCCTGCACATCCAGGGCTCCAACACCATCGGCGCGCGACTCGGCCCGGCCCTGATCAAGGGCATGCTCGAAGAGCAGGGCCTGAGCGACATCCGCATCGAAGCCGGCGCCGTGGAGAACGAGCAGCAGATCAGCGGCCGCGCCAGCAACGGGCGCCGCGTCGTGGTCACCATCGCCGCCCACGGTTCGGGCACCGGTTTCACCGGCCTGCGCGACGGCAGCGCCGACCTGGCCGCCTCCTCGCGGCCGATCAAGGACGCCGAAGCGTCGGCCCTGGCAAGCCTCGGTGATCTGAAAAGCGCCGGCGGCGAGCAGATCATCGCCATCGACGGCCTGGCCATCATCCTCCACCCGAGCAACCCCATCGTCGCGCTGCGCATCGACCAGCTGGCGCAGATCTTCTCCGGCGAAGTAACCGACTGGAGCCAGCTCGGCGGTAACAGCGGGCGCATCCGCCTCTACGCCCGGGATGACAATTCCGGCACCTACGACACCTTCAAGGAGCTGGTGCTGAGCGCCCACGGCAAGGCCCTGGCGCCTTCGGCCCAGCGCTTCGAATCCAGCGAGAAGCTGTCCGACGGCGTCAGCCAGGACCCGCAAGGCATCGGCTTCATCGGCCTGCCGTACATCCGCCAGGCCAAGGCGGTGTCGATCGCGGCCGGCGATTCCCTGGCCATGGCGCCGCTGCCGACCCTGGTGGCCACCGAGGACTACCCGCTGTCGCGCCGCCTGTTCATCTACATCCAGCCGCAGAGCAGCAACGCCTGGGCCCGGGAGCTGGTGCGCTTCACCCACAGCCCGCGCGGCCAGGCCATCGTCGGCCAGAACGGCTTCATCGCCCAGACCGTGCAGGCGGTGAACGTCGCACCGAACAACGCCATGCCGCCGGCCTACCTGAAACTGGCCAACGAAGCCCAGCGCCTGACCGTCAACTTCCGCTTCCAGGAAGGCAGCGCCAGCCTCGACAACAAGGCCCAGCGCGACCTGGAGCGGGTCATGAGCTACCTGCAGAGCCAGGACAAGCTGCAGAACAAGGTGGTGCTGGTGGGCTTCGGCGACCCGAAAGGCGACCCCGGCCGCGCCGAGCTGCTGTCCAAGCTGCGGGCCATGGCCGTGCGCCGCGAGCTGGCCAAGCAAGGTGTGTTGCTGCGCGAGGTCGTCGGTTTCGGTGACGAACTGCCGGTGGCGGCCAATGATGGCGATGACGGGCGCATCAAGAACCGCCGCGTGGAAGTGTGGGTGTATTGAGGTTCGTACCCGACTCAAGGCCTTTTGGTGGGTTACGCCACGCGCGGTGACCGCGGCCGCTGAACGATCAGCGGTTGGCGTGGCTAACCCACCCTACGGATTGCTGTCTCCCGTAGGGTGGATGACGCTTTTTTCATCCACCGGGCCGTTACGGCGGTGGAAAACGCGTTGCGGTTTTCCACCCTACGGATTGCGATTCAACCTTGTCATTCGATGAGACGCCTTGGTGGGTTACGCCACGCGCGGTGATCGCGGCCACGGAGCGATCAGCGGCCGGCGTGGCTAACCCACCCTACGGTAGAGCGGTCCGTGCCAGCGATTGCACCGCTTGCAACCCAGCCCTTCGACTTCTACCTTTAACGGTACGTGACGCCGGGCCCCTCTGGCGGTGAGTTCCTCACCGTGATGTCGGAGTCACTAAGTTGATGTTCAACTTAGGCAGACAACAGGGAGGTCCCATGACGGCTCTGCATGCCTTTTTAACCACCCCCTTTCTCGGCACCCCCAGCTGGTTCTGGCTGGCCTTCATCACCATCGTCCTCGCCCTGCTGATCTTCGACCTGGGCGTGTTGCACCGCGACCAGCACGAAATCGAGATGCGCGAGAGCCTGCTGCTCTACAGCGGCTACTTCAGCGTCGGCGTGGCCTTCGGCGGCTGGGTCTGGTGGCAGCTGGGCGCGACCAAGGCGCTGGAGTTCTACACGGGCTTTCTGGTCGAACAATCGCTGTCGATGGACAACGTGTTCGTGATGGCGATGATCCTCGGGTTCTTCGGCATCCCGCGCAAATACCAGCACCGCGTGCTGTTCTGGGGGATTCTCGGGGTGATCGTGCTGCGTGCGATCATGATCGGCCTGGGCACGGCCCTGGTGCAGGAGTTCGAGTGGATTCTCTACGTGTTCGGCGCCTTCCTGCTGCTGACCGGGGTGAAGATGCTGTTCTCCAAGGAAGAACAGCACCCGGACCTGTCGCAGAACCCGATGCTGAAATTCCTGCGCCGGCACATCCGCGTCACCGACAACCTGCACGGCGGCCACTTCCTGGTGCGCCTGCCCGACCCGGCCACCGGCAAGGTGCTGCTCTACGCCACCCCGCTGTTGCTGGCGCTGGTGCTGATCGAGCTGGCCGACCTGGTGTTCGCCGTGGACAGCGTGCCGGCGGTGTTCGCCATCACCCAGGACCCGTTCATCGTCTACACCTCGAACATCTTCGCGATCCTCGGCCTGCGGGCGCTGTACTTCGCCCTGGCGGCGCTGATGCACCGCTTCGTGTACCTGAAGTACGCCCTGGCGCTGGTGCTGATCTTCATCGGCGGCAAGATTTTCCTGCACGGTTTCATCGGCAAGATTCCAGCGGTGCTGTCACTTGGCGTAACCTTCGGTCTGCTGGCAGGCGGTGTCCTGCTGTCGCTGCTGAAAACCCGAGACCAGCCCGCTGAGACCCAGGCGCCCGTTGACCGACCCGACCATTGAAATCGAACTGATTGACCAGCACGGCCGCCCCGCCTGGAAAGTGCACATGGGCCGCCGTGCGGTGATTTTCCACGATGAACAGGCGGCCCGCGCCTTCGCCGCGCAGCTGCACATGCGCCTGAACTGGTTCCTGGACCAGGCCGACGATGACGAACAGCAGCCGCCCGGCGCCTGATCCCAGGCAAAAGAAAACCCGCCATGAGCGGGTTTCTTTTTCAGCAGGCGGGCCTCAGCGGCTGGCGCGCATCATCTCCTTCGACACGTACTTGCCGATCTCGAACTTGCCGATCGCCGCGCGGTGCACTTCGTCCGGGCCATCGGCCAGGCGCAGGGTGCGCTGCATGGCGTACCAGTAGGCCAGCGGGAAGTCGTTGGAGACCCCGGCGCCGCCGTGGATCTGGATCGCCCGGTCGATCACCTTGAGCGCGACGTTGGGCGCCACCACCTTGATCTGGGCGATTTCGCTGGCGGCGATCTTGTTGCCCACGGTGTCCATCATGTACGCCGCGTTCAGGGTCAGCAGGCGCGCCATGTTGATTTCCATGCGCGAGTCGGCGATGTGGTCGATGTTGCCACCCAGGCGTGCCAGCGGCTTGCCGAACGCGGTGCGGTTGATCGAACGCTCGCACATCAGTTTCAGTGCACGCTCGGCCATGCCGATGGAACGCATGCAGTGGTGGATACGGCCCGGGCCGAGGCGACCCTGGGCGATCTCGAAGCCGCGGCCCTCGCCCAGCAGCACGTTCTCGTACGGCACGCGCACGTTCTCGAACAGCACTTCGGCATGGCCATGGGGCGCGTCGTCATAGCCGAACACCGGCAGCGGGCGCAGCACCTTCACGCCGGGGGTATCCATCGGCACCAGAATCATCGAATGCTGCTGGTGGCGCGGGCCGTCCGGGTTGGTCAGGCCCATGAAGATCATGATCTTGCAGCGCGGATCGCAGGCACCGGAGGTCCACCACTTGCGGCCGTTGATCACCCACTCGTCACCCACGCGCTCGGCACGGGCCTGCATGTTGGTGGCGTCCGAGGAGGCCACGCCCGGCTCGGTCATGGCGAAGGCCGAGCGGATCTCGCCACTGAGCAGCGGCTTGAGCCACTGTTCCTTCTGCGCGTCGTTGGCGTAGCGCACCAGCACTTCCATGTTGCCGGTGTCCGGCGCGGCGCAGTTGAACGGCTCGGCGCCGATCAGCGAGCTGCCCATGATTTCCGCCAGCGGCGCATACTCGGTGTTGGTCAGGCCGGCCCCCAGTTCGGACTCGGGCAGGAACAGGTTCCACAGGCCTTCGGCCTTGGCCTTGGTTTTCAGCTCTTCCATGATCGCGGTGGGCTGCCAGCGGTCGCCCTCGTTGACCTGCTGTTCGAACACGGCCTCGGCCGGGTAGACATGGTTCTCCATGAACGCGGTGACGCGTTCACGCAGTTCCTGAACCTTCGGGGAGTACGCAAAATCCATGGAGAGCTACCTTCTGACGGGTGTTTTGGTGAGTGAAAATGATGCTAGAACAGGGCTCCGGATTTATCTAACCTATTTTCGCCGTGTATTAACATTCATCACCGATATATGATTCACCCATAAGAACAACTCTCGGAGTGCGCGTGGCATGAATCTGAACAAGGTCGACCTGAACCTCTTTATCGTCTTCGACGCCATCTACACCGAGGCCAACCTGACCCGGGCCGGGCAGATCGTCGGCATCACCCAGCCGGCCGTGTCCAACGCCCTCGCCCGCCTGCGCGAGACCTTCAACGACCCGCTGTTCGTGCGCACCGCCCAGGGCATGGTGCCCACGCCGATGGCGCAGAACATCATCGGCCCGGTGCGCAACGCCCTGCAGCAGCTGCGCATTTCCGTGCAGGAAAGCCGCATCTTCACCCCTGCCCAGGCGAACAAGACCTACCGCATCAGCATGACCGACCTGATCGAGGCGGTGATCCTGCCGCCGCTGTTCCAGCGCCTGCGCCGCCTGGCACCGCAAGTGACCATCGAGAGCATGCTGGCGCGCCGCCGCGAGACCACCAAGGAACTGGCCGCCGGTCGCCTGGACTTCGCCGTGGACGTGCCCCTCAACACCGACCCGCAGGTGCGCCACGTCAAGCTGATGGACGACCGCTACGTCTGCGCCATGCGCCGCGCCCACCCGCTGGCCAAGGACAAGATCAGCCTGGACGAGTACCTGTCGCTGACCCACATCCACATCTCCAGCCGCCGCAGCGGCCTGGGCTACATCGACCTGGCGCTGGGCAAGATGGGCATCCAGCGCAAGATTTCCCTGCGCTCGCAGCACTACCTGATGGCCTCCAACGTGCTGCAGAACACCGACATGGCCATGACCGTGCCGGAGCGCTTCGCCCGGCGCAACGACCTGCACTACGTGGAGCTGCCGGTGAGCGACGTGCCGACCCTGGAAACCCACCTGTACTGGCACGAAAGCACCGACCAGGACCCGGCCAACCGCTGGATGCGCGAGCAGATCATCGAGATTTCCCAGCAGGTGATCGCCCAGGAAAAGAAGGCGGAGAAGGCCTCCGCCTGAGGAAAGGAAAAAGCTGTTCGATAGCGCCAGTCAGGCGCTGTCGCGCAGCACCAGCTCGAAGCCGACGTCGATGCAGCGCTGGGCCGGCAATTCGCCGCGCATCAGGGTCAGCAGCATCTCCCCCGCCAACTGACCGATCTGCCCACGGGTGGTGCGCACGGTGGTCAGCGCCGGGTGCACCCAGGCCGCCGCCGGCAGGTCGTTGAAGCCGGCGATGGCCAGGCGCCCCGGCACCTCCAACCCCAACTGCCGCGCCCGGAACAGCGCCCCCAGCGCCAGGTCGTCGTTGTTGAAGAACACCGCGTCGATTTCCGGTTGCTGGGCCAACAGCCGATCCAGCAAGGCCGCCCCCAGGCCGATGGACGACAGCTCCGGCGTGAGCAGTTCCAGGCTCGGGTCGTGACGCCCCTGCTCCGCCATCGCCTGGCGATACCCTTCGGCCCGCTGCAAGGTGCGCGGGTCGAGTTGCGCCGCGGCAAAGGCGATGTGTCGGTAGCCCCGTTCGATCAGCGCGCGGGTCATGGCCGCCCCCGCGTCCTGCTGGGAAAAACCGACGCAGTATTCGTCCTCGGCGTCGCTCAGCTCCATCATGGTGACGATCGGGCCGCGGCAACTGCCGAGGATTTCCCGCGCCGCGTCGCTGCGCTCGAACCCTGTCAGCAACAATCCCGCCGGCTGGTGCGCAAGGTAGGACCGCAGCAGGCGCTCGTCCTCCTCGGGCCGGTAGTGGCTGACGCCGATCATCATCTCGAAGCCCGCCGGCATCAGCACCCGCTGGATGGCTTCGACCGTGTCGACGAACACCGAGTTGGACAACGAGGGAATCAGCACCGCCACCAGGTTCGACTTGGAACTGGCCAGTGCCCGCGCCGCCGGGTGCGGCACGTAGCCCAGGGCCTTGGCCGCCTCCATCACCTGGGCACGCAACGCATCGGACACCCGCTCGGGCTGCGACAGCGCGCGCGAGGCGGACATCAGCGAACAGCCCACCGCCTTGGCCACATCGGACAGGGTGACGCGTTCGGCGGTGCGGCGGCGACGTTGGCTCATGATCGTTCCATGGGGTGACGGTCGGCGATTCTACAGGTGAAAAAAGCGCGGGGCACGCCGCCCTGTGCCGCCACCACCATGCAAGGAGTGACGACTATGGCGTGCCCCGCTAAACCGGTCAGTTGCCCGTTTTCGACAGCTCGGCCTGCACCTGTTCGAACAGCGGCTCGCCGACGGTGTCGATCACTTTCTGGATCGCCGGCTTGGCCTGTTCGCGCATGCGCTGCACTTGCTCAGGGCTGATTTCGTTGATTTCCATGCCCTGCTCCTTGAGCTGGGCCAGGGCCTTGGTCGCTTCGGCGCGGGTGTCCTCACGCTCGAAGTCGCGGGCCTTCTTCGCTGCCTCGAGGATGATGCCCTGCTCGGTCTTGGACAGGCCGTCCCACCAGCGCTTGGACGCAGTGACGATCCACGGGCTGTAGACGTGGTTGGTCACGGTCAGGTACTTCTGCACCTCGTAGAATTTCGAGGAGAGGATGGTGTTGAACGGGTTTTCCTGACCGTCCACGGCCTTGGTTTCCAGGGCGGTGAACAGCTCCGAGAATGGCAGCGGCAGCGCGTTGGCGCCCATCAGCTTGAAGGTTTCGAGGAACACTGGGTTGGGCATCACGCGCAGCTTGATGCCCTGGAAGTCTTCCAGGGTGTTGATCGGACGCACGTTGTTGGTCATGTTGCGGAAGCCGTTTTCCCAGTAGACCAGGCCCACCAGGCCCTTCTCTTCCAGCTTGTCCATCACCTGGCGGCCGACAGGACCGTCGAGAACCGCATCGGCCTGTTTTTCGTTGGCGAACAGGAACGGTGTGTCCCACACCGCCATTTCCTTGGTGATGCCCACCAGGGTCGCGGTGGAACCGACCATCATCTCCTGGGCGCCGCCGATCAGGGCGTTCTGCATCTGGTCATCCGAGCCCAGGCTGGCAGCGCCGAAGGTACGCATTTTCAGCTTGCCGTCGGAGGCCTTGGCCACCTCGTCGGCGAACAGCTTGGCCGCCCGCCCCTGGTTGCTGTTTTCGTTGAGCCCGTAGCCGAAGCGTATCATCCGCGAGCGGACGTCGTCGGCATGGGCGGTCAGGGAGGCCAGCGGGCCGCAGAGCATCGCGGCGGTGAGGACAGCGATCAGGGGACGTTTCATCAGTGAGTACCTTTTATTGTTGTGAGAAGTACGACAAGGGTGAATCGGGCCGCGTCAGCGCAGCCAGGCCAACGGGACCGTGACGATCGACGGGAAGACGATCAGCAGCGCCACGATCACCATGTAGATCAGGAAGAACGGCATCACACCGCGCACCAGCACTTCCATCTGCAGGCGGCCGATGCCGCCCACCACGTTGAGCACCGTGCCCACCGGCGGCGTGATCAGGCTGATCGAACCGATGAGGACGAACATCACGCCGAAGTACACCGGATCGACGCCGGCACCCGCCGCGATCGGCGCCAGCACCGGGCCGAGGATCAGGATGGTCGGGGTCAGGTCCAGTACCATGCCCACCGCCAGCATCAGCAGCACGATGGCGGCCACCAGCAGTTTCGGGTGTTCGACCAGCGGGCCGAGCATCGCGGCGATCTCGCCGGGCAGCTGGGCCAGGGTCACCATGTAGGCCGAGACGGTCGCCGCGGCGCAAAGGAACATCACCGAAGCGGTGGTGCGGCTGGCGCGGGTCAGGGTCTCGTTGAAGGCGGCCCAGCTCAGTTCGCGGTAGAGCAAGGTGGACACGCCCAGGGCATACACTGCCGCCACCACAGCCGCTTCGGTCGGGGTGAACAGCCCGAAGCGCAGGCCACCCACGATGATCACCGGCAGCATCAGCGCTGCCACGCCATCCACCAGCGCCTTGCGCCGTTCGGCCTTGGTGGCCTTGGGCATCGGCGGCTCGTTGAAATCCCGGGCGATCAGCGTCCAGGCCACCACCAGGCCGACGCCCATGATCAGCCCCGGCACCAGGCCGGCCATGAACAGTTGGCTGATCGAGGTGTTGGTCACCACGCCATAGATCACGAACGGCATGGACGGCGGGATGATCGGCGCGATGATACCGCCCGCCGCCACCAGGCCGGCGGAGGAATGCAGTGGGTAACCGCGCTGGCGCATCATCGGCAGCAGCAGGGTGGCCAGGGCCGCGGTGTCCGCCAGGGCCGAACCGGACATGCTCGCCAGCAGCACCGCTGCAGCGATCGCCACGTAACCCAGACCACCACGCAGGTGGCCGAAATAGGCCTGGGCCATGGCGATGATGCGCCGCGAAATACCGCCGGCGTTCATCAGCTCACCGGCCAGGATGAAGAACGGCACGGCCAGCAGCGGGAAACTGTCGGCACCCGCCAGCAGGTTCTGCGCCAGCAGCTGCACGTCCCAGAACTCCAGGTACCACATCAGCACGGCGCCGGTGAGAATCAGGGCGAAGGCGATGGGCATGCCGAACGCCATGAACCCCAACAGGGAAGAAAGGAAGACAGCGACAGTCATCTGCAGGTCCTCGGTGGGCATTGCCCGGTGTTGTTATGGGTGTAAACCGGCTCAGTCGGCCGTTACGTTCGCGTGGGCGGCAGCGCTGAGCGACGGACGTCTCCAGAGCATCACCAGTTGCACCAGGGCCAGGACCACCAGGGCGATCATGCAGGCCAGGATCGGCACCATCGCCAGCACCACCGGGTAACCGACCACGGTACTGACGTTGCCCCAGCCGAACTCCACCTGATGCCAGGCGCCCCAGGCCGAGAGCAGGCTGGCACCGGCCACCAGTAGCCAGCTGATGGAATCCGCCAGGCGCTGTACGAAGGGCCGCAAGCGGTCGCGAATCATGGAAAATCGCATCAGTTCGCCGCGACGCATGCTCGAGGCCACGCCGACGAACACCAACCAGACGAAGGCCAGGCGCGACAGTTCCTCGACCCCGGCCATGCCGGTACCGAAGGCGTAGCGCGCCACCACGTTGCAGAACACCGCGACCACCATGAACGCCATCAACATGGCCATCATCACGTCGGTCACGCGGTCGAACCATTGGGCTACGCGCCCGCCATAAATCGGCTCGGCCGTCAGCGTCGGGGCATGGTTAGCGCTATCAAAGGCAGTCGAAGAAAACGCCGTCCGTTCGGCCATCTCCGCCTCCGCGCCGTCACGGCGCAGCCACTGGTCCACCGTGGCCACCACCTCTTCGCGGGAACGCGAGGCGTCGACGATCAGCGTATGGGGCTCGCCTTCCGGGCGTTGCAGGGTCTCGAACTGGCTGGCCACCAGGGAAGTCGGCATGAAATGCCCGGGACGCTCGCCCACCCGCTGCAGGGCGGTGGCATGGTCGACATCGAGGTGAACGAACTGCAGGCCCGGGACCGCCGCACGCAGGCGATCACGGTAGGCCTGCTTGAGTGCCGAACAGGCCAGGACGAAGCCTTGACCTTCCACCTGGACGCAGCGCATTTCGTCGATCAGCGAATCCAGCCACTGGATGCGATCGTCGTCGCTCAGCGGGATGCCCGCACGCATGCGTTCGACATTGGCTTCGGGATGGAAGTGATCGGCCTCGATGTAGCGCCAGCCTAGGTGGCTGGCAACGGCCAGACTGATATTGCTCTTGCCGGAGCCGCTGACCCCCATGACCACCAGGGTGCGACGTGCCGGTGCAACAGAGGGAGCAGATGAGGTCTGCATGCTATCTCCTGGGCGCCATTCGTGTGGGCCGCTCATTGTTTGAGCCGGATGTTAGCGCTATCCAACTCGTCCGACAACCCTCCCCGTGCACAAACCGTTTCGTCTACGACTATTGGCTATAGGCGAACGCTTGCCGGTGTGTCGATCCAGGCCCGCGCCGCACGACTACTCACTGACACCCCTTCACAACCCACCACGGAGCAGGCCCGCCCATGAACCTCTATGCCCACCCTTTCTCCTCTTACTGCCAGAAAGTGCTGATCGCGCTGTACGAAAACGACACGCCCTTCGACTGGCGCCTGATCGAGGACGCTGCCCCGGAAGTGGTGGCCGAACACGCCGCCCTCTGGCCGCTGAAACGCTTTCCGGTGTTGCAGGATGGCGACCGGGTGATCGCCGAATCCAGCATCATCATCGAGTACCTGGACCAGCAGCATCCCGGCCCGGTGCGCCTGATTCCAAGCGCGCCAGACGCGGCGCTGGAGGTGCGCTTTCTCGACCGCTTCTTCGACAATTACATTGCCGGACCACTGTTGACGGTCGTTTTCGACAGCCTGCGCCCGGCCGAACACCGTGACCCGTACGGCGTCGAGAACGCCCACGCGCAATTCGAAACCGCGTACCGCTGGCTCGATCAGACGCTGGCCGGACGCCAATGGGCAGCGGGCGATACCTTCAGCATGGCCGACTGCGCCGCGGCGCCCGCGCTGTTCTATGCCGATTGGGTGCACCCGATCGATGAACGCTTCGGGCAGGTGCGCGCCTACCGCAGCCGCCTGCTGGACCGCCAGTCCTTCGCCCGCGCGGTGGACGAAGCGCGCCCTTATCGCCACCTGTTCCCGCTGGGGGCACCGGATCGGGACTGAACAGCCGCCGATTGACTTCATCGAACGGCAGACTTACGTTAACGTAAAGGTAAACGAGAGCCGCCCCATGACCACCTACTCCATCTCCGAATTGGCCCGCGAACTGGACATCACCACCCGGGCCATTCGCTTCTACGAGGAGCAGGCCATGCTCAGCCCCGAGCGCCGGGGCCAGGAGCGCATCTACAGCGCCAAGGACAAGGTCACCCT
The DNA here is from genome assembly GCF_029839275.1 of Pseudomonas sp. GD03944. Taxonomy (GTDB): domain Bacteria; phylum Pseudomonadota; class Gammaproteobacteria; order Pseudomonadales; family Pseudomonadaceae; genus Aquipseudomonas. The sequence continues at coordinate 294,702 of NZ_JAOCAH010000006.1, forward strand.
CAAGCTGATCCTGCGCGGCAAGCGCATCGGTTTCTCCCTGGCCGAATGCAAGGAACTGATCGGCCTCTACGACCCCGCCGGCAACCGCAAGCAGCTGGACACCTTCATGGCCAAGATCGCCGAGCGGCGCGGCCAGCTCGAACAGCAACTGCTCGACATCCAGCAGATGCAGCTGGAACTGGACACCGCCGAAGAGCGCTGCCTGAGCGCCATGGCCGAACTCGACAAACAGCCCGCCACGCCCTCCTAGGCCTGGCCGCGCAGCCCCCGTTTTCCCACTCGAACAATTCCAACAGGTGAAACCATGAGCTACCCCTCCCTCAACTTCGCGCTCGGCGAAACCCTCGACATGCTGCGCGAGCAGGTGCAGGCGTTCGTCGCCAGCGAACTGGCGCCGCGCGCCGCCGAGATCGACGCCAGCAACCAGTTCCCGATGGACATGTGGAAGAAATTCGGCGACATGGGCCTGCTCGGCATCACCGTCGAAGAGGAATACGGCGGCGCGGGCCTGGGCTACCTGGCCCACGTCATCGCCATGGAAGAAATCAGCCGCGGCTCGGCCTCGGTCGCCCTCTCCTACGGCGCCCACTCCAACCTCTGCGTCAACCAGATCAAGCGCAACGGCTCGGCCGAGCAGAAAGCCCGCTACCTGCCCAAGCTGATCAGCGGCGAGCACGTGGGCGCCCTGGCCATGAGCGAGCCCAACGCCGGCTCCGACGTGGTGTCGATGAAACTGCGCGCCGACAAGCGCGGCGACCGCTATGTGCTCAACGGCAGCAAGACCTGGATCACCAACGGCCCGGACGCCAACACCTACGTGATCTACGCCAAGACCGACCTGGACAAGGGCCCCCACGGCATCAGCGCCTTCATCGTCGAGCGCGACTGGAAGGGCTTCAGCCGTGGCAACAAGTTCGACAAGCTGGGCATGCGCGGCTCCAACACCTGCGAGCTGTTCTTCGATGACGTCGAAGTGCCGGAAGAAAACGTGCTCGGCCAGCTCAACGGCGGCGTGCGCGTGCTGATGAGCGGCCTGGACTACGAGCGCGTGGTGCTCTCCGGTGGCCCGGTGGGGATCATGCAGGCGGCCATGGACGTGATCGTGCCCTACATCCACGACCGCAAGCAGTTTGGCCAGAGCATCGGCGAATTCCAGCTGATCCAGGGCAAGGTCGCCGACATGTACACCCAGCTCAACGCCAGCCGCGCCTACCTGTACGCCGTGGCCCAGGCCTGCGACCGTGGCGAGACCACGCGCAAGGACGCCGCCGGGGTAATCCTCTACACCGCCGAGCGCGCCACGCAACTGGCCCTGGACGCGATCCAGATCCTTGGCGGCAACGGCTACATCAACGAATTCCCCACCGGCCGCCTGCTGCGCGACGCCAAGCTCTACGAGATCGGCGCCGGCACCAGCGAAATCCGCCGCATGCTGATCGGCCGCGAGCTGTTCAACGAAACCAAGTAAGCGCTTGCCAACGTCGGGTGGATGACTGGAACGCCCTCCACCCGACGGACCCAACCGGAGCCTGACGATGGCCATCCTGCACACCCAGCTCAACCCGCGCTCGCCAGAGTTCGCCGCCAACCGCGAGGCGATGCTCACCCAGGTCAACGACCTGCGCACCCTGCTCGCCCAGATCCACGAAGGCGGCGGTGCCAAGGCCCAGGAACGCCACACCTCGCGCGGCAAGCTGCTGCCCCGCGAGCGCATCAACCGCCTGCTCGACCCCGGCTCGCCGTTCCTCGAGATCGGCCAACTGGCCGCCTACGAGGTCTATGGCGAAGACGTGCCCGCCGCCGGCGTGGTGGCCGGCATCGGCCGGGTCGAAGGCATCGAATGCATGATCGTGGCCAACGACGCCACGGTGAAAGGCGGCAGCTACTACCCACTGACGGTGAAAAAGCACCTGCGCGCCCAGACCATCGCCCAGCAGAACCGCCTGCCGTGCATCTACCTGGTGGACTCCGGCGGCGCCAACCTGCCGCGCCAGGAAGAGGTGTTCCCGGACCGCGAACACTTCGGGCGGATCTTCTTCAACCAGGCCAACATGAGCGCCATGGGCATCCCGCAGATCGCCGTGGTCATGGGCTCCTGCACCGCAGGTGGCGCCTACGTGCCGGCCATGGCTGACGAAGCGATCATGGTCCGCGAGCAGGCCACCATCTTCCTCGCCGGCCCCCCTTTGGTGAAGGCCGCCACCGGTGAAGTGGTCAGCGCCGAGGCGCTTGGCGGTGCCGACGTGCACTGCAAGACCAGCGGCGTGGCCGACCATTATGCCGAGGACGACGAGCATGCCCTGGCCCTGGCCCGGCGTAGCGTCGCCCACCTCAACTGGCGCAAGCTCGGCGCGCTCGATGCGCGCCAGCCGATCGCCCCGCTGTACGCCAGCGACGAGCTGTACGGGGTGATCCCGGCGGACGCCAAGCAGCCCTTCGACGTGCGCGAAGTGATCGCGCGCCTGGTCGACGGCTCGGTGTTCGATGAATTCAAGGCGCTGTTCGGCACCACCCTGGTGTGCGGCTTCGCCCACCTGCACGGTTACCCCATCGCAATCCTGGCCAACAACGGCATCCTGTTCGCCGAGTCGGCGCAGAAAGGCGCGCACTTCATCGAGCTGGCCTGCCAGCGCGGCATTCCCCTGCTGTTCCTGCAGAACATCACCGGCTTCATGGTGGGCCAGAAGTACGAGGCCGGCGGCATCGCCAAGCACGGCGCCAAGCTGGTCAACGCCGTGGCCTGCGCCAGGGTGCCGAAATTCACGGTGATCATCGGCGGCAGCTTCGGTGCCGGTAACTACGGCATGTGCGGCCGCGCCTACGACCCGCGCTTTTTGTGGATGTGGCCCAACGCGCGGATCGGCGTGATGGGGGCCGAGCAGGCCGCCGGAGTGCTGGTGCAGGTCAAGCGCGAGCAGGCGAGCCGCGCCGGCCACCCGTTCAGCGACGAGGAAGAAGCGCGCATCAAGCAGCCCATCGTCGCCCAGTACGAGCAGCAGGCCCACGCCTTCTACTCCAGCGCCCGCTTGTGGGACGACGGCGTCATCGACCCCGCCCAGACCCGCGATGTGCTGGGCCTGGCACTGTCGGCCAGCCTCAACGCCCCGATCGAGCCGAGCCGCTTCGGCGTATTCCGCATG
>NZ_JAOCAH010000007.1 GCF_029839275.1 Pseudomonas sp. GD03944
CAGCTACAGCACCCTGACCGCTAGTAAATAAGCCGCGCCCTGCGCAAAGGCAGAAGCTCCCGAAAGGGGCTTCTGCCTTTTCATATTTCCGTTTCGAACTCGCAGGATGGGTTGAGCGCAGCGATACCCATTGCTGTGGTCGATCACATCATGCGTGGGCCGTCGAAACCTATGGATATCGCACACTCAACCCCTTCCTACGTGTGTGGATAACTCCTCGGCGTGTACACCCAGTCGCCGCCTTCGGCGCGGGGGAAGCGGCAGGTCTGGCTGGAGCCGACGATCACCAGGGTGCGCATGTCGACCATCGCCGGCGTCAACTCGCCCAGGGTCAGGGTGCGCAGGGTTTCGCCGGGGCGGCCGATGTCGCGGCCGAGTACCACCAGGGTTTCCGGCGTGCGTTGCTGGCGCAGGATCTCCAGCGCGCGGCCGAGTTGCCAGGGGCGGGCCTTGGAGATCGGGTTGTAGAAAGCCATCACCAGGTCGGCCGCCGCCGCGTGCTCCAGGCGGGTTTCGATGATGCTCCACGGCTTGAGGTTGTCCGAGAGCGAGATCAGGCAGAAGTCGTGACCCAGCGGCGCACCCGCCTTGGCGGCGGTAGCCAGGGCGGCCGACACGCCGGGGAAGATCTGCAGCTCGACCCGCTGCCATTCCACCTCATCGGCGCCGTGCAAGGCTTCCAGCACCGCGGCGGCCATGGCGAACACGCCCGGGTCGCCCGATGACACCACCACCACCCGCCGGCCGCTGGTCGCCAGCTCGAAGGCATGGCGCGCGCGCTGCATTTCCTCGCGGTTGTCGGTGCAATGGCGCACCTGGTCCGGGCGCAGTGAGCCGGCCATGTTGATGTAGGTTTCGTAGCCGAGCAGGTCCTGGGCTTCGTCCAGGGCCTGGCGGGCGGCGGGCACCATGAATTCCGCTGCGCCCGGGCCGAGGCCGATCACCGTCAGGCGGCCCCGCGGTCGGCCGAGCTGGCTGGCGTCGAGGGGGGCGCTGGCCTGCAGCAGACGCAGGGTGGCGTGCTGGCTGTGCAGCGGCGGCAGTTGCCGGCTGTCATCGATGAAACGCAATGGCACGTTCAGCTGCGCGGCGACGGCTTGCAGGTCGGCGTTGGCCATCCATTGTGGGGCGGCCAGCAGGCACGCCAGGCTCTGTTCGGCCAGCGCGGCGCTGTGCAGCGCCTGGCGCAGGTCGTCGAGCAGCGCCGGACCGGGTTGTTCGATCCAGGCGGCGACCTGGCGCGGGTGGATCAGCAGCTCGTCGGCGCGGGCAATCCGCCGGTTCGGGCTGATGTGGATAACCCGTTCGGCCTGGTTATCCACAGGCAGGTTGGCCTGTTCCAGCCAGGGCGCGTCGCCCTCGATACGCACCGTCTCGCCGCCCAGCAGGTCGCTGACGAAACCCTTGCCCTGTTCGAGGTCGGCCAGCACGTAACCGGCCGGCGGTTCCAGCAGGCAGGTGCCGAAGCGCAGCTCGCCGCTGGTGGTGATGGCCGCGTTGACCTGCAGGTGGCTGGCGATTTCCCGGGCCATGCGGTTGACCCCGGCCAGGCCGCCGAGCAGGGGCACCACGGCGCTGCCATCCTCGGCCACGGCCAGTACCGGTGGCTCGCTGCCTTTCTCGCCCAGCACCGCTGCCAGGCTGCGGATCACGATGCCGGCGGCGCACAGGGCGATGATCGGCACGTTGCGCCGGTACAGCCCGCGCAGGGTGTCGCCGAAATCGTCATAGGGCTGCTCGACGCCCTCGACCCGGCTGCGCAGTCCATGGATCTCGGCCTGTGGATAACAGGCCTGGATACGGCGGGCGCAGGCCAGGGCGGAGGGGCCGAGGATGAGGATGGCGGGCGTGCGGGTCATGCGGGTTCCATCTGGTCGGTGTGCCTGGAGCGGATCGGGTCCGGTTGGTGGGAGGGGCTTCAGCCGCGAGCTGTCTCAAGCCTGTCGCGGCTGAAGCCCCTCCCACGGGTTTGAATTCACCCGCGCCATTTCTCGCCGGGGATGATGATCATCGAGAAGTAGGGGGAGGACATCGGGTCCACGTCGTCCAGCGGCACGATGCGCTGGTTGCCCATGGTGGCGCGCTCCACGTAATGGGCGCGGCTGTCGATGCCCAGCTCCTGCAGCACACGGCGGACCTTGTCGAAGTTGCGCCCCAGCTTCATCACCACGGCGGCTTCGGCGTCGCGCAGGCGGTGCTTGAGCTCGTCTTCCGGCAGCACGCCGGACAGCACGCTCAGGCTTTGGTTGCGGTACACCAGCGGGGTGCCGAGCACCGAGGCGCAGCCGAGCATGGAGCACACGCCGGGCACCACCTCGACCTGGTAATCGGCCGCCAGGCGGTCGTGCAGGTACATGTAGGAGCCGTAGAAGAACGGGTCGCCCTCGCAGATCACCGCCACGTCGTGGCCGGCGTCCAGCAACTGGGCCACCTGGTCGGCGCAGGTGTCGTAGAAGTCGGCGATGACATCCTCGTAGGACAGCGGCGGCGCGAGCTTCTCGGTGGTCACCGGGTAGACCAGCGGCAGGCGCTGCTGCTCGGCGGTCAGGTGCTGCTCGATGATGCCGAAGGCGTTACCGCCGTGGCCGGCGTTGTGCTTGGCCTTGGCCACGAAATACGCCACTACCGGCGCCGACTGCAGCAGGCGCAAGGCCTTGAGGGTAATCAGCTCCGGATCGCCCGGGCCGACGCCCAGGCCGATCAGCCGGCCTTTGCCTGATGGGCCGCTCATCACTCCACCTCCGTGGCCAGGGCGTTGACCGCGGCCACCGCCATCGCGCTGCCGCCCCGGCGACCGCGCACGATCACGTAGGGCACGCCGCGGCTGTCAGCGGCGAGGGCGTCCTTGGATTCCGCGGCGCCGATGAAGCCCACCGGCATGCCGATGATCAGCGCCGGTTTCGGGGCGCCGGCGTCGAGCATTTCCAGCAGGTAGAAGAGGGCGGTGGGGGCGTTGCCGATCACCACCACGCTGCCTTCCAGGTGCGCGCGCCAGTGTTCCAGGGCCGCCGCCGAGCGGGTGTTGCCCAGTTCCTTGGCCAGCGCCGGAACGTCCCCGTCGTGCAGGGTGCAGATCACCGGGTTGTTGGCGGCCAGGCGCGGGCGGGTGATGCCCTCGGCGACCATCCGCGCATCGCAGAGAATCGGCGCGCCCTTGGCCAGGGCCGCGCGGCCGGCGGCGCCGGCACCGGGGGAGAAGCGCAGGTCCTGCACCACGTCGACCATGCCGCAGGCGTGAATCACCCGCACCGCGAGTTTTTCCAGGTCGGCCGGGATGGCGCTGAGGTCGGCCTCGGCCCGGATGGTCGCGAACGATTGGCGGTAGATTTCCTGGCCATCGCGGATGTACTCAAGCATCGCTGGTTCCTGTTGCACAGTGCGCGGCGAGCCAGTCGCCGGCTTGGTCGATATCGAGGGCGCTCGCCTGCAGCAGGCCGAAGCCGGCCACGCCGGGCGTGCGTTGGTAAAGCTGGTAACGGCCCTGCTCGCTGGCCAGCAGGGTGAAGGGCGCCACATGGGCCGCGGCGCAGGAGCGCGAGCAGCCGCTGAGGTGCACCGCGACCTGGGTGTGGTGCTGGCGCAGCAATTGGGCCAGGCGCAGGGCATCGGCCTTGCTGTCGGCCAGCCCTTTGGCGCAGGCGCTGGAGCCGGTGCAGGCGATCAGGCTGGCCAGCGGGTCGCCGGCATCGGTAAGCAGGCCCAGCCCGCCCATGGCCGTGAGCACGGCGTCAGCAGCCTCGGCTGGAATATTCGGCAGCAGCAGGCCTTGCCAAGGGGTCAGGCGCAGGGTGGCATCGCCGTGCTGTTCGGCCAGGTCCGCCAGTGCCTGCAGCTGTGTGCGGTCGATGCGGCCGAGGCGGGCCACGGCCGCAACCATGCAGCGGTCGGCCTGTCGCTGTGGATAAGTGCCGATGGGCGCCTGAGGCTGAGGCGCGGCGCGTTGCCAGTCGGCGGGCGGGGCCTGCAAGGCGAAGGGCAAGCGCCCTTGCAGCTGCTCCAGCACGCGGCTGGCGGGTGTCTTCACCAGCAGGTGGCGCATCCGGGTGTGCCCGGCGGCGGCCTGTTCGAGAAACAGCCGCAGCAGTTGCTCGACCAGGGCGGTTACCTGGCTGCCTTCGACGCTGCCGAGGGGCGTGTCCAACGGGCTGCCGGCCAGGCCGAATGCCAGCCGCGCAGGCTGCCCGGGGAGGGCGCTGAACCAGAGGTCATGGGGGTGTTCGAGCATCGCCAGCGCTTCGCCGCCGTCCAGTTGGATGGCGAACTTGGGCGACAGCGCGTGCAGCGCGGGGGTGTCCTGCAGCAGGTCGAGCAGTTCACTAGCCAGGGGCCGGGTGTCGAGCAGGGCCTGGGGATCGAGGCCGGCGGCAGGGCTGAGCAAAATGTTGCGCACATCGTCGGCGCTGGCCTGGCGCGGGCCGAGGCCGGCGGCCAGCAGGCGCTCGATCAGCGCCTCGTGCCGGTCCGGGCGCACGCCACGGATTTGCAGGTTGCTGCGGTTGGTCAGTTCCAGCACACCACTGGCGCAGTCGGCGGCGGCGCCTGCAATGACGCGGGCCTGGGTGCTGTTCACTTCGCCACCGGGCAGCTTGACCCGGCAGATGCCGCCATCCAGCGCCGGCACGATGCGCAGCAGGCCGGGGCACGCCGAGGCGGGAATCCCGGAGCGTGAGGCGAGCAGGTCAGCGGTGGTCGGATGGTCGGGCAACGGGTTCACCAGCAACGAAAGACGCGGCGACCGGACCAGGGCCCGCCATGAAGGCAGGCGCTACGGCATCGGCACACCCCGTCCGATGTTGGTACTCGCGACCAGCGTCGTCGGCAGGTCTCCTGGCTGACAGGTCATGGTCGACCGCTGCCTTCCCGGGAGACCCAGTGGCGCTGCTACGGTCGACTCGCTGTTCACAGTTGCGGGGGCAGCCACGGCTTGGCCGTGTTCCCTCTTAGGCCCGTTTCATGATCCTGTGCAAGGCTCATGGGGCACCGACGAAGGCTGTATTATGCCCGCTTTGCCCGGCATGCAGACAGCCTTGCTCGTCGGCCGGGCGCGGAGGAATGGCGATGCAACCCTGGTTGACCCTGGTGGGGATCGGTGAAGACGGCTATGCCGGGCTCGGCAAGGTGGCGCGGCGGGCGCTGCTCGAGGCGGCCTGCATCGTCGGCGCGCCCCGTCAGCTGGCGTTGCTGCCTCATTGCCTGAAGGCCACGCGCGAAGCCTGGCCAAGCCCCTTCGACCTGCAACCTGTGCTGGCGCGCCGGGGCAGCCCGGTGTGCGTGCTGGCCAGCGGCGATCCGATGTTCTACGGCGTGGGTGCCAGCCTGGCGCGGCAGGTACCGAGCGACGAGCTGCGGGTGCTGCCGGCACCGTCGTCGGTGTCCCTGGCGGCGTCGCGCCTGGGCTGGCCGCTGCAGGAGGTGACGGTGCTGTCGCTGGTGGCGCGGCCGCTGGCGGCCCTCAACGCCCAGCTGTTCCCCGGTGCCCGCCTGCTGCTGCTGAGCAACGACGGCAGCACCCCCGCTGCCGTGGCGGCGCTGCTGCGCGAGCGCGGTTTCGGCGCCAGCCGCCTGACGGTGCTGGAGCACCTGGGCGGCCCGCTGGAGCGACGCCTCGATGGCCTGGCCAGCAGCTGGGCACCTGCCGCGGTGGCCGATCTCAACCTGCTGGCGGTGGAATGCCAGGCCGACGCTGAGGCCACCCTGCTGCCGCTGACCGTGGGCCTGCGCGACGAGCTGTACCGCCACGACGGCCAACTGACCAAACGTGACGTGCGCGCCGTGACCCTGGCCCGCCTGGCGCCGATGCCTGGAGAGCTGCTGTGGGACGTGGGCGCCGGCTGCGGCTCCATTGGCATCGAGTGGATGCGCGCGCACCCGTCGTGTCGGGCGATTGCCATCGAGGCGGATGCCGGGCGCCAGGGGCATATCCAGCACAACCGCGACGCACTCGGTGTGCCCGCGCTGCAATTGGTGGCGGGTCGGGCCCCGGAGGCCCTGGCTGGCCTGTCGGCGCCGGATGCGATCTTCATCGGTGGCGGGGTGACCAACCCCGGTGTGCTGCAACAGTGCTGGGACGCCCTCAAGCCCGGCGGCCGCTTGCTGGCCAATGCGGTGACCCTGCAGAGCGAAGCCGCACTGGTCACCTGGCGCGAGCAGGTCGGCGGCGAGCTGACGCGCCTGGTGGTGTCCCAGGCGCAGCCGTTGGGCAGCTTCGACACCTGGCGCAGCGCCTTGCCCATCACCCTGCTGGAGGTGCGCAAACCGTGAGCCGGCGCCTCCTGCTGCTCGGCGGTACCACCGAGGCCCTGCGCCTGGCCCGTGACTTGGGGCCCGAGGCGATCTACAGCCTGGCCGGTCTTGGCCGGGTGCCGGACGACCTGGCCTGCCAGGTACGGGTTGGCGGTTTCGGCGGCGCCGACGGCCTGGCGGCGTTCATTGCCGAGCACGGCATCGAGCTGCTGCTCGACATGACGCATCCCTACGCGGCACAGATCAGCGCCAACGCTGCCCGCGCTGCCCAGCTGGCTGGCATTCCGTGCTGGGCGCTGCGCCGCCCGGGCTGGCAGGCCGGTCCCTGGGATGACTGGCGCGAGGTGGACGGCTGGAGTGAGCTGGTCGCCGCGTTGTTCGGTTTCCGGCGGCCGTTGTTCACCCTCGGCCGCGAGCCGCTGGCGCACCTGCACGAGATTCCCACCCACCAGCACTGGACCGTGCGCTGCCTGCAGAGTCAGCCCTCGGTGGCACGGGCCGATATCCTCGGTGCCCGGGGGCCGTTCAGCCTGGACGGCGAGCGCGCGCTGTTCGAGCGCCTGGGCACCGATGTGCTGATCAGCAAGAACAGCGGCAGCCAGTCCACCGAGCCCAAGCTGCAGGTCGCCCGTGAGCGCGGTGTGCCGGTGCTGCTGCTGCGCCGTCCGCTGTTGCCGGCGGTGGACCGTGAATTCACCGAGCCCGACGCGCTGCGCGAGGCGTTGCTGCAATGAATGGCTGTCGCGGCTGAAGCCCCTCCCACAACCGTGGTTCGACGGACGTAGGGTGGACAACGCGAAGCGTGTCCACCATTGGGGCATTCGAGATGGAATTGGTGGAAAACGCTTCGCGGTTTTCCACCCTACGCCTTCCCAAGTGCTGTCGCAGCTGAAGACCTTTCCGCGATTTCCTGCATACCCGCCCACATCACAGCCGGTCCCACAAACCCTGCACGTCGCACCGCAAGCCGTTAGACTGCCCGGCGTTTTCTGGAGACTGCGATGAACCCGACCCCCTACGCCCGCGTGCTGTTCGCGGGCTCCGGCCTGACCCAGAGTGCCTTCGCCGACCTGCTGCGCCAGCGCCTGAGCACGGTGCCGGGCGTCGGGGCGGACGACCTGATCGACATCACCGAGGGGTACGAGCCGCTGTGGGCCGCTGCCCGGGCGAGCGCGCGGCCGTTGCTGCTGGTCGACCTCGAACCCCAGGGCGGTGCCGGCCATGTCGATTGGCTGCGCAGCCAGCTGGCCGAGTGCGGCGATGCCGAGCAGTCGTTCGTGACCAGCCTGTTCTCCCAGGAGGACGCCTCCCTGCTCGACGGCGTGCCGACCCTGCTCGAACGCCGCGAGCTGCACCTGCCCTGCGTCGGTGTGCCGAAGCTGCCGAGCCACCACGCCTGGTCGGAGATCCCGGCGCACGACCAGCGCCTGCTGCTGTGCAACGGCCCGCGCTGCTCGCGCCGGGGTGCCCTCGACCTGTGGAAAACCCTGCGCCTGCGTCTCAAGGCGGCGGGCCGCCTGCAATGCGCCGGGGGCGTGCACATCACCCGCACCCAGTGCCAGTTCCCCTGCGACCTGGGCCCGGTGGCCAGCCTCTACCCGGCGAACGAGTGGTTCCGCGTGCGCGACGAAGCCGAGGTGATTCGCCTGGTGGACGAGCGCCTGGTCGACGGCAAGGCCGTGCCCGAGCTGCGCATCGACCAGCCGTGAGTCCCCACCTTCACCCGTAGGGTGGAAAACCGCGAAGCGTTTTCCACCAGATCCGAGTCGTCGGCCTTGAAAGCTCGCGGGCAAGCCCGCTCCTACGAAAGCGAACCGCGGCCTGCTGTTGATCGTTCCCATCCTCCGCGTGGGAATGCCTCCCCGGACGCTCCGCGTCCCAGCGGTGTACGGGATGGTGGACAAGCTCCGCGTTGTCCACCCTACGTCTGTCCTGCACGGGCTTGCCATCACGTTCGCGGCTTGACTTGATCGGGTGCGAATGTTCATATCCGCGCCGATTCAGGTGTCTCACGCCGCCGTGCGTGAGGTGAAACGGGAAGTCGGTGCAAGTCCGACGCTGCCCCCGCAACGGTAAGCGAGCGACGTCATCATCAGGCCACTGTGCATGCGCATGGGAAGGCGATGACGTTCTGATCCTCGCCAGCCCGGAGACCGGCCTGAATCACAGGGTACTGCCTGTCCGTGCCGATGACCTGTTCATCGCCCGCGACGCCATGGCAACAGTCCCTACAGTCTGGCAACCCGCGGTGGGCGGGCGTTGACGCCGACCTAGGGTGCTGCTGCGCCCCTGTCTGCTGTTACGCGTTTTCCATCGGATTTGCCGTGCCTTTTCTTTTGCGATGGAAGCATCATGGCGCGCTATCCCCTTTGTTCCACACCTGTCTCCCTGGCTCTGCTGCTGGCCGCTCCGGCCATGGCGAACGAGACCCCCGTCGACCTGCCCGCTGTCACCGTCCAGGCCCAAGCCGCGACGCCAGAGGGCGAGACCGACCTGCACACCCCGACCACCAGCGGTTCACGCCTGGGCCTGAGTGCCCTGCAGACACCCGCCAGCACCACCAGCCTCAGCGGCGAGCAGGTGCGCGGTCGCAACAACCTCACTGTGCAGGACGCGGTGACCCGTACCCCGGGCATCACCTTCATGGGCACGCCGGGCAACGGCGGCACCGCGCTGTCGGCCCGCGGCTTCACCGGCCATTCCTCGACCATGCAGCTGTACGACGGCACCCGCCAGTACATCGGTGCGGGCACGGTGACCTTCCCGGTCGACACCTGGTCGGTGGAGCGCGTCGACGTGCTGCGCGGCCCGGCTTCGGTGCTCTACGGCGAAGGCGCCACCGGCGCGGTGATCAACGTGGTGCCGAAGAAGCCGTTCGAGGGTGAGATCCGCAACCGCCTGCGCCTGGGCTACGGCAGCGACGACCGTCGCCAGGCGGCGCTGGACAGCGGCGGTTCGCTGGCCGATGGCCTGAGCTACCGCTTCAACCTCAACCAGCAGGCCAGCAATGGTTGGGTCGACCGTGGCGAGTCCGAAAGCCTCGCGCTCAGCGCCGCCCTGCGCTGGGACGCCAGCGATGACCTGAGCTTCACCCTGTCCCATGACCATGGCGACCAGGAGCCGGAGCGTTACTTCGGCACCCCGCTGGTGAACGGCGACTACCGCGAGAGCCTGCGCAACCGGAACTACAACGTCGACAACGCCGACGTGAAGTACAACGACCAGATCACCCGCCTGGTGACCGACTGGCGCATCAGCGACACCCTGAGCGCCAGCAACCAGCTCTACTACATCAAGACCCAGCGCTACTGGCGCAACGCCGAGACCTACACCTGGCAGCCGGGCGACCTGGTGGACCGCAGCGACTTCTACGAGATCAAGCACACCCAGGAGCAGGTCGGCGACCGCCAGAGTTTCACCCTCGACCACAGCCTGTTCGGCCTCGACAGCCGCACGGTGGTTGGCGTCGATTACAACCGCATTCACTTCGCCCGCCAGCACGATTTCGGCAGCAGCTTCACCGACACCGTGCCGCTCAGTGGCTACGGCCGTGGCCAGTACCAGAGCAACGACCCGCAGGGCTATGGGCCGCGCGAGCGCAACCTGGCTCGCCAGTTCTCGCTGTTCGCGGAGAACCGCACCCAGCTCACCGAGCGCCTCTCGCTGGTCACCGGCGTGCGCCGCGACCAGGTGCATATCCAGCGTGACGACCTGCTGTCGGGCACCAGCGTCGACCGCAGCCTGACCGGTGAGAACTGGCGGGCCGGCCTGGTCTTCGAATTGACCCCGGAGCTCTCGCTGTACGGCCAGTACGCCACCAGCACCGAGGGCGTCAGCAACCTGCTGACCCTGAGCCCGAGCCAGCAGCAGTTCGACCTGAGCGACGCCAAGCAGACCGAGATCGGCCTCAAGCACGCGTTCTGGGATGGCCGCGGCGAATGGACCCTGGCCGCCTACCACATCGTCAAGAAGAAGCTGCTCAGCCGCACCACACCGTCGTCGCCGACCGAGCAGATCGGCCAGCAGTCCTCCGATGGCCTGGAAGCCACGCTGGAGCTGGGCCTGGGCCAGGGCTGGCAGCTGTCGGCCAACGCCTCGTTCATCCGTGCCGAGTACGACGATTTCGTCGAAGGCAGCGGTGACCGCAGCGGCAATCGCCCGACCAACGTGCCGCGGCGCACCGCCAACCTGTGGCTGAACAAGGACCTGGGCAACCAGGTGGAGGCCGGCGTCGGCGCGCGTTATGTCGATGAGCGCTACGTGAACACCGCCAACACCGTGCGCGTGCGGGGCTACACGGTGGTCGACGCCAATATCGGCTGGCAGATGCTGCCGGACGTGCGTCTGGGTCTGGAGTTGAATAACCTGTTCGACCACCAGTACGCCACCACTGCCAGCAGTGATGGCGGACAGTGGTACCTGGGGGCGCCGCGTTCGTTCTTCGTGACCGCCGATTACAGCTTCTGAGTCTTCGACCATGGCCTCTCTGAACATCCAACACCTCGGCTGGGCCGTCACCAGCGGCAAGCAGTCGCGCTGGGTGCTGCAGGATGTCGGGCTGAGCGTCGGCGACGGCGAGCTGGTGGGGCTGATCGGCCCCAACGGCAGCGGCAAGACCAGCCTGCTGCGCTGCGCCTACCGCTACCAACGGCCCAGCCAGGGCGAGGTCGAGCTGGACGGGGAGGCGCTGTGGAGCCGCTCGCCGCGCTGGAGCGCGCAGCGGGTGGCGGTGGTGTTGCAGGAATTTCCCCTGGATTTCGGCCTGAACGTGACGGAAGTGGCGGCCATGGGCCGCACGCCGCACAAGGGCCTGTTCGACGGTGACGACCAGGCGGATGCGCGCCTGATCGAGGCGTCCCTGGCCCGGGTCGGCATGGCCGAGGCCCGGCACCAGGCATTCGCCAGCCTATCCGGGGGCGAGAAGCAGCGCGTGCTGCTGGCCCGTGCGCTGGTGCAGCAGCCGGGCCTGCTGATCCTCGACGAGCCGACCAACCACCTCGACCCCCGTTACCAGCTGGAACTGCTGCGCCAGATCAAGGCCCTGGGCCTGGCGACCCTGGCCAGCTTCCACGATCTCAACCTGGCGGCGGCCTTCTGCGACCGCCTCTACGTGCTCGACCAGGGCCGGCTGGTGGCCGCCGGCACCCCCGCAGAGGTACTGACCGCCGACCTGCTGCAGCAGGTGTTCGGTGTCCAGGCACTGGTCGATACCCACCCACTCGCGGGGCACCCGCGCATTACCTGGATCGTCTGATGGGCACTCACTGGTTTGGCTCGCCGCGCAATGCCGTGCGGCGCTTTCCTCTGTGGCTGATGGCGGCGGCACTGTGGTCAGGGGCGACCCCGGCCCTGGCCGCTACCGTCACCAGCTGCGACCGCCAGGTGACCATCGAGCGCCCGCCGCAGCGCGCGGTCAGCCATGACATCACCCTCACGGCGATGCTCCTGGCCCTCGGCCTGAAGGACAACATGGTCGGCTACAGCGGCGTCAGCGCCTGGAAAACCCCGACCCCGGCCCTGCAGGCCGAACTGGATGCACTGCCGGAGCTGGCGCCCAACTACCCGTCGCTGGAGAACCTGCTGGATGTCGAGGCGGACTTCTTCTTCGCCGGCTGGAACTACGGCATGCGCATCGGCGGCGAAGTCACTCCGGCCAGCCTGGGGCGCTTCGGCATCCCGGTCTACGAGCTGACCGAATCCTGCGGCCATGTGATGACCCGGGACGAAGCCAGCCTCGATGACGTCTACACCGACCTGCGCAACCTCGGCCGCTTGTTCGCCGTGGAGGACCGCGCCGAGGTGCTGGTCGGCGGCATGCAGGCGCGGGTCGCGGCGGTGACCGAGCGGGTGGCGGCTACCGGCAAGCGCCCGCGGGTGTTCCTCTACGACAGTGGCGAAGACGTGCCTTTCAGCGCCGGCCGGCTGGCCATGCCCCAGGCGCTGATCGAGGCCGCCGGCGGGCGCAACGTCATGGAAGGGCTGGCTGCCAGCTGGGTGCGGGTCGGCTGGGAAGCATTGGTCGAGCAGGACCCGGAAGTGATCCTGATCGTCGATTACGGCCAGCGCAGTGCCGCGCAGAAGCGCAATTTCCTGCTGCAGCACCCGGCTCTGCAGGGCGTGACGGCGATTCGCGAACAGCGCTTCGTGGTGCTGCCATACCTGGCGGTGACGCCGAGCCTGGAGAACGCCGAGGCCATCGAAACGCTGGCAGCGGCGCTGCACCCCGAGGCCTTCGCGCCATGATCCGCAGCCCGGCGTGCTACCGCCTGCTGCTGGCGGTGCTGGCGGCGTTGCTGGCGCTGTCCTGCGCGGTGTCGCTGGCGTTCGGCTCGGCCCAGGTGCCGCTGGAACGGGTGGTGGCGGTGCTCGGCCAGCGCCTGTTCGGGCTGGAGCCGGCGGTGGCGATCGGCATTGCCCAGGACAGCATCATCTGGCAACTGCGCGCGCCCCGGGCATTGCTCGGCGCCCTGGTCGGCGCCGGCCTGGCCCTGGTCGGCACAGCGCTGCAGGCGGTCACGCGCAACCCGCTGGCCGACCCACACCTGCTGGGGGTCAGCTCCGGCGCGGCGCTGGGCGCGGTGATCGTGGTGCTGTACCTCGGCGAGTTCGCCGGGCTGCTCAGCCTGCCGCTGGCGGCGTTCGTCGGCGCGCTGGCGAGCATGCTGCTGGTGCTGGCCATCGCCAGCCGCAGCGGCCGCCTGGAAAGCGACCGTTTGTTGCTGGCGGGGGTCGCGGTGTCCTTCGTGATGATGGCGGCGAGCAACCTGCTGCTGTTCCTCGGCGACAACCATGCGGCCAGTTCGGTGCTGTTCTGGATGCTCGGCGGCCTGGGCCTGGCGCGCTGGGAACTGCTCTGGCTGCCGGCCCTGTGCCTGCTGCTGGTGCTGGCAGTGCTGCTCGGCGTGGGGCGGGCGTTGAATGCGCTGATGGCCGGCGAGCAGAGCGCCGTGAGCCTGGGCCTGGAGCCGCGCCGGGTGCGCCTGCTGGTGTTCGTCTGCGCGTCGCTGTTGACCGGGGTGCTGGTGTCGCTGTCCGGTGCCATCGGGTTCGTGGGGCTGATGCTGCCGCACATCGCCCGCTACCTGGTGTGCGCCGAGCACCGGCGCCTGCTGCCGGTCAGCGCCTTGCTGGGGGCGCTGTTCCTGGTCTGGGTCGACGTTGCGGCGCGCACCCTGCTGGCGCCCCAGGACCTGCCCATCGGCATCGCGACCGCGGCCATCGGCGGACTGTTCTTCGTCATGCTGTTGCGCCGTCGCTAGGCGGCACTACCGCTTGGCGGTGCCGGCCGTGGGGCCGGAAAAGGGGTTGAACCGACGCCCTGCGCATGAGTCATCTGAACTACGCTTTCAGTGATTCAGCCGGGTGGAGGTTTCCATGTCCATGCAGCTACCGCCGGTCCTGCGTAACCTGAACATTCCGCTGCGCCTGCGCCTGTGGGATGGCAACCAGTTCGACCTGGGGCCGCAGCCCCACGTGACCCTGGTGGTCAAGGACCCGGCCCTGGTGGCGCAGCTCGCCCACCCTAGCCTGGATGCCCTCGGCGGTGCCTATGTCGAGGGCCGGCTGGATGTCGAAGGGCCGATCCGCGAGGTGATCGAGGTCGGTGACGCCCTGAGCCAGGCACTGCTCGGCGATGCCCCCAGCCACGATGCCCCACGCACGGCCCACGACAAGGGCATGGACGCGGCGGCCATCAGCTACCACTACGACCTGTCCAACGACTTCTACGCCCTCTGGCTCGACAGCGAGATGGTCTATTCCTGTGCCTATTTCGAGACCGGCATGGAGGACATCGAGCAGGCCCAGCAGGCCAAGCTGCGCCACCTGTGCCGCAAGCTGCGCCTGCAGCCGGGAGAGCGGCTGCTGGATGTGGGCTGCGGCTGGGGCGGCCTGGCGCGCTTCGCTGCCCGGGAGTTCGGCGCCGAGGTGTACGGCATCACCCTCAGCCGCGAACAACTGGAGCTGGGCCGCCAGCGCGTGCTCGACGACGGCCTGCAGGACCGGGTGCAGCTGGAGCTGCTGGACTACCGTGACCTGCCCCAGGACGGCCGCTTCGACAAGGTGGTCAGCGTCGGCATGTTCGAGCATGTCGGCGAGGCCAACATGCCCCTCTACTGCCGGCAACTGGTCGGCGCGGTGAAGGCCGGCGGGCTGGTGCTGAACCACGGCATCACCTCGAAATACACCGATGGCCGCCCGGTCGGGCGCGGCGCGGGGGATTTCATCGACCGCTACGTGTTCCCCAACGGCGAGCTGCCGCACCTGGCCAACATGACCCTGCACCTCAGCGATGCGGGCCTGGAAGTGGTGGACGTGGAAAGCCTGCGCCTGCACTACGCCAAGACCCTGGACTGCTGGAGCGCACGCTTCGAGGAGCGGATCGAGGAAGCCGCGCAGATGGTGCCGGAGCAGGCCCTGCGCATCTGGCGCCTGTACCTGGCCGGTTGTGCCTACGGCTTCGCCCACGGCTGGATGAACCTGCACCAGATCCTCGCGCTCAAGCCCCAGGCCGATGGCAGCCACGACCTGCCCTGGACGCGGGCCGACCTCTACCGCTGAGCGGCGACGTGCGGTGATCGGCCGCACGCAGGGTGCGCTTTGCCTTAACATGCCCGGACTTGTCCCGAGCCGAGCCGTGCATGCCTGCTTTCTCCCACCGCCTCAACGTTGCTGCGATCGTGCTGGTGATTCTTGCCGGTCTGATCGCCAGCATGTGGCTGGCCGGACGCTACGCCGAGGAGCGCGCCTGGCAGGAGCGCAGCATCGAGGCCGAAGGGCAGTTGAAACTGTATGCACAGTCGCTGCACACCCTGGTGCAGCGTTTCCGCTCGGTGCCCGAGGTGCTGGCGCTCGACAGCGATATTCGGGAGCTGCTGCATTCGCCGGATGACAGTGAGCTGCGCAACAAACTCAACACCCGCCTGGAGCTGCTCAACGTGGCGGCCGGCTCCAGCGTGCTGTACCTGCTCGACGCACGCGGCGAGGCCCTGGTGTCCAGCAACTGGCGGGACTGGAGCAGCTTCGTCGGCAACAACTATTCGTTCCGCCCGTACTTTTTCGACGCCATGCGTCAGTCCGCCGGGCGCTACTTCGCCGTGGGGGTGACCACCGGGGTGCCGGGGTATTTCCTGTCCCACGTGGTGCGCGACGAAGACGGCAGCGCCCTCGGCGTGCTGGTGGTGAAACTGGAGCTGGAAGAGCTGCAGCGCGAATGGGTGTCGCAACCCGGGGTCCTGCTGGTGGCCGACAGCTACTCGGTGGTGATTCTCAGCAACGTGCCGGTCTGGCGCTTCAAGGTGCTCGACGAGCTGAACGACGAGGCGCGCAACGAAGTGGTGGTGGTGCGCAAGTACGCCGAGCAGGTGCTCAGGCCACTGTCCAGCGAGGTGCGCCAGCAGATCGGCACGAACGCCGAATGGCGGGTGATCGACGGGCCCGATGGCCGTCGTGACTACCTCTGGCAGCGCCTGGCCTTGCCGGCAGAGGGCTGGGTGCTGCACCTGCTGATCGAGCCGCACACCGTGATCGCCAGTGTGCGCAGCTACCGTCTGGCCGCCGCCGGGACCTGGATGACCCTGGCGTTCCTGTGCTTGTTCCTGGCCCAGCGCAGCAAGAACCAGCGGCTGCAGGCCGGCATTCGCGAGCGCCTGGAGCGGGAGGTGACCCTGCGCACCGCCGAGCTGCGCGAGGCCCAGGAAGGCCTGGTGCATGCGGCGAAGATGGCGGCGCTGGGGCAGATGTCCGCCGCCATGGCCCATGAGATCAACCAGCCGCTGACTGCCATGCACATGCAACTGGGCAGCCTGCGCCTGCTGCTCGACAGCGGCCGCCAGGACGACGTGCGCGAGGGGCTGGCGCGGATCGATGGCCTGCTGCAACGCATGGCGGCGCTGACCATGCACCTCAAGACGTTCGCTCGCAAGACGCCGGCCGGTCTCAGCGAGCGGCTGCGCCTGGCGGATGTGCTGGAGCAGGCCCTGCAATTGCTGGCACCGCGTATCCGCAACGAGCAGGTCGAGTTGCGCAGCGAGGTGGACAGCAGCGCGGTGATCCTGGGTGATGCGATTCGTCTTGAGCAGGTGGTGCTCAATCTGTTGAACAACGCCCTGGATGCGATGGTCGGTGGCGAACGCCGCCAACTGGGTGTGCAGATCCGTCAGCAGGACCGGCATTGCGTGCTGCGGGTGACCGACAGCGGTGGCGGTATTTCCGAGGAACATCTGGCCCATGTTTTCGAACCGTTCTTCACCACCAAGCCCGTTGGCGAGGGCCTGGGGCTCGGCCTGGCCGTGTCCTATGGCATTGTCCGTGAGTTGGGCGGCACGCTGGAGGCGGGCAATGGCGAATTCGGGGCCGTGTTCACACTAAGGTTGCCACTGGCGCCATGAAGCCTGTGCGCCGGCGCCGCCCTTGGCGCTACACTGCGGGCCGATCAGTCAGGAGGTGATATGGGCGGTCAGGTAATTGTGGTCGATGACGAAGCGGCGATTCGCGAAGCCGTGCAGCAGTGGCTGGAGCTCTCCGGCTTCCGCGTGCAGACCTGCGCCAGCGCGGCCCAGGCGCTGGCGCTGGTCGACCGCGACTTTCCCGGGGTGGTGGTCAGTGACGTGCGCATGCCCGGCAGAGACGGCCTGCAATTGCTCGACGCCCTGCTGGAACGCGACCGCGACCTGCCGGTGATCCTGGTCACCGGCCATGGCGACGTGCCGATGGCCGTGCAGGCGATGAGCCAGGGCGCCTACGACTTCATCGAAAAACCGTTCACCCCGGAGCGCCTGCTCAACAGCGTGCGCCGCGCCCTGGATAAACGCCGCCTGGTCTGCGAGAACCGCCAGCTGCGCCAGCAGTTCGCGTTCAAGGACAGCATCGAAGGGCAGCTGCTCGGTGTGTCGCGCTCGATGGAGAGCCTGCGCCGGCAGATCCTGGAGCTGGCCGGCACCTCGGTGAACATCCTGATTCGCGGCGAAACCGGTTGCGGCAAGGAGCGGGTCGCCCGCTGCCTGCATGATTTCAGCGGGCGCGCCGGCAAGCCGTTCGTGGCACTCAACTGTGCGGCGATCCCGGAAAACCTGTTCGAGAGCGAACTGTTCGGCCACGAAAACGGCGCATTCACCGGGGCCCAGGGCAAGCGCATCGGCCGGATCGAACACGCCGATGGCGGCACCCTGTTCCTCGACGAGGTGGAAAGCCTGCCCCTGGCCCAGCAGGTCAAGCTGCTGCGGGTGTTGCAGGAGAAGACCCTGGAGCGCCTGGGGTCCAACCGCAGCATCCAGGTCGATCTGCGGGTGATCAGCGCGGTGAAGCCGGACCTGCTCGACGAGGTACGGGCCGGACGCTTCCGCGAAGACCTGTACTACCGCCTGAACGTCGCCAGCGTGCAGATTCCGCCGTTGCGCGAGCGCCGCGAGGACATTCCGCTGCTGTTCCAGCACTTCGCCCATGAGGCCGCGCAGCGCCACGAGCGCACCGCACCGCTGCTGTCGCCGGGCGAGCTGACCGGGCTGCTGGGCCATGACTGGCCGGGCAACGTGCGCGAGCTGATCAACGCCGCCGAGCGCCACGCCCTGGGCCTCAGTGCGCCGACCGCGGATGCGGCTGTCGGCCAGTCCCTGGCCGAGCAGATGGAAGCCTTCGAGTTGCAGTGCCTGCACGCCGCCCTGCTGCGTTGCCAGGGCAACATCGCCCAGACAATGGAGCTGCTGCAGCTGCCGCGGCGCACCCTCAACGAGAAGATGCAGCGCCATGGCCTGCAGCGCAGCACCTACCGTCCAGTGGGCAGCAGTGATGATGAATAGGCATATTTTTGCCTATTTTTACTGATTTATAGGCTGCAATCCGCTCATTTTTGCTGGCGCGGCATCGCCAACGGCCTTGGCACGGGCTTCGGCCCGCTGGCACGCTAACTGCTATAACTCTTGTCAGCCGGATACGTTTCCCTGTCCGGTATCCATAAGAACAAGAGGTCGCCCCCATGCACTGCCATACCCCTCCCATGAGCCTGTCTCATTCCCGACTGCCGGTGTGCAACAGGTTTCGAGCCCTGGCAGGCAACGGTTACCTCTGATTCATCCGCCCGGGGCCTCGACCTGCCCGTGGCAGGTCGCCTCCCATGAACACTCTGCATAACTACAACGACGGAGATTCATCCATGCGACTGACCAAGCGTTTCAGCCTGTTCGCGGCCGCTGCCGCTTTCACCGCCAGTACGGCGGTGCTTGCCGCGCCGACCTTCATCAACGTCCTGACCGGCGGCACCAGCGGTGTCTATTACCCGATCGGCGTGGCCCTGTCCCAGCTGTACAGCAATGGCATCGAAGGATCGAAAACCTCGGTACAGGCCACCAAAGCCTCGGTCGAGAACCTCAACCTGCTGCAGGCCGGGCGCGGCGAGCTGGCCTTCGCCCTCGGCGATTCCGTGGACGATGCCTGGAAAGGCGTTGAAGACGCAGGCTTCAAGGCGCCGCTGACCAAGCTGCGTGCCATTGCCGCCACCTACCCGAACTACATCCAGATCGTTGCCAGCAAGGAATCCGGGATCAAGACCCTGGAAGACCTCAAGGGCAAGCGCATCTCCGTGGGTGCCCCGAAGTCGGGTACCGAACTCAACGCCCGCGCCATCTTCAAGGCCGCCGGCCTGAGCTACGAAGACATGGGCCGTGTGGAGTTCATGCCGTACGCCGAGTCGGTCGAGCTGATCAAGAACCGCCAGCTGGACGCCACCCTGCAGTCCTCCGGCCTGGGCATGGCGGCCATTCGTGACCTGGCATCCATGGTCCCGATCACCTTCGTAGCGATTCCTGAAGACGTCGTCACCAAGATCGGTAGCAGCGCCTACCAGTCGATGGTCATCCCGGCCAACACCTACGACGGTCAGACCGAAGACGTGCCGACCGCGGCCATCGTCAACATCCTGGTCAGCCATGAAGGCGTTTCCGACGACGTCGCCTACCAGATGACCAAACTGATGTTCGACAACCTGGGCCGTCTGGCCAACTCGCACTCCGCTGCCAAGGACATCAAGCTGGAAACCGCTGTCCAGGGCCTGCCGATTCCGCTGCACCCGGGTGCCGAGCGTTACTACAAGGAAGTTGGCGCGCTGTAACGCCAACCGTGTCGCGGGGTGGTATTCCACCCCGTGATTGGCGGGCGAGGGCGGCGGGTTGACCCGCTTCGCTGCGCCCGCATTGACCACGCAGAATTTCGCACCGCGTCATGCGCAGCGCCCACGAGGTTGCTGGCGAGGCGCTCGTGCACACGAGGGTTGAACCACCATGAGCGAATACCAAGGGCTGCACGCCAGTCCTAGCCAATGGCCGAAGGCGCTGTTCTATGTCGCCTTGCTGTTTTCCATCTATCAGATCGTCACCGCGGCCTTCCACCCGGTTTCCAGCCAGGTGCTGCGCGCCGGCCACGTGGGTTTCCTTCTGCTGATGGTGTACCTCTGCTACCCGGCAAGAGGGGGCGATCGCCCCTGGCAGCCGCTGGCCTGGTTGCTTGGCCTGGCCGGTATGGCCACGGCGGTCTACCAATGGTATTTCGAGGCTGACCTGGTGCAGCGCTCGGGCGACCTGACCACCGCTGACCTGGTGATCGGGATCACCCTGACCCTGCTGGTGTTCGAAGCGGCGCGCCGCGTCATGGGCCTGGCACTGCCGCTGATCTGCGCCATCTTCCTGGCCTACGGCCTGTTCGGCGAATACCTGCCGGGCGATCTTGCGCACCGCGGTTACGGCTTCGACCAGATCGTCAACCAGCTGGCATTCGGTACCGAAGGCTTCTACGGCACACCGACCTACGTGTCGGCGACCTACATTTTCCTGTTCATCCTGTTCGGCGCGTTCCTCGAGCAGGCCGGGATGATCAAACTGTTCACCGACTTCGCCATGGGCCTGTTCGGGCACAAGCTGGGCGGTCCGGCCAAGGTGTCGGTGGTGTCGTCCGCGCTGATGGGCACCATCACCGGTTCGGGCGTGGCCAACGTCGTGACCACGGGGCAGTTCACCATCCCGCTGATGAAGCGTTTCGGTTACCGGCCAGCCTTTGCCGGTGCCGTCGAGGCGACGGCGAGCATGGGTAGCCAGATCATGCCTCCGGTCATGGGCGCGGTGGCGTTCATCATGGCCGAGACCATCAACGTGCCCTACGTCGAGGTTGCCAAGGCGGCCCTGATTCCGGCGCTGCTGTACTTCGGTGCTGTGTTCTGGATGGTCCACCTGGAAGCCAAGAGCGCCAACCTCAAGGGTCTGCCGAAAGACCAGTGCCCGAGTGCCTGGGCGGCGGTGAAGGAGCGCTGGTACCTGCTGATCCCGCTGCTGATCCTGGTCTACCTGCTGTTCTCCGGGCGCACGCCGATGTTCTCCGGCACCGTGGGCCTGGCCCTGACGGCCATCGTCATCCTCGGCTCGGCGATCATCCTGCAGGTGTCTTCGCGGACGCTGCGCATGGTCTTCTGGGTGGTACTGGGCGTGCTTTGCGCGGGCTTCTTCCAGCTCGGCATCGGCGTGGTGTTCGGCGTAATCGCCGCCCTGGTCGCGGCCTGCTGGTTCATCAAGGGTGGCCACGAAACCCTGCAGGCATGCCTGCATGCGCTGGTCGAAGGCGCACGCCATGCCATTCCGGTGGGTATCGCCTGTGTGCTGGTGGGCGTGATCATCGGCGTGGTCTCGCTGACCGGTATCGCCACCACCTTCGCCGGCTACATCCTGGCGATCGGGCAGAACAACCTGTTCCTGTCGCTGGTGCTGACCATGCTCACCTGCCTGGTGCTGGGCATGGGCATTCCGACCATTCCCAACTACATCATCACCAGCGCCATCGCCGCGCCGGCGCTGCTGGACCTGGGTGTGCCGCTGATCGTGTCGCACATGTTCGTCTTCTACTTCGGCCTGATGGCCGACCTGACGCCACCGGTGGCGCTGGCCTGCTTCGCCGCAGCGCCGATCGCCAAGGAAAACGGCTTCAAGATCAGCCTGTGGGCCGTGCGCATCGCCGCTGCCGGTTTCGTCGTGCCGTTCATGGCGGTCTACGATCCGGCGCTGATGATGCAGGGCGACAGCTGGCTGGCCGTCCTGTACATGCTGGGCAAGGCGGTGTTTGCCGTCGGGCTGTGGGGGCTGGTGGTGGTGGGCTACCTGAATACGCGACTGGCCTGGTGGGAGCGTCTGCTGGCATTCGCCGCTGGCGTGTCGCTGATCCTGGCGTTGCCGATCAGTGACGAAATCGGCTTTGCGCTGGGTGTCCTGGTCGTTGCCCAGCACCTGTGGCGTACCCGTAACATTCAGGCAGCTACCGCTTGATCGGACTGTGCATGGGGTTGGCCGGGGTGGTCTGGGCGCAAGTCCCCACCCCGGCCTTTACTCTGGCCTGGGACCACACGATCGAGAAGATCCGCTGGGAAGAGGATTACCGCGTGACGCCGGAGGGCTTGCTGCTCCTCGGCGCCCGGGTCAAGGGTTCAGGCGCCGGCATGGAGATTCCGGACGGCGCCGAACTGCGCGAGGGCAGCTGGCACTACCAGCGTCAGCTACCGCCCTTGCAACCGCTGCGTGTCGGGCGAACCCCCGAGGCAGGGGATTACCACCTGTGTTTTGACCAGCGTTGCCACGCGATGAGCGAATGGCTCGGCCCGCCACAAGCGGCCCAGCCCGCGCTGGATCTCTGGAGTTGTGAGTTCGACTCCCCGGCGCCCCCTGTGAGCGACGGCCAGGACGCACGCTAGCGCGGCGTCCACTCCCGGCATTACCCGTGCCGGCGCCCCAAGAGGAAAACCCCCATTCGGCCTGGCCGGTGGGGGTTTTGTTCGTCTGGGGGCTGGGGTTTGTGGGAGGGGCTTCAGCCGCGATATCGCGATGAAACGCTCGCGGCTAAAGCCCCTCCTACCCCTGATCGTGTGAACAGATGGCTACGCCTGGCGGCGCAATTCCCCCAGCTCCGCGCGCAGGGCCTTGAGTTCGTCGAGGATCATCTGCTCGCGCTGCGCCTGGGCGATGGCTTCGGCGCTGGGTCCCTGGGCGTCCTGCATGGCGTTGACCACCACGGCGATGAACAGGTTGAGCATCATGAACGTGGCGATCAGCACGTAGGGGATGAAGAACACCCAGGCCAGCGGATAGACCTCCATGATCGGCCGCACCGTGCCGCTCGACCAGCTGTCCAGGGTCATCATCTGGAACAGCGAGTAAAGGCTGGCGGTCAGCGTGCCGAACCACTCGGGAAAGCGCTCGCCGAACAGCTGGGTGGCCATCACCGCCGAGACGTAGAAGATCAGCGCCATCAGCATGACGATGCTGCCCATGCCCGGCAGCGAAGAGAGCAGCGCCTGCACCACCTTGCGCATGCTCGGGTTGATCGACACCAGGCGCAGCACCCGCAACACGCGCAACGCCCGCAGTACGCTGAACGGCCCGCTGGCCGGCACCAGGGCGATGCCCACCACCAGGCAGTCGAATACCGCCCACGGATCGCGCAACAGGCCGATGCCGCGAGCGGTGAAGCGCAGCGCCAGTTCGATCACGAACACCGCGAGGATGAACATATCCACAGGCAACAGCAGCCAGCCCCATTCCTCCACGATCTCGGACGAGGTGAGCAGGCCGAGGATGGCCGCGTTGATCAGGATCAGCACGGTGATCACGCGCTGGACGAAGCGACCCTCCATGACCTGGGCCAGTTGCTGGCGCCAGGCACTCGGGGGCTGAGGTGAAGCGATGTCGTTCATGAGAGGTGTTGGACGGTTGCCATGGGGGGAGTGAGGGTAAATAAGCGCTGTGACGGAAGAAAGCGCGCCGGCGAACGGCTTTTTCGCCAAATGTGTAGAAGCCGGCCTGGCGAAGCCGTGTGGCGGGTTGCCGAATGGCCGTTGGATCTTTAGCCTGCGCTCTTTGCCACGGGCCGGACGGCCCCAGAATAGAGCGGCGGACCAGGGCATGAGCGAGCACGGCGGCACCATCACCTTTTACCTGGAGATGCACGATCCGGCGCAGCTGCGCGGCAAGCCGCTGCCGGACGCGCTGCAGGTCGTCGAGTGCCGGATCAAGCAGTTCCCGCTCAACCGCTTCCTCTACCAACTGGTGGGCGGCCCCTGGGGCTGGACCGACAAACTGAGCTGGTCCGACGCGCAATGGCGCGAGCTGATCGAACGGGACGATCACCGTACCTGGGTGGCCTATCACCAGGGCGCCATCGCCGGCTATTACGAGCTGCAGCGTGACGCCGAAGGCTCGGTGGAAATCCTCTATTTCGGTCTGGTCGAGGCCTTCTTCGGTCAGGGGTTCGGCGGGCCATTGCTGACCCACGCCATCGAGTCGGCCTGGGCCTGGGCCGGCACCAGGCGGATATGGGTGCACACCTGCACCCTGGACCACCCCAGCGCCCTGGCGAACTACCAGGCCCGCGGTTTCCAGGTCTATCACCAGGAACGCGAGGACTAGCGCGGCTGCAACCTTGGCGCGGACTCTGCGGTCTACGGTTCTGGAAACCCAAGCAGAGGAAAGCGACCATGCGAGCCAGCCTGTGGATAACCCTTTTGATGAGCGCGGGCCTGATGCCTGTGGCGGCGATGGCCCAACCCATCCTGCCCGGGCTGTGGGAAATGCGCTCGACCAACATGCAGATGGACGGCCAGACGCTGCCGGACATGGATGTGATGCTGGAGAAGTTCAGGAACCTGCCCCCCGAACAGCGCGCGATGATGGAACAGATGATGGCCAAGCAGGGCGTGCAGCTCGGTGGCCAGGGCGTGCAGGCGTGCCTGAGCAAGGAGCAGATCGAGGCCCGCAACATCCCGCTGCAGGACCCTCAATCCGGCTGCACCCAGCAGATCACCGAGCAGAGCGACACGGTCTGGACCTTCCGCTTCACCTGCCCGCAGGCCCAGGGGCAGGGCGAGACCCGCTTTCTCAGCGACAAGGCGTTCGTCACCCAGGTCAGCGGCACCTTCGTCTCGGCAGCGGGTGAGCAGCGCGGCAGCATGGAATCCCATGCCAAATGGATCGGCGCCGATTGCGGCGGTTTGCAGCCTCGGCAATAAGCGCTAGAGGATCGGCGAGATCAGCCGGGCGACCCGCATCCCCAGTTGCTGCAGGCGCCGCACGTTGCGCCGGTCGGCGCCCACCAGCTCCCGGGAATGGCTGAAATCGGTTTCCAGCATCTGCTCGACCTCGGCGGCGAAGGCGCTGTCGATGGTCAGCAGGGTGACCTCGAAATTCAGGCGGAAGGAACGGTTGTCCAGGTTGGCGCTGCCGATGGCGCAGGCGGCTTGGTCGATCAGCATCACCTTCTGGTGCAGGAACCCCGGCAGGTAGCGGAAGATCCGCACCCCGGCCCGTAGCGCTTCCAGGGCGTACAGGCTGGAGGCCGCGTACACCACCCGGTGATCCGGACGCGACGGCAGCAGGATGCGCACGTCCACCCCACGCATCACCGCCAGGCGTAGCGCGCTGAACAGCGCCTCATCCGGGACGAAGTACGGGCTGGTGATCCACACCCGGTCGTTGGCGCTGTGGATCGCTTCGATGAACAGCAGCGAACAGGTCTCCTGCGGGTCGGCCGGGCCGCTGGAGATCACCTGGCACAGCGCGCCGTCCTCGGGATAACGCTCGGGCAGCACCATCGGCGGCAGCGTGTGGGTGGCCCAGAACCAGTCCTCGGCAAAGGACTCCTGCAGGCTGGCGACCACCGGTCCGCGCACCTCCACATGGGTGTCGCGCCAGGGCGCCAGTGGCGGCTTCAGGCCCAGGTACTCGTCGCCGACGTTGTGCCCGCCGAGGAAGCCCCGTTCGCCATCCACCACCACGATCTTGCGGTGGTTGCGGAAATTCAGCTGGAAGCGATTGAGCACGCCGGCCCGTGTCGGGAAGGCATGCACCTGCACACCGCCAGCGCGCAGGGAGTCGATGTACTGGCGCGGCAGGCTGTGGCTGCCGACGCCGTCGTACAGGCAGTGCACCTGCACCCCTGCCGCCGCGCGTTCCAGCAGCAGGGCGTGCAGGCGCCGGCCCAGGGCGTCGTCATGGATGATGAAGAACTGCAGCAGGATGATCTGCCGCGCCTGGGACAGTGCCTCGAAGATCGCCGAAAAGGTGGCTTCGCCATCGATCAGCAGGCGCACCTGGTTGTTCGCCAGGCATGGCATGCGGCCCAGGCGAGGCAGGGCGCGGAAGCGCTGGTAGATTTCCGAGGCGTTGGCCGCCTGGGCGACCTCGACCCAGGGGCGCCAGTCCAGGTCCGCCACGGCGCGGCGCATCTGTTCGTCGGCTTCGCGCCGCGCCTCGATGTAGGCGTCGTAGCGGCTGCGGCCGAACACCAGGTACGGCAGCAGCGTCAGGTAAGGCATGAAGAACAGCGACAGCGCCCAGGCGATCGCGCCCTGGGCGGTGCGCACGGTGAAGACCGCATGGATGGCGGCGATGACGCCGAGCACATGAATCGTCGCGATCAGGTAGGCGAACAGGTTGGAAATGCCGAACTCCATGGGGCGCCCGTTTGCGTGGGTCTGGCCTCCAGCATAGTCCAGACCCGCCCCGGGTCGACACGTCGGTCGATCAATGCCAGCGGTGCTGGCTGCAGGCCACGGCGTCGTGGGCGTGCAGGCTTTCCGCGTGCACCACCCGCAGGTGGAAGGCCTCCAGCCAGGGCAGTTGCAGCAGAGCGCGGTGCAGGCGTCGGGCGGCGTCCTCGCAGAACATCAAGTTCTGCCCGTTGGCCAGGGCAAAGGCCTGCTCGTCCGCCCGTTTCACGGCCGTCTGCACGGCGGTGCCCAGGGCCTGCTCGGCGGCATCGACCAATGGCTGTATCAGGAACTCCCCGGTGTGCGGGGCCAGGCGTACCTGCAGGGTGGCCGTGCTGCGCTGGCTGTGGGGTGTGGCGACGATGCCCTGGGTCGAACCCAGCCAACTGTGTACGGCCTGGTAATCCAGTGACTGGCCTTCGAAGGTTTCGCTGAAACGCTGCTGGATCAACTGCCGGGCCAGGGCGGCGGAGCAAGGGCAGGTCGATGAATAGGTCACGTTCACCTGCCATTCCAGGTGAAAACCCGAGGCGTCGAGGCGTGCACGAATCTCGAACGGGTAGGCCTTCCAGCCGGCGAGCGGGCTGACCAGCGCCGGACGGCTGAGCAGCAGCTCGCCGCGCAGGGCGATGAACGCCCGGTTGGACAGCGCCAGGTGGCTGTCGAGAAAGCGCTCCAGTACCTGCTGCAACAGCTGCGGCGTCAGCGGCTGCGTCTCCAGCGTCGCCAATGCGAGGTACAGCCGCGACATGTGAATGCCACGGGCGTCGGGGTCGTCGAGGCTGACGCCGGCGTCCGCCCGGGCGCTGATGCGTTGGTCACCCAGGTGGAGGGGCAGGGCGATGGCCTGCATGCCGACCCAGTCCAGGGCGTGGTCATGGGGCGTGGACTGGGCAGCGATGTCGGGCAGGGTCATGAGAATTCCTGAGGGGTGGTTTACGGCAGTTAATGTTATGTTATAACAATTGCGTTGCCGTGCCAGTGAATTCAGCCATGCCCTCGTCCAGCCCTTCCACGTCGTTCCACCTCACCGAAGCCGAGCTGCTCGCGCAGCCCGCCGATGCCTACATGGATACCGCCCAGCAGGCGTTTTTCCGCGAGCTGTTGCTGCGCCAGCGCAGCGAATTGCAGCTGCGCATCGATGGCGAAGTCGGCGAGTTGCGGCAGGTCGAGCGGGCCGCGGATGACGTGGACCTGGCCAGCGGCGAAGAACAGCGCCAGTGGCAACTGCGCCTGCTGGAGCGCGAGAAGAAGCTGCTCGACAAGATCGACCAGGCCCTGCAGCGCCTGGCCCGGGGCGAGTACGGCTGGTGCAGCGAGACCGGTGAACCCATCGGCCTGCCGCGCCTGCTGCTGCGCCCCACGACTGACCTGTGTATCGAGGCGAAAGAGCGCGAAGAACAGCGCGAACGCCACCACCGTAACGCCTGAACCCCTGAGGACTCCCACCATGCCCCATCGTCTCCCCGTGACGGTGCTTTCCGGCTTTCTCGGCGCCGGCAAGAGCACCCTGCTCAACCATGTGCTGAAGAATCGCCAGGGTCGCCGCGTCGCGGTGATCGTCAATGATATGAGCGAAATCAATATCGATGGCAGCGAAGTTCAGCGCGATGTCAGCCTGAACCGTGCCGAAGAGAAGCTCGTGGAAATGAGCAACGGCTGCATCTGCTGCACCCTGCGCGAGGACCTGCTGGAAGAGGTCAGCCGCCTGGCCCGTGAAGGCCGCTTCGATTATTTGCTGATCGAGTCCACCGGTATCGCCGAGCCGCTGCCGGTGGCGGAAACCTTCACCTTCCGCGACGAGCAGGGCCAGAGCCTGGCGGACCTCGCACGGCTCGACACCTTGGTGACCGTGGTCGACGGGGTGAATTTCCTCCGGGACTTCCACGAAGCCGAGAGCCTGGCCAGCCGGGGCGAAACCCTGGGCGAGGATGACGAGCGTTCGATCACTGACCTGCTGATCGAGCAGGTGGAGTTCGCCGACGTGATCCTGATCAGCAAGCTGGACCTGATCAGCCAGGCCGAGCGCGAAGAGCTGACCGCCATCCTGCGCGGCCTGAATACCGTCGCCGAGATTCGCGCCATGAGCATGGGCGACGTGCCCCTGGACGCGATCCTCGACACCGGTCGCTTCGACTTCGAACGCGCCGCCCAGGCGCCGGGCTGGCTGAAGGAGCTGCGCGGTGAGCACATACCGGAAACCGAGGAGTACGGTATCGCCTCCAGCGCCTACCGGGCGCGCCGGCCGTTTCACCCGCAGCGTTTCTTCGACTTCCTCAACCGTGAGTGGAGCAACGGCCGGTTGCTGCGTTCCAAGGGCTTTTTCTGGCTGGCCAGCAAGTACCAGGAGGCCGGGAGCTGGTCGCAGGCCGGTGGCCTGATGCGCCATGGCTTCGCCGGGCGCTGGTGGCGCTTCGTGCCTAAAGGCCAGTGGCCGCAGGATGAAGAAGGCCTGCAGGCGATCATGAAGAACTGGCAGGCGGCGACCGGCGATTGCCGCCAGGAGCTGGTGTTCATCGGCCAGAACATCGATTTCGCGCAGTTGACCGCCGAGCTGGATGCCTGCCTGCTGGACGACCAGGAAATGGCCCAGGGCGTCGAGGCCTGGCGCAGCCTGCCCGACCCGTTCGGCCCCTGGCACGAGGTGGCCGCCTGATGCTGGCGCTGCAGATGCCGGCCCTGGCGCGCCGGGCCGCGCCTCGCCAGGTCATGGGCGAGCAGATCCAGGTGCTCACCGAGGTGCTGCGCGATGACGTCAACCTCGCGGTGTGGCAGCGGCAGTTGCCGGTGCAGGTGGCGGATTTCGCCAGCCAGGTGCTGATCCAGGGCGAGCCGCTGGCCGAATCCATGGTGCTGGAGTTGTCCAGCGCCGACGCCGAGCCCGACCTCGGCGGGCTGGTGGCGAGCTACAGCGACGTGCCCGGGCAGGGCGCGTTCCTCGCGGATGTCGCCTGGCTGGTGCGCGCCTACGCCTGTCTGCTCGACGCCACGCGCATCGGTCTGCGCCTGCGGGCGATGGAAAAGGCCATGTGCCCGCGCTTCCATGTCGACCATGTGCCGCTGCGGCTGATCACCTGCTTTGCCGGGGCGGGCAGCCAGTGGTTGCCGGAGGGGGCGATGGCGCGCGCGCAGTTGGGCGGCGCCGCGGCGGAGCCGGAGCCTGGAGCGTCAATCGAAACGATCGGTACCGGCCATGTGGCGTTGGTCAAAGGCGAGAAGTGGGTGGGCAATGAGGGGCGCGGGTTGATCCACCGTTCGCCGCAACCCGCCGCTGGCGAGCGCCGTTTGCTGCTGACGTTGGACTGGATGGCCTGAGCCTGGAGGGGCAATAAAAAAGGGCCGCGACTGGCGCGGCCCCAAAAGCACCAAGAAGACTGCCGGCGCGAGGGCCGTCAGGCTGGGGGTATGAGGTACCCGACATCATTAGACAGGGCGCAGATGACCGTCGTGTGACGGTGCTCAGCGGGCCATCCACACGCCCTGGTTCTGCTTTTCGCAGAACGCCTTGAGGTAGACGGCGTCGCTGGCGACCCCGTAGTAGTGGATGTCCTGCTGGTACGGCGTGCCGCTGACCTTGGCCCCGCGGCACACGCCGTAGCTGCCGATCGGGCATTGCTCGACGAAGTCCACCGCGACCTTCTGACCCTTCAGTTGCGGCTGGCAGAAGCCGCTGCGGAACAGGTTGGGGGGAATGCTGCGGTTCTGCTGGCAGACTTTGATGTCGAGGCGTTCGGCCTGGCTGTGGACAACGCAGGCTTCGCCCCAGGCCAGACCCGAAGCAAGGCAGAGTGCCAGGACAGTCAAACAGCGCATCGAACACCCCCTAGAGACAATGCCGCGACTCTAGCACGGGCCGTTTCCCGCGTCTGTGCGGGCGTTGGCCGTGCACGTCGGGCTTTCGCAGCGCGCCGTTCGCCCGCACCATAGGCCCCATGTTGAAACAGATTCCCACGCACCTGATCGCCGGCCCCCTGGGCGCTGGCAAGACCAGCCTGATCCGTCACCTGCTGGCGCAACGGCCTGCGCATGAACGCTGGGCGGTGCTGATCAACGAGTTCGGCCTGGTGGGCCTGGATGCCGCGTTGCTCAGCACCGACGATGACGGCATCGCCTTTGCCGAGGTGGCGGGGGGCTGCCTGTGTTGCGTCAACGGCGTGCCGTTCCAGGTGGGCCTGGGCCGGCTGCTGCGCAAGGCCCGGCCGGATCGCCTGCTGATCGAACCCTCCGGCCTGGGGCACCCGCTGCTGTTGCTCGAGCAGTTGAACCAGGCGCCCTGGCAGGGGGTGCTGGCGGTGCAGCCTTCGTTGCTGGTGCTGGACGCTGCGGCCCTGGCGGACGGCGCTGCGGTGCCCGAGAGCCAGCAGCAGGCGCTGGAGCACGCCGGCCTGCTGCTGTTGAACAAGTCCGAGCACCTGGATGACGCCGCCCGGTCCCGCCTGCTGGCGCGTCTGCCGGATCGCCCGCACCTGTGGACAACCCAGGGCGCCCTGCCGCTGGCGCAGCTGCCAGGCATCCGCGCGCAGGCCGAACCGGGGGGCGAGTTGCCGGCGGCGCCCAAGGCCCGCGAGCCCCTGCCTCAGGTCTGGCGTACAGCCGAGGAGCCGATCTGCCAGGTGCAGCAGCAGGTGGAGGGCTGGAGCATCGGCTGGCGCTGGCACCCGAGCCAGCGCTTCGAGCTGATGCAGGTGCAACAGTGGCTGATGGCGCTGCCCTGGCGCCGGGCCAAGCTGGTGCTCCACAGCAACGCGGGCTGGTTGTCGGCCAATGCCCTGGATGGCCAGGCGCTGCACTGGCAGAACAGTGAATGGCGCAAGGACTCGCGGCTGGAACTGATCTTCGAGGCGCCTCAGGACGCTGAGGCCCTGTCGGCAGGGTTTTCCCGCTGTCGACTGGACTGACCAGGCCAGCCACTCGACGGCATAGCCATCAGGGCGATCACCAGGCACACGACCCCGGTGCGCAGCGTGCCGGTTTTCGCGGGAACTGGCGAGTCAGCCGGGATGGCCCGATAATCCGGCCACCTGTCCGTCACGTGGCGTCGCCCATGCACCTGCTTTCCTGGTCCCACCCCTGTTCCGCCGGCTTCACTCTGCGTGGCTGGCATTCCCAGCCGTCCGGCAAGCCCGTACTGCATTTTCTGCACGGCAACGGCTATTGCGGCCGGGTCTACGAGCCGATGCTGGAACGCCTGGCCGAGGATTTCGACCTGTGGCTGTGCGATGCCCAGGGCCACGGCGACAGCGACCATGGCGGTCGTTTCCATGGCTGGAACCGCAGCACGGAACTGGCGCTGGAGGCCTTCGCCGCGGGCCGCGAGCGCTTTGGCGATGCCCGGGTGTTCGCGGTCGGCCACAGCTTTGGTGGGGTGCTGACCAGCCTGATGCTGGCGCAGCAACCGCAGGTCTTCCAGCGCGCGGTGCTGCTCGATCCGGTGCTGTTCTCGCCGGCGATGATCGGGGTAATGGCGTTGTCCGACGTGGTGGGCCTGATTCGTCGCAATACCCTGGCGAGCAAGGCGCACAACCGGCGCAGCGTCTGGACCGACCGCGCCGCCGCCCATGCCGCGCTGCACGGGCGCGGGATGTTCAAGGGCTGGGACGAGGCGGCGTTCGATGCCTACATCGCCCACGCGCTGAAGGACACGGACGCCGGTGCCGAGCTCAAATGCCGGCCGAGCCGCGAGGCCGATATCTTTTCTTCCTTCCCCCGGCGCCTGTGGCCGTCGCTGGCCAAGGTGACCACGCCCACCCAGGTGTTGCACGGCCAGCGCAGCTACCCGTTCGTGGCCAAGTCGGTGGCGCGCTGGTGCGCGAGCAACGGCCATGTGCAGGGCCAGGTGGTGGCCGGCGGGCATTGCTTCATGCAGGAATTCCCGCAGGACGCCGCCGAGCGCGTCGCGGCCTTCCTGCTGCCCGGCGGAATCTGAACCGTGGCGGACCGGGAGCGCCTCTGGCTCGCGGTGTCCGAGTTGTGGCTGGACGTGCCCTGGGAGGACTACCAGCACAATCACCTGGCGCGGCTGCTGATCGACAGCGGCTTGTCGTGCGAAGAGCTGGACGCCCTGTACCTGTTCGAGGTCGCGCCCCGGGTCTGGGGCAATCAGTGGGTCACGGCGGGGGTGTGGGACGGCTTCGACCCGGACTGGCTGCTGGAAGGCTGTCGACATAACCAGCAGCGCCGCCTGCGCGCCTGGTTTCGAGGCCTGTGCCGGCTGTTTCGGCGGCCGATGACCTACGCGGTGGAGGCTGACTGGCAGCGGCTCATGGCACAGGTCGCAGCGGCTCAGTCCCGTGGGGGCTGATGCTCGCGGCGCCAGCGGTCGAGTTCGATGACCTGGGCGTGCGGGTGTTGCTCCGGCGGTTCGCGGAACGGGTGCGGCGCCAGTTCGATACC
The DNA here is from genome assembly GCF_029839275.1 of Pseudomonas sp. GD03944. GTDB lineage: Bacteria > Pseudomonadota > Gammaproteobacteria > Pseudomonadales > Pseudomonadaceae > Aquipseudomonas. The sequence goes on from NZ_JAOCAH010000007.1 coordinate 32,144, forward strand.
GCCCAGGTGCGGGCCGAACATGGTGATGGTGCCGACATGGCGCTGTTCGCCGGTGACCGTGAACTCGAAGCCGTAGACGCGTGCCAGGCGCTTGCGCCCGCGCGCATCCGGCAACAGGGCGATGCGGCGCAGCGCCACGTTGCCGTCCAGCAGCTCCACATCGACCTTGGCGCAATGTTGCTTGACCAGCGACAGCGCCCGCTCGCGCAGGCCGTGGGCATGCCACAGCCAGGCGCCGGCGGCAGCCAGCAGCATCAGGATGAACAGGTTGCCGAGGGTCAGCATGAAGATCGAACTCGGGAAGGGGAGCCCCAGCTTACCCGATAAGCCGGGGCTGAAAAACGCGGGCTGAGCCTCAGGCCGTCGCCGCGTTGATGCCCAGGCGCTCGAACATGACCCGGGCGATTTCCCGCTCGCCCATCACCACCAGGTCCGCGTCGTGCTCCTTGAGGTAGTCCACTTCGTCGTCGAAATGGGCACGGGCGATGATGTCCAGGCCGGCATTGGCCTGACGGCCGTGGAGGGCGATCTGGCCGGCTTCCAGGCTGTTGGGGATGGCGATCATCAGCCAGCGGGCCTGGGTGACGTTGGCCAGCTCCAGCACGTGGGTGCTGGCGGCGTTGCCGAGCACCACGCTGAAGCCTTCCTCGCGCAGTTCCTGGGCGCGTGTGCGGTTGTCATCGATGATCACCAGCGGAATGCCTTCGGCGCGCAGGCGCTTGCTGATGCGGCTGCCGACGCGGCCGTGGCCGATGAGGATGGCGTGGCCGACTTCGGTGATCGGGTGCAGGTCGTGGTCTTCGTCCGGCTCTTCGGTGGCCAGGTCGGCCGGGGTGGTGTGCTCGCGACGATCCAGCCAGGGCTGCAGGCGATCGATCAGCAGGAACAGCAGCGGGTTGCACAGGATCGACAGGATCGCACCGGCCAGGACCAGGTCGCGGGCGGCTTCCGGCACCAGGCTCAGGCCGATACCGAGACCGATGAGGATGAAGGAGAACTCGCCGATCTGCGCCAGGCTCACCGAAATGGTCAGCGCGGTGCTCAGCGGCTTGCGGAAGGCCAGGACGATGAGCATCGCCGCCAGGGATTTACCGACGACGATCACCAGGAAGGTGCCGAGCACCAGCAGCGGCTTCTCCAGCAGGATCGCCGGGTTGAACAGCATGCCCACGGAGACGAAGAACAGCACGGCGAACGCATCGCGCAGGGGCAGCGAATCTTCCGCGGCCTTGTGGCTGTATTCCGACTCGTTGAGGATCATGCCGGCGAAGAACGCACCCAGGGCGAACGACACGCCGAACAGCTGCGCCGAGCCGTAGGCGATGCCCATGGCGATGGCCAGCACGGCCAGGGTGAACAGCTCGCGCGAGCCGGTGCCGGCGCTGCGCTCGAGCAGCCAGGGAATGACCCGGCGACCGACCACGACCATGAGCGCGACGAAGGCGGTGACCTTGCCCAGGGTCATCAGCAGCTGCATACCGATGCTGGCGTCGCTGTCGCCCTGCGGGATGCCGCCGAGCACGCCGGACAGCGCCGGCAGCAGGACCAGCGCCAGGACCATCACCAGGTCTTCGACGATCAGCCAGCCCACGGCGATCTTGCCGCGGCGGCTGTCGATCAGCTGGCGTTCTTCAAGCGCGCGCAGCAGCACCACGGTACTGGCCACCGACAGCGCCAGGCCGAATACCAGGCCGGCGCCCCAGGTCCAGTCCATGGTCCAGGCCAGGCCCATGCCGAGCAGGGTGGCGACGGCGATCTGCACGATCGCGCCGGGGATGGCGATGTGTTTCACCGACATCAGGTCTTTGAGGGAGAAATGCAGGCCCACGCCGAACATCAGCAGGATCACGCCGATCTCGGAAATTTCGTGGGACAGCTCTTTGTCGGCAACGAAGCCGGGGGTGAAGGGACCTACGATGACACCTGCGAGGAGATAGCCTACCAGTGGCGACAGGCGCAGGCGGTTGGCCAGGCTGCCGAACAGGTAGGCCAGCACGAAGCCGGCGGCAATGGTCGCGATCAAGGGTGTGTGATGAGGCATGCGATCTCCCGGTGACGAGGGGGCCTGACGTGTCTGCGCTGGAGGGGAGTGCAGCGCAGAGCTGTATGGGCGGAGGGCAGCCGAATTGCTCGGCCTAAAGACCGATATTTTATATAGAAAACTTGCTTATAACTAAATGATATTTATACAGGATGTGTGTGGCATCGCAGAAAAACTGCCAACCCTGCGTCGTTACTCGCTCTTGAGGGCCTGGTAACGGCTTTCCAACTCCTGGCGGATCTCCCGGCGCTGACGCCCCTGATTGAAACGGCGGCGTTCTTCCGCGGTTTCGGGTTGACGCGGCGGCACTTCGGTGGAGCGACCCTGTTCGTCCACCGCGACCATGGTGAAGAAGCAGCTGTTGGTGTGGCGCACGGAGCGTTCGCGGATGTTCTCGGTGACCACCTTGATGCCGACTTCCATGGAGGTGCGGCCGGTGTAGTTGACCGAGGCCAGGAAGGTCACCAGTTCGCCGACATGGATGGGCTCGCGGAAGATCACCTGGTCCACCGACAGGGTCACCACATAACGCCCCGCATAGCGGCTGGCGCAGGCGTAGGCCACTTCATCAAGGTACTTGAGCAGGGTGCCGCCGTGGACGTTGCCAGAGAAGTTGGCCATGTCCGGGGTCATCAGTACGGTCATCGTCAGTTGGGCGGTACCGGCTTCCATGGGTGCTCCGAAGGTGAGGGGGTATGGGCGATGGGGCGTGCATCACGGTGTGGCGCACGATAACAGGTGTTTCATTGCACGCCGGTTAAGATAGCGCTTTCTCCCTGCAAGGATGCCAGATGATTTCCCTCCGCAACGCCGCGCTATCGCTGCTAGTCCCGTTTGCCCTGCCAGCGATGGCGGAGGTCCCGTGCGCCACCCGGGCGCAATGCAACCAGGTCGGGACCGCCGCCTACCAGGCGGGTCGCTTCGACGCCGCCACGCATGCCTTCGCGCGCCAGTTGCGCCGCGTGGAGCCCGATGACACCGGCGGCTACCAGCTGGCCGTGAACAACCTGGCACTGGCCAATCTGCGCGCCGGCCAGCCTGGCATGGCCCGGGCCTGGCTGAGCCTGGCCCTGCAGGACAATCAGGCCGACAAGGCGACCCTGCATAACCTGGCCAAGGTCACCCAGGTGCTGGATTACCAGGCATTGAGCGCGAGCCCGGTGGGACGTTACGTGCGTTACGAAGGCCAGGCGGTGTGGAGCGAGCTGGAAATCCGCCAGGAAGCCGGGGTGTACCGTGCCAGTTTCTGGCCGGTGCGGCTCAGTGCGTCCGTCGAGGAGTACGGCCCGGCCGCTCTCGGCGAGCTGGAGGGCGTCCTGGTGGGTGGCACGGTGCAGATGCGCCTGGAAGAAGCGGGCCTGGGGGCGGATTGCGGGGTTCAGCTGCTGCGCGAGGGGATCGAACTGCGGGTGCTGGAGATCTTCGCCGGGGGCTGCCAGGAGTACGGCGGCATGGGCATCAGCGTGGGCGGCCGCTACATCAAGATCGCCAGCGAGGGGCGCCCATGAAGCGGTTGACCGGCGTCGCCGGGCTGTTGGTGCTGGTGGTTGCAGGCAGCGCCTGGGTGCGTGATGAGCCGCTGAGCGCCGAGGTGCAGCATTGGCAGCAGCAGGTACAGGCTGCGACGGGCGAGAGCCATGCCTATCTGTATCTGAGCGGACTGGATGCGCCGTTCGACCAGCAACCCGAAGCCCTCGGCGCGGCCCGCCTGCAGGATTACGAGCATTGGTTCGCCGGTCGTGGCGTGACCGACGCCGACTACACGGCACCGACGATCGACCGCCTGCCGGTGCCGGAAGGTCCGCTGTTCTGCCAGATCGAGACGCCTGGCTGCTTCGAAAAGCTGTTGGCACAGGCTTCGCAGTTGGCGGATATCAATGTGGCTCAGAGCGCATTGCGCGAGCGCTACATGCATTTTCTCGATCTGGATGATTACCGCACGCTGACCTCGGTGAGCATCGCCGAGCCGGTGCCTCGATTGACCTATATGTACAAGGGTCAGCAACTCTTCGATCTGTTTGTGCTGCAACTGGCCCACGATGGCCAGGGCAATCTGGCGCGGGCTGGATTGCACTGGGAGCTGAGCCAGCTGCGCGAGCAGTTGATTCGAGCGGACAATCTGGTGCTGAAAATGCTCCTGGGCGTGCTGGTCAACCGCAACCTGGAATGGCAGGTACGCCTGTATCGCAACGGGCTGATCCCGCCGCCGGTGATGCCGCCGCCCTTCAGCGAGGAGGAGCGCTCGCTGCTCAAGCCCATGCAGCGCGAGTTCTTCGGTATCGCGCAGATGTATGCGCAGCTGCAGGACAGCGTATCGGGCACGGAATACCTCAACCTGTTGCTGTGGTTTCGCCCGCAGATGACCATCAATGCCAGCCTGGCGCCCTACGCGCAGGCAGCCGCGTTGTCGCGGCTGGAGCCGCAGGCCTTCGCTGCCGCGCTGGACGAGGCCGTCGCTACCCCGCCCGCCGTTGGCGGGCTGCGTAATCGTGCCGGCAATATTCTGTTGGCCGTCGCCGGACCGGATATGCGTCTGTATGCCGGCCGCCTGCAGGACCTGGAGGCCAAGCGGCGCTTGCTGGCGGTGCTGGTGCAGTTGCCACAGGGGGCGTTGGATGAGCAGCGGTTGGCGCGCTTGCCGGAGGCGCGCAATCCCTATTACCCGACACGCAGTGCCAAACATGATGGGCAAGGCCAGCTGTGTTTCGACGGCCCGCAGGAGGCAGCCTTCAACGGGCGCTGCATGCCGCTCTAGCGGCAGGCGTGATCGGTATGATCATTGTGGTGGGCTGAAGCGGATCGCCGCCCGGCCCACCCTACGGGGTGATGGTTGCAGGGGGAATCAGGCCTGGGTCAGGTACCAGCGCCAGTCCTGCTCGCTGACTTCACCCATGAATTGGCGGTACTCGGCCCATTTGATCGCCAGGAATACCTTGAGAAAGTCCTCGCCCAGCGCTTGCCGCGCCCAGGTCGAGTCTTCCAGCGCTCGTAACGCCGTGAGCCAGTCGGTGGGCAGGGTTTCCCGGGCCTGCTCGTAGCCGTTGCCGACGATGGCTTCACCCGGATCAATCTGGTGGTTGATGCCGTGGTGGATGCCGGCGAGGATCGCCGCTGCCGCCAGGTAGGGGTTGGCGTCGGCGCCGCAGATGCGGTGTTCCACATGACGACTGTTGGCCGGGCCACCCGGCACGCGGAACGACACGGTGCGGTTGTTGACGCCCCAGCTCTTGGCCAGCGGCGCGTAGCTGTTGGCCTGGAAGCGACGGAAGGAGTTGGCGTTGGGGCAGAAGATCGCCAGGGCGTCGTTGAGCGTGGCCATCATGCCGCCGATGGCGTGGCGCAGCAGCGGTGTGCCGTATGGATCTTCACTGGCCATCAGGTTGTTGCCGTCGGCATCCGCCAGGCTGACGTGCAGGTGCATACCGCTGCCCGCCTGGTCGCCGAACGGCTTGGCCATGAAGCAGGCCTGCAGGCCGTGCTTGTTGGCCACGCCCTTGACCAGGCGCTTGTAGCGCACGCCTTCGTCCACCGCCTGCAGGGCGTCGAAGCGGTGCTCCAGGGTCAGCTCCAGCTGGCCGGGGGCGTATTCGGAAATCGCCGTGCGTACCGGCAGGCCCTGTGCCTCGCAGGCGGCGTAGAGGTCGTCGAGGAACGGTTGCATCTGTTCCAGCTCATACACGCCATAGACCTGCGGCGCCTGCGGGCGCACGCCGTTCATCTGTACGGCCGGCTGGGGGCGGCCGTTGGCGTCGCGCTGCTTGTCCAGCAGGTAGAACTCCAGCTCCACTGCCATCACCGGGTGGTAGCCGTCAGCCTTCAATGCCTCGATGGTGCGTGCCAGTACGTGGCGCGGGTCACCGGGCGTGGCCGGCAGGCCCTGGGTCGGGTGCATGCTCACTTGCAACTGGCCGGTGGGCACGTTGCGCCAGGGCTGCAGGGTGAGGCTGCCGGGCAGCGGATAGGTCCAGCAATCGGCATCGGCCACTTCCCAGACCAGGCCGCTTTCTTCCACGTCTTCGCCCTGGATGGTCAACGACAGGATCGAGCTGGGCAGTGGCCGGCCGTTCTCGTAGATGGCCAGCAGCTCGTCGCGGTGCAGCAGCTTGCCGCGGGGAATGCCGTTGGCGTCGATCAGCATCAGCTCGATGCTGCGCACCTCGGGGTGGCGGTCGAGAAAGTCGCGGGCTTCCTGGGGATCGGCGAATTGCATGGTGATTCTCACAGTGAGTCGTGTAGGCGCCAGTCATCTGTGGGAGGCGCTTCAGTGGCGACTGTCGCGGCTAAAGCCCCTCCCACGGGCATCTCGATGGGTTACTCGCGGGCGCTGGGAATGGCCAGCAGTTCGCCAATGGCGGCATCCAGGGTGGCGATCAGCGTATCCACATCCGCCGCGGTGGTGCTCGGGCAACACAGCGTCATGTTGTGAAACGGCGTGATCAGGACGCCGCGGTTGATCAGGTACAGGTGCAGTGCCATCTGCAGCTCGTCGTGGAACGCCGCCTCGGCTTCGGCCCCGGTGCGCGGCGGTGTGGCGCAGAACTGGAATTCGCAGCGCGCGCCCAACTCGGTCACCGACCATTTCAGGCCGTACTGGCTGATCAGCTGACGGAAGCCGTCGGCCAGGCGGCTGGCCAGGGGCAGCATATGGTCATAGGCGGCCTGGTTCATCACCTGTTCCAGGTTGGCGCGCATGCAGTGCATGGCCAGGGCGTTGGCCGAAAGAGTGGTACCCATACCGCTGTGGCCGTGGCCATGGCTGCCTTCGCTGGCGCGCTTGCGCGCCTCGGTCATGGCGTCGGCCATCGCCGCGCTGCAGCCAAAGATGCCGCACGGCACGCCACCGGCAATCGGCTTGCCGACCACGAAGAAGTCCGGTTCCAGGCCCCACAGCCGGGTGCAGCCGCCGATGTCGGTGGAGATCGTGTGGGTTTCGTCGATAATCAGCAGGGCGCCGTACTGCCGGGTCAGCTCGCGGCATTTCTGCAGGAAGCCCGGCTCCGGCAGCACCATGCCGATGTTGGTCATCGCCGGCTCGCACAGCAGTGCGCAGACGTCGCCCTGGGCCAGTGCGGCCTCCAGCGCTTCGACATCGTTGAACGGGACGGCGCGGCTGTACTCTGTGAGGTCGTAGGCCTGGCCGATCAGCCCGGAGCGCGGCACGGTGGCGCCGTCGCGGTGGCGCACCATCACGTCGTCCACGGTGCCGTGGTAGCAGCCGTCGAACACCAGCAGGGTCTTGCGCTGGGTGATGGCGCGGGCCCAGCGCAGCACGTAGCGGTTGGAGTCGGTGGCGGTGGCCGTGACCTGCCAGTAGGGCAGGCCGAAGCGCTGGGCCAGCAGCTCGCCGCAGATCACCGCGTCTTCGCCGGGGAGCATGGTGGTCAGGCCGTTGTTGCCTTGCTCGGCGATCGCCCGGGCGATCGGGTCAGGCGAGTGGCCGAACATGGTGCCGGTGTCGCCCAGGCAAAAGTCGCTGTACTCGTGCCCGTCCACGTCGTAGAAGCGGGCGCCCTTGGCGCGCTCGACGAACAGCGGCACCGGGGTCGACCAATCGGCCATCCAGTGCATCGGCACGCCGCCGTACAGGGAATGCCGGGCGCGTTCGGCCAGGGCCACGGACTTCGGGTTGCGGGCCAGGAACCGTTCGCGCTCACGGGCAACGAACCGTTCTACGGCGGCGGGGCTGATACCACTGGCGGTCATCTCGGCATACCTCGTCGATACAGTGACGGCATGATATTTTGTGATCACATTTTAGTAAATGCCGAAAAATTCATGCCATGATTCAATCGATGAAATGGCTGCTCGTGATCACAAAATATTCAGTGTTCTATTCAAAAAGAACAAATGCGTAGACTCATGCACCTTTCTGTCGGAGGTTTTCATGCGTGACTGTAGCCTGACCCTGGCCCAACTGCCGGCACCACCGCTGGAGACGGGCGATGGTCGATAACTTGCAGGAACAGCTGTACCAGAACATCCGCGCCGGCCTGTTGGCCGGGCATTTTCAACCGGGCGAACGCCTGAAGATCCGTGACCTGGCGGCCCAGTGGGGCACCAGTCCGATGCCGGTGCGCGCCGCCTTGCAGCGCCTGGTGGCGGAAGGGGCGCTGGAGGGCGAGCAGCAGCGCTCGGTGCGGGTGCCAGCGATGACTCGCCAGCGTTACGAACACATTTTCCAGGTGCGCATGGGCTTGGAAGGGCTGGCCGTGGAGCTGGCCACACCGCGCCTGGGCGCAGCCGATATCGCCCGTCTGCGTGACTGCGTGCAACGCATGGACGTGGCCATCGAGCAGCGCCGGGTGCAGGATTACCTCGACGCCAACAGCCAGTTCCACCTGCAGCTCTACGCCGCCTGTGGCAACCCGGTGCTGCTGCGTTCCATCGAATCGCTGTGGCTGCAGATCGGGCCGTTCTTCAACCGCCTGTTCACCGGCGCCGACCTGTCGCTGCGGCTCAACGATTTCCACGAAGACGCCTTCGCGGCCATCGAGGCCGGCGACGCCAAGGCCGCGCGGCATGCCATGGAGCAGGACCTGATCTACTTCGCGCGTTTTCTGCTCAACCTGCTGGCCCTGGAGCAGGGCGAGGGCTGAAGCCGCATGAAGACGCCCGTGGGAGGCGCTTCAGCGGCGATGTCCTGAGCCGTAGGGTGGATGAAGCGCCATCCGCCCTTACGGCTCAGGGATGGTGCAACGGCGCCGGCCGGCTGAACGCACTCAGCTTTCCAGCCAGACGTCGCGGCACCAGTGCCACACCGAGTCCCAGCTCTCGTCCGTCAGCTCGCCTTCGTCGCCGTCCCATAGCCACACCTGGCCTTCGACATCCACGGCGTAATAGTCGCGACCGTCCTGGCACAGCGGCACCAGGTCTCGCGGCAGGCCCAGGCTCCAGGCCTCGGCGGCGACTTCCGGCAGGTAGGTGTGCGACTGCGGGTCGGTGGCGGTCACCGGCTCCAGGCGGCCGTAGACCACATCGCTGACCTTGAGCAGGTACTCGCGCAGCTCGAACGGCAGGTGAATGAGGATCTGTTCCTGGATCTCCACCAGGGTTTCTTCCTCGGGCAACTCCAGCGGCACCGGAACCGGCTCGTTGAGTTCGCGCAGTTGTTCGATGACTTCTTCCACGTATAGGCCCTCATGCAGTGGGATCGGCTTTATACAGTAGCTGGCCGATGGAGGGAAAACCGAGCGCTTCACCGCGTGATGATAGGCCGCCGCAGCCGATGCGGGCCTGAAACGAAAAACCCCGGGCCAGGGCCCGGGGTTTCGGTGTTGCGTCAGTGCAATCAGTTCTGGCGGATACCCGCGACCAGCCAAGGCTGGTTCTCGCCAACGGCACGCTCCAGGCGCCAGCTTTCGCTGAAGGCTTCGCCCTGGTCGAAACGCGAGGTTTTCGACACGCCGCTGAAGGTCAGGGTGGCGATGGTCTTCTCGGCCTGGTCGTCGACACCGTCCAGCTGCACGTCGAGGTTGTCGATGTAGGTGGACTGGAAGCCATCACCCAGGTCGGCGCGCTCGCGCTTGAGGAACTCCAGCAGCTGCGGGGTGACGAACTCGGAGATCTTGTCCATCTCGTTGGCGTCCCAGTGCTGCTGCAGGCTCAGGAAGTGCTCGCGACCGGCGGCCACGAAGCTCTGCTCGTTGAACCAGGCCGGTGCGTTGATGACCGGCTTGATGGCGGCTGCGCCGCTGCCACCGAAGATCGAGTTCGGTGCAGCTTGCTCCGGCATTTCACGCTGATACGGTGCCCCACCAGCGGCAGCCGGGTGGGCCTGCGCCTGGGCCTGACGGCGACGGGCGGACAGGAAGCGGAACAGCAGGAAGGCGATCAGGCCGAAGATCAGCATGTCCATGATCTGCAGGCCTTCGAAGCCGTCACCCATGAACATGGAGGCCAGCAGGCCACCGGCGGCGAGGCCGGCCAGCGGGCCGAGCCAGCGCGAAGCACCGCTGGCGGCAGCGGGCTGACGACCGGCTGCCGGAGCGGCAGCAGCGGGCTGGGATTGTGGGGTCGCCTGGCGGGTCTGGTGGCTCGGGGCCGAACCAAAGGACTTGCCGCCGCCGAAACGCTTGGCGTCGGCTTCGAGGCTGAAGGACAGGCCGATAACCATGGCCAGGGCAATACTGAGGAAACGCTGCATCAGGGGTTTCTCTTGGTTATTGGGTCTACGCGCGGCATCTTGCACGCCCTGCCAGTCGCTGGCTAGCCGGAGAATGTTTCCGGCTTTTGCTTCTGTCACAGCCACGCTGATCGTCGGTAAAAATCAGCTGATTGGCCGTGATCTGTCGCTAACGCATAACCGACGGGTGGATCAATAGCGCAGCAGCAGGCACAGCGGTCCGCAGCGCAGCTGGCGCCGCAGGAAGGCCCGGAATTCCACCGGGTCTTCCTCGGGATGGCGCAGCCAGTGGACGACGCTGCGCAGATAGGCGCCGGTCAGCAGGGTTTCTTCGGCGATGCGGCCCAGGTGCAGGGTTTCCCGCCGGGCCGCCTCGCGCCACCACTGCACGGTACGGCTGATGCGCAGCAGGCCGAGCACCTGCAGGTGCACGTGCCCGGGTTCGAGTTTGTACAGCAGCATCTGGCCGCTCACGGCGCGGTGCGACGACAGGCTGTCGAGCCAGGCGATCAGCAGTTCTTCCAGACGCTTGGCCGGGCTCAAGGTCATCAGGTCGTCTGCTTTGGCGCGCAGCAGCAGGGCCTGGTCGGCGCGGTCGAACCAGGCTTCGACCAGTTCGTCTTTCTCGCGGTAGTGCTGGGCGATGGCGTCGAGGCCGATGCCCAGGTGGGCGGCGACATCGAACAGGTGCAGGCGCTCCCAGCCACAGGTATCCGCCAGGTGGAGGGCGGCGTCGAGGATCTGCGGCGCGGTGGTTGTCGGTTTTTTCATCGGCTCACCTCGCCGACGAGTATGGGCCTCACCTGGCCGAGGGTGGCCGTGAAACGACAAACGGAACCCGAGGGTTCCGTTTGCCTGTGCTGCCTGGTGGACGAGCGAGCCGGCTCAACGCCAGTTGTACAGCTCCTGCTCGGACAGCTTGTGCATCTCGCTGACGGTGGCCTGGAAGGCCTGCATCGAGGCCCAGATGCGGCCGTTCAGCTCGCTCTGCGCGGCCAGTTCGCCGAGCACCACCTCGGACTCGCGCTGCATGGCGTCGAGCACTTCGTCGGGGAAGCGCTTGAGCTGGGTGCCTTGTGCCTTCAGGGCGTCCAGGGCGGTGGCGTTGTGATAGACGTAGTCGTCCATCATGTCCTGGCTGGCGGCGCGGGCCGCTTCGGTGAGGATGGCCTGCAGGTCTTTCGGCAGGCTGTCGAACGCCTTCTGGTTGATCAGCAGCTCGAGGACCGCCTGGGGCTCCTGCCAGCCCGGGTAGTAATAGTACTTGGCCGCCTTGTGCAGGCCGAAGGCCAGGTCGTTGTAAGGGCTGACCCAGTCGGTGGCGTCGATGGCGCCGGTCTGCAGAGCGGTGAACACTTCACCGCCAGGCAGGTTGACGGTGATCGAGCCAAGGCGGCTGAACACTTCGCCGCCCAGGCCCGGGGTGCGGATCTTCAGGCCCTTAAGGTCCTCCAAGGAATTGATTTCCTTGTTGAACCAGCCGCCCATCTGCATGCCGGTGTTGCCCACCACCATCGGCTTCACGCCGAACGGCGCATAGGCCTCGTCCCACAGGGCCTGGCCGCCGCCCTTGCTCAGCCAGGCGTTCATTTCAGGAGTGGACAGGCCGAACGGCACGGCGGTGAAGAACTGCGCCGCCGGCACCTTACCTTTCCAGTAGTAGGCCGCGCCGTGGCCCAGCTCGGCGGTGCCGCGCGACACGGCATCGAAGACTTCCAGCGGCGGCACCAGCTCGCCACCGGCGTACACCTTGATGGTCAGGCGGCCGTTGCTCATGGCGTTGACCCGCTCGGCCAGGCGTTCGGCGGAAGTGCCCAGGCCCGGGTAGTTCTTCGGCCAGGCGGTGACCATCTTCCAGTGGAAGCTTTGCGCCGGTTCGGCGGCGGCCTGCGGGGTGCTGGCGGTATCGTCCTTGCAGCCGGCCAGGCCAATGGCAGCGGCGAGCGCGGCGGCAGCGCCGAAAAGAGTGCGGCGGTTCATCGAGAATCTCCCTGTGGGGCACGCGTCAAGTGGGCAAACAGTGTGCGGGCGAACCCGCGTTCAGCCGTGGGGCAGATGCACCCGCCAGGCCTGCACTGGGCGCCAGGCGCCCGGTGGTCCATCAAAGTGGGTCGAGCTTGGCGTAGGCGAGCATCAGCCACTTGCTGCCTTCATCCTCGAAATTGACCTGCACCCGCGCCTGGGCGCCGGCCCCTTCGAAATTGAGGATGGTGCCTTCGCCGAACAGCGAATGGCGCACGCGCTGGCCGAGGCTGAAGCCCGTGTCCGGCACGGCGCTGCCGGCGAACAGGCTGCCGCCACCCATGTCGCGATTGCCGGTGCCGAACGGGCGCTGGACGCTGTTGGACAGGCGCACTTCCTGGATCAGCTGCGGCGGCACCTCGCGGACGAAGCGCGACACCTTGTTGTAGGTCTCGCTGCCATACAGGCGACGGGTTTCGGCGTAGCTGATCACCAGCCGCTGCATGGCGCGGGTGATGCCCACATAGGCCAGGCGGCGTTCCTCTTCCAGGCGGCCGGGTTCTTCCAGGCTCATCTTGTGCGGGAACAGGCCTTCTTCCATGCCCACCAGGAACACCAGTGGGAATTCCAGGCCCTTGGCGCTGTGCAGGGTCATCAGCTGGATGCTGTCTTCGTTCTCGGCGGCCTGGGTATCACCGGCCTCGAGGGAGGCGTGGGTCAGGAACGCCTGCAGCGGCGTCAGCTCGTCGTCTTCGTCGTTCTCGAACGCCCGCGCGGCGCTGACCAGTTCTTCCAGGTTTTCCACCCGGGCCTGGCCTTTCTCGCCTTTCTCTTCCTTGTGGTAGGTGATCAGCCCGCTCTGCTCGATGACGGTCTGGGTCATCAGGTGCAGCGGCATGGTCAGCACCTTGGCCGCCAGGTTTTCGATCAGTTCGATGAAACCGGCCAGCGCTCCGGATGCGCGACCCGGCAGGGCCTTGTTGGCCAGCATCAGGCGAATCGCTTCCCACATCGACAGGTCGTGGCCGCGGGCGTACTCGCGGATCGCTTCGACGGTCTTTTCACCAATGCCGCGGGCCGGCACGTTGATTACCCGCTCCAGCGCCGCATCGTTGCCGCGGCCGTCGAGCAGGCGCAGGTAGGCCATGGCGTTCTTGATCTCGGCGCGCTCGAAGAAGCGCTGGCCGCCGTAGATGCGGTAAGGGATCTTCTCGCGCAGCAGCGCCTCTTCCAGGACCCGCGACTGGGCGTTGGAGCGGTAGAGAATGGCGATTTCGCTGCGTTTCAGGCCGTCCTTGCGCAGGGCGTCCTCGATGGTCTCGACCACGTAGCGCGCTTCGTCGTGCTCGTTGAATGCGGCGTACAGGCTCAGCAGGTCGCCGTCGCCGACATCGGTGCGCAGCTCCTTGCCCAGGCGGCCCAGGTTGTTGGCGATCAGGCCGTTGGCCGCGTTGAGGATGTTGGCGGTGGAGCGGTAGTTCTGTTCCAGGCGGATGATTTCCGCCCCGGGGAAATCGCTGTCGTACTGCTGGATGTTCTCGATCTTCGCCCCGCGCCAGCCGTAGATCGACTGATCGTCGTCGCCCACCACCATCAGGCTCTCGCCGCCGATGGCCAGCAGGCGCAGCCAGGCATACTGCACGGCGTTGGTGTCCTGGAACTCGTCGACCAGGATGTGCCGGAAGCGTTTCTGGTAGTGCTCGAGCAGGCCGGCATTGTTGCGCCACAGGTCGAGGGCACGCAGCAGCAGCTCAGCGAAGTCGATCACCCCGGTGCGGGCGCAGGCCGCTTCATAGGCTTCGTAGATGCTGCGCATGGTGGCCAGGAACAGGTCGCCACCGGCCTGGATGTTCTGCGGGCGCAGGCCTTCGTCTTTCTGGCCGTTGATGAACCACTGGGCCTGCTTGGCCGGCCAGCGCTGCTCGTCCAGGCCGAGGTCGCGGATCACCCGCTTGACCAGGCGCTGCTGATCGTCGGAGTCGAGAATCTGGAAATTCTCCGCCAGCCCGGCTTCCTGCCAGTGCGCGCGCAGCAGACGATGTGCCAGGCCGTGGAAGGTGCCGACCCACATGCCGGCCGGGTTGTGCCCCAGCATCTGTTCGATGCGGTGGCGCATTTCGGCGGCGGCCTTGTTGGTGAAGGTCACCGAGAGGATCGAATGCGGCGAGACGTTCAGCCGCTGGATCAGAAAGGCGATGCGGTGCACCAGCACGCGGGTCTTGCCCGAGCCGGCGCCGGCCAGCACCAGCTGGCGACCTGGCGGTGTGGTGACCGCGTGGTGCTGGGCTGGATTCAGGCTGTCGAGGAGGTGTTCGAGGTCATTTTGCATCGCGGCATTCTAGGGGGCCGGGCAGGGGAGGGCAAACCGTGTCGACTCGGCGGTTTGCCGCGACTTGTGCGCGGAGTAGACTGCGCCCTTCAATGGACCTGAGAGAGCTGCCCCGTCGATGTCGACCGCTACCCACGCCACGCACAGCCCGCTGCTGGGCATTGACCTGGGCACCACCAACAGCCTGATCGCCGTCTGGCGTGAAGGCCGCGCCGAACTTATCCCCAACGCCCTGGGCGAGATACTCACACCGTCGGCCGTGAGCCTGGACGAGGATGGCAGCATCCTCGTCGGCGCTGCCGCCCGTGCGCGCCTGACCACCCATCCGCTGCGCAGCGTGGCGGCGTTCAAGCGCTACATGGGCAGCGACAAGCGCTTCACGCTGAGTGATCGCCCGTTCACGCCCGAGGAACTCTCGGCGCTGGTGCTGGGTTCGCTCAAGGCGGACGCCGAGGCCCATCTGGGTGTGCCAGTGACAAGCGCGGTGATCTCGGTGCCGGCCTACTTCAGCGACGAGCAGCGCAAGCGCACGGTATTCGCCGCCGAGCTGGCCGGGTTGAGCGTCGAGCGCCTGATCAACGAACCGACCGCCGCAGCGATGGCCTACGGGCTGCACGAGCAGCCGTTGCAGCGTTCGCTGATCTTCGACCTCGGCGGCGGTACCTTCGACGTCACCGTGCTGGAATATGCCCTGCCGTTGATCGAGGTGCATGCCTCCACGGGCGACAACTTCCTTGGCGGCGAGGACTTCACCGAAGCCCTGCTCAAGGCCTGCCTGAGCGACTGGGGGCTGGCACGCAGCGAATTGGACGGCCAGGCCCTGGCCAGCCTGGAAGACGCCCTGGAACAACTCAAGCGCCGCCTTGCCGACGGGGTACAGACCCTCGACTGGAGCGGACGCCAGTGGCAACTGGACGAAGCCCGCGCGCAGCAGATCTGGGCGCCGCTGCTGGCGCGTCTGCGCCAGCCCATCGAACAGGCGCTGCGGGATGCGCGCCTCAACCCGCGTGATCTGGACAGCCTGGTGCTGGTCGGCGGCGCGACGCGCATGAGCGCGGTGCAGCAACTGGTGGCCACGCTGTTCGGGCGCCTGCCTTATCGTCACCTCGACCCGGACACCATCGTCGCCCTCGGTGCCGCCGCGCAGGCCGCGTGCAAGGCGCGTGACCAGGCCATCGAAGAGCTGATCCTTACCGATGTGTGCCCCTATACGCTGGGCATTTCCTCGCGGCGCAGTGACGAGCAGCCGGGGGCCTTCTCGCCGATCATCGAGCGCAACACGGTGATTCCGGCTTCGCGCGTGCAGCGCTACTACACCACCCACCCGCAGCAGGAACACATCCGCATCGAGGTCTATCAGGGTGAGCGGCCCTGGGTGCGTGACAATATCTTCGTCGATGCCTTCGAGGTGAAGCTGACGCAGACCGGGCAGGTGCAGGCGCTGGATGTGCGTTTCAGCTACGACATCAACGGCCTGCTGGAAGTGGACGTGACCCTGGAGAGCGGACAGCGTCATGGCCATGTGATCGACCGCAGTCCCACCGGCCTCAGCGCCGAAGCGCGCGCTGCCAGCCAGGCGCGCCTGGCCGGCCTGAAGATCCATCCGCGCGATACCTTGCCCAACCGCACCCTGCTGGCGCGCCTTGAACGCGCCTGGGTGCAGACCCTGGGCGCCGAACGCGAGCAGATCGGCCATTGGCTGGATGAATTCCAGAGCGTGCTCGGCGCTCAGCAGGAACAGCCGATAGTTGCTACGCGCCAGCGCCTGGAGCAACAGCTGGACGCGCTACGGTTTTAATTTCAGGGTTGGCTGTTTGGCCTTGTTCAGACGCCGCAGCTGGGCCTGCAAATCGCGCTCCCCGGGCGGTGCCGTGCCGCCCGGCAGGCCGTAGCGGTTGGGCAATGGATCACCCGGCCAGACGCACAGCACCAGCAGCATGTAGGGCATCAGGAAGCTGCCCGCTAGCAGCATCAGTAGCGTGCCCAGGCCCCGGCTCATGTCGTGCAGGCGGCGCAGCAGGTTGCCAATCAGCACCAGCAGGGCAACACCCAGTATCCCAAGCGCCAGGTTGGGGTTCAGCGTCTCCACCAGGACGATCGGCGCAAGGGCCGCCACCACCAGGCCCACGCTCTGCAGCGTGAAGTTGCGTCGGTTCAGGCGCCCGCCGAGGTGCCAGATGTGCCATTGCGAGCGCTGGGTCGACGGTTCCGGTACCGGTAGCAGCCGCTCACAGCGTGACAGCAGTACGGCCAGGGTCAGGCGTGTTGCCTGCGGCGTGGTGTCGTTGTCCTTGGCGTCCTGCAGTTGGCGCATCAGGGCGGTGCGGGGTAACTGCGGGCGCTTGCCGCCGAACAGCTCACGCATGGCTTCGAATATCGCCTGCATGGTGGCGTACTTCAGGTTGTTGTCCCGGCACACCGATTGCGACAGGTTCTGTGGGCGCCCCTTTATCAGCCCCTTGCGGAAGGGCTCGAACCAGCTTTCGGGGCAGGTGAAGCCGTTCAGCCGCTGCAGCGCCTCGTCGCGCAAGGCCTGTGGCAAGGCCGGATCGTGATAGAGCGCGGCATCGAGCAGCATCTGGCCGACGGGGTCTGTGCCCATCTCATGGCCATGCCGTTGTACGCAGGCCTCGACCCGGGCCGCCGAGGGCAGGCGCCAGGGATTCAGCAGTGTGTCAGGGCTGACCAGCTCGCCGGCGATCAGTCCTTGCAGTACATCCTGCTCGTCGAGCTCCAGCATCCATCGCCAGGGCGTGTCCGCTGCCAGCAGTTGCGCCTTGATCGCGTGCGCGGGGTGTTCGTTGTCGGTTGGCAGCTTAGCGAGGGTCTTGCCCAGGTACTGCAGCCATTGCTCCGGTTGCTCCAGCAGACCCAGCAGCAGAAGCGTCTGGCGCTGCCAGTGCCAGCGCGCGTCAGGATTGCTGGGTTGCGCTGGCAAGCGGCGGCCGGCGCGCCAGAGGGCCAGTTGCAGCTGCAGGCAAGGCGGTAGCAACCAGCGCGGCAGCGGTGCGAACAGTTCGTCCAGACGTTGCAGGCTCGCATCGTCATGCAGGCGCAGCCGCTTGAGCGCGCGCAGCACCTGGGCGCGGGCCACCGTGTTGTCGCGCAGTGCCTCTGGTAAGGCGGCGCCAGGGGTGCTGATCGCCTGTTGCAGCGCCTGCAACGCGGGCGAGTCGCGCAGCCATTCGAGTTGTTGCCGGGCCTGGTGCCTGAGGCCTTGCACCAGCAAGGCGTCGAGCGGATGGTCGCCTTGCTGGTGCAGGTCAGGCAGCGCTTCGAGGTCAATCTCGTCACCGCGTTGCAGCAGCCAGGCCTGGCGGTAGGCGCGTGCGAGCGGCTCGTCCGCGGCGCCGAGCAGTTCGGCAAGAAATGGCCATTCGCTGTCGCCCAGTTGCCACGCGATGAAGGTGCGCGCCAGGGGGGGCAGATCGGTGTCGGCAGCGCGCTGCCAGCGTGCCAGGGTTTGCGGGGTCTGCGCCGGCTCGCCGTCGGCCAGCTGATAGGCGTCGAGCGGGTGCTGGTGGCCGAGCGCACGCTGGCTGCGGTTGAATGCCAGGATCAGCAGGGGCAGGCGCTCGGGTGAGTGATGGGCACACCAGGCCAGCAACCAGGCGGCTGCTTCGGGCATCTCGTGCTCGTGCCACAGGCGGCTCCACAGGTCGAGGGCATCCTGATCATGGAGCTGCTTCTGCGTCGCCAGTAGGTACAAGGTGTCGACGTCATCGGGTGCTTCGCCATGACGCGCCTGGTAGTGCTCCAGGGCATCGCCGAGCGCTACACCGGCCAGGGTGCACTGGCGATACAGGTGCGGGTAGTAGGCGGGGTCGGCCGGCATCGGCAGGCACAGGTGGACCGAACTCAGGCCACGAAACTCCTGCAGCGGGCGATTCCTGAACACATGCTCCAGGGTGCGTACGTACCAGAGGCTTTCGACCTGCGCGACGGCGGGCAAGCCGGACAGGCTGGCGAGATCGAAGGGATCCGGTTCGGCGATGCGCTGGAGCAGGTGGTCCAGTGCTTCGGCTTCTTCGAAGGGCAGTTGCATCAGGCGGTTGGCCCAGGCCATGCGCTCCGTGAGCAGCAGTACGCAGCGGTGTGAAAGCGGCCCGTTGCTCAGCAGCAGATGCCGCAGCGCGCCGTCGATGCTTTCCAGAACCTCCAGCGGCAACTGATCGAGTACGCGGCAGTAGGCCTGCCAGGCTTCGGGGCGAAAGCGCTGACTAGGGTTCTGCAGCAGATCGACGAACTGCTGGATGGCCTGTTCACTGGCACTGGGCAGGGCGGCCTGCTCACTGACGGTGGGCGATTCGCCGCGCGCCTGACTCAGGGCGTTTTCGTAGGCGCCCCGCAGGGCCTGGAAGCCTTCCGGGTCACGCTCCGGATGCACGTCCGGCAGTCGTGCGCGGTAGGCGTTGCGGATAGCGTTCTGATCGTTGGTCGGCTCGATGCCGAGGTGTTCCCAGCAACTCATGACCAGTCGAACGCCTCCAGCGAAGTGGGTTTTTCCGGCAGATCCAGCTCCATCTCCCAAGGCAGCTCGTCGAGCTGTGCCGCCGGGGTTAGGGCCAGCTCGCGCACCAGGGCGCGGTGAGTCGGGTCGCTGCCCTGGCGACTGAGGCACAGCGCCTGCTCGCCGGGCTGTTCATTGCCCAGGCAGTTCCAGTAGCAGCGGCCGATGAGAAAGCCGGCCAGGTAGCTGTGCCAGCTCTGGTAGTAGTAGCGCGCCCGCAGGCTCAGGCGGGTGTGCAGCCAGAGGTTCTCTTCCAGGCTCAACCAGCCATTGAGCTGGCCCAGACGGGCGAGAAAGCTCATGCGCCCCAGGTCCCAGGCACGAATGCCTCCGGAGCCGCAGACCAGGATGGTCTCGGCGACGTAGCGGTAGGCCACCTGCTGGCGTTCGTCCAGGCTGTCGACCAGAGCCTGCCATTCGCTTGGCAACAGGCGTGCGTTGTCCCAGTAGGCACCGCTCAGGTCCCGGGCATGCCCGTCGTCGGTCATGCGCTGGATCATCGCCAGCAGGGCGCCGCGATCAGCGATGTCCCAGGATTCGCTGAGATCGATGTGTTCGTTGCCGGGGTAGAAGTTTGGCAGGGCGTATTGAGCGCCCGAGCTGGCGTTGATCGCCACCATCGGTGCTGACAGGGCGAAGAGCCAGCGTTGTTGCAGGTCATCCATGGGGTGTGTGCCGTCGTCCATGAGTACGGAATTGCCCATCCTAGGAGCTATTGCCGGGGTGCCGCAAGCGTCTCGCCAGGGGCGTGAGAGCCGGGTCATGAACACGGCCAGACAGCCGACGACCGGCGGGTCACCGGCCCACACGGTGCCTGCGGCGATAGACCGCGGCTCAAGTCGATCATCCAGCGGGTGAATTCGCCAGGATGGCAGTTGGGCATCACGTCTGGCTCGGGTATGCTCCGGCGACGCTGGGGGGTTGTCGGGGCTCAACGAAGTGCCGCAATCCGATAGGCAACCATTACAAGAACATCGCCTATGACTGTTTCGACGAGCGCCGCCCTACAGGATCAGACACTGGAACCCCATCGCTCCATCCGTCAGCAATTCGCCACGGATATCGAGGCGGAGCGCACGCGCCTGTTGTATCAGGGGTCGCGGGTGCCGACCCTGTTCATGCTGCTCAATGGCCTGGCGTGTGCCTACCTGCTGTGGGAGCCGCAGAATACGGTGGTGTTGTCCGGTTGGCTGGTCTGGCTGGTGCTGCTGGCCGTGCTGCGCCTGGTTCAGGTCACGGCGTTCAACCGGGCCCTGCCGAGCCGCCAGGCGCATCCGCACTGGCGCCGCAGCTTTCTCCTGGGGGCCGGCGCCTCGGGCCTGACCCTGGCCTTTGCCGCTATCGTGCTGGTGCCGGTGGATATCTTTTACCAGCAGGCCCTGGTCTATGGCCTGATCGCCGCCGCCATTCTCTCTGCCAGCGTGGCCTATGCCGTCAGCCGGGCGGCTTTCCTGACCTTCGCCTTGCCCTGCGTGCTGCCAGCGCTGGTCTACCTGATTTCCAGCGATGACGGGCTGTTGCAAGGCTGGGGCGTGCTCAGCGCGATTCTGCTGCTGTCGCTGGTGGTGGTGGCCTGGCAGGTCAACCGGCTGGTGCAGCGCAGCCTGCTGCAGCGGTTCCACAACCAGGCGCTGATCGCCAACCTGGAACACGCCAAGCAGCAGGCCGAAGGCCTCAACGCCGAGCTGGCCCGGGAAGTCGAGCAACGCCGGCGGGCCGAGCGCGAGTTGCGCGCTGCCCATGGCGAGCTGGAAATGCGTGTGGCCGAGCGCACCCTGGAGCTGGACGAGGCGACCCATGCCCTGGGCAAGAGCCAGGCGCGGCTGGCCATGGCGCTGGAGGCCAGCGAGTTGGGCCTGTGGGACTGGAACCTGCAGAACGACGAAGTCCACCATTCGCAGCTCAAGGAAATCTTCGGCGTCGAGCCGGAGGAAATCCACGGCATGCTGCGCGACCTCAAGCCGCGCCTGCACCCGGATGACCTGCCGGCCCTGCGCCGGGCCCTGGTCGAACACATGAAAGGGCAGTCCGACGGCTACCAGATCGAATACCGCATCCGCCATGCCGCCGGGCACTGGGTCTGGATCGAAGACCGCGGTCGCGCCGTCGAGCGGGACGCCGACGGCCGGGTGCTGCGGATGCTCGGCACCCGCCGCGACATCAGCGCCCGCAAGCAGCAGGAAGAACAGCAGCGCCTGGCCGGCACGGTGTTCGAAGCGGCCAGCGAGGGCATCTTCATCCTCGACCCGGACTACCGCATGCTGGCGGTCAACCAGGCCTTCAGCCAGGTCACCGGCTACCGCCAGGACGACGTGATCGGCAAGAACGTCGCCGCCCTGATCGGCAGTCGGGAAGCCCGCCGCCAGTACCAGCTGATCAACCTGGAGCTGGAGCAGGGCGATCATTGGCAGGGCGAGCTGATCGAGACACGCAAGAATGGCGAACTCTACCCGCAGTGGTTGCAGCTCAATGTGGTGCGCGACAGCAAGGGGAACGTCAGCCATATCGTGGGCTTCTTCGCCGATCTGACCGCCCGGCGCGAGGCGGAAGAGCGGCTGCGCTACCTGTCGCACTACGACGAACTGACTGGCCTGGCCAACCGCAGCCTGTTCCGCGCGCGGCTGCACGAGGCCAGCCAGCGCTCGCGCCAGAGTGGCCGTAGCCTGGCGTTGCTGCACATCGACCTGGACCGCTTCAAGCTGCTCAATGACAGCCTCGGCCATGACGTGGCGGACCAGTTGCTGCGGCAGATGAGCCGGCGCCTGACCCAGGCGGTGCCGGAGGCGGACACCATCGCGCGGCTGTCGGGCGACGAATTCGCCGTGTTGCTCGACTCCTACAGCAGCCTGTCCAGCCTGGCGCGGTTGGCCAGTCGCCTGCTCAGCAAGCTGCGCACACCGGTCACGGTCGGTGGCCAGGAGCTGGTGGTCAGCGCCTCCCTGGGCATCAGCCTGTTGCCGGACAATGCACGGGAAATCTCCGCCCTGATCAGCCAGGCCAACATGGCCATGCAGCACGCCAAACACCTGGGCGGCAACACCTTCCAGTTCTTCACCGACAACCTCCAGGCCTGCACCCTGGAGCGCCTGCAACTGGAAACCCAGTTGCGCAAAGCCATCGAGGCTGGCCAGCTGGAGGTGTTCTACCAACCCAAACTGTGCCTGGCCGACGATAGCCTCAATGCCGCCGAAGCCCTGGTGCGCTGGCGCCATCCAGAGCTGGGGCTGGTGCCGCCGGGCGATTTCATCGGCCTGGCCGAGGAGACGGGGCTGATCGCGCCGATCGGCGAATTCGTCCTGCGCCAGGCCTGCCTGCAGGCGCGTACCTGGCAGCGCGATGGGTTGGCGGATATCCGGGTGTCGGTGAACCTGTCGGTGCACCAGCTGCGCCAGGGCAACCTGGTCAGCCTGGTGCGTCAGGTCCTGGAAGAAACCGACCTGGCACCGCATTTCCTCGAACTGGAGCTGACCGAAAGCCAGCTGCTCGACAACGTCGAGAACGTCATCACCACCTTCCAGCAACTGCGTGACCTGGGGGTCAAGCTGGCGATCGACGATTTCGGCACCGGCTATTCCTCCCTGAGCTACCTGAAGCGCTTCCCGGTGGACGTGGTGAAGATCGACCAGACCTTCATCCGCGACCTGTCGCCAGGCAGCGAGGACGCCGCGATCACCCGGGCGATCATCGCCATGGCCCATAGCCTGGAGCTGAAAGTGGTGGCCGAAGGGGTGGAGACCCAGGCCCAGATGGATTTCCTCAAGGCCCAGCGCTGCGACGAGATTCAGGGCTTTCTGATCAGCCGGCCGATCGCCGCCGAGTACTTCGAGCGGTTGCTGCGGGACCAGGCCAAGGTCACCCTGATCCGCAGTCATCAGTGACGGGAGCGTGGTGCCTCAGTTCAGGCTGAGCGCGCGAGTCGCTGGCCCCTGGAACAGGGCTTCGATGGCCTGGGTGTATTGCTGGCGGCCCATGCGCAGGCTGTTGTTGTGGTTGGCACCGTCGATCAGCAGCAGGCGCTTGGGCTCGTTGGCCGCGGCGAACAGGGTTTCGCTGAAGCGGGCCGGCACGTAGCGATCGCCAGTGCCGTGGGCGATCAGCACCGGCACCTTGACCTTGTCGATCTTGCTCAGCGAATCGAACTTCTGCGACAGCAACCAGTGCACCGGCAGCGAGGTGTTGCTGATCGCGGCGGCTGCATCGGCCAGGCTGGTGAAGGTGGACTCGATGATCAGCCCGCCCAGTTGCGGGGCGTCTTCGTCGGCCAGTGTTTCGGCCAGGTTGACCGCCACCGCGCCGCCCAGGGAGTGACCATAGATAAAGCGTTTGGCGGGATCGGGCTGCAGCTCCAGCAGGTGTGCCCAGGCGATCTCGGCATCCTCGTAGACCGTGCGCTCCGACGGCAGCGCGCCCAGGCTCTGGCCAAACCCCCGGTAGTCGATGGCCAGTACGCCGAAGCCCATGGCATGCAATTGCTCGATGCGAAACAGCTGGCCGGTGAGGTTCCAGCGCGAACCATGCAGGTAGAGCAAGGTGGGGGCGTCCTTGCGTGCTGCCGGCCACCACCAGGTGTGGATGCTCTGGGTCTCGTCGAATTCGGGTGAGCGCAGCACGCGCTCTTCCACGCCTGCCGGGATGCCGCTGAACCAGTAGGCCGTGCCGGGCTCGATGCGAAATACCAGCTCGCGTTCCTTCTGCTCCAGCGTGGAGCACCCAATCGGCAGGCCCAGGATCAGGGCGCACAACAGGCTGAAGCTGAACCAGCGCCTGCGCAGGCGCGCTAACCAGGGGTTGGCCATGGGCACTCCATTAAGAAAGGGGGCTGTGGCCTCGCGGCGAGCAGGCCGCGAGTGCAGGAAAGGATGCCAGCATAGACCCGGGCCGGCGTTGGTCGTTCGTCGTCGCCAGGCGGGAGTTGTTAGCGAATATGTGGGGGCGCCGGGGTGGCGCTTGTATCGGTAACGGTGTCTGGATACTGTCGCAGCGCCCGCATGCACTCGAGAACGCCATGTCGCTGCCGTCATCTGCTGCCTTTGCCCGCCCGTCCACCGGTACCCTGGTGCTGCTGGCCTCGCTCTACTGCGCGCAGGGCCTGCCTTCGGGCCTGATCGCTCATGCTCTGCCGGTGCTGCTGCGTCAGCACGGCGTGGACCTGGCGCTGATCGGCCTGCTCAAGCTGCTGGCGTTGCCCTGGCTGCTCAAGGTGTTCTGGGCGCCCTGGATCGATCGGCTGGCGTCGCAGCGGCTCGGCCATCATCGCGGCTGGATCCTGCCGCTCCAGGGCACGGTGATCCTCTGCGTCGCCGCCCTGGCGCTGCTGTCGCCCCAAAGCCTGTTCGGCAGCGGCTTGTGGTTGCTGCTCGGCCTGCTTCTGTTGATCAACCTGACCGCCTCCACCCAGGACGTGGCCACCGACGGCCTGACGGTACGCCTGCTGCCCGAACGCTGGCGCGGCCTTGGCAACAGCCTGCAGGTGGGCGGCTACAAGGTCGGCATGATCGTCAGCGGCAGTGGCCTGCTGCTGGTGATCGACCCGCTGGGTTGGAACCTGGCGGTGGGGGTGGTAGCAGGCCTGCTGCTGCTCATGACGGTGCCGATCTGGCTGTTTCCCGAGCGCCGCGTACTGCCCTTCCAGCCGGCGTTGGCGGAAACCGCATTGGGCCCACGCTTGTTGTGGCAGCACTACCGTGGCCTGCTGGTGCAGCCCGGCATGCTGCTCTGGCTGGCGGTGGTGTTGACCTTCAAACTGGGCGACTCGCTGGGATCGCCGATGATCAAACCGATGCTGGTGGACCAGGGCTGGAGCACCGGCCAGCTCGGCCAACTGACCCTGATCAGCAGCCTGGCCGGGATCGGCGGCGCCTTCCTCGGCGGCCTGCTTTATGCCCGTATCGGCGTGCTGCGCTCGCTGATCCTGTTCGGCGCCCTGCAAGCCGCCGGCATCGCCGCCCTGGCCCTGTTGGTGGGTAACGGCGCACAGGTAGGACTGGTCTACGCCGTGGCCCTTTTCGAGCAGGTGGCCGACGGCATGTCCACCGTCGCCCTGTTCGCCGCCATGATGCGCATGTGCCGCCCCGAACACGAAGGCGCCGACTTCACCCTCCAAGCCTCTGCACAACTGTTATTGGCAGGCTTCGTCGGTGCCAGCAGCGGGGTGCTGGCGGAGAAGTTGGGGTATGAGGGGTTGTTCGTCGGGGCGGGTTTGCTGGGCGTCTTGGTGTTGGGCGTGGTGATGCTGCATGGGCGGCGTGTTCGGGTGAGCGGCGTGTCTGGCTGACCTCGGGAGCACCTGCCGGCAGGCTCCCGCTCTGTGACGGGAGCTTAGGAGCCAGCTGCTATTTCCCTTACCAGATTGCTTGATTCAGGCGCTGGTCGGCACTGTTTTTCCAGCTATGAAGCACTTTCTTGGCGCCGAGTATTCCAATGACACCCACGGGTACGAAAGGTACACAGCCAATGATGAAAAGGATGGCCCCCAGTTTGGTCTTGTCGATTATGACCAGCAGCATGCCAACGACATTCATCAAGAGAAAGGGCAGCATCCAGACAAACAGCCCCTCATAGTGAGGTTCACTGCTGATCCAGATCACCGCGAGCAAGTGAATAAAAGCGCCCAGCGGCATTTTGAAATCCAGTTTATTCATAGGTTCTTCCTTGAGTGGGGTGGCGCGAGGCCTATCCAGAGATGGAGGATGCTGACGAAGGGAGTGGCTCATTCGTAGCGGCCGGGTTAAGTACCAGCTGCAGAAAGGGAATAGAGGTACGGCGAGCGTTCATCAATGCAAAAAACGCAATGCTGATTCCAATGCAGACAACACTGGCAACAGCACCATAGATAATTGATAAAACTACAGTGGTAGCAAAAAGCACCATGCCACCAATGGCCATTATCTTGCCAATACCGCCCGCCCCATCTATCTGTGCCAGTAGCTTATCGCGCTCTGCTTCCTGCAACTGAAGCTGTGAATGGCATTTCGGACAGGTCAAATGACCGCCTTGCGTCAGTTGGCCAACTTCTTCAAAGCTCAGCTCTTGAATAAGCTCGCAGTTTGAACAGGTAAAATCGGCATGTTTATAAGGCAGCACCTCGGTTTCTGTTGTCATCACTTCTTCCTTTTTACTCGCTGCTGCTGCAGCAGTAGGATTCCGTTAGTTATTCCTGAGTTCTGCGCAGGCTTCCGCGAAGCCAGTACCTTTTGCCATTTTCGCCTGCACCTGCTGGCTCGCGCGTTTCAGCGCTTCGCTGGGCTTGGCCCATTGTTCGGATGGTAACGGTTGCGACCATTTTTGCATTTGTTCTGGCAACTCCGGGCGACCACCGCGGCGGCTCCATTCAGCGATCCAGTACGGCAGCTTCCAGAATGTCAGCACCCGACGTGCGTACCACCAACGAAGCGGCCATAGGGTCCTGGCACGAAACCCCATTTCTTCACGTTCTTTATCGCTGAGCTCGGAACCACTTCCTTCTAGCCCACAACGACGTCTTACAAAGTATTTTTCAACGTCAAAGTTATGCAGCCCTTCATAGGGTAAGTTCTGCTGATCCAGTATCGTTTGATCAAGCTCAAACCAGCGGGCATAGACGTCCGGTTGCTCTTGCCCTATCCCGTCTTCCATATAGCTGCGAATTGCTTCCCACATGCCGAGGCTGTGAGCAGCGCTGGGCATCGCCCACTGCAAGAACAGGATGTCCTCATCTTTACCCTGCTCCAGACCCAGACCAAAGGTGTGCATGCGGGTAGCGCCGTACTGGGTAACCATCTGTGTCGTTGAGACCCAGGCCACCACCTGCTCCCACGGAACGATGACTACCTTGTTGTCGCGTTTGTGGTCGATGTAGCAGGCTTCTCGGCGCTGACGGTTGAAACGCATCGGGAACTGTTTTGCCAAGGCCTTGATGTCAGATACAAGCCAATAAACAACCAGCGCTAAGAGTGCTGAACTCACCGTCGCGAATAATGCGCTTACGTTGAAGATTGTTTTGAAGACCTGCCAGTAATCACGGATTATGTGATCAGGTGTGAAGGCCATTAAAAGCAGCGTGAGACCCACCGGAAAGAATATTGCTAACGCAATGGTTATCCATATCGGCACAGCAAGCTGTTTTCCCTGCTCGATTGTTCCTTTATTAGTCCCCCCAAGCTCAAGATAAACATCGTTTCGTTCGGAAAAGCTACTTCGCCCCAATGCGGGCTGTCCGGTTGGCATGGGAAGGGGTGAAACGAACAGGGTTTCGGTCATACCCTGTTGGCGTATTTCACCCGCTTGAGGTCGAGTATTCAGATTTAGTACTGATGGTTGGCTGTCGGAAGACTTAGACCTTCGACGAAATAGCTTACTGAGCATTAGATATAGCCAGCTCTTCTAGTAATAGTACTTGTGGTGGTGCATTTTTTATTTCTGAAGGAATGGTTTTTGTTGCCTTGTAAGGGAACATTCCTATGGATGGCGCGATGTAGCTGCGATGACTATTTATATGTAGGTTGTTTATGATGAAGGCTGTGTCATGCATCGTCCCTTGCACCTCATTCAACTGATAGCTGATAACAATAGTCATATTTTGTAATTTGCTGAATAATAATTTATCCACTGGTAACGCCACGGTCAATGCTTCATCACCTTTGCTTTTGAGGTAGGCCTGCCCGGCCCAGCGTTTAGAGCGGTCCCTAGAAACGGCAGGTGAAGCCCAGCGCTGTCCAGCGATAGGGGCTAGAGTTTCATTTTGAAATACCTTGATGCCAACTATTCGACTATTAACTTCCGTAGTGCGTACGCCCGGCAAAGTTAGCAAGAATTCGGAGCGCTGCTCTGCATGATGTAGCTTACATGATGGCTGTTGAACAATTCTGGCCAGCGCAAGCCAACTTTCTTCCAGCGACTGTGGTTGTGGCTTGATGCCCCATATGCCGCTCTGCATCCATCGTTTAAGCGCGTCCAGGTTGTAGTAGTTATATAGCCCCTCCCCGACCAATTGCAGCGCTGTACCGATTAAGCCAATGATGTTTGCGCGTGCCGCGACGCTTAGCAACATTGGACTTCTGCTCGCCCACGCCATGGCACGTAGCTGAGCAGGGGCCTGTCTCGCAGCTTGGCTGATTTGATAGGTACGCTGCAGCGCCCAAACGTTGGTACCTACTAGGGTTGCATCACCAGCCAGTTGTATTGTTGTGGCTGCCAGCGCGCCATTGTTTCCCTCCGTCAGAGCGTCGCCCCATTGATTGATATGCTTAACTGCATCCGTTCCTGCTGCAACTCCTCCTAAAAAGAATGCACCTTTTCCTAGTGTTGCAGACCATCGCCCAAGAGAGCTCATTGCGTTTAGTTTGCCTGCGGCACTGCCCATCTGCATAATTCTCGCCTGCAATACAGAGGCAGCAACTCCTTGACTTGCTGCCGCACCACTTGATGCCGCTTTGATAAAAGCATCTGCCACGTTGAAAATAGCAGTGCTATCAACACTCTCCTGCTTAAAAAGATCAGTAACAGCACTTACTAAGTTACTTAATTGGAAGTAAAAAACTACACCAGCGATCAGATTGCCCTTGTTAGTCGCTGCCGCATTAAATCCTGATCTGAAGGTTCCGGTGTTACGGAAATCACGTGCAGCATTTTGCATTTCTGTTGCGGTCGCGGCGTCCATGCCATCAAGTACCGTGCCGATTTTTCCAGGTGTACCAGCTGCCGGGCTGAGCGAGCCTGCCAAGCGCTCTTCCAGCGGGATTAATTCGATACGGATCTGGGCAATTCGCTGATCGAATCGACCTTCTGAACCAAGTGGTTCCAGATCGACTGCCTGGCGGGCCAGTGATGTCCGCCGGGCGCGGTAGGCCTCATTTAGCTCTTTGCGCAGTGCGATCGCATTGTCGCGTTGAGCGGCATACTGTTGCAGCTCTGCAGGCGTTGCGGCTCGTACGGTCAAGCCTGAGTTGGCAAAATCTCTGAGAAGGCGTACATGGGAGGCTGGTCCAGTATTACGTATGAAGTCGTTTGGATTTACAGCCTCGTTCCGCAAGAGGCGGTGTTGTGTGCGCTCCCATTCATCGGCCATTTCTAGCTGAGCGGCTGGGCTGTATGCGTGATCCAGTAATGTCTGCAAACCTGCAAATTGGCTCTGCAGGTTGGCGAAGTTCGGCAGACTACGGCTGACTAGCCCATTAAACTGATTGGCCAAGCTATTGATGTCTGCTATCGAACCTGGGGCGTCGAGGGCATTTATCGTCAGTTGAGTAAGGTTGGCCAGATTTTCGGCTGATTTCTTCTGATCAGCCAAGCTCAGGGTATCGAGGCCTGTAACCAGAGGTAGCAAGCTTTTATCAAGGTATTTTGCTAATTTTTCGGCATCTTCTGGCCTGCTGCACAACTCCCGTACGCAAGCAAATTCGGTCTCAAGCCGGTGTTTGATCTGACTGTCGCTGTTGAAATCATAGAACCAGGCAGCTCGGTGAAACAGGCCTTCGGTCACCATGCCCAACCGATCGCCACGAACGCGGTCGAGAATACCGTGCCAGTGTTGGAGCAAGAACTGGTGTTTTTCGACGAAGGCCTCCATCTCAGGACGCTTCACCAAATCGTTAATTCCGCGTGAACCCAGTCCTCGGCCGGTCAGTTCCCGCCAGGATTCTATCCGCAGTTCGTTGATGGTCGGTCGATGGCGGCGATGCAATTCGGGACCCAGCGCATCGTACATTTCCAGCGTGGCTTGGTCGGTTGGTTTCAGGTTTTTCTGCTGGCGCAGGAAATCTGGTGTACCGGCATAGAGGCTTGGCCCATGGGTGTTAACGGCTTTGATATAGGCGTATATCTTTTCGCGCTGATACTCGTTGGTTTCGTCCAGTAGCGCTTGGTATCGAGGATCAACAGTGGCCATGGCTCTGACCTTCTGCTCATCTACAGCGTACAGCGAATGCAGGTAGGTGCCGGTGATATAACGCTGTTGGGTGTCGTCGTCGGCACTCCATTCTCCGATCCAGTCGATCACTTTTTCCTGGTAGGCGCGTAGGTCGCGTAACACCCCGATATCGTCACGGACGACCAGAAACAGGTGATTGTTCTGGTATTCAGGTACGACCTGAGCGGTCAGTTCTCCAATGACCGTGTCACGGTACAGCGGTTGATCCTCCCAGACGTAGGGCTGTCCTTCTTCATCGGAGGCACCTTCAGGCAACGCCTGCACGCGCAGGTTGAAGCGCTCGGCGACTTCGGCCACTGCCTGTTCGGTCTGTTGGCGGGTGAGTAGGTGGGCACCGCCGCTCGGCCCGGCATTAGCGAGATTGACATGTTGCATGTAGTGCTCGCGTTCTGCCTTGCCGGCTAGTACCTGCGAACATTTGCGAGCGGTCCACTGGATTTCCGAGTACGCCACGTACAGCGCGCTGCGGCGAGAGAAGACGATGGGCTCGCTCGTGGTACTGGTACGGGTATCTGCAGTAGCTTCGGCACCTTTCCATAGCAGTTTGGTTGCCCTGCCATTTTCCACACGGTATTCATGCAGATAGCCGGTACGTTCGTCGATGATGTACAGGTAGCCGTCGCGCATCAGGCGCACGCCTATCGGGCGGCTTTTTATTTGGCTCTGAAGCGGCAGACTCATACCGGTCGGTGTGTGGTGTTGAACCAGACCGTAGCGTAGCGGGATCAGTTGTAGCGAGCTTTTCATCAATGGGCAGACGCCGACAGGGGAGCAGGCATCGGTGCTGTCCAGTGCCATCGCGGCTAGGTTGGCGTCCTTTGGTGTGGCTGTATGTGCGGTCATCTGGTCCTCCGTTACCACGTGCTAGCACGTTGCTGGGCAAGCTGGGCAGCGTGTTCCAGTCGCTGCGTGGGTGTTTCGTTCGAGGCAGTATCGAGCAGTTGCGCCAGATCCGGGTGTTCACGGAGGGCGTTGTCGCCAAGGTAGCCGAACAGGTTGGCGTACAATGTGATTTCTCTTGCGGAGCTGAAACCTCGCTTATAGGCCTCATCGGCCAGCGCACGGACTTTCGCCATTCGCTCCGTGTGTGCAGCGCCCGCCCCGTAAGCAGGAAAGTGGCGGCGCATGTGTTCACTTAGGCCGAGTATGGTCTGGCGAAAACTTACTTCGGCAAGAGCATTCTCCTCAGTTTCGCTCAGCTGATAATGGTGCTTGTAATCAGGCTGCATGATGTCCCCTGGGCGCCTGTGTTGGTGCCAGGTGATACTCAAAGCATCCGCTATGCAGCATTGTTCAACAGGTCCCAGGAGATAGGTGCCCCGCCGTGTTTCAGTCTGTGCCAGCAAGGCGTTCATGACCGCGGGATCAGCTAATCGCAGCATGACTGGATCACCATGCTCTGGTTGAACGCAGACCAGCCAACGCAGGTGTTTAATGATGTTCGCCTGACTTTCTGTGCTGAAGATCAGATAACCCCACTCGTCCTCTGCATGTTCGAGGAATTGGGTGAGTGCTGGATCATGTGGCCCACTCAGGCGAATCAGGCACGGTGATACGTCAGCGAGTTCAGCCCATCGGGTTTCCAGGTAGAGCATCTCGAACTGAGGGTTCTCCGACCACTCATAGAGTTTCCTGGAGAGCCCTTCAACGCTAACGCCGTCCAGCAGCAGATAAGCATCCGTGTTCCAGGGCAGGTCATTAGGTAAAACGGATAGCGGTGAATGTTTACTGTGCATCGTTTTTCCGTTTGGCGGCTTCACAGATGGCACACAGCGGTTTCTTCTGCATCAACGCCTGCCGCTGAGCCGGAACTAATAGCTCACCCGCCTTATCCGCATCCGCCGGCTTCACCTGCCCAGGCAACACCGGCGCCGCTCCCGTCCCATTCCCCGGTGCACCACCGGAGTTGATCTTGATGTTGGGGCCGACGAGGGTGATGCCGCCGGCGTCGAGTTTGATGAAGCTGCCGCCGCCTTTGAGGGTCAGTTCGCTGCCGGCTTCGAGGACGACTTTCAGGCCGCTGGACAGGTGGATTTCCTGGCCGGCCTGGATGAATTGGCCGTTGCCCAGTTTGATGTGCTGGCTGTCGCCCACGGTGAGGTGGTCATTGGCTTTCACTTCGACCTTGCGGTCGGCGTGGGTGGTGCGGTGTTCTTCGGCCTTGAAGCGGCTGTAGCTATTGGCTTCGACGGTGTCGTGGCGTTCGTGGCCGACGCGGATTTTCTGATCGTTCTCGATGTTCTCGTCCCAGTCACGCTGGGCGTGGACGTAGATCTGCTCGGCGCCCTTGCGGTCTTCGATGCGCAGTTCGTTGTAGCCGCCACCGCCCGGACTGCTCAACGTCTTGAACACACTGCGGGTCTTGTTGGCCGGCAGGTCGTAGGGCACCACGTGTTCGGCGTGGTACAGGCAACCGGTTACCAGCGGCTGGTCGGGATCGCCTTCGAGGAAGGTGACCAGTACCTCCATGCCGATGCGCGGGATGGTGATCGCACCATAGCGGTCGCCGGCCCAGCTGCTGGATACGCGCAGCCAGCAACTGGTCTTTTCATCGGCCTGGCCTTCGCGGTCCCAGAAGAATTGCACCTTGATGCGGCCGTATTGATCGCAGTGGATTTCTTCGCCAGCCGGGCCGGTGACAACCGCACTCTGGCTGCCGAGGATGCGTGGTTTCGGGTGATTCAGCGGTGGCCGGTAGATCACTTCCCAGGGCGTGGCGAGGAAGCGGTTGCGGTAGCCCTGCTGGAAATCATGGGAGGCCTCGTCCTCCGCCTGTTTGTCGGCCGGAGAAAGCAGCGAACCCAGCGACGGCAGGTTGAGGACGGATTCCTCCAGCACCTGGGGCTGCTTGCCTTCGTGCAGCACTTCGGTGAGCAGCCACATCTGGTTCCACTCCGCGCGCGGGTGGTCGGTCAGCTCCAGAAAATGGCCGCACACCAGGGTCGGCGAGTCGCCGTCGCCGCTGGCGCGCTCGAAGTCGTGGCGATGCCGCTCTAGGGCGCGCTTGGCCAGGTGTTTGCCCCGTTCGCGGTCGGTGTAGCGGCCCGGGTAGTCGTAGTCTTCGAGTTTCGGCTGGATGCCGTCTTCAGACTTGGCTTCCAGTTGCAGCTTGGGTTTTTCGAAGTTGTAGTCGCGGCGCGTGACGTCGCTGGTGCGGGTTTCCACGCGCACGCCGAAGTGCTTGATCACCGGGTCGTCCGCCACCATGCCGGTGTCCTGCTGGTAGGGCAGTGGCGCCAGGCGCGGGAAGACGGTCTGGTCGTCGCCAAAGGTCAGGAGGTGACCCTCGGTGCTGTGCTGGAAGTGGTAGTGGATACCTTCTTCCTCGCACAGGCGCTGGATGAAGTGCAGGTCGGATTCGTCGTACTGCACGCAATACTCGCGCTCGGGGTAGATCGAGCCGAGTTGGAATTGGTAGGCGTTGGCCTGGATGCCGTGCTCTTCGAGCACCTGGCTGATGATCTTCTCCACCGTAAGGTGCTGGAAGATCCGCTGGTTGGTGCGATGGGCCAGGTAGGCCAGTTGCGGAACGAGGGTCAGGCGATAACGGGTCAGGCGTTTGCCGGACTCACCCTGGGCGATGCGGTGGATCAGGCCGTGGATGCCGGCGCCGTTCTGGTCGAAGGCGAGGAATGCGCGCTGGTGCAGCAGGGGCTCCAGCTCGAGGTCGGGACGTTCGCTGACCAGCTCCAGTTCGAATTCGAAGGGCTGGCTGATCGCCTCGCGGCCTTTGAATTCCAGGATTTGCAGGTCGTGTTCGACACCCTCGATGCTGAGACTGAAATGCGTCTGGTTGGCCTGGGCGAACATTCGTTGTTCCTCTTCGATCATTCCGTGATGGGCGCATGGCGCGTTCCAGGTTGTAACCGACTCGTCCGATGCGTGCTGGCAACGGTCGAGGTTTTCGGCAAGCGGGCGGCACGTTGGGTGCGCCGGTTACCGAAACGCAGCGGCCAGGACGATGCCTGGCCGCTGTGACTTCACACGAACTCAGCCAGTAATTAGGCGGAGATCGGGGTACGCCAGTCGTCGGAGCCGGAAGTACCGGAGACTTCGTGGGTCCAGACGATTTTGCGGTAGGTGAAGTAGACGTCTTCCAGGTGAGTGAAGTGCGACATGTTCGGGTCCTGGCAGTTCGGCATGCGCGACTGCACGTCGACGATCACGGCGTCTTCCAGTTCGATGGTGAAGTAGTGCTCCTGGGTACCGGTGGAGGAGGTGCGGTACCACTCCAGACGGCACTTGCTCAGACGCTCACCGGAGGTCAGGGAGTTGAAGATCAGCGGCGAGGACTTGTCGAAGACCTTGGTGATCATCAGCG
Organism: Pseudomonas sp. GD03944; assembly: GCF_029839275.1. Lineage (GTDB taxonomy): Bacteria > Pseudomonadota > Gammaproteobacteria > Pseudomonadales > Pseudomonadaceae > Aquipseudomonas. Next base: position 66,335 of record NZ_JAOCAH010000007.1, read on the forward strand.
GCTTGTGAACGCGCTGGCCAGTCGGTTGGCCGGATTGCGGATCACGCGGGATGATGACCTGATGGTTGAAGGCTTGAACCAGAATCTGGTCTTCATGACCTTCCTGGAAGATGTTGCCGACCGAGTCCTCGGTGAAGGTGCCAGCGGTGATCAGACCTTGTTTGGTGCCTTCGAGGGACAGATACGCGGGTGTTGGCATGAGTGCTCTCCTTGCCTGGGTCATGGATCGGATGTGATCCGGAGCCAGGGTTATAGCGATTAGCATGCCATCTATAAAAATCCTTTATTTATCAGATATATAGGTTATTTAGTCGGCGCGGGCTCGGTCAGAACGTGCAGGCATCACATAAAAGTGCGTAATTTCTTGCGCATGTCTGCGCAAGAAATTGCATATCCGCTGGAGGTTCATAGCCGGCGTGGTGTGAGTCAGCTTATCCACAGAGTTACCCACAAAGGCATGTGCAACAAGTTGCGCACCTCCTCTGTGGATAACGCCGTCACTCGCTGTCCGGCACGTCGTGCCAGTGGCGGCGATGCTGCTCGAGAAGGATTTCCGCCTGTTCCGGGCCATTGCTGCCGGCGGCGTAGGGGCGCGGGCTCTGGTAGTGCTGGTGCCAGCCTTGCAGGATCGGGTCGACCCACTGCCAGGCGGCCTCGACTTCGTCGCGCCGCATGAACAGGGTCGAGTCGCCTTCGATCACGTCGAGCAGCAAGCGCTCATAGGCATCCCAGCGACGCTGTTTGTTGAAGGCCGTGGCCAGGTTGAGGTCGAGTTCCACCGGCTCCAGGCGCATGCCCTTGCCCGGGTTCTTGGCCATCAACTGCAGGCTGATGCGTTCCTCGGGTTGCAGGCGGATCAACAGGGCGTTGGCCTCGCCGTCGCCGAACAAGCGGTGCGGCACCGGTTTGAACTGGATGAGGATTTCCGAGGTTTTCTTCGCCAGGCGTTTGCCGGTGCGCAGGTAGAACGGCACGCCGGCCCAGCGCCAGTTGTCGATTTCCACCTGGATGGCGACGAAGGTTTCGGTGTCACTGTCGTTGTCGACATTCTTCTCGAAGTAATAGGCCGGCACTTCCTGGCCGCCGATCTTGCCGGCGGTGTACTGGCCGCGCACGGTCTTGTCCTGCACATCGAGCCCGGAGATGGGCTTGAGGGCCTGGAGAATCTTCACCTTCTCGTTGCGCACGGCCTCGGCGTCGAAGCGCACCGGCGCTTCCATGCCCACCAGGCAGAGCAGTTGCAGCAGGTGGTTCTGCACCATGTCGCGCATGGCGCCGGCGTTGTCATAGTAGGCGCCGCGGTTTTCCACGCCCAGGGTTTCGCAGACGCTGATCTGCACGTGGTCGATGTGCCCGGTGCGCCAGATCGGCTCGAACAGCGCGTTGGCGAAGCGCAGGGCCATCAGGTTCTGCACGGTTTCCTTGCCCAGGTAGTGGTCGATGCGAAACACCCGCGACTCGTCGAATACCGCACCGATAGCGGCGTTGATCGCCCGGGCGGATTCCAGGGAATGCCCAATCGGCTTCTCCAGTACGATGCGCGCCTTCGGGCCAGCCAGGCGGGCGACGTTCAGGTGCGAGGCGATGTCTTCGAACAGGTCCGGGGCGGTGGCCAGGTAATAGACCCGCACCCGCTCGTCGTGGGTGCCCAGGTGCCGGGCCAGGCGGCCGAAGTCGGCGCTCTGCCCGGCGTCCATGGCGAAGTAGTCGAGGCGCGCGGCGAAGCGCTCCCAGGTCTCGTTGTCGAAGTCGCTGCGGGCGACCTGCGCCCGGCAGCGGCGTTCGGCCAGTGCCTGGTAGGCGTTGCGGGTATGGGGGCTGCGGGCGAGGGCGATGATGCGCATGTCGGGGTGCAGGCGACCGTCGCGGTGCAGGTGGTAGAGCGCTGGGAGCAGTTTGTGCAAGGCCAGATCGCCTGTGCCGCCAAACACCAGCATGTCGCAAGGAATGCTCAAAGCAGGAACTCCGACTCGGTTTAACCGTGCGAGGGGCTCGGCCATGTAGTATAACTACAAGGTCACTACAGCCCGGCGTGCCCCCGATCATAACCGAGACCTCACTCGGATGAGGGCCCGCAAGCGGATTCGATACTTTTTTCAGCCGAGCCTATCTCCGTGAATTTGTTGCAGCACATTGCCCAGTCGCGTCATTTACTTCGCAAGTCGGAACTCAAGGTGGCCGACCATGTGCTGCTGGACCCGGCTGCGGTGATGCACAGCTCCATGGCCGAGCTGGCCCACAGCGTCGGCATCAGTGAACCGACCATCGTGCGCTTCTGCCGGGCCATCGGCTGCAGCGGCTTCCAGGACCTCAAGCTGAAGCTCGCGCAGAGCCTGGCGGCCGGTGCCAGCTTCGGCCAGTTCGCGATCCATGAAGACGATTCGGTGGCCGATTTCAGCCTGAAAATCTTCGACACCACCCTGCACACCCTGATGGAAGTGCGCGAGAAGCTCGACCCCCTGGCGTTGCAGCAGGCGATTGCGGCCTGTGCCCATGCCCAGCGAGTGGAGTTCTATGGGTTCGGCGCCTCCGGTGCCGTGGCGGCGGACGCCCAGCACAAGTTCTTCCGCCTGCTGCTGACCGCCGCGGCCTACTCCGACCCGCACATGCAGGCCATGTCGGCGGTGACCCTGCGTCCGAGCGACGTGGCGATCTGCATTTCCCAGTCCGGCCGTTCCAAGGACCTGCTGATCACCGCCAACCTGGTGCGCGAAGCCGGCGCCACCCTGATCACCCTGTGCCCGAGCCAGACGCCGCTGGCCGACCTGGCCACGGTCAACCTGGCCATCGACGTGCAGGAAGACACCGAAATCTACACCCCGCTGACCTCGCGGATCGCCCACCTGGTGGTGATCGACGTGCTCGCCATGGGCGTGGCGATGGCCCGTGGCCCGAGCCTGGTCAACCACCTGAAGAGCGTCAAACGCAGCTTGCGCAGCCTGCGCCTGTCGCCCAAGTCCCTCCGCAATACGGAGGAGTAGGGGCAAGGCTGAAAGGGCGGTAAGGCAGGGCGCGATCAATCTGCTGGCACCGCCCGACCGTTCGCACCCTGTCACCGGTTTTTCATCCCCGTGCCGTCAAAGCGTCATGCGGCTGGCTGAAGCTGTTACTCCCGTTGTTCAGCCTGGGAGTCAGAACATGCCTCACTACTCGGATGAATCACTGTCGCACGTCAACACCGATGCCAAAGCCCGCCGCAAATTGCTCGATCAGCGCCGCATGGCCTATCGACGCGCCATCGAGAGTTACGCCGAGCAACGTCAGTTGCAGCACGAGCTGGCCGATTACCCCGATCTGATCGCTGCCAGCCAGCGAGGGGCCGAACAGGCGCCGCAGCGCCGCGTTGCCTGATCCCCGGCCCGGGGCTGGTGCGGCATCTGCCGGGGCATGGGTGATGCCCTGGCCAGGTCGCGCACCAGCCTGTCACCGCGAGCGATTCGCATCCACGCCGCTGGGCTTGCACGATCCTGTCGATTCATTGCCCGATTCTGTTTGTCCGTCTGCCGCCCGGTGACAGACCCCAGGGCGCCCTCTACATTGCTGGCTGCACCCTCGCGCGCCTGTCCCGTGCCCAGCCTCCCGGTTGAGCAGCACTGCACCGTGTGGGAGGGAAAACCGTGAAGCGCCGGTCACCGTGCCGGATACCAGAACACCATCCTGAAACAAGGTGGGCAGACCATGATTACCCTCAACCTCAATGGCAAGGACCATGAGCTCGACGTGGCTGACGATATGCCGCTGCTCTGGGCCCTGCGCGATGTCGCCAATCTGACCGGTACCAAATACGGCTGTGGCATGGCGCTGTGCGGCGCGTGCACGGTCACCGTCGACGGGCAGCCGACCCGCTCCTGCATCACGCCGGTTTCGGCGGTGGTCGGCAAGCCGATCACCACCATCGAGGCGGTGGGCGAACAGGCCGTGGGCAAGGTGGTTCAGGAGGCCTGGCGTCGGCTCGACGTGGTGCAGTGTGGCTACTGCCAGTCCGGCCAGATCATGGCCGCCACGGCGCTGCTTAGCAGCAACAAGGCCCCGACCGACGCCGACATCGACGCGGCCATGGGCGGCAACATCTGTCGCTGCGCCACCTACGTGCGCATCCGGGCAGCCATCCACGATGCTGCCAGCCAGCTGGCCTGAGGGAATCGACACCATGGGCAAGATCGAATCCGCCGAGACCCTCGGCGCAGGCATCCTCAACGTCAGCCGTCGTGGCTTCCTGAAGGGCAGCAGTGGCCTGGCCCTGGGCTTTTTCCTGGCACCGCTGATGCGTGGCGGCGAAGCGCTGGCGGCGACCGCCAGCCAGCCGTTCGGCCCCAACGCCTTCGTGCGCATCGACGGCGACGGCATGGTAACTGTCCTGGCCAAGCACCTGGAAATGGGGCAGGGCAGTTACACCGGCCTGGCCACGTTGCTCGCCGAAGAACTGGACGCCGACTGGGACAAGGTGCGCGTCGAAGGCGCGCCGGCCGACGTCAAGCAGTACAACAACAACGCCTTCGGCCCGATGCAGGGCACCGGTGGCAGCACCGCCATGGCCAACTCCTGGGAGCAGATGCGCAATGCCGGCGCCAGCGCCCGGGCCATGCTGGTGGGCGCGGCCGCCCAGCGCTGGGGCGTGCCGGCCAGCGAAATCAGCGTCAGCGAGGGCGTGGTCAGCCATGCCGCCTCGGGGCGCAAGGCCGGCTTCGGCGAGCTGGTCGAGGCCGCTGCGCAACTGCCCGTGCCGCAGCAGGTACAGCTCAAGGACCCGAAAGATTTCAAGCTGATCGGCAAGGTCGAGCTGCGCCGCAAGGACAGCCGTGACAAGACCGACGGCAGCGCGATCTTCACCCAGGACTTCAAGCTGCCCGGCATGCTGGTGGCCGTGGTCGCCTACCCGCCGCGCTTCGGTGGCGTGCCGCGTTCCGTGGACAGCAGCAAGGCCAAGGCCGTGCGCGACGTGGTCGAGGTGGTGGAATTCCGCGACCTGCCCCATGGCCGCGCGGGTGTCGCGGTGCTGGCAAAGAATACCTGGGCCGCCCGTCAGGGCCGCGATGCGCTGGTGATCGACTGGGACGAAAGCAAGGCGTTCACCCTCGGCAGCGAGGAAATCCTTGCCCAATACCGAGAAAGCGCCAGCCAGCCCGGCATTCCGGCGACGCGCACCGGTGATGCAGAGGCGGCACTGGCCGCGGCGGCGAAAACCGTCGAGGCGGAGTATGAGTTCCCCTACCTGGCGCACGCGGCGATGGAGCCGATGAACTGCCTGGTGAAGCTCTCCGATGACCGCTGCGAAATCTGGAACGGCGAGCAGTTCCAGACCGTGGACCAGGCCATTATCGGTGGCTACCTGGGCCTGCCGCCGGAGAAGGTGTCCCTGACCCAGCTGTACGCCGGTGGCAGCTTCGGCCGTCGCGCCGGCTCTCGCTCCGACTACCTGGTGGAAGCGGTCGCGATCACCCGGGCGGCCCGGGCGAAGGGTCACGACGTGCCGGTGAAGATGGTCTGGACCCGCGAGGACGATACGCGGGGCGGTTACTACCGGCCGATGTTCGTGCACCGTGTGCGGATCGGCCTGGATGAAGCTGGCACGCTGCAGGCCTGGCACAACCGCCTGGTCGGCCAGTCGATCATGGTCGGTACCTCGATGGAGCCCGTCATGGTCAAGGGCGGCATCGACCACACCTCGGTGGAGGGGGTGTCCAACCTGTCCTACGCGGTGCCCAACTTGCAGGTGGAATTGAGCACGCCGACCAATATTCAGGTGCCCGTGCTGTGGTGGCGCTCGGTGGGGCATACCCACACCGGCTACGTCGCCGAAACCATGATCGACGAAGCCGCAGTGGCCGCCGGCAAGGACCCGTACACCTTCCGCGACAGCTTGTTGGAAAAACACCCGCGTCACCGTGGTGTGCTGAAACTGGCCGCCGAACGAGCGGGCTGGGACAAGCCCCTGGCGCCGGGGGCCAACGGCGAGAAACGCGGTCGCGGCATCGCCGTGCACGAGTCGTTCGGCTCGTTCGTGGCGCAGGTCGCCGAGGTCACGGTAAAGGCCGATGGCAGTTACCGGGTCGACCGCGTGGTGTGCGCGGTGGATTGCGGCATCGCCATCAACCCGGATGTGATCCATGCGCAGATGGAGGGCGGCATCGGCTTTGCCCTGGCGGCGGCACGGCATGGCGCCATCACCCTGAAGGAAGGGCGGGTCGAGCAATCGAACTTCCATGACTTCCAGGTGCTGCGCATCAACGAAATGCCGAAGGTCGAGGTGCACATCCAGCCGTCCGGGGAAAACCCGACCGGCGTCGGTGAGCCCGGTGTCCCGCCGCTGGCGCCGGCGGTGGCCAACGCGCTGTTCGCGGCCACCGGTGTTCGCCTGCGCAAGCTGCCGTTCCCGGCGCAGATCACGGCGTGAGCACCGGCCGGGCCGTTCTGTGAGCGGTCCGGCCGCGTCGATGAGTCTGTAACAGGGTGCGCATACCCAGGGGTTGAAAGGACGGAGGCGGCCTATAATGGCCGCCTTTCCCGCTCCTATCCGCCAGGGATGTGCCATGCGTCGTCTGCTCTGCCTGCTGTGTCTGCTGTTTCCCCTTGTCGGCCTCGCCCAGCAGGCCCAGCCGAAGGTTGGCCTGGTGCTGTCCGGCGGCGCGGCCCGTGGCCTGGCGCATATCGGTGTGCTCAAGGCCTTGGAAGAGCAGGGCGTGCAGGTTCACGCCATCGCCGGCACCAGCATGGGCGCCGTGATTGGCGGGCTCTATGCGTCCGGCTATTCGGTCGCCGAGCTGGAAGAGCTGGCGCTGACCCTGGATTGGCGCCAGGTGCTTTCCGACGACCCGCCACGGGCCGACGTGCCGTTCCGGCGCAAGCAGGACGACCGCGATTTCCTGATCAAGCAACGCCTGAGTTTCCGTGACGACGGCAGCCTGGGGCTGCCGCTGGGCGTGATCCAGGGCCAGAACCTGGCGCTGCTGCTGGAGCGTCTGCTGGTGCGCAGCAGCGACACCCGTGACTTCGACCGCCTGCCGATCCCGTTCCGTGCCGTGGCCACTGACATCGCCAACGACGAGAAGGTGGTGTTCCGCAGCGGGCACCTGCCCCAGGCGATCCGCGCCAGCATGTCGATTCCGGCGGTGTTCGCCCCGGTGGAGGTGGACGGGCGGCTGCTGGTCGATGGCGGCATGGTCGACAACATCCCCATCGGCGTGGCCCGCGACATGGGCGTCGACCGGGTGATCGTGGTCGACATCGGCACCCCGCTGAAACCGCGCACGGAGCTGCTCACGGTGGTCGATGTGCTCAACCAGTCGATCACCATGATGACCCGCCGCAACTCCGAGGCCCAGTTGGCCACCCTGCGGCCGGAGGACCTGCTGGTGCAGCCGCCGCTGGCGGCCTACGGGGTCACCGATTTCGGGCGCGCCGAACAGCTGATCGACGCTGGCTACCGCGCGGCCAAGGCCCTGGATGGACGCCTGGCCGAACTGCGTGTCAGCAGCGGCGGCAATCCCGCGCTGGCCCTGGCGCGCTCGCTGGAGCAGCGGGCGCCGTTGATCACGGCGATCGATGTGGAAAATGACTCCAAGATCGGCGACGAAGTAATCCGTCGCTACATCCGCCAGCCCCTTGGCGAGCCACTGGACATGGATCGCCTGCAAAAGGACATGGGCACGCTCTACGGCCTGGATTATTTCGAACAGGTGCAGTACCGGGTGGAGCATGGCGAGGCGGGCAATACCCTGGTGATTAATGCCCGGGAAAAACGCTCCGGGACCGACTACCTGCGCCTGGGCCTGAACCTGTCCGATGACTTCCGCGGCGACAGCGCCTTCAACCTCGGCGCCAGCTACCGCAAGAACGGTATCAACCGCCTTGGCGCGGAGTGGCTGACCCGCCTGCAGCTGGGCGATCGGCAGGAGCTCTACAGCGAGTTCTACCAGCCGCTGGACGCCGGCTCGCGCTGGTTCATCGCCCCCAGCCTGCTGGCCGAGGCGCAGAACGTCGAATCGATCCTAGATAACGACCCCATCGCCGAATACCGCCTGCAGCGTTACGGCTACGGTTTCAGCCTGGGCCGGCAGATCGCCAACAACGGCGAGCTGCGTTTCGGCGTCGGTCAGGCCTGGGGCGATGCGGAAGTACGGGTCGGCGAGCGCGACCTGCCGAGCTTCAGTTTCAGCGAGGGCTTCTATGAGGTGCAGTACGCCTTCGATACCCTGGACGAGGTCAACTTCCCCCACGAAGGCGAAGACATCAGCCTGACGCTGCGCCAGTACGAACCGGGCCTCGGCTCGGACGAGCGCTACCGGCAGTGGCACATCAACCTCGACAAGGCGTTCAGCCACGACGCCAACACCTGGGTCATCGGCGGGCGCTACGGGCGCACCCTGGATGACGCCGAAGTGGTGACTTCCAGCTACCTGCTTGGTGGCGCGCGGCAGCTGTCCGGCTTCCGTCAGGATGCACTGTCCGGGCAGAACATCAGCCTCGGGCGCCTGGTGTACATGCGGCGCCTGACCCAGCGCTCGTTCCTGCCGCTGGATTTCCCTCTGTATCTCGGCGCGTCGCTGGAGCGCGGGCGGGCCTGGAACAACGACAACACCTTCGACAGCGGCTACATCAACGCGGCCAGCATCTTCCTCGGCTACGACACCCCGCTGGGCCCGCTGAACTTCAGCTACGGCGTCAACGACGAGGATGAAAAGGCGCTGTACCTGAACCTGGGGCGCAATTTCTAAGTCACCGACAGGAACGCCATTTTGTAGGAGCGGCTGGGCGGCAATCCGATTGCCCGCGAGCTCGGCGGTTTGTGCCCCCCGGCGCAGGATTAGGGGCGATTGAAAAGCTCGCGGATAAATCCGCTCCTACATGGGCGATGGCGTGAGCAGGGAGCTAGAACCGCTCCGCCAGGGTGCTGATCTGGCTACGCTGGCTGCGCACGAAAGCGAAGAACGCCTGGGCCACCGGCGACAGGTATTTGCCCCGCGGGTGCACCACGCACCAACTGCGCAGCAGCGGCAGCTCGGCCACCGGCAGCTCGCGCAGCACGCCGCATTCCAGCTCGCGGCGTACGGCGTGGCGTGGCAGCAGGGCCAGACCCAGGCCGGCGATCACCCCTTCGCACTGCCCCTCCATCGAGCCCACTTCCAGAGTCTGGGCGAAATGCGCGCGTTTCTGGTGGCAGTACTCCTCGCAGGCCCGGCGGGTGCCGGAGCCCTGTTCGCGCACCAGCAGCGGCCAGGCGGTGAGGTCCTGCAAGGTCAGTTGCTCCTGCTGGCACAGCGGGTGGTCGGGCGGGGCGACGGCGATGATCGGGTTGTTCAGGAACGGCAGAAACTCCAGGGACAGCTCCGAGGGCACCAGGGACATGATCAGCAGGTCGTCGCGGTTGGCGCTCAGGCGTTTGACCGCCTGGGCATGATTGACCACCACCAGTTGCAGGCTGACTTCCGGGTATTCGCGGCGAAAAGCGGCGAACAGGTGGGGAACGAAGTACTTTGCGCTGGATTCCACCGCCAAGCTCAGTTGCCCCTGCAGCGACCCTTGCAGGTCCGCCAGCTGCATGTCGAGGCTTTCCAGGCGGCCGAAGATATCCGCGCTGGCCCGCTGCAGCGCTTCAGCCGCTTCGGTCAGGTACAGCTTCTTGCCCACGTAGTCGAACAGTGGCTGGCCGAGCAGCTCTTCCAGCTGGCGAATCTGCAGGCTGACCGCCGGCTGGGTCAGGGCCATCTCTTCGGCAGCGCGGCTGTAGGAGCGCTGCTGGCACACCGAGCGGAACACCTGGAGTTGACGCAACGTCATGCGCATCAATGACTTACGCATTGAGACCTCGTATCGCGGAAAAATCGAGACCGGCTCAAGGACCGGTTATGCCAGCATGCATAAGCTTTGACTTATAGCCAATCAAATAATTATTGATTTTGGGTAATTCGTTGTCCGGCGTAGGGTGATTACGCGACCACTACATGCGTAGCGGTCACACGCCGACCGCCTTGCGAGACCAGTACCTGCTCTGTTCTCGCTGGCCAATGGTCGTCAGTCTGTTTACTGGGCCGAGGACAGCACCCGTGATCAAGAAAATCCTGATTGCCAACCGTGGCGAGATTGCCGTCCGCATCGTGCGCGCTTGCGCCGAAATGGGCATCCGCTCGGTGGCGATCTACTCCGATGCCGACCGCCACGCGCTGCACGTCAAGCGGGCGGACGAGGCACATGGCATAGGCGCCGACCCGCTGGCCGGCTACCTGAACCCGCGCAAACTGGTGCACCTGGCGGTGGAAACGGGCTGTGACGCCCTGCACCCCGGCTACGGTTTCCTGTCGGAAAACGCCGAATTGGCGGAGATCTGCGCCGAACGCGGGATCAAGTTCATCGGCCCGAGCGCGGAAGTGATTCGCCGCATGGGTGACAAGACCGAAGCCCGTCGCAGCATGATCAAGGCCGGCGTGCCGGTGACCCCCGGCACCGAAGGCAACGTGGCGGACATTGCCGAGGCCCTCACCGAAGGTGACCGCATCGGCTACCCGGTGATGCTCAAGGCCACCTCCGGCGGCGGCGGTCGCGGTATTCGCCGCTGCAACAGCCGCGAGGAGCTGGAGCAGGCGTTCCCCCGGGTGATCTCCGAGGCCACCAAGGCCTTCGGTTCGGCCGAAGTGTTCCTGGAAAAATGCATCGTCAACCCGAAGCACATCGAGGCGCAGATCCTCGCGGACAGCTTCGGCAACACCGTGCACCTGTACGAGCGTGATTGCTCGATCCAGCGCCGCAACCAGAAGCTCATCGAAATCGCCCCCAGCCCCCAACTGACCCCCGAGCAGCGTGCCTACATCGGCGACCTGGCGGTGCGCGCCGCCCAGGCCGTGGGTTACGAGAACGCCGGCACCGTGGAGTTCCTGCTCGCCGAGGGCGAGGTGTACTTCATGGAGATGAACACCCGGGTGCAGGTGGAACACACCATCACCGAAGAAATCACCGGCATCGACGTGGTCCGCGAGCAGATCCGCATCGCTAGCGGCCTGCCGCTGTCGATCAAGCAGGAAGACATCCAGTACCGGGGTTTCGCCCTGCAGTTCCGCATCAACGCCGAAGACCCGAAGAACAACTTCCTGCCCAGCTTCGGCAAGATCACCCGTTACTACGCGCCCGGCGGCCCCGGCGTGCGCACCGACACGGCGATCTACACCGGCTACACCATTCCGCCTTACTACGACTCGATGTGCCTGAAGCTGATCGTCTGGGCGCTGACCTGGGAAGAAGCCATGGACCGCGGCCTGCGGGCACTGGACGACATGCGCGTGCAAGGGGTTAAGACCACCGCCGCCTACTACCAGGAAATCCTGCGCAACCCCGAGTTCCGCAGCGGCCAGTTCAATACCAGCTTCGTCGAGAGCCACCCGGAACTGACCCAGTACTCGATCAAGCGCAACCCATCGCACCTGGCACTGGCCATCGCCACCGCCATCGCCGCCCACGCCGGCCTGTGAGGAATCGAACAATGTCAAAGAAAATCACCGTCACCGATACCATCCTGCGCGATGCCCACCAGTCGCTGCTGGCCACCCGCATGCGCCTGGACGACATGCTGCCGATCTGCGAGAAGCTCGACAAGGTCGGCTACTGGTCGCTGGAAGTCTGGGGCGGCGCCACTTTCGACGCCTGCGTGCGCTTCCTCAAGGAAGACCCGTGGACGCGCCTGCGCGAACTGCGCAAGGCCCTGCCCAACACCCGCCTGCAGATGCTGCTGCGCGGACAGAACCTGCTCGGCTACCGCCACTACAGCGACGACGTGGTGCGTGCCTTCGTCGCCAAGGCGGCGGGCAACGGCATCGATGTGTTCCGCATTTTCGACGCCATGAACGACGTGCGTAACCTGCGCGTGGCCATCGAAGCCGTGAAGGCCTCGGGCAAGCACGCCCAGGGCACCATCGCCTACACCACTAGCCCGGTGCACACGGTCAAGGCGTTCGTTGCCCAAGGCAAGGCCATGCAGGCCATGGGCATCGACTCCATCGCGATCAAGGACATGGCCGGTCTGCTGACCCCCTACGCCACCGCCGAACTGGTGCGTGCGCTGAAGGACGAAATCGACTTGCCGGTGTTTATCCACAGCCATGACACCGCCGGCATGGGCTCGATGTGCCAGCTCAAGGCCATCGAGGCCGGTGCCGACCACATCGACACCGCCATCTCCAGCATGGCCTGGGGCACCAGCCACCCGGGCACCGAGTCGATGGTCGCCGCGCTCAAGGGCAGCGAGTTCGACACCGGCCTGGATCTGGCCCTGCTGCAGGAAATCGGCATGTACTTCCATGCTGTGCGCAAGAAGTACCACCAGTTCGAAAGCGAATTCACCGCCGTGGACACCCGCGTGCAGGTCAACCAGGTGCCGGGCGGCATGATGTCCAACCTGGCCAACCAGCTGAAAGAGCAGGGCGCGCTGAACCGCATCAACGACGTGTTCGCCGAGATTCCGAAAGTGCGCGAAGACCTCGGTTTCCCGCCGCTGGTGACCCCGACCTCGCAGATCGTCGGTACCCAGGCGGTGTTCAACGTGCTGGCCGGCGAGCGCTACAAGACCATCACCAACGAGGTGAAGCTCTACCTGCAGGGCCGCTACGGCCTGGCGCCGGGCAAGATCAACGAATCCCTGCGCAAGCAGGCTATCGGCAGCGAAGAAGTCATCGACGTGCGTCCGGCGGACCTGCTCAAGCCGGAAATGGCCAAGCTGCGTGAGGAAATCGGCGCCCTGGCGACCTCCGAAGAAGACGTGCTGACCTACGCCATGTTCCCGGACATTGGCCGCAAGTTCCTCGAGGAGCGCAAGGCCGGCACGCTTACCCCGGAAGTGCTGCTGCCGATCCCTGAAGCAGGCGGTGTGGCCGCGGCTGGTGGTGAAGGCGTGCCGACCGAGTTCGTGGTCGATGTGCACGGCGAGAGCTACCGCGTGGACATCACCGGTGTCGGCGTCAAGGGCGACGGCAAGCGCCATTTCTACCTGTCCGTCGATGGTATGCCGGAAGAGGTGGTGTTCGAGGCCCTCAACGACTACGTCGCGGGCGCCGGCGGTGGCAAGCGCAAGTCGGCCAGCGCACCGGGTGACGTCAGCACCAGCATGCCGGGCAACATCGTCGATGTGCTGGTGAAAGAGGGCGACACCGTGAAAGCCGGCCAGGCCGTGCTGATCACCGAGGCGATGAAGATGGAAACCGAAGTTCAGGCACCGATCGCCGGTACCGTGAAGACGGTACACGTGGCCAAGGGCGACCGGGTGAATCCGGGCGAAGTGCTGATCGAGATCGAGTGACGACCGGGCGGCTGCATGCCGGGCATGCAGCCGCCAGCAACGAGCAAGTCCCCTGGGGAGCCGCAAGGCTCCCCTTTTTTATGGGGCGCGCAGTTGCTCCAGGGTCTGCCGTTGCCGGCCTTGCGCATCGAAGTTCGACGGCGCCAGCCAGCGCTCGAAGGCGCCCCGGTAAAGCGGCCATTCGCTGTCGAGCAGGGCGAACCAGGCGGTGTCGCGGTTGCGGTCCTTGATCACCATGTGCTGGCGGAACAGGCCCTCGTAGGTGAAGCCGAAGCGCTCGGCCGCGCGCCGCGAGCGGGCGTTCTGCGCGTTGCACTTCCACTCCAGACGGCGGTAACCAAGGCGGAAGGCGTGGTCGGCGAGCAGGTAGATCGCTTCGCTGGCCTGCACGCTGCGTTGCATCACCCGGCCGTAGCAGATGTTGCCGATCTCGGTGCTGCCGTGGGCCGGCACGATATTCAGGTAGCTGAGCAAACCCTGGGCCTGACCGCTGGCCTGGTCGATCACGGCAAAGAACAACGGGTTGTCGGTGGCTGCGCAGCTGGCGAGCCAGGCATCGAAGGTGCTGCGCTCGGCGAACGGGCCGTAGGCCATGTAATCCCAGAGCGCCGGATCGCTGCCGGGGCCCTGCAGGGCGACCCAGAGATCATCGCCATGGCGCGCCGGATCGAGCGCCTCCAGGCGCATGTACTGGCCGTGCAGGGTGTCACGGCCGGGGGCGGCGGAAGTTTGCCAGCGGAGAGGCGGTTCGTGGGGCATGTCGGGCTCCTGTAGTTGAGGGCTGCTCGGAGTCAGCGCAGGCTGTTCATCAACTCGGCCATCGCCTGTTCATTCGGCGCGTGGCTGGCCGCCAGACCTTCACGAACACCCTCGCGGTTGCGCGGTGCATGGTTCTGGCTGAGCTTCCATTTGCCCTCCAGGCGCGCGATCGGCAGGGCAAAACCGACGACGGCGCGCAGCATGGCGTCGATGTACTCGGCCGGGGCCTCGTCCACGGACCAGGGCTGGGCACGGCCCTGTTCGTGGTGCTGGCTGAGGCGGCCGACCAGGTCGCGCAGACGCTGCGGCTCATCGAACACCTCGGCCTGGCCGTAGGCGTGCACCGCCACGTAGTTCCAGGTCGGCACCGCCTTGTGGTCCTCGGCCTTGCTCGGGTAGTAGCCTGGGCTGACGTAGGCCGAGGCCCCCGGGAAGATCACCAGCACCTCGGCGCCGTTGGCCAGGCTTTTCCAGTGGCTGTTGGCCCGGGCGAAATGGCCGAACAGCGTGCCCTGGGGACTGGCCTGGCGGTCCAGCAGCAGCGGCAGGTGACTGGCCTGCAGGCCCTGTTCGTCCTGGGTGACGAGGATCGCCAGCGGGCTGCTGTCAATCTGGGTCTGAATCTGCTCGAGGTCGTCGACCCGAAAGGCGGCTGGTGAGTACACGGCGTTTCTCCGGTGGGATTCATCCATGCTAGGTGTGGAAATGGTTCTGTGTAAGAGCCATTACGGGTTATTTTGAAGGAGCCAATTCAGCCTCGGGCGCTACGCCATGACCCTCAAACCGACCTTGTCCCTGGAGCCGGCCGGCATCCGCCTCGACCCGCGCAAGGGCCTGGCCCAGCAGCTCTACCAGGCGTTGCGCGAGCGCATTCTGGACGGCCGTATGGCCAGTCGCATGCGTCTGCCCGCCAGCCGAGACCTGGCCCGAGCGCTGGGGGTGTCGCGCAATACCGTGGTACGCGCCTATGACCAGCTGTATGCCGAGGGCTTCATCGATGGTCGCATTGGTGATGGCACCTACGTGGCGGCGTTGGGCGAGGGCGTACCGGCCAGCCCGGAGCGGGTGCCGGTACCGATTCCCGAACCGCTTCGCCAGCGTCTGAGCCTGTATGGTCCTGGTACGCCACGCGAGGGTCCGCCGCTGGCGTTTCGCCTGGGCCTGCCGGCCATGGACCTGTTCCCCTTCGACATCTGGGCACGGCTGCAGGCGCAGTTCTGGCGCTCGGCCAACGCTCAGCAGCTCGGCTACGGCAATCCGGCCGGCGAACCGCGCCTGCGCGAACTGATCGCCGCCTACCTGCGCAACAGCCGGGGGTTGCGCTGCACGCCGGAGCAGGTGGTGATCACCAGCGGTGCGCAGCAAGCGATCAGCCTGTGCACCCAACTGCTGGTGCAGTCCGGGGATGGCGTGGCGCTGGAAAGCCCCTGCTACCGAGCCGCGGCCCAGGCCTTTGCCGTGGCCGGTGCGCGCCTGTGCGGTGTCGAGGTGGACGAGGACGGCATGGACACCGCCCGGCTGGAATCCCTGAGCGATTGCCGGCTGGCCTATGTCACGCCCTCGCACCAGTACCCCACCGGCGTCACCCTATCCCTGGCGCGCCGCCTGGAGCTGCTGGACTGGGCGAGCCGTCGCGAGGCCTGGATCATCGAGGACGATTACGACGGCGAGTACCGCTACAGCGGCTCGCCGCTGGCACCGTTGGCATCCCTGGATCAGCAGGGGCGGGTGCTGTATGTCGGCACCTTTTCCAAGGTGATCTTCCCGGCGCTGCGTCTTGGCTACCTGGTGGTGCCGCCGGTACTGGTCAAGCCCCTGGCGCAATTGCGGGCACTGGGCATGCGCCATTCCGATATCGGCAGCCAGATGGTGCTGGCCGACTTCATCGCCCAGGGCCATTTCCAGCGGCACATCCGGCGTATGCGCCGCGCGGCGAGGTTCAGGCGCGATGCCTTGCTCGCCGGATGGCCGGCGGACCTGGCGGGCGCACTGCCCGAGGTGCAAGCCGGGCTGCACGTGTGCATGCCCCTGGAAAGCCCGGCGCGGGAGCAGGTGCTGATGCGCCAGGCCGCTGCCGTCGGCGTGGAAGTCAGCGGGCTGAGTGATTTCTGGCAGGCGCCGGTTGTCGAGCAGGCACCGCGCGCGGGTCTGGTACTGGGTTTTGCCGGGGTCGACGAGCCCCAGATCGAGACCGCCCTGGCGGCCTTGCGGGGCGCCTGGCGCCAGGGCGTGTGATGGTTGCAGCGGGCTGAGCGTCTAGCCCTGCAGAGCGCAGCGTTCGCGCACACGGTGAGTCTCGGCATGCAGAGTCTGTTGAACGAAATCCTCGAAGAAGTCCGGCCCCTGATCGGCCAGGGCAAGGTCGCCAGTTACATCCCGGCACTGGCCGATGTCCCGGCCAACCAGCTGGCGATCGCCGTCTACGGCAATGACGGCGAGGTGTTCTGCGCCGGCGACGCCTACACCCCGTTTTCCGTGCAGAGCATCTCCAAGGTGTTCAGCCTGGTGCAGGCGATCAACCATTCCGGCGAGGGCATCTGGGAGCGCCTGGGCCACGAGCCCTCCGGCCAGCCGTTCAATTCGCTGGTGCAGCTGGAATTCGAGCGCGGCCGGCCGCGCAACCCGTTCATCAACGCCGGCGCCCTGGTGATCTGCGATATCAACCAGTCGCGCTTCGCCGCGCCGCCGCTGTCCATGCGCGACTTCGTGCGGCGGCTGTCCGGCAACCCGGAGATCGCCATCGACACCAAGGTCGCCGAGTCGGAGTACCAGCACCGGGCGCGCAACGCGGCCATGGCCTACCTGATGCAGGCCTTCGGCAACTTCCACAACGATGTCGAGGCGGTGCTGCGCAGTTACTTCAGCCACTGTGCGCTGCGCATGAACTGCGTCGACCTGGCGCGCGCCTTCAGCTTCCTGGCCCGCGACGGCTATTGCCAGCACAGTGGCGAGCACGTCCTCAGTGCGCGCCAGGCCAAGCAGGTCAACGCGATCATGGCCACCAGCGGGCTGTACGACGAAGCCGGCAACTTCGCCTACCGCGTCGGCCTGCCGGGCAAGAGTGGCGTGGGCGGCGGTATCGTCGCCGTGGTGCCCGGGCAGTTCAGCGTGTGCGTGTGGTCGCCGGAGCTGAACGCCGCCGGCAACTCCCTGGCCGGCATGGCCGCGCTGGAATTGCTCAGCCAGCGGATTGGCTGGTCGGTGTTCTGAGTGATGGGGTATGGTCGGGGACCGGCGCTGGTGCCGGAGCCCATTTCCTTACCCCTGATCCGGAGTGCTTATGTCGATGCCCGAGTACCACATGTTCGCCGGTGCCCCTGCGCCGGTCGCGCCGTTTTCCCACGCCTGCGAAGCCGATGGCTGGGTGTTCGTCACCGGCCAGCTGCCCATCGACCCGGGCAACGAATCGGCGCCGCTGCCCGAGGGCATCGAGGCGCAGACCCACAAGACCTTCGACAACCTGCTGGTGGTCTTGAAAGGGCTGGGCCTGGGACTGGAAAACGTGGTGTCGGCGCGGGCTTTTCTCACCGACTTCTACGGTGACTACGAGGCGTTCAACGCGATCTACGCCAGCTACTTCCCGGAAGGCAAACGCCCGGCGCGCACCTGCATCGGCACCACCGGCCTGGCCCGCCACGCTCTGGTGGAAATCGACTTCATCGCTCGTCGGCCTTGAGTCGACAGCCAAGCGATCCATTGAGCCACTGCTGGCGATCCATTGGGACCTCCGCCGTCCTTAATGTTTGGCAGAACGGCGTGTGGGTCATAGGGAAGATGAGGGCCCTCTTCACCGTAAGGGCGTCGGGCATTTCCTAGAACAGCTTGCGAAACTGAACGAAGCCCGAGCGTTGGGCGATGCGTTCGTACAGCAGCATGGCCTTGCTGTTGGTTTCGTGGGTCAGCCAGTGCACGCGGGAGCAGCCGGCGGCCTGGGCCTGGGTGTAGACGTG
This sequence comes from Pseudomonas sp. GD03944, assembly GCF_029839275.1. Classification (GTDB taxonomy): domain Bacteria; phylum Pseudomonadota; class Gammaproteobacteria; order Pseudomonadales; family Pseudomonadaceae; genus Aquipseudomonas. The sequence goes on from NZ_JAOCAH010000007.1 coordinate 84,323, forward strand.
TTCGATCAACTGGCGGCCGATGCCGCTGCTGCGCACGTCCTTGCCGATGAACAGGTCCTGCAGGTAGCAGTAGTCGCCGACGGTCCAGGTGGAGCGGTGGTACAGCCAGTGCACCAGGCCGATGGCCTGGTCTTCATGCCAGGCCAGGGCGGCGAACATCGGCTCTTGCGGGTCGAGGAAGCGCTGCCAGGTGACCTCGCTGGTCTCGGCCGGGATTTCGGTCATGTAGAAGCGTTGGTAGCCCTGCCAGAGCGGCAGCCAGACCGCGTGATCGGCGGCGCTGACAGGGCGGATTTCGACGGGAATGCGAACGGGCATCGGAGTGACCTCCTTGGATGGCGACGGGTCATCCTGAAACGCTTGCTGCCAGACTGCAAGTGACTAATCGGCGCGCTCGCCACACAGGTCCAGGGCGAACCAGCGCTCGACTTCCGCTTGCTGCAGGCCGGCGCCGAGCAGGGCGAAGAGTTTGCCCAGGGCGGCTTCCCGGGTCATGCCACCGGCCGACACCAGGCCGGCACTGGCGAGCTGACTGCCAGCGGCGTACACACCGAACTCCACATGCCCATGGGGGCACTGGCTGATGGCGGCCAGCACCACGCCACGTGCGTGTGCGTCTTTCAGTACGCCGAGCAGCTCGGCATTGTCCGACGGGCCGGTGCCGCTGCCGTAGCATTCGAGCAGCAGGCCGCGCACGCCGCTGTCCAGCAGTGCCCGGACATGGGCGGCCTGGATGCCGGGGTAGAGCGGCAGCACCGCGAGGTTCACGGCTTGGCGTGGCTGGCGGTAGTCGATGGCGCTCGGCATGCTGCCGGCGCGTTCGCCCTGGCGCTGGCGCGGCAGTACGTGGAACGCATCGAAGGCATCGCTGCGCAGTTTGCTGACGCGGGCACCGTGCATGAGGGTGCCGTTGAAGTACAGGTGCACGCCCGGCGCGACGCCGGTGTACAGCGCCTGCATGGCGCCGAATAGGTTGCCCCAGGCATCGCTGCCCTCGGCACCGGCCGGCAGCATCGAGCCGGTGAGGATGACCGGCACCGGCAAGCCGAGCAGCAAAAAGCTCAGGGCCGCGGCGCTGTAGGCCAGGGTGTCGGTGCCGTGCAGGACCAGCACGGCGTCGCAGCCCTCCTGCTCGACGCCGGCGCGGATCACGTCGACCATGGCCAGCCAGTTGGCCTGGCTCATGTTGGCGCTGTCGATCGGCGGCAGCAGTTCGCGGAAGGTCCACTCGGGCACCTGTTCGGACTGGGCTGACTGTTGTGCCCGCAGGCGTGCCTCGAAGCCGGAGGCCGGGGCCAGGCCGGCAGCGCTCATCTGCATGCCGATGGTGCCGCCGGTGTAGAGGACGAGTGTTTTTTGCACAGCGGACATGCCTTTTTCCTTATTGGAAGTATGGTTATGGAAAGGCGCAGGATACATCTGTTCGCGACGCCTGAAAGGCCCGCCACGAGGGTGTGACGAGCACTATCGGATACAGGCAGCGCGAGACGGTGGACGTCCTTGTGGCGTCGAATCCGGGCGGCACGCAGCGGTGCCGCCCGATCGGTGAGGGACTCAGCGCTGAGTCGTCACCATGTCCGGCGCGTTGTTCGGCTGAGCGCCGTCGGCGGGAGCGACCGTTGGCCAGGCGGCGCGGTCCAGTTCCAGGTCGGCGAACTTGGAGGCGTCGAACACCGGTTGCTTGATACCGGCGCGGGACTGCTCGTCATAGTCTTTCATGATCCGCAGGCCGACCTTGAACAGCAGGGCCAGGGCGATCAGGTTGACGATGGCCAGCAAGCCCATGGTGACGTCGGCGAAGGCGAATACGGTGCCCAGGTCCTGCATGGAGCCCCACAGGACCAGGACGATCACCAGCACACGGTAGACCTGCAACAGCGAACGCTTGGTGCTGAAGAAGCTCAGGGCGTTCTCGCCAAGGTAGTAGTTGTAGATCAGGGTGGTGAAGACGAACAGCAGCAGCGCCAGGCTGACGAACACGCGGCCCCATTCGCCGACGACGGCCGCCAGGGCGGTCTGGGTCAGGACCACGCCAGCCATCTCGCCGCCAGGCTGGTAGACACCGGAGAGGAGGATGATCAGCGCGGTGCTGGTGCACACCAGCAGGGTATCGATGAACACGCTCAGCGACTGCACGATGCCTTGGGCGGCCGGGTGCTTGACCTCGGCGACAGCAGCCACGTTAGGTGCGCTGCCCAGGCCGGCCTCGTTGGAAAACAGGCCGCGCTTGACACCCATGATGATCGCGGCGCCGATGCCGCCAGCAAAGGCAGGCTCCAGGCCGAATGCACTCTTGACGATCAGCGCCAGCGTCGCCGGTACCGCGTCGATGTTCATGCCGATCACCACCAGCGCCATGCCGATGTAGCTGAAGGCCATGATCGGTACCAGCACGTCGGCGAACTTGGCGATGCGCTTGATGCCGCCGAAGATGATCAGGCCGATGACGCCGACCAGAGCGATGCCGCTGATGTGGGTCGGCAGGCCGAAGGTGTCGTGCAGCGAGGTGGCGACCGTGTAGGACTGCAGGGCATTGAAGCCGAAGCCGAAGGTCACCAGCAGCAGGATCGAGAAAACGACCGCCAGCCAGCGCAGGCCAAGGCCGTGCAGGATATAGAACGCCGGGCCGCCGCGGTAGGTGCCGTCTTCCTCGCGACGCTTGAAGAGCTGGGCCAGGGAGCACTCGAAGTAGCTGGTGGCCATGCCCAGCAGGGCCACCATCCACATCCAGAACACGGCGCCCGGACCGCCGAGCATGATGGCGACGGCGACGCCCGCGATGTTACCCGCGCCTACGCGGCCGGCGACCGAGAGCATCAGGGCCTGGAACGAGCTGAGTTGGCCAGGTTTGCGTTGGAAGGCTTCGGCGAAGATGCTGAACATGTTGCCGAAATAGCGGAACTGCACGAAGCGCGAGCGCACGCTGAAATACAGGCCGAGGCCTACCAGCATGACGATGAGCAGTTTGCTCCAGATGAGGTCGTTGAGAAGATCGAGCATGAGAGGTCTTTCTCTTGTTGTTTTGGTGGAGTGTCACATCCAGAGCCAGGCTGGGTGGGCGAATGGTTGGCGATCCTGAGAAAGGAGGCAATTTCGCAGGTGGCGGCGATATGATGCGAGTTGATGCTAGAATCGCGTCACCCGCATCATCTGGAATGGCCACATGTCCGATTCCCTCGGCGTCAATCTCAAATTGCTCTGCAGCCACTACCGTTCGATTGCCGAGGTGTGCCGCAAGCTGGGTTTGAACCGAGCCCAGTTCAACCGCTACCTGGCAGGCCAGAGCCGCCCCACTGCGCACAACCTCAAGCGTATCTGTGATTTCTTCGGTGTCGAGTCCCATGAGCTGGCGCTGCCTGGCGAGCAGTTCGCCAGGCTGGTCGGCGTGCGGGGCAATGACAAGGTCTCCAGTGCCTCGGGCGACCCGCTGTCGACGTTGTTCGAGCCGCTGCGCGAGCAGTCCGGTGACCTGTCCCGTTACTGCGGCTATTACTTCGAATACGCCAACTGCATGTCGGTGCCGGGCACCATCCTGTTGTCACTGGTGCACGTGCGCGAAGAGAACGGCACCTTCCTGTTCGAGCGTCAGGAGCGCCAGGTGACTTCTGGCGGCGGCCATGCCGAGGAGTCGGCGCGCTGCCGCTACCTGGGGGCGGCTTTCCAGTTGCAGGACCGGCTGTTTCTCATCGATTACGAGTCGCTGACCGTCAACGAGATGAGCCAGACCATTCTGATTCCCAGCTTCAAGAGCCGCATCACCCGCCTCAACGGGTTGAAGACCGGCGTTTCCAGCGGCGACCGGCGCACCCCGGCCTGCACCCGGGTGGTGTGGGAATACCTGGGCACCGAGATCAACCGCATCAGCACTTACCGCCAGGTGATGCTGTACCAGCCGGACGATCCGCGCATCGACGAAGACATCCGCCAGCGCCTGGCCCATGCGCCGGTGCGGGACGGTCTGTTCGAGGTGGAATGAGGGGCGCGGTGGCGCCAGGCGGCCACCTGTTATCTGCGGGGGCAGGTGGGCTGAAGCCCACCCTACCGATCACGCCAACCGTAGGGTGGGCTTCAGCCCACCAACGGGTCCCCGAGTCCTCTCAGTTGCCTACGATGAATGGCTGCTATCAGCACAGCTCCGGGTGCTTGCTGCACGTGCCGTAGCCTTCACCTTTCATTTCTTCGAGCGCGGCCTGCAGGCGGGTGATCACCTCGTCCGGGGTGTCGAGGTTGAAGGCCAGGTACAGGTTGGACTGGTCGAACGTCAGCACGGTACGCAGGCCGGTGACGCCGGCCTGGCGGGCATGGTGGCGCCAGACCGGGTCCGAGGTGGCCCACAGGTCGATGCGGCCTTGCTGCAGCTTGGCGATGTTTTCCGGGTCGCGCAGGGCGTTGACCGGTTGCAGACCGGCGTTCTCCAGGTGCTGGCTGACCGCGCTGTCCTTGTAGCTGCCGATGGTGTAGCGACTGGCTTCGGCCAGGTCGCGCATGGTGCCGATCTTGGAGTCCGGCGCAGCGAGCATCACCCGGTCATAGCTGGCGATCGGGCCGACCCATTTGAACAGCGGCTTGCGCGCATCGCTCATGGAGGTGGAGAACAGGCCGTGGTTCGGGTTCTCCAGGGTCGAGTCATAAATGCGGCTCCAGGGGAAGCGCAGGGTCAGGGTGTAGTCGATGGCGGCACGCTTGAACATTTCGCGCACGATGGTCGTGCTCACGCCCTGGATATTTTCGTCCCGGGCGAAGTTCTTGTTGTTGTCGGCCATGTTGAACGGCGGGAAGTTTTCCGTCTGCAGCACCACCTTGTAGCCGGCCGGCAGTTCGGCGTGGGCCTGGGCGGCGAAGAAGCTGACGACGAGCAGCAGGCAGGCGATGAGCCTGGTGGGTTTCACAGTCATGGGGCGAGCTCTCTTTATTGGCTGCGTCATCTCCCGCGCCGTTTATGGGGCTGGCACGGGGCATCTCCGCCTTTGGTCGGAGGTGTCGACATTGTTGGTTTTTATGTTGGGCTTCGACGGGTGCGCCTGCCGTGTGGCCTGATGCCTGAGCTGCCTGCGAACAACCCTGTTTTCCGGTCGAAAAAACCTGCCAAACGTAGCACCGTCCGGGGGTTGTTCCAAGTGAACCCGTTCAACTCTCGCGCATCTGTTTCACCAGATGTTGCCGCCAGTTGGCGTTCGCAGTCGGGACGTTTTCGCAGGGACAAAAAAAGGGCCTGGAGACATGCTCCAGGCCCTGCGGAAAGGTGAGGGTGTCCAATCCCTCTACCTGGTGACAGGTGGCGGTCGCCGGTCAGGCTTTGAGCGGGACCAGGCGCGGCGCGATCATGTTTTCCGGGCGCAGGATGTCGGCGAGCATGGCTTCGTCGAGCAGGCCTTCCTCACGCACCAGTTCCAGCACGCCACGACCGCTGACCAGTGCGTCCTTGGCGATGCGCGTGGAGTTTTCGTAGCCGATGTACGGGTTGAGGGCGGTGATCAGGCCGATGGAGTTTTCCATCAGGGCGCGGCAGTGGGCTTCGTTGGCGGTGATGCCGTTGATGCAATGCTCGCGCAGCATGTCCATGGCGCGCTGCAGCAGGCGGATCGAGTCGAAGATCTTGTAGGCGATCAGCGGCTCCATCACGTTCAGCTGCAGCTGGCCGCCTTCGGCGGCCAGGGTCAGGGCCAGGTCGTTGCCGATCACTTCGAACGCCACCTGGTTGACCGCCTCGGGGATCACCGGATTGACCTTGCCGGGCATGATCGAGCTGCCCGGCTGGCGGGCCGGCAGGTTGATTTCGTTGATGCCGGTGCGCGGGCCGCTGGAGAGCAGGCGCAGGTCGTTGCAGATCTTCGACAGTTTGACCGCGGTGCGCTTGAGCATGCCGGAGAACAGCACGAAGGCGCCCATGTCGGAGGTGGCTTCGATCAGGTCGGCGGCCGGGACCAGCGGCTGGCCGCTGATGGCAGCCAGGCGGTCGACGGCCAGTTGCTGGTAGCCGGGGTCGGCGTTGATGCCGGTGCCGATCGCGGTGCCGCCCAGGTTGACCTCGGTCAGCAGCTCCGGCGCCAGGCTGCGCAGGCGCGCCAGGTCTTCACCCAGGGTGGTGGCGAAGGCGCGGAATTCCTGGCCCAGGGTCATCGGCACGGCGTCCTGCAGCTGGGTGCGGCCCATCTTCAGTACATGGGCGAACTCCTCGCCCTTGGCCGCGAACGACTGGATCAGGCTGTCGAGGCTGGCCAGCAGGGTGTCGTGGCCCAGCAGCAAGCCCAGGCGGATGGCGGTGGGGTAGGCGTCGTTGGTCGACTGCGCCATGTTCACGTCGTTGTTCGGGTGCAGGTAGGCGTACTCGCCCTTGGTGTGCCCCATGGCCTCCAGGGCGATGTTGGCGATCACCTCGTTGGCGTTCATGTTGGTCGAGGTGCCGGCGCCGCCCTGGATCATGTCGACCACGAACTGCTCGTGGAAATCACCGCGAATGATGCGCGCGCAGGCTTCGCTGATGGCGGCGTGCTTGGCGGCGCTGAGATGGCCGAGTTCGCGGTTGGCGTCTGCTGCTGCCTGCTTGACCATCGCCAGGGCGATCACCAGCTTCGGGTAGTGCGCCAGGGGCACGCCGGACAGGCGGAAGTTGTTCACCGCGCGCAGGGTCTGGATGCCGTAGTAGGCATCGGCAGGCACTTCGAGGGTACCGAGCAGGTCTTTTTCGACGCGGAAGGATGCAGCAGCGGACATGATGTCTATCGTCTCGGGAAGGCGCGGAAGATACCGCGATGACTTATAGATTAGGGGCTGTAGCCATTCGTCGGCCAATGCTGTTACTTGCTGGGTCATGCTGAATCGGCATAATGGCCGATGTGACTACTTGGCGACCCCGGACGTGATCCGTTGTCGCACCACTTCGCTTGGGGGAGATGCCGTGAACCTGGAAAGCAAATGGCTGGAAGACTTCGTGGCCCTGGCCGCCACCCGCAGCTTTTCCCAGGCCGCGGAAAAGCGCTTCGTGACGCAGCCGGCGTTCAGCCGGCGTATTCGCAGCCTGGAAAGCATGCTCGGGCTGACCCTGGTGAACCGCTCGCGCACGCCGATCGAGCTCACTGAGTCGGGCCAGCTGTTCCTGGTGACGGCGCGCAATATGGTCGAGCAGCTCGGTGAGGTGGTGCGCCACCTGCACAACCTGGAAGGGCAGCGCGGTGAGGTGCTGCAGATCGCCGCGGCGCACTCGCTGACCCTGGGGTTCTTCCCGGAGTGGATTGCGCGCCTGCGCCGCGAGGGCCTGCCGCTGAACACTCGATTGGTGGCGACCAACGTGGGCGAGGCGGTGCATGCCCTGCGCGACGGCGCCTGTGACCTGATCCTGGCCTACTACGACCCCGATGCGTCGCTGCAGATGGACCCGGATATCTTCCCATCGCTGCACCTGGGGCGTTCGGAGATGCTGCCGGTGTGCGGCGTGGGCGAGGACGGCAAGCTGCTGTTCGACCTCGACAGCGGGCAGAGCGTGCCGCTGCTGGCGTACAGCGCCGGTGCGTTCCTCGGCCGCTCGGTGAACCTGCTGCTGCGTCAGCGCGGCCTGCGTAGCACCACGGTGTACGAGACGGCGATGGCCGACAGCCTCAAGAGCATGGCGTTGCAGGGCATGGGCGTGGCCTGGGTGCCCCGTCTGTGCGTGACGGCCGAGCTAGCGCGCGGTGAGCTGCTGGTGTGTGGCGGCGAGCAGTGGCAGATTCCGCTGGAAATCCGCCTGTATCGCTGCGCGCTGGTGCGCAAGGCGGCAGTGCGCCTGCTGTGGCGCAAGCTGGAAGGCGGGGCCGGACGCGACGACGCTTGAGTGCTTTCCTGCAGGATCAACGACGATGTCGAGCGGTAGGCCTGCTCCGTGGGAGGGGCTTCAGCCGCGGCTGCCGCAGCTCTTGGTCAGGAGCAGGGCCGCTTACTGCAGCCCGTACTTCTTCACCTTGTCGAACACCGTGGTCTTGGCCATGCCCAGGTCCTGGGCGGCCTGGCTGATATTGCCGGCGTGGCGCTCCAGGGCGGCACCCAGCAGGTTGCGCTCGAACGCCTCCACCGCTTCGGCGAAGGTGGGGCCGTTGCCGTCCGGGGCCAGGCCGCTCTTCTTGAACACCGGCAGGCCGAGGGCGAAACGCTCGGCGACGTTGCGCAGCTCGCGCACGTTGCCCGGCCAGTCGTGGGCCATGAGGGTGGCGATGGTCTGACGGTCGAGCTCCGGCGTCGCGCGGTCGAAGCGCAGGGACGATTGCTGGAGGAAGTGCTCGAACAGCAGCAGGATGTCTTCGCGCCGCTCGCGCAGGGGTGGCAGCTCCAAGGTCACCACGTTGAGCCGGTAATAGAGGTCGCTGCGGAACTGGCCGGCTTTGCCCGCCTCGTCCAGGTCGGCCTTGGTCGCGGCGATCACCCGGCAGTCCACCGGCACCGACTGGTTCGAGCCCAGGCGCTCCAGGGTGTGTTCCTGCAACACGCGCAGCAGTTTGATCTGCAGGTTGAGCGGCATGCTTTCGACTTCGTCGAGGAACAGGGTGCCGCCGTTGGCGTGTTCGATCTTGCCGATCCGCCGTTTGCCGGCGCCGGTGAAGGCGTGGGCTTCGTGGCCGAAGATTTCGCTCTCGAAAAGGTTTTCCGGCAGGCCGCCGCAGTTGAGGGCGACGAACTGCTTGGCCTGGCGCCGGCTGAAGTCGTGCAGGCAGCGGGCGACCAGCTCCTTGCCGGTGCCGGTCTCGCCTTCGATCAGCACGTTGGCGGCGGTATCGCTGACGTTCTCGATCAGTTCGCGCAGGCGCTGCATGGCCGGCGAGCGGCCGATGATGCGTTGCTCCAGGGCTTGGCGCCCGGCCAGCTGGCGCCGCAGCGAGGACACTTCCCGGGCCAGGCTGCGCTGCTCCAGGGCGCGGCGGGTGACGTCCACCAGGCGCTCGGGGGAGAAGGGTTTCTCCATGAAGTCGTAGGCGCCTTCGCGCATGGCGCCCACTGCCATGCTGATGTCGCCGTGGCCGGTGATCAGCACCACCGGCAGGGCCGGGTCGCGGCGCTTGAGTTCGGCGAGCAGTTGCAGGCCGTCGATGCCGGGCAGGCGAATGTCGCTGACGACGATGCCGGCGAAGTCTTCGCCGATGTGCTGCAGGGCGTCTTCGGCACTGCCCACGCCGATGCTCTCGATGTCTTCCAGGGCCAGCGCCTGCTGGCAGCCGAGCAGCACATGGGGATCGTCTTCGACGATCAGGACGGTGAGGCTGTCGCTCATGGTTGCGGCTCCCGTGGGTAGGGCAGGGTGAGGACGAACGCAGTGCCGCCGCCCTCCGGGTGGCGTACGGTGAGGCTGCCGCCCGCTGCGGCCGCGAGGCTGGCCGACAGGGTCAGGCCGAGACCCAGGCCCTGCTCGCCGGGTTTGGTGGTGAAGAACGGCTCGAACAGGTGCACGCGGGTTTCCGGCGGAATGCCCGGGCCGTTGTCGCGCACTTCCAGGCGATAGCTGTCGGCTTCGGCGGTGCCGCTCAGCCACAGCTGGCGGTCGACTTGGTCGCGCATGGCGTCCAGCGCGTTGGAGATGAGGTTGACCAGGATCTGCTCCAGGCGGATCTGCTCGATGGCCAGGCGCGTCTGGGCGAATTCCCGGTGGATCTTCAGGCTGGTGCGTTGCAGGCGCGGGTGCAGGAGCAGCAAGGCGGCGTCCACGGCCTGGTCGAGGCTGGCCTCACCGCTGTCGCCGGTGCGCCGGGCGAAGGCGCGCAGGCTGGCGGTGATCTTGCCCATGCGGTCGACCAGTTCGCCGATGTTCTGCAGGTTGCTGCTGGCGGTGTCGATGGCGCCGCGCTGGAGGAAGCGCACGGTATTGCCGGACAGGGTGCGCAGCGCCGCCAGCGGCTGGTTCAGTTCGTGGGCGATGCTGGTGGACATCTGCCCGATCACCGCCAATTTGCCGGCTTGCACCAGCTCGTCCTGGGCCTGGCGCAGGGTGGTTTCCGCGTGCTGGCGCTCGTGGATTTCGGCCAGCAGGCGCTCGTTGCTGGCTTGCAGGTCGGCGGTGCGCTCGATGATCTTGCGCTCCAGCTCGTTGTTGGCCTGCAGCAGGGCTTCACGGGCTGCGAGGCGGGTGGCGAGCACTTTGCGTCGCTCGTTCCAGGCGATCAGCAGGAAGGCCAGCAGGGCCACGGCGACGGCCACCAGCATGCCGTGGCTGATGGCTTCGCGGCGCTGGTCCTGCAGCGGGGTGAGCAGGGTCAGGTGCCAGGGCGTGTCTTCCAGGCGGCGGGTCTGCATCAGGTAATTGGCGGGCGAGCCGGCGGTGGCGAAGCTGACCTGCTCGATGCCATCGGTCAGCGGCGAGCGCTGCAGCAGGTCCAGTTCTTCCAGCGCCGCCCAGTGGTATTGCAGGCTGCGCGCCAGTTGCTCCTTGGTGTCGGCGTCCAGCGGGCGAATGGCCTTGAGCCGCACCATCGGGTCGCTGGCGAGGATGATGATGCCGTTCTCGTCGCTGACATAAGCCTCGAGGCGCGCACGCTGCCAGCGGGCTTCCAGTGCATCCAGGCGGACCTTGACCACGGCCACGCCGATGATGCGTTTGCCGTCGCGCAGGCCGTGGGCCAGGTAGTAGCCGGGCTCACCGGTGGTGCTGCCGATGCCGTAGAAGCGGCCGGGGCGCCCTTCGATGGCATCCTGGTAGTAGGCGCGGAACGACAGGTCTTCGCCGAGATAACTGTCGGCGGCTTCCCAGTTGCTGGTGGCAATCACCCGGCCGTCGGGGTCGAGCACGTAGATGGCCAGGCTGCCGCTGCGCTCGTTGAGGCCGGCGAGGTACTGGTTGACGTGATGGCGACGGTAGGCGGTGGGCGCCAGCAGCAGGCGCGAGACGTTACCTTCCAGCTCGAGGAGGCTGGGCAGGTAGGTGTATTTGGTGATTTCGCTTTCGACGGCCCGGGCGTTCAGCTCCAGCTGGCGTTCGCCGTTTTCCGCCAGGGCGCGGATACCTGCGCTTTCACTGATGTGGAAGCCGGCGTAGCCACAGCCGAGCACCAGCACGAGCATTGCGGCCGGCAGAAGCAGCAGGTGGCGAATCAGGCGAGGTTTCACGGTCAGGTCTGGCGGGACGGTGCGCGGGCTGAGGAGGGAGCATTGCATCACAGTCGTCCTGGGCTGACCAGTTGTGCGGGGTCAGGCGTGGGGTGGCACGGGCGGACCGGAGTCCGCCGCGCCGGATGAATGGCTGCGGGGTCAAGCGAACCGGCGATACCCATCGCTACATCGTCATGGGCCATCGCCGTGCTCGTCATGCCGCGTGCACATCCATCGGGGTGTGCATCAGTGCTGGAGGATCTTCGCGAGGAACTGCTGGGCGCGCTCGGAGCGTGCGCTGACGTCGCCGAAGAATTCTTCCTTGGGGCAGTCTTCGACGATCTGGCCGGCGTCCATGAAGATCACCCGGTCAGCGACCTTGCGGGCGAAGCCCATCTCGTGGGTCACGCACATCATGGTCATGCCTTCGTGGGCGAGCTGCACCATCACGTCGAGCACTTCGTTGACCATTTCCGGGTCGAGGGCGGAGGTCGGTTCGTCGAACAGCATCACCACCGGGTCCATGGCCAGGGCACGGGCGATGGCCACGCGCTGCTGCTGACCACCGGACAGCTGGCCCGGGTGCTTGTGCGCGTGTTCCTTGAGGCCCACGCGCTCGAGCAGGGCGAGGCCTTTCTGGGTGGCTTCTTCCTTGCTGCGGCCGAGCACCTTGATCTGCGCGATGGTCAGGTTCTCGGTGATGGTCAGGTGCGGGAACAGCTCGAAGTGCTGGAACACCATGCCGACGCGCGAGCGCAGTTTGGGCAGGTTGGTCTTCTTGTCGGCGATGGAGGTGCCGTCGACCACGATGTCGCCCTTCTGGAAGGGTTCCAGCGCGTTGACGCACTTGATCAGGGTGGATTTGCCCGAGCCGGACGGCCCGCACACGACCACCACTTCACCTTTCTTGACGTCGGTGCTGCACTCGGTCAGCACCTGGAAGTCCCCATACCACTTGTTGACGTTCTTGATGGAAATCATACGGCTAACCTTTTTTGCAGGAGTTTCACCAGTCGCGAGGCGGCGAAGCTGATCGTGAAGTAGACGAGGCCGGCGAAGATCAGGAACTCGTGGGGCTGGCCAAGGATGTCACCGCGCGAGCGGGCGGCGTTGAGGAAGTCCATCAGGCCGACGGTGTACACCAGCGAGGTGTCCTGGAACAGGATGATGCTCTGCTGCAGCAGCAGCGGGGTCATCTTGCGGAAGGCCTGGGGCAGGATGATCAGGCGCATGGTCTGGCCGTAGCTCATGCCCAGGGCTTGGGCAGCGCCCATCTGGCCTTTCGGGATGGCCTGGATACCGGCGCGGACGATTTCGCAGAAATACGCCGCCTCGAACATGATGAACGCCACCAGGCACGAGGTGAACGCACCGACGGGGGTGTCCTCACCGGTGATCCAGCGCAGGATGAACGGCACCGCGAAGTAGAACCAGGTGATCACCAGCAGCAGCGGGATCGAGCGGAAGTAGTTGACGTAGGTCGCGGCGATGGTCGACAGCACCTTGCTGTGCGACAGGCGCATCAGGGCCAGCACGGTGCCCAGCACCACACCGCCGAGCACGCCCAGCACCATCAGCTGCAGGGTCATCGCCATGCCGTCCCACAGGCCCGGCAGGGCGGGGATGATTTCGCTGAAATCCATCACTTACCCCCTACGGAAATCAGGCCGGGCACGGCGACCTTCTTCTCGACGAAGCGCATGATCATCATCAGGCTCATGTTCAAGGTGAAGTAGATCAGGGTGGCCAGGGTGAAGGCTTCGAACAGGTTGGCGCTGAATTCGGCGGTCTGCTTGGTCTGCGCGAGCAGCTCCATCAGGCCGATCAGCGAGGCCACCGAGGAGTTCTTGAAGATGTTCAAAAATTCGCTGGTGAGCGGCGGAATGATGATGCGGTAGGCCTGGGGCAGCAGCACGTTGGTGTAGATCTGCGGCAGGCGGAAGCCCATGGCGTAGGCAGCGGCAGTCTGGCCCCTGGGCAGGGCTTCGATGCCGGTGCGCACTTGTTCGCACACCCGGGCGGCGGTGAACAGGCCGAGGCACACGACCACGCTCAGGTAGGCGGAGGTGGCGGGGCTCAGGTCCTGCTTGAACCACAACTCCAGCGGTTCGGGCAGCAGGTCCGGCACCAGGAAGTACCAGAGGAACAACTGCACCAGCAGCGGCACGTTCCGGAAAATCTCGACGTAGGCGGTGGCGAGGCCTGACAGCCAGCGGTTCGGCAGCGTGCGCATGACGCCGAGCAGCGAACCCAGTGCCAGGGCGATGATCCAGCCGACCAGGGCGATGGCGATGGTCCAGCCGAGACCGGTGACGAACCAGTCCAGGTAGATTTCGCTGCCGATGCCGGTGGACTTGAAGTAGATACCCCAGTCCCAGTTGTAATCCATGCGGGTTTCCCCTCGTATGAAAGGTATGGCGCAGCCGCCCGCCCACCGATGGCGGTGCCGGTACAGCAGGCGGATGGTAAGAAATAGAGTGGAGGCCTCAGGCCTCCCGGGTTCCCCGCGAACACCGCGCCTTTTGGGCGCGGTGTCGCATCACCGTCAAATCTGTTCTGCGGATTTGTCGGTCGGGTTGGCGATCAGCTTCTTCAGCTCTTCGCTCATGGGGAAATTGAGGTTCAGGCCCTTCGGCGGTACAGGCTGCTGGAACCATTTGTCGTAGATGCTGTTGATTTCGCCGGAAGCGAAGGTGTCGGTGATGGCCTTGTCGACCACCTTTTTGAAGCCTTCGTCGTTCTTGCGCATCATGCAGCCGTAGATTTCGAAGGACTGCGGGGTGCCGACCACGTGCCAGTCGTCAGGCTTCTTGGCCTTGGCCATTTCGCCGGCGAGCAGGGCGTCGTCCATCATGAACGCCACGGCGCGGTTGGATTCCAGCATCAGGAAGGACTCGCCGTGATCCTTGGCGGAAATCACGTTCATGCCCATTTTTTTCTCGGCGTTCATGCCCTTGAGCAGACGCTCGGAGGTGGTGCCGGCGGTGGTCACGACGTTCTTGCCCTTGAGGTCTTCGAAGTCGTTGACGCCGGAGGTCTTCTTGGTCAGCAGACGGGTGCCGACTTCGTAGATGCCGACGGAGAAGTTCACCTGGCGCTGACGCTCGATGTTGTTGGTGGTCGAACCACACTCGAGGTCGACGGTGCCGTTCTGCACCAGCGGGATACGGGTCTGCGAGGTGACCAGGTTGTAGCGGACCTTCAGGTCCGGCATGCCCAGCTCCTGCTTCACGGCTTCGACGACCTTCAGTTGCAGGTCATGGGAGTAGCCGATCGGCTGGCGGGAGTTGTCGCCGTAGTAGGAGAACGGGATGGAGGAGTCGCGGTGACCGAGGGTGATGGTGCCGGAGTCCTTGATCTTCTTCAGAGTGCCGGTCAGTTCGGCAGCGACTACTGGGGAGGACAGCAGGGCAGCGGCAATGGCTGCGCTCAGTACACGTGGGACAATACGCATGGATCGTTTCCTCGATGTTGTTGTTATACCGCGTTGGCTCGGTGTGGCCACGGCGTTGGCTGGGAAGGGCTATCGCATTCCTGCTGTGAAAAGAGCAGGATGCATGCCAGTGTGATGTGGCTCTCGATGTTGGCGTAAATGCATGAAAAATAACGATAATTTATCGTTAGCCAGCGAAGTAAAAAATAATCGCGTTCGGGCGTTCGAATAGCCGGGTCTGTGTCGTTCGGAAATCCGAACGAGCGTATGGGTGTGACCGTAAGGTCCGTGTTCTTGAGGCGCCCACGCACGGATGGCCTGTGCGTGGGCGTGAGGTGGCGGGCTCAGAGGCCCGATTTGATGGTGTTCCAGGCCCGGGTGCGGATGCGCTCGGTTTTCTGCGGCAGCGGCTGCAGGACGTACAGGGTCTTCTGCGCTTCGGCGGTGGGGGTCAGGTGCGGGTTGTCGCGGATTTCCGGACCGACCAGGGGCATGGCGTCCTTGTTGGGGTTCGGATAACCGAGGAAATCGCTGATGGGCGCGACCACCGTGGGGTCAAGCAGGTTGTTCAGGAACGCGTGGGCCTCCTCGACGTTACGGGCGCTGGCCGGGATGGCGAACGAGTCGTACCACAGCGGGGCGCCTTCCTTGGGCAGGCGCCAGTCGACCACGACGCCGTTGCCGGCCTCCTTGGCGCGGTTGGCGAACTGGTAGAAGCTGCCCGAGTAGCCGACGGCCACGCAGATGTCACCGTTGGCGATGTCGGTCATGTACTTGGCCGAATGGAAGTAGGCCACGTGCGGGCGAATCTTCAGCATCAGGTCGCGGGCTTTTTCGTAGTCCTCGGCCTGGGTGCTGTTCGGGTTCAGGCCCAGGTAGTGGAGGGCGATCGGCAGGATGTCCCCCGGCGAATCGAGCATGGCCACCCCGCACTGCTTGAGCTTGGCCATGTTCTCCTCCTTGAAGATCAGGTCCCAGCTGTCCACCGGCGCGTCTTCGCCCAGGGCGGCCTTGACCTTGGCCGGGTTGAAGCCGATCAGCACCGTGCCGTACATGTAGGGCACGGCGTACTGGTTGCCCGGGTCGTTGGCGGTCATCAGCTCGAGCAGCCCGGGGTCGAGGTGCTTCCAGTTGGGCAGCTTGGCTTTGTCCAGCTTCTGGAACACCCCGGCCTTGATCTGAGTGTCGAGGAAGGTGTTGGTCGGCACTACCAGGTCATAGCCGGAATTGCCGGTGAGCAGCTTGGCCTCCAGCGCCTCGTTGGTGTCGAACACGTCCCAGGTCAGCTTGATGCCGGTCTTGGCCTGGAAGTCCTTGGGCACCGAGGGCAGCATGTAGTCGGCCCAGTTGTAGACCCGCAGTTCACGGGCCTGTGCCTGGACGGCAGCCCCCCATAGGGCGGCACCACACAGGGCGATGCCAAGCAGACGGTGAGTCGTTTTCATGGTGTTCTTCTCCGCTGACAGACTTGTTGGGAATGGCGCATGGGCTCAGGCCTGGCCGGCCAGGAATCCTTCCAGCACGTTCACTGCGTTGACGCCGATGGCCTCGACCGCATAGCCGCCTTCCATGACGAACAGGGTCGGCAGGCCGAGCGCGGCGATGCGCCGGCCCATCGTCAGGTAGTCGGGACTGTCCAGCTTGAACTGGGAAATCGGGTCTTCCATGTAGGTGTCCACCCCCAGCGAGACCACCACCACCTCGGCGCCGTGCTCGCCGATGCGCTGGCAAGCCTGTTCGAGGGCCGCGCTCCAGGCGTCCCAGTTGCTGCCCATGGGCAGCGGATAATTGAAGTTGCAGCCTTCGCCGGCGCCCTCGCCCAGCTCGTCGGCGTAACCGAGGAAGAACGGGAATTCCTCGGCGGGATCGCCATGGATGGAGGTGAACAGCACATCGCTGCGGCCATAGAAGATCGACTGGGTGCCGTTGCCGTGGTGGTAGTCGACGTCGAGGATGGCGACTTTGCGGCGCCCCTGGTCGATGAAGGCCTGGGCGGCGATGGCCGCGTTGTTCAGGTAGCAGTAGCCGCCCATCAGGTCGCCGGCCGCGTGGTGGCCAGGCGGGCGGCACAGGGCGAAGGCGCTGTGGGCGCCGGCGGCGATCTCGGCCTGAGCGCTCAGCGCGACCTGGGCCGCGCTGTAGGCCGCCTGCCAGGTGCCGGCGGTGATCGGCGCGCCGCCGTCGAAGCTGTAATAGCCCAGCCGTCCGTGCAGGTCGGTGGGAATCAGACGCCGCAGGGTGCGGGCCGGCCAGGTGAAGGGCAGCAGATCACCCTGGCCGCCCTGGCGTTGCCAGTGGTCCCAGGCGCCGGCGAAGAAATCCAGGTAGGCCCTGTCGTGCACGCGTTCGATGGGCGCTCGCCCGAAGTCGCGGGGCGGGCGAATCTCGCCGAGCTGGCGATCCTTGACCTGTTGCAGGATATGGTCGGCCCGCTGCGGCTTCTCGAAGCAGGGCATCAGTTGCCCGTCGATCAACTCGCACTTGCCGTGGTGCAGGTGGTGGTCGTCGCTGTAGTAGGTGAGCATGGGAGGCGGCTCCAGGCTTTTTGTTGTCCCTGCATTGTTCGCTTGCGGCGCCCCGCTGGAGAACGCTGGCAATGGCCAAAAGGGGATCGAAATGGCCAAAGTAAGCGGTGGTCTTGCCGGCCGGTCGCGGCTGAAGCCCCTCCCACAAGGATCCAAAACACGGCGCGGTCCGTAGGAGGCGCTTCAGCGGCGAGCTGTTGCAATCAATGCCGATAGTCCAGGCCGCCGGTCAGGCCCGAAAACGGCTGGGCGGCACGCCGCTCCAGCGCTGGAAGGCATGGCGGAAGCTGGCCGTCTCGCTGAAGCCAAGCAGCTCGGCGATGCGGTACACCGGCCATTCCTGTTGCCCGAGCAGCAATTTGGCGCGTTCGAAGCGCAGGTCATCGAGCAGCCCCTGGTAGCTGGTGCCCAGCTCCTGCAGGCGTCGGCGCAGGGTGCGTGGCGAGCAGTGCATCTGCTGCGCCAGGTTCTCCAGCCCCGGCGGCTCGGCGAGCTGCGCCGCGAGCAACTGACGCACCCGCTCCAGCCAGGCCTGGCGGCTGTTGAACTCGGCGTTCTGCCGGCGGCAGCGCTCGACCACCTCGCCATGGGTCACCGGATCGGCCAGTGGCAGGCGGCGCTCCAGCAGCGCGGCGGGAAAGGCGAAGGCGTTGCGCTCGGCCTCGAAGACCAGCTCGCAGGGAAAACTGCCGGTGTAGCCAGGTACATAGTCGGGCCGGGCGTACTGGAACTCGGCCCGCACCAGAGGCAGCGGCTGACCGAGCAACTCGTCGCCGATCAGCTTGAGCGAGGCCAGGCACATTTCGACGTTGAACACTTCCAGGGCCGCCGCGTCGCGGTAGCCGCTGGCGCAGACCCAGGCCAGTTCGTCCTCCACATGCAGTTCCAGGCGGAAATAGGTGCCCAGCAGTGCGGGGTAGCGAAACAGCAGGCGCCAGGCGTCACCAAAAGTGGCAGCCGACAGCGCGGCGTAACCGAGCAGACCGTAGGAGGACACGTGGAGCCGGCGGCCCAGCTCCAGGCCCAGGTCGGCCCGCAGGGCCAGGGCATTGGCGCAGACCTGCAGCTCCTGCACCCGGGTGATGCGCGTGTCGGCGTTGCCGAGATCGTCTGGTGCGATGCCGCTGCCGGCCAGCAGTCGAGGCACCGACGCGGGCTGGTCGTCGAAGCGTTGCAGGATCAGGGCAACCACGTGCAGCGTGGTCAGCGGGGCATGCGGCATGGTGCATTCCGGTTCGCGCAGACAGGCGAAAGAACGCAAGAAACATGCCGCGGCCGTGCGAGAAGGGCGGCGCTTGGCGACGCCCTGAGTAGAACTCAGCGATTACGCAGAACGGCGTTGATGAAGTCGCCCTGGTTGGCTTCATCCGCGTGGGTGGTGAACTGCAACTGGCCGTTCTGCTCGTGCAGTTTCATTTTCTCGCCGAAGCTGCATTCGACGCCCTTGATGCTCTTCGACTCGGCTTTGAACGCATCGGTGCTGCCGCACAGGTAGGCGAGCTGGTTGACCACTTCACCGCAGTAACTCGGCACGCTCAGGCCGATCAGGCTGTTGTCATCGATGGCGTCCCAGTTCACCGAAGTGGTCAGCGGGGTGCCGCAGGCCTCGGAGGCATCACGGTCCATCTTGCGCAGGCTGTCGGTGTAGGCCTCCAGGCGCTTCTTGCGATCGAAGGCGGCAAGGCGAGCCTGCAGGCCGGCCTTTTCCTGGCGTTGGTAGAGCGCCAGCAGGTCGCTCGATTTGAAGGCCTGGGTCTTGCTTTCGTTGAAGCTCAGGTCGTAGCCCGGGGTGTTCGGCAGGTTGAGCTGCAGGCTCTCGCCACCCCAGGCGCGGCGCTTGTTCAGCAGGTTGTAGTCGCGGCCATCGAGGCGGATGCCGTAGTCGCTCTGCTCGTTGCCCAGGTCATGCACCTGGGTGAGGAACACGACCTCGTCGAGGGGATGGTTGATGCCTTTGACCTGGACCAGTGCCTGCCTGCCGTCGGCGCTGGGGGCGAGGGTGAGGCTGACACCCTGGCCGGCGTCGAACACCTGCGGGTGTTTGGCCAGTTCCAGTGCGCTGGCCTGCAGGCTGAAGAGGGCGGTGGCGCAGAAAATAGCGAGGGGTTTCATGGTGACACGTCCTTGTATGGATGAAAGGCGCCCATTCTAGAGCGCTGCGCCAGCGCCTTCTGTGCGTCAGGTCGCCCCGGCGGCGTAAAGGGGTGGCAGTGCGCCGCTGCGCCAGTCAATCGGCGCTGGCCTGCTGTCCGTGGGAGGCGCTTCAGCGGCGAGCTGCCCCGCCCCAAACACCAACGGCCCCGCGCCCGGGCACTCTTTGCGCGCAAACCATCCGCCGCTGGACAAACGGTTGTGGCGCATGTTCGCCAGCCATGGCTTTGCGGTATACTGCGCGGCCTTTTGGCCGGTCCTGCCCGGCCCGAATTCGCACACAAGCCACGCCGGTCTACCCGCGTGGCTTGTTGGTTTTTGATGCGCCGACAGGCGCCCGACAGAAAGAGGCACGACGATGAGCGCACTGGTTGGCGTGATCATGGGCTCCAAGTCCGATTGGTCCACCCTTAGCCACACCGCCGAGATGCTGGACAAGCTGGGCATCCCCTACGAGGTCAAGGTGGTCTCCGCCCACCGCACCCCGGACTTGCTGTTCCAGTACGCCGAGCAGGCCGAAGGCCGCGGCATCCAGGTGATCATCGCCGGTGCCGGCGGCGCGGCGCACCTGCCGGGCATGTGCGCGGCCAAGACCCACCTGCCGGTGCTCGGTGTGCCGGTGCAATCGGCGGTGCTCTCGGGCGTCGACTCGCTGCTGTCCATCGTGCAGATGCCGGCGGGCATTCCGGTGGCCACCCTGGCGATCGGCAAGGCCGGTGCGATCAACGCGGCGTTGCTGGCGGCGAGCATCCTCGGCCACCAGCACCCGCAGTTCCACGCGGCGCTCAAGCAGTTCCGCCAGGACCAGACGGACACCGTGCTGGACAACCCGGATCCGCGCGAGGCCTGAGTGCCCGCGGCAGCTTTTTGAAAGGGGCTTCGCAGATGAAAATCGGTGTGATCGGTGGCGGCCAGCTGGGTCGCATGCTGGCTCTGGCGGGTACCCCGCTGGGGATGAACTTCGCCTTCCTGGACCCGGCGCCGGACGCCTGTGCCCAAGCCCTGGGCGAGCATATCCGCGCGGACTACGGTGACCAGGATCACTTGCGCCAGCTGGCCGATGAAGTCGATCTGGTGACCTTCGAGTTCGAAAGCGTGCCAGCGGAAACCGTAGCCTTCCTGTCCCAGTTCGTGCCGGTCTACCCGAGTGCCGATGCCCTGCGTATCGCCCGTGATCGCTGGTTCGAGAAATCGATGTTCAAGGACCTCGGCATCCCGACGCCCGAGTTCGCCGACATCCAGTCGCAAGCGGATCTCGACGCGGCGGTCGCCTCGATCGGTTTGCCTGCGGTGATGAAGACCCGCACCCTGGGTTACGACGGCAAGGGCCAGAAGGTCCTGCGCAAGCCCGAAGACGTGACTGGCGCCTTCGCCGAACTCGGCAGCGTGCCCTGCATCCTCGAAGGCTTCGTGCCGTTCAGCGGTGAAGTCTCGCTGGTGGCGGTGCGTGCCCGTGACGGCGAGACGCGCTTCTACCCGCTGGTGCACAACACCCATGACAGCGGCATCCTCAGCCTGTCCATCGCCAGCACCGACCACCCGCTGCAAGCCCTGGCCGAAGACTACGTGGGCCGGGTGCTGCAGAAGCTGGATTACGTGGGCGTCATGGCCTTCGAATTCTTCGAGGTGGACGGTGGCCTGAAGGCCAACGAAATCGCCCCGCGCGTGCACAACTCCGGACACTGGACCATCGAAGGCGCCGAGTGCAGCCAGTTCGAGAACCACCTGCGTGCCGTGGCCGGCCTGCCGCTGGGTTCGACCGCCAAGGTGGGGGAGAGCGCGATGCTCAACTTCATCGGCAGCGTGCCGCCTGTGGATAAAATCGTCGCGATTGCCGGCTGCCACCTGCACCACTACGGCAAGGCCTTCAAGGTCGGTCGCAAGGTCGGGCACGCCACGTTGCGTTGCGAGGACCGCGCGTCCCTGGATACGCAGATTGCCGCCGTTCAGACGCTGATCAGCCAGGGCTGACCCGGGCGGTCAGGCGATCCGGGCTCCCTGCGAGGGGCCCGGATGCTCTCCGAAATGTCAGCCTTACCGTCCCGCAGCAGTCGCGAGCCATGAAGCCCATCATCCTGCTGTGCCTGCTGGCCATCGTTCCTCTCTGCTATGCCGACCCGGTCCTGCGGGTCGATTACCGTGATCGTCCGCCTGAAATGCAGAGGCAGGATGGCAAGCCTGTCGGTCCGTTGATCACGGTGCTGGAGACCGCTGCCGAGCGCGTCGGGGTGAGCCTCGAATGGCGGCACGCGCCCTTCGTGCGCAGCCTGAATGACTTGCGTAACGGTCGCGTCGATCTCGTCCCACGCGTGGTCTACACCGCCGAGCGCAGGGACTACGTGCATTTTCTGCCGGCTATCGGTACCCAGCGTAAAAGTGTCCGCTTCGTCGTCATGCCGGGGCAAGAGCGCAGCATCCGGCACTACGGTGACCTGTACGGCAAAGTGGTGGGTGCCAAGCGGGGCACGGCTTATTTCGAGCGTTTCGACGGCGACGCGCGGCTCGACAAGAGCCTGGGGACCGACGATCACGTGCTGGCGAAGATGTTCCGCGCCGGTCGCCTCGATGCCCTGGCCGTGCTCGATGTCGAAGCCCTGGAGGCCCAATTCCAGCGCCTGGGCTTCACCGACTACCGTTACGCCGACTACACCCACGAGCAGACCATCGGCAATTACTTCGGTGCCTCGAAGGTCCTGTACCAGGGCGAGAAGAAGGCACTGTACGACCGCCTGGGTGACGCGCTGCGGCGCATGCGCGACGAGGGTGAAATCGTCCTGATCTACAACCGCCACGGGGTACCGGTGCCGAGCACCGAGGAGTAACCCGGCCTTCGGGCCGAACTGGCTGCCGCGTGACCGGTCAGAGAAGGAGGGCGCACCTCGCCTCGCCATCCAATCGGGAGAATCGCCATGGGTATTATCGGCACCCTTTTCATCGGCCTGATCGTTGGCCTCGTCGCACGCTTCCTCAAACCGGGTGATGACAGCATGGGCTGGATCATGACCATCCTGCTGGGTATCGGCGGCGCTTTCGCCGCCACCTATGGGGGCCAGGCGCTGGGCATCTATGACGCCGGTGAAGCCGCCGGATTCATTGGCGCGGTGATCGGTGCCATCGTTCTGCTGGTAATCTACGGGGCCATCAAGAAGCGTTGACCCCACCAGCGAGCCCGTTCATGCGTCATTTCATTCTGTCCCTGCTCCTGCTGAGCAGCCTGGCCCATGCCGAGCTGCCGGAAACCGACTGGCTGGAACTCATGCCGGAAGAAGACCGCCAGGCCCTCGAAGCCATGCCGGAAATCAGTCACGACACCCCGGAGCAGGACAGCGGTTTCTACAACCCCGGCGGCCTGCGGCAGCAGGACAGCGACCTGCCGGCGGTCATGTACTCCACCAAGACCGTGCCCGGGCTGGACGGCAAGGCCATCCGCCTGGGGGGCTACCCGGTACCGCTGGAAACCGACAACGCCGGGCGCAGCACCCTGTTCTTCCTGGTGCCCTACCCGGGCGCCTGCATCCACGTCCCGCCACCGCCGCCTAACCAGCTGGTGCTGGTGCGTTACCCCAAGGGCATTGAGCTGCAGGACATCTACGCCCCGCTCTGGGTCGATGGCACGCTCAAGGTCGAACAGGTCAGCAACGACCTGGCGGATTCGGCCTATGCCATGGACGCGGGGGAGGTGCGATTGGTGACGGACGAGGATCTCTACTGAGGGCGCTCATCGTCGCAGAGCGTTGTATCGTCGCAGCGTAGCCAGCCCTCGATGGGCTTACCTTTTGCCGTGGTGTATCGAATCCTGTACCAGTAGGTATCGTCATCCGACGTGGCATCGGTAAGGACAACTTCATCGCCGCTGATCAAATACATTCTGGTCGGCTGATCGATGCGGGGTTCGCGGTAAAGCACGGCCTTTTTCGACAGGACGGTTGTCGAGACTGGTTTGCGAAGCCGATGGTCGAGATTGTTCGTGACGAGCAGGGTGTCTGTCCTGGCATCGTCCTGGTAACGGGTGCGCTTGATCGTGTCGCAGCCGACACAACTATCGGAATAGGCCAGGATGAGATCGTTGTTTTTTATCTGGTATATGTCTTCATGCCACATTGCACCGCTCCGGTAGCGGCTAATGACGTGGCCGTGCGCGATAACGTAATTGCACAGCTGACGTGACGAATCGCCCAAAGGGTGAAGCGTGCCGAGTGCATTGTCATATCGATAGACCCGGGTGCATGCATTCACACTGCCTTCTGCCCGGTGCGTCAGGATGATTTCCGGCGTTCCATCCAGTGTCAGGTCGTCTACTGAAACCTGGTCATACCCGTCCCGCATTGCCTCCAGCATATCGCCCGGTGGTGTGAGGGTCGTGCAGCGCTCGGCTTGGCAGGCGGTGATTGAAAGCGCAGGCCAGGCACCTTCAACCAGCAGCGTCGTAGGCGCAGCGATGGCGCTGCTGGCGGTGATAAAGGTGGCGCCCAGTAGGGAAAAGAAGACGGGTTTCAGACCGGCAGGCTTCAGTTTTTCCATGGCGTATGGGCCTATCCCTATTGAAGAATCCATGCCTCTATCGCCAGTCTGAGACAGCGTCCTTGGCAGTCTCACACTCGCTGTGTGCTTTGCTTGCTGGCATGCGAAAGAGTCTTTTCAAGACAACGAACATCAGGAGCGTCAGGCCAAGCGTTATAAACAACCCATCGGGCCAGCGATAGGGATCGTCGAACAACAGGCCCGTACTGATGACCGCCCACACCAGGCACAGCCGCGCGATGACGGAAAGGCGCGTGAGGAAGGGAATGACCGCCGCCACGACGAAGCCCGCAGCGCTTCCGACAAGCGCCGTGGCATCCGTCGGGACCGTGATGCCAATAAGGAGCCCTGGCATCAGTAGACCGGAAACGATCGCCCAGGCGATTTTCAGCTTGTAGAGCATAGGAACATGCTGCGTTTTACTTCCTTGAAATGACGCGCTCCGGGATTCTTGCCTGCTTGCCGGTGGAGATCATCTTTTCGTGATACTGGCCGTAGGCGTTGCGCGCGGCGTCTTTCTGGTCCAGTGCCCAATAGGCATCCGCCAGGTTCAGGTAGGCGACGACCCTGTCCGGGTGCTTGCGGGTGATGTGTTCCAGCAGGGCGGCGGCTTCCTGGTAATAGCCGGCCTGCTCGAACAGGAATCCAAGGTCGTTGGACCAGCCGACTTTTCCTGGAAAGTAGTATTTCTCGACGATATAGCTGGCCGGGTCGCATGCGCCCTCGTCATCGCTCGCCATGAAGTAGCTGGCGAGGGTCTTCAGCTCTTCACGGTTGCCGGCCTTGTAGGCCTTCAGCGCAGCGTCGAAATTGCGGGATGCCGTCTCCGGCATCAGCTTTTCCGCGGCAAGCCCCGCTGTCTGGTGCTTGAGGCGCAGATCCTTCAGCGCGCCGAATGCGCGGGTGCCATCGAAGTCGGCGAGCGAGGCAAAACCAAGGGTTTTCCCGTCGATGGCGTAGGTACTCAGGAGCGACTGGTCACAGGCGGTGTTGTTTTCATTCAGCAGGATCTGGGTCAGGTCGAAGGCCTTCGAGGCACCGTCGTATCTGAACGTCAGGTTGAAGTTGTAGGCGCCGTTGCCGTCTTCCCGGGTGACGAGCATCAGGTAATCGCCCGCCTGGGCCGAGGACAAGAGCAGGGTGTGGCGCTCACCCTGCAGGTCGGTAACCGCTACCTTTCCTCGGTTTTCGGCCACCAGGTCCGCCATGAAGCCATCGTAGCTGTGGGGTGAGTAGGCATTCTCGATGCGGGGCAAGGCCTTGTCCGTATCCACCACTGTCGTGCCCGCACGGTCGATGATCTGCAGGCGCTGTGGTTGCGCGCCTGAACCGTCCACGAGACGCAGCTCCGCGAGTGCAGATAAGCCTTCGGGTTTGATCGTTTCGGCGGTCGCCACGGCGCTGGACAGCAGCAGAATGAAGGTCAGCGAAGGCAGCAAGCGGGCGTTATCGAGCGGCATTGTCCGTACTTCGTAGGCAGTCAACGACTCTTCCTCTTCATCCATGCGAAGGTTGCAGCCCCCGCTACGGTGCTTGATGTGCTCGACGGGTCCATCGCGACAATCAGTCTACAAAACGATCTTACCGGTGTCAGAGGCCGCACGCTGTGCCAAAGGTCTTGTAAAAAACGGTCTGGCCTGCGGACTGGAAGGTGAAATCAACGTATCGGTCATCTGACTCGTTATATTCAGACTGATTGAACTGATTGACCGTGGCTAACCTGGCGCTCATGCCCTCGAAGGCATAGAGGGTTCTCGTTTCGTTGATGTCGCGCTGTTGCAGCTCCAGGGCGAATCCGTCGAGTTTGACGAACAGCACGTTATCGATCTCGACGGCAATCGGTTTGGCCTCGCCCAGCGTCCGATATTGCCCGTCGACCGGAACCAGCACGCAGCGGTAATTCTCGATGCCGCCACCCTCTTGGTATTGAGACACGGCTTCTTGGTAGGTGATGGGCTCCAACTCGAAAGCGGCACAGCCCATGAGATACCCCAAGGACAATATCAATGCGAGCGCCTGGCCGGTCCTGTGTCGTGCCAAGAGGATTTGTTTACGGGTGTTGATACGGAACGGGTGGGTTGAGGCCAACGTGCTATCGGCCGCTGCCGGTATGTCCAAATGCTGGGGACATGGGCGGTACGCTGCGATTCGAGGTTGAACGTTACGTTTGTTCGGCATGCGTTGGGCTCTTCCATTCTGAGCGGGTAGTTGGCTTGAGCGAATCACAAGCGGCCACCTTACCTGTCTATAAAACGATCAAGCCATCGTGTTGGAAGGCGGCAATCAATGTTCATACCTAGGGCTGGGATTACCGTCTTTGTCGGCGAACAAATTCCAACCGCCACCAGCAGGTTGTGCTGGGTGTGCTACTGCCTTCTACAGGGGATTGGACCTGAGGCTTGTTTGCCGCTGGCAGGCCATCCAGCAATGCTTGAGGGCTGGGGCTGCTGCAGACCGTGTTGATTAAGGCGAACCCAGTAGAAAAGATTCCCGCATGAGACGTAAATTTTATTGTAAGGCTGTAAATATCTTTTGGGTTACTCTAGGTCTAATAAGCTTCCCTGTTCACTGTCTGGGGTGCAAGCTATATAGGATAAATATTTGGAGTTCTTTTTTATTAGCACTCCATGCTTGGGCGTCTGTGTGTCTTGTACTCTATTTATTGTTGATTTTACTATGTAGGTATAAGTTCCATTTGGAAAGGATATGGAGTTTGATAGTTCATTTCCGGATAAATCATTTATAGATATTTTTACATTGCTTATGGATTTCGTTAGCGTGAGTTCTGGTAACTGATTGCTCTGGCCGAAAGAGTAGGTGAATGTAGTTCCGTTTTTATAAATGGCAATGTTCTTTTTTGTTTCTGTTGTGCAGGAAAATATGGGATTTTGAAGTTCTGAGCTTTGTGCTGTTTGAAATGCTTGAGCGGTAAGTAGTAAGAAGAAGTAGATATATTTCATGAAAATTTCCCGAGCCATGAGTTAAAAATCATAAGCAGCGAAGAATGTCATTCTAGTGATTGTGTGCGCCATAGTCTTTCGAAGTGGGCTCTTCTTTCTGGATAACTTTCGGTGTCTTTATTGACCACTTCTGTTATAAAGTCTACAGTCTTTGGCTCGGCGCCTTTGTCAGCAAGTTCGTACAATTTTTTTGATACCCAAAAATTTGCAGCAGACCTAGCGGCGTATTTCATTTCTAATAATAAATCTGGTGTTTCTAAGAAGTCTACGTCGTCGTTAGGCCAATGTCCTATGAATTTGTTATGCCATTTTGTAAAAGCGTCATAATTATATCTTCCTGTTAAATGTTTTAAACCGCGCCCTCTGTAACGCCAGCCGTCTCCTGTAGCGTAGTCGCCGTTGCCTAAGTCTGCTCGACCGCCATATGCGCCGTTAGCAATAACTTCAAAGTCATCTTGAGTCATTCTAGTTCCATCGGCTTTTATTCCGCGCTGGGTTTCATACCCGTGTTTGTTAGCCATTTCCGGATTTCTTCTGAAATATCTGAAGGTATCTATTAAGGACGCGGATTTCCACATAAATCCTTCTTCGACACTTAGTTTTGGGCCGGTTTCCTGCGCTATCTGTGCGAAGAAATGCGTGCGTCGTAGTGGGGTGTCTAGTTTGTAAAGATTCAGATGTCTATTGAGCTCGTCTGCTATCTCAAGCAAATCATTGTGTCTGCTGGGACTGATTTCTGGATAAATTGCTTTCATCATGTCTAATGTAAATATGAAAGACATTTCATGTCTAAAGTTTCCTATTAGCCATGCTGGCTGCAAATGCCAAGCTTTCCCGCCCGAGCCAATCCCATGCTTTCCTGCCAGATTGCGCCACCAACTCAGCTTTTCAATTCGCTGCTTCTCTACGTCCCAACTCTGATTTTTCTGGCCGTTTTCATCCGCCAGCAATGGATCAAGTTCATCCCATTTGGCCTTGTTCCAGAACCACTCGCTTTCGTACTTAACGCTCAGTTGCCCAAGTACTTGAGCATGCCACGGCTTTGCTAAGGCTTCCTCCATTTCCTTGCTAGTCAGTACGCCATCGTTATCGGTATCGACGATATCGTAGAGTCGCGCTAGGGCTACGATAGGGCCACCATCGGCCTTGCTGATCTGGGCGCGATAGTTCTGCTTTTCTTCTGCACTCAGCATACCCTTGGCGTTGAAGTTGTAGGCCAGTTTCCAAGGGCGTCCCGGTATCTTCCACCCATTGAAAATCCTGCCATTCCCAAGGGCTATGCCGAGTAGTGATCAGGTCTTGTTCGGCGAGCCAGCCATTGATGGGATTACCGTCTTTGTCAGCAAGCAAATTGTCCAACCGCCACCAGTAGGTTGTGCTGGGCGTGGTGCTGCCTTCTACAGGGGATTTGACCTGAATCTTGTTTGCTGCTGGCAGGCCATCCAGAAGTGCTTGAGGAATGATCAGGTCTACACCAACCTCACGACCTGCATCACTGAGCTTGGGCGGATTTTCGGCGGTGATATCGTCCCGATGCGTGATCAGCTTACTGGCGCCTTTGTGGACCTTGAGCAACGTTTTCTGATCATCAGGTAGCTGATTTGCCCATGCGCGGCTCTGGGCAATGAAGCCGGGCACATCTTCACAGCTGAAGACCTCAAGGTGTACCAGTGGATGAGCAGCCTCGCCGTGGTTTTGATAGACGCCAGGGTGCCCGATCAGCTCACCAGCTTTGATCTCGATTCCCTCACTCAGCACACCACCTGATTTTGGCCTTTAGGTTCACTCTGTGCTTTTAGATACTTAGAGGACGCATAACCTGGAAGATCACCTTCGCCATCTGCTGCGAGGGCCGGGCTGGCTGTACCGCTGATGATGCTGACGAGTTTGACGTACCCTCATTCAGTTGGAACTACCGTAATTTCTGCACCTTTGGTTAGTTCGGACAACCTGGTGGAGTTGGTGCTGGCATTAAACGGATGTTTGGCCGGTTAAAATAAATTCGCAAGATAGGCACCCGCTACGACAAAATGTCTAGGAACTTTGCAGCTATGGCCACCCGGGCCTGCAGCCTGCATTGTATGCGGCAGTGCTTTTTGCAGAACCTGGGCAACCGGGACGATTCACTATTTAGCGCAGCCTAGTGCATTTTCGTCATCACACTTCAAAGTTGAAAAAAGGGGGGTGATATTGTCGATTATTTTCTGTTCACACCCGATGTCTATTTCTTCAGTTGGATTTATTAAGGGGGTGACAACAATGCCTGATCGTTCCATTGGGTCTAAATTCGCATCATAGTTGCTGTAGATTTCATATTTATAGCCGCCCCTAATAAAGCTTATTCTGGAATAGTCAGTTCCATATCGGGCGTAGTGATTAAATCGAAAGGGCTCAAAACCATTTATTTGGGATGAGCTTTGGGTGAGTTCTAGATTGCTCGGGCTTCCAAAATAATATGTTAAAGATGAAATCTCACCATCTGCACTGTTCCCGCAAAGGCTGATTGTTTTTAGTCTCTTAGTGACGCAAGAAAAATAGACCTCATCGTCGTCACGGCAGAGAGTCAGGGAACCAGGTAAGGGGTTGCCATATGCTGAAGCTTTAAATGAAATAAGAACAAGACTAGCGACTGTTAAGTAGTTCATGGTTTTCCTTCGTTCTTACATCGTAAAAACGTAGTAAGTCTGCCCTCTATTACGGTCATCAGCTTTGGCGAAAAAAATGATTTGTACATTTAAAATAAAATCCTTAACTTAAGAAGGTTAGTTGTTGGCCGTCGGTTGATCAAAAAAAGCAAGCCTGGCAAGACAGCTAGACGTTCCCTCCTTAAATAGGAGCTCGTTCAATTTGCAACTTTCATCTGCATACCTCAACCAGTTCTCATTCTTTCTTGCAAGGTTGATTAATTCTTGGTTTAGTTTTTTCACGTCATCTTGGTAGAATTTTCTTGCTATATATTTCTTTGATTTGTTGTAGGGGTGATTTGTGCCGCCATTAAGTATTGTTTCAATTTCAATTACTCGGCTTTCTGTGATGTCTGTTTCACAATGTTTTTTCTCGGCATAAGCTTCATTCCCTGCGTAGCTTCCATCTGAATATTTTCCCTCAGAATCAGGCTGGTATATCTGGCATGTTGTATCTCTATAGGAAATCCAAGATTTTTGGGATCTTATCAAAATTTCTTTTAAGTTGGGTTGTAATGATGTCAAGAGTTCCTTGTATTTATCATTAAGTTTTTTGTCGGACCTATTTAATAGATGGTCAGCGCACCTGTTAATGTCTGCAGTGGCAATGCTATTGCAAAATTCAGGAGTGGCAGCATATGCATTGTTCCAATAAAGGAGTAAGAAATTCATGCTAATAAAAATTATATATTTCATATCAATCCCAGCACTTGCATTCCATAGAACTCTCAAAATATACGGCCTCTCTTTCACGCCTGATCGCAACGCCTCTATTAGTGGCGTCAGTCCAGAGTCTTTTCATGCTTCTAATTCGACCTGGTATTAAGTGAATGTTGCCAAGATCAAAGTCGTCTCGTATTTCAGTCATCTCTTTTCTAGATTCAACGCTTGGGCGGGTAAAAGAATTTCCCCGATTTATAACCAATGACAAAAGCGCACCTTGGCAGTCTGGATGCAAATTAATTGCTTGTGGATATACGTCGACAACTTGTTGCGCGTATCGCTTCTTCATTGTTACTGCCAGTTTCATAGCGTTATCTTGGCTAATTGATATGTGCATGACATGAGAGAGATGGTTTCTGGCGGCAGCCCCCTTCAAGCCCTGAGCTGTCTTTAGAATGCTAATTTCTGCAGGCGTATATATGTCTGAAAGTTCTCTGTCTATAGCCCCTGCTGTTTGATGCCCAAGATCATACCCATATCCGATGGTTATTCCACTTGATTCATCAGGAAGAGCGTATGGGAATTCACGGTAGCTTTCAGTCTCCAAAATATACTCAAATAATTTTTTCGATACAGTAAATATACCTACAGTGGTATCCATTTGATATGTATCTACTTTGCATTTCGGAGGGCAGTTTTTAGTGAGATGCACCAGCATCAATGCAGCTTGGAAATGCCAAGCTTTGCCTTCTCCACTAATCCCATGCTTTAATGCCAGTTCACGCCACCAGCTCAGCTTTTCAATTCGCTGCTTCTCTACTTCCCAACTCTGATGTTTCTGGCCGTTCTCATCCGCCAATAATGGATCAAGTTCGTCCCATTTCGCCTTATTCCAATGCCACTCGCTTTCGTACTTAACGATCAGTTGCCCAAGTACTTGAGCATGCCACGGCTTTGCTAAGGCTGCCCGCATTTCCCTGCTAGTCAGTACGCCATCGTTATCGGTATCGACGATATCGTAGAGTCGCGCTAGGGCTACGATAGGGCCACCATCGGCCTTGCTGATCTGGGCGCGATAGTTCTGCTTTTCTTCTGCACTCAGCATACCCTTGGCGTTGAAGTTGTAGGCCAGTTTCCAAGGGCGTCCCGGTATCTTCCACCCATTGAAAATCCTGCCATTCCCAAGGGCTATGCCGAGTAGTGATCAGGTCTTGTTCGGCGAGCCAGCCATTGATGGGATTACCGTCTTTGTCAGCAAGCAAATTGTCCAACCGCCACCAGTAGGTTGTGCTGGGCGTGGTGCTGCCTTCTACAGGGGATTTGACCTGAATCTTGTTTGCTGCTGGCAGGCCATCCAGAAGTGCTTGAGGAATGATCAGGTCTACACCAACCTCACGACCTGCATCACTGAGCTTGGGCGGATTTTCGGCGGTGATATCGTCCCGATGCGTGATCAGCTTACTGGCGCCTTTGTGGACCTTGAGCAACGTTTTCTGATCATCAGGTAGCTGATTTGCCCATGCGCGGCTCTGGGCAATGAAGCCGGGCACATCTTCACAGCTGAAGACCTCAAGGTGTACCAGTGGATGAGCAGCCTCGCCGTGGTTTTGATAGACGCCAGGGTGCCCGATCAGCTCACCAGCTTTGATCTCGATTCCCTCACTCAGCACACCACCTGATTTTGGCCTTTAGGTTCACTCTGTGCTTTTAGATACTTAGAGGACGCATAACCTGGAAGATCACCTTCGCCATCTGCTGCGAGGGCCGGGCTGGCTGTACCGCTGATGATGCTGACGAGTTTGACGTACCCTCATTCAGTTGGAACTACCGTAATTTCTGCACCTTTGGTTAGTTCGGACAACCTGGTGGAGTTGGTGCTGGCATTAAACGGATGTTTGGCCGGTTAAAATAAATTCGCAAGATAGGCACCCGCTACGACAAA
Source organism: Pseudomonas sp. GD03944 (assembly GCF_029839275.1). GTDB lineage: Bacteria > Pseudomonadota > Gammaproteobacteria > Pseudomonadales > Pseudomonadaceae > Aquipseudomonas. Next base: position 116,248 of record NZ_JAOCAH010000007.1, read on the forward strand.
ATGTCTAGGAACTTTGCAGCTATGGCCACCCGGGCCTGCAGCCTGCATTGTATGCGGCAGTGCTTTTTGCAGAACCTGGGCAACCGGGACGATTCACTATTTAGCGCAGCCTAGTGCATTTTCGTCATCACACTTCAAAGTTGAAAAAAGGGGGGTGATATTGTCGATTATTTTCTGTTCACACCCGATGTCTATTTCTTCAGTTGGATTTATTAAGGGGGTGACAACAATGCCTGATCGTTCCATTGGGTCTAAATTCGCATCATAGTTGCTGTAGATTTCATATTTATAGCCGCCCCTAATAAAGCTTATTCTGGAATAGTCAGTTCCATATCGGGCGTAGTGATTAAATCGAAAGGGCTCAAAACCATTTATTTGGGATGAGCTTTGGGTGAGTTCTAGATTGCTCGGGCTTCCAAAATAATATGTTAAAGATGAAATCTCACCATCTGCACTGTTCCCGCAAAGGCTGATTGTTTTTAGTCTCTTAGTGACGCAAGAAAAATAGACCTCATCGTCGTCACGGCAGAGAGTCAGGGAACCAGGTAAGGGGTTGCCATATGCTGAAGCTTTAAATGAAATAAGAACAAGACTAGCGACTGTTAAGTAGTTCATGGTTTTCCTTCGTTCTTACATCGTAAAAACGTAGTAAGTCTGCCCTCTATTACGGTCATCAGCTTTGGCGAAAAAAATGATTTGTACATTTAAAATAAAATCCTTAACTTAAGAAGGTTAGTTGTTGGCCGTCGGTTGATCAAAAAAAGCAAGCCTGGCAAGACAGCTAGACGTTCCCTCCTTAAATAGGAGCTCGTTCAATTTGCAACTTTCATCTGCATACCTCAACCAGTTCTCATTCTTTCTTGCAAGGTTGATTAATTCTTGGTTTAGTTTTTTCACGTCATCTTGGTAGAATTTTCTTGCTATATATTTCTTTGATTTGTTGTAGGGGTGATTTGTGCCGCCATTAAGTATTGTTTCAATTTCAATTACTCGGCTTTCTGTGATGTCTGTTTCACAATGTTTTTTCTCGGCATAAGCTTCATTCCCTGCGTAGCTTCCATCTGAATATTTTCCCTCAGAATCAGGCTGGTATATCTGGCATGTTGTATCTCTATAGGAAATCCAAGATTTTTGGGATCTTATCAAAATTTCTTTTAAGTTGGGTTGTAATGATGTCAAGAGTTCCTTGTATTTATCATTAAGTTTTTTGTCGGACCTATTTAATAGATGGTCAGCGCACCTGTTAATGTCTGCAGTGGCAATGCTATTGCAAAATTCAGGAGTGGCAGCATATGCATTGTTCCAATAAAGGAGTAAGAAATTCATGCTAATAAAAATTATATATTTCATATCAATCCCAGCACTTGCATTCCATAGAACTCTCAAAATATACGGCCTCTCTTTCACGCCTGATCGCAACGCCTCTATTAGTGGCGTCAGTCCAGAGTCTTTTCATGCTTCTAATTCGACCTGGTATTAAGTGAATGTTGCCAAGATCAAAGTCGTCTCGTATTTCAGTCATCTCTTTTCTAGATTCAACGCTTGGGCGGGTAAAAGAATTTCCCCGATTTATAACCAATGACAAAAGCGCACCTTGGCAGTCTGGATGCAAATTAATTGCTTGTGGATATACGTCGACAACTTGTTGCGCGTATCGCTTCTTCATTGTTACTGCCAGTTTCATAGCGTTATCTTGGCTAATTGATATGTGCATGACATGAGAGAGATGGTTTCTGGCGGCAGCCCCCTTCAAGCCCTGAGCTGTCTTTAGAATGCTAATTTCTGCAGGCGTATATATGTCTGAAAGTTCTCTGTCTATAGCCCCTGCTGTTTGATGCCCAAGATCATACCCATATCCGATGGTTATTCCACTTGATTCATCAGGAAGAGCGTATGGGAATTCACGGTAGCTTTCAGTCTCCAAAATATACTCAAATAATTTTTTCGATACAGTAAATATACCTACAGTGGTATCCATTTGATATGTATCTACTTTGCATTTCGGAGGGCAGTTTTTAGTGAGATGCACCAGCATCAATGCAGCTTGGAAATGCCAAGCTTTGCCTTCTCCACTAATCCCATGCTTTAATGCCAGTTCACGCCACCAGCTCAGCTTTTCAATTCGCTGCTTCTCTACTTCCCAACTCTGATGTTTCTGGCCGTTCTCATCCGCCAATAATGGATCAAGTTCGTCCCATTTCGCCTTATTCCAATGCCACTCGCTTTCGTACTTAACGATCAGTTGCCCAAGTACTTGAGCATGCCACGGCTTTGCTAAGGCTGCCCGCATTTCCCTGCTAGTCAGTACGCCATCGTTATCGGTATCGACGATATCGTAGAGTCGCGCTAGGGCTACGATAGGGCCACCATCGGCCTTGCTGATCTGGGCGCGATAGTTCTGCTTTTCTTCTGCACTCAGCATACCCTTGGCGTTGAAGTTGTAGGCCAGTTTCCAAGGGCGTCCCGGTATCTTCCACCCATTGAAAATCCTGCCATTCCCAAGGGCTATGCCGAGTAGTGATCAGGTCTTGTTCGGCGAGCCAGCCATTGATGGGATTACCGTCTTTGTCAGCAAGCAAATTGTCCAACCGCCACCAGTAGGTTGTGCTGGGCGTGGTGCTGCCTTCTACAGGGGATTTGACCTGAATCTTGTTTGCTGCTGGCAGGCCATCCAGAAGTGCTTGAGGAATGATCAGGTCTACACCAACCTCACGACCTGCATCACTGAGCTTGGGCGGATTTTCGGCGGTGATATCGTCCCGATGCGTGATCAGCTTACTGGCGCCTTTGTGGACCTTGAGCAACGTTTTCTGATCATCAGGTAGCTGATTTGCCCATGCGCGGCTCTGGGCAATGAAGCCGGGCACATCTTCACAGCTGAAGACCTCAAGGTGTACCAGTGGATGAGCAGCCTCGCCGTGGTTTTGATAGACGCCAGGGTGCCCGATCAGCTCACCAGCTTTGATCTCGATTCCCTCACTCAGCACGATCACTTGATCCGGGCCCTTGGGTTCACTTTTGGCTTTAAGAAGCTTAGAGGAAACATAACCCGGAAGATTGCCTTCGCTATCTGCTGTGAGGGTCGTGCTGGTTGTCCCACTGATGACGCTGACGAGTTTGACGAACTCACCTTCCGCGGCGCTCACCGTGATTTCTGCACCTTTGGAGAGTTCGGACAATCTGGCGGAGTTGGTACTGGGACTCGCACGGACGCCGAGGCCGCCGCTTTGGGTATTAACGATGTAACTCTGGGCTTCCCAGAACGCCGGTCGTGGCAGATCTGGTTTGGCCTGATAGCCAGCCCAATCCTGCAAATGCATGTACAAGCTGTAGAAGGTCAGCTTCGGCGGCTCTTGCTCAGCGGCCGTATCGCCTGCGGCTTTTTTAGGCTGAGGCGGCCGGAGCGTATGTTTGACTAGAACGAACCCGGTGGAGAAGGGCGCTGACGTGATGCGGGGAATTTCATCGGTAAATTCGCTGATCGGGTATTTGTCATCGATCCGATAGGCAATCACTTCACCGTCTGCAATGCAGCGGACGCTGGACTGATCAAATACCGCTGCGGTGCCTTCATCGAAATGCACGCCGCCGTGCCACAAACCATTCTCTCCGGTTGGGTAGTAGCCACTCTTGGCCTTGGCCATCTGTGTCAGAAGCTGCAGCGAATTGGCATTCGTTTCCTTGCTCGGGAACGGATAGGCCCAGTTGATCGGTTTGTTGTCTGCCATGGTGATAGTCCTTGTTCACGGGCGTGAAGATGGCTCGTGCTTGATCCCTGTTAACCGGAGAAATTCAGCGTGCGTTTAGGTTTTGCCTTGGGCGTCAGCGAATTACCTAAGGCCTGCTCCAACAGACTCCCCGCCTTGTCGCTATCCGCCGCCCCCGGCAGCACCGGTGGCTTGATGCCGATCCCCGAGCCTTTGCCCGGCGAGCCGCCGGCGTTGATCCTGGCCTGGGGGCCGCTGATGGTGATGCCGCCCGGGTCGAGTTTGATGAAGCTGCCGCCGGCCTTGAGGGTCAGTTCGGTACCGGCTTCGATGACCATCTTCTGCCCGGCCTTGAGGTGAATTTCGCGGCCAGCCTTGGTCAGCTGGGCGGTACCCAGCTTGATGTGCTGGTCGGTGGCCACGGTCAGGTGGTCCTGCGGCTTCACTTCGACCTTGCGCTCGGCGGTGACGGTCAGGTGTTCCTCGGCCAGCAGCTCGGTGTAGCTGTTGGCTTCGACGGTGTCGTGGCGTTCGTGGCCGACGCGGATCTTTTGGTCGTTTTCGATGTTCTCGTCCCAGTCGCGCTGGGCGTGGATGTAGATCTGCTCGGCACCCTTGCGGTCTTCGATGCGCAGTTCGTTGTAGCCGCCACCGCCGGGACTGCTGAGGGTCTTGAACACACTACGGGTCTTGTTCGCGGGCAGGTCGTAGGGCACCACGTGTTCGGCGTGGTACAGGCAACCGGTCACCAGCGGTTGGTCGGGATCGCCTTCGAGGAAAGTGACCAGTACCTCCATGCCGATGCGCGGGATGGTGATCGCGCCATAGCGGTCGCCGGCCCAGCTGCTGGATACGCGCAGCCAGCAACTGGTCTTTTCATCGGCCTGGCCTTCGCGGTCCCAGAAGAACTGCACTTTGATCCGGCCGTATTCGTCGCAATGGATTTCTTCGCCGGCAGGGCCGGTGACCACGGCGGTCTGGCTGCCCAGCACCCGCGGCCTGGGGTGGGTCAGGGCCGGTCGATAGGGTACTTCCCAGGGCGTGGCGAGGAAGCGGTTGCGATAGCCCTGCTGGAAGTCATCACCGTTGGTGGCCGGGCGTTCGCCGCCGAGGCCGGGAATGAGGGCGGACAGGCCCTTGCGAATCGACGAGGTGTTGGTGATCGACTCTTCCAGTACCTGAGGCTGCTTGCCTTCGTGCAGCACCTCGGTGAGCAGCCACAGGTCGTTCCACTCGCTGCGCGGGTGCTCGGAGATTTCCAGCAGGTGGCCGGTGACCAGTTGCGGCTGGTCGCTCTGCCCTTCGGCCAGGCGGTAATCGGCGCGGTGCCGTTCGAGGGCACGCTTGGACAGGTGCTTGCCGCGGGTACGGTCGGTGTAGCGGCCCGGGTAGTCGTAATCTTCCAGGTCCGGCAGGGACTGGTTTTCTTCCGGCTTTTCGCCCTGGTACGCGGCCTCCAGCAGCAGGCGCGGTTGTTCGAAATCGTAGTCGCGGCGGGTGATGCTGCGGGTGCGGGTTTCCAGGCGCAGCTTGAGGCGCTTGATCACCGGCTCGTCCGCGGTCATGCCGCTGTCCTGGATGTAGGCGGTGGGCCGGCCCAACTTGGCGAATACGCTCTGCTCGTCGCCGAACACCAGCACGTGGCCCTCGGCGCTGTGCTGGAAGTGGTAGTGAATGCCTTCTTCCTCGCACAGGCGCTGGATGAAGTGCAGGTCGGTCTCGTCGTACTGCACGCAGTAGTCGCGTTCGGGGTAGACGGTCGGACCGAACTGGAAGCGGTAGGCGCCCTCGACGATGCCGTGTTCTTCCAGGACCAGGGTGATGATCTGTTGCACGGTGAGGTGCTGGAAGATGCGCTGGTTGGTGCGGTGCGCCAGGTAGGCCAGTTGCGGGACGATGGCCAGGCGGTAGCGCGTGAGGCGCTTGCCGGACTCGCCCTGTTCGGCGCGATGGATCAGCCCGTGGATGCCGCTGCCGGACGGGCTCAGGGCCAGAAAGGTTTTCTGGTGCAGCAGCCCTTTCAGGTCGAGATCGGCCTTCTCGCTGATCAGCTCCACCTCGAACAGGTAGGGTTGGCTGACCGCTTCGCGGCCGGTGAATTCAAGCACTTGCAGGTCATGTTCCAGACCGTCGATGTTCAGGCTGAAGTGAGTTTCGTTGGCCGCATTAAACATGATCAACTCCTTGTCTCGAGGGCATCCATTTAGGGCGTTCAGGCCTTGCCCAGCCAGCGCCACAGACGTGACGGTTGCTGGCGTTGAAACGCATCAAGCAGCTCGGCACAGCTGATGTGCCGCTCGCTTTCGTCGAAAGCCAGCGCCGTGCGCAGTGCCTGCCAGCAGTGCAGCGGCAGATGGGCCGGCCGTTGCAGCTGCTTGTCCAGTTCCATGCTCTTGGCCTGCCGGGCGCTGAGGCGGCGGAACGGGTGTTGCCCGCTGGCCAGTTCCACCAGCACGCAGGCCAGGGCATACACGTCCGCGGCGGCCGACAGTGGCGCACCGTCCAGCAGCTCCAGTGCCGCGTAGCGCGGCGTCCAGGCGGCGAAACGGCTGCGGCACAGCCGAGGCAGGCCCGGTAGCAGACCCTCTACGGACTGCCCCAGACCATAATCGAACAGACGCAGGCCGTCGTCGGCCAGCATCACATTGCTGGGTTTCAGATCGCCATGCAGCACCCCCCGCTCGTGGGAATAGCACAGCGCTTCGAGCAGCGGGATGGCGATGCCCCGCAGCTCCTGCCAGGACACGCCTTCCGGGCGCTCGCAGAGCAACTGGTCGAGGGTCAGGCCGCGCAGCAGCTCCATGGTGATGAAGGAGCGCTGGCTGGGGATGTCCACCTCGAAGCCGAACAGGCGCACCACATGGCGGTGGTTGAGCCTCGCAGTGAGGGCGAACTCGCTGTACAGCAGGGCATTGGCGTCCGGGTATTCGGCGAAGTCGTCGCTCAGGGTCTTCAGCGCTACGTAGGGTTCCGGGTCGCCGAACTGCTCACGCAGCAGATCGCGTGCCCGGTACACCGCGCCCATGCCGCCGACGCCGAGCAGGCGCTCGATGCGGTAGCGGCCACCCAGCACCTCGGGCAGCTCGCCGGGTGCTACCCGGGGCGCCTCTGGCTGCGGTGGGCTGACCGAGGTGGCGGCCAGGGCGAAGTAGGTGAGGTCGCTGGCTTCGGCTGCATCGCTCATTGACGGATCACCACGGCACTGAGGTTATCGCGCGCCGGACCGTCGAGTACCTGCTGGAACAGGCGCTCGACGGCCAGGTGCGGCGAGGGCAGGTTGAGGGCGGCGCCCAGGTCGTTGGCTGACAGCCCCTGGTAGAGGCCGTCGCTGCACAGCAGGAACACATCGCCGGGCAGCACGTCGAGTTCGAGGATGTCCAGCTGCAGGGTTTCGCTGGCGCCGATGGCCCGGGTCAGGGCGTGGGCGGCCGGGTTGCGCGCGGCTTCCTGGGGCGTCATGCCTTGCTCGTCGATCAGTTGCTGGATCAGCGAGTGATCGCGGCTCAACTGGTACAGGCGCGAGGCGCGCCACAGGTAGCAGCGGCTGTCGCCGGCCCAGACGCAGGCGGCGCGATCACCGTCCATGAGCAGCGCCACCACCGTGGTGCCGATCAGCGTATCCGGTCGGTCGGCAGTGACGGTCAGCTCCTGGCCCAGGCGGTGGTTCAGACGGTGCAGCACCTGGCGCACCTGCGCCAGGCGTTGCGTCAGACCGCCTTCGGCGGGCAGCTCGGCCAGGTGCTCGACCACCAGGCGGCTGGCCAGGGCACCGTTCTGGTGCCCCCCCATGCCGTCGGCGACGACCCACAGCCCCTGTTCGGGCAGGGCCAGGAAGGCATCCTCGTTGCGCGCCCGCACCTTGCCGGTGTCGGTGCGCGCCGCGCTGCGCCAGGCGTTGACGACTTGCTCCATCAGAGCATCGCCGGCAGTTTGAAGCTGCGCAGCATGCCGATGTCGAACGGGTTCGGCGAGCGCTGGCTGTGCAGCAGGTAGTTCGCCCGCAGGCCACCCAGGTCGGCCTTGAGGATCAGTACGTCACGGCCACTGTGGTAGTCGACGTCCATCAGGTCGAGCAGGCGGAACAGCGACCAGGGGCCGGTGTTCTTCTCGATGCCGACGCGGCGGCCGCCCAGTTCCTCGACCACCAGGCTGGTGCGGTCTTCTTCGGCCGCGGCGGGCCAGCGGAAGGAGGTGGCGACGATCGGGCCATGGCGGTACTCCAGTTGCTGCTTGCCGAAGCGGAAGTCGGCACGGCTCAGGCTGGAATCCAGCGAGTACGGTTCGAGCTTGAACAGCACCTGCGGTTCGGCCGGGTTCTCGGCGAAGAAGCTGCGGCGGATGACCTGGGCACGGCTCATCTGCAGGAGGAACTCGCGCGACAGCGGCAGGCCGCGGCCATCGACACGGCGCAGGCGGTACTCGTCGGCGCTGCCGCTGACGAACGGACGCAGGTAGCTGTCGAAGAAGCGCTCGGCGATGCCTTGGGCCTTGAAGAACTCGCGGAAGTCCGCCACGGCCACGTCGCTTTCGCTGTGGGCGCTGAACGGGTAGCGCTGTTTCAGCGAGTTGTCGTAGGCGGCGTAGAGCTCGCTCTGGTAGCGCTGGTTGAGGAAGTGGTAGGCGTCGTTCAACACCAGGCTCCAGCTGTCCTCGGCCAGCACCGCCAGCCAGTTGCCGATCGGCTGCGGCAGGCGTGCGGCGGCGCTGCGCACCTGGTTGATGGCGTCGCGCTTGCCGCCCATGCGCGCCTTGGCCATTTCGAAGGCGGCCTGGTCACTGGCACCGGCGTTGCTCAGGCTGGCCAACTGACGCTGCAGCTCGTCCAGGGCCTGCAGGCCTGCGGCCAGCTCGACACCGGCGCCGCCGTTGTCGTCGAGCAGCTTGTGCAGGGTTTCGAAGCGGCGCTCCAGGGTGCGGCGAGCGGTATCCGGTGCGTTCTGCGCCAGGGCTTTCTGCGCTTGCTCGGCTGCCGCGGTGGCCAGCTTGGCCGCCTGGCCCAGCTTGCCTTTGGTGCCTTCCAGGGCTTCGGCCGCGGCACCGGCTTCGTCGGCGGCTTCGGCCAGGCCCTTGAAGCGGGTGTTATCGCGGATTTCCACCAGCAGTTGCAGCAGCGGCGAGTTGGCGGCGGTCAGGCCGCTGATCATCATGGCGCCACGGCCCGTGCTGTCGATCGGCTCCAGGGTGAGCTGGGCGATGGCCTCGCCCCAGTAGTTGCCGTAGTCGCGGAAGTACAGCTGCTCCAGCTCCACCATCAGGCGGCTGAGGTCGCCGGCGCTGAGGGTTTCGCCTTCGCCCAGGACCCAGTTGTCGCGCAGGATGTCACGCACCAGGCTGGCGCCCTGGGCGGTGAAGGTCTTGTTGTAGCCGTTCTGGGTGTAGAAGCCCGGGATGGTGTAGTCGCTGCCCACCACCAGCGCGGCCTGCGGGCCGAGTTTCTGGCTCAGGCGGTACTCCGGCAGGCTGCGGGCCTGTTCGCGCAGCATGCGGTAGACGACGTTGGCCAGCGACTCGCTGCGCAGCACCTGGCGGGCCTGGGAGACCAGCTGGGCGTTGAGCGCGTAGGGTGCGAAGGACTCGTCCAGCAGGCGGGCGAAGTGGGTGTTCAGGCCATGCTGGGCCGGGCTGTTGCCGGCATAGCGCAGCGACCAGTCGGCGGCGACCCAGTCCTTGAGGAAGCCGGCATCGCGACGTTCTTCGAGGTTCAGCATCAGGTACGCACGCAGGCTGTTGAGCAGGCGTTCGCGGTCGTTCAGGTTGGCACGCACCTGCACTTCCAGCTGACGTGCCACACGCGGCAGCAGCAGGTTTTCCAGCTCGGCGCGGTAGGTGGAGTAGAGCGCCGGGTTGACCTCTTCACCCTGGTACAGGCCGGTGCGCTGCAGGAAGGAGGCATCGCCCTTGGGCGGGAACACCTGGGTCGAGGCGTAGCTGCTGTCCAGTGCCTTGAGGGTCTGCAGGGCATCGTCCTGGGCGCTGATGGCGTCGTGCTGACGGGTCAGGTTCTGGGCGATCTCGCGCAGGTCTTCCAGGCGGCCGTGGTTGGCCGAGAAGCCGGTGGCCCACAGCACGCCGAACAGTGCCAGCACGCCGAAGGCGGTGGCGTACATGGCGCGCTGGCCCCAGTCGATGCGTCGCACTTCTTTCTCGTCCAGGCCCGCCAGGTCGGCTTCCGGGAAGATCACCCGGCTGAGCAGGTGCTGGATGAAGCGTGCACGGCCGGTGCGGAAGGTCGGCAGGGCGCTGCCGGCCAGGCCGAGGTTGCGACCGATACCGGCGGTCAGCGGATCGAGCTGTTCGTTCAACTGCGGTGCGCTAGTCAGGTAGAAACCACGCAGCTTGCTGGCGCGCTGGTAACGGTTGCCGGCAAAGGCCAGCTCGACGAACAGGCACAGGCGCTCGCCGATCTGACCCAACTGGTGCGGGAAGTCGAGGATGCGGCCACGGCGCTGGGTGTCGCGCTCCTGGTGCATGCGCAGGATCACCTGGCTGTTCAGGCGGCGCAGCAGTTCTTCGAACTCCTGGCGGACCACGGCGGCGTCGGTGGCGTTCTGCTCCTTGCGGAAGCTGGTGCCCAGAACCTGCTCGCTTTCTTCGCGCGACAGTTGATCGAAGAACTCGTCGAAGCCGAGGATCTTGTCGGCCTTGCTCAGCACCAGGTAGACCGGTACGTCGGCGCCCAGGCGCTGGTGGATGTCCTGCAGGCGCTGGCGGGTCTGGCGGGCCAGCACTTCCAGCTCGGTCTCGCTGCCGGCTTGCAGCTGTTCCACCGGGATGTTGACCAGCACGCCATTGAGCGGACGGGCGCGGCGCTGGCGCAGCAGGCCGAGCAGGGTGCTCCAGGCGCGGCCATCGACCTGCGGGTCGGGCTGGGTCAGGTAGCGGCCGGCGGTGTCGATCAGCACGGCGTGGTCAGCGAAGTACCAGTCGGCGTAGCGGGTGCCGGACACGTCCTTGGTCAGGCGCTGCTGGTCACCGCGGTTGAGCGGGAACTCCAGGCCCGAGAAGTCCAGCAGGCTGGTCTTGCCGCTGCCCTGGGGGCCCAGGATCAGGTACCAGGGCAGGTGGTTGCGCCAGCGTTCGCTGCGGCCACGGTACAGGCTGGAGCGCTTGAGGGTGCGCAGGGCGTCCTTGAAGCGATGGCGCAGTTCAGCCTGTTCTTCGCTGATCTGCTCTTCGCGGCGCAGGCGCTCCTGGGCGTCGGCGTCGTTTTCTTCGGCCTTCTTGCGGGCGGTGCTGCGCCAGCTGGCGAAGACCATCGCCAGGCCCCAGATCAGGAACAGCGCGCTGATGGTCAGCAGGCGGCTGGTGGCCGACTCCCAGAACTTGTAGTCGCTGACGGCGAGCAAGGGCCCGACGAACCACACCAGCAACGCGAGGACCAGAACCAGGAGCAGGCTCCAGACCCAGGTCTTGCGGAAAAAGGCGCCAAGTTTGGCGAAGAAGCTCTTCATTTCACGTCATCCATGCTGACACCCGAAGACGGGTCGAGTTGCTGGTAAGGCTTGAGAATGGTGTCGCGTTGCTCGCCCAGCACCCAGGCGAAGCCGCCGTACATCACGGTCAGGCACATCAGGGTGAACAGCGCCACCAGCCACCACGGCACGATGCGCACCAGGCGCCGGCGGGTGTCCTTGAGCCCCTGCCAGTGCGGCGACACTTCGCGCGGCACGTCGCCACGCATCTGACGGATCTGCCGGTACAGGCTGTCACGCACCGCTTCCAGCTCGAGCATGCCGCGCTGCAGCACGCGGTACTTGCCCTCGAAGCCGAGCGACAGGCACAGGTACATCAGCTCCAGCATCGGCAGGTGCTTGACCGGGTTGCGCGACAGGCGCTCCAGCAGCTGGAAGAACTTCTCACCACCGAAGGTCTCGTTGTGGAAGCTCGACAGCAGGCTCATCTGCGACCATTCGCTCTCGTTTCCCCAGGGGGTGGTTACCACGGCCTCGTCGACCACGGTGCACAGCACGTAGCGCGCGGCCATCACCTGGCTGCTTTCAGCGCCTTCGTGCAGGGCCTGGTGCTCGAACAGCTTGATCTCGCGGGTCAGGCGCTGGTTGAGCAGGTCCAGGTCTTCGCCTTCGAAGCTGTGCTTGAGGCGCACCACTTCCGAGAGCAGCGAGGAGGCCGCGGCCACCAGCGGGTTGAGGCTGATGTTGAAGGTCTCCGCCGGGCGCAGGCGCGCGGCGAAGATCATGCGTTCTTCCAGCTGCTCGAATTTCGGTGCCGAGCTGAAATCGGTCAGTGGGCTGTTCGCCCGGGATTCGCCCTGGCGGTTGAGGATGACCGTCTTGTCATCCTGGCCGTATTCCATGTCCTTGGTGGTCATTGTCAGTTCCTGATCGCCCAGAATTTCAGCTCAAGCCCGGTGAAGTCGCCGGACACGTGGAAGGCGAAGCCGCCGGAGCGTTCCAGCTGCGCCAGTTCCTCGGAGCTGAGCTCCAAGGCGAAGTAGGTCTTGCCCGAGTGGAACGGGATCTGCCGCGGTGCCACCGGCAGCGGTTTGACCTTGATCCCGGGCAGGTGCAGGTTGACCAGCTGGCGGATGCGCTCCACCGGGCCGACCTTGAGGTGCGCCGGCAGGCGCTGGCGCAGTTCCTCGGAATCGCACTGGGCGCTGGCCGCGAGCACGAAGCTGGAGGTGCCCAGCAGCTTGTGGTCGTGCAGCGGCGATACCTGGATGCCGTACTGGCGCTGTTGCAGCAGCATCTCGATGGCGTGTTGCTCGAGCACCATCGACAGCACCTGGCGAATGGCATCCATCAGCTTGCGGAAGCTGGCGCCCTGGTCGGTGTGCAGGTAGCGGCCGTCCAGGCGCGGGCGTTTGCTTTCACTGGAGAAGGTCGCCAGTTCGCCAAGTAGGCCGACCAGTTCGCGGTAGATCTGTTCCGGGTGAACCTGGTCGACGCCCAGGTGGTGGCGCAGGATCGGTTCGTAGCGGTTGATCAGCTGCAGCATCATGAAATCGCCGACTTCCGCGCCGCCCACCTTGCCGGTGGCGCGAATACGTTCGGCCAGGATGTCGCCGCGGTGGGCGAGCATGCTGATCACTTCCTTGAGGCAGCTCAGCAGGTAGCCGGAGGCCTGGAAGTTGACGTAGGTCGGGCTGAATTCCGGGTCGATGCTGATCACACCGTCCGGCGTGGTATCGAGGATTTCGCACAGCTGGAGTTTGACGTAGGCCTGGTCGCTCTGCTGCTCGCCGAGCAACAGGCGGAAGTCCGGGCGGCCGGTGCTGACATGGCTGATGTTGTTGTCACCGGCGGTGCAGTCGGTGACTTCTTCGTCGTAGGCGGTGTAGCGGGCCAGGACGTCCTGCTGGTCGGGGCGACGGCTTTCGATGTGGTTGCCGGTGACCAGGGGCAGCGCCAGGTAGACCGGCGTGTTGCCGGTGTTGGGCGGCACGTCCAGGGCCAGCGGCTCGCGCTCGGCACCGATGTCGAACAGGCTGCCGTCGGGCAGTACGCCGCTGGCCTTGCTGACCACCAGCTTGCCCATGTTGAGGAATTGCCGGTCGATCTCCAGCTCGAAGTAGCCCCAGGCATAGCTGTCGAGCTTCTGCGTGCGGGTCTTCAACTGGTTGTCGTAGTAGCGATCGTTCTGCTGGAAGTGCTGAGGACGCAGCAACATGCCTTCCTGCCAGATAACTTTATGCGTGGACATGGCTTACTTCCCGTCTTCTTCAAGCAGTGAACGGATGCCCTGGGCATCGAGATTGAGCACGCTGTAGTTGTGCGCCTGTTCCTGCAGCGGGATGACCACGCGCCAGTTGCTTTCCGGCAGGTCGCGGTAGGCGGCCAGCACGCCGACGTAACGGCTGCCCGGCTGCACCGAGAGCTTCATTTCACGCTGCTCGCCAGGGCGCAGCTCCAGTTCTTCGAGCACCACCATGTCCGGGGACAGGGCTTCTTTCGGGCGCTGGTACAGCGAGAAGAAATCGGCGGTCTCGAAGGACACCGGGTGCTTGAGCTCGATCAGGCGCAGCACGATGGGCGAGGGGCGACCGTGGAGGTCCGGGTTGAGTTTCTCGCTGCCGTTCAGGGTCAGGTCGAGCTTGGTCATGCTCGAGTACGGCGACATCGACGAGCAACCGGCCAGAACCAGCAGGGCGGCCATCAGGGCTAGAAAGCGGTGCATGGAAATCATCCTTGAACATCGGTGTTGAGGGTGGCGATCAGGCGGACCTGTTCTTCATAGGTACGGGCGAAGTCGCGGGCGAACAGGCGGTCGCCCCACTCGTCGTTCTGCTCCAGGGCGGTGTGCAGGCGACGGTAGGCACGCCAGCGGCTGCCCGCGGTGGCGATCAGCGGCTTGCGACCCTCGCGTTCGAAACGGGCGACCAGTTGCTCAGGCGACAGTTGCTCGAACATGCCTTTGGCGGCGGCGCGGCTGGCGGCCAGCAGGGCCACCTGGTGGGCCTGCAGGTCGCGGAAGCTGCGGCTGATCGATTGCTCGGCGCTCAGTTGGCCGGCCTTGCCGCCACGCAGCATGACCTGCAGGGCTTCGCTGCTGTCTGCGGTGTGCTTGAGCGGGTTGTTGCCGGCGCTCTGCACGGTGGTCAGGGCCAGGCGCATTTCGTTCTTCAGCTCGCTGCGGGTGCGCAGGGCCTGCTGCAAGTTGCCGACGCTCTGCTTCAGCAGCTTGGCGGCCTGCAGCGCCAGCGCTTCGCGGGCGTCGTTGTCGAGGTCGTCGAGGGGCACGCCGAGGGCTTCGCCGAATTTTTCCCAGAAGGTGGGCGGCAGGCGCTCCGGCTCGGGTGCGCGCTTGGGCTCCGGCGGCGGGGTCGGCATCACCAGTTCCGGGACCAGCAGGTTCTCTTCGTCGATCTGTGCGTAGTCGCGCTGCTGGGCCTGGGTGGTCTGCGGGCGAATGATCGCGGTCAGGTCGTCGACTTCGGCGTAGACGCGTTCCTGCTGATCGAGGGCCGCCATCGGGTCCAGGTCGAGAAAGGCATCATCCGGGATGATGCTACCTGCCGGCTGCGCCAGGCCGATATCGCCTTCGAAGATCGACGGGTCGCGGATCAGTCGCGCACGGATTTCGAAGTCGCCCAGGCAGTACACGCTGCCGTGCTCGATACGCTGTGCTTCGCCCTTGCGCAGGCTGGCTCCGGTGTCCTTGAGCTGAACGCCGTTGCTGCTGGTGTCGGTCAGGTAGAACGCCCCATCGCGGTAGCTCACCTCAGCGTGCCGGCTGGACAGCACGCGCTTGCGGTCCGGGATGACCCAGTCGCATTCCTCCGCACGGCCGATCACGCCGCCGGCCTGCTTGAAGGTTTTGGTGGTCAATAGCCCTGGCACGAACTGCTGTGCACTTACCACATCGAAGACCAGTTCCATGGTGGTTGACTCCTTGCGGTCAGTTGCCGCGCTTCACTGCTTGCGGGTCGCCCAACGGGCGGTATTCGTCGTCGCTGAACTTGTAGTTGCCGCTGCAACCGGACAGCGCAATGACCAGGGCCAGCAGGCCCGCGAACCAATAGCGATCAAGCATGGAGGGTTCCTCTCAACGAAGTGGATAAGTACATGTCAGGCGCGGCCTTGTGCCGGCGACGGCGTCAGTGCGAAGGGGGCGGGCGGTGGGCCATAGCGGTTGGCGCGATTCTGGCCGGGCCAGACGAGCAGCAGCGGCCACAGCACGGCCACCAGGAGCACCCAGATGCCGCTCCGGCCGACGTCGTGCAGGCGCCGAATGGAGGTAGCGAGAATGGCGATCCACAGGAAAACCAGGCCTGCGACCGCCAGAACGCCCACGGCATTCTGGAACCATTGCGCAGCGGCCTCATCGTGGAGCACTCGAGCCAGAATCAGCGGCCAGAGTGCCAGGAGGAAAAGCCCCAGCAGCTTGAGGCGCCCGATTCGTCCGCTGGACACCAGTGGCTCCAGGAACAGCAGAAACAGCAGGGCCTTCAGATGAGTCATCACGGTATTCCTGTTCATACGTCCGCCGGACCGATGCTCAGCCGGCCCATGCGGTACAGCAGGGTGCGGCGCGGCAGGCCCAGTTCACGGGCGGCCTGGCTCTGGTTGCCGCGGTTCTTGCGCAGGCAGTCGAGCAGCAGGCTGCGTTCGACCCGCTCCATGCGCTCGCGCAGGCTCAGGGTGTTGTCGTCGGTGTCGCCGGTCAGTTGCAGGTCGAAGTGCTGGGGCAGCAGCTCGCCGCCTTCGCACAGCAGGACCGCGCGCTCCACCAGGCCCTTGAGCTCACGCACGTTGCCCGGAAAGGCGTAGCCGGCCAGATGCTCCAGGGTGGCATCCGCCCAGCGGCAGGACGGGCGCTGCAGAAACGCGCTGGCGTTGTCGGCGAAATGCCGGGCCAGTTGCAGCACGTCTTCGGCACGGTCGCGCAGGGGCGGCAGTTCGATGGGGAAGTGCGACAGGCGATAGAACAGGTCTTCGCGGAACCGGCCCTTTTCCACAAGGCTGCGCAGGTTGTGGTGGGTGGCCACCACGATGCGTACATCGACCTTGTGGGTTTCGGTGGAGCCGAGCGGGCGTACTTCGCCTTCCTGCAGCACGCGCAGCAGCTTGGCCTGCAGGGCCAGGGGCATGTCGCCGATCTCGTCGAGGAACAGCGTGCCGCCGTGGGCGGCGTCGAACAGGCCCTGGCGGTCGCGGTCTGCGCCGGTGAAGGCGCCTTTTCGGTAACCGAAGAGTTCGCTTTCCAGCAGGTTTTCCGGCAGCGAGGCGCAGTTCTGCACCACGAAGGGTTTGCTGCGGCGGAAGCCGTAATCGTGGATGGCGCGCGCCACCAGTTCCTTGCCGGTGCCGGTTTCACCGTTCAGCAGCACGCTCACCGGGTTGTGCAGCACCTTGCCGATGAGCTGGAAGATGTGGCGCATCGCCGGGCTGTCGCCGATCAGGCCGTAACCGCTGGCACTGGCGGTCGGCAACGGGGCCGCCACCGTTTCGCTGTCCGGGGAGCGCAGGCGCTGCAGCAGGCTCATCTGGGCGATGACGAAGGCACCGAGGTGGCCGAGGGAGCCGGCGAAGCCCTCCAGGTCCTGCGGCGTCTTGCTGGCCGTCAGCAGCAGGCCCTTGACCCGCCGCGCTTCGTTCAGCAGCGGCAGGCACAGCAGGCTGCGCCAGGGTTGCGGCGTATCCGGCAGGAAGGTGCAGGGGTACAGCGTGGGGTCCACGTCCTGCAGGCTGAGCACCTGGTTCTGGCACAGGCAGTACTGCAACAGCTGCTCGCCGTCGTAGTCACTCGGCAGGCTGTCCATGTTGCGCGGCTGCAGCACGCCATCCTGCCACTCGGCACAGAGGGTCAGGCGCGTGTGGGTGTCATCCAGCAGGTACAGCTGGCTCAGCTCGCACTGGGCCAGCTGGGCCGCCGCCTCCACCAAGCCACCCTGCAGACCTTCGCTGTTCACCGCGCGGGCCAGCCGGGCGAACTGCAGCAGCAGCGCCTCGGCATAGCGCAGGGGCTGGGGCACCTGGGTGAACATCGGCGGCACGTTAAGCGAACTCACAGACCACCGCCCCGTCACCGTCCAGGGTGGCGTGTGCACGTTGCAGGGTTTCGCCACTGGCCATGGCGTCGAGCAGGCGGTCGACCACCAGCGGTTGCAGGTGCTGGTCGATCAGGTGGTCGATCAGGCGTGCGCCGCTGTCGCTGTGGGTGCAGCGCTCGGCCAGGTTATCCACCAGGGCGTCGCAGTGGCTGAAGCCGAGCTGGCGGCGCGCGAGGCGCTCGCCAAAGCGGGCCAGCTTGACGCCCACCAGTTCGCGCAGCACGTCGCCGTCCACCGGGTAGTAGGGCACCACGCGCATGCGGCCGAGCAGCGCCGGTTTGAAATGCTGGGTCAGGTACGGGCGGATGGCCAGTTCCAGGTCGTCGGCAGCCGGGCGCTGGCCCTCGGCGCAGAGGCTGGCGATACGGTCGCTGGCCAGGTTGCTGGTCATCAGGATGAGGGTGTTGCGGAAGTTGATCTCGCGCCCTTCGCCGTCGTTGGCCACGCCCTTGTCGAAGATCTGGTAGAACACGTTCATCACGTCCGGGTCGGCTTTTTCGACCTCGTCCAGCAGAATCACCGAGTAGGGCTTCTGCCGCACCGCTTCGGTGAGCATGCCGCCTTCGCCGTAACCGACATAGCCAGGCGGTGCGCCGATCAGGCGCGAAACGGTGTGCTTCTCCTGGAATTCGGACATGTTGATGGTGGTCAGGAAACGCTCGCCGCCGTACAGCAGGTCGGCCAGGGCCAGGGCGGTTTCGGTCTTGCCGACGCCGCTGGGGCCAACCAGCAGGAACACGCCGACCGGGGCGTCGGGTTTGTTGAGGCCGGCGGCGGTGGCGCGCATGGCCTTGTTCAGGGCCTGGACCGCCTGCTCCTGGCCACGTACCCGCTGACGCAGGTCGGCGGCGAAGGTGGTGACCTTGGTGTTGTGCTCGCGGGCCAGCTGCGACAGCGGGACGCCGGTCCAGTGGCTGATCACTTCGGCGACCAGGCGCGGGCAGACTTCATGGCTGACCAGGCGCTCGCTGGCCTGGGCGGCGGCCAGCTCGGACTGGGCGGTACGCAGCTCGACTTCCAGCTCGGCCAGGCTCTTTTGCGGTTCGTCGGTGGCTTCGTTGTCGTCCTGTTCGGTACCCAGGCGGGCGGCGGCGCATTGCTTGCGCAGTTCCAGCAGGCGTTCGGCCAGCTCGCGCTGGATGGCCCAGCGGGTTTCCACCTGTTCCAGCTCGGCACGGGCCGCCATCAGGCGTTTTTCCAGGGTGTCCAGGGACTCGGTATCGATCGCCAGGCCGGCGTCCAGATCGCGGCGCAGGGCTTCGCGCTGGCGCTCGCCTTCGGCAATCTCACCGCGCAGGCGCTCCAGGGCTTCCGGTGCAGCGGCCAGGCTGATGCGCACGCGGGCGCAGGCGGTGTCGAGCACGTCCACCGCCTTGTCGGGCAGTTGGCGGCCGGCCAGGTAGCGGGCGGACAGCTCGGCAGCGGCCACCACGGCGTCGTCGCGCAGGTAGATGCCGTGGCTCTTCTCATACACCGGCGCCAGGCCGCGCAGGATGGTCACGGCCTCGTCGACGCTCGGCTCGTGCAGCTGTACCGGCTGGAAGCGACGGGCCAGGGCCGGGTCCTTCTCGAAGTACTTCTTGTACTCGCTCCAGGTGGTGGCGGCGATAGTGCGCAGTTCGCCGCGCGCCAGGGCCGGCTTGAGCAGGTTGGCCGCGTCGCCGCTGCCGGCCTGGCCACCGGCACCGATCAGGGTGTGGGCTTCGTCGATGAACAGGATGATCGGCTTGGGCGAGCTTTTCACTTCGTCGATCACGCCCTGCAGGCGGCGCTCGAACTCGCCCTTGACGCTGGCACCGGCCTGCAGCAGGCCGAGGTCCAGGCACAGCAGCTCGACGCCCTTAAGCACTTGCGGCACTTCGCCGGTGGCGATGCGCAGGGCCAGGCCTTCGACGATGGCGGTCTTGCCCACGCCGGCTTCGCCGACCACGATCGGGTTGTTCTTGCGGCGACGGGCGAGGATGTCGATCATCTGGCGGATCGCGCCGTCACGGCACAGCACCGGGTCCAGCTTGCCGTCACGGGCCTGCTGGGTGAAGTTGTGGGTGAAGCGGGCCAGGTTGGATTCGCCGCCGGCGGCCGGCTTGCCGGCACCCTGCTGCGGTTGCTGGCTGAGGGCGAACTCGCGCAGGCGTTCGGCGTTGAGTTTGCCCAGCAGCGCCTGGTAGTGACTACCGGCGTAACGCATCGGGTTGCGCAGGAGGGCGAGGATCAGCGCCGCCTGGTCGACCTGGCTCTGGCCGAGTTCGAGGCTGGCGACCAGCAAGGCATCCTGCAGCCACTGCACCAGCTCGGTGGAGAACACCGGGTTGCGCGATTCGCTGTGCTCGCTGCGCGGTTGCAGGGCTTGGGCCAGCTCGCCGGCATCCAGTTCGGCATCCAGCAGGGCGCGGGCCAGCAGGCTTTCCGGGCGCTCCAGCAGGCCGAGCAGCAGGTCTTCCACCAGAATCTTGCTGCCGCCACGTACCACGCAGCGCTCCGCGGCGGCTTCCAGATCGCGCTTACTCTCGGCGTCCAGGGCTTGAACCAGTTGTTGCAGGTCGACGTTGATCATTTCATCTGTCCTTAATGATGGGGCGAGCACCACGGCTAATGGCGAGCCGCGTTGCTTTTGTGATTGCGCCAGGCAAGGCGCGGGACGCAGGCGATGGCACTCCCTCGGCAAGTCCCGTAACGCGGCATGGCGCAATCACAGAAGCAACCCGTAGGGGCGCGCCCAGAACGCCGCAATCCAGCGTTATTCGTCGTTCATTTGGAGTCACCAAACCTCACTCCTCATGCCTTGGCTTGCGACGTTCTGGACTGCGCCGCGGCCGCCATTAGCCGTGGTGCTCGCCCTCGAGCCGAGCGTCACCAGGCCGTCCGCGTTCTCGCGGCCGAGCCAGGTGGTCCAGCCCAGCAGGCAGGGGTTGTTTTCGCCAATGCGCAGCTCGCGGATTTCGTCCTGACGCAGTTCCAGGCGGATGTCGTAGTCCAGCGGGTCGCGCAGGGTGAAGCGCACCAGCGCGCAGAGCGGTTGGTAGCCGGTGCCGATCGGCAGGAATTCATGGAAGCGCGTCCAGTCCAGCTGGTGCACATGAATGCGGAACTTGCCGCCGCGGTCGCGCACCCGCTCACCCAGCACGGTGTCTTCACCAAGCAGGCTGTTGGCCAGGCCGAGGCGGTTGCGCTGCTCTTCCAGCACCGTCACCTGGCGTTCCAGGCACTGCTCGATGTACAGCTCGGCGTGCTTGAAGTAGTAACGCAGCACGGACTCGATCAGCGCGGCGGAGTGGGCGCGCAGGCTGAGCAGGCCGAGGTAGGGCAACAGGCGCTTCCAATTCAGTTCCTGGGCCTGGCGGATCTGTTCGCTGCCCAGGCCGATCAGGGCGAACAGCTGCGCCGAGAACGGGTCGATGGCCCCGCTCTCGAAGCGCGCCCGATACCGGTACTTGCGCCAGATCGGTAGCAGGAGGCGCTGCAGGCGGTTGTTGAACAGGTCGAGGAACACGCGGGTGGGGTTGCCGTCTTCGCTGTCGCCCAGCGCCTGCTCGCTGTAGAAGGCGGGCAGCGGCGAACCGCCGCCGAACAGGCCGACCAGGTTGATGCGCATGCGCGCACGCAGTTCGCCGTTCTCCTCGAAGAACTGCACGCGATCGATGTCGCTGCCGGGAAAACCCAGGCTCGGGTTGGCCTGGAATTCCAGCTGTTCGTACAGGCGCTCCTCATCCAGATGAGGATGAGCGGCCTGCAAGCGCTCCAGCACCAGCTGCACAGCCTGGAACAGGCTGTATTCGCGGATGCCCCGGCTCAGCCGGTTCAGAGCAGGGGCTGTTGCCCCATGCGTGGCGTCCATTGATACAGCTCTCCCTGTGTGCTCCGTACGTACAGCTCGTGATACGAGTTCAAGCTGGCGTAGAGGGCGAAAAATTCATTGAGTACCGACGCGAAGAGAAACAGGTCCCCTTCGCCCAGATAGCCATCGGGGTTCATCGTCAGTTCGGTGCGCACACCGCGCACCGGCAGGCCGCGGTGCAGGCGGTCGACGTGGCGATGACCGATGCTCTTGAGGCCGCCGAGCAGGCGTTTGCTGACGCGCTCGGCGTGCTGGTCGTAGTAGCGCGGCAGGTCGTAGGTCTCGAGGATCACCTTGAGCGCCTCGACGTTGGCCAGCGACAGGTAGTTCAGCGACATGTTGGAAATCAGCTTCCACAGGAAGTCGCGGTGCAGCGGCGGCGCGTAGCACGGGGTTACGGCGCTGATGTTGCGGAAGCTGAGGAAGTCCGGGGTGTCTTCGCTGGGCAGGCAGATGTCGCCCAGGCTCAGCTGGCGCGGCAGGTTCTGGTTGGTGCAGGTCAGCTCGATGGACAGCGTTTCGTGCTGGTCGAGGTTGCGCAGGCCGAAGCTGAGCCAGGTTTCCAGGCCGTCGCCGAGCATCGACGGCTGCTGGCGCACGCTGTAGTGCGGGCGCGCCACCGGCACGTCGAAGCTGGGGTCGTGCTCGAAGGATTCGAACGGTACGTACTCTTCGTAGCCCATGCCGCCTGGCTTCCAGCCAGTCACGCGGTCTACCGAGAACACCCCGCAGTGCTGGGCATCGAATTCGGCTGGCAGCAGCAGGTACTGGTCCTGTTTGCCGTCCAGGCGAATCGGGATGGCGTCGTGCTGGAACAGGTTGACCACCGGGGTGCAGTACAGGCGCACGTTTTCCAGGGTCGGGCGGATGCGCTGGGTACCGGCCTTCTGGATGTCGAAGCGCAGCTCCAGGCCACGGGCCTGCTTGAGCAGGTCTTCCGGCAGGGCGGAAATGGCTTCCAGGCCGAGCAGGTCGACGAACAGGAATTTGTCCTGGAAGGCGAAGTATTCCTGCAGGTAGCGGTAGCCGCGGAAAGTGTTCAGCGGGTAGGGGATCAGCGCCTCGTCTTCGGCGAAGCCCACCGGCTGGACTTTCTTGGCGTCGAGCTGCAGCGCGGCGACGGCCTGGCCGTAGTTGTCCTGCAGGGGCTTGCCGGCATCGTCCAGCAGCACCAGCTGGATGCCGCCGAGGTTGCGCAACAGCGCCAGGTACAGCATCTGGCTGATGTAGCGTTCGCCGGCCAGGTGCAGGCGCAGGGTCTTCAGGCCGATTTCGCCGAGGTGACCGTCGGTGCTCATCGCCAGGCGCAGGCTGAGCAGCGCGCCGTCGCCCTTGACCGAGTAATCCAGGGCGTTCAGCGCCAGGGGCAGCACTTCGGTGGGGAAGCAGGTGCGGAAGCGGCAGGTAACGCCTTCGATGGCTTTGGCTTCCACCGGCGTACCGCGCTTGACCGGCAGCGCCGGGCCGGGGCGGCTCAGCGGGTCGAACTGCAGCATGCTGAATGCCGGCAGTGGCCGCATGTAGTTCGGCCACAGCAGATGCATCAACGAATGGGTCAGCTCCGGCAGCTCGTCATCAAGCTTCTGCCGCAGGCGGCCGGTGAGAAAGGCGAAGCCTTCCAGCAGACGCTCCACATCCGGATCGCGACCGGCCTGACCGAGGAACGGTGCCAGCACCGGACTGCGGTCGGCGAAACGCTTGCCGAGCTGACGCAGGGCGGTGAGTTCGCTCTGGTAGTAATGGTTAAACGACATAGGGTTTGCTCATCCTTGGGCGTAGCGTTAAGGACACAAGGTGGTGTCGTGGATCGTCCATGTGGCTATGGCATTGCCTCGTTTTTCGGCAGAAGATCGGCTCAACTGTGTAAGGAAGTGTTCCTTGTCGAGTGAAATCGATTTGTCGTGCGCCTTGATTTCCAGGCGGTAGTCATTTAGGAGACTGGCGTCCAACGTGCTACCGAAGTTGATATGCGAAAGCACTTCGAGGGGCTCGCCTGCGGCTGCAGTCTGAGTTGCCGCGAAGGGCAGTTTGCCGTTGGAGTATTTGTGGGCCGAAACTTCGACTGGATAGCTGCAGGCGTTTTCAAAATTCGCGACGAACACCTTTTTCGGTTGGGCGCTACAACCACTCACAGTGGGCAGGAAGAGCAGCAGTAGGCGCCAAGCAAATTCACGCAGACCGTAATGACGGATAGGCATATAGGCGATTTCGGCCGCAGTGTTCATACCCGCCCCCGCTTTTCCATGGTGCGAACTACAACTGCAGAAGCCACGATGGCAATCGTGCTCAATACGCCTGTCAACGTAATATAGAAAATGGCCCTAAGTGGATGGGCAGGGAGTACCAGTAAGGCAATTGAAACTATGGCCGTCAGAACGATTAACGGTTTTAGCTTGTTCTTGGTCACGAAAGACAGCGTTAGATTGGCAATAACGAAAACGCCAATCGCAAACGTGGTAATGCCTCCCGCAGCGAAACCGCGGGACGAGAAATCACCATAGAGCTTTTTATAAAGCGCCAGACCAACATCGTTGGCGATGGCGAATACGATGCAAAATCCGATGTGAATAATCAGGTTTATGGCCAGCACGGACGGATACTTCATTTGCCTTGTTTCCAAACGCCATAGGCGCTGACACTGTCGTTGGTAATCGATGCCTTCAAGCGTGCGTCGCTGGTCGGCGTGAACGTGGCTCTGGTCAGTTCGATTGACGTCAGGCCCCCAGGAGTGAACATTTGTCTCTCTTCCGTCGTCAGCCTGTGGTTGTCCGAAGCCCAGAGGGCGCCCCGCAAAACCATATAATTATCGTATTCATTGGATGGATCACTGGATCCGAAAAGTGTGCCGTCCCCCCAGTTGATACCTGTCTGGACTGTTTCAGTAATGGCCCGGTCTTTGTTCTTGAAACGTTCGAATTTCAACTTGAATGTATCGACTGCAAACGGGATTTGCCCGATAGCGTCTGCCCAAAAGGGTTGCCCCTCGATCATTACCAACAGGTAGCCGGCGCCACCGTCCTGGGCTTGTTTCCAGTCGCCTTGATTGCCGCTGTAAAAACTGATGGAAGGACGGTCGATCTTCGAAAAATCGATAATGTTCTGCCATGTGAAATGCTTGTAGGCGCTATAAGTATCTGTACTCGGTGCTGGCGAGTCTGGGTGGGTCCAGATTAATGCTCGGTAGTTGTCCGCCAACGGTTCAAACCACTGGATTCGTTCGGAATAAAGCTTGTCCGCGGTGATCACGCGAAAAGGCGGTTCGCCTGCGTTCGGCTTCACCGCGAACAACGGGGCACCGTTTTTTCTAGTAATCAGCCATGCCGAGGGCACATTCAGCGTAGGGTTGTTAGTGTCTGTGCTGGCCGTGCTTTCAGAGGTCTGCTTTAAGGCCGTGACACCCTCTTTGGTTTCGAATGTATAGGGCTTGCCACCGAGCGTAATGATCGTCTCCATCATGGCGCCCCGAAAACATAAATGGTGAGCGGCTCTGTGCGATCACCTGTTGAAAGACTTGCGGTAACGCCGGAAGCGGATGTAGCACCGATTTTTTCTTTCCCGCTTTCAGACACGATGCGGTAGCTGAGATTTTGGACTGGGTCGCCGTCAGCAGTCGCAATTGTGAACGCTCGATCGAAATGCCCGGCAATGATGAGCGGTAGAGGGGCAACAAACGGCGCCCCGCCTCCACTCGCCCCAATCAACACGGTGCCCGAGCCCGCCGTGACCGAGTTGCCATGGCTACCGACACTTCCCAGTACCGCAGCGGGCTGGCCGTTGATGAGGACGGTCGGAATCACCGCGCTGGCCATGGCGCCGCCGCAGCCGGATGGGTCGCCCATGCGCGCGGCCGGTAAACCGTCGAACAGGACGTTGGGTGAGCCGACGGCGATCGGGTTGGTGCCGTGCCCCGGGATCGGGCAGGACGTTGGGTCGCCGAGGCGGGCTGCGGGTTTACCGGACATCTGACGCTCCTGAGTTGACCTTGACCTGACCGCTGCCATCCAGGCTCGCGGAGAAACTGACCTGACGCCTGATACCGTCCATTTCCAGCAGACCGTCGATGGCGAAGGTCAGGGTCAATGGATCGTGGGTACGCGGCAGGGAAATCACGCGCACCTGGGTCAGGCGGGGTTCGTACGCTTCGATAAAGCGTTCGATGGCGACACGCGCCTGCTGCAACGAGTCGTGCAGCGACAGGCGCATGTCGTTCAAATCGGGCAACCCGTAGTCGGGCAGCGTTTGCACGCTGCCCGCACGGGTGCTGAGCATCTTGGCCAGATGGGCAGCCACGGATGCCATGGCGGCGACTTCGCGGCTCCAACCAGCGCGCTGGCTGGCTTCGCCGCCGAGGCGCTCGAACAGGCTTCCGTAGCTCACTGGCTGTTACTCCTTGTCCAGCTTGCCGACCAGCGACAGAGTGAAGTCGGCGCCCATGTACTTGAAGTGCGGGCGGACGTTCAGGCTGACGCGGTACCAGCCCGGCTCGCCTTCGACATCGCTGACGATGACCTGGGCGGCGCGCAGCGGACGACGGCTACGGACTTCGGAGCTCGGGTTTTCCTGGTCGGCGACGTACTGGCGAATCCACTTGTTCAGTTCCAGTTC
The DNA here is from genome assembly GCF_029839275.1 of Pseudomonas sp. GD03944. Lineage (GTDB taxonomy): Bacteria > Pseudomonadota > Gammaproteobacteria > Pseudomonadales > Pseudomonadaceae > Aquipseudomonas. The sequence goes on from NZ_JAOCAH010000007.1 coordinate 141,908, forward strand.
GAGGTCGGTACGCTCTTTCCAGGCACCGATCTGCTCGCGCTGCAGCACTTTCAGGTAGTGGGCCAGGCGGTTGACGATGAACATGTACGGCAGCTGGGTACCCAGCTTGTAGTTCAGTTCAGCGTTCTTGCCTTCTTCGCTGATGCCGAAGAATTTCGGCTTCTGCGCCGAGTTGGCGGAGAAGAACGCAGCGTTGTCGCTGCCTTTGCGCATGGTCAGGGCGATGAAGCCTTCCTCGGCCAGCTCGTACTCGCGACGGTCGGAGACCAGCACTTCGGTCGGGATCTTGGTCTCGATCTCGCCCATGCTCTCGAAGTGGTGCAGCGGCAGGTCTTCCACCGCGCCACCGCTCTGCGGGCCGATGATGTTCGGGCACCAGCGGAACTTGGCGAAGCTGTCGGTCAGACGGCTGGCGAAGGCGTAGGCGGTGTTGCCCCACAGATAGTGCTCGTGGCTGTTGGCCACGTTTTCCTTGTAGACGAAGGTCTTCACCGGGTTGTCTTCCGGGTCGTACGGGTTGCGCAGGAGGAAGCGCGGTACGGTCAGGCCGACATAGCGGGCGTCTTCCTGCTCGCGGAAGCTCTGCCACTTGGTGAATTGCGGGCCTTCGAAGTGGTCTTTCAGGTCCTTCAGGTCCGGCAGGCCGGTGAAGGCTTCCAGGCCGAAGAACTTCGGACCGGCGGAGGCGATGAACGGGGCGTGGGACATGCAGGCCACCGAAGCGACGTACTGCAGGGTCTTGACGTCCGGAGCGCTCGGATCGAAGTAGTAGTTGGCGATCAGCGCGCCGACCGGCTGGCCACCGAACTGGCCGTATTCGGCGGTGTAGATGTGCTTGTAGAGGCCGGACTGCACGATTTCCGGGCTGTCCTCGAAGTCGTCCAGCAGGTCCTGCTTGGAGGCGTTGAGGATTTCCAGCTTGATGTTTTCGCGGAAGTTGGTGCGATCCACCAGCAGCTTGAGGCCGCGCCAGGAGGATTCCAGGGCCTGGAACTGCTCGTGGTGGAGGATTTCGTCCATCTGGCGGCTGAGCTTGGCGTCGATTTCCGCGATCATGCGGTCGACCATGGCCTTCTTGACCGGCTCGTTTTCGTTCTGCGGCTTGAGCAGCTCCTCGATGAAGGCCGATACGCCACGCTTGGCGATGTCGTAGGCTTCGTCGTCCGGAGTCAGTTTGGTTTCCGCGATGATGCGGTCGAGGATGCCGAGTTCGGCGGCGCTCTGGCCGCTTTCTACTGCTGCGCTAGTGCTCATGAATGTGCGTCCTTGTCAGAAGGGAATCAGGAATCGAGCTTGTCTTTGGCGGCCAGGCCCAGTTCGCCGAGCACGCGGTCACGCGAGGTGTCGTCGGACAGTACGCTTTCGATGGCCTTGCGGAAGGCCGGGGCGTTACCCAGCGGGCCTTTCAGGGCGACCAGGGCGTCGCGCAGTTCCATCAGCTTCTTCAGTTCCGGGACCTGGTCGACCAGGTTGGCGGGGTTGAAGTCCTTCATGGAATTGATCTTCAGCTGCACGGCCAGCTCGTCGTCGGTCTGCTCGTCCTGCAGACGGTTCGGTACGGCGAAGGTCAGGTTCAGCTCTTGCTTGGCCAGGACTTCGTCGAAGCTGTTCTTGTCGATGCTGATGGGTTTGCGGTCTTCGATCTTGCGATCGTCGGCACGCTGGGTGAAATCGCCGAGCACCATGAGTTTCAGCGGCAGTTCGATTTCTTCCTGAGCGCCGCCGGTGGCGGGCTTGAACGTGACGTTGATGCGTTCCTTGGGGGCTACCGAGCCTTCTTTGGCCATGGGTGTTCTCCTTTGCGTTGATGGCCCGGGGGCCTTTGAGGGCGTGTATGCGCCTTACTCCAGCACCACCTCGAGATCGAGGTGGCACAACCTGCGATAGATCTCGTCCTTGCTGTCGCGCACCGCATGGTTCTGCGGCAGTAGCTCGCAACAGGTGTGCAGCAGGCGCAGCACTTCCAGGGCGAGATCGGGTTCCCATTCGCCGAGCCCGGAGGCCTGCAGCGTGTGGTCGAGTGATTCGAGTTGGGTCTTGGCCAGGTCGTACTTCTTCGCGGCGAAGCACAGGCGGGCCAGGGTCAGTTGCCAGAAGAAGCGTTCGCGGCCACCGCGGGCCCGATTGAGGCCTTGCTTGAGTTTCTGCACGGCGCTCTTGAGGCCGTCCTTGCGCAGCTGCGGCAGGACCTGCTGCAGCGCTTCTTCCCAGGCCGGCGTGGCACCCTGTTCGCTGGTGGTGGGCTTCTTTTCCGTTTCCGGCGCCTGCAGGTGTGGCAGCACATAAGCGCCGATCCAGGCACGGGTCTCGGCGTCGGCGAACCCTACGCCGTCGTGGAAGCGCAGCTCGTCGAGACCGGGCACGCGTTGCAGGAACAACGCCAGCTGGATTTCCACCTCGCGCATGGCCTGTTCTGCCTTGAGTTCCTGCAGGCATTCCCAGACCAGGCGCTGGCCGTCCAGCCAGAACGGGGCTCGGGCGATGCTGGCTTCCAGGTCGGCGAGCAGGTCGGCGTAGGCGCCCTGGGCGAAACGTTCCTGGTAGCTGGCCAGCTTGTCTGCCGGCAGGCCACGCAGTGCGGTGATGTGTTCGGCGTTGCGCTCCGGCAGGGCTTCGATCGGCAACCACAGTAGGGTGCGCGACAGCCGCAGTGGCTTGAGGTCGGTGGCCTTGTTCTTCATCCACCAGGTGCAGAGTGGGCGCGCCGCATCCTGCTGGGCACGCAGGGCCTTGTGGGCTTCCTTCTCGTTATCGATGGGGCTGTTGCCGGTGATGATCTGGGTGGCGACCTGCTTGACCTGGGCTATCGCGGCGCCGACGGCGCCCGGCTCGGGCTGGCCCTGGCTGGCGCGATTGATCTGTTCTTCCAGGCGACGGCACAGCGGCAGCAGCAGGGGCGCGTCTTCACCCAGGTGCAGCGAGAGGCAGCCTTCCAGGCCGCGCAGGTGCTCGGCGAGCTTGCGGAACAGCGGCAATTGCTCGCTGATCGGCACATGATCGGCCAGGGCCTGCTCCAGGCGTGGCAGCAGCCAGTTGATGGCAGCGGCGCGGGTGCGTGTCTTGCGGGGGTGCAGGTCGACCCAGTGGTGTTCGCAGAGGTAGTGCAGCAGGCTCAGGCCGGCCTGGAGCCCGGCGAAGGATTCACGCTGGTAGAGGCCCCAGGTCAGCCAGGTGGCGGCGCGCAAATCCTTGGAGTGACTGGTCAGCAGGTTTTCGCTGCCTTCGCGTACTTTCTGCCAGTCGATGCCCCCTGTTTCGTGCAGGGACGAGGCTTTTCCCAGTTCGGTTTCCAGCATTTCATATTCGCTGGAATAACGAACATCTTCACCGGCAAAGTTCCCTTCATTAATAGGGCTTTTTGCCAGATTCAAATAATGGGTAGTGAGCTTGCTGGAGTACGTCATTCCCTGACTCGATATATAAAGTGGGCAACTACCTTCGCCTGGTAAATGGCCATCCAGCCATCATCGATCCATCGAAGTGCGCAACTTTTTGCGCAGTTACTTGTGCAGTAATTTGCGCAGAATCGCTTTGTGTGGGCATCCTAGACCCGTACCTACCGGGGGGCAACCATTCAAAGCGTGAAGTTCTTGGCATTTAAAAAAATTTTACAAATTACTACCGAACCCGTCGAAACGATAACTTGTCGTGCTACCGGGGCAAGTTATCGATGGGTACTTCGCGGGTAGGATAAAGGGTTTAATACTTGTAAGAGATTTCCTAATAGCAATATGGTGGCCAGTCACAATAAATGGCACTTTGCTATTAAATTCTGTGAACTGGCACAGCGTTTTTATGTGCGCCAGTCGACCTGGGCAATTCTTGCCCAGGTCCGCCGCCGTTAGGTCGCGATGGGTTCGCTGGACAGGCGCAGGTGCAGGGTGCAGTGCTCACCCGGGGCGATCAGCAGTGCATCCTCCAGCACGTTGGCAGTTTCGATGCACAGCATCCGTTGCCAGGCATCGCTGGCGAATTGCGACAGGCGCCCACTCTTCTCGATCCACGGATTCCACAGCACCGCAGATCGTGATCCGCGTGCGTCGAGGTGAATGCGGCGGTTCCAGCCCGGGTCGACGATGCTCAGGCGCGAAGGCGTGTCCAAGTAGATGCGGTCGGTTTCGCCGGAGAATGTCAGGTCGCCGTTTTGCGCGTGTTCGTGCCAGTCGTCCATGGTGTCGATGTAGCGCGTGCCGTGTAAGCCTTCGACCCGAGCCTGGTGGATATCGCTGACAGCGAAGTAGCTGTGCAGTGCCTGGCTCATCGCCAATGGCGCGCCACCCAGGTTATGGGTCTCCAGGGTCAGCTGCAGATCGTCACCGAGGTGGATGTCGGCATGCAGCCGGGCGGCGTGGGGCCAACCCGCCAAGGGGGTCTTGGTGGTGTCGAACAGAAAGCGCAGGATCACTACATCGTCGGTTTCCTCGACACCCAGCAGCTGCCAGTCGGCAGCGCGTACCAGACCATGGGCAGGGGCCGCGTCGCCCTGAAACTGCGCTTGAACGGCGGCGGGGTTGCGCCGCAGGTCACCGAACCACGGCCAGCAGATGGGCGCGCCGCCGCGCACGCTCTGCCCGCGGGCGTAGGCAGCTTCTTCGCTGAGCCAGATCAGCGGGGGCTCGCCGTCGAGCTGGTAGCTCAGGAGTTGGGCGCCCTGCTGGGTGACCAGCAGTTCGGCACCATGGCGGCGTACGCGCCAGCAGGTGAGTTCGTCCAGTTCGATACGTTCAATGTGGGAGGTGGCCATCGGCATACTCTGTCGCAGGTGAGGATTCCTGCATTGGAACGCAGCCCACTCACGAGTTCCAGAGGCCTGAATGCAAAACGCCCGTCACGAGGACGGGCGTTTTGTCGTGGGCATGCGGCTTACTTGCCGTACACCTGCTCGGGCAGCCAGGTGATCAGCCCCGGGAAGATGTAGGCGATCACCAGCAGCAGCAACTGGATCAGGATAAATGGCACGACCCCTTTGTAGATCGTGCTGGTGGGTATGCTCGCTGGCGTCACGCCACGCAGGTAGAACAGCGCGAAGCCAAAGGGTGGCGTCAGGAACGATGTCTGCAGGTTGAGCGCGATCATCACCCCGAGCCAGATCGGGTCGAGACCCATGGCCAGCAGCACCGGACCGACGATCGGCACCACCACGAAGGTGATCTCGATGAAATCGAGAATGAAGCCGAGCAGGAAGATCACCAGCATGACGATGAAGAAGGCCCCGAGCACGCCGCCTGGCAGCTGCGCGAAAACGTCCTCGATCAATGCCTCGCCGCCGAAGCCGCGGAACACCAGGGAGAACAGCGAGGCACCGATCAGAATCATGAAGACCATGGCGCTGATTTCGGTGGTGCCGTAAGCCACTTCCTTGAGCTGCGTGAAGTTCAGCTTGCCCTTGCCGAAGGCCAGCAGCATGGCACCCACGGCGCCCAGTGCAGCCGCCTCGGTCGGGGTCGCATAACCGGCGAGGATCGAGCCGAGTACGGCGCCGATCAGGATCATCGGTGGAACCAGTGCCTTGAGCAGTCGGCCCCATTCGACATCGCCGAGTTCTTCCTTGGACATCGCCGGCAATTTCTTCGGCTGCACCATGGCAATCACGATGATGTAGACGATGTACAGGCCGACCAGCAGCAGGCCCGGCAGCAGGGCACCGACGAACAGGTCGCCGACCGATACGGTCTTCGGCGAGAAGATCCCCATCTTCAGCTGGGCCTGCTGGTAGGCGCTGGACATCACGTCGCCGAGCAGCACCAGCACGATCGAAGGCGGAATGATCTGGCCCAGGGTGCCGGTGGCCGCCAGGGTGCCAGTGGAGATGGCCGGGTCGTAGCCACGACGCAGCATGGTGGGCAGGGCCAGCAGGCCCATGGTCACCACGGTGGCGCCGACGATACCGGTGGACGCCGCCAGCAGCGCACCGACCACGCATACGGAAATGGCCAGACCACCGCGCAGGGTGCCGAACAGGCGGGCCATGGACTCCAGCAGGTCTTCCGCTACGCGTGATCGTTCGAGCATCACGCCCATGAACACGAACAGCGGCACCGCCAGCATGGTCTGGTTGTTCATGATGCCGAACAAGCGGTTTGGCAGGGCGCTGAGGTAACCGGGGTCGAAGGTACCGGTCAGCACGCCCACGCCAGCGAACAGCAACGAGACCCCGGCCAGGGTGAAGGCAACCGGGTAGCCGGCCATCAAGGCCACGCAGATACCGACGAAAAGCAGAATCGCCATCAACTCAGCCATGCTTCACCTCCGGAGCAGGCAGGCGGCCAGTGATGACGTACAGTGCCTTGATCAGATTGGATACACCTTGCAGAACCAGGCTGACGACCAGCACCAGAATAATGCTCTTCTGCAGGTAGACGTATTTCAGGCCGCCAGACTCGCTGGATGCCTCGAGGGTCGCCCAGGCGTTGCCGACGTAATCCCAGCTGGACCAGCCAAGGAACAGGCATACCGGTAGCAGGAACAGCAGGGTGCCGAGCAGTTCCACCAGTGCTTGGCGGTGGCCGCTGAAGTTCTGGTAGAAGATGTCTACGCGCACATGGCCATTACGCTGCATCACCCAGGCACAGGCACCCATGAACACCAGGGCGTGGGCATAGAGTACGGCTTCCTGAAGGGCGGTGGCGCCGATACCGAAGCCATAGCGCAGCACGACCACAATCGTTGTGCCGACAACAAGAAACAGGGTGAGCCAAGCGATTATCTTGCCGAACCAGAGGTTGAGGCTGTCTATGAGAAACGCCAGCTTGAGGGGAAGTGAAGGCTTGTCGGACATAGTGAGTCCTTTAATTATCGTTATGGTTGGGGGACAAGAGGGGAGGCAAGTCGCCCCGCTCGTGTCGGGCGCCTCCTTATGGGAGACGGCTGGCGATTCTATGCAAGGCACATACGTGGCAGCAATGGCCGTACAACTTTAGTTTCAGGGGCTAGGCTTGAGCGCGACTTCGCCTTTATGGTACTCAGGCAGAGTTTGATGCCGGCGATCCCGTGGTCAGACCAATACAACAAGAAAGGAGCATTGCATGAAACGTCGCGACATACTCGCTGCAGCAGGCGTAGGCCTGGCAGCCACTGCACTTGTGGGCTGCAAAGAAGAGGCAAAAAGTACCGCTGCACCTCAAGAGGGGTCGAGTTCCCAGACCTTCAACTGGAAGATGGTCACCTCCTGGCCGAAAAACTTTCCAGGTGTCGGTGTCGGGGCGGAGCGCTTCGCCAAGCTTGTCGAGGAAATGAGCAATGGTCGCCTGAAGGTCAAGGTCTATGCGGCCGGGGAGCTGGTTCCTGCCTTGGAGGTATTCGATGCAGTGTCCCGCGGTACTGCCGAAATGGGCCACGGCGCACCCTATTACTGGAAGGGCAAGGTGCCGGCCGCTCAGTTTTTCTGCGCGTCGCCGTTTGGCCCGAATGCCCAGGAAATGAACGCCTGGCTGCACCGCGGCGGTGGCATCCAGCTGTGGGAAGAGGTGTACAAGCCGTTCGGCGTGCTGCCCATGGCCTGCGGTAACTCCGGTGTCCAGACTGCCGGTTGGTTCAACAAGGAAATCACGTCGGTCGAAGACTTCCGCGGCCTGAAGATGCGTACCCCGGGTCTGGGCGGCGAAGTGCTGACCAAGATGGGCGGCACCGTGGTCAACATGCCGGCGGGCGAGATTTTCACCGCGCTGCAGACCGGCGCGATCGATGCCACCGAGTGGATCGGCCCATACAACGACATGGCGCTCGGCCTGCACAAGGCCGCCAAGTACTACTACACCCCGGGCTGGCAGGAGCCGAGCGTGCTGTTCGAGCTGGATATCAACATCAAGGCCTGGGAAACCCTGCCGGCTGATCTCCAGGCCATCGTTCGTGCTGCTGCACGCGACGTGAACGGCGACATGCTCGACGATTACAACGCGAAGAACATGGAAGCCATGGAGCAGTTCAAGTCCGAGGGTGTCGACGTGCGCCGTCTGCCGGACGACGTCCTGAGCCGTCTCAAGGAGGTCGCGGCGGAAGTGGTCGATGCGTCGGCCGCAGCCGATCCGGTGGCGCAGAAGGTCTGGGAGCACCAGAAGGCTTACCTGCAGCGTCTCTACAAGTACGCCGAAAGCAACGAGAAAGACATCTACAACATTCGCGGCTGATCGCTGCCAATGCATGAAAACGCCGGCCCTGGGGCCGGCGTTTTCGTTTCAGCTGCGCACGTTCGCCCGTGGGGCTCAGCGGCGGGCAGGTACCGGGCGGGTGCGGCCGCGGTCGTCGATGGCGACGAAGACGAAGACCGCCTCGGTGACCTTGCGCCACTCGCTGGACAGCGGGTCGTCGCTCCACACCTCCACCAGCATCTGGATCGAGCTGCGGCCGATTTCCAGCGCCTGCGTATAGAAGGAAAGCTGCGCACCGACCGCTACCGGGACCAGGAAGGCCATGCGATCGATCGCCACCGTGGCCACGCGGCCTCCGGCGACCTTGCTGGCCATGGCGGTGCCGGCCAGGTCCATCTGGGACACCAGCCAGCCGCCGAAAATATCGCCAAAGCCATTGGTTTCGCGAGGAAGGGCGGTGATCTGCAGGGCCAGGTCACCTTGGGGAATCGGGTCGTCCTGTTCGAATTCGTTCATCTGGGTACGGCTCGCAGCGCAATTGTTGTTGTGGCGTGGAGCAGGTCGTCGGCAGGTCTCGGACGAGAGCAGGGATGAAAGCGTACAGGTGCAGGGCAGCCTGGGTCCTGTCTCGACGCCCGGTGGCCGGACGCGATCATGTTCAACGGCCTGTCAGCACACTGGAATGCAGGCGTGGCGAGTATACCGACTGAACGGTCGTGGGGCGACTGTGGCGCTATGCCGCCAACCCCGAAGTGACGCTGTTTTGCGCCCGAGGATCGGGTCGATCGCAAATTTCGCATCGGTCATCTAACTGTCACATTCATTTCATAGATTGGTCATGTGGCCTGCAGATACTTGGGCCCGTTCCATCCAACACTAATTCTGCTAGGAGCAAGGCATGAAACTTAAGCGTTTGATGGCGGCCATGACTTTTGTCGCCGCTGGCGTTGCCACCGCCACCGCGGTTGCCGCTGTCGACCCGGCTCTGCCGACCTACGAAAAGACTTCCGGCGTATCGGGTAACCTGAACAGCGTGGGGTCCGATTCCCTGGCGAACCTGATGACCCTGTGGGCTGAAGAGTTCAAGAAGAGCTACCCGAACGTCAACATCCAGATCCAGGCCGCTGGTTCCTCCACCGCGCCACCCGCGATGACCGAAGGCACCGCCAACATGGGCCCGATGAGCCGCGCCATGAAGGACAGCGAGATCCAGGCGTTCGAGCAGAAGTATGGCTACAAGCCGACTGCCGTTCCGGTTGCGATCGACGCCCTGGCCGTGTTCGTGCACAAGGACAACCCGATCAAGAGCCTGTCCATCGAGCAAGTGGACGCCATCTTCTCCAGCACCCGCCTGTGCGGTGGTGCCACCGATGTCAAAACCTGGGGTGACCTGGGCCTGACCGGCGAGTGGGCTGCCAAGCCGCTGCAGCTGTTCGGCCGCAACTCGGTATCGGGCACCTACGGTTACTTCAAGGAAGAAGCCCTGTGCAAAGGCGACTTCAAGGCTAACGTGAACGAGCAGCCAGGTTCGGCTTCCGTGGTGCAGTCGATCTCCAGCACCCTGAATGCCATCGGTTACTCGGGCATTGGCTACCGCACTTCCAGCGTCAAGGCCGTTCCGCTGTCCAAGAAAGGCGGTGAAGCCTTCGAAGCCAACGAAGCCAACGCCCTGGCTGGCAAGTTCCCGCTGGCTCGCTTCTTCTACGTCTACGTCAACAAGGCGCCGAACAAGCCGCTGAGCCCGCTGGACGCCGAGTTCGTGAAGCTGGTTCTGTCCAAGCAAGGCCAGGAAGTGGTCGTCAAGGACGGTTACATCCCGCTGCCGAAAAACGTAGTCGACAAAGCGAAGAAGGAACTGGGCCTGTAAGGGACCCGGTTTCGACCAGAACGCTACGTTCGTAGCCGCGCCCGCCCTCTGTGTACAGAGCGGTGGGCGTAGCTTTGTCAATGTGCTGTAACTTTTCTGTCACACAAGCTGGATAGATTATCCGGCCTGGAAATCAGCTGAAAAATACGGCGCGCTCATGGCCGCGCAGAGACACTCCCTACTATGAATGACCTGGCTAGTGACACCATGACCGCCTCTTCCAAATCCCTCGGGCTGGACTTCAACACGCCGGCCCTGTTGCGCAAACGTCGCGTTCGCGCCCTGAAGGACCGCCTCGCGCGCTGGTGCGTATCCGTCGGTGGTATGGCGGTACTCGGCGCCATCACCCTGATCTTCTTCTACCTGGCCTACATCGTGTTCCCGATGTTCCAGGGAGCCGATATAGAAACCCGCAAGCCAGTCCAGGCCGCCTGGCTGGCTGACGCCGGCAAGCCCCTGCTGATGGCGGTGGAAGAACAGAACCAGGTTGGCATGCGCCTCAGTGAGCGCGGCCAGGTGCAGTTCTTCGATGCCAAGAGCATGGCGCCGCTGACGTCGGTTGACCTGCCGCTGCCCGCGGACACCCAGGTGGTGTCGGTCGGCCTCGACCAGCCAGGCAGCAACCGCGTTGCCCTGGGGCTGTCCAACGGCCAGGTACTGGTATTCGAACATGCCTACCCGGTGAGCTACCCGAATGACGTGAAAACCATCACGCCGGGCCTGAAGTATCCCTTCGGTGAGGCGCCGATCACCCTGGACGAGCAGGGTCGCGCGCTGGACCACGTCGGCGTCAGCCTGAACGGCGGCTCGCTGATGCTCGCAGCCTCCTCGGGCACGGATCTGCATGTTCTGAACCTGGGGCGCGAAGAAAACCTGATGACCGGCGAGGTCACGCTCAGCGAAGACCGTATCGACCTGGCGCAGATCGCCGAGCCGATCAAGGAGCTGATCATCGACCCGCGCCAGCAGTGGCTGTATGTGATCAATGGTCGCGCCACGGCTGACGTCTTCAGCCTGCGCACCAAGGAACTGAACGGCCGCTACAAGCTGCTGACCGACGCCAACGCCGAAGTGACCAACGCCACCGCGCTGCTGGGCGGCATCTCGATGCTGGTCGGTGACAGCAAGGGCGGTATCGCCCAGTGGTTCATGGTCCGCGAGGATGACGGCAAGCAAGTCTTCTCCCAGATCCGCCGCTTCCAGATGGCCGACAGCGCCATCACCCAGATCATGCCGGAAGAGCGCCGCAAGGGCTTCCTGGCCCTGGATGCCAAGGGCAACCTGGGTATCTTCCACAGCACCGCGCACCGCACCCTGCTGGTCGAGCCGGTGGCCGACGGTGCGGCGATCGGCAGCCTGTCGCCCCGCGCCAACCGCGTGCTGGTCGAGTCCGATGGCCAGTTGCAGCGCCTGCTGATCGACAACCCGCACCCGGAGATTTCCTGGAGCTCGCTGTGGGGCAAGGTCTGGTACGAGAACTATGACAAGCCGGACTACGTCTGGCAGTCCACCTCGGCCAACACCGATGCCGAGCCCAAGCTGAGCCTGGCGCCGGTTGCCTTCGGTACCCTGAAGGCCGCCTTCTACGCCATGCTGCTGGCCGCACCGCTGGCGATCGCTGCCGCGATCTACACCGCCTACTTCATGGCACCGGCCATGCGCGGCAAGGTCAAGCCGGTCATCGAACTGATGGAAGCGCTGCCGACGGTGATCCTCGGCTTCTTCGCCGGTCTGTTCCTCGCGCCGTATGTCGAGGGGCACCTGCCGGGCATCTTCAGTTTGTTGATCTTCACCCCTATCGGCATCCTGCTGGCCGGCTTCACCTGGAGCCGCCTGCCGGAGTCCGTGCGCCTGATGGTGCCGGACGGTTGGGAAGCCGCGCTGCTGATCCCGGTGATCCTGCTGGTGGGCTTCATCTCCCTGAGCATGAGCGGTCACCTGGAAGTCTGGCTGTTCGACGGCAACATGCGTGCCTGGCTGAGCAATGACCTGGGCATCCCGTTCGACCAGCGCAACGCCCTGGTGGTCGGTCTGGCCATGGGCTTCGCGGTCATCCCGAACATCTACTCGATCGCCGAGGATGCGGTGTTCAGCGTGCCGAAGAGCCTGACCTTCGGCTCCCTGGCCCTCGGTGCCACGCCGTGGCAGACCCTCACCCGCGTGGTGATCCTGACCGCCAGCCCGGGCATCTTCTCGGCGGTGATGATCGGTATGGGCCGTGCGGTGGGTGAAACCATGATCGTACTGATGGCCACCGGCAACACCGCGATCATGGACATGAACATCTTCGAAGGCCTGCGCACCCTGGCCGCCAACGTCGCGGTGGAAATGCCCGAGTCGGCGGTCGGCAGTACCCACTACCGCGTGCTGTTCCTGTCCGCGCTGGTGCTGCTGTCCTTCACCTTCGTCATGAACACGCTCGCGGAACTGGTCCGCCAGCGTCTGCGCGTCAAGTACGCGTCGCTCTAAGGCTTTGGAAGGTATATGTCCGTGAAAAAGAACTCCGTAAAAGCCTGGTTCAAAAGCGGTTCGCCGTGGATCTGGATGAACGCCGGCGCGGTCTCCATCGCCGTGGTCATGACCCTGGGTCTGCTGGCCGTGATCGCCACCCGCGGTCTGGGGCACTTCTGGCCGGCCGACATCGTCGAAGCCGACTACCAGGTACCCGGCCAGGAAATGAGGGTGATGGCCGGCGAAATCACCCAGATCGAAGAAATCCCGCGTGCCCGTCTGGCCGCTTCCGGGTTGCCGGTGAGCGCCGAGGGTGGCGAGTTCATGACCCGCGAGCTGTTCAAGGTGGGTAACCGCGACCTGTACGGCGCGGACTTCTCCTGGGTCGTGGGCGAATGGCTGAGCAATCAGCGCACGCCGGAAAACCTCACCGCGTTCGAACGCCGCGAGTGGGGCAACTTCTATGGCTACCTGATCAACGTCAAGGAAAGCGGCCAGCTGGTCGCCGAGGGTGACGCGGCCTGGGGCGCCCTGCAGGAACGTCTGGCACGGGTCGACGACCTGCACAGCCAGGTGGTCCGCCTGGAGAAGCGCGACATCGGCCGTATCAACGCCGGCCTCGAGCGCATTCGCCTGAAGACCCGCAAGCTGGAGCTGCAGGGTGAACTGACCCCGCAGGCCCAGGCTGACCTGGACGCCGAGCGCGCCCAGTGGGACGCCGAGTACAAGGTGCTGGAAACCGAGCTGGTGGCGCTGTACCAGGCCTTCAACCGCGACAGCATCACGGTGCGCAGCGCCGACGGCCGCGAAATCGAGCTGAGCCTGGGCAAGGTGGTTCGTGCCTACCAGCCGAACGCCATGTCGACCCTGGGCAAGCTGGGCTTCTACGGCACCAAACTGTGGGAATTCGTCAGCGACGAGCCGCGTGAGGCGAACACCGAAGGCGGTATCTTCCCGGCGATCTTCGGCACCATCATGATGACCCTGATCATGGCCGTGATCGTGACCCCGTTCGGTGTGATCGCTGCGATCTACCTGCGCGAATACGCCAAGCAGGGCCCGCTGACCCGGGTGATCCGCATCGCGGTGAACAACCTGGCGGGTGTACCGGCCATCGTCTACGGTGTGTTCGGCCTGGGCTTCTTCGTCTACGTGCTGGGTGGATCGCTCGACCGCCTGTTCTTCCCCGAGGCAGCGCCGGCACCGACCTTCGGTACGCCGGGTCTGTTGTGGGCCTCGCTGACCCTGGCGATCCTCGCGGTGCCGGTGGTGATCGTGGCCACCGAAGAAGGCCTGGCGCGCATTCCGCGGGCCCTGCGCGAAGGCTCCCTGGCCCTGGGCGCCACCAAGGTGGAAACGCTCTGGCGCGTGGTGCTGCCGATGGCCAGCCCGGCGATGATGACCGGTCTGATCCTGGCGGTGGCCCGTGCGGCCGGCGAGGTGGCACCGCTGATGCTGGTGGGCGTGGTCAAGCTGGCGCCGAGCCTGCCGGTCGACGGTAACTACCCGTACCTGCACCTCGACCAGAAGATCATGCACCTGGGCTTCCACATTTACGACGTCGGCTTCCAGAGCCCGAACGTCGAGGCGGCACGGCCACTGGTCTACGCGACCGCGCTGTTGCTGGTGCTGGTGATTGCGACCCTCAACCTCACAGCCGTCTACCTGCGTAACCGCCTGCGCGAGAAGTACAAGGCGCTGGACCACTAAATCCTTTCGTCGGTGGCCATTGGGGCCGCCGGCGTGATAAACGAATTGTCAGCGTAGGGAGCATCCCATGCAGCACGAATCACACGCTCACGGCATCGACATCTCGGCCCTGGGCCGCGACAAGCAGAGCCTGAACCTGGCCACCGAAACCGTGGCCATCGAAGTACCGAAGCTGAACCTGTACTACGGCGAGAAGCAGGCCCTGTACGACGTCAGCATGAACATCCCCAAGCAGCGCGTGACCGCCTTCATCGGCCCGTCCGGCTGCGGCAAGTCGACCCTGCTGCGCACCTTCAACCGGATGAACGATCTGGTCGACGGCTGCCGCGTGGACGGCGAGATCAACATCGACGGCAAGAACATCTACCGCAAGGGCGAAGACGTGGCCGAGCTGCGTCGTCGCGTCGGCATGGTGTTCCAGAAGCCCAACCCGTTCCCCAAGAGCATCTACGAGAACGTGGTCTACGGCCTGCGTATCCAGGGCATCAACCAGAAGCGCGTACTCGACGAAGCGGTCGAGTGGGGCCTGAAGAGCGCCGCCCTGTGGGACGAAGTGAAAGACCGCCTGCACGAGTCGGCCCTGGGCCTGTCCGGTGGTCAGCAGCAGCGTCTGGTGATCGCCCGTACCGTGGCGGTGCAGCCGGAAGTACTGTTGCTCGACGAACCGTGCTCGGCACTGGACCCGATCTCCACGCTGAAGGTCGAAGAGCTGATCTACGAGCTGAAGTCCAAGTACACCATCGTCATCGTGACCCACAACATGCAGCAGGCTGCACGGGTTTCCGATTACACCGCGTTCATGTACATGGGTAAGCTGATCGAGTTCGGTGACACCGACGCCCTGTTCACCAACCCGGCCATGAAGCAGACAGAAGACTACATCACCGGTCGTTACGGTTGATGGTCATGCCGGAGTGCGCCGGGCCGTGCCGGCGAGCCTGACCGTACCCCGCGTACGGTTGGTGGTTCGCCCCACGGTCCGGGCGCTTCGTTCGAGACCCTCCATCTGACAAATCGTAGGACGGCGATCTCAAGCCGGTAGCTTTCGCGGAGCGAACCAACATGATCAACAAAGACAGCCTTACGCATCACATCTCCCAGCAGTTCAACGCCGAGCTGGAGGAGGTTCGCAGCCACCTCCTGGCGATGGGCGGCCTGGTCGAGAAGCAGGTCAACGACGCCGTCACCGCCCTGATCGACGCCGACTCCGGTCTGGCCCAGCAGGTGCGCGAGATCGATGACCAGATCAATCAGATGGAACGCAACATCGACGAGGAATGCGTGCGCATCCTGGCGCGTCGCCAGCCGGCGGCGTCCGACCTGCGTCTGATCATCAGCATCTCCAAGTCGGTCATCGACCTCGAGCGCATCGGCGACGAAGCGACCAAGATCGCCAAGCGCGCCATCCTCCTCACCGAGGAAGGCGAAGCGCCGCGCGGCTACGTGGAAGTGCGCCACATCGGCGACCAGGTGCGCCGCATGGTGCAGGAAGCGCTGGACGCCTTCGCCCGCTTCGACGCCGACCTGGCCCTGTCCGTCGCCCAGTACGACAAGACTGTGGACCGCGAGTACAAGACCGCCCTGCGTGAACTAGTCACCTACATGATGGAAGATCCGCGCTCGATCTCCCGCGTGCTGAACGTGATCTGGGCCCTGCGTTCCCTGGAGCGCATCGGCGATCATGCGCGCAACATCGCCGAACTGGTGATCTACCTGGTGCGTGGCACCGATGTGAAGCACATCGGCCTGACCCGCATGCAGGAAGAAGTGCAGGGCACCAGCAAGGACAGCTGAGTCGTTGAAGCGGCTGACTGAACGAAGCGGCCCTTCCCGTGAAAGCGGGAAGGGCCGCTTTTTGCTGGCCGATTCACTGTTTTTGCGTTGGCCTTTGGCCATCAGGCGCGACTATGCTTACGCCCATTCTTACAGGAGTGGCCGATGAGTAAAGTCAGCGTGCTGGTGGTGGACGACGCTACCTTCATCCGCGATCTGGTGAAAAAGGGGCTGCGAGACCACTTTCCAGGCGTGCAAATCGAAGAGGCGGTCAACGGCCGCAAGGCTCAGCAACTGCTGAGCAGGCAGTCGATCGACCTGATCCTCTGCGATTGGGAAATGCCCGAACTGTCTGGCCTCGAGCTGCTCAGCTGGTGCCGCGAACAGGACAACCTGAAGACCGTGCCCTTCATCATGGTGACCAGCCGGGGTGACAAGGAGAACGTGGTCCAGGCGATCCAGGCGGGCGTCTCCGACTTCATCGGCAAACCCTTCTCCAACGAACAACTGGTGACCAAGGTCAAGAAGGCCCTGAGCCGCGCGGGCAAGCTGCAGGCGTTGACCGCCAGTGCCGCGCCGAAGATGCTCAGCACCGGCGCCTTTGCCAACGACTCGCTGGCGGCGCTGACCGGCGGCAAGGCTGAAGTGATCAAGCCGGCTGCACCCAGTGCGGCACCGGCCCCGGCGGCCGCTGCCAAGCCACCCGCGGGCCGTGGTCAGGGGCAGCTGCGTTTGCCCGGCGGCAACATGGCCTGCGTGATCAAGGCCCTGAGCCTGAAAGAGGCGCTGCTGGTGGTCAAGCGTACGGACGTCTTGCCGCAGGTGCTGGAAAGCGCGGTGCTCGACCTGGAGCAGGGCGAGGGTGGCGAAGTGGCGCGGCTCAATGGTTACCTGCACGCGGTGGCGGCGTTCGAACCGAAGCCGGACAGCGAATGGCTGCAGCTGACCTTCCGCTTCGTCGACCGTGATCCGCAGAAGCTCGACTACCTGTCACGCCTGATCGCCCGGGGCACGGCGCAAAAGCATTTCAGCCCAGGCGCATAAGTGTCATTTGCAACGGCCTGCTCCACCCAGCAGGCCTCGGCAACCCGCTGGCGACTACCGTGTGTCGCCTGTCCGGTTCTCCCTGCGAGATGCTTCACAACCCTTGGCTTGTGGGTTCGCAGAGTGCCGGAACGGCTGCTAGTCTGCATATCCCGGATATCAAAAAGCCAGTAAAGATCCGCAGTCATGCTAGGGCGTCTGATTCTTCTGTGCAGCATGCTGGCCATCGCCAGCCAGGCCGCTGCCTTGACCATCTACAAGTACACCGATGCCAACGGTGTGGTGACCTATACCGACCAGGCGGCGCCGGGCGCGCAGGTGTTCGTGTTCCGCGACCGCATGGTGGAGCGCCTGGACAACCAGGTGAAGCTGGAAACCAAGCGCCACGAAGCCGGTGAGACCCTGCTGGTGCGCAACGACCTGTATGCCCCCGTGCAGATCGAGCTGAAGCTCGAGCAGGTCGAGAATGCCGTGGGTGTGCCGGATGCGCCGATCAACTGGGTGTTGCCGCCGCGTACCACCATCCGCCTGGCGACCCTCGCCCCGCGCGACACCAGCCAGCCCCTGCGCTACACCCCCAAATTGCGTTATGCCCTGGGCGATCCGCGCCTGGTGCCGACCCAGCAGCACTACCCGCTGCCCTGGCGCGGTGGCCCGTTCCGCCTGACCCAGGGCGCCAATGGCAAGTACAGTCATTTCACCCCGAAAGGGCGCTACGCCATGGACATCGCCATGCCGGAAGGCACGCCGATCGTCGCGGCCCGCAGCGGGGTAGTGGTGAAGACCGAGAACGAACAGACCGGCCGTGGCAACAACCCGTCCGGCAACTACGTGCGCATCCTCCACGACGACGGCACCATGGGCGTCTACCTGCACCTGATGAAGGGCTCGGTGAAGGCGCGTGAAGGGCGGCGGGTCCAGGCGGGTGAGATGATCGCGCGCTCGGGCAATACCGGTAACAGCACCGGCCCGCACCTGCACTTCGTGGTGCAGCGCAACGTCGGCCTGGCCCTGGAGTCGATTCCGTTCAACTTCAACCAGCCGGTCAACAGCCTGCCGAACTTCGCCGTCGGCGGCGAGTGAGGCGTCCTGCCTCGCGATCAGGCCTTGCTCAGGCGACAGCTCAGTGCACAGTGATCTGACACGCCGGTCGTCAGCCTGGCGTTTTCCAGCCGATAGCCTGGCGTGTGGAACAGTCCATCGACCATGAACGGAATCTCGCCGGCGCGGTGTAGCGCGCCGTCGATGCTGCTGGTGTAGTGCGCCGGTACGCCGTCGATGAAGTGCTCGGCGATCAAATCGAAGGTGGCGCGCCCGCGTGGCGCGTTGAAGTCGCCGGTCAGCAGCAGGCCGCCCGCGTCGCGGGATTGCGCCTGGGCCAGCGCGATCAGCTTGCCGGCGCTCTCGCGCTGGTACGGCGTGGAGGTGCCGAACGGGGTGACGTTGAGGTGGGTGACGGCGACGCGAAAGCCACTGACCGTAGCACTGAGCATCACCTCGGCGATGCTCAGCGGGTCGGCCATGCGCTTGCCCTCGAGCGTGACGAACGCCATCTCCTGAATATGCGCCGGGTTGCCCGAGTAATACTCGGCTTTGACATCGAGCAGCGCCTCGCCACTGACCAGCATGCCGACGCCCACCACATTGACAGGACCTTCCTCGGGATAGCGGGCCATGGGCGCAAAGGCCATGGTGCCGCCCATCAGGGCCTCGAAAAAGGGGATGTCGCGCTCGCAGAGCTCCTGCAGGCAAAGCAGCCGCGGGCGTTCACGCTCGATGAAGGCGGCAACGCGTGCCAGGTGTCTGGAGCGTTCGATGTTGATGGAGGCGATGCTGAGTGACATGGGACCGGGGATGCGATGAGAAAGGGCGGCCGGGGGATTCGTGGCTGCTGAAACGAAGGGCGCAGTATACCCGACGTCTGCACCCCACGGCCGCTCGGTTACAGCGGTGTGATCAGAACGCCAGGCCGACTTTCAGGCCAACCTGCTCTTGCTTGAGCTTGCTGTTTTCCGCCAGCACGGTGTCGCTGTCGAGTTTGTAATTGGTGCGGGTGTAGTACAGGCTGGTGCTGATCGGCAGGTTGTTGATGCCTTTGTTCCATAGCACAGTCAGCTCGGCGTACGGGTTGGCCTTGTCCTTCAGGTCGACGGTGTCGCTGCCTTCGCCGCTGACTTTCAGCTCGGCTTCGGCGTCGAGCGAGTAGCGTGCACCGGCTTCCAGCCGCACGGTGTAATCCGAGGTCAGGTAGTTGTAGCCGAGGCCCGCCTTGGCGAATGGTGCCTTGCTGGTCAGCTTGATGTTGGTGTCGAATGGGCCGACGTCGTCCTGCTCGATACGGCCCCAGTCGTAGCCACCGCCGACCACGAAGTCGATGTAGTTGTTGGTGCTCAGTGCCGCGCGCAGGCCCAGGTCCAGGTCGGCACGGGCGGCCTTGTATTCGTCGTCATCCTTCTCACGGTATTGGCCTTCGATGCCCGCCTGGTAGATGAAGCCTTCGTGGCCGGTCAGCTTGTTGCCGAAGGTGTAGAACAGACCGCCCTGATTCAGGCGCTCCTTGTCGCTTTCACCAAAGGCGCTCAATTTGTACTGGTTGTGGGAACCGATCACGCCGATGGTCGAAATCGGGTCCGTGATCGAGTCGGCGTAGGCATGGGAAGCGCCAGCGAGGCACAGGGCGAGGGCAGTTTTTGAGGTGATTCCGTTGAGTTGCATGGCTGAATCCTTGGCAGTCTGTTCATGGGATGGCGTGCGTCGATCCAATCGATCGCACGCGGTGGACTGCCCACCTGCGACGGGTATTCGAGAAAGCCGACGAACGGTCGTAAGTGCTTGTCTCATAAAGCGAGGATGGCGGTTACTACCTGCCATAGATGACCAAAAGGTCAGGTTGCCGGGGCGGCAATGCCAGCACGTGGGCGTACGCGTTCGCGGCCGCCTGTGCACGCGGTTCAGTTCAGCTTGACGACCTTGGCCAGCACGATCTTCGGCCCTTTCATCTTTTTGACGATGACGCGCAGGCCGGCGACTTCCATCACTTCCTCTTCTTCCGGCACGCGCTTGAGCGTCTCGTAGATCAGCCCGGCCAGGGTTTCGGCCTCGATGTGGTCGAGGTCCACGCCCAGCAGGCGCTCGACCTTGAACAGCGGCGTATCGCCCCGTACCAGCAGCTTGCCTGGCTGGTAGGCGAGGATGCCGCGCTCGGCCTTGCGGTGTTCGTCCTGGATATCGCCAACCAGGGCTTCCAGCACGTCTTCCATGGTCAGGTAGCCGATCACCTTGCCATCGGCTTCCTCGACCAGGGCGAAGTGCGAACCGCCCTGGCGGAACTGCTCCAGCAGACTGGACAGCGGCATGTGCCGGTTCACCCGCTCGACCGGGTGCATCAGCTCCGAAATGCGCAGCGCCGAGGGCAGCATTTCCAGCAGCGACAGGTGCAGCAGCAGGTCCTTGATGTGCAGCACGCCGACGAAATCACCGGCGGCCTCGTCGTACACCGGGTAGCGGCTGTACTTGTGGCGGCGGAACACACTGAACACCTCGTCCAGCGGGGCGTGCAGCTCCAGGTAGATCAGGTCTTCGCGCGAGTTGGCCCAGTCCACGACCTCCAGTTCACCCAGCTCCACTGCCGAGGCCAGCACGCGCATGTCCTGGTCGGTGGGGTCGCCGGCGCGGCTGGAATGGAGGATCAGCTTCAGCTCGTCGCGGCTGTAGTGGTGTTCATGGTGCGGGCCGGGCTCGCCCTGGCCGGCGATGCGCAGGATCGCGTTGGCGCTGGCGTTGAGCAGGAAGATCGCCGGGTACATGGCCCAGTAGAACAGGTAGAGCGGGGCGGCCGTCCACAGCGACAGCAGCTCGGGCTTGCGGATGGCCCAGGATTTGGGGGCCAGCTCGCCGACCACGATGTGCAGGTAGGAAATGATGAAGAACGCCGTGAAGAAGGCGATGGCGCTGATCGCCTTCGGCGATTCGATGCCCATGGCGCCCAGCAGCGGTTCCAGCAGGTGGGCGAACGCCGGCTCGCCGACCCAGCCGAGGCCCAGGGAGGCCAGGGTGATGCCCAGCTGGCAGGCCGAGAGGTAGGCGTCCAGCTGGTTGTGCACGGTGCGCAGGATGTGCCCGCGCCAGCCGTTCTTGACTGCCAGGGCTTCGACCTTGGTGGCGCGCAGCTTGACGATGGCGAACTCGGCGGCCACGAAGAAACCGTTGAGCAGGACCAGGAAAAAGGCGAATAGAACGAGGCCGAAATCGGCAAACAGGGTGGCGAGGGAGTAGCTCGTGGAGGGGTCCATAACAGCTTCGGTAGGCCAATGACCGCTAAAGGTTGGGGGCAGATGCCGTGCTTTGCAAGCGGTTGGCCGAAGGTCGCGACATCAGGTGTCGCGACGCACCATCTGGGTGCTGGGGAAATGGCAGATGAAGGTGCTGCCTTTGCCCAGGATGCTGGTGATGTCCAGGCGGGCCCGGTGACGCAGCAGCACGTGCTTGACGATCGCCAGGCCGAGCCCGGTGCCACCGGTGTTGCTGGCGCGGCTGGAGTCGACGCGGTAGAAGCGTTCGGTCAGGCGCGGCAGGTGCTTGGTCTCGATGCCGATGCCGGTGTCCTGCACGGACAGGTGGGCGCCGTTGCTGTCGGACCACCAGCGGATGTGGATGTCGCCTTCGTCGGGGGTGTACTTCACCGCGTTGAACACCAGGTTGGAGAAGGCGCTGCGCAGCTCCGCCTCGCTGCCCTTGAGCTTGAGGTGCGGGTCGGCTTCCAGACTGATGCGGTGGCGCCCGGCGGACAGGGCCTGGGCATCGTTCTTGATGCTCAACAGCAGCAGGTCCACGGCCACCGGCTGGTTGTCCGAGGGGTAGTCGGTGGCTTCCAGCTTGGCCAGCAGCAGCAGGTCGTTGAGCAGGTTCTGCATGCGCCCGCCCTGTTGCTGCATCTGCTGCAGGGCGCGCAGCCAGCGCGGGTTCACTTCGTCGACGTTGTCCAGCAGAGTTTCCAGGTAGCCGGCGATCACCGTGAGCGGCGTGCGCAGCTCATGGGACACGTTGGCCACGAAGTCTTTGCGCATCTGCTCCAGCTGGTGCAGGCGCGTGACGTCGCGCACCAGCATCAGGTGCTCGCTGTTGCCGTACTGGGTGATATGAAACTGCAGGTGGCGGCGGTCGTTGACCGGTGACGGCAGGTCCAGCGGTTCGGCGTAGTTGCTGCGTTCGAAGTACTCGATGAAGCGCGGGTCGCGCACCAGGTTGGTGATGGCCTGGCCACTGTCCTGCGGGGTCTTGAGCCCGAGCAGGGTTTCCGCGGCGATGTTCCACCATTCCAGGTTGCCGGCGCTGTCGAGCATGACCACGGCATCCTTCAGGGCCGCGGTGGACTCCTGCACGCGGTCGATCACGGCTTGCAGGCGTCCGCGGGCGCGCTCGTTGCGGCGTTGCAGGTGGTAGATGCTGTCGAACACTTCGCCCCACAGGCCGTAGCCATCGGGCGGCGGTTCGTCGGGTTTGTGTTCCTTGAGCCACTTGTGCAGGCGCAGCAGCTGGCTGAGGGTCCAGCCAAGGTGGGCGGCGAGGCCGAAGGCCAGGGCCCAGGCGTACTCTCCGGTGATCAGGCCGAGCAGCAGGCAGCCACCGATCAACAACAGCAGGCGGCGCACCACGGCGCCACGCCAGTTCTGATTCACTTGGAAGTCATCCGCCAATCAATCCATTCTGCCGACAGGGTCTGCGCGGTCCCGGAGCGGGACGGCGGCAGGATCGCATGCTCGTTAGCTTTTTGTCGAAAAACGGTAGCCGGTGCCGCGCACGGTCTGTACCAGGTTCTCGTAGACCTCGCCGAGCGCCTTGCGCAGGCGGCGGATGTGCACGTCGACGGTACGCTCTTCGACGTACACGTTGCCGCCCCAGACCTGGTCGAGCAGCTGGCCGCGGGTGTAGGCGCGCTCCTGGTGGGTCATGAAGAACTGCAGCAGGCGGTATTCGGTGGGGCCCATCTCGGCAGGCTTGCCGTCGATGGTCACGCGGTGGCTGATCGGGTCGAGCAGCAGGCCGCCCACTTCGATCGGCCCCTCGTTGTCGGCCGGGCCGGCACGGCGCAGCACGGCCTTGAGGCGGGCCACCAGTTCGCGGGGCGAGAAGGGCTTGGTGATGTAGTCGTCGGCGCCGACTTCCAGGCCCTGGATCTTGTTGTCCTCTTCGCCCTTGGCGGTGAGCATGATGATCGGGATGTCCCCGGTCAGCTCGTCGCGCTTGAGGCGGCGCGCCAGTTCAATCCCGGAAGTGCCCGGGAGCATCCAGTCGAGCAGGATCAGGTCGGGTTTGCGGTCGACGATGATGGCGTGCGCCTGTTGGGTGTTTTCCGCTTCCAGGCACTCGTAGCCGGCCATTTCCAGGGCTACCGCGATCATTTCGCGGATCGGTGCTTCGTCATCGACGATCAGGATGTTCTTGCCAACCATGGGGTCAAGCCTCGGCTCGTTTCGCTGTCATGCGCCGCATTAGATAACGGAATTATTGCAGCGATATGACAGAACGGTGCTGCGACTATGCCTTGAGCGCGTAATCGAGCACCAGTCCGAGGAAAATCGCCAACCCGGCCCAGTGGTTGTGCAGGAACGCGTTGAAACAGACCATCGGCTCGCGGTGGCGGGTCACGTGGTACTCCCAGGCGAAGCAGCCGGCGGCGACCAGCAGGCCGAGGTGGAAGTAGAGGCCCAGTTCGAAGCGCGACCCGGCCAGCAGCAGGCAGAACAGTGCCATGCCCTGCAGGGAGGCGATGATCAGGCGGTCGGCGTCGCCGAACAGGATCGCCGTGGACTTCACGCCGATCTTCAGATCGTCCTCGCGGTCGGCCATGGCGTAATAGGTGTCGTAGGCCACGGTCCACAACAGGTTGGCGATGTACAGCAGCCAGGCCTCCGGCGGCAGGCTGCCGGTTTCCGCGGTGAAGGCCATCGGCATGCCCCAGGAGAATGCTGCGCCCAGTACCACCTGGGGGTAGAAGGTGTAGCGCTTCATGAACGGGTAGCAGGCGGCCAGGGCCAGGCCGCCGAACGACAGCCAGATGGTAGTGGCGTTGGTGAACAGCACCAGCACGAAGCTCAGGGCCACCAGCACGGCGAACAGGATCAGCGCCTCGCGGCCGGTGATTTTGCCGCTGGCCAAGGGACGGGCCTTGGTGCGACTGACGTGGCCGTCGAAGTTGCGGTCGGCGTAGTCGTTGATCACGCAGCCGGCGGCGCGCATCAGGATCACCCCGACCACGAAGATGAACAGGTTCTTGGCACTCGGCACGCCTTCGGCCGCCACCCACAGGGCCCACAGCGTCGGCCAGAGCAGCAGGTAGATGCCGATCGGCCGGTCCAGGCGCATCAGCTGGATGAAGTCCCAGGCGCGAGGGTGCAGGCGGTTGAGCGATTTCAGCATGCGGGTGTACATCGAGCCGTCTCCGTGCAGATTGCGGCGGATTATACGGGGGATGAGGCGCCGGGGTGGATGGGGCCTTTTGCCGTCGAGGTACTGTCGCGGCTGAAGCCCCTCCCACGGGGAGGCATGTGCTGTGGGAGGCGCTTCAGCGGCGAGGCTTATGGCGCAAACCCGGCGTTGTTCAGCCCTGAATATCGGCGGCGGGCCAGAACGCCGGCAGGAACACCTCGGCCACCAGCACGCCCAGCGGCCCACGGCTGAAGCAGGAACGGCGCGCCCAGAGGCCATCGGTGCGCACCGCGTCCGGCAGCCAGGCCGCCGGGTAGTGGCAGGCCTGCAGGGCGCCGCGGTCGAAGGCGCGGTCGCTGAACAGCAGTTCGCCGAGGGAGCGGCTGCCGAGCTGGTCCAGGGCCAGGCCGGACCCCTCCAGGGCGCTGCGGGCCGCCACGCTGCGGGCGAAGACCCAGGGCTCGCCGTGGCCACGCAGGTACACCTCGCGCACCCAGCCCTGGCTGCCTTCGGCCACGCCCAGGGCAACGCATTCGTCGCTGCGCAGCGTGTCCCAGCCTTCGTTCAGCGGCGTGACGCTGAAGGCGTCCGCGGACAGCGCGGTCAGGCGGCGGGTCAGGGAGTCTTCGTTGAACAGCCAGTCGTGCACGGCCGGTGCGGGCGTGGGTTGCAACTGGTCGGCGGTCGACCAGGACGACGGCTGGAGGAGGGCGGTGTGAGGCACGGCGCGCTTTCATGGCAAGGGGAAGCGCGGGAGTCTACCACGGCGCCTTCCCTGGCAGCTGGCGTCAGGACCAGCCTTCGAGGCGCATGGTCGCGCGCACCAGGCGCTGTTCTTCCAGCTCGATGTCCCGCAGGTTGTCGCGGATGCTGTGGATATGTTCGCGCGCCGCCCGCTGCGCCTGCTCCGGCAGGCGTTCGATCACCGCGTGGTAGAGGCGGGTGTGCTGGCGGTCGATCTGGCGCTTCTGCAGGGGCCGGTGGTAGAGGTTGTTGACCGAGGCGAACACCGAATTGAGCATCAGCGCGGTCAGCGATTGCAGGGTGTGCAGCAGCACCGGGTTGTGCGAGGCCTCGCAGATGGCCAGGTGGAACGCATGGTCGAGGCGTGCATGTTCGTGGGGCTCGATGCCCTCCGGCTCGCTGTGGGCGGCGACCATTTCCTCGTAGCGGCGGGTGAGCAGGACGAAATCCGCTTCCGTTCCACGCGTGGCCGCCAGGCGCGCCGACTCGGCTTCCAGCAGGGCGCGCACCTCCAGCAGGTCAAAGAGGGTGCGCGGCTGCGAACTGAACAGGTGCATCAACGGGCTGGCATCCACCGGGCCGGTGAGGGCAGCGACCCTGGAATCCCGGCCCTGGGTGGTTTCGATGATGCCGCGCCCGCGCAGCACCTTGAGCCCCTCGCGCAGAGCCGACCGGGAGATGCCCAGCTTCTCGCACAGGCGCCGCTCCGAGGGCAGCGGCTGACCCGACTTGAGGACGCCGTCGACGATCAGGCGTTCGATTCGCTCGGCCACCACATCACTGACCTGGCGGCGCACCGCAGTTGTCTGTTCGCTCATGAAACCTTCCTGTTACTGGTAGGACCAGATGATTCTCTGTGTTCGACATGCTACCCACTATAGGCCGATGGTCGAGTATTCACGGGCTTTCTGGCGGTTATTGGTCGAAAAGTCAGAGGAAAAAACTGGTACGACCAGTGCGTCTCGACATGGACGCTTCAGCGTTTCGGGGCTAAAGATGCGGCACATACCAGCAGCGAGGCCCCTGGCCTCGCATGCCTATAACAACAATGCCGCCTGGTTGAGCCTGCGATGAACATCCTGTACGACGAACGCATCGACGGCGTGCTGCCCAGCGTCGACAAGTCGGCCCTGCTGCACGCGCTGCAAGCCGGGCTGCCCGACCTGCAGATCCTGCACACCCAGGAAGACCTCAAGCCCTATGAGTGCGATGGCCTGTCGGCCTACCGCACCACGCCCATGCTGGTGGTCCTGCCCGAGCGCCTGGAACAGGTCCAGACCCTGCTGCGGCTGTGCCATGAGCGCCAGGTGCCGGTGGTGGCCCGCGGTGCCGGTACCGGTTTGTCCGGCGGCGCGCTGCCGCTGGAGAAGGGCGTGCTGCTGGTGATGGCGCGCTTCAACAAGATTCTCGAGATCGACCCGGCCGCACGCCTGGCGCGGGTGCAGCCCGGGGTGCGCAACCTGGCGATCTCCCAGGCCGCTGCCCCCTTCGACCTGTACTACGCCCCCGACCCGTCCTCGCAGATCGCCTGCTCCATCGGCGGCAACGTGGCGGAGAACGCCGGCGGCGTGCACTGCCTGAAGTACGGCCTGACCGTGCACAACTTGCTGAAGGTGGACATCCTCACGGTCGAGGGCGAAGCCATGACCCTGGGCTCCGATGCCCTGGACTCGCCGGGCTTCGACCTGCTGGCGCTGTTCACCGGCTCGGAAGGCATGCTGGGCATCGTCACCGAGGTGACCGTCAAGCTGCTGCCCAAGCCCCAGGTGGCCAAGGTGCTGCTGGCCAGTTTCGATTCGGTGGAAAAAGCCGGGCGCGCGGTGGGCGACATCATCGCCGCCGGCATCATCCCTGGTGGCCTGGAAATGATGGACAACCTGGCGATCCGCGCGGCGGAAGACTTCATCCACGCCGGCTACCCGGTGGAGGCCGAGGCGATCCTGCTGTGCGAGCTGGATGGCGTGGAAGCCGATGTGCACGACGAGTGCGAGCGCGTGGGCCGTGTGCTGGAACAGGCCGGGGCCACCGAGGTGCGCCTGGCCCGGGACGAGGCCGAACGCGTGAAGTTCTGGGCCGGGCGCAAGAACGCCTTCCCGGCGGTGGGGCGCATTTCCCCCGATTACTACTGCATGGACGGCACCATCCCGCGCCGCGAGCTGCCGGGGGTGCTCAAGGGCATCGCCGAGCTGTCCGAGTCCTACGGCCTGCGCGTGGCCAACGTGTTCCATGCCGGCGACGGCAACATGCACCCGCTGATCCTGTTCGATGCCAACCAGCCGGGCGAGCTGGAGCGTGCCGAGGCCATCGGCGGCAAGATCCTCGAACTCTGCGTCAAGGTCGGCGGCAGCATCACCGGCGAGCACGGCGTGGGCCGCGAGAAGATCAACCAGATGTGCGCGCAGTTCAACAGCGACGAACTGACCCTGTTCCATGCGGTGAAGGCGGCCTTCGACCCGAGCGGCCTGCTCAACCCGGGCAAGAACATCCCGACCCTGCACCGCTGTGCCGAATTCGGTGGCATGCATGTGCACCACGGCCAGCTGCCCTTTCCCGAACTGGAGCGTTTCTGATGACCGTGCATCACCAGGCGGATACCAGCGCGGCGCTGCTGGAACAGGTGAATCACGCCCTGCACAGCGGCACGCCACTGCGTATTCAGGGTGGCAACAGCAAGGCATTTCTCGGCCGCCCGGTCGAGGGCGAGGTGCTCGACACCCGCAGTCATCGCGGCATCGTCAGCTACGACCCCACCGAATTGGTGATCACCGCCCGGGCCGGCACGCCGCTGCGCGAACTGGAAGCGGCGCTGGACGAGGCCGGGCAGATGCTTACCTGCGAGGCGCCGCATTTCACCGACGACGCCACCGTGGGCGGCATGGTCGCGGCGGGGCTGTCCGGCCCGCGTCGGCCCTGGTCGGGCGCGGTGCGCGACCTGGTGCTGGGCACGCGCCTGATCACCGGGTTCGGCAAGCAACTGCGCTTTGGTGGCGAAGTGATGAAGAACGTCGCCGGCTACGACCTGTCCCGCCTGCTGGCGGGTAGCTTCGGCTGCTTGGGGGTCATCACCGAGGTGTCGCTCAAAGTGCTGCCCAAGCCGCGTCAGTGCATCAGCCTGCGCCTGGAGATGGACAGCGCCCTGGCCCTGAAGAAACTCGCCGACTGGGGCCAGCAACCCATCCCGATCAGTGGTGCGAGCCATGACGGGCGTGCTCTGCACCTGCGCCTGGAAGGTGGCGAAGGCTCGGTGGCCTCGGCCCGCGAGCGCCTCGGTGGCGAGCTGCTGGAGGCCGGTTACTGGCACGACCTGAACGAGCAGCGCCTGGCGTTCTTCGCCGATTCGCGGCCCCTGTGGCGGCTGTCGCTGCCCAACAACTGCGCGCCCCTGAACCTGCCGGGCGAACAACTGATCGACTGGGGTGGTGCCCAGCGCTGGCTGAAATCCGACGCCGATGCCGAACACATCCGTCAGGTGGTCGCCGCTGTCGGTGGCCACGCCACCTGCTTTACCGCCGGCCGCTGCGACAGCCCGTTCCAACCGCTGGCCGCGCCGCTGTTGCGTTACCACCGCCAATTGAAAGCCCAGCTCGACCCCAAGGGGATATTCAACCCCGGTCGGCTGTACGCAGAGGTCTGACCATGCAAACCAATCTGAGTGAACAGGCCAGACAACTGCCCCGCGCCGAGGAAGCCGAGCGCATCCTGCGCTCGTGCGTGCACTGCGGGTTCTGCAACGCCACCTGCCCCACCTACCAGTTGCTGGGCGACGAGCTGGACGGCCCGCGCGGGCGTATCTACCTGATCAAGCAGGTGCTCGAAGGCAACGCGGTCACTGCCCAGACCCAGGAGCACCTGGACCGCTGCCTGACCTGCCGCAATTGCGAGACCACCTGCCCGTCCGGGGTGGAGTACCACACGCTGCTGGACATCGGTCGCGACGTGGTCGAGCAGGTGGTGCCGCGTCCGCTGGGCGAGCGTGTGCTGCGGGAAGGGCTGCGCCTGCTGGTGCCGCGCCCGGCACTGTTCAAGGCGCTGACCCAGACCGGCCAGGCCTTCCGCCCGCTGCTGCCGGCGAGCCTGAAGAACAAGCTGCCGCGGCAGATCCGGGTGGCCAAGCCCCGGCCGGCGGTGACCCATGCGCGGCGCGTGCTGATGCTCGAAGGCTGTGTGCAGCCCGGCCTGTCGCCGAACACCAATGCCGCCACGGCCCGGGTGCTTGATCGCCTGGGAATCAGCGTGGTGCCGATCCGTGAAGCCGGCTGCTGCGGGGCCGTGGATTACCACCTCAATGCCCAGGAGCAGGGCCTGCAGCGCGCCCGGCAGAACATCGATGCCTGGTGGCCGGCGGTGCAGGCCGGGGCCGAAGCCATCGTGCAGACCGCCAGCGGTTGCGGCGCCTTCGTCAAGGAGTACGGCCACCTGCTGGCGGCCGATCCGGCCTATGCCGACAAGGCCCGGCGCATCAGCGAGCTGGCCCTGGACCTGGTCGAGGTGCTGCGTGCCGAGGCCCTGGAAACCCTGGGGATCGACAGCGGCAAACGCCTGGCCTTCCACTGCCCCTGCACCCTGCAGCACGCACAAAAGCTCGGCGGCGCGGTCGAACAGGTGCTCACGCGCCTGGGCTTCCACCTGACCCGCGTGCCCGACAGCCATCTGTGCTGTGGCTCGGCGGGCACCTATTCGCTCACCCAACCCGTGTTGTCGCGCCAATTGCGTGACAACAAGCTCAATGCCCTCGAAAGCGGCAAGCCAGAGGTCATTGTCACTGCCAATATCGGCTGCCAGACCCACCTCGACAGCGCCGGACGCACTCCCGTGCGGCACTGGATCGAGCTGGTCGAAGAAGCCCTGAATCCACCGGAGAACCGTGCATGAAAACCAAATTCATCCTGGGCCAGACCGAAGTCGCCCGCATCCTCGCCGCGGCCCGCGCTGAAGCGCAGCAGAACCAATGGGCGGTGTCGATCGCCGTGGTCGACGACGGCGGTCATCCCCTGGCCTTTGAGCGTCTCGACGGCGCGGGTGCCATCAGCGCCTACATCGCCACCGAGAAGGCCCGCACGTCGGCCCTGGGCCGCCGCGAATCGAAAGGCTACGAGGACATGGTCAACGGCGGGCGGACGGCCTTCCTCTCGGCACCGATCCTGACCTCCCTGGAAGGCGGCGTGCCGGTGGTGGTCGATGGCCAGGTCATCGGCGCCGTCGGCGTGTCCGGGGTCAAGGCCGAGCAGGACGCCCAGGTGGCCAAGGCCGGCATTGCCGCGCTCTGAGCCCCCACCGATCAGCAGACAGGAGAACGAGTGATGAGCGAACGCGTGCAATGCCAGCGCTTGCAGGTAGCCAGTGAATTGAAGCGCTTTGTCGACGAGGAGGTGCTGCCCGGCACCGGTATCCAGTCGGCGGCGTTCTGGCAGGGGTTCGATGCCCTGGTGCATGACCTGGCCCCGACCAACCGCGCGCTGCTGGCCGAGCGTGACCGGCTGCAGGCCGAACTGGACGCCTGGCACCGCGCGCACCCCGGCCCGGTGACGGACATGCCCGCGTATCGCGCCTTCCTCGGGTCGATCGGCTACCTGCAGCCGCAGCCGAACGACGTCCAGGCCACCACCGCCAACGTCGACAGCGAAATCACCCAGCAGGCCGGGCCACAACTGGTGGTGCCGGTGATGAATGCGCGCTACGCGCTGAATGCCGCCAACGCCCGCTGGGGCTCGCTGTATGACGCGCTGTACGGCACCGACGCAATCAGCGAAGCCGACGGCGCCGAAAAGGGCCCGGGCTACAACGAGGTGCGGGGTGCCAAGGTGATTGCCTTCGCCCGCGCCTTCCTCGACCAGGCCGCGCCCCTGGCCGATGGCTCCCATGCCGATGCCCAGCGTTACCAGATCGTCGACGGCCAGTTGCAGGTCAGCCTGAGCGATGGCCGCCGCAGCGGCCTGAAAGAACCGGCGAAGTTCGTCGGCTACCAGGGCCAGGTCGAAGCGCCCCAGGCCGTGCTGCTGAAGAACAATGGCCTGCACGTGGAAATCCAGATCGACCCGTCGAGCCCGGTGGGCCGTACCGATG
The DNA here is from genome assembly GCF_029839275.1 of Pseudomonas sp. GD03944. Lineage (GTDB taxonomy): Bacteria > Pseudomonadota > Gammaproteobacteria > Pseudomonadales > Pseudomonadaceae > Aquipseudomonas. The sequence continues at coordinate 173,075 of NZ_JAOCAH010000007.1, forward strand.
CCGCCGGGGTCAAGGACCTGCTGCTGGAAGCGGCGCTGTCGACCATCCTCGATTGCGAAGACTCGGTGGCTGCCGTGGACGCCGCCGACAAGGTGGTGATCTACCGCAACTGGCTCGGCCTGATGAAGGGCGACCTCACCGAAGAACTGGAGAAGGGCGGCAAGCGCATCACCCGTCGCCTCAACCCGGACCGCCAGTACCGCACGCCGACGGGCGGTGAGCTGACCCTGCACGGGCGTTCGCTGCTGTTCGTGCGCAATGTCGGCCACCTGATGAGCAACCCGGCTATCCTCGATGGCCAGGGCCAGGAAATCCCCGAAGGCATCCTCGATGCGGTGCTGACCAGCGTGATCGCCCTGCATGACCTTCAGCGCCGGGGCAACTCGCGCACCGGCAGCCTGTACATCGTCAAGCCGAAGATGCACGGCCCGGCCGAGGTGGCCTTCGCCGACCAGCTGTTCGGCCGCGTCGAAGACCTGCTGGGGCTGCCGCGTCATACCCTGAAGATGGGGATCATGGACGAGGAACGCCGCACCAGCATCAACCTCAAGGCGTGCATTGCTGCCGCCAGCGCCCGGGTGGCGTTCATCAACACCGGCTTCCTCGACCGCACCGGTGATGAAATGCACACCGCCATGGAAGCCGGCGCCATGCTGCGCAAGGGCGACATGAAGACCACGCCGTGGATTCAGGCCTACGAGCGCAACAACGTGCTGGTCGGCCTGAGCTGCGGCCTGCGCGGCAAGGCGCAGATCGGCAAGGGCATGTGGGCCATGCCGGACCTGATGGCCGACATGCTGGTGCAGAAGATCGGTCACCCCAAGGCCGGTGCTAACACCGCCTGGGTGCCGTCGCCGACCGCAGCGGTCCTGCATGCCCTGCATTACCACCAGGTGGAGGTGCAGGCGGTGCAGCGCGAACTGGAAGCCATCGACCTCAATGCCCAGCGCGACAGCCTGCTCAACGACCTGCTGACGGTGCCGGTCACCGCCGAGCGGCCGTGGAGCGCGGCCGAGATCCAGCAGGAGCTGGACAACAACTGCCAGGGCATCCTCGGCTACGTGGTGCGCTGGGTCGAGCAGGGCGTGGGCTGCTCTAAGGTGCCGGATATCCACAACGTCGGCCTGATGGAGGACCGCGCCACCCTGCGTATCTCCAGCCAGCACATCGCCAACTGGCTGCACCACGGCGTGGTCACGGCCGACCAGGTGCGCGAAACCCTGCAGCGTATGGCCAAGGTGGTAGACGGGCAGAACGCCGGTGACCCGCTGTATCGCCCGATGGCGACGGACTTCGCCGGGTCGGCTGCCTTCCAGGCCGCCAGCGACCTGGTGTTCAAGGGGCGCGAACAGCCCAGTGGCTATACCGAGCCGCTGCTGCATGCCTGGCGCCTGCGTTTCAAGCAGGAGGCCTGAACGGAACGAAAACCCGCAGGGCAAGGCGGTCGAGCTGCCGCCTGATCCTGTCCATGAGATGAAACGGCATCCCTGTTGCCCAAGGCGAGCAGGGAGGAGAGATAACACTGGCCCCGACAGCTTATGGCTGTCGGGGCTTTCGAGCATGAGCGCGGTGGTGGGCGATCCCCGCCGGCGTGGCTCACGGAGTGCGGTTTCGAGCGCGCTCCAGATGCGTGGCGCCGGGTATCCCCCGGGAAATTGTGGTTCACAAAAAGAAAAAGGAACCAACCCATGAGTCAAACGCTGCTCTCCATCCTGGCATTCGTGCCACTGGTGCTGGCAGGGGTACTGCTGATCGGCTTTCGCTGGCCAGCCAAGTACGCCATGCCGGTGGTCTTCCTGCTCACGGCAATAATCGGCCTGACGGCCTGGGACATGTCCCTCAACCGAGTGATCGCGTCCAGTCTGCAGGGCCTTATCCTCACGGCCGCGATCCTCTGGATCATCTTCGGCGCCATTCTGTTGCTCAATACCCTCAAGCACTCCGGCGGTATCAGTTCCATCCGTCGAGGGTTCTCCAATGTCAGCCCGGACCGCCGTGTACAGGCGCTGATCGTGGCCTGGTTGTTCGGCTGCTTCATTGAAGGCGCGTCGGGGTTCGGTACGCCGGCTGCCGTGGCTGCGCCGTTGTTGGTCGCCCTGGGCTTCCCGGCGCTGGCAGCGGTGGTGCTGGGCATGATGGTGCAATCCACGCCGGTATCCTTCGGCGCGGTAGGCACGCCGATTCTGGTCGGGGTCGGATCGGGCCTGGACAAGACCGGCATCAGCGAGCAGCTGGTCGCGGTGGGCAGCAACTGGGACGTTCTGTTTCACCTGATCTACTCGCGCGTGGCGATTACCCACGGTCTGATCGGCATTTTCATGCCGCTGATCATGCTGATGGTGATGACCCGCTTCTTCGGCAAGAACCAGTCGTGGAAGGAAGGGCTGGTCATGGCGCCATTCGCCATTTTCACCGCGCTCTGCTTCTCGGTGCCCTACATTGCCGCCGGCGTGTTCCTGGGCCCGGAATTCCCGTCGATGATCGGCGCCCTGGTGGGCCTGGCCATCGTGGTGCCGGCCGCCAAGGCCGGTTTCCTGCTGCCCAAGGACACCTGGGACTTCGCCGATGCCAAGGATTGGCCGGTCGAGTGGATGGGATCCATCGAGATGAAACTCGATGAAATGGCGGTCGGACGCAAACCCATTCCGGTTTTCCTGGCCTGGGCGCCGTACCTGCTGCTGGCCGCTTTCCTGGTGATCTCGCGGTCGTTCCCCGATCTCAAGGCGGCGATGCTGTCGATCAGTTTCGGTTGGAAGGACATCCTGGGCGAGTCCGGCGTGTCCGGTGCCATCGAGCCCCTTTACTTGCCGGGCGGCATCCTGTGCATCGTGGTGCTGATCACGTTCTTCCTGCACCGCATGCGCTTTTCCGAGCTGAAGGCGGCCGTCGGCGAGTCGAGCCGGACACTGCTCGGCGCCGGTTTCGTGCTGATCTTCACCATCCCGATGGTGCGTATTCTGATCAACTCCGGGGTCAACGGCTCCGACCTGATGTCGATGCCGGTGGCCATGGCGCAATTGGTGGCCGATACCGTGGGAGGCATCTATCCGTTCTTCGCACCGGCGGTGGGGGCGTTGGGGGCCTTTATCGCGGGTTCCAACACGGTGTCCAACCTGATGCTGTCGCAGTTCCAGTTCAATGCGGCGGAGCTGCTCACCGTTTCGGGGGCTATGATGGTCGCGTCGCAGTCGGTCGGCGCAGCGGCCGGCAACATGATCGCGATCCACAACGTGGTAGCGGCCTCGGCCACGGTCGGTCTGCTGGGGCGCGAGGGCATCACGTTGCGCAAGACCATGCTGCCAACGCTCTACTACCTCCTGGCTGCTGGCAGCCTGACCATGTTGGCCATGTACGGCATGGGCATTACCGATCCACTGCTGGCTGCGCGCTGAAAGGGCTGCCCGCTCCCGGGCGGGCAGAACCCGACTTTGGTTGGCCCGCCGCCGGGGCGTTTCGTCACCCGGCGGCTTGGCTCACTTGCCCATTTGCGGTAGCGTGCCCCGCGCAATACCGTGAGAGTCGCCTGAGGTAACTATGAAAAAGTGGCAATGTGTGGTCTGTGGCCTGATCTATGACGAGCGCGAGGGCTGGCCCGATGACGGCATCGCCGCCGGTACCCGCTGGGAAGATGTCCCCGAAGACTGGCTCTGCCCAGACTGCGGCGTCGGCAAGATGGATTTCGAGATGATCGAAATCGCCTGATTCCAGGATTACACGACGGCGGCCCACGGGCCGCCGTTTTTCATGGGCGACCGGCAAGGCACAACCTCCGTCTGGTCGCGCCGGTGGCGCGTGGTATTGCACGCTCGATTGCGGTAGGTTCGCTGCATCGGTTCGATCTGTGGAGGCCAGGTATGCGCAAGTGGCAGTGCGTGGTATGCGGGTTCATCTACGACGAAGCCCTGGGCCTGCCGGAAGAGGGCATCGCCCCCGGAACCCGCTGGGAAGACATCCCGCCGGACTGGCTCTGCCCGGATTGCGGTGTCGGCAAGGCGGATTTCGAGATGATCGAGATCGTCTGAACCCTCCTGTTTTCCCCTGTAGCAGTATGCGTGCGGTGGCGCTGGGTCGCGGCACGCCTTCATTCATGAACGAGGAAAGGACAATGAGTGCACCTGTGGTGATCGTCGGTACCGGCCTGGCCGGTTACAACCTGGCGCGGGAGTTTCGCAAGCTCGACAGCGAGACGCCGCTGCTGCTGATCACCGCTGACGATGGTCGCTCGTACTCCAAGCCGATGCTGTCCACCGGCTTCGGCAAGAACAAGGATGCCGACGGCCTGAGCATGGCCGAGCCCGGCGCCATGGCCGAGCAGCTCAAGGCCGAGGTGCGCACCCACACGCGCATCAGCGGTATCGACCCGGGGCACAAGCGCCTGTGGATCGGCGAAGAGTCCGTGCCGTACCGGGACCTGGTCCTGGCCTGGGGCGCCGAGGTGATTCGAGTGCCGGTCGCCGGCGATGCCCAGGACAGGATCCTGCCGGTCAATGACCTGGAAGACTACGCGCGCTTCCGCCAGGCAGCTGCCGGCAAGCAGCGGGTGCTGGTGCTCGGCGCCGGCCTGATCGGCTGCGAATTCACCAACGACCTGATCCTGGGCGGCTACCAGGTGGAATTGGTGGCACCTTGCGAACAAGTGATGCCAGCGCTGCTGCACCCTGCCGCTGCGTCCGCGGTGCAGGCCGGGCTGGAAAGCCTGGGGGCGACCTTCCACCTGGGCCCGGTGCTGACCAGCCTCAACCACAAGGGTGATGCCCTGGAGGCCGTGCTCTCCGATGGCCAGGTGATCGCCTGCGACCTGGTGCTCTCGGCGATCGGCCTGCGGCCGCGCATCGACCTGGCGGCTGCCGCAGGCCTGGCCGTCAACCGCGGTGTGATGGTGGATCGCCAGTTGCGCTCGTCCCACGCCAACATCTACGCCCTGGGCGATTGCGCCGAGGTCGATGGCCTCAACCTGCTGTATGTGATGCCGCTGATGAGCTGCGCCCGCGCCTTGGCACAAACCCTTGCCGGCAACCCGGTGGCGGTGAGCTACGGGCCGATGCCGGTGACCGTGAAGACCCCGGTGTGCCCGCTGGTGGTCTCGCCGCCGCCACGCGGCATGCAAGGGGAGTGGAGCGTGGAAGGCAGCGACGGCAACATCAAGGCACTGTGCCATGATGCAGGCGGCAACCTGCTGGGTTACGCCCTGACCGGCACGGCCGTGCAGGAAAAACTGGCGCTGAATAAGACACTTCCGGCGCTTTTGGCGTGAATGCCGGTCGTTCTGTCGGATACACCACAATTTTCCACGGCTTTACTGGCGGGCAAGACTGGCGCGGGCACCAATGGCATGCCATTCTCCCTCAGTCTGCCGCAGCGCAGAGCTGTTGCGGCGCCTTGGGCGCTGTTCGGGAAGAGCAGCACGGACACAACAACAAAAAACCGTCAAAGAGGCATCTTATGCGTAAACCGGAACTCGCCGCGGCCATCGCCGAAAAGGCTGATCTGACCAAGGATCAAGCCAACCGTGTACTCAACGCCGTACTCGAAGAAATCACGGGTGCACTGAACCGCAAGGACAGTGTGACCCTGGTTGGCTTCGGTACCTTCGTGCAGCGCCACCGCGGTGCCCGCACAGGGAAAAACCCGCAAACCGGTCAACCGGTGAAGATCAAGGCCAGCAACACCGTCGCCTTCAAACCGGGCAAGTCCCTGAAAGACGCGGTCAACTGACCTGTGTGGCCCGGAGCCACCAGGCTCCGGGCTCTCACGTTGCTCCCGCCTGACCTGGGTTTGCGAAAGCACCGCCCGCCCCTCGAAAAAGCCGTCTGAAACCCGCCTTTGGATTGGCTGTAGTCCCCGCCGCAAACCGCTACAATGCGCCGCCGTTTCCATTACCCGCTGAGGCCGTGCGCATGAAATTCCGTTTTCTCCTGTGGATGCTGGGCCGCCTGATGGCCAAGGCGAGCCGTGAAAACCCCGACTTCCAGCAGCAGCTGGTCGACCGCGACATGGTATTCCAGCTGCACACCCTGGACGGCAAGATCGCCCGCCACTTCATCGTCAAGAACCAGCGCATCACCAGCAAGCGTGGCCCGGCTGCCGAGCCCGCCTTCGCTCTGGGCTTTCGCGATGGCGCCTACGGGTTCGCCACCATGAACGCGAAGAACAAGCAGCTGGCGTTCATGCAGGGGATCCAGAACAAGGACATCCAGATTCAGGGCAACCCGGCGCTGGTGCTGTGGTTCCAGGGCCTGACCAAATACCTGATGCCGAAGAAAAAAGCGGTCGAGAAAAAAGCCGCTTGAAGCGAGACGTCACATCTCGCATCTAGTCGTCACGCGACGCATTCGCTAGGCTGGGATCAGTTCCTGTGGAAGTCCCAGCCCATGCGCCTCAGCCTCTTTTCCCTGTTCTTCGTGGCCAGCCTGGCCAACGCTGCTCCCCCTGCTCCTGAAGCTTTCGCCCCGGTGTTCGAACTGGCCGGCATTCGCCTGCTCTGCGATCAGAGCGCGCCGCTGGTACAGCGCGGTATGGACGAGTCGCAGCACGCCGCGCTCGGACGCGCCTTCGCGGCCGATGCCTTGTGCCTGGACCTGGCCAAACGCCTGACCGGCAAGATCGACCAGGTGCACCTGGACAAGGCCCGCGAGCTGCTCGACAGCCCGCTGGCCCGGCGCTTCACCGAGGCCGAGCGGGCTGTCGGCGAAACAGGCGCCGACGGCCTGGCTGAATACCGTGCACAGCTGGTCGAACGGCCGCCGCGTAAGGATCGCCTGGAGCTGGTGCGCCGTCTGGACGCCGCCGCGCACACCACGGTGCTGGCGACGCTGCTGCGCTACGAGGTCGGCAAAACCCAGGCGCTGCTGGCCCTGAGGGCGCGGGGCGAGTCCCTCGATGAAGAAACGCTCGGCCGCCAGACCCAGGCCCAGGCTGACGCCTTGCGGGTGTCGAGTGCCCAGGCGGTGGAGTCGTTCATGCTGTACGCCTACCGGCAGATGCCCAGCGACCAGTTGACGGCCTATGCCGAGCTGTACGAACAGATACCCGTCGCCCGGTTGCTGGAAAGCAGCGCCGAGGCCCTGCCAGGGTTGTTCGCCGAGCGCCGGGCGGCGCTGAAATAGTCGGTAGTTGCGCATGAAAAAAGGGCCCTTATGGGCCCTTTTTCGTTGAGGCGCGGGCTCAGTGAGCGGAATGGAACTGGGCAGCCAGCTCGCGCAAGGCGACTTCGGCGGCCAGCACCTTGTTCACCGCGTCATCGGCCTTTTCCCGGGTCAGGCCCAGGCCGTCGTAGAGGCTCTGGGGAATCTCGCCTTGCGGTCCCGAGCCAATGCCGCGGTTGCGCAGCAGGCTCACCGCCAGGCACACCAGGTTCGGGTAGGCCGATTGCTCACCGGCGAAATCCGGGTCGTGCTGGAAGCGCAGGGCGCTGGCCAGCTCGTCCGGCATGTCCCAGTAGCGCATCAGCCAGGCGCCGATCTGCTCGCGGCTGATGCCCAGCAGGTGCTGCTCGATGTAGCTGTGCGGCACGTGGGGGTTGACCTCCAGGTGGCGGCAGATCAGCGAGAAGTGCGGCGGGAAGACGTGGGCCAGGACCAGGTAGCCGAAGTTGTGCAGCAGGCCGGCCAGGTAGGTCAGCCCGGCTTCGGGGCGCTGCGCGCGCGGCATGGCGCGGGTCAGGCCCTCGATGACCGCGGCGGTGTAGATCGCCTGTTGCCAGTAGGGGGTGGCGTGCTGCGGCTGGTCCTTGGGCAGGCTCAGGGTCTTGCCCAGGGCCAGGCCGAGGGCCAGGTTGATCACCAGGTCGAAGCCCAGCACGCGGACGATGGCGTCTTCCACCGAGCGGATCTTGCCCGGGGCGGCGTAGTACGGCGAGGCGGCCCAGCTGACCACCTGGGCGGCCAGCGCCGGGTCGGTTTCGACGACGCCGGTGATGTCGTCCACGGTAGCGTCCGGATCGACGCGCAGCTTGATGATCTTCTGCGCGGTTTCCGGCAGCGGCGGAATCTCGATGGTTTCTTCCAGGCGCTGCTGGATACGGCGCGCGGTGAAGGCCTGCACGGCCTGGGTGATTTCCGCGCGGTCGTCGTCGGGACGGTCCAGGTTCGGCCGGATGTTGCTCAGGGGCTCGCCGAAGCGGGCGGCGCTGGCCTTGCTCAGCAGGCTCTTGAAGGCCTCGGTGGACAGCTCCAGCAGCACGCCGGGCTGGCCCGACTCGACCAGCAGGCTCGGCATCTTCAGCAGGCGCTCGTCATACAGGCACGGCGAACTGGTGAGCGGCGGCAGGCCGGGCAGGACGCTGAGCTGGTGCTTGGCGAGCATGCGCTCCAGGCGCTCGGGCTTGACCGCCACCAGCTTGCGGCCGGTCAGTTCGGCCAGGCGGTTGAGGTCGAGCAGCTGGCTCTGCGGGTAGATGACCAGCAGGGCGCCGACCGCATCGTCGAGCAGCACGGCTTGTACACGTTGGTCAGCAGGCAGGTTGGGCTGGTCATTGCGCAACTGGTAGGCCAGGCCGAGCTTATCCAGCAGTTGCAGGATCACCGCGGGCGGGTGCGGTGTGGTGTCGGGAGCGAGGGCTACATCATTCATAAAGGATCCAGCTTTGAGGAGCACGTTCCCGGAGTATAACCAGCGGGTTTGGCGCTCGTAGGTGCCAGTGGTCGTAGCGGCGTGACTGAGGTCACACTTGGCCGTATTGCTGGCCGTGCCGCAGCCAGCGTTCGAGTAAGGGACTGACGTGCTGCGGCCAGCGTTCCATCAGGGCCTGCGACGCATCGCGCACGGCCGGCAGCAGGTCGGCGTCGCGCATCAGGTCGGCGACCTTGAATTGCAGCAGCCCGGTCTGGCGGGTGCCGAGCATCTCGCCGGGGCCACGCAATTCCAGGTCCTTTTCGGCAATGACGAAACCATCGCAGGTCTCGCGCATGATGCCAAGCCGTTCGCGTCCCAGTTGCGACAGCGGCGGGTGATAGAGCAGCACGCAGTGGCTGGCCGCGCTGCCCCGGCCGACCCGTCCGCGCAGCTGGTGCAGCTGGGCCAGGCCCAGGCGTTCGGGGTTCTCGATGATCATCAGGCTGGCGTTGGGCACGTCGACGCCGACCTCGATCACCGTGGTCGCCACCAGCAGTTGCAGGTGGCCCTGTTTGAAGCGGTCCATCACTTCGGCCTTTTCCGCCGGCTTCATGCGCCCGTGGATCAACCCGACGTTGAGCCCGGCGAGGGCGGCGACCAGGTCTTCATAGGTGGTTTCGGCCGCCTGGCAGGTCAGCTCTTCGGACTCTTCGATCAGCGTGCAGACCCAGTAGGCCTGGCGCCCTTCGTTGCAGGCCGAACGCACCCGCTCGATGACTTCCAGGCGGCGGCTGTCGGCGATCACCAGGGTGTTGACCGGGGTGCGGCCCGGCGGCAATTCGTCGAGGATCGAGGTGTCCAGGTCGGCGTAGGCGCTCATGGCCAGGGTGCGGGGAATCGGCGTGGCGGTCATGATCAGTTGATGCGGGCACAGGCGGCCGCCCACGCCCTTCTGGCGCAGGGCCAGGCGCTGCTGCACGCCGAAGCGATGCTGCTCGTCGATGATCACCAAGGCCAGGTTGCGGAATTTCACTTCATCCTGGAACAGGGCGTGGGTGCCCACCACCATCGGCACGCCGCTGGCGATCTGCTCCAGGGCCGCCGTGCGGGCCTTGCCCTTGAGCTTGCCGGCCAGCCAGGCGACGTCGAGGCCAAGGGGCGCGAGCCACTTGCTGAAGTTGAGAAAATGCTGCTCGGCGAGAATCTCCGTCGGCGCCATCAGCGCCACTTGATAGCCCGCCTCCAGCGCCTGCAAGGCAGCGAAGGCCGCCACCACGGTCTTGCCCGCGCCCACGTCGCCTTGCACCAGGCGCAGCATGGGCTCGTCCTGGCTGAGGTCGTAGGCGATCTCGGCACCGACGCGCTGCTGCGCCCCGGTGGGGTTGAACCCCAGGTTGGCCAGGAATTGCGCAGGCAGCCGCTTGGCCACCGGCAGGGCCGGCGCCTGCTGGGAGCGCACGCTTTCGCGCAGGCGCTGCAGGGAAAGCTGGTGGGTAAGCAGCTCTTCGAAGGCCAGACGGTGCTGGGCCCAGTGGCGCCCTTCAGCCAGCTCTTCGAGGTCGGCATCGGGTGGCGGCCGGTGCAGGTAGCGGATCGCCTGGTCCAGGGGGCTGAGCTGGTAGTCGCGGGCCAGTTCATCGGGCAGCCAGTCCGGCAGGCTGTGCGGGCCCAGGCGCGCCAGGGCCTGCTCGCTGAGCTGGCGCAGGCGCTGCTGGGTCAGGCCTTCGGTGGTCGGGTAGATCGGGGTCAGGGTCTGTTCTACGGCGATCGGTTCGTTGCCCGACAGCGCCCGGTATTCCGGGTGATAGATTTCCAGGCCCGAGGAGCCGGGACGCACTTCGCCGTAGCAGCGCACCTGGGTGCCGCGCTTGAGGCCCTCTTTCTGGGCCTGGCTGAAATGGTAGAAGCGCAGGCTCAGGGTGCCGCTGCCGTCCTGCAGGCGTACCAGCAGGCTGCGACGGCGGCCCATGACCACGTCGGCCCCGGCGACGATGCCTTCGACCACCGCATCCTGGCCCGGTCGCAGGGCGCCAATCGGCACGATGCGGGTGCGGTCCTGGTAGCGCAGCGGCAGGTGGAACAGCACGTCCTGCAGGTTCTCCAGGCCCACCTTGGCGAGTTTCTCGGCCAGGGCCGCGCCGACGCCTTTCAATGCGGTGACAGAAACCGCCGTCAGTTCGGTCATGGCCGGCGTTAGCCGTTTTGCGCGGGCGGACGGGCGACCGAGCACAGGCGGATCGAGTCAGCCAGGATCTCGATGGCTTTCGGCCGCGGGAAGCTGGCGCGCCAGGCGATGGCCACGGTGCGGAACGGCACCGGCGCGCTGAGCGGACGCACTTCGATCACGCCGGGGGCGTAGTGGTGGCTGTCCACGGCCGAGAACGGCAGGATCGACACGCCGAGGCCGGAGGCGACCATGTGGCGGATGGTTTCCAGGGAGCTGGATTCGACGGTGGTGTGCTTGGCGTGTTCTTCGCCGCCCTTGCGCAGGGTTGGGCAGGCTTCCAGCACCTGATCGCGGAAGCAGTGGCCTTCACCGAGCAGCAGCAGGCTCTTGTCGTTGAGCAGCTTGGTGTCGATGCTCTCCATCTCCGCCCAGGGGTGGCCGTGGGGCAACAGGGCGTAGAAGGGTTCGTCGTACAGCGGCAGGGTCAGGACGTCGGCCTCCTGGAACGGCAGGGCGATGATGATGGCGTCCAGCTCCCCGGTGCGCAGCTTGTCGCGCAGCACGTGGGTGAAGTTTTCCTCGATGTACAGCGGCATCTGCGTGGCCACGCGGTGCAGCTGCGGAATCAGGTGCGGGAACAGGTACGGGCCCACGGTGTAGATGGCGCCGATCTTCAGCGGCGCGGCGAGCTGGTTCTTGCCGGCCTGGGCCAGTTCGCGGATGCCCTGGGCCTGTTCCAGGACTTTCTGCGCCTGGGTCACGATGCCTTCGCCGACCGGGGTCAGGCGCACTGCGCTCTTGCTGCGCTCGAAAATCAGCACCCCGAGCTCGTCCTCGAGTTTCTTCACCCCGACCGACAGCGTGGGCTGGCTGACATGACAGCGTTCCGCCGCGCGGCCAAAGTGCTGTTCCTGGGCGAGGGTGACGATGTAGCGCAGTTCGGTCAGGGTCATAGTCTTAATCCATTGAGATGCGCCCAAGCATAGCGGCTGTATTCAATGTAACCAACTGCCGATCAGGGCTGACCGGCGTGCCGTGTGGGGTATTTGACGAAAAAGGCCCCGATCCACAGGTGCGGATCGGGGCCTGTTCAGCCTTCCTCAAGCCCTAGCGTCGATCCAGGGCATAGATGAAGGGGGCAACGATTTCCACGGTGCCGCCCTTGAGCATCTCGGCAGGCGGTGCCGGCAGCGGCTGGGCGCGGCGGATCATCTGCAGGGTCGCGCGATCCAGAGACGCACTGCCCGACTTGCCAGTGAGCGTGTACGACACGACCTTGCCGTTGCCGTCGATCACCATGTGCAGGCGGTTGACCCCTTCGATACCACGACGACGCGCGTCATCCGGGTAGCGCTTGTACTTGCTCAGGTGGCTGATCAGCTTGCTCTGCCACGTGACTTCCGCCTGGCTCGGTGCGCTGATGTTCGCCTGCTGAGGCGCCGCAGGCTTGCTGTCGGCAGTCGCGACCGGTGCTGGCGGCGTGTCCGCGGGTGGCGTCTCCTGCGGCTTGGCCTGTGGCGTCGGCTCGACCGGTTTCGGCGGCTTCGGCTTTGGCTTGGGTTTCGGCTTGGGCGGCGTGATGGCCAGCTTCGGCTTCGGGGCTTCGACCAGTTTGGGCTGCGGCTCGGGCTCTTCCGGCGCCACTTCGGGTGGCGGCGGAGCCGCGGGTGCCGGTGCTGCCAGCGGCTCCAGCTCGACCATCATCGCCGCGGGCGGCAGTTCGATCGGCTTGGCTTGCGGCTGCCAGTACAGGGCCCAGACGAAGAGCGCGACGTGCAGGCCGACCACCAGGATCAGGCTGCCGCTCCAGGATAGCGTGCGGCTGGATTTCTTCATTGCGCGCCGACCGTCTCCAGGCCGACCAGGCCGATCTTGAGGTAGCCGGACGAACGCAGGTTATCCATCACGCTCATCAGGTCGCTGTAGTTAACGTCCTTGTCGCCGCGCACGAAGATGGTTTTTTCCTTGTCCGCCTGGGTCAACCGATCCAGGGCTGCGCCGAGCTGGCCGGCGGCGACCTGGTCGTTGTCGAGGAACAGGGTGTTGTCGGACTTGATGCTCAGGTAGATCGGCTTGTCCGGGCGCGGCGCCGGCTTGGCGCTGGAGGCCGGGAGGTCGATCTTCACGTCCACGGTGGCGAGCGGTGCCGCCACCATGAAGATGATCAGCAGCACCAGCATCACGTCGATGAACGGCGTGACGTTGATTTCGTGGTTTTCCTGCAGATCGTCTGCGTTTTCGTTCAGGTGCAAACCCATGGCATCAGCCCGCCTTGACCATGTGCGGTTGCTGGCTGCGCTCGTTGGCCGGCAGGGTGTCGAGGTCGCGGCTGACCAGCAGCAGGACCTGGGCCGAGGCGTCGGCGACCTGCGCCTTGTAGGCAGCGATCGAACGGGCGAAGGCGTTGTAGATGATCACCGCCGGGATGGCTGCTACCAGGCCCAGTGCGGTGGCCAGCAGGGCCTCGGCGATACCGGGGGCGACGACCGCCAGGTTGGTGGTCTGGGTCTTGGCGATGCCGATGAAGCTGTTCATGATGCCCCACACGGTACCGAACAGGCCGATGAACGGCGCGGTGGAACCGATGGTGGCCAGGATGCCGGTCCCTTTGCTCATGTCGCGGCCGCAGGCGGCGACCAGACGCTCCAGGCGGAAGCTGACGCGCTCCTTGATGCCTTCTTTCTCGCGGCTGTTGGCGGAGAGTTTCAGTTCTTCGCGGGCGTCTTCGATGAGGATCTCGCTGAAGCTGTGCTTGGCGCGGGCCTGCTCGGTGGCCTGGGCCAGGTTGCGTGCACCCTTGAGGTCGACCAGTTCGCGGCGCAGGCGGCGACGGGCGCTGACCAGCTCGATGCTCTTGGCGATCCACACGGTCCAGGTCAGGATGGAGGCCAGGATCAGGCCGATCATCACGCTTTTGACCACGATGTCGGCGCTCTGGTACATGCCCCATGGCGACAGGTCGTGGAAGGCTTCTTCGGCAGCGGCTTCTTCATTCAGGGCGGCCCCGAGGTCGTTCAGCGAGCCGATCATGTTCGACAGCTCCTGTGCGGTCTCGGGCGCGATGCCGTTCTCGGTGAAGAACTGCGTGCGCACCTGGGCGAGTTGCTCAGGGGTGGCGTCCGGGCCAAGGGCTTCGATTTTCGCGTTCAGCTCTTCGACCAGGCGAGGATCGACAGCCGGTGCCACGGCACCTGCTGCGGCGGCATCCGGCGCTGCAGCGTTCGGTGTGGTGGCCGGTGCTTCCGCTGCAGGCGTCGTTGGGGCGCTTGGCGCGGCCTGTTCGGCCATTGCACTGAACGGCATGACCAGCAGGCTGAGCAGGAGGGCGGGAAGAACGCGCAGGCGTTGTGGCCGAGAGGCGACAATGAGTGGCTTAACGCTATGGGCGGTAGAGTTCATGCTGGCCGGACCTAGAGTGGGATAACGGTGACCGATGCCAAGAAGCTGGCATTGGCAAAAAAGGCTGAACATTATTGCAAGTAATTCTTGTTTATGAAAGCCGTTATGTAACTATATTACATTCAGTCTTCTATTTAGAGCGCTCGCGGACAGGTGGGCGAGCGCGTTCGAGGTGATCTATGGATGCGGTTGGAAGGGTAATGATTGCGGGCTGCGGCGATGTCGGCGGGCGCTTGGCGGTGAATCTGAGCGAGGCCGGCTGGACGGTGTTCGGCATGCGTCGCAATGTCGCAGCGTTGCCAGCGGGCGTGCTGCCGGTCGCTGGCGACCTGCAGGATGCATCGCGTCCAGCCCAGTGGCCGGAGGGCGCACTCGATTACCTGGTGTACTGCGCCGCGGCCACCCAGCACGACGAAGCGGGTTATCAGGCCGCCTATTTCGACGGCCTGCGCAACGTGTTGAGCTGGCTGAAGGAGACGGGCCAGCAGCCGCGCCGGCTGTTCTTCGTATCCAGCAGCGGGGTGTATGGGCAAAAGGACGGTGAGTGGATAGACGAGTCCTCACCCGCCGAAGCCCAGGCCTATTCCGGACGGGTGATGCTGGAGGCCGAGCGCCTGGCCTGGCAGAGCGGCATCCCGGCGACCTCGGTGCGCCTGACCGGTATTTATGGACCTGGTCGCGAATGGCTGCTCAAGCAGGTGCAGATGGGCTATCGGGTGGTCAGCGAGCCTCCGCTGTACGCCAACCGCATCCATGCCGACGACTGTGCGGGCCTGCTGGCCTTCCTGGTGCAGGCCGATGCCCGTGGCGAAGCCCTGGATGAGCTGTATATCGGGGTGGACGACGAACCGGCGCCGTTGCACGAAGTGGTGGCCTGGCTGCGCGATGCGCTGCAGGTTACCGAGTGGGCGGAAGCGTCCACGGTGCGCCGTTCCGGCAGCAAACGCTGCAGCAATGCCCGAGCCCGTGCACTGGGCTGGGCGCCGATCTATCCGAGTTACCGCGAGGGCTACGCGGCCGTTCTGGCCGGACGCTGAAGCGGGCAGCCAGGCGCAGCACGCGCCTGGCCCCGGGTCACTGGCGTTCGAGCAGCCAGGTGCGGTTGCCGGGGGTGTACTCGGGCATTTCATCGATCCGGGCGCGGTTGCGCGCTTCGAGGATTTCCAGGCGATTGCCGTCATGGACGAAAATCCATGGGCTGCCCTGGTCGCCGAGTTGCAGCCAGATGCTGTCGTTTTCGCCGCTCATGGCGGCGCAGTCACCGGCCAGGCACAGGGCGAAGCGGTTGGCGCCCGGCAGGCCTTCGAGGTTGCCGTCCGGGTGGAACAGCACCAGGCCGCCCTGGCCGGCGCCTTCGATGATCTTCCAGGTGCCGCCCAGGTAGGTCTGGTAGAGCGCGTACTCGAAACTGCTGCCTTTGGGGGCATTGGCGTCGGTGCCGGTGTTGGCGGCGCGGACGAAGCGCTGTTCCGGCAGGTTGGCGCTGGCGTTCTGCACCAGGTCCTCGTCATCCAGGCTCAGTTGCTCATGGATGTCGTCGCCATAGAAATCGATGCGCCAGCTGTTGCCGTCCTGGCCGACCAGCTTGCCCTCGACCTGCTCGAAGCCGTTGCTGTAGCTGGCCGAGCCCGCGTCGGCATCGATCTGCCATTCCAGGTTGGGACCGTAGGCGAGCAGCGACTCGCGCAGCTTGCCTTCCTGGTTCGCCTCGTCGATGGCGGTCTGGTTGATCCAGATGCCACTGGGATCGACCGCCGCACTGGAGCAGCCGCCGAGCAGGGCTGCACCGAGCAGCAGGGGGAGGGCGTGACGCATCGAGCATTCCTTTCCGGGGCGCAAGGCGGGGCGAACCTCGCCGCAACGACTTATTCGAGTACCAGGATGGCGTCCATTTCCACTTGCGAGCCGCGCGGCAGCGAGGCAACGCCGATGGCGGCGCGGGCCGGGTAGGGCTGCTCGAAGTAGCGGCCCATGACCTCGTTGACCTTGGCGAAGTGCGACAGGTCGGTGAGGAAGATGTTGAGCTTGACGATGTCCTTGAACGAGCCGCCAGCGGCTTCGGCCACAGCCTTGAGGTTTTCGAAGACCTGAACGGTCTGTGCTTCGAAGCCTTCCACCAGTTCCATGGTCTTCGGGTCCAGGGGGATCTGCCCGGACATGTACACGGTGTTGCCGGCCTTGATCGCCTGGGAGTAGGTGCCGATCGCGGCGGGGGCCTTGTCAGTGCTGATCACGCTCTTGCTCATGGGAACTCCTGTTTGTATGAGGGGGTAGTGAGGCTTGGCTGGCGCCGGCTTTGCCAGCGCCAGGCGGCTTAGGCGCGAACCCGGGTGATGCGGATGACGCCGGTGAGGGCGCGCAGCTTCTTGATCACGCGGGCGAGGTGAACACGATCATGCACGCTGACGACCAGCTGGACCACGCTGATGCGGCCGTCGCGTTCGTCCATGCTGATCTTCTCGATGTTGCCGTCGGCGGCGTTCACGCTGCTGGCCAGCAGGGCGATCAGGCCGCGCTGGTGTTCCAGCTCGACGCGCAGCTCGACATTGAATTCGCCAGCGACATCCTTGGCCCAGGACAGCTGGATGCATTTTTCCGGGTTGTGGCGGATGTCGCCGATATTGCGGCAGGTTTCCAGGTGCACGACCATGCCCTTGCCCGCGGACAGGTGGCCGACGATGGGGTCGCCCGGGATCGGCGTGCAGCACTTGGCGTAGCTCAGCACCAAGCCTTCGGTGCCGCGAATCGCCAGTGGGCCTTCGGCGCTCGGCAGCTCGTCGCCGTCACTGGCCAGCAGCCGGCGTGCAACCACGTAGGCCATGCGGTTGCCCAGGCCGATGTCTTCCAGCAGGTCTTCCTGGTACTCCAGGCGGTACTCGCCCAGGACTGCTTGCACGCGTTCGGCCGGCAGTTTTTCCAGGTGGCTGTCGAAGCCCGCCAGGACCTTGTTCAGCAAGCGCTCGCCGAGGCTGATCGACTCCGAGCGGCGTTGCAGCTTGAGCGCATGGCGGATGTGCGTGCGGGCCTTGCCGGTGACCACGAAATTCAGCCAGGCCGGGTTCGGTCGGGCGCCTGGCGCGGTGACGATTTCCACCGTCGAGCCGCTTTCCAGGGCCTGGGACAGTGGCGCCAGGCGGCGGTTGATGCGGCAGGCGATGCAGGTATTGCCGACGTCGGTGTGCACCGCGTAGGCGAAGTCGACCGCCGTGGAGCCTTTCGGCAATTCCATGATGCGGCCCTTGGGCGTGAACACGTAAACCTCGTCCGGGAACAGGTCGATCTTCACGCTCTCGATGAATTCCAGCGAGTTGCCGGCGCGTTGCTGCATTTCCAGCACGCCCTTGACCCACTGACGCGCCCGGGCATGGGTGCCCTTGGGCTGGTCATCGTCGTTGGACTTGTAGAGCCAGTGCGCGGCGATGCCGTTGTTGGCCATCTCTTCCATTTCGCGGGTGCGAATCTGGATCTCGATCGGCACGCCGTGCATGCCGAACAGCGTGGTGTGCAGCGACTGGTAGCCGTTGGCCTTGGGGATCGCGATGTAGTCCTTGAAGCGCCCGGGCAGCGGCTTGTAGAGGTTGTGCACGGCGCCGAGCACGCGGTAGCAGGTGTCGACCTTGTCGACGATGATGCGGAAGGCGTAGACGTCCATGATCTCGTTGAAGGCCCGACGCTTGCCGCGCATCTTCTGGTAGATGCCGTACAAGTGCTTCTCGCGGCCCATCACATCGCCTTCCAGGCCCTCGCGTTGCAGGCAGTGGAGCAGCGACTCTTCGATCTTGTTGACGATTTCCTTGCGGTTGCCCCGGGCGCGGCGCACGGCGGCGCGAATGCGCTCGGAGCGCATCGGGTGCATGGCCTTGAAGCCCAGGTCTTCGAACTCCACGCGCATGCTGTGCATGCCCAGCCGGTTGGCGATGGGTGCGTAGATTTCCAGGGTTTCCTTGGCGATGCGCCGGCGTTTCTCGCCGGACAGGACTTCCAGGGTGCGCATGTTGTGCAGGCGGTCGGCCAGCTTGACCAGGATCACGCGAATGTCGCGGGCCATGGCCATGGCCATCTTCTGGAAGTTTTCAGCCTGGGCTTCGGCCTTGGTCTCGAAGTTCATCTGGGTCAGCTTGCTGACCCCGTCGACCAGTTCGGCCACGGATTCGCCGAACTGCGCATGCAGGGCTTCCTTGGCGATACCGGTGTCTTCGATCACATCGTGCAGCATGGCCGCCATCAGGCTCTGATGGTCCATGTGCATGTCGGCCAGGATGTTCGCCACCGCCAGCGGGTGGGTCACATAGGCTTCGCCGCTCCGGCGGCGCTGGCCGTCGTGGGCTTGTTCGGCGTAGAAGTAGGCGCGACGGACCAGGTTGACCTGGTCGTGGCCGAGGTAGGCCGAAAGTCGATCGGCGAGGGCGTCTATGCTCGGCATGGAGCTACTCCCTGCCGATCCGGATGACCCTGCGCCGTACGACGTCGACCAGGCATAGGCTTACAGAGGCTCGTTCGCCTCTTCCTCGAATGCAGCGAACAGCGGCTCTTCTTCGACGATGTCGTCCTGGGCGATCACTTCGTAGTCAACCAGGCCGGCTGCGATTTCACGCAGGGCGACGACGGTCGGCTTGTCGTTTTCCCAGGCTACTTTCGGCTCTTTGCCGCCGGTAGCGAGTTGACGGGAACGCTTGGTGGCGAGCATGACCAGCTCGAAGCGGTTATCAACGTTGTCCAGGCAATCTTCGACGGTAACGCGGGCCATGGTGTTCCTCGTAGCAAATGCAGAATAGAGCTGGGCCCGGATGGGCGAGCGGACTGAATAGTCTAAAAAATCACCAGCATTAAGGGAAGCACTGTTTTATCGCGCTTTATAAGCGGTCAGTTCAGCAATTCCCCGAGTAAGCCGGCGTGGCGCTGTTGCTGGGGGCTCTGCAGCAACTGGTTGGCGCGGAAAATCGCCTTCAGGTCGCTCAGTGCGTGGGCGAAGTCATCGTTGATCACCAAATAGTCGTACTCGACGTAATGGCTCATTTCGCTGACCGCTTCGCGCATGCGGCGCTCGATGATCTCGCCGCTGTCCTGGCCGCGGTTGGTCAGGCGGTGGCGCAGGGCCTCGAGGGTCGGCGGCAGGATGAAGATCGATTTGGACTGCGGCATCAGGCGGCGCACTTGCTGTGCACCCTGCCAGTCGATTTCCAGGATCAGGTCGAAGCCTTCGGCGAGGGTCTTCTCCAGCGAGCGCTGGGAGGTGCCGTAGAAATTGTCGAAGACCTGGGCATGCTCCAGGAACTCGCTCTGTTCGAGCATGGCCGTGAACTGCGCATGGTCGACGAAGTGGTAGTGCACGCCGTTTTCCTCACCCGGGCGCATGGCGCGGGTGGTGTGCGACACCGACACGCGGATCTGCGGGTCGCTGTCGATCAGTGCCTTGACCAGGCTGCTTTTGCCGGCGCCGGAGGGCGCGGAAACAATGTAGAGGGTGCCGGTGGTGGTCATAAATGTTCCTGGAAAACAGTGTCGGGCGTCTGGCCTGGCGAGTGGCTGTCTGCTGAATGAACCCAGTTTACCTCTGTCGGGTCGCCTTTCTAGGCGGATTCAGCAGGGCGTGGCCGTTTTCATTCGATGTTCTGGACCTGTTCGCGCATCTGCTCGATCAGCACCTTCAGGTTCACCGCGGCATTGGTGCTGCGGGTGTCGAAGGCCTTGGAGCCCAGGGTGTTGGCCTCGCGGTTGAGTTCCTGCATGAGGAAGTCCAGGCGGCGCCCGGCTGCGCCCCCGGCCTTGAGGACCCGGCGCACTTCGCTGACGTGGGTGTTCAGGCGATCCAGTTCTTCGGCGACGTCACTCTTCTGCGCGAGCACCACCAGCTCCTGCTCCAGGCGCTGCGGGTCGAGCTCGGCCTGCATTTCAGCGCAGCGGTCGAGAATCTTCTGGCGCTGACCGGCGAGCATGTGCGGCACCAGCTCGCGCAGGGTGCTGACTTCTTCGAGGATGCTGTCGAGGCGTTCGTTGAGGATCTTCGCCAGCTCGGCGCCTTCACGCTGGCGGCCGTTCTTCAGCTCGGCCAGGGCCTGGTTGAACAGCGCCAGTGCGGCCTTGTTGAGCGCCTGCGGGTCGGTGGCATCGGCCACCAGTACGCCGGGCCAGCCGAGGACTTCCAGGGGATTGAGTGCTGCCGGCTGCTTGATCAGGCCGGCCACACTTTCGGCGGCGGCGACCAGTTGGGCCGCGCGGGCCAGGTCGACCTGCAGCGGCTTGCCGGCGCTGTCCTCGACGATGCGCAGGGTGCATTCCACCTTGCCACGCGAGAGCCCCTGGCGCAGTGCTTCGCGCACCGCTCCTTCGAGGTCGCGGAACGATTCCGGCAGGCGCAGGTGCGGTTCGAGGTAGCGGTGATTGACCGAGCGCAGCTCCCAGCTCAGGGTGCCGATGGCCACAGCCTGCTCGGTGCGGGCGAAGGCAGTCATGCTGTGGATCATGGGGCGGACCTCTCGGAAAAGTCGGAACGAAAGGCGCAGGATTGTAGCGCACCGTGCCGGCCACACCCAATTGGTCATGTCGCCGGGGTGCCATGCACCCTATAATGCCGGGCAGATTTTACTCCAGAGCAGGTATTCCCGATGAAACGTCCCAGTGGCCGCGCCGCCGATCAGTTGCGCTCGATTCGCATCACCCGCAACTACACCAAGCACGCCGAGGGCTCGGTTCTGGTGGAGTTCGGCGACACCAAAGTGATTTGCACGGTCAGCGTGGAGTCCGGCGTACCGCGCTTCCTCAAGGGCCAGGGCCAGGGCTGGCTGACCGCCGAGTACGGCATGCTGCCGCGGGCAACCGGCGACCGTAACCAGCGCGAGGCGAGCCGTGGCAAGCAGGGCGGGCGCACCCTGGAAATCCAGCGCCTGATCGGCCGCTCCCTGCGCGCGGCGCTGGACATGTCCAAGCTGGGCGAGAACACCCTGTACGTCGATTGCGACGTGATCCAGGCCGATGGCGGTACCCGTACGGCGTCGATCACCGGCGCCATGGTCGCCCTGGTCGATGCATTGAAAGTGATCAAGAAGCGTGGTGGTCTCAAGGGCGGCGATCCGCTCAAGCAGATGATCGCCGCCGTGTCGGTGGGTATGTATCAGGGTGAGCCGGTGCTCGATCTGGATTACCTGGAAGATTCCGCCGCCGAAACCGACCTGAACGTGGTGATGACCAGCACCGGTGGCTTCATCGAGGTGCAGGGCACCGCTGAAGGCGCGCCGTTCCAGCCGGCCGAGCTGAACGCCATGCTGGCGCTGGCACAGCAGGGCATGGGCGAACTGTTCGCCCTGCAGCAGGCTGCGCTGGCTGATTGACAGACCCCAACCCCAGGAGCGTGACGATGGATGAGCTCTCGCAATCCCCTGTTCCGACACCCGACCGGGAAGCGCGTCAGTGGGCGATGTTCTGCCACCTCGCGGCGTTCCTGGGGTTCGTCTTCCCCTTCGGCAACCTGATCGGGCCGCTGATTGTCTGGCAGATCAAGAAGGACCTGGACCCGTTCATCGATGAGCAGGGCAAGGAAGCGCTGAATTTTCAGATCACGGTGATGATCGCCATGGTCATCAGCGTGATGCTGATGCTGGTGGCGGTTGGCATTCTGCTGACGGGCCTGGTGTTCATCGGCGCCATCGTCCTGACCATCATTGCCGGGATCAAGGCCAATGAAGGGCGCGCGTATCGCTACCCGTTCTGCTGGCGGCTGGTGAAGTGAGTTGTTGAGTCGGGAGCACTCGCGGGCTCCCATTGCAGTCATGTTAGGAGTGGTAATGAAGGTACGGATACTGGCGCTGGTGCTGTTGTGCATGGGCGTGGTGGGCTGCAACGAGGCGCCCGGCGCCCTGGCTGCGGTCCAGGAGCGGGTGCAGATTCAAACGCTCAAGCGCGAAGCGGAGCAGCTTCACGACAGCGGGCAGACCGAGCAGGCCATCGCCCAGTTCGAACGCGTCGTGCAGAGCCCCGCAGCGACCGACCTGCAGAAGGCCGACTCGTTGCGCTACATCTCGCTGGGCTATTACGAACTGGGGGATTACCCACGTTCGGGCGAGTATGCGGCGAAGGCAGCGGCGTTCTATCCGGAAGGCAGCTACGACTACCTGGTGAATATGGCCGACGCCGACCTCATGCTGGATCGGGTGCCGGAGGCCGTTGCCAAGCTGGAGCGGGCATTCCTCCTGGCACCGCGGCAACTGGCGGTCAACAACGTGCTGGGTCTGGTCTATCTGGGCGACAACGGCGCCGAGTACATCGACTACCGCAAGGCACTGCAGTACAACAAGGCGGCCTTCGAGATCGCGCCGGGCCGTATCACCGAGATCGTGCTCGCGCGCAATTACCTGGAGCTCGAGGAGTACGAACTGGCCCGCCAGCACTTGAGCGACCTCGGCCAGCGCTATGCCGATGATGCGTATATACAGACCCTGCTCGCTCAGGCAGAGGCCGGGTTGGAGCAGGCGGCGCAGTAGCGGTGCGTGAGAGATCGATCCATGAAAAAAGCCGGCTGATGCCGGCTTTTTTCATGTTCAGACGCTGAGAATCCAGTCGTAATCGACGATCAGCGGGGCGTGCTGCGAGAAGCGCGGCTGGCGTGGCAGGCGCGCCGTGCGGACGCTGCGGCGCATGCCGGGCGTCAGCAACTGGTAGTCGAAGCGATAGCCCAGGTTGAGCATTTCCGCCTGCTCGCTGTCCGGCCACCAGCTGTACTGGTCGGCCTCGCGGTTGACTTCGCGCAGGGCGTCCACGTAGCCCATGGTGCCAATCACTTCATCCAGCCAGGCACGCTCAGGCGCCAGGAAACCCGGCAGCTGCTGGCAGTCGCGCCAGTTCTTCACGTCCAGCTTCTGATGCGCCACGTAGAACGAGCCGCAATAGATGTACTCGCGGCGCTTGCGACGCTGCTTGTCCAGATAATGGGTGAAGTCGTCCATGAACTTGAATTTCTGATTCAAGCTCTCGTCGCCGCCCTGCCCGGATGGCATGAGCATCGTGGCGATACTGACTTTGTCAAAATCAGCCTGCAGGTAGCGCCCATAGCGGTCGGCCATTTCAAAGCCGAGGCCGCTGATTACCGCCTTGGGTTGCAACCGCGAGTAGAGTGCCACGCCACCTTGGCTCGGTACTTCTGCATCGCAGGCATAGAGGAAATAGCCATCCAGTTGGAGGGCTTGGTCGTCCAGTTCAAAGGCGGAGGCGCGGGTATCCTGCAGGCAGATGACGTCGGCATTCTGTGCTTGCAGCCAACTGAGCAAACCACGCTCGACTGCAGCCTGAATACCATTCACGTTCACACTGATGATCCGCATAAATGGCCCCCAAAAACACGTGCGTGTATGATACCCGAGCTCACGTCCAATTAGCTAAATTCCTAGCCAAATCCGTGCCGTCCGGGATTTTCCATGCAAGCGTACCAGCGCGAATTCATTCGTTTTGCCATCGAGCGCGGGGTTCTGCGCTTCGGTCAGTTCACCCTCAAGTCGGGGCGTACCAGCCCGTATTTCTTCAACGCCGGCCTGTTCAGCAGCGGCCTGGCGCTGGCCCAGCTGGGGCGTTTCTACGCCGCGGCGATCGTTGAAAGCGGTATCCCGTTCGACGTGCTGTTCGGCCCGGCCTACAAGGGCATTCCCCTGGCCGCGACCACTGCGGTCGCCCTGGCCGAGCACCATCAGCGTGACGTGCCCTGGTGCTTCAACCGCAAGGAAGCCAAGGACCACGGCGAAGGCGGCACCCTGGTCGGTGCCCCGCTGACCGGCAACGTGCTGATCATCGATGACGTGATTACCGCCGGCACGGCGATCCGCGAAGTCATGCAGATCATCGATGCCCAGGACGCCAAAGCGGCCGGCGTGCTGATCGCCCTGAACCGTCAGGAGCGGGGCAATGGCGAGCTATCGGCCATCCAGGAAGTCGAGCGCGACTTCAATATGCCCGTAGTGAGCATCGTGTCACTCGAACAGGTACTGGAATATCTGGCGGGGGATGCTGAACTCAAGCAGTATCTGCCAGCGGTGCAAGCCTATCGCGCCGAGTATGGAATCTGACCCACGACAATAAGGTGCTGCCCCGATGCCCAATCCGGCCATGATCCGCTGTTCGCTGTTGTTCGGCTTACTGCTGCCGGTCCTGGGGCATGCTGCGGAGCTGTACCGCTACGTCGATGACAAGGGAGTGACCGTCCTCAGTCGCCAGGGCGTGCCGCCGGAATTCATCGCCAAGGGTTATGAAGTGCTCAATGACCAGGGGCGCGTGGTCAAGGTGGTGCCGCCCGCGCCGAGCGCCGAGGAAATGAAGCGCCTGGTGGCGGACAAGGCCCGTGCCCGTTCCGACGCGCAGTTGCTGCGCCTCTACACCAGCCCCGATGACGTCGATCGCGCCCGCGAGCGCAAGCTGAACGAGCTGGACGGCCTGCTCAGCGTGGCCCGCGGCAACCTGCAGTCGGTTCGTACCCAGCAGTCCAACCTGCAGAGCCAGGCTGCCGATCATGAGCGCGCGGGCCGGCCGGTGCCGGATCAGTTGCTGCGACAGATCGACAACCAAAAGGCCGAGCAGCGGCGTCTGCAAAAAGACATCGACCGCTACCAGGCCGCCCGTAAAGAGGCCGAGGCCAGTTTTCTCGCCGACCGTAACCGGCTCAGCGAGCTGCTCCTGCGTCGTCCCTGAGTCGCCCGCCGTTACTGCTCGGGCGCCTGCCGCTCGTACTCATTGATCCGGTGGCGTAGCCACTGCGGCAGCGCCTTGCTGCTGCGGCTCGCGCTGTCCGCATGGACGTAGATGATCTCGCCGGCGGTCAGCGCTTCCCCGGCCCGCCAGATACCCAGATGAAAACTCAGGCTGGAGCGCCCCAGGCGCCCTGTGCGTATGCCGATCTCCAGCAGGTCGTCGAAGCGGGCCGGCGCCAGGTATTCGAGCACCGTCTTGATGGCGAAGAAATCGCCGCCCTCCTGGCTCAGGTCGGCCGGGTACTGGATGCCCAGGGCGCGGAAGTACTCGGTGATGGCGACATCGGCGTAGGTCAGGTAATGACCGTTGAACACGATGGCCTGAGGATCGACCTCGGACCAGCGCACCCGTAGCGAGTGGAAGAAGGTGAAGGCGTCGCGGGCGGGAATGGTCGTCATGGCAGAACCCTGTTGGTCGATCACTGGAGCGTCGACGAGGGCCGGCCGGAGGGCAAGGGGGAGGTGGGTCTATTCAGGAGGCGAATCAGCCCGATTGCCCGGGCTGATTCATTCAGGTACCTGGATCAGTGGCGCTTGCGGTTGCAGATCAGGGTGCCGACGCCGCTGTCGGTGAAGATTTCCAGCAGCACGGCGTTGGGCACGCGTCCATCGATGATGTGCGCGCTGATCACGCCGCCCTGGACCGCCTCGAGGGCGCAGCGGATCTTCGGCAGCATGCCGCCGTAGATCGTGCCGTCGGCGATCAGGCCGTCGACCTGCTCGGTGGTCAGGCCGGTCAGCACCTTGCCTTCCTTGTCCATCAGGCCGGCGATGTTGGTCAGCAGCATCAGCTTTTCGGCTTTCAGTGCTTCGGCCACCTTACCGGCCACCAGGTCGGCGTTGATGTTGTAGGACTCACCGGACGGGCCCACGCCAATCGGCGCGATGACCGGGATGAAGTCGCCCTTCACCAGCATGTTCAGCAGGTCGGTGTTGACCCCGGTGACTTCGCCGACGTGACCGATATCGATGATCTCGGGCTGGGTCATTTCCGGGGTCTGGCGGGTGACGGTCAGCTTCTTCGCGCGAATCAGCTCGGCGTCCTTGCCGGTCAGCCCGATCGCGCTGCCGCCATGGCGGTTGATCAGGTTGACGATGTCCTTGTTGACCTGGCCGCCGAGTACCATCTCCACCACGTCCATGGTCTGGGCGTCGGTGACGCGCATGCCATCGATGAAGTGGCTTTCGATCGACAGGCGCTTGAGCAGGTCGCCGATCTGCGGGCCGCCGCCGTGCACGACCACCGGGTTGATGCCGACCGCTTTCATCAGAACGATGTCACGGGCGAAACCGGTCTTCAGCTCGTCGCTTTCCATGGCGTTGCCGCCGTACTTGATCACCAGGGTCTTGCCTACGAAACGGCGAATGTACGGAAGCGCCTCGGAAAGTACTTTGGCGACGTTGCTGGCGGCATCACGTTCAAGGGTCATGCAGGGGCTCCAAGGCTGAATCGGCGGATCAGAACGGTAGGGTGATATCAGGTGCGACGCTGTACAGCTGGGCACGGAACACATCTTTTATGCGTTCGAGCTCCTGCTCGCTGTCCGCCTCGAAGCGCAGGACCAGCACCGGCGTGGTGTTGGAGGCGCGAACCAGGCCCCAGCCTTTCGGGTAATCGACCCGCACGCCGTCGAGAGTGGTGATGTTGCCTTCACCCCAGACACCGTCGCGCTGCAGGCTGTCGATGATGCGGAACTTGGTCTGCTCGGTGACCTGGATGTTGATCTCCGGCGTGGAAATGTCGCTCGGGAAGGCGCTGAACACCAACTCGGCGTCGCGCTTGTCCTGGCTGAGGATTTCCAGCAGGCGGGCGGCAGCGTAGATGCCGTCGTCGAAGCCGAACCAGCGCTCCTTGAAGAAGATGTGGCCGCTCATTTCGCCCGCAAGCAGGGCGCCGGTTTCCTTCATCTTCTTCTTGATCAGCGAGTGACCGGTCTTCCACATCACCGGGCGACCACCGTAGCCACTGATCAGCGGGGTCAGGCGACGGGTGCATTTGACGTCGAAGATGATGTCGGCGCCCGGGTTGCGCGAGACCACGTCCTTGGCGAACAGCATCAGCAGGCGGTCCGGGTAGACGATGGTGCCGGTGTTGGTCACCACACCGACGCGGTCACCGTCGCCGTCGAAGGCCAGGCCGAGGTCGGCCTTTTCCGATTTCACCCGGGCGATCAGGTCGACCAGGTTCTCCGGCTTGCCCGGGTCCGGGTGGTGGTTGGGGAAGTTGCCGTCGACTTCGCAGTACAGCGGAATCACGGTGCAACCCAGCGCTTCGATCAGTTGCGGGGCGATGACACCAGCGGCGCCGTTGCCGCAGTCGACCACCACGCGCATGGGCTTGGCCATGGCGATGTCGTCGCGGATCTGCTTGAAGTAGCGCTCGAGCACATCGACCTGCTCGACGGTGCCAACACCGCTGGCCAGGTCGTTGTTGTCGATGCGGGTCTTGAGCGCCTGGATCTGTTCGTTGGCGAGGGTGTCGCCGGCGATGACGATCTTGAAACCGTTGTAGTCCGGCGGGTTGTGGCTGCCGGTCAGCATCACCGCGGACTTGCCGCTGAGGATGTTGGCCGCGTAGTAGACCACCGGGGTCGGGACCATGCCGACGTCGCTGACATGGCAGCCACAGTCGAGCAGGCCCTGGATCAGTTGCTGGGTCAGTTCCGGCCCGGACAGGCGGCCGTCACGGCCCACGGCGACATTCGGCTCGCCCTGGGCGAGGCTCTGCGAACCAATGGCACGACCGATCCAGTAAGCGGTTTCCGCTGTCAGGCTGCTGCCCACCACGCCACGGATGTCGTAGGCACGGAAAATATCGGCAGGAAGTTTGGGTGCGGCTTGCGGGGTAGTCATTGCGAGGGTCTGCTCCAATCCCAGGAGGTCCTGGTCTTCGTCGAGAATGTCGATATCGAGGATATCGGTGTCTTGGAACAGCGGGTCGACCAGTTCTGCCGGCTTGGTCGGGGCGACGGGCTTGGCAGGACTGCGTTCTGGGGCCGCTGCGCTTTCATTGGCCCGACGGGGTAGCCGGGCCAGCGTCTGTGCCAGTACATCGAGAGCCGGCACGCTCAAGCTGAAGGGTTTGACGGTCTTGCCCGCGGATAGTTCTTTGATCATTTGCACCAGCTGGCTGACGTCGCCGAGCAGGCGCCGTTGCAGGCTGCTGTTGAGCAGCACCAGGCCGGCCAGGGCGCCGGCCAGCGCCAGCAGGGCGGCGACGGCCAGCAGCACCGGGGAGAACGTCGAGGCGGTCAGGGCCGGGCCGGCGGTGAACGCCAGGGTCCAGTTCGGGTTGCCGGTGCCGAAGTTCTGCGCCGAGCCTTCGCCCTGGCCGCGCTGGGTCAGGACCTGGGGCGCGGTGTTGCCGAATTTCTGCAGCAGCTGGACCTGGCCCACGCCGTCGGGCAGTGCCGGCAGGCTGGCCAGCAGGCGCTCAAGGTCGACCACCAGCAGCAGGGTGCCCTGCATCGGCTGGTCATCGTTCAGGCGCACGGGCGCGGCGCTATACACCAGCCAGCGCTGGCCGACCTTGTAGGCTTCCGCGGCCGGAGGCTGGCCGTTTTCGAGGCGGCGCAGCAGGTCCAGGGCGGCGAAGTTCATCGGCGCGGTACGGCCCATGTCCTGAACTGCCTGGCCGCGTACGTTGAGGTGCGCGTCGACCACCCCGTCCCAATAGCCGAGGCTGCGTTCGGCCGCACGAACCTGGTTGATGTCCTGGCTTTGCAGGGCCTGCAGCAGCTGCGGGTTGCGCGCGGCGGCACGGGTATCGGCCGTCAGCTGCTTGAGTGCCTGCTGCAAGGCGGCTGCCTGGCCGCCGCCCCAGGCCTGGTTGAGCTGCTGCAGACGTTGCTGGTTGGCGCTTTCGAACACGCCAATCCACAGCAACCCGGCAGCCAGCACCAGGCCCGCCACGGCGGCGATGGCGCCCGGCAGCAGGTTGTTGGCGGTCTGGCCATTGCCGGCGCCACCTTTCTTGGCCTTGCTGGGCTCGGCAATCAGTGCGGCATCCTTGGCGGCGCGCTTGAAGAGTTTCATCGAACGTCTCCCTGGCAAATTGTCCTGTGGCGAATCAGTGGCTGCCTGAATGTCCGAAGCCGCCGGCACCGCGCTGGCTTTCGTCGAATGCTTCGACCAGTTCGAAGTGGGCCTGCACCACAGGCACCAGGATCAGTTGGGCGATACGCTCGCCGATGGCGATGGTGAACGCGCTCTGGCCGCGGTTCCAGCACGACACCATCAGCTCGCCCTGGTAGTCCGAGTCGATCAGGCCGACCAGGTTGCCGAGCACGATGCCGTGTTTGTGGCCCAGGCCGGAGCGCGGCAGGATCATGGCCGCCAGGCCCGGGTCGCCGATGTAGATCGACAGGCCGGTCGGGATCAGTACGGTCTGGCCGGGTTCGAGGGTCAGGTCCTGCTTGAGCATGGCGCGCAGGTCGAGGCCGGCGGAACCGGGCGTGGCGTACTGCGGCAGGGGGAATTCACTGCCGAGGCGAGGGTCGAGGATCTTGGCTTGTAGCGCGTGCATGTCAGGCTCTGTGGTCGGTGAGTGGGGGCGTCAGGCGGGCAGGCGGGTGGCGATGAAGTCCACCAGTTGCCGGGCGATCTTGCCCTTGCTGGTCTGTGCGAAGCTGCTCTGGTGCAAGGCGCGGTCGATGATGGTGATCGCGTTCTCTTCGCTGTTGAAGCCGATGGTGGGGTTGGCCACATCGTTGGCGACGATCAGGTCGAGGTTCTTGTCCTTGAGCTTGCGCGAGGCGTACTCCAGCAGGTTTTCGGTTTCGGCGGCGAAACCGACGCTGAACGGACGATCGGCGCGGCTGGCCAGGGTGGCGAGAATATCCGGGTTGCGCACCATTTGCAGGAGCAAACCATCACCGCTGGTAGGGTCTTTCTTCAATTTGTGCTGGGCTACCACTTCCGGGCGGTAATCGGCGACGGCGGCGGCAGCGATCAGGATGTCGCAGGGCATCGCTGCCTCGCAGGCGGCGAGCATGTCGCGGGCGCTGACCACGTCGATGCGGGTGACCCGGTCCGGCGTCGGCAGGTGCACCGGGCCGCTGATCAGCGTGACCTTGGCGCCGGCTTCGGCGGCGGCCTCGGCCAGGGCGAAGCCCATTTTCCCCGAGCTGTGGTTGGTGATGTAGCGCACCGGGTCGATGTTTTCCTGGGTCGGGCCGGCGGTAATCAGTACGTGCTTGCCGTTGAGCGCCTTGCGCTGGAAACAGTCGGCAGCCAGCTGGGCGAGGGTCTCGGCCTCCAGCATGCGGCCGGGGCCCACGTCGCCGCAGGCCTGTTCGCCGGCAGCCGGGCCGAACAGACGCAGGCCGCGTTCCTTGAGCAGCTCGGCGTTGGCCTGGGTGGCCGGGTCGCGCCACATGGCCTGGTTCATTGCGGGCGCCAGGGCCACGGGGGCATCGGTGGCCAGCACCAGGGTGGTCAGCAGGTCGTTGGCCAGGCCCTGGGCCAGGCGCGCCATGAGGTCGGCGGTGGCCGGGGCGACCAGCACCAGGTCGGCCCAGCGCGCCAGCTCGATATGACCCATGGCGGCTTCGGCAGTCGGGTCGAGCAGGTCCATGTGAACGGGGTGGCCGGAGAGGGCTTGCAGCGTCAGCGGGGTGATGAACTCGCGGCCGCCCTGGGTCATGACCACGCGCACTTCGGCGCCCTGGTCCTTGAGTCGGCGAATCAGCTCGGCGCTCTTGTAGGCGGCAATGCCGCCGCCCACGCCGAGAATGATGCGTTTCCGATACAGCCGCTGCATAGGCCTGCCTTTTATAAGGGTGGATGTGCGGCGTGGCGATGACACCTCCCCAGGCCGATCACCACGCAAAAAACTGGGCTACGATAGCACAGCGGCCGCAGCGGAACAGCGGCCCAGGGAGCCCGGCGAGTCGCGTCGGGCAGCGATTCCGGCCCTCGTGGCCGGGTCAGACATGGAGGTTGTATGAGTATTCGCAATTGGCCCGCGGCGGAACGCCCGCGGGAGAAGCTCCTGGCCCAGGGAGCGGAGAACCTGACCGACGCCGAACTGCTGGCGATTTTTCTGCGCACCGGGGTGTCCGGGCAAAGCGCGGTGGACCTGGCGCGTCACCTGCTCAGCGATTTTGGCGGCTTGCGCCACCTGCTCCAGGCCGATCAGCGGGCGTTCAGCAGCCGCCTCGGCCTGGGCCCGGCGAAATTCGCGCAGCTGCAGGCGGTGTTGGAAATGGGCCGTCGGCACCTGGCCGAACGCCTGCGCCGCGACTCCGCCCTGGAGAACCCGCAGGCGGTGCGCGATTACCTGAAGGCGCTGTTGCGGCACGAGCCCCATGAAGTGTTCGGCTGCCTGTTTCTCGATGCCAAGCACCGGGTGCTGACGTTCGAGGCACTGTTCCATGGCTCCATCGACAGTGCCAGCGTATACCCGCGCCAGGTGGTCAAGCGGGCGCTGGCGCACAACGCCGCCGCCCTGATCCTGACCCACAACCACCCTTCGGGCGTGGCCGAGCCGAGCCAGGCGGACCGCATGCTGACCCGGCGGCTGAAGGATGCGCTGGAGCTGGTGGATGTGCGGGTGCTCGACCACTTCATCGTCGGCGACGGCGAGCCTGTGTCGATGGCCGAGATCGGCTGGTTGTAACCCAATAGCCGCTGCGCCGGCGCTCTGCGTGCCGGTGCAGCGGGTGCCATGGGCGAGGGTCAGTTGCTCAGGCGAACCTTGGAGAAATCCTGGCGGCCGAACGGGCTGACGGCATAGCCCTCCACCGATTTCTGAGTCAGGGCGAACGCCGTGGGGTGCGCCAGCGGCAGCCACAGGGCCTGCTGCTGGATCAGCGCCTGGGCTTCCTTGTACAGGGTGGTGCGCTGGGTCTGATCGCTGGTGGCCTTGCCCTTGGCGATCAGTTCGTCGAGCTTCGGGTTGCAGTAGCGGGCGAAGTTCAGGCCGGACTCCACCGACGCGCAGGAAAACTGCGGCGTGAGGAAGTTGTCCGGGTCCCCGTTGTCCCCCGCCCAGCCCATGAACAGCAGGTCGTGCTCGCCGGCCTTGGCGCGGCGAATCAGCTCGCCCCATTCGATGACGCGGATTTCTGCCCGGATACCCACTTCAGCCAGGTCCGCCTGCAGCAGCTGCGCGCCCAGGCTGGGGTTGGGGTTGAGCAGGCTGCCCGCCGGACGGGTCCAGATGGTGGTCTTGAAGCCGTCCGCCAGTCCGGCCTCCTTCAGCAGGGCCCGTGCCTTTTCCGGGTCATGGGCGTAGCCGGGCAGTTCGCTGGCGTAGCCCCAGGTGTTAGGCGGGTAAGGGCCATTGGCAGCCTCGGCGCTGTCTTCGAAGACGGCCTTGAGGTAGCTGGTCTTGTCGAATGCCAGGTTGATCGCCTGGCGCACCGCCGGCTGGTCGAGGGGCGGATGCTGGCTGTTGATCCCGACGAAAGCCGTCATGAACGCCGAGGTGTGCACTTGCCTGATCTTCGGATCGCTGGCGCTGGCCTTCACGTCGAGCGGCTTGGGCGACAGGGCGATGTGGCATTCGCCGCGGCGCAGCTTCTGCAGCCGGACGTTGGCGTCCGGGGTGATGGCGAACACCAGCCGGTCCACGGCCGGGGCGCCGGCGAAGTACTCGGCGTTGGCCGTGTAACGCACCACGGCGTCCTTCTGGTAGCGCGAGAACACGAAGGGGCCGGTGCCCACGGGCTGGCTGTTGAGTTTTTCCGGCGTGCCCGCTTCCATTAACTGGGCGGCGTACTCGGCGGAGTAGATCGATGCGAACCCCATGCTCAGGGTGGCGAGGAAGGTCGCGTCGGGACGGTTGAGCGTCACGCGCACGGTATGGGCGTCGACCTTGTCGAGCTGCTTGATCAGGTCGGGCAGCTGCATCGACTGGGCATGGGGGTAACCGCTGGCCGCCACCTTGTGCCAGGGTTGATTGGGGTCGAGCATGCGCTGGAAGCTGAACAGCACGTCATCGGCGTTCAGCGGCCGGCCCGGCGTGAAGTAGTCCGTGTCATGGAAGGCCACGTCTTCGCGCAGGTGGAAGGTATAGAGGAGGCCGTCGTCGCTGACCTCCCAGCGCTGGGCCAGGCTCGGCTGCAGGGTGCCGCTGGCGGCGTCGAACTCCACCAGACGGTTCATCAGGACGTCGGCCGAGGCGTTGGTGGTGGTCAGGGAGTTGTACTGCACCACGTCGAAACCTTCCGGGCTGGCCTCGGTACACACGCTGAGCGTGGCGGCCTGCGCCAGGGCGGGGCCGAGCAGGGCGGTGAGCAACAGTGGGGCGGTGAGCCGGGACCGGATAGCTGGGGGCATGACAAACTCCATGGCAGGGCGGCGCGCGTCCATGGGCGCGCCGTCAAGGGCCTACCCTAGGGGCTGCGGGTGGGTTGGTGCAAGCCTGCCGACGCGCACCCGGCAGGGTGCCGGTCGCACCTGAACCGCGGAACGCCGGATTTTTCGACGAGCGGTCCATGGGCGAGCGCAGCCCCGGCCGCTCGCGCCGACGCCCTGATCGCCCCGGTGGCGCTGCGGACAAAAGTGCGTTCGGCCTTGTTGCTCTGGGGGCTTTCTGGTATAAAGCAGCGCTCTTTTCTAGGGGCCCGGTTGTTGCGCTTTCAGGTGTGGCCGGTAAGACCCTCGAGAAACGCGGCGCAGAGCGCCAATGACATTGAGTTTAAGCGGCCAACCCATGCCGGGTTGGGCATGTGGTTTTAGAGGGCTGAGGCATGTCGAGAGTCTGTCAAGTTACCGGTAAGGGTCCGGTAACCGGGAACAACATTTCCCACGCAAACAACAAAACCCGTCGTCGTTTCCTGCCGAACCTGCAGCACCATCGCTTCTGGGTCGAGTCCGAGAAGCGCTTCGTGCGTCTGCGCGTATCTGCCAAAGGCATGCGTGTCATCGACAAGCGTGGCATTGACGTAGTGCTGTCCGAGCTGCGTGCTCGCGGCGAAAAGGTTTAAGGAGCAAATCATGCGCGAACTGATCCGTTTGGTGTCCAGCGCCGGTACCGGCCACTTCTACACCACCGACAAGAACAAACGCACCACTCCGGACAAAATCGAAATCAAAAAATTCGATCCGGTTGTGCGCAAGCACGTGATGTACAAGGAAGCCAAGATCAAGTAATTGATCGGCTGCCTTATCAAGAAGCCCGCCTATATGGCGGGCTTTTTGTTGCCTGTTTTTTTGCCGGAGGGCCGGGCAAAAAAAGCCCGCCATGGAGGCGGGCAACGGGGGTGATGGTAAAACGTCACTCAGCTCGCGGCCTGCTCGAAGATCACGTAGACCTTGCGGCAGGCTTCCAGCACTTCCCAGGTGCCGGAGAAGCCAGCCGGGATCACGAAGCGGTCGCCGGCGCGGACGGTCTTGGCATTGCCCTCCCGGTCGCGCAGTACGGAAACCCCTTGGAGAATTTCGCAGTACTCGTGTTCGGTGTAGTTGACCGTCCACTGGCCGACGGCCCCTTCCCAGATGCCCACATTGAACTGCCCGCACGGGCTGCCGTAATGGTTGCGCACGAGCTGGTCGGGCTCGCCCTTGAGAATCTTCTCGGGGGCGGGCCGGTAGCGCTCGGCGGCACTGGTGGCGTTGGCGAAGTCGACGATCTGTTCGATGTTCATCGTGGCATCCGGCTGTTCGGTGAAAGGTAAGGTCGCAGGGCTGGGGCCGGTTTTGCGGCGTGACACCCAGCCTGGCCGGCCCTATCGAGGCGTTGTCCGCCTAGGTGGGCCTGGCGCACCCGGGCAATTTCGCGAGTCTATGTTTAATAAAACGAACAAGGCAAGGCGGTTTTATCCATCTTTGTCAAAAATATTGAAAATCCCCAAGCCTCTGGTTTAGTGTGTCGGGCAGTGTCCGGCCCCGATACGGGCCTTGCAGAATTATTGACAGTGCCGCCACCGCTGGGGGGCACGTTCACCGATACGAGGATGCACGCATGACTAGCCTGACTCGCGCCGATTGGGAACAGCGCGGCAAGAACCTGAAGATCGAAGGCCGTGCCTTTGTCCACGGTGCCTATCGTCCAGCGGCCTCCGGCGCGACCTTCGAGTGCATCAGTCCGGTGGACGGTCGCCTGCTGGCGCAGGTCGCCAGCTGCGACCAGGCCGACGCTGACGCGGCGGTCGAGGATGCGCGCAAAACCTTCGACTCCGGCGTCTGGTCGCGCCTGGCACCGGTGGCCCGCAAGCAGGTGATGATCCGTTTTGCCGACCTGATCGAGGCGCACGGCGAAGAGCTGGCGCTGCTGGAAACCCTGGACATGGGCAAGCCGATCAGCGACTCGCTGAACATCGACGTCTCCAGTGCCGCCCGCGCCATTCGCTGGAGCGGTGAGGCCATCGACAAGATCTACGACGAAGTGGCCGCGACCCCGCACAACGAGCTGGGCCTGGTGACCCGCGAGCCGATTGGTGTGGTGGCGGCCATCGTGCCGTGGAACTTCCCCCTGCTGATGAGCTGCTGGAAGCTCGGCCCGGCGCTGGCCACCGGCAACTCGGTGATCCTCAAGCCGTCCGAAAAATCGCCGCTGACCGCCATTCGCGTGGCCCAGCTGGCGATCGAGGCCGGCATTCCGGCGGGCGTGTTCAACGTGCTGCCCGGCTTCGGCCACACAGTGGGCAAGGCCCTGGCCCTGCACATGGACGTCGACACCCTGGTGTTCACCGGTTCGACCAAGATTGCCAAGCAGCTCATGGTCTATGCCGGTGAGTCGAACATGAAACGCGTCTGGCTGGAGGCCGGCGGCAAGAGCCCGAACATCGTCTTCGCCGACGCCCCGGACCTGCAGGCCGCTGCCGAAGCCGCTGCCGGTGCCATCGCCTTCAACCAGGGCGAAGTGTGCACCGCGGGCTCGCGCCTGCTGGTGGAAAACTCCATCAAGGACCAGTTCGTACCCCTGGTGGTCGAGGCGATCAAGACCTGGAAACCGGGCAACCCGCTGGACCCGGCGACCAACGTCGGCGCCCTGGTCGACACCACCCAGATGAACAACGTGCTGAGCTACATTCAGGCTGGCCATGACGACGGCGCCAAGCTGGTGGCCGGTGGCAAGCGGGTGATGGAAGAGACCGGCGGTACCTACGTCGAGCCGACCATCTTCGATGGCGTGAACAACGCCATGCGCATCGCCAAGGAAGAAATCTTCGGCCCGGTCCTGTCGGTGATCGGCTTCGACACCGCGGAAGAAGCGGTCGCCATCGCCAACGACACCATCTATGGCCTGGCCGCGGCCGTCTGGACCAGCAACCTGTCCAAGGCACACCTCACCGCCAAGGCACTGCGTGCCGGCAGTGTGTGGGTCAACCAGTACGACGGCGGCGACATGACCGCACCGTTCGGTGGCTTCAAGCAGTCCGGCAACGGCCGCGACAAGTCGCTGCACGCGTTCGACAAGTACACTGAACTGAAAGCCACCTGGATCAAGCTGTAACCAGGCTGCGCTGATCGAGGTCCGCCCTTCGGGGCCGGCTCAGGCAACCCGAGGTTGCCCATAGCCACACCTGCGGCCGGGTTTCCCTTGGGGAATCCGGCCGTTTCGTTTTGTCTCATGGCCACGACGTCAAGGAGTCTGGCAATGCGTTGGGGTACCTATTTCGCCGTCTGTTCGGCCGTCATCAGTATCGGTCTGGCGCTGGGGGTGACCATGCCGCTGGTGTCCCTGCGGCTGGAGGGCTGGGGCTATGACTCCTTCGCCATCGGGGTGATGGCCGCCACGCCGGCAGTGGGCGTGCTGCTGGGCGCCTCCCTAGCCGGCCGGCTGGCCGCGCGCTTCGGCACCACCGCCCTGATGCAGATGTGCCTGCTGCTGGGCGCGTTGTCCGTGGCGACCCTGGCGCTGGTGCAGAACTATGCGGTGTGGTTGGGGCTGCGCCTGTTCATCGGGGTGGCGCTGACCGTGGTGTTCATCCTCGGCGAAAGCTGGATCAACCAGTTGGCCGTGGAGAAATGGCGCGGGCGCTTGGTCGCCCTGTATGGCACCGGTTATGCGTTGAGCCAACTGTCTGGTCCGTTGCTGCTGGCGGCGCTGGGTACCGACACCGATCGTGCGTTCTGGACCGGCACCTGCCTGCTGATCGGTGGCTCGCTGATTCTGCTGGGGCGCACCGGTGCGCCAGCGGTGAATGCCCACAGCGCCTCCGGGCGGGGCCTGCCGGCGTTCTGCCGCAAGCTGCCGGCGGTGGCCTGGGCAGTCATGCTGTTCGCTGCGTTCGAAGCGATGATGTTGACGCTGCTGCCGATCTACGGGCTGCGCCAGGGTTTCACCCAGGAGGTGGCGCTGTTCATGGTCAGCGTGGTGGTGGTCGGCGATGCGGTGCTGCAACTGCCGATCGGCTGGCTGGCCGACCGCATGTCGCGGCCGACCCTGTTCCGTGGCTGCGGGGTGGTCCTGCTGGTTTCCAGCCTGGCGATCCCGCTGCTGTTGCACACGCCGCTGATCTGGCCGGTGTTCGTGCTGTTCGGCGCCAGCGCCGGCGGCCTGTTTACCTTGTCGCTGATCCTGATCGGCGAGCGCTACCGCGACGACGAGCTGGTGCGCGCCAACTCCCATGTCGCCCAGCTGTGGGGGATCGGCTGCCTGATCGGACCGCTCAGCACCGGGGCGGTCAGCCAGTGGGTCAGCGGCCATGCGCTGCCGCTGATGATGGCGGTGGGCGCGGCGGGGTTCGTGGTGCTGGCCTGGCGCGGCTCGGGCTTCGAGCCGCTGGCAGAGAGCAAGGCTGGCGGCTAGAGCTCTTCCAGCAACTCGGCGACGCATTCGCCGACCCGGCGGATCGCCTCTTCGAGCTCCGGGGTGATCTTGAAGGCGTAGTTGATGCGCAGGCAATTGCGGTACTTGCCGGCGGCGGAAAAGATGCTGCCCGGCGCGATCTGCACCTTGTGCGGCAGCAGCAGGCGGTTCAGGCGCTGGCTGTCGAAACCGGCCGGCATCTCGACCCAGAGCATGAAACCGCCGCGCGGCTGGCTGACCCGGGTCCCGGCCGGGAAGTAGCGGCTGATCCAGTCCACCACCTGCTCCAGGCTGCGGGCGTACTGGTTGCGCATGCGCCGCAGGTGGGGCTCGTAGTGGCCGCCTTCGATGAACTCGCTCAACGCCAGCTGGGGCAACTGGGTGCTCATGCCGGTGGTGATGTACTTCATGTGCAGCACCTGCTGCAGGTAGCGCCCCGGTGCGATCCAGCCGATGCGCAGGCCGGGGGCGAGGGTCTTGGAGAACGAACTGCACAGCAGCACGCGGCCATCGTCGTCATAGGACTTGATGGTACGCGGCCGGGGGTAGGTGTAGGCCAGTTCGCCGTAGACGTCGTCCTCGATGATCGCCACGTCGTAGCGTTGCGCCAGGGCGATCAGGGCGCGCTTGTTGGCCTCCGGCATGATGTAGCCGAGCGGGTTATTGCAATTGGGGGTTAGCTGTATGGCCTTGATCGGCCATTGCTCCAGCGCCAGCTCCAGGGCGTCGAGGCTGATCCCGGTCAGCGGGTCGGTGGGCAGTTCCAGCGCTTTCATGCCGAATGCCTTCAGCGCCTGCATGACCCCGTGGAAACTCGGCGAGTCCACCGCAACGATATCTCCCGGCGTGCACACCGCATGGATCGCCGAGGACAACGCCTCGTGGCAACCGGTGGTGATGACGATGTCATCGCCGGGTATCTGGCAGCCGGAATCGAGCATCAGCCGGGAAATCTGGTTACGCAGGCCCGGGTCGCCGTGCAGGCAGCCGTAGCTCCATTCCTTGACGTCCTGACGGCGGCTCAGGCGCGACAGGGTGCGCAGCAGGGGTTTGAGGGTCGGGCTGCTGATGTCCGGCATGCCTCGGCCCAGCTGCATGATGTCGCTGCCGGGGGCGATGCTGATCAGTTCCAGCACCTGGTCCCACTGGGAGATTTCCACCGGCCGTTGCGCCGCGCGGCTGACCATGGGCAGCGCCGGTTTTTCCCGGCTGACCGGTACGAAATAGCCTGACTTGGGCCTCGGCGTGGCCAGCCCCTGGTCTTCCAGGTGGCGGTAGGCCTGCTGCACCGTGCTCAGGCTGACGCCGTGTTCCACGCTGAGGGCGCGAACCGAGGGCAGGCGGTCGCCGGGGCGGTACAGGCCCTGCTCGATGCGGGCGCCGAGCTGTTCGGCGAGGTTCACGTACAGTGTCATGACAGATTCCAGAGTTCAGATACGCCAGCGATGAAACCAGTACAGATTCACGCGATATTGAGGATTCAGCCGCTCGGACGAATCATCTGTATGGAGCTAATAACTATTTTTTGAATCTGTCACGCTTTTTCGTGGAAACGCATCATGACTCCCCATCACGCACGTGAACAGGAGAAGATGATGAGCGGACTTGGCGAAGCAAGAATGCCGGCAGGGCGGCCGGAACGGATGGTCATGCCCCGGGGTGACTGCACACCCCGGCGCGCGGTGCCGCCGACCGACGCAGGTCTGTCGCGCTGGGCGTTGTTCTGGCGGCGTGTGAGCACGCGCAAGGCGTTACTGCGGCTGACCGATGAGCAACTGCGCGATATCGGCCTGACCCGTGCTGAAGCCAATCGCGAGGCGCACCGCCCGTTCTGGATGCTGTGAAGAAAACCGGCCGGAACAGCGCCGGTTACAGCAACTCTTTCAGGCGGTGCCAGGCCATGCCGAGGGCCAGCAGGGGAGAGCGCAGGTAGCGGCCGCCCGGGAACGTCATGTGCGGCACCTGGGCGAACAGGTCGAAGCCTCGGCTTTGCTGGCCGGCGATGGCCTCGCCGAGCAGCTTGCCGGCCAGGTGGGTGGCGTTCACCCCGTGGCCGGAATAGGCCTGGGCATAGAACACGTTCGTGTGCTCCTTCAGGCGGCCGATCTGCGGCAGGCGGTTGGCGCCGATACCGATCATGCCGCCCCACTGGTAGTCGATCTTCACCGACTCGAGTTCGGGGAACACCGCCAGCATCTTGGGCCGCATGTAGCCGGCGATGTCCTGCGGATCGCGACCGGAATAGTGGCAGGCACCGCCGAACAGCAGGCGTCGGTCGGCGGAAAGCCGGTAGTAATCCAGCGCCACCCGCTGGTCGCACAGCGCCATGTTCTGCGGAATGATCGCCCGGGCCTGCGCCTCGGAAAGCGGCTCGGTGGCGATGATGTAGCTGCCCGCCGGCAGCACCTTGCCGCCCAGCGTCGGGTTGAGCTCGCGGATGTAGGCGTTGCAGCCCAGCACCAGCGTATTGGCCCGCACCAGCCCCTGGGCGGTGTGCACCTTCACCTCGGGGCCGTAATCGATGCGCGTTACCGCCGAATCCTCGAACAGCTGCACGCCCAGTGATTGCGCGGCCGCTGCTTCGCCGAGAGCGAGGTTGAGCGGGTGCAGGTGGCCGGAACCCATGTCGATCAGGCCGCCGACGTAACGGTTCGAGCCGACCACTTCATGCATCTGCTCCGGTTGCAGCAGGCGCAGTTCGTGGCGATAACCCAGGCTGCGCAACTCGGCTGCGTCCTCGGCGAAGCCCGCCAGGTCGCGGGGCTTGTTGGCCAAGTCGCAGTAGCCCCAGGTCAGGTCGCAGTCGATGCCGAACTGTTCGACCCGGCGCCGCACGATTTCCACGGCTTCGAGGCCCATCAGCTTCAGCTCGCGCACGCCGTCCGCGCCGATCACGTTCTCGAACTGCTCGACGCCATGGCCCACGCCGCGGATCAGCTGTCCGCCGTTGCGGCCGCTGGCGCCCCAGCCGATCTTGTGTGCTTCGAGCACCACCACCGACAGGCCCTTCTGCGCCAGCTCGATGGCCGTGTTCAACCCGGAAAAACCACCACCGACGATGCACACGTCCGCGCGCACCTCACCGCCCAGTGGCGGGAAGGCCAGGGCGCTGTTGCGCGAGGCGACGTAGTAGGAATCGGCGTGCTGGGGGCTGTGGACCGGCTGTCGAACGCGGGCGTTCATGTGTGAAATCCTGATTTTTATGTTTGGAAAAATTGACGCAGGATAAGCGCGGTTTCCGCGCAACGCCAAGAGGTCGGGGTAAAAAACTGTTTCTCATCGGCTGGTGACCAGTCGAGCCGGCCGAGGGGGGTAAGATGCGCGGGCCCCGTTCAGGATGCCCACGATGAGCTGTACCGCCCGCCAGATAGACCACCTGCGTCGCCAGATTCCACGCTTCGAGTGCGTGCCCGGTTGCCACGACTGCTGCGGTCCGGTGACCGCCTCGTCGGAAGAAATGTCGCGCCTGCCGCGCAAGAGCGCTGCCGAACAGGACGCCGCCCTGGCCGAGCTCAACTGTGTGCACCTCGGCCCCCACGGTTGCCAGGTGTATGACCAGCGGCCGCTGATCTGCCGCCTGTTCGGCACCACGGCCAGCCTGCCGTGCCCGCGTGGCCGAGGGCCGGAGCAGCCGACCGACGCCAGGGTCGAGCGTCAGGTGCACCACCTCATCGCCACGACCCGGCAGGTGCTGGTCTAGGTATTTGCCGCACCACAGCACCGACGGACCTGAAGCTGCCGCGTAACACTTCAACGAGGATTGGAAGCTCAACAGCTCGTACACCTAATCCAACAAGGGCTCCACCACCGAGGGCATCATCCGCTACGGCTCCGTGGACGAAACCTCCGGTAAGAGGCCGTATTGGTGGGGCTGCTATGTCGCCAGCTGGAGCACGCAACAGGTATTCGACGTGAGAAAACGCTTCGCGGTTTTCCACCCTACGCCGGGTGTAGCGAGCAGGTGGCCGGAAGTAGGGTGGATAACGCGAAGCTTATCCACCACGGGGCGTATTCCGCCCGCAGCCCTGCTGGATGGCCGCCTGGTGGAAAACGCTTCGCGGTTTTCCACCCTCCGTTGGGGGGTAGCGAGCAGGTGGCTGGGAGTAGGGTGGATAACGCGCAGCTTATCCACCACAGGGTGTGTTCCGCCCGCAGTCCCTCTGGATGACCGCCTGGTGGAAAACGCTTCGCGGTTTTCCACCCTACGTGATGAACGTGGCGGTGCTGCCGGGATTATTCCGGCACGGGCAGCGCCAGGCTTTCCTTCACTTCTTCCATCACGATGTAGCTCTTCGATTCGCGTACGTGCGGCAGCTTGAGCAGGATGTCGCCGAGCAGTTTGCGGTAGCTAGCCATCTCGTTGATGCGGGCTTTCACCAGGTAGTCGAAGTCGCCGGACACCAGGTGGCACTCCAGCACATGGGGCAGCTTCAGCACGGCGCGGCGGAAGTCTTCGAAGGTGTCGCCGGACTTGTAGTCCAGGCTGATTTCGACGAACACCAGCAGGCTGGCCTTGAGGTTCTGCGGGTTGAGGCGGGCGTGGTAGCCCATGATGATGCCCTCGCGCTCCAGGCGGCGGACGCGCTCGGTGCAGGGCGTGGTCGACAGGCCCACGCGCTCGCCCAGCTCGGTGAAGCTGATGCGTCCGTCCTCCTGCAGGATGCGCAGGATGTTGCGGTCGATCTTGTCCAGTTCGCGACGGCTCTGATGCTGGGTTCGCATGGGGGATGCCCCTCCGTGAAAGCGGTTTCTGCCGAGAATTCTCTCCAAATATAGGCCTGCATATAGTGAAAAGCACTAGTGCTGGCTTCTTATACTGCGCCCATTGTCTATCGGTCGACTGGCCGGGTTGCGGCGAGGAGAAAACCATGCGGGTTCTGGTTCTGGGTAGTGGTGTGATCGGCACGGCCAGTGCGTACTATCTGGCGCGCCAGGGGTTCGAGGTGGTGGTCGTCGACCGCCAGAACGGCCCGGCCCTGGAAACCAGCTTCGCCAACGCCGGCCAGGTCTCGCCAGGCTATGCCTCACCGTGGGCTGCGCCGGGCGTTCCGCTCAAGGCCATCAAGTGGCTGCTGCAGAAGCACGCGCCCCTGGCGATTAAGGCCACCGCCGACATCGACCAGTACCTGTGGATGGCGCAGATGCTGCGCAACTGCACCGCCAGCCGCTACGCAGTGAACAAGGAGCGCATGGTTCGCCTGTCCGAGTACAGCCGCGACTGCCTCGACGAGCTGCGCGCGGAAACCGGCATCGCCTACGAAGGCCGCAGCCTGGGCACCACCCAGCTGTTCCGCACCCAGGCCCAACTGGACAACGCCGCCAAGGACATCGCCGTGCTCGAGCAGTCCGGCGTGCCCTACGAATTGCTGGACCGCGACGGTATCGCCCGGGTCGAGCCGGCCCTGGCTTCGGTCACCCACAAGTTGGCCGGTGCCCTGCGCCTGCCCAACGACCAGACCGGCGACTGCCAGCTGTTCACCACCCAGCTGGCAGACATGGCCAAGGCGCTGGGCGTGGAATTCCGCTTCGGCCAGAACATCGAGCGCCTGGATCATGCCGGCGACCGCATCAATGGCGTGTGGATCGACGGCAAGCTGGAAACGGCCGACCGCTACGTGCTGGCCCTCGGCAGCTTCAGCCCGCAGTTGCTCAAGCCGCTGGGCGTGCGTGCGCCGGTGTATCCGCTCAAGGGCTACTCGCTGACCGTACCGATCACCAACGCCGACATGGCACCGACCTCGACCATTCTCGACGAGACCTACAAGGTCGCGATCACCCGCTTCGACAACCGCATCCGTGTGGGCGGCATGGCGGAAATCGCCGGCTTCGACCTGAGCCTGAATCCGCGTCGCCGCGAAACCCTGGAAATGATCACCGCCGATCTCTACCCGCAGGGAGGCGACCTGAGCCAGGCCACGTTCTGGACCGGCCTGCGCCCGGCCACCCCGGACGGCACGCCGATCGTGGGGGCCACCAGCTTCCGCAACCTGTTCCTCAACACCGGTCACGGCACCCTGGGCTGGACCATGGCCTGTGGCTCTGGCCGCTTCCTGGCCGACCTGATGGCCAAGAAGCGCCCGCAGATCAGTGCCGAAGGCCTGGATATCTCGCGTTACTCGAGCAAGCGTGGCGACGTAGTGGGCGCCCCGCAGCCGGTGCGTACCTGATAGGCTCTGCGCCCCGTTTCGAGGAGATTTGTTATGTCGATCCAGCGCCTGCATGTGGAAAAACGCTACAGCGAAGTGGTTATCCACAACGGCACCGTGTACCTCGCCGGCCAGTTGGCCGACGATTACAGCGGCGATATCCGCCAGCAGACCCGTGAAACCCTGGCCAACATCGACCGCATGCTGGCCGAGGCCGGTACCGACAAGACCCGCATCCTGTCCGTCACCATCTACCTCAACGACATCGATGCCCATTACGAAGGGCTCAATGCCGAGTACGACGCCTGGGTGGCCGAGGGCGCCGCGGCGGCCCGTGCCTGTGTCGAGGCGAAGATGTACCGGCCCGATGTGCTGGTGGAAATGACGGTCGTCGCGGCGCTCTGATCGCGCCGCACCCCGTATCGGTTTGCGCCCGGCCGTTGCGCCGGGCTTTTTTATGCAATGCGGCCTGTCGGTGAGTGATCGACAGGTGATGTCCACGAACGAGAAGCCCACCACCATGCGTCCCGCCCGCGCCCTGATCGATCTGAACGCCCTGCGCCACAACTACCGCCTGGCCCGCGAAGTCTCGGGTGCTCGCGCCCTGGCGGTGGTCAAGGCCGACGCCTACGGGCACGGCGCGGTGCGCTGCGCCCAGGCGCTGGACGGCGAGACGGACGGGTTCGCGGTGGCCTGCATCGAGGAAGCCCTGCAACTGCGCGAGGCGGGCATCCAGGCGCCGATCCTCCTGCTCGAAGGCTTTTTCGAAGCCGACGAACTGGCGCTGATCGAACAGCACCGCCTGTGGTGCGTGGTGCATTCGGCGTGGCAGATCGACGCCATCGAACAGGCGAGCCTGCGCGCGCCCCTGACCCTCTGGCTCAAGCTGGACTCGGGCATGCACCGTGTCGGTTTCCACCCCG
Source organism: Pseudomonas sp. GD03944 (assembly GCF_029839275.1). GTDB lineage: Bacteria > Pseudomonadota > Gammaproteobacteria > Pseudomonadales > Pseudomonadaceae > Aquipseudomonas. The sequence continues at coordinate 217,693 of NZ_JAOCAH010000007.1, forward strand.
ACGAATACCAGGCGGCCTACCAGCGTCTGCTGCGCAGCGGCAAGGTGGCCAAGATCGTGTTGATGAGCCATTTCGCCCGGGCGGACGAACTGGACTGCCCGCGCAGCGACGAGCAACTGGCGGTGTTCGAGCAGGCGCGCCAGGGCTTGCTGGCGGAAGTGAGCCTGCGCAATTCGCCAGCGCTGCTGGGCTGGCCGAACGTGCCCAGCGATTGGGTGCGGCCGGGCATCATGCTGTACGGCGCGACGCCCTTCGAACAGGCCCAGGCGCTGGCCGACCAGCTGCAACCGGTCATGACCCTGGAATCTAAGATCATCGGCGTGCGCGAGCTGCCGGCAGGCGAGCCGGTGGGCTACGGTGCCCGCTTCGTCACCGAGCGGCCGACCCGGGTGGGGGTGGTCGCCATGGGCTATGCCGATGGTTATCCGCGCCATGCGCCGACCGGCACGCCGGTGCTGATCGATGGCAAACCGAGTCGGCTGATCGGCCGCGTGTCGATGGACATGCTCACCGTCGACCTCAGCGACCTGCCCCAGGCCGGGCTGGGCAGCCATGTCGAACTGTGGGGCAAACGGGTGCTGGCCAGCGACGTGGCCACCCAGGCGCAGACCATTCCCTACCAGCTGTTCTGCAACCTGCGTCGGGTGCCGCTGCTCTATCCCGGGGACTAAGCCCGCCGCTGGCCAGAATTCTCAACCAGTGTGTTGTAAATACTGAACGCTGTTGCCATGATACGGACACTTTTTCCGTATCTTCCCGAGGGGGACTCCAGCATTGGACGTCGGCGTTCGACTGCAATCCATTCGCAAACTGAAAGGCCTTTCGCAGCGTGAACTCGCCAAGCGGGCAGGCGTCACCAATAGCACCATCTCGATGATCGAGAAGAACAGCGTCAGCCCCTCGATCAGTTCGTTGAAAAAGGTGCTGGCGGGCATCCCGATGTCCCTGGTGGAGTTCTTCTCGCTGGACGTGGCCCAGGACAGCCACACCCAGGTGGTGTACCGGGCGTCCGAACTCACCGATATCCACAGCGGTGAGATCTCCATGAAACTGGTGGGCAAGACCTACCCCAACCGCGCCATCACCTTGCTCGACGAAACCTACCCGGCGGGTTCGGACACCGGCGACGACATGTACACCCATGACGGTGAAGAATCCGGCGTGCTGGTCGAAGGCCGTCTCGAACTGACCGTGGGCGATGAAGTGTTCATCCTCGAACCCGGCGACAGCTACTACTTCGAAAGCAGCAAACCGCACCGTTTCCGCAACCCGTTCGATCAACCGGCCCGGCTGATCAGCGCGACCACGCCAGCGAACTTCTGAGCCATCCGCCGGGTGTATCCTTGCCGGATGCCGCCGAGACGGACCTTTCAAGGCAATAACCCTGCGACAATCTGGGTTGTTTCGGCGGGGCCGGCTTCCCGTTATACTGTCGCCCGCTCGCGAAACCGTGGCCGCGGGCGTGACTAGCCACGATGAGGGTGTATCCGTGAACCTAATTAAGAAAATGCTGGTAGCACCAGCTGCCGTATTGGCTCTGTGGGCAGCGACTGCGCAGGCCACGACCGATGAAGCGATCGCCGAGCGCCTGAAGCCGGTTGGCGACGTGTGCGTGATGGGCGAAGAGTGCAAGGGCGTAGAAACCGTGGCCGCTTCCGCGGGCGGGGGTGCACGCACCGCTGATGACATCATCACCAAACACTGCAGCGCCTGCCACAGCGCCGGTGTTCTGGGTGCACCGAAAATCGGTGACACCGCCGCCTGGAAAGAGCGCGCCGACCACCAGGGCGGCCTCGACGGCATCCTGGCCAAGGCCATCTCCGGCATCAACGCCATGCCGCCGAAAGGCACCTGCGCCGACTGCTCGGATGACGAGCTGCGTGAAGCCATCAAGAAAATGTCCGGCCTGTAAGCCACTCGACATTGCCTTGAAAAAAGCCGCCTTCGGGCGGCTTTTTGCTGTCTGGTGTAATCGCGGCTCATGGTGAATGCCGGCCAAGGGGCGAGGGCGCCGACTATGAAGAGCTTCGCCCCGGGGGCGGGGCTCCTACAAGGCCGTAGCCTGGGTCGAGCGCAGCGACACCCGGGAACGATCCCCCTACGGCGCCGCTCGCTCTGCCGCGCTCAACGCCGCTGCGACGACTCGCCAATCCCTTCCACGCAGGCACGCACCGTGGCCTTGGCCATTCCCACCAGGCTGGCACAGGCATGGCCGACCTGTTCGCGGCGCTGCGCATCGGCGCCATTCAGGTGAAGAGCCAGTTCCTCGGCCACATCCAGCAGGCAATAGGCGCTGTCCAGCGCATCGGCCACCGGCACGCCGGGCTGCACGGCGAACAGCGATTGCCTGTCGGCATTACATGGGTGGAACAGGGTGCTGACAGTTCTGGCGGCGCTGCCGTTGGCGGCAGGGGTGGGGCTGCATGAATCCTTCATGAGTACGACTCCTAGAGTTGAGGGCCGCCACGGCCTGCTGCAAAACAGGATTGGGTGGCGGCTGTACGCAGGTTTGCAGACCGGAACTCTAGGAATCCGGCGCGCACGAATGCGCCCTGCGCACAGCCACCATGAAGCGAAATAGCGGGCACAAAAAAAGCACCTGCTTTCGATACGGTGGCGCCTGTGCGCCTAGAGTTGGTCGGGCTGCAAAACCCGGTCGCTGAATTGGCAGCGACGGGCGAACTGTAGGGGGTTAGAGGTCGCCGTTGCAAGCCGATCGATACGGTATCGGCGTTGGCAGCCAATACCCGCAGCTTCGCCCCAGGGCGGGGCTCCTACAAGGTCGTAGCCTGGGTCGAGCGAAGCGACACCCGGGGTGGTCGCCCGGCACGGTCTCTGGGCGGTTTTGGCTTTTTGTGCGCCCGGGGGAGCAACGCGGCAGCCTTTGTAGTCCAAACCTGCATCGAGCCGATGCGGTAAGGAGAGCCAGATGCCCACGTTGTATTCCATCGAGGACGCCATCGACCACGTGCTGCAGGAAATCGAAGGCCCCATTCACCTGGGCCTTCCCCTCGGGCTGGGCAAGCCCAACCGCTGGGTCAACGCGTTGTATGCACGCATCCGGCAACTGCCCGAGCGCCAGCTCACCATCTACACCGCGTTGTGCCTGGGCCGGCCCCAGGCCACCCAGGGCTTGCAGCAGCGCTTTCTCGATCCCTTCGTGGAACGGGTCTACGGCGATTACCCGGAGCTGGATTTCCTCACCGACCTGCTGCGTAACCAGCTACCCGCCAACGTGCGCGTCGAGCAGTTCTTCCTGCAGCCGGGTAGCCTGCTGGACAACGACCAGGCCCAGCAGGACTACATCAGCAGCAACTACAGCCACGTGGCCCGTGACCTCAACGACAAGGGCATCAACCTGATCGCCCAGCTGGTGGCCCAGGACCCGGAGCAACCCGAGCATTTCAGCCTCAGCTGCAACCCGGACATCAGCCTCGACCTGCTGCCGATGCTGGAGGCACGGCGGGCGGCGGGGGAGACCATCCTCTGCGTGGCCCAGGTGCACGATGCGCTGCCGTTCATGGGTGGCCCGGCCCGGGTGCGGCGTGATCGCTTCGATATCCAGCTGGAGGACACCGAATACAGCACGCTGTTCTGCACCCCGAACATGCCGGTGACCCTACAGGATCACTGCATCGGCCTGCACGCCAGCACCCTGGTGCGCGACGGCGGCACGCTGCAGATCGGCATCGGCGCCATGGGCGACGCGCTGACGGCGGCGCTGCTGGCGCGCCAGGGCGATAACGCCGGTTACCGCGCGCTGCTGGAGGAGCTGCAGGGCGGCCACTGGGCCGCCGAGATCGAGCGCATCGGCGGGCTCGATGGTTTCAGCGAGGGGCTCTACGGCTGCAGCGAGATGTTCGTCAGCGGTCTGCTGGCGCTGGCCGAGGCGGGGGTGCTGCGGCGCCGGGTCTACCCCGAACTGCGGGTGCAGCAGCTGGCGTCCGCCGGCGCGTTCGATAGCGAGGGACGGCTGACCAGCGTTCAGTCCCTGCTCAATGCCGGAGTGCCCGATCACCTGGATGCCAGCACCCTGGCTGGCCTGCAGGCGTCCGGTCTGCTGGCTGACACGTTGCGCCTGGAGGGCGCCCAACTGGTGCTACCCGACGGCCAGCGCCTGTCGGCGGACCTGCGTGACCCTGCGACCCAGGTCGGGCTGCAGGATTTTCTCGGCCGGGCTGGTGATGGCGTGGTGCTGCACGGCGGCTTCTTCCTCGGCCCCGAGGGGTTCTATCAGCGCCTGAGCGAGTTGAGCCGCGAGCAATTGGCGCGCTTCGCCATGACTGGCATTCGCTTCATCAACGAGCTGCACCACGACGAAGCGCTCAAGCGCCTGCAGCGCCGTGACGCGCGCTTCATCAACAGCATTTTCACCGTCACCCTGCTGGGCGCGGCGGTGGCCGACCAGCTGGAAGACGGGCGGGTGCTCAGTGGCGTGGGCGGGCAGTACAACTTCGTCGCCCAGGCCCATGCGCTGGACGACGCCCGCTCGATCCTGCTGCTGCGCAGCTGGCGCGAGGTGGATGGCCACGTCAGCTCGAACATCGTTTGGGACTATGGCCACGTGACCATCCCCCGGCACCTGCGCGACATCGTGGTGACCGAGTACGGCATCGCCGACCTGCGCGGCAAGACCGACGCCCAGGTGATCGAGGCGCTGCTGTCCATCTGCGATTCGCGCTTCCAGGCGCAGCTGATCGAGCGGGCGCAGCAGGCCGGCAAGCTGCCGGGTGATTTCCAGCTCGACCCACGTTTCTGCGACAACCGCCCGGAGCGCCTGCAGGCGTTGGAGCAGAAGCACGGCGCCCTGTTTACCGAGTACCCATTGGGCAGTGATTTCAATCGTGAGGAGCGTGACCTGCTGCGGGCGCTGATCTGGCTCAAGCGCCGCTTCAAGCTCACCGAGATGCTCGAGCTGGGCAAGGCGGCCCTGGAGGCGCCGAAACCCGAGGTGTTCCCGCGGCACCTGGCGCGCATGGGGCTGGAGTCGCCGGACGGGCTGCGCGAGGAGTTGTACCAACGGCTGGTGCTGGCGGGGTTGCAGGCGACTACCCGGGAGTAGCCGCCCTGGGCCGAAGGGTCAGTCGAGGAAGCTGACCTGGCCGTCCTGCAGGGAGCGGATGCGCGCCAGGGACTCGACGCGGTAGCCCTGGGCGTCCAGCTCATTGCGGCCGTTCTGGAACGACTTCTCGATCACCACGCCGATGCCGGCGATGCTGGCACCCGCCTGGCCGATCAGGTCGATCAGGGCCTTGGCGGCATGGCCGTTGGCGAGGAAATCGTCGACCAGCAGCACGTGGTCCTTGGCGGACAGGTGCTTGGCGGAAATGGCCAGGGTGCTTTCGGTCTGCTTGGTGAAGGAATACACCTTGGAGATGTACAGGTTGTCCTTCAGCGTCAGCGACTGGTACTTGCGGGCGAAAATCACCGGCACGCCGAGTTCAAGGCCGGCCATGACCGCCGGGGCGATGCCCGAGGCTTCGATGGTGACGATCTTGGTGATGCCCTGGCCGGCGAAGCGCTGGGCGAACTCGTGGCCGATCTGCTGCATCAGCAGCGGGTCGATCTGGTGATTGAGAAAGGCATCGACCTTGAGCACCTGCTCGGACAGAACGACCCCTTCGCTCAGTATTTTCTGTTTCAACGATTCCACGGTCGCTTCCTCTGGGCTCAAGCGCAAAGCGGGGCATTTTCCCTCAAAATGCAGCGCACTTGTAGTGGAACCGTCGTTCGATCCGATGTAACGCTGCCCGGTACCGCGCTGCAACGGGCACGCTGGGGCGTTCCGGCGGTCAGAGGTGAGACACGATGCCACACAGGAGCCGCGCCATGGGCGACACACCACTGACCCGAACCGAGCTCGATGCGCTGCCCGGGGCGGTGCTGGTCGAGTTTGGGGCCGCTTACTGCGGGCACTGCCAGCGAGCTGCGCCGCTGATTGCCTCGGCGTTGCAGTCGTACGGAGACGGCATTCGTCACATTCGCGTCGAGGACGGTCCGGGCAAACGCCTGGGGCGTTCGTTCCGCGTGAAGCTGTGGCCGACCCTGATTTTCCTGCTCGATGGCTGCGAGGTGGCGCGGCTGGTCCGGCCAACCTCGGCCGGTGAAGTGGTCCAGGCCCTGGGGCTGATCGCGGCCGGCCCGGGCACTGGCAGCGAGGGTGTCACGCGTTCTTGTTGAGGCGGCGCAGGATGTCCTTGGGAATGCCCCGGGTGTCCATGGGCAACCGGTCCGGCGCGGGTTCCAGGCCCAGTTCGTAGAGCCAGTTGAGGACGAATTCGCGCAGCTTGGCGGCTTCGAAGGCCTGCCAGCGTTCACGCAGCGGGGGAAAGTGGTCGAGCTCGTAGTCGAAGGTGCGCAGCGGCTTGCGCCCCGCCAGGGCGGCGCTGAGCAGCGGGTGGGCGACCAGATCGTCGAGGGTGAACAGGAAGGCGTCGCGCAGGGCCACCCGCTCCTCGGTGTCCAGCCAGGGAATCGCCGCGTAGCGTTCGGGTTCGAGCGCCACCTGCTGGCGGATTTCGCTGTCCTGCTCGCCCGGCGGCAGGACCGTCACGCTGCCCGTTTCCAGGTCGAGCACCGCTTCCAGCGGTTCGCGGCTGTTGATCAGGTTGGCCAGCAGGTCGAGATCGAGGCTGAGCGTGCGCATGGTTCCGGACTCCTCATGCAGCCAGGGCGACTACAGCCTGTGACCGCGAAAATCGACGCGGGTGCATTCAACGTTTGAGCATGGCCCGCATGTTGGCCAGGGCGTCGTTGCCGCGGGCGGCCTTGGCCTCTACCGGGGCCTCTTCCAGGCCTTCCCACACCAAGTCCTCCTGGGGCAGCTCATCGAGGAAGCGGCTCGGCGAGCATTCGATGATCTCGCCGTACTGCTTGCGCTTGGCGGCGAAGGTCAGCGCCAGGTTGCGCTTGGCCCGGGTGATGCCCACGTAGGCCAGGCGCCGCTCTTCCTCGATGGTGTCGGCCTCGATGCTGGAGCGGTGGGGGAGGATCTCTTCCTCGAAGCCGATGATGTACACCGACGGGAATTCCAGGCCCTTGGAGGCGTGCATGGTCATCATCTGCACGCCGTCGGCCCCTTCTTCCTCTTCCTGCTGGCGTTCGAGCATGTCGCGCAACACCAGCTTGCCGATGGCGTCCTCGATGGTCATGTCGCCGTCTTCGTCACGCTCCAGGGTGTTCTTCAGCGCGTCGACCAGGAACCACACATTGCCCATGCGCGCGTCGGCCACCTTGTCGTTGGAGGCGTTCTGGCGCAGCCAGTTCTCGTAGTCGATGTCCATCACCATGCTGCGAATGGCGGCGATCGGGTCGTTCTGCGCGCACTGCTGGCGCACGCCATCCATCCAGCGGGTGAAGCGCGACAGGCGCTCGGTGAAGCGGCTGTCGAGGTGCTCGCCCAGGCCGATTTCGCCCGCGGCGGCGTACATGCTGATCTTGCGTTCGGTGGCGTAGTTGCCGAGCTTTTCCAGGGTGGTCGAGCCGATTTCCCGGCGCGGCACGTTGATCACCCGGAGGAAGGCGTTGTCGTCGTCCGGGTTCACCAGCAGGCGGAAGTAACTCATCAGGTCCTTCACCTCCTGGCGGGCGAAGAAGCTGGTGCCGCCGGAGAGGCGATAGGGAATCTGGTGGTGCTGGAGCTTGAGCTCCATCAGCTTGGCCTGGTAGTTGCCCCGGTAGAGGATCGCGAAGTCACTGTACGGGCGCTGAGTGCGCAGGTGCTCGGTGAGAATCTCCAGGGCCACGCGCTCACACTCGGCGTCTTCGTTGCGGGTGCGGATCACGCGGATCTCGTCGCCCATGCCCATCTCGCTCCACAGCTGCTTTTCGAAGGCGTGCGGGTTGTTGGCGATCAGCACGTTGGCGCATTTGAGGATGCGGCTGGTGGAGCGGTAGTTCTGCTCCAGCATCACCACCTTGAGCGAGGGGTAGTCTTCCTTGAGCAGGTTGAGGTTCTCCGGCCGCGCACCGCGCCAGGCGTAGATCGACTGGTCGTCGTCGCCGACCACGGTGATCTGGTTGCGCATGCCCACCAGCAGTTTCACCAGCAGGTACTGGCTGGAGTTGGTGTCCTGGTACTCGTCCACCAGCAGGTAGCGGATGCGGTTCTGCCACTTCTCCAGGATGTCCTTGTGCTCCTGGAAGAGTTTGACTGGCAGCAGGATCAGGTCGTTGAAGTCCACCGCGTTGTACGCCTTGAGCGTGCGCTGGTAGTGCAGGTAGACGATGGCAGCGGTCTGCTCCTTCGGCCCGCGGGCATTGGCGAGGGCTTCGTCGGGCAGGATCAGGTCGTTCTTCCAGCTGTCGATGTAGCTTTTGATCTCATCGGCACCGTCGTCGCCGGCGTACTCCTTCTGCATGATGTCGGTGAGCAGCGCCTTGATGTCGCCGTCATCGAAGATCGAGAAACCGGGCTTGTAGCCCAGGCGCGCGTACTCCTTGCGGATGATGTTCATGCCCAGGTTGTGGAAGGTCGAGACGGTCAGGCCGCGGGCCTCGGCGCCCTTGAGCAGCGTGCCGACACGCTCCTTCATCTCGCGCGCCGCCTTGTTGGTGAAGGTCATGGCGACGATGTGCTGGGCACGGATACCGCAGTTCTGCACCAGGTGGGCGATCTTGCGGGTGATTACGCTGGTCTTGCCGGAGCCTGCGCCGGCGAGCACCAAAAGAGGGCCGCCGACGTAGTTCACGGCTTCCTGCTGCCGGGGATTCAGTCGGGACATTGCTACAACACCTGGAAAAGAGGGCGCGCATTTTAGCAGGACCGAGCGGTTGTGCCTCGACTCTCTGGTATTGGCTGACGGCGTGCGTGCGTGCCGCAGGCCGGTTTGGCCGCGGAGTGTGAACCAGTACCCGGTGAACACTTGCCGGTTCGCCATCTTTGGCGCAGGATGCGCGACGATAGCGACCGGATGCACACGATTAGACGCCGATAACGGCGCAGAAACACGGTTTGTCGATCATCTTGTTGTTGGTGGCCTGGGGAGGTTGCTTGTCCACGCTCGTCGAACCCTTGCGGTTGGTGCTGCTGGCGGAAACGTCAGAGTGGCCCGAGCTGTTGCGTGAGCGCTTGAGTGCGCTGGGCAGCCTGTTCCCGCTGATTACCGCGCCGTCCTGGGAGGCAGCCAGTACGCTGTTCGACGGCCAGCGCGACGGCCTGCTGCTGACCACCCCCGCCTGCCAGCCGGCCCAGGGCGCCTGCCCGCTGCCGACCATCCTGCTGCTCGACGAAGAACCCCATGACGCGCCCGCCGATGTCAGCGACTGGCTGGTGCGCGGCAACCTCACCGACGACGTCCTGCGCCGCAGCCTGCGCTACGTGCGCGAGCAGGGCAGCCTGAAGGAAACCCTGCACCGCCTGGCCGAGCAGGATGCACTCACCGGCATCGCCAACCGCCAGGGCTTCCAGACCCTGCTGGCCGCGCGCCTGGCCGAGTGCGAAGGGCGGGGCCTGACGCTGGGCCACCTCGACCTGGACAACTTCCGCCACGCCAACGACGCCCTGGGTTACCAGGCCGGCGACCGGCTGATCCTGCAGGTGGTGGCGCGGCTGAAGGCGCAGTTGCGTTCCGGCGACCAGCTGGCGCGCCTTGGCAGCGACGAATTCGCCCTGCTGATCGACACCCGCCGCGATCCGCGCCGGGTCGAGCGACTGGCCGAGCGCATCACCGAAGCCCTGGCCGAACCCTACTGGATCGATGGCGAAAGCCTGCTGCTCGGCTGCAGCCTGGGTCTGGCCCATGCCCGCCCGGACGTCGCGGCCGACCCGCTGATGTGGCACGCGCACATCGCCATGCAGCAGGCGAAGAACCAGCAGGGCTGCACCTTCCATATCTATGACGAACGCATCAACCGCAGTGCCCGCAGCCAGGCCGACCTGGAGGGCGAGCTGCGCCGCGCCCTGCGCCGGGACGAACTGGAACTGCACTATCAGCCGCGCCTGTGCCTGGAGACCGGGCGCATCGTCGGCCTGGAGGCGCTGGTGCGCTGGCAGCACGCCGAGCGCGGCCTGCTGAACCCCAACGAATTCGTGCCGCTGGCCGAGGAAAGCGGGTTGATCGTGCCGCTCGGCTACTGGGTCATCTCCCGCGCCCTGCGCGACATGCAGTGGTTGCGCGGCCGCGGCCTGCCGCCCCTGCACATGGCGGTGAACCTGTCGTTCCGCCAGTTCCAGGACAGCCAGTTGCTGCCCACCTTGAGCCGCCTGATCGAAGAGCGCGGTGTCGATGCCCAGTGGCTGGAATTCGAGCTGACGGAAACCGCCGTGATGCGCCGCAGCGACCAGGTGCAGCAGACCATGCTGGAGCTGGGGCGGCTCGGGGTGCGTTTCTCCCTGGACGACTTCGGCACCGGTTTTTCCTCATTCGTGCACCTCAACAGCCTGCCGATCACCCTGCTGAAGATCGACAAGAGCTTCGTCGGTGGCATGGGCGAACGCCCGGAGAACCGCCAACTGGTGCGGGCGATGATCAACCTGGCGCACAACCTCAACCTGGAGGTGGTGGCCGAGGGTGTGGAAAACGTCGAGCAACTGGACCTGCTGCGTCAGTTCGGTTGCGACCAGGTGCAGGGCTACCTGATCAGCAGGCCCGTGCCGCTCAATGAGCTGGCGCGTTTCCTGGTGTTCGGCCAGCGCCAGCCGCTGTTCAATGGTGCAGGCGCGCCGTTCTAGCGTTTCTGCTGCCTAGCCGGCAGACGACAGGCGGGTCTGCTCCGCCGGCAACTTGGCCGGCAGCAGGCGCGAGATCTTCCATTCGAAGCCCAGCACCAGGCCGGTCGCGGTCACGGCCAGGCCTGCCGCCAGCCCCCACCAGACGCCGTGCGCGCCCCAGCCCAGCGGGAAGGCGAACAGCCAGGCCAGCGGCGCGCCGACACACCAGTAGCCCGCCAGGCCGATCACCAAGGTGGTCCTGCCATCGTTGAGCCCGCGGATCGCGCCCATGGCGATGCTTTGCAGGCCGTCGAACAACTCGAACCAGGCGGCGATCGCCAGCAGGCTCACGGCCAGGGTGACGATCTCGGCGAAGGCCGGGTCATGGCGGTCGAGGAACAGGCCGATGATCCATTCCGGCAGCAGCCAGAACAGCAGGGCGAACAACAGCATCAGCGCCGCCCCCAGGGCCATGCCCAGTTGCGCGCTCAGGCGCGACAGGTGCAGGCGTTCAGCGCCGTAATGCAGGCCGACACGGAAGGTCACCGCGTAGGACAACCCCTGCGGCACGATGAAGGCCAGGGCCACGGTCTGCATGGCGATCTGGTGGGCCGCCAATTGCACGCTGCCCAGCGCACCCATGCACAGGGTGGCGAAGGTGAACAGGCCCTGTTCAGCTGCGTAGGTGCCACCGATGGGCAGGCCCAGGCGCAGCAGCGCGCCCATCTCCGCGCGTTGCGGCCGGCCCAGGCCGGCGCGCGGGGCGTAGGGGCGGTAGGTGGGCGCGAGCAGGATATACAGCGCCAATGCCAGGGCCATGCCGGTGCTGACCAGCGCGGTGGTCATGCCGATGCCTCCCAGGCCCAGGCTCGGCAGGCCGAACCAGCCCTTGATCAGCGCGTAATTGATGACGAAGTTGGCGATGGTGCCGACGATGCTGATCGCCATCACCGGGCCGGGGTGGCCGATGGCGCTGGTGAAACCGCGCAGCGCCATGAAACACAGGTAGCCGGGCAGGGCCAGCGACAGCGGGCGGAGAAAATCCATGGCCTGGCTGGCAGCAGCCGGGTCCTGGCCCAGGTGTGGCAACAGGGGGCCGAGGGCATTGAGGCATAGGGCGCTGGCGATACCCAGCAGCAGGGCCAGCCACAGGCCGTTGCGGATCAGGCGCGAGACGCCGGCGGGGTCGCCGGCGCCATGGCGGATCGCAACCAGGCTGCCCACGGCGGCGATCACCCCGGTGCAGAAGATCGAGAAGATGAAATAGCAGGTCGCGCCCAGCGCACCCCCGGCCAGTTGACCAGGGCCGAGCATGGCCATCATCAGCGTGTCGGTGAAAATCATCAGCGCATGCGCCAGTTGCGCGGAGACCAGCGGGCCCGCCAGGCGCAGCAGCGCGCCCAACTCACGACCAGGGGAATTCTTCATGATGAGTCAAACTTCGGCAGGATAAGCATCCCCGGACAGTCGGGGGATGAGAAACTGCCGCTATTCTCTGGTTTGGATCGGCCCTGCACAAAAGGAAAATAGCGATGTCTTGCATGATTAAAACTCATGGATTGAGCCTGTGAACCGCCACCTGCCGCCCCTGTATGCCCTGCGCGCCTTCGAAGCGGCGGCGCGGCATGCCTCCTTTACCCGCGCCGCCGAGGAGCTGGCGATCACCCAGAGCGCGGTGAGTCGCCACGTGCGCACCCTGGAGGAGCACTTCGGCTGTCGCCTGTTCGAGCGCCGCGGTCGCACCTTGCAGTTGAGCGAGTCCGCCCGCCTGCTGTTGCCGGGGCTGCGTGAGGGCTTCGACTCCCTGGAGCGCGCCTGCACCACGCTGCGCGCCGACGACACCACGCTGCGCCTGAAGGCACCGTCGACCCTGACCATGCGCTGGCTGTTGGCGCGCCTGTCGCGCTTTCGCCTGCAGAACAGCGACGTCGAGGTGCAGCTGACCAGTGCCTGGATGGACGTGGACGTAGTGGATTTCCAGCGCGAGCCGTTCGATTGCGCGGTGCTGCTGAGCGAGGGGGGCTTCGGCGACAGCTGGGACAGCGAGAAGCTCTTCGATGAATGGCTGATCCCGGTCTGCGCCCCGGAGGCGGCCCGCGATGGGGCCTGGGACCTGGCGCGGTTGCAGGGCGCCGAGCTGCTGCACCCGACCCCGGATCGCCGCGACTGGCGGCGCTGGTTGCAAGCCATGGGGCTGATGGAGCAGGTGCCGCTCAAGGGCGGCCAGGTGTTCGATACCCTGGAGCTGGGCATCGTCGCGGCGGCGCGGGGTTACGGGGTGTCCATCGGCGACCTGGTGATGGTGGCCGAAGACGTAGCCCAGGGGCGGCTCGGATTGCCCTGGCCGACCGCCGTGCTCAGCGGCTCCAGCTACTACCTGGTGTGGCCCAAGGGCCGCCGTGGCCAGGAGCGGGTGCGGCGCCTGCGGGATTTTCTGATGGCGGAGGTGGCGGCGATGAAAACGCCGGATGTGGCGCTGTTTCGGGGCGAAAATGTAACAAAGTTACAAAAAACCGACGAAATGATATCACTTTGACACGCAAGCCATTGACCTAGCGAGTTGCTCAAGTATTCTCCCCGGCCGCCGACAGATTGGTAAGGCCAATCTGGACTTTTTCGGCCTTGTATCTGCCATTTCGTGCCCCCCGGAGAGAGGAATGACAACCCCCCGTTCCCGTATTGCCTGGCAACTGGCGACCGCCCTTGCCCTGGTGCTGGTCGTGCTGATCAGCGTCAGCACGCTGTTCGCCCTGCGCTCGCTGAACCAGGCCAACCTGGTGACCCGCCAGGAGCACCTGGGCAGTGAAGCCCGCCTGCTCGCCGACCAGCTGAGCACCTTCCACAGCAGCCTGCGCGACAGCACCCAGCGCCTGGCCGGTCTGTTCGAGCGCCGCTTCAGCAGCGGCCTGAACGTCAGCAGCGAGCGGGTCTCGGTGGCAGGCGTGCAGGCGCCGGTGCTGTCCCTGGGTTCCGCGGCGCTGAACAATGACTTCGCCGAAGTGGACGAATTCAAGCGCCTGACCGCTGGTGTGGCGACCATCTTCGTGCGTGACGGCGACGATTTCGTTCGTATCAGCACCTCGGTGGAGAAGCCCGACGGCTCCCGTGCCATCGGTACCGTGCTGGACCGCAACGGCCCGGCCTACCCGCGGGTGATCAGCGGCGAAAGCTACGTGGGCCGTGCGTTCCTGTTCGAGCGCTTCTACATGACCCAGTACACGCCGGTGCGCGATTCCAGCGGCCGTGTGTTCGCGGTGCTGTTCGTCGGCTTCGACTACACCGACGCGCAGAACACCCAGTTCGACAACCTGAAACGCTTCCGCATCGGTGAAACCGGCTCCCTCGCCCTGCTCGACGACCAGGGCAAGTGGCTGGTGCCGCCAGCCGGTGCTCGTCAGCCGGAGCAGATCGGCGGCAAGCTGGCCAAGGTGCTCGATGAGCCGGGCCACGGCGCCTTCTGGAGCGACGGTGTCGACGAGTTCTTCAGCGTGGCCATGCCGTTCAGCGGCGGCCCGTGGCAGGTGGTGGCAAGCATGCCGCGCACGGAAATCCAGGCGGTGACCTGGCAAGTGGGCAGCCAGCTGGCGCTCGGCAGCCTGCTGACCCTGCTGCTGGCGGTGGCCGCCGTGATCTGGTTGCTGCGTCGCAAACTGCGCCCACTGGGTGACCTGGTGGCACAGGCACAGGCGCTGGGCGCCGGCGACCTGAGTGCCCGCCTGAACGTGACCAGCCACGACGAGATCGGCGAGCTGGCGCGCAACTTCAACCAGATGGGTGAAGCGCTGTCGACCATGGTCTCGCGCATTCGCAGCGCGGCGCACAACGTCAGCAGCCGCGCCCAGGCGCTGTCCGGCCTGGCCAGCGGCGCCTACGAAGGCATCGAGCAGCAGTCCGGCGAGATCAGCAGCATGGCCGGCGCCGTGGAAGAGTTCAGCGCCACGTCGTTGAACATCGCCGACAACATGCGCAACACCGAACGTCTGGCCAGCGACAACGCCCAGCAGACCCGCATCGGCCGCACCTCCATGGAGGAAGCCTCGAGCGCCCTCGGCCAGATCGCCGACTCGCTCAACGGCACCGCCGATGTAGTCAACACCCTGGGCCAGCGTTCCCAGGAGATCGGTGGCATCGTCAGCGTGATCACCTCGATCGCCGACCAGACCAACCTGCTGGCGCTCAACGCCGCCATCGAGGCCGCCCGTGCCGGTGAGCAGGGTCGTGGTTTCGCCGTGGTCGCCGACGAAGTGCGCAGCCTGGCCGGCCGCACCCGTGAGGCCACCAACGAGATTTCCACCATGATCGCCAGCATCCAGGGCGAGACCAGCAGCGCCATCAGCACCATGGAGCAGGGCAAGGCACTGATGCAGGACGGCCTGCAGCGCAACGCCAAGGTGGCCGCTGCGCTGGAGCAGATCGCCGAGCAGACCAACTCCGCCGGTGAGCAGTTCGCTGCCATCACCACAGCCACCAGCGAGCAGAGCAGCACCGCTACGGTGCTCAGCAGCAACCTGCAGAGTATCGCCCTGGCCAACAGCGAGCAGCGCGAAGTAGTGGCCAACCTGGCCCAGACCGCCCGTGAGCTGGACCAACTGGCTGATGAGCTGCGTCAGGAAGTCGGACGCTTCCAGTAAGACGAAAAAATGGCCACCCGACGGATGTCGGGTGGCCATTGAACGGCGCCGTGCAACGCGGCGCGAGTGGCGACGCGATCAGCGCGTCATGTGCAGGAAGTGCATGTGGCGTTCGTACTGGTCGAGGATGTCACCGATCACTTCCTCGCGGTTCCACCCCATGACGTCGTAGTCCTGACCGCCTTCATCAAGGTGCACCTCGGCGCGGAAGTACTTGCGTTCCTCGCTGGTGTCGTCACGGGTGTCACGCATCACGAAGCTGGGCTGGATCAGCGCCCGCGGGCGCACCTGGTAGTGGAAATCCGCTTCGTCGCCGTGGCTGACGGTGAGGATCACGCGGCCGTCCTCGCCGCTTTCGACCCGTGCCTCGCGGCCCTGCTTGCGCAGTTCCTCGGCCACCTGCTGGCAGGCGGGCATTACCGTGTCGGTGATGAAGCGCGTGACGTGGGCGCGGCGCGGCAGCATGGCGATGCTGCGCAAACGACGCTGCCAGCCGCCCGGGGTGTTGCTGCCGCGGGAGCTGAGCGCCACCTGCTGACGCAGGCCGCGCTTGGCCGCATCCAGCTGCAGGGCACGCAACAGGCCCCACATCGACGCCATCAGCGCCACCACGAAGGGCAGGGCGCTGGCGATGGTGGCGGTCTGCAGGGCTTTCAAGCCGTCGGCCAGCAGCAGCGAGATGGCGACCACGGCGATCAGCGACGTCCAGTAGATCCGCTGCCACACCGGTGTCTGGTCCTTGCCGCCGGAGGCGAGCATGTCCACCACCATGGCGCCGGAATCCGCCGAGGTGACGAAGAACACCACCACCATCAGGATCGCGATCTGCGACAGGATCATCGAGAACGGGAAATGCTCGAGGAAGGCGAACAGGGCCAGGGCGCTGTCCTTGTCCACGGCCTCGGCCAGCTCGGTGACGCCCTCCACGAGGATCATGTGGATCGCCGTGTCGCCGAACACCGTCATCCACAGCAGCGTGAACCCGGCCGGGACCACCAGCACGCCCCGGATGAATTCGCGAATGGTGCGGCCCCGGGAGATGCGGGCGATGAACAGCCCCACGAAAGGCGACCAGGACAGCCACCAACCCCAGTAGAACAGGGTCCAGCCACCGATCCAGTCGGTCGGCTCATACGCGTAGAGGTTGAAGGTCTTGCTGACGATTTCCGAGAGGTAGCTGCCAGTGTTCTGCACGAAGGTCTGGAAGATGAAGACCGTCGGACCCAGTACCAGTACCATCAGCAGCAGGCCCACGGCCAGCAACATGTTCAGCTCGGACAGGCGGCGAATCCCCTTGTCCAGCCCGACGACGACGGAAATCGTCGCCAGCAGCATGGTGAAGATCAGGACAGCGATCTGCACGGTGGTGGTGGTCGGCACGTCGTAGAGGTGGTTGAGGCCCGTGTTGATCTGCAGCACGCCGTAGCCGAGCGAGGTGGCGACGCCGAGTACCGTACCGATCACGGCGAACACATCCACGGCATGGCCGATGGGGCCGTAGATACGGTCCCCGATCAGGGGGTACAACGCCGAGCGCAGGGTCAGCGGCAGGTTATGCCGGTAGCTGAAGTACGCCAGGATCAGCGCCACGATGGCATAGATCGACCACGCGTGCAGGCCCCAGTGGAAGAAGGTCAGCTTCATCGCTTCCCGGGCGGCGGTCACCGTCTGGGGATCGCCCACGGGCGGGGCAATGAAATGCATGACGGGTTCGGCGACGCCGAAGAACATCAGCCCGATCCCCATGCCCGCGCAGAACAGCATGGAGAACCAGGTGGTGTTGTTGTATTCGGGCTCGCTGTGGTCGGGGCCCAGTTTGATGTCGCCATAGCGGCTGACGGCAAGAAAGACGGTGAAAAGCAGGATCAGGGCCACGGCCAGGACGTAGACCCAACTGGCGTTTCCGATAATCCACGCCTGGGTGGCGCCGAACACGGACTGGGCATTGTCCTTGAAGGCCGTGCTGTAGATCACCAGGGCGGCGATCAACAGTGTGGAGCCGAAGAAGACGGGTGGGTTGAGGGTTGAACGGGAAGACAGAGGTGCCTCCATTGAGCTGGCTCTCCTTGGTCTGAGTCGTTCCACTTCGTGCTGATCACAATAAGACTAGGCCATATCGTGGAGCATGAAGGAGCGTGTGGACTCTGGTTTATCGGATG
This sequence comes from Pseudomonas sp. GD03944, assembly GCF_029839275.1. Taxonomy (GTDB): domain Bacteria; phylum Pseudomonadota; class Gammaproteobacteria; order Pseudomonadales; family Pseudomonadaceae; genus Aquipseudomonas. The sequence goes on from NZ_JAOCAH010000007.1 coordinate 235,134, forward strand.
TTCGTCAAGGGCGGTAGGCGCGCAAGTGTACCACTGTTGATAGATCGGGTCTTTTCTGTGCGTCATATCGATAGTTTTTGTTGCGTTTGGTTCCCTCTTGCCTCGGCGGCCTGGTGCGATGACGAGAGGCTTTCAGAGCTGCGTGCGGTATTGCAGGGCCTCGGCCAGGTGCTGCCGGCCAAGCTCAGGCTGGGCCTGCAGGTCGGCCAGGGTGCGGGCGACCTTCAGCACCCGGTGCGCCGAGCGCAGCGACAAGGCCAGGCGCTCACAGGCGTTTTCCAGCCACTGCTGGTCGCTGGGGGCCAGCCTACAGTGGGCGCGCAGCCCCGGCAGGTCGAGAAACGCATTGGCCATGCCTTGACGCGCCATCTGGATGCGCCGCGCCGCCGCGACCCGGGCGGCGGCCGAAGCCGTGTCGTCGCCGGCCAGGGGCGGGGCGTTCAGGGTGGTGGTTTCGCGGGCCACGGTGACATGCAGGTCGATGCGGTCCAGCAACGGGCCGGAGAGCTTGCCTCGGTAGCGCTGGATCTGTTCGGTCGAGCAGCGGCAACGGCCACTGGGGTCACCCAGAAACCCGCAGGGGCAGGGGTTCATGGCCGCCACCAGCTGGAAACGCGCCGGGAAGCGCACCTTGTCGCGGGCCCGGGCGATCACGATATGACCGCTTTCCAAGGGCTCGCGAAGAACCTCCAGCACCTTGCGATCGAACTCGGGCAGTTCATCGAGGAACAGCACGCCGTGATGGGCCAGGGTGATTTCGCCGGGTTGAGGGCGACTGCCGCCCCCAACCAGTGCCGGGCCGGATGCGCTGTGGTGAGGATTTCTGAAGGGTCTCTGCGGCCAGGCTTGTAGCGGTGCGTGGCTGGTCACGGATTGGATGGCGGCAACCTGCAGGGCTTCCTGTTCGTCCAGTGCCGGCAGCAGGCCCGGAAGGCGGCTGGCCAGCAGGGTCTTGCCGGTGCCCGGTGGGCCGCTGAACAGCAGGTTGTGCGAGCCGGCGGCGGCCACCAGCAGGGCCTGCTTGGCCGCCACCTGTCCCTGAACTTCCGCCAGGTCAGGGTAGGGCTGCACCTGACGCAACAGGCCCTGGGCCTGGTAGGGCGCCAGCACGGTGTGGCCATTGAGGTGCGCCGCCACTTCAAGCAGGTGGTCGACGGCGATGACCGTCAGCCCAGAGGCCAGGCTGGCTTCCTCGGCATTGGCCAGGGGCACCACCAAGGTGCGCCCGGCATCACGAGCGGCCAGCGCCGCCGGCAGAACGCCGCGCACCGGGCGAATGGCGCCGGACAGCGCCAGTTCGCCCAGGCACTCCATGGGCTCCAGGGCGGCGATCGGCACCTGGCCGCTGGCGGCGAGGATGCCCAGGGCAATGGCCAGGTCGAAGCGGCCACCGTCCTTGGGCAGGTCGGCGGGAGCCAGGCTCAGGGTGATACGTCGCTGGGGAAACTCGAACGCACAGTTGAGGATCGCGCTGCGCACGCGGTCCTTGCTTTCCTTCACGGCGGCTTCGGGCAAACCCACCAGCGCCAGGGATGGCAGGCCGTTGGCCAGGTGGGCTTCAACGGTGACAGCCGGCGCGTCGATACCGACCTGCGCGCGGCTGTGGACTATGGCCAGGGACATCGATCACTCCTTTGATCGTGTGCTGTCGCATCCTGCGACAGGGTGGTGCGTTACTCGCTCGGTGGTGCGCTGCGGGCTTCCAGTTCGGCGACCTTGGCTTCCAGCGCTTCCAGGCGAGCACGGGTGCGGGCTAGGACGACCATCTGGCTGTCGAATTCTTCCCGGCTGACCAGGTCGAGTTTGCTGAAGGCGCTTTGCAGCAGGGCTTTGAACTGGGCCTCGACCTCACCGCGCGGCAGCGGGGAATCGCTGCTGAACAGGCGGGAGGCATGGGCGCCAAGGGCGTCGAGAAAGGCTTTGGGCGGCAGCATGACTGGGTTCCGGTAATAGACCGGCGGCAGTGTAGCACGCCCACTTTGGCCGCCCTTGCGTGTGCCGGGTGCACGGTTTTCGCGCGCCGCCTCATGGGGCGCTGCACCGTTTTCGTGCGTTGGCGCTTGCGCCACGTCGCCATTCGAGGTGCTGAACACCGGTAACGTCCTGAAAAAAGGTGTTTTTCACTGGTTGGCAAGCTTTCTGCTTGAGCCCTCGTGACGCATGCACCGATGCAGTTCCGGTGCGACAGGCGAAGCGGGGGAGTGCGTCGCCGAAGCGATTGGCCGGTATCGGTGCCGTTGAGCCAGGGCAACGATGCATTACAAAAGCCAGACACTGCGCTTAGACTTGAATCGGGTTCGATATTCCTGGGGCAAGTCCACCTTACACGGGAGAAGAGTTACATGAAGCTAGTCACTGCCATCATCAAGCCGTTCAAGCTGGACGACGTACGCGAGTCCCTGTCGGAGATCGGCGTGCAGGGCATCACTGTCACCGAAGTCAAAGGCTTCGGTCGCCAGAAGGGCCACACCGAGCTGTACCGCGGCGCGGAGTACGTGGTCGATTTCCTGCCGAAAGTGAAGATCGACGTTGCGATTGCGGATGACCAGCTGGATCGCGTTATCGAGGCGATCACCAAGGCGGCCAACACCGGCAAGATCGGCGACGGCAAGATCTTCGTCGTCAACCTCGAACAGGCTATCCGCATCCGTACCGGCGAAACCGATACCGACGCGATCTAACCCAAGCCACCGAACCCCACGCCCCAGGAGTTAAACCATGACTCTGCGAAAAATCGCAGGGCTAGGAGCCCTTTTGTCCCTCGTTTCGCCAGGCCTGGCCCTGGCTGACGAAGCTGTATTGAACAGCGGCGACACAGCATGGATGCTGACAGCCACTGCGCTGGTGCTGTTCATGACCATTCCCGGTCTGGCGCTGTTCTACGCCGGCATGGTGCGTTCGAAGAACGTCCTGTCGGTGATGATGCAGTGCTTCGCCATCACCGGCGTCATGAGCATCATCTGGTTCGTCTATGGGTACAGCCTGGCTTTCGATACCACCGGTATGGAAGCGGGCGTCACCAACTTCAGTTCCTTCGTCGGTGGCTTCGGCAACCTGTTCCTCGGCAACCTGACCAAGGAAGCGCTGATCGGTGCGTTCCCGGAAAGCGTGTTCATCACCTTCCAGATGACCTTCGCCATCATCACCCCGGCCCTGATCGTGGGTGCCTTCGCCGAGCGCATGAAGTTCTCCGCCATGCTGATCTTCATGGTCGTGTGGTTCACCCTGGTGTACGCGCCGATTGCCCACATGGTATGGGGCGGTGACGGCGCACTGATGTGGGACTGGGGCGTGCTGGACTTCGCTGGTGGCACCGTGGTGCACATCAACGCCGGTATCGCGGGCCTGGTGGCCTGTATCGTCCTGGGCAAGCGCAAGGGCTATCCGACCACGGCCATGGCCCCGCACAACCTGGGCTACACCCTGATCGGCGCCGCCATGCTGTGGGTCGGCTGGTTCGGTTTCAACGCCGGTTCCGCTGTCGCCGCTGACGAGACCGCCGGCATGGCCATGCTGGTCACCCAGATCGCCACCGCGGCTGCCGCCCTGAGCTGGATGTTCGCCGAGTGGACCACCCACGGCAAACCGAGCGCCCTGGGCATCGCCTCCGGCGTGGTCGCCGGCCTGGTCGCCATCACCCCTGCTGCCGGCACCGTCGGCCCGGTGGGCGCCCTGGTCATCGGCCTGGCGTCCGGCGTGGTCTGCTTCTTCTGCGCCACCAGCCTCAAGCGCAAGCTGGGCTACGACGACTCCCTGGACGTGTTCGGCGTGCATGGCGTCGGCGGCATCGTCGGCGCGCTGCTGACCGGCATCTTCGCGGCCCCTGCCTTCGGCGGGTTCGGTGAAGTGACCAACGTCGCTCTGCAGCTATGGATCCAGTTCAAGGGCGTCGCCTTCACCGTCATCTACACCGGTATCGTCACCTTCGTGATCCTCAAGGTGCTGGATGTGGTGATGGGCCTGCGTGTCAGCGAAGAAACGGAGACCGTCGGCCTCGACCTTTCCGAACACAACGAGCGTGGCTACAACCTGTAAGCACACGGAGTGCGCCCGGACGCCAACCCCGGGCGCCTTAAACCGAAACGCGCTGCAAAAAGCGCGGCGGCACGAGGTGAATCATGGACAACACAGCATTGACTGCATTGCAGTACGGTTTCGATACCTTCTATTTCCTGATCTGCGGCGCCCTGGTCATGTGGATGGCCGCCGGCTTCGCCATGCTCGAAGCGGGCCTGGTGCGCGCCAAGAACACCACCGAGATCCTCGTCAAGAACGTGGCCCTGTTCGCCACGGCCTGCGTGATGTACCTGCTGATCGGCTACTACATCATGTACTCCAGCCCGGAAGGCGGCATCCTGCCGAGCCTGGGTTTCCTGATCGGTGACGAAAACAGCGTCGAATCCGTGCTTGCCGGTGGCGACGATGCGCCGTATTACGCGGCGCGTTCGGACTTCTTCTTCCAGATCGTGTTTGCCGCGACCTGCATGTCGATCGTCTCCGGTGCCGTGGCCGAGCGCATGAAGCTGTGGGCCTTCCTGGCCTTCGCCGTGGTCATGACCGGTTTCATCTACCCGGTTCAGGGCTTCTGGAAATGGGGCTCGGGCTTCCTCAATGAAGCGGGTTTCCTCGACTTCGCCGGCTCCAGCGTGGTGCATATGGCCGGTGCCACCGCTGCCCTGGCTGGCGTGCTGCTGCTCGGTGCGCGCAAGGGCAAGTACGGCGCCAACGGCCAGATCAATGCCATCCCGGGTGCCAACCTGCCGCTGGCGGCCCTGGGCATGTTCATCCTGTGGATGGGCTGGTTCGGTTTCAACGGCGGCTCGCAGTTGAAGATGAGCACCATCGAAGACGCCAACGCCGTGGCCCAGGTGTTCGTCAACACCAACATGGCCGCCGCCGGTGGTCTGCTCGCCGCGTTGATCGTGGCCCGCATCCTGTTCGGCAAGGTCGACCTGACCATGGCGATCAACGGTGCGCTGGCAGGTCTGGTGTCGATCACCGCCGAACCGCTGACCCCGAGCGCGCTGCAGGCCACGCTGATCGGTGGCGTGGGCGGTGTGCTGGTGGTGTTCTCGATCATCGCGCTGGACAAGATCAAGATCGATGACCCGGTCGGCGCCATCTCGGTGCACGGCACGGCGGGCATCTGGGGCACCCTGGCGGTCTGCCTGACCAATCCGGACGCCAGCCTCGGTGCCCAGCTGCTGGGTATCGCCTGCATCTTCGCCTGGGTCTTCATCACCAGCCTGATCGTCTGGGGCCTGATCAAGGTCGCGGTCGGCCTGCGGGTGTCCGAAGAGGACGAATACAAGGGCGTCGACATTGCCGAATGCGGCATGGAAGCCTATCCGGAATTCACCAAGAACTGATTCCGGGTGTTTTCGAGCAAGGGCGCCTGATGGCGCCCTTTGCTTTTTCTGACGCCGCGCTAGAATGCGCGCCGTTGGGCAACGCTTCGAATGCAGGCAGGCTGTTCGCGCGTGCCCGGCAAGGCCGGAAAGGGACAGTTCGGCAGCTCGACCAGGCGTGGTCATCTGAATTTTTTCCAGCGGTGTACGAAACCTTTCACAGCTGGGCTATAACTAACCTGCTTTCGCAAGTCATGAGGTTGAACATGAGCGACGAAGATCTGGAACAAGACGAGCTGGAAGGCGCAGACGAGGACGACGGCGAGGAGCTGGCTGCAGCCGATGACGGCGACAGCGGCGACGAAGGCGATGGCGAAGTCGTAGCCACCGGCAAAGGCAAGGCCAAAGCCAAGGCGGTCGACGTCGACGAACTGCCGAGCATCGAAGCCAAGCAGAAGGAACGTGATGCCCTGGCACGTGCCATGGAAGAGTTCCTGGCGCGCGGCGGCAAGGTGCAGGAAGTCGAGCCCAACGTGGTTTCCGATCCGCCCAAGAAGCCTGACAGCAAGTACGGCAGCCGTCCTATCTGATTGCGCTCTGAATGCCGTCTGCAAAAGCCCGCCCTTCTGGCGGGCTTTTGCGTTTCTGGGGGAGCGATGGGTGGATGGTTTCGGGTCAGTCGCCGCTGAAGCGCCTCCCGCGGGGTGGTGGGCTGTTTGTGGGAGGGGCTTTAGCCGCGACCCGCTACTGCCAGCGCTCGAGCAGGGCGGGCAGGTCCGCCAGGTAGCGGATTTCCCCATCCGGCGCACTGTCCGTCTCCCAGGGCTTGCCCAGGGGGTTGAACCACACCGCACGCAGCCCGGCGGCTTGCGCACCGGCGATATCGTCGCCGGGGTGGTCACCGATGTGCACGGCTTGCTCCGCGCCGATGCCGGCGCGTTTCAGGGCTTCCTGGAAGGGCCTGGGGTCGGGCTTGCCGACGCCCAGTTCCTCGGCGCACAGGGCGAACTGGAAATAGTCCGCCAGGCCCAGACGCCGGACATCGGCATTGCCATTGGTGATCACTCCCAGCAAGTAGCGGTTGGCGAGCTGCTCCAGGGTGGTGACCGTGTCGGGAAAGAAGGTGATGGCGTGGCGGGCTTCGAGCATCGCATGGAAGGCGCCTTCGGCCATCTGCAACGCCTCTTGGGCGTCGTAACCGACATCCTCCAGGGCATGGCGCAGGGTGCGCCGACGCAGTTCGCTGAGGCGGTGCCTGAGGCCGGGCTCGCCTTCCAGCAGGCGGTTGCGAATCTGCCCCAGGTGTTCCACTGGTTGGTTGGCTAGGCGTGGGGCATGGCGGGCGATCCAGTCGCGCATGGCGGCCTCTGCGCCCAGGATCACCGGGCGGTTGTCCCACAGGGTGTCGTCGAGGTCGAAGGTGATCAGTCGAATGCTCATTCCGCGCTGTCCTTGCGTTTAGCCCGAGGGTGGGCCTTGTCGTAGACGTTCGCCAGGTGCTGGAAGTCCAGGTGGGTGTAGATCTGCGTGGTGGCGATGTCGGCGTGGCCGAGCAGCTCCTGCACCGCCCGCAGGTCCTGGGACGACTCCAGCATGTGGCTGGCGAAGCTGTGGCGCAGCATGTGCGGGTGCAGATGCTGACCCAGTTCGCGAACGCCGGCCTGGCGCACCCGCACCTGCACCGCGCGGGGGCCGATACGGCGCCCCTGCTGGCTGACGAACACCGCGCCGTCGGCGGGGCGGGTCAGTGCACGCAGCGGCAGCCATTGCTCCAGCGCCTCGCGGGCCAGGCGGCCCAGGGGCAGTTCACGGGTCTTGTTGCCCTTGCCCTGGACCCGCACCAGCCCGGCGGCCAGGTCGAGGCCGTCGAGGTCGAGGCCGACCAGCTCCGAGAGGCGCAGGCCGGAGGAATAGAAGAGTTCGAGCATGGCCTGGTCGCGGCGGGCGATGAAATCGTCTTCCACGGCACCGTCCAGCAACTGGGCGGTGCGGTCGGCATCTAGGGTGCGGGGCAGGCGTCGCTCGCCCTTGGGCGGGGTCAGGCCATTGGCCGGGTCATGTTTGCAGTGCCCTTCGCGCACCAGGTAGCGATACAACCCCCGGGTGGCCGAGAGCAGGCGGGCCAGGCTGCGGCTGGACTGGCCGTCCATGTGCAGGCGCGCCACCAGGCGGCGCAGGCGCTGGGTGTCCAGGCTAGCCCAGTCCTGGAGCTGTTCGTGCTCACAGAAGGCCAGCAGTCTTTCCAGGTCGCGGCGGTAGCCGTCCAGGGTGTGCGAGGACACCTGGCGCTCGGTGCGCAGGTGGTCGAGGTAGGCATCCAATTGGGCTTGCATGGCGGCTCCCTGCGGGGCGCTGTACAGGCTGTTCGGCCTGCCAGCGGCAGATGGGCTCATCTGCCGGGTGACCGGTTCTAGCGGACCGAGCGCAGCGGCGTGGCGAAGCGCGGCAGCACACGGGCCAGGACTTCGGCGATGTAGCCGAGGAACAGGGTGCCCAGTGAGCTCTTGTAGTGCTGTGGGTCGGCGCTGGCGATGGCCAGTACGCCGTGCAGGCCCTGGTGGCTGAGGCCGACCACGGCGGCCGAACCGATCTGCTCCGCATCGCTTTCGCCGAACAGGAACGCCAACTCATGCTTGCGCAGCACGCCGCAGATGGTCTTGCCGCCTGCCAGCAGGCCGCCGATGGCCTGGTGGGCCTCGGCGCTGCTGACCGAACGACCGACCGGCAACGGCGAGTCGGTGAACAGGATCAGGCTGACGAACGGCACCTGGAACTCGGTGCGCAGGCTGTCTTCGACCGAGCTGATCACCTCTTCCAGGCTGCCGGCGTCGAGCAGGCTCAGCACCAGGCGGCGGGTCTTGTCGAACAGGCGATCGTTGTCACGGGCCACGTCCATCAACTGGCCGAGGCGGTGACGCATCTCGATGTTGCGTTCGCGCAGCAGTTTCACCTGGCGCTCGACCAGCGACACGGTATCGCCGCGCTGGTGCGGGATACGCAGCTCCGGAATCAGTTCGTCATGGTCGATGAAGAACTCCGGGTGCAGGCGCAGGTAGGCTGCGACCGTCTCCGAGTCGAGGGGTTTTGGCGAATCCTGCTGATCGGTCATAGGCGAACCTGTCCTTCGTACACGCGCACTGCGGGCCCGGTCATCATAACGGGCTGGCCTGGGCCTGCCCACTCGATGGACAGTTTACCGCCGGGCAGCTCCAGTTGAACCGGTGAATCCATCCAGCCCTGGCTGATGGCCGCCACGGCCGCGGCGCAGGCGCCGGTGCCGCAGGCCTGGGTTTCGCCGGCGCCACGCTCCCACACGCGCAGCTTGGCGCGCTGGCGGTCGATGACCTGCAGGAAGCCGACGTTGACCCGCTGCGGGAAGCGCGGGTGGTGTTCGAGTTTCGGCCCGAGGCTGTGCACCGGCGCGTCGTCGACGCTGTTGACCCGCAGCACCGCGTGGGGGTTGCCCATCGACACCGCCGCCAGCTCGACCGACTGCTCTTCGACCTGGACCTGGTAGCTCAGGGCCTGGCGTTCGGCCTGGAACGGAATCTGCGCCGGATCGAGGCGCGGGGCGCCCATGTTCACGGTGATCTGCCCGTCGGCCCGCACATCCAGCTCGATGATGCCGCCCTTGGTTTCCACGCGGATCTGCTTTTTCACCGTCAGGCGCTTGTCCAGCACGAAACGGGCGAAGCAGCGTGCGCCGTTGCCGCACTGCTCCACTTCCGAGCCATCGGAGTTGAAGATGCGGTAGCGGAAGTCGACGTCCGGGTTGCTCGGCGGCTCGACCAGCAGCAACTGGTCGAAGCCGACGCCGGTGTGGCGGTCGCCCCACTGCTTGGCGTTCTTGGGCTGGATGTGCGCGTGCTGGCTGACCAGGTCGAGGACCATGAAGTCGTTGCCGAGGCCGTGCATCTTGGTAAAGCGCAATAACATCGGCATCACTCCGGCAGGCGGCTTTCGCCCGCAAAGAGTTCGCTGATGGTCTCGCGGCGGCGCACTTCGAAGGCGTTTTCGCCATCGACGATAACCTCGGCGGCGCGGCCACGGGTGTTGTAGTTCGAGCTCATGACGAAACCGTAGGCACCGGCCGAGCGCACGGCCAGCAGGTCGCCCTCGGCCAGGGCCAGGTCGCGGTCCTTGGCCAGGAAATCACCGGTTTCGCAGATCGGGCCGACGATGTCGTAGCGGCGGGTGGCACCATCACGCGGCTGTACCGGCACCACGTCCATCCAGGCCTGGTACAGCGCCGGACGGATCAGGTCGTTCATCGCCGCGTCGACGATGGCGAAATCCTTGTGCTCGGTGTGCTTGAGGTATTCCACCTGGGTCAGCAGGACCCCGGCGTTGGCCACGATCGAGCGGCCGGGCTCGAACACCAGGGCCAGGTCGCGACCGGCCAGGCGCTCGCGCACAGCCTTGATGTAATCACCGGCCAGCGGCGGCTGCTCGTCGCGGTACTGCACGCCGAGGCCGCCACCCAGGTCCAGGTGCTTGATGCGGATGCCGCGATCCGCCAGGCGGTCGATCAGCACCAGCAGGCGCTCCAGGGCATCGAGGAACGGCGGCAGGCTGGTCAGCTGCGAGCCGATGTGGCAATCGACACCGATCACTTCGAGGTTCGCCAGCTCGGCCGCGCGGGCATAGACTGCCTCGGCGTCGGCGATGGCGATCCCGAACTTGTTTTCCTTGAGGCCCGTGGAAATGTACGGGTGGGTGCCGGCGTCCACGTCCGGGTTGACCCGCAGCGACACCGGTGCCTGTGCGCCGAGCTCGGCGGCCACCTGGTTCAGGCGCTCCAGTTCGTCGTTGGATTCCACGTTGAAGCAGTGCACGCCGACTTCCAGGGCGCGGCGCATGTCGTCGCGGGTCTTGCCGACCCCGGAGAACACGATGCGCGACGGCTCGCCACCGGCAGCCAGGGCGCGCTCCAGTTCACCGCGCGAGACGATGTCGAAGCCGGCGCCGAGGCGGGCCAGGACGTTGAGCACGCCGATGTTGGAGTTGGCCTTGACGGCAAAGCAGACCAGGTGCGGCATGCCGGCCAGGGCATCGGCATAGGCGCGGTACTGCGCTTCGATGTGCGCACGCGAATAGACATAGGTCGGCGTGCCGAAGCGTTGGGCGATGGCGGACAAGGCCACACCTTCCGCGAACAGCGCACCGTCGCGGTAGTTGAAGGCGTTCATAACCTGTCCTTATTCGTCGGCTTGCGCAGGCGCCGAGGCGCTGTCTTCCGGCAGGAACAACGGACCTTTCTGGCCGCAGCCCGTCAGCAGGGAGGTGACGGCGACGAGCGCGATCAGGGCAGTAAACAGCCGCTTCATGGGGAAATCCTTGTAAAAAAGCACGATTGCGCCCGAGTATACCGGCCACCCGGCGCCTTGCCTATGCGCCAGGATTCCCGTCCGGCGGGGCTTTGCCGGGATCGGCAGGCCCCTGGCGGCATGCACCGGAGTGGACGTCGCCCGGCGGGTGGAAATAATGGGGGGTGTCGTCACCCCTGTGAGGAGTCTGGATGGAAAGCCCTGCGCCACTGGCCAGTTCGGTTTCGGTCGCGTACCTGCAAGGCCTGCTGGAGTACCTGGCGCGGCAGCAGATCGACACCGCTGAATTGCTGCGCCATGCCCACCTCGGCCCGGACCTGCTGGCCCAGCGCGACCAGCGCATCGCCGCCAGCACCTACCTGGAGCTGCTCGGGCGGGCGGTGACACTCAGCGGTGACGAGCACCTCGGCCTGCACTTGGGCGAGGCGGTGCGGCCCGGTTATTACGGGGTGCTGGGTTACCTGATCATGAGCTGCGCGACGCTGTCCGACGCCCTGCACCGCCAGGCCCGCTATGCCGCGCTGGTGGGCAACCTGGGCCAGGTCGACCTGGCGGACGAGCCGCCGCGGGAAGGGCACGAGCCCCTGGTGGCGCACAGCTGGCGGCCGCTGCTGCCGCAGCAGCAGCGCCAGGTCAGCGAAGAGACCCTGGCCGGCTGGGTGACGTTCGGCCACTGGATCAGCGGCCTGGACATCCCGCCGACCGAGGTACGCTTTCAGCACCCGGCGCCTGCCGACACCCGCGAGCACCAGCGGATCTTCCGTTGCCCGGTGCTGTTCGGCCAGGCCGATAACGCCCTGGTGTTTCCCAAGCGCCTGCTCAATACCCCGCTGGGCCAGGCCGACGCCCAGGTGCGGCTGATGCTCGATGCCTATGCCGATCGCCTGCTCAGCGAGATCCGCCAGGGCCAGAGCGTGCTCGACCGGGCGCGCATGGAACTGGCGCGGCAGCTGCCGGAACACGGCGCCGACCTGCCCCTCATCGCCGAGCGCCTGGCCTTGAGTCCGCGCACCTTACAGCGCCGTTTGCGTGAAGCCGGGTTATCCTTCAACCAACTGGTCGACGAGACACGCCAGCAGCTGGTGCTGCATTATCTGCGCGACCCGGCCCTGGAATTGACGGAAATCGCCTTCCTGGTCGGCTTCAGCGAGCCCGGTTCCCTGGCCCGTGCGTTTCGACGCTGGACCGGACAGAGCCCCGGCGAATACCGCCGCCAGCTGGTTCCCTGAGTCTGCGTCAGCCGTTTTTTTGAGCCTGAATTTCCCGAGGACACCCGCAATGAGTTTGACCGAAGCCCGCTTTCACGACCTTGTCGACGCCGTTCAGCAAACGGTGGAAGACATCTTCGATGACAGCGACCTCGACCTCGACCTGGAGAACTCCGCCGGGGTACTGACCGTGCGTTTCGAGAACGGCACGCAGCTGATCCTCAGCCGCCAGGAGCCGATCCGCCAGCTGTGGGTCGCCGCCCGTTCCGGCGGGTTCCATTTCGACTACGACGCCGACAGCGACCGCTGGATCTGCGACAGCAGCGACGAACTGCTCGGCGAGATGCTGGCCCGCATCACCCTCGAGCAATCGGGCGCCGACCTTGAATTCGACGAACTCTGAGACCCCTCCCAGCGAGACCGTCGCCTCACCCTGTCGGCGTGCCTGCTGCCTGGACGAGCGTGACATCTGCCTGGGCTGCGGCCGGGCGCTGTCGGAAATCCTCGAATGGGGCACGGCGGACAATCCGCGCCGACGCGCCATCTGCCAGAGCGCCCAGGCGCGCCTGGAGGCGCACTGATCGGGCGGTCTTGTTTATTTGGATGACTGTGGTACGGTCGGGTCTGACTGTCGCAAAACCCCGCTTCTCGGAGCGGGGTTTTGCTTTTCTGAAATCCCTTTCAAGGAGACCCGCGGACGCCATGAGCAGCACACCATCGATCACCATCACGCGCCTCGACCTGCAGCGTCTGGAGCGCCTGCTCGACAGCCTCGACGATTTCGGCCCGGGTGCCGAGGCCTTGCAGGCTGAACTCGATCGCGCGGAAGTGGTAGGCCATGATCAGGTACCGGCGGGCGTGGTGACCATGAATTCGCGGGTGCACTGCCGCGAGGAAAGCAGCGGCAAGGATTACCACCTGACCCTGGTGTACCCGGAAGACGCCGGCGGCGAAGGCACGGTGAGCATCCTGGCGCCGGTGGGCAGCGCGCTGCTCGGGCTGTCGGTCGGCCAGCACATCGACTGGTCCGCCCCGTCGGGCAAGGTGCTGAAGCTGACGCTGCTGGCGGTCGAGTACCAGCCGGAAGCCGCCGGCGAGTACAACCGTTAGGACATGGTCTAGGCTCTGTGCGGAACGCGGCTGCATACGCTCGATGCGGCCCGACTTTTCGTACGGAACCTCGGTGTGCACGGCACGCCGATTCGGCAAGGAGGCCCCATGTCCAGTCTACCCCTGTACCTGCCCGAGGGTTTTTCCCTTCCCTGCGCGCTGACCTGTGCCCAGTTGGTCAGCGCCGCCTACGACCAGTACGACCAGTGGCAACACCAGGATCGGCCGCGGCGGCCCCAGGATTTCCAGTGGCAGGCGCCGTCGATGACGGGCTGGCAGTTCTCCGCGCCGATCTGGAGCATCCTCAGCGAACTGCATTTCCTCAATGAGTCGGAGCCCTTCGGCTTTGCCGCACGCGGCCCGGACGGCGAGGCCTACCTGGTGTTCCGGGGCACCGACACCGTGCAGGACTGGCTCGACGACCTGGAAGCCAAGCAGCGCAGCTACCCCTGGCAGGACGACCTGGGCCTGGTGCATGACGGCTTCCTGAAGCTCTACACCTCGCTGCGCGACATGGCGCTGCAGGCCCTCGATGGCCTGCACCCTGGCGGCCCGTTGTGGGCCTGCGGGCACAGCCTGGGCTGCACCTTGTCGAGCCTGGCGGTGCTGGACATGCGTGAACGCTGGCCGGACCTGCCGTTGCAGCATTACAACTTCGCCAGCCCGCGGCTGGCCTCGCCGGAATTCGCGGCGCATTACAACGGCTTGCAGGTGCCGACCTTCCGCGTGGTCAACGACAGCGACGTGGTGCCCGAGGTGCCGCCCGCTGTCACCGGCGACTGGCTCTACCAGCACCTGGGGCTGGCGATCACCTTCACCGCCAGCTATGCCGGCGTCGCCGCCAACCACAACCTGACCGGCAGTTACCTGTACGCCTTGCAGCACCCGCAGTCGCCCATGAGCGACTGACGCGCCTCAGGCCTTCTGCAGGGCGATGTTCAGGGCGTCTTCCAGGCGGGCCTTGTAGCGCAGGTAATGGACGGTCTGGGCGTGGCCTTCGCCCAGCACCGAGGACAGGTCCAGGTCGGTGATGTAGCAGGGGTAGCGCTCGCCGCCCGCCCGCTGGGCCAGGATGTGCTGCGCCACGGCGGCGAACAGGTCGCCGGCGTACTCCAGTTCGGAAAATTCCCGGTGGTTGCAGTACAGGGTGACGTGCACCCGCTTGCCGTCCGCCGGCTCGATGATCGCCTGCACGTCATAGAACGGGTGACTGACCGGCGATTGCGGCGCCGGGCGCAGTTCCAGGCGCTGCGCGCGCAGCGGCGGGGAAGGCAGCACCTGGTAGTAGAGGATTTCCAGGGGCGCCGAGGGCGGCGGGTTGTCCAGCGGCAGCAGGGCGTTGCGCCGGTACAGCAGCGACTGCAGGAAACGCTGCAGCGGCGTCAGCAGGCTCTGTTCATCGCGGAACGGCATGCGCTGGCGCCACACCGCGTTGTGCTCGTCGAGCACCGTCAGCTCGGCTTCACCGCTGGTTTCGTTGTGCCGGTAGAACACCTGGATGCAGGCCGGGCGGCCCTGGGGCAGGATCAGCGCCAGGTCATCGCCCTCCAGGGCATAGCGGTCCAGGCGCAGCGGGCTGTAGCCGGGCTGCTCTTCGCTCAGGTGTTCGAGCAGGGCGGGCAGGTCGTTCAGCGAGGCATGGCTGACCTGACCGGGCGTCAGTTCGAGCACGTGGTACTGCTGCTTGATCTGCAGCAGGTAGCGCTCGCCGGGCGTGCCGTAGTGGCTGAGGGTGTCGCGGAACAGTTCTTCGACCCGTTCGGCGATGGTCGCTGCACGATTGCGGCAGAAACAGCGCACCCGCAGGTTCGGTCGGTGCCCGTTGGCCGGCAGGGTGTTGAGGTAGTCGCTCAGGCAGTCGAGCAGGGCGTGGGGCCCGTCGTAGCGGGTGACCGACAGCTCGTTCCAGCTGTTGAGGCTGACCTGGTCGATGGTCTGCACCAGATTCTCACGTACCCCGGAATACCCCAGCGCGTCGGTGCGCTCGGTGGTCATGTGCACGTTCATCTGGCTGTGCTGCTTGAGCGGGTCGAGGCCCACGTTGACCAGCAACAGCACTTCGTTGGCCACGCTGGCGCGTAGCAGTGCGCTTTCCTCCACCACCGGCAGGGGCAGCGGCACCACCTGCTGCAGGCTGCCGATCAGGTTCGACAGCTCGAACTCGGTGAGGTCGCTGGTGCCCGGGTGCAGGGACAGGCGGGTGCCGCTGTCGATCACCCCGTTGCGGTGGCACCAGGCGAGCAGTTCGATCAGCTCGCGGGCTCTTTTCAGCGGCGCGAAGTCCGGCCATTCCTGGGCGCCCAGCGAGCCGTTGAACAGGGCCCACTGGATTTCGTTCGGCGCCTCGGGGCTGGGGCACTGCACCAGGGTCAGGGTGTCTTCGCCCAGGTCCGGAGCGATCCCGGGGTTGATGAATTCGATCTTGCCGGCCTTGCGCTCGAACGCGGCGTAGAGGCGCCGGCCAAGCACGCCGAGGTCGCGGCTGTTGAGCGAGCTGCCGGCCTGCTGGGTGCGGGCGAAGGCCGAGAGGAAGCGGTAGCTGTAGGTCAGCTCGTTGACCAGGGCGCGGCGCTCGCTGCTGACCTGGCGCATCTTCCACTGGCTGCGGCTGTCGAGCAGGCTGAGCTGGCGCGGGGTCCAGTTCCATTCGCCGGTCAGGCGCTCCAGCAACAGGCGCTGCCAGCTCTTGCGGCGGTCGCGAGGCGGGCGGCTGATCTTCTTGTTGACCTTGAGGTACAGGCAGCGGCGGATCAGTTCCAGGCGCTCGGTTTCACCGCGGCCCTTGAGGTACTCCTCCAGGCGGCGGTAGACGACGATGTACGGGTCCAGCTCGTCGAGGTCGAGCTGGTTGGCGTACACCGCCTGCTTGAAGCGCAGCGACAGGCATTCCACCGCCGGGTGCTCGCTGGCGTAGACCTCGGTGAGCAGCAGCTTGAGCACCGACTTGTACGGCGATTCGATGCCCTTGTAGAGCTGCCACATGCCGGCGCCGACGAATTCGCCGGGCGGGATCTGCGCCAGGTGGCCGAGGTCGAGCACTTCCTCGGCGCGGATGAAGCGTTTGTTCAGCAGGGTGCGGGTGTAGGTGTCGTAGCGCTGTTCCTCGTACACCGGCACCAGCCACCACATCGGCGTGCGCCCGCCGAGCCAGATCGCCGTGCGGTAGAACTCGTCGAGCAGCAGGTAATGCTGGGTGGTGCCGCAGTCGTCGGAGGTCAGTTGCGCCTCGCGATCGCCCAGGGTGAAGCGCGCCGGGTCGATCAGGAAGAAATGCGCTTCCGCGCCCTGGGTCGCGGCCCAGCTTTCCAGCAGGTCGCATTTCTTCCGCAGCTCGGCGACTTCCTGGGGCGACAGGTCCGGCGCATGGCACACCCACAGGTCCATGTCGCTCTGCTCGGCCTGGGCCACCGTGCCGAGGCTGCCCATCAGGAACAGACCGTGGATCGGCTGCGGCACGTTGCCCCGGCGCGGCTTGTAGGAGAACGAGCGGGTCAGGCGCTGGGCATCGGCCAGCACGTCGTCGGCTGGCTCGAAGCCGCTCAGGCCGGCAGGTGTCAGCCCGGACACGTAGCCGGGCAGCAGCGGGTGATTGACGTGGAACAGCAGCGGCAGAAGTTTCAGCACCAGTTGCTGGCGCGTCGACAGCGCCTGCATGGCCCGCTCCAGGCGGCCGTCGTTGACCTTCATGAAGCGCGCACGCAGCTGGGCCAGGACCTTGCGGTCGATACCGTCATCGATATCCGGGCGGATTTCCTGGGTGCGGCTCATGCTCTGGCTCGGCAGGTGGGTGCGGCAAGATTACCAGCCGCCAGCGACCGGGTGCAGTGCCCGCTGCGCATCGTCATGGCCCTTTCGATGGCTCGCGTCACCTGAGCGTAGTCGGCAGTGCCCGGCGTTTTCTTGAGTGGCCGGCCGTCGCGAGGCGCGTCTCTTCGCTTTGGCTTGCTCGTTAATTCCCATAATATGGGATCGAATACCGCATATTGAGAATTTGAAAAAAGCGGATTAGAGTCCAGCGCAGGAGATACCCATGTCCGACAAAAACAATAATCAAGCACCTTCAGGTGCACAGGCACTGTTCCGTGGGCTGGCCGTCATCGAGGCCGTGGCCCAGGGTGCCAGCAGCCTGGCCGATATCGGTGCCGCCATCGGCTGCACCCGCAGCACCACGCACCGCCTGATCGCGGCGCTGGTGCAGGCCGGTTACCTGCGCGCCAATGCCGGTGGCAACGGTGGCTACCAGCTCGGCCCCAAACTCATCGAACTCGGCTACAAGGCCCGGGCGCAGATGCCCCTGGCGAACGTGGCGCGCCCGCACCTGGAGCGCATCGCCCGCCTGACCCAGGACACCGTGCACCTGGGCGTGCGGGAAGAGGGCGACGTCCTCTACATCGAAAAACTGCCCAGCAGCCGCGGCCTGGAAATGCGCTCGCGCATCGGCCTGCGCATGCCGCTGGCGCTCACCGGCATCGGCAAGTCGCTGATGCTCGACCTGACCGAGGCGCAGTGGCACGACCTGTACCAGCAAGGGCTGGAGCGCCGCGCCGGGCAATCGGGCCTGCGCGAGGTGTTCACGCCCTGGGACGATTTCCGCGCCCTGATGCAGGGTTACGCCGCCGGCGGTTTCAGCTTCGACCTGGAAGAAAACGAGCTGGGCGTGCGCTGCGTGGCCGCGCCGATTCGTGATGCCAGCGGCCAGATCGTCGCCGCGCTGAGCGTCGCCAGCGCCATTCCCTATATGCCGGAGGAGCGTCTGCAGACGCTGCGGCCGGACGTGATCGCCTGCGCGACCGCCATTTCCCGAGAACTGGGCTGGAGTACCTGAATGACCGAGCACCCCTCGCCGACCCTGATCGCCCTGGACTGGGGCACGTCTTCGCTGCGTGCCTACCTGCTCGCCGACGAGGGACACGTGCTGGAAACGCGCACGCGTCCCTGGGGGGTCCAGCACACCCCCTCCGGCGATTTCGCCAGGGCCTATGAAGATGTGGTCGGTGATTGGTGCCAACGCTGGCCGGATGTGCCGGCGCTCGCCTGCGGGATGATCGGCAGTCGCCAGGGCTGGCGCGAGGTGCCCTATGCCATCTGCCCGGCCGACGGCCGCGACCTGGCCAGCCAGTTGCTGGCGCTGGACAGCGGGTGCGGCACCCTGCACCTGGTGCCCGGCGTGCTCGACGCCAGCGCCTTGCCCAACGTCATTCGCGGTGAGGAAACCCAGGTGTTCGGCGCCCTGCAACTGGAGCCGGAGCTGGCGGAAAACGCCCTGCTGGTGCTGCCGGGTACCCACAGCAAATGGGTGACGGTGCGCGAGGGGACGATCCACAGCTTCGCCACCTACATGACCGGCGAGCTGTTCGCGGTGCTGCGTGACCATTCGATTCTCGGCCGTCCGGCCCGCGAGCAGGGCAGCGATGTGTCCGTCGAGGCCTTCGTGCGGGGGCTGGAGACGGCGCGCAGCAGCGCGTGCGAAGGCGTCTCCGGGCGGCTGTTCAGTACCCGTAGCCTGCTGCTCACCGAACGCCTGGCCGCCACCGAAAGCCTGGATTACCTGTCCGGCCTGCTGATCGGCGAGGAGCTGCGCAGCGTGCTCGCCAGCTTCGCCCAGGTTCCCTGCCCGCCGCTGGTGCTGATCGGCGATGCGCAGCTGTGCGAACGCTACCGCCTGGCCCTGATGCATTTCGGCGTGACGTCGGTGCGCACCCTCGACAACGCCGGGGTCGCCGGGCTCTGGTTCATTGCCCGCGCGGCCGGCCTGGTGACCGACAGCCGCGCCCCAGCCAAGAGGAGCGCCACCCATGTCTGATGCCTACCTGCAGCAATTGCCGCTGATCGCCATCCTGCGCGGGATCACCCCGGACGAAATCGTCCCGGTGGGCCTGGCGCTGTATGACGCGGGTTTCCGCCTGATCGAAATCCCCCTGAACTCGCCTCAGCCGCTGCAGAGCATCGCCCTGCTGGCTGCCGAGCTCGGTGAGCGGGCACTGGTTGGTGCCGGCACCGTGCTCAGCGTGGAGCAGGTGCGAGATGTTGCCGAGGCCGGTGGCCGGCTGATCGTGTCGCCCAACTGCAACACCGCGGTGATCGAAGCGACCCGTGCCGCCGGCCTGTTCAGCTCTCCCGGGGTGGCCACCCCGAGTGAAGGTTTTGCCGCGCACGCCGCGGGCGCCCAGGTGCTCAAGCTGTTCCCGGCCGAACAATTCAACCCGACCATCGTGCGCGCCTGGCGCGCGGTGTTCGCCCGTGACATTCCCTTGTTGCCGGTCGGTGGGATCACTCCGGCTGGCATGCAGGCTTACGTCGACGCCGGCGCCAGTGGTTTCGGCCTGGGTTCTGCGCTGTACAAGCCCGGCATGGGCGTGGCCCAGGTGGCCGACAACGCCAGGGCATTCGTCTCGGCCTGGCAGGCCTTGCAGAGGTAATTCCGGCCCTGGACCGCAGGGCGCTCCATCCATGACAGCTGTACTCAACAATAATAAAAGGAGAGCTCGTTATGCTCGTTGACCACGCACCCCGTACGACCGAACCTTCCCCCCTTGGCAGGCTGCTCAGCCGCGTCGGTTGCGCCGTGGCGGCGCTGACCCTGGCGCTCGGCCTGGCATCGCCGGCCACGGCCGCCGAATGGCCGACGCGGCCGGTGAGCATCATCGTCCCGGCAGGTGCCGGCGGTGGCTCCGACGGCACCGCGCGGATCCTCTCGAAGTACCTCAAACAAGAGCTGGGCCAGCAGTTCAACGTGATCAACCTGGGCCAGGGCGGCGGGGTGGTCGGCATCCAGAAGATCATCAGCTCCAAGGCCGATGGCTACACCCTGGGCGTGCTGTTCAACTTCGCCCACTACAAGGAAATGGGCCAGGCTGACTTCAAGGCCAGCGACTTCACCCCCATCGGTCAGTACAACTTCGACCTCGCCGGCTTCCAGGTGAAGGCCGACTCGCCGTTCACCAACCTGCGCCAGGCGCTGGATGCGCTGAAGCAGGATCCGTCCAAGTACACCATCGCCTGTGCCGGCGGTTGCGGCGGCTCCTGGCCGATGGCCGTGGCCGGCCTGCTCGATGCCTGGCAGGTGGACCTGCAGAAAGTCCGCATGATTCCGGGCCAGGGTGCTGCGGCCGCCATGCAGGACCTGGCCGCCGGTGGCGTCGACTTCGTGCCCTGCTCGCTGCCAGAAGCAGACGCGCTGCTGAAGTCGGACAAGGTGCGCAGCCTCGCGGTGTTCGGCACCGAGCGCCAGGCGGCCTACCCGGACGTGCCGACCCTCAAGGAAGAAACCGGGCTGGAGCTGGAGCTCGGTTCGTTCCGCGCCCTGGTGGCCCCGGCCGGCCTGCCGGACGACATCAAGGTCAAGCTCGAAGCGACCCTGGAGAAGATCTACAACGATCCGGAGTGGCGCAAGGAGATGGAAGCCCGCGGTTTCCGCCCGCAATGGCGCAACGCCGAGGCATTCAGCCAATACCTGGAGCAGCACACCCGTGACGTCCAGGCCCTGATCGGCAAGCTCAACCCGTAACCGGCGACGTGGCCGCCTGCTTTGGCAGGCGGCCTGCGCTGGCTTATCGACAGGAGCGTACAGCATGAAATTCAGCGATATCGCCCTCGGGGTGTTCTTCACCGCGCTCGGCCTGGGCGTTCTGTTCAGCGGGCAGCAGATGAAGGTCTCCCCGTTCTTCCAATACGGCGCCGGGTTCTTCCCGTCCATCATCGGCAGCCTGCTGGCCCTGTGCGGGGTGATCCTGCTGGTCAAGGGCGTGCGCACGGCGGGCGCCTCCGGCTTCTGGCTGCTGCAGGCCGGCCCCTGGCTGCGCGACCGCGAGCGGCTGGTGAACATCCTGCTGGTGCCGGTACTGGTCGTGGCGTTCATCGCCCTCATCGAAACCCTGGGCTTCATCGTCAGCGCGATCCTGCTGGTCGGCATCCTCTGCCAGCGCTTCAGCGGCCGACCGCTGGTGTCCTGGGTCACCGCCGTGCTGGCCACGCTGTTCCTGTATGTGTTCTTCCAGCAGGTGATGAGCGTGCAACTGCCCATGGGCGTTCTCACCGACTACACAGGTAGCTGACCATGGACGCGATACTCAATGCCTTCGGCATGGTGATGACCTTCGAGGTCCTGGCGGTGATGATGATCGCCGCTATCTACGGCCTGTTCGTCGGGGCCATCCCGGGCCTGACCGCGACCATGGCGGTCGCGCTGATGGTGCCGGTGACCTTTTTCATGGACCCGGTGCCTGCCATTTCGGCGATCGTCACCATGGCGGCCATGGCCATCTTCTCCGGCGACCTGCCGGCGGTGTACATGCGCATGCCCGGTACCCCGGCCTCGGCGGCCTACACCGACCCCTGCTACGGCCTGTCGCAGCGCGGCCTGGGCGAATATGCCCTGAGCATGAGCGCGGTCAGTTCGGCCATTGGTGGCTGCGTCGGGGTGCTGGCACTGATCCTGTGCGCGCCGTTCCTCGCCGAGTTCGCGCTCAATTTCAGTTCGTTCGAATACTTCTGGCTGGCCTGCATGGGCCTGACCGCGGCCATCGCGGTATCCGACAGTTCGCCGGTGAAGGGCGCGGTGTCGCTGCTGCTCGGCCTGCTGGTGGCCAGCGTCGGCCTGGACCCGGTCACCGGCGAGTCGCGCTTCACCTTCGGCAACTCCGACCTGCTCGGTGGCCTGGGTTTCATCCCGGTGATCATCGGCCTGTTCGCCGTGGCGGAAATCCTGCGCTTCTGCACCCGCAACAAGCGCGGGGACAACTCCCGGCAGGCGGCGCTGGTGCCGCAGAAGCCGATGCTGATGCAGGCGCTGCGCGACATCTTCCGCTTCAAGACCGGGGTCGCCCAGGGTTCGGGCGTCGGGGTGCTGGTGGGCATCCTGCCGGGGGCCGGTGCGGATGTGGCGGCGTACATCTCCTACGCCATGTCCAAGCGGGCCGCGGCGCGACGCAAGACCCCGGACGAGGTCGACATGGCCAAGATCGTGCCGGCCACCGCCGCCAACAACGCCGCCGTGGGCGGCAGCTTCATCCCGGCCACGGTGTTCGGTATTCCCGGTGACTCGCTGACCGCCATCGTCATCGGCGTGCTGTTCATGAAGGGGCTGAATCCGGGGCCGACGATCTTCACTGAAAATGCCGACATGATTAACGCCGTTTTCCTGGCGTTCCTCTTGGCGAACATTCTGCTGATCCCCTTCGGCTTCCTCGCCATCAAGCTGTTCAAGCGCGTGCTGCAGGTGCCGCAGAGCATCCTGATGCCGGTGATCCTGGCGTTCTCCATCGTCGGTGCCTTTGCCGTGGAAAACACCCTGTTCGCGGTCACCACCATCCTGGTGTTCGGTGTGGCCGGTTTCCTCATGGAGGAAAACGGTTTCCCTCTGGCGCCGATGATTCTTGGCATCGTGCTCGGCCCGATGCTGGAAGAGACCTTCATCACCTCGATGATGCGCGCCCAGGGCGACCTGATGGTGTTCTTCGAACGCCCGGTGTCCCTGGCCCTGGCCATCATCACCCTGTCGCTGTGGACGCTGCCGCTGTTGCTGCGGTTGCTCAAGCGCCGCGCAGGGCCGCCGCCTCACTCTCCATCCACTCGTAAAGAGGAATGCACCCCATGAATTTCAACGACCTGCGCGGCAAGCGCGTGTTGATCACCGGTTCCACCCAGGGCATCGGCCTGGCCACTGCCCGGGCCTTCGCCCAGCTGGGTGCCCATGTCGGCATCACCGCGCGCAACACCCCGGCCAACCTGGATGCGTTGCTCACCGAGCTGTCCGCCAACGGCGGCCAGGCGGCGTTCTTCGCCGGTGACCTGGGCAAGACCGAAGCCTGCGTGGCCACGGTGGCGGCCTTCGTCGAGCGTTTCGGTGGCCTCGACGTGCTGATCAACAATGCCGGTGCGCTGCTGGAGCGCCGCGGCCTGGAAGCCATCGACGATGCCTTCTTCGACGCCATGACCGACGTCAACCTGCGTTCGGCGCTGATGGTCACCCGTGAAGCCATCCCGCACCTGCGCGCCTCGGCCAAGGCCAGCGGACAGAGCGCTGCGGTGATCACCACCGGCTCGATCGCCGCCCACGGTGGCGGTGGCCCGGGCGCCAGCCTGTACGCCGCGGCCAAGGCCTGGCTGCACAACATCCAGCGCAACTGGGTGCGCGAATTCACCGGGGCCAACGTGCGCTTCAACATCGTTTCGCCGGGCACCGTAGACACCGCCTTCCACGCCGACAAGGACGACAGCGCCCGTGCCGCGGTCAACAGCACCATCCCGATGGGCCGTTTCGGCTCGCCGGAGGAAATGGCGCCGTCCTACCTGTTCCTCGCGTCCCATGCCTGCAGCGGTTACATCACCGGCCAGGTGCTCGACGTCAACGGCGGGCAGGCCATGCCATGACGGCCCCTGTCACGAAGGCTCCCCCGGTACTCACCTACGGCGCGCCGATCGACCTGGAGCAGGCGCACCAGGTCGCCGCAGCGGCCCAGGTGGAAGCGCTGGCCAACGGCTGGCCGATGGTGATCGCCGTGGCCGACAGCGGCGGCCACCTGGTGCTGCTGCACAAGCTCGACGGCGCAGCGCTGGGCAGCGTCGAGGTGGCGATCAAGAAAGCCTCCACGGCGGCGCTGTTCAAGCGTTCCACCAAGGGCTTCGAGGAAACCCTGGCTACCGGCGGCGCGGCACTGCGCCTGCTGTCCATGCACAACGCCATCCTGCTGGAGGGTGGGATACCGCTGGTGCGTGACGGCCAGGTGGTCGGCGCCATCGGTGTGTCGGGCATGCACCCGTCCCAGGATGGGCAGGTGGCCCAGGCGGGCGCGGCGGTGTTTGGCTGACGGCTGTTGAAGCGGAAGGGGCGGCGCTGCGCCGCCCGGTAGCGCCTGTCAGCACGACAGGCGCGGTGGCTTCAAGGGTGTGTCACGCGGTTTCGCTGACGTTGAGGATCGTCAGCAGGTTCTGGGCGAATTCCGCGGCTTCCACCCCGAGGGTGGTCAGGTAGCCACCGTCCTGCTGGGTGATCAGGCCTTTCTCGTGCAGGCGTTTGGCGGCGGCGATGGCTTGCGGGGCGGCGACGTGATGAACCTTGAGGCCTTCCTGGGTGTTGCTCAGGTTGTAGAGCGCGAGGAGTTCCAGTTCGGCAACCAGTTCTGGGGTAAAGGACATAGGTGCTCCGACTGCTTGGGATCATGGACCGGACGTGGCAGTCGTCCGGCTCGTGGCGCACCGCCCCGGGGGGCGATGCGCGTGACCTCAGTGTAGTCAGGCAAATGCCGCTGCGCTGCTTCGTGCGACCGATCGCTTCAGTCGTCTGTCGGAAGCTCGGGCAGGGCCCGCAGCGCCTGCTCGTAGGCGGCGCCATCGAACGGCTGGTCACTGGCCAGCATGCGCTTGATCGCGTCCGCCAGCACCAGGGCCATCATGTGCAGGATGTCCTCGCGTTCGTAGCCCACCAGGGTCAGTTTGTTCAGGGTGGCCAGGGCTGCCGGGGGCTCGCCGGCCTCGATCTGGTTCTCGATCGCCTGGATCAGGGCGTCTTCGGCGAAATCTTCGTCTTCGGTGTTCTCGTGGTCGCTCATGGCCGGGCCGTCCGCAGAATGAGGTGACAGTGTGCCAGCGCTGCGGCAGCCGCGCCATTCACGGCTGCGATGGGGCTGGCCGGCGGGGCGGGTGTGGGTCTATAACCTTGCCTACCCCCACTCCGGCGTTGGAGCCTGCCCATGTACACACTCTACGGATTCCCGGTCAGCAACTACTTCAACATGGTCAAACTGGCCTTGCTGGAAAAAGGGCTGCCGTTCGAGGTCTCGACCCTGCACGGCAGCCAGAGCGAGGAATGCCTGCGCATCAGCCCCCGGGGCAAGGTGCCGGTGCTGGGCGTCGAGGGCGGCCATATCAACGAGACCAGCGCGATCCTCGAATATCTGGAGGAGCACGGCGCCGGCAAGCCGCTGCTGCCGAGCGAACCCTTCGCCCGGGCCCGGGTGCGCTCGCTGATGAAGGAGATCGAGCTGTACATCGAACTGCCGGCGCGCCTGGGTTATCCCCAGGCGTTCTTCGGCATGGCGATCCCCGAGGCCCTGAAGGCGCGCTGCGAAGCCGAGCTGCTGGCCGGCATCGCCACGCTCAAGCGCCACGGCCGCTTCACGCCCTACGTGGCCGGCGACAGCTTCACCCTGGCGGACATCTACTTCCTGTACAGCATCGACCTGGCCTGCCTGGTCGGCAAGAAGCTGTTCGACCGGGACCTGCTGGCCGACTTCCCGGCGGCCCGCGACCTGCTCGCGCGGCTCAACGACAATCCCCTCGTCAAGGCCATTGCCGCCGACAAGGACGCCGACATGCCGAACTTCCTGGCCATGGTCCGCGCCCGGGCCGGTCAGTAGGCCTCAGCGGCAGGGCGTGCCGGGTTCGGTCAGTTCGAGCTTGAAGAACTGCAGCTGGTAGCCCGACGCCTTGGCGCGGCTGCACAGGGTGGCGTTGTAGGCGCGGTAATCGGCGATGAACACCGGTTTGCCCTGCGAACTCATGCGCTGGTAGCCGTCGCACTCGTTGTAGCGGTAGCAGCTTTCGTTGACCGCGAAATCGAACAGGTCGGCCAGCTCCGGCAGCAGCTCGACGGCGTTCTTCAGGCCCACGCTGAGGTCCCGGGCATGGGCTTCGGCGGCCAGCCAGCGGTTGAAATCGAGCTGATCGGCCTTGGTCAGCTTGAAGCCGTTGTTGTTGCTGAAACCGTCCACGTTGTCCGGGTCCACGCCGTCGCACCCCTTGCTGCGGGCCACGTCCATGCGCTTGGCCAGCAGGGTGCGCACGTCGCTGCGGCGGATGTCCAGCCAGCGCTCACCCGGCCAGTCGCCCAGGGCCTTGCCGCGGGCTGCCTTGGGAAACGCCTTGGCATCGTCGCGCCAGTCTTCCCAGGTGCCGGCACTGAAATAGCAGATCACGATGCGTCCCTGGGATTTCAGGTCGGCGATGGTGGCTTTGGGGGTGTCGAACAGGTCGATGTCGTAGACGTGGCGGTCGGGAAAGTGCAGGTCGCCATCGAGCTGCATGTGCCAGCTGCTGTTGGCCGGTATGACCAGGGCAGGGGAGGCGCAGGCGTAGGAGGCTAACAGGAGCAGGCAGAGAAGTTTGCGCATGGGGAAGTACCGGCGTGGGGGAAGTGACAGCATAGATGCGGTTTCCCGCTGCCGCGAAATCCCCCGACGCGTCTAGCCGGCGGCGAAACTGTGCAGGGCGTCGCCGGTCAGGCGGTAGCCGACCCACTCGTCCTGGGGGCGAGCGCCGATGGACTGGTAGAAGTCGATGGCGGGCTGGTTCCAGTCCAGCACCGACCATTCGAAACGCCCGCAGCCCTTGGCCACGGCCAGTTGCGCCAGGTGGCGCAGGATCGCCTTGCCGGCGCCGACGCCGCGTTGCTCCGGGGTGACGTACAGGTCTTCCAGGTACAGGCCGTGCTTGCCCAGCCAGGTCGAGTAGTTGAAGAAGTACACGGCGTAGCCGATCGGCTCGCCGTTCAGTTCGCAGACCAGACCGTGGGCCGTGCTGCCCTCGGCGAACAGGCTGTTCTCGATGCCGGTGACGTCGGTCTTGACCTCGTGCTCGGCCTTTTCATAGATCGCCAGGTCGGTGATGAACCGCAGGATCAGGGCGGCGTCTTCGCGTACGGCGGGTCGGATGTGCAGGGACATGGCAGGGATGGTTTCCAGGCTGAAAAGGGATGAATTATCGAACGGGTGGGGCGTCCGGCAGGCTGGCCAGAAAGGCTTCGATGGCCTGGCGCGAATCCAGTCGCACATAGCGGCGTTCGGCCGGGGCGTTGCGCATTTCCTCGGCGTAGCGCTGCCGGTACAGGGCATGGCGGGTCCAGGCCCACAGCAGAATCGAGCGCTCGGGCCTGGTGCTGAACAGGTTGTACCAGCGCTCGCGGTTGCCGTTCCACAGCACCTGGCGGGTGACCAGGCGCTTCAGGGTGCGTCGCAGCAGCTGGTGCATGACCGTGACACGGGGCAGGTCCAGCCAGATCACCGTATCCGCCTGGGCCAGGATCTGTGGGCGTACGGCGGAGTAATTGCCTTCCACGACCCAGCTATCGCCCTGCAGGGCGTCGGCCACGGCGGCCTTGAACGGGGTGGTGGACAGCGGCTGCCAGTCGGGCTGGTGATACAGCGCATCCAGCTCGACATGACGGCAGCCCAGGCGTCGCGCCAGCTGGCGCGACAGCGTGGTCTTGCCAGCGCCCGAGCAGCCGACCACCGAAATGCGTCGGCCGGGCAGCATCAGCGGGCGGCGAGCAGGGCCTTGCCGCGCACCACGGCAGCGCGCACTTGGTTCGGTGCGGTGCCGCCGATGTGGTCACGGGCGTTGACCGAGCCTTCCAGGGTCAGTACGGCGAACACGTCCTGCTCGATCTGGTCGCTGAACTGGCGCAGTTCGTCCAGGCTCATCTCGGCCAGGTCCTTGCCGCTGTCCACGCCGTACTTCACGGCATGGCCGACGATTTCGTGGCAGTCGCGGAAGGGCAGGCCCTTGCGCACCAGGTAGTCGGCCAGGTCGGTGGCGGTGGAGAAACCGCGCAGCGCCGCTTCACGCATGATGGCGTGCTTGGGCTTGATCGCCGGGATCATGTCGGCGAAGGCGCGCAGCGAGTCGCGCAGGGTGTCGGCGGCGTCGAACAGCGGTTCCTTGTCTTCCTGGTTGTCCTTGTTGTAGGCCAGCGGCTGGCCTTTCATCAGGGTCAGCAGGCCGGTCAGGGCGCCGAACACGCGGCCGGTCTTGCCGCGTACCAGCTCCGGCACGTCCGGGTTCTTCTTCTGCGGCATGATCGAGGAACCGGTGCAGAAGCGGTCCGGCAGGTCGATGAACTGGAACTGGGCGCTGGTCCACAGCACCAGTTCTTCGGAAAAGCGCGACAGGTGCATCATCGCCAGCGAGGCGGCGGCGCAGAACTCGATGGCGAAGTCGCGATCCGACACCCCGTCCAGCGAGTTGCCGCCAACGGCGTCGAAACCCAGCAATTGTGCCGTGATCTCGCGCTGAATCGGGTAGGTGGTGCCGGCCAGCGCGGCGCTGCCCAGGGGCATGCGGTTGGTGCGCTTGCGGCAGTCTACCAGGCGCTCATAGTCGCGGCTGAGCATTTCGAACCAGGCCAGCAGGTGGTGGCCGAAGGTTACCGGCTGGGCGGTTTGCAGGTGGGTGAAGCCGGGCATGATGGTCTCGGCTTCGCGCTCGGCCTGCTCCAGCAGGCCCTGCTGCAGGCGGGTGATCTCGGCCAGGATCAGGTCGATTTCGTCACGCAGCCACAGCCGGATGTCGGTCGCCACCTGGTCGTTGCGCGAACGGCCGGTGTGCAGCTTCTTGCCGGTGACGCCAATGCGGTCGGTCAGGCGCGCTTCGATGTTCATGTGCACGTCTTCAAGGTCGACGCGCCAGTCGAACTGGCCGGCCTCGATTTCGCCCTGGATGGTGGTCAGGCCGTCGATGATGCTGTCGCGCTCGGTATCGCTCAGCACGCCGACCTTGGCCAGCATGGTGGCGTGGGCGATGGAGCCCATGATGTCGTGGCGGTACAGGCGCTTGTCGAACTCCACGGAAGCGGTGAAGCGGGCCACGAAGGCGTCGACGGGTTCGCTGAAGCGGCCGCCCCAGGATTGGTTGGTCTTTTCAGTGCTCATGGTTCTGCTCGACTGGTACGCGGGACGTGCAGGCCCGGTACGGCAAGCCTGCGTGACGAAAAAGTGCGTCGATAATAACAGGGTCGGCGACAAAGTCGCCGCGACGCATCTGCCGTTCGACGTCGCGGCGCCAGGCGCAGGCACTGTCGTGCCGATCACACTTTGCAAAGCTGCCCCGCATTTCGGTGCTTTATTTTGCCCGGCTGGGGCTGGCTGGCTTGCCCGCCGCACGGGCCACACGGAAACTGCGCCGATGCGAAAACAATGGTTCAACCCGAAAAACAACAACGCGCCCGTCGACGATTTTTTCGTCCCGGAACTCTGCCAGCCCGAAGCGTTGCTGAGCATGGTGCTGCTCGCCGAATTGCTGGTGCTGGTCCTGGTGCTGGCCGAGCCGATGCTGCCCGGCTTCGACTGGGTGCGCCTGGCGCTGACGTCGCTGTTCGTGCAATGGATCCTGCTGCTCTCGGCGGCGCTGCTGTGCCGCATGCGGCCGTTGCTGGCGCGCCTGCGCGCGGCCGTGGCCGGGGTGATCTGCTGCGCCATCGTGGTCGGCCTGACCCTGGCCTGCACCGCGGTGGCCGATTACTACGAGCTGGGCGGATCGCCGCGGGCCGGCGAAGTGAATCTTTACCTGCGCCATGCGCTGATCAGCACGATCATGTCGGCGCTGCTGCTACGCTATTTCTATCTGCAGAGCCAATGGCGCAAACAGGAGCAGGCGGAGCTGCGTGCCCGGATCGAATCGTTGCAGGCGCGCATCCGCCCGCACTTCCTGTTCAACAGCCTGAACAGCATCGCCAGCCTGGTGGTGGTCGATCCGTACAAGGCCGAGCAGGCGGTGCTGGACCTGTCCGACCTGTTCCGCGCCAGCCTGGCCAAGCCCGGCAGCCTGGTGCCGTGGAGCGAGGAGCTGGAGCTGGCGAAACGATATTTGTCGATCGAGCACTATCGGCTCGGCGAGCGACTACAGTTGCAATGGGAGGTCAGCAATGTGCCGGATGACCTGCCGATTCCGCAGCTGACCCTGCAGCCCCTGCTGGAGAACGCCCTGATCTATGGCATCCAGCCACGTATCGAGGGCGGCCTGGTGCGGGTCGAGGCACATTACAGCGAAGGGGTATTCGAACTGATCGTCAGCAATCCATATGAAGAGTCGCTCGACCGACAGCCATCGCGCGGTACGCACCAGGCCCTTGGCAATATCGATGCACGACTTGCGGCACTTTTTGGTCCCCGCGCCAGTCTCAGCGTGGAGCGCCGTGACGGCCGCCATTACACCTGTCTACGCTATCCTTGTGCGAGACTCACGCAGGAAGCCAGTGCACTATGAATGTCCTGATCGTCGATGACGAACCACTTGCCCGAGAGCGCCTGAGCCGAATGGTCAGTGAGCTCGATGGTTACCGCGTCCTGGAGCCTGCCGCGAGCAACGGCGAGGAAGCGCTGACCCTGATTGACAGTCTGAAACCGGATGTCGTGCTGCTCGACATCCGCATGCCCGGCCTCGACGGTCTGCAGGTCGCGGCCAAACTCTGCGAGCGGGAGGCCCCGCCCGCCGTGATCTTCTGCACCGCCCATGACGAGTTCGCGCTGGAGGCTTTCCAGGTCAGCGCCGTGGGTTATCTGGTCAAACCCGTGCGTTCGGAAAACCTCAGCGAGGCGCTGAAAAAGGCCGAGCGACCGAACCGCGTGCAACTGGCGGCCCTGACCCGCCCGGCAGCGGAGAGTGGTGGCGGCCCCCGCAGCCACATCAGTGCGCGCACCCGCAAGGGCATCGAGCTGATTCCGCTGGATCACGTCATCTACTTCATCGCCGATCACAAGTACGTGACCCTGCGCCACGAAGGCGGCGAAGTGCTGCTGGACGAGCCGCTGAAAGCCCTGGAAGACGAATTCGGCGACCGTTTCGTGCGCATCCACCGCAATGCGCTGGTGGCCCGCGAGCGTATCGAGCGCCTGCAGCGCACCCCGCTCGGGCACTTCCAGCTGTTCCTCAAGGGGCTCAACGGCGACGCGCTGATCGTCAGCCGCCGCCACGTGGCCGGCGTGCGCAAGCTGATGCACAACCTCTGACACCCCCGGCGAGCCTGTGCCCTGGAGACACCAGGTCACAGGCTCGAAGCGTTCCAGCCTGTTATCATCCCCGGCAGTTCGTTTTCTGGAATTGCCCATGTCTCGCGAAATTCGCATCGCCACCCGTAAGAGCGCCCTGGCCCTGTGGCAGGCCGAGTACGTCAAAGCCCGCCTGGAAGAGGCGCACCCGGGGCTGAAGGTCAGCCTGGTGCCGATGGTGAGTCGCGGCGACAAGCTGCTCGACGCCCCGCTGGCGAAGATCGGCGGCAAGGGCCTGTTCGTCAAGGAACTGGAAACCGCGCTGCTGGAGAACGACGCCGACATCGCCGTGCATTCGATGAAGGACGTGCCGATGGACTTCCCCGAAGGCCTGGGCCTGTACTGCATCTGTGAGCGCGAAGACCCGCGCGACGCCTTCGTCTCCAACACCTTCGAGAGCCTCGACGCCCTGCCGGCCGGCAGCGTGGTGGGCACCTCCAGCCTGCGCCGCCAGGCCCAGTTGCTGGCACGCCGCCCGGACCTGAAGATCCATTTCCTGCGCGGCAACGTGAACACCCGACTGGCCAAGCTGGACGCCGGTGAATACGACGCCATCATCCTGGCAGCCGCCGGCCTGATCCGCCTCGGTTTTTCCGAGCGCATCCGTTCCTCGATCAGCGTCGACGACAGCCTGCCGGCGGGCGGCCAGGGCGCGGTGGGCATCGAATGCCGCACCGGCGATGACGAAATCCATGCGCTACTCGCGCCCCTGCATCACCGCGAGACCGCCCTGCGGGTCACCGCCGAGCGCGCCATGAACAAACACCTCAATGGCGGCTGCCAGGTGCCGATCGCCTGCTACGCCGTGCTCGAAGGCGAGCAGCTGTGGCTGCGCGGGCTGGTGGGCCAGCCGGACGGTAGCCTGCTGCTGAATGCCGACAACCGCGCTCCGGCGGCCGAGGCGGAGCAACTGGGCGTGCAGGTCGCCGAGGCGCTGCTGGCCCAGGGCGCAGCGGCCATCCTGCAAGCGGTGTACGGCGAGGCCGCGGACGAGTGAATGGCTGGCGCCTGCTGCTGACCCGCCCCACCGAGGAGTGCGCCGCCCTGGCGGCGACCCTGGCGGAGCAGGGCATCTTCAGTGCCAGCCTGCCGCTGCTGGCAATCGAGGCGCTGGACGAAAGCGCCGAACACACCGACACCATCCTCGGCCTGGCGCGCTACAGCGCCGTCATCGTGGTCAGCAAGCCGGCCGCCCGCCTGAGCGTGGAACTGGTGGACCGCTACTGGCCGCAGCCCCTGGCCGACCAGCCCTGGTTCAGCGTCGGCGCGGCCACTGCCGAGATTCTCGACGACTATGGCCTGCGGGTTTACTGTCCGGCAGAGGGCGATGACAGCGAAGCGCTGCTGGCCTTGCCCCGGTTGCAGGAAGCCCTGGCCGATGCCCTGTTCCCGCGTGTGCTGATCCTGCGTGGCGAAGGTGGCCGGGAATTCCTGGCCGAGCGTTTGCGCGGCCAAGGCGTGCAGGTCGACTACCTGGCACTCTATCGCCGCAGGCTGCCGGATTACCCGCCGGGTACCCTGGCCGCGACGGTGCAAGCGGAACGCTTGAATGGCCTGGTGGTCAGCAGTGGGCAGGGGTTGGAACATCTGCGCACACTGGCGGCGGATGACTGGCCGCGACTGGCCCGTCTACCCTTGTTCGTACCCAGCCCGCGCGTTGCCGAGCAGGCACGTGCCGCGGGCGCCGAGATTGTTGTGGATTGTCGTGGCGCCAATGCCGCGGCGTTGCTGGCGGCGTTGCAGGTGCAGCCCGCCCCGGACCTCTAAGCAAAGGATGGATACGTGAGCGAAGCGACTCCCCCGAAAGAGCAGCAGCAACCGGCACAGGAGGTCCCTGTGTCCGTATCCGCCGAGGCCCCTGCCGCCGCCCCGGCATCGCGTGGCAACGGCCTGGCCATCCTGGCGCTGCTGGTGGGCGTCGCGGGTGTCGGCATCGGTTGTTGGGGTGTCTGGCAGGTGCGTGCCCTGGAGACGCGTGATCAGCAACAGCTTGCCCAGCTGGATGAGGCCCGCACCCAGGCCGCTGCCCTGGGGCAGCGCGCCGAGCGCCTCGACGGCCGCCTGAAGCAGTTGCCGTCGGCCGATGAACTGGAGGAGCGCCGCCGCCTGGTGGCGCAGTTGCAGGGTGATCAGCAATTGCTCAACCAGCGTCTTGAAACCGTCCTGGGCGCCAGCCGCCAGGACTGGCGCCTGGCCGAGGCCGAGCACCTGCTGCGCCTGGCCAGTTTGCGCCTGTCGGCCCTGCAGGACATCGCCAGCGCCGAAGCCCTGGTGCAAGGCGCCGACGAAATCCTGCGCGACCAGAACGATCCGGCCTCGTTCGCCGCCCGTGAACAATTGGCCAAGAGCCTCGAAGCCCTGCGCACCACGGTCAATCCGGACCGTACTGGGCTGTTCCTGCAGCTGGGCGCCCTGCGTGAGCAGGCCGTCCAGTTGAACAGCCTCAACCCGGACTTCGACCCCGATGGCGGGGTGCTGAGCGAACTGGCGGCAGAAGCGGAGGGCACCAACTGGTGGTCCGGCACGCTGCAGACCCTGTCCCAGTATTTCCGTATCGATTTCAATGCCGACCAGAACGTCCGGCCGTTGCTGGCGGGCCAGAGCCTGGCCCAGGTCCGGCTGGCCCTGAGCCTGTCCCTGGAGCAGGCGCAGTGGGCGGCGCTGCATGGCCAGACCCAGGTCTATCGCCAGGCGCTGACCCAGGCCGGCGATGTGCTGGACGGCAGCTTCAACCGTGACAACCCGAACAGCCGCGCCCTGCGTGCCCGGATCGGCGAACTGGTGGACCAGCCCATCGAAGTGGCCGCCCCGGACCTCAGCCAGTCGCTCACGGCCTTGCAGGCCTACATCGAGCGCAAGCAGTCCGCCCGCGACGGCCAGGAGGCGGCGCCCGCCGCTGATACCGGCTCGGAGGACGCCCGCCCATGAAGCGCGTCTATCTGCTGCTCGCCATCCTGGTGATCGCCGCAGGCCTCGCGCTGCTGGGCCTGGCCATCGCCGAACACAAGGGCTACGTGCTGTTCGCCTACCAGGGGTTCCGCTACGAGTCGACCCTGTGGGCCTTCCTCGCCCTGGTCGCGGTAGGGCTGCTGGTGCTTTACCTGCTGCGTCTGTTGCTGCGCTTGCTGGTGACCTCCGGCGGGCTGGTCAACCCCTGGTCCCGCCTGCACCGCGGGCGGCGCACGCGCCTGGCGTCCGAACAGGGCTTCATCGACCTGGCGGAAGGGCGCTGGTCCCGCGCGCAGCGCCACCTGCAGCGTGCCGCGCAAGACGACCCGCAACCGCTGGTGTACCTGCTGGGCGCCGCCCGCGCGGCGAATCGCCAGGGGCATCACGCCGACAGCGATGCGCTGATCGAACAGGCGCTGCACCGCCAGCCCCAGGCCGAGCTGGCCATCGCCCTGACCCACGCCGAATTGCAGCAGGAACGTGGCCAGACCGATGACGCCCTGGAAACCCTGCAGGCCATGCGTGAGCGCCATCCCCGGCATCACCTGGTGCTGCGTCAGATGCAGCAGGTCTACCTGCAGCGTGGCGACTGGGCCGGCCTGCTGGGCCTGTTGCCGGAGCTGCGCAAGGAAAAGGCCCTCGGCGATGCCGAGCTGAGCACCCTGGAGCGTCAGGCCTGGCTTGGCCAGCTGTCCGGCGGCCAGACCCCGGGCGACACCACCGAGCATGCCCAGGAAGCCCTCAAGCAGACCTGGCAGCAGCTGTCCCCGGCCCTGCGCAAGGAACCGGCACTGATCGCCACCTACGCCGACCAGCTGCGCCGACTGGGTGCCGAGCAGGAGGCCGAGGCCGTGCTGCACGAAGCGCTCAAGCGCCATTACGACAGCCACCTGGTGCGCCTCTACGGCCTGATGCGCGGCCGCGATTCCGCCCGCCAGCTACAGGCGGCGGAAGGCTGGCTGAAGGAGCACCCGGACGACGCCGGCCTGCTGCTGACGCTCGGCCGACTGAGCCTGCAGAACCAGTTGTGGGGCAAGGCCAAGGAATACCTGGAAAGCAGCCTGACCTTCGAGCGGCACCCGGAAACCTGCGCCGAGCTGGCGCGCCTGCTCGCCCAGCTGGGCGAGGTCGAGCGCAGCAACCAGCTGTTCCAGGAAGGTCTGGGCTTGCTCGATCGACGCCTGAGTGGCCCGGCCCGGCTCGAACGGGCCGGCTGATTCGAGGCGGGTTTTCCCACGCGGCAGGTGCCAGCGGACACACGGCACCTTTCGTGGGACGACTCGCCCGGCCCCGTTCGCCAAGCGCCTTGAAAGGCCGGTGCGCTTTCTCTACCGTAAGCGCCTTGTCCTCTCACTGAGTCGCCATGTCCTTGGCCAGCCTTCGTTCGTCGTTCTTCCTCGCTTTCGTCGGCTGCGTTGTCCTGATGGGGGCCGCGCTCTACCTGGAACACGTGGTGGGGCTGGAACCTTGCCCCCTGTGCATCCTGCAGCGCATCTGCGTCATCGGTTTCGGCCTGGTGTGCCTGATCGCCGCGCTGCATCGCCCGGCGCGCCTGGGGCAGCGCCTGTACGCGGGGTTGGCCCTGCTGTTCGCCGCGGTCGGTGCGGGTGCCGCGGGGCGGCAGACCTGGCTGCAGGGCGTGCCGGTGGACGAATTGCCCCCCTGCCTGCCCAGCCTCGACTACATGATGGAGGCGCTGCCGTTCCAGGACATCGTGAGCCTGGTGCTGCGCGGCTCGGCCGATTGTGCGGAGGTCAACTGGACCCTGCTCGGCCTGAGCATTCCGGAGTGGAGCCTGCTCGGCTTCGTCGGCATGCTGATTTTCTGCCTGTACCAGTTGCTGCGCCGTCGCTGATATTTCCTGATTTTCTCGCTCGCCATCCACGCCTCGGCCCATTGCGCACCGACCGGCGGCAGGCACCGTCCTCGGGGGCGTTGCGCACGCGCAAGCCATGCGGCATGCGGGCAGCGTATCAAACGGGCGTATGAAATTTTCTCGCCGAAGCGCCTTGATGGTGTCCGCTGGCGGGCATAATCTGGCCCGCATGCACCGTCGGAATCTTGCCGTTATGACGGTTGCCTTCCCAAGACCATGTACCGATTGACAAAAAACCGTCTCGGATCGGACGTATAACAGCAGAACCGATAAGGGAAGTGAGGTCATCATGCTCGAGAGTTGTCAGAACGCCCAAGAACGCTGGGGTGGGGTTCACCTGCTGATCGACCGCTGGTTGAAGGAGCGCCATGAGCTGGTTGCGGCTTATGCGGCGGCCAGCCAGGCACAGCAGGCGCCCGACGCCGACAAACAAACCGTCGAACGCTTCTGCGAAATTCTCGTGGACTATGTGTCGGCCGGCCACTTCGAGGTCTACGAACAGTTGACCAACGAAGCCAAGGCTTTCGGCGATCAGCGTGGCCTCGAACTGGCCAAACAGATCTACCCGCGCATCGAGGCGATCACCGAGGTCGCGCTGTCATTCAACGACCGCTGCGATGGCAAGGACAGCCGCGACAGTTGCTCGCTGGGTGAGGAGCTCAAGCGCCTCGGCCAGTTGCTGCACGAACGCTTCGAGCTGGAAGACTGCCTGATCGAAGTGCTGCACAACGCCCATCAGGAAAAGGCCGCTGCCGCACTCTGATCCGGCGTGCACTCAGTCCCGGGTGTCGAGCAGTTCCAGCTCGAACACCAGGGGCGAGTAGGGCGGAATCAGGTCGCCCGCCCCGTCGGCACCGTAGGCCTGGGCCGACGGAATTACCAGGCGCCAGTGCGCGCCGACCGGCATCTCCTGAAGCGCTGTGCGCCAGCCGGCGATCACGCTGTCCAGGCGGAACCACTGGGGCGCCTGGCTCTCATCGAACTCGCTGCCATCGGCCAGCGACCCGACATACCGAACCTGCACCCGGCTTTTTGCGGTCGGCTTGCGTCCCGAGCCGGCCCGCAACTCCTGCCGCAGCACGCCATCCTTCAGCTCGCGCATGCCGGGCTTGGCCTTTTCGTTGGCCAGAAAACGTTTCTCCGCCGCGATGGCGCGCTCGATGCGTTCGGGGACGGCTGCCAGGTGCGCTTCGTGTTCGGCCAGCAGCGATTCGATGCGTGCTTCGTCCAGGCGCAGCGGCTCGTTGTGGTAGGCATGGCGCAAGCCGTCGACCAGCGCCTGGACCTGCAGATCCGGCACCTCGTCACGCAGGCGCTCACCCAGTCGCACGCCCAGGCTATAGGCCAGTTCATCGGCATCCGGCTCGGCGTGGGCGAGGGGTGTGATCAGGCAGAAAAGCAGCAGGGCGACACGTTGCATGGACATTCTCCAGTAGCGGCGGGCGAAGAATATGCCAGGCCCGCACCCTCGCTCAACGCGCTGACTAGCGGCGCGTGACGCAGGCGTCTAGTATGGGCTGCATCTACACCCGCTAGGAGGCACGCCATGTCGGCCACTAAGAACGCCAAGAAGAAGTCGGTTAGTACCCCGCTGCATCTGCTCCAGCAACTGTCCAGCAGCCTGCTGGAACACCTCGAAAGTGCCTGCTCGCAAGCGTTGACCGATGCTGAAAAGCTGTTGGCCAAGCTGGAAAAACAGCGTGGCAGCGCCCAAGAAAAACTGCACAAGGCCCGTGGCAAACTGCAGGAAGCGGCGAAGGCCGGCAAGGCCAAGGCCCAGAGCAAGGCCAAGTCCGCCGTGGCTGCACTCGAAGATTCGCTCGACACCCTGAAAGCCCGCCAGACCGAAACCCGTGGCTACATCGTGCAGCTCAAGCGCGATGCCCAGGAAAGCCTGAAGCTCGCCCAGGGTGTGGGCAAAGTGAAAGAAGCTGCCGGCAAGGCACTGGTCGCCCGCGACGCCAAGCCTGCCGTCAAACCGGCTGCCAAGCCGGCCGCAAAAGCACCTGCGAAGCCTGCGGCCAAACCGGCTGCCAAGACCGCCAGCAAGCCAGCGGCGAAACCCGCTGCCAAGCCTGCAGCTGCCAAGCCAGCCGCGAAGCCCGCTGCTAAGCCGGCAGCGAAACCCGCCGCCAAGAAGCCTGCTGTGGCTGCTGCCAAGCCAGCGGCCAAGGCGCCTGTCAAAGCCGCTGCAGCCAAGCCTGCTGCGAAACCTGCTGCCAAGCCAGCGGCCGCCGCCAAGCCGGTTGCCAAGCCTGCTGCGAAACCCGCGGCCAAGCCCGCTGCGAAACCGACTGCCGCAGCGGCCAAGCCCGCCGCCAAGGCTCCGGCCAAGCCCGCGGTGAAAAAGCCCGTGGCGAAACCGGCCGCCAAGCCCGTCGCGGCCAAGGCGCCTGCAGCGAGCAAGCCTGCTGTCGCCAAGCCGGCCGTGAAGCCAGCAGCCAAACCGGTTGCCAAGCCAGCACCGGCCGCTGCTCCGGCGCCTGCCGCTACCGCGACTCCGGCAGCACCGGCGACGCCTGCGGCCAGCACCGGCACCACCCCGCCGGTCGCTTCCTAAGGACTGATCTGCGAGGCCGCGGTGCGCAGCGTCTGCAGCGCATCGCGGTCTTCGTCCGTCAGGTGCGGGGCCAATGCCTCGAGCCACATGACCTGTTCCTCCGCTGCCTGCTCCGGCCAATCACAGCTGACCGCCGCCAGACGTTCCAACTGCTCGCGTTCGGCATCCAGTTCCAGTCGTTTGAGTCGCTCACGCAGTGCCGCCAGGGCCGTGTCGTGCAGGGCCGCCGTGCGCCAGCGCTGACGGATCTGCCGCAAGGGCACCACCACCTCCTGCTGCCAGGGCAGGGCCAGCTGCCGCAGCTGTTCGGCCCGCGCCGGACCGAATGCCACCTTCCGCTGTTCCAGCCAGGCCGCACACAGCAGCAGGCACACATCAGCCCCCTCACCCTGCAGGTGCAGGCAGGCGGCTTCGATGCCGGGGCGCTGGTAGAGGTGTTCGGCGAAACGCCACAGATCAGTGGACATGGTGCTTTCCGGGTATGCGGCGAGCGAGTCTGGTAGACTCCGCGGCCATTATGATTCGACTCCAGAACCTCACTTTACAGCGTGGTCCCCAGCGCCTGCTAGAAGGCGCCGAGCTGACCCTGCACGCCGGTCACAAAGCCGGTCTGATCGGTGCCAACGGCGCCGGAAAATCCAGCCTGTTCGCCCTGCTGCGCGGTGAGCTGACACCGGATGCCGGTGACTGCCTGCTGCCGGCCGACTGGCGCATCGCCCACATGCGCCAGGAGGTCGACAACCTCGACCGCGTGGCCGTGGACTATGTGCTCGACGGCGACCTCAACCTGCGCACGATCCAGAACCAACTGGCCGCTGCCGAAGCCGCCCAGGACGGTGCCGCCATCGCGCGCCTGCACATCGAGCTGGACAGCGCCGATGGCTACTCGGCCGACGCCCGCGCCCGCAAGCTGCTGGCCGGCCTGGGCTTCGACAACGTGCAGATGGACCGGCGGGTCGGCGACTTCTCCGGGGGCTGGCGGATGCGCCTCAACCTGGCCCAGGCGCTGATGTGCCCGTCCGACCTGTTGCTGCTCGACGAACCGACCAACCACCTGGACCTCGACGCGATCCTCTGGCTGGAGGGGTGGCTGCAGAGCTACCCGGGCACCTTGCTGCTGATTTCCCACGACCGTGACTTCCTCGATGCCGTGGTCGATCACGTGACCCATGTCGAGCAGCAGAAGCTGACCCTCTACCGCGGCGGCTACACCGCCTTCGAACGTACCCGTGCCGAACGCCTGGCCCAGCAGCAACAGGCCTACGAGAAGCAGCAGGCGCAGCGGGCGCACATGGAAAAATACATCGCCCGCTTCAAGGCGCAGGCGACCAAGGCTCGCCAGGCGCAGAGCCGGATCAAGGCCCTGGAACGCATGGAGGAGCTGTCGGCGGCCCATGTCGATTCGCCGTTCGATTTCAGCTTCCGCGAGGCCGACAAGATTTCCAGCCCGCTGCTCAGCCTGAGCGAGGGCCGCCTCGGTTATGGCGACAAAGTCATTCTCGAGCAGGTGAAGCTGGGCCTGGCGCCCGGTGCACGCCTGGGCCTGCTGGGCCCCAACGGCGCCGGCAAGTCGACCCTGATCAAGAACCTTGCCGCCGAGCTGCAGCCGCTGAGCGGCCACCTGCAGCGCGGCGAGAACCTGGTGGTGGGCTACTTCGCCCAGCACCAGCTCGACGCCCTCGACGACAAGGCCAGCCCGCTGCTGCACCTGCAGCGCCTGGCGCCCGCCGAGCGCGAGCAGACCCTGCGCGACTTCCTCGGCGGCTTCGATTTCCGCGGCCCACGTTGCGACGAGCCGGTGCTCAACTTCTCCGGTGGCGAGAAGGCACGCCTGGCCCTGGCGCTGATCGCCTGGGGCAAGCCCAATCTGCTGCTGCTCGACGAACCGACCAACCACCTCGACCTGGAAATGCGCCTGGCACTGACCATGGCCCTGCAGGAATTCGCCGGGGCCGTGGTGGTGGTGTCCCACGACCGTCACCTGCTCAAGAGCACCACCGACGAGTTCCTGCTGGTGGCCGATGGCAAGGTGCAGCCGTTCGATGGCGACCTTGACGACTACGCCCGCTGGCTGGTGGATTACCGGGCGCGGCAGGCGCCGGTGAGCAGCGTCGAGGCCAACCCGGACAAGACCGACAAGCGCGCCCAGCGCCAGGCCGCCGCGGCACTGCGTCAGCAGCTGGCGCCGCACAAGCGCGAGGCGGAAAAACTGGAAAAAGAGCTGGGCCAGGTGCAGGAAAAACTGGCCGGTATCGAAACCCGCCTCGGCGACAGCGCGTTGTACGAGGCCGCACGCAAGGACGAGCTGCGCGACCTGCTGGCCGAGCAGGCCAAGCTCAAGGGCCGCGAAGCCGTGTTGGAAGAGGGCTGGCTGGAAGCCCTGGAAACGCTGGAAGCGTTGCAACGTGAATTGGAGGCAATGGTTTGAATTTCGAGATGCTCGACTGGGCCTGGTTCATGGCCTGGAGCCAACCCCTGATGCGCACCGGGCAGGTGGTGCTGATCCTGTTCCTGGCCTGGCTGGCCCAGCGCATCCTCACCCGCGGCATCACCCGCCTGGGCAACCGTTACCCGCAGCTGCCGCCGGAGCTGCTGATGCCGCTGCGCGGCCTGGTGCGCTGGCTGATCCTGGGCAGTGCGTTCCTGATGGTGCTGGAACGCCTGGGCGTCTCGGCCCAGGTCCTGTGGACCGCGTTGACCGGCTTCGTGGCGGTCGCCGCGATCGCCTTCTTCGCCATCTGGAGCGTGCTGTCGAACCTGTTCTGCGCGCTGCTGATCTTCGCCCTGGGGCCGTTCCGCATCGGCGATTGCGTCGAGGTCATAGAGAGTGCCGACAAGCCGGGCGTACGGGGCCGGGTGCTGGCCATCAACCTGTTCTACACCACCCTCGAAGACCTGTCCGGCGATGCGCCGGGGACCTGGGTGCAGATTCCCAACAGCCTGTTCTTCCAGAAGGCGGTGCGGCGCTGGCGCAACGGTGAAATTCCGACGGCGCGCAAGATCGAAAGCTGATGCCACGCTCGCCGGCATGACCGGCGCGCGGTAGGCTAGGCCTTTCCGTTTTCCCTTCTTCGAGGTAGTCGCCATGGCTCTGGAAACCTGGCTTGCGTTCTTTGTGGCCTGCTGGGTGATCAGCCTGTCGCCGGGTGCCGGGGCCATCGCCTCGATGTCGGCCGGGCTGCAGTACGGGTTCGTGCGTGGCTACTGGAACGCCCTGGGCCTGCAGGTCGGCCTGGCGCTGCAGATCGCCATCGTCGCGGCGGGCGTCGGCGCCATCCTGGCGGCGTCGGCCCTGGCTTTCAGCCTGATCAAATGGTTTGGCGTGGCGTACCTGGTGTTCCTCGCCTATCGCCAGTGGCAGGCGCTGCCCAGCGACCTGGCCAGCGAATCCGCCGAGCGTCCGGTCGGTCGGCCGCTGAGTCTGGTGCTGCGCGGCTTCCTGGTGAACTTCAGCAACCCCAAGGCCATCGTCTTCATGCTGGCGGTGCTGCCGCAGTTCCTCAACCCGCATGCGCCGCTGCTGCCCCAGTACCTGGTGATGGGCGTGACCATGATCTGCGTCGACCTGATCGTCATGGCCGGCTACACCGGCCTGGCGGCGCGGGTCCTGCGGGTGCTGCGCACGCCCCGCCAGCAGCGCATCATGAACCGCACCTTCGCCGCGCTGTTCGTCGGTGCTGCGGCGCTGCTGGCGACGGTGCGCCGCGCGCCGGCCTGACGGACGCAATGCCACAGTCGTGAACCGGTACCGCGACAGTGGCTGCCCAACTGCCTAGGCTGGGTTTTTTGCCAGCCGAGCACGCCGCATGCCGTCCACCTCCACCCAATCCGCTCAGTACGAAGGCGATTCCGACCTGGCCATCGCCGCCCTGCGCCACCCTCCGCTGGAGCAGGCCCTCAGCGTGGCCTGCGCCGAACTGGCAGTGGCCGAGGCCTACCTCGCTGCTGTGCGTGATCCGTCCATGGGCGCCCAGCCTCGCCTGCTGCTGGCCGTCAGCGCCACCGGTGTCGCGGCGCAACGCCGGCTGGCCGGCCTGGTCGCCAACCTGCTGCCGGACGAGCTCGAACTGGACCTGATCGAGCTGGCGGACGACAGCCTTTCCGTCGCCGTGCGCGAGCGCTGCACGCCGTTCTATCGCCGCTGAGCCTGAACGAATGGCCTGACGCCCTCTGCCGGAATCGCCGGTGCTTGCGACAATCGGTCGCGGAGCCGAGCGGATCACGGCTTGAGGAAAATCGTTAGGAAGGCAACAATTCAATGCCATCCATTCGTATTTAGGACTGGCTCCTATATGACTTCCCCCATGCGTTTTTTCAGCTGGTTGCTGCTGCCGGTTCTGGCCCTCTGCAGCCTGGCTGTATTGGCCGAGCCCGTCGATGGCGCGGCACAAGCTCTGCACCTGCTCGGTTACCTGAGCGTCGATTACCCCGCCACCGTGGCCAGCGGCCAGGTCGTCGACAGCGGTGAATACCAGGAGCAACTGGAGTTTCTCGCGGTCCTGCAAGGGCTGGTCGTGGCGCTGCCGGCGCGCGACGAGCAGCCTGCACTGCAGCAGGGCGTCGTGGCCCTGCGCCAGGCGATCGAACAGCGGGCCGACGGCAACCAGGTGGCCCAGCAGGCGCGCCAGCTGGCCGCGACCCTCGCCACGGCCTATAACGTCAGCCAGACCCCGGCCATCACCCCCGACCCGGCCCGTGGTGCGCCGCTGTTCGCCCAGCAGTGCAGCGTCTGCCACGGCGACAGCGGGGCGGGTGACGGGCCGGCCGGTCTCGGCCTGGAGCCGCCGCCGGCCAACCTGCGCGACGCGGCGCGCATGGACCGGCTGAGCCTCTACGACCTGTTCAACACCATCGGCCTGGGCATCGACGGCACCGACATGGCGGCTTTCGCCGACCAGTTGGATGACCGGCAGCGCTGGGACCTGGCCAGCTATATCGCCGGCTTCAGTGCCGATGCCAGCGCCAAGGGCGAGACATTCCCCCTCGCCGCGCTGGCCGGCACCACGCCCGCCGAGGTCGTCGCCACCCAGGGCGAGGCCCGGGCCGCGGCATTTCGTGCCCAGCGGGCGCAGCCGCCGGCCCAGCAGCGTGGCCCGCTGCAGTTGATCGAGCACACCCGCTCGACCCTGGAACAGAGCCTGGCGGCCTACCGGGCGGGTGACCACGAGCAGGCCTATGACCTGTCGGTGGGCGCCTACCTGGAAGGCTTCGAGCTGGTCGAGAGCGCCCTGGACAACCTCGATGCGGCCCAGCGCAAGACCACCGAGCGCGCCCTGATGGCCTATCGGCAGGCCTTGCAGGACGGCTTGCCCGTGCCCCAGGCCGCCCAGCGTCTGGAGCAGGCCAAGGTCGAACTGGCGACCTCGGCCACGCTGCTCGACAGCGACGGGCTGTCGGATTCGCTGAGTTTCGTGTCCAGCCTGCTGATCCTGCTGCGTGAAGGCCTGGAGGCGATCCTGGTGCTCGCGGCGATCCTCGCCTTCCTGCGCAACACCGGGCAGGAGCAGGCGGTGCGCAGTGTCCACATCGGCTGGGGCCTGGCCCTGGTGGCCGGGGTGGCGACCTGGGCGCTGGCGGCCTACCTGATCGATGTCAGCGGCGCGCAGCGCGAGCT
Source organism: Pseudomonas sp. GD03944 (assembly GCF_029839275.1). GTDB lineage: Bacteria > Pseudomonadota > Gammaproteobacteria > Pseudomonadales > Pseudomonadaceae > Aquipseudomonas. The sequence goes on from NZ_JAOCAH010000007.1 coordinate 278,885, forward strand.
GCTCGAAGGCGTCACGGCGCTGTTCGCCAGCGTGATGGTGCTCTGGCTCGGGGTGTGGATGCACGACCGTCGCCACGCGGCGGCCTGGAAGGACTACATCCGCGGCAGCCTGGTCGGTGGCGGCGGTCGCTTCGGCTTCGCGGTGCTGGCGTTCTTCTCGGTCTACCGCGAGTTGTTCGAAGTCATCCTGTTCTACGAGACCCTGTGGCTGCAGGCCGGCCCGGCTGGCCATGGCATGGTCCTGGCGGGCGCGGCGACGGCCCTGGTGCTGCTCCTGGGCCTGGCCTGGGTGATCCTCAACGGTTCGCGCAAGCTGCCACTGGCCACCTTCTTCGGGGTCAATGCAGTGTTGCTGTGCGTGCTCTCGGTGGTGTTCGCCGGGCATGGCGTGGCTGCGCTGCAGGAAGCCGGTGTCCTGGGGACGCGTCCGGTGGCGTTCTTCGAGTTCGACTGGCTGGGCATTCACGACGACGCCTACAGCCTCTCGGCCCAGGCCGTTGCATTGCTCGG
>NZ_JAOCAH010000008.1 GCF_029839275.1 Pseudomonas sp. GD03944
TTTGATGGAGACGCCGATGCGCGTGTGGATCGATGCCGATGCCTGCCCTCGGGGGGCCCGGGATCAGGTGGTGAAGTTCGCCCTCAAGCGGGGTTTCGAGGTGGTGCTGGTGGCCGGTCAGGCCGTGGCGCGGCCGAACTTCGCCTGTGTGCGGCTGGTCGTGGTGCCCAGTGGCCCGGATGCGGCGGACGATTACCTGGTCGAGCATGCCGTGCCGAGTGAGCTGGTGATCTGCAGCGACGTGCCCCTGGCGGACCGTCTGGTGAAGAAGGGAGTGGCGGCCCTCGATCCCCGGGGCCGGGAGTTCGACGAGAAGAACATGGGCGAACGTCTGGCCGTGCGCAACCTGTTCACCGACCTGCGCGAGCAGGGCCAGGTCGGCGGCGGCCAGGCGCCCTACGGTGACAAGGATCGCCAGGCGTTCTCCAACGCCCTGGACCGCATCCTGACCCGCCTGAAAACCCACGGCGCGTAGCGTGCCATCGTTGGTAAAACTCGCGGCTGAAGCCCCTCCCACACAGGCAGTTGTCTCCGTGGAAGGCGCTTCAGCGGCGAGCTTTTAACGGCCATCAGCCGCAGAGATAAGTGCCCGTACCCACCGCCACCAGGGTGCCGTCGTCGCTGTGCAGTTCGCTGCGCACCACCGCCACCTTGTTGCCCGAACGCAGCAGCACCGCATTGGCGGTGAAGCGCTGGCCCCGCCCGGGGCGCAGGTAATCCACCCGCAGGTCGATGGTACCGAGCTTGGACAGGCGCGCCATGCGTTCGCTGGTCGACAGGTTCTGGTGGCGCTCGAAGGCGCCGATCAGCGCCATGGCGCCGCCCGCGACGTCCAGCAACGAGGAAATGACCCCGCCATGCAGGATGCCGTGCAGGTAATTGCCGATCAGCTCGGGTTTCATGGGCAGGTGCATGGTGACGCGCTCGGGACTGAGCTCATCCAGCTCGATGCCAAGCACCTGGTTGAAGGGGATGCGCTGGAAGAAATCGCTCACCGCCCGCTGCAATTCGGCGGTGAGTTCGAAGGGTTGGCGGGTCATCGGTGGCAGGCCTCCAGGGTTTGCCACACGCTGCCGCAACGGCCCGTCCTTGACCAGAGGCGCGGCCGGTGTACCGCGCGCATTGGCGGGATCGACCTGCTCGGTCGCCCCGCCCGGGGGGTGCGGGGTCAGTCCGCGTGGGTCAGTTCCAGCACCCGGTCGACCAGCTTGTTGATGCCCGAGGCGGCCTGGCTGATGGACTCGGCGAGCATGTAGGCCGGCGTCGTCACCAGTTTGCGGGCGCTGTCCTCGACGATTTCGCTGACTTCGCATTCGTGGTGCACGGCGCCCATCTTGGTCAGGGCCTCGGCGGTGCCTTCGTCGGTGCCGATGGTGCAGTTGATGCCTTCACCGAAGATGCGCGCGGCCAGGGCCGGGGCGATGCAGATCAGGCCAACCGGCTTGCCCGCTGTGGCGAAGCCCTGGGCGGCGTTGAGCACGTCCGGCTGCACGGTGCAGTTGGCGCCGGCGACGGCGAAGTCGGAGAGGTTCTTGGCGGCCCCGAAACCGCCGGGGATGATCAGGGCATCGAAGTTCTCGGCGCGCAGTTCGCGCACGTCCTTGATGTTGCCGCGGGCGATCCGGGCGGACTCGACCAGGACGTTGCGCGTCTCGCCGGTCTCGTCGCCACTGTAGTGATCGACCACGTGCATTTGTGCGATGTTCGGCGCGAAACACTGCACCTCGGCGCCACGCTGGTCGAGGCGCAAGAGGGTGATCACGCTTTCATGAATTTCCGCACCGTCGTAAACACCGCAGCCGGAAAGAATCACCGCTACTTTTTTGTTCATCAAGTACTCCTGGTTACCGGGTTGAACCAAGGTGGGTGCGCAGAAAGCGACTGACCCGTTGCTGCGCATCCTTGGCGAGTTGTGGTTGATACGTGGCCAGATCGCTTTCGTGGTCGAACACGTGGTCGGCCGCTGCGTACTGTTGTAGTTGGACTGAGCCGGGCGCCAGTTGTTGCAACGCTTCCAGGCATTGTTGGTGGTCGGTGATGCGGTCCTGGTCGGCGAGCAGCATCAACTGCGGGATCGTGGGCTGCAGGTGGCCGCGCAAATGGGCCGGAAAACCGCAGTAGGGGTAGTAGGTGACCGCCGCCCGGACCCGTGCCAGGCCTTGCTGGCCGGGGGCGCTGAAGCCGTGTCCGGCCTCGCCGGCGTAGGACAGCGCATCGAGGATGCTCCAGCCGCCGTGGGAGAAGCCCAATAGCGCCAGGCGCTGGCTGTCGATCTGCGGGTAATCGGTGGTTAGCTCGAGGGCAGCGTACACGTCCAGGGCGCGCTGGTTGCCCCACAGCCGCTTGCCGGCGCACACCGGCTGCCAGTCGGTGATGCCACGGGCGCCGTAGCTGTCGACGAACAGCACCGCATAGCCGGCGGGCAAGACCCAGTCGGTCACGCTCTTGACCATCTCCTGGCGCTGGCCGCTGCAGCCATGGAACACCAGCACCGTGGCGAAGGGACCGTCGCCGGGCGGGGTGAGCAGGCGCAGATGGGGCGCAAGCCGCGCCTTGGCGTGCGCCAGGTCGTCATCGGCGGGCAGCAGGGCGTCACGGTAGGGATAGAGGCCGAGCAGGGCGACGAGGCTCAGCGATACGAAGCCGAAGGCGATCCAGCGAAAAGGTCTGCGCATGCTGTCGTCAAATGCCACTCAGGTTGTCATGGGGCGCCGCGTCCCCGTATCGCGCGGGCCGTACGATGCAATCGTAGCCCTTGGCCTTGCACAGTGATACGGGTCTGACATGAATTACATCCTCTACGCGGTGCCTTTTTTCTTCCTGCTGATTGCCCTGGAACTGTTGGCCGACCGTTGGCGCGGTGTTCGCACCTACCGCCTGGCCGATTCGATCAACAGCCTGAGCGCCGGCGTGCTGTCGACCACGGTCGGGTTGCTGACCAAGACGGTGGGACTGCTGACCTACACCCTGGTCTGGCAGCAGGCGGCGCTGTTCGAGTTGTCGGCCGACAACCCCTGGGTCTGGGTAGGCGCCTTTGTCTTCTACGACTTCTGCTACTACTGGAACCACCGCCTGGGCCACGAGCGCAACGTGCTGTGGGCGGCGCACTCGGTGCACCACCAGAGCGAGGACTACAACCTCTCCACCGCCCTGCGCCAGACCAGCACCGGGTTCATCTTCGGCTGGATCTTCTACGTGCCCATGGCCCTGGTGGGCGTGCCGCCTCTGGTGTTCCTGACCGTGGCCGCGCTGAACCTGCTGTACCAGTTCTGGGTGCACACTCGGCACATTCCCAAGCTGGGCTGGTTCGAGTGGCTGTTCATCACCCCGTCCAACCACCGCGTGCACCACGCCCAGAATCCGGTGTACATGGATCGCAACTACGGCGGTGTATTCATCGTCTGGGATCGTCTGTTCGGCACCTTCCAGGAGGAGCTGGACGAGGAACCGGTGATCTTCGGCGTGACCACGCCCCTGGCCAGCTGGAACCCGCTGTGGGCCAACCTGCAGTTCTACAGCGTGCTGTGGCAGGACGCGGTGCGGGCCGGCTCCTGGTGGGACAAGCTGCGCATCTGGTTCATGCGCACCGGCTGGCGCCCGGCGGATGTGGCCGCCCGCTACCTGCAGCAGAAGCCCGACCTGTCGCGTTTCGTCAAATTCGAGGTGCCGCTGAGCCGTTACCGACAGGTCTACGCAGCCCTGCAATTCGTGGTCTACGTGGTGGGAGGCAGCTACCTGCTGGCGCTGGGTGGCGAGCTCTCGGTCGCCGCCTTGCTGCTGGGCTGTGCCTGGGTGGGCTTCGGTCTGTACTGCATCGGCATGTGGCTGGAAAGCCGCCCCTGGGCCTCGACCCTGGAAGCCTGGCGCCTGGTGCTCAACCTGCCGGTGCTGGTGCTGGCGGATCAGCTGGGGGTGGTTGCCCTGGCCCCGCTGGGCTGGTTGCTGTTCGGCGCCTACAGCCTGCTGAGTCTCATCGCCCTGTTCGCCGGGCGCCGCGGTGAGCGCGCCCTGGCGGTGTGAATCACGGCGCCTGGCGGCGCCAGCGGCGCAGCAGCCACAGCACGACCAAGAGCAGCACCAGGACCGCGGCGATGTAACCCTGGAAACGCTGCACGTCGCTGAGGATCACCTTCACGGCCGCGCCCAAGTGGTAGGCGGCGTAGCCGATGACACTGGCCCAGATCGCCACGCCGATGGCGTTCAGCACCAGGTAGCGGCGCCAGGAATAGCCCGAGATGCCGATGGCCAGCGGCATCACCGTGCGCATGCCGTAGATGAAGCGAAAGCCCAGCACCCACAGGTCCGGATAACGCCGCAGGTGCTTCAGGGCCTTGTCGGCGGTGGCTTGCCAGCCGGGCTTGCGGGCGAGGATGCGCTGCCCCTGGTGGCGGCCGACGTGGTACCACAGCTGGTCGCTGGCGTAGGTGCCACAGAAGGCGCACAGCACCACCAGTTCGATGCTCAGGTAGCCGCGCAGCGCCAGGTAGGCGGCCACCAGCAGAGACACCTCGCCTTCGAGAAAGGCGCCTGCCACGATGGCCGGGTAACCGAATTGCTGCAGCAGGTTTTCGAACATGGACGGGCTCGTGTGTGGAGGTGTTTCAGACTACTCCGTCGCGCGGGGCGGGAAAACTGCCGGATGGCTCGACGAACCCGTGCCCGCATGGTCACAATGTGGGCATTCGCCTCGATCGGCACGGCTGCGACGTGCCGCCGCGTATCGGTTCGTCATCATTTGGTCATAATGGCGGCTTATAACTGTCACACTCGCCCGTTCGTGCGGGCCATGGAGTCTGCCGTGAGCTTTACCCCTGCCAATCGTCTGTTCCCCGCAACCCGCCTGCGCCGCAACCGGCGCGATGATTTTTCCCGACGGCTGGTGCGCGAGAACCGGTTGAGCGTCGATGACCTGATCCTCCCCGTGTTCGTGCTGGACGGTGACAACCGCCGCGAAGCCATTCCCTCCATGCCGGGCGTCGAGCGCCTGTCCATCGACCTGCTGCTGCAGGAAGCGGAGAAGTGGGTGGCCTTGGGCATTCCGGCCCTGGCGCTGTTCCCGGTGACGCCGCTGGACAAGAAGTCCCTCGATGGCAGCGAAGCCTGGAACCCCGAAGGCATTGCCCAACGCGCGATTCGTGCCCTGCGTGCGCGCTTCCCTGAGCTGGGCGTGATCAGCGACGTGGCCCTCGACCCGTTCACCACCCACGGCCAGGACGGCATCCTCGACGACGCCGGCTACGTGCAGAACGACGTCACCGTCGATGCCCTGGTCAAGCAGGCCCTGTCCCATGCCGAAGCCGGCGCCCAGGTGGTGGCCCCCTCGGACATGATGGACGGCCGTGTGCAGGCGATCCGCGAAGCCCTGGAGCTGGCCGATCACAGTAACGTGCGCATCATGGCCTACTCGGCCAAGTACGCCAGCGCCTACTACGGCCCGTTCCGCGATGCGGTGGGCTCTGCCGCCAACCTCGGCAAGGGCAGCAAGAACACCTACCAGATGGACCCCGCCAACGGTAACGAGGCGCTGCACGAAGTGGCCGCCGACCTGGCCGAAGGCGCCGACATGGTGATGGTCAAGCCGGGCATGCCGTATCTCGACATCCTCTGGCGCGTCAAAGAAGAATTCCGCGTGCCCACCTTTGTCTACCAGGTCAGTGGCGAGTACGCGATGCACATGGCCGCGATCGAGAACGGCTGGCTCAGCGAGGCGGTGATCCTTGAATCGCTGACCGCGTTCAAGCGTGCCGGTGCCGATGGCATCCTCACCTATTTCGCCGTGCGTGCGGCTGAACTGTTACAACAGAGGCCCTAGCCTCCCCAGGATTGACGATGAACACCGAAGGACTCAGCAACAGCGAGCTGCAAGACGCCCAGCCGGTCGTCGCCGACATACCGGTGGAACCGGCTCCCGCCCCCGTTCCGGAGGAGCCGGCGGTAGCGCCCCTGGTGATCCCGGGCCTGGATGACAGCAGCCTGTACATTCACCGCGAGCTGTCGCAGTTGCAGTTCAACATCCGCGTGCTGGAGCAGGCGCTGGATGAGTCCTACCCGTTGCTGGAGCGCCTGAAGTTCCTGCTGATCTTCTCCAGCAACCTGGACGAGTTCTTCGAGATCCGTGTCGCCGGCTTGAAAAAACAGATCACCTTCGCCCGCGAGCAGGCCGGCGCCGATGGCCTGCAGCCGCACCAGGCCCTGGCGCGGATTTCCGAGCTGGTGCACGAGCAGGTCAACCGCCAGTACGCGATCCTCAACGATGTGCTGTTCCCGGCCCTGGCCAAGCACCACGTCAACTTCATCCGCCGGCGTTTCTGGACCACCAAGATCAAGGCCTGGGTCCGCCGCTATTTCCGCGACGAGATCGCGCCGATCATCACGCCGATCGGCCTCGACCCGACGCACCCGTTCCCGTTGCTGGTGAACAAGAGCCTGAACTTCATCGTCGAGCTGGAAGGGGTCGACGCCTTCGGCCGCGATTCCGGTCTGGCGATCATCCCGGCGCCACGCCTGCTGCCGCGGATCATCAAGGTGCCCGAGGAAGTCGGCGGTCCCGGCGACAACTTCGTGTTCCTCTCGTCGATGATCCACGCCCACGCCGACGACCTGTTCCAGGGCATGAAGGTCAAGGGCTGCTACCAGTTCCGCCTGACCCGTAACGCCGACCTTTCGGTGGACACCGAGGACGTGGAAGACCTGGCACGCGCGCTGCGTGGCGAGCTGTTCAGCCGCCGCTACGGCGATGCCGTGCGCCTGGAAGTGGTCGACACCTGCCCGAAGAACCTGTCCGACTACCTGCTCAAGCAGTTCGGCCTGTCCGAAAGCGAGCTGTACCAGGTCAACGGCCCGGTGAACCTGACGCGCCTGTTCAGCATCACAGGCCTGGACAGCCATCCGGAGCTGCAGTACACGCCGTTCACCCCGGTCATCCCCAAGCTGCTGCAGAACAGCGACAACCTGTTCAACGTGATCAGCAAGCAGGACATCCTGCTGCTGCACCCGTTCGAGTCCTTCACGCCGGTGGTTGACCTGCTGCGCCAGGCCGCCAAGGACCCGCACGTGCTGGCGATCAAGCAGACCCTGTACCGCTCCGGGGCCAACTCCGAGATCGTCGACGCGCTGGTGGAAGCCGCGCGTAACGGCAAGGAAGTCACGGCGGTGATTGAGCTGCGGGCGCGCTTCGACGAAGAATCCAACCTGCAACTGGCCAGCCGCCTGCAAGCGGCCGGTGCGGTGGTGATCTACGGGGTGGTCGGCTTCAAGACCCACTCGAAGATGATGCTGATCCTGCGCCGCGAGAACGGCGAGATCCGCCGCTACGCCCACCTGGGCACCGGCAACTACCACGCCGGCAACGCGCGCCTGTACACCGACTACAGCCTGCTCACCGCGGACGTGGCGCTGGGCGAGGACGTGTCCAAGCTGTTCAGCCAGCTGATCGGCATGGGCAAGACCCTGCGCATGAAGAAGCTGCTGCATGCGCCGTTCACCCTGAAGAAGACCCTGCTCGACCTGATCGCCAAGGAAACCGCGGCAGCCGCCGAGGGCAAGCCGGCGCACATCATCGCCAAGTTCAACTCGCTGACCGATCCGAAGATCATCCGCGCGCTGTACAAGGCCAGCCAGACCGGCGTGCGCATCGACCTCATCGTGCGCGGCATGTGCTGCCTGCGTCCGGGCGTGCCGGGGGTGTCGCACAACATCCACGTGCGCTCGATCATCGGCCGCTTCCTGGAGCACACCCGGGTCTACTACTTCCTCAACGGCGGCGACGAGCTGATCTATCTCTCCAGTGCCGACTGGATGGAGCGCAACCTCGACAAGCGCGTCGAGACCTGCTTCCCGGTCGAGGGCAAGAAGTTGATCCTGCGGGTGAAGAAGGAGCTCGAGGCCTACCTCACCGACAACACCCAGAGCTGGGCGCTGCAGCCGGATGGCCGCTACCTGCGCAACAGCCCGACCGGCAACCAGAACCCGCGCAGTGCGCAGGCCGGCCTGCTGGAGAAGTTGACGGTACCGGTGGTCAGCGCCCGCTGAGACCGGTGAGCGGCGACCCTCTGGGGCTCAGGCGAAGGGTGCTCAGCGTACGCTGAGCACGATGTCGATGCGCTTGAGCCACTCCGCTTCCTGCGTGAAGTCGGCCTGCGTCAGCGGGTTGGCATCCAGCCAGTCCTTGGGAAACTGGATTTCCAGGCTCTTGTCGTTGGCCTTGAGGCGCACGGCGGGCATTTCCTGGTTGCCACGGATGTGGTGGAACAGGATGGCGAAGCGCAGCAGCACGCACAGCCGAACCAGCTTGATGCCTTCCTCGCCGAAGTCGGCGAGCTTGTCCTTGGGCACGTTGCGGCGGTGGCCGCGCACCAGCAGGGCCAGCATCTGCTGGTCCTGGCGCGAGAAACCGGACAGGTCGGAGTGTTCGATCAGGTAGGCGCCGTGCTTGTGGTACTGGTAGTGGGCGATGTCCAGGCCCAGCTCGTGGACCCGGGCGGCCCAGACCAGCAGTTCGCGGTGCCACTCGTCCGTCAGCTCCCAGCTGTCCGCCACCTGTTCCAGGGCTTCCAGCGCCTTGCTCTCGACCCGCGCCGCCTGTTCCAGGTCGACGTGGTAGCGCTCCATGAGGGCGCTCAGGGTGCGCTCACGGACGTCTTCGTGCTGGTGGCGGCCAAGCAGGTCATACAGCACGCCTTCGCGCAGCGCGCCTTCGGAATGGGTCATGCGCTGGATGTCGCAGGCGTCGAAGATCGCTTCCAGGATCGCCAGGCCGGCCGGGAAGATCGCCCGACGGTCCGGCTTGATGCCGTCCAGGTCGAGTTTTTCCGCTTCGCCGATCTTGAACACCTTGCGCTTGAGCCACGCCAGGCCTTCCTGGTTGACCTCGCCATTGCCCAGGCCGGCGGCCTGGATGGTCAGGCCGATGGCCTTGATCGTGCCGGACGCGCCCACGGCGTCTTCCCAGCCGAGGCGGCGCAGGGCGTGCTCGATGCCCATCAGCTCCAGGCGCGCGGCGGTGTAGGCCTGGGCATAGCGGGCCGGCGTGACCTTGCCGTCCTTGAAGAAGCGCTGGGTGTAGCTGACGCAGCCCATCTGCAGGCTTTCGCGCAGCAGCGGCTCGAAACGCTGGCCGATGATGAATTCGGTGCTGCCGCCGCCGATGTCGGCCACCAGGCGTTTGCCCGGGGTGTCGGCGATGCTGTGGGAAACCCCGAGGTAGATCAGGCGGGCTTCTTCGCGGCCGGAGATCACTTCCACCGGGTGGCCGAGTACGGCTTCGGCGCGGCGGATGAATTCGGCGCGGTTGCGCGCTTCGCGCAGGGCGTTGGTACCGACGATGCGCACCGCGCCCTCGGGCAGGGTGGAGGTCAGCTGCGCGAAGCGCCGCAGGCAGTCCAGGCCGCGCTGCATGGCTTCTTCGCTGAGCAGGCGCTGTTCATCGATGCCGGCGGCCAATTGCACCTTGTCGCCCAGCCGTTCGAGGATGCGGATCTCGCCGTGATCGGCCTTGGCCAGCACCATGTGGAAGCTGTTGGAGCCCAGGTCGATGGCGGCGATCAACGGGAACGACTCGGCAGGGGTATGCGGCATAGTGGCGATGTCTCGGTCATTAACCGCGTCATCGTGCCACGATCGACCGGTCGAGCCAACGCATACCGATGTCGCAGTGGCCCCCTCAGGGCGGCGCCGGGTCCGCCGCAAAGGTGGCCAGCAGGGGTGGCACAGCACCTGTTCATCGCAGTTGGGACCGTCGCCGCCGCGGTCGATCACCACGAAGGTGCCCGGCTGGTGCAGGCTCAGCAGGGGGGTGGTGCCAGGAGCCGGGGGCGTGGAGCGCGCCATGGAAACCTGGCAGGAGCACCGCAAGATTCTCAAGGCCCTGGCCCGCCATGCCGCGGGGCCTGCGCAGAAGGCCATGCGGCAGCATATCCGCGCGGCGGCGTCGCGCACCGGGATCGCGTTCGCCACGCTGGGCGACTGGCCATCAGGGCGAAAACCGAACGGGTCGATAGAGAAGCACAATTGCCTGCGCCTTCCTGTGCCAGAAAAGCCGGGCTATGATGTCGGTCACTTTTTTGCTTCCGAACGCGGAGACTATCCATGAGCGAATTCATCACCAACGTCAGCGACGCCAGCTTCGACCAAGACGTTCTCCAGGCAGAAGGTCCGGTGCTGGTCGACTACTGGGCTGAGTGGTGCGGCCCGTGCAAGATGATCGCGCCGGTCCTCGATGAGATCGCCAAGGACTATCAGGGCAAGCTGAAAGTCTGCAAGCTGAACATCGACGAAAACCAGGACACCCCGCCGAAGTTCGGCGTTCGCGGCATCCCGACCCTGATGCTGTTCAAGAACGGCAACGTCGAAGCCACCAAGGTTGGCGCCCTGTCCAAATCGCAACTGGCGGCCTTTCTCGATAGCAATATCTGAGCAATTTCGCTGCGACAAGAAGCCCTGCACAATGCGGGGCTTTTTTCTGCCCGAAGGCTAGACGTCTTCGATAAGCCGGTGTTACATTCGGCCTCGCTGCATTTTCTGTGCAGCCCCCTGCATAGCCGTCGCCGACGCCTCCCTACTCGAACCTTCGAGATACAAGCACGCGATTCAGTCGCATTCCAGCGGCGCGGCTGCCCAAGCGATTAGCTTATTTCCCTCCTCAAAATGATTACGTCATTCCTATGAATCTGACCGAACTCAAGCAAAAGCCGATTACCGAACTGCTGGAAATGGCCGAACAGATGGGCATCGAGAACATGGCCCGTTCGCGCAAGCAGGACGTGATCTTCTCGCTGCTGAAGAAACATGCCAAAGGCGGCGAAGAGATTTCCGGTGATGGCGTGCTGGAGATCCTCCAGGACGGTTTCGGCTTCCTTCGCTCCGCAGATGCCTCGTATCTCGCCGGCCCGGACGATATCTACGTCTCGCCGAGCCAGATCCGCCGCTTCAACCTGCGTACCGGCGACACCATCGTCGGCAAGATTCGCCCGCCGAAAGAAGGCGAGCGTTATTTCGCGCTGCTCAAGGTCGACACCATCAACTACGACCGCCCCGAGAACGCGAAGAACAAGATTCTGTTCGAGAACCTGACGCCGCTGTTCCCGAACGAGCGCCTGACCATGGAAGCCGGCAACGGCTCCACCGAGGACATCACCGGCCGTGTGATCGACCTCTGTGCCCCGATCGGCAAGGGTCAGCGCGGCCTGATCGTCGCCCCGCCGAAAGCGGGCAAGACCATCATGCTGCAGAACATCGCCAGCAACATCACCCGTAACAACCCGGAAGTGCACCTGATCGTCCTGCTGATCGACGAGCGCCCGGAAGAAGTGACCGAGATGCAGCGCACCGTGCGCGGCGAAGTGGTCGCCTCCACCTTCGACGAGCCGCCAACCCGCCACGTGCAGGTTGCCGAGATGGTGATCGAGAAGGCCAAGCGCCTGGTCGAGCACAAGAAGGACGTGGTCATCCTGCTGGACTCCATCACCCGCCTGGCGCGTGCCTACAACACCGTGATCCCGAGCTCCGGCAAGGTGCTGACCGGTGGTGTCGACGCCCACGCCCTGGAGAAGCCGAAGCGTTTCTTCGGTGCCGCGCGTAACATCGAGGAAGGCGGTTCGCTGACCATCCTCGCCACCGCGCTGGTGGAAACCGGTTCGAAGATGGACGAAGTGATCTACGAAGAATTCAAGGGCACCGGCAACATGGAGCTGCCCCTGGACCGTCGTATCGCCGAGAAGCGTGTGTTCCCTGCCATCAACATCAACAAGTCCGGCACCCGCCGCGAGGAGTTGCTGACCGGTGAAGAAGAGCTGTCGCGCATGTGGATTCTGCGCAAGCTGCTGCACCCGATGGATGAAATCGCCGCGATCGAGTTCCTGATCGACAAGCTGAAAGCGACCAAGACGAACGACGAGTTCTTCCTGTCGATGAAGCGCAAATAAGCGCTGTGGCTTGCCAAAAGGCCGGGGAAACCCGGCCTTTTGCTGTCTGTGGTATTGGCCCGGCTTCTGAAAGACCGACTTCGGCGCTAAACTTTGCGGCCGACTGGCACGCCCGATACGAGGTTCCTGCATGCAGTATCGCGACCTGCGCGACTTTATAAGCGGCCTGGAGGCGCGCGGCGAACTCAAGCGCATCCAGGCACCGGTGTCCCCGGTGCTGGAAATGACCGAAATCTGCGACCGCACCCTGCGCAAGGCAGGCCCGGCGCTGTTATTCGAGAACCCCACCGGCTTCGACATGCCCGTGCTGGGCAACCTGTTCGGCACGCCCGAGCGCGTGGCGCTGGGCATGGGCGCCGAGGCGGTCAGCGAGCTGCGCGAGATCGGCAAGCTGCTGGCGTTCCTCAAGGAGCCCGAGCCGCCGAAGGGGCTCAAGGACGCCTGGTCCAAGCTGCCGATCTTCAAGAAGGTCCTGTCCATGGCGCCCAAGGTGCTCAAGGATGCGCCGTGCCAGGAAGTGATCGAGGAGGGCGACGACGTCGACCTCTACAAGCTGCCGGTGCAGACCTGCTGGCCTGGCGACGTCGGGCCGCTGATCACCTGGGGCCTGACCATCACCAAGGGGCCGAACAAGGACCGGCAGAACCTGGGCATCTACCGCCAGCAGGTGATCGGTCGCAACAAGGTGATCATGCGCTGGCTCAGCCACCGCGGCGGCGCCCTGGATTTCCGTGAGTGGTGCGAGAAGTTTCCTGGCCAGCCGTACCCGGTCGCCGTGGCCCTGGGCGCTGATCCGGCGACCATTCTCGGGGCGGTGACGCCGGTGCCGGACAGCCTCTCCGAATACGCCTTCGCCGGCCTGCTGCGCGGCAACAAGACCGAACTGGTCAAGGCCCGCGGCAGCGAGCTGCAGGTGCCGGCCAGTGCCGAGATCGTCCTCGAAGGGGTGATCCACCCTGGCGAGATGGCCGACGAAGGTCCCTACGGCGACCACACCGGCTACTACAACGAGGTCGACCGCTTCCCGGTGTTCACCGTGGAACGCATCACCCGCCGGCAGAAACCGATCTACCACAGCACCTACACCGGCCGGCCGCCAGATGAGCCCGCCATCCTCGGCGTGGCGCTGAACGAAGTGTTCGTGCCGATCCTGCAGAAGCAGTTCCCGGAAATCACCGATTTCTACCTGCCGCCGGAAGGCTGTTCCTACCGCATGGCGGTGGTGACCATGAAGAAGCAGTACCCCGGTCACGCCAAGCGCGTCATGCTGGGTGTCTGGTCGTTCCTGCGACAGTTCATGTACACCAAGTTCGTTATCGTCACCGACGACGACATCAACGCCCGGGACTGGAACGACGTGATCTGGGCCATCACCACGCGCATGGACCCCAAGCGCGACACGGTGATGATCGACAACACGCCGATCGACTACCTGGACTTCGCCTCGCCGATCTCCGGCCTGGGTTCGAAGATGGGCCTCGACGCTACCCACAAGTGGCCGGGCGAGACCACCCGCGAGTGGGGCCGGGCCATCGTTCAGGACGAGTCGGTCAAGCGCCGGGTCGATGAGATGTGGGCCGAACTGGGGATCGATTAATGCCGCCGTGTCGGGCACGGGCGCAACGCTGAGCGATTATCAGCGGCGACCCGGGCCTGGCAAACTGCCTTGGTTTTTGAAGTGGATGTGCCATGAGAGTCACCCTGCAACCCTCCGGTGCCGTGTTCGAGATGTTGCCCGGCGAACGTATCCTCGATGCGGCGCGGCGCCTGGGTTTCGATTGCCCGCAGAGCTGCCGCAACGGCAACTGCCATATCTGTGCGGCGCTGCTGGTCGAGGGCCGGGTGCGTCAGGCCGGAGCGGAGCTGGACCATGGCGAGCTGTTCACCTGCCTGGCAGAGCCGCTGGAAGACTGCGTGCTGCACTGGGATGGGGTGCTGGCGCCGGGTGAGTTGCCGGTGCGCGAAGTGGCCTGCCAGGTGATCGCCTGCGACCCGGTAGGCGGCGACGTGTACCGCCTGCGCCTGCGTACCCCGGCCGGCAAGCCGCCGCGCTACCACGCCGGCCAGTACCTGCTGCTGCAGCGCGAGGGCGATGACTACGCGGCGTTTTCCCTGGCCTCGGCACCGCAATCGGGTCGTGACCTGGAACTGCACATCCTGGCCCGGGACGAGGTCACCAACCGCTTCGTGGAAAAACTGCGCGGTCTGGGCGTGGTGCGCGCCAAGCTGCCGTTCGGCGACACCCACCTGGCCGAGCTGCCGGACGGGCCGCTGGTGCTGATCGCCGCCGGCACCGGCATGGGGCAGATGCACAGCCTGATCGAACACTGCCGGGCCCAGGGCTTCAAGCACCCGGTGCACCTGTACTGGGGCGCGCGCCGGCCGGACGACTTCTACGAGCTGCCGCACTGGGCCGAATGGCAGCAGTTGCCCAACCTGTTCCTGCACCGGGTGGTCAGCGATGCCTGCGGCTGGGAAGGGCGCTGCGGCATGCTGCACCAGGCGGTGTGCGAGGACTTCCCCGACCTGTCGGCCGTGCATGTCTACGCCAGCGGCTCGCCGCCCATGGTCTACGCCACCCTCGATGCGCTGGTCGAGGCCGGGATGGACGCCCACCAGATGCGCGCCGACGTGTTCGCCTACGCGCCGCGCGACTAGCTCAGGCGCCCAGCAGCGACACCGATTTCACCTGGGCCCAGAGGGCCTGGCCGGCGTGAATGCCCAACTGGTCGAACGAATAACGGGTGATCCGCGCCAGCAGGCGCTGCTCGCCCACGCGCAGGGTCAGCAGGCTCTGCGCCTCCATGTGCCGCCAGCTGTCGACCTCCGCCGGTAGCAGGTTGAGTAGGCTGCTGCCTTCGGCGCGCTGCACGCTGAGGCTGACATCCCGTGCCTTGATCTTGACCCGCACCATCTGCCCCAGCGGCAGGCTGCCGTGGGGCAGGCGCACCCGGGCCGGGCTGCCGGCCAGTGTCAGTTGCAGCAGGTGGTAGTCGGCGTCGAAACCGCTGACCTGGCCGTCGATCACCGCTTCCGCATCGTCCTCGAAGGCGAACGGCAGGTCGGCGCGCAGCAGGGTTTCCTTCAGCGGCCCGCTGGCGCGCACCTGGCCGTCCTCCAGCAGGACCAGGTGATCGGCCAAGCGCGCCACTTCATCCGGTGCGTGGCTGACGTACAGCACCGGGATATCCAGTTCTTCATGCAGGCGCTCCAGGTACGGCAGCACCTCCTGTTTGCGCTTGAGGTCGAGGGACGCCAGGGGCTCGTCCATCAGCAGCAGCCGCGGGCTGGTCAGCAGCGCCCGGGCGATGGCCACCCGCTGGCGCTCGCCGCCGGACAGGTTGGCCGGCATGCGCTGCAACAGGTGGTCGATGCCGAGCAGGGTCACCGCCTGCTCCAGTTCGATATGCCGTTGCGCCGCCGGGATACGCTTGAGCCCGTACTCCAGGTTGCGCCGCACGGACAGGTGCGGGAACAGGTTGGCTTCCTGGAACACATAGCCCACCGGGCGCTGGTGCGCGGGCAGGAAGTGACCATGGGCACTGTCCTGCCATTGCTCGCCGTTCACCTGCAGCAGGCCCTCGGCAGGGCGATCCAGGCCGGCGAAGCAGCGCAGGCAACTGGTCTTGCCTGAACCCGAATGGCCGAACAGGGCGGTCACGCCGCGCCCCGGCAACGTGAGGTCGACGTCCAGGGTGAAGCCGGGACGCGCCACCTTGAAGCGCGCGAGGATCAGGTTCTGCGGCGCATCGCTCGGCACCTTCACCGCCGACGCCCGGCGCAGCGGCCAGATCATTGCCACACCCGCTTGTTGCTGCGGCCCGAATACAGCGCCAGCAGAACGATGAAGGAGAACAGCACCATGCCGCCGGCCAGCCAGTGGGCCTGGGCGTACTCCATGGTTTCCACGTGGTTGTAGATCTGCACCGAGGCCACCTGGGTCTTGCCGGGAATGTTGCCGCCGATCATCAGCACCACGCCGAACTCGCCCACGGTGTGGGCGAAGCCGAGGATCGAGGCGGTGATGAAGCCGGGGCGGGCCAGCGGCAGGATCACGCTGAAGAAGCTGTCCCAGGGGCCGGCACGCAACGTGGCCGCGGCTTCCAGCGGCAAGCGGCCGATGGCCTCGAAGGCGTTCTGCAGGGGCTGCACCACGAAGGGCAGCGAGTAGAACACCGAGCCGATCACCAGTCCGGTGAAGGTGAATGTGAAGGTGCCCAGCCCCAGGCTCTGGGTGAACTGCCCGAAGAAGCCGTTCGGCCCCATGCTCACCAGCAGGTAGAAGCCGATCACGGTGGGCGGCAGCACCAGCGGCAGGGCCACCAGCGCGCCGATCGGCTGCTTCAGGCGCGACTGGGTGCGTGCCAGCCACCAGGCGATCGGCGTGCCGATCAGCAACAGCAGCAGGGTGGTCAGCGAGGCCAGTTCGAGGGTCAGCAGAACGGCGGCGAAATCGGCCTGGGTCAGGGGCATCGGAGCAATCCGTGATTACAGCTGGTAACCGTAGGCGCTGATGATGGCGGCTGCCTGCGGGCCCTTCAAGTACTCGACCAGGGCTGCGGCGGCCGGGTTGTGCTCGCCCTTCTTGAGGATCAGCGCATCCTGACGGATCGGCTCATACAGCTCGGTGGGCACCTGCCAGGCCGAGCCGCTGGTGATCGTGCCGTCCTTGTAGACCTGGGACAGGGCGACGAAACCCAGCTCGGCATTGCCGGTGGAGACGAACTGCAGGGCCTGGGTAATGTTCTGCCCCTCGACGATCTTGCCGGCCACGGCGTCGCGCAGGCCCAGCTTGTCCAGGGTCTGGGTCGCGGCCAGGCCATAGGGCGCGGCCTTGGGGTTGGCGATGGCCAGGTGCTTGAACTGGTTGGCCTTGAGCACGTCACCTTTCTCATCGACGTAGCCCGGCTGCGCCGACCACAGCACCAGGGTGCCGATGGCATAGGTGAAGCGCGAGCCGGCCACTGCCTGGCCTTCGCTTTCCAGCTTGGCCGGGGTGCTGTCGTCCGCCGAGAGGAACACCTCGAACGGCGCGCCGTTGCGGATCTGCGCGTAGAACTGGCCCGTGGCGCCGTAGGCGGCCACCACTTTGTGTCCTGTGTCTTTCTCGAAGGCGCTGGCGATGGCCTGCATCGGCGCGGTGAAGTTGGCGGCCACGGCCACCTGAACGTCCTCGGCCAGGGCAGGGGTGGCCAGGGTGAGGCCGGCGAGCAGGGGCAACAGCGAACGAAGCAGAGGGGTCATGGCAGCGTCTCGAGTGAGGGGTGGCGAAGCGTAACCGCTATTTACTTTTGTATATAGCGGTTGAGCCTGGCGGTCCGCAAGCAAAATCGCAGAGGGAGTTGGCTGCTGGTTAGGGCTTCAGGCGCGGCGCCAGACGCTGGCCAGCCAGGGCTGCTGCTCGCGAGGCAGGCCGGTGGGGCGGTAGAAGTGCTCGATCTCGCTGAACCCGGCGTCGGTCAGCAGCGAACACCAGGTGGCCAGGTCGTGGTAAGAGGCATAGCGCTCGCCATTCCAGCCTTCCTGGTTATCGCCGTGGGGGTTGGAGCTGAACAGCACGCCGCCGGGTTTCAGGGTGGCGTGCAACTGGCGCAGCACCCGCGGCAGTTCCTGCAGCGGCACATGGAACAGCACGGCGTTGGCGAAAATGCCGTCGAAGCGCGCGTCCGGCAGGTCGAGGGCAAGGAAGTCCTGCCGCCAGACCTCGCAGCCGCTGTCGGTGCGGGCCATCTCGACGAATTCGGGGCAGCCGTCGAGCCCGACCGCCACGTGCCCCAAGGCACTGAAGGTGCGCAGGTCGCGGCCGGGTCCACAGCCGAAATCGAGGATCTGCCAAGGCGCCTCGCCCTCGATGGCCCGCAGCAGGGCGGCGATATTCTGACTGACGTCGTGGTCGCGGGTGGCGTCGCGAAAGCCTTCGGCGCAGCCCTGGTAATGGGCCAGGGTCAGGGCACTGATCTGGGCGAGGTCGTCGGGGCTGAGGGGCATGGGCGGGTGAACCTGGAACCGGGGGAGGGCTATTAAACCCGCCCGGTTCGGTTCAGGCCAGTTTCAATCCGCGTTTCAGGGGCAGGCCGACGGCGATGCCGACCAGGCAGAACAGGCCGAACAGCCAGCCCGACGCGGCCCCGGCCATGATCCCGGACAGCAGCGTGCCGACCGTGCAGCCCAGGGCGAGCATGCCGCCCCAGCCCAGCAGCACGCCGCCCAGCAGGTTGCGCAGCAGTTCGCGCGGTGCCGGCCGGCGCGGCTGGAAATCACCGGCGAGCAGGGCGCTGGCCCAGGCGGCGAACACCAGGCCGAGCACGAACAGGCCGTTGTTCGACAGCAGGGTTTCCTTCACCACGGTGGCGCAACCGGAAAAGCCATCCAGCCCCTCCAGGCGCTCCGGCAGCCAGCCCAGCGTATTGGCGCCGGTGCGCGCCACGCTGCCCAGCTCGGCGGTCACGCCCAGGGGACTGACCCGCAGGTAGGCCACGGTGGCCATGGCGCCGATCAGCAGGCCACCGACCCAGGTGGGCCAGCGTGTGCCGAACAGCAGGGCGAACAAGGGTTGCTCGGCCTGGGGCGCACTCAGGGTACGCCGGTAGCGCAGCAGCCCACTGGCCAACAGGGCGAGCAGCGCCAGTTGCAGCAGCAGCGAGCCGCCATAGCCCAGGGTGCCGGGCAGCCAGACCACGGGGGCTTCCTGGATGGTCAGCAGGTACAGGGTGTTCCAGCACAGGAAGCCGAGGAAGAAACCGATCAGCGCGCCGACCAGGGCAGCCAGCGAGGCGAAGGCGCCTTCGCCCAGGCGGTAGAGGTGGGCGCTGATGCAGGAGCCTGACAGCGCCATGCCGATGCCGAACACCGTAGCGCCCAGTGCCAGCACCCAGCTCAGGGGGCCGATGTGGGCGTCGGGGGGCAGCCGGCCGCTGGACGGGTCCGGCAGAAAGGCGCCAAACACCGCGTGGTAGCCCAGGGTGCCCACGGCCAGGGCCGCCAGCAGGCCGAGCAGGCCGGTGGGGTCGCGGCGCTCGATGAAATCGCGGGTGATGCAGAAGAAGCAGAAACGCGAGCGTTGCAGCAGCAGGCCGAACAGGGCGCCGCTGAGCAGGGAGAAACTGAGGTCGCGTCCCTGGTTGCTCGGGTCGGCCAGCAGCCAGGTGGCGAGCAGCAGGCCGGCGGCGATCAGGGCCGCGCCGGTGCGGGACAGCCAGGTCGGCGGGGCGAGAACGGAGGCGGTCATGGGTTGTCCTTTCCGACCGGGGTGACGAAGGCGACCCTGGCCCTTGGCACAGGGGCACGTTGGGTGCGTGGGTTTCATCCACCGTTGTGGCGGACCGATAAGGCGGAACCGCCCGGCGCCCTTGAGGGATCCGGGCGATTACGGGTTCAGTGGCGTGGTGGATCGGTGAAGCGAGAGCCACCCTACGGAGTCAGTCGTAGGGTGGATGACGCTTTTTTCATCCACCGTCGGGGCCAGGACCTTACTTGCCGCCCCAGACGGTGCCGGCCACGTTGACCACCGGCACACCCACGGCGTTGCCGTATTCGGTCCAGGAGCCGTCGTAGTTGCGCACGTCGTAGCCGAGGATTTTCTTCAGGGCGAACCAGGTGTGGCTGGAGCGCTCGCCGATCCGGCAGTAGGTGATGATCGGCTTGCTGCCGTCGATACCCACCGCGCCGTAGACCTTTTTCAGCTCCTCGGCAGATTTGAAGGTGCCATCGGCGGCCACCGCCTGGCCCCAGGGCACGTTGACCGCGCCGGGTACGTGGCCGGCACGCACGGCCAGTTCCTGCACGCCTTGCGGGGCGAAGACCTTGCCGTTGTATTCGTCGGCGGAACGGATATCCACCAGTTGCGTGTCGCTGCGTTTTTCCGCGGCGGCGAGCACGTCCGGGAGGAAGGCGCGCAGGTCCTTGTTGGCGGCTTTCACGCTGACGTTGCCGGCCACCGGGGTGCTGGCGCGGCTGTCCAGGCTGCGGCCTTCGGCTTCCCACTTGGCGCGGCCGCCGTCCAGCAGCTTGACGTTATCCACGCCGTACATGTCGAACACCCAGGCGCCCCAGGCGGCGAACCAGTTGTTGTTGTCGCCGTAGAGGATGGTGGTGCTGTCCTTGTTGACGCCGGCCTTGCGCAGCAGGGCCTGGAAATCTTCCTGGCTGGCGATGTCACGGCGTACCGGGTCGACCAGGTCGCTGTGCCAGGCGAAGTTCACCGCGCCCGGGATGTGGCCGCGCTCGTAGACGCCGGGCACCACGCTGACTTCGATGATGCGCACCTTGGGGTCTTTCAGGTTCTTTTCCAGCCAGTCGGTGCTGACCAGGTACTCGCTGGCGGCGGATGCCGACACCGTGTGGAGCAGGGTGGCGGCGGCCAGCAGGCCCGCGCTGAGAAGGGTCTTGATCGTCATTGCGTATGACCTCGTTAGGGTTGGCAGTGGGTCGAGGCCTGTGGGCCTCTCTGGTCTGAATGAACGCGTGAGCGGTGCATGTCCCGGGTGTCGAACCTCCTTGTCAGCTGTACAGCGACGGTTGCGGCCCCTGGCCGCTGAGCAGCCAGTGGCCGATGTCGCGCACCTTGTAATCCAG
Source organism: Pseudomonas sp. GD03944 (assembly GCF_029839275.1). Classification (GTDB taxonomy): domain Bacteria; phylum Pseudomonadota; class Gammaproteobacteria; order Pseudomonadales; family Pseudomonadaceae; genus Aquipseudomonas. Next base: position 20,496 of record NZ_JAOCAH010000008.1, read on the forward strand.
CGGGTCGTGCAGGGTGTGGACGCGCACGTTGCGCCAGAAACGATCGAAGCCATACCGCGAGCTGGTCGAGCGCGCGCCCATGTTGTCGAAAATCTGGGCGGTGATATCGAGCGCGGCCTGAGCCGCCACCACCTTGGCCTCGCTGATCGCCAGGGCCACGTCGGCCCGTTCGGCGGCGGTCAGGGCCGGACGTTCCCAGGCGGCCTGCAGGCGTTGTGCAGCCTGCTCGGCCAGCGGCACGGCGGCGCGGTAACGCAGCCAGAGTTCGCCGTAGCGCTGCTGGATGAACGGGTCTTCGCTGGCCTGTGCCGCACCGGAGGCCGGCCACGGGCGGGTGTTCTCGCGGGTGTAGCGCAGGGCGGCGTCCAGGGCGCCCTGGGCGTTGCCCAGGTACAGCTGGGTGAGGATCAGCTGCGACAGGCAGGCGCGCAGGGTGGTGCGCGGGCTCACGCCGCTGGGGCCGAGCAGCTCGCTGGTGTCGACGAAGACGTTCTCGAATTGCACGGTGCCGCTGTCGGTCTGGCGCTGGCCGAAGCCGTCCCAGTCGTCATTGATCGCCAGGCCCTCGCGCTGGCTGGGCAGCACCACGAACACGCGGTCTTCCGGGTTGTTGCCGCGGGGCGCGCTGATCACCAGGGCATCGGCGCCCAGGGCGCCCGAGCAGAACGACTTGCTGCCGTTGAGCTCGTAATGTTCTTCGCGCCGGCTGAGCTTGAGCCCGGTGTCACGGCCGTTGGTGGCGTTGCCCCAGAACCAGCGCTCGTGCACCGTGCGGCTGAGCCAGTGGCGCTGCTGGTCGGCGGTGCCGAACAGCAGGATGGTGGCCACTTGCAGGTGCTGGAAGGCGAAGAGGTGGGCCAGCGAGCTGTCCACCGCCGCCAGGTGGCGGATGATCCGATAGATCTCCGGCCACACCAGGCCTTGGCCGCCGTACTGCTGCGGAATGGCCAGGGTCAGCAGGCCGCTGTCGCGCAGCAGCTGGCGCTCGGCGACGGCACTGCCGCCGGCGCGGTCGCGCTCCACCGCCGTGGCCGCCAGGCGTCGGGCCAGGCGTTCGACCTTGACCGTGCGGTTGCCGAAATCGGCCGGGAACAGGCGCGGTTCGAACAGCGGCTGGCTGCTGTCGAAGGCGTGGGGCAGGCGCAGTTCGGCGGTCATCACGGCTGCTCCGTCGGCCAGATGGCCACGTTCAGGGCGTCGACGCGCTTGGGCAACAGACCTTCGGCGAAGAAGGCATCGGCGATCTTCTGCTGCTCTTCGAGGCTGGCCGGCTGCACCTTGCGCACCTGGTAGCTGCGGCGGGCGTTGGCCTGCTCGACGATTTTCGGGTCCAGGTTGCCCCACAGCGGGCCCAGGACCTTCGCGGCGTCGGCCGGGTTGGCGCGCAGCCAGTCGCCGGTCTTCACCAGCTCGGCGAACACCACCTCGAGTACCTTGGGGTTGGCCTTGGCGAAGGCGGTGCTGGTCAGGTAGTAGCGCTGGTAATCGGCCAGTGCGGTGCCGTCGGCCAGGGTTCGGGTCGGCAACTGCTGCTGGGCGCCGCTGAGGAAGGGTTCCCAGGTGACCCAGGCGTCGACCTTGCGGTTCTCGAACGCGGCGCGGCCGTCGGCGGGGGTCAGGTAGGCCGGCTCGATGTCGCTGAATTTCAATCCGGCCTTGGCCAGGGCGGCGAGCAGCAGGTAGTGGCTGCCGGCGGCCTTGGTCACGGCGACTTTCTTGCCCTTGAGTTCGGCCACGCTGCGCAGCGGCGAGTCGTCGCGCACGATGATCGCCTGGGCGCCGGGTGAGGGCGCTTCCTGGGCGAAATAGGTGAGCTGGGCGCCGGCCGCCTGGGCGAACACCGGCACGGTGTCGGCGACGTCGGCGGACAGGTCGATATTGCCGACGTTGAGCGCTTCCAGCAGCGGTTGGCCGTTGGGGAATTCATGCCAGCTGATCTGGATGTCCTGCTCGGCCAGCGCCTTTTCCAGGGTGCCCTGGGTTTTCAGCAGGCTGATCAGGGTGGAGGATTTCTGGTAGCCGATACGCACCTGAGTGGCAGCGTCGGCGAGCGGCGCACCCAGCAGGCCAACGGCCAGGCCGACGGCGATCAGGGTGGAGCGTTTGGAGCGGGGGTTGGACATGGCGGACCTCATCGAAATGATGTGCCGGCCATGGGTGTAACGGCAGCCGGATCACAGGAAACCTGGGGGTGTCCGGTGATCCGGTAGCGATAAGCTATCTGATCTAAAAAAATGCGATCCAATAATTTTTAGGAATTAGCTTAGGCGTTGCGTGCGGCTCGCATATTCATTTTGGTTACTACAAAGTGAAAAATAATTCTTTTTAGGGATTACGATTCCTCCCTTAGAGTGCCCCCAAGCCGACAGCGGACCACCGCACCGGGCCCGTACCAGGGGCTCTGATTTGCCGTATCCGCTGAACGTGGCGCAACGCACGCCATCGTCTCGAGCCCCTCTGCAGTGCCAACCCGATAACAGCAAGACCTGCACTTGGAGCATCGAGCATGAAATCGTCCACCCTGGCCTTGGCCATTGCCGCCGGCACCTTCGGCCTGTCCCTGAGCCACGTCGCCAACGCGGCCTTCTTCGAAGACAGCAAGGCCAAGCTTGACCTGCGCAACTTCTATTACGACCTGAACAACAAGAACACCGCGAACAACAACGCCGAGGCCAACGAGTGGGGCCAGGGCTTCATCTTCAACTACACCTCCGGTTTCACCGAGGGCACCGTGGGCTTCGGCGTGGACGTGATCGGCCTGTACGGGGTGCGCCTGGATGGCGGCGGCGACAGCAGCACCCCGCGTGATCGTGCCCCGGGCCAGCTGTTCCCGACCGAGACCGACGGCAGCGCCGTGCGCGATTACAGCAAGGCCGGTGCCACCGCCAAGCTGCGCGTGTCCAAGACCGAAGTACGCCTCGGCACCCTGCTGCCGAAGTTGCCGGTGGTGAACTTCAACGACGGCCGTCTGCTGCCGCAAACCTTCGACGGCGGCCAGATCATTTCCAACGAGATCGACGGGCTGACCCTCACCGGCGGTCAGCTGGAACACACCAAGACCCGTTCCTCCACCGATGACATCGGCCTGCGAATCGGCGGCTCCCTGGCGGGCGCCGACACCAACAAGTTCTACTTCGCCGGCGGTGATTACAAAGTCACCAAGGACCTCACCGCGCAGTACTACTACGGCAACCTGGACGACTACTACAAACAGCATTTCCTCGGCCTGGTGCACAACCTGGCCCTGCCTGTGGGCAGCCTGAAGACCGACCTGCGCTACTTCGACAGCAGCTCCGACGGCAAGAACAGCAGCACCGCCGGCCGCGCCGAAGGCTACCGCAGCGCCGGTTACTGGGCCGCGGGTGCCGCCGACCCGGATCGCTTCGAGGTCGACAACCGCACCTGGAGCGCCCTGTTCACCTACAGCCTGAGCGGCCATTCCCTGAGCGCCGGCTACCAGCAGGTGTCGGGCGACAGCGCCTTCCCGTTCCTCAACCAGGGTGATGGCTCCACCGCCTACCTGATCACCGACCGCCAGATCGGCAAGTTCCTCAGTGCCGGCGAGCGCACCTGGCTGGCCGAGTACGGCTACGACTTCGCCAGCGCCGGTGTGCCGGGCCTGAAAGCCACCATTACCTACCTGTCCGGCGACAGCATCGACGCCGCCGAAGGCGACCGCAAGGAATGGGAACGCGACTTCCGCCTGGACTACACCCTGCAGGAAGGCGCGCTCAAAGGCCTGGGCTTCTCCTGGCGTAACGCGAGCCTGCGCAGCAACGTGTCGACCACCACCGACGCCGATGAAAACCGCCTGATCGTCAGCTACAGCATCCCGCTGCTGTAACCCCCGACTCCTGTTGTACCCATCTCCTGACCGGCTCGCCAACGAGCCGGAAGGCGTCCCACGTGATTGAGGAGATGACCATGACCAAACACACCCTGCGCCTCGGCCTGGCTCCGCTGTTCGCCGCCTGGCTGCCCGCCGCCGTGCACGCCGCCCCACCCAAGGAAGTGCGCCTGGATTACGCCTACTACGCCCCCACCAGCCTGGTGCTCAAGCAACAGGGCCTGCTGGAAAAAGCCCTGGCCCCGCAAGGGATCAGCGTGAAATGGGTGTTCAGCCAGGGCAGCAACCGCTCCCTGGAATACCTCAACGGCGGCAGCACCGACTTCGCCTCCACCGCCGGCCTGGCCGCCGTGCTCAGCCGTGCCAACGGCAGCCCGGTGAAGACCGTGTACATCGCCAGCCGCCCGGAGTGGACCGCCCTGGTGGTGCCGAAGGATTCGCCGATCAAGACCCTGGCTGACCTCAAGGGCAAGAAGATCGCTGCCACCAAGGGCACCGACCCGTTCCTGTTCCTGCTGCAAAGCCTGCAGAAGGCCGGGCTGGACAAGAACGCCGTGGAAATCGTCCACCTGCAGCATCCGGATGGCCGCGTTGCCCTGGAGCGGGGTGACGTGGACGCCTGGGCCGGCCTCGACCCGCTGATGGCCTCCAGCCAACTGCAAGCCGGCTCCCGTCAGCTGTACCGCAACCTGGACTTCAACAGCTACGGCGTGCTCAGCGTCACCGACAGCTTCGCCAAGGAGCAGCCGGCGCTGATCCAGCAGGTCATTGCCGCGTACGAAGAGGCGCGCCTGTGGGCCATCGCCAACCCGGACGCCCTTGCAAAGCTGCTGGCCGACGAAGCCAAGCTTCCGCTGGAAGTGGCCGAGCTGCAACTGTCGCGCACTGACTTCAGCAACTCGCAGCCGGGGGCCGAGCACATCGCCGCGCTCAAGGCCGCCGCGCCGATCCTGCTCGACGAGCAGTTAGTGCGTCCGGGTACGGACGTGGTCGCGGTGGTCGAGCAACTGATCAGCCCTCAACTGGCGGCTGAGGTGATCAAACCGGCCGTGGCCAAGGCGGGGAACTGAGTCATGGGTTCGCTCAATCTCGCACTCGGTCGCTGGGCCGAACGGCTGCCGCGCTGGCGGCCGGCGCTGGCCGACCTGCGGGGTTGGGTGGTGCCCGTGTTGTTGCTGGTGCTGCTGGAAACACTGGTGCGCACTGGCGTGCTGCCTTCCCATCAACTGCCGGCACCGAGCCAGGTGGCGCAGACACTGTATGCACTGGCCGTCAGCGGTGACCTGTGGCGTCACCTCAACGCCAGCCTGCTGCGGGTGGTCGCAGGCTTTTTGATCGGGGCGGCCCTGGCCATCGTCATCGGTACCTGGGTCGGCCTCAGCCGTCGCGCCGAGGCTTACCTGGAGCCGACCTTCCAGGCGCTGAGGGCGATTCCCAGCCTGGCCTGGGTGCCGTTGCTGCTCCTCTGGCTGGGCATCGACGAAACGCCCAAGGTGGTGCTGATTGCCTTGGGCGCGTTCTTCCCGGTCTACCTGGCGCTGCTGGCGGGCATCCGCAACATCGACCGCAAGCTGGTCGAGGTCGGCCAGCTGTACCAGCTCAGCCGCTTCGAGCTGGTGCGGCGCATTTTGTTGCCGGCGTCCCTGCCGAACCTGTTCACCGGCCTGCGCGGTGCGCTGAGCCTGAGCTGGATGTTCCTGGTGGCTGCCGAGCTGATCGCCGCCACCCGGGGCCTCGGCTACCTGCTCAGCGACGGCCGCGAAACCTCGCGCCCGGACCTGGTGATCGCCGCCATCCTGCTGCTGGCAGTGCTCGGCAAACTCAGCGACAGCCTGCTCAAGTACTGGGAAACCCGGGCCTTGCGCTGGCGTGACAGTTACCAGGGCGGGGAGGGGTGAGCATGAGTGCATTGCTGAATTTGCAGAATATCCACAAGGCCTATGCCGGCGTGCGGGTGCTCGACGATGTCAGCCTGAGCCTGGCGCCGGGGGAGGTGGTCAGCCTCCTCGGCCCCAGTGGCTGCGGCAAGAGCACCCTGCTGCGCATCGCCGCCGGTCTTGATCGGGCATTCACCGGCGAGCTGGAACTCAACCCACTGCTGCAATTCGGCCCGGGCAGCGGTATTGGCGTGGTGTTTCAGGAACCCCGGCTGATGCCCTGGCTGACCGTGGCGCAGAACGTCGGCTTCGCCGATGGTTGGGTCGCCGAAGACAAATGGGTGCAGCAGCTGCTGCGCGACGTGGGCCTGCAAGGCCGTGGCGAGGCGCTGCCCAAGCAGCTTTCCGGCGGCCAGGCACAGCGCGTCGCTATTGCGCGCGGCCTGTACGGCAAACCCCAGGTGCTGCTGCTCGACGAACCCTTCAGTGCGGTGGACGCCTTTACCCGCATGAAACTGCAAGACCTGCTGGTGGAGCTGGCGGCCCGCTATGACATCGCCGTGCTGCTGGTCACCCATGATCTCGACGAAGCCTTCTACCTCAGCGACCGCGTGCTGATCCTCGGCGGCACCCCGAGCCGCGTGCAGCGCGAGCTGGACGTGCCGCTGGCGCGGCCTCGGGACCGGCGTTCGGCGGAACTGGCGTACCTGCGCGGGGAGGCGTTGACCGAGTTGTACCAGCGACACGCGTTGTAAATCCGCTATTCCTCAAGGTGGAATATTTACCGGGCGGCAGGCCCGGTTTTTTTTGGCAGGCAGAAGCCAACCGTTGCCAAATGGAGGGCACCTTGCGTCAATCGACGGGCATTCATGCACAGAACCTGGGGAACGTTCTGTGTATAACCTGCGCGCAGGCGGCTACAGATCATTAATATCGGGGTCTTCGGCCTGTTGATCGTTTTTTGTTCGATGCTCCGCAGATGGGTTTTTTGCCGCGCAGGAGGCAGGTTTTCGGGCAAGCGAACGAATCGTGGACGGTAAAACCCACAGGAACTGGGGAGAAGGCTGTGGATAGTCTGGTCGTAATCGTCTGTATGCCTGATATGGCGGGCTTTACAGGCTGTTGATCATATTTTCTACAGTGAGAGGAACGCTGTCTGGATCGATTGAAAAGGCCTTGCTTGCAGGAGATGGTTCAGGTAGGAGAAACAGTGCACAGAAGCTGGGCAAAACTCTGTGGATAAGCTGCTGGAAAGAACGGTTCAGCCGCTGGAAGCGGGCGTTCAGCAGTGATGATCGATTTTTAGCCAGTAGTTATGCACTGCTTTGCAGCGGGCTGCGGTGGTGTGGGAAACTCAGACAAGTAGCGGTTTTTCAAGTGTTTTAAGAATAATGATTACCGAGCCGCCTGGTGCCTTGTCAGGCTATGCACAGTTCTTGGGGAGGTAATTGTGGATAACCTGGGAGAAAGGTCTTGCAGCCCACGGGTTCCGGGGATTGTTGAGTACTGGTCGTTTTTTTGCCAGTCATGGGGCTGTCGCCTGGGCGGCCTATAGTGTTCGGTCTTTCTGTGGATAAGCACGAATGAGTGAGTCGACACCCTTGAAGCCTGTCTCTGTCAGCCTCGGCGAAGCCCTGTGGTTCTGGCTGAAGCTGGGCTTTATCAGTTTCGGTGGCCCGGCCGGGCAGATCGCGATCATGCACCGCGAGCTGGTGGAGAAGCGCCGCTGGCTGTCGGAGCGGCGTTTTCTGCATGCGCTGAACTACTGCATGGTGCTGCCCGGGCCGGAGGCGCAGCAGTTGGCGACCTACCTCGGCTGGCTGCTGCACCGCACCTGGGGTGGGGTGATTGCCGGTGTGCTGTTCGTGTTGCCTTCGCTGTTCATCCTCATCGGCCTGGCCTGGGTTTACCTGGTGTTCGGCGACGTGCCGCTGGTGGTAGGCATCTTTTATGGCATCAAGCCGGCGGTGACGGCCATCGTGCTGCACGCCGCCTGGCGCATTGGCGGGCGGGTGCTGAAGAACGCCTGGCTGTGGGCGCTGGCGGCTGTGGCCTTCGTCGCCATTTCTGCCGCGCGGGTGCCGTTCCCGCTGATCGTGCTGGGCGCCGCGGTGCTCGGCTACCTTGGTGGGCGGTTCGCGCCGCGGCATTTCCTGCCGAGGGGCGGGGAGCAGGCTTCCGCGGCGTCCTATGGCCCCGCATTGATCGATGACGACACGCCGCCACCGGTCCACGCGCGTTTCCGCTGGCTGCGGCTGGCGCTGATCCTGCTGGTCGGCGCCGGGCTCTGGGCGGTGCCCATGGGCCTGCTGACCCTGGCATTCGGCTGGCACGGCACACTCACGCAGATGGGCTGGTTCTTCACCAAGGCCGCGCTGCTGACCTTCGGCGGTGCCTATGCCGTGCTGCCCTATGTGTACCAGGGCGCCGTGGGCTATTACGGTTGGGTGACGCCGACGCAGATGATGGACGGCCTGGCGCTGGGCGAAACCACGCCGGGGCCGTTGATCATGCTGGTGGCGTTCGTTGCCTTCGTCGGGGCCTATGCGCCGCCGGTGCTGGTCGGCGACAGCGGTTTCGCCAGCGGTGCGCTGGCGGCGGCGCTGGTCACCTGGTTCACCTTCCTGCCGTCGTTCCTGTTCATCCTGGCCGGCGGCCCGCTGGTGGAGTCGACCCGGGATGAACGGCGTTTCACCGCACCGCTGACGGGCATCACGGCGGCGGTGGTCGGGGTGATCGTCAACCTGGCGCTGTTCTTTGGCTACCACGTGCTCTACCCGGAGGGCATCGAAGGGCGTATCGACTGGTCCGCCGCGCTGATCGCCCTGGCGGCGGCCGTGGCGTTGTTCGGCTTCAAGCGCGGGGTTATCGAGACCCTCGCCGGCTGTGCCCTGGCAGGGCTGGCCGTGCACCTCTGGCTATAGCGCCAGGGCCAGGCGCAAGCGGTCCTTGTGCTGCAGGCCGTTCTCGAACAGCGGCTCGGCGTAGTGCGCGAGGAAGTAATCGGGCTCCACAGCCACCACGCGAAAACCGGCCCGCTGGTAGAAGGTCAGTGGGTGGCCGAAGGTGCCGGTGCCCAGCTCCAGGCGCCGCGCACCCAGCTGGCGGGCCTGGGCGATGGCGTCCGCCAGCAGCGCGCGGCCAATACCCTGGCCCTGCCTTGCCGGGTCCACGGCGATATTTATCAGCTCGACCAGGTCGGGCGTGATCACTTGCAACACACAGACGCCCACGGTCATGCCATCGATCTGGGCGACCCGGCACAGGCCGTTGGCCAGGTAATGCCGGATCTTCGACAGGTCCGGATCGGCCTCCAGCAGCAGCGGCAGTGGCGCTTGGTGAGGCAGGCAGGTGTGAATCGACAGGCTCATGGTTCGGGACGCAATGGGCGGACAGTGAGGCCACGCTAGCACGGCATTGGGGCCGTGATTCACATATATCTATACGTGATAAATAAATCATTATTTATTCTTTTTGTTTCTCTTCGATCCTGAGCATAGTGAGCGCCACGCACCACTCAGACCCGATTCCGAAGGAGAAGCAGCATGAGCATCCGCCTTGGCGACATCGCCCCCGATTTCGAGCAGGATTCCAGCGAAGGCCGTATTCGTTTTCACGAGTGGCTGGGCAACAGCTGGGGTGTGCTGTTCTCCCACCCGGCTGACTTCACGCCGGTGTGCACCACCGAGCTGGGTTTCACCGCCAAGCTCAAGGACGAGTTCGCCACGCGTGGCGTCAAGGCCATCGCCCTGTCGGTCGACCCGGTGGATTCGCACCTGAAGTGGATCGACGACATCAACGAAACCCAGAACACCCGGGTGAATTTCCCGATTCTCGCCGACGCCGACCGCAAGGTGTCCGAGCTGTACGACCTGATCCACCCCAATGCCAACGACACCCTGACCGTGCGCTCGCTGTTCGTCATCGACCCGAACAAGAAGGTGCGCCTGACCATCACCTACCCGGCGAGCACCGGCCGCAACTTCAACGAGATCCTGCGGGTGATCGATTCGCTGCAACTGACCGACAACCACAAGGTCGCCACCCCGGCCAACTGGCAGGACGGTGAAGACGTGGTGATAGTGCCGTCGCTCAAGGACGAAGACGAGATCAAGCAGCGCTTCCCCAAGGGTTACCGGGCGGTGAAGCCTTACCTGCGCCTGACCCCGCAGCCGAACAAGTAAGGATTGGCCATGTTGGTGGTTTCGCTGGGCGGCAGCCCAAGCCAGAAGTCGCGCTCCAACGTCCTGCTCGACCGTTCCAGGCATTGGCTGCAGCTGCACGGCGTCGAGGTAGTGAGTTACCAGGTGCGCGATTTCACGGCAGAAGACCTGCTGTTCGCGCGCTTCGAGAGCCCGCAGATCCAGGCGCTGCAGGCCCATGTCGCCCTGGCGGATGGGCTGCTGATCGCCACGCCGGTGTACAAGGCGTCCTTTTCCGGGGCGCTGAAGACCCTGCTCGACGTGTTGCCGGAGCGCGCCCTGAATCACAAGGTGGTACTGCCGATCGCCACGGGCGGCAGCAGTGCCCACATGCTGGCCGTGGACTATGCGCTGAAACCGGTGCTGGCCTCGTTGAAAGCCCAGGAAATGCTGCACGGCGTGTTCGCCGATGACAGCCAGATCGCCTACAGCGATCACGGTGTGCAACTGGCGCCGGGGCTGGAGCAGCGGCTGGACGATGCGTTGCAACACTTTCACCAGGCCTTGAGCCGGCGTCCGCGCCCGATCGAGCCTGGGGTGCTGAACGAGCGACTGATCAGCGGTCGCTGGAGCGCCTGAACCGTTTGACCCGCCGTCACCGACGGCACGAAGCACAACCCACCTTACTCGCCCGCCAACGGGCAAGCAGGTCGCTACACCACAACCCCCACAGCAAAGGAGAGCGCCATGCGCACTGTTACTTTGCGTCGGAGTCTGGTCGCCCTGTTTGCCGCGGCCATTTCCTTCGGCGCCATCACTCACGCTCAAGCCGAGACATTGCGGATCGGTTACCAGAAATACGGCACCCTGGTGCTGCTCAAGGCCAAGGGCACGCTGGAGAAGCGCCTGGCCGACAAGGGCATCGACGTCAAATGGACCGAGTTCCCGGGTGGCCCGCAGCTGCTGGAAGGGCTGAACGTCGGCTCGGTGGACTTCGGTACCACCGGCGAAACCCCGCCGGTATTCGCCCAGGCCGCTGGCGCTGACCTGCTGTACGTGGCCTACGAGCCGCCGGCGCCGACCAGCGAAGCCATCCTGGTGCCCAAGGATTCACCGCTGAAGTCGGTGGCCGACCTCAAGGGCAAGAAAGTCGCCCTGAACAAAGGCTCCAACGTGCACTACCTGCTGGTGCGCGCCCTGGAAGACGCCGGACTGAAATACAGCGATATCCAGCCGGTGTACCTGCCGCCTGCCGACGCCCGCGCCGCCTTCGAGCGGGGCAGCGTCGACGCCTGGGTCATCTGGGACCCCTTCCAGGCAGCCGCCGAGAACCAGCTGCAGGCCCGCACCCTGCGTGACGGCCAGGGCCTGGTCAGCAACCACCAGTTCTACCTGGCGACCAAGCCCTACGCCGAGAAGCACCCCGAAGTGGTCGAGATCCTGGTCGACGAGATCCGTGGCATCGGCGAATGGACCAAGGCCAATACCGAAGAGGCCACCGCCCAGGTCGCGCCGCTGCTCGGCCTGTCGCCGGACATCACCCGTGTTGCGGTCGAGCGCCAGAGCTACGGCGCCCAGCTGATCACCCCGCAGGTGGTGGACGCGCAGCAGAAGATCGCCGACACCTTCACCGACCTGAAGCTGATCCCCAAACGCCTGGTGATCAAGGACGTGATCTGGCAACGCCCGGCCGCCCAGTCTCAGGCCAGCGTCGCGCCGTAACAAACCGGCCCCCTGCGGACGCGGGGGGCGCAACGATCAAGGAGACCACTCCATGAGTTTGAATATTTTCTGGTTCCTGCCCACCCACGGCGACGGCCATTACCTGGGCACGTCCGAGGGCGCCCGCGCGGTCGACCACGGTTATCTGCAGCAGATCGCCCAAGCGGCGGATCGTCTTGGCTACGGCGGTGTGCTGATTCCCACCGGGCGTTCCTGCGAGGACTCCTGGCTGGTGGCCGCGTCGCTGATTCCGGTGACCCAGCGCCTGAAGTTCCTGGTGGCCCTGCGTCCCGGGATCATTTCCCCGACGGTCGCCGCGCGCCAGGCCGCCACCCTCGATCGCCTGTCGGGCGGCCGTGCGCTGTTCAACCTGGTGACCGGCGGTGACCCGGACGAACTGGCCGGCGATGGCCTGAACCTGTCCCACGCCGAGCGCTACGAAGCCTCGGTGGAATTCACCCGCATCTGGCGCCGCGTGCTGGAAGGCGAGGTGGTGGACTACGACGGCAAACACATCCAGGTGAAGGGCGCCAAGCTGCTCTACCCACCGATCCAGCAACCGCGTCCGCCGCTGTACTTTGGTGGCTCGTCGGAGGCCGCCCAGGACCTGGCTGCCGAACAGGTCGAGCTGTACCTGACCTGGGGCGAGCCGCCTGCCGCAGTGGCCGAGAAGATTGCCCAGGTGCGCGAGAAAGCCGCGGCCCAGGGGCGTGAAGTGCGCTTCGGCATCCGCCTGCATGTGATCGTGCGCGAAACCAACGAAGAGGCCTGGAAGGCCGCCGACAAGCTGATCGCCCATGTCGACGACGACACCATCGCCCGGGCCCAGGCGTCCCTGGCGCGCTTCGATTCGGTGGGCCAGCAGCGCATGGCAGCCCTGCACAACGGCAGCAAGGACAACTTGGAAGTCAGCCCCAACCTCTGGGCCGGGGTCGGCCTGGTGCGTGGCGGCGCGGGCACCGCGCTGGTCGGCGACGGCCCGACCGTGGCCGAGCGGGTCAAGGAATATGCCGCGCTGGGCATCGATACCTTCATTTTCTCCGGTTATCCGCACCTGGAGGAGTCGTACCGGGTTGCCGAGCTGCTGTTCCCGCACCTCGACGTGAACCGGCCGCAGGTCCCGGAAGGGCGCGGCTACGTCAGCCCGTTCGGCGAAATGATCTCCAGCGACATCCTGCCCAAGGCGGCTTCGGCCAGTTGAGGACAACCGACGGTGGGCCGCGCCTGGCGCGCCCACCGTGCGGACGTGAATGACGATTCGAGGTATGCGATGAGTGCAACATCAATCAACAGACTGGCCCTGCGCCTGGCGCCGTGGGCCCTGCCGGTGGCCTTGCTGCTCGCCTGGCAGGGCGCGGTGGTCGCGGGACTGCTGTCCACGCGCATCCTGCCGGCCCCCAGTGCCGTGCTGGAGGCCGGCTGGACCCTGATCAGCAGTGGCGAAATCTGGACGCACCTGGCCATCAGCGGCTGGCGCGCCGGCATCGGTTTTGCCATCGGCGGCGGCCTCGGCCTGCTGCTCGGTTTCATCACCGGCCTGTCGAAGTGGGGCGAGCGCCTGCTCGACAGCTCGGTGCAGATGATTCGTAACGTGCCGCACCTGGCGCTGATCCCGCTGGTGATCCTGTGGTTCGGCATCGACGAGAGCGCGAAGATCTTCCTGGTCGCCCTTGGCACGCTGTTCCCGATCTACCTGAACACCTACCACGGCATCCGCAACGTCGACCCGGCCCTGGTGGAAATGGCGCGCAGCTATGGCGTGTCCGGGTTCAGCCTGTTCCGCCAGGTGATCCTGCCCGGTGCGCTGCCGTCGATCCTGGTCGGCGTGCGCTTCGCCCTCGGCTTCATGTGGCTGACGCTGATCGTGGCGGAAACCATTTCCGCCAGCTCCGGCATCGGCTACCTGGCAATGAACGCCCGTGAATTCCTGCAGACCGATGTGGTGGTGCTGGCGATCCTGCTGTACGCCGTGCTCGGCAAGCTGGCCGACCTCGCCGCCCGTGGCCTGGAGCGTGTCTGGCTGCGCTGGCATCCGGCTTATCAAGCCAAGGCAGGTGGCCAATGACTGCTCTGCACAGTTTGAAAAGTGGCATCCCGCCGGGCGGCGTTCCGCTGTCGATCGAAAGCATCCACAAGGCCTTCGGCGAGCGTGAAGTGCTCAAGCAGGTCGACCTGCGTATCCCGGCGGGGCAGTTCGTCGCCGTGGTGGGCCGCAGCGGTTGCGGCAAGAGCACCCTGCTGCGCCTGCTGGCCGGCCTCGACCAGCCGACCCAGGGCCAGCTCAACGCCGGCAATGGTTCGCTGGCCGCCGCCCGCGAAGACATCCGCCTGATGTTCCAGGACGCGCGCCTGCTGCCCTGGAAACGGGTGATCGACAACGTCGGCCTCGGGTTGTCCGGCGACTGGCGGCCCAAGGCCCTCGACGCCCTGGAGGCGGTGGGCCTGGCCGACCGCGCCCAGGAGTGGCCGGCGGCGCTGTCCGGCGGGCAGAAGCAGCGCGTAGCCCTGGCCCGCGCGCTGATTCACCAGCCGCGCCTGCTGCTGCTCGACGAGCCGCTGGGGGCGCTGGATGCCCTGACCCGCATCGAGATGCAGCAGTTGATCGAACGCCTCTGGCAACAGCACGGCTTCACCGTGTTGCTGGTCACCCACGACGTCAGCGAGGCCGTGGCCATTGCCGACCGGGTGATCCTGATCGAAGACGGCCGGGTCGGGCTCGACCTGATCGTCGACCTGCCGCGGCCCCGTGCCCGGGGCTCGGCGCACCTGGCGGCGCTGGAAGCCCAGGTCCTCAACCGGGTCCTGGCCCTGCCGGCACTCCCCCCTCAAGCAGAACCCGTTTCACCCTTGCCCACGCAGTTGCGTTGGGCCCTCTGACCTCAGGAGACGCATCATGACCATCAAAGCCATCAACGTACGCAACCAGTTCAAAGGCACCATCAAGGAAATCGTCGAAGGCGACGTGCTGTCGGAAATCGACGTGCAGACCGCCGCCGGCATCGTGACCTCGGTCATCACCACCCGTTCGGTGCGCGAGCTCGAACTGGGCGTGGGCAGCGAAGTGATCGCCTTCGTGAAATCCACCGAAGTGTCGATCGCCAAGCTGTAAGCGCGATCGGTCACGACAAGCCGGCCTGCAGGCCGGCTTTTTCATGCGCTGGGGATCAGCGGCAGCAGGTGTGCGGGCTGGGGACGGCCGAAGTGGTAGCCCTGGGCGTAGTCGCACCCGAGCTGCCGGAGGAATTCGGCCTGCTCGGGCTGCTCGATGCCTTCGGCGAGGATCTTCAGCTCCAGGCTGTGGCCCAGGGCGATCACCGCGCGGGTGATGGCCACATCGTTGCTGTCGTGGGGCAGGCCGCGCACGAAGCTCTGGTCCAGCTTGAGCTTGTGCACCGGCAGGCGCTTGAGCCGCGCCAGCGAGCTGTAGCCGGTGCCGAAGTCGTCGATCGACAGGCGGATGCCCAGGCCGCGCAGGCGTTCGAGCAGCGCCTGGGCGGCGTCCGGGTCGTCCATCACCGCACTTTCCGTGACTTCCAGCTCCAGGCAATCGGGGTCCAGGCCGGTCTGCGCCAACACCTCGGCCACCCGGGTGTCCAGGCCGCCGCGGCTGAACAGGCGGCTGGACACGTTCACCGCCACGAACTTCAGGCCGCACCCGGCGGCTTGCCAGGCCACCATCTGCCGGCAGGCCTGCTCCAGCACCCAGGTGTCGATGGCGCCGATCAGGCCGCTGTCTTCGGCGATGGGAATGAAATCGCTTGGCGGCACCATGCCCCGCTGCGGATGCTGCCAGCGCACCAGGGCCTCGACCCCGAGCAGGGCGCCGGTGCTCAGGCTGTGCAGCGGCTGGTAGTAGACCCGCAGTTCGTTGCCTTCCAGGGCGTGGCGCAGGGCGCTGGCCAGTTCGACGCGCTGGCGGGCGTATTCGGTGAGTTCCTGGGCGTAGAAGGCGAAGCCCTCGCGACCGCTGCTCTTGGCCTTGAACAGGGCGGAGTCGGCGTTGCGCAGCACCTGGTCGACGCTCTGCGCATCCTCGGGGAACAGGCTGATGCCGACGCTGGCACCGATGAACAGCTCCTGGCCGTTGAGAAGGAATGGCGCATGCAGGCTGTCCAGCAGGCGCTGGGCCAGGGCGGCGGCCTGCTCGGCCTGGGCGCAGCTCTCGCAGAGCAGGCCGAATTCGTCGCCCCCCAGGCGGGCCAGGGTCGTGCCCTTGCCCAGCAGCCCGGCCAGGCGCTCGCCCACGGCCCGCAGCAGCAGGTCGCCGACGTTGTGCCCCAGGCTTTCGTTGATGTGTTTGAAGTGGTCCAGGTCGATCAGCAGCACCGCGCCGCTCTGCTGCTCGCGTCGCGCCCGCTCGATGGCATGTTCCACGCGCTCGGTGAACAGCAGGCGGTTGGGCAGGTTGCTCAGGGGGTCGTGGTGCGCCAGGTAGTCCAGCTCGCGCTGGGAACGCTTGAGCGCGGTGATGTCGGAAAACACCGCCACGTAATGGCTGATCAGGCCCTTTTCGTTGTGAATGGCGCGGATGCACTGCCATTGCGGGTAGATCTCGCCGTTCTTGCGGCGGTTCCAGATCTCGCCGCTCCAGGCACCCTTGTGCTGCAGGGCGTGCCACATGGCCTGGTAGAAGGTCGCGTCGTGACGGCCGGATTTCAGCAGGTTCGGGTGCTGGCCGATGATTTCCGCCTCGCTGTAGCCGGTGATGCGGCTGAAGGCCGGATTGATGTGCACGATGGTCTGGTTGGCGTCGCTGACCAGCACGCCTTCCTGGGTCGCATCGAACACCGCGGCGGCCTGGCGCAGGCTGTCCTCGTCGGCGCGCTTCTGGGTGATGTCGGTGACGGTGCCGATGAAACGCTCGGGTTCGCCGTGGGCGGCCATCTGCAGGCGCCCGCGGGAACGGATCCAGCGGTAGCTGCCGTCGGCATGGCGCAGCCGGTAGGTGTTTTCGTAGGAGGTCGGGGTGGCCCGTTGCAGGTGCTGTTCCACGACCTCGCGGTAGTGGTTGCGGTCATCCGGGTGCAGGCGGGCCAGCCAGCGCTCGCGGCTGTTGCCCAGCTCGTCGGGGGCCAGGCCCAGCATGGCGGCATAGCGCGGCGAGTAATAGATTTCCTGGGTGCGCAGGTTCCAGTCCCACAGGCCGTCCTGGGCGGCATCCAGCGCCAGGCTCAGGCGGTTCTCGCTGGCGCGCAGGGCGCGGCGAATGCCCCGTTGGGCGTGCCGGTGGCTGCGCAGGATGAGGAACAGCAGCAGGCTGGTGAGCACGACGAAGCCCATGCCCTTGAGCAACTGCAGGCGTTCCAGCTGATGAGCGGTCAGGCCCAGGGTGGTCAGCAGTGTGTCGCTGAAAAATATCCACGATCCCGCTGCCAGTAGATAGATCAAGGTCAGGCGCAAGGGGCCCTGGCGGATAGTCATCGGGTAGTGAACAGCTCCTGGTCGGCGCACCGCTATATAGCGTGCGATACAGCCGTAACATTCTTATCCAAAAGACCAACTGGTTTTCTGGGTGGGGTCGAGCATAATGGGTCGCGGCCTGAAACTGTAGGACAAGTCGCACTTTTACCTTCAAGAGGCACACGACCCACTATGTGGTACAACGGTTTTCTCGATCTGTCGGTCTGGCAACTGATCGCGGTCACCCTGGTGATGACGCACATCACCATCGTCAGCGTTACGGTCTATCTGCACCGTTACTCCGCGCACCGTGCGCTGGAGCTGCACCCGGCGCTCAAACACTTTTTCCGCTTCTGGCTGTGGCTGACCACGGCGCAGAACACCCGCGAGTGGACGGCCATCCACCGCAAGCACCATGCCAAGTGCGAAACCGCTGACGACCCGCACAGCCCGGTAATCAAGGGCCTGAGCACCGTCCTGCGCAAAGGCGCGGAGCTTTACGCCGAAGAGGCCAAGAACGAAGAAACCCTGCGTATCTACGGCAAGAACTGCCCGGATGACTGGGTCGAGCGCAACGTCTACTCGCGCTTCCCGATCGGTGGCGTGGCGCTGATGGCGGTGATCGACCTGGCGCTGTTCGGTGCCGCCGGTATCACCATCTGGGCCGTGCAGATGATGTGGATTCCCGTGTGGGCGGCCGGCGTGATCAACGGCCTGGGCCATGCCGTCGGCTACCGCAACTTCGAGTGCCGCGACGCGGCCACCAACCTGGTGCCCTGGGGCATCCTGATCGGCGGCGAAGAGCTGCACAACAATCACCACACCTACCCGAACTCGGCCAAGCTGTCGGTGCGCAAGTGGGAATTCGACATGGGCTGGGCCTGGATCAAGCTGTTCAGCTTCTTCGGCCTGGCCAAGGTGCAGCGCGTCGCGCCCATCGCCCACCGGGTCGAAGGCAAGCGGCACCTGGACATGGACACCGCCATGGCGATCCTCAACAACCGCTTCCAGATCATGGCCCAGTACCGCAAGCTGGTGATCGGCCCGCTGGTCAAGCAGGAACTGGCCAAGGCCGATGCGTCCGTCCGCCACCAGTTCCACCGCGCCAAGCGCCTGCTGTCCCGGGAGCCGAGCCTGCTGCACGATCAGCAGCAGATGCGCATCGACGCCATGCTCGCCCAGAGCCAGGCCCTGAAGGTGATCTACGAGAAGCGCCTGGCGCTGCAGCAGATCTGGGCCAAGACCAGCTCCAACGGTCACGAAATGCTCGAAGCCATCAAGCAATGGGTGCACGAGGCCGAGGCCAGCGGTATCCAGTCGCTGCGTGATTTCGCCGAGCAGTTGAAGACCTACTCCCTGCGCCCGGCGAGTGCGACCTGATCCGCACTTCCGGACGAGGGGGTTGAACCCCGCGCCATCCAGTCGGTCTGTAGATCACCGAAAGAATTGAAAAGCCCGCCGTTCGGCGGGCTTTTTAGTTGCCGGAGCAAGCACGCATTAAGCTGCGTACATCGCCCATGTATTCATCTGGATGGCGGTTTTATGGACGAGAACAGCGGACTTCCAACCGAATTGGAGGAGTTGACCCTGGCGCTTCTGCACAGCCGTGCGGAAGTCACGCGTCTGCGCGAGCGCGAGCAGTTGATCAGCACCCTGCTGGGCAGCGTCAACGTGGTGCTGTGGGCGTACGACTGGCAGACCCAGCAGGTGATCTACGTCAGCCCGGCCTACGAGACGGTGTTCGGCCGTTCGGCCGCATTGCTGATGGCCGATTACGACCAGTGGCGCAACAGCATCTACCCGGATGACATGGATTACGCCGCCGAAAGCTTCGCCAATGTCCTGCAGAGCGGGGCGGAAGCCCGGGAGTACCGGATCATCCGGGCGGACGGGCAATTGCGCTGGATCAGCGACAAATGCTTCGTCAGCCAGCAGCCTGAGGCCGTTGGTGGGCCGCTGATCGTCGGTATCGCCGAAGACATCACCGAGAAGAAACAGCTCGAGGGCGAACTGCACCGTCTGGCCACCACGGACGTGCTGACCCAGAGCAGCAACCGCCGGCACTTCTTCGACTGCGCCCGGCGCGAGTTCGAACACGCCCGGCAGTACGGCAGCCCGCTGGCCTTCCTGCTGCTCGACCTGGACGACTTCAAGCAGATCAACGACCGCTACGGCCACCAGATGGGTGACCAGGTACTGCAGCGCCTGGCCCGTTGCAGCACGGCGGTGTTGCGCCGTGGCGACCTGTTCGGCCGGATCGGCGGCGAGGAGTTCGCGGCAGTCTTCCCGGGCTGCGAGCTGGGCGTCGCCGAGCAGGTGGCCGAGCGTCTGCAGCGCGAGGTCCAGCGCCTGAGCTTCGAGTTCGAAGGCACCCAGTTCGGCATTACCGTCAGCCAGGGCCTGGCGCATCTGCGCGGCGATGACGCCAGCCTCGACACCATGTTCGCCCGGGCCGACGCCGCCATGTACACGGCCAAGCGCCAGGGCAAGAACCGCATCGTCCTCGGCTGATCGAAGGTCGCTGATCTGGCGCGATTGGCGATAAACCGCCCAACACGCGTTCTGCTTGGGCAAAAATCCGCTCATCAATGGCCTGAAAATAGCGCTTCCACGCTTCACCTCTCTCCGGGAAAATGGCGTCCTAGACGGCGGCAAGCGCCTTTCATCGGCGGCTGGCACAGTATCTGCGTACTGGTTGGCATAGCAAGGACCGGCCCTCTGGCCGGCGCACAACAAAAATTAGAGAATGTGCCGATGACGTTTACCTGCTGCCCCCGCGTTACCCACGGCTTGTGCCCGCCCCTGGCGTCGCACGCTGCCGCGAAATCCTAGATTCACTGCATTCCGTTGTACGCGTGACCCCGTGGCACCTCCGGCCGCCCGGCGATCATGTGTGGCGGAGTGAGTAGCCCCATTCGTCATGCGTGCCTGGTCTGTCGTCGACGACCCGGGCGCAAGTCGAAGCGTCACCCATAAAAACACTGGAGAAGACCATAATGAGAAAGACCTCCCTGGCGCTGGCCGTAGCCGTCGGCACCCTGGGCCTGTCCCTGAGCCACGTTGCCAACGCAGCGTTCCTCGAAGACAGCAAGGCCAAGCTGGACCTGCGTAACTTCTACTACGACCTGAACAACAAGAACGTCGCCAACAACAACGGCGAGGCCAACGAGTGGGGCCAGGGCTTCGTGTTCACCTACAACTCCGGTTTCACCGAAGGCACCGTGGGTTTCGGTGTTGACGTGATCGGCATGTACGGCCTGCGCCTGGACGGCGGCGGCGACAGCAGCACTCCGCGCGATCGCGCCCCGGGCCAGCTGTTCCCGACCGAGACCGACGGCAGTGCCGTGAACGACTACAGCAAGGCCGGCGCCACCGCCAAAATGCGCATTTCCAAGACTGAACTGCGCGTCGGCACCCTGATGCCGAAGCTGCCGGTTGTCAACTTCAACGACGGTCGCCTGCTGCCGCAGACCTTCGACGGTGGTCAGATCATCTCCAACGAGATCGACGGCCTGACCCTGACCGGCGGCCAGCTGGAGCACACCAAGACCCGTTCCTCGACTGACGACATCAGCCTGAAGATCGCCGGTGCTGGCGCCAACGCCGACACCAACAAGTTCTACTTCGCCGGTGGTGATTACAAAGTCACCAAGGACCTGACCGCGCAGTACTACTACGGCAACCTGGAAGACTTCTACAAGCAGCACTTCCTGGGCCTGATCCACAACTGGGCAATCGGCCCGGGCACCCTGAAGACCGACCTGCGCTACTTCGACAGCAGCTCCGACGGCAAGAACGGCAGCGCTGCCGGCCGTGCCGAGGGTTATGTCAGCAACGGTTACTACGGTGGCGGCGTCACCACCGGTGAAGTCGACAACCAGACCTGGAGCGCCCTGTTCACCTACAGCCTGAGCGGTCACTCCCTGAGCGCTGGCTACCAGCAGGTCGAAGGCGACAGCGCCTTCCCGTTCCTGAACCAGGGCGGCGGTTCGTCCTCCTACCTGATCACCGACCGTCAGATCGGCAAGTTCCTGAGCGCCGGCGAGCGCACCTGGCTGGCCGAGTACGGCTATGACTTCGCCAGCGCCGGTATCCCGGGCCTGAAAGCCACCGTGACCTACCTGTCCGGCGACAACATCGACGCTGCCCAGGGTGACCGTAAAGAGTGGGAGCGTGACTTCCGCCTGGACTACACCCTGCAGGAAGGCGCGCTGAAAGGCCTGGGCTTCTCCTGGCGTAACGCGAGCATCCGCAGTAACGTTGCCGGCACCACTGACCAGGACGAAAACCGCCTGATCGTCAGCTACAGCATCCCCCTGCTGTAAGCCGCAGCACACCGGGCAGTTGCGTCCTGCCCGGTTTGCCGTTGTACGAAAGCCCGCTCCCAGGAGCGGGCTTTTCTTTGCCCCTCCGGTACCGGCGTTTGCCGACTTCACGGCTTCTTGACCCTGGTCAAGGCCTCGTCCCGCCTGGGCAGGCATGGTCGAGGTGCCTGATACCCGAGGAGTCTCACCATGCGTACGCTCTCCCTGCTGGCGGTCGGCTTGTGCCTGAGCGCCGATGCCTGGGCCGTGACCCAGCGCGATGAACCGGTTCATGTCATTCCCGCGGCGGAAATCACCGACCCGGGCAAAGTCGAGCTCGGCAAGCAGCTGTTCTTCGACCCGCGCCTGTCACGGTCGGGGTTCATTTCCTGCAACTCCTGCCACAACCTGTCCATGGGCGGCAGCGACAACCTGCCCACCTCCATCGGGCACCATTGGCAGGAAGGCCCGATCAACTCGCCGACGGTGCTCAATGCCAGCATGAACCTGGCGCAGTTCTGGGATGGCCGCGCCGCGGACCTCAAGGAACAGGCCGCCGGGCCGATTTCCAACCCCAAGGAAATGGCCTTCACCCACGTCCTGGCGATCGACACGCTGCGCTCCATCCCGCAGTACCGCGAGGCGTTCAAGCAGGTCTACACGCTCGACGAGATCACCCTGGACGCCGTGACCGACGCCATCGCCGAGTTCGAGAAAACCCTGGTCACGCCGAATTCGCGCTTCGACCAGTGGCTGAACGGCGACGACACGGCCATCAGCACCGCCGAGCTGGAGGGGTATGAGCTGTTCAAGTCCATCGGCTGTGTGGCCTGCCACAACGGCCCGGCCCTGGGCGGCAACTCGTTCCAGAAGATGGGCCTGGTCGAGCCTTACGAAACCCGCAACCCGGCCGAGGGCGTGGCCGGCCTCACGGGCAAGGACGCCGACCGCTTCACGTTCAAGGTGCCAACGTTGCGCAACGTGGAGCTGACCTACCCGTACTTCCACGACGGTGCCTACTGGGCACTGGAGGACGCGGTGGACGTGATGGCGCGTCTGCAGCTGGGGCGCACGCTGAGCCCGGACGAAGTGGGCAAGATCACGGCGTTCCTCAAGACCCTGACCGGCGACCAGCCGAGCTTCGCCCTGCCGATCCTGCCGCCGTCCACTCACCAGACGCCGAGGCCCGTGCCCTTCGAATGACCCCCTGAAAACCCGCCAATCGGCGGGTTTTTTCTGGCTGCCGGGTGATTGCGCAAACGTTCGTCTAGGCTCTTTGGACGTGTGCCCCATGCATGTCATATGGCCATGTGTGCGGCGTTCTCTAGGGAATGGAGGTCATTCATGTTTGGTTTCAATGCCGGCAGCGGTGAATTGCAGAGCGCCCGGATTCAATTGGCGATCACCCAACAAACTCTGGGCGCCATCCAGAAAACCATGGCGATGATCGAGTTCACCCCCCACGGGGAGATCATCAACGCCAACGAACCTTTCCTGGCGACGATGGGCTATGGGCTGGACGACGTCAGGGGTCAGCACCATCGCCTGTTCTGCACACATGAGCTGGCCGCCAGCCCGGCCTACACGCAATTCTGGAAACGCCTGGCCAGTGGCGAGAGTTTCAGCGATCGCTTCATGCGTCTGGCCAAGGGCGGCCGCGAAGTCTGGCTGGAAGCGAGCTACCTGCCCGTTCGCGACAGCAGCGGGGTGGTCAGCAAAGTGATCAAGGTGGCGACCGATATCACCGCGCAGGTGCATTCCGAGCAGCAGCATCAGAGCTTGCTGAATGCGATCAACCGTTCCATGGCGGTGATCGAGTTCAACCTGGCTGGCGAGGTGGTCGAGGCCAACGATAATTTCCTGCGGACCATGGGCTATCGCCTGGACGAGATCCGCGACAAGCACCACCGCGTGTTCTGCGAGCACGACGAAGCCGGCAGCGATGCCTATCGGCAGTTCTGGCAGCGCCTGAACCTGGGGGAGTTCGTCTCCGACCGTTTCAAGCGCATTACCAAATCAGGGCAGATCGTCTGGCTGCGCGCGACCTACAACCCGCTGTATGACGCCGCAGGCCGCCTGTATGGGGTGGTCAAGTTCGCCAGTGATATCACCGCGCAGGTGGAACACCGAGAGGCTGAGGCGGCAGCCGCGCAACTGGCGTTCGATATCGCCCGGGAAACCGACGAGAGTGCCGTAAAGGGGGCTGCCACGGTGGAGGAGGCGGTGCAGGTGGTGCGCGGTATCGCCCAGGAACTGGAGCAGGTCGCGGGCAATATCGGTGCGCTCAATGCGCAGTCCGAGCGTATCAGCAGCATCGTCCAGGTCATCCGCGGCATCGCCGAGCAGACCAACCTGCTGGCGCTGAACGCTGCTATCGAGGCCGCTCGCGCGGGGGAGCAGGGGCGCGGCTTTGCAGTCGTCGCCGATGAGGTGCGCAGCCTGGCCGCGCGCACCAGTCAGGCGACCGTGGAGATCAACGAGGTGGTGCGCCTCAACCAGGATCTGGCTCAGCAGGCGGTGGGTGGGATGGACGGCAGCAAGGTCAAGGCTGAACAGGGCGTGCAGCTGGTCAACCGGGCCGGCGAGGTAATGCTGGATATCCGTGACGAGGCGCAGCGCGTGGTCGATGCGATCAGCCAGTTCACCGAGGCCATGCAGGATTGACGCGGAGATTGCCCGGGCTGCCCGTCGTGCGGGCAGCCCGTATCGCAGTCAGCGCTGCGGCGCAGGCTGCTGCTGGGTTATGCAGTGGATGTTGCCACCGCCCAGCAGGATTTCCCGGCCCGGCACCATGACCACGCGGTGTTCGGGGAACACGCGCTGCAGGATGGCGCGGGCTTCCTCGTCGAGCGGGTCGTCGAAGCTCGGCGCGATGATGCCGCCGTTGACGATCAGGAAGTTCACGTAGGAACCCGCCAGGCGTACCTCGGAGCTGCGCTCCTGGGAGCCATCGACCCGGTCGACGCCGGCGCACTCTTCGTCCGTCGCGTACAGCGGGCCGGGAATCGGCAGCTTGTGCACGATCAACTGACGGCCCTTGGCGTCGCGCGCCTGCTCCAGTACCTGCATGGCGGCCTGGCAGAGCGGGTAGTTGGGGTTCTGCGGGTCGTCGGTCCAGGCCAGCAGCACTTCGCCAGGGCGCACGTAGCAGCAGAAGTTGTCGACGTGGCCGTTGGTTTCATCGTTGAAGAGGCCGTTCGGCAGCCAGATCACCGTGTCGATGTTCAGGTGGTCACGCAGGACCTGCTCGGTCTCTTCGCGGCTCAGGTGCGGGTTGCGGTTGCGATTGAGCAGGCATTCCTCGGTGGTGATCAGGGTGCCTTCGCCATCGACATGGATCGAACCGCCTTCGAGCACGAAACCCTCGGTGCGGTAGCGGGCGCAGCGCTCGACCTCGAGGATCTTGCTGGCCACCTGGTCGTCACGGTTCCACGGTGCGTACAGGCCACCGTCGAAACCGCCCCAGGCGTTGAATGTCCAGTCCACGCCGCGGACCTCGCCCTGGTCGTTGCAGACGAAGGTCGGACCGGTGTCGCGCACCCAGGCGTCGTCGGTGCTGATTTCCACGACGCGGATCGCCGGGTGGTCAAGACGGGCACGGGCGTTTTCATACTGGGCGGCGGAGACGCAGACGGTTACCGGCTCGAAGGCGGCGATGGCCTTGGCCACGGCGGTGAAGGCTGCCTGCGCCGGCTTGCCGCCGAGGCGCCAGTTGTCCGGGCGCTCGGGCCAGACCATCCAGGTCTGGCTGTGCGGTTCCCATTCCGCCGGCATGCGGAATCCATCGGCGCGTGGGGTGCTGTTCAGGCTGGTCATCGAGTATTCCTGTGAATAAAGAAGTGGTAAGGCGTGGGCGCGTCAGTGCGGTTCAGGTCCTGAAGGCGACAGGCATCAGGACTCAAGCGCGCTGTCCTGGGGCTTGATCGGTCGTTTCTCGGCGTTGGCGATCTTGACGGCGCGATCCCAGGAGCAGGCCCTCTGGGTGGCGGCGATGGTAACGATGCGCGACATGGAACACCTCGGACGAACAGTAAGCGCTGGCCGTAACGCTAGCAGACCCGCGATGACGGTGCGGTGTCGGCAGAAAAGGGTCTGGCCGCGATTGATCACTTTATAGTCGATAAAATTCTGGATTTAAAACGCATTTTTTCTATCTGAGGATTTTTATCGATAAAAAAGCCGATAAATATCTGTATTTATCGGGCTATATCTGGCCATTCGATTCGTCAGGGCCTGTCGGGTTGCAGCCCCGCAATGCCCGATCGGCTACAGGGCGGCCGGGCGCTTGGGCAGGCAGGGGGGGAGGTAGAGACCGAGGTAGGCATCGAACACGCGCAGGCCTTCTTCGGCCAGGCGCGGTGTGATGTGTTCGTGCAGCTGGATGGAACGGGCGTAGACGCGGTCGCCGAGGGCCATGGCCAGGGCGAACACATCGATGTCGTCGGGCAGCGTCGGCAGCTCGAAATGGCGGGCGAACACGGCCTGCATCAGCTGGCCGAGTTCGATGTCGTGCTGGCGGTCGGCCTGGGTTACCTCGGTCAGGCCGTGCTGGGCCAGGATCAGCTGCCGTGCGGCGGCATCCTGGGCGTAGATCGCCAGCATGCGCTGTTCGATGACCCGCGACAGGTCGCGCCAGTCGCGCAGGGCGGCATGCTCCACCGGCTCCTGCAGGCAGGCGCGGAAGGCCGCGTGGACATCGGCGGTCAGCGCTTCGAGCAAGGCCGGGACGCTGGCGAAGAAGTGGTAGACCGAAGACGGCGGAATCGCCGCCCGCTCAGCCACGCTGTAGATCGACAGGCTGGCGACGCCCTGTTCGGCCAGCAGCCCCCGTGCCGAGTCGAGGATCACCGCGATACGCGCCTGGCTGCTGGCGCGGGGTTTGCGCACGCTCATTCAGGCACCGTCACGAAAGCGTTTCCACACGGTGTCGCGCACGTCGTCCTGCTTGGCGAGGGTTTTCAGCGGCTGCAGGCGGCCGGCGTTGCTGAGGGCGGTCAGGTCGCTGTGCGAGGGCACGGCGACGTCGATGGCTTCGCCGCTGGCCAGGGCGGTTCTCAGTTCTTCCGCCGTGCTGAAGGTGTGGTAATCGACCTTGATCCCGGTGTCGGCCTGGAACCGTTCCAGCACCTGGGGGGCGATGTAGTCGTTCCAGTTGTAGGCGCGAATGCTGTCGCCGTCTGCCGCCTGGGCAGCGAAGGGCGACAGGGCCAGCAGCAGGGGTGCGAGGCGGCGAATCATCGGAATCGTCCTGAGCGGAGGTGACGCACGCATTAACTGTCCAGCGGTTTTCGGCGTCAATGCCTGAAAGCCTGGAACGGCTCTGTAAAGGGGGGTTTATCATGAAAACGCCGGCTTTTGCCGGCGTTTTCAGTGGGGTCAGACCGTGTGCAAGTACCAGTTGTATTCGAGGTCGGAAATGGTGGTCTCGAATTCTTCCAGCTCGGCTTCCTTGCACGCGACGAAGATGTCGATGTACTTGGAGTCGATGTACTTGTTCATCACTTCGCTGTCGTCCAGCTCGCGCAAGGCATCGCGCAGGTTGTTCGGCAGGCTCTGCTCGAGCTGTTCGTAGGAGTTGCCTTCGATCGGCTCCCCCGGCTCGATCTTGTTGGTCATGCCGTGGTGAATGCCGGCGAGGATCGCCGCCATCATCAGGTACGGGTTGGCATCGGCACCGGCCACGCGGTGTTCGATGCGCACCGCGTCGGCACTGCCGGTCGGCACGCGAACGGCCACGGTACGGTTGTCCAGGCCCCAGCTCGGCGCGTTGGGCACGTAGAACTGTGCGCCGAAGCGGCGGTACGAGTTGACGTTGGGGCACAGGAACGCCATCGACGCCGGCATGGTTTCCAGTACGCCGCCAATGGCGTGGCGCAGGACATCGCTTTCCAGCGGCTCTTCGGTGGCGAAGATGTTCTGCCCGGTCTTCTTGTCCAGCAGCGAGATGTGCACATGCAGACCGTTGCCCGCCTGGCCCGGGTAGGGCTTGGCCATGAAGGTCGAGTCCATCTCGTGGTCGTAGGCGATGTTCTTGATCAGGCGCTTGAGAAGCAGCGCATGGTCGCAGGCCTTGATGGCGTCGTTGGTGTGGTGCAGGTTGACCTCG
The DNA here is from genome assembly GCF_029839275.1 of Pseudomonas sp. GD03944. GTDB lineage: Bacteria > Pseudomonadota > Gammaproteobacteria > Pseudomonadales > Pseudomonadaceae > Aquipseudomonas. Next base: position 47,894 of record NZ_JAOCAH010000008.1, read on the forward strand.
AACTGCGCCGGGGCACTTTCCTTGACGATGGCGTCAGCGGGCAGGTCTTGTTCTTTCGCGGCTTCGAGCATGTCCTGCAGGCAATCGACGTACTCGTCGAGGTCGTCGATCAGGTAAACCTGGGTCGAATGCGGACGTTTACCGGAGATGGGCGAGCGTGGCGGCTGTGGACGGCCGTTCACGTTCTCCTGGTCGATCAGGTAAAACTCGAGTTCGAAAGCGGCGCAGATGGTCAGGCCTAGTTCGTCGAACTTCTGTACCACCTGGCGCAATACCTCGCGCGGGTCGGCGAAGAAAGGCTTGCCGTCCAGCTCGTGCATGGTCATCAGCAGCTGCGCGGTGGGGCGCTTCTGCCAGGGTTCATTGCACAGGGTATTGGGGATGGGGAAGCAGATACGGTCGGCGTCGCCGATGTCCAGGCCCAGGCCGGTGCTTTCCACCGTCGAGCCATTGATGTCCAGGGCGAACAAAGAGGCGGGGAGGTTGATGCCTTTTTCGTACACCTTGTGAAGGCTGGCGCGTTCGATGCGCTTGCCGCGCACCACACCATTCATATCTGCAATAAGAAGGTCGACGAACTGGACCTCAGGATGTTCCTTAAGGAACGCGTTCGCTTCATTAAGCTGAACGGCACGCGGGGGTACCGACATGATGCAACACCTTTCTTGTTAAAAATATCAATCATGCAATTGCTCAAGGGTGAGTCAATCGTAATCACCAATCGCTGTCAAGAGCGCCCCATTGTGCCCTAAAAAAGGGCTTTGTGGCCAATTTCAGGGCGTTTCAGGGCATCGCGATCGCGCTCGACCCCTTGGGTTTAGCGGTGCTCAGTGAGGTGTGTTCAATTTTTTACATGACTATTGTGTAAAAAAATGAACAAGGCTAAGCTCGGTCGAAACCCATAACAGCAATAAAAAGGGTGCCCCATGTCTCGCCTGCCGTTAATCGGCGTCACCGCCTGCACCAAGCAGATCGGTCTACATCCTTACCATATCGCGGGTGACAAATACGTACGGGCCGTGGCCGACGGAGCCGGTGGCCTGCCCCTGATCATTCCCGCCCTGGCCGAGCTGCTCGACTCGTCCAACCTGCTCGACAACCTGGACGGGCTGCTTTTTACCGGCTCTCCTTCGAACGTCGAACCCCATCATTATTCCGGGCCGGCCAGCGCCCCTGGCACGCTGCACGATCCGGCCCGTGACCGTACCACGCTGCCGCTGATCCGCCAGGCCATCGAGGCCGGCATCCCGGTGCTGGGCATCTGCCGGGGTTTCCAGGAAATGAACGTGGCCTTCGGCGGCACGCTGCACCAGGCGGTGCACGACGTCGATGGGCTGATGGACCACCGCGAGCCGGCGGACGAGCCGCTCGAGGTGCAATACGGACCTCGCCACCCGCTGCAGGTGCAGCCCGGTGGCGTGCTCGACGGCCTCGGCTTGCCGCGCGAGATCATGGTCAACTCCATTCATGGCCAGGGCGTGCAGCGTCTGGCGCCGGGCCTTCGCGTCGAAGCACTGGCGCCTGACGGTTTGATCGAATCTTTTTCTGTCGCGGGTGCAAAAAGCTTTGCACTGGGGGTGCAATGGCACCCCGAATGGCAGGTACGATCGAACCCGAATTATCTCGCCCTCTTTCAGGCCTTTGGTGAGGCTTGCAGGGAGAGGGCGAGGCAACGCTGAGCCGACTATAAAAAGAGTCGGTCTCTCTAACCCTGAGGTCTCTATGAGTACCAAATTGGACCAGCTTTCGAGCTGGCTGAAAGAACGCAAAATCACCGAAGTTGAATGCCTGGTCAGCGACCTGACCGGGATTGCCCGCGGCAAGATCTCGCCGACCAACAAGTTTCTCGACGAGAAGGGCATGCGCCTCCCCGAGAGTGTGCTGCTGCAGACCGTTACCGGCGACTACGTCGAAGACGACATCTATTACGAGCTGCTCGACGAGGCGGACATCGACATGTTCTGCCGCCCGGACGAGAACGCCGTGTTCCTGGTGCCCTGGGCCATCGAGCCGACCGCGATGGTGATCCACGACACCTTCGACAAGCAGGGCCGCCCCATCGAGCTGTCGCCCCGCAACATTCTCAAGAACATCCTCAAGCTCTACGCCGACAAGGGCTGGAAGCCGATCGTCGCGCCTGAGATGGAGTTCTACCTGACCAAGCGCAACAGCGACCCGGACTTCCCGCTGGTGGCGCCCATGGGCCGCTCCGGTCGCCCGGAAGTCGGCCGGCAGTCGTTCTCCATCGACGCGGCCAACGAATTCGATCCGCTGTTCGAAGACGTCTACGACTGGTGCGAACTGCAGGACCTGGACCTCGACACGCTGATTCACGAAGACGGCCCGGCGCAGATGGAAATCAACTTCCGTCACGGCGATGCCCTGCACCTGGCCGACCAGATCACCGTGTTCAAGCGCACCATGCGCGAAGCGGCGCTCAAGCACGACGTGGCCGCGACCTTCATGGCCAAGCCGATCACCGACCAGCCGGGCAGCGCGATGCACATCCACCAGAGCGTGGTGGACGTGAAGACCGGCAAGAACCTGTTCTCCAATGAGGACGGGACCATGAGTGACCTGTTCCTGCAGCACATTGGCGGCCTGCAGAAATACATCCCTGAGCTGTTGCCGCTGTTCGCCCCCAACGTCAACTCGTTCCGCCGCTTCCTGCCCGATACCTCGGCGCCGGTGAACGTCGAGTGGGGCGAGGAGAACCGCACCGTGGGCCTGCGCGTACCGGAAGCCGGACCGCAGAACCGCCGTGTGGAAAACCGCCTGGCCGGTGCCGACGCCAACCCGTACCTGGTGCTGGCGGCCTCGCTGCTGTGCGGCTACATCGGCATGGTCGATGGCATCAAGCCCAGCGCGCCGGTCAAGGGTCGTGGCTACGAGCGCCGCAACCTGCGCCTGCCGGTGACCATCGAAAGCGCCCTGGAGCGTATGGAAGCGTGCCGCGACGCGCAGAAATACCTGGGCGAGAAGTTCGTCCGCGGCTATGTCGCGGTGAAGCGCGCCGAGCACGAAAATTTCAAGCGGGTGATCAGCTCCTGGGAACGCGAGTTCCTGCTGCTCTCCGTCTGACCTGGAGACGCGCCGGGCACCTGTCCGGCGCGTCGACCAGCTGTAATCTGAGGTGAAGAATGACTAGCCAAGTGAGCAACCCGAAAACCCGCGAATGGCAGGCCATGAGCCGCGAGCACCACCTGGCGCCGTTCAGTGACTACAAGCAGCTGGCCGAGAACGGCCCGCGCATCATCACCCGGGCGGACGGCGTGTACCTGTGGGACAGCGAGGGCCACAAGATCCTCGACGGCATGGCCGGCCTGTGGTGCGTGGCCGTGGGCTACGGGCGCAAGGAACTGGCCGCCGCCGCGGCCCGGCAGATGCAGGAATTGCCGTACTACAACATGTTCTTCCAGACCGCCACGCCACCGGCGCTGGAGCTGGCCAAGACCATCGCCGAGCTGGCCCCCGAAGGCATGAACCATGTGTTCTTCACCGGCTCCGGCTCGGAAGGCAACGACACCATGCTGCGCATGGTCCGCCACTACTGGGCGATCAAGGGCCAGCCGGAGAAGAAGGTCATCATCAGCCGCCTCAACGGCTACCACGGTTCCACCGTCGCCGGTGCCAGCCTGGGTGGGATGACCTACATGCACGAGCAGGGCGACCTGCCGATCCCGGGCATCGTGCACATTCCGCAGCCCTACTGGTTCGGCGAAGGCGGCGACATGACCCCGGATGAATTCGGGGTGTGGGCGGCCGAGCAGCTGGAGAAGAAGATTCTCGAAGTCGGCGAAGACAAGGTCGCGGCGTTCATCGCCGAGCCGATCCAGGGCGCCGGCGGCGTGATCATTCCGCCGGACACCTACTGGCCGAAGATCCGCGAGATTCTGGCCAAGTACGACATCCTGTTCGTCGCCGACGAAGTGATCTGCGGCTTCGGGCGTACCGGGGAGTGGTTCGGCAGCGACTATTTCGGCAATGCCCCGGACATGATGACCATCGCCAAGGGCCTGACCTCCGGCTACATCCCCATGGGCGGGCTGGTGGTACGCGACGAGATCGTCGAGGTGCTGAACCAGGGTGGCGACTTCAACCACGGCTTCACCTACTCCGGTCATCCGGTGGCGGCGGCGGTGGCGCTGGAGAACCTGCGCATCCTGCGTGACGAGAAAATCGTCGAACGGGTGAAGGCCGAAACGGCACCGTATTTGCAGCAACGTTTGCGTGAACTGGCGGACCATCCGCTGGTGGGCGAAGTCCGCGGTGTCGGCATGCTCGGCGCCATCGAACTGGTGAAGAACAAACAGACCCGCGAACGTTATCCGAATGAGACGGCTGCCGGTATGATTTGCCGCGGTCACTGTTTCGAGAACGGGCTGATCATGCGTGCAGTGGGAGACACGATGATCATTTCGCCACCGCTGGTGATCAGCAAGACCGAGATCGACGAGCTGGTGGACAAGGCACGTACGTGCCTCGATCTCACCGCCCGTGCTTTACTGGTGTAGCGGTAGCTTGCCAGACTGCGCCGGCCACCGGTGCGCACCGCCCCTGGCGATGCGCACCGGACACTCAAATGACAATATGGAGCTAACCCGCATGATCAAGACCTTCGGTAAAACACTGCTTGCCATGACCCTGGCGGGTGCCGTGGCCGGTATGGCGCAGGCCGACGACAAGGTGCTGCACGTCTACAACTGGTCGGACTACATCGCACCGGACACCCTGGCCAAGTTCCAGAAGGAAACCGGCATCAAGGTGGTGTACGACGTCTTCGACAGCAACGAAGTGCTTGAAGCCAAGCTGCTGGCCGGCAGCTCGGGTTATGACATCGTCGTTCCGTCCAACCCGTTCCTGGCCAAGCAGATCAAGGCGGGCGTGTTCCAGAAGCTGGACAAGTCCAAGCTGCCGAACTGGGAAAACCTCGACAAGGACCTGCTCAAGGCCCTGGACCCGAGCGATCCGGGCAACCAGTACTCCATTCCCTACATGTGGGGCACCATCGGCATCGGTTACAACGTCGAGAAGGTCAAGGCCGTGCTCGGCGAGAACGCCCCGGTGGATTCCTGGGACCTGGTGTTCAAGCCCGAGAACATGGCGAAGCTGAAAGAGTGCGGTGTGTCGTTCCTCGACTCGCCGACCGAGATCCTGCCGGCTGCGCTGCACTACCTGGGCTTCAAGCCGGACAGCCAAGACCCGGCCGAGCTGAAGAAGGCCGAGGAGCTGTTCCTCTCCATCCGTTCCTCCACCGCCTACTTCCACTCCTCGAAGTACATCTCCGACCTGGCCAACGGCAACATCTGCGTCGCCATCGGTTACTCGGGTGACATCTACCAGGCCAAGGCCCGTGCCGAAGAAGCCGGTAATGCGGTGAAGGTCGGTTACAACATTCCGAAAGAAGGTGCTGGCAGCTTCTTCGACATGCTGGCCGTACCGGCCGACGCCAAGAACGTCGAAGGCGCCCATGTGTTCCTGAACTTCCTGATGAAGCCGGAAATCATGGCCGAGATCACCAACTTCGTGCAGTTCCCGAACGGTAACGCCGCTGCCACGCCGCTGGTGGATGATGCTATCCGTAACGACCCGGGCGTCTACCCGAGCCCTGAAGTCCTGAAGCAGATCTACACCTTCCCGGATCTGCCGGCCAACGTGCAACGCACCATGACCCGCAGCTGGACCAAGATCAAGTCCGGCCGCTAACGGCACGCGACACCCTCCGGCGGGTGCTCCCGCTGGAGGCTCGCCAGGAGGCTCATGTCCCTCTTTCGCGTCTTTTCGCTCTGAGTGAGCCGGACGATTGTCTGGCCAGGCGGCTGCGCGTCTTTAGGAAAGGCTCCACTTTTTTGCTGCGCTGACCGTCCCGGCGGTCTGTAACGATCAATAAGAATGAGGACGCACCCGTGCATAACGTCTTTGGCAAGATTCTGACAACGACAGCCCTTTCGCTGGGTCTGGCCGGTATGGCGCAGGCGGCAGGGACCGTGCATATCTACAACTGGAGCGACTACATCGGCGAAGAAACCCTCGCCGAGTTCCAGAAGGCCACAGGCATCAAGCCGGTCTACGACGTTTTCGATTCCAACGAGACCCTGGAGGGCAAGCTGCTCGCCGGGCGCTCCGGTTACGACGTGGTGGTCCCGTCCAACCACTTCCTCGGCAAGCAGATCAAGGCGGGCGCCTTCCAGGCCCTCGACCGCAGCAAGCTGCCGAACTGGGACAACCTCGATCCGGCGTTGCTCAAGCAACTCGAGGCCAACGATCCGGGCAATCAGTATGCGGTCCCCTATCTATGGGGCACCAACGGCATCGGTTACAATGCCGAGAAGGTCAAGGCGGCGCTCGGTGTTGACACGATCGACTCCTGGAGCGCGGTATTCGAGCCGGAAAACATCGAGAAACTCAGCACCTGCGGTGTGGCGTTCCTCGATTCGGCCGATGAGATGATCCCGGCGGTACTCAACTACCTGGGACTCGACCCGAACAGCAAGAACCCCGAGGACTACGCGAAGGCAGAAGCCAAGCTGCTGGAAGTGCGTCCTCATGTCACCTACTTCCACTCCTCCAAGTACATCGCGGACCTCGCCAACGGCAACATCTGCGTGGCGGTCGGCTATTCCGGGGATGTGCTGCAGGCGGCAGACCGTGCTGAAGAAGCCGGCAAGGGCGTGGAAATCGCCTACGCGATTCCGAAGGAAGGCGCCAACCTGTGGTTCGACATGCTCGCCATCCCCAAGGATGCCAGCAACCCCGATGAGGCCCATGCCTTCATCAACTACCTGCTGGAGCCGGCGGTGATCGCCGGGGTCAGTGATTACGTCGGCTACGCCAACCCGAATCCGAAAGCCGGTGAGCTGATGGACCAGGAGGTGCGCAACGACGAGTCGGTCTATCCGCCACAGGCCGTGCTGGACAAGTTGTATATCTCGGCCGAACTGCCGATCAAGGTGCAGCGCCTGATGACCCGTAGCTGGACCAAGGTCAAGTCGGGCAAATAATTTCAAAGACCCGGTCGCAGAGGCCGGGTACTACTTTTTTGCGGGAGTTTGGTAATGGCAGTTGCTTCCAGTGCCTACAAGAAGGTTCTCGAGGGCAACCAGCAGCCGAAAGAGGTGCTGGTCAAGATCGAGCGCGTGACCAAGAAATTCGACGAAACGGTCGCGGTCGATGATGTCTCTCTGACCATCAACAAAGGCGAGATCTTCGCGCTGCTGGGCGGCTCCGGCTCGGGGAAATCCACCCTGCTGCGCATGCTCGCCGGCTTCGAGCGCCCCACCGAAGGCCGCATCTTCCTCGATGGCCAGGACATCACCGACCTGCCGCCCTACGAGCGGCCGATCAACATGATGTTCCAGTCCTACGCTCTGTTCCCGCACATGAGCGTGGCCGACAACATCGCCTTCGGCCTCAAGCAGGACAAGATGCCCAAGGACCAGATCGACGCCCGCGTGGCCGAGATGCTCAAGCTGGTGCAGATGACCCAGTACGCCAAGCGCAAGCCGCACCAGCTGTCCGGCGGCCAGCGTCAGCGCGTGGCCCTGGCCCGTTCGCTGGCCAAGAGCCCGAAACTGCTGCTGCTCGATGAGCCAATGGGCGCCCTGGACAAGAAGCTGCGCTCGCAGATGCAACTGGAGCTGGTGGAGATCATCGAGCGCGTCGGCGTGACCTGCGTGATGGTGACCCACGACCAGGAAGAGGCCATGACCATGGCCCAGCGCATCGCCATCATGCACCTGGGCTGGATCGCCCAGATCGGCAGCCCGATCGACATCTACGAAACCCCGACCAGCCGCCTGGTCTGCGAGTTCATCGGCAACGTCAACCTGTTCGAGGGTCAGGTCATCGAGGACATGGAAGGCCATGCCCTGATCGACAGCCCGGACCTGGAGCGCAACATCTACGTCGGCCACGGGGTCAGCACCTCGGTGCAGGACAAGAGCATCACCTACGCCATCCGCCCGGAGAAGCTGCTGGTCACCACCGAGCAGCCGACCTGCGAGCACAACTGGTCGCGCGGCAAGGTCCACGACATCGCCTACCTGGGCGGCCACTCGGTGTTCTACGTGCAGCTGCCGAGCGGCAAGATCGTCCAGTCGTTCGTCGCCAACGCCGAGCGCCGCAACGCGCGCCCGACCTGGGATGACCAGGTCTACGTCTGGTGGGAGGACGACAGCGGGGTGGCATTGCGCTCATGAACATTCTCCGAAGCTTCAGCCGCCTGATTCCGTCCGGCCGGCACGTCGTCATCGGCGTGCCGTTCCTCTGGCTGTTCCTGTTCTTCCTGCTGCCCTTCGTCATCGTGCTGAAGATCAGCTTCGCCGAAGCCGACGTGGCCATCCCGCCGTACACGGAGGTGTACACCTGGGTGGAGAACAAGCTGTCGATCGTGCTCAACCTCGGCAACTACATCTTCCTCAGCGAGGACGACCTGTACCTGGCGGCCTACCTTGGCTCCCTGAAAATCGCCACGATCAGCACCCTGCTGTGCCTGGTGATCGGCTTCCCGATGGCCTATGCCATCGCGCGTGCGCCCAAGGACAAGCAGATGGTCCTGCTGCTGCTGATCATGATGCCGACCTGGACCGCGATCCTGATCCGCGTGTACGCCTGGATGGGCATCCTTAGCAACAACGGCCTGCTCAACGGCTTCCTGCAGAGCATCGGCCTGATCAGCGAGCCGCTGCAGATCCTCAACACCAACACCGCGGTGTACATCGGCATCGTCTACTCGTACCTGCCGTTCATGATCCTGCCGCTGTTCGCCAACCTGGTGAAACACGACCAGAGCCTGCTGGAAGCCGCTGCTGACCTGGGGTCGAGCACCTTCAACAGCTTCTGGAAGATCACCGTGCCACTGGCCAAGAACGGCATCATCGCCGGCTGCATGCTGGTGTTCATTCCGGTGGTCGGCGAGTTCGTCATCCCTGAACTGCTGGGTGGCCCGGAGACGCTGATGATCGGCAAGGTGCTGTGGCAGGAGTTCTTCAACAACCGCGACTGGCCGGTGGCATCCGCCCTGGCGGTGGTGATGCTGGCGGTGCTGATCATTCCGATCATTCTGTTCAACCGCAACCAAGCCAAGGAAATGGAGGGACGTGCATGAAAAACTTCCGTTTCTCCACCTTCATGCTCTGGGCGGGCTTGCTGTTCATCTACCTGCCGATGCTGATCATGGTGATCTATTCGTTCAACGCCTCACGCCTGGTGACGGTGTGGGGCGGCTGGTCGGTGAAGTGGTACGTCAGCCTGCTGGACGACCGGCAACTGATGGGCGCGGTGTGGCGTTCCCTGGAAATCGCCCTGTACACGGCGATCGCCGCGGTGGCCCTGGGGACGCTGGCAGCCTTCGTGCTCACGCGGATCTCCCGCTTCAAGGGCCGTACGCTGTTCGGTGGCTTGGTCACCGCGCCGCTGGTAATGCCGGAAGTGATCACCGGTCTGTCGCTCCTGCTGCTGTTCGTGGCCATGGCGCAACTGATCGGCTGGCCCGCCGAGCGCGGCATGATGACGATCTGGATCGCCCACACCACTTTCTGCTCGGCCTACGTGGCGGTGGTGGTGTCAGCCCGATTGCGCGAACTGGACCTGTCCATCGAAGAGGCGGCCATGGACCTCGGTGCACGGCCATGGAAGGTGTTCATCCTGATCACCATCCCGATGATCGCGCCGTCGCTGGTGGCCGGGGGCATGATGTCCTTCGCCCTGTCGCTGGACGACCTGGTCCTGGCCAGCTTCGTGTCCGGCCCGGGTGCCACCACGCTGCCGATGGAAGTGTTCTCCAAGGTACGACTGGGGGTCACCCCGGCGATCAACGCCGTGGCGAGCCTGATCCTGCTGGTGGTGTCCTTCGCCACCTTCCTGGTGTGGTTCTTCGCCCACCGTGCCGAAGAGCGGCGCAAGAAAGCCTTGCAGCAGGCCATGGACGAAAGCACCGGTGCCCACCTGCAAAGCGGCCCGGACGCCCGCCGCGACCCGTCCCAGGTACACGCTTGATTCGGATGCGCTGACGCACGCTGAACCCGGAACGCCCGATGCCTTGCATCGGGCGTTCTGCGTTCTGGGGCTTGCTGATCGCACCCGCGCTCCGCGTCCGCCGAGTGCGTTCGCAGCGCACGGGTCATGAGGCAGTGACGTCAGGCATCGCTGGGGACGCAGAGCGTCCCGGGCGGCGTTCCCACGCGGAGCGTGGGAACGATCAAGCAACGACCTGCTGATCGCACCCATGCTCCGCGTGGGCGTGTATCCCCGGACGCTCTGCGTCCGCAGCGTCAGACCGGCCAATAAAAAAGCCCGGCATGTGCCGGGCTTTCGTACCTGCGAGGGCCGGTTATTCGCTGCGGGTGACGTTGAGGCCCTTGAGCAGGTTGAGGGCCTGGCTGAGCTGGTAGTCGCCGTCCTGCGGGCGCGCAGGTGCGGTGCCCTTGCCCGCGCTGGGACGGTCGGCGCCGCCGTTGCCGTTGCCCAGGTGGCCCTGCAGGTCGGCTTCCTTGATGTTCTCGTCGTCCTGCTCGCGGGTCACCTTGGCGCGGGCCACCTCGATGTCCGGGACGATGCCCTGGGCCTGGATCGAGCGGCCGTTGGGGGTGAAGTACAGGGCCGTGGTGATCTTCAGGGCGCGGTCGTTGTTCAGCGGCAGCACGGTCTGCACCGAGCCCTTGCCGAAGCTGTCGGTGCCCATCAGCACGGCGCGCTTGTGGTCCTGCAGGGCGCCGGCGACGATTTCCGAGGCTGAGGCACTGCCACCGTTGATCAGCACCACCAGCGGTACGCCTTCGCTGGCATCGGCCGGGTCGGCGGAGAAGCGCAGCTCGGAGTTGGCGATGCGGCCTTCGGTGTAGACGATCAGGCCCTTCTTGAGGAAGTGGTCGGAGACTTCGACCGCCGCCTGCAGCACGCCGCCTGGGTTGTTGCGCAGGTCGAGCACCAGGCCGCGGAGCTTCTTGCCGTTGTCCTTGCGCAGCTTGGCCAGGGCCTTGCCGACTTCTTCACCGGTGTTGACCTGGAACTGGGTGATGCGGATGTAGCCGTAACCGTCTTCGAGCAGCTGGCTCTTGACGCTCTTGACCTTGATCACCGCGCGGGTGAGTTCCACGTCGAAGGGCTTGCCGCCTTCACGCACCAGGGTCAGCAGGATCTTGCTGCCGGCCTTGCCGCGCATCTTCTCCACGGCTTCCATCATCGACAGGCCCTTGGTCGGCTGGCCATCGATCTTGACGATCAGGTCGCCGGGCTGGATACCGGCTTTCGACGCAGGGGTGTCGTCGATGGGGGAGACCACTTTGACGAACCCGTCTTCCATGCCGACTTCGATGCCCAGGCCGCCGAACTCGCCGCTGGTGCTTTCCTGCAGTTCGAGGAAGGCTTCCGGCTCGAGGTAGGCGGAGTGCGGGTCGAGGTTGCTGAGCATGCCCTTGATGGCATTCTCCAGCAGGGTCTTGTCGCTCACCGGCTCGACGTATGCCGCCTTGATGCGGTCCATGACCTCGGCGAAGGTGCGCAGGTCATCCAGCGGCAGCGGTGCCTTGTCGGTCGCCGTCGCGGCGGCTGGAGGCGTCTGATCGGCCTGCAGCAGGGGCGCGCCGCCAAGCAGGGCGATAGCCAGGGCCAGGGAGGTGAGGCGAGACAAATGCGGCATAGCGGACTAACTCCTAAGTAGGTGAGCGCAGCGCTTATCCTTGCGCGCGGCACCATTGCGCCGGGTCGCTGGGGCGACCCTGCTGGCGAATCGCGAAATACAGGGCGGGCTCATCCTGCCCGCCACTGGTGCCGACGGTGGCGATCGGTTCGCCGGCCTTGACCACATCACCGGCGTCCTTGAGCAGGCTCTGGTTGTGCCCGTACAGGCTCAGGTAGCCATTGCCATGGTCGAGAATGACCAGAAGCCCGGCGCCGCGCAACCAGTCCGCGAAGACCACGCGGCCACCGTGTACGGCGCGGACCTGGCTGCCGGCTGAGGCACCGATCAGTACGCCGTCCCACTTAGTCCGAGCGTCGCCGCCGCGCGGGGTTCCATACCGTGCAACCAATCGGCCATCGACCGGCCACGGCAATTTACCCCGTGCACTGGCGAAAGGCCCGCCGTAGACGGCGCCGGAGCTGACCTGCGGGCCGCTGTTGGCCGGTTTGCCTGGAGCGCTGCGTTGCTGCTCGCGGGCGGCGACCAGGGCGCGCTGGCGGGCTTCTTCTGCTTCCTTCGCCTGGCGTGCGAGGGTTTCTTCGATGGTTTTCAGCACGCGGGTGAGCTGTGCCTGTTCCTGCTCCCGGGCTTTGAGGCGCTGGTCGCGGGCGGAGAATTCCTTGTTCAGCTTGGCCAGGGCCAGCTGGCGCTCCTTGCGTGCGTCGCCCAGTTTCTGGCGGCGGTCATCCAGGGCGCTTTTCTGTTCCTGCAACTGGGCCTGCTGGCGGGCGATGTCCTGCTCGACGTTGTTCAGCTGGCGCAGGGTCTCGTTGAAGGTGGCCAGCTGTTCCATGCGCGCTTCGCTGAGGTAATCGTAGTAGGTCAGCGTGCGCGAGAAGCGTTCGGGGTTCTGCTGGTTGAGCAGCAGCTTGAGGTACTCCTGGCGCCCGCTCTGGTAGGCCGCCCGCGCCTGGATACCGATCAGCCGCTGCTGCTCGAGACGCGCACCCTCAAGTTTTTTTTTCTCCTGGTCGAGGCGCTGGATTTCCTCTTCGCTCTGCTTGAGCTCGCCCTGCAGGTCCTTGACCTGCTTCTCCAGCTGGCCCATCTCGGTTTCGGTCTTCTGCAGTTCTTTCTGCACACCGGTTTTTTCCAGCTGAAGCTTCTCCAGCAGCTTTTTCAGTTCGGCCACATCGGTGCGTGCCGCGTCGAGCTGCTTTTGCGTGTCGGCCTTCTGATCGGCAAAGGCCGGCGTCAGCAGGCAAGCGAGAAGAATCAGGGTGAGGGCACGGGACATGGGGCAGGCGGTACCTGGCGGGGAACGCGCCTAGTATGCCCGTGGTACGGGGCAAAAAAAACGCCTTGAATCGCGATTGGCGACTCAAGGCGCTTGCCGGTTGACCGGCGGGGTTACAGCATCTCGTGCTCGATCCAGTGCAGCACCGAGCCATGCCGTGGCGCCCAGCCGAGCAGGCGGCGGGCCCGCTCGCCACGTACGCGGCTGTTGGAGCCCAGGCCGTAGTTGGCCATTTCATAGCCCCACTCGGCTTCGGCTTCCTCCAGCGGCCAGTCCTGGGCTTCACCGAGCCCCAGGGCACGCGCCATGGCAGCGGTCATGTCTCGGAACGAGGCTTCGCCGTTTTCGACGAAGTAGAAGGTACCCGCCGGGGTCTTTTCCAGGGCGAGCAGATAGAGCGCCACGACGTCCTCGATGTGTACGTTGGACCAGATGTTCAGGCCGCGTCCGACATGCCGCACCACCCCGGACTTGCGCGCCTGGCGCAGCAGGCGGGGCAGTTGGACGCTTTCCCGCGGCAGGCCAAGGGCGTGTCCATAGATAAGCGTGTTGCACAGCACGGCACTGCGCACGCCCCGCGAGGCGGCCGCCAGCACCAGGTTATCGATGGCCACGCGGGCCGCCTTGTCCGCCGTCGGCTGGGGCAGGGCATCCTCGTGGTAGATGTCAGGGGAGGCCGAGTCGCCACCGCAGGCATCGCCGACGATGCTGGAGCCGCTGGTGTGCAGCAGTGGCTTGCCCGAGCCGGCGAGGCCGTCGATGAGCGCCTCGACGGCGCCCCGGTGGTCGCTGCTGGCCGCATTGATCACGGCATCCGCCGCCTGGGCCTGTTCGATCAACAGCGTCCGGTCATCGAGGGCGCCAATGACCGGGATGACACCCAGGGCGCGCAGTTCTTCGGCTTGCTCGGCGCGTCGTGCCAGGCCTGTGACACGGTGTCCGGCACGGACCAGACCCGTAGCGATGGAGCCGCCGATGTAACCGCCGGCGCCAGTGATGAAGATGTTCATGGCGTTCTCCCGATTGGGCTGAATGTGCCGCCAGTATGGACGGGCCTGGTCGGGCCAATAACCGGCTGGTGCTCAAATCAGAATTGCCCCGGAATCAAGAATGGACGGTACAACGAAAAAGCCCCGGCAGGACCGGGGCTTTCGGGGCTACGTCACTTCAGGGTGACGATGCTGGTACCGGTCATTTCCGGCGGGATGGGTAGGCCCATCAGGGTCAGCAGCGTGGGGGCCACGTCGGCCAGCACACCACCCTCGCGCAGGCTGACGTCGCGCTTGCCGACGTAGATGAACGGTACCGGCTCGCAGGTATGCGCGGTGTGCGCCTGGCCGGTGCATTCGTCTTCCATCTGCTCGACGTTGCCGTGGTCGGCGGTGATCAGGGCTTCGCCACCGACCTTGTCCAGCGCCGCGACGATGCGCCCGACGCAGGCATCCAGGCACTCGACAGCTGCCACAGCGGCGCTGAACACACCGGTGTGACCGACCATGTCGCCGTTGGCGTAGTTGACGATGATCGCGTCGTAGCACTGCTGCTCGATGGCCTCGACGATGCGGTCGGTCACTTCCGGCGCGCTCATCTGCGGCTGCAGGTCGTAGGTGGCGACGTTCGGCGACGGGATGAGGATGCGCTCTTCGCCTTCGAACGGCTCTTCGCGACCGCCCGAGAAGAAGAAGGTCACGTGGGCGTATTTCTCGGTCTCGGCGATGCGCAGCTGGGTCTTGCCGTTCTTGGCCAGGTACTCGCCCAGCACGTTGGTCAGCGGCTCGGGCTTGTAGGCGCTGGGCGCCGGGATGCTGGCCGCGTACTGGGTCAGCATGATGAAACCGGCCAGTTGCGGCACCCGGGCGCGCTGGAATTCCTTGAAGTCCGGCTCGACGAAGCAGCGGGTCAGTTCGCGGGCACGGTCGGCGCGGAAGTTCATGAACACCACGGCGTCGCCGTCTTCGACCCGGACGGCCTCGCCGATGGTGGTGGCCTTGACGAATTCGTCGCTCTCGTCGCGCGCATAGGCGGCCTGCAGGCCGGCCACGGCGCTCTCGGCGCTGTATTCGCCCTGGCCATCGGTGATCAGGTTGTAGGCTTTTTCGACGCGGTCCCAGCGGTTGTCGCGGTCCATGGCGAAGTAGCGGCCGATGAGGCTGGCGATGCGGCCCTTGCCGAGCCTGGCGAAGGTGGCGTCCAGCAGCTCGATGCTGCTCTGGGCGCTTTTCGGCGGCGTGTCACGGCCGTCGAGGAAGGCGTGCAGGTAGATCTTTTCGGCGCCGCGGCGGGCCGCCAGTTCGGCCATGGCGACCAGGTGGTCCTGGTGGCTGTGCACACCGCCGTCGGACAACAGGCCGAGGATGTGCACCGCCTTGCCGGCCGACACGGCCTTGTCCACGGCACCGGTGATGGTGGCGTTGTCGAAGAACTCGCCATCGCGGATGGCCTTGGTCACGCGGGTGAAGTCCTGGTACACCACGCGCCCGGCGCCGAGGTTCATGTGACCGACTTCGGAGTTGCCCATCTGGCCGTCCGGCAGGCCCACGTCCATGCCGCTACCGGAGATCAGGCCGTGCGGCTGGGTGGCGCGCAGGTGATCGTAAACCGGGGTGTTGGCGGCGTAGATGGCGTTGTAGTCCGGGCTGTCGCTGTGGCCGAAGCCGTCGAGGATGATAAGAACCAGGGGTTTGGGCGTGGCGCTCATAAAGCTGACTCGCTCTGCATGAGGGGCGAAAAAGACTCGGCATTTTACGGCCTGATGGCAAGCCCGTCACCGCCGGACGGGGTTTGGCCGACCTGTGGGGCTGTGTATACTGCGGGGATTTTACCGTCCCGGAACCGCCCGATGCTTGCCAATCTGATTGAATTTACCTCTACCCACTATGTACTGAGCGGATTGTTCGTCTTTCTCTTGGGGTTGCTGATCTTCACCGAACTGCGCAAGGGCGGCCAGAGCCTGAGCTGCCGCGAGCTGACCGCGCTGATCAACAGCGAGCAGGGCGTGGTGCTCGACGTGCGCAACCAGAAAGACTTCTCCGCGGGTCACATCGCCGGTTCCCTGCACATCCCCTATGAGAAAGTCGCCGCGCGCATCGCCGAGCTGGAGAAGCACAAGGGCAAGACCCTGATCGTGGTCGACGCCATGGGCCAGCACGCCGGCACCACCAGCCGTGAACTGAAGAAGGCTGGCTACACCGCGGCCAAGCTGTCCGGTGGCATCGCCAGCTGGCGCGGTGACAACCTGCCGCTGGTGAAATGACATGAAACCCGTCGTCGTCTATTCCAGCGACTGGTGCCCCTACTGCATCCGCGCCAAGCAATTGCTCGCGAAAAAAGGGGTGGCGTTCGAGGAAATCAGGGTCGACGGTCAGCCCGAGCTGCGCGCCGAGATGACCCGCAAGGCGAAACGCACCTCGGTGCCGCAAATCTGGATCGGCGACACCCACGTGGGTGGCTGCGACGACCTGTATGCCCTGGAGCGCGCCGGCAAGCTCGACGCACTGCTCCAGGCCTGAACCGCACCCTTTAAACACGTCTCTACGAAAAGAAGGCTTTGCCATGACTGAACAAGCTAGCAACGGCGCCGCACAGGGCGAGCAGAACCCACAGTTCTCCCTGCAGCGCATCTATGTGCGTGACCTGTCTTTCGAAGCACCCAAGAGCCCGGAAATCTTCCGCCAGGAGTGGACGCCGAGCGTTGCCCTGGACCTGAACACCCGTCAGAAGCCGCTCGATGGCGACTTCCACGAAGTGGTGCTGACGCTTTCCGTGACCGTCAAGAACGGTGAAGAGACCGCGTTCATCGCTGAAGTCCAGCAGGCTGGCATCTTCCTGATCAAGGGCCTGGATGCGGCCTCGATGAGCCACACCCTGGGCGCCTTCTGCCCGAACATCCTGTTCCCGTATGCCCGCGAAACCCTGGACAGCCTGGTGGTTCGTGGTTCGTTCCCGGCCCTGATGCTGGCACCGGTGAACTTCGACGCGCTGTACGCGCAGGAAATGCAGCGTATTCAGCAGGCTGCACAAGAAGCCCCGGCTCACTGAGCGGCGGCCTCGTCCTAAAAACGCCCTTCGGGGCGTTTTTTGTGCCTGCTGGCCGCGTCGGGTTACTTGAAGCCTTGCTGACGCCAGGCCTCGTACACGGCCACGGCGACCGTGTTGGACAGGTTCAGGCTGCGGCAGCCTTCACGCATGGGCAGGCGCAGGCGCTGCTCGGGCGGCAGGGCGTCACGCACCTCCTCGGGCAGGCCCCGGCTTTCCGGGCCGAAAAGGAAGGCGTCACCGGGCTGGTAGGCCACCTCGTGGAAGGCGTGGGAGCCTTTGGTGGTGAAGGCGAAAACCCGCGGCTGGCCAAGGCTTTCCAGGCAACTGGCGAGGTCGGCGTGGCGCTGCAGCGTGGCGTATTCGTGGTAGTCGAGACCGGCGCGGCGCAGGCGTTTGTCGTCCAGTTCGAAACCCAGGGGTTCGATCAGGTGCAGGTGGCAGCCGCTGTTGGCGCAGAGCCTGATAATGTTGCCCGTATTGGGGGGAATTTCCGGTTGAAAAAGGATCACGTGAAACATGCGCGGCTCCAGGCCTGAAGACGGCCGCCATTCTACCCCCGATATCGGGCCGAAACCCCGCCCCTGGGTGCGGGTCATCGGGTCGCTGGCGATATTCGGCTTTCTGATCGGCATGATGATCGGGCGCATGCTGCAACCCGATCCCCAGTGGCTGCGGCAGGTGGATGTGGTCGATCAGGGGTTGGTGCTCTGGTTCGACCAGGTGCCTCGGCCGCAGGTGACGCAGATCGCCGGCGCGTTCATCCTGCGCCTGGAGAGCTTCGGTCGCGAGCAGAGTGGTCAGTTGAGTGTCCAGGGCAGGGCCGCCAATTGGCGCCTGCAGCGCGAACGCAAGGATCTGGAGTTGAGGGTGGTGGCGGCCCGTCCACTGCGCGGCGAATGGCGCGCTGAGGAAGTGGACGGTCGCTGGCGGCTGGTGGTCAGCCTGCAAGAGCAATAAAAGAGGGGAATCCCCGGCCTGCCTGTACCAAGGTCCCCGAAACTGGGATTGCTTTAGTCTATGCAGAGGCTGTGCCACTTTTATTACGGTGTGCGAAATCCCGTGATTCCGGCCTTTTTCGCGCCTTTTCCAGCCTGGCGGCAGTGTTTTCGGCGAGAGAAATGTCCCGGCAAAGTGCACGGCAGGGTGTTCGGGCGCCGATAGGGAGCATTTTTTCCGGGCACAAAAAAGCGGGCATGCGGCCCGCTTTTTTGTGAGGGAGATGCTCAGGCGGCGTCGTCGTTGTCTTCGTCGTCCCCGCCATCGACCTTCATGCCCAGTTCCTTGATCTTGCGGGTCAGGGTGTTGCGACCCCAGCCCAGCAGCACCGCGGCATCCCGGCGGCGTCCGGCGGTGTGCTTGAGTGCGGTCTCGATCATGATGCGCTCGAAGGACGGCACGGCACTGTCGAGCAGGCTCGACTGACCGCGCGCCAGGGCCTGGTCGGCCCACTGGCGCAGGGCCTGTTCCCAGTTGCTGACCGGGGCGTTGTCCTGGGGCTGGCTCAGCAGTTCGGGGGGCAGGTCGCCCACATGAACCTCGCGGCCCGAGGCCATGACGGTGATCCAGCGGCAGGTGTTTTCCAGCTGGCGCACGTTGCCGGGCCAGGCCAGTTGCCGCATGTAGTCCTCGGTTTCGCTCTTGAGCAGCTTCGGCTCCACCGCCAGCTCCAGGGCCGCACGGCTCAGGAAGTGGCGGGCGAGGGTCGGGATGTCTTCGCGGCGATCGGCCAGGCGCGGGATGTGGATACGAATCACGTTCAGGCGGTGGAACAGGTCTTCACGGAACTTGCCGGCCTGCACCAGGCTTTCCAGGTTCTGGTGGGTGGCGGCGATGATGCGCACGTCCACCTTGACCGGGGTGTGACCACCGACCCGGTAGAACTCGCCGTCGGCCAGTACGCGCAGCAGGCGGGTCTGGGTGTCGGCGGGCATGTCGCCGATCTCGTCGAGAAACAGCGTGCCGCCGTCGGCCTGTTCGAAACGCCCGCGCCGCTGGTTGGCAGCGCCGGTGAACGCGCCCTTTTCATGGCCGAACAGCTCGGATTCCATCAGGTCCTTGGGAATCGCCGCCATGTTCAGGGCGATGAACGGCGCTGCGGCCCGTGGGCTGTGGCGGTGCAGGGCGTGGGCGACCAGCTCCTTGCCGGTACCGGACTCGCCATTGATCAGCACAGTGATGTTGGAGTGGGACAGGCGGCCGATGGCGCGGAACACCTCCTGCATCGCCGGTGCTTCACCGATGATTTCCGGGGTGCGCGTCTGCTCGGCCGGTGTGCTCAGGCCCTGCTGCTCCTGGGCGTGCTGGTTGGCGCGCTTGACCAGAGAAACGGCTTCGTCGACATCGAACGGCTTGGGCAGGTACTCGAAGGCGCCGCCCTGGTAGCTGGCCACCGCGCTGTCGAGGTCCGAATGGGCCGTCATGATGATGACCGGCAGGCGCGGGTGAATCTCGCGAATGCGTGCCAGCAGGTCGAGGCCGCTGGCGCCGGGCATGCGGATATCGGAGATGATCACGTCCGGCTGCTGCCGGCTGAGGCGCCCGAGTACGCCGTCGGCGCTGTCGAAACTCTGGGTGCTCATGCCTTCCTGTTGCAGGGCTTTTTCCAGGACCCAGCGGATGGAGCGGTCGTCATCTACGATCCAGACGGTTTCACTACGGCTCATGGCGGGGTTGCTCCTTGTTCCAGCGGCAGGAAGATCGAGAACACGGTGTGCCCGGGGTGGCTCTCGCACTCGATCAGGCCTTGGTGCTGACTGATGATGTTCTGGGTGATGGCCAGGCCGAGCCCGGTGCCGTCGGCGCGGCCGCTGACCATGGGATAGAAGATGGTTTCCTGCAGTTCCGGCGGAATGCCGGGGCCGTTGTCGATGATCTCGACCTTGACCACCAGGCGGTGACGGGTGTGGCCGATGGTGAACTGGCGCAGGGTACGGGTGCGCAGGCTGATACGGCCCAGGCCCAGGTCGTGTTTTTGCCCGGCGATGGCCTGCATGGCGTTGCGCACGATATTGAGCACGGCCTGGATCATCTGCTCACGGTCGATCAGCAGGTCCGGGATGCTCGGGTCGTAGTCGCGCACCAGGGTGATGCTGCCCTGGCTTTCCGCTTCGACCAGGCTACCCACGCGCTCCAGGACTTCATGGACGTTGGTCATCGACAGCGACGGCAGCTTGTTCGAGCCGAGCATGCGGTCCACCAGGTTACGCAGGCGGTCCGCTTCTTCGATGATGACGTTGGTGTAGTCCTTGAGGCTCTCCTCGGGCAGCTCGCGCGACAGCAGCTGCGCCGCGCCACGGATGCCGCCCAGGGGGTTCTTGATTTCGTGGGCCAGGCCGCGCACCAGCATCTTGGTGGTTTCCTGCTTGGAGAGCTGGGCCTCTTCCTTGGTGATGCGCAGCAGGCGATCACGGGGGTGCACTTCCAGGAGCAGCAGCGTGGCGCCCCGGCTGAGAATCGGCGTTACCGCATAGTCGACCGTCAGGGTCTGGCCGGTGAGGGCGGTGAGCACGGCTTCGCGCTTGTTGAACGGGTGCGCCTGTTCCACCGCCTGGCGCAGGGCGGCGAGGGCCTCCGGCGACTCGGTGAACAGTTCGCTGATGAATTGCCCATGACTGCGCTGGCCGCTGACGGCCAGGAGCATTTCGGCCGCCGGATTCATGTACTCAAGGCGCAGGTCGTCATTGAGCAACAGCGTCGCGGTGGTCAGGTTGTCGAGCAGCAGGCGGTGCAGTGCGTCGTTGATGGTCATAGTTCTGGGCATTCCGGCAATGGGCAGGAAAATGCAAGAAGCAAACCAAAGCCCCGAAAAGACGCGTTTGGCCGCGAGTTCGGTGATTCAGGCCGCGTTTAGGCGCGTGTCTGCCCGTGAGGGGCGAACCAAAATGGGGAGAGTATAGAAAGTAGTGCGGCGCCGCGCACTGAAATGGTGCGTCTGCGCTGACGGGTCAGAAGAAGGGCAGGATACTGAGTGGGCCGTCGTCTTCTTCGGGCGGTTTGTCCTTGATCGGGCATTCAGGACGCACGCCGTAGTCGTCTTTCTTGCAAGGGTTGGCGTTGCGTTTCTGCGCCAGGGACATGCGAATCACGTGAAACGGTTGGCTCGGGGTACGCTCGAGGGTCCGCCCTTGCGCATCGATGATTTCGATGGCCAGTTGATGCGTGCCGCGGTCGATGTTCTGCAGGGGGAAAACCGGACTGCGACCCGGCTCGCCAACGGCTTGCCCGTCCAGTAGCAGGCGGTAGCTGTGGCCGGTGATCAGGCCGGGTTCGCTGTCGGCGGTGACAATCAGGTTACCGGCGCCATCGCGGATGGTCGCATCGGGCTCCGGTACCAGGATGCGCAGCACCTGATAGCGGACCACATCGGCGGTAGGTTCTTCCATTTTGACCGGTGTCGGCGGCGTGTTCGTCTGACCGCTCATGCTGTTGGTGGTGGGCAGGTCGACGCGCTCGTAGGTGCTCGAGCGCGGCTTGTCGGTGAAGACCCGGTTACCGTCGGCATCGATATAGGTGTAGACGCCTGCCCAGGTGGGCAGGCTGATCAGCAGCAGGCAGAACAGCGTGTGGCGCATGGGTCAGGGAGCCGGGCGAGGAGTGGGGGCCGCAGGGCCTCGGGCGGGGCTGTTGAGGCTGATGCGCTGCACGGTGAAGGTGACGGTCGCGCTTTGCTGGATCGACTCGTTGCCGTTCAGCACTTCCACCGCCAGGCTGTGTTCGCCGCGATCGATGTTGGTCAGTTGCAGTCGCGGCACATTGCTCGGCTGACCATAGGGCTTGCCATCGAGCAGCAGACGCAGACGGTGGCCGTTTACCAGGCGCGGTTCCAGGCGCACGCCCACGGTGAAGGTGCCATTGTTGGCGCGCAGCGCTTCTTCGTCAGGAATCCCGGTCAGCGCCAGGGTGCGGTAGAACGGACCGCTTTCGGCTTCCGGTTCCGGCTCGACCGGCACCGTAGGCGCCTGCATCTGCACGGTATTGGTCTTCGGCAGCTCGACGCTTTCGGCCGGGGTTCCGTCCGGTGGCTGGTTGGTGAAGACGGTGTTGCCCTTGGAGTCGGTGTATTTGTAGATCTGGGCACTGGCTGGCAGGGCCAGGACCAGCAGCAGGCAGGCGAGCATCAGGCGCATGGCCAATCTCCCGAATGGTGTGCCGTCTAGACTTGCACTGGTGGGGCCGGCTTTCAAGCCTGTCGCCACCGCGCTGTGATTGCCGCCCAAAAAAAAGCCCCACCGGCGAGGCCGGAGGGGCTTTCTTCACCGCGCCGTCAGACGGCGCAGGGCTGGCTTAGACGCTGTAGTACAGGTCGTATTCCAGCGGGTGTACGAAGGTGCGAACCTTGATTTCTTCTTCGGACTTCAGCTCGATGTAGGCATCGATGAAGTCGTCGGAGAACACGCCGCCCTTGGTCAGGAACGCGCGGCCCTTGTCCAGCTCTTCCAGGGCTTCTTTCAGGCTGCCGCACACCTGCGGGATCAGCTTGCCTTCTTCCGGCGGCAGGTCGTACAGGTTCTTGTCGGCTGCATCGCCAGGGTGGATCTTGTTCTGGATACCGTCCAGACCAGCCATCAGCAGGGCAGCGAAGGCCAGGTACGGGTTGGCAGCCGGGTCCGGGAAGCGCGCTTCGATGCGGCGGGCTTTCGGGCTGGAAACGTACGGGATACGGATCGAGGCGGAGCGGTTGCGAGCCGAGTAGGCCAGCATGACCGGTGCTTCGAAGCCCGGGACCAGACGCTTGTAGGAGTTGGTCGACGGGTTGGTGAAGCCGTTCAGGGCCTTACCGTGCTTGATGATGCCGCCGATGAAGTACAGGGCGGTATCGGACAGGCCGGCATAGCCTTCACCGGAGAAGGTGTTCTTGCCGTCTTTGGAGATCGACATGTGGACGTGCATGCCCGAGCCGTTGTCGCCGTACAGCGGCTTCGGCATGAAGGTAGCGGTCTTGCCGTAGGCATCGGCCACGTTGTGCACGCAGTACTTCAGGGTCTGAACTTCGTCAGCCTTGGCAACCAGGGTGTTGAACTTCACGCCGATTTCGTTCTGACCGGCAGTCGCCACTTCGTGGTGGTGAACTTCGATGACCAGGCCCATTTCTTCCATGGCATTACACATGGCCGTACGGATTTCGTGGTCGTGGTCGCACGGCGGAACCGGGAAGTAGCCACCTTTGACGGCTGGGCGGTGGCCCTTGTTGCCGCCTTCGACGTCCTGGTCGGTCATCCAGGAACCTTGTTCGGAGTAGATCTTGAACATGGAGCCGGAGATGTCGGACTTGAACTTCACCTGGTCGAAGATGAAGAACTCAGGCTCCGGACCAACGAATACGGTGTCGCCGATGCCGGTGGTCTTGAGGTATTCCTCGGCGCGCTTGGCGATGGAGCGCGGGTCGCGGTCGTAGCCTTGCATGGTGCTCGGCTCGATGATGTCGCAGACGATGATCAGCGTCGGCTCTTCGGTGAACGGGTCCAGTACGGAGGTTTCGTCGACCGGCAGCAGGATCATGTCGGAGGCTTCGATGCCTTTCCAGCCATGGATGGAGGAGCCGTCGAACATCTTGCCGTGCTCGAAGAAATCTTCGTCCAGGGCATCACGGGCCGGCATGGTCACGTGGTGCTGCTTGCCCTTGGTGTCGGTGAAGCGCAGGTCTACCCACTTCACGTCGTGTTCTTTGATGAGTTGAATCGCCTTCGACATGCTGTCCTCCAGGTGGATAAGGCTCGTTCTGTTAAGCCTTCATTAAGTCGTGAAGCCGGGCGGGATACTCCGCCAGGACAACCTGCCTCACAAGGGAGCAAAATGCATGCCAGTGCCCTGGAATGGGTTGAAGCCCTGAAACTCAGCATTGGCGGGGGCTGCAACTTGGTGCGGAAACATTTTACGCACCGTAATGGGTCGCCATTTAGGCTTTGTGCACTGCATTGGTGCGACTCATTCGAAAGATGGGATTTTTGGTTAAAGCTTGAGCAATTTCCGCTATAATCCGCGCCCCTGTTTTTCGGCCGTCGCGGCTTACCCATTTTTTCATGAAACTGATCGTCAAAGTCTTCCCGGAAATCACCATCAAGAGCCCGCCGGTGCGCAAGCATTTCATCCGGCAGTTGGCGAAGAACATTCGCTCGGTGCTGCGCGATCTCGATCCGCAGCTGCAGGTGAGTGGCGTATGGGACAACCTGGAAGTGCAAACCACCCTGACCGAGCCGAAGATCTTGTCGGAGATGGTCGATCGCCTGAGCTGCACGCCGGGCATCGCGCATTTCCTGCAGGTCGACGAGTATCCGCTGGGCGATTTCGACGACGTCCTGGAAAAGTGCAAGCAACACTTCGCCGACGTGCTGCCGGGCAAGATCTTCGCCGTGCGCTGCAAGCGTGCGGGCAAGCACCCGTTCAGCTCCATGGACATCGAGCGCTACGTGGGCAGCCAGTTGCGCCAGCAATGCGGCGCGGCCGGCATTTCCCTGAAGAACCCTGACGTCGAGGTGCGGATCGAGGTCCGTGACCAGCGCCTGTTCGTCATTCATCACCAGCACGAGGGCCTAGGTGGCTACCCACTGGGCTCGCTGGAGCAGACCCTGGTGCTGATGTCCGGTGGTTTCGATTCCACCGTCGCCGCCTACCAGATGATGCGCCGCGGCCTGATGACCCACTTCTGCTTCTTCAACCTCGGTGGCCGTGCCCACGAGCTGGGCGTGATGGAAGTGGCTCACTACCTGTGGAAAAAGTTCGGCAGCTCCCAGCGCGTGCTGTTCATCAGCGTGCCGTTCGAGGAGGTGCTCGGCGAAATCCTCGGCAAGGTCGACAACAGCCAGATGGGCGTGGTGCTAAAGCGCATGATGCTGCGCGCCTCCACGCAGATGGCCGAGCGCCTGAACATCGATGCGCTGGTGACCGGCGAGGCGATTTCCCAGGTGTCCAGCCAGACCCTGCCGAACCTCTCGGTGATCGACTCGGTCACCGACATGCTGGTGCTGCGCCCGCTGATCGCCAGCCACAAGCAGGACATCATCAATACCGCCGAGCAGATCGGCACCGCCGAATTCGCCAAGCACATGCCGGAGTATTGCGGGGTCATCTCGGTGAACCCGACGACCAAGGCGAAGAGCGCCCGCATTGCCCACGAAGAAACCCAGTTCGACATGGCGATCCTGGAGCGCGCCCTGGAGCGCGCCACCCTGCTGCCCATCGACCGCGTGATCGACGAGCTGGGCAAGGATGTGCAGGTCGAAGAAGTGACCGAGGCCCTGGCGGGGCAGGTGGTCATCGATATTCGCCACCCCGATGCCTGTGAGGACGCGCCGCTGGCGCTGCCGGGCATCGACGTACAGACGCTGCCTTTCTATGCCCTGAACAGCAAATTCAAGGAGCTCGATAGCAATCGCCAGTACCTGCTGTATTGCGACAAGGGCGTGATGAGTCGCCTGCACGCCCACCATCTGCTGAGCGAGGGGCATGCCAATGTGCGCGTTTATCGTCCGGCATAAGACGCCCGGGTTGAATGGCGGAAGCATCCGCCATCGCCCTCCCGACCCCGCGGCGGCATGAGCCTGCCGCACCAGGTGTTCACACCGCCTGGCAGAAATCGCAATTAGTTAACACTCGCCGCCTAGACTGGGTGGCAAACCGAATCCTCTGATCGAGATACACACGTGATCGAAAATCTACGCAACATCGCCATCATCGCCCACGTTGACCACGGTAAAACCACCCTGGTCGACAAACTCCTGCGTCAGTCCGGCACCCTGGAGCGCAACGAGCTCAACGACGAGCGCGTGATGGACTCCAACGACCAGGAAAAAGAGCGCGGCATTACCATTCTGGCCAAGAACACCGCGATCCGTTGGGGCGAATACCGCATCAACATCGTCGACACCCCCGGCCACGCCGACTTCGGCGGTGAAGTAGAGCGCGTGATGTCGATGGTCGACTCCGTGCTGCTGCTGGTCGACGCCCAGGACGGCCCGATGCCGCAAACCCGCTTCGTGACCAAGAAGGCCTTCGAAGCCGGCCTGAAGCCGATCGTCGTGATCAACAAGGTCGACCGTCCGGGCGCGCGTCCTGACTGGGTTCTGGACCAGATCTTCGACCTGTTCGACAACCTCGGTGCCACCGAAGAGCAGCTGGACTTCCAGGTCGTCTACGCCTCGGCCCTGAACGGCATCGCCGGTCTGGACCACACTGCCATGGGCGAAGACATGACCGCGCTGTACCAGGCCATCGTCGACCACGTTCCGGCGCCGAGCGTCGACGTCGACGGTCCGTTCCAGATGCAGATTTCCGCCCTGGACTACAACAGCTTCCTCGGCATCATCGGTGTGGGCCGTATCGCCCGTGGCCGCGTCAAGCCGAACACCCCGGTCGTCGCCATCGACACCGAAGGCAAGAAGCGCAACGGCCGTATCCTCAAGCTGATGGGCCACCACGGTCTGCACCGTGTGGACGTCGAAGAAGCCACCGCCGGCGACATCGTCTGCATCAGCGGTTTCGACGAGCTGTTCATCTCCGACACCCTGTGCGACATGAACAATGTCGAGGCGATGAAGCCGCTGACCGTAGACGAGCCGACCGTTTCCATGACCTTCCAGGTCAACGACTCGCCGTTCTGCGGCAAGGAAGGCAAGTTCGTCACCAGCCGCAACATCAAGGAGCGTCTGGACAAGGAGCTGCTGTACAACGTGGCCCTGCGCGTCGAAGAAGGCGACTCGGCCGACAAGTTCAAGGTCTCCGGCCGTGGTGAGCTGCACCTCTCGGTTCTGATCGAGAACATGCGTCGCGAAGGCTTCGAGATGGGCGTAGGCCGTCCTGAAGTGATCATCCGCGAAGTCAACGGCGCCAAGCACGAGCCGTTCGAGAACGTCACCATCGACATCCCGGAAGAAGCCCAGGGCAAGGTCATGGAAGAAATGGGCCTGCGCAAGGGCGACCTGACCAACATGGCGCCGGATGGCAAGGGCCGTGTTCGCCTGGAATACAACATTCCGGCCCGTGGTCTGATCGGTTTCCGTAACCAGTTCCTGACCCTGACCAACGGTGCAGGCATCCTGACCTCGATCTTCGACCGTTACGACGTGATGAAGTCCGGCCAGATGTCCGGCCGCCAGAACGGCGTACTGGTCTCCATCGAGACCGGCAAGGCACTGACCTACTCCCTGGAAACCTTGCAGGCTCGTGGCAAGCTGTTCATCGAGCACGGTCAGGACATCTACAACGGTCAGATCGTCGGCCTGAACAGCCGTGACAACGACCTGGGCGTGAACCCCACCAAGGGCAAGAAGCTCGACAACATGCGCGCGTCGGGCAAGGACGAGACCATCGCCCTGGTTCCGCCGGTTCGCTTCACCCTCGAGCAGGCCCTGGAATTCATCCAGGACGACGAGCTGTGCGAAGTCACGCCGAAGTCGATCCGTCTGCGCAAGAAGATCCTGGACGAAGGCGAGCGCACCCGCGCTGCCAAGAAAGCCAAGGCCTGATCTTCAGCCTGACTGCCTGAAAACCCCGCCGGCGAAAGCCTGCGGGGTTTTTTAATGCCTGGCGTTCGGCCTCGCGGCGCTATCCGGGGTTGAGTGGTTCAATCTGCGGGATCGCTGTGGAGCAGGGCGTCGGTGCGGCCATAGACGTCGTCGAAGCGTTCGATATCGTCTTCGCCCAGGTAACTGCCGGACTGCACCTCGATGATTTCCAGGGGAATCCTGCCCGGGTTGGACAGGCGGTGCAGCGCCGCCATGGGAATGTAGGTCGACTGATTTTCGGTGAGCACAAAGGTCCGGTCGTCGCAGGTCACCCGTGCCGTGCCGGACACCACCACCCAGTGCTCGGCGCGGTGCTGGTGGCGCTGCAGCGACAGGCTGGCACCGGGCTTGATCACCAGGCGCTTGACCTGGAAGTGCGGGCCGCTGTCGAGGGTGCTGTAGCTGCCCCAGGGACGGTAGACCTGGCTGTGGTCATGGATTTCCGGGCGCTGTTGGACGCCCAGGGTGCCGACCAGTTGCCGGACGTCCTGGGTCCGATCCTTGTGGGCCACCATCACCGCATCCCGGGTTTCCACGACCACCACGTCGTCCAGGCCCACCAGGGCCACCAGTTTGCTCTGGCTGTGCGCCAGGCAGTTGCGGCTGTCCTGCAGCACCACATCGCCGATCCGGGCATTGCCGTCGCCGTCCTTGTCCTGCACGTCCCAGAGGGCGGACCAGGAGCCGATGTCGTTCCAGCCCGCCGCGAGCGGTACCACGCAGGCGCGGTCGGTCTTTTCCATCACGGCGTAATCGATCGAGTCGGCCGGGCAGCTATCGAAGGCCGCCGGATCGAGGCGGATGAAACCGAGGTCTTCGGTGCTGCGTTGCCAGGCTGATCGGCAGGCGGCGTGAATCTCCGGGGCATGGCGTTCAAGCGCCTCAAGGTAGTGGCTGCAGCGGAACAGGAACATGCCGCTGTTCCAGAAGTAGCCGCCCTCGGCCACGAATGCGTTCGCGGTGGCCAGGTCGGGTTTCTCGACGAACCGTTCGACCCGTAGCGCGCCGTTGGGCGCCTCGGCCGCCGGGGCGGCCTTGATGTAGCCATAGCCGGTTTCCGCCCGGTCGGCTGGAACGCCGAACAGCACCATCTCGTGACTGTCGGCGGCCTGGCGGGCGGCGTCCAGGGCGGCGTGAAAGCGTGGTAGGTCGTCGATCGCATGGTCGGCCGGCAGCACCAGCAGCAACTCGTCGCGGCCCTCGGCAAGCAGGTGCATGGCCGCCACGGCCACGGCCGGCGCGGTATTGCGGCCGACCGGTTCGAGCAGGATCGCCTGGGGCTGGCAGCCAATGGCCTCCAGTTGCTCCCTGACCACGAAGCGATGGGCCTCGTTACAGACCGCCAATGGCGCTTGCAGACCATGCGCAGGCAAGCGCTGCACGGTCTGCTGGAGCATGCTGCCGTGCTCGCCCAGCGCCAGAAACTGCTTGGGGTAGTGGGTGCGAGACAGGGGCCAGAGCCGGGAGCCACTGCCGCCGGACAGGATCAGGGGAATCATGGCGTTCTCCTCGCGCGGCTGGCCGGTCGTCAGCTCTTGGGCTTGTAGGCGCAGTAGCCCGGGCGTGGCCCGACCTTGGGGTGGTTGCGGCAGGTGTCGGGGCGCTTGTCGTAGATGGTGCACAGGCGGGTCTTGCGGTCCAGGTACAGGCAGTCGTTGTTGCTCATGCGCACCAGGGTGAAGATCCCGGACTTCTGGTTGAAGCGCTCGACGATGCCGTCCTTCTGCAGGCGCTTGGCGATGTTCTTGGCGGGCTCGCTGCGTTCGAACTCGTCGACGATGCCGATGCGAATCAGGTCGTTGAGGCGCACCTCGACCGGCAGGGTGCAGCAGCTGGAGATGCAGCTGTGACACATGTCGCCGCTGTACTTGGCCCAGGTTTCCAGTCGGTCGATTTCAGCGGCGGCAATCAGGTTGTTTTTCATCGTGTGCACGGGGCGTGGTTGGGCGGCGGGCGATGATAGCGGTGTTGCCGGGTTTTGGGCTAAATAACCGCCGGTTGGTTGTGGGTATTTGTGCCCGTGGTGCATTGGCG
This sequence comes from Pseudomonas sp. GD03944, assembly GCF_029839275.1. Classification (GTDB taxonomy): domain Bacteria; phylum Pseudomonadota; class Gammaproteobacteria; order Pseudomonadales; family Pseudomonadaceae; genus Aquipseudomonas. The sequence goes on from NZ_JAOCAH010000008.1 coordinate 77,382, forward strand.
CGGAGTAGAATGCCGCTCTAGACTTCGGGTTTCAGGCTGATCCTCGGTCCGGGAGCGGTGAGGTGGGCCGCGTGAATGCAGTAAAGGACGCTGGAATTGCAGTACCGTTTTCCGCTTCGTGCCACCCGATCGCACCGTTGTTCTTTTATTTCAGGTCAGGATGGCCTTTTGCAGCGCTTTTTCGATCTTTGTCTTGATGTTCGCTTCGTGCCTGCGCACCGGTGGCTGGCATGACGGCCTGTCTCGGCTCTGGCTGGGCTCTGAGCATCCCGGTGGTGCTGACGGGTGTCGTCTGCATCGGGGTCCTCCTGCTGGCCCACTGGGTCATCCGGCAACGCGCCTTCCCAGGGCGTGACAGTTTCATTCTGCTGCACCTCGGCAGCCTCTGGTGGATGGCCGCAGCCTCGATCGAGATGGCGGCTCAAGGGGCAGACTGCAAGGTGTTCTGGGCGAGCATGGCCTGGCCGGGAATCATCTCGGTGCCGACCTTCTGGGCGATCTTCCTCTGGCAGTACGTCAACAGCGTGCGGACGCCGATTCCGCTGCGCGGCGTCCTGGCGCTTGCCGTGGTGCCGGTGCTGGTCTGGCTGGCGGCCGTGAGCAACCCCTGGCATGGCCTGTTCTACGGCGCCGCTACAGCTCCGCTGTCGGCGGAGCCGGGAGCGGCGATCCGTTACGCCCATGGCCCGTTGTTCTATGCCGCAGCAGCGTATGTGTACGTGTTCATGCTGTTCTGCATGGGCGTGATGCTGCGGGCTGCGCTGACCAGCGAGGGAGTGCATCGCCGGCATTATCTGGCGTTCGTGCTGGTGACGGCGGTGCCCTGGATCGCCAACATCAGCTATGTGGGCTTTGGCCAGACCCTGTTCGGTTTCGACCCCACCCCCTTCAGTTTCGCCTTTACCCTGGTGGCCTTCGCCTGGCTGATCGTCGGCGTGCGCCTGTTCGACCTGATGCCCGTGGCGCGGCACCTGTTGCTGGAGGAGCTGTTCGATCCGGTGCTGGTGGTCGACTCCCGGGGGCGGGTGATCGAAGCCAACCCGGCAGCCCTGAAGCTGGCCGGGCTGCACGAAGGCTGGCGGGGGCAGCCGTTGCGGGACTGGCCGGTGCTGGGCAGCGACCTGCAGGCGCTGCTGGACGGCCAGGTCGATACCGCCCAGGAGCAACTGCTGACCCTGACCAGCGCAGGGCGTTATTTCGAAGTGCGGGTCCGGGCCATCGAGCGGGTCAGCCGCCGCGGGCGCGCGCTGCTCGGGCAGATGCTCTACCTGCGTGACGTGACCCAGCGCCACCTGAGCGAGCTGAGGCTGGCCGAGGCCCTGGCGGTGAGCGAAGAACGCCTGCGGACCATTTCCATCCTGCACGAGCAGTTGCAGGAGCAGGCGCTGTGCGACCCGCTGACCGGTCTGTTCAACCGCCGTTACCTGGACGAATTCTTCGAGCGCGAGCGGATTCGCGCCCAGCGTGACCAGATTCCCCTGTCCCTGGCGCTCATTGACCTCGACCATTTCAAGCAGCTCAACGACGTGCATGGCCATATGGAAGGCGACGACGTGCTCAAGGGCGTGGCGCGTCACCTGCTGGGCAGCATCCGGGGCTCGGATGCGGCATTTCGCATCGGCGGCGAGGAGTTCCTGCTGATCCTCCCAGGGGCCGATGCCGGGGAGGCGCGTCGGCGCATGGAACTGGTCTGCCGGCAACTGGCGGAACACCCGCTGCCGACCCGCGGCGGCGCTCGCTACGTGACCCTGTCGGCGGGGCTGGCGCTGTGGCCGGAGCAGGGCGCCGGGCTGGATGAGCTGCTGCAGGCAGCGGACGCGGCCCTCTACGAAGCCAAGCGCAGTGGCCGCAACCGCGTGTGCGCCCTGTGTTGAACTAAAGGCCCTTCCCACCGATCTAGGTTCTGAGGCGCGGTTGCCCGTAAAGGAGTAAACTGCGCGCGATTTTACTTCCCCTCCCGGAGTCATCCATGTCTCGCGTTACCCTGAGCCGCTATCTGATCGAGCAGACCCGCAGCCATAACACCCCCGCCGATCTGCGCTTCCTCATCGAAGTCGTGGCGCGTGCATGCAAGGCCATCAGCCACCAGGTCTCCAAGGGTGCACTGGGCGGCGTGCTCGGCAGCATGGAAACCGAGAACGTACAGGGCGAAGTGCAGAAGAAACTCGACGTGATCTCCAACGAGATCCTGCTGGAAGCCAACGAGTGGGGCGGTCACCTGGCGGGCATGGCGTCGGAAGAAATGGACAACGCCTACCAGATCCCGGGCCGTTATCCCAAGGGCGCGTACCTGCTGGTGTTCGACCCGCTGGACGGCTCCTCCAACATCGACGTCAACGTCTCGGTCGGTACCATCTTCTCGGTGCTGCGTTGCCCGGACCGTAACGGCGACAGCGGTGACCTGGGCGAAGACGCATTCCTGCAGCCTGGCACCCAGCAAGTGGCCGCCGGCTACGCGATCTACGGCCCGCAGACCATGCTGCTGCTGACCCTGGGCAACGGCGTCAAGGGCTTCACCCTGGACCGCGAACTGGGCAGCTTCGTGCTGACCCACGACACCATCACGGTGCCGGAAACGACCAAGGAATTCGCCATCAACATGTCCAACCAGCGCCACTGGGAAGCGCCGGTGCAGCGGTATGTCGGCGAGCTGCTGGCCGGTGAAACCGGGCCGCTGAAGAAGAACTACAACATGCGCTGGATCGCCTCGATGGTGGCCGATGTGCACCGCATCCTGACCCGTGGCGGTTTGTTCATGTACCCGCGCGACAGCCGCGAGCCGGAAAAACCCGGCAAGCTGCGCCTGATGTACGAAGCCAACCCCATGGCCTTCATCATCGAACAGGCCGGCGGTGCCGCCACCAACGGCCAGCAGCGCATCCTCGACATCCAGCCGACCTCGCTGCACCAGCGGGTCGCGGTCTTCCTCGGTTCGAAGGAAGAAGTCGAGCGCGTGACCGCCTACCACAAGGAATGACCCTTGGCCGCGCCTTGGCAGCCGTTGCTCGACTGGTGGTTCGGTAGCGAACCCCGGGCGACGGCTGCCGAGGTGGCGGCTGCGCAGTCGCGTTTGTGGTTCGGCAAGCGTGACAGCCAGGACCAGGAGGCCCGCGAGCGTTTCGGCGAGTGGGTGGACAAGGCCATGGCCGGTGAACTGACGGCGTGGCACGCGCAACCCTCCGGCTGGCTGGCCACGGTCCTGCTGCTGGACCAGTTGCCGCGCATGATCTTCCGCGACACGCCCCGGGCATTCGCCGGCGACGCGCGGGCCCAGGCGCTGGTGGAAGAGGGCTTGGCCCGTGGGTTGGACCAGCACCTGCCGCCGCTTCAGCGGGTGTTCATCTACCTGGTGCTGGAGCACGCGGAAGACCTGGCGAGCCAGGCGCGTTCCGTCGAGTACTTTTCCGGGTTGCACAGCGCGTCAGCGCCCGTCGACCGTCCGACGTTCGCCGACTACCTGGACTACGCGCAGCGGCACCAGCGCGTGATCGCGCGCTTTTCCCGTTTCCCCCACCGCAACGCCATTCTCGGGCGCTCTTCCACGGCTGAAGAACAGGCCTTCCTGCTGGAACCTGGCTCGCGTTTCTGACGTCCAAGCAGGCAGGTTGCATGGCACTGTGCCAAGCTTTCCGCGACCATTCATCAGGAGCGTCATCCATGTCCCCCCGTCACTTCGCCATGTTGGCGTGCTGTGTGTTGCTGGCTGCCTGCAACAAGATCAACCAGGATAACTATTCGAAACTCGAAGCCGGCATGAGCAAGGTCGAGGTCGAGAACCTGTTGGGCAAGGCCACCGAGTGCTCCGGCGCCCTGGGCATGTCCAGCTGCACCTGGGGCGACCAGCAGACCTTCATCAGCGTGCAGTACGCCGGGGACAAGGTCTTGATGTTTTCCGGCAAAGGTTTGAAGTAAAGGAGTCGAAAATGCGTGTGTTCGCTGGTTTGTTCGTCCTCGCAGCGCTGGCTGGCTGCGCCAACTCGGGCACCGGGGTGGTGCCGCCCAAGACCGCCGAGAATGTCGATCTCGAGCGCTATCAGGGCACCTGGTACGAACAGGCGCGCCTGCCGATGTTCTTCCAGCGCGACTGCGTGCAGTCCGAGGCCCATTACGACCTGCAGGACGACGGCAGCATCCATGTGCTGAACCGCTGCCTCACCGACGACCGCGACTGGCAGCAGGCCGAGGGCGAGGCCGTGGCCCAGGTCGAGGGCAAGACCGACAAGCTCTGGGTACGTTTCGACAACTGGTTCAGCAAGGCGCTGCCTGGCGTGGCCAAGGGCGACTACTGGGTGCTGTACGTGGATGGCGACTACCGCACGGCACTGGTGGGTAACCCCAACCGCCGTTACCTGTGGCTGCTGTCCCGTGAGCAGGAGGTCGCCCCAGAGCTGCGCGACAAACTGCTGGAAGTCGCCAAGGGCCAGGGCTACGACACCGACAAGCTGATCTGGCGCACGCCGGACAGCGAGCTGCCGCGCCCCTGACCTCAGGCACCTGCGCCGGTCATTCCCAGCGCAGGCGTGCCAGCTTCCATTCGCCGTCGTCCAGCCACCATTCGAGCTTGACTCCATAGTGCTTGGCGCTGTTGGGGATCAGGCCCTCGGCGCCGGTCAGGGCCACCTGGGCATCGGTGTGGCCTTTCTCGCTGTAGGTCGGGTCGACCTGGCTGCTCTTGCTCAGGGCGATCACCTTGACGTTCTTGTGGCGCAGAAACAGCAGGGTCATGGTGCGCTGGGCCCAGTCCCGGTCGAACTGTTCCTGGGCGGAAAACTCCGGGTGCAGCTGGTCCATCACGGCACTGGTCTTCTTCGTTTCGAGGTTGTCCTGCAGTAGCTGCACCGCGGCCTCCAGGGCCGCCTGCGGATCGCTGTTGCCGCCGCAGCCGGCGAGCAGGGCGAAAAACATCATAAAAGGCAGGGTGAATTTCCTTGCTGACATGCTGAACTCCTTTTTCATGGTTATGATGCCCGGCAGACGGGAAACGTCGGTGCGACAGTAACGCCTCGTTATACGCCTGACCGTACCGTACGCACATATCCAGGAGCCAGCCATGCAGACTTTCTATCCGGAGATCAAACCCTACGCCCGCCATGATCTGGCGGTCGAGGCGCCGCATGTGCTTTACGTGGACGAAAGCGGCTCTCCGGATGGGCTGCCCGTGGTGTTCATTCACGGCGGTCCGGGCGCGGGTTGCGATGCCATGAGCCGCCGCTTCTTCGACCCGACCCTGTACCGCATCATCACCTTCGATCAGCGCGGCTGCGGGCGTTCGACCCCCCATGCCAGCCTGGAAAACAACACCACCTGGGACCTGGTTGCCGACCTCGAGCGAATCCGCGAGCACCTGGGCATCGACAAGTGGGTGCTGTTCGGTGGCTCCTGGGGCTCCACCTTGTCCCTGGCCTATGCCCAGCGTCATCCGGAGCGCATCCACGCGCTGATCCTGCGGGGCATCTTTCTCTGCCGCCCGCAGGAGTTCCGCTGGTTCTACCAGGAAGGCGCCAGCCGCCTGTTCCCCGATTACTGGCAGGACTACGTGGCGCCGATTCCGGTGGAGGAGCGCGGCGACCTGATGCAGGCCTTCTACAAGCGCCTGACCGGCTCCGACCAGATCGCCCAGATGCACGCCGCCAAGGCCTGGTCGACCTGGGAGGGCAAAACCCTCACGCTGCGCCCCAACCCGCAGGTGGTCGATCGCTTCACAGATGCCCATCGCGCACTGTCGATCGCCCGCATCGAGTGCCATTACTTCGTCAACAACGCCTTCCTCGAGCCGGACCAGTTGCTGCGCGACATGCCGAAGATCGCCCACCTGCCGGGTGTCATCGTGCACGGCCGCTACGACGTCATCTGCCCGCTGGACAATGCCTGGGACCTGCACCAGGCCTGGCCCAACAGCGAGCTGCAGATCATCCGCGATGCCGGCCATGCCGCGTCGGAAATCGGCATCACCGATGCCCTGGTACGCGCCACCGACCAGATCGCCCGGCGCCTGCTCAACCTGGCGCCTGACGAAGCGTGAAGGCGCTGATCCAGCGGGTACGCAGCGCGCGGGTGGACGTGGCCGGCGAAGTGGTTGGCGCGGTGGACCAGGGCCTGCTGGCGCTGGTCGGGGTCGAGCCCCAGGACACTCCGGCCAGTGTCGCCAAGCTGCTGCACAAGCTGCTCAACTACCGGGTGTTCAGCGATGCCGACGGCAAGATGAACCTGTCGCTCAGTGATGTCGGTGGCGGTCTGTTGCTGGTCTCGCAATTCACCCTGGCGGCTGACACCAAAAGCGGCCTGCGCCCGAGCTTTTCCAGCGCCGCGTCGCCCGCATTGGGCGCCGAGCTGTTCGACCTGCTGGTCGAGCAGGCTCGGCGTCAGCATCCCACGGTGGCCACCGGGCGCTTCGGCGCCGACATGCAGGTGCATCTGGTCAATGACGGGCCGGTGACTTTTCTCCTGGAAACCTGAGCCGCTTCAGCGGGCCAGCGCCTCGGCGACGAAGTCGAGGCGGTCCTGGCCAAAATGCAGTTCGTTGCCGACGAAGAAGGTCGGCGCCCCGAAGACCCCGCGGCGGATGGCTTCCTCGGTGGTCTGCTTGAGCCGCTCCTTGACCGCTTCGTCGCTGACCAGTCGCTCGAACGCGGTGGCGTCGAGGCCGGCTTTCTCCAGCACCTCGGCCACGACCTCGAGATTGCCGAGGTTCTTCTGCTGCACCCACAGGGCCTCGAATATGGCCTGCACGTAGGTGACGAAGTGCGGCGTATCCAGGTAGCCGGTGGCGCCGCGCATCAGCGTCAGGGTGTTGATCGGGAAGTGCGGGTTGAAGGCCATCGGCACGCCATAGCGCGTGGCGAAGCGGGCCAGGTCCTGCAGCATGTAGCGCCCCTTGGCCGGCACGCTGATCGGTGACTGGTTGCCGGTGGCCTTGAACACCCCACCCAGCAGCATCGGGCGCCAGGCAATCTCGGCGCCTGCATCGGCAGCGATACGCGGCAACTGGGTCCAGGCCAGGTAGCTGGTGGGGCTGCCGAAATCGAAAAAGAACTCAACGGTTTTGCTCATTGCGTACTCCTCTTGGAGGACCTGTTATTAGCCTGGTGTGCAGCGGCTGGAAAGGTTTCCGCGTCTCGTGATCCCGTAGGGTGGATGACGCTTTGTTCATCCACCATGAGGTGTGCGGTGGTGGATGGGTGAAGCGTCATCCACCCTACGGAATACCCTCGGCTTTCGGCTGCAATCCTGGGGGAGCACTGGGTCAGAAGGTTTCCGTCCAGGGTCGCAGGTCCAGTTCGTGCACCCAGCAGTCCCGTGGCTGGCAATGGATCTGCCAGTAGGTCTCGGCGATGTGTGCCGGGTCGAGGATGCCGTCCTGTTCCTTGCGCTGGTATAGCTCGGGAAAGGTGTCGCGGATGAAGGCGGTATCGATGGCGCCGTCGATGATCGGGTGGGCGACATGGATGCCCTTGGGGCCGAGTTCGCGGGCCATGCTCTGGGCCAGAGCCCGCAGGGCGAACTTGGCGCTGGCGAAGGCAGCGAAGTTGGCGCGGCCGCGCAGCGAGGCGGTGGCGCCGGTGAAGAGGATGGTGCCGCGGCCGCGGGTGAGCATGACTTTCGCCGCTTCGCGCCCGGTCAGGAAACCTGCCAGCGCGGCCATTTCCCAGACCTTGCGGTAGACCCGCTCGGTGGTTTCGGTGATCGAGAACTGCACGTTGGCACCGATGTTGAAAACCACCACCTCGATGGGTGCGACCTCCCGTTCGATGGTGGCGAGCAGGTCGATGACCTGTTCTTCGATCCGGGCATCGCAGCCAAATGCGCGGGCCCGTCCACCTGCCGCTTCGATCTCCTCGACCAGCGGCGCCAGTTTGTCAGCGTTGCGTCGGGCCACGCAGGCGATGTAGCCCTCGCGGGCAAAGCGCTTGGCAATGGCACCGCCGGTGGCATCGCCGGCGCCTACCACGAGGACGGCTTTTTCCTGTGACATACGGGTTCTCCGTGTGGGGCGGACTCCTCGGCAAGCGATCGGAACGCACGTGGTTCTTGTTAGTTCTTATTTGGAACCTGGCTCGATAGTGGGTTCCGTTTTGGAACCTGTCAAGTTATCGTGCGTTATCGATTGCCGGAGAATCACCGATGCGCTGGGAAGAGCTCGACCAACAACCCTGTTCGCTGGCACGGACCCTGTCCGTGGTCGGGGACCGCTGGACGTTGCTGATCCTGCGCGAGTGTTTTCTCGGGATTCGCCGCTTCGACGAATTCGAGAAGCGCCTAGGTGTGACCCGTCATCTGCTGGCGGAGCGGCTGAAGAAACTGGCCGAGCACGGTGTGCTGGACAAGGTCGCCTACCAGGCGCGGCCGGTACGGGAGGAATACCGTCTCACCGACAAGGGCCGTGAGCTGTACCCGGCGGTGCTGGCGCTGGTGAACTGGGGCGATCGGCACATGAGCGACGAGAACGGCCCGCCGATCCGCCACGTGCACCGCAGTTGCGGCCATGCCATGCACGGCGTGCTGGTGTGCTCCGAATGCGGTGAGCCGTTGCTGGCCAATGAGGTGCGCCTGGAGGAGGCGCCGGCGTTCGCCGGGCAGTTGCTGCCCGCGCATTGGAAGGATCGCGACTGAGCGGGATCAGAACAGGCGGGCGAGCAGCGCGGTGACGGCGGTTTCGACCCGCAGGATACGTTCGCCGAGCTGCACGGGTTGCAGGCCGGCCTCCTGCAGTTTTTCCACTTCGTAGGGAATCCAGCCACCCTCGGGGCCGATGGCCAGGGTGACCGGTTGCTCGACCGCACGCGGGCAGGCCGGGTAATCACCCGGGTGTCCGACCAGGCCCAGGCTGTCGCCGACCAGGGCCGGCAGGCGGTCCTCTACAAAGGGCTTGAAGCGCTTCTCGATGATCACCTCAGGCAGCACCGTGTCGCGGGCCTGCTCCAGGCCGAGAATCAGCTGCTCGCGAATCGCCTCCGGTTCCAGGAATGGTGTCTGCCAGAAGCTTTTTTCCACGCGGTAGCTGTTGAGCAGCACCAGGCGCGGCACGCCCATGGCGCTGACGGTCTGCAGCACGCGCTTGAGCATCTTCGGCCGGGGCAGCGCCAGCAGGAGGGTCAGGGGCAGTTTGGCGGGAGCGGGTTGGTCGAGCGTGACCTGCAACTCCGCCTCGTCGGCCTCCAGGCGCAGCAGCTGGCCGCGGCCCATGGCCCCGTTCAGCCGACCGACGCGGAGGCTGTCGCCCGCCTCCGCGCGGTGTACCTCGTGCAGGTGTTTGAGGCGACGCCCGCTAAGCAGGGCGCGGTCAGCGGCCACGAAGTTACTGTCTTCCAGGAGCAGCAGGTTCACGGCTGGGGAGCGGGCGGCTGGTCTTCGGTTTCCGCTTCGTCGTCTTCGTGCTCGGCGTCGCGGTCGCGCTTGATCAGGCTGCCACAGAGCACGCCCACCTCGAACAACAGCCACATCGGCACCGCCAGGAGCGTCTGTGAGAACACGTCGGGCGGTGTGAGGATCATGCCGACCACGAAGCAGCCGACGATCACGTAGGGGCGGCTTTTGCGCAGGGTTTCGACATCGACGATGCCGACCCAGATCAGCAGGAAAGTGGCGACCGGGATCTCGAAGGCGACGCCGAAGGCCAGGAACAGCGTGAGGACGAAGTTCAGGTACTCGTTGATGTCCGTCATCATCGCCACGCCGTCCGGGGTGACGCTGGCGAAGAAGTGGAAAATGATCGGGAACACCAGGAAGTAGGCGAAGGCCATGCCGCTGTAGAACAGAATGATGCTGGAGACCAGCAACGGCACCGCGATGCGCTTCTCGTGCTTGTACAGGCCCGGAGCGATGAAACCCCAGATCTGGTGCAGGATCACCGGCACGCTGAGGAACAGCGCGACCCAGGCGGTGAGCTTGAACGGCGTGAGGAACGGCGAGGCGACGCCGGTGGCGATCATCGTCGCGCCTTCCGGCAGGTACGCCCGCAGCGGCGCCGAGACGAGGGTGTAGATGTCCTGGGCGAAATAGAACAGACCGGCGAACAGCAGGAACACCATGACGATGCACCGCAGCATGCGCGAGCGCAGCTCGGTCAGGTGCGAGAGCAGCGGCATTTCCTGATCGCCATCGGGTAGTCGACTCATGGTTGCTGAGGCTTGTCCTGGCTGGTGGGTGGCGGCGCGGGCGGTGTGCTCGGGGCGGCCGGGTCCGGGCTGATGGTCGGTTCGGCAGGCTTGCTGCCCGGCGGGCTGAGCAGGTCGCGTTTCATGGCCTGCATCTCGCGCTCCAGTTCGAGAATCTTGTCGTTGTGGAGCTGCCGGCGGATTTCATCGGCACCGAGTTCGCGTTCCACGTCCTGCTTGATCGCCTGGAAGCTGCGTTTCAGGCGGCCGATCCACAGGCTGGCGGTACGCACCGCACCGGGCAGGCGTTCCGGGCCGAGAACAACCAGGGCAACCAGGCCGACCAGGAGCAGTTCGGAAAAGCCTATATCGAACATGGCGTGGGATCAGTCCTTGCGAGCAGGCTCTTCGACTTTCTGGGCCTGCGCGTCGATGGTGTGCGGCTGGTTCAGCGGAGCGGTCGGCTGGGCCGGCTGCGGCTTGGCGGCATCGGCCGGAGCGCCTGGCTGCTGCTCGTCGTCGGTGTTCATCGCCTTGCGGAAACCCTTGATGGTTTCGCCGAGGTCCGAACCCAGGTTCTTCAGCTTCTTGGTACCGAACACCAGAATCACGACGATGAGAATGACCAGCCAGTGTTTCCAATCGAAAATGCCCATGTACGGAGCCTCTTGAGGTTGATTAGTGGGTGTCGGTGCGTGCGGCTTTTTCCGCATGCCCGGACAGGCCGAAGCGGCGATCGAGTTCGTCCAGTACCGCCTGGGGGTGCTGACCGAGGGCGGCCAGCATGACCAGGCTGTGGAACCACAGGTCCGCGGTTTCGTAGATCAGGTCGCTGCAGTCGCCACTGGCGGCTGCGTCCTTGGCGGCGAGAATGGCTTCCACCGATTCCTCGCCGACTTTCTCGAGAATCTTGTTCAGCCCCTTGTGATAGAGGCTGGCCACGTAGGAGCTGTCGGCCGCTGCACCCTTGCGCGCTTCCAGCACCTCGGCGAGGCGGGTCAGGGTGTCACTCATGCTTGTGTCCTGCGTAGATGGCGTGGGGGTCTTTCAGCACGGCATCGACGGTTTTCCAGCCGTCGTTTTCCAGCACCCGGTAGAAGCAGCTTTCGCGGCCAGTGTGGCAGGCGATGCCGCCCAGTTGCTCGACCATCAGGATGATCACGTCGGCGTCGCAGTCCAGGCGCAGCTCATGCAGTTTCTGCACGTGGCCGGACTCTTCGCCCTTGCGCCACAGTTTGCCGCGCGAGCGCGACCAGTAGATAGCCCGTTGCTCGGCAGCGGTCAGGGCGAGGGATTCGCGGTTCATCCAGGCCATCATCAGCACGCGGCCGGTCTTGTGGTCCTGGGCGATCGCCGGCACCAGGCCGTCGCTGTTCCAGTTGATGTCGTCGAGCCAATCGTTCATCGGTGTTCCGTCAGAAATCAGAGGCGGGCGCCAGCGCGTCCGGCTATTGACCAAGTGTGCCAGTGCGGCGGCCGACTGGCTATCGGCGCAGTACCAGATAGAGACCGCCGGCCAGCATCGCCCAGTTCGTCCAGTCCAGCACGTTCAGGGCCAGGCCCTGGCTGGCGGCACCGCCGATCAGCGCGGCACCGAGCAGGCGCACCGGCCAGGTTTCACGGCGGCTGTCTGGCTCCTGGCGCGCCGGGGCCTGCTGGTTGAGGCGCTCCAGGGTGTCGCGGGCCATTTGCGACAGGTGAGGCACCTGTTCGGCCTGCTGCTGCAGGTTGCGCAGCAGGTGCAGGGGGCTGATCCGCTCGCGCATCCAGCGCTCCAGGAAGGGCTGAGCGGTGCTCCAGAGGTCCAGGTCGGGGTACAGCTGGCGACCCAGGCCTTCGATGTTCAGCAGGGTTTTCTGCAGCAGCACCAGTTGCGGCTGCACTTCCATGTTGAAGCGGCGCGCCGTCTGGAACAGGCGCAGCAGCAACTGGCCGAAGGAAATATCCTTTAACGGTTTTTCGAAGATCGGTTCGCAAACGGTGCGGATCGCCGCCTCGAATTCGTTGACCTTGGTGTCGACCGGCACCCAGCCTGAGTCGATGTGCAGCTGCGCCACCTTGCGGTAATCACGCTTGAAGAAGGCGATCAGGTTGCGTGCCAGGTAATCCTGGTCCTCGTCGGTGAGGCTGCCGATGATGCCGCAGTCGATGGCGATGTATTGCGGGTTCCAGGGCGTGCGGGTGCTGACGAAGATGTTGCCCGGGTGCATGTCGGCGTGGAAGAAGCTGTCGCGGAACACCTGGGTGAAGAAGATTTCCACGCCGCGCTCGGCCAGGGCCTTGAGGTCTGTGCGCTGGTCCACCAGGGTGGCGAGGTCGGTCACCGGCACGCCGTAGATGCGCTCCATCACCAGCACTTTCGGGCGGCACAGGTCCCAGTAGACCTGGGGCACGTAGAGCAGCGGCGAGCCCTCGAAGTTGCGGCGCAGCTGGCTGGCGTTGGCCGCCTCGCGCAGCAGGTCGAGTTCGTCGTAGATGGTCTTTTCGTAATCGCTGACCACTTCCACCGGGCGCAGGCGGCGCGCATCGGCAGAGGCCTTTTCGGCGATCCTGGCGAGCAGGAACAGCCAGGCGATGTCCTGGCGGATGATCGGCTTGAGGCCGGGACGGATCACCTTGATGACCACTTCCTCGCCGCTTTTCAGCTGCGCGGCGTGCACCTGAGCCACGGATGCCGATGCCAGGGGCTGGGCGTCGAAGCGGGCGAACAGTTCGCCGACCTTGGCGCCCAGCTGCGACTCGATCAGCGCCAGGGACTGGGTCGGGTCGAACGGCGGCACCTGGTCCTGCAGCCTGGCCAGCTCGTCGGCCATGTCCGGCGGCAGCAGGTCGCGGCGGGTGGACAGCAACTGGCCGAACTTGATGAAGATCGGCCCCAGTTCTTCCAGGGCCAGGCGCAGGCGTGCGCCCCGCGACAGGTCCAGCGGTGCACGGGGCAGCCAGCGCCAGGGCAGCAGAAAGCGCAACGCCCTCATCCAGAACGGGAGCGGCAGGTCGAACAGCAGGTCGTCCAGCCGGTAACGGACGACGACACGCTGGATGCGGAACAGGCGGCGGACGGCGAGCAGCTTCATGCGGTGGGCTTATTCTTCTGGGCGAGGCGCTCAATGCGCGCATCGAGACGGTCGAGGGCCAGCTTGAGGCGGTCGAGCTCGGCAAAGCGCGCATCGGCTTCGCGCTGACCCACCAAGCTGCGTGATTCTTCGCTGAGGTAGTCGGCCAGGTTCAGGCGCAGGCTGTCCAGGGTCTGCCCGGTCCAGTTGGCGCGGCTGCGCACGTGGGCACCGACCAGGTGGCTACCGACGGGCCCGAGCCAGTGCGACAGCTCGTACTCCCAGTCCAGCTCGAGGTCCTGGAGGATCGCCGCCAGCTCGAGCAGTACCCCGCTGTCGCCTTCCAGCTCGACCTCGGGGCCGTGCAGCACGGCGGTCTTTTCACGGCTGATGGCCAGTTGCAGCAGGCTGGAGGCGGGCGCGCGCAGGCGACAGTCGACCTCGCCGGCCCAGTTCGCTGCCAGGCGCAGGCCTTCGCCATCCGGGAGGATGAACAGCTGCAGGCTGGGCTTCTGGCAGTCCACGGCAATCACCCGTCCGGCCAGGCCCGACAGGCGTGGCAGGGCGGTACTGTCCATGCGCAGGACCCGGTTGAGCCCCAGCTCGACACCCGCCAGTAGCCCGCTGATGACCATCAGGGCTTGATACCGCGGTGCAGGGCGACGATGCCGCCGGTCATGTTGTGGTAGGTGACGCGCTCGAAGCCGGCCTCGGCCATCATCGCCTTGAGCGTGTCCTGGTCCGGGTGCATGCGGATCGACTCGGCCAGGTAGCGGTAGCTCTCGGCATCGTTGGTGATCAGCTTGCCCATCAGCGGCATGAAGTTGAACGAGTAGGTGTCGTAGACCTTCGACAGCAGGCTGCTGGACGGCTTGGAGAACTCCAGCACCAGCAGGCGGCCGCCCGGCTTGAGGACGCGCAGCATGGAGCGGATGGCCTCGTCCTTGTGGGTCACGTTGCGCAGGCCGAAGGCAATGGTCACGCAATCGAAATGGTTATCCGGGAACGGTAGCTTTTCCGCGTCGGCCTGGACGAACTTGACGTTGCCGGCCACGCCGCGGTCCAGCAGACGGTCACGGCCGACCTTGAGCATGGATTCGTTGATATCGGCCAGCACCACTTCGCCGGTGGGTCCGACCAGGCGCGAGAACTGCTTCGTCAGGTCGCCGGTACCGCCAGCGATGTCCAGCACGCGGTTGCCCGAACGCACGCCGGACAGCTCGATGGTGAAGCGTTTCCACAGCCGGTGCATGCCGCCCGAGAGCAGGTCGTTCATCAGGTCGTACTTGGCCGCCACCGAGTGGAAGACTTCGGCAACTTTCTGCGCTTTCTGGCTTTCCGGCACGTCCTGGAAACCAAAGTGCGTGGTGGGTTCGCTGCCGTCGTTCTTGCGTGGATCGTTCATGTGGCCCTTACCTAAAGTGCAGAGGAGGCTCAATCAAAGTGGCGGCCATTCTAAACCCGGTGCGCCTCCTGTGTCTTGACATGCGCTGCGGCAGGCGCCGACGGGCTGATATAGTCGTGTGACTGATCGTCGCAGCGGCCCGCAGGCAGAGGCTTGCCGGTACCGCCTTCGCGATGTCCCACCTGCCTGCCCTGGAGACACCACATGGCCAAAATCACTATCGAACGCCCCCATTCCCTCGGCCGCGAAGGCGCCCGTGAAAAGGCCGAACAACTGGCCGAACGCCTCGCCCGCGAATACGACGTGCGCTACCGCTGGAACGGCGACACCCTGGAGTTCAAGCGCAGCGGCGCCGACGGCAGCATCGTGGTGGGTGAAGACCAGGTCCGGGTGCAGCTCAACCTCGGCCTGCTGCTGTCGGCCATGAGCGGCACCATCAAACGCGAGATCGAAGAGGTGCTGGACAAGAGCCTGAAGGCTTAGGGCGCGTTCGATGTCAGTCGGATGACAACCTAGTATGTGGATTCTAATTTTCGTCGGTACGGTGTCACCAAGCCTGCATTCCGTGGGCGTTTCCTCGAACACATCGCGTGAGGTGCACCATGTCGAAAGTTGCCGTGAAAAAATCGGTCGAAGATAAAGCCGCCGTACTGACCGACGTTAAAGGTTACGCCCGCAAGATCTGGCTCGCGGGCCTTGGGGCCTACGCAAAGGCCGGCCAGGAAGGCGTCGGCTACTTCAAGGAGCTGGTAAAAACTGGCGAAGGCGTTGAGCAAAAAGGCAAAAAGCTGGTCAATGAACAGGTCGAGGCGGCCAATTCGCAGATTGGCAGCGTGAAAAACACGGTCATCGGCGTCAAGGGCAAGGTTGACGTGCAACTCGACAAGATCGAAAAGGCGTTCGACACTCGGGTTGCCAGTGCCCTGAATCGTATCGGCATTCCGTCCAAGCAGGATGTTGAAACACTGTCTGCTAAGCTGGATGAGCTGAGCGCGTTGCTCGAGCACGTCGCGCGTACCAAATAAGGAGAGCAGGATGGCTGTCAAAAAGAAAACCGAAAAACAGACCAGCTCCTGGATCGGCGAGGTTGAAAAATACTCGCGTCAGATCTGGTTGGCGGGCTTGGGCGCATACTCCAAGGTCAGCAAGGACGGCACCAAGCTGTTCGATACCCTGGTCAAGGATGGCGAGAAGGCTGAAAAGCAGGCCAAGGCCGAAGTCGACAAGCAGGTGGGCTCCGTGAAGTCCTCGGTCGGTACGACCGTTGGCAGCGCCCGCTCGAAGGTCGATGAAGTGCGTGGCAAGGCGATCGGCAAGTGGGGCGAGCTCGAAGAGGCTTTCGACAAGCGCCTGAACAACGCGATCTCGCGTCTCGGCGTACCGAGCCGCAATGAAGTGAAGTCGCTCAACGACAAAGTCGACAGCCTGACCAAGCAGCTCGAAAAGCTCACCGGCGTCTCGGCCAAGTCGGTCAAGCCGGCAGCCAAGCCTGCGGTCAAACCCGCCGTTAAGCCGGCGGCCAAACCGGCCGCCAAGGCGGCGTCGAAGCCAGCCGCCAAGCCGGCAGCCAAACCCGCCGTCAAGGCCGCCGCCGCGAAACCGGCAGCCAAGCCTGCTGCTAAACCTGCGGCCAAACCGGCAGCGAAAGCCGCCGCCAAGCCGGCAGTCAAACCCGCTGCCAAGCCAGCCGCTGCTGCGAAGCCTGCGGTCAAGCCCGCTGCCAAACCGGCTGCGAAACCCGCTGTGAAAGCCGCCGCCAAGCCAGCAGCCAAACCCGCGGCAAAACCTGCTGCCAAGCCTGCGGCGGCGAAAAAGCCAGCAGTGAAAAAGCCGGCAGCGCCGAAGCCTGTCGCGGCCAAGCCCGCTGGACCCAAGCCGGCTACCCCCGCGGCACCGACTCCGGCAGCCACCGCTCCGGCGACCACCCCAGCTGCACCGGTGACCCCGATCACTCAATCCTGAGTGTGACGGTGTTTCTCGCAACGCCCGGCCTCGTGCCGGGCGTTTGCGTTTCTGGGGTCAGGCTTCCAGGTAGCGCTGCGCCAGGTGTTCGGCGGCGAAGCGTGATTCGCTCTTCAGGTGGGGCGCCACCAGCATCATCACCTGATAGACCACCAGGCGACTCTCGCCTTCGCTGCCGATGATGCGCTGGTAGTCCAGGGAAAAAAGCAGGGTCAGGGTGATCTGCTCGACCAGTTGGCCGAGCGATGGGGTGTCGCTGGTCAGCTGGCCCTGGGCCTTGAGGCGGGCGAGCAGCGAGGCCAGGGTGCGCTTCAGGGCGTTGAGCCAGTTGCGAATCCCCCGGGCCAGTTTGGGCAGGCGCCCCGCTAGGTTGGACAGGTCCTGGAACAGAAAACGGTACTGAGCCAGCTTCTCGACGATCAGGTGCAGGAACAGCCAGTAGTCCTCGGCGTCCAGGCGCACGTCGTCCGGCGGGTCGAGCAGGGGCGCGATATCGGCCTGGAAGCGCTCGAAAAGCCCCAGGATCAGGGGCTCCTTGCCATGGAAGTGGTAGTAGAGATTGCCCGGGCTGATCTCCAGCTCGTTGGCGATTTCCAGGGTGGAAACATTGGGCTCGCCGTGCTGGTTGAACAGCATCAGCGCACATTCGAGGATACGCTCGCGGGTTTTCATCCGGTCTTCTTGTGCAGGCCTCGGGGAACTGAACGATAACCGGCCGGGTTGCCCACGGCCAGCCAGGGCTTGTTCAGCGTACGTGGATATAAGTGCCGGGCGCGGCCTCCATGGCCGGGTAGGTCTGGTTGCCCAGCGCGGTCAGGGTTTCCCGTTGCGTGCCGGAGCGGGCCTGGATCCATTCCAGCCACTGCGGCCACCAGCTGCCCTGCACGTGCTGTGCGTCGTGGTACCAGGCGCGCGGGTCGGAGGTCAGCTTGGCGTTCTCGTAGTAGTTGGCCTTGGGGTTGCCAGGCGGGTTGAGGATGCTCTGGATATGCCCGCTGTTGGACAGCAGGAAACGCCGGTCGCCACCGAGCAGCAGGGTCGAGCGATAGACCGCGTCCCAGGGGGTGATGTGGTCGTTGATGCCGGCCACGCTGAAGCTGTCGACCGTCACTTTCTGCAGGTCGATGGGGGTGCCGCAGACTTCCAGGGCGCCGGCCCGGGTCAGCGGGTTGTGCTTGAAGAAGTCGATCAGGTCGCCGTGCAGGGCTGCGGGCAGGCGGGTGTTGTCGTTGTTCCAGTAGAGGATGTCGAACGCCGGCGGCTTCTTGCCGAGCAGGTAGTTGTTGATCCAGTAGTTCCAGATCAGGTCGTTGGGGCGCATCCAGGCGAACACCTTGGCCATGTCGCGCCCGTCCAGCACGCCGTGCTGGTAAGAGCGGCGCTTGGCGGTCTCCAGGGTCTGCTCGTCGGCGAAGAGCATGGCCGGGCTGTCGATCTGGCTGTCGAGCAGGCTGACCATGTAGGTGGCGCTGGACACCTTGCGCAACTGGCGTCTGGCCTGCAGGTGGCCCTGCAGCGCGGCGATGCTCAGACCGCCGGCGCAGGCGCCCATCAGGTTGACTTCCTTGCTGCCGGTGATGGCCCGGCACACCTCCAGGGCCTCTTCCAGCGCCTGCACGTAGGTGGACAGCCCCCATTCGCGGTGCCGCGCATCCGGGTTGCGCCAGCTGACCATGAAGGTCTGCAGGCCGTTCTTCAGCGCGTACTGGACGAAGCTCTTGTCGTTGGACAGGTCGAATATGTAGTACTTGTTGATCTGCGGCGGCACGATCAGCAGCGGCCGGGCGAACTGCTTTTCGCTCATAGGCTTGTACTGGATGAGCTCCAGCAGTTCGTTGCGAAACACGACAGCGCCGGGGGTGGTGGCCAGGTTGCGGCCCACTTCGAAGGACTGTTTGCTGACCTGGCTGGGCATGCCGTCGTTGTGCAGCAGGTCGTCGAACAATTGCCCCAGGCCCTTGAACACGCTGCTGCCACCGCTGTTGAACAGCTCCTTGACGGCCAGCGGGTTGAGCAGGGTGTTGGAGGGCGAGAGGGCGTCGCTGAGCAGGGTGGAGACGAAACGCGCCCGGGCGCGGTCATCGGCGCTCAGGTCGCTCTCATCGATCCAGCTGTTCAGTTGCTTCTGCCAGGCCAGGTAGGCCTGCAGGCTGCGCCGGTAGAAGGGGTTGTGGCGCCAGGTGGGGTCGGCGAAGCGCGCATCCTGCGGGTTGACCGCGTACAGGGTGTCGCCGCGCAGCACCCGGCCCAGCTGGCCGCCGAACGCCAGGGCGTGACGGGCGCTGTGCACCGGCTGCTTGAGGCCTTGCAGCGCCAGGGTGCGCAGGGTGGACAGCAGGTCCCGCCCGCGCAGGCCAACCACCGCGTTCTGGGCGTTCATGACGCTGGACGGTACGGGCAGCGCACCGCGACGTGACTTGTCTCGCATGGGGCAACACTCCTTCGTCAGACCGTTGAGACTCAAGATCCATGGGGTCAGCAGCAAGGCTTGTATCAATGCGCGGGCCACGTGCATTCCAGACACGTGCTCGCGATACAGCAGGTCGTACCGACAACCGGTAAATGCATCGAGTCCAGGCAGCGCCGCACCACCTTGGTGCGGCGCCGGGGCAGTTCGTCAGTGCAGGTTATCTGTTGTAGCAGGTTCTCAGTGCGTGCGCGCGGGCACGGGGTTTGGGTGCATGATGGCCCGCTGCCGCTCCTCCTCGAGGAATTTCATGATGATCGGGGCGACGGCTTCGGCGCGGGTCACCAGGAACAGGTGGCCGTCGTCGATCACGTGCAGTTCGGAGTTGGGGATTCGCCAGGCCAGCAGGCGCATGTTGATCAGCGGGATCAGCGGGTCGTCGTCGCCGGCCATCACCAGGGTCGGTTGGCGGATCTTGTGCAGCCAGTGGATGCTGGTCCAGCCGAGGCCGGCGAACAGCTGCCAGTAATAGCCCATCTTGCCGCCCGAGCGCACCTTGCTCGCATGGGCCATGGCCAGCTTGGGGTCGCGGCGGAAGGCGCCACCGTAGATGTCCGGGGCGATGCGCACGCCATAGGACGGCTGCACGTAGCGCCGCGGGCTGGCCATGCGCCAGAGCACCTTGGGCTTGCCCGGCACCATCACCGCGCCTGCTGACGTGGCGGCTAGGATCAGCTTCTTGCAGCGCTCCGGATAATCGTGGGCGAACTGCTGGGCCAGGGCGCCGCCCCAGGACACGCCAATGGCGTTGACCTGGCCGTAGTCGAGGTAATCGAGCATGCGCGCGGCCAGCTTGGCCAGCCCGGGGAAGCGGTAGGGCGTGGCCGGGGTGGAAGAGCCGCCGACGCCAGGGACGTCGAAGGCGATGATCTCCATGTCCGGGTCGAGGGCCGCGACGAAGGGCATCACCAGCTCCAGGTTGGCGCCGATGCCGTTGAAGATCAGCAGCGGCACCAGCGCCCCGTTGCCAGGGCGCACCGCGGTACGGATGGTCTGCCCATCGAGGTCGATGGTGCGGAAGACGAATGGTTGCGGCATACGCGCGGCCTGTTATCGAGTTGAGCGCCGGATACGACCGTCCAGGCCGTTTCCGGAATGACCAGGGCTAGCCTGGCACGCCGCGCCCGGCCAGGCCGTCGCGGCGAGCGGCACCTCCCGTGCCGCAAGCAGTGTTGCAGAGCAGGTCAATCAGCGCTCGTGCACGTAGGTGCCCGGAGCCGCTTCGCCCGCCGGGTATTTCTTGTTGCCGAGCTTGGCCGGGGCGTTCTTGGTCGCGCCGGAGCGCTCCGCCAGCCAGGTCTGCCAGTGCAGCCACCAGGAATCGGTGTGTTTGGTCGAGCTTTCCTGCCAGGCCTTGGGATCGGCCGGCATCTCGCTGTTGGTCATGTACCGCGCCTTGGGGTTGCCCGGCGGGTTGAGGATGCTCTGGATATGGCCGCTGTTGGACAGCACGAACTCGCACTTGCCGCCGAACAGGTGGGCCGACTTGTAGCAGGAGTCCCACGGGGTGATGTGGTCGGTGGTGCCCGCGACGCAGAAGAAGTCGCAGGTGACCTGCTTCAGGTCGATCGGCGTGCCGCAGACTTCCAGGGCGCCGGAACGGGTCAGCGGGTTGGTCTGGAACATCTCGATGAATTCGCCGTGCAGGGCGGCTGGCAGGCGCGTGGTGTCGTTGTTCCAGTAGAGGATGTCGAACACCGGCGGCTCGTTGCCCAGCAGGTAGTTGTTGACCCAGTAGTTCCAGATCAGGTCGTTGGGGCGCATCCAGGCGAAGACCTTGGCCATGTCGCTGCCTTCCAGCACGCCGGCCTGGTAGGAGCGGCGCTTGGCGGCCTCCAGGGTCTTCTCGTCGGCGAACAGCGCCACCTGGGTGTCGAGCTGGGTGTCGAGCACGCTGACCAGCAGGGTCAGGGCATGCACCTTCTGCTCGCCGAGGGCGGCGTAGTGGCCGAGCAGCGAAGCGGTGGTCAGGCCGCCGGAGCAGGCGCCGAGCATGTTGACGTCCTTGCTGCCGGTGATGGCGCAGATCACGTCGATGGCTTCCTTCAGCGCCTCGATGTAGGTCGACAGGCCCCACTCGCGCTGGGCCTTGGTCGGGTTGCGCCAGCTGACCACGAAGGTCTGCACCTGGCTGCGCAACAGGAAGCGCGCCAGGCTCTTGTCCGGCGACAGGTCGAATACGTAGAACTTGTTGATCTGCGGCGGCACCACCAGCAGCGGGCGTTCGTGCACGCTTTCGGTGATCGGCTTGTACTGGATCAGCTCCAGCACGTCGTTGCGGAACACCACCGCGCCTTCGGTGGTGGAGAGGTTCTTGCCGACCTCGAAGGCCGCCATGTTCACCTGGCTGGGCATGCCGCCGTTGTTGACCATGTCCTTGGCCAGGTGCGAAAGGCCGTCGAGCAGGCTCTTGCCGCCGGTCTCGAAGAAGCGTTTGACCGCGGCCGGGTTGGCCATGCTGTTGGACGGGGCCATGGCTTCGGTCATCAGGTTGATCACGAAGTGGCCGCGGCTGGCGTCCTGCTCGGACAACGAGCTGTGCTCGATCCAGTCGTGCAGTTCCTTGCGCCAGGCCAGGTAGGTCTGCAGGTAGCGGCGGTAGAGCGGGTTCTGGCTCCAGGCCGGGTCGGCGAAGCGACGGTCGCCGTCCTCGGGGCTGAGGCTCGACTGGCCGAGCATGACGTTCTTCAGTTCGAGGCCGAAGTGGGCGACATGCTTGGCACTGTGAAAGGGTTGCTTGATGGCTTGAGCGAGCACCATACGCGCTGAGGTCAGCAGGTCTTTACCACGAATGCCGATGACCGGATTGAGGCCAAGGGTGTTTTCGGAAGCTTGGCGTTTCAGGTCATCATTATTTTTATCTGTCATCTACGACGCTCCATTGTCCTGAGACGAATACCGGCGCTGTGTTGTGCTCGGCGACACGGGGCCTGGCATTGCTCGGGTTACCGGGGGCGGATTGCTCCGCTGCTTTCGTGCATTCAGCCTGAGGACCCAATGCAGGGAACCTGCCAGTTCCTTGGTTACCCGAGTTTGTGAGTTTGCGCAAGTTGGTCGCGATAGCGCGTGATTGCGCAGGAGTATGCCGTCCGGGATTAGAAAATGCGTTCTAACCGGATGGCAGCGGGCGAGGCGGACGACGGACGGGACCATGACGAGCACTCTGGCTCGCCGGTTGGCTTACAGCATCAGTTTGACGACGGACTCGTTGGGGTCGCGGGATTTGCCGGCAGCCTCCAGGGCGGCGAGGTAATCGCGCCAGAGTTCGTCCTGGCGGGTGGCCAGTTGGTAAAGGTAATCCCAGGTGAACAGGCCGCTGTCGTGGCCATCGTCGAAGCACAGTTTGAGCGCGTAGTTGCCCGCGGGCTCGATGCGTTCCAGGGCGACGTTGATCTTGCCGGTCTGCAGCACCGGTTTGCCGTGGCCCTGCACCTCGGCCGAGGGGGAATGCACGCGCAGCAGTTCGGCGCTCAGGGTGAAGTGTTCGGCACCGTATTGCAGTTCCAGGGTGCGCGAGGCCTTGTGCAGCTTGATCGAGGAGGGGATGCGCATGGGGCGTTCCAATCGGCGGGTCTGCTGGCAAGCGTGCTCGCGATCCGGGTGGATCGCAAGCACGCCCGCTCGCGCAGCGTAGCGGTTACAGGATGTAGCGCGACAGGTCTTCGTCCTGGGCCAGCTCGCCCAGGTGGCTGTTGACGTAGGCCGCGTCGATGGCGATCGGCGCATCGTTGTGCTGCGCGGCGAGGTCACCGGCGCTGAACGAGACCTCCTCCAGCAGGCGCTCCAGCAGCGTATGCAGGCGGCGCGCGCCGATGTTCTCGGTCTTTTCGTTGACCTGCCAGGCGATCTCTGCGAGTCGCTTGATACCGTCTTCGGCGAAGGCGATCTTCAGTCCTTCGGTGTTGAGCAGGGCGGCGTACTGTTCGGTCAGCGACGCGTGCGGTTCGGTGAGGATGCGCTCGAAGTCTTCCGGCGACAGTGCCTTGAGCTCCACGCGGATCGGCAAGCGGCCCTGCAGCTCCGGCACCAGGTCACTGGGCTTGCTCAGGTGGAACGCGCCGGAGGCGATGAACAGGATGTGGTCGGTCTTGACCATGCCCAGCTTGGTGTTGACCGTGCAGCCCTCGATCAGCGGCAGCAGGTCACGCTGTACGCCCTCACGGGAGACATCGGCACCGCCGGTGTTGCCGCGCTTGGCGACCTTGTCGATTTCGTCGATGAAAACGATGCCGTTCTGCTCCACGGCTTCCAGGGCGCGGGCCTTGAGCTCTTCCTCGTTGACCAGGCGCGCGGCCTCTTCGTCACGGATGAGCTTGAGCGCTTCCTTGACCTTGAGCTTGCGGCTCTTCTTCTTGCCCTTGCCCATGCTGGAGAACAGGTTCTGCAGCTGGTTGGTCATCTCTTCCATGCCTGGCGGGGTCATGATTTCGATGCCGGCCGGGGCGTCGGCCACTTCGATGTCGATTTCCTTGTCGTCCAGCTGGCCTTCGCGCAGGCGCTTGCGGAACAGCTGACGGGTGTTGGAATCGCTGCTCGGGGCGGCTTCCTCGTTGAAACCGGTACGAGCCGGGGGCAGCAGGGCATCGAGAATGCGCTCTTCGGCGGCGTCTTCGGCACGGTGGCGAACCTTCACCATTTCCTGCTCGCGGAGCATTTTCACCGCCGCATCGGCCAGGTCGCGGATGATCGATTCGACATCGCGGCCGACATAGCCCACTTCGGTGAACTTGGTGGCTTCGACCTTGAGGAACGGCGCGTTGGCCAGTTTGGCCAGGCGGCGGGCGATTTCGGTCTTGCCGACACCGGTCGGGCCGATCATCAGGATGTTCTTCGGGGTCACTTCGGCGCGCAGCTCGACCGGCAGCTGCATGCGCCGCCAGCGGTTGCGCAGGGCGATGGCGACGGCGCGCTTGGCGTCGTCCTGGCCGATGATGTGGCGATTGAGTTCGTGGACGATCTCACGAGGGGTCATGGACATACGGGGCTCCAAACGGGAGTCGGCTCAGACGGCCGAGTCCAGTTCCTCAATGGTCAGGTTCTGATTGGTAAAGACACAGATCGAACCGGCAATGTTCAAGGCGGTTTCCGCCACTTCGCGGGCGGACATCTGTTCGGCATTCTGCAGCAGCGCCAGGGCCGCGGCCTGGGCGTAGCCGCCGCCGGAACCCATGGCGATCAGGCCGTGCTCGGGCTCCACCACGTCACCGTTGCCGGTGATGATCAGCGAGGCATCCTTGTTGGCCACTGCCAACATGGCCTCCAGGCGGCTTAGGGAGCGGTCTGTCCGCCAGTCCTTGGCCAGCTCGACGGCAGCACGCACCAGGTGGCCTTGGTGTTTCTCGAGCTTGCCTTCGAAGCGCTCGAACAGGGTGAAGGCATCCGCGGTGGCACCGGCGAAGCCGGCCAGCACCTGGCCGTGGTACAGGCGGCGCACTTTCTTCGCGTTGCCTTTCATCACGGTGTTGCCGAGGGATACCTGGCCGTCGCCGCCCATGACGACTTTGCCGTGGCGGCGTACTGAAACGATGGTGGTCAAGGGGAGAGTCTCCACGCAGCGGGGCAGATTTGCCCGGATGAACTCTCAAATGGGGGGACCTGGGGGGTTTTTCAACCGCTGTCGGACGATTCCCGGCCGAACGGCGAGCGGTCTGTAACCACAGGTTGCAGCCGCCGGCCGGAAAGGCCTGGCGGCTGGCTGTCAGCGGGCCTGGCGCTGTTGCAGCAGCAGGTTGCTGAAACCGTTGGCGGACAGGGCCTTCTGCGACTGGGCGAGCTGTTCGCGGTTGGCGAAGGGGCCGACCAGCACCCGGTGCCAGGTTTCTTCACGCACGGTGCCGGACTCGACCCGCACGTTCTGGCCGAGCAGGATGATCTGCGCCCGCACGCTTTCCGCATCGTCCTTGCGGCGGAAGGAGCCCGCCTGGAGGAAGAATTGCGTGGTCACTGGTGCTGCGGTGGCCACCACCGGGGGCGGTGGCGGGGTCTTGCCGGCGAGCGCGGCTTCGGCGCGTTCGGCGTCGATCTTGGCGGCTTCTTCCGGGGTCACCGGTTTGACTGGCGGTATGGCCGCTGTTGGTGGCGGCAGCGCATCCGGCGGCACGATGACCTCGGACTCCGGCAGCAAGGTGTAGAAGTCGTACTTGGGCTTTTCCGGCGTAGAGGCCGGCGGCGCCGGTTTTGGCTTGGGCTGCGTGCTGGTGCGCTCCGGTTCGCCCCGGTCGCGCTTGACCGCGTCGCTGCCCGGCTGCAGGTTCATCAGGGCCATGATGAACACGCCCACCACCAGACCGCAGGCCAGCCAAATCCAGCCCGGGACGGGCTTCTTGGCGGGGACCTTGTAGCGGCTGGCGCCGCGCTTCGGTGCAGCCTTCTTGCGTGCAGCCACTTACATGCGCTCCAGGGTTTCCAGGCCCAGCAGCTCCAGGCCCTGTTTCAGGGTGCGGCCGGTAAGGGCCGCCAGGCGCAGGCGGCTCTGCTGGGTCGCCGGGTCTTCGGCGGTGAGGATCGGGCAGTTCTCATAGAAGCTGGAGAACAGGCCGGCCAGGTCATAGAGGTAAGTGCACAGGGTGTGCGGCGTGCCTTTGTCGGCGACGTTGCCGAGCACTTCGCCGAACTGCGCGAGCTTGGCGGCCAGGGCCTGCTCCTGCTCGGCAACCAGCTGGATTTCGCCGCCGATCTCGTCAGCGCCCTTGCCCAGCTTGCGGAACACGCCAGCCACGCGGGTGTAGGCATACAGCAGGTAGGGTGCGGTGTTGCCCTCGAAGCTGAGCATCAGCTCGAAGTTGAAGCTGTAATCGCTGGTGCGGTGCTTGGACAGGTCGGCGTATTTCACCGCACCGATGCCCACGGCGTGAGCGATCTGACGCAGCTCGTCCTCTTCGAGGACGATGCCCTTGCTCTCGTTGAGTGCCTTGACCAGCGCATAGGCGCGCTGCTCGGCTTCGTCGAGCAGGTCGATCAGCTTCACCGTGCCGCCGTCGCGGGTCTTGAATGGCTTGCCGTCGGCGCCGTTCATGGTGCCGAAGCCCATGTGTTCGAGCTGCATGCCGTCGTGCACGAAGCCGGCGCGGCGCGCCACCTCGAAGGCCATCTGGAAGTGCAGGGCCTGGCGCTGGTCCACGAAGTACAGGGCGCGGTCGGCCTTGAGCGTCTGGCTGCGGTAGCGCATGGCCGCCAGGTCAGTGGTGGAATAGAGGTAGCCACCACCGGCCTTCTGCACGATCACCGGCAGCGGGTTGCCTTCGGCATTCTTGTACTCGTCGAGGAAGACGCACTGGGCCCCGTTGTCTTCGGTCAGCAGGCCCTTGGCCTTGAGGTCGGCGACCACGCCCGGCAGCTCGTCGTTGTAGGCGCTTTCACCCTTGACGTCGGCCGGGGTCAGCTTCACGCCCAAGCGGTCGTAGGCTTTCTGGCAGTGCGACAGGGAGATGTCGTTGAAACGGTGCCACAGGCGCATGCACTCGGCTTCGCCGGCCTGCAGCTGTACCACCAGGGCGCGGGCGCGCTCGGCGAATTCCGGGGACTCGTCGAAGCGCTTCTTGGCCGCGCGGTAGAAACCTTCCAGGTCGGCCAGCTCGCTTTCCGCGGCGGCCGGGTTCTCTTCCATGAAGGCCAGCAGCATGCCGAACTGGGTGCCCCAGTCGCCCACGTGGTTCTGGCGGATCACCTCGTCGCCGAGGAACTCCAGCACGCGTGCCACGGCGTCGCCGATGATGGTGGAGCGCAGGTGGCCGACGTGCATTTCCTTGGCCAGGTTCGGCGAGGACAGGTCGACCACCACGCGCTGCTTGGCGCCGGCCTTGCGCACGCCAAGGTGATCGTCAGCCAGGGCGGCCTCCAGGCGCTGGGCGAGGGCATCGCTGTTCTGGAAGAAGTTGAGGAAGCCCGGACCCGCGATCTCGACCTTGGCGATGCTGTCGTCGGCCGGCAGCGCGGCGATCAGCTTCTCGGCCAGGTCACGGGGCTTCATGCCCGCCGGCTTGGCCAGCATCATGGCGATGTTGCTGGCGAAGTCGCCGTGGGTCTTGTCCTTGGTGTTCTCCACCTGGATCGCCGGGCTCAGGCCTTCGGGCAGCACACCGTCAGTGGTCAGGCGGCTCAGGGCTTGCTGGATCAGGTGGCGAATACTGTCTTTCATGGTCTGCTCGTCCGGCCGCGAAGCGGCTGTGCCCAGGGGCGCTGGTTGAAAACTGCGCATTATCGGCGTGCTTGGTCCGCCGCTTCAAGTTCTAAGCGGCGCAATCACGCCCCGATTCACGTCTGTCGCGTCAGAACAGGTCAATCGGGTCGACATCCAGCGACCAGCGCACGGCCCGGCCGCTCGGCATCTGCTCCAGGGCCAGCATCCAGCTGGCGAGCAGCTTGTGCAAGGGCGCGCGGGCATTGGCCTGGACCAGCAGCTGTGCGCGGTAGCGGCCGGCGCGCCGCTCCATGGGCGCGGGCACCGGTCCGAGCAGTTCGATACCGCTGAGGGCCAGTTCGTTCACCAGCAGTTCGGCTTCGCTGCACGCTTCGTCGAGAAAGCCCTCGGCCTGCCCGGGCTTGTGCGCCTCGGCGCGCAGCAGGGCCAGGTGGCAGAACGGCGGCAGGCCGGCGCTGCGGCGCTCGCTCAGGGCCTGTTCGGCGAAGGCGAAGTAACCCTGTTCGGTCAGTTGCACCAGCAGCGGGTGGTCCGCCAAATGACTCTGGATGATGACTTTGCCCGGTTCTTCGGCACGGCCCGCCCGGCCGGCGACCTGCACGATGAGCTGGGCCATGCGCTCGCTGGCGCGGAAGTCCGCCGAGAACAGGCCGCCATCGGCATCGAGAATCGCCACCAGGGTCACCCGCGGGAAGTGGTGCCCCTTGGCGAGCATCTGGGTGCCGACCAGGATGCACGGTTCGCCTTTTTGCACGGTGTTGAACAGGGTGATCATGGCCTCCTTGCGCGAGGTGCTTTCCCGGTCGACGCGCAGCACCGGGACGTCCGGGAAGAGGATCGCCAGGCGCTCCTCGGCGCGCTCGGTGCCGGCGCCGACAGGGCGCAGATCGACGGTGTTGCAGGTTGGGCAGTTGCTCGGCTGGCGCTCGACATGGCCGCAGTGGTGGCAGCGCAGTTCGTGGTAGCGCTGGTGCACGGTCATGCGCGCGTCGCAGCGCGGGCATTCGGACAGCCAGCCGCAGTCGTGGCAGAGCAGGGTGGGGGCGAAGCCGCGGCGGTTGAGGAACACCAGCACCTGCTGCCCGGCCGCCAGGGTCTGGCCGATGGCCTGCTGCATGGGGCCGGAGATGCCGGCGTCCAGGGGGCGGCTCTTGATGTCCAGGCGCAGGAACCGCGGCGGATGAGCGCCGCCGGCGCGCTGATTGAGACGCAGCAGGGCGTAACGCCCGGCATGGGCGTTGTGCAGGCTTTCCAGCGACGGCGTGGCCGAACCCAGGACGATGGGGATGTTTTCCTGGTGGGCGCGCACGATGGCCAGGTCGCGGGCGTGGTAGCGCAGCCCTTCCTGCTGTTTATAGGAGGCGTCGTGCTCTTCGTCGATGATGATCAGGCCGGGGCGCTGCATGGGCGTGAACAGCGCCGAGCGGGTGCCGATGATGATGTCGGCCTCGCCATCGCGGGCGGCCAGCCAGGCATCCAGGCGCTCGCGGTCGTTGACGCCGGAATGCAGCAGGGCGATGCGGGCATTGAAACGGCGTTCGAAGCGCGACAGGGTCTGCGGGCCGAGGTTGATCTCGGGGATCAACACCAGGGCCTGCTTGCCGGCCTCCAGTGTTTCGCGGATCAGCTGCAGGTAGACCTCGGTCTTGCCGCTGCCCGTGACCCCCGCCAGCAGGTAGGTGTTGAAGCCGCCCAGGCCAGCGCGAATGGCCTCGGCGGCGGCCCGCTGCTCGGCATTGAGCGGCAGCTCCGGCTGGGCCAGCCAGTTAGCGGGGCGGGCGTTGGGGTGGTGCCGGCGCACCTCGATCCGCACCAGGCCTTTCTCGCGCAGCAGTTCCAGGCTGTCGCGGTTCAGTTGCAATTGGCTGAGCAGCTGATGGGCAACGCCGTGGGGATGTTGGGCAATGGTTTTCAGTGCCTCGCGCTGACGCGGAGCCCTGTTCAGGCGCGGGTCGTCGAGGCTGGCGCCGTCGCTCAGGTGCCAGAAGCGCTCCTGCCGCACTTCGGCGGGCTCGCCCTGGCGCAACAGCACGGGCAGCGCCCAGCTCAGGGTGTCGCCAAGGCTGTGCTGGTAGTACTGGGCCGTCCACAGGCAGAGCTTGAACAGGGCGGCGGGCAGCGGTGGCTGGGCATCGAGCAGTTGCAGGGCAGGCTTGAGCTTGTCCGCCGGTACCTCGCTGTGCGCTACCACCTCGACCAGCACACCGATCAGCTCCCGCCGCCCGAACGGCACCCGCAGGCGTACGCCCGGCTGCAGCGCGCTACGCGGGACGCCGGGCGGCGCGCGGTAATCGAACAGGCGACGCAGCGGTGAAGGCAGGGCAAGGCGCAGAATGGCGTCAGGCACGCGGCAGGGCTCCCGGCTCTGAGGGGTGGCGATTGGGGCGCGATCTTATCACGCGTCCAGTCGACGGCCGGCCTTGCGTCGATGTCTCGCTCTGGTATAGTGCGCGGCCTGATTCCGTGCGGTATTCAACAATCGTGTTGGATGGCGGCACGCTAGACCTGAGGAATTCATCATGAAAGCTGATATCCACCCGACTTACGAAGCCGTTACCGCTACCTGCAGCTGTGGCAACGTCATCGAAACCCGTTCCACCCTGGCCAAGCCGCTGAGCCTGGACGTGTGCAACGAGTGCCACCCGTTCTACACCGGCAAGCAGAAGATGCTGGACACCGGTGGTCGTGTTGACCGCTTCAAGCAGCGTTTCGGCATGTTTGGCGCCAAGCAGTAAGCTTGCGCGCAGCGACGTAACCCTGATGGGGTATTGCTCGCTACTGAAAAAGGCGTCCCAGGTGGGCGCCTTTTTTGTGTCTGCGCTTTTTCTGCTCCCGGCCGAGGCCTACTGCCCTGCGCCCGCGACGCTGAGCAGCGCCAAGGTGCAGCGTGTGGTCGATGGCGACACGGTGCGCCTGCAGGACGGTCGCAGCATCCGCCTGATTGGCCTGAATGCGCCGGAAATGGGGCGCCAGGGGCGTTCCGCCGAACCCTTCGCCGAGGCCGCACGAAAACGCCTGGCGGCGCTGATCGCCGCGAACGACGGGCAGGTCGGGGTGCAGCTCGGGCGCGAAGCCAAGGACCGCTACGGCCGTACCCTGGCGCATCTGTATGACCGCGAGGGGCGCAACCTGGAGGCCCAACTGCTGGCCGAGGGCCTGGGCTACCGGGTGGCGGTCGCGCCCAATGTGGCCCTGGCTGCCTGCCAGCTGGAGGCCGAGCGGCAGGCCCGCGAAGCCCGGCTCGGCCTGTGGCGCAAAGACCCGGTGATCGATGCATCGCAACTGGCATCCGGTGGCTTCGCCCTGGTTCGTGGTCGGGTGGAGCGTGTCGAGCGCAACCGTGGTGGCATCTGGCTGGAGTTGCAGGACTCGCTGGTACTGCGCGTCGCGCCGCAGTTCCAGGCGTCCTTCGATCTGAAACGCCTGCAGGCGCTCGCCGGGCGTTCTGTCGAGGCGCGGGGCTGGGTGATTGACCGCTCCCGCCGGGGCGGCGTAAAACCGGGGCAGGCACGCTGGATGCTGCCACTGACCCATGAGGCGATGCTGGAGGTGTTGCCATGACCGTTCGTGATTTCGTTGCCCTCGGGCTGGTACTCGGCCTCTTGAGTGGCTGTGCGGTGAACCCGGCCACCGGGCGCACCAATTTCGTGATGATGAGCGAGCAGCAGGAACTCGACCTGGGGCGCCGCTACAACCAGGAAATCATCAAGCAGAACCCCCGCCACGCCGACGAAAAGCTGCAAGCCTATGTGCAGCAGATCGGCGAGCGCGTGGCGAAGGCCAGCCATCGCAGCCAGCTCGATTACCAGTTCACCGTGGTCGACAGCCCGGACGTCAACGCCTTCGCCCTGCCGGGTGGCTACATCTATATCCATCGCGGCCTGCTCGCCTACCTGAATTCGGAAGCCGAACTGGCCGCGGTACTGGGGCACGAGGTCGGCCACGTTACGGCCCGTCACAGTGTCCAGCAGCAGAGCCAGTCGAGTGCCTGGAACATCCTGGGCCAGGCGGTGGCCATCGGCACCGGTGTCGGGGCGGCCGCTGACCTGACCAACGTGCTGGGCACGACGTTCGTGCGCGGCTATGGCCGCGATATGGAGCTCGAGGCAGATGGGCTTGGCGCCCAGTACCTGGCCCGCAGCGGCTACGACCCGCAGGCGATGATCGAAGTGGTCAAGGTGCTGAAGAACCAGGAGGTCTTCGCCCGGGACCAGGCTGCCAAGCGCGGTGAAGCCCAGGCGACGGGCGGTTACCACGGCCTGTTCGACACGCACCCGGATAACGACCGCCGCCTGCAGGAAGTCCTCGGGCCGGCACGGGCGCTGGTTGCCGGGCAACAGATCGTCAACCGCGAGGTGTTCTTGCAGCACCTGGAAGGCTTGCCGTTCGGCGACTCTGCGGCCACTGGCGTGCGTCGTGGCCAGAACTTCTATCACGCGGAATTGGGGTTCGCCCTGGGCTTCCCGGATGGCTGGGGCATCGTCAATCGGCCGGATGCTGTGATTGGCCATACCCCGGATCAGCAGGCCTTCATCGCGATGACCCTGGAAGCGAACGACCAGGGCCTGGCGCCTGCCGACCTGCTGCGCCAGCGCGCCGGCAATACGCGCCTCGCCAACGGCGAGGCCTTGCAGCAGGCGGGCTTGCAGGGGTACACCGCCGTGATTCCAGGGAATCCGGCCCGTCGAGTGGCGGTTGTAAGCAAAGGCAAGCAGGCCTACCTGTTCGTCGGGGTGACCCGTGGCAATGCCTCGCTGGACACCCAGGACGCCAGGTTCCTGCAGGTCATCAAGAGCTTCCATCCCCTGACCACCGCCGAACGCAAGCTGGCCGAGCCGCTGCGCCTGCACATGGTCAAGGCGAAAAGCGGCCAGACCATGGCGGCGCTGGCCAAGGACAGCAAGTTGCCGGACGATGCCGAAGCGACATTGCGCCTGCTCAACAACCTCTATCCGACGGGTGAGCCCAAGGCGGGCGACTGGCTCAAAGTCGTGCGCTAGGGCTTGGTCCCAGGCTGACCGAACAGTCTTGTGCAGGTGTATACAACTTGCGTATCCTCGCCGCCTGCCTGTTCAACAGCCAAAAAAGCGGAAATGCCACTATGTCTGATCTCAAAACCGCCGCTCTCGAATACCACGCTCAGCCCCGCCCGGGAAAGCTGAGTGTCGAGCTGACCAAACCCACCGCTACCGCCCGCGATCTGTCGCTGGCCTACAGCCCTGGCGTTGCCGAACCCGTTCGTGAAATCGCTCGTGATCCTGAGTTGGCCTACCGCTACACCGGTAAAGGTAACCTGGTCGCCGTGATCTCCGATGGCACCGCGATTCTCGGTCTGGGTGACCTCGGTCCGCTGGCATCGAAGCCGGTCATGGAAGGCAAGGGCGTGCTGTTCAAGCGTTTCGCCGGTATCGACGTGTTCGATATCGAAGTCGACTCGGAAAGCCCGCAGGCG
This sequence comes from Pseudomonas sp. GD03944, assembly GCF_029839275.1. Classification (GTDB taxonomy): domain Bacteria; phylum Pseudomonadota; class Gammaproteobacteria; order Pseudomonadales; family Pseudomonadaceae; genus Aquipseudomonas. The sequence goes on from NZ_JAOCAH010000008.1 coordinate 109,955, forward strand.
TTCATCGACACCGTCAAGCGCATTTCCATCACCTTCGGTGGCATCAACCTGGAAGACATCAAGGCGCCCGAGTGCTTTGAAATCGAGCGCGCGCTGATCGAGCAGTGCGACATCCCGGTCTTCCACGATGACCAGCACGGCACCGCGATCGTGACTGCTGCCGGTATGCTCAATGCGCTGGAAATCGCAGGCAAGACCCTGCCTGAAGCCAAGATCGTCTGCCTGGGCGCTGGCGCTGCAGCCATCTCTTGCATGAAGTTGCTGGTCAGCATGGGTGCCAAGGTCGAGAACATCTTCATGATCGACCGTAAAGGTGTGATCCATGCAGGCCGTGATGACCTGAACCAGTACAAGGCGGTATTCGCCACCGAAACCACCAAGCGCACGCTGGCCGATGCCCTTGAGGGCGCTGACGTGTTCGTCGGTCTGTCCGGTGCGAACCTGCTGAGCGCGGACGACCTGCTGCGCATGGCGCCGAACCCGATCGTCTTCGCCTGCTCCAACCCGGATCCGGAAATCAAGCCGGAACTGGCCCACGCCACCCGTAGTGACGTGATCATGGCCACCGGCCGTTCGGATTACCCGAACCAGGTGAACAACGTGCTGGGCTTCCCCTTCATCTTCCGCGGTGCCCTGGACGTTCGTGCCACCCGCATCAACGAAGAGATGAAAATCGCCGCTGCCGTGGCCCTGCGTGAGCTGGCCAAGCTGCCGGTTCCTCAGGAAGTCTGTGATGCCTATGGTGGCATCAAGCTGGAGTTCGGTCGCGAGTACATCATTCCGAAGCCGATGGATGCGCGCCTGATCACCGTGATTTCCGATGCGGTCGCCAAGGCGGCTATCGAAACCGGTGTGGCCACACTGCCGTATCCGAAGCACTACCCGCTGGCATCGGTGGATGACGTCTTCAACGGCTGATCGTCGTTGCTGAGACCATAAAAAAACCCGCTTCGGCGGGTTTTTTTATGGGGGGGCGATCGACCTCAGAAGAGGTCGATCGGGGCGGCTTCGTCGGCCGGCAGCGGGCTGCCCGGAATGCCCAGGCCCGGATCGAGTTCGCTCATCGGTGGTGGCGAATCCTCGCTCTTGAACAGCTCGAAGTAGGCGTCCGCCGTTCCCGGCGTGGCGGCCCGGCCGCTGTGCGGGTCGATGCGCAGGGTCAGCAGGCCGGCAGGTTCTTCAGGCAGGTGGTTGGGTTTGTCCTTGAGTGCGGCGCCCATGAAGTTCATCCAGATGGGCAGGGCCACCGTACCGCCATACTCGTTGCGACCCAGGCTTTCTGGCTGGTCGAAACCCGCCCAGACCGTGGTGACGTAATCCGCGTTGTAGCCCGAGAACCAGCTGTCCTTCGATTCGTTGGTGGTACCGGTCTTGCCGGCCAGGTCATTGCGGCCCAGGGCCATGGCGCGACGTCCGGTGCCGCGCTTGATCACGTCCTGCAGCATGCTGGTCATGATGTAGGCGGTGCGCTCGTCGATGATCTGCTCCGCCACGGCGGGTGCTTCGCTCGCAAGGCCTTCGCTGCCGGGTTGCGGGTGGGCGACGGTGGTCAGCTCCTCGCCTTGTGGGTTTTCCGGGGCGTTCTTGCGCTCGCCGCTCGGCACCGTGGGCGGATTGGCGACGAACAGGGTCTTGCCGTGGCGGTCGTCGATGCGCTGAATCAGGTAGGGCTGGGTCTTGTAGCCGCCGTTGGCGAACACTGACCAGCCGCTGGCGATTTCCATGGGCGTGAGGTTGGCCGTACCCAGGGACAGCGACAGGTTGCGCGGCAGGTCCTGTTTGTTGAAGCCGAAACGGCTCACGTAATTGAGTGCGTAGTCGATGCCGATGGCTTGCAGCAGGCGAATCGAAACCAGGTTGCGCGACTTGTACAGGGCTTCACGCAGGCGGATCGGGCCGAGGAAGGTGTTGTTGTCGTTCTTCGGGCGCCATTCCTGGTCCAGGTACTCGTCGACGAACACGATAGGGGCATCGTTGACCAGGCTGGCAGCGGTGTAGCCGCTGTCGAGGGCCGCGCTATAGATGAAGGGCTTGAAGCTGGAGCCTGGCTGACGCTTGGCCTGGACCGCGCGGTTGTAGTTGCTCTGCTCGAAGGAGAAGCCGCCGACCAGGGCGCGTATCGCGCCGTCCTGCGGGTCGAGCGAGACCAGGGCGCTTTGTGCGGCCGGCAGCTGGACGAAGCGCAGCGTGCCGTCCGCCTGGCGCTGGACGCGAATCAGGTCGCCGATCTGGGTGACATCGGCCGGTTGCTGGGGGCGCGGGCCCAGGCTGTTGGTGTTGAGGAACGGGCGCGCCCATTTCATGCTGTCCCAGGCAACGGCTTCTTCCTTGCCATTGCGCAGCAGCACCAGGATGCCGCTCTTTTCCACCTGGGTAACCACGGCCGGCTCCAGGCCGCCCAGGGAAATTTGCTTGGCCAGTTCGGTGAGCCAGGTTTCCTTGGTCATGCCCGGCAGGCGGCTGATCGGGCCGCGGTAGCCGTGGCGCTGGTCGTAGCTGATTAGCCCTTCGCGCAGGGCGGTGTTGGCCATCTGCTGCAGGTCGCTGGGGACCGTGGTGGTGACGTTGAAGCCTTCGGTGTAAGCGTCGCTCCCGTAGCGCCCGACCATTTCGGCGCGGGCCATTTCCGCCACGTAGGGGGCAGCGACCTCCGGGGTAGGCACGTGATAACTGGCGTTGATCGGTTCGGCCAGTGCGGCTTCGTAGCGGGCCTGGTCGATGCGGCCGAGCAGGCGCATGCGGCCGAGGATCCAGTCGCGGCGCTCTTTTGCGCGAGCCGGATTGGCCAGGGGGTTGAAGCGCGAGGGAGCCTTGGGCAGGCCGGCAATCATCGCCATCTGCGACAGGCTCAGCTGAGTGATCGATTTGCCGTAGTAGACCTGGGCGGCGGCCTCGATGCCGTAGGCCCGGTTACCCAGGTAGATCTTGTTGACGTACAGCTCGAGGATTTCGTCCTTGCTCAGCTCGCGTTCGATCTGCAGGGCCAGGAGGATCTCATTGATCTTGCGGGAGAAACTGCGCTCGCTGGTGAGGAAGAAGTTCTTCGCGACCTGCATGGTGATGGTGCTGCCGCCAGTCTGGATCTGGCCGCTTTTCAATATTTGCGTGGCAGCGCGCATCAGACTTTTAACGTCGACGCCATAATGGTTTGCGAAATTATCGTCTTCCGCTGCAAGAAGCGCGTGCGTGAAGTCGCTGGGGATGTCTGAAAAGGCTATCGGGGAACGACGCATCTCGCCGAATTCGGCAATCAGCTTACCGTCGCTGCTGAACACCCGCAGAGGGATCTGCAGCTGAATGCTGCGCAGCGATTCGACGGACGGCAGGCTGGGGCTAAGATAGAGAAACGCGCCGCTTAAACTGAGTAGCAGCCCACAAAAAATGGCGACACAAGACCAGCAGAAGAACTTCAGCAGACGCATCAAAATTTTTGGATTTCCAGATAAAAGAATGAGTTAAGTGGAAGGCAAAGCTAAAAGGGAAAAACTGTTCACATTATAAGCGTTTTTTTTACCGGGGAGCCATTTGCGCTTCTGTCAAGACTGTTATTTAATGTGAAAAAACATAAATAGTCCGTAAGTCGCGGATGCCAATAGGAAATCGGTCGTGCTAGGGCTCTTCAATAAGAAAGCGAATACGCTGCTGGGGATCGATATCAGTTCGACCTCGGTCAAGCTCCTCGAATTGAGTCGCTCAGGAAGCCGCTACAAGGTAGAGGCGTACGCTGTCGAGCCACTCCCACCAAACGCGGTGGTCGAGAAAAATATTGCCGAACTGGAAGGTGTCGGTCAGGCACTGTCGCGCGTATTGGCCAAGGCCAAGACAGGCGTTCGTACAGTGGCTGTTGCCGTGGCCGGTTCAGCGGTGATCACCAAAACCATCGAGATGGAAGCGGGGCTCTCGGACGACGAGCTGGAGAACCAGCTGAAGATCGAGGCTGATCAATACATCCCTTATCCACTGGAAGAAGTCGCCATCGACTTCGAAGTGCAAGGGACATCCCTGCGCAATTCGGAGCGTGTCGAAGTGCTGCTGGCCGCCTGCCGCAAGGAAAACGTCGAAGTGCGCGAAGCCGCGCTCGCGCTTTCCGGCCTGACTGCCAAGGTCGTCGATGTCGAAGCCTATGCGCTGGAGCGCGCCTATGGCCTGCTCTCCGAGCAACTGGGCAGCGGCCATGATGAGCTGACCGTGGCGGTGGTCGACATCGGCGCCACCATGACCACGCTCAGTGTTCTGCACAACGGCCGGACCATCTATACCCGTGAGCAACTGTTCGGTGGCAAGCAGCTGACGGAAGAAATCCAGCGTCGTTATGGCCTGTCGGTCGAGGAAGCTGGTCTCGCCAAGAAACAGGGCGGTCTTCCGGATGACTATGACAGTGAAGTGTTGCAACCGTTCAAAGAAGCGGTTGTGCAACAGGTTTCCCGTTCGCTGCAGTTCTTCTTCGCGGCGGGGCAGTACAACGACGTCGATTACATCCTGCTGGCTGGTGGAACTGCATCCATTCCAGACCTCGATCGCCTGATCCAGCAAAAGATCGGTACACAAACCATCGTGGCCAATCCCTTCGCTGATATGGCATTGAGTGGCAAGGTCAATGCCGGGGCGCTGGCGAGCGATGCGCCCGCCTTGATGATCGCCTGCGGTCTGGCAATGAGGAGTTTCGACTGATGGCGCGGATTAACCTACTTCCCTGGCGCGAGCAGCTGCGCGAGGAGCGCAAGCAGCGTTTCCTGGTCACCCTGGCGGGCGTGCTGGTGGTGGCTGCCGGCGCGGTCTTCCTCGGTGACCAGTACCTCAGTGGCGCAATCGAGAAGCAGAACGCACGCAACGAGTTCGTGCGCAAGGAAATCGCTGTGCTTGATGCGCGCATCAAGGAAATCAGCGAGCTGAAGACCCGTCGCCAGCAACTGCTCGAGCGGATGAAGATCATTCAGGACTTGCAGGGCAACCGGCCCATCATCGGTCGTGTGTTCGACCAGTTGGTCAGAACCTTGCCCGATGGCGTGTACTTCACAGGTTTGAAGATGGAAGGCAAGAGTATCTCCGTGGTCGGTGCTGCCGAGTCGAACAATCGGGTCTCCAACCTGATGCGTAACCTGGATGCCTCCGACTGGCTGGAAGCGCCGAATCTGACCGAGGTCAAGGCGGTAACTGCGGGTGCTGTCGATCAGGCAAACGTATTCCAGCTGACCGTTCAGCAAACGCAACCGGATCTTGATACGGCAGAGGAGGCCAAGAAATGAGCTTGAGCGAATCGCTTGAAAGCCTCCGCAAGGTCGATCTGAATGAGCTTGATCTCAACAACGTCGGCTCCTGGCCGGCGCCGGTCAAGTTCATTGCGGGCGTGTTGCTGCTGATCCTGGTTCTGGGACTGGGTTACAACTTTCACCTGAAGGATTTGCAGTCGCAGCTGGAGCGGCAGCGCAGCGAAGAAGTCACCTTGAAGGAGCAGTTTTCCGCCAAGGCATTCCAAGCAGCGAATCTGGATGCCTACAAAGAGCAGATGCAGGAAATGGAAGTGTCTTTTGGTGCGCTGCTTCGTCAGTTGCCCAGCGACACCGAAGTGCCGGGGCTGTTGGAAGACATCACCCGTACCGGTCTGGGCAGTGGCCTTGAGTTCGAAGAGATCAAGTTGCTGCCAGAAGTGGTGCAACAGTTCTACATCGAGCTGCCGATAGAAATTAAGGTGGTGGGCACCTATCACGACCTGGCGACGTTCGTCAGTGGCGTGGCCAGCCTGCCGCGTATCGTCACGCTGCATGATTTCGAAATGCTGCCGGCAACCGCTGAAACCACCTCCCAGTTGCGTATGAGCATCCTGGCCAAGACCTACCGCTACAACGATAAGGGGCTGAAACAATGAAGCGCTCTTGCCTCGTATTGTTATTTGCCAGCGTTGGGCTGGTTGGCTGTGGCTCTGGTGGGGATTTCAGCGACCTGCAGGCATACATGGATGAAGTTCGCGCTCGGCCGAAGGGGTCCATCGAGCCGCTGCCGAAGTTTCAGCCTTATGAGAGCTTCACTTACAGCGCTGCGTCCCTTCGCAGTCCGTTCCAACCGCCGATCAAAATCGAAATGGCCAATCGGCAGAAGGGCTCGCAGGAAATCAAGCCCGATGAAACACGGGTCAAGCAATTCCTGGAGGGGTTCAATATCGAGTCCTTCGAAATGGTCGGCACCTTGTCCAATGACGCAGGAAAGTTCGCATTGGTCAGTGGCGCGGGTGGGGTCCATCGCATCAAGGTCGGCGATTACCTGGGGCGCAACCATGGACGCGTCCTGGCCATCGAAGAATCCAAGGTCGATGTAATGGAAATCGTGCCCGATGGCGAGGGCGGTTGGCTCGAACGGCCGCGAAGCCTCTCTCTCAAGGAGCGCTCTTGATAGAGCGGAGTGAACATGAAAAAAAATAACCGGTCTGCCCAACGGAATTTGAAAATGAAGAGCCCCATTTCCCATCTCGGTCTTTCATTGTTGGCGGTATTGTTTTCGCCGGCACTGTTGGCCGCCAACCTGCAGGCGCTCGATGTAGCCGCGCTGCCAGGTGACCGGGTCGAACTGAAGCTGTCTTTCGACGAGCCGGTTCTCGCTCCGCGTGGTTACACCATCGAACAGCCGGCGCGCATCGCGCTCGACCTGCCGGGCGTTTCCAATAAGTTGGGCACGAAGAACCGTGACCTGGGTGTCGGTAATGCGCGTAGCGTGACCGTGGTCGAGGCCAAGGACCGTACTCGCCTGATCATCAACCTGACCAATCTTCAGCCCTATAACACCCGTGCTGAAGGCAACAATTTGTTCGTGATCGTGGGGGAAGGTGCTGCCTCGTCGGCTGCCGCCCGTACCGCCGCTGCGCCGACTCCGGCTCCGGTGGCGGCTCCTGCTCCGGTAAAGGCCTACGCCGCCCAGAGCAAGGCGATCAGCAACATCGATTTCCAGCGTGGCGAGCAGGGTGAAGGCAATGTTGTCATTACCCTGTCCGATGCGTCGGTCAGCCCCGATATTCAGGAAGTGGGTGGCAAGATTCGCCTCGACTTCGCCAAGACCGAATTGCCCGAGTCGCTGCGCGTTCGCCTGGACGTAAAAGACTTCGCAACGCCGGTTCAGTTCGTCAGTGCCACGGGTTCCGCCGGCAAGGCGAGCGTGGTGATCGAACCGACCGGTTTCTATGATTACCTCGCTTACCAGACCGACAACAAACTGACCCTCAGCATCAAGCCGCTGACCCAGGATGAAGTCGAGAAGCGTAAATCGGAGCGTTTCGCCTACAGCGGTGAAAAACTGTCGCTGAACTTCCAGGACATCGACGTTCGGTCGGTCCTGCAGCTGATTGCGGACTTCACCGACCTGAACCTGGTGGCCAGCGACACGGTGTCCGGCAATATCACCCTGCGTCTGCAGAACGTGCCATGGGATCAGGCGCTGGACCTGGTGCTGAAAACCAAGGGCCTGGATAAGCGCAAGGTCGGTAACGTCCTGCTGGTCGCGCCGGCTGATGAGATCGCTGCCCGTGAACGCCAGGAGCTGGAAGCCCAGAAGCAGATTGCCGAACTGGCACCATTGCGCCGCGAACTGATCCAGGTGAACTATGCCAAGGCATCGGACATGGCCAAGCTGTTCCAGTCTGTTACCGGCAGCGGTTCCGAGGAAGGTGCTTCCGAGGAACGTGGCTCCATTACCGTGGATGATCGCACTAACAGCATCATCGCCTACCAGACCCAGGAGCGCCTGGATGAGCTGCGCCGTATCGTCGCTCAGCTGGACGTCGCTGTACGTCAGGTGATGATCGAAGCGCGCATCGTCGAAGCCAACGTCGACTACGACAAGGCACTGGGCGTCCGCTGGGGTGGTGCCAAGATCCTGGGCGGCGGCAAATGGAACATTTACGGTAACGATGACCAGGGCGACGAAGGTGGCAATACTGGCGATGACATGACCATGAACGTTCCGTTCGTCGATATGGGTGTGGCCGAGCGTACCTCGGGTATCGGTATCGGTTTCATCACCGATAACACCATCCTGGACCTCGAATTGTCAGCCATGGAAAAGACTGGCAACGGGGAGGTCGTATCCCAGCCAAAGGTCGTGACTGCCGATAAAGAAACCGCAAAGATTCTGAAAGGTACCGAGGTGCCCTACCAAGAGTCGAGCTCCAGCGGCGCAACAACCGTTTCGTTCAAGGAGGCGGCGCTGTCCCTCGAAGTGACGCCGCAGATCACTCCAGACAACCGCATCATCATGGAAGTGAAGGTGAACAAGGATGAGCCGGATTATGAAAACGCCGTACTGGGCGTGCCGCCAATCCGCAAGAACGAAGTGAATGCCAAGGTTCTGGTCAGCGACGGCGAGACCATCGTGATCGGTGGCGTGTTCTCCAACACGCAGAGTGCGACTGTCGACAAGGTTCCGTTCCTCGGTGACCTGCCGTACCTGGGTCGCATGTTCCGCCGCGACGTGGTGCGTGATTCGAAATCCGAGCTGCTTGTCTTCCTGACTCCGCGTATCATGAACAATCAGGCCATTGCCGTGAATCGTTGATGAAGTGCGTAATCTGATCCTCGTTGGCCCGATGGGTGCTGGTAAAAGCACCATCGGGCGTCTGCTTGCAAAAGAGTTGCGGTTGCCGTTCAAGGACTCCGACAAGGAGATAGAGCAGCGTACCGGCGCCGATATTCCCTGGATTTTCGATGTCGAGGGTGAGCAAGGTTTTCGTGAGCGTGAGCAGGCGGTGATCGCCGAGCTGTGCGAGGTCGAAGGCTTGGTGTTGGCCACCGGTGGCGGAGCGGTACTGCGCGAAGACAACCGGGCCGCCCTGCGGCGCGGTGGTCGTGTCGTGTACCTGCATGCGTCGGTCGAGCAGCAGATAGACCGCACGGCACGGGACCGCAATCGCCCATTGTTGCGCGGTCCCAACCCCGGCAAGGTGCTCAGTGATCTGTTGACGATCCGGGACCCGCTTTATCGTGAAATCGCGGATGTGATCATCGAGACGGATGAGCGGCCGCCGCGGCTGGTGGTGCAGGAGATACTGGAACGTCTCGAAGCGTTACCGCCCCGTTAAAGCGCAGGCAGAACTGCGCTATTCTATGGCCCTTTAAAATCCGGGGGCTCCATGCAAACTCTTCAGGTCGATCTCGGCGAACGCAGTTATCCCATCTATATCGGTGCGGATGTGCTGCGTGCCGAGTTTCTTGCGCCCCATATCGTCGGCCGTCAGGTCGCCATCGTCACCAACGAAACCGTGGCACCGCTGTACCTGAGCGCCCTTGAGCGAGCGTTGGAAGGCTATGCCGTGACGTCGGTGGTGCTGCCCGATGGTGAGGCGTTCAAGACCTGGGAAACCCTGCAACTGATCTTCGACGGGTTGCTGACGGCGCGGCACGATCGCCGTACCACGGTCATTGCCCTGGGCGGCGGTGTCATCGGCGACATGGCGGGATTCGCGGCGGCCTGTTACCAGCGTGGCGTCAATTTCATTCAGATCCCTACTACGCTGCTGTCCCAGGTCGATTCGTCGGTGGGGGGCAAGACCGGCATCAACCATCCGCTGGGCAAGAACATGGTGGGGGCCTTCTACCAGCCCCAGGCCGTTCTGATCGACACCGCCAGCCTGGTGACGCTGCCAGCGCGTGAACTCTCCGCCGGCCTCGCTGAGGTGATCAAGTACGGTCTGATCTGCGATGAGCCCTTCATCACCTGGCTCGAAGAGAACATGCAGGCGCTGCGGGCCCTCGACCAGGCTGCCCTGACCACGGCCATCGAGCGTTCGTGTGCGGCCAAGGCGCGTATCGTGGCCGCAGACGAGCGCGAGTCCGGGGTGCGCGCCACCTTGAACCTCGGCCATACCTTTGGCCATGCCATCGAGACGCAGCAGGGCTACGGCGTCTGGTTGCATGGCGAGGCGGTCGCGGCGGGCACCGTCATGGCGCTGGAGATGTCCGTGCGCCTGGGTTGGATTTCCCCGGCCGATCGCGATCGCGCCATCCGCCTGTTCCTGGCGGCAGGTTTGCCCGTGGTACCGCCGGCAGACATGACCGCAGAGCACTTCATGCAGCACATGGCGGTCGACAAGAAAGTCATGGATGGTCGTCTGCGGCTTGTGTTGCTGCGCTCCCTGGGTGAGGCGGTGGTCACCGGGGATTTTCCGCGCGACGTTTTGGATGCCACGCTCGGCGCAGATTACGCTGCGCTGCTGAATTCGCTAGAACATTAATGAGTGCATCATGACCAGTTTGCATGCCGACGAGGCGTTTCTCGATCATTACCAGTTCACGCATGACCCGTTCGCGGCACGTGTGCCCGGGTTCAAGTTCTTCCCGGCACAGCGCAAGCCCGTGCTGGGGCAATTGCACCACCTGGCCCGATACAGCCAGTTGCTGTTGGTCGTCAGTGGCCCCGTAGGCAGCGGCAAGACCCTGCTGCGCCAGGCGCTGGTGGCGAGCACCAACAAGCAGGCCGTACACAGCGTGGTGGTGGCTGCCCAGGGGGCGAGCGATTCCGCCGGCCTGCTGCGTCAGGTCGCGCAGGGGCTGCAGGTGCAGCAGCCCGACACGCGCTCGATCCTGGCGCAAGTCGCCCAGCTGGCGCTGACCGGTCAGGAAGTCTACATCCTGGTCGACGATGCCGAGGCCCTGGCCGACGCCGCTCTGGCGAGCCTGCTGAAGTTGGCCGAGGGGGATGGAGAGGGGCGTGCACACGTGTTCCTGTTCGCCGACCCCGAGCTGATTCCTCGCCTTGAGCTGCTGGCCGACGGCGAAGAGTGCTTCCATGCCATCGAGTTGCAGCCCTATAGCGAAGAAGAAACCCGTGAATACCTGGCGCAGCGTCTGGAAGGTGCGGCCCAAGGGCTGGATCTGCTGACGGATGAGCAGATCGCCTCGATTCACGAACGCTCCGAAGGCTGGCCGGGGGCGATCAACGCCGTGGCGCGCGAGACCCTGGTAGAAGAAATGCTGGCCCAGCGCGGCGCTCAGAAGCGCGGCGGTTTTGCCCTCAATCTGCCGAAGAAGCATTTGCTGGCCCTTGGGGTCGTGGCAGTAGGTGTGCTGGCCGCCTGGTTGATGCAGGGGCGTACTCCGGATGTAGCGCCGCCTGCGACCGCGCAATTGCCGCTGGACCAATCAGCGCAGCCCGCCGCCCCCCAACCTGCTGCGCCGACAGCGCCGTCTGCTCCGGCCATCGAGTTCGCCGGCTCCAACCAGCCGCTGCCACTGCCTCTGGTCGGCGAGGCGCAGCCGGTGATTCGAGAGCCGTTGGCACAGGCCGCTGGCCTGACCGGTGCCGAAGAGTCGGACACTGCCGGGGCCGCCAGTGCTGCGGATGTGCCAGCCCAGGCTCCTGCGCCCGTAACACCGGTACCGGTTGCGCCTGCTGTGCCGGCGGTACCCGTCGTGGCGGCAACGCCCCCGGCCGAGCCGGCACCGGCGAAACCTGCCGAGCCCGTGATGAAGGCGCCTGCGCCTGCGCCAACACCTGCTCCGGCTCCAGCGCCCAAGCCCGCTCCAGCTCCAGCGCCGACGCCTTCGTCGGCCCCCGCTGCGGCTGGCTCCAGCTGGTATGGATCGCAGGCCGGTTCGCGTTATACCCTGCAGGTCCTTGGCGCCAGGGCCGAGAGCAGTGCCCAGGCGTTCGTGCGTGAGCACGGCAGTGACTACCACTACTTCAGAAAGCAGCACCAGGGCCAGGCGCTGTACGTGGTCACCTACGGCAGTTTCGCCACCCGTGATGCAGCCCAGGCCGCGCTGAAGAACCTGCCCGCCAAGGTGCAGGCAGGCAAACCCTGGCCGCGTACCTTCGCCAGTATCCGCCAGGAAATCGGTCAGGCCCGCTGACTGATTGTGTGACCAGTAGGTCGTTAGCACGACCTGCTGGTCTATTCGTTCGTTTTAGCGACATTTTTTTTCATCCCCTCGTCACGAAAATTTGTGACGGCTTGGGCGGATATGTACAATGACCTCCCTTTTGCCTGCGCAAAGCTGGCGCTTCGTCCTGCGCGCATGGTAAGTGGTTGAATTAGAAAGCAATTTGCCTTGAAAAAGGCAGCCTGGTGAGAGTCCCTATGAAAGCAGGTTTGTACCGTCCTGATGAGTTCAAGGATAACTGCGGCTTCGGCCTGATTGCCCATATGCAGGGCGAGGCAAGCCACCACCTGCTGCAGACCGCTATTGAAGCGCTGACATGCATGACCCACCGCGGCGGGATCAACGCCGACGGTAAGACAGGTGATGGCTGCGGTCTGTTGATCCAGAAGCCCGATCTGTTCCTGCGTGCGATGGCGCGCGAGCATTTTTCTGTCGATCTGCCCAAGCAATACGCCGTAGGCATGGTGTTCCTCAACCAGGACGACGCCAAGGCCGAGCGTGCCCGCGAGAACATGAACCGCGAGATCCTGGCGGCCGGGCTGACGCTCGTCGGCTGGCGCAAGGTGCCTGTGGATACCAGCGTGCTCGGGCGTCTGGCCCTCGAGCGGCTGCCGCAGATCGAGCAGGTCTTCATCGGTGGCGAAGGGCTCTCCGACCAGGAGTTCGCCATCAAGCTGTTCAGCGCCCGTCGCCGCTCCTCGGTGGCCAACGCCGACGACAGCGAGCACTACATCTGCAGCTTCTCGCACAAGACCATCATCTACAAAGGCCTGATGATGCCGGCCGATTTGCAGCAGTTCTACCCGGACCTGGGTGACGAGCGCCTGCAAACCGCGATCTGCGTGTTCCACCAGCGTTTCTCCACCAACACCCTGCCGAAGTGGCCGCTGGCTCAGCCGTTCCGCTTCCTTGCCCACAACGGCGAGATCAACACCATCACCGGCAACCGCAACTGGGCCCAGGCCCGTCGCCTGAAGTTCGCCAATGGTCTGATCCCCGACCTGGACGAACTGGGCCCGCTGGTCAACCGCGTGGGTTCCGACTCCTCGAGCATGGACAACATGCTGGAGCTGATGGTCACCGGTGGCATCGACCTGTTCCGCGGCGTGCGCATGATCATTCCGCCGGCCTGGCAGAACGTCGAAACCATGGACGCCGACCTGCGTGCGTTCTACGAATACAACTCCATGCATATGGAGCCGTGGGACGGTCCGGCCGGTGTCGTGCTGACCGACGGTCGCCACGCGGTCTGCCTGCTCGACCGCAACGGCCTGCGCCCGGCGCGCTGGGTTACCACCACCAACGGCTACATCACCCTGGCCTCGGAAATCGGCGTGTGGAACTACCAGCCAGAGGACGTGATCGCCAAGGGCCGTGTCGGTCCGGGGCAGATCCTCGCGGTCGATACCGAGACCGGTCAGGTGCTGGCCACCGACGACATCGACAACCGTCTGAAGTCGCGCCACCCCTACAAGCAATGGCTGCGCAAGAACGCCCAGCGCATCCAGGCGACCCTGGAAGACCGCGACCACGGTTCGGCTTTCTACGACACCGACCAGCTCAAGCAGTACATGAAGATGTACCAGGTCACCTTCGAGGAGCGTGACCAGGTGCTGCGTCCGCTGGCCGAGCAGGGCCAGGAAGCGGTCGGCTCCATGGGTGACGACACGCCGATGGCCGTGCTGTCCCAGCGCGTGCGTTCGCCGTACGACTACTTCCGCCAGCAGTTCGCCCAGGTGACCAACCCGCCGATCGACCCGCTGCGTGAAGCGATCGTCATGTCGCTGGAGATCTGCCTCGGTGCCGAGCGCAACATCTTCGAAGAGTCGCCGGAGCACGCGTCCCGCGTGATCCTCAGCTCGCCGGTGATTTCGCCGGCCAAGTGGCGCGCCCTGATGACTCTGGATCGCCCAGGCTTCGAGCGCCAGCTGATCGACATGAACTACGACGAGTCCATCGGGCTCGAAGCGGCCGTGCGCAACATGGCCGACCAGGCCGAAGAAGCGGTACGCAGCGGCAAGGTGCTGCTGGTCCTGAGCGACCGTCACATCGCCCCGGGCAAACTGCCGGCCCACGCCGCGCTGGTGACCGGTGCCGTGCACCACCGCCTGACCGAGAAAGGCCTGCGTTGCGACTGCAACATCCTGGTCGAGACCGCTACTGCGCGCGACCCGCATCACTACGCCGTGCTGCTCGGCTTCGGTGCCTCGGCGGTCTACCCGTTCCTGGCCTACGAAGTGCTGGGCGACCTGATCCGCACTGGCGAAGTGCTGGGCGACCTGTACGAAGTCTTCAAGTACTACCGCAAGGGCATCTCCAAGGGCCTGCTGAAGATCCTCTCGAAGATGGGGATCTCCACCGTCGCCTCCTACCGCGGCGCGCAACTGTTCGAAGCGGTCGGCCTGTCCGACGAAGTCACCGAACTGTGCTTCCGTGGCGTGGCCAGCCGCCTCAAGGGCGCGCGTTTCGTCGACCTGGAAGCCGAGCAGAAGGCCCTGGCCAACGAAGCCTGGAACAACCGCAAGGCGATCCAGCAAGGTGGCCTGTTGAAGTTCGTCTACGGTGGCGAGTACCACGCCTACAACCCGGACGTGGTCAACACCCTGCAGGCTGCCGTGCAGCAGGGCAGCTACGAGAAATTCAAGGAATACACCGCGCTGGTGGACACCCGTCCGGTGTCGATGCTGCGCGACCTGCTGCAGGTCAAGCTGGCCGACACGCCGCTGTCGCTGGATGAAGTCGAGCCGCTGGAGGCGATCTTCAAGCGTTTCGATGCGGCCGGTATTTCCCTCGGCGCCCTGTCGCCGGAGGCCCACGAGGCCCTGGCCGAGGCGATGAACCGCCTGGGCGGCCGCTCGAACTCCGGTGAGGGCGGTGAGGACCCGGCGCGTTACGGCACCATCAAGAGCTCCAAGATCAAGCAGGTCGCCACCGGCCGTTTCGGTGTGACCCCGGAATACCTGGTCAACGCCGAAGTGCTGCAGATCAAGGTCGCCCAGGGCGCCAAGCCGGGCGAAGGTGGTCAGCTGCCGGGTGGCAAGGTCAACGGCCTGATCGCCAAACTGCGCTATGCGGTGCCGGGCGTGACGCTGATTTCGCCGCCGCCGCACCACGACATCTACTCCATCGAAGACCTGGCCCAGCTGATCTACGACCTCAAGCAGGTCAACCCCAGCGCGCTGGTGTCGGTGAAGCTGGTATCCGAAGCGGGCGTGGGCACCATTGCCGCCGGTGTGGCCAAGGCCTACGCTGACCTGATCACCATCTCCGGTTACGACGGTGGCACCGGCGCCTCGCCGCTGACCTCGATCCGTTATGCCGGTGCGCCATGGGAACTCGGCCTGGCCGAAACCCACCAGACCCTGCG
Organism: Pseudomonas sp. GD03944; assembly: GCF_029839275.1. Classification (GTDB taxonomy): domain Bacteria; phylum Pseudomonadota; class Gammaproteobacteria; order Pseudomonadales; family Pseudomonadaceae; genus Aquipseudomonas. The sequence continues at coordinate 125,183 of NZ_JAOCAH010000008.1, forward strand.
TGGCAACGACCTGCGCGGCAAGGTGCGGGTTCAGACCGACGGTGGCCTGAAGTCCGGCCTGGACGTGATCAAGGCCGCGATTCTCGGCGCCGAGAGCTTCGGCTTCGGTACCGCGCCGATGGTCGCCCTGGGCTGCAAGTACCTGCGCATCTGCCACCTGAACAACTGCGCCACCGGCGTGGCGACGCAGAACGACAAGCTGCGCAAGGACCACTTCATCGGCACCGTCGAAATGGTGATGAATTTCTTCACCTACGTTGCCGAAGAAACCCGCGAGTGGCTGGCCAAACTGGGCGTTCGCAGCCTGGAAGAGCTGATCGGCCGTACCGACCTTCTCGAAGTGCTGCCGGGCGAAAGCGCCAAGCAGAACCACCTGGACCTGACGCCGCTGCTGGGCAGCGACCACATCCCGGCCGACAAGCCGCAGTTCTGCGAAGTGGAGAAGAACCCGCCCTTCGACCAGGGCCTGTTGGCCGAGAAAATGGTCGAGATGGCCAAATCGGCGATCGACAGCGCCAGCGGTGCGGAATTCGACTTGGAAATCTGCAACTGCGACCGTTCCATCGGTGCCCGTGTCTCCGGCGAAATCGCCCGCGTCCACGGCAACCAGGGCATGGTCAAGGCGCCGATCACCTTCCGCTTCAAAGGCACTGCCGGCCAGAGCTTCGGCGTGTGGAACGCCGGTGGCCTGAACCTGTACCTCGAAGGCGACGCCAACGATTACGTCGGCAAAGGTATGACCGCCGGCAAGCTGGTGATCGTTCCGCCGAAAGGCAGCCCGTTCAAGACCCAGGACAGCGCCATCATCGGCAACACCTGCCTGTACGGCGCCACTGGCGGCAAGCTGTTCGCTGCCGGCACCGCGGGCGAGCGTTTCGCCGTGCGCAACTCCGGTGCGCATGCGGTCGTGGAAGGTGTGGGCGACCACTGCTGCGAATACATGACCGGCGGTTTCGTCTGCGTACTGGGCAAGACCGGCTACAACTTCGGCTCGGGCATGACCGGCGGTTTCGCCTACGTGCTGGACCTGGACAACAGCTTCTACGACCGGGTCAACCACGAGCTGGTCGAGATCCAGCGGATCAACAACGAATCGATGGAAGCCTACCGCAGTCACTTGCAGCGCGTGCTCGCCGAGTACGTCGAAGAGACCGCGAGCGAGTGGGGTAGCAACCTCCTGGATAACCTGGATGACTACCTGCGTAAGTTCTGGTTGGTCAAACCGAAGGCCGCAAGCCTGAAGTCGCTGCTTTCCAGCACCCGAGCCAACCCGCAGTAATGTGCGCCTGCAGTAGTTTGATGAGGTTTTGAAATGACTGAACGTCTGAATAACGACTTCCAGTTCATCGAAGTCGGGCGCAAAGACCCGAAGAAGAAACTGTTGCGTCAACGCAAGAAAGAGTTCGTCGAGATCTACGACAACTTCAAGCCGGCTCAGGCCGCGGACCAGGCGCATCGTTGCCTGGGCTGCGGCAACCCGTATTGCGAGTGGAAGTGCCCGGTGCACAACTTCATTCCCAACTGGCTGAAGCTGGTGTCCGAGGGCAACATCCTCGCGGCCGCCGAACTGTCGCACCAGACCAACACCCTGCCGGAAGTCTGCGGCCGCGTGTGCCCGCAGGACCGTCTGTGCGAGGGTGCGTGCACCCTCAACGACGGCTTCGGCGCGGTGACCATCGGTTCGGTGGAGAAGTACATCACCGACACCGCCTTCGCCATGGGCTGGCGCCCGGACATGTCCAAGGTCAAGCCGACCGGTAAGCGTGTTGCCGTGATCGGTGCAGGCCCGGCGGGCCTGGGCTGTGCCGACGTGCTGGTGCGCAACGGCGTGACCCCGGTGGTATTCGACAAGAACCCGGAAATCGGCGGCCTGCTGACCTTCGGCATCCCCGAGTTCAAGCTGGAAAAGAGCGTGCTGAGCCGCCGCCGTGAAGTGTTCACCGGCATGGGCATCGAGTTCCGCCTGAACACCGAGATCGGCACCGACATCACCATGCAGCAGCTGCTGGATGAGTACGATGCCGTGTTCATGGGCATGGGCACCTACACCTACATGAAGGGCGGTTTCGCCGGCGAAGACCTGCCAGGCGTCTACGACGCGCTGGACTTCCTGATCGCCAACGTCAACCGCAACCTGGGTTTCGAGAAGAACCCGGAAGACTTCATCGACATGAAGGGCAAGCGCATCGTCGTGCTCGGCGGTGGCGACACGGCCATGGACTGCAACCGCACCTCGATCCGCCAGGGCGCCAAGAGCGTGACCTGCGCCTATCGTCGTGACGAAGAGAACATGCCGGGCTCGCGCAAAGAGGTGAAGAACGCCAAGGAAGAAGGTGTGAAATTCCTCTTCAACCGCCAGCCGATCGCCATCGTCGGTGAAGACAAGGTGGAAGGCGTGAAGGTGGTCGAGACCCGTCTCGGCGAGCCGGACGCCCGCGGCCGTCGCAGCCCCGAGCCGATCCCGGGTTCCGAGGAAATCATCCCGGCCGAAGCCGTGCTGATCGCCTTCGGTTTCCGCCCGAGCCCGGCGTCCTGGTTCGAGCAGTTCGAGATCCAGACCGACAACCAGGGCCGCGTCGTGGCACCGGAGAAGAACACATTCAAGCACCAGACCAGCAACCCGAAGATCTTCGCGGGCGGCGACATGGTGCGTGGTTCCGACCTGGTGGTGACGGCGATCTTCGAAGGCCGCAACGCCGCCGAAGGTATCCTCGATTACCTGGGCGTCTAAGCGCTGGCGCGGGCTGACTGAGTGCCGCGCTGACCGCGACAAATTGACCCGGTAGACAAAAGGCACGGCACTCGCCGTGCCTTTTGTTTTGCGGTCTGCGAAAATGCCCGCACTTTTTTGTTGCCGTCCTATGTCTCGGGAATTGTTATGACTGCCCTGAAGAACGACCGTTTCCTGCGTGCCCTGCTCAAGCAACCTGTCGATGTCACCCCGGTGTGGATGATGCGTCAGGCCGGTCGCTACCTGCCGGAATACCGCGCCACACGCGCCAAGGCCGGTGACTTCGTCAGCCTGATGAAGAACCCCGAGCTGGCCTGCGAAGTGACGCTGCAGCCGCTGGACCGCTACCCGCAGATCGACGCGGCGATCCTCTTCTCCGACATCCTCACCATCCCCGACGCCATGGGCCAGGGCCTGTACTTCGAAACCGGCGAAGGCCCGCGCTTCAAGAAAGTGGTCGCCAGCCTGGCCGACATCGAGGCGCTGCCGATCCCTGATCCGGAGCGTGACCTGGGTTATGTGATGGATGCCGTGCGCACCATCCGTCGTGAGCTGAATGGCCGCGTGCCGCTGATCGGCTTCTCGGGCAGCCCCTGGACCCTGGCCACCTACATGGTCGAAGGCGGCTCCAGCAAGGATTTCCGCAAGTCCAAGGCGATGCTCTACACCAACCCCCAGGCCATGCACGCGCTGCTCGACAAGCTGGCGCAGTCGGTCACTGCCTACCTCAACGGGCAGATCCGCGCGGGTGCCCAGGCGGTGCAGATTTTCGATTCCTGGGGCGGTTCGCTCTCTGCGGCGGCCTATCAGGAATTCTCCCTGGCCTACATGCAGAAGATCGTCGATGGCCTGATTCGCGAGCACGATGGGCGCCGCGTGCCGGTGATCCTGTTCACCAAGGGCGGCGGCCTGTGGCTCGAGTCCATGGCTGACAGCGGCGCCGAAGCCCTGGGCCTGGACTGGACCTGCGATATCGGCAGCGCCCGCGCCCGCGTCGGCGACAAGGTTGCCCTGCAGGGCAACATGGACCCGGCGGTGCTCTACTCCAGCCCCGAGGCCATCCGTGCCGAAGTCGCGCGTATCCTCGCGGCATACGGCCAGGGCAGCGGTCAGGTGTTCAACCTCGGCCACGGCATCACCCCCGAGGTCGACCCGGCCAATGCCGCTGCGTTCTTCGAGGCGGTGCACGAGCTGTCGGCGCGCTATCACGGCTGATGCGTTCGCCTCGGCGGGCGCGTCCGTCGCGCCCAAACGAAAACGCCGCCTACCCGGTCACGGGAGGCGGCGTTTTCATTCGAGCCGGTATCAGTTGTAGCGGTACTTGGCTTCGACTTTGCGCTTCTGGATGGTGTAGCTGACCATGTCGATCTCGCCGCTGCTCAGTTGGTCATCCAGCACCCGCATGTCCTTTTCCTGGGACTGCATCAGGTGGGCCTTGGTGGCTTCGTAGTTGATCACCTGGGCGGCGTCGTAACCGCTGACCGGGTCCCAGAGGATCGAGAGGGGCCACAGCAGCAGGTTGACCACGCCAAAGCCGTACTCGCGCCCGTAGAAGGAGCCGCCGCCAGGCAGCAGGCCCAGTGCCGCCGCTGCGCCCGGGCTCTTCTCCTTGACGGTCATGTTGCGGGCTTCGAAATGCCGCATTTCCGATTTCTGCATCGAGTTCAGGCCCGAGGCACAGCCAGTGGAGAGCGCCAGGACAGTCAGCAAAGCAATGAAACGTACGATGAACACGTGTAACTCCTTCGGGGGGTGTTTTCCTTCGCCGCGGTCGTTCGCGGGCGCGCAGCCTAACAGGAGTGATATCAAAACGCTATCCGTCGGCGTTTGCGTCTGTGCCGCGAGTGCGCTACAAACAGCCAGTGCGGATTTCGGGCGGATAGGGAGAGGTGATATGCGGCGTGTGGTGTTCAATCAGAAGGGCGGGGTGGGCAAGTCCAGCATCGCCTGCAACCTGGCAGCCGTGAGCGCTTCGCAAGGGTACCGGACCCTGCTCATCGACCTCGATGCCCAGGCCAACTCGACGCACTACCTCACCGGCCTGACCGGCGACGAGATTCCCATGGGGATCGCCGAGTTCTTCAAGCAGACGCTGTCCAGCGGGCCGTTCGCCAAGAAGGGTAAGGTGGATATCTACGAGACCCCGTTCGACAACCTGCACGTGATCACCGCCACCGCTGAACTGGCGGACCTGCAGCCCAAGCTCGAAGCCAAGCACAAGATCAACAAGTTGCGAAAGCTGCTCGAGGACCTGGCCGAGGATTACGAGCGGATCTACCTGGATACCCCGCCGGCGCTGAACTTCTATACGGTTTCCGCGCTGATCGCCGCCGACCGCGTGCTGATTCCCTTCGATTGCGACAGTTTCTCGCGCAACGCCCTGTATGGCCTGCTGCAAGAGATCGAAGAGCTGCGTGAAGACCACAACGAAGACCTGGCGGTCGAAGGGATCGTGGTCAATCAGTTCCAGCCCAGGGCTTCGCTGCCCCAGCAACTGCTCGACGAGCTGATTGCCGAGGGGCTGCCGGTGCTGCCGGTGAACCTGATGAGTTCGGTGCGGATGCGCGAGTCGCACCAGGCCTGCACGCCGCTGATCTACCTGGATGCACGGCACAAGCTGACGCAGCAGTACGTGGAGCTGCATGACCTGTTGAACGCGGCGGACTGAACATTCGCCCCATGAAAAAAGGCGCCAATGGGCGCCTTTTTTCATGGGTGGCGTAATCAGCGAACCACCAGGATGTCGCAAGGCGCCTTGTGCAGGAAGTGCTGGGCCAGGCTGCCGAGCAGGGCCTGTGACAGCGCGCTGCGGCCGTGGCTGCCGAGCACCATGAGTTCGCTGCGCCGCACTTTCAGTTGCTCCTGCAACGCTCGCAGGATGCCTCCCTGCTGCACCGAATGGCTCAGGTTCGGGCTGCCCGGTGGCAGGTTCTGGGCTTCGTCCGACATCAGCCGATCGATCAGCGCGGTCTGCAGGTGCAGGTGCTCTTCGACCTGCTTGGGGGTGCCCTTTTCCGGCTCGAACACGTGCAGCGCATGCAGTTCGGCGGTGTCGGGCAGCAGCTGGCAGGCCTGGGCCAGCGCACTGCAGGCGCAGAGCGAGAAGTCGATGGCCGACAGGGCCCGCTGGTAGGGCTGGAAGTCGTTGCGCGCCACCAGCAGCAGGGGCACGGGGCAACTGCGGGCGATGCGGTCCAGGCTGGTGCCGGAAAAGAAGTCATGGCGCTTGTGGTGGGCGCCCAGTACCAGCAGGTCGCAACCGAGTTCGTTCAGTTGTTGCAGCACCACCTCCGAGGGCTTGCCGCTGCGCAGGCGCAGCTCGCTGCCCGATGGGGCGTACTGGGTCAGGCTGCGGTCGAGCGCCTGTTGTGCCTGGTCATGTTGCTGGCTGCTCTGGCTGGGGTCGAGCACGTGCAGGATGGTCAGCCGGGCATTGTGCTGGCGGGCCAGTTGCGTGGCCCGGCACAGGGCCATGTCCGCCGTGTCGCGCAAATCATGGGCAATGAGGATGTGAGAGAACATGAGCATCTCCGGCCGATGCCTGTCGGCGTACTTTATTATTCCCTCATGCTTAGCTGCTGTTTTGATCCACGGCAAGGTCAGGCGTCAGCGGGCGCGCAATTGGTAAAGACCGTGGCTGTACGCCACCACCTCGCCGCTGGCGTCGGTCAGTTGCAGCTCCAGGGGAAACTCGGCCTTGCCCTGTTCGGCCGCCTGCGTCTGCAATTGCTCGATCTGCGCGGCGTCGAGACGCGCCTCGACCTGGATGTCGCCGGTGGCCGGGCGGCGAAAGCGCAGGTTCATCTCCTTGATCACCGGGTAGAAGCGCTGCACGTCGAAGCTGGTGAGAAACAGCGCGCCGCCGGGGATTTCCGCGAGGGTGAACAGGGCGCCGGCGTACATGCTGCCAATGTGATTCTCGTTGCCCGCCAGCGGCATGCGCAGCCGCACATGGCCCGGCTCCAGCACCTCGGCCTTGAGGCCACTGCGTTTGACGAAGGCGATCTGTTCTTCGGTGAGCTGGCGGGCGATTTCGACGGGCAGGGACATGGTCGGTACCTGGGCTGAAGGGGTGCCCGTCAGCCTAGCGGGCGCCCGTCAGCTTGCCAGTGACCGGAGCGCCCGCCGCGCTTGACCCTTCTGCTCAGGCGCCCTGGGCGTTGAGCCAGGCCAGCAGCTGCGGCAGCGGCATGGCGCCGCTCTGCCGGGCCACTTCGCGGCCGCCCTTGAACAGCAGCAGGCTCGGGATCGAGCGGATCGCCAGTTGCCCGGCCAGTTGCGTGTGCGCTTCGCTGTCCAGCTTGGCCAGGCGATAGCGCCCCTGCAGCTGCTTCGCCGCCTGGGCGAAGGTGGGGGCGAAGGCCTGGCAGGGGCCGCACCAGGCGGCCCACACATCGACCAGCAGCGGCAGGTCGCCTTTCAACTGGCTGGCAAAGTTGGCCTGGGTCAGCTCGATGGGTTCGGCAGGCAGCACTTCGGCCTTGCAACGGCCACAGCGCGGGGCGTCGCCCAGGCGTTCGGCGGGAATGCGGTTAAGGCCGTTGCAATGGGGGCAGGGGATCAGCAGGGGTTCACTCATGGTCGACTCCAGATGGATACCCCTGATCTGGAGTCGGATCGCCGAAAATCAAGCGCTGGCCGCGCGCATCAGACCAGGGACGAGTAGATGTTGTAGGCGCTGATCAGGGTGATCAGGCAGCCGACGATGGTCAGCAGGGTGCGGGCCGACAGCTTCTTGCACAGCAGCGCAGCCAGTGGCGCAGCGAACATGCCGCCGAAGACCAGGCCGGCGACCATCATCCAGGTGTCCGGCTGGCCGGCCAGGAGGATGAACGAGGCGGCGCTGGTGATGGTCAGGAAGAACTCGGCGAAGTTGACCGAACCGATGGTGGTGCGCGGGTCGCTGCCCGAGCCCAGCAGGCTGCTGGTGACCACAGGGCCCCAGCCGCCACCGCCGGCGGCGTCGACGAAACCACCGAACAGCGCCAGCTTGGCCACGTGCTTCGGCTCGCGGGGTTGCTGTTTCACGTGGCGGTAAGCCTTGCGCAGGATGTACAGGCCCATCAGCAGCAGGTAGGCGGAGATGAAGGGCTTCATCACGTCGCCGTCGAAGCTGGTGATCAGCACCGCGCCGAGCACGGCGCCGATGATCCCCGGCAGCAGCAGGCGCAGGAACAGCGATTTGCTGACGTTGCCCAGTTTCACGTGGGAAATGCCCGAGAGCCCGGTGGTGAACACCTCGGCGATGTGCACGCTGGCGCTGGCCGCCGCAGGCGTGGCGCCGGCGCTGAGCAGGAAGGTGGTGGCGGTGATGCCATAGGCCATGCCCAGGGCGCCGTCGATCACCTGGGCGAAGAAGCCCACGGCGACCGCACTCCAGAAGGCCGGGCTGTGCAGGGTGCGCTCGATGATCTCGAAGCCGCTGCTGCCGCCGTTGTCGCCGAAGAACAGGCGCCAGGCGAGGAACAGCAACAGGCCGATCAGTACCAGGGCGGCGAACCACATGGCCGAACGCAGGATCGGGTGGTTGTCGGGGTGGCTGACGTAGTCTTCGACGGGGGGCAGGCCCAGCGCTTCGTGCTCGGCATTGAGCGGGCTGGCACTGAGGTCGAGATCGCGAATTTTCATGCAGTGAGGCGCCTGACAGTTTGCGGTAGAACAGGCCGGAATAAGCAGCGGGGGCAAGATAAGCTGCTTTGCTTAGAGAGTCTAAGAATGTTTGAGAAGGTTGATATGCCTTTTCGATTTAACAGATAAGGCTGTACCGCTCGACTGCCGGGGCACTGTAACTGGGCGCCGAACCTGCTGCCGGCTAGGCTCGGGGTTTTCCCGATGGAGGTGTGCCATGCGTCAGCTGGGCGTTCTGGGTGGTATGAGCTGGGAGTCGACGGCGAGCTATTACCGCTTGCTCAACCAGGGCGTGCGCGAGCAGCGTGGTGGCCTGCATTCGGCGCCACTGTTGCTGCATTCGGTGGATTTCGCCGAGATCGCGGCGCTCCAGGCCTCCGGTGACTGGGACGAGGCTGGTGCCGTGCTCGCCGACATCGCGCAACGCCTGGAACAGGCTGGCGCGACGGCGTTGCTGCTGGCCACCAACACCATGCACAAGGTCGCCCCGGCCATCGAGGCGGCGGTGGCGATTCCCTTGCTGCACATCGGCGATGCCGTAGGCCAGGCCCTGCAGCGCCAAGGTGTGCGCCGCGTGGCCCTGCTCGGCACGCGCTTCACCATGCAGGAAGCCTTCTACCGGGAGCGCCTGGCGGCACGTTTCGGGATCGAGGTCATCGTGCCCGATGCGGCGCAGATGGCCGAGGTCGACCGGGTGATCTTCGCCGAACTGTGCCAGGGCGTGTTTCGCGACGACGCCCGCGCCTACTACCTCGATTGCCTGTCGGCGCTGGCCGGGCAGGGGGCCGAGGCGGCGATCCTCGGCTGTACGGAAATCGGCCTGCTGCTGGAGAACACGCCCGCACCGCTCACGCTGTTCGACAGCACGGAGCTGCACGTGGCCATGGGCCTGGATTGGATACTGGCGGCACCCGACGCCTGAAACCCGGCCTCAGGAGGAGCAACTGATCTCCAGGTGCTTGCCCCATTCCGGCGGCCGTTCGGCGTAGCGCTCCATGCCCGGTTGCTCGGTGAAGGGATTCGACAGCACCCGGTGCAGCTCGCGCACCGGTTTGTAATCACCCCGTTCCGCCGCCTCGATGGCCTGCTGGGCCAGGTAGTTGCGCAGGATGTAGCGCGGGTTGACCGCATGCATGCGCGCCTGGCGCTGTGCCTGGTCGTCGGCACCGTCGCGTTCGATGCGCTGCCGGTAGTCCGCCGCCCAGGCATCGAAACCGGCAAGGTCGACGAAATCCTCACGCAAGCGAGACAGGGCCTGATCGGGCGCACTGTCGCCCAGTTCGCGGAAGAAACCGGTGTAGTCCACCGCGCTGGTCTGCATCAGCGTCAGCAGGCGCTGCACCAGTACCTCATCGCCGTCTTCCCCGTTACGCAGCCCAAGGCGCTGGCGCATCAGGTCCAGGTAGTGGGCCTGGTGCAAGGGCAGGAACAGCTCCAGGGTTTCGCGCAACTGCTCGACGCTGACGAAGGGCGTCAGCGCCTGGGCCAGGGCCGCGAGGTTCCAGTGGGCGATGGGCACCTGATTGCTGAAGCTGTAGCGGCCGCCGTCATCGGAATGGTTGCAGATGAAATGGGCGTCGAAGTCATCGAGGAAGGCGTAAGGGCCGTAGTCGAAGGTGATGCCGAGGATCGACATGTTGTCGGTATTCATCACCCCGTGGCAGAAGCCGTATGCCTGCCAGTAGGCGATCAGCTCGGCGTTGCGCTCCACCACCTCGCGGAAGAACGCGGCATGGGGCTCGGGCTGTTCCAGGCACTGAGGGTAGTGGCTGCTCAGCACGTGCTCGGCGAGCTGCTTCAACTGCTCCGGCTGCTGGGTGTAATAGAAGTATTCGAAGTGGCCGAAGCGCACATGGCTGGGCGCCAGGCGCAGGACCATGGCGGCGGTCTCCTGCTTCTCGCGCCACACCGGGGTGGTCGAGCCGGTGACGCACAGCGCCCGTGACGTCGGAATGCCCAGGGCATGCAGGGCCTCGGAGGCGAGGAACTCGCGGATCGAACTGCGCAGCACCGCACGGCCATCGCCCATGCGCGAATAGGGCGTCTGCCCGGCGCCCTTGAGGTGCAAGTCCCAGTGCTCGCCGGCGTCGTTGAGCACTTCTCCCAGCAGCAGGCCGCGGCCGTCGCCCAGGCGCGGGTTGTAGGAGCCGAACTGGTGGCCGGAGTAGACCATCGCCCGTGGCTGCGCCTCGCTCCACAGGGTGTGGCCGGTGAACAACTGGGCGAACACGTCGCGCTCGGCTTCGGCCGGGTCGAGGTCGAGCAGGGCCAGGGCCGCTTCGCTGACCACGACCACGCGGGGTTCGTCGATCGGCTCGGGCTCGACCGGGGTGGAGAAGGCGTCGCCCAGGCGGGCGAAGCGGTTGTCGAACTGGAGGTCGTCGAGGGTTTTCATGGGCTCAGCTTTACACGGTGAGGCCGCTTGGGGGAACCCGCCGGGATGAATGGTGCGCCACCGAGGCGGCGCACCCTTGGCTCAGGGCTGGTTGGCTGGCAGGTCGGGTGGCGTTGGTTCGCCTTGCTCGACCCGGTGCTCCTGCCCGCGGCGGTTGGCGAAGGTCAGTTCCATCTTCGGCGTCGAGGAGACGTTGATGTCGTTTTCCTGGAACAGCTGGTCGATGCGCCGGTTCAGCTCGTCGGTGGCCAGGCCGCGGTCGCCCAGTTCGCGCACGTAAATCTTCAGCTCGTGCTCCAGGGTGGAGGCGCCATAGGTCTTCAGTTGCACGCTGGGTGCCGGATCGCGCAGCACCCGGGCGTTTTCCTGGGTGGCCTGCAGCAGCAGCTTGCGCACCAGCTCCAGGTCGGCACCGCGGTTGACGTTGAACACCAGCACGATGCGGGTGATGGTGTCGGTCAGGGTCCAGTTGATCAACTGGCTGGTGAGGAAGATCTGGTTGGGCACGATGACTTCCTTGCGGTCGCCGTCGGTGATGTGGGTCGCGCGGATGCGGATCCGGTTGACCGTGCCGGTCACGGTGCCGATGGTCACCAGGTCGCCGATGCGCACCGGGCGCTCGAACAGCAGGATCAGACCGGAAATGAAGTTGGCGAAGATCGCCTGCATGCCGAAACCGATACCCACGGAGAGGGCCGCGACCAGCCACTGCAGCTTGTCCCAGCTCACCCCCAGGGTCGACAGTGCGCTGACGAAGCCGATGCCGGCGATGGCATAGGACAGCAGCGTGGTGGTGGCGTAGGCGCTGCCCTGGGCCAGGGACAGCCGCGACAGCACCAGCACTTCCAGCAGACCCGGCAGGTTGCGCGCCAGGGCGATGGTGATGCCGGCGATGATCAGGGCGCCGAGGAAGTCCAGCAGGCTGATGGGCAACTGGGTTGCCGCATCGCCGGTACCGGCGGCGTACTGGTAGAGGGTGATTTCATCCAGGTAGGCGAACACGCTGATCAGGTCCGCCCACACCAGGTACATGCAGGCGATGAACACGCCGAACAGGGCCAGGCGGATCAGGCGCAGCGACTGCTGGTTGACCTGCTCGATGTCGAGGGTCGGCTCCTCGATCACCACGTCTTCGCCTTCGGCGTTTTCCCGGGTCTGCGCCTGGCGCTTGGCCAGGGCGCGGGCATAGGCCAGGCGCCGTGCAGCCACTGCCAGGCCACGGACGAAGGTGGCCTCGATGATCAGGAAGAAGATCAGCAGGTACAGGGTGTTGATCAGGCGGTCGGTGAGTTTCAGCGAGGTGTAGTAGTAGCCGAAGCCCACCGCGACGATGAACACCAGGGGCAGGGCGGTGAAGCCCAGGCCGATCAGGAAGCGGAACGGCGAGGTGTGCTCGCGCATCGGCTCGGCCAGCAGCAGCTTGCCGAGAATCAGCGCCATCAGGGTATAGCAGGACAGCACCACGAAAATCCCGATGACGTCCTCGGCCAGCGCCGCCGGCTGGTGCTCGGCCACGGTGACCACCGCGACCAGGGCCATGACCACGATGCCCAGGCGGCGTATCTGTTTGCTCAGCAGGGCGACCTGGGGGCGCGGCCAGTGGAAGTGCAGCTCGGCCACGCCGCTGGGCGCGAGTATGCGGTACAGGGTGTAGAACACCAGCCAAGCCTGGGCCATTTCCACCAGGCCGGCGCCCAGCGTGGCGTTCTGGCCCCGGGCGTCGATCTGCAGGGCCAGCCCGCAGAGGGCCAGGAACAGCGCCACCGGCAGGGCCAGGAGGATGTTCAGCAGCAGCGCCAGCGGGGTGTGCAGCTGGCTGTCGAGCTTGTAGTGGCCGATGTCCTGGTGCAGGGCGGTGAGCTTGTCGTACAGGTAGCTGCGCTTCCACAGCAGGGCGCCGATCACCAGCAGCAGCGGGATGAACAGCCAGGGGCGATCGACCAGGCCTTCGCCCAGTTCAGCCACGCCCGAGCCCCAGGGCACCTCCGCGAGCTGGCGCTCCAGGTGCTGCGGAATGCTCTTGAACCAGGCCAGGTCCAGGGGTTTGTTGCTGGGAATCCAGAACAGCTGTTCTTCCAGGGTGGCGCGCAGGGCCTGGGAAGTGTCGTGCAGCTGTTTCTGGTTCAGCTGCAGGGTGATCGATTCGTTGAGCAAGCTGTTGAGTTCGCGGCCGAGGCGGTCGAACAGCTCGCTGCGGGTGGTGGCCAGGTTCAGCAGGGTGTCGTGCAGTTCGGGCGTCACCTGCTCCGGTTGCTGCTTGGCCAGCAGCGCTTCGACGTAGGCCTGGGGGTTGCTGAGCGCCTCGCGCTGCTGGCCCAACTCGAACTGGTAGAGGCGGATATCGGCGATTTCGTCGGCCAGGTCGCCATCGAGCGTGAGATGGGGCAGCGCCTGTTTCTGCTGGTAGAGAATCTTCGACAGCAGCAGGCTGCCCTTGAGCACGCTGATCTGCTCTTCCAGGGCCTGGTCGGCCTGGCTGAGGGTGTCCAGTTGCTGACGGGTCTGCAGGTTGCGCTGGGTCAATTCGTTGAGGCGATCCGTGGCACGCAGCAGGTAGTCGGAGAGCTTGACGTTGACCGCGCTTTCCTCGGCCAGGACGCTGTCCGGCGTGGCATTGCGAGCCTCGCGGGCGAGTTCGGCGACAGTCTGCTCGGAGCTTTCCCGGCGCCGTTCGTTGATCATCGACTGCAGGTCCTGGCTGTCCTGCTCCGCGCGACGGATGCGTTCCATCAGCAGGTCGCGGCGGGCGTTGCCGAGGTCCTGCAGCAGGCTGTTGCCGGCCAGCTCCTGGCGGCGCAGCTGGGTCTGCGCGTCGAGGGCGGCGAGCTCGGCGGTGAGCTGGTCGCGCTGCTCGCTGATGATGGGCTTGCCCGCGTCGCGACCGGTCTTGAGGATGGTATTGATCTGCTGGGTGCGGACCTGGTTGTTGCTGATTTCCGCCTGGGCCCGTTCCGGCCGGGTCTGGGAGGTGATGATCAGGCTGTTGGCTTCGGCCAACGCCTTCTGCCAGTCCGCCAGCTGCGTGCTGCGCTCGTTCAGCAGGCTTTCCAGCTGTTCCAGCGGGGATTTGCCGTATTGGGTGCTGGCGGCCACCGGCTTGCTGGCCTTGAGGCGCGCCAGTTCGCGCTGGGCCTCGGTGGTCTGGCCGGGGGCTTCACTGAGCTGGCGCTTGAGGTCGGCCAGGCGCTTTTCACTGTCGGCCTGGGCGGCCAACAAGGTGAGGGTCTGCTCCAGGGCGGCCTGCACGCTCTTCTGCTCGGGTTCCGGCAGCTTGCGCTCGGCCAGGGTGTCCAGGCTTTTCTGCAAGGACATCGGGTTTGGAAGGGCGGAGGCCTGCGCCGTTGCCAGGGCGGAGCAGAGAAACAGCAGAGCGATAGCGAGCAAGGGGCGCAATGGGAGCATGACCGCGTTCAGCCACTCGGACAGAAGTTAGGGGGGATGATATGCCAGTCTGGCGGCGAGAAGGGTTCTCGCCGCGTACGTTAGAGGAAAAGGCCCGGCTGGGACTGACCTTCCGGCAGTTTGACGCCCACTTTGCGGATCTTGTTCCCTTCCATCGCTGCGATTGTCCAGGTCATGCCCTGCCAATCGACATGGTCGCCAATCACGGGCTCGCTACCCAGTTGATGGGCGATGAAACGCCCCAGCGGCTGCCGGCCATCGGTATCGCCGAGCTTCAGGCCGTAGAGCGCGGCAATGGCGCCCAGTTCGGCATCGCCTTCCAGGACGAAGTCGCCGAAGAAACGCAGGTCCTTGGCGCGCTTGGGCGCCTGGCTGAACAGCGCGCCCAGAGCGGGCAGGTCGTGCTCATGGCCGATCACACAGAGCACATCGCGGGCTTCCAGCGTCGTACTGCCAGAGGGATGAAGCAATTCATGGCCACGAAACAGCGCCGCGATCCGCGTTCCTTCAGGCATGTTCAACGCTTTCAAGGGCGCGCCGATGCACCATTTTTCTGCGCCGAGGCGATAGACGAAGAGTTCCCACTGGCTGGTCGGGTGAATTTCCAGGCCGGCACGTGAAATCGGCGACGGCACCGGGGGGACCTCCACTTTCGCTTTGCGGGCCGCCCACCCCAGGGTGGTGCCTTGAAGCAGAAGCGAGACCAGTACGATGAAGAATGCCACGTTGAAGAACAACTGGGCATTCTCCAGGCCGGCCATGAGCGGAAATACCGCGAGAATGACTGGGACCGCACCCCGCAGGCCGATCCAGGAAATGAACGTCCGCTCACGCAGGCTGAATCCCTTGAAGGGCAACAGGCCGATGAAGACCGAAAGCGGTCGTGCGAAGAGGATCATCCACAGCGACAGGAGAAGCGCAGGCACCGCGATTGGCAGCAGATTGCTCGGGGTGAGCAGCAGGCCGAGCACCAGGAACATGCCGATCTGGCTGAGCCAGGCCAGCCCGTCGAACATGTGCAGAATGCCGTGGCGATTGCGGATCGGGCAATTGCCCAGCAGCAGCCCGCACACATAGACGGCCAGGATGCCGCTACCGCCAATGATGCCGGACAGGGCATAGATCATGATGCCGCCGCTGACGGCCAGCAGCGGGTACAGGCCATCGGCCACGGTGATGCGGTTGATCAGCTGCAGCAACAGCCAGCCGCCCGACAGACCGAGGATGATGCCGATACCGAACTGCTGCACCAGGCTGACCAGGATGGTCCAGCTGAAGCTCGTCTGACCCGCCGCCAGCATGGCGATCAGCGACACGGTCAGGAACATCGCCATCGGATCGTTGCTGCCCGACTCGATTTCCAGTGTCGAGCCGACGCGTTCGTTCAGCCCTTTGCCATTGAGCAGGTTGAAGACGACAGCGGCGTCCGTGGAGCCCACGATCGCGCCGATGAGCAGGCCTTCGATGAGCGACAGGTCGAACAGCCAGGCGGCCGCCACGCCGGTCAGGCCCGCCGTGATCACGACACCGGTGGTGGCCAGCGAAAGTGCCGGCCACAGGGCGACCCGGAAGGTGGCGGCGCGGGTACGCATGCCGCCATCGAGGAGGATGACCGCCAGGGCCAGGTTGCTGACCAGATAAGCCAGGGAGTAGTCGTTGAAGACGATGCCACCGATACCGTCGACACCCGCCAGCATGCCCACTGCGAGGAAGATGACCAGGATCGGGATGCCGATTCGGGTGGACAGTGAACTGACCATGATGCTTGCAGCAACGAGCAGCGCCCCGATCAAGAACAGGTTGTTGACGGTGCCAGCATCCAAATCACGTCCCCCCAAGGCTGCAATGAGTGCGCCTTGTATGCATGGCGCGTGCCAGGGGATTCTAACCGGTGTACTTGCCCACCTGTCAAAAAAGCGTAGGTATTTGATAACGCTTTAGTAACCAATGATTTGCGATGTGGCCTTGGCCGCGTTGCAACAGGTGTCAGGCGCCGGCAGAGACCGAGCGAGACGGGGCGGGCCAAGGCGCCGCCCCGTCACCGGATCAGAACCAGGCGTCGCGCATGGCCAGGCAGGTGTCGTCGCGGGCTTCGAGAATGGCCAGGTCGTGGTGGCAGCTCGGCACTTCCCAGGTCAGAAAGTAGCGCGCGGCCTGCAGTTTGCCCTGGTAGAAGTCGGCGTCCGCGGCGTCGCCACGGGCCAGGCCCTGTTCGGCGCGAATCGCCTGTTCCAGCCAGCGCCAGCCGATCACCAGGTGCCCGAAGGCCTTCAGGTACAGCGCCGAGTTGGCCAGGCCCTGGTTGACCCGGCCGGCCATCAGGTCGCCGAGCAGGGCCAGGGTCACCGCCGACAGGCGTGCCAGCAGTTGCTCCAGCGGCTGGCGCAGGGTGTTGAGGGATTCATGTTGGCTGGCGCGTTGGCAGCTGTCCTGGATCAGCTTGACCAGTTGCTTGAGCGCCGCGCCGCCGTTCATCGACACCTTGCGCCCGAGCAGGTCCAGGGACTGGATGCCGTGGGTGCCTTCGTGGATCGGGTTGAGGCGGTTGTCGCGGTAGTACTGCTCCACCGGGTAATCCCGCGTATAGCCGTGGCCGCCGAGGATCTGGATCGCCAGCTCGTTGGCCTTGAGGCAGAACTCCGAGGGCCAGGATTTGACGATGGGCGTTAGCAGGTCCAGCAGTTCCAGGGCGTTCTTGCGCTGCTCCTCTGTTTCCAGGGTCAGGGTGTCGTCGAACAGCCGGGCGGCGTACAGGCCAAGGTCGAACGCGCCTTCGACGTAGGCCTTCTGGGTCAGCAGCATGCGCCGCACGTCGGCGTGGTCGACGATGGCCACCTGCGGCGAGGTCGGGTCCTTGCCGTCCGGCAGGCGACCCTGGGGGCGCTGGCGGGCGTAGTCGAGGGAGTAGAGGTAGCCGGCGTAGCCGAGCATCACCGCGCCCATGCCGACGCCGATGCGCGCCTCGTTCATCATCTGGAACATGTAGGACAGGCCCTGGTGCGGCTTGCCGACCAGGTAGCCCACGCATTCGTTACCGTCGCCGAAGTTCAGGGCGGTGGAGGTGGTGCCGCGCCAGCCCATCTTGTGGAACAGCCCGGCCAGGACCACGTCGTTGCGGGCGCCGAGGCTGCCGTCGTCGTTGACCAGGAATTTCGGCACGATGAACAGCGAGATGCCCTTCACCCCGGGCGGGGCGTCCGGCAGCTTGGCCAGGACCATGTGCACGATGTTCTCCGACAGCGGGTGGTCGCCGCCGGAGATGAAGATCTTGTTGCCCTTGATCCGGTAGGTGCCATCGGCGGCCGGCTCGGCGCGGGTGCGCAGGTCCGACAGGGACGAGCCGGCGTGGGGCTCGGTCAGCGCCATGGTGCCGAAGAAGCGGCCCTCGATCATCGGCTGCAGGAAGCGCTGCTTCTGTTCCTCGCTGCCGAAACTCTCGATCAGGTTGGCCGCGCCCATGGTCAGGAACGGGTAGGAGGTGGTCGCCGCGTTGGCCGACTGGAAGTGGGCGAAACAGGCCTGGGACAGCAGGTTGGGCAGTTGCATGCCGCCGACGTCGAACTCGCGGGTGGCGTTGAGGAAGCCGGCCTCCAGAAACGCGTCGACCGCCGGTTTGACCTCGGGAATCAGCCGGGCCGCGCCGTCGACGTACTCCGGCTCGTGCTCGTCGTTCTTGCGGTTGTGCGGGGCGAACAGGTTCTCGGCGATGCTGCGGGCGGTGTCGATGGCCGCATCGAAGGTTTCCCGGCTGTGGTCGGCGAAACGCGGGCGTTGGGTCAGGGCTTCGGCATCCAGCACTTCGTAGAGTTCGAAGGCCAGGTTGCGGGAGCTGAGCAGGGTCTCGGACATGGATGCACCTCCAATGGGATGGCATCAGTCTAGGTCTGTGAATGAAGGCCGCCTAGCATCATCCACAGGCGTGATAAAGCAGTAGAACTGTGCGCTGCTTCTTGTGTGAGCAGACAGGCTACAATTCGCGCCTGTCCGAGGATTGCCCATGAACTACCGTCACGCCTTTCACGCCGGCAACCATGCCGATGTGCTCAAACACCTGATCCTGTGCCGCCTGATCGCCCTGCTGTCGCGCAAGGAGGCGCCGTTCGCCTACCTCGACAGCCACGCCGGTGTCGGCTTGTACGACCTGGCCGGCGACCAGGCCAGCCGCACCGAGGAATGGGTCGATGGCATCGCCCGCCTGTGGCAGGCCGAAGACCTGCCCGATCCGCTGGTCGATTACCTCGAGGTGCTGCGGGCGATGAACCCGGATGGCGTGCTGCGCCATTACCCCGGTTCGCCCGAACTGGCGCGCTTGTTGAGCCGCGAGCAGGACCGCCTGCACCTCAACGAGAAGCACCCGGAAGATGGGCGCCTGCTCAAGGAAAACATGGCCGGTGACCGCCGCGTGGCGGTGCACCTGGGCGAGGGCTGGCACATCGCCCGGGCGCTGCTGCCGACCCGCGAAAAGCGCGTGCTGCTGCTGATCGACCCGCCGTTCGAAAAGGCCGACGAACACATCCGCTGTGTCGAGTCGCTGAACGAGGCCATCGGCCGCATGCGCCAGGCGATCGTGGCGATCTGGTACCCGATCAAGGACGAGCGCCAGCTCAAGCGTTTCTACCAGGATCTCAGCCGTTCGGCCGCGCCCAAATTGCTGCGGGTCGAGCTGTTCGTGCACGCGCCGGACGACGCCAGCCGCCTGGCTGGCTCCGGCCTGGTGATCAGCAACCCGCCATGGGGCCTGGAGGATGAACTGCGCCAGCTATTGCCGTGGCTGTCGGCGCGCCTGGCGCAAAGCCAGGGCTCGTTCCGCCTGGACTGGCTGATCGAGGAAAAGCCGGCCGGCGCCTGAGTCGCTCAGCTCCGGCCGTTGGTCGGTTCGATGTGATAACTCAGGTTCTGCCGCGGGCTGAGGTATTCCAGCACCTCTCGCGGCACCTGTGACGGGCGCAGGCTGCGGGCGATGGTGACGCCGGGTTCTTTCTCCAGGTCGAGGATCAGCGCCTCCTGCTTGGGCACCTTGGCGTCGTAGAGGATCAGCGTCGGTTTCATCGGCTGGGCCGGGTTGGCGCCCAGCACCATGCCATGGCGGTCATCGTCCAGTTGCACCAGGCTGCCCGGTGGGTACACCCCCATGGCGCGGATGAAGGCCTTCAGCGCCACCTCATCGAAATGCGCACGCTGCTGCTTGAACATCAGGGCCAGGGCCTCGTGCGGGCTGAGCGCCTGGCGCGGGTCCAGCGGGTTGCACAGGTTGTCGAACTGGTTGGCGATGGCCACCAGCTTGCTCAGCCGGCCGATGCCTGACTCGCGCAGGCCGCGCGGGTAGCCGCTGCCGTCGCAGTGTTCATGGTGCTCGTGGAGGATGCGCAGCACCTCGTCATCGAGCATCAGGCGATGGCCCATTTTCAGGCCGAAATCGGTGTGCATGTGCAGTAGCTGCTGCTCGGGGCGGGTCAGCGGCTCGGTCTTGAGCAGCACCTTGCTCGGCACCTCCATCTTGCCGATGTCATGCAGCAGCGCGCCGAGGCCCAGGACGTGGCAGTCCTCGCTGTCGAGCCCCAGCTGGCGGCCGAGCAGCAGCGCCAGGACCGTGACGTTCAGCGCGTGGTAGTAACTGTCTTCGGCAGCCTTGCCGGTGATGCTGTGCAGCACCACGCCGGGCGAGCCGAGCAGCGTCTCGACCATGGCGCCGACGATGACACCGGCCTGCTGCATGGCTTCTTCGGGGCGGCTGCGCAGGGTCTGGTTGAGCGCCTTCACTTGCTGGCTGGCCTGCAGGAAGCGGCGGTCCACTTCCGCCAGGCGTTTGCGCAGGGCCTGCAGCTGTACGCTGCGGTGCTGGCGGGCTTCGCTTTCCGGATCGACCGGCGGCTCGGGCTCGGCCGGCGCCTGGGGTGCGTCGACCGGCGTCAGGGGCAGGGGTTCGCAATCGCTGCGCGACGGGTCGTAGCGCACACGCTTCAGGCGCAGCGCCCGCAGGGCCTGGATCTGGCCCTCATCCTTGATCTTGAAATTGCTGAAGGTGAAGTCGTGCTCCCACCAGCCCAGCTCCAGTTGGATGTAGAGGCCGACACAGAGTTGGTCGGGGGATATGTAGGCGGTGTTCGTGGGCATGCCGGGCTCGTGCGCTGCTGGCTCTTTGCCTTGCAGTCTAGCGCCCCGAAGCGGCAGAGGAGAATGTTCGCGCAAGGCGCCCCTTTTATGGGGCGCCGGTCACGCCATGACGTCGATGCTGTTGCCCAGGTGCGGCGGGTTGCTCGGCACGCTGGCCGGTGTCGCCGCCTGGACCATGCCGGTGATGCTGGAGGCTTGCAGCTCCAGGGTCTTGCGCAGGAGCAGGAGTGACATCTGCGCAGAAATTTGCGCAGAGGCCTGGCTCGATACCTGACTGGTCAGGCTGCTCAGTTCCATGGTGACGCTCTCCTGCCGGCATCAGCCCGGCGGGTAGTGAATGGGCTCAGGCGGGTAGGCATACGCCTGTTCCGCCGAGCCCGCAATAGCCGCCGGGGTTTTTCGCCAGGTACTGCTGGTGGTAGGCCTCGGCGTAGTAGAAGGGCGGCGCTTCGCTGATTTCGGTGGTGATGGCGCCCAGGCCGGCCTTGTCCAGCTCAGCCTGGAACTGCGCCTGGCTGGCGCGGGCGGCAGCGAGCTGTTCGGCATTCTGGCAGTAGATCGTGGAGCGGTACTGGCTGCCGATGTCGTTGCCCTGGCGCATGCCCTGGGTCGGGTTGTGCGCTTCCCAGAACACCTTGAGCAGGGCTTCGTAGCTGGTCTGCTGCGGGTCGAACACCACCAGCACGACTTCGGTGTGGCCGGTCAGGCCGGAGCAGGTTTCTTCGTAGGTCGGATTGGGGGTGAAACCGCCGGCATAGCCGACCGCTGTGGTCCAGACGCCGGGCTGCTGCCAGAAGCGTCGCTCGGCGCCCCAGAAGCAACCCAGGCCGAACACTGCCTGCTGCATCCCGGCCGGGAACGGGCCCTGCAGTGGGTTGCCGTTGACGTAGTGGGCTTCCGGCACCGGCAGCGGGGTGTCGCGACCGGGCAGCGCCTGCTCGGCGGTGGGCAGTTCGGTTTTGTTGACCAGGATTTCTGAACGCAGGGCCATGAGCCATTTCCTCAGCATGTTCATTGGTGGGGCATCCGGTGGCAGGGCGATGCGTAGCGGAGACCTCGACAGGCCTCCGATAGTACACCCTGATCAGGTCTGTGGGCGGCACGGATAGCGCTTGAGGCTGTCCATCAGCTCGCGGCCGGCGATCGGGCGGTCGAACAGGTAGCCCTGGCCGATATCGCATTGCTGGCGCCGCAGGAAACTCAACTGGGCCGCGGTTTCGATGCCCTCGGCGACGACCTTGAGCTTGAGGTTGTGCGCCATGGCGATGACCGCCGAGGTGATTTCCTTGTCGTCCTGGTTTTCCGGGATGTCCTTGATGAAGCTGCGGTCGATCTTGATCACGTCGATGGGGAATTTTTTCAGGTAGCTGAGCGACGAATAGCCCGTCCCGAAGTCGTCCATCGCCAGGGTCAGACCCAGGCTCTTGAGGCGGCTGAGCTGGTGCCGGGTGTCATCGGTGGCTTCCAGCAGCAGGCTTTCCGTCAGCTCCAGTTCCAGCAGCGACGGATTGAGTTGTTCCTCCTGCAGGATCGAGGCGATCGAGCCGACCAGGTCCGGATCGGAGAACTGCTTGGGCGACAGGTTGATCGCCACCTGCAGGCTACCCAGGCCGATGGCTTCCAGCTGCTTGCTCATGCGGCAGGCCTGGCGCACCACCCATTTGCCAATGGGGATGATCAGGCCGGTTTCTTCCGCGACACTGATGAACTGGTCGGGGCGGATCATGCCCTTTTCCGGGTGCTGCCAGCGCAGCAGGGCTTCCAGTCCGAGCAGTTGGCCGGTCTTCAGGCACAGCTTGGGCTGGTAGAAGACTTCCAGCTCGTTCTGGGTCAGGGCGCGGCGCAGGTTGCTCTCGACGAACAGCTTGTAGTTGGCTTCGGCATTCAGGGCTTCGGTGAACACCTGCAGTTGGTGCTTGCCGTTGGCCTTGGCCTTGTGCAGCGCCAGGCCCGCGTGCTTCATCAGCGTCTGCGGGTCGTCGCCGTGCTCCGGGGCGCAGGCCAGGCCGACCGAGCCGGTGATGCTGATCAACTGGTTGTCGACGAACAGCGGCTTGTCCAAGGTGTGCAGCACTTGCTGGGCGATGCGCTGGCCACCCTCGGCGTTGGTGCCTTCCAGGAGAATGGCGAATTCGTTGCTGGCGAAGCGCGCGAGGATGCCGCTCGGGGTCAGGCTGTTGCGCAGGCGCCGGGCCAGGCTGATCAGCAGCTTGTCGCCGGTCTGGTGGCCGAGGCTGTCGTTGATCCGCTTGAAGTTGTCGATGTCGACCAGCAGCAGGCTCGCCGGTTTGCCGCTGCTGTGGGTGAAGCGGTTTTCCAGGGCGCGGATGAAGGCGTAGCGGTTACCCAGGCCGGTCAGGTTGTCGCTGTAGGCCAGGCGCTCGATGCGCTGCTGCGAGTGCTTGTCTTCGGTGATGTCTTCGTAGATGCCGATGTAGTGGGTCAGGCTGCCGTCGTCGGCATGCACCTTGGACAGCGACAGGTGGCTCCAGTACGGCTCCAGGTTCTTGCGCCGGCTCTTGAACTCGCCCTGCCAGCTGTTGTGGTCGGACAGGCTGGAGGCGGAGTCGAACAGCAGGTCGCTGAGGTTCTCCAGGGCCGGCAGTTCCGACAGGCGGCGCCCCTGCACTTCATCGGCGCTGTATTGGGTGATGGCGGTGAAGCTCGGGTTGACGTACTCCACCAGGCCGTCGCGGTCGAGCAGGATGAAGGCGCTGGCGCTCTGCTCGACGGCGCGCTGGAACAGGTGCAGGGCGCTGGTGGCGTGGCGCCGTTGCTGGTTGATCAGCACCTGGGCGTACTGGTCGGCCAGCTCGCCGGCAAAGGCGATTTCGTCCGGCTGCCAGACCCGGGGACCACCCGTGTGTTCGAGGCACAGCACGCCGACCACTTCCCCGCCTATACGAATACTCGCGTCGAGCATCGCACTGATGCCCATGGGCTTGAGGTACTGCTCGTTCAGTTCACGGGTACGGGCGTCGAACTGTGCGTCGTGGGCGTCGAGCGAGCGACCGCCCTGCAGGGCATGCAGGTAGTTCGGGTAGCGGCTGGCGTCGATGGACTGGGCTTGTTCGTGCACGCCGGTTTCGTGGCGGTACAGGGCCACGGGTTCGAGCACGCAGTCGTTGATGTTCCAGATACCGGCCCGCGCCACGTCGTAGGTTTCGCAGGCCGCCTGGGTGATCAGTTCTGCCGCTTCACGCAGCGGGTCGCTGCCGTTGTAGCGGTGCCGGGCCAATCGCATGATCAAGCCCTGCTGGGCGCGGATGCGCAGCTGGTGCTGCTGGTGTTCCGTCTGGCTGCGCTGGTACAGCTCCAGGGAATGCTGCAGCTGCGGGTTGTTCACCGGCAGGAGGTCCTGAGGAGACGCCTCGCCTGGCAGGGTCAGGGCATCGGCCACCAGCAGGTAGCCGCGCAGCAGGTGGCGCCCACGCTGCTTGAAGGCCTCGCCAGTCTCCATGAGGGTCAGGGGGCCGTTCGGCGTGTGCAGGACGTAATGCACCAGGTAGTGGGTGCGTTGCGACAGCTGTTGCTGGATGGCGTCGTGCAGCCGATAGCGCGCTTCGGGCTCCATCAGGCTGGCGTAGGGGGCGTCGATCAGGGCACACAGGTCGCTGGCGGGCAGGCCGATGTGGCGTTCGCAGGCAGGGTCGAGAAACAGCAGCGTCCAACTGGCTTCATTCAGCCGCTCGAAACGCAGCATGCCGAGCCGCGAGGGCACTGGCAACTGCGTCACAACCTCGGCCGCTAGACGGCTTGCGGCATCGGGATGGCTTTTCATTGGATGGCTGGCTTCCAGTATGCTGACCGCGGCGAAAACCGGGCCCACTTCACTATAGCGTTCCGTAAGGGTGCATCATGCAATTGCGACTGACAAGAAAACTAATTTCCGCCGTGTTGCTGGGGTGTGGCGTGCTGTCGATGCCGCTGCATGCGAACGAGACCGACAGTGGCCTGAGCAGCGCCGAGCAGGCCGATTATTTGCGTGAAATCAAGCAGTTGTACCTGACCCAGGACGAGCGTCAGGCGCTGCTCGCGCACAGCAACGACCTGCTGAAAAACTACGCCCTGCGCGCCGGCTACCAGGTCGGCCAGGCCCAGCGCCAGGACCTCTTCTACCAGCTGCGCCTCGGCGCCCCCGGGGAGTTGCTTCTGCGCGAGGAAGTGCGGGGCGAGAAAGGCACCGACATCGCCGTGCGCAACCAGCGTGTCGAGCTGTTCGGCGTCGACCCGTTCATCCGCTACGACTGCCCGCAGGCCGGCATCAGCTGCGTGCTGCACAACCCCGTCGATGACCGCCCGCTGCTGAGCATCGTGCGTGACCACAAGGGCGCCGCCGAGCTGGCCAAGGCCCTGAGCTTTCTGATCCGCAACCTGCAGAAGGGCTGAGGCCCTTCGTACACCCTCCCGTCCCGTCCGCCGGATTCTGCGCAAAAAAAACCCCGCCAACTGGGGCGGGGTTGAGGATACGAGCGTGGCGTGCTCGAAAGTCTAAGCGGGTGTTACAGCAGCATCGTGCGGATGTCGGTCAGGACATCGCCCAGGCGCTTGGTGAAGCGTGCGGCAGCAGCCCCGTTGATCACGCGGTGATCGTAGGACAGCGACAGCGGCAGCATCAGCTTCGGCTGGAAGGCCTTGCCGTCCCAGACGGGCTGGATGGTGGCCTTGCTGACACCGAGGATCGCCACTTCCGGCGCGTTGACGATCGGCGTGAAGCCGGTGCCGCCAATGTGACCGAGGCTGGAGATGGTGAAGCAGGCGCCCTGCATGTCGTCAGCCGAGAGCTTCTTGGTGCGGGCTTTTTCAGCCAGTGCAGCGGCTTCGGCAGCCAGTTGCAGCAGGCTCTTCTGGTCGACGTTCTTGATGACCGGTACCAGCAGGCCATCCGGGGTGTCGACGGCGAAGCCGATGTGCACGTATTTCTTGCGGATCACCGCCTTGCCGCTCGGGGCCAGCGAACTGTTGAAGTCCGGCAGTTCCTTGAGCAGGTAGGCGCAGGCTTTCAGCAGCAGCGGCAGGACAGTCAGCTTGACGCCGGCTTTCTCGGCCACGGCTTTCTGCGCGACGCGGAAGGCTTCCAGCTCGGTGATGTCAGCCGAATCGAACTGCGTCACGTGGGGCACGTTGAGCCAGCTGCGGTGCAGGTTGGCAGCGCCGACCTGCATCAGGCGGGTCATCGGCACTTCTTCCACTTCACCGAACTTGCTGAAGTCCACGGTCGGGATCGGCGGAATGCCGGCGCCGCCGGTCGCGCCCGCTGCAGCAGCCGGGGCTTCCTTGGCCTTCTGCATCATGGCCTTGACGTAGACCTGCACGTCTTCCTTGAGGATGCGGCCTTTCGGACCGGTACCCGGTACGGCGGTCAGCTCGACGCCGAACTCGCGGGCCAGCTGGCGCACGGCCGGGCCGGCATGCACCTTGGCACCGTCGCGCTTGGGCGCTACGGAGCCGGCGGCGGCAGCGGCCGACAGCGAGGCGATGGCGCGCACTTCAGCAGCCACTTGCGGTGCGGCGCCTTCCGGTACGCGGTGTACTTCCTGGCTGGCAGGAGCTGGTGCTGGCGCAGCAGCCGGTTGGCCGGCCCCCGCCACCTTGAGCTTGATGACCAGGTCGCCGGTGCCGATTTCATCGTCCAGCTTGACCACGACTTCTTCCACCACGCCGGCAGCCGGCGACGGGATTTCCATGGAGGCCTTGTCGGATTCCAGGGTGATCAACGATTGGTCGGCTTCGATGGTGTCACCCACCTTGACCATGACTTCGATGACCTTGACCTTGCTGTCGGTGCCGATGTCCGGCACGCGGACGTCCTGCACGCTGCTGCCGGTCGGCGCAGCGGCGGGAGCCGGTGCGGCGGCCTGGGCGGCAGGTTGGGCAGGGGCAGCCGCCTGGGCAGGCGCTGCAGCCGGTGCGGCGCCAGCGGTCTTGAGCTTGATGATCAGATCGCCGGTGCCGATTTCATCGTCCAGCTTGACCACGACTTCTTCCACCACGCCGGCAGCCGGCGAGGGGATTTCCATGGAGGCCTTGTCGGACTCCAGGGTGATCAGCGACTGATCGGCCTCGACGGTGTCACCCACCTTGACCATGACTTCGATGACCTTGACCTTGCCGTCGGTGCCGATGTCCGGCACGTGCACGTCCTGCACGCTGCTGGCAGCCGGCGCAGCAGCTGCCGCGGCCGGAGCCGCAGAAGCTTTCGGTGCTTCGGCAGGCGCGGCGGCCTGGGGCGCAGGAGCTGTTTCGGCAGCACCTTCGACCTCCAGCACCAGCAGTTCGTCGCCTTCTTTCAGGCGATCGCCGATCTTGACCTTAAGTTCTTTCACCACGCCGGCCTTGGGCGAGGGGACTTCCATGGAGGCCTTGTCGGACTCCAGGGTCAGTACGCTCTGGTCGGCTTCGACACGGTCGCCGACCTTGACCAGCAGTTCGATAACCTCGCCTTCACCGCCGAGGTCGGGTACGCGAATCAATTCACTCATCGCTTCGCTCCTTAGCAGTCCAGTGGGTTACGTTTTTCCGGGTCGATACCGAACTTGGTGATGGCCTCGGCCACTACCTTGGGTTCGATGTCGCCACGGTCGGCAAGGGCTTCCAGGGCGGCCAGCACGATGAAGTGACGGTCGACTTCGAAGAAGTGACGCAGCTTCTTGCGGCTGTCGCTGCGGCCGAAGCCGTCGGTGCCCAGGACTTTGAATTCCTTGCTCGGAACCCACTGACGAATCTGCTCGGCGAACAGCTTCATGTAGTCGGTGGAGGCAATGACCGGGCCCTTGCGGCCGCCCAGGCATTCTTCGACATAGGTCTTCTGCGGCTTCTGGCCCGGGTGCAGACGGTTGCTGCGTTCCACGGCGAGGCCATCGCGACGCAATTCGTTGAAGCTGGTAACGCTCCAGACGTCGGCGCCGACATTGAACTGCTCACGAAGGATCTTGGCCGCTTCGCGGACCTCGCGCAGGATGGTGCCGGAGCCCATCAGCTGGACGTGGTGCGCCGCTTCCTTCTTGTCTTCCTCGAGCAGGTACATGCCCTTGATGATGCCTTCCTCGACACCGGCCGGCATGGCGGGCTGCTGGTACGACTCGTTCATCACGGTGATGTAGTAGAAGACGTCCTGCTGCTCTTCGGCCATCTGGCGAATGCCTTCGCGGATGACCACCGCGAGCTCATAGCCGTAGGTCGGGTCGTAGGTGCGGCAGTTCGGGATGGTCGCTGCCATCATGTGGCTGTGGCCGTCTTCGTGCTGCAGGCCTTCACCGTTGAGGGTGGTACGGCCGGCGGTACCGCCGATCAGGAAGCCACGGGTGCGGCTGTCGCCAGCGGCCCAGGCCAGGTCACCGATACGCTGGAAGCCGAACATCGAGTAGAAGATGTAGAACGGCAGCATCGGCTGGTTGTGGTTGGAATAGGCAGTACCCGCGGCGATGAAGGAGCTCATGGCGCCGGCTTCGTTGATGCCTTCTTCGAGGATCTGACCCTTCTTGTCCTCTTTGTAGAACATCACCTGGTCTTTATCGACCGGCTCGTACAGCTGGCCCACCGAGGAGTAGATGCCGAGCTGGCGGAACATGCCTTCCATACCGAAGGTACGGGCTTCGTCCGGAATGATCGGAACGATGCGCTGGCCCAGGTCCTTTTCCTTGACCAGTTGCGCGAGGATGCGCACGAAGGCCATGGTGGTGGAGATTTCGCGATCGCCGGAGCCGTCGAGGATGGCCTTGAGGGTGTCCAGCGGCGGCGTCGGGATGCTGAAGCTCTTCTGGCGACGCTGCGGTACGAAACCACCCAGGGCCTTGCGGCGCTCGTGCAGGTACTTGTACTCGGCACTGCCTTCTTCCGGCTTGAAGAACGGCAGGTTTTCCAGCTCGTCGTCCTTGACCGGAATGTCGAAGCGGTCGCGGAACAACTTCAGGCTCTCGACATCGACCTTCTTGGTGTTGTGCGCGGTGTTCTTCGCTTCGCCGGCACCAGTGCCATAACCCTTGATGGTCTTGGCCAGGATGACGGTCGGCTGGTCCTTGTGGTTGACCGCCTGGTGGTAGGCCGCATAGACCTTGTACGGGTCGTGGCCGCCACGGTTGAGCTTCCAGATCTCGTCGTCGGACAGGTCGGCGACCATGGCCTTGAGTTCGGGCGTGTTGAAGAAGTGCTCACGCACGAACGCGCCGTCTTTGGCCTTGTAGTTCTGGTACTCGCCGTCGATGACTTCGTCCATGCGGCGTTGCAGGATACCGTCGGTGTCCTTGGCCAGCAGCGGGTCCCAGAAACGGCCCCAGACCACTTTGTTGACGTTCCAGCCACCGCCACGGAACACGCCTTCGAGTTCCTGGATGATCTTGCCGTTGCCGCGAACCGGGCCGTCGAGGCGCTGCAGGTTGCAGTTGATGACGAAGATCAGGTTATCCAGCTTCTCGCGGCCGGCCAGGGAGATGGCACCCAGGGATTCCGGCTCGTCGCACTCGCCGTCGCCCATGAAACACCAGACTTTCTGCTTGCCTGGCTGGATGAAGCCACGGGCTTCCAGGTACTTCATGAAGCGTGCCTGGTAAATCGCCTGGATCGGGCCCAAACCCATGGAAACGGTCGGGAACTGCCAGAAGTCCGGCATCAGCCATGGGTGCGGGTAGGACGACAGGCCCTTGCCATCGACTTCCTGGCGGAAGTTCTTCATCTGGTCTTCGCTGATGCGGCCTTCCATGAAGGCGCGGGCGTAGACGCCTGGCGAGGCGTGGCCCTGGAAGTAGATCAGGTCGCCGCCGTGCTCGTCGGTCGGGGCCTGGAAGAAATAGTTGAAGCCGATGTCGTACAGGGTGGCCGAGGAGGCGAAGCTGGAGATGTGGCCGCCCAGGTCCGGGTCCTGCAGGTTGGTGCGCATGACCATGGCCAGTGCGTTCCAGCGAACCAGCGAGCGAATGCGGCGTTCCATGAACAGGTCGCCAGGCATGCGTGCTTCGTGGGTGACTGGAATGGTGTTGCGGTAAGGCGTGGTGATCGCATAAGGCAACTGGGAACCACTGCGGGTGGCCAGCTCGCCCATGCGGGTCATCAGGTAATGCGCGCGGTCTTCGCCTTCCTTGTCGAGAACGGACTCAAGGGCGTCCAGCCATTCCTGGGTTTCGACGGGATCGAGGTCTTGCATGGCTTGCTCCAGGGCGGAAAGGCTTCCAGAATCGGAGGCCAGGGTGCGTGGCCGGCTTTGTGGGCGGGTCACGTGAATTCTTGGATTTACCGGGGGTAGTGCCGGCTCTGTGTAGTTTTACTACATATGGACGACGATTTCAGCCCTTTGGATACAATCATTCGTAGCAAAACTACAATTTCAACGGGCTGACGGCCGCGCAACGCGTGATACCACGGGGCTTTCATGTGCCAGGCGCAGCTCGCAAAAAAGGATAGACCATGAGTCTGCCAGTGCTGGTTCCTTTATCTGCCGAACTCGATACCCTGGCAGCGCGCGCCGAACAGACGCTGCGTACGGCCTTCGCCGAGCACGATGTCGGCGCCGCGGCGCGCTTCGATGCCTGGTCCGGTGCCCGCCGCGACGCCTGGCAGCGGGTCTGCGCCGCCAGCGATTTCGTCGTGCAGCAGGCGGCCCGTGACCCGCTGATGCTGCTGGACCTGGCCGACAGTGGTGAGCTTGAACGCTCGTTCCAGACTGGCGAGCTTCGCGGCCAGCTGGCGGACTGCGTGGCAACCTGTGAGGACGAGGACAGCCTCTCCCGTACCCTGCGGCGTTTCCGCAATCGCCAGCAACTGCGCATCATCTGGCGCGATATCAGCCGCCAGGCCGATCTGGTGGAGACCTGCCGCGACCTGTCGGAGTTGGCCGATACCTGCATCGACCTGGCCTACCAGTGGCTCTATCCCCGGCACTGCACCCAGTTCGGCACCCCCATCGGCCGCCGCAGCGGCCAGGCCCAGCACCTGGTCATCCTCGGCATGGGCAAGCTGGGCGCCCACGAGTTGAACCTGTCCTCTGACATCGACCTGATCTTCGGCTACCCCGAGGGCGGCGAGACCGAGGGCGTCAAACGTCCCCTGGACAACCAGGAGTTCTTCATTCGCCTGGGGCAGCGGCTGATCAAGGCGCTGGACGCCATCACCGTCGATGGTTTCGTGTTTCGCACCGACATGCGCCTGCGCCCGTACGGCTCCTCCGGCTCGCTGGTGTTCAGCTTCAATGCCCTGGAGCAGTACTACCAGGACCAGGGCCGCGACTGGGAACGCTACGCGATGATCAAGGCGCGGGTGGTCGGCGGCGATCAGGTCGCGGGTGCGCAATTGCTGGAAATGCTACGGCCCTTCGTTTACCGGCGTTACCTGGACTTCTCCGCCATCGAAGCCCTGCGCACCATGAAGCAGCTGATCCAGCAGGAGGTCCGGCGCAAGGGCATGGCCGAGAACATCAAGCTCGGCGCTGGCGGTATCCGCGAGGTGGAGTTCATTGCCCAGGCGTTCCAGCTGATTCACGGCGGCCGCGACCTGAGCCTGCAGCAACGCTCGCTGCTGAAGGTCCTGGCGACCCTGGAAGGGCAGGGTTACCTGCCGCCGGCCGTGGTTGCCGAGTTGCTCCAGGGCTACGAATTCCTGCGCTACACCGAACACGCCCTGCAGGCCATCGACGACCGGCAGACCCAGATGCTGCCGGATGACCCGAAAGATCGCGCGCGTGTTGCCTTTATTCTCGGCTTCGAGAATTGGGAGGCCTTCCATGAGCGCCTGATGCACTGGCGCGGGCGTGTCGACTGGCACTTCCGCCAAGTGATCGCCGACCCGGACGAAGACGAAGAGGGCTGCATCGAGGAAACGGTCGGTGGCGAGTGGATGCCGCTGTGGAGCGATGCCCAGGACGAAGAGGCCGCCTGCCGCCAGTTGGCCGAGGCCGGCTTCGTCAATGCCCAGTCCGCTTGGCAGCGCCTGGCGGGCCTGCGCAACGGCAACCAGGTCCGCGCCATGCAGCGCCTGGGCCGCGAGCGGCTCGATGCCTTTATTCCACGTCTGCTGGCCCAGGCGGTCGAACACGACGACCCGGACCTGGTGCTGGAACGTGTGTTGCCCCTGGTCGAAGCGGTGGCGCGGCGTTCGGCCTACCTGGTGCTGCTGACCGAGAACCCTAGCGCCCTGCAGCGCCTGCTGACGCTATGCGCGGCCAGCCCGTGGATCGCCGAGCAGATCACTCGCTTCCCGTTGCTGCTCGACGAGCTGCTCAACGAGGGGCGTCTGTTCAGTCCGCCGCAGGCGCCGGAACTGGTGGCCGAGTTGCGCGAGCGGCTGATCCGCATCCCCGAGGATGACTTGGAGCAGCAGATGGAGGCCCTGCGTCATTTCAAGCTGGCCCACAGCCTGCGGGTAGCCGCCTCGGAGATCGCCGGCACGTTGCCGCTGATGAAGGTCAGCGATTACCTGACCTGGCTGGCGGAGGCCATCCTCGACCAAGTGCTGGCCCTGGCCTGGCGGCATACGGTGGCCCGCCACGGAACGCCGCGCCGGCCGGATGGCACGGCCTGCGACCCGGATTTCATCATCGTCGGCTACGGCAAGGTCGGTGGCCTGGAATTCGGGCACGGTTCGGACCTGGACCTGGTGTTCATCCATGACGGTGACCCACAGGCCGAGACCGACGGCGCCAAGTCCATCGATGGCGCGCAGTTCTTCACCCGCCTCGGGCAGCGCATCATCCACCTGCTGACCACCCAGACCAACTCCGGCCAGCTGTACGAGGTCGACATGCGCCTGCGGCCGTCTGGCGCGTCCGGCCTGCTGGTCAGCTCGCTCGGGGCGTTCCAGCGCTACCAGGAGAACGAGGCCTGGACCTGGGAGCACCAGGCGTTGGTGCGGGCCCGGGTGCTGGTGGGCTGCCCGCGGGTCGGCAAGGCCTTCGAAGCGGTCCGGGCGGCGGTGCTGGAGCGCCAGCGCGACCTGGATGGGCTGCGCACGGAAGTCAGCGAGATGCGGGCCAAGATGCGCAGCAGCCTGGGCACTGCCATCACGGCGGCCGGCACGGCGGCGAATGCCTTCGAAGCCGCGTCCCCCTTCGATCTGAAGCAGGACGCCGGTGGTATCGTCGATATTGAATTTATGGTGCAATACGCGGCCCTGGCCTGGTCGCACCAGTACCCGGAGCTGCACGCGTTCACCGACAACATCCGCATCCTGGAAGGCCTGGAGCGTACGGGGTTGTTGAACGGTGACGATGCCCGGCTGCTGCGTGAGGTCTACAAGGCCTACCGGTCCGCCGCGCACCGCCAGGCGCTGCAGAAGCAGCCGGGCGTGGTCAGTGGTGACCAGTTTCACGACGAGCGTCGCAGCGTGTTGCGCATCTGGCGTGAGCTGGGACTGAATTGAGCGAGTGGGGTGCTGCGGCGCCCGGCTCGGTGTGCAAGAACCCAATTTGAGGAGCAGGCAACTATGTCGATGGCCGATCGTGATGGCGTGATTTGGT
The DNA here is from genome assembly GCF_029839275.1 of Pseudomonas sp. GD03944. GTDB lineage: Bacteria > Pseudomonadota > Gammaproteobacteria > Pseudomonadales > Pseudomonadaceae > Aquipseudomonas. Next base: position 157,895 of record NZ_JAOCAH010000008.1, read on the forward strand.
ATGACGGCGAACTGGTGCCGTGGCGCAACGCGACCACCCACGTGCTGACCCATACCCTGCACTACGGCATGGGCGTGTTCGAAGGCGTGCGTGCCTACAACACCCCCGATGGCACCGCCATCTTCCGCCTCGAAGCGCACACCGACCGCCTGTTCGATTCCGCGCACATCATGGGCATGAAGATCCCGTTCACCAAGGACGAGATCAACGAGGCTACCCGCGCCGCGGTGCGTGAGAACAACCTGGAAAGCGCCTACATCCGTCCGATGGCGTTCTACGGTTCCGAAGCCATGGGTCTGCGCGCCAGCGGCCTGAAGGTCCAGGTGATCGTGGCGGCCTGGCACTGGGGCGCCTACATGGGCGACGAAGCGCTGAAGGTCGGCATCAAGGTCCGCACCAGCTCCTTCACCCGTCATCACGTCAACATCTCGATGACCCGCGCCAAGGCCAACGGCAACTACATCAACTCGATGCTGGCCCTGCAGGAAGCCATTTCCGGCGGTGCCGACGAGGCCATGCTGCTGGACCCGGAAGGCTATGTGGCCGAGGGTTCCGGCGAGAACATCTTCCTGGTCAAGAATGGCGTGGTGTACACCCCGGAAGTCACCTCCTGCCTGAACGGCATCACCCGCAACACCATCCTGACCCTGGCTGAAGAGCTGGGCATCCCGGTGGTCGAGAAGCGCATCACCCGTGACGAGGTGTACATCGCCGACGAAGCGTTCTTCACCGGCACCGCCGCTGAAGTGACGCCGATCCGCGAAGTCGACGGCCGTCAGATCGGCGAAGGCCGCCGTGGCCCGGTCACCGAAAAACTGCAGACCGCCTACTTCGACCTGGTAACAGGCAAGACCAGTGCCCATGCCGAGTGGCGTACGCTGGTCAAGTAAGGCCGAGCGCGGTCCAGGCGGTGTCCCGGACGGGCTGATCCCCGGCCGGTTCACACTGCCACGACCTGCATGACGAGCATGTCCGGGAGGCGAAAGCCTCCCTGATCGTTTCTGGATACCGTATGAACATACTGATCGTGGGCCCCAGTTGGGTGGGCGACATGGTGATGGCACAGACCCTGTTCCAGTGTCTGAAACAGCGCCATCCCGACTGCCAGATCGACGTGCTGGCGCCGGACTGGAGCCGGCCGATTCTCGAACGCATGCCCGAGGTGCGCAAAGCCCTGAGCTTTCCCCTGGGCCATGGCGTGCTCGAGCTGGCGACCCGTCGGCGGATCGGCAAGTCCCTGGCTGGCCAGTACGATCAGGCGATTCTTTTGCCCAACTCCCTGAAGTCGGCGCTGGTGCCGTTTTTCGCCGGCATCCCGAAACGCACGGGCTGGAAGGGCGAGATGCGCTACGGGCTGCTCAATGACGTGCGCACCCTGGACAAGAGCCGCTACCCACTGATGATCGAGCGCTTCATGGCGCTGGCCTACGAGCCGGGCGCCGAGCTGCCGGCGGTCTACCCGCGCCCGGACTTGCGCATCGACCCGGTTACCCGCGATGCGGCGCTTAGCAAGTTCGGTCTGACCCTGGACCGTCCGGTCCTGGCCCTGTGCCCGGGCGCCGAGTTCGGTGAGGCCAAGCGCTGGCCGAGCGAGCATTACGCCAAGGTCGCGGAGTTGAAGATTCGCGCGGGCTGGCAGGTCTGGCTGTTCGGCTCGAAGAACGACCACCCGGTGGGCGAAGCGATTCGCGAGCGGCTGATTCCCGGGCTGCGTGAAGAGGCGGTCAACCTGGCCGGCGACACCAGCCTGGCCGAGGCCATCGACCTGCTATCCTGCGCTGGCGCCGTGGTGTCCAACGACTCCGGCCTGATGCATGTGGCTGCTGCGCTGAACCGCCCACTGGTCTCGGTGTATGGCTCGACCTCGCCGGAGTTCACCCCGCCGCTGGCGGAGCAGGTGGAGATCGTGCGCCTGGGTCTGGATTGCAGCCCCTGCTTTGACCGCACCTGCCGGTTCGGCCACTACAACTGCCTGCGTGAGCTGAAACCACGCCCGGTGGTCGAGGCCCTAAACCGCCTGGCGCCCGATCCGGTCGAGATCGACTGATGCGGGTGTTGCTGATCAAGACCTCGTCGCTCGGCGATGTGATTCATACCCTGCCGGCGCTCACCGATGCGGCGCGAGCGATCCCGGGCATCCAGTTCGACTGGGTGGTGGAAGAAGGCTTTGCCGAAATTCCGGCCTGGCACCCCGCCGTGGCCCAGGTGATCCCGGTGGCGATCCGTCGTTGGCGCAAGCACCTGTGGCAAACCCTGAAAACCGGCGAGTGGTCGCGCTTCAAGGCGCGCCTGCGCGAGACGCACTACGACCTGGTGATCGACGCCCAGGGTCTGCTGAAAAGCGCCTGGCTGACCCGTTATGTGAAGGCGCCGGTCGCTGGCCTGGACCGTGATTCGGCCCGGGAACCCGTGGCGGCGCGTTTCTACGACCGGCGTTACACCGTGGCGCGCGACCAGCACGCCCTGGAGCGGGTGCGTCAGCTGTTCGCCCAGGCCCTGGACTACCCGGTGCCGTCGACCATCGGCGACTACGGGCTGAACCGCGCCCAGTTGGCCGCGCCGGCCGAGCAGCCGTACCTGGTGTTTCTGCACGGCACCACCTGGCCCAGCAAGCATTGGCCGGAAACCTACTGGCGCGAGCTCGCCGAGCGGATGGACGCACTGGGGTGGGCGGTACGCCTGCCCTGGGGCAACGACACCGAGAAGGCCAGGGCCGAGCGCATCGTCGCCGGCCTCAAGCACGCCGCGTTGCTGCCCAAGCTGAACCTGGCGGGTGTGGCACGGGTGATCGCTGGCGCCACGGCCTGTGTGGCAGTGGATACCGGACTTGGCCACCTGGCTGCCGCCCTCGACGTACCGAGCATTTCCCTGTACGGGCCGACCCTGCCGGGCCGGGTCGGAGCCTACGGACGTTCGCAGATTCACTTGTGCGCGACAGGCCCCGATGCAGGGCGGGGTGATCGCCACAAGCCCTGCTTCGATGACCTGTTGCCAGAGCGCGTGGCGACCGAGTTGCACGCATTGTTGCTGGCGCCGTCCAGCGTGTTCGAGGGACAAGCCTGATGCAGTTGGCCTTCATCCTGTACAAGTACTTCCCCTTCGGCGGCCTGCAGCGCGACTTCATGCGCATCGCCCTGGAATGCCAGCAGCGCGGGCACAGCATCCGTGTTTACACGCCGATCTGGGAAGGCGAGATTCCTGCGGGTTTCGAGGTCGTGGTGGTGCCGGTCAAGGCGCTGTTCAACCACAAGCGCAACGAGAAGCTGACCGCCTGGGTCGAGGCCGACCTGGCCAGGCGCCCGGTGGATCGCGTCATCGGTTTCAACAAGATGCCCGGGCTGGACGTGTACTACGCGGCCGACGGCTGCTTCGAGGACAAGGCGCAGACGTTGCGCAACCCGCTGTACCGCCGTTGGGGGCGCTACCGGCATTTCGCCGACTACGAGCGTGCGGTGTTCGCCCCGGAGTCGAAGACCGAAATCCTGATGATTTCCGAGGTGCAGCAACCGCTGTTCGTCAAACATTACGCCACCCCGGCGGCGCGCTTTCACCTGCTTCCGCCCGGGATTGCTGCAGACCGTCGGGCGCCGGCCAATGCCGCCGAGATCCGCGCCGAGTTCCGCCGGGAGTTCAAGCTGGCCGATGATGACCTGCTGCTGGTGCAGATCGGCTCGGGTTTCAAGACCAAGGGCCTGGACCGCAGCCTAAAGGCCGTCGCGGCCTTGCCGCGCGAGCTGCGCAAGCGCACCCGGCTGATCGTCATCGGCCAGGATGACCCCAAGCCATTCCTGCTGCAGGTCAAGGCCCTGGGTATTTCCGACAACGTGCAGATCCTCAAGGGGCGCAGCGACATTCCGCGTTTCCTGCTGGGGGCCGATCTGCTGATCCACCCGGCCTATAACGAGAACACCGGCACTGTGCTGCTCGAGGCGCTGGTCGCCGGGCTGCCGGTGCTGGTGACTGATGTCTGCGGCTACGCTCACTACATTGCCGAGGCCGATGCCGGTCGAGTGCTGGCCAGCCCCTTCGAGCAGGAACGGCTCAACCGCCTGCTGGTGGAGATGCTCGCCGACGATGCGCAGCGCGCGCGCTGGCAGCAGAACGGCCTGGCGTTCGCGGATACCGCGGATCTTTATTCCATGCCGCAGCGGGCGGCCGACGTCATCCTCGCGGAGCGCCCATGAAGCTGCTGCTGAGCGAACCGTTCAAGACCTTGTGGGCCGGGCAGGACCCCTTCGTCGCCGTGGAGGCTTTGCAGGGCCAGGTCTACCGCGAGCTGGAAGGGCGCCGTACGCTGCGCACGGAAGTTGCGGGGCGCGGCTACTTTGTGAAGATTCACCGGGGCATCGGGTGGGGTGAGATCGTCAAGAACCTGCTCTCCACGCGATTGCCGGTGCTCGGTGCCGGGCAGGAATGGCGCGCCATCCAGCGCCTGACCGAGGTCGGCGTGCCGACCATGACCGCCTTGGCCTATGGCGAGCGCGGCAGCAACCCGGCGGCGCAGCATTCCTTCATCGTGACCGAAGAGCTGGCGCCAACCACCGACCTGGAACAGCTGACCCTGAACTGGCTCGAGCAGCCGCCGCAACCAACCCTCAAGCGCGCGCTGATCCAGCGGGTGGCCGAGATGACCGGTGCCATGCACCGTGCGGGGGTCAATCACCGCGACTGCTACATCTGCCATTTCCTGCTGCACACCGATGTGCCACTGGCGGTTGATACCTTGCGCCTGTCGGTCATCGATCTGCACCGCGCCCAGGTGCGGGACCAGGTGCCGCGCCGCTGGCGCGACAAGGACCTGGCCGGGCTGTATTTCTCGGCCTTGAACATCGGTCTGACCCAGCGAGACAAACTGCGCTTCCTGCGGGCGTACTTCCGGAAGCCCCTGCGCCAGATCCTGGCGGAAGAAGCGGTGTTGCTGACCTGGCTGCAGCGGCGAGCTGACAAGCTGCTGGAGCGATACGCCCGCAAATACGCACCGGGAGCTGGCAATGAGTGAGTGGCGGGTCGTCGAGGGCGCCTCGCCGGCGGTGCAGCAGGCCTTTGCCAGCCTGGATGCAGTGTTCGCCCTGCAGGGAGAGCCGATCACCCAGGACCCGCTGTCCAACGTGATCCGCGTCGAGATCGAAGGGATCCGCTACTACGTCAAGCGCTACCACGGTGCGGGTAAGGGCCTGCGGCGCTTCATCGGCCGGCCGCGGGTCAAGGCCGAGTGGCAGAACCTCCGGTACTTCGCCAAGTGGGGCATCGCCACCGCGCCCATCGTGGCCTACGGGCTGGAGCGCCACGGGTTGACGTTCGGGCGTGGCGCCTTGATCACCCAGGAACTGGTGGGCACCGATGACCTGGCGCACCTGGCGCAGCGCAATGACCCGCGGCTGGCCGATCGTGGCTGGGTCGAACGCGTCAGTCGGCAGTTGGCGGCTGCTACGCGCACCCTGCACGAGCGGCGCTTTGCGCACAACGATCTCAAGTGGCGCAACCTGCTGGTCGATACCGAAGGGCGGCTGTTCCTGATCGACTGCCCGACGGGCAGCTTCTGGTGGGGCAGCCTGCTGCGCCACCGCATCATCAAAGACCTGGCCTGCCTGGACAAAGTGGCCAAGTACAAGCTGTCACGAACGCAGCGTCTGCGTTTCTACCTGCAATACTGTGGGCGTCCGACGCTGACGCCCGAGGACAAGCCGCGGATTCGGCGGATCGTCAAATTTTTCGAGGGACGCGAATGAAGGATTTTATCGCCAAGGAAGAGCAGGCTCTGCTCGAACGGCATGGTCTGGCGAGCTTCGAGGCGCTGTGGGCACTCAAGCTGGAAGCGGTCGACGAACCGAACAATGCCCGGGGTGGCTGGAGCAGTGTGTACCGACTGGAGCTGGACGGCGCCGCGTTCTACCTCAAACGCCAGAGCAACTACCTGTCGCGCAGCCTGACGCACCCGTTCGGCGAGCCGACCTTCGCCCGCGAGTTTCGCAATATTCAGCGTTACCAGGCACTGGGCATCCCCGCCCTGCAGGCCGTGTTTTTCGCCGAGCGCAAGGTGGCGGGTGAGCACCGGGCCATCCTGATGACCCGGGCCCTGGATGGCTGGCAGGACCTGCACGAGTGGCTGCACGGCTGGTCCGGGCTGTCCGCCGAAACCCGCCAGGGGATCGTCGAAGCCTGTGGGCAGCTTGCGCGCCAGGTGCATGGCTGCGGCCAGGTGCACGGCTGCTTTTACCCCAAGCACATCTTTCTGCAACCCCAGGGCGATAACTTCGCGGCTCAGCTGATCGACCTGGAAAAGACGCGCTCGTTGCTGCTGGGCAAGCGTGACCGTGTCAAAGACCTCGAACCCCTGGTTCGGCGGGCGTCGGCCTGGAGCAACGAGGACATACGCGGCCTGCTGGAGGCCTACCTGGACTCTGCGCAGGAACAGGAGCTGGAGCAGTGGCAAGAGCAACTGGTACGGCGTCAGCGCAACAAGGAGTCGCGTGGATGAAGCTGGCTGAGTTGCAGCAGGCCGGGCGCACGCCTGCCATGCCCCTGACGATCGACGCGATTGCCGAGGCGCCGCTGAGGCTGGAGCAGCTGCTGCGCGTCCTGCCAGGGCAGCGTTATGTGGCCCGCGCGCAGTGGCAGGGGCGCACGGTATTGGCCAAGTTGCTGGTGGGCAGCAAGGCCGAGCGTCATTTCGCCCGGGAGGTCGAGGGCGCACGCCTGCTGGCCGAGCAGGGTATGAAGACGCCGGCACTGCTGGCCCAGGGCACGAGCGCTGATGGCGGCTGGCTGTTGTTCGAGTTTCTCGAAAGCGCCCGGAGCCTGGGTGATGAGTGGGCGGCGCTGGCGCCGCAAAGCGGTCTGAGCGATGAGCGCCAGGCACTGCTGGGCGAGGCCCTGGCCGCTATCGCCCAGCTGCACCTCAAAGGGTTGTGGCAGGATGACCTGCACCTGGACAACCTGCTGCGTCATGACGGCCAATTGTGGCTGATTGACGGCGGCGGCGTGCGCGCGCAGACGCCCGGGCAGCCGCTGTCGCGGGATCAGGTGCTGAGCAATCTCGGCGTGTTCTTCGGCCAGTTGCCGGCCGAGCTCGATACGCACCTGGAAGAGCTGCTGGTGCATTACCTGCTGGTCAATGGCGAGCATGCCCTGCCGCTGGAGGCGCTGCTCAAGGAAGTGGCGGCCGTGCGGCGCTGGCGGCTGCGCGATTATCTGCGCAAGATCGCTCGGGATTGCAGCCTGTTCAGCGTACATCGCAGCAGCTCGATGTTCCGTGCGATGCGCCGCGAAGACGAAGCCCTGGTCGGGCCGTTGCTGGACCGGGCCGATGCAGCCCTCGCTGCCGGCCAGCCGCTGAAGCAGGGCGGTTCGTCCACCGTGGCGCTGGTCGAAGCAGCAGGGCGCCGGCTGGTGGTCAAGCGCTACAACATCAAGGGCTTGCTGCACTGGCTCAAGCGCTGCCTGCAGCCGAGCCGTGCCTGGCACAGCTGGCGCGAAGGCAATCGCCTGGGTTTCGTCGGCATCGCCACCCCGAAGCCGCTCGGCATGCTGGAGTTGCGGACGTTCTGGTTACGCCGCCGCGCGTATCTGATTACCGAACATGCGGCCGGTGAGGATATAATCGCGCGTTTCAAGCCGTACCTGGACGAGGCCTGCGCGCCGCCAGAGCCCGAGCTTGAAGCACTGGATGAACTGTTTGGCGCCTTGTTGCGCGAGCGCATCAGTCACGGTGATCTCAAGGGGACCAACGTGCTGTGGCAGGCGGGCCGCTGGTCACTGATCGATCTGGACGCCATGCGCCAGCACCGCAGCGACCGCAGCTTTGCGCCGGCGTATGCCCGTGACCGGGCGCGCTTCTTGCGCAACTGGCCGGCGGACAGCGTGCTGTACCGTCTGCTCGATGCACGTATACCCCTGACCGGCCCTTCGCCTGAAGCGTGAGCCGGCAGTGCTGCCCCGAGACGGGGCCCTAATTAACGGAGGCCGCTGTGTTGATGCAGCGGCGGATTTGAAGAGGCTTTTCCTGTGGCATTGACGATTCTCGGCCTTTCCGGCGCTCTCAGTCATGACCCATCCGCGGCGTTGTACATCGACGGCAAGCTGATCGCAGCCGCCGAAGAAGAGCGGTTCGTACGTGACAAGCACGCGAAGAATCGCATGCCCTACGAGTCGGCCAAGTTCTGCCTGGAGCAGGCCGGTATCAAACCGTCGGACGTCGACGTGGTGGCCATCCCGTTCGCGCCGATCAGCCTGTTCGGCAAGGCGCGCTGGCACTATGCCAAGCGCTACTGGTACGCCCCGGACCGTTCGCTCGATGCGATTCTGATGGGCAATCGCCGCTACAAGCGCTACCGCAAGAAAATCGTCTGGTGCCTGGAACAACTCGGCTTCGACCCGAAGAAGATCAAGATCGAGCCGGTCGAGCACCACCTGGCCCACGCGTCCAGCGCCTACCACTGCTCCGGCTTCACCGAGAAGACCGCGATCATGGGCATCGATGGCAAGGGCGAGTACGCCACCACCTTCTTCGGTTACGGTGAAAACGGCAAGATCCACAAGATCAAGGAATTCTACGACCCGGACTCGCTGGGTGGCCTGTACGGTGCCATCACCGAGTTCCTCGGCTTCGAGATGCTCGATGGCGAGTTCAAGGTCATGGGCATGGCGCCGTATGGCGATGCTTCCAAGTACGATTTTTCCCGTCTGGCGACGTTCGAGAATGGCGAACTGGTGATCAACACCGAGTACGCCAACGTCATCGGCCTGCGCCGCTACAAGGAAAACGGCAAGGGTTTCTACTTCTCCAAGAAGCTGATCGAGTGGCTGGGGCCGAAGCGTGAAGGCGATATCGCCGACGACCCGTATATCCACTACGCGGCCAGCATGCAGTCGCTGTTCGAGAAACTGGCACTGCAGATGATGGACCACTACCTGGGCGACATCCTGCGGGAAACCGGCAAGATCGCGTTCGCTGGCGGCTGCGCACTCAACGTCAAGCTGAACCAGAAGATCATCGCGCGCCCGGAGGTCAAGGAGCTGTTCGTCCAGCCAGCTTCGGGTGATGCCGGTACCTCCGTCGGTGCGGCCGCCTACGTGTCGCACAAGCGCGGCGTGCCGGTGGAGAAGATGGAGCACGTCTACCTTGGCCCGGCCTACAGCAACGAAGACGTCATCGCGGCCTGCGCGCGCCACCCGAATGCGCCGAAATGGCAGCAGATCGACGACATGCCGCAGCGCATCGCCAAGATCATGGTCGACGGCAACCCGGTCGCCTGGTTCCAGGGCCGCATGGAGTTCGGTCCGCGCGCCCTGGGTGGCCGCTCGATCATCGGCTGCCCGAGCATCCCGGGCGTGGCCGACCGCATCAACGAGCAGATCAAGTTCCGCGAACGCTGGCGCCCCTTCTGCCCGTCGATGCTCGACACCGTCGGCCCGCAGATGCTCAAGGTCGACCACCCTTCGCCGTTCATGACCTTCACCTTCGAAGTGAACGAAGAATGGAAAGAACGCGTGAGCGAGGTCGTGCACGAAGACGGCACCTCCCGCGCCCAGGTGCTCAAGCGCGAGTACAACCCGCGCTACTACGACATGATGCTGGAGCTGGAAAAACTCACCGGCAACGGCGTGTCGCTGAACACCTCCCTCAACCGCCGCGGCGAGCCCATGATCTGTTCACCGACGGATGCGCTGAACATGTTCTACGGCTCGGATCTGCAGTACCTGATCATGGAAGACATTCTTGTCGTGAAAGAGTAGTGGGTGGATGACAGTGGACGTGCATAAAGGGACGTTGCAGGCACGCGAAGGAACGCAAGTCAGTCACTCCGACTGTCGCATCGCGTTGGTGCCCTCTCTCGGGTTGGGCGACAGCCTGATCTACCTGGTCGTGGCCAATAACCTGGCGCGGGCCGGCTACCACGTGACGATGTTGAGTAATCACCTGGCGCATTTTGCCGAGTGGTTGCCGAATTTCGCCGTTCTGCCGTTTCCCCCGCCTGAGGAAACGCAGAGCCTCGCTGAGGACTACGACCTCGTGCTGTCCGATTGCGGCGGGATCGTGGTCGGCCTTGACCAGGATATGGCGCAACTGGCGAAGCAGTATGTGTTCGTGGGTACGTTGCGGGTCGCCCCGGCCTTGATCCACGACCACAGCGCGCGCGTTCTGCAGCGCTGTGGGGCGGAAAAGGCGGCACTTTTGCAGGCGCTGTCCCGCTGTTCCGGCCCGTTGCGGGTGATCGACGACCCGTGCGTGACCATGGTCGAGCAGGCCGTGGCGTTCTGTCGGACCAAGTTGGGGCTCGAAAATGCGTCATGCGATCCGGGTTTCATGATTCCCGGCGACCATGCAGCGCGCCGCCATCCCCAGCGCGTCATGCTGCACCCAACCTCCTACAATCGAAAAAAGAACTGGCCGGCCCGCAAGTACCTGCGCCTCGCCCATCGTCTCAAGCGGCAGGGTTACGATCCGCAGTTCGTTCTCTCGCCGAAGGAGCGAGCAGAGTGGGGCGAGCACCTGGGCGATGCCTTTCCGATTCCTCATTTCGCCAATGCCCGCGAGCTGGCGGCCTACCTCTACGAGTCTGGCTATATAATCGGTAACGATTCCGGCGTCGGACACCTGGCCGCAGCCCTTGGGGTGCCGGTGCTGACGGTGTATCGCAAGCGTCGAGATGGTTTCTGCTGGCGGCCAGGCTGGGGAACGAATGCGGTGGTACGCCCATACATTTCGCTTGGGGCGGTGAAAAATGCCTGGATGTATTTTTTGAGCGTTGGACAGGTAGAGCGGGCATTCGAGCGGCTGGTTGCCACGAGTGAGGTAAATGTTTGATGGGCATTGCTGGCGACAGCCCGGGCGTCACGATTTCTGTGGTAATTCCTGCCTACAACTATGCGGCAGTGCTTCCGCGTGCAATCGAGTCTGTGCTGGCCCAGGCCGAATCCGCTGGCTCGGTTGAATTGCTCGTCGTCGATGACGGCTCGACCGATGACACCGTCGAGGTGCTGGAACAACTGCTGGTTCGTTATCCGGAGCGCTTTCGTGCGCTTCGCAAAGGTAACGGCGGAGCGTCTTCTGCACGCAACGCCGGTATCCGAGAGGCGAAAGGAACATACCTCCTGTTTCTGGATGCCGACGATGAGCTGGCGCCTGGCGCATTACAGGCCCTTTCTGAACACCTGATTGCCCATCCTTATTCGCGATTGGTCATTGGCGGCCACATTGGCGTATCGCCGGATGGCAAGCGCCGTGAGCATGTTCCGGAATACCTTCCCGATGATCCGGTACAGCGGCTACGCGCCTATCTGCTGGACAAGCGCCTGGCCCTGTCCAACGGCGCCTGTGTCATGCACCGCGACGTGTTCGAGCGGGGTGATTACCCCGAACAATTCCGCAGTGCTGAAGATATTCCGGTGTTTGCCCAGGCGCTGGCCAACTACCCCTGTTCATTGATCGACCGGCCTTTGGCGCTGGTTCACAAGCATGACGACAGCCTGCGCCACCAGTTCAGTCACGCCAAGGCGGGCGGGCTGGCGCTGGTCGATGAAGTGTTCTCTCCCCGTCGACTGGATGCGCGCTTTCAGGGGCTTAAGCCTGAATTTTACGTGCAGCGCAGCCTGTCGCTGTTTCGCAGTGCGTACCTGGCGGGCGATGCAGATGCCGCCAAACAGTATTTCAGTGCAGCCTTCCGTTGTGACTGGCGTGTGATATTCAAAGGGTCATATATGCGCAAGGCGATACGCCTGTGGCTTGGGAAGGGCGTATGAATCGCAAGATCAAGGTTCTGCAAATGCAGAACCGCTACAACGTCAACGCCTCGGATCTGGCCGAGCAGGTGATTCAGGGGCTTCCTGCGGAGCGTTTCGAGGTCACTACCGTTTTCCTGCGTGGCAGGCCGGGGCCGGGCGAGCCCGAAAGCCGGGCTGCCCGTTCAATTTACATGGACTTCAGCCAGTCGGACCTGAAAGGGTTGAGACTGCGCGCGCTCTGGTGCCTGTATCGATTGATCCGGGCGGAGCGCTTCGATGTGGTGATCGCTCATCGCTTCAAGCCGATGAACATGATGATGTTGCTCAACCGGGTGTTGCACATTCCCCTGTGCATTGGCGTTCAGCACGGTATTGGCGATTTCGATCGCACCTACCGTCGCTGGGAGGCTCGGCGCTTGTTGAGTGATAACTGGCGGGTCGTCGGGGTTTCGCGAGCGGTGCGGGACTACCTGATCGGTTGCGATGCAGGCTTTGACACGTCGAACACCGTGCAGATCAATAACGCCATCGATATCGAGCGTGCAGAAAGTCTGCAGCACCCACGGGAAAAGGCCCGCAATTTGTTGGGCCTTCCTGGCGATGCGTTCGTATTTGGCGCCATAGGCCGGCTGGTGCCCGTCAAGGGCCATGGCACCCTGTTAAGGGCTTTCGCTGAGATCAAGGATGCCAGTCCGACAGCCTTGCTGGTGATCATTGGTGAAGGGCGGTCACGAGCTGAGCTTGAAGCGTTGATCGTGGAGTTGGGGCTGCAGGAGCGTGTTCTGCTTCTCGGGGCGAAAAACGATGCCTTGCAGTATGTGAAAGCGTTCGACGCCTTCGTCATGCCGTCCCTGAGTGAGGGCCTGCCGCTTGCGTTGTTGGAGGGTATGAGCGGGCGCCTGCCGGTGATCGGTTCGGACATCGACAGTCTGAAGCCCATTCTTGAAGACTGCGGCGGGCGCATCTTTCCGGTCGGCAACGCTCCAGCCCTTGCGCAACACCTGCGTACACTGGCTGGGCTGGATGAGTCGGCACGACGTGAAGAAGGTGAACGGGCTTACCAGTACCTGTGCCGTGAGCATGCGATAGACACGTTCCGCGGCGAATACATAAACATCATTGAATCGTTTGAGCTGGGAGACAGAAACGGTGCGTAATCTCTGGGATTACTTGCAAGGCGCACGGTTGGTTATCCCAGGCATCGCCTGCTTGTTGATGGGCATCTTTCTGCCAGCCAGCAAGCTTTACCATCAAGCATTGATTTTGCTGCTCTGGGTGCCAGGCTTGGTATTGCTGTGGGTGCATCGGCGAGAGCTCAAGCACTTCGCCCATTGTTTTCTGATGTATTGCGTGTCGGCTTTTCTGCTGTGGTCGTTACTGAGCGTTACCTGGTCGCCCGCCGAGGACGCCTCTCAAGACGCGAAATACCTACTGTTCATCGTCATAACGCTGTGGATGTTCATGTTGCTGGGGAGAGTGCCTGAGCGGGTTCTGCTCACGGTGGTGGGGTACTCGGCGGCCCTGGCAGCGCTGGTTGCCGGTTATGCCTGGTTCAAGACCTACCTGCTGGAGGGGATGCCCTGGCGTTATCAGATTTCCGCAGGCTGGCAACTGGATCACTCGATCCTCGCGGCGCATGTCTTCGGTTTTTTCACGATGGCGCTTTACAACTTGAGGCCGAAAAAGCCCGTTGAAAGCCTCGGCTGGTTCTTCCTGTTGTCGCTGTGCGGGGCCTATCTGCTGTTCGCTCAGAGCAAGGGCGTCTGGATTGCCTTGTTTGCCTCTGTGTTGCTTACACCGTTGTGGCGCCCTGAGCGTATCTATAAATACATTGCCGGTGCGTGCCTGTTGGCGGTTGGTCTGTTCTTTGTCATTTCGCCTGACGTCGTGACTCAGCGTGGATTGTCCTACCGGCCGGAGCTGATTGTTCAGGGCGTGCAGCTGTTCTTGAGCGGAAATGTAGTGCTGGGGCTGGGGCTGGGGCAGGAGTATTCATTGCACCTGAGTTCTATCGCAGCGTCCTACGATCATCCTCACAATTTGTACCTGGGCATACTGCTTCAGGTCGGGGCAGTCGGGTTCGTACTGTGGTGCCTGATGTGGGGCAGCATCGCTGTCGGTGCCTGGCAGCGGCGCACGCTGCCGCTGGCGTCCGTGGTCCTTGGTGTGTGGGTGTTCGCCTCGGTTGCTCTGCTGTCAGACGGCTTTTATGTCTGGGATAAGCCCCGTGACATCTGGTTCACCACCTGGATTCCCGTAGGCCTTGCATTGGCGCTATGGCGTATGGGCAAAAAGGCCGAGGAGCCTGCTCCATAGCGTCGGTGCTTCGCCAGCGAATGCGCTGATGCAGGCTGCCCCGTCTCTGCCAAGGTGCGATTGCTGGCGCAGGAGTTTGCTCCAGTAGGTTTTCGACAGGCGCTGTGTGCCGGGCGCCTGTTCAAGCCATTTCACCAGCTCATGCATAAGCGGCAGATAGACTTCCAGTTGTTCGAGCGAAACTGGGGAGCTGTTTTTCCACAGCTGGTAATGGGTATCAACCTGCAGTTCCGTGGCGGCGAAACCACGTTCATTGAATTGTTCGCTCAGCAAGAGTTTCAGACTGGCTTCGTTTCGTTCTGCATGCTGCTGAGAGGCCTGCTGTGCATGGGTACGGTAGTGCAGCAGGGCGTGCGGGATGTTGGCCATTCGCAGGTCTGGATTGGACAGCATCAGCGAGAGGAAGAACCCAAAGTCCTCCGCAAAGACCAGCCGTTCGTCGTAGCGCAGCGCTCCGATCGCGCCGCGCCGAATCATGGCGCTCGGGTTCGCAATGGTTCTACCCAGGAACAGGTAGTTGAACCTGAGCTCTGCATCGGATGTGGGGTACCTGACTTCTCTCTCTTTACTGCCAAAGGTCTTGATCCAGCTTCCGCAGAGATCCAGGCCGCCTTGACGCATGGCGTTCAGCTGGGCCTCGAATCGAGTTGGCTGGCAGATGTCGTCGGCGTCCATTAGCGCAATGTAATCGCCTTCGCACTGCGCAAGGCCGAGGTTCCTGGCTGACGACACACCAGCATTTTCCTGCGACAGGAGCCGGATGCGGCTTTCTGTTCTCGCATACCGCTCAAGGATTTCAAAAGAGCGGTCGGTGGAGCCGTCGTTGACGATGACGATCTGATCGGCTGGCCGGGTTTGCCCGAGTAGCGAATCGAGTGTTTCGCTCAGGTAGGGCTCAGCGTTGTAGACAGGCAGCAGGACGCTCAAGCTGCTCATGGCTTGTTCTCTGGCTTGGCGCTCTGAATGTTCGGTGCCATGAACAAGTTTTTCAGAAACTCGGAGAATTCATTCCTTTCCTTGGGGTTCAGGTGTTCACAATAGGCCGCAATGAACTTATCGCGATGGGCATCCAGCATCGCAACATCTGCGCTGTACCGGAACAGGTGGCGGAAGTTGCGTTTTCTTTTTTGATTGCCGATGGGGTTTCGCAGAACTTTCATGTCGGCAATATCAATTAATCCAAGCGGGCTTTCCGGGGTTTTCACGATGTTGCCGAGGTGCAGAGAGCGGAAGTACACGCCGGAATGATGAAGCCTGGCGATGAACGTACCGAGTGCGGTGGTCAGCTCGGCATGGCGTTCGCCCGTCTCTTTGAATACTTGCCGGAGCGTCGCCCCAGGCAACGGCCAATAATGGACGGCAGTCCGCTCTATGCTCGCGATGGCATACGTGGCGATGATTGTTGGGCAAGGGACCTGCAGCGTTTGCAGACTTTCGGCATTCAGCGCGAAACGCACGGCGTAGGGCCGATACAGTTCTGAAGAAATTAAGCGTTTGCGGCGAAAGAGTTTGAGAAAACTGCCATCAGACAATTTCAGGACTTTCTCTCCATGATGATCGGCTTCAATCAACTCGGCGTGCTGGCGAAGTGACAGGAACTGCTCATTGGAGATAGGGGTCATGACCGGGTTCTGATCTAAAACGGGGAGGCCGCAGTCTACCCGATTGGTCGTTAGCAGGTCAGGTGGCTATGTTAAGCTTCGGCCCTTATCGAATCGTGAGCAGCACTGCATGAACACAACAGAGCCTGGGCGTACATCCAGTCTGAAAATCTACCTTCGCCTGCTGGGGTACGTTCGGCCGTACATCGGCATGTTCCTGATCAGTATCCTGGGCTACATCATTTTCGCCTCCACCCAGCCGATGCTGGCGGGCATCCTCAAGTATTTCGTGGATGGCCTGTCCAATCCCGAGGCTGTGCTGTTTCCCTCGGTGCCTTATCTTCGCGACCTGCAGTTGCTGCAGACCGTGCCGCTGCTCATCGTCCTGATCGCTGCCTGGCAGGGAGTCGGTTCGTTCCTGGGCAACTATTTCCTGGCCAAGGTCTCGCTGGGGCTGGTGCATGACTTGCGCATCGCTCTGTTCAACAGCCTGATGGTACTGCCGAACCGCTATTTCGACAGCCACAACTCCGGCCACCTGATTTCCCGCATCACCTTCAACGTCACCATGGTCACCGGGGCGGCGACCGATGCCATCAAGGTGGTGATTCGCGAGGGCCTGACCATCATCTTCCTGTTCGCCTACCTGCTGTGGATGAACTGGAAGCTGACCCTGGTGATGGTCGCTATCCTGCCGCTGATCGCGGTGATGGTGAGCAGCGCGAGCAAGAAATTCCGCAAACAGAGCAAGAAAATCCAGGTGGCCATGGGCGATGTCACCCATGTCGCCTCGGAAACCATCCAGGGCTACCGTGTGGTGCGCAGCTTCGGTGGTGAGCCATATGAATCCAAGCGCTTCAGTGCCGCCAGCCAGGACAACACCGAGAAGCAACTGCGCATGACCAAGACCGGCGCGGTGTACACGCCGATGCTGCAACTGGTGATCTACAGCGCGATGGCCGCACTGATGTTCCTGGTGCTGTTGCTGCGGGGCGAGGCCACGGCGGGCGACATGGTGGCGTACATCACGGCAGCGGGCTTGCTGCCCAAGCCGATCCGCCAGTTGTCCGAGGTCAGCTCGACCATCCAGAAGGGTGTGGCGGGCGCCGAGAGCATCTTCGAGCAACTGGATGAAACGCCGGAAGTCGACCAGGGCACCGTGGAGCGTGAGCGCATCAGCGGCCGCTTGGAAGTGCGCAACCTGAGCTTCCAGTACCCGAACACAGAAAAACCGGTGCTCAGTGATATCAGCTTTACCGCCGAGCCCGGGCAGATGATCGCGCTGGTGGGGCGTTCCGGCAGCGGCAAGTCGACGCTGGCCAACCTGATCCCGCGTTTCTACCACCATGAAACCGGGCAGATCCTGCTGGATGGGGTGGATGTCGAGCAGTACAAGCTGCGCAACCTGCGGCGCCACATCGCCCTGGTGACCCAGCAGGTCACCCTGTTCAACGACAGCGTGGCCAACAACATCGCTTATGGCGATCTCGCCGATGCGCCGCGTACGGCGATCGAACAGGCCGTCGAAGCGGCATACGCCAAGGAGTTCATCGACAAGCTGCCCCAGGGCCTGGACACCGAGGTCGGTGAAAACGGCGTGCTGCTGTCCGGCGGTCAACGCCAGCGCCTGGCGATTGCCCGGGCGTTGCTCAAGGATGCGCCGATCCTGGTGCTGGACGAAGCCACCTCGGCCCTCGACACCGAATCCGAGCGGCACATCCAGGCGGCGCTGGACCGGGTCATGAAGGGCCGCACCACCCTGGTCATCGCACACCGTCTGTCGACCATCGAAAAGGCCGACATGATCCTGGTGATGGACCAGGGGCGTATCGTCGAGCGCGGCACCCACGGCGAGCTGCTGGCCCTGAACGGTTTCTACGCGCGCCTGCATGCCATGGGGCTCGATGAAGGCGCACCATTGGATATCGCCTGATAAACTACGCGCCCGCCACGTCATAAGGCCCCGGAGTTCACATGAAGTTGTCCATGCCCCGTTTCGACCAAGCCCCCGTTCTGGTGGTGGGTGATGTCATGCTCGACCGTTATTGGCATGGCGGCACGTCGCGGATTTCCCCCGAAGCGCCGGTGCCGGTGGTCAAGGTCGACCAGATCGAGGACCGCCCGGGCGGCGCCGCCAACGTGGCCTTGAACATCGCCGCCCTGGGTGCGCCAGCGATCCTGGTGGGCGTGACCGGTGACGACGAGGCGGCGGAAAGTCTGGCCGACAGCCTGGCCGCCGTTGGCGTCAAAACCTGTTTTCAGCGCATCGATGACCAGCCGACCATCGTCAAGCTGCGGGTCATGAGCCGTCACCAGCAACTGCTGCGCATGGACTTCGAAGAGCCGTTCCGCACCGACGCGGATGCCCTGGCCCGTGAGGTCGAAGGCTTGCTGTCTGGCGTCAAGGTGCTGGTACTGTCGGACTATGGCAAGGGCGCGCTGCAGAACCATCAGGTGCTGGTGCAGGCTGCCCGCAAGCGCGGCATCCCGGTACTGGCCGATCCGAAGGGCAAGGACTTCTCCATCTACCGGGGCGCCAGCCTGATCACGCCGAACCTCAGCGAGTTCGAAACCATCGTGGGCCGTTGTGCCGACGAGGCCGAGCTGGTCGCCAAGGGCGCCGCCCTCATGCGCGAGCTGGAGTTGGGCGCGCTGCTGGTCACTCGTGGCGAGCATGGCATGACCCTGCTGCGTCCGTCCCATGCACCGTTGCACCTGCCGGCCCGCGCCCGTGAAGTGTTCGACGTCACTGGGGCTGGCGATACGGTGATTTCCACCCTGGCCGCGGCGATTGCGGCGGGCGAGGAGCTGCCGCAGGCCGTGGCCCTGGCCAACCTGGCGGCCGGTATCGTGGTCGGCAAGCTGGGGACCGCGGCCATCAGTGCGCCCGAGTTGCGCCGCGCCGTGCAGCGTGAAGAAGGTTCCGAGCGCGGTGTCCTGAGCCTCGAGCAACTGCTGGTGGCGATCGAGGATGCCCGTGCCCACGGTGAGAAGATCGTGTTCACCAACGGCTGCTTCGACATCCTCCACGCTGGCCACGTGACGTACCTGGAGCAGGCACGTGCCCAGGGCGATCGTCTGGTGCTGGCCGTCAACGACGATGCCTCTGTAAGCCGCCTCAAGGGCCCGGGCCGTCCGATCAATTCGGTGGACCGCCGCATGGCGGTGCTGGCCGGGTTGGGTGCGGTGGACTGGGTGGTGAGCTTTGCCGAAGACACGCCGGAGCGCCTGCTCAAGCAGGTTCAGCCGGATGTGCTGGTCAAGGGCGGCGACTACGGCATCGACCAGGTGGTGGGTGCCGACATCGTGACCGCCTACGGCGGTGAGGTCCGCGTACTCGGTCTGGTGGAGAACAGCTCCACCACGGCCATCGTCGAAAAAATCCGCAACAAGTGATGATCGGCTGCAGCGACTGGCCAAGCTGCCAGTCGCCGCTGTCGGCGTGGTCATAGGCGAGCGCCGCCGCCACGCGCATCATTTCTGGCATCTCATCCTGTCTGGAGCGAGTTGCCATGACCACCGATGCACAGGGTCGCGCCCTGGCCATGCTGAACCGGGTTGCCCAGGCTGACTGGCCGGACCGTCTGAATCTGCGAAAACCCTTTGAAAAACTCGTCTACACCGGTAGCCGTGCGGGGTTTCGCCTGATCACCCAGCGCGCGGGCAATCCGCCTTCCGGAAAGCCCCGGGAATCACGCGCTGACGAGCTGTTCGACCTGTCGCTGTCGGACGAGCAGCAGATGCTGGTGGACATGCTGGAAGGCTTTGCCGCCGATGTGCTGCGCCCCTTGGCCCATGACGCCGATGCCAATGCTGCCTTGCCGGCCTCCCTGCTCAACCAGGCCGAGGAGCTGGGACTGGCTCACTATGGGGTGAGCGAGGCCCTCGGCGGAATGGCCGGGGAGCGCACCGTGCTGACCAATGCCTTGATGGCCGAGGCCCTGGCCAAGGGCGACCTGTCCCTGGCTGCTGCGCTCCTAGTGCCCCTGTCGGCGGCCAACTGCATTCGCCGCTGGGGTTCGCCGGAGCAACAGGCGCAGTGGCTGCCGAGGTTCGTTGGCGAGGCGCGGGCGCCGCTGATGGCCGTCGCCGTGGGTGAGGCAGCGCCTTTGTTTGATCCCCATCGACTGACCACACGGGCCAGGCGTCGAGGCAAGCATTACCTGCTGAGCGGTGAGAAATGCCTGGTGGTGCGGGGGCTGGATGCCAGCCACCTGATCGTTGCCGCCCAGGCCGACGACGGTGCTGGCCTGTTCGTGGTCGACGTGGGGGCCAACGGCGTGCGGCGCCACCCTGCGCCGGCCATGGGGCTGAAGGCCTGTGGCACGGCGCGGGTGGTGCTGCGCCAGGTCAAGGTGCCGCTGGAGTCGCGCCTGAGCGGCGCGTCGTTCGACTACCAGGCTTTTATCGACCTCGCGGCATTGGCCTGGTGTGCGCTGGCAGTGGGCACCGGGCAGGCGGCGCTGGAGTACGTCAGCACCTATTGCAATGAGCGGGTGGCATTCGGTGAGCCGATCAGCCACCGCCAGGGGGTGGCGTTCATGGTGGCGGACATGGCTGTGGAGCTGGACGCCATGCGTCTGCTGGTCTGGCGTGCCTGTGCGCGGGCCGAGCAGGGCCTGCCGTTTCGTCGGGAGGCCTACCTGGCGCGGCTATTGTGCGCGGAGAAGTCCATGAAGATCGGCACCGATGCCGTGCAGTTGCTTGGCGGCCATGGGTTCACCAAGGAGCACCCGGCCGAACGCTGGTACCGCGACCTGCGTGCCCTGGCAGTGATGACCGGCGGCCTGCAGCTATGACCCGGTGGATACCCCACGAACGCGGCACTGGCTCAACGCCCCGCCCGGAGGACGCATGAACCTGGAAACCCCGAAGAAATTCCGTGGCCTGGTCAAGCAGGCCCATCAGGTGGCCGAGAACTACTTCCGGCCCATCTCGCGCAAGTACGACAAGTCCGAACACGCTTACCCCAAGGAGCTGGACCTGCTCGCGGCCCTGCTCGACGGCATGAACGCCGGCTCGCCCGATGCCATCGGTGCCAGCTCAGCCAGCAAGCGCGGCGCTGCCCGCGAGCAGGAGGAGGGTGTGCGCAACGGCGGCAACATGGCGGCCCTGCTGGGCGTGATGGAGCTGTGCTGGGGCGATGTCGGCCTGCTGCTGGCCATGCCGCGCCAGGGGTTGGGCAATGCGGCCATCGCAGCGGTAGCCAATGACGAGCAGCTGCAGCGGTTCGGCGGAACTTGGACGTCGATGGCCATCACCGAGCCCGGCTGCGGATCGGATTCTGCAGCCATTCGTACCACTGCCGTGAAAGACGGCGATCACTATGTGCTCAATGGCGAAAAGATCTTCGTCACCTCCGGCGAACGGGCCGATGCGGTGGTGGTCTGGGCAACCCTGGACAAGAGTCTCGGGCGCGCGGCGATCAAGTCGTTCGTGGTCGAGCGGGGCACGCCCGGCATGGCCGTTACTCGCCTGGAAAAGAAGCTCGGGATCAAGGCCTCGGACACGGCGTCGATCAGCTTCAGCGACTGCCGGATACCCGCCGCCAACCTGCTGGGCAACCCGGAAGTCGATGTGCAGAAGGGGTTCGCCGGGGTCATGGAGACTTTCGACAATACGCGGCCCCTGGTGGCCGGCATGGCCGTGGGCGTAGCGAAGGCGTCGCTGGACCGCACGCGCGCGTTGCTCAAACGGGTCTGCACCCTGGACTACCGCCGACCGCTGCTGGCTGTCAGCCATGCCGAGGCGACCCTGTACCGGCTGGAGGCCGAGTGGGAGGCGGCGCGTCTGCTGACCCTCAAGGCGGCCTGGATGGCCGACAACAAGCTGCCCAACTCCAAGGAGGCGTCGATCGCCAAGGCCAAGGCGGGGCGGGTCGCCAACGAGGTGACTTTGAAGTGCGTCGAGCTGGCGGGGGCTGTGGGTTACGGCGAGGACGAGCTGCTGGAAAAGTGGGCGCGGGATTCGAAGATTCTCGACATCTTCGAAGGCACCCAGCAGATCCAGTTGCTGATCGTCGCGCGTCGCCTGCTGGGCAAGAGCTCCAGCGAGCTGAAGTGAGGTCGCCGCCTGGCGTCAGCCCTGCTGCGCCAGGCGTTTTTCGGCCAGCGGAGCGGCCGGCGGCTTGCTGCGGGTGCTGCTGCGCGGCGCCGGGGCGCTGAGTTTCTGCTGGGTCAGCCAGTCTTTCCAGCGAATGCGCTCGTCCCGTACCAGCCAGCCATCTTGCGCCGCGAAGCTCTCGGCCAGCCACAGGCCGCGGGTGCTCGCCGGTCTCAGTTGGCCCTTGTGCAGGGTCAACAGCTCGGCCGTGGGCCGGCCCTGATCCAGGGGAATCAGGTACAGGTCGGGCCGCGTACGATCGAGTCGAGCCACCAGTTGCCCGTCTTCCAGGCGTTCGTCGACGTGGAACAGGCTGAGCTGCTTGCTCTCCTTGGGCAGCTCCAGGTGCAGGTCATAGACCAGTTGCAGCGACGAGGTCGGCAGGTGCACGTAGGCCCGTGGCCGTTCCATCAAGGTCAGGTTGCCGCATTGCACGGGGCGGGCTGCGCCCGACAGCGGGCTGAGGCGGAAATGGGTCGCTTCGCGATAACGCAGCGGCCCCTGGTACGGCGCCGGCAGCCAGGTGTCGCCGAAGCGGCCGCTCAGCCAGCCTTCGGGTGTCTCCAGCAGGCATTCCTCGGCCACTTCCTGGATGGCGGTGAGCAGGGGCAGGTTCAATTCATGGGCCGGCACGTAGCCGGAAATCAGCTTGAGCACCACGTCGCCGCGGTCCAGGCGCCGTTGCCGTACCAGAATCCAGTATTCACGGCCTTGCCAGCTCAGGGTCAGGCGCACCGAGACGCCGAGGTTGGCCAGTTCCGCGGCGAAGCGCTGACTGTCGGCAACCTCGATGGGCGCACGCCGCTCGAGCATCTCGCGGAAATTCAGCGGCCTGCCGAGGCTCTGGTAGGAGAGGCCGTCCGGCGTCGCCTCGACGAACAACGGCAGGGTCTTGAAGGTACTGGGGTCCTTGCGGATGAGCGTGCGTGGCATCTCGGCTCCTTCGCTGTGGCATCAACTGGCCGTGGAACACACCGGCGAGCTTCGCATACCCGATCGGTTCGTGTGTGCTTACGCAATATCCTGAATCACAGCCGCAGCGGTGGCGACGTTGTGGGCCAGATGCTGGGGGGTGATGGTGCCAATGATGGCGCTGTTCACCGCCGGATGGGCGAAGATCAGCTCAAAACTGGCGCGGATCGGGTCTTCACCCGGTGCCAGGCAGGCATGGCCGCTGGCCAGGGCCTTCTTGATGAGAATCCCTTTGCCGTGGTGCTCAGCGTAGTCCAGAACCGGCAGTTCGCCCTGTTCGTTGAGGTTGTAGGTGACCATCGCGCAATCACCTTGCTCCAGCGCCAGCAGGCCGCCGTCGACGGTCTTGCCGGACAGGCCGAAGCCACGGATCTTGCCCTCGCGCTTGAGCTCGGCGAGGGTTTCGTAGATGCCGCTGTCGCGCAAGATGGCGACGTCGTTGCCGTCGGAATGCACCAGCAGCAGGTCGATGACGTCGGTCTGCAGGCGCTGCAGGCTGCGCTCCACGGAGAAGCGGGTGTGGGCAGGGGAAAAATCGAAGTGCGAGTGGCCGTTCTCGAATTCTTCGCCGACCTTGCTGACGATCACCCAGTCGTGGCGCTGGCCCTGCAGCAGGGGGCCGAGGCGGGTTTCGCTGGTGCCGTAGGCCGGCGCCGTGTCGATCAGGTTGATGCCCAGGTCGCGGGCCTGGGCCAGCAGGTTGCGCGCGGCGGCGTCGTCGGGAATGGTGAAGCCGTTGGGGTACTTCACGCCCTGGTCGCGGCCCAGCTTGACGGTACCCAGGCCGATGGGCGACACCAGCAGGTCGGTGCTGCCCAGGGGGCGGTGCAGGTTGTGCAGGGTGTGCATCAGAACAGTTCCTCCCAGGCGGGGCGGGCCACGGCAGGGCGCGGCAATTCGGGCAGCGGGGCATGCTCGGCCGGCTTCACGCCGTCCCGCTGGAGCGTGGCCAGCACGCGGTCGGCGAAGTCGGGGGCCAGGGCCAGCTTGGTCGGCCAGCCCACCAGCAGGCGATCCTGCTTGGCGAGGAAGGCGTTGTCCGGGCGCACCAGGCCGGATTGCGCCGGCTCGGCCCGGTCGACCCGCAGGGTCGCCCAGCGGGTGGCGGATTGATCGACCCAGGGCAGCAGGTCAGCGACTTCCTGCTGGGCCGCGCGGAGCTGTGCCGCCTCGTCCCGGGCCACGCCATCGGCTTCGGCCAGGTCGCCGCCCAGGTACCAGACCCATTCGCCGTCGGCGGCCGGGTGGGTGGTCACGGTGATGCGGGGCTTGGGGCCGCCACCCAGGCAATGGGCGTACAGCGGTTTCAGCGCCGGCCCCTTGGCCAGCACCATGTGCAGCGGGCGCAATTGTTGGGCGGGCTGCTCGATGTCCAGACTTGCCAGCAGCGCGGCATTGCCACGGCCGGCGCTGAGCACGATGCGCTGGGCGCGGATTTCGCGGCCATCGACGATCAGGCCCGTCAGCTCGTTCTGCTCGCGCAGGGGCACGATGTCCCGGCCGGCCAGCAGGCTGTCGCCCGCCAGGTCGGCCAGGCGCTTGATCAGACTCGGCACATCCAGCACCAGTTCGGCCAGGCGGTAGACCTTGCCCTTGAATTTCGGGTGTTGCAGCGCCGGGGGCAGTTGCTCGCCTTTCACCTGGTCGACCCGGCCGCGTACGGCCTTGCTGGCGAAGAAGCTGGTGATGTTGCCCGCCAGGCTGCCCGGGGACCACAGGTAGTGGGCGTCGGACAGCAGGCGGACGCCGCTCAGGTCGAGTTCGCCGGTGCCGGCCAGCGCTTCGCGCCAGCGGCGGGGCATGTCGGCGATCGCTTCCGAGGCGCCGGTCAGCGCCCCGTGCAGCGCGTACTTGGCACCGCCATGGATGATGCCCTGGGACTTCACGCTCTGCCCGCCACCCAGGCTGTCGCGCTCCACCAGCACGGTGGAGAAGCCCTGACTACGCAGGCGTGCGTTGAGCCAGAGCCCGGCGATGCCGCCGCCGACAATCAGGACATCGGTGCTGAGGGGGTGGGACATGGGCAGGTCTCGGCAGATAAACAGGCGCGCAGTATAACCCGCCCGAACGCCCCTGCCTGACCGGCGGCAATCAGTGCCCGGTCGAGCGCGAGAACAACTGGATGACCACCACGCCGCTGACGATCAGGCCCATGCCCAGCACGGCGGGCAGATCGAGGCGCTGATCGTAGATGAACATCGCCGCGATGCTGACCAGTACGATGCCCAGGCCCGCCCAGATGGCGTAGGCAATGCCCACCGGAATCGTGCGCACCACCAGGATCAGCATGGTGAAGGCGATGGCGTAGCCGCCGATCACCAGCAGCAACGGCAAGGGTTTGTTCAGGCCATCGACGGCTTTCATCGAGGTGGTGGCGATCACTTCGGCGGCAATGGCGATGGCGAGGTAGATATAGCCGGTCATGATGAACCTCCAGGAAGAATGACGGGGATTCTAGTCCTCTGGGTGATGGGATAAAGTAATTACCTATCTGTATCGGAGATGGGTTGTGGAGTGGAACCTGGAGCAGATTCGCCTGTTCGTCAGCGTGGCTGAAGGCCGCTCGTTCTCCGCCGTGGCGCGGCGCATGAACCGCGCGCAATCGGCGGTGAGCACAGCCATCGCGTTGCTGGAAACCGACCTCGGGGTGGTGCTGTTCGACCGTAGCAGTGGCCGCCAGCCCAGTCTGACCGAGGCCGGCCTGGCCCTGCTGGCCGAAGCGCGGGAAGTGCTGCGCCAGTGCGAGCGCCTGGAGAGCCGTGCCCTGGGGTTGGTGCGTGGGGAGGAGGTGTGCCTGCGCCTGGCCCAGGACGAGGCGATGCCCTATCAGCCGGTGCTGGACAGCCTGGAGGCGCTGGCCCATGCCTTCCCGCTGCTCGAGGTACAGATGGCCAGCGGCGCCCAGGGCGATGTGGCGCGCAAGGTGCTTGAGCGGCGCGCCGACTTGGGCTTGCTGTTTCACCACGAGCAGATGCCCGAGGCCCTGGAGCGTCAGCGCCTGGGCACCATCGACCTGGTCACCGTGTGCGGGGCCGGTCACCCGCTGGCGCAGGCCGGTGCGGTGGATCGCCGGGTGCTGGCCAGGCACCGGCAGTTGCTGATGGCGCCCCAGGACAGCCAGTACCCCGGCACCGAGCAGATCAGCCCGACGGTCTGGCGGGCCGACAGCTTCTACGCCATGGCCGAGTTGCTGATGCGCAACCTCGGTTGGGCTTGGCTGCCGCGCCACGTGGCGCAGTACCCGACCTACCAGGGGCAGATCGTCGAGCTGGCCTGCGACTGGACACCGCCACCGCTGGTGGTCGAATTGGTTTGCCGGCGTGACGAGGCCTTGGGGCCGGCCGCGCTGTGGCTGGCGGACACCTTCGCCCGACACCTGCAGGCTGCCGGCTGATCGCCGGCGGTCTCTCTGCTAAGCTGCGCGCCCATGAATAGAGCCCTCTACAGCCTGTTGTTCCACCTGGGTCTGCCGATCGTGGCGGGCCGTCTTGCCTGGCGTGCCTGGCGCGCGCCGGCCTATGCCCAGCGCATCGGTGAGCGTTTCGCCCTCGGCCTGCCGCCGCTGAAGCCCGGCGGCATCTGGCTGCACGCCGTCTCGGTGGGGGAGAGCATCGCCGCCGCTCCGCTGGTGAAGGCTTTGCTTGCGCGCTACCCGGAGTTGCCGATCACCATCACCTGCATGACGCCGACCGGTTCGGAGCGCATCCAGGCGATGTTCGGCGCACCGGAGTACGCCGACCGGGTGCAGCACTGCTACCTGCCCTACGACCTGCCCTGGGCGGCGGCGCGTTTCCTGGATCGAGCCCGGCCGCGCCTGGCGGTGATCATGGAAACCGAATTGTGGCCCAACCACATTCATCAGTGCGCCCGCCGTGGCATTCCGGTGGCACTGGCCAATGCGCGCCTGTCGGCCCGCTCGGCCCGGGGCTATGCGCGCTTCGCCCGACTGACCGCGCCAATGCTGGCTGAATTGGATCTGATCGCCGTGCAGACCGCCACCGAAGCGGAGCGTTTCCGAGGCCTCGGTGCACGTAGCGAGTGCGTCGAGGTGACGGGCTCCATCAAGTTCGACCTGACCATCGACGCCGAGCTGCCGCTGCGAGCCGCCGCATTGCGCGAGCAGTGGGGCGCGAGCGGGCGCCGGGTGTGGATCGCCGCGAGCACCCACGCCGGGGAAGACGAGATTATCCTGGCGGCGCACCGCGAGCTGCTGGCGCGTGAGCCTGATGCGCTGCTCATCCTGGTGCCACGCCACCCCGAGCGTTTCAACGGGGTGTTCGAGCTGTGCCAGCGCCAGGGTTTCGCCACGCGCCGTCGTTCCACGGGCGAGGCGGTGCAGGCC
Source organism: Pseudomonas sp. GD03944 (assembly GCF_029839275.1). Taxonomy (GTDB): domain Bacteria; phylum Pseudomonadota; class Gammaproteobacteria; order Pseudomonadales; family Pseudomonadaceae; genus Aquipseudomonas. The sequence goes on from NZ_JAOCAH010000008.1 coordinate 184,952, forward strand.
GGCGACCAGGTGCTGCTCGGCGACACCATGGGCGAGCTGCTGTTTCTTTATGCCCTGGCCGACACCGCCTTCGTCGGCGGCAGCCTGGTGCCCAATGGCGGGCACAACCTGCTGGAACCGGCTGCCCTGGGCAAGCCCGTGCTCAGCGGACCGCACCTGTTCAACTTCCAGGAGATCGCCGCGCAGTTACGCGAGGCCGGTGCGCTGGTCGAAGTGGACGATGCCCAGGCGCTGGCTGCGCAGATCGCCGCCCTGTGGGCAGCGCCCGAGCAGAGCGCGCGCATGCGTGACACCGGCCTGGCTGTGATACAGGCCAATCAGGGGGCGTTGAACCGTCTGCTGGACGGCCTGGGCCGGTTGCTCACGGCATAAAGCGCTCAGCGGACATGAAAAAGCCCGACTTCCGTCGGGCTTTTTTGTGGCGACTCAGTATTGCTCGTCGCTTTGCAGTCGGGCCTCGGCGGCGCGGGCCAGGTCCGGCGGCAGGAAGTCCTTGTCCGGGTTGTAGTCCGGCTTGAGGTAGGTGCCCAGCGCTTCCAGGTCGGCCGGGCTGAGGGTGCCGGCAGCCTGTTTGAGGCGCAGGTTGTTGAGGATGTAGTCGTAGCGCGCGTCGTTGTAGTTGCGCACCGAGCTGTAGAGCTGGCGCTGTGCATCGAGCACGTCGACGATGTTGCGCGTACCGACCTGGTAGCCGATCTCGGTGGCTTCCAGGGCGCTCTGGTTGGAGATGATCGACTGGCGGCGGGCCTGCACGGTTTCCACGTCGGTGTTCACCGCGCGGTGCAGGTTGCGGGTGTCCTGCACCACCTGGCGGCGCAGGCTTTCGCGCAGCTGTTCGGTCTGGTTCAGGCGCTCATAGGACTCGCGCACCTGGGAGCTGGTCAGGCCGCCGCTGTAGATCGGGATGTTCAGTTGCAGGCCGATCGAACGCTGCTCCACATCGCCGCTGTAGCGCGCGGTGCCGGGAATCCCCGAGTTGGTGAAGCCCAGGGCGTCGTTGTCGCCTTTCTGGTAGCTGGCGACCGCGTCCAGGGTCGGCGCGTGGCCGGCCTTGCGCTGGCGCAAGGTTTCCTGGGCGGCCTCGACGGCGAAGTTGCTGGCCAGCAGGTTGAGGTTCTGCGCACCGGCGGTGTCGACCCAGGCCTTGGCGTCGTTCGGCGTCGGCGCGAGGATCGGCAGGGTGTGCTGAATACCCTCGATGGAGCTGTAGTCGCGGTTGGTCAGGGTGATCAGGGCCTGGAAGGCGTCGTCCACCTGGCGCTCGGCGATGATCCGGTTGGCCCGGGCGGTGTCGAAACCGGCCTGGGCTTCCAGCACGTCGGTCTTGTCGGAGAGGCCGACATCGAAGCGCTCGTTGGCCTGGTCGAGCTGGCGTTTGAACGCGGCTTCCTCGGCCTTGGTGGACGCCAGGTTGTCCTGGGCGCGCAGCACCGCGAAGTAGCTTTCGGCGCTCTGCAGGATCAGGTTCTGTTCGGTGGCCGACAGTTCCAGCGCGGCCTGCTCGTCGGTGGCCTCGGCGGCCTGCAGCTGGAACCAGCGGTCGGCGCGGAACAGTGGCTGGCTGAGGTTGGCCTGGTACACGGTACCGCTGCGCGACACGGTGGCGGCTGGGGAATCGATTTCGGTGCGGGTGTCGCTCAGGTTGGCCCCGGCGGACAGATTCGGCAGCAGGCCCGCTCGCGCCTGGGGCACCACTTCGCGACGCGCCTTGTAGTCGGCGCGGGCGGCCGCCAGATCGGCATTGTTGTTAGCGGCTTCCTGGTAGACGGAAATCAGGTCCGTCTTGGTCGACAGCGGGGCGGTTTCAGCCCAGACCGTTCCCACGGAAGCGGAGGCCACGGCAAGAGCCAAAGAGAGTCTGCGCAGCATTCGGGGTGTCCCTAGATTGGCGGTGATCGGCAAGGCTAAGCGGCGTCGCTTGGGGGGTCAAGTGCGCTCATATCGGCGTGAGTGTAGTTTGCAACAAGCTATGTTGCCTGCGCGCAACAATCTACTTGGCGAGGCGGTGGGTCGTCATTTTCCGACGCGTGGGTCGGGTTTATTTGACCCGCCGGTTGGTTTTATTTCCGGCAGTTGATTAGACTGGCCGGGTTCTTGTCGGGGTGCCCCATATGCGGGGCTGAGATTGGCAGCTGCCGGATCCCGTTGAACCTGATCAGGTTAAGGCCTGCGTAGGGAACAAGATGTCCTCGCCACAGCCGCCATTCGTGCGCGAGTCCTCTCACACCAGCCATGGTGTGCCTAACGCCCTTCGTCCGCCCAGGTTCTCCTCCGACATCCAGCCAGGAGAATCCAGCCGATGAGCACACAACAACAAAAATTCTTGAGCGAATCCGCTCAGGTCGACCAGCAATCCGTCCAGCCTTTCCCGCGTTCGCAGAAAGTCTATGTGCAGGGTTCGCGCCCGGACATCCGCGTGCCGATGCGCGAGATCAGCCTGGACGTCACGCCGACCGCCTTCGGTGGTGAGATCAACGCCCCGGTCACCGTCTATGACACCTCCGGCCCCTACACCGATCCCAGCGTCACCATCGACGTGCGCAAGGGCCTGGCAGATGTGCGTAGCGCCTGGATCGAAGACCGTGGTGACACCGAGCGCCTGCCGGGCCTGTCCTCCGAGTTCGGCCAGCGCCGCCTGAACGACGCCGAGCTGACCAAGATGCGCTTCGCCCACGTGCGCAACCCGCGCCGGGCCAAGGCCGGCAAGAACGTCAGCCAGATGCACTACGCGCGCCAGGGCATCATCACCCCGGAGATGGAATACGTCGCCATCCGCGAAAACATGAAGCTGACCGAGGCCCGCGAAGCCGGCCTGCTCAAGGAACAGCACGGCGGCCAGAGCTTCGGCGCGAGCATTCCGAAGGAAATCACCCCCGAGTTCGTGCGCGAGGAAGTCGCCCGCGGTCGCGCCATCATCCCGGCCAATATCAACCACGTGGAGCTGGAGCCGATGATCATCGGCCGCAACTTCCTGGTGAAGATCAACGGCAACATCGGCAACTCGGCCCTGGGTTCCTCCATCGAGGAAGAAGTGGCCAAGCTGACCTGGGGCATCCGCTGGGGCTCGGACACCGTGATGGACCTGTCCACCGGCAAGCACATCCATGAAACCCGCGAATGGATCATCCGCAACTCGCCGGTGCCGATCGGTACCGTGCCGATCTACCAGGCCCTGGAAAAGGTCAACGGCGTGGCCGAAGACCTGACCTGGGAGCTGTTCCGCGACACCCTGATCGAGCAGGCGGAGCAGGGCGTGGACTACTTCACCATCCACGCCGGCGTGCTGCTGCGTTACGTGCCACTGACCGCCAAGCGCGTCACTGGCATCGTCTCGCGTGGCGGCTCGATCATGGCCAAGTGGTGCCTGGCACACCACCAGGAGAACTTCCTCTATACCCACTTCGAGGAAATCTGCGAAATCATGAAGGCCTACGACGTCAGCTTCTCGCTGGGCGACGGCCTGCGTCCGGGCTCCATTGCCGACGCCAACGACGCCGCGCAGTTCGGCGAGCTGGAAACCCTCGGCGAGCTGACCAAGATCGCCTGGAAGCACGACGTGCAGTGCATGATCGAAGGCCCCGGTCACGTACCGATGCAGCTGATCAAGGAGAACATGGACAAGCAGCTGGAGTGCTGCGACGAGGCGCCGTTCTACACCCTCGGCCCGCTGACCACCGACATCGCGCCGGGCTACGACCACATCACCTCGGGCATCGGCGCGGCGATGATCGGCTGGTTCGGCTGCGCCATGCTCTGCTACGTCACGCCCAAGGAACACCTGGGCCTGCCGAACAAGGATGACGTGAAGACCGGGATCATCACCTACAAGATCGCCGCGCATGCCGCGGACCTTGCCAAGGGCCATCCGGGTGCGCAGATCCGCGACAACGCCTTGTCCAAGGCGCGCTTCGAGTTCCGCTGGGAAGACCAGTTCAACCTGGGCCTGGACCCGGACACCGCCCGCAGCTACCACGACGAGACCCTGCCCAAGGACTCGGCCAAGGTGGCGCACTTCTGCTCCATGTGCGGGCCGAAGTTCTGCTCGATGAAGATCACCCAGGAAGTCCGTGACTACGCCAAGGAAAACGGCCTGACCGACGAACAGAAGGCCATCGAGGCCGGTTTCGCCGAGCAGTCCGAGCGTTTCAAGGATGAAGGTGCGGTGATCTACCGCCAGGTCTGACGGTCCGTCTGAAGCGGGTCTTCGGTCAGTTGGCCAAGGACGGCGAGGAGAGCGGTGGCGGTTCGTCGGCGGCCTCGGTCATCGGCGGCAGCCAGAAAGCCAGCAATGCCGCGGCTATCCGCTCCGGTGGGGAGACCCGGATCGAGTCGGGACGCTGATCGGGGGCTGTTTCCCCGCTGCAAGCACGCTAGGATGTGGTTAGGCCCGCATTCAGCGTGCCGGCAGTGGGGGAACACAATGAGCGACACCTTCAAGCCTGACGCGGATGCCGTCGAGGTGATCGAGCGGGAAGCCTGTTTTCGTGGCTTCTACCGCCTCGATCGCCTGCACCTGCGCCACCAGTTGTTTTCCGGCGAGATGGGCAAGCCGATCACCCGCGAACTGTTTGTGCGCCATGACGCCGTCTGCGTGTTGCCCTACGACCCGCAGCGCGACGAGGTGGTGCTGATCGAGCAATTCCGTGTGGGCGCCATGGGCAAAAGCGCCAACCCTTGGCTGCTGGAGCTGGTTGCCGGCCTCATCGATACCGACGAACAGCCCGAGGAAGTGGCGCACCGCGAGGCGATGGAAGAGGCCGGTCTGGTGTTCCGCGCGCTGTGGCCGATCACCCGGTACTTCCCGTCGCCGGGCGGCAGCGACGAACAGGTGTACCTGTATGTCGGCCGCTGCAGCAGCGCAGGCGCGGGTGGCGTGCATGGCCTGCCCGAGGAAGGCGAGGACATTCGCGTGCATGTCTGGCCGCTGGAGGATGCCCTGGCCGCGGTGCGCGACGGGCGTATCAACAACGCGGCGAGCATCATCGCCCTGCAGTGGCTGGCGCTGAACCGCGCCGAGGTCCGGGGGATGTGGTCGTGAGCCTGGTGCGCGAGCGCTACCGGGTCGACCTGGTCGAGCTGCAGGCGGCGTGCGAGGCCAACTACGCGCGCCTGATGCGCCTGCTGCCCGGCATGCGCGACGTGACCAGTGCGCGGCGCGTGGCGCTGAGCCAGGGCGAGCGGCTGCTCGGGGTGCTGGCGCTGGAAGTGCTGGAAACCTGTCCCTACACCTCGACCATCCAGGTGCGCCAGGAAGACAGCCTGCCGTGGCTGCCGGTGCCGAAGCTGGAAGTGCGGGTCTACCACGACGCGCGCATGGCCGAAGTGGTCGGCGCCCAGAGCGCCCGGCGCTTTCGCAGCATTTATCCCTATCCCAATGAAGCGATGCACCAGCCCGACGAGAAGACCCAGCTCAACCTGTTTCTCGGCGAATGGCTGAGCCATTGCCTGGCCTGCGGCCACGAACTGGAACGGGTTCGCTGAGCTTTTTCCGTCAGCGAGAGCGATTGTCGCTGAAATTTCTGTGATGTATGCCCGATTCTCGGGTTTACCGTGAGTTCACCTACCCACCATAATTCACCTCATTCCGCCCGAGGAGACGGCCTTGCCGAGCGCGCGCCCCCCAATTGATGAATCATCGGTCCTGCTGGTGCAGCTGTCCGACAGTCATCTATTTGCCGACGCGACCGGAAAGCTGCTGGGCATGGAGACCTGCGACAGCCTGCAGCGGGTCATCGAACGGGTGCTGGACGAGCAACCGGCCATCGACCTGGTGCTCGCCTCGGGCGACCTGTCCCAGGATGGCAGCGAGGCGTCCTACACGCGCTTTCGCGAGATGACCGCAGCGATCCCTGCGGTTTCCCGCTGGTTTCCCGGCAATCACGACGAACTGCCGGCCATGCGCGCCGCCTGCGTGGGCAGTGACCTGCTGGAGCCGGTGACCGACATCGGCAACTGGCGCATCATCCTGCTCGACTCGTCGATCCCCGGCGCGGTACCCGGCTATATCAGCGAGCAGCAACTGGCCCTGCTGGAGCGCGCCCTGAGCGAAGCCCCGGAACGCCATCACCTGATCTGCCTGCACCACCACCCGGTGCCGATCGGTTGCCGCTGGATGGACCCCATCGGCGTGCGCAACCCCGATGCCCTGTTCGCCGTCATCGAGCGCTTCAGCCAGGTCCGGGCCGTGCTCTGGGGACACATCCACCAGGAATTCGACCAGGTGCGCAAAGGCGTTCGCCTGCTGGCATCGCCCTCGACCTGCGTGCAGTTCGCGCCGGGTAGCGAGGAGTTCCAGGTGGACACCACCGCGCCGGGTTACCGCTGGTTGCGCCTGCACGCCGACGGTCGTCTGGAGACCGGCGTGTCGCGGGTCACCGGCATCACCTTCGACGTGGACTACAGCGTCAAAGGCTACTGAGTGCGCTGCTTGCAGCAGACTACTGGCAGCTAGTAGCCTCCTGCCCCATGACTCCCAGCATTCTTTATATCCACGGCCTCAACAGCTCTCCGGCTTCCCTGAAAGCCAGTCAGCTGCTGCGCGCCATGACGCACCTCGGCCTGGCCGGGAACCTGCGCGTACCGGCGCTGCACCACCATCCCCGGCAGGCCATCGCACAACTCGAAACATTGATCGCCGAGCTCGGCCAGCCCGTGCTGGTCGGCAGCTCCCTGGGCGGCTACTATGCCACCCACCTGGCGGAGCGGCATGGCCTGAAGGCCCTGCTGATAAACCCTGCGGTACGCCCGCACGAGCGCTTCGACGGGTACCTGGGGCCGCAAAAGAACTATTACAGCGACGAGACCTGGGAGCTGACCACGGACCACGTGGCCGCCCTGGCCGAGCTCTACGTCCCGGAACCGCAGCAGCCTGCGCGCTATCAGGTGTGGTTGCAGACCGCCGATGAAACCCTCGATTATCGCCACGCCGAGCAGTATTACCGGGCGTGCGCGCTGCATATCCAGGCCGGTGGCGACCATGGTTTCAAAGGGTTCGCCGAACGGCTGCCCATGCTTTTCGCTTTCGCCGGTATCGCCCGCCCGCTGTGGCAGGATACCGACTTTTCTGAATTGACCTGACGACACGAGACCCCATGGCCCAGCAGAACGCCTATAACGCAGACGCCATCGAAGTCCTCTCCGGCCTGGACCCGGTGCGCAAGCGCCCGGGCATGTACACCGACACCAGCCGGCCCAACCACCTGGCCCAGGAAGTCATCGACAACAGCGTCGACGAAGCGCTGGCCGGGCACGCCAAATCGATCCAGGTGATCCTCCATGAGGACAACTCTCTGGAGGTGCTGGACGACGGCCGTGGCATGCCGGTGGACATCCACCCCGAAGAGGGCGTGCCCGGTGTCGAGCTGATCCTCACCAAGCTGCACGCCGGCGGCAAGTTCTCCAACAAGAACTACCAGTTCTCCGGCGGCCTGCACGGCGTGGGGATCTCGGTAGTGAACGCCCTGTCGACCCAGGTCGAAGTGCGGGTCAAGCGCGACGGCAACGAGTACCGCATGACCTTCGCCGACGGTTTCAAGGCCAGCGACTTGGAAGTGATCGGCAGCGTCGGCAAGCGCAACACCGGTACCAGCGTGCATTTCTGGCCGGACGCCAAGTACTTCGATTCGCACAAGTTCTCCGTCAGCCGCCTCAAGCACGTGCTCAAGGCCAAGGCCGTGCTGTGCCCGGGCCTGAGCGTCACCTTCGAGGACCGGGCCACCGGCGAGAAGGTCGAATGGCATTACGAGGATGGCCTGCGCTCCTACCTGGTCGACGCCGTGAGCGAATACCAGCGCCTGCCCGAGGAGCCGTTCTGCGGCAGCCTCAGCGGCAACAAGGAAGCGGTCGACTGGGCGCTGCTGTGGCTGCCGGAGGGCGGCGACGCGGTGCAGGAAAGCTACGTCAACCTGATTCCCACTGCCCAGGGCGGTACCCACGTCAACGGCCTGCGCCAGGGCCTGTTGGACGCGATGCGCGAGTTCTGCGAGTTCCGCAACCTGCTGCCCCGCGGCGTGAAGCTGGCCCCGGAAGACATCTGGGAGCGCATCGCCTTCGTCCTGTCGATGAAGATGCAGGACGCCCAGTTCTCCGGCCAGACCAAGGAACGCCTGTCGTCCCGCGAGGCCTCGGCATTCGTCTCGGGCGTGGTGAAGGACGCTTTCAGCCTGTGGCTCAACGCCCACCCGGATGTCGGGCAGCAGCTGGCGGAGCTGGCCATCAGCAACGCCAACCGCCGCCTCAAGGCAGGCAAGAAGGTCGAGCGCAAGAAAATCACCCAGGGCCCGGCCCTGCCGGGCAAACTGGCCGACTGCGCGGGTCAGGACCCGATGCGTTCCGAGCTGTTCCTAGTGGAAGGGGATTCCGCGGGCGGCAGCGCCAAGCAGGCCCGGGACAAGGAATTCCAGGCGATCATGCCGCTGCGCGGCAAGATCCTGAACACCTGGGAAGTCGACGGTGGTGAAGTCCTGGCTTCGCAGGAAGTGCATGACATCGCCGTGGCCATCGGCATCGATCCTGGCTCCAACGACCTGAGCCAGCTGCGCTACGGCAAGATCTGCATCCTCGCGGACGCCGACTCCGATGGCCTGCACATCGCCACGCTGCTGTGCGCGCTGTTCGTCCGTCACTTCCGCCCGCTGGTGGATGCCGGGCATATCTTCGTGGCCATGCCGCCGCTGTACCGCATCGACCTGGGCAAGGACATCTTCTATGCCCTGGACGATGCCGAGCGTGATGGCATCCTCGACCGCCTGGTGGCCGAGAAGCGCCGCGGCAAGCCGCAGGTCACCCGCTTCAAGGGGCTGGGTGAGATGAACCCGCCGCAACTGCGTGAAACCACCATGGACCCGAACACCCGGCGCCTGGTGCAACTGACCCTGGAAGACTACCCGGGCACCCAGGAAGTCATGGACATGCTGCTGGCCAAGAAGCGCGCCAGCGACCGCAAGTCCTGGCTGGAATCCAAGGGTGATCTGGCCGAGGTGCTGGTCTGATGCGGCATCTGTGGGCCGCGTTGCTGCTGGTTGTCACCCCGGCGTTCGCCACTCTGCCGGTACCGGAAGAACTGACCCTGGTCAGCGAGCACCCGGTGGACGGCATGGCCAATGGCAACCTCTCCGGGCTGGCCTGGTGCGGTGATGCGCTATGGGCGGTGTCGGACCGTGAGGACGACCGCCTGTATCGTCTGGAGCCGGGCGAGAGCAACTGGCAGGCCGTCGCCGAGACCTTCGTGGCGCCACCTGCGCCAGACGTGCCGCTGCCCTGGGGGCTGCGCACGCGCAATTGGCTGGCCGGCCTGGTGCGCGGTGGCCACCTGGATTTCGAAGGGCTGTCCTGCGATGCGCTGGGTAACCGTTACCTGGTCAGCGAGGCCCACGCCTCAGTGCTGATGGTGCCGCCGGCGGCCGAGGCCCAGTGGCTGGCGCTGCCGGAAAGCATGGTGCGCCAGGCCCGGGCCAGCGGCATGTTGCTGCACTTCAATTCCCTGTTCGAAGGCGTCGCGGTCGACCCGGCGGGCGAGCGCCTGTGGCTGGCGGCCGAACGTACGCGCCGTGGCCTGGTGGTGCTGCACAAGCAGCGTTCGTCCTGGCGTTGCACCGGTGGCTGCGTGCTGTTCAGCGAAGGCGGCAGCGAGCCGGGGCCGGCAGCACTGGCCAGCAGGCCTGAGCCGCGCGACTTCTCCGGGCTGGCCTACCACAACGAAAAACTCTTCACCCTGGAGCGCCAGGCGCACCAGATCTGCCGGCGCACCCTGAGCAATGGCGAAGCCGAGCGCTGCTGGTCGTTCGCCGCCGAGGCGCTGACCGACGAACGCCGCTACCCGGTGTCCTACGGCGTGGCCGAAGCCCTGTGGATCGACGCCGAAGGGGCCTGGATCGGCCTGGATAATGGCTCCCTGACCCGTGCCGATGGCGAGTCGCGCCCGCTGGTCTGGCGCTTTGCCGCGCCCAAGGGCGGCTGGGGTAGCACCAAGTGACCCAACAGACGCCCGGCCGGCGTGCCGGTCGCGTGATGCTGGTGCTGGCCTGGGGGGCGGGGCTGCTGCTGGCGACCCGCTTCTTCGGTGACTGGGAGGAAGGGCAGCGCAATCCCAACCGTGAGCCGGTGTCGGTGCACGGCAGTGGGTATGTGGAAGTGCGCCTGGCCAGCAGCCGCCAGGGCCACTACCTGGTCGACGGGCAGATCAATGGCGCACCGGTGACCTTCCTGCTGGATACCGGCGCCACCCAGGTGGCGGTGCCCACCGCCGTGGCGTCGCGGCTAAGCCTGCAAGCCGGCGCGCCGATGGTCATCAGCACCGCCAATGGCCGCGCCACCGCACACCGGACCCGGCTCGATACGCTGCAATTCGGCGATATCGTCCTGCACGACGTGGCAGCCCTGATCGCCCCCGGCATGGACGGCGATGAAGTGCTGCTGGGCATGAGTGCCCTGAAACAACTCGAATTTACCCAGCGCGACGGCACCCTGTTGCTGCGCCAATCAACCTTGCAATGAGGCCCGCATGAGCGAATCCCTCGATTTGAGCCTGGACGGCGTCGAACGTCGTTCCCTTGCCGACTTTACCGAGCAGGCGTACCTGAACTACTCCATGTACGTGATCATGGACCGTGCCTTGCCGCATATCGGCGACGGTCTCAAGCCGGTGCAGCGCCGCATCATCTACGCCATGAGCGAACTGGGCCTGGACGCGGATTCCAAGCACAAGAAGTCCGCCCGTACCGTGGGTGACGTGCTCGGCAAGTTCCACCCCCATGGCGACTCGGCGTGCTACGAGGCCATGGTTCTGATGGCCCAGCCGTTCAGCTACCGCTACACCCTGGTCGACGGTCAGGGCAACTGGGGTGCGCCGGATGATCCGAAATCCTTCGCCGCCATGCGCTACACCGAGGCGCGCCTGTCGCGCTACTCGGAAGTGCTGCTCACCGAGCTGGGCCAGGGCACCGTGGACTGGGTGCCGAACTTCGACGGCACCCTGAACGAGCCGGCGACGCTGCCGGCGCGCCTGCCCAACCTGCTGCTCAACGGCACCACCGGCATCGCCGTGGGCATGGCCACCGACGTGCCGCCGCACAACCTGCGCGAAGTCGCCGCGGCCTGCGTGCGCCTGATCGATCAGCCGGATGCCACGGTCGAGCAGCTCTGCGAACACGTTCTCGGCCCGGATTATCCGACCGAGGCGGAGGTCATCACCCCGCGTGCCGACCTGCTGAAAATCTACGAAACCGGCCGTGGCTCCGTGCGCATGCGCGCGGTGTACCGCGTCGAAGACGGCGACATCGTCGTCACCGCGCTGCCGCACCAGGTCTCCGGGGCCAAGGTGCTGGAGCAGATCGCCGGGCAGATGCAGGCCAAGAAGCTGCCGATGGTCGCCGACCTGCGCGACGAGTCGGACCACGAAAACCCCTGCCGCATCGTGATCATCCCGCGCTCCAACCGGGTCGATGCCGATGAGCTGATGACCCACCTGTTCGCCACCACCGACCTGGAGTCCAGCTACCGGGTCAACACCAACGTGATCGGCCTGGACGGCCGGCCGCAGGTGAAGAACCTGCGCCAGATGCTGCGCGAGTGGCTGGAATACCGTCTGCTCACCGTGCGCCGCCGCCTGCAGTTCCGCCTGGACAAGGTGGAGAAGCGCCTGCACCTGTTGGAAGGTTTGCTGGTCGCCTTCCTCAACCTGGATGAAGTCATCCACATCATCCGCACTGAGGATCACCCCAAGGCGCGCCTGATCGAACGCTTCCAGCTGACCGAGATCCAGGCCGACTACATCCTCGACACCCGCCTGCGCCAACTGGCCCGCCTGGAAGAAATGAAGATCCGCGGCGAGCAGGACGAGTTGCTCAAAGAGCGCGACAAGCTGCTGGCCCTGCTCGGCAGCGAAGCCAAGCTGAAGAAGCTGGTGCGCAAGGAAATCCTCGAAGACGCCGAGAAGTACGGCGATGACCGCCGTTCGCCTATCGTCGCCCGGGCCGAGGCCAAGGCGCTGTCGGAAACCGAGCTGATGCCGACCGAGCCGGTCACCGTGGTGATTTCGGAGAAGGGCTGGGTGCGCTGCGCCAAGGGCCACGATATCGACGCCACCGGGCTTTCCTACAAGGCCGGCGACGGCTTCAAGGCGGCGGCCCCGGGCCGTTCGAACCAGTACGCGGTGTTCATCGACTCCACCGGGCGCAGCTACTCGCTCGCCGCTCACTCGTTGCCATCGGCACGGGGTCAGGGCGAGCCGCTGACCGGCCGTCTGACGCCACCGCCGGGCGCGACCTTCGAGTGCGTGATGCTGCCGGACGATGACGCGCTCTACGTGATCGCCTCCGATGCCGGGTATGGCTTCGTGGTCAAGGGCGAGGACCTGCAGGCCAAGAACAAGGCGGGCAAGGCGCTGCTCAGCTTGCCGTCCGGCGCACGGGTGGTCACACCCAAGCCGCTGGCCAATCGTGAGGAAGACTGGCTGGCCGCGGTGACGACCGAAGGTCGCCTGCTGCTGTTCAAGGTTGCCGATCTGCCGCAATTGGGTAAAGGTAAGGGCAACAAGATCATTGGCATCCCGGGCGAGCGGGTTGCCAGTCGAGAGGAATACCTGACCGACCTGGCGGTGCTGCCTGTGGGCGCAACGCTGGTCTTGCAGGCTGGCAAGCGTACCCTGTCGCTGCGGGCGGACGATCTGGAGCACTACAAGGGTGAGCGCGGGCGCCGTGGCAACAAACTGCCGCGCGGCTTCCAGCGCGTTGACAGCCTCGTTGTAGAGGTGATGGCATAAGGCCTGGAGCGCTTTTTCCGTCGCGCAACGCTGGAGTCAGGCTGCACTTTGAAGGATGATACGCGACTGCCCGTTCATCGGTTTTGCCGATGTGCGGGCTTTCCCTGTTTTTATTGCCGGTTTTTTTCGCACCGGTTGGATGAGAATGATGACTGCAGTTCGTCTTCCCCTGGTACTGATGCTGACTGGCGTGCTCGGCCTCGCCGGCTGTACGCGGTACCAGCCCGTACCCCTGTATCAGCTGGACAGCGGGACTGTCGCGACTGAGACGGAGAAGGACGGCCCGGCCGTTCTGCTGGGGCCGGTATCGATTGCCGACTACCTGCAACGTGAGGCGCTGCTGCAGCGCCAGGCTGATGGCAGCCTGACTGCGGCGACCGATGCCCGTTGGGCTGGCAGCCTGGCCACTGATATCGATCAGCAGCTGCTGCGCCAGTTGTCCGCGCGCCTGAACAGCCAGCGCCTGGTGCTGGCACCGGCTACGCCGGGCTTCACCCCGCAGGTTCAGGTCTTGTTGACCATTACCCGTCTGGACTCGGGCCCGCAGCGCCCGGCCGTGCTGGAAGCGCAGTGGCGCCTGCTGGGCAAGGACGGTGAGCTGCTCGACGGCGAGCTGGTTCGCCTGGAAGAGCCGCACCAGGGCCCGATCGCCGATCAGGTGCGGGCGCAGAGCGTGGTCATGCAGAAACTGGTGGGCGAGTTGGCGGAAGCGGTGAAAGTCCACGGCAAGCCGGCTCCGGCTGTCGCCGAGCAGCCGCCGAAGAAAGCGCCGGTGGTACCGGCCGCGAAGCCGGAAGGGCCGAAGATTCCGGTGGCGGAGCCGCTGCGGATCGACGCTGAAGTGTTCCGCTTCTAAGCACCCAGACATGAAAAAGCCCGCTTGATGCGGGCTTTTTCATGTCTGTTGCAAACGCGTTCAGTGTGGACGGCTTTCGTGCATGCGCGCTAGCTGACGCTCCAGCAGCGACGGGTAGGGCTCGAGCAGGCGTTCGACGCAGCAGGCACCTTCCGGGCTGGCGATGGCGCGAATCCGGGCGCGTTGGCGCACCAGGGCGTCGTCGCCGACACGGCGCTCCAGCAACAGCAGGTTGCGGCTGTGCTGCGACAGGGCCAGGGCATCCTGCGCCGTTTCGCTGAGCAGCAGGTCGCCCTGGCTCAGCTCGTCGAGCTCCTCGCCTTCGGTCAGGCCCAGTTGCAGCTGCAGGGTGATGCCGCTGTCGGCGACTTCGATCTGCAGGGCATGGCCGAGGGCGCGCATCAGTTCGCCGCAGCAGATGGCGTGGGTCAGGTAGTCCTCGCCGATCTCCTGGCGGTGGAACAGCATCAGGCTGCTGCCGTCGCTCAAGGTGTGCAGCTCGGCCTGGTAGAGCGACGCGGCCTGGTTCAGGCAGTCGCGGTAGCGCTGCAGCAGGTCGAGCAGGCGCGCCCGCGGCAGGCGGCGCAGTTGCTCCTGGGCACCAAGCTGGATGGCCAGTACTGCGCTCTGCTGCGGTTCACGGGTTGCCGCTGGTGTTGGTGCGGTGACCGGTTGTTCGTCCTCGTCGCCGATGTCGCGCAGGTCGGCGAACGGGTCGTGCTCGTCCGTGGTGGCGCGGTAGGCCGGCTCGGGCGTGTCGTCCTGCAGGTCGTCGAAACGGTCGTCATGCAGGTCGCGGACCTCGAACGACGGCTCGTCATCGGCCTCGTCGCGGTAGGCGGCGTTTTCCGGCGTATCGTCGTGCTCGTCTTCGTGCAGGTCGTCGTACAGGTCATCCGGCTCCGGTTCAGGCTCCGGCTTTTCGGGCACCAGGCGCGCCTGCAGCTGGCGGGCGAGGTCGCCGATCTCGTCCTGCCGGCCGGCACCGGGGGCCGGATCATCCGGATCGCGCAGCCAGACACGCAATTGCAACAAAGGCGTGGAAATATGCCGGCCCAGGCGCAGGCTGAGCGACAGAGCCAGGGCCAGCAGGATCAGGCTGAGAATGCCCATGCTCTGCAGGCTGATGGTCATCGGTTGCTGGAACTGGCGCATGTCCAGGCTGATGCGCAGCTGGCCGGCGATGACTTCCTGGAAGGTGATAGGCGTGGAATACAGCCCTTCGGTCTCGCCCAGCATGCTTTTGCTGGGGCGCGAGCCGGCCTCGGCGAGGATGCGGTTGTCCACGCTGTAGATCGCCGCATGGGCCACCAGCGGGTTCTTCACCAGGTTGTTCAGCAGCACGTTGAGGCTGAGGATGTCGTTGGACACCAGCAGCTCGGTGGCGGAGGAGGCGGTCTGGGTGATCAGGCTGCTGCCCAGGGCTTCGGCCTGCTGCTGCATGGCGTGCTTGAACTGCATGCCGATCACCCAGGCGTAGATCACCAGGGCCATGGCAACGAGAAGCAGGCTGTGGCTGGCGATGCGCAAGGCCAGCGGCACGCGACGCTGGCGCAGTGCGTTGAACAGCAGCAGGAAGAAATTATCGGGTTTTACGGGGGCGGGCCGGTTCACAGAGCTCGGCTCTCGTCGACTGGAGTTGCCGCGCAGTATAGCGAGCACCCCGCACAGGGCAAAGCGCCGCGCGTGCCCGCATGGCCGCGAAAGTGGTTAGAATGTGCGCCTTTTCTCCGGCCCTGCCGCCCTGGGCGGCGGAGTGCCAGACAACCCATCGAGCCTTGGAGCGTACGCCTTGCGCGAAATCGTCCTGATCAACATCACCGGCGAAGACCGTCCCGGGCTGACGGCCGCCATCACCGGTGTCCTGGCCCAGGGCGGGGTGAACATCCTCGACATCGGCCAGGCCGTCATCCATGACACGCTGTCCTTCGGCATCCTGGTCGAGATCCCGCACACCGAGCAGGCGTCGTCTGTGCTCAAGGATGTGCTGTTCACCGCCTACAAACTCGACCAGCAGGTGCGTTTCACCCCGGTGTCCGAGGCGGACTACCAGCATTGGGTGGCCGGGCAGGGCAAGGCCCGCCACATCGTTACCCTGCTGACCCGCAAGGTCACCGCCGAGCAGCTGCAGCGCGTCAGCGCGATCACCGCCAAGTACGCCCTCAACATCGACCACATCGACCGCCTGTCGGGGCGCATGCCGCTGGACATGCCGGCCGAGCAGGGCAAGGGCTGCATCGAGTTCTCCGTGCGTGGCGAGCCGGCCGATCCGGTGGCGCTGCGTGCCGAGTTCCTCAGCGTGGCCCAGGAGCTGAACGTCGACATCGCCTTCCAGCGGGATTCGCTGTTCCGTCGCAACCGCCGCCTGGCGGTGTTCGACATGGACTCGACCCTGATCGAGGCCGAGGTGATCGACGAGCTGGCCAAGGCCGCCGGCGTCGGTGAGCAGGTTTCGGAAATCACCGAGCGCGCGATGCGCGGCGAGCTGGATTTCGCCGCCAGCTTCAAGGAGCGCCTGGCGCTGCTCAAGGGACTGCCGGAAACGGTGCTGGCCGACATCGGTGCATCGCTGCGCCTGACCGAGGGGGCGGAAACCCTGTTCACCGAGCTGCGCCGCCTGGGCTACAAGACGGCGATCCTTTCGGGTGGCTTCACCTACTTCGCCAAGCAGTTGCAGGCCAAGCTGGGCATCGACTACGTGTTCGCCAACGAACTGCAGATCGTCGATGGCCTGGTGACCGGTGTGGCGGTCGAGCCCATCGTCGACGCCCAGCGCAAGGCGGACCTGCTGCGCGAACTGGCACATAAGGAAGGGCTGCGCCTGGAGCAGACGATTGCCGTGGGCGACGGTGCCAACGACCTGCCCATGCTGGCCATCGCCGGCCTGGGCGTGGCGTTCCGCGCCAAACCGCTGGTCAAGCAGTCGGCCAAGCAGGCCATCTCGACCCTGGGCCTGGACGGCATCCTCTACCTGCTCGGCTACCGCGACCGCGACGGTGTGGAGTAAAACCAGTGCCCACAAAAAAGCCGCCCTCGGGCGGCTTTTTTGTGGGGGAAACGATCGTTACTCGTCGCCGGCCGAGAAGTCGTAGTTCATCGACTGGCTCGGGCCCTGCAGGTAGTAACCCTGGATGTAGTTGACGCCGGCCTGCCAGAGGGTCGCCAGTACGCTGGCGCTCTCGACGAATGGCACGATGGTCAGCTTGGCCTGGGCGTGCAGGCTGGCCAGCAGGGTTTTCAGGGCTTCCTGGTTCTCTGCCTTACTCAGGTCCTGGGAGAACGAGCCGTCGACCTTCACGAAGTCGATGTGCAAGTGCTTGAGGGTGTTGAACGGGTTCAGCGCGCAGCCGAACTGGCTCAGGGCAACCTTGCAGTGCAGTTCGTTCAGGCCCTGGGTCAGGGCTTTGGCCTGTTTCAGGTAGGCGATGGCATCGGGTTCGCTGAACTGGAACACCAGGGAGTCCGATGGCAGGCGGGCCGCTTTCAGGGCAACGCTGAGCCACGGCAGCAGCGTCTGGTCCTGCAGGCTGGCGCTCGACAGGTGCACGAACAGGCGGGTGTTGTGGCCCTTGCTGCGGTGGTCGGCGAGCAGCTTGACCGAGTTGAGGATCACCCAGCGGTCGATCTTCTCGCCCAGTCCGGCTTCCTTCGCGGCGTTGAGGAATTCCAGGGGCGGCACTTCCTCGCCTTGCGGGCTGAGCAGGCGCAGCAGCACTTCGTAGTGCTCGTGGCTGTCGCCACGCAGGCTGATGATCGGCTGGAACAGCAGGCGGAAGCTGTTGTTCTCCAGGGCCTGCTGAACCATGGCGATGACGTTGCCGCGGTTGGCGGCGGCGGCCAGCTCGTCTGCCGGGTTGAATACCTTCAAGGCGTTGCCGTCGCTCAGTTCGTCCGCGCAGCGGTGGGCGCGGTCGACCACTTCCTGGGCTTTCGGCGTGGTCTCGTTGAGGCCGGCGATGCCGATGGACAGGGTGGTCTGGGCGGTGCGGCCGCTGACGTCGAACAGGTGGCCTTCGATCTTCTTCAGCAGGCTGCTCAGGTGCGCAGTGGCCTGCTCCGGCGTCTGGCCGGGCTGCAGGACGGTGAACACGTCATCGCCGAAGCGTGCCAGTTGGGCTTCGCCAGCGAAATGCGCGCGCAGCAAATTGGCCAGGTCGGTCAGCAGCAGGTCGATGCCGGCCAGGCCGACTTCCGCCAGCAGCGGGGCGTAACGGTCGATGCGGATGTAGGCCACGCTGGCGGGTTGCCCGGCGTTGACCGCGCGCTCGGCGGCGGCGTCCATCAGCTCGAGGAAGTAATTGCGGTTGTACAGGCCGGTGACCAGGTCCTGGCTGCTGATTTCGCGCAGCTTTTCTTCCAGTTCGGCGTTGCCGGTTTCCGCGCGGATGACCACCTGGATGCAGGGTTCGCCATCGTAGGTCGCCGGGGAGAAGTTCATGCGTGCCTGGAAGGTCTGGCCATCGGCCTTGACCCCGGTGCAGGCCAGCTCGGCATGGCCTTCGGCGCTCTGGTAGTTCTTCAGGAAGTCCTTGAAGTTGCCCTGGTCGGCGCCAGCGATCAGGTCGATCATCGGCATGCCTTCCAGCTCGTCGGCGTCTTCGTAGTCGAACAGTTCGAGGTAAGCGCGGTTGGCATAGATGTGCATGCCGTCATGCACGTAGGTGATCGCATCCACCGAGCTATCGAGCAGCAGCTGGCAGCGTTTTTCCGCCTCGCGCAGCGCCACTTCGGCGGCCCGGCGCGCACGGCGCTCTTCGAGGTTGGCCAGTTCGCGCTTGGCCACCAGCACCAGGCGCTCGTCGTCGCCTTGTGGCAGCGCGTCCTTGGCGCCCAGCATCAGGGCTTCGGTGATGCTCTCGGACTCGTTGTCGGCGAGCAGTTGAATGACGGGGATGTCCTTGGCCTGGCGGCGAATCGCGCCGACGGCTTCGCTCGGGTCCAGTTGCTCGCTGCTCGGTGCGGCGATCAACAGGTCCCAGCTCTGCTGCAGGGCTTCGCTCAGGTCATCGCTGGAGGTCAGGCGATGCACCCGGGTCGCGTTACCGGCGTTACGGAACAGGCTGACGAGGCGTTCAGCCTCGTTCTGCGAGTCTTCGAGAATCAGGAGCCGGATGGTTTTTTTTTCGATGGCCATGGCGGAAGTCAGATCGGCGCCGAACGGGCGCGAAAAGGCGACAAAAGGAGATGTGTCGGCAATCTACAGAGACTTCCAGAGTGAGTCAAAGTCTTCCTCCCCACTTGGCGCGCGGGTTCCCGGGGCTGTGACAGGTGTCCCGTGATCGGCCGGTTTCTGCTCCACGCTGCGGTACTCGAACTGGCTGAAACTGCCGGTGCTGGTCTGCCGGCGACTGAGTACCGCACGGCGCTCCGTGCCATTGATGTTGATCATCACCTTGTTGCCTTCCTGGAACGGCAGGCGCGGGGTGATCAGACTGGCCGGGCGGGAAATGGCGCTGATTTCCGGCAGCAGCAAGGCACGCAGGAACTGGCTGCTCTGCTCGGCCTTGCGCACCAGTTGCAGGCCGCAGGATTGGGCATGGGGGGCGATCAGCTCGATACCCATCTGGGTGCCGCCACCCCGGACCTGACGGATCCAGCGGACCACCGCGACGCTCCAGCCCTGTTCCGGGCTGTCCTGGATGCCCAGCAATTCGCCGGCCTGCAGCTGGCTGGGGACTTCCTTCGGCCAGGACAGGCAGTAGCCGCCCGGGCTGTGGTTGACGATCGGCAGGGAGAAGGTCGGGTAGCTTTCACCGGGCGCGGCAGTCTGCAGACCGTCTGCTTCCACGACCGGCTTGCTGTATTCGATTTCCTCGAACGGCATGCCATTTTCCCAGTTGTTGGCCTTCTGGGCATCGAAGGCGTTCGACCAGATGTCCGGGGCACCGGTATCCGGCTTGAACACGGCGGCGCCGATTTCCACGGGCAGCTTGAGCACTTCGTTGAAGGGGCGCTTGTTGGCCAGGAAGAAATGCAGGGCGGTCATGCCGATGCACAGGGTCAGGTTGCCCTGGCCCTGGGTGCGCTGGAAGGTGCGCTCGGAGATGTCGCCCCAGGCTGCGCCGAGGTGCTGCAGCATATCCAGGCTGAAACCATCCGGCACGAACAGGCGCGACTGCGCCTGGCTTTCCGCCGGCAGCAGCAGGTGTTCCTTGATCGCGTCGACCAGCGGTTGCGGGTCGATGCCGAGGGTGTGGTGCAGCTCGCTTTCCTGGAACAGCGAGGTGTAGCGGGGCGGGCCGTCCAGCTGCGGGGCCACGGCGAACAGGCTGTTGGCCGCGTCGCCGGCCTGCAGGTTGATCAGCGCGCTCCAGGGTTCCAGTACCTCGGCCAGGCGCGCGATGCTGTTCTGGCGCATCTGGTTGCAGCGTGCGCAGCCCAGTAGCAGGGCCACCAGGTAACTTTGTTCGGTGCTCAGGCCGTCGGTGTGACGGGCCAGCGGATCGCGGATGATCACCTTGTGCAGCGCGCGCTTGCGAGCGATCTGGTAGATCTGGTGCAGCTCCAGCCACAAGCCTTCCGGCACGGGGCAATAGAGCTGGCTGGCGCGAATCAGTGGGCTGCACAGGCTGTGGGTGGCGCGTTGCAGGGCCACGGCCAGCAGTTGGTTGCGCTCGCGACTTTCCTGGGCGGAGAGACGGGCGATGATGAGTTTGTAGCCGACAGCCAGGTGGTTCTGCAGGGCCTGGCACAGGTTGGCGACCTTGCGCGGGCGCTCGTCGAGCACGATGGCCTGATTGAGGAAGTGGCGTTCCAGGTGCTTGCAGACGAAGTACACCTCAGGCCGCAGCAGCTCGAGCATCTGCAGGCGGTTTTCCGATGGGGTCACCAGCTGGTTGAGCTCGACCAGAGCCTGGTACAGCTGACGGGCTGTTTCGCCGATGTTGGCTTTCGGCAGGGCACTGATCCAGCGCTTCAGGTCGCGCGGGGTGGCATCGCAGAATGACAGGCTCTGCTTACTGGGAGCCGGAACGCGGAGTAGCAGGTGAGAACTCTGTTTATCCATCTAACTCGGATACTCCAACGCCAACGGTCAGGCAATTCATTCTAGTCATAGTGCCTCGAACTCTAGCAGCATCTGACCAGGGCCGCAGCCCTCTCTAGGATGGGTTTGCCATGGGGTCGAGGCACACCGTTCACTGAATATCTGACCGATAGGGGGAACTGTCCGTTCAACCGGAGCGAGGTGATCCCGCTCCGGTCGTGGCGCTTTTATTGAGCGGCGTGGGCGCTGCCCAGGCGCTGGCCCATGCGCACGCCGCTGCAGGCGCCGAGGTTTTCGGCCCAGGTGACCTGCTCCGGTCCGAACAGCACGATGGCGGTGGAACCCAGCTTGAAGCGGCCCAGCTCGGCACCTTTCTCCAGGTGGATCGGCGTACGTGCGGCCTCGTCGTAACGAATAGTTTTCAAAGTGCGTCGAGGCGGGGTTACCAGACCGGCCCAGACGGTTTCCACGGACGCCACGATCATCGCGCCGACCAGGACCACAGCCATCGGACCGCGCTCGGTGTCGAACAGGCAGACCACGCGTTCGTTGCGGGCGAACAGCTCCGGCACGTTTTCCGCAGTGAGCTGGTTGACCGAGAACAGGCGGCCCGGCACATAGACCATTTCGCGCAGGGTGCCGGCCAGCGGCATGTGCACGCGGTGGTAGTCGCGCGGGGACAGGTAGACGGTGGCGAACTCGCCGCCCATGAAGGGAGCGGCGACCGCGGTATCACCCCCCAGCAGTTCCACCACGCTGTAGCTGTGGCCCTTGGCCTGGAAGATGCGGCCGTGTTCGATCTTGCCGAGCTGGCTCACGGTGCCGTCGGCCGGGCAGAGGATGGCATCCGGCGTGGCATCGAGCGGGCGAGCATCGGGTTTCAGCGCACGGGTGAAGAAGGCGTTGAAGTTTTCGAAGGCGGTCAGGTCTTCGATCTGCGCCTCTTTCATTTCCACCTTGTAGTGCCCGGCGAACAGGGCGATCAGCCGGTTCTTGAACCAGGTGACCCGGCATTCGGCCGCGAAGCCGATCAGGCGCGACAGCAGGTGGTGAGGCAGCAGGTACTGGCTGAGGATAAACAAGCGGTCTTTCATCGGTATTCCTTGGTTGTCGGCAGGGCGCGGGTCGATCAGCGATCGACCGGTGTGTCGGGGTGGTTGCCCCATTCGCCCCAGGAGCCTGCATAGGCCTTGACGCGAGGGTAACCGAGCGCCTTGGCGACCAGGTAGGTGAAGCCGGACCGGTGGTGGGTCTGGCAGTGGGTAATCACTTCTTTGTCCGGGGTGATGCCGAGGTCCTGGAGGATGGTCGGCATGTCACGGCGAATCCGCAGCTGGCGCGCCTGGTCCATGCCGGCGGTCCATTCGAAGTTGATCGCGGCCGGGATGTGGCCGGCCTTGGCGGCCAGGGCTTTCTCGCCACTGTACTCGGTAGGGCCGCGGGCGTCCCAGATCGCCAGGTCGGCGGCGCCCAGGCGGCTCGTCAGGTACTCACGGGTGGCGGTAGGGGCTTCATGCAGCGTCAGTGCGACGGTGCCACCGACGGCGGCGGGTTGTTCGGTGCTCAGCTCGCGTTCTTCCGCGAGCCAGGCATGCAGGCCGCCATCGAGGTAGTGATAACGGTGGTGACCGATCACATCCAGCAGCCAGATGAAGCGTCCGGCCCAGCCGCCGCCCTCATCGTCATACACCACGTAGACCGCATCGTCGCGGTGGCCGAGCTCGGCGAACAGTTGTTCCAGCTGCGCCTTTTCCGGCAGCAGGCCGGGAGCGGGCGGCTGGCCCAGTTGCGTGCGCTTGGGGTCGACGAAGCGCGCACCGGGAATGTGCCCGGCCGCGTAGCGGGCGGTGCTGGTCAGGTCCACCAGGATCAGCTGCGGTGCGTTCAGGTGCGCGGCCAGGTCGGCCGGCTCGATGACCAGAGGCAAGTCGGTGAAAGCAGTCATGCGCGATCTCACGCCC
This sequence comes from Pseudomonas sp. GD03944, assembly GCF_029839275.1. GTDB lineage: Bacteria > Pseudomonadota > Gammaproteobacteria > Pseudomonadales > Pseudomonadaceae > Aquipseudomonas. The sequence continues at coordinate 207,514 of NZ_JAOCAH010000008.1, forward strand.
GTGAAAAAGGGCCAAGTGTAGCGGAAAGGCCGAAGGCTGTTGATGCCGGATCGTGGCGGGGCGTTTCAGCGCCCGCGGTTGGCGAAGGTGCCCAGGGCGCGCTCGATGCATTGGGCGGTTTTGCCGAATGCCTGCAGGCTGGCGTCGCCAATCGGGACGCCGGCCTGGTCGGCCAGTACTATCATCACCACCCGGCCGTTGGCCGCCACGGAGCGGATCAGCAGGTGCTCGGTGGGAAACAGGGCTTTCAGCGAGCCCGGCAACATGGCGGAGAACTGGGCGATGTTGGCCGGAGTCAGCTTCAACTGCGCAGACGCCTGCAGCAGGCGGCGCAGTACCTGGCTGTTCTGCGGGTCGAGGGTCAGCCCGGTCGGCGCGGGATCAAGGCCGGCATGCTGCTGGACCAGCAGGCGGGTGTGGTTGCGATCGGCCAGCAGCACCAGTACCCGTTGCATGCCGCAGGCCTGGATGGCCTGGAGGGCGCAACTGCTGAGCTGCACCACGTTGCTGAACGCACTGGGCTGGGCCAGCAACTGCCCGCAGGCCTGCCGCCATTCATCGACTTCGACGCTCTTCTCCGGAACGGGTTGTACCTGTTGCAGGTGGCTCGCATCCCAGGGCCAGAGCAGGGCTTCGGCCGGGTGCCAGAGGCCCAGGGTGGGCTGCAGGCGGGCGCTCTGGGCGGCGTGCTGGTGAATCTGCTGCTGCAGGTCCGCCAGGGGCATTTGCAGGTAAAGGCCGGTGAGGCGTTGCCAGCGCAGGCTATGGGGACCGTCCCAGGACTGATGGGCCGACAGCGCCAGGCAATTGGCCAGGAGAATGCTGTTGGCGGGTTGGGTCAGCCAGCGCCGCAGGTTGGGATCGGCATCCAGGCTTTGTTGCTGCTGCAACGGGTGATCGTTGAGGTGGGCAATGTGCAGCGCCTTGATCAGCAGACGGCGGTCGTGGGCCAGCAGCCGGTAGCCTTGAGTGATCCATTCCGGCAGGCGCCAGCGCTCGGCCAGCGCCAGGCACAGCTTCAGCAGGGGCACCCCGAGCACCTCGCGCTCGACCTTCAGCGTCGGCTCACCCTTGACCAGCACCCGTTGTTCCCAGATGGCGAACAGCTCCGGGCGCGCGGCCAGCAGCGACCAGAGCGGCGCGAGGAACAGCAGGCTGCTCCAGTGGATTTCCTGCCACAGGCGCGCCAGGCGCCCGGCGAACAGGCCGTTGGCCTGTTGGGTCGCGTGCTGGCTGATCAACTGGATCTGCCGCAGCGGCAGCGGGATCTCTTCCAGGGGCAAGGCGGGCTGGCGCTCCAGCAGTGCCTCGGCTCGTTTCAGGCCGAGCCGGGTGAGGGCGTTCTCGAGACTTTCCGCCGGCTCGGTGAGCTCGTTGCCCTTGCGGTTGGCCTCGCGCATCACGCTCAGCGCCAGGGCCGGGCAGTCCTGCATCAGCTCGGCAATGTCACGTAACGAACGGCGATCGTCGCCCAGCGCTCGGCGCACCCGCAGGTGGCTGTCGGCGGGAACCGGCAATAGCTGGCTGTCCAGGAACTTGAGCCAGGCGTCTATGCTGCGGGGTGTCGACGATACTGTTGTGGGCATGTGTGTTGAGCCAAGCTGGCTTTTAGCCTTAACTGGCTATAGTCTCGCGCACAACTTCCGATAAATAGAAGGGTTGTTTTGCAAAACCCTTACTACTGGCTCTGGCAAGTTTCCTTTTATGGCAAAAATCATCGGCATCATTGTTGTATTCGCCAGCGTGCTCGGCGGGTTCATTCTGTCTGGCGGCCAGTTCATGGCGCTGGTTCACCCGTTCGAGGTCATGATCATCGGCGGCGCGGCGCTGGGTGCCTTTCTGCAGGCCAACCCGGGCAGCATGTTCATGCAGGTCTTCAAGAAATCCTTGAAGATGTTCAGTTCGCGTTTCACCCACACCTATTACCTGGAAGTGCTGCGCCTGCTCTACGAGATTCTCAACAAGAGCCGGCGTGAAGGGATGATGGCCATCGAGGCGGACCTCGAAGACCCGGCCGCCAGCCCGATCTTCAGCAAGTACCCGGCGATCCTCAAGGATGAGCGCATGACCGCGTTCATCTGCGATTACCTGCGCATCATGTCCTCGGGCAACATGGCGCCCCACGAGCTCGAAGGCCTGTTCGACATGGAACTGGCCAGCCTCAAGGAAGAGCTGGAGCACCCGGCCCATGCCGTGGCGAAGGTGGCTGACGGCATGCCCGCGATGGGGATCGTGGCGGCGGTACTGGGGATCGTGATCACCATGTCGATTCTCGCCGAGGCGGACAACGCCGAAATCGGTGAAAAGGTCGGTACCGCCCTGGTGGGTACCTTCCTCGGGATTCTCGCGTCCTATGGTTTCTTCGGCCCGCTGTCCGGTGCGCTGGAGCACGACGCCAAGGAAGAGCTGAACGTCTACGAAGCCATCAAGGCCGGCCTGGTGGCCTCCGCCTCCGGCATGCCGCCGTCCCTGGCGGTGGAGTTCGCCCGCAAGGTGCTGTACCCGGCACACCGCCCGAGCTTCATCGAGCTTGAACAGGCGATGCGCGGGAGCTGACGTCTGAATCATGGAGAATAACCAGCCGATCATCGTCAAGCGGGTCAAGAAGGTTGCAGGTGGCCACCACGGGGGTGCCTGGAAAATCGCCTTCGCCGACTTCGCCACCGCGATGATGGCCTTCTTTCTGGTGATGTGGCTGATGTCCTCGGCCACGCCCGAGCAGAAAAAGCTGATTTCCGGCTACTTCAAGGACCCGATCGGTTTTTCCGAGAGTGCCAGTCCCTATGTGATCGACCTGGGCGGCTCGCCTACGCCGTCGCCGGAGCGCACGCTCAATCCGGAAGCGCAGGATCCGTCGGTCAGCGAGAAAGAGGAAAACATCGAGGCGGACAAGGTCGAGGAAATGGCCGAGGAGCTGGAGCGCGAGCGCCTCGAGCTGCTGCTGCAGGAGTTGCAGAACAAGGTCGAGGAAGACCCGCAGCTGCAGCGCTTCAAGGACCAGATCCTGTTCGAGATCACCCAGGACGGCCTGCGCATCCAGATCATGGACGCCGAGAACCGCCCGATGTTCGACCTCGGCAGCGCCCGCCTGCAGCCGTATTTCGAGGACATCCTGCTGGCCATGGTGGACACCATCAAGGCCGTGCCCAACAAGATCAGCATCAGCGGCCATACCGACGCCAAGCCGTTCGCCGGCACGGGCGACTTCGGCAACTGGGAACTGTCGGCCAACCGCGCCAACGCGGCGCGCCGCGTGCTGGTCGCTGGAGGCTATGAAGAGGACCAAGTGGCTCGCGTGGTCGGCTACGCCTCGTCGGCATTGTTCGACCGCAACGACCCGCTCAACCCGGTCAACCGGCGCATCGACATCACCGTGCTGACCAGAAAGGCCCAGCGTGCCATCGAGGGCGAGCAGGGCGGCGGTGAATCAACGGATGCACCGGCAGAGCCGGCGGCGCCCGGGGGCTCGTCGGGAGGCGATTCGCCGCTGCCGGCGGATCAGGTGCGTGAGCGACTGAACATCTTCGAGGAAGGGGTGCTGCAGTTCGACCAGCCCCGGGAATAGCCCCCAAGCCAGAACAGAACAAGGCCGCGATCAGTCGCGGCCTTGTCGTTTCAGTAGTCGTCTTCCGGCAGGCTGGCGAGGATGTGGCGGTAGCTGGCCATGCGTTGTGGCTGGATACGCCCGTCTTCCAGGGCCTTGAGCAGCGCGCAGCCGGGTTCGCGGTCGTGCTTGCAGTCGCGGAAGCGGCATTGGCCGAGTAGTTCGTTGAATTCGATGAAACCGGCTTCGACGTCATCGCGGCTGACGTGCACCAGGCCGAATTCACGGATACCGGGGGAGTCGATCAGCTCACCACCGCCGGGGAAGTGGAACAGGCGCGCGGTGGTGGTGGTGTGGGTGCCCTTGCCGGTCAGTTCGGACAGCGCCCCGACCCGCGTGTCGACGCCCGGGAGCAGGCTGTTGACCAGCGATGACTTGCCCACACCCGACTGGCCGACGAACACGCTGACGTGACCGTCCAGGCGCTGCTTGAGCTGCTCCATGCCGTCGCCCTCGTGAGCCGAGACCTCCAGCAGCGGGTAGCCGAGCTGGCGGTAGACGCCGAGCAGGGCATTGAGCGGCCCTTCGTTCTGCGCGTCGATCAGGTCGGCCTTGTTGAGCAGCAGTAACGGGCGGATGCCCGCGTGCTCGGCGGCCACCAGGTAGCGGTCGATCAGGTTGGCATGCGGCTCCGGCAGGGGGGCGAAGACAATGACGATCAGATCGACGTTGGCCGCCACCGGCTTCAATTGGCCGCGGGTGTCGGGGCGGCAGAGTTCAGTGCTGCGCGGCAGTTGCGCGACGATCACGCCGATGCCCTGGTTGCCGGCACGCCACACCACCCGGTCACCGGTGACCATGGTCGGCAGGTTGGCGCGCAGGTGACAGCGGAATACCTGGCCGGCCTCGTCGCCTTCCTGGGCCTCGACCTCGACCTGAACGCCAAAGTGGGCGATGACCAGGCCGATCTGTTCCGGACCCAGGTCGCCACCCTCGAGCGTCTGCACGGCCTGGGACTCGCGTTTGGCGGCCCGGGCGGCACGTTCGCCCTGGATCTTTTCGATGCGCCAGCTTTGGCGGCGACTGAGTTGGCGTTTGGCCATGGGGGTTCTGCTGTCCGGTTGCGGTGTAAATCGGTCGCGAGTCTAGCACGCGCAACATCTGCCGCCTGCGCCAGCCGCTACACTGCGCGAAATCTTCAGCGAAGCGAGGGGCGAAAGGGGTGACGCAGGTACGCGTGTTCGAACGATACCCGGTAGTGGGGGCACTGCTGGCGCAGGCCCTCGCGACGCTGGCGATCGGGCTGTTCGTGGTGGTCATGGCGCAGCTGTCCAGCTGGCGCCTGAGCTGGCTGGCGGCCGGGCTGCTGCAGGGGGCATTGGCCGCCGGTATCGGTTCCTGGCTCGGGTTGTCGCGCTGGTGGTACTGGCTGAACCTGGCGTTCGTGCCGGCCCTGCTGCTGGCCAATGGTGCGGCCCTGCCGTCCTGGGTGTTCCTGGTGGGCTTCGTGCTGGTGCTGCTGCTCAACTGGAACAGCATCGGCGAGCGCGTGCCGCTGTACCTCACCGGTGCGCGGGGCCGGCGCGAGCTGGCCGTGTTGCTGGAGCGGCGTCCCGTGCCGTTCCGCTTTATCGACCTGGGCTGCGGGCCGGCGGGCACCCTGCTGTGGCTGTCACGGCGATTCCCCGAGTCGCAGTTCGTCGGCGTGGAAACCGCACCGCTGCCGTTCGCCCTGGCCTGGCTGCGCAGTCTGTCGCGGCGCAATTGCCGGATCCGCTACCAGAACCTCTGGCGCAGCGACCTTTCAGCGTTCGATGTGGCCTATGCCTTTCTTTCGCCTGCGCCGATGGCGGGCATCTGGGACAAGGCGCGCACGCAACTGCCGCCGGGTGGCTGGCTGATCAGCAATACCTTCGAGGTGCCCGACGTACCGCCCGATGAGGTGGTGGCGCTGGACGACTGGCGGCGCTCGCGCTTGCTGCTCTGGCGCATCCCGGAGTGATTTATTTCGCTAAACTGGCGGTTCACGCTTAGGAGTGCAGCATGCAGAACCCACAGAACCTGATCTGGATCGACCTGGAAATGACCGGTCTGGACCCCGAGAAAGACGTCATCATCGAGATGGCCACCATCGTCACCGATAGTGACCTGAACATCCTGGCCGAAGGCCCGGTGATCGCGGTTCACCAGAGCGATGAACTGCTCGCGGGCATGGACGAGTGGAACACACGCACCCATGGCGAGAGCGGGCTGACCCAGCGCGTGCGCGAAAGCACCATCGACCAGGCCGCTGCCGAGGCGCAGACCATTGCCTTCCTGGAACAGTGGGTGCCGAAGGGCAAGTCGCCGATCTGCGGCAACAGCATCGGCCAGGACCGCCGCTTCCTCTATCGCTACATGCCGACCCTGGAAGCATACTTCCACTACCGCTACCTGGACGTCTCGACCCTGAAGATCCTCGCCGGCCTGTGGGCGCCCCAGGTCAAGGATGGGTTCCAGAAGCAGGGCACGCACCAGGCGCTGGACGACATCCGCGAATCCATCGCCGAGCTGGCGTACTACCGCGAGCACTTCCTCAAGGTCTGAGGTGTTTCAAGGACACAGGGGCGCTCGCCCCTGTGTCGTCTGCTGTTCATCCCCGACGCTTTTCGTGCTGGGCCAGCGCCCATTCGACGTGCTCGCGCACCAGGTCGGACGGGTGGTCCCGCCGCGCCCGCAGGGCTTCCAGTACCGGAATGCTCGACGGCGCATTGCCCAGGCCGACCGCCAGGTTGCGCAGCCAGCGTTCGTAACCGGCGCGCCGCAGTGGCGAACCCTCGGTGCGGCTGAGGAATTCGTCTTCGCTCCAGCCGAACAGCGTGGCCAGTTCGGCATTGTCCAACTGGTGACGGGGCTGGAAGTCGCTCTGTTCGGTGGGGCGGGCGAAGCGGTTCCACGGGCAGACCATCTGGCAGTCGTCACAGCCGAACACCCGGTTGCCGATGGGCGCGCGCAGGTCTTCGGGGATCGAGCCCTTGAGCTCGATGGTCAGGTAGGAAATGCAGCGCCGCGCATCGAGCACATAGGGGCCGACGAAGGCGGCGGTGGGGCAGATGTCCATGCACGCCGTGCAGCGGCCGCAGTGTTCGGTGCCGTGGGCGGGGTCCACCGGCAGGGCCAGGTCGACGAACAGCTCACCGAGGAAGAAATAGCTGCCTGCCTTGCGGTTCAGCACCAGGGTGTTCTTGCCGATCCAGCCCAGGCCGGCCTGTTCGGCGATGGCCTTTTCCAGCACCGGCGCGCTGTCGACGAAGGCCCGGTAGCCGAAAGGGCCGATCTGCTGCTGGATGCGCTCGGCCAGTTGCTGCAGGCGCTTGCGGATCAGCTTGTGGTAGTCGCGGCCCAAGGCGTAGCGCGACACATAGGCCTTTTCCGGCTCGCCCAGGCGTTGCGCCATCTGGGTGTCGCCCGGCAGGTAATCCATGCGCAGCGACACCACGCTCAGGGTGCCCGGTACCAGTTCGTCAGGGTGGGAGCGCTTGCTGCCGTGGGCCGCCATGTAGTCCATTTCCCCCTGATAGCCGGCATCCAGCCAGCGCTGCAGGTGCGCTTCGTGCTCGCCCAGGACCACGCCGGTGATGCCGACCTGCTGGAAGCCCAGCTCACGGCCCCAGTCCTTGATGGACTGGGCGAGGGCGTCGAGGTCGAGGGAGGTGCTGCTCATACGGAAACGGTTAACCGGGGCTCAGGTGCGTATAATTCTGCCAGACATCGGAGCCCACGCATGCCGCATTCGCCTGACAATCTTCCCCTTGCCCTCTACAGCGCCGACCAGGTGCGTGCGCTGGACGCCCGCCTGATCGCGAGGGGTACGCCGGGATTCGAGCTGATGACCCGTGCCGCCCATGCCATCTGGCGCGTGCTGCGCCGTCGCTGGCCCGACGTGGAGCGGCTCACGGTACTGGCCGGGCGTGGCAACAACGCCGGTGATGGTTACCTGGTGGCTGCGCTGGCCCTGAAAGCAGGCTGGCAGGTTCAGGTGCTGGCCGTGGGCGACAGTGCTGCTCCGAGCGGCGATGCCCGGCGGGCGTATGACGAAGCCGTGGCAGCTGGCGTGCCGATACGGCCCTGGAGCGAGTGTGCGGCGCTGGATGGAGTCGTGCTGGATGCCCTGTTGGGTACTGGCATCCGAGGCATGGTGCGTGAGCCGTATGCCCAGGCGATCCGCAGTGTGAACGCCAGCGGTCTGCCGGTTCTGGCGGTGGATATCCCGTCGGGGCTGTGCAGCGACACTGGGCAGGTCCTGGGTGTGGCTGTGCGGGCGCAGCAGACGGTGACGCTGATCGGCCTCAAGATCGGGTTGTTCACCGGCGTGGCGCCTGAATGGGTCGGCGCACTGGCGTTCGACGACCTCCAGGCGGAGCCGGGACCGGTGGCCGAGCAGGCCTGGACGGCACAGCGTCTGTCGAGCGACAGCGTGCCCCGTCTGCCGTTACGACCGTTTTCCGTGCACAAGGGTCAGCTGGGGCATGTGCTGGTGGTGGGCGGTGATCATGGATTTGGCGGCGCGACCTTGCTGTCCGCCCAGAGCGCCTTGCGCAGCGGGGCTGGCCTGGTATCCCTGGCTACTCGAGGCGAAAACCTGGCCGCGGCCCAGGCGCGGTTGCCGGAAGTGATGAGCGTAGCGGTGGCTTCCGCCAATCAGTTGCTGCACCTGGGCAAGGCGGCATCGGTCTGGGTGGTGGGGCCAGGGCTGGGGCAGGCCGCCTGGGGGCGCAGCCTGTGGTCGGCCGCGCTGTCCAGCACGGCGGCTCAGGTCTGGGATGCCGATGCGTTGAATCTGCTGGCAGACCAGGCCGTCAGCGTGCCGGCCGGGACGGTACTCACGCCGCATCCCGGTGAGGCCGCGCGCTTGCTGGGGATGTCCACGGCCGAGGTCCAGGCCGATCGCCCGGCGGCCGCACGGGCGCTGGCCCGGCGCTACCAGGCGGTGTGCGTGCTGAAGGGCGCGGGCACGCTGGTGGCCGACCCGGAGGGTTCGCTGTGGCTGTGTGACCGCGGGCATCCGGCGATGGCCGGCGCGGGGCTGGGGGATGTCCTGGCGGGGCTGATCGGTGCGTTGCGTGCCCAGGGACTGTCCGCCCGTGCGGCGGCCTGCCTGGGTGTCTGGGTGCATGCCGTGGCAGGCGAGCGGCAGGCCGAATTGGGGTGTGGGGTGGCCGCCAGCGACTTGTGCGCGTCTATCCGTCAGGTATTGCAGGAGCAGGTCGAGTGACTGAAGTAGAACGTTTTGCCGCCGACGAAGACGCCATGCTGGTGCTGGGGGCGCAGATTGCCCAGGTCACTGCCGGTCGCGGGGTCATCTACCTGCACGGCGATCTCGGGGCCGGGAAAACCACCCTGTCGCGCGGGATCATTCGTGGCCTGGGGCACTCCGGCGCGGTGAAAAGCCCGACCTTCACCCTGGTCGAACCCTACGAAATCGGCACGGTACGCGCCTACCATTTCGATCTGTACCGCCTGGTCGATCCCGAGGAACTGGAATTTCTCGGCATCCGTGACTACTTCGAAGGCGATGCCCTGTGCCTGGTCGAGTGGCCGCAGCGTGGCGCCGGTGTTTTGCCAAAGGCGGACATGGACATTACCATTAGCCCGCATAAAGCCGGGCGTTTGCTGCATATTCAGGCGCACACTGCTCGCGGCCAGGCATGGGCGGCTTCTCTGGCCACGGCTTGAGCGCGGCGACCGTTCGTGGCGATTGCCGAACGGCTGCGCCGTAGCGTCATCCGCAGCAGTTTTTCACGGCCTGCCGGCCATCGGAGCATGATCAGAACAATGGGGTTGGCTATGCGCATAGGCGCACGTTTCATCGCAGCAGGCGTGATCATGGCGGTCTTCGCCGCCGAAGTATTTGCTGCTTCGGATGTACGTAGCGTGCGGCTGTGGCGGGCACCGGACAACACGCGCCTGGTCTTCGACCTGTCCGGTCCGGTGCAGCACAACGTGTTCACGCTCAGCGCCCCCAACCGGATCGTCATCGATGTCTCGGGTGCCAAGCTGACCACCTCGCTGGACAAGCTGGCCCTCAGCAATACGCCGATCACTGGCGTTCGCTCCGCGCAGCGCACCCCGGAGGAGCTGCGGGTGGTCATCGACCTCTCGGCCACCGTGACGCCGAAGAGCTTCACGCTGGCCCCCAACCAGCAGTATGGCCATCGCCTGGTGGTCGACCTGTTCGACCAGGGCGCCGACACCGCCCCCAGCCTGCCAACCTCGCCGGCGACCAGTTCGCCTCCCGTGCCGGTGACCCCGACCCAGGCGCCTCCCAAGCTGACGCCGGTGCCCAACGGCAAGCGCGACATCGTGATCGCCATCGACGCCGGCCACGGTGGGGAAGACCCGGGTGCGCTGTCACCTGTCAAAGGGCAGTTCGAAAAGAACGTGACCCTGGCCATTTCCAAGGAGCTGCAGCGGCAGATCAATGCCGAGAAGGGCTTCCGTGGCGAACTGGTGCGCACGGGCGACTATTTCATTCCGCTGCGCAAACGCACCGAGATCGCCCGCAAGAAGGGCGCGGACCTGTTCGTCTCCATTCACGCCGACGCTGCGCCGCGGGCGGCGGCCTTCGGTGCCTCGGTCTATGCCTTGTCGGACCGCGGGGCCACGTCGGAAACGGCGCGTTGGCTGGCGGATGCGGAAAACCAGTCGGACCTGATTGGCGGTGCGGGCAATGTGAGCCTGGACGACAAGGACCGGATGCTGGCGGGCGTGCTGCTGGACCTGTCGATGACGGCCTCGCTGTCTTCCAGCCTGAACGTGGGGCAGAAGGTGCTGAGCAACATGGGCAGCATCACCCCGCTGCACAAGCGCCGCGTCGAGCAGGCGGGCTTCATGGTGCTGAAGTCGCCGGATATTCCGTCGATCCTCGTGGAAACCGGGTTTATCTCCAATCCGAACGAAGCGCGCAAGTTGCACACGTCCTCTCATCAGCAGGCGCTGTCGCGCGCCATCGTGACCGGCGTGAAGCAGTTCTTCCAGCAGAACCCACCGCCGGGCACCTACATTGCCTGGCTGCGTGACAGCGGCAAGCTGCCCCAGGGGCCTCGTGAGCACGTGGTTACGTCCGGGGAAAGCCTGGCGCTGATCGCGCAGCGCTACCAGGTCAGCCTGGCGTCCCTGCGCAGTGCCAACTCCCTACGCTCCGACGTGATCAAGGTCGGCCAGACCCTCAAGGTTCCTGCGACCTCGCTGGCGGCTCAGCCATGAGTGGCGCGGCGCGCATCCAGCTGCTCAGCCCGCGGCTGGCGAACCAGATTGCCGCCGGTGAGGTGGTCGAACGTCCTGCCTCGGTGATCAAGGAACTGCTGGAGAACAGCCTCGACTCCGGCGCCAAGCGCATCGATGTCGACGTCGAGCAGGGTGGCATCAAGCTGCTGCGCGTACGGGATGACGGCAGCGGCATTCCGCCGGATGACCTGCCCCTGGCCCTGGCGCGGCATGCCACGAGCAAGATTCGCGAGCTGGAAGACCTGGAACAGGTCATGAGCCTGGGTTTCCGCGGTGAAGCCCTGGCATCGATCAGCTCGGTGGCACGCTTGACCTTGACCTCGCGCACGGCCGATGCCGAGCAGGCCTGGCAGGTCGAGACCGAAGGGCGGGACATGCAGCCCCGGGTCCAGCCGGCGGCGCACCCGGTCGGCACCTCGGTGGAAGTGCGGGACCTGTTCTTCAACACCCCGGCCCGGCGCAAGTTTCTCAAGACCGAGAAAACCGAATTCGACCACCTACAGGAAGTCATCAAGCGCCTGGCGCTGGCGCGTTTCGACGTGGCCTTCCACCTGCGCCACAACGGCAAGACCATCCTGTCGCTGCACGAAGCGCCGGATGCCGCCAGCCGTGCGCGTCGTGTCGCCTCCGTCTGCGGCCCGGCGTTTCTCGAGCAGGCGCTGCCGATCGAGATCGAGCGCAACGGGTTGCACCTGTGGGGCTGGGTCGGTTTGCCGACATTCTCGCGCAGCCAGGCCGACCTGCAGTATTTCTACGTCAACGGCCGCATGGTGCGCGACAAGCTGGTCGCCCACGCGGTGCGCCAGGCGTACCGCGACGTGCTGTTCAATGGCCGCCATCCGACCTTCGTGCTGTTTTTCGAGATCGACCCGTCGGTGGTCGACGTCAACGTGCACCCGACCAAACACGAAGTGCGCTTCCGTGACGGGCGCATGGTGCATGACTTCCTCTATGGCACCTTGCACCGTTCCCTCGGGGAAGTGAGGCCGGAGGACCAGTTGGCGGCGTCGGCTGCCGTCGGCGCCATGGTTCGGCCGACCGGTCCGGCCGCCGGTGAATTCGGTCCGCAGGGCGAGATCGGCCTGTCGGCCAGTGTGCTCGAACGCTCGCCAAACGAGTCGGTATGGCGCTCCCCAGGGGCGGGCTACCAGGGGCAGTCGCGCTCCGAGAGCATGTTGCCCAGCGCGGAAGCCCAGGGCGCCTATCGCGAGTTCTTCGCCCCGCTGCCGACGGCTGCCGCCGGTGCGGTGGCGCCGAGCCTGCCCGAGGCGCAAGGTGATGTGCCGCCGCTGGGGTATGCGATCGCTCAGTTGAAGGGCGTGTACATCCTGGCCGAGAACGTTCAGGGCCTGGTGTTGGTGGACATGCACGCCGCCCATGAACGCATCACCTACGAGCGCCTGAAGATCGCCATGGCCAACGAAGGCCTGCGCAGCCAGCCACTGCTGGTGCCGGAATCCATCGCCGTCAGCCAGCGTGAAGCCGATTGCGCCGAAGAGCACGGCACCTGGTTCCAGCGCCTGGGCTTCGAGTTGCAGCGCCTGGGCCCGGAAAGCCTGGCCATCCGACAGATCCCGGCGTTGCTCAAGCAGGCCGAGGCCACGCAACTGGTGCGCGATGTCCTGGCGGACCTGCTGGAGTACGGCACCAGTGACCGTATCCAGGCCCACCTCAACGAGCTGCTCGGCACCATGGCCTGCCACGGTGCGGTGCGGGCCAACCGGCGCCTGACCCTGCCGGAGATGAACGGCCTGCTGCGCGACATGGAGCACACCGAGCGCAGCGGCCAGTGCAACCATGGGCGTCCTACCTGGACGCAACTGGGTATGGATGACCTGGACAAGCTGTTCCTGCGCGGCCGCTGAGCAGCGGTCCGCCCGATAATAGAGACGATGTAACGATGCCTGAGCGCCTGCCCCCGGCGATTTTCCTGATGGGCCCGACTGCTGCCGGGAAAACCGACCTGGCCCTGGAGCTGGCGCGGGTGTTGCCCTGCGAGCTGATCAGCGTCGACTCGGCGCTGATCTACCGGGACATGGACATCGGCACGGCCAAGCCGGACAAGGCGACGTTGGCGGCCTATCCCCATGCGCTGATCGATATCCGCGACCCGGCGCAGAGCTATTCCGCCGCCGAATTCCGCGCGGATGCACTGGCGCATATGGCCGAGATCACTGCCCGTGGCCGTATCCCACTGTTGGTGGGCGGCACGATGCTTTATTTCAAGGCGCTGCTCGAAGGCCTGGCCGACATGCCGAGTGCGGACCCGCAGGTCCGTGTCGATATCGAGGCGCGTGCCGCTCGCGAAGGGTGGGAGGCGCTGCACCGGGAGCTGGCCGCGATCGATCCGGAGTCTGCCGCGCGCATTCATCCCAACGATCCGCAGCGGCTGACGCGGGCCCTGGAGGTTTATCACGTCAGTGGTTTGACGATGACCGCACACCGTCTGCGTCAGGCTGCACAAAATTCTGACGGCGGCACGCCTGGCACCGGGCAATTCCCCTATACTGTCGCTCAGTTGGCGATTGCGCCGGCGCAGCGTCAGGTGTTGCACGAACGGATTGCGCAACGATTTGCGATGATGTTGGAACAGGGCTTTGTCGAAGAGGTCGAACGCCTGCGACAGAGAAGTGACTTGCACGTGGGATTGCCGTCTATACGTGCGGTGGGTTATCGGCAAGTGTGGGATTACCTCGAGGGCAACCTCGACGCGCAAGCGATGCGCGAGCGCGGCATCATCGCCACCCGCCAGCTGGCCAAGCGTCAGTTCACCTGGTTGCGAAGTTGGTCCGATCTCCAGTGGTTCGATAGCCTTTCCTGCGACAATCTGCCACGCGCCTTGAAATACCTGGCATCGGTCTCCATATTGAACTGAGACCTTGCCGTTGGCCGTCTATCCTTGGGGGTAAGACGTCTTAAAGCCGTTCGTTGGTTTACTAAAAATACTGAATTATTGATCCTTAAAGGAGTGCGGCACATGTCAAAAGGGCATTCGCTACAAGACCCTTACCTCAATACCCTGCGTAAGGAACGCGTCCCGGTTTCCATCTATCTGGTCAACGGCATCAAGCTGCAGGGCCAGATCGAATCTTTCGACCAGTTCGTGATTTTGCTGAAGAACACTGTCAGCCAGATGGTCTACAAGCACGCCATTTCTACCGTTGTACCGAGCCGTCCGGTTCGTCTGCCGAGCGCTGGCGAGTCCGAGCAGGCCGACGCCGAACCGGGTAACGCCTGATTTAGGGGGCTGCATTGTTCTTCGAGCGCCATGAAGGGGGTGAACGGGCCATCCTGGTTCATCTGGAAGGCCAAGACTCCGAGGCGCGCGAAGATCCGCAAGAGTTTCAGGAACTGGCCCATTCGGCAGGGGCTGATACTGTTGCCTTCCTCAGCGTTCCCGCCAACCGGCTGACTGCCAAGTACCTGATTGGCAGCGGCAAGGTTGAAGAGTTGCGTGACCAGGTCAAGTTTCATGAAGCCGACCTGGTCATCTTCAACCACATCCTCACCCCGAGCCAGGAGCGTAACCTCGAGCGCGTGTTCGAGTGCCGCGTTCTTGATCGTACGGGCCTGATTCTCGATATTTTCGCGCAGCGTGCCCGTACCCACGAGGGCAAGTTGCAGGTCGAGCTCGCCCAGCTGGAACACATGAGCACGCGCCTGGTGCGCGGCTGGACTCACCTCGAACGGCAAAAGGGCGGTATCGGCCTGCGCGGACCGGGTGAAACCCAGCTGGAAACCGACCGGCGCCTGCTGCGTGTACGCATTCGCCAGATCAAACAGAAGCTCGACAAGGTGCGCAGCCAGCGCGAGCAGGCGCGGCGTGGCCGCAAGCGTGCGGATATTCCATCGGTATCCCTGGTGGGTTACACCAATGCTGGGAAGTCCACCCTGTTCAATGCCCTGACCACCTCCGAGGTCTACGCGGCCGACCAGTTGTTCGCCACCCTCGACCCTACGCTCCGGCGCCTCGAGCTGGATGACCTGGGGCCGATCGTGCTGGCCGACACCGTGGGTTTCATACGCCACCTGCCGCACAAGCTGGTCGAGGCCTTCCGGGCAACCCTGGAAGAGTCGAGCAACTCCGACCTGCTGCTGCACGTGATCGACGCCCATGAGCCCGAGCGCATGGCGCAGATCGAGCAGGTGCTGGCGGTGCTCGACGAGATCGGTGCGCAGGAATTGCCGATCCTCGAGGTGTATAACAAACTGGACCTCCTGGAAGGTGTCGATCCGCAGATTCAGCGGGACGCCGACGGCAAGCCGCAGCGTGTCTGGCTGTCGGCGCGCGATGGAAGGGGGCTGGAGCTGCTCGAACAGGCGGTGGCGGAGCTGTTGGGGGATGACCTGTTTGTCGGTACTCTGCAGCTGCCACAGCGTCTCGGTCGTTTGCGTGCGCAGTTCTTCTCGTTGGGGGCGGTGCAGAGCGAAGGGCATGCCGAAGATGGCAGCAGCCTGTTGTCGGTGCGCTTGCCGCGCGTCGAGTTGAACCGATTGGTGAGTCGCGAAGGTCTTATTCCGCTAGAGTTCCTCGAACAACACACTTTGCAATAAAGCCTGCAGCAGTGATTTTGCCGCTGGTAGCGGGCATTCGGTAGCATTGGTGGGCGTGCCGTGGGCGCGTCTTTGCTTTATCAGTATGGAGAGCGCTATGGCTTGGAATGAGCCGGGTGGCAACTCGAATAATCAGGATCCTTGGGGTGGACGCAAGGGTGGTGGTGGCGGTGGTGACCGCAAAGGGCCACCGGATCTCGATGAGGCCTTCCGCAAGCTGCAGGAGAGCCTGAACGGGCTTTTTGGCGGCAACAAGAAACGTGGCAGTGACGACGGTGGTTTCAGCAAGGGTGGCGGCTTCGGCCTGCTGTTCGCTGGTCTGGCCGTGCTCGCTGCCGTCTGGCTGTACAGCGCGATTTATGTAGTCGATGAGCAGGAGCAGGCCGTTGTCCTGCGTTTCGGCAAGTACTATGAAACCGTCGGTCCGGGCCTGAACATCTATTTCCCGCCGATCGATCGCAAGTACCAGGAAAACGTCACCCGCGAGCGTGCCTACAGCAAGCAGGGGCAGATGTTGACCGAAGACGAGAACATCATCGAAGTGCCGCTGACCGTTCAGTACAAGATCAGCAACCTGCAGGACTTCGTGCTGAACGTCGATCAGCCTGAAACCAGCCTGCAGCACGCCACCGACAGTGCCGTTCGTCACGTGGTCGGTTCCACCGAGATGGACCAGGTGCTGACCGAGGGTCGTGAGCAGATGGCCAGCGAGGTCAAGGACCGCCTGCAGCGTTTCCTCGACACCTACCGCACCGGCATCGTCGTGACCCAGGTGAACCTGCAGAGCGCCGCGGCGCCGCGTGAGGTTCAGGAGGCGTTCGATGACGTGATCCGCGCCCGTGAAGACGAGCAGCGTGAGAAGAACCAGGCTGAAACCTACGCCAACGGCGTAGTACCAGAAGCCCGTGGTCAGGCTCAGCGCCTGATCGAAGACGCCAGCGGTTACCGAGACGAAGTCGTCTCGCGCGCCCAGGGTGAGGCGGATCGCTTCACGGCGCTGGTTGCCGAGTACCGCAAGGCGCCTGAAGTGACGCGTGAGCGTCTGTACCTCGACACCATGCAGGAACTGATGAGCAACACCAGCAAGGTACTGGTCACTGGCGACAAGGGGCAGAACAACCTGCTGTACCTGCCGCTGGACAAGATGATCGAGAGCGGCCGTGGCTCGTCTTCCGTACCGGGCAGTGTTTCGAACAGTGCCGCCGGTGATCTCGGCGCGCGTATCAGCAACGACATGCGGCAGCCGGAGCTGCGTACACGGGAGAGCCGCTGATGAGCAATAAATCGCTGGTTGTCCTGATTGCGGGTGTCGTCCTGGCACTGGTCGCATGGAACAGCTTCTACATCGTGGCTCAGACCGAGCGTGCGGTGCTGCTGCAATTCGGTCGTATCGTTCAGCCGGATGTACAGCCTGGCCTGCATGTGAAGATTCCGTACGTCAACCAGGTGCGCAAGTTCGACGCGCGTCTGCTGACCCTGGATTCCACCAGTTCGCGTTTCCTGACCCTGGAAAAGAAAGCGCTGATGGTCGATGCGTTCGCCAAATGGCGCGTGCTCGATGCCGAGCGTTACTACACCGCGACCTCGGGCATGAAGCAGATCGCCGACGAGCGTCTGGCGCGTCGTCTGGAAGCATCGCTGCGTGACCAGTTCGGTAAGCGCACCCTGCACGAATCGGTGTCCGGTGAGCGCGATGCGCTGATGGCAGACGTGACGGCTTCGCTGAACCGTGCGGCCCAGCGCGAGCTGGGGATCGAGGTCATCGACGTTCGCGTCAAGGCCATCGACCTGCCGAAGGAAGTGAACCGCAGCGTGTTCGACCGCATGAGCTCCGAGCGTGAGCGTGAGGCTCGCGAGCACCGTGCCAAGGGTAAGGAGCTGGCTGAAGGTATTCGTGCGGATGCCGATCGTCAGCGCCGCGTGCTGCTGGCAGAAGCCTACCGCCAGGCTGAAGAGCTGCGCGGTGACGGGGATGCGGAAGCCGCGGCGATCTACGCCAAGGCTTACGGTCAGGACCAGGAGTTCTATGCGTTCTACCGCAGCTTGCGCGCCTACCGCGAGAGCTTCGCCGACAAGCGCGACGTGCTGGTGCTGGACCCGAGCAGCGACTTCTTCCGCTACCTGGAAAAGTCCAAGTAAAAAGCCTCGCCCCGGCGGACTATCGGTCCGTCGGGGTGACCGCTGTAGAAAACGTGGTATGATGCGGCAGCCGGGAAAATCCCGGCTTTTTTGCGTCTGTGGGAATCATGTGGCAGGAATTCGGCATTGCGTTGTGTCTCGTGCTGGTGCTGGAAGGCATCCTGCCCTTCCTCTATCCGCGTCAATGGCGTGGAACGATCGCGCAACTGATACGGCTGTCGGATCAACGACTGCGTCTTATGGGGCTGGCCAGCATGCTGCTGGGAACGGCTCTCCTTTATCTGCTTCACTGAAGGCTTGTGCCGCCCGGATCAAGAGGGGAATGGCGAAATGGCAACGGTAGACCGCTGGCTGCTGCCAGATGGCATCGAAGAAGTACTGCCGCCAGAAGCGGCGCGCATCGAAGTCGCGCGTCGCCAGGTGCTGGATCTGTTCCAGCGCTGGGGCTATGAATTCGTGGTGACGCCGCATATCGAATACCTGGAATCGCTGCTGACCGGCGCCGGCCAGGACCTCGACCTGCGTACGTTCAAGGTGACCGACCCGCTGTCCGGTCGGCAGATGGGTTTCCGTGCCGACATCACCCCGCAGGTCGCGCGTATCGATGCGCATACCCTGCGCCGTGAGGGTCCGAGCCGCCTGTGCTACGCCGGCAGCGTGCTGCATGCACAGCCGCGTGCGCTGACCACGTCGCGCAGCCCGATTCAACTGGGCGCCGAGCTGTATGGCGATGCCAGCCCTGCCAGCGACGTGGAAGTCATCAGCCTGCTGGTCGACACCCTCGAACTGGCCGAGGTGCCGGATGTCCACATGGACCTCGGGCACGTAGGAATCTACCGCGGCCTGGCCCGTGCGGCCGGGCTGTCCGGCGAGACCGAGCAGCAGCTGTTCGATGCCCTGCAGCGCAAGGCCATGGACGAGATCGACGCCCTGACCGAAGGGTTGCCGGAATCCCTGGGCAAGATGCTGCGTGCTCTCGGCGAGCTGTGTGGCAGCCGCGAAGTGCTGGACCTGGCGCAGGCGTGCCTGGTCGAGGCGCCGGATGACGTGCATGCGGCCCTGGATGACCTGGTGGCCATCGCCGATGCCCTGAGCCTGCGTTACCCCGAGTTGCCGCTGTATTTCGACCTGGGTGAGCTGCGCGGCTACCACTACCACACCGGCGTGGTGTTTGCGGCATTCGTGCCGGGCGTTGGTCAGTCGATCGCCCAGGGCGGCCGCTACGATGACATCGGTGCCGATTTCGGCCGTGCGCGTCCGGCCACCGGGTTCTCCACGGACCTCAAGACCCTGGTCACCCTGGGTCAGATGCAGCTCGGCGAAGTGCCGGCGGGCATCTGGGCGCCGGATAACCATGATGTGTACCTGTGGCAGGCGGTGCGTCAGCTGCGCGGCGAAGGCGCGCGGGTGGTGCAGGCGTTGCCCGGGCAGGTTCTGACTGATGCGCATGAGGCTGGCTGTGATCGTCAGTTGCTGTTGCGCGACGGTCGTTGGCAGGTAGCGCCGCTGGCGCCCTGAATTGTTTCCGTCGGCTGCGGCCGGCATCAAGCTTGCGCGAATGAGGACAAGTGTTATGGGTAAGAATGTCGTCGTCCTGGGCACCCAGTGGGGTGATGAGGGCAAAGGCAAGATCGTCGACCTGCTGACCGAACAGGCTGCAGCCGTTGTGCGTTACCAGGGCGGCCACAATGCGGGCCACACCCTGGTGATCAATGGTGAAAAGACCGTTCTGCACCTGATTCCTTCGGGCATCCTGCGCGAAAACGTGCAGTGCCTGATCGGCAACGGCGTGGTGGTCGCTCCCGATGCGCTGATGCGCGAGATCACCAAGCTGGAAGAGAAAGGCGTGCCGGTGCGCGAGCGCCTGCGTATCAGCCCGTCCTGCCCGCTGATCCTGCCGTACCACGTCGCCCTGGACCAAGCCCGTGAAAAGGCCCGTGGCGACGCCAAGATCGGCACCACCGGCCGCGGCATCGGCCCGGCCTACGAAGACAAGGTGGCACGTCGCGGCCTGCGCATTGGCGACCTGTTCCATCGCGAGCGTTTCGCGGCCAAGCTCGGTGAGCTGCTGGACTACCACAACTTCGTGCTGCAGAACTATTACAAAGAGCCGGCCATCGACTTCCAGAAGACCCTGGATGAGTGCATGGAATACGCCGAGCTGCTGAAGCCGATGATGACCGACGTCACCGCCGTGCTGCATGACATGCGCCGCGAAGCCAAGGACATCATGTTCGAGGGCGCACAAGGCTCGCTGCTGGACATCGACCACGGCACCTACCCCTATGTCACCAGCTCCAACACCACTGCTGGCGGTATCGCCACCGGTTCTGGTTTCGGTCCGATGTACCTGGACTACATCCTGGGTATCACCAAGGCCTACACCACCCGCGTGGGTTCGGGCCCGTTCCCGACCGAGCTGTTCGACGAAACCGGTGCGTTCCTGGCCAAGCGTGGTCATGAGTTCGGTTCCACCACCGGCCGTGCGCGCCGTTGCGGCTGGTTCGATGCTGTGATCCTGCGTCGCGCCATCGAGATCAACAGCATTTCCGGCCTGTGCCTGACCAAACTGGACGTGCTGGACGGCCTGGAAACCATCCAGATCTGTGTCGGTTACAAGGACCAGAACGGTGACGTCCTGGTCGATGCGCCGACCGATGCAGACAGCTACATCGGCCTGCAGCCGGTCTATGAGGAAATGCCGGGCTGGAGCGAATCCACCCTGGGCGCCAAGAGCCTGGACGAGCTGCCGGCAGCCGCCCGTGCGTACATCAAGCGTGTGGAAGAGCTGGTCGGCGCGCCGATCGACATCATCTCCACCGGTCCGGACCGCAACGAAACCATCGTGCTGCGTCATCCGTTCGCCTGATCGGCAAGCGCTGTCAACAAAGGGTCGCCTCGTGCGGCCCTTTGTCGTTTCTGGGGCATGGGCATGACGCTTGCTTGGGCTCAATAAATCCCGGAGTTCGCCGTTACAGTGCGTACGGCTGTTGAGGAGTCAGGTCTGTGTCCGCCATCGTTTCGTTGTTGCGCAGTCGCTTGCTGCGCCCCGTGTTCATTGCGTTGGGTATCGCCCTGCTGGTGCAGGTGCTGGTTGCGGTGGTGCTGACCCGGACGACCGTGACGGCGCTGGTCGACGACCTGACGCAGCGGTTGGGTGACGACACGCAGCGCCTGTCGGTCGACCTCGAAGAGGCCGGGCGTGAGGTTCAGGGTGGGCTGAACGGTCTTTCGGCCAGCATGCAGACGAGCCTGACCCAGGGGCTGAACGAGCGCCTGAGTGCGGAGCAGGGGCAGCTGCGCGAGGTCCTGGAACGCAATCTCAAACAGTCGGCTGATGATCTGGCCCAACTGCTGGGGGCGGTGGCGCCCAAGGCCATCTGGGATAACGACGTGCCGGCCCTGACCGAGCTGGCGCGCATGGCGCACCGCAATCCCGGGGTGCTGTTCGCCGTCTACCTGGATGCCCAGGGTGAGCGCCTGACTCGCCACGTCAACCGTCAGGACCCGCGGGTCAAGGCCCTGCTGGAGAAAGGCGAGGGCCGTGGTGCCCTGGGCAAGCTGCTGAATGCCGCCGCCAATGATCCCGGTGTGTACATCACCGAGGCGTCGATCAATCCCATGGGGGCGGAAATCGGCAAGGTGTTGCTGGGGGTGTCGACGGCTGAAGTGGGCAATGAGCTGGCGGCCCTGGACCAGCGTTTCGCATCCCTGATCGGCAGCAGCGGCCAGTTGGTGTCCGAGGGCCTCAGTCGTGCCGCTACGGACAGTGGGGCGACCCTGGCTGCGCGGCTGGACAGCGCACGGCAAACGGCCGCCGGCATGACCGAGAACAGCCGCCAGGCGATCGAGCGGGCGGCCGACGAGTTGCGCTGGAACATCAGCCTCGGCCTGGCGCTGATCGGGCTGGGTATTTTGCTGGTGCTGGCGGTGGTCCTCGGGCGTCGGGTCGTCAGCAAGTTGCACACGCTGATCGCGGTGCTCAACGACTGGGCGGCCGGTGAGGGTGACCTGACCCGGCGTGTCGAGCTGGGCAGTCAGGATGAAATCGGCGACATGGCGGCGGCGGTCAACCGTTTCGTGGCCAAGCTTCAGCCCATCGTGCGCCAGGCGGGGGATATTGCCGTACGCACCGGTCAGGAGATCGGCAACCTGGCGTCACGCAGCGCGTCGGCGGAGGCGTCGGCCGAGCGTCAGCGTGACGAGGTGGCGGGCAGTCTGCAGGCGCTGGCGCACATGGTGGACGAGGCGCAATCCGAGAGCCGTTCCATGCAGGATGCGCTGCAGCGGGTGGCGTCCATTCGTCAGGCGACCCAGGACAACGCGGCGATCGCGGCCCGTGTCGGCGGTTCGATCGAAGAGTTGGTGCAACGGGTCGATACCGGCGCTGCCGTCATCGAGCGGCTGGCCAAGCAGAGCGAACAGATCGAGGTGGTGCTGACGGTGATCCAGTCGATTGCCGAGCAGACCAACCTGCTGGCCCTCAATGCCGCCATCGAAGCGGCCCGTGCGGGAGAAAGCGGGCGGGGCTTCGCCGTGGTGGCGGATGAGGTGCGTGCGCTGGCCAGCAAGACCCAGCAGTCGACCGGGGACATCCAGTCGCACATCGGTGCCCTGCAACAGGGCGCGCGCGAAGCGGTGGGTGCCATTGCCCAGGCCGGTCAGCAGGCGGATCAGGGCCTGGCTGCCCTGCGCGAGAGTGCGCAGGTGCAGCAATCGATCCAGCACGCGGTGGATGAGGTTCACGGCGCCATCCATTCGGCGACCCAGGTGGCGGTCCATCAGGCGCAAGGCGCCGATGCGGTGCGTGGTCGCGTCGAAGTGATCCATGACGAGGCACGGCGTGCTGCGGAGGCGGTGGCGGCTACCGCGCAGAGCGGTCGGGTGCTGGATGACCTGGCCATGCAGCTGAAGGCCAGTCTCGGTCAGTTTCGGGTCTAGTGGGGAGTACGAGGGCCGGATGTTCGGCCCTCGCCAGGCGGGCAGCCTGAATCGCAGGCAATAAAAAACCGAGCACTTGGCTCGGTTTTTTTGAATTTGGTGCCCAGGAGAAGACTCGAACTTCCACGATCTTGCGATCACTGATACCTGAAACCAGCGCGTCTACCAATTCCGCCACCTGGGCACTGCAGTAATGTTCGCCGTTACCGGCACGGATCATTACGTCCGTTATCTGCAAAGTAGGTTATCAAGCTACTTCACGAATTTGGTGCCCAGGAGAAGACTCGAACTTCCACGATCTTGCGATCACTGATACCTGAAACCAGCGCGTCTACCAATTCCGCCACCTGGGCACTGAAACGATGATTGCTCATCTGTTCCGTGTTACAACGTCTGCTCGACGCTGTGGGCGCGAACTATACGGTCGCTCTTTTGCCTTGTAAACCCCTGGCGGCGAAAAATTATTGTGGCAGGAAAGCTGACCCAGAGGGCTTTTTCGCGCTTCAATAGGCATATGGCAAACCGACTCTATATAGAAAAGGCGAACACTCTCTAATGGCCGATTGGCAATCCCTCGATCCTGAGGCCGCTCGTGAAGCGGAAAAATACGACAACCCCATTCCCAGCCGTGAGCTGATCCTGCAGCACCTCGCCGAGCGTGGCTCGCCGGCGAACCGTGAACAGCTGCTGGAAGAATTCGGTCTCGACACGGACGAAGAAGTCGAGGCCCTGCGCCGCCGTCTGCGCGCCATGGAACGTGACGGTCAACTGATCTACACCCGCCGCGGCACCTACGCACCGGTGGACAAGCTGGACCTGATCCTCGGGCGCATCAGCGGCCACCGTGACGGCTTCGGCTTCCTGGTGCCGGACGACGGCAGCGACGACCTGTTCCTCAGCCCGGCGCAGATGCGCCTGGTGTTCGATGGCGACCGTGCCCTGGCTCGGGTGTCCGGCCTGGACCGTCGTGGTCGTCGCGAAGGCGCCATCGTCGAAGTCATCTCCCGTGCCCACGAGACCATCGTCGGCCGCTATTACGAAGAGAGCGGCATCGGTTTCGTGGTTGCCGACAACCCGAAGATCCAGCAGGAAGTCCTGGTCACGCCCGGTCGTAACGCCGGTGCCAAGCAGGGGCAGTTCGTCGAGGTGAAGATCACCCACTGGCCGACGCCACGCTTCCAGCCCCAGGGCGATGTGATCGAAGTGGTCGGTAACTACATGGCCCCGGGCATGGAAATCGACGTGGCGCTACGCAGCTACGATATTCCTCACGTCTGGCCAGAGGCCGTGATCAAGGAAGCCCGCAAGCTCAAGCCGGAAGTCGAGGAAAAGGACAAGGAGAAGCGCATCGACCTGCGCCACCTGCCGTTCGTGACCATCGACGGTGAAGACGCCCGCGACTTCGACGATGCGGTCTATTGCGAGAAGAATGGCAGCAACTGGCGCCTGTTCTCCGGTGGCTGGAAGCTCTACGTCGCCATCGCCGACGTGTCGCACTACGTCAAGGTCGACTCGGCGCTGGATGCCGAAGCCCAGGTGCGCGGCAACTCGGTGTACTTCCCGGAGCGCGTCATCCCGATGCTGCCGGAAGAGCTGTCCAACGGCCTGTGCTCGCTCAATCCGCACGTCGATCGCCTGGCCATGGTCTGCGAGATCAGCATCTCCAAGACCGGCAAGATGACCGACTACCAGTTCTACGAGGCGGTGATCCACTCCCATGCGCGCCTGACCTACAACAAGGTAAGCAGCATCCTGGAACAGCCCAAGAGCACCGAGGGCAAGGCCCTGCGCAGCGAGTACAAGGAGCTGCTGCCGCACCTCAATCAGCTGTATTCGCTGTACCAGGTGCTGCTGGCTGCCCGTCATGAGCGCGGCGCCATCGACTTCGAGACTCAGGAAACCCGCATCATCTTCGGCGCCGGGCGCAAGATCGCGGAGATCCGCCCGACCCAGCGCAACGATGCGCACAAGCTGATCGAGGAGTGCATGCTGGCGGCCAACGTGGCCACCGCGGCGTTCATGCAGAAGCATGAAATCCCGGCGCTGTACCGCGTGCACGATGGTCCGCCGCCGGAGCGCCTGGAGAAGCTCAAGGCGTTCCTGACCGAGCTGGGCCTGTCGCTGCACCGCGGCAAGTCCAAGGACGGTCCGTCGCCCAAGGATTACCAGGCGCTGCTGGAGGCCGTGCGTGAACGCCCGGACTACCACCTGATCCAGACCGTGATGCTGCGTTCGCTGAGCCAGGCGGTCTACAGCGCGGACAACCAGGGGCACTTCGGTCTCAACTACGACGCGTACGCGCACTTCACGTCGCCGATTCGTCGTTACCCGGACCTGCTGATCCATCGCGCCATTCGCAGCGTCATCCGTTCCAAGCTCGACACCCCGCACGTCAAGCGTGCCGGTGCCATGAGCGTGCCGAAGGCGCGTATCTATCCGTACGACGAAGCGGCCCTGGAGCAGCTCGGCGAGCAGTGCTCGATGTCCGAGCGACGTGCCGACGAGGCCACCCGTGACGTGGTGAACTGGCTCAAGTGCGAGTTCATGAAGGACCGCGTTGGCGAGACCTTCCCGGGTGTGATCACTGCGGTCACGGGGTTCGGCCTGTTCGTCGAGCTCACCGACATCTATGTCGAGGGGCTTGTGCACGTCACCGCGCTGCCGGCGGACTACTACCACTTCGACCCGGTTCACCATCGCCTGGCCGGGGAGCGCAGTGGGCGCAACTTCCGCCTGGGCGACAGCGTGGCGGTCAAGGTCATGCGGGTCGACCTGGACGAGCGCAAGATCGACTTCGAGATCGCCCAGGACGCAGTCGATCCAGCGGGTACGCGCAAGCGTCGCGGTGCGGATGATGGCGGTAAAGGTGGGCGCGGTGGCAAGGCCGATCGTGCGCCGGCCGGCAACAGCAATGTGCAGAAAAGCCGCGAAATCAAACAGGCGCTGATGGCCGAGTCCAAATCCAAGTCGGGCAAGGCGCCCGGCAAGGGGCGTTCCGACAAGTCCGGTGCGGCGAAGCCGGCGTCGTCCGGCAAGCACCGCAAGGGCCCGCCCAAGGCGGGCGCCGGAGCCCCTCGCAAGCCTAAGGCGAAGTCATGAGTCAGCTGGAAAAGATCTTCGGCGTGCACGCTGTGGAAGCCATGTTGCGCCACCACCCCAAGCGCGTTAAGCAGGTGTGGCTGGCAGAGGGGCGCAGCGATCCTCGCGTGCAGCCGCTGATCGAGCTGGCGACTCAGGCCCGGGTCGCTATTGGCCAGTGCGAGCGTCGCGAAATGGACGCCTGGGTCGAAGGCGTTCACCAGGGCGTGGTCGCGGATGTCAGCCCCAGCCAGGTCTGGGGTGAAGCCATGCTCGAAGAACTGCTCGACCGGGCGGAAACACCGCCCCTGTTGCTGGTGCTCGATGGCGTGACCGACCCGCACAACCTCGGCGCCTGCCTGCGTACGGCCGATGCGGCCGGTGCGCTGGCGGTGATCGTGACCAAGGACAAGTCGGCCACCCTCAACGCCACCGTGCGCAAGGTGGCCTGTGGCGCGGCCGAAGTCATTCCGCTGGTGGCGGTCACCAACCTGGCCCGCAGCCTGGAAAAGCTGCAACAGCGTGGCCTGTGGGTCGTCGGGACGGCGGGCGAAGCCGAGCAGGAGCTGTACGACCACGACCTGACCGGGCCGACCGTGCTGGTCATGGGGGCCGAAGGCAAAGGCATGCGCCGCCTCACCCGCGAGCACTGCGATTACCTGGTCAAACTGCCGATGGCCGGTAGCGTCAGCAGCCTCAACGTGTCGGTCGCCACTGGCGTCTGCCTGTTCGAAGCCCTGCGTCAGCGCGGCGCCAAGAAAAAGCCCTGAGCCATCAGTGCTCGTCGTAGCGCCGTCGGCCACCTACCTCACAGGATGGCCGGGCGGCTGCTCAAATAATCACCAGTTCACCTTGCGTGCGCCGGGGGGCTTCTCTAGAATGTCGCCCCTTGCCGCAACGGCAGGCGTATGTGCGCCTTCTCTTCGGCAAGACCAACAGTGTCATTCACTCCTTGCCTGACCGCATTTCGTGGCAGGCTACAACCCGTAAGGAGCATTTATGCGTCATTACGAAATCATCTTTCTGGTTCACCCGGACCAGAGCGAGCAAGTCGGCGGCATGGTTGAGCGTTACACCAAGCTGATCGAAGAAGACGGCGGCAAAATCCACCGCCTGGAAGATTGGGGCCGTCGTCAGCTGGCTTACGCCATCAACAACGTCCACAAAGCTCACTACGTGATGCTCAACGTTGAGTGCACCGGCAAAGCCCTGGCTGAGCTGGAAGACAACTTCCGTTACAACGATGCCGTGATCCGTAACCTGGTCATCCGTCGCGACGAAGCCGTCACTGGCCAGTCCGAGATGCTCAAGGCCGAAGAAAACCGCAGTGAGCGCCGTGAGCGTCGTGACCGTCCTGAAAACGCCGAATCCAACGATGGCGATGACAGCGACAGCAACGACAGCGACAACGCTGACGAGTAATCCACGGATCTATTGAGGAGCCAATCACATGGCACGTTTCTTCCGTCGTCGTAAATTCTGCCGTTTCACCGCTGAAGACGTGAAAGAGATCGATTTCAAAGATCTCAACACCCTGAAAGCCTACATCTCGGAAACCGGCAAAATCGTTCCTAGCCGTATCACCGGTACCAAGGCTCGTTATCAGCGTCAGCTGGCTACCGCTATCAAGCGCGCCCGCTTCCTGGCCCTGCTGCCCTACACCGACAGCCACGGCCGCTGAGATCGGACGCTCGACAAGTAGTAAGGGATAAAACGCATGCGCGCCTTAGCTGAATTCATTATGCGCGGCCGTATGCAGGCCACCCTCGTGGTGGTGGGTTCTGCGGCGTTGCCGCTGTTGTTCTGGTTGAGTGCTGCCGCGGGAAGCCTGGTGCTTCTGCGGCGCGGGATGAGCGATGCCCTGGGCATCCTCGCATGGGCTCTGCTGCCGGCAATTGCCTGGTGGTATTTCGGCGAACCGCGCACCTTGCTGGTGTTGCTGGGGGCGCTGGGGCTGGCGTTGTTGTTGCGCGCCAGCATGTCCTGGAACCGTGTGCTGCTTTGCAGCGTGGCACTGGGCCTGGTGTATGGCTTGATCCTTGGGGCGGTTTTCCGCGAACCCATCGAAGCGATGGCCAGTGAGCTGAGCAAGCTCCTGCCACAGATGTTCGATGGGGTTCACCAGCAGATGTCGGTGGACGAGCGAGCGCGCATGGAGAGCCTGATTGCACCGGTGCTGACCGGATTGCTGGCAGCTTTGTTGCAGACCGTCAGCTTGCTCAGCCTGATTCTTGGGCGTTATTGGCAGGCCGCGTTGTACAACCCGGGTGGTTTCGGGCACGAGTTTCGTGCGCTGCGACTGCCTCCGTCGCTGGCGATGTTGCTGCTGGTCGGCATGCTGTTGGGGCCCAACCTCGGGCCGCAGATGGCGATGCTGACCCCGCTGTGCAGCGTGCCGCTGGTGTTTGCTGCGATCGCCCTGTTGCACGGGCTGGTGGCGCAAGGAAGGCTGGCGAAGTTTTGGCTGGTCGGGATGTACATCACGCTGCTGATATTCATGCAGCTGACTTATCCGTTACTGGTGGTCTTGGCCATGGTCGACAGTCTGTTTGATTTTCGTGGTCGCTTCGAGCGCAAGAACGGCTCGGGTCCCGCGAACGGTGAAGGTTAAAAGTTAAGAGGTAAGACCCAAATGGAAGTCATCCTGCTGGAAAAAATCGCCAATCTGGGCAACCTGGGCGACAAAGTGAACGTCAAGGCTGGTTACGGCCGTAACTTCCTGCTGCCGCAAGGCAAGGCCACTGCTGCTACCGCTGCGAACATCGCTGCGTTCGAAGCACGTCGCGCCGAGCTGGAAAAACTGGCTGCCGAGAAGAAGGCTTCGGCCGAATCCCGCGCTGCTCAGCTGGCTGAACTGGAAGTCACCATCACCGCTACCGCGGGCGATGAAGGCAAACTGTTCGGTTCGATCGGTACCCACGACATCGCTGACGCCCTGACCGCCTCCGGCGTTGAAGTGGCCAAGGCTGAAGTTCGTCTGCCGAACGGCACCATTCGCCAGGTTGGCGAATACGACGTCGCACTGCACCTGCACACCGACGTTGAAGCTACCGTCAAGGTGGTTGTGGTCGCTGCCTAAGAGCCCGTCCATGATCGGCTGGGCTCTGCCTCGCGAGATCATGAACAGACCCTGAGCGATCCGACCAGCACGCTTGCACTTAGGTGCTAGGCTGCTGACAATCGGGCACGGCATTGCGCAAGCGATGCCGTGCCCTTTGTTTTTCAATGCCCCCGATTTTTACCCAGAGCCTTATGAACGACATCAGCATTCCAGAGCAGTACGACCTGCAAACCTCCGCCCTGAAGGTGCCGCCGCACTCGATCGAGGCCGAGCAGGCGGTGCTGGGGGGCTTGATGCTCGACAACAATGCCTGGGAGCGCGTGCTGGATCAGGTGTCCGATGGGGACTTCTACCGGCATGACCACCGCCTGATTTTCCGCGCCATTTTCAAACTGGCCGAGCGCAACCACCCGTTCGACGTGGTGACCCTGTCCGAGCAGTTGGACAAGGAAGGCCTGCTGTCCCAGGTGGGCGGCATGGCGTACCTCGGCGAGCTGGCCAAGAACACGCCCTCGGTGGCCAACATCAAGGCCTATGCGCAGATCATTCGTGAGCGCGCCACCCTGCGCCAGCTGATCGGCATCAGCACCGAGATCGCCGACAGCGCCTACGCCCCCCAGGGCCGTACCGGCGAAGAAATCCTCGATGAGGCCGAGCGGCTGATCTTCCAGATCGCCGAAGCGCGGCCGAAGACCGGTGGCCCGGTGGGGATCAACGACATCCTGGTCAAGGCCATCGACCGCATCGACTCGCTGTTCAACGCGGGGGATGCCATCACCGGTCTGTCCACCGGCTTCTCCGACCTGGATGACCTGACCAGCGGCCTGCAGCCGGCGGACATGATCATCGTCGCCGGCCGTCCTTCCATGGGTAAGACCACGTTCGCCATGAACCTGGTGGAAAACGCCCTGATGCGCAGCGACAAGTCGATCCTGGTCTACTCGCTGGAGATGCCCTCGGAATCCATCGTGATTCGTATGCTCGCCTCGCTGGGCCGCATCGACCAGACCAAGGTGCGTTCCGGTCGCCTGGACGACGACGATTGGCCGCGACTGACCTCGGCGGTCAACCTGCTCAATGACCGCAAGCTGTTCATCGACGACACCGCCGGTATCTCGCCGTCGGAAATGCGCGCGCGTACGCGACGCCTGGCCCGCGAGCACGGCGAAATCGGCCTGATCATGGTCGACTACCTGCAGCTCATGCAGATCCCGGGGTCCAGCGGTGACAACCGGGTCAACGAGATTTCCGAAATCTCGCGCTCGCTCAAGGCCCTGGCCAAGGAATTCAACTGCCCGGTCATTGCCCTGTCCCAGCTCAACCGGGGCCTGGAGCAGCGCCCCAACAAACGCCCGATCAACTCCGACTTGCGTGAATCCGGAGCGATCGAGCAGGACGCCGACATCATCATGTTCGTGTACCGCGACGAGGTGTATCACCCCGAGACCGAGTACAAGGGCGTGGCCGAGATCATTATCGGCAAGCAGCGTAACGGTCCGCTGGGTACCGCGCGCCTGGCCTTCCTCGGCAAATACTCGCGCTTCGAGAACCTGGCGCCGGGCAGCTACCAGTTCGAAGACGAGTAACCCCGCGACAGGCTGATGCGCGCGGCGTCTTTTCAGGCAGGATTGCCTGGCTCAGATCAATGAAAACGGGCGTCCAGTGGGTACACTGGGCGCCCGTTTCGTTTCAGGACGTTCTGTCATGCGCCCGCTCGTCGCCACCATCGATCTCACCGCCATCCGCGACAACTATGCGCTGGCCAAGCGCTGTGCGCCGGGCCGCCAGGCCTTCGCCGTGGTCAAGGCCAATGCCTATGGCCATGGCGTGCGGGAAGTGGTGACGGCGCTGCATGACGAGGCCGACGGCTTCGCGGTCGCCAGCCTGGAGGAAGCCGCCGCGGTGCGGGCGCTGCACGCCGACGCGAGAATCCTGTTGCTGGTAGGGTGTTTCGAGGCCGCCGAGTACCCGTTGGCGGCGCAGATGAAGCTGGATGTCGTGGTCCAGGGCGAACAGCAGGCGCAGCAACTGGTGTCGGCCGCGTTGGCGCAGCCGTTGAATGTCTGGCTCAAGTTCGACAGCGGCATGCACCGCCTGGGGTTCGAGGCCGCGTCATTGCGTGACTGGCATGCCCGGTTGGCGGGCGCGCAGCAGGTGGCCGAGCTCAACCTGATCAGCCACTTCGCCTGTGCCGACGAGCAGGGCCACAGCCTGACCGAGGCGCAGCTGGAGGGCTTTCTCGATCTGCTCGACCTGGATTTCGACCAGCGCACGCTGGCCAATTCGGCGGCGATTCTGATGATTCCCGCCGCCCATATGGATTGGGTTCGGCCGGGCATCATGCTCTATGGCGCCAGCCCTTTCGCCGACCGCAGTGCCGCTGACCTGGGCCTGAAGCCGGTGATGCGCCTGAACGCCGCGCTGATCGCGATTCGCGATGTGGCTGCCGGCGAGAGCGTGGGCTATGGCGCCACCTGGGTCGCCGAGCGCGATGCGCGTATTGGCACCGTGAGCTGCGGTTACGCCGACGGTTATCCCCGGCACGCGCCCTCCGGCACGCCGGTGGTGATCAACGGTCAGCGCGTGCCCCTGGTTGGCCGGGTGTCGATGGACATGCTGGCGGTCGATCTCACCGACCTGCCCGACGCCCGGGTGGGGGATGCGGTGGAACTGTGGGGCGAGCAATTGCCGGTGGACGAAGTGGCCCAGGCGGCCGGCACCATCGGCTACGAGCTGCTGACCCAGGTCACCGCCCGCGTACCCCGGCGCTACTACAACGGCTGACGTCCTGTCAGAGGCCGCTGTTCACCTTGATCACGTCCAGGCGCAGGCGTTCGCTGGTGCTCAGCTCGCCGTCTTCGCCGCACACCGCCGAGCCCGATCGACCACGGGCCTTGACCTTGTACAGGGCTTCGTCGGCCGCCTTGTAGAGGCTGTTGAAGTGCCGGGCGTGCTCGGGGTAGAGCGCGGCGCCGATGCTGATGGTCACGGTCAGGCGCTCGGCCCCGTAGAGCACGGGCTGCGACAGGGCCTGCAGCAGGCGGGCGGCGATTTCCCGGGCGTGGGATTCCGCGTCGTCACCGCAGATCAGCACCGCGAATTCGTCACCGCCCAGGCGGGCAACGGCGTCGCCGCCGCGCACATGCTCGCGCAGGCGCTTGGCGATCACCTGCAGCATCAGGTCGCCGGCGTCATGGCCATAGCGGTCGTTGATCGGTTTGAAATGGTCCAGATCGATCAGCAGCAAGGCCACGGACTGGGCGTGCCGCTCGGCGTTGGCCAGGGCCGATTCGCACCGTTCGATCAGGTAGCGCCGGTTCGGCAGCTCCGTCAGCGGGTCGTGAAAGGCCGCGTGCTCGAGCGCCTGCTCGCGCAGGGACAGGCGGGCATTGGCACTGGCCAGCTCGGCGGTCCGCTGTGCCACGGCGTTCTGCAGTTCATCGGCACTGGCCTGCATCTGGCTCAGGCGCGCACTCTTCTCGCGGTCGGCCTGCTCCATGGCGGCGGATTTTTCCTGCTTGAGCATCTGGATGCGGTAGGCCAGGGCGAACGAGAAGAGGATGGCCTCGGCGGCAATGGCCAGGGGGAACAGGTAGGCGGTGGACTCGCCCGGCTGAATCACGCCGGCGGCGCGCAGCAACAGCACCACGAAGCTCAGCAGCACGGTGCCGTAGCCCAGCAGGTAGAACAGCGCCGGGGTGAAACCCTGGCGCCAGCGGATGATGGCGCAGAGCAGCAGGGTGGGCACCGTGACGATGGGAATCAGGCCGATCACCATGCCACTGGCGCTGCGGTAGCCGGCCAGGTTCATGGCCAGCGCGACCAGGTACAGCGCACAGCAGCCGTTGAGGATCTGGTGGGGGATGCGCAGGCTGTGGCGGGTGTAGAGCAGTTCCTGAGCGAACCGCAACATACCCAGGCTGACGAGGATCGGCAGGCTGATGCGGTCCAGCCAGACCGGCACCGGGCTGCCCGGCCACAGGTACTGGGCGCCGTGTCCGCTCATGCTGGCGATGAACACCAGGGAAGCCGCCATGGTCAGCACGTACCAGAAGTACGCCGGTTGCCGCAGGGCGATCAGAATGAACAGGTTGTACAGCAGCAGGGCGAGGATCATCCCGTAGATCATGCCCAGGATCAGGTGCTCGTGTTTGGCCTGGTGCTCCAGGTCATGCAGCTGCCAGGCGCGCAGGGGGAAGGAGTTTCCGGCCGGGTCGAAGGTGCGCAGGTAGACGGTCAGGGGCTGCTCGCCCAGTTCGGGCAGGCGAAACACGGCGCGTCGGTAGTCGTGGTCGCGCCCCTCGGCATAGGGCACGCGTTCACCGGCCTGGCGGGCCAGCCACTGGCCCTGTTCAGCGGGGAGGAAGACCTGCAGGTCGAGCAGGGTGACCGAGCCCACTTCAAGCCACCATTCCGGCGGGGCGTCGGCGCTGCGCTGCAACGTGACCTTGATCCACCAGGGGTTCGGGCTCTGGCCGACGCTGGTACGCCCGGCCGCGGGCTGGAAGCGCGCCTGCACGTCCGGGGCGTTCAGGTCGGCGATGTTCAGCTGACCACCGGTGTCTTCCAGCAGTTCGATGTCAGCGTTCAGCACCTGGCCGCTACTGTCGGCGGTCAGGACGAGGGCGTGGGACTGGCCGGTGAGGCACAGCAGGCTCAGCAGCAGAAAGAGGGACGGAACGAGACGCTGCACCGCATACATCCTGTAAGACTCGAGGCAGAGGGGGAAGTATTGTGCACTTTCGTGCAAATAACCAACTACCGGCGAGCGGATCGGTGTCGCACAGGGAGGAGGGCGGCTGGCCGGGGCGCCAGCCGTGAAGGGGCTAGTCCTGGGAAAGGAGCCCGCTGGGCACGTTCAGGACGTCCAGATCGAGGCGCTTGGCGCTGCTCAGCCCGCCGTCCTCGCCGCAGATCGCCGAGCCTGAGCGGCCGCGCGCCTTGACCTTGTAGAGCATCTCGTCGGCCGCCTTGTACAGGGTGCTGAAGGTGGCCGCGTGCTGGGGATAGAGTGCTACGCCGATGCTGATGGTGACGGTCAGGCGTTCGGCGCCGTAGCACACCGGTTGCGCCAGCTCCGCGAGCAGCCGGCCGGCGATCTCCCGGGCATGGGGCTCGGCATCCGGGCCGCCGATCAGTACGGCGAACTCGTCACCTCCCAGGCGTGCCACGGTATCGCCGGCGCGCACCTGGTGGCGCAGGCGCTGGGCCAGGGTCTGCAGCATCTGGTCGCCGGCCTGATGGCCATAGCGGTCATTGATCGGTTTGAAGTGATCGAGGTCGATCAGCAGCAGGGCAATGGACTGCCCATGCCGTTTGGCATCCGCCAGGGCCGCCTCGCAGCGCTCGATCAGGTAGCGGCGGTTGGGCAGGTCGGTCAGCGGGTCGTGAAAGGCGGCGTGTTCCAGCTCTCGTTCGCGCTGGCGCAGGCGCTCGTTGGTCGCTGCCAGCTCGGCGGTGCGCAGGGTGACCGATTGCTGCAGTTCCAGGGCGTTGGCCTGGGCCTGGGCCAGGCGCGCGGTTTTCTCGCGGTCCACCTGTTCCAGCGCGGCGGATTTCTCCTGTTTGAGCGTCTGGATGCGGTAGGCCAGGGCGAAGGAAAACAGGATCGATTCGGCAGCCACGGCGATGGGGAATACGTACGCGTTCAGCGCCGAAGGCTGCAGGGCGCCGGTGGTGCGCAGCAGCAGCACGCCGATGCTGCCGAGCACCAGGCCGTAGCCGCAGAGGTACAGCAGCGCGGGGAAGAACCCCTGGCGCCAGCGGATCAGGGCACTGCCCAGGGCGGCGGGAATACTGGTCAGCGACAGCGCGGCGATGGTCCAGGCGGCCAGGTGGCGCTGCCCGAAGGCATCCAGGGCGATGGCGATCAGGTACACCACGCAGGCCATGGTTAGCAGGTGGTGCGCCCAGCGAACATGGCGGCGGGTCTGCAGCAGGGTCTGGGTGAAGCGCGAGGCGCACAATCCCCAGAGCGACGGCAGGGTGATGCGATCCAGCCAGAACGGCACGGCGCCGCCGGGCCAGAGGTATTGGAAGCCATGCCCGGTCATGCTCATGATGAACACCAGGGCGAAGGCGGTGGTCAGCACATACCAGAAGTAGGCGCTGTCGCGAAGGCTGAACAGGATGAACAGGTTGTACAGCAGCAGGGCGAGGATCACCCCGTAGATCAGCCCCAGACCCAGGTTTTCCTGGGTGGCCAGCATGTCGATGTCTTCGCGTTGCCAGAGCCGCAGGGGGAAGGAATTGCCGGCGGGGTCATAGGTGCGCAGGTAGAGGGTCAGGGGCTGGTCCAGGGCGGGAAGCTGGAACACGGCGCGCCGGTAGGGGTGGTCGCGTCCTTCGGAGAACCCCACCACTTCGCCGGCCTGGCGCGTCTGCCAGCCGTTCTGGGCATCCGGAAGAAACACTTGCAGGTCGAGCAGCGTGACCGCGCCGACTTCGAGCCACCAGTGCCGCAGGCTGTCTTCGCCGGGCTGCAGCTCGATCTTGACCCACCAGGGGTTGCGGCTCTGGCCGACACTGGCTCGGCCGTTGGCGGGCTGGAAACGTTCCTGGACGGCCGGGTCGGCCATGTCTGCGATGCTGAGGCGGCCGCCGACGTCTTCCAGCAGTTCGATCTGCTGGTTGATCGACAGGCCGCTGCTGGTCGGGGTCAACGTCACCGGAGCAGCGAAGGCCAGGCCCGTGCACAGGCTCAACAACAGCGTGATGTAAGAAGTTAAGCGCGGCACCACGGACTTCCTGCTGTCGAGAGACGTTTTTTCGCGAGTATAGGCACAAGTCAGTGACAGATCACAGACGCTGATCGCTGCCCCGTCAAGTCTTCCAGGGCGCCGGCGCTCTAGGGCGCGCTGCCGAATCGGCGGCATCGTGGGGTTGTTTGTCGGGCGCGGTTCCGAGCCCCTTGAGAAAACAGTGTGGGCGGCCAGGGAGACGTGTTTCGGGGCACTGGGTGCGATCCCCGTTAAACCCAGCGTTATCGTCGGATTTGGTTAATTTTTGTGCTATATTCCGCGCCCGTTGAAATTCCTGATCCGGTCACCCGTCATGCAAGCAGCCAAGCCGTTGTTCGACTATCCAAAATACTGGGCCGAGTGCTTCGGTCCAGCCCCTTTCCTGCCGATGAGCCGGGAAGAGATGGATCAGCTCGGCTGGGATTCCTGCGACATCATCATCGTGACCGGCGATGCCTACGTCGACCATCCGTCGTTCGGCATGGCGATCATCGGCCGCCTGCTGGAAGCCCAGGGTTTCCGCGTGGGCATCATTGCCCAGCCGAACTGGCAGTCCAAAGACGATTTCATGAAGCTGGGCGAGCCGAACCTGTTCTTCGGCGTCGCCGCCGGCAACATGGACTCGATGATCAACCGCTACACTGCGGACAAGAAAATCCGCTCGGATGACGCCTACACCCCGGGTGGCCTGGCGGGCAAGCGTCCGGACCGCGCCAGCCTGGTCTACAGCCAGCGCTGCAAGGAAGCCTACAAGCACGTACCGATCGTCCTCGGCGGCATCGAGGCCTCGCTGCGCCGCATCGCCCACTACGATTACTGGCAGGACAAGGTGCGTCATTCGATCCTGATCGACGCCTGTGCCGACATCCTGCTGTACGGCAACGCCGAGCGTGCCGTGGTCGAGATCGCCCAGCGCCTGGCCTACGGCCAGAAGATCGAGGACATCTCGGACATTCGGGGCACCGCGTTCATTCGCCGTGACACGCCCCAGGGCTGGTTCGAACTCGACTCCACGCGCATCGACCGTCCGGGTCGGGTGGACAAGATCATCAACCCCTACGTGAACACCCAGGACACTGCCGCCTGCGCCATCGAGCAGGAAAAGGGCGCGGCCGCGGCCGAAGACCCGAACGAGGCCAAGGTCGTGCAACTGCTGTCGCACCCGCGCCTGGAGCGTGACAAGACGGTGATCCGCCTGCCGTCCTTCGAGAAAGTGCGCAACGACCCGGTGCTCTATGCCCACGCCAACCGCGTGCTGCACCTGGAGACCAACCCGGGCAACGCCCGCGCCCTGGTGCAGAAACATGGCGACGTGGACGTGTGGTTCAACCCACCACCCATCCCGATGACCACCGAGGAAATGGACTACGTGTTCGGCATGCCCTATGCCCGCGTGCCACATCCGGCCTATGGCAAGGAGAAGATTCCGGCCTACGAGATGATCCGCTTCTCGGTGAACATCATGCGCGGCTGCTTCGGCGGCTGCACCTTCTGCTCGATCACCGAGCACGAGGGCCGGATCATCCAGAACCGTTCCCACGACTCGATCATCCGCGAGATCGAGGAGATGCGTGACAAAGTGCCGGGCTTCACCGGCGTGGTCTCCGACCTCGGCGGGCCGACCGCCAACATGTACCGCATTGCCTGCAAGGACCCGGAAATCGAGAAGCACTGCCGCAAGCCGTCGTGCGTGTTCCCGGGCATCTGCGAAAACCTCAACACCGACCACAGCTCGCTGATCGAGCTGTACCGCAAGGCGCGGGCGCTGCCGGGGGTGAAGAAGATCCTGATCGCCTCGGGCCTGCGCTACGACCTGGCCGTGGAGTCGCCGGAGTATGTTCGCGAGCTGGTGACCCACCACGTCGGTGGCTACCTGAAGATCGCGCCGGAGCACACCGAGCGCGGGCCGCTGGACAAGATGATGAAGCCGGGGATTGGCAGCTACGACCGCTTCAAGCAGATGTTCGAGAAGTTCTCGAAGGAAGCGGGCAAGGAGCAGTACCTGATCCCGTACTTCATCGCGGCGCACCCGGGCACCACCGACGAAGACATGATGAACCTCGCCCTGTGGCTCAAGCGCAACGGTTTCCGCGCGGACCAGGTGCAGGCGTTCTACCCCTCGCCGATGGCCACCGCCACCGCCATGTACCACTCGGGCAAGAACCCTTTGCGCAAGGTCACCTACAAGAGCGACAGCGTGCAGATCGTCAAGAGCGACCAGCAGCGCCGACTGCACAAGGCCTTCCTGCGCTACCACGACCCGAAGGGCTGGCCGATGCTGCGCGAGGCCCTGGAGCGCATGGGGCGTGCCGACCTGATCGGCAACGGCAAGCATCAGTTGATCCCGACCCACCAGCCGCAGACCGACAGCTACCAGAGCGCGCGTCGCAAGAACTCGACGCCGGCCGGCAGCAAAAAGCTCGGCAAGGACGCGGGCAATGGCTCGACGCGGATTCTGACCCAGCACACTGGCCTGCCGCCGCGGGGCAGTGACGGTGGCAACCCCTGGGACAAGCGCGAGCAGGCCAAGGCCGCTGCCCAGGCGCGCAACCAGCAGGCAGCGAAGGAGCGGGCGGGTGCCGGTGGCAAGGGCAAAGGCAAGAAGCCGGCCAAGCGTCCAGTGGCGCCGCGCTAAGCCGGTCGCTGACAGCAACGCCCCTCTCTGCAGAGGGGCGTTCTTTTATCGGGCAGGCGACTGATCAGCCGTAGCGTTTCTTCGCTTCGATCGCCAGGCCGCTGCCAATGCTGCCGAAGTTGTTGCCTTCCACGTGGCGCGCGTTCGGCAGCATGGCCGCCACGCTTTGGCGCAGGGCCGGGATGCTGCTGGAGCCGCCGGTGAAGAACACCGTGTCGACCTGTTCCACGCCGACGCCCGCCTCACTCAGCAACTGACTGACGCTGGCGCGAATGCGCGTCAGCAGCGGATCGATGGCGCTGTCGAACAGCTCGCGGGTCAGCTCGGCGACCAGGCCGGGCTCGACGCGCGCGAGATCAATGGGGCGGCTGTCCTGCTCGGTCAGGTCGATCTTGCTTTCTTCCACCTGCATCGCCAGCCAGTGCCCGGCTCGCTGTTCGATCAGCTTGAACAGGCGATCGATGCCAGTCGGGTCGACGATGTCGTAGCGCATGTTCTGCAGCGCCAGCTGGGACTTCTGCGCATACACCGCGTTGATGGTGTGCCAGGTCGCCAGGTTCAGGTGGTAGCTGGTCGGCATCAGCGCGTCGCTCTTCATCCGGCTGCCGTAGCCGAACAGCGGCATCACACCGTGCAGGCTGAGCTGCTTGTCGAAGTCGGTGCCGCCGATGTGCACGCCACCGGTGGCGAGGATATCGCTGTGGCGGTCGGCCACGGTGCGGCGCTCCGGCGACAGGCGGACCAGCGAGAAGTCGGACGTACCGCCACCGATGTCGACGATCAGCACCAGTTCCTCGCGCTCGATGCCCGACTCGTAGTCGAAGGCGGCGGCGATCGGTTCGTACTGGAACGACACGTCCTTGAAGCCCAGCTTGTGGGCCACCGCGACCAGGGTGTTCTCGGCTTCCTGGTCCGCCACCGGGTCGTCGTCGACGAAGAACACCGGGCGGCCCAGCACCACTTCGTCGAAGCTGCGCTCTGCGGCGGCTTCGGCGCGCTTTTTCAGCTCGCCGATGAAGAAGCCGAGCAGGTCCTTGAAGGGCAGCGCGCTGCCGAGCACGGTGGTTTCGCTTTTCAGCAGCTTGGAACCGAGCAGGCTCTTGAGCGAGCGCATCAGGCGCCCTTCGTAGCCTTCGAGGTATTCGTGCAGGGCCAGGCGGCCGTAGACCGGGCGGCGCTCTTCCAGGTTGAAGAACACCACCGACGGCAGGGTGATCTTGCCGTCCTCCAGTTCGATCAGGGTGTCGCTGCTGGGACGCAGCCAGCCGACGGTCGAGTTGGAGGTGCCGAAGTCGATGCCGCAGGCGCGGGCGGGAGTGGAGAAAGGCATGCTGCGCGCTGTTCCTGAAAAACGGCCGCGCATTCTATGCGAGTGCGAACAAGAATGCTGCTCCCGGCGGTCTGCCGCCGGGGCACTGTCAGGGCAGTGGCGGGCTGCTTTCTTCGCGCTTGAGCTTCCACTGGCTCCATTCGAAGCCGATCACCACCAGCAGCGACAGGGCGAACGGCAGCAGCAGGTAGAAGCCACGGAAGACGATCAGGGCGGCCAGCACGTCTGAGGCGGGGATTTCCGGCAGCGCGGCCAGGAAGGTCACTTCCAGTACGCCCAGCCCGCCGGGGGCATGGGACAGCAGGGCCAGGGAGAACGACGCCAGGAACACACCCAGCACCACCAGGTAGCCCGGGTTGCTCTCGCTCGGCAGGGCGAAGTAGATGATCGCTGCGGCGCACGCCAGCTCCAGCGGGCCGGCCAGCAACTGCCGGCCGACGATGCCAAGGCGCGGGTATTCGACGTGCAGTTTGCCCCAGGTCCAAGGCTTGAAGTGGCGCCACGAGCCCAGCACGTAGAGGCCGACCAGCAGCAACAGGGCCGAGCCGATGAGGGTGGACAGCAGCGGTGTGACATCCATGACTCGGTGGATCAGGTCGGGCTGCAGCACCAGGACGCAACCGCCGGCCAGGATGGTGCCGAGGGCGAAGGTGAACGAGCAGAAGACGATGAGAATGCCGATCTCATGGGGCGTCAGGCCCTTGGTGCGGTAGGCCCGGTAGCGCACCACCGCGCCGGAGAACACCGAGGCGCCGATGTTGTGGGCCAGGGCGTAGGTGGTGAAGGAGCACAGGGTGATGAAACGCCAGGGAATCTTCTTGCCAAGGTGGGCGATGGCGATGCGGTCGTACCAGGCCAGGGCGCAGTAGGCGCCGAAGGTGGCCAGGGCAGCCATCAGCCAGTTGTGCGTGGAAATCGCCCGCAGGCTGTCGGCGATTTCGTCGAGGGAGATGTTGCGTAACTCGTGGTAGAGCAGGAAGCACGACAGCACCACGGCGCACAGACCGATCAGTGTCCAGATCAGGTCGCTGCGTTTCATGACGGGTTTGGCTCCTGCTCCTGACAACGGTAAATCCTCTCTAGGCCTGTTGAGCGCGCATGCCTGGCAATGCCGAACGGGTGATTCTGCACGGTGATACGGCGTTTTGCCGCATCGCCGGCTGCGAAGTATCCCGGAGGCCAGCGTTGTGCTCAACCTTCTGCATCGCTGGCGGCGTTACCGAGTATGTCGCAATCACGGCCAGTGCAGGGTGATGAAGGCGAGCACTATATAGCGTCCGCTCTTTGCCAGGGTGACGAGGATCAGGAAACGCCACAGTGGTTCACGCATCACGCCCGCCACCAGCGTCAGCGGATCGCCCACCACCGGCAGCCAACTGAGCAGCAGCGACCAGCGCCCGTAGCGGGCATAACCCCGTTGCGCCTGCTGCAGGCGATGCTCGCTGGCCGGGAACCAGCGGGCGTCGCGGTAACGCTCCAGGTAGCGGCCGAGCAGCCAGTTGACCACCGAGCCCATGATGTTACCGACACTGGCCACGAGCAGAAGTGCCCACAGCGCGTGCTGGCCGTTGAGCATCAGCAGCACCAGCAGGGCTTCGGATTGCAGGGGCAGCAGGGTGGCGGCACCGAAGGCCGACAGGAACAACCCCAGGTAGGCGGACAGACTCAGCATGCCGGGGCCTCAGCCCGTGGCGGTGCTCAGGGTTTCTGTTCCTGTTCGGCGTTGGCCATGATCTCTTCCAGCTTCAGACCGGTCAGACCATGAATGGTGCGCCACAGGTAGTAGAAGATCGCCATCAGCATGATCATCGAAGGGATGGCGATCATCGGGTAGCTGAGCAGGGTCATCTGGCCCAGTTCGGCGTTGAAGGCTTCACTCCCGGCGGGGCTGGTGACGATCCACTTGGCCAGCACGTAGTTCATCACCGAGGAAAAGAAGAAGGTGCCGCTGAGCCAGTAGGTGGCCTTCATCAGGCGCGTTTCGAAATGCCGGGTGTTGCCGCCTTCTTCCAGACGCTCGTGGATCTTGTCGACGTTGAGCACCGACTTGTTGAACAGCAGGGTGCGGATCAGCGGGTAGCGGGTGCGGGTCGAGACCAGCACGGCGATGCCGATCAGGCCGGGGATCGCGGCTTCCTTGATGGCCAGCCACTGGTTGTCCAGGTGCAGCAGACCGATGCCGCCGGTGAGGATCACGCTCACCAGGCCGAGCAGGGCGATGAAGTTGAATTTGCGGTACTTGATCAGCTCGAACGCACCCCAGCCCAGGGGGAACGCCAGGGCCAGCAGCAGGGCACCGTCAGCCCCCAGGTTGGCCTCGCCGCTGAGCTTCATCAGGATCAGCGATGGAATCAGGATGCTGATCAGCAGATCGATCATCGGGCGCGGCTTGTGCGTGGCAACGGTGTTGTGCGTGGTGTCGGTCATGTCATTCAGTACGCAGGGAAGAGTGCCGATGATCGCCTGCCTGAGGCCCGGCGGCTAGTCCGACCGTCGGTTGGACTGTGACAAAGTTGTGCCGCCGCACGCGCTGGACAGGGCGCGCAGGCCGCTCTGGCGTCGGGGTCGGCGGTAAATTGGCTTGTTCGTCGTCCTTTCCGGTCGGGATCGCCAATCATCTGATGCTAAAATGATATTGCACAGTTGTAGCGGTCTGCCGGCCGCAGGGGTGTTGTGATGTCGCCATACGTGCTGTTTCGTTGGGGAGCCGGGCTTGTGCTCGGATGCGCCCTGTTGCCCGGTGCCGCCGTGGCGGCCTGTATCGGCCTGGTGCCCGCCAGTGGCCATCCGTTCTGGCTCCAGGTGGAGGCGGGCGCGCGTGAGGCGGCCCGGGAAACCGATGTCGACCTCTATGTGCGCGGCCCCAGTCGGGAAGGCCAGGTGGAAACGCAGCTGCAACTGATCGAAAAGGTCATGGAGCACGGCTGCAAGGCGCTGATCATCGCCCCCAGCGGCCCGGAGATTGGCGACCGCGTAGGGACGCTCAAGGCCGAAGGCGTGC
The DNA here is from genome assembly GCF_029839275.1 of Pseudomonas sp. GD03944. Taxonomy (GTDB): domain Bacteria; phylum Pseudomonadota; class Gammaproteobacteria; order Pseudomonadales; family Pseudomonadaceae; genus Aquipseudomonas. The sequence continues at coordinate 249,803 of NZ_JAOCAH010000008.1, forward strand.
AGACCTTCTACATCGACCGCGATGTCGGCGGCATCGACGTCCAGGCCGTGGTCGCCACCGACAATTACCTGGCCGGGCAGGAGGCCGGGCGCTATCTGGCCCAGGTGCTGGGCGGCCAGGGGCGGGTCGGCGTCATCCGTGTGAGCCCGGCGATCGCCTCGACCAGCGAGCGGCAGCGCGGCTTTCTCCAGGCGGCCAGGGCAGCAGGCTTGAGCGTGGTGTTCGACCAGGCCCTGGGCGAGGACCCCGAAGCCACCTTCAACGCGTTGCGCCAGCAGTTGCCGACGCTGGACGGCCTGTTCACCTCCAATGGCGTCGCGACCCGTGCCACCTATGCGGCGCTGCTGCGCCTGAACGCGACCCACGAGCTGACGCACGTGGGCTTCGACACCAGCCAGCAACTGTTCGACGCGCTCAAGGCCGGCCATATCAGTGCGCTGATGATCCAGCAGGCGTACGCCATGGGCTACCAGAGCGTTCGCCTGGCCCTGCGGGCACTGGCTGGCAAGCGAATCGAACCGCAGCGGCGACAGGTGGAGCTGCAGGCGGTGCTGGTCACCCGGGACAACCTGGAGCGTTCCGACATCAAGGCGTTGCTGGCATTGCCCCTGAGGCCTTGAACAGTTGCGCCATGTCCTGCACAGTCCCATGCCAGGGCCGACGAATGACAAGAGTGAGTGCCTGATGGGCGTGTTGCGACAAAATCCGTGGATCATGCTGTTGATGGTGCTGCTGGCCCCGCAGGCCGTGGCCCAGCTGCAACTGTTCACCGAAGAGGCGCCGCCGATGGCGTTTACCCGGGACGATGAACTGCACGGCATGTCCATCGACATCGTGCGCATGCTGATCGACCGGACGGGGCACGACGCGCAGATTCGCATCCTGCCCTGGACCCGTGCCTATCACTTGGCCCAGCGCGACGCCGACACCGCCATCTTTTCCACGGTCCGCACGCCGGAGCGCGAAGACCGCTTCCAGTGGGTCGGGCCGATTCTCGAAGGCTCTGCCCGGTTCTACTCGCTGAAAGCGCGCAACGTGCAGATCGATACCCTGCAGCAGGCCGCCGCCAGCGGGCCGCTGGCGCTGCCCAAGCAGTGGTACAGCTACGAAGTGCTGAAGACGCAGGGGTTCGACAACCTGTACGGGGTGCCGACCGCCCGGCACATGGTCACCATGCTCAAGCGCGGGCGCGTGCAACTGATCGCCACCGACGACATGACGCTCGATGCGGTGCTGGCCACCGACGACCTGAGCCGGGAGCAGGTGAGGGCGCACCTGCCGTTCATGCAGACCGCGTATTACATCGCCTTTTCCCAGCAGACCGACCCCTCGGTGGTGGAGACCTGGCGACAAACGTTGGCGGAAATGCGCCAGGACGGCAGTTATGAGGCGATAATTCGCCATTGGCTGCCGCAGGCAGGGCCTGCCACGGCCATTCCCTAGAGTTGGCGGGAAATTTGCTGAACGATTGGCTATCCCGGGCCCAGGTGTCCGCAACACGCCGGGGCGCGTCCATTCCCGTATCGCGCCGCCGTGTTCCCGCTCCTCCAGGGTTATAGAGCCGGCCACTATCGATTTATCTGATGTTCTGGAAAACCCTTTATGCCGATCATGCAACGAGCTTCCCACCATGAGTTGCGCAGTGCGTTTCGCGCCCTGCTCGCCTCCGACAACTGCTACCACACGGCCTCGGTGTTCGACCCGATGTCCGCGCGCATCTCGGCCGACCTGGGTTTCGAGGTCGGCATCCTCGGCGGTTCCGTCGCCTCCCTGCAGGTCCTGGCCGCGCCGGACTTCGCCCTGATCACCCTCAGCGAGTTCGTCGAGCAGGCCACCCGCATCGGCCGTGTCAGCCGCCTGCCGGTGATCGCCGACGCCGACCACGGCTACGGCAACGCCCTGAACGTGATGCGCACCGTGGTCGAACTGGAGCGTGCGGGCATCGCCGCGCTGACCATCGAAGACACGCTGCTGCCGGCGCAATTCGGCCGCAAGTCCACCGACCTGATTTCCGTGAGCGAAGGCGTGGGCAAGATCCGCGCGGCCCTGGAGGCGCGTGTCGACCCGGACCTGGCCATCATCGCCCGCACCAACGCCGGCGTGCTCAACGTCGACGAAGTGATTCGCCGTACCAAGGCCTACCAGGCCGCAGGCGCCGACGGCATCTGCATGGTCGGCATCGAGGACTTCGAGCACCTGGAGCAGATCGCCAGCCACCTGAGCGTACCGCTGATGCTGGTGACCTACGGCAACCCGAAACTGCGTGACAACGCCCGCCTGGCCAAGCTCGGCGTGCGCATCGTGGTCAATGGCCATGCCGCCTACTTCGCCGCGATCAAGGCGACCTACGACTGCCTGCGCGAGCAGCGTGGCGTGGACGCCAGCGACCTGAGCGCCTCCGAACTGGCCCACAAGTACACCCTGCCCGAGGAGTACCTGGTGTGGGCCGAAGAATTCATGGACGTCAAGGAATAGCCCGCACCACCGATCACCTGCACTTGTAAAAAACCGCCGAGGCGCTCATATCTGGTAGGCAACGACCGGACAGGAGGGCGTCATGGCAGGTGGTTGGGCAAGTGACGGAGCCGTGCAGGACCAGATCGACAGCAGCATCGAGGACGCCGTCCAGCGTGCTCGTCGCCAGCTGCCGAGCGGTGACAGCCTGCACCATTGCGAAGAATGCGATGCACCCATTCCCGAGGCACGGCGCAAGGCCATTCCCGGGGTGCGTCTGTGCGTGGCCTGCCAGTCGGAGCACGACAAGGAGCAGGCGAAGTTCAGCGGCTACAACCGCCGCGGCAGCAAGGACAGCCAACTGCGCTGAGCACCCGTTTCGCTGCGTCTTCCGGCGCATGCTTCCTTCGCTGATGGCACTCCAGCGCTTCGCTGGGGTCAGACCTCTTGCAAGCCATTGCCGCAAAAGGACCCTGCCCATGACGATTTTCGAAGCCCTGCGACTCAGCCATGACCGCCAGCGCGAACTGTCCGAGCAACTCGTCGCCACCCACGGCGATACCCCCGAGCGCAAGCAACTGTTCGCCGAACTCAAACAGGAGCTGGCGGCGCATTCGGTGGCCGAGGAACGGCATTTCTACATTCCGCTGATGCAGCAGGATGCCGGCGTCGACCTGTCGCGCCATGCCATCGCCGAGCACCACGAAATGGACGAGATGATCGAAGACCTGGAAGACACCGACCCCAGCAGCCCCAGCTGGCTGGCCCAGGCCAAGGCGTTGTCGGAGAAGGTGCACCATCACCTGGAGGAGGAAGAGCAGAAATTCTTCCAGATGGCGGGCAAGCTGCTGAGCGAGACGCAGAAAAAGGCGCTGTCCCGGGATTACCTCAGTACCTTCGACGAGCAGAAGGGCGAAGCCGCCTGAGACGGCGCCCTTATCGCTGTGCGCTGAGCCCGACGGGTCGGGCTCGGCGGATCATTCCAGGATCAGCTGCATGAAGGTCAGGTCGAGCCAGCGGCCGAACTTGCGCCCGACCTGCGGCATCTGCCCGGTGGTGACGAAGCCCAGGCGTTCATGCAGCCGAATCGACGCCTGGTTTTCCGCCTCGATGGCCGCCACCATCACGTGCAGGCCCGCGTGCCTGGCGCGTGCCACGAGCGCCTGCATCAACGCCGGGCCGAGGCCCTGGCCGCGCTGGTCGCTGCGCACGTACACCGAATGCTCCACGGTGTGGCGGAAGCCTTCGATGCTGCGCCAGGTCCCGTAGCTGGCATACCCCAGCACCTCACCCTCCGGCGTACGCGCCACCAGCACCGGAAAGCCGGCGGCCTCGCGGTCGTTCAGCCAGCCCTGGCGGTTGGCCAGGTCGACCTCGGTTTCGTTCCAGATCGCCGTGGTGTTGAGCACGGCATCGTTGTAGATGGCGAGGATGCCGGGCAGGTCGGCAGGGGTGGCGTCGGCGATGGCGTAGGTCATGGTTCGGCTGTCGGTGGGGTGATTGAGTGGGCCGGCCCAGGGGCACGGCCCGGTAGGGCTTACTTGTCGCGGTCTACGGCGAAGGGGCCCCAGGCCTGGCGGCTCGGCATGATTTCCAGGCGGTTGATGTTGATGTGGTCCGGCAGGGTGGCGACGTAGAAAATCTGCTCGGCGATGTCCTCGGCGCTCAGCGGCGTGGTGGTGCTGTACAGCGCGTCGGAGGCAGCCTGGTTGCCCTTGGTGCGGACCAGGGTGAACTCGGTCTCGGCCATGCCCGGGGCGATGTCGGTGACGCGCACGCCGGTGGACACCAGGTCGCAGCGCAGGTTGAAGCTGAACTGTTTGACGAACGCCTTGCTGGCGCCGTACACGTGGCCGCCCGGGTAGGGCCATTCGCCGGCCACCGAGCCGATGTTGATGATGCTGGCGCCCTTGCCGGTTTCCAGCAGCTTGGGCAGCACGGCGTGGGTGACGTTGACCAGGCCGGTGATGTTGGTGTCGATCATGGTGTGCCAATCCTGCAGGGCCACCTTCTGCGCCGCCTCCGGGGCCAGGGCCAGGCCGGCGTTGTTGATCAGCGCGTGGATCTTGTCGAACGGCGCCGGCAGGCCATCGACCAGGGCCTGCACGGCGGTGGCGTCACGCACGTCGAGGGTGGCGATGTACACCGGGACCTTGCCATCGAGCTCGGCCTTGAGTGCTTCCAGGCGTTCCAGGCGACGGCCGCTGAGGACCAGGCCCCAGCCGGCTTCGGCGAAGCGGCGAGCGGTGGCGCGGCCGAAACCGGAGGTGGCACCGGTGATGAAAACTACCTTGGTCATGTTCTGCCTCTTGTCTGTCGTCAGTGAGAATCGCTGAGCCGACGTGGCGTACCACGCAGAGCCGGCTCCCGATCGAGTGCCGAGGTAGGCTCGTCGACGCGGATCATCGTCAGGGCTGGCCGGCGGGTTGTCCCGAGGCGCTCGAGGGCCGATGACGAGCGCCAAGGATAACCGCCCTTGCCGGAGGCGCGTAGATACAGTGACGACCTTTTCCGGGCCGCTAGCGCGGCCCCGCTCGCCTGGTGGCAGTGTTCAAGGGTGGCTCAGATCGCCACCAGCCCGCGCACGCCGTCGGCTTCCATGGTCTCGCCGCGGCCCTGCTGGATGATTTCGCCACGGCTCATCACCAGGTACTGGTCGGCCAGCTCGGCGGCGAAGTCGTAGAACTGCTCCACCAGCAGGATGGCCATGTCGCCGCGGGCGGCGAGTTTCTTGATGACCACGCCGATCTCTTTGATCACCGACGGCTGGATGCCTTCGGTGGGTTCGTCGAGGATCAGCAGGCGCGGCTGGCTGGCCAGGGCGCGGCCGATGGCCAGCTGTTGCTGCTGGCCGCCGGAGAGGTCGCCGCCCCGGCGCTGTTTCATTTCCTGCAGGACCGGGAACAGCTCGTAGATGAAGGGCGGGACCTCCTTGGCCTGGGAGCCGGGGAAGCGCGACAGGCCCATCAGCAGGTTTTCCTCCACCGTCAGGCGGCCGAAGATCTCCCGGCCCTGGGGCACGTAGGCGATGCCGGCGTGCACCCGCTGGTGCGGCTTGTAGCCGGTGATGGCCTGGCCTTCCCACTGCACGGCGCCTTCCTTGGATGGGATCAGGCCCATCAGGCACTTGAGCAGGGTGGTCTTGCCGACGCCGTTGCGGCCGAGCAGGCAGGTGACTTCACCGACCTTCACGTCGAACGACAGCCCTCGCAGGATGTGGCTGCCGCCGTAGTACTGGTGCAGCTG
>NZ_JAOCAH010000009.1 GCF_029839275.1 Pseudomonas sp. GD03944
GCCTTATCGTTTCGCAATTGCGGGTGTATCGTATTCGCCTTTTTGGGGGCTGCGGCCCGCAGTCGTGAGAGGTGGTGCATGTCCTTTACCCGTCGACAAGTGCTGGTCGGTCTGGCCGGCTTGGGTGTGGTCGGGTTGGGCGCAGGCGGCGCGCGCTATTGGCTGGGGCGGCCGGAGAATGTGGCCACCCACGACTATGAGCTGATCGCTGCGCCACTGGACATGGAGCTGGTGCCCGGGCACGTGACGCCGGCCTGGGCCTATGGCGGTCAGGCGCCGGGTGTCGAGCTGCGCTGCCGTCAGGGCGAACGCCTGCGGGTGCGCTTCATCAACAAGCTGGAGGTGCAGACCACCATCCACTGGCATGGCATCCGCCTGCCGCTGGAAATGGACGGCGTGCCCTATGTGTCCCAGGCACCGGTGCTGCCCGGTGAATACTTCGATTACAACTTCATCTGCCACGATGCCGGCAGCTTCTGGTACCACCCGCACACCGCCAGCGCCGAACAGCTGGGGCGCGGGCTGGTCGGTCCGCTGATCGTCGAGGAGCGCGAGCCTACGGGCTTTCTGCATGAGCGCACGCTCAGCCTGAAGACCTGGCACATCGACGAGCAAGGGGCCTTCACCGACTTCCTAGTGCCGCGCCAGGCCGCGCGGGAAGGTACGCGCGGTCGGCTGAGCACCATCAATGGTGCTCCCAACCCGGTGCTGGAACTGCCGGCCGGGCAGGTGGTGCGCCTGCGTCTGATCAACGTCGACAACACCATCACCTACCGCCTCAACCTGCCGGGTGGCGATGCCCGCCTTTATGCGCTGGATGGCAACCCGGTCGAGCCGCGGCCCTTGGGCAAGGAATACTGGCTGGGGCCCGGCATGCGCATCGACCTGGCCCTGCGGGTGCCGGCCGAGGGGCAGGAACTGCCGCTGCGCAACGGCCCGCTGCGCCTGGCGACGTTCAAGAGCGTGGCCAGTGCGGCGCCCGCCGGTGACTGGCCGCCGGCCTTGCCGGCCAACCCGATCGCCGAGCCTGACCTTGAGCGCGCCGAAACCCTGCGCTTCAACTTCGAGTGGGCGGCGATGCTGTCCGGTGATGTGGAGCGGGGCGGCAGCTACAAGTACTGGCAGATCAACGGCCAGGCCTGGGACATCAACGACAAGACCTGCGCGGACCGTCCCATCGCCACCCTGAAGAAGGACGGTCATTACATCTTCGTGCTGCGCAACATGGCCCAGTACCAGCACCCGATTCACCTGCACGGCATGACCTTCAAGGTGCTGAGCTCGGACCGGCGCAGGATCATCCCGTACTTCACCGACACCTACCTGCTGGGCAAGAACGAGACCGCTCGCATCGCCTTCGTCGCCGATAATCCGGGTGTGTGGATGTTCCACTGCCACGTGATCGATCACATGGAAACCGGCCTGATGGCCGCCATCGAGGTCGTCTAGCGCGAAGGGCTGTCGGCGGCTCGATCCAGCCGTCACAATAGGCGGCCTGTGCGCGGTGTGCCGTGCCTCCTGAATCGTGCTTTCCATTCGCCCGAATCCGCCCCGTAACCGGGGTGTGGATAATCGGACGCAGTAACGCCCTGGATGAGTCAATGAGAAAACCGCAGATCGTCGATCGCAGCCTGGATCAGCACTTCATGCGCGAAGCCCTGGCCCTGGCCGCCGAAGGCGCCGCGCTGGGCGAGGTGCCGGTGGGGGCCGTGCTGGTGCACGACGGTGTGATCGTCGGCCGTGGCTTCAATTGCCCGATTTCCACCCACGACCCCAGCGCCCATGCGGAAATGGTCGCCATTCGCGCGGCGGCCCAGGCGCTGGAGAACTATCGCCTGCCCGGCAGCACGCTGTACGTGACCCTGGAGCCCTGCAGCATGTGTTCGGGGTTGATCGTGCATTCGCGCATCCAGCGCGTGGTGTACGGCGCCACCGAGCCCAAGGCCGGGGTGGCGGTGAGCCAGGGGAATTTCTTCAGCCAGGGCTTTCTCAATCACCGGGTGCTGATCGAGGGCGGGGTGCTGGGCGAGGAGTGTGGGGCAGTGCTGAGCGCGTTCTTCAAGGCGCGGCGCGAGAGCCGCTAGGCGCTTCGACTAGAGCGGTGGCGTGTCTTTCTGGGGTGGGCTCTTGTTGACCCCGGGGGTATGCAGGCCGCTTTCCGCCACCTGGCTGCCTTCCAGCTGCGGCTGCGTCACCCAGGTCAGGATGTCGTAGTAGCGACGAATGTTTCGTACGAAGTGCACCGGCTCGCCGCCACGGGCGTAGCCGTAGCGGGTCTTGCTGTACCACTGCTTCTGCGACAGGCGCGGCAGAATCTTCTGCACGTCCAGCCACTTGTCGGGGTTCAGGCCTTCGGCCTCGGTCAGCTTGCGGGCGTCTTCCAGGTGACCGCCACCGACGTTGTAGGCCGCCAGGGCGAACCAGGTACGGTCCGGTTCCTGAATGCTTTCCGGCAGCTGTTCCTTGACGTGCACGATGTACTTGGCGCCGCCCTCGATGCTCTGCTTGGGGTCGAGGCGGTTTGAGACGCCCATGGCCTGGGCCGTGCGCAGGGTCAGCATCATCAGGCCGCGGACCCCGGTCTTGGAGGTGGCGGTCGGCTGCCACAGTGACTCCTGATACCCCATGGCCGCCAGCAGGCGCCAGTCCAGGCCCTGTTCCTGGGCCGCCTGACGGAAATGTTTCTCGTAGCGGGGCAGGCGCTGCTGCAGGTGCTTGGCGAAGGTGTAGGCGCCCACGTAGCCCAGTACGTCGACATGGCCGTAGTAGCGGTCCTTCAGGCGCTTCAGGCTGCCGTTCTCGTCGGCGCGCTTGAGGAAGGCGTTGACCTCGTCCAGCAAGCTGGTGTCTTCGCCAGCCGCCACGGCCCAGGCCAGGCTGCGCGAGTCGCCGAGGTCGAAGGCGACGCGTACGTTGGGGAAGTACACTTGGTTCATCGCCAGCTCGTTGGAGTCGACCAGGGTCAGGTCGATCTGGCCTTCGTCGACCATGCGCAGCAGGTCGACCACTTCGACGGCGGACGACTCTTCGTACTCGAGGTCGGGGAATTCCTGTTTCAGCAGGGCCAGCTGTTCGGCGTGGCTGCTGCCCTTGAGCACCAGGATGCGTTTGCCGAGCAGGTCGTCCGGGCGGGTCGGGCGGCGCTGCCCGTTGCGGTAGATGACCTGGGGGGTGACATCCAGATACGGCAGCGAAAAGCGCGCGATCTGCTGCCGGCCGTCGCTTTCCACCAGACCGGCGGCAGCCAGCACGGGGCCGCCCGGACGGCCAAGGCTGGAAAACAGGTCGTCGAGGTTGTCGGCGGTCTCGATTTCCAGCTTCAGGTCCATGTCGTCGGCGAAGCGCTTCACCAGCTCGTATTCGAAGCCGGTTTCGCCGTTACGATCCTGGAAGTAGGTGGCTGGGCTATTGCGGGTGACCACGCGCAGCACACCCTCCGCCTGTACGCGCTCGAGTGTGCTGGGTTCTTCAGCACAGCCGCCGAGCAGCAGGAGGATTCCGATCGCTGACAGCCAGCTGGCGTAGCGCGTGCGGAACGCGGATTGGGCAAACATCCGCGCAGTATACGCAAAGCTTTCAGTGCGCCATATCTCGACAGCATTGCGCTTCTCTGATAGCACGCTGCGTCGCACTCGTGCTCCGCTACGGGTGCCCCGGCGAGCCGCTTTAGGCTAGAATGCACGGCCTCAAAGTACACCCCCTTCCCAGAGGCTGTCTCCGATGTTGATCCTGCGCGGCGCTCCCGCCCTTTCTGCTTTCCGCCACGGTAAATTGCTCGAGCAAGTGACCAGCAAAGTCCCCGCTGTGACTGGGCTGTATGCCGAGTTCGCGCATTTTGCCGATGTCACCGGCGTGCTCTCCGCCGACGAGGAGCAGGTATTGGCCCGTCTGTTGAAGTACGGCCCGAGCGTCCCGGTGCAGGAGCCGACCGGCCGTCTGTTCCTGACCATCCCGCGTTTCGGCACCATTTCGCCGTGGTCGAGCAAGGCCAGTGACATCGCCCGCAACTGCGGCCTGGCCAAGATCCAGCGGATCGAACGCGGGATTGCCTACTACGTGACCGGCGAGCTGAGCCAGGCTGATGCGCAGCAGGTTGCAGCCCTGCTGCACGACCGCATGACCCAGACGGTCCTGGAAAGCCTGGAAGAGGCGGCCGGCCTGTTCAGTCATGCCTCGCCCAAGCCGCTGACCTCCATCGACGTCCTCGGCGGCGGCCGCGCGGCGCTGGAAACCGCCAACGTCGAGCTGGGCCTGGCCCTGGCCGAAGACGAGATCGATTACCTGGTCGCGGCGTTCCAGGGGCTCAAGCGCAACCCGCACGACATCGAGCTGATGATGTTCGCCCAGGCCAACTCCGAGCACTGCCGTCACAAGATCTTCAACGCCAGTTGGGACATCGACGGCGAAAGCCAGGAAAAAAGCCTGTTCGGCATGATCAAGAACACCTACCAGATGCACAACGAAGGTGTGCTGTCCGCGTACAAGGACAACGCCTCGGTGATCGTTGGTAGCGTGGCCGGTCGGTTCTTCCCGAACCCTGAAACGCGCCAGTATGGTGCAGTGCAGGAGCCGGTTCACATCCTGATGAAGGTCGAGACCCACAACCACCCGACCGCCATTTCGCCGTTCTCCGGTGCGTCCACCGGTTCCGGTGGCGAGATTCGCGACGAAGGCGCCACCGGCCGCGGTGCCAAGCCGAAGGCCGGCCTGACCGGTTTCACCGTGTCCAACCTGCAGATCCCGGGCTTCGAACAGCCGTGGGAAAAGCCGTACGGCAAGCCGGACCGCATCGTCACCCCGTTGAGCATCATGATCGACGGCCCCCTGGGCGGCGCGGCGTTCAACAACGAGTTCGGTCGTCCGGCGCTGACCGGTTACTTCCGGACCTTCGAGCAGTCGATCGCCACCCCGCATGGCGAAGAAGTGCGCGGCTACCACAAGCCGATCATGCTCGCCGGCGGCATGGGCAACATCCGTGAAGACCACGTGCAGAAGGGCGAAATCACTGTCGGCGCCAAGCTGATCGTGCTCGGCGGTCCCGCCATGCTGATCGGCCTGGGCGGTGGCGCTGCGTCGTCGGTCGCCACCGGTGCCAGCTCGGCTGACCTGGACTTCGCCTCCGTGCAGCGCGAAAACCCTGAAATGGAGCGCCGTTGCCAGGAGGTCATCGACCGCTGCTGGCAGCTGGGCGACAAGAACCCGATCGCCTTCATCCACGACGTGGGTGCTGGCGGCATCTCCAACGCCTTCCCGGAGCTGGTCAACGACGGTGGCCGCGGTGGTCGCTTCGAACTGCGCAACGTGCCGAACGACGAGCCGGGCATGGCCCCGCACGAAATCTGGAGCAACGAGTCCCAGGAACGTTACGTGCTGGCCGTCAGCGCCGCCGACTTCGAGCGTTTCCAGGCCATCTGCGAGCGCGAGCGCTGCCCGTTCGCGGTGGTCGGCGAAGCCACCGAAGAGCCGCAGCTGACCGTAACCGACAGTCATTTCGGCAACACCCCGGTGGACATGCCGCTGGAAGTGCTGCTCGGCAAGCCACCGCGCATGCACCGTTCAGTCACCCGCGAAGCCGAGCTGGGCGATGACTTCGACCCGAGCGCGCTGAACCTGGACGAGTCGGTCGAGCGCGTGCTGCGTCACCCGGCCGTGGCCAGCAAGAGCTTCCTGATCACCATTGGCGACCGCACCATCACCGGCCTCGTGGCCCGCGACCAGATGGTCGGCCCCTGGCAGGTTCCGGTGGCCGACGTGGCCGTCACTGCCACCAGCTTCGACGTCTACACCGGCGAAGCCATGGCCATGGGCGAGCGCACGCCGCTGGCGCTGCTGGATGCCCCGGCCTCCGGCCGCATGGCGATTGGCGAGACCCTGACCAACCTGGCGGCCTCGTCCATCGCGAAGATTTCCGACATCAAGCTGTCGGCCAACTGGATGTCCGCTGCCGGTCACCCGGGTGAAGACGCGCGTCTGTACGACGCGGTCAAGGCGGTCGGCATGCAGCTCTGCCCGGAGCTGGGCCTGACCATCCCGGTCGGCAAGGACTCCATGTCGATGAAGACCAAGTGGAGCGAGGAGGGCACCGAGAAGAGCGTGACCTCGCCGATGTCGCTGATCGTGACCGGCTTCGCCCCCGTGACCGACGTTCGCAAGACCCTGACCCCGCAACTGCGCATGGACAAGGGCGAGACCGACCTGATCCTGATCGACCTGGGCCGTGGCCAGAACCGCATGGGCGCCTCGATCCTGGCCCAGGTGTATGGTCAGATCGGTCGCCAGGCGCCGGACGTCGACGACGCCGAAGACCTCAAGGCCTTCTTCGCCGTGATCCAGGGCCTCAATGCCGACGGTCACCTGCTGGCGTACCACGACCGTTCCGACGGCGGCCTGCTGACCACCGTGCTGGAAATGGCCTTTGCTGGTCATTGCGGCCTGAACCTGTTCCTCGATGCCCTGGCCGACAACCGCGACGAGCTGGCGGCCGTGCTGTTCAACGAAGAGCTGGGCGCGGTGATCCAGGTTCGCCAGGACGCCACCCCGGATATCCTGGCCCAGTTCAGTGCTGCCGGCCTGGATGATTGCGTCGCGGTCATCGGCCAGCCGGTCAACAACGGCGAAGTCGCCATCAGCTTCAACGGCCAGCCGGTGTTCGGCGGCCAGCGCCGCATGCTGCAGCGTCAGTGGGCCGAGACCAGCTACCAGATCCAGCGCCTGCGCGATAACGCCCAGTGTGCCGATCAGGAGTTCGACGCCCTGCTGGAAGAAGACAACCCGGGCCTGAGCGTCAAGCTCGGCTTCGACGTCAACGACGACGTCGCCGCGCCGTATATCAAGAAGGGCGTGCGTCCGCAGATTGCCGTGCTGCGCGAGCAGGGCGTCAACGGCCAGGTCGAGATGGCCGCCGCCTTCGACCGTGCCGGCTTCGATGCCATCGACGTGCACATGAGCGACATCCTCAGTGGCCGTGTCAGCCTGGACGTGTTCAAGGGCCTGGTGGCGTGCGGTGGCTTCTCCTACGGCGACGTGCTCGGCGCCGGTGAGGGCTGGGCCAAGTCGATCCTCTTCAACGCCCGTGCCCGTGACGGCTTCCAGGCCTTCTTCGAGCGCAAGGACAGCTTCGCCCTGGGTGTGTGCAACGGTTGCCAGATGATGTCCAACCTGCACGAGCTGATCCCGGGCAGCGAGTTCTGGCCGCACTTCGTGCGCAACCGCTCCGAGCAGTTCGAAGCGCGGGTGGCCATGGTGCAGGTGCAGGAATCGGCGTCGATCTTCCTGCGTGGCATGGCCGGTTCGCGCATGCCGATCGCCATCGCCCACGGCGAAGGCCATGCCGAGTTCGAAAGCGAGGAAGCGCTGCTGGAAGCGGATCTGTCCGGTTGCGTGTCGATGCGTTTCGTCGATAACCACGGCAAGGTCACCGAAACCTACCCGGCCAACCCCAACGGCTCGCCGCGCGGGATTACCGGCCTCACCAGCCGTGACGGTCGCGTGACCATCATGATGCCGCACCCGGAGCGCGTGTTCCGCGCCGTGCAGAACTCCTGGAAGCCGGATGACTGGCAGGAAGATGCAGGCTGGATGCGTATGTTCCGTAACGCCCGCGTGTGGGTGGACTGAGTGCACGGGGTGCTGACTCATGGTCGATGAGTCAGCGCCACGTCTCCCCGAGGTTCGCCAGGTTCACCCTGGCGAGACCTTGCTGCTGTGCCGCTGCGGGCGGTCTCCCGCGCTTCCCGATTGCTCTGGCGCCCCTTGCACCGACGGTGTACGGGTCGAGATCACCCGCGAGCAACGCCTGCTGCTGTGCCGTTGCGGCGCATCACGCCAACTTCCCTACTGCGATGGCAGCCACAGTCCGCCCGCGCCTGGCCTGTCGGCCAAGTGGCGGCGATTCTGGCACGGCCAGTAAGGCACCCCCTCCCTGGAACGCTTGGACGAATCATGAGTCGAATCAACGGCCTGTGATGGATTTCATGCGTCTTTGATGCGGCAAAGTGCCATTATTCTGTGGCATGATATTTCGGTCGTGATGAGGCGGTACCGCCTGCGGAGTGCTCGATGTACAAACTGTGTTTCTACGTCCCGGAAACTCATCTGGACGCTGTGAAGAAAGCGGTATTTGCCGCGGGTGGCGGGCGCGTCGGTGCCTATGACAGCTGCTGCTGGCAGACCCTAGGCCAGGGCCAGTTCCGCCCGTTGGAAGGCAGTCAGCCCTATCTGGGCCAGGTCGGCAGCGTGGAGCACGTGGCGGAGTGGAAGGTCGAGCTGGTGGTCGCCGATGAGCTCATCCACGATGCGGTCAAGGGCTTGAAGAAAAGCCACCCCTACGAGACCCCGGCCTTCGAAGTCTGGCGCCTGTCGGACATGCAGTTCTGAGCGAGTCGTGTCGCGGAATGAAAAAAGGCGCCGTTCGGGCGCCTTTTTTGTGACTGCTGGAAGGGTCAGGGACGAATTTCGATCAGCGTGCCGTCCTTGACCAGGGTCCAGATTTCGCGCATGTCGCTGTTCTTCATGGCGATGCAGCCCTCGGTCCAGTCCAGGGTATGGAAGAACCACTCCGGGTATTCCTCGTCCAGCGGGGTGCCGTGGATCATGATCATGCTGCCGGCGGACACGCCTTTCTCCCGTGCCTTGGCCACGTCCCGGGCGTTGGGGTAGGAGATGTGCAGGGACAGGTTGAACTTGTCGCTGGTCTTGCGCCAGTCGATCCAGTAGAAGCCTTCCGGCGTGCGCAGGTCGCCTTCCTGCTGCTTGGCCCCGGTGGGCTGCTTGCCCAGGGAAATGCGGTAGGTCTTGAGTGGCTCGCCACGGCTGATCAGCTGCAGTTTGCGTTCGGATTTCACCACCAGCACCTTGTCGACGGGGCGGCCGTCGAGGGTCGTGGTGGTCGTGGCCTGGGCAGAGGCCACAAGCGTCAGGCAGAGCAGGGCGAACAACCAACGCATTGGAACGGTATCCCGAAGATCAGTCGAATTTCTTGACGTGTGCGAGCAAGGCTGCGAGAGGTTCATTGCGGACCGGGTACGCATGCTGCTGCCGGTCGGCGAAGTAGCATTCTAAGGTACGGCCTATGGTCGGGAAAGCCAGCTCGGACCAAGGGATGTCGTGTTCGTGAAACAGTCGGACCTCCAGGCTCTCGTCGCCGGCGGCGAAGTCCAGGTCCACCAGTTCGGCGCGGAACATCATGTACACCTGGTTGATGTGCGGCAGGTCGAACAGGGTGTACAGCGCCAGGTTGCGCACCCGGGCGCAGGCTTCTTCGACGGTTTCCCGGGCGGCGGCCTGTTCGACGGTCTCGCCGTTCTCCATGAAGCCGGCCGGCAAGGTCCAGTAGCCGCGGCGCGGCTCGATGGCGCGGCGGCACAGCAGCACCTGCTCGCCCCAGACCGGCAGGCAGCCGGCGACGATGCGCGGGTTCTCGTAATGGATGGTGTGGCAATGCCCGCACACGTGGCGCAGGCGGTTGTCACCCTCCGGGATGCGCTGGGCGACCGGGTTGCCGCAGCTGCTGCAGAACTTCATGCCGAAATCCTCTGGAATACCGGCCTATCTTGCGTGTGGCGCGGCCTGGCGGCAAGCCGCTGACAGTGCAATCGATGGCGCCGTATGGCCGGGTGGGGGTTGGGAGCCGGCGGCTTTCGTGCCATCATCCCGGTCAGAACAAAAGACCGAGAACGCCCCATGCTCGATGAGCTACTGCACCGCGTGCGTGGCTACAGCCCTCGCCTCCTGGAGACGGACCGCAACTTCCCCGAAGCTGCGGTGCTGGTGCCGCTCACCCGCAGCGATGAACCTGAGGTGGTGCTGACCCTGCGTGCCAGTGGCTTGTCTACCCACGGGGGCGAGGTGGCGTTCCCGGGCGGGCGACGTGACCCGGAGGACCCGGACCTGATCCGCACCGCGCTGCGCGAGGCGGAGGAGGAGATCGGCCTGCCACCGGGGCTGGTCGAGGTGATCGGTCCGCTCAGCACCCTGGTGTCGCGTCATGGTATCCAGGTCACGCCCTATGTCGGCGTGGTGCCGGATTTCGTCGATTACCAGGCCAACGACGCCGAGATCGCCTCGGTATTTTCCGTGCCGCTGGCGTTCTTCCGTGAAGACCCTCGGGAGATGACCCACCGCATCGATTACCTGGGGCAGAGCTGGTACGTGCCGAGCTATCGCTACGGCGAATACAAGATCTGGGGGTTGACCGCGATCATGCTGGTCGAGCTGGTCAACCTGGTGTACGACGCCGGGATCGCCCTGCATCAGCCGCCCGAGCACTTCGTTCCCCTTACCTGAGCCGCTACTAGAGCGGACGCCTAGCCGCCGAAACGAGGAAGCCCCCATGAAGTACCGCCTGGGACCATCGCAGGTCGACGCGCATCCGGACAGCTGGACCGCCCCCACCGCCACGCTGGTCGGCAAGGTCAAGCTGGAGCCGGGGGCGAGTGTCTGGTTCGGCGCGGTGCTGCGCGGTGACAACGAGCTGATTCATATCGGCGAGAACAGCAACGTCCAGGACGGCACGGTGATGCACACCGACATGGGCTATCCGCTGAACATCGGCAAGGGCGTCACCATTGGCCATAACGCCATGTTGCATGGCTGCACGGTGGGCGACTACAGCCTGATCGGCATCAACGCCGTGGTCCTCAACGGCGCCAAGATCGGCAAGTACTGCATCATCGGCGCCAACGCGCTGATCGCCGAAGGCAAGGAAATCCCCGATGGCTCACTGGTCGTGGGCTCGCCGGGCAAGGTGGTGCGCGAGCTGACCGAGCCGCAGAAGAAAATGCTGGAAGCCAGCGCCGCACACTATGTGCACAACGCCCAGCGCTATGCGCGGGACCTGCACGAGCAAGACGATCAATGACTGACGAACGCCCCGTCGCCTCGCCCTGCGTGCATGTCTGCGCGCTGGACGAGGAAGATATCTGCATCGGTTGCCAGCGCAACGTTGCCGAAATTACACGCTGGAGCCTCATGGACAATGCCGAGCGCCGCCAGGTGCTGCAGCGTTGCCATCAGCGTGCCGAAGCCAAGGGCGTGCTGCTGTAGGCGCACGCCCCCGACCATTCATAGCCACCGTTATTCCAAGGAAATCCCTATGCCCCGTATCGGAACCCCGCTGTCGCCGAGCGCGACCCGTGTCTTGCTTTGTGGCTCTGGCGAGCTCGGCAAGGAAGTGGTGATCGAACTGCAGCGCCTCGGTGTCGAGGTGATCGCGGTGGATCGCTACGCCAATGCCCCGGCCATGCAGGTTGCCCATCGCAGTCACGTGGTCAACATGCTCGACGGTGCCGCCCTGCGTGCCGTGATCGAACTGGAGAAGCCGCACTACATCGTGCCGGAGATCGAGGCGATCGCCACCGCGACCCTGGTAGAGCTGGAAAACGAAGGCTACACCGTGATCCCCAGCGCCCGCGCTGCGCAGCTGACCATGAATCGCGAAGGCATTCGTCGCCTGGCGGCCGAGGAGCTGGGCCTGCCGACCTCGCCGTACCAGTTCGCCGACTCCTTCGAGGAGTGCCAGGCCGCCGTCGAGAAAATCGGTTTCCCGTGCCTGATCAAGCCGATCATGAGCTCCTCGGGCAAGGGCCAGTCGCTGCTCAAAGGCATCGATGACCTGCAGGCCGCGTGGGATTACGCCCAGGCTGGTGGCCGTGCCGGCAAGGGCCGGGTGATCGTCGAGGGCTTCGTCGACTTCGACTACGAAATTGCGCTGCTCACCGTGCGTCATGCCGGTGGCACCACCTTCTGTGCGCCAGTGGGGCACCGTCAGGTCAAGGGCGACTACCAGGAATCCTGGCAGCCGCAGCCCATGAGCCCGAAAGCCCAGGCTGAAGCCGAGCGCATCGCCCTGGCCGTCACCGGCTCCCTGGGTGGCCGCGGCTTGTTTGGCGTCGAGCTGTTCGTCAAAGGCGACCAGGTGTGGTTCTGCGAAATCTCGCCGCGCCCGCACGACACCGGCCTGGTGACCCTGATTTCCCAGGACCTGTCCGAGTTCGCCCTGCATGCCCGCGCCATTCTCGGTCTGCCGATTCCGGTGATTCGCCAGAACGGCCCGTCCGCCTCGGCGGTGGTGCTGGTCGAGGGCGAGTCGCAGCAGGTCAGCTTCGGCAACCTGGGCGCTGCCCTGGCTGAGCCGGACACTGCGCTGCGTCTGTTTGGCAAGCCGGAAGTCAGTGGTCAGCGCCGCATGGGCGTCGCCCTGGCCCGTGACGAATCGCTGGAAGCGGCCCGCGCCAAGGCGACCCGTGCAGCGAAGGCGGTCAACGTCGAGTTGTGATGCGCGGGCGGGCCATTGCCTGGTGGCTGGCGGCACTGTTCGTGCTGCCGCTGGCCATGCCGCTGGCGCTGCAGACAAAGCGCCGTGCCCTGAGGCTGGCACCGGCCGCCGGCCCGATCCAGGGCGTGGCGGGTAGCGAGTGGCGCGGCGAGCCGTTGCGTTTGCTGCTGGTGGGGGAGTCCACCGTGGCTGGTGTCGGCGTCAGTTGCCAGCAGCAGGCGCTGGCCGGCTGCCTGGCGCAGGAGCTGGCGGCTCGCTGTCGTCGCCCGGTGCACTGGCGCGCCTGCGGCGAAAACGGCATCACCGCTGTCGAGGCCTGCGAGCGGCTATTGCCGCAAGGGCTGGCCGAACCTGCCGATCTGGTGCTACTGGTCTTCGGCGTCAATGACACCACGCACCTGACGCCTCTGGCCCGCTGGGAAGCCTCGTTGACCTGTCTGGTCGATCGCTTTTCTGCCGAGGGTGCCCAGGTGATGCTGAGCGCGGTTCCGCCCCTGCAGCACTTTTCTGCGTTGCCGTGGCTGTTGCGGGGCGTGTTGGGTGCGCGTGCGGCGCTGCTGGATGAGTGTGTGCGGCGCGTGGCCGAGCCGCGTGGCGCGACCCATTGCCCGATGGCGCTGATGTTCTCGCCGGACTTTCTCGCGGTGGACGGTTATCACCCGTCTGCACTCGGCTACCGCCTCTGGGCGCAAGGCCTGGCCGAAACGATCATGCCGTCTGCCGGCTGAGCGCGCTGCACGGGGCGGCGGTCAGCCGCAACAAGCATCTGATTAAACGTGCAGGATGAATTCGCGGACCAACTTGCTGCCGAAGTACGCCAGCATCAGCAGGCAGAAGCCTGCCAGCGTCCAGCGGATGGCTTTGTGGCCGCGCCAGCCCAGTTGATGGCGGCCCCACAGGAGCACGGCGAACACCACCCAGGCGAAGCAGGAAAGGATGGTCTTGTGGGCCAGGTGCTGGGCGAACAGGTCGTCGATGAACAGCGCGCCCGACAGCAGCGACAGCGACAGCATCAGCCAGCCGCCCCAGAGGAAACCGAACAGCAGGCTTTCCATGGTCTGCAGGGGCGGGAAGTGCCGGATCAGGCCCGATGGATGCTTGTGCTTGAGCTGATGGTCCTGCAGCAACAGCAGCAGCGACTGGAATACCGCAATGGTCAGCAGGCCGTAGGCGAGCACGGAGAGCAGGATGTGCGCCAGTATACCCGGGCCTTCGTTGATCGGTTGCAGGGTGCCGCTGGGGGCGAATTGCGCCAGCAGCACGGTCAACGCGCCGAGCGGGAACAGCAACAACAGCAGGTTTTCCACCGGAATGCGCAGCGACGCCAGCAGGGTCAGCAGGATCACGGCGTAGGCGATCAGGCTGGAGGCATTGAAGAAGTCCAGTGCCAGGCCGGCGGTGTTGTACATCTGCAGGAACAGGCTGCCGCCGTGGAAGAACAGCGCGAGCACGCCGAACAGGGCCAGCAGGCGCTTGTCGGGTGCGCTGCGGCTGGTCAGGCGCAGGCCTTGGTACGTGGCGGCGCCGGCGTAGAGGCAGGCGGCGGCGAGGGTGGGCAGCAGAGGGTGCATAAGTCCTTGGTGGGCAAGCCCGAAAGGCGCTGAGTGTGGCATATACGACTGCTGCACGAAAGACTGTGCTGCGTGCGCCATTCGACGCTCCTGAGGGCTCGCCGATAAAGTTCCCTCAACACCCGGCGACTCTTGGTTATAATCCGCGACTTGCTGCAAGCCCACCCCTCGGCTCCATGGGGCCTGAAAGGAACGTGCATGTTCGAAAATCTAACGGATCGTCTGTCGCAGACCCTGCGTAATGTCACCGGCAAGGCCAAGCTGACGGAAGACAACATCAAAGACACGCTGCGCGAAGTGCGCATGGCCCTGCTCGAGGCGGACGTCGCGCTGCCGGTGGTCAAGGACTTCGTCAACAAGGTCAAGGACCGTGCGGTCGGCACCGAGGTGTCGAAGAGCCTGACCCCGGGCCAGGCGTTCGTGAAGATCGTCCGTGCCGAACTCGAAGCCCTGATGGGCGAAGCCAACGAAGACCTCGCGCTCGCTGTCGCGCCGCCTGCCGTGGTGCTGATGGCCGGCCTGCAGGGTGCGGGCAAGACCACCACCGCCGGCAAGCTCGCGCGCTTCCTCAAGGAGCGCAAGAAGAAGACCGTGATGGTCGTCTCCGCTGACGTTTACCGCCCGGCAGCGATCAAGCAGCTGGAAACCCTGGCCACCGACATCGGCGTGACGTTCTTCCCGTCCGATATCAGTCAGAAGCCGGTGGCGATCGCCGAGGCGGCGATCAAGGAAGCCAAGCTCAAGTTCATCGATGTGGTGATCCTCGATACCGCCGGTCGCCTGGCGGTCGATGCCGAGATGATGGCCGAGATCCAGGCCCTGCACGCTGCGGTCAAGCCGGTCGAGACGCTGTTCGTGGTCGATGCCATGACCGGCCAGGACGCGGCCAACACCGCCAAGGCCTTCGCCGACGCGCTGCCGCTGACCGGTGTGGTCCTGACCAAGGTCGACGGCGATGCCCGGGGCGGTGCGGCACTTTCCGTGCGCCACATCACCGGCAAGCCGATCAAGTTCATCGGTATGGGCGAGAAGAGCGAAGCGCTGGAGCCGTTCCACCCGGACCGCATCGCCTCGCGCATTCTCGGCATGGGTGACGTGCTCAGCCTGATCGAGCAGGCCGAGCAGACCCTCGACCGGGAAAAGGCCGAGAAACTCACCAAGAAGCTGAAGAAGGGCAAGGGTTTCGACCTGGAAGACTTCCGCGACCAGCTGCAGCAGATGAAGAACATGGGTGGCCTGGGCGGCCTGATGGACAAGCTGCCGCAGATGGGCGGGGTCAACCTCGCGCAGATGGGCAACGCCCAGGGCGCCGCCGAGAAGCAGTTCAAGCAGATGGAAGCCATCATCAATTCGATGACCCCTGCAGAGCGTCGCGACCCGGACATGATCAGTGGCTCGCGCAAGCGCCGTATCGCGCTGGGTTCGGGGACTCAGGTCCAGGACATCGGTCGCCTGATCAAGCAGCACAAACAGATGCAGAAGATGATGAAGAAATTCACCGCCAAGGGCGGCATGGCCAAGATGATGCGCGGCATGGGCGGTATGTTGCCCGGCGGCGGGGGCATGCCGAAGTTCTGACCCGGGCGTTGAGCCGTGACGGTGCCCGGCTGCCGTCACGGTGTGTCTCGAATGACCCGCCGATGGGTGGGTGAAAAAGAGATTTGCAAAAAGCTGGATAATCCTTAGAATATGCGGCCTTTCGGGCCTAGTGCCCTATGCTTGCATTTCAGTTTTGCAGCACCGACTACAGGAACGAAGTTCAATGGTAACCATCCGTCTTGCTCGTGGCGGCTCCAAAAAGCGCCCCTTCTACCACCTGACCGTGACCAACAGCCGCAATGCGCGCGACGGTCGCTTCGTAGAGCGTATCGGCTTCTTCAACCCGATCGCTTCGGGCGCTGAAGTGAAGCTGTCTGTGAATCAAGAGCGTGCTACCTACTGGCTGAGCCAGGGTGCACAGCCGTCTGAGCGCGTTGCTCAGCTGCTCAAGGAAGCTGCCAAGGCTGCTGCCTAAGCACTTCTATGAGCACGATGCCGGCCCCAGCCGAGGATCTTATCGTTCTCGGCAAGATTGTTTCGGTGCATGGCATACGAGGTGAGGTAAAGGTGTACTCCTTTACGGACCCTGTGGATAACGTGCTCGATTACCGCCGTTGGACGCTCAAGCGTGACAACGAGGTAAAGCAGGTCGAAGTAACCAGTGGCCGCCTGCAAGGCAAGGTCCTGGTGGCGAAGTTGAAGGGCCTCGATGACCGCGAAGTGGCACGTACCTTTGCGGGCTTTGAAATTTGTGTGCCCCGTGGCGAGCTGCCGGAACTGAGCGATGGCGAGTTCTACTGGTATCAGTTGGAAGGTCTCAAGGTCATTGACCAGGCAGGGCAGTTGCTCGGCAAGGTCGACCATCTGTTCGAGACCGGTGCCAACGATGTAATGGTGGTCAAACCCTGCGCCGACAGCCTGGATGATCGTGAGCGCCTGCTGCCCTATACGGAGCAGTGCGTGTTGTCGATCGACCTGAGTGCTGGCGAGATGCGGGTCGACTGGGATGCGGACTTCTAAGCGACATGGCTAGCCTGCGCGTCGAGGTCATCACGCTGTTCCCGGAAATGTTTGCCGCCATCAGCGAATACGGCATTACCAGTCGCGCGGTGAAGCAGGGGTTGATGCAACTGACCTGCTGGAATCCGCGGAGCTACACCACGGATCGTCATCACACCGTTGATGACCGGCCCTTTGGTGGTGGCCCTGGCATGGTGATGAAGATCAAGCCGCTGGAAGATGCTTTGCTCGATGCGAAGCAGGCTGCCGGTGGTGAGGCCAAGGTGATCTACCTGTCGCCTCAGGGTCGCCAGCTGACTCAGTCAGCAGTACGCGAACTGGCGAACGAGGAGCGATTGATCCTCATCGCGGGTCGCTACGAAGGCATCGATGAGCGCTTTATCGAAGCGCATGTCGATGAAGAATGGTCGATCGGGGATTACGTCCTGTCTGGCGGTGAGCTGCCAGCCATGGTGCTGATCGATGCGGTAACGCGCCTTTTGCCTGGTGCATTGGGTCATGCAGACTCGGCCGAGGAGGACTCCTTTACGGATGGCCTGCTCGACTGCCCGCACTACACCCGTCCGGAGGTGTATGCGGATAAACGTGTTCCTGACGTGTTGCTTAGTGGCAACCACGAACACATCCGGCGCTGGCGTTTGCAGCAGTCCCTTGGTCGGACCTGGGAACGCCGTGTCGATCTTCTGGATAGCCGCTCGCTTTCTGGGGAAGAGAAGAAGCTGCTGGAGGAATACATCCGCCAGCGGGACGATAGTTAACGTATCGATGACCGGCCAGAGGCCTGTCTTAGGAGCGCAGCATGACCAACAAGATTATTCAGCAGATCGAAGCTGAGCAGATGAGCAAAGAGATCCCGACTTTCGCACCGGGCGACACCGTTGTCGTTCAGGTTAAAGTGAAAGAAGGTGATCGTCAGCGTCTGCAGGCGTTCGAAGGCGTTGTTATCGCCAAGCGTAACCGTGGTCTGAACAGTGCCTTCACTGTTCGCAAGATCTCCAACGGTGTTGGCGTTGAGCGTACTTTCCAGACCTACAGCCCGCTGGTCGACAGCCTGGCTGTCAAGCGTCGCGGTGACGTTCGCAAGGCCAAGCTGTACTACCTCCGCGACCTGTCCGGCAAGGCAGCTCGCATCAAGGAGAAGCTGGTCTAAGACCGGTTTCCCTTCCCAAAAAAGCAGCCTTCGGGCTGCTTTTTTCGTTTATGGGCTCGGCTGCAGGCCTTATCGGTTGCCTGATCCGCTGCGCCTTTCCGCATTCACGGCGCCGTACGGCGCGCTATCGATCGATTGGCCATGACCCCGAGAGAGCAGGAAATCCAGCGCCGCACGGCATTGTCGGAAACCCGTGTCACCAAGGCGGTATTCCCGCCGACCACCAACCACCACAACACCCTGTTCGGTGGTACTGCACTGGCCTGGATGGACGAAGTGTCGTTCATCGCCGCGACGCGCTTCTGCCGGTTGTCGCTGGTCACGGTGTCCTCCGATCGCATCGACTTCAACCACGCGATTCCTGCCGGTTCCATCGTCGAGCTGGTCGGGCGGGTGATCAAGGTGGGCAATACCAGCCTGAAGGTCGAAGTCGAGGTGTTCGTCGAAAGCATGTACAGCGACGGCCGGGAGCGCGCCATCAATGGGGTGTTCAGTTTCGTGGCCATCGACGAAGACAAGAAGCCGATTCCGGTGCTGCCCGGGTTCCCGGCAGACGCCTGATCGCGAGCGGCTGGCGGCCCGCGCCCGTGCTGTGGAACACTACTCGTGGCGCCTGCGAGGCGCCGCTGTCCCTGTCTCCTGCATAAGTAGCTGCCGATGCCCACTCTGGAACACCCGCTGATCGACAGGTTTCTCGAGGCGATCTGGTTCGAAAAAGGCCTGTCGGCTCACACCCGTTCGGCGTATCGCAGCGACCTCGGGCATTTCAACGTATGGTTGTCCGAACGGGGTCTGCAGCTGGAAAGCGTCGGCCGTGATGCGATTCTCGATCACCTCGCCTGGCGCCTGAATGAAGGCTACAAGGTGCGCTCCACGGCGCGTTTCATTTCCGGGTTGCGCGGGTTCTACCGCTTCCTGTTGCGCGAAGGTGTGATCGACCTCGATCCGACCCTGCAGGTCGACCTGCCGCAGTTGGGGCGCCCGTTGCCCAAGTCGCTGTCTGAGGCGGACGTCGAGGCGCTGTTGGCGGCCCCCGAACTGGACGACCCCATCGGCCTGCGCGACCGCGCCATGCTTGAAGTGCTCTATGCGTGCGGCCTGCGGGTCAGCGAGCTGATCGCCCTGACCCTGGAGCAGGTAAATCTGCGCCAGGGCGTGTTGCGCGTGTTCGGCAAGGGCAGCAAGGAACGTCTGGTGCCGCTGGGGGAGGAGGCGATCGTCTGGATCGAGCGCTACATGCGCGAGGCCCGGCCGTTTCTGCTCGACGGCAAGCCCAGTGACGTGATGTTTCCCAGCCTGCGCGGCGAGCAGATGACCCGCCAGACCTTCTGGCACCGGATCAAGCACCAGGCGAAAGTCGCCGGTATCGCCAAGAACCTGTCGCCGCATACCCTGCGCCATGCCTTCGCCACGCACCTGCTCAATCATGGCGCCGACCTGCGGGTGGTGCAGATGCTGCTCGGTCACAGCGACCTGTCCACCACCCAGATCTACACCCATATCGCCCGGGCTCGGTTGCAGGAGCTGCATGCTACCCATCACCCGCGGGGCTGAGGCCGGTGGCGCTGTGATCCATTGGTGATCCTGAGACATCCGTTCAGCCTGCTGCGGTCGGCCTTGGCGGGCTTCTATGGTAGGCTTCGCCATCATCCGTGAGTCCGTCGTTCGACAGGAGTATCCATGCGCGTGACCCGCCTTTTTGCAGCCGTGGCCCTTGGCCTGGCCAGCAGCCTCAGCCTGGCAGCCGATCCGGACCAGGCTATTCGCAACAGCCTGCAATCGATCCAGCCGGACCTGCCCATCGAGGCCATCGCCGAGAGCCCGATGCCGGGTGTCTACCAGGTGCAACTCAAGGGCGGCCGCCAGCTGTACGCCAGCGGTGACGGCCAGTTCCTGATGCAGGGTTACCTCTTTCAGTTCAAGGACGGCAAGGCCATCAACCTGACCGAGAAGGAAGAAGTCCTGGGCGTGGCCAAGGAAATCAACGCCATTCCGGCAAAGGAAATGGTGGTGTTCGCTCCGGAGAAGCCGAAGACCCATATCACCGTGTTCACCGATACCGACTGCGGCTACTGCCAGAAGCTGCACAGCGAAGTGCCGGAGCTCAACCGTCTGGGCGTCGAAGTCCGTTACGTGGCGTTCCCGCGTCAGGGCCTGAACAGCCCGGCCGCCCAGGAGCTGGTCAACGTCTGGTGCGCCAAGGACCAGAAAGAAGCGATGAACCGCGCCAAGAGCCGCCGCTCGCTGGATGACGTGCATTGCGACAACCCGGTCGCCAAGCAGTACGAGCTGGGCCAGATGATCGGCGTCAACGGCACGCCTGCCGTGATCCTCGCCAATGGCAAGATGATTCCGGGCTACCAGCCGGCGCCGCAACTGGCCAAACTGGCGCTCGAAGCCCAGTAATCAGCGCCTTCGCGCTGATTGACTAATAAACAGCCGCTTCGTAAGGTGCGGCTCTTTTTCTGCGGCCGGAGCATGCTCCGGCCGTTTTACGCAGTGCAGATGGGGAGTTCAGAGTGAAACCGGTCAAAGTAGGCATCTGTGGGCTGGGTACCGTCGGTGGCGGTACGTTCAACGTGCTCAAGCGCAACGCCGAGGAAATCGCGCGTCGTGCCGGGCGTGGCATCGAGGTGGCGCACATTGCGCTGCGTTCGCCGAACCCACAGTGTGATATTACCGGTACCCCCATTACCAACGATGTCTTCGAGCTGGTCGACAACCCCGAGATCGAGATCGTTATCGAGCTGATCGGTGGCTACACCCTGGCCCGTGAACTGGTGCTGCGCGCGATCGACAACGGCAAGCACGTGGTCACCGCGAACAAGGCGCTGATCGCCGTGCACGGCAACGAAATCTTCGCCAAGGCCCGTGAGAAGGGCGTGATCGTCGCCTTCGAAGCGGCGGTGGCGGGTGGCATTCCGGTGATCAAGGCCATCCGCGAAGGCCTGGCGGCCAACCGCATCAACTGGCTGGCCGGCATCATCAACGGCACTGGCAACTTCATTCTCAGCGAAATGCGCGAAAAGGGCCGGACCTTCCCTGATGTGCTGGCTGAGGCCCAGGCGCTGGGTTACGCCGAAGCCGATCCGACCTTCGACGTCGAAGGCATCGATGCTGCCCACAAGCTGACCATCCTGGCCTCCATCGCCTTCGGTATCCCGCTGCAGTTCGACAAGGCCTACACCGAGGGCATTACCCAGCTCACCACGGCGGACGTCAACTACGCCGAGGCCCTGGGCTATCGCATCAAGCACCTGGGTGTGGCGCGCCGTACCGACAGCGGTATCGAGCTGCGCGTGCACCCGACGCTGATCCCGGCCGACCGCCTGATCGCCAACGTCAAC
The DNA here is from genome assembly GCF_029839275.1 of Pseudomonas sp. GD03944. Lineage (GTDB taxonomy): Bacteria > Pseudomonadota > Gammaproteobacteria > Pseudomonadales > Pseudomonadaceae > Aquipseudomonas. The sequence goes on from NZ_JAOCAH010000009.1 coordinate 20,902, forward strand.
GGTGTGATGAACGCCGTCATGGTCAATGGCGACGCTGCCGGCAGCACCCTGTTCTACGGCGCGGGCGCCGGCATGGAGCCGACCGCTTCCTCGGTGGTGGCTGATCTGGTTGACGTGGTCCGTGCGCTGACCACCGACCCGACCAACCGCGTGCCGCACCTGGCCTTCCAGCCGGACTCGCTGTCCGATCACCCGATCCTGCCGATCACCGCCTGCGAAAGCGCCTATTACCTGCGTATCCAGGCCAAGGACCGCCCGGGCGTGCTGGCCCAGGTGGCGAGCATCCTGTCGGAGCGCGGCATCAATATCGAATCGATCATGCAAAAGGAAGTCGAAGAACACGACGGCCTGGTCCCGATGATCCTGGTCACCCACCGCGTTGCCGAGCAGCGCATGAACGATGCCATCGCGGCGCTCGAAGCGCTGGATGATGTGGCGGGCCGTGTCGTCCGTATCCGCGTCGAACAACTGGTTTAAGGGGTAAGTCATGCGTTACATCAGTACCCGCGGCCAGGCACCGGCCCTCAACTTCGAAGACGTGCTGCTGGCTGGCCTGGCCAGTGATGGCGGCCTGTACGTGCCGGAAAACCTGCCACGCTTCACCCAGGAGGAAATCGCGTCCTGGGCCGGCCTGCCGTACCACGAGCTGGCTTTCCGGGTGATGCGCCCGTTCGTCGCCGGCAGCATCCCGGACGCCGACTTCAAGAGGATTCTCGAAGAAACCTACGGTGTCTTCGCCCACAGCGCCGTGGCGCCGCTGCGCCAGCTGGACAGCAATGAGTGGGTGCTTGAGCTGTTCCACGGCCCGACCCTGGCCTTCAAGGATTTCGCCCTGCAGCTGCTCGGCCGCCTGCTCGACTACGTGCTGGCCAAGCGCAACGAGCGCGTGGTGATCATGGGCGCCACCTCCGGTGACACCGGTTCGGCGGCCATCGAAGGCTGCAAGGCCTGCGAGAACGTCGACATCTTCATCATGCACCCGCACAACCGGGTGTCCGAGGTGCAGCGTCGACAGATGACCACCATCCTTGGCGACAACATCCACAACATCGCCATCGAGGGTAACTTTGATGACTGCCAGGAGATGGTCAAGGACAGCTTCGCCGACCAGGGCTTCCTCAAGGGCACTCGCCTGGTGGCGGTCAACTCGATCAACTGGGCGCGGATCATGGCCCAGATCGTCTACTACTTCCACGCGGCCCTGCAGCTGGGCGGCCCGGCGCGCTCCGTCGCGTTCTCGGTGCCGACCGGCAACTTCGGCGACATCTTCGCCGGCTACCTGGCGCGCAACATGGGCCTGCCGATCAGCCAGTTGATCGTCGCCACCAATCGCAACGACATCCTGCACCGCTTCATGAGCGGCAATCAGTACGTGAAGGACACCCTGCACCCGACGCTGTCGCCGTCGATGGACATCATGGTGTCCTCCAACTTCGAACGCCTGCTGTTCGACCTGCACGGTCGCAACGGCGCGGCGATCGCCGAACTGATGGCCAACTTCAAGAAGGGCGGCGGTTTCAGCGTCGAAGACGATCGCTGGACCGAGGCGCGCAAGCTGTTCGATTCCCTGTCGGTCAGCGATGCCGAAACCTGCGAAACCATCGCCGAGGTCTACAAGGCCTGTGGCGAGCTGCTGGACCCGCATACCGCGATTGGCGTGCGCGCGGCGCGCGAATGCCGCCGCAGCCTGGCGGTGCCGATGGTGACCCTGGGCACCGCGCACCCGGTCAAGTTCCCGGAGGCCGTGGTGACCGCCGGTATTGGCCAGGCGCCGGTGTTGCCTGCGCACCTGACGGACCTGTTCACCCGTGAAGAGCGTTGCACGGTGCTGGCCAATGACCTGAAGACCGTCCAGGACTTCGTCAGCCAGCACGGTAACCGCGGCAAGCCGCTTTAAGCATCGCCGCAGGACAAAAAAAGGCCGGTCACCGCAAGGGACCGGCCTTTTTCATGGGCGGTTGGAAGGCTGCGCGCTCAGTGGGCCAGTGCCAGCACGGCCGAGCAGGCGCGTTTGTCGTAGCTGCCCACATAAGGGTTGCTCCAGCCCATGACGCAGCTGAGCATCTGGTTGCGCTGGCGCTCCCAGGCCTTGGGCGGATAGGTCTTGTGCCACACGCCATACAGCTGGCGATCCTTCTTCGACAGGCGCAGGCGGTAGCGGTCGCTCATGTACAGGTAGGTGCGGGCGATCATGCCGCGCACTTCCTTGCGCGGCATGGCGACCCGGGCCTTGAAGTCCACCACCATCGGGCAGGCGCCGTACTGGCCGGGTTTCTGCGGGCTCCAGCCGTAAGGGAAGTTGCTGCGGTCGCCGTTGAGTTCGCCGATGGCCGGCACCAGGTTATGCAGGTCTGCCTCGGCGCGCTGGTAGGTGGCGTCATGCTGTGCGCATTCCTTGCGGCCGCCGCGTTGCCAGCACTGGTGTTGATGGCCGATGACCCAGGCCGGCACGATGTGCTCCCACTCGATGCGAGCGGCGCGCTGGGCGTTCTTGCGCGGGACATAGCCGCAGCTGCGCAGGTCGACCCGATTGCCCTGGAATTTGCAGCCGCAGTAGAACTCCACCGACTGCCGGGCGTAGAGCTTCCAGCCGATCTTCTTGGCTTCGCTGAAGGTGCGCGGGGCCTGGGCGAGGGCGGGGTGGTGGAGGGCGAGGAGCAGAAGGGCGGTCAGGCAACGCAGAAGCATGCGGCATTATCCAAAAAAACGCCGCATGATACCGGCCTTGAGCGGCTTGCCAAGGCTAGCCAGATGATGGCGTCAGACCGCGCCGTCACTCCGTAGCGCTGCGATCTGTTCGGCGCTGTAACCCAGCTCCTGAAGAATTGCCTGGGTGTGTTCACCCAGTTCGGGGCCAACCCAGTGAGTGGCGCCCGGGGTATCGGAGAGCTTCGGGACGATGCCGGGCATCTTGAACGGCTTGCCGTCCGGCAGTCGGGCGCTGAGGAACATTTCCCGGGCCAGGTACTGCGGGTCGTTGAACATGTCCTCAGCGCTGTAGATGCGGCTGGCGGGCACCTCGGCGCGGTTCAGGCAGTCCAGCACCTGCTCCAGCGACAGCGAGCCCACCCAGCGATCGATCACCCCATACAGCTCGTCGCGGCGGGCATCGCGGCCGTCGTTGCTGGCCAGGCTCGGGTCGTCGGCCAGGTCCTGGCGGTCGATGGCCTGCATGAAGCGCTTGAAGATCGCATCACCGTTGGCGCCGATCTGCACGTGGCGGCCATCGGCGCTGGTGTGGATCGACGAGGGCGTGATGCCGGGCATGATGTTGCCGGTGCGCTCGCGAATGAAACCGAAGACATCGAACTCCGGCACCATGCTTTCCATCATGGCGAAGATCGCTTCATACAACGCCACGTCCACCACCTGGCCCTGGCCGCCGTTGACTTCGCGGTGACGCAGGGCCATCAGGGCGCCGATCACGCCCCACAGGGCGGCGATCGAATCGCCGATGGAAATGCCGGTGCGCACCGGTGGCCGATCCTCGAAGCCGGTGATGTAGCGCAGCCCGCCCATGGATTCGCCCACGGCGCCGAAGCCGGGCTGATCCTTCATGGGGCCGGTCTGGCCGAAGCCGGAGAGGCGCACCATCACCAGCTTGGGGTTCAGGGCGTGCAGCACGTCCCAGCCCAGACCGAGTTTTTCCAGCACGCCAGGGCGGAAGTTCTCGATCAGGATGTCGGCGTCGCTCAGCAGGTCCTTCAGCACCTGGCGGCCCTGCTCGTGCTTGAGGTTGAGCGTGAGCGAGCGTTTGTTGCGCGCCTGCACGAACCACCACAGCGAGGTGCCTTCGTAGAGCTTGCGCCATTTGCGCAGCGGATCGCCGCCATTAGGCGATTCCACCTTGATCACCTCGGCGCCGAATTCGGCGCAGATGCGCGCTGCGAAGGGGCCGGCGATCAGGGTGCCGAGTTCGACGACCTTCAGGCCGGCCAGGGGCGTATTGGGAAGATTCATGCGTATTCCGGCAGGTGATGACTGGCCAAGCCTATTGCATTGCCTGCCAGGCCGCCATGCCTCGTCGAGCTGGTGGATTCTCCCGGGTGCGATGGGGTTGGCGCTTTTTGTGGTGCGCCCTGGTCGGTTGTGGGGTTTAATCCGGGTTGGCGAATGGATGCGCTTGGTCAGATCTCCGGACGGACTCTCCCTCCTGCCCTTTCCTCGAATGCCTCTCTCGTCATCAGCCGATTTTTCGCGCTGCGGATATCGCCTGGGCGGCTGTTTTTCCGTGTTGCCATATTCATCACATGTAATGTGTTGCGCGATCACATGTAAGGGTCTAGTCTTCGGCACATGGACAATAAATCATCAGCCCATTACCAGCGTCTTTACCGCCAGCGCCTGCGCGAGCAGGGGTTGGTGAAGAAGGAAGTCTGGATCTTGCCCGAGCACGCGTCGCTGCTTGCCGCGTTCGAGCGCAAATTGCGCCAGCCTCAGTCGATGCTGGCTTCGATGGAGAAGGAGGAAGGTATGAGCATGCCGCAGGTTTGGACCGCCCAGTCGCTGAGTGAAGCGCTGGCGGCGACGGAACTGTTCCAGAGCGGGCAGGCCGGCATCGAACTGATTCAGGGCGCTGACGCCAGCTTGCACGTGACCATGGTCGAGTACGGCGACCTGCCGTTGTTCGTCGCGGTGTTCGGCGAGCAGATCGTCGTCGAGGCGCTGCTCTGGCCGGCCAGCGATGTGCGCGACCAGACAGCCTTCAACGAGGAAGTGCTGCGTACCCACAAGCTGTTCCCGCTGTCGTCCATCGGCCTGGAAAGGGCGGCCGACGGGCGCGACTGCTACATCATGTACGGCGCGTTGAGTTCGTCCTCGACCCTGTCCGACGTGGTGTTCGAGATCGAGCTGCTGGCGGACAACGTGATCAAGGCCACCGAAGCCTATGAAGGCTTTCTGCAGGCTGGCGCCTGAGAGGAGATGAAGCGATGAATGTCTGGAGCAAAATGCTGACGGCACTGCGTGGCGGTGCCAACGAAATGGGCGAGGCCGTGGTGGACAGCCAGGCCCTGCGTATCCTCGATCAGGAAATCCGCGATGCGGATATCGAGCTGCGCAAGTCCAAGGAAGCCCTGGCCGAAATCATGGCCAGGCATAAACTGGCCAGCGACAAGGTGAGCAAGAGCGCGGCGAGCGTCGCCGAGTACGAGCAGTACGCGCTCAAGGCCCTGGAGGCCGGCAACGAGACCCTGGCCAAGGAAGTGGCCGAGAAGATCGCCAACCTGGAAGTCGAGCAGGCCAGCGAGCGCGAGCAGGCTGACGGTTTCGCCGCCAGCGTGGCGCAGCTGCGCAAGGCCGTGACCCAGGCCGAGGGCAACATCAAGCGCCTCAAACAGCAGGTGGACACGGTCAAGGCCACCGAGAGCGTGCAGAAGGCGCAGATGGCCGTGGCCCAGCGCTACGGCGGCTCCCAGGCCAAGCTGCAGACTGCGGTGGAATCCCTGGAGCGCATCAAGCAGAAGCAGGCCGAACGCGCTGCCAAGATGGAAGCCTCAGCCGAGCTCGCCGCCACCAGCGCGCCGGACGATTCGCTGGAGGCCAAGCTGCGCGCGGCCGGTATCAAGGCCGACAACGCCAGCGCCGACAGCGTGCTGGCGCGACTCAAGGACAAAGCCAAGCCCTGAGCGATCGTTCGCTTGGGCGTGAGCCGGTTCTGACGGCGTCATGAGCGGGAAGGTGCGAGCCATCGCACCTTCCGAATGGATTCAGGAAAAGGAAAGCCATGGAACTCTTCCTCCAGACCGCATTGTCGTTCCCCACGGCGATCTACAGCTTCCTGCTGTGCGTGGCGGTCATCTACTGGCTGGTGGTCGCGGCCGGGCTGCTGGATATCGACCTGCTCGATATCGAAGCCGATTCCGTGATGGAAGGGACCGGGCAGACCGAAGGCCTGGCCGGCCTGCTGTACAAATTCAAGCTCGACGGCGTGCCCGTCACCCTCGTGCTCACCCTGCTGTTCTTCGTCGGCTGGTTTGCCTGCTACTTCATCGAACTCTGGTTGCTGCGTCATCTGCCGCTGGGATTGCTGCGCTATCCCCTGGGGCTGGTGGTGATGGCCGGTGTCCTGGTGCTGGCCATTCCCGCGTGCGCGGTGGTCTGCCGACCGTTGCGACCGCTGTTTCGCAAGGTCGAGGCGGTCAGCAGCAAGTCGGTGCTGGGGCAGGTGGCGGTGGTGCGCAGCAGCAAGGTCACGCTCACGCACGGTGAGGCGGTACTGGAAGACGGTGGCGCCGGCCTCATCCTGCGGGTGCGGGCCGACGAGGCGTTGGGCTTCACGCGCGGCGACCGGGTCGTGCTGTTGGAGTACCTGACGGCCGAGCACGCCTATCGCGTGATTACCGAAGCGGAATTCCGGGGCGTCTGAGGGCCGTTCAGGCACACAGGCGGCCACACAGGGGTACAGGCAGTGAGCGAGCACCCGGCCTGCGTTCGGCGCAGCGAGGTGCCGCAGGTCGTAGGCAGGTCCTCGGGCCGGCTCGCAAAATTAGCAAAGGAGAGTAAGCAGTAATGGAAAACGTCATCCCCTTCATCGTCGGCGCAGGTCTGGTCGTCCTCTTCGTGATCGCCCTGATCGCGTTGTTCAAGGCCTTCTACATCAAGGTCCCGCAGGGCACTGCGCTGATCGTCAACGACATGAGCTCGACGCCCAAGGTGCACTTCACCGGCTCGTTGGTCTACCCGGTGATCCACCTCAAGGAGTTCATGAAGATCTCCCTGATCACCCTGGAAGTCGACCGCCGTGCCAAGGACGGTCTGATCTGCCGCGACAACATGCGCGCCGACATCACCGTGGCCTTCTACCTGCGCGTCAACGAGACCCAGGAAGACGTGCTCAAGGTGGCCAAGGCCATCGGCGTGGAGCGTGCCTCCGACCGCGCCGCGGTGAACGAGCTGTTCAACGCCAAGTTCTCCGAAGCCCTGAAGACCGTCGGCAAGCAGTTCGACTTCGTCGAGCTGTTCGAGAATCGCCAGGACTTCCGCGACCGCATCGTCGAAGTGATCGGCAATGACCTCAACGGTTACGTGCTGGAAGACGTGGCGATCGACTACCTGGAGCAGACCTCCAAGTCCTCCCTGGACCCGAGCAACATCCTCGACGCCGAAGGTATCCGCAAGATCACCGAGCTGACCGCCGCGCAGAACGTCATCACCAATGACCTGGAGCGCAACGAAGAGCTGGCGATCAAGAAAAAGAACGTCGAAACCCGCGAAGCGACCCTGGCCCTCGAGCGCCAGCAGGCCGATGCCGAAGCGCGCCAGAAGCGCGAGATCGAGACCATCCGTGCCCGCGAGGAAGCGGAAACCCTGAAGGTCCGCGAGGAAGAACGCCTCAAGGCCGAGCAGGCCCGCATCCAGACCCAGCAGGAGCTGGACATCCGCGCCGAGAACCACCAGCGCGAAGTGGAGGTGGCCCAGCAGAACCGCCAGCGTGCCGTGGTCATCGAGGTGGAGAAAGTCACCCGCGCCAAGGACCTGGAAGTGGTCTCCCGCGAGCGCGAGGTCGAGCTGCAGCGCATCGAGAAGGAAAAGGCGCTGGAAGAAGAGCGCAAGAACATCGCCGCCGTGGTGCGCGAGCGCGTGGCGGTCGAGAAGACCGTGGCCCAGGAAGAAGAGCGCATCAAGGAAGTGCGTGAAGTGTCCGAGGCCGAGCGCCTGAAGCAGGTCGCCGTGCTCAATGCCCAGGCCGAAGCCGAGCAGGAGCTGGTGCGCCAGGTCAAGCAGGCCGAAGCCGACGAGACCCGTTCCAAGCACAAGGCCATCGAGATCAACACCCTGGCCCAGGCCGAGCTGGAATCGGCGGCCAAGAGCGCCGAAGCCAAGAAGAAACTGGCCGAAGGTATCGAGGCCGAGCGCGCCGCGCCTGGCCTGGCCGATGCGCGTGTGCGTGAAGTTACCGCCGCGGCGAAAGAGAAGGAAGGCCTGGCCGAGGCCCGCGTACAGGCCGAGCGTCTGATCGCCGAAGCCAAGGGCGAGCAGGAGAAAGGGCTGGCCCAGGCGCGTGTCATCGAAGCGCAGGCGGCCGCCAAGGAGAAGGACGGCCTGGCCGAGGCCAAGGTGCTGGAAGAGAAACTCGGCGCCCAGGCACGTGGTGAAGAGCAGCTCGGCACTGCCAAGGCCAAGGCAACCCAGGACCTGGGCATGGCCGAGGCACAGGTGCTGCTGGAGCGTCTGAACGCCGAAGCGGAAGGCCTGGGCAAGAAGTTCGGCGCGCTGGACTCGCTCAGCGACAACGCCCGGGCCCACGAAGAATTCCGCATGCAGCTGGAGAAGAGCTTCGAAGAGGCCATGGCTGCCATCGCCGCCAACAAGGACATCGCCAAGGATCAGGCCGAGGTGCTGGCCACCGCGCTGGCCAAGGCGAAGATCGAGATCGTCGGCGGCGAGGGCGACTTCTTCAACTCCTTCGCCAAGTCGCTCTCTGTGGGCAAGGCCATCGAAGGCGTGGTAGGCAAGAGCCCGGTCGTGCAGGACGTGCTGGCGCGCCTGCTCAACGGCAAGGGCGCTGCGCCGGTGGCGAGCCCGGTCAGCAATGGCCAGGGCACGGCTGAACTCTGATAAACCCTGCCGTGCCGGGAACGGCACGGTTTTCATAAGCAAAGAGGAGTGAAAGATGAAACATCTCGGAAACGTATCGCTGCTGTTGGTGGGCGCCCTGTTGTTGCAAGGTTGCGCCGGTACTGCGCTGAGCACCGAAGGGCAGGGCGTGCGCATCATCTCTGCCGACGAGGCGAAGAAGTGCAAGTTCGTCGACACCGTCAGCAGCAACAACCAGCACACCCTGGTCGGTGAGCCGGAAGAAGACGCACGCAATCAGGCCCGCAACCGCGTTGCCAGCCTGGGTGGCAACGCCCTGCACATCAAGTCCACCAACAACCAGATCGCGCCGTCGGGTGTCGGTTCGATCTTCACGTTGAACGGTGAAGCCTACTCCTGCCGTTAATCCCGGCTCGGTAGTACAGGCGCCGCACGGGTCATCAGTGCGGCGCCAGGTGGGCACCTGCCCGAGCGCGCCCGGCGCCTGAACCCGGGACCCATTTTGCACGAGAACGCCGAAGCCTTCGGACGCTCGTCGCCCATGAACGCTGCTTCTTCAACACATAGGGAATGTTGTATGTCAGAGCCAAGAGACTACCTGGAGATGTCCTTCCGTTCGATCCAGTGCTTCAGCAACGACGGCCGCCTGGACGTGCAGGAGCTGGGCGCGCTGCTGAGCATCGCCGAGCGCGACGGGGTGATCGACGACAACGAGATTCGCGTGCTGAAGAAGATCATCGCGCACATCAAGCCCGAAGAACTCGACCCCGCGATGCGCGACAAGGTCGCCGAGATCGCACAGAAAATCGGCGCCTGATCCGCGCCGAGACCGTTTCCAGCCCAGGGCCCGTGCCGCTGGGCGATGGTCCCCCGGGCGTCGGGGGTACCTTGCTTGCAGACACCGCAGATTCAGGAAGACCACGATGTCGGATGCCGTAGCCCAACCACAGGATGTATTGGACAAAGCCGTCGCCGAAGGCGGCGCCTATGAGGTGCTGCACCGGCGCCTGCAGGAGCAGGGCCAGCGCCTGCGCCAGCTGACCGAAACGCTCAATGGCCAGCGCCTGGCCGAATTCGGCAGCAGCCACATGGAGGCCATCGGCCGGGTCCGCATCCGCACCGAGAACAACTGCATCGCCCGCGACATCGTCCAGGTCGGCGAGTGCCTGCTGTTCGGCTACAACGTGTTCATCGGCCTGAAGAAGGAAACCCACGTCGCCGACGTGTTCTCCCTCTACCGCCTGGTGGAAGGCAGCGATGGCTACGAGGCAGAGCCCGTGCCGCTGGAGGGCAGCTTCCTGGCCCAGGCCAGCTTCGTCGCCGACTTCAACGAGCTGTACACCTACTACAAGAACACCCGCCTGTTGCAGCTGGCCATCCGCGACGGCAAGTTGCTGGCGAGCTTCCAGATCGGCGAACGGATCAGCGACATCCGCGTGTTCCGCTGGTCGATCTCCACCGACGGCAAGGACGTCCGCTACATCGACAACCGGGGCGAGCGCGATATCGCGCTGCCGGCGCCGTTCGACTTCGAGTGGCAGAAGACGTCCCGCGAGATGGTGGTCATGGGCCGCCATCCGCACATGAACATCCTCGACACCGTCTTCGTCGAAACCATCGGCGGCGACCTGACCATCAAGGTCGAGAACAACACCCAGGACGGCCTGGGCATCTACCGCGAAGCCGTGGTGGACAAGACCCAGTCCCTGGACGACGCGCAGATCGAATACGCCCGCCTGGGCAGCCTGATCCTGCTGAAGATCCTGCCGTACCGCGAAGAGCAGTGGCGCTACCTGGTGTTCAACAGCCTGACCCGCCAGGTGGAGCGCATCGACGCCATCGGCCTGGCCTGCGTGCAGTTGCCGGAAGACCACGGCATCATCTTCCCCGGCGGCTACTACCTGCAGAACGGCGAGCACAAGACCTTCGAGCAATCGATGGTCGGCATGCGCTTCAAGCGCTCGGTGCGCTCGCCCAATGGCGAAGACGTGCAGTACATCTTCTACCACCCGGAAGAAGGCCGTGCGGCGCTGTTCACCTACAACATGATCAACCGCCAGCTGCACAACCCGATCTTCGGCCACGGCTACGCACGCCTGGAAGACGGGCGCATGGTGATCTTCTCCGCCGAGGGCAGCGAGCCGACCCGCATCCACCCGATGCAGATCTGGCAGACGCCATTCGAGAGCGAAGACTACGCCGCCCGCCAGCCAGCGCGCAGCGGTTTCTTCGGGCGGATCGGCAACGCCGAGTTGGTGCGCGGGGTGTCCGACCTGCTCAACCTCAGCCGCGAGATCGACAGCCGCGAAGTGTCGGTGGCGCGCTACACCCAGCTGTGCCAGAACACCCGCCGCCTGTTCGACATCTACCACTGGCTGGGCGACGCCCAGTGTGCCGAGCTGGCGCCGCTGCTGCGCGAGGTGGCGTCCACTGGCGAGCTGGTGCTCGACGAGTTCGAGAAGGTCGAGAGCATCCGCCAGCAGTCGGCCCGGGCCATGGCCGAGGCGGAAACCCGGCAGAAGAGCCTGCTGTCCGGCCTGCTGGTCGACAGCTGGGACGAAGTGCAGCATTTCGTCGAGGCGCTCAATGCCATCACCGCCCAGCGCGGCCAGTTGCTGACCATCCGCGATTACCGCTACATCGACGTGGCGCGCATTGACGCCATGGAAGCCGAGCTGCTCGAAGCGCAGGAACGTGCCGCCACCGCCACCTCTGCGTTCCTCGCCAGCGATGCGGCGCTGCAGCCCTACGTGCTGCGCCTGGCCGAGCTGGATGCCCTGGCGCAGAAAGCCGAGAGCGTCACCCAGCTGAATGAGCCGCTGGCCGAGATGCAGGTGATGGCCGGCAACCTGGACATGCTGTCGAGCCTGATGGCGTCGCTGAAGATCGACGACGCCACCCAGCGCACGCGCATCGTCGAGTCGATTTCCGAGGTCTACGCCCGTCTCAACCAGGCCAAGGCCCGCGCCGAGCAGCGCCGCAAGGGGCTGGGTTCGGCCGAGACCGTGGCGCAGTTCGGCGCCCAGTTCAAATTGTTCAGCCAGGGCATCACCAACGCCCTGGCGCTGGCCCAGGACCCGGAGAAGTGCGACGAGCAGCTGTCGCGCCTGCTGGTGCAACTGGAGGAACTGGAAAGCCAGTTCGGCGACCACGAACAGTTCCTCAGCGACATCCTCGGCAAGCGCGAAGAGCTGCTGGAAACCTTCGAGGCGCACAAGCAGAGCCTGCTCGACGAGCGCCAGCGTCGCGCCCAGGGCGTGCTCGATGCCGCCCAGCGCATCCTCGACAGCCTGGGTCGGCGCACCGCGCGCCTGACCCAGATGGACGAACTCAACGCCTTCTTCGCCGCCGACCCGCTGATCCTCAAGCTGCGCGAAATGGCCGAGCGCCTGCGCGAACTGAAGGACAGCGTCAAGGCCGACGACGTCGAGGCGCGCCTGAAGGCGGCCCGGGACCAGGCGGTGCGTGCCCTGCGCGACAAGAGCGAGCTGTTCGAAGAGGGCGGCAACGTCATCAAGCTCGGCCCGCGCCACCGCTTCAGCGTCAACACCCAGGAACTCGACCTGACCCTGATGCCGCGCGGCGATGCGCTGCATTTGCACCTGACCGGCACCGATTTCCTCGAACCGTTGCGCGACGAAACCCTGGAGAGCCTGCGCGATTACTGGCAGGTGTCGCTGGAGTCCGAGTCGCCGACCCTCTACCGGGCCGAGTACCTGGCCGGCCTGGTGCTGGACGCCGCGCTCGCCGGCCGTGACGGGCTCGACCTGGATCAGCTCAAGACCCACCTGGTGCAGCCGGACACCCTGACCCGGTTGATCCGCGACTTCGCCGCGCCGCGCTACAAGGATGCCTACGAAAAGGGTATCCACGACCACGATGCGGCCCTGATCCTCAGCCAGTTGCTGCCGCTGCGCGAAAGCGCCGGCCTGCTGCGCTATGCGCCCACCGCCCGCGGGTTCGCCGCGCTGTTCTGGAACCGCTGGGGCGAGGACATCGAGGCCGAGCTGTGGCCCGAGCAGGCCCGCAGCAGCCTGCACCTGCGCCAGCTGTTCGGCAGCGGCGAGGGTGTGCAGCGCCTGCAGCGCGAAATCGCCACGGCGATGGAGCGCTTCCTGGTCCTGAACCCGCTGCCGGTCACCGCCGCGCAGCGGGAGGCCGCCTCGGCCTACCTGGTGGAAGAGCTGGCGGCCAAGCCCATCGCCTTCACCTTCAGCAAATACGCCCGGCAATTGCTCGAGGGGCTGCAGCAGCGCCTGCAGGCTAGCCACGTGTGGGACGACTACCGCGAGGCACTGGACAACCTGCGCGGTCGCCCGGTGCAGCGCTGGTCGCTGGTGCAGACCTGGCTCGATGGTCTGTGTGCCCAGGACGAAGCGTTGGCGGAACTGGCCGAATACATTCCCGAGGCCGTGGCCATCAGCCTGCTGGACGAGGAGTTCCCGCGCCGCTTCACCGAGGTCGACCTGCGCTTCACGGTCAGCGGCCTGCTCGGCGATCACCCGCGCCTGCAGGACGGAACGCTGGTGCTGGCCATCGACGATTACTTCGCGCGCCTGGCCCAGCACCGTGGCGAGTTCGTGCCGCAGTTGCAGCGCTACCAGGCCCTGCGCCAGGAGGTGATCAACCGCGAACGTCAGGCCCTGCGCCTGTCCGAGTTCAAGCCGCGGCCGCTGTCGTCCTTCGTGCGCAACAAGCTGATCAACGACGTCTACCTGGGCTTCATCGGCGACAACCTGGCCAAGCAGATGGGCACCGCCGGCGAGAACAAGCGCACCGACCTGATGGGCCTGCTGATGCTCATCTCGCCGCCCGGCTACGGCAAGACCACGCTGATGGAGTACGTGGCGCACCGTCTGGGGCTGATCTTCATGAAGGTCAATGGCCCGGCCCTGGGGCACGAAGTGCGTTCCATCGACCCGGCCCAGGCGCCGGACGCCACCTCGCGCCAGGAGCTGGAAAAGCTCAACCTGGCGCTGGAGATGGGCAACAACGTGATGCTGTACGTCGACGACATTCAGCACACCCATCCCGAATTCCTGCAGAAATTCATCTCGCTGTGCGACGGCACCCGTCGCATCGAGGGCGTGTGGAAGGGCAAGACCAAGACCTACGACATGCGCGGCAAGAAGTTCTGCGTGGTGATGAGCGGCAACCCGTACACCGAGTCCGGCGATGTGTTCAAGATCCCCGACATGCTCGCCAACCGGGCTGACATCTATAACCTCGGCGACACCCTGGGCGGCATGCAGGAGGCGTTCGGTCTGAGCTACATCGAAAACAGCCTGACTTCCAACCCGGTGCTGGCGCCGCTTGCCACCCGCGACATGGCCGACGTCTACCGCTTCGTGGCCAAGGCAGAGGGCAAGCCGTTCTCCGCCAACGAGCTGTCGCACACCTACAGCGCTGCCGAGATCAACGAGATCACCTCGACCCTGCAACGCCTGATGCAGGTGCGTGACGTGGTCGGCCGGGTCAACCAGCAGTACATCGTCAGCGCTGCCCAGGCCGATACCTACCGCACCGAACCGCCGTTCAAGCTGCAGGGCAGCTACCGCAACATGAACAAGATGGCAGAGAAGATCAGCTCGGTGATGAACGACACCGAACTGCTGCAGCTGATCGCCGACCACTACCAGGGCGAGTCGCAGTTGCTGACCACCGGTGCCGAGGAGAACCTGCTCAAGCTCGCCGAGTTGCGCGGCAACCAGACGCCCGAGCAGGCCGAGCGCTGGGCGCAGATCAAGCGCGACTTCATGCGCAACAAGGCCATGGGCGGCAGCGACAGCGATGTCGGTGGCCGGGTGGTGGCGCAACTCAACGACCTGGTGGAGGGCGTGCGCAACCTGGCGGCTGGCAAGCCGGCAGGCGAGGCACCGGTCATTCCGTGGGAGCAACTGCTGGCCGGCCTGGACAACCTTAGCAAGCTGCGTCCGCAGGTGGAGGTGGTCACACCGCCGCAACCGGGTACCCAGAAGCTGCTGGAGACCCTGGCTGATAGCCTGCAGAACAGCTTCCTGCCGCTGATCAAGGTGATGGACAAGAAGATCGATATCGACCTCGGCACCCACAATCGCATGGGCGAGATTTCCGGCCAGTTGCGCGAGCTGAGCGAGCAACTGGGCCAGAAGCATCGCAGCACCGACGCGGACGACGAGGCGCCGTGAGATCGCTGGCCGATCTGCGCCTGCTGCTGGCCCTGGCCGGCAGCATGCTGCTGGTGCAGCTCGGCAACAGCGTCAGCGGTGGCGCGCTCAACGTCTGGGGGTTGGTGCCGCGCCATGTCGAAGCGTTGCCCGGCATCCTCTTCGCACCCTGGCTGCACGGCAGCTGGGCGCACCTGCTGAGCAACCTCAGCGGCCTGCTGATCCTCGGTACCCTGGTGCTGCTGCGTTCGCGGCGCGACTTCCTGGCGGCCAGTGCCTTCATCATCCTGGTCAGCGGACTGCTGGTCTGGCTGTTCGGCCGCATCGGCCTGCACATCGGTGCCAGTGGCTGGCTGTTCGGCTTCTGGGGCCTGTTGCTGGCGCGGGCCTGGTTCGAGCGCAGCCTGCTCGACCTGCTGCTGGCCGCGCTAGTGTTCCTGCTCTATGGCGGCTGGCTGTTCGGCCTGCTGCCGCGTGACGGGGTGTCCTTCGAATACCACCTGGCCGGAGCCCTGAGCGGCGTGCTGTACGCCGCGCTCTGGCGCAAGAAACGAACCTGACGAAAAGGAATTTGCATGGATTTCAACCGCCTTGACCAACACCTGCGCGACAGCCTCGCTGACCTGCGTCTGAGCAACGAGGAGCGCGACGAGCTGCGCGAACTGGGCAACGACCTCGGGCCGGACCAGGTGCGCTACATGCGCAACCGGGCGTTCGCCCTGGTGCGCGAGCTGGTTCAGAACCCCGAGGATGCGCTACCGGCCCTGAAATGGCTGGAACAGGTGATCAAGACCCTGGAGGTGCGCTGCTCGCCGATCCGCGGGCAGGCCAGCGCCCACTTCAGCCCGGGCGAAAGCTGCCGCCAGCGCATTCGCGACCTGTGCCGCCAGGCCCGGGAATCGGTGGATGTCTGCGTCTACACCATCTCCGACGACCAGCTCAGCGACGAGCTGATTGCCGTGCACCGCCGCGGGATCGCCGTGCGCATCATCAGCGACAGCGAAAAGCGCTTCGACGTCGGCAGCGACATCCAGCACCTGATCGACTCGGGCGTGCCGCTGCGCATCGACAACAGCCCCTTCCACATGCACCACAAGTTCGCCCTGTTCGACGGCCGCCTGCTGCTCAACGGCAGCTTCAACTGGACGCGCAGCGCCAGCACTAGCAACGAGGAAAACCTCCTAGTGACCGACGATCCGTACCTGGTGGCCGAGTACCGCCGCGAGTTCGACAAGCTGTGGACGCGGTACGCCTGACGTCGAGCGAACGCCAGGCGTCGGGGGAGGGCAGGGCCGTCACGGTTGCCTGTGACGGCGGGTGGGCCTGATCGCCTGTCACACCTGGGGCGCGAGCTGCGCGTCGTAACGCCAGGTGGCGTCTTCTTCCAGGCGTTCGAACAGGCGCTGCTCCAGCCGTTGCTGGCGCGGGACGTCCTGATCCTTCAGGTCATGCACGCGCCGGTAGAGCTGGTTGAGTGAAGATTCCGGGTCCAGGCCTACCAAGGTGCTGAAATCCAGCTGTTCGATGGCGTCCTCCAGGCGACCGGCCGCGATGACGGCGTCCAGCAGGCCGTGCCTGAGCCAGCGGCTGGCTTTGCCCTGGTCGATCAGGCGTTTGGCCTCATCCAGCTCACCGAGCTTGATCAGCGCGGTGGCGATTTCGTCGTTGTGGTACTCGAGCATGTCTTTATCCAGCGCCCAATCGTCCTCCATCTGCTGGCGGGCGTCCTGCAGGCACTGCATGGCCTGCTCATGCTCGCCCAGGGTGTGCAGCAGTTCGCTGTGATGAATGCGCTGCGTCAGGGCGTCGTCGGGCTCCATCCGGGCGATCAGTTGCGTGATGTCCTCCAGGCAGCGGCGGATCGTCCAGCTGTCACGCTGATTGGCTGAGCGTCTGGCCTGGGCCTGGAGCTGGAACCTCAGGTTGAGCAGGCGCATGAAGGGCTCGTCAGGTTGGCCGGCGTGGTCGCTGATCAGGCGCTCGGATTGCCGGATCAGCTCGCTGGCCCAGTAGGACTGTGTCTCGTCGTGGCGTTCGGCCAGGGACAGCAGCAGCCAGTTGAGGCTGGACGGTTCCAGGCGTTGTGCCTCGGCATCCAGCAGTCGCTGGGCCTGTCGGCTGTCGTTGCGCTGGATGTGCCAGTCCACGTACTGCTCCAGCAGGATCGAGTGGACGCTACCCTGGGAGCTGCTCAACAGCTGCTGTGCCAGGTCGTGGCGCTGATCCTGCAACAGCTGCTTCAGGTACGCCTCATAGTCGAGCAGCTCGGTGCTGGGCGACTCCAGCGGTGCGAGCAGTTTCAGGGCATCGGTGTACTGGCCGCCCTGCATGAGCAGTTCCACGACGATTCGCGTGTGCTCTTCACCGAGCGCGGCCAGGGCAATCAGGTCCGGGTAATGGTGCAGCGCCGCCAGGGTTTCCATGAGGGGGCGCCACTCGATGGCCGGCGTTTCGCTGTCCAGCGCCTCTCTGACGAGGCTGATGCTGCTCTGTGCTTCCTCCGCCAGGCCGCAGGCCTGTTGCAGGCGGGCTAGGGTCAGCCGATCCAGGTCGCTGAGCGAGTCATCCTCGGCCAGGCCGTGCAGTTCGTGGCGTGCACCGTCCGGGTTGCCGGCCGCCAGGGCCAGGGCGCCGCGCAACAGGGGCGAACGCGGCGGCTCGCCGCCAATCCGGGTTTGCAGCGCCAGGGCCTTGTCGGCCTGGCCACGGTCCACCAGCTCCTGCAGCAACTGCTCCAGGGCATGGCTGCGGTAGGGCTCGTCGAGACGCTGCAACAACGCCAGGGCGTCCTCCTCGCGGCCGGGTTGCAGCAGCGCGGTTCCCAGCGATGCGTGGGCAATCTGCCAGGCATCGCCCGACAAACGGCCAGCCAGTTGCAGGGCCAATGCGGGGGCACCGTCGCGCAACGTGGCGATGCGATTGATCTGATTGACCCCTTTGAGCGTCAGGTGGGCGTTGGTACCCGCGAATGGGTAGCGGATTTCGCCAGAGGTGCCGGCACTGCCGGAGGCGAACTTGAACACGACAAAGGCGATGATCGCGGCGATGGCCACGGAAACGACGATGAACTCCATGTGGGCTTCCTTTCTGTTTCGCTGTCCATGAGGGGCCCGTTTCCATGATGGAGCCCCGTGCCGCGGTGTTATACGGCGTGCGCCGCGGGCTGGCAAACGCCGGCTGCCGTGTTTGCCAACCCGATCGTGGGTCGGCCTTCCGGGCGCGCTTGTAACCGGTGATCAAGCAGCGGCGAGCTGGGGCTGCACCTGGCCCCAGCGTCGCCAGGTGTTGTCATCGTTCAGGCAGTCCAGCAACTGCTGTTGCAGGCGCTGGTAGCGTCGTGGATCGGTTTCCTTGAGCGCACCGATGCTGTGATGCAGGCGCTGCAGGTTGGAGGTGCCGCAGGAACCGATCAGCGTGTGCAGGTCGATGAGCTCAAAGGCGTCTTCCAGGCGCCCGGCATCGATGTAGGCTGTCAGCAGCGTTTCGTTCAAGTGTTCCTCGGCGAGCCCCTGGTCCGCCAGTTCCCTGGCTTGCTCCAGCTCGCCGAACTGAATCAGTGTGGTGGCAAGTTCGTTGTAGTGATACGGCGTGTCCTCGAGATCGTTTTGCTCGTTCAGTTGTTGGCGTACGTGAGCCAACAGCGTTCTTGCCGCCTGTGACTCCCCCAGCTCTTCCAGCAGCAGGCTGTGCGCGATGCGCTCGGGAACACGGTCTTCGGGATCCCGTTCGGCAAGCAGGCGTTCGACCTCTTCCAGGAATTGGCGGACCGACCAACTGTCGCGTTGATTGGGTGGGCGCTTGGCCTGTTCGCGCAGCAGGTGCTGCACGTGGAACAGGCGCATGGAGGGCCATGGCGCGTTGCCTTTTTCACCCGCGAGCAGGCGTTCGGCGTGGCGCGTCAGGCTGGACGCCCAGGAGGGGTGCTTGTCTCGGTGCAGCTCGGCCATCGTCAGCAGGAGCCATTGCCGGCTCACGGGCTCCGCGCCCTGGGCCCGGTCCAGTAGCTGCTGGGCCTGGTGGGTATCGCCACGCTGTGCATGCCAGTCGGCATAGCACTTCAACAGCTCCACATCGCCTTCGAGCGTTCCAACCATCAGCAGCCTATCCATCA
Source organism: Pseudomonas sp. GD03944 (assembly GCF_029839275.1). Lineage (GTDB taxonomy): Bacteria > Pseudomonadota > Gammaproteobacteria > Pseudomonadales > Pseudomonadaceae > Aquipseudomonas. Next base: position 39,697 of record NZ_JAOCAH010000009.1, read on the forward strand.
GCTCGGGCCGCTGGGCAGCAATGAAGTGGTCGAACAGTTCCTGACGATCAATCCGGTAGGATTTCGAGCGGTCTGCGTCTGCCAGTACGTTCAGCGCGTCGTCATATCGGCCGTGGGCCGCGAGCAGCTTGACGATAGTGAACGTGGGCAGATCGCTGCACTGAGCAAGCTCGAGCAGGCGTGGATAGTGCTGCAAATCGGCCAGCGTTTGCAGGAGGGGGTTCCAGTTGAAATCGAGCGTGGCTTCACGGCGGAGCAGGGCTTCGGCCCTGGCCAGGGTCGCCTCGGCCAGTTCTGGCTGGTCGCAGCCCTGTTGCAGACGGGCCAGCGCCAGAAAGGGTTGTTCGCCACGCTCTTCATTCAGCACAAGGGTATTCAGTGCCTGGCGGGCGTCCTCGATTTTTCCGTCGGCCAGCAGCAGCGTACTGCGCAGTAGCGGTGAACCCATGCGCGTCACGTTGAAGCGCTTCTGCAGCGCGAGTGCCCGATCAGTCTGCCCGGCGCCCACCAACGCCTGCAGCAGCAGCTCCAGCGCATCATCGCGATGGGGCGCGTCGAGGTGCGAGAGCCGCTCGAGGGCTTCTTCTTCCCGATCGAGCAGCAAGAGCGACGGACACAACGAGACGTGGGCAAGTTGCCACGCGTCGCCCCAGAGGGGGGCTGCCAGCTGCAGCCCCAGATCGGGCGCACTGGTTCGCAGCGCGTAAATGCGGTTGATCAGAGTCGCCTCGTCGGGCGTCAGGCTGACCTTCCCGTCTTCCCTCACGATCCGTGGCTCTTCATCCGCGCTGGAAACCGCCCGGATGAGGAAGTAAGCGATAACAGCGAGGATTCCGACGACCAGCTCCATGATGATTTCCTTTTCGATACATCCGTCCGTGAAGGCTCGCCCTGCTCGAGCGGGCCCGTGGCGGTTTATACGGATCGCCGAATGTGCTGGCAACCGCCGGGTCGGCCATTTGCCAACCCGATCTTAGGTCGGCACCCCGAGGGCGATTCGCGATAGACTTGCCCCCTCATTCGACCAGCCAAGAGCTCCTCCATGGCCCTGCCTTCCACGACTTACAAGATCGAGATGAACCTCACCGACATGGACCGCAGCGTCTATGAGAACCTGCGCTTCACCGTGGCCAGGCACCCGTCGGAAACCGAGGAGCGTCTGGCCGCCCGTCTGATCGCCTACGCCCTGTTCTACCACGAGCACCTGGCTTTCGGCCGGGGCCTGTCCGATGTGGACGAGCCGGCACTGTGGGAGAAGAGCCTGGACGACCGCGTGCTGCACTGGATCGAAGTCGGCCAGCCGGACAGCGACCGCATCACCTGGTGCTCGCGTCGTACCGAGAAGTTCAGCCTGGTGGCCTACGGCAACCTGCGCGTGTGGCAGACCAAGGCCCTCGACCCGGTTCGCAGCCTGAAGAACATCAACGTGGTCGCCCTGGGTCAGGAGGCGCTGGCGGAGCTGGCGCTGGACATGCCGCGTTCCCTGAGCTGGAGCGTGATGATCAGCGACGGCGAACTGTTCGTCACCGACGAGCGCGGCCAGCACGAACTGCCCATCGAGTGGCTGGCTGGCCAGCGCTAATGACCGAGTAGGGTGGATGCCGCATTTCGCATCCACTGGCTTTCTGGTGGAACACGCGTCGCGCTGTTCCACTCTACGTGCTCCATGAAACAGACAAGGCTTCCATGCGTATCGAACCCCGCCCGCTTCCTGCCCAATTGCCCGACCTGGGGAACCTGCCACCGCTGTTGACCCGCTTGTACGCGGCACGCGGCGTGCGCTCGCCGGACGAGCTGGACAAGGGGCTGGCGCGGCTGATTCCGTACCAGCAGCTGAAAGGCATCGAGGCGGCGGTCGAGCTGCTGGTGCAGGGGCTGCAGCAGCGTCAGCGGATGCTGATCGTCGGCGACTTCGATGCCGATGGCGCCACCGCCAGCACGGTCGGGGTGCTGGGGCTGCGCATGCTCGGTGCCGCCCACGTCGAGTATTTGGTGCCCAACCGTTTCGAGTACGGCTACGGCCTGACCCCGGAAATCGTCGCCGTGGCCCTGGAGCGCCAGCCGGAGCTGTTGATCACCGTGGACAACGGCATCTCCAGCGTGGACGGCGTGGCTGCGGCCAAGGCCGCCGGGCTCAAGGTGCTGGTGACCGATCACCATTTGCCGGGGCCGGAGCTGCCCAGCGCGGACGCCATCGTCAACCCCAACCAGCCCGGGTGCGCGTTCCCGAGCAAGGCCATGGCCGGGGTGGGGGTGATGTTCTACGTGTTGCTGGCGCTGCGCGCCCGCCTGCGCCAGATCGGCTGGTTCGGGGCCGAGCGCGCCGAGCCGAACCTGGGCGAACTGCTGGACCTGGTGGCCCTGGGCAGCGTGGCCGACGTGGTGCCGCTGGACGCCAACAACCGCATCCTGGTGCACCAGGGCCTGGCGCGGATTCGCGCCGGCAAGGCGCGCCCGGGTCTGCGGGCGATTCTCGAAGTCGCCGGGCGCGATCCTGGCCGCATCACCTCCACCGACCTGGGCTTCATTCTCGGGCCGCGCCTCAACGCCGCCGGCCGCCTGGACGACATGGCCCTGGGCATCGAATGCCTGCTCTGCGACGACGAGGCCCTGGCCCGTGACATGGCCGTGCAACTCGACCAGCTCAACCAGGACCGCAAGGCGATCGAGCAGGGCATGCAGCGCGAGGCCCTGGCCCAGCTCAAGGACCTGCCGCTGGAAGACATGCCCTTCGGCCTGTGCCTGTTCGAGGCGGACTGGCACCAGGGCGTGATCGGCATCCTCGCCTCGCGCCTGAAGGAGCGTTACCACCGGCCGACCATCGCCTTTGCCGATGCCGGGGAGGGCGTCCTCAAGGGCTCGGCCCGCTCGGTGCCGGGCTTCCACATCCGCGATGCGCTGGACGCGGTGGCGGCCAAGCACCCCGGGCTGATCAGCAAGTTCGGCGGGCATGCCATGGCCGCCGGCCTGTCGCTGCCCCAGGAGCATTTCGGTGCGTTCGCCGTGGCCTTCGATGCCGAGGTGCGGCGCCAGCTGTGCGAGGACGACCTGACCGGCCGCCTGCTGTCGGACGGCAGCCTGTCCGTCGAGGAGTTCCACCTGGAGCTGGCCCGGGCGCTGCGTCATGCCGGCCCCTGGGGCCAGCACTTCCCCGAGCCGCTGTTCCACGGCGTGTTCCAGATCGTCAACCAGCGCATCGTCGGCGAGCGCCATCTCAAGCTGGTGCTCAAGACCGAGTGCGGCAGCGTGCAACTCGACGGCATCGCCTTCAACATCGACCGCGACGTCTGGCCCAACCCGACCCTGCGCTGGGCCGAGGTGGCCTACCGGCTCGATCTCAACGAGTTTCGTGGCAACGAGAGCGTGCAGTTGATGGTGGCGCATATCGCGCCACGCTGATTCTCTGCCCGCTGCATCGCGCCCGCCGGCCCCTTGGCGCGGCGCGGGCTACACTCGGACTGGCAACATTTCGACGCACACTCACCACCCATGCCCGAATTTTCGGTGCATGCTCCCGGTCGAATTTTCACCTATTGCCGTCAGGAGACTGCCGATGAATACCCGAGGCTTACTCGATCAATTGCTCAAGTCCGGCCAGGACCTGCTGCAGCAGAAAACCGCTGGCAAATCGTCGGGCGGTGGTCTTGGCGATGTGCTGGGCGGCGCCCTGGGTGGTCGTGGCGGTTCCTCTTCCGGTTCCGGCAACCTTGGCAGCCTGCTGTCCGGTGCTGGCGGCGGTGCGCTGGCAGCCGGGGCGATGGGCTTGCTGCTGGGCAACAAGAAAGCCCGCAAGTTCGGTGGCAAGGCGCTGACCTATGGCGGCCTGGCCGCGCTGGGTGTGATCGCCTACAAGGCCTACGGCAACTGGCAGGCGCAACAGGCCCAGGCGCCCCAGGGCGAGCCGCAGACCCTGGATCGCCTGCCGGCGCCCCAGGTCGAGCAGCACAGCCAGGCCATCCTCAAGGCCCTGGTCGCTGCCGCCAAGGCCGACGGTCACGTCGACGCTCGTGAGCGCCAACTGATCGAAGGCGAGCTGGCCAAGCTGACCCAGGATGTCGACCTCAAGCGCTGGCTTGAAGCCGAGCTGAACAAGCCCCTGGACCCGGCAGACGTGGCGCGTGCCGCCAGCACCCCGGAAATGGCCGCCGAGATGTACATCGCCAGCGTGCTGATGGTCGATGAAGAGCACTTCATGGAGCGCGCCTACCTGGAAGAGCTGGCCCGTCAGCTCAAGCTGGACCCGGCCCTGAAGAGCGAGCTCGAAGCCCAGGTGCGGGTCGAGCTGAACGCCGTCTGATCGAACTAGCAGGGCCGCTATCGATTTCGAACGCGGCCCTGCTGATAGTCGCTATTTACCGATGTCCCTGAGTTGCAATGCTGCGTTGTACAGGGGCGTTCCCGTTTTCCCAGTTCCAGTACGACGTCGAAGTGGTTTTTTTGCGGCGCCTCGAGGAAGCGGCCGGGCAACCCCCTTTCGCACCAAGCCGCCAGGTAGTTTGGCTCTGGCGAACAAATTCTGCCGATTCAAGCGCCCCGTAACTAACCACAAGTTCGCCAGCGCTTCGTGGCAAGTGGAGCAAAGGGCTATTGCGCCGGACTGCTTCAGTATCCAGTTTCATCCAGGTGTTGATGTAGGTCTGCAGTAATGGGTGCAGATCGAAAAGCCCGCTGAACAACAGAGCACCGCGCAGCACATTATCCGGCACGTCGTAATCGGCTCTCCAGTTGTCGGCCAGCAACATGCCGGCCAAGTGTCCTCCTGCTGAACTCCCGCTGACGAACAGGCGCCGGGGATCACCACCGAATGTGGCAACGTTGCTGTGTATCCAGGCCAGGGCACCGCGGCACTGATCGACGAAGTGATCAAGGGTTACCGCAGGGGCCAGGTCGTATTCAAGTACAACCACACAGGCTCCCGCCGCTGTAAGCGCCGGCGCCATGAAGGCCGAGTCGGCCTTGGATAGGGCCCGCCAGTAACCGCCATGAATGAACAGCAACACCGGAGCGTTCCGGCGACTGGCCGGAAAAATGTCCAATCGCTCGGCACTGCCTGGACCATAGGCCACATCCTTGAAACCGTGCAGGCTGGCATGGGCCTGGTCGCTCAGGGTGCGATACAGGCGTGGATACTGATCAAAGTCTGCGACGCTGGTACGAGCAGTCGTACTGCTGGTTGTAATAGGACATCAGAGCGCCGGATTCGCTGAGAACCGTCATCTCAGTCTCCTGTTGGAAGCGTAATTGTGTAGTCGAAAGGCTGTCCGTGTGGCTGCAGGGCCTCATGGCCTGTATTGAGCACGTCAGCGCTGTCTCCCGACGTAGGTCGGTATCGTCGGTTTGTGTAGGTTTGCACTGTTCATACTTCGATAGCGCCACGCAAAGGAACCCGGCGGAGCCTGGTTCCTTTGCGTCGGTTCAATCGAAACGGCCATCCAGCAGCAGGTGTCGCGATATCCGCTTGGCGTCTATTTCGACTTCGATATCCACGACTGGCGGCGAGACGGCATGCAACCCAAGATCACTCGTCAACAGGCCACGTGGCGCTATCAGTGCTTCCAAGGCATGGTGCAGGTCGTGCCGGCTGTAGAGGTTCATGTTTCGCACATCAGCCCAGGTGACACCCATGATCCGTAGCCTGTCCTCCAGGTCGCCAAGCGCAAAACTCAGTTTCTCCAGCAGCGCATCCGGCGAGGTGTCGCCGAGGCGAACGATGTTGTCGCGGTAGTTGGGACGGTCCGGGCATTCGGCGGCGCCGGAGGTAACGAAGTCTGCCACACGCCGCTCCAGACCATCCGGTACGGTGTAGCAGAAGGCGTACAAGCTGGGTTCGGTGGGCGGGTTGTACTGAGGAATCAGGTTGCAGCGCGCGACCGGATTGAGTTCACCCTGGGTCAATCCCCACGTTTTCAAGGGGATGACGTAGGCGAGGTTGAACGCCTTGAACTGCTCTTCCGTCATTGCGGCGGGTGACCGCAGTTCACAGGCACACAGCGCCAGCATCGGCCGTCCCAGCCTCCCGAGATATGCCTCCATGAAGGCAAAGCCTTCAGCCAGCGGAAGAGGCTGGGTCAGCCTCACCCGTTCGATGGCGTATCCGGGTTCGGCGATGACCGCCGACGAATACTTGAATTCTCCCGGAATGAAGCGATAGCCGCCCGCCAAGGATAAAAGCTGGGTCATGTTGTAACTCCTTATCTAGGCCCCACGGATGTGTGGGGCAGTCACGGCCCCTCAGGGAGCCTCCAATCCTGTGGTGGACCGGTAATCGTGCTCGCTGCGCCGCAACAGCACCCAGCCACACAGGAATACCACTACCTGCATGCCGATCAGCAGGCTGAAGCCCGAGTAGAAGCCCGTCACCTCGTTTTCCTGACCGCTGGATACCAGGGTGATCACCCAGCCCATCAGCATCGGCATGAATCCGGAAACCACCGAACCCACCCCATTGACCACGCCGTAGGCGCTGGCGGTATGTTCCGCGCGCGAGAGGTACTGCACACTGCCGGGGATGGCTGCGCCTTGGGTGGCCCAGGAGAAGTTCGCCGCCATCAGGTAGTAGATGGCCTGATAGCCATCGCTGGCATTGATGGCGAGCAGCACGAACAGTGCGACCGCCGAACTGGCCGTCATGAATAGCAGGGGCACCTGGCGACGTTGCAGGTGGTCTATCAGCACTCCGCCACACAGGGTACCGGCCACCATGGCATAGAGGGGCAGCGATACCAGCCAGCCAAGCTCCGAGAGTGCAATACCCCGGGCCTCCTTGAGATAGGTGGGCAGCCAGTTGCTGCTGCCCCACATGTAGGAAAGAAAGGCGCAGGACAACACGGTCAGCACCATCAGGTGGCGGGTATGCATCGCCCCGGTGAACAGGTTGCGCGTATGCCTCAGCACCGCGGTAGGCGACACCTTGCTCACTGTCATGGAATCGTAGGACGCCGGCATGCGAATGAAGGCCAGCACCAGCGGCAGCCCCAGGAGGATGTTCATCACTCCGAGGAACTGGAAGGAAAACACCCAGCCGTAGCTCAGCAGCAGGAAGCCCATCAGGGGGTAGCCCAGCGCCAGGCCGAGTCCGGCGCCCATGTAGATCAACGCGTTCGGTTTGCCGTTTGCGTCTGCCTCGAAGTAGGCCTTCACGTAGGAGCCGGCCAGGGCGAACAACGGCCCTTCCGCCAGGCCCAGCAGCACTCGGGAGAAAAGCAGCAGGCCGAAGCTGCTCATCAAGGGGGAGACGAAGGTGATCAGGCCCCAGAAGCAGAGGCCGTAGATAAGGCTGCGGCGCACACCGAACAACGCCACGCAGAAGGGGGTCAGTACCAAGGAGGAAATGCCGTAGCCGACCATGAAACCGGTGGCCAGCATGCCTTGGTGGGTACGGTCTTCCCCTGCCAGGCCGATGTGCTGCAGAAAGTCTGAATCGGTGATCAACACCGCGATGTTGATACGGTCTATGTAGGCAATGATGATAATGATCAGAAGGCTGATCACGCCGCACCAGCGTGCCGAGCGAAGTTCCATGGGTCGTTTCCTGTTGGCGTGGGGTGAGCCCCGGTTTCAGAACACACGCATGTAGCGCAGTACCAGTTGTGAGCCGGCCGCGCGATTGCGGGCCATGCTCTCGGCGTAGAGGTTGGCGACGAGGCGATTGGGGCCGCTGCGCCATTGCACGCCCGGCCCCAGACCGAGGATGCGTTCCTTCGAGTCCACCTGGGGCTCACCGTTGATGCGGTCATTCGTTATTTGCTGCAGGTGGTAGAGGCCGATGCCCAAGCGCCATTGCGCATTCAGCGCATAGGAAGCGCTCAGGTTGGAGTGCAGCGCCTGGCCGGGCTGGACCGTGCGGACTGTTTCGCGGTGGAGGGTGTGCAGGCGAGTTTCCGGATCATCGCTGCGACCGTTCCAGAGATACATCAGGCGGCCGCTCAGCTCCCAGCGGTCGCTCGTGCGCAGGGTGAAGGCGTAGTAGGGGTTGAGGCTGTAGTAGTCGGTACCCAGGTTGAGCGAGGCATCTCGGTCGTAATCCCCCCAGGGGACGAGTGCGACCAGTGACAGGCGAGAGGCGAACGGTCGGTCGAACAGGCGCCGGTTCAGCCATTGCAGATAGACACCCAGAACGGGGTTGCCCATTCCACGCTTGTGAAGCCGGGCAGGCCCTATTTCCATGTCCATGTCTATCAGCGGTAACAGTACATCGCCGCCGAGGTTGCCACCAAGGAACATATGCGGACTGGTGTACAGGTAGTGCAGTCGGGATACCCACAGGGCTCTGTGATGCTTCAGGTCGCGACGATCACCCTCTGCATCGTAGAGGCGTGAGGCCTCGGTGTAGCTGGTCGTCCATTGGAAGGCGTGGCCAATACCGCCAGCACCGTCCTCGAAACTGGTGCCGCCCAGGTTGATGCCGGGCAATGTCAGGTCGGTTGCCCGGGCTGGCCAGCAGGCCAGTGTCACCAGCAGCAGAAGGAAGCAACGGACAAGAGCAAGGCCACCGACTGCGAATGTCGGGGCAACGAACAGTTGCATCATGGTGATGTCATCCGCACGGCCCGAATGACCGAACCACCTTGATGAGAGGCTGCTGGTCGACTCTCTGCTGGCAGTCGAACGATTGCGAGTAAAGAGTTGGGCACTATTTTTTGTAGTTATTAAGTCGGTTCGGAAAAGCCAGTTTCATGAGTCCGCCCCGCGGCCTGTTTAGATAATTTCTGGGGCTCGAGTGCTGGCATTTTCAGAGCATTTCTTAACGGTGTTTTCCAGGCGCTTCGCCGTTACTGTCCGATATGAGGATGAACGAGGAAGCCCTGCAACTCCGTTTTTGCACTAACCATGCCACGCAAATTATTTTATTTAAGTAATTGAAATTAAAGGATTTTATATATGAAACCCGGTGTGTTCGGACCACCCATGAAACAGGGCTTGACGTGGTAACAGAATGAGTTGGCTGGCGTGTGAGAAATTCTCACGGTAACGCTTGCCAGGGGGCCGATCATTCAGGCCGATTGGGCCGGCAGGCGCGTGGTGGCTGAGTCGCCTCAATCCCGTGTTGCAGTTGTCACCGATGCCGAAAGTTGCCAGTTCGACCAACGTTCGGCGCCTTCATGGGGTGGGCAAGACAGGTAGCGTCATACGCTGCACGGCATCAGGCAGTCATGGCTTGGGTCCGATGCCTGATCTTCGGCCAAGCCTGTTCGCTTGGTATTTGACGCTTGGCCTGAAGAGGGCGGTAGTGCGGGCCGCAGGCGCTTCCAGCGGATACATCAACCATGTCGCATCATTCAGAGGTTGAATCGCATCTGGAGGTCTTTTGTCGCTGGCCGAGGGCAGCTAGTCTCAATGCATCCGATCTGTCGGTCATTGCGAGGACGCCGATGGCACCGTTGCTCCTGGACAGTTACGACTATGTGATCGTGGGGGCCGGCCCGGCCGGTTGCCTGCTCGCCAACCGGCTTTCCGCCGACCCCGGGGTACGGGTGCTGTTGCTCGAAGCGGGCGGCAGCGACTGGCATCCCTGGATTCATGTGCCTGTGGGCTATCTGTATTGCATCGGTAACCCGCGCACCGACTGGTGCTACGACACCGTGGCCGAGCCCGGCCTCAACGGGCGTGCGTTGCGGTATCCGCGGGGGCGGGTGCTGGGGGGCAGTTCCTCCATCAACGGCATGATCTACATGCGTGGCCAGGCGGCCGACTACGACGCCTGGGCGGCCGCGGGCAATCCGGGCTGGGCCTGGAAGGACGTGCTGCCGCTGTTCAAACGCACGGAACATCACTTCGCCGGGGAGTCGGTAGTGCACGGAGCGGCCGGCGAATGGCGGGTCGAGCGTCAGCGCCTGTCCTGGGACCTGCTCGAAGCCTTCCGCCAGGCCGCGGCGCAGAGCGGCATTCCCAGCGTCGAGGACTTCAACGGCGGCGACAACGAAGGGTGCAGCTACTTCCAGGTCAACCAGCGGCGGGGCGTACGCTGGAATGCCTCCAAGGCCTTTCTTCGCGGTATCCGCCAACGGCCCAACCTGCGCGTGCTGACCGGTGCCGAGGTGCAGCGGGTGGTGCTGGCCGACGGCCGTGCCAGCGCGGTACAGGTGCGCTGGCAGGGCACGGAACGGCAGATCGCGACGCAGCGTGAAATCATTCTCTGCGCCGGCGCCATCGGCACGCCGACGCTGTTGCAGCGTTCGGGCATCGGCCCTCGGGCCTTGCTGCAGCGCCTGGGTATCGGCGTGCAGCATGAGCTGGCCGGCGTGGGCGGCAACCTGCAGGACCACTTGCAGTTGCGCCTGGTCTACCGGGTCAGCGGGGTGAAGACCCTCAACCAGGTTGCCGGCAGCCTGTGGGGCAAGCTGGGCATGGGCCTGGAGTACCTGTTCAATCGCAGCGGGCCGCTGGCCATGGCGCCGAGCCAGTTGGGCGCGTTCGCCCGCTCCAGCTCCGAGCAGCCGACGCCCAACCTGCAGTACCACGTGCAGCCCCTGTCGCTGGAGCGGTTCGGCGAGCCTTTGCACGGCTTCCCGGCGTTCACCGCGTCGGTGTGCAACCTGCGCCCGCACAGTCGCGGCCGGGTGGAGATTCGCTCTCTCGGGGTCAACGACACGCCATTGATCCAGCCCAACTACCTGAGCGACGAGCGCGACCTGGACGTGGCGGCCGATGCCATCCGCTTGACCCGGCGCATCGTCGCGGCGCCCGCCCTGTCGGCGTACCGGCCGGAAGAATACAAGCCGGGCCCGGACTACCAGGAGGCCGAGGGATTGCGAGAGGCGGCGCGGGACATCGGCACGACGATCTTCCACCCGGTCGGCACCTGCAAGATGGGCAGCGGGGCGGAGGCGGTGGTCGACGCGCAACTGCGCGTACACGGCATCCCGGGGTTGCGGATCGCCGATGCGTCGATCATGCCGCGCATCGTCTCTGGCAACACCTGCTCACCGGTGGTGATGATCGCCGAGAAGGCGGCGCAGCTGATCCTCAACGGGGCGGCCCCGGTAGCGGTGGTGTCGCCCGTTGCCGCGCGGGAGGCCGAGCCGGTCAGATAACGCCGTGCTCGGTGTCCGGGGTGCTGTCGCGGACGCGCCGGGGGTGGAATTCCACGCGGTTCCTGCCGGCATGCTTGGCGCGGTACAGCGCCTGGTCGGCCAGTTCCAGCACCTCGCTGAGGTTGCTGCTGTCCAGCGGCCACAAGGCGCCGCCGATGCTGCAGCCGACCTGGGCGGTCTGCCCGTTGAGGTCGACGGGTGAACTCAGGGCCTTGAGGGCGCGTTCGGCGATCAGCCCCGCCTGCTGCTGGGCGTCGCTGCTCGGGACCTGCAGCACCATCAGGAATTCGTCCCCGCCGAGGCGGGCCACCAGGTCGCCCTCGCGCAGGCAGGCGCGCAGGCGAACGGCCATTTCCCGCAGCAACTGGTCGCCGGCGGTGTGGCCGTGCTGGTCGTTGATCGGCTTGAAACCGTCGAGGTCGAGGTAGAGCAGGGCCAGGCAGTTCTGCGCTGCCTGGGCACGCTGCTGCGCGCGGGGCAGGTATTTTTCCAGGGCCACGCGGTTCGGCAGGCCGGTCAGCGGGTCATGGTGGGCGAGGTTCTCCATGGCGCCCAGGGCGGTCTGCTGGTGGGTCAGGCTTTCCACCAGGTGGCGGATCGACTGGCTCAGCAGCTCGACCTCGTGGGTGCCTTTGATGTCCGGGATCACCGCGATTTCCCCCGCGCTCAGGCGGTCGGCCGCCACGGCGATCTGCCGCAGCGGGCGCGTGAAGTAGCCGGCCAGCAGCCAGCCGACGAAGGCGAACAGCAGGGCCAAGGCGCTGCCCCACAGCAGGATAGTCGCCATCAGCTCGTGGGCCGGGGCGTAGGCTTCCTCCACCGATTGCCGGGCGACCACGGTCCAGCCCAGGCCGGCGTAGTCCTCGTGCCCCTGGCTGTTGGCGAAACCGGTCAGGTAGGTCTTGCCGTCGGGCCATTCCTCCACCGTCCAGGCGTGGTCCGACGGCGCCAGGGCTTCCAGGTGCAGGCGCTGGCCGATCATTTCCTTGGGCGCCAGCAGCACGGTGCGGTCCTGGCTGATTACGAAGAACTCGACGTTGCGCCGCTTCTGCATCGGTTCGAGGATCGACAGGCGCACCTCGTCGGCCCAGGTCCAGGACAGGTGGCTGGCCAGCACGCCGCTCAGGCTGCCGTCGGCGGCGAACACCGGCAGGCTGATGTCGACGAACTTCATGGCTTCCCCGGTCGGGTTGGGCAGCAGCTTGGCCAGCAGCACCGCTTCGTGCACGTCGCCGACGAACAGGCCTTTCTTGCCTTCCAGGTAGACCGGGCGCTGGGCGATGCTGGCGCCTTCCAGCACGCCATCGCTGGAAGCCAGCACGGTGCCTGCCGGGTCGGTGAAGCCGACCCAGGCGATGCTCGGGAATTCGGTCTGCAGGCGGTCGAGCAGGACCCGGATCTCGACGATGTCGTCCGGCTCGCTCAGGGCACGCAGCTTGCCGATCACCTGGAGCATGCCGGCGCGGCTTTCCATGTCGCGGTCCAGACGGTCGATCATCATGTACGACAGCTCCGCCAGGTCCCGCCCCACTTCCTCGCGAATGCGCTGGCTCGAATCCAGGCCGATCAGGGTGCCGAGCAGCCAGCTGAGACCGCCGACCAGCAGGGCGATCAGAATGGCGAAACGGCTGCGCAAGCTGTGCGATAGGCGCATGGCACGAAGGCTCCTGTGGGCGATCCTTGCTGGACGTGTGCCGCTGAGTATAGTGCGCCGCCGGTCCGTGTGACTGTGAATCGGCGCCGCTTGCGGGCTGCAAGGCGCGCAACGAGTGAGGTATACTCGCCGGCTTTTCCGAACGTTTTACCTGCGAGTGTCGCCAGCCATGGAAATCAATCCGATCCTGAACACCATCAAGGACCTCACCGAGCGTTCCCAGTCCATTCGGGGGTATCTTTGACTACGATCACAAGCATGATCGTCTCGTCGAAGTAAACCGCGAACTGGAAGACGCCGCCGTCTGGAACAAGCCCGAGTACGCTCAGGCGCTGGGCCGCGAGCGCGCGATGCTGGCACAGGTCGTCGAGACCCTGGACAAGCTGTCCGGCGGTCTGGCCGATTGCCGCGACCTGCTGGACATGGCCGTCGAAGAGAACGATGAAAGTGCCGTGGCTGACGTGGTCACCGAGCTGCAGGGCCTGGAAGATGCCCTGGCGACGCTCGAGTTCCGCCGCATGTTCAGTGGCGAGATGGACCCGAACAACGCCTACCTGGACATCCAGGCCGGTTCCGGTGGCACCGAAGCCCAGGACTGGGCCAACATCCTGCTGCGCATGTACCTGCGCTGGGCCGACAAGCGTGGCTTCGATGCCACCATCATCGAACTGTCCGAAGGTGAAGTCGCCGGCATCAAGGGTGCCACCGTGCACATCAAGGGCGAGTACGCCTTCGGCTGGCTGCGCACCGAGATCGGCGTGCACCGCCTGGTGCGCAAGAGCCCGTTCGACTCCGGTGCCCGTCGCCACACCTCGTTCTCGGCCGTGTTCGTCTCGCCGGAGATCGATGACAAGGTCGAGATCGACATCAACCCGTCCGACCTGCGCATCGACACCTACCGCTCCTCGGGCGCCGGTGGTCAGCACGTCAACACCACCGACTCGGCGGTCCGTATCACCCACGTACCGACCAACACCGTGGTGGCGTGCCAGAACGAACGCTCCCAGCACGCCAACAAGGACACCGCCATGAAAATGCTGCGGGCCAAGTTGTACGAGCTGGAGATGCAGAAGCGCAACGCCGCGTCCCAGGCGCTGGAAGACAGCAAGTCCGACATCGGCTGGGGCCACCAGATCCGCTCCTACGTGCTCGATGACTCGCGCATCAAGGACCTGCGTACCGGCGTCGAGCGCAGCGACTGCCAGAAGGTCCTCGACGGCGACCTCGACGAGTACCTGGAAGCGAGCCTCAAGAAGGGCCTGTAAGCCACGTCAGCAAGAGCCGGTGCGCCGGCTCTCGATCATTCATACCGCACCACCCGCCAGGCAGACCGAAGACCATGAGCGACCAACAACTCGACCAACATGAACTGCAACAGGAAGAAAACAAGCTGATTGCCCAGCGCAAGGAAAAGCTTGCTGCCGTGCGCGAGCAGGGCAATGCCTTCCCGAACGATTTCCGCCGTGACAGCTACTGCGCGGACCTGCAGAAACAGTACGTCGACAAGACCAAGGAAGAGCTGGAAGCCGCCGCCATCCCGGTCCGGGTTGCCGGTCGCATCATGCTCAACCGGGGTTCGTTCATGGTGATCCAGGACATGACCGGTCGCATCCAGGTCTACGTCAACCGCAAGACCCTGCCGGAAGAGACCCTGGCCCAGGTCAAGACCTGGGACATGGGCGACATCATCGCCGCCGAAGGCACCCTGGCCCGTTCCGGCAAGGGCGACCTGTACGTCGAGATGACCAACGTGCGCCTGCTGACCAAGTCGCTGCGCCCGCTGCCGGACAAGCACCACGGCCTGACCGACACCGAGCAGCGCTACCGCCAGCGCTACGTCGACCTGATCGTCAACGAAGAAACCCGCCACACCTTCCGCGTTCGTTCGCAGGTGATCGCGCACATCCGCAAGTTCCTCGCCGAGCGTGATTTCCTCGAAGTGGAAACGCCGATGCTGCAGACCATCCCCGGCGGTGCGGCGGCCAAGCCGTTCGAAACCCATCACAACGCCCTGGACATGGCCATGTTCCTGCGCATCGCGCCGGAGCTGTACCTCAAGCGGCTTGTTGTTGGCGGGTTTGAAAAGGTATTCGAGATCAACCGCAACTTCCGTAACGAAGGCGTTTCGACCCGGCACAACCCCGAGTTCACCATGCTCGAGTTCTACCAGGCCTACGCCGACTACGAAGACAACATGGACCTGACCGAGGAACTGTTCCGCGAGCTGGCGCAGCTGGTCCTGGGCAGTACCGACGTGCCATACGGCGACAAGGTGTTCCACTTCGGCGAGCCGTTCGCGCGCCTGTCGGTCTTCGACTCGATCCTCAAGTACAACCCGGACATCACCGCCGACGACCTCAACGATGTCGAGAAGGCCCGTGCCATCGCCAAGAAGGCTGGCGCCAAGCTGCTCGGCCATGAAGGCCTGGGCAAGCTGCAGGTGATGATTTTCGAAGAACTGGTCGAGCACAAGCTGGAGCAGCCGCACTTCATTACCGAGTACCCGTTCGAGGTGTCGCCGCTGGCGCGCCGCAACGACAACAACCCCAACGTCACCGACCGCTTCGAGCTGTTCATCGGCGGCCGCGAGATCGCCAACGCCTACTCCGAGCTCAATGACGCCGAAGACCAGGCCGAGCGTTTCCTGGCCCAGGTGGCCGAGAAGGACGCGGGCGACGACGAGGCCATGCACTTCGACGCCGACTTCGTTCGTGCCCTGGAGTACGGCATGCCGCCAACCGCCGGTGAGGGCATCGGCATCGACCGCCTGGTGATGCTGCTGACCAATTCGCCGTCGATTCGCGACGTGATTCTGTTCCCGCACATGCGCCCTCAAGCCTGACGTTGAAAAAAGCCGCCTCCGGGCGGCTTTTTGTTGTGCGGTATTGGACTTATCCTGTCTGTGGATGCCGTTGTCCGATTGCGTCAGAGGACTGTCTTGCCGTGACTCGTACTCAAGCCAAAGAAAGCGCCACCACCGTTGCCAACGCCGTTGCCGAGAGCGTTCAGTACCAGGGCCGCAAGGCCAGCCGCCAGGGCAGCGAGCAACGCCGCCAGGCCATCCTCGATGCCGCCATGCGCATCATCGTCCGTGACGGGGTGCGTGCCGTGCGCCACCGAGCGGTCGCCGCCGAGGCCGAAGTGCCGCTGTCGGCCACCACCTATTACTTCAAAGACATCAACGACCTGATCACCGACACCTTCGCCCGTTTCGTCGAGCGCAGTGCGGCGCACATGGCGGACTTCTGGAGCAGCACCCAGGGCCTGCTCCAGGAACAGGTCAGCCGCCTGGATGGCAGCACCGAGTCGCGCCGCCGGCTGGCCGACGAGATCGCCCGGGTGGCGGTGGAGTACGTTCGCCACCAGTTGCTGACCCGTCGCGAGCACCTGCTGGCCGAGCAGGCCTTCCAGCAGGAGGCGCTGCTCAACCCGCGTCTGCACGAGTTGGTGAAGGCGCACCGGCAGATTCTGCAGCAGGGTGTGACGCAGTTCTTCGAAGTGCTGGGTTCGCAGGAGCCCGAGCAGGATGCCAAGCTATTGACGGCTATTATCCTGCGGATGGAGTATCAGGGCCTGCTCGACGGCGTCGAACACCTGGACAACGAAGGCATGCTGGCCATTCTTAGACGCTACATGCACATGGTGCTGGGGCTTTGACCGGCCACCGTGTCGCACGCTCGATCGATCGCAATACAGGGGCATCCGCCAGGCCTTGGGGCCGGGCGTGATGCAGGCTGTGGGTAAATGGATATCCGGACCGCTGCACTAAGGAGCAAACGATGAACGCCTGGCGTGTATTGGTCGCCGTGTCATTCCTGTTGTTGAGTGGTTGCCTGGTCACGTTCAAGGATCCGATCCCCGCCAATGAGGCGGCCCCCATACCGCTGCTGGGCGAATGGGCGCGCAAGAACGAATGGGGCGAGCAGCAGTACCTGGAAATCATCCGGGCCGGCTCCAACGTCTACAAGGCCAAGACCTATGAAGACAGCCCGGAGAACCTGGAAGGCCTCACCGAATACAGCTTCACCGTCTCCCACCATGGGCGGCGTTGGTACCTGTCGGCGGGCCTGCCGAAGAGCCTGGGGGCGAACTTCGCCATCGCCGGTTTCGAGCTGACCACCGACAACGAGCTGGTCATCTACAACCTCGACGTCGACCGGGTCCTGCAGGAGCTGGAACAGGGGCAACTGGAAGGGGCGGTGGTCGACACCCCCCATGGCGACGGTGCGCTGATCACCAGCCCGCTGGACAAGGTCTTCGCCTACCTGGATGACCAGGCCAATTCCGACGTCTTCATCGAGGTGGCGCGTTATCAGCGGGTCGGGCCGTGAGCGCCCTGACCGCAACATCGAGGGTGTGATGAACAGTCACCAAGAGCTGGACGACTACCAACTGATCGTGCGGGCGCTGTCCGACCGTATCGTCGAGGCGCAAACTCCGATCCGCGTGCTGGACGCGGTGAAGTGGGGCGACAACGTGCGCAAGGCGTTCCTCAAGGACAAGGGCCGCGAGCTGCCGGCCATCGACCGGGCCTACTACGAGGCGAGGCCACTGGCGTTCGACCCGGCGGCGAAGAAGCTCGAACTGCAGAACATCGAGCGCGACATCACCCGCCAGCTCGGCCAGTTCAACCCGGTCGGGCAGATCATGCGGCGCATGTGCCGCGAATACCGCATGGTGATCCGCATGCTCGAGGCCCGGGGCACCCCGGATTTCGGCCTGATCTCCCAGGAGCTCTACGGCGCGGCCTCCGACGCCTTCCATGCCGGCGACCCAACCCTGGCCGACCTCGGCCTGATGTTCTCCGACTACCTGAACAAGATCGATGACCGTGGCGACCTCAAGGACGAACCCAAGACCCTGACCGCCAAGGATGCCGTGCAGCTGTTGCAAAGCCGGCTGAACCTGGTGTTCGGCGAGGAGGAGGGCACCATCCGGGTGTTCGAGTCCGACGGTATCCTGGCCGATGCGGCCGCCGGGGCCGACTACATCAAGATCCGCGCCGATGCGATGTTCAACGAACGTGACGTCAAGGCGCTGGAAGTGCATGAAGGGCTGGTGCACGTCGCCACCACCCTGAATGGCCAGAACCAGCCGATCTGCACCTTTCTGGCCAAGGGGCCTCCCTCGTCCACCGTGACCCAGGAAGGCCTGGCGATCCTCATGGAGGTCATCGCCTTCGCCTCCTACCCGACCCGCCTGCGCAAGCTGACCAACCGCACCCGCGCGATCCACATGGCCGAGCAGGGCGCGGATTTCATTCAGGTCTGCGATTTCTACCGCGAGCAGGGCTTCAGCCTGGAGCAGAGCTACAGCAATGCCAGTCGCGCCTTCCGCGGCTCCAGCCCCACCGGCCTGCCTTTCACCAAGGACCTGTCCTACCTGAAAGGCTTCATCATGATCTACAACTACATCCAGCTCGCCGTGCGCAAGGGCAAGCTGGAGCAGATCCCCTTGCTGTTCTGCGGCAAGACCACCCTCGAAGACATGCGCACCCTGCGCCAACTGGTCGATGAAGGCCTGGTGACCGCGCCCAAGTACCTGCCCCAGCAGTTCCGCGACCTCAACTCGCTGTCGGCCTGGATGTGCTTCTCCAACTTCCTCAACCACCTGAGCCTGGACCGCATCGAAGCGGACTACGCCAATATCCTCTGATTCGCGCCGCTCCGGCGCTGCAGCAACCACGTACAGGGAGTACGACATGGAACACTCGGTTTTCGAGCGGCAAGGACAGCTTACGGATCGGACCATCAGCCCGGGGGCCTACAACCTGGTCATTGGCCTGACCCTGCTCTGGGGCTTTCTGATCAACTGGTGGATGGTCGATACGATCAGCACCGAATGGATACGCAGCATCAACAGCTGGGTGTTCTTCGGTGGCTACTTCGCGTGCTGCATGTTCGGCATCTACCTGTTCAGCCGTTCGACCCATCCGCTGGTGAGTTTCCTGGGCTACAACCTGGTGGTCGTGCCGTTCGGGCTGATCATCAACCTGGTGGTCAGTCGCTACGACCCGAGCCTGGTGCTGGAGGCGATCCGCATCACCGCCCTGGTGACGGTGGCAATGATGGTACTGGGCACGCTGTTTCCGGCGTTCTTCGAGCGGATCGCCTCGGCGTTAACCGTGGCGTTGCTGCTGGTGATCATCGTGGAGCTGGTGGAAATCTTCGTGTTCGGCATCCACCATGGCATCCTCGACTGGATCGTGGTGCTGATCTTCTGCGGTTACATTGGCTATGACTGGGGGCGCGCCAACCAGATTCCGAAGACCCTGGACAACGCGATCGACAGCGCCGCTGCGCTCTACATGGACATCATCAACCTGTTCCTGCGCATTCTGCGGATACTCGGACGCAAATGATCGGCCGGTTACGCGGTCTGTTTCGGGTAACCCATACTGCCGTTCACCTGTGAACGAAGCCTGACCAGCCCGGGTCAACCCGGGACCTGAAGCCCAAGGAGACCCGTACATGCCCAGCCATCAACTCGACTATGAAATCCTCGGCGCGTCGGCGCAGTCCGTGGAGATCATCCTCGACCCCGGTGAAACGGTGATCGCCGAGGCCGGCGCGATGAACTACATGACCGACGGTGTGCGCTTCGAAACGCGCATGGGCGACGGTGCCGCCAGCGGTGTGCTGGGCAAGCTGTGGGGGGCGGGCAAGCGCCTGCTCACCGGCGAGTCGCTGTTCATGACCCACTTCTCCAACGCCGGCAAGCAGCAGGCGCGGGTGGCGTTCGCGGCGCCATACCCGGGCACCGTGGTGCCGATCCAGCTGGCGGAGGTCGGCGGCACGCTGATCTGCCAGAAGGACGCCTTTCTCTGCGCGGCCCACGGCACGTCCATCGGCATCAGTTTCAACAAGCGCCTGGGAGCCGGGTTCTTCGGCGGTGAAGGGTTCATCCTGCAGAAGCTCCAGGGCGATGGCCTGGCCTTCGTGCACGCGGGCGGCACGGTCATCCGCAAGCAGCTGAACAACGAGACCCTGCGCCTGGACACTGGCTGCCTGGTGGGCTTCACCAGCGGCATCGATTACGACATCGCCCTGGCCGGCGGCCTGCGCAGCATGCTGTTCGGCGGCGAAGGCATCCTGCTGGCGACCCTCAAGGGCACCGGCACGGTATGGATTCAGAGCCTGCCGTTCTCCCGACTGGCCGAGCGGGTGTACGAGGCCACCTTCCGCGCGCGCGAGGAAGTACGCGCCGGCGGCAAGCAATGATCCGCGCCCTCGGCCTGCTGCTGGCCAGCCTGCTCCTGTCGGGGTGCAGCGGGCTGCTGTTCTACCCGGAGCGCGGCCTGCCGTTCACCCCGGAACGGGCGAAGCTGGAATACCGTGACGTGACCCTGCAGGCCGAGGATGGCACGCGCCTGCATGGCTGGTGGCTGCCGGTGAAGGAGGGCGTTGCCTTGAAGGGCACCGTGCTGCACCTGCACGGCAATGGCGGCAACCTGGCGACCCACCTGGGCGGCAGTTGGTGGCTGCCGGAGCAGGGCTACCAGGTCCTGATGCTGGATTACCGCGGCTACGGCCGGTCCGAGGGCAAACCGAGCCTGCCGGCGGTCTACCAGGACATCGAAGCCGCCTTCACCTGGCTGGAGCAGGCGCCGGAAACCCAAGGGGTACCGCTGGTGGTGCTGGGGCAAAGCCTGGGCGGCGCACTGGCCGTGCATTACCTGGCCGAGCACCCGCAGCAGCGGGCGAAGCTGTCGGCCCTGGTGCTCGATGGCGTACCGGCCAGCTACCGCGACAGCGCCCGCTATGCGCTGAGCACCGGCTGGCTGACCTGGCCGTTGCAGGTGCCCCTGAGCTGGCTGATACCGGACGGCGACAGCGCGATCCGCGCGGTGTCGCGGCTCGACGGATTGCCCCTGCTGCTCTACCACAGCCTTGACGATGACATCGTGCCGCTTTCCAATGGCGTGCGCTTGTATCAAGCTGCGCCCGCGCCACGGTTGTTCCAGCCAACCCGTGGCGGGCATGTACAAACCTTTGCCGACCCGACGTGGCGCCAGGTCATGCTGCTGTTCATGAGCGATCCGCGCGGTTTCACTGGCCTGCGTCGTCTGGCTGAAGTCCCCAATCCTGAGAGTCCACAATGAGCGAACGCAATCCCATCCCTCTGATCCTCACCGGTATCGGCAGCATCTGCGCCACGGTGGCGGTGCTCGGCTATTACGGCTACCTGCACATCGCCAAGCCCGAAGATGCGTTGCTGCTGTCGGAATTCACCATGCTCAAGACCATCCCGGGCGAGGACTACAAGGTGTCGCTCAAGCCTGCCAGCCAGGTGGCGCAGTGCATCGATGGGATCGTGGTGCTGTTCGACATGGAGCAGAAAGGCCTGTCCGGGGTGCTGGTCGATCAGCGCAAGCAGGCCGTGCGCTGCACCGGCGGCATGGGCGGCGCGGCCCAGTAAGGGCCGGCGGTCCTGTCTGCTGACCGCCGGGCTTGCGGCCAAGGCCGCTCCTACAGTTATGTAGAAGTATCCGGGCCGACATGCACCCATGAAAAAGCCCCGCCGAAGCGGGGCTTTTCACTATCGGACAGTACTCAGCCCTGACCCATCGACGAGCGCGGGGCGACCGGCTTCGAGTCATTGGAGATGGTCACTTCCACGCGACGGTTCATGGCACGGCCCGAGGCGTCGCTGTTGCTGGCGACCGGGTATTCCTTGCCATAGCCCTGGGCGACGATGCGCTCGGGGGACACGCCCATTTTCACCAGGGCGGTGCGTACCGCGTTGGCGCGGCGCTCCGACAGGCTCTGGTTATAGGCGGCCGAACCGGTGCTGTCGGTGTAGCCCTCGATGATCACCTGGCGCTCCGGGTTCTCCTGGAGGAAGGTTGCCAGTTTATTCACGTTGCCCAGGCCGTTGGTCTTCAGCTCCGAGCGGTCGACGTCGAACAGCACGTCACCGAAGGTCACCAGGGTGCCGCGCTCGGTCTGCTTGGCCTGCAGGTCCATCTGCAACTTGCGGATCTGCTGGTCGCGGGCGTCGAGGCGAGCCTGGGCGCGCTGGGCCGCGGTCTGCTCCAGGTTCTGCTCGGCGGTGCGCAGGGCGATGGTCTGGCGGGCGACTTCGACGCGCTGGGTGGTGAGGTACGACAGCTGGTCGACCTTCTTCTCGTCGGCGTCGTTGCGGTAGGCCTGCTCGGCCTTGTCGAGCATGTCGCTCGCGTCCTTGGTTTCCAGCGCCGCCAGCTTGCTGGCCTGCGGGTCTGTCTGCAGGGTCGCGTAGTTGCTGCGGGCCTGTTCCAGGTTGACGTTGGGCTGCGAAGAACAGGCGGCAAGTCCAACGCTCAGGGCCAGCAGGGCGGGGATCATCACTTGATTACGCATGGTCGGGTCATCCTTTATCGATAGGTGGAGTCAGTGCGCGTCGGGGCTCAGTTGCCGGTCTGGGGCAGGGTCTGAGTGCCGCGCAGGCTTTCTTCACGCAGGTCCTGAATGCCTTGCTGGGCGTTCTGCAGGGCTTTTTCGGCTTTGGCCGCCTGGGTCTTGCGTTCGGCCACGCGGGCATCCCATTCCGCCTGTTCGGCGAGGCGCTTGGCTTCTTCGTAGTTTTCTTCGTGCATCTGCAGCTCGGCTTGCTTGAGCTTGTCCTGCGCCATCTTCATTTCCACGGCAGCGAACTCGGTACCGCCGGCGCTCACGGCGTTGTTCACTGCCGACTGGGTCACGGCGAGCTGTTCGGTGGGCGGGTTGCTGGCGCAACCGACGAGCAGCAGGGAGCCACCGATGGCCAGGGCGGCGAGTTTCCAGCTGTGCAGCGTGGTACGTGGCGATTGGGTGGTGTTGATGATCATGGTTTCAGCTCCATTGCGAGTTTCCTGGTTCAGATTCGGTTCCCATGATGGTCACCAGCCAACACTCGGACCGGGTTTGCGAAGGGCAGTGCGCGAAGGGCGGCATCTGCGCTAGCAATGACCGTTGGTCGGCGCGGCATGTTTTTTCTGAGTCTGGAAAAAGCTGAAACGTTCAAAAAAAATTACAAAATTTGATTTTTACGGCGATTTTCAGCGGTTTAAGCAGCTTGGTGAATTTAATTTCGCACGCGCACAAAGCCGCCCCGCTCCCGATGGGGAGGGGGCGCTGAGCGGGACGGCGTCAGTGGCTGGTGCTGTCCTGCTGGTTCTGCATGTCGTGCAGGTACTTGCGCGACAGCGCCAGGAAGCGCGGTGTAGGGCCGATGTCTTCGTACAGGGGATGGCCTTCTTCATCGGTAGCCACGACCTGGCTGCCCTTCACATAGGGCAGGCTGGTTTCCAGCTCTTCCAGGGCGGCGCCGATCAGCTCGCCGATGATGTCTTCCGGGCGTCGCTTGGGGTACATCTCGGAAAGCGCGGCCAGGCGTGCGGCGGCTTCAAGGTCCAGGTGGATGTGGTAAGGGCTCATGCTCAGGCGGCCCTTTGCATTCTGTTCCCAATGGCGAACAAGCTCGCGAATCTTCATGGTGTCCTCATCCTGTGGCGACTCGTGGTAGGCCACGTTGCGGTCAGGTTGCGGGAGCGGGCCCTTGTGAAGCCCGCCCTTATAAGCCTAGACCGCGTGCAGCGGCCATCGGTTCGGTGTCGAACCCTTGTAAGAACCTGTCGCGCTGGGCACTCTTGAGGCTCAGGGGATCAGCGGAGAGTCAGCCATGGCAGAAATCGACGCGCGTCTGCGCGAGGATGTGCACCAACTCGGCGAGTTGCTCGGCAACACCATCAGCGCCCAGCACGGCGAGGAATTCCTGGCCAAGATCGAACGCATCCGCAAGGGCGCCAAGGCCGCACGGCGCGGCTCGGAGGAGGGCGCCGAACAACTCGCCGCAACCCTCGATGGCCTGGATGACGATGAACTGCTGCCGGTTGCCCGGGCCTTCAACCAGTTCCTTAACCTGGCCAACATCGCCGAGCAGTACCACCGCATTCGCCGCCGCTCGCCGGACGAGCCCGAGCCCTTCGAGTCCCGGGTACTGCCTGAGCTGTTGCAGCGTCTGCTGGCCGGTGGGCACCAGCCCGAGGCGCTGGCCCGGCAGGTCGGCCGGCTGGAGGTCGAGCTGGTACTGACCGCGCACCCGACCGAGGTGGCGCGCCGCACCCTGATCCAGAAATACGACGCGATGGCCGCCCAACTGGCGACCCAGGACCACAGCGACCTTTCGGACGCCGAGCGGGGCGAAGTGGCCGAACGCTTGCAACGCCTGATCGCCGAGGCCTGGCACACCGAGGAAATCCGCCGCAGCCGGCCCAGCCCGGTGGATGAAGCCAAATGGGGCTTCGCGGTGATCGAACATTCCCTGTGGCAGGCGGTGCCGACCGTCCTGCGCAAGGCCGACCAGGCCCTGCACCAGGCCACCGGCCTGCGTCTGCCCCTGGAAGCTGCGCCGATCCGCTTCGCCTCCTGGATGGGCGGCGACCGCGACGGCAACCCCAACGTGACGGCCGCCGTCACCCGGGAGGTGCTGCTGTTGGCGCGCTGGATGGCTGCCGACTTGTACCTGCGCGATGTCGACAGCTTGGCCGCCGAGCTGTCGATGCAACAAGCCAGCCCGGAGCTGCGCGCCCAGGCCGGGGACAGCGCCGAGCCCTATCGCCATGTACTCAAGCAGCTGCGCGAACGCCTGCGTGCCACCCGCGCCTGGGCCCATGAGGCGCTGCATGGCCAGCCGGCCGCCTCGCCAGCCGTGCTGCAGGACAACCGCGACCTGATGGCACCGCTGGAGCTGTGTTTCCAGTCGCTGCATGCCTGCGGCATGGGCGTGATCGCCGATGGCCCTCTGCTGGACTGCCTGCGCCGTGCCGCGACCTTCGGGCTGTTCCTGGTGCGCCTGGACGTGCGCCAGGATTCCACCCGGCATGCCGCGGCGCTGAGCGAAATCACCGATTACCTGGGACTGGGCAACTACGCCGAGTGGGACGAAGACACGCGCCTGGCGTTTCTGCTGACCGAGCTGGAAAGCCGTCGCCCCCTGCTGCCGGGGCATTTCAAACCCAGTGGCGACACCGCGGAGGTGTTGGCCACCTGCCGTGAAGTGGCGGCTGCACCGGCAGCGTCGCTGGGCTCCTACGTGATTTCCATGGCCGGTGCCGCCTCGGATGTCCTGGCGGTGCAACTGCTGCTCAAGGAAGCCGGCCTGCAACGCCCGATGCGTGTGGTGCCGCTGTTCGAAACCCTGGCGGATCTGGACAACGCCGGTGCGGTGATCGACCGCCTGCTGCGTCTGCACGGTTACCGGGCCCGTCTGCACGGTCCGCAGGAAGTGATGATCGGTTATTCCGACTCGGCCAAGGACGCCGGCACCACCGCGGCGGCCTGGGCCCAGTACCGGGCTCAGGAAACCCTGGTGAAGATTTGTGCCGAGCACCAGGTCGAGCTGCTGCTGTTCCACGGCCGCGGCGGCACGGTGGGTCGTGGCGGTGGCCCGGCCCATGCGGCGATCCTGTCGCAACCGCCGGGCTCGGTGGTGGGTCGATTCCGCACCACCGAGCAGGGTGAAATGATTCGTTTCAAATTCGGTCTGCCGGATATCGCCGAGCAAAACCTCAACCTGTACCTGGCCGCCGTGCTCGAAGCCACCCTGTTGCCGCCGCCAACACCGGAGCCCGCCTGGCGCGAGCTGATGGACAAGCTGGCGGCCGATGGCGTTACCGCCTACCGCAGCGTGGTGCGCGAGCACCCACAGTTCGTCGAGTACTTCCGCCAGGCCACGCCGGAGCAGGAGTTGGGCCGCCTGCCCCTGGGCAGCCGCCCGGCCAAGCGCCGGGAGGGCGGGGTGGAGAGCCTGCGGGCGATTCCCTGGATCTTCGCCTGGACCCAGACCCGCCTGATGCTGCCGGCCTGGCTGGGCTGGGACCATGCCCTGGCCAGCGCGTTGCAGCGCGGCGAGGGCCCGTTGCTCGGGCAGATGCGCGAGCACTGGCCGTTCTTCCGCACCCGCATCGACATGCTGGAGATGGTGCTGGCCAAGGCGGATGGGGCGATCGCCCGTTTGTATGACGAGCGCCTGGTCACGCCCGAGCTGCGACCCCTGGGTGCGCATTTACGCGACCTATTGTCGCAGGCCTGTGTCGCGGTACAGGGCCTGACCGGGCAGACGCAGTTGCTCGCGCACAGCCCCGAGACCCTGGAATCGATCAGCGTGCGCAACACCTACCTCGACCCCCTGCACCTGCTCCAGGCGGAGCTGCTGGCCCGTTCCCGGCAGCGTGAAAACGAGGCGGATAGCCCGTTGCAGCAAGCCTTGCTGGTCAGCGTGGCGGGGATCGCCGCGGGGTTGCGCAACACGGGTTGAGGGTGTGACGGAGCGCACCTTTCAGCAGGCTCGCCAAGGTGTTTTCGGCGCCGCCGGGAGCCCGTTTCGGGCCTGCTGAAGGCCCGTGTTCGTCCGACTTTCGGTGGCTTGTGCGGTGGGGGTGTGCTGTGTATCTTGATCGGCCTTTGGCAGTTTGTAGCCTGCTTGCGGCCCTGCTGAACCCTATTCTGAGATTGGCCCCATGAGGCGAGTCCGACGATTACTACTTTAAATCTTGAGGAGCACATCGATGCGCGTGATTCTGTTGGGGGCGCCCGGTGCCGGTAAAGGTACCCAAGCTGGCTTCATCACCAAGAAGTTCGGCATTCCGCAAATCTCCACGGGCGACATGCTGCGCGCAGCGGTCAAGGCCGGCACCGAGCTGGGCCTGGTTGCCAAGAGCGTCATGGACAGCGGTGGCCTGGTCTCCGATGACCTGATCATCAACCTGGTCAAGGAGCGCATCGCTCAGCCGGATTGCGCCAATGGCTTCCTGTTCGACGGCTTCCCGCGCACCATTCCTCAGGCCGAAGCCCTGAAAGAAGCTGGCGTGACCATCGACAACGTGGTCGAGATCGCCGTCGATGACGAAGAAATCGTCGGCCGTATCGCCGGTCGTCGCGTGCACCCGGCATCGGGTCGCGTCTACCACACCGAGCACAACCCGCCGAAAGTCGCCGGCAAGGACGACGAAACCGGTGAAGACCTGATTCAGCGTGAAGACGACAAGGAAGAGACCGTGCGTCATCGCCTGTCGGTCTACCACTCCCAGACCAAGCCGCTGGTGGATTTCTACCAGAAGCTGGCCGCCGCTGAAGGCACCCCGAAGTACAGCGCCATCGCCGGCGTCGGCTCGGTCGACCAGATTACCGCCAAGGTATTCGCTGCCCTGAGCTGATACCCGCGTCGCGGATTGCCAACGGCCCGTTCGCGGGCCGTTGTCGTTTCTGGTTCTCCCGTCGCCTGGCGGGGCACGCAGGTGGAAAAAACAGCGCCAAACCGTTTTAATGCCCGCCCCTTTGCTGTCCGATTGTGAACACGATGACCACTCTGCTGGCCCTGGATACCGCCACCGAAGCCTGCTCCGTCGCCCTGCTGCATGACGGCCGGGTGACCTGTCATTACGAAGTGGCGCCCCGCCTGCATGCCCAGCGCCTGCTGCCGATGATCAAGCAGCTACTGGCCGAGGCCGGTGTGCCGTTGTCGGCCCTGGATGCGATCGCCTTCGGCCGTGGCCCCGGCGCGTTCACTGGTGTGCGCATCGCCATCGGCGTGGTGCAGGGCCTGGCGTTCGCCCTGGACCGTCCGGTGCTGCCGGTGTCGAACCTGGCCGTGCTGGCCCAGCGTTCGCTGCGTGAGCACGGGGCGAACCAGGTGGCGGCTGCCATCGATGCGCGTATGGACGAGGTGTACTGGGGTTGCTACCGCAACGAGCAGGGCGAAATGCGCCTGGCCGGTGTCGAAGCGGTGCTGCCACCGGAACAGGCGAGCCTGCCCCGTGATGCGGCGGGCGACTGGTTCGGTGCGGGGACCGGCTGGGGCAGCTACGCGGCGCGTCTGCCGGTGGCGGTGCAGGGGCGCGACGATGCCCTGTTGCCCCACGCCGAAGACCTGCTGAGCCTGGCGCGCTTCGCCTGGGCCCGGGGCGAGGCCGTGGCGGCCGACGATGCCCAGCCGGTGTACCTGCGTGACAAGGTGGCCTCGCCCAAGCAGCCGGTCTGACCACGCACCGCCTCGTCTCGGCCAGCGCCATTGGTCATGCCGGGAGGCTGGATCGACGATGGCGGATTGCCAAGCCGCGCTGGCGCAGCTAAATTGCCCTCACCTCAACCCGGTTGGCGATCTTCGCCGAGCAGTAACTGATGCGCATCGACGGTTCAATACCTTCCTACTCGCCCGATCGCGGCCCTCGTTCAGGGACGGCCGTCACGCCGTTTCGCGAAGCGCAGCGCGAGGTCGAGGCGCGCCGTGAACAACCTGCGCTGCCGGGCGCTACCCAGGGATTCGAGCAGACGCCGCAGGCCCGCAAGGTCGAAGCCTCCAGTGCCGGTGTCGACAGCTTGCCCGCCCGTGCGCAGAACCTCGGCTACCAGCAAACCCTGAGCAACCGCGCCGCCCAGGCCATTGCCAGCTACAGCAGCACCGCTTCCTTCGCCAGCGAGTCCGACGCGCAGCAGGTGCTGGGTCTCGACCTGTTCGCCTGATCCCGGTTCGGTGAGTACGCCTCCCGCCTATTTCCTCGGTTGCCCCTCCTGGAGCGAAGCCGCCTGGCACGGCAGCATCTACCCCGACGACCTGCGTCCCGCCGAGCGCCTGATCCACTACAGCCGGCTGTTCAACGCGGTCGAGGGCAACACCACCTTCTACGCACGTCCCTCGGCCGACACCGTACTGCGCTGGGCCGAGCAGATGCCTGCCGATTTCCGCTTCTGCGCCAAGCTGCCCCGGGACATCAGCCACGAGGGCGACCTGCGTGACCAGTTTCCCCAGACCGAAGCCTTTCTGAAGCTGCTGGCTCCGCTGGGCGAGCGGGTGGCACCGCTCTGGTTGCAGCTGCCAGCCGCCTTCGGTCCGCCACGGCTGGGGGAGCTGGCGACCTGGCTCGACGCCTTTTCCGGCCGACGGCTGGCGGTGGAGGTGCGGCACCCGGCGTTCTTCGCCAAAGGCGAGGAGGAGCGGGCGCTCAACCGGCTCCTGCATGGCCTGGGCGTGGAGCGTATCTGCCTGGATTCCCGGGCCCTGTTCAGCTGCCAGTCCCGCGATCCGGCGGTGCTGCACGCGCAGTCGAAGAAGCCGCGCCTGCCCATACGCCCGACGGCCTTCAGCGACAGTCCCCAGGTGCGCTTCATCGGCGGTCCCGACCTGACGGCCAACGAGCCGTTCCTCCTGCCCTGGGTGGACAAGGTGGCGGACTGGATCGGCCTGGGCCTGACGCCCTGTGTGTTCCTGCACACCCCGGACAACCACCTGGCCGCTGCCCAGGCCCAGCGTTTTCACACCTTGTTACGAGAACGCCTGCCAGGCCTGCCCGCCCTGAACCAGCCGGACGTCGAGCCGGCGGCGGAGCAACTGGGCCTGCTCTGACGGCGCGCGGGCTTGCCTGGGCGTGCGTTACGCTTCAAGGTGAAGACCATCGAAGCGGAGGACTGATATGCACACGCAGGCGCAACGTGGCGAGGCTTTCCGGGCATTGCACCAACGCGAAGGGTTGCTGATCCTGCCCAATCCCTGGGATGCGGGCTCGGCCAAGCTGCTCGCCAGCCTGGGCTTCGAGGCCCTGGCCACCACCAGCGCCGGCCTGGCCTTCGCCCTTGGGCGACCGGATGCCGAAGGCCGGGTGTCGCGGGACGAGTGCCTGGACAACGCCCGGGCCATCGTCGAGGCCACGGCGCTGCCGGTGGCCGCCGACCTGGAAAATGGCTACGGTGACGCGCCCGAGGCTTGCGCCGAGACCATCGCCCTGGCCGCCCGTATCGGCCTGGTCGGCGGTTCCATCGAAGACGCCAACGGTCTGGCTGCGTCGCCGATCTATCCCCTGAGCCTTGCCGTCGAGCGTATCCAGGCCGCGGTCGAGGCGGCGCGCCGCCTGCCGTTCCCCTTCACCCTGGCGGCCCGGGCGGAAAACTACCTGCATGGCCATGAGGACCTGGACGACACCCTTCGCCGCCTGGTGGCCTATGCCGAAGCGGGGGCGGACGTGCTCTACGCGCCAGGGCTGACCACCCGCGAGGAAATCGCCGCCGTGGTCAGTGCCGTGGCGCCGCGACCGGTGAACGTGCTGGTCGGTTCGCCGGCGTTGCAGCTGTCCTTGCCAGAACTGGCCGAGCTGGGCGTCAAGCGGGTCAGCCTGGGATCGAGCATGGCCCGAACGGCCTACGGGGCGTTCTTCGACGCGGCCCAGGCCTTGGCCAGCCGCGGTAGCCTGGCGGACGTGCAACAGGCCATGCCGTTCGCGACGCTCAACGAGCTGTTCGGGCGCTAAGCGGGTATGGTGCGTTTTTTCTGGCTGTCGTTGCTGGTGGTGTTGGTGGGTGGGCCGCTGGCGGTGCACCAGAAGTGGATCGACATCCCGTCGCGCTGGGACCCTTGGGCGCCGCTGGATATCCGCGACACGCCGAACCTGCTGACCTCCTTCAAACTCTGGCGCCTGCAGGACGACCACGGCCTGTGCGAACAGGCCCTGGCGACGTCACCTTTGCGTTATGTGGCCCTGGCCGACAGCCAGCCGACTCCGGATTGCCCGCTGGAAAACACCGTGCGCGTGCAGGCGTCCGATGTAACCTTCAGCAGCAGTTTCATCGCCACCTGTCCGCTGGCGGCGGCCTTCGCCCTGTTCGAACGGCATGGCCTGCAACCGGCCGCCCGCGAGGTATTCGGGCAGCCGGTCACGCGGGTCGAGCATGTCGGCAGTTTCGCCTGCCGCTCCATCGCCGGCAGCCAGCGCCGCAGCCAGCACGCCAGCGCCAATGCCCTGGATATCGTCGGGTTTCGCCTGGCCGATGGGCGCCGGGTCAGCGTATTGAAGGACTGGCCGGGGGAGGGGGATAACGCACGCTTTCTGCGCCGGGTGCGGGATGCGGCCTGCGACAGCTTCAACACCACCCTCGGGCCGGAATACAACCAGGCCCACCTCGATCATTTCCATGTCGACATGGGCCTGTTCCGCATGTGCCGCTAGCTAGCGACTGGCGAGCAGCAGGTCCGCGGCGGTGCCCGTGCGACCGTCACCGAATTCGAACTGGCCGAGCTGGGCGATCTCGTCGTAGGCCCCCAGGGCGATCTGCACGTCGCGGGCGTCCAGGCGAATGGCGCTGACCCCGGCCTGGGCCAGGCTCTGCGTGTGCTGGCGACCGGCGGCATCGAAGCGCAGCAGGCTCAGGCGCTCGAATACCGCATCCTGGGCGTCGATGCGGCCGTCCTGGTTGTCATCGAACCTGCTCAGCTCGGCGAAACCGTTGCGGGCGCCGTGGTGGTCGCCGAACAGTTCCCGGCCGTCATCGATCCGGCCATTGCCGTTGCGATCCAGCGCCAGCAGGGCATCATCGCCGGTCGGCACGCTGATCTGCTCGCGGCGGCCGTCACCATTCAGGTCGAAGGCGATGCTGCGCTGCAGGCCGCTGGTGCTGAAGCCGTTACCGGCCAGATCGAGCGCCAGCGGATCGGTTTTCTGCGGCTGGGCAGGGACGGTGACGGTCAGGTTCAGTTCGCGCTGTTCCACCACATTCAGGAAGGCTTCGGCCTGCTGGGCGACCTCCAACGGCTCGCTGGCCGGCGCGGCAGCGGGCTCTGGCGCCGGCGCAGGCTCGGGCGGTGGGGCCTCGGGCATCAGGGTGCGGCGCAGGATCTGGTAGTCCAGCGAGTCGCGCAGGCCGGCGTCGAGGTCGCGCTCCAGGTGGGGCAGCGAACCGGTGGGCGTCGTGCGCAGCGCGTGGGTCGTGTCGAACATGTTCAACTCTGTGCGGTCGGGTCTGGCAAAATGCGCGTCATTCGGTTATCGGCGGTCTGTTCGCCGAGATGAACACTTTCTGAGCACATTTCTTCATGACAAACGAACGGCCTATAGCCACTGTCCGCATGGACGCCCTTGCACCGCACCTGGCGGCCGATGCCGCTGCCTGGGCTGCACGCCTGGGTTTGCCGCAGGCAGGGGAGAGCGAGTTCGCCCTGCAACTGGGTGATGCCGGTCTGCAACTGGTGGAGCTGGGGCCCCAGGCGCCGGGCCCGGTGCGGGTGGATTTCGTCGAAGGGGCGGTGGCGCACCGGCGCCTGTTCGGCGGCGGTGCTGGGCAGATGATCGCCAAGGCGGTGGGCGTACAGTCCGGTATTCGCCCGCGGGTGCTGGATGCCACGGCGGGCCTGGGCCGCGATGCGTTCGTGCTGGCCAGCCTCGGCTGTTCGATGACCCTGATCGAGCGCCAGCCGCTGATCGCCGCCTTGCTGGAAGAAGGCCTGGCGCGGGCTGCAGGCGACGCGGAGGTGGGGGCGATCGTGGCGCGCATGCGCCTGCTGACGGGCAACGCCATCGATTTGCTACGCGCCTGGGAGGGCGAGCCGCCCCAGGTGATCTACCTGGACCCGATGTTCCCGCACCGCGACAAGAGTGCGCTGGTGAAGAAGGAGATGCGCCTGTTCCGCCCCTTCGTTGGCGATGACCTGGATGCGCCAGCCTTGCTGGACGCAGCCATGAAGTTGGCCAGCCACCGGGTGGTGGTCAAGCGCCCGCGCAAGGCACCGACCATCGATGGCAACAAGCCCGGCTATGCGTTGGAAGGCAAATCCAGCCGCTACGACATCTATCCGAAGAAGAAGCTCGAAGCCGGCGCCTGAGGGCGCTTCAGCGTGGCCCGTAGGCGCGCATGAACATGCTCACCGAGGCTTCGATGTGCTGTTCCGCGTCCTCGCCCTGCAGCGGCTCGCCGCAGCCCACCAGCAGGCGGAAGTTGGCCCCGCCCTTGACCAGGCAGAAGAACTGGTCGGCGGCGGTCGGCACATCATCGATATCCAGCTGGCCGGCTGCCGTCGCCTGGGCCAGCAGGTGTTCCATGCCGTCCAGCAACCGCTGCGGCCCGGCCTCGTAGAACATCCGTGACAGCTTGGGGCTCTGGCTGCCCTGGCTGACCATGACCCGGTGCAGTTCCACCGACTCGCAGCTGTTGATCAGCACATGGAAGCCACGGGCGATGTTCAGCAGCACGTTCTCGATCCGCGCGCCCTCGGGCAGGGCAAAGAACAGGCCCGGTACCTGCTCTTCGCACTTGGCCTTCACCGCCGCCGAGAACAGGTTCTCCTTGTCGGTGAAATGGCTGTAGACCGTGAGTTTCGACACGCCGGCTTCGGCGGCGATGGCGTCCATGCTGCTGCCGTCGTAACCGTTGCGCAGGAACAGGGTCTTGGCGGCCTCGAGGATCGCGTCGCGCTTGGCGGGGTCTTTGGGGCGGCCTGGGCCGCTGCTCGGCGGCAGCATGGGGGGAGTGCTCACTGGGTTCATCCGGTCGATTGTCCCGCGTGCGCGAACGACGCGCCACGGGCTCGTGATCTTCTGTCGAGGGCACTGCCTTCGACCTGTGCCTCATCCGTCGTGCCGAGCGGCTATCCGCGCCTACCCTGGTTGAAACAATTGAGCACACATCCTGTGTCGGCTGGTCATTTTTAATACTGGACTGATGAGTTTGCTATTTTTACTATACCGGGCAGTATAAATATTCCAAACCTTTGCGAAAGGTCATTCATCATGTTCCGCCATGCGTTGTCCGTCGCCGTCCCGTTCAGTCTGATCGTCCTACTCGCTGCCTGCGGCAATGGCGAGCAGGTCGCCCAAGCCATCCGCCCGGCCATGGTCGTGCAGCCCCAGCTCTCCGCTGAACTGATGGACACCTACCCGGGTGAGGTGCGCGCGCGGCTGGAGCCGGAACTGGCGTTTCGCATCGGCGGCAAGGTGACCAAGCGCCTGGTCGAGGTCGGTGAACTGGTGAAGAAGGACCAGCCGCTGGCCGAACTCGACCCCCAGGACGTGCGCCTGCAACTGGAAGCGACCCGCGCCCAGGTGGCGGCGGCCGAGGCCAACCTGCAGATGGTCCGTGCCGAACGTGACCGCTACAAGACGCTGCTCTCGCGCAACCTGGTCAGCCGCTCGCAGTACGACAACGCGGAAAACCTCTACCGCTCCGGTGAGGCGCGCCTGAAACAGATCAAGGCGGAATTCAACGTGGCCAACAACCAGGCCGGTTATTCCGTGCTGCGCGCCTCGCAGAACGGCGTGATCGCGCGGCGCATGGTCGAGGTCGGCCAGGTGGTCGCCGCCGGCCAGACGGTCTTCACCCTGGCTGCCGACGGCGAGCGCGAGGTGTTGATTAGCCTGCCGGAGCAGGCCTTCGGCCGCTTCAAGGTCGGTCAGGAAGTGGCCGTGGAGCTGTGGTCGCAACCGGACCAGCGCTTCCCGGGGCGCATTCGCGAAATGTCGCCCTCGGCCGACCCGCAGTCGCGCACCTTCGCCGCCCGTGTGGCCTTCACCGACAACGACGTGCCGGCCGAGCTGGGCCAGAGTGCCCGGGTGTTCATCGCCCACCAGGGTGACGTGCCGCTGGCCGTGCCGCTCTCGGCGCTGACTGCCGAGCAGGGCGACCCCTATGTGTGGGTGGTCGATCCGCAGACCTCCACCCTCAAGCGCGCCCCGGTGCGCATCGGCGCCTATGGCGAGAAAACGGTGCCGGTGCTCGAAGGCCTGAAACCCACCGACTGGGTGGTGGTGGCCGGGGTTCAGGTGCTGCGTGAAGGGCAGGAGGTGCGACCGGTCGACCGCGACAACCGCGTGGTCGAGCTGGCGGCCAAGGAGTAATCCCGATGGATTTCAACCTCTCCGCCTGGGCGCTGCGCAATCGCCAGATCGTTCTCTACATCATGCTGCTGCTCGGTATCGTCGGGGCGCTGTCCTACAACAAGCTGGGGCAGAGCGAAGACCCGCCGTTCACCTTCAAGGCCATGGTCATCCGCACCAACTGGCCGGGGGCGAGCGCCGAGGAAGTGGCGCGCCAGGTCACCGAGCGCATCGAAAAGAAACTGATGGAGACCGGCGAGTACGACAAGCTCATCTCCTTCTCGCGGCCCGGCGAATCCCAGGTGACCTTCCTGGCCCGCGATTCGATGCACTCCAAGCAGATTCCCGAGCTGTGGTACCAGGTCCGCAAGAAGATCAGCGACATTCGCCACACCTTGCCCCAGGGCATCCAGGGGCCGTTCTTCAACGACGAATTCGGCACCACCTTCGGCAACATCTACGCGCTGACCGGGGACGGTTTCGACTACGCCGTGCTCAAGGATTACGCCGACCGCATCCAATTGCAGCTGCAGCGGGTCAAGGACGTGGGCAAGGTCGAGCTGCTCGGGCTGCAGGACGAGAAGATCTGGATCGAACTGTCCAACACCAAGCTGGCCACCCTCGGTCTGCCCCTGGCGGCGGTGCAGCAGGCCCTGGAAGAACAGAACGCGGTGGCGGCGGCAGGCTTCTTCGAAACCGCCAGCGACCGCGTGCAACTGCGGGTGACCGGGCGTTTCGAGTCGGTGGCGGAAATCCGCAACTTCCCGATCCGGGTGGGCGATCGCACCTTCCGCATCGGCGATGTGGCCGAGGTCAAGCGTGGCTTCAATGACCCGCCCGCGCCGCGCATGCGCTTCATGGGCGAGGACGCCCTGGGCCTGGCCGTCTCGATGAAGGACGGCGGTGACATCCTGGTGCTGGGCGAGGCCCTGCAAGGCGAGTTCGCCCGGCTTCAGGAAACCCTGCCGGTAGGCATGCAGCTGCGCAAGGTGTCCGACCAGCCCGCCGCGGTGAAAACCGGGGTCGGCGAGTTCGTGCGGGTGCTCACCGAGGCCCTGATCATCGTGCTGCTGGTGAGCTTCTTCTCCCTCGGCCTGCGCACCGGACTGGTGGTGGCACTGTCGATCCCGCTGGTGCTGGCGATGACCTTCGCCGCCATGTACTACCTGGGCATCGGCCTGCACAAGATTTCCCTGGGGGCGCTGGTGCTGGCGCTGGGGTTGCTGGTGGACGACGCGATCATTGCCGTGGAAATGATGGCGATCAAGATGGAGCAGGGCTACGACCGGCTCAAGGCCGCGGCCTACGCCTGGACCAGCACGGCCTTCCCGATGCTCACCGGGACCCTGATCACCGCCGCGGGCTTCCTGCCGATCGCCACCGCGCAATCCGGTACCGGCGAGTACACCCGTTCGATCTTCCAGGTGGTGACCATCGCCCTGGTGGTGTCGTGGATCGCCGCCGTGGTGTTCGTGCCCTACCTGGGCGCCAAGCTGCTGCCTGACCTGGCCAAGCTGCACGCCGCCAAGCACGGCGGCAGCGACCAGGGCCACGACCCGTATTCCACGCCCTTCTACCAGCGGGTTCGCCGCGCGGTGGAGTGGTGCGTGCGGCGCCGCAAGACGGTGATCGTGCTGACCCTGGGCCTGTTCGTCGCCTCGATCCTGCTGTTCCGCTTCGTGCCCCAGCAGTTCTTCCCGGCTTCCGGCCGCCTGGAACTGATGGTTGACCTCAAGCTCGCCGAAGGTGCCTCGCTGAAGGCGACCGAAGAGCAGGTCAAACGCCTGGAAACCCTGCTCAGCAAGCACGACGGCATCGACAACTACGTGGCCTACGTGGGCACCGGCTCGCCGCGCTTCTACCTGCCGCTGGACCAGCAACTGCCGGCCGCCAGCTTTGCCCAGTTCGTGGTACTGGCCAAGACCATCGAGGACCGCGAGGAAATCCGCAGCTGGCTGATCGAGACGGTCAACGAACAGTTCCCGGCGTTGCGTACCCGCATTTCGCGCCTGGAGAACGGCCCGCCCGTGGGCTACCCGGTGCAGTTCCGGGTGTCCGGCGAGCACATCGACGAGGTGCGTGATCTGGCCCGCCAGGTCGCTGACAAGGTGCGCGAGAACCCCCATGTGGTCAACGTGCACCTGGACTGGGAGGAGCCGAGCAAGGTGGTGCGCCTGAACATCGACCAGGAGCGCGCCCGTGCCCTGGGCGTGAGCACCGCCGACCTGTCGCAGTTCCTGCAGAGCTCGCTGACCGGCTCGCCGGTCAGCCAGTACCGCGAGGGCAACGAGCTGATCGAGATCCTGCTGCGTGGCACCCTCAGCGAGCGCCAGGAGCTGGGCCTGCTGCCGAGCCTGGCGGTGCCCACCGACAACGGCATGAGCGTGCCGCTGTCGCAGATCGCGACCCTGGAGTACGGCTTCGAAGAAGGCATCATCTGGCACCGCAACCGCCTGCCGACGGTGACCGTGCGCGCGGACATCTACGGCAAGGAACAGCCGGCCAGCCTGGTGGCGCAGATCCTGCCGACCCTGGAGCCGATCCGCGCCGAACTGCCGTCCGGCTACCTGCTCGATGTGGGCGGCACGGTGGAAGACGCCAGCCGCGGTCAGAGGTCGGTGAACGCCGGGGTGCCACTGTTCATCGTGGTGGTGCTGACGCTGCTGATGCTGCAGCTCAAGAGCTTCTCGCGCTCGGCGATGGTGTTCCTCACGGCTCCACTGGGGTTGATCGGGGTGACGCTGTTCCTGCTGATCTTCCGCCAGCCCTTCGGTTTCGTCGCCATGCTCGGCACCATCGCCCTGTCGGGGATGATCATGCGCAACTCGGTGATCCTGGTGGACCAGATCGAGCAGGACATCGAGGCCGGTCTGGACCGCTGGCACGCCATCATCGAAGCCACGGTGCGGCGTTTCCGCCCGATCGTGCTGACCGCCCTGGCGGCGGTGCTGGCGATGATCCCGCTGTCGCGCAGCGTGTTCTTCGGGCCGATGGCGGTGGCGATCATGGGGGGGCTGATCGTCGCCACCGCGCTGACCCTGCTGTTCCTGCCGGCGCTGTATGCGGCGTGGTTCCGGGTCAAGGAGACGCCGCGCCCGGCAGCCTGAGCCCTGAAACGAAAAAGCCCGGTCAATCGACCGGGCTTTTTCTTGGGCGGGATTCGGCGATCAGAGGGCGCCGAATACCTTCTTGGCCAGGCTGGTGGCGGCACCGGCCGGGTTCTGGCGGATGCTGGCTTCCTGCTTGGCGATCATCTCGAACAGGCCATTGAGCGCCTGCTCGGTCACGTAGCTTTCGATGTTGGCGCTCTTGGCGTCGATCACCCCGAAGCTCGCGGCCTGGCCGGCGAAGCTGTTGTACTGCTTGGCCAGGCCGACCTGGTCGGTGGCCTGCTTGACGATGGGCAGGAACTTGGCGCGAATCTGCTCGCGGCTGGTCTTGTTCAGGTACTGGGTGGCGGAGTCCTCGGGGCCGATGAGGATGCCCTTGGCGTCCTGCACGGTCATCTTCTTCACCGAATCCACCAGCAGCGCCTGAGCCTGCGGCACGGCGGCCTCGGCGGCCTTGTTCATGCTGGCTTCCAACTGATCGACCTGGGCGCCCATGCCCATCATCTTCATGGTCTTGGCGGCCTTGCCCAGGTTGCCCGGCAGCTCGATGCGCACCTCGGGGTTGTTGTTGAAACCGCCCGGCTTGCCCAGTTGCTGCACCGCGACCTTGGCGCCCTGGGTCAGGGCGTCCTTGAGGCCGCCGCTGGCGTCGCTCTGGCTGAGGTCGGCGAGGGACAGGGCAAAGGTGTGGGAAGACAGGGCGAGGCCAGCGGCCAGGACGATGGTACGCAGCATGGTGAGCATCCTTGTGAAGGGGGCAGTGAATTGAGCTTAACAGGCCGTTGAAAAACTACCTATGCGACGCAGAGGGGCGCCGGAGGCAGCGAGGGCAGGGCGCCCTCGCTGTCGGGACGATCACAGCGGATCGACGGCATCCTCGCTGCGGTCCATCGCCACCTGGCGGATCGACAGGCGAATCTCGGCCGGCAGCACGCGCTTGGCCGCGCCTTCGGCCAGTTCGTTGAGCAGCGGGTGGTGGCTCAGCTTGCCGGCCTCGTCGCGGCGCAGCACGCCCTGGTCCAGCAGGCTCTGGATGAAGTGGCGGAACAGGCTCTTGTCGAAGAACTCCGGGGCATTGAGGCCGTGGAGGATCGACAGGCGCTGGGCCATCACGGTGCACAGGTCTTCCAGTTCTTCGGCGCTGATCGCGTTCTGCCCGGCATTGAGCAGCAGGGCGATGGCCATGTAGAAACGCTGCAGGGTCTGGGCGATGGCGCGCGACAGCAGGGTCAGCAGCACGAAGTGGCGCGAACTCGGGGCCGGGCGCACGTACACGTCGTTCTCGAACTTGAGCAGGCCTTGTTCGACGAACGCCGCCAGCCACTGGTCGACCACCGCGTCCAGCTCCTCCGGGCTCCAGCGGATGAACAGCTCCGACTGCAGGTACGGGTACAGCGCGTGGGTGAAGCGCAGGATCTGCTCGCGGCTGATCCGCGCGCTGCTCTGGAAGAAGCTCGCCAGCAGCGCCGGCAGGGCGAAGATGTGCAGCACGTTGTTGCGGTAGTAGGTCATCAGGACGGCGTTCTGCTCGTCCAGGTAGAGGATCTTGCCCAGGGCGTCCTTCTGCTCGGCCAGCAGGTCCATGCCCTGCACATACTCGATCAGCGTCTTGCCGTCGCCGGCGGGCAGGGTGGTGTGCGGCGAGTACGGCACCGCGCGCAGCAGCGCCAGGTACAGGTCGAGCACCCGGGCCAGGGCACGGTCGTCCAGGGCCAGCTTGCTGGTGGAGAGCAGCGCCAGGGCCACCAGGTTGACCGGGTTGACCGCCGCAGCTTCGTTCAGGTGCTGGGCCACGCGCTCGCCCAGGCGGTTGGTGGTCTCGTTGAGCCAGCCTGGGCGGAACTGTGGCCCCAGGTCCTGTTCGCGCCAAGCGGGCTGCTGCTGGTCGAGGAATTCGCCGAGCTTGATCGGCTCGCCGAAGTTGACCCAGACGTGGCCGAAGCGCTGCTTGAGGGCACCGATGACCTTGAAAATGTCGAAGATCGATTCCTTCTTCTTGCTCGCGCCGCGCAGCTCGCCCAGGTAGGTGCGGCCTTCCAGGACCCGCTCGTAGCCGATGTAGACCGGCACGAAGACCACTGGCATGCGGTGGTCGCGCAGGTAGCTGCGCAGGGTGATGGCGAGCATGCCGGTCTTGGGCTGCAGCATGCGCCCGGTGCGCGAGCGGCCGCCTTCGACGAAGTACTCCACCGGGAAGCCCTTGCTGAACAGGGTGTGCAGGTACTCGTTGAACACCGCGGTGTACAGCGGGTTGCCCTTGAACGTGCGGCGCATGAAGAAGGCGCCGCCCCGGCGCAGCAGGCCGCCGATCACCGGCATGTTGAGGTTGATGCCGGCGGCGATGTGCGGCGGGGTCAGGCCGTTGCGGAACAGCAGGTAGGACAGCAGCAGGTAGTCGATGTGGCTGCGGTGGCAGGGCACGTAGATCACCTCGTGGCCCTGGGCGACGTCCTGCACGCCTTCGATGTTGTTGACCTTGATGCCGTCGTAGATCTTGTTCCAGAACCAGGAAAGCACCAGCTCCAGGAAGCGGATCACCGTGTAGGTGTAGTCCGAGGCGATCTCGTTGCCGTAGCGCAGGGCCTGGGCCTCGGCCTTCTCGATGCTGATCTTCTCGCGCTCGGCTTCTTCGAGGATCGCCTGGCGCACTTGCGGGCCATGGATCAGGCCCTTGACCAGGTTGCGTCGGTGCGACACGTCCGGGCCGATGACCGCGGTCTTCTGGTTGCGGAAATGCACGCGCAGGATGCGGTGCACCATGCGCAAGGTGCGCTCGTGCCCCTTGTCCTGCTCCACCAGCTCGCGCAGGTGAATCGGCGTGGAGAACTGCACGCGGGTCTTGCGCCCCAGGATCAGGATGCTGACCAGACGACGCAGGCGCCCGGTGACCGCCCAGCTGTCGGCGAACAGCAGTTTCCAGGCGCTGGTCTCACGGTCCGGCGACTGGCCCCAGAACACGCTGACCGGCACGATCTGCGCGTCGTCCACGGCGTGCTGGCTGAGGGCGCTGACCACCCGCTCCAGGGTGGGCGAGATGCCGCGTTTGTCGTGACCGCCCAACCAGCCCGGCTCGGGGGTCAGGTAGAAGAACGCCGCCGGCTCGATCAGATCGCCCACCGCCACCGGCACCACTGGCCGTGGCAGGCCGGCCTTGCGGCACTCGGTGTCGACCACGGCCAGGTCGCTCAGCGAGGGCTGCTGCAGCACGAAGAACACCGGTTTGCTGCGGTCGAGCTTGAGGGTGAAGGCCGACTGGTTGATGGTTTCCGAGCGTACCCAGAGGTACAGGACGCGGCGCAGGGCACCGAACACGAGGCGGCGAAACGGGGAGCGGGTCATACGGAGTCTGCTGGCTATGCAAAACGAGCGGTGCTCGGGGCGGGTAGTGTGCCGCAACGGCTGCCTGCCGGCAAAATCTTGTAACCACGGCCCGGTCGCGCCGAACGGCTGCGATCGGACGGGCCCGAGCGGCTCTGCAGCGGGGCTTGCGCCACTCCAGCGATGACCGTTGAGGCGGCAGAGCGCTACGCAGGTCGTGACCGCCGGGTTCCTGGCTTGCACTGCCAACGGCCGACTCCTTATAGTCCCGCCCGCATAAAAAGGCCCGTCTCGCCGCTGTACGGGTAGCGAGCAGGGCCTGATACCGCAATGGTGAGAGGCCATGATCGAAATAAAAAACCTGACCAAGCGTTTCGCACAGCACACCGCTGTGGACGACCTGTCTTTCAGCGTCAAGCAAGGGGAAGTGCTGGGTTTTCTCGGCCCGAACGGCGCCGGTAAATCCACCACCATGAAGATGCTCACCGGCTTCCTGGCCCCGACCTCGGGTACCGCCAGTGTCCTGGGCTTCGATATCCGCACCGCCACCCTCAAGGCCCAGCAGCAGATCGGTTATCTGCCCGAAGGCGCGCCGTGCTACGGCGACATGACGGTGCGCAGCTTTCTCGAGTTCATCGCCGAGGTGCGCGGTTTCCGCCGGGCCGAGAAGGCCCAGCGGGTCCAGCGTGCAGTCGAGCAGGTGGAGCTGCAGAACGTCCTGGAGCAGTCCATCGAAACCCTGTCCAAGGGCTTCAAGCGCCGGGTCGGCCTGGCCCAGGCGATCCTGCACGACCCCAAGGTGCTGATCCTCGACGAGCCCACCGACGGCCTCGATCCCAACCAGAAACACCAAGTGCGCAAACTGATCCAGAGCCTGGCCGCCGACAAGATCGTGATCATTTCCACCCATATCCTCGAAGAGGTCAGCGCGGTCTGCACCCGTGCGGTGGTGATCGCCGGCGGCAAGCTGCTGGCCGATGGCACGCCGCTGGAACTGGAGAGCCGTTCGCGCTACCACCAGGCGGTGACCCTGGTGGCGGATGAGCCGCTGGACCATGCCGCCCTGGCGGCGCTGCCAGGTGTGGCCGGTGTGGAAGACAACCTGGCCGAGCACAGCGTCAGCGTGCTGGCCGAGCCGGGGGCGGTGATCTTCCCGCAGGTCAATGCGCTGATCGCCGAGCGCGGCTGGCGGGTCAGGGAGTTGAATGTCGAGCGCGGGCGGCTGGATGAAGTGTTCCGCAGCCTGACCCGTGGGGAGGTGGTATGAGTCAGTTGCCGGTTGTATTCAAGCGCGAGCTGGCGAGCTATTTCGCCACGACGCTGGCCTATGTGTTCATCGTGATCTTCCTGGTGCTGTCCGGGGTGTTCACCTTCTACCTCGGCGGTTTCTTCGAGAGCGGCCAGGCCGACCTCACGCCGTTCTTCAATTTCCACCCCTGGCTGTACCTGTTCCTGGTGCCGGCCATCGCCATGCGGCTGTGGGCCGAGGAGCGCAAGTCCGGTACCATCGAGCTGCTGATGACCCTGCCGATCACCCGCTTCGACGCGGTCACCGGCAAGTTCCTGGCGGCCTGGGTGTTCGCCGGCCTGGCGCTGCTGCTGACCTTCCCGATGATCATCACCGTCAACTACCTGGGTGAGCCGGACAACGGCGCGATCATCACCGGCTACATCGGCAGCTGGCTGCTGGCCGGCGCCTACCTGGCCATCGGCTCGTGCATGTCGGCCCTGGCGAAGAACCAGGTAATTGCTTTCATCCTGGCGGTCAGCGTGTGTTTCCTGTTCATCGTCAGCGGCTTCCCCATGGTGCTCGACGGCTTCAGCGGCTGGGCGCCGCAGTGGCTGATCGATGCCGTGGCGTCGCTGAGCTTCCTCACCCGTTTCGATGCCATCAGCAAGGGCGTGATCGACCTGCGTGACCTGCTGTACTTCATCACCCTGATCGCGGCCTGGCTGGCGGCGACGGCGGTGGTCATCGACCTGAAAAAAGCCGACTGAGGATGACCATGAAAAAGCTGATGGTTTCCAGTGCCGGGCTGGTTCTGATCGCCCTGGCCTTTCTCGCCTTCAACCTGCTGTCCAGCCTGACCCTGAGCGGGGCGCGCCTGGACCTCACGGAGCAGAAGCTCTACACCATCTCCGAGGGGACCGAGAAGATCCTCGCCGAGCTGGATTCGCCGATCGAGCTGAGCTTCTTCTATTCCGACACCGCTACCCGCAACCTGCCGGCGCTGCGCAACTACGCCACGCGCGTCGAAGAGATGCTCAAGGCCTACCAGCGTGAGGCCGGCGACAAGATCGTGCTCAAGGTCATCGATCCGGAGCCGTTCTCTGCCGACGAAGACAAGGCCGCCGAGTTCGGCCTGCAGGGCATCCCGCTGCAGCAGGGCGGCGACCAGGTGTATTTCGGCCTGGCCGCGACCAATGCCTTGGGCGACAAGCAGGTGATCCCGTTCTTCGCCCTGGACCAGGAGGCCTTCCTCGAGTACGAGCTCAGCCGCCTGATCCAGAACCTGGCCACGCCGAACCGCCCGGTGGTGGGCGTGCTGTCGGGCCTGCAGATCAACGGTGGTTTCGACATGGCTGCGCGTCAGCCGACCGCGCCCTGGATGGTGATGGAGGAAGTCCGTCAGCTGTTCCAGATCGAGAGCCTCAAGCGTGACGTCGACCAGATTCCCGACGACGTCTCGGTCCTGCTGCTGGTGCACCCGAAAAACCTGCCGGAGCAGACGCTCTACGCCATCGACCAGTTCGTCCTGCGCGGCGGCAAGCTGCTGGCCTTCGTCGACCCGTTCAGCGAGGCCGACAAGCAGGGCGACATCCCCGGCGAAGTGGCCATCGACAAGGCCTCCAACCTGGAGCCGCTGTTCAAGGCCTGGGGCCTGCGCATGCTGCCGGACAAGGTGCTGGGCGACGGCTCCTACGCCATGACCGTGACCCTGGGGCAGGGCCAGCGTGCGGTGAACCACGCCGCCTGGCTGAGCCTGCCGAAGGACGCCCTCGACCAGGACGACATCAGCACCGCGGGCCTGGAGAACCTGACCGTGGCCACCGCCGGTATCCTCGAGCCGCTGGAAGGGGCCAAGACCCGGTTCATCCCGCTGATCCGCAGCTCGCAGTACGCCATGCCGTTCGAGGTCAACCGCTTCGGCATGCTGAGCAACCCGGAATCGCTGATCCGCGACCTGGAGCCCACCGGCGAGCGCTACACCATCGCCGCACGGGTCAGCGGTCCGGCGCAGTCGGCCTACCCGGAAGGGATCGAAGGCCGCAAGGATGGCCTGAAGGATGCCGAGACCATCAACGTCATCGTGGTCGCCGACACCGACATGCTCACCGACCGTATGTGGGTGCAGGTGCAGGACTTCTTCGGCCAGCGCATCCCGCAGCCCTGGGCCGACAACGCCGGTTTCGCGATCAACGCCCTGGACAACCTGGCCGGTTCCGAAGCGCTGATCAGCGTGCGTTCG
The DNA here is from genome assembly GCF_029839275.1 of Pseudomonas sp. GD03944. Taxonomy (GTDB): domain Bacteria; phylum Pseudomonadota; class Gammaproteobacteria; order Pseudomonadales; family Pseudomonadaceae; genus Aquipseudomonas. The sequence goes on from NZ_JAOCAH010000009.1 coordinate 83,874, forward strand.
CGCGGGCGCTTCAGCCGGCCGTTCGTGGTGGTCGAAGCGCTGCAGCGCGAGGCCGGCGCCCGTTTCCGCCAGCAGGAAGATGCCCTGCAGACCCGCCTGCAGGAGACCGAGCAGCAACTGGCCGCCCTGCAGCAGAAGGATGACCCGCAGGCCTTGGAGCTGACCCCGGAGCAACAGGCTACGGTCCAGCAGTTCCTCCAGGAGAAGCTGAAGATCCGCAAGGAGCTGCGTGACGTGCGTTACCAGCTCAATGCCGACATCGAGGCCCTGGGCCGCACGCTGAAGCTGAGCAACATCGTGCTGATCCCGCTGCTGCTGACCCTGGGCGTGCTGGCCCTGTGGCTCTGGCGCCGTCGCAAGCACGGCTGATCGGGTCCTCCCGCTCGACAAAGCCCCGTCGCCCTCCAGGCACGGGGCTTTTTTATTGGGGGGATGATAAGCACGTAGCCGCGTGCTCGCCGGCGTAGGAGCGGACTTGTCCGCGAGCTTTTCGGCGGGCGTTCGGGTCGTTGTCAGGCGCGAACCGCCGAGCTCGCGGGCGAGCCCGCTCCTACAGGTTCGCTGGCTTGGGGCGGGCGGTGGTCAGCGGGTAGGGTGGAGCACGCTTCACCGATCCACCGCGTAGACGAGGGCCTGCTGGTGTAGGAGCGGACTCGTCCGCGAGCTTTTCGGCGGGCGTTCGGATCACCGTCCGGTACGAATCGCTGAGCTCGCGGGCAAGCCCGCTCCTACAGGTTGGCTGCCTTGGGTCGGGTGGTCGGTCTGCGGGTGGGGTGGGGCACGCTTCACCGATCCACCGCGTGAACGGGGCCTGCTGGTGTAGGAGCGGACTCGTCCACGAGCTTTTCGGCGGGCGTTCGGATCACCGTCAGGCGCGAATCGGCGAGCTCGCGGGCAAGCCCGCTCCTACAGGTTTGCTGCCTTGGGGCGGGCGGTGGTCAGCGGGTAGGGTGGGGCACGCTTCACCGATCCACCGCGTGGACGGGTGCCTGCTGGTGTAGGAGCGGACTCGTCCGCGAGCTTTTCGATGGGCGTTCGAAACAGGGTCAGGCACGAATCGGCGAGCTCGCGGGCAAGCCCGCTTCTACAGGTTCGCTGCCTCGGGCGGGGGGAAGTGGGGTGTGTCCCGGTGTGATTGCGGGCGCGAATCAAGCCGCGTGCACGTGTTTCCGGTTATGTCCAAAAAGTGCTTTTCAGTCACAAAGCTTGTTTTATACTCGGCTGGCGCTCGTTGTTCGCCTACCTGCTCCATGTGCTCTTTTTGGCCGGGGTTGGCGACAGGAGTAACGTCCGCAGCGAACGTCAGGCCGTTAATACGGAACAATAAAAACTGCAGTTGGAGAGTGTGGTAATGGCTGATCGTGAGACAGGAACCGTCAAGTGGTTCAATGATTCCAAGGGCTATGGCTTCATCCAGCGCGAAAGCGGCGCGGATGTCTTCGTTCACTACCGGGCGATTCGTGGCGAAGGCCATCGCTCGCTGGTGGAAGGCCAGAAGGTCGAGTTCGCGGTAACGCAGGGCCAGAAAGGCCTGCAGGCGGAAGATGTGTCCGCCCTCTGAACCCCGCACCACCCCATGAAAAAGCCCGTCGATGACGGGCTTTTTCATTTCCGCTGTTTCTGCGCCCTGTAGGAGAGGCCTTGGCCTCGAGCTCGGCGGTGCATGCCCCGTGGCGATCCGAGCGGGTGAAGAAAAGCTCGCGGGCAAGCCCGCTCCTACAGGTGAACAGACTGGCGGTAGCCTGGGTCGAGCGAAGCGACACCCGGGGGGGCGCTCTGCTGCAAATGGGTCAGCCCGTACGCCAGGTGATTTCTTCGACGCCATCGGTGCTGATGCGCATCCAGCGGTCGGCCTGCTCGTCGCTTTCTTCTTCCTGCCAGCCACCCGGGGCGCAGCGCACTTCGACGTTCAGCGCGGCGAACGCGGCCTGGGCACAGGCCAGGTCGTCGTCCCACGGCGTGGCATCGCTTTCCAGGTAGAGGCTGTGCCACTTGCCGACCGCCTTGGGCAGCCAGGTCACCGGCACGTTACCGGCCTTGCACTTGAAGGTCTGGCCTTTCTGCTGCCACTCCGTGCAGGGGCCCAGCGCCTCGGCCAGCCAGCCGGCAACGACCTGGTGGTCGGCGTCTTTCAGGTAAATCTCGATGTCCGGTTGGCGCATGGTGTTCCTCGTCGATGGGGCGCTCACTGCGCGTTACGCTGGATCCAATCGTAGCGTATGGCCACGGTCACTTCACACGGCTCGGCGATCACTGCGGCACGCCTGTCGGCACTGGCGCGCCAGCCATGGGGCGTCATCGCCAGCAGGTCGGCCCGGGCCTCGGGGGTGGCCAGGTTCAGGGTGAACTGCAGGGTTTCACTGTGGGCCAGGTGCATGCCCTCGGGGATCAGTTCCAGGTGCTTCTGGTCGTCGTAGTCTCGCACCTCGTCATACAGCTTCTGGCGCAGCTCCATCAGGTGGTCGCGGGTCGGGCCCATGCGCAGCAGGCCGCCACCCAGTGCCAGCAGGCGCCTGGCTTCCTGCCAGTCGAGGGGGCTGAACACGCTGGCCAGCAACTGGCAGCTGGCGTCGGCCAGGGGCACGCGGGCCATGCTGGCGACCAGCCAATCGAGCTGCGGCGCACGCCGGCAGGCACGCTTGACCGCCTCGCGGGAAATGTCCAGGGCATAGCCCTCGGCCTGGGGCAGGCGTTCGGCGATCTGCGCCGTGTAGTAGCCCTCGCCGCAGCCGATATCCAGCCAGCGTTGTGGCGCGTAGCTCGCCGCCAGGCTCGCCAGGCGCTCGGCCAGCGGGGCGTAGTGCCCGCCGTCGAGGAAGCGCCGGCGCGCCTCGACCATCGCGGCGTTGTCGCCCGGGTCGCGGCTGTTCTTGTGCTGCACCGGCAGCAAGTTCAGGTAGCCCTGGCGCGCGCGGTCGAAACGGTGGTTGGCCGGGCAGGTGACGCCGTTGTCGACGGTGCTCAGCGGGCCCTGACAGATCGGGCAGATCAGGCTCATGCGAGGAGTTTCACCATCGTCTGGTAATAGACCTCGGTGAGCAGGTCCAGGTCGCTGGCCAGCACGCGCTCGTTGATCTGGTGGATGGTGGCGTTGACCGGGCCCAGTTCGACCACCTGGGTGCCGAGGGTGGCGATGAAGCGGCCATCGGAGGTGCCGCCGCTGGTGGACGGGGTGGTGTCGCGGCCAGTGACGGCCTTGATGCCGGCGGCCACGGCGTCGAGCAGGTCGCCCGGCTGGGTGAGGAACGGCAGGCCGGACAGCGCCCACTCCAGGTGGTAGTCCAGGCCGTGCTTGTCGAGGATGGCGGCAACGCGCTGCTGCAGGCCTTCGACGGTGGATTCGGTGGAGAAGCGGAAGTTGAACACCGCTTTCAGCTCACCCGGAATGACGTTGGTGGCGCCGGTGCCGGAGTTGAGGTTGGACACCTGGAAGCTGGTCGGCGGGAAGTAGGTGTTGCCCTCGTCCCAATGCTCGGCGGCCAGTTCGGCGAATGCCGGGGCGGCCAGGTGAATGGGGTTCTTCGCCAGGTGCGGGTAGGCCACGTGGCCCTGTTTGCCGTGGACGGTCAGGGTGCAGCCGAGTGACCCACGGCGACCGTTCTTGACCACATCGCCGAGCAGGGTGGTGCTCGACGGCTCGCCGACGATGCACCAGTCCAGGCGCTCGTTGCGCTCGCGCAGGCGTTCGACCACGGCCTTGGTGCCGTGCTGGGCCGGGCCTTCTTCGTCGCTGGTGATCAGAAAGGCGATGGCGCCCTTGTGGTTCGGGTAGTCGGCGACGAAGCGCTCGACCGCGATGATCATGCTCGCCAGGCTGCCCTTCATGTCGGCGGCGCCCCGGCCACAGAGCATGCCGTCTTCATCGATGCGCACGTCGAACGGCTGGTACTGCCAGGCGTCCAGCGGGCCGGTGGGGACCACGTCGGTGTGGCCGGCGAAGCACAGCACCGGGCCTTCACCACCGCGTTTGGCCCAGAAGTTCTCCACGTCCTCGATGCGCATGTGCTCGACCGCAAAACCGCAAGCGGCCAGGCGACGCATCATCAGCTCCTGGCAGCCTTCGTCGACCGGGGTGACGGACGGGCGGCGGATCAGGTCGAAGGCGAGCTCCAGGGTGGGGGTCAGGGCGGTCATGGTGGCTCCAGTACGGCAACAAGCGAAAAGGCGCCTATCTTAGCAGGCTGCGCCAAGCAAAACGGCGACCATCGGCCGCCGTTTTTGTGTTTCCTGACGCGGGTTTACACCGGCACGGGCTCGTCGTTGGCCTCTTCCTGCGGTTTGGGCAGGGAGGACAGCAGGGCCATGATCAGCGCGGCCAGGTACGGCAGCGACTGCACCAGCAGGGTGGCGACCCAGAACTTCACGTCGGCGCTGGGCAGGCCCTGAGTGATCGCGATGCCGGCCGCGGCGCCCCACAGCAGCAGCATGATGAACACCTCTTCGCGGGCTTCGGCCAGGGCCACCATCAGGCCGTGGCTGCTGCGCATCTTCGGCGTGCGGAAAAACGGGATGCTGGTGGTGAAGAAGCCGTACAGCACCGCCTTGGCGATGGTGTGCGACAACGCCAGGCCCGCCAGCGCCGCGCAGAACGCATCCTTGAGGTTGACCCCCACGGCACGCTGGTACAGGAACACGATCTTGCCGAACTTGAAGAAGAACAGCGCCAGCGGCGGGATGGCGAAGATCAGCAGCGGCGGGTCGACCCGCTGCGGCACGATGATCATCGCCGCGGACCAGAGCAGGGCGCCGACGGTGAAGAAGATGTTCAGGCCATCGGCGACCCAGGGCAGCCAGCCGGCGATGAAGTGGTAGCGCTGGCCTTGCTTGAGGGCCGAATCCTTGCCGAGGAACAGGCTGCGGGCATGGCCCTTCATGATCTGGATGGCGCCATAGGCCCAGCGGAAACGCTGCTTCTTGAAGTCGATGAAGGTGTCGGGCATCAGGCCCTGGCCGAAGCTGTCATGGGCGTAGGCGGCGGAATAGCCCTTCTTGAACACCCGCAGGCCCAGCTCGGCGTCTTCACAGATGGTCCAGTCGGCCCATTTCAGCTCGTCCATCACGGTGCGACGGATCATGGTCATGGTGCCGTGCTGGATGATCGCGTTGCGGTCGTTGCGGGTCACCATGCCGATGTGGAAGAAGCCCTTGTACTCGGCGTAGCACAGGCGCTTGAACGCGCTTTCCTTGCCGTCGCGGTAGTCCTGGGGCGATTGCACCACGGCGATCTGCGGGTCGGCGAAGTGCGGCACCATGTGCTTGAGCCAGTTGCGGTCCACGCAGTAGTCGGAGTCGATCACCGCGATGACTTCGGCATCCGGCGCGGTGTGCGGCAGGATGTAGTTCAGCGCACCGCCCTTGAAGCCGGCGATGGGCGAGACGTGGAAGAAGCGGAAGCGCGGGCCGAGCTGTTCGCAATAGGCCTGCACCGGCTCCCACACGGCCGGGTCCTTGGTGTTGTTGTCGATGATCAGGACTTCGAAGTCCGGATAGTCGAGGTTGGCCAGGGCATCGAGGGTCTGTTTCACCATCTCCGGCGGCTCGTTGTAGCACGGCACGTGGATCGACACTTTCGGACGGTAGGCCGTGTCGGCCAGCACCGGCTGGAACGGCCGGCGGCGCTTGAGCACCCAGACCGACTCCGCCAGCTCATGGGCCTCGGTGAGCAGCACGATGAACACGCCCAAGGCGCCGAAGCCAAGCAGCATGCCAACCGTGAGGCTGAACCAGGTGCTGTACTGCTGGCTGTAGTCGTAGCCGATCCACACCAGCATCGAGCCGCCGGCGAAGGCGACGAAGGTCAGGAAGGTGCGCCCGCGCTGGCGCAGGGAGCTGCCGTCGATCAGCAGGATCGCGAGCGAGAGCAGCGCCATCACCACCGAGGCGATGGCCAGCAGGCGCCACTGCGGGATGGCGACCACCGGGCCTTCGAAGTTGAACTTGGGCTGGCGGTCCAGGTTGTAGACGCCCCAGTAGGCCCCCACCGAGCCTTCATCACTGATTTTCCAGGGCTGGTCGAAGGCTTCGATGACGAAGTAGTTGTAGCCCTGGGCGTTGAGGGTGGTGACCAGGGTGCGCAGGTAGATCGCCTGGTCGGCCTGGGTGGCGTCGGCGCCGCCGCGCATGCGGCCGTTGCTGGGCCAGCCCACCTCGGACAGCAGCAGGGGTTTCTTGGGGAAGAGCTTCTTCAGGTCCCGGGCCCGGTCGAGGACGAACTGGGTGGAGTCCTCCATCGGCACGAACTCCCAGTACGGCAGCACGTGGGCGGCGATCAGGTCGGTATGTTCGGCAATTTCCGGGTATTCCTCCCAGATGTGCCACTGCTCGGACGTGGTCACCGGCACCTTGACGGCGTCCCGCACCCGGTCGAGGTATTCGATCAGTTTCGGCGCGGTGATCTCCCGGCGGAACAGGGCTTCGTTGCCCACCACGACCCGTACCACGCTGCGCGAGGTGTTGGCGAGTTCGATGGCCTTGAGGATTTCCCGCTCGTTGCGCTCCTCGTCCAGGCTGATCCAGATACCGAGCGTGACCCGCAGGCCGAACTCTTCTGCCAGACGCGGAATCGCCTCCAGGGCGCCATCCACCGAGTACGTGCGGATGTTGTCCGTCTGGGTGGCCAGCAGCTCGAGGTCTTCGCGGATTTCCGCGTCGCTCGGGTAGACGCCGCTCTGGGGCGTCTGGTCCTGGCGGAACGGCGAGAACGAATAGCCGGAAATCTGCTCCGGCCAGGCGGGCGCGGTGACCGGTCGGTTGTAGAGCGCCCAGATCCCGGTGAACAGGGCGGCAATGGCCAGGACGACGACGAGGTTGAGTCCAAATTTGCGCGATGGCATAGCGGTATTGGGTTCCGAAAGGGGGAACGGGGACGGTGGCGAACGCCAGATGGCGCGCATGCTACTCCGCCGTCAGGGGACTGTATAGCGCCGCCAGGTGGCGTTTTTCAAGGCATCGGGGGCGAACGATGGCCGGTCGTGGCAAATCCGTGGATCGCCTCGGAGGCACGGGCTGGCGCATCCCTTCACAGGGCCCGCAGGAGGATGCGCTCGCTGGCCTGCAGGTCGATGTCGCGGTGCTCGCCCAGGGCGGTCATGTGGTGGCGCTCCAGTTGCGCCAGCACCTGGGGAATCACCTCGGCGTCCAGGCCATGCTCGGAGAGGGTGGTGGGTACGCCCAGGCGGGAAAAGAAGGCCCGGGTCGCGGCGATCGCCTCGTCGATGCGGCTGTTCTCGTCGCCGTCGTGCAACTGCCAGACCCGCTCTGCGTACTGCAGCAACTTGGCCCGTTTGCGCTCGCGGCATTCGGCGAGCAGCGCCGGCAGCACCACGGCCAGGGTCTGGGCGTGGTCCAGGTGGTAGAGGGCGGTCAGCTCGTGGCCGATCATGTGGGTCGCCCAGTCCTGGGGCACGCCGCAGCCGATCAGGCCGTTGAGCGCCTGGGTCGCGCACCACATCAGGTTGGCGCGGGCCGCGTAGTCGTCCGGGGCGGCCAGGGCCTTGGGGCCTTCTTCGATCAGCGTCTGCAGCAGGCCTTCGGCGTAGCGGTCCTGCAACGGGGCGTCGGCCGGGTAAGTCAGGTACTGCTCCAGGGTGTGTACGAAGGCATCGATCACGCCGTTGGCGATCTGCCGCGACGGCAGGCTGAAGGTGGTGCGCGGGTCGAGGATGGCGAAGCGCGGGTAAAGCAGCGGGCTGGAGAACGGCAGCTTCTGCTGGCGCACGGCATGGGTCACCACCCCGTGGGGGTTGCTCTCCGAGCCGGTGGCGGCCAGGGTCAGCACGCAGCCCAGCGGCACGGCGGCGGTGACCCGGGTGCCGGTGAGCAGCTCCAGCGGATCGCCGGGGTGGCGCAGCGCGGCGGCGATGAACTTGCTGCCGTCGATGACCGAACCGCCGCCGATGGCCAGGATGAAGTCGCAACGCTCGCCCCGGGCCTGCTCCACGGCGCGCAACAGGGTGTCGAACTGCGGATTGGCTTCGATGCCGGCGAAGCGGCTGATGGCGAAGCCTGCCAGGGCGCTTTCGACCTGTGCCCACACACCGTTCTGGAAGATGCTGCCGCCACCATGGGTAACCAGTACGCGGCTGCCAGCCGGGATTTCCTTGCTCAGTTTGGCGATCTGCCCTTCGCCGAAGTGGATCTTGGTCGGGTTATGGAAGGTGAAATTGCGCATGGCAGGCTCCGACGGGCTGTTCTTCTTGTCATCGCTGGACTATAGCGCCGCTGCGGCCAGGCCACCGATGGCACCACGGAAAAGCACGACCAAGGCTTGGGCAGCGGTCCGTGCCTTCCTATAATGCGCGCCTGCTTTGCTGAGGTGACGATATGCCGATCGACGAACAACGCTTTTCCGGGATAGCCCGCCTGTATGGCCGCGAGGGGGCGGAGCGGCTGGCGGCTGCCCATGTCGCGGTGGTGGGTATCGGCGGCGTCGGCTCCTGGGCGGCGGAGGCGCTGGCGCGTTCCGGTGTGGGCGAGATTTCCCTGTTCGACCTGGACGACGTCTGCATCACCAACACCAACCGCCAGGCCCATGCGCTTGCAGGTGCGGTCGGCAAGGCCAAGGTCGAGGTCATGGCGGAGCGTTTGCGGGCGATCAACCCGGCGTGCGTGGTGCATGCCGTGGCGGATTTCGTCACCCGCGACACCATGGCCCAGTACATCACCGAGGAGCTGGATGCGGTGATCGACTGCATCGACAGCGTGGCGGCCAAGGCGGCGCTGATTTCCTGGTGCAAGCGGCGCAAGATCCAGATCATCAGCACCGGCGGTGCCGGTGGCCAGGTGGATCCGACCCAGGTCCAGGTTGCCGACCTCAACAAGACCTACAACGATCCCTTGGCGGCCAAGGTGCGCTCCACTCTGCGCCGCGACTACGGCTTTTCCCGCACGCCGGGGCGCAACTACAGCGTGCCGTGCGTCTATTCCACGGAGCAGCTGCGCTACCCCAAGCCCGATGGCACGGTGTGTCAGTACAAGGGGTTCGTGGGGGAGGGGGTCAAGCTCGACTGCGCCGGCGGGTTCGGCGCGGTGATGATGGTCACCGCCACGTTCGGCATGGTGGCGGCGGCCCGTATCGTCGACAAGCTGGTAGCCGGGGCACGGCGCCCATCGGAGCGGGCCAGCCAGGGCTGATCGCCCGGTGGCGGTTCAGGCGCCGCCGGCCAGCTCGCGCATGCGTTGTAGCACGGCATTGAGGCCATTGCTGCGTGAGGGCGACAGCTGGCGGTTCAGCCCGAGCTGATTGAACCAGTCGGCCAGGTCCACCCCGTGCAGTTCGCTGGCCGAGAGCCCGTCGACCCGGGCCAGCAGCACGGCGAGCAGGCCACGCAGCAACCGGGCCTCGCTGGCGGCGCGAAAGTGCCAGTGCCCGTCCTGCTGCTCACCGGCCAGCCACACCTGGCTTTCGCAGCCGTGCACGCGGTTGTCCTCGGTGCGCTCGCTGGCGTCCAGCGGCTCCAGGCGTTCTCCCCATTGCATAAGCAGACGGGCGCGCTGCTCCCAGCCGGGGCAGGCGCCAAAGGCGTCCAGGGCGAGCTGGGCAGGGGCGGGCAGGCTCATCGCAACAGCTCCAGGGCCTTGTCCAGGGCATCGAAGAACCGCGCCAGGTCGCTGGCGTCGTTGTACAGGCCCAGGGACGCGCGGATCGCGCCGGGCAGCCCGAGGCCTTTCATCAGCGGCATGGCGCAGTGGTGCCCGGCGCGCACCGCAATACCCTGCTCGCTGAGCAGGTGGGCCAGGTCCGCATGGTGCACGCCCTCGACCACAAAACTGACCAGGGCGACATCGGGCGCGCCCAGCACGCGGATGCCGTCCCGCGCCCGCAGGCCAGCCAGCAGGTGGGCGTGCAGGGCGGCTTCGTGGGCGATGACACGCGCGTCGTCCAGGCCCGCCAGGTAGTCCAGGGCCGCGCCCAGGGCGATCACCCCCGACACCGGAGGGGTACCGGCTTCGAAACCCAGGGGCGCGGGGCTGAACGCGGCGCTGTGATACTCCGCGCTGCGCAGCATCTCGCCGCCGAACTGCCAGTGACGCAGCTGCTGCAAGGCCGAGGCGCGGCCACAGAGCAGGCCGACGCCGTCTGCGCCGTACAGCTTGTGGCTCGAGGCCACGTAGAAGTCGCAATCGAGCGCAGCCAGGTCGTGGCGGCCATGGACAATGCCCTGGGCGCCATCGACCACGGTCAGGGCGTCTTGGGCCTTGGCCAGCGCCAGCAGCTCGGGCAGCGGCTGCCAGCTGCCGAGCACGTTGGACAATTGGCTGACCGCCAGCAGGCGGCAGCGCGGGCCGATCAGCTGCGCGGCCTGTTGCAGGTCGATCAGCCCGTCGGCATCCAGGGGCAGGACCACCAGTTCGAGCTGACGCCGCAGCGCCAGTTGCTGCCAGGGCAGCAGGTTGGCGTGGTGTTCCAGGGCGCTGATGACGAGCTGCTCGCCCGGCTGAAACAGGTGCTCCAGGCCGTAAGCCAGGAGGTTGAACGCTTCGGTCGCACCGTGGGTGAAGACGATCTGCTGAGCGGAGGGCACATTCAGCCAGCGCGCGACCTTGGCCCGGGTGTCTTCGAAGGCGCGGGTGGCCCGCTCGCCCGGCAGGTGCTGGGCGCGGTGCACGTTGGCGGCGCCCTGGGCGTAGTAGCCCAGCAGGGCATCGAGGACCTGTTGCGGTTTCTGGGCGGTGGCGGCGCTGTCCAGGTAGGTCTGGCCTTCGGCCTCGAGGGCCAAAATGCCAGGGAAGTCAGCGCGCCAGGGGGAATGAATGGGCATGGGAAGCACTGTAGAACCGTCGGGTGGGTTGAGCGCAGCGATACCGGGGAGGGGGCTGACGGGCATCGCTCTGCTCAACCCATCCGGCAGGCTGCAAGCACCGGGCTTGCAGCCTGCCGTCGCACTCAGTTGTGAGCGTGCAGGGCTTCGTTCAGCTCGATGGCCGACTTGTGGGTCTTGCACTCCACGGCGCCGGTCTGCGAGTTGCGGCGGAACAGCAGGTCAGGCTGGCCGGCCAGGTCACGGGCCTTGAGCACTTTGACCAGGGCGCCCTGGTCGTCGAGCAGGGCCACCTTGGTGCCGGCGGTGATGTACAGGCCGGATTCCACGGTGTTGCGGTCGCCCAGCGGGATGCCGATGCCGGCATTGGCGCCGATCAGGCAGCCTTCGCCCACGGAGATGACGATGTTGCCGCCGCCGGACAGGGTGCCCATGGTCGAGCAACCGCCGCCCAGGTCAGAGCCCTTGCCGACGAACACGCCCGCGGAGACGCGACCTTCGATCATGCCCGGGCCTGCGGTGCCGGCGTTGAAGTTGACGAAGCCTTCGTGCATCACGGTGGTGCCTTCACCGATGTAGGCGCCCAGGCGGATGCGCGACGCATCGGCGATGCGCACGCCGGCCGGGACCACGTAGTCGGTCATTTTCGGGAACTTGTCCACCGAGAACACTTCCAGCAGCTCGCCTTTGAGGCGGGCTTCCAGCTGGCGCTCGGCCAGTTCGGCGAGGTCGATGGCGCCCTGGCTGGTCCAGGCCACGTTCGGCAGCAGCGGGAAGATGCCGGCCAGGTTCAGGCCGTGGGGCTTGACCAGGCGGTGCGACAGCAGGTGCAGCTTGAGGTAGGCCTCAGGGGTGCTGCTCAGGGCCGCGTCTTCGGCCAGGAAGGTGGCGACCAGCGGCTTGTGGCTTTCGGCCAGACGGGTCAGCAGAGCGGCCTGGGCGGCGTCGACGTGCTTCAGGGCTTCGGCCAGTTCGCCCGCCTGGGCGGTGGTGAAGGCGATGGCCTGGTTGCCACCGGTGTAGCCGAGCTTTTCAGCGGCCTTGGCCACCAGGTCGGCGTTCGGGTTGAGCAGGGGCTGGGCGTAGAACACTTCCAGCCAGGTGCTTTGACGGTTTTGGGTGCCGACACCGAAGGCCAGGCTGAACAGAGCGGTAGTCATTGATGTTTTCCTTGCAGCGAATAAGGGGGCGTCACGCCAGTTCGGCGGCGTAGCGCTCGGGTTTGAAACCAACCAGGGTCTTGTTGCCGAGGTCCAGCACCGGGCGTTTGATCATCGACGGCTGGGCCAGCATCAGGTCGATGGCCTTGCCTTGGTCGAGATCGGCCTTCTGGCTGTCGTCGAGCTTGCGGAAGGTGGTGCCGGCACGGTTCAGGACGGTTTCCCAACCATGTTCATCGCACCACTTTTCCAGGTTGCCGCGGTCGATGCCGACGGCTTTGTAGTCATGAAACTGGTAGTCCACGCCGTGCTCGTCGAGCCAGGTGCGGGCCTTTTTCATGGTGTCGCAGGCTTTGATGCCAAACAGGGTTTTGCTCATGGTTACAGGCTCTTCACAAAGTCGCGGATACGTTCGGCGGCTTCGACGCACTCCGCCAGCGGGGCCACCAGTGCCATGCGCACGCGGCCGGCGCCGGGGTTGTGGCCGTCGACGCTGCGCGACAGGTAGGAACCCGGCACCACGGTGACGTGTTCGCGGGCGAACAGCTCACGGGTGAAGGTTTCGTCGTCCACCGGGGTCTTGGCCCACAGGTAGAAGCCGCCATCCGGGCGCTGCACGTCGAGCACGCCGTCGAGGATCGCCAGCACGGCGTCGAACTTCTCGCGGTACAGGTCGCGGTTGGCCTTGACGTGGGCTTCGTCCTGCCAGGCCGCGACGCTGGCCAGCTGGGTCTGCACCGGCATGGCGCAGCCGTGGTAGGTACGGTACAGCAGGAAAGATTTCAGAATGTCGGCGTCACCGGCGACGAAGCCCGAGCGCAGCCCCGGCAGGTTAGAGCGCTTGGACAGGCTGTGGAACACCACGCAGCGCTTGAAATCGTTGCGACCCAGCTCGGCGCAGGCGGTGAGCAGGCCGGCCGGCGGCTGTTGTTCGTCGAAGTACAGCTCGCTGTAGCACTCGTCGGCGGCGATCACGAAGTCGTGCTCGTCGGCCAGGGCGATCAGCTTCTTCAGGGTTTCCACCGGGATCAGCGCGCCGGTCGGGTTGCCCGGCGAGCACAGGAACAGGATCTGGCAGCGCTCCCAGACGTCGCGGCTGACCGCGTCGAAGTCCGGGTTGAAGCCGTGTTCTTCCAGGCAAGGTAGGTAGTGCGGCTGCGCGCCGGCCAGCAGGGCCGCGCCCTCGTAGATCTGGTAGAACGGGTTGGGGCTGACCACCAGGCCATTGGCCGAACGGTTGACCACGGTCTGGGTGAAGGCGAACAGCGCTTCGCGGGTGCCGTTGACGGGCAGCACATGGCGCGCCGGGTCGAGCACGCCGGCGTCCAGGTTGAAGCGTCGGGTGGCCCAGGTGGCGATCGCTTCGCGCAGGGCCGGAATGCCCAGGGTGGTCGGGTAGACCGCCAGTTGCTCCAGATTGGCACTCAGGGCCTCGGCCACGAAGGCCGGCGAGCGGTGCTTGGGCTCGCCGATCGACAGGGCGATAGCCGATTTGTCTGCCGACGGCCGGGCGTCAGCGAGCAGGGCGCGCAGTTTCTCGAAGGGGTAGGGCTGCAACTGGTTCAACGCGTCGTTCATGGCGAGTTCCTGGTGTCGCTGGCTGCCGGTCGGCAGTCGGTGGAGATCATGGCCGGCATCAGATGGATATCCGGCTGAGGTCGGCGGGCTGCCCGTGGGCGTCCGACAGTTGTTCGATGATCGCGTCCTGCAGGCGGATGCACAGTTCGGGATCGGACAGCGGCTGGTTGTGCGCGTCGGTGACGAAGAACACGTCTTCCACGCGCTCGCCCAGGGTGGCGATCTTGGCGTTCTGCAGCGACAGGTCGAAATCGAGAAAGATCCGCCCGACGCGGGCCAGCAGGCCGGGGCGGTCCGGTGCGGTCAGTTCGAGGACGGTCACCGGGCGCTTGGCGTCGTTGTGGATGGTCACCTGGGGCGCGAAGGCGAAGTGCTTCAGCTGGCGCGGCACCCGGCGCTGGATGATGCTCGGATACTCGTCCGGGTTCTTCAGGGCGTCGACCAGCCCCTGGCGAATGGTCCGGATGCGCTCGGGGTTGTCGCCGATCGAGCCGCCTTCGGCCTCGAGCACGATGTAGGTGTCGAGGGTGAACTGGCTGGTGGACGTGAGAATCCGCGCGTCATGGATGTTCAGGTTGAGCTGGGCCATGGCGGCCACGGTCACGGCGAAGAAGTCGTGCTGGTCCTGGGCGTAGATGAATATCTGGGTGCCGCCCTCGAACTCGCGCTGGGTGGTTTCCTTGATCAGCACCAGCGGGTTGCCGTCGTTGGGGTGCTGGAGGATGGCTTCGGTGTGCCAGGCCACGTCGTTGGCGGTGTGGCGCAGGAAATAGTCGTCGCCCAGTTGCGACCACAGCTGCTCGGCGTCGTCCTGGTCGGTGCCGCCACGCACCAGGATGTCCAGGGCGGCGCTCTGGGTCAGGCGGATCTGCTCTTCGCGCTCCAGGCGGTTTTCCAGGCCCCGGCGCAGGGCGCGCTTGGTCTCGGTGTAAAGCTGGCGCAGCAGGCTGGCGCGCCAAGAGTTCCACAGGCTCGGGTTGGTGGCGTTGATGTCGGCCACGGTGAGCACGTACAGGTAGTCCAGGTGCGTCTGGTCGCCGACGAACTGGGCGAAATCGTAGATCACCTGCGGGTCGGAAAGGTCCTTGCGCTGGGCGGTGGTGGACATCACCAGGTGGTGCTGCACCAGCCAGACGATCAGTTTGGAATCCCAGCTCGGCAACTGGTGGCGCACGCAGAAGGCCTCGGCGTCCACCGCGCCCAGCTCCGAGTGGTCGCCGCCACGGCCCTTGCCGATGTCGTGGTAGAGACCGGCCAGGTAGATCAGTTCGGGCTTGGGCAGCTTGTCGATCAGCTTGCTGGCGAGGGGGAATTTCTCTGCCAGCTCCGGCCACTTGAACTTGCGAATGTGTTTGATCAGGTTGAGCGTGTGCGCATCGACCGTGTAGATGTGGAAGAGGTCGTGCTGCATCTGCCCGACGATGTGCCCGAACTCCGGCAAGTAGCGGCCGAGAATGCCGTAGCGGTTCATCCGCCGCAGGTTGCGGTGGATGCCCTGGGGGCTCTTGAACAGTTCGATGAACAGGCTGGTATTGCGGATGTCCTTGCGGAAATCGTCGTCGATCAGGTGGCGATGATCGCGCAACAGGCGAATGCTGTCGGCGCATACGCCCTTGATGTCCGGGTGCTGTGCCATCAGCACGAAAATCTCCAGGATCGCGAAGGGTGTGCGCTTGAAGACGTTCGGGTTGGTCACTTCGATGTAGTTGTCGCGCAGCTGGAAGCGGCTGTTGAGCGGGGTCGCCGGCCCGCTTTCGCCGGCCCGGAGGATTTCCTCCTCGAAGTGCTGGTTGATCAGGTCGCTCAGCTCGGCGATGCCCATGACCACGCGGTAGTACTTCTGCATGAAGCGCTCGATGCTGCGCTTGGCATTGGTGTCCTCGAAGCCGAGCAGCTCCGCGACCTTGCTCTGGTGGTCGAACAGCAGGCGGTCTTCGGCGCGGCCTGCCAGCATGTGCAGGGCGTAGCGCACCTTCCAGAGAAACTCCTGGCTGGAAGCCAGCAGGCTGTATTCGCCTTCCAGGAGGAAGCCCTGGCCCACCATGGAGTGCAGGTTGAGTGTGCCGAAGTGACGGCGTGCCACCCAGAGAATGGTCTGGATGTCGCGCAGCCCGCCCGGAGAGCCTTTGACGTTGGGCTCCAGGTTGTACTCGGTGTCGTTGTACTTGCGGTGCCGCGCGCGTTGTTCCTCGCGCTTGGCCAGGAAGAAGTGCTTGCTCGGCCACATGGCCGTGGTGCTGGTGACATCCTGCATACGCTGGCGCAGGCGTTCGGGGCCGGCGATGGTGCGGCTTTCCATCAGGTTGGTGACCACCGTCAGGTCAGCCTGGGCCTCCTGGGCGCACTCGTCGACCGAGCGCACGCTCTGGCCGACTTCCAGGCCGATGTCCCAGAGCAGCGTCAGGAAACGTTCGATCGGCTCGCGGAAGGTCTCGTGGTCGGCGCCGTCCAGCAGGATCAGCAGGTCGATGTCCGAATAGGGGTGCAGTTCACCGCGGCCGTAGCCGCCGACCGCGAGCAGCGCGATGTCGGCGTCTTCGCTCCAGGCGAGGCGATCCCAGGCTTGGCGCAGGATCTGGTCGGTGAACCAGGCACGGTCCTCCACTAGGCGGCGGATTTCCCGGCCATCGCGAAAACGCTTGTCGAGCACCTCGTGGGCCCGGCGGATGGCTTTCTTGAAGGCCGCGATAGGGCTGGCCTTCAGTGCCAGTTCCGCCTGGAACTGCCCACGGTCGAACAATTCGGGATCTACCTGCGGCATGCAGCAGCCTTCCTTTATAGAGCGGCAGTCATTAGGCGGAGGTGCGCGGGATGGTGTCGTCGCTGCGCAGGGTGAAAATCTCGTAGCCGTCAGCCGTGACCAGCAGGGTGTGTTCCCACTGGGCGGAGAGTTTGCGGTCCTTGGTGATCGCGGTCCAGCCATCGCCGAGCAGGCGGGTTTCGGCGCGGCCCTGGTTGATCATCGGCTCGATGGTGAAGGTCATGCCTTCTTTCAGCTCCATGCCGGTGCCGGCGCGGCCGTAGTGCAGGACCTGCGGCTCTTCGTGGAACACCGCACCGATGCCATGGCCGCAGTATTCGCGAACGACCGAGAAACCGTTCTTTTCCGCATGCTTCTGGATCACTTCGCCGATATCGCCCAGGCGCGCGCCGGGACGGACCAGCTGGATGCCCTTGTACAGACATTCCTGGGTGATTTTGGACAGGCGCTCGGCCCACTCCGGCACCTTGCCGACCATGAACATCTTGCTGGTGTCGCCGTGGTAGCCGTCCTTGATCACGGTGATGTCGATGTTCAGGACGTCACCGTCCTTGAGCGGCTTCTCGTTGGGGATGCCGTGGCAGACCACGTGGTTGATCGAGGTGCAGATCGACTTGGGGTAGCCCTTGTAGTTCAGGGGGGCAGGGATCGCCTGCTGCACGTTGACGATGTAATCGTGGCAGATGCGGTCCAGCTCTTCGGTGGTGACCCCGGGCTTGACGTGCTCGCCGATCATCTCCAGCACTTCGGCGGCCAGACGGCCGGCCACGCGCATTTTTTCGATTTCATCGGGCGTCTTGATCGTGACGGTCATGCGTACTCTCTCGGCGCTCAGGGGCGCAGGACAAAATAAGGGAAAGCGGGGATTCTAACAGAGAAGGCGACGGCGGGCGGCACGTGGCGATCTTCCCTCTCTATAATGGCAAGGCAGGCGGCAGTTTGTACTGCGTTGCTTGTAGCCTATCGGGCGTCGTTATGGTATAAAACGCGCCGCTTTACGAGGCAGTCGCCCGAAAGCTTAAACCCACACACGTGTCGACACGATTTCCTGGGTGCCCGCAAGGGTTGGAAATTGGGACGCGTGGAGGCCTAACCCGACTTATCAAGGAACTATCATGTCCCAAGTCAATATGCGCGATATGCTGAAGGCCGGTGTGCACTTCGGCCACCAGACCCGTTACTGGAACCCGAAAATGGGCAAGTACATTTTCGGCGCGCGCAACAAGATTCACATCATCAACCTGGAAAAAACCCTGCCGATGTTCAACGACGCCCTGTCGTTCGTTGAAAAGCTGGCTGCTGGCAAGAACAAGATCCTGTTCGTCGGCACCAAGCGTTCCGCTGGCAAGATCGTTCGCGAAGAAGCTGCTCGTTGCGGCTCCCCGTTCGTCGATCACCGCTGGTTGGGCGGCATGCTGACCAACTACAAGACCATCCGTGCTTCGATCAAGCGCCTGCGCGAGCTGGAAACCCAGTCCCAGGACGGCACCTTCGCCAAGCTGACCAAGAAAGAAGCCCTGATGCGTTCGCGCGATCTGGAAAAACTGGACCGCAGCCTGGGTGGTATCAAGGACATGGGCGGTCTGCCGGACGCTCTGTTCGTGATCGACGTTGACCACGAGCGCATCGCCATCACCGAAGCCAACAAGCTGGGCATCCCGGTCATCGGCGTTGTCGATACCAACAGCAGCCCGGAAGGCGTTGACTACATCATCCCAGGCAACGATGACGCCATTCGCGCCATCCAGCTGTACATGGGTGCAATGGCTGACGCCGTTGTTCGCGGTCGCAGCAACGCTGGCGGCGGCACCGACGAGTTCGTCGAAGAGGCTCCGGCTGCTGAAGCAGCTGAAGGCTGAGCGGTAAGCATCTAGCGTTACTCGCTGCGCAAAAAGGGGGCTAAGCCCCCTTTTTGCCACTCACAGAATTCATCACCCGCCTGTCGGGTGAAATGGTTGAAGACCTACACACGAGGATTTCGAACATGGCAGAGATTACTGCAGCCCTGGTTAAAGAACTGCGCGAGCGTACCGGCCAAGGCATGATGGAGTGCAAGAAGGCTCTGGTTGCTGCTGGTGGCGACATCGAGAAAGCGATCGACGACATGCGCGCTTCCGGCGCCATCAAGGCCGCCAAGAAGGCTGGCAACATCGCCGCTGAAGGCGCCATCGCCGCTCGCGTCGACGGTGGCCGTGGCCTGATCATCGAAGTCAACTCGCAGACCGACTTCCTGGCTCTGCAGGACGACTTCAAAGGTTTCGTGAAGGACAGCCTGAACGAAGCCTTCGAGCAGAACCTGACCGACGCCGCTCCGCTGATCGCTTCGCGCGAATCGGCTCGTGAAGCGCTGGTTGCCAAGTGCGGTGAAAACGTCAACATCCGTCGCCTGACCGCTGTTCAGGGTGATGTGGTCGGTTCCTACCTGCACGGCCACCGCATCGGTGTTCTGGTTGTCCTGAAAGGCGGCGACGCCGAGCTGGCCAAGGACATCGCGATGCACGTCGCAGCGTCCAACCCGGCCGTTCTGAACCCGTCCGACGTATCGGACGAGCTGGTTGCCAAGGAAAAGGAAATCTTCCTGCAGCTGAACGCCGACAAGATCGCCGGCAAGCCGGAAAACATCGTCGAGAACATGGTCAAGGGCCGTATCTCGAAGTTCCTGGCCGAAGCCAGCCTGGTCGAGCAAGCGTTCATCAAGGACCCGGAAATCAAGGTCGGCGCCCTGGCCAAGAAAGCCGGCGCTGAAATCGTCTCCTTCGTTCGTTACGAAGTGGGCGAGGGCATCGACAAGGGTGAAGTCGACTTCGCTGCCGAAGTAGCTGCCCAGCTGGCTGCCAGCAAGCAGTAAGACGGCCGACGCTGTCACCCAGAAGAGGCTGCCCGCTGACGCGTGCGGCCTCTTTTTTCAACCAGGGTGTGGCTAGTCTGTAGAGGTAGGATCGTTTGTACCCGATCGGCACAAACGATCAACGGCGCTGTCGAAGCGCTCGATGAGTGTGGGCCAAGAGCCCGCGAGAATTCTTTACGCCGCAGGAGAGACTGGTAATGGCTCAGCAGGTGAGTGGTCGTCAACCGCGCTACAAGCGCATTCTCCTCAAACTTAGCGGCGAAGCCCTGATGGGGTCGGAAGACTTCGGTATCGATCCCAAGGTGCTTGATCGTATGGCGCTGGAAGTCGGCCAGCTGGTCGGCATCGGCGTGCAGGTCGGCCTGGTGATCGGCGGCGGCAACCTGTTCCGCGGTGCCGCGCTGTCGGCAGCCGGCATGGACCGGGTCACCGGCGACCACATGGGCATGCTGGCGACCGTGATGAACGCCCTGGCCATGCGCGATGCCCTGGAGCGCTCGAATATCCCGGCCATCGTCATGTCGGCGATCTCCATGGTGGGCGTGACCGATCACTATGATCGCCGCAAGGCCATGCGCCACCTGAAAACCGGTGAAGTGGTGATTTTCGCCGCCGGTACCGGTAATCCCTTCTTCACCACCGACTCGGCCGCCTGCCTGCGGGCCATCGAAATCGATGCCGACGTGGTGCTGAAGGCAACCAAAGTGGATGGCGTGTACACCGCCGATCCATTCAAGGACCCACACGCCGAGAAGTTCGAGCACCTGACCTACGATGAAGTGCTCGATCGCAAGCTGGGCGTAATGGACCTCACGGCTATCTGCCTGTGCCGCGACCACAAGATGCCGCTGCGCGTCTTCAACATGAACAAGCCCGGTGCCCTGCTCAATGTCGTCGTGGGCGGCGCCGAAGGTACCCTGATCGAGGAGCATGAAGCATGATCAACGAGATCAAGAAAGACACCCAGGAACGCATGAAGAAGAGCCTGGAGTCGCTGATCCACGCGTTCAGCCGTATTCGTACCGGCCAGGCCCACCCCAGCATCCTGGGCGGTGTGCAAGTGCCTTACTACGGTGCCGATACCCCGCTGAACCAGGTTGCCAGCGTGACCGTCAAGGACGCCCGTACCCTGCAAGTGGTGGCGTTCGAGCGCAACATGCTGACCGCCATCGACAAGGCGATCCAGAGTTCTGGCCTGGGCTTCAACCCGACCAACCTGGGCGAGCTGCTGCTGATCTCCATGCCGGCGCTGACCGAAGAAACCCGCCGTGGCTTCACCAAGCAGGCGCGTGATGCGGCCGAAGACGGCCGTGTGGCAGTGCGCAACATCCGTCGCGACGCCCTGAGCCAGCTGAAAGACCTGGTCAAGGAAAAGGAAATCAGCGAAGACGAAGAACGTCGCGCCGCTGACGACATCCAGAAGCTGACCGACAAGTTCGTGGCGGAAATCGAAGTCGCCGTGAAGCAGAAAGAAGCGGACCTGATGGCCGTTTGACGGTCAGGCTGACTCATGGACAAGACAGCTGGCGGTAATGTGATGGTTGTGCCTCGGCACGTGGCAATCATCATGGATGGCAACAATCGCTGGGCGAAGAAACGCCTGCTGCCCGGTGTCGCCGGGCACAAGGCGGGTGTCGACGCGGTCCGTGCGGTCATCGAGGTGTGCGCCGAGGCGGGCGTCGAAGTGCTCACGCTGTTCGCGTTCTCCAGTGAGAACTGGCAGCGTCCTGCCGACGAGGTCGGGGCGCTGATGGAGCTGTTCCTGAGCGCCCTGCGCCGGGAAACCAAGCGCCTCAACGACAACGACATCAGCCTGCGCATCATCGGTGATCGCTCACGCTTCCACCCGGAATTGCAGGCTGCGATGCGTGATGCCGAGGCGCAGACCGCGGGCGACAAGCGCTTTGTCCTGCAGATCGCGGCGAACTACGGTGGGCAGTGGGATATCGCCCAGGCAGCCCAGCGTCTGGCGCGAGAAGTCCAGGGCGGCCACCTGCGTCCGGACGACATCACGCCCGAGCTGCTGCAGAGTTGCCTGGCCACGGGCGACCTGCCACTGCCGGACCTGTGCATCCGCACGGGTGGCGAGCACCGCATCAGCAACTTCCTGCTCTGGCAACTGGCCTACAGTGAATTGTATTTCTCCGACCTGTTCTGGCCGGACTTCAAACACGACGCCATGCGCAAGGCACTGGCGGATTTTGCCAAGCGTCAGCGTCGCTTTGGAAAAACGAGCGAACAGATAGCGGCTGGAGCCCAGGTCTAATGCTTAAACAACGAGTGATTACCGCGCTGGTGCTGCTGCCTATCGCGTTGGGCGGCTTTTTCCTGCTCGATGGCGCTGCCTTCGCCGCGTTCATCGGTTTCGTGGTCTGCCTCGGTGGGTGGGAGTGGGCGCGTCTGGCCGGCTTCGAGGCGCAATCGCAGCGCGTCGCCTACGCCGCCCTGGTGGGGGGCCTGCTGCTGGCGCTCTACTGGCTGCCCGTGCTGGCGCCGCTGGTGCTGGTTGTCGCCGTGGTCTGGTGGGTCCTGGCGACCCTGGCGGTGATCGGCTACCCCGAGAGCGGCCGTTATTGGGCCGGTGCGCCGGCCAAGCTGCTGATCGGCCTGCTGATCCTGCTTCCGGCCTGGCAAGGGCTGGTGCTGTTCAAGCAGTGGCCGCTGGCCAATTACCTGATCCTGGCGGTGATGGTGCTGGTATGGGCGGCGGATATCGGCGCGTACTTTTCCGGCAAGACCTTCGGCCGGCGCAAGCTGGCGCCCCAGGTCAGCCCCGGCAAGAGCTGGGAAGGGCTGATCGGCGGCCTGCTGACCAGCCTGCTGATCACCGTCGTGGTCGGGATCGTGCGCGACTGGTCGATGACCAGCCTGCTGCTCGCCGTACTGGGCGCGGCGGTGGTGGTACTGATCTCGGTGGTGGGTGACCTGACCGAAAGCATGTTCAAGCGCCAATCAGGCGTGAAGGACAGCAGCAACCTGCTGCCGGGCCACGGTGGCGTGCTGGACCGCATCGACAGCCTGACGGCCGCGATCCCTGTCTTCGCCGCATTGTTGTGGCTGGCCGGCTGGGGCGCGCTGTGACAGCACCCCAGCAGATCACTGTACTGGGAGCCACCGGCTCCATCGGCCTCAGCACCCTGGATGTGATTGCACGGCACCCTGATCGTTACCAGGTGTTCGCGCTGTCGGCGTTCTCCCGTCTCGTCGAGCTCGAAGCCCTGTGCGTCCGCCATCGCCCGCTTTACGCGGTGGTGCCGGACGACGCGGCCGCTCGCGCCTTGCAGGAGCGTCTGCAGGCGTCGGGCCTGGCCACGCGGGTTCTGTCCGGCGAGGCCGGTTTGTGCGAGGTTTCCGAACACCCTGATGTCGATGCGGTCATGGCTGCCATCGTTGGTGCGGCCGGGCTCAAGCCCACGCTGGCCGCCGTCCAGGCAGGCAAGAAGGTGCTGCTGGCCAACAAGGAAGCGCTGGTGATGTCCGGCGCGCTGTTCATGCAGGCGGTGCGCCAGAGCGGTGCGGTGCTGCTGCCCATCGATAGTGAGCACAACGCCATCTTCCAGTGCCTCCCGGGTGACTATGCCCGTGGCCTGGCACCGGTCGGCGTACGGCGGATTCTGCTGACGGCATCCGGTGGGCCTTTCCGCGAAACGCCGCTGGAAACCCTGCTGGAGGTCACACCGGAGCAGGCCTGCGCCCACCCGAACTGGTCCATGGGACGGAAGATTTCCGTCGATTCGGCCAGCATGATGAACAAGGGGCTCGAGCTGATCGAAGCCTGCTGGCTGTTCGATGCCAAACCGGCCCAGGTGGAAGTGGTGATTCACCCGCAGAGCGTGATCCACTCGCTGGTCGATTACATCGACGGCTCGGTGCTCGCCCAGTTGGGCAACCCGGATATGCGTACGCCCATCAGCCACGCCCTGGCCTGGCCGCAGCGCATCGACTCGGGTGTCGCGCCCCTCGACCTGTTCGCCGTCGCGCGCCTGGATTTCCAGGCACCGGATGAGCAACGTTTTCCCTGCCTGCGCCTGGCGCGCGAGGCGGCGGAGGCGGGGGGCACGGCGCCCGCGATGCTCAATGCCGCCAACGAAGTGGCGGTGGCGGCGTTTCTCGAACGGCGCATTCGCTTTCCGGAAATCGCGCGTATCATCGAGAACGTACTGAATACCGAGCCCGTCGTGCCGGTTGAAAGCCTCGACACCGTGCTGTCGGCAGACCGCCGGGCGCGTGAGCTCGCAGGCCAATGGCTCGATCGCGGCCATCGCGGAGAAGACTGATGAGTGCGCTGTATATGATCGTCGGCACCCTGATTGCCCTCGGGGTGCTGGTCACGTTCCACGAATTCGGTCATTTCTGGGTGGCACGCCGCTGCGGGGTCAAGGTCCTGCGCTTCTCCGTCGGCTTCGGCAGCCCCCTGGTCCGCTGGCATGACCGCCAGGGCACCGAATTCGTCATCGCCGCCATTCCCCTGGGCGGCTACGTGAAGATGCTCGACGAGCGCGAGGGTGACGTTCCGCCCGAGCTGGCCGAGCAATCCTTCAATCGCAAGACCGTTCAGCAGCGCATTGCCATCGTTGCTGCGGGTCCGATCGCCAACTTCCTGCTGGCCCTGCTGTTCTTCTGGCTGGTGGCAATGCTGGGCAGCCAGCAGGTTCGCCCGGTCATTGGCGCCGTGGCGCCCGACAGCCTGGCTGCTGAGGCTGGCCTGGTGGCCGGCCAAGAAATCGTCGCGGTGGACGGCGAAGCGACCAGTGGCTGGTCGGCGGTCAACTTGCAACTGGTTCGTCGCCTGGGCGAGAGCGGTACGCTGCTGGTCAGCGTCCGTGACGAAGGCTCCACCGCTGACAGTGTGCGTCAGATCGACCTGCGCGACTGGCAGAAAGGTGTGGACGAGCCCGATCCGATCGGCTCCCTGGGCATCCGCCCCTGGCGCCCAACGCTGCTGCCGGTTCTGGCTGAGATCGATCCGAAAGGGCCGGCCAAGGCGGCAGATTTGCGAGCTGGTGACCGTCTGCTGTCGCTCGATGGCGAGCCGCTGGACGAATGGCAGCAGGTGGTGGACCGGGTCCGCGCCATGCCGGGCCAGACCGCCGTGCTGGCGGTCGAACGCGAGGGGCGCCAGTTCGAGGTCAGCGTGGTGCTCGCCGCCCGCGGCGAAGGCGAGGCGCGCACCGGCTATCTCGGGGCAGGTCCCGAGGGCGCCGAATGGCCGGCCGAGATGCTTCGCGAGGTCAGCTATGGCCCGCTCGAAGCGGTGGCGGAAGGGGCGCGTCGTACCTGGACCATGAGCCTGCTGACCCTCGATTCCCTGAAGAAAATGCTGTTCGGGGAGCTCTCGGTAAAAAACTTGAGCGGGCCGATAACCATTGCTAAAGTGGCGGGCGCTTCGGCCGAGTCGGGTTTGGGGGATTTCCTTAATTTTCTCGCCTACTTGAGCATAAGCCTGGGGGTTCTCAATCTGTTGCCGATCCCTGTGCTGGACGGGGGGCATCTGCTTTTTTACCTGGTCGAGTGGGTGCGTGGTCGTCCACTGTCCGAACGGGTTCAAGGTTGGGGGATGCAGATAGGCATCAGCTTGGTGATCGGCGTCATGCTACTGGCACTGGTCAACGACCTGGGTCGTCTGTAACCGCTACTGAATTGCAAATCTGTCGCCTAGGGCGGCAGATTTTTTATCGTCAGTTGGAATAAGAAAGGACTTCATGAAACGTCTGCTGCTACCTGCGGTACTTGCCGCATTGATGATCGCCGAAGTTCACGCCGAGTCCTTCACTATCTCCGATATCCGCGTCAACGGCCTCCAGCGCGTGTCCGCCGGTAGCGTCTTCGGTGCATTGCCCCTGAACGTGGGCGAGCAGGCCGATGACCGCAACCTGGTCGAGGCGACCCGCGAGCTGTTCAAGACCGGCTTCTTCCAGGACATCCAGCTGGGCCGCGATGGCGACGTCCTAGTCATCACCGTGGTAGAGCGTCCGTCGATCTCCAGCATCGAAATCGAAGGCAACAAGGCGATCACCAGCGAGGACCTGCTCAAGGGCCTGAACCAGTCCGGTCTGGCCGAAGGCGAGATCTTCCAGCGCGCCACCCTCGAAGGCGTGCGCAACGAGCTGCAGCGTCAGTACGTGGCCCAGGGCCGTTATTCCGCCGAGATCGAAACCGAAGTGATCCCGCAGCCGCGCAACCGTGTGGCACTGAAGATCAACATCAACGAAGGTTCGGTCGCCGCGATCCAGCACATCAACGTGGTCGGCAACAGCGTTTTCCCTGACGAAGACCTGATCGACCTGTTCGAGCTGAAGACCACCAACTGGCTGTCCTTCTTCAAGAACGACGACAAGTACGCCCGCGAAAAACTCTCCGGTGACCTGGAGCGCCTGCGTTCCTACTACCTCGATCGCGGCTATATCAACATGGATATCTCCTCGACCCAGGTATCCATCACCCCGGACAAGAAGCACGTCTACATCACGGTCAACGTCGATGAGGGCCAGAAGTACACCGTTCGCGAAGTCAAACTCACCGGTGACCTCAAGGTGCCGGAAGAAGAAGTCCGCGCCCTGTTGCTGGTCAAGGAAGGTCAGGTCTTCTCGCGCAAGGTGATGACCACCACCTCCGAGCTGATCACCCGCCGCCTGGGTAACGACGGCTACACCTTCGCCAACGTCAACGGCGTGCCGGAAGCCCATGACGAAGACGACACCGTGTCGATCACCTTCGTCGTCGACCCGGGCAAGCGTGCCTACGTCAACCGCATCAATTTCCGTGGCAACACCAAGTCGGAAGACGAAGTGCTGCGCCGCGAAATGCGCCAGATGGAAGGCGGCTGGGCCTCGACCTACCTGATCGACCAGTCCAAGACCCGTCTCGAGCGCCTGGGCTTCTTCAAGGAAGTCAACGTCGAAACCCCGCAGGTACCGGGTACCGACGACCAGATCGACGTCAACTACAGCGTGGAAGAGCAGGCCTCCGGCTCCATCACCGCCAGCGTGGGTTTTGCCCAGAACGCCGGTCTGATCCTGGGCGGTTCGATCACCCAGAACAACTTCCTCGGTTCGGGTAACCGCGTCAGCCTCGGCCTGACCCGCAGCGAATACCAGAGCCGCTACAACTTCGGCTTCGTGGACCCCTACTGGACCGCGGACGGTGTGAGCCTGGGCTACAACGCCTTCTACCGCACCACCGACTACGACGAACTCGATGTCGACGTATCCAGCTACTCCGTGGACAGCCTGGGTGCCGGTATCAGCATCGGCTACCCGATCAGCGAAACCTCGCGCCTGACCTACGGCCTGACCGTTCAGCAGGACGACATCAACACCGGCCTGTACACCGTCGACGAGATCTTCGACTTCGTCGAGCAGGAAGGTGACAGCTACCTGAACTTCAAGGCATCGGTGGGCTGGTCGGAATCGACCCTCAACCGTGGCGTACTGGCCAACCGTGGCCATTCGCAGAGCCTGGTGTTCGAAACCACGATTCCGGGCAGCGACCTGTCGTTCTACAAGATCGACTACCGTGGCCAGGTCTTCACACCGCTGACCGACACCTACACCATGCGCTTCCACACCCAGCTGGGCTATGGCGACGCGTTCGGTTCCACGGCTGAGCTGCCGTTCTACGAGCACTACTACGCCGGTGGTTTCAACTCCGTGCGCGGCTTCGAAGACAGCAGCCTGGGCCCACGCAGTACGCCGAGCCGCGGCAACCGTCCGGGCACCATCATGGACCCCGATCAGGATCCGCTGCCGTTCGGTGGTAACGTGTTGATCCAGGGCGGTGCCGAACTGCTGTTCCCGCTGCCGTTCGTCAAGGACCAGCGTTCGCTGCGGACCGCGCTGTTCTGGGATGTGGGTAACGTCTTCGACACCAACTGCACGTCCAGCCAGAAGCGCCTGAGCGACAGTTGCGACATCGACGTCGGCAACCTGGCCAGCTCGGTCGGTGTCGGCCTGACCTGGATCACCGCCCTCGGCCCGCTGAGCTTCAGCCTGGCGATGCCGGTGGTCAAACCAGACGATGCCGACACCCAGGTATTCCAGTTCTCCCTCGGTCAGACGTTCTAAGCGTCTGACTACCGAACACCCACAGTTTTTGCAGGAGTTGCATCGTGCGTAAGTTGACTCAACTGGTTCTGTTAAGTGCCGCTCTGCTGGCAACTCCAGCCTTCGCTGAAATGAAAGTGGCCGTACTCAACTATCAAATGGCACTGCTCGAGTCCGACGCGGCCAAGCGTTATGCCGTGGACGCCGAGAAGAAGTTCGGCCCCCAGCTGAACAAGCTCAAGACCCTGGAAAGCGACGCCAAGCGCATCCAGGACCGTCTGGTCAAGGACGGCGAGAAGATGCAGACCGCCGAGCGTGAGCGTCTGGAGCTCGAATTCAAGCAGAAGGCCCGTGACTTCCAGTTCCAGTCCAAGGAGCTGAACGAAGCCAAGGCCGTCGCCGACCGCGACATGCTGAAGAAGCTCAAGCCGAACCTGGACAAGGCCGTTGAAGAAGTCATCAAGAACGGCAACTTTGATCTGGTGCTCGAGCGCGGTGCGGTGATCGATGTCAAACCTCAGTTCGACATCACTCGCCAAGTCATCGAGCGCATGAATCAGCTGCGCTGATCATGACGGCAGGTGTTTTTACTCTCGGTCAGTTGGCCGAGCGTCTGGGGGCCACCGTGCGTGGCTCCGCAGACACACTCATCAGCGGCCTGGCCACTCTTCAAGAGGCCGGGCCGACTCAGCTGAGCTTCCTGGCCAATCCGCAGTACCGCAAGTTCCTGCCTGACTGTCAGGCAGGCGCTGTCCTGCTCACGGCTGCCGATGCGCAAGCCTATACCGGTAACGTGCTGGTCGTGGCCAACCCCTACCTGGCTTATGCGCAGCTGTCCCACCTGTTCGACCGCAAGCCCCAGGCGGGTGCCGGTGTGCATGCGACCGCGCAGGTCGCGGCGGACGCCCATGTCGACGCCAGCGCCAGCATCGGTGCCTATGCGGTGATCGAGAGCGGTGCCCATGTCGCAGCCGGTGTCACGGTCGGTGCCCACTGCGTGGTGGGTGCCCGTTCGAGGATCGGCGAAGGCGGGTGGCTTGCGCCGCGTGTCACGCTGTACCACGACGTGAGCATTGGTAAGCGGGTGGTCATCCAGTCGGGGGCCGTCATCGGCGGTGAAGGCTTCGGCTTCGCCAACGAAAAGGGCGTCTGGCAGAAGATCGCCCAGATCGGCGGCGTGACCATCGGCGACGATGTGGAGATCGGTGCGAACACCACCATCGACCGTGGTGCGCTCTCCGATACCCTGATCGGCAACGGCGTGAAGCTGGATAACCAGATCATGATCGCGCACAACGTGCAGATCGGCGACAACACCGCCATGGCGGGATGCTGCGGCATTTCCGGCAGCACCAAGATCGGGCGCAACTGCATGATCGCCGGCGGTGTCGGCATGGTCGGGCACATCGAGGTGTGCGACAACGTGTTCGTCACCGGCATGACCATGGTGACGCGCTCGATCACCGAGCCAGGCGCCTATTCTTCCGGTACCGCCATGCAGCCGGCGGGCGAGTGGAAGAAAAGTGCAGCGCGAATTCGTCACTTGGACGACATGGCGCGGCGGCTGCAACAACTGGAAAAACAGTTGGCCGCCGTGACCCAAAGCGGGAACGCCTCATCTGATGCCTGAACCGGTCATCAGCGCCGCGTTCCCCTCTTTTTACTACAGGCTTCTCTGGAAATGATGGACATCAACGAAATTCGCGAATATTTGCCGCACCGCTATCCGTTCCTGCTGGTGGACCGGGTGGCCGACCTGGATGTTGAAGGCAAGTCCATTCGTGCCTATAAGAATGTCAGCATCAATGAGCCATTCTTCAATGGTCATTTTCCTGAGCATCCAATCATGCCGGGCGTCCTGATCATCGAAGCCATGGCCCAGGCGGCCGGTATCCTCGGTTTCAAGATGATGGGTGTGAAGCCGGCCGACGGCACCCTTTACTATTTCGTGGGCTCGGACAAGCTGCGTTTTCGCCAGCCCGTCGTGCCTGGTGACCAGTTGATCCTCGAAGCACGCTTCCTGAGCAGCAAACGCAGCATCTGGAAGTTCGAGTGCAAGGCGAGTGTCGATGGCAAGGAAGTCTGCTCTGCCGAAATCATCTGTGCGGAACGCAAGCTATGAGTTTGATTGACCCTCGCGCCATCATCGACCCCAGTGCCAGGTTGGCCGACGACGTCGTCGTCGGCCCTTGGTCCATTGTCGGGGCTGATGTGGAGATCGGCGAGGGTACGGTCATCGGCCCCCACGTGATACTCAAGGGGCCGACCAGAATCGGCAAACACAACCGTATCTACCAGTTTTCGTCGGTGGGCGAAGACACGCCCGACCTGAAGTACAAGGGTGAACCCACGCGCCTGGTGATCGGCGATCACAACGTGATCCGCGAAGGCGTGACCATTCACCGGGGCACCGTTCAGGACCGCAGCGAGACCACCCTGGGTGATCACAACCTGATCATGGCCTACGCCCACATCGGTCACGACAGCGTCATCGGCAACCACTGTATCCTGGTCAACAACACCGCCCTGGCGGGCCATGTGCATGTGGATGACTGGGCGATCCTGTCCGGCTACACCCTGGTGCATCAGTTCTGCCATATCGGCGCCCACAGCTTCTCCGGCATGGGTACCGCCATCGGCAAGGACGTGCCGGCCTACGTCACGGTGTTCGGCAACCCCGCCGAGGCCCGCAGCATGAACTTCGAAGGCATGCGCCGCCGGGGTTTCAGCGCCGAGGCCATCGCCGCCCTGCGTCGCGCCTACAAGGTGGTCTATCGCCAGGGTCTGACCGTGGAGCAGGCACTCGCCGAACTGGCGGAGTCCTCCGCGCAGTTCCCCGAAGTCGCCGTGTTCCGCAATTCCATCCAGGCTTCCAGCCGCGGCATTACCCGCTAACCCATGGCCGGTGTATTGCGTGTTGCGCTGGTAGCGGGTGAGGCTTCCGGCGACATCCTCGGTTCAGGCCTGATGCAGGCACTCAAGGCGCGTCACCCTCAGGTCGAGTTCATCGGCGTGGGTGGCCCGTTGATGCAGGCCCAGGGTCTGAACTCCTATTTCCCCATGGAACGCCTGGCGGTGATGGGGCTGGTCGAAGTGCTCGGCCGCCTGCCTGAACTCCTGTCCCGGCGCCGCCGCCTGGTACGCGACCTGATCGCGGCCAAGCCGGACGTCTTCATCGGCATCGATGCCCCCGACTTCAACCTTGGCCTTGAGCTCAAGCTGCGTCGTGCGGGGATCAAGACCGTGCACTACGTCAGCCCGTCGGTATGGGCCTGGCGGCAGAAGCGGGTGCTGAAGATCCGCGAAGCCTGCGACCTGATGCTGACGCTGTTCCCCTTCGAGGTGCAGTTCTACGACGAGCACCAGGTGCCGGTACGCTTCGTGGGGCATCCGCTGGCCGACACCATCCCGCCCCAGGCCGATCGTGCGCAGGCCCGTGAGGCGCTGAACCTGCCAGCCGATGTGCCAGTGGTGGCGCTGATGCCGGGCAGCCGTGGCGGTGAAGTGGCGCGCCTGGGGGCGTTGTTCCTCGACGCGGCCGTACGCCTGCGTGCTTTGCGCCCGGGCATCCATTTCGTACTGCCCTGTGCAACGCCGGAACGACGCGAGCAACTCGAGCAGTTGCTCAGTGGCCGTGACCTGCCGCTGACCTTGCTCGATGGCCGTTCCCACGAAGCGCTGGCCGCCTGCAACGCGGTGCTGATCGCCTCGGGCACCGCCACGCTGGAGGCCTTGCTCTACAAGCGGCCGATGGTGGTGGCGTACAAGGTCGCCCCGCTGACCTACAAGATTCTGCGGCGCCTGGTGAAGAGCCCCTATATCTCGCTGCCCAACCTGCTGGCCCAGCGCCTGCTGGTCCCTGAGCTGATCCAGGATGCCGCGACGCCCGAAACCCTGGCCCAGGTGCTGGCACCGTTGCTGGAAGGCGGAGAGGTGCAGACCGAAGGCTTCGACGTGATTCACCGCGCCCTGCGCCGGGATGCGTCGGTGCAGGCGGCCGATGCCGTGCTGGCCCTGGTGGAGCGCGCCTGATGCAGTTGGGCCTGGATTTCAGCCTGGTGCAGGAGCTGGTGGCCGGTGTGGACGAGGTCGGCCGCGGCCCGCTGTGCGGAGCCGTGGTGACGGCTGCCGTCATCCTCGACCCGTTGCGGCCCATTCTCGGGCTCAACGACTCGAAGAAACTCACCGAAGCCCGACGCGAGCTGCTGTTCGATGAAATCCGCGAAAAGGCCCTGGCCTGGTGCATTGCCCGGGCCGAAGTGGAAGAGATCGATCAGTTGAACATCCTGCACGCCACCATGCTGGCGATGCAGCGTGCCGTCGAAGGCCTGAGTATCACGCCCAAGCTGGCACTGATCGATGGCAACCGCTGTCCACGCCTGCAGGTGCCCAGTGCTGCGGTGGTCAAGGGGGATAGCCAGGTCCCGGCCATCGCCGCTGCGTCGATTCTGGCCAAGGTCAGCCGCGACCGTGAAATGCACGCCATGGATGCGCTGTACCCGGGCTACGGCCTGGCCGGTCACAAGGGCTACCCGACGCCCACTCACCTGGACGCCCTGCGTCGCCTGGGGCCTACGCCGATCCATCGGCGCTCCTTCGCCCCGGTTCGCGCCCTGCTGGAGGACGTGACCTGGAGCGAGCGCGCGGCGGCGGTGGTCGTCTGACGCTATTCGTTGCAAGTGATCAGCCGTGGGCTGATGTTTCGCAGAAGGCCCGGTACAATCCGGGCCTTGTCTTTTTCGTGTTTTGTATAGGACTGCCATGACCGCTTCGTTTGTCCACCTGCGCCTGCACACCGAGTACTCCCTGGTCGACGGGCTGGTGCGGGTCAAGCCGCTGATCAAGGCGGTGGCGGGCGCTGGCATGCCAGCGGTGGCGGTCACCGACCAGAGCAACATGTGCGCCCTGGTGAAGTTCTATAAGACCGCGATGGGCGCCGGGGTCAAGCCGATCTATGGCGCCGATATCTGGATGGCCAGTGCCGACGAAGACGGCCCGCTGAGCCGTCTGACGCTGCTGGCGATGAACGCCCAGGGTTATCGCAACCTCACGGAGCTGGTTTCCCGTGGCTGGATGGAAGGGCAGAGCAACGACCTGGTGATCATCCAGCGTGACTGGGTGAAGGCCGCTGCCGAGGGGCTGATCGCGCTGTCCGGCTCCAAGGAAGGGGAGATCGGCCAGGCGCTGCTCGACGGCAACCAGGCCGAGGCCGAAGCCTTGCTGCGCGAGTGGCTGGAGGTCTTTCCCGACCGCTTCTACCTGGAGGTGCAGCGCACCAGCCGGGTCAACGACGAAGAACACCTGCATGCCGCGGTGGCCCTGGCCGACAAGGTCGGCGCGCCGCTGGTGGCGACCAACGACGTGCGTTTCATCAAGCAGGACGATTTCGCCGCCCACGAAACCCGCGTGTGCATCGGCGAGGGCCGCAGCCTGGATGACCCGCGGCGCCTGCGTAGTTACTCCGATCAGCAGTACCTGAAAACCCCCGAGGAAATGTGGGAGCTGTTCAGCGACCTGCCCGAGGCGCTGGAGAACACGGTCGAGATCGCCAAGCGCTGCAACATCGATGTGCAGCTGGGCAAATACTTCCTGCCGGACTTCCCCACGCCCAACGGCATGGGGATCGATGACTACCTGCGCCACGCCTCCTTCGAGGGGCTGGAAGAGCGCCTGGCTGTGCTCTGGCCGAAAGAGACCACGCCGAACTACGAAGAAAAGCGCCAGGTGTATGTCGATCGCCTGAATTTCGAGCTCGACATCATCATCCAGATGGGCTTCCCCGGTTACTTCCTGATCGTAATGGACTTCATCAAGTGGGCGAAGAACAACGGCGTGCCGGTAGGTCCCGGCCGGGGTTCGGGTGCCGGCTCGCTGGTGGCCTACGTGCTGAAGATCACCGACCTCGACCCGCTGGCCTACGACCTGCTGTTCGAACGCTTCCTCAATCCGGAGCGGGTCTCCATGCCCGACTTCGACGTCGACTTCTGCATGGACGGCCGCGACCGGGTGATCGACTACGTGGCCGACAAGTACGGCCGCAACGCCGTGAGCCAGATCATCACCTTCGGCTCCATGGCGGCCAAGGCCGTGGTGCGCGACGTGGCGCGGGCCCAGGGCAAGTCCTACGGCCTGGCGGATCGCCTGTCGAAGATGATTCCGTTCGAAGTGGGCATGACCCTGGAAAAGGCCTTCGAGATGGAGGAGCCGCTGCGCGACTTCCTCAAGGTCGACGAAGAGGCCGCCGAAATCTGGGAAATGTCGCTCAAGCTCGAAGGCATCGTGCGCGGTACCGGCAAGCACGCCGGGGGTGTGGTGATCGCGCCGACCAAGCTGACCGACTTCTCGCCGATCGCCTGTGACGAGGAGGGTGGCGGCCTGGTGACCCAGTTCGACAAGGACGACGTCGAGCAGGCCGGCCTGGTGAAGTTCGACTTCCTCGGCCTGCGGACCCTGACCATCATCAAGTGGGCGATGGAGACCATTCACCGTATCCAGAAACGCGATGGTGCGTCGGATGAAGAACTGGTCAATATCGACTTCATCCCGCTGGATGACAAGCCGACCTACGCGATGCTGCAGAAGGCGGAAACCACCGCGGTCTTCCAGCTTGAATCGCGCGGCATGAAGGAGCTGATCAAGAAGCTCAAGCCCGACTGCCTGGAAGACATGATCGCACTGGTGGCGCTGTTCCGTCCGGGCCCGCTGCAATCAGGCATGGTGGACGACTTCATCAACCGCAAACACGGCCGTGCCGAGTTGTCCTACCCGCACCCCGATTACCAGTACGCGGGCCTGGAGCCGGTGCTCAAGCCCACCTACGGGGTCATCCTGTACCAGGAACAGGTGATGCAGATCGCCCAAGTCATGGCGGGCTATACCCTGGGTGGTGCGGACATGCTGCGCCGCGCCATGGGTAAGAAGAAACCCGAGGAAATGGCCAAGCAGCGCGGCGGTTTCATCGAGGGCTGCGCCAACAACGGCATCGATGCCGACCTGGCGGGCAACATCTTCGACCTGGTGGAAAAGTTCGCCGGTTACGGTTTCAACAAATCCCACTCCGCCGCCTATGGCCTGGTGTCGTACCAGACGGCCTGGCTCAAGGCCCATTACCCGGCGCCATTCATGGCCGCGGTGCTGTCGGCGGATATGCACAACACCGACAAGGTGGTGATCCTGGTCGAAGAGTGCCGCAACATGAAGTTGCGCATCGACCCGCCGGACGTCAACGTCTCCGAATTCAAGTTCACCGTGAACGACGACGGCCGCATCGTCTACGGCCTGGGTGCGGTGAAGGGCGTGGGCGAGGGGCCTGTGGAGGCGATCGTCGAATCGCGCCAGAACGGCCCGTTCAAGGACCTGTTCGACTTCTGCTCGCGGGTCGACCTCAAGCGCATCAACAAGCGGACCCTGGAAGCCCTGGTGCGCAGCGGCGCGCTGGACCGCCTGGGGCCGCATTTCTACGACGAGATCAAGGCCTACCAGGCCAACATCGACCGCAACCGGGCCGTGCTGCTGGCGGCCATGGAAGAGGCCGTGCAGGCTGCCGAGCAGACCGCACGCAGCCACGACAGCGGCCACATGGACCTGTTCGGTGGCGTGTTCGCCGATACCGACAGCGATGTCTACGTGAACCACCTCAAGGCGCGCGAGATGTCGCTCAAAGAGCGACTGAAGGGGGAGAAGGACACTCTCGGCCTGTACCTCACCGGGCACCCGATCGATGAATACGAAGGCGAAGTGCGGCGTTTCGCCCGCCAGCGCATCATCGACCTCAAGCCGGCCCGTGACACGCAGACCGTGGCGGGGCTGATCGTCAACCTGCGGGTGATGAAGAACAAGAAGGGCGACAAGATGGGCTTCATCACCCTGGACGACCGCTCCGGGCGAATCGAGGCCTCGCTGTTCGCCGATGCCTTCGCCAGCAACCAGGCGCTGCTGCAGAGCGACGCGCTGGTGGTGGTGGAAGGGGAGGTGAGCAACGACGACTTCTCCGGTGGCCTGCGCCTGCGCGCCAAGCGGGTGATGAGCCTGGAAGAGGCGCGCACCGGCCTGGCGGACAGCCTGCGCCTGAAGGTCGCGAGTACGGCGCTCAAGGGCGATCGCCTGCGCTGGCTGGCGGACCTGTGCGGCAAGCACAAGGGCGCCTGCCCGATCACCCTGGACTACACCGGTGAAGACGCCAAGGCACTTTTGCAGTTCGGCGAAGGCTGGCGAATCGACCCGGCTGACAGCTTGATTCAGGCATTGCGTGACCAGTTCGGCCGCGACAACGTCTTTTTGCACTACCGCTGATTTGCGAGGCCTGGGCCTCGCCTGTCAGTCACGACACTTGATAGGCTTTGCGCGTGGGTACGCCCGTGCACAAGCTGGTGTCGACCTGAATGCGCCTGTTCCTATAAGGTAGGCGCGAAACGGATACAGCTCCCGGCCGCTTGGCCGTCGACGCAAGACGGATGACTATGAACCCGAATTTCCTCGATTTCGAACAGCCGATCGCCGACCTGCAAGCCAAGATCGAAGAGCTTCGCCTGGTCGGTAACGACAACTCGCTGAACATCAGCGACGAGATCGCCCGCCTGCAGGACAAGAGCAGCGCCCTGACCGAAAGCATTTTCGGCAACCTGACCAGCTGGCAGATCGCACAACTGGCTCGCCACCCGCGCCGCCCGTACACCCTCGATTATCTGCAGCACATCTTCACCGAGTTCGACGAACTGCACGGTGATCGCCACTTTTCCGATGACGCCGCCATTGTCGGCGGTGTCGCGCGCCTGAATGGCGAGCCGGTCATGGTCATCGGCCACCAGAAGGGCCGTGAAGTCCGCGAGAAGGTACGCCGCAACTTCGGCATGCCGCGTCCTGAGGGCTACCGCAAGGCGTGCCGCCTGATGGAAATGGCCGAGCGCTTCCAGATGCCGATCATCACCTTCATCGACACCCCTGGTGCCTACCCGGGCATCGATGCCGAAGAGCGTGGCCAGAGCGAGGCGATCGCCTGGAACCTGCGCGTCATGGCACGCCTCAAGACCCCGATCATCGCCACCGTGATCGGTGAAGGCGGCTCGGGCGGTGCACTGGCCATTGGCGTCTGCGACCAACTGAACATGCTGCAGTACTCCACCTATGCGGTGATCTCGCCGGAAGGCTGCGCCTCGATCCTGTGGAAAACCGCAGAAAAGGCGCCGGACGCCGCCGAAGCCATGGGCATCACGGCCGAGCGCCTGAAAGGCCTGGGCATCGTCGACAAGGTGATTGGCGAGCCCCTGGGCGGCGCGCACCGTGACCCGGCGGCCGCAGCCGAGTCGATTCGCCAGGAGCTGTCCGAGCAACTGACCATGCTGAAAGGCCTCGACACCGACGCGTTGCTGGCCCGTCGCTACGAGCGCCTGATGAGCTACGGCGCGGTCTAAGTGAACCTGGCCGCCAAGGTGCTGGGGAACCTGGCTCCTTGGCGCGATGCGCCAGCCTGGCGCATCGCCCTGTCCGGCGGCCTGGATTCCACCGTTCTGCTGCACCTGTTGGCCAGTCTCGCGCAACGCGAGGCGTTACCGCCGCTGTCCGCCCTTCATATCCATCATGGTTTGCAAACCAGTGCCGATGCCTGGCCGGCGGCCTGTCAGCGCCTGTGTGACGCATTGTCGGTTCCTTTGCAGGTGATCCCTGTGCGGGTTGCATCGGGCGCCAGCGTCGAGCGGGCAGCGCGTGAAGCACGGTATGAGGCGTTGCAGGCGACGCTGGGCGCTGGCGAGGTGCTGTTCACCGCGCACCATGCTGACGATCAGGCTGAAACCCTGCTGTTCCGTCTGCTGCGCGGTGCTGGCGTGTCGGGCCTGGCTGGCATGCCCGAGGTGCGCACGCTCGGCACGGGCCAGCTGGTTCGGCCGCTGTTGAACTGCGCGCGGGCCGAGCTTCAGGCCTATGCCGAGGCGCACGGTCTGTCTTGGGTCGAGGACCCCTCCAATTCCGATGAGCAACTGTCGCGCAATTACCTGCGCCAGCAGGTGGTGCCGGCCTTGCGCACGCGCTGGCCGGCGGTCGTTGAGAACCTGGTGCGCACCGCCGGGCATATGACAGAGGCAACCCAGTTGCTCGATGAACTGGCAGCCTCGGACCTGAGTGCGGCGCAGGTGGCCGGCGAACGCTACCTGCCACCGTTGCCGTGCCTGTCGCTGTCGGCTCTGCGCAGTTTGAGCGAGGCCCGGCAACGCAACGCCCTGCGCCATTGGTTGCGCCCCTGGACGCAGATGCCGGACACCGCCCATTGGGCTGGCTGGCAGGCCTTGCGCGATGCCGCGCCCGATGCCGCGCCTGCCTGGCGGTTGCAGGCCGGCGAACTGCGGCGAACCGACGAACGGTTGTGGTGGCTCACGGGCATCTGGTTGCGCGATCCGGTGATGCCGGCGATGGCCGTACCCGGCAATGTCTTTCAGGCACTGCCGGGCAATGGTCAGGTGCGTATCGAAGGTCGATTGCCGGCCGGCGACTGGCAGCTGGCCTATCGGCAGGGTGGCGAGCGGATGCTGGTGGCGGGGCGCGGCAGTCGCGACCTGAAACGCCTGCTCAACGAGCGCCAGGTCCCGGCGTTCCTGCGCCAGCGGCTGCCGTTGCTGTTGTGTGACGGTGAGCTGCGGGCGGTGGCCAACCTGCCGGGTCTGGACGGCGACCCGCAGGGGCAGTGGCGCGTGCAGTGGCAGCCCCCGACGAACGATCCAGGTTTGAGCTGGTAAGGCCTTTCCGGTAGACTACGCTCCCGTCTTATCACAGCTTTTGCCGATTCCAATTTCCCGAGGGAACGGAGTCGATGATCGCTTGTTCAATTACGGCAGTGTTCGTAATTGTGGGCTCCGGCCTACCTTCGCTTTCCCCGGCGGCGCAGACCGCTTAAACGCAGACTTCTAGGGTTTTTCATGACGCGCTACATCTTCGTCACGGGTGGTGTTGTTTCTTCATTGGGGAAAGGCATCGCTTCGGCTTCATTGGCGGCTATCCTGGAGGCGCGGGGCCTGAAGGTCACCATGCTGAAGCTGGATCCTTACATCAACGTCGATCCGGGCACCATGAGCCCGTTCCAGCATGGTGAAGTGTTCGTCACTCATGATGGCGCCGAGACCGACCTCGATCTGGGTCACTACGAGCGCTTCATCCGCACCACCATGACCCAGAACAACAACTTCACCACCGGCCGCGTCTACGAAGACGTGCTGCGCAAAGAGCGCCGTGGTGATTACCTGGGCGCGACCATCCAGGTCATTCCGCACATCACCGACGAGATCAAGCGCCGCATCATCAAGGGTGCCGGCGACGCCGACGTCGCGATGGTCGAAATCGGCGGTACCGTGGGCGACATCGAGTCGCAGCCGTTCCTCGAGGCGATCCGCCAGCTGCGTGTGGAAGTGGGCGCCAAGCGCGCCATGCTGATGCACCTGACCCTGGTGCCGTACATCGCCACGGCCGGCGAGACCAAGACCAAGCCGACCCAGCACTCGGTGAAGGAGCTGCGCTCCATCGGCCTGCAGCCGGACGTGCTGATCTGCCGCTCCGACCACCCGGTCGACGTGTCGTCGCGCCGCAAGATCGCCCTGTTCACCAACGTCGAAGAGCGTGCGGTGATCTCCCTGGAAGACGTCGACACCATCTACAAGATCCCGTCGGTACTGCATGCCCAGGGTCTGGATGACTTCGTCGTCGAGCGCTTCGGTCTGGAGTGCGGCGGTGCCGACCTGTCCGAATGGGACCGCGTGGTCGATGCCAAGCTGAACCCGGAAAAAGAAGTCAACATCGCCATGGTCGGCAAGTACATGGAGCTGTTGGACGCGTACAAGTCGCTGATCGAAGCGATGAGCCACGCCGGCATCCAGAACCGTACCAAGGTCAATCTGCGTTACATCGATTCCGAAAACATCGAGAACAAGGGCACCGCGCTGCTCGAAGGCGTCGACGCCATTCTGGTGCCGGGCGGTTTCGGCCTGCGTGGCGTGGAAGGCAAGATCAAGACCGTGCAATACGCCCGTGAGAACAAGATCCCGTACCTGGGTATCTGCCTCGGCATGCAGGTCGCGGTCATCGAGTTCGCCCGCAACGTGCTGGGCTGGACCGATGCCAACTCCACCGAATTCGATACCTCCAGCCAGCACCCGGTGGTCGGCCTGATCACTGAATGGCAGGACGCGACCGGCGTGACCGAGCAGCGTACCGACGCCTCCGACCTGGGCGGCACCATGCGCCTCGGTGCCCAGGACTGCCA
The DNA here is from genome assembly GCF_029839275.1 of Pseudomonas sp. GD03944. Taxonomy (GTDB): domain Bacteria; phylum Pseudomonadota; class Gammaproteobacteria; order Pseudomonadales; family Pseudomonadaceae; genus Aquipseudomonas. The sequence goes on from NZ_JAOCAH010000009.1 coordinate 123,267, forward strand.
GCTGGTGTCCGGTTCGCAGGTGCACGCCTGCTACGACAAGGCGGTCATCGTCGAGCGCCACCGTCACCGTTACGAAGTCAACAACACCCTGCTGCCGCAACTGGTCGACGCCGGCCTGAAGATCACCGGCCGTTCCGGTGACGGCGCGCTGGTCGAAGTGGTCGAGGCTCCGGACCATCCATGGTTCGTCGCCTGCCAGTTCCACCCGGAATTCACCTCGACGCCGCGTGACGGCCACCCGCTGTTCAGCGGTTTCGTCAACGCCGCCCTGGCGCATCAAGCGAAGAAGGCTTAACGCATGGCGCAGAAGATCATTCGTGTCGGCAACATCGAAATTGCCAACGACAAGCCGTTCGTGCTGTTCGGTGGCATCAATGTCATCGAATCGCGGGACCTGGCCATGCGTGCCTGCGAAGAGTACGTGCGGGTAACCGAGAAACTCGGCATCCCCTACGTGTTCAAGGCCAGTTTCGACAAGGCCAACCGGTCTTCCGTGACCTCCTTCCGCGGCCCAGGCCTGGAAGAGGGCATGAAGGTCTTCGAAGAAGTGAAGAAGACCTTCGGCGTGCCGGTGATTACCGACGTCCACGAGCCGTTCCAGGCGCAGCCGGTGGCCGATGTCTGCGACATCATCCAGTTGCCGGCCTTCCTGTCCCGTCAGACGGACCTGGTCGTGGCCATGGCCAAGACCGGCGCGGTCATCAATATCAAGAAGGCCCAGTTCCTCGCGCCCCAGGAAATGAAACACATCCTGACCAAGTGCGAAGAAGCGGGTAACGATCAGTTGATCCTGTGCGAGCGGGGCTCCTCGTTCGGCTACAACAACCTGGTCGTGGACATGCTCGGCTTCGGCATCATGAAGCAGACCCACTACCCGGTGTTCTTCGACGTGACCCATGCCCTGCAGATGCCGGGCGGTCGTGCCGATTCCGCTGGCGGCCGCCGTGCCCAGGTCACCGACCTGGCCAAAGCCGGCATGAGCCAGGGCCTCGCCGGGCTGTTCCTCGAAGCGCACCCGGACCCGGACAACGCCAAGTGCGATGGCCCGTGCGCCCTTCGTCTGGACAAGCTGGAGCCGTTCCTCACCCAGCTCAAGCAGCTGGATGATCTGATTAAGAGTTTTCCGGCCATCGAGACTGCCTAAACCGGCCGTTCTTCGGTAAAGTGCCGCTCGGAATAATCTGACCGTTGAGTCAATTAAATGCCGCTGGTGAGCTGACAGGTTCACCCGCGGCGTGCGATATCCACCCGGTGGTACGTTTTCGTCAACTTTTGGAGTGCTAAACGCAATGGCAAAGATCGTCGACATCAAAGGCCGTGAGGTTCTCGACTCCCGTGGCAACCCGACCGTGGAAGCCGATGTGATCCTCGACAACGGCATCACCGGTAGCGCCTGTGCGCCGTCCGGTGCTTCCACCGGTTCTCGCGAAGCGCTTGAACTGCGTGATGGCGACAAGAGCCGTTACCTGGGCAAGGGCGTGCTGAAGGCCGTGGCCAACATCAACGGCCCGATCCGTGACCTGCTGCTGGGCAAGGACCCGGTCGACCAGAAAGCCCTCGACCGCGCGATGATCGAACTCGACGGTACCGAGAACAAGGCCAAGCTGGGCGCCAACGCCATCCTCGCCGTGTCCCTGGCTGCCGCCAAGGCCGCAGCCCAGGACCAGGACCTGCCGCTGTACGCGCATATCGCCAACCTGAACGGCACCCCGGGCCAGTACTCCATGCCGGTGCCGATGATGAACATCATCAACGGTGGCGAGCACGCCGATAACAACGTCGACATCCAGGAGTTCATGGTTCAGCCGGTTGGCGCCAAGACCTTCTCCGACGGCCTGCGCATGGGCACCGAGATCTTCCATCACCTCAAGGCCGTGCTGAAGGCCCGTGGCCTGAACACCGCCGTGGGTGACGAAGGCGGCTTCGCGCCGAACCTGACCTCCAACGAAGACGCCCTGGCCGCCATCGCCGAAGCCGTGGCCAACGCCGGCTACAAGCTGGGCACCGACGTGACCCTGGCCCTGGACTGCGCCGCCAGCGAATTCTACGAAGGCGGCAAGTACAACCTGTCCGGCGAAGGCAAGTCGTTCGACGCCGAAGGCTTCGCCGAGTACCTGAAAGGCCTGACCGAGCGTTTCCCGATCATCTCGATCGAAGACGGCCTGGACGAGTCCGACTGGGCAGGCTGGAAAATTCTCACCGACAAGATCGGCAGCAAGGTGCAGCTGGTGGGTGACGACCTGTTCGTGACCAACACCAAGATCCTCAAGCGCGGCATCGACGAGTCGATCGGCAACTCGATCCTGATCAAGTTCAACCAGATCGGCTCGCTGACCGAAACCCTGGAAGCCATCCAGATGGCCAAGGCTGCCGGTTACACCGCCGTCATCTCCCACCGCAGCGGTGAGACCGAAGACAGCACCATCGCCGACCTGGCCGTGGGCACTGCCGCTGGTCAGATCAAGACCGGCTCCCTGTGCCGTTCCGACCGCGTGTCCAAGTACAACCAGCTGCTGCGCATCGAAGAGCAACTGGCTGGCAAGGCACCGTACCGGGGCCGTGCCGAGTTCCGTGGTTGACCACAGTCGTGGTAAAAGAGGGGCGGCGCGAGTCGCCCCTTTTTCGTCCGGATACCGTTCCCGCTATGCGTAACCCTTACTGGTTGTTCGTCGTCCTGGTGCTGCTGCTGGCGGGTCTGCAGTATCGCTTGTGGGTGGGCGATGGCAGCCTGGCCCAGGTGACCGAGCTCAAGCAGCTGATCGCGGACCAGCAGGGGGAAAACGAGCGTCTGCTGGAGCGTAACCGGATTCTCGAGGCCGAAGTCATGGAGCTCAAGCGGGGCATGGAAACCGTGGAAGAGCGGGCCCGTCAGGAGCTTGGCATGGTCAAAGAGGGCGAAACCCTCTATCAGCTGACCGAATGAACACACCCGTCCTCCCGCCGTTCTGGGCGTTGGTCCCCGCTGCCGGTGTCGGCAGTCGCATGCGTGCCGAACGTCCCAAGCAGTACCTGGAGCTGGGCGGCAAATGTATTCTCGAACACACCCTGGGCTGTTTTCTCGACCACCCGCAATTGCGCGGCATCGTGGTCAGCCTGGCGGTGGATGATCCCTTCTGGCCGACCCTGGCTTGCGCCAACGATCCCCGTGTCCTGCGGGCCGACGGTGGTCGCGAGCGTGCCGATTCGGTGCTCAACGGCCTGTTGCGCTTGACCGAGCTGGGTGCGGATGAACAGGATTGGGTGCTGGTGCACGATGCCGCGCGCCCGAACCTGGCACAGAGTGACCTGGACCTGTTGCTGGCGGAACTGGCGGATGACCCCGTGGGTGGGCTGCTGGCCGTACCGGCACGCGACACCCTCAAACGCGCTGGCGCGGATGGGCGCGTGCGCGAGACGGTCGATCGCTCGGTGATCTGGCAGGCCTATACCCCGCAGATGTTCCGCCTGGGCATGCTGCACCGTGCGTTGGCGGAGGCGCTGGTGTCGGATGTGTCGATCACCGACGAGGCCTCGGCCATCGAATGGGCAGGGCAATCGCCGCGCCTGATCGAGGGCCGGGCGGACAACCTCAAGGTCACCCGCCCGGAAGACCTGCACTACCTGGAGCGCCTCTGGCGAGGCCGCCACTAGCGGCCTGAGGCGCGTCTCCGGCCGTCAGGGATTCAGTGAATCCACTTCTTGGCGTTCTTGCCCAGGTTGCGATCGAGCACGCTGGTGAGCTTGTTCATGGCGCCATCGATGGCCTGGTGCATTTCGCAGGCGTCGAAGGACACCGATAACGGATCGCGGCCCTTCATCCGTGCTTCGACTTGGCAGCGCTTGTCCTGGGGACCGCCTTTCAACGCGTTTTCATCCGACAGGTGCACCACGACCCGGGTCAGGTGTTCCTCGTAGCGTTGCAGTTTTTCCCTGACGCGGATGCGTATGTCTGTTTTGAGGGCCATCGATGAGTCGATGTGCTTTCCGCTGTTGACCATAACCTGCATAACCGTTTCCTCGTGCTGGGTGGGTTCGCAACGGCCCGAAAAAGGGCCTCGTGGTTACGACGAAGCGGTGTCGGCTGGGTTCCGTTCAGGGTTGTGACATTCTATGAGCGATATTCGACGCGCTGGCTCAGTCCTTCGCGCAGGGCATCGACCAGTTGCCGAACCTTGGGCGAGAGGTGACGCTGCTGCGGGTACAGGGCCCACACCGCCGTGTTGGGCGGCTGGTGGTTGTCCAGCAGCGAGACCAGGGCGCCGCTGCGCAGGTGCTCCAGCACGTAGTAGTCGGGCAGTTGGCACAGGCCGAGCCCGCGCAGCGCCGCCTCCAGTACCGCCTGGCCGCTGTTGCAGCGCCAGTTGCCCTGCACCCGCTGTGACGACTCGCGGCCATCCAGCTGGAAACTCCACTGATCCGTGCTGCCCACCAGGCAGTTGTGCCGGCTCAGCTCCGACAGGCTGTGCGGGCGGCCGTAGCGCTGCAGGTAGTCGGGCGCCGCGCACAGGTACATCTGCCGCGGGGCCAGGCGCGTCGCCACCAGGCGCGAGTCCTGCAGGCGACCCAGGCGAATCGCCAGGTCCAGGCCTTCGTGCACCAGGTCCAGGGTGCGGTTGCTCAATTCGATGTCCACCCGCAACTGGGGATGACGGGTCATGAAGTCCGTCACCAGCGGCACGATGAAACGCTCGCCGTAGGCGACCGCACAGGTCATGCGCAGCAGGCCCTTGGGTTCGCTGTTGAGGTCGCCGACCGCGCGCAGCGCTTCCTCGCGGGCATCCTGCAAGCGCTGACAGTGGTGCAGGAAGGTCTGCCCGGCTTCGGTCAGCGCCACGCGCCGTGTGCTGCGGTAGAAGAGGCGGGTCTGCAGGCGTTCCTCCAGGCGCGCGATCTGCCGGCTGACCTGGGAGGAGGACAGGCCCAGGCGTTCGGCCGCCGCCGTGAACTGGCCGCACTCGGCGACCGCCACGAATTCATCCAGGCCTTCCCAGCGGTTCATCGGTCTATCCCTCTAGCGTGCTGTGTGTGGTCTCGAAACGGCCCGGCGCAACGATGGGCTTATTATCCCTGGATGGCAATAATGTTTTGCCGATGTCTGGATTATTTACCATTGAGCGCTGATCTACACTTCGCGCCACTGTTTCAATCCGCTGGAGAGCGATCATGATCAAGTCCCGTGCAGCCGTAGCCTTTGCCCCCAACGAGCCCCTGAAGATCGTCGAGGTGGACGTTGCACCGCCCAAGGCGGGCGAAGTGCTGGTGCGCATCGTCGCCACCGGTGTCTGCCACACCGATGCCTACACCCTGTCCGGCGCGGACTCCGAAGGTGTGTTCCCGTCCATCCTCGGCCACGAAGGCGGCGGCATCGTCGAAGCCATTGGCGAGGGCGTGACCTCGGTGAAAGTGGGCGACCACGTGATCCCGCTGTACACCGCCGAATGCCGCGAGTGCAAATTCTGCAAATCCGGCAAGACCAACCTGTGCAGCTCGGTGCGCGCCACCCAGGGCAAGGGTCTGATGCCGGATGGCACCACCCGTTTCAGCTACAACGGCGAGCCGATCTACCACTACATGGGCTGCTCGACCTTCTCCGAATACACCGTGCTGCCGGAAGTCTCCCTGGCGGTGATCCCGAAAGAAGCCCCGCTGGAGAAGGTCTGCCTGCTCGGTTGTGGCGTGACCACCGGTATCGGTGCCGTACTTAACACCGCCAAGGTGGAAGAGGGCGCCACCGTGGCCATCTTCGGCCTGGGCGGCATCGGCCTGGCGGCGATCATCGGCGCGAAGATGGCCAAGGCCTCACGCATCATCGCCATCGATATCAACCCGGCCAAGTTCGACGTGGCCCGTGAGCTGGGTGCGACCGACTTCGTCAACCCGAAGGAGCACGACAAGCCGATCCAGGACGTGATCGTCGAAATGACCGACGGCGGTGTGGATTACAGCTTCGAGTGCGTGGGCAATGTGCAACTGATGCGTGCCGCCCTGGAATGTGCGCACAAGGGCTGGGGTGAGTCGGTGATCATCGGCGTGGCCGGCGCCGGTCAGGAAATCAGCACCCGTCCGTTCCAGCTGGTGACCGGCCGTGTCTGGCGTGGCAGTGCCTTCGGTGGCGTGAAAGGCCGTACCGAACTGCCGAGCTACGTGGAGAAGTCGCAGAAGGGCGAAATCCCGCTGGATACCTTCATCACCCACACCATGGGCCTGGACGAGATCAACGAAGCCTTCCACCTGATGCACGAAGGCAAGAGCATCCGTACCGTCATCCACTACTGATCCGTAGGGTGGACAACGCGGCCGTCCCGGTCGCTTGTCCGCCTTGTCTGGTGGAAACGCGTCGCGGTTTTCCACCCTGCGAGAGGATTCGCCATGACCTTGGAAATCGTTTCCAGCAACAAGAGCTTCGGTGGCTGGCACAAGCGCTACCGCCACCGTTCCAGTTCCCTGAACTGCGACATGGTGTTCGCCGTCTACCTGCCGCCGCAGGCGGAGCAGGGCGCCAAGCTGCCGGTGCTGTACTGGCTGAGCGGGCTGACCTGCACCGATGAGAACTTCATGCAGAAGGCCGGCGCCCAGCGCATGGCGGCCGAGCTCGGGCTGATCATCGTCGCCCCGGACACCAGTCCGCGCGGTGAGGGCGTACCGGACGACGCCAACGGCGCCTACGACTTCGGCCTGGGGGCCGGCTTTTACGTCAACGCCACCCAGGAGCCCTGGGCGCGGCACTACCGCATGTACGACTACGTGGTGCAGGAACTCCCGGCGCTGATCGAGGCGAACTTCCCGGTCTCCGACAAACGCGGCATCGCCGGCCATTCCATGGGCGGCCACGGTGCGCTGATCTGCGCGCTGAAGAACCCGGGACGTTACCAGTCGGTGTCGGCGTTCTCGCCGATCACCAACCCGCTGAATTGCCCCTGGGGCGAAAAAGCGTTCTCCAACTACCTGGGCGATGACCGTTCGCGCTGGCGCGAGTGGGATGCCAGCGCGCTGATCGCCGAGGCCACCGAAAAACTGCCGATCCTGATCGACCAGGGCGACCGCGACGACTTCCTCGACGGCCAGCTCAAGCCGCAGGTGCTGGAGGCAGCGGCCAGAACGGCGGGCCACCCGCTGATCCTGCGCCTGCAACCCGGCTACGACCACAGCTATTACTTCATCGCCAGCTTCATTGACGACCACCTGCGGCACCATGCCCAGGCGCTCGCCTGATCGATGAAGGGCTGATGCGATGGACGCGACAGGTTCGCCGGGTGTCGCCCTGCGGTAGAATCACGCCCTGATTTTTTTCGGGGCGTTTTTCTATGCGTATCGGTCACGGCTACGACGTTCATCGTTTTGGCGAGGGCGACTTCATCACCCTCGGCGGCGTGCGTATCCCGCACAAGTTTGGTCTGGTCGCGCATTCCGACGGCGATGTGCTGTTGCATGCCCTGAGCGATGCGCTGCTGGGCGCCGTGGCGCTGGGCGATATCGGCAAGCACTTCCCGGACACCGACCCCACCTTCAAGGGTGCCGACAGCCGCGCACTGCTGCGCCATGTGGTCGGGCTGCTGCATGCCAAGGGCCATAAGGTCGGCAATGTCGATGCCACCATCATTGCCCAGGCACCGAAAATGGCGCCGCACATCGAGCGCATGCGCGAGCTGATCGCTGCTGACCTCCAGGTCGAGCTGGACGCGGTCAACGTCAAGGCCACCACCACCGAGAAACTGGGCTTCACCGGCCGTGAGGAAGGCATCGCCGTGCATGCCGTGGCCCTGGTGCTGCGCGCATGACCGAGTTGGAACTGCTGGGCCCGCGTGCCCATGGCGCGGCCTGTGGCTCGGCGGTGCTCAAGGCCGTCGCCGAAGATTTCCAGGTCGATGAGGTGCTGGACATCCCGCTGGCCGGTGAAGGCGAGCACCTGTGGCTGTGGGTGGAAAAGCGTGGCCTGAACACCGAGGACGCGGCGCGGCGTATCGCCCGCGCTGCCGGTGTACCACTGAAGCTGATCAGCTATGCCGGCCTCAAGGATCGCCAGGCGCTGACCCGGCAGTGGTTCAGCCTGCACCTGCCAGGCAAGGCCGATCCGGACCTGGCGGCCGCCGAGGGCAAGGACCTGGCCATCCTCAAGCGCGTGCGGCACACCCGCAAGCTGCAGCGTGGCGCGCATTCAGCCAATGGCTTCACCCTGCGCCTGACGCAGCTGTCGGCCGATCGCGACGCCCTGGAGCGGCGCCTGCAGCAGGTGGCGGCCCAGGGCATTCCCAATTACTACGGCTCGCAGCGTTTCGGCCATGACGGCGGCAACGTGGCGGACGCCCGTCGTTTCGCCAGCAGCAAGGCGCTGCCGCCGCAGCGCAATATCCGCTCGCGCCTGTTGTCGGCCGCGCGCAGCTACCTGTTCAACCGGGTACTGGCCGAGCGGGTCGCCGACGGTTCCTGGAACCAGGCAAGGGTGGGCGACCTGCTCGCCTTCACCGACAGCCGCAGTTTCTTCATGGCCGGTGAGGCCGAGTGCGCCGACCCGCGGCTGGCGATTCTCGACCTCCATCCCACCGGTCCGTTGTGGGGTGCCGGCGACCCGCCGGCGGCGGGGCAGACCGCCTCCCTGGAGCAGAACATCGCCCAGACCGATCAGGCACTTAGCGAATGGTTGGCCGAAGCGGGCATGGCGCACGAACGGCGAATCCTGCGCCTCCCCATCGGCGGTTTGACGTGGCATTATCCCGGGCCTGACATTCTGCAACTGGAATTCGTCCTGCCGGCTGGATGCTTCGCCACCGTATTGGTGCGCGAACTCGTCGATCTGTTGCCGGCAGGGCAGACGGACAACCCATGCGTATTCTGATTTCTAACGATGACGGGGTGGCTGCGCCAGGCCTTGCCGCGCTGCACGCTGCGCTGGTCGATTATGCCGACTGCACGGTGATCGCCCCCGATCAGGACAAGAGCGGAGCCGGCAGCTCGCTGACCCTCGACCGCCCGCTGCACCCGATGTACCTGCCCAACGGTTTCATCAGCCTCAACGGCACGCCCACCGATTGCGTGCACCTGGGGCTTAACGGCTTGTTACCGCATGTTACCGATCTCGTGGTGTCCGGGATCAACCTGGGGGCCAACCTGGGGGATGACGTGCTGTATTCCGGTACTGTCGCCGCCGCCCTGGAAGGGCGTTTCCTGTCGCGTCCGGCCTTCGCCTTCTCGCTGTTGTCGCGGTCCCCGGAAAACCTGCCGACCGCCGCCTACTTCGCGCGCAAGCTGGTCGAGGCCCATGAGCAGCTCGACCTGCCGCCGCGTACCGTTCTGAATGTGAATGTCCCCAACCTGCCGCTCGAAGACATCCGGGGTGTCCAGGTCACACGCCTGGGCCATCGTGCACGGGCCGCCGCGCCAGTGAAGGTGGTCAATCCCCGCGGCAAGGAAGGCTACTGGATCTCGGTGGTCGGCGACGCCGAAGACGGCGGACCGGGCACCGATTTCCACGCCGTGCTGCAGGGCTATGTCTCGGTCACGCCGTTGCAGCTGGACCGTACCTTTCAGGAAGGCTTCAACCGCCTGCAACCATGGCTGGAGGGCCTCCTGTGATGAACCGCGAGCAAGACGAGCTGAATCGTCGGGGCATCGGCATGACCTCGCAGCGCACCCGTGAGCGCCTGATTCAGCGCCTGTACGAAGAAGGGCTGTCCAACGCGCGGGTACTGGAGGCGATTCGCCGCACGCCCCGTCACCTGTTCGTCGACGAAGCACTGGCCCACCGCGCCTACGAAGACACCGCACTGCCGATCGGGCACAACCAGACCATCTCGCAGCCCTATATGGTGGCGCGCATGAGCGAGCTGCTGCTGGCGGCCGGCCCGCTGGACAAGGTGCTGGAGATCGGCACCGGGTCCGGCTACCAGACCGCGATCCTGGCCCAGCTCGTCGAGCGCGTGTTCACCGTCGAGCGCATCCAGGTGCTGCAGGAGCGGGCGAAAGAGCGCCTGGCGGCCCTCAACCTGCGCAACGTGGTGTTCCGCTGGGGCGACGGCTGGGAAGGCTGGCCGGCCCTGGCCTCCTACAACGGCATCATCGTGACGGCGGCAGCGGCCGAAGTGCCCCAGGCGCTGCTGGATCAACTGGCCCCCGGTGGCCGTCTGGTGATCCCGGTGGGGACCGGCGACGTGCAACAGTTGCTGCTGATCGTGCGTGAGGAAGACGGATTCTCCCGGCACGTACTCGACGCGGTGCGTTTCGTGCCCCTGCTCAACGGCCCCGTGGTTTGATGCCTGGTTTCTGGATAGCCCCATGAAAAGCTCGCTGCTGCTTTACGCGAAGGGTATCGCCATGGGGGCCGCCGATGTCGTTCCAGGCGTATCCGGCGGCACAGTGGCCTTTATCAGTGGTATCTACGATGACCTGCTGCGTTCGATAGCCAGCATTCCCGCAGCGTTTCTGCTGTTGCTTCGTGGGCGGATCAAGGCGGCGTGGCAAACGGCCAACGCGACCTTTCTGCTCATTCTGCTCGGGGGCATCCTGACCAGTGTGGTGAGCCTGGCGCGCCTGATCACCTACCTGCTGGAGCAGCATCCGATTCCCGTGTGGTCGTTCTTCTTCGGGCTGATCCTGGTTTCCTGTCACTTGGTCGGACGCGAAATACAGCGCTGGAACTGGAGTCGCATCGTCAGCTTCGTCCTGGGTGGCGCGTTCGCCTACTGGATCACCGTGGCGTCACCGGTGCAGATGGGGCAGGACTCGTTGAGCATTTTCATGGCGGGGGCCATCGCCATCTGCGCCATGATCCTGCCGGGTATCTCCGGCAGTTTCATCCTGGTACTGCTCGGGTTGTATTCGTTCGTTCTCGGCGCCGTGAAATCGCTGGACCTGGCGGTGCTGGCCGTCTTCGCCAGTGGCTGCCTGGTCGGCATCGTCAGTTTTGCCGGCATCCTGCGCTGGATGCTGCTGCACTGGCGGGACCTGACCCTCGCTTTTCTGACGGGGCTCATGCTCGGCTCGCTGAACAAAATCTGGCCGTGGAAGGAAACCCTGACCTGGCAAACGGATCGACATGGCGAGCAGATTCCGTTGCTGCAGGATAATGTGCTGCCCTGGCATTTCGCCGAGATCAGCGGGGACGACCCGCAACTGCTGCTGGCGATTGTCCTGGCTGTACTGGGTGTCCTGCTGGTGCTGGGGCTCGAGTGGCTGGCGGGTCGTCGACAGCAAAGCGCTGGCCGCACGGAATAAATCCGGCACAATATGCGCCAGAGAACAGATGCAATAGAAAGGGAGAGCCGGGTGAGTTCCACTGCCAGTCAACTGCGCGTTAGCACCAGCATTGCTCGAAGCCTGTTGAGTGGATTGGTCATCGCTGCTGCCCTGGCGGGCTGTGCAAGCCCGCCCCCTGGTGGCGTCCAGGTCGTCGATCGCAATAACCGCGGGGCCGCTGCCGTTGCGCAACGTCAACCGGTGACCAGCGGTCAGTACGTGGTCAAGCGCGGCGACACCCTCTATTCCATCGCCTTCCGGTTCGGCTGGGACTGGAAGGCCCTGGCGGCCCGCAACGGTATCGCACCGCCTTACCTGATTCGCGTGGGGCAGGTGATCCGCTTCGACGGACAGCAGCCGAGCCGAGCACCGGTGGTGGCTACGGCGCCGCCCGTCGTCAGGCCGTCCACCCCGGTGGTTCGTCCCACCGCACCCGTGCAGGCCCCGCCCGCTCAGGCGCCAACCGCCCCGGCGACACCCATCAAGGTCACCCCGGCGACCACGCCGGTGCAGCCCGTTCAGCGCTCCGCATCGGGTTGGGCATGGCCGGCAAATGGTGCGATTATCGGCCGTTTTTCCTCAAACGGTAGTTTGAATAAAGGCATTGATATCGCCGGTGAATTGGGCCAGCCTGTTTTGGCTGCGTCTGATGGATCCGTGGTGTACGCCGGGAGTGGTTTACGGGGCTACGGCGAGTTGGTGATCATCAAACACAGTGATACCTACGTAAGCGCTTACGGTCACAACCGTAGGCTGTTAGTACGGGAGGGGCAGCGGGTCAAAGCCGGGCAGACAATTGCCGAGATGGGTTCTACGGGAACCGACCGGGTGAAGCTTCACTTCGAGATTCGCCGTCAGGGTAAGCCAGTGGATCCGTTGCAATACCTGCCACGTCGTTGATTCGTTTCCAGCCTGTTCTTCCACGTAGGATGGACGGGCTCAGGTGTAGCCAAGGAACGAGGCGCCACCAGGGCTTGCTGTCGAACTCAGCAAGGGACAACAACAATGGCACTCAATCAAAAAGAAGCGCCGGAGTTTGACGTCGACGATGAGCTGCTCCTCATGGAGCCAGGTATCGTCCTGGATGAGGTGTTGAGCGACGAGGTGGAAACACCGACCCCGCGCACCAAGGCCAAACACTCCACCAGCAGCAAGCAACACAAGTACATCGATTACACCCGCGCGCTCGACGCCACTCAGCTGTACCTCAACGAAATCGGTTTTTCCCCCCTGCTTACTCCCGAAGAGGAAGTGCACTTCGCGCGCCTGGCGCAGAAGGGCGACCCTGCCGGGCGCAAGCGCATGATCGAGAGCAACCTGCGCCTGGTGGTGAAAATCGCCCGACGCTACGTCAACCGCGGCCTTTCCCTGCTGGACCTGATCGAAGAGGGCAACCTCGGGCTGATCCGGGCCGTGGAGAAGTTCGACCCTGAACGGGGTTTCCGCTTCTCGACCTATGCCACCTGGTGGATCCGCCAGACCATCGAACGGGCGATCATGAATCAGACCCGTACCATTCGATTACCCATTCATGTGGTCAAAGAGCTCAACGTTTACCTGCGTGCCGCTCGTGAATTGACCCAGAAGCTCGACCACGAGCCTTCGGCCGAAGAAATCGCCAACCTGCTGGAAAAACCGGTGGGTGAGGTCAAGCGCATGCTTGGCCTGAACGAGCGGGTGTCTTCGGTGGACGTATCCCTCGGTCCGGACTCGGACAAGACGCTGCTCGACACCCTGACCGACGACCGCCCCACCGATCCCTGCGAGCTGCTGCAGGACGATGACCTCTCGCAGAGCATCGACCAGTGGCTGTCCGAGCTGACCGACAAGCAACGCGAAGTCGTCGTGCGTCGTTTTGGCTTGCGCGGCCATGAGAGCTGCACCCTGGAAGAGGTCGGGCAGGAAATCGGCCTGACCCGAGAACGCGTCAGGCAGATCCAGGTGGAGGCGCTGAAGCGCCTTCGGGAAATCCTGGAGAAGAACGGCCTGTCGAGCGATGCGTTGTTCCAGTAAGCGTTCGCTTGAACTCGAAACCCGGCTTCGGCCGGGTTTTTTGTGGGTGCTTGTAAGCCATCACTTACATTACATGTAAGCGTATGCGGGAAATAACGCCAGAAAACGAACCACTCGCGGTATGTGCTGTTCCTAACCTATTGATAGATATCAATTAAATTATTTTGCGTGCCGCTTTTTTGCGGGGTGCAAGGCTTTGGCAGGGGGTTGCCGCACATCCCCGATTGGCTAGTATTTGAACTGTGTCGACGGATCGACACAGGCCGCAACGGATTGCAGCCAGGACAATCGCCGGATGCGATTTCATCAGGACGATGAGTAGGAAAGAAAGGGAGTAGGGACAAAAGAGTGGGCGGGTAACACCGCCCCTTTTTTTGCCTGCAGAAAAGTGCTCCCAGAAAAGCAAAAACCCGCACAAGGCGGGTTCTGGCTTTACCAGGGCGCCTAGCGCTCCAGGTGTTGCAGCTTCTCTTTCACGCCATCCCACTCTTCGGCGTCGGCCAGCGCGTCTTTCTTCTCGGTGATGTTCGGCCACACGTCAGCCAGCTCCCCGTTCAGCGCGATGAACTCCTGCATGTCTTCCGGTACTTCGTCTTCCGAGAAGATCGCCTGGGCAGGGCACTCCGGCTCGCACAGGGCACAGTCGATGCACTCGTCCGGGTGAATGACCAGGAAGTTCGGGCCTTCGTAGAAGCAGTCAACCGGGCAGACTTCCACACAGTCGGTGTATTTGCACTTGATGCAGTTGTCGGTAACGACGAAGGTCATGGTCTGATTCTCTCCTCGGGCAGCGGTCTGCTCCCTTTATCGGCAGGGCTTGCAGGCGCTCAATAATGGCCTCGGCTCAGGCTGTAAACCGGGCAGTCGTAAAAATGCGCGCGATTCTAACAGCTTGTGCGGTCGGGCGTTAGATTCGCGTCTTCCATGTATATAACAGCTCGAGGGCTTTTCGCGGCGTCAGATCATCCGGATTGATCTTCATTAATTCCTCCAGCACCGGGTGCGGGAGGCTCGCGAAGAGGTCGTTCTGCATCGGCGCGGCCTGTTGCCCCGGCTCGCTGCGCGGTACGTCGTGCGGCAGGCTGGTGGTTTCCAGGCGCGCCAGGTGCTCGCGGGCGCGCAGGATGACCTGGCCGGGAACGCCCGCCAGTTGCGCCACGGCCAGGCCGTAGCTCTGGCTGGCCGGGCCGGGCAGCACGTGGTGCAGGAACACGATGCGCTCGTTGTGCTCCGTGGCGTTGAGGTGCACGTTGGCGACGATCGATTCGCTCTCCGGCAGCACCGTCAGCTCGAAATAGTGCGTGGCGAACAGGGTGTAGGCCCGCAGCTTCGCCAGTTGCTCGGCGGCGGCCCAGGCCAGGGACAGACCATCGAAGGTGCTGGTACCCCGGCCGACCTCGTCCATCAGCACCAGGCTCTTTTCCGTGGCGTTGTGCAGGATGTTGGCGGTTTCGCTCATTTCCACCATGAAGGTCGAGCGCCCGCCCGCCAGGTCATCGGACGAACCGATGCGGGTGAAAATGCGGTCGACCAGCGACAGCTCGCAGCTGGCCGCCGGCACGAAGCTGCCGATATGGGCCAGCAGCACGATCAGGGCGGTCTGGCGCATGTAGGTGGACTTACCGCCCATGTTCGGGCCGGTGATGATCAGCATGCGCGTGGCGTCGTCCAGGCTCAGGTCGTTGGCCACGAACGGCGTGGTCAGTACCTGCTCGACCACCGGATGGCGGCCTTGCTCGATACGCATGCAGGGCTCATCGACGAAGCGCGGACGGTTCAGGTCGAGGTTCAGTGCACGCTCGGCCAGGTTGCTCAGCACGTCCAGCTCGGCCAGGGCCGCGGCGCTGTCCTGCAGCGGAGCCAGGTGGCTGATGAGCTGCTCCAGCAACTCGTCATAGAGCATCTTTTCCCGGGCCAGGGCGCGGCTCTTGGCCGACAGGGCCTTGTCTTCGAATTCCTTGAGCTCCGGCGTGATGAAGCGCTCGGCGCCTTTCAGGGTCTGGCGACGGATGTAGTCGGCAGGGGCGGACTCGGCCTGCTTGCTCGGCAGCTCGATGAAGTAACCATGCACCCGGTTGTAGCCGACCTTGAGGTTGGCCAGCCCGGTGCGAGCCTTCTCGCGGGTCTCCAGGTCCATCAGGTACTGGCCGGCGTTCTCGCTCAGCGACTGCAGCTCGTCCAGCTCGGCGTCGTAGCCGGTCTTCAGCACGCCACCGTCGCGAATCACCGCCGGCGGGTTGTCGATGATCGCGCGGGCCAGCAGTTCGGCCAGCTCGGGGTAAGTGCGCACGGTGTCCGCCAGAGCCTTGAGGTGATCTGCCTCCAGAGAGGCCATCGCCTGCTGCAGTTCGGGCAGGGCCGCCAGGGCGTCACGCAGGCGCGCCAGGTCCCGAGGGCGCGCGTTGCGCAGGCCGATGCGCGCGAGGATGCGCTCCAGATCGCCGATTTCCTTCAGCTGGGGCTGCAGCGTTTCGAAACGGTAGCGCTCCAGCAGGCAGGTAATCGATTCCTGGCGGGCTTCCAGAACGCGACGGTCACGCAGCGGGCGATTCAACCAGCGGCTGAGCAGGCGGCTGCCCATGGCGGTCTGGCAGCGATCGACCACCGATTGCAGGGTGTTGTCGCGCCCACCGGCCAGGTTGATGTCCAGCTCCAGGTTACGGCGGCTGGCGCCGTCGAGAATGACGGTATCGTCCAGGCGTTCGTGGCGCAGGCTGCGCAGGTGCGGCAGGGCGGTGCGCTGGGTTTCCTTGGCATACCCCAGCAGGCAGCCGGCGGCGCCGATGGCCAGGGTCAGGGTTTCGCAGCCGAAGCCCTTCAGGTCCTGGGTGCCGAACTGCTGGCACAGGCTCTTGTGGGCCGAGTCGCGCTCGAAGTCCCAGGGCGCACGGCGGCGCGAACCGCGGCGTTTTTCGGCGGGCAGGCCCTGGGGCCAGTCATCCGGGATCAGCAGCTCGACCGGGTTGAGGCGTTCCAGCTCGGCCAGCAGGTTTTCCCAGCCCTTGATCTCCAGCACGCTGAAGCGGCCGCTGGTGATGTCCAGCACGGCCAGGCCGAACAGGCGCTCGTCACCGAGCACGGCGGCCAGCAGGTTGTCGCGGCGTTCATCGAGCAGCGCTTCGTCGCTGACCGTGCCGGGGGTGATGATGCGTACCACCTGGCGTTCGACCGGGCCCTTGCTGGTCGCCGGGTCACCCACCTGCTCGCAGATCACCACCGATTCGCCGAGCTTGACCAGCTTGGCCAGGTAGCCTTCGGCGGCGTGGTAGGGAATCCCGCACATCGGGATTGCCTGGCCGGCGGACTGGCCGCGGGCGGTCAGGGTGATGTCCAGCAGTTTCGCGGCCTTTTTCGCGTCCTCGTAGAAGATCTCGTAGAAGTCGCCCATGCGGTAGAACATCAACTGATCCGGATGCTGATTCTTCAGTTTCCAGTACTGCTGCATCATCGGTGTGTGGGCGCTGAGGTCGCTTTGGCTCATCGTTCTGGCTGTCCGGCTGAATCGCAAAAGCGCGTAGTGTACGGTATCCCCCTGGCAGGCTTTAACCCCGGAGTGCACATGCTGGTGAATGAAGAACATCTGACGCGTCTGGCCGTCGAACTGGGCCAACACCTGCAGGCGCAGAACGCCCAGGTCAGCACGGCCGAATCCTGTACCGGCGGCGGGATTGCCGAGGCGATCACCCGGGTCGCCGGGAGTTCGGCCTGGTTCGAGGCCGGCTACGTCACCTATTCCAACCGGCAGAAGACCAGGCAACTGGCGGTGCCCGAAGCATTGTTCGACGCCGTCGGCGCGGTGAGCCAGGAAGTGGTCGAGGCCATGGTGCGGGGCGCCCAGGCCGCCAGCGGGGCGCGTTATGCCGTTGCCGTCAGTGGTGTGGCGGGGCCAGGCGGTGGCTCGGCGCACAAGCCGGTGGGTACGGTCTGGCTGGCCTGGGGCGATGGCGAGCGGGTATCCAGCGTGCGCCGGCAGTTCCCTGGCGACCGCGCCGCGGTTCGCCGACAAACGGTCGAGGCCGCACTGGCGGGGCTGTTGCGGCTGCTCGCTCAAGAAAATCAAAACCTGGGGTAGGCGAGCGACTTGCCCTGTGGAATAATACTGGCTACTTATACAGTTGTTGGTGGCCGCTAGCAGGCCCTTCTTGATTACGTGAGGATTTCAATGGACGAGAATAAGAAGCGCGCCTTGGCGGCAGCCCTGGGCCAGATCGAAAAGCAATTCGGCAAGGGCGCGGTCATGCGCATGGGCGACCATGAGCGCCAGGCCATCCCGGCCATCTCCACCGGCTCCCTCGGCCTCGACATCGCACTGGGCATCGGTGGCCTGCCGAAAGGCCGGATCGTCGAAATCTACGGTCCGGAATCTTCCGGTAAGACCACCCTGACCCTGTCGGTCATCGCCGAAGCCCAGAAAATGGGCGCCACCTGCGCCTTCGTCGACGCCGAACACGCCCTGGACCCCGACTACGCCGGCAAGCTTGGCGTCAACGTCGATGACCTGCTGGTGTCCCAGCCGGACACCGGTGAGCAGGCGCTGGAAATCACCGACATGCTGGTGCGCTCGAACGCCATCGACGTGATCATCGTCGACTCCGTGGCGGCCCTGGTGCCGAAGGCGGAAATCGAAGGCGAAATGGGTGACATGCACGTCGGCCTGCAGGCTCGCCTGATGTCCCAGGCGCTGCGCAAGATCACCGGCAACATCAAGAACGCCAACTGCCTGGTCATCTTCATCAACCAGATCCGCATGAAGATCGGTGTGATGTTCGGTAGCCCGGAAACCACCACCGGCGGTAACGCGCTGAAGTTCTACGCCTCGGTCCGCCTGGACATCCGCCGCACCGGCGCGGTGAAGGAAGGCGACGAAGTCGTGGGCAGCGAAACCCGCGTCAAAGTGGTCAAGAACAAGGTATCGCCGCCGTTCCGTCAGGCCGAGTTCCAGATCCTGTACGGCAAGGGCATCTACCGTAACGGCGAGATCATCGACCTCGGCGTTCAACTGGGCCTGCTGGAGAAATCCGGTGCCTGGTACAGCTACCAGGGCAACAAGATCGGTCAGGGCAAGGCCAACTCGGCCAAGTACCTGGAAGACAACCCGGAAGTGGCACGCACCATCGAAGGCCTGATCCGCGAAAAACTGCTGGTGAACAACGGCCCGGCCAAGGCCGGCGCCAGTGCCACCGCCGATGACATGGCTGACGCCGACATCGACGCCTGAGTTCGGTCATGTCGTCCGTTGTTCTCGACAACCCCGCTGCCGTGCGGCGGGCTGCCATGGACCTGCTGGCACGTCGAGAACACGGCCGCGTCGAACTGACCCGCAAGCTGCGCAAGCGCGGCGCCCCTGACGACTTGATCGAACCTGCCCTCGACCGCCTGGCGGAAGAGGGCTTGTTGTCGGAGGCGCGTTACCTGGAAAGCTTCGTCAGCTACCGGGCACGGGCAGGCTACGGACCGATGCGCATCCGCGAGGAGCTGGCTCAGCGCGGATTGCCCCGGGCCGACATCGAGCAGGCACTGCGCGACAGTACCATTGACTGGCGTGAACTGCTGGCAGACACCTGGCGACGCAAATTCGCCGGCGTGCTACCTCGGGATGCGCGGGAGCGTGCCCAGCAAGGGCGCTTTCTCAGCTACCGCGGGTATTCACTGGACATGATCGGTCGCCTGTTGCGCGGCCAGGATGACGACTGACACTCCGTCAGCCGTATTGACCACCCTCCAGACCTTTTCCAGACCAATCAGCCTCAGGCTTTGTCGACCCAGTTCTGCTGTTGGTTGACCTGGTTGAGCAGTGCCCGCAGGCGCCCGTAGTTTCGACTATGAAAGGCGAACGTCAGCCGTGTCAGGTGACAAAGCTCGGGTTCGTCCTTTTCCTGCTCGCTGTAGGTGCGTTGCTGAAAGCCGCCGCTTTTGCACAGGTCGCTGAAGTCCCGGTTCAACTGTTCCAGAGCGTCCTCACTCAGCGGATGGTTGAGGCGCAGGACGTACTGGTCCTTGAACCAGCGGCTGGAGTGGTAGTTGCTGTAGAACGTGGCGATTTCGGCGGCGGCGTCCTCGGCGCTGTACACCAGGTGCATCAGCTGCATGTCCTCCGGCAGGATGTAGTGGTTGCCGAGCAAGTTCTTTTCGATGAACGCCAGGGCATCCTGCCAGAACGTACCGCCCGGTTGATCCAGCAGCACCACAGGCACCAGGGGGCTTTTGCCAGTCTGTATCAATGTCAGCACTTCCACCGCTTCGTCCAGGGTGCCGAAACCGCCGGGGCACAGCACCAGGGCGTCGGCTTCCTTGACGAAGAACAGCTTGCGCAGAAAGAAGAAGTGGAACGACAGCAGGTTCTCGCTGCCCTGCATGGTGGGATTGGCCCCCTGCTCGAACGGCAGGGCGATATTGAAGCCCAGGCTGTTGTCGCGTCCGGCGCCGGCATGGGCGGCGGCCATGATGCCGCCGCCGGCCCCGGTGATCGTCATCAGGTCATAGCGCGCCAGGGTGGCCCCGAGGTCTCGGGCGAGTTCGTACACCGGATGGCCGGGCGGGGTGCGGGCCGAGCCGAAGACCGTGACCTTTCGGCGGCGCTTGAACTTTTCCAGGGTGGCGAACGCCCGCTCCATCTCGCGCAGGGTCTGCAGCATGATCTTGGCGTCCCAGCGGTTGCGGTCGGCCTGGGCCATGCGAATCACGGTGATGAACATGTCGCGGTAGAGCGGTAGGTTGGGGCTCGTGGGCGGCACCACCAGGGCCGTGAGTTCATCCACTTTCTGCGTCAGGTCGATCCCGCTGGTCTGGAAATGCCGGGATAGGTAGTCGTCCGCTTCATAAGGCATGGCGTGGTTCCTTGACTGGCCGCGGAGCCATTTCGGGCCCCTGGCTTTAAGTATGGCTGGCGTGTTGCAGGCTACCGGCACTTTGTTTCAGGCGCGCGGGAGGGAACGCCGGTCGGCCGTGGACGCGATGCACAGGGCTAGCGCGATGGCCGTTCGTCCGAAGCCCCGGACGCGCCGCAGGGCTCTGATTTACTTGCTCTGAGAGCAGGAAAAGGGAGGGGCAGGCATGCCCAAGCTGACGTTGGACGTAGACGTGGATCTCTACCGCTTCCTGGCGCAGGCGGCACAAACCAACCAGTTGAGCCTGGAAGATGAGTGCCGACGACGGCTGGAGGGTGGCGCGCGGCGTTCGCGCTACATGGAGGCGCTGCTGGCGGACCTGCGCGCCGATGACGAGCAGCAGCGCGAACAGCATCAGGGCTGACGCGGCTTACAGTCCGCAGTCGGATTTGGTGAAACGTTCGGTGGTGACCGGGCGATTGCTCCGGTATTCGCTGAACTCGTAACGTAGCACGGCGCCCCTCGCCAGCAATTGGCGATAGCCCGGGTTCTGGCAGACGCTGTTGGCCAACTGGGCACGGGTACTGTCCGGGTTGCCGCGCATCTGCGCGGCATGGCCGCTGCGCACGCTCAGGTGGTTGATCAGTTCCTTGCCTTCGACCGTATAGCCCTGGTCGAGAATATCCTCATTGATTGCACGCGGCGTGCCCACGCTGCTTTCCCGGGCGACCTTCTCCAGCATCTGGCTCAACTCGTGGTCGCTCAGCGACGCCGCGTGCGCGACTGGCATGAGCAGACCGAGGGTGAGAAGAGGGGCGATAAGACGCAGCATTGGGGTACTCCCTGAAATCATTGAATGCGGTTAGACCCGGAGGGTCGCCGGATGTTCGCACGTGAACGCCGCTTCGTTCGAGCCAGGTCGTCCATCGCATGCAGTTGTTACCAAAGGCGACAACGAATCGGTTGCCAGTGTTTTGCCACGACCAAAGATTGGTGAAATGTGGTGCCTGTTACGGGTCCGATAAAGGCGTGCTGGTGAGCGGCACCCAGATTCCTGAACTGTCCTGCCTGTAGTCCCGGACAACCGTACGACCGCTCCCTGCATCAACGTCCCTTGCAGGAGTTCACCCAATAATGACAAGAATTACACGCTATGGACCACTGGTATTGCTTGCCGCAGGTCCGCTGGCAATGCAGGTTGGCCAGGTGCAGGCCTCGGGTTATCACTTCGGTTCGCAGTCGGTGTCGGCCCAGGGCACGGCTCACGCCAATGGTGCGGAAGCCGCCGACCCCTCGACCATTTTCTACAACCCGGCCGGCCTGGCGCGTCTCAAGGGGACGCAGGTCACCTCGGGGCTGAGCATCCTGCTGCCCGATGGCGAGTACAAGGACAACGGCAGCACCGACGCCTTCGGCCAGCCGGTGACGGGGGACGCCGGTTCCTACCTGCCGGATGCGGCCGCGGCGCCGAATTTCTACTTTTCCCGCGAGGTGAACGACTGGCTCACGGTGGGCATGGGAATTTTCACCCCCTTCGGCGCCAAGCTCGATTACAAGGAAAACTGGGCCGGGCGCTACGGCATCCAGTCGGCGAGCCTGGAAACGGTGAACTTCAACCCGAGCATCGGCATTCGCATCAACGAACACCACAGCATCGGCTTCGGGGTCTCGGCGCAGTACATCAAGTCGGTGCAGCGTGGTGCCGCGGATGTGAAAGGGGCGTCGCGGCAGTTGGCGGGGCAGTTCGTTACAGCCAACTCCGATCTTACAGCGCTGGCCGCGTCGCCATTGGGGCAGTTTGCTATCCCGTTGGCCTATCCAGGGCTTTCCGTGCCGGAGGAAATCAGCAGCTGCAATGGCCAGGCCGGTGATGCGTTCGTCGATTGCGTGGCGTCCAACTTTGCCGATAACGTCGAAGGTGATGGGTATTTCCGGGTCAAGGGCGATGACTGGGGCTTTGGCTGGAACATCGGCTACCTGTGGGAACCCACGGACACGACCCGCTTTGGGGTGTCCTACCGCTCCAACATCCGCCATACCCTGGAGGGGAAGAGCAAGTGGAGCTTTGCGGGCGCATCCGGTGCCGTGCCCTCGCCGGCGACCGATCTGAGCGGTGGTATCGATTTTGGCTTCATCACTCTGCCCCCGCGGGATGAGCTCGCCCAGATCCTCGATCCGGACAACTGGATCAGCCCGGCCGACTTCGCCGCCAGCCGCCTGCACCCCAACTCCGACGCCAAGACCTCGATCGATACGCCGGAAATGCTCTCGTTCAACGCCTTCCACCAGCTCAACGACAAGGTCGCGTTGATGGCCGACCTGACCTTCACCCGGCATTCGCGCCTCGACGAGGTGCGCATCGGCCTGGATCAGGTGGCGGGTTATCCCTACTTCAACGGCGTGACCGAAGGAGACCTGGTGGTCGAGCAGGACTGGAAGGACACCTACAAGCTGTCGCTGGGGATGAACTACCAGTACAACGATGACCTGCTGCTGCGTACCGGGGTGGCCTATGACAAATCACCGGTCAGCTCGACCCAGCTTCGCCACCCGGCCTTCCCCGACGCGGACCGCTACTGGTTGTCGTTCGGTGCCAACTACAAGGTGACCGAAGACACCTCCCTCGACCTGGCCTACAGCTTCGTCAAGTTCGCCACTGGCAAGGCGGACTACACCGACAACTGTTCGCCGGCCGGCTGGGTGCCGGGCAGCGGTGGGCTGTACCGGGACAGCGGGGTGCGCTGCACGGGTAACGGCGGCAACTACAACGGCGAGTACGAAACCCGTATTCACTTCATCGGCCTGGCCCTGAGTCACCAGTTCTAGGCCGTTGCAGGTTGTCGCGCCACAGGCGCGGCGCCTGAGCGGTCCTGCTAGACTGCGCGCCCTTTGTCATGTGCCTCGGGGCGCCGCATGTTCTGCCTGTGTTCACCGCTGTTCCGCTCTCGCTCCCTGCCAAGGGGGGCGCGCCCATGAGTCATGCCGTTTCGCGTTTGCGCGCCGCCCGCCTGGCCCGCAGTGCCCGGCCGTTCGTGGCGCGTGGTTCCAGGGCTGTGCGCTGCCCCGGGTGCCGGCTGATTCCCAGCCACTGCCTCTGTGCCTTTACACCGCGAGTCCCCGCGGTGTCGGGCGTGTGCCTGGTGATGCACGACGTCGAAGCGCTCAAGCCGAGCAATACCGGTTGGCTGATCGCCGACGTGGTGGCCGATACCTCGGCATTCGGCTGGCTGCGCACGGTGGTCGACCCAGAGCTGCCGGCCTTGCTGGCGGACCCGCAATGGCAGCCGTATCTGGTGTTCCCCGGCGAGTATGTGGCGCCGGAGCGGGTGGTCAGCGAAGTGAAGGTCGACAGTGGCAAGCGCCCGTTGTTCGTGTTGCTCGATGCAACCTGGAGCGAGGCGCGCAAGATGTTCCGCAAGAGCCCGTACCTGGATGGCCTGCCGGTGCTCAGCCTGCAGCCGGAGCAGCTGTCACGCTACCGCCTGCGCCGCTCCAAGCGTGATGACCACCTGTGCACCGCCGAGGTGGCCGCCCTCTGCCTGGAGCTGGCCGGTGACCAGCGTGCCGCCGACGCGCTCAACCTCTACCTGGACGTGTTCAGTCAGCACTACCTGGCCTCCAAGGCGCCGCGCGCCGTCGACATCAATGACGACCTGCACCAGCAGCTGCGCGAATTCCTATAGCGCGGCCTGCGGCGGCGCCTTCTTCGGCCACAGCTGCGCCAGGAACATGCCGCCCAGCATCAGCGCGCAGCCGAAGTAACCCTTTATCGCCAGGGCTTCGCCCAGCAGGAGGGCGCCGGCCACTGCCGCGAACACCGCCTCCAGGGAGAGGATGATCGCAGCGTGGGAAGCGATGGCGTGTTTCTGCGCGATGACCTGCAGGGTGAAGCCGACGGCCACGCCGAACAACCCGCCATAGAGGATCGCCGGGCCGGCGGCGATAATCGCCTCGAGGTGGATGTCTTCAAGGATGACCGCCAGCAGCAGGCTGATCACCGCACAGGTGGCGAACTGCACCAGCGCCAGGCGCAGCGGGTCGTGGCGGCCGGCGAAGAAGCCCACCAGCAACACGTGCACGCCCCAGATGAACGCGCCGGCCAGCTGTATCCAGTCGCCGGATGCCACCTGGAAGCCTTCGCCTACGCTGAGCAGGAACATGCCCACCACCGCCAGCGAGGCGCCCAGCCAGATGCCCAGGCTCGCCCGCTGGCCGAGCAGCAGGCCCAGCAGCGGCACGATGATCACGTAGAGCCCGGTGATGAAGCCCGAGTTGGTGACGCTGGTGAACAGCAGGCCGACCTGCTGCAGGTTGATGCCCAGCGTCAGCGCCAGCCCCATGGCCATGCCACCCAGGATCAGTTGGCGGCTCATCGCCGGGGCCGGTGTGTGCCGTGCGCGGTATTGCAGAAACCACAGCACCGGCAGCAGCGCCAGGGTGGCGAGGGCGAAGCGCAGGCCGCTATAGAGAAAGGGGCCGATCGAGTCCATGCCCAGGCGCTGGGCCACGAATGAGGAGCCCCAGATCATGGCGGTCAGCAGCATCAGGAGATCGGCACGCAGGGCTTGGCTTCGCATGGACAGGTTCTCGACGGAGGAGGGCGCAGACTGTGCCGCAAAGCGTTGCGCTTGACCACCCCGTCATCGCTCGGCATGCTGGGCGCCGCCTCAGGCGCATTTGGGTTGTGCTGAAATCGTTCCACGCACAGCCAAGGGCTTTTTCCGGGAGGGGCCCGGAGCCCCACCGACGTACCGCTCAGGGTACACACATAACAAGAACAGGATCTGCCATGGCCGCTTACGAAATCCTGATTGCCGACGACCACCCGCTGTTTCGCAGCGCGTTGCAACAAGCCCTGACCCTCGGTCTTGGCCCTGACGTCCGCCTGGTGGAAGCCGCCAGCATCGCCGAACTGGAAGCCCGCCTGGCCGAAAAGGCCGACTGGGACCTGGTGCTGCTGGACCTCAACATGCCCGGCGCCTACGGTTTCTCCGGTCTGGTCCTGTTGCGCGGGCAATACCCGCAGATCCCCGTGGTGATGATTTCCGCCCAGGAAGATGCCGCCGTCGTCGTGCGCGCCCGTGAGTTCGGTGCCAGTGGGTTCATTCCCAAGTCCAGTTCCCTGGAAACCATCCAGCAGGCCGTGCAAGGCGTGTTGGACGGCGATGCCTGGTGGCCGCACCTGACCCAGGACGCGACCAGCGTCTCCGAGGAAGCCAAGGCCGCCAGTGCTGGCCTGGCCAGCCTCACGCCCCAGCAGTTCCGCGTGCTGACCATGGTCTGCGAAGGGTTGCTGAACAAGCAGATCGCCTATGAGCTGAGCGTGTCCGAAGCCACGGTCAAGGCGCATGTCACGGCGATCTTCCGCAAACTCGGCGTCCGCACCCGGACCCAGGCGGCGCTGCTGCTGCAGCAGCTGGAATCCATTCCGGCGAGCTGAGCCACGGACCTGCCGGACTTTTACCCGCCAATGGCGTAATCTGCCGGCCTTTTACTGCTGCGGTTCGCTCGATCATGTCGCCATTCAAGGGCCAGGTAGGCCTCAAGCGTATTCTCAATGCCGCCGGCTATTCGCTGGACGGCTTGCGCGCCGCGTTCACCGGCGAGGCGGCGTTTCGCCAACTGGTGCTGCTCAATGCGGTGCTGATCCCGCTGACCTTCTTCTTCGATATCAGCCGCGGCGAGCGGGCCCTGATGATCGGCGTGTGCCTGCTGGCGCTGATCGTGGAGCTGCTCAATTCCGCCGTCGAAGCGGCCATCGACCGCATTTCCCTGGACCTGCATCCCTTGTCGAAGAACGCCAAGGACATGGGCAGTGCCGCGCAACTGGTTTCCCTGACCCTCATCACCAGCGTGTGGCTGGTGATCCTGCTCGGCTGATCCGGCCTCAACGCACCATCGGCAGCACGATCTCGTCGCTGCGTTTGACCCCGGCTGTCATGGCGCGGCACAGCTCCAGGAATTCGCGCATGGCGGCGGTCTGGTACTTCTGCTTGTGCCAGATGAAATAGAACTGCCGGCGCAGGTCCAGTGTCGGGGTCTCCACCGCCACCAGGCTGCCCCGGCGGAAGGCGTCACGCAGCGCCAGGCGCGAGATGCAGCCGATGCCCAGGCCCGATTCCACAGCCCGCTTGATGGCTTCGGTGTGCTCCAGCTCCAGGCGGATGTTCAGCGCGGCGGGGTGATGACGCATGGCCTGGTCGAACGTCAGGCGTGTACCGGAACCCTGTTCGCGCAGAATCCAGGCCTCGTTGGCCAGTTCTGCCAGCGACGCTTCGCCGCAGCTGGCCAGCGGGTGATTGGGGGCGCAGAACACCACCAGCTCGTCCTCCACCCAGGGCTGCACCTCGATCTCGGCGTGCTGGCAGTCGCCTTCGATCAGGCCCAGGTCCAGTTCGTAATGGGCCACCTGCTGCACCACATGCGCAGTGTTCTGCACGTGCAGCTTCACCTTGCACTCGGGGTGGTGCTGCATGAACTTGCCGATCAGCAGGGTGGCCAGGTAGTTGCCCACCGTCAGCGTGGCGCCGACGTTGAGCGAGCCGAACCCGCTCTTGCCGCCCAGCAGGCGCTCGATTTCCTTGGCCTGATCGATGAGTGCCACGGCCTCGGGCAGCAGCTGCCGGCCGAGGGCGTTGAGGGCGAGGCGCTTGCCCGCCCGATCGAACAGCTGGCAATCGGACTGCCGCTCCAGTTCGGTCAGCGAAGTGCTGGTCGCCGATTGGGAGAGGGCCAGGGACGCAGCCGCGCGCGAGACGCTTTCGTGCTGCGCCACGGCGACGAAGACCTGAAGTTGTCTGAGAGTAAATCGCATATCGATATAACCGAACACCTATATCATAACAATCCACTTAACAGATATTGTGCGTGCCATTAGAATGCCGCGCAATCTACCCTTGTCGTCTTTCTGAGGAAGCCGCCTGCATGAGCAATATGAACATCGAGCGTGTGCTCAGCGTCCATCATTGGAACGACACACTGTTCAGCTTCAAGTGCACCCGTGACCCGGGCCTGCGTTTCGAGAATGGCCAGTTCGTCATGATCGGACTGCAGCAACCCAATGGCCGCCCGCTGATGCGCGCGTACTCCATTGCCAGCCCCAACTACGAAGAGCACCTGGAGTTCTTCAGCATCAAGGTGCCGGACGGCCCGCTGACCTCGCAGCTGCAGCACCTGAAAGAAGGCGACGAGATCGTTATCAGCAAGAAGCCCACCGGCACCCTGGTCCTCGACGACCTGCTGCCGGGCAAGCACCTGTACCTGCTCAGCACCGGTACCGGCCTGGCGCCGTTCATGAGCGTGATCCAGGACCCGGAAACCTACGAGCGCTACGAGAAGGTCGTGCTGGTTCACGGTGTTCGCTACGTCAACGAAGTGGCGTACCGCGAATTCATCACCGAGCACCTGCCGCAGAACGAATTCTTCGGTGAAGAGCTGAAGAAGAAGCTGATCTACTACCCGACCGTGACCCGCGAAGAGTTCGAGAATCAGGGCCGCCTGACCGACCTGATGCGCAGCGGCAAACTGTTCAGCGACATCGGCCTGCCACCGATCAACCCGCAGGACGACCGCGCGATGATCTGCGGCAGCCCGAGCATGCTCGACGAGACCAGCGAAGTACTGAACAGCTTCGGCCTGAAAATCTCCCCGCGCATGGGCGAGCCAGGTGACTACCTGATCGAGCGCGCCTTCGTCGAGAAATAAGCCGATCGATTCATGAGAAAGCCCGCCAATCGGCGGGCTTTTTTGTGGGCGCTTGAGACCTCTCCTGGAAGCTTTCTGTAGGAGCCGCGCCCCGCGGCGAATCGAAAAGGCACCGCGCAAAATCAGGCCGGTCACAGTTAACCCGGAAAAGCTTCGCCCCGGGTCGGGGCTCCTACAGGATCTGCTTCGTAGCCTGGGTCGAGCGCAGCGACACCCGGGACAAACCGGCAACCGGCCCTACGACTCCGCCGCCACCACTTCCAGCACCCGAATCTGCCCCGGCTGCGGGTAATGCCAGCGCACATCCACATCCCAGAAGCGCGCCCCGTATTGACGCTCTGGCGCAGGCATCTGGTAGGCCGGGCGTGGGTCCTGGGCCAGGCATTGCTCGATCAGCGCCACCAGCGGCTCACCCAGGCGCTGTTCGTGAGCCTGCCCCTGGGTCAGGGCGGCAGGCTGCCAGTCCACGTCGATCAGCGCCGGCGCGCTGTCGGCGATGCGGTTGACGGCATCGGCCACGCTGTCGGCATACGGCACATACGGCTTGATATCCAGCACCGGTGTGCCGTCAAGCAGGTCGATGCCCGACAGCCACAGCTTGCCCGGCTCGACCCGCTCCAGCCGCACCACGGACTGGCCGATGCCGTTCGGCCGGTGGGTGGCGCGGGTGCTGAACACCCCGACCGACTGGTTGCCGCCCAGGCGCGGTGGGCGCACCTTGAGTCGCGGTTTATCCTCCAGCGCCTGATGGAACAGAAACAGCAGCCACACATGGCTGACCTGCTCCAGACCCTGTACCGCCTCGCCCTGGTCGAAGGGCGACACCAGTTCCAGTACGCCCCGTGCGGCCGGTGCCAGTTGGGGCTGCCGGGGAATGGCGAACTTTTCCTTGAAGCAGGAGCGGACGAAGCCGATAGGGGAAACGGAGTAGGACATGGCGGCGCATTCGACGTGAAAACGCCGCCATGGTAACCCGCCAGGGCGCTGGCCTACAGGTGAAAGCCGCCGTCGATGGGGATGATGGCGCCGGTCATGTAGGCACCGGCGCTGCTCGCCAGGCTGATGGCCAGTGCCGCCATTTCCTCTTCGCGGCCCCAGCGCTGCATGGGGATCAGCGCCACGTCCTCGGCCATGGCCGCTTCGTCGTTGGTGATGTGCTGGGTCATCTTGCTCGGGAAGCGTCCCGGGGCGATGACATTGACGTTGATGTGCTGGCCCACCAGCTCACGGGCCAGCATGCGCGACAGCTGGTGCAGCGCCGCCTTGCTCGGGCCGTAGGCGTAAGCGTTTTCGCCGTGGGACGTGAGACCGGCCACCGAGCCGATATTGATCACCCGGGCAGGGCTTTGGGCCGAGCCGGCCTTGCGCAGCAGCGGCAGCAGTTGCTGGGTGCAACTGAACACGGCTGTCACGTTGAGCTGCATGACCTTCTCCCAGCCCTTGGCGGGGTAGCTTTCCAGCGGTGCGCCCCAGGTGGTGCCGGCGTTGTTGATCAGGATGTCCAGGTGTTCGAGGCGGCTCGACAGCTCTGCCGCCAAGGCCTGTGCGCCTTCTTCGGTGGCCAGGTTGGCGGCCAGGCCGTGGCAAGGGCCGTAGGCGGACAGTTCGCGTGCGGTTTCGGCACAGGCCGCGCCGTCACGGGCGCAGATGTAGACGGTGGCACCGGCTTCGAGAAAGCCCTGGGCGATCATCTTGCCGATGCCGCGGGTACCGCCAGTCACCAGGGCGGTGCGGCCTTGCAGGGAGAAATAAGGGTGCATGGCAGATCCTTGTCGAGGAGGGATGCCATCACCCTAACGCTGCGCCAGGTGCGCGGCAGGCACTATTGCCCGCCGGAATACGGCGCCATGCAGCAGGGTGTGCTCAGCCGCGCTCGCGCAGGGTCAGGCCTTTGAGGAAGTTGCGCAGGAACTGGTCGCCGCACAGGCGGTAGTTGCTGTGGCCGGCCTTGCGGAACAGTGCGCTCATTTCCGGCTTGGACACCGGGCAGTCGACGCTCTGCATGATCGCGTGCATGTCGTCTTCCTTCAGCTCGAAGGCCACGCGCAGCTTCTTCAGCACCACGTTGTTGGTCATCGGCAGCTCGAAGGGCTGGGCCGGGCGGCTGTCGTCCTTGCCGCGCTTGAAGTACACCAGGCCGTCGAGGGCATGGGCCAGCACCTCGTCGCTGCAGTCGGCATAACCGGCTTCGTCGTCTTTCTTCAGCAGTGCGCTGACTTCACTGGCAGGCGTTTCGCGCCCGCTGAGCTGGATGATCTCGGCCAGCTGTTCATCGGACACATCCAGCAGGTAGCGCAGGCTGCGCAGTACGTCGTTGTTGAGCATGGGAATCCTGAAATAGGGGGAGTGAGGCGGGTGGCTCAGAAGCGTTCCTTGGTCGCCAGGTAGCGCCACTGGCCGGGCTGGACCTTGGTCATCGGCACGCCGCCAACGCGGATGCGCTTGAGGCCCAGGACCTTGAGGCCGACGCTGTTGCACATGAACACCAGCTGGCCGGGCAGCGGGTTCTTCAGGGCGAAGCGCAGGCGGGTTTCGTTCTGCCAGCTGACCTTGCACGGCGGCAGTGGCGTGCCGTTGAACACCAGGCCATGGTTGAGGCGTTTCAGCTCGGCCGGGCTGAGCGTGCCGCTGACTTCCACCACGTACTCCTGCTCCAGCTTGGCCAGGTCCTCGCGCAGCTTGCGCTCGGTGCGCCAGTCCTGAGTCAGGATGTGCATGCCATCGGCGCCGGCCTGCAGCGGTGCGCAGACGGTCAGGCGCTGGAAATGGCTTTTCAGCACCCGGATACCGCTGGCGTCGTCGGCCCAGTGGGTGGCAGGGCTGATGGTGGCCGCGGCCTTGTCCGCCGAATGTCCGGCAGGCACGTGCAACAGCAGCGTGACGGGCTCGACGGGCTCGGCCACCGCGTCCGGATGCAGCTCGACACGTTGGTCCTGCACCTTGAACTGCGGCTCGTCCACCACCTGGCCATCGACCAGCACCCAGCCCCCCTCGATATACAGCTCGGCCTCACGGCGTGAGCAGCCGACCCGTTCGATCAGGCGTTTGGACAGGCGAGTGGGTTCGGTCATGGAGGCGATCATCGGCAAAGGAATGGCGCGCATTGTACTCCCATGGGGCCGGCGCGTACGGCGCAAAGGGTGGGCGGTGTGAAAAACCTTCGGGCGCGGCGCTTCGTAGGAGGGCTTCAGCCGCGAGCTTTTTGGGGGCGCGGTGATTGTCGCGGCTAAAGCCCCTCCCACGGTGCGGTGGGGCATCAGCGTGTTTTGAAAGGTGGGTTGGGGTGCTATGTCCCGGGTATCGCTGCGCTCAACCCAGGCTACGGTTGTGGGCGCGCTGCTCGTAGGAGGGGCTTCAGCCGCGAGCTTTTTGGGAGCGAGGTGATTGTCGCGGCTAAAGCCCCTCCCACGGTGGTGGGGCATCAGCGTGTTTTGAAAGGTGGGTTGGGGTGCTATGTCCCAGGTATCGCTGCGCTCAACCCAGGCTACGGTTGTGGGCGCGCCGCTTTGTAGGAGGGGCTTCAGCCGCGAGCTTTTTGGGGGCGAGGAGGCCGTGGCGGCTAAAGCCCCTCCCACGGTGTGGTAGTGCGGTAGCCTGGGTGGAGCGGAGCGATACCCGGGAGGGTGCGTACCCTTTCACCGAGCCATAAAAAAACCGCTCCGAAGAGCGGTTTTTCCGAGCGGGCAGAGCGTTTAGCCGCCGAGGTAGGCGTCGCGTACCTTGGGGTCGGTCAGCAGGTCGTGACCGCTGCCTTGCATGACGATACGGCCGTTCTCCAGCACGTAGCCACGGTCCGCCAGCTTGAGCGCCTGGTTGGCGTTCTGCTCGACCAGGAACACCGTTACACCGTCCTTGCGCAGCTGTTCGATGATGTCGAAGATCTGCTGGATGATGATCGGTGCCAGGCCCAGCGACGGCTCGTCGAGCAGCAGCAGCTTGGGCTTGCTCATCAGCGCACGGCCGATGGCGAGCATCTGCTGCTCACCGCCGGACATGGTGCCGGCGCGTTGCTCGAAGCGTTCCTTCAGGCGCGGGAACAGGTGCAGCACCTTGTCCATCTGCTCCTGGAAGTCGCCTTTCTCGGTGAAGAAACCGCCCATGGCGAGGTTCTCTTCCACGGTCAGGCGGGCGAACACGCGACGACCTTCAGGCACCACGGCAATGCTCTTGCGCATGATTTCCGGGGTCTGCATGCCGACCAGTTCTTCGCCCTGGTAGCGGATGCTGCCGCTGGTGGCCTGGGGGCTGCCGCACAGGGTCATCAGCAGGGTCGACTTGCCGGCGCCGTTGGCGCCGATCAGGGTGACGATCTCGCCCTGACGAACCTCGACGCTGACGTCATGCAGCGCCTGGATCTTGCCGTAGAAGGTGGAAACATTCTCGAAATACAGCATCACGCTTCCCCCAGGTAGGCTTTGATCACATCCGGGTTGTCGCGGATCTGCGCGGGCGTGCCGTCAGCCAGGGGCGTGCCCTGGTTGATCACGTAGATATGGTCGGAAATGCTCATCACCAGGTGCATGTCGTGCTCGATCAGCAGCACGGTGACGTTATGGTCGTCGCGCAGCATGCCGATCAGCGCCTTGAGGTCTTCGGTCTCGCGCGGGTTGAGGCCCGCGGCGGGTTCGTCGAGCATCAGGATGCGCGGGCGGGTCATCATGCAGCGGGCGATTTCCAGGCGGCGCTGCTGACCGTAGGCCAGGGTGCCGGCCGGACGGTTGGCGAACTCCACCAGGTTGACCTGCTCCAGCCAGTGGGCGGCGAAGTCCATGGCTTCGCGTTCACTGCGGCGGAACGCCGGGGTCTTGAACAGGCCGGCCAGGTAGCCGGTGTTCAGGTGGCGGTGCTGGGCCACCAGCAGGTTTTCCACGGCCGTCATGTCCTTGAACAGACGCACGTTCTGGAAGGTCCGCACCACACCCTTGCGGGCGATCTTGTGGCCCGGCAGGCCTTCGATGCGCTCGCCGTCCAGGCTGATGTTGCCGGAGGTCGGCTGGTAGAAACCGGTCAGGCAGTTGAAGACCGTAGTCTTGCCGGCGCCGTTGGGGCCGATCATCGACACGACCTGCTTTTCTTTCACGGTCAGGGCAACGTTGTTCACGGCCAACAGGCCGCCGAAGCGCATGCACAGGCCGCTTACTTCAAGAATCGGGCGGCTCATTGCTTCAGCTCCAGGTGGGGACGTTGCATCGGCAGCAGACCTTGCGGTCGCCAGATCATCATGAAGATCATGACCAGGCCGAAAATCAGCATGCGGTACTCACTCAGTTCGCGCATTTCCTGCAGCATCACCATGACGATGGCCGCCAGGATCACGCCGAGCTGCGAGCCCATCCCGCCCAGCACCACGATCGCCAGGATCATGGCCGACTCGATGAAGGTAAAGGATTCCGGCGTCACCAGGCCTTGGCGGGCGGCGAAGAAGCTGCCGGCGAAACCGGCCAGGCTGGCGCCGATGGTGAAGGCGGACAGCTTGATCACGGTGGGGTTGAGGCCCAGGGCGCGGCAGGCAATCTCGTCTTCACGCAGTGCTTCCCACGCACGGCCGATCGGCATGCGCAGCAGGCGGTTGACCAGGAACAGGGTCATCAACACCAGCAGCAGGGCGATCAGGTACAGGAAGATCACCTTGTACTGCGAGCTGTAGGCGATGTCGAAGAAGCCATGGAAGGTCGGCATGTCGGCCGGCACGCGGCGCTCGAAGGACAGACCGAACAGGGTCGGCTTGTTCTCGTTGGCG
Source organism: Pseudomonas sp. GD03944 (assembly GCF_029839275.1). Taxonomy (GTDB): domain Bacteria; phylum Pseudomonadota; class Gammaproteobacteria; order Pseudomonadales; family Pseudomonadaceae; genus Aquipseudomonas. Next base: position 156,759 of record NZ_JAOCAH010000009.1, read on the forward strand.
ACGCTGATGCCGTTCGGGCCACCGGTGTACTCGGTGAGGTTACGCAGCAGGATGCGGATGATCTCGCCGAAGCCCAGGGTCACGATCGCCAGGTAGTCCCCGCGCAGGCGCAACACCGGAAAGCCCAGCAGGTAGCCGAACAGCGCGGCGATCATGCCGGCCAGCGGCAGGCAGATCCAGAAACCGAAGCCGAAGTAGTGGGCAATCAGCGCGTAGCTGTAGGCACCGACCGCGTAGAAACCGACATAACCCAGGTCCAGCAGGCCGGCCAGGCCGACCACGATGTTCAGGCCGAGGCCGAGCATCACGTAGATCAGGATCAGCGTGGCGATATCCACCGAGCCGCGGCTGGCGAAGAACGGCCAGATCAGGGCGAAGACCACCAGGCCCAGGATGACCCAGCGCTGGGTCGACGGCAGGGTCAGGAAGTTGCTGGCGCCGCTGGGCATGCTCGGCATCGAGACCTTGGCCCAGGCCGGGGTCACGCGGTCACGCACCAGTTGCCAGACGAACAGCGCCAGGGCGCAGGCCGCGATGGCCCACAGCTCGAACGTGGTGGCGCCTTCTACCCGCAGGCTGATGCCGACGGTGGTCAGCTTCAGGCCCAGTACCGGGTAGGAGACCAGCAGGACCAGCAGGGCGCTGAATACGGCGCTCTTGAGATTCTTGCTCATACCTTCTCGACCTCCGGGCGACCCAGGATGCCGGTGGGGCGGAACAGCAGCACGAGCACCAGCAGGCTGAACGCCACGACGTCCTTGTACTGGTCACCGAAGATATCGGCACCGAAGGCTTCGGCCACACCGAGAACCAGACCGCCGAGCACGGCGCCCGGGATGCTGCCGATGCCGCCGAGTACCGCGGCGGTGAACGCCTTGATACCGGCCAGGAAGCCCAGGTGCGGGTTGATCACGCCGTACTGGATGCTCAGCAGCACCGAGGCGATGGCCGCCAGGGCGGCGCCGATGACGAAGGTCAGGGCGATGATGTTGTTGGTGTTGATACCCAGCAGGTTCGCCATCTTCAGGTCTTCGGCGCAGGCGCGGCAGGCGCGGCCCAGACGGGAGCGGGAAATGAACAGGGTCAGGCCGACCATGGCCACGATGGTGATGACGAAGATCATCACTTGCATATAGGAGAGCACCACCCCATTCATCGCGCTTTCGCCGAACACGAAGTTGCCCGGCAGCGGGTTGGGGATGGCCTTGTCCTTGGAATCCTGGGACAGCAGCACGGCGTTCTGTAAGAAGATCGACATACCGATGGCGGAGATCAGCGGGATCAGGCGATTGCCGCCGCGCAACGGTCTGTAGGCGACCCGTTCGATACTGTAGCCATACGCACTGGTGACGATCATCGTCGCGGCGAAGGCGGCGATCATGATGACGGGCAGGCTGTCGAGACCGAACATGGCGAGGCCGGCGATGACGATGAAGGCTACGTACGAGCCAATCATGTAAACCTCGCCGTGGGCGAAGTTGATCATGCCGATGATGCCGTAGACCATGGTGTAGCCGATGGCGATCAAGGCGTAGGTACTGCCAATGGTCAGGCCATTGAGCAGCTGTTGCAGGTAGTGATAAAGATCAGGCATTGCCTAACTCCTGGGCCGTCACGCAAGGCAGCGCTTGTGGCGCAGCATGAGACCGGGATTCTTCTAATAAACAAAGCCCACTGCGGACGCAGTGGGCTTTGGGTTCAGGCGGGAAGCTTATTTAGCTTCGGATTTGGTACCGTCCTGGTGCCACTCGTATACCACGAAGTTGAAGTCCTTCAGGTCGCCTTTCTCGTCGAACGACAGGGCGCCAGTCGGGGTGTCGAAGGAGTTCGAACGCAGGGCTTCGGCCACCTTGGCGGTGTCGGTGTCGCCTGCTTTCTCGATGCCTTCGGCAATCACTTGCACGGCCGCGTAGGCCGGGAATACGAACGGACCGCTCGGGTCTTGGTTCTTGGCTTTGAAGGCATCGACCAGCGCCTGGTTGCGCGGATCCTGGTCGAAGGACTTCGGCAGGGTGACCAGCAGGCCTTCGGAAGCCGGGCCGGCGATGGCCGAGATTTCCTTGTTACCCACGCCTTCCGGACCCATGAACTTGACCTTCAGGCCTTTTTCGGACGACTGACGCAGCAGCAGGCCGAGTTCCGGGTGGTAGCCGCCGTAGTAGACGAAGTCCACACCGGCTTGCTTGAGCTTGGCGATCATCGCGGAGAAGTCCTTGTCGCCGGCGTTGATGCCTTCGAACAGGGAAACCTTCACGCCTTTGCTTTCCAGGGTCTGCTTGACCGCGGTGGCGATGCCTTCACCGTACTGCTGCTTGTCGTGGATGACGGCAACGTTCTTCGGCTTGATGCTGTCGGCGATGAAGTTACCGGCGGTCGGGCCCTGCAGGCTGTCCAGACCGATGGTGCGGAAGATCAGCTCGTAGCCGCGGGAAGTGATTTCCGGGCTGGTGGAAGCCGCGGTGATCATCAGGATGCCTTCGTCTTCATAGATGTCGGACGCAGGCTGAGTGGAGCTGGAGCAGAGGTGGCCAACCACGAATTTCACTTCGTCGTTGACGATCTTGTTGGCAACGGCAACGGCTTGTTTCGGATCGCATGCGTCGTCGTAGACCACGCCTTCGAGTTGAGCGCCGTTCACCCCGCCGGCCTTGTTGATTTGCTCGATCGCCATTTGCGCGCCGATGAACTGCATTTCGCCGTACTGGGCGACAGCGCCGGTAACCGGGCCTGCCAGGCCGATCTTGATGGTGTCAGCCGCTACCGAGTAGCTGGCAACGCCGGCCATGGCCATGGCGGCAAACAGTTTGGAAATCTGCTTAGTAGCCTTGTTCATAGTGCTCCACTCTTGTGTTTTTCGTTGTTGTAGTTCTTGCGGCCAAAGCTGCAGAACCGGGATGAATCGCCCCGGTCGTACCCCCGGCAACTGTACCGGTACAGTGTAGAGCGCCGATTTGCGGCTTGAAAAGCCGGCTACTGGGGGCAAACGCGTGGGTGTCGCTTAATTGCAAGAAATGTATAGAAAAACGGCGTGCCTTCGCGGTGCTCCCGGGCGTCAGGCGCGCTTGCCTGACACCCGGGCGACGTTATCATGACGGCCGACCGAAGCTGACCATTCACACAAGGCACACCATGACTGAACAACCTAGCACCCTCTATGCCAAGCTGCTTGGTGAAACCGCACCGATTCGCTGGCAGGAGCTGCAACCTTTCTTTGCGTGTGGGGCACTGTTGTGGGTCGCCGGTGACCAGGACCTCATCGCCGTGGCGCAGGCCGTGGCCGAGAACGACCAGGCGACCGTAAGTGCCTGGCTAGACGCCGGCCACCTGTCCAAGCTCGAAGACCAACGCGCCGAAGACCTGCACACCCGGGACCCGCAACTGTGGGCCGTGGTCGTCGCCCCTTGGGTGCTGGTGCAAGAGCGCACCGAAGCGGAGCGCGTCACGCACTGAATGGGTGCGTGCCGGCTCGCCGGGGCAGGCCAGAGCCCATGGTCTATGCTCGCAGGTGTCCTGCATAAGGAGTCATCCCATGTTCGAGCCCGGCCACCTGCACCTCGCCAACGCCATTGCCACACCCGATCACCCGCTCTTCAGCATCGACCTTCACTACGAAGTCCGTAAGGACCCGGCCGAAGGCGCGATGTTGCACATGCGCATGGTCGGCGACCTGGACGGCAAGACCTTCGAAGAAACCTTCGAGCTGCACCGCGACACCGCCTTCAACTTCGCCAGCGTCGCCACCCGCATCGCGCGCAAGCACGGCCTGCCCACCAACAGCAGCCTGATCATGCGCAACCATCAGGAATACGACCTGATGTTCGAAGACATCCGCGCCAAGCTCGGCGCCCATTCCGGCGACCCGGTCGACCTCGACCACCTGGAAAAAGACGGGCTCTGATGCGTCTGCCAGACCGGCTTCGCCGCGCCTGATCACAGCGCTCGGCGACCGGCTCGGCGGCGCGCCAGGCCTGTGCTACCGTGCGCGGACGGCCACCCCGAGTCATCGCCATGCCCATCACCGAAAACCTGCTCGCCTTCACGTTCGCCGCGACGCTCCTGACCCTCACCCCCGGCATCGACACCGCGCTGGTGCTGCGCACCGCGGCTGTCGAGGGCCGGCAGCAAGCCTTGCGCGCCGCCCTGGGCATTGGCGCCGGCTGTTTGCTGTGGGGCGCCGCCGTGGCCTTTGGCCTAGGCGCCGTGCTGGCCGTCTCGGAGCTGGCCTACACCGTGCTCAAATACTGCGGCGCCGCCTACCTGGCCTGGCTCGGCCTGAACATGCTGCGGCGCCCGCGCACCTCGCTCTCGGCGGCGGAGCCGAACGGCAAGCAGGGCGGCAACTGGTTCCTCAAGGGCCTGCTGGGCAACGCCCTCAACCCCAAGGTGGGCATCTTCTATGTGTCCTTCCTGCCCCAATTCATCCCGCCGACCGACTCGCTGATCGCCTGGACCTTCGGCCTGGTGAGCATCCACGTGGTCATCGGCCTGGTCTGGTCCCTGGCCCTGATCGGCGCCACCCAACCCCTGGCCGGCTTCCTGCGCCGGGAAAAGGTCATCAAGTGGATGGACCGCACCACAGGGCTGATCTTCATCCTGTTCGCGGCGCGGTTGGCATTCAGTCGACGTTGACGTGGCTTGGCCCGATGAACGCAAACCGTCCATAAGAAGAAGGGCGAGGGATTTCTCCCTCGCCCTTCTCGTTACAGCCTCAACTCTGTTCGCTGCGCCAGGTGCTCGCCACCCAGGGGCGAACACAAGCGCTGGTGCACACGGCTAAGAAAGCCCAGCTCGAAGGCATGGCGCTGCGCACCCGGCGGGAACAACTGGCGCTCCAGCATCAGCGTGGCCCACAGCCAACCGCTGTTGCTCGCATCCAGCCAGGCCTGCGCCTGCTGCACGCCCCGGGCGAAACTCTCCTGACAATCCTCCCCCAGCCCGAACGCCGCGGCCGGGTGCCCGTCATGGGCGGGCAGGTGGGTCACATAGCGCTCACCCATGGGCCTGCCTCCTGTTTGCCTGGGTGCGGCTGTACAGCAGGATCAAGTCATTCAGCAGCGCTCTGCTGGCAGCCGTGTGTTCTCGCTTGCGATCAGCCGTCAGCTTGGCGGGTGTGGGGAAGGGGATAACAGCGGGTCTAGAGTTGGCCATGCAGCACCTCCACAGCGAAGGTCGGCAAAACAGCCAGCAGCCCAGGGCGGAGCCCTTGGGTAAAAGGGGGAAAATGCATAATCCTTTGCTCCTCGAACGTTTTAAGGAGCCGCGTTCCATCCGTTACCACACGAATGGAGGCGGACCGTGCAAGGGTGGTAAACCGGCGTCCGAGGGAACCGGCCGGGCCGAAGCCCGCCTCACACGGCCCGCCATAGATGCACGAGAAAGCAACAGGCACAAAAAAAGCGCCCGCTCTCGGCTATGGCGCTACCGCGCCTCGAACAAATCCGGGTTACCACACCCGGTCACGGGATTGACCGTGACGGGCGGACTGTAGCGTGGGGGAGGGAGGAGGGCAAGGGGTGGGGGCTGGTATCGGCCCAAAAGCAGACTGTCCTGCAGCGGAGGATAGTCCAACAGCCTGTCGACCACCTTGACGTACATTTCTGCATTCCAAAGGCTAGCTAGCCTAATCATCTTTTTAATGGATGCAGTAAAGAGCAGTCGCGTCGCGAACCGGCGAGGCGCTCTTGCTTCTGCGCGTAAGCTTGAGGAAGACAGGGCGGCCCGCTGAGGTAAGGCACAACATACATGTCCTATTGGTCGATATTGCGCTACATGTTGTGTTTTTCCGTTTCGCTGCTACCTTCTACTAGGCAGGCAACTCACTAGTAGAGGTGTTTCCATGGCAGGCAAAAATCAGCACGTCGTGAAACGTGACGAAGGCTGGGCGGTTCGGGGGGAGGGCAATACTAAAGACACCTCCCACCATCGGACTCAAAAGGAAGCTGCTGACGCGGCGCGCCAGATAGCTCAAAACCAAAAAAGCGAGGTGCTCATCCACGGCCGGGACAACCTGATCCGTGAACGTGACTCCTATGGCAACGATCCTCATCCTCCCAAGGGCTGATCACGACCTCACAGCGCCTCCGGAAGGAGGCGCATCTTGGGTTTCAATGAGATATTCGGTACGAAGATCGTAACGGTGGTTCACGTGCACCTGAATCGAATCGGCTCTACCCGTGGCGGGTTTGGAAGTCATAAGCGACTGACAACCTATGCAGAAGCATCGGATACAGAAATCGAAACCCTTCGAGATTTAGTGATTTCGATCGCCGAACAAAATGGTGAGGCGCCTGGGTCTCTGAACGACCTTCGCCATGAACGGCAAAGCGGCCACCCGCCCCAGATTAAGGTCTTCAACATTCATGCGCCCAGCACTTCATTCAGCGAGCCCTATGCATATTGCGAAGCCTTCGCAGCGCTCAAGGCTGACAACCGGTTCTTCAACCTCGAAGAACTGCCAAGCTGAGACACGGTTCGAAGGGGGGTATTGTTGCTTATCCCCCTTCCGCCTGCCGGCCACGCTCGATTCTTTAGGAAAGCTTGCGCCCGATTCGGAACAAAGCGTCTTCAAGCCAATGGTTGAAAACGCCCTGTGACGCCGGAATCAGCAGTTTTCTTTCCTCTATGCATTGCTCACTGCGGTGCGGTATGGAGATCGACGATGCAGGGGTGGTGGGCGGCTCTGCATAGATCTGGTGAGAAACTCCGTAGATCCCCAGCTGGAACCAGCCTCCCTTACCTCGGCTAATCAAACCAAAAGCTTCTTCCGCAAAGCGTTTTAGCCGGCTGGGCGAGATGTAATAGGAGGCAAAATATTCGACGCCCTTTCCGGGCGCTGCCAGAGGAATAGAAAGCCAGCTCATCCCATTATCGTGATGCCTCCAAGAGGTCTCCTCCGCATCTAGGCCGGTGATGTCTCCCTCGTTAAATGACTTGTAACCACCCTTGATAGAAACCAAGCCCGCCTGAGAAAGCTTGAGGAAAAATTCATCATGCTGGGTGTGCATGGAGCGCAACGTCCCCGAGAGAATAGGCTGCGGCAGAAACACGATCTCTAGGCGATCTTCACGAGGCCGGTTATTCCAATTTCGGCTGTTGCTACGATTCTGCAGGTGCTGAATGAACTCCTGTTCGGAAATGGCACTGCGATTGGCCGCAAATTGGCTTAGCCCTTGGATGATTTTTTCTGAGAGATCACGATCACCTGTGAAGGTGGAACGAAAAAGGCCGTCGACGTAATCGGAAACCTCCCAGTAAAAGCGCTGTTGATCATCCTTGACCGGAACCTCTTCCAAAAAAGCCAGGACGGGTTTATTGGCAGCTTTGGCGCGATGGAACTCCTGCTGAGTGACGGACTCACCTGTATTGGTTTTGAAGCCGAAATCCGCGCCAAGAATCAGTACCACTACGTCGGCTTGGTCAACCTCAGTCATGCATGCGACTTCAGAGGAATAAGGTCTTGCTCCAAAATCCTCACACATCACTGGGGTGTGCCCCAACAGTGAAACTGCTTTTTTGGCGGCCGCACGATAGTGCTCAAAATTCCGTACTACAGAGCTGATAAACACGTTCATAGCAGTCCCCCATCACAAATAGGCCACATCCGTTTCGTCTCATCATACCGGCCGCTTTACTCGAAGGGACAGCAGCCGAAAAGCTAGCCGCGTAGCGGAGGCGGACCAGCACCGATCACCTACACGCTCCCGAGACATCTCCGGCTTCCAAGCGCAGCTGTACATAGTTCCTCATTCCTGATCGCTCAGGCACTCTATCCTCCGCACCGCATTCTGATTCGAAGGAACGACGTCATGAGTGGATATGTCCCGAACAACAGGGATGAGCGTCCCGTCCCGCAACCCGCCCCCTATGAAGGGGATTTCGACAAGCAGCCTCCACGCCCGCTTGTTGTGGAGAAGCCCAAGGCGATAGCGACCGAGGTGCCCAAGGCTGGTTGTGTATTCGCCAAGTCCTGCAACTTGCCAGATGGCGTGATCGATCACAGCAACCCTGGCGGTTTTGTACCGTTGGAGCCGCTGAAGGACTATGGCGATTGGGCTGTGCTGGCTACCGCCGCAGCCGTCAGGGCGGGTGGCACGCCATTGCAGATGATTGGTGGCTCTACGTCCGCCGTGTCCCTCGGCAGTCGAATTGGCGGTGCTCTTTCGCTCGGTTTGGCAGAAAGCGCGGGAGCCCTGGCCGGAGGTGCCGTGCTCGGCGCGATCACGCTGCTGTTACCCAACACCAGCTTGGCCACCGACAGTGCGTTTTATACCAAGGAGCAGTATCAGGCCCTGGAGGTCGGGCGAACCCGGGTGCGGGTACAGATCAAGCACCTCGTCGACGGCTCTGTGGATGCTTATGGTTTTTACACAGGGCGGAACCCCAGTTGGGAAAACGTGCCCGTCATTGCCGCTACGGCCAGAGGCGAACAGTTCGCTGCCGATATCGGGCAGGGAATCGAAGTGATCTGGACGCCGGCAGCTGACCCGAACCAGCTCGGCATCCCTGCCTTGGAACCAGCGCCGAAGTTACCGACGATATGGGTGTATCCGTCGGCGGAGCAGGCGGACAAGGTGCTGGTCAATCCAGTCCTTCCTCCGGACTATCAGGATGCGATCATCTGGTTCCCGGCCACGGATATTCCGGCCATTTACGTCGTTCTCAGTGTTCGTAACGAGCCGGGAGTTGTGACCGGCGTGGGGCAGGATGTCGTAGGCATATGGTTGGCTGATGCAGGGAAGGCGCTTGGTTCGCCCATACCGACCCGAATTGCCGACAAAATGCGCGGCAGGGAGTTTTCGAGATTTGATGACTTTCGTGAAGCGTTTTGGATGGAGGTTGCTGCAGATCCAGAGCTAAGCAGTCAGTTCTCTGCTTCCAATCGAGTCATCATGCGCGATGGTGGAGCGCCCTTTGTCATTCAGACTGAGGCAGTCGGTGGTCGTCAGCTCCATGAAATACATCATGTTGAAAGAATTGTTGATGGCGGCGCGGTTTACGATGTGGATAACCTCAGAGTTACTACACCCAAGAATCACATCAGAATTCACACGGATAACAAGTGATCGATATGGATTTTTTGAGCAAGCAAAAACTTGAAGACTATACCGAGGCCGATTTTTTGCGGCTTCTGCGAGAATTCTTTGAGAATCCCAGTAGGCTAAAAGGTGCGGCGTTGGAGGCTCATTTGACAGAGCTGTCGCAGCATTTTGTAAAGCTGGTTGACCACCCTAAGGGTACGGATTTGATTTTCTACCCAGAGGCTGGGGCTGAAGACAGTCCGGAGGGCGTGCTGTCAGTGGTGAAAGAGTGGCGCGCCAAGCAGGGGTTGCCAGGCTTCAGGTCTTGAGTGGAAAGTGCTGCGCTTTCCAAGTTGATTGCGGCAACAATCAGCTGAATGTGGCTGCTGAACTAGCTACTCACCCACCGCTGCCGCGCCCATCCACTCAGCCCATCCACCGCCAGCACCAGCAGCAACATGGCCAGGATGACGGTGGCGGCCTGGGCTTCCTGGAACAGGCTGAGGGAGACGTAGAGCATCTGGCCGAGGCCGCCGGCGCCGACGAAGCCGAGGACGCTGGCCATGCGGATGTTGTTTTCCCAGCGGTACAGCGAATACGCCACCAGCTGCGGCCAGACGCCGGGCAGGGTGCCGTAGCAGAAGGCGGCGATGCGCCCGCCGCCGCTGAGGCGGATGGCGTTGGCCGGTTCGGCGGGGGTGTTTTCCAGGGCTTCGGCGAACAGGCGGCCGAGCACGCCGGCGGTGTGCAGGGCCAGGGCCAGGGTGCCGGCGTTGGGGCCCAGGCCTGCGGCCAGCACCATCAGCGCGGCCCACACCAGTTCGGGGATGGCGCGCAGGGCGTTGAGCACGAAGCGCGTGGCGTGCAGGGCCACGGCGCCGAAGCGGCCCGACGCCGGTAGCGCGAGTGCCAGGCCGAGCAGCGCGGCCAGCAGGGTGCCGATGGCAGACATGGCCAGGGTTTCCAGGGCGCCGCGGCCGATGGCCTGCAGGTGCGGTGCGGAGAAGTCCGGCTGCAGGAAGCGGCTGGCGTACTGGCCCATCTGGCTGAGGCTGTCGCCGGCCACCAGGGCGCCGAGGTCGATGCCCAGGTAGACGAACGAGGCGATCACCGCCGCGAGGAGGGCGACGAGCAGGACCAGGCTGCCGGCTCTCATAACAACCTCGCCCGCAGCAGGCGGCTGAATTGGTCGGCCAGCAGCACCAGCACCAGGAAGGTCAGCAGCATGCTGGCCACTTCGCCGCCGGCGAACATGCGCATCGACAGGTCGATCTGCTGGCCCAGGCCACCGGCGCCGACGAAGCCCATCACCACCGAGGCGCGGATGGCGCACTCCCAGCGGTACACGGTGTAGGAAAGCATTTCCCCGGCGGCATTGGGCAGCACGCCGTAGGAGAAGGCCGCCAGGCGACCGCTGCCGGCGCCGAGCAGGGCGCGGGCGGGGCGGGTGTCCACCGATTCGAAGATTTCCGCGTAGACCTTGCCGAGCATGCCGGCGTAGGTGATGGCGATGGCCAGCACCCCGGCGGTCGGGCCCAGGCCCACGGCGCGCACGAACAGCAGCGCCCAGACGATCTCCGGCACGCTGCGCAGGAAGATCAGCAAACCACGCACCGGCCAGCGCGCCAGTTGTGCCCACCAGGCCGGGCGCCCGCCCCGGTGCACCGCCGAGAGCGACAGCGCGCGGCTGGCCAGCAGCGAGGCGGGGATGGCGATCAGCAGCGCCAGGCTCATGCCGGCGGTGGCGATGGCCAGGGTTTCCAGGGTGGCGCGGCCGAGCAGGGCGAGGAACTCGCCATCATGCGCAGGCGGCCAGAAGTCGCCGAGGAAGTTGCCCATGGCCCGGGCGTTGTCGCCGTTGACCAGCACCGCCAGGTCCAGCTCGCTGAGGTTCAGGCCGGGCCACAACAGCAGCACGGCCAGCGCAGTGATCAGCAGGCGCGGGATGGCGGCCGGGTCGCGGTGGTCGGTGTTCAGCATCGCGGGATATGGGCGGGCTGGGGCGGTGCCACGGGGCTGGGGGCGGCACTCAGTTGTTCGTTGGCGTACAGCGCATCCAGTTGCTCGGGGCGGATCGCCTCGGGCGGCAGGTCGAAGGCGATCCGCCCTTCCCGCACGCCGATGACGCGGGGGAAGTGCGCCAGCGCCAGCTCCACCGCGTGCAGGCTGGCGAGCAGGGTGGCGCCCTGGTCGGCGGCTTCGCGGTTGAGCACGGCCAGGGTGTGGCCGGCGAGTACCGGGTCCATGGCCGATACCGGCTCGTCGGCGAGGATCAGCTCCGGTGCCTGGTACAGCACCCGGGCGATGCCCACGCGTTGCAACTGGCCGCCGGAGAGCTGGTCGCAGCGCTCGAACAGTTTGTCACCCAGGTCGAGGCGGGCCAGGGCGGCTTTCGCCCCGGCACTGTCGAGCGGGTACAGCAGGCTGGCCAGGCTGCGCAGCAGCGACCACTGGCCGAGGCGCCCGGCGAGCACGGCGGTGACCACCCGCTGCCGGGGCGGCAGCGGCGGTGCCTGGTGGATCAGGCCGATGCGTGCGCGCAGGCGCTGACGCTGGTGGGTGTCCAGGCGCCAGGGGTTGTGCTGCAGCAGGTCGAGCTCGCCACGCGTGGGTTGCAGGCTGGTGGCCAGCAGGCGCAGCAGGGTGGTCTTGCCGGCGCCGGAAGGGCCGATGATGGCCACCCGTTCGCCGGGGGCCACCGTCAGGTCGATACCGTCGAGCGCAACCGTGCCGTTGGCGTGGGCCAGGCCCACGCCACGCAGGGCGATGCTCACTTCAACAGGCCGGCGGCCCGGGCGGCTTCTTCGATGCCCTGGTAGTTTTCCGGCTTGGTCTCGATGAAGCGGCTGGCGGCCTGCAGGTCGAGAATCGCCTTGTGCTCCGGGTTGGCCGGGTCGAGGGCGAGGAAGGCAGACTTGATCTTCTCGCTCAGGGCCGGGTCCAGGGTGCCGCGCACGGTCCAGTTGTAATCGAAGTACGGCGGGGTGGTGGCGATCACGTTGACCTTGCTGGTGTCGACCTTGCCGGCGGCAACCAGTTTGTCCCACACCGAGGCGTTGAGCACGCCGCCGTCGGCCTTGCCAGCCTGGACCCAGGCCGCAGTGGCGTCGTGGGCGCCGGAGTAGGCCACGCGGCTGAAGAATTCTTCCGGCTTGATGCCGTCCTGCAGCATGAAGTAACGCGGCATCAGGCTGCCCGAGGTGGAAGACACCGAACCGAAGGCGAAGGTCTTGCCTTTGAGGTCCTGCAGGGATTTCACCGCCGGGTCGGCGCTGATGATCTTGCTGGTGAATTTCTCGTCTTCGGCACGCTGCACCAGGGGGATGGCGTTGCCGGTCTTCAGGCGGGTCTGGACGAAGGTGAAGCCACCCAGCCAGGCCAGGTCGAGGCGGTCGGCGGCCAGGGATTCGACCACGGCGGCGTAGTCGGCCACGGGGACGAATTCGACCTTCATGCCCAGTTGCTGTTCGAGGTAGGCACCCAGCGGCTTGAACTTGCGCAGCAGTTCGGTGGGGGCTTCGTCGGGAATGGCCGAGACGCGCAGGGTATCGGCGGCTTGGGCGATGACGGCGGACACGGACAGGGCGATGCCGGCGACGAGCGCCAGGGTAGGCTTCAGCATTTCGGGTTCTCCGGTTCAATAGCGGGGAAAGCTGGCGGAGTATAGAGACGCAGCGGCAACTTCGCAGCTTCGATTTGTGCACCAGCGCCCTGTGCACTGCGGTTACCATGCGCCTTCTGGAGAACCTGACGGAGCTGCCACCATGACTGCCACGCTGCCTGCCATCGCCTTTGCCGGTATCGGCCTGATGGGCCTGCCCATGACCCGTCGCCTGCTGGCTGCCGGTTACCCGCTGACGGTGTGGAACCGCTCCCCGGACAAATGCCAGCCGCTGCTGGAGCAGGGCGCGCACCGGGTCGAGAGCCCCGCCGAACTGTGCGCCGAGGCCAGTATCGTGATGTTGTGCCTGGCCGACACTGCCGTGGTGCGCGAGGTGGTGTTCGGCCCCGGCGGTATCGTCGAGGGGGCCAAACCGGGGCAACTGCTGGTGGATTTCTCCAGCCTGGAGCCGGCAGCCACCCGTGAGATGGCGGCCGAGTTGGAGCAGCGCACCGGCATGCGCTGGGTGGATGCGCCGGTGTCCGGTGGCACCCCCGGTGCGGCGGCGGGCACCCTGGCGATCATGGCCGGTGGCCGCGAAGAGGATGTGGAGCGGGCGCGTCCGGTGCTCGCCCACCTGGGCCAGCGCCTGACGCGCATGGGCGAGGTGGGCGCCGGCCAGGTGACCAAGGTCTGCAACCAGATGATCGTCGCCTGCAACGCCCTGGTGATCGCCGAGGTGGTGGCGCTGGCGGAGAAGGCCGGGGTCGATGCCGGGTTGATCGCGCCCGCCCTGGCCGGTGGCTTCGCCGATTCCAAGCCCTTGCAGATTCTGGCGCCGCAGATGGCCGCCAGCGAATTCGAACCGATCAAATGGCACGTGCGCACCTTGCTCAAGGACCTCGACACGGCCGTCAAACTGTCCCGCGAAGTCGGCTCCGCGACGCCCGTCTCGGGCCTGGCCGCACAACTGATGCGCCTGCACGGCAGCCAGGGCAATCTGGACCGTGACCCCGCCACCCTGGTGAACCTGCTGCGTGAGGAAAAACCATGAAGTTCTCTGCCAACCTGTCGATGCTGTTCACCGAACTGCCCCTGGCCGAGCGTGTCGTCGCGGCGGCTGCGGCCGGCTTTGACGGTGTGGAAATCCAGTTCCCCTACGAGATGCCTGCGATCCAGTTGAAGGAAGCGCTGGAGCGTGCCGGCCAGCCCTTGCGGCTGATCAACCTGCCGGCCGGTGATTTCCGTGATGGCGGCCCCGGGCTGGCCGCCGTGCCGGCCCGCCAGGCGGAATTCGACGCCGCCCTGGACGAAGCCCTGACCTACGCGGCGATGGTGCGCCCGGCCCTGATCAACGTGCTGCCCGGCCGGCTGGCCGACGGCGTCACCCGCGAGCAGGCCCTGGCGACCCTGGCCGCCAACCTGCGCAAGGCGGCTGATGCATTCGAGCTGTTGGGCATCGTGGTGCTGGTGGAGGCGATCAACCCGCTGGATATGCCGGGCTTTCTGGTCAACACGCCGGAGCAGCTCGACAGCCTGCTGAAGGCCGTGGATCACCCCAACTGCCTGGCCCAGTACGACCTCTACCACATGGCGCGCCAGGGCCTGGACCTGGCGGCGGGCGTGGCGCTGCTGGCCGGGCGCATCGGCCATGTGCAGTTCGCCGACAGCCCCGGTCGAGGCGCGCCCGGTACCGGGCAGGTGGCCTTCGCCCCGGCGTTGCAGGTGCTGCACGACAGCGGTTATGAGGGCTGGCTGGGCGCCGAGTACAAGCCGGACGCCGCCGGTACGCGGGCGAGCCTTGGGTGGCTGGAAGCGTGGCGGGCGAGCATGCCGGGCCAATAGGCCGGGAATCAGACCGAGGTCTCCGCATCCTGCTGGGTGAAGCTCTCCACCCGGTTGCGGCCGTTTTCCTTGGCGCGATAGAGCATGCGGTCGGCGTGCTGCACCAGCTCACGCAGGGTCTCGCCGTCGTACCACTGGGCCACGCCCACGCTGACGGTCACGCTGATCTCGCCCTCGATGGGCTTGGCCGCCATCAGCACCCGCACCTTCTCGGCGAAGCGGGTGGCGTCCTCGAGGTTGGTGTGGGGCATGAGGATGATGAATTCCTCCCCGCCCCAGCGGCACAGGCTGTCTGACTCGCGCAGGTGGCGGTGCAGGCGCTGCGCCACGTTGTGCAACACCGCGTCGCCGGTTTCGTGGCCGTGCTCGTCGTTGATCCACTTGAAGCGGTCGATGTCGAGAAACGCCAGCGACAGCGCCAGCCCGTAGCGCTCGGCGCGCTTGATCTCGTGGGCGGCCACTTCCTCCAGTTTCGAGCGGTTCCACAGCCCGGTCAGGCGGTCGGTGCTCGCCAGCTTCTGCAGCTGCGCGTTGGTGTTCAGCAACTCCTGCTCGGCCAGGCTGCGGCGGTCCACCTCCAGGCGCAGGCGCTGGCTGAGGTGGGCGAAGCGCAGGGCGATGGCGCCCAGCAGCACCAGGGCCAGGGTCGCGGCCACCACGATCACGTAGAGCAGGTGGTTATCGGGGGTGGTCTTGCCGTGGTAGATGAAGCCGTCGAGCCTGATCGGCCCCTTGGCCATGCCCAGGTCGACGTAGTGGCGGGCGATGGTCTGCCAGCGCCCGGGGTTCATGTGTCCCAGCTGCACCAGCTCGGGCATGATCAGTTTCTTCAGCTCCTGGGCCTCGAAGCGCAGGTGCCCCAGGTCCTTGTTCGGCGCATAGCGCTGGTGGATGAGCTGCACGGCTTCTTCGGTGTTTTCCAGGGCGTACTGCCAACCCTTGAGGCTGGCCTGGACGAACGCCTCGACCTGTTCCGGCCGCTGGCGCAGCAGGCCCTCGCGGGTGGTCAGCACGTCGTTGTAGAAGTTGACCCCGTATTCGCGCGGGTTGATCAGCCGGTAGGGCACCTGCTTCTGCTGCAGCCAGTAGGGCTCGTTGGAGATGTAGCCGTCGTAGGCGTCGGTGGTGCCGTCGACCAGGTCCTGGGGGTTGTAGCTGGTCTGGCGGATGTCCATCGCCGCCGGATTGATGCCTTCGCGCGCCAGGGTGATGCGCAGCTCGGCGCTTTCCGGCGCCGGCATCAGCATCACCCGTTTGCCGGCCAGGTCCAGCGGGGTGTAGATGCCGGAATCGGCCCGCACGATCCAGACGATGGGCGAACTCTGCATGATCGCGGCCAGGGCCACCACCGGCTTGCCCTGCATGCGCGCGATCACCACGCCGCTGTTGGCGATGGCGAAATCGGCTTCGCCCGAGAGCATGGCGTCGATGGGTTTGCTGGCGCCCGGGCCGCCCTCGCGGATCTCCACCTCCAGCCCGGCGTCCCGGTAGAAGCCCTTTTCCAGGGCCATGTAGTAACCGGCGAACTGGAACTGGTGCAGCCAGCGCAGTTGCAGGCTGAGGTTTTCCAGGGCGTTGGCCTGACTGGTGCAGAACAGCGCGGCGAGGATCACGCCGAAGTGAATGCCGTATGAACCGATCGAAAACCTGGGGCGCAGGGTCGCGGAAGCGTGACGCGGGTGCGGAGCAGACATATCAGCCTATGGCGATTTGCCAGTGTTTGCCTGCTAAGAACATGGACAGGGAATGCCACGCCGTCAAACCGCTCAGCCCGAGAGCAGACGAGCGGGTTTGATCGGCTCGCGGTGCTGCAGCAGGAAGGCTTGCAGCGCCTCCAGCGACAGGGGCTTGCTCAGCAGGTAGCCCTGGATGAAATCGCAGCCGTGCTTGCGCAGGAAGGCCAGTTGCTGCTCGTTTTCCACCCCTTCGGCCACCACCCGCAGGCGCAGGGTGTGGGCCATGCCGATGATGGCCTGGATGATGTCCATGCCCTGGGTGGAGGTGGGGATGTCCTGGATGAACGAGCGGTCGATCTTCAGCGTGTCCAGCGGCAGGCGGCGCAGGTAGGCCAGGGAGGAATAGCCGGTGCCGAAATCGTCGATGGACAGGCTCACTCCCAGCTCGCGGATCTGCTGCAGCAGGTCCACCGCCAGGTTGACGTTGCCCATCAGCGCGTTTTCGGTGACCTCCAGCTCCAGGCGTTGCGCCGGCACGCCATGGATCTCCAGCGCCTCGCCGACTTCGCGAGCCAGCGCCTCGCGGCTGAGGTTGAGGGCCGAGCAGTTCACCGCCACCTTCAGCTCCGGGTAGTTGCCGCCTGACAGCAGGTGCAGGTCCTGGCAGGCACGGTGCAGCACCCAGTTGTCCAGCTCGGCGATGAAACCGTTGGCCTCGGCGATGCCGATGAAGCGGTCCGGGGTCAGCAGGCCGTGCTCGGGGTGCTGCCAGCGCAGCAGGGCTTCGAGCTTGCTGAGCAGGCCGGTGTTGAGCTCGAGGATCGGCTGGTAGTAGAGCTGCAGGCCCATTTCCTGTTTCAGGGCGAGGCGCAGCTCTTCTTCCAGTTGCAGCTCGATACCCGCCTTGGCTTTGAGCTGGGCGTTGAAGAAGTGCGCGTTGTTGCGCCCGCTGCCCTTGGATTGGTACAGCGCCATGTCGGCGTGCTTGAGCAGTTCCTCGCTGGTGGTGCCGTCGTCCGGGAACAGGCTGATGCCGATGCTGGCGGTCATCACCATGCAGCGCCCGGCCAGGGAAATCGGGTCCTTGAGGTGCAGCATCATGCGCTGCGCCAGCTGCCGCGCTTCCTCCTTGCTGTGCAGGCTGGCCAGCAGGCAGAACTCGTCGCCGCCGAAGCGGGCGATCACGTCGTTTTCCCGCAGCGCGCCGCGCAGGCGCTCGGCGATCACCTTGAGCAGCTCGTCGCCGGCATCGTGGCCCAGGCTGTCGTTGATGCGCTTGAAGTGGTCGATGTCGATGAACATCACCGCCAGCGGCTTGCCGCGCTGGGCGTGGTCGCGCAGGCGTTCGGCGAAGGCCTGGTTGAGGCCGCGGCGGTTGAGCAGGTTGGTCAGGGCATCGAAGTCGGCGATCTGCTGCAGCGAGGCCTTGGCATGGCCCAGTTGGCTGAGCAGGGCGTTGACCCGCATCAGGTCGCGTTCCTTGTGCTGCAGCTTGCGGTCGGCCCAGGCCGCGCCCAGGCTGCTGGCCACTGTCACCAGGGTGATGCCGGCCACCACCAGCGCCAGTTGCAGGCTGTTGTTGGCGCTCTGCAGCTGCAGTGGCGTGCCCTCGGGCACCACCAGCACCATCGACCACATGCCGGTGAAATGCATGGACGCCACCGCCAGGCCCATCACCAGGCTGGCGCCGTACTTCAGCCACTGGTGGGTCTGCTCGTCGCCCTGGCGGAAGTACAGCCCCAGCATCAGCGCGGCGAGGCTGGTAAGGATGGCGATGGCGATGGACAGGGCGAACAGCCCCGGCTGGTAGTAGAGGGTGGCGCTGGAGCGCATCGCGCCCATGCCGCTGTAGTGCATGGCGGCGATGCCCAGGCCGATCAGCACGGCGGCCAGCAGGCATTGCGTGGCGCGCAGCTCGCGCTGGCTGAGCATGCGCATGGTCAGCACGGCGGCCACCAGCACGATGAGCAGGGACAGCAGGGTCATCTGCAGGTCGTATTCGATCGCCACCGGCGCCTTGAACGCCAGCATGGCAATGAAGTGCAGGGACCAGATGCCGCCCGCCAGGCACAGCGCACCGACCCCGCGCCAGCGCCGACGCCCGGCCTCGCTGTCGGCCTGGGTGGCGCGTTCCGCCATGTTCAGGGTAGCGAAGCTCGCACCGCACATGACCACGTAGGCCAGGGCCACCAGCCAGGGGTTGTGTGTGCAGTCCAGGAGTATCTGTCCGCTCTCCGGCATGGCGGAGGTGAAACGCAGGTTCAGCCAGTCCATAGCGTGCGTACTCGTATTTTCATCCAGGCCAGGGCCTGCCGACGTCATGGGCATAGTGCCCAGTATAGTGAGCGTGCTCAGGGCGCAAGTCGGTGCCGGCCAGGCCGGGTAAACGATTGGCTATGTGGGTTATAGCCGGCCGGACTGAAAACGCCCAGTCGGCGGCGACCCGCAGGCCGCCGCCGACCCCGGCTAGCGGCTGTAGTCGTTGAGCGAGATGACCCGGGTCTTGCCGATCCGGTGGCGGTAGATCTCGCGCAGGTACTTGATGGCTTTCTTCACGCTGTCGCGGGACAGGCGGATGTCGTTGATCGAGACGAACTTGTCCTGGTCGTGGATCAGCTCGCGGTACTTCTTCTCGTACATCGGCTTGATCGCGTACCAGTTGGTGTCGAGGATCTTCGCCGGGTTCTCGTACTCGTTGAGCATGGCGTCGACCCGCGCTTCGTCGAAGTGCTCGGCGACGATGAAGTCGAGCACCGCCTGGTCCAGGCTCTCGTCGAAACGGTGCTGGTCGCGGGCGAAGCAGCGCTTGATGAAGGCCACGATCAGCGTCAGGAAGTCGTCCGACAGGCACGGGCTCTTGACGATCAGGGTGGTCAGCGACAGGTTGGCCGAGGCGCCGATGACCAGCGCGTAGCGCTTGAGCGTGGTGTTGGGGAACAGGTTGTTGAGGTGGGTCTTGAGCCGGTTGAGGTCGATGTAGGACAGCTTGTAGTCCTTGGGCAGCGAGACGATCGACACCACCGAGGAGCAGTTCTTGAAGAAGTGCAGGTCGCTCAGCTCGCTGGCGTCGTAGCCGGACTTCTTGTACTGCTCCAGGGCCGCGCGGTAGCGCTTGGATTCCACCGGCAGCAGGCTGATGCCTTCGATGGCCTGGGTCACCTTGTTGAAGTGCGGCAGGTCGATGGAGCGGAAGAACAGGTCGTCGATGTTCAGCCGCGGCGGCTCCTTGTCCAGCACCCGGAATTTCTCGGCGTTGGCGGCGGCGTGTTCCGGCACTACCGACTCGGCGTAGGCCACGGCCACCGGCCCGGCCAGGCTCATGAACAGGTCGTTGGCGTCCAGGCGGATGGTTTCGCCGATGTCGATGCCGGCGCGGCGGAAGTAGTTCTGGTCGTAGTCGGTGGTCACCGCCTGGGCGGTGAGGATGTTGAAGATCTGCTGCGAGATGTACTGGTTGGCGTGGCGCTCCATGGCGTTCACGTCGATGTTCTGGATGTTGCCGTCGTCGCTCTCTTCGGCGTAGCGCATGATGTCGTTGGAGATCAGCATCATGGCGTTCCACGGGCGGATGCGGCGCATCACGCTCTCGTCGCTGTTCTCCTCGTTGTCGAAGTTGTAGGAGAAGTCCCACTCCTCGGCGAGGTACTTGCACAGCAGGCGGCCGGCGTTGATGTGCAGGGCCTCGGACATCTCGCTGCGCTGGTCGGAGATGTTCGGCAGGATGCAGATGCCGCTGGTGAAGATCGGCTCGAACACGAAGCTGTGGTCGCGGTTCTCGCCGCTGTCCTTGATGTGCTTGCTGTCGAAGGTCTTGCTCATGTACGCGTACTGCTGGGCCAGGCCGAATTCGGAGGCCATGCCCGAGCCGGTGCCGCCGCCGGCGCTGAAGATGTAGAAGTACAGGCGCGACTGGTTGGCCTTGATCCCGCAGGAATCGATCAGGTAGCTGTGGATGAACTTCCAGTCGGCGTTGGAGAAGCGCTGGGTGTCCTTGTTGAGGATGATCTTGGCCAGGTACTGGCCGAGGATCGGCGCGTTGCCGGCGCCGCCCGCGTGGACCTCGGACAGGTCCATGATCTTCATCTTGTTGTAGTCGCTGAGAAAGCCGCTGGTCTCACCCTTGCACGAGAAACGGATACGGCCTTCGATGTCCTTGTCCAGGTCGCCGAGCATCACCAGCGGCTCGATCAGGAACACCGGTTTGGCGCCCTTACTCGGCGCGCGCAGCAGGTTGCTGCGAATCCAGCGGGTGGGGCGGAAGTCCTGTTCGGTGGTGGCGTTCTCTTCGCTGTGGAATTCGTTGAGGTAGAACTGCCGTGCGTTGTAGACCAGCGAGGCGACGTCCAGGGCGATGTTCGAGCCGCAGCGCCCGAGGCCGATCAGGCACACCGAGGGGAAGTGCTGGACGCGGCGCAGTTCGGCGTCATCATCGGGGCTGGCCAGGGGAAACACCAGGCTGCGCAGGCCATCGAGGTTATCGAGGATGCGGTCGATGTCGCGCTCGGTGAAGTACAGGTATTGCTCACCGCTTTCGTCGAGTTTTCTCGGCATGGCCGGGGGCGGTAGGAGCGTGTCGGCCAACCCCGCCAGGGTGGCTTCGGGAACAGCAGCGGAAACAACGTCTTTTTTAGTTTTCATCGTCGACAATCCGGGCTTTAAAGAGGGGAGGCATATGGCCATACCGCATGGAGCAGCGCTGTTTTTAGCATAGAAATGCAGCGAACGTGCTGTCTCTCGGCGGGCATGTCGTACCGTCGATCGACCGCATCTGAAAACGACGCAGGGCGGGGAAGGGGAGGCTCGGGGCGCGCAGGTCGGTGCGCGCCCCGAGTGGGCCGTCAGCCGGCGAGGGGGTGACGCGGGGCGGCGGGCGCCAGGGTTTTCAGGTCATGCACCGGCACGGCGGCGGCCGCGGTTTCCAGCGGCTTGGCGTGCAGGCCCCAGAGCGGGTGTTGCGCCGGTTGCTGCCACAGTTGGCGGTGCAGGCGGGTGAGCATCACCGGGTCGCTCAGCAGGGTCAGCCTGGTGGTGGCGTCGAGCTTGTCCGGCCCGGTCTTCAGGGCGTGCTCCACCAGGCGCTGGCGCGCCTGCTCCAGCAGCGGCGCATGGCCATGGCGGGCCGTGGCCATGGCGCAGGCCAGGGCATTGGGGTAGGGGCTCAGCACCGCCTGGACGAAGCCGTTTTCCAGGGCGTTCTCGCGGTTCTCCCGGGCATAGGCGTAGGTCGAGACCAGTTCCTGGGGCGGCTGGTATTCCTCGGGGATCAGGAACAGCCCGCTGTCGCGGCTGCGCAGACCCAGGCTCAGCCGGCTGGAAATCACCGACACCGGGATAACCAGCATCAGCGACACCACGATCGGCGCCAGCCACCACAGGAAGTTCGGGTCGAGCCAGGCCACGCCCGCGGCCCAGCCGAGGCCGAGCAAACTCTGCCAGCCGTGGCGGCGGGTCGCGTCGCCCCAGGTGGTGAGGCCGTTGTCGCGTTGCGGTGAATTCCACTTCACCGACCAGCCGAGGAATGCCGCCGTCACGAACTGGGTGTGGAACAGCATGCGCACCGGCGCCAGCAGCACCGAGAACACCATCTCCAGCAGCATGCTCAGGGTGACCTTGAACGCACCGCCGAATTCGCGGGCGCCTTTCAGCCAGATCAGCACGATGCTCAGCAGCTTGGGCAGGAACAGCAGCGTCAGGGTGGTGGAGAACAACGCGATGGCCTTCTCCGGGTTCCACTGCGGCCACACCGGGAACAGCTGCCCCGGCACCAGGAAGTACTGCGGCTCCATCAGCGTGTGCACCGCCAGCAGGGCAGTGGACAGCACCAGGAACAGGAACCACAGCGGCGCCGATAGGTAGGACATCACCCCGGTGAGGAACACCGCGCGGTGCACCGGGTGCATGCCCTTGACCAGGAACAGGCGGAAGTTCATCAGGTTGCCATGGCACCAGCGGCGGTCGCGCTGCAGTTCGTCGATCAGGTTCGGCGGCAGTTCTTCGTAGCTGCCCGGCAGGTCGTAGGCGATCCACACGCCCCAGCCGGCCCGGCGCATCAGCGAGGCCTCGACGAAGTCGTGGGACAGGATCGCCCCGGCGAATGCCCCCTTGCCCGGCAACGGCGCCAGGGCGCAGTGGTCGATGAAGGGCTGCATGCGGATGATCGCGTTGTGCCCCCAATAGTGCGATTCGCCGAGCTGCCAGAAGTGCAGGCCGGCGGTGAACAGCGGGCCGTAGGCGCGGGTGGCGAACTGCTGCAGGCGGGCGTAGAGGGTGTTCATGCCGACCGCCACCGGGGCGGTCTGGATGATCCCGGCCTGGGGGTTCTGCTCCATCAGCCGCACCAGGCTGGCCAGGCTGTGGCCGCTCATCACGCTGTCGGCATCGAGCACCACCATGTAGCGGTAGTCGCTGCCCCAGCGGCGGCAGAAGTCGTCGATATTGCCGCTCTTGCGCTTCACCCGGCGCCGACGGCGGCGGTAGAAGATGCGGCCGAAGCCCTGGGTCTCGCGGCACAGCTCCAGCCAGGCGCGTTGTTCGGCCACGGCAATGTCGGCATCGCCGGTGTCGCTCAGCACGAAGAAGTCGAAGTGCTCCAGCTCGCCCTTGGCCGCCAGCGACTCGTAGGTGGCGCGCAGGCCGGCGAACACCCGGGGCACGTCTTCGTTGCAGATCGGCATGATGATCGCGGTGCGCGCCTCGGCGGGGATCGGCGCATCACCCGCGCTGCGCCCGGAAATGCCGTAGCGGTCGTAGCCGCGGCGCAGCTCCCAGAAGCCCATCAGGGCGGTCCAGAAGCCGGCCGAGACCCAGCAGAACAGAATCGAGAACAGCACCAGGATGCTGCCCTGCACCAGGTAGGGCAGGACCTGGGTCAGGCTCTGTTCCCAGCTCTGCTGGGTGACTTCCTGCAGCTTGATCAGCGACCAGCCCTGGTAGGGCAGGATGCTGTTCATGTACCAGGTGGCGACGCTGGTCTGGCCGAGCATGAGGATCAGCAGCACCATGCGCCGCCAGGAGCCGACCTGGCGCCAGCGGGCTGGCTCCAGTTGTCGGCGGGGCGGGGCCGGGCGGTTCTTGCGACCGGTCAGGCGGCGCCAGACGCGCACCAGGATGTTGGTGCGCCACGGCTCGGGAATCATCCGGGTGCGGCGCACCGGCGGGGCCGCAGCGAGCACCGTGCGGCCCTCGCTGTCGGTGCCCAGCAGGCCGCTGTCTGCCACCTCGGGCCCGGCGCCCAGCGCCAGGCGGCGGGCGATGGAGGCATCCAGCGCATCGTCCGCCGTGCCCGCCTGTTGGCCGGCCAGGCGCCGGTGCAACTCGATGAAATCCGTCTCCTGCGCCAGGACCTCGGCGTCGTCAGGTGGGAGATCCAGGCTGGCGAGGTAGTCGCTGGGCCGGCCGGAGCGAGTCGGCGTGGTGTGGCTGTTCATGGCGGGGTGACCGTGTTGGCGGGGAGCTGGTAGCTCCAGGTTTCACTGATCGCGTGGTTGTCCTTGCTCAGTGCCGCGCGCAGTTCGACCGGCTGCTTGGGGTCCTTGACCTTGAACCGCAGGGTCACGCGCCAGCCCTTGGTGGCCGTGTTGTAGCGCAGGCTGTTTTCCATGAGTTCGGCGTTGTCGCTGGTGCTGACCTGGGTCTGCAGCGGCGTGTCGCCCGGCAGCTTGGCCAGGGCCGGCCCTTCGAAATCCACCAGCAGGGTGATGCTGTCGTCCACCTGGCGGATCAGGTTGGCCTGCTTGTCTTCACCGGCCGAGCGCAGGGTCTGGGCGACCCAGGCGTTTTCCGGTTCGTGCAGTGCGGGTTCATCCATCGTCCAGTGCATGCGGTAGGCGATTTCCAGCGGCTCGCCCTGCTTGGGCCGTTCCTTGGGCGACCAGAAGGCCACGATGTTGTCGTTGGTCTCGTCCGGGGTGGGGATTTCCACCAGCTCCACCTGGCCTTCGCCCCAATCGCCCTTGGGCTCGATCCAGGCACTGGGGCGCAGGTCGTAGCGGTCGTCGAGGTCTTCGTAGCGGGAGAATTCGCGACCGCGCTGCAACAGGCCGAAACCGCGCGGGTTGTTCACCTGCCAGGTGCTCACGGCGAGGTGGCGCGGGTTGTTCAGCGGGCGCCAGATCCACTCGCCGTCGGCGGTGTGGATGGCCAGGCCATTGGAGTCATGCAGGGCCGGGCGGAAGCTGTTTTCCTGCGGCGGGTGGCGCGGGTCGAAGAGGAACATGCTGGTCAGCGGGGCGACACCGACCTTGCTGACGTTGTCGCGGAAGAACACCTTGGACTGCACATCGACCACCGCATCGGCGCCGGGGCGCAGCACGAAGCGGTAGGCGCCGGTGGCGCGGGGCGAATCGAGCAGGGCGAAGATCACCAGGTGGCGGTCTTCGGGCTTGGGCCGTTCGATCCAGAACTCGCGGAAATAGGGGAATTCCTCACCGCTGGGCAGCGCGGTATCCAGCGCCAGGCCACGGGCGGAGAGGCCGTAGATCTGGTCCTTGCCGATCACCCGGAAATAGCTGGCGCCGAGCACGCTCATGATCTCGTCCTGCTTGTCCTTGCGGTTGATCGGGTACATCACCCGAAAGCCGGCGTAGCCCAGGTTGCGGGTAGCCTGCTCGTCGAACGTCATGTCGCCGAAATCGAAACGCGAGGGGTCGTACTTGATTTCCTTGACCGTGGTGGCGGTGACTTCGTTGATCTTCACCGGGGTGTTGAAGTGCATGCCCTGGTGGTAGAAGCCCAGCTTGAAGGGCGTATCCCGGTCGCTCCAGTGGAACTTCTCCGGTCGCGGCTGGATTTTCTGGTAGTCGGCGAACTGCAGCTCACTGAATTCCGGCGGCAGGTTGCTGGTGGGGGCGCTGTAGGTCTCTTCCCCGAGCGCCTTGGCCTTGGCCGCTACATCGTCCAGCGAAAAGGCCTGAGCCTGCACGGCGGCCAGTAGTGAAGCGCTGCCCAGCACGCCAAGCAGAACCGAGCGGACACGGGTGGACTCCACCGCTTTGACAGTACGTAGAAACACGGATCCTCCTGGACGAAATCCTGAAAAAAGAAGCGCCCGGTTTGCCCGGGCCCTGTTTTCCGACCCTCACAGGGGCAAATGATTCCTCTGCCGAGGCGCATCCGTGCTGCGCGTGGCCTTGCGGCTCACAGGCAGGTACTTGAGCATCCACTGGCGCATGGGCACCACGGCGTTCTCCTGCGCCCACACACATAGGGCGATGGTCAGCAGCAGGAACAGCGGGTACAACCAGATCGACAAGGGTTGCTCGCCCGCCTGCAGGGCGCAGGCCTGCCAGTTCTCGAAACAGCCGGGCGAGGCCACGCCCAGCAGCTTTTCCGAGCGCGAGAACAGGGTGAACGCCGGCACGTGCAGCACGAACAGCGGCAGCGAGGCGGCGCCAAGCCGCTTCGACCAGTGCCGCACCCGTTCGCTGGCCGGGGTGGCGATCAGCGCGCAGACGTAGATCAGCGCCAGCTGCGAGGGCAGCAGCAGGCCGTTGTGCAGCAGGAAGTACCAGAACTGCTCGCCCTTGACCAACCAGGCCGCGCCCAGGAAACAGGCTGCGGCGAAACCGCCGAGCCACGCCTTGGTCAGGCTGCTGGGCTCGCGACCGGCGTCGCGGTACTGGCGAAACAGGGCGTAAAGCACGATGCCGGCGAGGAACTCCGGCAGGCGGACCAGCGGCATGCGGTGCAGCATGCCGGTGATGGGCATGCCGTATTCCTCGCTGTAGATCATCCACACCGGCGGGATCAGGTAGATCACCATCAGCGCCGCCAGCCAGGCCCACTTGTGCTTCACCGCCATCAGCCGGGGCGCCAGGAACGGGAAGGTCAGGTAGAAGAAAAACAGCGTGGAGATCGACCACAGCGGCGGGTTGAACGTCAGGTAGTAGGGGTTCCAGGCGTGCAGCATGAGCAGTTGCAGCACGCTGTTGAGCAGCAGCTCTCCGTCGCTCATCCAGTGTTCGAGGATCTCCCGGGACGCGCCGCCCAGGTCTTCGTTGGT
Organism: Pseudomonas sp. GD03944; assembly: GCF_029839275.1. Classification (GTDB taxonomy): domain Bacteria; phylum Pseudomonadota; class Gammaproteobacteria; order Pseudomonadales; family Pseudomonadaceae; genus Aquipseudomonas. The sequence continues at coordinate 182,898 of NZ_JAOCAH010000009.1, forward strand.
GTCGTACACGACGAAGCGCAGGCTGGCCTTGGTGTCGTCCGGCGGGATGCCCAGGTTGCTGATGACGAAGATCACGCTGACCGTCAGCAGCAGGGAAAACAGGTGCAGCGGGTAGAGGTTGGCGAAGCGCCGGCTGAGGAAGCTGCGCCCCGGTTCGCGCAGTTGCCCGTACCGGCAGTAGACGTGGGCGAGCAGAAAGCCCGACAGCACGAAAAAACTGCTGGTGGCGAAGAAGCCGACACCGGCCAGGTCCTGCATCCACGGCAGTTTCTGCTCGTCGGGGTAGGCGTGCAGGGTGTGGAAGATCACCACGTACACCCCGAGCAGAAAGCGCAGCCACTCCAGGCCGATGAAGTGCTCCGTATGGGCTCGGCTCACGGTTGTCCTCCGGTTGGTTCGATTCAGTCCTTGAGCACGCCGAGCCCGGCGTTGCCGGGCATCAGGGCCGAGTCAGATGTGTCGCGGGCTTGGCACCGGACAGGGGTTGGACCGCGGTGATTCGTGTTTGATCGCCGCCCGCTTTCATCGGGGCGCCGCAGCGGGGGTCGCATCGGGCTGTATAACCCCAGCGAATAGTCGCAGACAGGCCCGCAGGAAGGCTCTAGATTGCTGCTTGCATAACCTGCACTCGGGTGCTGCCAAGGTCGGTGGCGCGCAATAACAACAATCACGAGACGGATGCCATGCAGCACACCCAGCAAGCCGCGAATGCCTGGCGCATTCTGTTCCTGCTCTTTCTCGCCAACCTGTTCAACTTCTTCGACCGCACCATCCCGGCGATCATCAACGAGCCCATTCGCCTGGAATGGAGCCTCAGCGATTTCCAGTTGGGCCTGATCGGCACGGCATTCACTCTGGTCTATGCGATTACCGGCGTGCCCCTGGGGCGCATGGCCGACACCGGGGCGCGGCGCAAGATCATGGGCTGGGGCCTGGCGGCCTGGAGCGGGCTGACCGCCGTGAACGGCATGGCCTGGAATTTCTGGAGCTTCCTGCTGATCCGCATGGGCGTCGGCGTGGGTGAGGCCAGCTACGCGCCGGCCGCCAACTCGCTGATCGGCGACCTGTTCCCGGCGCACAAGCGCGCCCGGGCCATGGGCATCTTCATGCTGGGCCTGCCGCTGGGGCTGCTGCTGGCGTTCTTCACCATCGGCGCCATGGTCAAGGCCTTCGACAGCTGGCGCGCGCCGTTCTTCATCGCGGCGGTGCCGGGGCTGATCCTGGCGGTATTCATCTTCTTCATCAAGGAGCCGGCCCGCGGCGCGGCCGAAGCCACCCCGGTGGCCACCGGCGCGGTGGACAAGCCGCTGCGCAAGGTCCTGGCGATCCGTACCTTCTGGTGGCTGGTGATGGCGGGGCTGGCGTTCAACTTCGCCACCTATGCCTGCAACTCGTTCATGGTGCCGATGCTGCAGCGCTACTACCTGCTGCCGCTGGAGCAGGCGGCCATGGCCACCGGCCTGATCGTCGGGGTGACCGGCCTGGTCGGCCTGACCCTGGGGGGCTGGCTGGCCGACCGCATCCACCAGCGTTGGGCCGCCGGGCGCTTGCTGTTCGCCGCGTTCAGCATGCTGGTCGCCACCCTGTGCACCGGTTATGCGCTGTTCTCCGGGCGCATCGACATCGCGGTGTTCGTGGCGGTGTTCAGCATCGGCTGGCTGTTCTCCTACAACTTCTACACCTGCGTCTATACGGCGATCCAGGACGTCATCGAACCGCGCCTGCGGGCCACGGCCATGGCGCTGTTCTTCGCCGGCCTGTACCTGCTGGGCGGCGGCCTGGGGCCAATCGGCGTGGGCCTGCTGTCCGACCACTTCGCCAACGCGGCGATGCTGGCGGCGGGGGCCACGGAAATGACCGAAGCCTTCAAGGCCGTGGGCCTGCACGACGCCATGTACCTGATCCCGGTGGCGCTGTTCATGACCATGCTGGCGCTGGTCATGGCCTCCCGCTGCTTCGTCACCGACGCCGCCCGCATGCGCGCCGGCATGGAAGCGCAGGTCGATACGCCTGACGCAGGACTGCAACCGGTTCGGGGGTGAGGACATGAATCGCCGGTAGCAGGGTCTGCGTTTCGCGGCTTGTGCTGATCGTTCCCACGCTCCGCGTCCCCAACGATAGGCGATGGTGGACAAGCTTCGCGTTGTCCACCCTACGTCAGGCTCATGATCGTTCCCACGCAGAGCAAGGGCGATCAACCAACCCTCGTGGGAGTGGCTTCAGCCGCGACGCCCCTAAAAGCTCGCGGGCAAGCCCGCTCCTACAGGGAGCAGGCGGCAATCCTGATCGTTCCCACGCTCCGCGTGGGAACGCCTCCCGGGACGCTCCGCGTCCCCAGCGATGCAGGCGATGGTGGACAAGCTTCGCGTTGTCCACCCTACGGCTGCGGTCGCCTCTGTAGAACGGGCTTGCCCGCGAGCTCGGCGGTGGATGCTCTGCACATGACGACCGGTGAATCACCCATTGCGCGGAACCACAGAAACCACAAGGCCCGCAATCGCGGGCCTTGTGGTGTTCGGGGCAGGGTGCCTTAGCCGGCGACCAGCACCCGGATCGCTTCCAGGCGCAGGGCGGCCTTGTCGAGCATGGACAGGCCTTGCTCGCGCTGCTGGCGCAGGGCGTCCAGTTCGCTGTCGCGCACACTGGGGTTGACTGCCTGGAGGGCGGTCAGGCGCGCCAGTTCTTCGTCCAGGTCCGCGGCCAGCTGACGCTTGGCTTCGGCGACCCGCTCGTTGTGGCGCGGCGCGATCTTGGCTTCACCGGCATTGATCTGCGGGTTGAGCACATCGCGCTGGGCCTGCACGAACTTGTTGGCGCTGGCGCGGGGCACGCTTTCCAACTGGTCGTTGAGGGTCTCGAACGCCACCTTCGACGCCAGGTCGTTGCCGTTGCCATCGAGCAGGCAGCGCAGGGCCGCCGGCGGCAGGTAGCGGCCCAGTTGCAGGGCACGCGGGGCGACCACTTCGCTGACGTACAGCAGTTCCAGCAGCACGGTACCGGGCTTGAGCGCCTTGTTCTTGATCAGCGCCACGGCGGTGTTGCCCATGGAGCCGGAGCGCACCAGGTCCATGCCGCCCTGCACCATGGGGTGTTCCCAGGTGAGGAACTGCATGTCTTCGCGGGCCAGGGCCAGGTCGCGGTCGTAGGTGATGGTCACGCCTTCGTCGTCGCCCAGGGGGAAGCTGGCGTCCAGCATCTTCTCGCTGGGGCGCAGGATCAGGGCGTTTTCCGAGTGGTCTTCGCTGTCGATGCCGAAGGCGTCGAACAGCTGCTCCATGTAGATCGGCAGGGCGAACTGGTCGTCCTGTTCGAGGATCGCCTCGACCAGGGACTCGCCTTCACCGGCGCCGCCGGAGTTGAGCTCCAGCAGGCGGTCGCGGCCGGCGTGCAGTTCGCTTTCCAGGCGCTCGCGCTCGGCGCGGGCTTCGTCGACCAGGGCTTGCCATTGGCCGTCTTCGCCACCTTCGAGCAGCGGCAGCAGGCGGCTGCCGAACTGGTGCTGCAGGGCATTGCCGGTGGGGCAGGTGGCCAGGAAGGCGTTGAGGGCCTGGTTGTACCACTGGAACAGGCGCTCCTGCGGGCTGTTCTCCAGGAACGGCACGTGCAGCTGGATGCGGTGCTTCTGGCCGATCCGGTCGAGGCGGCCGATGCGCTGTTCCAGCAGGTCCGGGTGAGCCGGCAGGTCGAACAGCACCAGGTGGTGGGCGAACTGGAAGTTGCGGCCTTCGCTGCCGATCTCGGAGCAGATCAGCACCTGGGCGCCGAACTCTTCGTCGGCGAAGTAGGCCGCAGCGCGGTCACGCTCGAGGATGTTCATGCCCTCGTGGAATACCGTGGCCGGAATCCCGGAGCGCACGCGCAGGGCGTCTTCCAGGTCCATGGCGGTCTCGGCGTGGGCGCAGATCACCAGCACCTTGAACTTCTTGAGCATCTTCAGGGTGTCGATCAGCCACTCGACACGCGGATCGAAGCGCCACCAGCGCTGGTCGTCGTCGACTTCGCCCTGGGCCTGGTAGCTGACTTCCGGGTACAGGTCCGGGTGCTCGCCGATCGGCAGCTCCATGTACTCGTCGGGGCTCGGCAGCGGGTAGGGGTGCAGCTCGCGCTCCGGGAAGCCCTGCACCGCGGCCCGGGTGTTGCGGAACAGCAGGCGGCCGGTGCCATGGCGGTCCAGCAGTTCGCGGATCAGGCGCGCCGAGGCTTCGCTGTCGCCATCGGCCACGGCGCCGAGCAGGGCTTCGCCTTCGGCACCGAGGAAGTTGTGGATGGTCTGGTGCGCCTCGGGCGACAGGCGACCTTCTTCGAGCAGCTCCTGCACCGCTTCGGCCACCGGCTTGTAGTGGGCGCTTTCGGCACGGAAGGCTTCCAGGTCATGGAAACGGTGCGGGTCGAGCAGGCGCAGGCGGGCGAAGTGGCTGTCCTGGCCCAGCTGTTCCGGGGTGGCGGTGAGCAGCAGCACGCCGGGGATGACTTCGGCCAGTTGTTCGACCAGCGAGTACTCGCGGCTGGCCTTTTCCGGGTGCCAGACCAGGTGGTGGGCCTCGTCGACCACCATCAGGTCCCAACCGGCGGCGAACAGCGCGTCCTGGGCCTTCTCGTCTTCGCACAGCCATTCCAGGGCCACCAGGGCCAGCTGGCAGTCTTCGAACGGGTTGCTGGCGTCGCTTTCCATGAAGCGCTCGGCATCGAACAGGGCGACGTCCAGGTTGAAGCGGCGGCGCATTTCCACCAGCCACTGGTGCTGGAGGTTTTCCGGGACCAGGATCAGCACGCGGCTGGCGCGGCCCGACAGCAGCTGGCGGTGCAGCACCAGGCCGGCCTCGATGGTCTTGCCCAGGCCCACTTCGTCGGCCAGCAGGACGCGCGGGGCGATGCGGTCGGCGACTTCACGGGCGATGTGCAACTGGTGGGCGATGGGCTGGGCGCGCACGCCACCCAGGCCCCACAGCGAGGACTGCAGTTGTTTGCTGGTGAATTCCAGGGTGCGGTAGCGCAGGGCGAACCACGGCAGCGGGTCGATCTGGCCGGCGAACAGGCGGTCGCTGGCCAGGCGGAACTGGATGAAGTTGGAGAGCTGGGTTTCCGGCAGGGTGACACTCTGGTGCTGCGCGTTGAGGCCGTGGTAGACCAGCAGGCCATCGACGTCGTCGACTTCCTGGACGGTCAGCTTCCAGCCTTCGAAATGGGTGATCTCGTCGCCCGGGGAGAAGCGCACCCGGGTCAGCGGCGCGTTGCGCAGGGCATATTGACGGGTTTCGCCGGTCGCCGGATAGAGCATGGTGAGCATGCGGCCATCCTGCATGAGGACGGTCCCCAGGCCCAGTTCGGCCTCACTGTCACTGATCCAGCGTTGCCCCGGTTCGTACTGCGCCATGCCTGTCTGCCTCCCGCGTGAAAAAGCCGACTATGGTAACGGAACGCCGGCTCAGGCCAAAGACGCATTCACTGCAATTCGGCACTTAGTGGCGTACCCTGGGGTCAAAGTGTAGCGAGACTGGTCTCAAGTCGACGTCGGCGCGGCCGACAGTCTGACCAAAGGAGGGCCGAAAACGTGCTACCCCCGATCCCCCACAGCCTGGTCCCGGTGACCGTCCAGCAGGACGTGATCAAGCCCAAGCCCGATATTCCCCCGGTGACGCCTTCTGCCGAAAGCGCCAAGGAAAGCGGCGTGGGCCTGGACAAGCGTCACCCCCAGGAAACCGAGGAGCTGCTGCGCGAAGAGCAGCGCCGCCGGCAGCGCCACGGCTACAGTGCCGAAGCCCTGGCCGAGGGGGATGTGGACGAGGCCGACGAAGCCGCCATCGACGAGCTGCCGCGCCAGGGGCTGTGGGTGGATGTGGAAGTCTGAAGCACCTGTGCGTTGTCGCCTGATCACCCCGAGCCTGCCGTGAGCCTGTTTCCCGAAACCGAACTGACCCTGCCTGATGCCGAGCTGCGCCTGCTGCCGCAGTGGGTGGACGCCGCCACGGCGGACCGCTGGCTGGCGCAGCTGGTGGCGGAAACGGCCTGGGAGCAGCCCGAGGTGCATATTTTTGGACGGGCGGTTGCGGTGCCCCGTCTGCTGGCCTGGTACGGCGATGCCGAGGCGAGCTACCGCTACTCCGGGCAAACCCATCAACCGCAACCCTGGACACCGCTGCTGACCGAGATTCGCAGGCGGGTGCAGGACGAAGTCGGCCAGCCGCTCAATGGCGTGCTGCTCAACTATTACCGTGACGGCAACGACTCCATGGGCTGGCACAGCGACGACGAAGCCGAACTGGGGCGCAACCCGCTGGTCGCCTCGCTCAACCTCGGCGGCACCCGGCGCTTCGACCTGCGGCGCAAGGGCGGCAGCCGGATCGAGCACTCCCTGTCGCTCGACCACGCTTCGCTACTGGTCATGGGCGGCCCGACGCAGCATTATTGGCAGCATCAAGTGGCGAAGACGCGGCAACCCTGCGCGCCTCGCCTGAACCTGACATTCCGCCTGATTCGGTCGCCCTCATGAGCAACGACGACAACCTGATCGATTTCTCCGCCGAGCGCGGCAAGCGTATCCACGACTTGCACGACAAGAAGCTCAACGACATGCGCCAGGTCTTCGAGCAGGCCCTGCCGCTCGGCAAGTCCAAGAAGAAATCGAAAACCAAGCCCAAGAAACGCTGACTCCCCCTCCCATCGTGCTGATCCATTGATCTGGATCAGCCGCTCGTCGCCCCTGTCGAACCCCTCCCTGACTGGATTGATCCAGATCAATTTCCCCCTGCGCCTTCGCGGTTACCTTGTGACCATCCCAGCAAGGACTCCCCGCAGGAGGCAAATCATGTTTATCGATGTCGTGGTACTCGCCGGTGTCGGCACTGTCGGTCTGATGGTCGCCTTCTTTGGTGGCGTCGGTTACTTCATCTGGAAGGATTCGAACAAGCGCAAAACCCGCTGATCATCCTTCTGTAACGAGCACGCAAGGCAATTAGGGCGACTTCGGTCGCCCGTTTTTTTGCCCGCAGAAAAGGGCGCTCGCCCGGGATGATGAGCGACAGACTGGACAGATTTAGATAGCAAGCTAATAATTAGTTTGATGCTTATGGCCGCCAAGCGGTGCCATAGCAGCTACCGTCACAGTTGAATCCTTCGCGAACCCTCTGCCATGCGTGATGCCCTGCTGGCCTTCATTGCGCCCAGCTCCCAAGCCCTGCAATTCGCCACCAAGACCCTGCTGGGCGGGGGCTTGGCGCTGTGGTGCGCGATGCGCCTGGGGCTGGAGCAGCCGCAGTGGTCGCTGATGACGGCCTTCATCGTGGCCCAGCCGCTGTCTGGCATGGTGGTGCAGAAGGGCCTGGCGCGCCTGCTCGGCACCCTGATCGGCACCTGCATGGCGGTGGTGTTCATGGGCCTGTTCGCCCAGGCGCCCTGGCTGTTCCTGCTGGCCCTGGCACTCTGGCTGGGGTTGTGCACCGCCGCTTCGACCATGCTGCGCAGCGCCTGGGCCTACGCCTTCGTGCTGGCCGGCTACACCGTGGCGATCATCGGCCTGCCGGCGATCAACCACCCGCTGACGGTGTTCGACCAGGCGGTGGCGCGCTGCACCGAGATCAGCCTGGGCATTCTCTGCGCCACCCTGGTCAGCGCCATTCTCTGGCCGCAACGGGTCGAGCGCCTGCTGACGGCGCAGTCCCAGGCCGCCTGGGACGCCGGGATCAAGGCCGCACGCCTGACCCTGCGCGGCGAACCCCAGGCGCGCCAGGGCCTGCTGGAAGTGCTGGGGCGCATCGTCGCGGTGGATGCCCAGCGCGAGCACGCCTGGTTCGAGGGCAACCGCGGGCGCCAGCGGGCCCTGGCCCTGCGCGTACTCAGCCGCGACTTGCTCGGCGTGCTGCGCCTGGCGCGCGGAGTGGGGCGGCAGTGGCGGCAACTGAGCCAGGCCGAAGCCCATGCCCTGGTGCCGTGGCTGAACGAGGTGTGCGAATCACTTGATCCGGATGCGTCCACGGTGCGTCTCGAACTGGCCGAGCGTCTGCGCCAGGCCGTCACCGAGGCGCACTGGTCGACCACCCAGCAGTTCTGCCTGGAGCGCCTGGCGGTGCTGGTGCTGCGCGTACAGTCCGCCAGCGATGCGTTGCAGGCGGTGGGGCGCGGCGAGGCGCCCAGCGTCTCGGCAACGCCGCTGTCCTGGCACAGCGACTGGCAGACCGCGGCCCTCTACGGCATGCGCAGCGCCTTGACCTTCCTGGTGCTGGCGGCGTTCTGGCTGGCCACTGCCTGGACCGCGGCCGCCGGCGCCTTGCTGCTGGCCAGCGTGGTATGCAGCCTGTTCGCCAGCCGGGAGAACGCCGCGCAGATCGGCATGATGTTCCTCAAGGGCATCTTCATCGCACTGCCGGTGGCGTTTTTTGTCGGGCAGATCCTGCTGCCGCAGCTCAGCGGCTTCCCCATGCTCTGCCTGGCCCTGGGTGTGCCGCTGTTCTTCGGCGCGCTGGGCATGGCCAAGCCGGCCCTGGGCGCCACGGCCACCTCATTCGCGTTGCACTTCATCGTGCTCTGCACGCCGCAGACCGCCACGCCCTACGACGTGGCCTTTTTCATCAACGAATCGCTGGCGATGCTGATCGGCGTGGCCTGCGCGGTCATGGCCTTCAACCTGCTGGCACTGCGTGACCCGGCCTGGCACGGCCGGCGCCTGCTCAAGGCGACCCTGGTCGACCTGGGCCGGCTCACGCACCGGGCCCAGGCCGGCGCGGAAAGCTGGTTCGGCGGGCGCATCGCCGATCGCCTGCTGCAACTGGCGCGGCACTACCCGGCGTTGCCGAGCGAGTCCCGCAGCCGCTGGGACGATGGCTTGGTCAGTCTGGATATCGGTGATGAACTGCTGCACCTGCGCGCCTGCCTGGCGGCGGCCGACAAGCCGCTGGGGGAGGCCGAGGCGCGCTTTCTGAAACGCCTGGAGGCCGTGCTGCTGCAAGGGCCGGCGCCCGAGCGCGCCGAGTTGCTCGACCCGCTGGTGGATGACCTGTTGCAGGCCCTGCGGGCGGCCACCCCGACCATCGACAGGCGCCTGGCCCAGGCCGCCCTGTTGCAGTTGCGCGGCAGTTGGCGGCACTGGTGTGCCTTGCGAGGAGAAGCCTATGGGGTTGCGTGAATGGGCGTTGGGCGGTGTGCTGCTCAGCCCGCTGTTGATCTACGCCGTGCTGGCCTTGCTGCTTACCGGGCTGTTGCGCCTGGGCGTGCAGCGGGCCGGCCTGGCGCGCTGGATATGGCACGAGGCGCTGTTCGATTGCGCCTTGTATGTGTGCGTCCTGGCGGCCGTGGTGGCCGTGCTGGGGCAATGAGTGGGAGGTTCTATGCAGGCTTCGATTCGTGTCGCCGTCACCCTGGTCGTGGTGGCCGTGGCGCTGCTGGCGGGTTATTGGCTGTGGCAGCACTACATGTATTCGCCCTGGACCCGGGACGCCCGGGTGCGGGCCGACGTGGTGACCATCGCCCCGGACGTGTCCGGCACCGTGGTGGCGCTGGCGGTACGCGACAACCAGCGGGTCAAGGCCGGCGACCTGCTGATGAGCATCGACCATGAACGCTACCAGGCCGAGCTGGAACAGGCCCAGGCGGTGGCGGCGACCCGCGAGCAGCAGCTGCGTCTGCGCGAGCACGAGGCGTCGCGCCGCAAGCGCCTGGGGCCCCAGGCGATCAGTGCCGAGCTGATGGACAACGCGCAGATCAGCGCACAGATCGCCCGCGGCGAATTCCAGGAAGCCCAGGCCAAGGTGAAACTGGCGGCCCTCAACCTGGAGCGCAGCGAGTTGCGCGCGCCGCGGGACGGGCAGGTCACCAACCTGCGCCTGGCCCAGGGCAACTACGTGCGCATCGGCGAGCCGGTGATGGCCCTGGTCGACGATACCTCGTTCTACATCCAAGCCTATTTCGAAGAAACCAAGCTGCCGCAGATTCGCATCGGCGCGCCGGTCGAGGTGTGGCTGATGAGCGCCGGCGGCGCGTTGCAAGGCGAGGTGGAAAGCGTCAGCCGCGGTATCACCGACCGCAACGCCAGCCCGGACGGCCAGTTGCTGGCCGACGTCGAACCGACCTTCAACTGGGTACGCCTGGCGCAACGCATCCCGGTGCGGATCAAACTCGACACCCTCCCCGAAGACCTCCCCCTCAGCGCCGGCATGACCGCCAGCGTGCGCGTGGTGGAGTAGCGCACCCGCCGATCGTTCCCATGCTCCATGTGGGAACGCCTCCCGGGACGCTCCGCGTCCCCAGCGGTCTTTCCGTAGGAGCGGACTTGTCCGCGAGCTCTTTAGGAATCCGACAGATATGTGCAAGGCAGGCGACCGTCGAGCTCGCGGCTGAAGCCGCTCCTACAGGAGGTACGCTGTCGAGCCGTAGGGTGGATCTGGGCGCGTAGCTGACGCTCTTTTCATCCACCGCTTTTGCATCGACCGCTGTGGTGGATGGGTGAAGCGTCATCCACCCTACGTCGGAATCCTGATCGTTCCCATGCTCCGCGTGGGAACGCCTCCCGGGACGCTCCGCGTCCCCTGCGGTCTTTCCGTAGGAGCGGACTTGTCCGCGAGCTTTTCATCCGACTCGACAGATCGATGCCGGACTTACAACCGTCGAGCTCGCAGCCAATCGGAATGCCGCCCAGCCGCTCATACAGGGTGGTGTCTCAGCGGGTGCCGAGGAAGTCGCGTTTGCCGAGGTCGACACCGTTGTGGCGCAGGATGGCGTAGGCGGTGGTGACGTGGAAGAACAGGTTCGGCAGCACGTGATCGAACAGGAACGCCTGGCCCTGGAAGTGGGTTTCCTTGTCGCGGCGCTTGAGGGTCACGGTGCGCTCTTCGCTGCCGTCGATCTGCGCGGCGTCGATGCTTTGCACGAAGGCCAGGGTCTTGCTGATGCGCGCCTGCAGCTCTTCGAAGGTGGTTTCGTCATCGGCGTGGCTCGGGGCTTCGATGCCGGCCAGCAGGGCTGCACCGGCCTTGGCGCCGTCGCAGGCGATCTGCACCTGGCGGCTCAGCGGGAACATGTCGGGCGCGAGGCGGGCGTTGAGCAGCACGCTCGGGTCGATCTTGCGCGCCTGGGCGTTGGTGATCGCCAGGCCGAGGATGGTCGACAGGTTGGTCAACTGACGGGTGAAAACGGGGACGGAAGCCTGGTACATGGACAGGGACATGGTGGTTCTCCGGGAAGGCAGGAAAACGGGCAGGGTGGTCCTGCCCGGGAAAGAGGATCAGCCGATGGTGATCGGCGGCAGTTCGGTCAGTTCGACGGTCTGCTGTTTGCGCGGGGCGATGATTTCCGCCTCGCCGTCGACCACCAGCTCATCGCGCTGGTTGAACACGCGGGTGGCGACACGCACGCGAAACTTCGGCAGCTTTTCGAGGATTTCCAGGCGCACGGTGAGGGTGTCGCCGAGCTTGACCGGTGCGGTGAAACTCATCTGCTGACCCACGTAGATGGTGCCCGGGCCAGGCAGCTCGCAGGCCACCGCTGCACTGATCAGCGCGCCGCTGAACATGCCGTGGGCGATGCGTTCGCGGAACATGGTGCCGGCCGCGTACTCGGCGTCCAGGTGCACGGGGTTGCGGTCGCCGGAGACTTCGGCGAACAGCTGGATGTCGCGCTCGCCCACGGTGCGGGTGTAGCTGGCGGTCTGGCCGACTTCGAGGGCTTCGTACGGGGTGTTGCTGCTCTGGCTCATGCGGGAATCTCCTGGAGCGTGGGGAGGCTCTGGCGGGGGTGGCGCAAGGCGCGTTCCAGCCAGTCGATCAGGTCGGCAGTCACCGCGTCACGGTTGGTCTCGTTGAACAACTCGTGGCGGGCCTGCGGGTAAAGGGTGAGGTCGACTTCGATGTTGCCGGCGCGGCGCAGCTCAGCGGCGAGGTCGTCGAGGCGCTTGCCCTGGCTCACCGGGTCGTCGCTGCCGCCGATCACCAGCAGGGGCAGGCGGCTGTCGATCTGCGCCAGGTTGTGCCGCGATGAAATGTGCTGCAGCCCGCCAAGCAGGTCGATCCACAGCTGGTTGGTGCAGCGGAAGCCGCAGAACGGGTCGGCGACGTAGCGGTCGACCTCCAGCGGGTCGCGGCTGAGCCAGTCGAACGCCGTGCGGTTGGGCTTGAAGGCTTTGTTGAACGAGCCGAACGAGAGGAAATCGATCAGCGCGCTGCGCCCGGTCGGGCCCTGGCGCCAACGCTCGAAGCGGGCGATGGCCGCGGCGGCGCGGTAGAGCAGGGCGGGCTGGAAGTTGGAGCCCGAGAGCACCGCGCCCTGCAGGCTGCTGCTGTGCTGCATCAGGTAGGCCTGGCCGATGTAGCTGCCCATGCTGTGGCCGAGCAGGAAGATCGGCGCCTGCGGGTGGGCCTGGCGGATGTGGTGGTTGAGGCAGGCGAGGTCGCCGACCACCCGTTGCCAGCCATCTTCGTCGGCGTAGTGGCCCAGGGTGCCGTGTTCGGCGGTCTTGCCATGGCCGCGCTGGTCGTGCGCGTAGAGTTCGAAACCCGCCGCCACCAGTGCTTCGCCGAGGCGGGCATAGCGGCCGCTGTGCTCGGCCATGCCGTGGGCCACCATCACCACCGCCCGGGGCGGCTGGTCGGCGTACCAGCGGTTCACGTACAACGGAACGGCGTCACTGCTGTTCAACCAGAACGTATCGTGGAGCATGGCGAAGTCCTTGGGCCTGCGTGGGGTGAGGCATTGTAGAACCAGCTCCGCTGCTTTTCCCAGCCGAATGACGTGATCGAAGATTCACGCGGTCAATGACGCTCCCCCAAGTATTTGCGCACTGGCACAGAGCTGCTAAGTTCGGCTCAGGCTTTTGCGCACGTCGCAGGCTCTAACGCCGGATGTGCTGACGAGAGCGGTCACTTTCAGGGGAAGAGGATAAAAATAATGCAGCCCGAGTTCTGGAACGATAAACGACCCGCCGGGGTACCCAACGAGATCGACCTGGGTACCTACAAGTCCGTGGTCGAAGTATTCGAGCGTTCATGCAAGCGCTTCGCCGACAGGCCGGCGTTCAGCAACCTGGGGGTGACCCTCACTTACGCCGAGCTGGATCGGCTGTCCGCCGCATTCGCCGGCTACCTGCAGAAGCACACCGACCTGCAGCCGGGCGACCGCATCGCCGTGCAGATGCCCAACGTCCTGCAATACCCGGTGGCTGTCTTCGGCGCCATGCGTGCCGGCCTGGTGGTGGTCAACACCAACCCGCTGTATACCGCCCGGGAGATGCGCCACCAGTTCAAGGATGCCGGCGTGCGTGCGCTGGTCTACCTGAACATGTTCGGCAAGCTGGTGCAGGACGTGCTGCCCGACACCGAGATCGACTACCTGATCGAAGCCAAGATGGGCGACATGCTGCCGAGCCTGAAAGGCTGGCTGGTCAACAGCGTCGTCAAGCACGTGAAGAAGATGATCCCCGAGTACCACCTGCCGCAGGCGGTGTCGTTCAAGGACGCGCTCAAGCAGGGCCACGGCCAGGGCATCAAGCCGACCCCGGTCGGTCACGATGACGTCGCCGTGCTGCAGTACACCGGCGGTACCACCGGCGTGGCCAAGGGCGCGATGCTGACCCACGGCAACCTGGTGGCCAACATGCTGCAGGTCGATGCCTGCCTGTCGCAGCTGGGCGAGGACGGCACCCCGCTGATGAAGCAGGGGCAGGAAATCATGATCGCGCCGCTGCCGCTCTACCATATCTATGCCTTCACCGCGAACTGCATGTGCATGATGGTCAATGGCAACCACAACGTGCTGATCACCAACCCGCGCGACATTCCCGGCTTCATCAAGGAGCTGGGCAAGTGGAAGTTCTCCGCGCTGCTGGGCCTCAACACCCTGTTCGTCGCGCTGATGGACCACCCCGAGTTCAAGAACCTCGACTTCTCCAACCTCAAGGTCACCAACTCCGGCGGCACCGCCCTGGTCAAGGCCACCGCCGAGCGCTGGCACGCCATGACCGGCTGCACCGTGGTCGAGGGCTACGGCCTGACCGAAACCTCGCCGGTGGCCAGCACCAACCCCTACGGCGACAAGGCGCGCCTGGGCACGGTCGGCATCCCGGTGCCGGGCACCGCGTTCAAGGTCATCGATGACGACGGCAACGCCATGCCGCAGGGCGAGCGCGGCGAGCTGTGCATCAAGGGCCCGCAGGTGATGAAGGGCTACTGGAACCGCGCCGAAGCCACTGCCGAGGTGCTGGACGCCGAGGGCTGGTTCAAGACTGGCGATATCGCGGTGATCGACCCGGACGGCTTCGTGCGCATCGTCGACCGCAAGAAGGACATGATCATCGTCTCCGGCTTCAACGTGTACCCCAACGAGATCGAAGACGTGGTCATGGCTCACCCGAAAGTCGCCAGTTGCGCGGCCATCGGCGTGCCGGACGAGAAATCCGGCGAGGTGGTCAAGCTGTTCGTGGTGGCCCGCGACGGCGACCTCAGCGCCGATGAACTCAAGGCTTACTGCAAGGAAAACTTCACCGGTTACAAAGTGCCCAAGCACATCGTCTTCCGCGATTCCCTGCCGATGACGCCGGTGGGCAAGATCCTGCGCCGCGAGCTGCGCGACATCGCCTGACCCCCACCCCAACGCCGGGGCTTCGCCAAGCGAAGCCCCGGTTTCTTTTGCATCCCGCCTGTATCCAGCTATCTTGAGCGGTTGCGGCCGTTCACGACGTGCTCGGCTGCGCCAAGCGCGAACCGTTTATCGGCTTGTTCGCGAATGCGCTCAAAAAGTGACCGGGTTTATATATTTCGGTCATTTTATTGACTGATGAGGCCAGGTTTGGTGCTAGGCGGCCTCTGGCAAAGCTGCTAATCTCGGCCCGCTTTTTGGCCCACAGACGGTCAACTACGCAGGCAAACACACAAACAAACAACCGCCCTGGCGCGGTGAAGACTAGCTGTTGCTTAGGAGTGGGCTTCCATGACCGAAAATTTCTGGAAGGACAAGTATCCCGTTGGGATTGCTGCCGAAATCGATCCCGACCAGTACCCGAACATCCAGGCGGTACTGAAACAGTCCTGCCAACGCTTCGCCGACGAGCCTGCGTTCAGCAACCTGGGCAAGACCCTGACCTACGGTGACCTCTACGAGCTCTCCGGGGCCTTCGCCGCTTACCTGCAGCAGCACACCGACCTGCAGCCGGGCGACCGCATCGCCGTGCAGCTGCCCAACGTCCTGCAATACCCGATCGTGGTGTTCGGTGCCATGCGCGCCGGCCTGGTGGTGGTCAACACCAACCCGCTGTACACCGCCCGCGAGATGGAACACCAGTTCAACGACTCCGGTGCCAAGGCGCTGGTGTGCCTGGCCAACATGGCGCACCTGGCCGAACAGGTCGTGCCCAAGACCGGGATCAAGACCGTCGTCGTCACCGAAGTCGGCGACATGCTGCCGACGCTCAAGCGCCTGCTGGTCAACAGCGTGGTCAAGTACGTGAAGAAGATGGTGCCGGCCTACAACCTGCCGCACGCCGTCAAACTCAACGATGCCCTGAGCAAGGGCCGTGGCAAGGCGGTCACCGAGGCCAACCCGTCCAGCAGCGAAATCGCCGTGCTGCAGTACACCGGTGGCACCACCGGCGTGGCCAAGGGCGCGATGCTGACCCACCGCAACCTGATCGCCAACATGCTGCAGTGCAAGGCGCTGATGGGCTCCAACCTCAACGAGGGTTGCGAGATCCTCATCGCGCCGCTGCCGCTGTACCACATCTACGCCTTCACCTTTCACTGCATGGCGATGATGCTGATCGGCAACCACAACGTGCTGATCACCAACCCGCGCGACCTGCCGGGCATGATCAAGGACCTGTCGCAGTACAAGTTCAGCGGCTTCGTCGGCCTCAACACGCTGTTCGTGGCGCTGTGCAACAACGAGGACTTCCAGAAGCTCGACTTCTCCTCGCTGAAAGTCACCCTGTCCGGCGGCATGGCCCTGCAACTGGCCACCGCCGAGCGCTGGAAAGCGGTCACCGGCTGCGCCATCTGCGAAGGCTACGGCCTGACCGAAACCAGCCCGGTGGCCTCGGTCAACCCGATCCAGTTCATCCAGGCCGGCACGATCGGCATCCCGGTGCCGTCGACCCAGTTCAAGGTCATCGACGACCAGGGCACTGACCTGGCCCTGGGCGAAACCGGCGAGCTGTGCATCAAGGGCCCGCAAGTGATGAAGGGCTACTGGCAGCGCCAGGAAGCCACCGACGAAGTGATCGACGCCAATGGCTGGTTCAAGACCGGTGACATCGGCATCATCCAGGACGACGGCTACATCCGCATCGTCGACCGCAAGAAGGACATGATTCTGGTGTCCGGCTTCAACGTCTACCCGAACGAACTGGAAGACGTGCTCGTGACCCTGCCGGGCGTGCTGCAGTGCGCGGCCATCGGTGTGCCGGACGAGAAGTCGGGCGAATCGATCAAGGTCTTCGTGGTGGTCAAGCCGGGCATGACCCTGACCAAGGAACAGGTGCTGGCGCACATGAACGACAACCTCACCGGCTACAAGCGGCCGAAGCAGGTCGAGTTCCGCGACGCCCTGCCGACCACCAACGTCGGCAAGATCCTGCGCCGCGAACTGCGCGACGAAGAACTGAAGAAACTGGGCAAGAAATAAGCCCGGCCGCTTCCTGAAAAGCCCCGCCTCGGCGGGGCTTTTTCGTTTCAGCGCGGCGTATGTCGAGTGGTTGTAGGGCGCGTTGTTCAGGTTGCGCTCCCCGGGTATCGCTTCGCTCAACCCAGGCTACATCGGGGCAGAGTACAGGGTGGATGACGCTCTTTTCATCCACCATTTTCCGTTCGGATCGTTGTGGTGGATGGGTGAAGCGTCATCCACCCTACGTCGAAATCCTGATCGTTCCCATGCTCCGCGTGGGAACGCCTCCCGGGACGCTCCGCGTCCCATGCGAAGGGGCAGTCGCGCGGGGTGGGAGGGGCTTCAGCCGCGAGCTCGGCGCTCTGTGTCTCGACATCGGGCTGCAGAATGTATGGAAACGCTCGCGGGCGATGCCGGCTCCGCAGGAATGCTATGGTTGCACTACTTGCACGTATTCCTGCACGGAGCTGCTCACAATGCATTCATACGACCTCAACCTGCTGGTGGCGCTGGATATCCTGCTCGATGAGGGGAGCGTGGTCGGTGCGGCGCGGCGGATGCACCTGAGCGCGCCGGCCATGAGCCGGACCCTGACGCGGATTCGCGAGGCCATTGGCGACCCGATCCTGGTGCGGGCAGGACGCGGGCTGGTGCCAACGCCCCGGGCCCTGGAGCTGCGCGAACAGGTCCGCGACCTGGTGGAGCAGGCCAGTGGCGTGTTCCGCTCGCGGGAAGTGGAACTGGCCAGCCTGACGCGGGAGTTCAACATCCGCACCAACGACATCTACATGGTCTGCTATGGCGGCCAGCTGATTGAACGGGTCCGGCGCGAGGCGCCCAATGTGATGCTGCGCTTCGTGCCGGAGATCGAAGGCGATGATGACGCGTTGCGCGCCGGGCAGCTCGACCTGGCGATTGGTGCCTCGCTGCGGATGCTGCCGGAGGTGAAGCGTCAGGGGCTGTTCATGAGCCGCTTCATCGGCATGGCCCGCAGCGATCACCCGATCTTCGACGAGCCGATCACCGCCGAGCGCTTCGCCACCTTCGACCAGGTCGCCGTGTCGCGCCGTGGCCTGGCCCGCGGCCCTATCGACCAGGCGCTGGAAGGGCTGGCGTTGTCGCGGCGGGTGGTGATGATCTCGCCGAGCTTCTTTTCCGCCGTGCTGGCCCTGCGCGACACGGACCTGATCCTGCCGATGCCGGGACCGGTGGTGGCGACCTGCAGCCAGCTGGGCCTGCCGCTGCGCAGTTTCGAGATCCCGCTGCCGTTGTCGCCGGTACACGTGCATCAGTCGTGGCACCCGCGTTTCGACAACGACTTCGCCCACCGCTGGCTGCGCGGGTTGATCAAGCGGGGCTGTGAGGAAAGCGCGCTGGCATGACGCTTGGTATATCGTGCGTTTTCTGCACTTATAAAGTAAGAACATTGCAATTTTAGTCAACTGAGTGCGTCCCTACACTGCGCCGGTATTTGGTCTGCCGGAACGCTGTGCATGTCATCGCTCGCCTCTCCCATTCGCCTCGGTACACGGCCGTGAATGCGCCCGCGCTCGGTGCGTTCGTGCCTGTGGCACCTGCGGCTGCCCAGGCCCCGGCTGCACCGGTGTTCGGCCTGCGCCTGGTCGTCGGCCTGGTGGGGGTGCTGCTGGCGGTGCTGGTGGCCGGCTTCAACGAGAACGTCATCAAGATTGCCCTTGCGGACATCCGGGGCGCCATGGGCATCAGCCGCGACGACGCCACCTGGCTGATCGCCGCCTACGCGGCGCCCACGGTGTGCGCCATGGCGTTCGCTCCGTGGTTCGCGGTGACCCTGTCGCTGCGCCGTTTCACCCTGGCGGCCATTGCGGCGTTCATGCTGCTCGGCCTGCTCAGCCCGCTGGCGCCCAACGTTGAAAGCCTGATGCTGCTGCGCGCCCTACAAGGCCTGGCCGGCGGCGCGCTGCCACCGATGCTGATGACCGTGGCCCTGCGTTTTTTGCCGGCCAACCTCAAGGTCTACGGGCTGGCCGGTTATGCCCTGACCGCCACCTTCGGCCCCGGCCTGGGTACACCGCTGGCGGCATTCTGGGTGGACTTCGTCGGCTGGCAATGGGCGTTCTGGCAGATCATCCCCACCAGTGCGCTGGCGATGCTCGCCGTGGCTTGGGGTATTCCCCAGGACCCGGTGCGCCTGGAGCGCTTTCGCCAGTTCAACCTTCGCGGCCTGCTGCTCGGCGCGCCGGCGTTGTCGATGCTGGTGATCGGCCTGGTCCACGGCGAACGCCTGGACTGGTTCGAATCACCGCTGATCCGCGGGCTGCTGGGTGGTGGCAGTGTGTTGCTGGTGCTGTTCCTGCTCAACGAATGGAAGCACCCGCTGCCGTTCTTCAAGCTGCAACTGCTCAAGCTGCGCAACCTCAGCTTCGCCCTGTTCACCCTGGGCGGCGTGCTGTTCGTGCTGCTGGCAGCGGTGAGCATTCCTTCCTCCTACCTGGCCCAGGTGCAGGGCTATCGTCCGTTGCAGACCGCGCCGCTGATGCTCGGCGTGGCCCTGCCGCAACTGCTCGCGCTGCCCCTGGTGGCGGCGCTGTGCAACCTGCGTTGGGTGGATTGCCGCTGGGTCCTGGCCTGCGGCCTGGGCATGCTGGCGACCGCCTGCTGGCTGGGCTCGCACATGACCTCGGCGTGGATTCGCACCGATTTCTGGTTGGTGCAGGCGCTGCAGGTCTTCGGCCAGCCCATGGCGGTGCTGCCGCTGCTGATGCTGTCCACCGGCAGCATCCAGCCCACCGACGGGCCGTTCGCCTCGGCCTGGTTCAACACGGTCAAGGGCTTCGCCGCCGTGTTCGCGGCCGGCGTGCTGGAAGCCCTGGCCACGGTGCGCCTGCATTTCCACTCGACCATGCTGGTCGACCGCCTGGGCAACCAGCCGCTGCTGGAGGAGGGCGCCAGCCTGTCGCGCCGCCTGCACCAGCAGGCCCTGGTGCTGGGCTCCGCCGATCTCTACCTGTACATGGCCGTGCTGGCGGCCGTGCTGATTCTGCTCATTCCCTTCGTGCCGACGCGGGTCTACCCGCCGCGCGCCGCCTGACCTGAACGGATTTTCCATGAACAAGCCTGCCATGAACGCTCCACGACCTTTCCTTCTGGGCGCCGCCGCCCTCGCCATCGGCCTGACCTTCTGGGGGGCCTGGCACCTGCTGGGCGATGCCCGCGAGCAGCACACCAACGATGCCTTCGTGCAGGCCGACTACACCCTGGTGGCGCCCAAGGTGTCCGGCTTCATCAGCGAGGTGCTGGTGGAAGACAACCAGCGGGTGACCGCCGGCCAGGTGCTGGCGCGCATCGATGACCGTGATTACCGGGCTGCCCTGGAGGGTGCCCGCGCCGCCGTGGCCAGCGCCGAGGCGCAGCGCGCCGATGCCGAGGCCACCCTGGCGCGCCAGCAGTCGCTGATCGCCCAGGCCGAGGCCACGGTGGTGGCGGACCGCGCCGAGATCGTCTTCGCCCGCCACGAACTGACACGCCACCAGCGCCTGGCTGGGCGGGGCGCTGGCACGCTGCAGAACGCGCAGCTGGCGCAGAGCCGCTTCGACACGGCCACGGCGCGCCAGACCGAGCACGCCGCGGCCCTGGTCGCGACCCGGCAGCAGGTGGCGATTCTCACCGCCCAGCGCGACGCAGCGCTGGCCGCCCTGGAGGGTGCCCGTGCCGCCGAGCACCTGGCCGAGCTCAACCTCTCGCACACCGAGTTGCGCGCGCCCATGGACGGCATGGTCGGCCGCCGCGCGGTGCGCGTTGGCGCCTTCGTCAGCCCCGGCAACAGCCTGCTGGCGGTGGTGCCGCTGGAGCGCGCCTACGTGGTGGCCAACTTCCAGGAAACCCAGCTCACCCATGTGCGGCCGGGCCAGGCGGTGCGTATCGATGTGGACACCTTCCCCGGCGAAGCCCTGCGCGGCCACGTGGAAAGCATCGCCCCGGCCACCGGCGTGACCTTCGCCGCCATCGCCCCGGACAACGCCACCGGCAACTTCACCAAGGTGGTGCAGCGCATCCCGGTGAAGGTGGTGCTCGACGCCGACCAGCCGCTGCTTGGCCACCTGCGCGTGGGCATGTCGGTGGAGGCGCGCATCGACACCCAGGGCGAGTCTGAAACTCAGGTCGAGGTGAACTGAGTTTCAGGCAGCGTCAGGCCTGGAGCGTGCCGATACCTTGATTGGCCATTCTGTCGAGGCGATCAACGCCGGGCGCCTGCCTCTTGGGCATACTGCCTCGCCGTTGCGCCGGATGTGCGTAGCGAGACCATCCCCCGGGATGGAGGACGTCCCCCCGCACCGGGCGAGGGGAGCAAGGAGCCCTGACAGGAGTGTTTACAGCATGTCGTTGGTTGCATTGATTCTCGGCGTAATGGGCCAGCTCGGCCTGGCGATGTACCTGGCCATGATGGCCATCTTCGGCGGCGGTGCCATCGCCAACCGCGAAGACCTCAGCCCGATTCACGATTACCTGGTGCCGTTCTTCTTCTGCGTGCTGCCGCTGGCGGCGGTGATCACGGCCGGGCTGCTGATCTACTTCCACGTCACCGACTCGCCGCTGCGTTCCTACCTCTGGCACCTGCTGCCGGCCCCCTTCGTCGCGGTCTACGTGCTCTACCTGTACCTGGTATTGGGCTGAACGACGATGCCAGCGGCTGGGGTCAACGACGCTTTTCCCATTCCCCTGATATCGCAGGTGGTGGATGGGTGAAGCGTCATCCACCTTACGTTGGCGCGAAACGGTGGGAGGGGCTTTAGCCGCGAGCCCGGCGGCCCGTGCCTCGCCGCTGATATGACGGATAAAACGCAACGCTCGCGGACAAGTCCGCTCCTACAGAGAGCGGCTCGCCGTTATGTCGTGGCATGCCCGTAGGGTGGATGACGCTTTTTTCATCCACCGTGATGCCACTGCGTTGTGGATGGGTAAGCGTCATCCGCCCTAAGTTGGCGCGAAGCGGTGGGAGGGGCTTTAGCCGCGAGCCTGGCGGCCCGTGCCTCGCCGCTGATATGACGGATAAAACGCAAAGCTCGCGGACAAGTCCGCTCCTACAGAGAACGGCTCGCCGTTGCATCGGGGCATGCCTGTAGGGTGGATGACGCTTTTTTCATCCACCGTGATGCCATTGCGTGGTGGATGGATGAAGGTCGTCCACCCTACGTCGGCGCCTCAGCGCTGATCGCCCTGGGTGCTGCGCCACGCCACCAGCAGCACGCCGCCGACGATGCACAGCGCGGCCAGCAGCATGGTCAGGCTGCCCTGTTCGCCGAACAGGCCGATGGCCATGGCCGCGCCGGTGATGGCGGCTACCGAGCCGATCTGGCTGAGGAACACCGCCCCGGCCAGGTCCTGCAACACGAAATACAGCGCATAGACCATGGCGAACAGCACCATCTGCCCGATCAGCAGGCCGAGGGCCGTCGTATCACCCCAGTGCGGACGTAGGTCGACGTCCAGCAGCATCAGGGGCACCAGCAGCACCGCGCCGCCGAACAACATGCCCGGTGCCAGCGACAGCGGGCTGGCACCGCTTGGCCAGTAGCGCGAGCGGTAGATGTTGCCCAGGGCCAGGATCACCGGCACGCACAGCGCAGCCAGCACCCAGAGTTGCGGGCTGTCGCCGCTGTGCAGCTTGCCCAGGGCCAGCAGCAGGCTGCCGGCCAGGCCGATGCAGATGCCCAGCAGGCGCAGGCGGCTCAAGCCTTCCATGCGCAGGGCCAGGGCCAGCAGGTAGGTGAATAGCGGCGGGAAGGCCAGGCACATCGAGGCGAAGCCGGCGCCGACATGGGGGATCGAGCTAAACAACAGGCCGTTGGGCAGGGCGATGCTCAGCAGGCCGGAGCCCAGGTAATAGCGCAGCAGGCGCGGGCTCAGGCCCGGTCGTTCGCCGCGCAGCCAGGTGAACGGCAACAGCAGCAGGCCGCCGCCGATCAGGCTCCACAATAGGTACGCCGCCGGCTGCCAGCCAGCGGCGCTGGCCAGTTTCACCAGGTTGCTGGTCAGCCCCATCAGCGCGCCAATGGCGAACAGAAGCGACAGGGCCAGAAGCGGCCGGAAGTTGGAGCCTGACATGCAGCTGCCTCCTTGGGATGAATACGCTACGATGCAAACATTCTTTTTGATAAGTATCTTGCTGGCAAGATAAATCGGGGGCGTCATGCAAGACCGCGCACAACTGGCCGTTGATCAATGGCTGCACCAACGGCCCGACCTGGACGGTTTCTCCATGGCGGTGATCGGGCGCCTGAGCGAGCTCAGCCAGGTGATCAACCGCGATCACCTGCTGCCGTTTTTCGCCGAGCACGGCCTGCAGGCCGGCGAGTTCGACCTGCTCGCCACCCTGCGCCGCGCGGGCGAGCCCTATGCGTTGATGCCCACCGCGCTGTACGAGAGCGCGATGATTTCCTCCGGCGGCATGACCAGTCGCATCGACCGTCTGGAAAAAGCCGGGCTGATCGAACGGCGCAAACACCCCACCGACCGCCGCGGCGTGCTGGTGGCGCTGACGCCGGCCGGCTTCGCGCTGATAGACGGCATGCTCGACGCCCACGTCGCCAACCTGCAGCGTGTCCTGGCTGGATTGACGGCTGCCGAGCAGCAAACGTTCCATCAACTGGCCGGCAAGCTGCTGGCCGGGCTTGCCTTACAGGCCGATGGTTAAATCTGCGACAATCCCGGCTTTGTCCTGACCGCCGCGTACCTGATGACCGACATCGCCTCCCTGCAGAAAAAACTCGACCACGTCATGATCGCCGAGCGCCATCGCCTGCGCCGGCAGCTGCATGAGTTGCAGAAAACCCAGGGCACGCCGGCGTGGGACGACGCCAAGCTGGCGCAATGGGTGGAGCGCTTCCAGGCCGCCAGCGACAAGGTCGAGGCGCGCCGCACCAGCATCCCGACAATCCGTTACGACGACGCGCTGCCCATCGCCGCCAAGCGCGACGAGATCAAGGCTGCCCTGGAAAAGAGCCAGGTGGTGGTGATCGCCGGCGAGACCGGCTCCGGCAAGACCACCCAGTTGCCGAAGATCTGCCTGGAGCTCGGCCGTGGCGTGCATGGCCTGATCGGCCACACCCAGCCGCGCCGCCTGGCCGCGCGCAGCGTGGCGACGCGGGTCGCGGAAGAGATCGGCACGCCCCTGGGGGAACTGGTCGGCTACCAGGTGCGCTTCGAGGACCAGAGCAAGGACGGCACGCTGATCAAGCTGATGACCGACGGCATCCTGCTCGCCGAGACCCAGCACGACCGCTTTCTGGAAAAGTACGACACCATCATTGTCGACGAGGCCCACGAACGCAGCCTCAACATCGACTTCCTGCTCGGCTACCTGAAGACCCTGCTGCCGCGCCGCCCCGACCTGAAGCTGATCATCACCTCGGCGACCATCGACCTGGAGCGTTTCAGCAAACACTTCAATGGCGCGCCGATCATCGAGGTCTCCGGCCGTACCTACCCGGTGGACACCTGGTACCGCCCGTTGGCCGCCGAGGTGGACGAGGAGGGCGAGCGCCTGCTCGACGACCTGACCATCGACCAGGGCATCCTCGCCGCGCTGGACGAGATCGCCGAGCACGAGCGCTCCGTGGGCCAGCGCCCGGGCGACGTTCTGGTGTTCCTCCCCGGCGAGCGGGAAATCCGCGAGGCCGCCGAGGTGCTGCGCAAGGCCAACCTGCGCCACACCGAGGTGCTGCCGCTGTACGCGCGCCTCACGCCGGCCGAGCAGCAGAAAATCTTCGCCCCCATGCCGGGGCGCAAGATCGTGCTGGCCACCAACGTCGCCGAAACCTCGCTCACCGTGCCGGGCATCCGCTACGTGATTGACAGCGGCACCGCGCGCATCAGCCGCTACAGCTACCGCGCCAAGGTCCAGCGTCTGCCTATCGAGCCGGTGTCCCAGGCCAGCGCCAACCAGCGCAAGGGCCGTTGCGGCCGGGTCGAGCCGGGCATCTGCATCCGCCTGTACAGCGAGGAGGATTTCCTCGGCCGGCCGGAATTCACCGATCCGGAAATCCTGCGCACCAACCTGGCGGCGGTGATCCTGCAGATGCTGCACCTGCGCCTGGGCAGCATCGAGGATTTCCCCTTCATCGAGCCGCCAGATGGCAAGGCTATCAGCGACGGCTTCAACCTGTTGCAGGAGCTGTCGGCGGTCAACCGCGAAAGCCAGCTCACCCCCATCGGTCGCCAGCTGGCGCGCCTGCCCATCGACCCGCGCCTGGGACGCATGGTGCTGGAGGCGGCCAAGCAGGGCAGCCTGGAAGAAATCCTCATCGTCGCCTCGGCGCTGTCGGTGCAGGACCCCCGCGAGCGGCCGATGGACCGCCAGCAGGCAGCCGACCAGGCCCACGCGCAGTGGAAGGATGTGGACTCGGACTTCGCCGCGCTGATCAACCTCTGGCGCGGCTTCGAGGAAAAACGCCAGGAGCTGGGCTCCAACCCGCTGCGCAGCTGGTGCAAGAAGAACTTCCTCAACTACATGCGCCTGCGCGAATGGCGCGATGCGCACCGCCAACTGGTGCTGATCGCCCGGGACCTGCAGCTGGCCGGCGGCAAGAAGAGCGAGGGCCAGGCGGCTCCCGCGGCGCCGAAGGAGCGTGCCGCGGCGACCACCGACACTCGGGTCAACGCCATCGCCCGCCAGCAGAGCGAAGCCAGCGAGGCGGCGCAGCGCGCGAAGAACTACGCCGGCGTGCACAAGGCGATCCTCAGCGGCCTGCTCAGCCAGATCGGCCAGAAGACCGAAGAGGGCGACTACCTCGGCGCCCGCCAGCGGCGTTTCTGGGTGCACCCTTCCAGCGTGATCGGGCGCAAGAAGCCCAACTGGATCATGGCCGCCGAACTGGTCGAGACCACCAAGCTGTTCGCGCGCATGGTGGCGAAGATCGAGCCGGACTGGATCGAGCCCCTGGCCGGTCACCTGATCAAGAAAAACCACCTGGAACCGCACTGGGAGAAGAAGCGCGGCCAGGTCGTGGCCTACGAGCAGATCACCCTCTACGGCATGATCGTGGTCGGTCGCCGCCCCGTGCACTACGGCCCCATCGACCCGCCGGTGGCCCGCGAGATGTTCATCCGCGAGGGCCTGGTGCGCGGCGATATCAACAGCCGCGCCAAGTGCCTGAGCGCCAACCGCCAGTTGCTTGAACGCCTCGACGAACTGGAAGCCAAGGCCCGCCGCCGCGACATCCTCGCCGACGAGGAAACCCTGTTCGACTACTACGCCGCGCGCCTGCCGGCGGACATCTACCAGACCGCCAGCTTCGAGTCCTGGTACAAGCGCGAGAGCGCCGGCAACAACCAGTTGCTGATCATGCGCGAGGAGGACGTGCTGGCCCGCGAGGCCAGTGAAGTCACCGCGGCGCTGTACCCCGACACCCTGCGCCTGGGCGAACTGACCCTGCCGCTGAGCTACCACTTCGAGCCCAACCACCCGCGCGATGGCGTCACCCTGCGCGTGCCGGCGCCGCTCCTGCCGCAGCTGCAGGCCGAGCGTCTGCAATGGCTGGTGCCTGGCCTGCTGGAGGCCAAGAGCGTGGCCCTGGTGCGCAACCTGCCCAAGGCCATCCGCAAGAACTTCGTGCCGGTGCCGGACTTCGTCAGCGCTGCCCTGGCCAAGATCACCTTCGCCGACGGCAGCCTGCCGCTGGCCCTGGGCCGCGAGCTGCAGCGCATGACCGGCAGCCGCGTGCCGGAAGAGGCCTGGAGCGAGGCCGACGCCCAGCTCGAAGGCCACCTGCGCATGAACATCGAAGTGGTCGACACCCACGGCAAGTTCCTGGGCGAAGGTCGCGACCTGGCCGAGCTGACCGCGCGTTTCAACGAGGCGAGCCAGGCGGCCCTGGCGCTGCCGCAGACAGAAAAGACCCAGAAGCCGGTGGAGGCCAAGGCCTTCGCCCAGGTCGCCGAGAAAACCCAGCAGAAGGTCGCCGGCCTGTCGATGACCGTCTACCCGGCGCTGGTCGAGGAGGGCGGCACCGTCAAGGAAGGGCGCTTCCCGACCCAGGCCGAGGCCGAGTTCCAACACCGCCGCGCCTTGCAGCGCCTGCTGTTGCAGCAACTCGCCGAGCCGGCCAAGTACCTGCGCGGCAAACTGCCGGGCCTCACCGAACTGGGCCTGCTGCACCGCGAGCTGGGCCGGGTCGAGGCGCTGGTCGAAGACATCCTGCTGGCCAGCCTGGACAGCTGCATCCTCGAAGGCAGCGAGCCGCTGCCGCGCGATGGTGCTGCCCTGGCTGCCCTGGCCGAGCAGAAGCGCGGCGACTGGACCGCCCACGCCGAGCGCCTGGCGCGCCTGGTGCTGGAGATCCTCAAGCTGTGGCACGGCCTGCAGAAACGCTTCAAGGGCAAGATCGACCTGGCCCAGGCCATGGCCCTCAACGACATCAAGCAGCAACTGGCGAACCTGGTGTACCCCGGCTTCGTACGCGAAACCCCGGCCGAGTGGCTGAAGGAAGTGCCGCGTTACCTCAAGGCCGTGGAACATCGCCTGGACAAGGTCGGCGCCCAGGTGCAGCGCGACCGCGTGTGGACCGGCGAACTGACCGGCTACTGGGAGCAGTACCAGGCGCGCCTGGCCAAACACAGCCAGGAAGGCAAGCGCGACCCGCAGCTGCAGCTCTACCGCTGGATGCTCGAGGAATACCGCGTCTCGCTGTTCGCCCAACAGCTGGGCACCAAGATGGCCGTGTCCGACAAACGCCTCAACAAACAGTGGACCGCCGTCGAAGCCTGACGCCATACCCCGTAGGGTGGGAAACACTCTGCTTTCCCACCATCGAACACTACGGCCGTAGCCTGGGTAGAGCGAAGCGAAACCCGGGGAGCAATGGATAGGTAGGAAGCCACCGAATCGACAAAGGAGATGCCTGATGAGTCTGTCACGCCTGCACACCGTTCTGACCTGGGTGCTGGTGATGGTGCTGCTGGTGGCCGTGGTGCTGCTAGGCGTGCGCATCGCCGGGTTGTCCTCCTTGCCGGAGCTGGAGCCCTGGCACCGGGTGATTCTCGACGAGCCTGACGCTGCCGAACTCGATGGCATGGATTGGGCCGCTTACCAGGCCGCTGAGAAGCGATTGTTCGAGGCGCTGCACAGCCAGGTCATCGAGCCTGGCACCAGCGATGATGCCAATGCCTACAACCGCTACAACAGTGCCAGCCCGGTGTACCCGGGCAACCTGCCGCACGACTGGAACCGCTCCTTCATCCTGCAACCCACCGGCGCCGTGCGCGGTGTGGTGGTGCTGCTGCATGGCCTGACCGACTCGCCCTACAGCCTGCGCCATATCGCCCGGCACCTGAGCGAGCAGGGCTTCGTCAGCCTGGTGCCGCGTATGCCGGGCCACGGCACGACGCCGGCCGCACTGACCGATGTACGCTGGGAACAGTGGTTGGCAACGACCCGCATGGCGATACGCGAGGCACGCGATCGGGTGCCGGACGGGCCGCTGTACCTCGTCGGCTATTCCAACGGCGGTGCGCTGGCCCTGCGCTACAGCCTGGCGGCACTGGAAGACCAGAACCTGGCGATGCCTGAGCGGCTGGTGTTGATTTCGCCCATGGTCGGCGTTACCCGTTACGCCCGCTATGCCGGGCTGGCGGCGCTGCCGGCGGTCTTGCCGGCCTTCGCCAAGTCGGCCTGGATGAACGTGCTGCCGGAGTTCAACCCGTTCAAGTACAACTCCTTCCCCGTGTATGCGGCGCGGCAGACCTACGAGCTGACGCACGAGGTGCAGCGCGCCTTCGACAGCGCCGCCAAAGATGGGCGGCTGACGCAGATGCCGCCGGTGCTGGCCTTCCAGTCGCTGGCCGACAGCACGGTGAGCACGCCGGCCGTGGTCAACGACCTGTTCGAGCGACTGCCGGCCAACGGCAGTGAACTGGTGATCTTCGACATCAATCGCTCGCAGGCCATCGGCTCGCTGTTGCGCCCGGACATGAGCAACCTGCTGGCAGACCTGCTGCCACCGACGCAGCGCGACTACGACCTGACCGTGGTGGGCGTGGCGGCGAACGCGGGGCGTCAGGTGGAGGCGCGGCGCATCGCTGCCGGCGAGCGCGAGGCCGTGGTCACGCTGCTGAACGTCGAGTACCCGGGCCAGCTGTTCTCGCTGTCGCACGTTGCGCTACCGTTCCCACCGGACGATCCGCTGTATGGCAGCGAGCCCACCACCGAGGAATTCTACGGGGTGGCCTTGGGCACGCTGGCGCCGCGCGGGGAACAAGGTGTGCTGGTGGTGGGGCTCACCGGTTTGCAGCGTGTGACCTCCAACCCGTTCTACGCCTACCTGCGCGAGCGCATCGACGAGGATCTGCAGTCGGGCAAGTGACCTGTGAAAACGCTCGGTAACGGTTCGATATTCGTGCAACGCGAGGCGCTGGCGTAACATCGCGCCTCGCCACGCGTTAGAGAGCCATCGCCCATGTTCGAAATCACACCCTGCAACCCCGAAACCTACCGCCAGCAGACCCGCCGCAGCACCCTGGTGGTCGCCGCGATCTTCGTGGTGCTGGCGCTGCTGCTGTCCACCCTGGCCGTGCAGGTGTTCGGCGAGCCGGGCGGCGACAACTTCCGCTGGAACCTGGGCGGTGTGCTGCTTGGCCTGGGCCTGACCATCGTGCTGGTGCGCTACGTCCTGTGGTCGCAACCGTGGATGGCCATGGCCGCCTACGGCTGGCAGCTCAAGCGCAGTCTGATGCGCGTCACCAACGTCATGCACCACGTCAAAAAGGGTGTCGAAACCGGCGACCCCACCGCCATGAAACTGCTGCGCTTCTACCACCTGGGCGTGACCCAGATGCACCAGTTGGACGGCAATACCAGCGACCAGGGGCAAATGTCTTGGGAAATCGACGGCCACCGCGCCGCCATGGAAGCCCAGGGCCTGGACCCCGAACAGAACCGCCTCGACCTGGCGTGGATCGACACCGTCAAAGGGTTTGCGGTCTAGAGGCTCATCCGGACACGACAAGGGTGCTCACTCGCAGGCGAGCGCCCTTGTCGATCAGATCCTGCAACGTTGCACCTTCCGGCTTAGGCCGCTTGCGCAATCGCGCGCGCCTCCTGCCTGTCCAGCAGACCGGAAATGATCGCCAGGGCCAGCGCGCCAAGTGACAGCAAGCCGCCGGCCCAGTTGGGCGCCACCAGGCCGAAGCCTGCACCGATCACCCAGCCACCGGCCCAGGCGCCGATGGCATTGCCCAGGTTGAACAGGCCGATGTTGACCGCCGACGCCAGTGTCGGTGCGCCGGCGTCCCTGGCTTTATCCAGCACCAGCTTCTGGATCGGGGAGACCGTGGCAAAACCGAAACCGGCCATCAGCACGATGCAGATAACCGACGGCCACTGGCTATGGGCGACGTAGGTGAACAGGAACAGCACCAGCGCCTGGGCCAGCAGCGTGACGTAGAGCAGCGGCATCAAGGCGCGGTCGGCGTAGCGCCCGCCCAGCGCGTTACCCAGGAACAGGCCCACGCCAAAGGCCATCATCAGCCAGACGATGGCCGACTCCGAGAAGCCCGCCACCTCCGTCATCATCGGCGCGATGTAAGTGATCGAGGTGAAAAACGCCGCGGGCCCCAGCACGGTGATGCCCATCGCCAGCAGCACGCGGCCGTTCCCGAAAGCAGCCAGCTCTTGCCGGACGTGGGTGCTGCCACTGCCTTGGGTCGCGGGGATCAGCCAGCACACCGCAAGCAGTGCAACGACACCCACCAGGGTGATGGCGTAGAAGGTGGCGCGCCACGAGACGAGCTGGCTCAGCCAGGTGCCGCCGGGTACGCCCACCAGCGTGGCCAGCGCCAGGCCCGAGAACATGAAGGCAATCGCACTGACGCGCTTGTTCGGCGCGACCAGCTCCGCCGCCAGGATCGAGCCGATACCGAAGAACGCACCGTGGGCGAGCGACGTGACCACACGCCCGATCAAGGTCAAGGTAAAGGTCGGGGCGGCGGCGGTGAGCAGGTTGCCGAGCACGAACAGCACCATCAGGCCGATCAGCATGTGTTTGCGCGGGACCTTGCCGCCCAGCACGATCAGCAGCGGGGCGCCGACGAACACACCCAGCGCGTAGGAGGTCGCCAGGTATCCCGCCTGGGGGATCGTGACACCGAATTCGGCGGCCATTTGCGGCAGTAGTCCGGCGATGACGAATTCGGTCGTACCGATACCGAACGCGCCTATCGCCAGTGCCCAGATTGCGAGGGGCATATCGTTTCTCCAATCAAGAACCAAGGACGGGAGAAGCTTATGGAGGACGCAGGGCTCGATAAACGCGGCGTAAATCCTCACTATGTAGATATTTTCTCTACAGTGAGTACGCCATGCTGCCCATCGAATCCCTGAGTGGCGTCACCACCTTCGTGGTCACGGCGAGGGCCCGCAGCTTTACCGACGCCGCGGAAAAGCTCGGCGTATCCAAATCCGCCGTCGGCAAATCCATTGCCCGCCTCGAAGAGCGCTTGGGTGTGAAGCTGTTCCACCGCACCACCCGGCGCGTCACCCTGTCGGCGGACGGCGCAGCCTACCTCGCTGCCTGCTCCGCAGCCCTGGACGAAATCGCCGCCGCAGAAACCTGCCTCGGCACACGCTCGCACCAGCCGACGGGGCGCCTGCGCATCGACATGCCGGCGGCGTTCGGCCGGCAGGTCATGCTGCCGCTGTTGCTGGAGATCGGCCGGCGCTACCCCGGGCTGCATTTCACCCTGACCTTCACCGACCACCTGATCGACCCCATCGAAGAGGGTGTGGACCTCGCCATTCGCTTTGGCGACCCGAAGGATTCCACCGACCTGATCGCCCGGCGGCTTACCAGCCAGCGCTGGGTCATCTGTGGCGCACCCGATTACCTGGCGCACCACGGCACGCCCCAAACACCAGACGACCTCCAGGCGCATTGTGGAATCGTCGGCTACCGCCGCGGGCAGCCGTTGTCCTGGCGGGTGAATGTGGAGGGCGTGGCGCAGCGCGTGGCACCGCCGCCGACCCACCAGATGGGCGATGGCGAAGCGATCATCGCCGCCACCGTGGCAGGGCTTGGCCTGTGCCAGATACCCCTTTCCCTGTGCCGCGAGCACATCGAGGCAGGCCGCCTGGTCACGGTGCTGGATGCCTACACCGCCGACCTGATCGACGTGCATGCCGTGTGGCCGCGGACGGCGCACCTGCGGCCCAAGGTGCGGTATGTCGTCGACACCCTGGTCGAGCTGGGGCGGGCAGGGCGCTTGGGCTGAGCCTGTCAGCCAGGGCGCCCGCCACGCGAGCGCCCCGTCCGGTTACAGCCGCAGGGCCGTTTGCCGCGCCTGATGGTTACCACCCAGCGGCGAACACAACCGCTGATGCACGCGACTCAGGAACCCCACCTCGAACGCC